>NC_014931.1:0-4800000 GCF_000184745.1 Variovorax paradoxus EPS | reverse complement strand
CCGCCTCCTGAAGGACCGCCTGACCGAGCTCCACGCCGGCAACCCCCTCGCGACAGCCGATCTGACCCAAGCCTTCCTCACCCAGATGCGCTCCGCCCATCTGGCCCCGCTCCCGGAGAAGGCCAACGAACAACACTACGAAGTCCCCGCCGCGTTCTTCGCCCAGGTCCTGGGAAACCACCGCAAATACAGCAGCTGCTACTGGCCCGAAGGCACCCACACCCTCGAGCAAGCCGAATCCGCCGCCCTCACCGCCACCTGCGACCGCGCCGGCCTCGTCGATGGCCAGGACGTCATGGAACTAGGCTGCGGCTGGGGTTCCCTCACCCTCTGGATGGCCGCGAACTACCCCAACAGCCGCATCACGGCCTTGTCCAACTCCAACTCCCAACGCGAATACATCGAAGCCCAGGCCGCGCAGCGAGGCCTCGCCAACGTCCGCGTGCTGACCCGCGACATCAACGCCTTCGACACCGACAAGCGCTTCGACCGCATCGTCTCCGTCGAGATGTTCGAGCACCTGCGCAACTGGCCCCAAGCCTTCGCCAACGTCGCGCGCTGGCTCAAGCCGGAGGGCCGCTTCTTCATGCACGTCTTCGCGCACCGCGAGGCGCCGTACCCGTTCGAGGTGCGCGATGCGAGCGACTGGATGAGCAAGTACTTCTTCTCCGGCGGCATGATGCCCAGCGACGATCTCGCGCTGCACTGCCAGGACGACCTGCGCCTCTTGCGCCGCTGGCGTTGGGAGGGCAGCCACTACCAGCGCACGGCGGAGGCGTGGCTGCGCAACATGGACGCGCGCCGCGAGCAGCTGCGCCCGCTGTTCCAGGCCACCTACGGCGCGGAGGCCAACGTGTGGTGGACGCGCTGGCGGCTGTTCTTCATGTCGGTGGCGGAGCTGTTCGGCTTCGACGGCGGGCAGCGTTGGTGGGTCAGTCATTACTTGTTCGAGCGACGCGCATGACGACAGGGGGAGAAACGGTAGGCATCGCATTCGCCGGATTGGCATGGCCCGCGCTGGTCGTGGTGCTCACCTGGCTCGCCAGCCTTGTGCGCCATGACGTGAGCCTGATCGACCGCGTGTGGTCCGTCTGCATCGTCGGCGCGGGGCTCGTCTACTTTGCGCTGCTGCCGGGTCACACGCCGCGCGGCCTGTGCATGGCGGTGCTGGGCACGGCGTGGGCGGTGCGGCTTTGCCTCTACATCACCTGGCGCAACTGGGGGCACGGCGAAGACCGCCGCTACCAGGCGATGCGCGCGCGCAACCAGCCGGGCTTTGCGTTCAAGAGCCTGTACCTCGTGTTCGCGCTGCAGGCGGTGCTCGCGTGGCTCGTCTCCGCGCCGTTCCTGCCGGGCATGGCGGCGGCGCAGCCGATGGGTTTCATCGACTTCGCCGGCATCGTGCTCGCGCTGTTCGGCCTTTTCTTCGAGGCCATCGGCGATGCGCAGATGGCGCGCTTCAAGGCCGACCCCGCGAACGAAGGCAAGGTGATGGACCGCGGCTTCTGGCGCTACACGCGCCACCCCAACTACTTCGGCGAGGCCTGCGTCTGGTGGGGCCTGTGGCTCATCGCCATCGGCGGCGCAGGCTGGAGCGGTGCGTGGACCGTCGTCTCGCCGCTGCTCATGACCTGGCTGCTGCTGAAGGTCTCCGGCGTGCGCATGCTCGAAGAAGACATCGGCGAGCGCCGCCCCGCGTATCGCGACTACATCGCACGCACCAACGCCTTCGTGCCCGGGCCTGTGCGCAACCACCGGAATCGCTCATGAGACAAACGCTCTTCGTGCTGGTCGCCCTGTGGTGCGGCGCTGCTTCGGCCGCCGGTCCCGCCAGCGGCGAATGGAATTTCCGCGTGCTGCTCGACGATTCGCCCATCGGCGAACACCGCTTCGCGCTCGTTCCCAATGGCGAAGAGCGAAAGCTGACCAGCGAGGCGCAGTTCGCGGTAAAGCTGCTGGGCGTTACGGTCTATCGCTACCGGCATTCGGCGACCGAGCAATGGCGCGGCGATTGCCTGCGCCAGCTCGCATCGAAGACCGACGACGACGGCACGCCAGAGAAGGTGGATGCAAGCGCGACCGGCGACAACGCGCTCACGGTGACCACGGCCAAGGGCACGCAATCGGTCGACGGCTGCGTGATGAGCTTCGCCTACTGGAACCCCGCCATCCGCAAGCAGGAGCGCCTGCTCAATTCGCAAAGCGGCAAGCTCGAAGCGGTGCAGGTGAGCCGCACCGGCAGCAGCACTGTGGAGGTGCGCGGCCAGCAGGTGGCGGCCACGCGCTGGCGCATCGCGACGCCGGCGCAGCCGATCGACATCTGGTACTCGGCCGAGGGCGAGTGGATCGGCCTGGACTCGACGGTGAGCGGCGGCCGCAAGCTCAGCTACCGGCTGAAGTAGAGCGCCGCCTCAGCGCGAAGCGGTGACAACGGGCGCATCCGCCGTATCGACCGCATCCGCCGGCGATGGGCTGCGCCCGATCATCCACGCGCACAGCGCCGACACCACGCCCGCGAACAGCACATACATGCAGATCTGCCACGGCTCGCCGCCACCTGATTTCAGCAGCGCGGTCGCGATGATCGGCGTGATGCCCGAGGCGAAGATGCCCGAGAACTGGTAGACGAAGCTGATGCCCGTGTAGCGCACCTTCGCATCGAACAGGTCGCAGAAAAGGGCGGCTTCGGGCCCGTACACCGAGGCATACAGGATGCCGAAGGGCACGATGATCGCGAGCCACACCAGCAGCACGTTGCCTCCGCTGTGCGTCATGAGCCAGAAGCCCGGAAACGCCGACACCGCGGTGATGAGCGACCCCCACATGTAGACCTTGCCGCGTCCCACCTTGTCGGACATGCGGCCGAAGAAGGGGATGAAGAAGATCATCACCACCGCTGCCGCCATCACGCCCAGCAACGCATCGGTGCGGCTGATCTTGATGGTGCTGGTGAGATAGTTGATCGAGAACACGCCGAAGATGTTGAAGAACACGCCGTCGATGTAGCGCGCGCCCATGCCCTTCAACACATTGCCCGGGTAGCGGCGCAGCATGTCCATGAATGGAATGCGCAGCTCGGCGTTGCGCGCCTTCACCGCCGCGAACTCGGGCGTTTCCTGCACGTGCAGGCGGATGTACATGCCCACCAGCACCATCACGCCGGAAATCAGGAACGCGATGCGCCAGCCCCACGACATGAACTGCTCGTCGGTGAGCAGCGACGACAGCAGCGCCACCACGCCCGAGGCCAGACACAGGCCGATGGCCAGCCCGATCTGCGGCAGCGACGCATAGAAGCCGCGCTTGTCCTTCGGCGCGTATTCATACGCCATGAGCACCGCGCCGCCCCATTCGCCACCAAGGCCGATGCCCTGTGCCACGCGAAGCAGCAGCAACAGCACGGGCGCCGCGATGCCGATCTGCGCATAGGTCGGCACGAGGCCGATGAGGAAGGTGGCCACGCCCATGATCATCAGCGTGATGATGAGCATGCTCTTGCGGCCGATCTTGTCGCCGAAGTGGCCGAAGATCACGCCGCCCAAAGGCCGCGTGACGAAGCCCACCGCGAAGGTGGTGTAGGCCAGCAGCACCGACACCACCGGGTCGCTGCCCGGAAAGTACAGCTTGCTGAACACGATGCCGGCCACCACGCCGTACAAAAAGAAGTCGTACCACTCGATGGTGGCGCCCACCAGGGCGGAGATGACCACCCTGCGAATCGCTTTCTCGTCGGTTGCGCTCATGTGTTTGTCTCCAATGCGTTGTTGTATTGCGGCGGCCTCTTCGGGCCTTTGATATCAGGAACCCTTGGCGTCCTCTCTGATCATGTCGACGGCCTTCTCGGCCATCATCACGGCGGGCGCGTTGGTGTTGCCGGACACCAGCGTCGGCATCGCCGAGCAATCGATGACGCGCAGGCCCGCGATGCCGTGCACGCGAAGGCGTGCATCGACGACGGCGAGCGCGTCGCTCCCCATGCGGCAGGTGCCGGTGGGATGGAAGATGGTGGCGCCGTTGTTGCGGCAGAACTCGAGCAGGTCTTCATCGCTAGCAGCCGTGGGGCCGGGCTTCACTTCGCGCTTCACGTAGGGACGCATCGCGGGCGCATCGGCAATGGCGCGCGCCGCCTTCACGCCGGCCACGGTGGTCGCGCGGTCGAGTTCGGTGGCCAGGTAGTTGGGCTGCATCTCGGGCGGCTCGGCCGCATCGAGCGAGCGGATGTGGATGTGCCCGCGCGACTCGGGCCGCAACTGGCACACCGACATCGTGAAGCCCGAGTACGGATGCACCTTGCCGCCGGCCATGTCGGCCGAAAGCGTGGCGACGTGGAACTGGATGTCGGGCGTGGCGGCCACGGGTTGGCCGTGTTCGTCCTTCAGCGCGCGCATGAAGCAGCCGCCCTGGTTGATGCCCACTGCCAGCGGCCCGGTGCGGTGCATCAGCCACTCCATGCCCATGCCGATCTGGCCGGACCAGGCGTTGAGCTGGTCGTTGGTGGTGATGGGTTTCGTGCACTCGTAGCCGAGGCGAATTTGCAGATGGTCTTGCAGGTTCTCGCCGACACCGGCAAGGTCATGCACGACGGGAACGCCCAGGCGATCGAGCAGCGCGCGCGGCCCGATGCCCGAGAGCTGCAGCAACTGCGGCGACTGGATCGAACCTGCCGAGAGCAACACTTCGGCGCGGCAGCGTGCGGTCTTCAATTCGCCGCCTTGCCGGTAGGTGATGCCGACGGCGCGGCGCCCTTCGAACACGAGCTTGCTCGCGAGCGCTTCCGTTTCGATGCGCAGGTTGGGGCGGTGCTTCGCGGGCGTGAGGTAAGCCTTGGCGGTGCTGCAGCGCCAGCCCTTGTAGGTCGTGAGCTGGTAGTAGCCCGCGCCTTCTTGCGCGGCGCCGTTGAAGTCCTCGGTGCGCGGCACGCCGGTCTGCCGCGCGCCGTCGATGAAGGCTTCGATGAGTTCGTGCTTCGCCGCGATGTCCGACACCTTGAGCGGCCCGTCGCCGCCGTGAAAGGCATCGCCGCCGCGCTGGTTGCCTTCGGACTTGATGAAGTAGGGCAGCACGTCGTCGTAGCCCCAGCCGGCGTTGCCGAGCGCGGCCCAGTGGTCGTAGTCCTCGCGCTGGCCGCGGATGTAGATGAGGCCGTTGATCGCGCTCGATCCGCCCAACGTCTTGCCGCGCGGCCAGTAGATGCGACGGCCGTTCATGTTGGGGTCGGGGTCGGTCTCGAAGCGCCAGTTGTAGGTGGGGCTCCACATGGTCTTGCCGTAGCCGATGGGCAGGTGAATCCAGAGCGACCTGTCGCGCGGCCCGGCTTCGAGCAGCAGCACGCGCGTGGCGGGGTCTTCGCTCAGCCGGCCGGCCAGCACGCAGCCGGCCGACCCGGCGCCGACGACGATGTAGTCGAACTCTTCATCACGCATGCTTGGCACCGCTTGGCACCGCTTGGCATCACTTGGCATTCGGGGAGTGGAACAATCGCTTCCGATCCGCCGCATCCTAGGTTATTGTTTTTCGGAACGCAATGTTCCATTTTTAAGGTTTACCCGCATGCCACGAGCCGCGCGCGCGCCTGCTGAAGTGATTCCCGCCGTTCCTGACGCCCCGCTTGTCGAGGAGTCGGCTTCCGGTTCGTCCGCCGAGCGGAGCCTGCGCTTGCTGGCGCTGCTGGCCAATGAAGGCCGGGCGCTGACGCTCGCCGAACTGGCTGCGCAGCTCGGGCTGCCCAAGGGCACGGCGCACCGCATCTGCACGCAGTTGCTGACGACGGGGTTCCTCGCGCGCGATGTGGACGAGCGCTCGTTCAGCGTGGGCCCGGCGTTGCGCAAGCTCGCCTTCGACACGCTGAACCACGGCGTGGTGCGGGGGCTGCGGCACGAGGTGTTGTCCGAGCTCGTGCGCAAGGTGGGCGAGACCTGCAACCTGACGACGCTCGACGGTGCGCAGGTGCTGTACCTCGACCGCGTCGAGGCGCAGTGGCCGTTGCGGTTGACGCTCGATGTGGGCTCGCATGTGCCGCTGCACTGCACCGCGAGCGGCAAGCTCTTTCTCGCGCAGATGCCGAAGAAGGCCCGCGACGTGCTCATCGACAACCTGCCGTTCGAGCGCATGACGGCGAACACGATCACCAAGGCCGATGCGCTGCGCGCCGAGTGCGACGAGATCGCCGAGCGCGGCTACTCGCGCGACCGGGAGGAGTTCATCGCGGGGCTGGTGGCGGTGGCCGTGCCGGTGCGCGATGCGGCGGGCGAAGTGCGCGCGGCGCTGGCGGTGCATGCGCCGACGGCGCGGATGTCGATGGAAGATGCGGTGAAGCGCATCGATGCGTTGAAGGCTGCGGCGGGGAAGATGACCGGGTTGCTCTGAAGGTTCTTGTTCGCGCTGTGTTCAGGGCGTGCGCGCAGGCCACCGGGTACTCCCCTCCGCGAATGTCCCCCGGCCTGCGGCCTCCTCCTTGATTTCGCTGCGGGGAGCACCCGGTGGCCTGCGCGCGTAAGGCGCTGTCGTTGTGCCGGGCGGTTGAGCGCGGCGCTCATTGTTCGTAGCAGATGTCCAGGCGGATCAATGCGCCTTTGCTGTCGATGCGGTCGGCGCGGAAGTAGTAGCGGTTGCGGTAGCTGTCGAAGTGAAGGGGCAGGTCGACGGGGTCGCCCCAGCTTGTGAGTGCGAAGCCTTGGTCGCGCAGGTGTTGCAGCAGGGCATTCAGGCGCTGCGGGTCTGCGTCTACGCGGATGTCGGCGTCTGCGGGCGGCGTTCCTTGCGGATCTTGCAGCCATCGCGCGAAGCTGCCGAGCAGGGTGAAGGCATGGCCCTGTGTGCGCAGGGTTTCGAGCAATGCGGCGGTGGCTTGCAGGTCGATGCGCTCGCGCTGTTTGCGGAAGACCAGTGCGTATTCGTGGCGCCGGTCGGTACGCGCATCGGCATTGGTTTCTTCGCCCTCGTGTGGATAGATGAGCACGCGCTCTTCTTCCATGACGAAGAGCGAACCCAGGATGCGCGCGAGATCGAAGGCGAGGGGCAGCACGCGGTCGCTGAGGCGGATGTTCTGCACCATCGCAATACAGGCGCCGCCTTCGCGCAGGCCCGCGCGGACGCGATAAAACACGTTGCGAAGGCCGTCGAGGTGTTGGGCGTAGCTCTGGCTGTCGTAGAGCTGCGAGGCCGCGGGTGCGCCTGTCCAGCCGCAGCCGAAGTAGGGCACGTTGGCAAGGCAGAGGTCGAAGGGCGGGAGCGCGGCGTCGTCGAGCGCATCGCACGAGCCATGCAGGAGCGTCGTGCCCTGCGCGAGATCGTGACGCGCCAGCCGCTCGCGGATGAGACCGATGCGGTCCGCATCGACCTCGCAGCCCGAAGCCAGCCGGCCTTCGAGCCTTGCCGCCAGCAATGTCGTGCCGAAGCCTGCGAACGGATCGAACACCGTGTCGCCCGGCTGCGAGAACTGGCGCACGAAGGGCAGCATCTGCTCGATCCATCCGCAATCGCGACCGCCCATCGGGTCGCGTGCGCGCAGGTCGTCCGGCAGCCGGTAGCGCGGCGATTCGTGGTCGAGCATCAACCAGCTGTGGCTAGCCATGGGCGAGGGCCTGTTGTTCGGTGCGGGTGTCGAGCAGCACGTCATGCCCCGGCTCCCAGCCTGCGCAGAGTTGGCCGTCGGCAAAGTAGACGAGCTTGTAGATGTCGCCGGTTGCGTGGCGTTGGTGCATCGCGCCGTAGTCGGCGCTTTCGAAGACGACGTTGAGTCCGCTCTCGGTGCGAAGGCGCAGGTTCCAGAAGTAGTAGCCCTCGGTGAGGGCTTCGAGCGCCCATCCGCGCGAGACCTCGGGGTCGTCGAGGCAGGCGGTCAGCAGGGCGTCCATCGACACGCGTTCCGCGCGCAGGTAGCGCGCGGTGGCGTTGTCTCGGTAGCCGTCGTCCAGGCGCGAGAACTCGCGGAAGACGACGGTGCCGGCGCCGCATTGCCGCGCCCAAGAAAGGTACGCCGCCACGTCCTGCGGTTGCGCGACGCCGCTGCGCTGCAGGATGCACACGAGGCGCAGCGGAACCGCGTCGGCCAGTTGCCGCGCGGTGCGTTCGAACACCGTCTGATCACCGATCGTCACCTCGGGGCGGAATCGCATGATGGCCTGGTTGGTCGCGCCGTCGTGGTGATGGCGGGACAGCTCCAGCCAGCTCAGCCCGAAGGCTTGCAGTGCGCATCGCAGCGCCTCGCCTTGCGGCGCGGCGAAGCCGGCACCGTTGGTGTAGAGCACGCGATCTTCGATGACCGGGCCGTCTTTTTCGCTCGCGGTGAGCGTGTGAAGCAACTGAAGCATCCAGCCGGCGTCGTCGCTCGTTTCAAGACCCGAGAGCGACCACGAGAGCGGCACGCCGCGCAGGGCCCGCAGCGCGCGAGCGAGGCCATCGAAGTAGTCGGGCGTGGGGCGCAGCCGCGATGCCGGCGTTCCGCCCTCGGTCTTGCGCAGGTTCTCCGAGCAGAAGCTGCAGCGCGCCGAGCAGGGCCGCACCGACGCATAGGGCGTGAAGGTGATCGGCTGTGCAAAGCGCCGCGCGACGCCGCCGATGGTGTGCGTGTGCCAGCGCTCGGCTTCATGCGCCAGCGGGGTGCGCCGGGTCACCCGGCTCACCGAGGCGCGCAGCCGTTCGAAGAGCGGGGAGCCCGCGCTTCGCGGCAGGTCGGCAAGGGCAATTTCGACGGGAGGGGCGGGGTGCATCACGGGTGGTGGAGGGGCGGAAATGGCTGCAGCCGCAACGATACGACAGCGCCGTCTCCGATTGGGAATTCGTGCGCGATCTGTTAGAACCGCCCCATGCGCACTTCCCTCGTCCTCCTTCCGCTCCTTTTCGCCGCCTTGGCCGCGAATGCGGACGTGGTGCGCTGCACCGATGCCAACGGCAAGATCTCGTACACCGACGGCAAGTGCCCGACCGACACCAAGCAGTCGCGGCAAGTGGCCATCGACGACTCGCCGCCTCCGCCGGTGCCGGCCCCGCGCCCGCAGGCCGAGGAATCGCGCCAGCCGGTCTACACGCCGCCGCCGCCAGTTGCCGCGCCGTCGGGCCCGGCCATCATTCCGCGCCACCCGGTTGCCGAGGCGCCGCCGGTCGATCCGCCGGTCTACATCCTGGGGCCGGAGCCGTACTACGACGGACCGCAGCGGCACGCACAGCGTCCGCCCCGCGTGCGCGATCCGGGGCCGCCGCCTGGCCAACGGCCGTGCCAGAACCTCGCGGGCATCAAGCGCAACAACTGCTGAAGGTTGAAGGGCGCCGGCCCTGCATTCGATCCATGACTCTTTCCGCGTCGATGCATTCGCGCCACTGGACCGTCCATTGCGACGGCAGCGCCATGCCCAACCCGGGCCGCATGGGCATCGGCGCGGTCATCACGCAGCCCGACGGCACCCGCCACACGCTCTCGCAGGCCACGCACGCCATCGGCTGCAACAACGAGGCGGAGCTGCGGGCATTGACCCTGGCCTTGAGGGAGCTGCGCGCCCGCGGCGCCAGCGCCGTGGTGGCGTACAGCGACAACAGCATCCTGGTCGAGCAGCTCGGCACGGCCGATGCCCGGCCGATCGCGCGGCTGGCACCGCTCTACGACGATGCCCGTGCGCTGCTGGGCGAGTTCGAAGAAGCCCGCGTGCAATGGATTCCGCGCCATCGCAATGCCGAGGCCGATGCGCTGGCGCGCGCGGCCCTTGGCATGGGGCCGAAGCCGCCGCCCAAGCCCTGGAAAAAGCGGCGCTGAAAAGCGCCGCTGGTCGAGGTCCTTATCATTCGGGTCGTTCCCGAACCACAGACTCCCATGACCGAAGAAACTACCCGCCCGCCGCTTCCCGATCACCTCTCCACCGATGCGCGCAGCCCGCACCACGTGGCCGCCGTCTTCGAATTTCCCATCGGCATCCGCTTCAACGGCAAGGAGCGGCTCGACGTGGAGGAGTACTGCATCAGCGAAGGCTGGATCAAGGTGCCAGCGGGCAAGGCGGTGGACCGCAAGGGCTACCCGCTGCTGCTGAAGCTCAAGGGCACGGTCGAGGCCTACTACCGGTAAGACAGAAGGAAGGGGCCTTGCGCCCCTTCAGCGCCACTGCAGCAACAGCGACCACGGCTGGCGGCTCATGTGGCGATCGATGCAGCCGGCCGGGCCAGTCGTTCCCGTTGCACCGGCCGTGCATCCCTCGGGCAAATAGCTCCGATCCAGCAGCCGCGTGCCGGGCGCGAACGCCAGGCGCCGCAAGGTGACCGACTGGACCACGTTGCCGCCGATGGTGTCGAAGCCCGTGGCATCGACGCCCACCACCACATCGCAATGCATCGGCAACGCCTCGCCGCCTGTAGGGCGCTGGGCCAGCACTTCGCCGATCCGCTCGAAGGTGTCATAGCCCGAACCAGCGCCTCGCGCCTGGCAGACGAGGTCGCCCACGCGCGGCGGTGTGCGCATCAGGTCGCAGGCGCGCATTGCGTAGCGCGTCGTCCGGTTGGCCGCTTCGTCGAGGCCCGCTCTCCACGCGGCGCCGGCGTAGTCGGCATGCGCTTCCGAGAAAACGAATTCGTCCGCGCCGAGCCCGGCCCGCTGCGCGATCCAGCTGATGAAGGCGGCGGACCACGGCGCATCGATCACGGCGACTCGGCTCAACGCGTTGTCGATGGACTGCGGCTCGGACGAGTCGAGTGCGACATCGGGGTCGGTGCCGCGCAGGCGCACGCCGGTCGCCTGCCAGTAGCCGAGCACGCGCTGCCAGGGCGCAAGGTCTTGCGCGGTGGTGCGGAAGTTCTCTGCCTCCCAGGCCCCGGCGTAGGTGAGGCGGCCTTCGGCATCCATGGTCTGTGCGCCGAAGGCCTGGTGCTCCTGTTGCGCGAAGGTCGCCATGGCGAGTGCGCGGGAGGGCGACGGGATCTGCGTGGCGGTGTCGAGGCAGCCCGGCTCGGCCGAGGCGCTGCCCGCGGCCACCAGCAGAAAAACAAAAACGCCCACGGCCAGGCTCTTCGGAGATGAAGAAATGGCGGTGGGCGAATTCATGGCGAAGGAGCATAGCCCGTCGGGCCATGCGCCTGTCGCCATGCGCGTGCTAGTTGCAGTACTGCGCGTCGTTGTCGGTGTTGATCGGCGCGGGCGGATCGGCCAGGAACTGCTGCACGGGCACGATGGTCGCCTGGCAGTTCGCATCGGTGGTCATGTCGAACGCATGCCAGATGCGCGTCGACGAGGTCTCGCCGGCGGGCGGAGCGAAGATCCACTGCGCGCCGCGGTTGGCCACCTCTATCCGTGCCGGAGAGCCGGTCTGTCCCGGATCGAAGGTGTCGGAATAGTTGTGCACGATGAACCGGTAGGTGCGGTTCTTCGCGAGTTTCGCGAACGTCGTGACCTCGGGGCCGAAGCTGTCCCGGTCGTCCACATCGAGGCCGATGAACGGCGCTTCGGTGAGCGAGCCCTTGTTCTCGAAATACACCAGCTCGTTGGCGTTCGCACCGAAGGTGTACGAATCCAGGTCCAGCGGGCGCGAGCCCCAGGTCAGCTTGACCGACACCGCCGAGCGCGTGAGCGTCAGGCAGGCGCCCAGCGAGACGTCTTCTTCGCCGGCAGACACCGTGGGTGCGTTGGAGATTTCGGTCGCGGTGTTGGCGATGACGTAGGCCTCGCTCGCGCGTTTCACCGCCACCGAGAACTCACCGTTCGCGTTGGTCAGTGCGGTGGCCAGGCCGGTGTACGTCTTGCCCTCGCTTGCGACCAAGGCGCCGCCGACCCGCTCGCCGGCCGCGTTCTGTACGCAGCCGTTGATGCGCACGGTGTTGTAGATCTGGTCCGCGTTCCAGGTCGTGAAGTGCGTGACCGTGCCTTCGTAGTACTGCGAGGGTGCCGTGCCCTGCAGCGTGGCCGTGCCTTCCTGCACCCAGAGGCCCGTGGTGGTGTTGTAGTGGAAGAGCGGCACGCTCGGCGGCAGCACCGTGGCGCGCGACGAGGGCGCGATGCGCAGCGTGGCGTCCATGCCGGCCGCGAGGTTCAGCGGTGCACCGTCCGCATCGACGAAGCTGGCGTCCAGCGCGCCGAAGCTCTCGATCGGTGCGGCGCCACCGTCCGTGCCGGCGAGGTAGTTGCCGGGCATCACGTTGACGTCGCTCGCGGGTGCGATGGGCGTGACGCGTGCGGTCGCAGGGCCGGTGGGCGCGCCGCCGTCGGCGCGGCGCAGCGAGTTCGCGCGCAGCCGCACCATGGCGGTGGAGCCGGGCACGACGACGTCGTACGCGGCCTGCGGATCGAAGTTCACCGTGACCGCCACCGGCAGCATCGGGATGTTGATGACCGTCGAGGAACCCGAGGCCGACAGCGCGGCGGTGGCGCGGCTCTGCGGCACCATGCCGGCTTTGGTGAAGCTCAGCAGCACCGAAGCGGCGGGCGCGATCTCGTTGAGGGTGTAGCTGCCGTCGTCGGCGGTGAGGGTGGACGAGGAGCCGGTGCTGACCGTGACCTGGCCCACGCCCTGGCCGCCGAGTGCGTTGGTGACGCGGCCGGTGACCTTGGCTTTTTCTACCGGCGGTGGGGGCGGCGGCTCCTCCGGCGGTGGCGGCGGGGGCGGAACCTGATACCAGAACGGATTCGATCCGCCGTCGCCGCCTCCGCAGGCAACAGTAGCCAGGGCGACGAATGCAGCCGCCAGCAGTAGTTTGAATTTCATGGTGATCCCCTCTTCTCTTTGAAAACGATTTGTTGAGCCATGTCGCGGGCTCGAATCGCCAGCCGGCAGGGCTGCCCGATGGTGCGGAACACGGGGGCGTCATGCCAGTGCCGAAGGGCACGTGCCGAAAGGCACGTGTCGAAAGTCACTCGGAAAGAGGAGAGGAGAGGAGATCTGTGGCCCGTAAAGACAGGCCGATGGAACGATGCTTCATACCGGGCGGCGTTCGAAAAAACAGAGCCGTTCACGCTGAGCTTGTCGAAGCGCTGCGCGAGGCTTCGACAAGCTCAGCCCGAGCGGTTTTGGTTCAGCCCGAACGGCTTTGGTTCAGTCCGAGCGGCTTTGGTTCAGCCCGAACGCCTTTGGGAGATCGAACGCAATTTCGTTTCAGGCCAGCAGGCTGAAGAGCGAGCGCAGCACGCTCACCGTGGCGAGTGCGATCAGCAGGTTCAGCACGTGCTTTCTGAACTGCTCGGGCGACACGCCCTTGAACGAGCGCTGCCCCCACCAGATGCCCGCGAGCATCGCGGGTGCGAGCCACAGCGCCCACTTGAGCGTGTCGGGCCCGAGCAGGCTGCCCGACGCATGCGCGGATGAGGGCATGAGCGCGGCGGCAATCAGCGACACCACGTCGCTGAAGAGCAGCAGCGCGATCAACGTGGCGCGCAGCGCGGCGGGCGCCATCTTCGCGGTGCTCAACAGCACCGCGATGGCGATGCCGCCGATGGCCGCCACACCGTTGATGAAACCCGAGGCCAGCCCCGCCGCGAGCCGCACGCCGCGCGTGGGCACGAGCGTGACGTGCGCACCGCCGCGCAGCAGCAGCGCCGCGGCCATCAGCAGCGCGCCGATCAGGAGGCGCAGCGGCGTCTCGGGCAGCCATGCGAGCAGCGCCACGCCAAGCGGGATGCAGATGAGGTTGCCCACCATCAGCCAGCTGAGCCAGGGCATGTCGACATCGCGCGCGATGCCGCGCAACTGGCTCAGGCTCGCGAGGATCTCCAGCATGAAGATGGCCGGCACCACGAGCGCGGGTGACACCACCAGCGACATGCCCGCCACAGTGATGGCAGAGAAGCCGAAGCCCGCGAAGCCGCGCACGATGCCGGCCGCGAACACCACGCAGAGGCTGTAGGCGAGCAGCGCCGGCGCGAGCGGCGGAACCAGCAGTTCGGCCGCCGTCATCCCTCGAAGAGCGGCAGCAGCTTCAGGCGCTGCACCTTGCCCGAAGGCCCGCGCGGCAGGTCGGCGACGAAGCGGTAGTGGCCCGGCGTCTTGTAGCGGCCGAGCGCGGTGGCGCTGAAGGCGCGCAGCTCGTCCTCGGTGCAGGCGCAGCCTTCGCGCAGCACGATGCACACGCCGATCTCCTGGCCGTAGTGGCGGTCGGGAACGCCCACGGCCGCGGCTTCGAGCACGGCGGGGTGCCGCAGCAGCGCCTCGTCGATCTCGCGCGGCGCGATGTTCTCGCCGCCCTTGATGATGAGTTCCTTGATGCGGCCGGTGACGAAGAAAAAGCCGTCCTCGTCGCGGTGGCCGAGGTCGCCGGTGCGCAGCCAACCGTCGGGCGTGAAGCTCGCGCGCGTGGCCTCTTCGTTCTTGTAGTAGCCGAGCATCACGTTCGGCCCGCGGATCACGAGCTCGCCCGTCGTGCCGTCGGGCACGGCCGCGAGTTCTGCATCGACCACGCCGGCCATGCAGCCCGAGGCGCGGCCAACCGAACCGAGCTTGCGCGCGGCCGGGTCCATCGGGTTGGAGAACGAAGGCGCCGCGGTCTCGGTGAGGCCCATGGTCTCGACGATGCCGATACCGAACATCTGCTCGAACGCGCGGTGGTGCTCGGGCGGCAGCGCCGCCGAGGCCGAGCGGCAGAAGCGGATGGCCAGCGTCTGCGCGAGCGGCGGCTTCGGGCCTTCGAGCAGGTACGAGATCATGGTCGGCACCACGTTGATCCAGCTGCACTGCGTTTGCGTCGCCTGTTCCCAGAAGCGGCCGGCCGAGAACTTCGGCGGCATCGCGAGGCTGCCGCCGTGTGCGAGCGGCGCGAGCATGGTCACGGCGAACGCGTTGATGTGATAGAGCGGCAGCACCGCGAGCACGCGGTCCGCGGGCTGCAGCGCATGCTCGGCGCTGATGGCATGCGCATTGGCCGCCAGGTTGCGCTGCGAGAGCAGCACGCCCTTGGGCAGGCCGGTGGTGCCGGAGGTGTACATCAGCAGCGCGACGGCATCGGGGGAGGGCGGTGGCGCATCGGCTGCTGCATCGGTTTCGCCCGGCAACGCCTCGGCTTCCGGATCGACCACGATCAGCATCACCGGCCGGTCGAAGGCCTGCACGATGTCGCGCACGCGCGCTTCCCATTCGGGCGCCACGCAGACCACGCGGCAGTCGGAGTGCGCGAGCACATAGCGCATCTGCTCGGGCTGCGAGAGCAGGTTGACCGGGTTCACGCAGTAGCCCGCGTGCATCGCACCCAGCAGCAGGCGCAGCGTCTGCAGGCCGTTGGGCATGACGACCGAGATCGTCTCCCCGGGCTTGGCATGCCGGGCCAGCACACCCGCCGCGCGACGGCAGCCGCGTGCGAGTTCGCCATAGGTGATGTGGCGGTCGCTCTCGGTGGCGCGCGCATACACCGCATGCGGCTGGCGCGCCGCCTGGCGCTCGATCAGCGCATGGACTGTCGTGGAGGCTGCGGCGCCGTTCATTTCGCTCCGTGCTTGGCGAAGTACGCGCCGAAGATCTCGTCCTCGCTCGGCACCTTCTCCGGAATCGGCCGCGACACGCGCGTGATGTTCAGGTAGTGCCGGTAGTTCATGTTGTCGGAGAAATTGTTCTTGCCCCAGGTGCCGCAACCCATCGAGAGCGAGAAGGGCAGGCCGTTGTCGAAGCTGCCGCCGGTGGCGATGCAGTGCGCCTGGTCGACGATCACGCGTGACACCGGCAGCGTGAGGCCCAGCGCCGTCGCGCGCTCGGGCACGGCGCTGTGCAGGCCGACCGAGTGGCCCGCGCCTTCGTAGGCGTAGATGCGCTCGACCGTGGCCGCTGCTTCTTCGAAATCGCGTGCGCCGTAGACGGCGAGCACGGGGCTCAGCTTCTCGCCCGAGAACGGATGGTCGTGGCCCACGCCGTCTTCGGCCACCATGAGGATGCGCGGGTCGGTGGCCGCAATGGCGAGCCAGCCTTCGCGATTCGCGCCGTCGACTTCCGCAGCGCGCTGTGCGATCGTGCGCGCCGATTGGCCGATGACGGCGGCCGAGAGCTTGCCCTCGGGCCACATCAGCGATTGCAGCGTGGCCTTCTGTGCGGCCGCGAGCATGACAGCGCCGCGGTCCTTGAGCGCAGCGAGCATCGAGGCGCGCACCGCATCGACGATCACCAGGCTGTTCTCCGACGAGCAGCTCGTCGCGTTGTCGAAGGTCTTGGAGCGCACGATGCGTTCGGCCGCCGCGTTCACGTCGGCCGTTTCGTCGACGATGCCCGCCACGTTGCCCGCGCCCACGCCGAAGGCCGGCGTGCCGCTCGCATACGCGGCGCGCACGTTGGCCTGCGAGCCGGTCGCCACCACGAGGTCGCACAGGCGCATCAGCTCGGCCGTCGCCTGCTTGTTGATGGGCATCGGCAGCAGCTGCACGAGGTCGCGAGGTGCACCGATGCGATCGAACTCCGCATGAATGAATTCGATGAGCCGCGCCGCCGTCGACCAGCCCTTGGGCGAGGGCGCGACGATGACCGCGTTGCGGCCCTTGAGCGCATTGATGATCTTGTTGGCCGGCGTCGCGCCCGGGTTGGTCGAGGGCGTGACCGCGCAGACCACGCCCACGGGCCGCGCGATTTCCACGATGCCGCGTGCCGGGTCTTCGCCGATCACGCCGACCGAGCGCGCGCCGTGCAGGTCGCGCAGCAGGCCGAAGGTCTTTCTGTAGTTCTTGCGGACCTTGTCCTCGACGTTGCCCACGCCGGTGTCGGCCACGGCCAGCTCGGCCAGCGCGCGGTTGCGCGCCGGTTCGATGATGGCCCAGCCGGCCGCGACCACGGCGGTGTCGACTTGTTCCTGCGACCAGGTTTCGTAGATGCGCTGCGCGGCGCGTGCGCGCGCCACGAGCTCGGCGATGGGGGAAGAGGAGGGGGCTGCGTTGTCCATGAGTCTGTCTGTCTGTCTGTGTCGGTCAATCGACCTTGATCTGGGCTTCCTTGGCGAGCTTCTGCCAGCGCACGAGTTCGGTCGTCACGACCTTGCCCAGTTGCTCGGGTGTGCCGCCGACGCCTTCGCTGCCTTGCGCCAGCAGCTTCTCGCGGATCTCGGGCTCCTTCACCACCGTGTTGATCACGCGGTTGAGCTTGTCGATGACGGGCTGCGGCGTCTTGGCGGGCACGAAGACGGCGTACCAGGAATCGACGTCGAAGTCGGCAATGCCGGCCTCCTGCATCGTCGGCACATCGGGAAAGGCCGCGCTGCGCTTGGTGGTGGAGACCGCGAGCGCCTTGAGCTTGCCGGCCTTCACGAACTGCGCGGCCGCGGGAATCGACACCCACAGCAGCGGCACCTGCCCGCCCATCACGTCGGTCACGGCCGGGCCGCCGCCGCGATAGGGAATGTGGGTCATGTGCGTGCCGGTGCGCAGCTTGAGGAGTTCACCCGCGAGGTGCCCGGGCGAGCCGTTGCCCACCGAGGCGAAGGAGACGCCGTCGGGCTTGGCCTTGGCCAGCGCCACGAGTTCGGCCACGGTGTTGGGCGCGAACTGGTTGTTCGCCACCAGGATCTGCGGTAGCGAGGCAACCAAGCCGACCGGCGCGAAGTCTTTTGCGGTGTCGAAGCTCAGCTTGGTGTAGATGGCCGGATTGATGGTGTGCGAAGAGAGCGTGAACAGCACCGTGTAGCCGTCGGCCGCGGACTTGGCGACGATCTCGGTGCCGATGGAGCCGGCCGCACCGCCGCGGTTGTCGATCAGCACCTGCTGCCCGAGCAAGGTCGAGAAGCGCTCCTGCACGATACGCGCGATCACGTCGGTGCCGCCGCCGGGCGGGTAGGGCACGACCAGGCGGATCGGCTTGACCGGGTAGTCGCTGCCGCTTTGCGCCTGTGTGGCGAAAGGTGCTGCCAAGGCTGTCAAAGTTGCAGCGGCCAACAGGCCCGCGCGCAGCCAGGGGGCGGGGAACAGGTTCATTCGGATCTCCTTCTCTTTGTGGTGGATGTCGGCGGCGCGCTCGCGCGGTAGCCCAGCGTCACGCTCGCATCGCGCGCGCAGGCCATGAGGCGGTCGGCCAGGCCCCGCGCCTGCGTGCGCGCGAAGCGGATCGAGGGCACGCTCATGCCGACGGCTGCGACCGCTTCGCCGCGTGCGTTGAACACCGGAACGCCGAGGCCGCAGACGCCCAGGCGCCATTCCTCGCGGTTCTCCGCGTAGCCGCGCGTGCGCGTGCGTTCGAGTTCGAGAAGGAGTGCATCGAAGTCGGTGATGCTGTTCTTCGTGTGGGCGGCCAGCGTGCCGAAGCGCTCGTGCAGCGCGGGCGCATTGGGCGCCACTGCGGCCAGCAACGCCTTACCCGATGCCACGCAGTAGGCCGGTGCCCGGCCGCCGATGCGCGAGTAGGCGGCCACCGGCAACGGGCTGTCGAACTTGTCGAGGTAGACGATCTCCGCGCCGTCGAGCACGGCGAAGTGAATGGTTTCGCCCGTTTGCTGCGCGAGCGCCGCCAGGTGCGGCCGCAGCAGCGCGCCAACATCGGCCGCATCGCCGACCAGCGCGCCCAATTCGAAGAGGCGCAGGCTCGGGCGGTAGGCGCTGGTGTCCGGGTCCTGCACGGCCCAGCCGCAATCGACAAGCGTCTGCAGCGTGCGGTGCGCATTGCTGCGCGCCATGCCGAAAGCTTGCGCCAGATCGGTGACACGGCAGGGGCGTTGCTGGCGGGTCATCCATTCGATGGCGGCAAGACCTTTGGCGAGCGTGGAATCCATGAGGCTTTCAGATGTGTTCCAAATATCGGAACGCTGTTCCCGGATATGAAACCCAATGTAAGAACCATGGGTGCCCTTTGTCAATCGGGACTTGGATGTAATCCGAAAAGCCTCAGCGCCGGTGGCGGCCTGCCATCAAATCGATCACTTCGCGAAAGATCGTGTTGCCCGTGGACGTGGCCAGGTCGAGCACATGGCTGCGGCTGTAGTACGGGCTCAGGTCGAGCCCGACGCCGATGCCCGCGATCTCGATGTCGCCGCGCTGCTCCTGGCGCGCGACCACGTCGCGCAGGTGGTGGTCGAGGTAGTGCGCGTCGTTTGCGAGATGGGTGGCGCTGTCCATCGGCGAGCCGTCGGAAATCACGAGCAGCAGCTTGCGTGCCTCGGGGCGTTGGCGCAGGCGCTGGCAGGCCCAGTCGACCGCCTCGCCGTCGATGCCTTCGCGGAACAGGTCGGCTTTGAGCAGCGCGGCCATCGCCGGGCGGGCGCGGCGCCATGGCGTGGCCGCGGCCTTGAAGACGAGGTGGCTGCGCTCGTTGAGGCGGCCGGGATGGGAAGGCCTGCCGGCGCGAACCCACTCGCGCTGCGGGCGTCCACCGGTCCAAGCGCCGGTGGTGAAGCCCAGCACTTCGCTGGTCACGCCGGCCTGTTCGAGCGCACGCGCGAACACATCGACCATCATCGCGACCGATTCGGCGTGCTCCTTCATCGAGCCTGAGCAGTCGATGAGAAAGCTCACCATGCAGTCGGCGACCGGCTCCATGCGCTCGGTGCGGAACAGGCGTCGCTCGGTCGGCGAGGCGACGAGCTGCGCGAGGCGGCGGCCGTCGATGAGCCCTTCTTCCTGCCCGCCGTCCCAGCCGTCGCGCGTGGGGTCGGCGAGCAGCGCGCGCAGTTCTCTTGCGAGGCGGGCGATGTTCACGCCCTGCGCGGCGATGCGGCGGTCGAGTTTTTCGCGGTGGTCGGCGAGCACTTCCTTGCGCGCGAGCGCGGCGGCGTCGTGCTCGCGGTCGTAGGCGGTGGTGAAGACGCGGTAGGCGCCGCCGGCTTCTTCCATCACCGCGCTGCGGCCCGACTCGGCGGTGGTGAAGCGCTCGATGATCTCGCGGTCCATGTCGGCGACGAGCATGAACACGCTGCGCTTGTCATCCACATGCGGGTCGCGCGCGTCGGGGCTTTCCTCGCCAGCCTCGTGCAGCATCGCGGCGACGGTGCGCGCGATGGCGAGCGCATGCACGGCGTAGGCGGCCTGGTTGCCGCGGTCGCGGCGCAGGCCCGCGAGTGCATGGCCGATCAGTGGCGCGAGGTGAAAGCGCGTGGCTTCGAGCATGTCTTCGGTTTCTTCCACCACCTGCTGTCCGCTCACGCGTGCTCTGCAGATCTGCGCGACTGCATAGAGCAGCAAACCGCGCGCGGTGTCGGTCAGCCCCGAATGGTGAAAGGCGAGCGACCACTGCTCGTGGCGGTGCCGGAGGTTGTGGCGCATGCCGGCCATGACCTCGGGCGCGAGCGCTTCGACGCGGAACTGCTCGAGCATTTCGAACAGCATGCGTTCGACCGGCTCTTCGGGCCGAAGGCTTTCATGCAGCGCCGCATCGGACACGGTGAGCCGCAGTGCGAGCCCATCGGCCACGCCGCGGAACGAGGCGAAGTCGTCGGTGTCGGCCGAGGGATGCAGATGCGGCGCGAACCACGGCAGCGCCACGCGCCCGCGGTGCAGGCGCTTGCCGCGAAAGTGCAGGTCGCGCTCGCCGCTGAAGGCCCGCACCACGCCCGCGCAGAGTTCGGCGACCTGCTCTTCCTGCCGCGCGCGGCGCTGGGCATCGCTCATATCAGTGGGTGTTTAGAAAGATGAAACCCAAGCCGTTCACGCTGAGCTTGTCGAAGCGCCGCGCAAGGCTTCGACAAGCTCAGCCCGAACGGTTCTTGTCGATCGACAGCAAGTCCGCATCATCCTGGACGGCCGAACTGGTGCGACTCCGCAAGCTCCTGGTCGAAGCAGCGCTGGAAATATTCCGCGACCAAGGGCCGCTCGGCGTCGTCGCACTTGTTGACGAACGAGAGCCGGAACGCGAGCGCCGGGTCCTTGAAGATCTCGACGTTCTCGGCCCAGGTGATGACGGTGCGCGGCGACATCAGCGTGGAGAGGTCGCCCGCCGCGAAGCCCTTGCGCGTGAGATCGGCCACGGCCACCATCGCCGCGACGAGCTTGCGGCCCGCATCGTCGGCCAGCGAGGGCACGCGCGCCTGCACGATCGCGATTTCTTCCTCGGCCGGCAGGTAGTTGAGCGAGGCGACGATGTTCCACCGGTCGATCTGCGCATGGTTGAGCCGCTGCGCGCCGTGGTATAGGCCGTTGAGGTTGCCCAGGCCCACCGTGTTGGCGGTGGCGAACAGGCGAAAGAACGGATGCGGCCTCAGCACCTTGTTCTGGTCCATCAGCGTGAACTTGCCGTCGCGCTCCAGGATGCGCTGGATGACGAACATCACATCGGGCCGGCCCGCGTCGTACTCATCGAAGATCAATGCCACGGGGCGCTGCAGCGACCACGGCACGATGCCTTCCTGGAACTCGGTGACCTGTTTTCCCTCGCGCAGCACCACCGCATCCTTGCCCACGAGGTCGAGGCGGCTGATGTGGCCATCGAGGTTCAGGCGCACGCAGGGCCAGTTCAGGCGTGCGGCCACCTGCTCGATGTGCGTCGACTTGCCGGTGCCATGCAGGCCCTGCACCATCACGCGCCGGTCGCGCGTGAAGCCCGCGAGGATGGCGAGCGTCACGTCGGGGTTGAAGCGGTAGACCGCATCGACCTCGGGCACGTGATCATCCCGCTCGCTGAAGGCGGGCACCTGCAGGTCGGTGTCGATGCCGAACACCTCGCGCACGCTGAGCATCCGGTCGGGTCGCAGGTCTGCGGTATCGGTCACGGTGGGGCTTTCGAAAAAACGTGGGGGTCAGGCCGTGGCACGGTCGGTGCCCGCGTCGGTATCGATGCGGCTCAATGCGAGCGCGGCGCGTTGCAGCGCGGGCAGCAGCGTCTTCGCCTTGGCCGCGTCGAGCCGCATGATCGGCGCCTGCACCGCGATGCAGAGGTTCGAGGGCGCCTCGTCGCCTGAAGGCACCAGCGCGGCGATGCACAAGAGGCCGGGCAGGAACTCTTCGTTGTCGATCGCAAAGCCGTCCTTGCGCACGCGCTGCACTTCCTTCTCGAGCGCTTCGGGATCGGTCAGCGTCTTGGGCGTGTACGTTTCGAGCGATGCGTTGGAGAGCAGCCGGCGCCGCTGCGCCGCGCTCATCTGCGAGAGAAAGATCTTGCCGCTGGCCGAGCAGTGCACCGGCACGCGCGAGCCCGGGTGCAGGTAGAAGCGCAGCGGCGCGGCGGTCTCCACGCGGTCCAGGTACACGACCTCGCTGCCCGAGAGCGAAGTGAGGTTGCAGCTCTCGCCGATCTCCTCGACCAACTGGCGAAGCACCGTGTGGCGCGCGCCGTGCAGGCTGTCGTTGAAGAGCAGGTTCTCCGACAGCCGCCGCAGCCGCGTGCCGATGCCGTAGTGGCGCCCGTCGCCTTCGCGCTGCAACAACCCCGCGCCTTCGAGCTGCTGCAGCATGCGGTGCAACGTGGGCTTGGGCAGGCCGGTCTCTTCGACGAGGCCCTGCAGCGAGTAGCGCTGATCCTTGGCGGCCATGACTTCGAGCAGCCCGAAGAGGCGCATGGTGGGCGTGTCGCCCGCCGGTTCGGACGCTTCCGGACGCGCTTCGGAGGAAAGGCCTTTGACGATCTTCATGCGGCGGATCATAGTTGTTTTACAAAAAACAAGACGAGGCGTACCGATTTTTGTAAATTGTTTGACGCCAAGGCATTGCCGTCCTATATTCCGCCGGAAAGAAATTCGGAACAAGTGGTTCCGACTTTCGAGCTTCGGCATCCCGCCCGACCCCGCCCCATTCCCATCAGGAGACGCCTTCCATGAGCCAGAAGAAACCAGCAGCACCCGCCCGCGAAGCCGTCACCGGCGTGCAGAAGATGACGCCCTCCGAGGCCTTCGTCGAGACCATGGTCGCCAACGGCGTGACCGACATCTTCGGCATCATGGGCTCGGCCTTCATGGACGCGATGGACATCTTCGCGCCCGCCGGCATCCGCCTGATTCCGGTGGTGCACGAGCAGGGTGGCGCCCACATGGCCGACGGCTATGCGCGCGTCTCCGGCCGCCACGGCCTCGTGATCGGCCAGAACGGCCCCGGCATCAGCAATTGCGTGACCGCGATTGCGGCCGCCTACTGGGCGCACAGCCCGGTCGTGATGATCACGCCCGAGACCGGCACCATGGGCATGGGCCTCGGCGGCTTCCAGGAGGCCAACCAGCTGCCGATGTTCCAGGAGTTCACCAAGTACCAGGGCCACGTGAACAACCCCAAGCGCATGGCCGAGTACACGGCGCGCTGCTTCGACCGCGCCATCTCCGAGATGGGCCCGACGCAGCTCAACATTCCGCGCGATTACTTCTACGGCGAGATCACGGTCGAGATCCCGAAGCCGATGCGCGTGGAGCGCGGCGCGGGCGGCGAAAACAGCCTGAACGCCGCGGTCGAACTGCTGGCCTCGGCCAAGTTCCCGGTGATCCTCTCGGGCGGCGGCGTGGTGATGGGCGACGCCGTGGCCGAATGCCAGGCGCTCGCCGAACGCCTGGGTGCGCCGGTCGCGAACGGCTACCTGCGCAACGACTCCTTCCCCGCGAGCCATCCGCTGTGGGCCGGCCCGCTCGGCTACCAGGGCTCCAAGGCCGCGATGAAGCTCATCGCGCAGGCCGACGTGGTGCTCGCGCTCGGCTCGCGCATGGGCCCGTTCGGTACGCTGCCGCAGCACGGCATGGACTACTGGCCGAAGGACGCGAAGATCATCCAGGTCGAGGCCGACCACACCAACCTCGGGCTGGTGAAGAAGATCACCGTGGGCATCCACGGCGATGCGAAAGCCACCGCCAAGGAACTGCTCAAGCGCCTGCAGGGCAAGACGCTTGCCTGCGACGCCACCAAGGCCGAGCGCGCCGACAAGATCAAGGCCGAAAAAGCCGCGTGGGAAAAAGAGCTCGACGAGTGGACCCACGAGCGCGACCAGTTCAGCCTCGACGCGATCGAGGAAGCCAAGGGCGAGAAGACGCCCACCGGCGGCACCTACCTGCATCCGCGCCAGGTGCTGCGCGAACTGGAGAAGGCCATGCCGCCGCGCGTGATGGTCTCCACCGACATCGGCAACATCAACGCCATTGCCAACAGCTACCTGCGCTTCGAAGAGCCGCGCAGCTTCTTCGCGCCGATGAGCTTCGGCAACTGCGGCTACTCGCTGCCCACCATGATCGGCGCCAAGTGCGCCGCGCCCGACCGTCCGGCCGTGGCCTACGCCGGTGACGGCGCCTGGGGCATGAGCATGGTGGAAATCATGACGGCCGTGCGCCACGACATTCCGGTGACCGCCGTGGTCTTCCACAACCGCCAGTGGGGCGCGGAGAAGAAGAACCAGGTCGACTTTTACAATCGCCGCTTCGTTGCGGGCGAGCTCGAAAGCGAGAGCTTCGCGGGCATCGCCAAGGCGATGGGCGCCGAGGGCATCGTGGTCGACAAGCTCGAAGACGTGGGCCCCGCGCTCAAGAAGGCCATCGACATGCAGATGAACGAAGGCAAGACCTGCGTGATCGAGATCATGTGCACCCGCGAGCTGGGCGACCCGTTCCGCCGCGACGCGCTCTCCAAGCCGGTGCGCTTCCTGGACAAGTACAAGGACTACGTCTGACCGAATCGCTGCTCACGCTGAACGCCGGGTCGTCGTCGATCAAGGTCGCGCTGTTCGCGGCGGGCGGCGACGGCGATGCGCTGCCGGCTGCGCGCTGGTCGGGGCAGGCCGATGGGCTCGGCACCGGCTTGAAGGCGCGGCTGCGCGTGCGCGATGCGGCAGGTCGCACGCTGCACGACGCGGCGCTCGATGGCGACCGGCGCTCGCACCAGGGCGCACTTGCGGCGCTGCTCGAATGGCATGCGCAGCAAGGCGGTGGCGACCGCATCGCCGCGGTCGGCCATCGCATCGTGCATGGCGGCGTGAACTTCGTGGCGCCGGTGCGCATCGACGATGCGGTGCTTGCCGAGCTGGCCGCGCTCGAACCGCTTGCGCCGCTGCACCAGCCGCACAACCTCGCGGGCGTTCGCGCCGCCATGAAGGCTTTCGATGGCGTGCCGCAGGTGGCGTGCTTCGACACGGCTTTTCATTCGACGCAGACCGAGGTCAACCGCCGCTTCGCGTTGCCTCGCGCCTTGCACGATGCGGGCGTCAGGCGCTACGGATTCCACGGGCTTTCGTACGAATCGATCGTTGCGCAGTTCACGCGGCTTGCGCCCGGACTGGCTGGCAAGCGCGTGATCGTTGCGCACCTGGGCAACGGCGCCTCGATGTGCGCGATGGCGCAAGGGCGCTCGGTCGCGACGACGATGAGCTTTTCGCCACTCGACGGCTTGACGATGGGCACGCGCTGCGGGCACCTCGACGCGGCCGTCGTGCTGTACCTGATGCGCTCGCACGGCATGTCGGCCGAGCAGGTCGAGACGCTGCTGTTCCGCGAATCGGGGTTGCTCGGCCTGTCGGGTGTCTCGAGCGACATGCGTGAGCTCGAGGCCTCCGCCGCACCCGAAGCCGCCGAGGCGATCGCGCATTTCATCGAGCAAGTCGTGCAGAACATGGGCAGTCTTGCTGCGGCGCTGCGCGGTGTCGATGCGGTGATCTTCACGGGTGGCATCGGCGAGAACGCGAGTGCGTTGCGCGAGCGCATCCTCGAGGAGTGCGACTGGCTCGGCGTGCACGTCGATGCGGCCGCCAACGGCGCGGGCCATGCGCGGCTCACGACGCCCGAGAGTCCCGTGAGCGCCTGGATGCTGCGCACCGACGAAGAGGCGGTCATCGCGCGGCACACCGCGCAAGTGCTGCGCACGGGCGGCTGATTCAGGCCCTGACAAGAACCCAGCCCTGCCCAACCAGTCCAACCGTTCGGGCTGAGCCTGTCGAAGCCTTGCGCGGCGCTTCGACAAGCTCAGCGTGAACGGGCTGGGGGTATCAGCGCTGGAGGTCCATCGACCAAGAATCAGAAACCGTTCGGGCCGAGCCTGTCGAAGCCTTGCGTAGCGCTTCGACAAGCTCAGCGTGAACGGGTTGGGGGTATCAGCGCTGGAGGTCCATCGACAAAGAATCAGAAACCGTTCGGGCTGAGCCTGTCGAAGCCTTGCGCGGCGCTTCGACAAGCTCAGCGTGAACGGGTTGGGGGTATCAGCGTTGGAGGTCCATAGACCAAGAATCAGAAACCGTTCGGGCTGAGCCTGTCGAAGCCTTGCGCGGCGCTTCGACAAGCTCAGCGTGAACGGGTTGGGGTATTAGCGCTGGAGGTCCATCGACCAAGAATCAGAAACCGTTCGGGCTGAGCTTGTCGAAGCCTTGCGCGGCGCTTCGACAAGCTCAGCGTGAACGGGCTGGGGGTGATTGGAAATGGAATCAGCGTCCTGCAGAAGCACGAGGCACGGTCGCGCCGCAGTGCCGAAGGAAATCGGCCGTCGCACGCCCCAGCAATTTGTCGCGGTGCATCACCGTCGCGAGCCGCCGCATGCCTGCGGGCAGCCGCGTGCGCAACTCGACGAGATGCCCGTCTTCCAGTGCTTGCGCCACCGTGTAGCGCGAGAGGCAGGCCAGGGCCGTGCCCGAGGCCACCACGCGCTTGATGGCTTCGGTGCTGCCGAGTTCGAAGCCCACCTGCACCTGCTCCAGGTTCTGGATCAGCCACGCATCGGTGACCTGCCGCGTGCCCGAGCCCAGCTCTCTCAGAACCCAGGTGGCCTGCGAGAGCTGGCGGTGCGTGGCGATGCGGTTCGCAAGCGCATGGCCCGGCGCGGCGACGATGACCAACTCGTCTTCGCGCCATGCGCGCACCACGAGATCGGGGTGCGTCTGCGGGCCTTCGATGAAGCCCACGTCCACCTCGAAACCGGCCACCGCTTCGATCACGTCGCGCGTGTTTGCGATGTGCAGGTGCACCTGGCTCTGCGGATGCAGCGCGGTCCATTGCGACACGCGCTCGGGCAGCAGGTATTCGCCGATGGTGAAGCTGGCCGCCACGCGCAGCGGCGCCGCATGCTCGCCGCTGAAGAGCGCCTGCACCTCGCCCGCCTGGTCGAGCAGCGCCTGCGCCTTGGGCAGCAGCGCGCGGCCGTTTTCGTTGAGCACCAGCCGGCGGCCGATGCGGTCGAACAGCAGCACGCCGACGGACGACTCCAGATCGGCCAGCGCGCTGCTCGCAGCGGACTGCGAACGGGCCACGCGATCGGCGGCCGCGCGGGTGCTGCCGCCGCGCGCCGTGGCCACGAACACCTCGAGCTGGCGCAGGTTCAGGCGCAGGCGCTGAGGAAGCTGTTGATCTGATTTTCCGGTCATGGTGAGCGATATTCTCCGCTTTTCCGATTGATCGCGGCTCCCTAACATCGGCGCTGCCCCGCTTGAAAACAAAGGACCGCCAGTGTTCAGTTTCCTGTCCAAAGAGCCCGTCCACGATCCGCTCAAAGCGCCGACGCCCACGGCGGACACCGAGGTCAAGACCACCACCTGCTACATGTGCGCCTGCCGCTGCGGCATCCGCGTGCACCTGCGCGAAGGCGAGAAGGGCCCCGAGGTTCGCTACATCGATGGCAACCCGGACCACCCGCTGAACCAGGGCGTGATCTGCGCCAAGGGCTCCTCGGGAATCATGAAGCAGGTGTCGCCTGCGCGCATCACGCAGCCGCTGCTGCGCAAGGCCGGCAGCGAACGCGGGGCGGGGGAGTTCGAGCCCATCAGCTGGGAGCGCGCCTACGACATGCTGACCGAGCGGCTCGGCAAGATCCGCGCGACCGATCCGAAGAAGTTCGCGCTCTTCACCGGGCGCGACCAGATGCAGGCACTCACAGGCCTCTTCGCACGCCAGTTCGGCACACCCAACTACGCGGCGCACGGCGGCTTCTGCTCGGTCAACATGGCCGCGGGAATGATCTACACCATCGGCGGCAGCTTCTGGGAATTCGGCGGGCCCGACCTGGAGCGCGCCAAGCTGTTCGTGATGATCGGCACGGCCGAAGACCACCACAGCAATCCGATGAAGATCGCGATCAGCAAGTTCAAGCGTGCGGGTGGGCGTTTCATCTCGATCAACCCGGTGCGCACCGGCTACTCGGCGATTGCGGACGAGTGGATTCCGATCAAGCCCGGCACCGACGGCGCGCTGTTCATGGCGCTGCTGCACGAGCTCATCGGCGACGAGCTGGTGGACCATGCGTTCCTCAAGCGCTTTACCAATGCACCGCAGCTCGTGGTGCTGGACGACTGCGAGCGCGAAGGGCTGTTCGCTTTTGACCCCGAGCGTGGTGTGCCCGGCGACGGGCGCAACCCGCACAACAAGCTGGTGTGGGACAAGGCCAGCGGCAGCGTGAAGCCGGCCTACCCCGAAGGCATCGCCGATGGCTGCGACCCAGCGCTCGAAGGCCACTACACGCTGGCCGACGGCACGCGCGTCGCGCCGTCGTTCCAGTTGCTGCGCGAGCGCGTGGCGCTCTGCACGCCCGAATGGGCAGAGGGCATCACCGGCATCGATGCGGCGCGCATCCGCAAGCTCGCGCGCGAGATGGGCGAGACCGCGCTGCAGCAGGCCTTCGAGCTGCCGATTCCGTGGACCGATGCGTGGGGAAAGAAGCACCCGACCACGCAGGCGCGGCCCGTGGCCTTCCATGCGATGCGCGGCTTGGCGGCGCACTCCAATGGCTTCCAGACCGTGCGCGCGCTCGCGGTGCTGATGAGCGTGCTCGGCACCATCGATGCGCCCGGCGGCTTTCGGCACAAGGCGCCGTATCCGCGCCACATCGTGCCGAACTACCGCGCGTTCAACGACCCCGGAATGATCCAGCCGAACACGCCGCTCAACGCCGCGCCGCTGGGCTTTCCGGCGAACCCGGAAGAGCTGGCGATCAACCCCGACGGCTCGCCGATTCGCATCGACCATGCCTTCTCGTGGGAGCACCCGCTGTCGGCGCACGGGCTCATGCACAACGTGATCACCAACGCGGTGAAGGGCGACCCCTACCGTATCGACACGCTGCTGATTTTCATGGCCAACATGGCGTGGAATTCGAGCATGAACACCATGGGCGTGCGCGAGATGCTCAACCGCAAGGACGAGAAGGGCGAGCACATGATTCCCTTCCTCGTGGTGTGCGATGCCTTCCAGAGCGAGACCGTGGCTTTTTCCGACCTCGTGCTGCCCGACACCACGTACCTGGAGCGGCACGACGTGATGGGCATGCTCGATCGGCCGATCTCGGAGTTCGACGGGCCGGTCGATTCGGTGCGCGTGCCCGTGGTGCCGCCGACCGGCGAGTGCAAGCCCTTCCAGGAGGTGCTGATCGAGCTGGCGTCGCGGCTGAAGTTTCCGGCGTTCACCACGCCGGAGGGCGGGCGCAAGTACACGGGCTATCCGGACTTCGTCGTCAACTTCGAGCCGCAACCGGGCATCGGTTTTCTGATGGGCTGGCGCGGCAAGGACGGTACCGAGCATCTGCGCGGCGCGCCGAATCCGAAGCAGTGGGAGGCCTATGCAGCGAACAACTGCGTGTTCCAGTACCACATGCCCGAGACCATGCACTACATGCGCAACTGGAACCGGGAGTACCTCGATTTCGCGAAGGACAAGGGTTGGCGCCAGCGCAACGACCCGGTGCAGCTGGCGCTGTACTCCGACACGCTGCAGAGCTTTCGCCTCGCCGCGCAGGGCAAAAGCCCGGGGCGGCAGCCGCCCGATGCACTGCGTGAGCGCATCGACACCTACTTCGATCCGCTGCCGTTCTGGTATCCGCCGCTCGAGGAGGCCGCGACCGACCTGGAAGCCTATCCACTCAACGCACTCACGCAACGGCCGATGGCGATGTACCACTCGTGGGATTCGCAGAACGCGTGGCTGCGGCAGATCCACAGCCACAACTACCTGCATGTGAATCCACTGACCGCGCAGGCCGCGGGTATTGCGGATGGCGGCTGGTGCTGGGTCGAGAGCCAGTGGGGCAAGGTGCGCTGCATGCTGCGCTACAGCGAGGCGGTGGAGCCCGGCACGGTGTGGACATGGAATGCGATCGGCAAGGCCGATGGCGCATGGCAGCTCGCACCCGGTTCGGATGAGGCGCGCAAGGGCTTCCTTCTCAATCACCTGATCAGCGAGGAATTGCCATGCGAGGGCACGGCGAGCGGGCGCATCAGCAATTCCGATCCGATCACCGGGCAGGCGGGCTGGTACGACGTGCGGGTGCGCATACGGCCGGCGGAACCGGGCGAACCGGAAGAGAGCTATCCGCAGATCGCGAGCATGCCGAGCGTGCCTGGGGTGCTGGGCAAGGCGGCGAGTGTGTTGACGTACTTTGCGGGGAGGGGCAAGAAATGATGCAGTGGCTCAAGGACCTGATGGCCCCGGTTTCGCTCCCTCCCCTTCCGGGGGAGGGCTGGGGTGGGGGCACGGCGGCCTTCATCGAAGCGCGGCATCCAGTAGAAGCGCCGCTGCCCCCACCCCAACCCTCCCCCGGAAGGGGAGGGAGCAATACCTCCAAACGCGCGGAGCCCGGCGAAACGCTCGCCAAGCAACTCGCCCTCGTCATCGACCTGAACGTCTGCGTCGGCTGCCACGCCTGCGTGACCTCGTGCAAGCAATGGAACACCTCCGGCAGCGCCGGCCCGCTTGCCGACGAGCGACCTTACGCCGCCAACCCGACCGGCACCTTCTTCAACCGCGTGCAGACCTACGAGGCCGGCGCCTTTCCGGCGACCGAGACGGTGCACCTGCCCAAGAGCTGCCTGCACTGCGAAGACCCGCCCTGTGTGCCCGTGTGTCCGACCGGCGCGAGCTACAAGCGCAAGGAAGACGGCATCGTGCTCGTCGACTACGACAAGTGCATCGGCTGCAAGTACTGCGCATGGGCCTGTCCCTACGGCGCGCGCGAGCTCGATGAAGAACGCCAGGTCATGACCAAGTGCACGCTCTGCGTGGACCGCATCTACGACGAGCTGCTGCCCAAGGAAGACCGCAAGCCCGCCTGCGTGAAGGCCTGCCCCACGGGCGCGCGCCTCTTCGGTGATGTGAAGGACCCGGACTCCGAGGTGTCGAAGGCGATCCGCGAACGCGGCGGCTACCAACTGATGCCGGAGTGGGAGACCAACCCGGCCAACCAGTACCTTCCGCGCCGCATCACGCAATCGACGGACGCGCAGGGGTAACGGCATGCATCCCGCGTTCTCGATCCTTTTCTTCACCACGCTGGCCGGCGCGGCGCAGGGGCTTGTGTTCACGCTGGCGCTCGGTGCGCTGTTCGGTCTGGAGATGGCGCCGGGCTTTCTGACGATCGCATTGGGCTTGGCCGAGGTGTTGCTTGTGGCGGGGCTCGCCGCCTCGTTCATGCACCTGGGCCGCAAGACGCGCGCATGGCGCGCGGTGCTGATGTGGCGCACCTCGTGGATGTCGCGCGAGGTCATCGTGCTGCCGGCCTTCATCGCGCTGGTGGCGCTGTGGTGGCTGTCGCTGCGCTTCGGCGTGGGCGCGCCGTGGTCGTGGCTGCTGCCCGTGCTGGTGCTGTTCGGTGCTGTCGCGCTCTGGTACTGCACCGCGATGATTTATGCGTGCCTGCGCTTCATCGAGGAATGGGCGCATCCGCTCACCATCGTCAATTTCACGCTGATCGGGTTGTCGTCGGGGCTGGTGCTGGCCTGCGCGATGGCGGCCGTCGCCGGCGAGGCGCGCTTCGTGCAGGTCTTCGGACCGTACGCGCTCGGCGCCACGCTGGCGGCGTGGGCCGCGCGCGGACAGGCATTGCGGCGTAACGCGGGCATTCGCCACAAGTCGACGCTGCAATCGGCCACCGGCATCCGCACGGAAAAGCTGGTGCAGAAGTCGATGGGCATGTCGGCCGGGTCGTTCAATACGCGGGAGTTCTTTCATGGCGCATCGCTGGCCGCGCTGAAGAACATCAAGCTCGGCTTCCTGCTGTTTGCCTTCGTGCTGCCTGCGCTGCTGCTGGCGTGGGGCCTCGCGAGCGCGGCCGTGTTGCCGTGGCTGCTCGCGGTGCTGGTGCAGGCGCCGGGCCTGCTGGCCGAGCGCTGGTTCTTCTTTGCACAGGCCAAGCACCCGCAGAACCTGTATTACCAGGTCGTTTCCTAGGCCTCGTAGTTCAGCGCAAGCCCGGGCGTCGGCCAGTCGTCGATGGCAATCAGCCTTCCGCTGCCCGAGAGCGTGATGTAGGCCGTGCGCCGGTCGCGCCCGCCGAAGCAGATGTTGGTGGTGTAGCGGTCGGGCAGCGGCACGTGCTCGACCGAGCCGCCATCGGGCGCGACGATGCTGATGCCGCCGTGCAGCAGCGTCGCCACGCACAGGTTGCCCAGCGCATCGACCGCCATCGAATCGAAGCGCTGGTAGTGACCGCCCGGCGAGGCGCAGAGCATGCGGCCGCCATGCGGCGAAGGCCAGCCGTCCTTGCGCACGCGGCCCTGCGCGGTGATGTCGAAAGCCCAGACGCGCGCGCCCTCGGTCTCGGCGTAGTAGAGCGTGTCGCCATCGGGTGAGAGCGCGATGCCGTTGGGCGTCATCACCGGCCGCGCGATCACGCGGGCTTCGCGGCCGTCGGCGTGGCCGTAGAAGAGGCCGCCCCGGTCCATGTCGCGCTCGCGGGTCTTGCCGAGGTCGGTGAAGTAGAAGCCGCCGTGCGCATCGAACACGATGTCGTTGGGACCGCAGAGCGCGCCGCCTTCGACCGTGTCGAACAGGCGCTCGGCGCGGCCGGTGGCCAGGTTCACGCGCTCGATGCGGCCGCCCGAATAGTCCGCGGCCTGCCCCACGGGGCGATGGCAGCCGTCAGCCTCGGTGTGCCATTTGAAGCCGCCGTTGTTGCAGACGTAGACCGCGCCGTCCGGCCCGATGGCCGCGCCGTTCGGGCCACCGCCGAGGTCGGCCACCACCTGCACCAGTCCGTCGTGCCGCACGCGCGAGAGCGTGCCGCGTGCGATTTCGACCAGCAGCACCGAGCCATCGTCCATGGCGATCGGGCCTTCGGGGAATTGCAGGCCGGTGGCGAGTTCGCGGATGTGCATCGGGGTCTCCATGCGCTGGCGTGTGCGGGGTTGCGAGTTTGCGGCTTCCCGCCGCGCTTTGCACGTTTCATCGAGACGTCATGAATGCGTCACCGCGCCTTTATAGATTGCCGCCTTCGCTTCAACACAACGAGGAGGGCATTCATGACCCGAGGATTCATCGATTCGATCTGGCAGCGCCGCCTGGTGGCTGTTGCCGCCTGCACCGTGATCGCCGCATGTGGCGGCGGCGGCGACGGAGGAGGTGGTGGTTTTCCATTCGTGGTACCGCCGCCGGCACCCGCGCCCGCTCCCGCCCCGGCACCACCGGCTCCGCCTCCTGCGCAAGAAGGCGCCGGGTTGCCGCACCAACTGACCGGCTGGGCTTCGCTCTCGGACACCGCGCGCTGGCCCGGCCCGACGACTGGGCAGTTCATCACCGCCGCGCTCGGCGTCACGCCGCCCTTCATCGACGGCCAGCCGATTCCCGGCTTCTCCGCGCTGCTGAAGAACGACGACGGCACCTGGACCGCCATGGCCGACAACGGCTACGGCAGCAAGGGCAATTCGGCCGACTTCGTGATCGGCATCTACAACATCGGCATCGACTTCCGTACGGCGTCGAACGGCACCAGCGTGCCGGGCGCGATCAAGCTGAACAGCCGCGTCGACTTCAACGATGCCAAGGGCTTCCTGAAAGACGGCAAGGGCGTCGACCTGAAGATCACCGCCGACTTCGCCAACTACCAGACCGTTTCGGGCAACAACCTGGTCGACAGCGGCAAGCCGGTGGATGCGCGCATCCGCAGCGGACGGCTGCTCACGGGCTTCGACCTCGACGTCGAATCGATTGCACACGCGAGCGACGGCACCTACTTCGTGGGCGAGGAGTTCGGCCCTTACATCCTGCACTTCGACAAGGATGGCACGCTCATGAGCGACCCCGTGCCGCATCCGTTCCTGCGCAGCCCTTCGAATCCCGAGGTGATGAACAACGGCGCGAGCGTCACTTCGCTCGCGAGCCGCGGCTTCGAGAGCCTCGCGTTCAACGGCGACCGCAGCCGGCTCTATGCGGTGCCCGAAGCCGCGCCCTCGCTGGCCTCGCTTCGGCCCGTAGCTGATGACGAGCGCTATCTGAATATCTTCGAGTTCGATCCGGCCGCGATGCTCTACACCGGCAAGAACCTGGTCTACAAGAAGGACGGTCCAGCCAAGGACAACCAGATCGTGATCGGCGACATGACGCATGTGGGCGGCAGCCGCTTCGTGCTGATCGAGCGCGACAGCCTGTTCGGTGCGAAGGCGGTGGTCAAGCGCCTGTACATGATCGACCTGAACGTGAAGGACGCCGATGGCGCGCTCAAGAAGACGCTGTTGGTGGACTTGCTGAACATCTCCGATCCGAAGGACATCGGCGGACCGCTGGCCGGCGTGGCCGATGGCAAGTTCAGCATGCCTTTCGATTCGATCGAGAGCGTCGAGGTGGTGGACGAGCACACGCTGGCAGTGGCCATCGACTCGAACTTCCCGACCGAGGACGGACGCGTGCCGGGCAACCCGGACGACACGGAAGTGATCACGCTGCGTTTCGACCAGGCGTTGTTCGATCGCAAGGCGCCGTAGTTCGTGTTGAAAATAATCGACTAACTTGTTGACGATCGGGTAAAGACTATTTACAGTCCAACCCACTCGCGGTTCAGGCCGCAAATATTTTCAGCAAACACGCACAGCAGCATCGACCAGGAACCATCGTGAAGACCGCAGCCATCCGCATCCACAGCATTCGACCCGCATCGGGCCGTTCGCTCGTGTGCGTCGCGCTGTGCGATGGCGTCGGCGTGTTGCCGCAGCAGCGGCTGCTCAATCAATACCCGGATTCCATTCAAGCGCTGCAGGCCAACCTGTGGGATTGCGCTGATGAGGATCGGGTGACACCGGGTGGAGGAAGCGCTTAGGCGTGTAACTCCCAAGCTCTCTTGCACAGAGGCCCGGACACCGAAAGGTTCCGGGCCTTTTTTGTTTTGTTGTTCAACGTTCAACACACACGCAGTGATCGCACTGCATGACACCGCGCTTCGAATCGGTGGATGCTCATTAAAAGTTCGCGGCACATCCATTCATTTATCCACCGCCCCGGTGACGGAACCGGCATACGTGTCCGCCTTAGAAGCGGAATTCTGGGAGTTCGAATCTCCCCTGGGGCACCAACCTTTTTAGTGTTTGATTTTTCTCTGGGTGTAGTGTCAATCTGGTAGACGGCCTGCCTTGGAAGCAGGAGGCTGCAGGTTCAAATCCTGCCACTCAGACCATTCTTTTTTTCATTCACGCGTGTGTAGCTCAACTGGCAGAGCACTGGACTCCAAACCCAGCGGTTGAAGGTTCGAATCCTTCCGGGCGCGCCATCTTTTTCTTTCATCGTCTCGTTCGTCTAGCGGCCAGGACATCGGGTTTTCATCCCGAAGATCGTGGGTTCGAATCCCACACGAGGCTCCAGCATTTGATGGCCCTTCGCCTAGAGGCCCAAGGCACCGGGTTTTGATCCCGGCATCCAAGACTCGAACCCTTGAGGGCCTGCCATTTTTTTCTCTTCGTTCCGCTAACTCAGTGGCCAGAGTGCCTCCCTGTCTCGGAGGAAGCCAGGGGTTCGACTCCCCTGCGGAACGCCACACATACAACTTTCATCTGGATCGTGAGCAGCACTGGCGACTGCAGCGGGCTGTAACCCCGCCTCTTCGGAATACTTCGTTCGACTCGAAGACGATCCACCACTCACTCATGCATTGAATCTTCGGCGCGGTAGCAAAGTGGCCATGCAACGGATTGCAAATCCGTCCAGCCCGGTTCGACTCCGGGCCGCGCCTCCATTTGGGTGTTGGTCTGTGCACTTGTACTTTTGTATGCCGCGGCCCTCCTGTTATTTTTCACTGGGCGCTGTTTCTAGTAGCCTGAAAGTAGCACTGGCACGTGACTTCGTCTTCATTGGGCAGAACGTGCGGGATATCATTTGTACAAGCCCTGCGGCTGGTGGTTGCGCACTGCGCATTCGTGCGACAGGTAGAGCCGATCGGCTCGAGCTTCATCCATCAAAGCCGACTGCAGCAAGAGCGATGAGTAGCGTTGCAGGATCAACCGGGGCGCCGCTGAACGCGAATGCGGATCGAGAGTCTCGGGGAGAGAAAAAAACATGTCGAACTTCAACTCTGCGTCGTTGGGCGCAATGCTGCGTGCGGGCACGACGCAGCGCGATCGCCTGCTGGTGCTGCACACACCACTGGGTGCCAACAAGCTGCTGGCCGAACGTATCGAAGGCGTGGAGTCTCTTGACGACGGCGGCTTCCGCTTCGAACTCACAGCGCTGAGCGACGACGCGAACATCGAACTCAAGACCCTCATGGGCCAAGGCGTGCGCCTCGATCTGCAGACCGCACAGAGCCGCACTGACCTCCGCCCCTTCCACGGCCACGTGACCGAGGCCGAGTGCGTCTCGAGCAACGGCGGCATGGCGCGCTACCGCATCGTCATCGAACCCTGGCTCGCATTCCTGCGTCACCGCCAGGACAGTTGCCTCTTTCAGCACCAGAGCGTGTTCGACATCGTCGACGCCGTGTTCGCGCGGTACCAAAGCCAGGGCAAGCTGGCCGTGCAATGGCGCTGGGAGATTGCCCAGCGGGACATCTATCCCGTGCGCGGCATCACCACGCAGTACCACGAGAGCGACTTCGATTTCGTTGCGCGGCTGCTCGCCGAAGAAGGCCTGTGCTACTGGTTCGAACACGCCACCGGCAAGGACGGCGACCTGGGCAGCCACACTCTCGTCATCGCCGACCACAACGGCGCCTTCCGCGCGAACACGCAAGCCACCATCCGCTTTCACCGCGCCGACGCGAGCGAGCGCGAAGACACCATCCAGCAATGGCGCGGCAGCCGCCAGCTGCAGACCAACAGCCTCGCGCAGCAGAGCTGGGACTACAAGAGCGTGAGTGCGAGGCCCGTGCAGCAGCAAAGCCGTGGCGCAGGCCACCGCACTCTGCAGTGGAGCGACGACCCTGGTGCCTACGGCTGGGAGACCTCGGCCCAAGGCGAACGCCTCCTGTCCAACGCCTTGCAAGCCTTGGAGCTTCGCAACAAGCGCTTCGAAGGCCAGAGCGCCGTGCGCACGCTGGCACCCGCCACCACCTTCACGCTGAGCGGCCACGAGCAGCACGACAAGGACAGCGAAGAGGACCGCCGCTTCGCTGTGCTGGCCGTGCGCCACATCGCGCGCAACAACTTCGACGAAGCCTTGAAGGCCGGTGTCGGTGAACGCCTCGGACTGCCCGACATCGCCACCGTGTTCGATGCATCGGAGGACAGTGACAGTGACAGCGGCAATGCCGCAGCCAAGCCCGACACCGTCACCCACTACCGCAATGACTTCACGACAGTGCGCGCGGCCACTCCCTACCGCCCGCTGAGCGTGGACGGCCACGGCCAGCGCATCCACCCAAAGCCCAGCGTGCACGGCAGCCAGAGCGCCATCGTGATCGGCGTGGGTGAGAACGCTCCCGTGCACACCGACCGCGACCACCGCGTCAAGGTGCAGTTCCACTGGCAGCGCGGCAGCGGCTCCAGCGCAAGACAGCCCCGCCCCGACGGCCAGGACAATGCGCCGGCCGCGGATCGATTGGGCGCCTGGGTGCGCGTGGCCGCCAGCGCTGCTGGCGACAACTGGGGCCAGGTCACCCTGCCGCGTGTGGGACAGGAAGTGCTGGTCGAATTCCACCATGGCGACATCGACCGCCCCGTCGTCGTTGCAGCCCTCTACAACGGTGCTGGCCAGGCCGACGCCCAGCACAACGAGAAGTCCGCGGGCGCGGCCCAGTCCACAGGCAACGCCCCCGCCTGGTTCGCGGGTGAAGGCAAGGAAGCCAAGGAGCACGCGCACAACGCCGTCTTCTCGGGCATCAAGACCCAGGAGTTGAGCGCCAGCCAGAGCGGCGATGGCGGCTACAACCAGCTGGTCTTCGACGACACGCCGGGGCAGGGCAGCACGAGCCTCGCGACCACGCAGGCCATGAGCCGGCTGCACCTGGGGCACCACAAGCAGCAGGACGACAACGCGCGCGGCAAGGCGCGGGGGCATGGGGCTGAACTCGCAACGACCGCGCAGGGTGCCATCCGCACGGGGTCAGGGTTGCTCGTGAGCGCACATGCGCAACAGAACGCCAAGGGTGCGTTCATGGCCAGTCGCGAAGCGCAGCAGCAGACGAAGCAGGCCGAAGAACTTGCGACCTCGCTGGCCAACAGTGCGCAGACGCAGAAGGCGCAGATCAAGGGCGAAGAGGCGCCGGACAAGCTGCCGGCCATCGAGGCACTGAAGCACGTGGCCGAGGTGCTCGGGGCGACGCAGGAGGGCGCGTCAGCAAGCGGAGTAAACGGCAGCGGCGGCGACATCAAAGCCACCGAAGGCGGTCAGGGCAGCGTTACTGCCTATAGCGAGCCGCACCTGCAGTTCAGCGCGCCCAAGGGAATCGGCTTCGTCACGCCGAAGGAGGTGATTGCCGTCAGCGGCAAGCACACCGCCATCGTCGCCAACCAGGACATCGACTTGCCCGCGCAGGGGCAGATCGCGGTGAGCGTAGCCAAGGGGGTGAGCTTGTACACCGTCGGTGCCAAGGCGGGTGAGGGGGCAGAACCCAACCAGGAGCGCGGCATCGCGCTGCACGCAGCCAGCGGCAGCGTGACGCTGCAAAGCCAGAAGGGCGCGACCAAGATCGCGGCCGACAAGAAGGTGACGATCGCCAGCACGACGAAGAACGTCGACGTCGAGGCGCCCAAACACGTGCTGCTGACAAGCGCCGGGGCGTACATCAAGCTGGAAGGCTCGAGCATCAAGATCCATGCACCGGGGAAGGTGACGTTCAGGGGAATGCACAACTTCGTCGGACCGCAGGGGGACAGTGCGAGCAATGACTTGCCAAGCGGCGACTTCAAGGGGTGCGCTCCCGCGGCCGAAACAACTGCAGTTGGTGGCGGAGGACTGATCTGATGCGCTTGCCGGATTGGCCTTGGGACGACGTACCCGCTGCGCTGGTCGAATCGCTGTCCGCGCAACTGATGTCTCGCTTTGCGCCTGGTCGTCCCATCTATCTCCTGATCGATCCTTTCCTGGGCGATGAGAAGGGCCTGGACGACCACCGCGCCAAGTATCCGATCGATGGCAAATCTTTCGATGTCCCGCCGGATCGATCACCCTATTTGATCGAACTCGAGGACAGACACGACCCCTTGCTGGACGCGAGCCTGGCCATCGCCGTGCGCGAGCATCTGGTCGCGTGCACGGTGGGAAGCGGCGCGTTCCGGATCGGTGCCTGGCTGCAGACGGACCACAGCAGCGGCGCATTGCTGGCAAGGCAATTGAGCCATTTGTTCAGGGCGCGAGGGGCACCGAATGCAAAGCGCTACCTGCGGCTCGCAGATCGACGAATGCTTGCGCTGTTGCATCAGATGCCTCATTTGGAGAACCAATCACCGATGCCGGCCATCGATTGGCCCGAAGTGCTCAAGGGCGTGACCGAATGGATCTATCTCGACATGAACTTCAAGCTGCAAAGCCTGCAGGGTGCGCCAGGCGAGCTGCGAATTCTTCCGCTCAATTTGAAGGAGCGGCATTGGGCGCTACCACTGCAGGCCGAAGCCATCAACCGCACGCTGATGGCGTGGCAGCAGCAGCGCTATCCGTTGCCGGCTGACGCCACGGTGCAGGTGTTGCGCAAGGTGGCGAACGCGCAGCGCCGCGGTATCGTCGATCCGCAGGATCAGGCGGCCTATTCGGCCGAGGCGCTGTGCCATGAGGCATTCGAAAGCTGGCAGGGCCTTGACGATCAATTGATTTCGTTGCGACGGTTTGGCGGTCGCGTGCAAGACATGCTTGCAGAGCAGCGCGCGAATTGGGTCGATCGATCGATCTGAAGCGCTCCGATTTTTTATCTTTCTGAACGCGCCATGGCAAGCTCCTCTCAATGCAGACGCTGCGACAAGAACGGCTTGTCGATCTTGCTGGTGCGTCCGACCGCCATCGCGAAAGACGATGCGTTTGCATCCGCGGGCGCCAGCAAGTTACTCACTCATGACGCCGTCATCCAGTCTCTCGGGTTGCCTCGAATCGAGCAATCGCGCTATGTGCTGCGGCTCCTGCGCCAAGGCGGCTACGTGTATGTCTACTATCCGATCGGCAGACCGCAGAAGTTGAGAAAAAGCTGGGAGGCCTATCGAGTCTCCGCGCAGGGTGCGATGCTGCCTGAGGGGGAGTTTGTCTTCGACAAGACGGAGGCGGCCTGCAGCCGTAAGTCCACGCATCCCCACGACCTTCGCACCATTTGTATCGAGGAACCCGAGCAGGTGGGGACTGTATGGATAGGCTTCAGCATGAACTGGTGGAGCGACAAGATCAAGGCAACGGTCGCCAAGGATCCAGGAGCTGCCGGGATGGTCAAGGTCGACCTCGGCTCGGCCACGCAACCAAGCGGCTTCAAGGCCGACGCCGCGCTCATTGGACAACACGTGGCCGATTACGCCCTGTGCGATTTCACGCACGCCAACGTCGAGAGCGCAACGCCGTTCTATCCTGCAAAGGCGGGCGAAGCCGCCGCAGTCAGCCTGGCAATGGTCATGCGCAAGCAGGCCGAGGCAAGCCCCTCCACGAAAGACAAGGAGCTGGTGCTGGCGATCCCCGATCCGGCGGGGTTGGCGGCGGACCTCAATGGCATCCGGATCGCGAAGGACAAGGCGCTGAAGGAAGCACTGGCCAACTCGACAGATGCGCGTGCATTGGCCAGCGATGCCGCATTGCGTGGCCTGGAGGAGGCGATCCGCGCGGTGGCGGCCGTGCGCGCGCAGAACGAAGCCAATGGCAGCACTTCGGAGAGTGCATGGAACAAGATAAAGGACTCGCGCTACGTCACGGAAGGCGGCTACCGCTGGGAGCCTTCATCTGACGGCAGCAAGGCAGCGGACGGCAGCGCCAACGGACAGATCATCGGGCCTCCTGATGCCCGTCGCGAAAGAGCCATTGCGGCGCGTGGCAAGAAACTCGGTGAAAGCGACTGGGCCAAGATCGGCAGCCAACTCGACGAAGCGCGTCGCAATCAGCTCGTGACAAGAGCCAGAAACAGAGTCGAGGAAGACGGCAGGAAACTCGAGCCGTATGAAGCAGATTGGCTCAAAGCCATGAAATCGATCTCGACGCTGAAGTACTTCGAATGCCATTTCGATGAAGACGAGCCCAACAGGGTCATCGCGCCAGTCAGTCCGGGCGAAATCTATTGCAGCGAAAGCAGCCTGGTGCACTTGCCGCAGCCGTTGAGCAGCCAGCGCCATTACAAGGAATATCTGGAGCATCTGCTCGACAAGCCCATCACCGACAAGCAGGCCATCGCGCTGCGCGCCATGTTCGGCAATCAAAAAGTGGTGATCGAACAGGTCAACGGGCTGCTCGCGGGCGATGCCGACCGCGGCAACAGCGACAACATGCGCGACAAGACGTACGACATGCTCAAGGGCCTGTTTACGTTGGAGGGCGGAAAAAAATACTCCTGGATGACCGATGCCGTGGCTGCCTTTGCCGGCGGCCACCAAACCGCTTTGGGTGCCGCGGCATTTCTGCTCTTGCGCGGCAACCCGGCGCAAGCGGCCACCTATCTGCAGAAGTTGCCAAAGTTGGCCGTGGTGCACAACACCTTGCTGATGGCCATCGAAACGGCGGTCAATGGGGGCGAGCCGAACATGGCGATTCTGGTGGAGCGCCGGGTGACCGCAGCGCAGGCCGTCAACCGAGTGGCCGCGGCACCCCAGGGTCAGTATTCCCAGCGAGACCGCACCGCCTTCAATCAGAACGAAAAAAGAGTGCTGGTGCTGGAGCTCTCGGATGTGAACACCGAAAGCGGCGCAGTGACATTGCGGCCGGGCGAGGCACCACGAATGCGGGGTTATGCGAAAGGGGCGCCCAGCACCAAGGCTTTCGAGGCCGTGAAGGAGCGAGCCAAGTCATTGAATGCCGTCGTGACCACCGAATCGGCCATCGAGCGGGTGCAGCAATACAGAAAGATCGAAGCCGCCAACCTCGTGGCCGAAGGGCGAATCGACCAGCGGCTGGGCATCGGCGGAATGATCGTGCAGGCCATCGGGCTGTATCAGGCGCTGCCTGCTCTGTTCAAGGAGATCAATGGTCCCGGTGGGGAAAAGCTGCGTGACGCGGCGCTGAGCGTGGCCGATGGCGTGAGCGGGTTCACTGGTGCGACTGCTGACACGTTGGCCGGAGCGCACAAGGCCGCGTTGATGAATCAGGCGGCGGGCAAGCAATTGATCCAAATGAGTACGAAGCTGGCAGTGCTCAAGACGGTGGCGGGTTTGGCGGGGGTGGCGGGTGGGGCGTTGAATGCGGTGATGTCGGCATACAAGGCGCAGGGAGCGAAGGAAGAGGGGGACATGCTGGCTTATGTGGGTTACACGACTGCTGAAGCAATGTTCGTCGGGACTTCTTTCACCAGTGGTTTTGCCGCTGCTGATGCCGCAAGCAGCGGTGCGGTAAGCCGCCTTATCGCTCGCCGCGTCCTGCTGCGTGCTGCAGGCGTGGTGGCGACCGACGTGCTGGCCGCGTCTGCGGCCGGCGTAGCAGCCTTTGTTTCCGGTGTAGGGCTTGTCCTGCTGATCGTTGGCATCGGCGCCACCGTGTTCGCCATTGTGTCCACCCGCACAGAACTCCAACGCTGGGCCGCCCGCAGTTATTTCGGCAACGGGGAAGATGACAAGCCCAAGTTCAAGACGGCGGCCGAAGAGGACACTGAACTTGCCAAGGCGTTGGGCGTTGCTGTGGTTGATGAGGTGAAGGGGGCTGCGCTGCTAGAGCGTGACCTCGCAACGGAAGCGGCAAACTATGGCTGAGTTGCTAACACAAGGCATTAAATCGTGAAGCTGATCGGATTCGACACCAGCGGGGAGAGTACGGACGAGGCGCGAGCGGACGACAGGGTCTTCGGCCTGGTCAAGCGCTACGACAAGAAGCGGGCGGCAGGCGGGAAAGCCGGACACCAAGGGCGTCTGTCGGGGGTTTACCGCAACGCGATCGAAATCAATGGTGGATCGCTGATTGCAGCCGGGGGATTCACTACGGCTTATGGATTGATCTGCGGCCTGGTAGGTGTGTACTTTCTGAGGCATTCCATCTACGAAACGTTCGAGATGGGCTACTACCCTCTTACTCTGTTGGGCCTGCTCGTTCCATTTTGCGTTTTCTTCATCGGTATCTATTTCGAGATGTTTGGCCCAAGTGAATCGCCGATCTACTTCGATCGCGCCCGTCGCAAGGTCTACTACGTGCATCGCTCCGGGCGCAGGCGCTTCATTCTGTTCGGCGCCTCGACGGTCGAAGCCCGTGTCATCGATTGGTCGCTGGTCGATGCCGAGCATCACACAAAGGCCCGTGCCAGCACGGCCAGCGTTTCGCGGGATCACTACCTGGTGTTTCTCATGCGCAAGAGCACAACCGATCCCACCATCGTCGATGCCTACCCTATCGGACCCGTCGACTTCCCCAGTGCCTTGTGGGAGTACATCCGCCGCTACATGGAGCGCGACGCGGCTCCTCTGATTGCCGGCGAGGCGCCGCCTTACAAAGGTGCGATCTTCGACATGGTCGAAGCGTTGAAGCAACGCAAGAAGAACTACTGGCAGGACTGGAGGGAGTTTCCATGGACCCAGCTGTGGCAACACCTGGCCTTGCCGCTGTTCGCCGTGTTCTTCATCGTCAATCGCTTTGTGGTGTTGACTGCGCAGAAGGTGAGTTGGCCGCAAGAGGTAGTGGATGCGCTAGGTACGGCGATCACCGAGGAAGACTTGAAGGCCGATCCGACGCACAGGCTACGGCCTGAGAGCGGACGTGCGAAGGACAGCATCTGATCACTGTCCCTCTATCTCTCAGCCATCAAAGCCTACTGCGATCCCGCGAAGCCACCGCCGTCCGGACCTTTGGCGCCGCCGGCGCAGCAGCCTGCGTCATCAACTGCTCCGCCACATCCTTCTCCCCATCCTTCAAAGCCAGCGCCCGGTACGGCGTGATCTGCGCATTCACCTGCATGTTCGCCGACACGCTAGCGATGTTCCCCATCGCATCCACCGCCCGCGCCTCGATGCTCGCGTAACCCGCCGCACCCGGCGTCCAGTTGCACGTATACGGCGCCGCCTTCACCGTGCACAGCGTCTTCCCATCCACGATGAACTGAAGCTCCGCAATGCCCGAGTTGGCTTGCGCCGCAGCTGACAGCGTCGTCGTCTTGCTGACCCCCGTCGCCGCGGGCACCGCCACCGACACCACCGGCGGCGCCACATCCGCAGGCGTATTCACCATCACATTCGCAGTCGCCATCGCCGAGTTGCCCGCCGCATCCACGCCGATCACGCGGATCGTCTGCATGCCCGGGGTCATCGGCGTCCAGGTGCAGGTGAAGGGCGGTGCTTCGAAAGTGCAGATCGGAATGCCATCGGCCCCCGCCACCTTCACGCCCCACACGCCCACGTTGTCCACCACGGCCGGCGCAATGGTGACCGGCTGGCCCAGCGTGGCCATCGCGGGCGCCGAGACCGACACCGTCGGCGGCACGTTGTCCACGCCGCCCAGCGACATGTCGATGGTGAAGGTCGATTGTCCCTTCACCGCCTTCTGCTCGAACGCATCAAAAATCGTGAACCAGCTCGCCGTCGGCGAACGCCCTGGCGCCGATGCCTTCACCAGCAGCGTCGACTTCGCGCTGTTGAAGCAGGTGAAGCCGCAAGCCCAATCGAAAGAAAAACGCCCCGCCTCATCGACCACGCCCTGAGCCAGCAACACCATCGGCTGCTCCGTCGATGTGCCCGCATTGCGCCACACCGACACCTGTGCGCCCGGCAATGCGGCGCCCGTTCCGCGATCGGTGATACGCACCTGCGTCGCCGTCGTGCCCGCCATGAATTTCGACGTGCCGTACTTCGGCCAGTCGCTCCAGTCGGTGTTGATGTTCGCCTTGGTGCCCGCGGTGAAGCGAATCATGTTGAGCGTGATGACGCGGTTCGTCGCCGGGTCGCGCCGCTGCTCGAACACCGTGCCCAGCAGCGGGTCGAGCCGCCAGCTCTGGCGCGTCCACCAGTAGCGGTCGGTGTCGCTCATCAGCGCCAGGTCGGCCTGGGGTGCGGTGCCGGTGGTGTCTTTCACCGCCGAGGCGTTGTAGTACTCGCCCGCGCCGGCGCCGAACACATGCTCCAGCTCGTGCAGCAGCGTCTTGAGTTGGCGGCCCAGGTAGTCTTTTTCTGTGGACTCGGGCGCGGCCTTGGTGATGTCGCGCGACAGGCGCAGCGGATCGTGAATCGCGATCCAGTTCAGGTTCCAGGTCACGCCCTTCTGCGGAAAGGTCCAGCTCGCGGCAAGGCCGCCATGGCTGTAGCCCCGGGCCGACTTGGAGATGCACACCGCAATCTCCCCGTTCACCAGGCCGTTGTGGCTGCATGCCGACGCATCGGCCGGGGCGATCAGCTGCAGGTCGTTGACCGGATCGAAGACGAAGCTGCGCACCGTCTCGCGCGTGAACACCGTGTTGACGTCGGCCACGTACTGCGCCAGGCGCCGGCCGGCTTCCGCGGCGCCGATGCCGTCGGCCAGCACGGGATCGACGAAAAGCTTCAGCCGATGGACGCTAGGCGTGGCCTTGCCGACTTCGTTCAACCCGGCCCAGGCGACCGCCGGGCCGAAGAACACGGCGCAACAGCCAAGCACCACACCGAGGCGACGCGCACCTGCAATCAGCGAAAAAGAAGTGCGCATCGAACACGTGAAGTTGTTTCAAAAATGTAAGTTTAGTGTGTGAAAAGTGTCACAAGCATTTGTTACTTACATTACAGAAACACTTTTTGTGTGTTTTATGCAACTTGCGGTAGATGAGAGCCCGAGTCGCGACCGACGCCGGCAGCAGCCGGCGGGGCGGAACTCAGGTGATCAAAGTGCAGGCCGGGGCGGTAGAGCGTCGTCAGTGACGCTCTTGGTCACTGCGGGCCGCGTGTGATCGCACCGCGAGGCAGAACCTCGCTCTCCCTGCGCTACCGGTGGACCGGCGCCGCCGACATCCTGCGCCGCGTGGCGTCGTCGAGCAGTTCGCGCAGCGTGCTGAAAAGCGGCGCGGTCCCCGTGTGCTTGCGCCCATATCCAAGGTTGAACGCGTAGTCGAAGTCGTCCGGGTTCGCACCCTGGCTGTGCTGCAGGATCGTCTCGAGCTTGTCGAGCGCCTTCACCGCCTTGGCCTCGGGCGAGGCGGCGGCTTCGTACTCATCCCACAGCGCGAGCAGCTCGCAACGCAGCTTGGCATCGAGCGGCGCCATCAGCGTCAGCAGATCGTTGCGCTCGCGCTCGCTCTTGTCGGGGTGCGCGTCTTGGCTGATCGCCGGAATGTCGCCATGAATCGCCTCGCCCAGGTCATGCACCACGCATAGCTTCAGCACCCGCAGCAGGTCGAGCCCGGCCAGCTCTTCTTCGAACGCCATCGCCATGAGGCTGAGGCGCCAGCTGTGCTCGGCCGTGCTCTCCGCGCGGCCGGAGGAGGTGTGGCCGCTGCGCAGCACGTCCTTGAGTTTTTCCGCCTCTCGCAGGAAGGCGAGCTTGCCTTTGAGTTGCTCGATGTTCATCGGCGGGGATCGTAGGCAGGCGATGGGGCGACGTCCACGCATGAGATATGCGTGGCAGCTTGCGGGGTTAGCTTCGCCGGTCGATCCCCGGTGAAACATTGAAGGAGTTACGCGATGACGCAGAAAAAAACGATGAGCGATGCAGAGTTGGCCGCCTTCGAAGCCAGCCAGGACTTCGAGGCATTGCTTGTGCAGTCAGTGCGCGAAATGGGAGCGGCGACCTTTCCACAAGATGCCGCGTCATGCGGCCCCTCGGACGTAGGCCGAAAAGATCAAGCGCCCATCACCCGACCGCCTTGATCAACCGATCCCGCCCCGCCTTCACCAACATCGAAGCCACCGCACAAGACGCCAGCCGCGCCGATTCCGAATCCGCCCGGCTCGTCAGGATCACCGGCACCTTCGTGCCCAGCACGATGCCCGCCGCATAGGCGCCGCCCAAAAATGTGAGGCTCTTGGCGAGCATGTTGCCCGCGTCAAGGTCGGGCACGATCAGCACGTTGGCGCGGCCGGCCACCGGCGAAACGATGCCCTTGATGCGTGCGGCCTCGGCGTCGATGGCGTTGTCCATGGCGAGCGGGCCGTCGAGCTGCGCGCCGGTGATCTGGCCGCGGTCGGCCATCTTGCAGAGCACGGCGGCGTCGAGCGTGGAGGGCACCTTGGCGTTCACCGTTTCGGTGGCCGAGAGAATCGCCACCCGCACCGCGGGCATGTGCAGCGCATGCGCGAGGTCGATGGCGTTCTGCACGATGTCGACTTTCTCTTCGAGCGTGGGCGCGATGTTGATCGCCGCGTCGGAAATGACCAGCGGCTGCGCGTGGCCCGGAATGTCCATCACGAAGCAGTGGCTGATGCGCCGCGAGGTGCGCAGGCCCCCTTCGCGCCGCACCACCGCGCCCATCAGCTCGTCGGTGTGCAGGCTGCCCTTCATCAACGCATCGACCTCGCCGCGCAAGGCCATCGCCACGGCAGCGTCGGCCGCGGCGTGGCTGTGCGGCGCATCGACGATGGTGAGGTGCGAGATGTCGGCACCGGCCTCGCGCGCCGCGGCTTCGATCTTTGCGCGCGGGCCGACCAGCGTCGGCGCGATGAGGCCCAGCGCGGCGGAGGCGAGCGCCGCTTCGAGCGACACCGCGTTCACCGGGTGGACCACCGCGACCCGCAGCGGGGGGAGGGCGCGGGCGGCGGCGATCAGGCGGTCGTAGTGCGGGTGCGGCGCGGCGGAGTGAAGAGTTGAAGAAGACGAAGAAGAAGGAGAAGAAGACGCCATGCGAGCTCCGAAAGATGGGTGAGGGGCGGACGGGCAGATGCAGTCAGCGGAGTTTGCAGCAAGCACCGTTGTTGCCAAGGGCCGGGCGCCATCAGCCGTTCAGCGCGAAGCCTGCGGCGCAGCAGCGTCGCCGTGCCCGCTCACACGCGCCCCCGCGTTGCGCGGCAAGCTCGCTGCGTCGATCAGCGCCAGCAACGCCAGCGCCGCCACCAACCCCAGCGCGATCCGAAAGTCCGCCACGCCCGGATGGCCCGCGTGCCCCGTGAAGCGTTGGGCCACGCTCAGCGCGATCGCGCCGAACGCGATGCCGATGCCCGCGCTCAGTTGCTGGAACATGCTGAACAGCGTCGTCGCGCTGCTCGTCTGCGCGGGCGTGGTGTCGCAAAAGGCCAGCGTGTTGAAGGCCGTGAACTGCATCGAGCGGCACATGCCGCCCACCACCATCACCGCGGCCATCACCGCGAGCGGCGTGTCCGGCGACAGCGCCGCGCAGGCCACGAACCCCAGCGCCACCAGCACGCCGTTGACCATCAGCGTGCCGCGAAAGCCAAGGCGCCGCATCACCCAGCCCGTGGCCGGCTTCATGCCCAGGTTGCCCGCAAACAGCGCCAGCATCATGAAGCCCGAGGCGACCATGCTGAAGCCGAAGGCCAGCTGGAACATCAGCGGCAGCAGAAACGGCGCCGTGCTGATCGCCACCCGAAACAGCGACCCGCCGAACACCGACACCCGGAACGTCTGCACGCCGAAGGCCGACAGCTCGACCAGCGGATGGCTCGTGCGCCGCAGGTGCCACAGCGCCCACGCGAGCGAACACGCGCCACCCGCCACGAAGGCCAGCGCCTGCGGCCAGTCGATCGCGGTGTGGCTCAACAGGTCGAGCCCGTACATCAGCGCGGCAAGACCCGCGCCGCTCGCAAAGAAGCCGGGCCAGTCGAATGGCCGCCGCTCCCCCGGTGCGCCGTCGATCCAGCGCAGCGCCAGCACCAGGGCCACGGCGCCCAGCGGCACGTTGAGAAAGAAGATCCAGTGCCAGGTCCATGCGCTGGCGATCCAGCCGCCCAGCGGCGGGCCCAGGATCGGCGCGACCAGCCCGGGCCAGGTGATCGTGGCAATGGCTTTCACCAGCCCGCTCTTGGGCGTGCTGCGCAACACCACCAGCCGACCCACCGGCACCATCAGCGCGCCGCCGATGCCCTGCAGGATGCGCGCCGCCACGAACACCGGCAGGCTCTGCGCGAGGCCGCAGGCCACCGAGGCCAGCGTGAAGAGGAGGACGGCGCTCGCGAACACCTGGCGCGGACCGAAGCGGTCGGCCACCCAGCCGCTCACCGGAATGAACACGGCCAGCGCCAGCAGATAGGCGCTGATGCCGATCGACAGCGCCACCGGCGCCACGCCGAAGCTCTGCGCCATGGCCGGCACGGCGGTGGTGATGATGGTGGCGTCGAGGTTCTCCATGAAGAACGCGGCAGCGACGAGGAAGGCGACGCGCCGGCTGCGCGGCGGGTCGGCGGCCAGCGCGGCGGGAGCGGCCGGCGCAGTTGGATCGGGGGGAGCAGAGGTCATGGGCTTGGCGAGCATAGCGACGCAGCGCCAGTCGCAGAGGAACCCCCGCGCATGCCTAAAGCGTTTCGACCAACCGCGCCGATGTCCCATCGGACAGCGTGAGCCGCGTCCACCGGCAACGGCTCTGCGCAATGGGCACGAGCTGCGAACTGTTGGTGCCCGTCGCGAACTCCAGCGAGGGCGGCGCGAGCGCATCGCGCCAGCCGATGCCGTCGAGCATCGCCTCCTTGCCCGCGATCTCCGGCGTGGCATAGCGCCAGAGCGAGCGGCCCAAGAGCAGCGAGAGCGGCGCGCCGAACTCGGCGGCCCTGCGCGCGGACGAGGCCAGCAGGCGATGCGTGATGTCGCACACCAGATGCACCGGCCGCGGGCTCTCGTTGACCAGCCTGGCCAGCGCATGGTCGGCGGCCGCATCGAGCCGCGCCGACAACAGCGCCTCGGCACGTGCGCGCTCGGCGGGCTCCATCGCCTGCGTGCCGGACTCCCAGCGCGAGATGGTCGATTGATTGACGTTGAAGAGCTCGGCCGCGTGCGATTGCTTCACGCGATGCAGCAGGCGCCAACGCTTCAGCGCCGCGCCCAATTGAGGTTGAGTGGCGGGGGTGGTGATGGTGATGACGGGGTCTTGCATGTCGTCGATTCATTGCCGATTTATTGCCGCGACCCATGCCGAGACAGAGGGCATTTTGTTTTGGTTTGCCGATGTGGGCAAAGTTGGCGCGATGCGCGATTTGCTCGCCGCACAAGCGCTCCGTTGAAGCGCTTCTGTTCGTATATTTGTCGACCGCCGCGCCTCACGGCGGGACATCGAAATGCACACCGCAGCGATGTCGATGTGAGGCAGAAAAGGCGACGGCCAAGGTGCGCTAACACCATGGCCGTCTGACCAATCAACGTGCACTAACTTTGGAAAGCGAGCACATCAATGGCTGATCAAATTATCGCCGGGCAGAACACGCCCACCTCCGCCGACACAACCTCAGCGCAGGACGCGAAAGACATTCTTGAGAACAAGTTGACCCAGCTGAGGTCGCTGCTGCACTGCTGCTATGGGGAAGAGCAGGAACTGTTTGAGGCGATTGGGGCGGAGCATCGGGGCAACATCATGTGGATTGCCGCGGACCTTGCAGAGGACGTTGAGCGACTGCTGCCTCGAGTGGAATTGAAAAACGCCTAGCGGCGTCCGCAGAGATTGATTGGCCGAGCGATCTTTCGATCGGAAACGCCTTCATCGGCCTTCAGCCACTTTGACGCGGCTGAAGGCTACGATTCGCCGAATGAGATCACTGCCATTCGCCGACCTGCCGCCGGAAACTCCATTGAGTGCGTGGCACAAAGCCCTGATCGGTGATTCTCAAACGAGCTCTGAACGCTATCTGACGGCCCTAGCGCGGAGGGCCTTCCTGACGCTTTGGAGCTATCCAAATGTGTTTACGGACGAAGGGAGAAGCAAGGGCAAAGGCGACGGCAAGGAGCTTTGCGATCTATTGGTCGTCTTTGGCAACGACATCCTAATTTTTTCGGATAAGCAGTGCGAATTCAAACCATGCGCCGACATTAACGTGGCTTGGGCGCGCTGGTACAAGCGTGCAATAGAGAAATCGGCCAATCAATTGGCCGGCGCGAAATCTTGGATTATTCGCTATTCAAATCGGATTTATCTCGATCGTCAATGTGAGTATAGACTTCCGATATCGCTGCCGGAATTAAAAAACAGTCGAATTCATTTAATCGCTGTTGCAAAAGGTGCCGCTGAGCACGCCGCCAAATATTGGCAGGAAAAGGCGAGAGAGCTAGCTGAGGTGGGCGAGCTTTTCGAGAGCAAATCCGGACCCAGTTCAGGAAGTTTGATGATCCGCACCAATATAGAAGGAGCGGAACATAAAACTACGCCTTTTCAGGTGGGCTGGCCGCTTGGCAGGGCGCACATGGTTCACGTGTTCGATGAGGAAACACTGGACATAGTTTTAGGCGAATTAGACACACTCCCTGATTTCATTCTATATCTAAGAAAAAAAGAAGATTTTTTAAGAATGGAGCCGAGCGTCGCTATTATTCCCGGCGAGGAAGATCTTCTTGCCTGTTATCTTTCGTCATTGGTATACGGGTCTGTCGGTCCAAAATTCCCTGATGTACCCGCTGAAGCGAGCTTTCTTCTGGGGGAGGGCGAGTGGAAAGAGATAAGAGGTAGCAAGCAATATCGAAGCCGTAAACAAGCAAATCGCGTGAGCTATTTATGGGATGAACTTATCGAATTTCAAACTTCACACATATTGGCTGGCTCGTCAGGTTTTCTTGGCTCATCGAATTTGATGGACGGTCTTATAGCCTCAGCGCAGCAAGAAGCGATTCTCCGAAAAATGGCGGAAGAGCCTCGAGTCATTCGGCGAACCCTTGGGGCGGCTGTCGATCGAGCGCGCAAAGTGAAGAAGAAAGGTGCGCGATTCACATCAACAATTTTCGGACGCCGCGATAGTGCAAGGGCGTATGTGGTCATGACTTTAGCGAAACCGCCTGATATGTCTTATGCGGCTTATCGTGAGCATCGCCAGCATCAACTTATGATTTATTGTGAAGGGTGCAAGTTAAAAAACCAACAATTGAAAGAGGTTCTTGGCATCGCAATGGAGCCATATTCGACAAAAACGATTTCCGTGGATTTTCTCCTCATGGTTGTTCGTGACGAAAACCTTGTAGCCGAGTCGGTGGAAATTATTCAACAGCTTCTAAAAGATCAAGGAATGTGGCAGTCTGATTCAATGAAGTGGCACGCGACTTCAATTAGTGAATTCCCCGACGGTCCTCCCTTGTGGCGCAAGGTCTGGGACGCTCTTTTTAGAGGCGAATCATCGTAGTAAGTTTAAGTTTTTCGCCGCTCAAAAAAACATTAACTTAATGAATTTTGAGCCTCGAATATGAGGTCACTGAATTTCTCTTTCTGAGAGCGATAGCGCTTTCGGGAAAATCTCTAGATCAGCACACCGCAAGGTGGTGCATCTTTCACGCCATTTCAGCGGACTTTGGTCAGTCCGCCAGCTCCTTTGCAAAACGAGCGCTGTCGTGTGAATATCCAGTCGACTATGTAAAAGCTAAGCGGGCGGCTTCGGCGGGCTCTGCTATCGCCGTGAGTGAGCGGTGCAACATGCGCGCGTCAGATTTTTCCCCATTTGCAAGAGACACAAGTTAAGGTATATTACCAATAGTAAACTAAACGCTGATTAAGAGCCGCCACCTTGGAGGGACGAACCTGTGCCAGATTTAAATTTAGCTGCACCATCTTTTGTCCTGAGTAAGGTTTATCGGCGCAAATCGGAGTTGCACGAGCCATTTGGCGGAAGCAGGCAAAGCGGAATTTCCGAATCTGCGCGTTTTCTCGTTGTTTTTTTATTCACTGGCGATAGCGGAGAGCGCTACGGGTACAGTGACCGGTTTGACGAAGATGGAACTTTCTTTTTTACCGGAGAAGGACAGCGGGGAGACATGTTATTTAAGCGAGGCAATCTCGCTATTCGCGATCATTCCTCGCGAGGTAAGGCGCTGCATTTATTCCGTACAATCGGAAAAGGCAAAGGGCAAAAATATCTTGGCGAGTTTGTCTACCAAGACCACGAATGGATTGATGCGCTTGATGTGGATAAAAAGATGCGAAAGGCGATTGTCTTTCGGCTTGTGCCGGTAGCGCGACTTGAGCAAGACGAGTTAACGGGAATTAGTGAACCGCTGATCGATTTGACGCTTGACGAGGCAAGGCGACGTGCAATTGCCGCAGCAAAAGTCGATGCCTCAAAGGATACTAGGCACGGTCGTCGAACGATCTACGAGCGAAGCCGCATTGTTCGCGACTATGTGTTGCGCCGTGCTTCGGGAATATGCGAGCTTTGCGAGAAGTCTGCTCCGTTTCGCCGAACGGGGGGGAGTGCATATTTAGAGCCCCATCACACGACCCGTGTTTCAGACGGTGGGCCAGATCATCCCCAATTTGTCGCGGCTCTCTGTCCCGCCTGTCACCGTGAAGTTCATTATGGCGAATATGCGCAAACAAGAAATAAAGAGCTTATCGAGAGGCTTTTGATAATTGAGCCAAAAGAAAATCGATAAATAGAAATCGACCGAATTCGTTAGTTCAGATATCTGAGGTAATGAAAAAAGCCCCGCTATTTTTCAATAGCGGGGCTTTCTATTTGGTGCCGGAGAGATGAATCGAACACCCGACCTTCTCATTACGAATGAGCTGCTCTACCGACTGAGCTACACCGGCGAAGCCTCAGATTATAGCCACCTCATCAGGCCTTTTCGGCGTGGTACTGGGTCAAACGCTCAACTTCGTTACGCGAACCCAACATCACGCTCACCCGCTCGTGCAGCTTGGTGGGCTTCAGGTCCAGGATGCGCTGCTTGCCGTTGGTGGCCGCGCCGCCGGCCTGTTCGACCAGCCAGCTCATCGGGTTGGCCTCGTACATCAGCCGCAGCTTGCCGGCCTTCTCGGGCTCGCGCTTGTCCCACGGGTACATGAACACGCCGCCGCGCATCAGGATGCGGTGCACGTCGGCCACCATGCTGGCAATCCAGCGCATGTTGAAGTCCTTGCCGCGCGGGCCTTCCTTGCCGGCCAGGCACTCGTCGATGTAGCGCTTCATGGGCTCGTCCCAGTGGCGCATGTTGCTCATGTTGATCGCGAATTCTTTTGTATCCGCCGGAATCTGGATGTCTTGCTGCGTCAGCACGAAGCTGCCTTGCTCGCGGTCGAGCGTGAACATGTCCACGCCGTTGCCCACGGTGAGCACCAGCGTGGTCTGCGGGCCGTAGATGCAGTAGCCCGCGGCCACCTGTTGCGTGCCGGCCTGCAGAAAGTCGGCCTCCTGCACGCCGGGGGTGTCGTCGGGCTTCTTGAGCACGCTGAAGATGGTGCCGATGCTCACGTTCACGTCGATGTTGCTGCTGCCGTCCAGCGGGTCGAACATCAACAGGTATTCGCCCTGCGGGTAGCGGTTGGGCACCACGTAGATGCTGTCCATTTCCTCGCTGGCCATGGCCGCGAGGTGGCCGCCCCATTCGTTGGCCTCGATGAGCACTTCGTTGGCGATGATGTCCAGCTTCTTCTGGATCTCGCCCTGCACGTTCTCGCTCTCGGCCGTGCCGAGCACACCGCCCAGCGCGCCCTTGTTGACGGCCTGGCTGATGCTCTTGCACGCACGGGCCACCACTTCGAGCAGCAGGCGCAACTGGCCGGGAATGAGGCCGTCGGCGCGCTGTTGTTCGACGAGGTAGCGGGTGAGGGAGATCTTCTGCTGTTGTTGAGCCATGTGCTTCTGTGTTCCTTGCTTGTCTGCTTGCTGGTTGGCTAGCTTGGTGCTTGATCAGTTACCGGCGAGCGCGCGGGTAACGACTTCGTGGGTGTCCTTGCTCAGGTCCGGCTTCGCGGCCACGCGCGCAATCGCTTCGCGCGCGGCGCTGCGGTACGGCTCGGCCAGCTTGCTCCAGCGGTCGAGCGAGCGCGCCAGGCGTGCGGCCACCTGCGGGTTGATGGCGTCCAGCTCGATCACGCGGTCGCTCCAGAACACATAGCCGGCCGCGTCGGGGCGGTGGAAGGCGCCGGGGTTCGCGCTGCAGTAGCTGAAGATCACGCTGCGCGCGCGGTTCGGGTTCTTGAGCGAGAAGTCCGGGTGCTTCATCAACTGCTTGACCAGCGGCAGGATGTCGCCGCCGCGGTCGCTGGCGCCAGCCTGCAGCGAGAACCACTTGTCGATGACCAGCGCCTCGTCCTTGAAGATGGCGTGGAACCGCGCGAGCGCCTGCGCCGCGAGCGTGTGGCCCGACGACACGAGCGCGTTGAGCGCGTTGAAGCGGTCGGTCATGTTGCCCGCGTCCTTGAAGCGCTGCAGCGTCTTGCCGGGCCACACGGTGTCGCCCGAGGCGCGCGCCGCCAGGCACAGGAAGTTGAGCGCCATGCCGGCCAGCGCACGGCGGCCCGAGGAGGTCGGGTCGGGCGTGTAGGCGCCGGTGTCGTGGTTCTCTTCGTACACCTGCTCCCAGTCGGCGAAGAGGGCGGTGGCGAGCTGGGCGCGCATGGCTTCGCGCACGAGGTGCACGCGCTGCGGATCGACCACGTCGAGCTGCTCGGCGATGTAGGTTTCCGACGGCAGCGTGAGCACCAGCTCCTTGAAGGCGGCGTCGAGTTGCGGGTTGCGCAGCACGCTGCGCATGGCGTCGATGTAGGCGTCGTTCAGCACCGGGGTGGTGTCGGTCGCCAGGGCCGCAATGCCCTGCAGCGCGGCGCGCAGGCCCAGGCGCTGGCCGGCTTCCCAGCGGTTGAACGGGTCGGGGTCGTTGGCCAGCAGGGTGAGCAGCTGGGCGTCGGTGTAGTCGAAGTCGAGGATCACCGGCGCGCTGAAGCCACGCAGGATCGACGGCACGGGCTCGGCATCGAGGCCCACGAAGGTGAGCTGCTCGCCGGCGCGCGAGAGCACGACGGTGCGGGTGCCGCGCGTCACATCGCTTTCGCCTTCGAGCTGGATCGGCAGTTCGCGCCCGTTGGCATCGAGCAGGCCGATGTTCAGCGGAATGACGAAGGGCTCCTTCGTCGGCTGGCCCGGCGTGGGCGGGCAGCTTTGCACCACGCTCAGCGTGTAGCTGCGGTTCTGCGCGTCGTACACGCCGTGTGCCGCAAGGCGGGGCGTGCCGGCCTGGCTGTACCAGCGCTTGAACTGGGGCAACAGGCGCGCGAGTTCCGATTCGGGGTTGGCATCGGCAATGGCCTGCGCGAAGTCGTCGCAGGTCACGGCGTGGCCGTCGTGGCGTTCGAAGTAGAGGGTGATACCCGCCTCGAAGCCCTTGCGGCCGACCAGCGTCTGCATCATGCGAACGACCTCGGCACCCTTTTCGTAAATGGTGACGGTGTAGAAGTTGCTGATCTCGATGTAGCTGTCGGGCCGCACCGGGTGGGCCATGGGGCCGGCGTCTTCGGGGAACTGGGCGGTGCGCAGAACGCGCACGTCTTCGATGCGCTTCACCGCGCGGGCCGACGCATCGGCGCACAGGTCCTGGCTGAACTCCTGGTCGCGGAAGACGGTGAGGCCTTCCTTCAGCGAGAGCTGGAACCAGTCGCGGCAGGTCACGCGGTCGCCGCTCCAGTTGTGAAAGTACTCGTGGCCGACCACGCTTTCGATGTTGCTGTAGTCCGCATCGGTGGCGGTGGCCTGGTTGGCCAGAACGTACTTCGTGTTGAAGATGTTCAGGCCCTTGTTCTCCATCGCGCCCATGTTGAAGTCGCTGGTGGCAACGATCATGAAGCGGTCGAGGTCCAGCGGCAGGCCGAAGCGAGCCTCGTCCCACAGCACGGAGTTGATGAGCGAATTCATCGCGTGCTCGGTCTTGTCGAGGTCGCCGGCGCGCACGTACACCTGCAGCAAATGTTCCTTGCCGTTGCGCGCGGTAATGCGCTGCTCGCGCGCCACCAGCTTGCCGGCCACGAGCGCGAAGAGGTAGCTGGGCTTGCGGAACGGGTCGACCCATTTCGCGAAGTGGCGGCCCTCGGGCAGGTCGCCCTGCTCGACGAGGTTGCCGTTCGACAGCAGCACCGGGTACGCGGCCTTGGCGGCGCGCAGCGTGACGGTGTAGGTCGACATCACATCCGGGCGGTCCAGAAAGTAGGTGATGCGGCGAAAGCCCTCGGCCTCGCACTGCGTGAAGAAGGTGTCTTCGCTCACGAACAGGCCCATCAGCTTGGTGTTCTTGATGGGGCAGCAGGTGGTGAAGATCTCGAGCTCGAAGTCGCCTTCTTCCGCGTAGGGCAGGCCGTCGATGACGAGCTGGTCGCCCTCCATGCGGAACGAGGCGCCCTGGCCGTTGACGAGCACACGCGCGAGGTTGAGCTCGTCGCCGTCGAGGCGCAGCGGCTGGATCGGCGCATCGGGGTTGCGGCGAAGGCGCATGCGGTTGAGCACGCGGGTCTTGGCGGGGTCGAGGTCGAAGGTGAGGTCGACGGTGTCGATCCAGTAGCCGGGCGCCGCATAGTCTTCGCGGCGAATGGCAATGGGTTGCCCTTGGGCATCACGCAGCATCATCGAGTGTCTCCAGAAAATTCGAATGGGCGAGTTCGTTGTAGTCACGAACCGCGGCAATCACATGGGGGCCGGCCAACTCGGCGGCGGTATGGGTGCTGCACACGGCCACGGCACGCATGCCGCCGCGGCGGGCGGCTTCGATGCCGAAGGGCGCGTCTTCGAAGACGATGCAGCGCTCGGGCGCTACGCCGATGCGGCGCGCGGCTTCCAGGAAGATGGCAGGCGTCGGCTTGCCGCTGAAGCCTTCGTCGCCACCGACGATGGCGAGCGGCAGCGGGTCCATCTTCAGGCGCGACATCGCGAACTCGATGTTGTGCTTGTCGCCCGCCGTGCCCACCGCCACCTTGAGGCCGCGCGCAACGGCGGCCTTGGCGAAGGCGGTGAAGCCCGCGACCTCTTCGAACTTGTCATGGAAGAGCTCGCGGTAGATCTCTTCCTTCTCGTGCACCATGGCCTGGGCTTCGTCGTCGGAGAGCTTGCGCTCGAACAGCTCGTGCATGCATTCCACGCCGGTGCGGCCCGTGGTGCGCGCGAGGATGTCGCTCACGTCCAGCTTCAGCCCGTGGCGCGCCACGAACTCCACCCACGAGCGCGCATGCCAGGGCATGGACTCGATCATGGTGCCGTCCATGTCGAAGATGAAGGCTTCGACCTTCCCGTGCGTCAAGCTCATTGGGTTTACACGCCTTGCTTCAAAGAGGCTTCGATGAACACATCGAGATCGCCATCGAGCACCTTCTGCGTGGCCGAGACTTCGACGTTGGTGCGCAGGTCCTTGATGCGGCTGTTGTCCAGCACGTAGCTGCGGATCTGATGGCCCCAGCCCACGTCGGTCTTGCTGTCTTCCAGCTTTTGCTGCTCTTCCTGGCGCTTGCGCATCTCGTGGTCGTACAGGCGCGAACGCAGGCGCTTCCACGCCACGTCGCGGTTGCTGTGCTGGCTGCGGCCGTCCTGGCACTGCACCACGATGCCGGTCGGAATGTGCGTCAGGCGCACGGCCGAGTCGGTCTTGTTGATGTGCTGGCCGCCCGCGCCCGAGGCACGGAAGGTGTCGGTGCGCACGTCGGAAGGGTTGATGTCGATCTCGATCGAATCGTCGATTTCCGGGTACACGAAGATCGATGCGAAGCTGGTGTGGCGGCCGCCCGAGGAGTCGAACGGGGACTTCCGCACCAGGCGGTGCACGCCGGTTTCGGTGCGCAGCAAGCCGAAGGCGTAGTCGCCCTCGACCTTGATGGTCGCGCCCTTGATGCCGGCGGTGTCGCCGGGTGTTTCGTCTTCGATCTGCGTCTTGAAGCCCTTGCGCTCGGCGTACTTGAGGTACTGGCGCAGCAGCATGCTGGCCCAGTCGCAAGCCTCGGTGCCGCCGGCGCCGGCCTGGATGTCGACAAAGGCGTTCAGCGGATCGGCCGGGTTGTTGAACATCCGGCGGAATTCGAGCTGCTTGATGTCGGCTTCGAGCGTGGCGGCGTCATCGGAGATGGACTGGAGGCCATCCATGTCGCCTTCTTCCTTCGACATCTCGAAGAGCTCGGAGTTGTCCGACAGGCCATTGGTGAGCCGGTCGAGCGTGACGACCACGTCGTCGAGCGACTTCTTTTCCCGGCCCAGTTCCTGGGCCTTCTTCGGGTCGTTCCAGACGTTCGGGTCTTCGAGCGATGCGTTGACTGTCCTCAGTCGTTCAGCTTTGGCATCGTAGTCAAAGATACCTCCGTAAATCGACCGTACGGACGCTCAGGTCCGCGAGCATTGCGCCGATTTGGTTGATCTGTTCTGCGTCCATGGGGTGTCCTGACTGTGTGAGGTTGGTGTTCGGGGGAACCCGGCATTTTCTCACGCTCGGGAAACCGGCTTTGGAGAGGCCCGGTATTGCGCCTTTCCCCTCTGGGGGAAGGTGGGGATGGGGGCCGGCGGCTTCAATGCCGCGACAGTGTTCGAGGCCGCGTGCCCCCACCCCTCCCCTCCCCCGGGAGGGGAGGGAGCAAGTCAAAGGCAGAGCGCGATCCTCGTTCTTCGCATTTCACCTTCGAGCTACCGGTCTGAATTCCGGTTGAGTTTCCGCTTGCGCCAAGCCAAAAGGCTTTGCCGATCAACGAGTTATCGAGACTGGTCGCACACCGATTTTCCGGTTCGGGTTCCGGTTCTCTCTGAATTCACCAAAAAGCAAAAAGCCCCCTGGGCACGTCGCGCACACAGGGGGCTGGGGAATCTACGTGTCGATCAGAACGCCGGAACCAGCGACCCCTTGAACTGCGTCTCGATGAAGCTCTTCACCTCCGGCGACTGATAAGCCGCCACCAGGCGCTTGGCCCACGGCTTGTCCTTGTCCGCACGGCGCACGGCGATCAGGTTGGCGTAGGGGCTCTTTGGCGCTTCCTTGATCACTGCATCCTTGTTCAGCGACAGGCCCGCCTTCTCCGCGTAGTCGTTGTTGATCGAGGCGATGGTCAGGTCATCGAGCGAGCGCGGCAGCTGCGCCGCATCGAGCGCCACGAGCTTGAGCTTCTTGGGGTTCGTCACAACGTCCAGCGGCGTGGCGTTGTTGTTCTTCACCGCCTCGGGCTTCAGCGTGATGAGGCCGGCCTGTTGCAGCAGCAGCAACGCGCGGTTGCCGTTCGACGGATCGTTCTGAATGCCGACCGAAGCGCCGTCCGGCAGTTGGTCGATGGACTTGATCTTGCGCGAGTAGAAGCCCAGCGGCGCGGTGATGGTCAGGCCCACGGGCACGATGTCGAAGCCGCGCGCCTTGTTCTGGTTGTCGAGAAAGGGCTGATGCTGGAAGGCGTTGGCGTCCAGATCACCCGAGGCCAGTGCCGCATTGGGCAGCTGGTAGTCGTTGAACACCACGACCTGGATGTTCAGGCCGTCCCTGGCGGCGACCTTTTTCACCACTTCGAAGATCTGCTCGCCGTTGCCGACGGAGACGCCGACCTTGAGCGTGTTCTTGTTGTCCTGCGCGAAGGCGGTGCTGCCGGCGAAAAGAGCGGTGGCCAAAGCGGCAAGTGCCAGGGTGCGGCGGCGGAAAGTGCTGTGCATGTTGTTGTGCGCGAATCAAAAATGAAGGCGCGAATGTGGCACTGCCGCACGGATTTGGGAACGAACCAATCCGCATATCGTTATGGCGCTCGCGGCAGGCGTTTTGAAATGCTTATGCGTTTTCATGCATAAGCAAGCGCCGATTTGTTCGTTCCCTTTTGGGGCGGTTGTTTACATACTCGGCACCTTTTTGCGAACTCCGCGACCGGCTTTCACGCTGGCTGCGCCTCCTCTCCATGACCAACCATTCGCCTGATACGGCCCGCGGCGACGCGGAGCAGCCGGTCATCCGTCTTCAATCGGTGCAGAAGTCCTTTGCCTTGCCCAGCGGCGAGGTGTTCGACGCCGTGCAATCGCTCTCGCTCGACATCCACCAGGGCGACGTGTTCGGCCTGATCGGCAAGAGCGGCGCCGGCAAGTCGACGCTGCTGCGCCTCATCAACCTGCTGGAGCGGCCCGATGCGGGCCGTGTGCTCGTCGGCGGGCGCGACCTCACCACGCTCTCGCGCCGCGAGCTGCGCGACACGCGCCAGAACATCGGCATGATCTTTCAGCAGTTCAACCTGCTGCAGAACGCAACGGTGTTCGACAACGTGGCCTTCCCGCTGAAGATCCACGGCCGCCACTCCAAGGCCGAGATCAACACCCGGGTGCGCGAATGCCTCGACCTCGTGGGCCTCGCCGAGAAGATCGACACCTACCCGGCCCAGCTCTCCGGCGGCCAGAAGCAGCGCGTGGCCATCGCCCGCGCCCTCGCACCGCGTCCGCAGGTGCTGCTGTGCGACGAGCCCACCTCGGCGCTCGACACCGAAACAACCCGTTCGCTGCTCGAAACGCTGCGCGACATCAACCAGAAGATCGGCGTGACCATCGTGATCGTCACGCACGAACTCTCGGTGGTCGAGGTGCTGTGCCGCAACGTGGCGATCCTTGAAAAGGGCCGGCTGGTCGAGCAGTTCGCCGTCGATGCGCCGAGCGAAGAGCGCAAGACCGCGCTGGGCCGCGAGATCGACGAACTGGTGCGCCGCCGCGAGCGCGAGGCACGCCTGCCGGTCGAGCCGCGTTCCGCATCCGCCGCGCGCAATGCCGAGGAGGTGGCCTATGTTTGAAAACATCACTCCCATCCTTCCCGAGCTCTGGACCGCCACGGGCCAGACTTTCATGATGCTGGCCATCGGCCTTTCGGCTGCTGTGCTGATCGGCGGGCCGCTGGGCATCCTGCTGTTCCTGCTGGGGCCGGGGCAGTCGCTGGAGAACAAGCCGGCGTTCCTCATCCTCAACTGGATCGTGAACACCGTCCGCTCCTTCCCTTTCATCATCCTGCTGGTGGCGCTGGTGCCGTTCACGCGAATCATCGCGGGCACCTCCATCGGGCCGCTGGCGGCCGCGGTGCCGCTGTCGTTCGCGGCCATTCCGTACTTCGCGCGCCTGGTGGACCAGTGCCTGCGCGAAGTGCCGCGCGGCGTGATCGAGGCGGCGCATGCCATGGGCGCCTCGGAACTGCAGATCGTCTGGCGCGTGCTGGTGGTCGAGGCGCGCTCGGGCCTGGTGCTCGCGCTCACGGTGCTGGCGGTGAGCTTTCTCTCGTACTCGGCGATTGCCGGCGTGGTGGGCGGCGGCGGCATCGGCGACCTGGCGATCCGCTACGGCTACTACCGCTTCCAGACCGACGTGATGGTGCTCACCGTGGCGCTGCTCGTGGTGCTGGTACAGATCCTGCAATTCGTGGGGAACACCACGGCACGCAGGCTGGACAAGCGTTGATTTCCTTCGTTCTCCCTTTCTCTTTTCTCCTGTTGCTCATTCCATGAAAACCGCATTGCTGCGCCGCTCCGTCCTCGCCGTTTCCCTCGTCGCGCTGTCGTTCGGCGGCCTGTCGCTCGCGCAGGCGCAAGACGCCAAGAAGAACCTCGTGATCGGCGGCACCGCCGGCTCGAACATCGACCAACTGAAGGTCGGCATCGTCCCCATCCTCGAGAAGAAGGGCTACAAGGTGAAGCTGGTCGAGTTCAACGACTACGTGCAGCCCAACCTCGCGCTCGCTCAGGGCTCGCTCGACGCCAATTTCTTCCAGCATCAGGTCTACCTGAAGAAGTTCTCGGCCGACCAGAAGCTGGACCTCGCCGAACTGGTGCAGGGCCCGATCGCGCCGCTGGGTGTGTACTCGACCAAGCGCAAGACGCTGGCCGACGTGAAAGAGGGCGACCGCGTGACGCTCCCGAACGACCCGAGCAACCTGGCGCGCGCGCTGGTGCTGCTGGAGCAGAACAAGCTCATCACCATCAAGGCCGGCGTGGACCCGATCCGTGCGTCTGAAAAAGACGTGGCCGAGAACCCGAAGAAGCTCAAGTTCATTCCGCTCGAAGCCGCGCAACTGCCGCGTTCGCTGGGCGACACCGAGTACGCCATCGTCAACGGCAACTTCGCGATCTCGTCGGGCCTGAAGCTCAGCGAAGCCGTGGTGCTGGAGAAGACGCCCGACTACTACCTCAATGTGGTCGCGGTGAAGACCGGCGACAAGAACTCGGCCTGGGCCAAGGACATCGTCGAGGCTTACCACTCGAAGGAATTCAAGACGGTGGTCGATACCAAGTTCCAGGGCTACGCCAAGCCCAGCTTCCTGCAGTAATCCAACCTCGACAAAGGACGCCCCATGCCCGTGCTCGCCGTATTCGATGCCCAAGCCAACTGGCGCGACACGCATGTGTGCGACGGATGGATCACCGAGCATCTTGCGAAGCAGGGCGTGAGTTGGGGGCGGGGCAAGGCGAAGAAGGGGCAGCGCGCGCTCGAAGGGGCGGGGTTGTTCTATCTGCCCACTGCGGATGGGTATCTGGGGTTGTTGTTCGAAGGGGGCGAGTGGGTTTCCATTCCCTCCGACCAGCTGCATTTCTTCGATGCTGGGGAGGCGGAAACTCTCGACGGTCTGCCTGCTGCGCTGCCGCTGTTCGAGGCCTTTGTTGAGGAAGTGCTGTCCCTGACCGGCAACGCAACCGACGAAGACTGATGCCAACTCATGCCGAACATTCCCAGGAACCGTTCACGCTGAGCTTGTCGAAGCGCCGCGCAAGGCTTCGACAAGCTCAGCCCGAACGGTTGTTGGGGTGATTTGAATCGTGAAGCCGCGAATCAATCCTTTACACCGCTCGCCCTGAGCCTGTCGAAGGGCTGTTCTCGGTGGGCGCAAGGCTTCGACAAGCTCAGCCCGAACGGTTCTTGTCCAAGGTCACGTTTCAGGCCGCCAGCCGCTGCGCCGCTCGCCCACCAGGCCGCGCCAGCCCGAGGTGATCGCGCAGCGTGCGCCCTTCGTACTCGGTTCGGAAGAGCCCGCGCTTCTGCAGGATCGGCACCACGCCATCGACAAAGTCCTGCAGCCCGTGCGGCAGCGCATCGGGCATCAGGTTGAACCCGTCCGCCGCACCGCCCTTGAACCAGTGCTCGATGTCGTCGGCGATCTGCTCGGGCGTGCCCACGATCACGCGATGCCCGCCGCCGCCCGCGAGTTCGCGGATCAGCTGGCGCACCGTGTAGCCATGCGTGCGTCCGGCCGCGACCACCGCGTTGAAAAACGTGTGGTTGCCGTTGCCATTGCCCGGGAGCGGCAGGTTGTCGGGCAGGCGCTCGTCCAGCTTCAGGCGATCGGGCGTGATGCCCAGCGTGCCGGCCAAGCGCGTGAGGCTGTAGTCCCACGGGATCAGGTCGACCAGTTCGTCTCGGCGTCGGCGCGCTTCGGCCTCGGTGCCGCCCACGATGGTGGTGAGGCCGGCGAGCACTTTCACCGCATCGGGGCCGCGGCCCAATTCGGCGGCGCGAGTCTTGAGGGCGCGTGCGTAGGCCAGCGATTCTTCAAAGGACTGCGAAGCCGAGAACACGGCTTCCGCGTGGCGCGATGCAAGTTCGCGTCCATCGGCCGAAGCGCCGGCCTGCACCAGCACCGGATGCCCCTGCGGCGCACGTGGCAGGTTCAGCGGCCCCTGCACCGCGAAGTGCTCGCCGCGGTGCGCAATCGCATGCACCTTGGTTGGGTCGATGAAGCTGCCACTGGCCTTGTCGCCGACGAAGGCGTCGTCTTCCCAGCTGTCCCACAGCGCCTTCACGATGCCGGCGAACTCCGAGGCGCGGGCGTAGCGCTTCGTGTGGTCGGGCGTGGTGTCCAGGCCGAAGTTGCGGGCCGAGGGCAGGTCGGCCGTGGTCACCATGTTCCAGCCCGCGCGGCCGTTGCTCACGTGGTCGAGCGTGGAGAAACGGCGCGCGATGTTGTAGGGCTCGTTGTAGCTGGTGGAGGCGGTGGCGATCAGGCCGATGTGCGTCGTCGCCGCGGCCACGCAGGCCAGCAGGATGGTGGGCTCCAGCGCGGTGATCGGGCGGAAGTGGATCTGGTCCACGATCGCCGCGTTGTCCGCAAGAAAGATCGCATCGAGCTTGGCCGCTTCCGCGATCTGCGCGGTTCGGATGTAGTGCTGGATGTCGGCGAATGCCCACGGGTCGCTCTCCGGCAGGCGCCAGGCAGAGGGCACGAATCCCGAATGCAGGATGTTGACGTTGAGGTGCAGTTGCCTGCGCGGAGCGCCCTTGTTGTCGTCGCTCATTGGTTGAAGTAATCCGGCATCCGGTAGCCCGCCCACACCGGGTTGGCCTTGAAGAACTTCTGGAACTCGGGCGACTGGTAGGCGGCCACGATGTCTTTCGCGAACTTCGCGCAGATGTGAAGAAGCAGGCTCAGTGCGAGGCCGCCGGACAGCGGCGCGAGGCGGCGCAGCCACGAGGGCGCGCGCGAAAAGGAAGGCATGGCGACAACTCCGGGAGACGGCAACAGGAGTCGCGCACTCTAGGCGGCGGTGCCTGTCGCGCGAACGAAGATTTGCGCGCTTGGATATCCGGCCGGCGGATATCGGAGGGGAGGGCGATGACGTCGATCCGCGCCTTTTGTAGGATGCCGCCATGACCCAGCACATCGGAATCGTCGGCTGCTCCGCCGAAGGCGCATCGCTTTGCTACCAGACGATCTGCGTGGAGGGCGCGAAATTCCTCGGGCCGCATGCGCATCCCGAGGTCTCGATGCACACGCCCTCCCTGTCGGACTACATGGAACACATCTACCGCGACGACTGGCACGGCGTGGGCGAAGTGATGCTCGCCTCGGCGCACAAGCTCGCGAAGATCGGCGCGGATTTCCTGGTCTGCCCGGACAACACCATTCACCAGGCGCTGCCGTTTATCGAAGGGCGCTCGCCGCTGCCCTGGCTGCATATTGCGGAGTGCGTCGCTGAAGAGGCGGTGCAGCGCGGCTTCAGGCGCATCGGCATCACGGGCACGCGCTGGCTGACCGACAGCGAGGTGTATCCCGAGAAGCTCTCGGCCCGCGGCCTGGCATACGTTCGCCCCACCATCGAGGAGCGCGACGAGATCGCGCGGATCATCATGGAAGAGCTGGTCTACGGCGTCTTCAAGCCCGAGGCCGTGGCCACCTTCCAGCGCGTGATGCAGCGCATGAAGGACGAGGAAGGCTGCGATGCCGTGGTGCTCGGCTGCACCGAGATTCCGCTGATCATGAGCGACGCGAATTCGCCGCTGCAGACGCTGGATTCGACGCGGCTGCTGGCGCGTGCGGCATTGCGCCGGGCCGCGCAGAAAAACTAGGCCAGGAAGTCTTCGATCATCCGCGCCACGCGCTGCGGCTGGTCGTGGTGCAGCATGTGGCCCGCGTCGTCGAGCCGCTCGATGCGCACCGAGGGCACGGACTTCAGGCGCTCGTGGAATTCATCGAGCGTGTAGCGGTTCTTCCACCAGCCCTGCAGGCTGTCGTCGGAGGCCTCGACCATCAGCGTCGGCGCGGTGATGCGTGCATAGAGCGCGAGGGTTTCATCGACGCGGAAGATGTGCGCATTGACGATCTTGTGCGCCGCATCGCCGAGGATCTGCCAGCGCGTGTTGCCGTCGGGCTGAAGCTGCCCGGCCGACCAGTGGCTGGCGAGCCAGTCGGCCTTGTCTTGAGAGAGGCGCGGGTTGGTCTTCATGAGGCGGCGGGCCACGCCGTCCACGGCCGAGTAGCCGGCGAGCGCCTTCTCGCCGCGGTGCAGGCCCTTGAGTTCGTCGATCCATTGGCCGTAGCGCGCGGGCGCTTCGTCGGGCTTGCGCGCGGGCATGCCGAAACCTTCGAGGTTGACGAGGCGGCGGATGCGCGCGGGTCGCACGCCCGCGTAGTGCATCGCGACGTTGCCGCCCATGCTGTGGCCGACGAGGTCGACCGGGCGGGCGTCGTCGCCTTCGCCTGCGTAGTGGTCGAGCAGCCATTCGAGATCGGCGAGGTAGTCGGCGAGCCAGTAGTTGTCGACGCCGCCGCCGTCGGTGAGGCCGAATCCGCGCCAGTCGGGGGCGATGATGAAGCGGTCTTCGGCCAGCGCATCGACGACGAACTGCCACGAGGCGGCGACGTCCATCCATCCGTGCACCAGCACCAGCGGCGGGCGTTCGGCCGAGGGCTGGCCCCAGAGGCGCACGTGGTAGCTGAGGTTGCGCACGGGCACGAATTCGCTGCGCGAGGGACGGAGGGCTTGGTACATGGGCGCCGATGATAAGGAGCGGGGCGCTTTCGGGCAGTCCGGCAGACGACAGGTGCGGACGGCCGCGGGCAACTGCCGCTCGGGCTTTGGCCGCGCGGTCAGCGCGTTGCGGGGGAGGGCGGTAGCATCCCGCGCATGAAAAAGATCCAACTCGGTCAGAGCGACCTGCACGTCACCCCGATCTGCCTCGGCACCATGACTTTCGGCGAGCAGGTGGACGAACCCACCGCCCACGCCATCCTGAGCCGTTCTCTGGAACGCGGCGTCGACTTCATCGACACCGCCGAGATGTACTCGGTGCCCACCCGCGAGGAAACCTACAGCGTCACCGAAACCATCATCGGCAACTGGTTCGCCGCCAACCCCGGCGCGCGCCAGAAGCTGGTGCTGGCCACCAAGGTCGCGGGCCCGCTGCGCAACACGCCCTGGGTGCGCGAAGGCGTGGGCATGACGGCCGCCGACATCGTGGCCTCGTGCGATGCGAGCTTGAAGCGCCTGAAGACCGACACGATCGACCTCTACCAGATCCACTGGCCCGAGCGCCACGTGCCGGCCTTCGGCAACATCTACTACGACCCGGCCAAGGAAGTCACGCAGACGCCGATCCACGAGCAGTTGGAGACCTTCGGCAAGCTGGTGAATGCCGGCAAGATCCGCGCGATCGGCCTGTCGAACGAAACGCCCTACGGCGTGCACGAGTTCGTTCGGTTGGCCGAGCAGCACGGCCTGCCGCGCGTGGCGACGGTGCAGAACGTCTACAACCTCGCGAGCCGCGGCGTGGAAAACGGGCTGGACGAAACGATGCACCGGCTGGGCGTGTCGCTGCTGGCCTACTCGCCGTTGGCCTATGGCCTCCTCACCGGCAAGTACGACCAGAGCGGCATCACAGGGCCCGACGCGCCCGCCGAAGCGCGCATCACGCGCTACGAGTCGGTGCGCAAGCTGCGCTGGGGCCGGCCCGATGCGCTGAAGGCCGCGCGCCTGTACAACCAGCTCGCGCGCGACAACGGCCTGACGCCCACGCAGCTCGCGCTGGCCTTCTGCTACACCAAGTGGCAGGTGGCGAGCACGATCATCGGCGTGCGCACGCTCGAGCAGCTCGACGAGGACATCGATGCCTACGGCACCACGCTGTCGCCGGAAATCCTGGCCGAGATCGACAAGATCCGCTGGGACATCCGGGACCCGGCGGCGTGAAAGACCAGAAGGTGAAGAAGGTCCACGTTTCCGAAACGCCCGCGACGCAACTGCTGCGGGCGAACAAGGTCGCCTTCACCGAGCATCCGTACGAGTACATGGAGCACGGCGGCGCGCAGCGCGGCGCCGAGATGCTGGGGCTCGATCCGTTCACGGTCATCAAGACGCTGGTGATGCAGGACCAGGACGCCAGGCCGCTCATCGTGCTGATGCACGGCAACCGCACGGTGTCGACCAAGAACCTCGCGCGGCAGATCGGCGCCAAGTCGGTCGAGCCCTGCAAGCCCGAGGTGGCGCAGCGCCACAGCGGCTACATGGTAGGCGGCACCTCGCCCTTTGGCACGCGGCGCGAGATGCCGGTGTACATCGAGTCGACCATCCTCGAACTGCCGAAGATCGTGCTCAACGGCGGACGGCGCGGCTACCTCGTCGGCATCGATCCGCAGGTGTGCGTGGCGCTGCTGGGGGCCAAGCCGGTGCAGTGCGCGCTGGCAGAATAGCCGCCGCGGCGCGTCGGCCCACGATGGCGCCCTTCGACAAAAAAGAACAACCATTTCCCCGCGGAGCGCTGCCTTGAGCTTTCACCTGCCGTCCCTCATTGCCATCGTGGCTTCGTACCTGATCGGCTCGCTGTCGTTCGCGGTCATCGTGAGCAAGTCGCTCGGCATGGCCGATCCGCGCAGCTACGGCAGTGGCAACCCGGGCGCCACGAACGTGCTGCGCTCGGGCAACAAGGGCGCGGCGCTGGCCACGCTGGTGCTGGATGCGGTCAAGGGCTGGCTGCCGGTGTTTTTGATCCGCCACTACGGCGCGCAGTGGGGCCTGGGCGATGGCGTGGCCGCCGTGGCGGGCCTCGCGGCCTTCCTCGGCCACCTGTACCCGGTGTTCTTCGGCTTCCAGGGCGGCAAGGGCGTGGCGACCGCGGCGGGCGTGCTGGTGGGCATCGCGCCCTGGCTGGGGCTCGCGACCGGCGCGACCTGGCTGATCATCGCGGTCTTCTTCCGTTACTCGTCGCTGTCGTCGCTGGTGGCGGCCTTCTTTGCGCCGGCCTATTACCTGCTGGGCGGCAACATTGCATGGCCGCTCGACCGCGCGGTGCTGATCGCGATCATCATCATGAGTCTGCTGCTGGTCTGGCGGCACCGCGAAAACATCCGCCGGCTCGCGGCCGGCACGGAGTCGAAACTCGGCTCGAAGAAAAAGGCTTGAACAACACCATGGCAAACATCACCCGCTTTCACGTCGGCCCGCGTCTCTCGGAGACGGCCGTGCACAACGGCACCATCTACCTCGCCGGTCAGGTGCCAGACGACACCACGCAGGACATCCGCGGCCAGACCGCGCAGGTGCTCGCCATGGTCGACCGCCTGCTGGCCGAGGCCGGCAGCGACAAGTCGCGCATTCTCATGACGCAGATCTTCCTGGCCGACATCACCGACATCACGGCGATGAACGAGGTGTGGGATGCGTGGATTCCGGCCGGCAACACGCCGCCGCGCGCGACGGTGCAGGCCAAGATGGCCAATGCGGCCTACAAGATCGAGATCGTCGTTACCGCTGCTGCGGCCTGACGTTATTCAGTACCGCTTTTCCAGGACCATCTGGTCCGCGTCTCGGCGCATGGAGAAGCGGTTGATGAAGCTGTTGCCCAGCAGCACGAAGGGCATCGGCTGCTGCGAGACGACAGCATCGATGTCGTACACCTCCACATCGCCCACACGCACCGACTGCACGCGCAGTTTGTAGCCCTGAGACACACCGTTGGCGGTGTTCATCTGGATGCGCTGGCCCTTGCTGTAGTCCAGGCCGATGCGCTCGGCATCGGCGGCCGAGAGCGCGATCGAGGTGGCGCCCGTGTCGAGCATGAACGTGACGGCGCGGCCGTTGATGGCGCCCTGTGTCATGTAGTGGCCGCGGCTGTCGGGCGACAACACGATGCGGTTGCCGCCACCGCCTGAACCGCCACCGCCGCCGATGCTCACCGGCGTGTCCATGCGCAGGTTGACGCGCTTGCCTTCGAGCTCGACCACCGCCTGCTCGGCCTGCAGCGACACGAGCTTGACCCCCTGGAAACTCTCGCCGACCGCCACGGTCTTGGGCGGTGCGCCGTTCACGATCAGGATCGCGCGGCTGCCGATGGTGCCGGTGAGCATCACCGAGCTTGCAGCATGCGCCACCGCAACGGCAGCCAGAAGACACGCTGCCGTCGCAAGGGCGAGGGGTTTCATGAGGAGATCAGTCGCGGAAGTTGTTGAACGACAGGGGCATGTCCGGCACGTCCTTCTTGATCAGCGCCATGGCGGCCTGCAGGTCGTCGCGCTTGGCGCCGGTGATGCGCACGGCGTCGCCCTGGATCGCGGCCTGCACCTTGAGCTTGCTGTCCTTGACGATGCGGGTGATCTTCTTGGCCTGCTCGCTTTCGATGCCGCTCTTGACCTTGATGACCTGCTTGACCTTGTCGCCGCCCATCTTCTGGACGTCGCCCTTGTCGAGAAAGCGTACATCGACGCTGCGCTTGGTGAGCTTGCTGCGAAGGATGTCCTCGACCTGCACGAGCTGGAACTCGGCGTCACCGATCATGGTGATTTCCTTGTCCTTGAGGTCGACGGCGGCGGCGGTGCCCTTGAAGTCGAAGCGCGTCGCGATTTCCTTGGCGGTGTTCTCGACCGCGTTCTTCACTTCGGGCAAATTGGGCTCGCAGACGGTATCGAAAGACGGCATGGGCTCTCCTGAATTCTTGCGGGTGCTGAATGCGACAATTCTCCCATGATCGTGGAGCACAACGTCCCCCTGCAGCCGTACAACAGTTTCGGCATCGTCGCGCGCGCGCAGCGCCTGGCGCGCATCACGGACGAGGCCGATATCGCCGAGCTTCTGGCCGGCCCCGACTGGCAGGGCGCCCCCCGTTTCGTGCTGGGCGGCGGCAGCAACATCGTGCTGACCGGCGACGTCAAGCCGCTGGTGCTCAAGGTGGAAATCAAGGGTCTGCGGCTGGTCGAAGAGACGCCGCGGGCCTGGATCGTGGAAGCCGGCGCGGGCGAGATCTGGCATGACGCGGTCGAATGGATGGTGCGCAACGGCTATCCCGGCCTCGAAAACCTGGCGCTGATCCCGGGCACCGTGGGCGGCGCTCCCGTGCAAAACATCGGCGCCTACGGCGTCGAGTTGCAGGACCGCTTCGAATCGCTAGACGCCATCGACCTGGACACCGGCCGCAGCTTCACGCTCGATGCCGCCCAGTGCGCCTTCGGCTACCGCGATTCGGTGTTCAAGCATGTGCGCAGCGGCCCCAACGACTTCGGCCTTGCGGGCCGCGCGCTCATCACCCGCGTGCGCTTCCGGCTGCCCAAGCCCTGGAAGGCAGTGGTCGGCTACCTCGACCTCGAACGCAAGATGGAAGAAACCGGCAACTTTACGCCGAGCGCCGTCGACATCTTCGATTGGGTCTGCGCCATCCGCCGCGCCAAGCTGCCCGACTGGCGCGTGCTGGGCAACGCCGGCAGCTTCTTCAAGAACCCGACCGTCACGCCCGAGCAGTGCGCCGACATCATTGCGCGCGACCCCAAGATCGTTCACTACCCGATGGCCGACGGCAGCATCAAGCTGGCGGCCGGCTGGCTCATCGACGCGTGCGGCTGGAAGGGCAAGTCGGTCGGCAATGCCGGCGTGTACGAGCGGCAGGCGCTGGTGCTGGTCAACCGCGGCGGCAGCGAGAACCCGGTGACCGGCGGCGAGGTGATGACGCTGGCCAAGGCGATCCAGACCAGCGTGTACGAGCGCTTCGGCATCCGGCTGGAGCCCGAGCCGGTGGTGGTCTGACAAAGTAATCAATGGATCTCGACTTCCTGCACCTGAATTACCGCCGGCGCATCGCCGCGCTGGTGTGGGCGCAGCGGATCGTCATCGTGGCTGGCATTGCCTCGGTGTTCCTAGTGCCGGCGCGTTGGTGGGGATCGGCGCTGCTGTTCATCGCAGCCTTCTGTTTCGCGGCGCTCCTGAGCCGCATCGAAGTGAGCTTGCGCCGCCAGTTCATTCGTGAAGCGCGACTGCCGCCCTTCCTGATCGGCAAGCTACGCGAAGCCCATCCGCAACTGAGCCGCCGCGACGCCGAACTGGTGCTGCGGGGCCTGCGCCAGTTCTTCATGGCGCACCTGCGCAGCGACCGCAAGTTCGTCGCCATGCCCTCCAAGGTGGTCGACACCGCCTGGCACGAGTTCATCCTGCACACGCAGGGCTACCAGAACTGGTGCAAGGCAGCCTTCGGCGGCATGCTGCACCACAGCCCGGCCGAGGTGCTGGGCAAGGACCCCAAGCGCAACGACGGCCTGCGCCGAACCTGGTACTGGGCGTGCAAGGAAGAAAGCATCGATCCGCGCAAGCCCGCGCGCCTGCCGCTTCTGTTCGCGCTGGACATCAAGTTCGCGATTCCGGGCGGCTTCGAGTACGTGCCCGATTGCAAGGCGGTCGACCGGCACAACGGCTCGACCTCGCAGTGCGGCAGCGAATTCGGCGAGTCCTCGTCGGACGGCGGCAGCTCGGGTGATGCCGGTGGTTTCGGCGGCAGCGAATCGAGCAGCAGCGGCGATGGTGGGGGAAGCGGGGACTCCGGCGGCGGTGACAGCGGTGGCGGTTGCGGAGGGGGCTGCGGCGGAGGCGGCGACTGACCGACGCGACACGCCAAAGAGAAACGGGCCCATCGGGCCCGTTCGTCATTGAAGCGCGTTCGGCTTACTTGGTGCTCTCGTCGTCGTTCGCCAGCTTCGGCAGCGAGGCGCCCTGGCTCGACGACAGCAGCCCGGTGCGGGTGTAGATCGCCAGCTTCTCGCGCGTGTCGATGATGTCCAGGTTGCGCATCGTCAGCTGGCCAATGCGGTCCAGCGGCGTAAAGGCGCCCTCGACCTTTTCCATGCTCAGGCGCTCGGGCTTGTAGGTGAGGTTGGGCGACTCGGTGTTCAGGATCGAGTAGTCGTTGCCGCGGCGCAGCTCGACCGTCACTTCGCCGGTGATGGCGCGCGCCACCCAGCGCTGGGCCGTCTCGCGCAGCATGATCGCCTGCGGATCGAACCAACGGCCCTGATAGAGCAGGCGGCCGAGCTTGCGGCCGTGGTCGCGGTACTGCTCGATCGTGTCTTCGTTGTGGATGCCGGTGACCAGGCGTTCATAGGCGATGAACAGCAGCGCGAGGCCCGGGGCCTCGTAGATGCCGCGGCTCTTGGCTTCGATGATGCGGTTCTCGATCTGGTCGCTCATGCCCAGGCCGTGGCGTCCGCCGATGCGGTTGGCTTCCAGGATCAGCTCGACCATGTTCGGGTAGGCCACGCCGTTCAGCGCGACCGGCACGCCTTCTTCGAAGCGCACCGAGACGGTTTCGCGCTTGACCTCGACTTCGTCCTTCCAGAACGCGACGCCCATGATGGGCTGCACGATCTGCATGCCGCTGTTCAGGTGCTCGAGGTCTTTGGCCTCGTGCGTGGCGCCCAGCATGTTCGAGTCGGTCGAGTAGGCCTTCTCGGACGACATCTTGTAGGCGAAGCCGGCCTTCTGCATGAACTCCGACATCTCCTTGCGGCCGCCGAGTTCGTCGATGAAGACCTGGTCGAGCCAGGGCTTGTAGATCTTGAGCGCAGGATTGGTGAGCAGGCCGTAGCGATAGAAGCGCTCGATGTCGTTGCCCTTGTAGGTGCTGCCGTCGCCCCAGATGTTGACGTCGTCTTCCTTCATGGCCGACACCAGCATGGTGCCGGTGACCGCGCGGCCGAGCGGTGTGGTGTTGAAGTAGGTGACGCCCGCGGTGGTGACGTGGAAGGCGCCGGCCTGCAGCGCGGCGATGCCTTCGTTGGCCAGCTGCACGCGGCAGTCGATCAGGCGGGCGTTCTCGGCGCCGTAGAGCATCGCCTTGCGGGGGATCTCGTCGTAGTCGGGCTCATCGGGCTGGCCGAGGTTGGCGGTGTAGGCGTAGGGAATCGCGCCCTTGTTGCGCATCCAGTGCAGCGCCGCGCTGGTGTCCAGGCCGCCGGAGAAGGCAATGCCGACCTTCTGGCCGGCGGGAACGTTTTGGAGAATGGTCGACATGTCAGGTCCCGGTTCAGCCGAAATGGCAGATGTAGCTGTAGGGCTCGCCGGTCACCCGGATCTGGAAGCTGGAATTGGCCGGCACGTTGAACTTCTGGCCCGGACCGGAGGCGACCCATTCGCTGGTGCCTGCGAGCAGGTATTCGCAGCTGCCGGCAGTGCCTTCCATGATTTCAGGCGCGCCGGTGTTGAAGGTGAGGGTGGACGGCAGGATCACGCCGACCGATTTCTTGGTGCCGTCCGCGAGCGTGAGGCTGTGGCTCACGCATTTGCCGTCGAAGTACACATTGGCCTTGGTGGCCACTGCGGCGCTGTTCAGAGTGTCGGTAGTCGTCGTCATTGGGTGGCGCCGGCGCGCGGGCGGTCGGCATTCGAGGACGCACCGCGCAGGCGGCGCACCCCTCAGGGGTTGGAAAAGTCCTCGATTTTAGGGGCTTGCCCAGGCCCCAGCCGCTCACACCTTCTCAGCGATGCCAGCCGCCGCGGTAACCGCCGTAGCCGCGATACCCGTAGCCCCGCCCGTAGTAGCCGCCGCCCCAGCCGCGCGAATAGCCCAGGTTCAGCGAGATGCCCACCGGCGGGTACACGTAGGGCTGTGCGTACGGGTAGGTGTAGGCGGGCTGCACGTACACGGGCGGCGCATACACCGGCGCCGGCTGCACGTAGACCGGCGCGGGCGCGTTGGACACCACCACGCCGGGTTCGGGCACGACGCTGTCCCAGGGCGAACCGCTGCCCTGGCCCTGGTATTGCTGCTGCGACTGCGGGTCTTGCTGATACTGATACTGCTGCTGGTATGGCTGGCTGTTGTTATTCGCCTCGACCGGATAGGGCTGCAACTGCGATTGCGGCTGCACGGGCGCGGTGGTCGCACCCGAAGTGGTCACGCCGTAGGCGCTGGCCTGGACCGGAATGGTCGCGCCCGGCCGGCTGGTGGTGCGGGTCGTGTACTGGCGACCCTGGTATTCGTAGGTGACGTTGTAGCTGACGTCGCTGCCGGTCGTTTCGCGGATCGGCGTGGCAGAAATGACCCGGGCCTGGACCACTTGCTGGGCCTGCGCGATGCCTGCGCCCGTGGTCAACAGCCCGACCACCGAAAGCCCCGCGAGGGTGCGAAAAACGTGTCTGTTCATGGTGTCTCTCCTGCAGATCGGGTTTGGAGGCCGGCCGGCGAGGCGGGGTTCCGGGGTTTACACGGCGTTCACAGCCCAGCTTGCGGCGTCGAATCCCGTCGTAACGCCGGTTTTCGCGCCCCAGTTGACCACCGGCCGCTTGATCAGGCTCGGGTTGGCCAGCAGCACGGCGCGGGCCGAGGCGGCATCGACCACGCTGTTCTGGGTGGCTTCGTCCAGCTTGCGCCAGGTGGTGCCGCGGCGGTTGACCAGCGCCTCCCAGCCGGGCTTCTTCAGCCACTGGTCGAGCTCGGCCTCGGGCACGCCCTGTTTCTTGAAATCGTGGAAGGTGTAGGCCACGTTGTGTTCGTCGAGCCAGGCGCGGGCGCGCTTGACGGTGTCGCAGTTCGGGATGCCGTATAGGGTTGTCATGGCCGCCATGATGCCGCGCCCGGCGGGTCGGCGACAATGCCGGCCTCCATGGAAACCCTTAACGACTGGCTCGCGCGCGCCGAGCAACTCCATCCCAAGAACATCGAACTGGGCCTCGACCGCGCCAAGGAGATGGCCGGGCGCCTCGGCCTGAAATTCGGCTGCCCCGTCATCACGGTGGCCGGCACCAACGGCAAGGGCTCGACCTGCGCGATGCTCGAGTCGATCCTCACGCATGCGGGCTACCGCACCGCCGTGTTCACCTCCCCGCACCTTGTGCACTTCGAGGAGCGGCTGCGGCTGAAGGGCGAATCGGTCGATGCTTCCAAACTGATAGCAAGCTTCGAAGTGGTGGAAAAGGCGCGCGGCGACATGGCGCTGACCTACTTCGAGTTCACCACCCTCGGCATCCTGCACCGGATGATCGAGGAAAAGCCCGATGTGGCGATCCTCGAAGTCGGCCTCGGCGGCCGGCTCGACGCGGTCAACATCATCGATGCGGACTGCGCGGTCATCACCAGCATCGACCTGGACCACATGGACTATCTCGGCCCCGACCGCGAAAGCATCGGCTTCGAGAAGGCCGGCGTCCTGCGCGCCGGCAAGCCGGCCATCGTGAGCGATCCGATGCCGCCGCAGAGCGTGATCGATCATGCGAACGCCATCGGCGCCGACCTCTGGCGCTTCGGGGCCGACTTCAACGTGTCGGGCGACAAGCAGCAGTGGGGCTGGTCGGGCCGCGGGCGGCGCTACAGCGGGCTGGCCTATCCGGCGCTGCGTGGCGCCAACCAGCTCATCAATGCCGCGGGCGTGCTCGCGGCGCTCGAGGCGCTGCGTCCGCAATTGCCGATCACGGCGCAAGCGGTGCGCAACGGTCTCGCGATGGTCGAGTTGCCGGGGCGCTTCCAGATCGTGCCGGGCGAGCCCGCGCTGGTGCTCGATGTGGCGCACAACGCACACGCGGTCGCGGCGCTCGCCGAGAACCTCGATGCGATGGGTTTCTTTCCCACGACGCACGGCGTGTTCGGCATCATGGCCGACAAGGACCTCGCGCCGATCCTGGCGCGCATCGGCCCGCTGATCGACCGCTGGTACTTCACCGACCTGCCGACCGCACGGGCCGCCAAGGGTGCCGATCTGCAGGCCGCCTGGCAGGCGCAGAACACCCGCGCCGACGCCTCCGCGAGCGTGCACGCAAGCCCCATGGACGCGTTGCGCGCGGCCATCGAGCACGCAGACCCCGCTGATAGAATCGTGGTCTTCGGATCGTTCTTCACCGTGGGTGGCGTGCTCGAAAACGGCACCCCCCGGCTGCAAGCCAAACACCTGTCGCCGGGCGGCTGACCGACAGGTCTCCGCACCATCTGGCATCACCTCGCTGCACTCCTTCAGGGATCGAACTTCATGGCGTTTTTCAAGTTCCGCACGCGCGGCCCACAAGGCAACGAAGGACGCAGCGCCCCGGCGGCCGTCCCTGCGGAAAGTGTCGAAACCATGCGTCGGCGCGCGCGCCACCGGCTGCTCGGCGCCGCGGTGCTGGTGCTGCTGGGCGTGATCGGATTCCCGCTGCTGTTCGACACCCAGCCGCGCCCCGTGTCGGTCGACATCCCCATCGAGATTCCGGACCGCAACAAGATCAAGCCGCTGCCGGTGCCCGCCGCACCTGCAACGCCTCCTGCGACGAGCAGCGCACCGACCGCACCCGAAAGCAGTTCCCGCGTGGCGGCCGCCTCCTCGGCCGGCGGCATGATCACCGAGACCGCCGACGGCACGGTGATCGACTCCGGCAAGCCGGTGGCCAGCACGCCGCCTGCCGTCGAGACCAAACCCAAGCCCGAGCCAAAACCCGAGCCGAAGCCGGAGGTCAAGCCAAAGCCGGAACCCAAGGCCGAAGTCAAGCCGGAACCCAAGCCAAAGCCTGAACCGAAACCCGAGGCCAAGCCGAAGCCGGAGCCCAAGCCCGCTGCCTCGGCGGACGATGGTGCACGCGCCCGGGCCTTGCTCGAAGGCAAGCCCATCAGCGCCACGCCCAAGCCTGCCGCCGCCGACGAGGCTGCCGGCCGCTTCATCGTGCAAGTCGGCGCCTTCGCCGATGCCGACAAGGCGCGCGAAGTCCGGCAGAAGCTGGAGCGCGCCGGCCTCAAGACCTACGTTCACGTTGCCAAGACGGCCGATGGCGAGCGCACGCGTGTGCGTGTCGGCCCCTTCGCGTCGCGTGCCGAAGCGGACAAGGCCGCGGAAAAGGTCAAGGGCTTGTCTTTGCCGGCCGCGATCCTCACGTTGTAAACGCAGGCGCCTGTTGCCGTGGCCCTGCTCGACTGGATCGCCGTCACGCTCATCGTGGTGTCGATGCTGTTCGGCCTCATGCGGGGGCTGGTGTTCGAAGTGATTTCGCTGGCGGGTTGGGTGGCTGCATTCATCGCCGCCCAGTGGCTGGCTTCCGATGTGGCGGCGTGGCTGCCGTTCGGCGAGCCGCAGGCGACGTGGCGTTATCCGTTGGCCTTCGTGCTGGTGTTCGTGGGAGTGGCGTTCGGTGTGGGGCTCGTTGCGGCCCTCACGCGCAAGCTGATCACCGTGGTGGGCCTTCGGCCCGTGGACCGGATTTTGGGAGCTGCCTTCGGTGCGGCGCGGGGCGCAGTGGCCCTGCTCGTGCTGGCAGTCATTGTTCATTTGCTGGTGTTGAGCGACAGTGCCTGGTGGCGCGACTCGCTCAGTGCCGGTGTTCTCGATGCGGCATTGCAGGGCCTGAAACCCGCGCTGCCTGAAAAGTTGGCAAGCTACCTGCCCTGAAGGAATCGCTCATGTGTGGAATCGTCGGCGTTGTCAGCAACGCACCCGTCAACCAGTTGCTCTATGACGCGCTGCTGCTCCTGCAGCATCGCGGCCAGGACGCGGCCGGCATCGTGACCTTGCTGGAACGCAAGTTCTTCATGCACAAGGCCAAGGGCATGGTGCGCGACGTGTTCCGCACCCGCAACATGCGCGGGCTGCCGGGCAATGTAGGCCTGGGCCAGGTCCGCTACCCGACCGCCGGAAATGCCTACAGCGAGGAAGAGGCGCAGCCCTTCTACGTGAACGCGCCCTTCGGCATCGTGCTCGTGCACAACGGCAACCTCACGAACGCGCACGCGCTGCGCTCGGAACTGTTCTCCACCGACCATCGCCACACCAACACCGAGAGCGACTCCGAAGTGCTGCTCAACGTGCTCGCGCACGAACTGGAGCGCTCGTCGCGCGGCGTGCCGCTGCATCCGGCAGAAGTGTTCGCCGCGGTCAAGAACATGCACAAGCGCCTGCGCGGCTCGTACGCCGTGGTCTCGCTGATCGCCGGCCACGGCCTGCTCGCCTTTCGCGATCCGTACGGCATTCGCCCGCTGTGCATGGGCCGCAACGAGAAAGACGGCACCGTCATGGTGGCCAGTGAATCTGTCGCGCTCGAAGGCTCGGGTCATGTGTTCGAGCGCAACATCAACCCGGGCGAAGCGGTGTTCATCGACCTGGAAGGCAAGGTCCATTCGATGCAGTGCGCCGAGGCGCCCACGCTGAACCCGTGCATCTTCGAATTCGTGTATCTCGCGCGTCCGGACTCGGTGCTCGACGGCATCTCGGTCTACCAGGCGCGCCTGAACCTGGGCGAGACGCTGGCCAAGCGCGTGGTCTCGACCGTGCCGCCGAACCAGATCGACGTGATCATCCCGATCCCCGAATCCAGCCGCCCGAGCGCCACGCAACTCGCGCATCTGCTGGGTGTGCCGTACCGCGAAGGCTTCGTGAAGAACCGCTACGTCGGCCGCACTTTCATCATGCCGGGGCAGGGCGTGCGCAAGAAGTCGGTGCGCCAGAAGCTCAACGTGATCGCGAGCGAGTTCAAGGGCCGCAACGTGCTGCTGGTCGACGACTCCATCGTGCGCGGCACCACCAGCCGCGAAATCGTCCAGATGGCGCGCGATGCCGGTGCCCGCAAGGTGTACCTGGCCAGCGCTGCGCCCCCGGTGCGCTACCCCAACGTCTACGGCATCGACATGCCGACCAAGGACGAGCTGGTCGCGCACGACCGCACCGTCGACGAAATCCGCGAACTGATCGGCTGCGACGCGCTGATCTACCAGGACGTCGATGCCATGAAGCGCGCCATCGGTTCGCTCAACACCAAGCTCGACGGCTTCGACGCCTCGTGCTTCGACGGTGTGTACGTGACGGGCGACATCGACACCGACGCCATCTCGCGCATGAACGGCAACCGCCCGCGCATCGAAGAGACCGAAGAGGATTCTTCGCGCCTCGCGCTCCCCAACCACAGCGAGTGAGAGCTGAAGTGACCGACGAACGAACCCTGCCGCCCGGACTGCACCGCGACACGCTCGCGCTGCGCACCGGGCTGGCGCCCAGCCAGCATGGCGAACATTCCGAAGCGCTGTTCCTGACCAGCGGCTTCGTGCAGCCCGACGCCGAAACCTCGGCACGCCGCTTCGCCGGCACCGAGCAGGGCTTTACCTACTCGCGCACCTCCAACCCGACCGTGACCAGTTTCGAGCAGCGCCTGGCCGCGCTCGAAGGCACCGAAGCGGCCATCGGCGCGTCCACCGGCATGGGCGCGATCCTCATGATGTGCATGGGCCTGCTGAAGGCCGGTGACCATGTGATCTGTTCGCGCTCGGTGTTCGGCTCGACGCTGAACCTGTTCGGCAAGGAGTTCGCGAAGTTCGGCGTCGAGACCACCTTCGTCTCGCAGACCGACGTGGCCGAGTGGCGTGCGGCGATCAAGCCGAACACCAAGCTGCTGTTCGCCGAGACGCCGACCAATCCGCTGACGGAAGTCTGCGACATCAAGACACTCGCCGAGCTGGCCCATGGCGCGGGCGCGCTGCTCGCGGTCGACAACTGCTTCTGCACGCCGGTGCTGCAGCGGCCGGCCGAACTCGGCGCCGACCTCATCATTCATTCGGGCACCAAGTATCTCGACGGGCAGGGCCGCGTGATGGCGGGCGCGATCTGCGGTCCGTCGAAGCTCATCGTCGATGTGTTCGGCCCGATCGTGCGCACCGCCGGCATGGCGCTGTCGCCGTTCAATGCATGGGTCGTGCTGAAGGGCCTTGAAACGCTCGGCATCCGCATGAAGGCGCAGTGCGCGAATGCATTGGCCGTGGCGCAGTGGCTAGAGCAACAGCCGGGCGTCGCGCGCGTCTATTACCCCGGTCTCGCTTCGCATGGGCAGCACGAGCTCGCGATGCGCCAGCAGTCGGGGCAGGGCGGGGCGGTGGTGTCGTTCGACGTGGTCGGCGACACGCCGGAAGCGGCGCGCGCCAATGCCTTCCATGTGATCAACAGCACGCGCGTGGTGAGCATTGCCACCAACCTGGGCGACACCAAGACCATCGTCACGCACCCCGGCACGACCTCGCACGGCCGCCTTACCGAAGTGCAACGCCAGGCGGCTGGCATCAGCCAGGGCCTGATCCGCGTTGCGGTCGGCCTCGAATACATCGACGACATCACGGCCGACCTTTCGCGCGGCCTGAGCACCCTGAATTCCTGAATCGAGTTTCATGACCGGCAAAGTTCGCACCCGCATCGCTCCGTCTCCCACCGGCTTCCTTCACCTGGGCACGGCCCGCACCGCGCTCTATTCGTGGGCCTACGCGCGCCACCACGGCGGCGAATTCGTGCTGCGCATCGAGGACACCGACGTGGCCCGCTCCACGCAGGACTCGACCGACCAGATCCTTGCGTCGATGCACTGGCTCGGCCTCGACTACGACGAAGGCCCGATCTACCAGATGCAGCGGCTGGAGCGCTACCGCGAAGTCATCGCGCAGATGCTCGCGGCCGGTACGGCCTATCACTGCTACTGCACGCCCGCCGAGCTCGACGAGATGCGCGAGGCGCAACGCGCGCGCGGCGAAAAGACGCTGTACGACCGCCGCTGGCGCCCCGAGCCGGGCAAGGTGCTGCCGCCCGTGCCCGAAGGCGTGCCGCCGGTGGTGCGCTTCTGCAATCCGCCCGAAGGCGACGTGACCTGGAACGACCTGGTCAAGGGCGAGATCACCATCAACAACCGCGAGATCGACGACCTCATCATCCTGCGGCCCGACGGTGTGCCCACCTACAACTTCGCGGTGGTGGTCGACGACTGGGACATGAACATCACGCACGTGTTCCGCGGCGACGAGCACATCAACAACACGCCGTGGCAGATCAACATCTTCCGCGCGCTGGGCGCACCGCTTCCTCAGTTCGGCCACGTGCCGGTGATCCTGGGCGACGACGGGCAGAAGCTCTCGAAGCGCCGCGGCGCGGTGAGCGTCACTGCCTATGAAGAGAACGGCTACCTGCCCGAAGCGATGCTGAACTACCTCGCGCGCCTGGGCTGGAGCCATGGCGACGACGAACTCTTCACGCGCGAGCAGATGGTGAGCTGGTTCGACGGTTCGCACCTTTCCAAGAGCCCCGCGCAATGGGATGCGGCGAAGCTCGCGTGGGTGAACGCGCAGTACATCAAGGCGAAGGCCGATGCGGAGCTCGCGCCGCTCGTGGCCGCGCAACTGAAGAAGCGCGGCATCGAGGCGGACGACCGGCTCGTCGCCATCTGCGCGCTCTTCAAGGATCGCTGCGAAACCACCGTCGCGCTGGCCGACTGGGCCGCGGCGTTCTACGCGGACGTGACGCCGAGCGACGCCGATCTCGCGCAGCACGTCACCGATGCGGTGAAGCCTGTCATCGCAGCACTCGCCGAGAAGCTCGCGGACGTGACGTGGGAAAAAGTTTCGATCGCCGCGGCCATCAAGGAAGTTCTGGCCGCGCATTCTGTGAAAATGCCCGTGTTGGCCATGCCGGTTCGCGTCCTCGTGATGGGAACACCGCAGACGCCATCCCTCGATTCGGTGCTCGCCATCTTTTCTCGCGAAAAAGTTGTGGAGCGTTTGAAAAGGGCCTGATTTTTCGGTCTATAATTTGAGGCTCGACACCGACACACGGTAATTCTGAAAAGAAAAGCCCGAAAGTCAAATTGGGGGTATAGCTCAGCTGGGAGAGCGCTTGCATGGCATGCAAGAGGTCATCGGTTCGATCCCGTTTACCTCCACCATCAAAAGTGTCGAGAAGAAGATAAGTGCTGATCGCAGCACGGTTCCTAAGGTTTTGACCCTATCGTCTAGAGGCCTAGGACACCACCCTTTCACGGTGGCTACCGGGGTTCGAATCCCCGTAGGGTCGCCAGTTTCATGCAAGTGAAGCAGGCACAAGTCGTCAGCACTTGGCTCCGCAAGGAGTGAACGTTGTCTACCAGGAGTGGTAGTTCAGTTGGTTAGAATACCGGCCTGTCACGCCGGGGGTCGCGGGTTCGAGTCCCGTCCACTCCGCCAGATAAAACCCCTCGCAGCTTTCGAGCTTCGAGGGGTTTCCTCTTTGTGGGCTGCCCCAACCGCTGGCAATGCACATGGACCTTCGCGCGCTTCGCTACTTCATCGCAGTGCTCGAGGCGGGAAGCCTCTCCCGGGCCGCGGCTTCGCTCTACGTGGCCCAGCCTGCGCTCACGGCGCAGATAAAAAAGCTCGAGAACGAACTCGGCACCCAGCTCTTCGAACGCTCGCATGCGGGCGTCACGCCGACGACCGCGGGCATGCAGCTTTATCACGACGCGCGCCGGCTGCTGTCCGATGCGGCAGCGCTGCGGGAGCGCTTCCAGCGGCCGCCGAACGGTCTCGAAGGTTCGGTCACGCTGGCAATTCCCTCGCTGCTTTCATCCTTGCTGCTCGGCCCTGTGCTGATGCGGCTGAAAGAGCGGCATCCGCTCGTGCGCGTCTTCGTGCTGGACGATCTGAGCCTCATGGTGAAGAAAGCCATGCTCGATCGCCGGGCCGATGTCGGCATCCTGGTGGACACGCCCGTGCTCGAAGGCATGGCGTGCGATCCGTTGGCGGAAGAGTCGATCTTTCTTTGCGGTTTCGATGTCGGCGGCATTGCAGCACCGCTGGTGAAGCGCCCGCGCAAGTCCGCATCCGGCAAGGCGGTCGCGCGGCGCGGCATCGGTGACATTGCCTTCGCAAAAGCGGCGCAGCTCCCGCTGGTGCTGCAGTCGCGGCGCTTCAATATCCGGCAGCAGGTCGAAGGCGCTGCATCGAACCTCGGCATCGAACTCAACGTGGCCTACGAACACGATTCGGCACGCGTGCTGCGCTCGCTCTACCAGGCCGGCGCAGGCTTCACTTTCACGCCCGGATGCGCGCTCGACGCCTCGGCATTGACGAACGAACACTGGATCTGCGCCCGCGTGACCGAGCCCGAACTCAAGCGCAGCTACACGCTCGCGACGCCCGCGAACCGTGCGGTCGATCCGGTCGCACAGGCGCTGATCGATGTGCTGCGCGAAGAGATCGAGCGCATGGTCGGCGAAGGAATCTGGAAGGCCGAACGCCCGCCCGGCCATCAGAAAGATTGATGCCTTCGCATCAGCAAACGGTATTTCCTCCTCGAGCGCCCGTGCCGCGATAGTGGCGGCAGTCCACCCGCATGCAGAGGTGGCGCACAGGAGATAGCCTTTGAATTCCACATCCTTCGAGGTCGCCAACGTCGGCGGCCTCGTCTCTCGCGCCTCCCGCGCGTTCTCGAAACAGATCGCGATCAAGAGCCCGACGCGATCGATCACCTACGACGCACTCGAGCGGCGTTCCAACCGCCTGGCCAATGCGCTGCTCGCGCAGGGACTCGCACGCGGCGCACGGGTTGGCGTGTACCTGCCGAACTGCATCGAGGTGGTCGAACTCGAACTCGCCTGCTACAAGGCGGCACTGGTGAAAGCGCCGATCAATTCGCGGCTCTCGCCCGTCGAAGTGGCAGAGGTCATCGCGAACAGCGAGGCCGAACTGATCGTGACCACCGCCGCACGGGCCGAGGCGTTTCTTCCCTTGCTGAAAACTTCGGCGCCGCGCCTTCTGCTGATCGACCAACCGGAAGGCGCTTCGAACAGCTACGAGGCTGCATTGGCCGCCGCAAGCGATGCGTTCGAAGCCGTGCGCGTGCGCTCCGACGAACTGGCCGTGCTGCACTACACCTCCGGTTCGAGCGGCGTGCTGAAGGCGGCCATGCAGACCTTCGGCAACCGCCTCGCGCAACTGCGCAAGTTCCTGATGCGCGCCGACGGCATGCGCCCCGGCGAACTGCTCGGACTCGTCGGTCCCATCACGCACGCCTCGGGCATGCAACTCGTGCCGGCGCTTTGCAGCGGCGCGACCATCCGCCTGTTCGACGGCTTCGAGCCCGGGCGCTTTCTTGCGGACATGCGCGCCGACCGCGTCGCCCACACGTTCATGGTGCCGACGATGATCAACATGCTGCTCGCGCACCTCGAGGGCCAGTACCTCCCGCTGCCCGATCTGAAGCGGCTCGGCTACGGCGCGGCGCCGATGGCGCCCGCGCGCATCCTGCAGGCGATGGACGTGTTCGGCCCCGTTCTTTCGCAGGGCTACGGCGCGGGCGAGACGACTTCGGGCGTGTGCGGCCTCTCGGTCGAAGACCATCTGTTCGCACGTGCCGCGCGGCCCGATCGGCTCGCGTCCTGCGGCCGGCCGTTCCTGGAGTCACGCGTCGACATCGTCGATGACGAAGGCCAGCCCGTCGCAGTCGGCGAGATCGGCGAGATCGTGGTCAGCGGCCCCGACGTCTTCGCCGGCTACTGGCGCGCGCCCGAACTCACGGCCGAAGTGCTGAAGAACGGCGGCTATCACACCGGCGACCTCGCGCGTGCCGACGACGACGGCTACATCTACATCGTCGACCGCAAGAAGGACATGGTGATCACCGGCGGCTTCAACGTCTATCCGTCGGAGGTCGAGGCGGTGCTTTACCAGCACTCCGCCGTCGCCGATGCCTGCGTGTTCGCAGTGCCAGACGACAAATGGGGCGAGGCCGTCGCCGCGCACATCGTGCTCAAGCCCGGCGAGGCGCCCGATGCGGCCGTGCTCGACGCCTTCTGTGCCGACCGGCTCGGCGGCTTCAAGCGGCCTCGGATGATCGAGTTCGTTTCGGCGCTGCCCAAGAACGCCAACGGCAAAGTGGCGCGCAAGACCATCCAGGCCCCGTACTGGGCCGACCGCGCGCGGCGCGTCAATTGAAGAACGGAGGACCCATGACTTCATCTACCCCGGCAACGGCCCCGTTCGAAGGCTCGGCAGAGGCCGCCGAACTCTCCGCGCGCATCGGCGATTTCATCCACGGCGAACTGGCCGCGATCGTCCGCGAGCACGGCATCAACCATGAGCGCAGCCCCGACCGCGAGACGCTGCGGCGTGTCTGGCGGCGCTCGAACGAACTCGGCTTCTACGGCATCACCTTGCCCAAGGCGATGGGCGGCCTCGGCCTGTCCGTGCTCGACCACGTGCTGATCAAGGAGGCCATCTACGCCAGCGGTTCGCCGCTCGCGCCACACGTGTTCGGCGAACTCAGCGGACCGCCCCGCGTGGGCGCGCTGGCGCGGCAGGCCACGCCCTACCAGCTGGAAGCGTTCATCCAACCAGTGGCGAATGCAGACAAGGCCATCTGCTTCGCGTTGACCGAGGCCGAAGCCGGCTCCGACGCCGGCGCCGTCCAGACGCGCGCCGAGCGGCAGGGCGACGACTACCTGCTTACCGGCCGCAAGCGCTTCATTTCCGGATCGCCGTTCGCGGACTTCGCGCTGGTCATGGCCTCGACCGCGACCGATCCCGCCCAGCGCGAGATTTCGGCCTTTTTCGTCGACCTCGGCCAGCCCGGGGCGCGCGTGGAATCGGGCTACAAGACCATGGCCGGCCAGTCGCACACCGGGGACATCGTGCTGGAAGCCTGCCGCGTGCCGGCGCGCAACATGATCGGCGAGCCGGGGCGCGGCCTCGCACTCGCACTCGGGCGCATCACGGTGAACCGGCTGCTTCATTGCCCCGCGATGGTCGGGCTCGCGCGCGTGGCGTTGAACGATGCGCTGGACTACGCACGCGGCCGGCGCCAGTTCGGCCGCGCGATCTCGCAGTTCCAGGCCGTGCAGCACATGCTGGCGAACATGGCGACCGACCTTGCCGCCGCGCGCGGGCTGATGATCGCCACCGCGCGCCAGATCGATGCCGGCGGCGAGGCGCGCGCCGAGGCTTCCATGGCCAAGCTTTTCTGCTCCGAAGCCGCGTTCCGCATCGCGGACTCGGCCGTGCAGATCCACGGCGGCGAAGGCATCGTGCAGGGCCGGCGCGTGGAGTTCCTGTTCCGCATGCTGCGCATGTACCGCGTGCTCACCGGCACCAGCGAGATCCAGCGCAACACCATCGCGCGCGAACTGCTGGGCGATCCAGCCGCCTGATTGCAAGCGCCGCGCTTTCTACAAGAACCAGATCGAGAGACAAGACAGACATGAATCACCAGGATCACCTCGCCACCCGGCGACAACTGTGCAAGGCACTCGCCGCGTCGCTGCTGCCCGCCGCATGGCCGGCGTTCGCCGCGGACGCCGATTGGCCCAGCCGCCCCATCAAATGGGTGCTTCCCTATCTCGCGGGCACGGGCCCCGACAACACCGCGCGTGCGCTGGCCGAGGCGGTCGGCACGCTGCTCGGGCAACCGGTGGTCATCGAGAACCGCGGCGGCGCCGCCGGCAACATCGGCGCGCGGCTGGTGGCGCGCGCGCCGGCCGATGGCTACACCTGGATCTACTCGGCCGCACCAATGGCGGCCAACATGCGCATGTACGCGAACCCCGGCTACGACGCGATCAAGGACTTCCGCCACATCATGCGATTGACGACCTCGGACATCCTCCTGATCGTCCATCCCTCGTCGGGCATCGACACCGTGCGCGATCTCATCGAGCGCACGCGCGCCAACCCGGGCAAGCTCGACTACGCGTCCGGCGGCGTGGGCACGCCGTCGCACCTGGGCATGGAGCTGTTCCTGAGCGCGGCCGGTGTGCAGGCGATGCATGTGCCCTACAAGGGCGCCTCGGAGCTGGTCAATGCGGTGCTCGGCAAGCAAGTGCTCTTCGCGATGCCGATCTTCAGCGTCGCCTATCCGCACGTTCAGGCCGGCAGGCTCAAGGCGCTGGCAGTGGCCGGCAGCCAGCGTAACCCGGCGCTGCCCGAGTTGCCCACGCTGGCCGAGGCGGGCGTGCCCGGCGTGTCGCTCACGTCGTGGGGCGGCATCTCTGTGCCGGCGCGCACGCCCGATCCGATCGTCGCGAAGATCCATGCGGCATTCGAAGAGGCGCTGCGCCAGCCGGCCGTGCGCACCATCATCGAGGTCTCGGGCGGGAGCGTCAGCCCCTCCAGTTCGCAGGAGTACGCCAAGGGCTTCGTGCAAGAGATCGCGCTGACCGAAACCATGATGAAGAAGGCGCAGCTCGCGCCGATGTGAGGTCCGATCGGACCCTCAAAGCCTTCTTGAAAATAGAAGGCTAAAGCGATTTCAGGACCAAGCAGAGTTATCAATTGTCTCTGCAATGCGCTCGTAACGCCTTCTGATATTGGCAATACAAAGTACGTGCCAACCCCGATCCTGCGGCACGACTCCTGCTTCTAGACTTGCTCGCGAAACAGTCTTCAAGCAGGTACTCGATGCAGCAAAGAAAACACAGAATCGCCGTCATCCCGGGTGACGGCATCGGGATCGAAGTGGTGCCCGAGGGCCTTCGCGTGCTCGACGCGGTGAGCCGCAAGTTCGGCATCGAATTCAGCTTCGATCACTTCGACTGGGGCTCCGATCACTACGTGCGGCACGGTCTCATGATGCCGGCCGACTGGGACGAGCGCATCAAGGGCCACGACGCGATCTACTTCGGCGCCGTCGGTGCGCCCGACAAGGTGCCCGACCACATCGCCGTGTGGGGCCTTCTCATCAAGATCCGCCGCGAGTTCGACCAGTACGTGAACCTGCGCCCCGTGCGCCTGATGCCCGGCGTGCCCGGACCGCTCGCGCATCGCAAGCCCGGCGACATCGACTTCCTCGTGGTGCGCGAAAACACCGAAGGCGAATACACCTCGGTGGGCGGGCGCCTCTTCGAAGGCACGCCGCGCGAAATGGCGATCCAGGAGGCCGTGTTCACGCGCCACGGCGTCGACCGCATCCTCAAGTACGCCTACGAGCTCGCGAGCAAGCGCCCGCGCAAGAACCTCGTGGCGGCCACCAAGTCGAACGGCATCTCGATCACCATGCCGTACTGGGACGAGCGCCTGGCCGAGATGGCCAAGCGCCATCCCGACATCGCGACGAGCAAGTACCACATCGACATCCTCTGCGCGCACTTCGTGCAGCACCCCGACTGGTTCGACGTGGTCGTGGCCTCCAACCTCTTCGGCGACATCCTGTCCGACCTCGGCCCGGCATGCACCGGCACCATCGGCATCGCGCCTTCTGCGAACCTGAACCCCGAGCGCGCGTTCCCGTCGCTGTTCGAACCGGTGCACGGTTCGGCGCCCGACATCGCGGGCAAGGGCATCGCCAATCCGATCGGCCAGGTCTGGTCGGCCGCGCTGATGCTCGACCACCTGGGCAACGGCGACCCCGTGTACGCGCAGGCCTCGGCGGCCGTGCTCGCTGCCATCGAAACCGTGCTGAGCGAAGGTCCGCGCACGCGCGACATGGGCGGCACGGCGAACACGGTCGACGTGGGTCGCGCCATCGCCAGCTGCATCGGATGACGGCCCGGTTCCGCACGACGCACCGAGACCGATAGATGGGCCTCTTCCTGCTCAAGCGCCTAGCCACGCTGGTCGGCACGCTGATCGGCGCGTCGGTCATCGTCTTCCTCGTCCTGGAGATCCTGCCCGGCAATGCCGCTCAGATGCTCATGGGCCCCGACGCGTCGCCCGATGCGGTGGCCGCACTCGCCACCAAGCTGGGCCTCGACCAGCCGGCGTGGACGCGCTATTGGCACTGGATCGGCGGCATCCTCACCGGCAACCTCGGCGACAGCTACGCCTACGGCTCACCGGTGCTCGACCTGATCCTCGAACGCCTCGCGCTCACCGTGCCGCTGGCCGTGCTCGCGATGACGCTCACCACCGTGCTCGCGCTCGTCGTCGGCGTGACGGCCGCGGCGCGCCACAACAAGATGGGCGACGTGGGCCTCATGGGCATGACGCAGGTGGGCATCGCGATTCCGAATTTCTGGTTTGCGATTCTCTTGATCCTGGTGTTCTCGGTGAAGCTGCAGTGGTTCTCCGCAGGCGGCTTCGACGGATGGGGCGAGGGCGTGCTGGGTGGCGTGAAATCGCTGCTGCTGCCGGCGCTGTCGCTCGCGGTGGTGCAGGCCGCGATCCTTGCTCGCATCACGCGTTCGGCCGTGCTCGAAGTGATGCGCGAAGACTTCGTGCGCACCGCGCGAGCCAAGGGCGTGTCGCAGCGCGCCGTGCTGTGGCTGCACGTGCTGCGCAACGCGATGATTCCCGTCATCACCGTGATGGGCATGCAGTTCTCCGAATTGCTCGCCGGCACCATCGTGATCGAGAACGTGTTCTACCTGCCGGGCCTCGGCCGGCTGATCTTCCAGGCCATCAGCAACCGCGACCTCGTCGTCGTGCGCAACTGCGTGATGCTGCTCGCGGCGCTTGTCGTCATCGTGAATTTCGTGGTCGACGTGCTCTATGCCGTGATCGACCCGCGCATCAAGGCGAGCGACATATGAACACCATCGCCGCTCCTGCAGTTCCCAGCGCAGCCGCGCTCACCGTGCCGGGCTTCTGGCGCCGTGCGCGACACCACCGCAGCTTCGTCATCGGTGCCGTCCTCGCGCTGCTGCTGCTCCTGGCCGCGCTCGTGTCGTTCGTGTGGACGCCGTGGTCGCCCTACGAGATGGACATGGCCAACAAGATGCAGGCGCCCTCGGCCGCGCACTGGCTCGGCACAGATGCCTTCGGGCGCGACGTGGCTTCACTGCTGCTGGTGGGTGCGCGGGCGTCGATCCTCGTGGGCGTGATCGCGGTCGGCATCGGCCTCGTGGTCGGCACCGCGCTCGGTTTGCTGGCGGCCGCACGGCGCGGCTGGGTCGAGGAGGCGATCATGCGTTTCGCCGATTTCTCGCTGGCGTTCCCCGCGATCCTCTCGGCCATCATGATGACGGCGGTGTTCGGCGCGGGCATCGTCAACGCCATCGTCGCGATCGGTATCTACAACATCCCGACGTTCGCGCGCATCACACGCGCCTCGGCGAACGCTATCTGGTCGCGCGAATACATCGCTGCGGCACGCGCCTGCGGCAAGGGTTCGTTCTCGATCACGATGCAGCATGTGCTGCCGAACATCTCGGCTGTGCTGATCGTGCAGATCACGATCCGCTTCGCCATCGCGATCCTCGCGGAGGCGGCGCTCTCGTACCTCGGCCTCGGCACCCAACCGCCGCAGCCGTCGTGGGGCCGCATGCTCAGCGAAGCGCAGACGCTCATGTTCCAACAGCCGCTGCTGGCGGTGTTTCCTGGCATGGCGATCGCGCTGGCGGTGCTGGGCCTCAACCTGCTCGGCGACGGTCTGCGCGACCTGCTCGACCCGCGCCTTGCACGGGCCCGCTGAACCATGCCTCTTCTCGAAGTCAACGACCTGCGCATCGGCCTGCAAACGCAGCGCGGCCCCGCCGAAGCGGTGCGCGGCATTTCCTTTTCCCTGGAGCGCGGCGAAACGCTGGGCATCGTGGGCGAATCGGGCTGTGGCAAGTCCATTACCGTGATGTCGCTCATGGGCCTTCTGCCTTCGACCGCGAAGGTCGGCGGCAGCATTCGCCTCGACGGGCAAGAGCTCGTCGGGCTGCCAGAGAAGGCGATGTGCCAGATTCGCGGCAACCGCATCGGCATGATCTTCCAGGAGCCGATGACGGCGCTGAACCCGGTGCACACCATCGCGCGCCAGGTCGGTGAGCCGTTGCGGCTGCATCGCGGGCTTTCGAAGACCGAGGCGCGCAAAGAAGCGCTGGGCCTGCTGGAGCGCGTGGGAATTCCCGATGCGGCCTCGCGGCTCGATGCGTATCCGCACCAGTTCTCGGGCGGGCAACGCCAGCGCATCGGCATTGCGATGGCGCTCGCCTGCGGTCCCGATTTGCTGATCGCCGACGAGCCCACTACCGCGCTCGACGTGACCATCCAGAAGCAGGTACTGGACCTGATCCAGAGCCTGGTCGCCGAGATGGGCATGGCGCTCATCCTGATTTCGCACGACCTCGGCGTGATCGCCAACAGCGTGCAGCGCATGCTCGTGATGTATGGCGGCAGCATGGTCGAGAGCGGTCCGACCCAGGCCGTGTTCGCCGAGCGCGCACATCCCTACACGCGCGGCCTGTTCGCGGCGCGGCCGGTGCTCGGCGCGCCGCGAACCGGCCGGCTGGCCACCATCCGCGGCAGCGTGCCTGAGTTGGTGGACCTGCCGCGCGGCTGCGCGTTCGCAGGGCGTTGCAGCTTCACGGCCGACATGTGCTACACGACGAAGCCGCCGCTGGCCATGAAGCCGAGCGGCCATGCGGTGCGCTGCCTCCGTCTCGAAGAAATCGCGGCGCAAAGCGCTGTTCCCGCATGAGCAGATCCGCCACAACCCAACCGCTGCTGCAGGTGACCGACCTCGTGCGCCACTACGACCTGCCGCGCGAAAAACTCTTCGCACCGCCGCCGACAGTCAAGGCGCTCAACGGCGTGAGCTTCAAGGTCGAAGCCGGTCGCAGCCTTGGCATCGTCGGCGAATCGGGTTCGGGCAAGTCGACCATCGCGCGCTTGGTGATGGCGCTCGACACGCCGACCTCGGGCAGCGTGAAGCTGCTTGGGCGCGATCTGCACACGCTGCCGAAGAGCGAACTGCGCAATGCGCGACGCGATTTCCAGATGGTCTTTCAAGACCCATATGGCTCGCTCGACCCGCGCCAGACCGTCGCGCGCATCGTCGCCGAACCGCTTGAAGCACTGGCAGAGGTTTCCCGCAAGGAACAACGCGAACGTGCGGCTGAATCGCTCGCTGCCGTCGGCCTGCGCACCACCGACATGGACAAGTACCCGCACGAGTTCTCGGGCGGACAAAGACAACGCATTGCGATCGCTCGCGCCTTGATCACGCGCCCCAAGCTCATCGTCGCCGACGAACCCGTCAGCGCGCTCGACGTGTCAGTGCAGGCCCAGGTGCTCAACCTCATGCAGGACCTGCAGCAGCAGTTCGGCATCAGCTACCTCCTGATCAGCCACGACCTCGCGGTGGTCAACCACCTGTGCGATGACGTCGCCGTCGTCTTCAAGGGGCAGATCGTGGAGCAGGGCGCGCCCGGCCACCTGTTCCGCCACGCGCAGCACCCCTACACGCGGACGCTGCTGTCCGCCGTCTTGCAGACGCCCGCGGCCTGAGCCGCTCGGGTCATCCCCTTACTTCTGGAGAGATATCGAATGTTGAAGCGACGCACCCTGATGGGCACCGCCATGGCCGCGGCAATCCCGGGCGCCTTTCTCCCGCTGGCACAGGCGCAGACGGGCAAGAACACGTTGAACATCGGCATGCCGCTGGAACCGCCGGGCCTGGACCCGACCGCCGGTGCCGCGTCGGCCATCGCCGAGATCACGCAATACAACATCTTCGAGACGCTCACCAAGGTCAACGCCGATGGCTCGGTCACGCCGATGCTGGCCGAGAGCTGGTCGTCGTCGCCCGACATGAAGACCTTCGTCTTCAAGCTGCGAAAGGGCGTGCGCTTCGAGAACGGGCAACCCTTCAACGCCGCCACCGTCAAGTTCTCGTTCGACCGCGCAGGCGGCGCCAAGAGCACGAACAAGGACAAGCGCTTCTTCAGCGAGATCGGCACCGTGGTGCTCGACGAGTACACGGTGGGCGTGAACAGCACGCTGTCGAACCCCGACCTCCCGTTCATGCTGGGCCAGTCCACGGCCTGCATCGTCGAGCCCAAGAGCGCCGAGACGAATGCGACCGCGCCCGTCGGCACCGGCCCCTACAAGCTCGCCGCGTGGCAGCGCGGCGCCTCGTGCACCCTGGCGAAGTCGCCGACGTACCGCGACCCGGGCCTTGCGAAGGTCGAGAAGTTCGTCTTCCGCTTCATGTCCGACACGGCCGCGCAGACCGCGGCACTGATGGCCAACGACATCGACATCTTCCCGCGCGCGGGCACCCGCTCGGTGGCGCAGTTCAAGGGCAACCCGCGCTTCCAGGTGCTGGAGGTCGGCACGCGCGGCAAGGTGATCCTGACCATCAACAACCGCAAGAAGCCGCTGGACGACGTGCGCGTGCGCCGCGCGATCCTGGCGGCGCTGGACCGCAACACCATCATCCAGGGCGCGGCCGACGGCTTCGGCAAGCCCATCGGCAGCCATTACGCGATGGGCGCGCCGGGCTTCATCGACACGACTGCGATGAACCCCTACGACATCGAGAAGGCCAAGCGCCTGCTGGCCGAAGCCGGCGTGAAGACGCCGCTCGAGTTGCGCCTGACGCTGCCGCCGCCTTCGTACGCACGGCAGGGCGGCGAGATGATCGCGGCGCAACTGGCGCAGATCGGCATCCACGTGAAGATCCAGAACGTCGAGTGGGCGCAGTGGCTGAGCGGCACCTTCGGCGGCGCGCACGACTTCGACTTGACGATGGTTGCGCACGTCGAACCCTTCGACCTGGTGAAGTACACCGAGCCCGACTATTACTGGGGCTACGACTCGAAGAAGTTCCGCGACACATTCGTCGCGATCCAGAACGAGGAGAACAAGAAGCGCCGCGCCGACCTGCTGGCCGACGCGCAGCGGCAACTTGCGACCGACGCGGTCAACGGCTTTCTCTACCAGGCGGTGTTTCCCACCATCGCGCGCAAGGAGGTCAAGGGCCTGTGGGCGAGCATGCCGATCGTGGTGAACGACTTGGCCGCGATTTCCTGGAGCTGATGCCATGACGAAACCTCTGTATGCCCTGAGCGCGGCCGAGCTCGGCACGGCCTATCGCAGCAAGGAACTCTCGCCGGTCGAGGTCGTGCGCGCGGTCAACGAGCGCATTGCGGCGCTTGAGCCGAAGCTGCACGCGACCTGGCTCTTCCGCCCAGAGTTCGCGCTCGAACAGGCGCGAGCTTCCGAAGCGCGTTGGCTGGCCGGCACGCCGCGCGGCGCGCTCGACGGCGTGCCCGTGACCATCAAGGACAACCTTGCGACCGCCGGCGATCCGATGCCACTGGGTACCGCCGCCTACGACCTCGTGCCGATGCCGGAGGATTCGCCGCCGGCCGCGCGCCTGAAGGAAGACGGCACGGTGCTCGTCGCCAAGACGACGATGCCCGACGTCGGCATGCTGTCGTCCGGCCTCTCGACCTTTCATGAACTCTCGCGCAACCCGTGGGACCTGTCGCGCACGCCGGGCGGCTCCAGTGCGGGGGCAGGTGCGGCCGCTGCCGCGGGCTACGGTCCGCTGCACGCGGGCACCGACATCGGCGGGTCGCTGCGCCTGCCCGCGAGCTGGTGCGGCATCTTCACGCTCAAGCCCAGCTTCGGTCGCATTCCGCTGAGCACGCCCTACATGGGCCGCTGCGCCGGGCCGATGACGCGCACGGTGGAAGACGCGGCGCTGATGATGCAGTCCGTCGCCCAGCCCGACAGCCGCGACTACTCCGAGCTGCCGCCGCCCACGATCGACTGGCTGGCCTTCGATGTCGAGGCTTCCTTCCTCGCGGGCAAGCGCGTGGGCCTCCTGATGGACGCCGGCTGCGGCCTGCCGCTCGATCCGCAGATTCGCGATGCGGTGCTCGCTGCCGCGAAAAAGATCGAGGCGGCCGGCGCCCACGTCGAGGAAATGAAGCCCTTCATGACGCCGAAGATGCTGCAGGGCATGGACCACTTCTGGCGCATGCGCTCGCTGGGCGACCTGCGCGCCATGGCGCCCGAGCGCCGCGCGAAGATGCTGCCCTACATCGACGCCTGGGCCGAGAGCGCGGCCGGCTTTTCAGGCGCGCACATCTTCGACGCGTACAGCCAGTTCGTCGCCACGCGCGCGGCCACCATCGCGGCGACCGTGGGCTTCGACTTCGTGATCTCGCCGGTGTCGCCCAACATGCCCGCGCCCGCGGAGCACGCCTCGCCGACGAACGATCCGTTGCGCTCGCTGGAGCACATCGGCTTCACCGTGCCCTACAACATGTCGGAGCAGCCGGCGTCGTCGGTCAACTGCGGCTATTCGGATGCGGGGCTGCCCATCGGGCTGCAGGTGGCGGGCCGCCGCTTCGACGACCTGGGCGTGCTGCAGTTCAGCCGCGCCTTCGAGCTGATCCGCGACGCGCAGAAGCCCTGGCCCGAACTTCAGTGATTCGCCTGCCAAGAGGAGACAAGAAATGACAGCAACCCATTACATCGACGGCGGCCGCGTGGCGTCGCTCGGCACCGAAACCATCGCGGTGATCGACCCGAGCGACGGCCAGCGCTTCGGCGAGATCGCACGCGGCAACGCAGCCGACGTCGACGCCGCGGTCCGCGCCGCACGCAAGGCCATGGGCGAGAACTTCGACGGCCCCTGGGGCGCGATGACCGCGCTGGAACGCGGCCGCCTGCTCGCGAAGCTGGGCGCCGCGGTGATGCAGCACCACGAGGAGCTCGCGCAGCTCGAAGCGCGCGACACCGGCAAGGCGCTGCGCGTGGCGCGCAACGACGCCACCGCGCTCGCGCGCTACTTCGAGTACTACGCCGGCGCCTGCGACAAGCTGCACGGCGACACGCTGCCTTACGAGCGCGGCTACACGGTGCTGACGGTGCGCATGCCGCACGGCGTGACCGGGCACATCATTCCCTGGAACTACCCGATGCAGATCGCGGGCCGCAGCGTGGGCGCATCGCTCGCAGCCGGCAACGCCTGCGTGGTCAAGCCGGCGGAGGACGCGAGCCTCTCGCTGCTGCGCCTCGCGGAAATCGCGACCGAGGTGGGCTTTCCCGCGGGCGCGCTCAATGTGGTGACGGGCTATGGCAGTGAGGCGGGCGCCGCGCTGTGCGCGCATCCGGGCATCGACCACATCTCGTTCACCGGCTCGACCGTCACGGGCCGCAGCGTCGGTCTCGCGGCGGCTGAGCGCCATTGCCCCGTCACCCTGGAGCTGGGCGGCAAGTCGCCGCAGCTCGTCTTCGCCGATGCCGACCTCGATGCGGCCGTGCCCGTGCTGCTCAACGCGATCATCCAGAACGCCGGCCAGACCTGCTCGGCAGGCAGCCGCGTGCTGGTCGAGCAATCGGTGTACGAAGAAGTCGTGAAGCGGCTGGCCGAGCGCTTCTCGGCCGTGCGTTCGGGCCCGCCTGCCGACGATCTGGACATGGGCCCGCTCATCAACGAAAAGCAGTTCCGCCAGGTGCGGGACATGGTCGCGACCGCCGAGGCGAACGGCGTGAAGGTAGCGGCGCGCGGTACGGTGGCGCCGAGCGCATCAGCAAATGGCTTCTACCAGGAGGCCGTGCTGTTCCGCGACGTGCCCGCGGACAGCGAACTCGCACAGCGCGAAGTCTTTGGCCCCGTGCTGGCCGTGATGCCCTTCGCCGACGAGGCCGAGGCAATCCGCCTTGCCAACGGCACCGACTTTGGCCTGGTGGCCGGCGTCTGGACGCGCGACGGTGGCCGGCAATTGCGCGTAGCGAACAAGCTGCACTGCGGGCAGGTCTTCATCAATAACTACGGTGCGGCGGGCGGCGTGGAGCTGCCGTTCGGCGGCGTCAAGTCGAGTGGCTTCGGACGCGAGAAGGGTTTCGAAGCCCTGCTAGGCTTCACGACCCTCAAGACCATCGCCATCAAACACGGGTGAACCCATGAACACGAACGCACAAGAAGCACAAGAACCCCGCCGCGTCGGCCTGGTCGGCGTCGGCCTGATGGGCAGCGGCATCGCGCAGAACATCGTCAAGCACGGCCACAAGCTGACCATCCTCGATCACCCAGGCAACCAGCCCGTTGGCGCGCTGCTCGCGGCCGGCGCCACGGCGGTGTCGGACGTGATGGCACTGGCTGCCGATGTCGACGTGCTGATCCTCTGCGTCACCGGCACGCCGCAAGTCGAGGCGGTGATGTTGGGTGAAAAGGGCGCGCTCGCAAGTCTCCGCCCCGGCACCGTGGTGATCGACTGCTCGACCGCCGTGCCCGACTCCACCACCAAGGTCGCGCAAGCCGTGCAGGCCAAGGGCGGCAAGTTCCTCGATGCGCCGATGACGCGCACCGCCAAGGAAGCCGCCGAAGGCCGGCTCAACCTGCTGGTGGGCGGCGATGCCGAAGTGCTGGCCTCGTGCCTGCCGCTCCTGCGCTGCTTTGCCGAGAACATCACGCACGTGGGCGGCATCGGCGCGGGCCATGCGATGAAGCTGCTGCACAACTTCGTGTCGCTCGGCACCGTCGCGCTGCTGTGCGAAGCGGCCGCCTGTGCAGAGCGCGCTGGCGTGGCGCCCGATGTATTCGTCGATGTGCTCGCCAAGGGCGGCGGCAACGGTGTGGCGCTGGAACGCGTCAAGCCCAAGCTCCTGACCGGCAGCACCGATTCGCTGAAGTTCTCGATGGCCAATGCCAAGAAGGACTTGGGCTACTACAACGACATGGCGCAGCAGTCGTCGGCCAGCCACGGCATCGCCGAGGCTGTCGAGAAGCTGTTGACGCACGGCATCGACACCTTCGGTCCGGACCGCATGGTGCTCGACCTGGTGGAAGCGCTGAAGAAGTAAGTAAAGCGCGCCTCGCGCTACGGCACGTAGCGCGAGAGCAAGTGATCGACCAGCCGGCGCTGCGGGAAAGTCAGCGTCTCCTGCCGTGTGCAGAGGTACATGCGGCGCGACGCCCAAGCGTCGGACAGATTCAAGAAGCGCAGGCCCATTTCCTTGCGATACGTGGCAGCCGCGCCCTCGGGCAGGATGCCCACGCCCATGCCGGCTTCGATCATCCGGCACACCGCCTCGAAACTCTTGACCTTCACGCGCAGGCGCAGCACCTTGCGCGCGGCGACCGCCGCATCCTCGATGGTGCGGGCGATGGCCGAGTCGTTCTCCAGGCCGACGAAATCGAAGTCGAGCAGTTCCGCGAACGACACCTCGCGGTTGCGGTACGGGTGCTTGCGATGGACGATGGCCACCAGCCTGTCCATGCGGTAGGGAATGAAGTTGAGCGTCGTGTCCGCGGTGTCGCCGGTGATCACGCCGACATCGGCCTGCCGGTCGCGGATCGCCTGCACGATCCACACGCTGCGGTGCTCCTCCACGTCGACGCGAATCTCGGGATAGCTGCGGCGAAAGCTCGCCACGTCGTCGGGCAGGAACTGGCCCATGGCCGATGCATTGGCCTGCAGCCGCACGCGGCCGGTCGCGCCCTGTGCGTAGTCCGAAAGATCGGCGCGCATGCGATCGACGTCGCGCAGGATGAGCCGCGCATGGATGGCCAGCGACTCGCCCGCACCGGTCACCGTCACGCCCTTGGAGGTGCGCTGGAAGAGCGGCACGCCGAACTCGGTCTCGAGGATGCGGATGCGGCGGCTCGCGGCCGACAGCACCATGTGATGCTCTTCGGCAGCTTTCGAGAGGCTGCCGGATTCGAGGGCGCTCAGAAAGAGCGCGAGGGAATCGAGGTCGGGCCGCATCGGTCCGTTCAGTGCAGGGTGATAGCCAGCGAGTGGAAGAGGGCCTCGAACTCGGCAGGGCCGCGGACAGGGCGGTCGGCGGGCCATGGCGCGGCCTTGTCGTAGTGGGCGAGCAGAGCTTCGGGGGGCATCGAATCAGTCTACCTGCGACGAGGGGACGGTCACAACCGTGTCACGCAGCGCATGGCACCCTCGCGGCCTTGGAATCACCACGCCGCATTCACCTGCGACCCGTCCTCATCGCATCGGCGGTCGCCTGCCTGATCGTGCTGGCCGTTGCGTGGCACTTCACCGCGAGAACCTCGCGAGCGGCAGGCCCGCCGCTCGAGATCCGATGGCACGGCAACGGCATCATCCTGCAGGGCCAGGTGAGAGACGCGGCCACGCAGCGGGCGCTGGCCGAGGGCGCGGCTGCAAGGCTCGGCGGCGAGGCCGACCAGGTGGTGGACTGGCTCGACATCGTTGAAACATGTCGCGCTGGCGGGTGTCGTCCTGGCCACCTTGTCCGCTTGCGGCGGCAGTGGCAGTTCGAGCAATTTCTTTCCCTTTCTTCCGTCGGCACCGCCGCCCACACCCGCGCCTCCCCCTGCGCCGGCCACGCCGGGCAGCATCGACGTGAAGCTCATCGCGTTCAACGACCTGCACGGCAACCTCGAGCCGCCCAAGCTATCGATCACCGCGCCGGCCGCCGGCGGCGGCACCGTGCCGGTGCCCGCCGGCGGCGCGGCCTACCTGGCTTCGGCCGTGGCATCGCTCAAGGCGAAGAACGAGAACAACGCGGTGGTGTCCGCAGGCGACATGATCGGTGCCTCGCCGCTGGTGTCGGCGCTGTTCCTCGACGAGTCGACCATCGAGGCTGTGAACGCGATGAAGATCGATTTCAACGCCGTCGGCAACCATGAGTTCGACAAGGGCCAGACCGAGCTGCTGCGCATGAAGAACGGCGGCTGCGCCAAGAACACCGCGCTCGAACCGTGCCGGGTGAACAAGGCCTTCCCGGGCGCGAACTTCGGCTTTCTCGCGGCCAACACGGTGAAGACCGACGGCAAGACGCTGTTCCCCGCCACCGGCATGAAGAGCTTCACCAAGGACGGCGCCACGGTGAAGGTCGCCTTCATCGGCATGACGCTCAAGGGCACGCCCAACATCGTGACGCCCGCAGGCGTTGCGGGCCTGAGCTTCAAGGACGAGGCGGACACGGCCAACGCGCTGATTCCGCAACTGAAGGCGCAGGGCGCGGACGCCATTGTCGTGGTGATCCACGAGGGGGGCACCACCACCGTCGGCTACAACGACAAGAGCTGCGCCGGTTTGAGCGGCGACATCCTGCCGATCCTGAACAAGCTGGACGCGGCGGTCGATGTGGTGATCTCGGGCCACACGCACCGCTCGTATGTCTGCGACTACGGCAAGACCAATCCGGCCAGGCCCTTCTTGCTGACGAGCGCGGGCCAGTACGGCACGCTGCTGACCGACATCAACCTCACCATCGACACCCGCACCCGCAAGGTGACTGCCAAGGCGGCCGACAACGTGATCGTGCAAGGCGAGGCCTTCACGAGCGGCGCGAACACTGTCGCGCTCACCGACCAGTACCCCGTGTTCGGCAAGAACCAGGAAGTGGCAGCGCTCATCAGCCAGTACCTCGCGATCGCCGGGCCGCTGGTGCAACGCGTGGTGGGTTCGCTCACCGCCACGGCCACGCGCACGCCGTCGCCATCAAGGGAAAGCGCGCTGGGCAACCTGATCGCCGATGCGCAATTGGCGGCGACCAGCCCGGCCGGCAAGGGCGCGGCGCAGATCGCCTTCATGAACCCGGGCGGTGTGCGCGCCGACCTCGCACCGGCACAGGATGGCAGCGTGACCTACGGGCAGATCTTCGCGGTGCAGCCCTTCGGCAACAGCCTGGTGGTGAAGACGATGACGGGCGCGCAGATCAAGGCGGTGCTCGAGCAGCAGTTCAACAGCGGCTCCAACACGGTGGCCGCGCCGAAGGTGCTGCTGCCCTCGCGCGGCCTGACCTACAGCTACAGCGCCTCGGCGCCCGGCGGCGCGCGCATCGGCAACCTGGCACTGAACGGCACGGCGATCGATCCGGCGGCGAACTACCGCGTCACGATGAACAGCTTCCTGGCCACCGGGGGCGACAACTTCACCGTGTTCAACCAGGGCACCGACACGCTCGGCGGCGACCAGGACGTGGATGCGCTGGAGGCCTACATCAAGGCGAACAGCCCGCTCGCGCCGCCGGCGACCGACCGCATCACGGTGCTTCCCTGAGCGGGGACGGCCTTGGCCGGGTGATTCGTTGAAGGCGCCTCGGCGATCGCGGCATTGCCGCGACATTGCGTTTCTTGCATCGATGCTGCGGTGCAAAAACCGGGTTCCAGAGCTCTCCTTTTCACCCGCCGGAAGTGCTTGCGCAGGTACGCGGCCTGACTTCGCGTAGGCGAGATTCCCACGTCGGATTTTTCGTGTTTTGGCCGCCGTAGCATGGATCGATCTGCCGCTGCAGGCAGAGAGCTTTACCGCCGATCCATGTTCTTTCTTTTGCAAAGGAATTCATCATGCGCACCATGAACCTCCGCACGCTCGCGCTCTCGTCCGTCGTGGCAGCGTGCAGCCTTGCCTTTGTCGGATGCACCACGACGCGCCCGCAGGACCAGGGCAGCAGCGCAAGCTCGCGCACATCGATCGATGCACAGGTCGACGCCTCGCTGTCCAAGCTGTACGACACGGTGAAGGGATCGCGCGAACTGGTCGCCAAGTCGAGCGGCGTGCTGGTGTTCCCGGCGGTGGTCGGGGCGAGCCTGGGCGTCGGTGCCGAATATGGGCGCGGCGCATTGCGCGTGAACGGCCGCACGCAGTCGTACTACAGCACCACCGCGGGCTCGGTGGGCTTCCAGGCCGGCGCGCAGTCGAAGGCCGTGATCTATCTCTTCACCACGCAGGCGGCGCTCGACAAGTTCCGCAACAGCAGGGGCTGGACGGCCGGCGCCGATGCCACGGTGGCGCTTGCCACCATCGGCGCCAACGGCAGCGTCGACACCAACACGATCCGGCAGCCGGTGGTGGGCTTCGTGCTGACCAATGTGGGGCTGGAGGCCGGCGTCTCGCTGTCGGGCGCGAAGATCACCGAGATCCAGCTGTAAGAGAGTCGATGGCGGGGCTCACGCCCCGTCGTCAATCGGCCAACTGCACAGCCAGTTGTGCCTGCAGATCGGCAACCTGCTTGCGCAGGGCGTCGTTCTCGCGCGTGAGTTCGGCCACGCGATGCTCCAGTGCTTCGACCGCATCGGGCTTGGCGGACTGATCGTTCGATGCGGGCTCGGGGGATTCCTCGCGCGGCTTGCGCTTGGCCTCGCGCACGCGCTTGGCGGCCTGCTTGAGTTCGTCCTTGCCCGCGTTCGCTGCGGAGACTTGTTCTTCGGCGGGCAGACTGGCCACGGCCGCGGCCGTGTTGATCGAGATCACCCCCGACTTCACCGCGGCAACCAGTTCGGGCGCGGCCTGCTTCTGGATCTTCTCGATCATCACGACCTGGCTGCTGCTCAGGCGCGCGGCCTTGGCGATCGATTCGCGGCTGCTCAGCGGCGCGGGCGGCGGCAGCGCGCTGGCGTTGTCGGCGGGGGATTCGCCGGCGGGCGTGTCGACATCGAAAGGCGGATCGTCCGATGACGACGTTTCAGACAGCGCGCGGGAGCGTTGGTCGTCGACGATGACTTTCTTTCGCAGCGCCAGCACACCGCGCTGGTAGTCCGAGATGCTGCGCCGGCCGAGGTGCTGGTCGATCATCCAGAGGTGCACGTCCTCCATGGTCTTGAAGTGCGTGTTCTGCACCGTCTGGAACGGCAGGCCGTGCTTCTGGCAGATGCCGTAGCGGTGGTGGCCGTCCACCAGCACGTCGCCCCACAGCACCAGCGCGTCGCGGCAGCCCTCGGTGAGGATGCTGCGTTCCAGCGCCGCGTATTCCTCCGGCGACATGGGATCGATATAGGCTTTGAGTTCTTCGTTGACGACGATGTTCATGAGGGAGGGATCGGGGAAAGGGGCGAAATTCTAGATGCGCGCGTCGTGCGGACTTGCACCACGCGCTCGCATTGCAGGGGCGACGTTTCGCGGCAAACGATGCGCGCGGCAGTCGAGGTGCAGAGGGCCACCATGTGGTCGGGCGTCGGCTGCAGTTGCTGGAAGTGCCATGCGGCGTTGCCATGCGGATCGGCGAGCGAGAAATCGACGTCACCCGGGGTGTCGAGCGCAAAAGCGAAACTGTCGAGTGGTATCTGCAGCCCCATGCCGCGTGCCTTGATGTAGCTTTCCTTCAAGGTCCAGAGTTCGAAGAAGCGGTGTGGCTGCAAGGCGGTTGGCAATGCACCCAGTGACTTGGCCTCGGCTGGTGCGAAGAAGTGATCGACGGCCTCGAGCACGGCGGGGCGGCGGATGTTCTCGACATCGACACCGAGTTCGATATTGCGGACAATCGCCAGCACGATGAGGCCGGCGGTGTGGCTCAGGTTGAAGTCCAGGCCGCGTGTTTCTTCGATGTCCGGGCTGACATCGATGCTGGGGCGGCCGAAGGGGCCGTTGGCGAAGCGCCAGTTCTGCGCCTCGATCGGCGCGTAGCGCGAGAGGATCGTGCGCACCAGCACTCGGGTCAGCAGGTAGCGGTACCGGTCGCGCGGGAAGTGGAAGCGATCTTTTTGTTGCAGCTCATGCGGACTCAACAGTGCGCGATAGCTTGCATCGAGCGCGGGATCGCCGGAGTCGCCATGGGGGCAGAGCCAGAGATGGATGTCGCCCGCGGGCAAAGGGAGAAGAGGGGCGGGGCGATGCATGGTGGGCGGCGGCGCTTCGCCGTAATCCTGCTTTGCAAATGTTTGCACGAAGCGCAAGTCGGCTATTATCGCGACCCCCTGTGCCGGGTTCCGCGTTCTCTCGTTGATCGCTCGGCCATCCGATTCGCCGCGGCGGATTTTCTCGGGGCTCCTCATGTCGTTTGTTTGAGTGTCGATCCGGAAGGGTCATGGAAATGCCTCAAAATCCGCCTATAAATAGCAATGATTCTTATTTCGATTTATGCATCGAAAGTAGTAAATCGGATCTGCGGCCCGTCTCGGCTCGCTCACTGGAACTGGAGGAAGAGGTGTTGAACATGCCGTTGCCGCATTCATCCGAGCCTTCGCTCGCCGAGGTTTTCATCGCCCACCGCGCGCAGCTCTGGCGGGTCGCCCGGAAGATCGTCAACACGGCGGACCTGGCCGACGACGTTGTGCAGGACGCCTACCTGAAGATCGCCGACGGACCCTGCGTCCGCCAGGCCGAACGTCCCATCGGCTATTGCTGCCAGGTGGTGCGCAACATGGCGCTGGACTACTGCCGCCGCCATCGCGTCGAGGCCAGCTATCGCACCTTCGACGTGGATGTGGAACTGCTCGACATGCCGACAACCGCTTCGACACCCGACCGCATGATGTGCGAACGCCAGGTGATCACCGCCATCGACAAGGTTCTGGCCGGCCTCTCGCCCCGCACGCGGCTGGTGTTCGAGCTCTACCGTCTCGAGGGCCTCACGCAGCGCGAGATTGCGGCGCGCCTGGGCTGCGCGCTGGGTCTCGTGAACGGGCTGATCGCCGAGGCCGCCAACGCGATCAAGTCATGTGGCCATCTGCTGCTGGAGAGCGACGCGCACTAGCTGCGGCTTCTACGCAGCGGGGCCGCGCCCGTTTCCCGCGAGAATGCGCGTTTGGACCGGCCGGGTCCGTTCAATAGCAACGACAGCACCCGGCCTCGACGGACAACGCGAACAGCTGGCTTCACGAATGACACAGGAAACGGGCGATCCCATCTGGAACACCGCATGGGACTGGGTGCAGCGCGAACACGACAGCGAGAGCTTCGACGAAGCCGCGCGCGCCGAAATGACAGCCTGGCTCCTCGCGGAGCCCGCACACCGCCGGGCCTATGACAAGGCCGCACGGCTCTGGCTCCTCGCAGGATTCGTCCCGCCAGCCAACGACTTCGGCGACGACCTGCCGGACGGCGACGCCGAGCCTCGCGCCGGCAAGTAAAAAACCGCATCCAGCGTGAACGCGCGCCTCTGTGCGCGTTTCGGCACCGGCGCGCCTGCGGCGTTCGCCGTCCCGTCGCAAAAAATGAACAGATCGACCTCTGAAGCGTCCTCTTGGCAGGGGCGCCGAGATTCCGTCCGGTCCGCGACCGGACGCGGTGCGCTCCTTTCCCTGTTCAATCACAAAAGGATGCACCGATGTCGACCAGCTGTTTTGATCGCGAAGACGAGACCTTCATCGTTCTGGTCAATCAAGAAGACCAGTATTCCATCTGGCCGCACTGGAAGGCCGTCCCGGGCGGATGGACCGCCGTTGCGGGCGTGCAGGGCGACAAGAAGACCGTGCTCGCCTACGTCGAGAGCCACTGGACCGACATGCGTCCCAAGTCGCTGCGCGACTGGATGGCGCAACAGGCGGACGCAGCACCGGCCACGGAATCCGCGGCAGGTTGATGAGCGCCCCGGCGCCCCTGGCGCTGCTGTGCCTGCCCTGCGCAGGCGCGAGCGCCTCCATGTACCTGCGGTGGCGGCGTCTCGTGCCGTCGTGGGTTCGCATCGTGCCGGTGGAGTTGCCGGGGCGCGGCGCGCGCATGGGCGAGGCCTTCGTCGAAGACTTCGATGCGCTGGTCGCGCGCCTCTGCGTCGAGCAGGCCGACGCGATGTGCGGCGACTTCGCAGTCTTCGGCCACAGCATGGGCGCCTTGCTCGCACACGGCGTGACTCGCAGGCTTCAGTCCTTGCATCGACCGTTGCCCCGCGCGCTGCTGGTGTCCGGCTGCGCAGCCCCCTCGCAGCGCGATCCTGAACGTTTCGATGGCGGCGAAGACGACGCCTCTCTGACTGCAGAACTGCGCAAGCAAGGCGGCACGCCCGAAGAGGTTTTCGCGAGCGAAGAGCTCATGCGCATCACCCTCGACACGCTGCGTGCCGACCGCCGCGTCTGCCGCAGCCACGCCCATGTCGCCGCCTGGCCGCCGCTTCCGCTGCCGATCCATGCCTTTGCGGGACGCCAGGACGACATCGAGATGCCTGCGATGGCGGCCTGGTCCGAAGAGACCGGTGGCACCTGCACGCTCGACTGGTTCGACGGTGGGCATTTCTTTCTCCGGCACCACGAGACCGCATTTCTCGCGGCGCTTGCACGGCGTCTGCCGACGCACTTTCATCAAACGCCTCTTCCAGCGCGTCAAGGCCAGATATGAATGAACTGCTCGCGACGGCATCCGCCGGCCGGCAACCGCGCAATTTCGTGGCGCACCTGCGCGCGTTGGCCGAGGGGCGTCCGCACGATGTCTGGCTCACCGTGGTCGACGAGGTCGATGGTGCCTACAGCGAGCTGCCTTTCACCTATGCCGTCTTCGAGCAGCGCGTGCGCGCGCTCGCGGCCCGCCTGCAGCAGCAGTTCGCCAAGGGCGACCGCGCGCTCGTCATGCTCGACAACGGCGACCACTATGCGGTGAGCATGCTGGCCTGCTTCTACTGCGGTGTGATCGCGGTGCCGGTGTTTCCGCCCGAATCGACGCGACCGCAGCACCTGGCGCGGCTCACCGGCGTGGCGGCTGATTCATCGGCGCGTTGCGTGCTCACGTCTTCTGCCTTGAGCGCCGCGATGTCGGCGGCCGACAACCAGTTCGGCGATGTGCAGATCGTTGCCGTCGATGCGATCGACATCGCGCTCGCCGACGCCTGGCAGCCCTTCGAGCCAAGCGACGACGACGTCGCCTTCCTGCAATACACCTCGGGTTCGACCTCGGCGCCCAAGGGTGTCATCGTCACGCACGGCAACCTGATGGCCAACGAGCATGCGATCCAGGTCGGTATGGGCATCGGGCCCGACGACAAGTTCGTTTCGTGGGCGCCGCTCTATCACGACATGGGCCTGATCGGCGGCCTGATGCAGCCGCTGTACAGCGGCATCCCGCTGGTGCTGACTTCGCCGCGCTATTTCCTCGAGCGTCCGGTGCGCTGGCTGGAGCTGATCTCGCGCCACCGCGCCACGCTCAGCGGCGGTCCGGACTTCTCGTTCCGCCTCTGCTTAGAGCGGGTGAAGGATGCGCAGTTCGCGCAGCTCGACCTCTCGAGCTGGCGCGTGGCCTATACCGGCGCCGAGCCGGTGCGCGCCGACACCGAATTCGATTTCATCGAACGCTTCGCCCCCGCGGGCTTCGATCCCGGTGCGGTCTATGCCTGCTACGGCCTCGCCGAAGCGACCCTGTTCGTGACCGGCGGAAAGCGCGGCTCCGGCATGGTCGCGCGCGGCTTCGGCGCCGACGGCCTGGCATCCGGCAAGGGCACGCCGAGCGAAGACGGCACGCTGCTCGTCGGATGCGGCGCGGTAGCGGTCGAGCATGTAGTCGAGATCGTCGATCCCGCCACGCTGTCGGTGGTGGCCGAGCCCGGACGCATCGGCGAAATCTGGGTGAGCGGCGCGAGCGTCGGGGCGGGCTACTGGGGCAAGCCGCGCGAATCCGCCGAGACCTTCGTCGAGCGTGCGGGCCGCCGTTGGCTGCGCACCGGCGACCTGGGCTTCGTCTGCGATAGCGAGCTCTACGTGACCGGCCGCATCAAGGACCTGATCATCGTCCGCGGCCACAACATCTATCCGCAGGACATCGAGCGCGTCATCGAGGCCGAGGTCGATGCGGTGCGCAAGGGCCGCGTGGCGGTCTTCGCGGCCAACGGCCCCGACGGCGAGGGCATCGGCGCCGCGGCCGAGGTGTCGCGCAGCATGCAGAAGCTGGTGCCGCCGCAGGTGCTGGTCGAGGCGCTGAGCGCCGCGGTGAGCGAGGTGTTCGGCGAAGCGCTGTCGGCCGTGCTGCTGCTCAACCCGGGCGGCATGCCCAAGACCACCAGCGGCAAGTTGCAGCGCAACGCGTGCCGCGCGGGCTGGCTCGATCGCAGCGCGGATGCGTATGCGATCTATGAGCGTGGCGCATTCGTCAAGGGCGGTTCTGTGGAAGCGCAGGCCGAAGCGCCGGTGCTGGACGAGACCGAGCATGCCGTCGATGCGATCTGGCGCGAAGTGCTCCGGCCCGCCGACGCGAAGCCTTTCGCGCGCGACTCCCATTTCTTCACCCGCGGTGGCAGTTCGCTCACCGCCACCCAGGTCGCGGCCCGCGTGTCGGATCACTGGGACATCGACTTTCCGGTGCGCCTGATGTTCGAACACCCGCGGCTCTCCGAGTGCGCCGCCGCCGTGCGCCAGCGCCTGGCCGAAGGCGCGCGTGCGCGGCCCGCGCCCATCGCGGTGCTGCCGGCCGAGCGCCGGCTGCGCGCGTTGCCGCTGTCCCATGCGCAGGAGCGCCAGTGGTTCCTCTGGCAGCTCGACCCGACGAGCGCGGCGTACCACATGAGCGGCGCGCTGCGCCTCACCGGTGCCTTGCAAGCCGATGTGCTGCGCGCGGCGCTGGACGATCTCGTCGTGCGCCACGAGTCGCTGCGCACCGTGTTCCGCGCGGGCAGCGACGGCGTTGCCGCGCAGTGGGTCCAGTCGACCGGCACGCTGCCGCTCGAAGTGGTCGACCTGCGCGACGTGGCCGCCGATGAACGTGACGCGCGCCTGGAGAGCGAGGCCCGCCGCATCAAGAGCGCGCCCTTCGATCTCACCCAGGGCGGCCTGTTGCGCGCCGCGCTGCTGCGCCTCGCGGACGACACGCAGGTGCTCGCCGTGGTGATGCACCACATCGTGTCCGACGGCGCCTCGATGCAGGTGCTGATCGACGAGCTGGCCGCCGGATACGCGGCGCGCCTGCAGGGCCGTGCCGCGGCGCTGCCCTTGCCGCGCGTGCAGTACGCCGACTACGCGGTTTGGCAGCGCGAATGGCTGGCCGCCGGCGAGGCCGAACGTCAGCTCGCCTGGTGGCAGAAGGAGCTCGGCGACGAGCACCCGGTGCTCGAACTGCGCACCGACCGCCCGCGCAAGCCACAAGCCAGCTACCGCGCCGCACGCCACACCTTCGAATTGCCGACGCCCTTGCTCAGCCAGTTGCGCGGCGTTGCACAGGCCGACGGCGGCACGCTGTTCATGGTGCTGCTCGCCGGCCTGCAGGTGCTGCTGCACCGCTACACCGGGCAGGAAGAAATCCGCGTCGGCGCCGCGATCGCCAACCGCAACCGGGTCGAGTTCGAGAACGTCATCGGCTTGTTCGTCAACACGCTGGTACTGCGCAACCCGATCGACGGCCGCACGTCGTTGTCGCGTGCGCTCGCGCAAGCCCGCGAGGCCGTGCTGGGCGCGCAGGCGCACCAGGACCTGCCCTTCGAGCAACTGGTGCAGCGTCTGCAGCCCGAGCGCAGCATGAGCCACAGCCCGCTGTTCCAGGTGATGTTCAACCACCTGTTCGAGGATCACCGCGCACTGCAGCGGCTGGACGGCATCCAGGTGCAGGACCACGCGTTGCCCGACCTGCAGACCCAGTTCGACTGGGTACTGGAAGCCCGCGAGCGGCCCGACGGCCGGCTGATGCTCGACGTGATCTATGCCGACGACCTGTTCGAGCGCGAGACCATAGCGCGCATGGCGCAGCACTACGTGGCGGTACTCGGCGTGCTCTGTGCCGACACCGGCCGCGCGGTGGGCGACATCGTCTTGCTCGATGCCGCGGAGAACGCGCAACTCGCAGGCTGGAGCATCAACGCGCGCCGCGAGCCGCAACCCCAACCGGTGCACCAGACCATCGCGCAGCATGCGAAGCAGCAGCCCGATGCCGTCGCGCTGCTGTTCGGCGAAGAAGCGCTGAGCTTCGCCGAGCTCGACCGCCGCGCCAACCATCTCGCGCACCGCCTGGTCGCGCTCGGCGTGAAGCCCGACATGCGCGTGGGCATCGTGATGGAGCGCTCGGTCGAGATGGTGGTGGGGCTGCTCGCCATCCTCAAGGCCGGCGGCGCCTACCTGCCGCTGGACCCCGACTACCCGCTGCAGCGCCTGGCCTACATGGTGGAGGACAGCGGCATCGCGCTGCTGCTGACGCACCGCGCCACCCGCGAGCACATCGCCGAGTGCGCGGGCCTTGCGCGGCTGGAAGTCGACAGCACCGATCTCTCGAACGAGCCCGACACCGACCCCGGCGTCGCGCTGCACGGCGAGAACCTCGCCTATGTCATCTACACCTCCGGCTCCACCGGCAAGCCCAAGGGCGCGGCCGTGCGTCACGCCGCGCTGCACAGCTGCATTGCCTGGATGCAGGACACCTACCGCCTGGGTCGGGACAACACCGTGCTGCACAAGGCGCCGTTCGGCTTCGACGTGTCGGTGTGGGAGATGTTCTGGCCCCTGACCGCGGGCGCGCGGCTGGTGGTGGCCAACCCCGGCGACCACCGCGACCCGGCACGTCTGGTCGAGCTGATTCAGCGCCACCAGATCACGACGCTCAACTTCGTGCCCTCGATGCTGCAGGCCTTCCTGGCGCACAAGGACATCGAATCGAGCACGCGGCTCAAGCACATCATCTGCGGCGGCGAGGCCATGCCCGCCGAGACGCAGAAGGAGACGCTGCAGCGCCTTCACGGCGCCACGCTGCAGAACCTCTACGGCCCGACGGAAACGACGATTCACGTCACGCACTGGACCTGCCGCGACGATGGCCAGAGCCTGGTGCCGATCGGCCAGCCGATCAGCGACACCCAGTGCCACATCCTCGATGCCGAGCTCAACCAGGTGCCGCGCGGCGTGGCCGGCGAGCTGTACCTCGGCGGCGTGAGCCTGGCGCGCGGCTACCTCAACAAGCCCGGCCTCAGTGCCGAACGCTTCGTGGCCAATCCCTTCGGCGCAGGCGACCGGCTCTATCGCACCGGTGACCTCGTGCGCTGGAACACCGAGGGCCAGATCGAGTACCTGGGCCGCATCGACCATCAGGTGAAGATCCGCGGCTTCCGCATCGAACTCGGCGAGATCGAGGCGCAGATCCTCGCGCAGCCCGCCGTGCGCGAGGCCGTGGTGGTGGCGCGCGAAGGCGCGGCGGGCGCCTCGCTCGTGGCCTACATCGCCGCGCATGCGCAGCAAGCGGTCGACACCGCCGCGTTGCGCGAGCAACTGGGCCAGGTGCTGCCCGACTACATGGTGCCGCGCGCCGTGGTGGTGCTCGAAGCCCTGCCGCTGAACGCCAACGGCAAGGTCGACCGCAAGGCGCTGCCCGAGCCTGAAGGCCTTGGCCGCGCGAGCACTTACGAGGCACCGCAGGGCCATGTGGCGCGCACGCTCGCGGCCATCTGGTCGGAGGTGCTGCAGGTCGAGCAGGTCGGCCTGCACGACAACTTCTTCGACCTCGGCGGGCACTCGCTACTGCTCATCCGCGCGCACCGCCTGCTGGAAGACCGGCTGCAGGGCAGCTTCCCGCTGGTCAATCTCTTCAAGTACCCCACCGTCGAATCGCTCGCGCGCTGGATCGAGCAGGGCGGCGCGCAAGCCGCGGCCGTTTCCGCGGCAAGCGCCGACGACCGCGCGCTGCGCCAGCGCGCGGCCATGCTTCAACGCCGCAAAGTGGCAGAGAGAGTCAATTGATGACCACCGCCTTCAACGAATCCGTCGAACCCACCGGCCTGGAAATTGCCATCGTCGGCCTGTCGGGGCGCTTCCCCGGTGCTGACGACGTGGACGCCTTCTGGCGCAACATCGAGGGCGGCGTGGAATCGGTATCGCGCTTCACCGACGAGCAACTGCGCGAACGCGGCGTGCCGCAAAGCCTGCTGGACGATCCCGACTACGTGAAGGCCGGCGTGATGTTCGAAGGCTTCGACCAGTTCGATGCCGGCTTCTTCGGCTACACGCCCCGCGAAGCCGAGAACCTCGATCCGCAGCAGCGCGTGTTTCTCGAATGCGCCTCGGCAGCGCTCGAACATGCCGGCTGCGACCCCGAGCGCTGGCCGGGCAAGGTCGGCGTGTATGCGGGCGAGGGCGCCAACGTCTACCTGATCCGCAACCTGTTGCCGTCCTTCGGCCTCGGTGCGCACACCGGCATTGCCGACCTGCTCGGCCTCATGAGCGGCAACTCCGGCGGGTCGCTCTGCACGCGCGTGGCCTACAAACTGAACCTGCGCGGCCCGGCCGTGAGCGTTCAGACCGCCTGCTCGACCTCGCTCACGGCAGTGCACACCGCCTGCCAGGCGCTCCTGAGCCACGACTGCGACATGGCCCTGGCCGGCGGCGTGTGGCTCAACCTGCTGCAAGAGGGCGGCTACCGCTACCAGGCCGGCGCGATCCTCTCGCCCGACGGCCATTGCCGCGCCTTCGATGCCGATGCGGCCGGCACGGTGATCGGCAGCGGCGCCGGCGTCGTCTCGCTCAAGCGCCTCGACGAAGCGCTGCGCGACGGCGACACCATCCATGCTGTCATCAAGGGCACCGCGGCCAACAACGACGGCTCGGCCAAGGTCGGCTTCACCGCACCCAGCATTGACGGGCAGGCCGAGGTCATCCGCGCGGCGCAACTGATCGCGGGCGTCTCGGCCGACACCATTGGCTACATCGAGACGCACGGCACCGGCACCACGCTGGGCGACCCGATCGAGATCGCGGCGCTCACGCAGGCCTTCCGCGCCGACACCGAGCGGCGCGGCTTCTGCGCGGTCGGTTCGGTCAAGACCAACATCGGCCACCTCGATGCGGCGGCCGGCGTGGCGGGGCTCATCAAGGCCACGATGGCGCTCAAGCACGGCGTGCTGCCGCCCAGCCTGCATTTCACGAAGCCCAACCCGCAGATCGATTTCGCGAGCAGTCCGTTCTATGTGAACGCGCAGCGCCAGCCCTGGCCCGAAGGCCGCACGCCGCGCCGCGCGGGCGTGAGTTCGTTCGGCATCGGCGGGACCAACGTGCATGTGGTGCTCGAAGAGGCACCGGTGGCCCGTCCGTCTGCACAAGCGAAGGCACCAGCCTGGCAGATCTTGCCGCTCTCCGCCCGCAACACCGACGCCCTGCAGCAAGCCGCGCAGCGGCTGGCCAGTCATCTCGAAGAAGCAGGCTCCGGCACATCGCTCGCCGATGTCGCGCAGACGCTGCAGACCGGCCGGCGCGCGCTGGCGGTTCGCGGCGCAGTCGTTGCCGACGGATCGGCAACCGCCGTCGAGGCGCTGCGTGCGCCCGAAAGCGACTTCGACCAGGCGAGCGGCATTCCCGCGTCGGCGCCCGAGGTCGCGTTCCTGTTCCCGGGCGGCGGCACGCAGCACGCGAACATGGGGCTCGCGCTGTACCGCGACCATCCGGCGTTCCGCCAGGAGATCGATCGCTGCTGCGACGCGCTGCGCGATGCGATGGGCATGGACCTGCGGCAACTGCTCTACCCGGCCGTCGGCGGCGAAGCTGCTGCCGACGAGAAGCTCGGTCGCATCGAATACACACAGCCGCTGCTGTTCATCGTCGAGTACGCGATGGCGCGCCTGTGGATGTCGCGCGGCGTGCAGCCGGCCGTGATGTTGGGCCACAGCCTGGGCGAGTACGTGGCCGCGTGTCTGGCCGGCGTGTTCAGCCTGGAAGATGCGCTGCGCATCGTTGCCACGCGCGGGCGGCTGATGCAGTCGATGGCGCCGGGCGCGATGACCGCCATCGCGCTGTCGGAATCCGAACTCGCGCCGTTCCTGGCCACCGGCTGCGACATCGCGGCGATCAATGGCGAGCAACTGTGCGTGCTCGCCGGGCCGATGGCGGCCATCGAGGCGGCCGAGCAGCAGCTGTTCGCGCGCGGGCTGATGCCGCGCCGCCTGCTGGTCTCGATCGCCTCCCATTCGGCGATGACCGAGTCCATCGTGGCCGAGCTGCAGCAGGTGGTCGCTTCCGTGCCGCGGTCCGCGCCCCGCATTCCCTTCATCTCCAACGTCACCGGCAAGCCCATCACTGCGCAGCAGGCGGTCGATCCGGCCTACTGGGGCCAGCACCTGCGCGGCACGGTGCGCTTCGCGGACGGCATGGCGGAACTGCTGCGCGTCCAAGGCCGCGTGCTGCTCGAAGTCGGTCCCGGCGAGACGCTGGCCGGCCTCGCGCGCCAGCACCCGCTGGCCGATTCGGCGGCGGCCATCCTGTCGAGCCAGGCCCATCCGCAGAAGCAGGCACAGAACGAACGCCAGATGGCGAGCGTGATCGGCCAACTCTGGTGCGCGGGTGTCGATATCGATTGGGCTGCGTGCCATCCGGGACGGCAGGCACGCCGCGTGCCGCTGCCGACCTATCCGTTCCAGCGCCGCTCCTATTGGACGGACATGCCCGAGGCGGGCAGCGAAGCGGCGACCTCGCCCGTGCAGAAGCCGGGCGATCCATTCCACGTGCCGGTCTGGCAACGTACGGAGCCCGCGGGTATGCCAACGGCTCTTACGCCGGCCGACGGCTGCACGTTGGTGTTCGCGGAGACGAGCGGCTTGACCGACGCCCTGATTCGCCAATTGCAGGCCGAAGCGCCCGCGCACCCGGTGTTCCGCGTGACGCCGGGGAGCGGCTATGCCGAAACGGGAGCGCACCAGTTCACGGTACGCCCGGGCGAGCGTGCGGATCACGAAGAGCTCCTGCGCAAGGTGCAGGCCGAATCCGGACCGGTCGCCAAGGTCTATCACCTGTGGAGCGTGGACGGCCAGCCGTCGTCTTCGTCGTCTTTGCCGCAATCGGAGGACGTGCTCGAGCGCGGCTACTTCAGCCTGCTGGCGCTGATTCAGGCCATCGACAGCACCTCTGGCGGACGTGCGCGCGAGCTCTCGATTGAAGTCATCGCGAACCAGATCGAAGACGCCTCCGGCCTCGAGCCGCTGTGCCCCGAGAAGGCGACGCTGTTCAGCCTCTGCAAGGTGATCGCGCAGGAGTATCCGCACATCGCTTGCCGGGTGACGGACATCGTGTTGCCCGTGCCGGGCAGCGCTGCTGAAGCATGGCTGGCACGGCAGCTCGCCGCGCCGGCGCAGGCGCCGCACGACGAAACGCTCGTGGCCTATCGCGGCCCGCATCGCTGGGTCAAGACCTATGCGCCGCTGCCGTCCGGCTCCGCGCCGCAACAGCGCCTGCGCTCCAAGGGCGTCTACCTGATCACCGGCGGTCTCGGCGGCGTGGGGCTCGCGGTCGCGCGGCACCTGGCCGAGTCATGGCAGGCGCGGCTGGTGCTGCTGGGACGCACACCGCTGCCCGAACGGAGCGAGTGGGAGGCTCTCGTCGCCGACGAAGCGCAACCCCAGGCGCTGCGGACCAGGCTCGCGCAACTGATCGAACTCGAAAATCTCGGCGGCGAAGTGCTCGTCGTCGCTGCCGACGTGGCCGATGCGGCCTCGATGCAAGCCGCCGTCGCAGAGGCCCGCGCCCGCTTCGGCATGGTGCAGGGCGTGGTGCATGCGGCCGGTCACGCGAACAGCGGAATGATCGCAACCCGCACCCGCGCCGCAATCGACGAAGTCTTCGCCCCCAAGTTGCAAGGCACGCGCTTTCTGCTCGACGCACTGCGCGACGAGCCGCTCGATTTCGTGCTGCTGTGCTCGTCGATCTCCAGCATGGCCGGTGGCCTCGGCATGAGCGACTACGCCGCCGCGAACGCCTACCTCGACGGGCTGGCCGCACTGTGGCAACGCAGTGCGACGTACCCCGTCATCTCGGTCAACTGGGACGCCTGGCGCGACCTCGGCATGGCCGCAGGCCGCGTGCTGCCCGACGGCATCGGCATGGACGGACCCGAGGGCGCGCGGGCGGTGGAACGCATCGTCAACGGCCCGGCGTTCGCGCAGGTCGTGATCTCCACCACCGACCTGAACCAACGGCTCGGCGAACTGGACAACGGCATGCTCGACCTGCTGGAGACCGGCCCGGCCGCGAAGAAGAAGCGCCGCGAACATCCGCGCCCCGCGCTGGCCACACCTTTCGTCGCGCCGGAAGGCGAGCTGGAGAACGTGCTCGCGGGCATCTGGCAGGACATGCTGGGCATTGCCAGCGTCGGCATCGATGACAACCTGTTCGAGCTGGGCGGCGACTCGCTGCTCGCGATCCAGATCCTGGCGCGGGCCCGCAAGGCCTACGAAGTCGAACTGCATCCGGCCGCCTTCTTCAAGGCACCCACCCTCCGCGACCTTGCGATCCTGGTCGAGACCCGGCTGATCGAGGAAATCGAGGCCGCCGCACCCCTCGATGCGCCGGCCGATGCCGAACCCGATCGCTCGCCCGCATTCGTCTGAGAATTCCATGTCCGACATCCAAGACATTTCCACGCGCCGTGCCAACCTGACGGCGGAACAACGCGCGAAGCTGGCGCAGCGCCTGCGCGGCGCGGGCAGCGCCGACCGTGCCGAGCGGTCGTCGATTCCGCGGCGCCCGGCGGGCGAGCGCATCGCCTTGTCCTTCGCGCAGCAGCGGCAGTGGTTTCTCTGGAAGCTGGACCCGGCGGGCACCGCCTACCACCTGAGCGGCGGCCTCGTGCTCGATGGCCACCTCGACGCCCAGGCGCTGCGCGCCAGCGTGCAAGCGCTGGTCGATCGCCACGAATCGCTTCGCACTGTCTTCCGCGAGGCCGACGACGGCGAGGTTGAGCAGGTCGTTCAAGACACGGCCGACATCGCGTTGCCCTGCATCGACCTGAGCGCGCTCGCCGGCCCGGCACGCGAGGCCGCGATCCGCCAGGAGGTGCAGCGCATCCGCACCGATCCCTTCGACCTCACGCGCGGCCCGCTGATGCGTGCCGTGTTGCTGCGCGCCGGCGCGCAAAGCCACCGGCTGCTGGTCGTGATGCACCACATCGTGTCGGACGGCTGGTCGGTCCAGCTCATCCTCGACGAGCTGGCCGTGCAGTACGCGGCGCGCGTGCAGGGCCAGGTGCCCGTGCATGCCGGGCTGCCGATCCAGTACGCCGACTACGCCCGCTGGCAGAGCCGGTGGCTGGCCGAGGGCGAGGGCGAGCGACAGCTCGACTGGTGGCGTGGTCACCTGGGCGCGGAGCAGCCGGTGATTTCGCTGCACACCGATTACCCGCGCAAGGCCGATGGCCGCTATCGCGCGGCGCACCACACCTTCGCGCTGCCCGCTGACACCATCGAGCGGTTGCGGCAGCAGGCGCAAGGGCAGGGCGCAACCTTGTTCATGGCGCTGCTCGCCGGCTTCAACGCGCTGCTGTTCCGCCACACGGCGCAGACGGATGTGCGCGTCGGCGTGCCCATCGCCAACCGCAACCGCGCCGAAACGGCGGGCGTCGTCGGCTTCTTCGTCAACACCCAGGTGCTGCGCTCGCGAATCGATGCGTGCATGACGCTCGCCGAGCTTCTGGTGCAGACCCGCGACGCCGCCATCGGCGCGCAAACGCACCAGGACCTGCCTTTCGAGCAGCTGGTCGGCGCGCTGCAGCCCGAGCGCAGCCTGAGCGCCAATCCGCTGTTCCAGGTGATGTTCAACCACCTGCGCCGCGACCATCGCTCGCTGGCCGAGTGGCCCGGCGTTGCCGTGCAGCGGCTGGACTTCGAGGAAGAGGGCGCGCAGTTCGAGCTGACCTTGCAGACGCTCGAACTCGAGGACGGCCGGGTCGACGCGACCATCCTCTATGCGTCGGAGTTGTTCGACGTGCAGACCATCGAGCGCATGGCCGGGCACTACCTGGCGGTGCTGCAGGCGCTGGCAAATGAGCCGCAGCGGGCGGTGAGCGATGTCGCGCTGCTCGACAAGACCGAGCGCACGCAGCTTGCGTCGTGGAGCGAGAACACGCGGAGGCACGAAGGCGCGCAGCCGGTGCACCGGCAGATCGAGCAGCACGCACGACAAACGCCCGATGCGACCGCGCTGCTGTTCGGCGATGAAGCGCTGAGCTACGGCGAGCTCAACGCCCGGGCCAACCGTCTGGCCCACCGCCTGATCGCGCTGGGCGTGAAGCCCGAGGCCCTCGTGGGCATCGTGGTCGACCGCTCGGTGGAAATGATGGTGGGCATCCTCGCGATCCTGAAGGCCGGCGGCGCCTATGTGCCGCTGGACCCTGAGTACCCGGCCGACCGCCTGGCCTACATGGTTGAAGACAGCGGCATCGCGCTGCTGCTGACCCAGCGGCATCTGCGGCCGCTGTTGCCCGCAGGCGAAGCCCTCCGCGTGCTCGAACTCGACACCCTGGATGTCAGCACTGAATCCGCTACCGACCCGAAGGTCGCACTGCACGGCGAGCACCTGGCCTACGTCATCTACACCTCCGGCTCCACCGGCAAGCCCAAGGGCGCGGCGATCCGCCACGACGCCCTGTACAGCTGCATGGCCTGGATGCAGGAGACCTACCGCCTCACCGAGGCCGACACCGTGCTGCACAAGGCGCCGTTCGGCTTCGACGTCTCGTGCTGGGAGATGTTCTGGCCGCTGACCACCGGCGTGCGGCTGGTGATTGCCAACCCCGGCGACCACCGCGACCCCGAGCGGCTGGTGCAACTGATCCAGAGGCACCAGATCACCACCCTGAACTTCGTGCCCTCGATGCTGCAGGCCTTCCTGGCCCACGAGGGTATCGAGGCCACCACGCGGCTGCGCTACATCATCTGCGGCGGCGAGGCCATGCCCGCGGCCACGCAGCGCGAAGCCCTGCAGCGCCTGAAGGGCGCCTCGCTGCAGAACCTGTACGGCCCGACCGAGACCACCATCCACGTCACGCAGTGGACCTGTCGCGACGACGGGCTGAACCAGGTGCCGATCGGCCGGCCCATCAGCGACACGCAGGCGTACGTGCTCGATGCGCAGCTCAACGAAGTGCCCGCGGGCGTGGCGGGTGAGCTGTACCTGGGCGGGATCAACCTCGCACGGGGCTATCTGCGTCGCGCGGGCCTGACGTCCGAGCGCTTCGTGGCCACGAACAACGGCCAGCGGCTGTACCGCACGGGCGACCTCGTGCGCTGGAATGCGGAAGGCCAGATCGAGTATCTCGGCCGCATCGACCACCAGGTGAAGGTGCGCGGTTTTCGCATCGAACTGGGCGAGATCGAGGCGCAGTTGCTGGCGCAGCCCGAGGTGCGTGAAGCGGTTGTGGTGGCCGACGAAGGTCCATCGGGCGCGCGGCTTGTTGGCTATGTATCGGCGCACGCGGGCCAAGCGATCGACGTGACCGTGCTGCGCGGCCGGCTGGGTCGGGCGCTGCCCGACTACATGGTGCCGGGCGTGGTGATGGTGCTTGAGCGCCTGCCGCTGAATGCCAACGGCAAGGTGGACCGCAAGGCGCTGCCGCGTGCGGAGTTCACGAGCGAGCGGGCGTACGAGGCGCCCGAGGGCGTGGTGGAGCAGGCGCTGGCGGCCATCTGGGCCGAGGTGCTGGGCGTGGCGCGTGTGGGGCGAGGCGACAATTTCTTCGAACTCGGCGGCGACTCGATCCTGAGCCTGAAGGTGGTCGCGCGCGCCCACCGGCAGGGCATCCGGATGAGCCCGCGCCAGGTGTTCGAACACCAGGGCCTGGCGCTGATCGCCGATGCGATCCATGGCGACGATGCGGCGGACGTGCCCGCGATCCCGGCGCTGTCGACGTCGCAACGCGCGGGCGGTCTCGCGCTGTCCCATGCGCAGACGCGCCAGTGGTTCCTGTGGCAACTCGATCCGCAGAGCACGGCCTACCACGTCAGCGGCGCGCTGCGGCTCGCCGGTGCGCTCGACGCGGACGCGGTGCGCGCGAGCCTGAATGAACTGGTGCAGCGCCACGAATCGCTGCGCACGGTGTTCCGTGCCGATGCCTCGGGCATGGCCGAGCAGGTGGTCCGCGAAACCGGTGGCATCGATTTCTCGCTGATCGATCTGGGCAACGTCGCCGAAGACGGGATGCGCGAAGCCCGCGCCAGGCAGGAGGCCCGCCGCCTCAGCGACACGCCCTTCGACCTGGGCCAGGGCCCGCTGCTGCGCGTCGGCCTGATCCGCCTGGCGGCCGAGGTGCATGTGCTGGTCGTCGTGATGCACCACATCGTGTCCGATGGCTGGTCGATGCAGATCATCGTGGACGAATTCGTGGCGCGCTACCGCGCACGCGTCCTGGGCCATGCGCCGGACCTGCAGCCCTTGTCGCTCCAGTACGCGGACTACGCGGCCTGGCAGCGTGCCTGGCTCGAAGCCGGCGAGAAGGACCGGCAACTCGCCTACTGGAAGGCCCATGTGGGCACCGAGCAGCCCGTGCTGCAACTGCCCACCGACCATGCGCGGCGCGCGGATGGCCGCTACAGCGCCGTGCGCCACGGCTTCGCATTGCCCGACAGCCTCGTCAAGGCCCTGCATCGGCGCGCGCAGGGCCAGGGCGCGACGCTGTTCATGGCGCTGCTCGCGGGCTTCCAGGTGCTGCTCAGCCGCTACACGGGCCAGGAGGACATCCGCCTGGGCGTGCCGGTGGCCAACCGCCATCGGGCGGAGATCGAAGGCGTCATCGGATTCTTCGTCAACACACAGGTGCTGCGCGGCGTGATGGACGGCCGCTCGACGCTGTCGCAGGTGTTGGTGCAGGCCCGCGACACGGCGCTGGGCGCGCAGGCGCATCAGGACCTGCCGTTCGAGCAACTCGTGGAAGTGCTGCAACCCGAGCGCAGCCTGAGCACGAGCCCGCTGTTCCAGGTGATGTTCAATCACCAGCGAGGCGACTTTCGCGCGTTGCAGAGCCTGCCCGGTCTCACGCTGACGGATTACGAACTGGAAGCGCAGGCGGCCCAGTTCGAACTGGCGCTGGACACCAGCGAGGACATGGACGGCCGGGTGCAGGCGAGTTTCCGCTACGCGTCCGAGCTGTTCGACGCGCGGACGATGGAGCGCATGGCGGGGCACTACCTCGCGGTGCTGCAGGCACTGGCGGATGCGCCGCAGCAGGCGGTGGGCGACGTGGTGCTACTGGGCGAAGCCGAGCGCGCGCAGCTTGCGTCTTGGGGCGAGCGCAAGCAGGATTTCGAGAGCGCGCAGACAGTGCACGGCCTGATCGAGCATCAGGCCAAGGCGCAGCCGCAGGCGACGGCGCTGGTGTACGAGGACCGGGCGCTGAGCTACGGCGAGCTCAATGCGAGGGCCAACCGGCTGGCGCACCACCTGATCGCGCTGGGCGTGAAGCCCGAGGCCAAGGTGGGGATCGCGGTGGAGCGTTCGATTGCGATGGTGGTGGGGATCCTTGCGATCCTGAAGGCCGGCGGTGCGTACGTGCCGCTGGACCCGGCGTACCCGGCCGAGCGCCTGGCCTACATGGTGGCCGACAGTGGCGTTGCCCTGGTGCTGACGCAAAGCCACCTGAGCGTGCCCGGCACCCAAGCGCTGCAGGTGCTGGCGCTCGATGCGCTGGACACCGGCCATGAGTCCGACGCCGACCCGCAGGTTGCGTTGAGCGGCGAGAACCTGGCCTACGTCATCTACACCTCCGGCTCCACCGGCCGCCCCAAGGGCGCGCAGCTGTGCCATCGCAACGTGACGCGGCTGCTCGATGCGACAGAGCCGTGGTTCCACTTCGGACCCGAGGACGTGTGGACGATGTTCCACTCCTACGCCTTCGACTTCTCCGTGTGGGAGATGTTCGGCGCGCTGTGCACAGGCGGCAAGCTGGTGGTGGTGCCGTTCTGGGTGAGCCGCTCGCCCGAGGACTTCCTGGGGCTGCTGCGCGCGCAGCAAGTGACCGTACTCAACCAGACGCCCTCGGCCTTCGGCCAGCTGATCCACACGCCGGGTTTGGCGGATACCGAGGACCTGGCGCTGCGTCATGTGATCTTCGGCGGAGAAGCCCTGGAGCCCAACAGCCTTCGCACCTGGATGGAACGCTTTGGCGACGACAAGCCGCAGCTGATCAACATGTACGGCATCACCGAGACGACGGTGCATGTGACCTATCGCCGGATCACTGTGGCCGACCTTGGCCAGCAGCGCAGCCCGGTGGGCTTGGCCATTCCGGACCTGGGCCTGTGCGTGCTCGATGCGCAGTTGAACCGGGTGCCGATCGGTGTGGCCGGGGAGCTGCATGTGTCGGGCGAAGGCCTGGCGCGCGGCTATCTGAACCGCGCGGGGCTGACGGCCGAGCGCTTCGTGGCGACGGACCATGGGCAGCGGCTGTACCGCACGGGCGACCTGGTGCGCTGGAGCGGCGAAGGCCAGCTGGAGTACCTGGGCCGCATCGACCACCAGGTGAAGGTGCGGGGCTTCCGCATCGAGCTGGGGGAGATCGAGGCGCAGTTGCTGGCGCAGCCCGAACTCAGGGAGGCGATCGTGCTGGCCCGGGAGGGCCCCGGCGGCACGCGCCTGGTGGGCTACGTGTCGGTGCATGGAGGCCAGTCCATCGAGACGGGCGCGCTGCGCGAGCGGCTGGCGCAGACCTTGCCGGACTACATGGTGCCCTCGGCGCTGGTGGTGCTCCAAGGGCTGCCGCTGAATGCCAACGGCAAGGTCGACCGCAAGGCGCTGCCGGATGCGCAGGTTGCGAGCGAGCAGGTCTACGAGGCGCCCGAAGGGGCGGTGGAAGAAGCGCTGGCGGCCATCTGGGCCGAGGTGCTGGGCGTGGCGCGTGTGGGGCGAGGCGACAACTTCTTCGAGCTCGGCGGAGACTCGATCCTCAGTCTCAAGGTGGCGGCCCGTGCCCGCCGCAGCGATGTCCACGTGACCGCGCGCCAGATCTTCGAGCACCAGGTGCTGGCCAGGATTGCGAGCGCCATCGAGGTCGAGGTTGTGCGCGAGGCCAGGAAGATTCCCGTGCTGACGACCGCGCAGCGTGCCGGTGCCATGGCGCTTTCCCATGCGCAGATGCGCCAGTGGTTCCTGTGGCAGTTGGACCCGAAGAGCACGGCCTATCACATCAGTGGCGCGCTGCGCCTGGTGGGCGCGCTCGATGTGGATGCGGTGCGGGCCAGTTTCGGCGCGCTGGTGGCGCGGCATGAATCGCTGCGCACGGTGTTTCGCGCCGATGCACAGGGCCTGGCCGAACAGGTGATCCGCGAGGTCGGAGGGCCCGAGATGGCGCTGATCGACCTCGGTGCGGTGAGCGCGGACTATGAGCGCGAGACCCGCGCGAAGGACGCAGCAACGCGCTTGAGCGACGTGCCCTTCGACCTGAGCGAAGGTCCGTTGCTGCGCATGGGACTGGTCCGCCTCGCGGCCGAAGAGCACGTGCTGGTGGTCGTGATGCACCACATCGTGTCCGACGGCTGGTCGATGCAGATCGTGGTGGACGAGTTCGTGGCCCTGTACCGCGCACGGATGCAGGGCGCGGCACCGGGCCTGCAGCCCCTGCCGCTCCAGTACGTCGACTACGCGGCATGGCAGCGCCAATGGCTGGAGGCCGGTGAAGCGGAGCGCCAGCTGGTCTATTGGAAACAGCAGATCGGCACCGAGCATCCGGTGCTGCAATTGCCGGTCGATCATGCGAGACGCGCGGATGGCCGTTATCGCGCGGCGCGTCATGGCTTCGAATTGCCGGTCGAACTGGTCAAGGGCTTGCAGAAGCGCGCCCAAGGCCAGGGCGCGACGCTGTTCATGGCGCTGCTCGCGGGCTTCCAGGTGCTGCTTCATCGCTACACCGCCGAGCAGGACATCCGCGTGGGTGTGCCGATCGCCAACCGCCATCGCGCGGAAACCGAAGGCGTGATCGGATTCTTCATCAACACGCAGGTGCTGCGCGGCGTGGTGAACGACCGTGTGAACCTGTTGCAGATGCTGACGCAGGCACGCGATGCGGCAACGGGCGCGCAAGACCACCAGGACCTGCCGTTCGAACAACTGGTGGAGGCGCTGCAGCCTGAGCGCAGCCTGAGCACGAGCCCGCTGTTCCAGGTGATGTTCAACCACCAGCGCGCAGACTTCCGTTCGCTGCAAAGCCTGCCCGACCTCGCGCTGACGGAGTACGAACTGGGCGAGCAGGCGGCGCAATTCGAACTCACGCTGGACACCAGCGAAGGGCCGAACGGCCGGGTGCAGGCACGCTTCAACTACGCATCCGAGCTGTTCGACGCGCGGACGATGGAGCGCATGGCGGGGCACTACCTCGCGGTGCTGCAGGCACTGGCGGATGCGCCGCAGCAGGCGGTGGGCGACGTGGTGCTGCTGGGCGAAGCCGAGCGCGCGCAGCTTGCGTCTTGGGGCGAGCGCAAGCAGGATTTCGAGAGCGCGCAGACAGTGCACGGCCTGATCGAGCATCAGGCCAAGGCGCAGCCGCAGGCGACGGCGCTGGTGTACGAGGACCGGGCGCTGAGCTACGGCGAGCTCAATGCGAGGGCCAACCGGCTGGCGCACCACCTGATCGCGCTGGGCGTGAAGCCCGAGGCCAAGGTGGGGATCGCGGTGGAGCGTTCGATTGCGATGGTGGTGGGGATCCTTGCGATCCTGAAGGCCGGCGGTGCGTACGTGCCGCTGGACCCGGCGTACCCGGCCGAGCGCCTGGCCTACATGGTGGCCGACAGTGGCGTTGCCCTGGTGCTGACGCAAAGCCACCTGAGCGTGCCCGGCACCCAAGCGCTGCAGGTGCTGGCGCTCGATGCGCTGGACACCGGCCATGAGTCCGACGCCGACCCGCAGGTTGCGTTGAGCGGCGAGAACCTGGCCTACGTCATCTACACCTCCGGCTCCACCGGCCGCCCCAAGGGCGCGCAGCTGTGCCATCGCAACGTGACGCGGCTGCTCGATGCGACAGAGCCGTGGTTCCACTTCGGACCCGAGGACGTGTGGACGATGTTCCACTCCTACGCCTTCGACTTCTCCGTGTGGGAGATGTTCGGCGCGCTGTGCACAGGCGGCAAGCTGGTGGTGGTGCCGTTCTGGGTGAGCCGCTCGCCCGAGGACTTCCTGGGGCTGCTGCGCGCGCAGCAAGTGACCGTACTCAACCAGACGCCCTCGGCCTTCGGCCAGCTGATCCACACGCCGGGTTTGGCGGATACCGAGGACCTGGCGCTGCGTCATGTGATCTTCGGCGGAGAAGCCCTGGAGCCCAACAGCCTTCGCACCTGGATGGAACGCTTTGGCGACGACAAGCCGCAGCTGATCAACATGTACGGCATCACCGAGACGACGGTGCATGTGACCTATCGCCGGATCACTGTGGCCGACCTTGGCCAGCAGCGCAGCCCGGTGGGCTTGGCCATTCCGGACCTGGGCCTGTGCGTGCTCGATGCGCAGTTGAACCGGGTGCCGATCGGTGTGGCCGGGGAGCTGCATGTGTCGGGCGAAGGCCTGGCGCGCGGCTATCTGAACCGCGCGGGGCTGACGGCCGAGCGCTTCGTGGCGACGGACCATGGGCAGCGGCTGTACCGCACGGGCGACCTGGTGCGCTGGAGCGGCGAAGGCCAGCTGGAGTACCTGGGCCGCATCGACCACCAGGTGAAGGTGCGGGGCTTCCGCATCGAGCTGGGGGAGATCGAGGCGCAGTTGCTGGCGCAGCCCGAACTCAGGGAGGCGATCGTGCTGGCCCGGGAGGGCCCCGGCGGCACGCGCCTGGTGGGCTACGTGTCGGTGCATGGAGGCCAGTCCATCGAGACGGGCGCGCTGCGCGAGCGGCTGGCGCAGACCTTGCCGGACTACATGGTGCCCTCGGCGCTGGTGGTGCTCCAAGGGCTGCCGCTGAATGCCAACGGCAAGGTCGACCGCAAGGCGCTGCCGGATGCGCAGGTTGCGAGCGAGCAGGTCTACGAGGCGCCCGAAGGGGCGGTGGAAGAAGCGCTGGCGGCCATCTGGGCCGAGGTGCTGGGCGTGGCGCGTGTGGGGCGAGGCGACAACTTCTTCGAGCTCGGCGGGCACTCGCTGCTCGCACTGCGCCTGCTGGAGCGCGTGCGCGGCCAGGGCTGGCCGGTGCAGGTGCGCACCTTGTTCCAGCACCCGCAGCTGGGCGCCTTCGCCCAGGCGCTGCTGCAGGCGCAGGCGCAGGGCCACCGGGAGGTGGTCGTGCCGCCCAATCTGATCCCCGAGGGCTGCGAGGCGATCCAGCCGGCCATGCTGACCCTGGTCGAGCTCGATGCGGCGCAGATCGCGCGCATCGAAGCGGATGTGCCCGGCGGCGCAGCGAACATCCAGGACATCTACCCGCTGGCCCCGCTGCAGGAGGGCATGCTGTTCCATCACCTGCTGCAAAGCGCGGGCGACGCCTACGTCACGCCGCAGTTGCTGAGCTTCGACAGCCGCGAGCGGCTGGAGCAGTTCATCGACAGCTTCGACCAGGTGATCGCGCGCCATGACATCCTGCGCACCGCCGTGCTGTGGGAAGGCCTTGCGGCGGCCGTGCAGGTGGTGCACCGGCAGGCGAAGCTGCCGCTGCAGTGGTTGCAGGCCGGCAGCGACAGCGAAGCGGGGAGCAACGAGGCCGGCAGCGTCGAAGAGCGGCTGAACGCGCACGTGAACCCGGCGCACTACCGAATCGACGTGCGCCAGGCGCCCATGGTGCGCGCCATCGCGGCGCACGACCCCGTGGGCCAGCGCTGGCTGCTGCAGTTGCCCAACCACCACATGGTGCTGGACCACACCACGCTGGAGCTGCTGGTCGAGGAGATCGCGCTGATCCAGCAGGGCCGCCAGCACGAGCTGCCCGAGCCGGTGCCGTTCCGCCGCTACGTGGCGCAGGCGCGTCTGGGCGTGAGCCAGGCCGAGCACGAGGCGTTCTTCAGCGAGATGCTGGGCGACGTGGACGAACCGACAGCGCCGTTCAACCTGCTGGACGTGCAGGGCGACGGCACGCGCATCGAGGAGGTGCGCCTGCCGCTGGAGGCGGAGCTGGCCGTGCAGATCCGTGGCCAGGCGCAGCGTCACGGCGTGAGCGCTGCGACCTTGTTCCACCTGGCGTGGGCGCTGGTGCTGGGCAAGGCCACGGGCAAGGACGACGTGGTGTTCGGCACGGTGCTGTTCGGGCGCATGCAGGGCGGGGAGGGGGCCGAGCGGGCGCTGGGGTTGTTCATCAACACCTTGCCGTTGCGCGTGCGCCTGGGAGCGCGCGGTGTGCAGGCGAGCCTGCGCGAGACGCATGCGGCGCTGACGCAGCTGCTGCATCACGAGCATGCAAGCCTGGCGCTGGCGCAGCGCTGCAGCGGGTTGCCCGGGGGCACGCCGCTGTTCTCGGCGATGCTGAACTACCGCTACACGCCCAAGGCCGATGCCGGCGATGGCGATGGCGATGGCGAAGAACAAGAACGCAAGACCTCGGCCTGGGAGGGCATGGAGGTGCTGGGCGGCGAGGAGCGCACGAACTACCCGGTGACGTTGTCGGTGGATGACGAGGGAGAGGGCTTCGCGCTGGTGGCGCAGATCCATGAGGCGGTGGATGCGCAGCGCGTGTGCGGCTTCATGCATGCGGCGTTGAGCGGGATCGTGCAGGCGCTGCAGGATCAGCCGCAGCGCCCGGTGTGCGAGCTGGCGCTGATGCCCGCTGGGGAGACGGATGAGCTTGCGGCCTGGGGGGTGAACCCGCGCCGCTACGAGGATGTGCAGCCGGTGCACCGGTTGATCGAGCAGCAGGCCAGGCGCACGCCGGATGCACCGGCGCTGAGCTTCGGAGAGCAGACGCTGGGCTACGGCGAGCTCAATGCGAGAGCCAATCGGCTGGCGCATCACCTGATCGCGCTGGGCGTGAAGCCCGAGGCCAAGGTTGGGATCGCGGTGGAGCGCTCCCTGGAGATGGTGGTGGGGATACTGGCGATCCTGAAGGCTGGCGGTGCGTACGTGCCGCTGGACCCGGAGTACCCGGTGGAGCGGCTGGCCTACATGGTGGCCGACAGCGGCGTCTCCTTGTTGCTGACGCAGAGCCGCATCAAGGACCAGATTCCCGCCGATCCGAGCCTGGTGGTGCTGGCGGTGGACACGCTGGACACGAACAACCAATCCGACACCGATCCGCAGGTCGCGATCGACGGCGAGAACCTGGCCTACGTCATCTACACCTCCGGCTCCACTGGAAAACCCAAGGGCGTCATGGTGCGCCACCTGTCGCTCAGCCACTTCATGCTGAGCATGAAGGATGCGCCGGGCCTGACATCGGACGACGTGCTGGTCGCGGTCACGTCCCTGTCGTTCGACATCGCTGCTCTCGAGCTCTACCTGCCGCTGCTGAGCGGTGCGCACCTCGTGCTCGCGTCCAGGGATGTGGTGCGAAGCGGAAGCGCGCTCGGGGAACTGATGGACGCGTGCGGTGCCACGGTGCTCCAGTCCACGCCCGCGGGCTGGCGACTTCTGCGGGCCGGCGGATGGAACGGCAGCCGGCTGGCGAAGTTCAAGGGCCTGTGCGGCGGTGAAGCGCTGCAGGCGGACCTCGCGCAGGACCTGCAGGCGCTGGGCGTCGAACTCTGGAACATGTACGGTCCCACCGAAACGACGATCTGGTCGACGGCGGCCGAGGTTCGCGGCGGCCCTCGCATCGGCGGACCGATCGCGGCCACGCAGCTTCATGTGCTGGACGGATCACTGAACCCGACGCCCGCGGGCGTGCCGGGCGAGTTGTTCCTGGGCGGGATCGGTCTGGCGCGCGGTTACTTCGAACGCGCGGGGCTGACCTCCGAACGCTTCGTCGCCACGGACCACGGCCAGCGGCTCTACCGCACGGGCGACCTGGTGCGCTGGAACGTGGAGGGCCAACTGGAATACCTGGGTCGCATCGACCACCAGGTGAAGGTGCGGGGCTTCCGCATCGAACTGGGAGAGATCGAGGCGCAGCTGCTGGCGCAGCCCGAGGTGCGCGAAGCCGTGGTGGTGGCACGCGAAAGCGCGAGCGGCTCGCGGCTCGCGGCCTACATCGCGCTGCATGCCCAGGCGCATGTCGACACGGCGGTGCTGCGCGATCGGCTGGCGGTGACGCTGCCCGACTACATGGTGCCGGCCGCCATCGTCGTGCTCGACCGCCTGCCGTTGAACGGCAACGGCAAGGTCGACCGCAAGGCGCTGCCGGAGGCGGAGTTCACGAGCGATCGAGCCTACGAAGCGCCCGAAGGCGAAGTGGAAGAAGCGCTGGCGGCGATCTGGTCCGAGCTGCTCGGCATTGCGCGCATCGGCCGCAGTGACAACTTCTTCGAACTCGGCGGGCACTCGCTGCTCGCCGTCCAGGTGGCGTCGCGCGTGCAGGCCGCGATGCATGCCGACCTGCGGATCCAGGACATCTTCCCGAATCCGACGCTGCTTGGCATGGCCGCCCTGATCGCGGCAGCCGGCAGGAAAAAACCAACCGACGAGTCCCTCCTGGACATCGACGCATTCATTGACAGCATGGAGACAGCTTGATGGAAACCACGGCGACTCGCCGCATTGCGGAACGCTTTTCTCGACTGACTTCCGAGCAGCGCCGGGCGGTCTACGAGAAGATCCGTGCCGAAGGCCTGACCATCGGCCAGTTTCCGATTCTTGTCAGGGACGCATCGGCCCTCGATCGCTGCCATCTCTCGTATGCGCAACTGCGGCAGTGGTTCCTCTGGCAGTTGGATCCGCAGAGCACGGCGTACCACATCAGCGGTGCACTGAGGCTCAAGGGCACGCTCGACGCGGAGGCCGTGCAGGCGAGTTTCGCGGCGCTGGTGGCGCGGCATGAATCGTTGCGAACGGTGTTTCGCGCCAACGCCGATGGCCTGGCCGAGCAGGTGATCCGCGAGGACAGCCGCTTCGACATGCAGCGGGTGGACCTGGGCGACGTGGCATCGGAAGCGCGCGAGGCGCGCGCCGACGAGGCCGCCCGCCAGCTGAATGCGCTGCCCTTCGACCTGAGCGCCGGGCCGTTGCTGCGCGTCGGCCTGATCCGCCTGGCGGTCGACGACCACCTGCTCGTGGTGGTGATGCACCACATCGTGTCCGACGGCTGGTCGATGCAAGTAGTCGTCGACGAGTTCGTGACCCAGTACCGGTCGCATGCGTGTGCCGAGGAATCCGACCTGCAGCCCCTGCCGATCCAGTACGCGGACTATGCGGTGTGGCAGCGCAACTGGCTGGAGGCCGGGGAGAAGGACAGGCAGCTCTCCTATTGGAAGGAGCAGCTGGGTACCGAGCATCCGGTGCTTCAGCTGCCGGTGGACCATGCACGGCGGGCCGATGGCGACTATCGTGCGGCGCAACAGAACTTCGAGCTGCCGCGCGAGCTGGTCAAGGGCCTGCAGAAGCGGGTCCAGGGCCAGGGCGCGACGCTGTTCATGGCGCTGCTCGCGGGCTTCCAGGTGCTGCTCGGCCGCCATACCGGCCAGCGGGACATCCGCGTGGGTGTGCCCATTGCGAACCGGCACCGGGTGGAGACCGAAGGCGTCATCGGCTTCTTCGTGAACACGCAGGTGCTGCGCAACGTGGTGGACGGGCGTGCGAGCCTGTCGCAGGTGCTGTTGCAGGCGCGCGAGGCGGCACTGGGCGCGCAGGCGCACCAGGACCTGCCGTTCGAGCAGCTCGTGGAGGCGTCGCAACCCGAGCGCAGCCTGAGCACCAGTCCGTTGTTCCAGGTGATGTTCAACCACCAGCGCGCGGACTTCCGTTCGCTGGAGAGCCTGCCCGGCCTCACGCTGGCGGAACACGGCCTGGGTGTGCAGGCGGCGCAGTTCGAACTCACCCTCGACACGACCGAAGGCACGGACGGCCGGGTGCTGGCGAGTTTCAGCTATGCCCGCGAGCTGTTCGATACGCAGACGATGGTGCGGATGGTCGGGCACTATCTGGCCGTGCTGCAGGCCCTGTCGGAGCGGCCGGATCAGGCCGTGGGCGATGTGCCGCTGCTGGGCGAAGCCGAGCGTTCGCAGCTGTCGACGTGGGGCGTGAACGCGCAGGCCTACGACGACGCGCAGCCAGTGCACCGCCTCTTCGAGCACCATGCGGCGCAGCGGCCCCATGCGCCCGCGTTGCTCTTCGGCGAGCAGGCGCTGAGCTATGGCGAACTCAATGCCAGAGCCAATCGCCTGGCGCATCACCTGATCGCACGGGGCGTGAAGCCCGAGCACCGCGTGGGCATCGCGGTGGAGCGTTCGGTGGAAATGATGGTGGGCATCCTCGCGATCCTGAAGGCTGGCGGCGCCTACGTGCCGCTGGACCCCGAGTACCCCGCCGATCGCCTGGCCTACATGGTCGAGGACAGTGGCATCGGGCTGCTCCTCACGCAATCGCACATTGCGGCACGTCTGTCGTTCGGCCGCTCGCTGGCAACGCTCGCGCTCGATGCGCTGGACCTGCACGCGCTGCCCGCGCACGATCCGCAGGTCGCGCTGCACCGCGAGAGCCTCGCCTATCTGATCTACACCTCGGGTTCCACCGGCAGGCCCAAGGGCGTCGGCATTGCGCACCATGCCCTGGTGCAGCATGCCCAGGAGTCCGTCCGCTTCTTCGGCCTCACGCCGGCGGACCGCATGCTTCAGTTCTCGACGCTGAATTTCGACGGTTTCGTCGAACAGGCGTTTCCTCCGCTGGTCGCGGGCGCCGCGATCGTGTTGCGCGGGCCGGTTCTCTGGGACAGCGACACTTTCTACCGCGAGTTGATCGGCAAGCAGATCAGCGTGGCCGACCTCACCACGGCCTACTGGCTGTTGCTCGCGCAGGATTTCGCACGCCACGGCGTCCGCTCGTACGGCGCGCTGCGACAGGTTCATGCGGGCGGCGAAGCCATGCCGCCCGAAGGGCTCAATGCCTGGCGCAAGGCGGGGCTGGCGGGGATCACGCTGCTCAACACCTACGGACCGACCGAGGCGACAGTGACCGCCTCGATTCTGGACTGTGCACCCTACCTGGAGGCCGGCCGCGAACTGCCGCAGCGCATGCCGATCGGCGTGCCGCTGGCGGGCCGCGCGCTGCGCGTGGTAGGCGCCGATTTCAGCCTCGTGCCGCAAGGCGCGGCCGGAGAACTGTGCATCGGTGGCGCGCTGCTGGCGCGCGGCTACCTGGGGCGCCCGGGACTGAGCGCGGAGCGCTTCGTTGCCGATTCGTTCGACGCGCAGGGCGGGCGACTCTATCGCACCGGCGACCTGGTGCGATGGAACTCGCAGGGCCAGCTGGAGTACCTCGGCCGCATCGACCACCAGGTGAAGATCCGCGGTTTCCGGGTCGAACTGGGAGAAGTCGAGGCCAGCCTGCTGGCGCAGCCGGAAGTGCGCGAAGCCGTGGTGGTCGCGAACGAAGGCCCTTCGGGCGCGCGCTTGGTGGGCTACGTGTCGGGGCAAGGCATCGACGCGGCACGGCTGCGGCAGAAGCTCGGCGAGATGCTGCCCAACTACATGGTGCCCGCGGTGCTGGTGGCGCTCGATGCGCTGCCACAGAACGCCAACGGCAAGGTGGATCGCAAGGCGCTGCCCGCGCCCGAGTTCATCAACGACAAGACCTATGAAACGCCTGCCGGCGAGGCGGAACAGAAGCTCTCGGCCATCTGGGCCGAGGTGCTCGGAGTTGCCCGTGTGGGCCGCAACGACAATTTCTTCGAACTCGGCGGGCATTCGCTGCTTGCGCTGCGCCTGCTGGAGCGCGTGCGCGGCCAGGGTTGGTCGGTGCAGGTGCGCACGCTGTTCCAGCATCCGCAGCTCGCCGCCTTTGCACAGGCGCTGGTGCAGGAGCAGGGACGGCGCGAAGTGGTCGTGCCGCCCAACCTCATCCCCCCGGGTTGCGAGGCGATCGAGCCCGGGATGCTCACGCTGATCGAACTCGATGCCGGGCAGATCGCGCGGATCGAGGCGGCCGTGCCGGGCGGCGCCTCCAGCATCCAGGACATCTACCCGCTCGCGCCGCTGCAAGAGGGCATGCTGTTCCATCACCTGCTGCAGACGGAAGGCGATACCTACGTCACGCCGCTTGCGCTCAGCTTCGATGGCAAGGAACGCCTGGAGCGCTTCGTCGACAGCCTCAATCGGGTGATTGCACGGCACGACATCCTGCGCACGGCCGTGCTGTGGGAAGGACTGAAGGAGCCGGTGCAGGTGGTGCATCGACAGGCGCGGATGCAGCTGCAGTGGCTGGTGATGGGCGACGGCCCGTCGACGGTGGCCGAACGGCTGAATGCCCATGTGGACCCTGCCCATTACCGCATCGACGTGCGCAGTGCGCCGATGATCCATGCCGTGGCTGCGCACGACCCTGCAGGGCAGCGCTGGCTGTTGCAACTGCCCAGCCACCACCTGGTGCTGGACCATGCCACGCTGGACCTGCTGGTCGAAGAGATCGCGATGGTCCAGCAGGGCAGGTCGCACGAACTGCCCGCGCAGGTGCCTTTCCGGCGTTACGTGGCGCAGACCCGCCTGGGCGTGAGCCGTGCGGAACACGAGGCCTTCTTCGGCCAGATGCTGGGCGACGTGGACGAGCCAACGGCACCGTTCGACCTGCTGGATGTGCAGGGCGACGGCACGCGCGTCGAAGAAGGCCGACAGCTGCTGGAAGCACCGCTGGCCGCGCGGATTCGCCAGCAGGCACAGCGCCATGGGGTGACCCCGGCCACGCTGTTCCACTTGGCCTGGGCTCTGGTGCTGGCCAAGACCACGGGCAAGGACGACGTGGTGTTCGGCACGGTGCTGTTCGGACGCATGGAGGGTGGCGAGGGCGGCGACCGGGCGCTCGGCCTGTTCATCAACACGCTGCCGGTGCGCATCCGGCTGGGCGCGCAGGACATGGTGCAGTGCCTGCGGCAGACGCACGCCGCGCTGACCGGGCTGCTGCATCACGAGCATGCAAGCTTGTCGCTGGCGCAGCGCTGCAGCGCCTTGCCGGGCGGTACGCCACTGTTCTCGGCGCTGCTCAACTACCGCTACAGCCCGCAGGTCGTGCAGACGGAAGATGCCTTTGCATGGGACGGCATGGAGGTGCTGGGCGGCGAAGAACGTACCAACTATCCGCTCGGCATGTCGGTGGACGACCTGGGCGAAGGCTTCGAGCTGGTGGCGCAGGTCCATGAAGCCATCGACGTGGCGCGCGTGTGCGGCTACATGCATGCCGCGATTCGGGGCGTGGTCGACGCATTGGCGGAAAAGCCGGAGCAACTCGCCTCCGAGATCGACGTGATGTCCGAATGGGAGCGACTGCAGCTTGCGTCGTGGAGCGAGAACACGCGGAGGCACGAAGGCGCGCAGCCGGTGCACCGGCAGATCGAGCAGCACGCACGGCAAACGCCCGATGCGACCGCGCTGCTGTTCGGCGATGAAGCGCTGAGCTATGGCGAGCTCAACGCCCGGGCCAACCGTCTGGCCCACCACCTGATCGCGCTGGGCGTGAAGCCCGAGGCCCTCGTGGGCATCGTGGTCGACCGCTCGGTGGAAATGATGGTGGGCATCCTCGCGATCCTGAAGGCCGGTGGCGCCTACGTGCCGCTGGACCCCGAGTACCCGGCCGACCGCCTGGCCTACATGGTTGAAGACAGCGGCATCGCGCTGCTGCTGACCCAGCGCCACCTGCGGCCGCTGCTGCCCGCAGGCGATGCATTGCGGGTACTCGAACTCGACACCCTCGATGTCGGCACCGAATCTGCCGCCGATCCGAAGGTCGCGCTGCACGGCGAGCACCTGGCCTACGTCATCTACACCTCCGGCTCCACCGGCAAGCCCAAGGGCGCGGCGATCCGCCACGACGCCCTGTACAGCTGCATGGCCTGGATGCAGGAGACCTACCGCCTCACCGAGGCCGACACCGTGCTGCACAAGGCGCCGTTCGGCTTCGACGTCTCGTGCTGGGAGATGTTCTGGCCGCTGACCACCGGCGTGCGGCTGGTGATTGCCAACCCCGGCGACCACCGCGACCCCGAGCGGCTGGTGCAACTGATCCAGAGGCACCAGATCACCACCCTGAACTTCGTGCCCTCGATGCTGCAGGCCTTCCTGGCCCACGAGGGTATCGAGGCCACCACGCGGCTGCGCTACATCATCTGCGGCGGCGAGGCCATGCCCGCGGCCACGCAGCGCGAAGCCCTGCAGCGCCTGAAGGGCGCCTCGCTGCAGAACCTGTACGGCCCGACCGAGACCACCATCCACGTCACGCAGTGGACCTGTCGCGACGACGGGCTGAACCAGGTGCCGATCGGCCGGCCCATCAGCGACACGCAGGCGTACGTGCTCGATGCGCAGCTCAACGAAGTGCCCGCGGGCGTGGCGGGTGAGCTGTACCTGGGCGGGATCAACCTCGCACGGGGCTATCTGCGTCGCGCGGGCCTGACGTCCGAGCGCTTCGTGGCCACGAACAACGGCCAGCGGCTGTACCGCACGGGCGACCTCGTGCGCTGGAATGCGGAAGGCCAGATCGAGTATCTCGGCCGCATCGACCACCAGGTGAAGGTGCGCGGTTTTCGCATCGAACTGGGCGAGATCGAGGCGCAGTTGCTGGCGCAGCCCGAGGTGCGTGAAGCGGTTGTGGTGGCCGACGAAGGTCCATCGGGCGCGCGGCTTGTTGGCTATGTATCGGCGCACGCGGGCCAAGCGATCGACGTGACCGTGCTGCGCGGCCGGCTGGGTCGGGCGCTGCCCGACTACATGGTGCCGGGCGTGGTGATGGTGCTTGAGCGCCTGCCGCTGAATGCCAACGGCAAGGTGGACCGCAAGGCGCTGCCGCGTGCGGAGTTCACGAGCGAGCGGGCGTACGAGGCGCCCGAGGGCGTGGTGGAGCAGGCGCTGGCGGCCATCTGGGCCGAGGTGCTGGGCGTGGCGCGCGTGGGTCGCAACGACAACTTCTTCGAACTCGGCGGGCACTCGCTGCTCGCGTTGCGCCTGCTGGAGCAGGTGCGTTCGCAGGGATGGAAGGCGCAGGTGCGCACGCTGTTCCAGCAGCCGCAGCTGGCTGCTTTCGCGGCTGCGCTCGTGCAGGAGCAGGGGCGACGCGAAGTGGTCGTGCCGCCAAACCTGATTCCCGCCGGGTGCGCGTCGATCGAGCCCGCCATGCTCACGCTGATCGATCTCGATGCCGCACAGCTTGCGCGCATCGAGACCGCGGTGGAGGGCGGTGCATCCAACATCCAGGATATCTATCCGCTGGCCCCGCTGCAGGAGGGCATGCTGTTCCATCACCTGATGCAGGCCGAGGGCGATGCCTACATCACCTCGCATGCCATGGGTTTCGACAGCCGCGAGCGGCTGGAGCGGTTCATCGACAGCTTCAACCAGGTGATAGAGCGCCACGACATCCTGCGCACGGCCGTGTTGTGGGAGCACCTGCCGGACCCGGTGCAAGTGGTGCAGCGCAAGGCGAAGCTGCAACTGCAATGGGTGGCGGACGCGGTGGGCGGTGCCGAAGCGCCAGGTGCCGCAGAGCGTCTGCAAGCGCATGTGGATCCTGCGCACTACCGCATCGACCTGCAGCGGGCGCCGCTGATCCGGGCCGCTGCCGCGCATGACGCCGTGCACGGGCGCTGGCTGCTGCAACTGCCCAGCCACCACATGGTGCTGGACCACACCACGCTCGCGCTGCTGGTCGAAGAGATCACCCTGATCCAGCAGGGCCGCCAGCACGAGTTGCCCGAGCCGGTGCCGTTCCGCCGCTACGTGGCGCAGGCGCGCCTGGGCGTGAGCCAGGCAGAGCACGAGGCGTTCTTCAGCGAGATGCTGGGCGACGTGGACGAACCGACAGCGCCGTTCGACCTGCTGGATGTGCAGGGCAACGGCACGCAGGTGAAGGAAGCGCGCCTGCGGCTGGCGCCGCAGCTCGCGGGGCAGGTGCGCAGCCAGGCGCAGCGCTACGGTGTGAGCGCGGCGACGCTGTTCCACCTGGCGTGGGCGCTGGTGCTGGGCAAGGCCACGGGCAAAGACGACGTGGTGTTCGGCACGGTGCTGTTCGGTCGCATGCAGGGCGGGGAGGGGGCCGAGCGGGCGCTGGGGTTGTTCATCAACACCTTGCCGTTGCGCGTGCGACTGGGCGCGCAAAGCGTGGAGGCCTGCGTGCGGCATGCACATGCGGCGCTGACCGGCTTGCTGCACCATGAGCACGCCAACCTGTCGCTGGCGCAGCGTTGCAGCGCGCTGCCGGGTGGCACGCCGCTGTTCTCGGCGCTGTTGAACTATCGCTACAGCCCGGAAATGGCGCCGGTCCAGGACGATGGCCGGGCTTCAGCCTGGGAGGGCATGGAGTCGCTGGGCGGCGAGGAGCGGACCAACTACCCCTTCGGCATGTCGGTGGACGACCTGGGCGAAGGATTCGAACTGGTGGCGCAGATCCACGAGGCGGTGAATGCACAGCGCGTCTGCGGCTTCATGCGCGCCGCGATCGACGGCATCGTCGATGCACTGGCGAAGCAGCCGGCGCGGCTGGTTTGCGAACTCGACCTGATGGCGGCGCAGGAGAAGGCGCAGCTTGCGTCTTGGGGCGAGCGCAAGCAGGATTTCGAGAGCGCGCAGACAGTGCACGGCCTGATCGAGCATCAGGCCAAGGCGCAGCCGCAGGCGACGGCGCTGGTGTACGAGGACCGGGCGCTGAGCTACGGCGAGCTCAATGCGAGGGCCAACCGGCTGGCGCACCACCTGATCGCGCTGGGCGTGAAGCCCGAGGCCAAGGTGGGGATCGCGGTGGAGCGTTCGATTGCGATGGTGGTGGGGATCCTTGCGATCCTGAAGGCCGGCGGTGCGTACGTGCCGCTGGACCCGGCGTACCCGGCCGAGCGCCTGGCCTACATGGTGGCCGACAGTGGCGTTGCCCTGGTGCTGACGCAAAGCCACCTGAGCGTGCCCGGCACCCAAGCGCTGCAGGTACTGGCGCTCGATGCGCTGGACACCGGCCATGAGTCCGACGCCGACCCGCAGGTTGCGTTGAGCGGCGAGAACCTGGCCTACGTCATCTACACCTCCGGCTCCACCGGCCGCCCCAAGGGCGCGCAGCTGTGCCATCGCAACGTGACGCGGCTGCTCGATGCGACAGAGCCGTGGTTCCACTTCGGACCCGAGGACGTGTGGACGATGTTCCACTCCTACGCCTTCGACTTCTCCGTGTGGGAGATGTTCGGCGCGCTGTGCACAGGCGGCAAGCTGGTGGTGGTGCCGTTCTGGGTGAGCCGCTCGCCCGAGGACTTCCTGGGGCTGCTGCGCGCGCAGCAAGTGACCGTACTCAACCAGACGCCCTCGGCCTTCGGCCAGCTGATCCACACGCCGGGTTTGGCGGATACCGAGGACCTGGCGCTGCGTCATGTGATCTTCGGCGGAGAAGCCCTGGAGCCCAACAGCCTTCGCACCTGGATGGAACGCTTTGGCGACGACAAGCCGCAGCTGATCAACATGTACGGCATCACCGAGACGACGGTGCATGTGACCTATCGCCGGATCACTGTGGCCGACCTTGGCCAGCAGCGCAGCCCGGTGGGCTTGGCCATTCCGGACCTGGGCCTGTGCGTGCTCGATGCGCAGTTGAACCGGGTGCCGATCGGTGTGGCCGGGGAGCTGCATGTGTCGGGCGAAGGCCTGGCGCGCGGCTATCTGAACCGCGCGGGGCTGACGGCCGAGCGCTTCGTGGCGACGGACCATGGGCAGCGGCTGTACCGCACGGGCGACCTGGTGCGCTGGAGCGGCGAAGGCCAGCTGGAGTACCTGGGCCGCATCGACCACCAGGTGAAGGTGCGGGGCTTCCGCATCGAGCTGGGGGAGATCGAGGCGCAGTTGCTGGCGCAGCCCGAACTCAGGGAGGCGATCGTGCTGGCCCGGGAGGGCCCCGGCGGCACGCGCCTGGTGGGCTACGTGTCGGTGCATGGAGGCCAGTCCATCGAGACGGGCGCGCTGCGCGAGCGGCTGGCGCAGACCTTGCCGGACTACATGGTGCCCTCGGCACTGGTGGTGCTCCAAGGGTTGCCGCTGAATGCCAACGGCAAGGTCGACCGCAAGGCGCTGCCGGATGCGCAGGTTGCGAGCGAGCAGGTCTACGAGGCGCCCGAAGGGGCGGTGGAAGAAGCGCTGGCGGCCATCTGGGCCGAGGTGCTGGGCGTGGCGCGTGTGGGGCGAGGCGACAACTTCTTCGAGCTCGGCGGGCACTCGCTGCTCGCACTGCGCCTGCTGGAGCGCGTGCGCGGCCAGGGCTGGCCGGTGCAGGTGCGCACCTTGTTCCAGCACCCGCAGCTGGGCGCCTTCGCCCAGGCGCTGCTGCAGGCGCAGGCGCAGGGCCACCGGGAGGTGGTCGTGCCGCCCAATCTGATCCCCGAGGGCTGCGAGGCGATCCAGCCGGCCATGCTGACCCTGGTCGAGCTCGATGCGGCGCAGATCGCGCGCATCGAAGCGGATGTGCCCGGCGGCGCAGCGAACATCCAGGACATCTACCCGCTGGCCCCGCTGCAGGAGGGCATGCTGTTCCATCACCTGCTGCAAAGCGCGGGCGACGCCTACGTCACGCCGCAGTTGCTGAGCTTCGACAGCCGCGAGCGGCTGGAGCAGTTCATCGACAGCTTCGACCAGGTGATCGCGCGCCATGACATCCTGCGCACCGCCGTGCTGTGGGAAGGCCTTGCGGCGGCCGTGCAGGTGGTGCACCGGCAGGCGAAGCTGCCGCTGCAGTGGTTGCAGGCCGGCAGCGACAGCGAAGCGGGGAGCAACGAGGCCGGCAGCGTCGAAGAGCGGCTGAACGCGCACGTGAACCCGGCGCACTACCGCATCGACGTGCGCCAGGCGCCCATGGTGCGCGCCATCGCGGCGCACGACCCCGTGGGCCAGCGCTGGCTGCTGCAGTTGCCCAACCACCACATGGTGCTGGACCACACCACGCTGGAGCTGCTGGTCGAGGAGATCGCGCTGATCCAGCAGGGCCGCCAGCACGAGCTGCCCGAGCCGGTGCCGTTCCGCCGCTACGTGGCGCAGGCGCGTCTGGGCGTGAGCCAGGCCGAGCACGAGGCGTTCTTCAGCGAGATGCTGGGCGACGTGGACGAACCGACAGCGCCGTTCAACCTGCTGGACGTGCAGGGCGACGGCACGCGCATCGAGGAGGTGCGCCTGCCGCTGGAGGCGGAGCTGGCCGTGCAGATCCGTGGCCAGGCGCAGCGTCACGGCGTGAGCGCTGCGACCTTGTTCCACCTGGCGTGGGCGCTGGTGCTGGGCAAGGCCACGGGCAAGGACGACGTGGTGTTCGGCACGGTGCTGTTCGGGCGCATGCAGGGCGGGGAGGGGGCCGAGCGGGCGCTGGGGTTGTTCATCAACACCTTGCCGTTGCGCGTGCGCCTGGGAGCGCGCGGTGTGCAGGCGAGCCTGCGCGAGACGCATGCGGCGCTGACGCAGCTGCTGCATCACGAGCATGCAAGCCTGGCGCTGGCGCAGCGCTGCAGCGGGTTGCCCGGGGGCACGCCGCTGTTCTCGGCGATGCTGAACTACCGCTACACGCCCAAGGCCGATGCCGGCGATGGCGATGGCGATGGCGATGGCGAAGAACAAGAACGCAAGACCTCGGCCTGGGAGGGCATGGAGGTGCTGGGCGGCGAGGAGCGCACGAACTACCCGGTGACGTTGTCGGTGGATGACGAGGGAGAGGGCTTCGCGCTGGTGGCGCAGATCCATGAGGCGGTGGATGCGCAGCGCGTGTGCGGCTTCATGCATGCGGCGTTGAGCGGGATCGTGCAGGCGCTGCAGGATCAGCCGCAGCGCCCGGTGTGCGAGCTGGCGCTGATGCCCGCTGGGGAGACGGATGAGCTTGCGGCCTGGGGGGTGAACCCGCGCCGCTACGAGGATGTGCAGCCGGTGCACCGGCTGATCGAGCAGCAGGCCAGGCGCACGCCGGATGCACCGGCGCTGAGCTTCGGAGAGCAGACGCTGGGCTACGGCGAGCTCAATGCGAGAGCCAATCGGCTGGCGCATCACCTGATCGCGCTGGGCGTGAAGCCCGAGGCCAAGGTGGGGATCGCGGTGGAGCGCTCCCTGGAGATGGTGGTGGGGATCCTGGCGATCCTGAAGGCCGGCGGTGCGTACGTGCCGCTGGACCCGGAGTACCCGGTGGAGCGGCTGGCCTACATGGTGGCCGACAGCGGCGTCTCCTTGTTGCTGACGCAAAGTCACCTGAGCGTGCCCGGCACCGAAGCGCTGCAGGTGCTGGCGCTCGATGCGCTGGACACCGGCCACGCATCCGACGCCGACCCGCAGGTTGCATTGAGCGGCGAGAACCTGGCCTACGTCATCTACACCTCCGGCTCCACTGGAAAACCCAAGGGCGCAGCCAACCGCCACCGCGCGCTGTACAACCGCCTCGCGTGGATGCAGCAGGCCTATGCGCTCGGCGACGACGACACCGTGCTGCAGAAGACCCCCTTCAGTTTCGACGTGTCGGTGTGGGAATTCCTCTGGCCCTTGATGTTCGGCGCCCGGCTGGCCGTTGCGCTTCCGGGCGATCACCGCGACCCCGCACGCCTGCGCACCCTGATCGCGCAGCACCGGGTCACGACCTTGCACTTCGTGCCTTCGATGCTGCAGGCCTTCCTGGCGCAGGAGGGCGTTGAGGCGTGCACCTGCCTGCGACGCATCGTGTGCAGTGGCGAGGCCTTGTCGGCCGAAGGACAGAACGAGGTGTTCAGGCGACTGCCGCAGGCGTCGCTCTACAACCTGTATGGACCCACCGAGGCGGCCATCGACGTGACGCACTGGCACTGTCGCGACGATGGGCAGAGCCAGGTGCCGATTGGTCGGCCCATCAGTGACACGCAGGCCTGCGTGCTGGATGCGCAGCTCAACGAAGTGCCCGCGGGCGTGGCGGGAGAGTTGTACCTGGGCGGCGTCAACCTTGCGCGGGGCTATCTGAACCGGGCGGGGCTGACTGCCGAGCGCTTCATTGCGACAGCGCAGGGCCAGCGGCTCTATCGCACGGGCGACCTGGTGCGCTGGAACGTGGAGGGCCAACTGGAATACCTGGGTCGCATCGACCACCAGGTGAAGGTGCGGGGCTTCCGCATCGAACTGGGGGAGATCGAGGCGCAGCTGCTGGCGCAGCCCGAGGTGCGCGAAGCCGTGGTGGTGGCACGCGAAGGCGGCGGTGGTGCGCGGCTGGTGGGGTATGTGTCCGCGCATGCGGGCCTGGCCATCGAGACCGTGGGGCTGCGCGAGCGGCTGGCGCAGACCTTGCCGGACTACATGGTGCCCTCGGCACTGGTGGTGCTCCAAGGGTTGCCGCTGAATGCCAACGGCAAGGTCGACCGCAAGGCGCTGCCGGATGCGCAGGTTGCGAGCGAGCAGGTCTACGAGGCGCCCGAAGGGGCGGTGGAAGAAGCGCTGGCGGCCATCTGGGCCGAGGTGCTGGGCGTGGCGCGTGTGGGGCGAGGCGACAACTTCTTCGAGCTCGGCGGGCACTCGCTGCTCGCACTGCGCGTGATCACCCATCCCGGTGTGCGCGACCTGCCGGGACTCGAGCTCAACCTGCAGGTGTTGATGACGCATCCGACCATCGGCGGCATCGTCGATGCCTCGCGTCAGGACCACCTGAAGTCGTCGGCGCTGACCCTTCTGAACAAGGCCGTCGACACGGTTCCTCCGTTGTTCTGCATCCATTCCGGCCTGGGCACCGTGCTCGGTTATCTGTCGATCGCGCAGAAATTCAACGGTTCACGGGCGGTCTATGGCCTGGCCTGCAGGACCCTTGCCAATCCTGCGCACAGGGACGAGTCTCTGGACCAGATGGCGGGCGACTATGTGGCGATGATCCGTGCCGTCCAGCCTTCCGGTCCCTACCACCTGCTGGGCTGGTCTCTCGGCGGCACACTGGCCGCGCGAATGACGGCGAAGCTGGAAGCGCAGGGGCAGGCGGTTCATTTCCTGGGTCTGGTCGACTCCTATGTGGCCCTGGACGACGCCCCGTACACGCTGGACGACTGGCGCACCGATTTCGTCGAGTTCCTGGCGTCGATCAACGTCCACCTCGACCCCTCGATCCGCATACCGGAATACGTCGATGATCCGCTGCAAACCGAGGCTGCCTTGCAGGCCTGGGTCGATCTACGGATGAAGGAAGGTCTCCTGCCCGACGACAGCAGATACAGCAACGTCAGCGCTGCGGAACTCGTGCGGCTGTTCGTGGTCAGCCGAAGCCTCAGCGAAACGACGCTGCGCTCCAACGGGCAGGTCGCGCCGCTGAATGCACAGGCGAATTGCTGGTGGGTGAAGGACCGTCCGGAATCCCTGGTTCAGGGGCTGGCGCTGCAGCTCGGCCCGGACCGGGTCTCGCACAAGCGCGTCGATGCCAACCACCTCGAGATCGTCGCCAGCGAGGTGCTGTTGGCCGATCTGTCGGTGCTGCTCGATCCGTCACGGGATCGCGGTCGGGTCTAGAGAGGAGAGAGTGGCGAAGCGCATGCCTGTTGCGCTTTCGCCTGCGATCGCCATTGCATCCGCAATTTTGATCGCAGGCCGTCGCAGGCGATGTCGCCTGCGACGGCCTGCGGCCGGCATTTACCAGCGGTAGGTCGCGGTGGCGATCAGCTTGCGGCGCTCGCCATAACCGCAGCTGTAGGTGTCGCAGCTGCGGCCGACGTAAATCCTGTCCGTGAGGTTGCGCGCGTTGAGCGCGAGGCTCCAGCGCTCGAAGTCATAGCCCAGCATGGCGTCGAACAAGGTGACCGACGGAATCTTGGCCGGCGAAGAGCTGTTGCCTCCATGCGTAGCCCCGACGAAGCGGGCACCCAAGCCGACCTTCACGCCATTGCTGAAGCGGTAGTCGGTCCATGCCGAAAGCTGGTTCCTCGGCGTGGCGATGAGCTGCTTGCCGAGCTTTTTCGGGTTGCTGTCGGCCGTGATCTTGGCGGACGGCGTCCAGGAATAGGCAAGGATCACGTTGAGCCTGGAGATCGGCTGGAACGTCGCCTCGAGTTCCAGTCCGCGCACCCGGACCTCGCCGGTCTGCCGGGCCGTGGCGTCCGTATCGAAGGTCACGATGTTCTTGCGGCGCAGGTCGAAGATGGCCGCGCTGTAGCTGTCCTTGGTGCCCGGCGGCTGGTAGCGCAGGCCCGCTTCGTACTGCTTGCCGGTTTCGGGCTTGAACGGTTGCTTGGTTTCCGGATTGAGCGTGGTCGAAGGCGAGAACGACTCCGAGTAGCTGACGTAGGGCGCCAGGCCGTTGGGCGCCAGGTAGACCAGTCCCGCGCGCCCGCTGAACTTGTGGTCGGACTGGCGCGACGTGCTTTCGTCCAGGTGGTTGTCGGTGGCGACGGTGGCCCGGTCGTAGCGTCCGCCGAAGGTGGCGACCCAGCGGTCGTTCCACTTGATCTGGTCCTGCAGGTAGATGCCGGTCTGGACCAGCTTCACCCGTGCGCTGACATTCGGGTCGGGCATGGTGAAGGACTGGCCGTACACGGGCGCGAAGACGTCGAGCGTCGGCGCTTCGCCGTAGTACATCACCTGGTCGAAGACGCTGCGCTGGTAGTCCACGCCGAGCAGTACCGTGTGCTGCCAATCGCCCGCGCGAACCTTGGCCTGCACCTGGTTGTCGAGGTTGAAGACCTTGCCCTGCTCCGGGCTGCTGGCGAAGACGGACCGGTTGATGGTCCGGAAGTTGGAGGGGTCTGCGGGATCGTCGGGATTGTTGGTGACGAAGCCGTTGGCGTAGATCTGGCGATAGTCGGTCTTGATCTGGCCGTAGCGGGCGTTCTGCCGCACGGTCCAGGTGTCGTTGAAGCGGTGCTCGAAGAGGTAGCCGATGTCCCACTGGTTCTGCTTGAAGCGGTCGAAGCCGGGCTCGCCGACGAAGGTCGACGTCGGAATGCGGCCGTTGGGCGACGAGAGCAGCGAGGCCTGCGGGGGGAGGAAGCCGTACGAGTTGCCGGCGTTGACTTTCGCGTAGTGGGCGAGCACCGTGAGCGAGGTATCGCCCGAAGGGCGCCAGGTCAGCGAGGGTGCGAGGAACTGCCGCTTGTCGCCGACGTAGTTGACCTGGGTGTTGCTGTCCAGGCCCAGGCCGGTGAGGCGATACAACAGCTTGCCCTCGGCATCGATAGGTCCAGAGAAATCGAATGCGACCTGGCGCTGCGAATGGTTGCCCACCTGAACCTGGATCTCGCGCAGGGGCTCTGCGGTCGGGCGCTTGCTGACGACGTTGATCATGCCGCCGGGACCGCCCTGTCCATACAGCACCGACGAGGGGCCGCGCAGGACTTCGATGCGCTCGGCGCCGTAGCCTTCGAGGCGCCACACCGAGTAGCCGGCGTTGTTGCGCATCTGCATGCCGTCCAGGTAGAACCCGGGCGAGTAGGCGTCGAAGCCGCGCAGCGTGAGCCAGTCGTAGCGGCTGTCGTAGCCGTCGAAGTTCTTCACGCCCGCGGTGTAGGCCAGGGCATCGGTCAGGCGCGATGCGCCCATGGTGCTGATCTGGTCGGCCGTGATGACGGAGATCGATTGCGGCGTCTCGATGATCGGCGTGTCGGTCTTGGAGCCCGTGGTGCTGCGCTTGGCCACGTAGCCGTTCACATGACCCGTGCCGGAGTCCTCCGAGTCGGCGCTCACGGTCACGGCGGGCAGCATCGCGCTGGACGCGGGTGGCGTGGCTGAGGTCTGGGCCGCAGCGTAGGGCCCCCAAAAGGCCGAGGCAGTTCCGAAAGCCGCCGCGAGCGAAGCACTCAACAAGCGTTGGCGGGGCAGGGCAAGAGTGCGCATAAGGAGGACTTAGTAAGTATTGAACCGGGCGGATTCTAATGAGAATGGTTCTTATTCGTTTATCAAAATCGCACAGCATGGTTGTGATGGCACAACGTTTTTGGGCGTTGCCCCTCGACCAAGCACCGTATCGTTGAGTGCGCTGCTCTTTCCGTTTGCGGATGTGGATGGTCTTGGCTATGCATGCGCGCTTATTGCGCCGCGCGTCGGACGTGAGGTGACAACAAGTCCAAGCCCTGGTGGAGTGCGGGGAAGAGGCTGAGATTGAAGTTGTTCCAACGCAGCTCGAGGATCGAGTCGCCGGGCTCGATGTCAGTGCCGAGCACGTCGAAGATGACTTCACCTGAATCGATGCCGTTGTCCACGTAGTGCAGCGAGGCGCCGGTCTTCGTGATGGTGGGTGCCGGCACCTTTTCCATCGTGGTCCAGTTCACCACCTTCCGGCCCTGCACGCCGTGCAGCGCATCCAGCGTCGCGCAGGCGCCGCGGCGCTCGTACGGCGACTCGATGCGCGTGATGCCGGGGTGGATGTTGACCATCTTCCGATGGAAGTGCGCGCCGGGCCGCACCAGCTCGTCCAGGATGATCAGGAGGCCGTCGAGCACGACCACGTCGGCCTGCAGGGTCAGCAGCTTGTCGAGCAGGGTGCGCTCGTAGGCGCTCTTCGCCGGGACCCGATCGTCCGAATCCAGCGGCAGACGCCGGTAGGCCGAGGGAACGGCATGCAGCATGTTGCGCAGCAGCTTGCCCTGGGCCTGCAGGTCTTTCGGAAAGATCCATTTCCGGTCGGGGTGCCATGCGAAGCCGTAGTCCGCCAGCACTGCCTGGTCGCGCGGCGACTGCTCGTCGTCGTCGTACACGATGCCCTCGAGCGAATAAGCATCGCCCAGCGGTGTGGTGTCGAGCGCCTCGGCCAGGTATTCGAGCGGCGACTTCATGTAGCGCTGCTCGCCCTTGAAGTCGATGTACTGGCCGGCCTTGTCGGCGGCGGCGTTTCTCAAGGACAGGATGTATACGAGCTTTGCCTTGGACATGGGAGTTGCGATGTGAGTGGATGAATGCCGGTTCGGCGAACGGGCGTGAGGAAGCACGGGGCCTGTGCCGGCTCCTTCAGGAAAGACGCAACAGCCCGCGATCTGTTCATCGCGACCGTGTTCAGACCACCGGGGCGTCGATCTCGCCTTGGTCTTCGCCCTGACGATACTGGGGAGCCAGCGGACAGGCGCCGCAGTGCCGCTCGCCGGGCAGCAGGTGGTTGAGGCAGCATTGCCGATGCAGCTTCAGGGGGGCGTGCCGACCTTCCTGCAGCCGATGGACCACGCGCTGTCGGCCATGCAGAGGATTGGTGCATGGTCGGCCCTCGCGATCCTGCGGCCAGTCGGGACTTTGCAGCAGGTGCTCCCTGTCCCGAAGAATGGGCGCCGCCGCGCCGGTGAGCGCCAGTGCCTGGTCCAGGACGGACTCGAAGTTGCGCGCCGCATTGCCCCACAGGATCTTCGGGGCCACGCGCGTCAGTTCGCCGAGCGCCGTGAAGAGCGGCTGCAGATGCAGCCACAGCAAGGGCCCGTACCGTTGCGCGGTACCGGTGCCGGCGCGGGACTCGCCCATGTCCCGGATGTGAAAGGTCACGGGGTCGCCATCGCCATCCAGTCGGACCCAGACCTGCGAAGCCGACATCGGAAAGACATGCTGCAGCACGCTGGCGGCCGCCACGACCGGCGGCAGCAAGGCCCCGAGGTATTCCAGGGTCCATGCGGATGCCACGGCCCGCAGGTCGCTGCCCGTGCTGCGCCTGAACCCGGCCTGCCGATGCATCAGTGCAAGGAGCGTGTCGTGCTGCAGCAGGTCCTCGATGCGCACGGCGTCTGAGGGAGCGGTTGCCGCGCACTGCAATTTTTCGCCGAACGGTGCCAGCGCACCCTGGAAGATGGGCTTCAGCAGCGGGATCAAGAGCCGGCCTGCGGAAATGTGTTGAAGCAATGCGCGCGATGCATCTAGACAAGACGTTCTGGCGCGTCGCATGTTCATCCTGCTTCCGTGCGTCGGCCCTGGCCGCGGTCGCCGATGAACATCGGCGAGGCCCAACCGTCTACCCAATGGACGGCGTCGTGCCGTCCGGAATCCGTGTCCGCGCCGGACAGGGTTCCTCCAGGCAGTTCCGGCTCGGCGGCGAGCATTTCGCGCGGCCGGAGCGCAGTCGTAGTCGCCTTCAGGGCGGAAAGAGTCCTTGCATGACATCCAAAAGCGGCACCGCCGCAGAAGCCTCGCACCTGCTGAAACCCTTCGTGCCATGGATCGTGCTGTCCGCGGTCACCGGCATCTGCTCGGGCATTGCCACGGTCGCCCTGCTGCGCACCATCAACGAAGTGCTGAATCAGGAAGGCGGCATGGCCGGGGGGCTGTTGCTGACCTTCATCAGCCTGTGCCTGCTGGCGCTGTTCGGTCGCATGGCCTCGGACGTCTCGACCAATTTCGTCGGCCAGCGCCTGGTGGCCCAGGTGCGCAAGAGCCTGGCGCAGAAGATTCTTTCGGCGCCCATCGACGCGCTGGAGCGCTACCGCACTCACCGCCTGATGCCCGTGCTGTCGCAGGACGTGGACATGATCAGCGATGCGGCCTTCGTGCTTTCTTCCACGCTGATCGCGGTGGCCGTTGCGCTGGGGTGCCTGGTCTATCTCGCCTGGCTGTCGCTGCCGCTGTTCGGCCTTCTGATGCTGGCGCTGGTGCTCGGCGCCACCATCCAGATCCTGGCGCAGACCCGCGCCGAGGTCGGCTTCTGGAAGGCGCGCGAACACGAAGACCAGCTGCACAAGGCCTACCGCTCGATCAGCGAGGGTGCGAAGGAACTGCGCATGCACCGCGAGCGCCGCACGCGCATGTTCGGCGAGCAGATCGAGCACATCGTCGACAAGATCCGCAGCGTCAACGGTCGTGCCATCAACACCTATGTGATCGCCACCGCCTTCGGCTCTGCCCTGTTCTTCCTGCTGATCGCGCTGATCCTGGGCTGGGCCGCGTTTCGCAGCACCGAGCCCGTGGTGCTCAGCGGTTTCGTGCTGGTGATGCTGTTCCTGAAGGGGCCGATCGACCAGATCGCCGGCACGCTGCCCAACGTGGGACGCGCCAAGGTCGCGTTCCAGCGCATCGCCGACCTGTCGGCGCGCTTCGCCACGCCCGAGCCCCATCTGCACCTGGAGCGACCGGGCAGCGGCGCCACGGTCACCCGCGACATCGGCATGCGCGGCGTGCGCTATGCCTTCGATGCACCCGATGGCGGCGAGCCCTTCGTGCTCGGGCCGATCGACCTGGAGCTTCGCCGCGGCGAAATGGTGTTCGTGGTGGGCGACAACGGCTCCGGCAAGACCACGTTGATCAAGCTGCTGCTGGGCCTCTACGCGCCGCAGCAGGGCGATGTGCTGATCGACGGTGTTGTGGTCACGCCCGAGGCCCGCGACGACTACCGGCAACTGTTCACGACTGTGTTCGCCGATTTCTATCTGTTTGAGGACCTGGTCGCGAACGAGAAGGGCGAAGAGGGCATGCATGCATTGCCGCAGGCCGCGCTGCCCTACCTGCAGCGCCTGGAAATCGCCCACAAGGTGAGCATCAAGGACGGCTCCTTCAGCACCGTGGATCTGTCGACCGGCCAGCGCAAGCGGCTGGCACTGGTGCATGCCTACCTCGAAGGCCGGCCGGTGCTGGTGTTCGACGAATGGGCGGCCGACCAGGACCCGACCTTCCGCCATCTCTTCTATACCGAGCTGTTGCCCGAGCTGCGTGCCAAGGGCCACCTGCTGGTGGTCATCTCGCACGACGACCGCTACTTCCACCTGGCCGATCGCGTGATCACCATGAAGGCCGGACGCATTGCAGAAGACCGGGCCCGCGCCCCGACAAGCCTCGCCGCGTGAAGGCCCGCGCCTTTTCGATCGCATCCAACACACACAGGAGTTGACCATCCATGCAGCACATCCATGACCTGATCGGGATCGGGTTCGGCCCGTCGAACGTCGCGCTGGCCATCGCGCTTGACGAGAAGCGCCATGGCGGCAAGCCGTTGGACTCCCTGTTCATCGAGCGGCAACCCAGCTTCGCCTGGCATCCGCACATGCTGCTGGACCAGGCGCACATGCAGATATCGTTCCTGAAAGACCTCGCGACGCTGCGCAATCCCACCAGCCGCTTCACCTTCGTGAACTACCTGCACGAGCAAGGACGGCTCACGGACTTCATCAACCTCAAGAGTTTTTTCCCGAGCCGCCACGAGTTCAACGACTACCTGGGTTGGGCCGCGAGCCAGTTCGAGGATGCCTGCCGCTACGGCGAGGAGGTGTTTGAGGTGGTGCCCGAGAAGCAGGGCGGCGAGGTGCCGCTGCTGCGCGTGCGCTCGCGCGGCGAGGGCGGCAAGGTGCAGGAACGGCTGGCGCGCAACCTCGTCGTCAGCATCGGCGGCACGCCCAACATTCCCGAGAGCTTCCGCGAACTGCGCGGCGATGCGCGCGTCTTCCATTCCAGCAGCTACCTGAAGGACATGGCGCGCCATCCGCAGGCACGCAAGGTCGCCATCATCGGCGCGGGCCAGAGCGCGGCCGAGATCTTCATGGACTTGCAGGGGCGCCCGGGCGCACCGCAGGTCGACTTCATCATGCGTGCGCGTTCCATCCGCCCGTCGGACGACAGCCCTTTCGTGAACGAAGTCTTCAACGCCGATTTCACAGACTACATGTACAGCCGCGACATCGACGAGCGCGCCGCACTGCTCGACGAGTTCGCGCAGACCAACTACGCGGTGGCCGACCTCGACCTGATTCAGCAGATCTTCAAGGTCTTCTACGACCAGAAGGTGATGCGCGGAAACCGCTTGCGCATGCTGCGGCAGCACGACGTGCGGGCAGTGCGCGCCGCCGCCGACGGCATCCACCTCACGCTGTGGGACCAGGACGCCGGGCGCGAGAGCACGGTCCGCTACGACGCCGTGGTGCTGGCGACCGGCTATGCGCGCGATCAGCACAAGGACCTGCTGATGCCCCTCGCGCCGTACCTCGGCGACTACGACGTCGATCGCTATTACCGCCTGAAGGCTACGCCCGATTTCCATCCGGGCATCTACCTGCAGGGCGCGTGCGAAGACAGCCATGGCCTGAGCGACACGCTGCTGTCCGTGACCTCCGTTCGCACCGGCGAGATCGGCAACGCGCTGCTCGCGGCCCAGTCGCGCGCGCGCAGCGCAGTGCGCGACGCGTCGCAGGCCGTCCAGATCTAGAACCCACGCCCCGGTCGCGGATTTTTCTCCCTGTCGCGAAGCGTCCCCGCTTTGGCGACGGGGCCGTTCGAACGCCCCGTCTCCCGACATGCGCAGAATCGTTCCTCTCGTTCTTGTTCTTCTTCTGGCCGTGGTTGGCGGCAGCCTCCTCTGGGCGCGCCGTCCCGCCGCCGCGGTCGAGTCCGTGCCGGTGGTGCGCGCGACCATCGAATCCAGCGTCACCGCGCTCGGCGTGCTCCAGCCGCGGCGCTATGTCGATGTCGGTGCCCAGGTGTCGGGGCAGATCCTGCGCCTGCAAGTGCAGCCCGGCGACGTCGTGACCAAGGGGCAGTTGCTGGTCGAGATCGACCCCAGCGTGCAGCGCGCCACCGTCGATGCGGGCCGGGCTTCGCTGGCCGGTTTGCGCGCACAGCTCGCAGACCAGCGCGCCCAGCATCGCCTGGCCGGGCAGCAGCATGCGCGTCAGCGCCAGATGGCCTCCGACGGCGCCACGCGCGAGGAAGACGTGCAAGGTGCCGAAGCCACCCTGGCTTCCGCCGCCGCGCGCATCGACAACCTCGATGCCCAGATCGCACAGACCCAGGCCACGCTCAAGGCCGACGAGGCGCGCCTGGGCTACACGCGCATCTATGCGCCGATGGCCGGTACGGTCGTTTCCGTGGAAGCGCGGGAAGGCCAGACCCTCAATGCCACCTACCAGACGCCCAACGTGCTGCGCATCGCGGACCTGTCGTCCATGACGGTGTGGTCCGAGGTGTCGGAGGCCGACGTGCGGCGCGTCAAGCCGGGCATGCCGGTGTACTTCACCACGCTGGGCGCCGACCAGCGTCGCTGGCAGGGCACGGTGCGCCAGTTGCTGCCCGCGCCGCCGACCCCGGCGCCCAAGGCCGGCGGCAGCGAAAGCGGCGCCACGCCATCGGCGGCGGGCAGCAAGGTCGTGGTCTACACCGCGCTGTTCGATGTCGACAACGCCGATGGCGCACTGATGCCACAGATGACGGCCCAGGTCGCCTTCGTCGAAGCCTCCGCCAAAGACGTGGCCACTGTTCCCACGGCCGCGCTCGTGCCGGTAGTCGGTGGCGGCAGCGACCGCTTCACCGCGCGGGTGCTGCGCGACGACGGCACGCACGAGGTCCGGCCGTTGCGCATCGGTGTGCGCAACCGGGTGCTGGCCGAAGTCGTCCACGGTGCGCAGGTCGGCGATCGCATCGTCACCGGTGACGTCGTGAAGCCATGACGCCGACGGCAGTTGCACCCCTTGTATCGGCCGTGCCGCTGATCGAACTGCAGGACATCCGCAAGTCCTACGGTCCGTCGCACGAGACCGATGCCGACGGCCTCGCCCCCGCGCTGGTGCTGCGCGGCATCTCGCTGCGGCTGTACGCGGGCGAGTTCGTCGCCATCGTCGGCGCTTCCGGATCGGGCAAGTCCACGCTCATGAACATCCTCGGTTGTCTCGACCGACCGAGCAGTGGACGCTACCTGTTCGAGGGGCAGGACGTTTCGGCCTTCGATGCCGATGCACTGGCCTGGCTGCGCCGCGAGGCCTTTGGCTTCGTCTTCCAGGGCTATCACCTCGTGGCGACCGAGTCGGCGCGCGAGAACGTCGAGATTCCCGCGCTCTACGCCGGGATGCCCGAAGCCGAGCGCCGTGTGCGCGCCACTGCGCTGCTCGAGCGCCTGGCCATGGGCGCGCGGCTGGACCATCGGCCGAACCAGTTGTCGGGGGGACAGCAGCAGCGCGTGGCGATTGCCCGGGCGCTGATGAACGGCGGCCGCATCATCCTGGCCGACGAGCCCACCGGCGCGCTGGACAGCCAGAGCGGTGCGGAAGTCATGAAGCTGCTGCACGAGCTGGCGGATGCGGGGCACACGGTGATCCTGATCACGCACGACCGCGATGTGGCGGCGCAGGCGCGCCGCGTGATCGAGATTCGCGACGGGCAGATCGTGGCGGATTCGGGCGATGGCCTTGCTCCGGCTGCGCCGGCGGGAGGCGTGATCGCACCTCTGTCCGGTCCCGGCCTCGGCCGCACCCCCAACGCCCATGCTTCCCTGGCCGCCGACTTGCACGAAGCGACCCGCGCAGCATGGCGCGTGATGTGGAGCAACCGCTTTCGCACCGGCCTGACCTTGCTGGGCATCGTCATCGGCGTCGCTTCGGTCATCGCGATGCTGGCAGTTGGCGGCGGCTCGCAGCGGCAGGTGCTCGCACAGTTCGAGACCTTCGGAGTGCGCACCATGTTCGTCGCCGCGCGGGCGGGCAGCGTGCGCGCGCCCGCTGCGCCGCTGACGATGAACGACGCCGAGACCATCGGCGGCCTGCCGAACGTGGAGGCCGTCGCGCCGTACGTCGAGGACCGCGTCGTGGTGCGCCGCGGCAACGTCGATCATTCGACGGAGGGCGGGGGCACCACGGTCGGGTTCGCCGAGGTGCTGGGGTGGACGACCAGCGAAGGCCGGATGTTCGATGCAGCCGACGAGGCGAGCGCGGCCAAGGTCGCCGTCATAGGAGAGACGGTGCGCAAAGCCCTGTTCGCCGACGGCAGCGACCCCGTCGGGCAGGACATCCTGGTCGACAAGGTGCCGTTCCAAGTCGTCGCAGTGCTGGCGGCCAAGGGAAGCACCGATGGCGAAGATCAGGACGATCGCGTGATCGTGCCGTTTTCCGCCGCCGCGGCGCGGCTCTTCGGCCATCGCAACCCGACCTGGATCGCCGTGAAGGTTCGCAGCATGGAACAGGCCCTTGCCACGGCCGAGATGATCGAGACGCGGCTGGCCGAGCAGCGGCGCGTGCGCGACGTGCGCGTCTGGAACCGGGTCGAGGCGATTCGCATGCAATCGGCCACGGCGCACGCGATGACGATGATGCTGGGCCTCATCGCCACGATCTCGCTGGTCGTGGGTGGCATCGGCGTGATGAACGTGATGCTGATGACGGTGCGCGAGCGCACCCGCGAGGTCGGCATCCGCATGGCGACCGGCGCGCGCCAGACCGACATCCTGCGGCAGTTCATGACCGAGGCCGTGCTCGTGACTTCGGTCGGCGGCACCGTGGGCGTGGTCGTGGGGCTCGCGATCGTCGCGGTGCTGATGCTGGCTGGCGTGCCGGTGGTCTTCTCGCTCCTTGCGAGCCTCGGTGCCTTCGGCTGCGCCGTGTTGACCGGCCTGATCTTCGGCTTCATGCCCGCGAGAAATGCGGCCCGGCTGGACCCCGTCGTGGCGCTGGCCTCGCAATAGTTGCAACAGATAGCACCATGCAGAAAATTCAAATGCGTTGGCTGCGGCGCCTCTCGCCCGTGACGTGGGTGGGCGCGTTGTGGCTCGCGGGTTGTGCCGTGCCTGGCGATCCGCCGCCGCACGCTGTGGCGCCGCCCGCATCCTGGCAACGCGCGCAGCCCGATGCGAACGCCTCGCCCGTCGATGCACGCTGGTGGAGCCAGCTCGGCAGCACCGAACTCGACACGCTGATCGCACAGGCGCAGGCGCGCAACCAGGACCTGGCGATGGCGCTCGCCCGTGTCGATGGCGCGAGAGCGCAGGCGCGCATCGCGGGCGCGCAGCGGCTGCCCGAACTGACAGGCCAGATCGACACAAGCCGCCAGGGCCGCATGGGCGGACAGGCGGCGGTCGACGGCAACGCGCACGCGATCGGCTTCGCGGCGCGCTACGAACTCGACCTGTGGGGGCGCCAGGGCGCGCTGCATCGCGAGGCGCAGCAAGGCCTGCGTGCCAGCGTGTTCGAGCGCGACGCGGTGCAGCTCAGCGTGACGGCCGAAGTCGCGTCGTCCTGGCTGCAGATGGTGGGCTTGCGCGAGCGCGTTGCGATCGCGTGCAGCAATCTCGAGAATGCGCAGCGCGTCCTGCGACTGGTGGAATCGCGCGGCCGCGCCGGTGCAGCCACGCCGCTGGACCTTGCCCAGCAGCGCGGCCTGGCGGCAACGCGGGAGCGCGAACTCGCGCGCCTGCAGCAGCAGGCGCGCCATGCCGAGACCGCGCTGGCTCTTTTGCTCGGCCTGCCCGAACCCACAGCGACATCGGCTGCGGAGCGGACGCGGCTCGAAGCACTGCGGATTTCTCCCATCTCGGCGGGACTGCCGTCGCAACTGCTGGTGCGCCGTCCCGATCTCACGCAAGCCGAAGCGCGGCTCGCGGCTGCCGATGCGAACGTGCGGGCGGCACGTGCTGCGATGCTGCCGCGCGTCACGCTGACGGCATCTGTCGGCCTGCAAGGGCAGGCTGCCGGCGGGTTGTTCGACAACCCGATCTACAGCCTCGCTGCCGGCCTGGCGGCGCCCATCTTCGACGGCGGGCGGCTGGCGGGCGAACGCGACCTTGCCGTAGCGAGGCGCGAGGAATTGCTCGGCGCCTACCGCGCGGCCATCATCGGCGCCTTCGCGGATGCGCAGACAGCGCTCGACGCGGTGGCGGGCTCCGATGCGCAGGCATCGGCACAGGTCGAGGAACTGCTGCAGGCGCGCCGCGCGGCGGAACTCTCCGAGCTGCGATACCGGGCCGGTGCCGAGACGCTGCTTGTCCTGCTCGATGCGCAACGTGTGCTGTACAGCGCACAGGATCTGGACGTCCAACTGCGCCAGGGCCGACTGCAGGCACGCGTTGCGTTGTATCGCGCGCTGGGTGGCGGATGGCGCGACGAGGCCAGCGTGCTCGCGCAGGGCGAGCGCTGAGGACCCTGCGCGGCTGCGCTCGAATCGCCCGTCAGGTGAGCGCCTGCTTCTTCGGAAGTCTCCGAAATGAACATATGCGCGGGTGCTGCGTCAATACGAAAGACGAAGCCAACCCCGGCACAGAACCAACGCAGTCGACGATGGCCACCAGAACTTCTGTTTCCGCAGCGACTGCCGTCGATACGGCCTGGGCGCTTTTTTGCCAGTTTCACGATGTGCCCTCGCACGTTCACGCAGAGCGGCTCGTCCACTGGCTGGGCGAAGACCCCCGACATGTGCGTGCGTTCGACGAGGCGCTCACTCTGTGGGCGCTTGCGGGCGCCGCGCTGGTGAAGCCCGTGCTCGAAGAGGCGAAGCGCTGCGGTCCCGACCTGCAATAGGTCGCTGACGCCAGCGCTGTTGTCCCCAGATTCCCAGACCCGACAGACGCCGACACCCGTGAACACCTCAACCACCTCTCGCATTCCGCGATGGGGCCACTGCGTGGTCGCCATTGCCCTGGGCAGTGCCGTTCTGGGCACCGCGCCCGCATGGGCGCGCCGCGATTCGCCATCGCCCGCCGCCGGCATCGAGATCCGCCGCACCGCTGACGGCATCCCCCACATCCGCGCCACCACCTGGCGCGGCCTGGGCGTCGGCTATGGACAGGCGCAGGCCGAGGACGCGCTGTGCACGCTGGCCGATGCCTTCGTCACTTTCAGCGGCCAGCGCTCGCTTTACTTCGGCGCCGAGGCCAAGCCGCAGACGCGATCCACGTTCGGCACGCCGGCCAACCTCGACCTGGACTTCTTCTTCCAGGCCTTCGCAGGCGCCGATGCGGTCGAAGCCCTGAAGCGCGAGCAGCCGGCCGAACTCAACGAACTCATTGCCGGTTTCGCCGAAGGCTACAACCGCCATGTGCGCGCGCTGCAGGCCGGCCAAAAACGTCGAGGCGATGCGCCACATGCCTGCGTGGACGCGCCCTGGGTGCGCACCATCGGGCCTGAAGATATCTACCGCCGCATGCTCGCTGCCGGGCTGGCGGGCGGCTACACGCAGTTCGTCGCCGAGATCGCGAAGGCCGGACCCGCCGCGGAGGCGCCGCCTGCGCCAGCCGACAAGTTCTCGCTGTCCACGCGGCTCGACATTCCCGTCGGCGATGCGCACGGCATCGGCAGCAACGTGCTGGCCTTCGGCCAGGCGGCCACCGGCGAGCGCGGCGGCAGCGTGCTGTTCGGCAATCCGCACTGGTACTGGGGCGGGCCGGACCGCTTCTACCAAGCTCACCTCAGGCTGCCCGGCAAGCTGGACGTCGCCGGCGTGTCCTTCCTCGGCATCCCGGTCATCATGATCGGCTTCAACAACGACGTGGCCTGGAGCCACACGGTGTCGGCCGCGCGGCGTTTCGGCATGTTCGACCTGACGCTGGACCCGGCCGACCCGACGCGCTACCTCGTCGACGGCCGCTCCGAGCCCATGCGAGCCCAGCCGCTCGCCGTGGCGGTGCGCCGTGCCGACGGCTCGGTGGACCTGGTGCACCGCACGCTTTACCGCACGCGCTTCGGCCCGGTGGTCGACCTCGGAGCGCGCAATGCCGCGCTGGGTTGGAGCGCCCGCAAGGCGGTCGCCATCCGCGATATCAATGCCGATAACCCGCGCATCTTCCGCAACTTCTTCCGCTGGGACCAGGCGCGCTCGCTCGACGAATTCATCCGCATCCAGCGCGAGGAGCTCGCGATGCCGTGGGTGAACACCGCGGCCATCGGGCGCGGCGATGGCCGTGTGTGGTACGCCGACGTTGGCGCGGTGCCGGGCGTGTCCGACGCGTTGCGCGCTTCATGCACCACGCCGCTGTCCAAGGCTTTCGCCGCGCTCGATCCGGCCACGCCCATGCTCGACGGCAGCCGCTCCGCCTGCGAGTGGCAGACGGCGAAGGGCGCGGTGCAGGCCGGCACGCTGGCCGCCGACAGCATGCCCAGCCTGCTGCGCGAGGACTACGTCGCGAACATGAACGACAGTTTCTGGCTCACGAACCCCGCGCAGCCATTGACCGGCTTCGCCTCGGTGCTCGGCGGCGAGGGCCGGGCACTCTCGATGCGTGGCAGGGAAGGGCATCGCATCGCAGGCGAACTCGCGGCGGCGGGCGAAACCTCCAGCCGGGGCCTCGCGAACCGCGTGATGCAGAAGACGCTGGAAGCGCGTTCGTACACCGCCGACCGTTTCAAACCCGCGCTGGTCGATGCGAGCTGCGCGTCGGGTTCGGTGGACTTGCCGGCCGAAGAGGCCGCGTCCAAGGCCCGCACGACAGTCGATGTGCGGCAAGCCTGCCAGGTGCTGCGCAACTGGTCGAACCGCGCTGATGCCGGCGACCGCGGCGCGCTGCTGTGGGATGCCTTCTGGACCCGCGTGCTGAAGATTCCCGCGAAGGAGCTCTACACAACGCCCTTCTCGGCGAGCGCGCCGCTCACCACGCCGTCGAGCATCAACGCCGCCGACCCGCGCGTGGCGCGTGCGCTGGCCAGTGCGGTCGAAGAGATGGCGAGGAAGGGATGGGCGCTCGACACGCTGCTCGGCGAGCGCCGCTTCGTGCGCAGCGAAGGGCGCCAGGTGCCGCTGTCGGGCGGCTGCGATGCCGAAGGCTATTTCACCATCGCCTGTGCCAACGAAGGCGACTACACCATGGGCGATCGCTCCCACGGCAACACCTATCTGCAGGTCGTGTACTTCGACCGGCGCGGCGTGCATGCCCGCACGCTGCTCGCGCACGGTGAAAAGGAAACCGCGGTAACGAACGGGCCGGGCGCCGCACCGGTGGTGCGTTACGCGAAGAAGGACTGGCTGCGCTTCCCGTTCCGCGAGGAAGACATCGCGCGCGATCCGTCGCTGGTGCGGCAGACGCTGCAGCCCTGATGAGGGCCAGCCGGTCGCCGGGTTCTCAGCCCCGCTTGGGAATATTGAGCCCCTTCACCACCGCAGGCCGCGCCACGAACGCCTCGAGCACCCGCGCCACGTTCTTGAACTCGCTGAACCCCACCAGCTCGCCCGCCTCATAGAACCCGATCAGGTTGCGGATCCAAGGGAACGAGGCGATGTCCGCAATCGTGTACTCGTCGCCCATGATCCATGCGCGGTTCGCGAGGTGCTTGTCGAGCACGCCGAGGAGGCGCTTCGATTCGGCCACGTAGCGGTCGCGCGGGCGCTTGTCTTCGTAGTCCTTGCCGGCGAACTTGTTGAAGAAGCCGAGCTGGCCAAACATGGGGCCGATGCCGCCCATCTGGAACATCACCCACTGGATGGTTTCGTAGCGGCCGGCGGCATCCTTCGGGATGAACTTGCCGGTTTTTTCTGCGAGGTAGATCAGGATCGCGCCCGACTCGAACAGCGCGAGCGGCTTGCCGCCGGGGCCGTCGGGATCGAGGATCGCCGGGATCTTGTTGTTCGGGTTGAGCGACAGGAACTCCGGCGACATCTGGTCCTGGGTCTCGAAGCTCACCAGGTGCGGCTCGTAGGCGAGGCCGGTTTCCTCCAGCATGATCGACACCTTCACGCCGTTGGGCGTGGGCAGCGAATAGAGCTGCAGGCGGTCAGGGTGCTGGGCGGGCCACTTGGCCGTGATGGGGAAGCTCGAGAGATCGGTCATGGGTGTTCCTGAAAAAGCGCAAGCGGGGGATTCTGCCCCCGCCTGTGGTTTTTCAGACGCCGGGCTTCAGATGCCCAGCCAGCGCATCAGGTCCGCTTCCGAGTCGTTCGTGGGCGCGACGAACCCCGTGTAGTTCGAGGCTGCGAGCGCACGCTTGCCGGCATCGCTCTGGCTGAGCCCGAGCAGCGTCTCGCGCACGGTCGCCACGGTGGCGGCATCGGTCTTGGTGGACATGAGCCACTGCTTGATCGGCACGCCGCGCGATTCCGCGCAGACCTTGCCGCCGCCGTCGGTCCAGGTCTTGATCACGCCGGCCGATGCGGTCGCGCCATACGCGGCGAAGCCGTTGGTCACGTAGAAGGGCACGGCCTCCTGGAAGCGCGTGTTGGTCACCTTGACCGCGGACTCCGCAACGCCGTGCTCGCGCAGCATCGCGCGCGTGATCACCGAGGTGATCGAGTCCACCTCGGGCAGCACCAGGTTCTTGCCCGCGACAGTCTTCCAGTCGGAGATGGGCTGGGCCTGCTTGCACAGGAACGAGACCTTGTAGTCGGTGTAGCCCGCGGTGAAGGCCAGTGCCTTGTAGTTGCCCGACTTCACCGCTTCGAGCGCGACGTGGGCCGGGTGGATGAACACCAGATCCACCTCTTTCTTCTTCAGCGCCTCGCGTGCCAGGTTGTACGAGATCAGCACCTTGATCGTCACCGGCTGCTTGAGCGCCTTGCTCAAGGCCTCGGCAATCGGCTCGAAACGTGGGGCGATCTGCGCCTCGGTGACCTGGTAGCTCACGCCTTCGGTGACACCGATCACGAGCGCATGGGCCGAGGCGCCGGTCGTGAGCAGGAGCGCCGCGAGCCCGCGTGCGGCCATGCGAAGCGACGAGGGGAGGGTGCGGAATTCCATCGGGGGCTTTCTTTCAGAGCGGTCCAAGATTGTTACAACATGTTGAATTCGATCATAGACAGCCGAAAGGTTTGCGCCCTCACGGGTTAGTACCAAGGTGCACATTTCTGATGCGCACGGGCAACGCCTCCAGCCATCTCGTTCGGAGATATGCAGGTCTTCAATCCATATGAATCTTGCGTGTTAACCCGCTGCGGCGAGGCTGCCCGGCGCCGCGACCATCGTCTCCACACCGAAAGCGAGACACAAAACCCCATGAGCACTCCCGCAATGACCCAGCCCTACGAGGGGCGCTTCGACAGCAGCTCCGACGCGGTCTACCGTAAGGTCAGCTGGCGCCTGATTCCGCTGCTCTTCCTCTGCTACATCGTGGCCTACCTGGACCGCGTGAACGTCGGCTTCGCCAAGCTGCAGATGCAGGGCGACCTGCAGTTCAGCGAGGCGGTGTATGGCCTGGGCGCTGGCATCTTCTTCGTCGGCTATTTCCTCTTCGAGGTGCCGAGCAACGTGGTGCTGCACCGCGTGGGCGCGCGCCGCTGGATCGCGCGGATCATGGTCACCTGGGGGCTGCTGTCGGCGGCGACCATGTTCGTGAGTTCGCCGATGTCGTTCTACGTGATCCGCTTTTTGCTCGGCGCGGCCGAGGCGGGCTTCTTCCCCGGAATCATCCTGTACCTCACCTACTGGTACCCCGCCGCGCGGCGCGGCAAGGCGACCTCGCTCTTTCTCGCGGCGATTCCGTTCGCGGGCATCCTGGGCGGGCCGATCTCGGGCTGGATCTTGCAGGGCATGAGCGGCGTGCATGGCTGGGCCGGATGGCAGTGGCTCTTCCTGCTGCAAGGCCTGCCGACCGTGGCGCTGGGCGTGGTCGTGTGGCGCTACCTCGACGACCGCGTGAAAGACGCGCAATGGCTCATACCGGCCGAGCGCGAGCTCATCGCACGCGACATCGCGGCGGAAGACGCTGGCAAGTCCGAAGCGAAGATCCTCACCGTGCTCGCCAACCCCCGCGTGTGGCTCTTGGCGCTGGTGTACTTCTCGTTCGTCTCGGGGCTCTACGGCATCTCGTTCTGGCTGCCGAGCATCATCAAGGCGATCGGCGTGAAGGGCGCGCTCGATATCGGCCTCGTCAGCGCGATTCCCTGGGCCTTCGGCGTTGTCGCGATGTACCTGGTGGCGCGCAGCGCCGACCGCCGGCTCGAGTACCGCTGGCACAGCGCCATCGCGGCCGTAGTCGGCGCCGTCGGACTGGTGCTGAGCGTGGCCTTCCATGGCAACGCCGTGTATGCGATGGCCGGGCTCACGCTCGCCACGATGGGGATCATGGCCACGCTGCCTATCTTCTGGGGCATGCCGACCGCGTTCCTCGGCGGTGCGGCGGCCGCGGCGGGCATTGCCTTCATCAACTCGTTCGGCAACCTCTCGGGCTTCAGCGCGCCTTTCATGATCGGCTTGATCAAGGACGCGACCCAGAGCACCGACGCGGGCCTCCACATGCTGGCCGCGCTGCTCGTCATCGGCGCGGTGCTCGTGCTCTTCGTCAAGCCACAAGCCGCTTCTTCGAAGAAGCGCTGAGGCGTACGTTCCCCGCACCGCGGCATTCGCCCGCGGTGCTTTCCCAGAGTTCAGGAAAGAAGACCCCATGGATGCGGTTGTGAGTCCCCCTGCGCGCGCGAAAAAACGCCGCGCACCCTCGAGCGAACTGCTCGCGCAGCTGCAGCGCCGCTTCGGCGAACGCTGCTCGACCAGCCAGGCCGTGCTGCTGCAGCACGGCACCGACGAATCGGCCTACCTGCCGCAGCCGCCCGATGCGGTCGTCTTCGTGCAGAGCACCGACGAGGTGGCCTTCGTCGTCAGGGCTTGTGCGCGGGAGCGCGTGCCGGTCATCGGCTTCGGCGTGGGCTCGTCGGTCGAAGGGCATCTGCTCGCGGTGGAAGGCGGCGTGTGCGTCGACTTCTCGCAGATGAACAAGGTGCTGGCGATTCGTTCCGACGACCTCACGGCCACCGTCGAGGCCGGTGTGACGCGTGGGCAACTGAACACGGCGCTGCTGGAAACCGGCTTCTTCTTCTCGGTCGATCCGGGAGCCGACGCGTCCATCGGCGGCATGGTCGCGACGGCCGCCTCGGGCACGAACACCGTGCGCTACGGCACGATGCGCGACAACCTCGTGAGCCTTACCGTGGTCACCGCGAACGGCGACGTGGTGCGCACCGCATCGCAGGCGCGCAAGAGCTCGGCGGGCTACAACCTCACGCAGCTCTATTGCGGCTCCGAAGGCACGCTGGGCCTCATCACCGAAGCGACCGTGCGGCTGCATCCGCACCCCGAGGCCTATGCGGCGGCGGTGGTGCATTTCCCGACGGTGGCCGCGGCGGTCGATTGCGTGATCGAGTCGATCCAGATGGGCGTGCCGCTCGCGCGCGCCGAGATGCTGGATGCGCTCACCATCCGCGCCGTCAACGCGCACAGCCGCACCGCGCTGCACGAAAGCCCCACGCTCTTCCTCGAATTCGGCGCGAGCAAGGCGCAGATCGACGAGCAGTCGGACATCGTTCGCGAGATCGCGGCCAATCACGGCGGCGGCGAATTTCAGTGGGCCAATCTGCAGGAAGAGCGCTCGCGCCTGTGGACGCCGCGTCATCACGCTTACTTCGCGTGCCTGCAATTGAAGGCCGGCAGCCGCAGCCTGACCACCGATGCCTGCGTGCCGCTGTCGGCCCTGGCGCAGTGCGTGGAAGAAACGCAGGCGGATATCGCCGCGCACGGCCTGCTCGCACCCGTGTTCGGCCACGTCGGCGACGGCAATTTCCATTGCCTCGTGCTGGTCGATCCGAACGATGCGGCAGAGAACGAAGCGGCCGAGGCCTTCAGCCACCGGCTCGTGCAGCGCGCGCTGCGCCACGGCGGCACATCGACCGGCGAGCACGGCGTGGGGCTTCACAAGATGCAGTACCTCCTCGAGGAACACGGCGTGCACACCGTCGGGCTGATGCGCGCGATCAAGCAGGCGCTGGACCCGCACGACATCTTCAACCCCGGAAAGATCATCGGCCCGGCCGAGGCTGTCCATACCCACCAGGAGACATAAGAAATGAACAACACCAGGCGCACGCTGGTCTCGATCGCGGTTGTCACGTTTGCGGCCGGTTGCGGCGGAGGCGGGGCCAACGGGGGCTTCTCGCCAGTGCTGCTTCCGGCCGCTCCTCCCGCACCTGCCTCTCCTCCCCCCGCAGCACCGCCGCCGCCGGCGATGTCGCTCGCCGAAAAGTGCCCCACGTTGAAGGGGCAGACGCTGGCCGCAGGCGCCGTCGCCATCGACGACGCCAAGGTCGTCGCCGCTTCGGCACCGCAGCCCGAGTACTGCGTGGTGACCGCGAGCTTCAAGGGCTCCACGCTGCGCTTCGAGGCGCGCCTGCCGACCTCCGGCTGGAACGGCAAGCTCGCCTTCATCGGCGGTGGCGGCTTCGACGGCCAGATGCCCACGGCCACCGCTGCGCAGTTCAGCGAATCGATCTTCACCGAGCGCTACGCGACCGTCGGCACCAACGGCGGCTACGACTATCCCGGCGCCACCGATCTCAACTACTTCAAGGGCGAGTTCGCACTCGATCCGGTCAAGCTGCTGGACTTCACGCAGCAGTCGGAACACCGCGCCCTGCCGCCGGGCAAGGAGGTGATCGCGCAGTTCTTCGGCACCGCGCCCACGCGCAGTTATTTCGAAGGCTGCTCGATGGGCGGGCACGACGCGATGATGCAGGCCCAGCGCTTTCCCGAAGACTTCGATGGCATCGTGGCGCGCGCGCCGGCGGGCAACATCATGGGCCTCTTCATGCAGTTCAACCGCATCGCCAAGCAGGTGCGCGTGCCCGCCAACACGCTGAATCCAGCAAAGCAGACGCTGCTCGCCGACGCGGTGCTGGCGCAGTGCGACGGGCTGGACGGCGTGGCCGACGGCATCATCTCCAAGCCGGCGGCGTGCACCTTCAACGCGACGGCGCTGCGCTGCGCGGGCGGCGCGGACACCGGCGACAGCTGCCTGTCCGATGCCCAGATCGCCACGGTGAACACCATCACCTCGCCGATCGCCACGTCCGACGGCGCGTGGTCGCACACGGGCTACAACTTCGGCGCGGAGAACTCGCCCAAGGGCTGGGGCGAGTACATCTGGCCGCAGGCAGCGTTCGGTGGCGCGTCGGTGCAAGGCCTGTTCTCGGACGGCTTCGTGCGCTCGTTCATCACGCGCGATCCGGCATTCGACACCTCCACCTGGAACCCCGACCAGTGGCTTTCGCGCATGGGAATCATCGGCGGCATGTTCAGCGCGGCCGATGCGGACCTGGGGCGCCTGCATGCGCGCGGCGCGAAGCTGATCATGTGGAACGGCACCAACGACACCTCGGTGAGCGCACGCGACAACGCGCGCTACTACGAGCAGGTCGTCGGCACCCTTGGCGCGCAGAAGGCCGACGAGACGGTCGAGCTGTTCCTCGCGCCCGGCGTGGGCCACTGCTACGGCGGCGCGGGGCCCGCCAAGGTCGACCTGCTGAAGGCGATGTCCACCTGGGTGGAGCAGGGCGTGCCCGCCTCGGCGCAGAAGCTGGTGCACCGCAAGGTCGATGGCGCAGGCGCCACCACGATGGCGCGCCCGATGTGCAAGTACCCCGCGTACCCGCGCTACAAGGGCGCGGGCGACGTGAACGATGCGGCGAGCTTCGATTGCGTGAGCTGACGAGCGGTTGGCCGAAAGTGCGGTCCTAGAATGACCGGCCGCCCGCTGCACCCCCGCAGCGGGCGGCCGGAGACACGCCGATGGAGTTGCGCCAGTTCAAGTATTTCGTCGCCATCGTGGATTGCGGCAGCCTCTCGCGCGCGGCGCAGCAGCTCTTCGTGGCGCAGTCGGCGCTCAGCAAGCAGATGGCCGAACTCGAAGGCGAACTGGGCACGCCGCTGCTGCTGCGCAGCCGCAACGGCGTCACGGTGACCGAAGCAGGCAAGGTGTTCTACGAATACGCGCAGGGCATCACCAAGCAGGTCGGCGATGCGAAGGCCGCGGTGCACGTGGCGGCGGATTCGGTGGTCGGTTCGGTGGTGGCGGCGCTGCCGCAGAGCGTGTCGCCGATGATCGCGCTGCCGTTGATGCGCGCGGCCGCCAGGCGCTACCCGGACGTGGTGTTTCACCTCAACGAGGAACTCACCGGCAACATGGCCGACCAGTTGCTGCGCGGGCGCGTCGACGTGGCGATCTTCTCGCCCACCATGCCCGCGGAAGATATCGCCTTTACGCCGCTCGTCGAGGAGGATTTCGTCTTTCTCGAATCGCCGCAGGACCCGCGCGCGCTGCCGCCGGGCGACGTGAGCATCGAAGAGGCCACGGCGCGTCCTCTGGTGTGGCCTGCCAATGCGCATGGCCATTGCACACGCTGGCTGGTGGATGCGGTGCTCGAGGCGGCCGGCCAGCCGCCGGCGCGCGTGGCGGCGGAAATCAACTCGGTCTACACGCTGAAGGCGGCGGTGGAGGCGGGGCTCGGCGCGACGATCATGCCGCTCGGCCTGGCGCAGCGCGAAGTGCGCGAAGACCGGTTGAGGGCGCACCGCATCGATTCGCCTGCGATGTTCCGCACGCTCGGGTTGTGCGTGTCGGTGCACCTGCCCACGACGAATGCGAAGCGTGCGATCTGCAACCTGATCGGCGACGTGATCCGCGACCTCTGCACCAGCGGCCAATGGGAAGGCACGCGGCTCGCGGCGCCCGCAGGCAAGGCGAGAAAGGAAGTGCGCGCCTCTGCACCGCGACCGCCTTCACCGCTTCAGCCGCGCCGATAGTGTTCCTGGTGCGCCTGGCGCAGTTCGAACTTCTGGATCTTTCCGGTCGAGGTCATCGGCAGCGCGGGCAGGAAGACGATTTCCTTGGGCACCTCGAAGCCGCCGAGGTGTTCCCTGCAATGCGCGGCGAGATCCGCCGCGGTGAGCTCCGCCGCCGCATCGGGCCGCCGCGTGACGAAGGCGGTGATGGCTTCGCCCCAGTGGTCGTGCGGCAGCCCGACCACCGCCGCATTGAGCACGGCGGGATGCCGCAGCAACACCTCCTCGACCTTGAGCGATGGCACGTTTTCGCCGCCCGACTTCACCATGTCCTTCAGCCGGTCGAGGAAGATCAACTGGCCGTCGTCGTCGAGCTTGCCGAGGTCGCCCGAGTGGTGCCAGCCGAAGCGCTGCGCGTTCGCCGTCGCCTCGGGGTCCTTGTAGTAGCCGAGCATCACGTTGGGACCGCGAAAGACGATTTCGCCGACCTGGTTCGCGCCGAGCAGCTCGCCGCCGTCGCCCATCACCGCGACCTCGTTCACCAGCGTGCCCACGCCCCAGTAGGAGCCGAAGCGCTGTCGCTGCTCGTGCACCTCGAAGATGGTGGCGCCGGGGTACATCTCGGTCTGGCCGGAGACCAATGCGAAGTTCTGGCAGAACTCGTCGAGCAGGTGCAGCAGCAGCGTGCGGGACATCGGCGCCATCGCGTAGACGCACAGGCGCAGGCTCGAGAGGTCGCGCGCCGCGCGCTGCGGATGCGCGAGCAGCGCGCCGTACATCATCGGCAGGCCGACCACGACGGTGATGCGGTGGCGCTCGATGGCTTCGAGCACCGCGCCGGGATCGAAGCCGCGAAAGATGACGAGCGCGCCGCCGACCGCGAGCGCCGACATCAGCACCGTGTGCTGGCCGCAATGAAAGAGCGGCAGCACGCTGCTCCACACGTCGCAGCGCTCGGGGCTGCTGCCCCACTCGACCATGTTGCTCAGCAGCACCGAGTGCACCGAGGCGTGCGAATGCATCACGCCTTTCTGCCGGCCGGTGGTGCCGCTCGTGTACATGATGAGCGCAAGCTGCGTGCTGTCGATGTCCACGTCGGGCAGCGTGGCGGCGCCCGTAGCGATCGCTTCCGCGACGGTGGGAATCCCCTCGGGCGGCGCATCGCCATCGAGCACGCAGAGCATCGGCGCGACGCCTTGGTCCTGCAGCAGATCGCGCAGCGCGGGCTTGGCGTGCAGGGCCGTGTCGATCACGATGTGGCGTATCTCCGCATGCGCGAGGATGTAGCCGATGGCATCGACCGCGAGCGCGGTGTTGATCGGCACCCACACCATTCCGGCCTTCTGGATGCCGAGCATCGCGACGACCATCTGGATCGAGTTGTTGCACAGCATGCCCACGCGCTCCCCGCTCGGAAGGCCGAGGCCCAGCAGGTGGTGCGCGAAGCGGTTCGATGCGGCGTCGAGCTCGCTGTAGGTCATGCGGTGCGCCCCGTCGATCAACGCGGTGCGCGCGCCGAAGCGACGCGCGGAACGGTGGAGCACATCGCCCAGCGCGATGCGCGAGATGCGTGCAATGGAGGGGGATGGCTGAGGTGTGGGCGCGGGGCGGACTGCGGGCATGGCTTCGTGTCTCAGGTCTTCGGTCGGTCGTTGATCGATCTCGCGGCCAGAGGCTAAGGCCCGCCCGGCGCCGCGTCTTGCGAAGAGTGGCTACACGAAGAAAGGCCCGCCGAAGCGGGCCGCTGCCGATTCAGGACCCGGCTCGACCTCGCGTCAGAAGCGCGCCTTCAGGAACGCCGAGGGCCCTTGCAGCCGCACCTTGAGCCGAGAGTCGGCAGTGCTGCCGTCGCGGGTCAGGTCGATGTTCGTCACGCCATAGGAGACCACGAGGCCCACATTCTTCACCGGGAACCACTCGACGCCGGCCGAGGCGTTGTAGATGTTGCCGTGGAAGCGGCCGCTGCTCTTCCACACGCCCGAGGCGTCGGCGAACAGGCGCAGGTCGGGCGTGATGGCGTGGCGCACGCCAATTTCGAGCAGCGGCGCGACCGCGTTGTCGCTCGAGCTTTCGTTCAGCGTGCCGACCTGTCCGTTCACCCCGGCGAGCGCGGTGATGCCCAGCGTCGCGCGGTAGTAGGCCGCGCCGGCACCGAGGCCGAACACCGTGTTGCCCGAGCCGAGCCACCACTTGTACGAGAGCTTGGCGAAGTCGAGCTTGGTGTTGAGGTTCGCGTTGCCGAGAGTGCTCAGCGTGCCGAAGGGGCCGAGAGAGGTGTTGTTGCCGAACTGGCCGCCGTAGTCGCGCTTGTACTGGTAGTAGTCGAAGGATATGCCCTGGCTGTCGCCCAGCAGCAGGTCGGCGGTGATGCGGGGCATGGTCACGCGGCCGGGCTTGATGTCGCCCGTCTGCAGCGTTCCGTAGGGAGTGGCCACGGAGGCCTCGAGCTTCGGATCGGCGTTGAAGCCGCCCACCGAGAGACTGAACCGGTCCAGCGCCGGCGAAGGGTCGGCCAGCGCGGGTGCGGTGGCGAAAAGAAAACCGGAACCCACCAGCGCACCGAGGGCGCCGAATCTGAACGTCCAGTCGAGCGGACGGGAGCGGAACGACAGCATGAAGAATCCTTCGGAAATTGAAGAAGCCCCGGGCATTGCCTCGGGGCCAGACTCCCTTGAACCGCAGTACCTTAGTGAGGCGGCACAACGCGTCGAATGCGCGGAATGCGGCTCTTCTTGTAGGAATTTCTTGATGGTGCGGGGGCGGCGCTACAGTGCCGCATGCGCAAACACCTCTCCACGACCACGGGCCCGCAGCGTCTTCTCTACGGCTCCGTTGTCGGGGCCGCCGTGGCGCTGGCACCGTGGCCCGTCGGCGGCATGGCGCGGGGGCTGGCGGGCTGGTGCGCGGGGGTGCTGGTGTACCAGGTGCTGACCTGGTGGCTGATCGAGACCTTCGACGCGCGGCGCACGCGCGAGCGGGCGCAGTCGCTGGACCAGCCCAACCTGATGATCCTGGTGTCGATGCTGGTGGTGGTCGCCGTGAGCGTGATCGCCATCGCGATGCTGCTGCAGCAGGTGAAGCAACTGACGGGCTGGGAGCGCGCGGGCCACGTCGTGCTCGGCGTGGTGGCGCTGGTCGGCTCCTGGCTGATGATGCACACGATCTACGCCTTTCACTACGCGCACCGCTACTACATCGACCAGAAGGGCGGCTCGCCCGATGGCGGCCTCGACTTTCCGGGCAAGGACGACCCGGACTACTTCGACTTTCTCTACTACTCGTACGTGATCGGCATGACCTCGCAGGTGTCCGACGTGCAGGCCACGTCGCGCGAGATGCGGCGCATCACGCTGGTCCACAGCGTGCTGGCCTTCGCATTCAACATGCTGGTGCTGGCGCTCTCCGTCAACGTCGTGGCTGGCGCTATCTGATCGCCGCCATCAAACCGTCTTGGGTTTGGGGCCGAGCCGGACCACGCCGGTGGAGAGCGCCACGCCGCACACGATCACCACGGCGGAAATCAGCATCCACTGCGTGATGCTTTCACCGAGGAACACCGCGCCGTAGAAGAGCGCGAACACCGGCACCAGGAAGGTCACGGTCAGTGCGCGGGCCGGGCCGGCGCGTTCGATCAGGCGGAAGAACAGGATGTACGCCACGCCCGTGCAGGCGATGCCCAGCGCCAGCAGCGCGAGCCATGCGCGCAGGCTCGGCATCTGCGCGGGCCAGAGCCAGATGGCCGGCAGCGCGAGGAAGAGCGTGGCGCCCAGCTGGCTGCCCGTCGCGGTGGCCAGCGGCGGCACACCGCCCAGGTAGCGCCGGGTGGCGCTGGCCGAGATGCCGTAGCACAGGCACGCCCCGAGGCAGGCGATGACAGCCCACAGCGCGGCGTTGCTGCTCGCGCCGGCGTGCAGGCCGGCGCTGCGGCTCGCGAGCATCGCGACGCCGGTAAAGCCGATAACGAGGCCGACGATGCGCGAGCCGCTCGGCCGCTCGCGGAACCACGCCCATGCAACCAGCGCGCCGAACATCGGCACGGTGGCGTTGATGACGGCCGCGAGGCCGGAGTTGATGGTCAGGAGCGCAAAGCAGAAGAGCGCGAACGGCATTCCCGAGTTGAAGACGCCGACGCCGAAGGTGGCCTTCCAGTGCTTGGCGATGGCCGGCCCCTGGCCGCGCACGAGCGCGATCGGCAGCAGGAACAGCGCGGCGATCGCCACCCGCACCGCGGCCGTCGGCAACGCGCCGAACTCGGCCGCACCAATGCGCATGAAGAGAAAGGATGCGCCCCAGAGCGCACCGAGCAGCACGAGGTCGATGAGCCAGGGCTTGGCGATGCTGGTGGCAGTGTTGTTCTGTGTTGTTGTGCTCATGCGTCTCTCGGTCTTTTCTTATCTCGCGCCTTCCAGTTCGAGGAGGGCGGTCTTGCGGTGAAGCCCGCCAGCGTAACCGGTCAGCGAACCGTCGGAGCCGAGCACGCGGTGGCACGGAACGATCACGCTGATCGGGTTGCGCCCCACGGCCGCGCCCACCGCGCGCACCGCGGCCGGGTTGCCCACATGCACGCTGAGCGCGCCGTAGGTCATCGTCTTGCCCGCGGGAATCGCGAGCAGCGCCTGCCACACGCTCTGCTGGAAGGCGGTGCCGTGCGACAGGTCGAGTGGCATGTCGAAATCACCGCGCTTGCCTGCGAAGTAGTCGCGCAGCTGCGTGCCGGCCTCGATGAGCGCCGGATGGTCGTCCTTCGCGATCCAGCCCGTGGTGTCGGGCCAGTGGCGCTGCTGGTCGAACCAGACGCCGGCCAGGCCCTGGTCGGTGGCCGCCATCGTGATGCCGCCGAGCGGCGTGTCGATGTGCGAGGTGTAGATGGCCTTGCTCTTGAACTTCATGACATTTCAGGCTGCGACGCCTGCCGTTGTGATGTGGGAAGAATCCACCGCCGCTTCTTCTGTGGCGGCTGGGGGAGAAGAGGGCGCGTGCCAGGCCCGCAGCACCGCATAGCTGCGCCAGGGCCGCCATGCCTGCGAGGCCTCGCTGGCCGCGCGCGCGGTGGTCACGCCCAACGCCTTCTGCAGCGCGACGTCGCCCGCCGGAAATGCATCGGGCCAGCGCAGCGCGCGCATCGCGATGTACTGCGCGGTCCAGGCGCCGATGCCGGGGAGTTCCTGCAGCGCGGCGATGGTCGCGGGCACGTCGGCGCCCGCATGCAGCGCCAGCTTGCCGGCCGCCACTTCGCGCGCGATGGCCTGCAGGGCGGCCTGGCGTTGCCGCACGATGCCGAGCTGCCCCAGCGCATCGCCGCTCGCCGCCGCCAGAGCCGCGGGCGTGGGAAACAGCTTGTCCAGCCCGTCGATGGGCGTGGCGATCGGTTCGCCGAACGCCTCGACCAGCCGCGAGCCCAGCGTGCGCGCCGCGGCCACCGTGATCTGCTGGCCCAGCACCGCGCGCACCGCAAGCTCGAAGCCGTCGACCGTGCCGGGCACGCGCAGTCCATCGCCATGCGGAAAGGCCGCATGCAGCGCCGCGTTGATCGCCATCGGCTCGGCGTCGAGATCGAGCATGGCGCGTGCCCGGCTGATCACGATCGGCAGCACCGCGGCGAGCGAATCGCTGACCGACAGCAGCATCTGCTCGCGTTCGAGGTCGAAGCGCAGCTGCAGCCATCCGGCGTGGGCCTGCCCGCCTTGCTGCACGCGCAATGTGCGGGCCAGGCGCACATAGGTCGGCGTGCCGCCCTTGGCGGGCACCTTGCCGTCGGCCGTGGTCGCCACCTCGACACCGCGCAGGGCGCGGCGCGCGAAGAAGCCGAGCATCGCGCTCACGTCGTAAGGCGGACGAAAGCCCAGCCGCACTTCGATCGCCTTGCCTTCGCCGCCCTGCGTGCCGCCCGCGCGCCGCAGCGCACTCGGGTTGAGGCCGTAATGCTCGACGAAGGCGGCATTGAAGCGGCGCACGCTCGCAAAGCCGCTGGCCAGCGCCACCTGCGTCATCGGCAGGCGCGTGTCGGCGATCAGCTGCTTGGCGGCCAGCAGGCGCCGCGTCTGCAGGTATTGCAGCGGGGAGACGCCGAACTGCGCCTCGAAGATGCGCCGCAGGTGCCGGTCGCTCACGCCCAGGCGCGCCGCGATCTGCGCCGCACCGGGGCCGTTGTCATCGCCGTGGGTCCATGCGTCGGGCTCGTCGATCAGCCGCGCGGCCTGCAGCGCGAGGATGCGGGAAGAGTCTTCGGTCGACCAGCTGGCCGCGCGCGGCGCCAGCTCGGGCCGGCAGCGCAGGCACGGACGGAAGCCCTCGGCCTCGGCCTGCGCCGCATGCACGAAGAACCGGCAGTTCTCGCGCCGTGGCAGCTTGACGCGGCAGACCGGCCGGCAATAGATGCCGGTGGAGGTCACGGCGGTGAAGAACGAGCCGTCGAAGCGCGCATCGTGCGTCTTCATCGCCAGGTAGCAGGCGTCGCTCTCGAGCGCTTCAGAGGGGGCTTGGGTGGAAGGCATGGACAAATGATACGGTTTCGAGTCGTTTCAACTGGCCGTTTTCGGACATGTGGGCACGCGGGGCGTTGCCTACAATCCCCGTTCCAAAAACCCACAGGGAAACGCCTTTCATGCAACTCAGCGCGTCGATCTTCAAGGCCTATGACATCCGCGGCGTCGTGCCCGTCACCCTCGATGCCGAGGTGGCCGAAGCCCTCGGGCGCGCGTTCGGCAGCGCCGCCCGCGCCGCTGGCGAGAAGACGGTGGCCGTGGGACGTGATGGACGCCTGTCGGGCCCCGCACTCGCCGAGGCGCTGATCAAGGGCCTGGTGGCCACCGGCGTCGAGGTGATCGACGTGGGCGCGGTGACCACGCCGATGCTCTACTTTGCGGCCCACACGCTGTGCACGAGCGGCATCCAGGTCACCGGCAGCCACAACCCCAAGGACTACAACGGCTTCAAAATGGTGCTGGCCGGCCGCGCGATCTACGGCGACGAGATCCAGGGCCTGCGCAAGACCATGGAAGACGGCACCGCCAGGCTCGCCCCCGGCGGCAGCGTGCGCAAGGTCGATGTGACCGACGCCTACGTCAAGCGCATCGCGGGCGACATCAAGCTGGCGCGCCCGATGAAGATCGTGGTCGATTCGGGCAACGGCATCGCGGGTGCCACGGCCCCCGCCATCTTCCGCGCCATAGGCTGCGAGGTGGTCGAGCTCTTCAGCGAGGTCGACGGCGATTTCCCCAACCACCACCCCGATCCGAGCAAGCTGGAGAACCTCAAGGACCTGATGGCCGAACTGGCCAAGGGCGAAGCCGAACTGGGCCTGGCCTTCGACGGCGACGGCGACCGCCTGGGCATCGTCACCAAGGACGGCCAGAACATCTTCCCGGATCGCCAGATGCAGCTCTTCGCACAGGACGTGCTCTCGCGCGTGCCCGGCGGCACCATCGTCTACGACGTGAAGTGCTCGCAGCGCTTGGCGCCTGCCATCGAGGCCGCGGGCGGCAAGCCGATGATCTACAAGACCGGCCACTCGCTCATCAAGGCGAAGATGAAGGAAATCGATTCGCCGCTGGGCGGCGAGATGAGCGGCCACATCTTCTTCAAGGAACGCTGGTTCGGCTTCGACGACGGCACTTACGCCGGCTGCCGCCTGCTGGAAATCTTGAGCAAGAGCCCGGACGCGAGTGAGGTGCTCAACGCGCTGCCCACCAGCTTCTCGACGCCCGAACTCAACGTGGCCTGCGCCGAAGGCGAGCCGCACACGGTGGTCGACACGCTCGTGAAGGGCGCGAGTTTCGCGGCACCCGCCAAGGTCTCGACCATCGACGGCCTGCGCGTGGACTGGCCCGATGGCTTCGGGCTGATCCGCGCTTCCAACACCACGCCCGTGCTGGTGCTGCGCTTCGAAGGCCAGACCGATGCCGCGCTCCAGCGCATCCAGGCCGAAATGCTCGCGCTGCTGCGCACCGCCAAACCCGACGCCAAGCTGGCCGAAGCTTCCCACTGACACCTGTGCGTTCCCTGCTGCTGCGCCTGTACGGCGCCTTCACCACCGTCGTGCAACCGCTGGTGCGCCGCAAGTTGCGGCGCCGCGCGGAGGCCGAGCCTGGCTATGCCGTGGCCGTCGAGGAGCGCTTCGGCCACTACGACGAATCCATCACCGGCGAGGCCCAGTGCTGGGTACACGCGGTGTCGCTCGGCGAAACGCGCGCGGCCGCCATCCTCATTGCCGAACTGCGGCGGCAGTACCCGGGCATTCCGATCCTGCTCACGCACGGCACCGCCACTGGCCGCGAAGAGGGCGCCAAGCTGCTCGAGCCCGGCGACACGCAGGTCTGGCAGCCGTGGGACACGCCGGGTGCCGTCGCGCGCTTTCTCGATCGCTTCAAGCCGCGCATCGGCGTGCTGATGGAAACCGAGGTCTGGCCCGAGATGGCCGCGGTCTGCGCCGAGCGCCGCATTCCGCTGGTGCTGGCCAATGCGCGGCTCAACGAGAAATCGCTGGCCGCGGCCGAGCGCCTGGGCTGGCTCGCGCGGCCCGCGTACTCGGCGCTCGCGGCCGTGTGGGCGCAGACCGAGGCCGACGCGCACCGGCTCGTGTCGCTCGGCGCCAAGGTGGCCGGCATCTACGGCAACCTCAAGTTCGATGCGACGCCGGATGCGCGGCAGCTCACCGCCGCGACCTCGCTGCGCGAGCGCCTGCCCAAGCCCATGGTCGTGCTCGCGAGTTCGCGCGACGGTGAGGAGCGGCTGCTGCTCGAGGTGCTCAAGCGCTTCGGCGCCACCTCGCCGGTTCCGCCCGAGCAGGGCGCGATCCGCTCGATCGCCAAGCGCGTGCATGACGTGCAATGGATGATCGTGCCGCGCCATCCGCAACGTTTCGATGAAGTGGCGGCGCTCATCGAATCGCAAGGTTTCGCGGTCGCACGCCGCAGCGCCGCGGGCCAACCGACGGATGCGGAGATCTGGCTCGGCGATTCGCTCGGCGAGATGGCGCTGTACTACGGCCTGGCCGACGTGGCGCTGCTTGGCGGCAGCTTCGAGCCGCTGGGCGGGCAGAACCTCATCGAGCCGGCCGCCTGCGGCTGCCCGGTGGTGATGGGCCCCTCGACCTTCAATTTCGCCGAGGCGGCGCAGCTGTCGCTGGCGGCCGGTGCGTCGCTGCGCGTCGAAGGCATGGAGCAGGCGGTGACGGCGGCGCTGAAGCTGGTCGAGAACCCCGAGCGGCGAGCGGCGATGGCGGAGGCTGCGCTGGCGTTCTCGTCGTCGAACCGCGGAGCGGCCGAGCGCACGGCGGCGGCTGTGCTGGCGATTGCGCAGGCGGCGGAGCCTGTGGTGGCGGAGGGCGTGCCGTTGGCCGAACCCGAGCGCGCGGAACCAACTCTGGACTGAACCCGCTTTGCTCCTTCCCCTTCAGGGGGAAGGCTGGGATGGGGGCAAGCGCCCAACGAGCGCTGTGTAGGGGTCGTAGCCGTCGTGCCCCCACCCCGACCCTTGTATGTAGCAAAGTAGCGCTTGGCCGGCACAGGCCGATCGACCCAGGGTAGGCCTTCATGGTCATACCGAGGGGGAGCGAGGGTCGTGCCGGCCGACCTCGGTTCGTAGTGAACAGACAGCCCGAACGGTTGTGAGGTCTGAGAGACCGCATCGAACACAAGGAAGGGCGCTGTGTCATGAACGACGAAATCTTTATCGGTATCGACGTATGCAAGGCCTGGCTGGACGTGGCACAAGTGCCCGCCTTGGCTGCAGGTGAAGCCAGTGCATTTGCTTTGCGCGTGGACAACGAGGATGGTGCCCGTGCCGTTCTCGTGGAGCAACTCAAACGGCTGCGACCCACGCTGGTGGTGCTGGAAGCCACGGGTGGCTTTGAAACTGCGCTGGCAAGCCAGTTGTGCCTGGCCGGCGTTCCCGTGGCGGTGGTCAATCCGAAGCGGGTGCGCGACTTTGCCCGCGCCGCGGGCATCCTGGCCAAGACCGACAAGCTGGACGCGCAGGTGCTTGCGGTATTTGCCCAACGCATGCGCCCGCAGGTGCATGCACTGCCTGACGAGGCGCAGCAGGAACTTACCGAGCTGGTGGACCGGCGCGCGCAACTGGTGGCGATGCGAGCGCAGGAGAAGGCGCGCCTGACCACGGTCAAGCCGGTTGCGCGCAAGAGCGTGCGCGAGCACATCGCGTGGCTCGATGCACGCATCAGGCAGATCGAGCGTGACCTGGACGGGCGCTTGAAGGACTCGCCTCTGTATCGGCCCAAATACGACCTTCTGGACAGCGTGCCGGGCGTGGGACGGGTGACGATCACCACCTTGCTCAGCCGCATGCCCGAGCTGGGCACGCTGGAGAGAAAGCGCATCGCTGCGCTGGCGGGCGTCGCCCCGTTTGCCGACGACAGCGGCAAGCGCCGTGGCCAGAGGTACATCCAGGGCGGGCGCGCAGACGTGCGCTGCGTGCTGTACATGGCCGCGCTCAGCGCAGCGCGATGCAACCCCGTGATCAAGGCGATGTACGAGCGCCTGCGCGCTGCCGGCAAGCCCTTCAAGGTTGCCATCACCGCCTGCATGCGCAAGCTGCTCGTCATTCTCAACGCCATGCTCAAGTCCGAGCAGCCCTGGCGCACTGACCCGATTGCTCGGTAGGTATTGACACGGTTGCTCCCCCGGAAGGGGAGGGAGAAGAAAAGACCTAACCCTCGTTCAGCGCACCGGCGGATTCACGATCACCGGCGGCACCGGAGCCGTCGGCATCGTCGGAGGCGTCGGGTTGAACGGCTGCACCGGCACTGGCGGCACCACCGGAATGCTGGGCGGCGTCACCGTCGTCGAAGACGGCGCAGGCGAACGATCCGGCGTCGTCGTGACCGAGGGCACCGCCGGCGTGCTCCCGTTGCTCGCCAGCGTCGCGTTGATCGCGTTCATGTCCGCCGTCGTCAGCGTGCCGTTGGCCTGGCGCAGCTTCAGGTTGCCCAGCAGCACGTTGTAGCGCGCCTGCGCGAGATCGCGCTTGGTCTGGAACAGCTGGCTCTGCGAGTTGAGCACGTCGATGTTGATGCGCACGCCCACCTGGTAGCCGAGCTTGTTGGCATCGAGCGCGCTCTGGCTCGAGGCCTCGGCCGCTTCCAGCGCTTTCACCTGGCCCGCACCCGACACGAGGCCGAGGTACGCCGCGCGCGTGGCCTGGGCCACGCTGCGCCGGGTGCCGTCGAGCACGCTGCGCGACTGGTCTTCGAGCGCCAGTGTTTCCTTGATGCGGTTCTCGGTCGCAAAGCCCGCGAAGAGCGGCAGGTTGAACGTGACACCGACCGTGGCGGCGTTGACGCGCGTGCCCACGGTGCTGGTACTGGTGCCCGTCGGGTTGCGCGTGACGTTGTAGCCCAGGTTGGCGTCGAGCGTGGGCTTGTGGCCGGCCTGCGCCTTCTGCACTTCGAGCCCAGCCACATCGAGTCCGAGGCGCGCCTGCTGGATCGCGGGATGCACCTCGTCGGCCTGCGCGACCCAGGCGTTGATGTCCGCGGGTTGGGCAGTCGGCAGCACGACCGGCACGGCCAGCGGCACCGGCACGCTGCCGGGGCGGCCGACGAGTTGGTCGAGCACGATCTTCTTGACCTGCAGGTCGTTCTCGGCGGCGATCTCCTGCGCGATCACCAGGTCGTAGCGGGCCTGGGCTTCGCGCGAGTCGGTGATGGTGGAGGTGCCGACTTCGAAGTTGCGCTTGGCCGACGCGAGCTGTTCGGCCACGGCGACCTTTTGCGCACGCACCAGCGCCAGACTGTCCTGGCTTGCGAGCACATCGAAGTACGCCTGGCTCACGCGCACGATCAGGTCCTGCTCGGCGGTGGTGAGCACCGCCAGCGCGATCTCCGTCTGGCGCTTGCCCTGCTCGTAGGTGGCCCAGTTGGCGGGGCGGTAGAGCGGCTGCGTGGCGTTGATGCCGACGTTCTGCGTGTTGAAGTCGCGCGAGGCGCTGGCACCTCGGCTGGTGCCCGTGAGGGTGTCGATGTCCAGGCTGCTGCGGTTCACGCCGGCCGTGAGCCCGACGGCCGGCAGGATGCCGGCCTTGGCCTGCGCGGCGCGCGCGACGTTCGCGTCGTACTGCGCCCGGGCGCCCTGGTACGTGGCGTCGTAGCCGCGGGCGGAGTCATAGAGTTCGTTCAGTGTCTGGCCTTGGGCCGGCAGTGCAAGCAGAGTCGCGATAACGCTGGCGAGTGCTGCGGAAAGTGGCAGAAGCCGGGGCCTTGGAGGCATTGAACGTCCTTGAGGGAAAGAATCAGTAGCGCGGGACCGTAGGGTCGTGCGACGACCAGGCGTCGATGCCGCCCGCCACGTTGGCGAGCTGGTCAAAGCCGTTCTGGTTCAAAAACGCGGCCACGCGCTGGCTGCGCGCGCCGTGGTGGCAGAGACAGGCAATGCGCTGGCCTTCGCCCAACTCAGCGAGGCGGCCGGGGATCTCGTTCATCGGGATCGCCACCAGCGTGAAGCCCGCGGGCGCGACGCTCGCCGTCTGCAGCTCCCACGGTTCGCGCACATCGAGCAGCACCGGGGTGGCATCGGCGTCCTGGGCGAACCAGGCGGCAAGGTCGGCGGGGCGGACTTGGTCGATCATTCGTGCGGCCCGCTCAGAACGAGAAGCGCGAGGGCTCGGGGAAGTTCAGGAGGCGCGGCGCCACGGTGTCCCAGGGCTGGACCGTGTCCCACTTGCTTTCGCTCGAGCGGGTGACGAAGTGGGCGCGCATCATCGGCTCTTCGCCCACGATGGCGGCGAGGCGGCCGCCGACCTTGAGCGATCCCAGCAGGTTCTGCGGAATGCGGGCGACCGAGCCGCTCAGCACGATCACGTCGAAGCTCGGGCCGCTGGGCAGGGGCACGGCGCCGTCGGCGTGGCGCACTTCGACGTTGCTCACGCCGTTCTGGCGCAGCGTCTCGGCGGCGCGGGCGGCCAGCACGGGATTGATTTCGAGCGACAGCACCTGGGCGGCGCGGGCGCCGAGGAGGGCTGCCATGAAGCCCGAGCCGGTGCCGATTTCGAGCACCGACTCATGTTTCTGCACTTTCAGGTCGTGCAGCATGCGGGCCTCGACCTTGGGGGACAGCATGATCTCGCCGGGCACGGAGCCGTCGAGGAGGGGCAGCTCCATGTCGAAGAAGGAGAGCGTGCGGTGGGCTTCCGGCACGTAGTCTTCCCGGTGGATGGTGGCCAGCAGGTCGAGGATGTCCAGGTCCAGCACATCCCAGGGGCGGATCTGCTGTTCGATCATGTTGAAGCGCAAGCGCTCGAGGGTGGGGGTGGGGTTCATGGCGTGGCTTTCCTTGTGGGCTCAGGACAAACCTTCAATTTTAGGTGGCCCGGATGACGCCATCGGGCCGCTCGGCCATACAAACGACTTCTTCATGCCTTGTCTCCCGGGCGCACGCTGAGCCCGTAGAGCACCGTCTCGGCCTGGGTGGCGAGGAATTTCTCGGGGTCCAGGGCGCTTTCCCCGTCGACGCAGACCATGGCCGAATGCTTCCAGAGCATCAGGAAGACCATGGGCGCGATCACCGAATAGATCGCATGGTCGATGTCGACCGGCGCGAATTCGCCGCGGTCGATGCCGCGCTGAAGGATGCGCCGCAGCAGGTCGTGGCCGGGGCGCACCACCTGCTCGCGATAGAACTCCGCCAGATCGGGGAAGTTGCCGCCTTCGCTCATCATGAGCTTGGTCAGGCCGGAGGCCTTGGTCAGGCCCACGCGCTCCCACCACACATTCATGCAGTAGCGCAGCATCTCGGCGGTGGTGCCCTCGAAAGCCTCGAACTCGGCGTTCCACTCGGTGAAGCGGCCGCCGAGGTTCTCCATGATCACGGCCTTGAAGAGCTCTTCCTTGCTCGGAAAATACAGAAAGAGCGTGCCCTTGGAGACCCCGGCACGCGCCGCCACTTCTTCCGAACGGGTGGCGGCAAAGCCTTTTTCGACGAACAGGTCGAGCGCGGCGGCCAGCAGTTCGCCGGGGCGCGCTTCCTTCCGGCGTTCGCGCTTGGAGCGGACCGGACAGAACTTGTCGACAAGGGAACGGGGAGTGGGCATGTGGGTTAATGACTCGCGGGTTAGTAATGTAGTGACCGGCATCCGTCACGTCAAGCCGCGACAATATCGGGTTCGCCGTTTTCCAACCCAGCCGGAGCCGTGCCCATGTCTTCTTCACCGTCGTCCACCGAAACCATCGTGATTGGCGGGGGCTGCTTCTGGTGCACCGAAGCGGTCTTCGACCGTGTGCAGGGCGTACTCGACGTGGAGTCGGGTTATTGCAACGGTCAGGTGGTCAACCCGACCTACGAGCAGGTCTGCACCGGCCGCACCGGCCATGCCGAAGTCGTGAAGCTCGAATTCGATCCCGCCCAGATCAGCCTGCGCGAAATTCTGGAAATCTTCTTCGTCGTGCATGACCCGACAACGCTCAACCGCCAGGGCAACGACGTCGGCACGCAATACCGCAGCGGCATCTACTACACAAGCGATGCCCAAAAGCAGGTGGCCGAAGACGTGATCCGCGAAATCGAAGCCAGCAAGACCTATAGCGCACCCGTCGTCACCGAGGTGGCGCAGCTCGCCAACTACTCGGCTGCCGAGCCCTACCACCAGGACTACTTCCTGAACAACCCGAACCAAGGTTACTGCGCGTTCGTCGTCGGCCCCAAGGTCGAGAAGTTCCAGAAGACCTTCGCCTCGCGCGTCAAGGCCTGATCCGCCAGCCCTCCGTTTCCGTGCAGCTCGCTACCCGCCAATCCCCCCGCTTCTCGACCCGCGCGATCCTCGCCGTGCTGGCGATCGCGCTGTGGTTCGCGGGCACGCTGGGCGTGATGCACCGCTCGCTGCACGTGCCCGGTTTGCCGGCCGCCGCGGCCACGGTCCAGGCCGACAAGGGCGCTCATGTGCATGCGGGCCACGGCGTCGTCAGCCTCTTCGGCGACCACACCGACGCCGAGTGCCGTTTGTACGACCAGCTCTCGCACGGATCGAGCGCCCCCGGCGTGCCGCTGGTGGTGCTGCCGGTGCTGCTGCCCTCGGCCACTTTTGCCTATCTGCAGGGCGAAGCCATCGCCCGCTGGGTTGCGCTGTTCGACGCGCGCGGCCCGCCTTCCACTCGCTGAATCCCCCCGTGTTCCGGTCGCCGTGCCTGCCTTGTGCGGGCAACGGCGTGCCGTCCATTGATTCAACGAGTGTTCACCATGATTCCCAATTTCCGTCGCAACGCCATCGGCGTCGCCGTTCTTTCGCTCGCCTTCGCCGCTGCGTCCCACGCACAGGACACCACCCAAGTCCAGGTTCAGGCCCAGCCCGCCGATGCGGCCAGCCTGCCCGCGGTCACCGTCACCGGCAATCCGCTCGGCGCCAGCGACCTGATCGCGCCGACTGTCACGCTCTCGGGCGAAAAACTCCTGCTGCGTTCCGACTCGACGCTCGGCGAAACGCTCAACAACCTGCCCGGCGTGAGCAGCAGCTACTTCGGCCCCAACGCGAGCCGCCCGATCATCCGCGGGCAGGACGGCGATCGCATCCGCATCCTGCAGAACGGCGGCGGCGCGCCCGACGCCTCGGCGCTGAGCTACGACCACGCGGTGCCGGTCGACGCGCTGGTCACCGACCGCATCGAAGTGCTGCGCGGCCCCTCGGCGCTGCAATACGGCGGCAGCGCCGTGGGCGGCGTGGTCAACGTGATCGACAACCGCATCCCGACCGAACCCATCAACGGCTTCGGCGGCCGCGCCGACCTGGGCTTTTCCACCGGCAACAAGGAAAAGAACGGCGGCGTGGTGCTCGAAGGCGGCAACGACCGCTTCGCGCTGCACGTCGATGCCTTCAACCGCGACTCGAAAGACGTCTCGGTGCCCATCGACCTGAACTGCGAGAAGCCCGGCTCGCCCTGGCGCGCCCGCAAGATCTGCAACTCGGCCAACGAGGCGAACGGCGGCGCGGTCGGCGGCACGCTGTTCTTCGACCAGGGCTGGATCGGCGCCTCCGCCAGCACCTACCGCAGCAACTACGGCACCGTGGCCGAGGACGACGTGACCATCCGCATGAAGTCCGACCGCTACGCGCTCGAAGGCGAGTGGCGCCCGGGCGGCATCATCAGCAGCATCCACGCGAAGGTGAGCCACACCAACTACCGCCACACCGAGTTCGAAGGTCCCGAGGCCGGCACCACCTTCTCGAACATGAGCAACGACCTGCGCATCGAGGCGCGCCACCAGAAGATCGGCAACTTCGAAGGCCTCGTGGGCTTCAGCAGCGAGACCAACCGCTTCGCCGCCGACGGCGAGGAGGCATTCGCCCCGCACAGCCGAACGCGCTCCAACGCGCTCTTCCTCTATGAAGAGTACGGCGCCTCGTGGGGCAAGCTGAGCTTCGGCGCGCGCACCGAGAAGGTCCGCATCCGCTCGCTGGGCTATCCGGACGATCCGTCGGTCACCCGCTTCGCGATCGGCGAGCGCACCTTCAATCCGCACAGCGCGGCGTTCGGTGCGCTGGTCAACCTCACGCCGCAGTGGCAGTTGACCTCGAACCTCGCCTACACCGAGCGCGCACCGAAGGACTACGAACTGCTCGCCAACGGCCCGCACGTGGCGACGGCCGCGTGGGAAGTCGGCGACCCGAACCTGAAGAAGGAAAAGTCGACGGGCTTCGACCTCGGCGCGCAATGGAAGTCGGGTCCGAACACCGCACGCGTGAATGCCTACGTCACGCGCTTCAGCAACTACATCGGCCTCACCGCCTCGGGCCGCACGCTCGATGAAGAAGGCCAGGTGGTGACCGACCCGGCCGCCACCGACACGCTGGCCGAGTACGTCTACAGCGGCGTGCGCGCGCGCTTCACCGGCATCGAGGCGAGCGGCAACCTGCGCCTTTTGGGCGACGACGGTTTCGCGCCGATGCCCGATGCGTCGACGCTCGATCTCGAATGGCGCGGCGACGTGGTGCGCGCGAAGAACCTGGACACCGGCGAGCCGCTGCCGCGCATCGCGCCGTTCCGCACGGGTGCGACGCTGGTCTACGGCAACGGTCCGTGGAGCGCGCGTTTCGGCTTCGACTACAACGCCGCGCAGCGCCATGTGCCCAGCGTCGGCGCGCGCGAGACCGACGCCTACACGCTGTGGAACGCCGCGATTTCCTACCGCATGAAGGTGCAGCGCGCGAACCTCACCTGGTATGCGCGCGTCGACAACATCACCAACAAGCTGGCCTACAGCCCGACGTCGATCCTGACGACGACGGTGTATCCGAACTCGCCGTTGCCGGGGCGTTCGCTGAAGGTCGGGCTGCGCGTGACGTTCTGATCGAGGCCTTTCTCCCTCCCCTTTCGGGGGAGGGCAGGGGTGGGGGCTCGCGGCCTGTGATGAGGCCGCAGCTTCCACAAGCGCCGCTTGCCCCCATCCCGGCCTTCCCCCGGAAGGGGAAGGAGCAAGACAACAGAAATCGCTCGGCTATCCTCGCCGCGTGAACTCCTTCGTCATCTCCTCGCTGCTCCCCGTCGTCATCCTCATCGCCGCGGGCTACCTGGCCGGCAGGCGCCGATGGATCGGCGCTAACGCGGTGAAGGACCTGTCGAACCTCATCTTCCTGCTGCTCGCGCCCGCGCTGCTGTTCCGCGCGATGAGCACGGTGCATGTGCAGGAGCTCAGCCTCAAGCCGGTCGCCGCCTACTTCATCGCCTCGGGCCTGCTGTTCGCCGGCACGCTCGCGTTGCGCGGATTCAACCGCACGGCCGCGGTGCTCGCGCTCGCCAACACCTACAGCAACACCGTGATGATCGGCATCGCGCTCGTCGGCCTCGCCTATGGCGAGGCAGGCATGGTGGTGCTGCTGACGCTCATCTCGCTGCATTCGCTGGTGCTCATGACCAGTGCCACGCTTGTGCTCGAACTGGCCGTCGCGCGTGAGCATGCGGTGGTGAGCGGCGAAGAGAAACGCTCGATGGCGCGCACCGTGCTGCGTGCCTTGCGCAACGCCATCATCCACCCGGTGCCGCTGCCGATCATTGCGGGCCTGCTGTTCGCGCAGACCGGGCTCGTGATGCCCGAGGTGATCGACAAGCCCATCCAGTTGCTCGGCCAGGCCTTCGGCCCGGTGGCGCTCGTCATGGTGGGTATCACGCTCGCGCTCACGCCCATCGGGCGGCACTGGCGCGGCGCGCTGGTGCAGGCGCTCGTGAAAAACCTGCTGCATCCGCTGCTGGTCGCCGGCATCGGCTGGCTGCTCGGCGTGCGCGGCATCCCGCTCACCGTGATGGTGGTGGCGGCGGCGTTGCCCATCGGCGCCAACGTGTTCCTGTTCTCGCAGCGCTACCGCACGGCCGAAGACCTCGTCACGGCCAGCGTGGCCGTGTCGACGGTGCTGGCGCTGGGCACGCTCACGCTCGTGATGATCTGGGTGCAGTGGCTGCCCTGAGTGCGTTTCAGCGTTTGAGTCCTTCGGTTCTCGCCACTAGCCGGCTCGCGGCCTTTCGCTTTATCGGCCGCCCGCGGCTCCCTATGCCGTTTGGCAGGGGTGGCCATTTGGTGAGATGGCGCGCGGCGCCCATCGCCCTACATTTGCCGGCTGATGATTTACCCGGCGTGCTCTTCGCCCCTTGTTGCTATGGCGGTGGTCGCGACGGTGATCGCGCTCTTCGGCCCCACCGCGCAGGCGGCGGCCGATGCCAAGCCGTGCAGGACGCCGTGCCTTTCGGCCGGCGTGCCGCGCGAGAAGCCCGACAGGCCGGCAGAGGCCGACGCGAAGCCCGCACCTGCGCCCAGGCCCGCTGAAAGGACCAGGCCCAGGCCGCAGGCCACCGCGTCGGCCGCGCCCGCACCGCAGCAGCAGCAACACGAAGCGCCGAGAGAACCGATGGCGAAAAGGCCTGCGCCTTCGAAACGCTGCACCGACATCAACATGCGTGCCGCCGTCGGCGTGCCGCTGTCGGACGAAGACATGAAGACATTGAGGAGCCAGTGCTGATGATGAACACCACCACCACTCGACGGGTCCGCACCGCGCTGCGCGTGTTGACCCTGTGCGCCGCCGCGCTCGCCGCCGCCTGCGCGAACCGCCCCGCGCCCAGCAACGCGATGCCCTTCGACCAGGCCGTCAACCAGGCAGTGGACGACCTGATCGTGCAGACACAGAAGCTGCCGGCTTTTCTTGCGAAGGTGGAGTCGCTCTCGCAGCGCCGCATCGTGATCGACCCGTTGCTCGAGGGCGCGAGCGGCCAGCAGACCGAGGTGACGCGCGTGGCCGAGCAGCGCATCGTGCAGCGCATGCAGGCGCAGTTCAAGCAGTTCACCGTGACGCCGTTCAACACCGCCGAACTCGGCAGCGCGCAGTACGTGCTCAACGGCACGCTGATGCGCGACAAGGACGCCACCGCCGGCGGACGCTACCGCCTGAACCTCGCGCTCACCGAAATCAAGAGCGGCATGGTGATCGCGCAGTCGGTCGCGCGCATCAGCGACGCGACGCTCGACACCCGGCCCACCGCGTTCTTTCGCGACAGCCCGGTGAACGGCAAGGACCGCGGCGTGGAGGGCTACATCCGCACCGCCGAAACCCAGCCGGGGCAAGCGGCCGATGCGCTGTACCTCGAACGCTTGCCGACATCGACCGTGCTGCAGGAAGCAACTGCCGCGTACGAGGCCGGGCGCATGAGCGAAGCGCTGGGCCGCTACGAGGCGGCGTCGAAGCGGCCCGACGGGCAGCAGTTGCGCATCTACAGCGGGCTGTATCTCACGCAGTCGCAACTGGGCCGCACGGCCGATGCGGAAAAGACCTTCGGCACCATCGCGCGCCTGGGCCTGGAAACGAACAACCTGAGCGTCAAGTTCCTGTTCAAGCCGGGCTCGACCGATTTCCTCGGCGACCCGAAGATCAGCGCCGCCTATCCGATGTGGCTGCGCCAGATCGCACGCCAGGCGGCGCAGATCGATTCGTGCGTGGTGGTGACGGGGCACACGAGCCGCACGGGCTCGGAGTCGGTCAACGAGCGGCTGTCGCTGCAGCGCGCGGTGAGTGTCAAGTCGAAGCTGGTGACCGAGGCGCCGCCGCTCGCGAAGAAGCTGCGGGAGTCGGGCATGGGCTTCAGGGAGAACATCGTCGGCACCGGAGCCGACGATGCGAGCGACGCTCTGGATCGTCGCGTCGAATTCAAGGTCGTCGGCTGCGAGGCTTGACGCAACTCAGGGCGCGAGCCGCTCGCGCACCCAGTCGCTGCCTTCGAGCCGGTAGCGCAGCCGGTCGTGCAGCCGGCTCTTGCGGCCCTGCCAGAACTCCCACCGATCCGGCACCAGCCGGTAGCCGCCCCAGTGCGGCGGGCGCGGCGGCGAGAGCAGGTGCTTCGCCGCGGCCACGGCTGCGTTCTTCACCAGCACATCGCGTCCGCTGATCACTTCGCTCTGCGGGCTGGCCCAGGCGCCGATGCGCGAATCGAGCGGGCGGCTCGCGAAGTAGGCGTCGCTCTCGTCGGCACTGGCCTTCTCGACGCGGCCTTCAATGCGCACCACGCGCTCGAGTTCGACCCAGTGGAACTGCAGCGATGCATACGGATTGCCCGAGAGCTCGCGGCCCTTGCGGCTTTCGTAGTTGGTGTACCAGACGATGCCGCGCGCGTCGTAGCCCTTGATGAGCACGATGCGGCTGGAGGGCCGAAGGTCGCTGCCGACGGTGCACAGCGTCATCGCATTGGGTTCGGGCACCTGCGCATCGATGGCCTCGGTGAGCCAGCGTTCGAACTGCTTCAGTGGATCGCCCGCGCTGTGGGCCTCGCCGAGCTCGGCGCGCTCGTAGCTCTTGCGCAGCGCGGCGAGCGCTTCGTTGGAGAGAGGGGAAGTCATGCCGGGATTGTTGCGCACATACTCCGCCCATGACGATGAAGGCGACAAAAGCGAACTCTCCCTTGGTGATCGTGCTGGCCTCGGGCCGGGGCGAGCGCTTCATTGCCGCCGGCGGCACGGGCTCCAAACTGAAGGCCCTGCTCGCGGGCAAGCCGGTGCTGGAGCACACGCTCGATGCGGTGCGCGCGAGCGGTCTGCCGTGGCACCTGGAAGACGTGGGCCATCCGGGCATGGGCGACTCGATTGCCGCCGCGGTGCGCGCCACGCCCGATGCTGTCGGCTGGCTGATCCTGCCGGGCGATCTGCCACTGGTGCGGCCCGAGACATTGCAGGCGGTGGCTGCTGCGCTCAACGGCCGGGTGAACGCCGTGCAGCCGCAGTTCATGGGAGAGCGGGGCCATCCGGTCGCTTTTGCCGCCGGATGCCGCGCACAGCTCGCGGCGCTGGAGGGAAACCTGGGCGCGGCGCCGGTGCTGCGCGCCATGCGGGCCATCGATTCGGTCGCCGACCTCGCGGTGGACGATGCCGGCATCGTCACCGACATCGACACGCCCGAGGCCCTGGCGCGCGCCGAGGCCCTGTGGCTCGAACGCGCAGCGCGCTGATCGGGCGGATCAGCCCTTCGGAATCACCGCGCAGGCGATGCGCGGGCCCGAGTTGCCGGCCGGCTGCGTCGTGAAGTCGTCGCGGTCGCGGTGCACCACCAGCGCGCGGCCCACCACGTTGTTGGCGGCGCCGTCGGTCAGCGAGATCGAGTGGTCGTCCACGCTGAAGCGCGCCACGCCGCCGGCATCGGCCACCAGGCTTGGCAGTTCGCCGGCATGGCTTCCCGGCGCGGCGAACTTGCCGTGCGTACCGCCGGTCGGGTTGAAGTGGCCGCCCGAGGCGTTGCCGTTGTCGCCGCAGTCGCCCTTTTCATGGATGTGGAAGCCGTGCTCGCTGCCCGGCACGAGGCCGCGCACTTCGCCCGAGACGCGCACGCCGTGATCCAGCGCGGTGAGCTTGACCGTGCCGCGCGTCGGGTTGGGCGTGATCGCGGCGGTCGGCACCAGCTCGACGGCCGTGCTGGGCTTGCCGCCCATGCTGCCGCAGGCAGCCAGCACGGCGGTGGCGAGGAGGGCGGTGCCGGTGGCGAAGAGACGACGATGGTTCATGGTTTTTCCTTGGACGGTCCGGACGAGGGCCCGGATGAAGGTTGGGAAGAAGAATTGTCGGAAGACCCCGGAACATATACCGAAGGCGGGGGCGTGTCGCAATCAGCGGCTGCCGCGGATGCCTGTTGTTGCGCCTGCAGTTCCTGCTTCGCCTCGGCCAGCGCCAGCAGCCGCGCCAGCGCCGCATCGTGGATCGAATGCCGCTGCAGCTCGAGCAGCGTCTGCTGCGCATAGTCGAGCGAGCTGCCGTAGCGGCCGACCGCGTTGGCGAAGATGTGGCGGTAGCGCTCCTCGCTCAACTCGCCGGTGAAGTTGGGGCTGCGCCGCGAGAGCGTGAAGGCCAAAGCGCGCACCGGGCCCTCGGCGGTGTGGCAGTGCAGCCACTTGGGGTCGTACACGCCGGTGGGCATCTCGCGCAGCCAGAGGCGCTTCAATGTTTCCAGGCCCTCGGCCTTGGGAATCCGGAACACCATGCCGCGGCAACTGCCGCCCGAGAGCAGGCCGAACACGAGGCCCGGCGTCTGCACACTGCCGCGGTTGACCCGGCTCCACATCTTGAGCGCCCGGTGCCAGCCGTGCACCCAGGCCGGGCGCCGCTCGATGAAGCCGAACTCCGGCCGCCAGATCAGCGAGCCGTAGCCGAACAGCCAGAGGTCGTCGTGGCCGCCCCAGTCGGCAATCGCGCGCTCGAGCATGGGTTGCGGATCGCGCAGGGGCTTGGGCATGGGATCGAGGCCGGGCGGTCCCGGATTCGGCGCGGGGTCCGACACGGGCCTGTCAGGAGCGCCGCCTACAATTTCGGAATCATGGTTCACCGCACCATTATTTACCGACCCCTCGATTACGGAACACGCCCACCCATGAGCGACGACGGCCAGCAGAATTTCATCCTCGGCTTTCTCATGGCGCTGATCGCGTTGGTGATCTTCTTCGTGGTCGGCATCGTCATCTGGCACAAGGGCCACAGTGCCTCCGGTGCCGCGGTCGCCGCACAGGGCAAGCCAGCGGCCGTGGTGATCTCGTCGCCCGCACCCGGCGAAGCGCCCAAGCTGGCCGAAGTGACCGAGACGGTGACGGTCACGATCCCCGACGGCGCGAGCATCCGCGTGGTCAACGGCGTGGTGAACTTCTACTTCGCGACCGGCAGCGCCGACCTCGCACCGGGCGCCGCCGAGGCGCTGGCCGCAGTCATCAAGGGCGTGGAGAGCGGCCGCAAGGTGGTGGTCTCGGGCTTCCACGACACCACCGGCGATGCCGCCATCAACGAATCGCTGGCGAAGAAGCGGGCCGAGATGGTGCGCGACGTGCTCGTGGGCCTGGGTGTTCCGGCCGCCAAGGTCGACCTGCAGAAGCCCGAGGTGACCGCGGGTTCGGGCAACAACGCCGAGGCGCGCCGCGTCGAGGCCAGGCTGGTGGACTGAAGCCTGCCCGCCGAGCAGGCCCCACCCCGATTCAAGCTGCTACGATCCGCCGCCCCGGGGAAACAGCCTCCCGGTCTGTAAAGACAGACGGTGTCCCGTCCAAGTGCTGCTGACGCACAACGGAGCATCCTGCCGTGGACACCGACTTTTCTGACGCCCCTTCCGCATCCCCAGCGCTTTCTGCGCCCCTCCAGCCCGTTTCCTTCGCAGAGGCTTTCCGCTTCTGGCTCAAGCTCGGCTTCATCAGCTTCGGCGGCCCCGCCGGGCAGATCGCGATCATGCATGCCGAGCTGGTCGAGCGGCGGCGCTGGATCAGCGAGAAGCGCTTTCTTCACGCGCTGAACTTCTGCATGCTGCTGCCCGGCCCCGAGGCCCAGCAGCTCGCCACCTATATCGGCTGGCTCATGCACCGCACGCGGGGTGGCATCGTGGCCGGGGCGCTGTTCGTGCTGCCTTCGCTGTTCATCCTGATCGCGCTGTCGTGGATCTACCTGCGCTTCGGCCATGTGCCGGTGGTGGCCGGTATCTTCTACGGCATCAAGCCGGCCGTCACCGCACTGGTGCTGCACGCGGCGCACCGCATCGGCAGCCGCGCTTTGAAGAACCGGTGGATGTGGGGCATTGCCGCCGCCGCGTTCGTGGCGATCTTCGCGTTCGACACGCCGTTTCCGGCGATCGTGCTGGCAGCCGGCCTGCTCGGTCACTTCGGCGCGCGTTGGGCGCCCGGGGTTTTCGCACTCGGCGGCGGACATGGCAGTGCCAGTCAAAGCTACGGTCCGGCGCTGATCGACGACGACACGCCGACGCCGCCGCACGCGCGCTTCTCGCGCTCGCACCTCGCCAAGATCCTTGCGATCGGCCTGGGCCTCTGGCTGCTGGCCATGGGCGTGCTCGTTGCTACGCAGGGGCTGCAGGGCACGCTCACGCAGATGGGCTGGTTCTTCACCAAGGCGGCATTGCTGACCTTCGGCGGCGCCTACGCCGTGCTGCCCTACGTCTACCAGGGCGCCGTCGAACACCACCAGTGGCTGTCGGGCGCGCAGATGATCGATGGCCTTGCGCTGGGCGAGACGACGCCGGGTCCGCTCATCATGGTCGTGGCCTTCGTCGGCTTTGTCGGCGGATGGCTGAAAGAGGTGCTGGGGCCGGATTCGTTGTTCCTGGCGGGGGCGCTGGCCGCAACCGTCGTGACCTTCTTCACCTTCCTGCCCTCGTTCATCTTCATCCTCGCCGGCGGACCCGCCATCGAGGCCACGCACGGCAAGCTGGGCTTCACGGCGCCGCTGTCGGCGATCACGGCGGCGGTGGTGGGCGTGATCCTGAACCTGGCGCTTTTCTTCGCGTACCACGTGCTCTGGCCGCAGGGCTTCGGCGGCCGCTTCGACGCCGTGTCGGCGCTGATCGCCGTCGCGGCGGCCGTCGCCTTGTTCCGCCTCAAGGTCGGCGTGATGCCGCTGCTCGGGGCCTGCGCGGCCATCGGGTTGGCGATGACCCTGTTGCTGCCCGCACTGCGCTGACACCGGTATCGGGGGCAGGGCATGCGCCCGGCGATGCCCGAGTAAATTCGTATCGTTTGGCGCCCGGATTTCATCGGCTGTTTGCGCCTGCCTTGGTACGATGAGCTTCCAGGCCACCAGTCGCTCCGGCGACACGCAGCAAGAGCCATCTACCCCCATGAGCAGCACACACCCCACCGTCCGCGACGTCACCGATCGCATCCGCGAGCGCAGCCATGGCACGCGCAGCGCCTACCTCGCACGGCTCGCCGAAATCCGCGGCCGCGACCGCGGTTCCGAGCGCATGGGCTGCGCCAACGTGGCGCATGCCGTGGCCGGCATCCCGGCCAACGACAAGTTCAAGGTGGTGACCGAGCGCGCACCCAACCTCGGCATCGTCACCGCCTACAACGACATGCTCTCGGCCCACGCGCCGTACCAGGGCTACCCGGACATCATCAAGCAGGAGGCGCGGCGCCTCGGCGCCACCGCGCAGGTCGCGGGCGGCGTGCCGGCGATGTGCGATGGCGTCACGCAGGGCACGCCCGGCATGGAGCTGAGCCTCTTCAGCCGCGACGTCATCGCCATGAGCACCGCGATCGCGCTCACGCACGACATGTTCGACGGCGCGCTGATGCTCGGCGTGTGCGACAAGATCGTGCCCGGCCTCCTGATCGGCGCGCTGCACTTCGGCCATCTGCCGACCGTGTTCGTGCCCGCGGGGCCGATGCCCTCAGGCCTCTCGAACAATGCCAAGTCGAAGGTGCGGGAGCAAGCGGCGCAGGGCCTCGTGGGCCGGCAGGGGCTGCTCGATGCCGAGATGGCGGCGTATCACACGGTAGGCACCTGCACCTTCTACGGCACCGCCAACAGCAACCAGATGTTGCTCGAAGCCATGGGCCTGCATGTGCCCGGCACGGCCTTCATCCAGCCCGGCGATGCGATGCGCGAAACGCTCACGCGCGAGGCGGTGCGCACCGTGCTGGGCAAGGCGGGCGAGACTGCCTTCAACTGCCCGCCCATCGGCGAGATGGTCGACGAGCGCTGCATCGTGAATGCGATGGCCGCGCTGCTGGCCACCGGCGGTTCGACGAACCATCTGATCCACTGGGTGGCCGTGGCCCGCGCCGCGGGCATCGTGATCGACTGGGACGACTTCTCGAAGCTCTCGGACATCATTCCGCTGCTGACCCGCGTGTACCCCAATGGCAGCGCCGACGTGAACGAGTTCCAGGCCGCGGGCGGCCCCGGCTTCGTGATCGGCGAGCTGGTCGATGCGGGCCTGATGCACGCCGACGTGCTCACCGTGCGCGCCGGTGGCATCCGCGAATTCGCCAACATTCCGACGCTGGCCGACAGCGGCGAGCAGCGCCTGAGCTGGACGCCCGCCGCCCCGTCGAAAAACGACGCGGTCGCACGCACCGTGGCCGAGCCGTTCAGCGCCACCGGCGGCCTGAAGCTCCTCAGCGGCAACCTGGGCCGCAGCGTGATCAAGGTTTCCTCCGTGCCCGACGACCGCCATGTGATCGAAGCGCCCGCCCGCGTGTTCGACTCGCAGGCCGCCCTGCACAAGGCTTTCACCGCCGGCGAACTGGAGCGCGACGTGGTCTGCGTGGTGCGCTGGCAGGGCCCGCAGGCCAATGGCATGCCCGAGCTGCACAAGCTCACGCCGCCGCTCTCGGTGCTGCAAGGCAAGGGCTTTCGCGTCGCGCTGGTCACCGATGGCCGCATGAGCGGTGCGTCGGGCAAGATTCCGGCGGCCATCCACGTGTCGCCCGAAGCGGCCGCGGGCGGCCCGCTGGCCAAGGTGCGCGACGGCGACGTGATCCGCCTCGATGCAGTGGCGGGTACGCTCGCCGTGCTGCTGCCCGAAGACGAATGGGCCGCGCGCGAAACCGCGACGCTGCCCGAAGCGCAGCGCATCGCCGACGGACACGGCCTCGGCCGCGAACTGTTCGCCGGCATGCGCCGCAATGCACTCACCGCTGAAGAAGGAGCCTGCTCATGGCTGTAGACAACAACAAACTCACCGCCCTCGACGTGATGCGCGACGCGCCGGTCATTCCGGTCATCGTGCTCAACGACGTGAAAGACGCCATTCCGCTGGCGCGCGCGCTGGTGGCGGGTGGCATCCGCATGCTCGAGGTCACGCTGCGCACGCCGCAGGCGCTGCAGTGCATCGAGGCCATCGCCAAGGAAGTGCCCGAGGCCGTGGCCGGCGCCGGCACCATCCGCAGCGCGGCCGATGCGCAGGCCTCGGCACTGGCCGGCGCGAAGTTCGGCGTGAGCCCGGGCTACACGCGCGCGGTCGGCAAGGCCTGCCACGACCTCGGCCTGCCGCTCTTGCCCGGCGTGGCGACCGGCAGCGAAATCATGACGGCGCAGGAGGACGGCTACACCCAGCTCAAGTTCTTCCCCGCGCTGCAAGCCGGCGGCCTGCCGATGCTCAAGGCATGGCAAGGTCCGTTCGGCGACGTCACCTTCTGCCCCACGGGCGGCATCCATGCGGGCAACGCGGCCGAGTTCCTCGCGTTGTCGAACGTGGCCTGCGTGGGCGGCTCGTGGATCGTGCCGACGGATGCGATCCGCGACGGCGACTGGTCCCGCATCGAACAGCTGGCACGCGCAGCGAGCCAGCTGTCCCGCTGACATGCGCGCCGAATTCGACGCGAGCGACCTGAAGGTCATCGCGTTCGACGTGTTCGGCACGGTGGTCGACTGGCACAGCGGCATTGCCGCCGAAGTCGAGCGCGCGCTGCCGGGGGTGGAAGGCGCGACCTTTGCGCTGGCATGGCGCGCCGGCTACCAGCCCGCGATGAAGGCGGTGATGGAGCGCATCGCGGCGGGCGAGGGCGGCTTCACGCTGCTCGACGAGCTGCACCTGAGCATGCTCGAACAGGTGCTGCGCGACTTCGACCTGACCGACCGCCTGGACACCGCCGCCAAGCGCGACCTGAGCCGTGCGTGGCACCGGCTGCCGGCATGGCCCGATTCGGTGGCGGGGCTCACGCGGCTCAAGAAGAAGTTCACCATCTGCACGCTCTCGAACGGCAACATCGGCTTGCTGACCGAGATGGCCAAGCGTGCGGGCCTGCCCTGGGATTGCGTGCTGTCGGCCGAGGTCTTCAAGGCCTACAAGCCCGATCCGCGCACCTACCTCGGCGTGGCCGGCGTGTTCGATGCAACGCCGGGGCAGGTGATGCTGGCCGCGGCGCACCACGACGACCTGGCCGCCGCACGCGTGTGCGGCCTCAAGACCGCCTACATCGAGCGCCCCCACGAGTTCGGCCGCGCGCAGCCGAAGGATGTTTCGCCGCAGCCGGACAACAGCCTGCATGCGCGCGACATCAACGAACTGGCCGATCTGCTGGGCTGCTGATCAGTCCGTCAGAAGTTTCTCGACCGTGCGGAGGTTGCGCGTCGTCGTGCTCGATTTGTAGCGCGTCTTCGCCAGCAGCTTGGCCACCGGCGTGTCGGTGCTCTCGCCGCGCGGGCATTGCCAGTACAGCACGCCCTTGCCTTGCTTCAGCCGTTCGAGCTTGGGGTCGACGGTACCGGCTTTTTCCATCACTTCATCGAGCATCGCGGGATCGGAGCCGAACACGAGGTACGGATGCCGCTCTTCATCGATGCGCTCGAAGGGATAGGCCGCGGCCATGTCGGCCACCTGCTTCTGCGTGAGCAGCACGATCCACGCGTCGTAGTCGAAGCGCTTGCGCAGCGCCTGCTCGATGCGTGTGCGCAACGCGCCAGCATCGCGCTCGTCGGTATCAAAGAGCACGTTGCCGCTCGCGAGCACTGTGCGCACCGCATCGAATCCGAGTTCGACGAAGAGCGCCTTCAAGTCGGCGCTCTTGATCGTGATGCCGTTGACGTTCACGCCGCGCAGCAATGCGACGTGGCGCGTTGATGTTGTCGTCGTCTTCTTTTCTTTCTTCGGGCTGGCCATGGCGTTACCCGAAGCGCTTCAGCGTAGACCCGCGCCTTCAGCGGATTCAGCGCGCTGGATCAGCTCGATCTTGTAGCCATCGGGGTCCGTCACGAAGGCGATCACCGTCGTGCCGCCCTTGACCGGACCGGCCTCGCGCGTCACGTTGCCGCCCGCGGCCTTGATCTTCTCGCAGGCCGCATACGCATCGGGCACGCCGAGCGCGATGTGGCCGTAGGCGGTGCCCAGGTCGTAGCTCTCGGTGCCCCAGTTGTAGGTGAGCTCGATCTCGGCCTGGTCGGGGTTGCCCTTGTCGAAGCCAAGGAAGGCGAGGCTGTACTTGTACTCGGGGTTCTCGGAGGTGCGCAGCAGGTTCATGCCGAGCACCTTTGTGTAGAAGTCGATGGAGCGCTGGAGGTTGCCAACGCGCAGCATGGTGTGAAGGAATCGCATCTCGTGGTGCCGTGTAGTTATATGAAAGGGGGAGCCGCTATTGTCGGCTTCCCGCCGCGTCAATCAAGCCGCCGCCGTGAGCAGGTGGGCCTCGTGGCGCTTGAGGAATTCCATCAGGTGCTGCGGATATTCCGGCACCACCGCATCGCGCACGCTCGGGCGTACGGCCAGTGCCTTGCGCCAGGCATCGACCTTGGGCAGCGCGGCGAAGATGCGCGAATCGATGAGCGTGTCGAACACCTCGAAGTAGCGGAACACCGGCGCGAACACGGCATCGACCAAGCTGAAATTCTTGCCCGCGAAGTAGGGGCCGGCGCCGAGCGCAGCCTCGACGCGCTCGAACTTCGCGACCAGCGCGAGGCGCTTCTGCTCGAACACCGCCGCATCCTGCGTGGTCTCGTAGCCCCACAGGTCGGCGAGGATGGCCGAGCCGAACTCCATCCACGCGCGGTGCTCGGCGCGGGTGAGCGGGTCTTCCGGGTGCAGGCGGGCGCCGGGTTGTGTTTCTTCGAGGTACTCGCAGATCACGTTGCTCTCGAACAGCACAGCCTCGGTGCCGTCGGCGCGCTGCACCTTCAGCAGCGGCACCTTGCCTAGCGGCGAGATGTCGAGAAACCACTGGGGCTTGTTCGCGAGATCGATCACGACGCGCTCGAAGGGCACGCCTTTTTCACCGAGCGCGATGGCCGCGCGCTGGACGTAAGGGCACAGCAGATGGCTGACGAGGGTGAGGGGCTGGGAGGGTTGGGCGTGTTGGGACATGGGGGCTCTCCGTCTTCGGTTGTGTGGTTCGGTCGCCGCGATTCTTGCGGTCCCGAACAACCTTTTCCCGGAAAGCCCATTCGCCTTTTCGGCGCCTTGTGCTAGGTCGCGGTTGCCAGCCAGTGCGTGATGCGCCCGTTGTGCATCACCCCGATGCGGTCCGCCATCGCGTGCGCTTCGGCCTCGTTGTGCGTGACCAGGATGGCGGTCTGGCCGGCCTGCTTCAGGATGCCGCGCACCTCGGCGGTCAGGCGTTCGCGCGTGGCGCCATCGAGGTTGGAAAAAGGTTCGTCGAGCAGCAACAACGCAGGCGAAGGCGCGAGCGCGCGGGCCAGCGCGATGCGTTGCTGCTGCCCGCCCGAGAGCTCGTGCGGATAGCGCTCGCCCGCATCGGCGAGACCGACCAGCGCCAGCATCTCGGCCACGCGCGACTGCTGCGCCGCGCGGCCGAGGCGACGCAGCCCGAAGGCCACGTTCTTCGCGGCCGACAGGTGCGGAAACAGCGCGTACTCCTGGAACATCATCCCCACGCGCCGCTGCTCGGGCGGCAGGTGCGAGCGGGCGGAAGAGAGCACCACTTCGTCGAGGCGGATCGTGCCGGCGCGCAGCGGCTCGAAGCCCGCGATGGCGCGCAGCACCGTGGTCTTGCCGCAGCCCGAGGGCCCGAACAGGCAGGCGATGTCGCCGGCCGCGAGCGACAGCGAGAAATCGTCGACGACGGTGTGCGGGCCGCGCGGCGTGTCGTACGCGAGCTGGATCGATTCGAGGTGCAGCGCTGAACTCATGTGTTTTCCGGAACGGGTGCCGCCGGCGTCGTGCCCAGTTGATTGCGCGCCAGCAGCACCACAGGCAGCAGCCCCGCCAGCACGATGGCGAGCGCCGCGATCGCGCCTTCTTCATAGGTGCCGCGCGCGGCCTCGGCATAGAGCCAGGTGGCCAGGGTGTCGAAGTTGGCGGGGCGCAGCAGCAGCGTGGCGGGCAGCTCCTTCATCGCATCGACGAAGACCAGCAGCGCGCCCGCGGCAATGGCGGGCTGCAGCAGCGGCAGGTGCACGCGGCGCAGCGTGCCGGCGGTGCTTTCGCCGAGGAGGCGCGAGGCCTGCTCGATGGCGGGCGGAATGCGCGCGAGGCCGGCCTCGATGCCGCCGACCGGCATCGCGAGAAAACGGATCGCGCAGGCCACGACCAGCACGATGCCCGCGCTCATCAGCGGCAGGCCCTGCCAGCCGAACGCGGTCGCGAGCGCGGCATCGAAGGCCAGCGCCGGCGTGAGCAGGCCGATGGCCAGCACCGTGCCCGGCACCGCGTAGCCCAGCGTGGCGGCGCGTGCCTGCCAGCGCGCGCGGTTGATGCCCGAGCCCTGGCTTCGCGCAGCCCAGGCGACGACCAATCCCGCAGCCACGGCCACCACGGTGACGCCCGCGGCCAGCGCGAGCGTGTTGCCGAGGCTTGCGATCAGCCCCTGCGAAACGCCGCCGCCCTGATGCAGCCGCTTGGCGCTTTCCCAGACCAGATACAGGGCCGGTGCCACGAAGCCGATCAGCACCGGCAGCGCGGTGACCGCCGTCGCGGCCCAGCCCGCGCCGCCATGCAGGCGCCGCGGCTGCACCGCGCGCATGCGCTGCGCCGAGCCGAAGCGCTGGTGCCGGCGGCCATTGCGTTCGAGCCAGACCAGCGCCACCACCACGAACAGCATCGCGCACGCAATCTGCGCCGCGCCGGCCAGGTCGGAGCGCGTGATCCAAGTCGTGTAGACCGCGACCGTGAGCGTGTTCACGCCGAGAAATTCCGACGCGCCGATATCGTTCAGCGTTTCGAGCAGCGCGAGGCTCAGGCCCACCGCAAGCGCAGGGCGCGCGAGCGGCAGCGCCACGCGAAAGAATGCGCCGAGGCGGTTCTCGCCCAGCGTGCGCGCGGCTTCCAGCAGATGCGCCGGCTGCGTCATGAACATCGCGCGCGCCGTCATGTAGACGTACGGATAGAGCACGAAGCCGAGCACGAAGATCGCGCCCGGCATCGAGCGCAGGTCGGGCAGGCGGAACTGGCGCGGGCTGTCGAAGCCCAGCACCCAGCGGATCGCGCCCTGCACCGGGCCGATGGGATGCAGCAGATCGAGATATGCGAAGGCGACGATGTAGGTCGGCATCGCCAGCGGCAGCAGCAGCGCCCAATGCAGCACGCCGCGCCCCGGAAAGTCATGCGCGGTGACGAGCCATGCGCAGCCGGTGCCGATCACCAGCACCAGCGTGCCGACACCAGCCAGCAACAGCGCCGTGTTGAGCGCCGCCTGCGGCAGCACATGCGCGAACAGCGGCCCCCAGTGCCCGATGCCCGAGCCGAACGCGAGCCACAGGAGCGTGAGCACCGGCGCGAGCACGCCGATGGCGATCGCGAACGAGGCAAGGCGCCAGACCGGTCCTGCAGCTTGCAGGGCCGGTGGCTGGCGCCGTGTCATTTGCATTTTTCTTCAGGCGCCGGCAAGGCGGGCCCGACCCTCTCGATCACTGGTCGAAGCCGACCTTGTCGACGAGCGCACTGGCTTGCTTCCTGTACCTGGCGATCTCGGTGAGCGGCAGCGGATCGACCTTCAGCTCGCCGATCGTCTGGCCGATGATCGGATCGAGCGCCACGCCCTTGCGCACCGGGTATTCGTAGTTGGTCTGCGCGTAGAGCGCCTGCGCCGGCTCGGACACCAGGAACTCGAGCAGCTTGACCGCGTTGGCGCGTTGCGGCGCGTTCTTCGCTACGGCCGCGCCGCTGATGTTGACGTGCGTGCCGCCGCCTGCACCGCCCGTTTTGGCATTGGCGAACGTCGGGCGGATCACCTTGATCGCATCGCCCCACTTGCGCGCGTCGGTGCCTTCCTTGGCGCTCTTCATCTGGCCGACGTAGTACGAGTTGGCGATGCCGATGTCGCAGATGCCGCCGAGGATGTCGCGCGCCACGTCGCGGTCGCCGCCCGTGGCCTTGCGCGCGAGGTTGGCCTTCACGCCGCGCAGCCACTGCTCGGCCTTGGCTTCGCCGTCGTGCGCGATCAGTGCCGCGACCAGGGCCGTGTTGTAGGGGTGCTGGCCCGCGCGGATGCAGACCTTGCCCTTGTATTTCGGGTTGGCCAGGTCTTCATAACGGAAGCTGGTGAGCGGCTGCGCCTTGTCGGCGTAGAGCACGCGGGCGCGCAGCGAAAGCGCGAACCACTGGCCGTCGGCGCCGCGCAGGTTGGCCGGAACGGCCGATTCGAGCGCGGGCGATTTCACCGGCTGCGTCACGCCGCCATCGACGAGGTCCATCAGGTTGCCGATGTCCACCGTCATCAGCACGTCGGCCGGCGAGCGAGTGCCCTCGGCCTTGACGCGCTCGAGCAGCCCGTCTTTCACGAACACGGTGTTGACCTTGATGTTGCTCTGCGCGCTGAAGGCGGAGATCAGCGGCTGGATCAGCGCCGGCTCACGCGTCGTGTAGAGCGTGAGCTCTTCGGCGGCGTGCGCGGGCAGGGCGGTGATGGCGAGCCAGGCGGTGGTGGCGCCGATCAGGGCGTGCGCAGCGCGGGTCGAGGCGCCGGAGCGTTGGGTCATGGGAGATCCTCCAGGTCGGTAACGTGTTCTTGGGGAGACAGGCACCGGCAGCCGGTCGAGCGGTGCCGATGCGAACGATTATCAGCAGGCGGGGGGAAGGGCGAGTCTTTTGGACTTACAAGGCGAAGGCCTACTTGAAGCGCGCCGCGGCTTTCGGTGGCATCGCACCTGGTCGAGGCGTTGCGGCGCCAGAGGGCAAAATGCCTCTTTTCAGACGCTTGAGATCCGTCCCGTGAACATCCGGCAACGCAACAACGTCCACGTCTTCGGCGCTGGAGATCGCACGATGATCTTTTCCCACGGATTCGGCTGCGACCAGAACATGTGGCGCTTCATGGCCTCGAAATTCGCCGAACGCTTTCGCGTGGTGACTTTCGACCTGGTCGGCTCCGGGCAATCGGACCTCGGTGCCTATGACAAGGCCAAATACGCGAGCCTCCAGGGCTACGCCGACGATCTGCTGGAAATCGCGAACGAGTTCGCGACCGGTCCCGTGATGTTCGTCGGCCACTCGGTGAGCGCCATGATCGGTGTCCTGGCCGACCTCAAGGCACCAGGCACCTTTGCCGCGCACATGATGGTCGGCCCGTCGCCGTGCTACATCAACGACGGCGACTACACCGGCGGCTTCACGCGCGAGGACATCGATTCGCTGCTCGACACGCTGGAGAGCAATTACCTGGGCTGGGCCTCCAGCATGGCGCCCGCGATCATGGGCGTGCCCGAGCGGCCCGAGCTGGGCGCCGAGCTCACCGCCAGCTTCTGCCGCACCGACCCCGAAATCGCCAAGCAGTTCGCCAAGGCCACCTTCCTGTCCGACAACCGCCAGGACGTGGCGAAGCTGCAGACGCCCACGCTCGTGATCCAGTCGTCCGAAGACCTGATCGCTCCCTTGGCCGTCGGCGAGTACATGCAGCGCACGCTGCCCAACGGCACCTTGCGGGTGGTGGTCAACACCGGGCATTGCCCTCACCTGAGCGCGCCCGACGCGAGCTGCGAAGCGATCGAGGATTTCCTCGGCGCGCTTGGCCAACCGCTCGCCCAATGAGCCCGCCCCTTCCCGAACTGGCCGACCTCTTCGAAGAAGCGCCTTGCGGCCTGCTGGTCACGGCGCTGGACGGCACGATCCTCAAGGTCAACGCCACCTTCTGCGGCTGGGTCGGCTTCGCACGCGAAGAGCTCGTCGGCCTGAAGCGCGTGCAAGACCTGTTCACGATGGGCGGCCGCATCTTCCATCAGACCCACTGGGCGCCGGCCCTGCAGCTTCAGGGCTCGCTGGCCGAGGTGAAGTTCGAGGTCCGGCATCGCGATGGCCAGGGCATTCCGATGATTCTCAACGCGCGTCGGCGCAAGCGCGAAGCGGGCGAATTCGACGAGATCGCCGCCTTCGTGGCGGAAGACCGCAACCGCTACGAGCGCGAGCTCATGAGCGCGCGCAAGAAGGCAGACGCCTTGCTGCAGGTGGAGCGCGACACGCAGCATCTGTTGAGAGACCGTGCGCTCTTCGCCGAGCAGATGGTGGGCATCGTGAGCCACGATCTGCGCAATCCGCTGTCGGCGATCCTCATGGGCATCCAGTTGCTGGGGCGGACGGAAGGCGAGCGCCAGGTTCGCGTGCTGGGCCATGTGCGCAACTCGGCCGAGCGCGCGCAGCGCCTGATCGAGGAACTGCTGGACTTCACCCAATCGCGCATCGGCAAGGGCTTGAGCGTGAAGCCGGGCGCCACCGACCTGCATGCGATCGCGGCGCAAGCGATCGACGAGTTGATGCTTGCCTATCCGGCGACAAGAATCGTTCATTTGCAGAGCGGACCGGGCGCGTGCATTGCCGATACGGATCGGCTGGCGCAGCTCATCGGCAACCTCGTGAGCAACGCCGTGGCCTACGGCCATCGCGGCACGCCCGTCACCGTGCGTTCGGAAACAAACGGGCCGAAAGCCACGGTGGTGGTGCACAACGAAGGCGACCCGATCCCGCCCGACATGCTCGCCACGGTGTTCGAGCCGATGGTGCGGGGCGCGACCGAAGGAAGTTCGGAGCGCAGCGTCGGCCTCGGCCTTTTCATCGTGAACGAGATCGCGAAGGCGCACGGCGGCGCGATGGAGGTGACGTCCTCTTCTGTCGGCGGCACCGTGTTCACGCTGCAATTTCCCACGCACCACCAGCGCGCTGACTAGCGCCTTGCGCCAGATTGCCGGTTAATTAATTAATTAATTCACACCGGCAACAAGTGATTGGGCCGTGCTTCTGGAAATCGATTTGATATAGCCATCGATAGAGGCGGCCACTGGCGAGAATTCATTGGAGGTCAAACGTTTGAAATCGCGCGGGTCCGCAAAATCATTCAATTGCCGCACTCGGGTTCTTTGAATTGTTTTCAGCGGTTCGTACGCTGTGATTTCCAATGGATTATTCAGCGTGAAGATTTTCAATTCAATGGCGGGCACGGCAAAATATCTTGTGGATGCAAACATGCCACGGGTGAAAAGACCCGAATTTTCCATATAGCTCTCGGCGCAAGGTCCACCGGTGCATTCCATTCGGGTGAGTGTTCTTTTTCCCTCCACCACGACCACGGCCGATATTTGCTCTTCCTTCAATTTCTTCGCTGACCATTCCTGTCTTGGATTGGCAATCCAGCGGCCGTCTTTTTCAATGACCAAAGCATTCACGCTGGTGGTTGCGTAACTTGTCAGTCTGACGACCTGAAATCCCGCTTTCTCCAGGTCGGATTGAAATGCCTCGTAGGTTCTGACGGTCGGATTCCAGGGAAATTGATGAGGCGTCGAGAAATTATTGAAAACGGTGGTGCCGACGTGCATATGCTGCGCTGGTGCGGGCATATAGACCAGCAATCCGATTTTCGAGCCTTTGGCGATTTTCCCGGAATTGGGAGAAATTGCGGGCGCGGTGGTGCAGCCGGCCAGAATCAAAAAACAAACAATTGCAAAAATCCGATTCAGCATTGCGTTTCTCCTCGTATTTATGATTGCAGAAATCATTGGCGCATCGAGCGACCTGAAAGTCGCGCGGGGCAATGATTTCCCGCGTGCATCATAGCGACGGAGCGGCTGCTCCGTATTGCCGGCGAGGAGAGAAATGCTTAGAGAGCGCTTGAAGCAGAAATTGAATAAATCGCAGTCTTTGGAATTCAGGCCGCTTGCTCTTCCAATTGAATAGCCGCGGCGCGAATTTTCAGCGGCCCGCAGGAATCTCGAACACCAGGCACGTCGTCGTCGCATGCGCATACAGCGTGCCGTCGGCGCCGACGAGCCGGGCCTCGGCGGTCGCGAGTTGCCGGCCGCAATGGATCACCTTGCCTTCGGCGCGCACCCGCTGCACCTTCGGCGTAAGGCCCTTCACGTAGTTCACGCTCAGTTCGGCGGTCGTGTAGCCGCGGCCGGGCGGCATCATGGTGTGGACCGAGCAGCCCAGGGCCGAATCGAGCATCGTGGCGACCCAGCCGCCGTGGATGGTGCCCAGCGGGTTCAGGTGCTGTGCGAGCGGGGTGCCCTGGAAGATGGCGACGCCCTTGCTGACCGAGACGATCGTGAAGTCGAGCGTCTTGGCGATGGCTGCATAGGGAATCTCGCCGTTCAGCATCGCCTGCATGACTTCGAGCCCGGTCTTGCCGGCGATCTGCTCGGGGCGGGCGAGTCCGGGGCCGGGGCCGCCCTCGAGGCGGTCGATGATCGCCCGTTCCTCGGCGATCCATGCGTCGATCTGGCTGGTGGGTTGCGTCATGCCTGTGCTGCTCCTGGGGGCTTTGAATGAGGTCGTGAATTGTATATGCAACAGTTGCACCTACAATCGTCGCCCATGGACATCCAGACCAAGCCCCGCGGCTGCACGAGTTTCAAGGTGCGACAGCTCATGCGTCGCCTGTCGGCGCACTACGACGCCGAGGTGTCCAAGAGCGGTCTCAAGACCACGCAGTATTCGCTGCTCTCGCAAGTCAAGCGACTGGGCCCCGTTCGTCCGGTCGATCTGGCGGGCGAGCTCAAGATGACTGCGTCCACGTTGAGCCGCAACCTGCAGCCGTTGATCGCCGCCGGCTGGATCGTGCAAAGCGCCGGCGCCGATGCGCGCAGCCTCCTCGTGGCGCTCACGCCCGAGGGCGAGGCCAAGTGGCGCGAAGCCCAGCATCACTGGAAGACCGCGCAGCAGAAGCTCAATGCGCTGCTGGGCGTGGAGCGCGTGCTGGCGCTGCACCAGCTCATCGACGAATCGCTCGAACTGCTGGGCGCGGACGACGCCGCAGACCTGCAGGACTGAAGGCGCACCCAACCACACCAGACAGTCGCGCCGATCGCAGCGCGGACCGGATTTTCTTTCCTCCTCCACACCCCACTCCAACAGCAGAGGCCCCATGTTCGCCACCCAAGTTTCCGCATGGCTGCAGCGCCGCGGCATCCACTACGGCTGGATCGTCGCCGCCATCACCTTCCTGACCATGCTGACGATGTCGGCCGCGCTCGGCCTGCCGGGCGCGATGCTGCAGCCGCTGGGCAAGGAGTTCGGCTGGAGCACCGAGCAGATCTCCTCGGCGCTCGCGCTGCGCTTTGCGCTCTTCGGCCTCATGGGGCCGTTCGCCGCGGTGCTGATGGAGCGCTACGGCCTGCGCGCCGTGATCTGCACCGGCCTTGCGCTGGTCGGCCTGGGCATGGCGCTGGTCACGATGGCTTCGCAGCTCTGGCAGCTCTTCGTGCTGTGGAGCCTGATGCTGGGCCTGGGCACCGGCATGACCGCGCTGGTGCTCGGCGCGGTGGTGGCCAATCGCTGGTTCGTGGCGCGTCGCGGGCTGGTCATCGGCATGCTCACGGCCAGCTCGGCGACGGGACAGCTGGCCTTTTTGCCGTTCGCGGCCTGGATGATCGAGCACTGGGGCTGGCGCTCGGCCATCGTGCCGATCGTGATCGGCAGCGTGCTGATCGCCGTGCTCGCGCTGTGCCTGGTGCGCAACCGGCCGTCCGATGTCGGCCTGCTGCCCTACGGCGAAAAGCCCGGCACGCAGCCCGCAACACCGGCCGCGCCCGCGGTGATGATGAACTTCGCCACGCCGTTCCGCGTGCTGAAGGAGGTGGCGACCAACCGCACCTTCCTCATCCTGGCCGGCACCTTCTTCATCTGCGGCCTCAGCACCAACGGCCTCGTGCAGACGCACTTCATCTCGCTGTGCGGCGACAACGGCATGGGCGCCGTGCCCGCGGCCTCGGTGCTCGCGATGATGGGCGCGTTCGACTTCGTGGGCACCATCCTCTCGGGCTGGCTCTCTGATCGCTACGACAACCGCAAGCTGCTCTTCTGGTACTACGGCCTGCGCGGCTTGTCGCTCTTCTGGCTGCCGCATTCGGAATTCACGATCTACGGCCTCGGCCTCTTCGCAATGTTCTACGGCCTCGACTGGATCGCCACCGTGCCGCCGACCGTCAAGCTCGCGGGCGCGACCTTCGGCCCGGCCAAGGTGGGCCTCGTGTTCGGCTGGATCTTTGCGGCGCACCAGCTGGGCGCCGCCACCGCCGCGTACGGCGCGGGCTTTGCACGCACGCTGCTCCTGACCTACACGCCGGCGCTGTACGCAGCCGGTGCGGCATGCCTCGTTGCGGCGGTGATCGTGATGATGATCCGCCGTCCGGCCGCGAAGGCCGGCACGCCGGTGACGCCCGCCGCGGCAAGCGCACGCGCCTGACGACCGGGACGCCACAGCCATGACCACCTCCGCCAACACCGAGCTCGACCCGCGCACGCGCCTCTTGCTCGAAGCGCCCATCGTGCCCACGCTGCTGCGCCTGGCAGCCCCCAACGTGCTCGTGATGGTGGCGCAAGCTTCCGTCGGGCTCATCGAGACCTACTTCGTCGGCAAGCTCGGCACCGACGCGCTCGCCGGCATGGCGCTCGTGTTCCCGATCGTGATGCTGATGCAGATGACCTCCAGCGGCGCGGTCGGCGGCGGCATCGCTGCCTCGATTGCACGCGCGCTCGGCGCCCGCCGCCGCGACGACGCCAATGCGCTCGTGTGGCATGCGGTGGTCATCGCGCTGGGCTTCGGCCTGTGCTTCACGCTCGCGCTGCTGTTCGGCGGGCGCTGGCTCTACGGGATCATGGGCGGCGCGGGCGCTTCGCTCGATGCGGCGCTGACGTATTCGAACTGGGTGTTCGCGGGCGCGGTGCTCGTGTGGCTCTTCAACTCGCTCGCCGCAATCATTCGCGGCACCGGCAACATGTCGGTGCCGGCCAACGTGACGGTGGTGGGCGTGGTGTTCCTCATTCCGGCGTCGCCGCTCCTCATCTTCGGCTGGGGTCCGATTCCGGGCATGGGCATCGCGGGCGGCGCGATGGCGCTGCTGCTGTACTACCTGCTGGGCTCCATCGCACTCATCGTCTACCTGCGTTCGCCGCGCAGCCTGCTCAAGCCGACGCTTTCGGCGCTGAAGCTGCGGTGGGCGCTGTTCCGCGACATCCTGCGCATCGGGCTTGTGGGAGCGGTGTCGACGGTGGCGACCAATCTGTCGATCGGCATTGCGACCGCGCTCACGGGGCACTTCGGCCCGGGTGCGCTGGCCGGCTACGGCACGGCGTCGCGGCTCGAATACCTGCTGGTGCCGCTGGTGTTCGGCCTGGGCGCGCCGCTGGTCGCGATGGTCGGCACCTGCATGGGCGCGGGGCAGCGCGAACGCGCGCTGCGCGCCACCTGGGCCGGCGCGGCGCTGGCCTTTGCGCTGACCGAGACCATCGGCCTCGCGGCCGCGCTGTTCCCGCGTCCCTGGCTGCTGCTGTTCGGCAACGACCCGGCGATGCTGGAGACCGGCGCGCACTACCTGCGCGTGGTGGGGCCGCTCTATGGCTTCTTCGGTGTGGGGCTCGTCCTGTACTTCGCCTCGCAGGGCGCGGGCCGGCTGATGTGGCCGGTGCTCGGCAACATCGCACGGCTCGCCGTGGCGGGCACGGGCGGCTGGCTTGCGCTGCGTTGGGGCGGCGGGCTCACCGGCGTGTTCGCTGCGCAAGGTGTGGCGCTGGTGGTGTACGGCATCGTGATCGCGTCGGCGATCGCAGGCGGCGCTTGGTTCGGGCGCGTGGGCTGGCCACGCACGCCGACGGGTTTGCTGCGGCGGGTTGCGCAGGCCTGAGCGCGATCCGCATCCATCAAGAAAAACCCGGGCGCTCGGCCCGGGTTTTTTCGTTCTGGTCGATCAATAACGGTAGGGATTGTTCGGCCGGCGGTCGTAGCGGTTGGGCACGCCGTCGCGGTCGTTGTCCCGGCGGCCGCCGTAGTGGCGGCGGTCGTCCCAGCGGCGGCCATGGTCGTAGTGACGGCCATCGCGGTAGTAGCCCGGGTGATAGTGGCGCGGCGGGGGCGGCGGTGCGTAGTAGCGGCGCGGGGGCGGCGGTGCGGGCACCACGTACACCTGGGCCTGGATGAAGCGGCCACCGGTCTGTGCCTGCGCCGGTGCGCTGAGTGCAGCCAGCGACATCAGTGCGGCTGCGGCGAATGCAAAAGTGAGCTTTTTCATGGCAACTCCCGTGGAGTGGTTGGAAGCCTCATCGTCGTCGCCTTGTGTGAACCTTGTGTAAGGCTGAGGCGAAATCGGATGAAGAGCTGTAAGCAGCCCGTAGACGTGTGACGTGGCGTCCTCCGGTGCGCGTGCAACGATGCTAATGCGTCGTGCGCCCGCCGGGCGCTGTCGCAGGTGTGCCGTTGGTTGTAGGCCGAGAGGCCGTGTGCACGTCCGTTTGCGCGCGCGTGCTCACACCTTCTCAGGCGTGCGGCGCGGGCAGCATGCGGCGCAGCGCTTCGAAGAACAGGTCCGACTGCTCGCGCTCGCCTTGGATCTGAGCCGCCACATGCGCGGCCAGCTTGGCGTCCACCGGCACCAGCGGCCGACCCGTCGATTGCGCGATCACCTGGTGCAGGCACGCCCGTTCGAGGTAGTACAGATCGTCGTAGGCATGGGCGATGGTCGCGCCGCCCACGATCACGCCGTGGTTCGCGAGGAATGCGATGTCCTTGCCGGCCATCGCACGGGCGATGCGCTCGCCCTCCGCATCGTCGAGCGCGAGGCCGTTGTAGACCGCGTCGATCGCGATGCGGTTCATGTAGCGCATCGCGTTCTGGCTCGCGGTCGGATCGAGCGCGCGGTCGACCGTGATCGTGAGCGCGGTGGCGTAGGGCATGTGGCAGTGCAGCACGACCGCATGGCCGCTGAGCCGGTGCACCGCGCCGTGGATGAAGAGGGCGGTGGGCTCCACGCGGTGGCGGCCGGCAAGCACTTCGCCGTGCACGTCGATCAGCACGATGTCGTCGGGGCCGATCTCGCTCCAGTGCAGTCCGCGCGGGTTGATGAGGTAGCGGTCCTGCGCGCCCGGCAGCATCACGCTGAAATGGTTGCACACGCCTTCGGAGAGCCCGTGGTGGGCGGCGGCGCGCAAGGCCAGCGCGAGGTCTTCGCGCAGCTTGCGAACGGCGGGGCTGGCGTAATCGGATTCTGCGGTCATCGTGTCTCCTTCTTTTTTCTTGCGAACAGGTGCTGGATCAGGCGTGCGATCAGGATTGCGTGGTGCCCGTCCAGGCCGAGATGAATTTCTTCGCATCGTCGCGCACGGCCGAAGCCTGCTTGCCAGGCTTGTAGAGCGCGGAGCCGATGCCGAAGCCGGCGGCGCCCGCCGCGCGCCACTCGCCCATGTTCAGCGGCGTGATGCCGCCCACGGGCATCACCGGCGTGCCGGCCGGGAGCACCGCGAGCAGCGCCTTCACCACTGCGGGCGAAGCCAGCTCGGCGGGGAAGAGCTTGAGCCCCGTGGCGCCGGCGGCGAGCGCGCCGAAGGCCTCGGTCGGCGTCATCACGCCGGGCAGGCACACCAAGCCGAGCTTCACGGCTTCGGCAATGACCGCGGCGTTGAAGTTGGGCGACACGATCAGCTCGCCGCCGGCCGCGTGCACATCGCGCACCTGCTGCGCATCAAGCACCGTGCCCGCGCCGACCAGCGCCTGTGGAAAGCGCTTGCGCATCGAGGCGATGCTGTCCAGAGGCTGCGGCGAATTGAGCGGCACTTCGAGCAGCCGGAAGCCGGGCTCCACGATGGCGTCGCCGACATCCTCGGCCTCGGCCGGCGTGAGGCCGCGAAGGATGGCTACGAGCGGCAGGTCGCGCACCGCGGCGTTGAATTTTTCGAGGGGGGTGGGGGTGGTCATGGCTGGATTCCGTTGCTGTCTGCTGCTGCGAGAAAGCCGGACAGCGCATGCAGTCCGGCCCAGGTGGCTTCGGCGCCGAGCGTGCGCGTGGCAACGCCGGCGGCGCGCAGGGCCAGGGTGTAGCGCTCGGTGAGCACGGGCGAGCCGATCAGCACCACTTCACCGACGGCCTGCAGTGACTGGGTGCGCAGCTCTTCGCCGATGAGAAGGCCCGAAAGGTAGCTCGACAGCTCCTCCTTCGGCATGCGCTCGAACAGCGCGAGCGTGCGCGCGCCGAAGGCGTTGTGCAGCAGGCCGTGGCCGTTTTCGGATTGGGTCACGCCCTGAAGGAACGCCGCTTCGTCGAGCGGCGCCGCGGCATCGAGCGTGCGCGCGAGGATCGAGTGCTGGCTCAGCAACGCGTAGAACTCGCCCGTCATGCAGGTGCGGAAACCCGCGACGCGGCCCTTGCGAACGGTGGCCCATTTGTTGTGGGTGCCGGGCAGCACGAAGAGGCCGTCGCTCGCGCCGGTGAGCGCCATGGCGCCGAAGATCTGCACCTCTTCGCCGCGCATCACGTCGGGCACGCCGTCGTGCTCGTCGCTGAGGCCCGGCACGATCGCGATGCGCGCACCGGGAACGGCGTCGATGCGGATGATCTTGCGGCCCACCTCGACGCGGCCCGCGGGGCAGGCGCAGTACGGCGCCTCGACCCAGCCCTGCTTGCTGCCGGCCATGCCGGAGATGAGGCACTGCGCGCCTTCGAGGCGCATCCAGTCGCCGAACAGCGCCTCGAAGACCGCGGGGAATCCGCCTTCGGGGACCTTGAGGATGCCGCGCGCATCGCTGCGTTCTTCGATCACCTTGCCGTCTGCATCCAGCAAGGCGCCGCGCAGGGAACTCGTTCCCCAGTCGATTGCTACCAGTCTTGTCATCTCAATGATTGTCGCGCGGTACGAATGCCCCCCTTCGTCCGCGCAGGAAAGCCAGGTCCGCGCCCTGGTCGGCCTGCAGCACCGTGTCGACGTAGAGCTTCCAGTAGCCCGAGTCGAGTGGTGCCTTCGGTGCGACCCATTTTTCGCGGCGTTTCGCCAGTTCTTCGTCGCTCACATGCAGATGCAGCTTGCGGTTGGGCACATCGAGTTCGACGATGTCGCCGTTCTGCACCAGCGCGAGCGGACCACCGGCCGCAGCTTCGGGCGCCGTGTGCAGCACCACCGTGCCGTAGGCCGTGCCGCTCATGCGCGCATCGCTGATGCGGACCATGTCGGTGATGCCCTTGCGCAGAACCTTCGGCGGCAGCGGCATGTTGCCGGCCTCGGCCATGCCGGGGTAGCCCTTGGGGCCGCAGTTCTTGAGCACCATGATGCAGTGCTCGTCGATGTCGAGGTCCTCGTCGTCGATGCGCTTGTGCAGGTCGTCGGCGCTTTCGAACACCACCGCGCGGCCCTTGTGCACCAGCAGCTCGGGCGTGGCGGCGCTCGGCTTGATGATGGCGCCGTTGGGCGCGAGGTTGCCGCGCAGCACGCAGATGCCGGCGTTTTCCTTGAAGGGCTCGGCCAGCGGGCGGATGACCTGCGGACCGTAGTTCTCGGCGTCCTTCACGTTGTCCCAGAGGCTCTGGCCGGTGACTGTGAGGATGTCCTTGTGCAGGTGCTCCGCGATTTCCTTGATGACCACCGGCAGGCCGCCCGCATAGCAGAAGTCTTCCATCAGGAACTGGCCCGAGGGCTGCAGGTTCACGAGGCAGGGCAGCTCGGAGGCGAGGCGGTCGAAGTCGTCGAGCGTGAGGTCCACGCCGATGCGGCCCGCGATGGCCAGGAGATGGATCACGAGGTTGGTCGAGCCGCCCACGGCCGCGTTCACCTTGATCGCGTTCTCGATGGCCTGGCGCGTGAGGATCTTCGACATGTTCATGTCCTCATGCACCATGTCCACGATGCGCCGGCCCGCCTGCCGCGCCAGCACGTTGCGGCGACCGTCGACGGCAGGGTAGGCCGCATTGCCCGGCAGCCCAATGCCCAGCGCCTCGACCATGCAGGCCATGGTGCTCGCGGTGCCCATCGTCATGCAGTGGCCGTGGCTTCGGTGCATGCAGCTCTCGGCCTCGAAGAAGTCCTGCAGCTTGAGCGTGCCGGCGCGCACCTGCTCGCTCATCTGCCACACGCCGGTGCCCGAGCCCAGCTCTTGTCCGCGCCATTTGCCCGAGAGCATCGGGCCGCCCGAGACGCCGATGGTCGGAAGGTCGACGCTGGCCGCGCCCATCATCAATGCGGGCGTGGTCTTGTCGCAGCCCATGAGCAGCACCACGCCATCGAGCGGATTGCCGCGAATGCTTTCTTCCACGTCCATGCTCGCAAGGTTGCGATACAGCATGGCGGTGGGGCGCAGCAGCGTCTCGCCGAGCGACATCACAGGGAACTCGAGCGGGAAGCCGCCCGCTTCGTACACGCCGATCTTCACCTGCTCGGCGAGCGTGCGGAAGTGCGAGTTGCAAGGCGTGAGTTCGCTGAAGGTGTTGCAGATGCCGATGACCGGGCGACCATCGAACTGGTCGTGCGGAACGCCCTTGCCTTTCATCCAGCTTCGGTAGATGAAGCCGTCGCGGTCGTGGCGGCCGAACCATTGCTGGCTGCGCAGTTCGCTCGCCTTTTTCTTGGGGGAATTGCTCATCGGTCTTGTCTCTCTTTGTTGCCGATTTCGAAGGCAAACCTCAGGGTTTGTCCTGCCGAATCGCGTTTTCAATCATCATATGATAAGAGTTGAGACAGGCCCGGAGCCTTGATGTTTTCAGCCTCCGGGATATCGAAATTCACATCGCACCCATGATCAAGAACATCCACGGTCGCACGCTCGAATTGCTCGGCGAAGCCATCGTGGCGGGTCGTTATGCGATCGGTGCGTCGATACCTTCCGAGCCCGTGCTCGGTGAAGAACTCGGCGTGAGCCGCACCGTGGTGCGCGAGGCCATCAAGTCGCTCGCGGCCAAGGGTTTGATCGTCACGGGGCCCAAGGTCGGCACGCGCGTGCTGCCGCAGGACAAGTGGAACTGGTTCGATCCCGACGTCATCACCTGGCAATCGCGCGCGGGGCTCACGCCCGAGTTCCTGCGCGACCTGCAGGACCTGCGCCGCGTGGTGGAACCGGCGGCCGTGCGGCTCGCAGCCGAGCGGGCCGAAGAGAAGGACATCGAGGAAATCGAGCGCGCCTACGCGGGCATGAAAGAGGCCATCGAGAACGGCGGCGACTACGTCACCTTCGACCTGCGCTTTCACAACGGCCTGTTGAGCGCCGCGCGCAACCGCATGCTGGCGCAGATGAGCAAGGCGCTCAACGCGCTGCTGCGCACCAGCTTCGAGATATCGACCGCCAAGCCCGACGGGCCCGCGCTCTCGCTGCCGATGCACCGCGCGGTGCTCGATGCGGTGATCCTGCGCAACCCCGACAAGGCCGAGCGCGCGGTCATTCGCCTCATCGACGGCGCGCGCCAGGACATCGAGGACGTGCTCGGTTCGCGCGGGCGCCGGCGCCTGCCGCGGCTCAGCCGCCCGCCTCCACGACTCAAGGCCAGCTAGCCGGCCGCCGCGGCTTGCGGCACCGGCCAGCGCACATCGATCGCATTTGTTTTCCACCCAACGCTCGCACCCCCGAGCACCACCAACCCAAGAAGAAGGAGACACCATGAGAGTCGTGAAATCGCTGATAGCGCCGACGTTGATCGCGCTGGGATTGCTCGCATCGGCGGGCCCTGCCGCCGCGCAGGAAAAACTCACCGTCTGGTGGGTCAAGGGCTTCTACAAGGCGGAGGACGAAGCGCTCTTCGCCGCGATCAAGAAGTTCGAGGACAAGAACAAGAACGTGAAGATCGAGCTGTCGCAGTACCCGATCCAGGACATGATCCCCAAGACCGTGTCCGCGCTCGACTCGGGCAGCCCGCCCGACGTTGCCTATGCCGACGTGTACGACTTCCAGGTCACCGGCAAGTGGGCCTACGACGGCAAGCTCGAGGACATCGGCAGCGTGCTCACGCCCATGAAGGACCGCTTCGCGCCCAACACGCTGGAGACCACCTTCCTCTACAACGAGCAGACCAAGAAGAAGGCGTACTACGCGTTCCCGATCAAGCAGCAGACGATGCACATCGAGTACTGGAACGACATGCTGACGGAGGCCGGCTTCAAGGAGTCCGACATCCCCACCACATGGAAAGACTACTGGTCGTTCTGGTGCGAGAAGGTCCAGCCCGCCAGCCGCAAGGCCAGCGGCAAGCGCACCTTCGCCATCGGCCAGCCGATGGGCGTGGATTCGAGCGATTCCTTCTATTCGTTCCTGACCTTCATGGACGCCTACAACGTCAAGCTGGTGGACGACAACGGCAAGCTGCTGGTCGACGACCCGAAGGTGCGCGCCGGCCTGATCAGCGCCGTGACCGACTACACCAAGCCCTACCTCACGGGCTGCACGCCGCCGTCGTCGACGAGCTGGAAGGACCCGGACAACAACGTCGCGTTCCACAACAAGACGACCGTGATGACGCACAACGCGACCATCTCGATCGCCGCCAAGTGGCTCGACGATTCCAACAACGCCACGCTCACGCCCGAGCAGCGCGAGGAAGCCCGCAAGAACTACACCGAGCGCATCCACACGGCCGGCTTCCCCAACAAGCCTGACGGCAGCAAGATGGTCTATCGCACCGCGGTGAAGACCGGCGTGGTGTTCAAGGACGCGAAGAACAAGGCGCGCGCCAAGGAGTTCGTAGCCTTCCTCATGCAGGAGGAAAACCTCACGCCGTACGTCGAGGGTTCGCTGGGCCGCTGGTTCCCGGTCACCAAGGCCGGGCAGGCGAGCGAGTTCTGGAAGGCGGACCGGCATCGCCTGTCGGTGTTCAACCAGTACGCCGCGGGCACCGTGACCTTCGAATTCACGAAGAACTACAAGTTCACCGTGCTGAACAACGAGAACGTCTGGGCCAAGGCCATGAGCCGCGTCGTCACCGACAAGCTGCCGGTGGACAAGGCGGTCGACGAGATGATCGCGCGCATCAAGACGGTGGCGGCGCAGTAAGCCGCACGCGGGCATCACCGAAGTAAGTCACGGACACCAGCTTCCATGAGGCGAACTGCATGAGCACTACCACCGCCGCGCCGGCTTCGGCGCCTGTTGCCAATCTCGGAGCGCGTCACGCGCGCTGGCAGTTCTGGGGCGCTGTGATGGTCGTGCCCTACCTGCTGGTGTTCGTGGTGTTCGTGCTCTATCCGGTGGGGTACGGGCTCTGGCTCGCACGCCATCCGCAGAGCTACGTGAAGCTGGTGGAAGACCCGATCTTCTTTCGATCGGTGATCAACACGGCCATCTTCCTGGTCGTGGCGATCAACCTGAAGATGATCGTGGCGCTGGTGCTCTCGGGCTTCTTCGTGACCTCGCGCTGGTGGATCAAGATCGTCTCGGCGATCTTCATCCTGCCCTGGGCGATGCCCTCGATTCCGACCATCCTGTCGATCCGCTTCATGCTGAACCCGGAGTGGGGCGTGATCAACAGCACGATCTTTCGCCTGACAGGGGCCGATGGCCCCAACTGGCTCAACGACCCCTCGCTGGCGCTGGCCTTCGCGATGGTGGTGCATATCTGGAAGTCGCTGCCGTTCTGGACGCTGATCCTGGTGGCGGGGCGGCTGGCCATTCCCTCCGAACAGTACGAGGCCGCGTCGGTGGACGGCGCCTCGAACTGGCAGAAGTTCCGCTTCGTGAGCTGGCCCGCGCTGAAGACGCTCTACATCACCTCGCTCATCCTCTCGATGATCTGGACGCTGGGCGACTTCAACAGCGTCTACCTGCTCACCGGCGGCGGGCCTGCCGACCTGACGCATGTGCTCGCCACGCTGGGCATCCGCTACCTGCGGCTCGACCAGGTGGACCTGTCGATGGCTTCCATCGTGGTGGCGATGCCGCTCGTATTACCGCTCGTGTACTTCATGATGAAGAGGCTCTCGAAATGAACCCCCACGCTCATCACTTCGTGTATTCGCTGCCCCCCAAGGGGGCGCTCGCCCTCCTAGAGGCGGCTCGTCGGAGGGCGAAATGAAGCGCTGGACCCCCAAGGCCGTCGCGACCGAGGCCAAGCTGCTGCTCATCGGCATTCCGGTGCTGCTGTGGACGCTGATCCCGGTCTACCACATGGTGCTCTTCGCGATCTCGTCGAAAGACTCCGCGACCTCGGGCCACTTGTGGCCCAAGACCCCGACGCTGGACAACTTCCGCATCGTGTTCCAGCAGAAGCACTTCTACCTCGACCACTTCTGGCTGCAGCTGTGGAACTCGCTGCTGATCGCGGTGTCGGTGGGCGCGCTCACGCTCTTCGTCGCGACCACCGCGGCATTCGCGATCAGCCGGCTGCGCGTGCGCGGCGGGCGCACGGTGATGAACCTCGCGCTTTTCACCTACTTCATTCCCGCGGCTTTCCTCGCGGTGCCCATGTACAAGACCATGGGCAACTACGGCCTGCTCAACAGCCAGTGGGCGCTGATCCTCGCGATGGTGACGATCGCCTCGCCCTACTGCATCTGGGTGCTGAAGCAGGCGTCGGACAAGCTGCCCTACGAACTGGACGAAGCCGCGCGCATGGACGGCGCTTCGCCGCTGCAGCTGTTTCGCCTCGTGTACCTGCCGCTGATGGTGCCGTCGCTCGTGGCGGTGGGCACGTACTCGCTGCTGCTCGCGTGGAACGAGTACCTCTATGCGTTCCTGCTGCTGTCGAACGACAAGAGCGTGACGCTGGCGGTCGCACTCGGCAATTTCCTCTCGGCCGACGACTCACCGTGGGAGCTGCTGATGGCCACGGGGCTGATCTACGCATTGCCGCCCGCGGCCATCTACTACGCATTCAAACGCTACATGGTCGGCGGCCTCACTGCCGGTGCGGTCAAGAGCTGAGCGAACCCAGGAATCACAAATGGCATCCGTATCCTTTCGCAATATCCAGAAATCCTTCGGCAAGGTCCAGATCATCCAGGGCCTGAGCTTCGACATCGTCGACGGCGAGTTCGTGGTGCTGGTCGGGCCTTCGGGCTGCGGCAAGTCGACGCTCTTGCGCATGCTCGCGGGCCTGGAGGACATCAGCGGCGGCGAGATCCTGATCGACGGCCGCGTGGTCAACGACCTCGAGTCGAAGGACCGCGACATCGCCATGGTGTTCCAGAGCTACGCGCTCTATCCGCACATGACGGTGGGCGAGAACATGGGCTTCAGCCTGCGCCTGCGCAACGCCGAGAAGTCGGTGACCGACGAGCGCGTGATGCGCGCGGCAAAGATCCTGAACCTCGATGCGCTCCTCGGCCGTTATCCGCGCGAGCTCTCGGGCGGGCAGCGCCAGCGCGTGGCGATGGGACGCGCCATCGTGCGCGACCCGAAGGTGTTTCTGTTCGACGAGCCGCTCTCCAACCTGGACGCGAAGCTGCGCGTGGCGATGCGCGCCGAGATCAAGGCGCTGCACCAGCGGCTGAAGACCACCACCGTCTACGTCACGCACGACCAGATCGAGGCCATGACCATGGCCGACCGCATCGTGGTGATGCACGACGGCATCGTCGAGCAGATCGGCACGCCGCTGGACCTGTACGACCGGCCCGACAACCTGTTCGTCGCGCAGTTCATCGGCTCGCCGTCGATGAACGTGATCGAGGGCACGGTGCGGCGCTCGGGCGGCGAATGCCATGTCGAGGCGCAGGGTGCGCGCTGGCCCGTGCCGGCGGGCACGTCGGCCGCCGATGGCCAGCCGGTGCACTACGGTATCCGGCCGGGCGACATCACCCTGGGCGCGGCCGGCAGCGGCGTGAACGCGCAGGTGGTCGTGGTCGAACCCACGGGCGCCGAGACCGAACTGCTCGTGCAGGTCGGCGAGGCGAAGCTGGTGCTGGCCGTGCATGGCCGCGTCGATGCGAAGCCCGACGAAACCGTGGGCCTGGCCATCGACGTCGAGGCCGTGCACCTGTTCGACCGGCAGACCGGCAAGCGCATGGGCCGCTGAACGCCGACCCCAGGAGCGTCAGTCCGTGCGCAGCCTCAGCAGTGCGCGCACGAAGCCGTGGTCCGAGCGCGAGCGGTCGCGGCCTTCGTGCAGGTGGTCGTTGAAGTAGTCGACCCGCCGCACGTCGCCCAGGCTGTGCCGGCTGCTGGCGATGAATTCCTCGCTCACCAGGATCTGGTCGAGCACGTCCGGAAAACCCTGGTGGATGTGCGAATAGGCCACGTCCTTCTTCAGCGCCGACTCGCCCTGCATCTCGTAGGCATTGAACAGCGCCACGTCGCGCGCGGCCTTGTCGTAGGCCACCTCGGAGGTAGCGGCCACCAGCTGCGTGGTCACGCTGTGCGGGTTGTCGTTGAAGTCGCCCATCACCACCAGCGGCGTGTTCGTGCCCTGCAGCAGGTCGATGACGATGCAGCGCAGGGCGGCGGCCTCGGCACCGCGCATCAGCAGGGAGCGCAGCGAAGCCATCACGCCGACCTTGCGGTCGTCGCGGTCCTCCAGGTGGTTGCCCTGTGCGTCCTGCAGGAACTTGGGGCGCTTGGACTTGAGGTGCACCGTCAGCACATGCACCTGCTGGCCGTGCTTCATGCGCAGCGTGGCCAGGAGAGGCGGGCGCTCGAAGCGCGTGTGCGGACCGAGGCCCGGCACGTCCACGCCGAAGGCCGGCGGGAAATCGACGAAGGACTGGACGTTGTCCACCTGCAGCCGCGTCGCGATGCCCACGCGCGGAGTGCCTTGTGCGCCTGCTCTGGGCGGGGTGCCCGGCGGGCTGCCGGGCGGCGGCGTGTTCTCGGCACCGGGCACCGAAACGAAGTCGTAGCGCAGGCCGCTGCGCGCGATGGCGGCTTTCAGCGCCGCTTCGTCCCACACCTCCTGCACCGCGAGCACGTCGGCGTTGAGCGCATGGAAGCGCTCGCCGATCCAGTCGATCTTTCGCTCGTACTCACGCTCGTTGTAGGCGTCCTGGTTCTCGTAGTACACCCGGTTCGGGTTCGCGAGGTTGAGCAGGTTGCAGGTGGCTACGAAGAGGGTGGCGTAGTTGGGGGGGATGTATTGCATGGCTTGACGATTGTGTCTTGCCCAAAAGAAAAGGGCACCGAAGTGCCCTTGTTCATTTCCGCGGCAGGTGTCCCTGCCCGCAGTGCTCAGCGCCCGAAGGAGCGGCCACCGCCGCCACCGCCGGAACGGTTGCCACCGCCACCGCCGCCGTAACCACCGCCACCACCCGAACGGCCACCGCCGCCCGAGCGATTGCCGCCGTAGCCACCACCACCGCCACCCGGGCGGCCGCGACCGCGTCCGCCACCCATGTGGTCGACGCTCGTGCGCAACGGATCCGGCTGGCCGTCGCCACCGGCGACCGCTTCGGCACGCAGGTGCGCGACCTGGTTGGCTTGCGTCGGGCTGTGGCTGTTGCCGTGATGGCGCGGTTGGCGCTCGTCGTGCGGCAGATGGTTCTGTTGTTGATGCTGGGGTGCGTGGTGCGGCGTGCGTGCCGGTCCTTGCGGGCCACGGCCTTGCGCCGGACGTGCGCCCTGGCCGCGCGGGCCCTGGCCTTGACCACCGCCATTGGCGTTGCGGCCTTGACCACCGCCACCACCTTGGCCGCCACCACGGCGTTGACCGCCGCCGTTGCCGCCACCACCACCGCCAGCGCGTTCACCGCCGCCTTGGCCGGCCTTGTTCTCGCGGATGCGCGACAGCATTTCGGTGCGCGCAGCCTTGGCGGCCGCCTGCATCACGTCGCGGCTCGGCGGACGGCCGGCACCGCCCCAGATCGTCTGGCGACCCATGGCGATCGGCTCGGCGCGTTCGCCGTCTTCAGGACCGTAGCCCTCGACGATCTGCACTGGAATCGTCTGCTTGGTGAAGCGTTCGATTTCCTGCATGAAGCCTTCTTCGTCCAGGCACACGAAGCTCACGGCCTCGCCGCTCGAACCGGCGCGGCCGGTGCGGCCGATGCGGTGCACGTAGTCTTCGCTGACGTTCGGGATTTCGTAGTTCACGACGTGCGGCAGCTCGTCGATGTCGATGCCGCGGGCCGCAATGTCGGTAGCCACCAGCGCGCGAATGTCGCCGCTCTTGAAGCCGGCCAGGGCCTGCGTGCGGGCGCTCTGGCTCTTGTTGCCGTGCAGCGCCATCGCCTCGATGCCGTTCTTGGTGAGGAATTCGGCCACGCTGTTGGCGCCGAACTTGGTGCGCGTGAACACGAGCACCTGGCTCCACTTGTTCTCGTTGATGATGTGCGCGAGCAGCGCCTTCTTCTTGCCGCGGCCCACGGGGTGGATCACCTGGGTGATGCGCTGCACCGTGGTGTTGCGCGGCGTGACCTGGATGCTCTGCGGGTTCTTCAGGAGCGTGGCCGCGAGGTCGCGGATTTCGTCGCTGAAGGTGGCCGAGAACAGCAGGCTCTGCTTTTCCTTGGGCACGAGCGCGAGGATCTTCTTCACGTCGTGGATGAAGCCCATGTCCAGCATGCGGTCGGCTTCGTCCAGGATGAGCATCTGGACCTGGCTCAGGTCCAGCATGCCTTGCTGCTGCAGGTCGAGCAGGCGGCCGGGGGTGGCCACGAGGATGTCGACGCCCTTCTTGAGCTTGCTGATCTGCGGGTTCATGCCGACGCCGCCGAAGATCACGGTCGAGTCGAGCTGCAGGTATTTGCCGTAGGTACGGACGGATTCCTCGACCTGGGCCGCGAGTTCGCGGGTGGGGGTCAGCACCAGGGCGCGGATGCCGACGCCGCCGAACTTGTTGGTGGCGCTGCGGCTCATGGTGAGCTTGTGCAGCATCGGCAGCGTGAAGGCTGCGGTCTTGCCGGTGCCGGTCTGGGCGCCGCCGAGCAGGTCGTGGCCTTCGAGAACGGCGGGGATGGCTTGCGCCTGGATGGGGGTGGGGGTGTCGTAACCGTGCTCGTGCACAGCCTTCAAGATGGCGGGAGCCAGCTTCAGTTCATCAAAATTCATTGGAAACAATAAGCGCCATACACGGCGCAGTGGCATCGGCCCGCTTGGCGTCTTATCGTGGACGCCGAGCCAGTCAAGGCAGATGAAGGTCAGGGGTGGGAGCCGGAAAACCCGTTGCAAGAAGGGTCTTCTTCGTCCCCGGCAGAGAGCCGGTGTTGCGGGCAACTGGACCCGGCAACGGTGCCAATTGTCGCATGAGTCGATAATCGGTGGTTTGCCGCGCCCGAATGCATCCCCGAATGCCTTGTTCCGGCACCCGCGCTTTCCCCTGATCTTTGTACCCAAGGTAACTATCCACAGATGGCTCAATACGTCTATTCGATGAACCGTGTCAGCAAGACCGTGCCGCCCAAGCGGCAGCTCTTGAAAGACATTTCGCTCTCTTTCTTCCCCGGCGCCAAGATCGGCGTGCTCGGCCTGAACGGCTCGGGCAAGTCCACGCTGCTCAAGATCATGGCGGGTGTGGACAAGGAATTCGAGGGCGAAGCGCTGCCCATGCCGGGAATGACGATCGGCTACCTGGAGCAGGAACCCAAGCTCAACACCGAGCACACGGTGCGCGAATCGGTCGAGGAGTCCATGGGCGCGGTGTTCGCGGCCAAGGCGCGCCTCGAAGAGGTGTACATCGCCTACGGCGCCGAAGACGCCGACTTCGACGCACTGGCAGCCGAACAGGCCCAGCTCGAAGCCATCATCGCCACGGCCGGCACCGATTCCGAGCATCAGCTGGAAATCGCCGCCGACGCGCTGCGCCTCCCGCCGTGGGACGCGAAGATCGGCCTCTTGTCAGGCGGCGAAAAGCGCCGTGTGGCGCTTTGCCGCCTCTTGCTGTCCAAGCCCGACATGCTGCTGCTCGACGAACCGACCAACCACTTGGACGCCGAATCGGTGGAGTGGCTCGAAGTGTTCCTGCAGCGCTTCACCGGCACCGTGGTGGCCATCACCCACGATCGCTACTTCCTGGACAACGCGGCCGAGTGGATCCTGGAAATGGACCGCGGTCGCGGCATTCCATGGAAGGGCAACTACAGCACCTGGCTCGAGCAGAAGGGCGAACGCCTGGCGCAGGAGCAGAAGAGCGAAGAAGCCCACGCCAAGGCCCTGAAGAAGGAACTGGAATGGTCGCGCCAGAACCCGAAGGCGCGCCAGGCCAAGAGCAAGTCGCGTCTCGCCCGCTTCGAAGAGCTGAGCGACATGGAATACCAGAAGCGCAACGAAACCCAGGAAATCTTCATTCCTGTGGCCGAGCGACTGGGCCAGCAGGTGTTCGAGTTCCACGGCGTCAGCAAGTCCTTCGGCGACCGCATGCTGATCGACAATTTGAGCTTCACCGTGCCGCCGGGCGCGATCGTCGGCATCATCGGCCCGAACGGCGCCGGCAAGTCGACGCTCTTCAAGCTGCTCGCGGGCAAGGAAAAGCCGGACACCGGCGAGGTCGTCATCGGCTCGACGGTCAAGATGGCCTTCGTGGACCAGCACCGCGACGAACTCGCCAACAACAAGACCGTGTGGGAAGACATCTCGAACGGCCTGGACATCATCAATGTCGGCAAGTTCCAGATGGCCAGCCGCGCATATGCGGGCCGTTTCAACTTCAACGGCGCGGACCAGCAGAAGAAGGTCGGCACGCTGTCGGGCGGTGAACGCGGCCGCCTGCACCTGGCCAAGACCCTGATCGCGGGCGGCAACGTGCTGCTGCTGGACGAACCCTCGAACGACCTGGACGTCGAAACCCTGCGCGCGCTCGAAGACGCGCTGCTCGAGTTCGCCGGCACGGTCATGGTGATCAGCCATGACCGCTGGTTCCTCGACCGCATCGCCACCCACATCCTCGCGGCCGAAGGCGACAGCCAGTGGACCTTCTTCGACGGCAACTACCAGGAGTACGAAGCCGACAAGAAGAAGCGTCTCGGCGAAGAAGGCGCGAAGCCCAAGCGCATGCGCTACAAGGCCCTCAAGTAAGCCTCAGATCGCTTCTTCAGCAAGAGCGCGCGGTTCCGCAAGGGACTGCGCGCTTTTTTCATCGTCCGCCGCGAACACCTCGCGCGCCGCGGTGATGCCGTTGAGCGCCGCTGGAAAGCCCGCGTACACCGCCATCTGCATGATGATTTCGATCACTTCGGTGCGCGTGACGCCGACATTCAGCGCGCCCTGGATATGCACCTTCAGTTGCGGCGCCGCATTGCCCATGGCCGTGAGCGCTGCCACCACCGCGATCTCGCGGGAGCGCAGGTCCAGACCGGGGCGCGAGTAGACGTCGCCGAAGGGAAATTCGATCAGCAGGCGGGCGAAGTCGGGCGCGATGTCCGCCAGGCTCTCGACGACCTTGACGCCGCCTTCACCGTCGATTTCCTGCAGCTTGGCCAGCCCGCGCTCGTAGCGCAGGTTGCCGTTGTTGGTCTGGTTTGCTTGTGTGTTCGTCATCGCTCGTCTTTCTTTCCGGGGCAGTGCCCGACAACGAGGGACGCTTCGTCTTTGGCGTGGTCTTGACCTTGGCCTCGATCGCGCGGTAGTGCGCGATCTTGGTCGAAAGCACCTGCATCGATTGCTGCAGCGCCTCCACCCGGGCCTGGACCTCGGCGAGATGCGCTTCGAGCATCTCGCGCCGTTCGCCGACGCTGGCGTCCCCCTGGCTTCGAAGCCCGGCGAAGGCCTGCATGCCCTGGATGGGCATGCCGGTCTCGCGCAGGCGCAACAGGAAGGCCAGCCAGTCCATGTCGGCGCTCGCATAGCGGCGCTGGCCGCCGGGTGCGCGAGACACCGCGGCGATCAGGCCGATGCGCTCGTAGTAGCGCAGCGTGTGGGCCGTGAGGCCGGTGCGCTGCGCGACTTCCGCGATGGTCAGGCTGGTTTCCATGGCATCGATTCTCAAAGTTGGAGCGCGCTCTAAGTCAAGCGCTTTAGCGAACTATTTTTGCGGGGCCAGAAGATCGGCATCGAGCCAGCCGCGCAGGCTGTTGACGAAGGCGAAAGCCTGCACGCGGGGCAGATCGTCCACCCGCACGACGGTTTCGGCAAGCTCGCCGCTGTGCAGGCGATGGGCGCGGCCGATGCCATCGAGTAGCCCGCAGCGCAGCGGCGGCGTGACCCAGCGGCCGTCGATCCGCAGGGCGATGTTGCCGCGCGTGCATTCGGTGATCTCGCCGTGGCGGTTCCAAAGCAAGGTGTCGAAGACGCCCGTCGATGTGGGCGCGAAAGCCTCGTAGTGCGCGCGGCGCGTGGTCTTGAAGCGGGAGAACTCGCTGTGGGCCTCGTCGAATGCGCGGGCCGCCAGTTGCAGTTGCACGCGGGGCGGTGGTACGTCCATTGCGAAGGCTTCTGCGCGCGGTTGGCCTTGCGCATCGAGCAGAAGGCGCACGCGCCATGAACCCGTCGAATGCGCGTCGGTCAGGCGACCCAGACATGCCGTCACGTCTGCCTCGTTCCATGCATAAACAAAATGCGCAGCCGCCTTCTGCATTCGCACCAGATGCGCGGGCGCATCGCGCAACGCACCGTCGATCAGTGCAAGGGTTTCGAGCAATTCGAAAGAACTCATGGCTTGGACGATACAGGCGCGTGGCGCTGTGCCAGGAAGGCTCGCTTGTGCCGCCACTCATCCCACTCCGCATCCGCCTGCGCATCGGCGGTGATGCCGCTGCCGATGCCGCAGCGCGCCTGGCTGCCGCGCAGCGTCACGGTGCGGATCGGCACGTTGAAGGTCGCATGACCGCCGGGCCGCACCACGCCGACAGCGCCGCAGTACACGCCACGTGCCTCGGGCTCCAGTTCGCGGATCATGCGCATCGCACTGACCTTGGGCGCGCCCGTGATCGAGCCGCAGGGGAACAGCGCCGAGAACACCTCCACCAACGTGACGCCATCGCGCACTCGCGCCTCGACGTCGGATGTCATCTGCCACACAGTGGGCAGCGCCTCGGTATGAAAGAGCCGCGGCACGCGCACCGAAAAAGGTTGAGAGATGCGCGAGAGATCGTTGCGGATCAGGTCCACGATCATCACGTTCTCGGCGCGCTCCTTGGGCACAGTGCGCAGCCGCTGCGCCATTGCTTCGTCTTCTGCGGCGGTCGCGCCGCGCGGGGCGGTGCCCTTCATGGGGCGGGCGAGGATCCGGTCGCCTTGCCAGTCGAAGAACAGCTCGGGCGACACCGACAGCACCTGCTCGTCGCCGGTGTCGATGAAGGCGGCGTAGCCATCGGGTTGCGCCTTCAGCAAACTCGCGAACCAGTCGCGCGCGTCGCCCCGGAATTCGGCGCGCAGCGGCGCGGTGTAGTTGAGCTGGTACAGCTCGCCGTTCGCGATTGCGCGGTGGATGGCCTGCATGTTCCGGTCGAAGCTGGCCCGCGACAGGCCGGCTTGCCAATCGACGGCAGGCACATCGCCGGCCACGGATTCGGGCCAGGGCTCGGCGGCATCGTGCACACCGAACCACGCCAGCGGGCCGTCGCCCGCATGCACCGCGAATGCATCGTCGAAAGCCGCAGCTGCCTCGTAGCGCAGATAGCCCACGCACCAGCGCCCCTCGCGCGACAGCGCCTCGACGGCCTCCAGCACCGGCTTCACTTCTTCAGCGGTGCGCGCAACGAACACCCGCGAAGGAGCGCCGAAAGCCACGCGCAGCCGCGTCGCGCCGTCGCCGCGCGGCTCGGCGAAATCGATCAGCGTTTGAAAGACCAAGGCGTCAGACAGATTCCGCAGGCTTCGGCGGCACGGCAGGCGCTTCCGTCGATGCGGCGGCGCCCTTGGCCGAACCGGCCAGCACGCGCTTGCGCACCGCGTAGATGTTGTTGCGCAGCGCATAGAGCTCGTCCGCATACGACAGCGGCACCGCCACCTTGTTGACCACGCGATCGAGGTCATCGAGTTCCTTCAGCAGCGTGTCGCGCTCGCCCGTCTTGCCATCGACCTTGCCCTCGATGTCGCGCAGCCGCGCATACCAGCGGAACACGCGCCGCCGCACGCGAAACTGGTAGAGCGGCGGAATCACGCGGCTCAGCGGCAGCATCAGCACCAGCAGACCGCCGAGCACCAGCCACATGCGCTCGACGAGGTTGCTGGCCCAGAAGGGCAGGTAGCGCTGCCAGAAGGGCGGCGTGCCGTTGATCGCGCGGTCACCCTCGGGGCTTACCGGCAGTTCGCTGGTGCGCGTGTTCGGAAAATCGCGCGCCCGGTTGAACCAGCCCGCGTCGCTGTGCACCGTCTGCGCCGATTGCGCGAACAGCTGGCGCAGGGCAGGGTGGGTTTCCTCGCGCGACAGCAGCGAGGTGGTGGCCGCGAGCAGCGAGACGTCCGACGGCGGCAGGTCTTTCGACAGGTCGACCACGCCGCGCGGCAGCGTCACCGCCGAGAGGAACGGGAAGCGCCGCGAGTACGCATCGGCCTGGCCGAAGTCCATCAGCTTGATGTCGCCTGCGCGCAAGAGCCGCTGCACCTGCGGCGATTGCGGCGCCGAAGACAGCACGATCGCATCGAGCAGTCCGGCCTGCAGCGCCTCGGCGGCTGCGGCTTGCTCAAGATTCGACAGCAGCACGTCGTCGGGCCCGATCCGGTTGGCCTTGAAGAGCCGTTCCATGATCTCGGGCAGCCCGCTGCCGGCCATGTCGACGTTCACGCGCAGGCCGCGCAGTTGCGTCAGCGAGGTCAGCGTGCCGGTCTTCTTGTCGACCTTCAGCGCGCTGTCGGCACGGTAGAAGAGCCAGATCGGCTCGAAGAACAGGCTGCCGAGCGAGCTGAGCCCCGCCTCTTCGTCGGCCACCGGGTCGGCGCTGCCGCCGCCGCGCACGAAACCCACGTCAGCACCGCCCTTGCGCAGCAGCTCCAGGTTTTCCGAGGAGCCCGAGGTGGGCTTGAGCTCGACCGTGATGCCGCTGGCCTTGAGCGCCGCCGCATAGCGCTTGCCGAACTCCGCATAGGCGCTGCCGGTGGGGCCGGTGGCCAGCGTCACGTGCTTGGGCGGCTGCGGCTGCAGGTACCAGTAAGCGGCAATCAGCAGGCCGATCACGAGAAAGATGATGGGCCCGGCCGAGGCGATCAGGTCGCGGATCGACAGCAGGATCAGCTTCAGGGTTCTGGGGAACGCCATGGTGGTCCTTTCTTTGTTGGATGCGTCAGGGGTGCGCTGCGGCGAAGTCGGTCGCCGACGGAATGTGCAGGTCGCCCACAGTCACCGATTGCGCCGCGCGCACGGCGCGCAGCGTGGCAATGGCCACGGCTTCGGCCGCCATGGTGCCGAGCACCGTCATGCCCGGTGCGTTGCCTTGGAGCGGCACGCGGCCGGTGGCCAGCGCGAACAGCGTGTCGCCGTCGCTCATCGTGTGCACCGGGTTGATGGCGCGCGCGAGGCCGTCGTGCGCCACATTGGCCAGGCGATTGGCCTGCACCTTGGTGAGCACCGCGTCGGTCGCGACCACGCCCAGCGTGGTGTTGGTGCCTGCGAGCAGGGGCTTGGGCAGGTCGCCGCGCAGCAGGGCGCGGCGGGTGTCGAGCAAGGCGGTGCCGTCTTCGGTGCGCGCGCCGGCCACGGGCTGCGCGGTGTTGTGGTCGATCACGTCGCCCAGCGAATTGACCGCGATCAGCGCACCCACCGTGACGCCGCCGACGGTGACCGATGCGGTGCCGATGCCGCCCTTCATCGCGCGGTGCACGCCGAAGAGCTTGCCCACCAGCGCACCGCTGCCGGCGCCCACGTTGCCTTCGGCCGGCGCGGCGTTCGAGGCCGCATCGCAAGCTGCATAGCCGGCCGCCGCATCGGGGCGGATGCGCGCATCGCCCATCGGCAAATCGAACAGCACGGCCGCGGGCACGATGGGCAGGGTGCCGAAGCGCACGTCCATGCCGATGTCGCGTTCCTCGAGCCAGCGCATCGCGCCTTCCGCGGCCGCCAGGCCCCAGGCGCTGCCGCCCGCGAGCATCACCGCATGCACCTGCTGCACGAGGTTGCCGGGCGAGAGCAGGTCGGTCTCGCGCGTGCCGGGAGCGGCGCCGCGCACATCGACACCGGCCACCGCGCCTTCGCGCGCCATGACGACGGTGCAGCCCGTGGGGCGGCGGGTGTCGGAAAAATGACCGACTTCGATGCCGGCGACGTCGGTGATGGCACCGGCGGGATGGGAGGAGGAAGAGGGGGAAGACGGGGCTGGCATGGCGGCCGATTATGGGACCGCACCTTCGCGCCCTCTACGATGGGCGCCATGACAGTTGCAAGAAGTGGTTTCGCCCCCGGGGGCGATGCGCGCCGCCACGTGGTGGTGATCGGCGCGGGCGCGGTGGGCTGCGCCACGGCCATCGAGGCGTTGCGCGCGGGACTGCGCGTGACTCTCCTCGAACCCGAGGCACCCGGCGGCCTGCACGCGACGAGCTATGGCAACGCGGGCTGGCTCTCGTCGCATTCGGTGGTGCCGCCCGCGCTCCCCGGCGCCTGGCGCAAGGTGCCGGGCTGGCTGGCCGATCCGCTGGGGCCGCTCGCGGTGCGTTGGCGTTATCTGCCGCGCGCGCTGCCGTGGCTGCTGCGCTACCTGGCTTCAGGCTGGACCGAGGCGCGCGTGCAGCGCACCGCCGATGCGCTGCGCACCCTGCTGGTGGATGCGCCCGCGCTGCATGCGCAACTCGCGGCCGAGGCCGGCGTGTCGGAGCTCATCGAACGGCGCGGACTGCTGCATGCCTATCGCTCGCGCGCCGAGTTCGAAGACGACGCACTGGGCTGGCGCGTGCGCGGGCGCGTGGGCGTGCAGTGGGACGAGTGGTCGGCCGACGAGCTACGCCGCCGCGAGCCCGACCTCGATGCGCGCTACACGCTCGGCATCTTCGTGCCCGAGGCCGGCCACTGCCGGGATCCGGGCGCCTATGTGGCCGCGTTGGCGCAGCACGCGGTGAACGCTGGAGCGGAACGGGTCTTCGGCCGCGCCACGGGCTTTCGCATCGAAGGCGGCCGGCTGCGCGCGGTGCGCACGAACGACGGCGAGATCGCCTGCGATGCAGCCGCCATCTGCGCCGGCGCGTATTCCGGCCCGCTGGCCGCGGCTGCGGGTTCTTCCGTGCCGCTCGACACCGAACGCGGCTACCACGTGGTGATCGACGACGCGACCGTCGGCCCGCGCACGCCGGTGATGGTGGCCGACGGCAAGCTCATCGCGCACTGGATGGATGGCGGCCTGCGCGCAGCGGGCCAGGTCGAGATCGGCGGACTGGACGCAGAGCCCGACTGGCGCCGCGCGGAGATCCTGCACCGCCATCTGCTGTCGATGTTTCCCGCGCTTGCAACAACAGAAAGGGGCGGCGCCAAGACCTTCAACCACTGGCTCGGCCGCCGCCCCAGCCTGCCCGACGGATTGCCCTGCATCGGGCCCTCGGCCGCAAGCGCGGACATCGTGCTCGCGTTCGGCCATGGGCATGTGGGGCTGTGCGGCTCGGCGCGCACGGGCCGACTGGCGGCGCAGTTGCTGGCAGGGATCGAACCCGAGACGCCGCTTGCGCCATTCGACCTGCGACGCTTCAGCTAGCCGGTTCCGGCTCGATCGACAACACCGTGAGCGCCCCATCGACCTTGTCGGCCGTAAAGCGCACCTTGTCCCCCGGCTTCACCTTGCTCAGCAGCTCGGGGTCTTTCACACGGAAGACCATCGTCATGCCGGTCATCTCGAGGTTCGGGATGTCGCCGTGCTCGAGCGTGATCTTCTTCGCGTCGGTGTCGATCTTGCGCACCTCGCCTTCGACGGCGGGCAGGGCGGCCTGCGCGAAGGCGGCTGCAGCGAGAAGGGTTGCGGAAAGGGCGGTGAGGAGTTTTTTCATGGTCGTCTTCCCTCAGCGATAGCTTTGATAGACGCGCGTGCTGCCATCGGCCAGCACGAGCAGCACGTCGTACGGATCGCGCTGGTCGCCGTAGGCCGGACCGTCCATGCCGGGCGAGCCGACCGGCATGCCGGGCACTGCAAGGCCGACGGCCTTGGGCTTTTCCTTCAGCAAACGCTGCACTTCGCGTGCGGGCACGTGGCCTTCGAGGGCGTATCCGCCGATGAGGCCCGTGTGGCACGAGCCCAGCTTGGCGGGCACGCCGAGCCGCGTGCGCGCGGCCGTGTTGCCTTCGTCGTGCACCTTGGTGGCGAAGCCGTTCTTGTTGAGGTGCTTTACCCAGTCCTGGCAGCAGCCGCAGTTCGGGTCTTTCCAGATCTCGACCATCGGTGCTGCGGCAAAAGCGGCGAGCGGCAAGGTGGCGGTGGATGCGAGCGCAAACAGCGGTGCTGCACGCTTCAAGAGGGTTCGTCGTTGCATGGTGGTGATCTCCTTGGTTCGTTCGTTCATTCGTTCAGGATTTCTTGGGCGCGGCCGCCAGCACGCGGATGCGGCCGGCCATGCCGAGTTCGAAGTGGTCTTTCACGAGGCAGGCGAAGTCGAAGTCGCCGGCGCGGTTGAAGGTCCAGACCATTTCGCCGGTCTTGCCCGCGGGCACATGCACCATCCACGGATCGTCGTGCTCCATGTCCGGAAACTTCTTCATCATGGCCGCGTGGTTCGCGATCTCCGACTCGGTGCCGAGCACGAGTTCGTGCAGTTCCTTGCCCTTGTTCTTCAGGCGCAGGCGGATGGTGTCGCCCTCGCGCACTTCGATGACCGACGGCGTGAAGGTCATGTCGTCGGCCATCGCGATGTCGATGGTGCGGCGCACGTTGCTCGCCTTGCCCTCGATGCCCCAGGGCTTTTGCTCTGGGGCGAGCGTGGCCGTGCCCTTCGGTTTCGGCGTGTGGTTTTCATGGGCTTGCGAAGCGGTCGCAGCGGCTGCTAGCGCGACGCACAGGGCGATGGACTTGAAGGTCTTGTTCATGAGTTGAACTCCAGAATGAAAGTGAATGAGGTCAGTGGTTGTGCCCGCCCGAGGGCTTGCGCACGGTGGCATCGGTGTTGTTGCTGCTGCCCGGCGATGGCGCATTGCGCGTGGCCGGCGGCACGGCGGCACCGGGCACTTCGCGCGCCACCGTGCCGGCCGGGTGCTTGAACCAGCCCGGGTCCTTGTAGTCCCCGGGCTTCTGGTCGCGCCGCACCTTCAAGAGCGTGAACATGCCGCCCATCTCCGCCGAGCCGAACGGGCCCGCGCCGGTCATCATCGGCATCGTGTTGTCGGGAATGGGCATCTCCATCGCGCCCATGTCGGCCATGCCCTTGTCGCCCATCACCATGTAGTCGGGCACGAGCTTCCTGATCTTCTCGGCCACGCCCTTGTGGTCCACGCCGATCATGGTGGGCACCTCGTGGCCCATCGGTCCCATGGTGTGGTGCGCCTTGTGGCAGTGCAGCGACCAGTCGCCTTCCTCGTCGGCGATGAATTCCATCTGCCGCATCTGGCCCACTGCCACGTCTACCGACACCTCGGGCCAGCGCGCGCTGCGCGGCACGGGGCCGCCGTCGGTGCCGGTCACCTCGAACTCGTGGCCGTGGATATGAATCGGGTGGTTGGTCATCGTGAGGTTGCCCACGCGGATGCGCACGCGGTCGCCCTTGCGCACATTGAGCGTGTCGATGCCCGGGAACACGCGGCTGTTGAAGCTCCAGATGTTGAAGTCGGTCATGGTGTTGACCTTGGGCGTCGCACTCCCGGGCTCCACGTCGAAGCTGCCGAGCAAAAAGCAGAAGTCGCGCTGCACGGGCTCGATGAGCGGATGGTTTTCCTTCGGATGCGTGACCCAGAAGCCCATCATCCCCATCGCCATCTGCACCATCTCGTCGGCATGCGGGTGGTACATGAAGGTGCCGGGGCGGCGCGCGGTGAACTCGTAGACGAAGGTCTTGCCCGGCGGAATGTGCGGCTGCGTGATGCCGCCCACGCCATCCATGCCGTTGGGCAGGCGCTGGCCGTGCCAGTGCACCGTCGTGTGCTCGGGCAGCTTGTTGGTCACGTAGATGCGCACGCGGTCGCCTTCGACCACCTCGATGGTCGGCCCCGGCGACTGACCGTTGTAGCCCCACATGTTGACCTTGAAGCCGGGCGCCATCTCGCGCACAACGGGTTCGGCGACGAGGTGGAATTCCTTGACGCCGGCGTTCATGCGCCAGGGGAGCGTCCAGCCGTTGAGGGTGACGACGGGGTTGTAGGGACGGCCGTTCGGCGGCGCGAGCGGTGGCGCGGTGGCGGTGGAGCTTTGCGTCACGGGCTCGGGCAACGCGGCCATCGCGACACGGCTGACGGTGGTCGCGGCGACGGCCGTTGCCGTGCCCGCGAAGAAGTTGCGGCGGTTCATGGTGTTTGCTCCTTCCCCCTCTGGGGGAAGGTTGGGATGGGGGCTCGGCGGCGGTTGGTTTGTTGGCGGTGCGAAGGCCGCTTGCCCCCACCCCAGCCCTCCCCCAGAGGGGGAGGGAGCGAATGCGAATGCACGGGGCTCATTGGGTGGGCCCTCCTGTCGAGGCGGCCGTCTGCAGCGCCGTCATGCCGCCGGGCGAACTGCCCGTGAGCGCGAATTGCAGGTCGGTGTCGGCGAGCCAGAAATCACGCTGCGCCTCCATGCCCGCATTCACCACGAGCATGCTCGCGCGGGTTTCGCCGAGCAACTCCCACACGCTCGCGAGCATGCCGTTGTAGCGCAGCACCATTTCCTCGTTGATCTTCTTGCGCAGCGGCAGCACTTCGTCGCGGTAGCGGCGCGCCAGGGCGTACGACGTGTTCCAGCCTTGCCAAGCCTCGCGCGCCTCGCTCGCGGCCAGCACGCCGACATCGCGCACGCGGGCGGCCGACTGCATGTACTGCGCCTCGGCACGGCCGGTGCGGGCCTGGCCCCAGTCGAACAGCGGCAGCGGCAGGTCCAACTCGAAGCCGCGCTGCGTCGAGCGCGAGCGGTCGGCGTCGTTCTCGAACGTGGTGTTGCGCACCACGCCGATCTCCATCGCGTTGATCACGCGGGTGGCGCGCGTGAGGCCGAGTGAATCGGCCACCGCCGTGTTCTGCGCTTGCGCCGAGCGCACGTCGAGCCGGTCGCGCAGCGCGCGGGCCTGCACGTCGCCCAAGTCGGGCGCGGATTGCGGCAGCGGGGGCAGGCGATCGGGCAGCGTGTAGCCGATGCGCTCGCCGCGGAGGCCGAGCAGCCGCGTCAGCTGCTCGCGCATGGCAACGGCGGTCTGCTCGGCGCGCGCGAGTTGCGCTGCCGCGTCGGCCAGCAGCAGCTGTTCGCGCGTGCGCTGCAGCGCGCTCCAGTTGCCGACCTGGGCCATGCGGTGCGCGAGCTCGGCGCCGGCTTCGGCCGCGTCCTTCGCATCGCGCAGGTACGCGACGCTCTGCTGCGCTGACACCGCGCGCACCCAGGCACGGCGCGTGTCGGCGGCCAGCAGCAGCACGCTCTGCGCGGCCTGCAGCTTGGCGGCCTCGTGCCGCTGGCCGGCCCAGCGGGCCTGCCACGGCAGCGTGACCAGCCCGATCACGTTGAAGCTCAGCATCCGCTCGAACTCGCGCTCGCGGCCTTGCGCGAGGCGGCTGAACGAGAGCACCGGGTTCGGCAGGCTCGCGGCCTGCACGCGGTCGGCATCGCTGATCTGCAGCGTGGCAAAGGCGTCCTGCACACGCGGGCTGTTGACTAGCGCGATGCGCACGGCTGCCTCGGCGTCGAGCGGCTTGGCGAGCAGCGCGTCGACGTTCTTCTGCGAGGCCTCGTCGGGCACGCGTTGCGCGGTGCTGCCCGCCATCAGCGGGTTGTTGCCGACCAGCGCCTGCACATCGGCAGCGCCGCCGTCGGGCGAAAGGCTGGCGCAGCCGGCCAGCACGAAAGCGCTGCCGAGTGCGGCGGCGCGCTTGAGCAGTGCGCTGCTACTTCTTCGATAGCAAAGGGGGCCGGCAAGCTGCCGGCGGACAAAGGGGTTCACGCTCGATCTCCATGAGCAATACGACCAACGCCGAGAGCCGGAAAAGGCTCACTGCGGACGGACTACGGGCAGGGAGATCAGGAAATGGGCGGCTTCAGGCCCAGGACGGGCTCTGCGCTCGCGAAGCGGGCCGCACGGGCGGCCGGCGGCGCCTGGGGGGCGCTGTGTGCAATGTCGACCAGAGGCATGCCGCCGAGCGCCACCGTGTGGCAGACCTGGCAGGCGGTGCAGGTGCCGCAGCCCTGGTGGTCGGTGCCGTGGTCATTGCCGCTGCTGTTGCCGTCGTCATGGTGGTGCGCCATGGTGTCCATGCCGCTGTCGTCGGCTGCGCCCATGGCTTCATGGCAATGCGCATCCGCTGCCACCGAGGCCGGGGAGGCCTCTTGTGCGACGAGCGACGCGGCCGGCAGCGAGTGCCGCACCATCTCCACCGCCATCGCATCGCCGAGCCAGCCGCGGATGGGCAGCAGGGCGATCATGAGGGCGAGCAGCAGGGTGCGCATGGGGCGGGATGATAAACGGGTGCCCTAAGACACCAGTTGCCCGCGGGCCTTGTCGACCCACACCTGCAGGTTGTCCAGCAGGTCCTTCTGGCTGAAGGAACAACTCTCTTCGCTGAAGAGCGCGCTCGATTCGAGCCGATCGAGCAGGTTCAGCAAGACCTCGCCATAGCGCGGCGGCAGGGCGCCGAGCAGTTCGGTACTGCCGAGTGCTTCGTCCGATAGCGCGGTGACCGATCCGCTGCCGCCGCCGAGCGCGGCGATGCGTACGGCGATGGCGTCGAGCTGCTGTGTCGCGCTGCTCATGACGATGCCTTTCCCGAGGGCGGCGTCGACAGCCCGCGCTCGCGCATCAGGTCGCGCAGCACGTCGGGGTAGTCCGTGATGATCCCGTCCGCGCCCCAGTCCATCAGCCGCAGCATGTCGGCGCGCTGGTTCACGGTCCAGGGCAGCACTTTCATGCCGAGCTTCTGCGCTTCCTTGATGACGGCGGGCGTCAGGTCCGCATAGGCCGGCGACCAGATCACGGGACCTGCGCTCTTGCCCGCAGCGGCCTGGACCAACTGCGGCACCGAAGCGAAGCCGGCCGCATCGAGGCCCGCGGTCCAGCGGCTGTCCTTCAACGTGCGAGCCGTGCTGAGGTAGGCGCGCGGCAACTGCGGCGCGAGCTGGCCGACCAGCGCCAACGTGCGCCAGTCGAAGCTCTGGATGGTCACGCGGTCGGCCATCTTCGCCTTGTCGATTTCGGCGAGCAGCGCGCGCACCATGGGCTCGGGCGCAGCGGTTTCGTCGGGTTTGTTCGGATCGATCTTGGTCTCGATGTTGAAGCGCACCGTCGCCGCCGCGGCGCCGCGTGCCTGCACCATCGCGAAGAGCGAAGCGAGTGTCGGGATGCGCTCGCCGTCGCGCGGCTGCTGCAGCGCGAACTGCTTGCCGTAGTTGCTCGCGGGGTTCAGGCGTCCTACGTCGTAGGTCTGCAATTGCGCGAGGGTGAGCGAGCGCACCGCGGCACCGCTCTTCGCCGCGAGCCAGTTGCCACCGGCATCGCGTGTGTGATCGGGGTTGAGCGCAGTGTCGTGCGAGATCACGACCACGTTGTCGGCGGTGAGCCCGATGTCCAGCTCCAGCGTGGTCACGCCGAGGTCGATCGCGTTCGAGAACGCCGCCAGCGTGTTCTCGGGTGCGAGCCCGCGGCCGCCGCGGTGCGCCTGCAGGTCGAAGTGCTGCTTCGCGGTGGGGACGATGGCGGCACAGCCCGCAATCAACAGCGCGGCGACGAGCAGGGGGTATTTCATTTGAGCTGCACCTTGATGCCGTTGTCTTGCACGGTGATGTCACCGATCTCGTAGGTCTTGCGGCCCACGGTGAGTTCGTCGGCGGTGAAGCTGCGCAGCACCTGGCCCTGCAGCAATTCCTGCGCGACGATCGAGCCGACCTTCTGCAGCCGCTCGGCATCGCGGCCCTCCACGCCCTGCAGTTCGAGGCGCTCGGACTTCGGGTGATCGAGCCGCAGGGTGCGCGTGGGCGCGTCGTAGCGCAGCGCGCTGCTCATCGATACGACACCCTGCACCGGCGACGCGGCCAAGAGGGGGCTTGCGATCGTCAGCGTGGCGGTAAGCGCCGCGCGGTTGGCACCGGCATCCAGCCCCAGTTGCGGATCGCGCAGCCCGACCATGAAGATCTCGGCATAGCGCTCGGCCACCGGAAAGCGCTTGGCGATCATCGCCTGCAGCTCATCGCGGCTCGCGGTGTATTCGCTGGTGAAGAAGTTGAAGCCGGCCAGCGCCGCGAACGGGGCCTGCAGGGCGGCCGTGCCGAGCAGGGCCTGCAGCATCCGGCGACGGGAGGTGAGGGACGGAGTGCGGAGGTTCATAGGGATTCCGAGCTTGCCACAGGCCGACGCGTTCCCGCCAGCGCCTGGGCGGCGCTACCGCCTGTCGGACGGTGAGCCGTCGATGCGCAATTCATAGCGGGCGAAGGACCCGTTTCCCTTCTGGATGACGCTGTGCAGCACGAAGCCGAAGCCCTCGTAGAGCGTGCGCAACGCCTGCCGGTCGGCCACGCAATCGAGTAGGCGCAGGTACGGGCGGCCCAGGCTGCAGGTGCGTTCGCGCGCGAAGGCCAGGAGGGTGGTCGACACGCCCTTGCCGCCCCAAGACCTGCGAACAGCCAGCTTGTGCACGAACGCGGAGCTTCCGGGTTCGATCTCGGGCCAGAAGAACGGGTCTTCCATGTCGATCCGCACGACCCCGGCCACGTCGCCGTTCTCGCGAGCGATGAAATAGCGGCCGGCATCGGTGTCGCGCTGCACGCGTTCGATGTCGACATCGGCAGCCGACCATAGCGGGCGGCCTTCGGCGGCGAGCCATTGGGCGGCTTCGTCGAGGACGGCGGCGACGGTGGCCGCTTCGGCAGGGAAGGCTTGGTCGATGTGCATCGCGGCGGATCTTAATCAGGCTTGCGCGGCGTGGACCACGTGAAAGCCTTCCGCCTCCGAGGGCGCAACGAAGTGGCGGGTGATGAGGTCGAACTCGGCATCGGTCGTCTCGAAAGGGTGCTCGCCGCTTGCATTGCGCGCGCGAAGCCGCGCCTTGCAGACCTCGTCGGGCACATCCAGGAAATGGAGCCGGTGCGCCACCCCCGCCTTCTCGAAGATGCCGCGCGCCCAGGCCCGGCTGCTCGCGGTGTTGGCGGGAAAGTCGAGCACCACGGACACCCCGGCTGCCAGGAGCGCCACGACGTGCTCCGCCATGACCTGCTTGAGCCGGGTTGAGGTCCGCACGTAGTCGGGCAGGTCGACGATTTCTCCGGGGTACAGCGCGGCAAGCCACGCATCCTCGCTGATGAGCACCGTGGCGGGTGCATCCGCCAGGCGCCGGGTGAGCGTCGATTTTCCGGCGCCGATCTTGCCGCAGACCATGTGGAGCATGGGGGTCATTTCTTTTCTCCTGTGACGTGGATCAAGACCCCAGGAGGCAAAAAGAAACCCGCCTCGTGGGGCGGGTTGCATGGCGTGAATTTCTTTCGGATCGCGCGCTAACCCACCATCTTTTCGATGGTGCGAATAATCGACGCGTTCTGCACAAAGGCCATGGGCCGAGAATAGCCGAGGCCCGTCGGAGGCGAAACCCTCAGTCGTGCAGAGAAGAAAGAAACTGCTTCAACTCCGCCGTCTGCGGATTCCCGAACAGCTCCGCCGGCGGCCCCATCTCGTGCACGCGCCCCTGGTGCATGAAGATCACCCGGTCGCTCACCTTGCGCGCGAAGCTCATCTCGTGCGTCACCATCAAAAGCGTCATGCCTTCGTCGGCCAGCGACTCCACCACGCGCAGCACCTCGCCCACCAGTTCGGGGTCGAGCGCCGAGGTGATCTCGTCGCACAGCAGCACGGCCGGCTCCATCGCGAGCGCGCGGGCGATCGCCACGCGCTGCTGCTGGCCGCCCGAAAGCTGGTCGGGCATGGCATCGAACTTCTCGGCGAGGCCGACGCGGTCGAGCAGCTTGCGCGCCTGCGAGGCGGCTTCCATCGACCCGCGCTTCTTCACCAGCGTGGGCGCGAGCATCACGTTCTTGCCGACCGTGAGGTGCGGAAAAAGATTGAAGCTCTGGAAGATCATCCCGACGCGCTGGCGCAGCTCGCGCATGGCCATCGCGCTCTCGTGCAGCAGCGGCTTGCTGTCGACGGTGAGCGAGCCTTCCTGGAACACCTCCAGCCCGTTGATGCAGCGCAGCAGCGTGCTCTTGCCCGAGCCGCTCTTGCCGATGATGGCGATCACCTCGCCGCGCTTCACGTCGAGGTCGATGCCCTTCAGCACTTCGTTCGTGCCATAGGACTTGCGCAGCGCCGTGATGCGCACGATGGGCGCTGCGAACGTGTTCGCGGCTTCGGTGTGGGGTTGGTCAAGCACGGCGGCCATGGGTCTTCCTCTCGAGGTTCTTGGCGTACAGGCTCACGGGAAAGCACAGCACGAAGTAAAGCAGCGCCACGCAGCTGAACACCACGAAGGGCTGGAAGGTGGCATTCGAAATCATGCTGCCGGCCTTGGTGAGTTCGACAAAGCCGATCACCGAGGCGAGCGCAGTTCCTTTGATGACCTGCACCAGAAAACCGACGGTCGGTGCGATCGCGATCTTCACGGCCTGCGGCAGGATCACATGGCGCATCTGTTCGCCGAAGCTCAAGGCCAGGCTGCCCGAGGCTTCCCACTGGCCCTTCGGGATCGAGGCCACGCAGCCGCGCCAGATTTCAGTGAGAAAGGCGCTGGTGTAGAGCGTGAGCGCCACGCTCGCCGCGGTCCACGCCGAGACGTCGATGCCGAACAGCGCAATGCCGAAGTAGGCGAGAAACAGCTGCATCAGCAGCGGCGTGCCCTGGAAGAGCTGCACGTAGAGGCCGACGGCCGTGCCGGCGATCTTGCCGCCGCGCAGCCGCAGGAACAGCAGCAGCCCGCCCACGATGCCGCCGCCGACGAAGGCGATCAGCGAGAGCACGACGGTCCAGCGCAGCGCCATCAGCAGGTTGCGCAGGATGTCCCACAGAGAAAAATCACTCATGACGATGGGTTTCCTTCTGTGTGCGTTCAGCGGCCGAAGAAGAACTTCGGCCCCGCCCAATTGAGCAAACGCCGCAGCGCCACCGACAGCGCGAGATAGATCAGCGTGGCGATGATGAAAGCCTCGAACGCGCGGAAGTTGCGGCTCTGGATCAGGTTGGCCGCGTAGCTCAGCTCCTCGGTCGAGATCTGGCCGCACACCGCCGAGCCCAGCATCACGATGATGATCTGGCTCACCATCGAGGGCCACACCTTCTTGAGCGCGGGCGGCAGCACCACGCGCAGGAACACCTGCGACTTGCTGAGCGCGAGACTCACGGCCGCTTCGATCTGACCTTTCGGCGTGGCCTCGATGCCCGCGCGGATGATCTCGGTCGAATAGGCGCCCAGGTTCATCACCATCGCGATCACCGACGCCACCTCGGGCGAGAGCTTCACGCCCGCCGCCGGCAGCCCGAAGAAGATGAAGAACAACTGCACGATGAAGGGCGTGTTGCGGATCAGCTCCACGTAAGTGCCCACGATGGCGCGCAGCCACGCCGGCCCGCCCGAGCGGGCCCAGGCGCAGAGTGTGCCCACGATCATGCCGAGCACGGTGCCGATGGCGGTGAGGCCGACGGTCCACGCCACGCCGCGCAGCAGCAGCGGCCATTCGGCGAGCACCGCGCCAAAGTCAAACTCGATGTTCATGGCCGCGTGGCTCGATCAGACCGGCAGGTCGCCGGCTGCCTTGCCGAGCCACTTCTTCGACATGGCGTCCAGCGTGCCGTCCTTCTTGGCGGCGGCAATGATCTCGTTGACCTTGGTCTTCAAGGCGGTTTCGCCCTTGGCGACACCCACGAAGCAGGGGCTGTCTTTCAGCAGCAGCTTGAACTCGGCGCTGACCTTCGGATTCTTGGCGAGCATGTCGCCGGCGACCGCCGCGCTGGTTGCGAGGGTTTGCGTCTGGCCGGCCACGAAGGCCGCGATGGTCGCGTTGTTGTCCTCGAAGCGGCGGTAGTCGACGTTCGCCGGCGCCACCTTGTTCAGCTCCTGGTCTTCCATCGCGCCGCGCGTCACGGCGACGGTCTTGCCGGCCATGTCGGAAAAGGCGGTGAGCTTCATGCTCTTGGCGGCGTACACGGCCTGGAAGAAGGGCGCATAGGCCGAGGAGAACTCGATCACCTTCTCGCGCTCGGGGTTCTTGCCGAGCGTGGAGATCACGAGGTCGGCCTTGCGCGTCTGCAGGTACGGAATGCGGTTGGCGCTGGTCACGGGCACCAACTCGATCTTCACGCCCAGCTTGGTGGCGATGAGCTCGGCCATTTCCACGTCCAGGCCCTGCGGCTTCATGTTCTTGTCGACCGAGCCGTAGGGCGGGTAGTCGGTCGGCACGGCGATCTTGATGGTCTTGGCCTTGAGCACGTTGTCCAGCGCGTTCTGGGCGTGCGCGCCGCCGGCCGTGGCCAGCAGGGCGACGGAAGCGAACGCGAGGGCGAGGTGGCGTTTCGATGCAGAGAAAGTCATAGCAGGGCTCCTAGGTAAGTCGATGAATCGGGGTCGTTGGTGGAAGGCGAGGGCTTGCGGCGCTTGGGTTTCGTCGAAGCCGTGTTCTGCAGCGGTGCCAGCGCATCGCGCAGTTGCGCGAGCGGATCGGTCGGCGCCTGCACGCGCAGCGCCGACTGCACCGTGCCGATGTGCGTGGCCATCAGCGCCTCGGCGGCGGCATGGTCGCCGCGCTCCAGCGCCGCGACGATCTGCACGTGGTCTTCGCACGACTGCACCGCGTCGTGCGTGCTCTGGTAGAGCATGGCGATCAACGTGGTGCGCGCGGTGAAGTCGCGCAGCGTGTCGGCCAGGAGCGTGTTGCCCAGGCACTCGGCCAGGCACACGTGAAAATCGCCGAGCAAGAAGCTGCGGTTGCCGACGTCGCTCTCTTTCAGTGCGGCCTTTTCACGCTGAAGGTGCGCCTTCAATTGGCGCAGGGCCGTCTTGTCGAGCTTGCCGGTGGTGCCTGCGCTTCGGATGAGGCCCAGCTCGATGACGCGCCGCGCCTCGAAGGCTTCGCGTGCTTCTTCCTGCGAGGGTTCGATCACGAACCAGCCGCGCCGGGCGCTCACGGTGACGATGCCGCGCGCCGCCAGCCGGGTGAGGGCCTCGCGCACGATGGTGCGGCTGCAGTCGAAGAGCATGGCCAGTTGCTGCTCGCCCAGGCGCGAGCCCGGCGCGAGCTTCTGCGCCATCACCGCTTCGACGATGCGTGCACTGATTTCGGATGCGGATGTAGACATTCGCCTGCATACCAGCAGCTTTTGTGCCAACTGGTATGCAAGATCTGTGCACCGAAATGGATCGGTGCCGGGCGCCGTTGGTGCGGCGCGTGCGCCGCGTGCGCGCTACCGTTTGGCCACGGCGCTCGCGGGCAGGGCCAGCAACATCAACAGCGCCGACAGCACCAGTGCTCCGCTCAGCACATAAAGGCTGGCCGTGAAGCCGCCCGTCAGTGTCTTGAGCGCGCCGACCATCATCGGTGCGACCAGCCCCGCGCTGCCGCCGATGGTGCTGATGAGCGCAATGCCCGCGGCCGCCGCGCTCCTGGACATGAAGTTGCCCGGAATGGCCCACAGCACGGTGAACGCGCTCGAGATGCCCATCGACGCCAGCGCCAGGCACAGCACGGCCGCGAACGGGCTCTGCATGAAGAGCGTGGTCAGCGCGAGGCCCGCCGCACCCACCAGCGCACCGATGGCGAAGTGCCAGCGCCGTTCCTTCTTCCGGTCGGAATGCCGCCCGACCACGATGTTGGCCGCGATGCCCGCGACCGCCGGAATGACCGAATAGAAGCCGATCTGCAGCACGCTCAGCCCCATCGATTTCAGGATGGTCGGCTGCCAGAACGACAGCGCATAGATGCCCAGGATGATCAGGAACGACATGAAGCCGATCAGCCAGACGCGCCCGTCGCGCATGGCCGCACCGAAGGTGTGCCGCTCGGCGGCACCGTGCGCGGCCTGGTCCTCGGCCAGCAGACGCGCCACGCGCTGCTTCTCGGTGGCGGTGAGCCATGGCGCCTGCGCCGGGCTGTTCGAGAGCCAGCGGAAGGCCGCAATGCCCAGCAGCACGCTCGGCAGCCCTTCGAGCAGAAACAGCCACTGCCAGCCACGCAGCGCGAGCACCCCGTCGAGGTAGGTCATCGTGAGCCCGGCGATAGGCCCCGCGACGATCGGCGCTGCCCCGAAGGCCATGAAGAAGAGCGCAGTCGCCTGCGCGCGGCGGTGCGAGGGAAACCACAGCGTCAGGTAGAACAGCACGCCGGGCGCAAAGCCCGCCTCGAACACGCCGATCAGAAAGCGCAGCACATAGAACTGCATCGGCGTCGTCGCGAACATCATCGCCGCCGAGGCCAGACCCCACAGGCCCATGATGCGCAGCAGCGTCGCACGCACGCCAATCTTCGCGAGCATCAGGTTGCTCGGAATCTCGAACACCGCATAGCCGATGAAGAAGATGCCGGCCCCCAGGCCGAACACCGCGTCGCTGAAGCCCAGCTGGTCCTTCATCTGCAACTGCGCATAGCCGACGTTGGTGCGGTCCAGGTAGTTCAGCACATAGCAGGCGCACAGCAGCGGCATCAGCCGCCAGGTGATCTTGCGGAAAAGCGCGGCGTCGTCGTGCGCATCGGCCGAGGCGGGCGTGCGCGCATCGGTGGCATCGAGGGTGGCGGTGTTCATGGGTGTGTCTCCTTCTTCTTTTTTTGTCAGGCCCGGGCCAGCGCGCCGAAGCTCGTCTCGCCCCAGAGATGACTCGTCGGCGCGCCCGGAAAGAGCCAGTGCGGAGAGCACTCGCTGGACGGCACGACGTTGCTGAAGCCATGCGACGACGAGGTGCCCGCGAGCGTCTTCTCCAGCACCATCGACAGGTACTGGTCGTTGCTGCTCTCCTGCGTGTTGCCGTTGAGGATCACCTCCGCGCCCGTCGCCTGCGCATAGCGGCGGATGCCGTTGTGGCGCGACTGCAGCGGCGCCCAGCTGTCGGCCGCCACGCCGTTCTCGCTGCTCACCCGCAGGCCGTCGGCGTTGCGATAGACCAGCGAGTGATTCCCTTCGGTGTGCCCCGGTGTGTGCACCAGCGCAAGCCCGCGGCCCAGCTGGATGCTGCCGTCGAAAGCGACGATGCGCTCGGCCTGCACCCCATCGAGCCCATGCGGGCAGTACCACTCGGCCTGCACCGGCAACAGGCCCTGCACGCTCGCGAGTTCCTGCCGGTGCACCAGCAGCCTCGCGTTCGGCAGCAGCCCGGGCGCATCCGCTCCGCCGAGCCAGCGGCGCACGTCCTGCGTGTGCAGGTGGTCGTAGGTGATGTAGTCGATCTGTTCGGGCGCCACGCCGCAGCTCGCGAGCGCCTGCGGTACCGTCTGGTAGACCGGCGCGATGGTCTTGTGCAGGAACTTCGGGGTCTGCTCGCTCAGCCGCTTGAAGTAGGGCGTTTCGTTGCCCGCCTCGAAGTCGGCCGGCGTGAACAGCAGCGTGCGCAGGCGTCCTTCGAAGTCGTCGTACTGGATCAGCACCGTGCGCGCCAGCAGATGAACCATGTGCGGCTTGAGCAACTGCTGCGAATACACGCCGGTGAAAGCGAACCAGGCTGGATACGGAATGCGCAGCAGGTTGAAGCTGCGCGCAAAGCGAACCGGCGGCGCATCGAGCAATTGCTCGCGCAGTGCCGAGGCGCCATGACGGATGGCGCGCAAGCGGTCTTGCGGCATTGCCACGCTGCGCGCGCCGTCGAAGTGCGTCAATTGCGCGAAGCCGCTGGGGTCTGGATCTCGGATCATGGTCGTCTCCTGAAAATTGAGGACATGCTTTTTCGATTCGATGCGGTTCGTCGATCGGCCAGCACAACAACAGCGCCTGGTGTACGCAGGGCATCGGGTGCTCCCCGCAGCGAAATCAAGGAGGAGGGCGAAGCCCGGGGGACATTCGCGGAGGGGAGTACCCGGTGGCCTGCGTACACGCCCTGAAAAAGCTCAGTACATCGACCGCCCACCCGAGACATCGAACACAGCCCCCGTACTGAAAGAGCAATCGTCCGAAGCCAGCCAGGCAGCCATCGCAGCCACTTCATCGACCTCGACGAGCCGCCCCATCGGCACGCGCGCAAGCAAGGCGTTTCGCAGCTGCTCGCGGTGCTCCACAGGCACGTCCGCGAACACAGCCGTATCGGCCGCCGACGGCGTGATGCAGTTCACCAGCACGCCGGACAACGCGAGTTCCTTGCCCAGCGACTTCGTCAGCGAGATCAGCCCCGCCTTGGATGCCGAGTACGCCGCGTTGAAGCCGTTGCCTTCCTTGCCCGCCACCGAGGCGATGTTGACGATGCGCCCGCGCTGCCTTGCCAGCATCACCGGCACGATGGCGCGGCAGCACAGCCATGCGCCCGTGAGGTTGATGTCCAGCACGTTGCGCCATTGCGCGGGCGTGTGTTCCCACGCCGAAACCGTGGGCCCGAGCACGCCCGCGTTGTTGACGAGGATGTCGATGCCGCCAAAGCCTTCCTGCGCCTCCGAGGCTGCGCGTGCGATCTGCCCTTCGTCGCGCACGTCCACGAGCGCCGAGGCCGCGGTGCCCAGCGGTGCGAGCTGCCGCACCGCTTCGGCCAGCGCCTCGGCTTCGACATCCCACAGCGTCACGCTCGCGCCGTTCGCCATGCAGCGCCGCGCAATCGCAAGGCCGATGCCGCGCGCGCCGCCGGTGATGACGGCGTGACGGCCTTCGAGCGGCCGCGCGGTGGTCATGCGACGGCAGCCTCGGCCTTGGGCGTTGCAGAAGGCTGGCCGAGCAGCCCTTGCACCAGCGCGCCCACCATCTCCGGCGGCACGCCGACCAGCAATTGCCGCAGCATCGTCAGCGTGTCGAAGTACACACGCTCGCAGACCAGCGTGTCGCCCTCGAAGATGAAGAAGGCATTCATGCGGCAGCGGAAGGCATTGCCCGTCGGCGGAATGCCTTTCAACGGCCCGCGGTGCGTGCCCAGCAGCCAGAACTCCACGATCACCGAATCGTCTGCATGCCGCAGCTGGATGATCTCGTGGCGCTGGTCGGGGAAGGCGCGGCGCGTCTCGGCGTAGTACTGGCGCACGTCGTCGTTGCCATCGTGCACCTCGCCGCTCGGGATCAGCTCGTAATGCGGATGCGGGAAGGTGCCGAGCACGGCATCGAAGTCCTGCCGGGTTTCGTCGGCGAAGTGGTCGAGCACGATGCGCTCGCGGCGGGCTTGAAGTGTGGTGAGTTGCGTTTGGTTGTTCATCGGGGTGTGCTCCGTGAGACAGTGAAGACAGGTGACATCGGGTTGCCGCGATTGCGGCCACCCGGGCTCGCTGCGTACTATCGGCAGCCCCATGCACCAAGACTGTCCGGTGTTGGCATTCGCCACCCCGGACAAACCCGCGATGCCACGCACGCCCCCTTCATCCCTCGCCACCGAAGCCCAGGCGACACCGTCGCCGCCGCAAGGCAACGACATGCGGCTGGCCGAAGACGTGCAGGCGCGCCTGCTCGCCGTGGCGCACCGGCGCACGCTGGCGCGCGGGGAGTCGCTGTTCCACAAGGGCTCATCGCCCGACGCGCTGTTCGGCGTGGTGAGCGGATCGCTGCGCGTGAGCGTGGTCGCGCCGGGCGGGCGCGAAGCGGTGATCGCGATGCTCGAACCGGGGCACTGGTTCGGCGAGGTGTCGCTGCTCGTGGGGCGCGAGCGCGTCTACGACACCTTCGCGGTCGACGTCACCGAGATGGCCGTGGTGGCCGCGGCTGACTTCCATCGGCTGATCGCCGACCACCCCGATGTGCACATGGCCTTCACGCGGCTGGTGTGCCTGCGGCTGCGTCAGGCGCTCGCGTGGATCGACGACGTGATCCTGATGCCGCTGCCCGTGCGGCTCGCGCACCGGCTGCTGACGCTGGATGCGCGCGCCGCCGTGCCGGGCGATGCGAGCGGCGGCATCACGCTCGGCGTGTCGCAGGAAGACCTGTCGTTCATGCTCGGCGTGTCGCGCCAGAGCGTGAACCGGCAACTGAAGCTCTGGGAGGAAGACGGCACGCTGCGCGTGCGCTACCGCAGCATCGAACTGCTGAGCCGCGCGCAGCTCGAGCGGCACGCGGCCGCGCTGCGATGAACGCTGGCGCGGTTCAGTCCATCCGCGCGCCCGAGGCCTTCACCGCCTTGTCCCAACGCGGCGTTTCCGTCGCCAGGAAGCGCGCGAAGTCTTCGCTGCCGAGGTAGGCCGGGTCCGCGCCCTGGCTCACCATGCGCTCGCGCACCTCGGGGCTGGTCAGCACCTGCCGGAACGCGTCGCTCAGCTTGGCGACCACGTCTTTCGGCGTGTCCTTCGGCGCGAGGAAGCCGTAGAAGCCCACCACCTCGAAGCCCTTGACGCCCGATTCGATGACCGTCGGCACGTCGGGCAGCGCGGGGTTGCGCTCGCGGCTGGTCACTGCCAGCGCGCGCACCTTGCCCTGCTTGTGATAGCTGGCGGCCTGCGGAATCGACTCGGCCATGAACTGCACCTGCCCGCCCATCAGGTCGGTGAAGGCCGGGGCACTGCCGCGATAAGGGATGTGCACCATGAAGATGCCGGTCGCGGTCTTGAACATCTCGGGCACCAGGTGGCTGATGCCGCCGTTGCCCGCCGACCCGTAGTTGACCTGGCCCGGCCGCGCCTTGGCGTAGTCGATGAATTGCTTCAGGTTCTGCACTGGCAGCTTGGGCGTGACCAGCAACGCCAGCGGCTGCATCGCGGTGCGCGCAATCGGCACGAAGTCGCGCTGCGTGTTGTAGGGCAGCTTGCTGTAGAGCGCGCCGTTGATCACCGCCACGCCGGTGTTGGCCAGCATCAGCGTGTAGCCGTCGGCCGGGCTCTTGGCGACCGCATCGGCACCGACCGAGCCGCCCGCGCCGGGCTTGTAGTCGACGATCAGCGGCTGGCCGAGCACGGCCTGCAGCTTGTCGGTGAGCAGGCGCGCGTGCTGGTCGAGCGGGCCGCCGGCCGGGAAGCCGATGACGACCTTGATGGGCTTGTCGGGGTAGGCGGCCGTGGCCGCCGTTGTGCCGAGCGTGCCGAGGGCCAAAGAAAGGACCGCCAGTGCGGTCCGGGTGGGCTTGTTCATGATCCGTCTCCTTGATGTGGAGACGATCATAAGCAGCGCCGTCTGCGCGTTTTTCAGCTGGCCAGCGTGGCCTTCAGCGTGATCTCGGGCACGCTCGCGAGCGCCTTGGAGAGCGGGCAGCCGGCCTTCGCGGCGGCCGCGATTTCCTGGAACTTCGCTTCATCCAGATTCGGCACGGCGGCGTCCAGTTCGAGCTGGATGCGGTCGATCTTGAAGCCGGCGCCGTCCTTGGCCAGGCGCACGGCGGCCTTGGTGTCGATGCGCGTCGCGGTCAGGCCCGCCGCCTCGAGCGCGAAGGCGAAGGCCATCGTGAAGCAGGCCGCATGGGCCGCGCCGACGATCTCCTCGGGGTTGGTGCCGCGCTTGTCGTCCTCGAAGCGGCTCGCGAAGCCGTAGGGGTAGTCCTTCAGGGCGCCGGTCTCGGTGCTGATCTGGCCCTTGCCGGTCTTGCCGGCGCCTTCCCAGTGAACGCTTGCGTGCTTGTCTGCTGCCATGGTCGTGGTCCTTCGGTCGGGTGGTGGTGAGGTGGTGAAGACGGAAGCCGCAGCTTCCCGCGGAAAGCGGCCTCTGTCTGTAGTCGCACGGCGCATGTGGGCGCGCCATCCGTGTCAGAAAAACAGGCGTCGCCTAGGTGACGGTCCGGGGGCTTCCCCCATTGGGCGGCAGGGGCCGCGCGGCTTAGGCTGGCGTGCCGCCGGCACTCATTTCCCTTTTTCCGCCCGTTCTTCCCACCATGCAGCAGCAAACACGCCCGCACCACAAGTTCTGGCCCAAGCGCCTCCCGCATTCGATCACCGTCCCCGCCACCTCGCTGTGGCACAACCTCGCCACCTCGGCGGCGCGCTATCCCGACAAGGCGGCGCTGGTGTTCTTCGGCCGCGTGATGAGCTATCGCGAGCTTGCCGACCAGGTCGAGCGGTTGGCCGGCGCGCTGCATGCGCTGGGCGTGCAGCGCGGCGACCGGGTGGTGCTGAACATGCAGAACTGTCCGCAACTGGTGATCGCGCATTTCGCGATCCTGCGCGCCAACGCGGTCGTGGTGCCCGTCAACCCGATGAACCGGGCCGAGGAGCTCAAGCACTACATCGTCGACCCCGATGCCAAGGTGGCGCTGACCACCGGCGACCTCGCGGGCGAACTGGCCAAGGCCAGCAACGCGCTGCCGCCCGAACAGCAGCTCTCGCACATCGTCGTGACCCAGTTCACCGACGCCTTCGATGCCGGCGTGACCGGCGACGACGCGCCCGCGCCGGCCTGGGCCGACTGGCTCGGCACGCGCCATCCGCTGCCATCGCTGGCGAACGGCAAGGCGATCGCATGGACCGATGCGCTCGAGACCGGCCATCCGGCGCCGGCGCATGCGGTGAGCGCCAACGACATGGCGCTCCTGCCCTACACCAGCGGCACCACGGGCCTGCCCAAGGGCTGCGTGCATCACCATTCGAGCCTGATGCACAACGCCGTGTCGGGCCAGCTCTGGAGCCAGGCCACGTCCGAAGCGGTGGTGCTCGCGGTGGTGCCCATGTTCCACATCACGGGCGTGGTGAGCATGATGCACACCGCCATCCTCGCGGCGGCCACGCTGGTCATCATGCCGCGCTGGGACCGCGACGTGGCGGGCCGGCTGATCTCGCGCTGGAAGGTCACCAGCTGGACCAACATTCCCACCATGGTCATCGACCTCATGGCCAGCCCCAATTTCGCGAACTACGACATGTCGAGCCTGAGCTACATCGGCGGCGGCGGCGCCGCGATGCCGCAGGCGGTGGCGCAGCGGCTGTTCGAGCAGTACGGCCTGAAGTACCAGGAGGGCTACGGCCTCACCGAGACCGCCGCGCCCTCGCACACCAACCCGTCGGACCATCCCAAGCAGCAGTGCCTGGGCATTCCGTTCATGAGCACCGACGCGCGCGTGGTCGACCCCGACACGCTCACGGAAATGCCTATTGGCGAATCGGGCGAAATCATCATCCATGGGCCCGAGGTGTTCCAGGGCTACTGGAAGCGGCCCGACGCCACGGCCGCCGCCTTCGTCGAATTCGAGGGCAAGCGCTTCTTCCGCTCGGGCGACATGGGCCGCATGGACGAGGACGGCTACTTCTTCATCACCGACCGCCTGAAGCGAATGATCAACGCGAGCGGCTTCAAGGTGTGGCCGGCCGAGGTCGAGCTCCTGATGTTCCGCCACCCAGCGATCCAGGAGGCCTGCGTCATCTCGACCAAGGACGAATACCGCGGCGAATCGGTCAAGGCGGTGGTGGTGCTGCGCGCCACGCACAAGGACACCACCGAGCAGGAGATCATCGACTGGTGCCGCGAGAACATGGCGGTCTACAAGATCCCGCGCAAGGTCCAGTTCGTGGATGTGCTGCCCAAGAGCGGCAGCGGCAAGGTGATGTGGCGGACGCTGCAGGAGCTGGAAGGCGCATGAACGGACGCCGGCCGAGACGCCTATCAAGCCTATCAAGATAGGCACCCCGACCCCGGTGCCTACCCTGAACCTCGGAATGGCCCGCGTATGCCCATCGGGCAATCAACCCGGGCTTCGTCTGCTGCTTATTTCAATTGAAGGGAATGAACGCAAACGACAGGTTTTTATAAGTCTTGTAGTCGAGGGGCATGCCGTAGGCAGCCGCCACTCGATCGTCTTTGGTCGCGGCGCCGATGACTGTCGGCACGTACGAGTTGGGATTCACCGAGGCTGAGGCACTGGGCACGAGTTTGCTCTGGATGTAGTAATAGCCAAGCTCCTTGGTGGGAACGAGATTCCAAAGCTGACGGTCTCGCAACTCGGCTCGAAGCGGTTCAACTGTGATCATGGGGTCCGAACCCGTCATGTTGCCGGTGAGCGTCAAATAGAGATCTGCGCCGATTTGAGATTTCAACAGCCACCAGCCGGTTTCGCCAGATTTTTCGAATTTCCAGAGTTGATTTCCCGCATCCGGATCGGTTTTGGTTTTTTGCTCCCAAAGAATCACGCGGGCACCGGCCTTGTGCGAAGCGTCCATGATGTCGAGGACCTGCGGCCGCGAAGTGTTTTGCCGTATAAAAAATTGAGTCTCCAGCGGAACAATATGCGCATTGGCAGTAGGTGCAGCCACTGGCGCAATGCTGGCGTCGGTATTTTCTGGGAAGCGCAAAGGAACCTCCAGCGTCGCATTGCTCCAGCATTTCTTGATCAAATCAAGCGCTTTGGAGATATCAAATGAATTGGCGCTGTCCTGCAAAAGAGCTATTGCCTGCGGGTTGGTGGAATTCTCTGGAATAAAGCAGGGCAATGTCGGGTTGAGGTTGACATACCGATCCCCCAAAAGCATCTTTGCTATCTGCGGCATGAGGTCCGTCGAGGTGCCGTTCAGGCTCATGTCCAATACAGGAGAAGACCCCTTTTGATTCATGAGAAACGGCGTGATGTTGTCGAATGGATTGCCCTCGCCGTTGATCCATTGGTCCGCGCCCCATTCATGGGTGTTGCTTTGCAGCCAATAAGGCATATAGCCGGTCCCAATGGTGATGGCCGCAATTTGATGAAGTTCCCATCCATTGCGGAGGGCAAGCGCGATCGCCGCGACTGTGGGGTCGTGATTGAAGAAGCAGCCGTCAACATTTCCGTCCGTCGATCCAAGCTGGCCGGGCATCGACCCGCTGGAGGTTGCCGCCACCGCAATCAATGTATTGCTGTTTCCTTCGAGTCCGTCCTTTTTGTCCTGGGCCGTTCCCAGCATATTCGTGAACATCATTGGCTTCCATGGCACAGGCATCATCTTGCCGATGCCTCCTTCTTCTTTTTCCACGGATCCGACATTGAAAGAAACGAGCAGAACATCCTTGCCTGCCTCCGAAATCTTTCTGTCTTTTTGAATGCTCAACTGACTGCCCAACACCTCGTCAATAGGATATGCAGGCTTGTCAGGATGAATATTCATCTTGTTGTAAAAACCCAATTCGCTGCCTGTGAACAGAGTAATCAAATTGCCTGGATCCGGGTCGGCAAGCAGTTCGCTTGAAATAATCGAACCGGTTGAACAGCCCGCGTACATCTTGGTCTGGTTCAATAGTTGTGGATCGGCCGCGAACAGACGCTGCAGCAGGGTGGCAGAAAGCAAACCGCGGATGCCGCCGCCTACAAACGACAGGATGGTGTAATAACCGCTTTTTGGCGAAGCCATAAAATTTCCTTTCGATGAATTTCCCCCAAATTGGGGAATCGCAGTTTCGATGGATGGCGCCGCTCTTGCACCTTACTTTTTCTTGCAGTTGCTATCGAAGTTCGAATTAGGTATTAGGTATACCTACGGATATCGGTGGGAATAAGCCTTTTTAGGCAAATAAAGGAGCAAAGATCGAATTGGCGACAGTCATGGAAGCGCGGATGCGCAACAACCGCTGGAATCCGTCCAACGCGGCTCTTCGCAGGCCGCGAGGTGTCTACCATTCGCACTCCGGCGAATCGGAGTGCGTACAACGCGCACTCGTTCGTCGGCACACAACAAGACATTTCACGATTTCTTCATGCACCTTCGCGCGCTGCTTCCGGGCCTCCTGGCCCTTGTTCCCCTCTTGTCCCACGCCGCTCCCCGCAACTGCCTCATCGTCGGCGTGACCGACGGCGACACGCTCACCGCGCGCTGCGGCCGCATCGGTGCCTACGAGCAGATCAAGGTGCGCATCGCCGCCATCGACGCCCCCGAAAAGAAGCAGCCCTACGGCCAGCGCAGCCGGCAGGCGCTGAGCCGCCTCTGCTACGCCGAAAAGGCGGTCATCACCGAGCGCGACACCGACCGCTACGGCCGCACCGTGGCCGACGTGTCGTGCAACGGCGAGGACGCGGGCAGCCGCATGGTGTCCGAGGGCTGGGCCTGGGTGTACGACTACAACAAGATCGCGACCAAGCGCGGCGGCGGGCTCTTCAAGCTGCAGGACAGCGCGCGCTCGCGGCACCTGGGGCTGTGGGCCGATACGAAGCCGGTGCCGCCTTGGGACTGGCGCAAGAGCCAGCGCGAATCGCACTGGGGCGACCACTTCTTTTGAGACCGGCGTGACCGGGATGTAGGCCCGAACGGCCGGCAGCGCTCAGCAGGCGCCGCCGCTCCAGCAACGCAGCGAGGGCATGAACAGCCCCGCGACGAAGGTGATTGCGCAGAACACCAGCAGGATCAGCGCCGCCATGCGGAGGCCCTCGGCGTTCCAGCGCGGCGCAAAGCTGCTGATGAAGCCCGAGGCCCACGTGCCCTCGAGCCGCTCCGCGCCGCCCCAGCGCAGCACCCAGACGAGGAACAGCGCTTCGGCGGCATGAATGGCGATCCACCAGATCAGCGACAACATGGCCCCGGTTCCGCGTTCAGGACTCGCTCTTGCCCTGCACGTCGGCGACCACGCGCGCATTGCGCTGGAAGCTCCAGTACGCACCCGCCCAGTCCATCATCACGACGACGCGATTGCGAAAGCCGATGAGGAAATACGCGTGCGCGAACAGCCAGAACAGCCACGCGAGCCGGCCGCTGAAACGCAGCGGGCCGAAGGGCGTGCCAAGGTCCACCACCGCCGAGTTGCGGCCGATGGTCGCGAGGTTGCCGTAGTCCGCATACCGGAACGGCACGGTCGGCTGGCCCGCCATGCGGCGGAGGATGTTCGATGCCGCGGCGCGGCCCATCTGCTTGGCGCCGGGCGACACGCCGGGCACCGGCTTCGGTGGCTTGCCGGGCGCGTGGCTCATGGCGGCGGCGAGATCGCCCACCACGCTGATTTCGGGATGGCCCGCGAGGCTCAGGTCGGGCTCGACCTTGATGCGGCCCGCGCGATCGCATTCGACACCCGTGGCCGTACCCAGCATGCGGCCCAGCGGCGAGGCCGCGACGCCCGCGGCCCAGACCACGCAACTGCTATCGATTCGGTAGCTCGCGACCGGTGCGCCGTCCGCGCCGCCACCGGTCTGCACTTCGAGGCCGGTGGCGTCGATGGCGGTGACGCGCGCATTCAGCCGCACTTCGACGCCGAGCTTTTCCAACTGCTCGAGCGCCTTCTGGCTCAGCGATTCAGGCATGGCCTGCAGCACGCGCGGGCCGCCTTCCACGAGCAGCACCTGCGAGCTGCTGGGGTCGATGTGGCGGAACTCGCCCGAGAGCGTGTGCTTGGCGATCTCGGCCAGCGTGCCGGCCATCTCCACGCCGGTCGGGCCCGCGCCGATCACCACGAAGGTGAGCAGGGCGCGGCGAAGCGCGGGGTCGGTGGTGGTCTCGGCGGTTTCGAACGACAGCAGCACGCGGCGGCGGATCTCGAAGGCATCGGCCAGCGTCTTCAGGCCCGGCGCGACGGGCGCCCATTCGTCATGGCCGAAGTAGCTGTGCGTGGCACCGGCGGCGACGATCAGGTGGTCGTAGGGCACTTGGGTGCCGCTCGCCAGCTGCACCGTGCGGCCGGCGGGATCGATGGCGCTCACTTCGCCGAGCAGCGTGGTGATGTTCTGTTGCTTCCGAAACAGCGCGCGCACCGGCGCCGCGATGGAGGGCGCGGCGAGCCCGGCGGTCGCCACCTGGTAGAGCAGGGGCTGGAACAGGTGGTGGTTGGTCTTGTCGATCACAGTGACATCGACATCGGCGCGCTGCAGCTTGCGAGCCGCCTCCAGGCCGCCGAATCCGCAGCCGACGATGACGATTTGAGGCCTGGTGGACGCGGTCGAGGAGGTGTTCGTTTGCATCGAACGGATGATACGCAGCCGCCCTGCACACCCCGCCATCTTGTGCCACAGTGGCTGCCCGTCGACTTTCCGGCGGCGCCCCCGCGGCGTTTTGTCCTACGGACCGCGCCGGCCCGGATGGGCTAAAACTTGCAGCTGACCCGACTGGAGATTCCATGACGCTTTCCCGGCCGATCGCACAGGCGGCGAGCGCACTGCGCGACAGGTTCCGCGACGTGCGCGCCACGAGCCTCGCACTTGCCACCCCGCTTTCCGCCGAAGACCAGTGCATCCAGTCGATGCCCGATGCGAGCCCGACGAAGTGGCATCTCGCGCACACCACCTGGTTCTTCGAGACGGTGCTTCTGCAACCGCACGCCGAGGGCTACCAGCCCTTCGATCCGCGATTTCATTACCTCTTCAATTCGTACTACGAGGCACTCGGGCCGCGGCATCCACGTCCGCACCGCGGGCTGCTCACGCGGCCTTCGGTGGACGAGGTGCACGCGTACCGGCGGCACGTCGACGAAGCGGTGCTCGCGCTGCTCGAAGGCGGCGTCGGCGAGCAGGATTGGGTGGCGATCGAGCCCATCGTCACGCTTGGCCTGAACCACGAACAGCAGCACCAGGAGCTGCTGCTCACTGACATCCTGCATGCGCTGTCGTGCAATCCGCTGCTGCCTGCGTACAAGCCGGCGAGCGGACCTGCATTGCGCTTGGCCGCAGTGCCCTCGCCGATGCGCTGGCTCCCGCAGCACGGCGGCATCGCCGAGGTCGGGCATGCGGGGCAAGATTTTTCTTTCGACAACGAGACACCGCGCCACAAGGCGCTGCTGCAGCCGTACGCGATTGCCGACCGGCTGGTGAACTGTGGTGACTACGCGCAGTTCATTGCCGATGGCGGCTACCAGCGTGCGGAGTTGTGGCTGTCCGACGGATGGGCTGCGGTGCAGGCCGACGGCTGGCAGCATCCTGCGTATTGGCTCGCGTCGGACGATCCGCGGCTCGGCCTCGGTTCGCAACAACAGCAGCAACAGCAGGGCAGCACGGGCTGGCATGTGTTCGGCCTGCACGGCGTGCGGCCGATGGAGGCCGATGCGCCGGTGTCCCAACTGAGTTTCTATGAAGCCGCCGCGTACGCCGAATGGGCCGGCGCGCGGCTGCCGACCGAGTTCGAATGGGAGGCCGCGTTCGACGCGCCCGGCATCACGCAGATGACCGGCCATGTCTGGCAATGGACGCGTTCCTCGTACGACCCGTACCCGGGCTTTCGCCCGATGCCCGGCATCGCGGCCGAATACAACGGCAAGTTCATGGTGGGGCAACTGGTGCTGCGCGGCGGCAGCGTCGCCACGCCGGCCGGGCATTCGCGGCCGAGTTATCGCAACTTCTTTCCGCCGGCAGCGCGCTGGCAATTCACGGGGCTGCGGCTCGCGAAAGACCTTTGATCATGCGCAATCCAACTTCTTCTTCGTCGCTGTCTTCGTTCGTTGCTTCTTCGAAGTCGCAGAAAGCGGAACGCTCGCCGGCGCCGGTCGTTTCGCTGTCCGAATTCGGGCGGGAGATGCAGGCGGGTCTTGCGCGTTCGCCGCGCAGCATCTCGCCGAAGTTTTTCTACGACGCGGCGGGCTCGCAGTTGTTCGACCGCATCTGCGAATTGCCCGAGTACTACCCGACGCGCACGGAGCTGCGAATCCTTGGCGAACGCGCGGGCGAGATCGCCGAGCAGGTCGGGCCGAACGCGGAGATCGTGGAGTTCGGCGCGGGGTCGCTCACGAAGGTGCGGTTGCTGCTCGATGCGCTTGAAACGCCCAAGCGCTATCTGCCGATCGATATTTCGGGGGAGCACCTCGAAGCGGCTGCGGAGCGGTTGAAGGCGGACTATCCGGCGCTTGTGGTGCAGCCCATTGCTGCGGACTACACGATGCCTCTAGTGTTGCCTGCACCTATGGCGGGTTCGGGTCGTCGGGTCGGATTTTTCCCGGGGTCGACCATTGGCAATTTCGAGCCTGATGAAGCGCTGGCTTTTCTGCAGCTTGCGGCGCGGATGCTGCGGGGCGGGGGGCTCCTGATCGGTGTCGATCTGGTGAAGGCGCCGGAGCGGTTGCATGCGGCTTACAACGATGCGCAAGGGGTGACGGCGGAGTTCAATCTGAATCTGCTGCGGCGGGCGAATACCGAGCTCGATGCGGACTTTGATCTCGATGGGTTTGCGCATGCGGCGTTCTACAACGCGCCTCGTCAACGTATTGAGATGCATCTGGTGAGCCGGAAGGCTCAGAGCGTTTCTTTGAATGGGGAACGGTTTGGGTTCGAGGAGGGCGAGACTATTCATACGGAGTACTCGCACAAGTTCACTGTGGATGGGCTTCGTGCGTTGGCTGTGCGGGCTGGGTTTCGTCCTGGTGCCGTTTGGACGGATCCTGAAAAGCTCTTTAGTGTTCACTGGCTGGCTGCTTAGTTTTTTTCCCGAGGCCGGGTCTCGCCCCGGCAGGCGACTTACTTTCTTTTGCTTCGCCAAAAGAACGTGAGCAAAGAAAAGGCGACCCTGCTGTCCGCGACCCTTCGCTGCGCTACGGGCAACCTGCGGTGCTCGCGGTTCGCGGGGTCTCGCAGAACTCGCTTCGCTCAAACAACTGCGAGCCCTGATCCGCGAACCGCTGCGCTCCTCGGCGCAGCCAGAAGGGCTTGGGAACCCAACGGGCCATCGCTGCGCTCGGCTTGTGATCGGGCCTTTGCTTCGCTCGGCCGTGGTGCCCCCACCCCGGCCTTCCCCCGGGAGGGGAGGCAGAAAGACAAGACATGCGACACCGGGCCTGATGCATTGCTCCTTCCCCTCCCGGGGGAAGGCTGGGATGGGGGCACGACGGCACTCGCTGCACAGCTGCGCCTCATCGAGCGCCGCGTGCCCCCACCCCAACCCTCCCCCGGAAGGGGAGGGAGCCAATCCAAGCCGAGCGAAGCAAAGGCTCGTGAGGTGTTGAGCAGCCGAGCGCAGCGATGGCGCGTCGGTCCCCAAAGCCCTTCTGGCTGCGCCGAGGAGCGCAGCGTTTCGCGGATCAGGGCTCGCCCTTGTTTGAGCGAAGCGAGTTTGGGCGAGACCCCGCGGAACGTGAGCACCGCAGGTTGCCCGAAGCGAAGCGTAGGGACGCAGACAGCAGGGTCGCCTTTTCTTTGCTCACGTTCTTTTGGCGAAGCAAAGGAAAGTAAGTCGCCCGCCGGGGCGAGACCCGGCCTCGGAAAACAAACATCCAAATAAGGTTCATACGACCCAATGAAAAAGCGACCGTGCCAAGCAACGGCACAATAGCCAAGCCCCGTGCGGCAGCGCAACGGAACGCGCCCCCGCCACCCCTCCCCTTGGAGACCAAGACAAATGAAAGCAACCTGGAACGGCGTCACCATCGCCGAAAGCGACGACACCGTGCTCGTCGAAGGCAATCACTATTTCCCGATGAGTTCGCTCAACCGCGATCACGTCACCTTCAGCAATCACAAGAGCACCTGCCCCTGGAAGGGCACCGCGAGCTACTACTCCCTGCTGGTCAACGGCGAGCTCAACACCGACGCCGCCTGGTACTACGCCGACCCGAAGCCCGAAGCCGAGGAAATTCGCGACCGCGTCGCGTTCTGGAAGGACGTGAAGGTCGCCGCGTGACCACCGCCGCCTTCACGCCGCCGTTCATCGACCCTGCCGAACTGCCCGCCGCGCTGCGCGAACAGGGCTACGCGGTGCTGAGCCCCCAGGGCGTCAGCGACTGGCTCGGCGCGCCGCTCTCGCAGCTCGAGGCACTGCATGCGGACTGGAACGACCTTCCACCCGACGAGTACCTGAAGGACGGCGGCCGCTACCGCACGCGCCGCCATGCATGCTTCACCGTCGAGGCCGGCGGCGACAACGCCACGCTCGAACAGGTGCCGCATCGCGCGCATTGGCAGCCGGTCGAATACAACGCGCTGCACGGCGGCATGCAGCGCTGGTTCGCGCCGATGCTCGCCGAGACCATCGTGCAGCCGGTGTGGCAGCGCCTGCTGCAGCGCCTCGGTACGGCGGCGAGCGACATGCGGGGTGCGCCACAGAAATGGTTCGTCGAGGCGCATCAGTTCCGCATCGATACCGCCGGCGGCATCGGCCGCCCGACCCCCGAGGGCGCGCACCGCGACGGCGTCGACCTTGTGGCCGTCGCGCTGGTCGGCCGCCAAGGCATCAAGGGCGGCGAGACGCGCGTGTTCGAGGCCAACGGCCGCCGCGGCGAGCGCTTCACCATGACCGAGCCGTGGACGCTGCTCGTGCTCGACGATGCACGCGTCATTCACGAATCGACGCCGATCCAGCCGCTCGAGGAGGGCGGCGAAGGTTGGCGCGATACGCTCGTGATCACCTGCCGATCACAGGGTTTCCAGGGCGATTGACGTCCGTTGGCGGTACTTTGGGTGCCGCTGGCCCGAGTCCTACAGCCACCCATCGGCGTAGCGGTTAAATTCGGGACCCGGTTCGACTTCGAGCCGTGTCTGTCTGCGAACGAAAGCGAGGTCCGCCATGTTCAATCACATCCTGGTTCCCATCGACGGTTCTGAAACTTCCATGCTCGCCGTCAGCAAGGCCAGTGGCCTCGCACTGGCTTTCGGAAGCCGCATCACGCTGATTCACGTGATCGACAACTACCCCTTCATCGGCGTGGGCGCGGACTATGCGCTCGGCCAGAACGAATACCTCGCCGCCGCCACCGCGAGCGCGAATGCGGCACTGGCACGCGGCGTCGCGGCGCTCGCGGCCGAAGGCCTGCACAGCGACCAGCGCGTGATCGACGGCCACGTGGTGCACGAAGGCATCGTCGATACCGCCATCGCGATCGCGGCCGACCTGATCGTGATGGGCTCGCATGGCCGCAGCGGCATCGAGAAACTGCTGCTGGGCAGCGTCACGCAGCGCGTGCTGCAGGACGCGACGATGCCGGTGCTCGTGGTCAAAGGCGGTTGAGCGAAAAGCCGGACTTGCTTTCGAAGCGAAGGGACTGCTGCGTCGCCGGATGCACGAACGCCAGTTCGCTCGCATGCAGCATCAACCGCGGCGCACGCGCCTGCACCGCTGCATCGCCATACAGCGCATCGCCAAGAATCGGATGACCGATCGACAGCAGGTGCACACGCAGCTGATGAGAGCGACCGGTCTCTGGTTCGAGCAGCACGTGGGTCGCGCTGAACTCCCCCTGCATCGATGACGCGAGCGCACGCCAGCGCGTGAGGCTGGGCTTGCCCGCGGGGTCGGTCTTCTGCAGCGGGCGGCGCGGCCAGTCGGCCATCAAGGGCGCATCGATGATCGACCAGTCTTCGCGCATGGGCATCGCGCCATCGACGATGGCTTCGTAGCGCTTGTGCACCTGCCGGTCGGCGAAGGCGGCGCTCAATGCGCGCTGCATCTCGAGGCTGCGTGCCATCACCACGAGGCCGCTGGTCGCCATGTCGAGCCGGTGGACGATCAATGCATCGGGCCATCGATGCATGGCACGTGCGCTCAGGCAGTCCTGCTTGTCGTCGCCGCGCCCGGGCACACAGAGCAGGCCCGCGGGCTTCTCGAGCACCAGCAGGTGGACGTCTTCGTGGATCGGTTGGAGTGGCGGCGCGGTCATGGGGAAGCAGAGTGTAGAGACGAGCGGCGCAGGGAAGGGCGTCGCGCCCTGCTCATGCGCGGCTCATGGTGCCTCGGCTATCCTCGACCGAATGTCCGGCCCCGCTCCCGCCTCCGCTTCCTCCTCCCAGCCCAGCTTTTCCGACCTGACGCGCGAGCGCCCCTTCATGCACATGTGGACGGCGCGGCTCTTCGGAACCGCTGCCTCGCAGATGCTGCTGGTGGCCATCGGCTGGCACATGTACGAGCTCACGAACAGCGCCTGGGACCTGGGCCTCGTCGGGCTCTACCAATTCGTTCCCGCGCTGCTGCTGGCGCTCCTGGCCGGACACATCGTCGACCGCCACCACCGCGGCCGCATCGTGGCGGCGTGCTTCGCGGTGCAGGCGTTGGTGGGGCTCGTGCTGCTGGTGGCCGTGATGGAGAAGCACGACACGCGCGGCCTGCTGCTGGGGCTCTCGCTGGTGCTCGGCGCGGTGCGCGCCTTCCAGATGCCGGCTCAGCAGGCGCTCACGCCGTTGCTGGTGCCGCCCTCGATGCTCGCGCGGGCCATGGCCTTCAGTTCGGCCGGTATGCAGGGCGCGATCATCGGCGGGCCGGCGCTCGGCGGGCTGCTGTTCGTGGCGGGCATGTCGGTGGTGTACGGCGCGAGCGTGGCGTTCTTCGTCGTCGCCTGCGTGCTGGTGCTGCGGCTGCGCTATGCCTACACGCCGGCCGCGCGCGAGCCGGTCACGCTGGCCACGGTGTTCGCGGGCGTCGACTTCATCTGGAAGCGCAAGCCCGTGCTCGGCGCCGTCTCGCTCGACCTGTTCGCGGTGCTGCTGGGCGGCGCGGTGGCGCTGCTGCCGATCTATGCGAAGGACATCCTGCACACCGGCCCCTGGGGCCTCGGCCTGTTGCGCGGCGCACCCGCCGTGGGCGCGCTGGTGATGTCGATCGCACTCACGCGCCGGCCGGTCGAGCGCCACGTGGGCCGCACGCTGCTGCTGGCCATCGGGCTCTTCGGCCTCTGCATGGTGGTGTTCGGCATCTCCAGGAGCTTCATCGTCTCGCTGATCGCGCTCGCGGTGTCGGGCGGGGCGGACATGGTCAACGTGGTGATCCGCCAGACGCTGGTGCAGCTGGAGACGCCCGATGCCATGCGCGGGCGGGTGAGCGCAGTCAACTCGATCTTCATCGGCGCGAGCAACCAGCTCGGCGAATTCGAATCGGGTGCCACGGCGGCGCTGCTCGGACCCGTGGGGTCGGTACTGGTGGGCGGCGTGGGAACGATGCTGGTGGCGCTGACGTGGTTCAAGCTGTTCCCGTCGCTGGCACAGCGCGATCGGCTCGTGGTGGCGATGCCTGCCGGCGCCAAGCCAGCGGGGCCGGCCTCCTAGGCCTAGTCCTGGAAAACCGAAAAGGCTTTCGGTGCGTCGAGCGTGAGGTCGTCCAGCGCCTCCGCCACGCAGGGGAGGATCCAGCCCTCGTCCTTCTCGTCGAAGCTCAGGCCGGGCCATTCGATGATGTGGCGCACATGGCCCGAGACCAACTGGCAGATGCAGGTGCGGCACGTGCCGTTGCGGCAGGAGCTCGGCAGTTCGATGCCGGCCGCTTCGGCGGCTTTCAGGAGCGTGGTGCCCGGTTCGGTCTCGAAGTCGAGGCCCGAGGGCTCGAGTCGGACCTTCATTCCTGGGGAGGCTGTTGTTGCTGCTGCCGCTCGCGGCGTTGTTCGCGCAGCATGAAGAGATAAAGGCTCTCGACCTTCTCGCGCGCCCACGGCGTCTTGCGCAAAAACTTGAGGCTGGAGCCCACGCTCGGGTCGATCTGGAAACAGCGGATGGGAACGAGCTCGCCGAGGTGTTCCCAGCCGTACCAGTCGGCCAGCGAGGTGACGATGGCCTCCAGCGTGAGCCCGTGCAGCGGATTGCGCGGCTGGGCCGGCTTGGCTGCAGGCGCCGGGGCCGGTGGGGCCCCGGCCGGTGCCTCGTCGGTCACTTGTTCTTGAGCTTGCCGCGCGGAATCACCGCGGTGGTGATCGTGCGGACCGGCTCGATGCCGCCGGTGCCCACGGGCTTGGGCGGCGAGGTGTCCTTCTTCGGTTTCTTGGCTTCCTTGGTGCTGCGTTGCTGACTCTTGGCCATGACTTTTCTCCAGTTGATGCTACGGATGCAGCGGGCAGTTTAGCGGTGCGGCGACAATAGCCGGTTCCATCCGATTTCCCCGCATTCATGTCCGATTACGAAGTTCGCCCCGCCACGATGCGCGACGCCAAGGCCGTCGCCGAAGTCCATGCCCTGGCCGCCAAGGCCGCCTACGAAGGCATCCTCCCCGAAGAAGAACTGCGCACGCTGGCCCCGGCCAGCCGCGAAGCCAAGTGGCGCGAAGCCATTGAATTCAGCGAACCGCAGGTGCAGGTCGCCACGCTGGACGGCGAAATCGTCGGTTTCGTCGGCTTCGACCGCTCGCGCGACCCCAAGACGCCGTCCACCACGGGCGAGATCTGGGCCATCTACGTCAAGCCCGAGCACTGGGGCAAGGGCGTGGGCGTGGCCCTCTGGGACGCCGCGCGCGAAGGCCTCGAGGAAGAGGGCTGCACCACGGTCACCATCTGGGTGCCGATTCGCAACGACCGCGCCATGCGCTTTCATGAACTCGCAGGCTTCAAGCGCGAGATGAAGACCGCCAAGACCACGCTGCTGGGCACGGTGCGCATTGAAGAGATTCGCCTGAAGCGCAGCGTCGCCTGATTCCATGACGCCGCCGCTGCCGACAACGCCCGACGCTAACCACAACAGCAACCACGCGGCGCGGGTGCTCGCGCACCGGCGCCGCACGACCGTCGTGCAGTGGATTCGCCGCACACACGGCTGGTTCGGCCTGTGGGGCGCAGTGCTGGGGCTCCTGTTCGGTTTCAGCGGCATCTGGCTCAACCACCGCAACGTGCTCAAGCTGCCGCAGGCCCAGGAGCGCACGCGGGCCCAGCTGGCGCTTCCCGACCCGGTGCCCGATACCCCCGAGGCGATGAGCCAGTGGCTTCAAGGCGCGCTGCGCATGAGCGGGCCGCCCAATTCATCGCGCATCGAGCCGGCCAAGCCGGTGGCCTGGGCCGACAAGAGCGACAAGTCGGCGCCCGCGCTCACGCAGCCCGCGCACTGGGTCTTCAACTTCGGCGGCCCGAACGAAACCGTGCAGGCCGACTACTGGCAGGGCAACCGCTCGGTCGGCGTCAACACCACGCACAACGGCTTCGTCGCCACGCTCACCAGCATGCACAAGGGCGGCGGCATGCCGCTCGCGTGGATCCTCCTGGTCGACACGCTGGCCAGCAGCCTGATCTTTCTCTCGGTCTCGGGCGTGGCGCTGTGGATGCTCACGCACCGCCGCCGCCGCGTCGGACTGGCCCTGTTCGGCGCCTCGCTGGCCGCGATGCTGGCCATCGCGTTCAGCGCGCTCTGATCGGCTTCCCGAGGCTGCCGCGTACGGTTATTGCAAGTGCCCGCAGCCGCTGCGGCTAAGCTCGCCGATTCTTTTTCAGACTGACCTTTTCACATGGCCACCAGCCTGCTCCTGCTGCTCGACGACATCGCAACCGTTCTGGACGACGTGTCGATCCTCACCAAAGTCGCCGCCAAGAAGACGGCCGGCGTGCTCGGCGACGACCTCGCGCTCAATGCGCAGCAAGTCTCCGGTGTCAGGGCCGAGCGCGAGATTCCGGTGGTCTGGGCGGTCTGCAAGGGCTCGTTCATCAACAAGGCCATTCTGGTGCCGGCGGCGCTTGCCATCGGCACCTGGCTGCCCTGGCTGGTGACGCCGCTCCTCATGGTCGGCGGCGCTTTTCTCTGCTTCGAGGGCGCCGAAAAACTCGCGCACAAGTTCCTGCACAAGAAGGAACACGACGCCGACACCCAGCGCCACGAGCAAGCCGTGGCCGACGAGGCGGTCGACGTGGTGGCGATCGAGAAGGACAAGATCAAGGGCGCGGTGCGCACCGATTTCATCCTCTCGGCCGAAATCATCGCGATCACGCTGGGCACCGTGCAGGGCCAGCCGTTCACGACGCAGCTGAGCGTGCTGGTCGGCATCGCGCTGATCATGACCATCGGCGTCTACGGCCTCGTGGCCGGCATCGTGAAGCTCGACGACGCGGGCCTCTACCTGAGCCAGCGCGCGAGCGCTGTCTCCCGAGCCCTCGGCCGCGGCATCCTCGCCACGGCGCCCTGGCTCATGAAGGCGCTATCGGTTGCCGGCACCGCGGCCATGTTCCTCGTGGGCGGCGGCATCCTGGTACACGGCGTGCCCGCGTTTGGCCATGCCGTCGAAGACTGGGCCAAGGCCACGGGCGGCGTGTTCGGCACGCTGGGCTCGATGGGCGTGAATGCTGTCGTGGGGCTTGTCGCCGGTGCGATCGTGCTGGCGGTCGTGGAGCTCGTCGGCAAGCTGCGCGGCAAGAAGGACTGAGCCTGCTGCGGCAAGCACGCCTCTCTTTCACTGAAACCCGCCGCAAGGCGGGTTTTTCTTTTTCAGGCGCGCGGCTTGTTGCGCTGGAACAGGCCGACGCCGACCAGTGCGATGCCCAGCACCAGCGCGAACCAGCCGACGATGTACGCGCCCGCCACCATCTCGAACCAGCGCGTGCCCTGCAGGAAGCGGGGCGCCAGCAGCACGGCGGCGCCGATCACGAGGCAGAGGATGCCGCGTTCGAGCGTGCGGAGTTGTCGTTGGGACTTGGCCATGGCTTTTTCTTCGATGGTGCGGATTGATCTGTCAGCGCGTCATTTTCCGCGCATCGCCGCAGGATGCCCCTGCAGTTCAAACGACTTCCCCGTCGGCACCAGCGTGTCGCCATCGACGCGCAGGATCGTGATGTCCTGGTCGATGAAATTCCCCACGTAGAGGAACTTGCCGTCCGCGCTCCACACCGCGCCTTCGGGCAGGCCGCGCACCACCACCTCGTTGGCGCGCGTGACCTTCTTGCCGTCAATCTTCAGCAGCACCACCGAACCGTTGCGGTTGTAGAAGTAGGCGTTCTTCGCCGAGTTGCTGCCGCGCAGGATCACCGCGACCGCATGCCGGCCGGTCGGGCTCACGGCCAGGCCTTCGGGGCCGTCGCCGACCACGACCTTATCGATCACGCGCGGCGGCGCGGCTTCCAGGTCGATCACGCTCACCGTGTCGACCTGCCCGTCCGACGCGCCCGAGTTGCCGTTGTCCGCCGTTAGCGCGAGCTTGCCGTCGGGCGTCACGTCCACGTTGTAGGGCCAGAGGCCGGCTGCGAGATCGACCTTGTTGTAGCTGACCTTCTCGCCGTTCACTTCGAGCAGCGCGATCTTGTGGGCCGGAAACTTGGCGACCAGGGCCCGCTTGCCGTCGGGTGTGAAGCGTACGTGCGCGACCGAATCGTTCATGGCCACGGTGTCGATGAGCGTCACCTTCTTGCCCGCGATGCGCAGCACGCTGACCGAGTTGTCGGCGCGATTGGCCACCAGCGCGAGCGTGCCCGCGCGGTTGATCGAGAGGCCCGAAGGCTGCTTGCCCAACGTGAGCGTGTCGATGAGCTTGGGCGGCGTGGTGGTGAGGTCGATCACGAAGAGGCGGTTGTCGGGCACCTGCTTCCTCACGCCGTTTTCCTCGACCACGTTGAGCGAGTTCGCGACCAGCGCGAGCGTTTCGCCGGGCGTGATCGCGAGGTTGGTCGGAGGGCCGGCGATGGTGTTGTCCAGCTGCAGCGTGCCGACGACTTTCGGTGCGAGCGGGTCGGTGCCGATGTCGAGCACCTGCACCGTGTCGCGCCCCATGGGGCCGAGGATGACGGCGCCCGCGTCGTTCCACGACTGCTTCTCGTCGTTGGCCACGATCATCAGCTGGCGCTGCGGCATGGTGGGGGTGAGGTTGGTGCAGCCCGAGAGCGCGGCCAGGGCAAGGGCGGCCAATGCGGCCGGATGAAACTTCATGGTGCGTGTCTCCGTTGTTGTGTGTCGTTGTCGTGCGCGCCGAGTGGCCGCTGCGCATCGTAGCGGCACAATCGTTCGACCCAACACCCCAGAGCAAGCCGCATGACCATCGAGATATCCAAGGAAGCGCGCCAGCAGGCCATCGCCTCGATCGAGCGCTATTTCAACGAGAACATGGACGAGAAGATCGGGAACATCGCGGCCGGCGCGCTGCTCGGCTTCTTCCTGGAGGAGGTCGGTCCCATCGTCTACAACAAGGCCGTGGCGGAGGTGCAGGAGCGGCTGCAGTCGCGCATCTCGGAAGTCGATCTGGAAGTGCACGAGGACGAGTTCCAGTACTGGCGCAAGTTCGACAGGCAGAAGAAGGGCAAGTAGGCACTGGCGTAGCGCGCACGCATCGCCCGCCATTCAAAGATGCTTCCAAACGTTGCAGAATCCCAAGCCATGCAACTCCACCGCCTGCCCACCCGCTTTTCGCCTCCTTCGCTGCTGCGAACCCTCGTCGCCGTGCCGCTCGTGCTGGCCGCATCCCTCGCAGTCGCCCAGCAGGAGCCGCCCTCGGCATTTCCCCTGGACGCCGCCGGCTACCTGAACGAGGAACTGCCGCGCATGGAGGCCGCCATCGCCGCCAGGGACCGCAGCTTCTTCCACGGCGCGATGGCGCGCACGGTGCAGTTCACCGAGCGTTGGGGCTTCAAGGTGAAGGCCAATCCGGACCTCGCGGCATACCCGATGTGCACCTCGGCGGTGATGGACTATGTGGTCGTCGGCATGTGCAAGCTGACGCCCGGCGACGAGGTCTGCGAGCCGGGGCTGGCGCCACGTTTCGATGCCAATGTGAAGCAGTGCCGCGAACTGGCGGCGCAAAAATAGCGGTCCGATCTTTCAACGAAGAAAAAGTCCTCGTCTCTCGGACGCAGGACGGAGACACCATGGACTACACCCGCTACCAGACCCTCGCCATCACCCGCCGCGGCGCCAACGGCACCGTGCTCGACATCCAGATGCGCGCGTCCAACGGCAAGCTGCCGACCGCCGGCCATGACGGCCACCGCGAACTCGCCGAGATCTGGCGCGACCTCTCGGCCGACGACACGGTGCGCTGCGCGGTGTTGAGGGGCGAAGGGCTGGGATTCTCGGGCGGCGGCGACCTTTCGCTGGTGCAGGACATGGCCACCGACGACGCCATCCGCCAGCGTGTCTGGAAAGAGGCGCGCGACCTCGTCTACAACATCATCAACTGCGACAAGCCCATCGTGAGCGCCATGCACGGCCCGGCGGTGGGCGCGGGGCTGGTGGCGGGCCTCTTGGCCGACATTTCCATCGCCACGAAGAGCGCGAAGATCGTCGACGGCCACACGCGACTGGGCGTGGCGGCGGGCGACCATGCGGCCATCGTCTGGCCGCTCCTGTGCGGCATGGCCAAGGCCAAGTACCACCTGCTGTTGTGCGAGCCGGTGAGCGGCGAGGAGGCCGAGCGCATCGGCCTGGTGTCGCTCGCGGTGGACGAGGCCGACCTGCTGCCGCGCGCCTACGAAGTGGCCGACCGGCTCGCGGCCGGAAGCCAGAGCGCGATCCGCTTCACCAAGTACGCGCTCAACAACTGGCTGCGCCAGGCCGGTCCGACCTTCGATGCTTCGCTGGCGCTCGAATTCATGGGCTTCGCGGGTGCCGACGTGCGCGAAGGCGTGGCGTCGCTGCGCGAGCGGCGCGCGCCGAACTTCGGCTGAAGGAGACGAAGTCCGGCCTGCGGGATCAGGCCTTCTTCAGGCCCTGGAGCGTCTGCAGCAGCACGACGCGCGTCTGCCCCAGCACCATGCCCTTCCATTCGTCGTTGTCGCAATAAAACGCGTCGCGCAGCCCCTGGCGGATCTCGCGCTTCTGCGCTTCCGGCGCCTCGGGATGGCGGCGCAGCCAGGTGTCGGCGCGCAGGCGAAGCAGCACTTCCAGATCGGGCAGCGTGCCGAACTCCAGGCCCATCGGCGCGAGGCGGGCGTTCGGGCATTCGTCGTACGCGGTCGAGATGACGGGGCCCGACACGTCGGCCGATGCCGAGTCGCCGGCAAAGGGCGCGAAGACGTCGGCGCCCCACCAGGCATGCGCCAGCGCGAGGTCTTCGGGCGTGTTGCGGCCTGGGTATATCTTCTCGCCGTGGCCGTAGGGACCGAGGCCGGTGTGCACGTCGATCCAGCCAAGGTGGGTGGCCGATGCCGCGTACTTGCGCAAGATCGCGCGAATTGTCCTGTTGCTCCACGACGGCGCGGTGCCGCCGTAGAACAGGCCATCGGGCGAGGTGTACTGGCCCTTGGTCACGGCCGCGCGGAAGGCGGTCATGCCGTGCTTGCCGATGTAGGCGGCCACGGCCGCGTCGTCGGCGGGTGTCGGCGGCCAGGTGGCGGGCAGCACCAGCGGCTCGACCTCGGCGTAACCGGCATTCACCGGCAGCGGCGCCTTGAAGTCGATGTGGTTGCGGTTCAGGTCGATGTTGTCTTCGTTCGTGCGGTGCAGGTGCGAGAAGCCATGCGGGTTGACGGCATGCACCAGCAGCAGCGCCACGCCGGCCTGTTCGAGGCGTGAGAGCAGGTCGGCATCGTGCAGCGTCGCGACCTGCGCGCCCGAGCCGCAGAAGCCTTCGGGGCCGTGCGTGCCCGAGGTGACGAGCAAGACCCTCTTCGCGTCCTTCGCGCCGAGCAGCGCCACGTCGGTGGCGAGTTCTTCGCCGAGCGCGCCGCGGTGCGCGGGATGCACGAACGATTCGATGGCCGCGCCGCGTTGTGCCGCGGCGTCGAGGAACTTGGCGCGGGCTTCGACATACGTGCCGGAGAAATAGCGCGTGGCGGCGGTGCGTTGTGTTTGCATGGGGTGGGGCTCCTGGGCGTGTACGTGGGAATCGTGGGAATGTTTTTTCAGGCCGGCGCGTGCGCATCCGCAGCGTCGATGTCGCGGCCTGTGTGGTCGCGCAGCCAGATCAGGCCGAGCAGCGAGACCACCGTCATCGCGACGAGGTACCAGGCCGGCGCGAGCTTGCTGCCCGTGGCGTTGACCAGCCAGGTGCTGATGAAGGGCGCGAAGCCGCCGAAGAGCGCCACGCCCACGCTGTACACCAGCGACATGCCGCTCGCGCGCACGCGCTTGGGGAACATCTCCGGCAGCATCGTGATGCCCGGCACCGTCTGCACCACGAGCCCGACGCTGAACACGCCGAGCACGACGAACAGCACCAGCGGCGTGGGCGAGGCGTTGAGCCACAGGAAGCCGGGGTAGATCAGGATCGCCATCACGATGCGGCTCCAGAAGATGAGCGTCTTGCGGCCGACGATGTCCGAGAGCTTGCCCACGAACGGCGCGAGCGCGAACGAGAGCAACCCTGTGAGCGCCGCGCCGAACAGCGCCACCGAGGGCGTGAGGCCAAGCTCGCGCACGGCATACGTGGGCATGTAGAAGGTGACGACATACGCGGCCGTGGTGCCGCCGACGATCGCCAAGATTGCGGCCAGCACCGTCTTGCCGTGCTGCGTGCAGACGATCTTCAGGCTGCTCTCGCGCGGCGCGGCCGCCTGCTCTGGCGAGATGTGCAGCGACTCTTCGAGGTGGCGGCGGATGTACATGCCCACCGGCGCGATCAGCATGCCGATGATGAAAGGCACGCGCCAGCCCCAGCTCTGCATCGCTTCGGGCGTGAGCGAGAAGGTGAGCGCGCCCACCACGATGGCGCCGAGCATCACGCCCAGGCCCTGGCTCGCGAACTGCCAGCTCGCCATGTAGCCGCGGTTGGCGGGCGTGGCGTGTTCCACCAGCAGCGTGGTCGATGCGCCCACTTCGCCGCCGGCCGAGAAGCCCTGGATGAGCCGCGCCAGCACGATGACGATCGGCGCCGCGACGCCGATGGCCGCATAAGTGGGCGTGAAGGCGATGAGCGCGCAGCCCAGCGCCATCAGGAAGATGGTGAGCGTCATGGCCTTCTTGCGGCCCGCGCGGTCGGCGTAGGCGCCGATCACGATGCCGCCCAGCGGCCGCATGACGAAGCCGACGCCGAAGCTCGCCACGGTCAGCAGCAGTTGGCCGTACGAATTGAAGGTCGGAAAGAAGAGCTTGCCGATCACGAGCGCGAGGAACCCGTAGACCGTGAAGTCGAAGAACTCGAGCCCGTTGCCGATGGTGGTGGCGACGATGGTCTGGCGCCGGCGAGCGGACGAGGGCTGCGTGCTTGGGATGCTCATGTCTCTCCAGTTGTGCTTGGTGTGTGATCTGGTCGGAAGGTCGCTCGACCGCGGCGGATGCTAGAGACTTGGTGCTGTCATGAAAAGACAATAATTGGGCGACAACGATAACTTTTGGTTGTCATAACCCGGTGCCTTGAGCGATGAAGCCCAATCAGTTGCACGCCTTCGTGGCGGTGGTCGAGCAGATGAGCATCCGCGCCGCCGCGCGCGTCCTGGGGCTCTCGCAGCCGGCGGTGACCAAGATCGTGCGCGAGCTGGAGCGCGAGGTCGGCGCTCCGCTGGTGGAGCGCAGCGTCAAGGGCGTGCGGCTCACCGAGTTCGGCAAGGCCTTCGCGCCGCGCGCGCGGCTGCTCTTGGCCGACATGGCGCGGGCCCGCGACGAGATCGCGCAGATCCGCGACGGCGCGACCGGCTCGGTGTCGATGGCGGTGAGCGCCTCGTTCGCGCTCACCGTGCTGCCCGCCGCCTTCAAGGATTTCCACACGCGCCTGCCCGCAGTCGACGTGCAGTTCAGCGAGGCGGTGCTGCCCTGGATGCTCGCGCGGCTGCGCGACGGGTTCCTCGATTTCGCGGTGGCCCACGTGGTGCCCGGCACGCTCGATGCGCAGTTCGAAGCGGTCGAGCTGTTCCCGGTGAAGCTGGTGGTGGGCCTGCGCGAGCGCCATCCGCTGCGGGATGCGCGTTCGCTGCACGACCTGTACGCCGGCGAATGGATCCTGCCGGGCGACGACCACCGCGGGCGCGAGGCCGTCTCGCCGCTCTTCACACCGCTCGGCCTGCCGCCGCCGGCCCGCATCATCCAGGGGCAGTCGGTCACGGTAGCGCTGGGGCTGGTGGGTCACATGGACCTCATCGGCCTTTTTGTCGAGCCGCTGGTCAAGCTGACGTTCAAGCGGCACGGTATCCGGCGCATCGACGTGGTGGAAACGCTCCCCACGCTGAACGTGTGCGTGGTGCGGCGGCGAGGGCAGTTGTCGACACCGGCGGCGCAGCATTTCATCGAATGCATCCAGCGCGCTTCGGCGGCTGCGACGGGCGGCTAGGGCGCCGGAAAGTCGATGCCCGGTTCGCCCGTCTTCCAGGGGGCGTACTTCGGCATCGCGCGGGCGAACAGATCCGAGGCGGTCCATGCGGACAGCCAGGCCTGCAGGCGCGGCCAGGGCTGGGCATCGAACCACGCCATGTCGACCATCGCGAACTGGCGCACGAAGGGCATGAGGGCGGCGTCGGCCAATGTCGCGTGCGTGCCGGCCAGATGAGGTGACACCGAGAGCCGGGCTTCGAGATCGCGCAGGAACGCTGCACCGCGCTCGCGCGCCGCATGCTCCGCATCGTCGAACCGGCTGGGGTACTTGTAGCGGTCGAGCTGTGGCTTGAAATCGCCATCGCACGCGGCGACCAGCGCGAGCAGGTCATCGAGCGTGCCGGCGTCGGGCTGCAGCCAGCGCTGCGGATCGTTGCGCCGCAGGGCCCACAGCATGACGTCGAGGCTTTGTTCGATCACCGTGCCGTCGGCCATCGCCAGCACGGGCACGGTGCCTTTGGGCGATGCTGCGAGCATCTCGGCGGGTTTGTCGCGCAGCACGATCTCGCGCAACTCGCAGTGCGTGCCGCTCGCGATCAACGCGAGCCGGGCCCGCATCGCATAGGGGCAGCGGCGGAACGAATAGAGAACAGGGAGGGCGGTGGCGGAAGACATGCGAGCGGGCGATTTTCCGCCAGCGCGGGCTGCTCGCGCCCGGCCGGGTTTTTCAACACAATGAGTCATGGCCGAACGCCTCTTCCTGCGCCTCGTTGACGACCCTCTGCACGGCCCCGAATCGGGCGTGCCCGCCGGCACGCTGCGCGCGGTGCCGGTGAGCGCCGCGTTGCAGGCGCATGTCTCCCACATCTTGCTGTACCGCGAGACCTTCGCGGCGGGACAAGAGGTGCATGAACGCGTGCTGCCCGACGGCGCGGTGCGCCTGGTCTTCAATCTTGGCGATGCGCCTTCCGCGGGCGATGGGGCGGGGTTGCCGGTGGAGGCAATCGGCGCTTCCACCGCGCCGGTCGTGGTGCGCATGCGCGACACGGTGGAGGGAATCTCCGTCACGCTGCGGCCCGGTGCGGCGGCTGCACTGCTGGGCTTGCCTGCCGGCGAGATTGCGGGTCAGGCCGTGCACCTGGACGAGCTCTGGCAGGGCGGCGCGGCCGAGCTGCTGGCGCGCATGGCCGAGGCACCCGACGATGCCGCGCGGGCAGCGTTGCTCCAGTCTGCGTTGGAGCGCCGGCTGCGCGGTGGCGGCGGTGCCGTTCACGCCGCCGCGATGCACGCAGCCCGCCTCATCGCCGAATCGGGCGGGCGGAAACCGTTGCGCGATGTGGCTGCGGCCGTCGGTGTCGGCGAGCGGCGCTTGCAGCAACTCTTTCACGCACACGTCGGGCTGTCGCCGCGTGCCTGGGCGCGGCTCGCGCGGCTGCACGACTGCCTGCGTGCTCTGCGAATGCAACCTGCGCCGGCCTGGGCCGATGTCGCGGTCGAGAGCGGTTTCTACGACCAGTCGCACCTGGTCAACGAATTCCGTGCGCTCTGCGGCGTCACGCCGACCGAGTTCATGGGGCACGCGATTTCGGGTTCTTCCAAGACGCCCGGCTGAGGCCGCACTATCTTCGTGGGCGTTCAAACCAAGGAGCACCGGATGACGCAGAACGAGAACACGAAGAACCGCCCGATGAAGGACTGCATTGCCGTGGTCACGGGGGCCAGCCGCGGCGCGGGGCGCGGCATTGCGATGGAGCTGGGCGCAGCCGGCGCCATGGTGTACGTCACCGGCCGCAGCACGCGCGCGCAGCCCGCCGACACCTACGGCCAGTTGCTGGCGCTGTCGGACATGCCGGCCGTGCCCGGCAGCATCGACGACACCGCCGAAGAAGTCACGCGCATGGGCGGACGCGGCATCGCCGTGCGTTGCGACCACACGCTCGAAGAAGACGTGAAGGCGCTCTTCGCGCAGGTGGAGCGCGAGGCGGGCCGCATCGACCTGCTCGTGAACAACGCATGGGGCGGCCACGAGACCTTCACCGGCGTGTTCGACGCGCCTTTCTGGGAGCACCCGCTCGCCAACTGGGATTCGATGTTCGACCGCGGCGTGCGCAACCACTTGGTGGCCAGCCGCTCGGCCGCGCCGCTGATGGTGCGCGCCAAGCGAGGCCTGATCGTAACCACCACCTTCTGGGACCGCGGCCGCTACATGAAGGGCAATCTCTTCTACGACCTCGCGAAGGCCTCGATGACGCGGCTGGCCTTCGGCATGGCCCAGGAGCTGAAGCCGCACGGCGTGGCGTCGGTCGCCGTGTCGCCGGGCTGGATGCGCACCGAGTTCGTGCTGGCCGGCCACAAGACCGACGAGGCGCACTGGCAGGAGCGGCCAGCGCTGGCGGGCACCGAATCGCCGCGCTACCTCGGCCGCGCGGTGGCGGCGCTGGCGGGCGATCCGCAGGTGATGGAGAAGACGGGCGAGGTGCTGCGGGTGGCCGACCTGGCGAAGGCGTATGGCTTTACCGACATCGATGGCCGGCAGGTGAAGGCCTTCGAGATGTAAAGATGCAGTGATAGTGGGCGGGGCGAAGATCAAGTGCAACCGTGTTGCACTTGATTCCTATAATGCAATGCTGTTGCATATCCAAAGAGCGCACCCCATGACCCATCGCCTCCCCGTCACCGTCCTCTCAGGCTTTCTCGGTGCGGGCAAGACCACCTTGCTCAACCACATCCTCCACAACCGCGAGGGGCGCCGCGTGGCGGTGATCGTCAACGACATGAGCGAGGTCAACATCGACGCGGCGCTCGTGCGCGACGGCGGCGCGCAGCTCTCGCGCACCGACGAGAAGCTGGTCGAAATGAGCAACGGCTGCATCTGCTGCACGCTGCGCGAAGACCTGCTGATCGAGGTGAACCGCCTCGCGAAGGAGGGCCGCTTCGACCAACTGGTGATCGAGTCCACCGGCATCTCCGAGCCCCTGCCCGTGGCCGAGACCTTCACCTTCGCGGGCGAGGACGGCAAGAGCCTGGCCGACGTGGCGCGGCTGGACACCATGGTGACGGTGGTCGATGCCTTCAACTTCCTGCGCGACTACGGCTCGCCCGACAGCCTGGGCCAGCGAGGCCAGTCGCTGGGCGACGAGGACACGCGCACGGTGGTCGACCTGCTGATCGAGCAGATCGAGTTCTGCGATGTGCTGGTGGTCAACAAGACCGACCTCGTCACGCCCGAGGAGCGCGAGCGCCTGATGGCGATCTTGCAGAGCCTGAATCCGCGTGCGCGCATCGAGGTGTCGCAGTTCGGCCGCGTCGCACTCGACCGGGTGCTCGACACCGGTCTTTTCGATTTCGAGCAGGCGGAGCAGGCGCCGGGCTGGCTGGCCGAGCTGCGCGGCGAGCATGTGCCCGAGAGCGAGGCATACGGCATCCGCAGCTTTGTCTATCGCTCGCGCCTGCCGTTCCATCCGAAGCGCTTCTGGGACCTGGTGCAAAGCGAGTGGGAGGGCGTGGTGCGCTCCAAGGGCTTCTTCTGGCTCGCGAGCCGTGCCACGCGTGCCGGTTCGTGGTCGCAGGCCGGTGGCGCCTGCCGTTACGGCGCGGCGGGATTCTGGTGGGCGGCGGTGCCGCGGGAGCACTGGCCGACCGAGCCGGATGCGCTGGAGACGATCCAGAAGAACTGGGATCCGGCAACCGGCGATGCGCGTCAGGAGCTGGTGCTCATCGGCATCGGCATGGACGAGGCCGCATTGCGTGCGCGGCTGGATGCGTGCCTGCTCACCGAAAACGAGATGCGCTTCGGCGCCTCGTGGTGGCAGAACCTGCCCGATCCGTTCCCGTCCTGGAACGTCTGAAAAGACCTATCGGGCGCAGTCGCCGCAGGTGCCGTGAAGTGTGAGCGCGGTGTGTCGGGTGTCGATGCCCTGCTTGCGCAGCGCCTTGCCGAGCCGGCCCATCACCTTGGGCAGTTCGGGGTCCGACGGCAGCGCCAGCACCTTGTGGCACTGGTCGCATTCGAAGGTGTTGCCTGATGCCGCCTCGACGTGCCGCGCAAAGCGGTTGACCCGGTCGGCGCCCACGCGGCGGTCGCACAGGCCCGCTTCGACGAGGCGGTCGAGCACGCGGTAGATGGTCACGCGGTCGGGTGCTTCGCCGGTGGCAGTGGTGTAGGCCGCGGCCACTTCCTCGTGCGTCAGGGGTTGGGAGGTGTGCCGGAGCAGTTCCAGCACCGTCTGGGCGGCGCGCGTGACGCGCAGGCCGCTTTCGCGCAACAGGGTTTCGCTGTCGAAGGCGGCGGCTGCGGCGGCGAGCGGGGGCTTCGGGTGCGGGTTCGGGGTCTTCATGGGAAACGCGATTGTGTTGCATCTTCGGGCCGGGGTGCGTAAAGCAACGAAAATCGCCTGCCTGCCAAGCCGGAAATCGCCGCCGCAAAGGCCGCGGTCAGCGGATCGAGCGGGACAGCGCCTTGGCGAAATCCGCGACATCGTCGTCGCGACACACCTCGGCGGCCACTGGCGCATGGCCGCCCGCTACGGCGACCAGCGCCATCGCCTTCTTGGGGCAGAGGCCCAGGCAGGTCGATTGCACGACGCGCAGGCGCCCCGGCACATGCACCAGGTCTCGCTTGAGTTCCTTGCGGACCTGTTTCGCCTTGAGTTTCGTGGGGCCGTCGCTGCGCTCTTCACAGTCGCCGCAAACCAGCACGACGCCCGAAAGCTTGATCTCGACCAGGGGAGGGGAATGGCTCACGTGCTTCTTTCCTTTTTTCTTTCCTTTTGTTTCGGCCCATCTTGGGCGCGAAGGCGGCCCGCGCAAGTCAGCCGACCGCCCGAATGCGCTAAGGTGCGGCCATCCGAAGCCCTGAATACCTTTGCCCGACCATGTCCCGCCTTCCCATCGAAATCGAAACCGCCCCGAACCCCACCGCCTCCGTGATCCTGATGCACGGCCTTGGCGCCGACGGCAACGACTTCGTGCCGATCGCCGGTGAGCTCGACCTGTCCAGCGTCGGGCCGGTGCGCTTCGTGTTTCCCAACGCGCCGGTGATTCCGGTCACCTTGAACAACGGCTACCAGATGCCGGCCTGGTTCGACATCGCCGGCCCCGATTTCAATGTGCAGGAAGACGCCACGGGCCTGCGCCGTTCGCAGGCCGCCATCGAGGCGCTGATCGCCAACGAAAAGGCCCGCGGCATTCCCGCCCACCGCATCGTGGTGGCCGGCTTCTCGCAGGGCTGCGCGATGGCGCTGCTGACCGGGCTGCGCCACACCGAGCGCCTGGCCGGCATCGTCGGCCTTTCGGGCTGGCTGCCGCTCGCGGCCAGCACCGCGGCCGAGCGCCATGCGGCCAACCATGACACGCCGGTGTTCCTCGGCCACGGCCGGCAGGACCCGATGGTGCCGCTGGCACGGGCCACGCAATCGCGTGACGCGCTCATCGCCTTGGGCTATACCGTCGAGTGGCACGACTACGCGATGGCGCACTCGGTCTGCATGGAGGAAGTGGCCGACCTGAACGATTTCCTGCTGCGCGTGCTGGCCTGAAGCGCCAAAGCGCCAAAAGGCCGCCGCGGCAACCCACGAAGAAGGAGACACCCCATGATCCTCGTCATCGGACACGCCCTCGCCAAACCCGACACCCTGCAGGCGATGCAGGCCATCAGCGTGGAGCACGTGCTGCGCTCGCGCGCCGAGCCCGGCTGCATCTCGCACGAAGTCACGACCGACGTGCAAGACCCGCTGCGGCTGACGTTCGTGGAGCGATGGAGCGACATGCCCGCGCTGCAGACGCACTTTCGCGTCGATGCCTCGCGCGCCTTCGGCAAGGCGCTCGCGGCCATGGCCGACGGCACGCCGGAGATCCACGTCTACCAGTCGGACGAGATAGACCTGCGGGCAGGCCGCGCCTAGCCCGCATTTTTCTCTACGGAAAAGGCCTTTGGCCCCACGGTGCCTATGCGGGGAGCTATCAAAAAAGTAGCGCGCGAGAACCTAGCTGGAAACGGGATTCCCTGCACGAGCGTTGCCCGCGCACCCGTGCTACCTTCCAGCCCCTCAGAAGATTGATGGGTCATAACAATATGAGCAACAGATTGCAGGAGAGGCTGGGTGCCCTTTCAGCCGCACGCCTGAAGGGCATGCGCCGTGGCATCGAGAAGGAAAGCCTGCGCGCGCTGCCCGACGGCAAGCTCGCGCTGACGCCGCATCCGCTGGCGCTGGGCTCGGCGCTCACGCATCCGCACATCACGACCGACTTCAGCGAATCGCAGCTCGAGCTCATCACAGGCGTGCACGCCGGCGTCGAATCGGCGCTGGAAGAATTGACCCAGGTTCACCAGTTCACCTACCGCGTGCTCGACCAGCTGGGCGACGAGCGCCTCTGGGTTTCCAGCATGCCCTGCGGCCTGCCGACCGACGAGACCATTCCCATCGGGCGCTACGGCTCCTCGAACGTGGGCCGCGCCAAGAGCGTCTACCGCATGGGCCTGAGCCACCGCTACGGCCGCCGCATGCAGACCATCTCGGGCATTCACTACAACTGGTCGCTGCCCGATGTGTCGAGCGAACAGTACTTCGCGCTGATCCGCAACTTCCGCCGCCACGCCTTTCTCTTGCTGTATCTGTTCGGCGCTTCGCCGGCGCTGTGTTCGAGCTTCGTCGCGGGCCGCCCGCACGAGCTGCAGCCGCTGGGCGACGGCAGCATGTTCATGCCGCACGGCACGTCGCTGCGCATGGGCCGCCTGGGCTACCAGAGCGATGCGCAAGCCTCGCTGGCCGTGAGCTACAACAGCCTCGACGGCTATGGCGCCTCGCTGCAGGACGCGCTCACCCGCCCCTGGCCGGCCTACGAATCCATCGGCATCCGCAACCTGGGCGGCGACTACAACCAGTTGGGCACCAGCCTGCTGCAGATCGAGAACGAGTTCTACGGCACCATCCGCCCCAAGCGTGTGATCAACCCCGGCGAGCGTCCGCTGCATGCGTTGCGCGAGCGCGGCGTCGAGTACGTCGAGGTGCGCCTCATGGACCTCGACCCCTTCGAGACCGTCGGCATCAACGCGCAGACGATGCGCTTCATCGATGTGTTCCTGCTGCATTGCCTCTTGAGCGACAGTCCCGACGACACCCCCGAGGAAATCGCCGACCTGGCAAGCAACCAGCACCTGACCGCCGCGCGCGGCCGCGAACCGGGCCTGCGCCTGTCGCGCGGCGGCAGCGAAGTGACGCTGACCGACTGGGGCATCGAGCTGGTCGACGAATGCCTGCCCATCGCCGCCGCGCTCGACGCGGCGCAGGGCGGCACGCTGCACACCGACGCGGTGAATGCCGCCCGGGCCGCGCTGCAGAACCCCGACAGCCTGCCCTCGGCCCGCGTGCTCGCGGCCGTCGAGCAGCAGCACGCCAACTCGTTCATCGGCTTCGTGCGCGCCCAGTCGGAGCAGACCCGCGCCGCGCTGCTGGCCCTGCCGTTCTCGGCCGAGCAGCAGGCTGCATTCGAGCGCATGACCGCCGAGTCGATCCAGGAGCAAAAGCGCATCGAGGCGGCCGACACGATGCCCTTCGAGATCTACCGCGAGCAGTACGTCTCGCCCGCGCGGCTGGGCATCGCCCGGGGGCGGATGGCCGTCGCGGCCTGATACCAAAGCCTTCAGCGTCGTTCGGCGTCCGTCGGCGCCACCATCCTCAGACGACAGCGGTGGTGGCCGATGGCCTACAGGCATTGGCCCGCATGGCCCACCGCGCGCCACGCCTGCGCTGCGAGGATGCGTTGCATGCACAGCGCAAGTACCGTCCCCCTGGTTTCATCATGACGTTCAAGGCCTACCTCGTCGAGGACAGTCCCGTGATCCGCGAGAACCTCGTCGGATTCCTGGAGGACGTGGCCGATGCGGAGGTCGTGGCCTCCGCCAGCACCGAGGAAGAAGCCGTCGCCTGGCTGCGCCAGCACCGCGACGGCTGGGACCTGACCATCGTCGATCTCTTCCTCAAGCGCGGCAACGGGCTGGGCGTGATCAACGCCTGCCGCAACCGCTCGCCGCACCAGAAGGTGGTCGTGCTCAGCAACTACGCCACGGCCGACATGCGCGACCGCTCGACCCAGTTGGGCGCCGACGCCTTCTTCGACAAGTCGGCCGAGCTCGACCAGTTGGTGGCGTACTGCGCCACCATGCAGCCGTCGCCCGGGTGACTGGCACGCTCTGCCTGCGGCACTGGTGCCAGGATCTTTTGGGGTAAAACGCCACGCTGCCGCACAGCGGCAAGGCGCAGACACTCCCCCAACGAAAGCAGCAGAGAAGAGAGCGACTCATGAGCAGCAACAGCATCGACTTCAAGGGCCGCGTGGCCATCGTGACCGGCGCGGGCGGGGGCCTCGGCCGCCAGCATGCGCTGGCCCTGGCGGCGCGCGGCGCCAGGGTGGTGGTCAACGACCTGGGCGGCGCGCGCGACGGCTCCGGTGGCTCGGTGAGCGCCGCGCAGGCGGTGGTCGACGAGATCGTGGCGGCCGGCGGTGAAGCCATCGCCAATGGCGCATCGGTGACCGACTTCGACGCGGTGCAGGCCATGGTGCAGCAGGCCGTGGACGCCTGGGGCCGCGTCGACATCCTGGTCAACAACGCCGGCATCCTGCGCGACAAGAGCTTCTCCAAGATGGAGATCGCCGATTTCAAGCTGGTGGTCGATGTGCACCTCATGGGCGCGGTGAACTGCACCAAGGCTGTCTGGGCGCTCATGAACGCGCAGAAGTACGGCCGCATCGTGATGACCACCTCGTCCTCGGGCCTGTACGGCAACTTCGGCCAGAGCAACTACGGCGCCGCCAAGCTCGCGCTCGTGGGCCTGATGCAAACGCTGAGCATCGAGGGCGCGAAAAACGACATCCGCGTGAACTGCCTCGCGCCCACCGCCGCCACCCGCATGACCGAGGACCTGTTCCCGAAGGAAATGCTCGAAGCCTTCCAGCCCGACGCAGTGGTGCCCGCCATGCTGGTGCTGGCCTCGCAGGACGCGCCCAACCGCACCGTGCTCTGCGCGGGTGCCGGCGTCTTCGAGGCGGCGCACATCACGCTGACGCAGGGCGTGTGGCTGGGCAATGGCCCGGACGCCGCCGAGCAACTGGCTGCGCGGCTGGCCGAGGTGACCTCGCGCGAGGGCGAGGTCGTGCCGCAGAGCGGGGCGACGCAGGGCAGCAACGAAGTCGGCAAGGCGATGGCGGCGAAGGTCGACAAAGCCTGAAGGGCCTGAAGAGCCCGAACTGCCGCCCTGTTCATGGCGCTTGACCTAGAGCGCACTCGAGCATTTCCAATGAATTCACCGGGACTTCCGGTTCATTCAACTGCCGAGGAAAAACCATGAACACGAGCGACAACAAGGCCCTGGTCCAGCACATTCACGCCGAGCTGGACAAGGGCAACGGCCAGGCCTTCATCGACAGCCTGGCCGACGATGCCAGTTGGACATTGGAGGGCACCACGCCCTGGTCGCGCACCTACGCGGGCAAGGAAGCCATTCGCGACGAACTGATCAAGCCGCTGTTCGCGCAGTTCGCCGCGCCGTACGCGAGCAAGACCGAGCGCATCATTGCCGAAGACGACCGGGTGGTGGTGCTCTTCAGCGGCGATGTGCCCACCAAGGCCGGCAAGCGCTACAACAACCGCTATTGCTACGTCTACCGACTCGAAGGAGGCAAGGTGAAAGAGCTGACCGAGTACTTCGACACCGCATTGGTGCAGCAGGCGCTCGAGGCGCCGCCGGCGGCCGCGCATGCCGGCTAGCGTGACTGGAGAGAAGACCGCACCGGCCGCACCGGTGGTGAAGGGCACGCCCTTCCACATCGGCGAACTGGCCACGCGCACCGGCCGCACGGTGCACGCCATCCGCTGGTACGAAACGCAGGGCCTCGTGCCCGGCGTGGCGCGCGACGAGGGCGGACGGCGCCTCTACGGCGAGCTGCACGTCGGCTGGCTCGACTTGATGGAGCGCCTGCGCCGCACCGGCATGTCGATTGCAGAGATGCGCGAATACACCGCGCTCGCGCTGCAGGGCAAGGCCACGCTGCAGCAGCGCCGCGACCTGCTCGCCGCGCACCGCGCGCGCGTGACCGAAACGATTGCCGACTGGAAGAAGGCGCTCACGCTGGTCGACCGCAAGATCGACTTCTACGACGTCTGGATGGCGAGCGGCCATCGCCCGCCGCTGATTCCCGCGGACACGCCGCGCGCCGCGCCGCCGAAACGGCGCAAAACGGCCTGACCGCCGCCGCTATTCGGCGACGAAGCCGCTGTCCTTGCGGATCGAATCGCGGTCGCGGTGGTTGTTCAGGCGCCCCAGCGTGCTGTCGAGCAGCCGCTTGAGCTTGTCGGCTGCGCCGCGGAAGGCCTCGTCGAGCGTGTTGGCGTGCTGTGTCACGGCCAGCGGTTTGTGGTGGGCCAGGCGCGCTTCCATCACGCAGCGCTTGTCGCCGCCGCCGGCCTTGTCGTGGTTCTCGTCGCTCAGATGCACCTCGACGCGCGTCACGTCTTCGACGAAACGGCTCAGCTGCTGCTTGATCTCGGTGTCGGCCCAGCGTTCCAGCGTGTCCTTGTTTTCAATACCGTTGCTCGTGTTGACCTGAATCTGCATGCAATGTCCCTGCTGGATGGATGAACGAAGGTCCACTGTGCGCCCTTGGGCACCATGCCGTGCGTAGGTCTATTCCCTACCCACGCGCCGGGCAGGGTCCGCAATGTCGCGATGCGGGCGGTTTCAGCTCTGGATATAGCTGGTGAGCTGGTCGATCGTCTGCTCGTGCTCGCTGATGATGTCGTCCATCAGGTCCTGGATCGAGATCATGCCCACCACCTTGTCGCCGTCGACCACCGGCAGGTGGCGGAACTTGCGCTGGCTCATCAGCGCCATGCAGGCGCGGGTGCGGGTTTGCGGGGTAACGGTCATCACGTCGGGCGTCATGATCTCCGAGACCTTCATCTCCTTGGAGTTCTTGCCCTGCAATGCCACCTTGCGGGTGTAGTCGCGTTCGGAGAGAAAGCCCACGAGCTTCTCGCCGTCCATCACCATCAGCGCGCCGACCTCGAAGCGGGCCAGCGTGGCCAGCGCATCGAACACGCTGGTGTGGGGCGAGGTGCGCCAGGCGGCGGAGTCATGGCGCTTGAGCAGTTCGGAGACGGGTTTCATCGCGGTCACTCCATCAGAAAATTTCGATTCGACCGACGCCGCAGGCGCCGCACTCGGTCAAATCATAGGGCGGACAAGGCCCTCGCGATGCAAAACCCTCTAGGGGATTGCGCGTGTGCCGCGCGCGAGAAACCGGCGAGAACTTAAGGTGTCGCGGCCAGCACGCGGCTGAGCGCCACCGGGTCGCCGACCACCGTCTTCACGAGGCCCTTGTCGTCGAAGTTGACCTGGTACTCCGACCAGCTGTCGCGCCAGTAGCGCCACGTCGGCGCCTCGAGGCTGGGGTTCTCGCCGGCCACGGGATAACCGATGGCCATGAGCACCTGCTCGCGCGTCATGCCGGGCATCACCTTGCCGGCGCGGATGGCGGTGCTCACCGCGGGCGGGAAGGCCGCCATCTTCTGCTTCGGGTCTTCGGTGACGACATAGCGCTTGGCGAAGTCGATCAGCGTGATGTTGCGGCTGTAGTCGTTCTTGATGCGCTGCGGCTTGCCCGCGAGATCGAGGTTGAAAAAGCGGAAGTCGTAGCCCGTGATGCGCGCCGGCGTGCCCACGGCGACGATGCTCGTGCCCTGCTCGTCGTAGTTGATGTCGCTGATCGAGTCGCCGTAGGTGCGCATGTTGCAGCACAGGAAGCCGCTGGTCAGCGGGCCGGGCGGCGGGGAAGGGCGCTGGGCATGAACGACGGACACGGGCACGACGGTGGCTGCCAGCAAGGCGGCAGCGGCAAGGCGCTTGAACATGGATTTCCCTCGGGGTTTTGTTGGAATGCTGCTGGACGCAGCGCCGCGGATTCTAGGGTTGCAGCTATTGAAAAGATAGCATTGGGTCGCTGTTCAGGTTCCCGGTTCACAATGCGCACCCGGCCTCCGAGCCGTCCCCTTCCAAGTCAGCGCGACAGAAAGAGCATCCATCGATGGCGATCCAGTGGTTCCCCGGGCACATGTACACGACCCAGAAGGCCATCACCGAGCGGGTGAAGGACATCGACGTGGTCATCGAGTTGCTCGACGCGCGCCTGCCCGGCTCCAGCGCCAACCCGATGTTGGCCGAGCTGACCGCTGGCCGGCCGACGCTCAAGGTGCTCAACAAGCAGGACCTGGCCGACCCCGCGCGCACCGCGCTCTGGCTCGCGCACTACAACGCGCTGCCCGACACGCGCGCGATTCCGCTGGACGCCAGCCTCACCACGCCAGCGCAACAGATCGTGAAGGCCTGCCACGACCTCTCGCCCAACCGCGGCGGCATGGCCAAGCCGATGCGGGTGCTGATCTGCGGCATTCCGAACGTGGGCAAGTCGACGCTCATCAACACGCTGACGGGCGGTCGCAAGGCCAAGACCGGCGACGAGGCCGGCATCACCAAGCTGGAGCAGCGCATCACGCTGGCCGACGACTTTTATCTGTGGGATACGCCCGGCATGCTGTGGCCGCGCATCGTGGTGCCCAAGAGCGGCTACAACCTCGCGGCCAGCGGTGCGGTCGGACGCAACGCCTTCGACGAGGAGGAAGTGGCGCTGGAGCTGCTCAACTACCTGAAGACGCATTACGCCGCCGGCATCGCGGCGCGCTTCAAGCTGATCGAACTCGACGCCGCGACCATTTCCGGCATGAAGGACGAGGACGTGCTCGACACCATCGGCCGCAAGCGCGGCGCGCTGCTGGGCAAGGGCCGGGTCAACCTGCAGAAGGCAGCGGAAATCGTGATGCACGAATTCCGTGCCGGCAATCTCGGGCGAATCACGCTCGAGACGCCCGAGGAATTTGCCGCCTGGCTGGCCGAAGGGCAGCGCATCGATGCGGAACGTGCGGCGAAGAAGGCGGCGCGCGGGAAGAAGGGCAAGCAAAAAACCGAAACCACGCCGGAGGACGGTGCCTGATGCCGAATTTCTTTTTCTTTCGCAAGGGCGGTCTCGATACCGATTCGGAAGACTTCCCGGGACTGGTGAGCGTTGCCGCGTACCTGAAGCAACTGAGCGCGCAGGAACACGAGCGCAAGACCACCGATGCCGAGGATTTCTTGCGCGAGCTCGATGCCGTGCCATGGCGCGAGGTGATGGCGGCTTGGCTCGTCGCGCAGGAAGGTCCGCTGCCCGCGCTGGTCTTGTGCAGCGAAGACATGAAGGTGCAGTTCGGCATCAGCGGTGTCTTCCAGGAGCCGTTGCACTATTACCAGTGCAGCTTCAGCCGCGAACTGAAAAAGGGCTGGTTCTCGAAAGAAACGCAGAACCTCAGCTTCGAGATCCATGCGCGCGAAGACGTGGCCGGCCTGGTGCGGCAGTTCGTGCAGGGCGATTACGACGCGCTGGCCGACGAGGCCCGGCGCATCGGCCAGAACGTCCTGGCGTAGCAGCCGGCGGCTCGTCGGCCCTTGGCGCCGGCCGGAAAAGGCCCGCCCACTATCATCGAAAAATGCAACGCCTCACGCGCCAACGCAACGCCGTTTTCTCCGCTTTCAGCGACGCCGGCCGCGTCCTCACCGCACCGGAAATCCTCGAACACGCCCGCGAGATCGTTCCCGAGATCAGCCTTTCCACCGTGTACCGCCAGGTCTCGCTGCTGCTCGCCGACGGCGAGATCGCGAAGGTCGAACTGCCGGGCGAACCGGCACGCTACGAAGTGGCCTGCAAGCCCGCCGCGCATCGCCACGCGCACCACGACGGCGAAGAGGCCGACCACCATCACCACTACTTCCATTGCTCGGGCTGCAAGCAGGTGTTCCTGCTGCATGCATGCCCGGGACCGATGGACGATCTCGCGCCCAAGGGCTTCCAGGTGAAGAGCCACGAGGTGACGCTGCACGGGCTGTGCGCGGCTTGCGTCGACGCAGGCGGCAAGGCGAGCAAGCGCAAGGCGCATTGAGGCGTTAGGTGGCGGTCAGCCTTGCGATGTTATTGGCTTTATTGAGAATGAATTCTCAATAACGTATAGTCGCGGGTCCAACTTTTCGGAACGACCCTATGCAAGTCCTGTCCTCGCTCAAGGAAGCAAAGAAGCGTCACCGCGATTGCCAGGTGGTGACACGGCGCGGCCGCACCTACGTGATCTGCAAGTCCAACCCGCGCTTCAAGGCGCGCCAGGGCGGCGCAAAGAACAAGAACAAGCGCTGAACCTGCGCTGACGACACCGCGGGCGCCTTCGATTCGCGCAGCCCGCCGACCCTCGCTCCACGACCCCATAAACCGCACCGGCGCACCCCGCGCCGCCGCAGGCCTGCGCGCGCCTTTTTCTCCAACCGGAAACCTGTCCATGCTCCGAGCCATCGGCCTCACCAAACAGTACGGAACGCACATTGCGCTCGACCGTCTCGACCTCGACATCCGCGGCGGCGACATCTACTGCCTGCTGGGCGCCAACGGCGCGGGCAAGACGACGACCATCAATCTGTTCCTGAACTTCATCGCGCCGACGGGCGGCACGGTGGAGATCAACGGCGTCGACGTCACGCGCCACGCGGTCGCGACCAAGCAGGACGTGGCGTACATCCCCGAGCAGGTCACGCTCTACGGCACGCTCTCGGGCCTGGAGAACCTGCGCTTCTTCGCCGGCCTCGCGCTCGGCCACGAGCTGCCGCGCACGCGCCTGCTCGAGTTGATGACCGAGGTGGGGCTCGACCACGCGGCTGCCGAAAAACGCGTCTCGGCGTATTCCAAAGGCATGCGGCAGAAGGTATGGATCGCGGTGGCGATCGCCAAGGAAGCCAAGGCGCTGCTGCTCGACGAGCCCACCTCGGGGCTCGACCCGCACGCCGCCGCCGAGTTCTCAGACCTCTTGCGCCGTGCCGCCGACACCGGCGTGGCCGTGCTCACCACCACGCACGACCTCTTCCATGCGCAGCAGACCGCCACCCGCGTCGGCATCATGAAGCGCGGCCGCCTCGTCGAAAGCCTCGACGGCGAAGCGCAGATTGCGAACACCGATCTGCAGTCGCTCTACCTCCAGCACATGAGAGCCTGAACATGTTGCTGAACTGGATCGCACGACGCGAATTTCTCGAACGCCTGCGCGACGGCCGGCTGTACCTGGCGGGCGGACTCGTGGTGATGCTGCTCTTCACCGCACTCGCCGTGGGATGGGCGCACCAGCAGGGCGCCCACGCCGAGCAGGTCGCCGCGCAGGCCATGGACTACCGCGACTGGCTGCATCAGGACAAGCGCCATCCGCACGACGCCGCCCACCAGGGCATGCACGCCTTCAAGCCCGAGCCGCCGCTGTCGATGGTCGACTCGGGCATCAACCCCTTCATCGGCAGCACCGTGTGGCTGCAGGCGCACCGGCAGAGCGAGGTGAAGTTCAACGCCGCACAAGATGCGACCGGGCTGCAGCGTTTCGGCAACCTCTCGGTCGGCTGGATATTGCAGGTGCTCGGGCCGCTGCTGGTGATCGTGCTCGGCTTCAACGCGTTTGCAGGCGAACGCGAGCAGGGCATCCTGCGGCAGACGCTGAGCCTGGGCGTGTCTCCACTGCGCCTCCTGGCCGGCAAGGCGCTCGCGCTCGCGGCATCGCTCGCGGTGCTGCTCGTGCCGGCCGCCATCGTCGCGGCCATCGCGGTGGCCGTGGGCGCGGAGCAGGGCGAGCGCATCGACGCGCTGCTGCGCCTTGCCGCATGGGCGCTCGGCTATGCGGTGTACCTGGGCATCTTCGTGTTCCTCGTGCTGGGCGTGTCGGCGATGTCGGCCACTTCGCGCACCGCCATCACCGTGCTGCTCGCGCTGTGGATCGGACAGGCCGTGATGGCGCCGCGCGTGCTCTCCGAGCTGTCGCGCACCTGGTTCCCGAGCCCGACGCGGCTGGAGTTCAACCATCAGCTCGGCGCCGAACTCAAGACCGTGTCCGACCAGGTCTGGCAGAAGAACTTCGGCACCACCGAACGCTGGGGCCGCGACGTGCCGCTCAGCAAGTGGGGCATAGCGCTGCGCCTGGACGATCAGGCCTCGTACCCCGTGTACGACCGTCACTACGGCCGTTTGTGGGACACCTGGGAGCAGCAGCAGACCGTGCAGGAATGGAGCGGCCTTGTGCTGCCCATCCTCGCGATCCGCAGCTTCTCGATGGGCATGGCGGGCACCGATTTCTCGCACCACCGGCGCTTCACGACCGCGGCCGAACTGCATCGCCGCAACATCCAGGACCTGATGAGCAAGGACTTGGTGGTGCATGCCGACCCGCTGGGCGACCGCCACTTTTCCTACCAGGCCACGCCCGACCTCTGGGCCACCGTGCCGCCGTTCGACTACCACTCGCCGGGCGTGGGATGGGCGCTGTGGCACCAGGCGCGCAGCCTGGCCGTGCTGTGCGTCGGCCTGCTGCTCGCAGCGGCGTTCGCGGCCTTCGCCACCGTGCGCCAGCGCGCGCTCTGAAAGGGGATGCCACACATGTCCATCCATCCTCCCCAAGCCCGTCGCCTGCTGGCCGTGATGCGCCAGGAAATCCGCTTGATGCTCGCCGAGCGCGGCCTCTGGGTCGTCGGTGCGCTGTTCCTGCTGCTCGTGGCCTATGCGCTCGGCAACGGCCTTCTGCAGACCGCCAAGCGCGACCGCGCGCAGGCGGCCGTCGCACAGGCCGACCGCGACACTCGCGCCAATCAGCGCGTGCAGCTCGAAGCCATCCTCGCCGGCACCGCGCAGCCCACGCCGTTCGAGAACCCGGCCGATCCCTCGCGCATGGCAAGCGGCTACGGCGGCCAGCATGCGCTGCTGCCGACCGCGCCACTGGGCCCGGTCGCGCTGGGGCAGAGCGACCTGTTCCCGAGCCAGTACAAGGTCACGAACCAGAGCCGCGTCGTGTTCATGAACCCGAGCGACATCGAGAACCCGTGGCACCTGCTGAGCGGGCATTTCGACCTGGCGTTCGTCATCGTCTATTTGCTGCCCTTGCTGATCTTCGCGCTCAGTTACAACCTCCTGTCGGCGGAGCGCGAGAACGGCACCTTGCGCCTGCTTCTGTCGCAGCCCTTGCGCCTGCGCACGCTGCTCGCGGGCAAGCTCACGGTGCGCGCCGCGGTGTTGCTGGGACCAGCGGTGCTTCTGCCAGTGGCGGTGCTGTGGATCGCGCGCCATGCAGGCTTCGCCGGTGGCGCGGGCAGCGCAACGCTCTGGTGGGCATTGCTGGTCGGTGCCTACGCGCTGTTCTGGTTCGCGCTGGTCGTGGCGGTGAATGCCTTCGGCGCTTCGTCGGCGACCAATGCGATGGTGCTGGTCATCGCGTGGGTGATGCTGGTGCTGGTCGCACCGGTGCTGCTCAACCTCGCCGTCACGCGGGCTGTGCCGGCACCGTCGCGCACCGAGCTCGCCACGCACCAGCGCGTGGTCACGGCCGAGGCGATGAAGCGCTACCAGGACCTGCTGGGCACCGAGTACCAGCACGTGGGCCACGGCGCGATCCTCGTGCCGCGCAACGGCAAGATCGAGATCGCCGGCCGCGCGCTGGCCAACTACAAGATCGAGCGCGAGGTCGATGAGGCGATCCGCCCCGCGCTCGAGCGCTTCGACGCGCAGCAGGCGCGCCAGCAGCAGTTGCTCGGCCGCTTCGGCGCGGTGTCGCCCGCCGCCGTGGCCTACGAAGGTATGACCGCGCTGGCCGGCAACGGCGTGCGGCGCCATGCGCGCTTCGAGGCGCAGACGGTGGCGCACCACGAGGCGTGGAAGGCCTTCTTCTTTCCGCGCATCGATGCGCGCGATGCGTTCACGCCCGCCGAGTTCGACCGCATTCCGACTTTCGCGTGGCAAGAGGAGCCAGCCGGCCTGATGCGCGGCCAGGCCGCTCTGGCGGTGCTGCAGTTGCTTGTGCCGAGCCTGCTGCTGTTCGGCCTTGCGGCGTGGCGGCTGCGGCGCTTCTCCGTGGCTTAGCGCATCGCCTCGGCCCTTCCGGTTTTTCGTTTCGTTCCAACCAGGCAGTCCAATGATCCAGTTCACCCGCACGGCCATCGCCGTGGCCGCCGTCACGGCCTTCCAGGCAGCGTATGCACAAGGCAACAGCACCAACGCAGAACTCGGCGCCGTCACCATCGAAGGCAGCCGCGATGCCAACAGCCTGCACCTCGAGGAGTCGAGCGGCGCCGCTTCGCGTCTCGGCCTTTCGGTGCGCGAGACGCCGGCCTCCGTCGAGATCCTGTCGCAGGACGCGATCCAGCAGCGCGGCGCGCGCACCTTCAGCGAAGCGCTGCGCGGCATGGCGGGTTTGTCGGGCGGCGGCCCGCCGTCGTCGCCGACGACGCTTTCCACGCGCGGCTTCACCAGCCTCATGTACCTCTACGACGGCGTGCGCAGCTCCGGCGCGGGCGTCGTCAACCGCGTGCAGGACACCTGGAACTACGACCGCATCGAAGTGCTGAAGGGGCCTGCCTCGGTGCTCGACGGCGAGGGCGCCATCGGCGGCGTCGTCAACTTCGTGACCAAGCGGCCCGACCGCGACAACCCGCACAAGGAAGCGCTGCTCTCGTACGGCAGTTACGGCTCCACGCGCGCGGCCTTCGGTTTCGGCGGCGCCCTCGGCGATGCCAGCGCCTACCGGCTGGACTACAGCCGCAACGACAGCAAGGTCGGCACCATCGACCGCAACGGCGAGCGCATCGATCACTTCACCAGCGGCCTGATGGTCGACCTCGGCGGCTCGGTGAAGCTGGACCTCTCGTTCGACTACCTGCGCGACAACAACGACGCCTACTGGGGCACGCCGCTCGTGCCGCGCAGCTTCGCCACCCAGCCGACGAACGTGGTGAGCACGCCCGACGGCCGCGTGATCGACCGGCGCATGACGCGCACCAACTACAACGTGCTGGACGACGACAACTCCTCCGAAACCTACTGGCTGCGCGCGCGCCTCACGGGCCAGCTCGACGGCGGCTGGTCGTGGCGCAATGAGTTCTCGGCCAACAAGTCGAACCGCGTGTTCCGCAATTCCGAAAGCGCTACCTTCGTGGCGCCGTCCAGCATCGCGCGCGACCAGACCCTGATCACGCACGACCAGGACTTCTGGCTCGACCGCATCGACGCCACGCACAAGGGCACGATCGGCGGCATGGACAACCGCCTCGTCGTCGGCGGCGAATACAGCGAGACGCGCTTCGGCAGCCAGCGCCGCTTCTCGAACAGCAGCGCCAGCACGGCGAGCCTGCTGCGGGTGCCGGTGTTCGACCCCTACGTGGGCTTCTTCAACAACGACCCGGCGCTCAGCGTGGGCGGCGGCAACCGGACCGACATGCACACCAAGGTGCGGGTCAGTTCGGTCTTCGTCGAAGACGCGCTCAAGCCGATTCGCAACCTCACGCTGGTCGGGGGCCTGCGCCACGACCGCACCGAGGTCGATCGTTCGATCACCGATCTCAACCTGGGCAGCAACACGCGCTTCGGCAGCAGCTACCGTTCGACTTCGGGCCGCCTCGGCGCGGTGTACGACATCACGCCGCAATCGAGCATCTATGCGCAGTACACCAACGCCACGCTGCCGGTGAATTCGCTCTTCCTCCTGTCGGCATCCAACGCGGCATTTCCGATGTCGCGCGGCAAGCAGGCGGAGGTGGGCTTCAAGCAGAGCCTGCCCGAAGCGAATCTGGAGTGGACCGCGGCCGCCTACAAGATCGAGCTCGACAACGTGCTCTCGCGCGATCCGGCCAACGCGGCCAATACGGTGAACAACGGGCGCCAGTCATCGCGCGGCCTAGAGCTGTCGGCGGTGTGGAAGCCCACGCGCGAATGGACGCTGGCAGGCAACCTCGCCGCTCTCGATGCGCGCTTCGACACGCTGGTGGAGGCGGGCAACGTCTCGCGCGTCGGCAAGACCCCGCCCAACGTGCCCGAGCGCGTGGCCAATGTCTTCGCGACCTACCGGCCCGACAACTCGAAGCTCGAATATTTCGTGTCGCTCAACCGCACCGGCCACATGTTCACCGACACCGCCAACCAGATCCGCATCAACGGCTACACCACCATGGATGCGGCGGTGAGCTACCGGTTGAAGAACGCGCTGCTCAGCTTCCGCGTGCGCAACCTGACCGACAAGCTCTACGCCACCTGGGTGGGGCGTGCCACCAGCCAGGTGCTGCTTGCGCCGCGCCGTACCTTCGAGGTGTCGGCCAAGTTCGACTTCTAGACTTCTGGTACGGAAACGCGTTCAAGAATATCAATCCGTTCACGCTGAGCTTGTCGAAGCGCCGCGCGAGACTTCGACAAGCTCAGTCCGAACGGTTCTGGTTGATTAACCGCAAACTCGTATAAGAAGGTGCGAGCGCGCGCGCTCAGCGCATCTGCAGCCGCACGTCCTTCGGATAGCTGATCGTGTAGTCGGCCGCCACGCGCGCGGTCTTGCCGGCGTCGAGGTCGAAGCTCCACATCGCGAGGCCCGGCTGCTTGTTCCACGCCAGCTCGCCCGGCTGCGGCGAGAACTGCGAGGCGATGCGCACCTGCTCGTCGACCGAGATCGGCGCCGCTTCCAGCACCTGCACCGCGATCGGCGTGCGGTGGCGGTTCTCGACCACGTAGGCGCGCTGCACCTTGCGCTCGGCGCGCGTGCCGGCGAAGCCGCCCGTGCCCTGGTTGTCCTGCTCCGGTTCGACCTGCACGCGCACCAGTTCGTCGCGGCCGAAGGAGAGCGTCAGGCGCGCATCGCTCGGCGCCGTCCACTGGCCGTTGCCGACGAAGTTGCCGTCGCGATAAAGCTGCATCGGGCCGGCCGGCCACACGCCCGTGGGCTGTGCGAGGTCGGCGACCAGGAAGGCGCTCGCGTCCACGCGCGGACTGGTGCGCGAGGCGAGTTTCGCCGTGTCCTCGTACTGGCCGAGCGCCATCGTCACGCGCTGGCCGTTGGAGGGCACGTCGATGCTTTGCGGCACAGAGAATTCGGTGGCGAAGCTGTTGTCGAACACGCTCACATCGAATAGCGGCGCGCGGCGTTCCATGGCCGACTCCCTGAGCGATGGCGGTGCGCCCGCGATGGCTGGCGCCGGTGCCGCCATGTAGGCCATGTCGGTCTTTGGGCGTTGCGGCGGCGGCTCGATGCCGATGCGCCACGCGCCCGGCGTGCGGCCGGTGGTTTCGCGGCGCGGCTGGCCGGTGGAGAGCACCAGCTTCACGCCGCGCCAGTCTTCGCCCGTGGCCTGCGCCACCAGCGCCTGTCGTTCGATGCGCACCTTGCGTGTGGTGGTGTCGAGCAGCGCGCGGTAGGTGGGCGTCCAACCCGGGCCGTTGACCTGGTAGCTGAGCTTCACCTCCGCATCGGCGCTGGCGGCCAGCGTGACCGTCACGGCCACCACCTGCGCGCCGTTGCCCTGCGAGCGCTTGCGCTCGGCGATCAGCGGGTTGAGCTGGCGGTCGATGTCGCCCTGCTTGCGCGCGAGCTGGTGCTGTTTCAGCAGCGAGTCCTGCCCGGTGCGGCGCATCGCGTCGGTCACCGCGGCGAGGTTGCGCGCGTCCATCGGCGCGCGAGCGCCCTGTGACGAATCTCCACCCGAAAGGCCCTTGAGGTAGCCCGTGACCATGCCCAGCGCATCGCTCTCGGCCTGCAGCGCGGCCTTCTGGTCTTCGAGTTCGCGGATGCGGCCGTCGAGCGCGCTGGTGGCGCAGCGCGCCGAAAGCTCGCGCTGCTCGTTGAGCACGGAGGTCTCGCCCACGCGCACCGACGCATCGGCCGACACCTGCAGGCTCTGCACGTCCAGCCCCGCCGGCAGGCACGCGAAGGTGACCGAGCGGCTGCCGGCCGCGACACGTGCCACGCGCTCCACCGTGGCGCTGCCAGGGTAGACCTTGACCTGGGTGATGCGCGAGTCGGCCGCCTGGGTTTGCAGGGGGGCCGGCACCTGGGCGCTGGCGTTCAAGACCAGCCAGGTGGCGGCGACGACGGTGGCGCGGAGCAGGAGGGCGGAGGACGGTGCTTTCATGGAAGAGCCTTCGAAAGTGAGTGGGTTGACCTCCACTCATACGGCCGGGCTCGTTCAACGGGGTTAAGACGCCGCGAGAAATATTTCATGCCGATGGCGGCTGTCGCCAATGCAACCGTAACGGCACTTCCGGTCACGCGTGCGACGACGCGCGGCGGGCGCGGTTCGTAGAGTGGATTCGTCCACACCACCAACGTGCCCGTTCCAAGGAGAACCCCATGCTCGACACCATCCAGGCCATCAACCGCACCGCTTCGTTCAACCGCTGGGCCGGTTTCGAAGTCCACCATGCCGCCGACGGCGAAGCCGAACTGCGCATGAACTGGCGCGAGGAAGACATGGGCCAGTACGCCGGCTTCCTGCACGCCGGCATGATCGCCGCGCTGCTGGACACCGTGAGCGGCTACGCGGCCTCCACGAAGGCAGGGCGCGTGCTGGCCTCGCACTTTTCCGTCAACTGCATCTCGCCCGCCATCGGAAGCGCCTTCGTGGCGCGCGGCCGGGTGGTGAAGGCGGGACGCAAGCAGGTGTTCGTCGTGGCCGAGCTCTATGCGCAACCCGAAGGAAAAGGCGAGGACGAACTCAAGCTCGTGGCGACGGGGAACGCCATCCTGGTTCCGATTGCGGTGGAAGAGCTTCAGCCGAAGCCCGCCGCCTGAGCTTCAGCCCGAACAGCGGCCGCAGCCAGTTGATGCGGCGGATCAGCCCATCGGTCAGCAGCCAGCAGCCGAGGATGGTCAGCGTCACCAGCAGCGCGGGCTCCAGCACCGGGCCTAGCGCGAGCGGCGCCAGCACGGTCACGCCGACGATGATCAGCGTCTGGTGCAGCACGTACCACGGGTAGACCGACTCATTGGCCCAGCGCAGCCAGGGCCACGGGTGGTTCAGGTGGCGGTGACCATGGCCCAGGATGGTCGCGATGGCCAGCCACATGTAGAGCGTGCGCAGCAGGTCCATGAGCAGGCCAGGAGCGGACTTTCCCGCGCCGACGCGCAGCGCGATGAACGTGCCGATCGCCACGACCGCCAGCACCAGCGACACCCGCCGCAGCCGCTCCAGCTCCTTCCAGATGCCCGTGTCCACGCCCATCCAGTAGCCGTAGAGGAACACGGTGAGGTAGATGGCATGCAGGTAGAAATCGCGCACCAGGTTGTGCGTGGGCGGAAAGTGCGGGGCCAGCAGCGCCGTCCACGCGAGCAGCGGGAGCACCGGCAGCAGCAACAGTTTCCAGCCGCGCAGCGCATTGAACCGGCGGCGCACCCACTGGCCGGCCGGCGATTTCCACAAGGGCAGCGTCAACGCGACCAGCGCGGTGTACGCGAACAGATACGGCAGATACCAGAGGTGGTTCCAGGTCATGCCGAACTCCGCGCCGTCGAAAGCGCGCTTGGGCCACGGTTCGGCCATCGACAGGTAGCGCAGCAAAAAGGCGCCGAAACCTGGCGCGACCAGCCCGTTGGCCACGCCCTGCGCATAGGCCTGGTACGGAACGATCACCATCATTCCGAACACCAGCGGCAGCATCAGCCGGGCGCCCCGGCTGCGCAGCAGCGCCCCGGTGCCCTGGTGGCGAGCGAGGAAGCCGAGCGACACGCCGGAGATCAAGAACACCAGGTCCATGCGCCAAAGGTTCAGCACCCGCATCGGCCACTGCAGCCATTCGGCTGCGTGCGGGCTTTTGAGGTGCCAGGGCCAGTCGGCGACGTAGTACATGGCCACGTGATAGAGGATCACGAACAGGAAGGCGAGCGCGCGCAGGGCGTCGATGTCGTGGCGCCGGTCCGTGCCGGGCAGGGGAGTCGGAAGGCTCATTTCAGGGTCCTCGAAACAGAAAGTGCGGCCATCGTGTGGCCCGGCACCGCCCGGCGGCGCGCCCGCGGGACGGATGGCCCGGCCTTTGTGACGAGCGGTGGCCCCGGTGGGACGAAATTCGCCCCGCCACCGCGCAGATGGCGAGAATCCCGGGCATGAAAGCGTCCCACCGGAACCTGTACGAGCGCTACGAGCCGATCCGCCGCTACGTGGAAGTGGGTTTCTGGATCGTGCTGATGGCGCTGCAGGGCGTGTTCGCCACCATGGTCGCGGTGGTCGACGCCCGCAACCGCGCCGTGCCGCGCGCGACCTGGGAAATCGTCACCTGGGAAGGGTCGAGCCACCTGGTGCTGTTGATGCTGATTCCGGTGTTCGTGGCCATCGAGCGCCGGCTGGCGCCGCTGATGCCCGGCCGCTGGGTGCATTTCGTGGCCGGACACATCATTGCCAGCGTGGCCATCAGCGTGGTGCACGTGGCGGGCATGTTCGCGGTGCGATCGCTGGTCTATGCCCTGATGGGCGGCCGCTACGACTTCGGCGGCTGGATCGCTCAATGGGGCTACGAGTACCTGAAGGACGTGCGGGTCTACGTCTCGATCGTCTTCGGCATCTGGGCCTACCGGCTTTTCATGCTGCGCTTGCAGGGCGAGGCGCGGGTGCTCGATGCGCCGGAGGCGGGCGCGGCCGAACCGGCGCCGACCCCGGCGGAACCGGAGGAATCCGAACCCTCGATGCAGCCAGTGCCCCCAACACCGCCCGTCGCCCGCCCCGAACGCTTCCTCGTACGCAAGCTGCGCCGCGAATTCCTGATCGCCGCCACCGACATCGACTGGCTCCAGGCCGAGGGCAACTACGTCGGCCTGCACGTCAACGGCCACGACTACCTGCTGCGCGCCACGCTCACCGATTTCCTGACCCAGCTCGACCCGGCCAGGTTCGTCCGCGTGCACCGAAGCCATGCGGTGAACCTCGCGCGCATCAAGGAAATCGAGCCGCTGGACGGCGGCGATGCCAAGTTGCACATGCACGACGGCACGACCGTGCCCTGCAGCCGCCGCTATCGCGACGCGCTCCGGGCCGGCGCAGGCTCGACGGGCTGAAAAAGCAGCCTGTTCCGGTGCGCGAGCGCGCCGTTATGGCCCGTTTCGCACCATCAAAGAGCCTTCAGGCACCATTTTTGCTTCCGTGCACCATCGCTCCGGGCAATCCGGCTGCGATGCACCAATTCAAACCAAAAACTGCAAGAAGCTCCCATGGACGCACTCAAACAGGGCGCAGATGCGCTATTCATCCTTCTCGGCGCCATCATGGTGTTGGCCATGCATGCCGGTTTTGCCTTTCTTGAACTGGGCACCGTGCGCAAGAAGAACCAGGTCAATGCGCTGGTGAAGATATTGGTCGACTTCTCGGTCTCGACCATCGTGTATTTCCTGGTGGGCTACGGCGTGGCCTACGGCACGCACTTCTTCGTGGGCGCCACCGAGCTCGCGGCCAAGAGCGGCTACGAGCTGGTGAAGTTCTTCTTCCTGCTGACCTTTGCCGCGGCCATTCCGGCCATCATTTCGGGCGGCATCGCCGAGCGCGCCAAGTTCTGGCCGCAGCTCATCGCCACCGCGGTGATCGTCGGCGTGGTGTATCCGCTCTACGAGGGCATCGCCTGGAACAAGGCCTTCGGCATCCAGGCCTGGATCGCCTCGGTCACCGGCCACGAGTTCCACGACTTCGCCGGTTCGATCGTGGTGCACGCCGTGGGCGGCTGGCTCGCGCTGCCGGCGGTCATCCTGCTCGGCGCGCGCCGCAACCGCTACCGTGGCGACGGCTCGCTGAGCGCGCATCCGCCGTCGAGCATCCCCTTCCTCGCGCTCGGCGCGTGGGTGCTGTGCGTGGGCTGGTTCGGCTTCAACGTGATGAGCGCGCAGAGCATCGACAAGATCTCGGGCCTCGTGGCCGTCAACTCGCTGATGGCGATGGTCGGCGGCACGCTGGTGGCGCTGGCCCTGGGCAAGAACGACCCGGGCTTCGTCTACAACGGCCCGCTCGCGGGTCTCGTGGCCGTGTGCGCCGGCTCCGATCTCATGCATCCGCTGGGCGCGCTGGTCGTGGGCGGCGTGGCGGGCGGCATCTTCGTTGTCATGTTCACGCTCACGCAGAACAAATGGAAGATCGACGACGTGCTCGGCGTCTGGCCGCTGCACGGCCTGTGCGGCACCTGGGGCGGCATCGCGGCCGGCATCTTCGGCACGCAGGCGCTGGGCGGCATCGGCGGGGTGAACGTTTGGGCGCAGCTGATCGGCACGGTGATCGGCGTGGTCTGGGCGCTCGTCGGCGGCGCGGTGGTGTACGGCACGCTCAAGGCCACGATGGGCCTGCGCCTCTCGCAGGAAGAGGAATACGACGGCGCCGACCTGTCGATCCACCATATCTCGGCCACGCCGGAGCGCGAAGTCAACTGGTAAGGAAGGCAAAGGCGCAGGGCGGGCGGGTTGGGCTATTCTTCGGCCCCTCTAAAGACAAGCCGGAGAAGGAAGACCCATGACCCAACCCACCCACTGGCTGCGCCGCGGCATCGCCGCGCTGGCGAGCAGCGTGCTGATGCTTTCGTTTGCATCAGCACATGCTGGCGCACCCCAGGTCAAGACACAGGCGCCCGGCTTCTACCGCATGATGCTCGGCGACTTCGAGGTCACGGCGCTCTTCGACGGCACCATCGACCTGGAGGTGAAGAAGCTGCTCACCAACACCACGCAGGCGCAGGTCGGCAGGCTGCTCGACCGCTCCTTCAAGAAGGACCTTGTGCCCACCTCGGTGAACAGCTACCTCATCAACACCGGCAGCAAGCTGGTGCTGATCGACACCGGCGCCGGCACGCTCTTCGGCCCCACGCTGGGCAACCTGCGCAACAACCTCCTGGCCTCCGGCTACAAGCCCGAGCAGGTCGACGACGTGTTCATCACCCACATGCACGGCGACCACGTCGGCGGCCTCATCGTCGACGGCAAGCTGGCCTTTCCGAACGCCACCATCCACGCCGGTCAGGAAGACGCCGATTTCTGGCTCAGCAAGGCCAATCTGGAAAAGGCCACGCCCGAGATGAAGGGCTACTTCCAGGGCGCGCAGGCGTCGCTGAATCCGTACGTCGAAGCCGGCAAGTTCAAGCCCCTGACGGGCGGCGCCGCCGACCTCGTACCCGGCATCAAGGCCGTCGCCGCCCACGGCCACACGCCCGGCCACAACACCTACGTGATCGAGTCCAAGGGCCAGAAGCTCGTGCTGTGGGGCGACCTGATGCACGTGGCCTCGGTGCAGTTCGTGCAGCCGCAGGTGACGATTTCGTTCGACGTCGATTCCAAGCCCGCCGCGGCGGAGCGCAAGAAGGCGTATGCCGATGCGGCGAAGGGCCGGTATCTCGTGGCCGGCGCGCATCTGCCGTTCCCGGGGCTGGGGCGGATTCGGGCCGAGGGTTCGGGGTATGCGTGGGTGCCTGTGGATTACCAGCAGGTGCGATAACTCGGTGATCTGAAGCGTATTCGGGCCGGATACGCTTCATTTTTGAAGCGTATTTTTGGGACGCCGCAGCGGCGGTGACTGGTTCGCGAGGTCGGAAAGCACAGATTTGCCTGCTGTAGCAAACTCCCCCGACCGCATCGCTCCCACGTCCACAGCCCCATGACCCAATCCCCACCCGCCCTCGAGGTCCTCCCCCGCGACCTCTCCGCCTACCGCCAAGGCAACGTCGGCATCGATTACGTGCACCGCTTCGAGTCCGGCAAGCCCGGCCCGCACGTGCTGATCAACGCGCTCACGCACGGCAACGAAATCTGCGGCATGACCGCCGCCACCCACCTGCTCGACAACGGCGTGCGCCCGAAGATCGGCACGCTCACCGTGGCCTTCGCCAACATCGACGCCTACGAATCGTTCAAGGAAGAGTCCCCCTACGACAGCCGCCAGATCGTGCACAACCTCAACCGCATCTGGTCGCCCGAATGGCTGGACGGCGGCGAGGACAGCCCCGAGCTGCGCCGCGCGCGCATCCTGCGGCCGGTGGTGGACACCGCCGACCACATCCTGGACATCCATTCGACCAGCCAGCCCGTCGTGCCGTTCTGGGTCTACCCGGCGTTCGAGCGCAACGCCGAGGTGGCGCTGGCCATCGGCCGCCCGTCGGTGCACTTGGTGATGCCCGATGGCCTGGGTTCGGGCACGCCGCTGATCCAGTACGGCAGCCACGGCGGCCCGGACGGCAAGGGCGTGGCGATGGTGGTCGAGTGCGGACAGCACTTCCTGCGCTCGGCGTCGGTGCTGGCGACCGCGGTCACGTATGACTTCCTCGCGTACTTCGGCTTGGTCGACAAGGACCCGGCCACGCCTGAACCCGCGCCGCAGCGCCGCTTTCAGTTGCTGCAGACGCATGTCATCAAGTCGGAAGACTTCGCGTTCGTGCGGCCGCTGATCGGCTTCGAGACCTTTGCCAAGGACGAGCTGATCGCGACCAACGGCCCGGACGAAATCCGCGCGCCGTGCGACGACTGCACGATCTTCATGCCCGCGCAGCGCGTGATCGTGGGGCGCGAAGCGGTGTATCTGACCAAGCCGGTCTGAAGAAGCGCATGACGGATTCGCCCGCCATGAGCCGCTGGCGCGTGGCGGGACTCGTGTTCGTCTTCCTGTGGTTCGCTCTCGGCGGCATCGCGCACTTCGTGGCGACCGAAGCGGAGATGCGCATCGTGCCGCCGTACATCCCCTGGCCGCGCGCGGCCGTGCTGGTGAGCGGCGTATTCGAACTGCTGGGCGCGGCCGGGCTGCTGTGGCGGCCGACGCGGCGTGCTGCGGGCATCGGCCTCATCCTTCTGACCCTGGCCGTGACGCCCGCGCATTTCTACATGCTGCAGCGGCCGGAGCTTTTTCCGAGCGTGCCGTATTGGGCGCTGGTGGTGCGGCTGCCGGTTCAGGTGGCGCTGCTGGCGCTCATTGCCTGGAGCACGTCGGTGTGGCCGGGGTCGAAGAAGAGGGTCAGCAGATGAGCAGGTGCGTCGGCTTGCTGGTGGTGCTGTAGTCGGCGTGCCAGTAGTGCGGGTCGGCGCAGAGGCTGAAGACGGCTTCGGCGGTCGCGTGGCGATTGTCGAAATGGTTGTGCAAGGTGACGTGCACGGAGCCCGCATCGGGCCAGTCGATGCCGACGTCGACCACGCGGTTGCCGGAGGCAATTTCGGCGGCGAGGATTTTCTGCAGGGCGGGGTGCAGGCGGGTGTTGAGGAGGTCGAGGGTTTCGCGGCGGGTGGCGCGGGCGAAGGATGCGTCGAGGCAGTCTTCGGTGAACAGCGGTTGATTGGTCATGGCGCGCCTCGTGGTCAGACCGTTGCAGATGCCTTCGACTTCGGAATCGTCCTGCCCCGGCACTTCGGATAGTTGGCGCAGCCCCAGAAGCTGCCTTCATTCTTTGACGAGTTTCTTTCGACCATCTTCGTGCCACAGCTTGCGCAGGTGGGCCGCCAGTACTCGCCTTCGTAAGCCACGGCGAGCAATGCGGCCTGCTGCTCGGGCGTGCGCTGGCCGATCAGCTTGAGCAAGGCGGCGCCGTCCTGCGCGTGGATGCCGTTGGCCTTGGCGAAGGCAGTGGCATCGGCGGAGAAGGTCGAGCTCGTCACGTAGGTGCCGGTCTTCAACTGATGCGAAGCCATCACGCCAAGGAACTCCCGCATCTCCTTCACGCCCACGGGCTTGCTTCGCCAGTGCTTGCATTGAACGATGCGCGGCACGTCGCTGTGCTTGGAGTGAAGCCAGATGTCGATGCCGCCGTCCGCGCCGTGCGACTGGCTGCGCGTGGTGAAACCCGCTTGCGCGTAGAGCGCTTCGCACAAGGCCTCGAAGCGTCGCCATTCGATGGCGGCGAGTACGGCGGGGCTCCATTGCTGCTGCTGTGCAGGTGCGGGTACTGAAGGCGAGGGCGTTGGCTGGGAGAGCTCGGAATCCAATACCGGTTCGCGTCGTGCGGCAGCGGGAGGCGTTGCCATCGGACGAGCGACCTTGACCGCAGCAGCCGATGGCTCTGTACGTTCGATGGCCTGAGGCACGACCTTCTTGCGAGCGACGAGGTAGTGCAGCCCCAGCAAGGCCGCGCCAATCGCCAATGCTGTCCATCCCGCAGGACGAAGCGCCGGGCCGAGCGTGCCGATGATCGGGCCGTGCATGAACGCCGGAAGTACCACCAGGAGCAAGACGCCGACGATGATCGCCGTCCATCCGTTGCCCGCCAGTTTGCTGCGTGCGCGTTCACGGCGCCGCTCGGCTCTTGTCTGTTTGGTCATCGCCTCAACCCGCCCCTCGTTGGAATGGCGCGAGTTTATGAGGCGAGCGGAATCCGGAACTCAGGGTGATTACTCAAGCCGCAATGAACAACGCCGGGTCCACCATCGCCCGATTCAACATCACAGACCAATGCAGATGCGGCCCCGTCACCCGCCCGGTCGCGCCCACCGCAGCCAACTGTTCCCCCGTCTTCATCACATCCCCCACCTTCACATCCACCCGGCTCAGATGGCAATACATCGTCAGCAGCCCGCCGCCATGGTCGAGCCACACCGTGCCGCCGTTGAAGAAATAGTCCCCCGTATCGATCACCCGCCCCGGCAGCGGCGCCAGCACCGGCGTGCCCGTGCGGGCCGCGATGTCCATCCCGCTGTGCGGATTGCGCGACTGCCCGTTGAACACGCGGCGCAGGCCGAACGAACTGGAGCGGCGACCCGGCACGGGCACGCGCATCTGCAGCACAGCATCGGGCCGCAGGTCAGTGAGCGTGGCCATCACGCCGGTCAGGTGGTCGCGTTCGCGCACGTAGCGCGCTTCGTCTTCGGGCGAGAGGTCGACCGTGCGCGGCGCCACTGTCAGGCGCTGTTCGCGGTACTGCTTGTCGGTGACCGTGTAGGCGACCTGTCTTTCGCTCCCGCTCTCGGTGCGCACCGTGATGCTCGCCTCGCCGGGCGTGGCTGCGAGCGGGATGCCGACCAGCGCTGTCCATTCGATGGCGTCACCCACAACGAGCAAGGGCACGTCGCCTGCAAAGGCGGCCGGGCGTTTGGCGCTCGGGCCGAGCGACAGGCGCGCCACGCCGCCCGGCACCTGTGACGCGTGCGGCCAGACGTCGGGGTGCTTCTGCGTTTGTGTCTGCTTCGACTTCGCGGGCGCAGCCGCGACGGCCTGCGTTGCGGGCAGCGCGAGCAAGCCCAGCGTGCCGAGCAATGCGCTGCGGCGATTCATCAGTGCGGGCGTGAGGAGGTCGGGCGAGGTGGTTCGGATGTTGTCGTGCATGAAGGGAGGATTGAATGAAAGAGGTTTTGTCTGTGACGTCGCGCGGCCGCGTTCGTTGTTACTCGCGCCAGGTGCCGGGCGCCAATCCATCAAGCGTGTGCGGCCCGATGGCGGCCCGGATCAGGCGAAGCGTGGGCAGCCCGACAGCGGCGGTCATGCGCCGCACCTGCCGGTTGCGGCCTTCGCTGATCGCCAGCTCCAGCCATGCGGTCGGAATACTCTTGCGCTCGCGAATCGGCGGTTGCCGCGGCCACACATCGGGCGGCGGATCGAGCAGGCTGGCGCGGGCAGGGCGCGTGAGGCCGTCGTTGAGTTGCACGCCCTGGCGCAGCGCGGCGAGCGCCTCTTCGGTCGGCACACCCTCCACCTGCACCCAATAGGTCTTCTCCATCTTGAAGCGCGGATCGGCGATGCGCGCCTGGAGCTGGCCGTCGTTGGTAAGGAGCAGCAGGCCTTCGCTGTCGGCATCGAGGCGGCCGGCGACGTAGACGTCGGGGATGTCGATGAAATCTTTCAGCCCACGCCATCGGCCCTCGGGGGTGAACTGGCTGAGGACGCCGTAGGGCTTGTTGAAGCGGATGAGGCGGGAAGTATTTGGGAAAGTCATGACGCCGCAGGATAGCTGGCCGACATCCTTCGCTGCATCGAGCACTACTGACGTCGATTAACGCCGCGAAGCTATAAAGGGACGCGTTTCAGGCGAATAATTCGGCGTCAAAAATTAAATTTAAAGGAGTAAAGAATGAGGCGGTAAATCCGTCGTTCGAGGAATAAAACCCTTAAAGGATCGTTGGCCTTTATCTCCACGAAAAACTAGTGGAACCGTATTGGGAGTGTTTCTTTCGAAAACAATCATCGACGCAAGGCTTCGATAGCCAAGCCCACCTTTTTTTGCTATGGCTGTTGCACGCGCAACCAATGTTGCACGATCTGTTGGCTTAAGAAGCGAACTTGCTTCATTAAGAGGGCGAACATGCTTTTCGTGTATCTGGGATTGCCATACAACCACGCCTGTTTTGGCAATATGCGGAATGGCTTCTTCGCAGATAGTATGGAGTAAAAAATATTCCGAGAAATTCCCCACAATATAGCCTCCAATCATTTCGCGTTGACTACAAAATTGGGTTCCACTTCCCGAAAAATCATCTACATAAATGATCGCGCCGCTTTCAAGTTTGGCTGTGGTTTCATGAAGTTTGCCTGCATTTCCTGCATCTAAAAGTTTGCAGCCCATTACTTCTAAGCGAGCTTGATCCCGTAGCATATTTAAAACAACATGACTGCTACTTCCAGCTTCGCTAATGCTGACATAAATAATGTTCTTATTGGGGATTTTTGCTTCGCTGAGAGTTCTTAGGAGCTGTGAATTGCGATCCAGAAGATCGCGAAGCATCACGCTATCGGTAACGCATTTTAGATGAAGTGCTGTTTGTTTTATTATTTGCCTTTCCTCAAGTGGATACTGGGATAACCACGCAAGGACCGATTTTATTGAAACTCGCTGGGGGCGGTATCTTCGGAATCGGTAGGCGATTCGAGCCGCAAAGATGAAATCAGCGAGATTCATTCTTCATCGCCATCTTCGTCACTATCGTCGAAGAGCGTTGGGTCATCTTCGCCTGATAATTTATTAAGAAGGCCGTCGATGTATGTCTTTGCAGATTTCAAAGCCTCGACCAACTCTGGGCGTTGATCGGTTACGTGCTCGACATTAATGCGGCCGAGCGCATTTACGAACGTGCTACACGCTTCAAGGGCACCCTTAACTTTTCTTGCATCTTGAACAAAAGCATCAAATGCAGCGCGTGTTTCGAGGTCGATTTCATTTATATAGCGACGTAATAACGTGGCGGCTTGATCTTTCCCAACAGGATCATCCTCAACGTTAGTAAAGGCCTCTGCAATTCGTCGAAAATGGATGACGCTTTTTATTTTTTTCCTGCGATATTTTTCAACAAATCGCTCAAGGATTCCTCTTTCACCCATAGACTCATAGAGATCGGGTAGTTCGATCCTTGTTAGTTCAACGATTGGAATCGCCTCAATCCAGAAATTCGATGGGATTCTTGTTTTGGGATTAGGGTCCAGCGATAGTTGGCGAAGATCATCGTCAACGTTTAAGAGGAGTTTGCATCGTTCAACCTGCGGTTCGCTTAACCCGGTTAGGTTAGAGAGCTTTTTTGTATCTGTTTCACCGAGTTCTTCTATCACAATGCTCAGACTAAGAGCTGTTGGCATTAGCTCCCAAGCCTCTCTGAAGTTGTGAATATTGAACATATATAGCAGTCCTGCCAATTTATTTGGAGGGACTACAATATTGCAGGGAATTTCTATTGCTATTCCTTCTTCTAGTAATTCGCTGCAGCAACGATGCCGCCGTGCTCCATCCAGAATACCGAAGCGTTTTCCGTCGGGAAGTCGGAAAACGGTCAAAGGAACTAAAACTCCGTGAAGTGCGATATTTTGTTTTAAATCGCGTAACGGCTCAGGATCAAAAAGAACGCGTGGATTTTGCGGGTTAGGAACAAGTTGTTGAGCTGGCAAAGTGAGCAACTCTGCAGCCGACTGTACCTTGGAATCAAGAGGTAGAGATTCTTGAATATTCATGGTGATGCCTTTTCCATATTCGAAACTATCAATTCCACCGCTTTTCTCCGATGACTTGAAAAGCCGGCGACATTACGTTGGCATGTAACGCGTCGGACGTTCCAGTAATCAAAATAGTGAAGTGCTTCAGCCGAAATTGCGTATGACATTACAAATTTTGCTCCCAGGGCATCAATGCAATGCAATGTATCGGATAGCTCCTCTAGGTCAGCTAGCCCAAATGTCTGGGCGTTGTACTGAACAAATATTCGTCTATTTTCGACTGCATAAGGGGGGTCAAGAAAAACAAAATCATCTGCCTTGACTTTTTTTAGTATTTCTCGAAAATCTTTTTTTTCAATCTTCGTGTTTTTTAAAAGTAAGGCGGCCTGTTTTATTTCGCTGATATCCGGCATGGCGCCGGTTTTTGTTGCGGCAAAAGGCACATTAAATTCGCCACGCATGTTTGTTCGAAATATGCCGTTAAAGCAATTCCTGTTCAAATAAAAAAACATTGCGCTTCGCAAAATCGGGTCTTTTTCTACTATTAGGGAGGCGCGGATTTCATAATATTTTTCTTTGTTGATCGCCCAGGATGAAGTAAGTTGAAAGATTCGATCTGGTGTATCGCGGAGCGCAGTGTAGAACTCGACCAGCAAAGAATTAACATCCCCCAATAGGGCTGCTTTTGGCTCAATATCGAAAAATAAAGCAGCAGAACCCGCAAATGGTTCGACATAGCGCTGAGCCAAAGACGCCTCCCAATAGGGCCGAAGGTGGCCAATTAATTGCTTTTTACTGCCAGCCCATCTAAGTAGGGGTCTCATTTATTTTTTGAATGCTCATTCATTGCCAATGATGGATTTGGCATATGGTTCAATATCTTTAAAAAGAGGCTATCAGAAGGTTTTTCCCCAGCTATCCCGCATCCCCGCAGCCCGGTTGAACACCCGCTTGCCAGCCGCATCCGTCTTCGTATCCACCACGAAGTACCCATGCCGCTCGAACTGAATCCCCACGCCAGCCTGGGCCGTCGCCAATGAAGGCTCCACGAACGCCGAGCAGATCTCCAGGCTCTGCCTGTTCAACTCATCCAGCAGCTCCCCGCTCCCCGGATTCGCCGCTGCAAACAGCCGCTCGTACAGCCGCACCTCGGCCTGCACCGCATCCGCCGCGGCCACCCAGGTGATGTTCCCTTTTACCTTGATCGCGTCCGCGCCGGGCGTGCCGCTCTTGGTGTCCGGCACCAGCGTGGCCTGCACCTCGACGAGCTTGCCGTCGGCATCGCGCGTGGCGCCGGTGCATTCGATGACGTGGCCGTATTTCAGCCGCACCTTGTTGCCCGGGAACAGGCGGAAGAAGCCCTTGGGCTGCACGTCTTCGTAGTCGGTGCTTTCGATCCACACCTCGCGGCCGAGCTTGAACTCGCGCTTGCCCATCTCGGGGTGGTGCGGGTGCACGGGGGCGGAGCAGTCGTCCAGCACATCGTCGCCGCCCATCAGTTCGCCCCAGTTCGTGATGACGAGCTTGACCGGGTCGAGCACGGCCATGGCGCGCGGGGCAATCGGGTCGAGACTGTCGCGCAGCGCGGCTTCGAGGCTCGCGTAGTCGATCCAGCCGCCCGACTTGGTGGTGCCGCTGCGCTCGCAGAACAGGCGCAGCGCCTCGGGCGTGTAGCCGCGGCGGCGCAGGCCCGCGATGGTGGGCATGCGGGGGTCGTCCCAGCCGTCGACGTGGCCTTCCTCGACCAGTTGGCGGAGCTTGCGCTTGCTGGTCATCACGTGGGTGACGTTCAGGCGCGCGAATTCGTACTGGCGCGGATGCGGGCTGGCGATGAGTCCGCCTTCGGCGAGGCGGTCGAGCAGCCAGTCGTAGAAGGGGCGCTGGTCTTCGAATTCGAGGGTGCAGATCGAATGCGTGATCTGCTCCAACGCGTCTTCGATCGGGTGCGCGTACGTGTACATCGGGTAGATGCACCACTTGTCGCCGGTGTTGTGGTGATGTGCACGGCGCACGCGGTACAGCGCGGGGTCGCGCATGTTGATGTTGGTGCTGGCCATGTCGATCTTGGCGCGCAGGATGGCGGCACCGTCGGCGACCTGGCCGTCGCGCATGGCGCGAAAGCGCGCCAGGTTCTCTTCGGGCGTGCGGGTGCGGAAGGGGCTGTCGGTGCCGGGCGTGTTGAAGTCGCCGCGGTTCGCACGCACTTCGTCGGCAGTCTGCTCGTCGACGTAGGCGAGGCCGGCGCCGATGAGGTATTCGGCGGCTTCGTACATGAAGTCGAAGTAGTTGCTCGCGAAGTACTCGTGCGGCTGCAGGGTGCCGGGGGCGCTGGGGCGGTCGGCCAGGTAGGTTTCGTAGCCGAGCCACTTCACGGCGTCGCGGATGGAATCGACGTATTCCTGCTCTTCTTTTTCGGGGTTGGTGTCGTCGAAGCGCAGGTGGCTCACGCCGCCGTATTCGCGGGCCAGCTCGAAGTTGAGCCAGATGCTCTTGGCGTGGCCGATGTGCAGGTAGCCGTTGGGTTCGGGCGGAAAGCGCAGGCGGACCTTGGCGGGGTCGGTCATGCCCTGGGCGTGGTGGGCGGCGTTGCCCGGGGAGCCGCCCCATTTTCGGCCGGAATAGGCACCCTGTGCGAGGTCGTTCTCGATCACGTGGCGCAGGAAATTGCTCGGTGCGGCGGCCGTTTTGGCGCTGCTTTTATCGGTCGGGGAGGTCATTGCTTCATTCTAGAGGGCGCCCTCTGTGGGTTACCTTTGGCAACGTTCTTCACAATGGCCGGTGCACCCCGTTTGCAATTGCCGCGTTCAATACACACATGGGCGGTCCAGACCCGGACAGTGCCCCCGAAACAAGGAGTCAACATCATGAGCCTCACACGTTCCACCTTCTTCAAATGGGCTGCCGCGGGCGTCGTGGCAGCCGGTGCATTGTTCGCAGCCACCTCGGCCAGCGCTCGCAGCGATGTGAGCTGGTCGATCGGTGTCGGCGTCCCCGGCGTGGCGGTCGGCGTGGGCGGTCCCGCCTACTACCCGGCTCCGGTCTATGCGCCGCCGGCCCCGGTTTACTACGCACCGCCTCCGGTCTACTACCGTCCGCCGCCGCCGGTGTATTACCGTCCGGCGCCGGTGTATTACGCGCCGCCGGCTTACTACGGTCCCCGCTATTACGGCGGTGGGTACCACCGTGGTCACCGTCACGGCCACTGGCGCTAAACAGCCACAGCATTCGTGACTAAATGAAAAAAGCCGGCTCCCGAAAGGGGCCGGCTTTTTGCTGGGCGCTCGCCGTGCGATTTCACATCGCGCGAAACAGATGCGCGTAGAGCCGGCTGACCGGAATCTTCTCGGCTCGCCCGCGCAGCGTGAGATGCAGCTTGCCGGCCTCGTCGCGGTGCACCGATTCGATGGCCGCGCTTCGCACCACCACCGCGCGGTGCACCTGCCAGAAGGCGTCGGCGTCGAGCTGCGTCAGCAGCTGCTTGAGCGGCGTGCGGATCAGGTACTCGTGCGTCGCGGTGAGCACCCGCAGGTATTTGTCGGCCGCCTCGAAATACAGCACTTCATCGATAGGCACCATGCGCACCGTGCTGCCGCCGGCATCGCTGGCGGCAATCATCCGCAGCGGTGCCGAGGCTGCCGCGGCCGGCAGGGCCGCGCCGGTGCCGGCCGCGGTGAGTACCTGGCGCCATTGCGCCAAGGTTCGTTCGAGCGCTTCGTCGTTGGCTACGGCAGGGGAGGCCGATGACGAAGGCTGCTGCGCCGCCAGCGCCTGCTGCAGCCGCGCCACGGTCTTCTGCAACCGCCCAGGCTGCACGGGCTTGAGCACGTAGTCGATGGCTTCTGCCTCGAAGGCGCGCGCGGCGTATTCGTCGTAGGCGGTAACGAACACCAGCTGCGGCATCGGCGCCTCGTCGGTGGGCCAGCTGTCGGCCAGCTCGGCGGCGGCGCCCAGGCCGTCGAGGCCTGGCATGCGGATGTCGAAGAACAGCACCTGCGGCAAGAGGCGCAGCGCCTCGCGCACCGCGCTGCGGCCGTCGCCGGCGGTGGCGACGATCTGCAGTTCGGGCCACGCGGCGGCCAGTTCGGCCTTGAGGGCTTGGGCCAGAAGGGGTTCGTCTTCGGCGATCAGTGCGGTGGGGTTCATCGTGGTTGTCGTCGCATTCATGAGGCAGCAGCCGCTGCCGGCAGAGGAAAGCTCAGCGTGGCGCAGGTGCCGCCGGCCGGTGCGGCCGCGAGGTGCATCTCGCTTTGCGGGCCGAACACCGTGGCCAGGCGCTCGCGCACCTGTTCGAGCCCGAAGCCGCTGCCGCCTTCTTCAGAGTCGGAGGGCAACGCCGCATCGAGCCCGACGCCGGTGTCGTTCACTTCGATGACCAGCCGGTCTCCGTTCCGGCGCGCGCGCACGGCGATCTCGCCGCCCTCGACCTTGGGCTCCAGCCCGTGGCGGATGCTGTTCTCCACCAGCGGCTGCAAGAGGAGCGGCGGCACCGGAACATCGCGCAGGTCCTCGGGCAGGTCGAGCGTGTAGCGCAGGCGCTCGCCCATGCGCACCGACATCAGCTCGAGGTAGTCGCCCAGCCGGTCGAACTCGGCCGAGAGCGGATGTGCCAGCGCGCGCGAGCCGCTGAGCGTCATGCGCAGATAGCTGTTGAGGCGGTCGAGCATCGCCACCGCGCGCGGCGGGTCGGCGGTGATCAGCACGCGCAGGTTCGCGAGCGTGTTGAACAGCATGTGCGGCTCGAGCTGCGTCTCCAGCAGCTTGAGCCTTGCTTCGGTGGCGTTGCGCTGCGCCAGGTCGAGCTGGCCCTGCATGTGCTTGCTCTTGCCGAGGCTGAAGAAGAAGTAGCACATGCCGATGGTGGCAACCAGGGTGATGACGATGGTCGACGTCATCTTGCGCGTGGCGAGATTGCGGAATTCCATCGGCGGCACACCGATCCAGGCGTCGCCTATTGCATTGCCGGCAAGAAAGCCGACGGTGACGCCCAGCGCCACCAGGCCGTAGCCCCAGAGCCCGTGCGGCCACAGCACCTCCTTGCTGCCGCTCAGGATCAGCCGGCCGGTGTCGATGACGAGCCAGCTGATCGTTCCGATCGACAGCGAATACACCATCTGAGATTCCCAACTGCCGTTGCCCGAGATGGCCAACGCCGAGCCGATGAGGCAACAGAAGGCGACGGTGATCAGGCCATGCCGCAGCATGTTGCGGAAGTTCTCCGCGCGAAACCGGGGCAGCGCTTCAGGGGTCACCCGTGCTCCCCGGCGCCCAGTGCGCGGCGCTCGCGTGCCACGAGCCGCTCGTAGAAGCCGCCGCCGGGCGCAAGAAGCCAGATCACCGCGCCGTGGATGAGGAGGCCGAGGCCCCAACCCATCAGCGGATACATCGCCCAGGTGTGCCCCTTGGCGGCCGAGAGCCCGACCAGCCCGATGTTGACCAGCACATAGACGAAGGCGTGGATGTACCAGCCCATCTTGGCGCCGGCGCGGCGGCGGGCGAGCTTTTCGAGGTCGGGACGCGAGGTATTGGAGGTGGAGGTGGTGGTGTTCATGACAACTCCTTGACTGGAAGGGGAATGAAATCGGGTGCGGAAGGCGGCGTTACGGGCCGGAGGGCGGCGCGCTGCCGCAGTTCCTCGGTGGTGTCGCCGGGCCCATCCGGACGCCAGCCCGGCGGCTTGACGAGGTATCCCACGAACGCACGCACCGAGCGCGCCGAATGCAGGTCGCGCAACAGCCCGCGCCAGTGGGTGAACTCGATCTCCAGGATGTTGTGCGAGGTGATCGGGTTCACCAGCCCGTAGCGGCAGGGCAGATCGGCGCGCTCGGGAATGTAGGTGCCGAAGAGCCGGTCAAACACGATGAGCACGCCGCCGTAGTTGCCGTCCAGGTATTCGAGGTTCGAGGCGTGGTGCACCCGGTGCGCCGAGGGCGTGTTGAGCACCCATTCCAGCGGCCCGAGGCGCGGAATCCAGGTCGCATGAATCCAGAACTGGTAGAGCAGGTTCAGCGTGAGCATCAGCAGGATCACCTTGGGCGGCATGCCCAGCAGCGGCGCCAGCATGAAGAACAGCAGCGTGCCGGTGAGCTTGCCGGTCCAGCCGAAGCGGTAGGCGGCCGACAGGTTGAGCTGGTTCGGCGAATGATGGATGGCGTGGGTGCACCAGAACCAGCGCACCCGGTGGGCGGCGCGGTGGTACCAGTAGTAGCAGAACTCCTGGCCGATGAAGCAGGCGACCCAGCCGCTCCAGTGGTCCATCGGCAGGGTGAAGAGGCGGTGGTTCCAGAACCAGTCCATCGCGCCGGTCCAGAAGGCCACCGGCAGCAGCCAGCGCAGCGGGTATTCGCGCACGAGAAAGTCGAACACCGAGACGCCGGCCGCCTTCCAGTCGTAGCTTGCCCAGCCGTTGCGCCAGGAGAGCACCAGCGCCTCGAGGACGGAGGCCACGAGCACCACCGTGACGGAGATCTTGAGGAGCAGAAAGAGCACGGTCATGGCGGTTCCTGGCTGGGCGGGGCGCTCGGGGCTGGGGCTCGGATCTTAGGCCGCGCCGACGCCGGTGGCGACAGCGTCGGTGGCGATGGCCAGCTTCCACAGGCGCACGGCACGGGCCGCGAAGATGCCGCTGAAGGCGCCGTACAGCGTGGGGATCGCAAGGGCGAAGACCGCCTGGTGGCGCAGCTCGGGGTGCATGGCCAGCGCCACACCCACCACGTACTTGGTGCAGAAGATGCCCATCATCAGCGCGAGCGGCACGGCGCTGCCGGCCAGGTGGAACTGGCGGTTCGCCGCGTCGTAGCGGGTGGTGGCCGGCAGCGGGCGCTGCAGCACCAGCGCGATCAGCACCGCCGCTGCCGCCGCCCAGCCGAGCAGGGCGCCCAGTGAATCGCCAAAGGCCGAGATCACGCCGAAGACCGACAGGCCGCCCATGAGGATGGGCATCAGCGTGACCCGGCTGAGGCTCACGCTGTTCGACAGCAATTGCTTGGCGCCGAGCCAGACGAGCAGCACGAAGACGGCGAACACCCACTTGGGTGTGTGAAGAAGGATCTGCAGCAGCATGGTGGTTCTCCGGTGAAAGGTATGGGTGTTGTGAACGGGGAATCGATGGGCGGACTGTGCCGGCGCTGCCTCTCCCCGGCCACCGCGATGCGACGAAATGCGGGAACGCGGCGCGAGGCGCATCCGGCCGGCGCGAACCGCAGGTGCCCGGTATCGATCGATCGGGCGGCCCGTCAGCTTTACCGTCGCTTTACGGCGCAGCAAACAGCGGTACTACCATTCGGCGCTGTACTCTAGGCCGCAACCCTGCACCTCCCCCACGCATCCCATGGACCCCAAAACTCCCCCCGAGCCCCTGCCGCCCATCGTGTCGCCGACACATCCTCCGGCACAGAGGCGGCGCTGGTTGGGGTGGTTGCTGACCCTGGCGCTGCTGGTGGCCCTGGGAGGCGGTGCCTGGTATCTGATTCAGCGGTCGAAAGCCCCCGCGGCGGGACCGGGCGGTCCCGGTGGTCCAGGTGCCGGGCGTCCGGGCGGCGGGCCGGGCGGACGAGGCGGCGGCGGGGCGTCCGCCAACACGGTCGGCGTCGCCACCGCGCGGCAGGCCGACATTCCGGTGCAGCTCGAGGCGCTGGGCACGGTCACTCCGCTGGCCAACGTCACCGTGCAGCCGCAGGTCTCGGGCGTGCTCACCGAGGTGCTCTTCAAGGAAGGGCAGATGGTCAAGAAGGGCGACGTGCTCGCCACCATCGATCCGGCACCGTTCCAGAACGCGCTGGCGCAGGCCTCGGGTGCACGCCAGCGCGACGAGGCCCAGCTGGCCGCCGCGCGCGTCACCTTGCAGCGCTACCAGACGCTGCTGACCCAGGACTCCATCGCGCGGCAGGATGTCGACACGCAGGCCGCGTTGGTGAAGCAACTCGAAGGCACTGTCGCGATCGATCGCGCCAATGAAGGCACGGCCAAGCTCAACCTCACCTGGAGCCGCATCACCGCGCCGGTGAGCGGACGCATCGGCCTCCGGCCGGTGGACGCGGGCAACTACATCTCGACCGGCACCACGGGCGGCGTGGCGGTCATCACGCAGATCGCGCCCATCGACGTCGAGTTCTCCGTGCCACAAGACCGCGTGCCCGAAGTGCAGGAGCGTCTTGCGCAGGGCGCGCAGCTCGAGGCCACGGCCTTCGACCGCACCCGCACCCGCCAGCTCGCCAAGGGCATGTTCTCCACGCTCGACAACCTGGTCGACACGCAGACCGGCACCGTCAAATCGAAGGCGCGCTTCTCGAACGCCGACGGCGCGCTGTTCCCGAATCAGTTCGTCAACCTGCGGCTCCTGCTGCGCACCGTCAGCAGTGCCGTCGTGGTGCCGGTGACGGCGCTGCGCCACGGGCCCAACGGCGACTACGTCTACGTGATCAACGAAGACAACACGGTGTCGCAGCGCCCCGTGACGCGCGGCGAATCGAGCGTGGACAACGTGGCCGTCATGTCGGGCCTGAAGGCCGGTGAGCAGGTCGTGACCGAAGGCGGCGACCGATTGAAGGACGGCGCGCGCGTGCAGACCCAGGCCGACCGGCCGGCCACCCCGGCTTCGGGCGCCGCGGCGGGCACCCACCGGCGCCGCCAAGGTGGCGGCAACGGTGCGGGCGCGAAGGCGGGAGGCCAGGCGCCTGCCGCAGCCACCGCGCCGGCACCCGGAACCGCCGCCGCCCCAGCCGCCGGTGCAGCCGCAACGCCACCGGCCGCTGCGGCAGCGCCGGCGCCTGCAGCCGCAGCCAAGCTTCCCACCGCCGAGCAGCGCCAGCGCATGCTCGATTCGGCCAAGGACAACCCCGAACAGCTCGAGCGCCGCAAGCGTTTCCTCGAAGCGCTCGACAAGGGCGATCCGGCGGCGCTGGAGCGCTGGCAGCGCATGTCGGAACGTCAGGGAAAAACGGAATGAGCGCGTGGGCGGACTTTTCCCTCCCCCGCTGGGGGAGGGTCAGGCTGGGGGCACGGCGGCCGTTGAACAGCCACGGCGCGGTTGACGCCGCCTGCCCCCATCCCTACCTTCCCCCGGAAGGGGAAGGAGCAAGACCATGAGTCCCTCACGCCCCTTCATCCTGCGACCGGTGGCGACCTCGCTGCTGATGGTCGCGATCGTGCTGGCCGGCATGGTCGGGTTCCGTTTCCTGCCGCTGTCGGCGCTGCCGCAGGTCGACTACCCGACCATCCAGGTGCAGACGCTCTACCCCGGCGCCAGCCCCGAGGTGATGAGCAACACCGTCACCGCGCCGCTGGAGCGCCAGTTCGGCCAGATGTCGGGCCTGGACCGCATGAGTTCGACCAGCGCGGCGGGCGTGTCGATCATCACGCTGCAGTTCTCGCTCGGCCAGACGCTCGACGTGGCCGAGCAGGAAGTGCAGGCCGCCATCAACGCCGGCGGCTCGCTGCTCCCGGCAGATCTGCCCGCGCCGCCGGTGTACGCCAAGGTCAACCCGGCCGACGCGCCGGTGCTCACACTCGCCATCACTTCCGATACGCTGCCGCTCACCGAGGTGCAGAACCTCGTGAACACCCGGCTCGCGCAGAAGATCAGCCAGGTCTCGGGCGTGGGGCTGGTGTCGCTCAGCGGCGGGCAGCGCCCGGCCGTGCGCATCCAGGCCAACACGCAGGCGCTCGCGGCCAACGGCATCGGGCTCGATACGCTGCGCACCGCCATCAGCGCTGCCAATTCGAATGGCGCGAAGGGCAGCTTCGACGGCCCCAAGCGCGCCTACACCATCAATTCCAATGACCAGCTGCTCACGGTCGAGGACTACAAGAACCTCATCGTCAGCTACAAGAACGGCGCGCCGATCCGCATGGTCGATGTGGCGCAGGTGGTCAACAGCGCCGAGAACACGCAGCTAGGCGCGTGGGCGGGGACCAAGACCGCCGAGGGTGGCGAAAGCGCCGAACCCAAGCTCACGCCCGCCATCATCCTGAACGTGCAGCGCCAGCCCGGCGCGAACGTGATCGCCACCGTCAACGCCATCAAGAAGCAGCTGCCCGAGCTGCAGGCGGGCTTTCCTGCGGGCCTGAAGATCGAGGTGCTGAGCGACCGCACCGCCGGCATCCGCGCCTCGGTGCAGCACGTGGAGATGGAACTGGTGCTGGCCGTGGTGCTGGTTGTGCTTGTGATCTTCGCGTTCCTCGGCAGCCTGCGCGCCACCGTCATCGCGAGCATCGCGGTGCCGATCTCGCTCATCGGCACGCTGGGCTTGATGTACCTCCTGGGCTACAGCCTCAACAACCTGAGCCTGATGGCGCTGACCATCGCCACCGGCTTCGTGGTGGACGACGCGATCGTGATGATCGAGAACATCGCCCGCTATATCGAGGAGGGCGAAAAGCCGCTGCAGGCCGCGTTCAAGGGCGCGACGCAGATCGGCTTCACCATCATCTCTTTGACGGTGTCGCTCATCGCAGTGCTGATTCCGCTGCTCTTCATGGGCGATGTGGTCGGGCGCCTGTTCCGCGAGTTCGCGGTGACGCTGGCGATCACGATCCTGATCTCGGCGGTGGTCTCGCTCACGCTGGTGCCGATGATGTCGGCGCGCTGGCTCAAGCACGAGCCCAAGAAGGAGCCCGGCGGCACGGGTTTCGGCGCACGCGCGCAGCGTTTCTTCGACGGCGTGATGGTGCGCTACGACCGCTCGCTGCACTGGGTGATCGACCACCAGCCGCTCACGCTGCTGGTCGCGCTGCTCACCATGGTGCTCACGGTGGTGCTGTACCTCACGATCCCCAAGGGCCTGTTTCCCACGCAGGACACCGGCCAATTGCAGGCGCGCATCCAGGCGGCGCAGGATGTGTCGTTCGATCGCATGGCGCAGCTGCAGCTGCAGGCGGCGCGTGCGGTTCTCGAAGACCCCGACGTGGAGAACCTCAGTTCCTTCGTCGGCGTCGATGCCGCCAACAACACCATGCTGCACACCGGCAGCATGCTCATCAACCTGAAGGGCAGCCACGACAGCCAGCAGGAAGTGATGGACCGGTTGCGCGAGCGCGTGCGGCAGGTGGCCGGCGTCACGCTGTACCTGCAGCCCACGCAGGACCTGACCATCGACGCCGAGACCGGCCCGACCGAATACCGTGTGTCCCTCGAAGGCGTGAACAGCGCGCTCATCACCGAGTGGATGCAGAAGCTGGTGGCGAAGCTGCAGGAGTCGGACAAGGTGCGCAATGTGAGCAGCGATGCCGGCGCGCAGGGGCTCGCTGCATTCGTCAACGTGAACCGCGACACCGCGGCGCGGCTGTCGATCACCGCGAGCACGGTGGACGATGCGCTCTACAGCGCCTTCGGCCAGCGCATCGTGTCGACCATTTTTACCGAGACGAACCAGTACCGCGTGATTCTCGAAGCACGGCCCGGCATGGTGAACACGCCGCAGACGCTGGGGCAGCTGAACCTGATCGCCGGATCGGGCACGGCGACGCCGCTCGCCGCAATCGCAGACATCTCCGAGCAGCCGGCGCCCTTGCAGATCACGCACGTGGCGCAGTACCCGGCGAGCACCTTGAACTTCGACACCGCGCCCGGCGTGTCGCTGGGCCAGTCGGTCGATGCGATTCGGGCGGCGGCCAAGGAGATCGGGATGCCGGGGAGCGTGACGATGACTTTCCTTGGCGCATCGGGGGCTTACGAGCGGTCGCTGTCGAATCAGCTGTGGCTGATTCTTGCGGCGGTTGTTTGCGTGTACATCGTGCTGGGGGTGCTGTACGAGAGCTATGTGCATCCGTTGACGATCTTGTCGACGTTGCCTTCTGCCGGGGTTGGGGCGCTGCTTGCCCTGATGCTGACTGGCAATGATCTGGGGGTGATTGGGATCATCGGGATCATCTTGCTGATCGGCATCGTGAAGAAGAACGCGATCATGATGATTGACTTTGCGATCGATGCGGAGCGGACGGGAGGGTTGTCGCCTCGGGAGGCGATTCACCAGGCTGCACTGCTGCGATTTCGGCCTATCTTGATGACGACTTTGGCTGCTCTTTTTGCTGCCGTGCCGTTGATGTTGAGTTTTGGTGAAGGCGCTGAATTGCGGCGGCCGCTCGGGCTTGCGATCTTTGGCGGGTTGATCGTTAGCCAGCTGCTGACTCTGTTCACTACGCCTGTTATCTATTTGGCGTTTGATCGGCTTGGGGGAGGCAGTTCGCGTCGGGCTGCGGTTGAGGAGGAAGCGGCTTGATCGGTTTTGCTTCCTGTTCTTTGTTTTTTTCCCGAGGCCGGGTCTCGCCCCGGCAGGCGACTTACTTTCTTTTGCTTCGCCAAAAGAACGTAAGCAAAGAAAAGGCGACCCTACTGTCTGCGACCCTTCGCTTCGCTGCGGGCAACCTGCGGTGCTCGCGGTTCGCGGGGTCTCGCAGAACTCGCTTCGCTCAAACAGCTGCGAGCCCTGATCCGCGAACCGCTGCGCTCCTCGGCGCAGCCAGAAGGGCTTTGACCCCGGATGCGCCATCGCTTCGCTCGGCTTGCAGTCGGGCCTTCGCTTCGCTCGGCCGTGGTGCCCCCGCCCCGGCCCTCCCCCGGGAGGGGAGGGAGAAAGACAAGACATGCGACACCGGGCCTGATGCATTGCTCCTTCCCCTTCCGGGGGAAGGCTGGGATGGGGGCACGACGGCGCTCGCTGCACAGCCGCGCCTCAACGAGCGCCGCGTGCCCCCACCCCAACCCTCCCCCGGAAGGGGAGGGAGCCAATCCAAGCCGAGCGAAGCAAAGGCTCGTGAGGTGTTGAGCAGCCGAGCGCAGCGATGGCGCGTCGGTCCCCAAAGCCCTTCTGTATGCGCCGAGGAGCGGAGCGTTTCGCGGATCAGGGCTCGCCCTTGTTTGAGCGCAGCGAGTTTGGGCGAGACCCCGCGGAACGTGAGCACCGCAGGTTGCCCGAAGTGAAGCGCAGGGACGCAGACAGCAGGGTCGCCTTTTCTTTGCTTACGTTCTTTTGGCGAAGCAAAAGAAAGTAAGTCGCCCGCCGGGGCGAGACCCGGCCTCCGCCCCTCGCAGGGGAGCAAGCGATGAATCTATCGCTCCCCTTCGTCAGAAGACCCATAGGCACAGTCCTGCTGACCATCGGCATAGCCCTGGCCGGCATAGCAGCCTTCTTCGTGCTGCCCGTATCGCCACTGCCGCAGGTCGACTACCCAGTCATCTCCGTAAGAGCCTCGATTCCGGGAGCAAGCCCCGAAACGATGGCAACGAGTGTCGCGACGCCTTTAGAGCGCCACCTAGGCACCATCGCAGGCGTCAACGAAATGACGTCCACGAGCTCCGTAGGCTCCTCCCGCGTAACCCTCCAATTCGACCTGAGCCGCAACATCGACGGCGCGGCAAGAGAGGTCCAAGCCGCCATCAACGCCAGCCGAGTCGACCTGCCGGCGACCCTCAGAAGCAACCCAACCTATCGCAAGGCCAACCCGGCCGCCTCGCCCGTCATCATCCTGGCCCTCACGTCCAAGACGAAGACCCCAGGCCAGATCTACGACGCGGTATCGAACATCGTGAGCCAACGCCTCTCGCAAGTAGACGGCGTAGGCGACGTCGAAATCGGCGGCGGCTCGCTCCCCGCCGTGCGCATCGAACTGCTCCCGTTCGCGCTCAACCGCTACGGCATCAGCACCGAAGACGTGCGCGCCGCCATCCAGGCCTCCAACGCCAACCGCCCCAAGGGCATGGTCCAGGGCGATGGCCGCAAGCTGCAGATCTACACGCAGACGCCGGCCCTGCGCGCCAGCGACTACGCCTCGATGGTCGTGGCCTGGCGCAACGGCGCGGCGGTGCGGCTGCAGGACGTGGCCGAGGTCATCGACGGCGTGGAAGACACGCGCACGCTGGGCCTCTTCAACGGCGAACCGGCGATCATCATCCTCATCACGCGGCAGCCCTCGGCCAACATCATCGAGACCGTCGACAGCGTGCGCGCATTGCTGCCCGAACTGCAGGCGCAGTTGCCGCCCGACGTGACGCTGCAGGTCGCCTCGGACAGCACCAATTCCATCCGCGGATCGCTGCACGAGGTCGAGCTCACGCTGGTCATTTCGGTGCTGCTCGTGGTGCTGGTGGTCAGCCTGTTCCTTCGCAGCGTGCGGGCGACCATCGTGCCGGCCGTGGCCACGGTGGTGGCGCTGCTGGGCACTTTCGGCGTGATGCACCTGCTGGGCTTCAGCCTCAACAACCTGAGCCTGATGGCGCTCACGGTGGCGACCGGCTTCGTGGTGGACGACGCCATCGTGGTGCTGGAGAACACCAGCCGGCACATCGAGTCGGGCATGTCGCGCATGAAGGCGGCGCTGCTGGGCGCCAAGGAAGTGGGCTTCACCGTGCTGTCGATCAGCGTGTCGCTGGTGGCGGTGTTCATTCCGCTGCTTTTCATGGGCGGTCAGGTGGGGCGGCTGTTCCGCGAGTTCGCGATCACGCTGTCGGCGGCGGTGATGATTTCGCTGGTCATCTCGCTGACCACCACGCCGATGATGTGCGCGTGGCTGCTCAAGCCCGGCGGCGAGCACGACAAGAACAAGCCGCAAGGACGCCTGGGGCGCATGGCCGCGCGCAGCTACGACTGGGTGCTCAAGCGCTACGAATACAGCCTCGACTGGGCGCTGGACAGCAAGGCGTTGGTCATGCTGATCCTGGTGGCGGTGGTGGGGCTGAACGTCTATCTCTTCAGCGCCGCTCCCAAGGGGTTCTTTCCGCAGCAGGACAGCGGCCAGCTCAACGGGGGGCTGCGCGCCGACCAGAGCATTTCGTCGCAGGCGCTGGCGGCCAAGCTGCGACAGGTGGTCGACATCATCCGCAAGGACCCGGCGGTCGACACGGTGATCGGCTTCACCGGCGGCTCGCGTGCGGGCGGCGGCTTCATGTTCGTCAACCTGAAGCCGGCCAACCAGCGCACCGAAAGCGGCCTGGCCGTCATCGCGCGCCTGCGGCCCCAGCTCAACGAGGTGACAGGCCTTCGCGTGTTCCTCGGCACGGTGCAGGACGTGCGCTCGGGCGGGCGCTCGAGCAACTCGACCTACCAGTACACGCTCAAGAGCGACAACCTCGCGGATCTGCGCACCTGGGCCACGAAGCTGTCGGACGAACTGAAGCTGCAGCCGCTGCTCACCGACGTGGACACCGACCAGGACCAGAACGGCGTGGAGACGGTGGCCAAGGTCGACCCCGACAGCGCACGGCGCCTGGGCCTCACCTCCACCGCCATCGACAACGCGCTCTACAACGCCTTCGGCCAGCGGCAGGTGGCGACCATCTACACCGAGCTCAACCAGTACCACGTGGTGATGGAGTGGGCGCCGCGCTACACGCGCAGCCCCAATTCGCTGAGCGACGTGTACGTGCCGGCCACCAGGACGTCGGTGATCGGCGGGCAGACGGTGACCACGCAGGTCGCGGCGACGGCCACCACCACTTCGACCACCGGCGGCGCCGCATCGACTGCCACCGCCGCGAGCACCACGGTGCCCGTGTCGGCCAACGCGGGCCTGCGCGGCGCATCGACCGGCAATGTGCTGAGCAACACGCCCACCACGCTGGTGCCGCTGTCGGCGGTGGCGAAGTTCGAGGAGCAATCGGTCGCCACCTCGGTGAGCCACGACGACGGCGAACTCGCGACCACGATCTCGTTCAACCTCGCCGAGGGCGCGAACCTCGGCGATGCGCGCGAGGCCATCGCCAAGGCCGAGGCCAACATCGCGATGCCGACCAACGTGCGCGGCGCCTTCGCCGGTACTGCCGCCAGCGCGCAGCAGTCGCAGGGCCAGCAGTTCATGCTGATCCTGGCCGCGCTGGTCGTGATCTACATCGTGCTGGGCATCCTGTACGAAAGCCTGGTGCATCCGATCACCGTGCTGTCGACGCTGCCTTCGGCCGGCGTGGGCGCGGTGCTGGCACTGCTGATGTTCCGCATGGAGTTCTCGATCATTGCGCTGATCGGTGTGTTCCTCCTGATCGGCATCGTGAAGAAGAACGCCATCCTGATCATCGACTTCGCGCTGGAGGCCGAGCGCTCGCGCGGGCTCACGCCACTGGAGGCGGTGCGCGAGGCATGCCTGCTGCGCTTCAGGCCCATCCTGATGACGACGCTGGCCGCCGCGCTGGGCGCACTGCCGCTGGCCATTGGTTTCGGCGAGGGCGCGGAGCTGCGCCGGCCGCTGGGCGTGGCCATCATCGGCGGGCTGATCGCGAGCCAGTTGCTCACCTTGCTGACAACGCCGGTCGTCTATCTCCTGCTCGACAAGCTGCGCCGCCGTGGCAAGAACGAACACGAGCTGAGCCGGGTCACGCCCGCTTGAGAACAACACCAATGAACGCATCGCCTACTTCATCTTCTGTGACGCCCGAAAAGAGCCAACCGTTCACGCTGAGCCTGTCGAAGCGCCGCGCAGGGCTTCGACAGGCTCAGCCCGAACGGTTTGTGCTCAGGCTCGGCGTGCTGGCCCTCGCCGCCGTGCTCGCAGGCTGCGCGGTCGGACCGGCCTACAAGGTGCCGACCTCCGTGGCGTCCACCGCATGGAAGGAGCAGAAGACCGCCGAAGGCTGGCTGCCCGCCGCACCGGCCGATGCGCTGGACCGCGGCGAGTGGTGGAAGCTCTTCGCCGACCCCACGCTCGACGAACTGGCCGGCCGCGTGCAGGTGTCGAACCAGAACATCGCCGCCGCCGTGGCCAACTACACGCAGGCCCAGGCGCTGGTGCGCGGCGAGCGCGCGGCGCTGTTCCCCTCGGTGTCGTTCAGCGGCAGCGGACGTCGCAGCGGCAACGTGAACAGCAACAGCGATACCGCCAGCCCGTCGAACAGTTTCTCCGCCTCGCTGAACGCGAGCTGGACGCCCGACGTCTGGGGGCGCCTGCGCGAAGCGGTGAGCAGCGCGCAAGCCAATGCGCAAGCGAGCGAGGCCGACCTCGCGGCGGCGCGGCTCTCGGCCATCGGCGACCTCGCGACCAACTACTTCTCGCTGCGCGAGGCCGATGCCGAGATCGTGCTGCTCGACGAAACCATCGCGGGCTACCAGCGCGCCTTCGAGATCACGGGCAACCGCTATGCGGCCGGCATCGCCGCGCAGACCGACGTGCTGCAGGCGCAAACGCAACTGGTCAATGCCAAGGCCGACCGCGTGGGCCTTACGCGCACGCGCGCCACGCTCGAACATGCCATCGCGATGCTGGTGGGCGTGGCACCCGCCGACTTCACCTTGCCGGCCGCGAAATGGACACCCACGGTGCCTGGTGTGCCGACTGGCGTGCCTTCGACGCTGCTGCAGCGCCGCCCCGACATTGCGGCGGCGGAGCGCTCGGTTGCGTCCGCCAATGCGCAGATCGGCATCGCACGCGCCGCCTACTTCCCGAACATCCCGCTGACCGCATCGGTCGGCAGCACCAATGCGAGCCGCGTGAAGGACCTGTTCAGTTCGGCCAACACGCTGTGGTCGCTCGGCTTCTCCGTGGCGCAGGTGGTGTTCGATGCGGGCGCGATCGGCGCGAGCGTCGATGCCGCGAAGGCCGGCCACGAAGCTGCCGTGGCGCGCTACCGCCAGACGGTGCTCACTGCATTCCAGGCGGTCGAAGACCAGTTGACGACGGGCGCCACGCTTGCGCAGCAAGAGGGCTTCCGCCGCGAAGCGACGCTCGCGGCCGACAAGACCGAGCAGCAGTTGCTCAACCGCTATCGCGCGGCGCAGGTGAGCTACACCGAGGTGGTGACGGCGCAGGCCGCTGCCCTCAACGCGCGGCGCGCGCTGGTGCAGCTGCAGGTCAACCGCCAGGCTTCGGCGATCGCGCTCATCCAGGCGATGGGCGGTGGCTGGCAGGCCGACTGGATGAGCAACAACCCGGACGGCACCGCGGCCACGGCGCAGCAACAACAACCCACCGTCCCTCGCGCGCAATAAGAAGAAGAACGCGGCGAGGGCGGTTTCGCGGACGGGCATCGTGCCCATCCAGTCGGCTCGCCGCCGGCGTCAAGCCGGACGCGGCGGGCTTAGTTTCACGGCGCAGTGGTTTCGTTCAATGCGCCGGACGGTTCAGCGAGCTGCCAAGGTAGTCCTTGTCGGTCACCAGCACCCAGAGGGCGAGCACCAGGATCAGCGCGGCCACGAGCACCGCGTTGACCATCGCCGTTTCCATCGCGGCGAAACCGACCAGCCAAGGCGATGCGGCAAGCCACACCGCGAGGGCCACTTCGGTCCACTCTTCCCATTGCTTGGGCACGAAGGTCGCGCCCAGTGCCACGGCGCCCAGCACGATGCCGGTCGCCACCATGGTCCACATGGCGGGCGAGATGCCCTGAAAGCCCAAGACCCAGGGCGAGACGATCAGCCAGGCGCCGGCGACGGCGTTGACGGGGTCTTGCCAATGCTTCACTTGCTTCATGGTCATTACCTCCTGTCGCGACAAGGCGCCGCGACAGGGGTTGGACACCCGCCGTCGGGCGCGGTTCCGTCTTGCGGCAGTGCAGCACAGGGGCGCAGCGGTGCGGCCTTCTATCATCGGCCGTCCGGAAATCGCCCCCGATGACCTCGACGTCATCGGTCACAAGAACCCCACCATGCCCCAACTCAAGCGCCGTCATTTCGTCCTCGGCACCTTCGGGGCCGTCGGCGCCCTCGTGGTCGGCTGGTCCGCCACGCCGGCCGCTTCTCGTCTTGTGGGCTCCGAGCCGCTGCCCGCGGGGCCGGGCCAAGTCGCGCTCAATGGTTGGGTCAAGGTGGGCGGCGACAACACCGTCACGCTGATGATGTCGCAGTCGGAGATGGGGCAGGGCACGCACACCGGCCTTGCGATGCTGCTGGCCGAGGAGATGGACGCCTCGCTCGGCCAGGTCCGCATCGAAAGCGCGGGCGCCGACGCCATCTACAACAACCAGGCCGTGATCCTCGATGCGCTGCCTTTCAAGCCCGGCGACGAAGGCAGGGTCAAGCGTGCGACCGAGCACGTGGTCGGCAAGCTGCTGCGTTCGATCCCGGGGCTCTCGGGCACGGGCGGCTCGTCGAGCATCACCGACCAGTGGCTGCCCGTGCGCGAAGCGGGCGCCTCCGCACGCGCGATGCTGATCGGCGCCGCTGCTGCCGCGTGGAGCGTGCCGGCCGGCGAATGCCGCACCGAAGGCGGCCGCGTGCTGCATCCGAATGGCAAGAGCGCGAGCTTCGGTGAACTGGCGCAGGGCGCTTCGCAGCAGCCGCTGGCCAGGAACGTCGCGCTGAAGAAACCGGCCGACTTCAAGCTGATCGGCCAGCCCTCGCGCCGCATCGAGAACAAGGCCAAGCTCGATGGCACAGCGAAGTTCGGCATGGACACGCTGCCGCCCGGCCTGCTGTACGCGAGCATCGCCATGTGCCCGACCATCGGCGGCAGGGTCGCTCGCTTCGATGCCGCTGCCGCGCAGAAGCTGCCCGGCGTGCGCAAGGTGGTGGCGCTGGCGCCGGTGGGCGTGACGCTCATCGGCACCGGCAGCACCTCGGGCGGCGTGGCGGTGATCGCCGACACGCCGTATCACGCGATGCGCGCGCTGAAGGCGGTCGAGATCGAGTGGGACCACGGCCCCGCGGCCAGTCTGTCGAGCCGCGAGATGATCGAGCGCCTCTCGCAGACCTTGCGCACGAGCGAAGGCAATGCGCGGCTCGACGAAGGCGATGCGGCCGCTGCGCTGAAGTCGGCAGCGAAGACGCTCGACGTCGAATACCGCGTGCCCTTCCTCGCGCACGCCACCATGGAGCCGATGAACTGCACGGCGCAGTTCAAGGACGGCGTGGCAACCGTCTGGGCGCCCACGCAGGCGCCGGGCTTCGCGCGCGGCGCGGTGGCTTCGGCGCTGGGCATCGACGCGAAGAAGGTCGATCTGCATGTGACCTTCTTGGGCGGCGGGTTCGGCCGCCGCTATTCCACCGATTTCGTCACGCAGGCCGCGATGCTGGCGCGCGAGACCGACGGTGCGCCGGTGCAGCTGATCTGGTCGCGCGAGGAAGACATGGCGCACGACTACTACCGGCCCGCCTATGTGGCGCGCTGCAAGGCGGGCCTCGATGCGAACGGTGCGCTGGTCGCGTGGCAGACCACCACGGCCGGCTCCAGCCTGGGTGCGCCGTCGTTCATGGACACCTCGACCGACGGCGCCTGGAACACGGCCTACGACTTCCCCAACGCCCGCGTGGCCCACGAACCGGTGGAGTCTGCGGTGACCACCGGCGTGTGGCGCTCGGTGGCGCATTCGCAGAACGGCTTCTTCGTCGAGAGCTTCATCGACGAGTGCGCAGCCGCTGCCGGCAAGGACCCGGTCGCCTTCCGCGCCACGTTGCTCGCGAAAGACCCGCGCCATCTGCACGTGCTGCAACGCGCGGCCGAGTTGTCGGGCTGGGGGAAGCCGCTGGCCGATGCGCCCGACGGCGCGAAGCGTGCGCGCGGCGTTGCCATCCATCGCGCGTTCGGCAGCATCGTCGCGCAGGTGGCCGAAGTGTCGGTCTCGGCGGACAAGCAGATCCGCGTGCACCGCGTGGTCTGCGTCATCGACTGCGGCGTGCCGGTCAATCCCAACCTCATTCGCCAGCAGATGGAGGGCGGCATCGTCTACGGCCTCTCGGCTGCGCTGCACGGCGAGATCACCATCGAAAAGGGCCAGGTGCAGCAGAGCAATTTCCACGACTACATGCCGCTGCGCATGAACGAGTGCCCGGTCATCGAGACCGAGATCGTCGCGGGCAGCGACCGCCCCGGCGGCGTCGGCGAACCGGGCACGCCGCCCATCGCGCCGGCGGTGGCGAACGCGCTGTTCGCGCTGACCGGCCAGCGATTGCGCAGCCTGCCGCTGAAGCTCGCCTGAACGAATAAAAAGGAACGCCCCATGACCACCACGATCAGGATCAACGGCAAGACCTCCACCGTCAACGCCGAGCCCGACACGCCCTTGCTGTGGGTGCTGCGCGGCGAGATGCAGCTCGTCGGCACCAAGTTCGGCTGCGGCAAGGCGTTGTGCGGCGCCTGCACCGTGCACCTGGACGGCGAGGCGGTGCGCTCCTGCGTCACGCCGCTCGAATCGGTGGGTGCACGCGAGGTCACCACCATCGAGGGCCTGCAGGGCAAGGAGGCCGATGCGCTGCGCAGTGCCTGGACCGAGGTCGATGTCGTGCAGTGCGGCTACTGCCAGAGCGGCCAGTTGATGTCGGCCTGCGCGCTGCTCAAGAAGGTGCCGCAGCCCAGCGACGACGAGGTGACGAATGCGATGAGCGGCAACATCTGCCGATGCGGCACCTACCCGCGCATTCGCGCCGCGATCCACATGGCGGCGGGCGGCAAACCGGCCTGACTTCACGCGCGACAGGTGGCACACGGCGATCGACAGCGCCGTGCGCGCCCTTCGCCAGAGAACCGGGCAGCCGCGCTCAGTGTCAGTGTGAGCCGCCGTGGCCGATGGCGGTGACCAGCGTGGTCATCGCGATCTGCGCCGCGTCGCTACGTCCCAGCATGCGGTGCACGCCGGTCTCGCGGTCGGTCGCTTCCAGGCCTTCGGCCAGGCGCCGGTAGATGTCCGACGAAGGCATCGTGGCCGCGGTGCCGAGCGCATCGCAGTACGTGTCGGTGAGCAGGCCGGTGAGTGCTTCGCTCTGTTCGTTCGAGAGCTTCATCGTGTCGCCGCTGAACACGGCCGCGATGCAGTGCATGAGGTAGGCCTGCGTTTCGAGCGAGAAGGCCTGCTGCCGCACGTAGTCTTCGACGGCCGACCAGAAGAGCGGGTCGGAGGTGCGGCGCCAGCTCTCCAGCACCTTGCGCGCCTTGGCCACGAGATCGGCGTGCGCGTCTTCGGGCTCGCTCGGGCGCAGCGCCAGGCCCTGCAGCGTGAGCGAGGCCACCGGGCCGGCCGCGCCGAGGATGAAGCTCCAGAACTTCCAGCGCGCGTACCACTTCTTGTCGTGCGCGGGGTTCAGCGGTTCGAGCAGGCCGAAGTCGATGCGCTGGCAGGCCTCGGCCTGCTGCCCGGCGATGCAGCCGTCGCCCAGGTCGAGCATCTGGACCTCGGCTTCCATCCGGTCGGCGGCGATGTTGCCCTGCGCGACGATGCCCGCGCTCTTGCCCGAGCGGTCGATGTCGACCAGCCGCTGCATCAAGAGCTTCAATTCATGGGCCGAGGCGCCGGTCGCGCCGGCCACGCGGCGCATCGATTCGCACTGCTCCCGCTCGATCGCGAGGGGGTTCTTCAGCCGGTCCCGGCCGTGGTCTTCGGCAGTTGATTCGCGCTCGTCCGCGGCAGTCGACGTTCGCATGGCAAGACTCCTTCGGGGGCACATGAATGTTCAGGTTGCAATATGTATCGGCTCCCACAGGGTGAACATCCCCGAAATTAGGTATTCGGTACTCCCGCGCGCCTCTCACCTGAACCGGAGCTGACCGATGCCCTCGCCATAATTGACGCTCTTTGTTGAAGGAGTACGCGTGGATATTGTTTTGCTGGTCAAGGCCGCCACCATGGGCATCGTCGAAGGGCTGACCGAGTTCCTGCCGATCTCGTCGACAGGCCATCTGATTCTTGCGGGCTCGTTGCTCGGCGGCTTCGGCGACAACCGGGGCAAGGTGTTCGAGATCGCCATCCAGACCGGCGCGATCTTCGCGGTGATCCTGGTCTACTGGCAGAAGATCAAGTCGACCGTCGTGGCATTGCCGCGGCAACCCAAGGCGCGGCGCCTCGCGCTCAACATCTTCATCGGCTTCCTGCCCGCGGTGGTGCTGGGCCTCCTGTTCGGCAAGGTGATCAAGGCCAACCTGTTCATCCCGACCGTGGTGGCCAGCACCTTCATCATCGGCGGCTTCATCATCCTGTGGGCCGAGAAGCGGCCGCCCGGTTCGGTGCGCGTCGAACATGTCGACGACCTCACGGCGTGGGATGCGCTCAAGGTCGGCCTCGTGCAGTGCTTCGCGATGATCCCGGGCACGAGCCGCAGCGGCTCGACCATCATCGGCGGCATGCTGCTGGGCCTCTCGCGCCAGGCGGCGACGGACTTCTCTTTCTTCCTCGCGATCCCGACGTTGATCGGCGCCGGCGTGTACAGCGTCTACAAGGAGCGCGCGCTGCTGTCGATGGCCGACGTGCCGCTCTTCGCGGTGGGCCTCGTGTTCTCGTTCATCAGCGCGTGGCTGTGCGTGCGCTGGCTGCTGAAGTTCATCAGCACCCACAACTTCATTCCGTTCGCCTGGTATCGCATCGCCTTCGGCATCGTGGTGCTGGTGACGGCGTGGACCGGCACGGTAGTCTGGGCGGAGTAATCCGCAAGTCGCTCAGGCTGCGGGCGCCAGGGGCATCCGCAGTGCCAGTTGCGTTTCGCCGGGCCGCGACTGCAACTGAAGCTCGGCCCCGAGGCGGCGCGCCCGGGTGCGCAGGCTGCGCAAGCCGGAACCGGCCGCCTTGTCGGCCCCATCGACCACGAAGCCACGTCCGTTGTCGCGCACGCTGAGCTGCAGTTCGGCGCCGTCGCGCATCACCGCCACGTCCACGCGACGGCTCGCGCTGTGCTTGAGCACGTTGGTCAGCGCCTCCTGCAGAAAGCGCAGCAGGTCCAGGCTCTGCGAGGGCGGCAGTTCGAGCGTTTCGAGATTCGACACCTGCCAGCGGCAGTCGATGCCGTTCGCATCGAGCAGCTGCGAGGTGCGGTGCCGCAGCGGCGCGAGCAGTTCGCCGAACGCGCGCGCACTGTCGTGGCGGCCGGTGGCTTCGATGATCAGCCGCAGGTCGTCGCGCAGGCTCTTGAGCATCGCGAGCAGTTCGGGCGCCGACAGGTTCTCTGGCGTGCGCTCCAGCGTCGCGATGCTGCCCACCAGCATGCCGCCGAGGCCATCGTGCAGGTCGCTCGCGAGGTTGACGCGCTCGCCGATGCGCGCATGCGCGAGCTCCAGCGCATGCTGCTGCGCGAGCGTGGCGGCGAGTTCGGCCTTGGCGGCGTTCACTTCCTCGATCAGCTCGGTGTTGAAGTTCTCGATGCGCTCGAGGCTCTTGACGAAGCGGCCGGCCTGGATCAGCGCCATGCCCAGCAGCAGCGCATAGGACGACATCGTCGTGTAGTAGATGTTGCTGTCGATCACCTGCGTGAACACCAGCAGATCGTGCGTGCCGGTCACGGCGGACATCGCCATGAACGGCGCGAGCGCGAGTACGGGGCCCTGGCGCAAGCGCAGGGCGTGGACCAGCGCCGAGCAGCACACGGCAATCGTCATCAGCCCGCCCACCAGCCCCCACACAGCCCGGTGCAGGGGCAGCGACGGCATGCCCGCGGTCCAGAGATCGAGCCAGCCCACGCTCACCAGCAGCAGCGCCGCGATTTCCAGGCGCGGCATGCGCCGCTCGCAAAAGCGCAGCGTGAAGACCAGAAAGGCCACGCTGAACGCGAGGAACGCCGAGGTGTTGAACGCCTGCCAGCTGTGGTTGTTCGTGAAGGGCCAGGGCGTCGTGGCGACGTGGTTGTAGCCGTACGCGAGCCACAGCACCGACATCAGCGCGAACCAGCCGTAGGCCGTCTCGCTGCGGCGCAACACCCACAGGGCCGCGAAGAAGGCCGAGACCACGGCGCTCAGCGCGAGGCCCAACATCGGGAGGTCGTGGCGAAAAAGGCGCTCGCGTTCGTACAGCGCCTGCATCGCGGCAGGCGCGCCCAGTCGCACCGGCCCCAGCCCCGGCTGGTAGGGCGAGAGGCCCGAAACGCGCACCAGCAGCGTGTTGGCGGCGCCGGGCCGCAGCAGCGGCGCTGCCAGCAGCCAGTAGCGCGGCGTGTTCCACGAGCGCGTGAGCGGCTCGACGAGGTTCGGGTCGCGAAGGATCGGCGTGCCGTTGAGGAACACCGCGCCGGCCATGTTGAAGTAGTTCAGCAGCAGCCCGATTTCGTTCGCCTCCGCGGGCTGCGTCCAGGTGAGCCGGTACCAGACCACGCCATCGAAACCGGGCCAGCGATCGGGCCAGCTGTCGGGCAGCGCGACGGGCGTCCAGCCGTCGGTGGGCGGCGTGGTGTCGTCCCAGCCGGTGCCGCGCACGGCTTCAGCATGGAGCTCGGGAGCAGGGGGCTGCTGCCCCTGCGCAGTCGCCATCGACAGGGGCGCCGCGAAGAGCACGAAAACGAGCATGCCCAGCGACACGGCAAGCCATGCCCATGCCTTTGCCAATCGGCTTCTGAGCGCGGGTCGAAGGCCGAGCGGCGCTCGATGTTGGGGGGAGGGCATTCCGTCTACCAGTTCTCGGGGATGGCCCCGTTGATAACAGAAAGACACACTTCGTCGCGTTTTCGTCTGTCCGTTTTTCGAGAAAGAACACATTCCATGTCCACCCAGATTCACCCCGCCGCCGCCCACGAGGCCTTTCGCAAGACGCCGACAGGAACACGGCGGTTCAGGCGGGCGCTTCGGCATCTGCCTGCGATGGCGTTGTTGATGGCAGCCGGCGCCCATGCGGCGGGCTTCGCCGGAGGCACGGCCGGCGGAAGCGGCCCGGCGGATACCGGTGGATCGGGAGGCGTCGGAGGCGCCGCGGCCGTCGTCTCGGGGGACGGCGCCACATCGCTGGGCGGAGGTGGCACCGGCGGCTATGGCAGCGCCGGCGGAACCGGCGGCGTGGGTGGCGGTGGCGCAAGTGCAGCTGCAGGGAGCTCGACAGCCATTGGCGGTGGTGGTGCCGGCGGAGCAGGCATTTCAACCGGCACCGGCGCGGCGGGAGGGAGCGGCGCTCAGGCCTCGACTTCGGGCGCCATTGCGGTCGGCGCGGGCGGCACGGGCGGCCAAGGCCGTGCAGGCGGCACGGGCGCGGCGGGAGGACGTGGTGCGCAGGCCTCGGCCTCCGGCGCGATCGCGTTCGGTTCGGGCGGAGCCGGGGCAGTTGTCTGCTGCGGTGGCACTGGCGGCCAGGCCGGCGGCAGCGGTGCGCAGGCCACGGGCGAGGCCGCAGTGGCCATCGGAAGCGCGTCGGGCACCAGCCAGGGTGCCGTGGCGTCCGGCAATGCCAGCACGGCGATCGGCGGCGCGAGCAACGGCGCTTCGGGCGCGGCGGCGCTGGCAACCGGCAGCGTGGCCATCGGGTCGGGCAGCCAGGTCGCAAGCGGCGCGAACGGAAGCGTGGCCATTGGCGCGAACGCCGTCGCCACCGCGGCCAATACCGTTTCGTTCGGCTCGGCCGGCCAGACGCGCGGTCTGGTCAATGTCAGCGCCGGCGCGGTGAACGCCACGAGCACCGATGCCGTCAATGGCGGCCAGCTGCACACGGTGCAGCAGAGCGCCACCGCGGCACAGAACACAGCCAATGCGGCGCTCGGCGCGGCACAGAATTCGGCGCAGTACGGCGCGGGCGGCACTTCGCTGCAGCTCAATGCCAACGGCGGCGCCGGTACCGTCATCAGCAACGTCGGTGCGGGGCAGGTCGCCACGGATGCCGCCAACGTCGGCCAGCTGAACACGGTGAAGCAGACCGCCGACACCGCACTCGGCGCGGCACAGAACTCGGCGCAGTACGGTGCGGGCGGCACCTCGCTGCAGCTCAACGCCAACGGCGGCGCCGGTACCACCATCAGCAACGTCGGCGCGGGGCAGGCGGCTACCGATGCCGCCAATGTCGGACAGGTGCAGCAGGCGCAGCAGGGGGCGGTCACCACGGCGAACAACTTCACCGTGCAACAGGTCACCGCATTGCAGGCCCTGATGAACCAGGCCTTGAGCAGCGGCGTCTGCGCGGTGGGTGCGGGCGGTGCCGTGGCCTGCGGTCCTGGCGCCAGTGCGGGTGGCGCCGGCAGCACCTCGATGGGCACCAACGCGCAAGCCAACGGCGAGAACACCGTCGCGATCGGCAACGGCGCGAAGGCCGATCACGCGGGCTCGGTCGCCATCGGCGCGGGTGCCCGGGCGCTGGCCGACCCGACCACCGCCGTGGGCAACAACGCCGTGGCGGCCGGCAACAACGCGGTCGCGCTGGGTGCCAACACACTTGCCACGGGCAGCAATTCGGTGGCGCTGGGCCAGGGCTCGGTGGCCGACCGCGACAACACGGTGTCGGTGGGCAATGCGGCAACCAACCAGTTGCGCGGCATTGCGAATGTCGCACCCGGCGTGCTGGGAACCGACGCCGTCAACGTCAATCAGCTGCAACAGGTGGTCGGCAACGCGACCAGCCAGGCGAATGCCTTCGCGGCTCGGGGCGTCGCCGCTGCGCTGGCCATGCCGTCGATGCCGACGCTGGCGGTGGGCAAGAAATGGATGGGCGCCGCCGTGGGCAACTACGCCGGTGCATCGGCCATCGGCTTCGCTTTCGGCTACCAGCTCAACGACAACCTGAACCTGGGGCTGGGCGTTTCCACGGCGACCAGCAGCGGCAGCGGCAACCGGATTGCGGCGCGCGTGCAGGCGGGCTACGCCTGGTGAGGTGATGAGGCAGACCGGGTAGACCGGTCTGCAGGCCGGTCAGCGCAGCAAGCCGTGCCTGCGCCCCTGAAAGACCGCCTCGGTACGCGAGGTGACGGCGAGCTTGCGGTAGATGTTCTTGGTGTGGCATTCCACCGTGAGGCGCGAGATCGACAGCGATTCGGCCATGTCGCGGTTGCTCAGCCCCTGCGACACGAGTTCAAGGATCTTTCGCTCGCGCGGCGTCAGCGCCACGGGCAGCGGGGACGGCGCATCGCTGGCCAGCACCGCGGACAGCGAAGTCTGCTGCGCCGCGATCCAGCCGAGGATGCGGCGCGCGATGGACGGATCGATGGGCGCGCCGCCCTGCTCGATGCTGCGCAGCGCGATGCTCAGTTCCAGGTCGTCGCGTTCCTTCAGCAGGTAGCCGATGGCGCCGGCCCGCAGCGCCGCGAAGATGACCTCTTCGGTCCGCCAGGCCGAGACCACCACCGCGGGCACCCTCGGGCGATGCGCCTGCATCCAGCCGATCAGCTCGACGCCGCTGCCGTCCGGCAGGCCAATGTCGACCAGCGCAACCCCGAAATCGCGGTCCTCGAGCAGTTCCTTGGCCGCCGTCACGCTGTCGGCCCAGGCGATCTGCGGCTCGTCGCAACCCAGGGTCGACAGCACGTAGGCGAGCCGCTCGCGCATGGCCGGATCGTCTTCGACCACCAGCGCGGGGCTCAGGGAAACGACTTCGACGTCTTCCAGGTGCGAATTGGACATGTGGGCGGGATTCTGACGGTGCCTGACTTGGGTAGGACGTTTTTACTTATATGGGATTGTTGCAGAGTATTGCCATATGTATCCTGTAGTCACCCAATTGAAAACAGGGGGAAACCTTCGAGGGGGCAGGAACTATCGCTCTATTTGGAATGTTTAGCCAGAAAGCGTGCGGCAGAGGCCATCGGCGCGGTGCTCATGGACCACCCGCACGGCCGGAGCTTCCAGAGCGTCAGTCCAGCGTGACACCGCCGCTGAGGTTAACCATTGCCCCCGTCATGGCGCCTGCGTGCCCGGACGCCACGAATACCGCCGTATTCGCCAACTGGTCCAGCGACGGCAGCCTTTTCACCAGCAGCCCGGCCGGTTTGGCCGCGAGCATCTGCTCGACCGTCATTCCCATGCGCTCGGCCGCAGGCCGAAAGACCTCGTGGCTGTGCGACCCCGCGGCGGCAGCCTCGGGAATCGCGTGCGAGCGGATGCAGACGCTGCGGATGTTGAAGGCCGCCAGTTCGCCCGCCATGTGCCGCGTCAGCGCCTCGACCCCCGCGCAGGCCACCGCATGGCCTAGGTAGCCCGGCCCCGGCAGGCGCGAAGCCGGTGTGGAGACCGAGACGATCACGCCGCCGCCGCGCCGGGCCATGTGCGGCGCGACGGCCTTTGCGGTGAGGAAGTTGCTGCGCGTGTAGGCGTGCACGGGGAGGAAGTAGTCCTCCAGCGAGAGTTCCGACAGCGGCCGGTCCTGCACGTGCAGCACGCCGACGGCGTTGAAGGCGATGTCGATGCCGCCTGCCCGCTCGGCGACGCCGTCGGCATGGCGCAGCATGGCTTCTTCGTCGAGCGCATCGACCACCGCCACTTTTGCCAGGCCGCCGGCCGCGGCGATGTCCCGTGCAACGGCTTCGAGCTTGGCGCGCGTGCGGCCTGCAAGAAACACCCTCGCACCCGCGGCCGCAAAGGCCCGGGCCACCGCGCCACCGATGGCGCCGCCGCCACCGTGAATGACCGCGCACTGGTCCTGCAATGAAATCGACGACATGAACTTCTCCTTGGTGTGCGCCCAGCGACATGCGGGCGTTCGAACCAAGGACGGCGGGCCGCGGCCCGATCCGACAGTGCTGGCGAAATTTCTTCCGGTCAGACCTGCGGAATGCGCGCGGGGATCACGCCCGGGTCGTACCAGGTGACCGGCCGGATCTCGAACACCCCGGTCTCGAAGTCCAGCCGGCGGGCGGCGTCGCGGGCCTGCTCGAGGGTGTCGCAATCGACGATGTAGATGCCCATCAACTGCTCCTTGGTTTCGGCGAACGGACCGTCGGTGACCAGCGGATGCGCCGCGCCTGCGTGGCGCACCGTGGTGGCGGTGTCGGGCATCAGGCGCAGCACCGCGCCCAGGCGCCCCTGGGACTGCAGGTCGTCGCGCAGGTCGGTGTGCCGCTCGAGCATGTCGTCTTCCGCGCCCGGCGCCCAGGCGCCCACGGCGGATTCGGAACCGTAGATCAGGATGGAATAAAGCATCGGTCTTCCTTGGTTGGCTAGTGCGTTGCGGTGTTGTGGGCGAGACGGTCGAGCTGGCTGCGGATGTGCGCAGCTTCGGCGGCAGTGCGGGCGAGGGCGATGGCATCGGCAAACGCGGCGCGCGCTTCTTCCGCCCGGCCCAGCTGCATCAGCAGCCCGCCCTTGAGGCCATGGAAATGAAAGTAGGCCGCGAGCGGCCCGGCCAGCGGCCCGATCATCGCGAGCGCCGCCTCGGGCCCGCGCAGCTTGGCGACGGCCACCGCGCGGTTCAGCGTGACCACCGGCGTCGGCTGCAGCACCTCGAGCACGGCGTAGAGCCGGTCGATCTCGGCCCAGTCGGTGTCGGCCGCGCGTGCCGCCTGTGCGTGCATGGCGGCGATGGCGGCCTGCAGCTGGTACGGGCCGGGTTGCCCGCGCCGCAGCGCGTTGTCGACCAGCGCGAGGCCTTCGCCGATCTGTGCGCGGTTCCAGCGGCCGCGGTCCTGGTCTTCGAGCAGCACCACCAGCCCTTCTTCATCGAGCCGTGCCGCGGCGCGGGCATGCTGCAGCTGGAGCAGGGCGGCCAGGCCCATCAACTCGGGATCGTCAGGGAACAGCTCGCGCAGCAGGCGCGCCAGGCGTATCGCCTCGTCGCACAGCGCCGCGCGCACGTGCTCTGTGCCGCCGCTGGCCGAATAGCCTTCGTTGAAGAGCAGGTAGACGGTGGTGCTCACCGCGGCCAGCCGCTCGCCGCGCTCCCGCGCGCCGGGCGCATCGAAGGGAATGCCGGCCGAGGCGACCCGCTTCTTGGCGCGCGTGATGCGCTGCTCCATCGCGCTTTCGCCGATCAGGAACGCGCGTGCGATCTCCCGCACCGACAGCCCCGAGACGATGCGCAGCGCCAGCGCGATCTGCTGCGTCAGCGGCAGCTCGGGGTGGCAACAGACGAACAGGAGGCGCAGCACGTCGTCGCGGTAGTGCGCGTGGTCGAGCTGCTCGACGAGCCGGGCCTCGGCGTCGTCGAGGTCGGAGATCGCGGCCTCGTCATCGGGCAGCGCGTCGTGCAGGTTGCGGCGCCGCACCTCGTCGAGCGCGGCGTTGCGGCCCACGAAGATCAGCCACGCCAGCGCATCGCGCGGCGGGCCGCTGCCGGGCCAGTGCTGCAGGGCGCGCAGGCTCGCCTCCTGGAAGGCTTCCTCGGCCATGTCGAGATCGCGAAAGTACCGCAGCAGCGCCGCCACCGCGCGCGGTCGCGAGGCGGTCAGCGTGATGGCGATCCAGGACATGTCGGTCATGCGGGCGGGTTCAGTCTGGCGTTGCTCCCCCAAGGACGGGCGAGTATGCGTCGGGCCGACAACGGGGCGCAAAAAATCATGTGGACAATGCCCCGCATGCCCGACCTCCACGAACTGACCCGGCAATTCGCGCGGCCCGGCCGCCTCGACGCCATCCTGCTGCGGCCGGCGCGCCGGGCGCCGGTGCTGTCCGTGGACGAGGCCATGGCGGTGGAAGGGCGCGGGCTGGAAGGCGACCGCATCGCCGCCGCGCGCCCCGGCGGCAAGCGGCAGGTCTCGCTGATCCAGCAGGAGCACCTGCCGGTGATCGCCGCGCTCACCGGCCATGCGCGCGTCGATGCCGAAGGGCTGCGGCGCAACCTGGTCGTCTCGGGCCTGAACCTGCTGGCGGCGCGCTCGCTCTTTCGCGACCAGCCGCTGGTGCTGGCCATCGGCGCCGAGGTGCTGCTCGAAATCAGCGGCCCCTGCGAGCCCTGTTCTCGGATGGAAGAGCTGCTCGGCCCCGGCGGCTACAACGCCATGCGCGGCCACGGCGGCGTGACGGCGCGGGTCTTGCGCGGCGGCGTCCTGCGCATCGGCGACGGCATCGAATGCCGTCCCGCTTCCGCCTGAGGCCTGACGCTTGAGGCCTTACAGCAGGTTGCGCAGCGCCGCCTCGACGGCAGCCGCGGTGGCCAGCGGCTTTTCCATCGGGAAAAGATGCGTGCCGTCGAGCATCGTGATGCGGCCCTTGGTCACCTGCTCGGTCATCGCCATGCCCACCCGCTTCATCTCGGCCGACTGCCGCCCACCGATGAACGCCGCCTTGCACTTGAGCGGGTGCTTGCGCAGCAGCGCGCCCAGGTTGTGGGGCAGGGTGTTGTAGATCGCGGTTTCCACGTCGCGGTCGAAGCTCAGCTCGCGGCTGTCTTCCCCCGCAGCGATCCCGTCAAAGGTGCCGTGGTCGATGTAGTCGTGCAGCATCTGCTCGTCCCACTTCGCAAACGCCTTCTTGCTGCGGAAATGCTCGAACACCGCCTCGCGGTGCGCCCAGCTGTTCTTGCGCTTTTGGCTGATGGCGCCGGGCGAAATGCTCTTCATGAGCGGCGTGCGCTTGACCACGTTGAGCGTGTTGGCGCGCCAGCCGCCGAGGATCGGCGAATCGATCAGCACCACGCCGCGCGCGAGCGCCGGGTGCAGCGCCGCGCACATCAGGCTCAAGAATCCGCCGAGCGAATGGCCGACCAGGAACACCGGCCCGCCCGCGCGATCTGCGCGCACCTTGGCGAAATCGGCCAGCTGCTGCACCAGGTGCGGCCAGTTGTCGGTGACGGGGTACTTCGGGTCGTGCCCGAATTTCTCGATGGCATCGACCTCGAAGCCGCGATTGCGCAGGCTGTCGAGAACGACGCGGTAGGTGCTCGCCGGAAAGCTGTTGCCGTGCGAGAAGACGACGGGCGGCATGGCCATGGCCGATGCCGGGCTCAGATGAGCTTTTCGTCGGGGGTGGAGATCTTGCGCAGCGCGCCGTGCCGCGTGGCCGGCATCTTCAGCGGGTGCTCGGTATGGCTGTCGTCCCACACCGGGTCTTCGATGCTGTCGAACACCTCGCGCAGCTTCTGGCCCCAGCTGTTGTGCATCATCCGGTAGTAGGGGTTGTCGGCGTCGATGCAGATCACCCGGTCGGTCTCGAACTTGTTGGCTTCGTACACCACCAGGTCGAGCGGCAGGCCCACCGACAGGTTCGACTTCATCGTCGAGTCCATCGACACCAGCGCGCACTTGGCGGCTTCGTCCAGCGGCGTTTCGGGCGTGAGCACGCGGTCGAGCACCGGCTTGCCGTACTTCGATTCGCCCACCTGGAAATAAGGCGTCTCGGTCGTCGCCTCGATGAAGTTGCCCGCGGCGTAGACCAGGAACAGCCGCATGCCTTCGCCCTTGACCTGCCCGCCGAAGATGAAGGACACGTTGAAGTCGAGTCCCGCGTGCTTCAGCGCCTCGGCATCGCGGTCGTACACATGGCGCACCGCCGAGCCCAGCACGCGGGCGGCGTCGAACATGCTCTTGGCGTTCCAGATGGTGATCGGGTCGCCTTGCGAGCCGTCTTCGCGGGTTTCGCGCAATTCCTCGATCTGCAGGATTTCGCGCACCGACTGCGAGATGCTCAGGTTGCCCGAGGACAGCAGCACCATCACCCGGTCGCCCGGCTGCTCGTAGACGATCATCTTGCGGAAGGTGCTGATGTGGTCCACGCCCGCATTCGTGCGCGAGTCGGAGAGAAACACCAGGCCGGCGTTGAGTTTGATGCCTACGCAATAAGTCATGAGTTCGTCTCGCATGAATCAGGCCCGCTCAGGCGGCACTGCGTTCACGCGTGTTCAGTTTTTGGAGGGCATAGAGCGCGTCGAGGGCCTCGCGCGGGCTCATGGTGTCGGGGTCTAGCGCGGCCAGCGCGGATTCTACGGCGCTGGCCAGCGGCGTCTCGGCCACCGGAGGGGGCGCGAACAGGTCGACCTGTGCACGCGTCTGCGCATGCTGCGATTCGAGTGCTTCGAGCGCCTGCCGCGCATGGTTGACCACGGCCGCCGGCATGCCGGCAAGCCGCGCGACTTGAATACCGTAGCTCTTGCTGGCCGGGCCGGGCTGCATTTCGTGCAGGAACACGATGTCGCGGCCTGCCTCGGTCGCGCTCACATGCATGTTCACCGCGCCGTGGTGCGTGGCCGGAAACTCGGTCAGCTCGAAGTAGTGGGTCGCGAACAGCGTGAAGGCCTTGCTGCGGTCGTGCAGCTGCGCCGCGATGCCCGCGGCCAGCGCCAGCCCGTCGAAGGTGCTGGTGCCGCGGCCGATTTCGTCCATCAGCACCAGCGATTGCGCGGTGGCACTGTGCAGGATCTGCGCGGCCTCGGTCATCTCCAGCATGAAGGTCGACTGCGCATTCGCCAGGTCGTCCGCCGCGCCGATGCGCGTGTGGATCGCATCGATCGGCCCGAGCCGGCAGGCCGCCGCCGGCACGTGCGAGCCGATGGAGGCGAGCAGCACGATGATCGCCACCTGCCGCATGTACGTCGACTTACCGCCCATGTTCGGGCCGGTGATGACCTGCATGCGCTGCTGCGGTCCGAGCTGCGTGTCGTTGGCGATGAAGCCGCCCGACGACTTTTCGGCGAGGCGCGCTTCCACCACCGGATGCCGCCCCTGCTGGATCTCGATGCACGGGTGCGACACGAAGGTCGGTGCGCGCCAGTGCAGCGTGTGCGAGCGCTCGGCCAGCGCGCACAGCGCATCGAGCGTCGCGATGCCGCCGGCCAGTTGCGTGAGCGCATGCACCGAGGGCTGCAGTGCATCGAGCAGCTGCTCGTAGAGCCACTTCTCGCGGGCCAGCGCGCGGTCTTGCGCGCTCAGCGCCTTGTCTTCGAAAGCCTTCAGCTCGGGCGTGATGAAGCGCTCGGCGTTCTTCAGCGTCTGGCGGCGGCGGTAGTTGTCGGGCACCTTCGAGAGCGCGCTTTGCGTCACCTCGATGTAGAAGCCGTGCACCCGGTTGAACTGCACCCGCAGGTTGCTGATGCCGGTGCGCTCGCGTTCGCTGATTTCGAGCTTCAGCAGAAAGTCGTCGCAGTTGTCGCTGATGGCGCGCAGCTCGTCGAGCTCGGCGTCGTGGCCGGTCGCGATCACGCCGCCGTCGCGCACCAGCGCCGACGGGTCGGGCTTGATCGCGCTCACCAGCAGATCGGCGCAGCCCGGCGGCGGCGCGAGCCGCTCGGCGATGCGTGTCAGCAACGGAGCGGAAGCAGGCAGCAGCGGTGCCAGTTGCTCGGCCTTGTCGAGCGCCAGGCGCAGCGCCAGCAACTCGCGCGGACGCACCTGGCGCAGCGCGATGCGCGCCGCAATGCGCTCGACGTCGCTCGTGTTCTTCAGTTGCTCCCGCAGCGTGCGCCATGGCGCGGCAGTACCGCCGAGCACGGTGGACTGCAGCGCGGCGATCGCCTCGAGCCGCGCCTGCGCTTCACTGCGGTCACGACGTGGCGACAGCAGCCAGCGCTTCACGAGCCGGCTGCCCATGCCCGTCATGCAGGTGTCGAGCAGCGAGAACATCGTGGGCGAGTCTTCGCCGCGCAGCGTCTGCACCAGTTCGAGGTTGCGCCGCGTGGTGGGCGGCAGCTCGATCAGGTCGCCGTCGCGCTCGACAGACAGCCGCTGCACGTGCGAAAGCGCGCGGCCCTGCGTGTGTTCGGCATAGCCCAGCAGCGCGGCCGCCGCGGCATGCGCATTGGTGAGCGATTCGGCGTTCCACGCGGCCAGGCTGTTGCTGCCCATCTGCTCGCTGAGCTTGCGCTCGCCCAGGCCTCCGTCGAACTGCCACGCGGGGCGAATCGAGAGGGTGAACGGCGTTGCGGTGCGAGCGGCTTTCAGGCGTTGCTCGAAAGCCGGCGTCACCTCGGCGCTGTAGAGCAGTTCGCTCGGCGCGATGCGCGCGATCCACGCTTCGAGCGCATCGGCCGGGCACTCGGCCAGCCGCAGTTCGGCACCCGTCACGCTGAGCCACGCGAGCCCGCAGAAATTGCGCGTGCCCGCATGCACCGCGAGCAACAGCGATTCGCTCTTGTCGCTGAGCAGTTCCGAATCGGTCAGCGTGCCGGGCGTGACCACGCGCATCACCTTGCGCTCCACCGGCCCCTTGCTCGCGCCGACCTCGCCCACCTGCTCGCAGATGGCCACCGATTCGCCCAGCTTGATGAGCCGCGCGAGGTACGTATCGACCGCATGGAAAGGCACGCCGCACATCACCACGGGCTGGCCGGCCGACTGGCCGCGCTGGGTGAGGGTGATGTCGAGCAAGCGCGCGGCCTTTTCGGCATCGGCCCAGAACAGTTCGTAGAAATCGCCCATCCGGTAGAAGAGCAGGGTGTCCGGATGGTCCGCCTTGAGGCCCAGGTACTGCGCCATCATGGGCGTGTGCCCGGAGAGGTCGCTGGTGGGGGAAATGGGTTGAGCAGTCGTCGTTTTCACTGGGGCGATTATCGGGGACGGGGCGGGCGGCACTTTTCATCACCGTCCTAAAATCCCCCCGCGCAAACCCCGCGTGAAGAACAACAAGGCGCCCATGGCCCTCCCGGAAGAACTCAAAGGCCCTGAAGCGAACGCGCTGCCGGACACCGCCACCTTGCCCGCGGAGCTCGCGGCGCTCTATCTCTGCATGCCGCCGGCCCAGCTTGCCGACCTGCGCAAGTCGAAGCGGCCCGAGAAGGGCGGAAGCGCTGGCCCGTCCACCATCAGGCCCGTGGAAGGCGGACCGTCCGGCCCCAAGGACCCGGTGCTCTATCAACTCGGCACCCTGCGTGACTACGCAAAGGCGCACACCGCACCCTCCGACTTCGACACCGCATTGAACAGCGGCATGCTCGGCTGGGTCTCCGCCAAGCTGCCTTTCTTCGCCGAGCGCGAACCCCGCATCAAGCGCGGCAAGCGCGTGCTCATCGGCGGTGCCTGGGACCGTGCGGACCCGCTGCGCGAGAAGCGCTTCATCGACCTGGCGAAGGGCCGCATCCGATTCACGTCGCTCACATGCGCCGAAGCCGCGACGAGCCTCTGGGCCGACACCGCAAGCCACGCCGCATTCGCCGAAAAGGGCCTCGCCTTGCTCAAGGCCGAGACCCAGGCCATCGAGGCCTCGCTGGCCGCTACCCGCGACCTGGCAGCGGCTTCGAATCCCGACGCGGCCGCCTGACCGCCGCGCCTCAAGCTTCACGATTGACCCTGGACGAGCACCGATGCTGATCAACTGCGTGGCCTACGAAAACGGCGCCAAGCTCGCCGACATTCCCGTCGAGGACATCAGCGACTACATCACCCGTCCCGGCTGCTTCGTGTGGGTGGCGCTGAGCGATCCCTCGCCCGAGGAGCTCGCCGAGATGCAGGCGGAATTCAACCTGCACCCGCTCGCCGTCGAAGACGCTCACCACGGCCATCAGCGCCCCAAGGTCGAGGAGTACGGCGACTCGCTCTTCGTCGTCATGCACCTGGTGGAGCCCTCGGCCGAGGGCGAGCACTGCGTGAACGTGGGCGAGGTCGACGTGTTCGTCGGCCGCAACTACGTGCTCTCGGTGCGCAACCGCAGCCAGCAGGGGTTTCTGGGCGTGCGCGAGCGCTGCGAGCGCGAGCCCGACCTGCTGCGCAACGGCGCTGGCTTCGTGCTCTATGCGCTGATGGACGCGGTGGTCGACCGCTACTTTCCCGTCATCGATGCGCTCGAGGTCGAGCTCGAAACCATCGAGCAGCAGATCTTCGGGCACAGCGGCGCGGCGCGCGACAAGATCAAGCAGCTCTACGACCTGAAGCGCCGCAGCATGACCTTGAAGCGCGCGGTGGCGCCGCTCGTGGAGGCGGCGGGCAAGCTGTACGGCGGGCGCGTGCCGCAGGTCTGCATGGGCACGCAGGAGTACTTTCGGGACGTGGGCGATCACCTGGGCCGCATCAACGGTTCGATCGACGCGATGCGCGACACCATCGGCACCGCCATTGCGGTGAACCTGTCGATGGTGACCATCGAAGACAGCGAGGTGACCAAGCGGCTTGCCGCCTGGGCCAGCATCTTCGCGGTGTGCACCGCGTTCGCCGGCATCTGGGGCATGAACTTCGAGAACATGCCCGAGCTGAAATTCAAGTACGGCTATGCGGTGGCGCTGGGACTCATCGTCAGCACCTGCGGGTATCTGTACTACCGCTTCAGGCGCGCCGGCTGGCTCTGAGTTTTGTCTTGCTCCCTCCCCTTCCGGGGGAGGGCAGGGGTGGGGGCTCGCGGCGTTCGATGAAGCACTGCGCCTGACAAGCGCCGCGTGCCCCCATCCCAACCTTCCCCCGGGAGGGGAAGGAGCAAGACCCGATCACTCGTCGTGCGAATCGTGCGTGGCCGCAGCGCCGCGCCGCCAGTAGCCCGACGCCCGGGTCCACTTCGGATTCGCGCCGCGCTCGCTCACCAGATGCGCGCGCAGTGCCTTCGCAATGCCCGACTCGCACCCGACCCACGCATGAAAGTCGCCGGCCGGCAGCTTCGCCGCCTTCAGCGCATCGACCAGCACCGTGCTCACGCCCGCTTCGGCACCACGGCGATGCACCCACTGCAGCGTAAGTTCAGCCTCGGTCTCGAACGGAATCTCGTCCGCTTCGCTGTCGACTTCCGCCAGCACCACCACCCGCGCACCGGCCGGCAGTTCGGCCAGGCGCCGCGAGATGGCGGGCAGGGCGGTGTCGTCGCCGATGAGCAGGTGCCAGTCGAACTCGGTCGGCACGATGAACGAGCCGCGCGGCCCGCCCACGCCCAGCGTGTCGCCGGGCTTGGCGTTCTCGGCCCATTGCGTGGCGGGGCCGGCGTCGTGCAGCGCGAAGTCGATCTCCAGCGTGTTCGCCTTCGCGTCGTGGCGGCGCGGCGTGTAGTCGCGCATCGTCGGGCGGCCGCTCGCGGGCCAGATCGGACCGTCGGGCCCGGCCGTCGGCAGCGTGAGCTTGCCCGTGGTCGCGTCGGGGAAAAAGATCTTCGCGTGGTCGTCGAACCCCAGGCTCGTGAAGCCCGCGAGGTCGTCGCCCGTCAGCACGATGCGGATGAGGTGCGGCGTCACGCGCTGCACCGTCTTCACCGTGAGCTGGCGAAAGCGAAGGTCGTGGCGCACGCGGCGCGGCGTGCGGTCGGGTGTGTTGGAGGAAGAAGCAGTGGTGGTGGTTGTGAAGTCGGTCATGTCAAAAGAAGAAGTTCAGATGCGCTCTAGCTGTTGTGCGGCGCTGTCGAGCACCGCGGCGAAATCGTGGGCTTGTTGTTCTGTGAGGGGCGTGCCCGACAGGCGCATGCGCATGGCGAGCTTCAGGTTTTCGATGGCGCGCGTGACCTGCGGCGGACGTCCGCCGCGCGGGCCCGCGCCGTCCACGCCGCCCGTCATGCGGGCCATCATGGCGTCGGCCGTTTCGCGGTTGGCAGCCAGGAATTCCTGGCCGCCCGGGGTGATGCTGTAGCGCTTGCGGCCGCCGGTGTCGGCCGTTTCCACGCTCAGATGACCCATCTCTTCGAGCAGCGTGAGGGTCGGGTAGACCACGCCGGGGCTCGGCGCATAGCTGCCGCCCAGGCGGTCTTCGATGGCCTTGATGAGCTCGTAGCCGTGCGAAGGCTTGTCGGCGATGAGCTGCAGCAGCACGAAGCGCAGGCCGCCGTGGCCGAACACGCGCCCGCCGCCGCGACCGCCGCGGCCTCCGGGCATGCGCTGGTCGTCGCCGAGGTCGCCCTCGCCATGACCGTGCCGGCCGCGGCCGCCGGAGAAGCCGTCTCCGTGCTCGCCGCGGGGGGCGTGGCAGTGGTGGTTGTGGTGGTGATGGCCGAAGTGGGGGTGTCTCATGTCGAAGTCCTTGAAGGATGTATCGAAACAATTTTAGATATATATCTAAAACGAAGTCAAGACGGGGTTCGGAGCGCCGAGCGCGAGAGCTGGCCGGTCTTTCCGATGTATCTAATGTTCGGTGCGATACGCGCGTGTTCGCGAACAACCTGCTGCTCATCGCGAGCTTCGAGGCCGTCGACGAGGCGGCGCACTTCGGGAGCTCGATGTGATTGGCGTCATCAAGCTGCTGTGCGGCGTGCCTGCGGCAATCGGCCAACGTCTGGCGCTGCTGCGGACATCGCAGCAACAGCACCTGATTTGTTTGCTTTTTTCCTTCGCCGACAGCAGCCGAATTAGCGCCGCGCCGGCGCGCGAAACGTCTGCGACTGTCAGTGCTTTGTGTCCCCCGGCAGTCTCTCGGCCATTGCCCGAAAGATGCCTCGCGAATTCGAGAATTCCTCGACGAATTCTTTTCTCCCGCGCGGCTTTGCTTCTCTACAGTGAATGCCCCAGCGACCAGACGCTGCACTGAGTGACCGACGAACAGCGCAGTGTGAAAGCAAGCAAGCAAGAAAGAAAGGAGCGACGAACAATCCGGAAGAGAAATGAACGGATGAGTGAATGAATCAACCGCCTGCCTCACTGCGGGTGTCGATGGCCCGCCAAGTGCCATCGATGCGAATGTGAGGCGCAAAAGGCGACGGCCAGGTTGCGTGAACACCCTGACCGTCTGACCACATGACGTGCAACCACTTTTAGAAAGCGCACACCAGCATGGCTAAGCAAATTATCGCCGGGCGTTCTACGCCCAAATCTCCCTCCCGCCGCAGCGGTGCTCGCAGCAGCACTACCACCCCCAGCGGCGCGCCGCCCTCACCCCCGACGGGCAACGACGCAAGGGACCTCCTCGAAGAAAAACTCACGCAGCTGCACTCGCTGCTGTGGTGCGCCTATGGAGACGGCAACGGGTGGTTCGAAGAAGCAGGGGAGATGCACCGCGGGAACATGATGTGGATCGCTGCGGATCTGGCGCGGGCTGCGGATGAGTTGTTGCAGGCGAGTGTGAAGGGGTAAGTAGCGCAAATGAGTCGTCATTTCTATCTTTTGGTGAATGGCGACTCGTATTCCTTCACTAGCCAACGCTGTCCGTTACCTATTGTAGAGATCGATCTATTCAAAATCCTTCGAAAGCTAGCTTGGCCGCAAGCGGCTAAACATTTGAAGCTCAACCAACAGCAAAGCCGCTAGTGCGATGGTGATTTCGTTGCACTGGTGCAAATAGCGACTATAGCTAATATCGCGCTCGGCGCCTGTGCCCCCACTTTTATATTTGACGATTTCCCCATCTCGCCAAATCGATGCATGATGCGATCCATTTCGCAATGAGCTGTCTTCAAAGCGAATAAAAGCCGCAAGTTCAGGGGTTTCTTTAAAAGGATTCGATCTTTTTGATTTTTCTAGATCTTTTGTGTATTTAGAAAGCGTCATGGACTGAAATTCATCGTAGGGTCGGCCTTGCGCCACATTGTTTATGCAAGCCAAGGTCAAATAGCTCGATGTCAACGTTTCATAGGCTTGCCCGTAGTATAGTTTTATTTCGTTGAAGCTTTTTGAGCCAACCACGAAATCATCAACTTCATTATCGCCAACTCTAGCATGCACAAGCATTTGCCGGAATTGATCGAAATGCTTAAAGTAGTCGTTAAGAGTTGCCAAATATCTTTCAATATTAGGCTGTTCTATCTCATTGCGATAAAAATCTCCAAACCGTTTCATCTCTGCGCTGTATATTTGGATTTGTGCTTGCGCAAAATATCTTAGCGGATGGCGCAATCTTCCAATAGCGGGATGGAATATGTCGTCAAAAAATGAAGCGACGGCTTTGAAAGCCGTTTTGCAACCAAAATTCGGCGAGAATTCTTGGCGACGCTTGACGTAACGACCGATCTGTGGGTCGAGAATCCCAGCAGGATCTCCCTTGGCTGCGAGCGTGAGGATGCTATTAATGAGTGGCCAGAGTTCTCGGGTGTATGGAACCTCAAACTCAGTTGCTGCGTCTTGCGAGCGTTGACTTGCGGGCGCGCGAAGATGGGGCCAAACTAATTTCACGTATGTCATGGACACAAATGCCATTCGAGAGTGATACTCGTCGGGCCTTGAAGCTATTGAGGGATGTAAATTTATATATATATCGATTTGTGGGTCTTCTTTAGTTTTTTTGGCATTCTCGATTAACTCGATCCAAGCTTGAGGCGGCTCGCCAGTTTTGGCTTGTATTGATATGGGAGAATGACAAGAGGGGCAATCGAAGGTATGGGTGCATACGGATTCGATGCCTATTCCAACGCGCAATATAAATTGCGTCCCACATGAAAGACACTCGGCGTAGTCTCTAATTACCATTGTTAACTCTATAGGTTATTTTTTGATTTACTTTGCGCCCAAGGGCTATTTCGCTCAGTGTTGGCTCGAAGCTCTGAGGTGCTTTTTGCTGGCATCCCAAGGCTAACCCGAATGCACACGCTTGGGTACGTTTATCAGAGAAGCGACTTAAACGGAATCTTCGAACAAGTACTTCGGTGTTGCTGAGAAGCCATCAATGCTACTTGACGCGCAGCATCCAATGAGGCAGTCTGCCTATCGACATGGAAGAATTCAAGTAAATTAGCAAGATGATTAGAAAATCAATCCCCTTAAACACCGCTCGTCTGCTATGGGCTCAATGCGGAGGGTTTTGTCAAAACCCAGAATGCAATGAGTATTTATTTCGCTTAATTGATGAGGACATGGTTAGTTTAGCTAATGTCGCTCACATTATTGGGCACGGCTCCTCAGGGCCACGAAGCGATCATGAGCTCGCGGAGCACATCAATAAGGATGGGGTCGAAAATTTGGTGATGCTATGCCTTGGATGTCACAAGGTTATCGACGAGCTTGAGCAGAAATTCAGTGTTGAGGAAATAATTTCTTGGAAATTTTCTCATGCCAATAAAATAGCCGGACTATTCGAGATACCAAGTATTCGAGACGAAAACACGTTACTTAAAGACATTAATGATTTGCTGGATGAAAACGCGGCCATTTTCCGAGAGTATGGCCCTTATTCTGAAAATGTATTGAGTGGAATGGGAGGCGATGGTCTCCGAGTTTGGCGAAGCCGATGCCTTAATACTATTCTTCCTAATAATCAACGGATCATTCAGATCATTGAAAAAAACAAGAGAAACTTTCCCTATCCTTGGGATATTTACTCTCAAATGCTCTTGTATAAAATGCATGTGGATGCATTTCAAGATAATTGCCTGTCAAATAATAAGATCAACGACTATAAGCTTTTTCCGAGAAGTTTTGACTATTTGGTGAAGACAAAACTGAATATTCCTTCTGAGCCACCGCAGATTGTTGCGCGGGAGGAGTTGGAGTATCGTTTCAATCAAGTAAATACTTTTATCGAGCGTTTCCTCTCAAATCACGATCGCATTGCGAGGCTGCAAGAATTGAATCGAGGGACGATGCTTGTTGACTTGAAGGATGGAAATGCTTTAAAAGTATTTGTCACCAATACCTACTACTTTACTGACTATACATTGGATAGGGTGCTGGAGGTTGATCCGGCGATTAATGCTATTATTTGTTCTAGTCCGGCTGGTCAATATTCCGAATCTGCGAAAACTTGCTGCATAGAAAAAGGTATTGGATTGTTTATGCTTGGGGAGTTTATGGGCGCAATCCGTCATAATGGAGAGAATTATTTAAATTTTCTTCTCCGAGCCGATTCCGAGGCTAGAAGTGTTGGATTGAAAAGGATTTTAAAAAATATCCAACCGCCGGCGAGAATCTGTGTTTACGCCTTCGGCTCTTTTCTTCGAAGAAGAGTATATAGGGATGTTGATTTGCTTATCGTTTATGAGGGAGTGGCAAATATCGCAGCCGTAAAAAATTTTGAATCCCTATTGTTTTCAGAAGTGCAAAAGCAATTTGGTCAGCCAGACATTACGGTCGCATCTACGGAGGAGTTTTCAAATCTCAAACTCAAGTACAACAACTTGACGCAGGTCTATCCATGAATTCAAGCACTTGATTGTGGACTAAATAGACCTCGGCGCTGTTTCAGGTATGCGATCGGTCGCCTTGGTGCAGCGAGGGAGGTCTGTTTTAAGACTAATTGCCCAGTAATCGCCCATCAAAAACACCTGCACCGTCCGAACCGTCGACCGGCACGCTCCGCTTGAACACCTTCGGCCCCAGCACCACAAGTAAAAACACCCCGAAGTAAAACAGCGGCCCCGCAGACAGATCCACCCGCCCCGTGAGGTTCACGTACGCCGCGAAACCCACCTCAAACGGCGCGACAAGGATCAGCAGCGAGGGCTCATCGCGGGGGCAAGCGGTTCGTGCTGGATCAATCGCGTGACGATCATCGTGAACAGCACGAGCGCCAGCACCGAACCCACGGCCGCCGACAGCAGCAGCACCTCGCCGGCCCAGACCATGGGCATGTGGCTGCCGGTGACCGGAATGTCCAGCCCGGCGACGCTCGGAATGATCCACGTGGGCACCGCATGCGCTGGGCGACCATTGCCGCCCAGCAAGCGCGAGACCCCATGCGCGGCCAGCAGCAGCAGCGTGGCCACGGTGCCGGCAACCCACACGCTTGCCCAGCACGCCGCGAACTCAACCCGCGGCAAGCCTCCAGCGCTGCGTCGCGACCGCATCCGCAATGTCGTCGTCGTGCGTCACCAGCATCAGCGCCGCGCCGCGTTCGTCGAGCGCATCGAGCAAAACGGCCATGGCTTCCTGCTGGGAGACCGGGTCGAGCCTCGATGTCGGCTCGTCGGCGAACACCAGCGCGGGCTGCACCGTGAGCACCCGCGCGAGCGCGACACGCTGCAGTTCGCCGCCGGACACCTGCGAGGGTCGGCGTGCGAGCAGGTCGTGCGGCACGCCCATGCGGCTGAGGTGTTGCAGCACGGCGGGCCATGCGCAGCGATGCCTTGCCGCGACGTCGCGCAGCGACTGCCCCAGGGTGACGTGCGGCGCGAAAGAAGCGACGGGGTCCTGGTAGAGCTTCTGGAAGGCGGTGGCGTGCAGGCCTTCCGCGCGCCGCACCACACCGCGGTCGGCCGGCATGAGGCCGAGCAGCACATTGCCGAGCGTGCTCTTGCCGGTGCCGCTCGGGCCCTGCACCACGAAGCGGTCGCCTGCGCGAATCTGCAGATCGACTCCGTCGAACAGCGGCTTGCCGCCGAAGCGCTTGGACAAACCCTGCGCGCTGAGCACCGGCGCGCCCGCCGAAGCCGGGGCTGCTGCACGTCGGGGCCAGCGCGCGGGGTCGGCCGCGACGAGCCGCCGCGTGAACGCATGCTGCGGGTCGGCCAGCACGGTGCGGGCATCGCCGCGCTCAACGACCTGGCCGGCGCACAGCACGATGAGTTGTCCGCCCAGCGCCTCGGCCACGCGCAGGTCGTGCGTGATGACGACGACGCAGCCGCCGCGGCGCTGCACGCCTTGCAGCATCGCCACGGTGTGGTCGCGCCAGTGCGCATCGAGGCCCTTGGTGGGTTCGTCCGCCAGCAGGATGCGCGCGCCGCCCGCGCAGGCCACGGCGGCGGCGGCGCGCTGCGCCATGCCGCCGGAAAGCTGCCACGGGTACTGCCGCGCGGATGCCGCGAGGCCTTCGGCTTCGAGGTCGTGCAATGCAGCGGCTTCTGCCTGGTCGAACGCGGCACCGCGCACCAGTTCGTGCGTTTCTGAGAGCTGCGGCGCGATGCGCATCAGCGGGTCGAGCGCGAGGCTCGGCTCCTGGGGCAGCAGCGTGACCGTGCGCCCCCAGCGCGGCCGTCGCGCGCGGGCGTCGTCGGCGCGGCTCGTCGCACCGTCGAGCGTGACGCTGCCGCTGGCGCGCAACGCGGCGGGCAGGTTGCCCATCACGGCTTGCGCGAGCAGCGATTTGCCGGCGCCGCTTTCTCCGAGCAGGGTCAGCACTTCGCCGGCGCGCAGGCTGAAGGACACGTCGCGCAGCAAGGCCCGGGTGCCGACGTGAACGCCGAGGTTGTCGGCTGCTAGCAGAACGGAAGCGGTCATGTCGTTTCTCCATCGCCGGCCACGAGCATCATGCCGAGCACCACCGCCATCAGCAGCGCGACGGGCGCGGCAATGAGCCAGGGCGCCTCTTCGTAGTGGGGAAGAAACTCCGTCATCATCAATCCCAGTTCGGGCGTGGGCGGCTGCAGCCCCACGCCGATGAAGCCGAGCGCGGCCAGTGCCAGCACCGCTTGCGCGGCACTGAAGGCGAGCAAGGTTCCCAGCACGGGCGCGAGGGCCGGCAGCAAGTGCCTGCGCAGCACGTAGCCCGTACCGAAGCCGAGCAGGCGCGAGGCCTGCACCGCATCGCTCGCGAGCACCTGCCGGCTGGCGGCGCGGCACACGCGGAAGTACTCGACCCACAGCGACAGCGACAGGCCGATGTACAGCGCCCAGTGTTGCCCCGGCGCCAGCGCGGCGAACAGCAGCACCAGCAGCAGGCCCGGCACCGAGAGCACGGCATCGGCCAGCATGACCAGCGCGCGTTCGATGCGCCCGCCACGCCAGCTCGCGGCCACGCCGAGCAGCACGCCGGGGACGGCCGCGGTCAAGGCCGCGAGCAAGGCCAGGCCCAGCGAGAGCCGGGCCGCGTGCGCGAGGCGCGCGAGCACGCTGCGGCCGAGCACGTCGGTGCCCAGCCAGTGGGCGGCGCCGGGTGGCAGCAGGGTGTTGGCGAGCGTCTGGCGGGCGGGGTCGATGCCGATCAGAGACGGTCCGAACAAGGAGAACGCCGAGACCAGCGCGAGGATTACGAGACCCGCGCGGCGGCGGATGGCCGTGCGGCGCGCGCCATGGCCGGCGAGGTCGAGTGCGGGCATATCGATGACGCTGCCGTTCATGCCACCGCTCCCATCCGCCGGCGCGGATCGAGCGCGAGGCAGGCCGCATCCACCAGCAGGTTGAACACCACGAACAGCAGGCCCATGCACAGGGCTGCGCCCTGGATCATCGGCACGTCGCGCCCGAACACCGCATGCACCAGTGCATGGCCGATGCCGGGCCAGGCGAAGAGGGCCTCGACGACGACCGCGCCTTCGACCAGGAACACCGCATGCACGCCGAGGTAGGCGACCACCGGCGTGGCCGCCTGGCGCAGGCCGTGGCGCACGAGCGCCTGCCTGTCCGACAGGCCCTTGGTGCGGGCGAATTCGAAAGACGCCGAAGCGGCCGCCTCGCCCATGGCGGAGCGAGCCACGCGCGCCAGCCCCGCGGCCAGCCCGAGGCCGAGCGTCAACGCGGGCAGCAGCAGGCTGCCGCCGTGGTCGTCGCCCGCGACCGGCACGGCGCCGAGCTGCACCGCCACCACCACCATCAGCAGCACGGCGAGCAGAAAGGGCGGCAGCGCGCGCAGCACCACGGCCAGCGCCAGCGTGAAGCGGTCGACCCATCCGCCTGCATGCAGGCCCGACCAGATGCCGAGCGGCAAGCCGACGACGGCCGCGACGAACACCGAAGCCACCGCGAGTTCGATGGTCGCTGCGAGCTGATGCGCCACTTCGCGCCACACGGCATGGCCGCTGACCAGCGAGGTGCCGAGATCGAGCCGCGCGATGTCTCCCCACCAGTGCAGCAGCGCGAGCCACAGGGGCCGATCGAGCCCGAGTTCGAGGCGCACGGCATCGGCCGCCGCGTTGCTCACGAGGTCGTAGCCGTAGCGCCCCGCGGCGATGCGGGTGGCCATGTCGCCCGGGAGCGAGCGGGCCATGAAGAAGCACACGGTGCCCACCAGGAGGCCGAGCGCGAAGATCTGGATGGCGCGGCGCAGCAGCATCGCGGTCCACGCGGTGTGTGTGCGGGTGATGTCAGGGGTCATGGTCTTGATGGGTTCGATGGTCTTGTTCATGCGCGCCACCTCATGGCGGTGAGCCGGTAGGACCTTTCCAGCGGGTCGAGGCTCACGCCCTCCAGGCGCCGGCCCACGGCCACCTGCTGGCGATACCAGGTGATGGGAATGACCGGCAGCTCGGCATGGAGCACCGCCGTGACCTGCGTTCGCAACGCAGCCGCGCGTTCTGCCGACGAAGTGCCGCGCGACAGTTCGGCCAGTGCGCGAGCGACCGCATCGCTGCGCCAGCCCATGGCGCCCCAGTCGCCGCCCGAGGTGCCGAAGTCCTGCATCAGCGTGCCGGTGGGGTCGGGCACGGTGGCGTAGTTGCGCGCGGCCAAGCCGAGCTGCAGGCTGCCGTCACGGTGGCCCAGCGGAATGTCGCCCGAGTTGCCGATGCTCACCTGCACCGCGATGCCCGCCTGCCGCCATTGCTCCTGCAGCGCCGAGGCGATGAGCGGCAGCTCGGGCCGGTCGGGAAAGGTGCGCAGCGACAGGCGAAGCGGCTGGCCGGATGCGTCGCGCAGACCGTCGGGCGCACGTCGCCAGCCGGCTTCGGCCAGCAGCCTCGCAGCGGCGTCGGGGTCTTGCTTCAACGCCGGCAGTGCGTTGTTGTGCCAAGCCGCCATCGTGGGCGGAAAGAGCTGCGTGGCCGCAAGTTCGGGGTCGCGCAGCAGCGCCTTGGCGATGCCGGCCCGGTCGATCGCGAGGCTCAGCGCCTGCCGCACTCGCACATCGTTCAAGGCGGGCAACCCGGCGTTGACCTTGAGGATCACGGTGCGCGGCAGCGTGACGGTGTCCACGCGCACCTGGCCGCGCTTGCGCAGCCGCACCAGGCTCGCCGGATCGAGGCCGTAGGCCAGGTCAGCCTGCCCGCCTTCGGCCATGAGCGCGCGGGTTTCGGAGCGGCCGGCCGCCAGATACCGCACGCGCTCGATGGCGGGACGGGGGCCGTCGTAGCCGTCGAAGACCGCGGCCTCCACATGCTGCGGTGGTGCCATCGACACCACGCGATAGGGTCCGCTGCCGACGATGCTTCGCACGGCGCCGTCGGCCGCGTAGCTCGCGGGCGCGAGCAGCATCGTGCTGCTGTGCGCGAGCAGTGCCGGCAGTGCGCCGTAGGGCTGCGTCAGCCGGATCACGACCATGCCCACACCCTCCGTTTCCACCGAGCGGATCGGCGCCTGGCTCAGCAGCGCAGGCGCCACGCGCGCGGCCTGCAGGCAGCGCACGACGGCGGCGGCCGTGACGGCCGCACCGTCATGAAAACGCGCGGCCGCGCGCAGCGTGAAGTGCCACGCCAGGCCGTCGCCCGACACGCGCCAGCGCTCGGCCAGGCCCGGCAGCGGCAAGCCGTCGTCGCTCGCGTTCATCAGCGTTTCGGTGATCTGCATGCGCGTGAACACGTGGCCGCTGCTGGCGGGGGACAAGCCCGCAATCTCCCAGGGTCCGACGATCTGCAGCGGCGCGCGCGTCGCGGACGGCTGCGCCAGTAGGGGAGTCGTTGCGGCGGCGGCGGGGCCGACGGCAAGGAACTGGAGCGCGCGGCGGCGCGTGAAGTCGGGCGGCATTGTCATCTCAGTTTTCCACCACGCTATCGCGTGACTCGCGATGCATGAAACTGCCGCGATCCAGTCGGGAGACACCGCGGAACCGGCTTTGCCGGGCCGCTGGTGTCGCCCCCTGAAAGGGGGTTGGCGAAGCGACACGAAGTGCGCGAAGACTGGGGGTAAGTTTCATCTCAGAACTTGGCCTGCAGGCCGAGGGTGACGGTGCGCGGTGTGCCGGGCGTGACCCACACGCGGCTGTACGAGCTCGCGTAGTAGGTCTTGTCGAACAGGTTGTCGACGTCCAGCGTCAGGCGCAGCGTGGGGTTGATTCGCCAGTACGCGACCAGCTTGGCGGTGGTGTAGGCCGGCAGGTCGAACGCGGGCTTGCCCGCCTTGGCCTCGGCCTGCGTGCGCGCTTCGCCCAGCCGCCTGCCCACGTGCGTGACCCCGCCGCCGATGCCGTAGCGCTGGCCGTTGGCCAGGCCGTCTTCGTACACCGCGAGCACGCTGCCGTTGACGCGCGGCACGTTGAGAAGGCGCCCGCCCGCCTCCAGGGTGTTGTCCTGCGTGATCTCCACGTCGTTGAGCACCAGGCTGGCGGTGAGGCGCCAGTGCTTCGAGATCTGGCCCGAGAAGTCGAACTCCAGGCCGCGGCTGCGTATTTCTCCAGCCGCCACCGAGTAGCCCGCGTTGGCGGGGTCGGAGGTGAGCACGTTGCGCTTGCGGATGTCGAACAGCGCGGCGGTGGCGCCCATGCGCTGGTCGGCGCTCTCCCACTTGGTGCCCAGCTCCAGCGAGCGGCCGGTCTCGGGCGCGAAGCCGTTGGCAGAAACGTCCGAGCCGGTGTTCGGCCTGAACGAGCGGCCTGCGTTGGCATACACGGTCCATTGCGGCGTCGGCAGCCAGCTCAAGCCGATGCGCGGCGAGGTCGACGAGGGCTCCTGGCGAGCGGTGGTGGCGTTTCTGCGGTTCAGGAGCGACTGGCTGTAGTTGTCCGCGCGCACGCCCGCCACCAGCCGCCATTCGGGTGACAGCCTGATCGCGTCCTGCACATAGAGCGCGGTGTTCTTCTGGTGCTCCAGCGTGTCGGTGTTGGCGGTGGGTATCGGCTGGCGCTGGCCATACACCGGGTTGTATATGTTGATGGCGTAGGGCCGTGCGGCGGTGGGGTTCGCGCGCAGCATCAGCGTGTCCATGTCGAAGCGGAAGCTCTCCACGCCGAACAGCAGTTCGTGTTCGATGCCGCCGGTCTTCACGTTGCCCTGCAGTTCGGCCTGCAGTGCGATGTCTTTGGAGCTGTAGTCGCGGTAGCGCCGCTGCCGCGTGAGGTTGCCGTTGGCCAGCAGTGCCGTCGGCTCGGTGGAAAAACCGTCGAGCGAAGTCTCACGGTACGACAGGCCCACCCGGCTGCGCCACGTCGAATTCCATTCGTGCGACAGGATGAACTGGTGCGTCTGGTTCTTCACCGTCACGTCGCCGTCCGCCGGCTCGCCGAAGAACCGGCTGCGCGGCACGGCGCCCAGCCGGTTGTTGACTGCCACCACGCCCCGGTCCAACGGCGTGGCATGGCGCAGGTACTCGCCCGAATACTCCAGCACCGTGTCGCGGCCCAGCTTCCAGGTGAAGGCGGGCGCGACCACTTCGCGCCGGGCGCCCACGTGGTCGCGAAAGCTGTCGCGGTCTTCGGCCGCCACGTTCAGGCGATAGGCGAAGTTCCCGCCGATCGGCCCGGTGAGGTCGAGCGCACCGCGCTTGAGGCCCTGGCTACCGGCATACACCTCGACGGCGTTGGCCGATGTCCACAAGGGCCGCTTGGACACGATGTTGAGCGTGCCGCCGGGTTCGCTGCTGCCGTAGAGCGCGGCAGCCGTGCCCTTGAGGAATTCGATGCGCTCCACGCCGGCCAGATCGCGCGGCGCATTGAAGCCGCGGTTCGAGGAGAAGCCGTTGAACAGCGTCGCCATGCCGGTGTTCTCGTTGCCCGGAAGCCCGCGGATGGCGATGTTGTCCCAGAGCCCGCCGAAGTTGTTCTGGCGCGAGACGCCGCCCACGTAGTCGAGCACGTCGTCCAGCTTGGTGGCGCCCAGGTCGTCGATGGCCTGCCGCGTGACGATGCGCACGGACTGCGGCAGCTCGCGCAGCGGCAGGTCGCTCTTGGCGCCGGCCGCTTCGTCCGCGTGATAAGCGCCCGATTCGGTGCGGCCGACGACTTCGACGGTGGTGAGTTGCCCTTGTGCGGCTGCGGAAGGTGCAGGTAATGCAGCGGGTGCAGGAGGTGCATCTGCTGACTGGGCCATGGCCTGTCCGGAAAAAAGCGCCGAGGCCGCCAGCGCGAGCGGGAGACGGCGAAACAGAAAGACGCGGCTGTTCGCGCGTGCGAGATCAAAGGAAGTCATGAATGGCAATCGACTGCACGCCGCCGCCGTGCATTCGAAGAGCCGGGCGCCGCGCAAAAAACAAACGAGCCGCTGCCCTTCAGGTCAAGGGCGGCGGAATGTCAGGTCGATGCGTTCGGAGGCGCGCGCGAAGCGAAGGGCCAGCGGCCCGCAAAGGGCTCGAAGGCCATGCCGGGCGGGGCGCGCGGCAGTGCGGTGGTCTGCACCACCTCGAGCGCGGCTGGCAACCGCGCGGGCGCCGCCGCAAAGTGCACATGGGCCAGGCAGCATTCGCAGACCCTGTGGTTTTCCTGGTCGCCATGCGCCGGGGCGTCCGCTTCCGATGCTGCGTCGTCTGCGATGGTGTCGAGGCCGGCTGCCTGCGCCATGCTCTCGACGGCCTCCCGCATATGGCCGGCCTCGTGCAAAGGCATGCCGATGGCCGCGTTGAAGAACACGGCCAGCAGCAGGAGACGGAGGAGGCGTTGAAGCGGGAGGGGGCGAAGCGGCATGACGGGAGGCGTTGGATCATACCGGCGCGAAAAACCGCTGAAACTCGCAGCAACGTAAGGCGCGCACAGATGGCGCGGCATCAATGCCGGGTAGCGCGGGGGCGTTGTGTGATTTCGTTTTATTCGACTTGTCGTAGTGAGACTACGACAAGTCGATCAAATCAAAATCTTGCGGCGATTTGAAATTATCTGAATAATCGTAGTGTGACTACGACAAGTCGATCAAAAATAAATTCGCTGATGGCTCAAGTGCCGGGCGGAACACCTGTCACCAGCGAAGACCTGGCGCTGGAGGGCATCTCCGCCGACCTGGCCGTTCACTACGTGCGGGCGGGGTGGCTCCGGCGTCTGGCGCGCGGCGTGTATTGCCGTCCTGACGCTCCCTTGCAGCGAGACCCCAGCTTGCTGCTGCTCCAACGCCAGATACCGGGGCTCCACGTGGGCGGCAAGTCCGCGCTGGACTGGCATGGCATACGCCACTACGTCTCGCAGGCGCCAAGGCTGCACCTCTATGGCCTCAAATCGGCCAGGCTGCCGGAGTGGTTCACCGAGGTCTTTCCCGCGGAGTACCACCGCAAGCAACTCTTTCGCAGCGACACGTCGGGCATGCAGTACGCACGCCCGTTCGAAGGCCGTGCCAACGGGCCGAATGTCTCGGCCCCGGAGCGCGCATTTCTGGAGATGCTGAGTGAGGTCGGCACGCGCCAGCCGTTGTCGGAGGCGCGCGAATTGGCAGAGGGCACGTACAGCTTGCGATCCTCCGTGCTCGGCGAACTTCTGCGCGATTGCACCAACGTGAAAACGGTTCGCCTATGCCTTCGCCTCGGCCGCGAATTGTCCTTGCCATGGGCGAAGAAGCTGGACCCGGCGAGCCTGCCCACCGGCGGCAGTCGGCCATGGGTCTCCAGAACCAACGACGGACTGCTGATCCTCAAATCGTGAACGACCTCTATCTCAAGACAGCGCGCCTGCTGACCCAGGTTGCGCCGTTCGTCTTCGCCGACGAAACCTTTGCGCTCAAGGGCGGCACCGCCATCAACCTCTTCGTGCGAGACATGCCGCGGCTGTCGGTCGATCTGGATCTTGTGTTGCCGGATCACACGCTGTCGCGCGATGCGGCGCTCAGGAAGATCAAGGATTCGCTTGGCAAGGCTGCCGATGCACTCAAGGCCAAGGGATTCCGGACGCATCTCTCCGGCGTGCCGGCTGCTGACGAAACCAAGCTCTTCGTGAAACGCGACGACGCTGAGGTCAAAGTGGAAGTCAACTACGTGATGCGAGGGACCGTGAAGCCCGTCTCGGTGATGGGGCTCGCACCCAGAGCCCAGGAAGTACTCCAGGCGGAGTTGGATATCCCGGTGGTGTCGCTTGACGATGTTTATGGCGGCAAGCTCGTCGCAGCCATGGACCGGCAGCACCCACGGGATCTGTTCGATGTGATGCAGTTGCTGGAGAACGAAGGCATCACGAGCGGCATCCGGCGCGCATTCGTGGTCTACCTCGCAAGCCACAAGAGGCCGATTCATGAGGTCTTGTTTCCACGGCTGCGCGATGTGAGCACCGAATTTCAGGCCAACTTCCAGGGCATGACCACCGAGCCTGTCGAACTGGATGCACTGCTCGCAGCGCGAGACCAGATGATTGCCACGCTCCACAAGGAACTTGATGCCGAGGAGCGCGCATTTCTCGTGACCCTTGCCAACGCTGCGCCGGAATGGCACCGCATGGGCATCGCGCACCTTGGCGCGATGCCCGCGATTCAATGGAAGCTGCAGAACCTGGCGAAGCTGAAAGAGTTGAACCCGGCCAAGTTCGAGGAGCAATCGCGCGAACTGGCCGAGAAGATTTCAGGCCTCGGAGAGGCCAGGTAGCTCCCGGTTGGGTGTGAAGTTCAACGCTGCGGCATGTCCTTCACCGAATACCCCAAACTCACCGTCGCATCCTCCGGAATCGCCGGCATCGTCGCATTCCACGCGAGCCAGTCTTCACGCATCGCGGCCAGCCGTTCGGGCTCCTTCTTGCCGAGGTTCGCGCGTTCGCGTTCGTCGGCCGGAATGTTGAACAGGTACTCGTTGCCGTCGACCTTCAGGTACTTCCAGTCGCCGTCGCGCATCGCCTGCTGGCCGCGGTGGTTCATGCGCCAGTGCAGCGGGCGGCGGAAGCTCTGCTTCGCGTCTTTCAGCACGGGCATCAGCGACACGCCGTCGAGCGGGTAGTTCGCATCGGCTTTCACGCCGGCGGCTTCGAGCATGGTCGCGGACCAGTCCATCGTCATGCAAAGCTGCGCGCTTTCGCCGCCCTTGGCGATCACGGCGGGCCAGTGCGCGATCCATGGCACGCGAATGCCGCCTTCGGTGAGGTCCATCTTGCCGCCCACGAGCGGCCAGTTGTCCGAGAAGCGCTCGCCGCCGTTGTCGCTGGTGAACACCACGAGCGTGTTGTCGGACATGCCGTGCTTCTGCAGCGCGGCCATGATCCAGCCGATGCCTTCGTCCATGTGATGGATCATGCGGCGGTACACGTGGATGTTGCCGCCGGCCAGGTCGAAGAGGTTGTCCTTGATGGCGGGCGCCTTCTCGGCGTCGTCGCGCGTTTCCCAGGGCCAGTGCGGGGCGGTGTAGTGCAGGCTGAGGAAGAACGGTTGCTCCTGCTTCGCCATGCGCTCCACGTAGTCCACGGCGCGCTTCGAAAGCATGTCGGTGAGGTAGCCGTCTTCCTTCTTGTCCTCTTCGCCGAACCACAGGTCGTGCTGGCCGGCGGAGTCGCAGTGGGTGAAGTAGTCGACGCCGCCCGACATGGGCCCGAAGAATTCGTCATACCCCGAGCGCAGCGGACCGAAGTGCGGCGGATAGCCCAGGTGCCATTTGCCGATGAGCGCGGTCTGGTAGCCGCTGGCCTTGAGCAGCGAGGGCAGCGTGGGGTGGTCGGTCGGCAGGCCCAGCGTGGTACTGCCGCGGCTGCTGCTGCGGATGGGCTCTTCGGCCGCGCCGCGCAGTCGGTATTGATACCGCGCGGTGATCATCGCGAAGCGCGTGGGCGAGCACACGGGCGAGTTCGCATAGCCCTGCGTGAGCTTCAGGCCGTTCGCGGCCAGGCCGTCGAGCACGGGCGAGACGGGGCCGAACGCGGCGTCGCGGCCGCCGTAGCAGCCGAGGTCGGCATAGCCGAGGTCGTCGGCGACGATGAAGATGATGTTGGGTCTGCTGGTCATGGATAACGAATGAGGTTCAGGGCTGGTAGCCCGACTTCTGGACGACGGGCGCCCACTGCGTTTTGTAGGCCTTGAGCATCGCGATGGTCTGCGCCTGCGAGCTCACCACGGGCGTCATGCCCGAGTCCTTGAACTTGCGCTGCGTGTCGGGGTCCTGCATCACGTCGCGGATGGTCGCGGCGAGGCGCTCGACCTTGTCCTTGGGCATGGTGGCGGGCGCGAAGAAGGTGTTCCAGCCGGTGGCGGCGAGGTCCAGGCCCGCTTCCTTGAAGGTCGGGATGTTCGGCGCGAACGGCGAGCGCTTTTCGCCCGAGAGCGCGAGGATGCGCAGCTTGCCCGCGTTGTGCTGCGGGATCACCACGTCCTCGGTATCGACGGCGATGGGCACCTGGCCGCCGATGAGGTCGTTCAACAGCGGCGCGGAGCCGCGGTAGCCGATCACCTGCGTCTGCACCCTGGCCTTCTCGCCGACCATCAGGCCGAAGAAGTGCGGCAGGCTGCCGGTGGCGGGCACGCCCACGTTGGCCTGCTGCGGATTGGCGCGCATCCACGCGAGCAGGTGGGGGAGTTCGCGCACGGGCAGGGTGGGCGAGACGGCCAGCGCGAAGTCGTAGGCGTTGACGTACGACACGGGCACGAAGTCGCGCTCGGCGTCGTAGTTGTTGTCCTTGAAGACCAGGGGCGCAACCACCATCACGGCGGGGTTGGCGAGCATCAGCACGTTCTGGTGGGCGGGCGTGAGCTTGACCTGCTGCGCCGCAAGGCGCCCGCCCGCGCCGGGCTTGTTGTCGACGATGACGGGCACGCCGAGCTTGGCGCCCAGCTTCTCGCCGACGATGCGCGCCACGCGGTCGGTGGCGCCGCCGGGGGCGTAGCCGACGACGATGTGCAGGGGGCTGTCGAGCGTCTGCGCGTTCGCGCCGATCGCAATGGTCGCCATGAGGCCGGCTGCGGCCAGCAGGCCGACAGCGCGGCGGGTGACACCGCGGGTAAGGCCGCGGGTGATGGGTTGGTTGGGGTTCAGCATGGTCTAGGTTCCTCCTCGTTCAGTTGTTCGGTCGTCTTCGGTCGTCTTCAATCGTTCGCCTGGAAATTCACGGCCTTCATGATGCCGGCCCAGCGTGTCGTGTCTTCGCGCATGGTCTTCAAAAGTGCGTCGCTGCCGTCGGCGATGGGGTACATGCCGTTCTGCAGCAGGAGCTGCCGCACCTCGCGCGTGTTCACGGCGCGGGTGAGTTCGGCGCGCAGCTTGTCGACGATGGCCGGTGGCGTCTTCAGCGGTGCGTAGTACGCGAACCATGCGGTCGCGACCACGTCCTTGTAGCCGGCCTCCACGAAGCACGGCAGGTTGGGCATGAGCGGCGAGCGCTTCTCGCCGCTGGTGGCCAGCACCTTCACGCGGCCCGAAGGCAGCATCTGCTGCGCGCCGCCGACGGTGTCGAAGTACACGGGCACGGTGCCGCCCATCAGGTCCTGCCGCGCGGGCGTGGAGCCGCGATAGGGCACGTGCACCATCTTCAAGCCGGCCGCGCGGTTGAGCATTTCGCCGAGAAAGTGCGAGGGCGTGCCCGCGCCGTAGGAGCCGAAGCTCAGCTTGTCGCCCTGTGCCTTGGCCCAGGTGATGAATTCGGGAAGCGTGTTGGCGGGCACGTCCTTGTGCACGGTGAGCGCGAGTTCGAAGCGGGCCGCGTTCAGGAGCGGAATGAAGTCCTTCACCGGGTCGTACGAGAGGTTGCGGTACGCGCTCGGGAACATCGTCATCATGCTGGCCGTGCCCAGCAGCAGCGTGTGGCCGTCGGGCGGCGCGGTCTTCACCGCTTCCACGGCGATGCGGCCCGCCGCGCCCGAGCGGTTGTCGATGATGAGCGGGCCGAGCGAGTCGCGCACCTGCTGCGCGATGGCGCGGGTCAGCACGTCCTGCGTACCGCCGGCCGGCACGCCGATCAGCACCTTGATGGGCTGGCCGGGCACGAAGGCTGGCTGCGCATGCGCAAGGTCGGCCAGCGGTGCAAGCGCCAGGCCGCCCAATGCGGCGAGTGCATGGCGGCGGTCGAAGGCAAGGCTGCTGCTGGGCATGGGCGGTTCTCCGGGTTCTCGGTCGATGGCGAACGACTTTAGAGACGCTACAGTCGATTGATCTAATCAACCATACCCCGGACTAACCCCAGATGCCCGCCGCCGCCACAGTCGATGCTGCCGCGCCACGCCGCCCGCTCGACGACCTGCTGCTCTATCGGATGTCGCGGCTGCTTTCGGTGGCGGGGAGCATGGTGATCCGGCTGTGCGAAGGGCGCTTCGGCATCACGCGGCGCGAGTGGCGGTTGATCGCGGTGCTGGCCAGCCGAGGCGAACTGAGCTCGTCGCAACTGGCCGAGCATGCGCAACTGGACCGGGCGCGCACCTCGAAGGCGGTGGGCTCGCTGGTCGCAAAGCAACTGATCTCGCGGGTGGCCAAGGCCGGTGATCGGCGGCAGGTGCAGCTGGGCCTGACCGAAGCGGGGCAGTCGCTGTACGACGCGCTCTTCCCGCTGGTGACGAAGATCAATGGCGACCTGATGAAGGCGCTGGATGCGGACGATGCGGCGCGCTTCGATGCGTCGCTGAATCTGCTGCAGGCCAAGGCCGAGCGGATGGTGCAGGAGGCCGTTTTGCCGAAGGCGGATCGGGGGCGGCGAGGGGCGAGCAGCAGCAGTCCATCTTCGTCCCGGTCGCCGTGACGTGACGCGTGAACCGGTCGCGATCCACTCGGCTAAGGCGTCTTGCCGAACCGAACCCGCAACCCGCTGCGCGGCAGATCCCGCATGAACGGCGGCACCGACAGCGCGAGCAGCAGCGCCGCCAACGGCACCACGCACACGAACCCCACGTGCGTGAAGCCGAGCGCGCCGACCACGCCGCCGAGCACGAACATGGCGATGAGCCCCGCGGCCCTGCGCATGCGGCTGCGGTCGTGTCGCACGGCGTGTGTGGTCGTGGAAGTGCTGTCGGGCTTGCGGTTCCAGTAGAGCAGCTTGCCGATTTCCATCCCCAGGTCGGTGATGTTGCCGGTCATGTGCGTGGTGCGGATGCTGCCTCCGGAGGTCTTGGAGGCGACAGCGTTCTGCAGGCCCATGATGAAGGAAAGCAGCAGCACGGTGAGCGGCACAGCGAAGGGCGTGGCCCAGGTGAGGGTCACGGCGCCCATGAGGCCGAAGGGAAGCATCAACGCGGCCTCCAGCAGCAGCGGCAGCGCATACACGCTGTGCAGGCGCTGCTGCCGCCCCCAGTTCACCAGCACCGCGCACACGGCCGCGCCCGAGAGAAACGCCAGCACGGCTCCCAGCGCATTGAGCAGCAGCCGGGTGTTGCCCAGCACGAGCCCATCGGCCAGTTGAGAGGCGAAGCCGGTCATGTGCGAGGTGTACATGTGCAGCACCAGGAACCCGCCCGCGTTCACCGCGCCGGCATTGAAGGCCAGCAGCAGGCCCAGCGCCCGGTTGGTCGAGGGCGTGCGGTGCCGGCTGGTGAGAAAGCGCAGTCTTCGCATGGGGATGGGGCGCTGGGGTGGAGGCTTCCATTGTCGGCCTTCGGTCCGGTTCTCAGCCTATGCTCTGGCCGGCCCGGACAGGGCACTGCCCGGACAGGGCACTGACAAGAAGGAGAAGCCGATGAGTTCCATGGAAGAAGTCTGGGCGTACCGCGAGGAAACGCTCTACCCGCAGCTGTTCGGGGACAAGCGCAGCGGCATCTACGTGCTGGACTTCGATGTTTTCTCGTCGCTCGGCGCCGAGGACATCGACCCGGCCTGGCTGCACCTGGGCGTGTTCGAGTTCGAGCCGACGCCCGCGCGCAACTCGTGGCTCTACGTCACCTCCGGTGGGTCGACACCTTGGGAAACGGAGCCCGACGAATACGACCCCGAGGACTATTCATGGCTCGGCTCCGAGCTGGTCATCGAGGTGCATTCGCAGCCCGAGGACCAGTGGACGATCAAGCTCCTGCGCCGGGTGCTGGCCTTCAACGTGCTGCTCGCACACGGGCGCTTCGGCGAAGACAAGCCGCTGCTCGACTACGGCGACCGCATTCCGATGGGCGATGTGATCCGCGCGAAGGGGTCAGTGGGCCTGCGCAACATCGTGCTGGCCGAGCCGAAGCACTACCCCGCCACGGCGCAGTTGGCCTCGGGCAAGTTCGACTTCCTGCATGTGGTCGGCATCACCGATTCAGAAAAAGACTGGGCCAAGGCGCACAGCTCGGAAGCGCTGGTGCGGCTGCTCGAAGTGCACGGCGGCTTTCCGGTGACGGACCCGGGGCGCAAGGCCGTCGCCTGAAGCCAACCGGTTGCCGGCGTACGCCGCGAGTTGCTTGCCGCCGAGCGGGGATCACGCCTCCGGCGGTGGCGTGCGCAGCCGGGGCTCCCAGTCTTCCACGCTGCTGGACGCCACGCGCTTGCCGAACGTTCGCCGCCAGCGCTCGGCGAGCGCCGGCAATTCGGCGGCCAGTGCCCATTCGGGCGCAAAGCGCGCATCGCGCGAGAACAGCAGCGCGATGAGGCGGGACAAGGGCCACTGCGGATGGGGCCTCTCGACCAACGTCGCCTCTGCGCCGCTGCGCACCCAGCCGGGCTCCAGGGTGCGGTAGTACCAGCCCGTGCGGCCGCTCGCCTGCATTTCGCGCGCCGTTCCGGGCTCGCTGAAATGCACATCGAGTTTCCAGCAAGGCTGGCGGCCTTGCGACACCTGCACCAGTGCCTCGCCCAGGCGCACCACATCGCCGATGCAGACATTCGATTCGTCCCAGCCGCGCGTGGAGACGTTCTCGCCGAATGCACCGGCGTTGGCGAGCAGGTCGGCGCGGCCGCTGCGCGAAGCCCAATGCGCGTAGTGCTCCCGCGGGTAGTGGTGCACGGCTTTCTCGGGGCCGCCGTGAACGCGCAGGTCGGCCTGCGCATCGCCTTGCAGGCCGGTCGGCGAGAGCCACAGCGCACGGTCGGTGGCGGACTTGCGGATGCCGCTTGGCGAGCGGCCATCGGGCAGCGGGGCCACGGCGCCAACGAGCAGCGCGTCGATGGGGCAAGCGGACAGCCTCATGCGTTCGGGCTCCTTCAGGTGGCGCCGGTGGGGCACCCATCGTCGTCGCAACGTCCGGCGGCCTGCAAGGCGGACGGCGCCTGGTTCGACGGGTCTGCCGCCAGCGCCGTGGGTGCATCCTCCGCCGCCAACTGTCCGATGGCGCCGCCGAGCGCCATGTCATCCAGCAGCCCGAAGTGGCTCAGCCGGATGCGGCCGCGCCTGTCGATGAGCACGGTGCTCGGCGTGCCCTGCAGCTGGTATTCGCGCATGGTGGCCGGAATGCTGCCTTGCGAAGGGGTGTCGATGCCGATCGGAAAGGTGTAGCGGTATTCGTGCACGAACGCGTCCAGCGCCGCGGCCGTCATGACGTCGTGGTGCTCGAAGACCGTGTGCAGCCCGATCACGGCCACGTCGCTGGCCGCGAAGAGCTGGCGCGTCTTCTTCGCTTGCGGCAGCGCGTGCGACACGCAGGCCGGGCACAGCATCTGGAAGGCATGCAGCACCACCACCCGGCCGCGCAGCGATTCAAGCGTGAGGGGCACCTCGGTGTTGAGCCAGCGGCTGACCTGCAGGGCCGGTGCTTCGGCGAGAGTTGTGAACATGTCGGGGCTCCTTTCTTCGAGGCCGGGGGCGCAGTGGATCAGTGGATCAGTGGATCAGTGGATGTCAGGCGGCCGTGCGCAGCTTCACGCCCGGAAAATCGACCGGCACCTCGAGCGCCACGTTCACATAGTTGGTGAAGAGATTCAAGGCCACGTGCGCCACGATCTCCACGATGTGCGCGTCGTCGAAGCCCGCTGCGCGCAGTGCCTGCACGTCGGCCGCATCGACCTGGCCGCGCGCGTCGACGAGCTTCAGCGCAAAGCGCAGCGCCGCGGCCGTGCGCGGGTCGGCCGATTCACCGGCCTGCGCGGCCGCCATGTCCGCCGCCGACGCGCCGGCCTTGCGGCCCAGCGCGGTGTGCGCCGCCAGGCAGTAGTGGCAGGCGTTGCGGTCGGCCACGGCCACGGCGATCTGCTCGCCCAGTTGCGCGGGGATCACGCCGCCGCCGAGTGCGCCGAACGCGCCCCACATGCTCTTGAGCGCCGCCGGTGAATTGGCAACGGCGCGGAACATGTTGGGCGTTGCGCCGAAGGCGCCGTGGATCTGCGAGAGCAGGGCCTTGGCTTCGCCGGTGGCTGCGGTGTCGGAGACGAGTTCGATGCGAGACATGGTGCGGTCCTTTGAAGTGATGTGATGGAACGAGTGTCTGCGCGGGCGGCGTATGATTTGGATGATTTTGTCCATATAAGATACCTTTTCGTCCAATGCCAAACGTCGCTGCCGCCGCCGCCGCACCGCCTCTCGATCGTCTGTCAGCCTTGCTGGAGCGCTTTCATGTGCGCGCGCACCTGTTCCATGCCGGTCCGTTGTGCGGCGTGACGACCTTCGCCGCCAAGGAAGGGCGCGGCTTCCTGCATGTGCTGCGCCGCGGCGAGATGGTCGTCACGCATCGGGCGCGCGCGGGCGTGCCGCGCAAGGTGGTCGTGAAGGAGCCGACCCTGCTTTTCTACCCGCGGCCGCTCGCGCACGATTTCCACAACGCCCCATCCGAAGGATCGGATTTCGTCTGCGCCACGCTCGACTTCGAGGGCGGCGGCGCGCATCCGCTGGTGCGTGCGCTGCCCGCGCTGATCCGGCTTCCGCTGCACGCAGTCGATGGCCTCGAACAGTCGCTCGCACTGCTTTTCGCGGAGACCACCCGGGTGCAGTGCGGGCACCGGCTGCTGGCGGACCGGCTCTTCGAGGTGGTGCTGATCCAGTTGCTGCGCTGGCTGCTCGATCATCCGCAGGAGGCCGGGCTGCCGGCAGGGCTGCTCACGGGGCTCGGCGATGCCCAACTCGCGCGCGTGCTCGTCGCGCTGCACGAGCAACCCGGCGAGCCCTGGATGCTCGAGCAGATGGCCGCGAAGGCGGGCATGTCGCGCAGCGCCTTCGCCGCCCGCTTCAAGGCGGTGGTGGGCGCCACGCCGGCGGACTACCTCGCCAACTGGCGCCTGACCATTGCGCAGGCCGCACTGCGCGGCGGCGCATCGGTGAAGACGGTGGCCGACGAACTCGGCTATGCCAACGCATCGGCGCTGTCCCGGCTCTTTGCGCAGAAGCTGGGCGCATCGCCGCGCGAGTGGCTGGCGCGGCAGTCCTAGCCAGGCCAGCGCGCCCGTGCCGTTGCTGCGGAGTCAGCCGCCCACGTACGCCGCGAGGTGCTTGCCCGTGAGCGTGGCGCGCGCCTTGACCAACTCGGCCGGCGTGCCTTCGAACACGACCTTCCCGCCGTCATGCCCCGCGCCGGGCCCGAGGTCGATGATCCAGTCCGCATGCGCCATCACCGCCTGGTGGTGCTCCACCACGATCACCGACTTGCCCGCATCCACCAGCCGGTCGAGCAGGCCGAGCAGTTGCTCGACATCGGCGAGGTGCAGGCCGGCGGTCGGTTCGTCGAGTACGTAGATACCGCCTTTCTCGGCCATGTGCGTGGCGAGCTTGAGCCGCTGCCGCTCGCCGCCCGAGAGCGTGGTGAGCGGCTGGCCGAGGCTGAGGTAACCGAGGCCGACGTCGGCGAGCCGTTCGAGGATGGCGTGCGCGGCCGGGGTGCGCGCATCGCCCGCGCCGAAGAACTCGGTGGCCTCGGTGACGGACATCGCAAGCACCTCGCTGATGTCGCGCTTGCCGAGCTTGTGTTCCAGCACCGAGGCGTGGAAGCGCTTGCCTTCGCACTCCTCGCAGACCGTGGCCACGCCGGCCATCATCGCGAGGTCGGTGTAGATGACGCCCGCGCCGTTGCACGCAGGGCAGGCGCCTTCGGAGTTGGCGCTGAAGAGCGCGGGCTTCACGCCGTTGGCCTTGGCGAAGGCGTTGCGGATCGGATCGAGCAGCCCGGTGTAGGTCGCGGGGTTGCTGCGCCGCGAGCCGCGGATCGAACCCTGGTCGACCGACACCACGCCCGCGCCTGCGGGAATGGACCCATGCACGAGCGAGCTCTTGCCCGAGCCCGCCACGCCGGTCACGACGACGAGCACGCCGAGCGGCACGTCGACGCTGACGTTGCGCAGGTTGTGCGCCTTTGCGCCACGGATCGGCAGCTTGCCGCTGGGCGTGCGCACCTTCTTCTTGAGCGTGGCGCGGTCATCGAGATGCCGGCCGGTGAGGGTGGTGCTCGCGCGGAGTTCATCGACCGTGCCCTCGAAGCAGATGGTGCCGCCCGCTGAGCCCGCGCCAGGGCCGAGGTCCACCACATGGTCCGCGATCGCGATGGCCTCGGGCTTGTGCTCCACCACGAGCACGGTGTTGCCCTTGTCGCGCAGCCGCAGCAGCAAATTGTTCATGCGCTGGATGTCGTGCGGATGCAGGCCGATGGTCGGCTCGTCGAAAACGTAGGTCACGTCGGTGAGCGAGGAGCCGAGGTGGCGGATCATCTTCGTGCGCTGCGCCTCGCCGCCCGAGAGCGTGCCCGAGGGGCGGTCGAGACTCAGGTAGCCGAGACCGATTTCCACGAACGAGTCGAGCGTGTGCGCGAGCTTCTCGAGCAGCGGCGCGACCGAGGGTTCGTCGAGGCCGCGCACCCATTCGGCGAGGTCGCTGATCTGCATCGCGCAGGCGTCGGCGATGTTGATCTTCTTGATCTTGGAAGACCGCGCGCCTTCGCTCAGCCGCGTGCCGTTGCATTCGGGGCAGGTGCTGAAGGTGACGGCGCGCTCCACGAAGGCGCGGATATGCGGCTGCATCGCATCGACGTCCTTCGCGAGGAATGATTTCTGCACCTGCGGAATCAGCCCCTGGTAGGTGAGGTTGATGCCATCGACCTTGATCTTGGTCGGCTCCATGCGAAGCAGCGCATCGAGCTCTTTCTTGGTGAACTTGCGGATCGGCTTGTCGGGGTCGAAGAAGCCGCAGCCGTTGAAGATGCGGCCGTACCAGCCCTCCATGCTGAAGCCCGGAATGGTGAGCGCGCCTTCGTTGAGCGATTTGCTGTCGTCGTAGAATGCCGTCAGGTCGAAGTCCGTCACGGCGCCCCGGCCCTCGCAGCGCGGGCACATGCCGCCGGTGCGGTTGAAGGTCTGCTTCACCGTCTTGCTGGCGCCGCGCTCCACGGTGATGGCGCCGGTCGCTTTTACCGAGGGCACGTTGAAGGCAAAGGCGCTCTGCGGGCCGATGTGCGGCTTGCCGAGGCGGCTGAAGAGAATGCGCAGCATCGCGTTGGCATCGGTCGCGGTGCCGACGGTGGAGCGCGGGTCGCCGCCCATGCGCTCCTGGTCCACGATGATCGCGGTCGTGAGGCCGTCGAGCACATCGACCTCGGGCCGCGCGAGCGTCGGCATGAAGCCCTGCACGAAGGCGCTGTAGGTTTCGTTGATGAGCCGCTGCGACTCCGCGGCGATGGTGCCGAAAACGAGCGAGCTCTTGCCCGAGCCGGAGACCCCGGTGAACACGGTGAGCCGGCGCTTGGGCAGCTCGACGCTGATGTCCTTGAGGTTGTTCACGCGCGCGCCCTGCACGCGGATCATGTCGTGGTGGTCGGCGGCGTGGGGCGTGGTCTTCGGCGTTTGCTTCGGCGTGTCCTTCTTCGGGGCTTTGCTGCTGCTCATCGGGTCTCCATCGTTTTCTTTTTGTCGGGCGGTTCAGCGCAGTTGCTGGATGCGGATCATGTTGCCCGCCGGATCGCGCACCGCGCAATCGCGCACGCCATACGGTTGCTCGGTCGGTTCCTCGACGATCTCTGCGTCGGCGGCCTGCAGTTTCGCGAAGGCGGCGTCCAGGTCCTGGGTGGCCAGAAGCATCGTGGCGTAGGTGCCCTTGGCCATCATCTGGGCGATGGTGCGGCGCTCTTCGTCGGTGATGCCGGGCGTGGCGGCCGGCGGGTACAGCACGATGGAAACGCCGGGTTGGCCGACGGGGCCGACGGTGATCCAGCGCATGCCGCCGTAGCCGACGTCCTTGCGGATCTCGAAGCCGAGTGTGTCGCGGTAGAAGGCCAGCGAAGTCTCCGCGTCGCTGTGGGGAAGAAAGGTCGAGTGGATGGTGATGTCCATGGCAATGGTGCTAGTTGGGTTCGGGCCGCGATGCTAATTCCGGCTGTGGCGCCGGCGCTTCTCGATTCCTGATCGGTCGCGTCACCTGCCTCGCCACGCACGACGGCATGCCCTCGGTCGTGTTCGCGTCCTGCCGGCGGTAGACGCCGGGCGGCACGCCGACCAGTTCGGTGAAGCGGGTGGTGAAGGTGCCCAGCGACCCGCAGCCGACCGCGAAGCACACCTCGGTCACGCTCATGTCGCCGCGGCGCAGCAGGGCCATCGCGCGCTCGATGCGCCGGGTCATGAGGTAGGCGTAGGGCGGTTCGCCGTAGGCGATGCGGAACTGGCGGCTCAGGTGGCCGGCGGACATGCCCGCATCGCGCGCGAGCGTCTCGACGTCCAGCGGCTGCGTGTATTCGCGATCGATGCGGTCGCGCACGCGGCGCAGCGTGGCGAGGTCGCGCAGTTGCTGCGCTTCGGTGGGTCTGCCGGTCATCCGCGGGATCGTGCCACGGTGCGCCGGCGCGCTCAAGTCGCCCGCAGCGCGGCTACGAACCTTCGGAGTCGGCCGGTCAGGCGCCGGCCAGCGCGGGCGAAGTGGCCGAGCTGCCAGCCACGGCCGGATCGGCCTCGATGCGCATCTTCGGCAGAAACTGCGGGTACTCGCGCTGCATGAATTCGATCAGGCCTTCGCGCACGCTGCAGCGCAGGTCGAAGGCCAGGCCCGAGGTGGCGGCGGTGCAGAGCACGCGGACCTGCATCGTGCGCTCGGTGGTGTCGGTCACGCGCAGGTTGAAGAAGCGGCCATCCCATTCGGGCGCGGCCTTCACGATGCGCTCGACCTCGGCGCGCAGCGGTGCGAGCGGCATGCCGTAGTCGAGGTAGATGAACACCGAGCCGAGCAGCTGCGCCGAATGGCGCGTCCAGTTCTGGAACGGTTTCTCGATGAAATAGCTGAGCGGCAGGATGAGGCGCCGCTCGTCCCAGATCTTGAGCACGACGAAGGTGCCGGTGATCTCTTCCACACGGCCCCATTCGCCTTCGACCACCAGCACGTCGTCGATGCGGATCGGCTGCGCGAGCGCGATCTGCAGGCCCGCGATGAGGTTGCTGAAGACTGGCTTGGCCGCGAGACCGGCCACGATGCCGATCACGCCGGCCGAGGCCAAAAGGCTCGCGCCGACCTGGCGTGCGCCCGGAAAGGTCATGAGCATCATCGCGCCGCCGGCCACCATGACCACCGTCATCGCGGTGCGCGCGAGCACGCGCGTTTGCGTGAGCACGCGGCGCGCCTGCAGGTTGTCGGCCACGTCCGAGGGGTGCTGCGCGAGCACGCCGTCGGCAAAGCCGCTGATGGCGCGCACCAGCAGCCATGTGGTGGCCGCGATGAGCAGCAGGCCGGTGAGGTGCCGCACGTTCGCAATGAAGCGCAGGTCGTCGGGGGCGGCCTGGAACACCAGCAGCAGCGCCAGGAGCGGCAGCGCCAGCCTTGCCGCCGGCTGGATGTTGACGACCATCGCATGCACCGCGGGCACGGGCCGGGTGATGCGGCGCAGCACAAGGCCGCCGATGCGGTGGACAAGAAGGGCGAGCGGAACGGCGACGAGGACGGCAAGCCAGGTGCCGAACCAGGGGTGGGCAAGGATCTCGTGGGTCATCAGGCGGTGGTGGTAGCTGTTGCTTCTGTTGTCTCGTTCAGAGGTTGAAGAATCCGCGCCGCGTCGTCGCGCAGCTGCGTGGCAAGTGCCGTCGCCAGGTCGAGTCGGCGCAGCAGCCAGGGGCTGATGTCGTTGTCGAACGGATCGGGCAGGGGAATCGGGCCGCCCACCGTGGTGGAGCCCGGACTCTCGGGTTGAGAGGGGCCGGTGGTCGGCATAGTTCCGATGGCGGCCTCGATTCGTTGCGCAGTGCGCGCGAGCGGGCCCTCGACCTCGCCCGGCGTGAGGCGGTCGCGCCGCAGCACGAGCATCGATTTGACGGCGCTCAGCTGCGCGAGCATCTGGTAGCTGTGGGCCTGCAGGTGCTCGAGCGGCTCCAGCGGCGGCTGCACCGCGCGCGGCTCGGAGAGGGCGCGCTGCGTGGCCTGAACCAGGGCCGAGAGGCTGTCGAAGGCCTCGCGGCGCGCGAGCCGCCATTCGAGCTCGGGGCTGCTGTCGATGGCCTGCAGTTGGCCGAGGCCGAGCGCAAGGCGCGCATGACGCGCCTGCGCGGTGAGCACGCGCGCCACCAGCGCGGGGATCTGCGTGCGCTCCCACGAGGGCAGCACGTAGCAGAAGCCCCAGGCGAGCGCGGCACCGATGAGCGTGTCTGCGATGCGCTCGAACAGCGCGAAGATGGGCGCGGTGCCGGTGTTCAGCATGTGCGCCTGCACGAGGCCGAGCACCGTTGCGGCCACCGCGGTGATGAGGTAGCGCCGCACCGCGAAGCTGTGGGCAATGGCCTGCGCCACCGTCACGATGACCAGCAGCCACAGCGCCGACGGATGTGCCGACAGCAGCCCCACCGCGAGCACGCAACCGAGCAGCGTGCCGGCCACGCGGGCGTTGCGCCGCTCCAGCGTTTGCGAGAGGCTGCCGCGCAGCACCACGACGATGGTCAGCAAGATCCAGTAGTCGTGCGAGCCCCAGGGCATCGACACCGCGATGGCATAGCCCGCGGCAATGGCCAGCGCGGCGCGGATCGCGTGGCGCAGCGGCGGCTGGTCCCAGCGCCACAGCGTGAAGAACGGGCGCCAGGTCCAGTCGGTCGGGCTCACGAAGAGCTGCCAGTTGGCGCGCACCACGGCGAGGTTGGGCTCGGCATCGCCGCGCGCCATGGCCGACAGGCGCAGCACCTCGTCGTTGATGTGGCCGATGCGGCTCGCGAGGCCGCGCGCGAGCATCGCGGCGGTCGGGCCCGACAGATTCGGATGGCCGTGGTGGTGCTCGTCGTCCGCAGTCACGTGGATGGCCGCGAGGCGCGGGCGGCGGTCGGTCACCGGGTCGGGGTGGCGGCCCAGCATGAGCGCGTCCGCGAGGGCGATGGTTTCGTCGGAGAGTTCTTCGAGCACGCGGCGCATTTCGATCAGCGCGTCGGCATGGGCCGGGTGGGCCAGCAGCGCGTCGAGGTCGAGCTCGCTCGCGAGCAGCTGGTCGCGCATTTCCAGCACGATCACCAGCATGGCGGCCAGGCGCTGGCGGCGCGGCGTGCGGGGGGATTCAAGGACTATGTCGCGCGTGGCCTGCAACTGGTCGGCCAATGCGGCCTGTTCTCGCAGCAGTTGGCCGAGCACCGGGGCGGGCGTGTCGCGGATGTCGCGGGTTTCGTCCTGCGGGGTGAACTGGCCGGCCTCGGTGCGCATGAGCGCGGCCAGCGAATACAGCACGTCGGCCACCGACTGGGTGCGAAAGCGCCCGTTGAGAGCGAGGTTGGCGAGCGTCGCCCAGATCACGTACAGCCCTGCGCCCAGCCCGAAGTGCCAGGTGCGCAGGATGGCCTCGGCCATGTCGACCGGCGCGGGCGTGGCCATCGAGAAGATCATCGAGAACATCACCGCGATGGCGATGGGAATGCCGCGCTTGCCCCAGGCCATGGCGAGGAAAGCCATGAAGGTGGCGGGCACCAGCAGCAGGCCAAGGCGGATGGGCGCGGTGTGCAGCATCTGCACCGCGAAGAAAAGCGGCAGCCCGATGAGCGGCGCCGGCAGCATCTGGAAGAACTTGCCGCGGCGCGGGCCGGGCAGGTCGGGCGGCGCGGTGACGATCACGCCGGTGGCGGCGGCCGACGCGGCGATGGTGCCGAGCCAGAAGTGAATGCCGCCCGAGATGAACAGCAGGCCGAGCGCGACGGTGAGCCCGCTCGCCACGTAGTGGCTGAGCGCGATGCACAACGCGGCTCGGACCCGGACGGCTGCGCTGGGCCCCGTCATCACTTGGCGGGAGCGTCGCCCTCGGAGGGGCTGGTGGGGGCGTCGCGGCGGATGCGCGTGAGCTTGCGCTGCACGGGCTTGGGGGCCACGGCAGGTGCTTCGCCCTCGGCGGATTCGTCGGCGAAATCGGCCACCGTGCTGCGAGCGTAGAGATCGACTGAGGCGTCGTCGGCATTCGACTTGGTCGAGGCCGAGACGGCGCGCACGCGGTCGCTGGCGCGCAGCTTGTCGTCCACGTTGGCGAACTTCGAGTACTTGGCGAGCAGCGGCACGATCTGGCCGTAGATGCGCGGCGCGCCGGCCAGGCACTCGCGCTGCTCGAGGAATTCGGGCTCGCCCGTGAAGTTGCCGATCAGGCCGCCGGCCTCGGTGACCAGCAGCGAACCCGCGGCCACGTCCCAGGGGTTGAGACCGGTTTCGAAGAAGGCGTCGGTGAAGCCGGCGGCCACGTAGGCCAGGTCCAGCGCGGCGGCGCCGGGGCGGCGCAGGCCGGCCATGCGGGGCATCATGTCCGCCATGATGGCCAGGTACTGCTTGAAGTTGTCGCCCGAGCGGAATGGGAAGCCGGTGGACACCAGGCACTCGCTCAACTTGGTGCGCTTGGAGACGCGGATGCGCCGGTCGTTCATGTAGGCGCCGCGGCCCTTGGTGGCGGTGAAGAGGTCGTTGCGGCTCGGGTCATAGATGACCGCCTGCTCGATCTTGCCGCGCACCGACAGCGCGATCGACACGCAGTAGACCGGGAAGCCGTGAATGAAATTGGTGGTGCCGTCGAGCGGATCGATGATCCAGACGTAATCGGAGTCTTTTGCACCGTGTTCGGTGCCCGATTCTTCGGCCAGGATGCCGTGCCCCGGGTATGCGCCAAGCAGCGTTTCGATGATGACCTTCTCGCTGGCGTGATCGACTTCGGTGACGAAGTCGTTGACGTGCTTTTGCGAGACGCGGACCGATTCGACGTCGAGGGCGGCGCGGTTGATGATGGCGCCGGCGGCGCGTGCGGCCTTGACGGCCACATTGAGCATGGGATGCAGGTTGGGGGACGACATTCTGGATTGTGAGAAGAACGGTGGGAATGGTCCCCAAAATGCGAGCTCTTGGTGACCCTGCGACCCGGCGATGCGGGCGGCGAGAATCGGGCATTTTACCGGCTCTGCCCCGTTAGTGTCTCCAAACCCCCCATGCGCACCCGTTTCATCCTGATCCAAACCAGCCACGCCGGCAACGTGGGCGCCGCCGCCCGCGCCATGAAAACCATGGGTTTCGACGACCTCGTGCTGGTGGCGCCGCGCTGGGCCAACGTGCTGCGGCGGGAAGAAACCATCCAGCGCGCGAGCGGCGCGCTCGACGTGCTGACCAACGCCCGCATCGTCGAGACGCTCGACGAAGCGCTCGACGGCGTGACCCATCTGTGCGCCACGGCCATGATCCCGCGCGACTTCGGTCCGCCGACGCGCACGCCCCGGGAGCACCTGGAGCCGCTGGCGAAAGAGGGCGATGCGCAGCACGTCGCCTTCCTGTTCGGCTCCGAGCGTTTCGGCATGCGCAATGAAGACGTCTACCGCTGCAACGTCGCCCTGAGCATTCCCACCGACCCGAAATTCGGCTCGCTCAACCTGGGCGCGGCCATCCAAGTGGTGGCCTATGAATGGCGGCTGGCGCTCGGCGGCTACGAGGTACGCGATGCCACGGCGCCCGTGCAGGCGGCCGATGCGCAATCGGTGGCGGGCATGCTCGATCACTGGGAGCGCTCGCTGGTGGACATCGGTTTTCTCGACCCGGCCGCACCGAAGAAGCTGATGCCGCGGCTGCAGCAGCTGTTCAACCGGGCCCAGCCGACACCCGAGGAAATCCACATCCTTCGCGGCATCGCCAAGGCCATGACTGACACCGCCAAAGGCCCAAAGGGCGGCTCTTCGAGTTAAAACCCCATCGAAAGTACGCGAAGACACCGGGCTTTAGACTGCCCGCCCACTATCGATATAACGACAACAAGGGCAGCGATGTTCTCTCGACTGCGCGCCGACATCCGGTGCATCCTCGAACGCGACCCGGCGGCCCGCAGCGCCTGGGAAGTGATGACGGTCTACCCGGGCTTCCATGCCGTGGTGCTGCATCGCTGGGCGCATGCCTGTTGGACGCACGGATTCAAGTGGCCCGCCCGCTTCATCGCGCACTGGGCGCGCTGGATGACCGGCATCGAGATCCATCCCGCAGCCAAGATCGGCGAGCGCGTGTTCTTCGACCATGCCATGGGCGTGGTGGTCGGCGAGACCGCCGAGATCGGCGACGGCTGCACCATCTACCAGGGCGTGACGCTGGGCGGCACCTCGCTCTACAAGGGCACCAAGCGCCATCCGACGCTGGGAAAGAACGTGGTCGTGAGCGCGGGCGCCAAGGTGCTGGGCGGCTTCGTCGTCGGCGATGGCGCCAAGATCGGCAGCAACGCGGTGGTCATCAAGCCGGTGCCGGCCGGGGCGACGGCGGTGGGCATTCCCGCACGCATCATTCCGTCGAAGGCGGGCGAGAGCGCCGACGTGTCCGAGTCGCAGAAGTTTTCCGCCTACGGCATCACGCAGGAAGACGATCCGCTGAGCCAGGCCATGCGCGGGCTGATCGACAACGCCTCGGGCCAGGAGCACCAGATCGCGCTGCTGTGGCAGGCGATCGAGAAGCTCTCGGCGCAGCCGGGCAGCAAGGACTGCGTGCCCGGCGATGCGGCGCGGGGTGAGTGCTTCGAGGCGGAGAAGCTGACGCAGTTGGTGGGGAAGTAGCGCGCCTCTCGGACGATCGCCGAGTTCCCGAGCGCCTGCAGACATCAGGCATCGGCGAGACAATCGCGGCGCTTTTGCTTTGACCACCCGGCGCGCGGTGGCAAGAAACCGAGCCCTCTCCCATGTCATCCCCGCCCGCCGCTTCGACTTCCACGTCTTCTCCCTCCACGCCCCCGTTCTCCCTGTGGCGCATCGCCATACCGGCTTTTGCCCCCTCGCTTTTGTTCGGCTTGGGCGAGGGCGCCATCCTGCCGATCGTGCCGCTGACGGCGCGCGACCTGGGTGCTTCCGTGCCCATGGCCGCGCTGGTGATCGCGATGATCGGCATCGGCTCGCTCTTCAACAACATCCCCGCCTCGATGATCACCATGCGATGGGGCGAGCGCTGGGCCATCGTCGCGGCGGGCGTGTGGAGCGGCCTTGGCATGCTCCTGTGCGTGCTGACCTCGCACCTGGGCCTGTTCGCCACGGGCTGCTTCATGGTGGGCATGTCGCAGGCGGTCTACAACCTCGCGCGCCAGAGCTACATGACCGAGGCGGTGCCCATCGAATACCGCGCACGGGCGTTGTCGACGCTGGGCGGCGTCATGCGCATCGGCATGTTCGCGGGACCTTTTCTCGCGGCTGCGGCCGTGCACGCGTTCGGGCTGTGGGCGGCCTATGTCGTCGGCATCGTGGCGGTGATGGCGGCGGCCGCCATCGGCGCGCGCATCCCTGACCTGGAAGCGCCACCGGTCCCGGCCGGTCAGGCCACGCCGGCCTCGACCTCCATCGTCTCGACGCTGCGCGATCACCGCCGTGTGTTCCTCACGCTCGGTATCGGCGTGGTGCTGGTGAGCGCGGTGCGCGCTTCGCGCCAGGCCGTGATTCCGCTGTGGGCCGACCACCTGATGCTCGCGCCCTCGGTGGCGTCGCTGATCTACGGCCTGGCGGGCGGCATCGACATGCTGGTGTTCTATCCGGCCGGCAAGGTGATGGATCGGAAAGGCAGGCGCTGGGTCGCGGTGCCGTCGATGCTGATCATGGGACTGGCGATGCTGCTGATGCCTCTCACGTCAGGCGTCGCGACGCTGTTGATCGCTTCGCTCGCGATCGGGTTCGGCAACGGCATCGGCTCCGGAATGATCATGACCTTGGGCGCCGACCACTCGCCGCGCCACGGGCGCGCGCACTTCCTGGGCATCTGGCGTTTGATGTCCGACATCGGGTCTTCGTGCGGGCCGGCACTGCTGTCTCTGTTGGCGGGTGGCTTGTCGCTTGCGGCGGGGATCGCGGTGACCGGGCTGATCGCCTTTGCTGCGGCGGGGATGCTGGGATATTGGATTCCGCGGCATGCGAATGCGGGTGGCAAGGGGCGGGGAGTGGCGAGGTAGTCCCCGTTCGACAACGCACACGGGCGAAGGACGAGCCAGTGCAACCTGCCGTCTTCTAGCCGTTCAGCACGAGCGACCCCTGCGGATACTGCGCGCACATGAAGTCGACGAACGCCCGTACCTTCGGCGCGGGCAGTCGCCTCGATGTATGCAGGACCCAGAGCGCGACCTCCACGCCTGAAACCATGCCCCACTGAACCAGTTCTCCGCGCGTCAACTGGTTCCACGCGATGGACTGCGGTATCAGGGCAGCGCCGGCACCGGCGATGGCAGCGTCGCGAATCATCAGGAACGAGGAAAGTCTCAGCCGCGGGATTGGCTCCAGGACCAGGCGTCCGTCGTCGAGCGTCCAGTTCCCGTCTTGAAAGTTCGTTGAAACGATGCCGGGGACCGGGCTGACCTTGCCCGGCTTCGGCATGGGTACCGAGGGCGCGGCCACGACCACCAGCCGGTCCTTTGCGAAGCACCGGCCCACGAGGCTGCTGTCCGGCGCTGGATTGATCCGGATCGCGGCATCGAACTGCTCCTCGACGAGATCGACCAGCCGATCGTCCGCCACCACCTCGCAGCTGACCTCGGGGTAGGCCGTGCAGAACTCAGCGGAGATGCGGCCCATCGTGAGCTGCGAAAACAGCACCGGCGAAGCGACACGCAAGCGCCCGCGCGGCACCGACAAGCCCTCGCGCGCGGACGTCATGGCGTCGGCCACTTCGTGCATCGGCCCTTCGGTGCGGTCCATCAGCATCTGCCCGGCCTCCGTGAGCTTGAGCCCGCGGGCGCTGCGCTCGATGAGCCGCACGCCGAGTTGCTCTTCCAGGTCGGCGATGCGCCGGGACAGCGTCGCCTTCGATCTGCCGCTTGCGCGGCTTGCTTTGCCGAGCCCGCCGTTCATGGCGACAAGCGCGAAGTCGCTCAATGCATTCAGGTCCATGGTGTTCCGGATTTGAAACGATGTGTCTTCATTTTCGTGTCTTCGTTTTAGCAATGCAACGGCCTATCTTCTCCCCATCGCAACTCAACTGGAGAAACTGAAATGACCACCACCCTCAACAACGACACGCAACGCGCTGTGCTGATCCGGGCCTACGGCGGCGCTGCCGCCGCCGAGATCGCCGACATCGCAAGGCCCACGGCCGGGCAGGGCCAGGTCCTGGTCCGCGTCCGGGCTGCCGGCGTGAACGGCATCGACTGGAAGATTCGCGAAGGCTTCGTCCGGGACGCGTTCCCGCTGCAACTGCCCGCCGTGCTGGGCATCGAGCTGGCGGGTGTCATCGAAGCGCTCGGCCCCGGCGCCTCGCGTTTTCGCATCGGCGATCGCGTCATGGGGCCGCTCGGCGGCCTGGGCGCCTATGCCGAGTTTGTGGTGGTCGACGAAGCGAAGCTCGTGCGCACGCCGCAGGGCCTGGACGATGTGCACGCGGCCGCCATCCCTGTTGCGGCGGTGGCAGCCTGGCAAAGCCTGCACCACGCAGGTCCGATTGCCGCAGGCCAGCGAATCCTGATCCACGGCGCGGCGGGCGGGTTGGGCGGCTATGCCGTGCAGTACGCCAAGCAGGCGGGCGCCGAAGTGTTTGCAACGGCCTCGACCGCGCACGTCGAATACGTTCGCAGCCTGGGCGCGGACCACGTCATCGACTACCGCACCGAACGCTTCGAATCGATTGCGCAAGACATCGACCTGGTGCTCGACTACGTCGGCGGCGAAGTGCTCGACCGCTCGTGGCAGGTGCTGAAGAAGGACGGCGCGATCGTCGGCACGTCATCGCCAGACATCCTGGCCCGCACGCCCGCCGGCCGCCGCGGGCTGTGGTTCATGAACAAGCCGGACACCGCGCTCCTGGAGCGGCTGGCGGCGGAGATCGCCCAAGGCGCCCTGATCTCGAAGCTCGACGAAGTCGTGGGCTTCGACCACATCCCCGCGGCCATCGAACGCAATCGCACCGACCCGCGCATCGGCAAGGTCGTTGCGGACTTCTCGCGCTGATCGACCGAGTGACCTCCATTCCCTGTTTTCCCCTCAACCCGTTTTCCTTCAACCACCTGGAGATTTTTCTATGAGCATTCTTGTCACCGGTGCCACCGGCACCATCGGTTCCCTGGTCGTCCAAGGCTTGGCTGCTGCCGGCGCCGAAGTCAGCGCCTTCGTTCGCACATCCGGAAAGCAGAGCTTCCCGGCCGGCGTCAAGGAGGTCGTCGGCGACCTGACCGACGTGCCTTCGATGCGCGCGGCACTGTCGTCGGTGCGCACGCTGTTCCTGCTGAACGCCGTCACGCCCGATGAAGTGACCCAGGCCCTCGTTGCGCTGAGCCTGGCGCGCGAGGCCGGCATCGAGCGCATCGTCTACCTGTCGGTCATCCATGCGGACAAGTTCACCGACGTGCCGCACTTCACCGGCAAGCACACGGTCGAGCGAATGATCGAGAGCCTCGACATCCCCGCGACCATCCTTCGGCCGGCCTACTTCATGCAGAACGATCGCATGGTCCAGCAGGTGATCCAGGGCTACGGCGTCTACCCGATGCCGATCGGCTCGTCGGGCGTCGCGATGATCGATGCGCGAGACATCGCGGACGTTGCCGTCGCCGAACTGCTGCGCCGCGATCGCGCGCCCGCACCGTTGCCACGCGTGACGCTGGAACTGGTCGGGCCCGAGCGGTTGACCGGCGAATCGGTGGCCAAGCTGTGGAGCGCGGCGCTCGGTCGCGACGTGACTTACGGCGGCGACGACGTGGCGGCCTTCGAAGCGCAGATGGCCTCGTCGGGACCGTCCTGTCTTGCCTACGACATGCGCCTGATGATGGCCGGGATCCAGAAGTTCGGCATGCACGGCGCGGACGGCGCGGTGGATCGCCTGCAGGCCATGCTCGGGCGTCCCCTGCGCAACTACGCCGACTTCATCAAGGAGGCCGTTGCTGCGGCGTAGGCGGAGCGCCTTGTGACCTGCCGCTCTTGAGCACCGGGGCAATGTCCGAAGCAGCGCCCTGGACTTACTCCTCCCTCAACCCGACCGCTTCCCCGACGTGTTGTGCAGCGACCCATGCACATGCCCCGCGTGCTGCCCGAAGGTCTCCGGCGCGAGCGCGGCGGTGTCCAGTTCCTGCAGGATGCCGCAGGCATTCGCGGACTCTGGCCCGCAGCATTGCAGGCGCAGCGCCTTCAATTGCTTTTCGAGGGTCTTCAGTTCCGCGATGCGAGCGGCGACGTGGCCGATGTGGTCGTCCAGCAGCTGGTTGACCTCGCCGCAGTCGTCCTGCGGCGCATCGCGGAATTTCAGCAGGCTGCGGATCTCGTCGAGCGTCATGTCCAGCGAGCGGCAGCGCCGGATGAAGCCCAGGCGCTGGGCGTGTTCGTCGTCGTAGATGCGGTAGTTGCCGTCGGTGCGCGCGGGCTCGGGCAGCAACTGCTCGCGCTCGTAATACCGGATGGTTTCGACCGGCGTGTTCGCGGCCTTGGCGAGTTCACCGATTTTCATGATGCGGCAAATCCAGAAGTGGAATTCAGCGTTTGACTCTACACCTGCTTCAGGGTTTCCAATTGCTTTCATGCCGAACCAGAACGCCCTGAAGCCCGTGACGCCGGCTCTGCCTCACGACCACGACCATGGTGACGATCACTCGCACGGACCTGCGCACACCCACGCTCATGCCCATGCCGAAACGGCCTGCTGCGGCAACCCGGTCTGCGGTTCGTCACCCGCGGTGGACACCACCGACATTCCCAAGGGCGCCTTGCTCTTTCGCATTCCCACGATGGACTGCGCGGTCGAGGAATCCGAAATCCGCCGCGCCCTCGAACCGGTGGCCGGCATCCAGGGCCTGCGCTTTCGCCTCGGCGAGCGCACGATGGCCATCACGGCCGACGATGGCGCGCTGCCCCAGGCGCTCGATGCGATCCGCAAGGCCGGCTTCAAGCCCGAGCCTGTCGGCGACACGGCTGCCCCGGCCGCCCCTGCACGCATCGCGGGAATGAGCGCCGGCCTCGCGCGCCTCGTCGCCGCACTGGTGCTGGCCATCGCGGCCGAATCGATCTCCTTCCTGGCCCTCGACGGCAAGGGCTTCATGGCCGCCGAGATGGTGCTCGCGCTCGCGGCCATTGGCCTGGCCGGCCTCGACACCTACAAGAAGGGCTTCGGCGCGCTGGTGCGCGGGCGTCTCAACATCAACGCGCTGATGGCCGTTGCCGTGACTGGCGCCTTCGTCATCGGCCAGTGGCCCGAGGCGGCGATGGTGATGGCGCTCTATGCGATTGCCGAGCTGATCGAAGCCCGCGCCGTCGACCGCGCCCGCAACGCGATCCAGAGCCTGCTCGCGCTCGCGCCTGAGCAGGCTGAAGTCAAGCAACCCGATGGCAGTTGGCAGACCATGAGGGCCGACGCCGTGGCGCTCGATGCCGTCGCACGCATTCGCCCCGGCGAGCGCGTGCCGCTCGATGGCGTGGTGACCGCGGGCCTGAGCGCCATCGACCAGGCGCCGGTCACGGGCGAGAGCATCCCGGTCGACAAGACCGTGGGCGACCCGGTCTTCGCGGGCACCATCAACCAGACCGCCGCGCTGGAATTCCGTGTCACGGCGGTGGCGGCCAACACCACGCTCGCGCGCATCATCCACGCGGTCGAAGAGGCGCAGGGCACGCGCGCGCCCACGCAGCGTTTCGTCGACCGTTTCGCTGCCATCTACACGCCCGCGGTCTTCGTGCTGGCGTTGGCGATCGCGCTGTTCACGCCGCTCTTCATGGACTGGACCTGGCTGCAGGCCATCTACAAGGCGCTGGTGCTGCTTGTCATCGCCTGCCCGTGTGCGCTGGTGATCTCGACGCCCGTCACGGTCGTGAGCGCGCTCGCATCGGCCGCGCGGCGCGGCATCCTCATCAAGGGCGGCACGTACCTCGAAGAGGCACGCAAGCTGAAGGCCGTGGCGCTCGACAAGACGGGCACCATCACCGAAGGCAAGCCGAAGCTGGTCGAGTCCAGCCTGCTCGATGCATCGGGCAGCAATGAAGCGGCGGTGTTCGCGATCGCCGCGAGCATCGCGGGCCGCTCGGACCATCCCGTGTCGAAGGCCATCGCCGAGGGCCTGAAGGGCGAGCGCGAAGAAGTCGGCGACTTCACCGCGTTGCCGGGTCGCGGCGTGCAGGCCGTGCTTTCGGGCCAGAGCTACATGCTCGGCAACCATCGGCTGATCGAAGAGAAGGGCTTGTGCACTCCGGCACTCGAAGCCGAACTCAAGCGCCATGAGGAGGCGGGCCGCACCGTGACCCTGCTTGCATCGAGTCGGGCCGTGCTCGCGCTGTTCGCTGTCGCCGACACGATCAAGGAATCGTCGCAAGCCGCGGTGGCCGAACTGCGCGCCCTCGGCGTCGTGCCCGTGATGCTCACCGGCGACAACGCCGCCACGGCCAGGACCATCGGTGGCCACGCCGGCATCGAGGACGTGCGCGGCAACCTGCTGCCCGAAGAGAAGCTCGGCGCCATCAAGGCGATGCAGGAACGCTACGGCGCGGTGGCGATGACCGGCGACGGCATCAACGACGCGCCGGCGCTCGCGCAGGCCGACATCGGTTTCGCCATGGGCGGCGCGGGCACCGACACCGCGATGGAAGCGGCCGACGTGGTCATCATGAACGACGACCTGCGCCGCATTCCCGAGACCATCCGCCTCTCGCGCCGCGCGCACGCGGTGCTGTGGCAGAACATCACGCTGGCACTCGGCATCAAGGGCATCTTCTTCGTGCTCGCGGTGTTCGGCAGCGCGACGATGTGGATGGCGGTGTTCGCGGACATGGGCGCGAGCCTTCTGGTGGTGGCGAACGGGCTGCGGCTGATGCGGGCGCCCAAGTAGGTTGCATGCCGCTTACTTCCAGACTGGGCTCAACCGCTGCCCGGTCGCGCTGTCCTCGACCTGCCAGCCCAAGGCCTGCAACGCATTGCGCAGGCGATCGGCCTCCGACCAGTTCCTGCCGGCGCGCGCTTTTTCGCGGGCCGCGAGCAGGGCTGCAACGTTCGCGGGAATGTCCGGCGCGAGCTCCTGCCATTCGGCCAGTCGAAGTCCCAGCACGGTGTCGAAATGGTCGACTGTGGCGCGCCGGGTTGCCGCAGGCAAATCGCTTCTGACCAGCTCCCAGAGAACCGCCAGCGCGCGCGGCAGGTTGAGATCCTGATTGACCTCGGCATTGAAGCGCTGCACGAAGTCTTCGTGGGCCGTGCCGCCGACGGGCCAAACCCCATAGGCCTTGCGCAAACGGTCGAGCGCGCACTGCGCCGCGTTGATCGCTTCCTCGGTGAATCGCAAGGTGCTTCGATAGTGCGCCGTGAGGCAGAGATAACGGTAGGCCAGGGGGTCGATGCCCCGGTCGACCAGTGTCTGGAGGCGCACGAAATCGCCGTCCGTCTTGGCCATCTTCCTGTCGTCGAGCGTGAGGAAGTGGCCATGCATCCAGAAGTTCGCGAGCCGGGTGCCGTGGCATGCCTGCGTCTGCGCGACTTCATTGCTGTGATGCACGCCGATGTGGTCCTCTCCACCGCAATGGATGTCGAACCACGGCCCCAGGTGCTTGGCGGACATGGCCGAGCATTCGATGTGCCAGCCGGGGAAGCCGCGTCCCCAGGGGCTGTCCCATTCCATCTGCCGCCTCGAGTTCACCGGACTGAACTTCCAGAGGGCGAAATCGGAAACATCGCGCTTCTCGCCCATGGCAACGTGTGCCGGCGCGAAGCCCTGCGCGGTCGAGGCGAGCCAGATGGCCATAGTCGTCCTGCCTGGTCGTGTCGAAGTACAGGCCGTCGGCTGTCTGGTACGTATAGCCCTTGCGCTGCAAGGCCGCGATGAACTCCAGTTGCTCGGGGATATGGTCGGTCGCACGGGGCCACGCGGTAGGCTCCAGCAGGTTCAGCGCCCGCCAGTCCGACAGGAAGGCTTCGGTGTAGTGCTGTGCGATTTCCCAGGCGGACTTGCCCGTCCGACGGCTTCCTTTCTCCATCTTGTCCTCGCCCTCGTCCGCATCCGAAACCAGGTGCCCGACGTCGGTGATGTTGACGATGTGCCGGACCTCGTACCCGTTCAGCACCAGAACGCGCCGCAGCACATCCTCGAACACATAGGTGCGAAGGTTGCCGATGTGCGCGTAGTCGTACACCGTCGGCCCGCAGCAGTACAGGCCCACGTGGCCGGGCTGCAAGGGAGCGAAGGGGCGCACGGTGCGCGACCAGGTGTCGTACAGGGCAAGGGACATTCGAGCCTTTTCGTGGAGAGGGATGCCGGTTGTAAAAAACAAAAAGGCCACCGGTTTTTCAACGGGTGGCCTCAGGGATGCGGACGAAGATCAGGTGCTAGCCGCAAGCGCCCCTTGGCAGGCCGGGACAGCATGCGAAGACAAGTCGGGAAGACGAAGAAGCGCGGGCAAACATGCGAACGATCCTAGCGTTCGCCTTGCGGTCGGTCAATTGCAGGGAAGCGTTCACGCCTTCGGGCCTACCAGCGCGCCGCCCACTTCTCCAGCGGCACGCGCGCCGCATTGCACACGTAGCTCACCGCGTGGTACCAACCCGCGATCATCATCAGCTCGATCAGTTGCGCGTGGCTCCAGTGTTCGCCGAGCGATTGCCAGAGCGCGTCGTCGATGTCGCTGCGGTCGTGCAGCTGGTCGACCAGCTGCACCAGCAGGCGGTCGCGCGGCGCGAGGAGCTCCACGTCTTCGATCACCGATGCCATCACGCGCCGGTCGACCTCGCTGAAGCCGGCCGCATCGGCGAAGGCCGCCACGTGCACGCCCCATTCGTACTCGGCGCCGCAGCGGGCGCAGGCGCGGGTGATCACCACCTCGCGGTCGCGCAGGCTCACGGCTGCCTTGCGACCCAGGAGGTAGCGGCCCAGCCCCAGTGTTCGCTCCGCGAGCTCGGGGTTGATGGCCAGCACGCGGAAGAGCGCGAGGATCTCGGGCCTGCCGGGCGGATTCATGCGCGCCAGCAGGTCGGCAATCGGTTCGGGAAAGGGCGCTTCGAGCGGTGGAATGCGAGGCGTGCGAGCGCTTGGCATGGTGGCAGTCGTCATGGTCGGGATCCTTCGTAGAATGCGTTGAAATCGCTACGAAAATCGTAGCGATCCGGCGCAGTCTATCGCTACGCAATCCGTAGCGCAACAGCGGCCATCCGATCACCGAAAGCACGACATGGACAACAACGAAGAAGAAGCATCGGCCTCGCAGCCCGCGCCAACTGCTGCTGCGGCGCGGCGGCCCATCATGCGGCTGCTGGAGCAACTGGGCCGCAAGGGCACGCTGCGCATCCTGTGGGAGCTGCGCGATGGCGTGCCGCAGAGCTTCAGGGCGCTGCGCACGAGCACGGAGGACATGTCGCCCTCGGTGCTGAACGACCGGCTCAAGGAGTTGCGCGCGGCCGGCATCGTCGAGCTCTCGGGCGCGGGCTATGTGCTCACCGAGGCGGGCGGCGAGCTGGTCAAGCGGCTGACGCCGCTCAACCAGTGGGCCAATCGCTGGTTCGAATAGCCCGAAAGGCCAAAGCAAAACGGCCGCGTATTTCATCTGCAATCGTTCCCGCTTCATCTGAATCGGCCGCGGTGCGCGCGCAATTCGTGCGCAACGCGCGCTTTGCAAAGTAGAGCCCGAATCGACACCGATCCAGGCACCGCCCCCTGGTGCCTGGATCACCCAGTGTTGGCTCGGGGCCTGCCGGACGCGTGTCTGTCGGCGACCCCTTCTACTTTTTCAGATGCGCATCTAGAAGGAAACGATCATGAAGAAACTCAATGCCGCCATGGCTGCCCTTGCCGCCACCGTGATGCTCACCGCCGCCGGCGCCGCCTCGGCCCAGAGCCTGACCCGCGCCGAAGTCGTCGCGCAACTGAAGGCGGCCCAGGCCAGCGGCCAACTGGCTGCACTGACGGGCGAGGACAGCGGCTCGGCCTACCTGTCGCGCCACTTCCAGGCCAGCGAACCGCGCGCCGAGGTGAAGGCCGAACTGGCACAGGCCAAGGCCGACGGCACGCTCGGCGTGCTGGCCGCCACCGACAGCGGCTCGGCTTACCTCTCGCGCAACTTCAAGTCGACCGAGCCGCGCGCCGAGGTGAAGGCCGAGCTGGCCACGGCCGAGAAGAGCGGTCACTTCGACGCGCTCTACGGCGAAGACAGCGGCTCGTTCTTCCTCGCGCATGGCGGCAACGCCGTGGCGACGAACAGCGCCGTCGCGATGGCCACGCCACAAAGCGCAGGCCAGTGAGCGCGACGACACCGCGCCGGAAGCGCGGCATCGCGCTGGCGGCCGTCGTGGGCGCAGCGCTGGTCGCTGCCGTGGGCGTGCTGCCCGCGGCGGCCGACTCGATCGCCGCCGCCTTCGCCGCCGAGAACGACGCTGCCATGAACCGGATGATGGCTGCGATGGAGATCAAGCCCTCCGGCGACGTCGATCGCGATTTCGCCGCGATGATGATTCCGCACCACCAGGGCGCGATCGAGATGGCACAGGCCGAGTTGCGCTACGGCCGCAACGAGCAGCTGCGCCGCATCGCGCAGGAAATCATCGTCGAGCAGCAGCAGGAGATCGCCGCGATGCATCTCGCGCTCGGCCAGCCGCTGCCGCCCTCGGCACCTGCGCCCACGCAGGGCCTTTCCGCCACCCACACAACAAATTCCTTGCCGCATCCACACACGATGCCCGGCATGCACATGGAGCACCGAGACACCCCATGACCCCCGTTCGTCACGCCGCCGCGCTGCTGTGCGCATCGCTCGCTATTGCCACCTCGTTCGCCCATGCAGGCCAGGCCCCCGGTGCCGCCGCGTCAGCCGACATTCCGGTGAGCCACCGCGACCGCCTCTACGCCGCCGAGCAGTTCTCCAACACCGTCTCGGTGACCGATCCGGTCGACAACAAGCTGCTGGGCGTGATTCGCCTGGGCGATCCGGCGCCCGGCAACTTCAGCCCGCTCTACAAGGGCCAGGTGCTGGTGCACGGCATGGGCTTCTCGCCCGACCACCGCACGCTCGCCGTCGTGTCGATCGGCTCGAACTCGGTGACCTTCATCGACACCGCGACCAACGCCGTCAAGCACACGACCTACGTCGGCCGCTCGCCGCACGAGGCCTTCTTCACGCCTGACGGCAAGGAGGTGTGGGTCACGGTGCGTGGCGAGAACTACGTCTCGGTGATCGATGCGGCCACCTTCGAGGAAAAGACCCGCATCGTCACGCCCGCCGGGCCCGGCATGCAGATCTTCTCGCCCGACGGCAAGTACGGCTACGTGTGCTCGTCGTTCAACCCCGAGACCGTGGTGATCGACACCGCGACGAAACAGATCGTCGGCCGCGTGAAGCAGGACAGCCCGTTCTGCCCCAACATCGCCGCCACGCCCGATGGCAGGCAGGTGTGGTTCACCCTCAAGGACGTGGGCCGCACGATGGTGTTCGATGCGAAGCCGCCGTTCGCGGTCCTCAAGTCGTTCGACACCGGGGCGATCACCAACCACGTCAACTTCGCCGCCACGAAGAAGGGCACCTTCGCCTATGTGACCGTCGGCGGGCTCAACCAGGTGAAGGTGTTCCGCACCGACGATTTCTCGCAGGTCGCGACCATCCCGGTCGGCAAGCTGCCGCACGGCATCTGGCCTTCGGGCGACGGCTCGCGCATCTACGTGGGGCTGGAGAACGCCGACGCGCTCGCCGTCATCGACACCGGGACGAACAAGGTCGTGGGCGAAGTGCCCATCGGCCAGGCGCCGCAGGCGATTGCCTATGTGCCGAATGCGGTGCCGGAAGGTGATGGCATGCAGGGCCTGCAGCCGCTCGGCGTGGCGGGGCAGGCCGCGCACCTGACGCTCGCGGCCGTGCAGGGCGACAAGGCGGGTGCGCCCACCAGCGTGACGTTGTTCGACCAAGGCTTGACGCAGGTGCTGCAAGCGTCTGCGACGGGGCTCGAGCCGAAGTCGCCCTATGTGCTGGCGCTCGCGGAGCAGGCTGACGGCAGCGGCGCACTGCAGCCGCTCGCCAACTTCATGACCAACCCGGCGGGCTCGGCGATCGTGAATGCCATTGGGCCGATCCGCCAGATCGTGCAGTCGAATGCGGAGGCTTCGCGCCGCTATCTGGTGATTGCGCCGCAGGTGGCGGGCCAGCCCGGCAAGCCGGTGCAGGTGCAGGGCCTCTGAGCCCTAGTTCAACGCATCGACCTGCGTGTCGAAGACATAACCCGCACCGCGCTCGGTGCGGATGAACTGCGGCGTCGAGGCATCGACCTCGATCTTTCGCCGCAGACGCAGGATCTGCACGTCGATCGACCGGTCGTACACCTCCGCGCCGTGCAGGCGCGAGAGCTCGAGCAGCTGGTCGCGCGAGAGCACGCGCTGCGGCGCCTCGCACAGCGCCAGCAGCAGGTTGAATTCGCCGTTGCTCAGCTCCACCCGCCGGCCGTCCGGCGCGGTGAGGCGGCGCACCAGCACGTTCAGTTCCCAGCCCGCGAAGCGGTAGGCCCGCCGTTCGGTGCCGCCCTTGGCGGGCGCGGCCGCGGTGGCGTCGCGCTGCACCTGGTAGCGCCGCAGCACCGCGCGGATGCGCGCGAGCAACTCGCGGTTGCTGAAGGGCTTGGTGATGTAGTCGTCGGCCGCGATTTCCAGGCCCATGACGCGGTCGGCCTCGTCGCGCTTGCCGGTCACGATGATGACGGGAATGGCGCTGCTCTCGCGCAGGTGGCGCGCCAGGTGCATGCCGTCTTCGCCGCCCAGGCGCAGGTCGAGCACCACCAGGTCGATGACCGATTCGGCGAGCGCCTTTTTCATCTCGGCGCCCGAGACGGCGGTGGTCACGCGCAGCTCGTTCTCGGTGAGGTACTCGGCCATCAGTTCGCGGATGGCCGGGTCGTCGTCGACGACAAGGATGTGGTGGCTGGCGCTCATGGAGCCGAAGGGTAATGCAACTTCGCTGCGCGCGGCGTACCGCCCGATTACAGATGAAATGCCCGCGCCGCGGCCGACATGAGGGCGGCATGTGCAGCAGCGCCAATAGCGTCATGGCGGGCAACTTGCGCCGCCCGCACCGAACAGAGAGAGGCCATGCCGACCGTCGTAGTGATCGAGGAAGATAGCGCCATGCGAACACTGATTTGCGAATGGCTGCTGGGCGAGGGCTACGCGGTGCAGGCGCTGCCCGCGCAGGGCGCGTCCAGCGGTGCCGATGCGGACCTCGTGATCGTCGACATGCCCGACCTCCGGGGCGGCGGCGCCGACACGGTGCGTGCCGTGCGGGCCGGCTACCCGCGTGCGGCGCTCATCGGGCTCTCGACCCGCCTCGGTCGCAGCCTGCACAGCGATTCGAACCCGGCCCGCGCGCTCGGCCTGCGCCGCCTCGTCGCCAAGCCCTGCGCGCGCGGCGAATTGCTGCAGGCCGTGGCCGACACCCTCGGCACTGCCCACTGACTTTCCCCATGAAATCCGCCGACCGCCTCCGCCGCCGCATCGTTGCCGCCGGCGTGCTGCTGATCGCCGCGTGCATCGGCTCGGCGGGCTACGACGGCTGGCGGCTGCACCAGCAGATCATGCTGGCCAACGAGCGCGAGCTCGGCAACCTTGCCAAGGCGCTGGCCGAGCAGTCGCTGCGCAGCATGCAGGCGGTGGACGTGGTGCTGCGCGACACCGCGAGCTGGTACGGGGCGGCCAGCGGCGACTTCGGCCCTGGTGAGGTGTCGCCGGGCCTGGCCTCGCGCACGGTCGGCGTGCCGCAGGTGAGCGTGCTGACCGTCGTCGATGCCCACGGCATGCAGCGCCACCGCTCGCGTGACACCAGCGGGCCGCTGTCCGACGTGTCCGACCGGCCGTACTTCACCGCGCAGCGCGATTCGCGCGACACCGGGCTTTTCATCAGCGAGCCCATGACCACGCGCACGGAAGGCATGCCGGGGCTGGTGGTGTCGCGCCGCATCGACGGGCCGAACGGCGCGTTCGCAGGCGTGGTCACCGCCATCGTCACGCTGCAGCACCTGGAAGGCATGTACTCGGCCATCCAGCTGGGCGACCGCAGTTCGCTGCTGCTCACGCTGAGCGACGGCACGCTGGTGGTGCGCCAGCCGGGGCCCACCGATCCGGCGAAGAAGCTGAGCTTTCCCGAGCTCGCGGCGCTGAAGGAAGGCGGCAAGGTGGCGCGCGCCGTCAACCCGATGGACGGCCGGGCCAAGCTGATCGCCGCGGTGGGCGTGGGCAAGCGGCCGCTGATCCTGGCCGTCATGCGCGACGAGGAAGAGGCCCTGCGGCCCTGGTACGACGAGATGTGGAGCTCGGGCATCCGCACGGTGCTCTTGATCCTGCTGGTGGTGCTCACCATCGTCGGCCTCCTGCGCCAGTTGCGCCGGCAGGAGCGCGGCGAGCTGGCGCTGCGCCAGAGCGAGGAGCGCTACGCCATGGCCATGGAGGCCGCGAACGAAGGCCATGCCGAATGGAACGTCGCACAAGACTCGGTGTTCGTCTCCGACAAGTGGCGCGCACTGCACGGCGTCGACACGTCGGTGCCGCTGGGCACCTCGGCCGACGTGCTGCGCCATGTGCACCTGCACCCCGACGACGCGCCGCACGCCAAGGTCGCCATCGACGACCACCTGGCCGGCCGCACGCACGCGGTCGAGCTCGAATACCGCGTGCGCCACGCCGGCGGCGACTGGCGCTGGATTCATGCGCGCGGCCGCTGCGTGCGCGACGACGCCGGCGCGGCGCTGCGCCTCTTCGGCGCCGCCACCGACGTGAGCGACCGCAAGCTCGCCGAGGCCGACAAGACCCGGCTCGAAGCGCGCCTGCAGCAGACGCAGCGGCTCGAGGCGCTGGGCACCTTGTCGGGCGGCATTGCGCACGACTTCAACAACATCCTGGGCGCCATCCTCGGTTTCGGCGAAATGGCGCAGCAGCAGGCCGAGCCCGGCAGCGCCATGCGCCGCCACATCGACCGCGTGATGCAGGCCGGTGCCCGCGCGCGCCTCCTGGTGCGGCGGATTCTCGATTTCAGCCGAAGCGGCATCGCCGAGCGTGTGCCGGTCAATATGCAGGCGCTGGTCGAAGAGGTGATCTCGATGCTCGTGCCCACGCTGCCGCCGGGCCTGCGCGTGGACGCGCGGCTGCAGTCCGGTAGCGCGGCCGTGGTGGGCGACGGCACGCAGCTCTACCAGGTGGTGATGAACCTCTGCACGAACGCCGTGCAGGCCATGGGCAAGGTGAGCGATGAGGGCGTGGTGAGCCTCAGGCTCGACCGCGTGGACATCGCCGAAAAGCGCGCGCTGCTGCACGGCGACATCGCGGCCGGTTCGTACGTGCGCCTGGATGTGGGCGACACCGGCCCGGGCATTTCGCCCGAGGTGCTGCAGCGCATGTTCGATCCGTTCTTCACCACCAAGAAGGTGGGCGAGGGCACGGGCCTCGGCCTCTCGGTGGTGCACGGCATCGTGGCGGACATCGGCGGCGCGATCGACGTGGCGACCGGCAACGGCCGGCCGACGGTCGTGTCGGTGTGGCTGCCGGTGCTGCAAGGGCAGGCGGCGGACGGCGGGCCGGAACAGGCGCCGCTGGACACCGTGCCCGGCTGCCCGCGCGGCAACGGCGAGGTCGTGATGATCGTGGACGACGAGCAACCGCTGCTGGAGCTGGCCGAGGAACTGCTCGCAAGCCTGGGCTACGAGCCGGTGGGCTTCGGCACCAGCGAGCGCGCGCTGGCCGCGTTCGAGGCCGATCCGCGGCGCTTCGATGCGGTGCTCACCGACGAGATGCTGCCCGGCATGCCCGGCAGCGAACTGGCCCGGCTGCTGCGGTCGAAGCGCCCGGAGCTGCCGGTGGCGCTGGTGAGTGGCAACGTCAACGTGGCGCTGGAACAGCGGGCGCGCGATGCGGGCGTGGCAGAGGTACTGCACAAGCCGCTGGGGCTGCAGGAACTGGCCGAGTGCCTCGCGCGCATCCTGGCGGCCCGGCCGCCGGATTGAACCGGGCTCCGTGCGGCACTAACATCGGCGGCCACGCCCCGCCGGCTTTCGCGTTCCGAACGAATCTCCCATGTCCGTCACCACCCTGCTGCTGCAACTCGTCGTCATCCTCACCACGGCGCGCCTCTGCGGCTGGGTGCTGCGCTACCTGGGGCAGCCCAGCGTGGTGGGCGAGATGGCCGCGGGCCTGATGCTCGGCCCGGCCGTGATGGGCGCGCTCTTTCCTTCGCTGCATGCGCAGCTCTTCGCCAAGGACCTGCTGCAGGGCCTGTCGTCGCTGTCGACAGTGGGGCTGGTGCTGTTCATGTTCGTCGTCGGGCTGGAACTGCGGTCCTCGCAGAACATGCGCTCACAGATCAAGGCGGCCGGCGCCGTGGGTGTGCTCAGCGTGATCGTGCCGCTGGCGCTGGGCCTTGCGATCTCGCCGGCGCTGTACCCCACGCTCGCGCCGGCCGGCGTCGCGTTCTGGCCCTTTGCGCTCTTCATGGCGGCAGCGCTTTCCATCACGGCCTTTCCGGTCATGGCGCGCATCCTGAAGGACCGCGGCATGACGCGCACCTCCTTCGGCCAGCTGTCGCTGAGCGCCGCGGCGGTGGTCGACGTGTTCGCCTGGGTCCTGCTCGCCTTCGTGGTGGCGATGGTGGGCGCGGGCGAGGGCTATGCGGGGCTCATCAAGATCACGGTCGGCGTGGTGGTGATGCTGGCCTTCCTGTTCTTCGGGCTGAAGCCGGCCTTTGCCTGGCTGCTGCGCGTGAAGGCGCCCGATGGGGAGCCTTCGACCACGGTGATGGCCTCGCTGATGATCGGCCTGCTGGTCACCGCGCTGCTCACCGAATGGCTGCACTTGCACGCGGTGTTCGGCGCCTTCCTCTTCGGCGCCTGCCTGCCGCGCGACGACCGCCTCCTGCGCTCGCTGAGCGAGCGCATCGAGCCCATTTCCATCGTCGTGCTGATGCCGCTGTTCTTCGCGCTCGCCGGGCTGGGCACCACCGCCAGCGCGTTCAACGGCGCGAGCCTCGGCGCGATGCTGCTGATCATCGGCGTCGCCACCATCGGCAAGATCGCCGGCGGCGCGGCCGGTGCGCGTCTGGCGGGCTACAGCTGGCGCGACAGCATGGCCACAGGCTCGTTGATGAATGCGCGCGGGTTGATGGAGCTGATCGTCATCAAGATCGGTTTCGACGTGGGCCTGATCGGTGCCGAGCTCTTCACGATGCTGCTGGTGATGGCGCTCGCCACCACTGCGATGACCGGGCCGCTCATGACGCTGTGCCTCGGCCGCAAGGCAAAACCTGTTGCGGACGCGGCGCCTCCTGCCGAAGCCGAGGCGCACGCCAAGCCCTGAAGAGAAAAAAAACCGTTCACGCTGAGCTTGTCGAAGCGCCGCGCAAGGCTTCGACAAGCTCAGCCCGAACGGTGGTGATGGCCTCCACCCGAACGGTTGGGATGGCCTCCACCCGAACGGTTGTGATGGCCTTGGCCCGAACTGTTGTGGTGGCCTTGCCTCAGCCGCTGCGGCGCACCGTGAAGCCGATGCGCGTTTCTCCACCCTCGCTCGACGCGAACACGCGTCCGCCGTGCATGCGCGCGATGGCCTCGACGATGGACAGGCCCAGTCCGTGATGCCTTGTCGATCCGTCGCGGGCCTGCGCGGCGCGGTAGAAGCGCTCGAACAGGCGGGGAAGGGCGGCCGGATCGATCGGCTCCCCGCGGTTCACGACCGAGAGCACGAATTCGTCGCGCTCCTCTTTCAGCTCGATGCGAATGGCCGATGTCGGCGCGGCGAAGCGGATCGCATTGCCCAGGAGGTTGGAGAGCGCACGACGCACGAGCGAGGCGTCCACATCGGCCATCGCATCGCCGGCCACTTCGGCCTTCAAGCCGGCCTCGTCGAGCATCGCGTCGTAGAAGTCGATCACGTCGCGCGCCTGCGCCGCGAGGTTCACGACGGCGCGCGAGCGCGTCGAGGTGCCGCGGTCGGCCTTGGAGAGAAACAGCATGTCGGTGACGATGCCCGAGAGCCGGCCGATCTCCTCCAGGTTGGAGGTCAGCACGCCCTGCAGTTCCTCGTTGGAGCGTTGCCGCGTGAGCGCGAGTTCGGTCGAGCCGATGAGGTTGGCGAGCGGCGTGCGCAGCTCGTGCGCCACGTCGGCATTGAAGGATTCGAGCTGCACATAGGCCCGCTGCACGCGCAGCAGCAGTGCGTTGAACTGGGTGATCCACGGACGAAGCTCTTTGGCGAAGGCCAGTGCATCGATCGGCTGGTTGGCCTTGTCCGGCGCCATGGCCGCGGTGCGGTCGGCAAGCGCTTTCAACGGACGCAGTCCGCGCCGCACCAGCCACATGCCGGTGAGCGATACCAGCGCGGTGCCCATCACCACGGCGCCGAGCAGCGTCCATGCGAGCCGTTCGAGCAGGCGTGCTTCCTGCGCCACGTTCACGCCGAGCTGCACCTGCAGGTTGGTTGTCAGCCCGCCTTGCTGCCAGGGCACCGTCAGGTCCCGGCGCAGCCAGCGGCCACCGGTGGTCGGCCGCGATTCGAAGAGGCGTTTGCCCGCATGCGAGATCGACAGGCTCACGTCGTCCTGCAGCGAGAAGAAGTCGTCGAGCTTGTGCTTGAGAAAGACGAGGTCGCCGCCTTTCTCGGCCTCCTTCAGCAGGTGCTGCACGAGCACCGCCTTCTGGTCGAGTTCGTCATCCTGCTTCTCGCCGAAGTTCCAGGCCGTCACGAGGTAGATGGCCAGGCAGATGACGCTGAGCCCGAAGAGCGTCTGCGCGGCGATCCAGAGCGAGAGCCGGCTCTGTATCGATTGCGGGCGCGGGCTCATGCCCAGGAGCGGTCTTCCAGCACGTAGCCCATGCCGCGCACCGTGTGCAGCAGCTTCACCTCGAACGGATCGTCGATCTTGCTGCGCAGGCGCCGGATGGCTACTTCCACCACGTTGGTGTCGCTGTCGAAGTTCATGTCCCACACCTGCTCGGCGAGCGTGGTGCGCGAGAGGATCTGGCCGCGCCGGCGCAGCAGCACCACCAGCAGGGTGAACTCCTTGGCCGTGAGGTCGAGCCGCACGCGGTTGCGAAACACCTTGCGGCTCGCCATGTCGAGTTCGAGGTCGGCAAGGCGCAGCACGGTGGAATCTTGTGCCTTGCCGCGCCGAAGCAGCGCCTGCACGCGCGCCAGCAACTCGGAGAAGGAGAAGGGCTTGACGAGGTAATCGTCGGCGCCTTGCTGCAGGCCCTGCACGCGGTCTTCGACTTTGTCGCGTGCGGTGAGCACCAGCACGGGCACGTTCTTCGTGCGGCGTATCGCCTGGAGCACTGTGAAGCCGTCGATGCCGGGCAGCATGACGTCGAGCAGGACCAGTGCGTACTCTCCCTCGGTGGCGAGGTATCGGCCCTCGATGCCGTCGCGGGCAATGTCGACGACATATCCGTTTTCCTCCAGCCCTTTTTTGAGGTAATCGCCCAGTTTGGGTTCGTCTTCTATGACAAGGATTCTCATTGTCGGATCGTACCCAATAGCTCTCAAAACACTGGTTACGATTTAGTAATCCTATTGACGGACGAAGCGCCGTCTGCAGGTCGTACATTGCGCCGGGCCCTCTGTTCGCAGGGCTTTTTGCGGACGGGGCTTTGCACCCCGTCGATATACTTTTTGGCTCATGCGTCGCTGGCTCCTCATCTTTCTGCTGCTCCTCTTTCCGTTCCAGCTCAGCTGGGCGGCGTCGGCGGCGTATTGCCAGCACGAGCGCGACACGCAGCCCGAGCACTGGGGCCACCACCAGGACGAGCCCAACAACAACACCGATCGCACGCACAACGCCGGCGGCGCGAAGCAGGACACCAGCACGCAGCCGAACGGCGCAGTCGGGCACTGCATCGTCAGCCACTTCGGCGCTGCGCAGCATGTGGACATGGCGGCCGGCAATGCCGTCGGCGCGCTGCAGTTGCCCCAGGTGCTGCATGCGAAAACGGAAGACCGTTTCATCTCGCATGTCTCCGAAGTCCCCGTGCGCCCCGCACGGACTCTCGCCCTCTGATTCGGCGAGAGAACACCACCCACCACTGATCCCTTTCATCAGCTGAGCTCTCGCCGAATTCGTCCGTCCGTTGTTTCGCAACCCAGGAGAATTCGATGCGCACGCTCTTCGTGCCGCTGGCCGTCTTGGCCTTGGCGGTGCCCCCGGCCTATTCACAGCAATTGCAGCAGTCGCAGACCGCTGCGGGCCTTCCGACTTCATCATCCCGCCCGGCCGCCAGAACGCTGGAGCCCGCGGGTCCGCTGACCCTTCGCAGCGCCATCGCGATGGTGCTGCAGTCCAACCCCAGCCTGTCCGCCGCCTCGCGTGAGCAGGAAGCCACCGAGGGCGCCATCGTCCAGGCCGGCGCCTGGCCCAACCCCGAGTTCGGTGCGCAGCTGGAAGACCTGCGGCGCGACAACCGCACCACCACGCTGCAACTGAGCCAGCCCATCGAGCTGGGCGGCAAGCGCGCGGCCCGCGTGACGGCCGCCGAACGCGCGCGTGACCAGGCTGCCTCGGCGCTGGTGGCGCGCCGCTCGGATTTGCGGGCCTCGACCGTCACGCTGTTCTTCGAAGTGCTGACGGCGCAGGAGCGCCTGCGGCTCGCGCAGGACTCGGTCGGCCTCGCGCAGATCGCGACGAAGGCGGCCGCCAACCGTGTCACGGCCGGCAAGGTCTCGCCGCTGGAGGAAACCCGCGCGCGCGTGGCCGAGGCCGGTGTGCGCGTCGAGTTGCTGCAGGCCGAGGGCACGCTGCGCTCCGCGCGCCAGCAGTTGGCCGCGCTGTGGGGCAACCCCGTGCCGCGCTTCACGCAGGTGGACGGCGCAGTCGATCAGTTGCCGACGCTCGCTTCGCCTCAAGACGTAGAAGGCCGGCTCTTCGCCGCGCCCGTGCTGCGGCAGGCACGGCTCGAAGTCGAAAGGCGCGAGGCGCTCTCCAGCCTCGAGCGGGCCAAGCGCATTCCCGACGTCACCGTGTCGCTCGGCGCCAAGCGCGTGCCCGCGTCCACCGACACCGAAGGTGCGAGCAACCGCCGCAACCAGGTCGTCGTCGGGCTCTCGGTGCCGCTGCCGATCTTCGACACCAACCGAGGCAACCTCGCCGAGGCCCTGAGCCGCGAGGAGAAAGCGCGAGACGACCTCGCCGCCGCCGAGCTGCAACTGGGCGCTGACGTAGCGCAGGCCACCGAGCGCCTGCGCTCGGCGCGCGCCACCGCCGAGACGCTGCAGCGCGATGCGCTTCCTGGCGCCGAGACCGCCTACAAGGCCGCGACCAAGGGCTTCGAGCTGGGCAAGTTCAGCTTTCTCGAAGCGCTCGATGCGCAGCGCACGCTGTTCCAGGTGCGGAACCAATACCTCGTCGCACTGGCCGATGCGCACCGCGCGGCCGGAGAACTCGACCGCCTGCTCGGCACCGACGGAGAAGAAACCCTGCACGCGACGCCCGTCGCACGCTGACACGGACACCCAAGATCATGAACACGCAAGAAGAACGCAAGACTCTCACCGAGCGCACCAGCAAGAAGCAGTGGATGGCCGTCGTGGCCATCCTGGTCCTGGGCTTCGCGGCGGGGGCGCTGATCCTGCGCACCGACCCGGCCAAGCCCCAGGCGGCCGGCCATTCGGAGGCCGGCGGCCATGCCGACGGCGAGCACCACGAGGAAGGGAAAGCCGAGGGCAAGGACCATGGCCACGACCACGGCCATGAAGAAGCCAAGGGTCATGGCGACAAGGAGCACCACGGCGAGGAATCCAAGGAGAAGGGCGCTCCCGCTGAAGCGAAAGCTGAATCGAAGGAGCACAAGGAGGACGAAGAAAAGATCCCCTTCACCGACGAGCAGGTGAAGGCGGCCGGCATGGCCATCGAAAGCGCCGGCCCCGCGCGCATCAAGACCTCGCTGCAACTGCCCGGCGAGATCAAGTTCAACGAAGACCGCACGGCCCACGTGGTGCCGCGCGTGGCGGGCGTGGTCGACAGCGTGTCGGCCAACCTGGGGCAAGAGGTGAAGCGCGGGCAGGTGCTCGCGGTGCTGTCGAGCCCGGGGCTCTCGGAGCAGCGCAGTGCGTTGCAATCGGCGCAGCGCCGGCTGGAACTGGCGCGCACCACCTACGAGCGCGAGAAGAAACTCTGGGAAGAAAAGATCTCGCCGCAACAGGATTACTTGCAGGCGCAGCAAGCGATGCAGGAAGCGCAGATCGCCGTGGCCAATGCCAACCAGAAGCTGCTGGCGCTCGGCGCCACGCCGGGCTCGGCCGCGCTCGGCCGTTACGAGCTGCGCGCGCCTTTCGACGGCATGGTGGTCGAGAAGCACATCTCGCTCGGCGAATCGGTGGGCGAGGCGGTCAACGTCTTCACCATCTCCGACCTCTCGACCGTGTGGGCCGAGATCAGCGTGGCGGCCAACAACCTGAACCTGGTGCGCATCGGCGAGCCGGTGACCATTCGTTCCAGCGCCTTCGACCAGACGGCCAGCGGCACCGTGTCGTACGTGGGCTCGCTCATCGGTGCGCAGACGCGCACGGCCACGGCGCGCGTCACGTTGACCAATCCGCAGCGCGTGTGGCGCCCGGGCCTGTTCGTGAACGTGGAGCTGGTGTCGTCCGAGGCGGACGCGCCCGTCACCGTGGCGGCGGAGGCGGTGCAGACGGTGGAAGAAAAACCCACCGTCTTCCTCAAGGTGCCCGGCGGCTTCATGCCGCAGCACGTGCAGACCGGCCGCAGCGACGGCAAGCGCATCGAGATCGTCGGCGGCCTGAAGCCCGGAGCAGCGTATGCCGCAAGCGGCAGCTTCGTCATCAAGTCGCAGCAGGGCAAGAGCTCCGCCACGCACACCCACTGAGGACGCCGCATGTTCGAACGCATCATCGGCTTCTCCATTGCGCAGCGCTGGCTCGTGCTGCTCGCCGTGCTCGGCATGGCCGCGCTCGGCGTCTTCAGCTACCAGAAGCTGCCCATCGACGCGGTGCCCGACATCACCAACGTGCAGGTGCAGATCAACACCTCCGCGCCCGGCTACTCGCCGCTCGAAGCCGAGCAGCGCGTGACCTATCCCATCGAGACGGTGATGGCGGGCCTGCCGGGCCTGCAGCAGACCCGCTCGCTCTCGCGCTACGGCCTCTCGCAGGTGACGGTGATCTTCGAGGACGGCACCGACATCTACTTCGCGCGGCAGCTGGTGAACGAGCGCATCCAGTCGGCGCGCGAGAGCATGCCCAGCGGCATCTCGCCGGTGATCGGACCGATCTCCACGGGCCTGGGCGAAATCTATCTCTGGACGGTGGAAGCAGAAGAGGGCGCGAAGAAGCCCGACGGCAAGCCCTATACGCCCACGGACCTGCGCGAGATTCAGGACTGGATCATCAAGCCGCAACTGCGCAACGTGAAGGGCGTGACCGAGATCAATTCCATCGGCGGCTACGACAAGGAGTACCAGATCGCGCCCGACCCCGCGAAGCTCCTGGCGCACGGCCTCACGATGACCGACCTGGTCACCGCGCTGGAGCGCAACAACGCCAACGTGGGCGCGGGCTACATCGAGAAGCGCGGCGAGCAGTACCTCATTCGCGCGCCGGGCCAGGTGAAGTCGGTGGAAGACATCGGCAACGTGATCCTGGGTAATGCAGGCGGCATTCCGCTGCGGGTGCAGGACGTGGCCGAGGTCGGCATCGGCCAGGAACTGCGCACGGGCGCCGCCACCGACAACGGCCGCGAGGTGGTGCTGGGCACCGTCTTCATGCTGATCGGCGAGAACAGCCGTACCGTGTCGCAGGCCGTCGACAAGAAGATGCAGGAGGTCAACCGCACGCTGCCCGCGGGCGTGAAGGCGGTGACGGTGTACGACCGCACGGTGCTGGTCGACAAGGCCATCGCGACGGTGAAGAAGAACCTCTTCGAGGGCGCGGTGCTGGTGATCGCGATCCTGTTCCTCTTTCTCGGCAACATCCGCGCGGCGCTCATCACCGCGCTGGTGATTCCGCTGTCGATGCTCTTCACCTTCACCGGCATGGTGAACCAGAAGGTCAGCGCCAACCTCATGAGCCTGGGCGCGCTGGACTTCGGGATCATCATCGACGGGGCGGTGGTGATCGTGGAGAACTGCGTGCGAAGGCTCGCGCATGCGCAGGCCAAGCATGGGCGGCCGTTGACGCGCAGCGAGCGCTTTCATGAAGTGTTCGCCGCCTCGCAGGAGGCGCGGCGCCCGCTGCTGTTCGGACAGCTCATCATCATGATCGTGTACCTGCCGATCTTTGCGCTCACGGGCGTGGAGGGAAAGCTCTTCCATCCGATGGCCTTCACCGTGGTGATCGCGCTGGTGGGCGCGATGATCTTGTCGATCACTTTCATTCCCGCGGCCGTGGCGCTCTTCATCGGCAACAAGGTCAGCGAGAAGGAGAACCGGCTGATGACGTGGGCCAAGCGCGGCTACGAGCCGCTGCTCGCGCGCGTGATGACGGCCAAGCCGCTGGTGATCACGGTGGCTGCGGTGGCGGTGGTGCTCTCGGGTCTGCTGGCGACGCGGCTGGGCACCGAGTTCGTGCCGAGCCTCAGCGAAGGCGACTTCGCGATCCAGGCGCTGCGCATTCCGGGCACCAGCCTCACGCAGTCGGTCGAGATGCAGAAGCAGCTCGAACGCACGCTGAAGGCGAAATTCCCGGAGATCGAGCGCGTGTTCGCGCGCACCGGCACGGCCGAGATTGCATCGGACCCGATGCCGCCGAACATCTCCGACGGCTACATCATGTTGAAGCCCGAGAGCGAGTGGCCTGCACCGAAGCGCACGCGCTCGGAACTGCTGACGGCGGTGCAGGAAGAGGTCGAGAAGCTGCCGGGCAACAACTACGAGTTCTCGCAGCCGATCCAGTTGCGCTTCAACGAATTGATTTCCGGCGTGCGCAGCGACGTGGCGGTGAAGATCTTCGGCGACGACGTGGCGGTGCTCGACAAGACGGCCGCTGAAGTGTCGAAGGTGCTCACCGGCATCTCCGGCGCGGCAGAGGTGAAGGTCGAGCAGACCACGGGCCTGCCGATGCTCACGGTGAACATCGACCGCCAGAAGACCGCGCGCTACGGCCTCAACGTGGGCGACGTGCAGGACGCGATTTCCATCGCGGTCGGCGGCCGAGAGGCGGGCACGCTGTTCGACGGCGACCGGCGCTTCGACATCCTGGTGCGCCTGCCAGAGAACCTGCGCACCGACCTGGAGGCGATCAAGCGGCTGCCGGTCGCGCTGCCCAAGGGCGCGGGCGCCGAGGGATTGCGCACCAGCTTCATCCCGCTCGGCGAAGTCGCCACGCTGGAACTCGCGCCGGGCCCCAACCAGGTGAGCCGCGAGAACGGCAAGCGCCGCATCGTGGTGAGCGCCAACGTGCGCGGCCGCGACCTCGGCTCCTTCGTGGCCGAGGCCGAAGCGGCGATGCGCCAGGTGACCATTCCCACCGGCTACTGGACCGTGTGGGGCGGCCAGTACGAGAACCTCGCCTCGGCCACGCAGCGGCTGCAGGTGGTGGTGCCGGTGTCGCTGCTGCTGGTGTTCACGCTGCTGTTCGCGATGTTCGGCAACCTGAAGGACGGCCTCTTGGTGTTCACCGGCATCCCGTTCGCGCTCACCGGCGGCATCGTGGCGCTGTGGCTGCGCGACATTCCGCTGTCGATCTCGGCGGCGGTGGGTTTCATCGCGCTCTCGGGCGTGGCGGTGCTCAACGGGCTGGTGATGATCTCGTTCATCCGCAACCTGCGCGAGGGCGGGCTGCCGCTGGACGAGGCCATCCGCGAAGGCGCGCTCACCCGGCTGCGGCCGGTGCTGATGACGGCGCTGGTCGCGTCGCTGGGCTTCGTGCCGATGGCCATTGCCACCGGCACCGGCGCCGAGGTGCAGCGGCCGCTGGCGACGGTGGTGATCGGCGGTATCCTTTCTTCGACCGCGCTGACGCTGCTGGTGCTTCCGCTGCTCTATCGCATTGCCCACCGGCGCGATGAGGACAAAGCGTTAGAGGAGGCCCGCAGGCGCGAGGCCCGACCCATGTCGATGGAGCTGCCCTAGGAGCGCAGCGGGTCGATTTCCTGGTTTTTCGCCTGGCCTGTCACAAACCCGTGACGCCGGACGTCTAAGGAACAGGCGCCTCCGGACAGAGGTGCTTCTTTCGCCATTCACCAGGAATCGATCATGAAAATCGTCATCATCGGAGGCTCCGGCCTCATCGGCTCGAAGCTTGCCGTGCTGCTGCGCCAGGCGGGCCACGAGGTCGTTGCGGCCTCGCCATCCACCGGCGTCAACACGCTTACCGGAGAGGGCCTGAGGGAAGCGCTCGCGGGTGCGCGCATCGTCGTCGACGTGGCGAATTCGCCGTCGTTCGCGGATGAGCCCGCGCTGCATTTCTTCGACACCGCAGGCCGCAACCTGCTCGCCGCCGAAGCAGAGGCGGGCGTCGCGCACCACATCGCGCTGTCGGTGGTCGGCACCGACCGCCTGCTGGCCAGCGGCTATTTCCGCGCCAAGCAGCGGCAGGAAGAACTGATCGAGGCCTCGCCCGTGCCCTGGACCATCGTGCAGGCCACGCAGTTCTTCGAGTTCGTGGCCGGCATCGCCGACGGGAGCGTGCGGGACGGCGAGGTGCGGCTGTCGAACGCGCTGATCCAGCCGATGTCGGCGGACGACGTCGCCGCCGCACTCGCCGTGGTGGTGGGCGAATCGCCCGCGCGGCGTCGGATCGAGATCGCGGGACCGGAGGTTGTTCCGCTCGACGCGCTGGTGCGCCGCCTGTTCGCGGCGACCGGCGACAAGCGGCCGGTCGTCACCGACGCCGAGGCCAGCTACTTCGGCGTGCAGCTCGACGACCGCTCGCTGACGCCCGGCACCGGCCCGCGCCTCGGGACGACCCGCTTCGCGGACTGGCTCGCGCAGCGTGCGCGTGCCTGAGCCGCCGGCGACCTGCTGAACTATTCATTCATTGATTCAAGGCCCACCACACGGGCCGGAAAGACAACCCATGACCCGCTTGCAGAAAACCTGCATCTCCCTCGGTCTCGCACTCGGCATGTTCGCCGCGGTGCCCGCCCTGGCCGCACCCGAAGCCGCCGCGACCGTCCTCATGACGAAGGACCTGGCGGACATGCCAGGCAAGGAGGTGATCTCGTTCATCGTCGACTTTCCGCCGGGCTCCGTCGATCCGGTCCACCGTCACGATGCCCACGCCTTCATCTACGTGCTCGAAGGATCGATCGTGATGGGCGTGAAGGGCGGCAAGGAGGTCACGTTGACCCCCGGCCAGACGTTCTACGAAGGCCCGGGCGACATCCACACCGTCGGCCGCAACGCCAGCAAGACCAAGCCCGCGAAGTTCTTGGTGACGATGGTCAAGGACAAGGGCGCGCCTTTGCTGACGCTGGTCAAGTAGCCAGCGGGAAAGCGTTCAGCGCGCCGGCCGGATCGCCGATTTCGGCCTGAAGGCCTTGCAGACCGCGTCGTCGGTCTCGAGGTACGGCCCGCCGATCAGGTCGATGCAGTAGGGCACCGCCGCGAAGATGCCGGGCACGAGCTGCGTGCCGTCGGCATCCTTCAGCCCTTCGAGCGTTTCGGCGATCGACTTGGGCTGCCCGGGCAGGTTGATGACGAGGCTCTTGTCGCGGATCACCGCCACTTGGCGCGACAGGATCGCGGTCGGCACGAAGCGCAGGCTGATCTGGCGCATCTGCTCGCCGAAGCCGGGCATTTCCTTGTGCGCGACGGCCAGGGTGGCTTCGGGGGTCACGTCCCGGAGGGCAGGGCCGGTGCCGCCGGTGGTCAACACCAGCGAGCAGCCGGCGTCGACCAGTTCGATCAGCGTGGCGCTGATCAGGGCGGCTTCGTCAGGGATCAGCCGGGCCTCGAATTCGATGGGGTTCTTCAACGCCCGGCCAAGCCATTCCTTCAGCGCGGGCAGGCCCTTGTCTTCGTAGGTGCCGCTGGAGGCGCGGTCGCTGACGGAGACGATGCCGATGCGGACCGGATCGAACTGCGACGAACTCATGCGTCTTCTTCCCGGTCTTGCGCGGCGGCGGCCGCGGCGTGGTCGTCACCGCCGTGCACTGCCAGTTGTTCCCGCACCAGTTGGAAGATTTCCCGGTAGGCCTTGCCCTGGCGCGGCGCTTCGCCGGCCGGGCCGGTCTTCATGTCCTTGCGGGCCTGGCGCACCAGGGCGCGCAGTTGCTGGGAGTCGGTGGCGGGGTGGGTTTCGATCCATCCGCCGAGTGCGTCGTCGTCGGCGATCAGGCGGTCGCGCCAGCGTTCGGCCTCGTGCAGGGCGGCGGTTTCGGCGGCCGGCGTGCTGTTCTGCTCGGTCAACGCGAGCTTCACGGCTTCCAGCGTGGGCTCGTCGAGCTTGCGCATCAGCTTGCCGATGAACTGCATCTGGCGGCGCTTGCCCTCGAAGTTGGTGATGCGCTTGGCCTCGGCGATGGCGTCGACCAGTTTTTCGTCCAGTTGGAGGGCGTCGAACAGGGCGGCGCGCAGCGTGAGCAGCTCGGTGCCGAGCTTCTGCAGTTCGTCGCTTTCGCGCTTGAGATCGGTGCGGCTGGCATCGTCGGTGCCCTTGAGCTCGCGCTTGAGCTCCAGGTCGAGTTCGCTGCCTTCGGCAACGAACTGGCCACGGACGAAATAGCCTTTTTTGGGTTTGCGGGACATGTGGGTGGATTCTGGGCCGCGACGTGCGGCGTTGCAATGCGTGCAACAGGACAGCGAAGACAGCGGGAAGCTGGGGGAAAACCGGGAAATGGGGGGCGCAAGTATCATAGCCACCACATGACGACATCCTCCTCGCGCGCCGATTCCGGCTTCGCCTACAGCCGCTCCTTCTTCGAAAACCTGGTCGACACGGCCCTGGCCCACGCCAAAAAGCTCGGTGCCACCGATGCCGGCGCCGAGGCCTCCGAGGGCTGCGGCCTCAGCGTCTCGGTTCGCAAGGGCGAACTCGAGAACGTCGAGCGAAACCGGGACAAGTCGCTCGGCATCACGGTCTACGTGGGCCACCGCCGCGGCAACGCGAGCACCTCCGATTTCTCCGAGGGCGCCATCAAGCAGACCGTGCAGGCCGCCTACGACATCGCCCGCTTCACCGCCGAAGACCCGGTCAGCGGCCTTCCCGACGAGGAAGACATCGCCAAGGAACACCCCGAACTGGACCTGTTCCATCCCTGGGACGCGACCAGCGAGCAGGCCGCCAAGCTGGCGCTGGAATGCGAAGCGGCAGCCCTCTCGACCGACAAGCGCATCACCAACAGCGAAGGCGCTGGCGTCTCGGCCCAGCAGAGCCACTTCTTCAGCGCCCATACGCATGGCTTCCGCGGCGGCTACGCCAGCTCGCGGCATTCGATCTCGGTGGCGCCCATCGCCGGCAAGGGCGACAACATGCAGCGCGACGCCTGGTACAGCTCCATGCGTTCGGCCGACGAACTCGCGAGCCCGCAGGCCGTGGGCCGCTACGCCGCCGAACGGGCCTTGAGCCGCCTGAAGTCGCGCAAGATCAAGACCACCGAATGCCCGGTGCTGTTCGAGTCGCCGCTGGCCGTGGGTCTCCTGGGCGGGCTGGTGCAGGCGGTGAGCGGCGGGGCGCTGTACCGCAAGAGCACCTTCTTGCTCGATTCGCTCGGCAAGCCGGTGCTGCCCAAGCACATCGACATTGCCGAAGACCCGCATGTGATGCGCGGCAAGGGCAGTTCGCCCTTCGATGACGAAGGCGTGACCACGCGCGCCCGCAAGGTGGTCGATGCCGGCCGGCTCGAGGGCTATTTTCTCTCGACCTATTCGGCCCGCAAGCTCGGCATGAAGACCACTGGCAACGCCGGCGGCTCGCACAACCTGACGCTGAGTTCGCGCCTGACGAAGCACGGCGACGACCTCGACGCCATGCTCGCCAAGCTGGGCACCGGCCTCTTCGTGATCGAGCTGATGGGGCAGGGCGTGAACTACGTGACCGGCGACTATTCGCGCGGCGCGAGCGGTTTCTGGGTCGAGAAGGGCCGCATCGCCTTCCCCGTGCAGGAGATCACCATCGCCGGCAACTTGAAGGACATGCTGATGGGCATTGAAGCCATCGGCGCGGATGCCTACACTTTCGGCGCCAAGACCACGGGGTCGATTCTGGTCAACCGCATGAAGGTGGCTGGCGCCTGACGGGCGCCTTCTGCCCGCACCGGCAACGTCGCATGCTCGAAAGCAACCCGTGGTCACACCCAGGGAGACGCCATGAGCAAATACAACAATGCGAGAAAGCCGGAACTCGAGCATGAGCTGATGCGCGACCCCCGGCTCGGTTTCGAGCCGGCGGGCGGCAGTTCGGTGCGCTGCCTGCAGCACGGCGTTCCATGGCCGTTCGATTGCTGGCACTACCACGACGAATACGAGCTGCAGATCATCAACCGCAGCAGCGGGGATGCCTACGTCGGCAATCACATCGGACGCTTCGAGCCGGGGTATGTCGCCCTGGTCGGCGGACGGTTGCCGCACACCTGGATCTCGCACGACGTGCCGCCCGAGGGCATTGCCGACCGCAGCATGGTCATTCATTTCCGCGACGAGCCGCTGCGCAAGGCCTCGGGCCTGTTCCCCGAGCTGGAGGCCGTGTTGCCGATGCTCGACCGCGCACGGCTGGGCATCGAGTTCTTTGGCATCAGTGCGCGCATGCGGGAGCGCTTCGCGCGGGTGCAGGCCCAGGAGGGCATGGCCCGGCTCTCGGAATTCATCGGGGTGCTGCACGAGCTCGCGAACTGGGAAGACTGGCGCCAGATATCCAGCGCGGCCGGCCCGCTGGACGATGACCCGAGCGCCAACACCCGCATGCGCCGCGTGCTCGACTACCTCGATGCGCATTTGACCGAAGAGCTCTCGCTGCCGGCCGTGTGCGCGGTGGCCAACATGGCCGAGAGCAGCTTCTCGCGCTACTTCCACAGGCACATGGGCAGCACCTTCACCGACTTTGTGACGCGGCTGCGCATCACGAAGGCCTGCGAGATGCTGCAGACCTCCGACCGGCTGGTGAGCGACATCTGCTACGAGGTGGGTTTCGCGAACCTCGCGAATTTCAACCGGCGATTCCTGCATCTCAAGGGCATGACGCCCTCGGCCTACCGTCAGCAGGCGCAGGACCGCTTCGGCCTGCGGACGGCGCAGAACACGCCGCTCGCGGCGACCACGACCACGACCACGACCACGACCTGAGTCTTCAGCGCGGTGAATCCGCCGGCGTCAGGTGCCGGGTCAGGGCCCAGAACGCCAATGCAATGCCGCTGGTAATTGCGCCCGCAATGCAGACGCCGTTCCAGCCGGCATGGGCGTACACCATCGTCGAGGCGATCGATCCGGTCGCGGAACCGATCGAATAGAAGATCATGTAGCCGGCCGTGAGCCGGCTCTGCGCTTCCGGACGCACGCGATAGATGAGGCTCTGGTTCGAGACGTGCACCGACTGCAGGCCGAAGTCGATCGTGACCACGCCGATCACCATCGCCCAGATCGACCACGGCAGCAGCGCGATGAGCCCCCACGACAGCAGCATGACCACGAGCCCGATGCCGGTGGTGTGCTGCGCCCGTCCGCGGTCCGCTTGGCGACCCGCCCGCGCAGCACCCAGTGCGCCGGCCGCGCCCGCCAGGCCGAACAGCCCCACCTGTGTGTGCGAGAGCGAGAACGGCGGCGCCGTCAGCGGCAGCACCATCGGCGTGAGCAGCATCGTGATGGCCATGAAGATCAGCATCGCGAGCACCGCGCGGATGCGCAGCACGGGCTCCTCGGCGAAGAGGGTGAACACCGAGCGGATCAGCTGCGGATACGGGATGCGCACTGCCGGCCGCACGTTGCGCGGCAGTGCCTTCCACAGCAGGCCGGCGACGACCAGCGTGGCCGCGGCCGACACCAGGTACACCGAGCGCCAGCCGAAGAGATCCGACAGCGTGCCCGACACCGCCCGCGCGAGCAGGATGCCGACGATGATCCCGCTCGTCACGATGCCCACCACCCGGCCGCGCTCGCCCGGCGGCGCCATGATCGCGGCGTAGGCGACCAGCACCTGCGTCACGACGGCCAGCACGCCGACCGCGGCCATCGCCGGCAGCAGCATCGAGGCACTGGGCGCCAGCGCGACGCAGAGCAGGGCGATCACCGACAGTAGCGACTGCCCCACGATCAGCCGCCGCCGGTCGACGAGATCACCCAGCGGAACGACCAGCAGCAGGCCGAGGCCGTAGCCAACCTGGGTGATGGTGATGACGATGCCGACCGTCGCGGGGCGGATGCCGAAGGTGGCAGCGAGCGTGTCCAGCAGCGGCTGGGCGTAGTAGACGTTGGCCACCGCAAGCCCGCAGGCGACCGCGAACAGCAGCGCCATCGCGGCGGAGATGACGGGCGCGGCAGCGCCCCGCGCTGCAGCCGAATCGATGTTCGGTTTCAGCCGCCCGGTGGTGGCGGTTCGATAGTGGGTCATGGCGCTTCCGGAAAAAGGACAGTCGGGTAGAACGTTAAATCTGGTTTTAAAAAAATACCAAAAAATTTTAGCATTCGAGTTTTAACTTGCAACTGATCAGGGCGCGCCGAATGGAAGCCGCTGCCTTGTGAATCGGAGCGAGGGAGGCCCAATCGCCCAGCGTTGCAGCCGCCTTCTTTCACTTCTCGCCGGACTTGGTACCACCTGTCTCCGGCTAAACCCCAAGTCCGCTGGTCATCGAAATACCAGTCCCCCGGCGCGCGTGTACGCGGGGCCGGGCCTTGGCTGCATACGCTTCGTCACCCTCACAAGGAACCAAGGAGACAAACAAATGACCCAACGAAACACCCGCCGCATCACCGCTGGCGCACTGCTGCTGGCGGCACTGGCCGCAGCCGGCCAGGTTCAGGCCCAGCAGGCCTGCAAGGACGATGTGCGTGTGCTCTCCCAGCCGCGCGACGGGCTCACCCTGCTCGAAAAGTACAAGGACGAATTCAAGGCGCTGAGCGGCGCCTCGTTCACCATCGACAACCTCAACGAAAACGACCGCCGCACCAAGACGCGCGCCGATGCATCGACGGTGGGCAAGTACAACGTGTACTACGTCGACGAGGCCAACGTGCCCTTGTTCGCGCAGTCGAAATGGATCGTGCCGCTCGCCAAGTACTACCCGGCCGACTACGACTACGCCGACTTCGACCCTGGCCGCCAGAAGGTCGCGACCTTCGCGGGCGAGGCCTGGTTCGCGCCGCTCACCGGCGGTGGCGACCTGCTGGTCTACCGCAAGGACCTGCTGGAAAAAGCCGGCGTCAAGCCGCCCACCACGCTCGACGAATTCGTCGCTGCAGCAAAGAAGCTCAACGACCCGGCCAACGGCATCTACGGCGTGGCCCTGCGCGGCCAGCGCGGCTCCGGTGCCAACGTGTGGCGCTGGATGCCGTTCTTCCGCGGCAACGGCGGCCAGTGGTTCGATGGCGACAAGCCCGTCTTCAATTCGCCCGCCGCGGTGAAGGCCACGCAGACCTACCTGGAACTCTTCAAGTACTCGGCACCCGGCACCAAGACCGGCAGCTGGGACGAATCCACCGGCGCCTTCCTTGCGGGCAAGGTCGCGCTGCTGGTCGAGTCGACGCCGCTCGCGGGCAATGCGCTCGATCCGAAGATGTCCACCGTCATCGGCAAGGTCGCCTACCTGCCGCCGCCTTCTCCGCTCACCGGCGGCGGCTACGGCCACGGCCTGGCCATTGGCACCAAGGCCAACAAGACCGAAGAAGCGAAGAAGTGCGCGGGCCTCTTCGTAGCTTGGGCCACCTCCAAGAAGCAGGAGCAGCGCCGCCTGGCCGAAGGCCAGTTCAGCGAACTCAACCGTACCAGCGTGCTGGGCAGCCCCGAGTTCGCCAAGCGCTACGGCGCCGATCTGGGCAAGGCCCTGGCCGACACGAGCAAGGTGACCGCGGTGAACTTCTGGCAGGACCCGGCATGGCCTGATCTCGGCGATCGCTGGGGGATCATTCTCGAAGAGCTGGTCACTGGCTCGCGCACCGACATCCAGGGCGGGCTCGATGAACTCGATGCCTATGCGAAGCAGCTGATCGCACGGCGCAAGAAGTGAAGACGACGCGAAGCAACAACAAGACCCGGCTGCCGGTCGTCTTCATCGGACCGGGCCTCTTGGTGCTGGCGGTCCTCGCCCTGGTGCCGACGATCTTCGCGATCGTCATCTCGCTGCAGGACCGGGAGCTGGGCCAGGCCGATATCGGCTGGGTCTGGTTCTCGAACTATGTGCAGCTCTTCTCCGACCGGCGCTTCCTGAACTCGGTGAGCGTCTCGCTCATCTGGGAAGTACTGACGGTCACTTCCACGATGGCCGTCGCGGTGTTGCTGGGCGTGCTGCTGTTCCAGAACACCACGCCGCGCTGGCGCAACGCGCTGTGCATGCTGTTCATCGTGCCGGTGCTGCTGCCGCGCGTGTCGGCGGCTTTCGTCTGGAAGTTCGCGTTCCATCCGCTGTTCGGCCTGCTGACGTATCCGTACAAGGCCATCACCGGCGAGCCGCTGGACCTGCTGGCCAATCCGCTCACGGCGCTGCTCACCGTCGCTTTCGTGGACGTGTGGCAGTGGGGCCTGTTCTTCGCCGTCATCGTGCTCAAGCTGCTCGAAACCCTGCCGCCCCAGCCCTTCGAGGCCGCGCGCATGGACCACGCCAAGACCTGGGAGGTCTACGCCTACGTCGCGCTGCCGATGCTCAAGGCGCCGCTCATCAGCCTCACCTTCGTGAAGATGGTCGAGTCGCTGCGGGCCTTCGACCTCATCTACGTGATGACGCGCGGTGGCCCCGGCATCTCGACCGAGACGCTGGACATGTACGCCTTCTCGCAGGGCTTCATCGAGTCGGGGCGCATCTCGTACGCATCGAGCATGGCGGTGCTGATGATGGTCGCCTCGACCGTGGCCTTCACCTATATCTGGAAATGGACGAGGCCCTCGTCATGAAAAAGCAATCGTCGCTGTCCGTGGGCACGCTGCTCGCGCGGCTGGTGCTCGTCGTCGCCGGCCTCTCCGCGCTGGTGCCGGTGCTCTGGACTTTCCTCAACTCGTTCAAGAACCGGGTCGACATCGTCTCGGCCGTGCCGAAGTTCTTCTTCACGCCCACGCTGGAGAACTACGCCTACGTGCTGGGCCGCGAGGCTGTGGCGCAGGGGCTCATCAACTCGATCCTCGTGGTCGGCGCGGCCGTCGTCATCGGCGCGGTGCTCGGGTTGCCGGCCGCGTATGCGCTGGCCCGCTATCCGCTGCGCTGGGCGGACGACATCCAGTTCTTCGTGCTGTCGATGCGCTTCCTGCCGCCGGTGGCGGTGGCCATTCCTCTCATGGTCATCTGGCTGCAGCTGGAGCTGTACGACACGCGCTTCGCGCTCATCGTCACCTACACGCTGCTCACGCTCTCCACCGTGATCTGGCTCGCGATTCCGGCCTTCAAGGCGGTGCCCAAGGAGGTGGAAGAAGCAGGGCGCGTCGATGGCTACGGGCCCTACGCGATCTTCTTTCGCGTCTCGCTGCCGATTGCCGCGCGTTCGCTGGTCGGTGCCATCGCCTTCGGCTTCGTGCTGGTGTGGAACGAATTCCTCATCGCGCTGATGCTCACCACGTCCGATGCCAAGACGCTGCCCATCGTCGCCTCCGAACTCAGCCAGCTCGGGCGCGACGTGCCCTGGGGCATCTTGAATGCCTCGGTCATCCTGCTGTCGGTGCCGCCGCTCCTGATGGTCGGCGTGCTCAGCGGCTTTCTCAATGCCGCGTTCAAGCGCAAGCGGGAGGCTGCATGAGCCGCATCCATTCCTCTTCTCCAGAACAAAAAATGTCTGCAATCAGCTGTCACAACATCATCAAGCGCTACGGGGAAACGCAGGTCGTCCACGCGTTCGACCTCGACGTGGCCGACAACGAATTCGTCGTGTTCCTCGGCCCCTCGGGCTGCGGCAAGTCGACCATCCTGCGCATGCTCGCGGGCCTGGAAGACATCAGCGGCGGCGACCTGCACATCGGCGGCCGTCGCGTCAACGATCTGCCGCCGCAGGAGCGCGGCATCGCCATGGTGTTCCAGAACTACGCGCTCTACCCGCACATGACGGTGCGCGACAACATCGCCTTCGGTCTCAAGCGGCTGAAGGTGCCCAAGGCCGAGATCGACAGCCGCATCAAGGAGGTGTCGGACACGCTGGGCCTGGAGCGCTACCTGCAGCGCAAGCCCGCCGAACTCTCGGGCGGCCAGCAGCAGCGCGTGGCGATTGCGCGCGCGATGATCAAGACGCCCAAGGTGTTTTTGTTCGACGAGCCGCTGTCGAACCTCGACGCCAAGCTGCGCAACCACATGCGCATCGAGATCGCGAAGCTGCACCAGACGCTGAAGACCACCACGGTCTACGTCACGCACGACCAGCACGAGGCGATGACGCTGGCCGACCGCATCGTGCTGCTGCGCGACGGGCGCATCGAGCAGGTCGGCTCGCCCAAGGAAATCTTCGAGCGCCCGCGCTCGGCCTTCGTGGCCGGCTTCATCGGCACCCCGCCGATGAACCTGGTCGAGATGTCGGTGAAGGACGAGGGCAGCCATTTCGAACTGAGGGGACGAGGCGGCGTGGTGCACGTGAATGCGCGCCGGTTCGCGCTCGAGGGCCGCGAGCGCGTGACGCTGGGCATCCGGCCGGCGCACCTGCAGGTGGACACGAACAGCGGCCGCGACGGCGGCTTCTCTGGCGAGGTGCAACTCGTCGAATACCTCGGCAACGAAGTGCTGGTGAGCTTTGGCGGAGACGACAACGAAATCTCCGCGCTCATGCCCTCGGCCCAGAGCCCGCGCCTGCACGAGCGCGTGAGCTTCGTGGCCGATCCCGAGCAGGTGCATCTGTTCGACATCGACACCGGCGCATCGCTGCGCGTCGACCGCGCCCCCTTGCACTGAACGCAGACAACCGAAACACACTCTCGATCGAAAGATGGAAATGAAAGCACTGGTCCTGGAAAAGGCGCACGAACTCACGCTGCGCGACGTTGATGTCTCCCTTGAGATGGGGCCTCGCGACGTGAAGATCCGCATGCACACCGTGGGCGTCTGCGGCAGCGACGTTCATTACTACCAGCATGGCGGCATCGGCCCCTACATCGTCAACGAGCCGATGATCCTCGGCCACGAAGCCTCCGGCGTGGTCGCCGAGGTGGGCGCCGAAGTCAAGCACCTCAAACCCGGCGACCGCGTCTGCATGGAGCCCGGCATTCCCGAGATGGATTCGCGCGCGACGCTCGAAGGCCTCTACAACCTCGACCCTGCCGTGCGCTTCTGGGCCACGCCGCCCATTCACGGCTGCCTCACGCCCTTCGTGGTGCACCCGGCCGCCTTCACCTTCCGCATGCCCGACAACGTGAGCTTCGGCGAGGGCGCCATCGTCGAGCCGCTGGCCATCGGCCTGCAGGCGGCGAAGAAGGCGGCGCTGAAGCCGGGCGATGTGGCTGTGGTGATCGGCGCCGGCACCATCGGCGCGATGACCGCATTGGCCGCGCTCGCGGGCGGCGCGGCGCGCGTGATCCTGGCGGACCTCGTGCCCGAGAAGCTGGCGCTGTTCGCCGACAACCCGGCCGTGACCACCGTCAACGTGCGCGACGCCGATCTCGCCGAGACCGTGAAGGCCCTGACCGATGGCTGGGGCGCCAACGTGGTGTTCGAGGCCAGTGGCAGCGCGCGCGCCTTCGACAACATCTTCGATCTGCTGTGTCCCGGTGGTTGCCTCGTGCTGGTGGGCATGCCCGGCAACAAGGTGCCCCTGGACATCGTTGCGATCCAGGCGAAGGAGATTCGCATCGAGTCGGTGTTCCGCTACGCCAACATCTTCCCGCGCGCACTCGCGCTGATCGCTTCGGGGCAGGTGAACGTGAAGCCGTTCATCTCGCGCACCTTCGCATTCGAGGACGGCATCAAGGCTTTCGAGGAAGCGGCTGCGGGCCGGGCGAGCGACGTGAAGATCCAGATCGAGTTTCCGGCGACCCTTCCGGCTTGATTTCGAGGGGCGCAAAGGCCAGCCGGCCGGCTGGCCGAGCGCTTCTTCGCAAGGGAAAACGCCGGGGAGCGCGAAGGCGATGCGCGGCTAAAGTGGCTGCGCCTTGCCACTCGCCGATTCGTCGCCCATGCCCTTGGTCTTTCGCAATGTCGTCCTCACCGGAGCCTGTGGTGGTCTCGGCCAGGCACTGGCGCGAGAGCTGATCGGCGGCGGTGCGCAGGTGGCGCTGGTCGGGCTCGATAGGGCGAAGCTCGAGTCGCTCGCTGCGCTGGCATCGGGGCGATGCGCGGTCTACACGCCCGACGTGTCGAACAGCCCTGCGATGCAGTCCATGGCCATCGACTGGATGGCCAAGGCCGGCGTGCCCGACCTCGTGATTGTTAATGCGGGCGTGGCGGGTGGCTTCGACACCGCCGAGGCCGATGACCTTGCGGTGCTGCGCCGCATGCTGGAGATCAACCTGCTTGGCGCGGCAACCACCTTCCAGCCATTCGTGAAGCCGATGCGTGCGCAACAACGTGGCGCATTGGTCGGCGTGGCCAGCATCGCGGGCTGGCGCGGCATGCCGGGCAACGGCGCCTACTGCGCGAGCAAGGCGGGGCTCATCCGCTATCTCGAAAGCCTGCGTGCCGAGCTGCGTGAGACGGGCATCACGGTGCACACCATCAGCCCTGGTTACATCCGCACGGCTCTGACTGCAGGCAACCGCTTCGCGATGCCGGGCCTGCTCGAAGCCGACGAGGCTGCGCGCCAACTGCTCGCCGGCGTGCGTGCCGGACGCGAGCAGATCGTGTTGCCGCGCCGCATCGGCTGGCTATCGAAGTTGCTGAACCTGCTGCCCGAGAAACTGCACGACCGCGTGCTGCGCGGGCAACCGCGCAAGCCGCGCGTGGGCGAGGCCGGCGCCACGGCCATTCCCGGTCTTTCCGACAAACATCCTCCGACCTGATGGCAGACGACGCACCCACCCACGAGAAGATCGCCCTCATCGGCGCCGGCCCTTCCGGCCTCGCCGGGGCACGCAACCTGCAGAAGCACGGCGTGCCCTTCCAGGGCTTCGAGGCGCACAGCGATGTGGGCGGCCTCTGGGATATCGACAATCCGCGCTCCACGGTCTACCACTCGGCGCACCTGATCTCCAGCAAGCGCACGACCGAGTTCGCCGAGTTTCCGATGGCAGACACGGTGGCCGACTACCCGAGCCACCGCGAGTTGCGCCGCTACTTCAGCGACTTCGCCGACCGCTTCGGGCTGCGGGAGCACTTCCGCTTCAACACACGCGTGCTGCGCGTGGAGCCGGTGAGCGATGCGCCGGACACGCGCTGGCGGGTGACCATCGATACCGGCGCAGGGGAGCCAGAGGCCGCGGAGTACAAGGGCGTGGTCATCGCCAACGGCACGCTCGCCGAGCCCAAGCGCCCGCAGTTCGAAGGCCAATTCGATGGCGAGCTGCTGCACACCAGCGACTACAAGCACGCCGAGCTCTTCAAGGACAAGCGCGTGCTGATCGTCGGCGCGGGCAACTCGGGCTGCGACATCGCGGTCGACGCGGTGCACTACGCGAAGAGCGTCGAAATCTCGGTGCGGCGCGGGTATTACTTCGTGCCGAAATACGTGTTCGGCAAGCCGGCCGACACGCTGGGCGGCAAGCGGCCGCTGCCGCCGTGGCTCAAGCAGCGCATCGATGCGACGGTGCTCAAGTGGTTCACCGGCGACCCGGTGCGCTTCGGGTTTCCGAAGCCCGACTACCGGATGTACGAGTCGCACCCCATCGTGAATTCGCTGGTGCTGCACCACGTGGGGCATGGCGACATCGGTGTGCGCGGCGACATCGCGCGGCTCGATGGGCACACGGTGCATTTCAAGAACGGCAGCGCGCGCGACTACGACCTGATCCTTGCCGCGACCGGCTATGCGCTGCACTACCCGTTCATCGACCGCGAGTTGCTCAACTGGCAGGGCATGGCGCCGCGCCTGTACCTCAACATCTTTTCGCCGCGCTTCGAAAACATCGGCGTGCTCGGGATGATCGAGGCGAGCGGCATCGGATGGCAGGGGCGCTACGAGCAGGCCGAGCTGCTGGCGCGCTACTTCCGCGCGAAAGCGGCCGGATCGCCCAAGGCCGCGGCGTTGCGCGCGGCGGTGCAGGGGCCGCCACCCGACCTGTCGGGCGGCTACAAGTACCTGCAGCTCGAGCGCATGGCGTACTACGTGCACAAGGACACCTACCGTGCGGCGGTGCGCAGCGCCTCGGCGGCGCTGGCCGACTCACCCTGAACGAGGCTTTCACATCCATGCTGCCCGTCGACGAAATCCGCCTGCACTTCAATCCGGCTTCGCTGGTGCTGCTCAACGTGGTGCTGGGCTTTTTGATGTTCGGCATTGCGCTGGACACACGCATCGACGACTTCAAGCGCGTGGCGCGCATGCCGGGCGCGATGGCGGTGGGCATCGGTGCGCAGTTCATCGTGCTGCCGGCCGTGACCTTCGCGCTCACGCTCATCCTGAAGCCGGGGCCGAGCATCGCGCTGGGCATGATCCTCGTGGCGTGCTGCCCGCCCGGGAACATCTCGCAGATCCTCACGCACCGCGCGGGCGGCAACGTGGCGCTGTCGGTGTCGATGACGGCGATCTCGAATGCGCTTTCCATCGTCGTCATGCCGCTGAATTTCGCGTTCTGGGGCGGGCTGCATCCCACGGCCTCGGCGCTGCTCAAGACGATTGAGCTCGACCCGCTGGACATGCTGGGTCACATCGTGATGATCATCGGCATTCCGTTCGTGTTGGGCGTGGCCTGCGCGCACCAGCTGCCGAGGTTCACGGCGCGCATCAAGAAGCCGGCGCGCATCCTGAGTTTTCTCGCGCTGATCGCTTTCATCGTCGGTGCCATCGCGGGCAACTGGCGCTATTTTCTGGACTATGTGGGGCTGGTGCTGATGGCTGTGGTCATCCACGATGCGCTGGCGTTCGGCACGGGTTACCTGTGCGCACGGCTTTCTGGGCTGGGCGACTACGACCGGCGGGCGGTGTCGATCGAGGTGGGCATCCGCAACGCAGGGCTCGGGCTGGTGCTGATCTTCAGCTTCTTCGGCGGGCTCGGCGGCATGGCGGTGGTGGCGGGCGTCTGGGGCTTCTGGGACATCATCGCGGGCCTCGCGCTGGCGAGCTGGTGGGGGCGCAAGCCCGCGACGCCGTGAGCGCGCGCCGTGTGCTCGTGACGGGCGGCGATGGGTTCCTGGGGCGCGGCGTGCTGGCTGCGCTGGCGGGGAAATCGCTAGACGTTCTGGTGGCGCTCGATGTGCGCGAGGTGCCTGCGGAGCGGCAGTTGCAGGGCGTGGTCTATCGCCAGCAGGACGTGCGCGATGCGGGCATCGGCGACACGCTTGCAGCGCACGCCATCGACACGGTCGTGCACCTGGCTTCGATCGTCACGCCTGGCAAGGACTCGAACCGCGCCTTCGAGCATTCGGTCGATGTGGGCGGCACGCGCAATGTGCTCGAGGCCTGCGTGGCGCGGGGCGTGCGGCACATCGTGGTGTCGTCCAGCGGCGCGGCCTATGGCTATCACGCGGACAACCCGGCGTGGATCACCGAATCGCAGCCGCTGCGGGGCAACCCGGTGTTCGCATACGCCGACCACAAGCGGCAGGTGGAAGAGATGCTCGCGGACTATCGCGCCGCACATCCCGCGCTCGCGCAGACGGTGCTGCGCATCGGCACCATCCTCGGCGAGCGGGTCGACAACCAGATCACCGCGCTGTTCGAGAAGAAGCGGCTGATCGCCATCCGCGGCAGCGCGAGCCCGTTCGTGTTCGTGTGGGACGAGGACGTGACGGGCGCCATCGCGCATGCGCTCGGCGAGGCACCGCCCGGTTGCTACAACCTCGCGGGCGACGGCGCGCTCACCATCCACGAGATCGCATCGCGCCTCGGCAAGCAGGCGACCGATTGGCCGGTCGGTGTGCTCAAGGCGGCGCTCGCTGTGGGGTCTGCATTGGGTGTGAGCCGCTACGGCCCGGAGCAACTGGACTTCCTGCGCTACCGGCCGGTGCTGCTCAACACCGCGCTGAAAGAGCGCTTCGGCTACGTGCCGAGCAAGACCAGCAGCGAAGCCTTCGACGCCTTCGTGGCGGCGCGTGCGCGGCAGGGGCGGCCGGTCACTTCTTCCTGATTTCTTCCACCGGTGCGATCAGGTGCTCGAGCATGCGCCGGGCGTTGATCGGCAGGTCTTCCGACGAGCGCACGCAGGCCATCAGCGTGCGCTCGGCCCAGGCATCGGCGAGCGAGGCGCGCGCGATCTTCATCGAACGGGCGCAGCGCTCGGCCGCGGTCTGCGGCACGATGCCCACGCCGATGCCGTACTCGACCATGCGGCACACCGCCTCGAAATTGCGCACGCGCACGCGGTAGGCCAGGTGCTTGCCCAAGGCGCGGACGTGGCCGGTCAGCAGTTGCTGCAGCGCGGTGTCCGCGGGCAGGCCGACGAACTCGTTGTCGACCACCTCTGCCAGCTTCACACGCCGGCGCCCGGCCAGCGCATGGCCGCGCGGCATCACGAGCACGAGGTCGTCACGGCGGAAGGGATGGCATTCGAGGCCTTCGCTGTCGATCGCATCCGAGACGATGCCAATGTCGCAGAGGCCCGCGCGCAGCGCATCGACTGTGTCGGGGCTCGGGCGCTCCTCGAGGTCGACCGAGATGCGCGGATGCTGCGCGAGAAAGCGGCTGAGCACCTCGGGCAGGTGCTCGGTGAGCGCCGAGGTGCCGCACATGAAGCGCACGTGGCCCTTCAAACCCTGGCCGTATTCGCCGAGCTCGCCGCGCAGCCGCTCCATCTGCTGCAGCACGACGCGCGCATGGTGCAGCAGCGTACGGCCGGCCTCGGTGGGGCGCACGCCTTGCGCGTGCCGGGTGAGCAAGGGGCTGCCGAGCGCGTCTTCCATGCCGCGCACGCGCTGGCTGGCCGAGGCGAGCGTCATGTGCGAGCGCTCGGCGCCGGCCGTGAGGCTGCCGGCCTCGACGACGTGGATGAAGAGCCGCAAGTCGGTGAGATCGAATCGCATGGTGGGCCGCAAGGTAGCACGCCAGCCTCAGTCTGTGCCTGAGGCTGGGTGCGCGAATGCCGCATTTTCAGTGGCGTGTCGGGTCTGCAGACTCGGCGGCAATGACGATCTTTTCCAACGAACTGACGGCGGGCCACTGGGCCGCGGCGGCTGCCGTATTTCTTCTGGCCGGGGTGATCAAGGGCGTGATCGGGCTCGGCCTGCCGACGGTGTCGATGGCGCTGCTCGCGCTGTGGATGCCGCCGGTGCGGGCCGCGGCCCTGCTGATCGTGCCCTCGCTCGTCACCAACATCTGGCAGACCGGGCCGCGCGCGAGCTTCGGCGCGGTGCTGCGGCGCATCGGCGGCATGCAGGCGGGGATCGTGGTGGGCACGCTGGGCGGGGCGCTGTGGCTCGGTGCGCCGGGGGGCGCATGGGCTTCGGTGGCGCTAGGCGTGGCGCTGGTGGCCTATGCGCTCTGGGGGCTTACCGGGCGGCAACTGCACGCGCCCCCTGCGCATGAATGGTGGCTGGGGCCGCTGGTGGGTGTTGCGACGGGGTTGGTGACGGCGGTGACCGGCGTGTTCGCGATACCGGCCGTGCCCTATCTGCAGGCGCTGGGCTTCCAGCGCGATTCGCTGATCCAGGCGATGGGAATCTCGTTCACCACCTCGACCATCGTGCTGGGCATCGGGCTGGCGGGGAACGGGGGCTATCCGATGGCGGCGGTGGGCAGTTCGGTCGCGATGCTGGTGCCCGCGATCGGCGGCATGGTCATCGGAACGTGGTTGCGGCAGAAGCTGCCAGTGGCGGTGTTCAAGCGCTGCTTCCTGATCGGGCTGGCGCTGCTGGGCGGGTACATGACGGTTCGGGCTATCGCCTGACCGGCGACCGATCAATCAATCAGACGACGGGCAGCAGGGCGGCGCGCACGCGCTCGATGGTCTGGCGGTAGGGCAGGGCGAAGTCGTCGAGCGCGTCGTCGGCGTCGAGCCAGCGGAAGGAAAACACCAGGCCCTCTTCTTCGGGGCTGCCCGTGGCCATGTGCTCGAAGGTCTCGGGCAGCGGCGCCTCGGCGCGCATCAGGAACAGATGCCACAGCTGCGGATGGCGGTGCGTGTTGCCCTCGACGCCGGCTTCGCATTCGCGGTCCAGCGTGCCGAGCGGCTGCAGCGCGCCCGTGAAGTCGATGCCCGACTCCTCGAGCAATTCGCGCCGCACCGCCACTTCGGGCGATTCGCCGGGCTCGATCGTGCCCTTGGGCAGTTGCGTGTTGCCATCTCCGGGATGGCGGAACACCAGCAGCCGGCCCCGTGCGTCGACCAGGCAGGCGCAGGCCTTGAGGATCGGATCGGAGGGGCTCGCGCCGCTGTCGCTCATCAGGCGCCCGTCAGTGCGGCCTTGACCGCTGCGCTGACCTGGCCCATGTCGGCCTTGCCGGCCAGGCGGGTCTTGACCACGCCCATCACCTTGCCCATGTCGCCGGGGCCGCTGGCGCCCAGTTCGGCCACGATGGCTTTGACTGCGGCGGTGGTTTCCTCGGCGCTCATGCGCTGGGGCAGGTAGCCCTCGATCACCTTGATCTCGGCAGCTTCCTTGTCGGCGAGGTCGGGGCGACCACCGGTGGTGAACGCGGCGATCGAATCCTTGCGCTGCTTGACCATCTTGTCGACGATGGCCACGACCATGGCGTCGTCCAGCTCCACGCGCTCGTCGACTTCCTTTTGCTTCATGGCGGCGAGCAGCAGGCGGATGGTGGCTAGGCGCTCGGAATCCTTGGCGCGCATCGCCGTCTTCATGTCTTCGGTGATTTGTTCTTTGAGTGTCATGTCAGCCTTTCGGAAAAAACAAAAGCCGCGGCAGGTTTCCCTGGCGCGGCTGAGGCAACGGGGCGCGGGCGGTGACTTTCGTCGAGGGCCGGCTGCCCGCAGGTGTTGCTTAGTACAGCTTCTTGGGCAGCTGCATGCTGCGCACGCGCTTGTAGTGGCGCTTGACGGCGGCTGCCTTCTTGCGCTTGCGCTCGGCGGTCGGCTTTTCGTAGAACTCGCGGGCGCGCAGGTCGGTCAGCAGGCCGAGCTTTTCGATGGTGCGCTTGAAGCGACGCAGAGCGACGTCGAAGGGCTCGTTTTCTTTAACGCGGATGGTGGTCATTGATGAATCGTTGAACTGAAGTTGGCTCGGGGAGATCGAGGCCCAAAGCCGGGGTTCCTCAACTGAAATCTTTGGTGGCCGTTGAGGGAAGGCCAAAAGTTAGCCCGCGATTATAGCGCGGTTGCGCACGCATGAGCGCTCGCCCAGGCCCATTGGAAGTTGTATCCGCCCAACCAACCCGTCACATCGACCACTTCGCCGATGAAATAAAGCCCTGGCTGCTTCGATTCCATCGTCTGGGACGACAAATCGCGGGTATCGACGCCCCCGGCGGTGACTTCGGCCTTCTTGTAGCCCTCGGTCCCGCTCGGGGTGATCTGCCATCGGGCGATGCGCTCGGAAAGCGCCGCCAGCGCCTTGTCGGCCGCCTCGTTGACGGGCCGCTGCAGGGCCGGGTCCTGCCCGACCCAGGCGTCCGCCAGCCGCGAGGGCACCAGCGTCGCCAGCTCGTTGGCGATGCGCTTCTTCGACCGCAGCTTGGCCTCGCCCAGCGCCTCGGCCACGTCCGTGCCGGGTGCGAAATCGATGGTGAGCGGGGCGCCGGGCTTCCAATAGCTCGAAATCTGCAGCACCGCAGGGCCGGACAGGCCGCGGTGGGTGAACAGCAGGTCTTCGAGAAAAGCCATCTTTTCCTTCTTGGCCCCGGTTTCGATCCGCACCGGCAGCGCCAGCCCTGCCAGTTCTGCATACGGCGCCCAGCCTTCGCCGCCGAAAGTCAGCGGCACAAGGGCGGGGCGGGGCGTGACCACGCGCAGGCCGAACTGCTCGGCGATGCGGTAGCCGAAGTCGCTGGCGCCGATCTGGGGGATCGACAGGCCGCCGGTCGCAATCACCAGCTTCGGTGTCTCGATCACGCCACGATCGCTATCAATTCGATAGCTTCCGGCGCCCGCTGCATCGGAGGCGCCGGGAGAAAAAACAATATTCCCCAGCTTGCACGGCTGCCATCGCGTCACCCCGCCGGCTTCGCATTCGGCCAGCAGCATGTCCACGATCTGCTGCGAGGAGCCGTCGCAAAAAAGCTGCCCCTTGTGCTTCTCGTGAAAGGCGATGCCGTGTTTCTGCACCAGCTCGATGAACTGCTGCGGCGCATAGCGCGACAGCGCCGAGCGGCAGAAATTCGGGTTGTCGCCGATGAAGTGGCGCTGCGGGGCGCGCACGTCGAGGTCGCGGTTGGTGAAATTGGCCCGCCCGCCGCCCGAGATGCGGATCTTCTCGCCGACCTTCTCGCTGTGATCGACCAGCAGCATCTTGAGCCCGCGCTGGCCCGCGACCCCGGCGCAGAACAGCCCGGCCGCACCGGCGCCGACCACGACGACATCGAACTGGAAAGTAGCAGTGCTCAAGACGGTCAGGGCCCATCCGCCGCCAGGATCGGCGGCGCGTTGTATTTCAGGTGCCCGATGTAGCGCAGCGGCTGCGTCGCGGCGATGGAGGGCACGTCGCCCTCGCGCATGTGCAGCAGGTCGGCCGGGCTCACCCAGCGCGGATCGGCAGCGGTGATCGGCAGGCCCGCCTTGCGATAGGCCTCCAGCACGAACTGCGAGCAGAAGAACTGGTCGTCGCGGCTCGCGCCCAGCTGCACCATGGCCATGCCGCTGATACAGAAATTGCTCACCGAAGACGGAATCAACGGCAGCTCGCAGAGGCGCCGGTTCAGCACGAAAGGCGCGTTCAGCAGCACGCCGGTGGTGTTGTAGCGCGTGCCGACCTGCGAATTGGCCCAGGTGCGCAGCTTCGCAACGCCCGCGTCGTCGAGGCCGGGCACGCGGAAGGCCACCACCATCTGCTCTTCGGCCACCACGTCGGCCAGCGGCCGTGCGCGCACGCCGGTGCCTACAGCTTCGGCGATCAGCCCGTCGCCCAGGTACAGCAGCGCATGGCTCACCGGCGAAAAAGTGCCCAGCCGGATGCCGAACGAATTGACCGTCGCAATCGAGCTCAGCAGGATGTCGCCGGGCTCCAGCGCGCTGGCCGTGATGAGCTCGCCGCCATTGCCCGGTGCGATGACCGAGCTCTGCACCCGCAGGCGCAGGCCCGAATCCTTGGTGGGCAAGTCGACCCGGGTAGCGCAAGCCGAAAGCAGCAGGGCGGCACCCGCCACCGCCACGAGCGCGGCGGCGCGAACAAGAGCGGCCCGCATCATCCCTTCCAGACGAACGGAAACTTCAACTGCTTGAAGAAGCCGTTGGGCACGTAGTCGCCCAGCACGCCGTACTTCTCGGGCCAGAGCTTGGTGCTTTTCACCGCGGTGCCGAAGATGTAGTCGAGGAAGGCGTAGTGCGCCGAATAGTTCTTGTCGAGCGCCTCGATGTCCTGGCTGTGGTGCCAGTGATGGAAGTTGGGCGTCACGATGATGTAGCGCAGCGGGCCGAGCCGCACGCTCACATTGCAGTGGTTGAACACCGCCTGGAAGCCGACCACCACGATGTAGGCATCGATCACTTCCTTGCTGAAGCCCAGCACGTAGATCGGCGCGAGCACCAGCGTGCGCGTGATCAGCAGTTCGAGGATGTGCTGGCGCGAGCCGGCCATCCAGTCCATGCTTTTCACGCTGTGGTGCACCGCGTGCAGGCGCCAGAGCACCGGCACCTCGTGGTACGCGCGGTGCGTCCAGTACTGCACGAGATCGGCCACCAGGATGATCAGCAGGATGCCCGCCCAGAACGGCAGGTTGCCCACCCAGCCGCGGATGCCGTCGTTGGCCGCCCAGCCGAAGAGCTTGTGCACCATGAGGTTGGTGGCCAGCAGCACGAAGCCCACGATCATGTGGTTCACCACGAAGTGGTGGAAGTCGGTCTGCCACTCTTCGCGGAACACCGGCTGGTCTTTCCGCAGCGCAAACAGCTTCTCGATGAAGATGAAGATGAGCGATGAGCCCAGCAGGTCAAGGATGAACCAATCGAGGCCGATGTACGGCGTGTTGTCCGCAAAGTCGTGCACCGGCACCTTGTGCCCGCCGAGCAGCGCCGAGGCCACCACCAGCAGGAACGCGGCCGACGACAGCCAGCGCGAGCGGTTGAAGATGATGTTGACCAGCGAGAGCCCGCCCGAGACCACCAGGGCCACGAGCAGGATGTAGCGCATCACGTCGACGTTGTAGCTCTTGCGCAGCTCGGGCGTGGTGAGGTACTGCGGGAAGTGGAAGGCCAGCACGCCGAGGAAGCACAGGATGGCCAGGCTCAGGGCAATGGTTCCGGTGACGAGGCCACGGCCGCGCTGCAGCTCGCCGTGGCTCGCCGTGAAGTCGTTCAGTTTGTCGAGCATGTCCGCCTCTCTCTCTCTATCGCTTGTGCTTTGTTGGAGCGCGATTTTAGGCGGCGTAGGATGAATCTCACATAGGCCGAACGGCCCGCCGTCTCAACAACGCCGCGGCACCCAGCGCCATGGCCATGACCAGCAGCGAAACGACGGTGGTCACCGTTCCCAGCGCGTAGATCGACGGCGTCGTGACCGTCGAGGTCAGCCCCTGCAATTCGAGCGGCAGCGTGTTGACGTCGCCGATGGCCTGCGAGGTGCGGGCGATCTCGTCCCACGAGAGCGTGAAGCCGAACATGCCGATGCCGACGATCGAGGGGCCGATCAGCGGCAGCACCACGAAGCGGAAGGTCTGCCACGGCGTGGCCCCGAGGTCGCGCGCGGCCTCTTCGTACGCCGGGTTGAAGCGGTTGAACACGGCGAACATGATGAGCAGGCCGAAGGGCAGGGTCCAAGTCAGGTGCGCGCCTAGGGCGGAGCTGAAGAGCCCGAGCGCGGTGCCATAGCCTTCGAGCAGCGTGGTGGCGTCCATCGCCGTGAGCACGCCCTTGATGCCGGTATCAAGCAGCCGGAACTGCAGCCCGATGCCGAGCGAAATGATGATCGACGGCATGATCAGGCTCGCGACCGTGACGAAGAACAGCGCGTTGCCGCCCTTGAGCTTCTTGCGGAACGCGAGCCCGGCCAGCACCGACAGCACCACCGTGAAAGCCATCACCACAGCGCCCAGCGCCAGCGAACGCCTGAAGGCCGCGCCGATGTCGACGGTGCCCAGGCCCTCGGCCAGCTTGTAGAACCAGTGCAGCGACAACCCGCGCAGCGGAAAGGTCAGGCCGCCTTCAGGGCCCTGGAAGCTCAGCACGACGATCGTGATCATCGGGCCGTAGAGAAACAGCACGAACAAGGCGAACACGATCGCAAGGGGCCAGAAGCCGGGGGCACGCTGAGCGCCGATCGGTGTCTGCATGTCAGAGCTCCTTGCGAATATCGACCAGCCGGGTCAGGCCCCAGATGATCATCAGCACCACCGCCAGCAAAATCATCGCGTTGGCCGCGGCCAGCGGAAACTGCAGGTACGAGGTCTGCACCTGGATGATCTTGCCGATGGAGGCGATCTGCTGGCCGCCCATCACGCCGATGGTCACGAAGTCGCCCATCACGATGGTGATGACGAAGATCGAGCCGATCAGGATGCCGGTGCGCGACAGCGGCACCACCACGTTCCAGAGCGTCTGCCAGCCCGTGGCGCCCGCATCGTTCGCCGCTTCGAGCAGCGACCGGTCGATGCGCATCATGCTGTTGAAGATCGGCACGATCATGAACATCGTGTAGAGGTGCACGAAGGCCAGCACCACCGAGAAATCGGAGAACAGCAGCCACTCGACCGGCTGGCTCACCAGGCCCGTGCCCATCAGCCCCTGATTGACCAGGCCGTTGCGCCCCAAGAGCGGCACCCACGAGATCATGCGGATCACGTTCGATGTCCAGAAGGGCACGGTGCACAGCACGAACAGCACTGTCTGCATGGTCGAGGAGCGCACATGGAACGCGAGAAAGTACGCGACCGAAAACCCGATGAGCAGCGTGATGCCCCACACCAGCAGGCAGAACTTGAAGGTGCTCAGGTACGTGTTGAGCGTGACGCACAGGTCGCCGTTGTCGGTGAGGTGCGAGCACCCCTCGAAGAGGCTCAGGTAGTTGCGCAGCGTGATCGCGGGGATCAGCTCGTACTCGTTGAAATTCCACAGGCTGACCATCGCGACCAGCGCCAGCGGAATCAAGAAGAACAGAAGAAACACCAGCGCGAACGGCGCCGCCTGCCACCACGCCTTCACGGTGTGAAGCGGGTTGGCGGCAGCGGAGGCGCGGGTGGCGGGAGCGCTCACGGAATCGAAAGGGAAGTCAGGCCGCGACGAACTCGTTCCACTTGCGCACCATGTACTCGTTCTCGTCCATCACCGCGTTCCAGCAGGCGATGCCGCCCATGCGCTGCTCGTAGCTGCCGCCGTCGCGCACCGCGCCGGCCTTGGCGATCACGTCGCCTTGCGGGCTCTTGATGTCCTGCGCGGCGGGCTTGCCTTCCATCCAGTAGGCCCACTCGTAGGCTTCCATCTTGGTCTTGGCGGTGTCCAGCACGGCGCTGTAGTAGCCCTGGCGATTGAGGTACGCGCCGGCCCAGCCGTCGAGGAACCAGTTGATGAACTCGTACGCGCCGTCGAGCTTCTTGCCCGAGAGCGTGGCCGGCAGGCCGAAGCCCGAGGCCCAGGCGCGATAGCCTTCCTTCAGGGGCTGGAAGGTGCAGTCGATGCCCTTGCCGCGCACCGCGGTGACGGCCGGCGACCACATCGACTGGATCACCACTTCGCCCGAAGCCATGAGGTTGACCGACTCGTTGAAGTCCTTCCACAGCGCGCGGAACTGGCCGGCCTTTTTGGCCTCGATCAAGGTCTTGATCGTGAGGTCGATCTCGGCCTTGGTCATGTTGCCCTTGTCGGCGTACTTGTGTATGCCCTTGGCCTCCACCACCATCGCGGCGTCCATGATGCCGATCGAGGGAATGTTCAGGATGGCGGCCTTGCCCTTGAACTCGGGGTTCAGCAACTCGGCCCACGAGCCGATCGGGCGCTTGATGAGGTCGGGGCGAATGCCCAGCGTGTCGGCGTTGTAGGTGGTCGGAATCAGCGACATGAACTGCGACGGCGACTTCGCGAACGCCTTGCTCTTCTCGCCTTCGAGGTAAATCACCTTGATGGGCGCCGTGCCCTGGTCGCCGACCTTCTTGCCGCCCACTTCGCCCTTGGTGAAGAGCGAGGTGATCTTGGCGGCGTTTTTCACGCGATTGGTGTCGATGCCTTTCAGGTTGCCGGTCGGCACGATCTTCTTGAGCGAGAAGAACTCGGTGTCGATCAGGTCGAAGCTGTTGGGCGCGGTCACCGCGCGTTTGGTCACGTCGTCGGTGGTCACGGCCACGTACTGGATCTCGATGCCGGTGTCGGCCTTGAACTTCTCGGCGATCGCCTTGTCCTGGTTCACCGCGGTGCCCAAGTAGCGCAGCACGATCTTTTCCTGTGCATGCACGAAGGGCGCGATGCCCGTGGCCAGGATGCCGGCGGTGCCTTGCAGCAGGGCGCGGCGCTTGACGCCGGCGGACGAGTCGATGGGTTCGGTCATTGGCAAAGTCTCCGTGGAAGAAAAAGAGGCAAACGAGGGAGGGGGAAAAGAAGGAAAAAGAGGACTACGGCGCCACGGCGAGCGCGCGCGCGTCGGCTTCGGCCCACGACAGGCGAACCGTCTCGCCTTGCGCGTAGGGGCTCGCGAGAAAGGCGGCTTCGCCCAGCAGCACCGACACGTTGCGGCGCTCCGGCGCGGCGGCTTCCAACACCAGGCCGAGCAGCACGTAGGTGCCCTGGTATTCGACGTCGGTGATCGCGGCGGCCAGGCCATCGGCCTGCGAGTTCGCGGCGATCCGCATGTGGTCGTTGCGCACCGCAATCGGCCCGGCGAGCGTGTCGATCACGTTGTGGCCGCCCATGAAGCGCGCCACGAATTCGTTGGCGGGGTGGTTGTAGATCTCGTGCGGCGAGCCGACCTGCTCGATCACGCCGTGGTTCATCACCACCATCGTGTCGGCCAGCGCCATGGCTTCTTCCTGCGAGTGCGTCACGTGCACGAAGGTCAGGCCCAGTTCCTTCTGCCAGCGCCGCAGTTCGGCGCGCATCTGGATGCGCAGGAACGGGTCCAGCGCCGACAGCGGTTCATCGAGCAGCAGCACGCGCGGCTCGGTGATGAGCGCGCGCGCCAGCGCCACGCGCTGCTGCTGGCCGCCGGAGAGCTCGCCCGGCTTGCGCTCGGCCAAGTGGCCCATCGCGACGCGCGCCAGCAGGTCGCGCGCACGCTTCTGGCGCTCGGCCTTGCCGACGCCTTTCATCTTGAGGCTGAAAGCCACGTTGTCGGTGGCCGAGAGGTGCGGGAACAGCGCGAAGCTCTGGAACATCATCGCCGTGCCGCGCGCGGCGGCGGGCAGGTTGGTGATGTTGCGGTTGTCCAGGAGGATGTCGCCGCTGGTGACCGATTCATGCCCCGCGATCATGCGCAGCGTGGTGCTCTTGCCGCAGCCTGAGGGCCCCAGCAGGCAGCAATAACTGCCGCTGGCGATGCGCAGATCGATGGCGTCGACGGCGGCCGGCGTGCCGGGGGCGTAGCGCTTGCTGAGCGCGACGATCTCGACCGCGGCGGGCGGGAGCGGGGCGACGGCGTTCATTGCCGGGCGGAAAACGGGCTGGAGACAGGCATGCACGGTCTAAGCACGCTCCATGCCACGTAGGCCCCGGAACGGGGCGGCCACCAAGGCACCGCCTCAGGGCACCGCGTGGGTCAGCCTGCCGACCAAATCTCGATGGGGAGGCGGTGGCTGGTATGCGACCCGTTGCCCGGCGAGTCAGCTTTTTTGCGCGCCGCTCCGGCTTCTGTACAGCGTCGAGTGCGCTTCGGTGTACTCCTGCAGAGGCCCGAGGCGAACCTCGCTGGGCTCGAGCAATTGCGGCGGTTTCAAATAGACAAACGCCTCGACTTCGCACGCGGCGAGGTCGTCGACCCGCTGGATCGAGATTCTTCGCCGCACGTAGCCATCAGGCTCGCCGACCCTTTCGAGCAGATCCATTTCCCCCAGCCCGGCCGCGTCGATGTCGAAGAGCTGCCCCCGAACGTGATGGCCAAGGCCGGGCGAATCCATCATCCACGGGGAGAAGCGTTCACCGACCAGATGGAACGGAAATGCCAGCGCCGTGGCATATGTCCCCGGCACGCGAACGCCCGAGTTGCGGGAGAAGTTGGGAAACCCTTCCTTCAGCGTGCCGAACACGAACACCAGGCTGTTGGTCGTGCTCGCCATTCGCCTAGGTGCCGAACCGGTCCGCGCTCACCGGCAGCGCCGCCGCGGCCAGTCCGCGCAGCACGTCGCCCACCACGATCACCGCAGGGCTCGCGAGCCCGGCTTCGGCGATGCGTGCCTGCAGCCCGTCGAGCGTGGTCGCGATGTGGCGCTGGTGCGGCAGGCTTGCGTGCTGGACAACGGCAACGGGCGTGTCCCCCGGCAGGCCCTGCAGCAGCTCACGCTCGATGCGCGCCGCGCCCGCCACACCCATGTAGATCACCAGCGTGAGGCGCGCGTTGTGCGCCATCGCGGCGAGTGCGCGCCAGTCGGTCGGGTCATCCTGCGCACCCGCGCCGGTCTTGGCGTGGCCGGTGACGAACACCACGCCCTGCGCGTGGTCGCGGTGGGTGAGCGGCACGCCCAGCGAGGTCACGGCTGCGAGGCCGGCGGTGATGCCGTTGACCACCGCGCATGCGATGCCGGCTTCGCGCAGGTGCTCCACCTCTTCGCCGCCGCGTCCGAAGATGAACGGGTCGCCGCCCTTCAGGCGCACCACGGTTTCGCCCTCGCGCACCGCGGTGATCATCAGCCGCTCGATGAAGGCCTGAGGCGTGCTCTTGCAACCGCCGCGCTTGCCCACGTGCACGATGCGCGCGCCGGGGCGGGCATAGGCCAGGATTTCGTCGCTCACGAGGTCGTCGACCAGCAGCACCGTGGCGGCCTGGATCGCCTTCACGGCCTTGATGGTCAGCAATTCCGGGTCGCCGGGGCCGGCGCCCACCAGCGTGCAGCGGCCGGTGATGAGGGTGGATGCGTTGTTCATGCGTGGGATGCCAGTTGCTTGATGTGCCCGACCTGTGTGGCGATGGCTTCGGGCACGGGAAGCTCGCCATTCAATACGCGCCGCGTGTAATCGGCCGTGGTGGCGACGTCGATTTCCTTCGGAAGCCCAGGCACCTCGGTCGCGGTGCCGCTGGCCTGTGCCTGCAGTTCGGTGCGCACGCCGCAGAGGAAGCCGTCGATCTGCGCGGTGCGGCGCGGGTCGGAGACCACTTCGCCTTCGAGGCCGCGCGAGAGCAGGGCGGTGGTGCCCATGAGCTCGAAGGTCTCGGCCATGACGCGGGCGTATTCGGGGTGCGTGTAGCTGGCAACCACCACGGCCGGGCCGGCCGTGGGCTGCATCAGCTTGACCACGCTGTGGCCGGGGTTGCGCAGGCCGACGACGCGGCGCACGTCGAGCAGGCGCTTGAGCGCGGGGTTCAGCAGTTCGGTTGCGGCGAAGCCCACGGTGCCGCTCGCGATGGGCCCGATGTCGGTCATGGGCGGCACGTCTAGCGCGGCGAGCACGTTCGAGGCGAGCACGCGTGCCGTTTCGGTGGCGCTGCCATGCACCAGCACCGGAAGGCCTTCGCGGGCCAGCAGCAGCGCCAGCAAAGGGGTGAGCACCGGGAGCTTGCGCGCGCCGTTGTAGCTGGGCAGCACGATGAGCGGGCGGTCGCCGGCGGGAATGTGCTGCAGCCGCGCATGCGTGGCATCGAGAAAACCGGCCATCTCTTCGGGCGTCTCGCCCTTGATGCGCATCGCGAGGCAGAAGCCGCCGATTTCGAGGTCGGTGACGGTGCCGTCAAGCACCTGGCCGAACAGGTCGGTGGCCTGTTCGCGCGTGAGCGGCTTGGCGCCTCGCGCGCCGCGGCCGATTTCCTTGATGTATTGGCTGATTCCCATGGGTAGGCGGATTGTCCTGCAACGCTTATGCCGGAATGCGAGTCGGCTTATGCACTGGTTTTGCCCCTTCCCCCTCTGGGGGAAGGTTGGGATGGGGCGGGCAGAGCGCTCCATAGGTACGCCGCTTGCCCCCGCCCCGACCCTTGTATGTAGCAAAGTAGCGCTTGGCCGGCACAGGCCGATCGACCCAGGGTAGGCCTTCATGGTCATACCGAGGGGGAGCGAGGGTCGTGCCGGCCGACCTCGGTTCGTAGTGAACAGACAGCCCGAACGGTTGTGAGGTCTGAGAGACCGCATCGAACACAAGGAAGGGCGCTGTGTCATGAACGACGAAATCTTTATCGGTATCGACGTATGCAAGGCCTGGCTGGACGTGGCACAGGTGCCCGCCTTGGCTGCAGGTGAAGCCAGTGCATTTGCTTTGCGCGTGGACAACGAGGATGGTGCCCGTGCCGTTCTCGTGGAGCAACTCAAACGGCTGCGACCCACGCTGGTGGTGCTGGAAGCCACGGGTGGCTTTGAAACTGCGCTGGCAAGCCAGTTGTGCCTGGCCGGCGTTCCCGTGGCGGTGGTCAATCCGAAGCGGGTGCGCGACTTTGCCCGCGCCGCGGGCATCCTGGCCAAGACCGACAAGCTGGACGCGCAGGTGCTCGCGGTATTTGCCCAACGCATGCGCCCGCAGGTGCATGCACTGCCTGACGAGGCGCAGCAGGAACTTACCGAGCTGGTGGACCGGCGCGCGCAACTGGTGGCGATGCGAGCGCAGGAGAAGGCGCGCCTGACCACGGTCAAGCCGGTTGCGCGCAAGAGCGTGCGCGAGCACATCGCGTGGCTCGATGCACGCATCAGGCAGATCGAGCGTGACCTGGACGGGCGCTTGAAGGACTCGCCTCTGTATCGGCCCAAATACGACCTTCTGGACAGCGTGCCGGGCGTGGGACGGGTGACGATCACCACCTTGCTCAGCCGCATGCCCGAGCTGGGCACGCTGGAGAGAAAGCGCATCGCTGCGCTGGCGGGCGTCGCCCCGTTTGCCGACGACAGCGGCAAGCGCCGTGGCCAGAGGTACATCCAGGGCGGGCGCGCAGACGTGCGCTGCGTGCTGTACATGGCCGCGCTCAGCGCAGCGCGATGCAACCCCGTGATCAAGGCGATGTACGAGCGCCTGCGCGCTGCCGGCAAGCCCTTCAAGGTTGCCATCACCGCCTGCATGCGCAAGCTGCTCGTCATTCTCAACGCCATGCTCAAGTCCGAGCAGCCCTGGCGCACTGACCCGATTGCTCGGTAGGTATTGACACGGTTGCTCCCCCGGGGGGAGGGAGCAAGACACGCAGCTCATGGGGTCTCCGCCACGGCTTCGGACGGCACTATCCGCACCATGCGTTTGAGCTCCGGAATGCACGAGCCGCAGTTCGTGCCGCATTTCAGCGTGCCCTGCAGGGCGGCCAGCCGCTCGTCGGGCGTGCCGCTGCAGCGACCCAACTCGCCTTGAATGGCCAGGTCGGTCACGTTGAAGCAGGTGCACACCGGTTTTCCACGCGACTGCACCGCGAGCGGCGCGCGGGCGCCGGGGGAGAGCAGCAGGCGGCCATAGCTCTGCGCCGGCAGTTCTTCCCGCAGCAGCGTGGCGATCCAGGCTTCGGCGCTGGTGTCGCCTGCGAGCAAGAAGGCCTCGAGGCCCGCGCTCTGGTCGGCGCGGCGCACCAGCCGCACCGAACGGCGCTGGCCGCGGCGGCGATCGGCGTAGCGCAGGGTGTCGGCGCTTTGCAGGCCGAGCAGGGCTTCGATCTGTTCCAGCAGCGCATCGGCCGGCGCATCGTGCGCGGCCGCGCGGAACAGGAGGCCGCTGCGTTCGGCACCCGCCGCGTCCTGGGTGCTGCCCGAGAACGGCACGCAGGTGGCGAACGGAAACATCGCCATCAGCGGCTGCAGCGCGCGGTGCACCGCCAGTACCTCGTCGGTCGGGAGCCACGCCATCGTGAGCAGCGACCACGGCAGCTCGGCCTTGAGGATCTTCACCGCCGTGTGCTTGAGCTCGGGCTGTTTCGAGGTGGGGCAGTAGGCCGGCGTGGTGAGCGCGTTGATGCCGGCCAGCCGCGTGCCGGTCGACGAGCAGCCGCTCAGGTACTCCTCGCCCCAGTGCATCGCGACGAAGGCCTGGCTCAGGCCGATCTCGGTGCTGGCGCGCGCGGGCAGCAGGATCGAGCCGCGCTTGGATGTCAGGTGCACCAGGTCGCCTTCGCCGATCTGGCGCCGCGCCATGTCCTGCGGGTTCATCTGCACCACGGGCTCGGCCACATGGCCGAACAGGCGACCAACGGTGCCGGTGCGGCTCATGCCGTGCCACTGGTCGCGCAAGCGCCCGGTGTTCAGCGAGAAGGGGTAGCGCGCCTCGCGGGCCTCGGCCACGGGCTTGTAGGGCGTGTCGACGAAACGGGCGCGGCCGTCGGGCGTGGGGAACACGCCGTCTTCGTACAGGCGCGCGCGGCCGGTGGTCTCGCCTTCCTTCAGCGGCCATTGCTGCGGGCCGAGGTCGTCGAGCATCGCGTAGCTCAGGCCGGTGATGTCCAGGTCGCGCCCGCGTGTGGTCTCGCGGTGTTCGTTCCAGACCGATTCGGCGGTGTCGTACGGAAAGAGCGTGCCCGCGCGGCCGAGCCGCCGTTCGAGCCGGCGTGCGAAGTCGGTGGCAATCGACCAGTCGTGCCGCGTCTCGCCCGGCGCGGCGATGGCGGGGCGCACGCGCGAGATGCGGCGCTCGCTGTTGGTCACGCTGCCGTCCTTCTCGCCCCAGGTGGTGGCGGGCAGCAGCAGGTCGCCGAAGGCGCAGGTCGCGGTGGTGGAAAAGGCCTCCTGCACCACGACGAACTCGGCGCGCTCCAGCGCGCGGCGCACCGTCGCCTGATCGGGCATCGACTGGGCGGGGTTGGTGCAGGCGATCCACAGGGCTCGGATCTCGCCGTCGGCGGCGGCCTGGAACATCTCGACCGCGGTCTTGCCCGGCTTCTCCGGCACCGAGGGCACGCCCCAGAGCGCGGCCACCTCGGCGCGGTGCGCAGGGTTGGCGAGGTCGCGGTGCGCGCTCAGCAGGTTGGCGAGGCCGCCCACCTCGCGCCCGCCCATCGCATTGGGCTGGCCGGTGAGCGAGAACGGGCCGGCGCCCGGCTTGCCGATCTGGCCGGTGGCCAGGTGCAGGTTGATGAGCGCTGCGTTCTTCGCCGTGCCGCTGGAAGACTGGTTCAGGCCCTGGCAATAGAGGCTCAGCGTCGCAGGCGAGGTGGCGAAGAGCCGCGCGGCCTGGAGCAGATCGTCCTTCGAAATGCCGCAGACCTGCGCCACTTTGTCCGGCGTGCATTCGCGCACCGTGGCCTTGAGCGCATCGAAGCCGTTGGTGTGGGCCGCGATGTACTTCGCATCGGTCCAGCCTTCCCACAGCATCAGGTGCAGCATGCCGTGGAACAGCATCACGTCGGTGCCGGGCTGGATCGGCAGGAACAGGTCGGCGATCTCGACCGTGTCGGTGCGGCGCGGATCGGCCACCACGATCTTCAGCGCCGGGTTGGCCGCCTTCGCGTCCTCGATGCGGCGGAAAAGAATCGGGTGCGCCCACGCCGTGTTGCTGCCCACGATGAAGAGGCAGTCGGCATGCTTCAGGTCGTCGTAACAGGCCGGCGGCGCATCGGCCCCCAGCGTCTGCTTGTAGCCGGCGACCGCGCTGCTCATGCACAGGCGCGAATTCGTATCGACGTTGTTGGTGCCGACGAGGCCCTTGGCGAGCTTGTTGAAGACGTAGTAGTCCTCGGTCAGCAACTGGCCCGAGATGTAGAAGCCGACCGCATCGGGGCCGTGGTCCTGGATGACCTGTGCGAACTTGCCTGCCGCGTTGTCGAGCGCCGTGTCCCACGACACGGCCGTGGGTGCTTCGCCGCGCACGAGGCGTTGCAGCGGCTGCAGCAGCCGCGCCTGCCGCGTGACCGGCGCTGCGGCTGTCAGGTGCAGCGTCGAGCCCTTGGTGCAGAGGCGCCCGAAATTGGCAGGGTGGTCGGGATCGCCGCGCACGCCGGTGATCTGCGCGCCGTCGGATTCGATGATCACGCCGCAGCCGACGCCACAGTACGGGCAGGTGGAGCGGGTCTCTTGCACCATGAAGGAACTCAGCTTTCTTCGGTAGACAGGATCGCCATCGTGGCGAAGGGCTTCGGCCCGGCGACCGGGCGCTCCAGGTCGATGGCGTGCGTCGCCAGTTCACCGGCGTCCAGGTGCACGATGCCGCCTTCCACTTTCACAGCGAACTTCGGCGTGCAGCCTTCGTCGGGCGACTTGGCGCAGCCGTCGTCCAGCCCGAGGGTCCAGTTGTGCAGCGGGCAGGCCACGCTGGTGCCGAACACGATGCCCTGGCTCAGCGGGCCGCCCTTGTGCGGGCAGCGGTCGAGCAGCGCGAAGACCTGGTCCTCCGCGTTGCGGAACACGGCGACGTCCACGCCCGCGGGCCGCGCCACGCGGCGGGCGCCGAGAACGGGGATGTCGTCGATGCGGCAGATGGCTTTCCATTCGCTCATGGCACGCTTCCTTTCAGGCGGGGTGGATGGCATGGGCCGGCACCGTCAGCGGCGCGAACTGCCGCACGTCCACCGACGCCTCGGCCGATTCGAACCACGGATCGGGTTCGCCGTCGAGCGCGAACTGCAGTCGCTCCCAGAGCGTCTTGCGGCCTTCGGCGTCTTCGAGGATCTTCTTCTTCACGTAGTCCAGGCCCACGCGTCCGATGTAGTGCACCGTGCGCTCCAGGTACCAGCCTTCCTCGCGGTACAGCTGCAGGAAGGCGCCCGAATACTCCATCACCTCGGCGGCCGTCTTCACCTTCACGAGGAACTGCGCCACCTCGGTCTTGATGCCGCCGTTGCCGCCCACGTAGAGCTCCCAGCCCGAGTCGACGCCGATCACGCCCACGTCCTTGATGCCGGCCTCGGCGCAGTTGCGCGGGCAGCCTGAAACGGCGAGCTTCACCTTGTGCGGCGAGTACATGGCCCAGAGCGCGCGCTCCAGGTCCTTGCCCATCTGCGTCGAGTCTTGCGTGCCGAAGCGGCACCACTCGCTGCCCACGCAGGTCTTCACCGTGCGCAGCGACTTGGCGTAGGCAAAGCCCGAGGGCATGCCGATGTCCTTCCACACGCCTTCCAGGTCTTCCTTCTTCACCCCCAGCAGGTCGATGCGCTGGCCGCCCGTGACCTTGACGGTCGGGATCTTGTATTTGTCGGCCGCGTCCGCAATGCGGCGCAACTCGTCGGGCGTCGTGTGGCCGCCCCACATGCGCGGAATGACGGAGTAGGTGCCGTCCTTCTGGATGTTCGCGTGGCTGCGCTCGTTGATGAAGCGACTCTGCGGATCGTCCTTCGCCTCTTTCGGCCAAGTGCTGATCAGGTAGTAGTTGATGGCCGGGCGGCAGGTGGCGCAGCCGTTGGGGGTGCGCCAGCCCATGCCGCGGTACACGTCGTCGTGCGTGAGCCAGTGTTCCTTGCGGATCGCGTCGCGCGCGTCCTGGTGGCTCACGTCGGTGCAGCCGCAGATCGCCTTCTTCTTCGGTGTGGCCGAGTAGTCGCCGCCCGCGGTGAACATCAATATCTGCTCGACCAGCCCGGTGCACGAGCCGCAGCTGGCGCTGGCCTTGGTGTGCTTCTTCACCTCGTCGAGCGTGAACAGGCCCTTGTCCTTGATCGCCTTGCAGATGGTGCCCTTGGTCACGCCGTTGCAGCCGCACACCTCGGCGTCGTCGGGCATGCTCGCGGCCTTGCTGTGGCCCTCGTGGCCGGTATCGCCGATGTTCGATTCCCCGAACATCAGCTTGTCGCGGATGTCGTGCACGCTGCGGCCGTCTCGAAGCAGTTTGAAATACCAACTGCCATCGACCGTGTCGCCGTACAGGCAGGCGCCGACCAGCTTGTCGTCCTTGAGCACCAGCTTCTTGTAGACGCCGCCGAAGGGGTCGCTCATCACGATCTCCTCGGTGCCTTCGCCGCCCATGAACTCGCCGGCGCTGAAGAGGTCGATGCCGGTCACCTTCAGCTTGGTGGAGGTGAGCGAGCCCAGGTAGCGGCCGATGCCGAACTGCGCCAAGTGGTTGGCAGCCACCTTGGCCTGCTCGAACAGCGGCGCCACCAGCCCGTAGGCGATGCCGCGGTGCGCCGCGCATTCACCGACCGAGTAGATGCGCGCATCGGTCACGGTCTGCATGGTGTCGGTGACCACGATGCCGCGGTTGCAGTGCAGGCGCATCTTCTCGGCCAGCTCCACGTTGGGGCGAATGCCCACGGCCATGACCACAAGGTCGGCCGCGACCGCGGTGCCGTCCTTGAAGCGGATGCTTTTCACGCGGCCATCCTCGCCACCGACCATGTCCTGCGTCTGCACACCCATCAGGAATTTCAGGCCACGGTCTTCCAGCGATTTCTGCAGCAGCTTGCCCGCCACGTCGTCCAACTGGCGCTCCATGAGCCAGGGCATGACGTGCACCACCGTCACGTTCATGCCCCGCAGCATCAGGCCGTTGGCCGCTTCGAGGCCCAGCAGGCCGCCGCCGATGACCACCGCGTTCTTGTGCGTGCGGGCGGTCTCGATCATGTAGTCGGTGTCGGCGATGTCGCGGTAGGCGATCACGCCCTTCAGGTCCTTGCCGGGCACGGGCAGCATGAAGGGGTTGGAGCCGGTGCACATCAGCAGGCGGTCGTAAGGCGCCTCGGTGCCATCCTCGGCTCGCACGATGCGCTTGACGCGGTCGACCTCGACCACCTTCTTGCCGGCGTGCAGCGTGATGTGGTTGTCGCTGTACCACTCCCAGCTGTTGAGGACGATCTCGTCGACCGTCTGCTCGCCCGCGAGCACCGGCGACAGCAGGATGCGGTTGTAGTTGGGGTGCGGCTCGGCGCCGAAGACGGTGATGTCGTAGAGGTCGGGCGCGATCTTCAGCAGCTCTTCGAGCGTGCGCACGCCGGCCATGCCGTTGCCGACCATCACGAGTTTCATTTTTTTCTTCATGGGGCTGGACCTTTCCTCGAAATCAAGCGAATGAAGGCCCACGGCGCGCGTGGAGAATCGCGCCATGAGCTTTGAAGTGGACATCGGCTACAGCAGCCTGCGCGGACCCCGCGAGGTGAACGAGGACTTCGCCGGTGCCGTGCATGCGCCGCGCGGCGACGAGGCGCGCGGGCTCATCGCGGCGATTGCCGATGGCGTGTCCACCGGCGGTCGCGGCCTGGAGGCGGCGCAGACCACGGTGATGGGCCTTCTGGCCGACTACTTCGCCACGCCCGACACCTGGGAGCCGACCGCCGCGCTCGACCGCCTGATCGGCGCGCAGAACGCCTGGCTGGCCGACCACAACCGCCGCCGCGCGGGCAGCGCGACCGCGCTCACCACGCTCACCGCCCTGGTGCTGCACGGCCAGAGCTACACGCTGGCCCACGTGGGCGACACGCGCGCCTGGCGCGTGCGCGCCGATGGCGAGGTGGCCGTGCCACTCACGGCGGACCACGCCTTCGAGCATCCCGACATGCGCAGCCGGCTCACGCGCGCCATCGGCCTGGACGACCAGGTGCGCGTCGATTACGCGCAGGGCGACGTTCGCGTGGGCGACTGCTTCGTGCTGACCTCCGACGGCGTGCACGGCGCGCTCAAGCCGCAGCAGGTGGCTGCGCTCGCGCTGCAAGGCGATGCCGAAGCGGCGAGCGAGGCGCTGGTGAATGCGGCGCTCGACGCCGGCACGCGCGACAACGCGACCGCGCTGGTGATTCGCGTCGTCGGCCTTGATGCGCGACAACTGGACGACGAACTGGGCGACGGCCGCCGGCTCGCAGCGCCGCCGCTGCTGAAGGTGGGCGACGTGCTCGACGGCTATGTGGTCACCGGACTGGTGGCCGACACCGGCGTGCACCTGCTCTACCAGGCACGCCATCCGGCCACGCGCGAGTTGGTCGCGCTCAAGACGCTGCACCCCTCGCGCGCCAGCGACCCGCAGGAGCGCGCGATGCTCGCGCACGAAGCCTGGCTGGGCCAGCGCGTGGGCGAGGGCGGCGGTTTCGTTCGCGTGCACGAACGCGCGGAGAACGCGAGCGCGCTCTATATCGTGTTCGACTGGCACGGCGGCCGCACGCTGGAGCAGATGCGCAAGGCCGGCGCGCGCGGCACGGTGGCCGAGGTGGTCGCCGCGGCCATCGAGGTGACCAAGGCGCTCGGCCGGCTGCACCGCCACGGCGTGGTGCACCGGGACATCAAGCCCGGCAACCTGCACCTGGGCGACGATGGGCGCTGGCGCATCCTCGACCTGGGCGTGGCGCTGTCCGGACGCGAAGGCGCGGCCCAGCGCGAGCTGCATGCGGGCACGCCGAGCTACATCAATCCCGAGCAGTGGGAGGAGGGCGGTGTTGCGGATGCGGGCAGTGACCTGTTTGCGCTCGGCGCCACGCTGTACCAGTGGCTCGGCGGGCACCTGCCCTACGGCGAGATCGAGCCCTACCAGGTGGCGCGCTACCGGCGCGATCCGGTCGCGCTCTCGCGGTTGCGGCCCGATGTGCCGGTGTGGCTCGACCATCTCGTGCGCAAGGCGGTGGCCCGCGATCCACGCGAACGCTTCGAAACCGCCGAGGAGATGCTGCTCGCGCTGGAGCGCGGTGCCTCGCGCCCCGTCGGCGCGCCCATGGCCACGCCGCTCGCGCGCCGCGACCCGGTCATGCTCTACAAGGTCGCCCTCGGCGTGTCGTTGCTGTTCAACGCACTGCTCGTGGTGTGGCTGCTCTTCCTGCCACGCTGAAGACAACGACAGCCACCACCCCCGTTCGGGCTGAGCTTGTCGAAGCCCTGCTCGCGACGGGGACAGCCCTTCGACAAGCTCAGGGCGAATGGTGCGATATATCGACGCCGAGATCCGAACCCGTTCGGGCTGAGCTTGTCGAAGCCCTGCTCGCGATGGGAACAGCCCTTCGACAAGCTCAGGGCGAACGGATGGGCAGGTCATGCGGTTCTTCGTGCGGAGCTCGTGGAAGCGGAAGCCGGTGAAGTGCGCGCACGGCCACCCTTCTCGGCCCAGGTGCGCGTCCAGCGGATCTGCATGACGCGCATCACGCCCAGCATCGCCAGCGAGAGCGCGCCGAAGAAGACGAAGCCCCAGGTGTAGCTGCCCAGGTACTGCTTCGACAGGCCCATCGCGTTAGGCACGAGGCCGCCGCCGAGCGCGCCAATCTCGCCGATCATCGAGCCGGCCACCGCGGTGCTCAGCGGCCAGCGCAGCGGCACCAGCTGGAACAGCGCGCCGTTGCCCGCGCCCAGCGCGGCGAAGCACACGATCAGCAGCAGCGTGGTGAGCGCCAGCGAGCCTGCGGAAAAGCCGACGAGCACGAGGCCCACGGCCACCACCAGCAGCACCACGGTGAGCGTGTTCACGCCGCCCCAGCGGTCGGACAGCCACCCGCCCACGATGCGCACCGCCGCGCCCATGAAGGCCGCGAGCATCGTGAGCTGGCCCGCCTGCACCTTGCTCACGCCGAACTGGTCGTAGTAGTACGAGGGCAGGAAGGTGGTGAGGCCGATGAAGCCGCCGAAGGTCACGCCGTAGATCAGGCTGAAGACCCAGCCGTCTTTCTCGAAGAGGCAGGCGATGTGTTCGCGGAAGCTCGCGTGGCTGTCGACGTCGGGCGGCTCCTTGGCAAAGATCACCATGACGACCATCGGGATCAGGATCGCGACCGCGGCCACGCCGTACACCGCCTGCCAGCCCAGCCACAGCGCGAGCGGCGGCGCCACCAGCACCGACACCGCCGTGCCCACGTTGCCCGCGCCCACAAGGCCCATCGCCAGGCCCTTGTGCTGCGGCGGGAACCAGCCCGAGCCCAGCGATAGCGCCACGCCGAAGCTCGCGCCCGCAATGCCCAGCAGCACGCCCATGGCGAGCAGGTCGTTGAAGCTCTTGACGAAGAAGAAGCCGAACAGCATCGCCACCGCGATGAGGCCCATCTCGACCAGCGTGGCCCTCTTGCGGCCGATGTACTGCGAGAGGATGCCCAGCGGAAAGCGCATGAGCGCGCCCGCGATGATCGGCACCGACAGCATCAGGCCCTTCTGCGCGGGCGAGAGATCGAAGGTCTCGCCGATGAAGGGCGCCACGGCGCCGTTGAGCACCCAGATGCAGCAGGAGAACGAGAAGTACAGGAACGCCGCGAACAGCGTGGGACTGTGGCCTGACTGCAAGAAATTCCTGAAACCGGACATGGTGTTCAAAGGTGCAAAAGGCCGCGGCGCGACCTGGGGGAGGTCGTGTCGACGGACAGGGTTGGGGTCGGGGTGCCGGCAGCGGACGCTGTCGACGTGGGGGTGTGTCCGGCCTGTGCGTGGCCGGACGGGTTGCAGGAGCCTGCAGCCTCACCAAAGCGGTGCTTCGTTACACCGCATCCCCTTCGTTGCAAGAGGCGTGCCCGCGAGATTCCACGGGTACGCGCGCGGGCGTGGCCTATGCTTGCCGTGCCTTCCGACACCCCGCCATGACTTCCCTTCTTCTCGTCCTGCCCAATGAATTCGATGCCTCCGCGCCCTTGCCGGAGCCGCTGCGCCAGGGGCTCGCGGATGCCGGCGCCACGGTGATCGGGCGCGCCACCTGCCGCACGCTGGTGCAGCAGGCCGGTGCGCTTGCACCGCAACAGGTGCTGGCCTGCCTGCCCGATGCGGTGCAGCTGCAGGCGTTGCGCGATGCGCTGCAGCGCTGGAACGGCGTGCCGCCCTGCGCGGTGAGCGTGGCCAGTGCGCCGCTGGAGGGCGCGCAGCACGAGGCGCTGGTTGCGCTCGGCGTGCATGCATGGGCGCCGCTCGATGCGTTGTCGATTCCCGCATTGCTGGCCCGCGCGCAGGCCCGTTGGACGCGCGAAGCCGCGCTGCGCACCGAACTCGACAACCTGCGCACCCGCATGGACGAGCGCAAGTGGGTCGATCGCGCCAAGGGTCTCCTGATGTCCGCGCGCGGCATCGGCGAGGACGAGGCCTTCGGCCTGCTGCGCGGCGCGGCGATGCACGCGAACCTGCGGCTGGGCGAAGTGTCTCGCTCGGTCATCGAGGCCGCGCAGTGGGCCGAGGCGATCAACCGCGCGGGGCAGTTGCGCATGCTGTCGCAGCGGCTGGTGCGGGTGGCGGCGCAGCTGCTCGCCGGCATCGACGTGCAGCGCGCGCGGGTCCTGCGCACGCAATCCACCGAGCGGGTGCAGCAGAACCTGGATCACCTGTCGGCCCTCGACCTGGGCACTGCCGGCGTGCGTGCGCTTGCCGAGGTGCAGGCGGCATGGAATGGGTTGAGCACGGCGCTGCCCGTGAAGCCCACGTCGCAGGCGCTCGCGGAGATCGATGCGCGCGGCGAGGCGCTGCTGCTCGCGGCCGAAGCGATGACCGAGGCGCTGGAGGCATCGGGTGCACGGCGCGCGCTGCGCATCGTCAACATCTGCGGGCGGCAGCGCATGCGGGCGCAGCGGCTGGCGAAAGATGCGTTGCTGGCTTCGACGCTTGCCGCAACCGCTTCGCGCGACCGGCTGCTGCCGACCATGAACGAGTTCGAAGCCGCGCTCGTGGAACTGGAGCGCGCGCCCCTCAGTTCACCCGAGATCCGCGCCGGCTTGGCGACTGCGCGCGACGAATGGCTGCGCCTGGTCGGCGGCGTGCAGGCGCTCGACAGCCCCGAAGGTCGCGCCACGCTGGTTCGCTCCAGCGAAGCGCTCGTCGACACCTTCGAGCGCCTCACCGCCTGGTACGAGCACAGCCTGCAGGTCATCATGTCCTGACGCCGGTTGTGCGGCACCTGCTGGGTCAGGCCGCGACCTTCTCCACATGCGCCTGGCGCGTGTAGAGGAAATCGATCACCGCCTTGCGCGCATGCACATAGGCCGGGTCTTCGGCCAGCTCGACACGGTTGCGCGGGCGCGCGATGTCCACCGCCAGCACGTCGCCGATGGTGGCGGCCGGACCGTTGGTGAGCATCACGATGCGGTCGCTCAGCAGCACGGCCTCGTCGACGTCGTGCGTGACCATGACGACGGTGCTGTGTGTCTTCTGCACGATGGCGAGCAGTTCGTCCTGCAGCTTGGCGCGGGTGAGGGCGTCGAGCGCGCCGAAGGGCTCGTCCATCAGCAGCACCTTGGGTTCCATCGACAGCGCGCGCGCGATGCCCACCCGCTGCTTCATGCCGCCGGAGATTTCACCGGGCCGCTTCTGCGCGGCGGGCGTGAGGCCGACCAGCGCGAGCGCCGCGTCGGTGCGCTGGCGCAGTTGCGCCTTGCTCTCGGTGGCGGCGAACACGCGCTCGACCGCGAGGTACACGTTCTCGAAGCAGGTGAGCCAGGGCAGCAGCGAGTGGTTCTGGAACACGACGGCGCGTTCAGGGCCAGGCCCTTTGATTTCGCGGTTCGCGCACAGCAGCACGCCTTGCGTCGGCGTCGTCAGCCCGGCGATCAGGTTCAAGAGCGTCGACTTGCCGCAGCCTGAGTGCCCGATGAGCGTGATGAACTCGCCCTTCGCAACGTTCAGGTTGATATCGCGCAGTGCGAGAAAGCTCCCCTTGGCCGTCTTGAAGCGCTGCTCGACGTCGCGGATCTCGATGTACTTGCTGTCGTCGTTCATGACTTCACCTCTTCGAACGTGAACGCAGTGGCCAGCTTGATGAGCGCGAACTCCAGCACCAGCCCGACGATGCCGATCACGAAGATCGCGATGATGATGTTGGCGACGTTGAGGTTGTTCCACTCGTCCCACACCCAGAAGCCGATGCCGACGCCGCCGGTCAGCATCTCGGCCGCGACGATCACGAGCCATGCGGTGCCGACCGCGAGGCGCACGCCGGTGAGCATGTAGGGCAACACGGCGGGGAAGAGGATCTTGGTGAGGATCTTCCATTCGGAAAGATTGAGCACCTTCGCCACGTTCATGTAGTCGCTCGGCACGCGCTGCACGCCCACGGCGGTGTTGATGACCATCGGCCAGATCGAGCAGATGAAGATGGTCCAGATAGCCGCCGGGTTCGCGCCCTTGAACACCAGGAGGCCAATGGGCAGCCACGCGAGCGGCGACACCGGGCGCATCAGGCTGATGAGCGGATTGAACATGCGCGCGAGGAACTCGAAGCGTCCGATAGCGAAGCCCGCCGGAATGCCGACCAGCGCCGCGAGGCCGAAGCCCAGCGCCACGCGCTGCAGCGACGAGAGCACGTTCCAGCCCACGCCCTGGTCGTTCGGGCCCTTGCTGTAGAACGGATCGCTGAACACCGTCAGCGCCTGCTGCCAGGTGGCGAGCGGTGTGGGAAAGCCGGTGGTGCTCTTCATGGCGACCAGCTCCCAGATCAAGAGCAGCAGGCCGAAGCCTGCGAGCGGCGGCAGCACGCGCATCCAGAAGGCGCGCAGGTCGATGGGCGTGCGTTGTTTTTGCTCCCTCTCCCCTTTGGGGAAAGGGTTGGGGTGAGGGGCAGCCTCAATACGGGGCACGCCCTCACCCCGGCCCTCTCCCGCACGCGGGAGAGGGAGAGATGCGTCCATCGGCGAATGAAATACAGCGCTGACCATGGTGCGTTTCTCCTCAGACATGCAGCTTGAAAGACTCGGCGTACTTCTTCGGGTCCTTGCCGTCCCACACGGAGCCGTCGAAGAGCTTGCTGGTGCGCATCACGTCCTTGGGCACGGGCGTCTGCGTGGCGGCGGCGGCCTGCTTGTAGATGTCGATGCGGTTGATCTCGGTGGCCACCTTCAGGTAGTCCGGATGCTCCTTCAAGAGGCCCCAGCGCTTGTGCTGCGTGAGGAACCACATGCCGTCCGAGAGGTAGGGGAAATTCACCGCGCCGCCGTTGTAGAACTTCATGTGGTTCGGGTCGTCCCAGCTCTTGCCGAGGCCATTGGTGTAGCGGCCCAGGATGCGCTGGTTGATCGCGTCCACGCTGGTGTTGACGTAGCTCTTGTCGGCGATGGTCTCGGCCATCTTGTTCTTGTTCTGCAGGCCGGTGTCGATCCACTTGCTGGCTTCGAGAATCGCGGCGGTCACGGCGCGTGCGGTGTTGGGGTACTTCTTCGTGAACTCGGCGGTGCAGCCGAGCACCTTCTCGGGGTGGTCCTTCCAGATGTCCTGCGTGGTGATGGCGGTGATGCCGATGCCGTCCATGATCGCGCGCTGCCCCCAGGGCTCGCCCACGCAGTACCCGTCCATGTTGCCTACGCGCATGTTGGCCACCATCTGCGGGGGCGGCACGGTGATGTTCTTCACGTCCTTGAACGGGTCGATGCCGGCCGAGGCGAGCCAGCAGTAGAGCCACATCGCATGCGTGCCGGTGGGGAAGGTCTGCGCGAAGGTGTATTCGCGCTTCTCGGTGGCGATGAGCTTGGCGAGCGAGGGAGCATCGACCGCGCCCTTGTCGGCCAGCTTCTTCGAGAGCGTGATCGCCTGGCCGTTGTTGTTGAGGGTCATGAGCACGGCCATGTCCTTCTTCGGGCCGCTCAGCCCCAGGTGCATGCCGTAGACCAGCCCGTAGAGCACGTGCGCCATGTCGATGTCGCCGTTGGAGAGCTTGTCGCGCACGCCGGCCCAGCTGGCTTCCTTGCTGGGGACGATCTTCACGCCGTACTTCTTGTCGATGCCCAGCACCGAGGCCATCACCACGCTCGCGCAATCGGTCAGCGGGATGAAGCCGATCTTCACTTCTTCTTTTTCGGGCTTGTCGGAGCCCTGGGCCCAGACGGCGGCGCGCAGCGCGGGGTCGATGCCCACGGCGCCGATGGCGGCGGCTTGCAGTACGCGGCGGCGGCTGAGGCGGATTGTCAGCAGGTCGGTCATGAGGGCGGGCTCCGGTTGAAGAACGAACAAACAAAAAAAGCAAAGTCGAAAACAAAAAAAGGCGTCCCGACCACGCAGGGGCTGCTCGCGAACGAGCCCTTGCGGGATGGGGACGCCTTTGTCCGGTTCGGTGGGAGACACCCGCCGTTGGGTGCCGCCTGCCTGAAGACCACGAAGGTCTTATGTACTCACCTACGCAAACTGCGTGCCAGTAATCGTGGGATGTGCGGTGCTATCGAAAAAGTAGCTCGAGCGCACGGTGTGTGCAGGGAGAAGTGCCGCCGGGTCTCACCGGCCATCGAAAGCACGTTTTTGTGCGTTGCACCAAGTTGAAACGCTTTCAGCGCGGCCCGCGGGCATCGGGCATCGGCAGGTAGTCGGCCATGGCGAGCATCGACTCCGCCACGTCGACCAGCCGGCGCTTCTGGTTCATGGCGGTCTGGCGCAGCATCTTGTGGGCCTCGTCCTCGCTCAGGCGCCGATGCGCCATCAGCAGGCCCTTGGCGCGTTCGACCACCTTGCGCTCGTTGAGCGAGGCGCGCACGGTCTGCAACTCGTCGCTCATGGCCTGCAGGCGCTGCGACTGCTCCTGGACCATGTCGAGCACCGAGCGCTCCAGCCCGCGGCCGTAGGGGGCGGGCGCCACGGCCTGGGTGCCGGCATCGTCGAAGAACAGGGCGCCGCCGGACTGCGGTGCCAGCGTGCCGAGCAGTTGCTGGTAGGCCTCCAGGTCGGTGCGCGCCTGCGCGGTCTTGCGGTTGCAGAGGGCGCGCAGGTCGGCGGCGAGGCGGTCTTCGACCCTGCGCATCGCGTCGATGCGGCGGGTACAGCAGTCGAACCAGTCCTGGCTCAGCTGGCTGTATTGCGCGTCCGGCGCCGCGGCCAGCGTGGTGCCGATGCGGCGCAGGCGCTCGAGCTCGGCCATGGTGGCGTCGGCCTCGCTTTCGCGCCACAGCACCTGCACCTCGTCGCTCGAGAAATCGGTGAAGACGTGAAAGCAGCGCTCCTGCGATTCGATGAGGTGCAGCCACTGCACGCGCTGCGCCTCGTTGCTGCGGCCCAGCGCCAGCGTGGCGGCGCCGAAGGCGCGCTCCTGGCCCGCGAACTCCTTGCCCTGCATGAAGTTGAACATCGCGACCAGGAGGCGCGAGATCTCGGGGTCGGTGGCGCCGTCGGCCGCCTCGAACACCACGGCCAGCAGGCCGGCGACGAGCTTGGCGAAGGCCGCGGTCGATTGCGCCGGTGCGAGTTCCAGCGCGCCGACGCGCGCGCGCAGCGCGGGCAGGGCGTCCAGCCCCGGCAGCACCCAGGCGATGCGGCTGAACAGGCGCGCGCTGTTGCCGGCGCTTGCACGTTGGCGGGCCTCGGTTTCCAGCTGGTCGAATCCGTTGCGCACCGCCTCCTCGAGCGCCTGGCATTCGGCGATCTGCGGAACGCGCTGGTCGGCAAAGCGCTGGCCGTGCGAGGCGAGGAACACGTTCGACATGCCGCGCTCGCGCTGCAGCGCATGCACCAGCCGGCCGATCAGGCCGACCAGCTCGCTGGTGCGCGCGAGCTGGTCGAGCTCGTCGATTTCGCACTGGCGGGCGGCGATGAGGAAATGCAGGCCGGATTTCATGGTGGGTGGGGAAGGGGGCGCACACCGTCGCTGCAACATCCGTGCCTTGCCCCTTTGCGGGCGTCGCTTGCAGGCGCCACCTACACTCGCCGCATGCTCTTGTTGGGAATCGAATCATCCTGCGACGAGACCGGCGTGGCGCTGGTCGAGTCGCACGGCGACGCGCTGCCGGTGCTGCTTTCGCACGCGCTGCACAGCCAGATCGCAATGCACCAGGCCTACGGCGGCGTGGTGCCCGAACTGGCCAGTCGCGATCACATCCGCCGCGTGCTGCCGCTCACTGAAGCCGTGATGGCCGAGGCCGGGCGCTCGCTGAAAGAAATCGACGTGGTGGCCTATACGCGCGGGCCGGGCCTTGCAGGCGCGCTGCTCGTGGGCGCAGGCGTGGCTTGCGCGCTGGGCGTGGCGCTCGGCAAGCCGGTGCTGGGCGTGCATCACCTCGAAGGGCATCTGCTGTCGCCGTTTTTGAGTGCCGATCCGCCGGAATTTCCGTTCGTCGCGTTGCTGGTGTCGGGTGGCCACACCCAGCTGATGCGGGTCGACGGCGTGGGCCGCTACGAGCTGCTCGGCGAAACCATCGACGATGCCGCGGGCGAGGCCTTCGACAAGAGCGCCAAGCTCATGGGCCTGCCGTATCCCGGCGGCCCGTGGCTCGCGAAGCTGGCCGAAGGCGGTAGCGCGACGGCGTTCAAGCTGCCGCGGCCGCTGCTGCACAGCGGCGATCTCGATTTTTCATTTGCGGGCCTGAAGACCGCGGTGCTGACGCAGGCCAAGAAGCTCGGCGACCAGCTGGAGGCGAACAAGGCCGATCTCGCTGCATCCACGCAGGCGGCCATCGTCGAGGTGCTGCTGAAGAAGTCGCTTACCGCGCTCGACCAGACCGGGCTCAAGCGCCTGGTGGTGGCCGGTGGGGTGGGCGCGAACAAGAATTTGCGTGAGCAACTGAATGCGGCGTGCGCCAAGCGCAAGGTGCGCGCGCACTACCCCGAGCTGCACCTGTGCACCGACAACGGCGCCATGATCGCCATGGCCGCCGCGATGCGCCTTCAATCTGGCCTGTCGCAGGCCAGCGAGCGCTACGCCTTCGACGTCAAGCCGCGATGGCCGATGGCCTCGCTGACCGCCGAGGCTCAGCCGCTGCCCGAGGCGGTGTAAAGAAAGCAACGCGTGCCGCCCTGCAAAGGCAGGGCGGCACGTCGCATCAAAGCCTGGCCGTACGTACGGCCGGTCCTGGCCGCCTTAGTTGATCTGCAGTTGCGACGCCTGGCTCACCGGAACCAGCTTGCCCAGCTTCAGCGTGAGCACGCCGTTTTCCAGCTTGGCTTCGCTCGCTGCGGCATCGATGTCCAGCGGCAGCTCGTAGGCGGCCTTGAACTGGCGCTTGGCTTCGGCCTTGCTGTCGATGCGGACCACGGCGCCTTCGAGGCTGATCGCGAGGTCTTCACGCGAGAGGCCCGGCACGTCGAGCGAGAGCGTCCAGCTCGTGTCGTCCTGCTCCACCAGCGGCGAGCGGCGGGGCGCGGCGAAGGCGTCGTTCACGAAGCGCTCGAAGGCACGGTCGTACGAGCGGGGAACGAAGCGGGTGGTGCGGACGGTGGGTGCGAAAAACATGATGAAAAGCTCCTGAATGAACACAATGGGGACAAGGAATGTGTGTCCCTTACACTGCGCGGCCATTCAATCCTGAGTGCCGCTTGACACCTCATCTAGGCGCAGCCGCACGCGTTTCAAGACGATGACTCCCCCCTTTATTTGGCGCCGCCAGGCCTTGAAATTCGCGGCGCTGGCGCTATGCGCGAGCCCCTTCGCCGCGCTTGCGCAAACCTCGTCCGTACCGCCCGCGCCCATCCGCCTTGCGTTGATCGAGAGCATGAGCGGGCCCTTCGCGAACACGGGCGAAGCGGTGTTCCGCAACCTGCTGTGGGCTGTGGAGCGGGTCAACGCGCGCGGCGGCGTGAAGCTGCCCGGCGGTGCGCGTCCGCTGCAGCTGGACCGCTACGACAGCAAGGGCCAGAACGAGGAAGCGCTCTCCGCATTGCGCGCGGCCATGGACGACGGTGCGCGCATCGTCCTGCAGGGCAACTCGTCGGCCACCGCCGCGGCGCTGGTCGATGCCATCGACAAGAACAACGAGCGCGACCCGGCAAGGCGCGTGATCTTCCTGAACTACGCGGCGGTCGATCCGGTACTCACCAACGAGCGCTGCAGCTTCTGGCACTTTCGCTTCGACGCGCACGCCGACATGCGCGTGGCCGCGCTGATGGACGTGGTGAAGGACGACGCCGCGCTCAAGCGCGCCTACCTGATCGGGCAGGACTACAGCTTCGGCCAATCGGTGCTGCGCGAGGTGCGCCGGCAGCTCGGCGTGCAGCGGCCCGATGTGGAAATCGTCGGCGACGAACTGCACCCGATGGGCAAGGTGAAGGACTTCGCGCCCTACGCCACCAAGATCCTCGCGAGCGGCGCGCAGGCGGTGTTCACCGGCAACTGGGGCAACGACCTCACGCTGCTCGTGAAGGCGGCACGCGAGGCCGGGTTCAATGGCAGCTTCTATACCTTCTACGGCAACGCGCTGGGCGCGCCGGCGGCCATCGGCGATGCAGGCATCGGCCGTGTGGTGGCCGTGGCCGACTGGCTGCCGAACGTGCAGACCGCGCAGTCGGAGGCGTTCTACCGCGCGTTCCGTGCGCGCTTTCCGAAGCCCGCGGACGACTATGTGCACATGCGGATGCAACTGCTGGTCGAATCGCTCGCGCAGGCCGTCGAGCGCGCCGGAAGCGTCGATGCCGTGGCGGTGGCGCGCGCGCTGGAGCAGGCCGACGTGAGCCTGTACGGCCAGCGCGGCCGCATGCGCGCGGCGGACCACCAGTTCCAGCAGCAGCTCGTGGTCGGCGTGATGGACCGGCAGGGCAAGCCCGGCGTGCAGTTCGATGTCGAGGGCTCGGGCTATGGCTTCCGCGTGATCAAGACGATCGCCCCGGAGCGCGCCGAACTGCCGACTTCGTGCAAGATGAAACGACCCTCATGAACAGGACAACAGCAGATGCGTGAAGCCATCCACAACCTCGAAGCCTCCAAGATCCGCGAGGTCGCCAATGCTGGTCTGGGCCGCGACGACGTACTGGCCTTCTGGTTCGGCGAGAGCGACGAGGTCACGCCGGAGCTGATCCGCCAGGCTGCCATCGAATCGCTGCAGCGCGGCGAAACTTTCTATGCCCACAACCTCGGCTTGCCCGAGTTGCGCGAGGCAATTGCGCGCTACACCAGCGCGCTGCATCCGGCGGTCGATGCGTCGCGCATCGCGGTCACTTCGGGCGGCGTGAGCGCGCTGATGCTGGCGGTGCAGGCGCTGGTCGAGGCCGGCGACGACGTGGTCGCGGTGACGCCGGTGTGGCCGAACCTCACGGCGCAGCCGGCGATCATGGGGGCGCACGTACGCACGGTGCCGCTGGTGCCGGTGCAAGGGCAGTGGACGCTCGACTTGCCTGCGCTGCGCGCGGCGGTCACGCCGAAGACGAAGCTCCTGATCGTCAACGCGCCCAACAACCCCACCGGCTGGACGATGACGCGCGACGAGCAGCAGGCCGTGCTCGATCACTGCCGCCAGACCGGCACCTGGATCCTCGCCGACGAGGTGTACGAGCGGCTCTACTTCGAGTCGACGCCGAACAGCTGCGCGCCGAGCTTTCTCGACATCTCGAAACCCGACGACCGGCTCGTCGTGACGCACAGTTTCTCGAAGAGTTTCCTCATGACCGGATGGCGCCTCGGCTGGCTGGTGCTGCCGCCCGCGATGGTCGATGGCATCGGCAAGCTGATCGAGTTCAACACCTCCTGCGCGAGCGTGTTCACGCAGCGTGCCGCCATCGCGGCGATTGCGCACACGGCGGACATCACGCCGCGCGTGGTGGCGCACCTGAAGCTGTGCCGCGACACGCTGGTGCCGCTGCTGGCCGCAGTGCCCGGCGTGCAGGTCGCTCCAGCCAAGGGCGGCATGTACGCCTTCTTCCGGCTCGAGGGCTTCGGCGATTCGCTCGATGTGGCCAAGCGGCTCGTAGTCGAGGCGGGCCTCGGGCTCGCGCCCGGCAATGCCTTCGCGCCCGAGGCGCAGGGCTGGCTGCGCTGGTGTTTTGCGTCGAAAGACCCGCAGCGGCTGGTGCAGGGCGTGGAGCGCCTGCGCCACTGGCTGGCGGCGCAACCGCAACGCAAGGGCTGATCCGGCCCGGCTGCAATTTCGTTCAATACGCGGGGCATGCGGCCCGCGAAGCTTGGCCTTTCTCGAAAGCGAAAGGTCATGCATGTCGGAACGAATCAAGGGAATGGTGTTGTGCGCGCTGGCGATGGTGACCGTGGGCAGCACGGTGGTCGCCAGCAAGGTGATTGCGGGCGGCCTGCCGCCGTTTACCGCGACGGCGCTGCGGTTTGCGATGGCGCTGCCTGTGTTTCTTTTGCTGTTGCGGGTGACGCGCACGCCGTGGCCGCGGCCTGATCGGCGTGATCTGGTGCTGCTCTTGTGCCAGGCCGGGCTGGGAAGCGTCGGCTACACGGTGCTGTTGATTTTGGGCGTGCGGTGGGCGCCGGCTGCCAGTGCCGGCGTGGTGGCGGGGACGCTGCCGGCTGTCGCTGCGCTGGTGGCGGTGCTGGCGTTGCGCGAGCGGCCTGGGCGCTATCTGGTGGGCAGCATCGTGCTGGCGACGGCGGGGGTGCTGGCGATCAGTTGGCCAGGGGAGGGCGCAGCAGGGGACTCAAAATCCCCCGCCGCGCTGCTGGGCAACCTGCTGGTGCTGGGCGCGGTCGTCTGCGAGGCGATGTTCATCCTGCTCAACAAACGCCTGCGGGTGCCGGTGCGGCCGTTGGCGCTGTCGGCGCTGATGACGGCCTTCGGGCTCCTGCTGTCGCTGGTGCCGGCGCTGTTCGAACGGGCCTGGGAGCGTCCGCTGCCGAACGACGCGCTGGTTGGCGTCGCCTACTACGCGCTGGTGCCGACGGTGCTGGGCTTCGTCCTCTGGTTCGCCGGATCGGCCAGGCTGAAAGGGGCGGAGGCAGCGCTCTTCACGGCGCTGCTGCCGGTTTCTGCACTGATACTGGCGGCGCTCTGGCTGGGTGAAAGTATCAGTCTCGCGCAGATCGGCGGAGCGGCTTGCGTGCTGGGTGCCGTGGGGCTGGCTTCGCTCGATGGACGGGGTGGGAAACGCCCCGAAAGCCCCCTCCGGCCCGCCGAGCTATAATCCCGAGGCTTTGCATGCCGCAAGGCGCACGGTGAGGGCAGTTCCAGCGCTCACCGCAAGTCAAACATCCCGGAACAAGGAAATTCAACATGATCGCAGCCTCCATCAAGGCCGAAGTCGTCAAAGACAACGCCCGCGCCGCCAACGACACCGGCAGCCCAGAAGTGCAAGTCGCACTGCTGACCGCCCGTATCAACGAGCTCACCCCCCACTTCAAGACCCACGCCAAGGACCACCACGGCCGTCGCGGTCTGCTGCGCATGGTGAGCCGCCGCCGCAAGCTCCTGGACTACCTCAAGTCCAAGGACGCCGACCGTTACACCGCGCTGATCGCCAAGCTGGGTCTGCGCAAGTAAATCGAATCGCATGAAAAAACGCCTGGGTTAGTCCGCTAGCTCAGGCGTTTTTTACTTCGCGATCCACTTTCGGAGTGCCAAAACAGAGCGAAGCTGTGTCATTCCAATGAAGTTCTCCCCGAGCTTCGCTGGAATGGCATCGTGTTCTGAGAAGCCTCCGCCCCTTGCGAGCCCTGCGCGGTTCGCTACTAAAACAGGAGCAAAAATGAGCCTCTTCAACAAAGTCACCAAGTCCTTCCAGTGGGGCGACAAGACCGTCGTCATGGAAACGGGCGAAGTCGCCCGCCAGGCCAATGGCGCCGTGCTGGTCGACATCGACGGCACCGTGATCCTGGCGACCGTGGTCGCCTCCAAGTCCGCCAAGCCGGGCCAGGACTTCTTCCCGCTGACCGTCGACTACATCGAGAAGACCTACGCCGCGGGCAAGATCCCCGGCAGCTTCTTCAAGCGCGAAGCCAAGCCCAGCGAACACGAAACGCTGACCAGCCGCCTGATCGACCGTCCGATCCGCCCGCTGTTCCCTGAAGGCTTCCTGAACGAAGTGCACGTGGTCATCCACACCGTGTCGCTCAACCCCGAAGTCGACGCCGACATCGCCGCCATGATCGGCGTGAGCGCCGCTCTGTCGATCTCCGGCATCCCCTTCAGCGGCCCGATCGGCGCCGCCCGCGTGGGCTACATCAACGGCCAGTACGTGCTGAATCCGGGCCAGACGGCCCGCAAGGATTCGCAGATGGACCTCGTCGTCGCCGGTACGCAAGCCGCCGTGCTGATGGTCGAGTCCGAAGCCCAGCAACTGAGCGAAGAAATCATGCTCGGCGGCGTGGTGTTCGGCCATGAACAGGCCGGCATCGCGATCAACGCGATCCATGACCTCGTGCGCGACGCCGGCAAGCCGGTGTGGGACTGGCAAGCGCCGGCCGAAGACGAAGCCTTCGTCGCCAAGGTCAAGGGCCTGGCCGAAGAAAAGCTGCGCGCTGTCTATCAAATTCGCAGCAAGCAAGCCCGCACGCAAGCCCTGCGCGAAGCCAATGCCACCGTGATGGCATCGCTGAAGGAAAGCGGCGAGCCTTTCGACGCCGGCAAGGTCAACGACCTGCTGTTCTCGATCGAATCGAAGATCGTTCGCAGCCAGATCCTATCGGGCGAACCTCGCATCGACGGCCGCGACACGCGCACCGTGCGCCCCATCGAAATCCGCAACTCGGTGCTGCCCCGCACCCACGGTTCGGCTCTGTTCACGCGCGGTGAAACGCAAGCGCTGGTCATCACCACGCTCGGCACCGAACGCGATGCACAGCGCATCGACGCGCTGGCCGGCGAGTACGAAGACCGCTTCCTGTTCCACTACAACATGCCTCCCTTTGCCACTGGCGAAGTGGGCCGCATGGGTTCGACCAAGCGCCGCGAAATCGGCCACGGCCGCCTGGCCAAGCGCGCGCTCGTCGCCGTGTTGCCGACCAAGGAAGAATTCCCGTACACCGTGCGCGTGGTCTCGGAAATCACCGAGTCGAACGGCTCCTCGTCGATGGCTTCGGTCTGCGGCGGCTGCCTCTCGATGATGGACGCCGGCGTGCCGATGAAGGCGCACGTGGCCGGCATCGCCATGGGCCTCATCAAGGAAGACAACCGCTTCGCGGTGCTGACCGACATCCTGGGCGACGAAGATCACCTGGGCGACATGGACTTCAAGGTGGCCGGCACGACCAACGGCATCACTGCGCTGCAGATGGACATCAAGATCCAGGGCATCACCAAGGAAATCATGCAGGTCGCACTGGCGCAAGCCAAGGAAGCGCGCATGCACATCCTGGGCAAGATGCAGGAAGCCATGGGCGAAGCCAAGGCCGAAGTCTCCAGCTTCGCACCGCGCCTGACCACGCTGAAGATCAACCCCGAGAAGATCCGCGACGTGATCGGCAAGGGCGGCTCGGTCATTCGTGGCCTGCAGGAAGAAACCGGCACGACGATCAACATCGACGAAGACGGCACCATCACCATCGCCTCGACCGATCCGGAAAAGGCCGAACTCGCCAAGAAGCGCATCGAACAGATCACCGCCGAAGTCGAAATCGGCAAGGTCTACGAAGGCCCGGTCACCAAGATCCTGGACTTCGGCGCGCTCATCAACCTGCTGCCCGGCAAGGATGGCCTGCTGCACATCAGCCAGATCGCGCACGAACGCGTCGAGAAGGTGACCGACTATCTGAGCGAAGGCCAGATCGTGAAGGTCAAGGTTCTGGAAACGGACGAAAAGGGTCGCGTCAAGCTGTCCATGAAGGCCCTGACCGAGCGTCCGGCCGGCATGGAATACAGCGAGCGTCCGCCGCGTGAAGACCGTGGCGATCGCGGCGACCGTGGCGGTGACCGCCGCGAACGTTCGGACCGTGGCGATCGCGGCGGCGACCGTGGTGGTGATCGTGGCGAGCGCGCCCCGCGCTTCAACGACCAGCAACAGCAACCGCGCAACGACCAGCAGCAGGCTCCGGCCGGCGAGCAACAGTCGCAAGCCCCGCGCGAGCCTCAGGAGTAAGAAGGGCGCAACGGCAGGTTTTCCTGCCGTTGCTATCTTTTGAACAACCAGCTGCGCCCCATTTGCGGGCGTTGGAGGCCGAAAGACCATGAAAGCCATTGAAATCACTTCGTACGGCGCCCCTGAGGTGTTGCGCGTGGCCGATCGTCCCGATCCTGTGGCGGGTGCGGGCGAACTGCTGATTCGCGTCGCGGCCAGTGGCGTCAACCGGCCCGACGTGCTGCAGCGGATGGGTCACTATCCGGTGCCGCCAGGCGCGTCCGACCTGCCGGGCCTTGAAGTGGCCGGCGAGATCGTGTCGGGCGACGCCGCGGCGTTGGCCGAAGCGGGCTTCAAGGTCGGTGACCGCGTTTGCGCGCTGATTGCCGGTGGTGGTTATGCCGAGCTGTGTGTGGCGCCCGTGGCGCAATGCCTGCCGGTGCCCAAGGGCTGGAGCGATGTCGACGCAGCTTCGCTGCCCGAGACCTTCTTCACCGTCTGGAGCAATGTGTTCGAGCGCGGCCGCCTGCAAAAGGGCGAGACGCTGCTGATCCAGGGCGGCTCGAGCGGCATCGGCGTCACGGCGATCCAGATCGCCAAGGCGCTGGGCGCGACGGTGATCGTTACTGCTGGCAGCGACGACAAGTGCGAAGCCTGCAAGAAGCTGGGCGCCGACCATGCCATCAACTACCGCACGAGCGACTTCGTCGAAAAGGCGAAGGAACTCACGGGCGGCAAGGGTGTGGACGTGATCCTCGACATGGTCGCTGGCGACTACGTGGCGCGCGAGATCGAGTGCCTGGCCGAAGACGGCCGGCTCGTGATCATCGCGGTGCAGGGCGGCGTGAAGGCGCAGATCAATGCGGGCCTCGTGCTGCGCAGGCGTCTGACGATCACCGGCTCGACGCTCCGGCCCCGGCCGGTGGCGTTCAAGGGCGCTATTGCCAAGGCATTGCGCGAGAAGGTGTGGCCGCTGCTCGAAAGCGGCGCGATCAAGCCCGTGATCCACAGCACTTTTGCGGCGGCGGGTGAACCCAGTGGCGCAGCCCAGGCTCACACGCTGATGGAATCGAACCAGCACATCGGCAAGATCGTGCTGACATGGTGACAACGACGAACAACGCGATGACAACCAAGAAGAAACTGATCGCCGGCAACTGGAAGATGAATGGCGGCCTGGCTGTAAACGAGGCGCTGGTGAAGGCTCTGCAGCAAGGGCTGGCCGCAAGCCCGGCTGCTTGCGATGTCGCGCTGTGCGCGCCGGCGCCGTATTTCGCCCAGCTGCAATCGCTGTTGGCGGGCACGCCGTCGCTGGCGCTCGGTGCGCAGGACGTTTCGGCGCATCCGCAAGGCGCGTTTACTGGCGAGCAATCGGCGGCAATGCTGAAGGATTTCGGGGTGCGCTATGCCATCGTCGGCCATTCCGAACGTCGGCAGTACCACGGCGAAACCGACGAGACGGTGGCTGCGAAGGCGGCTGCCGCATTGGCCAATGGCATCACGCCGATCGTTTGCGTCGGCGAGACGCTGGCCGAGCGCGAAGCAGGGCAGACCGAAGAAGTCGTCAAGCGCCAGCTGGCAGCGGTGATCCATGTGAATGGCCACTGCATCAGCGAAATCGTTGTGGCTTACGAGCCGGTCTGGGCCATCGGCACCGGCAAGACGGCTTCGCCAGAGCAAGCGCAGGCAGTGCATGCCGTGCTGCGTGCGCAGTTGCATCACGCAGCGAGCGAGCACGCTGCCGGCATCAGCATTCTTTACGGCGGCAGCATGAACGCGGCCAATGCCGCCGAACTGCTGGCGCAGGCCGACATCGATGGCGGCCTCATCGGTGGTGCATCGCTCAAGGCCCCCGACTTTCTGCAGATCATTTCTGCCACTGCGCGCTGAACGCGCAACGGCTGTTATCAATTAGGAGTAAGAACGAATGAACGTGGTCCTCAACCTTCTGGTCGGCGTGCAAATGCTGGCGGCCCTGGCGATGATCGGCCTGATCCTGGTCCAGCACGGCAAGGGTGCCGACATGGGCGCCGCCTTCGGCAGCGGCAGCGCCGGCAGCCTGTTCGGTGCCAGCGGCAGCGCGAACTTTCTCTCGCGCACCACGGCTGTGCTGGCTGCGGTGTTCTTCGCATGCACGTTGCTGCTTGCGTACTTCAGCCATGCGCGTCCTGCGGGCGGCGGCAGTCTCCTCGAGCGCGCGGCCGTGGGCACGCCCGCTGCACCTGCCAAGCCGGCATCTGGCGCTGCAGGCGAAATCCCTGGTGCGGGCGCTCCGAGCGCACCTGCATCGGCACCTGCCGCACCCGTTTCGGGCGCCGGTCAGATTCCGAACAAGTAATCCAGTCGTTTTCATGCAGTCGTCCCGAGAAACGGCTGTATTTCAGGGTAAACTCTAAAGCTGTTCAGAAAGCCAAATGCCTTAACCGGTACCTCATGCCATCTGAACAGCAAAAACCGCGGTCGTGGTGAAATTGGTAGACACGCTATCTTGAGGGGGTAGTGGCGAAAGCTGTGCGAGTTCGAGTCTCGCCGACCGCACCAAATCTCATCGGCAGAAAACCTCATCCAGAGGTTCTTCTTGCCGGTGGCAAGCGGTGAAAATTTCTCGATGAACCTCGATTCCTACCTCCCCGTCCTTTTGTTTATTTTGGTCGGAGTCGGCGTAGGCGTCGCCCCCCAGGTCATCGGATACATCCTCGGCCCCAATCGGCCGGACGCTGCGAAGAACGCGCCCTACGAGTGCGGCTTCGAAGCCTTCGAGGATGCGCGCATGAAGTTCGACGTGCGCTATTACCTCGTCGCCATTCTCTTCATCCTGTTCGATCTCGAAATTGCCTTTCTCTTCCCGTGGGCCATTGCGCTCAAGGAGATTGGTGCTGTCGGCTTCTGGGCCATGATGATCTTTCTCGCCATCCTCGTCGTAGGTTTCATCTACGAGTGGAAAAAAGGCGCGCTCGACTGGGAATGACAAGGAAAGCACACGATGGCCATTGAAGGCGTTCTCAAAGAAGGTTTCGTCACCACCACCTACGATTCGGTGGTGAATTGGGCGAAGACCGGATCTCTCTGGCCGATGACCTTCGGCCTCGCATGCTGTGCGGTCGAAATGATGCACGCCGGCGCTGCCCGCTACGACATCGACCGTTTCGGCATGCTGTTCCGTCCCAGCCCGCGCCAGTCCGATCTGATGATCGTGGCCGGCACGCTGTGCAACAAGATGGCGCCGGCACTGCGCAAGGTCTATGACCAGATGCCCGAGCCGCGCTGGGTGCTCTCGATGGGCTCGTGCGCCAATGGCGGTGGTTACTACCATTACAGCTATTCGGTCGTGCGCGGCTGCGACCGCATCGTGCCGGTCGACGTCTATGTTCCGGGTTGTCCGCCCACCGCCGAGGCATTGCTCTACGGCGTGATCCAGTTGCAGCAGAAGATTCGCCGCACCAACACCATTGCCCGCGCCTGAGAGATTGCCGACGATGACTGACTTTGCAATTTCGCCGGAGGTGCTGCGCGCCACCATCACCGAGACGCTTGGCGCCAAGGCCAAGAGTGTCACGCTCGCATTGGGCGAGGTGACTGTCGTGGTGAGCGCCGCCGATTACATCGAAGCCGCCACGCTGTTGCGCGATGCGCCCGGCTGCCGCTTCGAGCAGCTGATCGATCTCTGCGGCATGGATTATTCCGACTACCGCGAAGGCGAGTGGCAAGGCGAGCGCTACGGCGTGGTTTCGCACCTGCTGTCGGTCACGCTCAATCAGCGCGTGCGCCTGAAGGTGTTCGCTCCGAACGAAGACCTGCCCGTGGTCGATTCGCTCCAGCCCGTTTGGAACGCCGCCACCTGGTTCGAGCGCGAAGCATTCGACCTCTACGGCATTGTGTTCGACGGCCATGACGACCTGCGCCGCATCCTGACCGACTACGGCTTCATCGGCCACCCGTTCCGCAAGGACTTCCCGGTGTCGGGTCACGTCGAGATGCGTTACGACGAAGAACAGAAGCGCGTCGTGTACCAGCCGGTATCGATCGAGCCGCGAGAAATCACGCCGCGCGTGATCCGCGAAGACAACTACGGCGGCGGTTTGCACTGATATGGCCGAAATCAAGAACTACACCCTCAACTTCGGCCCCCAGCATCCGGCCGCGCACGGCGTGCTGCGCCTGGTGCTCGAGCTCGACGGCGAAGTGATCCAGCGCGCCGACCCGCACATCGGCCTGCTGCACCGCGCGACAGAGAAGCTTGCCGAATCGCGCACCTTCATCCAGTCGCTGCCCTACATGGACCGCCTCGATTACGTGTCGATGATGTCCAACGAGCACGCCTACTGCCTCGCCATCGAGCGGATGATGGGCTTGGACGTGCCGATCCGTGCGCAATACATCCGCGTGATGTTCGCCGAGATCACCCGCCTCTTGAACCACCTCTTGTGGCTCGGCGCGCACGGTCTGGATTGCGGCGCGATGAACATGCTCATCTACTGCTTCCGCGAGCGTGAAGACCTGTTCGACATGTACGAGGCCGTTTCCGGCGCGCGCATGCACGCGGCTTACTTCCGTCCGGGTGGCGTCTACCGCGACCTGCCGGACGCGATGCCGCAGTACAAGGTCAGCAAGATCAAGAACGCGAAGGCCATCGAGCGCCTGAACGAAAACCGCCAGGGTTCGCTGCTCGACTTCATCGACGACTTCTGCAAGCGCTTCCCGAAGATGGTCGACGAGTACGAGACGCTGCTCACCGACAACCGCATCTGGAAGCAGCGCACCGTGGGCATCGGCGTCGTGACGCCGGAGCGCGCGCTGAACCTGGGCTTCACCGGCCCCATGCTGCGCGGCTCGGGCATCGAATGGGACCTGCGCAAGAAGCAGCCCTACGACGTCTACGACCAGATGCAGTTCGACGTGCCCGTGGGCAAGACCGGCGACTGCTACGACCGCTACCTCGTGCGCGTCGAAGAGATGCGCCAGGCCAACAAGATCATCCAGCAGTGCTCGGCATGGCTGCGCGTGAATCCCGGCCCGGTGATCACCGACAACCACAAGGTCGCCGCGCCCGCGCGCGAATCGATGAAGGCGAACATGGAGGAGCTGATCCACCATTTCAAGCTCTTCACCGAAGGCTTCCACGTACCCGAAGGCGAGGCCTATGCCGCCGTCGAGCATCCGAAGGGCGAGTTCGGCATCTATCTCGTGAGCGACGGCGCCAACAAGCCCTATCGCCTGAAGATCCGCGCCCCTGGTTTCCCGCACCTCGCCGCCCTCGACGAAATGTCGCGCGGTCACATGATCGCCGACGCTGTCGCGGTGATCGGCACGATGGACATCGTGTTCGGCGAAATCGACAGGTGAGAAAGAGCGAATGACGACTTCCTCAACCCATCACCACGATGCGGCCCCTGCGGCCCCGTTGAAGGCTGAAATCCTCGAGCGCTTTGCGCGCGAGGTCGCCAAGTACCCCGAAGCCGGCAAGCAATCCGCCGTGATGGCGTGCCTAGCCATCGTCCAGCAGGACGAGGGCTACATCAGCATGCAGCGCGAGCGCGAGATCGCCGACTACCTCGGCATGGCGCCCATCGCCGTGCACGAGGTGACGACCTTCTACAACATGTACAACCAGCACCCGGTGGGCAAGTTCAAGCTCAACGTGTGCACCAACCTGCCATGCCAACTGCGTGACGGCGTCACCGCGCTCGTGCACCTCGAAAAGAAGCTCGGCATCAAGATGGGCGAGACCACCGGCGATGGCCTGTTCACGCTGCAGCAGAGCGAGTGCCTGGGCGCCTGCGCCGATTCGCCCGTGATGCTGGTCAACGACCGCACCATGTGCAGCTTCATGAGCAACGAGAAGCTCGACCAACTCATCGAAGGCCTGCGCGCTTCGACCAAAGGGGAGACTGCCTGATGTCGCCCGAACAAGTACTCCAGCAGTTCCAGGCAACGGGCGTCCAGACCTGTTTCCATGACCGCCACATCGAGCCGCAGATCTATGCCGGCCTGAACGGCACCAACTGGCGCCTCGCCGACTACGAAGCGCGCGGTGGCTACAAGGCGCTGCGCAAGATCCTCACCGAGGGTCTCACGCCTGACCAGGTGATCGCCGAAGTGAAGGCCTCGGGCTTGCGCGGCCGTGGCGGCGCCGGTTTCCCGACGGGCCTGAAGTGGAGCTTCATGCCCCGCCAGTTCCCGGGCCAGAAGTACCTCGTCTGCAACTCCGACGAAGGCGAGCCGGGCACGTGCAAGGACCGCGACATCCTGCAGTTCAACCCGCACATCGTGATCGAAGGCATGGCCATCGCGGCGTACGCGATGGGCATCAGCGTGGGCTACAACTACATCCACGGCGAGATCTTCCAGAGCTACGACCGCTTCGAGGAAGCCCTCGAAGAAGCGCGCGCCGCCGGCTACCTCGGCGACAAGATCATGGGCAGCACGTACAACTTCCAGTTGCATGCCGCCCACGGCTTTGGCGCCTACATCTGCGGCGAAGAAACCGCGCTGCTCGAATCGCTCGAAGGCAAGAAGGGCCAGCCGCGCTTCAAGCCGCCATTCCCGGCGAGCTTCGGCCTCTACGGCAAGCCGACCACCATCAACAACACCGAGACCTTCGCGGCGGTGCCCTGGATCATCAACAACGGTGGTCCGGCGTATCTCGAATGCGGCAAGCCGAACAACGGCGGCACCAAGATCTATTCGGTGAGCGGTGACGTCGAACTGCCCGGCAACTACGAAGTGCCGATGGGTACGCCGTTCTCCAAGCTGCTGGAGCTGTGCGGCGGTGTTCGCAAGGGCCGCACGCTCAAGGCCGTGATTCCCGGTGGATCGTCGTCCCCGGTGCTGCCGGCCGACATCATGATGGCCTGCACCATGGACTACGACTCCATAGCCAAGGCCGGCTCCATGCTGGGCTCGGGCGCGGTGATCGTCATGGACGACAGCCGCTCGATGGTCGAATCGCTCAAGCGCCTTTCGTACTTCTACATGCACGAATCCTGCGGCCAGTGCACGCCGTGCCGCGAAGGCACGGGCTGGCTCTACCGCGTGGTGGACCGCATCCATAACGGGCAGGGCAGGGCGACCGACATGGACCTGCTCAATTCCGTCGCAGACAACATCCAGGGCCGCACCATCTGCGCCCTCGGCGATGCAGCGGCAATGCCGGTGCGCGCCATGATCAAGCACTTCCGTCACGAGTTCGAGGCCTTGATTCCGGGCTACGTCCCGAAAGCGCCCGTTCAGGCCTGAGCCCCGAGAAATACATATATGGTTGAAATCGAACTCGACGGCAAGAAGGTCGACGTGACCGAAGGCAGCATGATCATGCATGCGGCCGACAAGGCAGGCACGTACATCCCGCACTTCTGCTATCACAAGAAACTCAGCATCGCGGCCAACTGCCGCATGTGCCTGGTCGACGTGGAAAAGGCGCCCAAGCCGATGCCGGCCTGCGCCACGCCCGTCACGCAGGGCATGATCGTTCGCACCAAGAGCGAGAAGGCCATCAAGGCGCAGCAGTCCGTCATGGAGTTCCTCCTGATCAACCACCCGCTGGATTGCCCGATCTGCGACCAGGGCGGCGAGTGCCAACTGCAAGACTTGGCCGTCGGCTATGGCGGTTCTTCCTCGCGCTACGAAGAAGAAAAGCGCGTCGTCTTCCACAAGGACGTCGGCCCGCTGATCAGCATGGAAGAGATGAGCCGCTGCATCCATTGCACGCGCTGCGTCCGCTTCGGCCAGGAAGTGGCCGGCGTGATGGAACTCGGCATGACCCAGCGCGGCGAACACTCCGAAATCGAGACCTTCCTCGGCGACTCGGTCGACTCGGAACTGTCGGGCAACATGATCGACATCTGCCCGGTCGGCGCGCTCACGAGCAAGCCGTTCCGCTACAGCGCCCGTACCTGGGAACTGTCGCGCCGCAAGTCGGTGAGCCCGCACGATTCGACCGGCTCGAACCTGATCGTCCAGGTCAAGAACAACCGCGTGATGCGCGTGGTGCCGCTCGAGAACGAAGACGTCAACGAATGCTGGATCGCCGACCGCGACCGCTTCTCGTACGAAGCCCTCAACGGCCCGGAACGCCTGACGCAACCCATGCTCAAGCAGGGCGGCCAATGGCAGCAGGTCGACTGGCAGACCGCGCTCGAATACGTGGCCAATGGCCTGAAGCAGATCAAGACCGACCACGGTGCGCAAAGCATCGGCACGCTGGTCAGCCCGCACAGCACGCTCGAAGAACTGCAGCTCGCCGCCATGCTCACGCGTGAAATGGGCAGCGACAACATCGACTATCGCCTCCGCAACGCCGAATTCACGGCGTTCGAAGGCGTGCGTTGGCTCGGCACCTCGATTGCCTCGCTCACGCAAGTGCAGCGCGCGCTGGTCGTCGGTTCGAACTTGCGCAAGGAACACCCGCTGTTCGCGCAGCGCATCCGCCAGGCCGTGCGCAAGGGCGCTGCGCTGTCGGTGATCACATCGTCCGGCCTCATGGCCGATCGCGATGCCTGGGCCATCAATGTGGCGCAGTCAACCATCGTCGAAGCGGACCAATGGATCGAAGCACTGGCCGCGGTTGCCGCCGCCATTGGCAAGACCAACGGCGTTGCCGCACCGCTCGCACCGAAGAACGAGCCTGATGCTGCCGCACAAGCCATCGCAGCCTCGCTGCTGGGCGGCGAACGCAAGGCCATCCTGCTCGGCAACGCCGCCGCCCACCACGCGCAAGCCAGCAGCCTGCTGGCCCTCGCGAACTGGATCGGCGCGCAGACCGGCGCGACCGTCGGCTACCTGACCGAAGCCGCCAACACGGTGGGCGCGCAGCTCGTCGGCGCCTTCCCGAAGAACGGCGGCCTCGATGCCGGCCGCATGCTCGCCGCCGGCTCCGGCCTCAAGGCCGTGCTGCTGCTGAACACCGAGCCGGTGTTCGATTCGGCTGCCGGCGCTGCCGCCGCCGATGTCATCGGCAACGCGCAGATGGTCGTCACGCTGAGCCCCTTCAAGGCCAACCTCGAATTCAGCGATGTGCTGCTGCCGATCGCCCCGTTCACCGAAACCCCCGGCACCTTCGTCAATGCCGAAGGCCGCCTGCAAAGTTTCCATGCCGTCGTGAAGCCGCAAGGCGAAGCGCGTCCGGCGTGGAAGGTGATGCGCGTGCTGGCGAACCTGCTGGGCCTGCCCGGCTTCGCGTTCGAATCGACCGCTGAAGTGCTCAAGACGGTGCAGGCGTTGGAGGAGGGCGGTACCGTACCGGCCAGCGCCCTGAACAACGCAACGGCCGCCAGCGCCGTCGCCTCCAATGGCGCTGCGCCGGCACCGGTGGTCGCGAGCATCTATCAGCTCGACTCCATCGTGCGCCGCGCCCCGTCGCTGCAACTGACGGCCGATGCGCGCAACGCATCGACCGCACCGGTCGCATCGGGTCAAGCCGAGGAGGCATTGGCATGATCGACGCGATTCATGGCTTCGGCCAGGGGCTGATCGCCGCAGGCTGGTGGACGGCCTTGGCATGGCCCGTGATCTGGACGCTGATCAAGATCATCGTGGTCGTGATCCCGCTGATGGGCGCCGTGGCGTACCTCACGCTGTGGGAACGCAAGGCCATCGGCTTCACGCAGATCCGCATCGGCCCCAACCGCATCGGACCGCTGGGTCTTCTCCAGCCGATCGCCGACGCGCTCAAGCTGATGACCAAGGAAATCATCATTCCGACGGTCGCCAACAAGGGTCTGTTCCTGCTCGGCCCGATCATGACCATCATGCCGGCGCTCGCCGCATGGGCCGTGATTCCCTTCGGCCCCGACGTGGCGCTGGCCAATATCAACGCAGGCCTGTTGTTCGTGATGGCCATCACCTCGCTCGAGGTGTACGGCGTGATCATTGCCGGCTGGGCATCGAACTCGAAATACGCGTTCCTCGGTGCGCTGCGCGCCTCGGCGCAAATGGTGAGCTACGAAATCGCGATGGGTTTCTGCTTCGTCGTGGTGCTGATGGTCACCGGCAGCTTGAACATGAGCGAGATCGTCACGGTCCAGGGCAAGGGCATGTTCCATGACATGGGCGTCGGGTTCCTGTCGTGGAACTGGCTGCCGCTGCTGCCGATCTTCGTCGTCTACTTCATCTCGGGTCTCGCCGAAACCAACCGCCACCCGTTCGACGTGGTGGAAGGCGAGTCGGAAATCGTTGCGGGCCACATGATCGAGTACTCGGGCATGAGCTTCGCGATGTTCTTCCTGGCCGAGTACGCCAATATGTGGCTGGTCTCGATCCTCACCGTGGTGCTGTTCCTCGGCGGCTGGCTGCCACCGTTCGAGTTCCTGAGCTTCATCCCGGGCTGGATCTGGCTGGGCCTCAAGACCTTCTGCGTGGTCACCATGTTCCTGTGGGTGCGCTCGACGTTCCCGCGCTTCCGCTATGACCAGATCATGCGTCTGGGCTGGAAGATCTTCATTCCCGTCACCCTCGTGTGGCTGGTCGTTGTGGGCGGCTGGATGCAAACGCCGTTCAACATCTGGAAATAACTGGAAGCGCCCACATCATGACTGCTTCACATACCGCGGGCGGACTCTCGCGCCCGTCCAAGCTGGCTTCCGCGCCGTTCTCGCTCAAGGATTTTTTGGGCAGCTTCATGCTGTTCGAACTGTTCAAGGGCCTGGCGATCACGGGCAAGTACGCCTTCGCCCGCAAGATCACGGTGCAGTTCCCCGAAGAGAAGACGCCGCTGTCGCCGCGTTTCCGCGGCTTGCACGCGCTGCGTCGCTATGAGAACGGCGAAGAGCGCTGCATCGCCTGCAAACTTTGCGAAGCCGTTTGCCCGGCGCTGGCGATCACCATCGAATCCGATGTGCGCGACGACGGCTCGCGCCGCACCACGCGCTACGACATCGACCTGACCAAGTGCATCTTCTGCGGCTTCTGCGAAGAGAGCTGCCCGGTCGACTCGATCGTGGAGACCCACATCTTCGAATACCACGGCGAAAAGCGCGGCGACCTGTACTTCACGAAGGACATGCTGCTGGCCGTGGGCGACCGCTACGAAAAAGAAATTGCAGCGAACAAGGCGGCCGACGCCAAGTACCGCTGATCTGTCCAGCCCGAAACCCGTACCCACTCGAATTCCAATGGACGTCAAGACCGGTCTGTTCTATCTGTTTGCCGCGGTGCTGCTGTTTGCAGCCTTCCGCGTCATCACCGCCCGCAACCCCGTGTACGCCGCGCTGTACCTGGTGCTGGCCTTCTTCCAGGCTTCGGCCATCTGGCTGCTGCTGCGTGCCGAGTTCCTCGCGATCTCGCTCGTGCTGGTGTATGTCGGTGCCGTGATGGTGCTGTTCCTCTTCGTCGTGATGATGCTGGACATCAACGTCGATAGCTTGCGGCAGGGCTTCTGGAAGCACTTCCCGCTCGCGGCGGGCGTGGGCGCGCTGATCGCGCTCGAAATGGCGGCCGTGCTCATGGGCGGCTTCCGCCTCGGCGAAGCACCGCGCGCCATGGCGGTCACCTCGCCCAACACCTCGAACACGATGGAACTGGGCAAGCTGCTCTATTCCGAGTACCTCTATCCGCTGGAAATCGCCGCGGTCATCCTGCTCGTGGCCATCATCGCCGCCATTGCACTGACGCTGCGCACCCGCAAGGACAGCAAGTACACCAACCCGTCGGACCAGGTGCGCGTGAAGGCGCGCGACCGCGTGCGCATCGTGCAGATGCCCGTGACGCGCGCGGCCGAACCCGTGGCGGAAGCAGCACCGGCAGCATCGGCTGAGGCGGCAAAGGAAAACAAGGCATGACGCTCACGCTCGGACACTTCCTCTCGCTCGGCGCGATGCTCTTCGCGCTGTCGGTGATCGGCATCTTCCTGAACCGCAAGAACCTGATCGTGCTGCTGATGGCCATCGAGCTGATGCTGCTGGCGGTCAACATGAACTTCGTGGCGTTCTCGCACTACCTGGGCGACATGCACGGACAGATCTTCGTGTTCTTCATCCTGACGGTGGCTGCTGCCGAGTCGGCCATCGGCCTGGCCCTCCTGGTCCTGCTGTTCCGCAACAAGTCGAACATCAACGTCGACGAGCTCAACTCGCTCAAGGGTTGAAATCAACATGAGCGCAACCCTTTCCGCATCCACATTGCTGGCCGTGCCGCTGGCACCCCTGGTCGGCGCCGCCCTCGCGGGCGTCTTCGGCACCAAGTTCGGCGGCAATCACATCGGCCGCAAGGTCACGCATTCGCTGACCATCCTGGGCGTTCTCGTCGCCTTCATCATCTCGGCCATGACGCTCAAGAGCGTGGTGGTCGACGGTGCCCGCTTCAACGCCACGCTCTACGAATGGATGATCGTCGGCGGCCTGAAGATGGAAGTCGGCTTCCTGGTCGACGGCCTCACGGCCATGATGATGTGCGTGGTGACCTTCGTGTCGCTGATGGTGCACATCTACACCATCGGCTACATGGAAGAAGACGACGGCTACAACCGCTTCTTCTCGTACATCTCGCTGTTCACCTTCTCGATGCTCATGCTCGTCATGAGCAACAACATGCTCCAGCTGTTCTTCGGCTGGGAAGCGGTGGGCCTGGTGTCGTACCTGCTGATCGGCTTCTGGTTCAACAAGCCCACGGCCATCTTCGCGAACATGAAGGCCTTCCTGGTCAACCGCGTGGGTGACTTCGGCTTCATCCTGGGCATCGGCCTCATCGCCGCCTATGCCGGCACGCTGAACTATGGCGAAGCTTTCGCCAAGGCGAACACGTTGGCCGGCATTACCTTCCCGGGCACCGAGTGGATGCTGATCACCGTGATCTGCATTTGCCTCTTCATCGGTGCAATGGGCAAGAGCGCGCAGTTCCCGCTGCACGTGTGGCTGCCTGATTCCATGGAAGGCCCGACGCCCATCTCCGCGCTGATCCACGCAGCGACGATGGTGACGGCCGGCATCTTCATGGTGGCGCGCATGTCGCCGCTGTTCGAACTCAGCGACACAGCCCTGAGCTTCATTCTCGTGATCGGCGCCATCACCGCGCTCTTCATGGGTTTCCTCGGCATCATCCAGAACGACATCAAGCGCGTGGTCGCGTACTCCACGCTCTCGCAGCTGGGCTACATGACGGTGGCGCTCGGTGCCTCGGCCTACTCGGTCGCGGTGTTCCACCTGATGACGCACGCGTTCTTCAAGGCGCTGTTGTTCCTCGGGGCGGGCTCGGTGATCATCGGCATGCATCACAACCAGGACATCCGCTGGATGGGCGGCGTGCGCAAGTACATGCCGATCACCTGGATCACTTCTCTGATCGGTTCGCTCGCGCTGATCGGCACGCCGCTGTTCTCGGGCTTCTACTCGAAGGACAGCATCATCGAGGCGGTGCACGAAAGCCACCTGTGGGGCGCAAACTTCGCCTACTACGCGGTGCTGATCGGCGTGTTCGTCACGGCCTTCTATTCGTTCCGCATGTACTTCCTGGTCTTCCACGGCAAGGAACGCTACGACCAGAACCCTGACGCTCACCACGACGACCATGCGCACGATACCCACGGCCATGACGCTCACAAGCCGCACGAATCGCCCTGGGTGGTCTGGCTGCCGCTGGTGCTGCTGGCGATCCCGTCGGCGCTGATTGGCTTTTACACCATCGATCCGATGCTGTTCGGCGAGTTCTTCAAAGGCGCGATCTTCGTCGACGGCACCAAGCACCATGCGATGAAGGAGCTGGAAGAGGCTTTCCACGGCCCTGTCGCCATGGCGATCCACGGCCTGCAGACCGCGCCGTTCTGGCTGGCGCTGGCAGGTGTGGTGACCTCCTACCTGATGTACATGCAGTTCCCGGCGGTTCCGGCGGCGATCAAGCGCGCATGCAGCCCGATCTACAACCTGCTCGAGAACAAGTACTACCTCGACTGGATCAACGAGAACATCCTCGCCCGCGGTGCGCGCCTGCTCGGCACGGGCCTGTGGAAGGGCGGCGACCAGGCCCTGATCGACGGTGCCATGGTCAATGGTTCGTGGAAAGTGATCGGCCGTATCTCCAGCGTGGTGCGCTGGGTGCAGTCGGGCTACATCTATCACTATGCCTTCGCGATGCTGCTCGGCATCTTCATCCTGATGACGTACTTCGTCTGGTTCAAACGCTGAGCCCGAACGCTGGAGAAAAAGAAAAATGGGTTTGTTGAGCCTTGCCATCTGGGTGCCGATCGCATTCGGCGCCGTGCTGCTGGCGTTTGGCCGCGAAGAGCATGCCAAGGGCGTGCGCTGGGTCGCGCTCGTCGGTGCCATCGTGAGCTTCCTGGTCACGGTGCCGCTGTTCACGCGCTTCCAGAACGGAACCGCCGCCATGCAGTTCGTCGAGAAGACGAGCTGGATCTCCCGCTTCAACGTCAACTACCACATCGGTCTTGACGGCCTGTCGCTGTGGATGGTGCTGCTGACCTCGTTCATCACGGTCGTGGTCGTCATCTCGGCCTGGGAAGTGATCACCGAACGCGTGAACCAGTACATGGGCGCGTTCCTGATCCTGTCGGGTTTCATGATCGGCGTGTTCTCCGCGCTCGACGGCATCCTGTTCTACGTGTTCTTCGAAGCCACGCTGATCCCGATGTACCTGATCATCGGCATCTGGGGCGGCCCTAACAAGATCTACGCGGCGTTCAAGTTCTTCCTCTACACCTTGCTCGGCTCGCTGCTGATGCTGGTGGCGCTGATCTTCCTGTACAACAAGTCGGGCGGCAGCTTCGACATCCTGGCCTGGCACAAGCTGCCGCTGGGATCGACCGCGCAGACCTTCCTGTTCTTCGCGTTCTTCGCGGCCTTCGCCGTCAAGGTGCCGATGTGGCCGGTCCACACGTGGTTGCCGGACGTGCACGTCGAGGCGCCCACCGGCGGCTCGGCCGTGCTGGCTGCGATCATGCTGAAGCTGGGTGCCTACGGCTTCCTGCGCTTCTCCATGCCCATCGCTCCCGATGCGTCGCACGAGTGGGCCTGGCTCATGATCGCGCTGTCGCTGATCGCGGTGATCTACGTGGGCTTGGTCGCACTGGTGCAGCAGGACATGAAGAAGCTGGTGGCTTATTCGTCGGTCGCCCACATGGGCTTCGTGACACTGGGCTTCTTCATCTTCAACGAGTTGGGCGTGTCCGGCGGCATCGTGCAGATGATTGCGCACGGTTTCGTCTCGGGTGCCATGTTCCTGGGCATCGGCGTGCTGTACGACCGCGTGCACTCGCGCCAGATCGCCGACTACGGCGGCGTGGTGAACACCATGCCCAAGTTCGCCGCGTTCGCGCTGCTGTTCGCCATGGCCAATTGCGGCCTGCCGGGCACTGCCGGTTTCGTGGGCGAGTGGATGGTGATCCTGGGTGCCGTGAAGGCCAACTTCTGGATCGGCGCGGGCGCAGCCACCGCACTGATCTTCGGCGCCGCCTACACCCTCTGGATGTACAAGCGCGTGTACCTCGGCCCGGTCGGCAACGACCACGTCAAGGAGCTCACAGACATCAACGCCCGCGAGTTCCTGATGCTGTCGCTGCTGGCGATCGCCGTGTTGTGGATGGGCCTGTATCCGAAGCCCTTCACCGATGCGATGGATGCCTCGGTGACCGAGCTGCTGCGCCACGTGGCAGTTTCGAAGCTGCCCTCCTGATGCCACGCTGAAGACAAGAGAACGAGATGATTGACAAACTCAGCTGGGTCACGATCTACCCCGAAATCGTGTTGCTGGTCATGGCCTGCATCATTGCGCTGGTCGACCTGTCGGACACGAGCCCGCGCCGCACCCGCACCTATGTGCTGACGCTGCTCACGCTGCTGGTGGTGGCTGTGCTCACCGGCATGGCCGCGCTCGACGGCAAAACCATATACGGCTTCGGCGGCATGGTCGTGAGCGACTCGATGGGCAACTGGCTCAAGTGCTTCTCCACCATCGCCCTGATGGTCACCCTGATCTATGGCCGTCCCTATGCGGCCGACCGAGAGATGCTGCGCGGCGGCGAACTGTTCACCATCAGCATGTTCGCGCTGCTGGGCATGTTCGTGATGATCTCGGGCAGCAACTTCCTCTTGATCTACCTGGGCCTGGAACTGCTCACGCTCTCGAGCTACGCGCTCGTGGCGCTGCGCCGCGACAACGCGGTCGCCAGCGAAGCGGCGATGAAGTACTTCGTGCTCGGCGCGATGGCCAGCGGCTTCCTGCTGTATGGCCTCTCGATGATGTACGGCGCGACCGGCTCGCTCGACCTGAACGAAGTGTTCAAGGCCATCTCGACCGGCAAGGTCAACCACCAGGTGCTGGTGTTCGGCCTCGTGTTCATCGTGGCTGGCCTGGCATTCAAGGTGGGCGCGGCGCCTTTCCACATGTGGGTGCCCGACGTCTACCAGGGCGCGCCCACGGCCGTCACGCTGCTGATCGGCGCAGCGCCCGAGTTGGCCGCCTTCGGCATCATCATTCGCCTGCTGGTGGATGGATTGCAGCCGCTCGCGATCGACTGGCAGCAGATGCTGGCCGTGCTGGCCATTGCGTCGCTGTTGATCGGTAACCTCGCGGCCATTGCGCAGAGCAACCTCAAGCGGATGCTGGCCTACTCGACCATCTCGCAGATGGGTTTCATGTTGCTGGGCCTGGTCGCCGGTTCGGACCTGTCGGGCACGCAGAACGCGCAGGCGGCTTACAGCGCTTCGATGTTCTACATCGTGACCTACGTGCTCACCACGCTGGCGAGCTTCGGCATCATCCTGCTGCTGGCGCGCGAAGGCTTCGAGAGCGAAGAGATCACAGACCTCGCCGGCCTCAACCAGCGCAGCCCGCTGTACGCCGGCGTGATGGCCATCGCGATGTTCTCGTTGGCGGGTCTGCCGCCGCTGGTCGGCTTCTACGCGAAGCTGGCGGTGCTGCAGGCGCTGATCGCCTCGGGCCAAGCCATCTACATCGGTCTGGCGGTGTTCGCCGTGATGATGTCGCTGGTCGGCGCCTTCTACTACCTGCGCGTAGTCAAGGTCATGTACTTCGACGCACCGGTCACGGCTACCACCGTGTCGGCATCGTTCGACGTGCGCACCGTGCTCGCGATCAACGGCGCACTGATCCTGATTCTCGGCGTGCTGCCCGGCGGCCTGATGACGCTGTGCTACGAGGCCATCGCGGCCACGCTAGCCCACTGACGCGGCCGGCCCACGGTGTCGCAAACCGCGTCGGTCTGGGTCGTGCTGCTGGTGGCCCTGTTGGCCGCCAACCTGCCGTTTTTCAACGAGCGCCTGTTCGGCGTCGTGCCGCTGCCGGCAAAGCGCAAGTCGCTCGCGATCCGCTTTGCCGAGCTGGTGGTGCTGTACTTCATTGCCGGCGGCATCGGCCTCTTGTTCGAACGCAGGGCAGGGCAGATCTCGCCGCAAGGTTGGGAGTTCTACGCGGTGACCGGCGCGCTCTTCATCGTGCTGGCCTTTCCAGGTTTCACCTGGCGCTACTTGATGAAGCACAGGCATTGATTCACATGACGTCACCCATTGCCGACTCGCACCTGAAGGAAGAACTCGTCAGCAGCGAAGAGCTCTTCAAGGGCCGCTTCCTGCACGCCAAGCGCGACACCATCCGCCTGCCCGACGGCCACAACGCCACGCGCGAGTACGTGGTGCATCCCGGCGCGGTGGTGGTGATTCCGCTGCTCGACGATGGCCGCGTGGTGCTGGAGCGGCAATATCGCTATCCGGTCGGCCATGTGATGGTGGAGTTTCCGGCCGGCAAGCTCGATCCGGGCGAGGACCCGCTGGTCTGCGGTCAGCGCGAACTGCTCGAGGAAACCGGCTACACCGCGCGCGAATGGGCCCATGCCGGTGCGATGCACCTGGCCGTGGCGTACTCGACGGAGATCATCCACATCTACTTCGCACGCGGCCTCTCGCTGGGCGAGCGCAAGCTCGACCACGGCGAATTCCTCGATGTGTTCACCGCCACGCCCGAAGAAATGGTCGGCTGGTGCAGCGATGGCACAGTCACCGACGCCAAGTCATTGACCTGCACCCTGTGGATGCAGAACGTCCTTTCGGGCGCATGGGCACTCGACTGGAAAGCGGCTGCGTCGCAAGGCGGCGCGGGATAATCCGCGCATGAAGGTTCTCGATCTCCGCTGCACGCACGGCCACGGCTTCGAGGGCTGGTTCGCGTCCAACGAGGCTTTCGAGACCCAGCTCTCGTCTGGGTTGGTCGAATGCCCGGTCTGCGGCGACACCGCCATCGTCAAGCTGCTGAGCGCGCCGCGTCTCAATCTTGGCAACGCCAAGGCGCCGGCAGCAGAAGCGGCGCCCGCCGCGGCCTCGCAGGTGCCGGCTCAACTTTCCCCCGAAGCTCGCTGGATGCGCGCCGTGCGCGAGGTCATTGCGAAGACCGAAGATGTCGGTGATCGTTTCGCCGAAGAGGCTCGCAAGATGCACTACGGCGAAGCCGAAGAGCGCGGTATACGTGGTCAGGCGACGCCCGAGCAGACCGAAGCGCTGCTCGACGAAGGCATTGCGGTGATGCCGCTGCCGATGCCCGCAGCGCTCAAAGAGACGCTGCAGTAACTCTGCTGCGGCCTGGGCTCAGGCCGTGAACTGAAGCGCGGCCAGGCGGGCGTAGACCCCGCCCTGCGCCACCAGTGCCGCGTGCGTTCCCTGTTCGACGATGCCGCCGTGGTCCAGCACGATGATGCGGTCGGCCTTCTGCACGGTCGCCAGGCGGTGCGCGATGACCAGCGTCGTGCGGCCTTCCATCGCCGACTCGAGCGCGGCCTGAACCATGCGCTCGCTTTCAGCGTCGAGGGCGCTGGTGGCCTCGTCGAGCAGCAGCAGCGGCGGGTTCTTGAGGATGGCGCGCGCGATGGCGATGCGCTGGCGTTGCCCGCCCGACAACCGCACGCCGCGCTCGCCGAGGAAGGTGTCGTAGCCCTCTGGCAATGCCGTCAGGAAGTCGTGCGCAAAGGCGGCGCGGGCGGCTGCATGCACCTCGTCGGCAGTCGCTTCAGGCCGGCCGTAGCGAATGTTCTCGAACGCGCTGGCCGAGAAGATCACCGCGTCCTGCGGCACGAGCCCGATGCGGGTGCGCAGGTCGGGCAGGGCGAGCGATGCGAGCGGCGCGCCGTCGAGCAGCAACTGGCCCGATTGCGGGTCGTAGTAGCGCAGCAGCAACTGGAACACCGTGCTCTTGCCGGCGCCACTGGAGCCGACCAGTGCCACCGTCTCGCCGGGCGCGATGTCGAGGCTGAAATCGCGCAATGCCGGCGTGCCGGGCCGCGATGGGTAGTGGAAGGTCACCGCGTCGAGCTTGATCGCGCTGCCCGCGGCCGGGATCGGCGTGACCGCCGGACTCGCGGGAGAAGTGATGACAGCCGGCGCATGCAGCAGCTCCATCAGGCGCTCGGTGGCGCCGGCTGCGCGCAGCAGGTCGCCATACACCTCGCCGAGCACTGCTGTCGCGCTCGCGAGGATCGCCACGTAGACCACGGTCTGGCCGAGATGGCCGGCAGTGATGTCGCCGCGCAGCACGGCCTGCGTGCCTTGGTACAGGCCCCAGAGCAACGCCGCCGAGGTCGCGATGATGATGAAAGCCACCAGCACCGAGCGCGCCTTGGTGCGGCGCACGGCGGTGCGGAATGCGTTCTCGGTCGAGGCATCGAAGCGGGCTGCCTCGCGCGATTCGGCGGTGTAGCTTTGCACCACCGGAATCGCATTCAGCACTTCGGCGGCGATGGCGCTCGAATCGGCCACGCGGTCCTGGCTTGCACGCGAGAGCTTGCGCACCCGCCGGCCGAACCACATGCTCGGCAGCACCACCAGCACCAGGATGCCGAGCACCTGCACCATCACATAAGGATTGGTCCAGACCAGCACCGCCAGCGCGCCCACGCCCATCACCGCGTTGCGCAGGCCCATGCTCAGCGACGAGCCGACAACCGTCTGCACCAGCGTCGTGTCGGCCGTGAGGCGCGAGAGCACCTCGCCTGTCTGCGTGGTCTCGAAGAAGGCGGGGCTCTGGTGCAGCACATGGCCGTAGACCGCGTTGCGCAGGTCCGCCGTGACCCGTTCGCCCAGCCAGCTCACCGTATAGAAGCGCGCGGCCGAGAAGAGCCCCAGCGCCACGGCCACTGCGAAGAGGGCGCCGAAGTGCTCGCGCAGCGCCATGGTCTGGGCGCCCTTGTCGGGGTTGATCAGCCCGCCGTCGATCAGGCTGCGCAGTGCCAGCGGAAAGGCCAGCGTCGTGATGGCCGCCATCACCAGGAAAACCGCCGCCAGCACGATCTGCACGCGGTAGGGGCGGAGGAAGGGGCTCAGGCCCGACAGCGACCGGGGCGAGCCCTTGGCCATGGAAGACGGTGGGGAGGAAGCCATGGGCGCGGATTCTACCGACCGCTGCCGCTACAAAGGCAGCCTTGACAATAATTGCCGCGGCAGCTAATATTTCGACCCATGAGCGATGCGAACATTCCCAAGGCCTCGTCGGTCCCCGATGACGCTGTGCGTCGGCCCCCTGTCTTCTATCGGGCGGAGGACTATCGCGCCGAGGAAAGCATCGGCTACCTGATGCGCCGCATCGTCTCGGCGGTGGCCCAGTCAGTGGAAACCCGCATGTGCGAGCCCGGCGGCCCGACCTTTCCGCAATGGGTGCCGCTGTACAAGCTGCACACCGGCGCGGCGACCACGGTGGCCGAACTGGCACGCGCCTGCGAACTCGACACCGGCGCCATGACGCGACTGCTCGACCGCCTCGAAGCCAAGGGCCTGTGCCGCCGGGTGCGTTCGCTGGAAGACCGCCGCGTGGTCAACATCGAGCTCACCGACGAAGGCCGTGCCGCCGCCAAGGAAGTGCCTTACGTGCTCAGCCGCGTGCAGAACGAGCACCTGGCAGGTTTCACCACCGAGGAGTGGGAGCAGCTCAAGGGCTACCTCCGCCGCATCCTCGACAACGCGCAGGCCCTCGCGGCCCGTGGAGATAAAAATGAATGATTCCCTCGCCGTGCGCGCTGTGCGTCGCACTCCCGCTGCAGGCGCCATGCGCCGTATTCCGATCGTTGCAGCCGCGTTGCTGCTGGTGGCGCTGGCCGGTTGTGCCGACATGTCCGGCATCGGCTCGCAGGCCAAACTGCGCGATGCGTCGTCGCTGGGCATCGCACCCGACAGTGCCGCAACTCCCGTCTCCCGGCTCGACCGCCAATGGTGGCTCGCTTTCGGCGACACGCAGCTCAACACGCTGATCGACCAGGCCGTGGCCGGCAACCCGAACCTGCAGGTCGCGCAGGCCCGCCTCGCGCGTGCGCAGGCCTCGGCGGACATCGCCGGCGCGGCGCTCAAGCCGCAAGTGAAGGGCGATCTCGACCTGAACCGCCAGAAGTTCAACAGCAACTACATCTACCCCGCACCGCTCGGCGGCTCGACGCAGAACATCGGTCTGCTGCAGCTCGGCGCCAGCTGGGAACTCGACTTCTTCGGCAAGAACCGCACCGCGCTCGACACTGCCATCGGCGCCGCCAACGCCGCCGCGGCCGATGCCGATGCCGCCCGTGTGCTGCTCGCCAGCAACGTCGCGCGCAGCTACTTCCAATGGGCGCGCCTGAACGACCAGCTCACCGTGGCGCAGCGCACGCTGGCCCAGCGCGACGAAACCCTGAAGCTCGTGCGCGACCGCGTTTCCGCCGGCCTGGACACCCGCCTCGAACTGCGCCAGAGCGAAGGCGGCCTGCCCGAAGCGCGCCAGCAGATCGAAGCGCTCAACGAGCAGATCGCGCTGCAGCAACATGCGCTCGACGCGCTCGTCGGTCAGCCCAACGTGTCGGCCTCGCTCAAGCCGCCGGTGCTCGCCGGCGTCAAGCCGATGGCGCTGCAGGCCAACATCCCGGCCGACCTGCTGGGCCGCCGCGCCGACATCGCCGCCGCGCGCTGGCGCGTCGAGGCCGCGACGAGCGACGTGGCCAATGCCAAGACCCAGTTCTATCCCAACGTGAACCTCACGGCCTTCGTCGGCTTCCAGAGCTTGGGGCTAGGCAAGCTGCTCAAGTCGGGCAGCGAGCAGTGGGGCGTGGGTCCGGCCATCAGCCTGCCGATCTTCGAAGGCGGGCGGCTGCGCGCCAACCTGCGCGGCAAGTCGGCCGACCTGGACGTGGCGGTCGAAAGCTACAACGCAACGGTGCTCGACGCCGTGCGCGATGCGGCCGACCAGGTCTCCAGCGCCCAGTCGATCACCCGCCAGCAGGCCGAACAGCGCGCCGCGCAAACGGCCGCCGAAGGTGCCTACGACATCGCCGTGCAGCGCTACCGCGCAGGCCTTGGCAACTACCTCAACGTGCTGACGGCCGAAACCTCGGTGCTGGCGCAGCGCCGGCTGGCCGTCGATCTGGCCGCGCGCGCGCTCGACACGCAAGTGGGCCTGGCGCGTGCCCTCGGCGGCGGCTGGCAGCCTCCGACTACCGCCACCGCATCGGCCCCGACGGCCGCAGTGAACTGAACTGACTCGACTCCCTCGTCTTCGGAAAGAAATTCATCATGAGCGACAACAACACTCCGACGTCCGCTGCTTCCGCAGCCCCTGTTGCACCCGAAGCGCCCGCCGGCAACGGCAAGCGCCGCCGCGCGCTGACCGCATTGGCAGCCGTGGTGATCGTCGCCGGCGGCGGCTGGGGTCTCTACGAATGGCTGGTCGCCAGCCATTACGAAGACACCGACAACGCCTACGTGCAGGGCAACGTCATCCAGATCACGCCGCAGATCGGCGGCACCGTCATGGCCATCAACGCCGACGACACCGACTTCGTGAAGGCCGGCCAGCCGCTGGTGCAGCTCGACCCGGCCGATGCCAAGGTCTCGCTCGAACAGGCCGAGGCCGCGCTGGCCCAGACCGTGCGCCAGACGCGCACGCTCTACGCCAACAACGGTTCGCTGGCCGCGCAGGTCACGCTGCGCCAGTCGGACATCGTCAAGGCCCAGAGCGACATCGCCAAGGCCCAGGACGACCTGCAACGTCGCCGCGCGCTCTCGGGCAACGGCGCGGTGTCGAAGGAAGAACTGAACCACGCCGAAACGCAGCTCGACACGGCCAAGAGCCAGCTCGCCGCCGCGCAGGCCGGCGTTGTCGCCGCCAAGGAAGCGCTGGTGAGCAACCAGTCGCTGACCGAAGGGACCAGCGTTGCGCAGCACCCCAGCGTGCTGGCCGCCGCCGCCAAGGTGCGCGAGGCCTACCTCGCCACGCAGCGCGTCGCGATGCCCGCGCCCGTCGACGGCTACGTCGCCAAGCGCACCGTGCAGCTCGGCCAGCGTGTGGCCGCCGGCACGCCGATGATGTCGATCGTGCCGCTCAACCAGCTGTGGGTCGATGCCAACTTCAAGGAAGTGCAGCTGCGCAACATCCGCATCGGCCAGCCCGTGAAGCTCACGGCCGACGTCTACGGCAAGAAGGTCGAGTACGACGGCAAGGTCGCCGGCCTCGGTGTGGGCACCGGCAGCGCGTTTGCGCTGCTGCCCGCGCAGAACGCCACCGGCAACTGGATCAAGGTGGTGCAGCGCGTGCCCGTGCGCATCGCGCTCGACGCCGAGCAGCTCAAGGCCAACCCGCTGCGCATCGGCCTGTCGATGGATGCCGAGATCGACATCACGTCCAAGAGCGGCAAGATGCTCGCCGACGCGCCGCGCGGCACCGCGCTCACGCAGACGCAGGTCTACAGCCAGCTCGACCGCGGCGCCGATGCCGAAGTGGACCGCATCGTCGCGGCCAACCTCGGCCGCAGCGCTTCGGCCAATGCCGCGAACGCTGCGGGCGCCACGAGCGCGCCCGCGAAGCATCCGTCCGCGACGCCGGGTACCGGCGCGCAGGTGGCCGTGCAGGGCCAGCCCGGTTGATCGTTGCCCGCTTCGCTTGAACTGAAAAAGCACGCGCAATGGCCACCGCCGCTCCCGCTTACATAGCGCACGCACCGCTCGAGGGTTCCGCCCGCGTGTGGGGCACGATCGCGCTGTCTGCGGCAACCTTCATGAACGTGCTCGATTCGTCGATCGCGAACGTGTCGTTGCCTGCCATCTCGGGCGACCTGGGCGTGAGCACCACGCAGGGCACCTGGGTCATCACCAGCTTCGCGGTGGCCAATGCCATCGCGGTGCCGCTCACGGGTTTCATGACCCAGCGCTTCGGCCAGGTGCGCCTGTTCATGGCGAGCGTGATCCTGTTCATGATCAGCTCGCTCCTGTGCGGCCTCGCACCGAACATGACCACGCTCATCCTGTTCCGCGCGCTGCAGGGCTTCGTCGCGGGTCCGATGATTCCGCTGTCGCAGACGCTGCTCTTGTCCAGCTATCCGAAGGCCAAGGCGGGCCTTGCGATGGCGATGTGGTCGATGACCACGCTGGTCGCGCCGGTGATGGGGCCGCTCCTGGGCGGCTGGATCACCGACAACATCTCGTGGCCGTGGATCTTCTACATCAACATCCCCGTGGGCATCGTTGCGGCTTCCATCACCTGGGCGCTCTATCGCAAGCGCGAGAGCAACACGCACAAGGTGCCCATCGACGCCATCGGCCTCGCGCTGCTGGTGCTGTGGGTCGGCTCGATGCAGCTCATGCTCGACAAGGGCAAGGAGCTCGACTGGTTCCACTCGCCGCAGATCGTCACGATGGCGGTGGTGGCCGTGGTCGGCTTCGCGTTCTTCCTGATCTGGGAGCTGACCGACAAGCACCCGGTGGTCGACCTGTCGCTCTTCAAGCGCCGCAACTTCTGGTCGGGCGCCGTGGCAACGGCCGTGGCCTACGGCCTCTTCTTCGGCAACGTGGTGCTGCTGCCGCTGTGGCTGCAGCAGTGGATGGGCTACACCGCGACGCAGGCGGGGATGATCATGGCGCCGGTGGGGTTGCTGGCGATCTTCTTCTCGCCGGTGGTCGGGCTCACCGTGTCCAAGATCGATCCGCGCCGCTATGCCACGTTCTCGTTCCTGGTGTTCGCGCTGGTGCTGTGGATGCGGTCGAACTTCAACACGCAGGCCGACTTCGTCACCATCATCATTCCGACGGTGATCCAGGGCATCGCGATGGCGTTCTTCTTCATTCCGCTGGTGACGATCACGCTGTCGGGCCTCACGCCCGACCGCATTCCGGCCGCCTCGGGGTTGTCGAATTTCCTGCGGATCACGGCCGGTGCCATGGGCACCTCGCTCACCACCACGCTGTGGGACAACCGCGCGACGCTGCACCACGCGCAGCTTGCCGAGACCATCAACCAGGGCAACAACGCGGCCACCGCTGCGATGTCCGGGCTCACCGGCAGCGGCCTCAGCACCGAGCAGGTGATGGGACAGATCAACCGCATCGTCGACCAGCAGGCCTACATGCTCGCGACGAACGACATCTTCTATGCCTCGGCGATCCTGTTCCTGCTGCTGATCCCCCTGGTGTGGCTGGCCAAGCCGCAGAAGGGCGGCGCCGGTGGCGACGCCGCGGCGGGTGCGCACTGACGACACACGCGGTTGTCACCCCGTCACCCGTGATCACCATCACCCCCAGGCTCCTTCGGGACCCTGGGGGTTTTTACTTGCCCAGCGCCTTCAGCACGTCGTAGCAGGCGCCCATCGTGTGGTAATCGGTCTTGCCGGCCGGGCTTTTTTCGTCGCTGATCTTCCGGTTCTGCGGCGTGAGGATGCGGTACCACGCGCCGTGCGTGTGGTCGATGAAGTGCTCCCACGCGTACGCCCAGATGCTGTCGTACCAGTTCCAATAGCTCGCATCGCCGGTGCGCACCGCGAGCAGGGCGGCGGCGGCGAAGCTCTCGGCCTGCACCCAGAAATACTTGTCGCCGTCGTACATCGAGCCGTCGGGCGCGAAGCCGTAGGCCAGTCCGCCGTTGTCCCCATCCCAGCCGCGGAACATCGCGGTGTCGAAGAAGTGACGGGCGCGCGGCACGATCCAGTCGGCTTCGGTGCCTTGGGCATTCAAGAGGCGTTCCAGTTGCAGCAACAGCTTGGCCCACTCGGTCAGGTGGCCGGTCTGGAAACCCCAGGGCTTGAAGATGTCGCTGCGGTCGCCGCGGTTGAAGTCCCAGTCGACCGACCAGTCGGTGCGGTAGTGCTCCCACACGAGGCCATCGGCCAGCGCGGCCTGCCGGCCCGTCACGGCCTCGGCGAGTGCGAGCGCGCGGTCGAGGTAGCGCGCCTCGTGCGTGGCCTCGAAGGCGGCCATCATCGCCTCGCAGGCATGCATGTTGGCGTTCTGGCCGCGATAGGGCGACACGCGCCAGTCGGCCGTGGCTTCGTCGGCATACAGGTGGTGGCGCGGTTCCCAGAAGTGCTGCTCCATCAGGTCCCACGCATGTTCAAGTCCTTCGCGCGCCTCGCTCACGCCGGCCATCAGCGCGTGCGCATGCGCGAGCAGCACGAAGGCCAGGCCGTAGCAGTGCTGCGTGCCGTCCAGCACCGTGGCGCGGCCGTCGTGCCAGTCGATCTGCCATGCGTAGCCGCCGCCGGGCAGCGCATGCGCGTGTCGCAGGAAGGCGAGGCCGTGCCGTACGGCGTCGAGGTCCACGGCGTTTCCGAAGCGGCGGTACGCGTTCGCGTGGTTGAACACGAAGCGCGTGCTGCTCACCAGATGGCGCGTGCGGCGGTCGTAGACCGCACCGTCGTCCTTGAAGAAATGAAAGAAGCCGCCGGACGGATCGAGGTCGCGCGGCGCGTAGAAGTCCAGCGTGTGCCGGATGTGGTCGATGAGGAATTCGGGTGAGCGGAAGTCGGGCATGGCGCTGAGGGTGTGAGTGTCGCGGGCGACGCCATTGTCATTGGGACGACAGTCGTGATCGTGCATAACTTCTCCTTCTTGCGCAGGTTGCACTGCAGCATAGGCATTTGCCCCAGTATGCAAGTACGGGTCGCCCACCAACAATCGGTCCGCGCTCATGGTGGCGCGCCAAGATGGACCGCATGACCGACTTCTTTTTTCCGAACCCGGGCGACCTCGCGAGATGAGCGACGTCATCCTCGAAACACGCCAGCTCACCAAGGAATTCAAGGGGTTCACCGCGGTCAGCAAGGTCAACCTCTCGGTGGTGCGCGGCTCGATCCACGCACTCATCGGCCCCAACGGTGCCGGCAAGACCACCTGCTTCAACCTGCTCACGAAATTCCTGGAACCGACCACGGGCACGATCCTGTTCAACGGGCAGGACATCACCGGCGAACGCCCCGCGCAGATCGCACGGCGCGGCATCATCCGCTCGTTCCAGATATCGGCCGTGTTCCCGCACCTGACGTTGCTGGAGAACGTGCGCCTCGGCCTGCAGCGGCGCCTGGGCACCTCGTACCACTTCTGGAAGAGCGAGAAATCGCTCAAGCCTCTGGATGCCAGAGCCCGCGAGCTGCTGGCTGAAGTCGGCCTGGAGGAACTGGCCGACGAACAGACCGTGAACCTGCCTTACGGCCGCAAGCGGGCGCTCGAGATCGCCACCACGCTGGCGATGGAACCCGAGCTCATGCTGCTCGATGAGCCCACCCAAGGCATGGGCCACGAAGACGTGCACCGCGTGGCCGAGCTCATCAAGCGCGTGTCGGCCGGACGCACCATCCTGATGGTCGAACACAACATGAGCGTGGTCTCCACGATTGCCGACACCATCACCGTGCTGCAACGCGGCGCCGTACTGGCCGAAGGCCCCTACGCCGAAGTCTCGAAGAACCCGCAGGTGATGGAGGCCTACATGGGCACGACGGACGGCGAAATGCAGGGGGCTCACTGACATGACCGCTGCATTGGAGATCAAGGGCCTTCAAGCGTGGTACGGCGAATCGCACGTGCTGCATGGCGTGGACATGGTCGTGCAGCCCGGCGAAGTGGTCACGCTGCTGGGCCGCAACGGCGCGGGCCGCACCACCACGCTGCGCGCCATCATGGGCCTCACGGGCGCACGCAAGGGCAGCATCGAAGTCAACGGCAAGGAAACGATCGCGATGCCGACGCACCGCATCGCCCACCTCGGAATCGGCTACTGCCCGGAAGAGCGCGGCATCTTCGCGAGCCTCTCGTGCGAAGAAAACCTGCTGCTGCCGCCCGAACTCAAGGGCGCGGGCCCGGGCATGTCTGTCGAAGAGATCTACGCGATGTTCCCCAACCTGGCCGAGCGCCGCCACAGCCAGGGCACGCGCCTGTCGGGCGGCGAGCAGCAGATGCTGGCGGTGGCGCGCATCCTGCGCACGGGCGCCAAGCTGCTCTTGCTCGACGAGATTTCCGAAGGCCTCGCACCCGTCATCGTGCAGGCGCTGGCCCGCATGATCACCACGCTGCGCGCCAAGGGCTACACCATCGTGATGGTGGAGCAGAACTTCCGCTTCGCCGCGCCGCTGGCCGACCGCTTCTACGTGATGGAGCACGGCCGCATCGTGGAGAAGTTCGGCGCCGCCGAGCTCGAAGCCAAGATGCCGGTGCTCACCGAGCTGCTCGGCGTCTGAACCCCTCTCAAGCAAACACCCAAAGATTTTTCAGGAGACAAACACCATGAACAAGAAACTCGGCCTCATCGCCACCGCCGTCGCTGTCCTCGCCATGGGCGCGGGCGCCGCACAGGCTCAAGAGAAAGTGAAGATCGGCTTCGTCACCGACCTGTCGAGCCTGTACGCCGACCTCGAAGGCAAGGGCGGCGCCACCGCCATCCAGATGGCCATCGACGACTTCGGCGGCAAGGTGCTGGGCCAGCCCATCGAACTGCTGGTTGCAGACCACCAGAACAAGGCCGACATCGCCGCCTCCAAGGCCCGCGAGTGGGTCGACACCGCCGGCGTGACCATGATCTTCGGCGGCACCAATTCGGGCACCGCGCTCGCGACCGCCAAGGTGGCCGAAGAGAAGAAGCGCGTGTACTTCAACAACGGCGCCGGCAGCTCGGTGCTCACCAACGAGCAGTGCTCGCCCTACACCGTGCACTACGCCTACGACACCGTGGCGCTGGCCAAGGGCACCGGCGCGGCGGTCGTGGACCGTGGCGGCAAGAGCTGGTTCTTCCTGACCGCCGACTACGCCTTCGGCCACGCACTCGAATCCGACACCACCAAGGTGGTGAAGGAAAAGGGCGGCACGGTGGTGGGCGCGGTGCGCCATCCGCTGAACGCATCGGACTTCTCCTCTTTCCTGCTGCAGGCGCAGAACTCCAAGGCGCAGATCCTGGGCCTGGCGAACGCGGGCGGCGACACCATCAACGCGATCAAGGCGTCGAAGGAATTCGGCATCAACAAGACCATGAAGACCGCGGGCCTGCTGGTCTTTTTGAGCGACATCCACAGCCTGGGCCTGAAGAACACCGAAGGCCTGCTGCACACCACCAGCTGGTACTGGGACCTGAACGACGACACGCGCAAGTTCGCCAACCGCTTCTTCGAGAAGACCAAGCGCATGCCCACCGACGTGCAGGCCGCCGACTACTCGGCCACCACCACCTACCTGAAGGCCGTGGCGGCCGCCAAGACCACCGATTCCGACAAGGTGATGGCGCAGCTCAAGAGCATGAAGATCGACGACTTCTACGGCAAGGGCCAGATCCGCGCCGACGGCAGCTTCATCCACGACATGTACCTTGTCGAAGCGAAGTCGCCCGCCGAATCGAAGAAGCCGTGGGACTACCTGAAGGTGCTGAAGGTGCTGCCGGGTGACCAGGTCTTCACCACGAAGGCCGAAACGAAATGCGCCGCCTGGAAATAACGCAGTAGCGCGCTGACGCCTTTCGCGATTCACCCACCGAAGTCAACGAGGACCCTCCCATGAAACGCACGCTCATCGCTTCCGCCTGCCTGCTGGCCACCTGTCTCGTGGCCGCGGGCGCTGCCCAGGCGCAGGACAAGGTCAAGATCGGGTTCATCACCGACATGTCGAGCCTCTATGCGGACGTGGAGGGCAAGAACGGCGCCCTGGCGATCCAGATGGCGATCGACGACTTCGGCGGCAAGGTCAACGGCATGCCCATCGAACTGCTGTCGGCCGACCACCAGAACAAGGCCGACATCGCCGCCTCGAAGGCGCGCGAGTGGATCGACACGCAGGGCCTGACGATGCTGTTCGGCGGCACGAGTTCGGGCACCGGCCTCGCGATGGCGAAGGTGGCGCAGGAGAAGAAGCGCGTCTTCATCGTCAACGGCGCGGGCAGCTCGGCGCTCACAAACGAACAGTGCTCGCCCTACACCGTGCACTACGCCTACGACACCGTGGCGCTCGCCAAGGGCACCGGCAGCGCGGTGATCGCGCGCGGCGACAAGAGCTGGTATTTCCTCACCGCCGACTACGCCTTCGGCCAGGCCCTGGAAGCCGATGCCTCCAAGGTCGTGAAGGAAAAGGGCGGCACCGTGGTGGGCAGCGTGAAGCATCCGCTCAACACGTCGGACTTCTCTTCGTTCCTGTTGCAGGCGCAGAACTCCAAGGCGCAGGTGCTGGCGCTCGCCAATGCCGGCGGCGACACCATCAATTCGATCAAGGCTGCCAAGGAATTCGGCATCACCAAGTCGATGAAGATGGTGGGCCTGCTGGTGTTCGTGACCGACGTGCACAGCCTGGGACTGAAGAACACCGAAGGCCTCCTGCTCACCACCAGCTGGGACTGGAACCTCGACGACAAGACGCGCGCCTTCGGCAAGCGCTTCTTCGAGAAGACCAAGCGCATGCCCACCGACATCCAGGCGGCCGACTACTCGGCCACCATGACGTATCTCAAGGCCGTGCAGGCCGCCAAGACGGTCGATGCCGACAAGGTGATGGAAACGCTCAAGTCCACGCCCATCGACGACTTCTATGCCAAGGGCAACATCCGCGCCGACGGCCGCTTCGTGCACGACATGTACCTGGTGCAGGTGAAGTCGCCGGCCGAGTCGAAGCAGCCTTGGGATTACTACAAGGTGGTCCAGAAGCTCAAGGGCGAGGACGTCTTCACGACCAAGGCCGAGAGCAAGTGCGCCCTCTGGAAGTGATCTCCCGCGGGCGCCTTTGCGGCGCCCGGGTTCGTTGAAACGCTTATGAACATTTCCCTCCCCGCCTTGTTGAGCCAGCTCCTTCTGGGGCTGGTCAACGGCTCGTTCTACGCCATCCTGAGTCTCGGGCTGGCGGTGATCTTCGGTTTGCTCAACGTCATCAACTTCGCGCACGGCGCGCTGTTCATGCTGGGGGCCGTCCTGACCTGGATGGCCATGGAGTATTTCGGCATCAACTACTGGGTGATGCTGATCGCGGCACCCATCGTCATCGGCCTCTTCGGCGTGGTGATCGAGCGGCTGCTGCTGCGCTGGATCTACAAGCTGGACCATCTCTACGGCTTGCTGTTGACGCTCGGGCTCACGCTCCTGATCGAAGGCGTGTTCCGCTCGGTCTACGGCGTCTCGGGCCTGCCGTACGACGCGCCCGACGCGCTCTCCAGCGCCACCGACCTCGGCTTCATGGTGCTGCCCAACTACCGCGCCTGGGTGGTCGTCGCCTCGCTGGTGATCTGCTTTGCCACCTGGTACGTGATCGAGAAGACGCGCCTGGGTGCGTATCTGCGCGCCGGCACCGAGAACCCGCGCCTGGTGGAAGCCTTCGGCGTCAACGTGCCGCTGATGATCACGCTGACCTACGCCTTCGGCTGCGCGCTCGCGGCCTTCGCGGGCGTGCTGGCCGCACCGGTGATGCAGGTCTCGCCGCTGATGGGGCAGAACCTCATCATCGTGGTGTTCGCGGTGGTCGTGATCGGCGGCATGGGCTCGATCATGGGCGCCATCCTCACGGGCCTGGGCCTCGGCGTGATCGAAGGGCTCACCAAGGTTTTCTATCCAGAGGCATCGTCTACGGTTGTGTTCGTGATCATGGTCATCGTGCTGCTCATCCGCCCCGCCGGCCTGTTCGGCAAAGAGAAATAAGGCGGACGGCATGAACATGAAAAAGATCTCCACCGTCGTCTACGCGCTGCTGCTGGTCGCGCTCATCGCCGCGCCGTTCTTCGGCGCCTACCCGGTGTTCGTGATGAAGCTCATGTGCTTCGCGTTGTTCGCCGCGGCCTTCAACCTGCTCCTGGGTTTCACGGGTCTGCTGTCCTTCGGGCACGCGGCTTTCCTGGGCGGCTCCGCGTATGTGGCGGGCCATGCCATCAAGGTCTGGGGCCTCACCCCGGAACTCGGCCTCATCGCCGGCACTTTGAGCGGCGCCTTCCTCGGCTGGATCTTCGGCATCCTGGCCATCCGCCGGCAGGGCATCTACTTCGCGATGATCACGCTGGCGCTCGCGCAGATGATGTTCTTCGTCGCGCTGCAGGCCAAGTTCACCGGCGGCGAAGACGGCCTGCAGGGCGTGCCTCGCGGCAAGCTCTTCGGCGTCATCGATCTGTCGAACGACCTCACGATGTACTACGTCGCGCTGGTCGTCGTCGTGCTGGCCTTCCTCTTGATCGTGCGCACCATCCATTCGCCGTTCGGGCAGGTGTTGAAGGGCATCAAGGAAAACGAGCCGCGCGCGCTCTCGCTGGGCTACGACGTGAGCCGCTTCAAGCTGCTGGCCTTCGTGATCTCGGCCGCGCTCTCGGGCCTGGCGGGTTCGCTCAAGACGCTGGTGCTGGGTTTCGCGACGCTGTCGGACGTGCACTGGACCGCTTCGGGCCAGGTCATCCTGATGACGCTGGTGGGCGGCCTCGGCACGCTCTCGGGCCCCATCGTGGGTTCGGCGGTGGTGGTGCTGCTGGAGAACAAGATCGGCGAACTCGGCAACTTCCTCGCACGCATCACGACGGTGGACTGGTTCAACACGCTGGGCGAGTCGGTGACCATGGTCACGGGCCTGATCTTCGTGATCTGCGTGCTGGCGTTCCGCAAGGGGATCATGGGCGAGATCATTGCGTTCATCGACCGGCGACGCGCGAAGTAGCGGCACCGGGCAACGCCAAAAAAAGGGAGCTTTTCGAAGCTCCCTTTTTTATTGCCGTTGATCAGCAGTTGCCTTTTTTCGCCTGGCCGGGCGGGCAGAAATCGCCTCGGTCGCGGTCGTGCCCGCGATGGCCATGGCCATGGCCGCGGTCGTCGCGATCGTGCCGCCGAGGGCCGTCGCCCCAGTCGCGGCGGGCTTCGCGACGGGCCTCGCGGCGGCGCCAATCGCCTTCGGTCCAGCGCCAGCCGCCACGGTCTTCGACCCAGCGGCCCGGGGCGTAGGCGTAGCCTGCCCGCGCGGGCCGCCAGTCGCCGCGTCGCCACGCATACGCGCGGCCGTCCCAGGCCCAGCGGCCCGGCACCCAGACATAGCCGCCGCGCGGTGGCGGTGGTGCCTCGTAGCGTGGAGGTGGCGGCGCCACCATGACCAACCCGGGAACGTTGATGTTCACCGAGACCTGTGCGTTCGCGCCAAGAGGCGCGGCCAGCAATGCAAAAGCGCTGGCCAGGCCGAGCGCGGCGAATCGAATCTTCATGGATCCTCCAGTTTTCGTGGGTGTGCAAACCGCCAACGCATGCGGGGCACCGCCGGTTGTCAGGCCTTGCGCCAGTACCCGATGGCCTGCGCATGCACCCGAATAGAAACTACAGCCGCAGCGGCGCAGCGTATCCCGTCATCTCCAGATAGCCCCGACCCACGCGCTTCCCCTGTGGATCGAGCAGATCGCTGAGCCCCTCCCAGTACACGCCGCCGGTCGAACCCCGGCTGTCCAACTCCTGGTCGTCGAGCAGGGCGCGCACCTCGAAGTTGCCAGAGGACGTCTGCACGCGCCATTGCGTCGGGTACTTCGCCTGCGTGCGCGGACTGCTCCAGGCGTTGAGGCTTTCGAAGCGCACTTCGTCGTTCTTGAAGACGCGAAGAACACCGTCGCGCGTGCGGAACGAGCCGCCACCCCAGAGAGCGCTGCCATCCTTGCGGCGCAAATGAAAGGCCGTGAGCGCACTTCCGTCGTCGAGGTTCATGCCGATCCAGTCCCAGCCCACGGCCTCGGGGTGCATCAACGCCTCGCTCCATTCGTGGTCGAGCCAGGCGGTGCCATCGACCTCGAAAGCCTGGCCCTTGAGCGTGAGCTTGCCCTGCGTCTTGAGCTGCGGCTCGCTGTAGTAGTAGCTCGCCTGGGCTTCGTCGGGCCCCTTGCGCGAGAGACCTGCGTTGCCTTGCAGCAGCACCGGCTGCGTCGGCACGAAGCGCAGGTCGAGCGCGAACTCCCCGGCCGGAATGCGCGCCGCATAGCTGCCGTCCTTGCGCACCAGCGACCAGTCGCGCAGCCGCACCTCGGTGTCGGCCTCGCTGGCCGAGGCGACGCCGAAACCCGCGCGCGCGATGCGCTGGTCGTGCAGCAGCACGCGGCCTTCGAGGTCGGTGACGGCCGCATGCGCGAACACCAGGTTCTTCGCGGCAAAGGCCGAGCGCATGTTCTGCGTCGCGTCGATGCGCGAGCGGAAGAAGGTCACCTGAAAGCCGAACTCGCGCCCCGCTGCGTTCTTCGCGTGGCCGGTGATGTACCACCACTCGGTTTGCAGGTCGGGATGGCTGCCGAAGTCGCGCGGGAATTGCAGCGTGCGCGGAGGCAATGCCCAGCTTGCGGGCACTGCGGCCAGCGCGGCGAGCAGCAGGCTGCGCCGAGAGAGACCGAAAGCACCGGAAGGCGAAGGCATCACCCCGCCACCAGCGCATCGACGCGCTGCTGCGCAGGCCCGATGTCGCCGAACGCGTTCTTCACCCACGCCGCATCGTGGTAGCTCGGCAGGTAGCGCTCGCCCGAATCGCACAGCAGCGACAGGATCGAGCCTTGCCGCCCGGCCGCGCGCATTTCATCGGCCACGGCCAGCATGCCGATGAAGTTGGTGCCCGTCGACGGACCCACCTTGCGCCCGAGCAGCGCCGAGAGCGCATGCATCGCCGCCACCGAATCGAGATTGGGCACCTCGATCATGCGATCGACCAGCGTGCGGATGAAGCTCGGCTCCACGCGTGGCCGCCCGATGCCTTCGATGCGCGAGCCCACGGCCGTCAGCGTCGTATCGCCCGTGCGGTGATAGGCCGAGAACACCGAGCCTTCGGGGTCGGGCACGCACACCTGCGTGTCGTGGCAGCGGTAGCGCAGGTACCGGCCGATGGTCGCGCTGGTGCCGCCGGTGCCCGCGCCCACCACGATCCATTCCGGTATCGGATGCCGCTCGCGCGCCATCTGCTGGAACATGCTCTCGGCGATGTTGTTGTTGCCGCGCCAGTCGGTCGCGCGCTCGGCGTAGGTGAACTGGTCCATGTAGTGGCCGCCGGTGCGCTCGGCAAGCGCGCGGGCTTCCTCGTACACCTCTGCCGCATGGTCCACGAAGTGGCAGCTCGCGCCGTAGAAGGCGATCTGCGCGACCTTCTCGGGCGAGGTGCTGCGCGGCATCACCGCGATGAAGGGCAGGCCCAGCAGCCGCGCGAAGTAGGCCTCGCTCACCGCCGTCGAACCGCTTGAGGCCTCGACGATGGTCGTGCCCTCGCGCACCCAGCCGTTGCACAGCGCGTAGAGAAAGAGCGAGCGCGCGAGCCGGTGCTTGAGGCTGCCGGTCGGGTGGGTGGATTCGTCCTTCAGGTACAGGTCGATGCCCGCTGCCGCGAGTGCGGGCAGGGGGAGCGGAATCAGGTGCGTGTCGGCGCTGCGCTGGTAGTCGGCTTCGATGCGGCGGATGGCACTGCCGAGCCAGCCGCTGCAGGAAGGAGATGTGGGGGTGGGCTGCATAGCGCGCCAGTCTACAAGTCATGCCTTGTAACCGGGCCACCGGTGGAAATCGGGATACTGTGCGTTGCCATCCACAAGGCAGGAGACGAGACCCATGAAAAGAACGAGCCCGCGCCTCGCCGCGCGACGCATGCCGAACCATCGGCTTTCCCTCATCGGCGCACTTGCCGCCATCGCACTCGCAGGTTGTGCGTCCGGTCCTTCGGTCAGCGACACACCCAGCCGCCCCTCCTCATCCTTCGCCGTCCCCGGCCTCGAGAAGCCCGCCGAGGTGCTGGTCGACCGCTGGGGCGTGCCTCATCTCTATGCCGGCACGCTCTACGACGCCTTCGTGGCGCAGGGCTTCATCGCCGCGCGCGACCGGCTCTGGCAGATGGACCTGTGGCGCAAGCGCGGCCTCGGCGAAATGGCGAAAGACTTCGGCCCCGCCTGGGTCGAGAGCGACCGCGCCGCGCGCGCCGTGCTCTACCGCGGCGACATGTACCGCGAGTGGCTGGCCTACGGGTCGGACGCCAAGCGCGTGGCCGAGGCTTTCACGGCCGGCGTCAATGCCTATGTCGCGCAGGTTCGCGCGCAGCCCGCGCTGCTGCCCACCGAATTCGCATTGCTGGGCTACCAGCCGGCGATGTGGTCGCCCGAGGATGTGGTGCGCATCCGGCACCACGGGCTCACGCTCAATTTCACTTCAGAGGTCGACCGCGCACGCGCCTTCTGCGCCGGCGGCCCGGGCGTCAAGGCCGACTGGCTGCGCCGCGAACTCGATCCGCCGGTCACGCCCAAGGTGCCCGTGGGGTTCGACCCCTGCACCATCCCGGCGGCGGAACTGCGCGCGGCCTACCTGCGGGCGACCGATTCGCCGCGCTTCACCAAAGAGAACACGCGGGTCGGCATGAATGCGGGCGCACCTACCGCGCCAGTTGCCTTGTTGCCCGGCAGCGCCGAGTCCATCGCCGCAAAGGCCGAGCAGGACGAGGCGCAACAACAAGCCCTGCAGGGCGACCCCACGGGCGCGTACGGCAGCAACAACTGGGTCATCTCGCCGAAGCTCACGTCCACGGGCCGGCCCATCCTCGCGAACGATCCGCACCGCTCGCACGGCGCGCCGAGCCTGCGCTACATGACGCACCTGAGCGCACCCGGCATGGACGCCATCGGCGCGGGCGAGCCTTTCCTGCCGGGCCTGTCGATCGGCCACAACGGCACCATCGCCTTCGGCCTCACGCGCTTCTACATGGACCAGGAAGACCTGTACGTGTACCAGCTCAACCCGAAGAACCTCAACGAGTACCGCTACCAGGGCCGCTGGGAGCCGATGACCCGCGTGACCGAGCGCATCGCGGTGCGCGGCGAGAGCGCGCCGCGCGAGGTGGTCAACACCTTCACGCGCCACGGCCCCGTGCTGCTGTCCGAGCCCGGCAAGCGCCGCGCGTATGCATTGCGCGCCGCCTGGCTGGAGCCCGGCATGGCGCCGTACTTCGGTTCGATGGACTACATGCGCGCGCGCAACTGGGACCAGTTCCGCGCCGCGATGAACCGCTGGGGCGCGCCGGGCGAGAACCAGGTGTATGCCGACAGCAGCGGCAACGTCGGCTGGATTCCGGGCGGGCTCACGCCGATCCGGCCCAACTGGGACGGGCTCATGCCCGTGCCGGGCGACGGCCGCTACGAGTGGTCGGGCTTTCGCAACGGCGACGAACTGCCTTCGGAGTTCAACCCCGCGCGCGGCTACGTGGTGACCGCGAACGAGAACAACATTCCGCCCGACCATCCGGCCGCGAAGAAAGGCATCGGCTACGAGTGGAGCGATGCGGCCCGCGCACGGCGTTTGAAAGAGCTGTTCGCCGCGAAGGTGGCGGCGGGTTCGCGCTTCACCATCGAGGACTCCGAGCGCATGCAGAACGACATCGTCGCGACGCCCGCGCAGCGGCTCCTGAAGCTGCTGGCGGGCCTGCGCAGCGACGACGCGCAAACCGCAGCCGGCCTGCGCCTCCTGCAGAACTGGGACGGCACGATGGACCGCGACAGCGCCGCAGCCGCGCTCTACGAGGTGTGGAGCGGCAAGACCTTGCGCGCAGCGGTGCTCAAGGCTGGCGCGGGCGAGGTGGGGGCCACGTTGGCTGCGCCCGGTGACAACACGCGCATGGTGCTGCTGCTTGAAAACCCGTTTGGCTGGGTCTCCGATGCACAGCGCGACGCCTTGCTGCTGCAGACGCTGCCGCCCGCGATGCAGGAGCTCACCGCCAAGCTCGGGCCGGACACGACGGCCTGGAAGTGGGGCACGCTGCACCGCGCGGAGTTCCGCCATCCGCTGGCCGGCGTGGTCGATGCCGCCACGCGCAAGAAGCTCGACGTGGGCGACTGGCCGATGTCGGGCTCCAGCTTCACGCCGATGGCCGCGACCTACCGGGCCAGCGACTACAAGCTGACTTCGGGCGCGTCGTTCCGCATGGTGCTCGACGTGGGCAACTGGGACGCCTCGCGCGTCATCAACACGCCGGGCCAGTCGGGCAACCCGGACAGCCCGAACTACCGCGACCTTGCGCCGCTGTGGCTCGAAGGCAAGTACGTGCCGCTGGTCTACAGCCGCGGAGCGGTGGAGAAGGAAACGGTCGAACGCATCCAGCTCACGCCCGCAAAATAAGCGGCATGACCCTCGACGAACTCAACCGGAAATTTGCCGAAGTCCCCGCGCGCCACAAGGAGGTCTCGATCATCGCGAGCATGGATGACGAGCCCGCCCGGCCCAGCCGGCGCCTGATGGACATCGCTCTCCAGGCGGTTTCGGTGGCGATCGATGTGGCACTGCCCATCTACGAAGGCCGCGCGTCGAAGGAGCCGCACTGGTTCGACACCTGGCCCGGCGAGCACTACCGGTTGCTGGCCGCGCTGGTGCGCACGCTGAAGCCGAAGACGGTGATCGAGATCGGTACCTTCACCGGCATGGGCACGCTGGCGCTTGCGCAGGACCTGCAGCCTTCGGGCACGCTGACCACCTTCGATCTGCTGGCGTGGAACAGCTTCGCCGACACCTGGCTCGCACCTGCGGATTTCTCGGAAGGCCGCGTGCGTCAGGTGCTGCATGACATCTCCACGCCCGGCGGCATCGAGCCGCATCGCGCGCTGTTCGAGTCGGCCGACCTGATCTTTGTCGATGGGCCGAAGGACGGGCGGACCGAAGCGGACATCCTCGTCAATCTGAGCACGTTGAATCTGTCGCGCAATGTCGTGGTCGTGTTCGACGACATCCGCGTGGTGAACATGATCGACATCTGGCGCCGCGTCGCGCAGCCCAAGTTGGACCTGACATCCTTCGGCCACTGGAGCGGCACCGGCCTCATCGACTGGAACGGAACGTCCGATCTCTGAGCCGTGAAAGAGGAGGGGCTACCAGTCCTCTTTCACCGCCAGCACCACATCCTTGCCCGCGGCGGCCCGCCCCGCCAGCCACGCGGTGACGGTGCCGGCCACGACCACCGCACCGCACAGCGCGATCAACCGCGCCCACGGCACGAGCAGGTCCATCGTCCAGTGGAAGCTCTGCGGATTCACCACCTTCACGAGCACCACCGACACCGCGAGCCCGAGCACCAGCCCGGCGACGGCGCCGATGGCGGTCCATGCGGCGCCTTCGCCCGCTACCACCGCCAGCACTTGCCGCCGCGTGAACCCGAGGTGCGCAAGCAGGCCGAATTCCTTGCGCCGCGCGAGCACCTGCGCGCTGAAGCTCGCGGCGATGCCGAACAGGCCGATGGCGATGGCCACGGCCTGCAGCCAGTAGGTCACGGCGAAGCTGCGGTCGAAGATGCGCAGCGATGTCGCTCTGATCTGCCCGACCGAGGCGATCTCGACTGAATCGGGTGACCCGTCTGCCTGGCGCGCCGCAAGCGCGCGCACGGCGGTCTGCGTTTCGCCTTCTGATGCGCCCGGTGCGAGCCACAGCGAGATGTCGCTCACGTCGCGCTGGCCGGTGATGCGCTCGTAGTCGCGCGCATCCATCGTGATCGCGCCGAACTGCCGCGCGTAGTCGCGCCACACGCCGGCCACGAAATAGGTGTGCGTGGCTTTCGTCGGGAGCGCGCTGGCCGACAGCGCGACGGCCAGCGGCGCGAAGGCCGTGCCCGGCTTCGCGCCGTAGAGCTCCACCATCGGCTCGCTCACGTAGATGCCGATCTGCCCCGAGGGCACGGGCAATGCCGGCCCCACCAGCGGCAGCGATTGCGATGCGCTGCCTTCCAGGCTGCGCGCGATCAGCGTCACGGCGGGCTGCGCGGCATCGAGCTGCAGCGACTGCGTGCGCAACGTGCCCGTGCGCGCCACGCCGGGCAGTTGCGCCAGCGCCTGCACGAACGCGGGCGGAAAGGTTGCGGTGTCGGTGCTGCTGGTGCCGCCACTGTTGCCGCCGCGGCCGCCCGAGGTGGCGCGCACGTACAGGTCGGCGGGCAGCACCACGTCGAGCCAGTGCGTCACCGAATCGCGAAAGCTCGCGACCATCACCGTGAGCGCGACCGCGAGGCTCAGGCTCGCGACCACGCCGCTCACCGCCACGGCCGCCGTGCCGCGCATGCGCCGCGCGCGCTCGATGGCGAGCATCGGCAGCACGCGCTCGGCGAACGCGGGCGCGATGCGGTCATACAGCAATGCGATCAGCCAGGGCAGGGCGGTGATGCCGCCCACCAGCAGGCACGCCACCGAGAGGTACGCCGCCACTGGAATGCCGCCGATGGCCGGGATGTTCGCCAGCGCCGCACTGAGCGCGATCAGCCCGAGCGCGAGCCAATGGCTGCGGCTCTGCGTGGGCGCGGCGCCCAGGCCCTTGAGCGTCTGCGCCTCGGGCAGCGCCTGTGCGGCGCGCGCGGGCCACCAGCCGCCCACCAGCGCGGCCGCCACGCCGAGTCCGCCGTACAGCAACGCCGCGCTGCCGCTCCAATGCAGCTTGGGCGCGACGCCTTCGAAGTACCCACCGCCCAGGTCGCCGCCCAGCACCCGCAGCGCGAAGGCCGCGAGCGCGGTGCCGAGCGCAAGACCCGCGGCACTGCCGATCACGCCGAGGACCAGTGATTCGGCGAGCACCAGCCGCAGCCGTTCGCGCGGCGTGAGGCCGAGCACGCCGAGCAGCGCGAACTGCTGCGCCCGCTTGGCGACGCTGAGCGCGAGCACAGAGAACACGAGGAACGCACCTGTAAAAAGCGCCACCAGCGCCAGCACCGTGAGGTTGACGCGGTAGGCGCGCGACAGATTGCTCACGCGCTCGGCCGCATCGCCGGGCTCCGCGAACTGCACGCCCGCGGGCCAGCCGGGGGACTTCTGCAGCGCATCGATGAAGGCTGCGCGGTCGGTGCCTGGCGCGAGCCGCAGGTCGATGCGGCTCAGGCGCCCGGCCTGGTCGAACAGGTCCTGCGCGGCCGCGATGTCTATCACCGCGAGCGCCGTGCCGCTGGCGGCGACGTGGCCTGCCACGCCGAGGCGGTGCCATGTGGCGCCGCTGCGCAATTGCACCGTCTCGGTGGTGTCGCCGCCGGCTTGCGCGGGCAGGCCGAGCACGCTGCGCGCTGCGGCGTTGAGGAAGACATGACCCGGCGCGAAGAGCGCGAAGCGGTCCGCTCCGGCCGCGGGCTGCGGCATCAGCGCGGGCGCGATGGTCGGGAGCACCAATGCATCGACGCCGATCACGCGCATCGGCACTTGCCGTTCGCCGCTGGCGAGGGCCAGGCCCTGAAATTCGAGCACCGGGCTCGCGAGCGTCACCTGCGGATGCCGCGCCAGTTGCGCGAACACGGCTTCGTCGAAGCCGCCTTGCACCGCGCGCACTTCGAGATCCGGCTGGCCGTTGACAGATCGCACCGCGCTGGAGAACTCATCGAGCGCCGAGGCGTTGATGAGCTGCACCGAGAACGCGAGCGCCACGCCCAGCATCACGGCCAGCACGGCCGCCGCGTTGCGCCAGGGGTGGTGGCGCAGTTCCTGCCAGGAGAAGGTGGTGAGCAATGCACGCATTCAGCGATTGTGGCCGCGGGACGCCTTTGTTACATCGACGTGGCACGATGGCGCCTCTTTCGATGACGCCCCGAGGAATTCGACGATGCGGCTCCTGCCCCCAGCCTTGTCCACAGACATGTTCCCGGTGATGCGCCGCCGCTGGTTCGCGGCCTGGCTTCTTGCCCCGCTGCTGGCCGGCAGCGCGGCCGCGCAGCTCCAGCCGCCGCAGCCGCCACAGCAGTTGCCGCCGCCGCTGTCCTTGGCGAGCGACCCGGCGGTGCTGGCCAAGGCCGCGCTCGGTGCCGAGCGCGGAACGCTTGTCGTCGGTCTGCTGCGCAACGGCAAGGCCTCGTACGGCGCGGCCTACAACCCCGAGCCGCTCTCGCCCTCGCGCCCCATCGAGCCCAACAGCGCCGAGCAGCCGATGTTCGAGATCGGCTCGGTCACCAAGGTCTTCACCGGCCTCCTGCTGGCGCAGGCGGTGGAGCGCGGCGACCTCAAGCTCGACGACACCGTGGGCAAGGTGCTCGCGGGCAAAGTTCAGGGCGTGCCGCCCGCGGCGGCCGCGGTGACGCTGAAGCAGCTCGTCACGCACACGGGCTGCATGCCCGTGATGGCCGACGGCGTGAAGGGCGGTGCACCGCTGGCCGAGCAGCTGCGCACTTTCGACAGGCCGATGTTCTGGGCCGCGCTCTCGCGCATCAAGCTCACCGCGCCGGCGGCGCCGTGCGAAGCCGCGTACAGCAACTTCGGCATGGCGCTGCTCGGGCAGTTGCTGGCCGAGCGCTACAACACCTCGTGGGGCGAGCTGGTGCGCGCGCGCATCACCGAGCCGCTGGGCATGAACGACACCGTGATCCCGCTCGGCGACAAGGCTTCGCGCATGGCTCCGGCCTTCGCCGGCGACCGCCGCCAGCCGCTGCTGGACATGGTGGCCTACGCACCGGCCAGCGCGCTGCGCTCGACGGCGGCCGACATGATGACCTTCAGCCGAGCCGTCCTCGCCGGCGCCAGCGGCCCGCTGGGCCCGGCCGCCGCACGCATGCTCACGCCGCTCGCGCACTATGAGGGCGCCGAGATCGGCTATGCGGTGATGGTGCGCGGCCCCGAGGGCGGGCGCCGCACTTATTGGCACGCGGGCCTCACCGAGGGCTATCGCACGCTGTGGCTGATCGCGCCGGACACCGGCGAAGCGCTCATCGTGCTCAGCAGCAACGCGCGCGCGCCGCTGCAGCCGGTGATGCTGGCCATCGGCAAGAGCCGCTATCCGGTGTCGACGACCGAAGTGCCGGTCGATCCGAAGCGGCTGGAGGACTACAAGGGCGAGTACCGCATCAGCAAGACGAAGGCGCTGGGCTTCACGGTGCGCAATGGGCGGTTGCTGGTGCGGGAGACGGGGCGCGGGTACAACGCGCTCGTGCCGACGGGGACTGACCGTTTCGCGGTGGCCACCATCGGCGCGCAGATCGTGTTCCAGCGCGGTGATGGCAATGCAGTGGTGGGGGTGACGCTGGCGCAAGGGGGCAGCCAGCTCGAGGGGCGGCGGGTGGGCGAGGCGGTCGCCGTGCCGCAGCAGGAATAAGAAGAGACGCGCTACTCAAAGCCGCTGCGACATCGCATTGAGATACGCCCGCACCGCCGCATTCGCACTCAACCCGATTGCGCGGTCATAAGCCTGCCGCGCCGCTGCACGCGCGCCACCGGCCGCGAGCAGATGCGCACGCGCCGCCCAGAACGGTTGGTAGCTCGCCACCTCGTCCGCAGGAATCGCCTCCAGCGCCCGCAACCCGATCTCTGGCCCGCGCGCATTCGCAAGCGCGCAGGCGCGGCTGACCTGCGCGCCGATGCTGGGCCGCAGCGCCAGCAGGCCTTCGTACAGCGACACCAGCACCTCGGGAGCCACCGGCGCGCCCACGCGCCGTTCGCAATGGGCCGACTGGATGGCCGCCTCCAACTGGTACGCCCCGAGGGACTTCATCTCCGATGCCAGCCGCAGGCACCGCTCGGCTTCCGCGAGCAGGTCCGGGTCCCAGCGCAAGGTGTCCTGCTGGTCGAGCGGCACATACGCCCCGGTCTCGCTGCGCCGGGCGGCGGCGCGGCTTTCGCAGAAGAGCATCAGCGCGCGAAGGCCAAGCGGTTCGGGTTCGTCGGGCATCAGGTGGAAGAGGATGCGGCCCAGGTCGATGGCTTCGGACGTGAGGCCGCGCGGCAGCGCATCGGCGCCATCGACGTCGTCCCAGCCGGTGCCGTAGGCGGCGTAGATGCCGTCGAGCACGTCCTGCAGGCGCTGCGGCAGGTCGCGCGCTTCCGGGTATTCGAAGGGAATGCCCGCCGCACGGATGCGCGCCTTGGCCCGCACCAGCCGCTGGCCGAGCGTGGAGGGCGCGGTGAGAAAGGCGCCGGCCATGCGCGCCGCATCCAGGCCGAGCACGGTCTGCAGCATCAGCGGCGCGCGGGCCGCGACGTCGATAGCCGGGTGCGCGCAGACGAAGAGCAGGCGCAGCCGCTCGTCGGGCACGGCGGTGCCTTCGGCGCTGGCCTCGTCCATCTCGCCGGCCAGGAGCAGCAGGGTCTGGGTGGCCTGGTCCTGCACGCGCGAATGGCGCCAGGCGTCGAGCTTGCGGTGCCGCGCCACGCTCAGGAGCCACGCATCGGGTTGGTCCGGAATGCCGTCGGCCGGCCAGCGTTCGAGCGCGCGCGCGAACGCGTCGGCGAGCGCGTCTTCGGAGGCGGCGATGTCGTGCGTGCGCGCCGACAAGATCGCCAGCAGCCGGCCGTACGACTCGCGCGCCGCCTTCTCGGCGGCCTGATGAGCCGCCGGGTCGTTCACGATGTGGCTGCCGTGGCCGTGAAGACCGGCCGTACCTCCACGCCCCCGCTGCTGGCGCAGGGCGCGCGCGCGGCCCATTCGAGCGCGGTATCGAGGTCGGGCACGTCGACCACGAAGTAGCCGCCGAGCTGCTCCTTGGTGTCGGCAAAAGGGCCGTCCTGCACCTGGCGCTTGTCGCCGCGCACGCGCAGGGTGGTGCCGGTCATGGGCGGGAAGAGGCCGTGGCCGCCGAGCGCGACGCCCGACTGGCGCACCGCGTCGGCATACGCGACCCAGCTGGACCGATAGGCCTGGGACGAGGCGTCGTCGCGCTGTTCGAATTCGGCCGCGGGCTGATAGAACATCAACATGTACTGCATGGTGTCTCTCCGTGAAGGAAAAGCTTGCTGAGCAAGAGCGCTCACCACAATGACGGCCCGCCGCCGATCATTTCGACACGGAAGCTCCGTGTCGTGCAGATTATTTTTTACGCGAAATTCGTTTGGCGCAACGGTTGCGCTACCTACTTCTTTCGGCTGGTACGCCTTTAGGCTGCCCGGGTCTGGACAGCCGCCGAGAACATGCTTTCCATCTCGCTGCGCAGCTTGTAGGCGGCGGTCGAGGTGTCGATCGCCACGTCGGCCCAGCTCAGGCTCTGGCCCTTTTTCACCGGCCGCACGAGCTTGACGTTGTGGGCCAGCCCGAGCGGCAGGCCGCCCAGTCGCAGCGACCGCTCGGCCGGCAGCAGCTTGCCCCAGACGGTGTAGCCGCCTTCGCCGTCGAGCATCTCGCCCGCGGCGAGGTCGCGCTTGGCGGTGGCGACCACGTCGGCGTTCCAGCAGGTGGCCACGCCGGTCGCTTCGCCGCGCAGCGCCACGCTCGCGACCGACATGCCGACCTCCAGGCCGATGAGGTGCCAGCGCTTGTAGAGCGTGAAGTAGCGCCCGCTCGGGTCGGTGTGGGCGTTGTATTCCTCGAAGCAGTTCTTGATGTAGTCGGTCTCGGCCTCGACCGTGACCCACACGCCCATGCGGATGTCGTAGGGAATCTTTCTGCCGTCGGCTTCGAGCGAGGAGATCACCTCGACCATGCCCTTGCGCTCCAGCACGCCGCCTTCGCTCTTCGGGCGGGTGACGAAGGGAATGTCTTCCACGCTCGCGGGCGGGTAGAGCAAACCGTCCGATGGCACGCCGAGGCCGGTGGCGTTGGCCACTGCCGAGCTTTCTATGGAGGGCTTGGAGCCATCGAGAAAGCTGTTGAACATCTTCGGGTTGAGCCCGCCGCGCAGCGCCTGCTCGGGCGTGAGGCCGTAGTTGCCCCACACCGTCTCGGGCGTGGATTCGGTGAAGTGCGGCAGCCACTTGTGGCCGCGACCGGCCGCCACCACCGGAAAGCCGCAGGTGCGGGCCCAGTCGACCAGGTCGCAGATGAGCGCCGGCTGGTCGCCGAAGGCCAGCGAATAGATCACGCCGGCCTGCTGCGCCTTGTGCGCGAGCAGCGGGCCGCAGAAGGCGTCGGCTTCCACCGTCACGTTGACCACGTGCTTGCCGTGCGCGAAGGCATCGAGGCAGTGATCGACGGCGGCGATGGGGTGGCCGGTGCACTCGACCACGATGTCGATGGAAGGCTCGCGCGTCACGGCCTGCCAGTTGTCGGTGATCCAGGTGTTGCCGGTCTTGATGGCTTCCTGTACCGAGCCTGCGGCGGTGCGTTCGGGCTTCCAGCCGACGCGCGCAAGGTTCACGCGGGCCGCATCGGGCGACAGGTCGGCAATCGCGACGAGCTGCACGCCGGGCGTGCGCGGGATCTGCGCGAGGTACATCGAGCCGAATTTGCCGGCGCCGATCAGGCCGATGCGGATGGGTCGGCCTTCGGCGGCGCGCTGCTGCAGGCGGGTGTGGAGGCTCATGGGTCAGGCCTCCGCGGTGTCGAGGACTTCGAGCGAGGTCTGCAGGGCGCTCTCGGGCAGACCGTTCTTCCAGGGCACATCGACGGGGTAGGTCTTCAGCAGGCAGTCGTCGGGCAGCATCTCGATGGGCGTGAAGTCGCGATGCGCGATGTACTCGGGGCGCTTGTGGCGACGGATGTGGTTGCTGACGGCGCACAGGCTCAGGTACACCGCCACGCGGTTGAAGGGCGAGAGGTTGCTGCCCGAGGCATGCACGAGGCAGCTGTGGAAGAGGATCATCGAACCGGCCGGGCCCTTGGGCGAGACGATGCCGCCTTCCTTGCCGCCGGCTCGATCCACGAGTTGCGCGATCAGGTCGTTGTCCACGGTCCAGAGCGGATAGCTCGTCGTCGTGAGGTCATGCTTCGCATCGACCACGCCCTTGCGGTGGCTGCCCGGAATGAACATCAGCGGTCCGTTGTGCTCGTTCACGTCGTCCAGAAAAATCGCCACGTTCATCGCGCGCTCGGTGGGCATCAGGTCGTCGTTGAGCCAGGTGCCGTAGTCCTGGTGCCACTGCCAGACCTGGCCTTCGAAGGCCATCTTTCCGTTGATCTTGAACTGGTGCATGTAGACCTCTTCCTCGAAGAGGTCCATCACCGGGCCGACCATGCGCGGATGGCGCGCGAGCCTGGCGAAGGGCTCGCTGATGAGGTGCGCGGCGAAGTTCGTGCGCACGGCGTCGGAGCCTTTCTCGCGCACGTTGAAGGCCTCGCGCTTGCTGTAGAGATCGGGCACCGCATCGGTCAGCGTCTTCGTCTCTTCGGGCGAGAAATGGCCGGGGAAGAACAGGTAGCCGTCGCGCTCGAACTGCGCGCGTTGCTCGGGGGTCAGCTTCATGCCTTGTCTCCTTTGTGGGCTTTGTGGGTGGGGGTGTCGGTTGCGTTGCGGGCCTGCTGTTGCGTCAGGCGACGGGCCAGTGCCTCGCTGGCCTGCGCGACGTGCTCTTCGCTCAGGCGCGCGGCGCGGTCTGGGTTGCCTGCCGCGATGGCGTCGGCGATGGCTTCGTGCTCGTCCCACAGCGATTCGCGCTGGGGCTCGGCCTGCAGCACTGCGCCCATCGCACGGCGGAGGTGCCGCCAGTGCGGATCGGCGCTCTGGCCGATCAGCGGGTTGCCCGAGGCGTCGTAGATCGCGCGGTGAAAGGCCACGTCGGCATCGATCATGGCTTCGACATTGCGCCCGCGCGCGGCGCGCCGGCCGCGTTCGATGAGCTTGGGGTCGATGCGAAAACGCTGCTGCGCCGCGAGCCGCGCGGCCAGCACGTCGAGCACGCCGCGCACCTGGTAGATGTGGCGCATGCCCTCGGCATCGAGCGGCGCCACCAGCACGCCGCGGCCGGGCGCGTCGTGCACGAAGCCGTCTTTCTTCAGGAGGCGCAGCGCCTGCAGCACCGGCTGGCGCGACACCGAGAGGCGCTGCGCGATGTCTTCCTGCGTGATGCGCTCGCCCGGCGCCAGCGAGCCGCTGCTGATGGCGCCGAGCAGGGCGCGATAGACCTGGTCGACAAGGTCGGGCGCGACTTCGATGCTGACGAGCTGGGCGGGCATGGGGTGGCTTTCTTTGAACTCTGTATACAGAGTACGAACTTCTGTGCCGTCGCACCAACCGGGTTTTTACCCATGGGGGCTGCAAAAAAACGTAAGCCACCGCTAAGCTCGAACCATGCAACTCCCTACCTACGACGACGTCACCGCCGCGGCCGCGCGGCTCGAAGGCCATGCCCACCGCACGCCGGTGCTGCAATCGACCACCGCCAATGAGCGCTGGGGCGCGCAGTTCTTCTTCAAGTGCGAGAACTTCCAGCGCATGGGCGCGTTCAAGTTCCGCGGTGCGTTCAACGCGCTTTCCAAATTCGATGCCGAGCAGCGCAAGGGCGGCGTCATCGCCTTCTCGTCGGGCAACCACGCGCAGGCCATCGCGCTGTCGGCGCGGCTCCTGTCGATGCCCGCCGTGATCGTGATGCCCAAGGACGCGCCGGCCGCCAAGGTCGCGGCCACGCAGGGCTACGGTGCCGAAGTGGTGCTGTACGACCGCTTCACCGAAGACCGCGAGGCGCTCACGAAGAAGCTCGCACAGGAACGCGGCATGACGATGATTCCGCCGTACGACCACCCCGATGTGCTCTCGGGGCAGGGCACGGCGGTGAAGGAACTGATCGAGGAGACGGGGCCGCTCGACCATCTGTTCGTGTGCCTGGGCGGCGGCGGGCTGCTGTCTGGCTCGGCGCTGTCGGCGCGTGCGCTGTCGCCCGATTGCAAGATCTGCGGCGTGGAGCCCGAGGCGGGCAACGACGGGCAGCAGTCGTTTCGCACGGGGAAGATCGTGCACATCGAAACGCCCAAGACCATCGCCGATGGCGCGCAGACGCAGCACCTGGGCCAGTACACGTTCGGGATCATCCAGCGCGATGTGAACGACATCTTCACGGTGACCGACGATCAGCTCGTCGAGGCGATGCGCTTCTTCGCCGAGCGCATGAAGATGGTGGTGGAGCCGACGGGGTGCCTTGCCTTCGCGGGTGCCATTGCGGCAGGCAAGGCGATCGCGGGTCAGCGCGTGGGTATCGTGATCAGCGGCGGCAACGTCGACCTGTCGCGCTACGCGGCGCTGCTCGCTTAAATCTCATTCCCTGCTGCGTTCCTCATCCCGGCCTGCGTTCGAAAGGAAGGGGCTGTTCACGCTGAGCTTGTCGAAGCGCCGCGCGAGGCTTCGACAAGCTCAGCCCGAACGGGTTTGGAAGATCGAACGGGTTTGCAAGATCGAACGGGTTTGCAAGATCGAACGGGTTTGCAAGATCGAACGGGTTTGCAAGATCGAACGGGTTTGGAAGATCGAACGGGTTTGCAAGATCGAACGCAGTCTCGTATCAGGCGCGGATGCCTGCGGCCGTCAGGTGCAGCAGGCGGTCCGCACGGGCGGCGGCGCTTTCGGAGTGCGTCACCAATACCAGCGAGGCGCCGTGCTCGCGGGTCTGGCCGATCAGCAGTTCCATCACCTTCGCGGCCGTGGTCGGATCGAGGTTGCCCGTGGGCTCGTCGGCGAGCAGCAGCGCGGGCCGGTGCACCAGCGCGCGCGCAATCGCCACGCGCTGCAACTGACCACCCGAAAGCGTCTGCGGCAGCCGCGCACCCATGCCGGGCAGGCCGACCGCATCGAGCATGTGCGCGACGCGGCCATCGTCTTTTTTCTTCTCGCCGAGCAGCATCAGCGGCAGCGATATGTTCTGCGCCACGTCGAGATGCGGCAGCACATGGAAGGCCTGGAACACGAAGCCGACGTGCTTGCGTCGCCAGAGCGCGCAGGCCTCGCCGTCGAGCGCGCCGATGTCGGTGCCGTCGTGCGTCACCGTGCCCTGGTCCCAGCTGTCGAGGCCTGCCATGCAGTTGAGCAGCGTCGACTTGCCCACGCCCGACTCGCCCACGATGGCGACGAACTCGCCGGGCTGGACATCCAGCGTCACGTTTTCGAAGACCGGCGCTTCGCCGTAGTGCTTGCCGAGGTTGGAAATGCGCAGCGTCATCCGGCTTGGGTGGTCTTGGCAATCAGTTGAACGGCGGTCTGCACCGCATCGGGTGCGTCGCAGGCGATCACGGTGCGCTGCGGCATGCTGCGCAGCCAGGTGATCTGCCGCTTGGCGAGTTGGCGCGTGGCGGCGATGCCGCGCTCGCGCAGGTCTTGCATGGCCCGGGCATCGGGAGCGGAGGTGCCGCAGGCGTCGAGCGTTTCCCACGCCTGCCGGTAGCCGACGCAGCGCATCGAGGGCAGGTCGGTTGAAAGATCGCCGCGCGCGCGCAGCGCTTTCACTTCGTCGAGAAAACCGGCGGCGAGCATCGCGTCGAAGCGATCGGCGATGCGTGCATGGAGCCACGCGCGGTCGGTGGGTTCTAGCGAGAAAAGCACGCCGCCGTCCACGGCTTTCGCCGTCTTGTTGTCGCTCGCGTGAAAGCTCGAGAGCGGCTGACCGCTGCTTTCCCACACCTCGAGCGCGCGCTGGATCCGTTGGCTGTCTTGCGGGGCGAGGCGCGCGGCAGTCACGGGGTCGACCTCGGCGAGCCGTGCGTGCATTGCGGGCCAGCCCAGTTCGGCGGCTTGTGCGTCGATGCGCGCGCGCACCGCAGCATCGGCGGCGGGCATCGCGTCGATGCCGTCGAACAGCGCCTTGAAATACAGCATCGTGCCGCCCACCAGCAGCGGCAGCGCGCCGCGCGAGCGGATTTCGTCGATGAGCCGCGTCGCATCGGCCACGAAGGCTGCGGCGCTGTAGCTCTCGCGTGCATCGAGGATGTCGATCAGGTGGTGCGGCACGGCAGCCTGCTCGGCCGCGGTGGGCTTGGCCGTGCCGATGTCCATGCCGCGGTAGACGAGCGCGGAATCGACCGAGATGATTTCGACCGGCTGGCGCTGTGCAAGGGCCAATGCTGCGGCTGTCTTGCCCGAGGCCGTAGGGCCGGCGAGCGCCACATAGCGCGGCAAGCCGGAAGGCGCAGCGGCAAGCGATGCCGGAGGTGCGGCCTCGGAGGCCGGTGCGTAGCGGGGAAACATGGTGCGCCGAGGGTAGCAAATGGCGCGCGCCCGCCGGCAGGAAGGGCGCGGATGACCCTAGGTCGTTTCGCGCATCCGCCGTATATCGCGCAGCGGCGGCGCGCCGAACAGGCGCGCGTATTCGCGGCTGAATTGCGAGGCGCTCTCATAGCCCACGCGCACGCCCGCGGTGCCGGCGTCGATGCCCTGGTTCAGCATCAACTGCCGCGCTTCTTGCAGGCGCAACTGCTTCAGGTACTGCATCGGGCTCATGCCCGCCACGGCGCGGAAGTGCTGCCTGAACGTCGAGGGGCTCATGTGCACGGACGCGGCCAGGTCGTCCGCCAGCACCGGCTGCGTGAAGTTCACCTTCAGCCAGGCCATGCTCTGCACCACCTGCTGGCTCGGCGAGCCGACCGCCACGAGGCGCTGCAGTTGCGGGCCGTGGCGCCCGGCCAACAGCCGCACGAGGATTTCGCGCTGCAAGAGCGGCGCGAGCTGCGGCAGCAACCGGGGCTCGTCGATCAGTTCGACGAGCCGCGTCACCGCGCCCAGCAGCGTCGCATCGAGGGCGCCGAGCGACATGGCACGGTAGCTGGAGTCCTTGCCCGGATGGGGCAGGGCCATCTCGGCAGCCGCCTGCACCACGGTGCGCGGATCGAGCCGGAGCATGAGGCCCATGAAGGGCTGCGCGGGGCTCGCATGGGTGATGTGCGTCACCACGGGCAGATCGGCGGTCGTCAGCAGCGACTGGCCCGCCGAATAGTCGAACACCTCCTCGCCGAGCGCCACGCGCTTCTGCCCGCTCACCGTGATGCCCACGCCGAAGCCGTAGAGGCAATGCATCGGTTCGGTCGTGGCGCTGCGGCGGTGCAGCGAGAGCTCGGGAATGGCCGTGAGGTAGTCGCCGTCGCTTTGCGCAATGCGCTCGACCGCCCGCGCCAGCTTGCTCAGGACGCCCGACTCTTCCTGCCTCGCCGGCTGTGCCGCTTCCATCTGAATCCTTTCGAATGACGCCAGCGAAAAAGTCTAGCTGGCGCATCTCGTGCGCCACGCGTTTTCGGCGCAGTCTCGTTGTTTCAGGCAAGAACACGCGCGGATTGGGCAAACGGCGGACGGGCCTTCGCCCGACACTGGGCCGCGATGTGCCGGCGCGCGTGCGGTGTCATGCGCCGAGAGCCATCCGTCGATTCAGACAACTCTCTTTCCCACGAGGCCACGATGAAAACAGAAACGACCCACTCCCCGCGAAAGCAGCCGCGCGCGCTCGTCGCCTCCCTGGCCATGGTCCTGGGGCTAGGCGCAAGCGCGCTATGGCCCCTGCACGCCGGCGCGAGTCTCGCGCTGGCGCAGAAGTACTCATGCGTCGCATGCCACCAGCCCGCCACCAAGGTGGTGGGCCCGTCGTGGAAGGACATCGGCGCGAAGTACGGCGACGGCAAGGGCACGGCTGCACAACTGGCCGCCAGCATCAAGGCCGGCAGTTCCGGCAAATGGGGCCCGATGCCGATGCCGCCACAGGCCCAGGTCCCCGATGCCGATCTGCAGGCACTCGCGCAGTGGCTGCTCGACGGCGCCAAGTAAACAGAGATTCCACCCAACTCACCCACCCCACGGAGAAAAAGAAGATGACTGCGCTCCACGTCAATGGCCGTGACCACACGGTCGATGCCGATCCCGGCACCCCCATCCTCTGGGCCCTGCGCGACACGCTGGGCATGACCGGCACCAAGTTCGGCTGCGGCGCCGCGCTGTGCGGCGCCTGCACCGTGCACCTGGACGGCCAGGCGATCCGTTCGTGCATCACGCCGATCTCCGCCGCAGAGGGCAAGAAGATCACCACGATCGAAGCCGCCACCGATGGCAGCGACCCTGTCGGCGCATCCGTGCACGCCGCGTGGGTCAAGCACGACGTCGCGCAGTGCGGCTACTGCCAGAGCGGCCAGATCATGAGCGCGACCGCGTTCCTGAAATCGCTGCCCAAGGGCAAACAGCCCAGCGTGGACGAGATCGATTCGGCCATGGCCGGCAACATCTGCCGCTGCGGCACCTATGTGCGCATCCGCGCCGCCGTGGCCGATGCGGCCCGCGCCCTCGCTTAAGGAGCCACCACCATGTTGCCCAACATCGACTACAACGACTTGCCGCGCGCGCTGCAGCGCCTGATGGCCCAACCCTCGGCTGACGAAGCCGCCACGCTGCCTCGCCGCAGCTTCCTGAAGATGGCTGGCGCCGGCGGCCTCGTGCTCGGCGCCTTTCCCCACATGGCCATGGCACAGGCCGACGGCGCGAAGCCAGCGGCCGGCGGCTTGAAGCCGACGCAGCAGCCTTCGGCCTTCGTGCAGATCGCGCCCAACGGCGAAGTCATGGTGACCATCAACCGCCTCGAATTCGGCCAGGGCGTGCAGACCGGCCTGCCGATGATCCTGGCCGAGGAACTCGACGCCGACTGGGCCCTGGTGCGCAGCCGCAGCGGCACCAACGATGCCGCATATGCCGATCCGCTCTTCGGCATCCACCTGACCGGTGGCTCGAACACGATCAAGAACAGCTTCACGCAGTACCGCGAACTGGGCGCCCGCGCCCGGGCGATGCTGATGTCGGCCGCGGCGGCGCGCTGGAAGGTCGACGTCGCCACGCTGCGCACGCAGGCGGGCACGGTGATCGGGCCCGGCGGCCGCAAGCTGAGCTACGGCGAGCTGGCCGAAGCGGCCATGGCCTTGCCGGTGCCCGAGAAGGTCGTGCTGAAAGACCCGAAGGATTTCCGGATCATCGGCCGCGCGACCACGCGCCTGGACGCGCGCGCCAAGAGCAGCGGGAGGCAGGACTTCGGCATCGACGTGAAGCAACCCGGCCAGTTGACGGCCGTGGTCGCGCACCCACCGGTGTTCGGTGCGCGTCTGTCCTCGGTGGACGACAGCGCCGCGCGCGCAGTCAAGGGAGTGAAGGCCGTGGTGCGCATTCCGCTGGACCGCGGCGCCGAAGGCGTGGCCGTGGTGGCCGATGGCTACTGGCCAGCCAAGCTGGGCCGCGACGCGCTCAAGCTGGAATGGAACACGTCCGCCGTGGAAAAGGTCGACAGCGACAAGCAACTGGTCCAGTACCGCGAGCTGGCCGGCCGTCCCGGCAACCGCAAGTTCGACGCCGACATGGCGCCGCTGGCCAAGGCGCCGCACAAGCTCGAGGCCGAGTTCGTGTTTCCCTACCTGGCGCACGCGCCGATGGAGCCGCTGAACTGCACGGTGAAGCTGTCGGACGGCCGCGCCGAGCTGTGGGTCGGCACCCAGTCCGCCGACCTCGACGGCCAGGCCGCGGCACGCACGCTGAAGCTCAAGCCCGAGCAGGTGAAGGTGAACGTGCAGATGGCGGGCGGCGGCTTCGGCCGTCGCTTCGTGGGCTCGAGCGACTTCGTGGTCGAGGCCTGCGAGATCGCCAAGGCCACGCGCGCCGCCGGCCTCGATGCGCCCGTGCGCCTCTTGTGGAGCCGCGAGGACGACATGAAGGGCGGCTACTACCGCCCGATGCACCTGCACCGCGCCAGCATCGGCTTCGACGAGCGCGGCAAGATCCTCGCGTGGGACCATGTCATCGTGGGCCAGTCGATCACCGCGGGCACGGTGTTCGCCGGCATGATGGTGAAGGACGGCATCGACGCCACGGCGGTCGAAGGCATGCGCGATCCGTACCCCGTGCCCATGCGCCTCACGGTGCACCACCCGCAGGTCAACGTGCCGGTGCTGTGGTGGCGCAGCGTGGGCTCGACCCACACTGCCTTCGTGATGGAGACGCTGATCGACGAGATCGCCCGCAGCACGAAGCAGGACCCGGTGGCCTACCGCATGCAGCTCTTCGGCGACAAGCACCCGCGCCATCGCGCTGCGCTGCAACTGGCCGTGGACAAGAGCGGCTACGGCAAGAAGAAGCTCGCGGACGGCCGCGCCTGGGGCGTGGCGGTGCACGAGTCCTTCGAGTCGGTGGTTGCCTATGTGGTGGAAGCTTCAGTGAAGGACGGCCAGCCGGTGCTGCACCGCGTGACCAGCGGCGTGCACTGCAACCTGGCCGTCAACCCGCGCAGCGTGGAAGCGCAGGTGCAGGGTGCGGCGGTGATGGGGTTGTCGACCTGCCTGCAAGGCAGCGCGATCACGTTGAAGGACGGTGTCGTGCAGCAGGGCAACTTCGGCGATTTCACGGTGGCCCGCATCACGCAGGTGCCGGAGTTCGACATCCACATCGTGCCCAGCGCCGATGCGCCCAAGGGGATGGGAGAGCCGGGGCTGCCGCCGCTGGCGCCGGCGTTCGCCAATGCGATTGCGCAATTGACGGGCAAGCCTTTGCGGCAACTGCCTTTCAACCTGGCTTGACGCGCGCTATTGGGTTCTGTGGTCTGAAAAAACCAGAGCCGGAGCCATGGTCGTTCGGGCTGAGCTTGTCGAAGCCTCGCGCGGCGCTTCGACAGGCTCAGCGTGAACGGATTGGAGCTCCGCGTTGACGGAACGGGGCTCGGCGTTAACGGAACGGGGCTCGGCGTTAACGGAGCGGGGCTCGGCGTTAACGGAGCGGGGCTCGGCGTTAACGGAGCGGGCTGGCGGATCGGGCTTCAGATCGCCGCGGGCACGCTGCTCGCGCGCGCCTCGCCGCGCACGTCCTGCGGCGCCACCGCGGGCGGCAGCGGCAGGGCCAGTGCGGGCGGCGACAGCTTCGGCTGGTTGCGCGCCACCATGTTGTCGGGCTTCATGCGGAACAGCTGCGTGAGCGCCGCGCGGTACTGCGCCTCGCCTATCGAATTGGTGTTGTGGTGCGAGCCGCCCTCGACCAGCACGAACAGCTTGGGCACCGTGGCCGCGTTATAGAGCTTGCGGCCCAGCGTCGGGTTGATCAGGCTGTCGGCCGTGCCATGCACCACCAAGAGCGGCGCGCCGATGTCCTTGACGGTGTTGATGGCCTCGAAGCGCTGCGTGATGAAGGGGCCCAGCGGCAGCCAGCCCCACTTGAAGCTGCTGACCACATCGGCGATGGAGCTGAAGGTGCTCTCCACGATGGTGCCGCTCTCGTCGTTCACATGCGCCGCCAGGTCGATGCCGATGGCGCCGCCCAGCGAGTGGCCGAAGATGTAGCGGTGCTGCTTGGGGTGGCGCGCGGCCAGCCAGGTCCAGGCGGCGCGGGCGTCTTCGCGGGCCGATTCCTCGGACGGCAGGCCCTTGGAGCTCTTGCCGAAGCCGCGGTAGTCGATGGCCAGCACCGAGAAACCCAGCTCGTGCATGCGCTGGATGCGCGGCGCCGAGCCGGCCACGTTGTAACGCGCGCCGTGCAGGTACAGCAGCACGGGGGTTTCGGTGGTTTCAGGGGCGCCGCCCAGCCACAGGCCGTGCAGTCGCGCGGGTTCGCCGGTGATCGACGACTGGAAATCGATCCAGACGTCCTCCATGCCCTGGGTCATGGTGGCGGTATTGCCCCAGCTGCGGTCGCTGGGCTGAAAGATCCATTCGCGCTGTTGTTCGTCGAACGTGGAGCAACCGGCAGCGAGCAGGGCGCACAGCGAGAGGACAGACGCGAGGAGGGTCCAGCGTTTCATCATGGGGTTGAGGGACAGCGATACCGGCCGAAAGTTTCATCCGCTTTCACCACGGCGCGCCGGCGTTGCGCCCTGGTAACCCTCCGAAACAGCGCTCGACGGCGCTTTGGCTAGACCATGCAACGTGCGTGCCCGGTCCCCGGATGACCCCGGGAAATCCTCGAAAACCCTGAAAACGGCGCCGATTCGGCTATCTGCCGCGCATGAACAGCGTGTCGAGCTCGCGAATCGACAGCTGGCGCCAAGTCGGCCTGCCGTGGTTGCACTGGTCCGAACGCTCGGTCGCTTCCATCTGGCGTAACAGTGCGTTCATCTCGTCGATGGTGAGCTTGCGGTTGGCCCGCACCGCGCCGTGGCAGGCCATGGTGGACAGCAATTCGTTCTGGGCGCGCTGCACCACGGTGCTGGCGTCGTGCTGGCCCAGTTCGGCCAGAACGCTGCGCGCGAGCTCGACCGGGTCGCCATCCGCCAGCGTGCCGGGCACTGCGCGCACCGCGAGCGTGCGTGCCGAAAACGCGGTGATTTCCAGTCCCAGCGTCGGCAACACCTCGGCACAGGCCTCGGCCGTGGCCACTTCCTGCGGCGTGGCCGCGAAGGTCGCGGGAATCAGCAGCGGCTGGCTGGTGATGGCGGCGCCGTCGAGCTGCGTCTTGAGCCGCTCGTAGACGATGCGCTCGTGCGCCGCATGCATGTCGACCACCACCAGTCCCTGGGTGTTCTCGGCCAGGATGTAGATGCCCTGCAACTGGGCCAGCGCGCGGCCGAGGGGCCAGGCCTCGTCGTTGGTGGCGGCGGGTGCCGAGGCGTCTTCCGCGGGGCTCGGAGGCAGCCCGACGGGCGCCCTGAAGGCCATCGGTGCCGCACCGGTCAGTGGCCAGTGCGAGGGTGTGGAATCGGGCGCGTGCCCGAGTTCGTCGGTACGGCGCGGCCACATGGCCTCGAAATCGCCGGCACCGCGCTCCCGCGCCACGAAATTCATGGCCGGCTGCGACCAGCTCGCGCTCTCGGGCAGCTTGGTCTCCCTGAAAAAGGGTTCCGGCGGACCGGACGGCGCCACGGCATCCCCGGCGCGCGGCGCGGCCAGCGCGTCCTCGATGGCGTGGCGCACCGCCTGGTGCACCTCGCGGCCATCGCGAAAACGCACCTCGATCTTGGTCGGGTGCACGTTCACGTCGACGCGCGACGGATCGATTTCAAGGTACAGCGCATAGATCGGCTGGCGCTGCCCGTGCAGCACGTCTTCATAGGCGCTGCGCACCGCGTGCGAGAGCACCTTGTCGCGCACGAAGCGGCCGTTGACGTAGAAGAACTGCTGGTCGCCTCGAGAGCGCGCCGCATCGGGAATACCGGCACGGCCGACCACGCGCACCACGCCGCCCAGGTGTTCGACGGCCACGCTCTTGGCCACGAAGTCATCGCTGAGCGCATCGGCCAGCCGCTGTTCGCGCGCGTCGGCGGCGCGCCATTGCTCGACCAGCTTGCCGTCGTGCCACACCGAAAAGCCGACCTCGGGCCGCGCCAGCGCATGGCGGCGCACGGCCTCGATGCAGTGGGCCAGCTCGGTGGCATCGGTCTTGAGGAATTTGCGGCGTGCGGGCGTTGCGAAGAAGAGTTCGCGCACTTCGACGGTGGTGCCTACAGAGCGCGCCACCGGGCGCAGCTCGCCGGTGCGGCCATCGAGCGCGAAGGCGCTGTCGGCGCCGCCGAAGCGCGAGAGGATGCTGAGTTCGGCAATCGCATTGATCGCCGCGAGCGCCTCGCCGCGAAAGCCCATGGTGCCGACCGTCTCCAGGTCGTCCAGGCTCGCGATCTTGCTGGTGGCATGGCGGCGCAGCGCCACCGTGAGTTCTTCGCGCGGAATACCCAGCCCGTCGTCTTCCACCGAGATCAACCGCACGCCGCCCGAGGCGAGCCGCACCGTGACCTGGCTCGCGCCCGCATCCAGGGCGTTGTCGAGCAGTTCGCGCACCACCGAGGCCGGCCGCTCGACCACTTCGCCGGCGGCAATCTGGCTGATCAGCTCGTCGGGGAGCTCGCGGATTGGGCGGCGGGGAGAGGGGGAAATGGAGGAGGGTAGTGCGCTCACCGGGGCATTTTAGAAGTGCAAACAATCCTGGCCCGGGCCTGACCGGAAGAGTCCCTTGCCGGTCCGCTCGGTGCGGCATCGGCGGACTTGACGGCAGCTGTACCGGCGTGTTCTCTATGACAACTGCTTGTACATGACGAAGGCATCCACGAAGCCATGCTGCGGATGCCGAAACGCACCGGGCAGGGTGCCGACGATGTCGAAGCCCATCTTCTGCCAGAGCCGCACCGCGCGCTCGTTGGTGGACACAACGAAGTTGAACTGCATCGCCAGAAAGCCCATGCGCCGTGCCTGCTGCTGCGAGTGTTCGCACAGCGCCGACGCGACGCCCAGGCCGCGCGCCGCCTCGGACACCACGTAGCCGCAGTTGCTCACATGCGCGCCCTGACCGGGCTGGTTGGGCTTGATGACGTAGGTGCCGAGCACCGCGCCTTGCTCGTCGCACGCGATGAAGGTGGCAGTGGGAACTTTCGTCCATGCATGGCGTGCCTCGTCTTCGGTCACGTCTGCGGCAAAGGTGTAGGTGTCGCCGCGGCGAAAGGTCGGCTCGAGCACGGCCCAGATGGCGGGCCAGTCCGCCTCGAGGGCTTCACGTATGTGGATCATGGGGGGATTCGAAAAGGAGGCGGGACCTCAACAAGGATAATCCGCGGCCATGGAAATCATCAGCTTTCTCGTCGACTTCATCCTTCACGTCGACAAACATCTCGAGGCCTTTGTCATTGCCTACGGCCCCTGGGTCTATGCGCTGCTCTTCCTGATCGTCTTCGTGGAAACCGGTGCGGTGGTGATGCCGTTCCTGCCGGGCGATTCATTGCTCTTCATCGTCGGCGCGCTGTGCGGCGCGGGGCTCATGAATTTTCCGCTGGCGTGCGGCATCCTGATCGCGGCGGCTATCCTCGGGGACCAGACCAACTATTCGATCGGCCGCTACTTCGGGCCGAAGGTCTTTCAGTGGGAGAACTCGCGCTTCTTCAACCGCAAGGCCTTCGACCAGGCCCACAGCTTCTACGAACGCTATGGCGGCATCACCATCATCCTCGCGCGCTTCATGCCGTTCATTCGCACGTTTGCGCCGTTCGTGGCGGGCGTGGCGGAGATGAGCCGCGCGAAGTTCACCATGTACAACGTGGTGGGTGCGCTGATCTGGGTGCTGGGCATCGCGACGGCCGGCTATTTCTTCGGCAACCTGCCGTTCGTGCGGCAGCATCTGGACAAGATCATCTGGGCGCTGATCTTCGTGCCGGGGTTGCTGGCCATCTTCGGTGCGTGGCGCGCGTCGAAGGCCGAAAAGGCGAGGGCCGCCGCCCAGGCCTGAGGCGTTTCAGCGGACAGGAAAAAGCGCGCCGAGGCGCGCTTTTTTCATTCAGCCAATCGCTGGAAACCGCTCAATAGCGCGGCCCGTTGCTCGGGTAGTAGTTGCTGCCCTGCGGATAGCGCTGCTGGTTGTAGTTGCGCTCGTCGGCATTGCGGCCGACCTGATTCCCGATGATGCCGCCGATGGCCGCACCACCCACCGTGCTGGCCGTGTTGCCGCCGATGGCATTGCCCACCAGCGCACCGCCGACCGCACCGACACCAGTACCGAGGTTCTGGTTGGGGCCGCTCGCGCAGCCCGCAATGGTCATGACCGAAGTGGCTGCAGCTGCAGCGATCCAGAGACGTGTCTTCATGATGTGCACCTTTCGAGGAGTGATGGATTCATCATCCGCAAAAGTGCCGCCTGCCTCGTGTAGGAGCCTGCCGCGCCTGCCTGTGCGGTGTGATGGGCCGGTCTGCGTGGGACAAAAAAAGCGTGCCTTGGCTTTACAAAGCGCGGCACCCGAGGGATCAGAGCTGCCGGCTGCGCGCCAAAGGCGGATTCTGCGCAAAGTAACGCTGGATGCCGCGCATCAGCGCATCGGCCAGGCTTTCCTGGTAGTCGACGCGGCGCAGGTTGGCTTCTTCCTCGGGGTTGCTGATGAAGGCTGTCTCCACCAGCACGCTCGGAATGTCCGGCGCCTTCAGCACCGCGAAGCCGGCCTGCTCGACCTGGCCCTTGTGCAGCCGCGCACCGATGCCCTTGATCTCGCCGAGCATCGCGCCGCCGAGCTTCAGGCTGTCGTTGATCTGCGCCGTCGTGCTCATGTCGAGCAGCGCGCGCTGCACCTGCGCCTCGTGGTTGCCGACGTTCACGCCGCCGACCTTGTCGGCGTCGTTTTCCTTGTTGGCGAGCCAGCGCGCAGCGCTGCTCGATGCGCCGCTCTGGCTCAGCGCGAACACGCTGGCGCCGCGCGCGGCGGGCGTGGTGAACGCGTCGGCGTGGATGCTCACGAACAGGTCGGCCTGCACGCGCCGCGCCTTCTGCACGCGCACGCCCAGAGGCACGAAAAAGTCGGCATCGCGCGTGAGAAAGGCGCGCATCGGGTTGCCGTTGACGCTGCCCGCGTTGATGCGGTCGCGCAGGCGAAAGGCGACCTGCAGCACGATGTCTTTTTCGCGCGTGCCGCTGGGGCCGGTGGCGCCGGGGTCTTCGCCGCCGTGGCCGGGGTCGAGCGCCACGATGATGATGCGGTCGGTGCGGCTCGCGGTGGCGCCGCCGCGTGCGACCGCGGCGGGCGGCGGCACGGGCTTCACCGGCGCGGTGCCCACCACGGGCGGCAGCGGTGCCGGTGCCACGAGCACGGGCGGTGCGGAAGGACGGTCGACGCCTGCGACTACCGGCGGCGCGGGCGCCGCCGGGCCGGGCCGCATCGACTGCTGTGCCATGAGATCGCCCAGCGGATCGCCCGCGGGCATTGCGGGACGCACCGGCGCTGCGGGCGCAATGCCCGCCACCGACGAACCATTGTTGATGCCGCTGCCCGGCTTGGGCGCATCGCGCAGCCGCTCGGCAATCAGCGCTTCCATCGGATCGATGGCCTGCTCGGGATACAGGTCGAGTACCAGCCGGTGCTTGTAGGCCGCCACGGGCGCGAGCGAGAAGACCTGCGGGCGCACCGTCTGCTTCAGGTCGAACACGATGCGCACGACCGTCGGTGCGTTCTGCCCGACGCGCAGGCCGTTGATGTACGGATCACCCGGCTTGATCTTGCCGACCAGTTCGCGCAGTTCGCTGTTGAGCTCGATGCCTTCGATGTCCACCGCCAGCCGCGGCGGACTGCCCACCACGAGTTGCTGCGAGGTGAGGCGCGCATCGGACTCGATGGTCACGCGGGTGTAGTCGGCCGCGGGCCAGACGCGAACCGCGAGGATGGTGGCGCCGCGTGCGATCTGGTGCACGCCGAGCATCAGCGCGATGCTGCCGCCCTGCAGCAGCACGCGCCGTTTCAGTCCACCCGCCTTCATGCGGCAATGCGCGCCAGCAGATCGCTGCCGCGAGGGGTGTTCGCGAGGAGGGTCACGCTGCGTGTGTCGTCGGTCATTGCTTCTATTTTAATAGCGAGGTCCGCAATCGGTGTGCGGCCCGCGGCGTTTTCCGGCCATTCGGCCAGCTTGAGGCCCGGCCCCGCGAAGATGTCGCGGAAGCCGGCGTCGTCCCACTCGCGCGGATCGGCGAAGCGGTAGAAATCGAAATGGAAAATCTGCAGGCCGTCGGGCGCCTCATGGGGCTCGACCACCGCATAGGTGGGGCTCTTGATGCGGCCCTCGATGCCCAGGGCGCGCAGCAGGTGGCGAACGAAGGTTGTCTTGCCGGCGCCCAGATCGCCTTCGAGGGCGATGAAGGCATCGCGCAATGCGGGCGAGGCGGCGAGCGATTGCGCGAAGGCGTCGGTGTCGGCTTCGCTGCCCCAGCGCAGGACGCGGGTGCGTGGGGTGCCCTTGGGCGTTTCTACAATCGGCAAGTGATCGTCAGCCATCCACTCGTTGTTCGTATTCAGGCTTTGGCCCGGGAACTCGGATTCTCCCAAATCGGAATCGCGGGCGTCGATTTATCGAGCGCCGAGGACGGTCTGATGCAATGGCTGGCCCATGGGTTCCATGGCGAGATGCAATACATGGAAACGCACGGCACCCGCCGCGCGCGTCCCGCCGAGCTGGTGCCGGGCACGGTGAGCGTGATCACCGCGCGCATGGACTACCTGCCGCGCGACACGCCGCCCGAGTGGCAAGCGATCGAGTTCGACCGCCTCGCGCGGCCCGGCGAGGCCATCGTGTCGGTCTATGCGCGGGGCCGCGACTATCACAAGGTGCTGCGCAATCGCCTCGCGAAACTGGCCGAGAAGATCGCCGAGGAGGTCGGCCCGTTCGGCCACCGCGCCTTCACCGATTCGGCGCCGGTGCTCGAAGCCGAGCTCGCATCGCGCAGCGGCCAAGGCTGGCGCGGCAAGCACACGCTGGTGCTCGACCGCGACGCGGGCTCGATGTTCTTTCTCGGCGAGATCTATGTCGATATGGCGCTGCCCGAGAGCGAGCCCGTCACCGCGCATTGCGGCAGCTGCAGTGCCTGCATCGACGTGTGCCCGACGCAGGCCATCGTCGCGCCGCGGCGGCTCGATGCGCGGCGCTGCATCTCGTACCTCACCATCGAACACGGCGGGCCCATCCCGGAGGAACTGCGGCCCTTGATGGCCAACCGCATCTACGGCTGCGACGACTGCCAGTTGATCTGCCCCTGGAACAAATTTGCGAAGAAGAGCGCGCTGCCGGATTTCGACGCGCGCGAAGGGCTCACGGGCCGCACACTGGCCGAGCTCTTCGCGTGGACCGAGGACGACTTTCTTCGCCGCACCGAGGGCAGCCCGATACGCCGCATCGGGCATGAGCGATGGCTGCGCAACATAGCAGTGGCGCTTGGCAATGCGGTGAGAGCGGGCGAGGGAGGCGCGAAGGAGGCGCTGGCGACGCGCGCCTCGCACCCGAGCGAACTGGTGCGCGAGCATGTCGCATGGGGGCTTGCACAGGACGCGACGGCATCGCCGTGACGTTTCGCCGGATTGCTTCGGTCCCCGGCGGCAAGCCTATACGCCACCGCAGCTTCACCGACAAGGTATTCACACATGGGGTGTGAGGCACGGCACCCAGACAAATGGCCGTGTGCCGGATCCGTAACGCACCGCATCGGCGTGCGCCAGGACGAAGACCGAGAGATCGGACCGGTGTCGTTCAGTGCGGCTCGCGCAGCAGACGATTGCCTGCACGCGCGGCCGCAGTGAAAGTGGCCCGATGCTCTCGCACTCAGTTTTCGCCTGCGTGGCTTTCGAAGAAGCTGCGGGCCGCGAGCAGGCAGGGTGGGCTCACAAGACTTGGGTGATACGAAAGCAAGGTGTCGCGTGTCTTGTCGCGAGACGCAGTGGGGCTCCAGATTTTCCAACTGGCGGCCGACATGATCCGGAAACCAATGTGGGCAAAAGCGTACGGATCGCCCGGAGCGGGTGTTGTCTCCAGATCGATGACCTTCAACTTGTCATCGGCCATTCCGTTGGCACGAAAGTAGGCTGCGGTTGCCAGCGTGCTGCGAAAGTTCAAGGTCGGATCCAGACCACCGCCGCACATCATCACCGGACGTTGTGGCGTCCAATTGCGAAGGTCGTTCGCAACTGCCGCTTTGCGAAATGCGTTCTGAGGCTTGCAGTCGAGCGGGTTTTTTGCACCAGGGGTCGTTGCATATTTGTTCACCTCTTCGCTTGGGAGTTTGAATTTTTCTCCCGCATCCAGGTGAAGAATGGCCTCCGTGATGACAGATGCGGCTTTGGATACCTCGCCGGGAATCGTATATATATGAGAAATCGCCCACTCGATTAGCCGGCGTTGGCTTGACAACTCAACGATCAATCCGGGTACTGCCAGATCGAGACCGACGGACTTGGCTCTATCGACCACGTCCTTCGCGCCCGAGAGCCTGTAGTCCACATTCCTTTCCGCCAGTTCGGGAAGCTCTGCCAAGGGCGGCATTGTGTTGCCGGGGCAAGAGTTGGATTTGATGTCTTTCAGCGCGGCCTTGATGTAGGTGCTCTTGATCAAGTTCGCGTCACCGCTTTGCTTGAACCACGGGTTCGCAACCGACGGCTTGTCGCTTTCCGGAAACATCTCGGTCACGGGGAGCTTGCCGCTCGTGAACAGGCTGTTCAGCGGCTCGTTGCTCGGCATCAACGCTTCGATGCCGCTGGCGTATCGCGCTTCGTAGATTTCTCTCGGATCGACGTAGAGATCGCCAAACTGCTTCTGCCAAGGGGTCGACAGGAGCGGGAAGAAGGCGGTCGCCCCATTGGAAGTCAGCCCCTGAAAGTTGTGATCGACCAACAGGCTGATGGCAGAGGGTGCCGAGATGGGCGCCGATGCCGTGATCGACTGACCCGTGGCCTGCAACTCGCGATGCGCCGCCATCGCGACATAGCCACCTTGAGAGATACCGGTCACCAACAGCTTGCCGGAGTCTTTGCCGCCGATCTGCGGCAAGGCCTTGCGTGCGGCCGTGAGTGCATCGACCACGTCTTTACCCTGCTGGTCGCCATTGAGATACGGGTGATATGGAAGATTCGACTTTCCGTAACCCGCGTAGTTGGACGCCACCACGATGTACCCGCGAGATGCAAAGACTGCGGCCACCAGCATGCCTTCTGCCGCTGCAGGTTGCGTCGAATCGAGGAGCTTGGTGAAGGTGTACTCGCGTGTGAACCAGGTCCCGTGGGCATAAAGCACGATGGGCCGCGGGCCTTGGCACATGGGGCTGGCACCGGTGGGAATCATGATGACACCGTTGGCGTTGGTGATTGCACCTTTTTCATCGCCCGTGCGGTATTCCAGTTCGTGCAGATCGATGCCGCATGCAACGGCTGATTTTCCGGTTGCCAGCGGAATGGCACTGAGTGCTTGCTTGAGTGCCGGATGTTCTTCGAGACGAAGACTGAACTCATCGGCCGAGAGCTTGTGCAGGAGTGCGGGTGGGCTGACTATCAATGAACCTCTGCCGTTAGGCGCCGGTGGCGTTGCACCGTCCGTCTGGTTGACGGTCAGTTGCGCCCCGCCATCCACCATCGCCAGACTCGATTCGGAAGAAACGGGGAGCGGCGCGAAACCTCCTCCATTTCCATTCCCACCGCCACCGCCACCGCAAGCGGCAATTACCGACGCCGTGCACAACGTCGACGCGATCTTCCATGACTTCATGAGCTATCTCCCTTTGTTGAAACTTCCGAGCGGCCGGAGTCTAGGAAGAGATGAGCGTTAACACTGTCAGGTACGGGTGAACTGAATCAGATCGCGGGTTTTCCACTGCGCCAGCGTTGCATCATCTGTGAAATATTCCACGAGATAGGCGTCGTGGCTTGGGTGATGGGTGATGAATGGCCGCTTGCTTTTGCCTTTTGCGAGACAGGCATTTGAGCCAGATGTCACGCAGGATCGATCGCAGGCGCTCAGGAGTCGCGCTTGCATGGCGCATGTCATCGGCGCGATAGGGCCAGAACGCTTCTTCGGATTTTTTTCAAGCAGGCAGGATCTCGCGCACGCGCTCCCACGGCCGGCACATCAGCGTGCCGCGCGGCGAGACCACGATCGGGCGCTGCAAAAGGATCGGGTTCTCCACGATCGCATCGAACAGTCGGTCGTCACTCCACTTCGGATCGGCCAGCTTCAGTTCTTCGTACGGCGCTTCCTTCGTGCGCAGCAGATCGCGCGCGGTCATGCCCATGGCCTTCGTGAGTTCGCGCAGCTTCGTCTTCGAAGGCGGCGTTTCCAGGTACAGGACGATCGTCGGTTCCACGCCGCTTTCGCGGATCAAGCCCAGCACGTTGCGCGACGTGCTGCAGTTGGGCTTGTGATAGATCGTCATCGGGTAGTCGGTGGTGGGGGTGCGTGCGGTCATGGCGTCGATTATCGGAAGCGCGGGCGTCAGTCCTTCTTGGCTTCCTCGTCCATCGAGAACGGAAAGCGCGCGGCCCAGAATTCGGCCAACCTGGGGTCGGCATCCACGCGCCGCACCACGTGCGCCATGCGCGGCGCCACGCGGTAGAAGCGCCGGCGCCGCGGCGCCCAGCGCGACAGCACCGTCACGTACAAATCAAGCATGCTGATCTTCTCGCCGAGCAGGTAGGGCGCGGGTTCGTCGATCTGCGTGTCCATGAGGTGCCAGCATTGCGCGATGCGTTCGGCCGTGCGCTCGAGCATCACGGCCTGCGCCGCAGGATCGGGCGTGAAGCGCGTGGGCTCGTCGCGCACCCAGAAGAGCGAATAGATGGCCGCGGGCAGGTAGACCATCCAGCGCAGGTAGCGCGCACGCAGCGGATCGCCGGGTGCGGGGCAGAGCCCCGCTTCGGGATAGCGGTCGCCGAGCCAGAGGAGGATGGCCGCGCTCTCGGTCATCACTTCGCCCGAGGGCAGCACGAGCGCGGGCACTTGCCGCATCGGATTGACCTTGGACACGCGCTCGCGCTCGGCATCGCTCTCCCACGTGGCGACGTCGACGGTCTCGACCTGTGCGCCGATCAGCGTCAGCGCCGCATGGACCGGCGTGGCGCCCGAGCCGGGCGCGCCGTAGAGGATGTAGCGGTCTTCGGAGGCAGGTGAAGAAGAAGCCATCCGCACAGATTACTGCGGACGGCCCCCGGTTGTCACGCAGCCAGCGCCGCGTCCACCTTCTTCAGTGCTTCGAGCGTCTTGAAGCAGGCCTCGGCCACTTCGGTGCCCTTGATCGCGAAATGGCGATGGAAGTACTTGCGGTGCTCCACATGCTCGTGGAAATGGTGCGGCGTGAGCACAGCCGAGAAGATCGGCACGTCGGTCTCGAGCTGAAGCGACATCAGCGTGCTGACCACCGTGTTCGCGACGAACTCGTGGCGGTAGATGCCGCCATCGACCACGAGCGCGCAGCCGATGATGGCTGCGTACTTGCCCGAGTTGGCCAGGCGCTTGGCGTGCAGCGGGATCTCGAAGGCGCCGGGCACATCGAAGACGTCGATGAGCTCGCGCGCCACGCCCAGGCGCGCCATCTCTTCGAGGAAGGCGTCGCGTGCCTGGTGGACGATGTCGGAATGCCACTGCGCTTCGACGAATGCGATGCGCTCGCCGCGCGACGAATTCGACGCGGTGATGGCGGAGAGGGGAAGGTCGTTGATCTGACTCATGGTGTGCCTCTGAAAAGCAGGTTTCCTGAATCAGGGCGCACGAAACCGCAAAGCCAGCCGCGCGCTCATGCATGGCAGAGCGCGCGGGCGTGCCCGCATTTCGCGCTCTCTTTCATCCGGACTGTGACCGTCGGCTTCGGAATCGCACCGAAATCTGCTGACCCCTCGGCCTGCTTGCGCAGGCCTTGGGCGCTCGCGGGCTTGTGCAACTTTTCAGCTGCCATCACCGCCGGTGGGGAATTGCACCCCGCCCTGAGAACGCTTGCCGCCCGGCGAACCGGACGACGGCCGCGATTCTAGAAGCCCTCTGCAGCAGAGGGTTGTCGCCCGCGCGCCAGACCTTGGGCCGCGCGGGGATTTATTTCATCGGCGACGCACGCCCCGCGAGGAACTGCGTCATGCGGTGCAACTCTTCATCGAGTGCCGCGCGAAAGGCCGCATCGCGCGGCTTCTTGCCGGCATAGCCGAAGCTGGGTTGCAGTTGCCCGCCGGGCGCGGTCACGTTGGCCCAGCCGATCACGCGGTCGTGCCACAAGAGCGGCAGCGCGTAGTAGCCGAACTGGCGCTTCGGTGCGGGCGTGTAGGCCTCGAACTTGTACGTCCAGCCCCACAGCAGTTCGAAGCGGCGGCGGTCCCACACGACCGGATCGAAAGGCGCGAGCAGGCGCACCGCTTCGTCGGGCGCGTGGCGCTTCGAGGCCGGGTTCTCGTCGGCGGGCCAGTACCAGGTCGTGCCGTCGATGTGGCAGCTCGCGAGCTCTTCGCGTGCCAGGCGCAGCGCCGCCTGTGTCTGCGCAGAAAGATGCGGCGCGCCGTAGCCGAGCAGGCGCACGAGGTAAGTGAGGCTTGCGGCGGGCAGCGGCGCGTATTTGCGCACGATCAGTTCGATGAGCGCGGCGGCGCGTTGCGCGCGGCCGGCGGGGCTGTCGTCGGCGGGCATGTGCCTCACGGCTTCGTAGACGCGGGTGCCGCTGTCGCGCCGCACCACGCGCAGCATGCCGCGGTAGTGCATGCCGTCGAGCAGGTGCGTGGTCGCGTTGCTCGAGCCACCCCAGTAGTTCTTGACGCGGCCGTGCGCGAAGTGCTGCTCGACCTGGCGCGGATGCACCGGGCCGTGCTCGCGCACATAGGCGAGCACGTCGGCGGCCTTGCGCCGCGTGTCGGCGTCCCAGGCTTGCTTGGCTTCGCGCGGATGCATCAGCGCCAGGTGCTCGCGCGGCAGGAACCCGTAGTTCACGAGGCAGTCTTCCTCGATCGCGAGGCGCGTGTAGCGGCTTTCGAGATCGCCCGCGCGGTAGTCCTTCACGCGGTGGCGCAGCGTGAGGTCTTGCGCGCGCGCAGGGGCGCGGATCGGATCGGCCTGCACGAAGCCGAGCTGGCGGATCGCGCTCGGCAAAGTGGTCGGTCTGAAGAGGGTGCGCGCGACCGCGTAGCGGCGCAGGTCGTCGAGGGTCGGATCAGCCATGAAGCGAATTGCAGCACAGGCGGCTGCTTTTCGCTTCGGCGCAAAGCGTCAGACCGCGCTGCGGTGCCGCTCGATGCAAACGTCGAGCGTCTCGGCCCCGGGCCGCTGCCACCAGTCGAGGTTCGAGAAGATCTCGACTTCGCTGAAGCCCGCGAAGCCGGCCTCTTCGACCCAGCCGCGGATCTTCTTGAGCTCGACCACGCCGTCGCCCATCATCCCGCGGTCGGAGAGCAGGTCGCGCGTGGGCGTGAGCCAGTCGCAGACGTGGTACGCCAGCAGGCGTTCGCGGCCGGCACGGGCGATCTGCTGCTGCAGCTTCGGGTCCCACCAGACGTGATAGATGTCCAGCGCCACGCCGAGCATGCCGCTCTTGCCCGCGTCGAGTTCGTCGCAGAGGTCGAGCGCGTGTTCGAGCGTGTTGATGCAGGCGCGGTCGGCCGCCTGCATCGGATGCAGCGGCTCGATGGCGAGGGGCATGCCGACCTCGCGTGCGTACTCCAGCGATGCGGCGATGCCGTCGCGCACCTCGTTGCGTGCGCGTGCGATGTCGGTGTATGCGGCCTTGCCGTCGAGCGCGCCGGGGAGGGCACCGACGACCAGCACGAGACAGGGCGCGTCGAGCGTTTTCGCCTCGTCGATGGCGCGGCGGTTGTCACCGAGCGCGGCCTCCAGGCCTGCCGCGTCGGGCGCCGGGAAGAAGCCGCCGCGGCAGTAGCCCGAGAGGCCGATGCCATGCGCCTTCAACTGCTTCGCCACCTTGTCGAGCCCGACGGCCGCGACCTGGTCGCGCCAGGGGCTGATCGCGCGGATGCCGCGTTCGGCGCACTGGTCGATGATGCGGTCCAGCGGCACCTCGGCGCCCGATTGCTTCCGCACGGTCGCGGTGTTGATCGAGAGCCAGTCGTGGTTCTGCGAGAAATCGCGCATGGGCTCGCTCAGCCTTCCACGCCGTGCAGGGCCAGCAGCGTCTTCATGCGCCGAACCGCGAGTTCGGGCTGCTCCAGCAGGTTCGCTGCATCGGCCAGGCGGAACAGTTCCGTGAAGTGCTGCAGCGAGCGCGTGCTTTGCTGGCCGCCCACCATCGTGAAGTGCTTCTGGTGGCCGTTGAGCCAGGCCATGAACACCACGCCGGTCTTGTAGAAGCGCGTGGGCGCCGCGAAGATGTGGCGCGAAAGCGGCACCGTGGGGCCGAGGATCGCGTGGAACTTCTCGGTGTTGCCTTGGGCCAGTGCGCCCAATGCAGCGCTGGCTGCAGGCGCGATGGCGTCGAAGATGCCGAGCAGCGCATCGCTCTTGCCGTGCGTCGGCTCATCGCCGAAGCCGTCGCCGGCGATCAGCTCGGCGTAGTTGAAGTCGTCACCCGTGTACATGCGCACGCCCTTGGGCAGGCGGCGGCGCATCGCGATTTCCTTGTCCTTGTCGAGCAGTGAGATCTTGATGCCGTCGACCTTCTCCGGATGCGCCGCGATGATGCCCACGGCGGTGTCCATCGCCGCATCGACATCCTTCGTGCCCCAGTAGCCTGCGAGCGCCGGGTCGAACATGTCGCCCAGCCAATGCAGCACGACGGGTTGCTTCGCCTGGCTCAGGATGCGGTCGTACACGCGTTCGTAATCGGCGGGGCTCTTCGCCACGCGGGCGAGCGCGCGGCTCGCCATCACGATCAGCTTGCCGCCGAGCGCCTCGATGGCGGCCATCTGCTCCTCGTAGCCGCGGATCACGTCGTCGACGCTCTTCACCTCGTCGATGTTCAGGTGGTCGGTGCCACAACCCGAGGCGACGAGCGCACCGGCCACGTCTTTCGCCGCATCGAGCGAGCGGCGGATCAGTTCGAGCGACGTGGGCCAATCGAGGCCCATGCCGCGCTGCGCGGTGTCCATCGCCTCGGCCACGCCCAGGCCCAGCGAGAACAAGTGGCGGCGGTAGGCGATGGTGGTGTCCCAATCGACCGCCGCTTGCAGCCACGGGTCGACGGCCGCGAGCGGGTCGGCCACGACGTGCGCGGCCGAATAGGCGATGCGGTTGAACTTCACGCCCGCATCGGGCTTGACCGGCGCGGTGCCGCGCAGGTCATACGGCGCGAGCGATCCGCTCGCGGTGGGAAGGGTCAGCGAAAGTGCCATGGCAGCTTCTTCCTCAGACCTTCAGCGCGGGCACGTCGACCCAGCGGCGGTCTTTCCACGATTCGAGCGCGGCCTCGACCAGCTGCACGCCCTTGGCGCCTTCGGGCAGCGTCCACTTGTAGGGCTCGTTCTCCACCACGTGGCGAATGAAGTGCTCCCACTGGATCTTGAAGCCGTTGTCGTAGACCTGCGAGTCCGGAATCTCCTGCCACTGGTCGAAGAAATTCATCATCTGCTTCTCGTCGGGGTTCCACACCGGGCGCGGCGTGGCGACGCGCGACTGGGCGCGGCAGCTCGACAAGCCAGCCACAGCCGAGCCGTCGGTGCCGTCGACGTGGAAGGTCACGAGGTCGTCGCGGCGCACGCGCGTGACCCAGCTCATGTTGATCTGCACGATCACCGGCTCGCCGTTATGGCCCGTGAGTTCGCAGGTGGCGTAGGCCGCGTCGTCGGCGGTGGCTTCATACGGCTTGCCGGCTTCGTCCCAACGCTTGGGGATGTGCGTCGCGCCGATGCACGACACCGACTTCACCTCGCCGAACAGGTTGTCCAGCACGTAGCGCCAGTGGCACATCATGTCCAGGATCATCCCGCCGCCGTCTTCCTTGCGGTAGTTCCAGCTCGGGCGCTGGATGGGCTGCAGATCGCCTTCGAACACCCAGTAGCCGAACTCCAGGCGCACGCTGAGCATGCGGCCGAAGAAGCCGGCGCGTCGCAGCATGTCGAGCTTGCGGAGACCCGGCAGGAACAGCTTGTCCTGCACCGCGCCGTGCTTGAGGCCCGAGCCTTCGGCGAGGCGTGCGATTTCGACGGCTTCGTTCAGGTTGGTTGCGATCGGCTTCTCGCAGTAGACGTGCTTGCCGGCGCGGATCGCCTTGGCCAGCAGGGTGGGGCGCATCTGCGTGGTGCCGGCGTCGAAGAAGATGGTGTCGTCCTTGTTCTCCAGCGCCTTGTCGAGGTCGGTGCCCCAGCGTGCGATGTTGTGGGCCTTGGCGAGCGCTTCCATCTTCTCGGCATTGCGGCCGATGAGTATGGGGTCGGGCATCACCTTGTCGCCATTCGACAGCGTGACGCCGCCTTGCGCGCGGATCGCGCAGATCGAGCGGATCAGGTGCTGGTTCATGCCCATGCGGCCGGTGACGCCGTGCATGATGATTCCGAGACGTTGGGTGGCCATCGTTTTCTTCCTTGAGATTCGAGAGGGGTGCGAGAGGGGTGCTTCAGTAGACGGAACGCATGGCGTCCCACGAGATGCCGGCGCCGGGCTTGCCGGTGGCAAAGCCGGGCGCGGTGGCGAGCGAGGACAGGTCGAGCTGTCCGCCGCGGATGGCGAGGCGCGTGGCGCCGTCGCTGGTTTCGTAGAGGCCGGGGTGCAGCTTCAGCAGGGCTTGCTGCTCCGTCTCGGGCACGGCCGCGAGGCCGTTGACGTAGTGGTGGCCGTTGCGCTCGACGTGCGAGAGGCCGAGCCAGCCGACGAGCGCGAGGTCCTGCTGCACGCCGACGCCGGCCTGCATGGTGAGGTCTTCGCCGGAGAGGAAATAGCGCGATTCGCCTTCGGTTGCGTTCCAGTGCGCGCAGCGCGCCGCATTGACGACCGACTTGTAGAAGCCCTTGCAGCTCTTGCTCGAGACACCGGTGTAGCCGAGCGCGCGAGCCTGCACGAAGGCATCGAGCGTAGCGTCGGATTCGTCGATGAGCAGTGGGATTCGCTTGCCCAGTGCCGAGACGCTGCGCTCCAGCGCGGCATCGCGGCGGATCGGCTGTTCGACGAAGACGGTCTTCTGGGCGAGCTTCCACAGCACGGGCGTCGAGAGCATGCGGTCGAGGAAGACGGCGAAGTCGTCGGCATCGGTGTACTGCTCGTTGCCGTCGAGCGTCACGAGCTGCGCGTGACCATCGATCACGCGGGCGATGCGCTGGAGCCGGTCGATGTCCTGCGCGGTATTGCCGCAGAGCTTGAGCTTGAAGTGGGTGAGGCCGTAGCGCTTCACCGCCGCGGCGAGCGTGGTGGGCAGGCCGTCGGTGGGCGCATCGGGGAGGGCGTCGCTGTCGTCGATGGCATCGGCCAGGCCAACGGTGTGGCGTGCCGCGATGCTCGCGCGCGGCGACTGGCTGGCCAGGAAGGCGGGCATGTCGAAGCTTGCGAGATCGTCGGCGAGCCCGCTGCCCGCGATGTCGATGCCGCAGAGGTTGGCGATCATCGCCGCAGCGAAGCTCGTGCCGGTGTGCAGGCACAGCGCATCCATCACCGCACGGTCTATCAGCGCCGGGCCGTAGCTGGCCACGAGTGCCTGCAGGCCCTTGGCTTTTGCGCGGGCCTGCAGTCCAGCGTAGTTCGAGGCGAAGTGCGTCCACGCGGTCTGCGCATCGTCTTCGCCGACATACGCGTCACGCGCATCGCGCAGCGCAAAGCGCAGCTGCTCGAAGTTCTGTTCGTTGTTGAGGGCCGGGTTCTTGTCGAACCACTTGGGCACCATCATCTCGGCCGCGCAGCCTTCGGCCGTGCCGCCGTTCTCGAAGCGGATGCGCGCCCGCACATACACCTGCGGGCAGGCGGTGACGGTGGCGGCACCGAAGCGGAACGGCAGCCGGAGCGCCACGTCGCGCTCGGCGAAGCGGATCTCTTCGATGTGGAAACGGGGCGCGTCCATGGCTCGCGTTCAGTGGTCCAGGATGCCCTGCGAGAAGAAATGCGCGCGCACCAGCTTCGTGTACTGGCCGAACTCGGGCGAGGCCATCATGTCGAGCGTGCGGGGGCGCGGCAGGTCGATGTCGTACACGGCCGCGATCGAGCCGGGGCGCTCGCTCATCACGATCACGCGGTCCGACAGGAAGATCGCCTCGGGGATGCTGTGGGTGATGAGCATCACGGTCTTCTTCGAAGCCATCCAGATGCGCTGCAGTTCGAGGTTCATCTTCTCGCGCGTCATTGCATCGAGTGCGCCGAAGGGCTCGTCCATCAACAGCACCGAGGGGTCGTGCAGCAGCGCACGGCAGATCGACGCGCGTTGCTGCATGCCACCCGAGAGCTGCCACGGGTACTTGCCCTCGAAGCCCTTGAGGCCGGCCATCTCCATCAGCTCGCGCGCCCGGGCCTGCGAGGCCGCCTTGGGCAGGTGGCGCATTTCGGCCTGCAGCAGGATGTTGTCTTCCACGCTGCGCCAGGGCAGCAGCACGGCGCTCTGGAACACGATGCCCACGTCCTTCTGCGGCCCGCTGATCGGCTTGCCGGCCAGGGTGAGTTCACCGCCGCTGATGGGCAGCAGGCCCGCCACCATTTTCAGCAGCGTGCTCTTGCCGCAGCCCGACGGGCCGACGACGGAGACGAACTCGCCTTCCTCGATGGCGAAGTCCAGCGGCTTGAGCGATTCGACCGGGCCGTCCTTGCTTTGATAGGTCTTCGAGACGCCGCGCGCTTCGATCAGGTTGACTTGGGACATGGAGTGCGTGAGAGGTGACAGCAGCAGGTGAGCGAGCGCGCGGAGTAGAGATCAGTTCGGCAGGAAGTCGAGGGTCACGTAGTCCTCGGGCTTGCCGCGCGTGGATGCGTCCATGCCGCCGTACTGCACCAGCAGGTCGAGCGAGTCGTTCACGTTCTTCATCGCCACACGGAACGGGCGCTGGTTCGCCGTGTCCTTCGTGTGATAAAGCGCCACGCTCTGCTTCATGCCCACGATCAGCGTGTCGCGCACGCCGGCCTTCGGGTTGGCCTTGAGCATCGCGTCGACCGCAGACTCGGGGCTCTTCTCGGCGGCTTCTGCGGCCTTGGTCGAGGCGCGCATGAAGCGCTTCACGAGGTCGGGGTTCTCGGTCAGGAGGTTCTTGTTGGTGATGATTCCGGAGCTGATCTGGTTCACGCCCGAGTCGGCAAAGCGGATCGGCGTCACGGGCTTGCCGGTGGCGTCCTGCAGCTTGATGGCCTGGTCCATCACGTAGCCCAGCAGCAGGTCGGCCTGGCCGTTCGTCACCGCATTGAGCTTGGTCTGGCCGTCGCCCGAGACGATCTTCACCTGGTCGGGCTTGATGTCGTTCACCTTGAGGAAGAGCGGCCACATCTGCGACATCGAATCGCCCGGCGTCACGGCCACGGTCTTGCCGATGATGTCCTTGGGCGTCTTGATGTTCTTCTCGCTGAAGCCCATGACCGACATCGGGCTCACCTGGAACAGCACGCCGGTCGACTTGAGCGGCGCGCCCTTCGCGGCGGCCTTGATCATCGTGGTGACGTCGATGTAGCCGAAGGTCGCCGACTTGGCGGCCACCGCCTGCGCGGTGACGGCGGAGCCGCGGCCTTCCTGGATGTCGAGGTCGATGCCTTCCTCGGCGTAGAAGCCCTTTTCCTTGCCGAGGAAGAAGGGTGCGTGCTCGCTGTAGAGATACCAGTTGAGCATCAGCGTGACCTTGTCCTTGGGCTTCTCGGCCTGGGCATGGGCGGGTGCGATGGCGAAGGTCGCAAGGGCCGTGACGGCGACGGCGAGCATCGAGGGAAGCAGTTTCTTCATGGCGGTTGTCTCCGGGAGTTTTTTGGATATGACGAAGGAACTCATTGCACGTGGCGCTGCGAGGCGTGCCACGGGATCATCAAACGCTCGACCAGGTCGACCGCGACGAAAAGGACCACGCCGATGCTCGACAAAACCACCAGCGCGGCGAACATCAAGGGCAGGTCGAAGTTGCCGTTGGCCACTTGCAGCACGTAGCCGATGCCCGAGTTGGACCCGACGAATTCGCCGACCACGGCACCCACGACGGCCAGCGTGACCGACACCTTCAGGCCACTGAAGATCGCGGGCAGCGCCTGCGGCAGGCTGATCTTGAAGAAGGTCTGCAGGCGGCTCGCGCCCATCGAGCGGGCGAGGTCGAGCATGTCGGGCTCGACCGACTTGAAGCCCATCACCGTGGACACCACCACCGGGAAGAAACCCAGCAGGAAGGCGCTGATCACCTTGGGCAGGATGCCGAAGCCGAACCACACCACGAACAGCGGCGCGATCGCCACCTTCGGAATGCTCTGCGAGAACACCAGCAGCGGATACACGTACGACTCGACCAGCCGCGAGTAGGCGATGACCATCGCGATCGGAATGCCGATGAGGATCGTGAGGCCGAAGCCGCCGAGCGTGGCGAGCGTCGTCTTCCAGCTTTCGCTGAGCAGGCGCGGCCATTCGGCGACGAGTTGCTTGACCACCTCCCACGGCGGCGGGATCAGGTAGGCCGGGATCTTGAAGAGCCGGATCACGAGGTCCCACAGCACCAGCAGCAACAGGATCAGCAGGAACGGCCGCAGGGCCGGGGAGAGCAGGAGCTTGCGGAGCATGGAGACGACTCGGATCTTTCTCGGCGCGGGCGGGCTTTTTTTACTGCTGGACCTGCAGGCCCGCGGCCTTCACGAGCTGCGCATTGCTCGCGATCTCTTCCTTGATGTAGGCGTCGAACTGCTCGGGCTTGAGCGTCCACGCGTCGGCGCCGAGCTTGAGGAAGCGCTCCTTCACCTCGGGCGTGGCGAGGGCCTTGGCCACTTCGTCGTGCAAGCGGTTGACGATGTCGCGCGGCGTCTTGGCGGGCGCCATCATCCCGATCCAGAAGTTGAACTCGGAGCCGGGCACGCCGGCCTCGGTGGTGGTGGGCACGTCGGGGAGAGCCGCCGCGCGCTTGGGCGAACCGACGGCGAGTGCGAGCAGTTGGCCTTCCTTGATCTGGCCGATCACCGGGGCGATGGGCGAGAAGTAGTAGTCGACGCGGCCCGAGAGCACTTCGGTCACGGCCTCGCCCGATCCCTTGAAGGGGATGTTGGTCGCATCGATCTTCGCGGCCATCTTGAACTTCTCGGCGTTCAGGTGCGTGGCGCTGCCCTGGCCGGCCGAAGCGAAGTTCATGCTGCCCGGCTTGGCGCGTGCCGCGGCCAGCAGTTGCGGCAGCGTCTTGATGTTCTTCGAGGGCGAGATGACCAGCGCGTTGGGCAGCGAGGAGATCGGCGTGATGCCGGCGAAGTCGCCCACCGTGTCGAACGGCAGCTTGGCGAAGGTCGACGGGCTCACCGTGTGCGACGACGAATGGATCATGACCGTGTAGCCGTCCGGCGCGGCCGTGGCCACGGCCTGCTGGCCGATGGTGCCGCTCGCGCCGCCGCGGTTGTCGATGACCAGCGTCTGGCCCATGCTCTGGCTCATCTTGTCGGCGATGGCGCGGGCAATGATGTCCGTGGTGCTGCCGGCCGCAAAGGGAACGATCACGCGGATCGGCTTGGTCGGGTAGCCGTTCTGCGCGGATGCAACGCCTGGCATCAGTGCGGCCAGGCCGGTGAGCGCAGCGAATGCGGTGAGGGTGGCGGTGTTGCGTGCGAGTCGCTTCATGGTTCTTTGTCTCCGCGCGGTCGGGCCGCTGTCTTGAATCGGTTCAATTCACCAATAAGTGAATTAGCGATTTTAGGAACGGCTGCGCCGCAGCGTCAACCGACGCCGCCTAGTGAATACCCGGAGGAGGTTTTGGAGCGTCCGCGCTCAGCGCAGGACGTAGCCCAGGACCAGGTCGGTCATGTGCGAGAGGCGTTGCGCCATCGCCTTGGGCGCACGCAGGTCACGGCCGAAGATGGCCGAGAGCGTGTGGTTGTTCGAGAGGTAGAAGTAGCAGAGCGACGCGATCGAGATGTAGAGCTGCACCGGGTCCACGCCCGCGTGGAACAGGTTCTCGCGCCGGCCGCGCTCGAGCACTGTGTCGAGCAGTTGCACGAGTGGCGAGTTCATTTCCTGGATGCGCTCGGAGCGCTTCAGGTGCGCGGCGCGATGCAGGTTCTCGCTGTTGAGCAGCGTGATGAACTCGGGGTGTTCGAGGTAGTAGTGCCAGGTGAACGACACGAGCTGGCGGATCGCCTCGACCGGCTCGATCTCGTCCAGGTGCAGCCGCTGCTCGGCTTCGCGGATGTCGGCATAGGTGCGTTCGAGCACCGCGAGGAACAGGTCGTCCTTGCTGCCGAAGTAGTAGTAGATGAGGCGCTTGTTCAGGCCCGCGCGCGTCGCGATGCTGTCCATGCGCGCGCCCGCCAGGCCCAGCTGCGAGAACTCCTCGCGGGCCGCGGCGAGGATGGCGAGCTGCGAGCGGTCGGCATCGCGCGAGCGCGGCTCTAGCGTCTCGATCGGGGAATCCTTCGGTGCCTTCATGGCGCGAATTTAACCATTTGGGGAATTAACGCAAGGCGTGAGGAGCAGACGCACATAATTGCCGGAGACATTGCAGCTGAGGTTCGACTTCTCATGAGTACATCACAACCCGCAGGCCGCCTGATCGTCGAGTGCCTGATCGCGCAGGGCATGGAGATCGCGTTCGGCGTGCCGGGGGAAAGCTTCCTCGCCGTGCTCGACGGCTTTCATGCGTATGGCGACCGCGCGCGCTTCATCGTGAACCGGCAGGAGGGCGGCGCGGCCTTCATGGCCGAGGCGCACGGCAAGCTGACGGGGCGGCCGGGCGTGTGCTTCGTCACCCGCGGGCCGGGCGCCACCAACGCATCGATCGGCGTGCACAACGCGTTTCAGGACTCGACGCCGATGGTGCTGTTCGTGGGCGACGTCGGCAGCGACTTCCGCGACCGCGAGGCTTTCCAGGAAGTCGACTACGGCAGCTTCTTCGGGCCGAGCACGAAGGGCTTCGCCAAGCGCGTGGAGCGCATCGACGATGCGGACCGCATTCCCGAATACGTGGCGCGCGCCTTTGCCACGGCGATGAACGGGCGGCCGGGGCCGGTCGTGCTGGTGCTGCCCGAGGACATGCTGCGTTCGGAGACTTCGGCGCGGCCGTTGCCGCGCGTGGAGACGGTGCAGCCGTGGAGCGATCCGGGTGCGCTGCGGACCTTGCGCCAACTGTTGTTGAAGTCCGAGCGGCCGCTGGTGATTGCCGGCGGCGGTGGCTGGACGACGCAGGCCGCGCAGGCGCTGCAGCGCTTTGCCGAAAACTGGCGCCTGCCTGTGGCGAACGCCTTCCGCTACCAGGACACTTTCGACAACCACCATCCGCTGTACGCGGGCGATGTCGGCATCGCGATCAATCCGAAGCTAGCGCAGCGTGTGAAGGATGCGGACCTGATCCTCGCGATCGGCCCGCGTCTCGGCGAGATGACGACGGGCGGCTACACGCTGCTCGAAGCGCCGAAGGCGAAGCAGGTGCTGGTGCACATCCATGCGAGCGCCGAGGAGCTGAACCGCGTCTACCGGGCCGACCTGGCGATCAACGCAGGCATGAGTGCCGCGGCGCGCAGCCTCGAGGTGCTGAGCGCGCCGCCGACCTTGCCGTGGGAGGAATGGACCGAACAGGCGCATGCGGACTACGAAGCCAACCTCGTGCCCCAGGCGCTGGCCGGCATGCCGGCCGAGACGCCGCGCGGCCCGGTCGACATGGCCGCGGTCGTCGCGCTGCTGCAAAAGCACCTGCCGCCGGATGCGGCCATCACCAACGGCGCCGGCAATTTCGCGAGCTGGGTGCATCGCTACTTTCGCTATCACGGGCTCGCCAAGGGGCGCAAGACGCAGCTGGCGCCGACCAGCGGTGCGATGGGCTATGGCGTGCCGGCCGGCATTGCCGCGAACCTGGCGACGGGGCGCGTGGCCTTCACGATCGCGGGCGACGGCGATTTCCTGATGACGGGCCAGGAGCTGGCGACGGCCGCGCAGCACGGCGGGAAGAGCATCGTCGTGCTGCTCAACAACGGCATGTTCGGCACGATCCGAATGCACCAGGAGCGCGAGTACCCGGAGCGCACCAGCGGCACCGCGCTGCGCAACCCCGACTTCTGCGGTCTCGCTCGCGCCTACGGCTATGCGGCCGAGCGCGTAACGGAGACCGCGCAGTTCGAAGCAGCGCTGCTGCGCGCGCTGGCGGCCGACACGGGCACGCTGATCGAGATTCCGCTGGACCCCGAGGTGATCACCACGCGCGGGACGCTGGGCTCGATCAGGCGCGCGGCGCAGCAGCAGGCGCGGAACTGATGAGCGCCGCGCGGTGACGGGCCACCTCGTCGCGCAGCGCGGGCGAGCGCAACTCGAACACATCGAACAGGCCGAGCGCTTCGAGCGCGGGCAGCAGCGCGATCAGGTCGCGCTCGGCGGCTTGCGTCGCTTCGGCGGTTGCGTTGGGGTCCTGCAGCAGCTGCGCGTTGGCGAGGAAGGCGGCGACCGATCCTTTGCGCAACTGGAGTCCATTCCTGAGGACGAAGTCTTGGCCGTCGGGCAATACGTCTTGGGCTTGCATGTGTGTTCCTTTGAAGGCGTTGTGAAGATGAGTTCGATGCTAGGCAGCGGGCCACTTCGCGGCTTGCGGCGCGGGGCCAATCGATACCTCCGGCGGGCCAGGCATGGCGGCTGAGGCGCCCGTCAGGCTCTGGATCAACACGTACGAGGCGCCGCGCGTCACGGGCCATCACGCGCACGAGACCGGCCAATTGTTCGCCTTGCGCGAGGGGCTGCAGGTCATCGAGACGCCCTCGGGACGCTGGGTGCAGCCGCCGGGATGGATCGGCTGGATTGCGCCGCGCTGCGCGCATGCGGCGCAGAGCTTCGGCGCCACGGCGGGCTGGAGCCTGCACATCGATCCGGCGATGGCGGCAGGCCTGCCCGACGGGCCGCATGTGTTTGCGACGACGACGTTGATGCGGGCGCTGATCGACCAACTGACGGCGCTCGATGGTGCATCGTCGGCGGTTGTCGAAGAGCGTCGTGAGCGGCTTGTCGGTGTGCTGCTCGATGAACTCGCAGCGAGTGCAAAGCCGTCGCTGCATCTGCCGATGCCGCAGGACAAACGCCTGGCAGCGATGGCCGCTGCGCTGGCGAACGATCCCGCGATGCCCGACACGATCGACCAGTGGGTCGATCGCATCGGCATGGCGCGCCGCACGCTCACGCGTCGCTTTGCGGTCGAAACCGGATTGAGCTTCGCGCAATGGCGGCAGCAATCGCGCTTGCTGAAGGCCGTCGAACTGCTGAGCCTTGGCGAGTCCGTCACGGCTGTCGCGTTGACGGTGGGCTACAGCTCGGTGAGCGCGTTCATCGAGACCTTCCGCAAGAACTTCGGCTGCACGCCTGCGCGTTTTTTCGAGGGAGGGATGGCCTTGCCGCAGGCGAAAAAAAAGCCGGCATGAGCCGGCTTCTTGATTCAGGAGCGCGAGGCCCCTGAGCGCTTACTTGACGTGCTTGCCGATCAGGGCAGCCAGTTCGAACATCGACACTTGCGACTTGCCGAAGATTTCCTTCAGCTTGGCGTCGGCGTTGATGTTGCGCTTGTTGGCCTTGTCTTGAAGGTTGTTCTTCTTGATGTAGTCCCACAGCTTGCTCACGACAGCGGTGCGCGGCAGAGGCGTCGAGCCGACCACGGCAGCGAGTGCCGGGCTGGGGGTCAGTGCCTTCATGAACGCAGCGTTGGGCGTGCGCTTCTTGGCGGGAGCTGCCTTCTTTGCAGGAGCTGCCTTCTTCGCCGGTGCGGCCTTCTTCGCAGGAGCAGCAGCCTTCTTTGCGGGAGCTGCCTTCTTCGCCGGTGCAGCCTTCTTCGCAGGAGCAGCAGCCTTCTTTGCGGGAGCGGCCTTCTTTGCCGGAGCTTTCTTGGCCGGAGCCTTCTTTGCAGTTGCCATGGTTGATTTCCTTTTTTGGTTGAACATTCACCAATGAAAAACTTGCGTCTCCAGTGGCAATGCGGATGCTAAAGGAGAAAAAACGCGTTTCCAAGGGAAAAAACGGTTTTTTCATTGGGAGTTGTTGTTTTTTCAGAGGAGAGAAGCGTCGCTTTTCACCTTCGACGCCCAGGCCAGGTCGCGAGCACCACGCCTGCGAGTGCAAGCGCGAACGCGATCAGCTGCGGCCCGGAGAGGTTTTCGCCGAGCACGAGCACGCCCACGAGGGCCGCACTGACGGGCAGCAGCACTGCGAAAACTCCAGCCTGTGCAGCGGGAACATGGCGCAGGCCCGTCATCCAGAGCCACACCGTCCAGATGCTCGCGGCGAGCGCGTAGGCCACGAGGAGCACCCACATGCCGCCGCGCACCGCGCCGAAATCGAACGACAGCGCGAACCAGATGCCCAGGGGCGTCGAGAGCACGAAGCCCCAGAGGTTGATGAGCGACGCGATGCGCTTGGGTCCGACTCGCCCGGTGAGCGACTTGCCGATCACCACATACGCGGCCTCGCAGAGCACCGCGCAGAACACCAGCAAGTTGCCGAGCCACGGCGTCGACGACTTGGCTGCGTCGGGCGAAGCCGGCGCATGCGCGGGGCTGAGCGCCAGCAGGCCGATGCCGAATGCAGCGCACGCGATGGCCAGACCGATGCGCACCGTGATGCGCTCGCGCAGAAAGAGCCAGCTCGCCAACGCAACCATCGCGGGGATCGACGCCATGATCACGCCCGCCGAGACCGCGCTCGTGATGCTCACGCCGAACAGCATGCAGATGGAGAACAGGAAGTTGCCGAGAAATGATTCGAGGAAGACGAGTCCGCGGGTGCGCGCTGTCATCGGTGCTTCGTCCGCGCCGCGCTTGAGCCAGTGGGGCATCGCCAGCGCGGCGATGCCGAAGCGCAGCCATGCAAGCAGCAACACCGGAAAGGCAGCAACGAGAGGTTTCGAAAGGGCAACGTAGGCGCCAACGAGCGACATGCTCAGGGCGAGGCAGCCGTAGGCCACGAGACGGCCGGACGCGGGGGCAGCGGAGTTCAATAGACTGAAGTTTTGTTGTTGCGGAAGAAAGCGGATTCGATGATGCCCCACGTTTTTGTCTACGGCACGCTGCGCCGGCATGGGCGCAACGACATCGCGCGCTATCGGCCTTCGCCTGTGTTCGTCGGCGAGGCGAGCATTGACGGGACGCTGTACGACCTTGGCGCTTATCCAGGCGTCGTGCTCGGCGGCGTGGGGCGCGTGAAGGGCGAGGTCTATCGCGTAGAGCCCGAAGTCGAGGCGGCGCTCGATCTGCTGGAAGAAGTGGCCGAGGACGATTCGGGTGAATACATCAAGCGCAGGGTTCGTGTGGCGGTCGGCGCGCAGTGGCTCGATTGCTTGGTCTATGAGATCCATCCTTCGCGGATCGAAGGGCGTGCGGTGATCGGCGGCGGCGGCGATTGGATTGCACATGCCGCGCAGAAATCGCCGGCGTTTTCACCACAGAAAGAGTGATTGCACATCGTGGAAGAGGTGACTGTTGCGGCGCAATATTTTTTCTCAATATGAGAAAAATAATTTCGCATTGAGAGATATATCCATAAGTCGTTGATTTTATTGATTGAAAAATATGTCTTCTATAAGACATAAGAGTCTGCGATCGAAGTACAGTTGATGCCAAGGCCGCAGCGCCCAACCGCTTTCAACCTTCAATCAACCTCACGGAGTGACCATGCCCCAGACCCTCACAGAACAACTGAGCCGCGAACAACAAATTGCCGCCCTCGAAAAAGACTGGGCCACCAATCCGCGCTGGAAGGGCGTCAAGCGCGGCTACAGCGCGGCCGACGTGGTTCGCCTTCGCGGCTCTTTTCCCATCGAGCAGACGCTGGCCCGCCGCGGTGCCGAGAAGCTCTGGGACAAGATCAACGGCGGCGCGAAGAAGGGCTACGTGAACGCATTCGGCGCCATCTCCGCCGGCCAGGCCATGCAGCAGGCCAAGGCAGGCTTGGAAGCCGTGTACCTGTCGGGCTGGCAGGTCGCCGCCGATGGCAACACGTCCGAGACGATGTACCCCGACCAGTCGCTGTACGCCTACGATTCGGTGCCGACGATGGTCCGCCGCATCAACAACACCTTCAAGCGCGCCGATGAAATCCAGTGGGGCCGCGGCATCAACCCGGGCGACAAGGAATTCATCGACTACTTCCTGCCGATCGTGGCCGATGCCGAAGCCGGTTTCGGCGGCGTGCTGAACGCCTTCGAACTCATGAAGAACATGATTGCTTCCGGCGCCGCCGGCGTGCACTTCGAAGACCAACTGGCTGCCGTGAAGAAGTGCGGCCACATGGGCGGCAAGGTGCTCGTGCCGACGCACGAAGCGTGCGAGAAGCTGATTTCCGCGCGTTTCGCCGCCGACGTTATGGGCGTGCCGACCATTGTTCTGGCCCGCACCGACGCGGAAGCCGCCAACCTGATCACGTCCGATCACGACGCGAACGACAAGCCTTTCCTGACCGGCGAGCGCACGCAGGAAGGCTTCTACCGGGTCAAGAACGGCCTGGAGCAGGCCATCAGCCGCGGCGTGGCTTACGCGCCCTACGCGGACCTCGTGTGGTGCGAAACCGGTGTGCCCGATATCGGCTTCGCCCGCGAATTCGCGCAAGCCGTGCACGCCGCCTGCCCCGGCAAGCTGCTCTCGTACAACTGCTCGCCGTCGTTCAACTGGAAGAAGAACCTTGACGACAAGCAGATCGCTTCGTTCCAGGAAGACCTCTCGGAGCTGGGCTACAAGTACCAGTTCATCACGCTGGCCGGCATCCACATCAACTGGTACAACACCTTCCAGTTCGCCCATGCGTACGCTAACGGCGAAGGCATGAAGCACTACGTCAACATGGTGCAGGAACCCGAGTTCGCCGCACGCGACAAGGGCTACACCTTCGTGTCGCACCAGCAGGAAGTCGGCGCGGGCTACTTCGACGACGTGACCACCGTGATCCAGGGCGGTTCGTCAAGCGTGAAGGCTCTGTCGGGTTCGACCGAGGAAGAGCAGTTCCACTGATCTGCCGACGCAGTTTTTCGCTGTCACTCTCAAGCCCGGCCGTGTGCCGGGCTTTTTTTTGTGGCGTTTCATCGGCGGGGCCGGAGGAGGCTGCTGCGACAGTTCGAGCGGCCAGAAGTTAGAATCGCCGCCTCTGCACTCAACAAGAGCGAGAAAGGCACCTTGGTTATGACACCGCGAACTACTCCGCAAGGATCGAGCGGCTTTTTCTTCTTCGAAGCGATCGAAGGAAAGGGCCGGTAGCCCGCGCTCGCTGGTTTTTCTTCCAGCTCCCAACCAAGCAAAGCGCGGCATCCACCGCGCTTTTTTGTTTTCTCCCGAGGTTTCACATGATCCAGATCACGCTCCCAGACAACTCGCGCCGCGAGTTCCCAGGCCCGGTTTCGGTGGCCGAAGTGGCCCAGTCCATCGGCCCCGGTCTCGCCAAGATGACGGTGGCCGGCAAGGTCGATGGCCGGCTCGTCGATGCCAGCGACGTCATCGACCACGACGCCAAACTGCAGATCATCACGCCCAAGGACGACGAGGGCCTGGAGATCATTCGCCACTCGACGGCCCATTTGGTCGGGCATGCGGTCAAGCAGCTCTATCCGACGGCCAAGATGGTGATTGGGCCAGTGATCGACGAGGGCTTCTATTACGACATTTCCTACGAGCGCCCTTTCACGCCCGAGGACATGGCCGCCATCGAGGCGCGCATGCGCGAGCTGATCGCGCAGGACTACGACGTCGTGAAGAAGATGACGCCTCGTGCCGAGGTGATCGAGGTCTTCAAGTCGCGCGGCGAAGACTACAAGCTGCGCCTCGTCGAGGACATGCCCGACGAGCAGGCGATGGGTCTCTACTACCACCAGGAATACGTGGACATGTGCCGCGGCCCGCACGTGCCGAACACGCGCTTCCTGAAGGTCTTCAAGCTCACGAAGCTGGCTGGCGCTTATTGGCGGGGCGATGCCAAGAACGAGCAGCTGCAGCGCATCTACGGCACGGCCTGGGCCGACAAGAAGCAGCTCGACCAGTACATCCAGCGCATCGAGGAAGCCGAAAAGCGCGACCACCGCAAGCTCGGCAAGGAACTCGACCTGTTCCATATCGACGAAGTGGCGCCGGGCGTGGTGTTCTGGCATCCCAAGGGATGGGCGGTCTGGCAGGCGGTCGAGCAGTACATGCGCGGCATCTACCGCGACACGGGCTACTGGGAAGTGAAGGGCCCGCAGATCCTCGACAAGAGCCTGTGGGAGAAAACGGGCCACTGGCAGAACTACCGCGACAACATGTTCACGACGGAGTCGGAAAAGCGCGAGTACGCGCTGAAGCCGATGAACTGCCCGGGCCACGTGCTGATCTTCAAGAGCGACCTGCGCAGCTATCGCGACCTGCCGCTGCGCTACGGCGAGTTCGGCCAGTGCCATCGCAATGAACCCAGCGGCGCGCTGCACGGGATCATGCGCGTGCGCGGCTTCACGCAGGACGACGGGCACATCTTCTGTACGGAAGACCAGATCCTCGACGAATGCATCGCTTACACGGAGCAGTTGCAGAAGGTCTACGCCGACTTCGGCTTCACGGACATCCTCTACAAGGTCGCCACGCGGCCGGAGAACCGTGTCGGTTCCGACGAGCTGTGGGACAAGGCCGAGCACGCGGTGATGGAGTCGCTGCGGCGCTCGGGCGTCGACTTCATCATCTCGCCGGGCGATGGCGCCTTCTACGGTCCGAAGATCGAATACACGCTGCGCGATGCCATCGGCCGCCAGTGGCAGTGCGGCACGATGCAGGTCGACTTCAACACGGCCGAGCGCCTGGGCGGCGAATACGTGACGGAATCGAGCGGCCGCGCGCACCCCGTGATGCTGCATCGCGCCATCGTGGGCAGCCTGGAGCGCTTCATCGGCATGCTGATCGAACACCACTCCGGCGCGCTGCCCGCATGGCTCGCTCCGGTGCAGGTGGCGGTGCTCAATATCAGCGAAGGACAGGCCGACTACGCTGCGCAAGTTGCGAAAACGCTGCAAAATCAAGGGCTTAGGGTTCAGCTTGATCTGCACAACGAGAAGATTACGTATAAAATACGGAAGCATTCGTTGCAAAAGCTCCCTTACATCCTCGTCGTGGGCGACAAGGAAAAGGAAGCAGGTGCCGTCGCAGTGCGCGCCCGGGGCAATCAAGACCTCGGAGCAATGTCCCTCGAATCGTTCGTGCAAAGGCTCGTTCAGGATGTTGCCGACAAGCGTTGATTTGCCTCTGAAACACCCCATATGTTTCCCAGCCAAATCGTGCCGCTTGTCCGCGAGGACTGACCGGCGTTCGCTACAGATTTTGTAGCAAATTTTGAAGGATCCTGACCATCGCTACTGCATTTCGCGACCGCCGCCACCGCGAGGAACGCCAACACCGCCTGAACCGGGAAATCATGGCCCCGGAAGTCCGCCTTGTAGGCCCGGAAAACGAGCCAATGGGTGTTATGAGTCTCTCCGAGGCCCTGCGCCTTGCTGGCGAGGCCGATGTGGATCTGGTGGAGGTCGTCGCGGCGGCCAACCCACCGGTATGCCGCCTGATCGAGTACGGCAAGTTCAAGTACCACGAGCAGAAGAAAGCGGCCGAGGCGAAGTCGAAGCAGAAGGTCATCGAGGTCAAGGAAATCAAGTTCCGGCCCGGTACCGACGATGGCGACTACAACATCAAGATGCGCAACATCAAGCGCTTTCTTGAAGAGGGCGACAAATGCAAGATCACGCTGCGCTTCCGCGGTCGCGAGATCACGCACCAGGAACTCGGTCTGGCGCTCCTGCAGCGCATTCGCGATGAACTGGGCGACACGATCATGGTCGAGCAGTTCCCGAAGCTGGAAGGCCGGCAGATGATCATGATGATCGCGCCGGGCCGCAAGAAGGCCGGTGGCGCTGCTCCCAAGCCGGCAGCAGACGCTGCGCCGGCACCGGCGCCCACGGCAACCGCCTGAGGCGTTTGCAGCAGACGAGGTTTTGAAGGGATTTCGCCGCTGCCGGCGCTTTGAAAGAAGCGCAGGCAAGGGCGAGATAAAGAAGTGTCTCGGGGCCAACAAGTTCATGGAGCATCCATGGCGCCTCACGAGCACAAACTAAAGGAGCATTCACATGCCCAAAATGAAGACCAAGAGCAGCGCGAAAAAACGTTTCCGCGTTCGTCCCGGTGGCACCGTCAAGCGCGGTCAAGCCTTCAAGCGTCACATCTTGACGAAGAAGACCACCAAGAACAAGCGTCACCTCCGTGGTGCAGTCGCAGTGCATGAGACCAACATGGTTTCTGTCGCCGCCATGCTGCCCGGCCGTGGCATTTAACTCAGACGAACAAGGAGTACACACATGCCTCGCGTCAAACGTGGTGTAACGGCTCGCGCCCGCCACAAGAAAGTTCTCGCACTCGCCAAGGGTTTCCGCGGTCGCCGCGGCAATGTCTTCCGCGTCGCCAAACAGGCGGTGATGAAGGCAGGCCAATACGCCTACCGTGACCGCCGTACCAAGAAGCGCGTGTTCCGTCAGTTGTGGATTGCGCGTATCAACGCCGCCTCGCGTGAACTGGGCCTGACCTACAGCCAGTTCGCCAACGGCATCCGCAAGGCCGGTATCGAGATCGACCGCAAGATGCTTGCGGACATCGCCGTGCACGACAAGGCCGCTTTTGCCGGCATCGTGGAGCAGGTCAAGGCCAAGCTGGCTGCTTGATTCTGCACAGCAGGGATGCTGCCTCCGGGCAGCTTCCTGCGCCCACGGCTCAAGGGCTGGCGCTTGAAAAGGCTCCAGCTCTTTTTTATTTCCCCTCGAAGATTTTTCTTGCCATGAACGAGTTGGACTCCCTTGCAGCCACCGCCCGCGCCGCCTTCGCCGAAGCGAAAACGCCCGCCGAGCTCGAAAACGCCAAGGCCCAGTTCCTTGGCAAGTCGGGCCGCATCACCGAGTTGATGAAGGGCATGGCCGCGCTGAGTGTCGAAGAGAAGAAGTCCCGCGGTGCCGCGATCAATGTCGCCAAGCAGGCCATCGAGGCCGCGCTGACCGACCGCCGCCAGCAACTGGCCGACGAAGAACTCTCCCTGCAACTGCGTGCCGAAGCGCTCGATGTGAGCCTGCCCGGCCGCCGCCGCATCCCCGGCAGCCTGCACCCCGTGAGCCGCACCCTGGAGCGCATCGAGGAGATCTTCTCGAGCATGGGCTTCGACGTGGCCGACGGCCCCGAGATCGAGAGCGACTGGCACAGCTTCACCTCGCTCAACAACCCGCCGAATCATCCTGCGCGCTCGATGCAGGACACCTTCTACGTCGATCTCAACGGCGATGACGGCATCCCCTACAACCTGCGTCCGCACACCAGCCCGATGCAGGTGCGCTATGCGCATCAGCACATCAAGAAGTACGCGGCCGAATTTGCCGCTGCTGCAGCCGACACCACCGGCACCGTGAAGGCGCCCGAGATCCGCGTGATCGCCCCCGGCCGCACCTACCGTGTCGACAGCGACGCCACCCACTCGCCCATGTTCCACCAGTGCGAGGGCCTCTGGCTCGGCGAGAACGTGAGCTTCAAGGACTTGAAGGTCATCTTCACCGACTTCTGCCGCACCTTCTTCGAGCGCGACGACCTCGTGCTGCGCTTCCGCCCGAGCTTCTTTCCGTTCACCGAGCCCAGTGCAGAAATCGACATCCAGTTCGCGAGCGGACCGCTGGCCGGCCGCTGGCTCGAGGTGTCGGGCTCCGGCCAGGTGCATCCGAACGTGGTTCGCAACATGGGGCTCGACCCCGAGCGCTACATCGGCTTCGCCTTCGGCATGGGCCCCGACCGGCTCACGATGCTGCGCTACGGCGTGAACGACCTGCGCCTCTTCTTCGACGGCGACCTGCGTTTTCTCTCGCAGTTCCAGTAAGCACCCATCCCCAGAAAATCAGATCGAGATCGAAGAGATGCAATTCCCGGAATCCTGGCTGCGCGAGTTCTGCAACCCGCCCCTCGACAGCGCCACATTGGCCGAAACGCTCACCATGGGCGGCTTCGAGGTCGAAGAGCGCCGACCGGTGGCGCCGCCTTTCACGCGCATCGTGGTCGGCGAAATCAAGGAAGCCGAGCAGCACCCGAATGCCGATCGCCTGCGTGTGTGCCAAGTCGATGTGGGGCAGGGCGCTTTGCTCAATATCGTGTGCGGCGCGCCCAATGCGCGCGTCGGCATCAAGGTGCCTTGCGCGCTAGTCGGCGCCGAGCTGCCGCCGGGTGAAGACGGCAAGCCTTTCCTCATCAAGCTGGGCAAGCTGCGCGGTGTCGAGAGCCAGGGCATGCTGTGCTCGGCGCGCGAACTGAAACTGAGCGAAGACCACGGCGGCCTGCTCGAGCTCGACGCCGATGCGCCCATCGGCGCCGACGTGCGCGACGTGCTCAAGCTCGACGACGCGCTGCTGACCCTCAAGCTCACGCCCAATCTCGCGCACGGCCTCAGCGTCTACGGTGTCGCGCGCGAACTCGCAGCGCTCACCGGCGCACCGCTCAAGACACCGGCGATCGCGCCCGTGGCCACTTCGTTCAACGACGTGCTGCCCGTCAAGGTCGAGGCGCCCGAACTCTGCGGCCGCTTCTCCGGCCGCATCGTGCGCGGCGTGAACACCACCGTCGCCACGCCCGCCTGGATGGTCGAGCGCCTCGCACGCTGCGGCCAGCGCAGCGTGACGCCGCTAGTGGACATCTCGAACTACGTGATGTTCGAGTACGGCCAACCGAGCCACATCTTCGACCTCGACAAGATCCACGGCGGCCTCACGGTGCGCTGGGGCAAGGCGGGCGAACAGCTCAAGCTGCTGAACGGCACGACGATCACCGTCGACGACAAGGTCGGCGTGATCGCCGACGACCGCGAGGTCGAATCGCTCGCCGGCATCATGGGCGGCGACGCGACCTCGGTCTCGGACGACACGCGCAACATCTACGTCGAGGCCGCGTTCTGGTGGCCAGAGGCCGTGCAGGGCCGTTCGCGCCGCTTCAACTTCTCGACCGACGCGGGTCATCGCTATGAACGCGGCGTGGACCCGAGCCGCAGCGTCGAGATCATCGAGCGCATCACGCAACTGATCATCGAGATCTGCGGCGGCGAAGCCGGCAAGATGGACGACCAGACGCTGAACGTGCCCGCCGCCGTGCCCGTCACGCTGCGCGTGGCGCGCGCAGCACGCGTGATCGGCATGCCGCTCACGCAGGCGCAGTGCGCCGATGCGCTGAATCGCCTCGGCTTCGCCATCACGGAAGGCGAAGGCACGTTGACCGTGACCCCGCCGCCGTACCGCTTCGACCTGCTGATCGAGGAGGACCTGATCGAAGAAGTCGCGCGCCTGATCGGCTTCAACAACCTGCCGACCACCGCACCGCTCGCGCCCATCACCGCCCGTGTGCGGCCCGAGGCGCAGCGCAGTCGTTTTGCCGTGCGCCGCAGCATCGCAGCGCTCGGTTTCCAGGAAACCATCAACTTCAGCTTTGTCGAAGCGTATTGGGAGCAAGACCTCGCCGGCAATGCCAATCCCGTCAAGCTGCTGAACCCCATTGCCAGCCAGATGAGCGTGATGCGCTCCTCGCTGATGGGTTCGCTGCTGCAGGTGCTGAAGTTCAATCTCGACCGCAAGGCACCGCGCGTGCGCGTGTTCGAACTGGGCCGCGTGTTCATGCGTGACGACAGTGTCGTCACGACCGACAGCACCGTGCGCGGCGTGAACCAGCCGATGCGCGTGGCGGGACTTGCATGGGGCGATGCAGACGAATCGCGTTGGGACGGCAAGCCGCAGCGCATCGACTTCTACGACGTCAAGGGCGACGTCGAAGCACTGCTCGCGCCGCTGGTTCCGACCTTCGAGCCGGCTGAGCATCCAGCCTTGCACCCCGGCCGTTCGGCCCGTGTGTCGATCGACGGCAAGGCCATCGGCTTCGTCGGCGAACTGCATCCGCGCTGGCGCCAGAAGTGGGACTTTGCGCAGGCGCCCGTGCTGTTCGAACTCGACCTCGATGCCGTCACTGCGCGCCCCGTGCCGGTGGCGCAGCCGGTGCCCAAGCACCAGGCCGTCGAGCGCGATATCGCGGTCGTGGTCGCCGAGGCCGTCACGCACGACGCCCTGATGCAAGCAATCCGCACTACCACCGCTGCGCAGGGCCTGCTGCGCGATGCGACGCTGTTCGACATCTATCGTCCGCAGCCGCTGCATGGCGGAGCCGTTGCAGCACCCGGCGCGCTGGCGCAGGGCGAGAAGAGCATGGCGGTGCGCCTGAGCTTCCAGAGCGACAGCGCCACCTTGACGGACGAGCAGGTCGAGCCCGCTGTCCGTGCCATCGTCGAACAACTGGGCGCCAAGGTCGGTGGCCGCTTGAGAGGATGAAGATGAACGCTGCCGAATTCACGCTCGAGGCCCTCGAAACGCCGGCGCTCACCAAGGCGCACCTGGCTGACCTGCTGTTCGAGCAGATCGGCTTGAACAAGCGCGAGTCCAAGGACATGGTCGAGGCGTTCTTCGAGCTCGTGGCCAGCAGCCTGATCGAAGGCACGGACGTGAAGATCTCGGGCTTCGGCAATTTCCAGATCCGCGTGAAGGCGCCGCGGCCCGGTCGCAATCCGCGCACCGGCGAAGCCATTCCGATCGGCGAACGTCGCGTCGCCACGTTCCATGCGAGCGCCAAGCTCAAGGAACAGATTCACGGAAGCATCGAGCAGAGCGGCTCGTCCGAAGTCGAGTGGAGCCTGGGCACCGAATAGTGCTTGGTGCTCGGCGGCGGCGTAGAGTAATCTCTCAGGTTTCCCGCGCACCGTCTTGATTTCAATGGAGAAAACACTCCCGCCGATTCCTGTCAAACGCTACTTCACCATCGGTGAAGTCGGCGAACTCTGCGGCGTCAAGCCGCACGTGCTGCGCTACTGGGAACAAGAGTTCACGCAACTGCGTCCCATGAAGCGCCGCGGCAACCGTCGCTACTACCAGCACCACGAGGTGCTCATGATCCGCCGCATCCGCGACCTGCTCTACGACCAGGGCTTCACGATCAGCGGCGCACGCAACAAGCTGCAAGAGCTTGTGCAAGGCGAACGCGATCGCCGCAAGGCCGGTGAGGTGCCGCTCGAAGGCATGGAAGCGATCGAGATCGACCAGGAAGAATTCGACGCCGCCGTGGTGCAGGACAGCCCCGACCAGACCGCGCCGCGCACCGTCGACCTGTCGCAGTTGTTGCACCTTCGTCGCGAGCTTTTTGAAATTCGTGAGCTCCTGACCGTCGGACGCTGATTTCAGCCGGCTATAATTGCAGGCTTCGGTGTGTGGCGCAGCCTGGTAGCGCACTTGCATGGGGTGCAAGGGGTCGAAGGTTCGAATCCTTTCACACCGACCAACAAAACGTCCAAGGGCGTCCGGTTTCATCCACCGGACGCCCTTTGTCATTGGAGAGCCGGACTCACATCGTCCGAGGTACTGCCAGCACCAATCGGGGGTACAAGTGGGGGTTCAAACCCCCCGAACCCCCGCGGCGGCAGGTTTGTACCCCCAACTCTCCTCGACGTAGCCTATGCCATTGACCGATGCCGCGTGTCGCAATGCCACCTGCCCATCTGGGCGAAAACAGGCTCGGTACGCCGATTCAGGCGGCCTCTACCTGGAAGTTTCTGCATCAGGCTCTCGCCGTTGGTTCTGGAAGTTCAGGATCGAGGGCGTCGAGAAGAAGTTTGCGCTTGGAACTTACCCCGGCGTGACGCTTGCCGCAGCCCGCAAGGCTCGCGATGCTGCCAAGGCGCAGAAAGCGTCAGGCATCAATCCGATACAAGCTCGGCAGGTCGTCAAGCTCAAGGCCGCCGTGAACAACGGCGACACCTTCCGGGAGACGGCGCTTGAGTGGTACGAGAAGCACCATACGCGCTGGAGCAGCCACTACGCCATCCGCGAGAAGCGCAATCTGGAAAAAGATCTGTTTCCGCACTTCGCCGGTCGTCGCATCAGCGAGATCGAACCCATCGAGTTGTTGGCCGCGCTGCGTCGCGTTGAGGAGCGTGGAGCCCTCGATGTGGCCGGCCGGGTGCTTATGACGTCGCGTGCGGTATGGCGCTACGCTGTGGCTACTGCGCGAGCGCCGCGTGACATCACCGCTGACCTCAAGGGCGCGCTGACGCCCCACAAGAAGCGGCACTTTGCAGCGATCACAGAGCCTGCCAAGCTCGGCGAACTGATCCGCGTCATGCGGGCGTACCAAGGTGGTCACATCGTGCGTACCGCCTTGCAGTTGGCCCCCATGCTCTTCCAGCGCCCCAACGAACTGCGGGGTGCAGCCTGGGCGGAAATCGATCTGGACAACGCACTATGGACGGTGCCTGCGGCACGGATGAAGCGGCGCATCGAGGGCAAGGAAAACGGCGATCCCCACCTCGTCCCGCTCCCGACACAAGCCGTGGAGTTGCTGCGCAAACTGCATCCCTTCACGGGCCATAGCACGCTGGTCTTCCCGGGCGAGCGTAGCCATGATCGCCCCATCTCGGATAACACTCTGCGTGCCGCGCTCCTGACGCTCGGTTACGGACCCACCGTGCAAACCGTGCACGGATTCCGGGCTACTGCCCGAACGCTGCTGGCCGAAGTCTTGGAGGTCGATCCCCTCGTGATCGAGGCCCAACTGGCGCATGCCGTTAAGGACGCCAATGGACGTGCGTACAACCGCACGCAGTACCTCAAACAGCGCACTCTCATGATGCAGCGGTGGGCGGACTACCTTGATGGCTTGAGAGCAGCAAATCGATCGATCGAACAGCGTCAACCGCACGTTCAGGATGCTAAAGCAGACCTGGGCAAACTTGCTGCCGTCATGGGTCAAGCCAATACAGCACCTGAATCACTAGACGGATCGCGTGAGTTAACGTCCCAAAGCAGCGGTCTTCCCTTTTTGCCAGATGGCCCTCGGAAGGGGATGCCACCCCTTGCCGGGGCAAAAAAGCCGCAGGACGGCAAAGAGATGATTGCACAGCTGACTGAGGTTCGAGCCCACCGCGAAGCTACCCAGGCGGCTGGCAGACCTATCGAGCCGCGTTGGATGAGGGCCGAGGCTGCAAGGTTGGCCGCTGCGGCGGGCGCGCCATTGAGTGATGCGCCAACAAACCTCATTCAAGTAAAGGCTGACCAGCAAGGAAGCGAAACCAACGCCCTGCTATTTGCGGAAGCGGTCGCCGGGATCTCGGCGTCGGGAAAAATTCCAGCTTCCACAGCTCCGCGCTGGCTTGCCACACGTCGAGCGCATAGCAAGCAGCATGAGCCGTCGAACGATTCGGAAGGCACCGATCAGCCAACGAACGACGATGGGCGGTAGATCAAGATCTCCGTTCAGGCAACTGTCGCGGAGAGTACAAACATGGTCTTTCCGGACAAAACACCCTGCGTGTCAACCTCTTGATGTCGGCCTACGGCCCCATCGGGCATACTTATTCACGACTTGCGAGGCGATCGCGTGAACGTTGCGAGCCGAGGGTTCTCCGGGTGGCGCGGAGAACGCTGCCAAAGGACCCAACTGTATACGCAGCGTCAGCGAGGCAGAGTCGGGCGCTCAAAATGTATCGCGGTCGACGCTGCGTTCGCTGTGCTTCGTGTTATCCATCGGGCGGCTGAGGCCGCATTTATGCCGCCTCCCCGATGAGCCTCATCCGCCAGGAGCAATGTGGCGATTGTTTTCGTTTGCAGGAGGCCGTCAGTACTCGACGGACGCATCTCCATTCAAGACCGATTGAAAAATCGGACGTCCCAGGTATAATTCCAATCTCGATGGATCCGGCAATCCGGTCCATGGAAATGGGGAAGTCATCGAGGATGATACTGATCTTCGATCGAGTCCCCTTCGCACGGGATGCGGCGCTCTACCAGCGGCGTTGGACATCAAAAAAGGATCATTGGTCAGGCCATCTGACTAATAGGATCGCTCAACTTAGATGGTTGAGAGAGAACGGCCTAGATGAGGCATGAATTGTGGCGCGGCACGAATTTCGCCGCGGCATGAATTGTGGCGCTGCTCATTGATGCTTGGTAGGCCCGGAGTTTTCAGATTCCGGTTCAAAAGCTCGTTCTCAAAATCCAATGTTAAATAAAGAATCCTGCTTGGATGGCCAAGCCTTGTGTGATCAATCTCCCTCAGTTTCAAGCAAAGCCGACAGTTCTTCGACCCACGGGGTCAGCTTCGCTCACGCTCAGGAACAGAAGCCTCTGATCTTTCTGCTGTCGATCAAGCAGCTGTCCAAGAAAATCTCCCGTAGCCGGGCGAGCATCTACGAAATGATCAACTCGAAAAGCCGCTACTTCCAGCCGCTGATGCCCCAGCCCATCCGGATCGGTCGCCGTGTCTACTGGGTATCGCACGAAATCGATGCTTTCGTCGAGGCGACCATGGCTGCCCGTCCCTTGAGCTTGAATCATTAAGTATTCGCAAGAGGACCGAACAGAGACGACCTGCGAGCGGAAGTAAGGGGCACAAGTTAGGTGAACTGAATTACAAGTTCAGTGAATCTGGCTCAACCTAGGTGATTAGTCGTTCATTGGACGCCCTAGGACGAAAGCTCCTGCTTCCATCTATTGGGGGCCCAGTCAAGCCTTTGGCTCGACTGGGCGCATTACTCTGTACCTCGTCACTCGCACGGAATTGCTTCTTTTGCCGTTGGCGCCGACATCGGCATTTCCTTGATGCCGAGAGACTCAGGGTCAGGGATTTAGGTTATTAATGTTATTGATTTGCAATTGACTCTGTCTAGAGAGCTCTCAAGGGCAGGTCAATCTCATCAATCATGATGACCTGATTTCTGATTCTCCCCCCACATCTCAGCCGGCGCTGTGAATCGCCCCGGCTTTTGTGGAGGCTCAACACTCTGAGAGGATTGAGCCATGAAGAAGTCGAACAAGTTTTCACCCGAGGTGCGTGAGCGCGCGGTGAGGATGGTGCAGGAGCACCGCGGGGAGTACCCGTCGCTGTGGGCGGCAGTCGAGTCGATCGCACCGAAGATCGGCTGTGTGCCGCAGACGCTGAACGAATGGGTCAAGCGCGACGAGGTCGACAACGGCGTTCGAGAAGGCGTGACGACCAGCGAGGCCCAGCGGATGAAGGAGCTCGAACGCGAGGTCAAGGAGCTGCGCCGAGCCAACGAGATCCTGAAGCTGGCGAGCGCGTTTTTCGCCCAGGCGGAGCTCGACCGCCGGCTGAAGTCCTGAGGGATTTCATCGACAAGCATCGCGGCACCTTCGGGGTCGAGCCGATCTGCAAGGTCTTGCAGGTCGCCCCGTCGGGCTACCGGCGGCACGCGGCGCTGCTGCGTGAGCCGCACAAGCGCTGCGCCAGAGCACACCGCGACGATGTCCTCATGCCGGCGATACAGCGCGTCTGGCAGGCCAACATGCAGGTCTATGGCGCCGACAAGGTCTGGAGGCAACTGGCACGCGAAGGCACGGCTGTGGCCCGCTGCACAGTCGAGCGTCTGATGCGGCGCCTGGGGCTGAGAGGCGTAATGCGCGGCAAGGTGGTGAAGACCACGATCAGCGATGCCAGAGCACCATGCCCGCTGGATCGTGTCAACCGGCAGTTCCGAGCACAGCGCCCGAACCAGCTATGGGTCTCGGATTTCACGTACGTGTCGACATGGCAGGGCTGGCTGTACGTCGCCTTCGTGATCGATGTGTTCGCCCGACGCATCGTGGGCTGGCGGGTCAGCAACTCGATGCGCACGGACTTCGTGCTCGATGCTTTGGAGCAAGCGCTGTACGACCGTCAACCCGAACGCGACGGCAGCTTGATTTGTCACTCCGATCGCGGGTCGCAATACGTCAGCATCCGATACACCGAACGGCTTGCAGAGGCTGGCATCGAGCCATCAGTGGGAAGCAAAGGCGACTCCTATGACAACGCCCTGGCCGAGACGATCAACGGCCTCTATAAGGCCGAGTTGATCCATCGCCGAGCACCGTGGAAGACCAAGGAGGCGGTGGAGTTCGCGACGCTCGAGTGGGTGGCCTGGTTCAACCACCATCGCCTGCTCGAACCCATCGGCTACATCCCGCCTGCAGAAGCTGAGGCAAACTATTACCGGCAACTCGCCAGTCAGACCGCCAAGATGGCGGCTTGACTTAAACCAATCGGCCTCCATGAAAGCCGGGGCGATTCAATAGCTGTTCGCGGCCTGCCCCTATGACAAAGCGCGCCGATCGATTGTGCATCGAATCATTAAAGCGCCTGAGAAGTGATCGGGTGTACAGCAAACAAATAGGCGTCTGTCCTTCCTTAGATAGAGGACAGGTCGGCCAATAGTAGGTGACCGATAAGGCAAGGGCGGGAGATGCCGTCAGCACTGCCAACTTGTTGCCTGAAGGCCACCCGTTGCGGCGAATATTCTGGACAGAATGCCACGCGTCACCTTCTGCATTTTGCAGAAGCGACCGCTGACGGAAAAGCATTTCGCGTCACTGTCTCCGCCCAGACCACTACGAGCTATGTGCCCGTCTCCCTACGGCTGGCGAGCGCGTCCCCAACGCCGGTGTACGGTTGACCTGTGTCTGCCGGGAGTTTCCGATGGCCGTTCGGTGGCTTTATTCAAAAAAAGGAACCTCGTGGAGCGGTGTCTCGCTGGAAACTTCTCACGTCGCATTTCGCGGCAACCGGGCTTGACTGCTGATGTGATGCCCCGGGAAAAACCAGCATTGGAGATACACATGGGACGCACCCCGAACGATGACCGCTCTGACTCGATGAACCCCAACAACGACGCATATGACGATGCCAACGACAACCGCTCGAACCAACTGAACCCGAATAACGAGCGCTACCAAGGCGACCAGGTCGATCAAGCCGAAGCTAAGGACTAAGCCGACCTCGTTGCATCGGCCGCAAGGCACTCGTCGCGCAAGAGGGCAAGCCTTTTATGGATGGCCTCTTGCGCGACAGTTTGCGTGACGGGCTCAATCGAGAAACCCTGCACAAAGCTGACGAAAAATGTCAGCAATCTTGCTGTCCATAGCTGCGTGCGTGCGCGTTCAAAATCGACCTCGGGTGCGCAGGCGGCGAGCATTTGTTGCGCCGCACCTGCTGGAATGAGCTTCTGGCTGGTTGCCCACTGCTTGAGCTCCAGATGGGTAAAGGCGCGTTGACTGCTTTTGTCGGCTCGTTCGGCAAGCAAGTCACACAAGCCCGCCAAGTTTTTTGCTCCCGTGAGCCTGAGGATGCGGTCGAACCAATGTCGCATTGGGACTTTGCCCGGGCGGACGAGGCCAACGATGAGGTCCGAGCGCAGCTCGGCATCCTGGGAGCGGCCGAGGTGTGCGTCCGCCCAAGCCAAGTGCTGCAAAGTCGCGTCGAGAACCAGTACCGGACGAAATGAGCCGCCGAAGAGGCCGGACGAGGCCCAGTAGCGAATGCCGGAGTTGAACAGTTCTGCGCGCAGCGCTGATTGCTCCTTGCCGCCCAGCCGCTTCGCCACGTGGAGCTGCCGGTCTCGCCAGGCCAGGCGAACCAGTAGCCCGCGCCACGTTGGCCCACTGCCTCTGCGCATGGTTCGAAACAGTATCCGCCAGTATCCCGTCATGGAATTTGGAAGCGTCACCATCTCTTCGTCTGTGGGCAGACGGTTGAGGTCTTCGGGTGGTGGAAGAAGCTTTGCGAGCGATTCGCGGGTTCCCCGCTGCATGGTCGTGCCGCGCGTCAGCGAGCGCACCCATGCCTGTGCCGCCAGATAGCTCTCGTAGTCCATGCGCTGGAGGGCGTGATTCAGGCCGTGCCCGGTAGCCGCCATGACGATGGTGTTTGGATCGAATGACACCGCGGTCGACAACTCCACTACCTGTCTCTGCCCAAAGCGGGGAAGCGGGCGCAGGGGATGAAGCGTGAAATCGAAGGCTGTTTCTAACGGCGGTCGCGGCACATCTTCATCTGGGACATCTGTCGTGGTGGCCATGTTTCCGGGGCAATTTTCTCGAGGCGCGAATTCATTGGACGCATTGGGCATCTGAAGGCAACGGAGAGCGTCGGCTTCCGGCCGACTGTAGCTGTTTGAGCAGCCGTCTCATGTGAGGTGACATCCTTCGCCTTGTCGATGTCAGCATCCCCTTTCGATAGTCCGGTCAACACTGACCAAAGGCTTGGCCGTGGCTATCGACACTTCCAATACCGAACCCATCTCTATCATTCCCGGCGACACCGTCAAATGGACGCGCACGCTTGCGGACTATCCGGCCTCGGCCGGTTGGGCGTTGAGCTACGAACTGCTCAACGCGATGCATCGCTACGAGATCCACGCGACCGCTGACAGCAAGGCGTTTCGCGTGGTTGTCTCCGCGCAGACCACGCAGGGCGATGCGCTTGGCTCCTACGACTGGCGGGCGCGGGTCACCAATGCGGAAGAGGTCTACACGGTCGCCACCGGGCGCCTGACCGTCGCGCCATCGTTTGGTGCCGCAGGCGATGTCCGCTCCCACGCGCGGCGCGCCCTTGAAGCCATCGAGGCGGTGCTCGAAGGCCGGGCCACCAGTGCAACAGCCGAATACGAAATCAACGGCCGCCGCCTGAAGTACATCCCCCTCAACGAGCTGCACACGAGGCGCACGAAGTACCAGCGCGAGGTTGCTGCGGAAGAGGGCAAGAGCGGCCCACGCGGCGTGTCAGGCCGCATCATGGTGAGGTTCGGCGCATGAAAAAAAACGTCCTCCTGTGAATGCATGGCGCGCGCGGTGCGCGCAGCGCTGGATGTGGGGCGGACGAATCAGACAGCTCTGGCAGGCTGCGCCCGTCAGCCAACCGAAGGCGGTGCCGTCGGTGGCGCTGAAAAAACAGGCAGTGCGAGAGCATGGAATCTCATGCCTGAATCATGCACTGTGGCTCGCGGGATGCGAGATAAAAAGAAGGGTTGAAGGCGGGGAGCGTCTCTCGCGTCAGCACGCGCAAGGTGCTGCGCGGCGCCCCGCCGTCACATGGCGAACAGAGGGGCTCATTTCAGTCTAGAAGCGCGGCGTGCGCTTGTGGTCGTTGTTGAGCTGATCTGTCGTACGGGAATCCACTTGGCCTGGATCAATGTAATTCGTACGACTTACACCCGAGAAAGAGGCTCTACGCGCTGTCGGAATCCGTGAAGAAATGCCGCGCGCCTCAATCGGTCGCCCCGCATAATCGCGCGCCTCGCTGAAGCATCTTGTCACAAAGACCGGCGCGAGCAGCCAAACCTCAGGGAGCGTCAAAACATGAACCGCCATTTGCACCGCATCGTTTTCAATGCCGCGAGAGGCATGCGGATGGTGGTTCAAGAGACGGCCACCAGCACCGGTAAAGGGAAATCCAAGGCGACGGGTGGCTCCAGCGGTGCAGCGTCAGCTGCTGTGGTGGCGCTCTTTGGCCTGTTGGCTGCATTGCCGGGGCAGGCCCAGATCGTTGGCGCTCCCAACGTCCCCGGCAACTTGCGTCCGACCGTGCTTGTTGCCCCCAATGGCGTGCCGCTGATCAATATCCAGAGCCCGTCCGCGGCGGGCGTCTCACGGAACATCTACAACCAGCTCAACGTCGGACCCAACGGCGCGATTTTCAACAACAGCCGCACCAATGTGCAGACGCAACTCGGTGGCATCGTGCAAGGCAACCCGTTCCTGGCGACCGGGCCGGCGCGCATCATCTTGAACGAAGTCAACGGCGGCAACGTGAGCCAGCTTCGCGGCTACATGGAAGTTGCGGGGCAGCGCGCGGAAATCATCATCGCAAACCCGGCCGGCATCAACGTGGACGGCGCGGGCTTCATCAACGCGAGCCGTGCCACGCTGACCACGGGCACGCCGCAGCTCAATGCCTTTGGCGGCCTGGACAGTTTCCTCGTGCGCGGCGGCACCGTCACCATCAACGGTGCGGGGCTCGATGCGAGCAAGACCGACTATGCGGCGATCCTCGCGCGGGCCGTGGAAGCCAATGCGGGGATCTGGGCGAGCGAGCTGAAGGTGGTTACCGGGGCCAACCAGGTCTCGGCGGATCACAGCCAGATCAGCCCGACGGCAGGCACTGGCGCCGCGCCCACCTTCGCCCTGGACGTGGCCGCACTCGGTGGCATGTACGCGGGCAAGATCGTGCTCGTCGGTACGGAGGCCGGCCTTGGCGTGCGCAACGCCGGCACGATCCAGGCCGCGCCTGGCACGCCTGCACTTGCGGGTGCCGGACAACTCGTGGTGACCAGCGCGGGTCGTCTCGAGAACATCGGAACGATCCAGGCCATGGCCGACGCGAACCTCGCGGCGTCGAACCTTGCGAACAGCGGCCGCATCAGCACCGGCGGCAACCTGAAGATTGCGACGCAAGAAACGCTGGGCAATTCTTTCAACGGTGCGGGCGGCACGCTCGAAGGGGCACGCGTCGAACTGGCGAGCACGGCAGGCAACATCGACAACCGCAACGGCGGCACGATCCGCCAGACCAGCAGCGCGGCACTCGCCATTTCCGCACCGGCCTTGAGCAACACGGGTGGTGGCGTGATCGGGTTGGAGCCGGTGCCGGAAACACCATCGCAGCCCGGCGGCGGCACGAGCGGTACGGGCACCGGCGGCGGCATCGCCACACCGGGCACACCTGCGGCAGGAAGCGGCACCGGTTCCGGCGGCACCATCACACCTGCACCGTATGTCCCCCCCTCCCCGGGCACCCTCACTGCAGCGGGCACGATCCTCAACGACGGGGGCCGCATCTACGCGGGCGGCCCGATCACGCTGCAGAGCGCGAACATCAGCAACAACGGCGGGACCCTGAGTCTCGCCAGCATCACGGTCAACCAGCCCACCTTCGACAACCGTGGTGGCACGCTGAATATCTCCAATGGCTTCAGCGCCAATGTCGGCAGTTTCGACAACACGGGCGGCAAGCTCAACGCGGGCACATTGAACATCGCAAGCAGCGGTGACCTGGTCAACACAGACGGCACGCTCTCGAGCGCGGGCGATGCCAGCCTCGCGGTCGGTGGCAAGGCCGACAACACGCGCGGAACGATTTCCGCGATGGGCGCGCTGACCGCGAAGGTGGCAGGTGCGACGAACAACACCAGTGGCACTCTGGTCTCCAACCAGGGCCTGACGCTCAATGGGGGCTCGCTGGACAACACCAAGGGCAGCATCCAGTCCGCACAGGCCGGCGCACAGCTCATGGTGACCAATCAACTGGTCAACGGCAGCGGCGGCGCCATCGGCGCGGCCACGGACTTGAATGTTCAGGCGGGCGAACTCACCAACGGCGGCAGCTTGCGCGGTGCGGACGACCTCGGCGTAGCGGTCGGCGGTGCGATGACAAACGACGGCAGCGTCACGGCAGGCCGCAACACCACGATAACGGCTGCAAGCCTGCAAAGCAGCAGCGCCGGTGTGCTCGGTGCCGGTGTGCAGAACGACGGCAAGCTGGGTGCCGCGGGCAATCTGCGCGTAACGACCTCCGGTACGCTCGTCGCCAGCGGCTACAACATCGCTGCCGGCAATGTCGCGCTGCAAGGCGCGAGCGTCGATCTGTCGGCCAGCGAGACCAACGCAGCCAACATCGCGATCACTGCGACCCAAGGCAATGTGGTCACCGGCAGCAAAGCCAAGGTCATCACCCCCGGCACTTTGAGTGTGACCGCCGACGGCCAAAGCGACCAGACCCTGGTCAACGATGCGGGCACGCTCAACGCCGGTCTGCTGGACCTGAACGCCTCGAACATCGCCAACACCAACGGCGGCGAGATCGTGCAGACCGGCACCGGCGCTTCCACCATCGCCACCAGCGGCACGCTGAACAACGACGGCGGTCGCATCGCCAGCAACGGCCAGGACCTGAGCCTGCGTGGCGCGGTCATCACCAACACGGGCGGCAGGATCGAGCATGCAGGTGCCGGCACGCTGGGAATCGCGGGCGGCAGCTACAACGCCATCGACGGCCAGGTCACCACCAACAAGACGCTGACCGTCGCCATGTCGGGCGCCTTCGGCCAGGACGGCGCAAAGGCCAGGGTCAGTGCCGACCGCATCACCCTCGATGCCGGCGCCCTCGGCAACCGGGGCGGTCAGATCGTTCAAACCGGTGCCGATGCCACGCGCATCACGGTCGTGGGCGCCATCGACAACACCGCTGGCACCCTCGCCAGCAATGGCAACACGAATATCGCGGCGGGCAGCTTGCTCAACCAGGGCGGCACGGTCCGCGCCGCGGAAACTTCCAACCTCGACATCGATGTCAAAGGCCAACTGGACAACAGCAGCAAGGGTGTGATCGGCGCGGGCGGCAGCGCCACCGTCAAGGCCCTTGGCCTGAACAACGACAAGCTAGGCAACCTGACTGCCAGTGGCGATTTGACGGTCGATGTCCGCGATGCCGCCACCAACGATGGCGGCACTTTGGCCGCCAACGGCAACACCACGCTCAAGGCCGGGACACTGGACAACAGCCTGGGCACCGTCGCTGCGGTGAAGGGCCACCTGAGCGTTACTACCACCGGCACGACGACTAATGCCCAGGGCACGTTGCAAGCCGGTGCAAAGGTCGTGCTGGTCAACGCAGGCCTGGTCAACACGGGCGGTAAGGTCTTCGGCGGCAGCCTGAGCGTGGACACCCAAAAGAATGCCTTGGACAACAACCAAGGCGGCACGCTGGCGGCCAACAGCACCGTGGATGTGAAGTCCGGCGCCCTGAACAACGACGCCGGCCTCATCCAGTCCGGCGGCGCGATGACCATCGACACTGATGGCAAGAAGCTCACCAACACCAACGCGGCCAGCTACACCACCAAGCAGGGCGGCATCACCAGCGCCGACACGCTCACGCTCAAGAATGTGGGCGAGCTGGACAACAAGGCCGGCTTCATCGGTGCGAAGAACGCGCTGGACGCCAGCACCCGAGCCTTCACGAACACGGGCGGCGGCCAGGTGCTCGGGCAGTCCACCGTCACGCTCGACACCCATGGCGCTGCCTACGACAACACCGGCGGCGAGACACTGGCGGTGGGCAACCTCGGCGTCAACGCGGGAACGTTGACCAATACCAAGGGCCTGATCCGCTCAGCGGCCACTACGACGCTCAGTGCCGCGAGCCTCGTCAACAGCGACACCCGGGAGGCCGAACAAGGCATCGAGGGCCAGAACGTCGACATCGCCGCGCAGTCCATCCTCAACAAATCCGGCGCGATCCGCGCCGACCAGAACACCACGCTGAGTAGCAACGGGACCATCGACAACAGCGCCGGCCTCGTGTCCGCCGGCAAGGTGCTCACCGTCAAGGACCCCGCTGTGGCCAAGACCCTGTCGGTGCTCAACACCGGCGGCACCCTGGTCGGCGGAGAGAACGTTGTCCTCGATGCAGGCTCGGTCAGCTGGGACGGCAAGCTGCTGTCGCTCCAGGACATGACGCTGATGGTCACCCGGGACATCGCCTTCGCCGTAGGCAGCGAGACCGTCGCGAACCGCAACCTGACGATTTCGACGACGGGTGACATCACCAACAGCGGCAAGCTGGCCGCGGGCAACGATCTGACGCTCTCCGCGAGGGACATCAACAACAAAGCCACGGGCGACATCCAAGGCAAAACCACCACGCTGAATGCCAGCGGCACGCTGACCAATCGCGGCGTGATCGACGGCGGCACCACCCGCATCAACGCCACCACACTGGACAACCTGGGCACCGGCCGCATCTATGGCGACTGGGTCGCGATCGGTGCCGGCACGCTGAACAACGGCGCCGAAACGGTCAATGGCGTCGCATCGGCCGGCACCATCGCCGCGCGCGAGCACCTCGACATCGGCGCTGGGACTATCAACAACCGCGACGGCGCTCTGATCCTCAGTGCCGGAAATCTCTACGTCGGCGGCAAGTTGGTCGACGGCAAGGCCAGCGGGGCCGCCAGCGTATTGAACAACCACGCTGCGACCATCGAGGCCGTGCAGGACATGGACATCAAGGCGAATGTCCTGAACAACACGAACGGCGGCGTGACCTGGACAACCCAGACCACCTCCGATGGCAAGCAGCACACCGAATATGCGCTGCCTGGCAGTTCGACGCGCTATGACCCGAGCCAACTGGTCTTCGTGACGGTTCAGGGGCCCTCGGTCGACTTCGAGCACCTGATGGGGTATCTGTGGCCCAGCTTCGTTAGCTACGCCGCGGGACCCGTCTCCGGTCAGTTCTCGGGGATCCTGGTGCCCTCGGCCAGCTATCCGCTGTCCCGCTACGGCACTTACTACGCGAATCCGCCGCGCAACAGCAGCGATCTGCATGGCACGCGCCAGATCAACATCGACTTCAGCGAGGATTTCACGGAGCCTGGTGCCTGGTACTCCCGCACCGATCCGATCTGGGCTGCCTTCGGCGTGACGCCCCCGGCGACCGACTTGCCGACAAACGACGCCCAACTGGCGGCTTACCTTGAGGCTCACAAGCGCCTCGACGCCTCGACCGAGGCCTTCATCCGGGACGTCTACGCCAACTATGCGCGCTCCTACTACGCCTGGGCCTATACCGAATCGACCACCACCCCGGTGCTGCAGACGTCGTCGCCCGCCCGCATCATCGCCGGCGGCAAGATGAACATCGCCGTGGGCAGCGGCACCAACGACATGAGCCAAATCCTGGCCGGGGGGGCGTTGACCGTCACCGCCGGGACGATCACGAACAAGAACGTCGAGGTCTCCGGGGCGCAGACGCGCACCGGAGTGCAGCTGTTCCAGGCGGGTCTGGGTAACGGCGAGCAGATATCTCCCTACAACACCAGCGTGCCCATCACCGTGACCCTGGCGGCGGCACGGCAGGAGGGCAAAGTCTCGGTGGCGGGCAGCGGCGGATCCACTGGCACCCTGACCCCGGGCCACACCAACCAGGGCGTCACCGGTCCGAGTGACGTTAATGCCAGCGGGCCCACGGGCGTGGCCGGCGAGACCGGCACGCCGGTGAACGCGTCAGGTACGGTCTCCGGCGGCGCGACGGGCCCCATCGTCCATCCGATCTTCGAGGTGCATCTGGCCGCGAGTTCGGGTTCCACACAGGTCGTGCGCGCCACCTTGCCGAGCCTGACCGTCCCCTCGGCCAGCCTGTTCCGCACGCATGCGGAGGCTTCGAGCCACTACCTGATCGAGACCGATCCGCGCTTTGCGAACCAGCGCAACTGGCTCAGCAGCGATTACCTGCTGAACAACCTGGGGCAGGACCCGAACAACACGCTCAAGCGCTTGGGCGACGGCTTCTACGAGCAGCGCCTGATCCGCGAGCAGGTGGCGCAACTGACGGGCTACCGCTACCTGGACGGCTACGACAGCGACGACAAGCAGTACGCGGCGCTGATGGATGCGGGCCTCACTTTTGCGCGCCAATACGCACTGCGCCCGGGGATCGCGCTCACGCCAGCACAGATGGCGCAATTGACCAGCGACATCGTCTGGTTGGTGGAGCAGACCGTCACGCTGCCGGACGGCAGCACTCAACGCGTGCTCGTGCCGCAGGTCTATGCGCGCGTAAAAAACGGCGACGTCGACGGCTCGGGCGCCTTGCTGGCCGGCAAGGAGGTCAACCTTAAGCTCGATGGCGACCTGGTGAACAGCGGCACAGTCGCCGGGCGCAGGACCGTCAGCATCACCGCGGAGAACATTCAGAACCTGAACGGCCGCATCTCCGGCAGCAGCCTCGACCTCAAGGCCCGGACCGATCTGAACAACATCGGCGGAACGATCGACGCGGCCAGCCAGCTCAAGATCGAGGCCGGGCGCGACATCAACGTGCGCACCACGACCAGCAGCAGTGGGCTGGCCCTGGACCTCACCCCCGGGGCCGTGAGCCTGCGCGGCGCCACCATCGTCGACCGGGTGGCCGGCCTCTACGTGACCGGCTCCAAGGGCGTGCTGGTGGCTTCGGCTGGGCGTGACGTCAACCTGATCGGTGCCCTCGTCGCCAACAGCGGCAAGGAAGGCACGACCGAGATCGGCGCGGGCCGCGACATCAACCTGGGCACCGTCACGACCGCCAGGCAGGACGCCACCGTTCGGGATGTGGGCAACTACCGCGCCGAGGCCAGCACGCAGGAAGTCGGCACCCGCGTCGAGGCCAGCGGCGACATCCGGTTGCGAGCCCAGCGGGATGTCAACGCACGTGCCGCCACCATCGACAGCACGGATGGAGCGTTGGAGGTGATCGCTAAGCGCGACATCAATATTGTCGAGGGCCGATCCGGTACGGCACTGAACGCGGGTCTTCAAACAAGTGACCATGGTTTCGGAGGAAGCGAAAGCCGCAAGGATCAGGGCACCTTCGGTTCGACCGACGTCATCGGCAGCAGCTTGGGCGGCAAGACCGTGGTGCTGGATGCCGGCAACGACATCCGCATTCGCGGCTCGAATGTGGTGAGTGACAAGGGAACCGAACTACAGGCCGGCAACAACATCACCATCGAGGCGGCGACGCAGTCCCGGGACAGCCAGTACGTCCGCGAGGAGTCCAATAGCGGCATCTTCGATGGAGGATCAGGCTGGACCTGGGGTCGCCAGGACATGCGAAGCACCAGCAAGCACGACGAAAGCACCGCCGTGGGCAGCACCGTGGGCGCCATCTCGGGCAATGTCACCATCACCGCCGGCAACCGCTACAGCCAGGTGGGCAGCGATGTGACGGCCCCCGATGGCAACATCGACATACAGGCGCGCGATGTGCAGATCGTGGAAGCGCGCGAAAGCAGCCGCAGCGAGAGTACGCACAGCTTCTCACAAAGCGGGATCACGCTGGGCTTCAAGGCGCCGCTGATTGACATGCTGCGGGGCATGGAGGACACGGCAGAAGCCATGGGCAATACCAAGGACGACCGCATGAAGGCTCTGGGCGCAGCAAGCATCGGACTGAGCGGTTTTTCGGCCTACCAAGACATTGCACAGCAGGCCGCGACCCAAAGCCCGGACGGCACTGGAGCAGTCAAGATGGGTGCAACGCTGACCATCGGCAGCAGCTCAAGCGAATCCTCACGCAAAGAGAGCAGCGACACATCGGCGCGCTCACGCGTGCAGGCCGGCGGCAACGTCTCCATCGTCGCCACCGGTGGTGGGCGAGACTCCAACATTCTCGTGCGAGGCAGCCAGATCGACGCCGGGAAGAACGTCAGCCTCGCGGCGGACAACAACGTCACGTTGGAAGCGGCCGCAAATACCAAGAAGGAGAGCTCTACCAGCCGCAGCAGCAACGCGAGCATCGGTGTAGGCGTGGCCTTCGGCGAGACCAATGGCATCACGCTCGAAGTCGCGGCGGCCAGCCAGAGCGGACGCGACAGCGGAACCGACGGCGCGTGGACGAACACCACCGTCAAGGCTGGGCAGCAGGTGAGCATCCAGAGCGGTGGGGATACCACTGTGCGAGGGGCCATTGTCTCGGGCAAGCGCGTCGAAGCGAATGTAGGTGGCAATCTGCGCATCGAGACCCTGCAGGACACCAGCACCTACCATAGCGAAAACAGCGGCGGTGGCTTCAGCGGGAGCTTCTGCATCTACGCGTGCTACGGAGGCAGCGTCAGCGTGAGTGCAAACAACATGCGCGGCGATGGCGACTTTGCCAGCGCGACCCAACAAAGCGGTTTCTTTGCGGGCGACGGGGGCTTTGGTGTCAGCGTTCGGGGCAATACGACGCTCATCGGCGCCGCCATCAGCAGCAAGGATGCGGCCGTGGACGAAGGGAAGAACAGTTTCAACACCGCCAGCCTGACGATGACCGATCTCGTGAACCGGGATACTTTCAAGGGCAGCGGCTATAGCTTCAACATCAGCACGTCAGGCGGCGGGGGCGCCGGCATCGGCGACAGCGACGTCGACCGGTCCAGCACGACCCGCAGCGGCATCTCGGGCATTGCGGGCAATACGGCGATTCGGACCGGCGTGGACGGCACCAACGCGCTGCAGATGACCAATCGTCAGCGCGCTATGCGCGACATTCAGGCGCAGGTTCTGATCACGTCGCAGTTCGGATCGCAGGCTTCGCGCGCCGTTGGAGACTACGCCGAGGAGCAGTATCGAACGCTGATGCGTCAAGCCAATGCCATGGGGCCCTCGCCCGAGCGCGATGCGATGGTGGCGGAGGCGACAAAGTGGGGTGAAAGCGGTGTCTACCGCGTTGCAGCCCATCTTGTCGTTGGTGGGTTGGCGGGTGGCGCGGGCGGTGCTGCAGGCGCGGGCGCCGTTGCTGCCGGAGCGCAATCGCTCAACGACCTGCAAAACAGCATGCTGGATAGCCTGATAGGCGCGGGACTGAGTCCATCGGCTGCCAGAGGAGCGGCAAGCACGCTGGGCGCCGGGTTCGCTTCCGTGATCGGCGCGCTTGCTGGAGGAGCCGCGGGCGCTGCGAGCGCCTACAACACCGATGCAAACAACCGCATCTTGCATCCCAGCGATACGGTGAACGCACATATGCTTGCAGCCCAGTCCGGCGGCAAGTACAGCGCGGAGGAAATCGCGCAAGCCCTTCGATGGTCCGGTGTGCGTGACGCGTCCGGCAACGTGGCCACTCCCTCGGGCAGTTGGCAGTCCTATGATTCAGCGACCGGGCAAGCCTACAGTTCGCAGTCGCCGACCCGGACGGTGGCCGGGGACATGGTCTATGACCCGGGCCTGAGGGTTGTCGCAAACGGGTATGCCCTCCAGGAAACCCCGCCCGGCGCCCCCACCCGGGAACTGATGAATTTCATTGTCCAGGGCACGGGCGGAGCAAGGTCACCTTACGTCTTCGATACGACGGGGATGACCTATGGACCAACCAATAGCTCCGACAATCCGCAGTATTTCCCGTGCGCCAGTACGACTTGCCTGGTCTACGGTGCGAACTGGAATCCCAACAATCCGACCAACCAGGCGCAGGCTGAGCAAGGACGCAATGCGGTGGGCGCGGTCGGGCTAATCGTGGGGGCGCCGCTGGTGGCAGCTTACGGCGTGCCTGTTTTGATGGGAGCCGGTGTAACCGCTCAGACTATCCCTTTGACGGGCGGAGTGGCGAGTGTTGCGGCCGGAAAGTGGCTTGGCACCGCCGGAGTTGGCTTCGGGATGGGGGCCGGATTTGAGTTCGTACTTCACAACGACACGATGACTCCTTCGAGCTTGTTTTGGTCCGGGGTCGGTGGGTCTGTTGGAGGGGGCGTTAAGCTTTCTGCTAACGCTTATTTGGGACTTGCAAATCAATGGGTGCCGACCACAACTGCGAATTTCTTAACTTGGTTTGCAGGTTCGCAGGTTGCGGGAAGAGCGACCAGGATCGGTACAGGCGCAGCGTCTGATGCCTTGACCAATGAACGCTCTTGGTGGAATACGCCAATTAATTGCAACAACGTTTCTGGAAAATGCTGAGAAGATAAGCTTTGAAAAAATCTGACTACAGTTTGGCTCCATTTGTTCTCGGCTCTATTCCGCTGTGGATCGAACCGAAGCTTCTCGATGTCGGGGTAGACATTCCTTATCGACGCACCAAAATCTTCCTCTTCTTCACGTTTTCAATGGCTTTGCAGATGGGGGTGGTCTGTCTTATTCTGCTCGGCGTGGTTTCGGCTCTTCGCGGATTTTCCGCTTCTTCTGCATGGGTTTGTTTTTTTATTTGGGCTATTTCAGGTCTTTTCTTTGGGGTGCTTTTGGGATTGGCGGAGGTCTGGGACTTTACAAAGGCCAAAAGAAAACACGAGGCGGAAGCGGCAAATTCGTGAAATCCAAAAACGCAGCAATCAGATTCTTCAAAGAAAGATGCTGGCTGGTGCTGAACTTGATTGCCGTAACGCAACCGATGGGAGGTTAAGTAAATGAAATGTCGAGCAATTTTCGCCGCTGCATTGGTCTGCGCCACATTGGCCGGCTGCAGAACCGCGCCTCTGTACGAACCCACTCGCCGCGCATTGGTAACAGCAGAAGAGGACGAAGAGCGCACCATCGTCGGCCAACCCGTGCCCGGCACGGCGATTGCCCAGCTTCGTACCGGCATGTCCTACGCCGAGGCCCTCAAGATCATGGGCAAGCCGAATGCCGAAACGGTGAACAACACTGGCAAGGCGTGGATCCCCACGTACAACGGGACGGACCGATGGCGTCACTACCTCGCTTACAAGGGTCAAGGCGTGCTGGTCTTTGCTGGCGCGGCCGGCGGCGAGATTGCCGAGATCTCCCGCACCAAGTCCTACACCCCTGACGTGCTGATCCAGATCGTGCACAACCCCAAGGACACCGGTCGGTTCTGACGAGGCGGTCGCTGCACTTTTCACGCCAGTGACCAATGCTGCAGAGCGTCAGTGCCGACGATGCAGACAACAAAGATATTTGAGGGAGAGAACTTGAGAACGAACTCGCGTGCCATGTTGGCCGGTGTGCTGTTGGGCGGTCCGTTGTGGGCGCAGGCCCAGGTTCCCAGCACTCCCCAACCCTTCGTCGAACAGCAACGCCAGCAGGAACGCGAACGCGCCCTGCGCGAGCAGAACGAGCGCACGGTTGATCAGCGCCTGCAAGCCGCGCTGCCTGCGCCTACCCAGCGCATCCCTGAATCCGAGTCGCCGTGCTTTCGGATCGACCGCGTATTGCTGGTTGGCGAGCAGGCCGAGGCCTTCCAGTGGGCTGTTGCTGATCTCTCCGGCCCCGAGGGCAACGATTCACCGCTGGGTCGATGCCTCGGAACCGCAGGCGTCAACGTGGTGCTCGCGCGCGCTCAGCAGGCGGCCATCGCGCGCGGGTTCGTCACCACGCGGGTGCTGACTGCGCCGCAGGATCTCTCGACCGGCACGCTGACCCTTTCGCTGATCCCGGGCCGCATCGCCGCGATCCGCCTGACGCCCGACTCTTCGTCCACGCTGCTCGGTAATTCCGCCTTGCTGACCACCGCAATTCCTGCGCGTGTTGGCGATCTACTGAACCTGCGCGATATCGAGCAAGGCCTCGAGAACCTGAAGCGCGCTCCGACAGCCGAAGCCGACATCCAGATCGAGCCATCGACTGCGGTCGGTGCAAAACCCGGCGACAGCGATCTGGTCGTCAAGTACGTCCAGTCCAAGAAATGGCGCGTCACGCTGAGCCTCGACGACAGCGGCACCAAGGCCACAGGCCGCAACCAAGCTGGCGCCACCGTCTCGCTCGACAACCCTTTCGGCCTGAACGACCTGTTCTACGTCAGCGCCAACCACAGCGTCAACAGCCACTTCCTGTCCGAGCCGAGCTATGGCACCGAAGGCCAGACGGCGCACTACTCGCTGCCGTTCGGCTACTGGATGCTCGGCTTCACCGCCTCCAACAGCCAGTACCACCAGAGCGTCGCCGGCCTGAACGGCGACATCGTCTATGCCGGCAAGACCAACAACGCCGAGGTCAAGCTCTCGCGCCTGCTCTACCGCGACCAGAGCCGCAAGACCACGGTGGCCGTCAAGGGCTGGCGTCGCGAGTCGCGCAACTTCGTGGACGACACCGAGGTCGAGGTGCAGCACCGCGTGGTCGGCGGCTGGGAATTCAGCCTGAACCACAAGGAGTTCATCGGCGAAGCGACGCTCGAAGGCACGCTGGCCTACAAGCGTGGCACCGGCGGCTTCGGCTCGCGCGTCGCGCCGGAAGAAGAGTTCGGCGAGGGCACCTCGCGCCTGAAGCTGTACACGGCCGATGTCACCCTCAACGCGCCGTTCAAGCTCGGCGAGCAGAAGCTGCGCTACTCCGGCCTGATCCGCGCTCAATGGAACCGCACGCCACTCACGCCACAGGACCGCTTCGCCATCGGCGGACGCTACACGGTGCGTGGCTTCGATGGCGAGACCAGCCTGTTGGGCGAACGCGGCATGCTGATCCGCAACGACATCGGTTGGGCGATGGGGCAGAGCGGGGCGGAGCTGTATGCAGGCATGGACTACGGCCATGTCGGTGGCCGCTCCACGGTCGACCTTCTCGGTCGCAGTTTGGCAGGCGCCGTCGTCGGCGTGCGAGGCCAGTGGAGCAGGCTGAGCTACGATTTTTTCGTTGGTGCTCCCATTCGCAAGCCCGAGGGCTATCGCACGGCCAAGGTCACATTGGGCTTCAACCTCAACGTAAGCTTCTAGCCAGGGAGGCAATGACAGTAAAGAAGCGACGCAAAGACGATCAGCGGCGGGAGACGCAGAAGGTGTGGCAGCGAAGGCATCGGAGGACTTGGTTGTGAACTCAGTGACGCGACAATGACCTGATACTCCCGGATTGGAGCCTTGATGCCCTTCAAAAACCTCGCGCAACAGACACACGACTCCCTGACACGTCGAGCAGTCGCGCTGACAGGCGTCAAGCCCCTGGAGGTGCACGCGATCAAGTTTCGCACCGGCGGAATTGAGCTTGGGGCTGAACCGGCGGCGATTGCTGATCGGCTCCGGCATTGGACCAAGCTCAGCAGGCGCTGGATCTACGTCTTCGATACGACGGCAACTCAGGCCGAGCGGAAAGCGTTGGTCGAGTCGTTTTCGAAGGCGCGCGACGGCAAGACAGCGAAGTTTCGATACGCTCGATTGAACGACATACGAGGCGAGAGCAGCACGCTGTACATCGGCAGCAGCGAGTCGCTACGGACTCGGATTCGCAACCACCTCGGGTACGCGGTAGGCCCGTCTTCACTCAACATGGCTTATTGGGTGGACGCGCCCGACATCGAGATGCGTCTGCAGGCGGCCCGCTATCCTGATTCGCTCTCGAAGGAGGCACTGTGCGACCTTGAAGACTGGCTCTCCGTGAGCCTGTCTCCGGTCTTCGGTAAGCGCGGTTCCGTATGAAGAGGGACTGCGGCGCCTGCCGTTTCCTTCATGTCTAGATGCGACCCGCAGCCTTGACTGCAGGCGCCTCAGAGGGATCTTTGTCGAGGACCTTATGGCCGCATTCTGCTTGGCCGTGTTGTCGAGTCGTTCCGTCTTTTCGGCCGTACGCCGGCGGCTTGAATTGGGCTAGGTGGTGGCTTCATTGCATGGACGCCCAAGGATGTGTCCCATCGGCACCTGTCCGGCGCTACAGATTTGTCCCGAGCGACGAGAGTTGGCGGAAGAACGGCGTGGATCTGAACTAGCTGGTCAAGTACAGCAATGATGGACGAAGTGGCGAGGCGCGCTGATCGTGAGATTTCGCACATATACAGCTCACGCTGACGGTCCATCGCGATAGCGCGAGTTACATTTACTGACGCGTTGGATTTGTGGCCGATTTCACGTTGCGCTCTTCGATTGGTAAACACAGGAAGAAAAAATGGCGAGCTCATTGACGCAAGAGAAGATCATGGAAGTTCTGGAATGGGGCTACGAAAAAGCCGTGAACGGCATACCCGGCCTGGATTCGGCAAAAGAACTCGCCAACGACTATGCCAAGCAAGGCGGAACGCCTATCGAGCAGGCCAATTCGCTCATTCGCTGGCAAAACGCCAAAGCTGGAACCTCGGGATTCCTGACCGGACTTGGCGGACTCATCACCTTGCCCATTGCCATTCCAGCCAACATCGCCAGCGTGCTTTACGTGCAAATCCGGATGATTGCGGCCATCGCCCACCTCGGCGGGTACGACATATCTGACGATAGAGTCAAGACCATGGTGTTCGCCACCCTGACCGGCGATTCGGCCAAGGAGGTGCTCAAAGACATCGGCATCGCGGTGGGCAAGAAGGTTGCATTGAGCGCCATCAACAAGATCAGCGGCGCCACGATCACGAAGATCAACCAGGCTGTCGGATTCCGTCTGCTGACGAAGTTTGGCACCACTGGCATCATCAACTTGGGCAAGATGGTGCCCGTTCTCGGCGGCGTCGTGGGCGCGACTTTCGATTCGGTTGCCACCAACATTGTTGGCAACACGGCCAGGAACATCTTCATCGGGCAAGAGACGCCGGCGGGCGAAGCTACGGCGGCCTGATTTCGCGCCATCGAACGGCGCGCGCGCCGCCCCCATGAACCTCAACCGACCCGTTGCGGAAAGTCCGGTCACAGACCTCCCGTTCTTCACGGCCCATGATGCAGCGCTCGTTCGGGTGTCCTCGATGCGGGACCCGATGGGGCTGCTGCCTATCTGGAGTGCCGTAGGCAGGGAACTGGTTCCCCACCTTGCGTCGGGCGTAACCCAGCTCAGCGGTATCAAAGCCGTCCTGCTGATCCATTGGCTTGCCAATGGGCCGTTCCAGACCATGCTGGCAACACGCAAGTTCAGGCCGTATTTCCGTCTCATGGAAGGATTGGTCGAGTATTACCTTTGGGATCCTCTGACCCGCGACGGCCAGTGCTTCGGCAAAAGGGCGCTGTCCCAGCCGCCGCCCTTTCGGGTTCGCTGCAGCGACGCTGGCACCGTAGTGAATGGCCTCTACCAGTACTACAGCGGCACCTGCCGTCGCGCCGGCCTGCTGGATGCCAACTGGGAGCTGAGCGAACCCGTCACGAACATCATCACCAAGGTCTGGCAGACCGAAGCAACCCAGAGGTTGCGCTGCGCGATCGAACGTGTGCTTGATCTCCCGCAAAGCGGCTTCGAGCCGCAGACGCTGCTGGACGGTGCGCCCGAAATCCACAAAGCCTTGCGGGCATTCTTCGCTTCGCCAATGGTTACCTCCGAGATACGACGCAGTTTGCTGGGCGACCCCGCCCAAGAGGCGTTGGCTCGTCACTGCGCCGAGATCCGGACCAACACCAAGGCGGACCAACGCAGCACGAAGCTCTATGTCCAGCAACTGAAGATCCGCCTGGCCCGCCTCGACGATCCGGCCACCAGACTGCATCCCGCCCTCGAAAATGTCGAGCGATGCGAGCGATTCCTCGAAATCGTCCAGGACGGCTTCGACCTGGCACGAAGCCTGGGCGGCCGGACGGTGGCGCAAGCTGCCAACCACCTTGCGAAGCATCGGAGCGCGCATCGGCGAATTGCGGTGGAGTTCAGTAAGCTGGCCGGCCCTGCCCCTGGTGGTCGCTGGCAGCAGATGGCGATGCTGGCGGACCGCCTCGCCTGCGAGCCTGAGGACTTTGTCGAGGGCCTGATTCGCCACCATCAAGCACTCATGGCAGAGCGCGGATCCGATCCACTGTTGTCGACTGAGCAGCGAAAGATCGTCTCGGCCCTCGGGGAAGAGCGCTCCTTCGATGCAGTTGAGAAACATCTCGCCAGCGATTCGTCGTGGACCAACGGCTACTACCTCCCCACGGTCGCAGTCATGTACCCGCAACTCTTCGGCAAGCCTTGATGACGCAAGACGACAAGAGCGCGCCCGTGATGCGGCACGCGCTGGAGCACATGCTGGACCAGTTCGTAGACGAGAAGCCCGAATGGGCCGTGTTCACGACTTTCACTTTTGTGTCCACCTTCTTCGAGGCGAATGTGTTGCCGTTGCTCGGTGGCATCGCGGTCGAAGACCTGAAAGGCAGCAAACTTCTGCGCGCGGATCTGAACGACGCGTTGGCGAGCGTGCGCGTCGTCGTAGCGTGCGACCGCTCAGCAGAGCCGCAACCCAAGGGCGAACTGCGTTACGGGTTGCTGCCGGTCGGGCTGGAGCGGGGACGTTTTCATCCTAAGATCACGCTGCTTGGCGGTCGCCTGAAGTCGGGCTCTGGCAAGAACGGCATCTGGATGTCCGTCGGCAGCGGCAACCTGTCCTTGTCCGGCTGGGCACTGCAACGTGAGGTCGTGGGCGTGACCGCTGTGACACAGCAGCACAGCGATTCGCTTCGGCCGATGATCGAATGGCTCGCCGATCAGGCACGCCAGCGATTGTCGATGGCCGAAGCCAGCGGTGCACACGCGGAAGGATCGGTCGTCGAAGTGCTGGACGGTGCGCTACGCGGACTTCTCGACCCGGCATCGCTCGCGCCCGCAAGTCCGACGTCGCCAACACTGCACCTCGCGTGGCCGCCGGGACTCGCGCGGCCAGACGCGCCGCCAACGGCACTCCTGCCTGCACTGATGGGCAACCGTCGATGGGAGCATGCGGCCGTCGTGTCACCGTTCTGGTCGGGCGTCGAAGACCTCGTGGCGGCGCTGGGCGTGAAGACGTGCATGCTGGTGCCGGCACCGTCGTCGGAAGGGCGTTTTCACCGCCTCGCGGACGCGCCCATCGATCGCTGCGAGTACGGACGATTTTCAAGCGACAGCGGTCGCACCTCGCATGCAAAGGGCGTGTTGCTGAGCCGCGCTCGCGAGCATGTGCTGTGCATTGGATCGGCCAACTTCACGCAGGCCGCCTGGATGCATGGCGCAGGGCAACTGTCGAACGTCGAGGCCGTGTTGCGATACGCAGTCACCGGCGCATCGCCTTGGCGCTCATTGTTCCAGGAGTTGCCGCCGGAAGACATGGCCCCACCCTTGGAACCCGGCGACCCGGACGGCGAACAAGCGCCACCGCTGCCCCCGTTCGAAGCGGAGGCGGTCTGCGACTGGGGAGCAACGCGCCTGAAGATCCGCGTGCGTATCCATGCGGACGCGCATTTGCGAGGTGCATCGCTGTCGATCGCCGAGCATTCATCGCCAGTGGATATTCGAAAGGCGTCTTTGCAGTGCTTCGATTTTCCAGCGCCTCCTGCGCGCCTGGTCACGAACTTTGATTTGGCCTACGCAACTGCCGACGGCCGCACGTTCACGTTCACCGGCCTGGTATTGCAGGTCGATGCGCCCGAGGATGTGCTGGGCTACAGGCCCAAGCCCAAGCTGAATGACGTGCTCAAGTTCCTGCGCAGCCTCCGCCCAAACGAAGATCCAGGCAAGGCAAGCAAGCGCGCACGAGGTGGCGAAGGCGCCGAGGACGACGAAGCGGACAATGACGAGTCGGCGGCGCGCTCGATCGACCTGTTCGCATTCTTCCAAGGCACGTTCCAGCTGCGCCGCTACTTCCAGAAGCACTCGGAACTCGACCCTTGCGATCCGACACTACCTTTTGGCTTGGGGGTACTGCACCGTGCCGTAGTGCTCCAGGAAGCACCGGACGACGAGTCGACGATTGCCCGCTACGTGCAGCTTGCCGAATTGCTGGCCACTCTCGATTCGCTGCGTCGCCACGCGCCACCACCCGCATACGAAGCACTCCGCACGCAGGTCGCCGGGCAAGTGCGAACGTTGGAAGCAGAGGTGCTCGAGCGATCGAGTCACTCCGAACTGTTTCAACGGGTTTTCTCCAAGAGCCAGCCAACCGAACGCAGCCAGATGCTGATCGAATGGTTCCGTCGCGAACTGCAGGTGGGCGATGCCTGAAAACCTGATACCTAAAGAACTGACGGCCGGCCAGATCCGCAGCTTCATCAACTTCGACGGCGGCGAACACGTCGACGTCGAGGGCACGCAGCAATCACGCGCGCAAAGCGAAGGCGTGGCGGCACTATGGCACCTGCTGCGCAGCAAGGGCTTCGCCTACCTGGCCGACGAAGTCGGCATGGGCAAAACCCGGCAGGCGATGGCGGTTATCGCCCTGCAGTTGCTAGAAGACCCGAACGCTCAGGTTGTCATTGTCTGTCCCGGCCAAACACTGCAAAGGCAGTGGCTGGGGGAATGGGATGCGTTCCTTCGCAGTTGCTACAAGCTCGTGGACAACCGCCTGCGCAGCGCCGTCACGGGGCTGCCCGTGAGCCGCGTTGCAATGCACGAAAGACTCAGCGATTTTGCGCATACCCTGCAGTTGAACGAGCGCCGAATTCATTTGTTGAGATATTCATCGTTCAGCCGGCCGCTCTCCTTCGGGGTGTTGCCTCGCAACGGCGAGATCGACCTGAACGCCGTTTTCGCGACCTATGCGGCGGCGTTGATTCCGCTGAGCGCGGAGCCCTCAACCAAAGACAGGCAGGCACTGCAACACGCACTGACGCCGGGCACGGTGCTTCTCGCGGCCCGCGAAGAGCTGATCCATGCGCTCAGTGACCGGTACGCGACGCAGGTGGGGCATCTCTTGTGCGCGCGTGGCATCTCGCTGGCGGTGTTCGACGAGGCGCAGTATCTGCGTCACATAGGCAACCTCCAGAACCGTCACATCCGGCAGGTGTTTCGCCCGCATGCCCGGCGCTGGCTTTTCCTCAGTGCGACCCCGCTTCACAGCGGTCCGGGCGACTTGCGAAGTCTTGACGCTTACCTGGGCGATCCGCCCTCCGTCGAAAACCAGGCTCCTCATTGCGCGAGATGCGCCCCCCAAGGGCGCTCTCCGCAGATTGCGGCGCGCATGAAGCCCGGAGCAACTGCCTATCAGGACGTGGTGGACATCATGCGGGAGTTCACGGTGCGGCGCGTGCGGACGTACCAGGACGGCGACGGCAATACTTATCTGAAGAGTCAATACCGCCGCTATCAGCGTTTGAAAATTTCAGGAACAAAAGACCCGTTCACGGCACTCACCATGGCGCTCGTGCAAAAGCGACTTGTGCAGGCGCTTGACGGACACAACAACCGTTTTTCGCAAGGCGAGTGCTCGTCGTTCGAATCCCTGGCGACATCGGTGCGATCGCACAGGCAGCGTGCCGCCAAAGCCAAAGCCAAAGCCATGATCAAGGCAGGGACAGGCGCAGAGGAGCTCGATCAAGGCGAATTCGAGAGGGGTACTGATCGCCTGCCCAGAGACGCGCAACCGAGCATCGACCGCGCAACCATCGACGCGCTCACGACGTCGTTCAATGAAGCCGCCTCGCTACTGGATCGGCGTTCCGACCCAACCACGGCCCGAAGGTACTCGCTGCCGCACGCCAAGCTGATCGATGTGGCCCGGCGCGTGTTCGAGAATAGTCTGCGCGATGCGAGCTGCCACAAGAGTCTCATATTCGTTCGGCGGCTGGACACCGTCGACGAACTATTGGATCTTCTGCGCACTGAATTCCAGCAGGAAGTCGATCGGCGTCTCTCTATCTGGCATGACTGGCTGGCCGCACCGGGCTCGGCCCTGGTGCTTCGCCAGCCGCATTGGGTGGATGGACGGTTTTGGAACTCGGCTGCCGATTCAAGCGAGGACGCGGAGAACGACTCGCAGCCCGACGAGCCCTCTGGAAATGAATCCGGCGACACACCGGGAAAGGCAAATGAACTCGAATATTTCCGCGCGCTGCGCTACCTGAAGGGCGAGGTACGAGGCAAGCTGCACTCCTTCCAGGCACGCCTGCGTGACAGGCGCCTCACGCGCAACCCATTGGGAGCCTTCCTGCAGGCGCGCGAAGAGCAATTGAATGCGGCGGATGCCGAGGCTTGGGATGCCGCCGACGAAGCGTGGGATGAACTTGTCGAGGTCTGCCTCGGCGAGACTCATGCATCACTCACGGGCCCGGGCCAGTTGCTGCATTGGCTGGTGCATCGCCCAGAGTCAGGCAGCCCGGCGTTCTGGAAGCTCGCCACACTACAGCGCTGCCTGCTGCAGTCGATGCGACAAACCGATCTGCTCGTCGACCTGTATGTGCTGAACCGCCATGTGAGCAGCCTCGGAGTTGACGGCCGCGCCTGGACGTTGCCCCAAAAGTTGCTGTGGATGCTCGGCGCGGGCGCTGGCCTCGGGCAGGGTGCTTTCCCCGAGCAACTCACCGACTATGCGAGCAATTGGCGAGCCAAGTTTCGCGACTGGATGCTGCACTTCGACACCATCATCGACAAATGCCTGCGCGGCGGAAGTTCGGCCGGGTGGGAACAGATCCATGAGCGCGCGAACAGTGCCTTCGACCGGATGCAGCCCGTGTTCGGTCGTTCCGGTCGGCTAGACGACCAAAATGCGGTTCCCCAATTCAAGTTTCCGGTGCATCCCAACGTGCTGGTATGCACCGACGTACTCAAAGAAGGCGTCGATCTTCATTTGTTCTGCGACGACGTGATTCACTACGGAGTCGCATGGACCTCCGGTGACCTCGAGCAGCGGATCGGACGTGTGGACCGGTTCGGCAGCCTGATCAGCCGTCGACTGGCAATCAGCAGGCAAGAGCACTGGACGACGCAGGGCCGGCCGCGTCTGACGGTGGAGTTTCCTTTTTTGGACGGCACCTTGGACGCGCCGCAAGTCAATCGCGTGATCCTGGCCAAGGTCCGCAGCGACATGCGAATGGATCTGGGACGCCGGAGCGATGAGATCGACAAACTCGGCGAACTCAACCTTGACGATTTGGACGACTCAGATGGCACGTCGGCTTCAGCGGCCGCGCCAGTCGTGTCTTTCTACCCGGAGGGGGTGCCCAAGGACGACGCATTGCAACTGCCGGCTCCGCCAGATCTGATCGCCGACATGCTCGCTTGCGATGCCTCGACTACCCTTTCCCACCACCGCGACGACCTGCACATGCCGCGACTGGGCGTTGTTCGCATCCGCGGCAAAGTCGATGCGGCCTTGTCCGACAATCCATTGTTGCGGCGGGTGAAGATGACAGGACGCAAGTCTGTGTTCGACCGGCAAGAGGAATGGCTCACTTGCGACGCCCGCGAGAGCACCAGTCTTTCGTTGGGCCGAGCCCTGCGCGAAGCGGGTCCGGTAAGCACGACCGCGTTGGAGGGGAGTTGCCTTTTTCGCTTCGACACCGTGTGGAACACGCTCGTTCACTGTGCCACCGTCGATCTGCCGCTGGCGCCCGCCCCGGCGATTCTTCAGCCTGTATTGCTTGAAGTGCTCGGCGATTTCCTGCTGCTGCGCGCTCCGTTGTTCCCCGCATGCGAAGTCCATGACGATGCATGGCTCGGCAACAACGCCCAACGATGCGAATGGGCCCATCTCACTTCGGACGCGAGCATCGTTTGGCTGGTGTCGTTCGTCGCGAGAAGCAATGAGCCCGCGGTCATCGCGGATGTGGTGGATCATCTGGCGTCCCGCCTCGGCCAGCTCGCCGGATCGATCGGGCCAGGGCTTTCGCGCTCGCTGAACGTGACGCGTTGTACGTATCGCAGCCGCACGGCACTGCCTCCGTGTACCGAGATCGCGGCCTTCTGGCGCAACGAACGAGGAATTCCGATGATCGATGCCAAATGGCAAGGGGCAGGGGATTTCCTGTCCGGAATGGAAGCGTGGTTTCGCGCTGCTTTCAGCGAGGTACTGGTCACATTGAAAGACGTGACGTATTCGCATGAAGGGCCCATGTCGATCGCCAAGGGCGGCGTGCTACACCTTGCAACTCAAGGGCCGGAACGATTTAGCCTGCAGGCGTTCGTGCAGCCGGGGAACGTGGTGTCCGACCCGGACGGAGTCATCGAGGGCCCCTGGATCGTGTGGGAACTTGTGGCTAGCACGTCGACCTTGGGCGCGAAGCCCACCTTGCCTCACACGCCTTGGCACTATATGCCCCACTTTCCGTCGAGCGAAGGATGGCATGGTGAGCAGAAAGAGAATCGTCGTGTCTATGTCAGCCAGGACGAACGGTATCGCTATCTAGCGGTCTATCACCGTCCGACAGCTTGGGATGTTCACCGTTCCGCGCTATTAGCCGCATGGACTGAGGCGTTGCCGCGGATGCAGGGCACCAATTTTCAGAGGCAAGCATTGCGGCAGTCGTTTTTTGAATGACGACGGAGATCCTCCCATCAACCAATAGTCAAAAATGAAGCTCTCTCGTGTGCCACCTTGATCGCATTTTTTGCAGTAGGCCTTGGTGAAAGTACCTTTTGGTCCTCGAAGGTCATGATAGAGCCCAGTGCCCCGGCCTGCTCGGCCATGTAGCGCACGGGTGTCTCGCAGATGCGCCAGTCCATACCGGCCTGTCGAGCCCAGACTTCGAGGGGTTGCTTGGGAGGCAACTGGTTGCCCTTCGTGCCGGGGGTCTGCCGATGGCGACAACGGCCTTCTTGCCGGTGTCGAGTGGATTAATGCGCGGTGATTGGCAGGCCGGGCAGGCAAGGTCCGGTGACGCCGCGAATGTCTCGTGGTGTTGAAAAGTTTCATCGTTGAAAGCGGTGGATGTGAAGTCGTGGTCCATGAGGTGTGGGGGATGCGGATGAGCGCCTCTGAAAGCGCACCATGGGTGACGCGATGGCTGCTCGGCGGAGCGAGAATGTGCTCGTAGTTAGTGACCGACTATCCGGCTAGGGCTGGCTGGGACGATTGCCGTGAAACCGTACTAAAGAACGAGGAGGAGCAAGTCATGAATGCATCCGTCACGAAGGCTGATCCGGTGGCGGCAATTGCCGAGGACGTGCTTGAGACGTTCGATGCCGTCGAATGCAGTGCTATTGAAGGCCTGCGCGGAGACGCGTATCTGACGCCAGATTCGATCGGCATAGCTAATCCTGTTCGTGCTGAGAAGGCGATGCAGGCCCTGGTGCAATTGAACGCCGAAAAATTCAACGGATTCACGCTGCTCAGTCGAGAGCCGGCGGTTGCACGCGTGGTCGTTGTCGATAACTCTGGCGAGGAGCGCACGTACTACGTGTGCCGCACAAGTCCTCCGACGGGACTCCGTGTGCCGCTCATTTCGTACCGTTCGCCCGTCGGCGCCATGGCCTCGCGCGAAGTCGGGGACAGGTTCACATTGCCAAACGGCAACGTCGTGGTGCTGCGGCAGCGTGCACGGCTGCGCCCCTACAAGCAGGGTACGTGGGACTCGCGTGACAGCATCCTCGAGGGCGATTTCGGCACCGTAACCGTGCAATCGTTGCGTGAACTGCTTGCGCCGGCAAGCGCCGCGCTCGATGACGAATTGCTGGCCGAGTTGTTGGCTGAGGACAGCGCTTCGGAGAACGTGATCGATGGCCTTCGTCGCAGCGTCATCACAAAGATGGGGTTGCGTGACCAGCCGACTCTGGACCGGTATCAGGATGCCATCTTCCGGTTGCCCCTGAACAGTCAATTGCTCATCTTGGGGCCACCGGGTACAGGCAAGACCACGACACTCATTCGCCGGTTGGGTCTGAAACTCGATCCTGAGTTCCTCGACGACGGAGAACGAGAATTGGTGCGGCGCATGGATGAAGCTGCCGAGGTCCCTCATGCACAGAGTTGGCTGATGTTCACGCCGACCGATCTCCTTCGCCAGTATGTGAAAGAGGCGTTTGCGTTGGAGGGCATCCCGCCGCCCGAGCAGCGCATCAGGACGTGGACCGACTTTCGTCTGGATCTAGCTCGGAATCGATTCGGCATCTTGCGCTCGGCCGCTGGCGGGGGAATCTTTGTGCTGAAGGACGCGGCGCCAACATTGGCCGTGGCTGCTCATGAACGCCTGACTGACTGGTATGCCGATTTCGACCGCTGGCAGAAGGTTGCCTGGCTAGATGCGGTCAGGCAGGCGGCTGAGGAATTGCAAGCGGACCCCGACGCAACGGTGGCCGCATTGGCGCGTGCACCCATGGAACTGCTGACCAATGCGAGTCCGGACGACATCGACGAAGTGATCGACGGACTCAGTCGTGAGTCGCGCCTGATCCAGGCGCGGATTTCCGAGATGAAGCTATTCACAGATCGCAAGGTGAAGGAAGCATTGACCTTGCAGGTGAATATCAACCGAGAATTTCTCGATGAGTTGGCCAAGTTCATCGACACGTTGCGAGATACCAGTGATGGCGACGAGGACGAGGACGACGACAGCGAGAGCGATGACGAAGAAGTTGCAGGGGGAAGGGCGGGACGCGCTATGGCGATGCAGGCTTACCAGCGCTGCGTGCGCGCTCAGGCACGCGCGCATGCGCGCAAGCGATCGATGGGTAAGAACTCGCGCAATGCCCGCATTGCAGAGTGGTTGGGTGACAGGGGACTCCTCGTGCGGGATCTCGCCGAAGTGGGCAGTAGCCTGGTACGGCAATCCCAGGCACGTCGGTTGACCAATCCCGCCGCGTCGTTCATCAATGGCATCGCCAGGAGATACAGGCTTTTCAGACGCACCCGTCAGACTGAGAACAGTTGGTATCAAGCATCCGGCTATGCGGTTACTGACTTGAATCCATTGGAGCTTGATGTTGTGCTGCTGGGCATGTTGCGCAACGGGGGCAGTCTGCTGCGGCGACCTTCGGTGCGCCGGGCTCGTGACGAGCCCGAGTGGGCATCACTGCACATCGTGCAAACTAGCCTTCGTCAGCAGATCCTTGTGGATGAGGCGACAGATTTTTCGCCCATCCAGTTGGCCTGCATGGCCGCCCTAGCCGACCCGGTGGCGCACTCCTTTTTCGCGTGCGGCGACTTCAATCAGCGTCTAACCCCCTGGGGCAGCCGGACACTGGCCGACATCACTTGGGCCAGTCCAGGTCTGACCCATCAGACAATCACGACCTCCTATCGCCAGAGCACTCAGTTGAACGAATTGGCCAAGGGCATCGCTCGAGCGGGAGGAGGGAGCGCCGACATGATCACGTTGCCGCAAGGGGTGAACAATGACGGCGTGCCACCGGTGCTCGTCGAGCACTTGTCGGTGCAGGACGGTGATGCTGCCTCGTGGTTGGCGATGCGCATCAGGGAGATCGAAGCCTTCGTCAAGAGATTGCCTTCCATCGCGGTGCTGGTGATGAACGAAGCCGAGGTGCAGCCATTGGCGGAAAGCCTGAGCGATCGACTGGCCGACAACAACATCCGTGCCGTGGCTTGCCGGGATGGACAGACAATGGGCAAGGAGAACGACGTTCGGGTGTTCGACATCCAGCACATCAAAGGGTTGGAGTTCGAAGCAGTATTCTTTGTTGGCATCGACCGGCTTGCTGCCGTCCAGCCTGAACTGTTCGACAAGTACCTGTATGTCGGAACGACCCGGGCTGCCACCTATCTCGGGATGACGTGCGAAGCTGAATTGCCGCCGGCGCTCGAATCGCTTCGATCGATGTTCGGGAAAAAATGGGCGAAGTGAGATGAGGTGAAGGCGCCGAGGATTTGTGCCCACCCGGTGATTTTGAGTGTTCAGGGAGGATCGTGATACACCAATGAAAAACATCAAACAGCTTCCAGAGGACGAAATTGATGAGTTTGAGCTCGTCGCTCAGCACTACGCGCGGTACAACAATCCCTGCACGTGTTTCGCTCTTGGTCAAGGGGCGCTGGCGCCGGGCCGCTTTCGTCGAGGGGCGAATCTCTCAATCAGTGGATCATCGACCGCATCGAGATCAAGGCGCAGCCAAGAAGGCTGCGCCTTGATTCGAGGGAACCGGTTTCTCTTTCTCCTGCGGTTGGAACTGGGGCGTTAAGCCTTTGGCGTTGCCATGCAAATTGCTGCGGGTCGGCTGCAAAGGGGGAAATAGTCCGGTAATACGTGCCAGTCGCCGTGCCATAATTTTTGGCATGCTTCTGGACGCGCCCGGGTGGTGAAATTGGTAGACGCAGGGGACTCAAAAATCCCCCACCGAAAGGTGCGCCGGTTCGATTCCGGCCCCGGGCACCATGGGACAACATCACGCCGTCTCAAACAATATCGAAACCCGCTCGCTTGATAGGCGCAGCGGGTTTTTCTTTGCCTCAAGCCATCTCAACCCATCGCATCCCATGTCGGTACTTCCGGTTGAGCTGGCCCCTTGAATGACAGGACACGGTCTATCGCTTATCTTTAAAGATAGGAGTAGGACTGTGAGTACGACTAGGAATACGGATACCGTCGAAGTGATCATGAGGGACCAGCGCCGCAGGCGCTGGTCCCTTGCAGAGAAGGCCGCACTGGTTCGTCGAAGCTACGAACCTGGCATGAGCGTGTCGCTCGTCGCACGTCAGGAAGGCGTTGCCGCCAGCCTGCTGTTCCAGTGGCGCAAGCTGGAGCGGCAAGGGGCGCTGACGGCTGTATCGGCGGGCGAGGCTGTGGTGCCGGCTTCGGAACTGGCAGCCGCTCGTGCCGAGATCGCCAAGCTACAGCGCGTGCTTGGCAAGAAGACGCTGGAGAACGAGATCCTCAAGGAAGCTGTGGAGTACGCCGCGGAAAAAAATGGATTGCGCGCTCGCCCTTGCTGGACGGGGACGGCCAGTGAAGGCCGTCTGCCAGGCCCTTGGGTTGGCGCGCTCGAACATTCATCGCTTGCAAGCTCGCTCCGAGTCCTGGATCGACGCCCGGACACGACGCACGGCGCCTGCAAGCGACGTGGCCTTGCTCGACGAGATCAAGGCCCAGATCACCGAGTTGCCGACCTATGGCTACCGGCGTGCCTGCGCGTTGGTGAACCGGCATCGAGCCACCACCGGTGCGACGCGAGTGAACGCCAAGCGCATCTACCGCGTGATGGCGGCTCATGCATTGCTGCTACCGAAGGCGCCGAGACGGCGCCAGTCCAGCCGGCCCCATGAGGGCAAGGTGGCCGTCGCGCACAGCGACATGCGCTGGTGCTCGGACGGCTTCGAGATCAAGTGTGATTCGGGGCAGACCGTGACCGCGACCTTCACCAAGGACTGCTGCGACCGTGAGATCCTGGCCTATCGGGCATGGGAGGGCAAAGGGCTGCCGGGCGAGCCGGTGCGCGAAATGCTCATCGAGGCCGTGGAGAAGCGCTTCGGCGGCGTCGAGGGTGTTCCCAGTACCCACGTCTTGGAGTTCCTCTCGGACAACGGGGGCGCCTACATCGCTGCCGAGACCCGGCAGATCGCTCGACAACTGGGCCTGAGCCCAGTCAACACGCCCGTGTGCAGCCCCCAGAGCAACGGCATCGCCGAGAGCTTCGTGAACACGTTCAAGCGCGACTACGTCAGCCGCATGGACCTTGCCGATGCGAGAACGGTGATGGCGCAGATGGCCGCAGCCTTCGAGCACTTCAATGAGGTGCATCCGCACTCGGCATTGAAGATGAAATCACCCAGGGAGTTCAGGCAGCATCGCGCTGCCAACCAGCGTCTTGCTCAGATCGAGCAGACGCTACATTGCGAATAGCCCGTGTCCTGAAATACGGGGGCAAGATCACGGTATGGGGTACGGATCTGACGCGTGATTGCAAAATCCTCCCAGGGCATTTTCGGTATCCTCCCGCCTATGTGCTCGTGTTGACTGTAGCTGGCTACATTGGCGTGCCGATACAGCGAGCGACTTTGTCTTGTGCCCAGTGCTCAACTTCTACGACCCATACTTCCGGCAGCAGTTGACAGCGCAGGCTTCCCTGCATGCCGCAGCAGAAGCAACGGCCAGCGCCTATCTGGATGGAAAGCCCAAGCTTCGCGGAAAGTACAAGGTCACGTCGGCAGAGCGCGACATTGATTTCTGGTCGAGTCGATTTTTCGAGGAGTTGCCCTCGGAGGTCTGGGGATCGGACCTGATGGTGTTGGCGCTGGCACGGTATTTTGCGCAGGAACGCGTGGCCAATGTGGATCTCCTGGCGCGCATCGCCACAGACTCACCCAGCGCCTTGCGCAACGCGGTGCGCTACTCCGGACTGGTCCTTTGCCAGCATTCCCCCCGCCGGACGGATTTCGACCAGATCGCGGGAGCTCATCCCGAAGTTGCCGAGCTTTGCAAGGTTCTCGACGTCTTCGAGTTGGCGCACCGTGACCGGCTCACGGCGTTGGAGCACGCGCGGAGCGCATTGAGGGAACTGACACCATTCGATCTCCTGATTCATGCCAGCCTGCATGCCTTCGAGCACATCCTGCCCCACAGCCTTGCACCGTCGCCCCGGTCGGACGGTGCAGCCTCCGCCGATGAGGTCACTTGGCATGCTATCAACGACATCCTGCTGTGGAAGCTCGCCACCGCGCCAGAGAGCGCGCTGAAACTGCACGAGGCAGATATCGGCCGCTCGCTGGGCGAGCACCTCGCCCCGCTCTTGTCTCCGTCTTCGACGGCGCAGTCAGTTGTTGCGCATGAAATGCGAGCCGCGTTCGGTGCGCTCCTGGAAGCACAGATCGAACTGAACGAATTCGTCTCCCTATCCGCTGATGCGTTCAGCTACGACGACGGCATCCGGTTTGTCCGCAACGGAGCGGTGTTGGAAATCGAGGAAATGGAGCCTGTTGCACGTGCCCCGTGGTCACGGGACGGCCGCAAGCTGGCGCGATTGCACGAGTACTGGTTCTACAGGGCGCTGGACGAATTCGCTGGCTCGGAGATCGCGACGCACACGATCGGACGACCGGAGAACCACGAGGCGAACCGGTTGGCCTACATCCGCGCGATGCGCACCCGGCTACAACTCACTGAAGTCTACGGCGTGGCAGACACCGTGACCACGGACGCGGGCGATTCGGTCGACTTGTTCCAGGCGCTGCTCTCGCTGGAGCTGATGTCGGCATTTTTCCTTCACGATTTCATTGGCGAGTACGTCAAACACCTTGATGACTCTGCGGATTGGGTGACCGCGCTCGAAAAGCTCATCGTCGGCGGTTTCGGCCAGACTCTGGAGAACCGCCTGCCGCTCACGTGGTCGGATCGTGAAGCCAAGATCTCGCGCATCACCGGGTGGACGGTGAGTTCCAAGACACCGCAAGGCAGTCCTCGCATGGCGGCCCGCATTCTGGATTTTTGGACGAGCGACTGGGCTTTGCTGGCGGCGCAGGTCCGCAACTCTCAAGCTGGCTTGCGGCCCGAACTGTTTGAACGACCGATTTTGAAGTTCGGGCAGCGCCTGGTGCAGCTGCCTTGGCTGGTCGGCATGCAGAACAACAGCACCGCTGCGATCAACAACCTGCGCCGGCTTGGCGCGCGAAGGGGTGAGGCGCGAGAGGAGACGCAGCGCATCGAAACGCGCCTTGGGACGGCGTTGGAGGCGCGCGGGTTCAAGGTGATGCTGAACTGGCATCCGCCGACGGAAACGCATGGAAACGCTGGCGAGGTCGACCTGATCTGCGCCAGGGATGGCACTGTCTTCGTTATCGAGGTGAAGTCCACGTTCGTCCGCAAGTCGCAGCGCGACGCATGGCTGCACGCCACAACGACACTGAGACGCGCGGGACAGCAGTTGCAGCGCAAGGTGGCCGCCGTGCTTGAGGCGCTGGCGCGAGGGGGCGAGTTGGCGGGTTGCCTCGGGCTGGAACTAACTGGAAGCGTACCGCCGATTCATGGTTGGATCGTCGATACCTCGATCGAACGGGATCACGAGAGATTCTCGGGATTTCTCAAGCTGTCGCTGGAGGAGCTTTTGATAGCGCTGAGAGATGACAGTGAATCGCCCCGGCTTTCATGGAGGCCGATTGGTTTAAGTCAAGCCGCCATCTTGGCGGTCTGACTGGCGAGTTGCCGGTAATAGTTTGCCTCAGCTTCTGCAGGCGGGATGTAGCCGATGGGTTCGAGCAGGCGATGGTGGTTGAACCAGGCCACCCACTCGAGCGTCGCGAACTCCACCGCCTCCTTGGTCTTCCACGGTGCTCGGCGATGGATCAACTCGGCCTTATAGAGGCCGTTGATCGTCTCGGCCAGGGCGTTGTCATAGGAGTCGCCTTTGCTTCCCACTGATGGCTCGATGCCAGCCTCTGCAAGCCGTTCGGTGTATCGGATGCTGACGTATTGCGACCCGCGATCGGAGTGACAAATCAAGCTGCCGTCGCGTTCGGGTTGACGGTCGTACAGCGCTTGCTCCAAAGCATCGAGCACGAAGTCCGTGCGCATCGAGTTGCTGACCCGCCAGCCCACGATGCGTCGGGCGAACACATCGATCACGAAGGCGACGTACAGCCAGCCCTGCCATGTCGACACGTACGTGAAATCCGAGACCCATAGCTGGTTCGGGCGCTGTGCTCGGAACTGCCGGTTGACACGATCCAGCGGGCATGGTGCTCTGGCATCGCTGATCGTGGTCTTCACCACCTTGCCGCGCATTACGCCTCTCAGCCCCAGGCGCCGCATCAGACGCTCGACTGTGCAGCGGGCCACAGCCGTGCCTTCGCGTGCCAGTTGCCTCCAGACCTTGTCGGCGCCATAGACCTGCATGTTGGCCTGCCAGACGCGCTGTATCGCCGGCATGAGGACATCGTCGCGGTGTGCTCTGGCGCAGCGCTTGTGCGGCTCACGCAGCAGCGCCGCGTGCCGCCGGTAGCCCGACGGGGCGACCTGCAAGACCTTGCAGATCGGCTCGACCCCGAAGGTGCCGCGATGCTTGTCGATGAAATCCCTCAGGACTTCAGCCGGCGGTCGAGCTCCGCCTGGGCGAAAAACGCGCTCGCCAGCTTCAGGATCTCGTTGGCTCGGCGCAGCTCCTTGACCTCGCGTTCGAGCTCCTTCATCCGCTGGGCCTCGCTGGTCGTCACGCCTTCTCGAACGCCGTTGTCGACCTCGTCGCGCTTGACCCATTCGTTCAGCGTCTGCGGCACACAGCCGATCTTCGGTGCGATCGACTCGACTGCCGCCCACAGCGACGGGTACTCCCCGCGGTGCTCCTGCACCATCCTCACCGCGCGCTCACGCACCTCGGGTGAAAACTTGTTCGACTTCTTCATGGCTCAATCCTCTCAGAGTGTTGAGCCTCCACAAAAGCCGGGGCGATTCATTGCCGCCAGCCTGCTGTTCCAGTGGCGCAAGCTGGAGCGGCAAGGGGCGCTGACGGCTGTATCGGCGGGCGAGGCTGTGGTGCCGGCTTCGGAACTGGCAGCCGCTCGTGCCGAGATCGCCAAGCTTCAGCGCGTGCTTGGCAAGAAGACGCTGGAGAACGAGATCCTCAAGGAAGCTGTGGAGTACGCCGCGGAAAAAAAATGGATTGCGCGCTCGCCCTTGCTGGACGGGGACGGCCAGTGAAGGCCGTCTGCCAGGCCCTTGGGTTGGCGCGCTCGAACATTCATCGCTTGCAAGCTCGCTCCGAGTCCTGGATCGACGCCCGGACACGACGCACGGCGCCTGCAAGCGACGTGGCCTTGCTCGACGAGATCAAGGCCCAGATCACCGAGTTGCCGACCTATGGCTACCGGCGTGCCTGCGCGTTGGTGAACCGGCATCGAGCCACCACCGGTGCGACGCGAGTGAACGCCAAGCGCATCTACCGCGTGATGGCGGCTCATGCATTGCTGCTACCGAAGGCGCCGAGACGGCGCCAGTCCAGCCGGCCCCATGAGGGCAAGGTGGCCGTCGCGCACAGCGACATGCGCTGGTGCTCGGACGGCTTCGAGATCAAGTGTGATTCGGGGCAGACCGTGACCGCGACCTTCACCAAGGACTGCTGCGACCGTGAGATCCTGGCCTATCGGGCATGGGAGGGCAAAGGGCTGCCGGGCGAGCCGGTGCGCGAAATGCTCATCGAGGCCGTGGAGAAGCGCTTCGGCGGCGTCGAGGGTGTTCCCAGTACCCACGTCTTGGAGTTCCTCTCGGACAACGGGGGCGCCTACATCGCTGCCGAGACCCGGCAGATCGCTCGACAACTGGGCCTGAGCCCAGTCAACACGCCCGTGTGCAGCCCCCAGAGCAACGGCATCGCCGAGAGCTTCGTGAACACGTTCAAGCGCGACTACGTCAGCCGCATGGACCTTGCCGATGCGAGAACGGTGATGGCGCAGATGGCCGCAGCCTTCGAGCACTTCAATGAGGTGCATCCGCACTCGGCATTGAAGATGAAATCACCCAGGGAGTTCAGGCAGCATCGCGCTGCCAACCAGGGTCTTGCTCAGATCGAGCAGACGCTACATTGCGAATAGCCCGTGTCCTGAAATACGGGGGCAAGATCAGTCAACAGCATCACGAGTGCCAGTGAATTGCCCGTGACGAGTTCGGCAGATTGCGGTACTGCGTGCACGCGACGGGGCGGGCGTGAACGGCTGATGAGACTCCAACTGAACGATGCGCGTACGCCACAGAAACTATGGGCTAGCAGGTGGGGGTACAAACGGGGGTACGGTGAGTTTTCAGCGTCCTCATGGTCTAGGTTTTATGCGCCTTCTGGGCGATCATTCGATCGGTTTCACACGACAGTAAGAGAAAGCCGGTTAGCGTTTGCTAGCCGGCTTTTTTTATGCGCCAGTTCAGCTCGGTTGCTCCTTCAAGCCGAGTTCGACTTCGTTTTTCATTACCTTAGGCAGCTCATCGCGGCATTGAGCACTTGAGCTGCGCTGCTCTGTGTGTTGAGACTCATGCGGCGGGCCAACGGCCCGCACCTCACTGTCCCTTCGAATCGCCTCGGCTACCAGCGGCAGGCGCATCAAACCCCATGCTGGAAACCAGCTGCAGATCCAGCGGCCCCACGGCACGTTCGCGTTCGACCGCAAGATGCAGGAGCGCAATGGTGGTGACCAAGACTGCAACCACGATCAGGAGCAGGAACTCGCCGCTGGGGCGTTGCGACGGCTGCCTGCTTTTGCAAGCGCTTTGATTCATCTCACCTCCGGATTTTTTTGGGGATGAGGGAGTCTCGGGGCCGGCGGCCGGGCGCCGTGTCGGACGGCGCTGAACCGTGGTGTCTTCCAGCGCCGCGTTCTGCAGGCACTGCGCGTGCGGCTGTGGTCGATCGCCTTACTCGACGCGCACCCTCGGCAACGGGTGCGCGTGCCGGGTTGGGGCCGGCCACGTCCATGCTGGCGTCCGTCAGCACCAGCGCAATTCGGGACGCATGAATTGCGGGATGTCGGGCGTCGTGTGGAGCGCAACGGCGTTCCAGACCGTCTCGATGTCGCGCTCCGAGATGCCATGTCCCCGAAGAAAATCGCGCGCGGCGTTCGCGCCGTCCGCCTCGAAGCGAAGCTGGATCTGTTCAGCGCGCAGTGAGGCCGATGTCCTGAAACGTGGAGGCCGCGTACAGCAACTCGGGATCGAACGTCGATCCAGTGCGTGCGCCGGTCAAGGCGCCCCAGCAATAGACTCGAGCGGAGTGGTGAAAGAGCAGATCGCTTTCGGTGTCGCGGATGAACTCGGTCATCTCGCGGGCGAGTTGGCTGTTGCAGAGACGCATGCCGGCGATGTCTTTTTGCGTGATGAATCCTCTGTTGGGTCACCCGAAAGGACGGGCCGCGATCCTGGCTTCGGTGTGACCGGAGCTTGCCGCCGCGCTGCGACGCCGCTCGGCCGTTGAGGCAAGCGGAGTTAAACCTTTCGTATGGCGTCTATTTTTTTACTCTCAGAATGAGACACACAGAGCCGCATCGAGCGTCATGAAACGCGCATTGCGCTGCTATGGTGCGCGGGCTGTTTCCATTGCCCGCACTGCCCGTCGTCCCTGCGCCGGGTACGACATCCCCATGAGCCACGCCAAAGTCTTTCCCCGCCATTCCTTCTATTGCGTGCTCGCCGGCATTGCCGCCCTCTACGTCTTCAGCGCCATGATGCTGGTGCCGGCCAAGGTCTACATCCTTCCGTACCTCATCACGCCGGACTTCATTCATCACAGGGGCGCGATCGTCGTTCTCTTCCTGGCCGTACCCGCCGCGATCTACCTGATCTGCTGGCAGGGCAGCGACTTCTTCGCATGGCTGCGCGCGCCGGGGCAACTGTCCGTGGGCGGGCAAGGCCTTCGGCTCGGCGACCGCACGCTCGCCTTCGTGGACGTCACGCGCTTTCGCCACCGCCACAACCGCAACCATGTGCTGCTCGGCACCCGCGACGGCAGGACACTGCGCCTGCGCCTGAACCTGTGGGACGCACCGGATGCCTTGCTCGCCGAAGTGGAAGAGGCTGTCGGTGCCACGATGGCGCACGATGTCGAGCGCCGCCTGCATGCCGGCGAGACGGTGAAGTTCGGCGCGCTCGGCTTGCAGGCCGAAGGCCTGGTGCACAAGGGCCAGTTGATTGCGTGGTCGAGCATCGACACCATCCGCACGCAGTCCGACGAAGAAGGCATGGAGGTGGACGAACACCTGGTCATCGTCGCGCACGGCAAGTCCCGAAAGATCGACCGCTCCAAGATCGACAACGAGCCCGTGCTGATGGCCTGCCTGATGCAGCGCCTGCCCGCGCACTGAGTTTTCTCCCTCTTACTTTTTTTCACTCCAACACGCGCACAGCGCATCAGACAAAAATGGAAATCTACAGCTCCGCCGCCCAGCAAGAGAAGACCCGCCAAGACCGCCCCGTGTTCTATTCCCGCACGCGGCTCGTCGCCGGCACCGCGCTCTGGGCGGTGGTGACCGTGGTGCTGGCGGCGCTGTGCATCCGCGCGCAGGACAAGAACATCGGCATCCTCATCGCTGCCTGCTTCGGGTTGCTCACGGCATGGCTCACGTTCAAGTGCCTCAACACGCTGCGCAACATCGACCAGCCCGCGTTCGTCATCGGCCACCAGGGCCTGACCTTCGAGAACGGCATGCTGCTGCCGTGGGACAACATCGTCGAGAACACCTGGGTCAACCAGAACTACATGGGCATTCCCATCGGCAAGCAGATCCAGATCAAGACCGACCTACCCAAGCCGCGGGCGCGCGTGCTGCGCCGGGCCATGGGGCTGGAGATTTCAGGCGACGAGTATCTGGCGCTGTGCGACGCCTATCGGTGAGGTAGCGCGCAGAACGATGAATGCCATGTCTCGCCACGCATGGATGCCGGGCGAACAATTCAAGCTTGACGATGATGATTGAGTCAACCGAACCATCCGAATCATCCCCGCCGTGGCCGCCCGACGGCTGTCCGCCACTGATGTGGCCGGAACTGTCCGATCCAATGGCTCGCGGCCGCTGGTACGCCGACGTGATCGGTGCATACGCCGCCCTGTGGCAAGGCCATGTGAGCCAGGCATCGATCAATCCCTCGAGCGATGCCGATCTGGATGCGCTGGAAGCACGTCTGGGCTGCCGCTTGCCCGCGCCACTGCGCGAATACCATCGCCAGTTCGGTGCGCTGTCTTTGGCTGAGACCCTGTGCGGCGTCGAGATGGGCGACACGCCGATTCAGGCCTTGCGCGAGGCCTACCCTGGCATCGTCGACATTGCCGAAGATCTGCCCGATGGCGATGTCCTTCTCGCGCTGGCCGACGAGATGGTGGCCTTCGGCGACTATCTCGGCAACGGCAACATGTTCTGCTTTCACCGGCAGAGGGGCGAGGTCTACTACTTCGATCACGACGATGGCGAGCCGTTGACGCGGTTCTTCTCTTCCGTCTCAGACTATCTCGACGCTTTGATGATTCGCTGCCTGGCGGAAATTTGCGATGACGAGGAGGGCGGGGAAGCGCTGCTGGCACATCGTTTCGGCGAGTCTCTTGTGCGGAAGTGGCTGTATTGAATCGGAGCGCACGCCGGGGTTCTGTCTTCAGCGGAAGCTTTCAGTTGTGAGTCCACTCACGCAAGCGGCCAGACCGCAGTCAGGCCTGAGGCCGGCTACTTGCGCCGATTCAGCCAATAGCGGATCAGCCCAAGCACGCACAAGCCGACAAGCCAGCCCAGAACGGTCGGATTGATGAAATCGAGGTTCAAGTGAATTCCTTATTCCGCGTCGATGCGTTTGAAATTTGAGTGAGGCAACCGGGCATTTGGATTGCCTGGCGCGGCGGCGTCGAAGAGCAGCCACGCTGAGGAATCGAGCTTGACACAAGGCAAGGCGAGATGAATCCAATGACCTACGGCACGCAGGCTCACCCTGGATAGCAAGCTCGAATCCACCCCGATTCGCAGTGGTGTTCCGAGTTGACGAGCTCTCTCTGCGTGGCAGAGTTCGTCCCTCGCACATATCACTGCCTTGAAGGAGAACGCATGGGTCGCAAGGAATTCGAAGCGTCGCTGGCCAACGGCGTGCACGCGCAACTGGCGCGCATGGCGGGGCAGTGGGAGGGCCGCTTCCGCCTCTGGTTCGAGCCCGGCAAGCCGGCCGAAGAATCGGTGCAGCGAGGCAGCATCCGCGTGCTGTTGGGCGGTCGGGTGCTGTTGCACGAATACACCGGCAGCTGTGCAGGCGAGCCGATGGAAGGTGTCGCACTGATCGCCCACCACCTGGACGAGCGCCGGTACGAATCGGCCTGGGCCGAGAGTTTCGGCACCGGCACTTCCATCATGTTCAGCACGGGTGAAGGTGGCGATCCGCGCCTGTCGATGCTGGGCAGTTACGGCGATGGACAAGACGGTTCGCGCTGGGGCTGGCGCACGGTCATCGAGCAGCCTGACGATGACACGCTCGACCTGCGCATGTACAACATCACGCTCTCCGGCGACGAGGCTCTGGCGGTCGAAGTGAATTACCGCCGCATGCAACCCCGCACAACTTGACCAGGCGCTGCGGCACACCAGACACCAACACATGATCACCCTTCATCACTGCGTCAGCGCACGCTCGTTCCGTCCTCTCTGGATGTTCGAAGAGATCGGGCTTTCGTACGACCTCAAGATGCTGCCCTTTCCGCCGCGCGTGCTGTCCCGGTCGTATCTGGAGATCAATGCGCTCGGCACGGTACCGATGCTGTCCGACGGCGCCATGCGAATTGAGCTGGCCCCTTGAATGACAGGACACGGTCTATCGCTTATCTTTAAAGATAGGAGTAGGACTGTGAGTACGACTAGGAATACGGATACCGTCGAAGTGATCATGAGGGACCAGCGCCGCAGGCGCTGGTCCCTTGCAGAGAAGGCCGCGCTGGTTCGTCGAAGCTACGAACCTGGCATGAGCGTGTCGCTCGTCGCACGTCAGGAAGGCGTTGCCGCCAGCCTGCTGTTCCAGTGGCGCAAGCTGGAGCGGCAAGGGGCGCTGACGGCTGTATCGGCGGGCGAGGCTGTGGTGCCGGCTTCGGAACTGGCAGCCGCTCGTGCCGAGATCGCCAAGCTACAGCGCGTGCTTGGCAAGAAGACGCTGGAGAACGAGATCCTCAAGGAAGCTGTGGAGTACGCCGCAGAAAAAAAGTGGATTGCGCGCTCGCCCTTGCTGGATGGGGACGGCCAGTGAAGGCCGTCTGCCAGGCCCTTGGGTTGGCGCGCTCGAACATTCATCGCTTGCAAGCTCGCTCCGAGTCCTGGATCGACGCCCGGACACGACGCACGGCGCCTGCAAGCGACGTGGCCTTGCTCGACGAGATCAAGGCCCAGATCACCGAGTTGCCGACCTATGGCTACCGGCGTGCCTGCGCGTTGGTGAACCGGCATCGAGCCACCACCGGTGCGACGCGAGTGAACGCCAAGCGCATCTACCGCGTGATGGCGGCTCATGCATTGCTGCTACCGAAGGCGCCGAGACGGCGCCAGTCCAGCCGGCCCCATGAGGGCAAGGTGGCCGTCGCGCACAGCGACATGCGCTGGTGCTCGGACGGCTTCGAGATCAAGTGTGATTCGGGGCAGACCGTGACCGCGACCTTCACCAAGGACTGCTGCGACCGTGAGATCCTGGCCTATCGGGCATGGGAGGGCAAAGGGCTGCCGGGCGAGCCGGTGCGCGAAATGCTCATCGAGGCCGTGGAGAAGCGCTTCGGCGGCGTCGAGGGTGTTCCCAGTACCCACGTCTTGGAGTTCCTCTCGGACAACGGGGGCGCCTACATCGCTGCCGAGACCCGGCAGATCGCTCGACAACTGGGCCTGAGCCCAGTCAACACGCCCGTGTGCAGCCCCCAGAGCAACGGCATCGCCGAGAGCTTCGTGAACACGTTCAAGCGCGACTACGTCAGCCGCATGGACCTTGCCGATGCGAGAACGGTGATGGCGCAGATGGCCGCAGCCTTCGAGCACTTCAATGAGGTGCATCCGCACTCGGCATTGAAGATGAAATCACCCAGGGAGTTCAGGCAGCTTCGCGCTGCCAACCAGCGTCTTGCTCAGATCGAGCAGACGCTACATTGCGAATAGCCCGTGTCCTGAAATACGGGGGCAAGATCAGAATGACCGAATCGGCGGCGATCTGCCAATACTTGGCCGCGCGATTCTCGGCGGGGCAACTGGATGTGGGTTGCGACGAACCGGACTACGGGCCTTACCTCAACTACCTCCATTTCGGCGAGGCGACCTTGACCTTTCCGCAGACGCTCGTGTTGCGGTATGCGCACTTCGAGATTGCGGAGCGAAAGCAGCCGCAGGTCGCCGACGACTACGCCAAGTGGTTCCTGGCGCGCCTTCGGACGCAGGAGCCGCTGCTCGCCGAGCGCGAGTACCTTTGCGCGGGCCGCTTCACTGCGGCAGACGTGTCGGTCGGCTATGCATTGCTGCTGGCTGAGCATCTGGGTTTGGCCGAGCGCTTCACGCCGTCGGTGTCGGCTTATTGGGCGCGTCTGCAGGCGCGTCCCGGCTTCAAGGCCGCGATGGCTGCGCAGGCGGGCGCCGCCAAGGCCCAAGGGGTGTCCTCGACGCCCGCACCGGACATCAGGCCCGATCGTCCTTGAAGGACGCAGGCGCTGCGCCTCTCGGCTCGCGCCATTTCCACGCCAGCCCTCAGTCCCTTGAAAACCGACCCGTACACCGCGCTGCCCGAGCGCTTGCGCCAGATCGTTCGGTTTTTCCACCCGACCAATTCGCGTGTACGAATACGGAGAGTCGAAGGTCGGATAGAAGAGAACCACGGTGTTCGCTTGATACAGCATGAGGTCGCCATTGCGGATCGTTCCCGGTCGACTGGGATGCGCAGGACGCTTTCGGCAAGTCGAGCTTTTTTTCGTTGCCGTTGCGTGGCGGAGATCTTTGCGCGTGGCTTGTACTACCCAAGCAAGCGGCAGCCTTCGCCGGCTTCTCTCTGGTGGTGAAGGCGTTGCAGTTCAGCGCGCCGCGATAGCGGCAAGGCGCTCGGGTCCGCGATACCTCAGCGCATCGATCATCCGTCGCGCGAGAGACCGCACCGATCGGGCAAGAAAAAGCCCGCACGAGGCGGGCAAGGGTAGCCCTGAGAAGGGGAGGAGGGAGAAAACAAGGGGCTACCGAATTGAAGTCTAACGTACTAATTGGCGTTGTGGTGCGTCGCGTTCGAACTGGTTTGAAAGCAGGTTTTTCAATTCCAAGGAGTGGAATCAGTGGGATGCGGCCAAGGCACCTCCGGCCTAAGCTGGTGTATCGAAAGAAAAGCCAAGGATGCTCATCGCATGCAGCGGTGCATCCACAAGCCAAGGAGACACGCGTGCCCTCAACCTTCGCCCCTTCCCGGCGCCACTTCAACGCCATGGGAGGCGCGCTCGCGCTCACGGCGCTGGCCCCGCGCGCCTGGGCCGACAACAACACCTTTCCCTCGAAGCAGATCCGCATCGTAGTGCCGTTCTCGCCCGGCGGTCCCACCGACCTGATGGCGCGCGCGATCGGCAAGATCATGTCGACGAACCTGGGCCAGCCCGTGATCATCGACAACAAGCCGGGCGGCGGCGGCGTCATCGGCATGAGCGAGGTGAAGCACCAGCCGGCCGACGGCTACACGCTGGTGTTCCCGTCGATCCTGGCGGTGACCAATCCGGCGCTGATGCCCGGCTATCCCTTCGACACCCTGCGCGATTTCGCTCCGTTGACCGTGGTGGGTTTCGTGCCCCATGCCGTCGTGGTGCGCACCGATTTCCCTGCAGCCGACTTGCAGGCGCTGGTGGCGAGCGCAAAGGCCAAGCCCGACGGCTTGTCTTACGGCTCGTCTGGCAACGGCACTTCGGCGCACCTGGGCGCGGCGCTGTTCGCCAAGCGTGCCGACATTCGCGCGACGCACGTGCCCTACAGAGGCGCGGGCCCCGCGGTGCAAGACCTCCTGGGCGGGCAGATCCAGTTCATGTTCCTCGACATGAGCAGCGCCCTGCCGTTCATCCAGGCCGGCAAGCTGCGCGCCCTGGCCGTCGCGACGGCCACCCGCTTCGAGGGGCTGTCCGCCGTGCGGACCGTGGCCGAGCAGGGCTACCCCGGCTTCGAGGTACACGGCTGGTACGGCCTGCTGCTCAAGGCCGGCACGCCGGCGGCTGTGACGCAGCGCCTTTACACCGAAGTGAAACGCGCCCTCGACACCAAGGAAGTGCGCGATCTCTTCAAGGCCCAGGGCATCACCCCCGGCGGCATGCCGCCCGAGCAGTTCACCACGCTCGTGCGCAACGACCTGGCGATGTGGAAGCGCACGGTCGAGGAACTTCACATCACGCTGCAATGAAAGCCAAGGAGCCCCCGCGCATGCGCATCGCCATCCCCGACGACTACCAGGACTGCGTCCGCGGCCTCGACTGCTTCTCGAAGCTCGACGCCCACGAGACGCGCATCTTCAACGACACGGTCAAGGGCACCGACGCGCTCGCCGAGCGCTTTGCCGATGCCGACGCCATCGTGCTGACGCGCGAGCGCACGCGCATCGACGCCGCGCTGCTCGACCGCCTGCCCAGGCTCCGTCTGATCAGCCAGACCGGCAAGCTCGCGGGGCACGTCGACCTGGCGGCTTGCACCGCCCGCGGCGTGCTCGTGGCCGAGGGCAGCGGGGCGGGGTCCGCCACGGCGGAGCTGAGCTGGGCGCTCGCGCTCGCGAGCCGCCGGCACCTTGTCGATGAGGCCAACCGCATGCGCCAGGGGCTCTGGCAGGGGCACCTCGGCCAGCAACTGGGTGGGCAGCGCCTCGGTATCTGGAGCTACGGCCGCATCGGTCGGCAGGTGGCCGCCTACGGCCGCGTGTTCGGCATGAAGGTCTGGGTGTGGGGCCGCGAGGCCTCGACCGCCGCGGCGCGCGCCGACGGGTTCGAGGTGGCGCCGTCGCGCGAAGCCTTCTTCGCCGAGAGCGATGTGATCAGCCTGCACGTGCGGCTCACGGCGGAGACGCAAGGATTGGTCACGGCCGGCGACCTGGCCCGCATGAAGCGCACGGCGCTGCTGGTCAACACCAGCCGCGCCGAGCTGGTCGCCGAAGGCGCGCTCGAGCGGGCGCTGCGCGCGGGCCATCCCGGGTTCGCCGCAGTCGATGTCTACGAGCAGGAACCGGTCATGACGCAGGACCATCCGCTCCTCGCATTGCCCAACGTGCTGTGCACGCCGCACATCGGCTATGTCGAGAAGGACAACTACGAGCGCTATTTCGGCATCGCCTTCGACAACATCAACGCGTTCGCCGAAGGGCGGCTCACCGATGTCGTGAACCCCGAGGCGCTGGAGGCAGCGCGCTGCGGGAGCTGATCCGGCGGCGTGCCCACCAGGTCACCCGCGTGCGAGCACCGCCACGCCGTCTGCCGCTCGCACGCCTTCTCCCTTCGGCAGCACGAACACCGGGTTGATCTCCGCCTCGACGAGCCGCTCGCCGAGCGCATCGATCATTCGCGAGAACGCGACGATCGCCGACACCAGCGCATCCACATCGGCCAGCTTGCGCCCCCGGAACCCATCGAGCAGCGGCCATGTGCGCAGCTCGCGCACGAGCGACAGCGCTTCGTCGCGGCTCAAACCGCCGGGCGGCACCATGCGCAACGCCGTGTCCTTGAGCAGTTCGGCCGTGACGCCGCCCATGCCCAGAAGCACGGCCGAACCCAGCGGATCGCGATGGCAGCCGAGGATCAGTTCCACGCCGCCCTCGACCATCTCCTGCACCAGGAACTGCGCCGGCCGCACGCCGGCACGCTCGCTCACCTCGGCGGCCATGCGCTCGAGCCGTTCGCCGACGCGGTCCGCCGCGATGCCGACCGCCACGCCGCCGACGTCGCTCTTGTGCGTGATTTCCGACGACAGGATCTTGAGCACGACCTTGCCTGTGCCCAGTTCGCGCGCCGCCGCGACCGCCTCTTCGGCATTGCCAACGATGCGCTCGCGCACACACGGCACGCCGAAGCGGGCGAACAGGTTCTTCGCTTCTGCTTCGTTCAACGGGCCATCGGGGACGTCGTCGATGCGGACAGTGACAGCCGCGTCGTCGCCCCGCACCGCAGGCTCTTTCCACTGGGCCGTTTCCAGCATCGCCGCGAGCGCGCTCGTGCAGCTTTCGGGCGCCATGAAAGCGGGCACACCGCGTTGGTTCAACAGGCTCGCGATGCCGGGCGCATGCGGGCTCACGAACACAACGAGCGGCTTGTCGCTGCCCGGCAGGCTGTCGTGGATGGCGCTGGCCATCAGGTCGGGCATCGCGAGGCCCGAAGAGCCGACGATCACCACCACCGCGTCGTAGCTCGGGCTCGCCAGCAGCGAGGTGATCGCGCCGCGCAGCAGGGCAGGCTGCAGGCCGGCCAGCGTGACGTCGATCGGGTTGCGGTCGAGCACCGCGTGGTCGCCGGACTGCAGCGCCCGCAGCGCGGCGGCCGTCGCTTCGTCAGGTGCTGGCGTCTCGAAGCCCGCGGTGCCGAGGCTGTCGGCCACCAGCGTTCCCGCGCCGCCGGTCGATGTGAGCACCGCGGCGCGGCGGCCCGCAAGCCGCCGCCCGGTGACCAGTGCGGCGGGCAGGTCGAGCAGGTCGGAAAAGGTCTGCGCGCGGACGATGCCGACCTCGCGGAACAGCGCGTCGTACATGCGGTCCGCACCCGCGAGCGCGCCGGTGTGCGACACGGCTGCCGCCGCGCCTGATTCGGAACGCCCGACCTTGAACACGACGACCGGCTTGCCCTTGCGCGCAGCCTTGAGCGCCGCGGCCTTGAACTTCGCGGGGTTGCGCACGCCTTCCATGTAGAGCGCGATCACCGAGGTTGCTTCGTCGTCCGCCAGGTGGTCGATGAAGTCGGCCATGTCCAGGTCGGCCTCGTTGCTCGTGGAAATCAGCTTCGACAACCCGATGCCGCGCGCCGCCGCGCGCGACAGCAACGCGCCGAGGATGCCGCCGCTCTGCGACACGACGCCGATGCTGCCGGCCTCGAAGTCCTGCATCTCCAGCGCGCCCGTGGCCGAAAGGGTGATGCGGTCCGTGAGATTGACCAGGCCGATGGTGTTGGGCCCCAGGATGCGCATGCCGCCCGCGGCCTCCAGCAACTGCTGCTGGCGCCTCGCGCCTTCGGCGCCTACTTCTGTGTAGCCGCTGGCCAGCACGATGGCCGCCGCCGTGCCGCGCGCGGCCAGCTCGCGCACCGCCTCGTGCGCGCGCTCGGCGCCCAGCAGCACGATGCCGACATCGGGCGCCTCGGGCAGCGACTGCACGTCGGGGTAGCTCTTGAGCCCGCCGATCACATCGGCGCGCGGGTTCACCGGATAGATCGCGCCGGCGAAGCCGTGCTTCGTCAGGTAGGCGACGGGGCGGCCCGCGGTCTTCGTGGGGTCGGCCGAGGCACCGATCACGGCCACGCTGCGTGGCTTCATCAGCCGCGCGATCGCGTTGTCCGGCATGTCAGGCAAGAGGGCGCTCATGCCGCCTTCTCCTTGCCCGCACTCAGGAACGCGAGCACTGCATCGCGATGCTGCTGCGTGGTGTAGCAGATGCCCTGTGCTTGGCTGCCCTTGGCGAACACCTGTTCGGCCGGCGATTCGAAGCTCTGGTTCAGGATCGACTTGCCCAGCGCGATCGCCGCCGCCGAGCCTTGCGACAGCTCGGTCGCCCATGCGTGCGCATCGGCGAGCAGGTTCTGCGCGCTGGTCACGCGGTCGGCAATGCCTAGCCGCAGCGCTTCGTCGGGCTCGACCTTGCGGCCGGTGAAGATCAGTTCCTTGGCACGCGAAAGGCCCACGCGACGTGGCAGGAAATACATGCCGCCGCCATCCGGAATCAGCCCGCGCTTGATGTAGCTCCACGCGAAGCTGGCGGCGTCGGAGGCCAGCACGAAGTCGCAGGCCATCGCCATGTCGGCGCCCAGCCCGTTGGCGCCGCCGTTGACGGCCGCGATCACCGGCTTGGGCATCGTGTGCAGCAGCGACACCGAGTGGTGCACGCGCTGCTGCCGGCTCCAGCCGTTGAAGCCGACTTCGCCCGCGGGCGCATCCATGCGCCGCTGCATGCCGGCCACGTCGCCGCCGGCACAGAAGCCCTTGCCGGCGCCGGTCAGCACCAGCGCGCGCACGCTGTTGTCGGCGCCGATCTTCTCCAGCGCGGCGATGAAGTCGCTGCGCATGCCGTCGGTGATGGCGTTGCGTTTCTCGGGGCGGTTCAGCCTCAGGGTCGCGATGCCGGCGCGGATTTCCAGCTCGATCAGCGACGGTGCCGTGTCGGGTGTGGTGGTGGTGCTCATGGGGAATGTTCCTCAGTCTGTGGTGATGTGGTTGTCCTTGACGACCTTGCGCCAGCGCACTTCTTCGGCGCGCACGTAGGTGTCGAGTTGCGCGGGCGCGCCGACGTCGACGGCGAGGCCTTCCGATTCGGTCTGCTTGGCGAAGGCCGGTGTCTTGACGGCTTTCTTGACCGCGGCGTTGAGCTGGTCGATCACGTCCTTGGGCGTCTTTGCCGCCACATAGAGGCCGTACCAGCTCTCGGCCGCGTACCCCGGCACGCCGGTTTCGGCGAGCGTCGGCACGCTGGCGTAGGCAGGAGAGCGGCGCGCGGTGGTCACGCCGAGTGCGCGCATCTTTCCGCTGTCCACGAAGGGGCGCACGGCCGATGCGGTGGCGAACATCATGTCCACCTGGCCGCCCAGCAGGTCGGTCATGGCGGGGCCCGCGCCGCGGTAGGGAATGTGGGAGAGATCGACCTTGGCGAGGTTCCTGAAGAGCTCGCCGGCCAAGTGCGCCGAGGTGCCGTTGCCCTGCGACGCGAAGGTCAGCTTGCCCGGCTTCGCCTTGGCTGCAGCGATGAGGTCGGCGACGGTCTTGTAAGGGCTGTCGGTGCGCACCACCAGCACGTTGGGCGAGACGCCGATCAGCGCCACGGGCGCGAAGGCCTTGTCGGTGTCGTAGGGCAGCTTGGCCTGCAGCGCCGGGTTCACCGCATGCGCGAACGTGGCCATGACGAGCGTGTAGCCATCGGGCGCGCTCTTGGCGACGAAGTCGCTGCCGATGATCGTGCCGGCGCCCGGCTTGTTGTCGACGATGACGGGCTGGCCCAGCGCCTCCGACATACCGACGCCGAGCGTGCGCGTGATTGCATCGGTGCCGCCGCCGGGCGCGAAGGGCACCACGATGCGCAGCGGCTTGTCGGGAAAGGCGGCCCAGGTGGCGAGCGGCGCAATGGCGATCAGCGATAGCGCGACCGCGCGAAACGGTGTGAATGTCGGCATGCCTGTGTCTCTCTTTGTAGGGGGAAGCTAGGGGGTGAAGCGAGCCTTCAGCTTAGGTCGCATACTCCGGCCGCGCACCGGTCCAATTCCACTGAATGGAAATAGCGGACGGCCCGCCCCTCTGGGAATCAAGGAGACAACATGGCAAGCACGCTCAATCGATCGCTCGAACGGGGCATGGAAATTCTTCGCGCCTTCCGGCCTGGCTCCACGTTGCTCGGCAACAGCGAGATCGCCGAGCGCACCGGTCTTTCACCCGCGACGGTGAGCCGCCTTACGCAGACGCTGGTGGTGGCCGGCATGCTTGCGCATGACCGGAGCGCGCGCGCCTACCGGTTGGCCGCGCCGGTGTTGAGCCTGGCGCATGCCATGCGCACCGGCTCGGTCGTGCTGCAGGCCGCCGCGCCGCTGATGCGGGCGGTGGCCGAAAAGCTGCGCATCAATGTCGGGCTGGCGGTGGCCGACCGCTCGGAGATGGTCTATCTGGAGTCGATCCGCTACAACCGCCGCGCGTCGCTGCGCAATGTGGTGAGCGGGCAGCGCGTGCCGATCGAGCTGACCTCGCTGGGACGCGCCTGGCTGGCGGTTGCGCCGGCCGACGCGCGCGAGGCGCTGTTCGCTGAATTCGCCGCGCGAAGAACCGACTGGCCCCAGCTGCGCAAGGAGATCGACAAGGCCATCGAGAGCGTCGAACGCCAGGGCTGGTGCGCCGCATCGTGGCAGCCGGAGGTGGTGGCGCTCGCCGCGCCGCTGAAGCTGGAATCCGCGTGGGGCTACGTGTTGAACGTGAGCGTGTCTTCCACGGAATCATCGAGCGATGTGTCGACGGAACTGAGCGCGCCGCTGCTGGCTTTGAGCCAGAAAATCACCCGCGCGGTGGACACGCGGGAGCCCGTCGGCGCGATGCGCTAGCTGGTGCGCTGTTGAATTTCGGCACTTGCTACTTCGCCACGTGCCCGTAGCAGCTCTTCAGGGCCGTGTAGTCGTAGAAGTGAGCCGTGCCGAGTGCCTTGGCGCTGTCGCAGGCCGCCTTGAAGTCGGTTTCCTTCTCGTTGTAGAGCATGCGCACGACGAGCTTGCCGCCGCCGTCGGCAAACACGTCCCACTGCATGTTGGCCGCCATCGGCGAGACGTATTCGCCGCGCCACGCGTTGCTGTCGTAGCTGAAGCCGGAGGCCTTGGGCACGCTCTGGTCCACGCCCTTCAGGCCCATGCGCACCGCGAAGGGCATCATGATTTCGGCGTGCGTGAAGCGCAGCTTGGCCGCATGCGAGCGGTCGCCCCGGGCAATCGCGTCGACCTCGTTGAACATGTCGTCCACCAGGATCTGGGCCATGCGCGAGGTGATGTCGCCCTTCTCGGTCATGCCCGGGCCCTTGTCGTAGAAGTCGGAGCCGTCGTTGAGCGCGGCGAAGAACTTCGCCTGCGCCGCGGGCATGTAGGCCGTGAAATCGACACCGGCTTCGCTGCGCATCGCGGGTGCGATCACGTACAGCTCGTACAGCAGCGCACCGGCGTCGCCGGGGGACTTGATCGATGTCTTGCCGTCGCCGCTCAGGCTGGGCGCGAACTTGCCGTCTTCGCTGGTGTAGCTGAAGGTGCCGGCATTGGCAAAGCTGTACGTGCCGTTGGCGATCTTGTCGACGAAGCTCTTGGCAAACAGGCGCTCCAGCAGCAAGCGCCCGGCGGCCGTGGCCTCGGGGGTGACGGTGAGGCCGCTCTGCTTGGCGAGCAGGTCCGCATCGTTGGCCTTGTAGTCCTGGTACGCCTGGCTGACCTGGTAGGTCGCGTACATCGGATCGGCCGTGTTCGTCACCAGGTCAAGCGCCTTCACCAGCTTGTGGAAGTACAGCAGAAAGCGGTTGGTGCCGTCGGGCTTGGCGGTCGGCGAGCCGTTGTCGGGGTAGGGCGCCGGTGCCGGCGGATAGGTCAGGAGCGGTGCCAGCGCGGGCTGTGCCGTCTTGAGCGACTGCACGAAGAAGTTGCCGCTGTCGACCGCGCGGTCCACGCCCGAAGTCACCGTCACGATCTGGCGCGGGGCGCTGCCGGCGCTGTCGCCGATCTGCTTCCAGTAGGCCGGCAGGCGCTGCACCAGCCGCGCCGCCAGCTGCGTGTGCTCGTTGATGCCGACCTGCGTCTCGTTGCCGTAGCCGGGCGTGCTGATGCCCGACACGCCATAGCCCAGCAGGAAGTTGGCCTTCATGATCTTCAGCACGTCGGGTCCGAGCTTTTCGCCCAGCGGCGTGAGCGCGCCGTCGTCCTGTGCCTTCTTCCACATGTTGTAGACCGCCAGGTCGTACTTGAGGCCGGAGAGTCCGCGCGAGCCGTGGCGCGCAACCACCTCGGTGTAGACCGGCGAGAAGCCCGCGGGCGCCGCCTCGTAGGTGCTGACGTCCTGCTGCGGCCGGTAGGGGCGCCTTGGTCTGGTAGTAGCGGTCCGTAAGCGCCGCGGCCGTGACCACCGCCTTGACGTCATCGCCGCTCGCCGCCGATGCCAGCGCATCGCGGATGCGCTGCAGGCCCTCGTCGGAGGCGGCCTTGAGCGCGGCCCTGGCGACCGGATCGCTCTCGGTGTTGATGTCGCCGAGCAGCTTCGAGGCGACCACGCCCACCGAGATCGCCACCTTGCCCGCGGCGGTCTTGAAGTCGAGCCCGTTGGCTTCCATTTCGGCGACCACTGCCGTCGACTGGAAGTCGACCACACCGGGCGCCTCTTTCGGCGCACGCAGCACGAGCGGCGAAGCCACCGGTTTCGAAGAGGGAATGGAGGGATCGAGCTCGGTGGCATCGGTGCCGATCTCGGCCACGATGCCTGCGCCGGTACCGGCGAGCGTGAAGCCGCCTTGCCTGTCCGATCGCGTGGTGGGCTCGCTGGCGTCGCAGCGCCCGTTGGCGTTGATGTCCAGGCAGACCTTGGCGTTGACGAAGTAACTGCCGACCACCACCCCGCTGGTGGTGGCACCCGCCGGGCTGCCCGTGGCGGGCGCGGTTCCCGTGGCTGCAGGCGGGATGAAGAAGGCGCCGTTGCCGCCGCTGTCACCGCCACAAGCGGTCAGCAGGAGTGCCGAGAGGCCGAGCAGGCAACAGGAGAGGGGTGCACGGGTCAGGACACGGCGAAGCGGAAAGGTCGGCAGCATGGAGGGAGCGAAGCGCAAAAGGGGCGAATCTTTCTCCGCGCGCGTGACAAGGCTGTGACGGGCGGCCCCCCGCCCCCGGGTTCAGCGGCGGACCTTGCCGTCTTCCGTGAGCATCGACAGCTCGACGTAGTTCGACGCCTTGTGGTCGCGCGCGCTGAAGTCGACGTGGAAGCCGCCGAAGTCGGTGTTCTGCATCGATTCGAGCCCGGCGACGAGCGAGTCACGCGTGGCCGGCTTGCCGGCGCGCTTCAGGCCTTCGGTGAACACCTTGGCCGCCACGTAGCCTTCCATGCTCGAGTAGTTCGGCTTGGCGTCGCCGCCGGCCTTGCGCACGGCCTCCACGTACTCGCGCGAGATCGCGGTGCTCGTGGAGAACGGGGAGGGCATCACTTGGCTGATCACCACGCCGCGGGCTTCCTTGCCGAGCTCGTCGGCCAGGGCCTGCGTGCCGACGAACGACACGTTGAAGAAGGTGCCGCCGTAGCCGGCCTTGCGCGCTTCGCGGATGAACGCGGCGCACGCCTTGTAGGCACCCACCTGGATCACGGCGGCGGGCTGGGCGGCCATGATGTCCTTCACCGCCTTGCTCACGTTGACCGAGTTGCGCTCGACGGTGCCGATGGCAACCGGCGCCAGGCCGATGGGCTTGAGCGCGCTGAGGACGCCCGAGAGTCCGGCCTGTCCGTAGGCGTCGTTCTGGTGGAACACCGCGATCTTCTGGATGCCGAGCGAGGTGAGCTGCTTGACGATGAGCGCGGTCTCGTCGTCGTACGAGGCGCGTACGTGGAACACGGACTTGCGGAACGGATCGCGCAATGCCTCGGCGCCGGTGAAGGGGCCGAAGAACGGGATCTTCGCGGCATCGACCAGCGGCATGGCGGCCATGCAGGTGGGCGTGCCGACGTAGCCGAAGAGGGCGAAGACGTCGTCCTTGATGAGCTTGTCGGTGTTGGCCTTGCAGCGCTCGGGCTCGTAGCCGTCGTCGAGCGTGCGCAGTTCGATGGTGCGGCCGTTGACGCCGCCGGTGGCGTTGAGCGCGTCGAAGTAGATGCGCGCGCCCTGGTTCATCTGCAGGCCCAGTTGTTCCGCGGGGCCGCTGAATGCGGCGGATTGGCCGAGCACGATGCGTGCGGGTTGGGCGAGGGCGGGGAGTGCGAGCGCGGCGCCGGCAGCGGCAACGTACTTGATCGCGTCTCTGCGGTGAAGGGAGGTTTTGAGGGAGGACATTGGACAGGTATAGAGCAGTCGAAGCCTCTGCAGAACCTGACAGGACCCTCGCTGCTCATGTAATAAGGTGATGCGCAGTGTAACCGTGGGTTCGGGTAAACCCTTGGCGAGGGCCTATTCGCCCTACGGGCTATCGCACCCCGAACAGCCCCGCTGCATTCCCCCACGCCACGCGCTGCGCGACGGCCGGCGGCAGGTCGCCGAGCCAGTTGCGGTAGCCCTGCATGGTCTCGTCGTAGGAACTCCAGCGCTGGTTGACCCAGGTGTCGGAGCCGACGAGGAAGCGGTCGGGAAACGCCAGGATCAGCTCGCGCCACGGCGCGCACAGCTTGCCGCCTTCGCAGGTAAGGCCTGGGCGGTACGAGAGCTCGCCCATCAGTTTCGGATAGCGCTCCAGCATCTGCCGCACTCGCGCGACCGGCGCGCCGCCGATGCCGGTGTGCGCCCAGATCAGCCGCAGCTCGCGGCCTTGCGTGGGCGAGTGCGCCATCAGCAGGTCGACCGCCTCATCGTCCACGTGCGCGAGCACGGCGAGTTGGCGTTGCTCGGCCAGCAGCATCAGCTTCTTTGCGACCGGGCCGTTGGCGTTGGCGCTCTCGTACAGGTGGAATTCGCCGATGCCTCGGTAGGGGCCGCTCGCGGTGCCGCGTGCGAGTTCGGTCTGCACCATCTCGTGGATGGTCTCGTCGCGGAACCAGTTGGTGTAGTCGGCGCGGTTGCGGTAGAGGCGCACGAAGGGCACGACCGTGACGCCGGCTTCGCGCGTCTCGCGCAGAGCCGCGAGCGTGCGCGTGCCTTCGTTGGGCCGCGAGTTGCCGACGATGGCGCGCACGCCGTTGCGCTGCATGCGCGCGAGCGCCTCGGCCGGCGGAAACGGGCCGCTGCTGCCGTTCCAGGCTTCCTCGTTGTAGTGGAGGTGGGCGTCGAAGATCGGGCCGGTGTAGTCGGCTGCCTGGGCCGAGAGGGCGAAGGCTGCGCTACAGGCCAGCAGCGCCGCATGAAAGAGGGAGGAAGAGAAGGGAGCCATGGATGTTCCTTGCGAGATGCCCGTGAAAGACACGCGATCGTCGATGCAGAATCGGTTTCGATCAACGGAGCCTTTCCCGATGCCTGCCGAACAAGACCGCCAGTACCTCACGCCGTACGAAAACGGCAACCGCAACCAGACCACCACCTGGGCCGAATGCGTCGCCTTCTACGAACGGCTCGCGAAGGACTTCCCCTCGGTGCTGCGATGGCATCGGATCGGCACTTCGGACAACGGCATTCCGATGCACGCGGGCATCGTCACCGCCGATGCGAAGTTCGACCGCGAGACGCTCAAGCGCGATGGGCGTCCGGTGTTCTTCAACAACAACGGCATCCACCCCGGCGAGCCCGAGGGCATCGACACCTGCATGGCGCTGGTGCGCGATTTCTGCACCGAGCCCGCGCGGCTCGCTGCACTGGGCGACACGGTCTTCCTCTTCATTCCGGTCTACAACGTGGACGGCTGCCTCAACAGGCAGAGCACCTCCCGCGTGAACCAACTGGGCCCGGAATCGTTCGGCTTTCGCGGCAACGCGCGGCACCTGGACCTGAACCGCGACTTCATCAAGTGCGACAGCCTCGCCGCGCAGGTGTTCAACCGCTTCTTCACCGCGTGGGACCCGGACGTGATGGTCGACACCCACACCTCGAACGGTGCCGACTACGCCTACACGATGACGCTGATCCCGACCCAGCCCGACAAGCTCGGCGGCGGCCTCGGCCAGTTCCTGCGCAGCCGCATGCTGCCGGCGATCTACGGCGACATGGGCGAGCGCGGATGGCCCACTTGCCCCTACGTGAACTGCGTGGCCGAGACGCCCGACGACGGCATCGCGGACTTCCTCGATTCGCCGCGCTTCTCGACCGGCTACGCGGCGCTGCACCACACCATCGGCTTCATGCCCGAGACGCACATGCTCAAGCCGTACGCCGACCGTGTCGCGGCGATGCGGACGCTGGTCGAGGTGGTGCTGGATTTCACTGTCGCGCATGCGGCGGAAATTCAAGCGCTGCGCCGCGAGGCCAAGGTCGGTGCCGCGCAGCAGGCGCAATGGCCGCTGTTGTGGCGTTCGGACCAGAGCCGGCCGAACAGCTTTCGCTTCAAGGGGTACGAGGCGGTCTACGCGCCGAGCAGCCTGGGCAACTACCAGCGCCTGTCTTACGACCGCAACCAGCCTTGGGAAAAAGACATCCCGTACTTCGACCGCTTCGTGGAAGAGGTGGCCCTTGCCGCGCCCAAGGCCTATCTCGTTCCGCAGGCCTGGCGCGAAGTGATCGAGCGGCTGGAGTGGAATGGCGTGGCGCTGCGCAGGCTGGAAGAAGACGAGGTCTTCGGGAACGCCCGCGTGTACCGCATCGAGCACGTGGCCCCGCGCCCCGGGCCGTACGAAGGGCACATGTTCCATGACGAGGTGACGCTCGTTCCGCGCACCGAGACCGTTCAGGCGCGCGCCAGCGACGTGTGGATTTCGCTCGACCAGCCCAAGGCCCGCTACATCGTCGAAACGCTGGAGCCCGAAGCCCACGACAGCTTCTTCCGCTGGGGCTTCTTCAACGGCGTGCTCGAAAAGAAGGAGAGCTTCTCGGCCTACGTGTTCGAAGAAACGGCGCACCGGATGCTGGAAGAAGAGCCGGCGCTGAAGGCCGGCTTCGAGGCATGGAAGAAAAACAATCCCGACAAGCTCGGCGACCCGCAGGCGGTACTGGGCTTTATCTTTGCGCACGGCCAGCGCCATGCGGAGGCCGGGTGGCGGCGCTACCCGGTGGTGGGATTGAGCTGACGAAGCACCGTTCTACTTCGCGGGGTGATCCCGCCGATAGAGCGCCCACTCCTCGATCTCTTTGCCATCGGGCAACTGGCAGATGCCGTACTGCCCCTTGTCGTTCGACTTCATGAGCGTCTTGCCGCCGAGCTTCTGGCAATAGACCGATGCCGGGTTCGCCATGCCGACCCGAGGCGGTTCGGACTGAGGTTGGGGTTGCGCGCAGGCCGTGAGAACGAGTGCGCAGAAGGCCAGCAGCAGGTACTTGTGGGTCATCGGGCCAGTGCAGGCGTCGTGGTCTTCGGCTTCGACGACGGCTCCCACGAATCGGGCGTGGTCGCGACCAGTCCCTTGAAGTCCTTCCACGGCCGCGCGCCCGGCACGGTGCGCCCGCCGATCACCACCACCTTCGCATACGCCACCATGCGCTCGCGCAAGTAGCGCCGATCGGACTCGGGCCAAGTCTCGATCGAATGGGGCCCGCGCGCGAGCACGATCTCCTTCACGCCGCGGATGCGGTTGTAGGCCGCGACGGTGCCCTCCAGCGTTTCAGCGCGGTCCCACAGGCCCTTGCCGAAGAAGGCCGCGGGCCAGCGGTCCATGCCCGCGAGCGGAGCGGAGTTCGGATAGAAAAGGATGTGGTGGTCCGCCGCCATGCCGCCCAGGAACAGGTTGCGGTCCGCGAGATCGGGCGCGTCGCCCACATAGCCCGCGCCGCTCGCGAACGACGACAGCAAGATCGCACCGCGGATGTTTCGCAGGCCCCGGGGCTTGGCGCAGTTCACTTCCGGCAGATCGAAGCTGCAGGAGGCGACGTAGTTGGTGGTCATCGCCCAGGCGGTCGACATCGAGCCGCGCGAGTAGCCGCCCAGCACCAGCGGTATCTCGTTGGCCTTCATGCCCGCCAGCAGCCGGCCGCGCGCGGCGGTGCCCTCGAGCACCTCGCCCGAGGGCGTGAGCATGCGCAGGCCCCGGCCGTCTTCGAGCTGCCCGAGCGTGCGGAACACGTCCTCGCCTTGCTCCAGCGTGTTGGTGTCGCTGAAGCCGCCCGAGATGCCTTCGCCGCGCCGGTCGTAGGCCAGCACGTCGAAGCCCGCCTGGTTCAGCGCATGCAGGTTCTCGCGCCACCAGCGCTGGCCCATGGTCTCGGTGGTGGCGTTGGGGAACTGCACGGGCGTGGTCTTTCCCGTCTTCTCGTCGGTGCGGTAAGACACTTCATCCGGATGCTGGATCGCCGTGAGCTGCCCGCCGCCGCCCGGCGCCATGATCGCGAGCGCGCGCACCTTGCGGCCCTTGCCGTCGTCCACGCCGGCGCCTTCGATGTACCAGCCGCGCAGTTTGATGTCGGCGGTCTTCTTCAGGTCGATGCGCTCGAAGGCATCGGGCGGCACGGTGAACTCGACTGTGTACGTGCGGCCCTCGGCCTCGGCGATGCCTTCGCGGTAGGGCGCCTTCGCGAAGAAGGCGGGCCGGCGGATCTGCTTCAGGTCGACCTGCCCGTCGGGATCGATCTTTCCGGACGGATCGACCACACCGGTGGAGCGCGTGGCGCGCTCCTTGTTCGGCGGCAGCCAGCGCTGCATCTGCGCGTTGATGCGCTTGAAGCAGGCCGCATCTTCCTTGCAGGCGCGCCAGCGGGCCTTGAGCTTGTCGTCGGTGAATTCGCTGATGTGATAGTCGCCGCCTGCGTAGCTCGCCGGTGTGGGGTTGGCCGTGAGCAGCAGCGGCACGCACACCGTGTTGCCCGTGCCCTTGGGCCCTTGGTGCAGCAGGTAGCCGGGCAGCATCGCGTTGCGGTCGGTGCCGACCCAGGCGGTGCAGTCGGTGGGCGGCGGCGTGCTGTTGTCAGCCTGTCGCTTGGCTTCGGTGCTGCCCGTGCAGGCCGACAGCGCGAGCAGGGCACCGAGGCCCAGTGCGCAGAGACTTCGTTCGAGACGGGGCGACAGGTCGTTGAGGATCATGCGGGCGAGGGCTCGTGCAGGGAGGCAGGTAATTGTGTGCGCCGTCCGTGACGGAAGGCGGGGGCCAATGGCGCTTTGTGATGCGGGAGGCTTCCTACCGTGGGAGCCGGGCTATTCAGTGGAACGCGATTTCAGTCGGACCGGCAATAAAGCAGGTCTGCGGAATTTATTGCCGCTCTGGTAATAGTTCCTTGGGCCGGGCGAGCACGAGCCACTACCCTCGACCCCCTCATATGGAAGCAACCCCCTTTGCCATCGACCTGCCGGAGCACTGGACCGGCTCCTTCAAGCTCACGCAGACACCCGCCGGCAGCTATGTCGGCATGGCCAGCCTGAGCTTCGGCGGCGATCCCCGATGGGTGCTCGTGATCACCCCGCAACTCAGCCTGGACGCCGCCATGGAGCGCGTCAGGCTCCGGGTCGGTCATTTCGTCCGCGAGCGGAACGCGAGGCCCGGCGCCTGACGTTCAATCCCCGAGCCTGTGCAATGCGGCCCGGAAGTTTCATAGCCCCTGTATCTATCCGTCTGGGCTGATCTCCGCCGTTACGACGACGGCGCGGGCGGCACCGTGGCCGCGGCGGTCGGCGAGTGCTGCAGCGCGGTGGGCAGCCGGTTGTCCAGCCAGTCCATGCGCCAAGCCAGCACCACGAGCGCCAGCGCCAGCACCGCCGCGGCGGCGACACCGGCCGCGCCGTGCCGCTCGCGGTACGGATCGCGCGCCACCCGCCGCGCGCCCGGCGGCACATGCGCGGTCTGCGACAGCATGCCGCCCAGCCGCACGTTGACCTTCATGCGCCCGTTGATGGCCCATCCGCTCGCGTCCAGGATCGGCCCCAGGCTGCGCTGCCGCAGCTTGAGCCAGGCGATCAGCATGCTCGGCCCGGAGATCGCCGCGACGATGCCGATGAGCGCCACCGGTATCCATTGCCCCAGATCGACGAATTTGCCGAAGATGGCAACCAGCACCGCGCTGATGCTCCCGAGGGCGACGCCGATGGCGGCCACGGTGCCGACATCCACGCGGCCCGCCGTGCGGGGCGCAGCAGCGGGTGCAGCCGGCGTCTTGGCCGCGCCCGCTGCTGTGGCCTGGTCGGCGGTCGTGAGCTTGGTCGCAAAGCTCGTCAGCGTGCCCTGGCCTGCCGCCTCGCTCGCGGCCGCGCGCTTGGCGACTTGCTCCTCGATCACCCGCACGAACTTCTTGTAGGGCGCGAAGAAGGCTTGCGCCACGCTGGTCGGGTTCTCGATCAGCTTGGTGATGGTGGCGTCCCAGTCGCGGCCCTGGCGGTCGTAGAAGACGCCGTTGCGGCCCACGAACAGAAAGTCGATGTCGCCCGCGGTGAAGGCCGCGACGATGCTCATCTTCTGCCCTTGGCGCGTGCAGTCGCAGTACGCGAGGCAGGTCTTCGCGAGGCCCGCCAGCACGGCGTGCTTGGCCGTGTCCTGCACCTGCACCGTGAGCTCGCAGCTGCGGCCGTCCAGGTAGAGCGTGCCGGCCTGGAAGATCGCGCCCTCGCGCCGGTAGAAGGCCTTGAACGACACGAAGTTGTTGAGCAGCACCACGAGGTCGCGCTGCAGCCGGATCAGCTTCTCCAGGTCGACCAGCAGGTTGTTGTGCGTCTCGGCGGCTTCGTCGTCGTGAAGCAGCGCGAGCAGCGGCTCGCGCGTCTGCAGGAAGGCGTCGAGCTGCGCGAGCGACAGCGCGGCGGCAGCGTTGACGGGCCGCTTGGCCATCAGCGCTTGCAGCGGCGCGAGCTGCTGCTTGATGGCCAGCCATTCCGTTTCCGCGAGTTCGTCGCGCGCGCCCAGCAGCGGCGTGACGGCGCGTTCGGCGAACGCGGCGATGTCTCCGGTCCACGCGGGGTTGATGCGGTTGCCATGCAGCGGCAGCACGCAGCGTGGCGTGACGGGCGCGAGCGGCAGGTCGGCAATCGGGTCGGCGCTCAGGTCGAGCCTGTTTGCGCCCAACGCGTCATAGGCCTCGGGCGAAGGGTTCAGCGCCGCCACGGCCTGCGCATCGAACGCGGCGACGCGGCATCGCGCGAAGTAATCGTCCAGCTTGGCCTGCACCTTGCGCGTGGCGTCGGCGGCGGCCAGCGTGGGCTCGCCCAGCGGCATCAGTGCCTTGTCGTTCGCATCGGCCTTGGCATGCCAGTCGCGCGCGGCCTGCACCTCGGCGAAGAAGGCTTCGATGCGCGGCCGGTCGACGCCCGGCGTGGCCTTGTGCCGGTCGGGCACGCTGCCGTGGATGCGAATGATCTCGGCAACCGTGGCGCGCACAGTGTCGTCTTCGGCCGTCTCGGGCGTGATGACGCCGTCGCCGTTGAAACGCATGGCCGCCAGCAACTCGCCGCGGTCGGCGATGTCGGCCAGCGTGAGCGTGGCCGAATCGGGCTTGCCCTGGATCTGCAACAGGCGGCGCGCTTCCTCGATCAGGCGCGCGCCATCGGCGTTGCCGGCATCCAGGTCGTCCAGCGCCAGCGCGTCGCTGCCTTGCAGCAACACGTCGGGATTGCGCAGCCGCGCACACACCCATTCGCAGGCCGCGACCACTTCGGGCGGGCGCACGCGGCCATCGCCATCGGCATCGATGAGGTCCAGCGTGCGCGCATCGAAGTCGATGCCGCGTGTCGGGCAGGCGAGGGCGACCCACAGCTTCTGGTCCAGCTCGCCGAGGCGGGCGATGTCTTCGCCCGTGCGGAAGATGACCTGGTCGGCACCCCCGACCCGGATGAACTGCCAGCGGTGCGGCGCCGTCGTGGGCGATGGTGATTGCGATTGCGTTGGCACCGCACTCATCAGGAAACGGCGACCTTCTTGTGTTCCCCCAGGTTCTTGGGCGTCTCGCCGGTCATGGCGGCCTTGGCCATCTTGAACAGCTGCACCATCTTGCTGTCGTCCACGTCCCAGTACTCCGCGCGCAGCACGCTCACCGCGAGCAAGCCCAGGTTCGGGTCGGTCGGGCCCTCAGGGAACCAGGCCTTGGCCATCTTGGTGAACAGCGCTTCCTTCTTCGCGGGGTCTTCCAGCAGCGCCGCATGGCCCGAGACGGAGACGTAGCTGTCGTCGTCGGTGTTGGCGTAGGAGACGTTCACGGTCGGGTCGGTCGCAACGTGCCGTGCAATTTCTCCGTCCTTGGGCACGAAGAAGTAGAGGGTCGCGTTTTCGTCCACTTCCTTGTTCTGCGTGGTCAGCGGGTGGCTGTGCAGTTGCCCATCGGCATGGCGATGCGTGAGCATGCCGAAGCGCGTGTCCTTGATCAGTTCCCAGAGCTTGCTGGTGTTTCCGGTGGTGGCGGTCATGGCGGGGGTTTCCGTAGGTTGAAGCGTCCGGCACCGGGGTGCCGGTGCCGGACGCGGGGGGCGGGCTGGAGGGAGGCGTATTGGGGCGGAGCGTCTTACGCCGGCTCGCCCATCAGTTCGCCCATCAGCTCTTCCTTGCGCGCCATGAGTTGCTCGCGCATGGCCACGAGGTCGAGGCCGCGGGCGGCGCGCGCCTTGGGGAACATCTCGTTGCGCTCTTCCTTCACGTGATGGTCGATGTACTCGCCCAGGACCTTCACCTTGGCATCGAACATGTCGTCGATCTCGGTGGCTTCCTGGATCTGCGCGATCAGGTCCTTGGCGCTCGCGTGTTCGACCTCGGCTTCATCGAGCAGGTCGGTCTCCTTGATCGCTTCGCGCACGGCGGGGTAGAAGATTTCTTCCTCGATCTGCGTGTGGACCGTCAGTTCCGCGCAGATCTGGCTGGCCAGCTCGCGCTTCTTGTCGGCCGCGCTGGCGGCCTTGGAGTTCGCCAGTTCCTCGTAGGCAGTGAACATCTTCTTGACGTTCTTGTGGTCCGTGTCCAGAAGGCTGCATGCATCGGGTTCGGCGCGCTTGGTGGTGGGCATCGTGGGGCTCCATGTGGTTGGTGGAAAACCTCAGGTTGCAGAGCGCACCCGCGCCGGTGCGTAGGATTTTTCCGCATGCGCATGCAGGGCGATGCAAGAGGACAAGGAGGCCGGGGCGCACCGGCCCCTGCATCACTGGCCGTCCGCCTTGTCTTCGGTCTTGAAGAGACCGCGGATATTGAGCGCGGCCAGGCACACCTGCAGCGCAATGAGCGCCCAGGCGCTCGTGTGCACGCCCCAGACCGTCCAGAGCACATTGCTGAGCAGGAAGACCCAGAAGCCGGCGTTGCGCCGCGTCTTCGAGTTCGAAGCCACCAGCCAGGCGGCTGCGACCGATGCGGCGAAAGCAGGCCATTGAACGAGAGAAAGCATTTCCATGGTGAGGGAATCGATGGTGATCGGAGGATGGTGATCAAAGGGGGCTAAGCCACCCTAACCCGCTGCGCCGGGTCGATTAGGTGCATCTTGCCGACGCGCAGCGTGGGCCGGTTCTCACACGGTGCCGCCTGCATGCGTCGCAGATTGAAGCCAACCGCAAACGAAAGGCACGCCCCCTCATGCAAGCAACACCGACACCCTACGAAGAACGCGTGGCCACGTTCACCTACCGCGGCTGGTTCTTTCTCTGCCGCGCCGAGCGGCAGGACGAGAGCCAGACCTACAGGCCCGTCGTGCGCTGCCGCATACGAAAGGGTGACAAGGAAGAAGAGATCGAGTTGCCCAACGACACCGACGAGATCGCCTACGCCACCGAGGCCGAAGCGCTGCGCCATGCGGAGCAGCAGGCGATGCGCTGGGTCCATGACCGCTCGGGCGACGGGCAGGGACAGTTCTGAACACCGGCGATGGCCGCCGCGCGCGTTGCCGCGCGGTGGCTCAGCCCGCGCCGTGCACCAGCCGCTCGAACACGTCGTCGGTGCCCATCTGTCCACCTTTGAGCATGATCTCCATGCCATCGAGCCGCGTGTCGTCGCTGTGCACGCGGCACAGCGAGGCGCCCGCACCCATGTCGGCCACGTAGGAGAGGCCCCAGGCATCGAGCGCCTGGACGCCGTGGCTCGAGGTGTCGCCACCGGCCACACCCACGCGCCGCAGCGGTACGTGCGCCAGCACTTGAACCAGCAAATCTCCACCGGCGCGTGCGAGGGCTTGGGCATCGATGTCCGGCGAGGGCGATGCCTGCTCGGGCGGGCGGGTGCAAGCCAGCACGTGCCGGCCACGGGCGAGCGCCTGCGCGATGTCGCGGGCGTGGCGCTGCAAGGTCGGCGCATCGCGTTGGGCGAGTCGCGGCGCGTCGAGCCACACGATGTCGAACGACTGCGCCGCCGCGACTTGGCGCGCGGTGACGGGAGAGAGGCTGCCTGCAAGAACGAGCACGGGGCCCGTCGCCGGTGTCACGGCGGCGGCGGTTTGCGCATCGGCGCGCGGGCCGAACGCCGTGGCCAGCGCATCGACCACGCTGCTCGGTCCCACGGCCAGCAATGTGTCGCGTCGGGCTTGCGCCCACAGTACCTCGCCGATAGCTGCCAGTTGCGCCGCGTCGGTCACGTCGAACAGCACGGCCTCGGGCGGCTTGGCGGGTGAAGGCGGGTGCAGAGTTCGTTGCAGTGCCTCGCGGAGCGCGTGGCTGCCACTCGATGCCGCCGTGAAAGGAATGGAGCGCACGTCGGCCAGGCCTTGCCCGGCGAGGTGCAGCCGCAGGTCCGACTCGTGCATCGGCGTGACCGGGTGCCGGCTCATCGTCGGATGGCGGTCGATGCGAAACACCTCGCCACCGGCGCCCGCTGCGGCAAACAGATGGCCGAAGAGGCAATGGCGCCCGAGATTCGGCTGCCCGCCGACGATGGCTGTCCAGGGTTGCTCGACCGCGCCGCGCAATGCGCGCACTGCGGCGCCAATGGAGCCGATGTGCGGCGCGCTGTCGAAGGTCGAGCAGGTCTTGTAGTGCAGCACGCGCGCGCCGAGCGAGCGGAACAGCGCGGCGACGGGCGCCAGCTCGGCTTGCATCGCTTCCGGTGTCATGGCGCGCGCCGCGCCCGCGATGCCCAGCACGTCGAGCGGTCCGGCGCGTTCGATGCGCGCGGCATCGGGCGTCTCGAGGAACAGCAGCGCGCGCAAGCCCGCGCGGGCCGCGGTTCCGAGCGTGTCGGTCGCGCCGGTGAAATCGTCGCCGTAGTAGACGACGGCCGGGGCCGGCGTCATGGCTTGCCGAAGAAGGCGAGGGCGCGCGCAAGTTCGGACGCGTGCTTCGCGGCGTCCTGCAGCGCCGTGCCCGCGCGCGCGGCCGACCAGGCCTGGCGGATGCTGGTCACGCCGGCCTCCGCGCCGTCGGGGTGCGCGAGGATGCCGCCGCCGGCCATGAAGAGCAGGTCGTCGCTGCCGATGGCGGCCCAGGTGGCGGGCACCGTGCCGGCCCACTGGCCCGAGGAGAACGCGGGCATCACGCGGTCGTCCGCCGCATCGGTGAGCGGCGTGAAGCAGTCGCGCGCCGACTCGATGACTTCGCTGTCGGGCTGCGAGAACTTGCCCTGCAGGCCGTGCACGTGCATGTGGTCCACCCCCGCGAGGCGCCAGAGCGTCTGGTACGCCTGGAACGAGATGCCCAGCAGCGGATGCCGCGACAGCGCGCCATAGCCGTTGCGGTGGCCGTGCAGCGCCAAGCCCGTGTGGCGCCGCAGCGTCTGGATGCCCGAGTGGCCGCACCAGTTGAGGCTGGCCATCACGCAGGAGCCGCCTTCGCGCTCCACGAGATCGGCATGCCGCTTCATCGCATCCGTCTCGTCTGTGATGTTGAAGGCCACCATCACATGCTTGCCGGTGCGCTCCTGGTGGGCGCGCACGACCGCCATCACGGCCGGCACGCGTTCTGCCAGCGGGGCATGCGCGGGATCAGCGCAGACCTCGTCGTCCTTGATGAAATCGACGCCCGCGGCGCAGAGCCTTGCGACCAGCGTGGCGGTCTCCGCCGCCGAGAGGCCCACGTTCGGCTTGATGATCGTGCCGACCAGCGCGCCGCTCGCCACGCCCGTGGCGCGACGCGTGCCCGCGATGCCAATGCGAGGCATCTCGAATTGCGCGCGGTAGGCGGCAGGCACGTGCAGCGATTCGAGTCGCAGGCCCGTCACTTCGCCGAGGTCGTACAGGTTGCCCGACACCGTCGCAGCAAGCGTCGGCAGGTTGGCGCCGATGTTCGCCACGGGAAACGAGATGTCGACGTGCGCACGCCGCCAAGGCCCGCGCGTTCCCTTGCGTTCGAGCAGCGCGTTCGGCAGGCTCGGCGATGGCGCAGGTTCCAGCTCGGTGATCGCCTCGACCGTCGCCCGCGCACGTTCGCGCAGCGCATCGGTCTCGCCTTCGACCCGCGTGAAGGTGCCGCACGACTGCTCGCCGGCCATCACCTCGGCCACGGCCGCCGGGTCCACCGGCGTCTCGATCAGGTAGCGCGCGCGGATGCGTTCGGCCGCCATCGTCACAGCTTGCTCAGGTCGGGAAAGGGGCGCACGGGTTCGCTGCCGTCCCAGCCTTCGGAGGCGCTGCGGATCAGGTCGAACATCTTGCCCTTGGGCCCCGCCACTTCGGAGAGTTCGATCACCGTGCCCGGGTGGTACTCGGTATCGAAGTAGATGAAGCGGCCGCGCTCGCCCACTTCGCCGCTCATCACAGGCTTGAAGCCCTGCGCGGTGAGGCGCGCGAGGTCGGCGTCGTAGTCGGCGGTCCAGTAGGCGACGTGCTGCAGGCCGGTGCGGCCGGCCCGCAGGAAGTCGCGGTACATCGAGGGCACGTCGTTGCGCGTCTGGATCAGCTCGACCTGCACGTAGCCCGAGTTCGCGAGCGCCACCGAGTTGTGCGGCTCGTGCGCCTCGCCGTTGTAGCGGTAGTTCTTGATCGGCACCTTGGGGTTGTAGAACCACGGGCCTACGCCCAGCTTGGTGCTCCAGTAGTCCATGGCGGCTTCGATGTCGTGCACGACATAGCCCAGCTGGCGGATCTCGCCGAGGAATCGACTCATTGCAATTGGCTCCGGTGATGTGAGTGTGTTGTTGTGATCAGAACTTGAGGAAGCCGGTCGAGAACCACGGGAAGGCGGCCACGACGATGAGGCCCACCAGCATCGCGGCGAGGTAGCCCCAGATGTGGCGGATGCCCTCGTCGGGGTTGACCTTGCTCACGGCGCAGGCGCCGTAGTAGCCGACGCCGAAGGGCGGTGCGAAGAGGCCGATGCCCATCGAGAAGATCACGACCATCGCGTAGTGCACCTCGTGCACGCCCGCGGCCTTGGCGATGGGGAACAGCAGCGGTCCGAACAGCACGATGGCCGGAATGCCTTCGAGCACGCTGCCCAGCACGATGAACGCGACGATCGACACGGCCAGGAACCCGTACGCGCCGCCCGGCAGCGCGCCCATGATGCGGGCCAGGTCCTGCGAGAAGCCCGACTGCGTGAGGCCCCAGGCCATGGCCGTGGCGCAGCCGACGATGAAGATGATTGCGCCGGAGAGCGAGGCGGTGTCGATCAGCATCGGCTTCAGGCGCTTCCAGTCGAACTGCCGGTACACGAAGAGCCCGACCAGCGCCGAATACACGATGCCGATGGTCGACACCTCGGTGGCCGTGGCCACGCCCTCGACCACCGCGGCGCGGATCACGAAGGGCAGCAGCACCGCGGGCAGCGCGACCATCAGCAGCTTGCCGATCTCGCCCTTGCTGTAGCGCTGCACGCCGCTGAGGTCTTCGCGGCGGTAGCGCCACCACACGACCACGCACAGCGCCACGCCGAGCACCACGGCCGGCAGCAGCCCGCCCGTGAACAGCGCGGCAATCGAGATGCCCGTGACCGAGCCGATGGTGATGAGCACGATCGACGGCGGAATGGTCTCGGTCTGCGCCCCAGTGGCCGAGAGCAGCGCCACGAGGTCGCCGGGCTTGGCGCCGCGCTTGACCATCTCGGGGAACAGCACGGGCGCAATGGCCGCCATGTCGGCGATCTTGGAGCCCGAAATGCCCGACACCAGGTACATCGCGCCGATCAGCACATACGAGAGACCGCCGCGCACATGACCCAAGAGGCTCGCGAGGAACTGGATCATGGCGCGCGCCATGCCCGTCATCTCGATCAGCGCGCCCAGGAAGATGAAGAGCGGCACCGCGAGCAGGATGAGGTGCGACATGCCTTCATCGAGCCGCCCCACCATCACCAGCAGCGGCGTTCGCGTGGTGAGCGCCAGATACCCGAAGGTGGCCAGCGCGAACGAGAACGCGATGGGCACACCAGAGAGCACGGTGGCAGCCACCACGACCACGAAGAAGATCACGAGGTTGAACTTGCCGAGCGTCGCGAACAGCGGCGCGGCGAGCCAGAAGGCGGCGACCAGCGCTGCCATGCCGAGCACCGAGACGGCGATCTGCCGGCCGGTGCACACGCGCACCAGCCGCAGCAGCGCCATCACCAGCATGATGCCGATGCCAGCCGGAATGGCGGCCGCGCGCCAGGCGTTGCTGATCTCCAGCGCGGGCGTGACGATGAACGACTCCTCATGCGCGTAGTCGATCGAGGGCCAGATGATGAGCACCAGGAACGCGATGGACGCCGCGATGGCGAAAGCATCGAGCATGGCGCGCGTCGAAGGCGTCACCTTCTGCAGCAGCGCCGTCATGCGCATGTGCTCGCCGCGCCGCAGCGCCACGACCGCGCCCAGCATCGAGAGCCAGAGAAAGAGGATCGACGCGAGCTCGTCCGACCAAACCAGCGGCGCATGGAACACGTAGCGCGACACCACGCCCGCGAACAGCACGCAGATCTCGGCCAGCACCAGCAGCGCGGCCACCGCCTCGACGGCGCCGCCGATCACGCGGTCGGCGCGCCCGGCGATGCCGCTCAGCGCATTGGCCGAAGGCCCGGCACCCACGAACGGGGCCGCCTCGAAAGTGGATTCATGCACCATGAGCCCGCTCAGGCCAGCTTGCCGACGGTGCCTTCGAGCAGCGCCCAGGCCTCGGGGCCGAAGCGGCCCTTCCACTCGCCGTAGAAGCCCGATTCGCGCAGCTTCGCGCGGAAGCTGTCGGCCGTGGGGCGGTTGATGGTGAGGCCCTTGGCCTGCAGGTCGCCGACCACCGATTCGTTGAGCTTCTTGATGTCTTCGCGTTGCTGCATGCCGGCGTCGTTGATGGCGCGCGCGACGATGGTCTTCAGGTCGTCGGGCAGGGCGTCCCATGCGCGGCCGTTGGCGATGAACCAGTAGCCGTCCCAGATGTGGTTGGTGAGCGAGCAGAACTTCTGCACCTCGAAGAGCTTGGCGACCTGGATGATCGGCAGCGGATTTTCTTGCGCATCGACGATCTTCGTCTGCAGCGCGGAATACACCTCGCTGAACTGCAGGCTCGCGGGCGCGGCGCCCAGGCCCTTGAACATCGAGATCGACAGCGGGCTCACCGGCACGCGGATCTTCAGGCCGTCCATGTCCTTTGCGTTCGCGACGGCGGCCTTGCTGCTGGTGGTCTGGCGAAAGCCGTTGTCCCACATCTTCTCGAAGGCGTAGAGGCGCGACTTGGCGATGGCGCCGCGCACATGGGCGCCGACCTTGCCGTCCATCGCGGCCCACACCTGGCCGTAGTCGTTGAATGCGAAGCCCACCGCGTTGATGGCGGCCACCGGCACCAGCGTGGCGATGACGAGTGCCGAGGGCGTGAAGAACTCGATGCCGCCCGAGCGCACCTGCGCGAGCATGTCGGTGTCGCCGCCGAGCTGGTTGTTCGGGAAGATCTTGATCTCGACCCGGCCCTTGGTTTCCTTGGCGATGCGGTCGGCCGCCTCTTGCGCACGGATGTTCAGCGGGTGGCTGAGCGGCAGGTTGTTGCCGTACTTGTACGAGAACTCCGCGGCGCGCGCGATGCGCGGCACGGCCGACACGATGCCGGCGGCGGGGAGGGCGGAAAGGGTGCGCAGCGCACCTCTGCGGTTCAGGCGGGTCAGCGATGTCATGTCTTTTGTCTCCAGGATCTTCGGAATGCGGTTGATGCAATCTGATGCATCAGTGGATTTGGGCCACAGCGAAGATAAAAGGATGCATCATCCGGGTCAAACTCGATCCTGATGGTTTTTGATGTATGCGGGATAACCCTTCACCTCCTCCTTCCGATGCACGGCGCGCGCGCGTGGTCGACATCGCACGCGCGGCGCAGGTGTCGACCGCCACCGTCGATCGCGTGCTCAACCGCCGGCCCGGCGTGCGCGACGCCACGGTGCAGCGCGTGCTCAAGGCCGCGGGCGAGCTCGACTACCTGCCGGGGCCCGAGCTCTATGCGGCGCTGACGCCGCCGCCGCTCAGGCTCGTGTTCCTGCTGCCGGCGGGCACCAACCGCTTCATCCGCATGCTGGGCGACATGGTGGGTTACTCGCAGGAGCACTGGGCGCCGTTCAATGTGCAGTGCCGCACGGTGTTCATCGAGAGCTTCAATCCGCATGAGCTGGCGAACGCGTTGCGCAAGCACGGCCAGCGCTGCGATGGCATCGCGATGATGGCGCTGGAGCATCCGGCGGTGCGCGAGGCGGTGGCCGCGCTGGCGGCGCGCGGGTTGCCGGTGGTCACGCTGATCTCGGACCTGTCGAACTCCGAGCGCGCCGCGTTCGTGGGGCTGGACAACCGCGCGGCCGGGCGCACGGCCGGCTATCTCATCGGCCGCTTCATCGGCGCGCGCGCCGCGAAGGCCGCGCTCATCGCGGGCAGCCTCAGCTACAAGGCGCACGAAGAGCGCGAGGCGGGCTTCCTGCACGTCATCGACGAGATGTTCCCGAAGCTCGAAGTCGTGGGCCTGCGCGAAGGGCAGGACGACGCAGGCAAGAACTACCGCCAGACCCGCGCGCTGCTGGAGCAATACCCGGACATGGGCGGCATCTACAACATCGGCGGAGCGTCAGATGGCGTGGCGCGGGCGCTGAAGGAAGCGGGACGGGAGCAGAAGGTGGTCTTCATCGGCCACGGCCTCACGCCCGACACGCGTGCGCTGCTGATCGACGGCAGCATGGACGCAGTCATCACGCAGAGCCCGCACACCACGCTCATGAGTTGCGTGCGCATCTTCACCAACCTGCGCGACAAGCGCGAGGCGCTGAGCGGCGTGGAGACGACGCGCAGCCAAGTGATCTTCAGAGAGAACTTGCCCTGAGCCTTCAGGCGGGCGCCGTCATGCGCTGCAGCAGCGGCTGGCGCGCCAGCACTTCGTCGCGCGGCCCGTGGTCGAGCACGCGGCCGGCCTCCATCAGCAGCACGGTGTCGAAGCGCTCGAGCAGGCTCAGCCGATGGATCGACGCGATCACGCAGGCGTTGGGGAATGCAGCGGCGATGCGTTCGAGCACGCGCGCTTCGGTGTTGGCGTCGAGCGCGCTGGTCGGCTCGTCGAGCAGCAACAGCGAGCTGCCTTCGGCCGCGAGCACGCCGCGCGCGAGGCAGAGGCGCTGGCGCTGCCCGCCCGAGAGGTTGAAGCCTCGCTCGGACACGGCCGTGTCGAGGTTGCCTTGGTTGGCCTTGAGCACTTCGTCGAAGGTGCTGGTGTGCAGCGCGGCGAGCAGGCGCGCATCGTCCGCCGGCTGGCCGAAGGCGAGGTTCTCGCGCACGCTGGCTTCGAAGAGTTCGGTCTCCTGCGGGATCAGCGTGGCGAGCCGGCGCAGTTGTGGCCAATCGACCGGCTGACCGTCGAGAGTGAGCGTGCCGGCATTCGGTGCATAGAGCCCGGCGAGCACGCGCAGCAGCGTGCTCTTGCCGCCGCCGCTCGGGCCGACAAGAGCCACGCGCTGGCCGCGGCGCAGGGTGAGGGCGACGTCGTGCAGGCCGCTGCGTGGCGGCTCGGCCGCATCCGCGACGGGCTCGCCGCGCGACGCGTACTTCCATTGGAGCGCCTCGACGCCGAGTTGCGCCCATGTCGCACCGGCATCGATGCGCTCGCGCTCGGGCACTTGTTCCGGCGCGGTGGCGAGCACGTCGCCCGAGGGCGCCTGCCAGATCGGCTCGGCGCTCGAGTAGTCGGTGTGCATGCGCGCGAAGAAACTGAAGTTGGCCGCCACCGAAGTCACCACGCCTGCTGCCTGCTGCGCGTACTGGTAGATCATGAACACCGCGCCCAGCATCACCGCCTGCCCCGGCGTGCGCGCCTGCCACACGTAGATGACGACCAGCCCCCAGGTCAGCGCGAGCCCCATCAAATCGACCGCGAACCATTTGCCCTCGTTCAGTACCACGGTGCGCTTGAGCGGCAGCGAAATCGCCGCCATGCGACGGCGCAGCAACAGGCGCGACGCACCTTGCAGCCGCAGGCCGATCACCGTCGATGCGTTGCCCAGGAAGTCGAGCAGCGCCGACACGTAGCGCCGGTCGGCATCGTTCTCGGCGCGCGCGAGCTTCATCAGCGCGCGGTCGATGCGCACGATCACGAGGCCGATCAGCACATAGCCCACAAGGGCGGTCGCGCCGCTGGTGCGCGACAGCAGCGCCAGCGCCACCAGCGGCCCGACGAAGTTGACCGCGTTGGTGAGCCAGATGAACTGGTTCTGCGCGAAGTCAGCGAGCGCCCGGCTGGCCTGGTGCACGCGGTGCTGCAGCTCGCCCGAATGGTGGCCGTCGTGCCAGGCGAGCGGCGCGGCGGCGATGCGCGCATACAGCTCATCGGCGAGGCGCTCCCGCACCTTCAGTCCGACGTTGCGTTCCAGGATTCGGCCCGGCCCGTGCAGCGCCCAGGCGCCGACATACACCGCGGCCAGCGTGCCGATCCAGCGGCCTGCGCCGCTGAAGTCGCTGCGCTGCAGCGCGTTGATGGCCTGGCCGGCGAGGTAGGGCAGCGTGAGGCGGATCAGTTGCGAGGAAGCCAGCAAGGCGGTGGCGCCGAGCAACTGCCCGCGTGCGCCGGCCGCGAAGTGCCACAGCGCGGCATAGAGCGCGCGGATCGCGTTGCCGGGGTCGTTCGTCTCGGTCGTCTTCTGCATGCGTGGTCAGCCGGCCTTGCGGAATGTGAGGTTGATGCGAACGCTGCCCAGCGCCGGACGCGGCTGGTCCTTCAGCGGCAGCACGCCGTGGTAGCGCAGCCGGTCTTCGCCGCCCCAGACCACGACATCGCCGTGCTGGAGCGGAATGCGCACGGCCTTGTCGCCGCGCGCGCGGCCGCCGAACAGGAACACCGCCGGCATGCCGAGCGATACGGAGACGATGGGCGCGCCGTAGTCGTGCTCGTCCTTGTCCTGGTGCAGCGAGAGCCGCGCGCCGGGTGCGTAGCGGTTGACCAGGCAGGCATCGGGCGCGAAGCCGTCGAAGCCGGCGACCGATGCGGCCTCGCGGGCGAGGCGCGCGAACGACGCGGGCATGGCTGGCCACGACTTGCCGGTGTCGGGGTCGGTGGGGCTGTAGCGGTAGCCGCGGCGGTCGCTGGTCCAGCCGAGCGCGCCGCAGTTGGTGAGGGCGACCGACATGGTGAAGCCGCCGGGGGTGACGAGATGGCGGAAGGGCGCGTCTTGCGAGATGGCCTCGACCGCCGAGAGCAATTCGTCGGCAAAGGGCAGGGCGAAACCAGGGAGGACGAAGGCGCCGGGACCGATCGCTTCGCGCGCTTCACGGGGTGGATCGTCGAACAAATCGAGCGTCATGCGGAAAGCCGGCCCGCTCGGGGCCGGTGCGAAACGCCTAGCGAACCGTCGACATCACCGTCGCACGGCAGCGCGGCTGGTCGCGCGGGGCGAGCAGGTTGCAGTTGTTGAGCGCGCGTTCCTGCATGTCGCTGAGCTTCGGGCGTTCCTGCTGGTACTGGGGTTGGCGCTGGTATTCGGGCACGTAGACCGGTGCGGGTTCCTGCCAGCGCTGGCGGCGCTCGTATTCGCGGCGCTGTTCGTATTCACGCCGCTCGTAGTCGCGGCGATCTTCCCGTTCGCGGTCGTTCCGAAGGCGCCACATGCAGGAGTTGAAGTCCATGCCCGAACGGCCGCTGGCGCAGTAGCGGCGGTCGTTTTCATAAACGTAGTCGCCCTGGGCCATGGCGGGAACGGAGGTCATGAGGCCGAGGAAGGCCAGGAGAGCGAGTTTTTTCATGATGAGTGGCCTGTTCTGTGATTGCCGTCTGTCTGCGCAGTGTGAAAGGTCTGCCCCGGGGTGAATGTAGCCTGTCGTCCTGCGCGCACGTAGGGTCGAAGGAGCCTGCATCCGCGCCGTTGCATGCTCAACGCTCGACCGCCGCCGCGGGTCTACGCGGGCGGATCGGCTTGTTCGCCCTGCGGCGGTGCGCAACCGATGTACTCATAAATCCGCATATCCGCCTCACATGAACGAGTGAAGTAGGTCTAAGGAATTCACTTATTGAAGCATCCGGACAAACGCTTATGGTGATGAACATGGACATCGTTCGTCTCGACATTCGCGTGCCGGAAGGCTGGAGCTGCTGGTTCGCGCTCGCGCTCACGCCCCACGGCACCTATGCCGGGTTTGCGGAATTGAGCCACCAGGGCATTGCGCGGTGCGCACTGGTGATCACCCGCCAGCTGTCGTCGGACGCGGCGGTGCGTCGTGCGACCGCCCGCGCTGAGCACTTCGTCCGGCAATGGATGCCGCAACGCAGCCCGGGCCCCGACATCTCGGGCTCCACCACCGTTCCCGGCAGCGCCTGAGCGGCGAGCGCGGCGGCCCGCGCTCATGGTAGAAACCGCGAGCCGCGGATGTCCGCCGTTGCGCTTCGTGCGCTTGCCACTCCTCTCTCGCTTCCATGCCTCCTAACCCTGGTCGCCCTGATCGGGCTGAAAAACCGTGTGCCCCGTGGTTCGCCTGGCTACTCGCCTGCGTCGCTGCGCTCTGCATGGCCGGTTGCGCGGGCCTGCCCGCCGACGTGCAGCGCAAGCCCTCGATGGCCATCGCCGACGGCGCGGACACCCTGCTCGGACGCCTCGTGAAATCGGCTGCGCCGCCCGGCGAGCCGCTGAGTGGATTCCGCCTGCTGCCGATGCCGCAGTTCTCGCTGCATGCGCGCATCGAGCTCGCGCGCCGCGCCCAGCGCTCCATCGACGTGCAGTACTACCTCGTGCAGAACGACGAGACCGGCCGCTACCTGCTGCGCGCCCTGCGCGACGCTGCAGACCGCGGCGTGCGGGTGCGCCTTCTGGTGGACGACCTCTACACCGCGGGCGCCGACCCGCTCTTCACCAGCTTTGCCTCGCACCCGAACGTCGAGGTGCGCCTCTTCAATCCGTTCCCCGCGGGCCGCGACCGCCTCGGCACGCGCTGGGCCGCATCGCTGTTCGACTTCGACCGGGTGCACCGCCGCATGCACAACAAGCTGTACGTGGTGGACGACACGATGGCGGTCATGGGCGGGCGCAACATCGCCAACGAGTATTTCCTGCGCGACGGCGGCTCGAACTTCATCGACATCGACACGCTGGTGGCCGGCGCGGTGGTGCACCGGCTGTCGTCGCTGTTCGACATGTACTGGAACAGCCCCTACGTGTACCCGATCGAATCGCTGGTGGCCAAGGGCAGCGGATCGCCGAAGGAACTGCGCGCGCTTTTCGACCGGCTCACCAGCGGACCCGAGACGCTGCACCCCGAGGAGCCCGGCTCCACCGACCTGTTGGGCAACAACCCGCTGGCCAAGGACCTGGACGCGGGCACGCTGAAGCTGGTGTGGGCGCGCGCCGAGGCGTATGCCGATCCGCCGGCCAAGGCCCTCGCGCCCACGCCGGAAGGGCGCGGCCTGCCGGCCGACGAGGCGAGCGAGAGCGTGCTCTTCAACGTGCGGCGGTATCTGCGCGGCGCGCAGAGCGAGATCATGCAGACCACGCCCTACCTGATTCCCGGGCGCGGCGGCATGGAGTCGATCCGCATCATCCGCGGCAACGGCGTGAGCTACAGCATCGTGACCAACTCGCTGGCCGCCACGGACGAATCGCTGGTGCACATCGGCTACCGCCGCTACCGCGCCCAGATGCTGCGGCTGGGCGTGGAGCTCTACGAGCTCAGCCCCAAGCGGGTGGAGGAGACCAGGCGCTTCGGCATGTACGGCTCGGCCAGCGGCCGGCTGCATGGCAAGTCGGCGGTGATCGACCGCAAGACGGTGTTCATCGGCTCGATGAATTTCGATCCGCGCTCCGAGCTGCACAACACCGAGATCGGCATCTTCATCTTCAGCCCGCAGATCGCGCAGCAGCTCACCAGCCTGATCGGGTTCATCCGGCTCGATGGCGCTTACCAGTTGCAGCTCGGGCCCCGGGGCGGCATCGAATGGGTGAGCCCGGCGTCGGGCGACGCGGCCGACACCATCCTGCACACGGAGCCCGAAACGCATTTCTGGGCGCGCTGGAAACTGGAGCTGCTGGCACCGCTGGTGCCCGAGAGCCTGCTCTAGCCAGCGAAGCCCGGCGGCTACTGCTGCAGCCGCCCGTTGAGGTACGGCTCGGGGTCGACGGCGGTGCCGTTCTTGCGGATCTCGAAGTGCAGCTTCACGCGATCGTTGTCGCGGCCCATTTCGGCGATCTTCTCGCCCTGGCGCACGACCGCGTTTTCCTTCACGAGGATGGTCTGCGCATGGGCGTAGGCGGTGAGGAAGGTCTCGTTGTGCTTGACGATGACCATGTTGCCGTAGGAGCGCAGTTCGCTGCCCACGTACACCACGCGTCCGTCGGCCGAGGCGACGATGGGGTCGCCGAGATTGCCGGCGATGTCCAGCCCCTTGTTGCGCACGCCGTCGAAGCGGGCGATGGTCGTGCCGCTCGCGGGACGGATGAAGAGCGCCTGTTTCGCCGGGGGCGGCGTGACGGTCTGGGCGGGCCGTGCCGGCGTCAGGGGGACGGTGTCGCAGGCGGCAAGGGCTGCGGCCATCAGTGTTGCGACACCGGTGCGGAAAAGAAGAGTCTGGATTTGCATGGCGCTGTTGGAACGGGTTCGTTGCGGAGGGTTCCTGCGTTCTGGCACGCCGGGGCGCGCCACGCGGGCGATGCTAGCAAACTCGTACGCACCGCCCGGAAGGGCGGAACGCACGAAGGGCTATGGCTGTCGTTACTTCAGCGGAATCGGCGTGCCGCGGTCGATGGGCACCGCGGTCACGCTGTTCTTCGGCGAGCCGTCGATCAGCAAGTCGGAGTAGGTGAGGTAGACCAGCGTGTTGCGCTTGGCATCGACCATGCGCACCACGCGCAGGCGCTTGAAGAGCACCGAAAGCCGCTCGCTGTACACCTCTTCGCGCTTGGGCAGCGGCTGCGTGATGTTCACCGGCCCGACCTGGCGGCAGGCGATGGAGGCCTCGGCCTTGTCCTCGGCCACGCCGAACGCGCCGGCAATGCCGCCGGTCTTCGAGCGCGAGACATAACAGGTCACGCCGTTCACCTTCGGGTCGTCGTAGGCCTCGATCACGATCTTGTGGTCGGGGCCGATGAGCTTGAAGGCGGTGTCGACTTCGCCCACCGTTTCCGCCTTGGCCGCCGAGGCCGCCAGTGCAAAGCCGAGGCTGGCGCCGCAGAAGAGGACGGCGCGAAGTTGCTTGTTCATGAGGTTCGGGTCAAACGATGCTGAGTTCGTGCACGCGGTCGAAGCTGCCGCGGCGGCGGTCTTCGAAGAAATGTTCCAGCGCCTCGCGCACGGTGCGAAAGGCGATCTCGTCCCAGGGAATCTCTTCCTCGGTGAAGAGCTTCGCCTCGATGGTTTCGTGGCCCGGATCGAACTTGTCGTCCAGCAGCCGGGCGCGGTAGAACAGGTGCACCTGGCCCACGCGCACGACGCTGATCACCGCGAACAGGCCCTGCATCTCGAAGTTCGCACCGGCCTCTTCGTCGGTTTCGCGGGCGGCGCCCTGAGCGGTCGATTCCTCGAGTTCCATGAAGCCCGCCGGCAGCGTCCACTTGCCCCAGCGCGGCTCGATGTTGCGCTTGCACAGCAGCACCTTGTCGCCCAGGACCGGGATGGTGCCCACCACGTTCAGCGGGTTCTCGTAGTGGATCGTGTGGCAGGCCGGGCAGACGGCGCGCGGCTTGGTGTCGCCGTCGTCCGGGATGCGGTAGACCACCGCGGTACCGCAGTTCTTGCAGTGCTTGATGGGGACGCGCAGGAGCATGGGCGGTGCTGCCGTCTTCAGGCGATCTTGACGGTGAGCGTCGGCAGGCCGGCGACCTTGCCCACGAGCGTGTCGCCCGAGACCACGGCCGCGACGCCTTCGGGCGTGCCGCTGTAGATCAGGTCGCCGGGCTGCAGCTCCCAGGCTGCCGAGAGGTGCTCGATGGTTTCTGCCACGTTCCAGATCAGCTTGCTCACGGTGCTGCGTTGGCGGTCCACGCCGTTCACCTGCAGCGAGATTTCTGCGTTCTCGGCATCGCCGGCGGCGGCCACCGGCACGATCGGGCCGATGGGCGCGCTCTGCTCGAAGCCCTTGCCGATGTCCCAGGGACGGCCCTGCTTTTTCATCTCGCCCTGCAGGTCGCGGCGCGTCATGTCGAGGCCGACTGCGTAGCCGTAGATGTGCTTGTGCGCATCGGCGGCCTTGATGTTCTTGCCGCCCGTGCCGATGGCCACGACGAGTTCGATCTCGTGGTGCAGGTTCTTGGTGAGCGAGGGGTAGGCCATGGTGCCGGTCTGGCCTTCGTCGACCACCACCAGCGCGTCTGTGGGCTTCATGAAGAAGAAGGGCGGTTCGCGGCCGGTGAAACCCATTTCCTTGGCGTGATCTTCGTAGTTGCGGCCCACGCAGTAGATGCGGTGCACCGGAAAGCGGGCGGGCTGTCCGGCCACGGGAACCGAAACGGTGGCGGGCGGGGCGAAAACAAACTCGGAAGCCATTGCGAGGTGTCCTTTTTCAGCGGAACGGAGAGGGGAGACCGGCAGTGTGCCAGAGGCGGCGCAGGGTTGCCGCAGCGCCGGACCGGGGATTTTCGGGCGCTTCACAATAGGCGCCCTGCGTTTTCGTCACGCTCTTTCTTCGATTTTTCCCGCCACACCATGCCCATCCGAATCGGCAAAGCCGGCAAAGCCACGGCGCTCAACGAACTCGGCCGCCGACGCGACGACGAGGGCGACCAGGACGGCGCCCTCGAGGCCTACGCCCAGGCCAGCGCCATCCATCCCGGCTGGTCGGTGCCCTGGTACAACGCCGGCCTCATCCACAAGTACCGCGGCGAATGGGCCGCTTCGCTGCAGGCCAATGCCCGCGCCGTGCAGTGCGAGCCGGGCGACGAGGGCGCGCTGTGGAACCTGGGCATCGCCGCCACCGCGCTCGGCGACTGGACGACGGCGCGGCGTGCGTGGCGGCAGTACGGCATCGATATTCCGGAGGGCGAAGGGCCGGTCGACTATTTCGTCGGGCTCACGCCGATCCGCGTGCACGGCGACGAGGGCACCGAGGTGGTGTGGGCCGACCGCATCGACCCGGCGCGCGCCATCCTGCGCAACGTGCCCACGCCCGCGTGCGGCCATCGCTATGGCGACCTCGTGCTGCACGACGGCGCGCCCAACGGCTACCGGCTGCGCGGCGAGCGCGAGGTGGCGGTGTTCGATGCGCTCGAAGTGATCGCGCCGTCGGCGCATTCGACCTACGAGGTCTCGGTGGAGGGCGCGGCCGCGGAGGACATCGAGGCGCTGGTGCAGCGCTTCAAGGCCGCGGACGGCTTCGCCGAGAACTGGACCGACAGCATGGAGATGCTCTGCCGCGCCTGCTCCGAAGGCCGGCCCTTCGGCGAGGGCCGGCACAACCACGGCGCCGACGAGGCGCCCGGCACGCTCGGGCCGTGGCGCCTTGGCATCGCCTCGCGCGAGGAGGCCGGCGCCCGCCGCATCCTCGACGAATGGAAGGCCGCGACATCGCCGGAGGCCGTGCTGCACGATTTCCGCTGCGTGCTGCCGGCTACCCCGCGCTCCTAGCGGGCGCTATCCTTGGAAAATCATGAAGCTGCATAACTATTTCCGCTCCTCCTCCTCGTTCCGCGTGCGCATCGCCCTCAGCCTGAAGGGCCTCGACTATGAGTACGTTCCCGTGCACATCGCGCGCGGCGAACACCGCACCGGCCCCTACGCCGCCCTCTCGGCCGACAAGCTTGTGCCGCTGCTCGAAGACGAGGGCGAGCGCTTTTCGCAATCGATGGCCATCATCGAATACCTGGACGAGACGCACCCCGAGCCGCCGCTGCTGCCGAGCGACCCGGTGGGCCGCGCCCATGTGCGGGCGCTGGCGCAGTCCATCGCCTGCGAGATCCATCCGCTCAACAACCTGCGCGTACTCAAGTACCTCGTGAAAGACCTGAAGCTCGACGACGAGGCCAAGAACGCCTGGTACCGCCACTGGGTGCGCGACGGGATGGAGGCTTTCGAGCGCCAGCTCGCGCTGCATCCGGGCGGCACCTTCTGCTATGGCAACACGCCGACGCTGGCCGATTGCTGCCTCGTGCCGCAGATCTTCAACGGCCGTCGTTTCGACTGCGACTTCAGCGGCCTGCCGCGCAGCATGGCCGCCTTCGACGCCTGCATGCAACTGGAAGCCTTCCAGCGCGCGCAGCCTTCGCAAGCACCCGACGCGGAAGCCTGAGGTTGAACGCCGCCGTCATCGATCCGCGCTGGCTCGTGCCGGACTGGCCCGCACCGTCGAACGTGCGGGCCGTGTGCACCACGCGCGAGGGTGGCGTTTCGCACGGCCGCTACGAGAGCCTGAACCTCGGCGATCACGTGGGCGACCTGATCGCCGATGTGGCCGAGAACCGCCACCGGCTCGGGCAAGCCATCGCCGCGCGGCCGGTTTTTCTGCAGCAGGTGCACGGCACCGGCGTCGTGACGCTCGATGCCGAATCGGAACCCGTGCGCGGCGACGCCACGGTGGCCGATGCCTGTACGGCCACGGAGGTCGGGCTGGCCTGCACCATCATCGTGGCGGACTGTTTGCCCGTGCTTTTCACCGACGAGTCGGGCCAGCGGGTTGCCGCTGCGCACGCAGGTTGGCGTGGCCTTGCCGGCGGCGTGCTCGAGGAGGCGGCCCGATGCTTTGCGCCCGAGCCGCAGGCGGGTCCGGCGCGCGGCGACAGCAGGGTCATCGCATGGCTCGGCCCGTGCATCGGCCCGAAAGCCTTCGAGGTCGGCGAGGAAGTCAAGGCTGCGTTCGAGGCCCATGCGCCGGAAGCGGCGAGCTGCTTCAAGCCTGCGGGCGCGCCCGGCAAATGGCTGGCGGACCTGCCGGCCTTGGCGCGTCAGCGGTTGCGCGCGGCCGGTGTCGATGCGGTGTACGGCAATGACGGCGGCGATGCTTGGTGCACCGTCAGCAACCCGTCACGGTTCTTTTCGCACCGGCGGGACGGCGTCAGCGGGCGCTTTGCCGCGCTGGTCTGGAAGGCTTGAGTCTTCCTTCGTTGCGGCCTCTGCTGCGGCGCGGCGTGCTTCTTCCTGTGCTTCGGCCTCGCGCTGCTTGATCGCGCGCCGCCGCCCCGGCGCCCCCATCAGGTAAACCACCAGTGCCACCGGCGCCAATCCGTACAAAAGAAATGTGAAGATGGCGCCCAGCACGGTGCCTGTGGTGTTGGTGGCTTCGGCCACCGACATCATCACGACGACGTAAAGCCAGCCGATCACGATCAGATGAATGAACACGAGAAGTTTCAGTCGGTAAGAGAAAAGAGCGGCGTTGTCCGTGCCGTGCGAATGCAGGATACTCAAAACACGCACCCATCCGGATTCGACTCAGGCGAGGACCAGGAGACATGATGAAGCAACAAGCGACGGGGGCGGATGCATTCGCGCCCTTCCAGAAGGCACTTTCCGAGGGCTGGACCCAGGCACTGGCATCGTTCCAGCAGTCCGCCGCGAAGGGGGCCTCGGCCTTCGATGTCGGCGGCAGTCCCCTTTGGCAAATGCCGCAGATGCCGCAGATGCCGGGGGGCGCAAAGATGCCCGATCTCCCGAAGATCGCCATCGACCCCCAGAAGCTCCAGTCCATCCAGCAGCAGTACGTGGCGGAAGCCACGGCGCTCTGGAGCCAGGGCTTCCAGGCCAAGCCCGAGGGCGACAAGCGCTTCGCCTCCGATGCCTGGGGCAGCAACCCGCTCGCCGCCTTCTCTGCCGCCGTGTACCTGCTCAATGGCCGCACCATGCTGAACATGGCCGAGGCCATCGACGCCGACGAAAAGACCAAGGCGCGCCTGCGCTTCGCAGTCGAGCAATGGATGGCGGCTTCGTCGCCCAGCAACTCGCTCGCCTTCAACGCCGAGGCCCAGAAGAAGGCCATCGACTCGCAGGGCGAGAGCATCGCCAAGGGCATCCAGAACCTGCTCAACGACGTGAAGCAGGGGCACATGAGCATGACCGACGAGAGCGCCTTCGAAGTGGGGCGCAACGTCGCCACCACCGAGGGCGCGGTGGTCTTCGAGAACGAGTTCTTCCAGTTGCTCGAATACAAGCCACTCACCGCCAAGGTGTACGAGCGGCCCTTTTTGCTGGTGCCGCCTTGCATCAACAAGTTCTACATCCTCGACCTGCAGCCCGAGAACTCGCTGATCCGCTATGCGAACGAGCAGGGCCACCGGGTGTTCGTGGTGAGCTGGCGCAACCCCGACGAATCGCTCGCCAAGGCCACCTGGGACGACTACATCGAGAACGCCGCGATCCAGGCGATCCACACGGTGCAGGACATCAGCGGCAGCAAGCAGATCAACACGCTGGGCTTCTGCGTCGGAGGCACCATCCTCAGCACCGCGCTGGCCGTGCTCGCGGGGCGCGGCGAAAAGCCCGCCGCCTCGGTCACGCTGCTCACCACGTTCCTCGACTTCAGCGACACCGGCATCCTCGATATCTTCGTGGACGAGCCGATGGTCGCGTACCGCGAAATGCAGTTGGGCAAGGGCGGCCTGCTGCCGGGCGGCGACCTGGCTTCCACCTTCAGCTTCCTGCGCCCGAACGACCTCGTGTGGAATTACGTGGTCGGCAACTACCTCAAGGGCGAGACGCCGCCGCCCTTCGATTTGCTCTACTGGAACAGCGACGCCACCAACCTGCCGGGCCCGTTCTACGCCTGGTATCTGCGCAACACGTACCACGAGAACAAGCTCGCCAAGCCGAATGCGCTCACGGTGTGCGGCCAGAAGATCGACCTGGGCAAGATCGACATTCCGGCCTACATCTACGGCTCGCGCGAAGACCACATCGTGCCGATCGGCGGCGCGTATGCATCGACTCAATTGCTGCCGGGCAAGAAGCGCTTCGTGATGGGCGCCTCCGGCCACATTGCCGGCGTGATCAACCCGCCCGCGAAGAAGAAGCGCAGCCACTGGATTCGCGAGGACGGCAAGTTCCCGAAGACGCAAGCTGAATGGCTCACGGGAGCGACGGAGCACCCGGGCAGCTGGTGGACCGACTGGGCACAATGGCTCAAGGGCCACGCGGGCAAGCAGATTCCCGCACCCAAGGTCTATGGCAACGGCAAGGCCTACAAGGCCATCGAACCGGCGCCAGGGCGCTATGTGAAGGCAAGAGCCTGATCCCGACCGAACAACCACACCCCCGATTTCAAATCACTTCAACGGAGAACCTCATGGAAGACATCGTCATCGTTTCGGCCGTACGCACGCCGGTCGGCAAGTTCGGCGGCTCGCTCGCCGGCATTGCAGCCACCGAGCTGGGTGCCCTGGTCATCAAGGAAGTGATTGCGCGCGCCAACCTCACGGCCGAGCAGGTCGGCGAGGCCATCATGGGTCAGGTGCTGGCGGCCGGTGCCGGCCAGAACCCTGCGCGCCAGGCATGGCTCAAGAGCGGCGGCGCCAAGGAAACCCCGGCGCTCACCATCAACGCCGTTTGCGGCTCGGGCCTGAAGGCCGTGATGCTCGCGGCGCAGGCCGTGGCCACGGGCGACAGCGAGATCGTGATCGCCGGCGGCCAGGAAAACATGAGCGCCGCGCCGCACGTGCTGCCCAACTCGCGCAACGGCCAGCGCATGGGCGACTGGAAGCTGGTCGACACCATGATCGTGGACGGCCTGTGGGACGTCTACAACCAGTACCACATGGGCATCACCGCCGAGAACGTCGCCAAGAAGTACGGCATCGACCGCGCCGCGCAAGATGAACTCGCGCTCGCCAGCCAGACCAAGGCCGCCGCCGCACAGGATGCCGGCAAGTTCAAGGACGAAATCGTCGGCGTGAGCATTCCGCAGAAGAAGGGCGATCCGGTCGTCTTCAGCCAGGACGAATTCATCAACCGCAAGACCAGCGCCGAAGGTTTGGCCGGTTTGCGCCCCGCCTTCGACAAGGCCGGCGGCGTGACCGCGGGCAATGCCTCGGGCCTGAACGACGGCGCCGCCGCCGTGATGGTGATGACGGCCAAGAAGGCCGCTGCGCTCGGCTTGAAGCCGCTCGGCCGCATCGCCAGCTACGCCACCGCCGGTCTCGACCCCGCCATCATGGGCATGGGCCCGGTGCCCGCATCGACCAAGGCGCTGCAGCGCGCCGGCTGGAAGGCGGCCGATCTCGACCTGCTCGAGATCAACGAAGCCTTCGCTGCGCAGGCCTGCGCGGTGAACAAGGAAATGGGGTGGGACGTGAACAAGGTCAACGTGAACGGCGGCGCGATTGCCATCGGTCACCCGATCGGCGCGTCCGGCTGCCGCATCCTGGTGACGCTGCTGCACGAAATGCAGCGCCAGAACGCGAAGAAGGGCATTGCTTCGCTGTGCATCGGCGGCGGCATGGGCGTCGCGCTGACTATCGAACGTTGATCGCCAAGCGCGCCGTCGTCGTCGCTCAGCGCGACATCGACGGCCGCTCGGCCATCGCAGCGCGCCAGCGCACGATCTCGGGGTGCTGTTCCCCGGGCTTGACCCGCACGATGCGCGCGAAATCCACTGCCACCACGGCGGTGATGTCGGCCAGGCTGAAGCGGTCGGTGGCGACGAACTCGCGGCCGGCCAGCCGGTCGTTCAGCGTCTGGAAGAAATGCTGCACGCGCGCCAGCCCGCGCTGTGCCAGTTCCGGAATCTGCGCATAGTTCACCGGACCCGGCAGCGCCCGGCCGGCCAGCGCCGGCGAGCCGTTGCGCATCGTCTCGGCGATCGCCAGCAAACCCTCGAATTCGATGCGCCAGTTCCAGCTCGCGATCTCCGCTTTTTCGGCGGCCGTGCGGCCCATCAACGGTGGTTCGGGGTACTGCGCTTCGAGCCAGGCCGCAATGGCGGCGTTGTCGGTCAGCAGGCCGTCTTCCTCGGTGCGCAGTGCCGGCACCGTGCACTGCGGATTGATCGCGCGGTAGGCCTCGCCCAATTGCTCACCACGAACCAGATCGACCTGCACCGTCTCGTGGGCAATGCCCTTCTCGGCCAGCAGGATGCGCGCGCGGCGCGGGCTCGGCGCCGTGGCGCAGTCATAGAGAATGATCATCGTCTGTCCAACTTTCGGAACTCATCGCATGAATGGCACGACCGCCTACACGCCGCCCACCGTCTGGTCCTGGAACAAGGAAAGCGGCGGCCGCTTCGCGAACATCAACCGCCCCATCGCAGGCGCGACCCACGAGAAAGACCTGCCGGTGGGCAAGCACCCGCTGCAACTCTATTCGCTGGCGACGCCCAATGGCGTGAAAGTGACGGTGATGCTCGAAGAACTGCTGGCGCTGGGCCACACGGGCGCCGAGTACGACGCCTGGCTGATCCGCATCAGCGAGGGCGACCAGTTCAGCAGCGGCTTCGTGGCGGTGAATCCCAATTCCAAGATCCCCGCGCTCATGGACCGCAGCGGCGCCACGCCGATCCGGGTGTTCGAGTCGGGCGCGATCCTGCAGTACTTGGCCGAGAAGTTCGGCAACGCGTTCTTTCCGACCGAGCCGGCGGCGCGCGCCGAATGCCTGTCGTGGCTCTTCTGGCAGATGGGCAGCGCGCCGTACCTGGGCGGCGGCTTCGGGCACTTCTATGCCTACGCGCCGACGAAGATCGAATACGCCATCGACCGCTTCGCGATGGAGGTGAAACGCCAGCTCGACGTGCTCGACCGCCGGCTGGCCGAGAGCCGCTACCTCGCCGGCGACGACTACACGATTGCCGACATCGCCGTCTGGCCCTGGTACGGCGCGCTCGCCAAGGGGCAGCTCTACGAATCGGGCGAATTCCTGCAGGTGAGCGAATACAAGAACGTGCGGCGCTGGAGCGATGAAATCGCGCAGCGCCCCGCCGCGCAGCGCGGCCGCATGGTCAACCGCGCCTGGGGCCAGCCCGAGAGCCAATTGCAAGAGCGCCACGACGCCGCCGATTTCGAAACCCGCACGCAGGACAAGCTCGACACCCCGAAGTGAGTGCCATGCAGCGCTGAATGGGGCGACGGCGGCGCATCTTGTTCACCGCCTGATTTTTAAGCAAAGTGTGGAATCTCTTTGTAAATCAATGAGTTAAATTCGTTTTACAAGGCTCCACATGAGTTGTCCCCAAAGTTGTGCACAGAAAATGGGGATGAGATCGCAGGCCTGAGATGCCGCCTGCAAGTTGGCGCAATACCACAAGAAAAAGGCTTTTTCAGACGCCCGCCGAAGCCGTTTCGCCCGCCGCGTAATGCCGGCACAGCGTATCGACCAGCGCCTGCGCATACACCGGCAATGCCGCCCGGCTGCGCACCAACAGATACCGCTCCCGCACACACCACGCATCGCTGAGATCGATCAGCGCGAGCTGCATGCTCTCCTGGTTGCGCCGCGCCGCCGACTCAGGCACCACGCCGATGCCCACGCCGCTGCCGATCATTCGGCACATCGCATCGAAGCTGCTCAACTGGATGCGCAGCTTCTGCCGCTTGCCGAGGTTGTCGGTGATCTGCGCGAGAAAGGTCTGCAGCGTGCTGCCTTGCTGCATGCCGATGGCGTCTTCATCGAGCGTCTCGGCGAATGAAATCTTCCGGCGCTTGGCGAAGCGGTGCTTGCGGGAGGTGACCAGCACCAGCCGGTCGGTGCTGAAGTGGATCGCCTCCAGCCCGAGCGTGTCGACGCGGCCGGCGACGATGCCGATGTCGGCGCGGCCGTCGAGCACGCCGCGTGGGATCTGAGCATTCGGTTTTTCCTGAAGGTCGACGTTGATGCGCGGGTTCTGCGCGAGGAAGCCCGGCAGGATTTCGGGCAGGAAATCGGTCACCGCGGTGGTGTTGGCGAACACGCGCAGATGGCCGCGCAGGCCGCCGCCGTACTCGAGCAGGTCGTCGCGCAGTTGTTCGGTCTGGTTGAGCACGAGGCGCGCGTGGTGAAGAAAGGCTTCGCCCGGCGGCAGCAGGCGCACGCCGCGCGCTTCGCGCTGCAGCAGTTGCAGGCCCGCCTGCGTTTCCAGCGCCTTGATGCGCGCGCTGGCCGCCGCAAGCGACAGGTGCTGCCGCTCGGCCGCCCGCGTGAGGTTGCCGAGCTCGGCGGTGGCGACAAAAAGGCGCAGGTCGGTCAGGTCGAAAAGCATGGCGCATCGTAGCCAAGCCTTCGGAAATCCAGAAGCCTGGGTTCCGAAATCGCAGATTGCGCGCGGTGGCTTGGCCTACGACCATGAGGCCATGGAGCCAAAGACATGACATTCCGCGCCCTCGCGCTTCTTTCGCTTGCGGCAGCAGCCACGCTGATCGCCGCGAGCCCCGCCACTGCACAGCCGTATCCGTCGCGCCCCATCACGCTCGTCGTGCCGCAGGCGGCCGGCGGCACCAACGACATCGTCGGCCGCCTCGTCGGCCAGAAGCTCGGCGAGGTGATGAACAACGCCAGCGTGGTCGTCGACAACCGGCCCGGCGCGGGCGGCAACATCGGCACGCAGCTCGTCGCCAAGGGCCCGAAGGACGGGTACACGCTGCTCATGACCATCAGCAGCAGCCAGGCGATCAACCCCGCGCTCTACAAGAACCCGGGCTTCGATCCGGTGAAGGACTTCAAGCCCGTGGGCCTGATTGGCGCTGTGCCCAACGTGCTGCTGGTCAACCCCACGTTTCCCGCGAAGAACTTCGCCGAGTTCCTGAAGCTCGCGCGCGAGAAGGGCGCCAACTATCAGTACGCCTCGGCCGGCAACGGCACGCTCAACCACCTGCTCGGCGAAATGCTCAACAGCATGGCCGGCATTTCCATGCAGCACGTGCCGTACAAGGGCGTGGCGCCCGCGCTCAACGACGTGCTGGGCGGCCAGTTGCCCATCGTGTTCGCGAGCCTGCCTTCGGCGCTCTCGCACATCAAGGCCGGCAAGCTGCGCGCATTGGCCGTAAGCGGCGACAAGCGTTCGCCGGTGCTGCCCGACGTGCCCACCATCGCCGAGGCGGTGCCGGGCTACAACGGCACGCTGTGGATCGGCCTCTTCGCGCCCGCGGGCGTGCCGGCTGACGTGCTCGCCACCCTGCAGGACGCGACGCGCAAGGCGCTGGCCGCCAAGGATCTGCGCGACAAGCTCGACCAGCAGGGCGTCGAGATTGCGGCGCCCACCACGCCCGAGCAATTTTCGAAACTGCTGCAGGACGACCTCGCCAAGTGGGCGCGGATCGTCAAGGCCTCCGGCGCCGCGGTCGATTGATGCCGAGCGCAGTTCGACAACAGCCGTTCACGCTGAGCTTGTCGAAGCGCTGCGCACGACTTCGACAAGCTCAGCCCGAACGGTTCATGACTGATCGGGAATCCGTATGAACGAACTTCACCGAGACCGGATGCAAGACAACACTTCCTCCCCTCTGATCGACGCCGAAGCGCTTGCAAAGCTCCAGGGCTGGCAAGGCCGCAGCGAGACGCTCGTCGACGACATCACTGCCGCGCCCGTGCGCGCGCTCTCCGCCACGCTCGACCGCGACGACGCGCCGCCCGAAGCCGGCACGCATCTGCCCGCGCTCTGGCATTGGCTCTACTTCCTGCCGCACCACCGCCAATCGGAGATCGGCGAAGACGGCCATGCGAAGCGCGGCGGGTTCCTTCCGCCCGTGCCGCTGCCGCGCCGCATGTGGGCGGGGGGGCGGTTGAACTGGGAAGCGAGCAATCCGCTGCAGGTCGGCGACAAGGTCGAGCGCACCTCGACCATCGCTTCGGTCACCCACAAAGCCGGCCGCACCGGCGAACTCGTCTTCGTGCTCGTGCGCCACGAGGTGCGCAACGCGCGCGGCCTCGCGCTGACCGAAGAGCACGACATCGTCTACCGTGCCGCCGCCGCGCCCGGCGAGAAGACGCCGCCGCCCACGCCCGCGTCGAAGGACGCCGCCTTCAGCCGCGAGATCGTGCCCGACGACGTGCTGCTGTTCCGCTACTCGGCGCTCACCTTCAACGGCCACCGCATCCACTACGACCGCCGCTACGTGACCGAGGTCGAGGGCTATCCCGGCCTGATCGTGCACGGCCCGCTGATCGCGACGCTGCTGGTCGACCTGCTGCGCCGCAACGTGCCGGGCGCGCAGCTTGCGCGCTTCGAATTCCGCGCCGTGCGGCCGACCTTCGACATCGCGCCGTTCCGCGTGCACGGCAAGCCCACGGAAGGCAGCAGCGACAACAAGACCTTCAGCCTCTGGGGCGAAGACGCCGACGGCTGGCTCACGATGCGGGCCACGGCCGTGCTGGCCTGAGGAAAGACACACACATGACAAGACCTCTGGACGGCATCACCGTCATCTCGCTCGAACACGCCATCGCCGCGCCGTTCTGCACCCGGCAACTGGCCGACCTCGGCGCCCGCGTCATCAAGGTGGAGCGGCCCGAGGTGGGCGACTTCGCGCGTGCCTACGACGGGCGCGTCGGCGGCGAAGCCTCGCACTTCGTCTGGGTGAACCGCTCGAAGGAAAGCCTCACGCTCGACCTGAAGCAACCCGCCGCACTCGCGGTGCTGCAGGAGCTGGTCGCCGATGCCGACGTGCTGGTGCAGAACCTCGCCCCCGGCGCCGCCGCGCGCATGGGGCTCGGCGCCGAGGCGTTGCAGGCAAAACATCCGCGCCTCATCGTCTGCGACATCTCGGGCTATGGCGAAGACGGCCCGTACCGCGACAAGAAGGCCTACGACCTCTTGATCCAGAGCGAGGCGGGCTTTCTCTCGGTCACCGGCACGCCGGGCGATCCGTGCAAGTCGGGCAACTCCGTCGCCGACATCGCGGCCGGCATGTACGCCTACACCGGCATCCTCGCGGCGCTGCTCCAGCGCGGCAAGACCGGCAAGGGCTCGCACATCGACGTGTCGATGCTCGAATCGCTCGCCGAGTGGATGGGCTACCCGATGTACTACGCCTACGAAGGCGCGCCGCCGCCGCCGCGCAGCGCTGCCTCGCACGCGACCATCTACCCCTACGGCCCGTTTCCCGCGGGCGATGGCGGCACGGTGATGCTGGGCCTGCAGAACGAGCGCGAATGGCGCACCTTCTGCGAGAAGGTGCTGCTGCAGTCGGGGCTCGCGACCGATGCGCGCTTCGACAGCAACGCGCGCCGCAACGAACACCGCGAGGCGCTGCGCGCGATCATCTTGGAGACCTTCGGCGCGCTGAGCACGGCGCAGGTGCTGGAGCGGCTCGATGCCGCGCAGATCGCCAACGCGCGCATGAACGACATGGCCGGGCTCTGGGCGCATCCGCAACTGCAGGCACGCGATCGGTGGCGGCAGGTGGGTTCGCCGGCGGGCGACATTCCAGCGCTGTTGCCGGCCGGGCGGCAGAGCGCATTCGACTACCGCATGGATGCGATTCCTGCCGTGGGCGAGCACACCGAGTCGATCCTGCGCGCGCTCGGGCGCAGCGATGCGGACATTGCGGCGCTGCGCGAGGCGAGGGCGGTTTGAGCACAACGCCGCTCGCGCTCGCGCGCACCTTTCTCTTCGTGCCCGCCGACCGGCCCGAGCGTCATGCGCGGGCGCTGGCTGCGGGCACGGGCGGCGTGATCGTGGATCTGGAAGACGCGGTCGCGCCCGAGCGCAAGGCGTCGGCGCGTGAGGGCCTTGTGGCCTCGTTCGCCGCGTTGCCGGAAGCGGGCCGCCAACGCTTGCTGGTGCGCATCAATGCGAGCGGCACGCCATGGCATGACGACGACCGCGCCGCCGTGGCCGCGCTGGTCGGGCAAGGCCTGATTGCGGGCGTGGTGCTGCCCAAGGCCGAGCGCGCCGGTGATCTGCAGCGGCTGGCCGAGGCCATCGGCCCGCAAGGCCAACTCGTACCCCTCATCGAATCGGCGGCGGGCCTTGCGGCGGTCGATGAACTCGCAGCGGCCCCGCAGGTGCTCCGGCTCGCGTTCGGCAATCTCGACTTTCAGGCCGATGTCGGTTTGGCTTGCGATGCCGACGAAGCCGAGCTGGTGCCCGTGCGCCTCGCATTGCTGCTGGCCACGCGCCGCGCCGGCCTGCCCGCACCCATCGATGGCGTGACCGCCGACTGGCGCGACCTGCAACGCCTCGCCGCCGACACCGCACGCGCACGCGCACGCCGCGGTGGCTTCGGCGCCAAGTTGTGCATCCATCCCGACCAGGTCGCGCCTGTGCACGCCGCACTCGGCCCGAGCGCCGACGAGCTCGCATGGGCGCGCCGCGTGATCGACGCGATCCGGTCCGCCGGCGGCGGCGTGGTCAGCCTCGACGGCCGCATGGTCGATGCGCCGGTGGTGCGCCTCGCCGAACGCCTGCTCGCCCTCGATGCGCAGCCGCCTTCCTGATTTCGAAAGAAGAAGACAGATCCAACAACCTAGGAGACAAAAAGTGAACCTGAAGAAGAACTGGAAAACACGAACCCTGCTGGCCGCATCGCTGGGCGCCTGCCTCATGGCCGCGCAATCGCCGGCCACCGCGCAGGCCCCCTGGCCCGACAAGCCCATCACCATGGTCGTGCCGTATTCGGCCGGCGGCCCCACCGACGTGGTGGCGCGCATGCTGGCCATTCCCATGGCCAAGTCGCTCGGCCAGCCGGTGATCGTGGAGAACACCGTCGGCGCAGGCGGCACCATCGCACCGGCGCGCGTGGCCAAGGCGGCGCCCAACGGCTACACCATCCTCATCCACCACATGGGCATGGCCACCGCGCCGGCGCTCTACAAGAAGCTCAACTACGACCCGCTGAAAGACTTCGAATACGTCGGCCAGGTGATGGACGTGCCGATGACGCTGCTCTCGCGCAAGGACTTTCCGGCCAACAACTTCCAGGAGCTGCTGGCCTACGTGAAGACCAACAAGGACAAGGTCACGCTCGCCAACGCCGGCATCGGCGCGGTGTCGCAGCTGTGCGGCTTGCTGTTCGCGCACCAGATCGGTGTGCAGCTCACCACCGTGCCCTACAAGGGCGCGGGCCCGGCGCTCAACGACCTCATGGGCGGGCAGGTCGATCTCCTGTGCGACCAGACCACGCAGACCGCGCCGGTCATCAAGGACGGCCAGCGCGTGAAGGTGTTCGGCGTGACCACGCCGCAGCGGCTGTCGAGCATGCCCAACATCCCGACGCTGGATGAGCAGGGCCTGAAGGGCTTCGACGTGAAGGTGTGGCACGGCGTGTACGCGCCAAAGGGCACGCCGCCGGCCGTGATGGAAAAGCTCAATGCGGCCCTGCGCGTCGCGCTGCAGGACGACATGGTGAAAAAGCGCTTTGCCGAGCTGAGCACCGAGGCCGTGCCGATGGAGAAGGTCACGTCCGAGAGCCTGCGCACGCACCTCGCGGCGGAGATCGACAAGTGGGGCAAGGTGATCCGCGCTGCGGGCGTGCAGGCGGATTGAGGTTCAGGCCGAGGCGGGCGCGGGCTGAGCCTGCAATGTCTCGTCGAACAGCGCGAGCAACTGCCGCGCGAACAGCGCCATGTTCGCGGGGCGGTCGGTGGTCCCGTTCTCGATGGTCCGGCTCACGGTGACTGCGCCCGCGACAGCCACGCACACATGCCCCGGCGCATCGCCATAAGGGCTGCCCGAAGGCCCGGCCGCGCCGCTCTCGCAGATGCCCCAGGTCGCGCGATGGCTCTCGCGGATGCGGGCCGCGATGAAGCGGGCGTAGGGCTCGGTTTCCCCGCGCATGTCGCCGATGTCTTCACGCGTCAGCCCCAGCAGTGCTTTTCCGGCGCGGCGCGAGTAGACGACCGCGCCGCCGAGGAAGAAGGCCGATGCGCCCGGAATCGCGAGCAGGGCGGCCGAGACGAGGCCGCCCGCCGACGACTCGGCGACCGCTACTGTCTGCCGCCGTTCGCGCAGCGTCGCACCGACACGGGCGGCGAGCACGGCGAGCGACTCGAGTTCTGAAGAAGGTGCAGCGCTCACGGCGTCTTCCGCAGCTTGCCGCCCGGCTGCCGCACATACGCCGGCGCACGCTCGTGGCTCGCCGTGTTGCCGTAGACCTTGTCCGCCGGGTAGTACTCGGACTGCAACTGCACCTTGGCGGCGGCTTCCTCGCCGGCGGTGTGCGCGATGAACCCGAGCATCAGGTCGGTGCCGGCCGAGACACCGGCCGAAGTCCAGGTGTCGCCGTCCTGCACAAAGCGCTGTTCGACCACCTTCACGTCGCCCAGCGCCCGCAGGCGATCGAGCGAACCCCAGTGCGTGGTGGCTGTCTTGCCTGCGAGCAGGCCCGCCGCATGCAAGACGAAGGCGCCGGTGCATACCGACAGCAGCGCCTTGCACCCCGGCGCCTGCTGGGCCAGGAACTGCACCATCGCGGGGTTGTCGACCTCGCGCCGCGTGCCCATGCCGCCGGGCACGAGCAGGTAATCGAGGGGCGGGCAGTCGGCGAACGACACGTGCGGATTGATCGAAAGCCCCTTGGCGCAGACCACCGGCCCGGTTTTCTCCGCGACGATCAGGCAGTTCTCAGGTCCCGCGGCGAGCTTGCTCCACATGGTGAGCATTTCCCAGGGGCCGACGAAATCGAGTTCCTCGACGTCGGGGAATACGATGATCCCGAAATTCATACTTTCGAACTCCTTGAGGTCGATGCGTGAGCAAGAGCGTACAGAGCTGAGCATATAGGTTGCACCTTTGCAGCGCTCCGTGACAGCTGGTTGCAAGGTTGGCTCAGTGTTTTCCTCAGAGGTCGGTGGCGTGAAAATGGCTAGAGTGAAGGCGGCCGTTCAGGCTTTTGCCAAGCAAACATCAAGGAAATTTCATGAGCAAGAAAGTTGCATATGTCACCGGGGGCATGGGTGGCATCGGAACAGCCATCTGCCAACGTCTGCACAGAGACGGATTCACCGTGGTCGCCGGTTGCGGCCCCACACGCGACCACGCCAAGTGGCTCGCCGAACAGAAAGCCGAAGGCTTCGAGTTCCATGCCTCGGTCGGCAATGTCGGCGACTGGCAATCCACCGTCGAGGCCTTCTCTGCCGCCAAGGCAGCGCATGGTCCCATCGACGTGCTGGTCAACAACGCCGGCATCACGCGCGACCGCATGTTCCTCAAGATGACGCCCGAGGACTGGAGCGCGGTGATCGAGACCAACCTCAACAGCATGTTCAACGTCACCAAGCAGGTGGTGGGCGACATGGTGGAAAAGGGCTGGGGCCGCATCATCAACATCAGCTCGGTGAACGGCGCCAAGGGCCAGGCGGGCCAGACCAACTATTCGGCGGCCAAGGCCGGCATGCACGGCTTCACGATGGCGCTGGCGCAGGAGCTGGCCAACAAGGGCGTGACGGTCAACACCGTGAGCCCGGGCTACATCGGCACCGACATGGTCAAGGCCATCCGCCAGGAAGTGCTCGACAAGATCGTGGCCACCATCCCGGTCAAGCGCCTGGGCGAGCCGAGCGAAATCGCCTCGATCATCTCGTGGCTGGCCACGGACGAAGGCGGCTACTCCACCGGGGCCGATTTCTCGGTCAACGGCGGCCTCCACATGCATTAAGAAGGTATGAACGAACCCGTCATGCCCGCTCATCCCGCTCAGGCACACCCGCTCCGCGTTGCAAATGCTCGCCATAGCTCAAGCTATGGCTGCGCTTTGCGCCTTGATCGGGCGCGCCTGAGCGTGCTGCTCGGGCACGCCGAGTTCATTCACACCTTCTGATGCTGACCGCAACCTGATCGAAAAACCCGCTTCGGCGGGTTTTTTTGTTCCTGCGATGTGGCTTTTACGAATGGAAAACACCCGATACGAGCCTACAGTTCTCAACCCTTCCGGAGGCAAGTCATGGAACACACAACAAACACATCCGCCAAGAAGCTCCCGCTCTACCGCTCCCTCTATGTGCAGGTGATCACCGCGGTGATCATCGGCGTGCTTCTGGGCTATTTCTACCCGGCAATCGGGGAGAGCATGAAGCCGCTGGGCGACGGCTTCATCAAGCTCATCAAGATGATCATCGCGCCGATCATCTTCTGCACGGTGGTGGTCGGCATCGCCGGCATGGAGGACATGAAGAAGGTCGGCAAGACCGGCGGCCTCGCACTCCTGTACTTCGAGGTCGTGAGCTCCATCGCGCTGGTGGTCGGCCTTGTGCTGGTCAACGTGCTCAAGCCCGGCGCCGGCATGAACATCGATGCGGCCACGCTCGACACCAAGGCCATCGCCGCCTACACCGGCCCGGGCAAGATGACCGGCACGGTCGACTTCCTGCTCAACATCATTCCCAGCACCATCGTCGATGCCTTCGCCAAGGGCGAGATCCTGCAGGTGCTCCTGATCGCGGTGCTGTTCGGCTTTGCCCTGCACCGCTTCGGCGGCCGCGGCACGCTGGTGTTCGACGTGATCGAGAAGGGCTCGCACGTGCTCTTCGTGATCGTCGGCTACATCATGAAGCTCGCGCCCATCGGTGCCTTCGGCGCCATGGCCTTCACGATCGGCAAGTACGGCGTGGGGAGCCTCTTCTCTCTGGGCAAGCTGATGGGCACGTTCTATCTCACCTGCCTCCTGTTCATCTTCGTGGTGCTCGGGCTCATTGCGCGATTCCACGGATTCAGCATCTGGAAGTTCATCAAGTACATCAAGGAAGAACTCCTGATCGTGCTGGGCACGTCCTCCAGCGAATCGGTGCTGCCGCGCATGATGGAAAAGATGGAGAACCTGGGCGCGAACAAGACCTGCGTGGGCCTCGTGATCCCGACCGGCTACTCGTTCAACCTGGACGGCACCTCGATCTATCTCACGATGGCCGCGGTGTTCATCGCGCAGGCGACCAACACGCCCATGACGCTGGTGCAGGAGATCACGCTGCTCGCGGTGCTGCTGCTCACCTCGAAGGGCGCGGCGGGTGTCACCGGCAGCGGCTTCATCGTGCTGGCTGCGACGCTCTCGGCCGTGGGCCACGTGCCGGTGGCGGGGCTCGCGCTCATCCTGGGCATCGACCGCTTCATGTCGGAAGCCCGCGCGCTGACCAACCTGATCGGCAACGGCGTGGCGACCATCGTGGTGGCCAAGTGGACCAACGAGCTCGACATGAATCGTCTGCAGGCGGGCCTGAACAACGAGAGCTGGGTCGAATCGCAAGAGCCCGAAGTGCTGGAAGGCGCCCGCGACAGCAAGATGGCCGGCTGAGGCTCTTGTCTTGCTCCCTCTCCCGCAAACGGGAGAGGGAGCAAGACCGAAGGCCGGTCAGAGGGCATTGACATGAAGGGCCACCCCTCGTTCCTGCAAAATGCAGAGATGCCGCACAGCGTTTCCCTCATCAACACCATTGCCGCCGGCCTCGGCCTCGCGCTGGTGTTCGGTTTCCTGGCAGCCAAGCTGCGGCTGCCGGCCCTCGTGGGGTACCTCCTCGCGGGCGTGATCATCGGCCCCTTCACTCCCGGCTTCGTGGCCGATGCAAGCATTGCCGCGCAGCTCGCCGAAATCGGCGTCATGTTGCTGATGTTCGGCGTCGGCCTTCACTTCTCCCTCGACGACCTCCTGGCCGTGCGCAAGATCGCGCTGCCCGGCGCACTGGCGCAGATCGCCGTCGCCACGCTGCTCGGCGGCGGCCTTGCGATGTGGTGGGGCTGGAGCCCCGGCGCCGCACTCGTGTTCGGCCTCGCGCTCTCGGTGGCCAGCACCGTCGTGCTGCTGCGCGCGCTCGAGAGCCTGGGCATCCTGGATTCGTTCACCGGCCGCATCGCCATCGGCTGGCTCGTCGTCGAAGACCTCGCCATGGTGCTCGTGCTGGTGCTCATGCCCCCGCTGGCCGGCGCGCTCGGCGGCACCCCCGACAACGGCGGCGGCCCCGCGGACCCGCTCTGGCAGACCCTCGGCCTCACGCTCCTGCAGGTCGGCGGCTTCGTCGTGCTGATGCTCGTGGTGGGCCGGCGCGTGTTCCCGTGGATCCTCTGGCAGGTCACCCGAACCGGCTCGCGCGAGCTGTTCACGCTGTGCGTGGTGGCGGCCGCCGTGAGCATCGCCTTCGCTTCGGCGGCGCTCTTCGGCGTGTCGTTCGCGCTCGGCGCCTTCTTTGCCGGCATGGTGATGCGCGAGTCGCAGTTCAGCCACCGGGCGGCGCAGGAGTCGCTGCCGCTGCGCGATGCCTTTGCGGTGCTGTTCTTCGTGTCGGTGGGCATGCTGTTCGACCCCTCGGTGCTGATCGATCGCCCGCTGCAGGTGCTCGCGGTGGTGCTGGTGATCGTGCTGGGCAAGTCGCTCGCGGCCTGCGCGCTGGTGCTGGGGTTCCGCTACCCGCTGGCCACGGCGCTCACGGTGAGCGCGAGCCTCGCGCAGATCGGCGAGTTCTCTTTCATCCTGGCCGGGTTGGGCGTGTCGCTGGGCCTGCTGCCGGTCGAGGGGCAGAGCCTCGTGCTCGCGGGCGCGCTCATTTCCATTGCGACCAACCCGCTGTGGTTCAGCCTCATCGCGCCGATGCAGAAGTGGCTGCACGCGCATTCCTCATTCGCACGCAAGCTCGAATCGCGCAGCGACCCGCTGGCCGAACTGCCGATGACCACCGAAGCGAAGTACCTGTCCAGGCAGGTGGTGTTGGTCGGCTATGGCCGCGTCGGGCGCCGCATCGCGGCCGAGCTCGAGGCGAACGACATTCCCTACGTGGTGGCCGAGCAGAACCGCGAACTGGTCGAGAAGCTGCGCGAGGGCGGCATCGCCGCCGTGTGGGGCGATGCGGCGGACCCGGCCGTGCTGATCCAGGCGCACATCGCCCGCGCCCGCGTGCTGGTGGTGGCCACGCCCGACACCCTGAACGTGCGCCAGATGATCGAGACCGCACGCACGCTCAACCCGGCGATCCAGACCGTGATCCGCAGCCACAACGAACAGGAAGCCACGCTGCTCAAGCAGGAAACGGCCGTCACGGTCTTCCTCGGCGAGCATGAACTCGCCCAGGCCATGGCGCGCGACGTCGTGCAGCGCGCGGCGTCGATGGCCGTGCCGGCTTGAAGTCCGAAGGGCGGGCGCCGTTTCAGAGATCTTCGATGACCAGCGTGCGGTAGCGCTGTGCGATGGAATAGGGCACGGTACGCACCAGTTCCATCATCTGGTTCGCTGCCGCTTCGTCCTTCGTTTTGACAAGAAGGCCCGTATGGCCTTCCCGCGCGAGCTTGGTGTAGGCGCGCACGGTGGCCGCATCGGTGCCGGCGGAGGGCAGCGGGTTGTCCGAGTCGCTGACGGTCGGCGAGATTTCTCGCAGCACCGTTTCGGCGTCGATCAGGTAGACCTCGTCGCCGCTCACGCCGTTCTCGATCAACCGATGGCCGATGCGGTCGGCGTCGTCGGCGCTCGGGAACATCACCATCGAATAGCCGCTCGGATAGAACGCGCCGCCGATGCTGGCGCGCATGTTCGACTCCAGGGTGAAGTGCTTCATGTTGCCTCCGGGTTCTTTCTTGAGGAAGGTCTCTGCAGACAACACTAGTTCGCGCCACTGGCGAGCTCTGTAGGAGAAGCCCGGAAGCTGTCAACCGCGCTCTTCGCCCATTCATTGACAGAAAACCCGCTGCATGAACCGTCTTTCCATGTCCCCATCACGAAACATCGCGCTCACCGTCCACGAACTGGAAGCGGGCGAGTTCTATTGGGTGCTCATGGAGGAAGCGGCCGACGGCGATGCGGCTGAAAACGACCGGCGCCATGTCTACGTGCCGCTGGAGGCGGCGCACGATCCCTACGCCAGCTATTCGAACGCGCTGGTCGCCGGTGTAGCGGTGATGCGGCGGCTTTTCGGCGCGGAGGGAAAAACCGCCTGAGCCTCAGGGACGCCGGGGTGCCGGCCTCGCCCCGAGGCGCTCCCTATAATTCCGGCCGTCGAGTTTTGTAATCTTTTATCAGCAAGCTCGCACGGTTCGAAGGTGCCCCGCATGCCATTCCATGGCTTGGGGGTTAAACGGGAAGCAGGTGCGCTGCGTCTTCACGGACGCATCCATTCCTGCGCTGCCCCCGCAACGGTCAGCGGATCTGGAAAACCTCGCGTCGATGTCTCTCTTCTTTTGAGCATCGGCAGCCACTGCGCTTTTGCGTGGGAAGGCGAGGGTTTCGGCTTCGATGCGCACGCACAGTGCCATCGGCGCGCTCCGCAAGCCCGGATACCGGCCTTCGCAACCGCTTTCGGACGCTGCGGGAGTGCGGGTCCGGGCATGCCGTTTCGCCCTCTGCGCGAACCGGCCCGCCCTCAGCCGCCTCCCTCGACGTCCTCATTCGGTCGGGAGCCTGCGGGGACGCAGGTCGGAGGAAAAGTCACATGGGTCAAGCATCGCCGGCGCGCGGTCGCACGGTTGCGCCGTTGCCGCCGTTGCCGCAGCTGCCGCAGCTGCCGCAATTGCCGCAATTGCAATGGGCACGCCTTTCACGTCTTTCTTTGGGCGTGGGACTGGCCTTCGGCGCAGGCAGCGCGCTGGCCCAGCCGGCCGGAGCGACAAACAGCGGCAACAACAACAGCCTCGCACCCGTGCAGGTAGAAGCCAGCCGCCACACGCCGCTCGCGATGGACGAGCCCACCCAGACCGGCAGCCGCCTGGGCCTCACGCCGCTGGAAACGCCCGCGAGCATCGAGGTGCTGACAGGCGACACCATCCGCGCACGCGGCGATGTTTCGGTGGTCGAAGCGGTGACCCGCGCCACCGGCATCACCGGCTCGCCCGGCCCCGGCAACGGCGGCACGGCCCTGGCGGCCCGCGGCTTCACCGGCCACGGCTCGGTGATGCAGCTTTTCGACGGCACGCGCCTCTATGCGGGCGCCGGCACCGTCACCTTTCCGTTCGATACCTGGTCGGTCGATCGCATCGAGGTGCTGCGCGGCGCGGCGTCGGTGATGTTCGGTGAAGGCGCCATCGGCGGCGCGATCAACGTCGTGCCCAAGAAGCCCACGCGCGGCCCGATCCAGAACGAGGCGCTCGTCACGGCGGGCTCCGATGCAACGCGTCAGGTCGCCTTCGGCAGCGGCGGGGCGATCAACGACATGCTTTCCTATCGCTTCGACATCAGCCACCGCAAGACCGACGGCTTCATGGTGCGCGGCGATGCCGAGAGCCTGGCCGTGGGCGGCGCGGTGCGGCTCGATGTGTCGCCGCAGCTGCAATTCACGCTCTCGCACGACGAGGGCCGCCAGTCGCCGCAGCGTTACTACGGCGTGCCGCTCATCAACGGCCGCGTGAGCAGCCTCACCCGCGAGCAGAACTACAACCCCGACGACGCCGAGATCAAGTATCGCGACCGCTGGACCCGCTTCGATGCCCAATGGACGCCCAGCGACACCGTCACCGTGCGCAACCAGCTCTACCGCCTGGACAGCAAGCGCCACTGGCGCAACAGCGAGACCTATACCTACAACGCCACCACGCGCCGCGTGACGCGCGGCGACTACCTGGAAATCGGCCATGACCAGGAGCAGATCGGCAACCGCACCGACGCCACCTTCAAGCACTCGCTGTTCGGCCTGAAGAACCAGGTGCTGGTGGGTTTCGATGCGAACCGCATCGACTTCCAGCACACCAACGATTCGCCGTACGGCGGCCGCTCGGTGGTCGAACCGTTCGTCTTCAACCCTGGCTACTACGCCTCGCCCGTGGCCTACACGCCGCGCTACAAGACCAAGACCAGCACCTACGCCTTCTTCGCCGAAGACAAGCTGGCCTTCAACGAACAATGGTCGGTGGTCGGTAGCCTGCGCTGGGACCGCGCGAAGGTCGTGCGCACCGACCTGCAGAACGCCGCCAACAACCTCCAGAAGACCTTCGCGTACGCCACCGGCCGCCTCGGCGTGGTGTATGCGCCCGATGCCTCGCAGTCGTTCTACGCCCAGGTGGCGCGCGCGGCCGATCCGTTGACCTCGGTGATCAGCACATCGGCCACGCAGGCTCCGTTCGAGTTGAGCACCGGCAAGCAGGTCGAGATCGGCTACAAGCGCCAACTGGCCGAAGGCCGCGGCGCCTGGTCCATCGCGGCCTACCGCCTCGAGAAGGACAAGCTGCTCTCGCGTTCCGCGAGCGACCCCACCGTCAACCAGCAGGTAGGCAAGCAGTCGTCCGAAGGCATCGAGGCCACGCTCGATCTGGCGCTGACCTCCACGCTCAGGCTCGAAGCCAACATCGCCAAGCTCCGTGCGCGCTACGACGACTTCAACGAGGTCGTCGGCGGCCGCGTGATCTCGCGCGCCGGCAACACGCCGTTCGGCGTGCCCGAAGAGGCCGCTAACCTCGACCTCAATTGGCGCTTCCTGCCCCAGTGGGAGGCCGATTTCGGTGTGCGCTACGTCGGCTCGCGCCAGGTCGATGCGGCCAACTCGCGCAAGATCGGCTCCTACACCGTGGTCGATGCGGGTGTGAGCTGGCAGGCCAACCCGTCGCTCAAGCTCGCGTTCCGCGCCTACAACCTGGCCAATCGCACGTACCCGCTGTCGTTCTCGAACAGCGGCAACCAATGGCTGCTGGGCCGGCCGCGCTCGGTCGAAGTTTCAGCGCTGGTGAAATTCTGACGCTGGAGCGAGTTCAAGCCGTGCCAAACAATAAAAGCCCGTTCACGCCGAGCTTGTCGAAGCGCGGCGCAGGGCTTCGACAAGCTCAGCCTGAACGGTTGGAGGAGCGCCAAGCTGAACGGTCGTTGTTGGCTTCCGCATGGCGCCGCGCCTGGCCGCGGATTCGCCACTGGCTCTACTGGACGCACCGGTGGCTCGGCATCGGCGGCTGCCTGCTGTTCGTGATGTGGTTCGTCACCGGCGTGGTGATGATGTACGTGGGCTATCCCTCGCTCACCGAGCCGGAACGCCTCGCGGGCTTGGCGCCGCTGAAGTTCGAGCAGGCGGTCGTCGCGCCATCGGCGGCGCTCGATGCCTTGCCGGCCGCCGCGCGCGCACAGCCGCCGCGACGCATCGCATTGGAGATGCGGCAGGACGTGCCCGATGCCGGCCCGGTGTGGCGCATCGTCGATGCGCGCGGCCAGCGCTTTGCCGTCTCGGCCCGCGACGGCCAACTGCTGGGGCCGGTCGATGCCGCACGCGCCGAGACCATCGCGCGCGGCTTCTCGCGCCAGAACGGTGCGCATTGGGCCGAAACCCTGGAGCGCGACCAGTGGACCGTGCCGCAAGGCCTGAACCCGCTGCGCCCGCTGCACCGCATCGAACTCGGCGACGCCGCCGGCACCGAGCTCTACGTGTCCTCGCGCACGGGCGAGGTGGTGCGCGACACCACGCGCTCCGAGCGCTTCTGGAACTGGCTGGGCTCCGTGCCGCACTGGATCTACTTCACGCCGATTCGCGCCGATCCGCCGCTGTGGCACGACGTGGTGGTGTGGCTGTCGGCCGCCTGCATCGTCTCGGCCGTCACGGGCATCGTGATCGGCATCCTGCGCGTTCGCCTGCGCCGGCGGTTTCGCAACGGCGCCGTCACGCCCTACACCGGCTGGATGGCCTGGCACCACATCGCCGGGCTGATCGGCGGGTTCTTCGTGCTGACCTGGATCGTGAGCGGCTGGCTGTCTATGAATCCGAACGGCTGGTTCGAACGCAACCCGGTCGATGCCGCCGCGATGGCTCGCTACACCGGCGCTGACGCATTGCCGGTTCCGTGGCCGATGGCGGTGCGATCCGTGGAGGAGGGCGCGGAGGCCCCGCGCGAGGCGCTCCTGCTGTGGTTCGACGGCAAGCCGCTCTGGCAATTGCGCGATGCACAGGCGCGCACACGCGTGGTGGATGCCGCCACCGGTGCGCCCGCCGCTATCGGCCGCGAAGACATCGTGCGCACCGCCGCCCGCCTGCGCCCCGGTGCTCCCATCGCCGAGGCCACCCTGCTGACGCGTGAAGATTTCCACTGGTACGGCCACCACCGCGACCGCGTCGTGCCGGTATGGCGCCTCACGTTCGGCGATGCTGCGCACAGCTGGGTCTACATCGACCCGGCGAGCGGCCAGGTCGCGGGCAGCAGCAACCGCAACACGCGGCTGAACCGCTGGCTCTTCAACGCGGCGCACAGCCTCGACTTTCCGTGGCTCATCCACTACCGCCCCGCCTGGGACATCGTCGTCTGGCTGCTGTCGATCGTCGGCGCCGTCGCGTCGGCGAGCGGCGTGGTGATCGGCTGGCGGCGACTGAGGCGCAAGCCAAAGGCGTCGGCGGTGCCGGCAGCGCGGCGCGCGCTCCAGCGGTCATGACGGCGCTTGCGTGATCCATCCCATCCACGAACAATCAACTTTCGCACTGCGGTGCACTAAAGGAGGTGCTCGATGCACATCGAACCAGGTCTAGTCGACGGATCCAAGATTTTCCTCAGCTACGCGACAGCCGCCGCCGCGCTGGCCTACACGGGCAAGGTTGCCTTCGACACCGTCTTGAAGGACGGCATCGCCGCCCTGGCGCTGCGCTCGGCGATTGCCGTCGCGCTGGTGTTCTGCTTCTTCGAAGTGCTGCCGCACCATCCGGTGGGTGTTTCCGAGGTGCACCTGATCCTCGGCACGACGCTGCTGCTGGTGTTCGGGCTCGCGCCGGCAGCCATTGGCCTAGCGGGCGGGCTGCTGATCCAGAGCCTGTTCTTCGAGCCGCAGGACATTCCGCAGTTCGGCATGAACGTCACCACCTTGCTGGTGCCCCTGTTCGCGACGGCCGCGCTGGCGCAGCGCATCATTCCCAAGAACGTGGCGTATGTGGACCTGAGCTACCAGCAGGCCTTCAAGCTGTCGGTGGCCTACCAGGGCGGCATCGTGGTCTGGGTCGGCTTCTGGGCGCTCTACGGACGCGGCACGGGCCTTGAGAACCTCAGCCAGATCGCCAGCTTCGGCGCTGCCTACATGACCGTCGTGCTCGTCGAGCCGCTGGTCGACCTGGGCGTGCTGGCCGCCGCCAAGGGCTGGCGCCGGCTGCAGGGCACGGTCTTCGTCGAGCGTCGCCTGTACGGCGGCGTCTGACTCGAATCTCTCCATCGCCACGCGTCCGCGCCGGCAGTTCCCTCGCGGCGCGCTGCGGCGTGCCGCCATCCATCTTCGCGCCCAGGCGCTTGAACGCATCCATTCCATGACACAGAGCAACGCCAAGATCCCCGTCACCATCGTCACGGGCTTCCTCGGCAGCGGCAAGACCACGCTGCTGCGCCACATCCTCGGCAACGCCGAAGGCCGCCGCATCGCGGTGATCGTCAACGAGTTCGGCGAGCTCGGCATCGACGGCGAAATCCTTCGCGGCTGCGGCATCGGTTGCGACGATGAAGGCAACGAGCGCGAAGGCGCGCTGTACGAGCTGGCCAACGGCTGCGTCTGCTGCACCGTGCAGGAAGAGTTTCTGCCCGTGATGCTGCAACTGGCCGAGCGCCGCGGCGACATCGACGCGGTGATCATCGAGACCTCGGGCCTCGCGCTCCCCAAGCCGCTGGTGCAGGCCTTCCAGTGGCCGGACATCGCGAACATCTTCACCGTCGATTCGGTGGTCACCGTGGTGGATGGCCCTGCCGCCGCCTCGGGCCAGTTTGCCGAGAACCCCGAAGCCGTCGACGAGGCGCGCCGCGCCGACCCCAACCTCGATCACGAATCGCCGCTGCACGAGCTCTTCGAAGACCAGCTCTCGGCCGCCGACCTCGTGGTGCTCAACAAGACCGACCTGATGGACGACGCCACGCGCGCGCAGGTCGAGGCGCTGGTGCGCGAAGAGCTGCCGCCCGAGGTGAAGATCGTCGCCGCCACCGAAGGCAAGCTGCCGCTCGCGCTGCTGCTGGGCCAGGGCCGGGCGGCCGAAACCACCATCCACCTGCGCGAGAGCCACCACGACCACGAGGAAGACCACGACCACGACGAGTTCGACTCGCTCGTGATCGATCTGCCGCCGGTGGACCGCGACGTTCTCCTGGCCGCGCTCGCCGCGCTGGTCGAGCAGCACACCATCTACCGCGTGAAGGGCTTCGTCGCGGTTCCGGGCAAGCCGATGCGTTTGCTGGTGCAAGGCGTGGGCCGCCGCTTCGACCATCACTTCGACCGCCGCTGGCGCGACGACGAAGCGCAGCGTACGCGCCTCGTGTTCATCGGCGAAGACCTGGATGAAGGCGCGCTGCGCAAGGCGCTCGAAGGCGTGGCCGCCGTGCCAGCCTGACCCCATGCACCTGCTGAGCACCCAGCCCGGACGCTTCGTCGAAGACGACAGCGTCGTCACCCGGCTCGACCAGACGCCGGGCGACATCGTGGTGCTCAGCTCGGCCGACACCACGCTCGCGCTGCTCGCCGCTGCGCGCACGGCGCTGGCGGCCACCGACCCCGGCTACCCGTCGCTGCGGCTGGCCAACCTCATGTACCTGCGCCAGCCGGCCTCGCTCGACCTGTACGTCGACGAGGTGCTGCAGCATGCGCGCGTGGTGGTGGTCGATCACCTGGGTGCCGAGTCGGCCTGGGCCTACGGGTTGCAGCAGCTCGAAGAGCTGGCCAAGCGCAAGGGCCAGCAGCTCGCGATGTTCTCGGGCGACCTGCAGGAAGACGAAGACCTGCTCGCGCGCGGCACGGTGCCGCGTGCGGTCGGCCGCCAGCTCTGGCAGTACATGCGCGCGGGCGGTGCGGGCAACGCGATGCAGTTCCTGCGCGCGGTGGCCTTCCATGGCCTCGGCCACGGCGAGGCGCCGCTGCCGCCGCGCAGCCTGCCGCAGGTTGCGCTGCATGTGCCGCGCGGCATCGATGCGGCGCACACCGTGGCCGGCATCGACGACCTGCGCGCCGGATGGCATGCGGATGCGCCGGTGGTGGCGCTGGTGTTCTATCGATCTCACTTGCTGTCGGGCAATACGGCAGCTTTCGATGCGCTCGCTGCCGCGCTGCATGCTGAAGGATTGAACCCGCTCCCGGTCGCGCTCGATTCGCTGAAAGACCCGCTGTGCCTGTCCGCATTTCGCGGCCTGTGCAGCGAGCACGATGTCCAACTCGTGCTGAATACCACCGCCTTCGCCGCGTTGGGGCAGGGCGCACAGGACGACACAGGCGAAGCCCTCGCGCTCGCCGGCGATGCACCGGTGCTGCAGGTGATCGTGAGCGGCGGCAATCGCGAAGACTGGCTGGCCGACAGCCAGGGCCTGCGCCCGCGCGACATCGCGATGCAGATCGCGCTGCCCGAAATGGACGGCCGCATCATCACGCGCGCCGTGAGCTTCAAGGGCCTCTCGCACCGCTGCGAACTCACGCAGACCGAGGTGGTGAGCTACCAGCCCGAGCCGGATCGCATCGCCTTCGTGGCCGAGCTGGCGCGCCGCTGGTGTCGCCTTCGCAGCCTGCCAGTGGCCGACAAGCGCATCGCGCTGATCCTCGCGAACTATCCAGGCAGCGAAGGGCGCATCGGCAGTGGCGTGGGGCTCGACACGCCGGCTTCGGTGATCGCGATCCTTCGCGCGATGCAAGCCGAGGGCTATGTGCTCGGCGATGGCATCCCTGCCGATGGCGATGCGCTGATGCAGACGCTGCAGGAGGGCATCGCGAACGATCCCGCCCAATGGTCTGCGCGCCCCGCCTGGCAGAGCTACGCGCTCGCCGACTACCGCGCGCGGCTCGCGGCCTTGCCCGAAGGCATGGCCGGTGCCATCGATGCGCGCTGGGGCACGCCCGAGCAGGACCCGATGCTGCGCCAGGACCGCTTCATGATCGCCGGGCTTCGATTGGGCCGCGTGTTCGTCGGCATTCAGCCCGCACGCGCACTCGGCACGCTGGGCGCCGCCGACTACGCGAGCTACCACGACGCCGAACTCGTGCCGCCGCACAGCTACCTCGCTTTCTATTTCTGGCTGCGCGATGCGTTCGCCATCGACGCGGTCGTGCATGTCGGCAAGCACGGCAACCTCGAATGGCTGCCGGGCAAGAGCATCGCGCTTTCGCAGACCTGCTGGCCCGACGCGATCCTCGGGCCGCTGCCGAACGTGTACCCCTTCATCGTCAACGACCCGGGCGAGGGCGCGCAGGCCAAGCGGCGCACGCAGGCCGTCATCGTCGATCACCTGATGCCACCGCTCACGCGCGCCGAGAACCACGGCCCGCTGCAGGACCTGGAGCGCCAGGTCGACGAGTACTACGACGCGCTGCTGGTCGATGCGCGGCGCGCGAAGGTGCTGCGCGCGCAGATCCTCGCGGCCGTGCGGGCGCAGCATCTGGTCGAGGAGCTGGGCATGCCGGGCGCAGAAGACGATGCGGTGTTGGCGCGCGTCGATGCGTACCTGTGCGAGCTGAAGGAAACGCAGATTCGCGACGGGCTGCATGTGTTCGGCGCCTCGCCGGAGGCGCGGCTGCGGCGGGACACGCTGCTCGCGCTCGCACGGTATCCGTCCGCGGACGGCACGGGTGCGAATGCCGGTCTGCTGGGCGCGATGGCGCAGGACCTGCTGCCGGGCGAAGCCTTCGATCCGCTCGACATCGACGCGGCCAAGCCATGGCAAGGCACGCGGCCTGAATTGCTGCAATCGGTGAGTGCAGATGCATGGCGGCATCACGGCGACACGCGGGAGCGGCTGGAGCTTCTCGCACAGCGCTTGCTTGAGGAAAACGTGTGCCCGCCCGACATGCCGCACACCGCTGCCGTGATGGGCCGCATCGAACGAAGCCTCGCGCCCGCGCTCGACGCCTGCGGCCCGCACGAGCTGCATCAGCTTTCGCGCGCGTTGCAAGGCCGTTTCGTCCCCCCCGGCCCGAGCGGTTCGCCTTCGCGCGGCCGCCCCGACGTGCTGCCGACCGGCCGCAACTTCTACGCGGTCGACACGCGCGCCATCCCCACACCCACCGCCTGGATGCTCGGCCTCAAGTCCGCCGCTCAATTGGTCGAACGCCATCTGCAGGAGCACGGCGACTACCCCGTGGCGCTTGGCCTCTCGGTCTGGGGCACCGCCACGATGCGCACCGGCGGCGACGATCTCGCGCAGGCTTTCGCGTTGATCGGCGTGCGGCCCAAGTGGGCACCGGGCAGCCAGCGGGTGGTCGATTTCGAGGTGCTGCCCACGGTCGGGCTCGGTCGTCCGCGCATCGATGTGACGCTGCGCATCTCGGGGTTCTTCCGCGATGCCTTTCCCAATGCCGTGCAGATGTTCGATGCCGCGGTGCAGGCCGTCGCTGCGCAGGAAGACGAGGACGCCGAGCGCAACCCGATCCGCGCACGCATCCTGCGGGAAGCAGCCGCGCTCGAAGCAGAAGGTTCGACCGCCGAAGACGCTCGCACCCAAGCCGGCTGGCGCGTGTTCGGCTCCGCGCCGGGCAGCTACGGCTCCGGCCTGCAGCCGCTCTTCGACCACGGCGACTGGCAGACCGACAACGATCTCTCCAACGCCTACGTAGGCGGCAGCGCGCACGCGTACGGGCAGGGCAGCGACGGCGTGCCCGCAGCCGACGCGCTGGTGCGGCGCCTGCGCACCATGAACGTCGTCCTGCAGAACCAGGACAGCCGCGAGCACGACCTGCTCGACTCCAACGACTACTACCAGTTCCAGGGCGGCATGGCCGCCGCCGTGCGCCACCTGAGCGGCCAGCAGCCGGCGATGTACCACGGCGACCACGGCAACCCGCAGGCACCGCGCGTGCGCACGCTGAAGGAAGAAATCAGCCGCGTGATCCGCGCGCGCGTGGTCAACCCGAAGTGGATCGACGGCGTCAAGCGCCACGGCTACAAGGGCGCCTTCGAGATGGCGGCGACGGTGGACTACCTCTTCGGCTTCGACGCCACCGCGCGCGTGGTCGGCGACCACCAGTACGCGATGGTGGCCGATGCCTACGTGCTCGATGCCGACACCCGCGATTTCGTGAATCAACACAATCCGCGCGCGCTGCACGACATGCTGAGCCGTTTGCTCGAAGCCATGCAGCGCGGCCTGTGGGAATCGCCCGGCGACTACCAGACCCAACTCGAAAACCTGCTGCTCGACCACGAGCAGCAGATGGAAGGAACCCTCCGATGACCACTGCCGCCTCGATGCCGGTGCCTTTTCCTTTTTCCGCGATCGCAGGTCAACCGCACCTGCGACAGGCGCTGCTGCTGGCCGCGGTCGACCCCGGCCTCGGCGGCGTGCTGATCGAAGGCCCGCGCGGCACGGCCAAGACCACGGCGGCGCGTGCGCTGGCCGAACTGCTGCCGGGCGCGCCCTTCGTCACGCTGCCGCTGGGGGCGAGCCTCGAAAGCCTCGTGGGCACGCTCGATCTCGGGCAGGCGCTCGCGGGCCACGAACTCAAGTTCGCGCCCGGCCTGCTGGCGCGCGCGAACGGTGGTGTGCTGTATGTGGACGAAATCAACCTGCTGCCCGATGCGCTGATCGATTCGCTGCTCGATGCGGCGGCCAGCGGCGTCAACGTGGTCGAGCGCGACGGCATCTCGCACCGGCATGCGGCGCGCTTCGTGCTGGTCGGCACCATGAACCCGGAGGAGGGCACGCTGCGCCCGCAACTGCTCGACCGCTTCGGGCTGTGCGTGCAGTTGCGCAACATCGAGGACGCGGCCGAGCGGCAAGGCATCGTGCGCGCGCGGCTCGCGTTCGATGTCGATCCGCAGGGCTTTCGCGCGAAGCATGCGGAGGCGGAAGCCGCGCTTGCGGCTGCGCTCGTCAAGGCGCGCGCCATCGTCGCGGATGCCTCCGCGCTGCCCTACGGCGACGACGTGCACGAAGCCGTCGGCGCGCTGTGCATCGCGGCGCAGGTCGACGGCCTGCGCGCCGATCTGGTGATGCTGCGCTCGGCGCGCGCGCTCGCGGCCTGGAAGGGCGCGGCGGCCATCACCGCCGATCACGTGCAGTGCGTGGCCGAAGCCGTGCTGTTGCATCGCCGCAAACCGGAAGCCGAAGGCGCGGCATTGGCATCGGCGTCGGCTTCTGTGCCCCCAAACACCCAGCGCGCGCCGAACTCAAGCGGCACCGGCCAGAACAACGCAGGCGACCAGGACTGGGGCGCCATGCCGCCCGAGCCCGTCGGTATCGAACGCGTCAAGCCGCTGCGCCCGCTGATCTCTTCGCAAACCGCGCAGCAGGCCCTCCCAAAAAAAGCCTGAGCCTCCGGGACGCCGCACCCGCTGGCGCGCGCCAGGGCGACTGGAGGCAGGGCAGGCAACGGGACGCATGGCACGGCGCCGCATCGCCGGGGGCCGCGCTCGACTGGCCGCGCACGTTGGCGAACCGCGGCGCCGATACGCTGCGCGCGGAACACCTGCGTCGCCGCCCGCTGCAGGCCCGCAGTGGCGCGCTGCATTGCTTTCTGCTCGACTGCTCCGCCTCGATGCGCAACGACGGCAACCTCGCGCGCGCCAAGGGCCTGCTGCTGTCGCTGATGGAAGAGGCCTACCAGCGGCGCGACCATGTGGCGCTGCTGTGCTTTGCCGGCGAGGTGGTCGAGCTGCGCCTGCCGCCGCGCCGCGCCAGCGCCTGGAACGACGACTGGATCGCGCCCATCGCCGCCGGCGGTGGCACGCCGCTCGCGCTCGGCGTGCAGCGCGCCGACCAGTTACTCGCACACAGTGCGGCACGCCAGCGCTGGCTGTGGCTGCTCACCGATGGCCGCAGCAACGAGAGCCCGATGCGGCCCGAAGCAGCCGACTTTGCCTGCGTGGTCGATTTCGAAGCGGCGCGCGTGCCGCTGCACCGCGCGAAGCAACTCGCGGTGCGTTGGCAGGCGCGCTACCTTTCTGCCCCAGGGGCGTCTTGAGCGAACCGCCGGTGTTTGCGGCGCCTTTTCGCCCGCATGGCATAGGGCCGGGCGCCCCAGACACGATGTGTTTCGGGTACCTTCGCGGCATGCGCTTCAAACCCTGCTTCCTCGCCCTTGCATGGGCCTTGGCCATGCCCGCCTTCGCACAAACGACGCCGCCCGAGCCGCTGGATGCGGCCGATTGCAAGGCGCAGGAAGCGGTGCTCGAGCGCGACATGGCGCTCGCCCGCTCCCGCGGCCAGATGCTGCGCCGGCGCGAACTCGGCGACGAATTGGCCGCACTCCAGACGCGCTGCGTGGCGCTTGCGCCCGCGCAGGGCCGCGCGGCGCGCATCGAGAAACTGGAGCAGGAAATCCGCACGATCCGCGCGGAGCTGGAGCGGGCCGAAGAGCAACTGCGCGGCCTGAAGGCCGAGTCGCACTGAAGGCGGCTTCTGTCAGCTCACCACGGCAGGTCGCTGAACGGCGATGGCTTGGCGGGCGCGGCGTCGGTTGCGACGTCTTTTCCCCCTGTGTCGTCCACGGGTGCCAGCATCGTCCCGCGGCAGTTCGGCGAGCCGCAATGGCAGGGGTACTTCGATGGCGGTGAGCCGTCGTCGGCCGTCAGCGAATAGTCGATGAACAACTCGTCGCCCGCGTTCACCGGCACGAGCGTCTGGAACTTCAGCACCATCTCGCCGGCTTCGTCGTACTCCTCGACGGCCTCGCAGTTCGGCTCGCAGGCGTGGTTCAGGTGCCGGGTGCCGTTGCCACCCTTGGCGCCGTCGATGGTCTCGTTGTTCGACAGCGTGAACAGGTAGGTGAGCTGGTCGTCCCAGGCCCTGGCGGCGATCTCCTCTTTCGTGTAGCGGCGGCCTTCGTAGAGGCCGAGAAACGCCTCCGCCGGCAGGTCGCGGGTCGCAAAGGCGCCCAGGCCGTGGATGCCGCTCGGGCCGACGCGGATGAACGGGGTGGAAGAGGTGGGCTGCTTTTGACGGGATTTCATGGGGAGGGCCGGGCGTTGACGGGTCGGTGAATGGTCAACGCCATTTCGATCTGGCGGATGACAGCCGTTGCGCCGCGCGCAGTGGCTGCATGGAAGAGCGGGCTGCCGGTGGGCTCGTCGACCAGCCGCCAGCGGATGCCGGGGCGGGTGGTGGCGAGCGCATCGAGCAACCCGTGGGCCGCGGCTTCGTCGATGGCCGCGGCGTCGGGCAGCGTGTTGCCGGTGGGCGGAATGACGACGTAGGCGACGACCGCTGCGCCGCGCGTCACGCCGAGTGCGATGGCGGTCTCGTTGTCGATGGCGTCCAACACTGTCGGCAGTTCACGGCGCCATGTGGGGCGGGAGACCGCTGCGCAAGCCGTATGCACGGCCGCGAGGTCGGCATGGTCGAGCGTCTTCGCCGTGACGGTGCTCTGCGCCTCGAAGCTTCCTTCCAGCACGTCGAGCGTTCTGAGTTCATCGAAGCCCGCCTGGCCGTACAGCGTGCGCGCCGGGTTCTGCGCGATGACTTCGAGAAAGACGCGCTGCAGCCCCGCCTTCGACCAGGCCTCGACCTGCGCGTCGATGAGCTGCCGCGCCAATCCGCGGCGACGGTGCGTGTCCGCGATGCCGAAGCCCGCAAGGTAGCCGCGCAGTCCGCGCCGGCCGGCGAGCGAGATGCCGCAGGCGGTGCCGTCGGCCGCGATGACGCGGGACAGCGTCAGGTCGACCACCGCGCGCCGCAGGTGCCGTGCGAAGAGCGGCTCGTCGAAGTGGACGGGCACGAAGTAGCCCTCGTAGGCCCGGTTCCAGAGCGTCGTGAGTTCGCCGTGCGTGAAGTCCGAGGCGGATGGCGTGGTTGTCATGGTCATGAATCGTGCGGAGGTCGAAGCGCTCAGCGCGGCGGATTGCCCAGCGAGGCGAGGCAGTTCACGATGGCATCGGCCGCTTCGTCCAGCCGCGGGCCGGGCCGCATCATCAGGTCGAAGCGCGCCGATGCGAAGCTGCAGACGCGCCCGCGCTGGATGGCACTCATGGCCGACCAGCCGGGCCGCGAAGCCATTGAGGAAATCTCGCCGAGCGCCGAGACCATCAGCACGTCCGGGTCGGCGCGCACCACGAATTCGGGGCTCATCTTCGGGAACGGACCGAGCGTGCCCGGCACCGCGTTGGCGAGGCCCAGCCGCGCGAGCGTCTCGCCGATGAACGAGCTTTCGCTCGCCGCCGCCATGCCGCCGTGCACCTCGAAATAGACGCGCCGCCCCTGCCAGCCGAGCGGCACTCGGGCCCGCGCGGCGTTGAGCCGTGCGTCGAGCGTTCGCCAGACCGCCTCGCCCGCGCCGGGCTTGCCGGTGGCGCGCGCCACGGTTTCCATCACCCGCCGCATGTCGGCGTGGGTCTTTGCATCCAGCGCCAGCACCTTGATGCCGAGGCGCTCCAGCGGCTCGGCAACGCGGCTGCGCGGACGCACCAGCACGAGGTCGGGTTTGAGCGCGACGATGCGCTCGATGTTCGCGTCGTCCATGCCGCCGACCTGCGGCAGCTTCTTCACCGACACCGGCCAGTTGGCGTGGCGATCGACACCGACCAGCCGGTCGCACGCATCGAGCGCGCAGACCGTCTCGGTGAGCGAGGGCATCAGCGACACGATGCGCTTGGCCGGCGCCTGCAGTTCGAGCGTGGTGCCGCGGTCGTCTTCGAGGCGGATGCCGGCCGCATGCGCCGCCGAGCCGACGCCGAGCGCCACGAAGGCCGCGGCCCTGGCGATCTGGCGGACGGCGGTGGTGGCGTTGAAGAAAAGCGGCTGGCGCTGGAGCAGGGCGTTGGAGGTCATCGAGGCGGGCGTGAGCGGCCCGCTATTGTCGCGGCGTCTGCATGCGCAAGAGCCGCGCCGCCTCTTCCGCGCGCGCATCGTCCACCTCGCGCAGCACGTTGCTCAGATCGACCGGGCCGGTCTCGCGCACGAAGGTGCCTGAAAGCTCCGTCTCGGGCCGCAGCAGGCCGCGCTCGTAGAGTTGCCAGATCTCGTCGCCGTAGTGCGTCTTCAGCAGCGCGGGCGCGTACTGGCCGAAGAAGTTGCGCAGGTTCTCCACGTCGCGCAGCAGCATGCGCTTGGCGTGGTTGTTGCCGGCGGCGTCCACGGCCTGCGGCAGGTCGATGATCACCGGGCCGTCTTCGGCCAGCAGCACGTTGAACTCCGAGAGATCGCCGTGCACCACGCCCGCGCACAGCATGCGCATCACTTCGCGCAAGAGGCTCGCGTGGTGCAACAGGGCGTCTTCGGGCGAGAAGGCCACGTCGTTCAGGCGCGGGGCGGCGTCGCCGTTGGCGTCGGTCACCAGGTCCATCAGCAGCACGCCTTCCAGGAAGTTGTGCGGCGTCGGCACGCGCACGCCAGCGGCGGCCAGGCGGTAGAGCGCATCGACCTCGGCGCTCTGCCAGATGGCTTCGGTCACCTGGCGGCCGAACTTCGTGCCCTTGGCCATGGCGCGGGCCTCGCGCGTGTTCTTGACGCGGCGGTTCTCGGTGTAGTCGACGGCCTGGCGGAAGCTGCGCTTGTCGGCCTCCTTGTAGACCTTGGCGCAGCGCGTTTCCTCGCCGCAGCGCACGACATACACCATGGCTTCCTTGCCGCTCATGAGCTGGCGTACGACGGTATCGATCAGGCCCTCGTCCACGAGGGTCTGCAGTCTTTGTGGTGTTTTCAAGTGCGCGCCTCCCGCGATGCCGGCGAACGGGCCGAGAGGAAGGCTCTCAGGCTTTCCGTGCCGATCTGGTAGGCCCCATCATGCCTGTGCGGGACAAAGCCGAGCTGGCGGTTGATGGCGAGCATCGGTGCGTTGACCTCCGCGTTCTGCGTGACGGCCATCACCACCTCGGGGTGGCGCTCGCGCACCAGCTGCAGCATCAACGCCTTCACGCCCTTGGCCAGGCCCTTGCCGCGCCAGTGGCGGGCCACGCCCGTGAGCCGCTGGAACATGCGGTCGGGGTAGAGCTGGTTCCAGCTCGCATCGCACACCGCGGCCACCTCGTCGCCATCGAGCAGCAGCACGAGAAAATGCTCGCCGCCGCGGCGATCGATTTCGGCATACCAGGCGCGGAAGTCTTCGAGCTCGAAGCGCATGGGCGGGCGCGAGAGACCGGTGGTGGGCGCGTCTTCGAGCAGCGCCGAGAGCGGCGCCATCAGCGTGGCAAGGCGCTCGAAGGGCACGCGGCCTGCGTGGATTTCCAGGCGCAGACCGTGGCCGGGCGCGAGCGCTTCGGCGCGCCAGCGGGCGAGTGCGCCGTCGTCGAGGCCGGCGAAGGCCATGCGGTTTTCCATGCTGCGGTGCTTTTCGAGCGCACCGATGGCGGCAAGGAATGCGTGGCTCTCGGGGAGGTGAACGTTGAAGGTGGCGGTGGTCTTGCCTTGCGCATCCATCAACGCGAGCAACTCGCGCAGCAAGAGGCTGCCGACACCCTGGCGCCTGCGGAGTTGCCGTACGCCGCCTGTGATGTTGACGAAGGGCGCATGGGCTTCGTAGTCGGGCGTGCCTTCGCGGCGAACGCCCATGTTGAGGTTGCCCGCGATGTCGCCTTCTGCGTCCCGCACCTGGATGCGATGCACGGCGAACAGCGGTATGTGCTGTCGCATGTTCTGCTCGATGTGGGCGTCGCTCGGCACGGGCTCGCCCGGAAAGTCTTCCTCGTTGCGCAGGCGCCAGTAGACGAGGAATTTCGACCACTCCTGGGCGGACGCCTGCTGCGGATCGAAAACGGAAATCGAAAACTGCCGCGCATCGGCGGCACGAGTTTCAAGCATGGTTGGCCTTGATTCGAAAAAATGAACGGATCGCGCGCGGCACGCACAGGCGTGCCAGCGGCGGCGTTTGAATCGGGCGGTTTGTCGCGGCAGAACGCCGCAAGGATCGAACCGGCTGGCTGCTATGCCTTCAGGGGCACAGGCTGCGCAGGAGGCGCTTCAGCAGCAGTTCTTGATGATCGACCCGACAACAAACCGTAGAGGGGTGGGGGCATGAATAGCAGTGTCTTCCATCGCGCACCTCCGGTCTGTGTTGTGAATCGAGGGGTCGAATGTAGCGAGGTTCGCGCGGCCTGTGAAGTGCCATGTGGCGCGATGTCGTGCCGTGTGCCTGCGGCAGAATCAAAAAACCAACACACAGGGAGTGCCATGGATCCGAAGAAGATTTTCGAGGCCGCGCGCGAAGGCGATGTGCAAACCGTGCGTGCATGCATCGAAGCCGGGGCCGACATGGCCGCCGTGAACAAGCAGGGCTTCACCGCGCTGCAGTGCGCCGCGATGGGGTCGAACCAGACCGAGGTCGAACCGAATCTCGCCGTGTTGCGATTGCTGCTCGAAGCCGGAAGCCCGCTGGAATACATCAGCACCGATGGCCGCACCGCGCTCTATCTCGCAGCGGAATTCGCGCCGACGACCGATGCGGTGCAACTGCTGCTGGATGCCGGCGCCAACGCCGACGTGAGCGACAGCCACGGCAACCACGTGACGGTGAACGCGATGATGGAAGAGGTGGTCGAGCTGCTGGCGCGCGTCACGGGCAAGCCGATTCCCGAACCGCCGCCGCCCGAACCCGATCCCGTGAAGATGACGACCGCGCAATGGCGCGCCGCGAAGGCGAGGATCGACGAGGTGTTCGATGTGCTGACGAAGGCCGGGCTCGTCGCGCTGCAGGATGCGGGGCAGACGCAGTCCGATGGTTTCTCCGATTGCTCCGAGGCCTTCCACGAGCGCGGCGGCGAGGCGGCCGGCGTGCACGGCTTCTGTTTCTACACGCGGCAGGACCTGAATCGCGCGAAGCGCTCGAGCCAGTTGTCGCTCGCCTTCTGGGGCGCGCCGAAGGGCGCCGATGCCGACATGCTGCGCGTCGGCGAACTCATCGTCGAACGCTTCCGAAAGGCGGGGTTCGAGGTGCGGTGGAATGGAGCGGCGGCGATGCGGCCGGAGGTTGATCTGCGGGAGTTGAGCTCGCAGCCAGCGGAGCCCCCGACCAAGGTGAAACCTTCAGCTGCGCCCGCCGAAAAATCGTCGGGCGAGCAAGGCGCCCAGTCGAGCTTTCTCTATTTCACAGGCCAGGGCTCCGACAAGGTCTACCAGGTCCACCTGCGCCCGAAGGACGACGGCTGGGTGGTCGACTACGGCAACGGCCGTCGCGGCGGCACGCTCGCCACCGGCACCAAGACCAGCAGCCCGGTCGCCTTCGAAGCGGCGTTGAAGATCTACGAAAAGGTGGTGAAGGAGAAAACCTCCAAGGGCTACACGCCGGACCAGTCGGGTGCGCTCTACACCTCGACCGACCTCGCCGGCCGCATCAGCGGCGAGCTGCCGCAGTTGCCCACGCTGATCCTCGAAGAGCAGGTCGCGCGTTACTTCGACGACGCGGGCTGGGGCCTGCAGGAAAAAGCCGATGGCGAAAACCGCATCCTGCTGATCGAGGGCGAGACGGTGCGCGGCACCAACCGCCGCGGGCTCTTCGTCGACATTCCGCAGGCCTGGACCGGTGCGGCCGGTGCCGCATCGACGGGCCGCACCGTCATCGCGGGCGAGCATGTGGGCGATGCCTTCAAGGCCTTCGATCTGCTGGAGCTCGATGGGCAGGACCTGCGCGGCGCGCCTTTCATCGAACGCTTCGGCCATCTGCAGAAGGCAGCCGCACGTTTGCCGTGGATGGTGGTGCTCGATCTCGAAACCACCGCCGAAGGCAAGCGCCACCGCGCCGCGCAATTGCTGGCTGCGCATGGTGAAGGCTATGTGCTCAAGGCGCTCGCCGCGCCGTTTGCAGCGGGGCGCAGCACCACGAGCCTGAAGTTCAAGTTCAACCAGAGCGCGACCTGCGAGGTGATTCGCGTGAACGCGCAGCGCTCGGTGGCGGTAGGGCTGCGCGACGAGACCGGCGCGATGGTCGACATGGGCAACGTGACCGTGCCGCCCAACGAAACGCTGCCGGCTGTGGGCACGCTGGTCGAGGTGCGCTATCTGTACCGCTATGCGGGCGGCAAGTTCGAGCAGCCGGTCTACAAGGGGCAGCGGCCGGATATGACGAGTGAAGATGCGGTGCTGTCGCAGGTCACGCGGATCAAGGATCGTGGTGCTGCTGCGATGGATGAGGAGGCGGGCTGAGTCAAAGCGTCTTGCCGGGCAGCGGGAGGTTGACCGTTGACCCTCAGCCCAACTGCTCTGCAAGTCCCACGATGATCCCCTCAGGCCCGCGAACATAAGCAAGCCGGTACGACTCCCCGTACTGCATCTGCCCAATGATTTCTGCGCCATGTGCCTGCATCCGCGCGACGACGTCATCGATGCCCTCGACGGCAAACATGACGCGGCGAATGCCCAGGGCGTTCACCGGCGTATCGACAGGCCCGAACCTCACGGCCTCCGGCGTGTGGAACTTGTCGAGTTCGATGCCCTGCCCATCGGGCGTGCGCAGCATCGCGATGGTGGATCGGACATCTCCAAGCCCGATGAGCTGCCCGACGGAAGGCCCTTCGACTGTGGTCTGGCCTTCGAGCTCGAGGCCCAGTTCGATGAAGAACGCCTTCACTGCCTCGAGGTCGTCGACAACGATCAGCACGTTGTCCATCCGCTTGATTGCCATGTCTTGGGTCTCCGTTGAGTGGTGTCGTTTGTTTGGGAGAGGCGGCGTCCATGTCGGGCCGCGCGGGTGACTTTACCGACGAACGTTCTGCCCGGGAACTGTGCGCGTCCGATGAACAGGCTGCGATCCATCGCAGCCCCCGGCACACACAACCAATCGTCAGCTCTCGGTTGCGGGCGGCTTCCGCCGTTCGGCCTCGCTCACCTGAAACAACTCCCCAGCCTTCCGCGCCATATCGGCTGCGAGCCACAGCACGTTGTCCAGATGCCGAGGCCCTTCGCCGGTGTGCCAGTCGATGTCTTCTCCGTAGCAGATCCACAGCAGGGATTCGAGTTGGGTGAGGGCGTTTTCCAGGAGGTCCGCCGCGTCCTGGGCGTTCTCTTTGGGGGATACCGGCGTGCGGGGCCGGGCTATAGTCTTGGTAGCCATTGGTGTGCGCTCCTTTAGAGGTAATTGCACGTTTTTGGTTAGACGGCCGGGGTGCTACAACACCTCGGCCGTCGCCTTTGATACCTCGCATTTGCATCGCTGCTTTCGCATCGACAACTCGCCGCGAGGCGAAGCGATTCATCCATTCATGCGGGTCGCTGGGTGTGGCACCTTCCTTGTTCCCTTGGTGGGGTGTTGAGTGGCAGGGGCATTCACTTTAGAGAAGAGCGCGTGCGATGTGGCCTTTGCGCGCATCACGAAGTCTTGATTCGCGCCAACAAATGCAGCTTCGGTTGTGTGGCGTAGGCGAACGCCGAACGGGCGCTCTTCGGGTGTCAATTGCGCAATCTTTGAGCGGCGAAATTCACGATCTACAACTCGTGGACCGAGGCTCGCATCGCCCGTATTTCAGCGTGAGACCAGCGCTGCGCGCAGCTTCGTCGAAAGCTGCTTCGCCTCTGCGGCCGAGCCGATGTTGGTGAAGCCCATCAGCAGCCCTTCGTCGCGAAAGCTCGCCGTGCCTCGCATCGAAAGCGGCTGGCAGTTGAGGCCCGCGAACTGCGCGCGGCGGGCCAGTTCGGTATCGCGTTCGCGGCGCTTGTCGAAGCGCGCGATGAGATGCATGCCGCCGCTCTTCAAGTCGATGCGCACCTCGTCGCCAAAGGCCTTGAGCAGCGCGGCCACGAGCATGCCGCGCCGCCGCGCGTAGAGCAGGCGCATCTTCTTGAGGTGACGCGGGAAATAACCGCCGCGCATGAAGTCCGCGACGACGGCCTGCGTGATCTGCGGGCTGCCGTTGGAGCCGGTCCGCGCGGCTTCGGCGAAAGCGGCAGAGAGCGATTCGGGCGCCACCACATAGCCCAATGCCAGGCCCGGATACAGCACCTTCGAGAAGCTCCCCGCATACAGCACGCGGTCGTGGCCGTCGAGGCTCTTGAGCGCGGGCAGCGGCGGGCCGGCATAGCGGTATTCACCGTCGTAGTCGTCTTCGACGATCCAGGCCTTGTTCCGCGAGGCCCATTCGAGCAACTGCAGCCGGCGCGCGAGCGACATCGAAACGCCGAGCGGCGCCTGGTGCGACGGCGTGACGATCGCCATTCGCGCGGCGGCCGTCTTGCGCATGCCGCGCGCCACGACCATGCCTTCGTCGTCCACCGGCACGGGCACTGCGCGCATGCCCTTGCTGCGCAGCACTTCCTGCGTGGGCGGATAGCCCGGGTCTTCGACCCACACCGCATCGCCCTTGTCGAGCAGCGTGTGCGCGATGAGCGAGAGTGACGCGCGATAGCCGCCGGTCACGAAGACCTGCGAAGGCTTGCACGACACGCCACGCGACACCAGCAGGTACGCCGCGATCGTCGCACGCAGCGGCGCATGGCCCGAGGGGTTGCCGTAGAACATGTCGGCCGCGGTCGCTGCCCTCGCGCGTCGGGCGGTGAGGCGCGCCCAGAGCTTGCGCGGAAAAGCATCGAGCGCCGGAATGCCCAGTTGCAGCGGCGGCGGAGGCGCGGCATCGGCGAGCACTTCGCCATCGGTGGGGGCTTCGCTCCGCCGACGTTCGCGCCGCGCCGGGCGTTGCGAAGGCAGCGAGGGAGAGACCACCGTGCCCGCTTGCCCTTGCGAGGAGAAATAGCCTTCGCCCATGAGCAGGTTGTAGGCCGTCTCGATGGTGCCGCGCGAAACGCCCAGCTCGCTCGCCAGGTCGCGCGCGGAGGCCACGCGGTCGCCCGGATGGAGCACGCCCTGCTCGATGGCGGTTCTGAAGCGCGCGTAGATCTGCCGGTACAGCGGTGTCGGCGTGCTGCGGTCGATCTCCAGAAGGGCAGTGGAAGCGGTCTTGTGTTGAATCATGGCCTTGTCATTCTGACGAATCTTGCCTCTTTTTGATGGGACATCGAAAACCTAGGATTGCGCCATCGACCAGAACTTCCAGCAAGAAAAGGACATGCAATGCGCGAGAAGATATTCGTGGCGGGCGCGGCCGGTGCCATCGGCGCCGCACTGGTTCCGCTGTTGACCGAGGCCGGTTATGACGTGTACGGAAGCACCCGCCGCGCCGACCGCGCAGAGGCGCTCGAAGCCCGTGGCGTGACGCCGGTCGTCGTCGATGTGTTCGACGCCGAGGCGCTTCGCGCGGCGCTGCTTCGCATCAGGCCCGAGATCGTGGTGCACCAGCTCACCGACTTGCCGGCCGATCTTGATCCGAAGCTGATGGCCGAAGCGGCGCATCGCAACGCCCGCGTGCGCACCGAAGGCACGCGCAACCTCGTGGCCGCGGCGCTGGCGGCGGGCAGCCACCGGCTGGTCGCGCAGAGCATCGCCTGGGCTTATGCGCCGGGGCAGAGGCCGCACGTCGAGGACGATCCACTCGACCTCGAGTCCGATGGCATCCGCCGCGTGAGCGTGGGCGGCGTGGCGGCGCTGGAGCGCAGCGTGCTGGGGGCCGTCGGCATCAAGGCCACGGTGCTGCGCTACGGGCAGATCTACGGGCCGGGCACGTCGACGGCTGTTCCCAAGGGCGCGAGCCCGGTCCATGTGGAGGCCGCGGCCTGGGCGGCGGTGATGGCGCTGCGGCATGCGGAGGGCGGCGTCTTCAATATCGCCGAGGACAACGCCGAAGTCATCAGCGAGAAGGCCAGGCGCGAGCTGGGCTGGTATGCATCGCTGCGGCTGCCCAAGGGGCTCGCGGCATGAAGGCGGCACGACTTCCTCATCGCAACCAAGTCGCGGCCGGCGTTGCTGCGCTCTCCGTGATGCTGGCAGCGGGCTGGGCATTGATGCCGCATGGCAGCAAGCAGGACGCCGTGCAATGGCTTGACGATGTGTGCAGCGCGGTGAGCCGGCCGATGTTCTCGTCCGCCCCCGCACCCGCGGGTTCGGGCGAGGCGGCACGGCCCGCGACTTCGACGAAGGTGATCTCGTGCGAGGCGCTGCCGCATGTGCCGGGCAAGTCGGTGACCACGGTCATCGTCGACTTTCCACCGCTCGCCTATTCGCCGGCGCACCGGCATCCGGGCTCGGTGACCGCGATCATTCTGGGCGGCACGATCCGCTCGCAGCTGGGCGGCGGGCCGGTCGGCACGTACAAGACCGGCGAGACCTTCTTCGAGCCGCCGGGCACGCTGCATGTCTTCGCGGAGAACCCCGATCCGGTGAAGCCCGCGAAGCTGGTGGCGGTGTTCGTGGCGGACGAGAACTGCGGGCCGCTGTTGCTGCCGCCTTGAGCGTGGCGCGGCAGATGGCGGCCGTGCAGGCCACGATTGTTTCCCGGTTGTGAACACCGCGGTTCCTTTTGCCGAGGGTTTTTACTTAGATGGCGGCGCACAATTCATCTCACGGACCAGCCACTCAGTTGATGGATCCGAGTGAACAGGGCCCCGAGCGAGTGGCCGCCCCCGGAGGGACGGTGACCCACCCAAGACCGGTTCGAAATCAACCAAGCAAGAACTTGAACTTGAACTGAACTGAAGGAAATCGAAATGAATGCCTCCAAGCTCCTCTCCGCCGTTGCTGTTGCCCTGATGGCCGTCGCCGGTGCCGCCCACGCCGAAACCTACGAAGGCGTGCAGCAAGTGAACTCCACCGCGAGCCGCGCCGACGTCGCCAGCCAGGCCGTGGTTGCCGCTCGCAGCGCGAACCCGTATGCCACCGGCGCCAACGCAGGCCCTGCGCAAGTGTTCGTCTCCTCTACCAGCCGCGCCGCCGTTCGCGCCGAAGCCGCTGTCGCTGCACGCAGCGAGAACCCGTATGCCGAAGGCGCCTCGTCGCGTGTCGCTCCGGTGCTGGCCAGCGGTGTGGACCGCGCCACGGTGCGTGCCGCAGCCCGCGCCGCCGCTCGCGGCGACGCACTGCCGCTGTAACCCACGGCACCGCGCCTTCGCTCGCCGTCATCGGCGAGCGAACGCACAAAAGCCGGACCCTGCGAGAGCGGGGTCCGGCTTTTTTGTATGTCGACTCAGGGGACGGAGGCTAGACGATGCGTTCTTCGATCGGCCCCACGCGGTCCGGATAAAAGGCCACGTGGTCCTTGATCTGCGAGACCGAGTCGTAGGGCGCCTCGTAGGTCCACACCGCATTCACCGAGCGCTCGCCGCCCGCGGGAATGCTGTAGTAGTTGGCCTCGCCCTTGTAGGGGCAGTAGGTGGCGTGCTGGGTGCGCTCCAGCAGCGACATCTTCACGTCCCTGCGCGGGATGTAGTGCACCGTGCCGAAGTGCGACTCGCGCAGCGTGAGCGCCTCGCGCGTATCGGCAACGACGCAACCGTCGACCGACACCACGACGCGGTGCGGATTGCGCGCGATGGTGATGGCATGGTCGGGGCCGGGAATCTTGATGGTTCGTTCTGCAGTGGCGAGCATGAGCAGGCTCCTTCGGTCAGGTCGGGGTGACGGCAAGAAATCGGCGGACGGGCATCTTGCTCCCATGTCGTGACGGTTTGAAGCCCCCTGCGAATCGGCCCAGTGCCGGAGTGGTTAAAGGCCATCCACTCTCGTTGATAACGAATACCGAAGTTCCAAAATCACGGCCGCGGCGGCGCTTTCCGAGTCAGGCTTCGGTGAGCCGCAAGCCCACCGAGCCCGCAATGACCAGCACGATGCAGCCCATCCGCGCCGCCGAGAGCGCCTCGCCGAACCACAGCACGCCCATCAGCACCACGCCGACCGAACCGATGCCGGTCCAGATCGCGTAGGCCGGGCCGAGCGGCAGGTAGCGCAGCGCCTTGGCCAAGAGAAAGATGCTGATGAGCGCGGTGAGCACGCCGAGCACCGAGGGCACGAGCCGCGTCCAGTCCTCCGATTGCTTGAGCGCCGCGGCCATCGCGATCTCGACGAGGCCGGCGGCCAGTAGAAAAATCCATCCCATGAAAGACTCCTTGTTGCGTGCGGGGAAGAGCGAAACCCGATACTTCCCGTCGGTTCACGCATCAACAAGTACGTACCTTCCGGTAACCATGGGAATTGAAAAGCCGTCGTCGAAAACGCTCGTGCCTGTGGCAGACGAGGCTGAAGCCGCGGCCGACGTGTGGAGCGCCGGCTGCCCCTCGCGCCGCGTGCTCGAACTCATCGCGAACAAGTGGGCGCTGCTCGTCATTCCGCTGCTGCGCGGCAAGCCGCTGCGCAACAACGAACTGCTGCGCCAGGTCGGCGGCATCTCGCAGAAGATGCTCACGCAGACCCTGCGCGACCTGGAGCTCAATGGATTGGTGCTGCGCGACGACCGGCAGACGGTGCCGCCGCATGTGGAGTACCGGCTCAGCGCGCTAGGCCTGTCGCTGAGCAAGACGCTGCTGGCCGTGGACCGCTGGGCCGAGTCGAACCACGCGGCGATCGACCGGGCGCAGCAGGAGGCGCGCGCCCGGTTCGGGTGAAGTGATGCGTTGCGATGCGATGTGGCCCGGGCTCAGAACGGCGAGTCGGGGAAGTAGTACTTCGCCGCGTTCTCCTTGGTCACCAGCACCGAAGGAATGATCGTCGTCGCCGGCATTGCACCGCCTTCCACGCGTGACTTCGCCGTGAGGTTCATCGCGTCGGCGATCATGCTCGGCGCGTAGGTCACGTCGGCCGAGACGATCTTGTCGCCGTCCATCACCTTCTTGATGTAGCCCTTGGCACCGGCGCCGCCCACCACCAGCTTCACGTCGTCGCGCTTGGCCTGCTCGATGGCCTTCTGCACGCCTACGGCCATGTCGTCGTCGGAGGCCCACACCGCATCGATCTGCTTGAAGCGCGTGAGGTAGTCCTGCATGACCTTGAACGCATCGTCGCGGTTCCAGTTGCCGTGCTTGGCATCGAGCACCTTGATGCCGGGGTTCGCCTTCATCACTTCGTTGAAGGCGTCCACGCGCTGGTTGTCGATGACGGTCGGAATGCCGCGCAGGATGACCACGTTGCCCTTGCCGCCCATCGTTTTGGCCATGTACTCGCCCGCCACCTTGCCGAAGCCCGGGTTGTCGCCGGCCACGTAGGCGCTCTGCGCGTTCGGGTCGGTCAGGCCCCGGTCGACCACCGTCACGAACACGCCCTTGGACTTGACCTGTGCCACCGGCTTGGTGAGCGGCGCCGATTCGAAGGGCAGGATGACCAGCGTGTCGATCTTGTTGACCGTCTGCAGGTCCTGCACCTGGTTGGCCTGTTCGGTGGCCGAGCCCGCGGTCTTCACGAAGACCTTGATGCCCGGGTACTGCTTCTCCAGTTCGGCCTTGGTGCGGTTGGCCCAGTACACGACGCCGCCGGTCCAGCCGTGCGTGGCGGCGGGCACCGAGACGCCCATCACCATCGCCTTGTTCTGGGCCAGCGCGGGCATGCTGGCGAGGGCGCACACGGCCAGTGCGATGCCCGAAAAGATTCTTCTGTTCGTCATGGTCTCTTGTCTCCTTCGTTGTAAATAGATAAAGCCAGCGCGTTGGGTTGCTGACTACTTCTTCGCCGTCGTCGTCTCCAGGCCCAGCATCCGGCGAAGCTGCTGGGTATCGGTCTCGGCGCCCGCGAAGTCATCGAAGGCTTTCTCGGTCGTGCGGATGATGTGGCGGCGAATGAATTCCGCGCCCTCGGCCGCGCCGTCCTCGGGGTGCTTCAGGCAGCACTCCCACTCGAGCACGGCCCAGCTGTCGTAGTTGTATTGCGCCATCTTGGAGAAGATGGCGCCGAAGTCGATCTGCCCGTCGCCCAGCGACCGGAAGCGCCCCGCGCGGTTCACCCACGGCTGGAAGCCCGAGTACACGCCCTGTCGGCCCGTGGGGCGGAACTCCGCATCCTTGATGTGCAGCGCCTTGATGCGCGAGTGGTAGATGTCGATGAATTCCAGGTAGTCCAGTTGCTGCAGCAGAAAGTGCGACGGGTCGTAGTTGATGCAGCAGCGCGGATGGTTCTTCACGCGCTCCAGCAGCATCTCGAAGGTCACGCCATCGAACAGGTCTTCGCCCGGATGGAGCTCGAAGCAGACGTTGCAGTCGGCGTCTTCGAAGGCATCGAAGATCGGATGCCAGCGCTTGGCGAGTTCGTCGAACGCGGCCTCGATCAGTCCGGCCGGACGCGGCGGCCACGGATAGAGGTACGGCCACGCGAGCGCTCCCGGAAAACTCACGTTGCTCTTGAGCCCCAGGTTGCGCGAGGCCTTCGCGGAGAACAGCATCTGCTCCACCGCCCACGCCTGCCGCGCCACCGGGTTGCGCCGATAGGCCTCGGGCGCGAAGCCGTCGAAGGCTTCGTCGTACGCCGGATGCACCGCCACGAGTTGGCCCTGCAGGTGCGTGCCGAGTTCGGTGATCTCCACGCCGTTCTCACGCGCGATGCCGGCCACTTCGTCGCAGTAGGTCTTGGATTCAGCCGCCTTCTTCAGGTCGAAGATGCGCGCGTCCCATGAGGGAATCTGCACGCCCTTGAAGCCGAGGCTGCCGGCCCAGCGCGTGATCGACGCCCACGAGTCGAACGGTGCGCTGTCGCTGGCGAACTGCGCGAGATAGATGCCTGGGCCCTTGATGTTGGTGGCCATGTCGACGCTCCTGCAAAAAAAGTTGGGTCAGTCGGAGGAGGGCAGCGCCGCCGCGTTCACGGCAGGTTGTCCTTGAGGTAGATGTCGATGCGGATGCGCTCCTGGTCCGCATGCACCGGCTCGCGCGTGAGGCGCGAAATCGCCAGTCGAAGGGCCGAGCGGATCTCGTGCCCCGCGTCCTGGTTGATGACCGCGGCCATCGTGCCGTCGAGCAGATCGGCGCGCGCGGCGGGTGTGAGTTCGTGGCCGACGAAGACGATCTTTCCCGCGCGCCCGCTCGCCTTGAGCGTGGCCGAGATGCCCGGATTGCCCGCGCCCACGCTGTAGAGCGCCACCAGCTTCGGATGCGCGGCCAGGAGGCGCGCCGAGAGTTGCCGCGCGAGCTTCGGGTCGTCCTTGCCCTCTACCGGCGGCAGCACGCGCAACCCCGGGTACTCCGCCGCCATCACCTGGCTGAAGCCCAGGCTGCGCTCGGCATGGTCGCGCAGCGAGAGGCTGCCCACGATCACGCCGACCTCACCCTTGGCGCGGCCCGAGAAGCGGCCGACCAGCGTGCCCGCGGTGCGGCCGGCAGCCACGTTGTCGATGCCCACGAAGTGCCGGCGCTGCGACTTCGGCACGTCCGACACCAGCGTGATCACGGCGATGCCTTGCGCCACCAGCTTGTCGATGGCCGCCTGCACCAGCGGATGGTCGAGCGCCATCACCACGGCCGTGTCGCACTGGCCGCGCAGCGCGAGGATGCGGCGCGCGAGGCGCTGCGGTTCGAACACATCGACCTGGTGCGTCTGCGCGCTCACGCGGTGGTCTTCCATCCAGCCGCTGCTGCCGGTGATCTGCTCGCGCAGCATCTCGATAAAGGTGTTGTTGCCCGAGGGCAGGAGGAAGCTCACACGGTGCGGATGCGGCCGTGCGAGGCGAGCGGCCGCCGGGTCAGGGCGGTAGTTCAGCCGCTCGACGGCTTGGTGAACCTGCGCGATCGAGCGCGCGTGCACGCCGGTGCGCTTGTTGAGCACCCGGTCCACGGTGGCCAGGCTCACGTCGGCTTCGCGCGCCACGTCGCTGAGTGTGGCCCGTCCGGTTTGCAGGGGAAGTCGCTGGGTGCTGGAGGGCATGGGGCGGATTTTGAGGTGCGTACCTCATTTTGATGTGGGGGGAAACCCGGGAAGGACCGGGCCTTGCTCCTTCCCCCTCTGGGGGAAGGCTGGGATGGGGGCGGGCAGAGCGCTCGATGGACGCGCCGCTTGCCCTCACCCCAGCCCTCCCCCGGAAGGGGAGGGAGCAAGAAGAATCCGGCAGCCGGACGCCCTCTTTTGGCGATACTTCCGCCCGTCACACCCAGATCCAGGAAAAAACATGGCCGATTATCCCCACGACATCTACACAGAACCCGAACCCGATCCGCACACGCTCTCGAACCTGGGCCCGCTCACCGGCCTCGCCGGCATCTGGACCAGTGCCACGGGCCACGACGTGGCACCGAAGGAAGACGGCCCCGAAACGGAGGCCTATATCGAGCACGCCGAGTTCCAGCCCATCGATGCGCAGACCAACGGGCCGCAGATCTTCTACGGGTTGCGTTACCACGTGCGCATCGTCAAGCCCGACGAGGTCGAGAGCTTTCACGACCAGGTCGGCTACTGGCTCTGGGAGGCCGCCACCGGCACGGTGATCCAGACGCTGACGATTCCGCGCGGCCAGGCCGTCATGGCCATGGGGCATGCGGCGCCCGATGCGAAGTCGTTCAAGCTCGAAGCGGTGCGCGGCGCGGCGACCAACGGCATCCTCTCGAACCCGTTCCTGGAGCATGCGTTCAAGACGCTGCGCTACGACATCTCCGTGACGATTCACGACAACGCGAGCTGGTCGTACGAGCAAGTCACGCTGCTCGATGTGCGCGGCAAGCCCGAGCCGTTTCGGCATACCGACCGCAACACGCTGCACAAGATCGCCGAGCCCACGCCGAACCCGACCGCGCGCGCCGCGCTGGCCGACGCGGCGAAGAAGGATGCCGCTGGCGCAGCCAGCGTGGACACCGAGGCCGAGTTGGCCTGATCCTGAGCAGTCGATCTGGCTGTTCAGTCATTCGTTCGCGCGCTCGATGAACGGCGGATTGAGCCAAAACAAAACGCGCCGCAGCAACGCCTCAGTCCAGCCGCAGCGACCCGAGCCGCGCCACCACCAGGTCGTGCAACGTCTGCGCCGCCACCGACAGGCTGCCCTCGCGCCGCTGCACCAGATACAGCGTGCGCGTGAGCGCAGGCAGCGGCAGCGGCCGCGTCACCAGCGTCTCGCGCCGAAAGTGAAAGAGCGTGAGCGCCGGCACCACGCTGATGCCCAGCCCGGCCTCCACCAGACCCATCACCGTGGCCAGGTGCTCGACCTCGAACACCGCATTGAGCCGTAGCGGGTGCAGCGCAGCGTCGAGCGCCTGCCGCACGCTGCTGTTGCGCGCCATCTGGATAAAAGGCCATGGCGCGATCTTCTTCACCGTGAGGCGTGCTTCGTGCGCGAGCGGATGGTCGGCGCGGCACACGAGGTGAAAGCGATCGGTGCAGAGCTTGCGCGCAAGCAGGTCGCTGTCGGCCGCCGTGCCCGAGGCCGCGAGCGCGAAATCGGCCTGGCCGCTGCGCACCAGCGCCACGCAGGCATCGGACAGCGCATCGTCCAGGTCGATGCGGATGCCGGGCCAGGCCTGCATGAACTCCGCGAACACCGTGGGCAGCCAGCCGGCCGCGAGCGAGGGCAGGGCTGCGATGCGCACGCGGCCCTTGCGGCGCTCCACGTGGTCGGCCAGGTCACCCATGGCGCTGCCCATGTCGTCGAGCAGGCGACGCGCCGAGCTCTCGAAGAGCCGGCCTTCGGGCGTGAGCTGCACGCTGCGCGTGTCGCGGTCGAAGAGGCGTGTGCCGATGGCGTCTTCGAGCGTGCGGATGAGCGCGCTGAATGCGGGCTGCGACAGGTGGCTGGTCTGCGCCGCACGCGTGAAGTTGCGGTGCTCGGCCAGCGCGAGAAAGGCGCGCAGTTGCCGCGTGGAGAGGTCGGGCGTCTTTCTCATGTCTCGGGCCTTTTTATTTGAAATGCAGATCAATCGATCCGGATTTTCGATTTTACGGATCGCAACCCTTTGCCTACATTGCACCTCGATGAATGCCCAATCACTGCCCCCTTTGCTGATCGGCTGCGCGGCTGGTTTCTCCGGCGACCGCACCGATGCGGCCGGGCCGGTGGTCGATACGTTGATCGCGCGGCTTGCGGATGGCCCCGCCGGGCAGCGCGCCTTTCTGATCTTCGAGACGCTGGCCGAGCGCACGCTGGCACTCGCGCAACTGCGCCGCCGCGACAACCCCGAGGCAGGCTACGAGCCACTGCTCGATGCGATGCTGCGGCCCGTGCTCGCGCGCTGCCTTGCGCACGGCATCCGCATCGTGAGCAACTTCGGCGCGGCGAACCCGCGGGCAGCGGCGCGACACATCGCCCGCATGGCGCGCGAGTTGGGTGCCGAGGCGCCGCGCATCGCGGTGGTGGAGGGCGATGACCTTTCCGGCACCGAGCATCGCGCGCTGCTGAAGGATGCGCTCGGCCCGCAGGTCGAGGGCTTGCGCATCGTCAGTGCCAACGCATACATCGGCGCCGAGCCCATTGCCGCCGCGCTCGATGCAGGCGCGCAGATCGTTGTGTGCGGCCGCGTGGCCGACCCGTCTCTCACCGTCGGTCCGGCCATGTCCCACTTCGGATGGCGCGCCGACGACTGGCACCGCCTCGGCCGCGCCACCATGGCCGGCCATCTGCTCGAATGCGGCGCGCAGGTCTGCGGCGGCTACTTTGCCGACCCGGGCTACAAGGATGTGCCCGGGCTCGAAGTGGTCGGTTTCCCGATTGCGGAGATCGACGCCGACGGCCACTGCACCATCGGCAAGGCCGACAAGACCGGCGGCCTCGTGAGCGAAGCCACGGTGAAGGAGCAGTTGCTCTACGAGGTACACGACCCGGCCGCCTACCTGACGCCCGACGTGATCGCCGACATCGCCGAAGCCGAGGTGCGCGCGCTGCCCGGCAAGGACCGTGTCGAACTTTCCGGCGTGCGCGGCCATGCGCGGCCCAGTCACTACAAGGTCAACGTCTGCCACGAAGGCGGCTGGCTGGCCGAGGGCGAGATCTCTTATGCCGGCCCGCGCGCCGAAGCCCGCGCCCGTCTCGCGGCGGACGTGCTGCGCAAGCGGCTCGACGGCCTCGCGGTGCGCGTCGACCTGATCGGCGCACTGAGCATCCTCGGCGACGACGCCGGCCGCGCGCTCGCCGACACACCCGACAGGGGCCTGCGCGATGTGCGCCTGCGCGTCGCCGCCACACATGCAGACCGCGCACAGGCCGAGCGCCTCGCGCGCGAGGTGATGGCGCTCTACACCTGCGGACCGGCAGGCGGAGGCGGCGTGCGCACTGCACTCACGCCACGGCTCAACACGCTCTCGTGCCTGCTGCCGCGCGAATCGGTACCGGTGCGCTTCGAGCTGCTCGACGCGGAGGCGCTGGCATGAACGCGATAGACGACATGATCGAAGTCCCGCTCTACCGTGCAGCCCACGGCCGCACCGGCGACAAGGGCGACCGCTCCAACATCAGCGTGATCGCATGGCGCGCCGAGTTCTATCCGCTGCTGCTCGAACAGCTCACGCCCGAGCGCGTGGCCGCGCAATTCCGCCACCGCGCGCCATCGCACGTGCAGCGCTTCGTACTGCCCAGGCTGCACGCGATGAATTTCGTGCTCGATGCGGTGCTTGACGGCGGCGTCAACGATGCGCTGAACCTCGATGCGCATGGCAAGGCGCTCTCGTTCCTGCTGCTCGACATGCCGATCCAGATACCGCGCGCGCTCGAGGCGCTGCTCGCGGGACCGTAGCGACGGCGTTCCTTTTTTTCTTACTACTCATCCATCCGGAGACAAAACAATGAAACGATTTCCCCTCGCCGTACTGACTACCGCACTCGCACTGGCCCCGCTGTTGAGCCACGCGCAGGCCTTCCCCGAGAAGTCCATCACCTTCGTTGTGCCCTTCGCGGCCGGCACCGCCACCGACCAGATCGCGCGCGCGCTCGGCAACAGCATCACGGCCGAGACCAAGCAGCCCGTCATCATCGACAACAAGGCCGGCGCGAGCGGCTTCATCGCTTCGCAGAACGTCGCCAAGGCGCCGGCCGATGGCTACACCGTGCTCATCACCACCAACACCACGCACGCCGCCAACGAGCACCTCTTCAAGAAGCTGCCTTACGACCCGGTGAAAGACTTTGCTCCCATCGCCGCGCTCGGCAAGGGCGGCCAGATCATGGTGGTGAACCCGTCCTTCCCCGCCAAGACCGTGGCCGAGTTCGTCGCGCTCGCGAAGAAGGAGCCGGGCAAGTACAGCTTCGGCAGCGGCAGTTCGTCCAGCCGCATGGCCGGCGAGCTGCTGCAGCAGATGGCCGACATCAAGCTCCTGCACGTGCCCTACAAGAGCAACACGCTGGCCGTGACCGACCTGCTCGGCGGGCAGATCCACATGATGATCACCGACACCGCCACGGGCCTGCCGCAGGTCAAGGGCGGCAAGCTGCGTGCGCTGGGCATGTCGAGCGCCAGCCGCTCGCCGCTCGCGCCCGACGTGCCCACCATTTCCGAAGCCGGCGTGAAGGGCTACGAGATGGGCTATTGGTTCGCCGCCTATGCGCCCGCGAAAACGCCGCCTGCCGTCGTCAAGCGCCTGAACGAACTGCTCGTGAAGGCCGCGAAGAGCGAGTCGGCGAAGACCGCGTTCTACGAACCGACCGGCACCGAGGTGTTCACCAGCTCGCCCGAGGAACTGGCGAAGTTCCAGGCCGGCGAATCGCAGAAGTGGGGCCGCATCGTGAAGGCCGCCGGCATCGAAGCCGAGTGACCCAGCCGGCCTGTCCGGCCGCCCCATGACGGATGTGCTTTTGAAAAAGCACATCCGTTCACGCTGAGCTTGTCGAAGCGCCGCGCAAAGCTTCGACAAGCCCAGCCCGGACGGTTGCTTATTGATCGACCCCTAAAAATACAGGAGACAAACCATGAAACGCTGGAGCCTTGCGGCTGCCACGGTGGCTTCGGCCGCCCTTTTTCTGAGCGCCTGCGGCGGAAGCGGCGGTGGAGGCGGGGGCTTCGTGCTGCCGCCCATCGCCGGCAACCCGCCACCGACCACGCAACCGCCGGCCGCCACCGCGCCGAAGTTCAAGCTCGCCATCAGCAAGACCGAAGACGTGCCCGGCACCTTCGGCGCGGCGGGCGCCTACGAAAAGATCAGCGGCACCTTCACCGGCGAGGTCGACCCGAAGGACGCGCGCAACGCGATCATTCAAGACCTGCAGCTCGCGCCGCTCAACGCCAACGGCAAGGTCGAGTACACGTCGGACTTCGTGCTCTTCAAACCCAAGGACATGACGAAGGCCAGCGGCGTGCTGCGCTACGACGCACCGAACCGCGGCAACATCGTCAACCTCGATCCGTACTTCGCCTCGCGCGGCTACGTGTTCCTCACGGCCGCGTGGCAGGGCGACGTGCCCGCAGCCGCCGGCAAGCTCACGCTCAACGTGCCGGTCGCGAAGAATGCCGATGGCAGCACCATCACCGGCCCCTACCGCGCTGAGTTGCTGCCCACGGTGGCGACGAACGATTCGCTGCCGCTGCCCGGTGGCCCCTTCAACGCCGCGATGCAGGCCTACGCGACCGCGAGCCTGGACAACACCAAGCCCGGCTACGTGCTCACGCGCCGCATCAACGAGGGCGATGCGCGCCAGCTCATTCCCGCGAGCGAATGGAAGTTCGCCAAATGCGGCGCGAGCGCGCCATTCCCCGGCACGCCCGATGAGACCAACGTGTGCCTGAAGGACAAATGGGACCCGGCCTACATGTACGAGCTGGTCTACATCGCGAAAGATCCGAAGGTCATGGGCCTCGGCCTCGCGGCGCTGCGCGACATGATCACCTTCTTCCATCGCGACGCGAGCGATGCGGCAGGCACGGCCAACCCCGTGGCCGCGGCGATCAAGAACACCATCGCTTCGGGCGTCTCGCAGTGCGGCAACTTCATGAAGACCTTCGTGCACCTCGGCTTCAACGAGGACCGTGCGGGCCAGAAGGTGTTCGACGGCGTGTTCGCGCAGATCGCGGCGCGGCAGACCAACATCAACATGCGCTTCTCCATTCCCGGCGGCGGTGGTGGCGTGCGCACCGACCACACGGCCTTCGGCCAGGCCGGCACGCGCGGTCTCTCGAAGGACTACGTGGACGACGTGGCCCAGCGCCGCGGCGGCATCCTCTCGCGCTGCGAGGCGAGCGGCACCTGCCCCAAGCTCTTCATCGGCTTCAGCGGCACGGAGTTCTGGACCTTGCAAGGCTCGCCGCTGCTCACCGATGCGTGGGGCACGTCAGACCTGGTGCAGCCGGCCAACGCGCGCATCTACTACTACGCGAGCACGCACCACCTGCTGGGCCTGGCCTCGCTGCCGGGCGCGAGTGCCGGCGCGCTTTATACGACCAACGCGAACACGAGCGTCATCCCCGTGGTGCGCGCCCTGTACCAGAACCTCGAGGAATGGGTCGTGAGCGGCACCACGCCGCCCGACAGCCAGGTGCCCAAGATCGCGAACGCCACGCTCGTGCGCCCGGCGCAGGTGAAGTTTCCTGCCGTTCCGGGCGCGAACTACACGGGCCTGGTCAACACCTATTCGCTGCTCGACTGGGGCCCGAACTATCGCCCGCAGGACGAGACCGGCATCGCCACCCAGGTGCCGCCCGCGTACCTCGGCCGCGACTACGCGATCCTCGTGCCGCAGGTCGATGCGGATGGCAACGACATTGCCGGCATCCGCAGCATCGACGTGGCCGTGCCCGTTGGCACCAACACCGGCTGGAACTACACGAACAAGCCCGGGACCATCGACCAGGCGGGGCTCTTCGGTGCGTACTTTCCGTTCGTGAAGACCACTGCGCAACGCGCCGGCACGACCGACCCGCGGCTCTCGCTGCAGGAGCGCTACACCGACCAGGCGGGCTACGTCGCGGCAGTGACCAACGCGGCCAACGACCTGGTGGCCAGGCGCTTCATGCTGCGCGTCGATGCCGATGCGGCGATTGCGAACGCAGCGGCCAACCCGGTGCTGCCCTAGTCAATCCGAGACATGCGCCGCGAACCCGGTGCGGCCCGGCGCAACGTCGGGCCGCAGGGTGAGGGCGGGAATCTCGTAGTCGCCCGCGTTCTGCGGGCGGAAGGCGATGGGCGTCGTCGTCCACAGTGCATCGAGACGATCACCGAGTTCTTCGGTGATCCGCGCATAGGCCGCGTCATCGACCTTGCCCGTGCTGTACACCACGTACGGCGGCAGCACCTCGAAGCCCGGGTAGTAGAGGATGCCGTGGTGAATGGGAAACAGCAGGTCGTTTATCGGCCCGTTGATGCCGCGCGGGCTGTAGTGCGGCGCCCAGCCGCCGGTGGTGACCACCAGCATCGCGCGCTTGCCCGCCAGCGTGCCTTCGCCGAAGCGGTCGCCCCAGTGCGTGTCGGAATGCTCGCCGATGCCATAGGCAAAGCCATAGGCATACACGCGCTCGACCCATCCCTTGAGGATCGCGGGCATCGAGTACCACCAGAGCGGAAACTGGAAGATCACCGCATCGGCCCAGAGCAGCTTGGCCTGCTCGGCGGCGATGTCTTCGGGCTGCGTGCCATCTTCGAAGGCGCGCAGCGAATCGAGCACCGGATCGAAATGCGCGCCGGGCTCGACGTGCGGGAAGTCCGCCGCATCGAGCGGCGCCTTCCATTGCATCGCGTAGAGATCGGACACCTGCACTTCGTGCCCGGCTTGCGTGAGGCGCTCCAGCATGAAGTTTTTGAGCGAACCGTTGAGCGAACGGGCTTCGGGGTGGGCGTGGACGAGAAGGACTTTCACGGTTGATTTGCCTGTGGAATGAAGAACATGCACGCAGGTTAGGAGCGGTGGCGATATATTGGAAATGAATAGTTCGAATTCCAGCCATTGCCATGAACAATTTCAACCGCCTAGACCTCAACCTCTTGATCACGCTCGATGTGCTGCTCGCCGAGCGCAACGTCACCCGCGCCGCCGAGCGGCTGAACCTCTCGCAGCCCTCGGTGAGCGTGCAGCTCGCCAAGCTGCGCGAGGCGTTCGCCGATCCGCTGCTGGTGCCCGCGCAACGCGGCATGCGGCCGACTGCGCGTGCCGACGAACTGCGTGAGCCCCTGCGCGAAGCGCTGGAGTCACTGGGCCGCGCGGTGGCGCCCACCAAGCCCTTCGACCCCGCCGAGGCGACCACCACCTGGCGCGTGGCCGCGGCCGACTACGCCGAGTCGGCGATCCTGCTGCCGGCGCTCGCCGGGCTGCGCAAGGCAGCGCCGAATACGCGGCTGGCCGTGGTGGAGGCGGTGCCCTCGCGCATGGCGCGGCAGCTGGAGCACGGGGAGATCGATCTGTTCTTTCACACGAGTGTGGGCGCGCCGGCTGGGCTGCATCGGCGGGTGCTGTTCAACGAGCGCTATGTGCTGGCGGGGAGGGTAGGGCATCCACGGTTGAAGCGGCGGCCGACGCTCGCGCAGTTCTGCGCGATGGAGCACGTGGTGGTGTCGATGAGCGGCGGCGGTTTTATCGGGCCGACGGACGATGCGCTGGCGCAGGTGGGACTGGCGCGGCGCGTGGCGCTGTCGGTGCCGCACTTTCTTTTCATGATGTCGGTGCTGGCCGAGACCGACATGGTGGCGATGCTGCCCGAGCGGCTGGCGCGCGGCGCGCCGGGACTACGCGTGGTGGAGGCGCCGCTGGAAGTGCCGGGGTACGAGATGGCGATGCTTTGGCATGAGAGGCGGCATCGGGATGCGGGGCATCGGTGGGTGAGGGAGTGGATTGCGGGGAGTTGTGGCGGCTGAGGAGATTGAAATTCGGTGGCGGACAGGTCTCCGAGCGGTATGCCGGGCTGACGTAGATCGACTACGGGCAGACGCTCGCTTGGTGTTTCGATGTCGGCTTAGATTGGTTGCGGGCGGTTGGTGCACCCATCGTGGATGGGTACTATCGGCCAGGGCCGGACATCAGCCCCGCCTCACGCAGCGCGGGCGCACCAAACCAGTCTCGGACAACAACCAGTCAGCCGAGTCCAGCCAGGAGGAGTGAACACATGCGCTTTCGAACTTTCCTCACCGCCGGCATCGAGGTGCTGCACCTGGGTGCACAGAAGGCACAGAGCAATGCATGGCCGGCCGAGCACTGGCAGACGGAAAAGGGCCGATGGAAGCTCTACACGCCGGCCATCGACGCGCACTTGAGCGACTCTCTCCTCCCCATGTCATTCGGCTCATCCATTGAAGGATTTGTTCTATTGCTTGAGGTGGCGGACTTCGCATCGTGGAGCCACAGCAATTTCTTTGCAAAGGCAGACGGGTACGTGTCGTACCGGCACAAGGTCAAAGAGGTCTGGAGTGTTGGCCAGCTCGACTGGCACGAGATAAAAAATCTCACGCCGAAAGGACAACTCACTGCGTATGCAGATGCGTTGCGAATCGCGGTCCACAGAATTACGCAAGCTAAGCGACGGCCGAAGAGCTTTGATGTGGAGCAGTTCGCTCAGGCCACGGCCGATCTACTGCAGCAAGCCAAGGTCTCCCAACTTTCACGTACGACGTACCTCAATTCACCAAGTCGTCGAGTGAGAGAGTTGTCGAGCAGCGACGGGCGCTGAACGTGCGTCGCCGCTGGAGATCGAGGTCGATTTCTCGTCAGTGTGCATGCCTTCTGCTAGTTCATGGTGGCAACTGAAGGGTCACGCTGCATCAGTCGGAGGACTGCTTTCGAGTCGTCCTTGTGACTGCTTCGGGCGCTAAAGCGGCTGTACAGCTTTCTCCAACGCGGACAAGTGCCGCGTGTACGGAAACCTGCGCCGCCCTAATTCCCTACGCGATCCGCCAGGTCTTCGCCAGACAAGAATCTTCGTCGCTACTTCCATACCGTTCGCTCTGTCCCAGCCCCGACCTGCATCGCACGGGTCTCGATGCACCACTGTTGGAATGCCGTCATCTGCGCGGTCACGAAATCGCGTGTCGTCGCATCGGTGCAGCGCCCCTGCGGATCGAACTTCGAGGACGCGTGACCGATAAAAATCTCGGGCTTCGTCAAGACCAGGGCATCGAGGAACAGCAGGATCTTGCGCAGTTCGTATTGCACACGTGCACCCCCTAGAGGGCCGGTCGCCGCAGACAAAATTGCGACTGGCTTCCGCCGGAAGGGCTGGTCTTCCGCGCGCGACACCCAGTCGAGAGCGTTCTTCAGCATTCCCGGTACCGAGAAGTTGTATTCGGGCGTGGCGATCAGCACCGCATCGGCGCTGCGGATGCGCGCGACGAGCGACGCAACGGCATCGGGCATGCCGCGTGCCAGGAGATCCGCGTCGAAGGCCGGGAGCGCTCGCCAATCGAGCACTTCCATCGTCATGTCCGCCGGCATGCAATCACCGGCAAGCCCCAGCGCCATGGCGTTGTACGAAGCGCTTCGCAGGCTGCCGCACAGCCCGACGACTCGGATGAGAGCGGTGGCGCTCATTGCGGCTGAATTCCGGCCTTGGCGACCACAGAGCGCCAGCGTTCGATCTCCTGCTTGACCATGCCGGTCATCTGAACCGACGACGACGGCGCAGACTCGCTCCCCAAGTTGAACAGCGTGGTCTTGACAGGTGGGGCTTCCGCTGCCGTCCTGACCGCCTTGTTGAGCAGATCGACGATCTCCAGTGGCGTGCCGGCTGCGGCCGCGAGACCCAGCCATGAACGGACCTCGAATTCCTTCAGCACAGCCGATACAGGCGGGACCCCGGGCATCGACGGCCAAGCCTGCGCACTGGTGACGGCGAGCGCGCGCAACCGCCCCGACTTGATGTGCGGCGAGGCGACGGTGAGCGTATCGGCCAGCACGTCCACGTCGCCAGCGATCACGGCCTGCACCGGCGCCCCGCCGCCGCGGTAGGGCACGTGCAGCAGCTTGACGCTGGCAGTTACGCCGAGCAGTTCGCCCACCATGTGCTGAGTGGAGCCGACGCCGACGGAGGTGAAGGTCACCTCTTCGGGTTTCTTCCGCGCGAGCGCGAGCAGTTCCTGCAGGTTCTGCGCAGGATGCTCCGCGCGCACCGCGATCACGAAGGGAAAGCTCGTCACGGTGGAAATGAACGAGAAATCCCGCACCGCGTCGAAGGGCAGCGACTTGCGAAGCGCGGCCGATACGGTGTGCGCACCGGTCAGCATGACGAGGTTGTAGCCGTCCGGCTTCGACTTGGCCACGTAGTCGCTGGCGATGGTGCCGCCCGCGCCGCTCTTGATGTCGACCACCACGGGCTGCTTGAGCACGTCCTGCATCTTCTGCGCGAAGAGACGGGACACCACGTCCGCATTGCCGCCCGCACCGAAGCCGTGCGTCAACTGGAGGGGGCGCGCGGGGTACCTGTCATGTTGAGCGAGCGCCGGGGGCACCAGCAAGCTTCCGGCCGCGCTGGCCACGAAGCTGCGTCTGCTGATCTGAACCATGTCTATCTCCTTTTTTTGTTGACTTACCGATGGCCGGGCATGAAGCCCCGCCAGACAGCGTCGTAGCCGGCCTGCAGGTTGCTGGCGGCCAGGGCCTGGGCGGTGGGCCTGAAGACATGCCGGCTTTCGAACATGAAGGCCAGCGTGTCCCGGATGCGGTGGGGGGCGAGCTCCGCGGCGCTTGCCTTGTCGAACGTCGCGGCATCGGGGCCGTGCGGCAGCATGCAGTTGTGCAGGCTCATGCCGCCGGGGACGAAACCCTCCGCCTTGGCGTCATAGACGCCGCGCACCAGGCCCATGAGTTCGCTCATGACGTTGCGATGGAACCATGGGGGACGGAAGGTGTCCTCGGCCACGAGCCAGCGCGGCGGGAAGATCACGAAGTCGCAGTTCGCCACCCCCGGCGTGTCGGTGCCTGACGTGAGCACGGTGAAAATCGACGGGTCGGGATGATCGAAGCTGATGGTGCCGATCGCCATGAACCGCGCGAGGTCGTACTTGCACGGCGTGAGGTTGCCATGCCATGCGACGACGTCGAGCGGAGAGTGCGGCTGGCCGCCTTCCCAAAGATGGCCGAGGAACTTGTTGACGATGCGCACCGGACCCGTGTCGGCTTCGAAGGCCGCAACCGGCGCAAGGAAGTCCCGGGCGTTGGCCAGGCCGTTCGAGCCGATCGGGCCGAGCTCCGGCAGCCGGAACGGCGCGCCATAGTTCTCGCAGACATAGCCGCGCGCATCGCCCTCGGGCAGCTCGACCCTGAATCGCATGCCACGGGGCACGAGCGCAATTTCGCCCGACTGCACATGCAGCTTTCCGAGCTCCGTGTGCAGCAGCAGCGCGCCCGCCTGCGGAACGATCAGCAGCTCGCCGTCCGAGTCCATGAAATAGCGCTTTTCCATCGAGCGATTGGCGAGGTAGACATGCACGGCGCAGCCGGTCTGCGCATGCGCATCGCCATTGCCTGCGATGGTGACCATGCCATCGACGAAATCGGCCGCTTCGCCGGACATCGGCCACGGATCCCAGCGCAGGCGGTTCGCCGGCGTCTCGGCCTCGTTGAACGGGCCGCTGCGCCAGCGTCCGTCGTCGATCCGCACGAAGGCGTCGTGCATTGCGCTGGGCTGCATGCGGTACATCCAGGTCCGCCGGTTGTGTTCGCGGGGGGCCGTGAACGCGGTCCCCGACAGCAGCTCCGCGTACAGACCCAGGGGCGCCTGCTGCGGCGAGTTGCGGCCCACCGGCAGCGCGCCCGGGCGGGCCTCGCTCGCGAACTGGTTCCCGAAGCCGCTCTGGTAGGCCATTGCGGCAGGTTCGTTGCGCGCCATGGATGTGTCTTCCTGCATGGTGCGGGTCACTGTTGCCATCGCGGCGCGAAGAAATCGGCCGGCACGAGGATGCGCGACTCCTGGTTCTGCAGCAGCGGCAGCATCTTCGCGGCATAGGCCTTGAAGCCCGGGTCCGCCATCAGCGCATGGCGCCGGTGCGTGCGCTCGTTCATGTCTTCGTAGGCCCACATGTGGACGATCTGGCTCAGCGTGCCGGTCTCGGACCGGTAGTAGCCCACCATGCGGCCGAGGATGCGCTTCTGGATCTCCAGTCCCTCGGCTTCATAGAGCGCGAGGTAGTCGCGCCATTTGCCGGGATGGGTCGTATAGGTTCTCTGTTCGACGATCATGCGTTGTTCTCCTGTGGATCAATTCCGTGCGGCACGCACGATGCCGCTGCACTGCCCGAAGCCGATGGCGACGTGGCCCGGCGATTCGCAGCGGCCGCTGAGGATCACTTCGTCGCCATCGGCAAGGAAGGTGCGCTGCTCGCCGCCGGGCAGCATGAGCGGCCGGCTGCCGCCCGATGTGATCTCCAGCAGGCTGCCGAGCGCATCGGCGCTCTCGCCCGACACGGTGCCGGAGCCCAGCAGGTCGCCGGTGTCGAGCGCGCTGCCATTGCTCGTGTGGTGCGCCAGCATCTGTGCAACCGTCCAGTAGAGAAGGCCGGTGTCGGAGCGCGACAGGCGCATCGGCGGCAGGCCGCCAGCGGCCATCCGTTCGCTGCGAAGGTGGGCGTCGAGCACGATGCGAAGCCCCCCGTGGCGCTGGTCGGCGTCGTCCCACAGGTAGGGAAGAGGCGAGGGATCGCCCGCGGGCCGGGCCACTGCCGGCACGCGAAAGGGCGCCAGCGCCTCGGCCGTGACCACCCAGGGCGACACCGTCGTCGCGAAGCTCTTCGCGAGAAACGGCCCCAGGGGCTGGTATTCCCAGCCCTGGATGTCGCGCGCCGACCAGTCGTTGAGCAGCGAGAAGCCGAACACGTGCTGCCATGCATCACCGATCGCGATGGGCCGTCCCTGCGTGGACGCAGCGCCGACATAGACGCCGAGCTCGACCTCGTGGTCGAGCCTTTGGGCCGGTGCGAAGCGCGGCGCCGCATCGCCCGGCCCCTTGAGCTGGCCGAAGGGGCGCTGCACCGGCGCGCCGCTGACCCGCACGCTGTTGGCCCTGCCGTTGTAGGCGATGGGCACATGCTTGTAGTTGGGCAGCAGCGGCATGTCGGGGCGGAACAGGCGGCCGGCATTTGTCGCGTGGTGGATCGACGCGAAGAAATCGGTGAAGCCGCCGACCTTCACCGGCATCAGCAGTTGCACCTCGTCCAGGCCCAGCAGCGCGCGGCTGGCGGCGTCACGATCGGACTCGGAGTCGGCGCGCTCGGCCAGCAGTTGCGACACGCCTGCGCGCAAGGCCAAAGCGGCCGGTGCGCCCAGCGCCATCAGGTCGTTCAGCGCCGGGGCGCGGCACGCGAGCGCGGCCGTCCTGGCGAGTCCGTCGAGGTGCTGCGCACAAGCGCCGACGTCGAGGATGCGGTCGCCGATGCCCACGCCGCAGCGCGGCGGCCCGTTGCCGTCCAACGGCCGGAACACGGCGAAGGGAAGGTTCTGGATCGGGAACTCGGCACCGGCCCCATTGGCCGAGGCGACCCAGCTGCGCAGGGCCGGGTCGTGGGTGGCATTCAGCATCGGGTTCACAGGCTGTGCCCTCCGTCGATCACGATGCGCGTGCCGGTGGCGGTGCGCAGGTGCGTCACGCAAGCCAGCACCGAAAGCGCGACGTCCTCCGGCGTGACGATGCGCCCCAGCGGCGTGGCCGCAGCCTTCGCCTCCAGCTCTTCGCGGTTGCGCCCCTGGACGAAATCGGTGTCGACCGAGGCCGGCGACACGCTGAGAAAACGCACGGCCGGGCCGAAGGCGCGCGCCAGCGACACCGTCATCGTGTCCAGCGCCGACTTGGCCGCGCAGTAGGCGATGTTGCTGCCCAGGCCGGTGAAGGCCGAGACCGACGACACGTTCACCACGGTGGCGGCACCCGAGGCGCGCAGCAGGGGCATCAGCGCGCGGATGATCGAGAACGGCCCGCCCGCATTGGCCAGCAGGATCTCATTGAAGAGCTCGGGCGTCAGTGCCTCGAGACTGGCGTGCGGAATGCGCTGGGTGAAGCCGGCCGAGTTCACGAGGACATCGATGCGGCCGTATGCGGCCCGCAGCGAATCCGCCAGCGCCGCATGCGCGCCACTGTCGGCCAGCGGCATGTGCAGGGTCCGGTGCCCATCGCCGGGCAGCTCGCTGCGCAGCAGCTCGGCGCGTTGTTCGCCCTGGTTGAAGCCGATGACCACCGCCGCACCCGATGCGGCCAGCAATCGGACAGTGGCGGCACCGATGCCGCTGCTGCCGCCGGTGATGACGGCGACCTTGCCGTTCAGCGCATCGGATGCGCCGGGCTGTGAAAAAGTCATGATGGTTTGCTGATGGTTCGCATTAGGGAATGAAGAGCTCAGGCGTAGCGGACCAGCACGGACTTGGTCTCCAGGAACGACTCGAACGATTCCTCGCCCAGGTCGCGCCCGTAGCCCGACGCGCCCCGGCCGCCTTCCGGCAGCCCCGGCCAGGGCATCGGTTCGGTGTTGACGGCCACCTTGCCCGAGCGGATGCGCGGCACCACCGCGTGCATCGTCGCTAGGTCTCGCGTCCACAGGCAGGCGGAGAGGCCGTAGTCGGTGTCGTTGGCCATGTGCACGGCCTCGTCCACGCTGTCGAACGGCGTGGCCGTGATGACGGGGCCGAACAGCTCTTCGCGCACGATGGAGGCGGCCTGGTCCGCCACCGCGATCACGCTGGGGCGCACATAGAAGCCCGCGGCATCGATGCGTGGGTCGGCGGTCAGCAGCTCGGCGCCGGCGCGTCGGGCGGCGTCCAGGTGCCCGAGCACGTGCTGCTGCTGGCGGGCGTTCACCAGCGGCCCGAGTTCGGTATCGGGTGCCAGGCCGGGGCCGAGCCGCATCGCGTCGGCGTGCCGCGCCAGCCGGTCGACGGCTTCGTCGTAGATTCGCCGGTCCACGTACAGCCGCGACCCCGCCACGCACACCTGTCCGGAGTTGAGGAAGATGCTGCCGGCAATGCCCGGGATGACCTGATCCAGGTCGGCGTCCGCAAAGAGGATCTGCGGCGACTTGCCGCCCAGTTCGAGCGTGGCCTTGGTGACGTTGCGCGCGGCGGCCAGCGCCACCTGGATGCCGCTGCGCGTCGAGCCCGTGAAGGTGATCTTGTCCAGCCCTGGATGCGCCGCGAGCGCCGCGCCGGCCTCGGGGCCGGTGCCGGTGACCACATTGACCACACCCGCTGGGAAGCCGGCCTCGCGTACGAGCCCTGCGAGGTACAGCACGCTCAGCGAGGCTTCCTCGGACGGCTTGAGCACCACGGTGCAGCCCGCCGCGAGCGCGGGTGCGAGCTTCCACACCGACATCATCAGCGGCACGTTCCACGGGATGATCGCGCCGACCACGCCCAGCGCTTCTTTCTGCGTGTAGCCGAAGAAGGCCGATTCCGGGATCGGCACGCCGACCTGGACGGTGCGGCCGTTCGCGCGACCCGCGAACCCGGCCATGTAGCGCAGCACGCCGATCGCGCCACCGACGTTCAGGTCGCGCGCCATCCAGATCGGCATGCCGACGTCGAGCACCTCCAGTTCGGCCAGCGTCTGGCGGTCGCGTTCGATCAGGTCGGCGAGCCGGCGCAGCAGGGCTTCCCGCTCGGCGCCACGCATGCGCGGCCAGGGGCCGGTTTCGAAGGCGGCGCGTGCGGCGCGCACAGCCGCATCGACCTGCACCGCGCCGGCGGCTGCGATGCGGGAGACCGGTATCGCGCTGCTCGGATCCACTGCCGGCAGGCTGTTCGAGATGGTCTGCCACTCACCGCCGATGAAGACGCGCGGCTCTTGTTCAAGTGCCGTGCGGGTGGCTGCGCCCAGCAGCCCCAGGTTGTTCTGAAGCATGCTCAGGCCCTTTCGGATTGGATGAAGTCGGCGGCCCGCTCGGCGATCATGATCGTGCCGGCGTTGGTGTTGCCGCGCGGGATGGCCGGCATGACGGACACGTCGGCGACGCGCAGTCCCTGCAGGCCGTGCACGCGCAATTGCGGGTCGACCACTGCCATGGCATCGGTCCCCATCTTGCAGGTGCCGCCGGGGTGATAGACGGTTTTGGCGTAGTGGCGCACCCGGGCATCGATGTCGGCGTCGTCATCGCCGGCGAACTCGGGCAGCGGCTCGATCTCCCGGCTCACCAGCGCCGCGAGCGACGGCGCAGCCAGGATCCGGCGCGCCAGCCGCACGCCTTCGCGCAGCACGCGCACGTCGTCCTCGTCGGCCAGCGCGCCGGCATCCAGCCACGGCAGGTCGAGCGGGTCGCTGCTGCGCAGCCGCAATTCGCCGCGCGACTTCGGTGCGAGCTGGCAGGGGTTGAGCGTGATGCCGTGCACCATCGGCGGCGCGCGGTCCGCATCGCCGACCAGCACCGGCAGCACGTGGAACTGGATGTCCGCGCGACCGTCGCCATCGGTGTCGAAGAAGCCACCCGACTCGACCACGTTCGAGGTCATCAGGCCGCTCCTGAAAAGAACCCACTGCGCGCCGTGCCGCAGTGCCGAGAGGCCGCGGTCGTGTCCGAAGAGGCTGATCGGCTCGCGCGTCTGGCCATACACCGGCACTTCGAGGTGGTCCTGGTAGTTGCGGCCGACGCCGGCCAGCTCCTTCACCTGGGGAACCCCGACCGCCTGCAGCTGTGCGCCCGGCCCGACCCCCGACTGCAGCAGGATCTTGGCGCTGCCCAGGCCGCCCGCGCAGAGGATCACCTCGCGCCTGGCGCGGAAGGCAACGGCGGCGTGATGCCCCTTGCTCTCCAGACACTCGATGCCGGTGGCGCGCGTGCCGTCGAACTGCACGCGGGCGGCGGTCAGGTCGGTGCGCACCTCGAGGTTCGGGCGTCCCATCGCGGGGCGCAGGAAGAAGCGCGCCGTGTTGCCGCGCTCGCCTTCGAAGGAGGTGATCTGATAAAACCCGGCGCCCAGTTGGGAGGCGCCGTTGAAGTCGTGGTTGAACGGCAGGCCGATCTCCTGCGCGGAGCGCACGAACGCCGCGTTGAGCGCATGGCGGTAGGGCGTGTCGATGACCTTGAGGGGGCCAGCGGCACCGTGGTACGCGTCGGACAGGCGCTGGTTCCCCTCGGACTTGCGGAACCACGGCAGCACGTCCTCGTAGCCCCAGCCGCTGCAGCCGCCGTCGCGCCAGTCGTCGTAGTCCTGGCGATCGCCGCGGATGTAGATCATGCCGTTCATGGAGCCGCTGCCGCCCAGCGTGCGGCCCTGCGGCACGAAGGCGGTACGGCCGCCCAGGCCGGCCTGCGGCTCGGATTGGTAGTCCCACATCCGGTGCGTGCCGAACACGCGGCTGAAGCCGGCCGGCATGCGGATGAAGATGCTGTTGTCGCGCGCACCGGCCTCGATCAGCAGCACGCGCTGCGACGGATCGGCGGACAGGCGGTTGGCCAGCAGGCAGCCGGCGGAGCCGCCGCCCACCACGATGTAGTCATAGTCTTGCGACGTGTTCACGGAAGAGCCTCTGGGTTGTGATGGAGGGAGTCGTCCGGCCGCATGCGGCCGCGTTCGATGGTGAAGCGCCGATCGCACAGGCCCTCGAGGTTCGCGCCCTCGGAGTCGGTGACCAGGATGGTCGGGCCCTGGCGCCGAAGGGCGCGCAGCACCTCGACGAGGCGCTGCACGAGCGCCGGCGCGACGCCCTCGAAAGGCTCGTCGAGCAGCAGCAGGCGCTGGCCCTGGCAGATGGCGCGTGCCAGCGCGGCCAGCTTCTGCTGCCCGCCGGAAAGCTGGTTGCCGCGCCGCTGGATCAGCGGTGCGAGCTCCGGGATCATGTCGAGCGCGCCGCTCACGCGGCGATTGCGCTCGGCGCCGGCAAGCCCGGCAACCTCCAGCGGCAGCTCGATGTTGGCCCGGACCGTCAGCTCGGGAATCAGCCGCCGGTCTTCGGGCATGTAGCCGATGCCCAGCCGCGCACGCTGCCGGCTGGGCCAGCCGGTGACATCGATGCCGTCGAGCCGGACTTCGCCCGAGGCGACGGGCAGCGCGCCGATCAGCGTGCGCATCAGCGTGGTCTTGCCTGCGCCGTTGTGGCCGACCACGCCCAGCACCGCGCCAGGGGGTGCATCCAGGTCGACCTGCTCCAGGATCGATACGGGCCCGAAAGCCACGCAAAGCTTGCGCGTCTCGATCATGCGGCACCTGCCCTTGCGAGGGCGGCAGGCGCCTTGCCGCGCAGCACCGCCGAAGCCACCTGGGCGTCGCGCATGACCTCGCCGGGGGCGCCGTCGGCGATCATCGATCCGTCGCGGAAGGCGAGGATGCGCGTCACGTAGCGGCGCACCACGTCCATGTCGTGCTCCACGAAGAGCACGGTGACGCCGCTCGCGCGGATGACGTCGAACACGACCTCCATCAACGGCATCTTCTCGGCGGAGGACACGCCGCTGGTGGGTTCGTCGAGCAACAGCAGCTTCGGTTTCAGCGACAGGGCCATGGCGATATCGATCAGCTTGCGCTGCCCTTGGGGAACGAGGTTGACCGGCCGCTCGCCGATGGCCTGCAGGCCGAAGCGCCCGAGCACCTCGTCGGCGCGCGCCTGGCGCTGTGCGGAATGCAGCGGCTTCAGCAAGCCGCCTGTGGAGCCGTCGGCCAGCGCCAGGGCGAAGAGAAGGTGCTCGCGGACCGTCATTTCGGGGAAGAGCTGCGGAACCTGGAACGAACGCGCCATGCCGTGCGCCACGAGTTCGCGCGGACTGCGCCCCAGCGTGCTGCGGCCGTCGAGCAGGATCTCGCCGCCGGTCGGGCGCAGGTAGCCGGTCACCATGTTGAGGAAGGTGGTCTTGCCCGCGCCGTTGGTTCCGATCAGGCCCACGACGTCGCCCCTGTCGATGCGCACGCTGACCTTGTTCACGGCCACGACGGCACCGAAGCGGATGGTGAGCCCGCGCGTTTCGAGCAGCGGTGCCGTGCTCATGAGCGGGCCCCGGCGCGATTCGCCAGCATGCTGGACAGCCCGCTCGGAAAGCGCACGATCAGCAGCAGCAGGGTCGCACCGAGCACGAACTTCCAGTACTGCGGGGCGTACTCGAACGCCAGCGCATGGATGCCTTCGAGCACGAAGGCCGCGGCCAGCGATCCCCAGATGCCGCCGGCACCGGCGAGGATCGCGATGAACACGAACTCGCCGGAGGTCATCCAGAAGCCCATGCCCGGATCGACCTGGCCGACCAGGATGGCGACGAGCGCGCCCGCGCCGCCGGCCAGCGCACCGGAGGCCGTGTACTCCATGTGGATCACCCGGCTGGGCGAACAGCCGAGGTACGCCACGCGAACCTCGTTCTCGCGGATCGCGGGGCCGACGTGGCCCATGGCCGTCGTCAGGTAGCGCGAAACCCCCCAGGCAGCGAGCAGCGTGACCACCGCCGTGAGCAGGTAGACGGAGCGGATCGCGCCCACGCCCGCCGTCTGCACAGCGAAGAAAGATGCACGCGCCACCGTGAAGCCGTCCGATGAGCCCAGGCTCTGCGACTTGAGCAGAACGCCGTACAGGATCATCGACAGCGCCATCGACAGCATCGCGAAGAAGATGCCTCGGTAGCGCCGCATCAGGAAGCCGGCGACGAAGGCCACGCCGCCGGAGAGCAGGCTGGCAAGCGCAAGCAGCAACAGGGTGTCGCGGATGCCGAGCCAGGGCGTGCCCAGGCCGGCGACATAGCCGCCCAGGCAGTAGTAGAGCGCGTGGCCGAAGGGCACCAGGCCGGCGCGCAGGAGCAGCAGCAGCCCGAGTGCGACGAGGCCCTTGGCGAGTGCCACGGCCAGCAGGCTCATCAGCCAGCTCGGTGCGATGAAGGCGGCTGCGCACAACATGGCCAGCAGCCCGAGGAGGGATGCGTCGGTTCGGCGAAGGGAGTTCATATCTTTCTCAGCGCGGCTTGGGGGAACAGGCCCTCGGGCCGGACGGCGAGCACGAGTGCCATCACCGCATAGACGATGAACACTTCGGCAAAGGGGAACAGATGGATGGTTGCGGCGCGCGCCAGCCCGACGACCAGCGCACCGACGGCGGCGCCCGGGATGCTGCCCATGCCGCCGATCACGATCACCGCGAAGGTCACGACGATGACCTCGGCACCGAGGCCCGGCGCCACCTGGATCATCGGCGCGGTCAGGGCGCCGCCGAGCGCGGCAAGCACCGCCCCGAGCATGAAGGTCGCCAGGTACAGCCGCTCGACGTTGATTCCCATGGCGGCCGACATCTCGGGATCACGGATGATGGCCGCGAGGCAGCGCCCGGTGTGCGTGCGCTGCAGCAGCCACCACAGCAGCAGCCCCACCGCGGCCGCGGCGGCGAGCAGCACGAACTCGTAGTTGTTGAAGCGCAGGCCGTTGATCTCCGAACTGCCCAGCAGGCCGTAGGGTGCGCTGGCCGGATAGGCGGAGGTGCCCCAGACGAACTGGATCACGTCGTCCAGCACCAGCAGCAGCGCATAGGTCGCGAGCGCCAGCGACACTTCGTCGCGCCCCCGCAGGCGGCGCAGCACGCCGCGGTCCAGCGCCAGCCCAAGCGCGGTGCCGGCGACCACGGCCGTGCCGAGCTGGATCGCAAAGGCGGCGAAGGAGGGCGGTCGGTCGGCGAACCAGTAGCCCATGGCCGTGGCGGCGACATACGCGCCAATGGCATAGAGGTTGCCGTGCGCGATGTTCAGGACCTTCATCACGCCGAAGATCAGGGTGAGCCCGGCGGCCACGAGAAAGAGCCAGGCGCCGTAGATCAGGCCGTCGATGAGGATGGTGAGCAGTGTCGACATGGTCGGTCAGCCAAGGTTCCGGATCACTTGGCGGCGACCGTGCCTTCGCACTTGCGCCCCGCCATTCCGCCCGCCAGCCAGGCCTCGCTCTTGATCCCCTCGGGCGGGTTCACGCATTCGGCCGGAAAGCGCATGGCATTGCGCACCGATACCGTCTTCTTCTCGACGTCGTAGAAGGCCTCGCCGACGGCCATGTCCTGGATGGCCTGGTGGCCGTTGCCCAACGCGAGGCGGATGGTGCCGCTCGGGGTCTCGATGCTTCGGCCCTTGAGCGCCTTGATCAGGGCCGGCGTGCCGGTGGCGCCAGCCTTGGCTGCGCTATCGTAGGCGGCCTTGAGCGCGAGCAGCGTATTGGTGTACTGGTAGGCGGTGTAGACCGGCGCGTCCTTGTAGCGGCCCTGGTAGTTGGCCGTGAACCAGTCGTTGAGCGCCGACTTGGGCGCGAACAGCCCGTTGGTGCCGCGCGCGGTGAACACCACGCCGTCTGGAACCTGTGCGCCCATCCGGTACATGGACAGTTCGAGCAGCGGCGCATAGATCTTCGAGCGCTCATGCAGGCCGCGCGGGCGCATCTGGGTGAAGAACGCCTCCAGGTCGGCACCGGCCATCGACGTGTGAATGATGTCGGGCCTCTTGGTGGCGAGCGCCGAGATCTCCGCCGCGTACTGCCCCGAACCCGGCGTCGGCCATTGCTCGGCAACCACCTCGATGCCGGGCTTCACCGACTTGAGCGCGGCGCTGAAATCGCGCCATGCATCCTGCCCCAACGCGTAGTTCGGGTTGATATGGCCCACCGTCTTTGCGGCCGGCATGCGGGCCTGCGCGTACAGCGCGAGCGCAACGCTGTCCATCGTGGTGGAGCCCGTCGTGCGGAAGACGTATTCGTACTTGCCGTCCTCGAAGATGCGCGGCGTTGCGCAGGTGGACATCACCGTGAGGACCTTGAGTTCCTCGGCCACCGGTGCGATCGCCACGCAGGTGGCGGCCGACCCGAAGCCCATCACCGCGTCTGCGCCTTGCCGCTCCACCAGCCCGCGGAACTCCGCGACCTGCTTCGCGTTGCCGCCGTTCTCGTCGAGGAAGATCAGTTCGACTTCCTTGCCGCCCATCCCCTTGCCGGTGTTGTACGGTGCCGGCAGCTCGCCCTTGTTGATGGCGTCGGCCAGCATGCGCGCGGCGTTCTGGCCCGGACCGTTCACCACCGAAAGGGGGCCGGTCAATGGCGTGACGACGGCGATGCGCACCTTGCCGCCTTGCGCAATCGCGCCCGCGGCGCCGAGCAGGCAGGCCGCGCCGAGCGCGGCGGCGATCCAGCGAAAGCTGTTCTGGAATTTCATGTCGTTGTCTCCTGGTGGGTCGGTCGGGCCGAATCTCGTCGAGGCTTGGCAGCGCTTCCGCCTTATGTCCGTTTATCGGAATGGCTGTGCGCGCTGCTGACCGGATTGTTTTCTAATAGCTGAAAACAAAACAGGTATCTGTCCGATAGATGAACACGAAAACAACTTCCGATGCAGGCTCCCTCAAGCGGGGTGTCGCGTTGCTCAAGCTGTTGGCGACTGCCGGCCGCAAGGGCCTGGCGCTGACCGAACTGGCGGCCAAGGCACAGTTGCCGCATCCCTCGGCACACCGCGTGCTGGCGCAACTGATTGCCGAGAACCTTGCGGTGCACGACGCACAGACCCGCCGATACCGGCTCGGTGCGCTCGCCTTCGAGCTCGGCGTGGCCGGCTCGACCATGCACGACATCCGCGACCTGTGCGACGGCGCGATGGGTTCGCTCGCGCAGGAGACCGGCGACACGGTCTACCTGGTGGTGCGCAGCGGCTTCGACGCGGTGTGCATGCACCGGCGCGAAGGCGAGTTCCCGATACGCGCATTGGTGCTGGAGGTCGGCAGCCGGCGACCGCTGGGCGTGGGTGCGGGTGGGCTCGCGATCCTGTCAGCGATCGGCGAAGAGGAGCGACTGGAGATCATCCAGCGCGTGACGCCGAATCTGTCCGCTTTCGGGAAGCTCACCGCGTCGGATCTGGACGCGGCATGCGCTCAAGCACGCGCGGACGGCGCGGCAGTCATCCAGAACCGCGTGAGCCTCGGAGTGCGTGCCGTGGGCGTCGCCTTCCGCGACTCGATGGGCCATGCGGTCGGTGCCCTGAGCGTGGCGGCTCTCACGCAGCGCCTGAACCAGCGCCGGACTCAGGTGATCATCGAGTTGCTGCGCAACGCGACGCGTGAGGTGGAAGTGCGGATGCGCAAGCGCCACACGTCCTGAGGGGAATGCTTGGCATCGCCGCCTCAGGGCAGGTGAGGGGGCGCGATCAGGACCAACCCTCGAAGTGGCGCACGCGGTTGCGGCCGTCCCGCTTGGCGACATACAGCGCGCGGTCCGCGCGCGTGAGCATCACGTTGGGTGAACCATCTTCGTCAGCCGTGGCGGTCGCGACACCGATGCTGGCAGTGACTTTGACATCGGGCCAGGACGCGTCCTCGAGCGCGCGCCGCAACTGCTCGGCGCGTTGCTGTGCGGTCCCGGCATCCATGCCTGGCAGCACGACGCAAAACTCTTCCCCGCCAAAGCGGGCGGCGAGGCCGTCGTGGCCGATCTGGTCGCGGATGATGGCCGCGGCCTGCACCAGCACCCGATCGCCGGTGGGATGACCGTGGGCGTCGTTGATGCGCTTGAAATGGTCCAGGTCGATCATCAGCAGGCTCAGCGGTGCGGCCTCGCGGACATGGAGATTCCAGGCCGCGTGCAGTCGCCGGTCCAGACTGCGGCGGTTCCACAGCGACGTCAACGGATCGGTCATGCTCTCGAGCTCCAGGCCGGCCATGGCGTGCCGCAACTCGAGCTGCGCGACGACTTGTCGGGCGAGCGACTGCAGCGCCTTGCGTTCTGACGCCGCCAAGGCGCGCGGCTCGCGATCGATCACGCAGACGGTGCCGATCGGGAGCCCGTCCGCGGTGACCAACGGTGCACCCGCATAGAACCGGATGCCGGGTTCGCCTGTCACCAGCGGGCTGCCGGCAAAACGCGGATCCAGTTGGGCATCGCGCACCTCGAACACCTCGTCCGGCTGCAGGATGGCGTGGGCACAAAACGCGAGCTCGCGAGGCGTCTCGCTGACCCCCAGCCCGACGCGCGACTTGAACCATTGGCGGTCCTGGTCGATGAGCGAGATGAGCGCGATCGGCGTCTTGCACACGGCCGACGCGAGCGTCGTCACATCGTCGTATGCCTGCTCTGCAGTGGTGTCGAGCACCTGGTAGCGGTGCAGGGCCGCGAGACGTTGCTCTTCATTGAAGGGCTTGGCGGCACCGGCTCCGACCAACACGGTAGGCGCATCGGGGGCAGTGTCTTCATCGGGGACAGGGTTCGCACTCTGGTTCAACGTGGATTCCTTCTTGCTGGTGCCGCGCAGGAGCGTACGCCCCTGGGTTGAAGTGCATCGTACAAGCTTGGAAAGCAATCGGCCCACGCCCGGACACTCGCCGCGCCCGGGCGGCGCCGCAAGCAGAAGGAGGTGCCCTTCGCTGTAGAGCAATCCGTATTTCTTCGAACCCAGCGCGCCGCTCAGCCCGCCACAGTGACCCCATGGCGCTCGAGAACAGCCAGCAGTGCCGGCACATCAGGCGGCCCCGCTGGAATCTCGTGGTCAACGGCGGTAAACATCTGAGCAGCCAACGCGCCTTGCCCGGTGATCTCCAGCATCCGCCCGCCACCTTTGCCGTACTGAAACCCGTGCACCGTTCCGCGCGGCACATGCACGAGCGTTCCAGGCTGACACGCGTGAACGCGCCCGTCGCAGTGAAAGTCGATCTCGCCGTCGAGGACGTAGAAGGATTCGTCCCAATCGTGGCTGTGCGGCGGCGGGCCGGTTCCCTCGCTACCCTGTTGAAAAGTGATCCCATAGCTTTGGGTTGCCGCATTCGAAGCCAGGACGGTGACGTGCGTGCCAAGCACATTCAGAGGAACTTCGCGCTGATCGCGCGTCAGGACAAAGTACGGAATCGTCATGTTCCATCCTCCAGGTCGGGAGCGCGATTTTGCGCGCCGCACGAGGGGCGCACAAGCCATAACCCGAAGCGCTTTCACCATCTCCGCCTCAATGCAGATCGCGTTCTCCAGACACGTCGATACGCAGTCTCCAGAATGACCGATGCCTTCTGCTTCTCCTTCTATTTCCTCGCGAATTTCAGATGCACGACATCCGGCGTCGCGACCGTCTTCACCATCGCAAGGCCCTTCAGGGCATCGGCGTCCTCGAACAAGCGTTCACCATCACCGAGCAGCGTGGGCGCCAGGTGAAGCTGCACTTCGTCGACCAGGCCCGCCTTCAGATACTGGCGCGCAACATGGGCACCGCCCGCGAGCGCCACGTCTTTTCCAGCCGCCGCACGCCGGGCCTGGTCCAGCGCGCTTTCGATCCCATCGGTGACGAAGGTGAAGGTCGTGCCGCCCTCCATCACCAACGGCTCGCGCGCGTGATGCGTCAGCACGAACACCGGGTGGCGAAAGGGTGGATTGCTGCCCCACCAGCCGTTCCACGGATCGGTCGTGTTCCACGGCCCCCGCCCGCCGCCGAACATGTTGCGGCCCATGATCGTCGCGCCGATATTGGCGAGCACTTCCTCCATCACCGGCGTGCTCTCGTTGACCACGCCGCCCTCCATGCCATGCGGGCGCCGCCAGGCCTCCAGGCCGAACACCCACTTGTGCAATTGCTCGCCGCCAGTGCCGAGCGGTTCTTTCAAACTCTGGTTCGGACCGGCGACAAAACCGTCCAGTGACATCGAGATCCTCAATCGAAGCTTTGATGACATGCTGCTCACTCCTTGGTGCAAGGCGTTGCGGAAAAAATGGATAGGCGTCCTGACCTGTTCAGGGCGCGGATCGAGCGGCGAGTCTAGAAGCCGCCGCTCGACGCGGCAATGACAACGAAGCTTCGGTTTCTGCCACGTGGGGCCGGGCCATGAAGCCGACCTGCAAGGCCGAAGCGCGAACGCAGTATCACGGCGCTTTCGCCGGCTCGTTCAACGGCCGGCAAACCTCCAGCACCACGCCGCGCAGCCACCGATGCGCAGGGTCCCGGTCCAGGCGCGGATGCCACATCTGCGAGACGGTGATCTGCTCCGTCGGCATCGGCAGCGAAAACGAGTGCAGCGTGCCGCGCGCCCTCAGGTGTTCGAAGTACGAGGACGGGATCAGCGCCACCATGTCTGTCGCGGCCGCGATCGACAACGCGGTGCTGAAGCTGGGCACCACGACCGCGGCATTGCGCACCAGGCCTATCGCCGCGAGTGCGACGTCCACCGGCCCCTCGGTCCGGCCTTGGCGCGACGTGACCACGTGGTCGCAGGCCGCGTAGCGCTCGACAGTGATTCCGGGCGCGGCGAGCAGGGGATGGCCTTCGCGCACCACGGCGACGAAGTGGTCGCGGAACAGCGCCTGCACGCGCACCTCGGGGCCGGACTCGCCGAGCACGCCGATGTCCAGGTCGATCAACCCTTCGCGCAGGGGGCGAACGTCCTTGTTGGGCTTGGGCGCGAAGCGCAGGCGAACGCCCGGCGCCTCGTGCGCGGCGCGCGCCACCAGCTGATGCGCGAAGCCTTCGATGAAGCCGTCATTGGCCCGAATGGTGAAGAGGTGCTGGAGCGTGCGCGGGTTGAAGTCGGCGCCGGCGGGGTGAAGCACCGCGCGTGATTCCTGCACCAGCTCCCGCACGCGATCGCACATTGCCAGCGCATGCGGCGTGAGCACCATTGCGCGGCCCGCGCGCACCAGGAGCTCGTCGCCGGTCGACTCCCGCAACCGCGCGAGCGCGCGGCTCATGGCCGACTCGCTCAGGCCCAGGCGCTCGGCGGCTTTCGCGACGCTGACTTCGGAAAGAAGCGCGTTCAACGCGAACAGCAGGTTCAGGTCGGTGTCTGTCGGCATGGCCCGCAAGCTATCACGGCTGCGCCGGTTTCGACAGGCGCCGCATGCAGGAACAAGCTGCGCGCCACGCGCTGGGCAACCCGTGTGCGCGGTCCTAAGCTGACCCGACGCGATAAAGCGTGCCTCCTCCAGTTGCCAATCATGTTGTCATCCACGCTTCAACCGAACGCTTCTTCTTCCACCCCGGCCCGCGCCGCCCAGACCCCCGAGGCGAACGCGGCGCACGACGCCGATGGCCTGCCGCTGCCCCGGCGCCTCGCGGCCGTCGCCGCGATCCTGGGCGCGGGTGTGCTCGTGGTGCTCGACGGCGCCATCGCCAACATCGCGCTGCCGAGCATCGCGCAGCAATTGCAGGCAGCACCCGCCGATGCCGTCTGGATCGTCACCGCCTACCAGCTCGCCGTGGTGATGTTCCTGTTGCCGGCTTCTGCCATCGGGGAGCGGTTCGGGTATCGGCGTGTGTTCGCCGGTGGCGTGGCGCTGTTCACTGCGGCATCGGTGCTGTGCGCACTGGCCCCTTCGCTGCCGTGGCTCGTGGCCGCGCGGTGCCTTCAGGGCCTGGGCAGCGCGGCCGTGATGCCGCTGGGGCTTGCGTTGCTGCGCTTCACCTATCCGCGCCGATTGCTGGCGCGCTCCATCGCCTGGAATGCGCTCGCTGTCGCGGCCGCTTCGGCAGCGGGGCCCACCCTTGGCGCTTTGCTGCTCTCGGTGGCAGGCTGGCCGTGGCTCTTTGCGGTGAACCTGCCGATCGGCCTTGTCGTGCTTGTCGCCTGCGCGGCGTTGCCGAGCCCGCAGCGCTCGGCGCGCCAGATCGACGTGTGGAGCATCGCGCTCAATGCGGCCCTGTTTGCTGCCTTCGTCATGGGATGCGATCGACTCGTGGCTCATCCGCTGCAAGGCGGCGCGATGCTCGCGCTGTCGGCCGTCTGCATGGTCTTGCTGGTGCGGCGCGAGATGCCCAAGGCGGCACCGTTGATTCCGCTCGACCTGCTGCGCGTGCATTCCTTTCGGGTGTCGGTGATTGCGTCCGTGTGCTGCTTCACCGGCCAGATGGCGGCCCTTGTCGCGCTGCCGTTCTACATCCAGCACGAACTCGGTCAGAGCGCGGTGACCGCCGGCCTCTTGATGACCCCGTGGCCCCTGGCGGTGATGCTGGCCGCGCCGCTGTCGGCACGCCTGGCCCAGCGCGTTCCGACCGCATGGTTGTGCGCGGCAGGGAGTGCGTGTTTCGCACTGGGCCTGGCCTTGTGCGCGCTGTGGCCGCTGCACGGCAACCCGGCCTTGCCGATCGCGGTATTCACGAGCCTCGCCGGCCTGGGCTTCGGCTTCTTCCAGACGCCCAACAACCAGAACATGCTGCTCTCGGCACCCAAGGAACGCAGCGGCGCGGCCGGTGGCGCGCAAGGCACGGCGCGACTCACGGGGCTGACGCTCGGCAGCCTGGGGATGAGCCTGGCATTCGCGTTGCTGTCGCCGCAGAACGCGGTGCATTGGGGGCTCGGGATCGCGGCGCTGGCCGCGTTGGCCGGGAGCGTGGTGAGTCTGCTTCGGAGCTCCGCACGTACCGTAGTAGCCGCATGACCGATTCCGGCAGGCGAGGCGCCATCGCACAACGCGTAGCGGGGTAATGCGCAGGCGTTGATCGGATAGCATCCCCGCACCTCATTTGCTGCTGCTCCGCAGCAGCACAACGAATCGCTGGATATGCGCTCCTTCATTTACTACTCGCTGATGCTCCTGCTCGGATTTGCCTGCTATAGATTCGGGCAAAACTTGCTTCGGAAGCCGCGTTGGAATGAGAGCGGCGAGCGCACCGAAGGACTTGTAGGGCCGGTGGGATTGCTCGTGATTACTGGCATAGCCTGCTACCTCTTGTTTGCGTTACTGCGCGCGCTGGTTCGGGGTGAGGTGCCATGCGTCGGCAAGGTTTGCAGGAATCAGATCTACACCCTGGCGGCAAACGCCGGCGATTACTGGGCCAACATGTTTACCCTCGCTTGGTTCCTGCTGGGCCTGAGCTATGCGGTCTATGTGACGCTCAAGATCTGGTTTCGCGAGTAGCGGCCGCCCGACACCGAAGAGCATCAAGAGGCGATTCAACGCAAACCGATCGACGGACCGAGATGACGATTTGAGTTGGGTTTGGTGACGAGGCTGCCACGGGCACGCTGAATAAAATTCAGCCATGTCCGCCGCTTTGGTCCCACGCCCCCAGTGCACCGCTTGCCTGCGCCCGCGCAGCGGCTGCATTTGCCGCTGGGTCGTGCCCACCGCCCACGCGGTGGAGGTATTGGTGCTGCAGCATCCGCTGGAGGTACACCAGGCCAAAGGCAGTGCCCGCCTGCTGCACCTCAGCTTGCAGCACTCCCGCTTGGTGGTGGGTGAGGCATTTGCCGTGCCCGTCTGGCCGGTGGACGGCAAGCACACGCTGCTGCTGTACCCGGACAGTCTGCAAGATACCGCCCCGGACCTGCGGGTTCCAACCCCGCTACAGCCCGAGTGGCCGCAAGCCCCGTCGCGCCTGCGCCTTGTGGTGCTGGACGGCACCTGGCGCAAAAGCCGAAAGATGCTCTACCAAAGCCCGGCACTGCAACAGTTGCCCCGCTTGGCCCTGCACAACCTGCCGCCGTCGCACTACCGTATCCGCAAAGCCCATGGGCCCGACCAACTGTCCACGCTGGAGGCGACCTGCTACGCCTTGCGCCAACTGGAAGGCGTTGCGGCGCGGTTCCAGCCCTTGTTGAATGCCTTCGACGGGTTTGTCGAGTACCTGGAGCAGGCGGGCGGGCAGCGAAACGCGCAAAGCGACAAGTCTTGCCCTCGACCCAGGGTTACGGAGTTCATTTAAGTGACGAGCTAGATGGCTGGTTTTGGCCGACCGTAGCCGCTCACCGCATCCAGAACTCCCGGCCTCAACCCGTCATCCAGCCACTCAAGATCCTCGCTTGAACTTGCTGCAAAGACATCTGGCTTCGCACACGCGCTTCGCCGCAATTCAAGCCGCCTGCCGCTTCTTCCCCGCAGCCTTCGGCGCCTCGCTTCGCGCCAACCACAGCCCGCTCGCGATGATCAACGCGCCGCCGCCCAGCGTCCACACATCGGCCGTGGCTTGCCAGAACAGCCAGTCCAGCAAGAGCCCCCAGGCGAGGGCGCTGTATTCGAAAGGGGCGATGGCAGCAGCCTGTCCGTGCCGAAAGGCCTCGGCGATGGCCAATTGGCCCAGAAATCCGCTGATGGCCAGACCTGCAAGCACCCACGTGTGCTCCGCCTGGATCGGCACCCATTGCGGCGCCGACAGCAGACCGCCGCCGACCGCCATGCCGGCCGTGGCCCAGAAGACCAGCGCCGCGCTCGGTTCGGTGCGGCTGATGAGCCGGCCCAGCACGTTCGACAGCGCATAGCAGATGGCGGCCACCAGAATCGCCACGGCACCCGCCGAGAGAAAGGCCCCTTGCTCGGGCCGCAATGCGATGACGACACCGATGAAGCCCAGCCCGATGGCGATCCAATGCCGCGGCTGAACCGACTCGCCCAGCAGCGGCACGGCGATGAGCACCATCAGCAGCGGAGCGATGAAAGTGAGCGTGTAGGCCTCGGCAAGGCCCAGGGACTTCAGGCCATAGACGAACAGCACGAGCATCGTCATGTTGAGCACGGTGCGCAGCAGGTGCAGACGCCAGCGCGTCCGGCGGTTGAATACGCCACCTGCCTCGCGCCGCCAGGCGATGTAGAGGCACACCAAAGGCAAGGCCGTGAGACCGCGCAGTGCCATCACCTGCACCGGCGGGTAGTGTCCGGCCAGGCTCTTGAGCAGCGCGTCCATGCAGGCGAAGAAGGCGCAAGCCAACAGCATCGCGGCGATGCCGCGCAGGGTTCCGGTCGAGTGCATGGGCGGGTGATGGCGGCCAGGGGAAGGGACTTGTTCTTGGCCGCCTGGCGGAGGCGCAGCGAGTGTCTGGTCCTGGCCGAGGCACAAGTCTAGCCTTGGCCAGCGATAGCGAGCAGCCGCGCGGCCGGGGCCTGGCGTTCGCCCTCGTGGCACGATTCGGCCCTGAAGCCATCACGGTGCGGGCGATCATGAAACGAATCGAGGCCCGCCGCGCGCGTGCAGGTTGCACCCCACACACACGAGTAATCAGTCATGCATGAAATCATCTGCCCGCACTGCGGGAAAGCCTTCAAGATCGACGAGGCCGGGTACGCCGACATCCTGAAGCAGGTTCGCGACAGCGACTTCGACAAGCAACTGCACGAGCGCCTCGAGTTGGCCGCGCAGGACAAGCGCAATGCCGTCCAACTCGCGCAGGCCCAGGCCGCCAGCCGCTTGCAGGCGGCCGCCGCAGCCAAGGACGCCGAGATCCAGCAGCTGAAAGCCAGCCTCGATGCCGGCGAGGTCGCGCGAAAACTCGCGGTGAGCGAAGCCCTCGGCGCCATCGAAAAAGAACGCGACGCGCTCGCCAGCGAACTCGAACGGGCCCGGCAAGAAAAGCGGGCCGCCGCCGAACTGGCCCAGGCGAAGCACGCGAGCGAACTGGAGCGGGGCGCTGCCGCCAAGGACGCGGAGATTCAGTCGCTGAAGGCCAAGCTCGACGCCATCGAAGTGGCGCAGCGGCTCGCGGTGACCCAGGCCGTGAGCGTGGTCGAGAAGGAGCGCGACGAACTCAGGAGCGGCCTTGGCCGGGCCGAACTCGAAAAGCAGCTCGCCGAGAAGTCGCTCAAGGACAAGTACGAAACGCAGATCAAGGACCGCGACGACGCGATCGAGCGCCTGAAGGACTTGAAGGCGCGCCTCTCGACCAAGATGGTCGGCGAGACCCTCGAGCAGCACTGCGAAACCGAGTTCAACCGCATCCGGGCAATGGCGTTTCCGCGAGCGTATTTCGAGAAGGACAACGACGCGCGCTCCGGCAGCAAGGGCGACTACGTCTTTCGCGATGCGGACGAGGCGGGCACCGAGATCGTCTCGATCATGTTCGAGATGAAGAACGAGAGCGACCGCACCGCCACGAAGAACAGGAACGAAGACTTCCTGAAAGAGCTCGACAAGGACCGCACCGAGAAGGGCTGCGAATACGCGGTGCTGGTCTCGCTGCTGGAGCCCGACAGCGAGCTCTACAACACCGGCATCGTCGACGTGTTCCACCGCTACCCGAAGATGTACGTCGTGCGGCCCCAGTTCTTTCTGCCGATCATCACGCTGCTGCGCAACGCCGCGATGAACTCGCTCAAGTACAAGTCGGAGCTCGCGCTTTTCAAGGCGCAGAACATCGACGTCACCAACTTCGAAAACGAGCTGGAGACGTTCAAGAACGCATTCGCGAAGAACTACGACCTGGCTTCGCGGCGCTTCCAGACCGCCATCGAAGAGATCGACAAGTCGATCGACCACCTGCAAAAAACGAAGGAGGCGCTGCTCGGCACCGACCGCAACCTTCGCCTGGCGAACGACAAGGCGCAGGACGTGACGATCAAGAAGCTCACGCGGGGCAACCCGACGATGGCGGCCAAGTTCGCCGATCTGAAGAAGGATGCGCCTCCCGACGCGGGATGAGCCGTCGTGTGGGTAGCCAGCGCACAGGGCGTGCGCTCGCCTGCTTCTTCTTCCTCTTCTTCCTTCTCTTCCTCTACTTTCTGCGCCCCTGCTTGCTGAACCCTTCGTGGTCGGTGTGCGAGACCTTTTCGCCCGCCGAGCACTGGCTGCTGAACGTGACCTTCTGCGAGTCGCCGTAGTAGGTCGCGTACAGGTGCCAGAGCTGGCCGTCCAGCCCGAAGGTGATGTGCAGCTGGAAGTTGGAGCCCCAGCGCGCGCTGCCCGTGCCGACCTTCTCGACCCACTGGTGCAGGCCCTTCACGACGATCACGTTGCGCACATCCGAATTCACATAGTCGCCCAGCCTGCTGGCGCCCACGCCGCCCGGACAGCAGTTCTGCGCGCCGGGACGCGAGAACAGTTCCCTCATCTTGGCTTCGTTGTTGTAGTCGTCGATCAGCATCTTGTCGTAGCTGCGACCCGGGTTCAGCCCCAGCAGGGCCGTGCTGTTCCACGCCCTGTGGTTCGTGTAATTCCGGTAGAGCAGACTCGTTCCATCGTGGAAAGTCAGGGACATCGCGGCACTCCAGTGAAGCCGAAAGCACGGATTCTTATCGGGTTCTTTTGGCGGATGAAGTCGTCCAAACGGCCTATGTCCAACCGTGCGCAAGCCCGCCTTGCCTGCCGTGCGGCGACGGGGATTTCAGATGCCGTTGGAGAAGAAGCAGCGAGCCGTCGCCATCATCCGCACGTTCTTCGTTGAGTTGACCGATGGCGTGTGCAAGAGGCGCAGGTCCATCAGGAACACGTCGCCCGCGCGGCCCGACATCTCGACGATGCCGATGCCCAGTTGCTCAAGATTTCGCGCAAGGTCTCCCGGCGTCTTCAGCACCTCGCGCAGCCGCGAGGCCGTGGCTTGCCCCGGGGTGCCGACACGATGCGAGCCGGCCAACGCCAGGGTTGCGCCGCCGCCGGGTGCCACGTCATCGATGAGGAAGAAGGCCTGGATGCCCGGCAGCGGCCCTTGCGTCGGCGCCGACACATCGACATGCCAGTTCAATCCCTCGAGCGTCGAGGCGCCTTGGTTGGGCGGCGAGAGCAGCAGCTGCGTGTCCTGAACGGCAGAGGGCGCCCGCCCGCCAAGTCGCGTGACGTATTCGATGAGGTCGGGCGTTACCAGCGCCTGATGCAGGCCCGGAACCTTGACGAGCGCCGAGAGCTTTCCGATCTGCTGGAAGACTGGCAGCCGTTGCAGCGAAGCCGGCAGGCTCTTTCCTCCGGGCAACGCCTTCAGCCGCTTGAGCTCGTCCAGCAGCTTCTGCTTGACGCTCGCCACGTGCTTCTTCGGATGGAAGCCTTCGAACCGTAGATAGCCTTGGTCGATGAAGAGTTCGGTTGGGACTGAATTCATTGTTCGAATGGCGTCAGAGTCGTCTAGCGATAGCACTCTACGGCCGGCACAAGCGAGACGAGTCTGCGTCGTGGCTGATGTGCGCGCATTGCTCGCCGCGTGCGCCCGGGTAGACAAGGTCATTGCCAGCTCACAAATGACTGCATCGTGCCGCAAAAATTCGGCGCCTCCCGGACGCCGCCCGACCGGCGCCCGTCGCGTCGCCGCTACCCCTCTGCAATGTCCTCGTGAATACAGAGGTAGTTCCCCTCGGTGTCCTTGAACCACGCCGCCTTCTCCGAGCCGAGCACGCAGACGTGGTCGACGGTCTTCAGCTCGGGGTAGTCGTAGTCCTCGAACACCACGCCGGCGCGCTTGAGGTTCGCGATGCTGGCGGCGATGTCGTCGACCTGGAAGCTGATCGCCGTGTGGTCGGCCTTGGTTCCCTCCGGTCTGGGGAACAGCGACAGCGTGCTGCCGCCCACCGCGTAGACGAACTTGCCGTCGGGCCGGAGGCCTCCGGGTTTCAGGCCGAGGCAACCCTCGTAGAAGGCGCGGGCGCGGTCCATGTCCTTGACGGGGAGCATGGTCGTGACAGACGAGTCGGACAACATAAACGGTCCTTTCGTACAAGTCGGCACAGCGGTGGTTGCTGGGGCCATCACCTTGGCTGGTCGGCCGGATTTCAGCTTACGCCGACAACCGCGGCGGCGCCATATGGCAAACGCATCGGCCGCAGGATCGACCGTCGATCGGTCTTCCTGCGCCGTGCTGAACGTCTGTCTGGCCTTGCCTTACTTCGCCGCGGATGGCAGCGTGATCTCGAAGGTGATGCCCGCTCCCCCGGTGCCGCGCTGCGAGCTGAAATACAGCCGCTTGCCATCGGGCGACAGGGCGGGGCCGACGACCTCGCTGTCGTCGTGGCCGACCAGGCGCACGAGCGGCTGGGAGGTGCCCGATTCCATCCGCAGCACGCCGATTTCCAGGTTGCCCGCGTCTTCCGCCACCAGGATGTCGCCGAGGGCCGAGATCGTGAGGTTGTCCGGCTCGTCGATCGAGTGCGTGGCGGGGTCCTTGTTCATGCCGTCGTAGATCGCCTCGAGCGTCTGGTTCTGCGTGTCGTAGGCCCAGATGTGCGCGTTGTACGAGGTCACGAAGTACACGATGCCGTTGAAGAACCAGATGCCCTCGGCCTTCCGGAACCCGGCACCGGGCGGCGTGCGGCCTGCCGCGCGCATGCTCGAGCGCACGCCGGCCTGCGCCATGTGGGGGTCGTTGACATCGATCCACTCCACTGCCAAAGGTTGGCCGAAGTCCTTCGGATATGGCTTGGCCGGATCGGCGAGGTCGATGTCGCTCGCGATGTCCTTGATCTTGAGCACCTGCAGCCGGCCCGTCTTCATTGCCGCGCGCGGGGCGCCTTCGGGCCAGTCGCTCGCATCGCACACGAAGCGGTAGACGCGGCCGAGGGATGCGTCTTCGGTCAGATAAAGCGTCTTGTGAACGGGGTCCACGCACACGGCCTCGTGCGCGTAGAGGCCCAGCGCCGGCAGGCTCGGGGCGCTGCTCGCGTCGACCCAGGGCTTGGTGGGGTCGCACTCCCACACCATGCCGCTGGAATGTTCCTCGCACGACAGCCAGGTGTTCCAGGGGGTGGGGCCGCCAGCGCAGTTGGTCGTTGTGCCTTTCAGGATCGGGTACGAATCGACCACCGTGCCGTTGGCGTCGAAGCGCAACGCGCCGACACCGCCGCCGGCCTTGCTGATTTCCGAATTGCTCACGTAGATCCAGCCGCCGTTGGCGGTCGGGTAGGTCGCGCCGCCATCCGGCGAGCCATGCCATGTGTAGCTTCCTGCGGCGATGGCGCCCGACTGCGCAACGATGCGCGAGGTGAAGCCCTTGGGCAGCATCACGCCGTTGGCATCGGCGGGCTGCAGCGCCGAGAACTCCGCGAAGGGGCTCTTCTTGACGACGGGCGGCTCGACCGGCGGCTGGGCGGGTGTCGGCGCCGGGGCGGGCGAAGGCGAAGGTGCGGGCGGCGCACCGGCAATCGGCGGGAAGGCAACGCCGTTGCTGCCGCCGCCGCCGCAGGCAGCGAGAAAGGCCGGGAGCGTGACCACGCCCGCGGTGGCGAAGCTCTGCCGCAGGAAGGTGCGGCGCTGGGGAAGATCGAGGGGAACGGTGGGGAAGGGCGTGTTTTTTGCGGTTTTCATCGTGAGGTCAGGTCGTACTCAGGTCATGTGACGGCGCGATTCTTTAGTGCCGACATGAAGCGTTCGTGACGATGAAAATTTGCGCCGGCGGGTGGAAGCGATGCCGGTCGCGGAGTCTTTCGACTCCGGCCCGAATCGCATCCTGGTGGCACTAGCCGGCGAAAGAAAAAGGCGGCAAGGGCGTCATGGCGCTCGCTCGCCGTTGCCGCTATCGACCGGAGCCTGCCTTCAGATCAGCCCGCGGGTCGCCGCCTTCAACGTCGCGGCCGCGCGCGTCGAACATTCGAGCTTGAGGAACACGCGCTCGACATGCGTTCGCACCGTGCGCGGGCTGATGCCCAGCGCGCGAGCGACTTCCTTGGTGTTCTCGCCCTTGCTGATGCAGCGCAGCACCTCCAGTTCGCGCTCCGACAAAGCCTGCTCGCCGCGCTGCTGTTGCGGCGCCGCGGACCTCGAAGGCGCATGCGACATCGCGCAGGCAAGCAGCGCATCGACAACGTGCTGATCGAAGCGCCCCGCCTCCACGTCTTCCTTCATGCACCCCAGCGCCTCCGCTTCGCTGAACTCCTCCCGCCACGGACGCCGCGTGCGAAGTGAAACCCACCGCTCGGCCGCCGCGACGAACTGCGCCTCCGGCGGCATCGCCGTGCCCGACCGGCCGCGGTAGTAACCCGAGCCATCGCGCCGTTCGAAAGCGAAGGACGCGATTTCCGCTTCGGCCGCGAGCCCGTCGATTTGCCCTGCGGCGCGCGAGGTCCAGTACGGCACCAGCCGCATGCGCTCCAGCGACGAAGCCGGCAGCGGCTCGGGCGCGTTCCAGATCGCGTTGGGCACCGACGCGCGGCCGATGCCGTGGATCAGCCCGGCCTTGTACGTGCGGTGGCACAGGGCCTCGTCCAGGCCCGCGTGCGCACTGCCATCGCGCGCCAGCTGGGCCACGCGGCGGGAGTAACCCGTCATCCAGGGCAGCTTGAGATCGATCACGTCGCCCACCAGCTCCAGCCCGACGCGCTGCAGCATCGATGCGGGCTGGTCGGCCGCATCGGTCCACGGCGGGGTGGGGGCGTCCAGCGTCTTCATCCACGTCGCGACGTGTGGCGTGCTGGCGTCGACGAGCGCGCCGGGGTACACGCTGTTCGCGCGTCCGCGGGCCAGCGTGAGCGCTTCGTCGAGCCCGTAGAGGCGGCTGAAGATTTCGAGGTCGCTCGCCAGCGCCACGACGTAGGTTGCGAGCGGCACCTCGTCGCCTTGCAGCAGGCCGGGCACGCCGCCGCCGTCGTAGGTCTCGAAGATCGCGCGCAGCGCCGCTTCGGTGTCGGGGAGGAGGCCCAGCGTGTTCGCGATGTCGCCGGCGATTTCGCAATGGATGCTGGCCATGTCGAGCATCGCGCTCGGGATGGCCGCGCTGCGCGGTTGATGTTGTTGTTGGTGCTGCTGCTGTTGCTGCTGCTGCTGCGGTGCCCGCGGCTTCTGCGATGCGAGCATGGCTTGCCGGCCCTGCACGTCGTCGTCCAGGAAGTCCGCGAACTCCTGCGCATTGGCCGTGCAGCCCGACCAGCGCAGCAGCGCGACGTGCCGGGCGGCTTCGATCTGCGAAGGGTCGCAGCGGGCCTCGGTCGCGATCATTCCCGCGAGCCACGCGGTGCGCAGCGAATGGTCGGTCGGCTGGCCCATGCTCAGGTCGCCGATGAAGGCGAGGGCGCGCACGGCGTCGAATACGGCGATGGTGGTGTCGTCTGGCATCACGGAGGCGGCGGGGAGGGGAGGGGCAAAAGCACAGGATCGCACAGTCGATTTATTTCAAGGCGCCCTTGTCGGTCATTCGACCGATACCGCGATTGGGAGGGGCCAAACAGAATTGGCTGCAGCCGCTCCGCTCGGGGCGACGGGCTTTTTCTCTTCTTCTTTTTCTTCCTCTTCGTTCCAATCTCGCGGCCTCGACCGCCATTGCCATGTCAGACACCAATCAGTCGCCACTCCAACTTCAACCGCTTCTTCAACGCGCCGCGTGGCTGCGCAAGCTCTACTTCACGCGCGCTGCCTTTTCCTTTGTGTGGGTCGCGCTTGCTTTCACCGTCGCCAAGGGCTCGCCCGTCGTGGCGACCGCGCTGCTCGTCGTTTACCCCGCATGGGACGCGCTGGCCAACCTGTGGGACGCGCGGATGACGGGCGGCGCCAAGGCCAACCCCACGCAGGTGTTGAACGCCTGGATCAGCGCGCTGGTCACCGTGGCCGTCGCGGTTTCGCTGGGGCTCAAGCTGCAGCTCATTCTGGCGATCTTTGGCGCGTGGGCCATCGTCGCGGGGCTGCTTCAACTGGCGACTGCAATTCGCCGGCGCAAGAGCGACAAAGGGCAGTGGGTGATGATGCTCAGCGGGGCTCAGTCGGCGCTGGCCGGCGGGTTTTTTGTGGCGCAGCAGGGGAGTGCGGCGCCTGTGGTGCAGACGTTGGCTGGGTATGCGGGGGTGGGGGCTGTTTACTTTTTGATTTCGGGGGTGGTGATCTTGTTTCGGAAGGCCAAGGGCGGAGCCGGTGGTTTGGCTTCCGGGCAGGGCTGATGCCGAATATCCAAGCGCGGTCCCAGGCGCGCTTTAGATCGCGATGGCCTACACATTTGGCTCGGACATCTTTGCGGTAGCGACCGTTACCTGCGTGATCAGCGTTTCCGATCGCCGGGAGCAAATCGAACCGCTTCTGCGAGCGGCAACAAGAATTCATGGGCCACCTTCGCACTTCCGGAGCCCTCGATCGTGACCACTGCGATCTCGCTTCCATCGGTTGCCGCTACGTTGATGTAGTACTCAGCACCGCTCGCCGTCGTGAACTCGGTTGCCATGGACAACACAGACAGCGCCGGTCCAATGTCGCTCCGCCTAAATGGCACCACCACGCGGCCGCCCTCGGTTTGGGCAAAGCGTTGCCAACTGCGCTCTGTTAATCCCGCTATCTGCTCGATTGCTTCTGCCACCGCCGGATCGTTGCCAGAGGGGCGTAACACGGTTCCGACTGTGATCGTGCGCCCAGCACTCTTGTCCATTAACTCTGTGGCCTGTGGCCCTTGCTTGATTTCGTAGTTTCCGGGAATCGGGAATTCAAAGGAACCGATTCCAAATGACTTCATGTGCACTTTTTCTCCTTGTGCGTATGCCGCGGAAACGGCGATGAACCCTATCGCCAAGAGCAAGGCAAATCTAGTCATGAATTGAGGGGTGTTGTTGAGAGGGGATCTGTGGCTGCACATTATTGCCAGTATGGCGACGCCTCCATATAAAGCCGTCCGCCAAATAATGATGAAAATTCAGGATAAGGTGGGCAATAAGAATAGTGGGGAATCCCAGCCAAATCAGGCTTTCGCCGACCCTGTCGGCAGCGACATAAAAAATCGCCCCTACGGTCAAGCATCCGAGGAAAAATGCGGCCGGGCGTTTCAAGATTTCAAATATTGATTTTCGAGCCGCTAGGGTGCTCTCCAATTTGCCGGATTTGTCGTTCGCCTTGATATCGCTCCGCTGTTGGCGGTAGACAAATACCAGATACTGGATATTGTGCCAAACATTGACTACCAGCCAGCCTAGGGTAATGTCATTGATCAATATATAGCTGACCAGCGAAACCAATAGGTGGGAAAGCACAAAACTGCTGAAGAGAGAGTTTTCCTGCTCCGCGCTCCTGCAATGCCACAGGCGTGCAAACCAAAACAATGCGCCAACGACAGCCACAACCCCAATTGCAAAGGCTAGCTCTTGCGGAACAGGTGGTAGCCAGATCGGATATCCCAAGAAACTATCGGATGCCTGCGCGCCGCGATGTAAATATCCCCAAACGGGAAAAATATAGATCAGAAAATACGGCAGCCTTTGATAAGGCGTCTGCAACTGGCGGTCGCAGCGTCTTGCTATTCCGTAACTCTGGCGAGTCACGTGAAACGCCTGAAGCACAAAATAGAGAGCCAGCAGTCCGGCCGCTTCATAAGCAAGAGCGATGATCGTTAGGCCCCCTGCTATTAAAACTGGTGCGGCAAAAATCAAAACCCAATGAGTTTTTATACTCGGCGAAATCTGGCGGATGCGCGTGTAGGTCGCAATGATATGAGGATTGGCAAAAAGCCAAATATCAATATAAAGAACCGCCAGCATCATCGGGGCAGACAGCGATGCCAATGCCCCGGCTGATAAAGCTACAAACAAATTGATAAATATCAGCCAGTGCTCTTGCCGCGTTGCTGCAATGCCGGTGTTGCCAAATACGGGCTGCGCCTGCGTCGTCATGTCACAGCGATCGGGGTGGGCGGAGGGCGAGGTGATCCAAGGGGTGCCAATTTGGTCGGCACTGTAAATCCAGAGCGAGGTCGCAAATAGCTTTCAAGATCAATCCGCATGTTTTCAAACGCGGTACTCCTGGCGGCCGAAAATCTGGATTCCAAGGTTGCGCGATCGAAAACTCCAGACAAACCCGCGGGAGGAAGTCGCTGGTAGGGATCGTAGTTTTCAGCGATCTCACACGGATAGCAGTGTCCGTTTGCATCGAACTGGCTGTTGATTTTTAATTTATAAATGGCGCCGCCGTCTTTGGTCGGGTCTATGGGAAAGCTGAAAATCAGATCGAGTTCGGAAGATTTCAGGTTGGCGTCATTCTCAATCGGCGTAAAGCCAGCACTCCGATATGCATTGATCAAGCGCTCCTTGAGATCGGGCAAGCTGATGCCGATATAGGAGTTGCCGAATAGATTTATTTCCCCTTTCCACTGGGACTTGTAATTGAAGCTGAACGACGGCGCCAGATGAGTGCGACCGGTCAACTCGATATTTGAATACGCTGTGTCGATTGCCGGTAAGAGAAGCGAGGTCAGCTTGTATTGCATCATCCAGGGAAGCGCCTTCATTTCCTGCTCGTTGCTGATTTCAGTGAATCTCAAAAAGCACGGATTGCAATTTTTTCTACTGTCCAACAGCGACTCGTCGATGGACACAAGGATCGTCGGATTTATCTCCGTGTTCGGATCGACGACCAACTCAAAACGAATGACCGTGGGCTTGTCTTTTTGCGCATTTGCAGAAACGAAGGTGAAGCCCGATTCTTGAAAAGCCTTGCGCACCATCGATCTGAATTCGGTGGTGCTCATATTCCGATAAGCAGCCACGGGGAGAGCAGTGCCTTGCGTCTTGTAAGTTAGATCTAGAACATTCGATGATGGCCATTGGGAGAAAGCAGTCGCGCCAGCTAGTAAACAGAGTCCGCCAATTAAAGCTTTGCGAACACCAGAAGTAATAGACATGTGATGCTTCATTTAAAGAGAGTGCGGCCGGTTGAATCCGCCGCCGCATGCTGCCATAGGCGGGAGCCGTTCGGGGGCTCCTGCGCATGCTCCGTCAGCCGGAGCATGCCCACATCAATCAGGCCAGTCCAGCCCGCTCGCCCAAACACCGCTGATGCAACTCCGCCGCCTGATCCACCATATCCGCCGCGAGCCACATCACGTTCTCCAGATGCTTCGGCCCGTCGCCGCGGGACCAGTCGATGCCTTCGCTGTAGCAGCACCACAGCAGCGACTTCAACTGCTCCAGCCTGTTCTCCAGAAGGTCTGCCGCGCTGGGTCCGTCCGTGATGGTGGGGGCGGTGCCGCTGGTCGACTTGCCGCGGGGTGCCGGTGCAGGGTGCCCGGCCATAATTCGTTTAGCCATTTGTTGTGCTCGCTTTCAGAGTTGTTGCACGTCATGTGGTTAGACGGCTGGGGTGCTGACACATCCCGGCCGTCGCCTTTTGTGCCTCGCGTTTTCCATCGAGTGCGCATGGCACCGATGGCCGCCGCGAGGCGAAGCGGTCATCTTTCAGAAAAAAAGCGCGTTGTGTTCAGCGCCTTCATTGCTCCATACAGTGCGTCGCCGAGCGACAGGGGCGTCCACTTTAGAGAGAGACCGCGCGGGCGGGGAAACTGAATCCGCTAGTAAGTCGCGGATCGCGCAGGTTTCGCTTTTTCAGCGTCGCAAGTTGCTGATGGCTGAAGTGCGCGGCGCTATCGATCAGTCGTCACGAGCCGGGTCTGACGCCGGTGTCGCTGCGAATGGCGGCCGATGCAGGCAAGCGACAGTCACCGCGCCTTCGCAGCGCCCCCGCCCTGCAGCGCCCCTTCGATGACGAACGCATGCAGCCCGGCCATCTTGCCCTCACGAAATCGCCACACATCGCAGTACGCATGGCGCGTTTCCTTGCCTACTTCGTCCTTCAACGTGATCTCGCCCAGCGCCGTGACGATGTCGCCCTCGGCAATCAGGTGATGGACGTCGAACTTGGGTGGCTCGGTGTAGGCCGTCGCCATCCACTCGCGAACGGCTCGCTTGCCGCTGAGTGTTCGGTCGCCGACGAAGGTCCATTCCGTGTCCTCGGTGCAGTGCGCGAGGAATCCGTCGTAGTCGCCTTTCTCGATGGCCGCGTTGGCCTTTTCCAGAATCGCTTTGTGTGTCGCTGCTGGCATGCGGGAATCTCCTGTACCGGCTCGTTCAGGTGAGCGCGTGACTCACCACGCGATGCACCGGCGCCCTCCAAATCAGTAAGCGACATCCGGCCTCATGCGTTTGTCAGCCGTCGCCGCGTCCTGCCAGCAGAGCCCGTGCCTCGACCGACTGCTCACGGCTCACGGCTCACGGCTCACGGCATAGGCCGTCCGTCGAATGCACAACGGCCCGTGCCCGTCCTAGCATTCCGGGCGTCGCCGCTTCTTACGTCCTTCCGACGTTTCCGATGAAACAGCTCGCCTTCCTCGCTGCAATGGCCGTGCTTTTTTGCACGGCCGCCTTCGCCGCCGCACCACCCGAAAAAGACCACCCCCTCGTCGGCCGTTACGAAGGCGCGGTGCTCGACGGCACCAAGGTCACGGCGTACGACGAGGTCGGGCTCATCAAGGAGCCGTTCCAGAACTGGGGCGGCGGCAAGCCCGATCTGCTGAAGCTCGAGGGCAAGATCTCGCTCTATCACTACAAGCTGCCGGCCGGCCGCTCGCTGCTCGAAGTGCAGCGCAACTACGAGGCGAGCCTGAAGGCCAAGGGCTTCGATATGCTCTTCACCTGCGGCACCGCCAACGCCTCCTGCTACCAGAAGCGCCCCAACAGCGTGGACACCAACACGCCCTACGACTTTGCGCTCGCCTTCGACGACCCCGAATGGCCGCGCCTGGGCAAGAGCGGCGACTACGTGCGCAACTACTTTTCGGTGAGCGGGCGTTACCTGCTCGCGAAGAAAACCGGCCCCACCGGCACCGTGTACGCGAGCATCGCGCTGGCCGAGCACAACGCCGATGTCGGCAGCCACGCCTTCGTGCGCGTGGTCGAAAGCAAGGCGATGGATGGCGACAAGATCGTGTTCGTCGATGCCTCGGCCATGCAGAAGAGCTTGGCCGAGACGGGGCGCATCAACCTCTACGGCATCCTGTTCGATCTCGACAAAGACGTGATTCGCCCCGAGTCGCAGCCCACGCTGGACGAGATGACCAAGCTCATGCGCAACAACCCGCCGCTGAAGCTCTCCGTGGTGGGGCACACCGATGCGCAGGGCGAAGCGAAGCACAACGACGACTTGTCCAAGCGCCGCGCGGTCGCGGTGATCGGTGTGCTGGTGAAGGCGGGCGTGGACCCGCGGCGCTTCACGACGCGCGGCGCGGGGGCGGCGGAGCCGGTGGCGCCGAATGACAACGAGGCGGGGCGGGCGAAGAACCGGCGGGTGGAACTGGTGCGGCTTTGAGCCAAACCATTCGGACTGAGCCCAAGCCGTTCGGGCTGAGCCCAAGCCGTTCGGGTTGAACCCAAACCGTTCGGGCTGAGCCCAAACCGTTCGGGCTGAGCTTGTCGAAGCCTTGCGCGGCGCTTCGACAAGCTCAGCGTGAACGGATTTATGGGTTTGTCTTTCCGAATGCCGAATGCCGAATGCCGAATGCCGAATGCCGAATGCCGAATGCCGAACGCCGAACGCCGAACGCCGAACGCCGAACGCAATCCGGTATCAGCTTTTCATCCCTTCAATACCGCGAACTTCGCAGCCCAGTTCCCCGGCGCGGCATCGACCAGCGCGTTCAGGTGCGCCTGCAGGCGGTCGGCGATGCCCGTCAGCGTCGTGCCTTCGGCCAGCGGTTCGTTGCCGCTGATGACGTCGATCCATTCGTCGGCATCCTCGTCGCCGACTTCTTCCGGCACTTCCCATCCGCCTGCGGCACCGAGCAAGTAGCGCAGGTGGTACTCGATGGCGAAGCCCGGCTCGACCGTGCCTTCGCGGCGCACGCGAGCGAGGCTTGCGATGGCCGCTGCCAGCGACTCGGTGCTGAAGCTGCGGCTCTCGGTTTCGGTCGCCAACTCGGAGCCATCGACTGCGTAGCCCGCGAGTTCGCGCCAGTAGGCCTCGTCGTGCGCGCCATCGCGCTGCGCCATGTGCTGGCTCGCGAAGCGCGCGGCGAGGTCGATGTCTGCGATGAGGGGCGAGAGCACGAGGTCGCTGCTGAAGTCGAAGCCGAAGAAGTACATCGTGCCGTCGAGCGTCACCGCCTCGATGGCGCCGACGTGTCCCTTGCGTCCGGCAAGGGGTAGGGGAACGGCGGGGCCGGTCTCGATGGGGGCGGCGGCCGCGGCTGGCGGTTTTTTCTTCTTGAAGAAATCGAACATCCGAAGATCCTTTGGGGGAGTTCAGGTCAACGCGATGCCCGCACCTTCAGATGACGGGCACGCTCGTTTCCTTCAGCACCCGCAGCACGAAGTGCGATTTGCTGTGCCGGATGCCGGGAATCTTGTAGAGCTTTTCGCGCAGCAGCCGCTCGTAGTCGCGCGTGTCGCGCACGGCGATGCGGATGTAGTAGTCGTAGTCGCCCGAGACGAGGTAGGCCTCCTGGATCTCGGGAATGGTCGCGAGCACGCGGCCGAAGTCGTAGAGCGTCTCGTCGGTGTGGCTCTCGAGCGTGACCTGCACGATCACCGAATCGTGATAACCGAGCTTGGCCGGATCGACATCGACCGTGTAGCGCTTGATGACGCCTTGCGCCTCCAGCTTCTTGATGCGCGTCCAGCAACTGGTGGGCGACAAGCCGACCTCGTTGCCGATTTCCTGCAGGGTCTTGCGCGAATCGAGCAGCAGCACGCGGAGGATGGCCATGTCGATCTTGTCGAAAGATCCTTCTTCAGAAGTTGATGTTTTCCGATTGGTTTTCATAAATTGGACCAAAAGAGCCAAAAGAATGAAGCAAATTCTGCATCAATAACGGAAGAATTGACGGCATGAGATTGCTTGATCCAAACGTTCTGCCCCTCACGGCCTCCCTGTCCCTTCACCCCGAAGCGCCCCCCCGTGTGCGCAACGGAGCGGAGGCCCTGCTCGATACGCTGGTCGAGTGCGGCGTCGACACGATCTTCGGCTACCCCGGCGGCGCCGCGCTGCCGCTGTACGACGCGTTGCACGGCGAGCCGCGGCTGCGCCATGTGCTGGTGCGCCACGAGCAGGCGGCGGTGCATGCGGCCGAGGGCTATGCGCGCAGCACGGGGCGGGTCGGCGTGGTGCTGGTCACCTCGGGGCCGGGGGTGGGCAACACGATCACGGGGCTGCTCGATGCAATGAGCGATTCGGTGCCGGTGCTGTGCATCAGCGGGCAGGTGGCCACGGCGGTGATCGGCACGCAGGCTTTTCAGGAGAGCGATGCGCTGGGCATGTCGCGCTCGGTGACCAAGTGGAACCAGCAGGTGCGCGCGGCCGACGACGTGCCGGCGCTGGTGCGGCGCGCGCTCGAAATCGCATCGACGGGCCGGCCGGGGCCGGTGCTGCTCGATGTGCCGAAGGACATCCAGCTGATGCGCCTGGGTCACGGTGGCGCCTCGACGCCATTGCGCCCACTGCGCACAAGCCGGGCGGCGCTGCCGCCGAAGGCGATGCTGCAGCGCGCGGCCGACCTGCTCTCGACCGCGCGCCGGCCGGTGCTCTACGGCGGCGGCGGGCTCATCAACTCGGGGCCAGCGGCCTGCGAGGCCTTCACGCAGTTGGTGAACCGACTGCACGCGCCCTGCACGCTGACGTTGATGGGGCTCGGTGCCTTCCCCGCATCGGACCCGAAGTTCATCGGCATGCTGGGCATGCACGGCAACCTGGAAGCGAACCTCGCGATGCACGAGGCCGACCTGGTGGTGTGCGTCGGCGCGCGCTTCGACGACCGCGTGACCGGCAAGCTCGACGAGTTCTGCCCGCATGCGCGAAAGATCCACATCGACATCGACCCGACGAGCATCAACAAGGTCGTGCAGGTCGATGTGCCGATGGTGGGCGACTGCGCGGCGATCCTCGATGCGGTGCTGGCGCTGCTGCCCGAACAGGGCTTCGCGCCCGAGCGGCTGGCGCCGTGGTGGGCGCGCATCGAGCGTTGGCGGGCGGAAGATTGCTTGAAGTTCGAGCCGCGCGCGGATGCGATCCTGCCGCAGCAGCTGGTGTCGTCGCTGCAGCAGGCCATCGGCCGCAGCGGGCGCGATGCGATCGTCTCGACCGATGTGGGCCAGCACCAGATGTGGGCCGCGCAGTACCTGCGCTTCGACAGCCCGCGGCATTGGCTCACCTCGGGCGGCGCGGGCACGATGGGCTATGGGTTGCCCGCGGCCATCGGCGCGCAGATCGGCCACCCCGATGCGCTGTGCGTGTGCGTGAGCGGCGATGCGTCGGTGCTCATGAACATCCAGGAGCTGTCGACTGCCGTGCAGCACCGCACGCCGGTGAAGCTGGTGCTGTGCAACAACGGCTACATGGGCATGGTGCGGCAGTGGCAAGAGCTGAACCACGGCAACCGTCTGAGCCATAGCTGGAACGAGGCGCTGCCGGATTTCGTGGCGCTGGCGAAGGCGTTCGGATGGGGGGCGCGGCGGGTGTCGGAGCCGGCTGAGCTCGAAGCCGCGCTGGCCGAGTGCCTCGCGAGCGAAGGGCCGTTCTTTCTGGACGTGCAGGTCGCGGCGCAGGAGAACTGCTTTCCGATGATGCCGTCGGGGCATGGGCATCACCGGGTGATGTTGGCGAAGGACAGGTGGTACGAGGAGGCGTGATGCCTGGTTTTTCTCCCTCCCCTTCCGGGGGAGGGCGGGGGTGGGGGCAAGCGGCGTTCGACAAAGCGCTGCGATGAATTGAACGCCGTCGTGCCCCCATCCCAACCTTCCCCCGGAAGGGGAAGGAGCAAGAGAAGGGCGCAGACGCTACACGCTCTGCAACCTCACGTCGTCGGCAGGAATGGCATTGAGCTCCGCCCAATCCATCTCCTCTTCGAGCCGGTGGTAGGTGTCGTCCTCGATCTCCCCGCTCTCGCGCGCCTGGCTTTGCGCGCGGATCGCCGTCGTGCGCAGGCGGTCGTGTGCGGTGCGGCTCTGCGGCTGGCTTTCGTCGGCGGCGATGGTACATGCGGCGCGATATTCGTCGCGCACCGCAAATAACAAGAGGAGCCTTTGCGCCCAAGCAGGCATTGCTTGGTTATGGACAATTCGATCCGAAATTATCTATACTCCGCGCCCATGGCCCGACCCAAAGCATTCGACCGCGAGACCGCCCTTCAGGGCGCGATCCCCGTGTTCTCCGACCTCGGCTACGACGGCACCTCCACCGAGGTGTTGCTCAAGGCCATGGGCATCAGCCGGCAGAGCATGTACGACACCTTCGGCGACAAGCGAAAGCTGTACCTCGAGGCGCTGCAGTACTACATCGCGGGCAGCGTGGCCGAGCAGATCCGCGTGCTCAACGGCGCGAGTTCGCCGCTGAAGGGCATCGAGGCGATGCTGAACGCGATGGCTTCCAAGCCGAGCACCGATGCGGAGCCCGGCTGCCTGGGGATCGGTGCCATTTGCGAATTCGGCCGTTCGGATGCAGAGGTGTCGTTGCTCACTGATACGGCGGGCCGCACCTTGCTCTCGGCCATCGAGCGGCGCATTACCGAGGCGAAGGCGGCAGGCGAAATCGTCAAGGCGGTGGATACGCGGGATGCCGCGCAGTTCGTGTCGGCCACGCTCTCGGGGCTGAAGATCGCGGCGCGTGGCGGTGCCCCGGCCGAGACGCTGCGCGGGGTGGTGAAGGTGGCGGTTCGCAGCTTGAAGTAGGCGGCGGGCGGGCAAATCGAAGAGCGCCCTTGCGGGCGCATTTTTTGACTCTATTATGGATCAATCGATCTGTTAAAAAAGGACGAAACACTATGTCTTCAGCATTGAGCGGCAAGGCCGCATTGGTCACCGGCGGCTCTCGCGGTATTGGCGCGGCCATCGTGCGCCGCCTCGCGAAGGACGGCGCTGCCGTCGCATTCACCTATGCAGCATCCGAAGAAAAGGCGAAGGCGCTCGAGGCCGAGATCGCATCGCAGGGCGGCAAGGTGCTGGCCATCAAGGCCGACAGCGCCGACGCGCAAGCGGTGCAGCAGGCGGTGTCGCGAACGGTGGAGGCCTTCGGTCGACTCGACGTGCTGGTCAACAGCGCCGGCATCCTGATTCACGGCATGGTCGACAACTACGCGCTGGCCGACTTCGACCGCATGGTGGCTGTCAACGTGCGCGCCGTGTTCGTTGCCACGCAGGCCGCGGTGCCGCACATGGGCGAGGGTGGGCGCGTGATCACCATCGGCAGCGTGACGGCGGACCGCAGCGGCTTCGCGGGCTCGTCGGTCTACAGCATGACCAAGGGCGCGGTGGCTTCGCTCACGCGCGGCCTGGCGCGCGACCTGGGCCCGCGCGGCATCACGGTGAACGTGGTGCAGCCGGGGCCGACCGACACCGACATGTCGCCGCAGGGCGAGATCGGGGAACGCGTGCGCCCGCTGATCGCCCTGGGGCGCATGGGAAAGGACAGCGAGATCGCCAGCCTCGTGGCGTACCTCGCGGGGCCCGATGCGGGCTTCGTGACGGGCGCGGCGCTCACCGCGGACGGTGGCTATCTCGCCTGATGCCGCACCGGGCCGATCGCTCGATCAGGACTTGATGAACGCCAGCAGGTCGGCGTTGAACTTGTCCTTGTGCGTGTCGGTCAGGCCGTGCGGCGCGCCGGGGTAGACGATGAGCTTGTTGTTCTTCACCAGCTTGGCCGAGGCCAGGCCCGCGGCGCCGATCGGCACGATCTGGTCGTCGTCGCCGTGGATGATGAGCGTGGGCACGTCGAACTTCTTCAGGTCTTCGGTGAAGTCGGTTTCGGAGAACGCCTTGATCGAGTCGTAGGTGTTCTTGTGGCCGCCGAGCATGCCCTGCGCCCACCACGAATCGATGAGGCCTTGCGACACCTTCGCACCCGGACGGTTGAAGCCGAAGAAGGGGCCCGAGGGCACGTCCTTGTAGAACTGCGAGCGGTTGGCCAATTGCGCGGCGCGCAGGCCGTCGAACACTTCGATGGGCAGGCCGCCGGGGTTGGCGGCGGTCTTGAGCATCTGCGGCGGCACGGCCGAGATGAGCGCGGCCTTGGCGACGCGCTTGGTGCCGTGGCGGCCGATGTAGCGCGCCACTTCGCCGCCGCCGGTCGAGAAGCCGACGAGCACGGCGTTCTTCAGGTCCAGCGTCTCGATGACGGTGGCGAGGTCGTCGGCGTAGGTGTCCATGTCGTTGCCGTTCCAGGGCTGGCTCGAGCGGCCGTGGCCGCGGCGGTCGTGCGCGACGGCGCGATAGCCCTGCGAGGCGAGGAAGAGCATCTGCGATTCCCAGCTGTCGGAATTGAGCGGCCAGCCGTGGCTGAACACGATGGGCTGGCCGGTGGCGGGGCCCCAGTCCTTGAAGTAGAGCTGCGTGCCGTCCTTGGTCGTGATGATGTTGCTCATGGTCTGCTTTCCTTTGAGTGAAGAGGTGGGAACCGCGCCGGCTTTCGGCGCGGCGGTGGAAGCGGCGGATGCCGCGGACGAGAAGCCGGTGCCCACGAGGGCGCCGGCTGCAACGGAGGCGCCACCGAGCAGCAGGCTGCGGCGGGTGGCGGTGGAATTGTTCAGGCTGTTGGCGGACATGGTGCGTTCTTTCGATGACGTGGTGGAGAGGGAGGAGATAGACGAAGGCCTGAATTCAGATCGCATGTATTAATATCGCATGCGATATAAATGGCTTGAGCAAACAGGAAGGCGGATGCGGCGAGCCATCACGCGTTCCTGTCGAGGTTCGAACGCAGTGCGAGCAACTGGTCGCGCAGGTTGCCGATGTCCTGGGGCTCCAGCGCCATCGCTTCGGCCACGCAGGCCGGCAACGCGCGGGCCTCCTTGTGCATCGCGCGGCCTTCTGTGGTGAGCGACACGATGACCTGACGCTCGTCCGATGCCGAGCGCACGCGCTGGATGAGTCCGCGCGCCTCGAGGCGCTTGAGCAAGGGGGTGAGGGTGGTGGTTTCGAGCGCGAGGCGCTTGCAGATTTCGGAGACGTTGACCGAATCTTTCTCCCACAGCACGAGCATGACGAGGTACTGCAGGTAGGTCAGGTCCAGGTCGCGCAGCAGGCCGCGGTACACCTTGTTGAGGCTCAGCATCGTGGAGTACACGGCGAAGCAGAGCTGCTCGTCCAATGCCAGCGGATCGCTCACAGGGGCATCGGCGGGTTGGGCGGGGAGGTGCTTGGAAGGCATGGGCCGGATATTAGATCGCATGCGATCTAATGGCAAGCGATGTTTTTTGTGGCCACGATGCAGTGGTGGCCGGTGCGGCCTACCAGCATGGCGATGCAGCAGAACCGATGGCAAACTTGGTCTTGATGACCTCGGACTTGCCCAAGGAGGAAACAGTAAAGCCCACTGGACACTGGCATAGAACCCATGCATCACAAGAGCGGGCATCAGGCGTGCCCAGTGCCAAGGACCGTGCAGTTCGTTGACTACGTGGCCATTGATCCCAAAATCAAAATGAGCGGTGTGGAGGCAAAAAAATGGCCCGTGTGATCAAACCCGAAAAAGGCAACCGTGCTGAATCGGTACAAGCAATCTGGAAGCAAGCAGGACTTGTCGAAAGAGAAAGACACTCACTCGGTTCAGTCTTGAGCTTTGACGCTAACCTCGCACAGGGGCGAATTAGCCCAGCGATCGGGTACTCGCGCTCAATTGCATTAGACGCGGCGTGCACTGCCATCGTTGCGCGCTGGAACGCCACCTCCGAGGCGGATGTTCTGCTTCGACGAGCCTTTGCATTGTTCTACTGGCATGTCGAGCTTGACCTTGCCGAGCGATCGACCGGGAACTGGAGCGACGTGGTGCCAGACGACGCCTTTTATGAAATGCTGAACTGGCAGGGCTTGGCGGCAGCGTGCGGTGAAGCAGAGTTCTCCAATTGGATCGCACTGCACTTGTGCAATCTTTTTCTCAGTGGCGGTGTGATCAAGAACGCTTACGACTACAAAGCTGACACCCCTGGCCGGGAATTCACTGAGATGCTTCAGGTCACTCTTGCAACTCGTCGCTGGCCGGATTCCAAAGATGTCTCCGCTTGGAAAGCGTATGGCCCGTTGTTGACCACTGCACACAATCCGGCAAGCTTCGCAGCAGCACTGGTGGACTATTGCGATTACCGGGTTGCGCAGTGCCTGGGGTATGACGGAATCGACGCTGTCAACCGGCGCAGGCCATCGCAGTACGCATCTATCCTGGATCTCGGGGGGTGGTCGCAATCTTTTCCCCTCGAACTGTTCACGCTGAAACTTGCTTACGAGCAGGCGACCGGCGGCTCGATGAACTTGAATGCCGACCATCCGTTGCTTCAAACGAGCTTGATGACGATGCCTTTTCCTGGCTTGACGCCGCTCCACCGCGACGAGTTGGTTGATCGAGTGAGTGCTTTCTATGTGTCGGCTTTTGCCGATCGTGGGCTTAGGCAGCCAATCACTTTGCGCTATCCGATGACTTGAGTGGAAAGGATTGGCTCCGTACATGCGTTGACCACACCTCACTCGAACGAGCTAAGCCTCAATCCAGCGCTTTCCGATAGCCACCCGGCGGTTTTCCAAGCTGGTTCCTGAAACAGTGGCTGAAGTGGCTCGCATCGCTAAAGCCGCTGCGATAAGCAATCTCCGAAACCTGATGCGGCCAATATCGAACGAATGAGCGATCTCAGGAGTGGCCGTCCACCCGCATCTGAAAAAGGAAGTAAGGCGGAATGCACGCACCGCGCCCCTCGGGCTGGCCCTCGGCCTGTGCGCAGATGTAGTCGTCGCGGCAGGGCTGCTGCACCGAGCAACTGCGCAGGTTGCCGGGGCGCGTGTGTTTGGCGAGGCATTCACCGAAGGGCTTGCTCGCGGCAAGGCACTGGTTGAAGTCGCTGAGGATGGCGATGCCGCCGCAGGTGCCGTTCTTGTCGAGCGGATCGCACGGCCCCGAACACATGCCGCCGGGGAAGCCGACCGAGGTTTTCTCGCACACGGAGAACACGCCTTCGCACGCGACGCGCGGCAGCTTTTCGGCGCGGTCCAGCCACGGGTTGGCGGACTGCGTGATGCGCGTGGGTTCGCAGCTTGCGCCGACGGTGGCTTTCTCGGGTGCGGGGTTTGGAACGTCCGGCTCGGCGAGCGGCCGGAACGGATCGGGCTGCGGCGTCGACAGCGCGGCGCGCACATACGTGCCGCGGCGCGCCAGTTCGTCCTGCAGATGCGGCGAGTGCGGCAAGGCGAGCGCGTTGCCGGTCGTGAAGGTGCGCGATGCGCCGCGCCGGTCGATGCCCAGCAGATGAAAGCCCGCGACCGCGCGGCTCTGGTGGCAACCCGCGCAGCTCAGATCGTCGAGCCGGCGCAGCACGGCCTGCGGCGATTGCAGCGTGCGGCTGCCGGGCACGGCCTGCCACTCGCCGGGTGAGAAGACCTGCGCGAACGGCCGGTTCGCAAGGCGCGCAAGGCCGCGCGGCGCAACGGAGATTGATTCCGTCGCGAGGAATTTTTCAGGAATCTGCACCGAGGCTTCGTCCAGCGCGCGCAGGTTGGCGGGCTGCTGCAGCCACTGCTGAAGTTCCTTGCGCAGCGGCGCGTTGGCCTTCAGGCGCGCGACATCGGGCGTGTTCTCGAGCGGGGCCACATCGAAGCGCTTCGTGCCGGCGTTCCATCGGAAGGCCCGCAGCATGTACTCGGCATGGCCGCCGAGATCGGGCCGCACCGCGGAAGGCCAGCGCACGCTCTGCAGGTTGGTGGTGACCTGCGCGATGCGCGCGGGTGCGAGGCGCTGCGGTGCGAGCGGACCTTCTGTCGACACCAGCCAGCGGCCGAGCGCCTCGTCCTTCATCGAAGCCTGCGGCGGTTGCCAAAGCCGCGCGGCGCTGGCGCAGCTTCCGTTCGCATCCGGTGCATCGCCGCGCAGTTCCAAATTGATGGTCATCGGCAGGCGCGACTGCATGGCTGCGGTGCGATAGGCGAGCCGGTACACGAGCCGCGTCTCGCCGCATGCGCCGTTCTGGAACGGCCGGCGGTCCATGCGGTTGGCCACGCCGACCAGTTCGAAAAAAGCATCGGGGCTCGCGAGCCAGCGCACATCGAACAGCCGGTGCGGATAGCGCGAGATGCCGACGCCGGCCTGCTTGTCCGTGCGCTGGATGCGCGCGAGGCTTTCGCCGAGCGTCGTGGCGATGGATTGCCAGGCCGCAGAGCGCATCAAGGCCTGGTTGGTGGCGATGCCTTCGGGCGACGCGGGCGCATCGCCGATCCAGTGGGCGAAGCTGGCGCCCGATTTTTCGGCGGCTTGCAGGGCAGAAGGAGAAGTGACGAGGAGAAGCGGGTCGGCCGCGTGCGCGAAGGCCGGCGTGAGCGTCAGTGCAAGAGTGATTGCAAGGGTGTTTGCAAGGGGCAGGCAGTGTTTGAAGATCGGCACGCGGCCGATTGTGTCAGCGCCGGGGCGTGATGTTCAGCTTCGCGCAGAAGTCGTAGAAGGCCTCCAGTTGCAGCGACTTGTCGAACACAGCGTCGACGCCCGCCGACAGCGCGCCTTCGCGCACTTCCGAGGTCGCATAGTTCATGAGCACCACGGTACGTTGCTCGGGCAGCTTGTTGTCTTTCAGGTATTGCGCCACGGTCAGGCCGTTGCCCTTGGCGAGGAATACATCGATCACCGCCGCATCCCATTCGCCGGGGTTGGCCTTGAGCCAGTCGATGGCTTCATCGGAAGTGGTTGCGGTGCCGATGACATCGCATTCGGAAAATGCTTGCAGCCCGTCGGTCAGCGTCGTCGCGATCAGAGGGTTGTCTTCTATGAGATAGATGCGGGTCATTGTTGTGTACGAAAGCGAGGTGCGGTCCATCGGCTTGTCTCGGCCGAGGACGTCATTGTCGGGACGGACTCCCGGCGCCGAGTAAGACAACGCCGCCATCTGTCGTACATCCCTGTAGGGTGGTGGGCCCAGGTGGCTGCAGCAGGCCTTGTTGTCTGGAAAAATGTCACGCAATGACAAATGCCCCGCCACCCAAGCTTCGTGTACTGCTCGTGGAGGACGACGCGGACACGCTCGCTGCCACCCTGAAACTGCTCGAGGCCCTGGGGCACTGGGCCACGGGCGTCAAAAGCGCCGAGGCCGCGATCTCGCGCTTCTTCGAGGGCGCCTTCGATGTGGTGATGGTCGATATCGGCCTGCCCGCACTGTCGGGGCACGACCTGGCCGAGCGGCTGCTGCGCGACTACCGCGTGCCCGTGATCTTCGTGACCGGGCAGGCGCAACCGGCGAAGCCGCTGCCGGGGACCGCCTGGCTGCGCAAGCCCTATACGGTCGAGCAGTTGACCGAGGCGCTCGCGCTGGCCGCGTGAGAAAATCGCCGCCTTCTCTGCCCGATGTCCGGGCCGATGTCGACACCACAGGATCACGCGTTTTGGAAGAGAAGGTCATCTCCGTTGCCCCGATGATGGATTGGACGGACCGTCATTGCCGGTACTTCCACCGCCTGATGTCCCGCCACGCGCTGCTCTACACCGAGATGGTGACGACAGGCGCGCTGGTGCATGGCGACGTGCCCCGGCACCTGCGCTTCAACGCTGAAGAACATCCCGTGGCGCTGCAACTCGGCGGCAGCGAGCCGGCCGACCTCGCGCACTGCGCCAAGCTCGGCGAGGAATGGGGCTACGACGAGATCAACCTCAACTGTGGCTGCCCGAGCGAGCGCGTGCAGCGCGGCGCGTTCGGCGCCTGCCTCATGAACGAGCCGCAGTTGGTGGCCGATTGCGTGAAGGCGATGGTCGATGTGGTGAGCGTGCCCGTCACGGTCAAGCACCGCATCGGCATCGACAAGATCGAGCGCTACGAGTTCGTGCGCGACTTCGTCGGCCAAGTGAGCGAGGCGGGGTGCGATACCTTCATCGTCCATGCGCGCAACGCGTGGCTGCAGGGCCTGAGCCCGAAGCAGAACCGCGAAATTCCGCCGCTGCGCTATGCGCTGGTGCATCGGCTGAAGCACGACTTTCCAGGCCTGAAGTTCTCCATCAACGGCGGCATTTCCGTCAACGAACAAGTGCATGAACACCTGCGGTTGCTCGATGGCGTGATGGTCGGGCGGGAGGCGTATCACAACCCCTGGTGGCTGGCCGAGTGGGACGCCGAATTCTTCGGCGCCGCGCCGCAGCCGCTGACGCGCGAAGAGGTGGAGTCGCTGATGTGCGACTACATGGTTCGCGAGGCGGCCGAGCACGGCACGCAGTGGTCGTCGATCGCGCGCCACATGCTGGGCCTGCGCAACGGCCTGCCCGGTGCGCGCCGCTGGCGGCAGGTCTGGAGCGACCATCGGATGAAGACGCGTCCGCCGCACGAGGTGATGGCGCTGGCGCACGAGCCGGTCGCGCAGGCCGCCTGACCGGGCCGGCCGCCGAGGCCGGCTTTCTGCTTCCACCGCTCACTCGGGCCTTCTCCAACTCGGAGATTTCGTGTCTTTGTTTGCCCGAAAACGCCCTTTTTAGCCCCTGTATCGGGGCATTTCATCGTCTTTTAACGGAACATGGTTCCGAAACAATGCAACAACAAGTGTGGCTTGTGCACCTGTTTTTGCTCAAGAATAAAGAGGTCAGGGAAACAAAAAAGGTTCTTCATGAGTGAAGCTGTTGGCAGCAAAGAGGAAGTGAGCGCGCTCGCACGCGGCTTGTCACTGCTCAAGACCATCGGGATGGCTGCCGCCCCGATGGGCAACCGGGATCTGGCCGACACGACGGGCATTCCCAAGGCCACCGTCTCGCGGCTGACCGCGACGCTGGTAGGCGCCGGCTACCTGCGCCAGTCGCGCGACAGCGAGCGTTTCAGCCTCGGGCCGGCGCTGCTCGACATGAGCAGCCGCTATCTGCTGCATTTCGACCTGCGAACGGTGGCGCGGCCGCACCTGACGGAGCTGTCCGAATTCGCGGGCGCCAGCATCCACATGGGCGTGCGCGACGATCTCGACCTGCTCGTCATCGATTCGCTGCGGCCGCGTTCCGCCCTCATCAGTTCGCGCATCGAGGTCGGCTCGCGCCTGTCGATCACCACTTCGGCTGCGGGCCGGGCCTACCTGGCGGCACTGCCGCAGGCCGAGCGCGACGCGCTGCTGGAGCAGATCCGCATCGAGACGGGCGAGAACTGGTTTTCCGTGGCGCCGCGGCTGATGGCGGGCATCGAGGAATACGAGCGCCTGGGCTACTGCAGCTCGTTCGGCGAGTGGCATCCCCACATCCACGCCCTCGGCTTTGCGCTGCAGGGGCCGCGCGGCGAACGCTACGGGCTGAGCTGCGGCGGCCCCGCCTACCTGCTGCCCAAGGACGTCATGCTGGAGCGCGTGGCGCCCCGGCTGCTGGAAGCGGCCCGGCGGATCGCGGCCGAAGCCGGCACAGCCATCCGCGACTGAACGCAAACAAGGCGTGCCTTTTCGCGGGATACCGCGGAACCGGCTTTGCCGGGCCGCAGGTATCGCCCCCGGAAGGGGGAAGGCGAAGCGACACGAAGTGCGCGAAGCCTGGGGGTGAGCCTATGCGGCCGCTTCGAGGCCGCTCGTGAAGTGCTCGCGCATGCGGGCCATGGCCGCCGCGGCGTCGCGTGCCTCGATGGCGGCCATCACCGACCGGTGCTCCGCCAACGACTCGGCAATGCGCCCGGCCTTCAGCAGCGAGTTGTGCCGGTTGAGCTTCATCACCTTGCGCAGGTCCGCCACCATCTGGTCGCGCCACTTGTTGTTGGCGATGGCCAGCAACTGCATGTGGAAGCGCTCGTTCACCGCGAAGAAATGCTCCCGGTCTTCCTTGCCCGGCGCGGCGGCGGCTTCGAGCTCGGCGTGCAGCTTCTTCAGCTCGGCGCGCTCGGCATCGGTGGCGCGCTCGGCGACCACGCCGGCCGCATCGCTCTCCAGCAGCGAGAGCAGGTGATAGACGTCCGCCAGGTCCTGCTCGGACACCTCGGTCACGTAGGCGCCGCGGCGCACCTTCATCGTCACCAGCCCTTCGGCGGCAAGCACCTTCAGGGCTTCCCGCAGCGGGGTGCGGCTGATGCCGTATTCCTCGGCCAGCTTGAGTTCGTCGATCCAGCTGCCGGGCTCCAGCTCGCGGCGGAAAATCCGCTGGCGCAGCAGCTCGGCCACCTCTTCGTAGAGGGCTCGCGGGGTGAGGGTGACAGCGGACATGGGCAGGAATGTACCGCAAAAATTGGGTTTGAATTAATAATTACGGATCGGTTAGACTCGCGGCCGGCTTGCAAATCCCTGCAAGCGAATTTGCGAATCCCTCCGTAATCCCCTGCAAGACAACTGCAAAGCGGCGTCCCCCTCATGAGCAGCACACCCGAACCCACCTTCAAGCCCGCCGACCTCGGTGCCTGGGCCAAGTCCGCTGCCAAGTCCGCACCGGGCGGCGACGTGAATGCGCTGAACTGGATCACGCCCGACGGCATCACCGTCAAGCCGCTCTACACCGCGGCCGACCTGCAGGGCCTGAAGTACACCGACACGCTGCCCGGCTTCGAGCCGTACCTGCGCGGCCCGCAGGCCACCATGTACGCGGTGCGCCCCTGGACCATCCGCCAGTACGCCGGCTTCTCGACCGCCGAGGAATCGAACGCGTTCTATCGCAAGGCTTTGGCTGCGGGCGGCCAGGGCGTGAGCGTGGCCTTCGACCTGGCCACCCACCGCGGCTACGACAGCGACCATCCGCGCGTGACCGGCGACGTCGGCAAGGCCGGCGTGGCGATCGATTCGGTGGAGGACATGAAGATCCTGTTCGACCAGATCCCGCTGGACAAGGTCTCCGTGTCGATGACGATGAACGGCGCCGTGCTGCCGGTGCTCGCGGGCTACGTGGTCGCGGCCGAAGAGCAGGGCGTGGCGCAGGACCAGCTGAGCGGAACCATCCAGAACGACATCCTCAAGGAGTTCATGGTCCGCAACACCTACATCTTTCCGCCGGCGCCGAGCATGCGGATCATCGGCGACATCATCGAGTACACGGCAGAGAACATGCCCAAGTTCAACTCGATCAGCATCAGCGGCTATCACATGCAGGAAGCCGGTGCGAACCAGGCGCTCGAACTCGCATTCACGCTGGCCGACGGCAAGGAATACGTGAAGACCGCGCTGGCCAAGGGCCTCGATGTCGACGGCTTCGCCGGGCGCCTGAGCTTCTTCTGGGCCATCGGCATGAACTTCTATCTCGAAGTGGCCAAGATGCGCGCCGCGCGCCTTTTGTGGTGCCGCATCATGAAGGAGTTCGAGCCAAAGAACCCCAAGAGCCTGATGCTGCGCACGCACTGCCAGACCTCGGGCTGGTCGCTCACCGAGCAGGACCCGTACAACAACATCGTGCGCACCACCATCGAGGCGATGGCCGCTGTGTTCGGCGGCACGCAGAGCCTGCACACCAACGCGCTGGACGAAGCGATTGCGCTGCCCACCGAGTTCAGCTCGCGCATCGCGCGCAACACGCAGCTCATCATCCAGGAAGAGACGCACATCACGAACGTGGTCGACCCCTGGGCCGGCAGCTACATGATGGAGAAGCTCACGCAGGACATGGCCGATGCGGCCTGGGCCATCATCGAAGAGGTCGAGGCGATGGGCGGCATGACCAAGGCGGTCGACAGCGGCTGGGCCAAGCTCAAGATCGAGGCGGCCGCCGCAGAAAAGCAGGCGCGCATCGACTCGGGCAAGGACGTGATCGTGGGCGTCAACAAGTACAAGCTCAAGAACGAGGATGCGATCGACAGCCTCTCGATCGACAACGTGATGGTGCGCGATCAGCAGGTGGCGCGGCTGCAGAAGATACGCGCCTCGCGCGACACCGCCAAGGTGCAGGCCGCGCTCGATGCGCTGACCGAAGCGGCCGAGAACGGCACGGGCAACCTGCTCGCGCTGAGCATCGACGCGGTGCGCCTGCGCGCCACGGTGGGCGAGATTTCGGACGCGCTCGAAAAATCATTCGGCCGCCATCGGGCCGACACGCAAAAGGTGACCGGTGTGTACGCAGCTGCCTATGACTCGGCCGAAGGCTGGGAAAACCTCAAGACCGAAATCAACGCCTTCGCCGAAGCGCAGGGGCGCCGTCCGCGCGTGATGATCTCCAAGCTGGGGCAGGACGGACACGACCGCGGCGCCAAGGTGGTGGCCACGGCCTTCGCCGACCTGGGCTTCGACGTGGACATGGGGCCGCTGTTCCAGACACCCGAAGAGTGCGCGCGGCAAGCCATCGAGAACGACGTGCATGCCGTCGGCGTGAGCACCCTCGCAGCCGGTCACAAGACCCTCGTGCCCGCCATCATCAATGAGCTCAAGAAGCAGGGCGCGGACGACATCATCGTGTTCGTCGGCGGCGTGATTCCGCGGCAGGACTACGACTTTCTCTACGAAGCCGGCGTCAAGGGCATCTACGGACCGGGCACCCCGATCCCGGCCAGCGCGAAGGACGTGCTGGAGCAGATCCGCGCGGCGGTCGCGGCCTGAGCGGGACGCCAGACGTGGGCGATCTCCTGTCGCGGCTGTCGCTGCAGCCCGTGGATTCCAGCGATTTCGAAGACATGCTGGCCGTGCGCATCGATGCGATGCGCCCGAGCCTGGAGCGTGTCGGGCGCTTCGACCTCACGCGTTCGCGCGAACGGCTGAGCGCTGGTTTCGTGGTGCCGTTCATGCATCACATCGTGCTCGACGGCGACCAGCGCGTGGGCTTCGTCACGCTCAAGCCCGAGGGCGCCGATGCGCTGCGCCTGGATCACCTGTACCTGCGCACCGGCTTCCAGGGCCGCGGCATCGGCGAATGGGTGATGCGCTGGGCCAAAGCCGAGGCAAGAGAGAAGAACCTCGACATCAAGCTCACCGCGCTCGTGCAGAGCGATGCCAACCGCTTCTACCTGCGCCACGGCTTCGTGCTCGAAGGCGAGGAGGGCGTCGACCTGCATTACCGCTGGCGCGTCCAGGGCGCCACAACCCCTTCAGATGTCCGTTCACATGCAACCACCCGTTCGGGCTGAGCTTGTCGAAGCCTTCCACCATCCTTGTGAAACCCTTTTTCGTCTACCTGTTGCGCTGTTCGGATGGCTCGTACTACGCGGGCCATACCGACGACATAGATATTCGGCTGCGTCAGCACGTCGATGGAAATGATGGATACACCGCAATGCGCAAGCCGCTCGAACTCGTATGGCAGGGTGAGTTCGAAGCGCGTGAAGAGGCAATAGCCTTCGAGCAACAGATCAAGGGGTGGTCACGGGCGAAGAAGGAGGCCTTGATTCGGGGCGAATGGGACCGCATCAAGGAACTGGCGAAGTCCAGCGGCGCGCGGGGACAGCTTCGACAAGCTCAGCCCGAACGGGCGGGGGATAGTCGCGGAGCCCTTGTTCGCACCGAAACCGTCGATCATCCCAATACAACTACAACTGTTAGCCCCGCCGCAACCGTTCGCCCTGAGCCTGTCGAGGGGCTATCCACCACACAGCCCCGGCTTCGACAAGCTCAGCCCGAACGGTTGGTGGGGGAGGATATGAATACCGTTTCGTCCCGATCCTTGGCTCCTTCCGCTTTATTGGACGGCATTGTTTCCGGCGCTGCGTCCATGCAGCGCCGTGCGATCGCCAAGGCGATCACGCTGCTCGAATCGACCCGCACCGACCATCGCGCGCAAGCCGACGAGCTGCTCACAGCGCTGCTGCCGCGCACCGGCAATTCCTTTCGCCTCGGAATCTCGGGCGTGCCAGGTGTCGGCAAGTCGACCTTCATCGAAACGCTCGGCCTGCTGCTGATCGACAAGGGCCATCGCGTCGCGGTGCTCACTATCGACCCCTCGTCCACGGTTTCGGGCGGCTCCATCCTCGGCGACAAGACGCGCATGGAGCGGCTCTCGGTGCACGAGCGCGCCTACATCCGCCCGAGCCCGTCGAGCGGCACGCTCGGCGGCGTGGCCGAGAAGACGCGCGAGGCGATGCTGGTGTGCGAGGCCGCCGGCTACGACGTCGTGATCGTCGAGACCGTGGGCGTCGGCCAGAGCGAAACCGCCGTGTCCGGCATGACCGACATGTTCGTGCTGATGCAGCTCCCCAACGCCGGCGACGACCTGCAGGCGATCAAGAAGGGCGTGATGGAGCTCGCGGACCTCGTCGTCATCAACAAGGCCGACATCGACAAGGATGCCGCCACGCGCGCGCAGGCGCAGATCACTTCGGCGCTGCGCCTCTTCGGCCACCAGGGCAACCCCGACCACGCGCATGCGGTGCACGACGCGCACAGCGGTGCCGAGGTGCGCTTCTGGCTGCCCAGGGTGCTGCAGCTCAGCGCGCTGGCGGGCACGGGCGTCGATGCGTTCTGGGATGCCGTCACCGAATTCAGGCAACTGCAGACCGCCAACGGCAAGCTCGCCAAGCGCCGCGAAAAGCAGGCCACCGCATGGATGTGGGAACGCATCGACGCGGGGCTGAAGCAAGCCTTCAGGCAGCACCCGCAGGTGCGCGAACTGCTGCCGCAACTCACCCAGCAGGTGGCGCAGGGCGCGCTGCCCGCATCGACCGCGGCGCGCAGCCTGCTCGCCGCAGCGGCCATCACGGCCAGGCCATGAGCCATCTCATTCAAGACCACAGCTTCGGAAGCACACCATGCAAGAACTGATCGAACAACTCGAAAAGCGCCGCGCCCAGGCGCGTCTGGGCGGCGGGCAAAAGCGCATCGACGCGCAGCACGCCAAGGGCAAGCTCACCGCGCGCGAGCGCATCGAGCTGCTGCTCGACGACAACACCTTCGAAGAGTGGGACATGTTCGTCGAGCACCGATCGGTCGATTTCGGCATGGCCGAGCAGAAGATCCCGGGCGATGGCGTGGTCACCGGCTACGGAATGATCAACGGGCGCCTGGTGTTCGTGTACAGCCAGGACTTCACCGTCTTCGGCGGCGCGCTCAGCGAAGCGCATGCCGAAAAGATCTGCAAGGTGATGGACCAGGCGATGAAAGTCGGCGCACCGGTCATCGGCCTGAACGATTCGGGCGGCGCGCGCATCCAGGAGGGCGTGGCCTCGCTCGGCGGCTATGCCGACGTGTTCCAGCGCAACGTGATGGCCTCGGGCGTGGTGCCGCAGATCAGCATGATCATGGGCCCGTGCGCAGGCGGCGCGGTGTATTCGCCGGCCATGACCGACTTCATCTTCATGGTGAAGGACTCCAGCTACATGTTCGTCACCGGCCCCGAGGTCGTGAAGACCGTGACGCACGAAACCGTGACGGCCGAGGAACTCGGCGGCGCCGTCACCCACACCACCCGCAGCGGCGTGGCGGATATGGCGTTCGAGAACGACGTCGAGGCGCTGATGATGCTGCGGCGCCTGTACAACTACCTGCCGCTCAACAACCGCGAGAAGCCGCCGGTGCGCCTGGGCAACAACGGCCAGGGCGACCCGGCCGACCGGCCCGACTACTCGCTGGACACGCTGGTGCCCGACAACCCGAACAAGCCCTACGACATCAAGGAACTGATCCTCAAGGTGGTGGATGACGGCGACTTCTTCGAGCTGCAGCCCGACTACGCGAAGAACATCGTGATCGGCTTCGCGCGCATGGAAGGCCAGACGGTCGGCATCGTGGCGAACCAGCCGCTGGTGCTGGCGGGCTGCCTGGACATCAAGAGCAGCATCAAGGCCGCGCGCTTCGTGCGGTTCTGCGATGCGTTCAACATTCCGGTCGTCACCTTCGTCGATGTGCCCGGTTTCATGCCCGGCACCGGGCAGGAGTACGGCGGCATCATCAAGCACGGCGCCAAGCTGCTCTACGCCTATGCGGAGTGCACGGTGCCGAAGATCACCGTCATCACGCGCAAGGCCTACGGCGGTGCGTACGACGTGATGGCTTCCAAGCACCTGCGCGGCGACGTCAACCTCGCCTGGCCGCGCGCCGAGATCGCGGTGATGGGCGCCAAGGGCGCGGTGGAAATCATCTTCCGCGAAGACAAGAACGACCCCGAGAAACTCGCTGCACGCGAAGCCGAATACAAGGCACGCTTTGCGAACCCGTATGTGGCCGGTGCACGCGGCTACATCGACGATGTGATCCTGCCGCACGAGACGCGCAAGCGCATCTGCCGCTCGCTCGTGATGCTGCGCGAGAAGAAGCTCGAGAACCCGTGGCGCAAGCACGGGAACATTCCGCTGTGAACGGCACGGAGAAGAAGAACATGTTCAAGAAGATCCTGATAGCCAACCGCGGTGAGATCGCTTGCCGCGTCATCCAGACCGCGAAGAAGATGGGCATCCTCACCGTCGCCGTCTACTCCGACGCCGACAAGGAGGCCCGCCACGTCGAGCTGGCCGACGAAGCCGTGCACATCGGTGCCGCGCCCAGCCGCGAGAGTTATCTGCAGGCCGACCGCATCATCGCGGCCTGCAAGCAGACGGGCGCCGAGGCGGTGCACCCGGGCTACGGCTTCCTCTCGGAGAACGAAGCCTTCGCGCGCAAGGTCGAGGAAGAGGGCATCGCCTTCATCGGACCGAAGCACTATTCGATCGCTGCGATGGGCGACAAGATCGCCTCGAAGAAGCTCGCGAACGAAGCCAAGGTCAACACGATTCCCGGCTGGAACGACGCCATCGAGACAGCCGAGCGCGCTGTCGAAATCGCCAAGGACATCGGATATCCCGTGATGATCAAGGCCTCGGCCGGCGGCGGCGGCAAGGGCCTGCGTGTGGCCTTCAACGACAAGGAGGCCTTCGAGGGCTTCACCTCGTGCCGCAACGAGGCGCGCAACAGCTTCGGCGACGACCGCGTGTTCATCGAGAAGTTCGTCGAGGAGCCGCGCCACATCGAGATCCAGGTGCTGGGCGATTCGCATGGCAATGTGATCTACCTGAACGAGCGCGAGTGCTCGATCCAGCGGCGCCACCAGAAGGTGATCGAAGAGGCGCCTTCGCCCTTCATCACCGATGCCACGCGCAAGGCGATGGGCGCGCAGGCGGTGCAATTGGCCAAGGCCGTGAACTACCAGAGCGCGGGCACGGTGGAGTTCGTGGTCGGCAAGGACCAGAGCTTCTATTTCCTCGAGATGAACACGCGGCTGCAGGTGGAGCATCCGGTGACGGAGTGCATCACGGGGCTGGACCTCGTCGAACTGATGATCCGCGTCGCGGCCGGCGAGAAGCTGCCGCTCACGCAAGAAGAGGTCAAGCGCGACGGCTGGGCCATCGAGTGCCGCATCAACGCCGAAGACCCGTTCCGCAGCTTCCTGCCTTCGACCGGCCGGCTCGTGAAGTTCCAGCCGCCCGCCGAGACCATGTTCGCGAGCGACACCGAGCACCTGAACGGCGTGCGCGTGGACACCGGCGTGTACGACGGCGGCGAGATCCCGATGTACTACGACTCGATGATCGCCAAGCTCATCGTGCACGGCAAGGATCGCCAGCACGCGATTGCCCGCATGCGCGAAGCGCTCAACGGCTTCGTGATCCGCGGCATCAGCAGCAACATCCCGTTCCAGGCGGCGCTGCTTGCGCATCCGAAGTTCGTGGCGGGCGACTTCAACACCGGCTTCATCGCCGAGCACTACGGCAAGGGCTTCCATGCGGAAGACGTGCCGCACGCCGATCCGTCGTTCCTCGTTGCGCTCGCGGCCTATGTGCACCGCCGCTATCGCGCGCGAGCCTCGGGCATCAGCGGACAGCTCGAAGGCCACGGTGTGAAGGTAGGTGAGCAGTTCGTGGTGGTGGAGCTCGGGCCCGAGGGCAAGCATGTGCATCACCCGGTGTCGGTGACCGACTTCCACGGCAAGACCGGCGCGAGCGCCATTGCCGTCGGCGGCAAGAACTACAAGATCGACAGCGGTTCCGCGCTCGGCGCGATCCGCGTGCAGGGCATGGTCAACGACAAGCCCTTCACCGCGCAGGTCGAGCGCGGCGCGGGCAAGAACCCTCTGGCGCTGCGCGTGTCGCACGACGGCACGCAGATCGAGGCCATGGTGCTGTCGCCGCTGGGCGCGCGCCTGCTGGAGCTGATGCCCTACAAGGCGCCGCCGGACCTGAGCAAGTTCCTGATGTCGCCGATGCCGGGCCTCCTGGTCGAGGTGTCGGTGGAGCCGGGGCAGCAGGTGCGCGCCGGCGAGAAGCTGGCTGTCATCGAGGCGATGAAGATGGAAAACGTGCTGTTCGCCACGCAGGACGGCGTGGTCGGAAAAATCTCGGCGGGCAAGGGCGAATCGCTCGCCGTCGACCAAATCATTCTGGAGTTCAATTGATGGGTGCCAACGACCTGCAACAGACGATCACGCTGCACCGGCCCGCGAAGCCGGTGACGCCGCAAGGCCCGTGGTCTGTCGAGGCGATCCAGGCGCTGCTCGACAAGCCGCTGATGGACCTGCTGTTCGAGGCGCAGACGGTGCACCGCCAGCATTTCCCTGAAGGCGACATCGAGCTCGCGACGCTGCTCTCGGTCAAGACCGGCGGCTGCCCCGAGAACTGCGGCTATTGCCCGCAGTCGGCCGAGTTCGACACAGCCGTGAAGGCGCAGAAGCTCATGGAGGTCGATGAGGTCGTGCGCGCCGCGCAGGCTGCCAAGGACGCGGGCGCCACGCGCTTCTGCATGGGCGCCGCATGGCGCGCGCCCAAGGACCGCGACGTGGAGAAGGTCGCTGTGCTGGTCGAGGCGGTGAAGGGCCTGGGCATGCAGACCTGCGCCACGCTCGGCATGCTGGAGCCGCACCATGCACACCAGCTCAAGGCCGCGGGGCTCGATTACTACAACCACAACCTCGACACCGCGCCCGAGTACTACACGGACATCGTCGACACGCGCACGTACCAGGACCGGCTCGACACGCTCGCGCATGTGCGCAGTGCCGGCATCAGCGTGTGCTGCGGCGGCATCGTCGGCATGGGCGAGCAGCCGGTGCATCGCGCGGGGCTGATCGCGCAACTGGCCAACCTGAACCCGTACCCGGAATCTGTGCCGATCAACAGCCTGGTGCGAGTGCCGGGCACGCCGCTGGCCGATTCGGAACCGGTCGATCCCTTCGACTTCGTGCGCATGATCGCGGTCGCGCGCATCACGATGCCGACCGCGCGCGTGCGGCTGTCGGCCGGACGCCAGCAGATGGGCGATGCCGTGCAGGCGCTGTGCTTCATGGCCGGTGCGAATTCGATCTTCTATGGCGACAAGCTGCTGGTCACGGGCAACCCCGATGTGGACGCGGACGTGCAGTTGCTGCGCAAGCTCGGCTTGCAGTCGCGCCGCACGACGACCACTGAAACGGTGGAGGTCTGCGCATGACGACCACGGCGCGCCCCTTCAAGGTGCTGGGCATTCAGCAGATCGCCATCGGCGGGCTCGACAAGATGCGCCTGCAGAAGCTGTGGGTCGACATGCTGGGGCTCGAGGTTACCGGCACCTTCAAGAGCGAACGCGAGAACGTCGACGAGGACATCTGTTCGATGGGCAGCGGGCCGTTCAAGGTCGAGGTCGACCTGATGCAGCCGCTGGACCCGGACAAGAAGCCCGCGGTGCACGCGACGCCGCTCAACCATGTGGGGCTGTGGATCGACGACCTGCCCAAGGCCGTCGAATGGCTCACGGCACAGGGCGTGCGCTTTGCGCCCGGTGGCATCCGTCAAGGTGCTGCGGGGTTCGACATCTGCTTCCTGCACCCGAAGGCGAACGAGGAGTTTCCGATTGCGGGCGAGGGCGTGCTGATCGAAATGGTGCAGGCGCCGCCCGAGGTGGTGAGGGCCTTCAACGCGCTCGCGAATCGCTGATCCTGATTCGCCAACCACCGTTCGGGCTGAGCTTGTCGAAGCCCCGAGCAAGGCTTCGACAGGCTCAGCCCGAACGGGTTTGAGGACTTCGACAGGCTCAGCCCGAACGGGTTTGAGGACTTCGAAAGCTCAGCCCGAACGGGTTTGAGGACTTCGACAGGCTCAGCCCGAACGGGTTTGAGGACTTCGACAGGCTCAGCCCGACGGGTTTTGGGGCTATCAGGCGTTCAGAACCTTCTTGATCGGCGGCCGCACGTCGGAGCGGTGTGGCGGCAGCATCGGCTGGTGCTCGCGCGCCGGGTTCAGGATGATCGATGTTGCCGTCTCGGTGAGGATGCAGAACTTGGTGACCACCGCGTCGAGGTGGCTCACGTCGATCACCGCGATCTCGAGGATCCAGCTGTCCTCGCCGGTCACGTTGTAGGCGTTCACGCATTCGGGCGTGTCCTGCACGAGCTTCACGACAAGGTCGTAGTCGGCGCGGCCGACGCGGATGATCGCGCGGATGCCATAGCCCAGCTTGCCGAGGTTGACGGTGGCGCGATAGCCGCTGATGACCCCCGCGGCCTCCAGCTTCTTCACGCGCTCGGTCACGGCCGGCTGGCTCAGGTGCACGCGGCGGCCGAGCTCGGCCATGGTGAGCCGCGCATCGCTCTGCAATTCGGCAAGGATGCGGGTGTCGTGGGCGTCCAAAGCTGGGTTCAAGGTGAAGTCCATGGAACTCCTTTAAATCGACGGTAATGGAGCCATAGAACCGTGGAATTTCCATGGTTCACGGGAGGCGGCTTTCATACCATGGGCGGCGCTTCAGCACCAATAAAACAAGAGGCTCCTCGACATGCCGACCCTTTCTTCTTCAGCCCCAGCCGCGCCCAGCGCCAACCATGGCGCGCTTCCGCCTCTGCTGTGGCTCTGCCTTGCCGCCACCTGGGTGGTCTGGGGCTCGACCTACCTGGCGATCAAGTACGCGCTGATCAGCTTTCCGCCGTTCCTGCAGATGGGATCGCGCTTTCTTTTTGCGGGCGTGTTGCTCGCGGTGTGGATGCGCTGGCGCGGTGCCGCGTGGCCTTCGCGGCTGCAGTGGCGCAATGCGCTGGTGGTCGGCGCGTTGATGCTCGGCGGGGGCATGGGCGGCACGGCGCATGCCGAGGTGACGATCGGCTCGGGTCTGGTGGTGGCGTTCATCGCGGTGGTGCCGCTCTTGATCGCGCTGCTCAATTTGATCTGGGGCATCAAGCCGACTCGCATGGAAGCGGCGGGCATCGCGCTCGGGCTCATCGGCGTGCTGATGCTCACGCAGGGGAGCGGCTTCCAGTCGTCGCCCGCGGGGCTGGCGGCGATTTCGATTGCCTGCATCTGCTGGTCGATGGGCAGCGTGCTGAGCCAGCGCAGCCTGCCGCTCGCGCCCGGTGCGATGGGCTTTGCCAGCGAAATGATCTGCGGCGGCGTGGTGCTGCTGGTGTTGGCGGCCGTCTCGCGCGAGAGCCTGGTGTGGCCGCCGGCGCCCGAGGCCGTCTGGGCCTGGCTGTACCTGGTGGTGTTCGGTTCGCTGATCGCCTTCAACGCCTACATGGTGCTGCTCGCGAAGGCGCCGGCCGCGCTGGCGGCGAGCTACACCTTCGTGAACCCGGTGATCGCGATGCTGCTGGGCGTGTGGATCGCCAACGAGACCGTCACCCGCTTCGAGTGGTATGCGGTGGCAGTCGTGCTGGCGGGGGTGCTGTTGCTGCTCTTCAAGCGTCCGAAAAAGGATTGAAGCGCTGAACGCCTTCAGGTACCGGGACGGCGCCAGAATGCGAGCGTGGCTGCCAACAGCCACATGCCGGCCGCGCAATTGCGGTTCAGCACCTTGAGGCCGCGGCGCGAAAGCCAGCGCACGGCCTGCGTGCCGGCGGCTGCGTAGGCCAGCATCACGCAGGTGTCGAGCACCACGAAGATCGCGCCGAGCAGCAGGTACTGCGGACCTTGCGGCTGCGTGATGTCGATGAACTGCGGCAGGAAGGCCGCGAAGAACAGCACCGTCTTCGGATTCGACAGCGCCACGAGCAGGCTGCGCATCAGCGCGACACGGCCATGCGGTCGGACCTCTGTGGCGGACTGGGCCAGCGCCGTGCCGAGGTCGGTCGCTTCGCTGCGCCAGAGCTTGATGCCGAGCCAGACAAGGTAGGCGACGCCCGCAATGCGGATCGCGTTGAAGAGCACTTCCGATGCCGCGAGCAGCGAACCCAGCCCGAGCGCGACGACTGCGATCAGCGTGATGCTGCCGAGCGATGCACCGGCAATGCCCCAGCTCGCGCGCCGCATGCCGCCGTCGATGCCGTTGGACAGCGCCAGCAGCATCGTAGGGCCGGGAATCACGGCGAGGGCGAGTGACGCGACGACATAGATCAAAAGGGTGTCGAGTGTCATGGCTTGGGGGCGGCTTTTTCGCGTTGCTCGGCAGCGGCGCGGGCGCGCGCCAAGGCGGCTTCGACGATGGAGCGCTTGCGCGTGTCGGCGGCTTGCGGCTCGGCGACGGCGGGGGCCGGCTCAGCCTCGCGCTTCGCAGTGGCGCGGTGCTGGCCATGGAGCTTGTAGCGCTGCAGCGCGGCTTCGGCCTGTGCCTCTGACCACGCCTGCCAGCCGCTGCGGCCCGGCGTTTCGACTTCGAGCGAGATGCAATCGACCGGGCAGACCGGAATGCAGAGTTCACAGCCCGTGCAATGCGCCTCGACGACCGTGTGCATGCGCTTGTTGATGCCGACGATCGCATCGGTCGGACAGGCATCGAGGCAGAGCGTGCAGCCGATGCACCAGGCCTCGTCGATGACCGCCATGGCGCGCGGGCCTTCGGTGCCGAATTGCGGATCGAGCGGCAGCGCGGGGCGGCCGGTGAGCAGTGCGAGGCGCTCGATGCCCTCGGCGCCACCGGGCGGGCATTGGTTGATGCCCGCTTCGCCATCGGCCACGGCTTGCGCGTAGCCGGCGCAATCGGGATAGCCGCACCGTGTGCACTGCGTTTGCGGCAGTGCGTCGTTGATGCGTGCGGCCAGCCCGTTCACTGTGGGTTGCGCGCGCCTCAGCGCGCGGTGCGGGCGCGCGGCTTCTTGGCTGCCGCCACGGGCTTCTTGGCAGGGGCGGCCACAACAGCCTTCTTTGCGGCCGGTGACTTCTTGGCGGCAACGGCGGGGATCTTCCGACCCGGCTTGATCCGGTCTTCGGCCGCCAGGCTTTCTCGCGCACCGGCACGGCTTTGCGGCTGGTCGTTGGCAGCGATGAACTTCATCAGCTTCGGATAGACCAGTTCGCGCCAGCGGCGGCCGCTGAAGATGCCGTAGTGGCCCGCGCCCTTGACTTCGTAGTGCTCGCGCTTCGAATTGGCGACGCCGGTGCACAGGCTGTGCGCGACTTCGGTTTGGCCGGAGCCGGAGATGTCGTCCAGTTCGCCTTCGACCGTCAGCAGCGCGGCCGTGCGGATGTCCTGCGGACGCACGCGCTCGATCTGGCCTTCGGGGTTCTTCACGTCCCAGGTGCCGTTCACGAGTTCGAACTGCTGGAACACGGTACGGATGGTGTCGAGGTAGTAATCGGCGTCCATGTCGAGCACGGCGTTGTACTCGTCGTAGAACTTGCGGTGCGCCTCGGCGCTGGCGTCGTCGCCCTTGATCAGGTCCTTGAAATAGTCGTAGTGGCTCGATGCGTGGCGGTCGGGATTCATCGCGACGAAGCCGGTGTGCTGCAGGAAGCCCGGATACACGCGGCGGCCTTCACCGGGGAAGCCCTGCGGCACGCGGTAGATCACGTTGTTCTCGAACCATTCGTAGCTCTTGTTCATGGCGAGGTTGTTCACCGCGGTGGGCGACTTGCGGGCGTCGATCGGGCCGCCCATCATCGTCAGCGTGAGCGGCAGCGGCTCATTGCGGCTGGCCATGAGCGACACGGCCGCGAGCACCGGCACGGTGGGCTGGCACACGCTCACCACGTGGCAGTTGCCGTACTCGGCCTGCAGGCGGCGAATGAACTCCTGCACGTAGTTGATGTAGTCGTCGAGGTGGAATTCGCCTTCCGACATCGGCACCAGGCGTGCGTTCTTCCAGTCTGTGATGTAGACCTTGTGGTCCTGCAGCATGGTGCGCACGGTGTCGCGCAGGAGCGTGGCGTAGTGGCCCGACAGCGGCGCCACGATCAGCACCACGGGCTGGCTCTTGAGCGTCTTGAGGATGTGCGGCTCGTCGGTGAAGCGCTTGAAGCGGCGCAGTTCGCAGAAGGGCTTGTCGAGCTCGACGGCCTCCTGGATGACGACCTCTTCACCATCGACCTTCACGGACTTGATGTTGAACTCGGGCTTCTCGTAATCCTTGCCCAGGCGATAGAGCAGGTCGTAGCCGGCGGCCATGCGCTGTGCCATCGGCAGCTGGCCCCACACGGCGCCTTGGCCGTAGAGCTTGGAGGCCGCCTGTGCGAAGTCGGAAAACGGCTCCATCAGGGAACGCTGGGCTTCGTAGAGTTGATAGAGCATCGCTGGTCTTGGAGTGGAATGTTGCGGTGCAATATATCAGTGCATCTGCGGGCACGCAGGGGGCCTAACCCCTAGTCCGACCCGGCCGCGTGGGCCCTTCTGGCGAAAGGTGTGAAGGAATCGTCGAAAGACAGATTCCTCCACACTTTGCTGTCACCTAGATGACTTTGGCGATCGACGCGCAGACGTAGTCGATGTTCTTGCTGTTGAGCGCGGCCACGCACATGCGGCCGGTGTCGGTGCCATACACGCCGAACTCATTGCGCAGGCGCACCATCTGGTCCTTGCTGAGGCCCGAGTAGCTGAACATGCCGATCTGCGTGGTGATGAAGCTCATGTCTTCCTTCACGCCCGCGGCCTTGAGGCCGTCGACCAGCTTCTGGCGCATGGCCTTGATGCGCACGCGCATCTCGCCGAGTTCCTTTTCCCACAGGGCGCGCAGTTCGGCGTTGCCGAGCACCGCGGCCACCACGGCACCGCCGTGGATCGGCGGGTTGCTGTAGTTGGTGCGGATGGCGATCTTGAGCTGCGACAGCACGCGGCCGGCTTCTTCCTTGTTCTCGCACAGCACCGAGAGGGCGCCGACGCGTTCGCCGTACAGGCTGAAGCTCTTGGAGAACGAGGTCGAGACAAAGAAGGTGAGGCCGGCAGCCACGAACTTGGCGACGGCCGCGCCGTCTTCCTTCAGGCCGTAGCCGAAGCCCTGGTAGGCCATGTCGAGGAAGGGCACGAGACCCTTGGCCTTGACCGTGGCGACGACCTGGTCCCACTGCTCGGACGTGATGTCGTAGCCGGTCGGGTTGTGGCAGCAGGCGTGCAGCACGACGACGGTGCCCGCGGGCGCCGCGTTGAGCGCGGCCAGCATGCCGTCGAAGTTGATGCCGCGCTTGGCGGCGTCGTAGTAGGGGTAGCTTTCGACTTCGAAGCCCGCGTTGGTGAACAGGGCGCGGTGGTTTTCCCAGCTCGGATCGCTGATCAGCACCTTGGCGTTGGGGTTGAGCTTCTTCAGGAAGTCGGCGCCGACCTTCAGGCCGCCGGTGCCGCCGATCGCTTGAATGGTGGCCACGCGGCCCGAGGTAACCGGTTCGCTGTCGGCACCGAAAACCAGCGTCTTCACGGCGTTGTCGTACGCCACGATGCCGTCGATGGGGAGATAACCGCGCGCCGAGGGCGCTTTCATCATGTCCCGCTCGGCGGCCTGCACGCACTGGAGCAGGGGCAGCTTGCCGTTGTCGTCGTAATAGACGCCGACGCCGAGATTGACCTTGTTGGGGTTGGTGTCGGCTGCAAATTGCTCGTTGAGGCCGAGGATCGGGTCGCGCGGTGCCATTTCGACCGCGGTGAACATAGACATGGAAAGGTCCTTTGGGATGAAAGCTTCGCTGGCAACCGGACTTGCGCTACGCTTTCCGGTTGCCTTGAATTTTACCGGCGCCATCGCCACCTGTCGGGAACAGCCATGCCAGAGAACACCGAAGCCATAGCAGACCTGAAGAAACTGGACCCGATCGGTCCGGTCAAGCAGGGCGAATTCGTCAAGTACCCCGACTCCCCGTTCGAGCTTTTCCAGCCCTATCCACCGGCCGGCGACCAGCCGAAGGCGATCCAGGGGCTGGTCGATGGCGTGATCGATGGCGAGGTGTTCCAGACGCTGCTGGGCGTCACGGGCTCGGGCAAGACCTTCACCATGGCCAACGTGATCGCCCGGTTGGGCCGGCCGGCCATCGTGTTCGCGCCCAACAAGACCCTGGCGGCGCAGCTCTACAGCGAGTTTCGCGAGTTCTTTCCGAAGAACGCCGTCGAGTACTTCGTGAGCTACTACGACTACTACCAGCCCGAGGCCTACGTGCCGCAGCGCGATCTGTTCATCGAGAAGGACTCCTCGATCAACGAGCACATCGAGCAGATGCGTCTGTCGGCCACCAAGAGCGTGCTGGAGCGGCGCGACACGGTCATCGTGGCCACGGTGAGCGCGATCTACGGCATCGGCACGCCCGAGGACTACACGCAGATGCGCTTCATCATGCGGGTGGGCGACAAGATCGGGCAGCGCGACGTGATCAGCCGGCTGATCCGCATGCAGTACACGCGCAACGAGCAGGACTTCGCGCGCGGCACGTTCCGCGTGCGCGGCGACACCATCGACGTATTTCCGGCGGAGCACAGCGAGTTGGCGATCCGCATCGAGCTGTTCGACGACGAGATCGAATCGCTGCAGCTCTTCGACCCGCTCACGGGGCGCATCCGTCAGAAGATTCCGCGCTTCACGGTGTACCCATCGAGCCATTACGTGACGCCGCGCGACAAGGTGCTGGGCGCGGTCGAGACCATCAAGATCGAGTTGGCCGAGCGGCTCAAGGAGTTCGTGTCACAAGGCAAGCTGGTGGAGGCGCAGCGCCTGGAGCAGCGCACCCGATTCGACCTGGAAATGCTGGCCGAGATCGGCCACTGCAAGGGCATCGAGAACTACTCGCGGCACCTCTCGGGCGCGGCGCCCGGTGATCCGCCGGCCACGCTGACGGATTACCTGCCGAAGGACGCGCTGATGTTCCTCGACGAAAGCCACCAGATGATCGGCCAGCTCAACGCCATGTACAGCGGCGACCGCGCGCGCAAGACCACGCTGGTCGAGTACGGTTTCCGGCTGCCTTCAGCGATGGACAACCGTCCGCTCAAGTTCGAGGAGTTCGAAGCGCGGGTGCGGCAGGCGATTTTCGTCTCGGCCACGCCCGCGCAGTACGAAAAAGACCATTCGGGCAATGTCGTCGAGCAACTGGTACGGCCAACGGGTCTGATCGATCCCGAGGTCGAGGTGCGTCCCGCAACGCACCAGGTGGACGACGTGCTGGGCGAGATCCGCATCCGCGTCGAGAAGAACGAGCGCGTGCTGATCACCACGCTGACCAAGCGCATGGCCGAGCAACTGACCGACTACCTGGGCGACAACGGGGTCAAGGTGCGCTATTTGCACAGCGATGTGGACACGGTCGAGCGGGTGGAGATCCTCCGCGACCTGCGGCTGGGCACTTTCGACGTGCTTGTGGGCATCAATCTCTTGCGGGAAGGCCTGGACATTCCCGAGGTGTCGCTGGTGGCGATCCTCGATGCGGACAAGGAAGGGTTCCTCCGCGCCGAGCGCTCGCTCATCCAGACCATCGGCCGCGCCGCGCGGAACCTGCACGGCAAGGCGATCCTGTATGCCGACCGGATGACCGACTCGATGAAGAAGGCGATCGACGAAACCGAGCGCCGTCGTGCCCGGCAGATTGCGCACAACGAGGCCAATGGCATCACGCCGCGCAGCATCGTCAAGCAGGTACGCGACCTGATCGACGGGGTCTACAGCGAGAAAACTGGCAAGGAAATGGCCAAGCTCGACCTGGAACGCGCCAAGGTCGAGGACATGAGCGAGAAGGACATCGCCCGGGAAATCAAGCGGCTGGAGAAGCTCATGCTCGAACACGCTCGCAACCTTGAATTCGAGAAGGCGGCGCGGGTGCGGGACCAACTGGCGCTGCTGCGCGAGCAGGCGTTCGGGGCTTCGGGCGGCGACAACATCGTGATCTTGCCGTCGTAGGCTGGAAGTCCGCGTTCTTCAAGTGGTTGGCGCTGGGGTTTACCCCAGCAGAGTTGAGGGCCTTCTGCTATACTTGACCGAAACACTCAACAACAAAAACTAGAACTTCGCGATGAAGGACCGACTCCTACCGACTGGTTCACCAGCGTCAAGGGTCGGGCAGGGCGGAGACGAAGTCACCGCGGTCCAGGACCACGGTGTCATTTCAACGGTAAGCACTTGAAGGAGCTTGCGATGCGTCTCACTACCAAAGGCCGTTTTGCGGTCACCGCCATGATCGATCTGGCCCTGCGCCAGAACACCGGTCCGGTCACCTTGGCTGCAATCAGTCAGCGGCAGCAGATTTCGTTGTCGTACCTCGAACAGCTGTTCGGCAAGTTGCGCCGTCACGAATTGGTCGAGTCGACCCGTGGCCCCGGCGGCGGCTACAGCCTTGGCCGCAAGGCTGCGGATATCACCGTGGCCGACATCATTGTTTCCGTCGATGAGCCCATCGATGCCACGCAATGCGGTGGCAAGGAAAACTGCCTCGGCGAAGCCGGCCGTTGCATGACGCACGAACTCTGGGCTTCGCTGAACCAGCGCATGGTCGAGTTTCTCGATTCCGTCACGCTGCAGAAACTCGTCGACGATCAGATCGCCAAGGGCGTGCAGATCGAAAACAAGCCGGTCGTCAAGCGCGCGATCTCGGCCCAGCCAGTGGTCAAGCCGATTCGTGTGAATGCGCCGAATTCGGTTTTTGCCCTCGGCAACGCCTTCGCCAAGTCCTGATGCCCTGAATCGCGGCAAGTGCCATCGGGCGCTGCCGCGAGAGAAGCCCAGATCAAAGAACAACCCCCACGCCAGCCCGAGCCAGCCATGGACGTCACTCCTCATTTCCCGATCTATCTCGATTACGGCGCGACCACGCCGGTCGACCCGCGTGTGGTCGACGCCATGATTCCCTGGTTGCGCGAGCACTTCGGCAACCCGGCTTCGCGCAGCCATGCTTGGGGCTGGGAGGCTGAAGAGGCTGTCGAGAAGGCGCGCGGCCAGGTGGCGGCTCTGATCAATGCGGACCCCCGCGAGATTGTCTGGACCTCCGGCGCGACCGAGTCGATCAATCTCGCGCTGAAGGGCGCAGCCCAGTTCTACAAAGGCAAGGGCAAGCACCTCATCACGCTGAAGACCGAGCACAAGGCTGTGCTCGACACCATGCGCGAACTCGAGCGCCAGGGCTTCGAAGTCACTTACCTCGACGTCGAGGAAAACGGCCTGGTCGATCTCGAGAAGTTCAAGGGAGCGATCCGTCCCGACACCATCCTCGCGAGCGTGCTCTTCGTGAACAACGAAATCGGCGTGATTCAGGACGTGGTCGCGCTTGGCAACGTCTGCCGGGAAAAAGGTGTGATCTTTCACGTCGATTCGGCGCAGGCCACCGGCAAGGTCGACATCGACATCACGCAGTTGCCCATCGACCTGATGAGCCTCGCCTCGCACAAGACCTACGGCCCCAAAGGCATTGGCGCCTTGTATGTTCGTCGTAAGCCGCGCATTCGCCTCGAAGCGCAAATGCACGGCGGCGGCCACGAGCGCGGCATGCGTTCGGGCACTCTGCCCACGCACCAGATCGTCGGCATGGGCGAGGCATTCCGCATTGCCAAGCTTGAGATGAAGGACGACATCGCCCATGCGCGCCGCCTGCAGCAGCGGTTGCTCGACGGGCTGAAGGATGTCGAGCAGGTGTTCATCAACGGCGACCTCGAGCGCCGCGTGCCACATAACCTGAACATGAGTTTCAACTATGTCGAAGGCGAATCGCTGATCATGGGCATCAAGGGCCTGGCGGTGTCGTCGGGATCGGCCTGCACGTCGGCCAGCCTGGAACCCAGCTATGTGCTGCGCGCCCTCGGCCGCAGCGACGAGCTGGCTCACAGCAGCCTTCGCATGACCATCGGCCGTTTCACAACCGAAGAAGAAATCGACTACGCCATCTCGACCATCAAGCACAACGTCGCGAAGCTGCGCGAGCTGAGCCCCCTTTGGGAGATGTTCCAGGACGGTGTCGACATCAGCACGATCCAGTGGTCGGCCCACTGACCCAGGCCCGCCCAAGGCTCCACGATTGAACAAAGTTTGAGAGGTACACCATGGCATATTCTTCCAAGGTCATCGACCACTACGAAAATCCACGCAACGTCGGCTCCTTCGAAAAGGGCGACGATTCGGTGGGCACCGGCATGGTCGGCGCACCGGCCTGCGGCGACGTGATGAAGCTGCAGATCAAGGTCAACCCCGAAACGGGCGTGATCGAAGACGCGCGCTTCAAGACCTACGGCTGCGGCTCGGCCATTGCCTCGTCCTCGCTCGTGACCGAATGGGTCAAGGGCAAGACGCTCGACGAAGCGGCGGCACTCAAGAACGCGCAGATCGCCGAAGAACTGGCGCTGCCGCCGGTCAAGATCCACTGCTCGATCCTCGCGGAAGACGCCATCAAGGCGGCCGTGAGCGACTACAAGGCCAAGCACGGTGCCAAGACCGCCGAGTCGGCCGCCGAAGCTGTTCACTGAAATGGCCGTCACGCTGACCGAAGCCGCTGCGCGCCACGTCACCCGCTACCTCGGCAAACGAGGTAAGGGCGTGGGCGTGCGGCTGGGCGTGAAGACGACTGGCTGCTCGGGCCTGGCCTACAAGCTTGAGTACGTCGACGAGTTCACGCCTGAAGACGTGGTGTTCGAAGATCACGGCGTGAAGGTGCTGGTCGATCCCAAGAGCCTGGCCTACATCGACGGCACGCAGCTCGACTTCGTGCGCGAAGGCCTGAACGAAGGCTTCAAGTTCATCAACCCCAATGAGCGCGATCGCTGCGGTTGCGGAGAGAGCTTCCGCATCTGATGCGTCGTCGCTGATTGCGACCACAGCCGCCACCATGTCATGTGCTGGCGGTTTTTTCTTGCCATGAACCTGAACGACACCGACTTTGAACTGTTCGCCGTCCCGGCGACTTTCGCGCAGGACCGCGCCGCGCTCGACGCGCGCTGGAAAGAGCTGCAGCGCGAAGCGCACCCGGACCGCTTTGCCGCGCAGGGCGCCGCGGCGCAGCGCGTGGCCATGCAGTGGTCGGTGCGCATCAACGAGGCCTATCAGCGGCTGAAGGATCCGATTCGCCGCGCGAGCTATATCTGCGAGCTGCACGACGCGCCGCTGAACGCCGAGAACAACACGGCGATGCCGCCCGATTTCCTGATGCAGCAGATGGAATGGCGCGAGGCGCTCGACGACGCCGGGAACATCGCCGCGGTCGAGAAGCTGCAGGCCGAGGTCGAGGCTTCGCGCACCCGGGCGCTGTCGTCCCTCGACTGGCTGATCGACGAGAAAGGCGATTACCCCGCCGCCGCGCAGCAGGTGAGAGCCCTCATGTTCATTGAGCGCTTCGGACAGGACGTCGAAGCCAGATTCGATCAGTTGGGACAATAGGCCCTTATGGCTCTTCTTCAGATTTCCGAACCCGGCCAGGCGCCCGATCCGCATCAGCGCCGCATCGCCGTGGGCATCGACCTCGGCACCACGCATTCGTTGGTGGCCGCAGTGCGCAATGGCGTGGCCGAGTGCCTGCCCGACGACCAGGGCCGTGTGCTGTTGCCTTCGGCCGTGCGTTACCTCGACGGGGACCGCCGTCAGATCGGTTTCGATGCGCTCGCCGCACGCGCAGAAGACCCCGCCAACACCATCACCTCGGTCAAGCGCCTCATGGGTCGCGGCCTTGCCGACATCGCGAACCGCGAATCCATGTCGTACCGCATCGGCGGCGACGAGGGTGGCATGGTGAAGGTGCAGACCTCGGTGGGCGAGAAGTCGCCCGTAGAGATCAGCGCCGAGATTCTCGCCACGCTGCGCTTCCGCGCCGAAGACACCTTCGATGACGAGCTCTACGGCGCCGTCATCACAGTGCCGGCCTACTTCGACGAAGGCCAGCGCCAGGCCACCAAGGACGCCGCGCAACTCGCTGGCCTTAACGTCCTGCGCTTGATCAGCGAGCCCACGGCCGCGGCCATCGCCTACGGCCTCGACAATGCGAGCGAAGGCGTCTACGCGGTCTACGACCTTGGCGGCGGTACCTTCGATATCTCGATCCTGCGGTTGACCCAGGGCGTGTTCGAGGTCATCGCCACCGGTGGCGATTCGGCGCTCGGCGGCGACGACTACGACCACGCGCTCGCCGATTTCGTGCTCGCGCAAACCGACGTGAAGGTCAGAAACGACAGCGACAAAGCAGCGGTGCTCGTGGCAGCCCGCGCTGCGAAAGAGGCGCTCACCGATTCGGACGCCGTCGCCTTCCACGTGGATTTGGCCGGTGGTTCTGTGCGATTCGATTTGACGCGTGCACATTTCGATGCAGCGACCAAACCGCTCACAGACAAGACCATCGCCGCTGTCCGCAAGGCCTTGCGCGATGCGAAGCTCAAGGCTGATGACCTGCAGGGCATCGTCCTGGTTGGCGGTTCCACCCGCATGCCGCAGATTCGCGAGGCGGTGGCTGCGTTCTTTGGCCGTGACCCGCTGGTCAACTTGAACCCGGATGAAGTCGTCGCGCTCGGCGCAGCGATCCAGGCCAACCAGCTGGCCGGGAACAACGGCGCGGGCGATCTGCTGCTGCTCGATGTGATCCCGCTCTCGCTTGGCATCGAGACGATGGGCGGCCTGGTCGAGCGCATCGTGCCGCGCAACCAGACCATCCCGACCGCGATGGCGCAGGACTTCACGACTTATCAAGACGGCCAGACGGCCCTCGCACTGCATGTGGTGCAGGGCGAGCGCGACTTGGTGTCCGACTGCCGCAGCCTCGCACGCTTCACTCTGCGCGGCATTCCGCCGATGGCGGCCGGCGCGGCGCGCATCCGCGTGACTTTCACTGTCGATGCCGATGGCCTTCTGAGCGTCGGCGCCAAGGAGCAGGGCAGCGGCGTCGAAGCCAGCGTGGCGGTCAAACCGTCATACGGCCTTTCGGACGACCAGATCGCGACCATGCTGCAGGAGAGCTTCTCCACGGCGCAGCAGGACATGCAGGCCCGCGCGCTCGTCGAGGCGCGCGTCGATGCCGACCGCATGCTGCTCGCCACACAGAGCGCGCTGGATGCCGACGGCGACCTGCTGAACGAGAACGAGCGCGCCGTCATCGACGCGTCGATGGCCAAGCTGCGCGAAGCCGCCAAGGGCAGCACCGACGCTGCCGCCATCGAAGCCGCCACCAAGACGCTGGCCAACGACACCGAAGCCTTTGCCGCCCAGCGCATGAACGCGGGCATTGCGCGCGCACTCGCCGGCCGCAAGGTCGAATCCCTCTAGAACAACAATATGCCCACGATCAAGATCTATCCGCATCCCGAGTATTGCCCGCAGGGCGCCGAGATCACCGCGCCCGCCGGCACCTCGATCTGCGAGGCGCTGCTCGACAACCACATCAACATCGAGCACGCCTGCGAGATGAGCTGCGCCTGCACCACCTGCCACGTGATCGTGAGGGAAGGCTTCAATTCGCTCAACGAGGCTGAAGAGGGTGAAGAAGACCTGCTCGACCGCGCCTGGGGCCTGGAGCCGCAATCGCGCCTGAGTTGCCAATCGATCCTGGCGCAGGAGAATGTGACGATCGAGATTCCGAAGTACTCGATCAATCACGCCAAGGAAAACCACTGATGAGCGCAGCGCCGGGCCGCCCCAAGCAAGCTCGCACCCTCTTGGGGGGCGGCGAAGACACGAAGTGCCGAGACTGGGGGCAGGCATGAGTCGCCAGATCGTCCTCGATACCGAAACCACCGGGCTTTCTGCCGAGAACGGCGATCGCGTCATCGAGCTCGGCTGCGTGGAACTGTTCGCCCGCAAGCTCACCGGCAACGACCTGCACATCTACTTCAACCCCGAGCGCGAGAGCCATGAAGACGCGCTCAAGGTGCACGGCCTGACGACCGATTTTCTGCGCGACAAGCCGAAGTTCGCCACGCTCGCCAACGACATCATCGAGTACCTGCGTGGCGCTGAGCTGATCATCCACAACGCGGCGTTCGACGTGGGGTTCCTCAATAAGGAATTCGAGCGCGCGGGCCTGCCGCCGCTGCGCACCTTCGTTGCCGAAGTGACGGACACGCTGGCCATGGCGAAGCTGGTGTATCCCGGCAAGCGGAACTCACTCGACGCCTTGTGCGACCGCTTTGGCGTTGACCGCTCGAACCGCACTTTTCACGGCGCGAAGCTAGACGCGCAACTGCTGGCCGACGTCTACATCAATCTCACGCGCGGGCAGGATGCGCTGCTGATCGACGTGGCATCGAACGAGCCCGCGCAGGGCACCACGGTGGTGGCGATCGACCTGAGCCAGTTCGAGCTGCCGGTGATCGCGGCGGGCGAACAGGAGCTGGCTGCGCACGAGGCGGTGTTGTCGCAGCTCGACAAATCCAGCGGCGGCCGCACGCTGTTTCGCCAAAACGGCGGAAATGCTGTGGCATAATCGAAGGCTTCGCAGACAACGCGATTGATTCCACGGCACAGCAACTCGCTGTGCCACGGGCGGTTAGCTCAGGGGTAGAGCACAGCATTCACACTGCTGGGGTCGGAGGTTCGAAACCTCCACCGCCCACCAAAATTTCACGACACGGCACCTTCGGGTGCCGTTTTCGTTGGTGCCGCCGTTTCAGCGAAAGGGCACGCTGCGATAGGGGCTGCGGGCGTCGTTCAGCAGCATGCGGTTCGTGCGCAGCAGGTGTTCCTCGCGCGCGTCGGAATAGCGCCAGATCAGGCCGGCGGCGATGTACGCGGCACTTACCTGCGACCAATCGGTATACGCCGCGCGCACCTGCGGGTTCAACGCGCCCGCGAAACCGGCGAACTCCTCGCGTCCGATGAAGCCGAGCTGCACCGCCCAACGCGAAAGGCTCGCCAACCGCACGGCATCCCAGGCGACCAGATTGGAGATCTGGGACGGCGAAACCTTGAAATGCTTGCGCAAGGCATTGACCCAGCTCGGGCTGCCCGATACCAGTTGGCTCAGGTCCGTCACCGACCGTCCGCTTTCCGCCCCCAGCGCGCGGTAGTCCAGGCTCTTGCGCGCTTTGATCTGGAAGAACGCCGGAAACCACGCATCCATGACCAGCCGCAGAACGGCTGGCGTGCTCTGGGTCGCCGCATCGACCGCGGCGATGGCCTGCCAGGTGGACAGATAGGTCGAACGCTGTCCTTCCTCCGCCAGCCACCGCGCCGTTTCCTCGAAGCTCTCACGATCGTGCACGTTCCAGACCTCGGCGATGCCGCCGCGCAACTCGTCTTCATCTTTCCCGGTAGCCACGGCATTCACGAAATCGCCGTTGAACGCGGACAGCGGCGCGCTGAGCGTGACCAGCCATTGCTCGTCTGCCGTGAGCGTCTCCGCGGTGCCGAAATGAAGCTTCTCGTTGTCGAGCAGCGCATGCCCGAGCGTGTCTCTGATGCCCATTGATTTCCCTCCAGTTTTCTTGAAACATGAATGCATCCGGATTGGATGCCGGCTGAATCGGCGTGACGGCGAATCTTAAACAGCAGTTCTCGCCTGTATTTGCACTGTCGGCCCGCGCTGACGCCAAGTCCCGCTGCATGCTGGCTGGCCACTGGCGGCAACCGCATAGAAGGAGGGAAAGGAGGCGACCATGGCTACACATCCCGATATTCCAGCTCCCGTGTCACCCAAGTTGCCGGTGGAGCCCGATGAAGGGCCGAGCACGCCCCCCGACGAGCCTACGGATCCGGAGCCGCCGCCCTCCATCTCGTGATCCGCTGGGTGGGCCGCGATAAGCTCGCGCCATGGACGAACTCGATTGCGCCGTCATTGGCGGTGGTGTGGTGGGGCTGGCAGTGGCGCGCGCATTGGCGCTCGCGGGCCGGGAGGTGCTGGTGCTCGAAGCCGAAGGTGCGATCGGCACAGGAACCAGTTCGCGCAACAGCGAAGTCATTCATGCCGGCATCTATTACCCCCAAGGCTCGCTCAAGGCGAAGTTGTGCGTGGAAGGACGGAACGCGCTTTACGCATATGCGGCGGAGCGCGGTGTGCCGCACCGGCGTTGCGGCAAGCTCATCGTGGCAACCTCCGCCGAGCAGGTGGGCCAACTCGAATCGATCCGCGCGAAAGCCGAGGCCAACGGTGTCGACGACCTCGTGCAGATCACCGCGCAGCAGGCACTGGAGATGGAGCCGCAACTGCATTGCACGGCGGCGCTGCATTCGCCCAGCACCGGCATCATCGACAGCCACGCACTCATGCTGAGCCTGCTCGGCGATCTGGAAAACGCGGGCGGCATGCTGGCGCTGAAGTCGCCCATCACGCGCGCCGAATGCAGCGAGCGCGGCATCGTCCTGATCGCCGAGGACGGAACGGCGCTGAGCTGCCGCAGCGTCGTCAATGCGGCGGGGCTCGGTGCACCGGCGCTGGCCAGGCGCTTCGAAGGGCTGCCTGCCTCGACTATCCCGACCGAGTATTTCGCCAAGGGCAACTACTTCACCCTGTCCGGCCGGGCACCCTTCAGCCGTCTCATCTACCCGGTGCCCGAGCCCGGAGGCCTCGGCGTTCACCTGACGCTCGACCTCGGCGGCCAGGCCAAGTTCGGCCCCGACGTGCAGTGGGTCGAGTCGGCCGATGACCTCGTGGTGAACCCCGCCCGCGGCCACGGCTTCTATGCCGAGGTGCGCAAGTACTGGCCCGCGCTGCCCGATGGTGGATTGATCCCGGGCTACGCCGGCATGCGGCCGAAGATATCGGGCCCCGGCGAGCCGGCGGCCGACTTCATGATCGACGGCCCCGCGTCGCACGGCGTGCCGGGGCTGGTCAATCTGTTCGGCATCGAATCGCCGGGGCTCACCAGCAGTCTCGCGATCGGCGCCCATGTCGCCCGGCTGCTGGCCGATGCCTGAGCCATCGCGCGCACAAGTCTGCACATCTGCCGCGCATGAGGGGCTTTCGAGCCTGTAACATGACACCACGCCATATGCTGGCGTGAAGCCGCCGGCGCGGTGCCGGTGCCATCACGGAGGAAAGATTCCAATGAGTGCATCCAACAATCTTGAAGCAGCAGCCGAAGACATCGCAAGCGACGTGCGCGGCGTGCTGGCCAGCAAGGACCTGGATTCGGTTCCCCACATCAAGGCGCTGCGTCAGCGCATCGACACCAAGCTCGCCATCGCGCGCGAACTCGCCGCCGAGAAGAGCAAGCTCGCCGCCAAGAAGGCGCGCGAGGCGGCCACCGCCACCAACGCCTACGCCCACGACGAACCTTGGCAGATCGCAGGCGCCGCACTGGCCGTCGGCGTGCTGGTGGGTCTGTTGCTTGGCCGCCGCTGATCGCGCTGATCCAAGCGCGCACTGCCGGGTCATTCGTTTCCGCGCGTTGAGCGGGGCTGGAGCATGCCCATGAGGCTGCTCTCGCTACTGGGGCTGAATGGCCGCATACGGCAACTGCGCATTGCTGCCGCCGAAGGCGCGCTGGCAGCCGAAGACCGGGTGCAACTGCTGCGCATGGCCTGGGAAGACGAGAAGCAGCGCCTGAAGCTGATGCTCGTCCTCGTGGTGGCCGTGCTCGGGCTCACCACGGTCACCGTCGCGCTGCTGTCGGTGGCGGTGGTGGTGCATTTCTGGGAAACGCCGTACCGCATCACGGCCGCATGGTCGGTCGCCGGTGTCTGGGTCGTGCTCTGGCTGGCTGCGGTGGTCGGACTGCTGCAGACCTTGCGCAATGCCTCCAACAGCTTCACTCCGGCACGCCAGGAGTTCGAACGCGACTGGGCCTGGGTGCAGGACAGTTTCGGGCTCGGCAAGGACCCGGAAGACGAGGAAGCTCCGCGACCCCCGCGCCCGTCCACGCGCGAGGAGTTGCTGGCACGCATGGAGCGTCAACGCGAGCGCATCGCGACGCTGCAAGGTGGCCGCGAAACAGAGCCAGCCAGTCCGGAGCGCGCAGCGCCTCCGCCCAATGAGACGGCTTCTGCCGCCGCATTGCGAATTGCGCGGGCGCATCCGGTGGCGACCGGCGTTGTCGCAGCCGCCGCCGTGGTGGTGCTCCGCCCGAAGCGCCTGCTGCGCTGGGCAGCTGTTATCGCGCCGATTCTTTGGCGCATGCGCTGACGAAGAAGTGTGAAAGGTCTCAGGCCTTGCTGCGATCGCGCAGCAACGCCTGGGCCGTCTCGCGGACCAGCGCCGGGCCGCGGTAGATGAGGCCGGTGTAGATCTGCACCACGTCCGCGCCCGCGGCGATCTTGGCCCTGGCATCGGCCGCGCTCAGGATGCCGCCCACGCCAATGATCGGGAAGTCCTTTCCCAATGCAGCACGCAGTTGCGCAATCACGCGGTTACTCGCCTCGCGTACCGGCGCGCCAGACAGGCCACCGGCTTCTTCCGCATGCGGCAGTCCGGCCACCGCATCGCGAGCCAGCGTGGTGTTAGTCGCGATCACGCCGTCCATCCGGTGGCGTTGCAGTGTTGCGGCAATGACCGCGACCTGGGCTTCATCGAGATCGGGCGCGATCTTCACGAACAGTGGCGCGCGCTTGCCGTGGCGCGTGGCCAGGGTCTCGCGGCGCTCGGCCACTGCGCCGAGCAGCGCATCGAGCGCTTCGTCGCTCTGCAGCGTGCGCAGGTTGGCCGTGTTGGGGCTCGAGATGTTGATCGTCACGTAGTCGGCATGCGGGTACACGCCGTCCAGGCAGGCGAGGTAATCGTCCACCGCGCGCTCGATCGGCGTGGCAGCGTTCTTGCCGATGTTCAGGCCCAGCAGCATCGGCGATTTGCCGCCGCCGCTCTTGCGAAAACGTGCCTTCTGCACATTGGCCAGGAAGGCGTCGAGCCCTTCGTTGTTGAAACCGAGCCGGTTGATCAGCGCATCGCGCTGCGGCAGGCGGAACATGCGCGGCTTCGGATTGCCCGGCTGCGCTTTCGGTGTGACCGTGCCGACTTCGACGAACCCGAAACCCATGGCTGCAAAGGCGTCGATGCAGCGGGCGTTCTTGTCGAGCCCTGCAGCCAGGCCCACGCGGTTCGGAAAGGTCAGCCCGGCCAGCGTGACGGGGTCGTCCGCGCGCGGGGCGGAATAGGCGCAGGCCAGCGGCGTGTTCTGCGTACGGGCGAGGCCGTCGAGGGTGATTTCATGGGCGTGCTCGGGATCGAAACCGAACAGGAAAGGGCGGGCCAGGCCATAGAGCGAAGAGGGCAGCAGCAGGGGCATCGGATAATTCTCGTCTCGACTTCAATGAGCCAAGGATTCTCCGCGATGACCGCACCCGCCTCCCCAGCCCCCGCGACCCCTGTCCTGTCCCAGGACGAACTCAAGACCCAGGTCGGCCTTGCCGCGCTGGCCTACGTGGTCAAGGGCGAGATCGTCGGCGTGGGCACCGGCTCGACGGTCAACAAGTTCATCGATGCGCTGGCGACGATCAAGGACGAGATCAAGGGTGCCGTCTCGAGCTCGGTGGCCTCGACAGAACGCCTGCGCGCGCTGGGTATTCAGGTATTCGACAGCAACGAGGTGGAAGAACTGGCCGTGTACATCGACGGTGCCGATGAAATCGATCACCGGGGCTTCATGGTGAAGGGCGGCGGCGCGGCGCTCACGCGCGAGAAGATCGTCGCGGCGCAGTCCAAGCGCTTCGTCTGCATCGCCGACGCCTCCAAGCTGGTCGAGACGCTGGGCGCCTTCCCGCTGCCGGTGGAGGTGGTCCCGATGGCGGTGCGCCGTGTGATGCGCCAGTTCGCCAGCTTGGGCGGAATCTCACAGGTGCGCGAGAAGGACGGCCTGCCGCTGGTCACCGACAACGGCCAGCACATCGTCGACGTGACGGGCCTCCAGATCGCCGATCCGCTCGCTTTCGAGTCCGAGGTGAGCCAATGGCCCGGCGTGGTGACGGTCGGCGTCTTTGCCCACCAGAAGGCCGACGTGTGCCTGTTGGGCACCGCGACGGGCGTGAAGACGATGCAGTTCGCCTGAGAAGGCGAACCGCCCGGCGTCAGAACTTGATGCCGGCCGGGTTGCCTGCCCCCGGATCGCTCGGTGCAGCGGGCGGCGGCGCGGGTTGCGCGGCGGGTGCTGCTGCGGCGCGGGGTGCCGGCGCCGCCTGCTGTGCGGCGACCAGGGGCCGTGCCGGCCCATTGCGGTAGCCCGCAGGCAAACTGTTGCTCTTGGGGTAGCCGGCCGCATCGAGGTACTGCGACCATTCCGCATCGCCATAGCCCTTGAGCTGCTGCGAACCGATGGTGAGCAGCGGCAGCGAACTCTGGCTGCTCAGGCGCTGCAGCGCCTCGATTTCTTCATTGCTCTTGACCGTGCGTTCCTCGAATGGGACGCCGCGCGTGGTGAGCAGCGTGCGGGCCGCGCTGCAGGGTGCGCAGTCTTCGCTCGTGTACAGCGTGACCGGATACCGCTGCGCCACCTGCCGTAACTCGTAGGGCAGCCCTGCCATGCTGGCCGGTGAACTGGCGCCTTGCGGGGCCGCTGCCGGTTCGGTGCTGGCCGTAGGCGCGCGGTCCGAGAAAGTGACCTTGCCGTTCTTGTCGACGTTGCGATAGATCGGCTGGGCCATCGCGCCTGCGGCGACGAGCAGCAGGGCGAGGCCGGTCAGGCGATGCGACGGGAATTTGTAAGGCTTCAGATACATGTCCCGAGTATCGCAAGCTTCAGCGCCGCATCAAGCAGGCTGGGCCTCGGCCATGCCCTGATGTCGCAGCAATGCATCAAGCTGGGGCTCGCGGCCGCGGAAAGCCTTGAACGAATCCATGGCGCTGCGGCTGCCGCCAGCCTCCAGGATGGCCTGGCGGTATTTGCGGCCGGTCTCGATGTTCGGCTCGCCGTCGGCGCCCACGGTTTCCTCGAAGGCCGCATAGGCGTCGGCGCTCAGCACCTCGGCCCATTTGTAGCTGTAGTAGCCGGCCGCGTAGCCGCCCGAGAAAATGTGGCTGAAAGTATTCGGCGTGCGGCTGAACGGCGGCGAGGGCATCACCGCCACTTCGCTGCGCACCTTGCCCAGCAGCGCCATCACGTCGCCCGGCTTCGCGGCGGCCGCGTGGTATTCGGTGTGCAGCAGCATGTCGAACAGCGAGAACTCGATCTGGCGCAGCGTCTGCAGGCCGCTCTGGAAGTTCTTGGCAGCGGTCATCTTGTCGAAGAGGGCACGCGGCAACGGCTCGCCGGTGTCGACGTGGGCCGTCATGTGGCTGAGCACGTCCCACTCCCAGCAGAAGTTTTCCATGAACTGGCTCGGCAGCTCGACCGCGTCCCACTCCACGCCGCTGATCCCCGAGACGTCGCGCTCGTTCACCTGGGTGAGCATGTGATGCAGGCCGTGGCCGAACTCGTGGAAGAGGGTGGTCACGTCGTCGTGCGTAAGGAGTGGCGGCTTGCCGTCAACGCCGCTTGCGAAGTTGCAGACCAACTGCGCGACCGGCGTCTGCAGCACGCCGTTGTCGGGGCGCAGCCACCGGGCGCGCACGTCGTCCATCCATGCGCCGCCGCGCTTGGCGGCGCGGGCGGAGGGATCGAGATAGAACTGGCCGACCTTCTGGCCCGCACGTTCGATGCGATAGAACTCGACGCTCGGATGCCACGTCGGCGCGCTGTCGCGGCGGATCGACACTTCGAACAGCGTCTCGACGATCTTGAAAAGACCCGCCATCACCTTCGGCGCGGGGAAGTACTGCTTCACCTCCTGTTCGCTGAAGGCATAGCGCGCTTCCTTGAGCTTCTCGCCGATGTAGCTCCAGTCCCAGGGCTGCGGGTCGGTGATGTTCAGTTGCTCGGCGGCAAAGGCGCGCAGGTCGGCCAGGTCGCGTTCGCCATACGGCTTGGCCTTCGTTGCCAGATCGCGCAGGAACTTGACGACCTGCTCGGGCGATTCGGCCATCTTCGGAACGACCGACAACTCGCCGAAATTCTTGTAGCCCAGGAGCTTCGCCTCTTCTTCGCGCAGCGCCAGGATCTCGGTGATCAGCGCGGTGTTGTCGAAGGCCGCATCGCCGAACTCGCTCGCACGCGTGACGTAGGCGCGGTAAAGCGTTTCGCGCAAGGCGCTGCTCTTGGCGAACTGCATCACCGGCAGGTAGCAGGGCATCTTGAGCGTGAGCTTGTAGCCGTCCTTGCCGTCGGCTTCGGCGGCAGCGCGCGCGGCGCTCACCACGTCTTCAGGCACGCCTTCGAGTTCGCCGAGCTTGGCGTAGTACGCAAAGGCATCGGTGGCATCGAGTGCGTTCTCGCTGAACTTCTGGCTGAGCTCGGCCTGGCGTTCCTGGATGTCGGCAAAGCGCTTCTTTGCGTCGCCCTGCAACTCTGCGCCACCAAGCACGAAGTTGCGCACGGCGTTGCGGTGCGCCTGGCGCTGCTCGGCATTGAGCGTGGCGACGTCGATGGCCTTGTACTTGGCGTAGAGCCGTTCGTCGGACCCCACCCGGGTCCAGAACGCGGTGACGCGGGGCATGGCTTCGTTGTAGGCGGCACGCAATTCAGGCGTGTCGGCCACGGCGTTGAGGTGGCCGACGGCGCTCCAGGCGCGGGTGAATCGTTCTCCCCCCACGTCGAGCACCCGCGAAATCTTGAGCCAATCCGCGGGAAACTCCGGCGCGACCACAGTCTCCAGATTGGCCTCGCCTTCTGCCAGCAGGATGTCAACGGCGGGCGCCACATGCTCGGGCCTGATGCGGTCGAACAGCGGGAGATCGGTGAAGTCGAGAAGGGGGTTGTTAGTCATGGCCATGAAAGTTACTTGGCGGCGCGTTCGGCCGCTTCAAGGGTGTTGGCGAGCAGCATGGCGCGGGTCATCGGGCCGACACCGCCGGGTACGGGGGTGATCCATCCGGCCACTTCCTTCACGCCGTCGAAATCGACGTCGCCTGCCAGCTTGCCGTCCGCCTTGCGATTCATGCCGACGTCGATGACGACGGCGCCGGGCTTCACCATGTCGGCCGTGAGCAGGTTCAGCTTGCCGACGGCGGCGACGATCACGTCGGCCTGTCGCGTGATGGCGCCCAGGTCTTGCGTGGCGCTGTGGCAGATGGTCACGGTGGCGCTCTTGGCGAGCAGCATCATGGCCATCGGCTTGCCGACGATGTTGCTGCGGCCGATGACCACCGCATGCTTGCCGCGCAGGTCGTAGCCGATCGCTTCGAGCATCTTCATGCAGCCGTGCGGCGTGCAGGGCCAGAAGCCGGGAGCGCCGGTCATCAGCGCACCGGCGCTGGCAACGTGGAAGCCGTCGACATCCTTGGCGGGCGAGATGGTCTCGATGACCTTCTGGCTGTCCATGTGCTTGGGCAGCGGCAACTGAACCAGGATGCCGTGCACCTCGGGGTCGTCGTTGAGGGCGCGGACGCGGGCCAGCAGGTCGGCCTCGGTCATGTCGGCGGGGTAGGTCTCCAGCGTGGCCTCGAGGCCCGTCTGCGTGCTGTCGTTGACCTTGTGCTTCGTGTAGACCTGGCTGGCCGGGTCTTCGCCCACGAGGATGATGGAAAGAGCCGGGTTCACGCCACGGGCCTTGAGTGCGGCGGTGCGGCCTGCGACTTCGGCGCGGATGGTTTTGGCGAGGGCGTTGCCGTCGATCAGTTGGGCGGTCATCGGTTTCGATTTTCCAAGTAAAAACGCCCGCTTGCGCAGGCGTGAGGGATATGCATCGCTATAGCGGAGATAGCGTCTAGGCCTTGGCAGCAGGGGCCGCTTGGCCGAGCGCGATCTTCAGCAGATCGGCCACGGTGTTGGCGTTGAGCTTTTCCATGATGTTGGCGCGGTGCGCCTCCACCGTCTTGATGCTGATGCCCAGGTCGTCGGCGATCTGCTTGTTCAGGCGGCCGGCGACGATGCGCTCGAGCACCTGCGCCTCACGGCCGGTGAGCTTGGACAGCAGCGCGTCGCGGCTGGCCGACTGCTGGTGCTGTGTGAACGCGCCGCGCGCATGTTCGAGCATGCGCTCGACCAGCGTGACGAGTTCTTCGTCGTTGAAAGGCTTCTGGATGAAATCCATCGCGCCCTTCTTCATGCTGTCGACCGCCATCGGCACGTCGCCGTGACCGGTGATGACCACGATCGGCAGCGGGGAGCGCCGCTCGATCAACCGATCCTGCAATTCGAGGCCGGTCATGCCGGCCATGCGGATGTCGACGATCAAACAGGCGACTTCGCGCGGGTCGTATCGGGAGAGAAAGGATTCGGCGGAATCGAAACAGCGGACTCTGTAGTCCTTGCCTTCGAGCAGCCATTGCAGCGAATCGCGTACGGCTTCGTCGTCGTCGACGACATAGACCGTGCCCTTCTTCGGAATCAAACTCATGCAGGTACCTTTGCCTCGTCGCTAGCTACGGAACTGATAGCGTCCAACACCGGAATCCAGAAGGAAAAACGGCATCCGATCACATCCGGGCCATTGTAGATGTTCTCCGCCTGCATCCGGCCGCGGTGCGACTCGACGATGGTGCGGCACAGATTCAGCCCGATGCCCATGCCTTCGGGCTTGGTGGAGAAGAAGGCTTCGTACAGCCGGTCCATGACTTCGGGCGACAGGCCCTTGCCCGTGTCCTGCACCGAAAACTCGATGGCGTTCTGCCCCTCGATGGTCTTGGGCAGCACGCGCAGCTCGACGCTGCGGCGCGCGAGCGGCCGGTCGGCGAGGTCGATGGATTCGGCCGCGTTCTTCAGCAGGTTGACCATCACCTGCTCGATCAGGATCGGATCGACCCGCACCACCGGCAGCCGCGCGGCCACGTAGTGGTTCAGGCGCACGTTGCGGCGGCGCAGCTCGATGCCCGCGAGCTCGACGGCTTCGCTCACCATGGTGGCCACGTCGGCAGGCGTGCGGTTCGGTTCGCTGCGCTTCACGAAAGAGCGGATGCGCTGAATGATCTGGCCGGCGCGCTGGGCCTGCTTCGATGTCTTCTCCAGCGCTGCAAGCAGCGCCTCGGTGTCGATCGTCTGCCCCTTGATGCGCGACATCATCCCGTTGCAGTAGTTGGTGATGGCCGTGAGCGGCTGGTTGAGTTCGTGTGCCACGCTCGATGCCATTTCACCCATCGTGATCAGGCGGCTCGCGGCCTGGGCCTTGTCCGCCTGCGCGGCTGCCTGCTCCTCGGCATCGCGGCGCGGCGTGATGTCGGTGGCGATCACGAGTTGCGCAAGACGGCCGTCCACCCACGTCAGGTAGCGCGAGCGCACTTCGAGCCATTTGCCGAGGTGCGGCACGAAGATTTCGTTGTTGGCGGCTTGCGCGGCGGTGAGCGTGTCGATGGGAAGACCGGCGTACGGGTCCACGTCGTCCAGGCCCTCGTCGTGCGCGTTCGACGCCGGCACGCCGGCCTGCGCCACCATGCCCAAGTGGCCCACGGTGTCGGAGCCGAACCAGAGGCGGTACAGCTTGTTGGCGAACAGCAGTTCCTCGCTGCCGATGGGCGCGACCGACACCGCCGCATCGAGCGCCTCGAGCACCGTGGTGAAGCGTTCGTACGACGCCGACAACTGCTCGCGGATGCGCGTCGGCTCGGTGATGTCGGTCATCGACGTCATCCAGCCGGTCTGATGGCCGCGCGCATCGATCAGTGGAGAGACGTAGAGGCGGGCGTTGAACACGCTGCCGTTCTTGCGCTTCACGCGTACCTGAAAGCCGCCGGGGAGGGCGCGTCCGTGCAGCTCTTCTTCGAGCCGCTCGTTCATCACTTCGCGGTCGGATTCCAGCCAGTAGGGAAAGGGCGGCGACTGGCCGACCAGTTCGGCTTCGCTCCAGCCGGTCATCGCGCAGAACGCGGCGTTCACGTAGGTGATGCGGCCTTGCAGGTCGAGCACGCGCATGCCGGTCAGCATGGAGTTTTCCATTGCTCGGCGGAAATTCGTCTCGGCGACCAGGCGTTGCTGGGCCTGCAGCCGTCGGCGCGTGTGGCGCCAGGTGCCGATCAGCATCCAGCTCGTGAGCACGCTGAGCGCGCAGACCAGCCAGAAGAGGCCGTTGCCCACCACGCCCTGCGAGGTGCGGTAAGCCTGCGCACGCAGGATCAGCGCATTGCCGACGGGGGACACGGGCACCTCGTATTCGTTGGTGCGCTCCGACCAGGGCAGCAGCCGCGTGCCGCTGTCCTTCAGGTTGGTCGTGTTGCCGGCGATCACGTTGCCCTTGGCGTCGAGCAGCGAGACCGCGTAGCGCGCCTGCACTTCAGAAGGCATGCCGTAGCGCAGCAGCCCATCGACCGAGAACTCGCCGAGCACCACCCCCGCGAACAGGCCCTGATCGAAAAGAGGAATGTGCAACTGCAGCATCGCGGCCGGATCGCCGCCGGCCACGGGTTGCGAATACACCGGCTGGCGCAGTTCGCGCGCCAGGGCGTAGTTGCTTTCGATGTCGCCGGGCCGCAGCACGTCGCCGATCAGGTGCTGCTGCGCGGGATGCACGCTGGGCGCCGCATAGCCGGCCTTGAAGCGGCGGCGGTCGTCGATCCAGGTGATGGTCTGCAACTCGGGGAACTGGCTCACGAGCGATTCGGCGCGGCTCGTGAACTCGGTCGGGTCGATCTCGCGGTTGGACGCATCGCGCGCAATGCGCATCAACTGTTCCTGGCGCTCCAGCAACCGAAGGCGCATGCGCTGCTGGGCGTATTCGACGTCGCGGCGTACCGACTCCTGCTCGCGCTCGACTTCCTCGGTTCGCAGATACCAGAAAGCGGAAACGATGGCCGCGAGGAAAAGCAGCACTGCCGCCATCGGCGCGAGCATGGCGACCGCGTCCTGCAGGACCGGCGTTTGTCGACGCCACCAGCGGCGCCACCAGGAGAGCGGCGAGGCATTCACGGCACTGCGGGCAACCGCCAGCGGGGAGGAGAGGGGCATCCGGCGAGTTTAGGGGATTGCCCCTTGAGAGCTGACGGAAAAGCGCCAGTGCCATTGATCCGGTTGCGGTCGCGTTCGGCTTGGAAACTCACAAAAAATATCACAATAAGAAATCATCATGCGCCATTTGAAATAACGGGATTTCTATGCGAAACTCGCCCGCGTTTATTGCAGAGCGCACTAAATTACAGCCACAGCCCTAAAAGGAGAGACAAGCATGTCGGCAAATCCCGAGAACCTGTTCGGCTCGGCCGCAAACGATGCGGACGCCCAGGAGACCCGTGAATGGATGGATGCACTGTCCTCCGTCATCCAGAGCGAGGGTCCGGAGCGGGCCCACTTCCTTCTCGAGCAGCTGCTCGAACATGCCCGGCAGCACAGCATCGACAAGCCGTTCTCTGCCAACACCGCCTACGTCAACACCATCGAGCCCGATCAGGAAGAGCGTTGCCCCGGCAACCTCGAGATCGAGGAGCGCCTGCGCGCCTACATGCGTTGGAACGCGATGGCGATGGTGGTCAAGGCCAACCGTCACCATCCCCCTGAAGGCGGCGACCTCGGCGGCCACATCGGCTCCTTCGCCTCGCTGGCGAACATGTTCGGCGCCGGCTTCAACCACTTCTGGCACGCCGAGAGCGAAAACCACGGCGGCGACTGCCTCTACATCCAGGGCCACGTCTCCCCCGGCATTTACGCCCGCGCCTACCTTGAAGGCCGCCTGACCGAAGAGCAACTGCTCAACTTCCGCCAGGAAGTGGACGGCAAGGGTCTCTCCAGCTACCCGCATCCGAAGCTGATGCCCGAGTTCTGGCAGTTCCCCACGGTGTCGATGGGCCTCGGACCGCTGATGGCCATCTACCAGGCTCGTTTCCTCAAGTACCTGCATGCCCGCGGCATCGCCAACACCGAGAACCGCAAGGTCTGGGTGTTCTGCGGCGACGGCGAAATGGACGAAGTCGAATCGATGGGCGCCATCGGCCTCGCAGCGCGCGAAGGCCTGGACAACCTTGTCTTCGTCATCAACTGCAACCTGCAGCGCCTGGACGGCCCGGTGCGCGGCAACGGCAAGATCATCCAGGAACTGGAAGGCGAATTCCGCGGCTCGGGCTGGAACGTCATCAAGCTGATCTGGGGCAGCGGCTGGGACCAGTTGATAGCACGCGACAAGGAAGGGGCCCTCCGCAAGATCATGATGGAGACGAACGACGGCGACTACCAGTCGTTCAAGGCCAACGACGGTGCCTACGTACGCAAGCACTTCTTCGGCCGCGATCCGCGCACGCTGGAGATGGTCGCCAAGATGAGCGACGACGACATCTGGCAGCTGCGCCGCGGCGGCCACGACTCGCAGAAGGTCTACGCGGCCTTCGACGCGGCCGTCAAGCACAAGGGCCAGCCCACGGTGCTCCTGATCAAGACGGTCAAGGGCTTCGGGATGGGCAAGATCGGTGAGGGCAAGAACAACGTCCACCAGACCAAGAAGCTGAGCGACGAGGACATCATGGCCTTCCGCGACCGCTTCAACATCCCGATCCCGGACAGCCAGATCGCCGACCTGCCGTTCTACAAGCCGGCTGACGACACCCCGGAAATGAAGTACCTGCACGAGCGCCGCAAGGCCCTGGGCGGTTACCTGCCGCACCGCCGCACCAAGGCCGACGAGAGCTTCACGGTGCCCTCGCTCGAGACTTTCAAGTCGGTGATGGAACCCACGGCCGAAGGCCGTGAGATCTCGACGACGCAGGCCTACGTTCGCTTCCTCACGCAGCTCCTGCGCGACAAGGCGCTCGGTCCGCGCGTGGTGCCCATCCTGGTGGACGAAGCCCGCACCTTCGGCATGGAAGGGTTGTTCCGCCAGATCGGCATCTACAACCCCGCAGGCCAGCAGTACACCCCGGTCGATAAAGACCAGGTCATGTACTACAAGGAAGACAAGGCCGGCCAGATCCTGCAGGAAGGCATCAACGAGGCCGGCGGCATGTCCAGCTGGATCGCGGCGGCCACCTCGTACAGCACGAACAACCGCATCATGGTGCCGTTCTACGTGTACTACTCGATGTTCGGCTTCCAGCGCATCGGCGACCTGGCCTGGGCGGCCGGCGACATGCAGGCGCGCGGCTTCCTTCTGGGCGGCACCTCGGGGCGCACTACGCTCAACGGCGAAGGCCTGCAGCACGAAGACGGTCACAGCCACATCCTGGCCAACACCATCCCGAACTGCGTGAGCTACGACCCGACCTTCGCGCACGAAGTCGGCGTGATCCTGCACCATGGCTTGAAGCGCATGGTCGAGAAGCAGGACAACGTCTATTACTACCTGACGCTGCTGAACGAGAACTACGCGATGCCAGGCCTGCAGCCCGGCACCGAAGAGCAGATCATCAAGGGCATGTACCTGTCCAAGCAGGGGCCGGTGGTCAAGGCCGCCAAGGGCAGCAAGGAAGCGCCGACCGTGCAACTGCTCGGTAGCGGCACCATCCTGCGCGAGAGCTTCGCGGCGCAAGAGCTGCTCGAGAAGGACTGGGGCGTGTCGGCTTCCGTGTGGAGCTGCCCGAGCTTCAACGAGCTCACCCGCGACGGCCAGGACGCCGACCGCTGGAACCTGCTGCACCCCGACCAGACCCCGCGCGTGCCCTTCGTGGCCGAGCAACTCGCGCCCACGACCGGCCCGGTGGTCGCATCGACCGACTACATGAAGGCCTATGCGGAACAGATCCGCCCCTTCATTCCGAAGGGCCGCACCTACAAGGTGCTGGGCACCGACGGTTTCGGCCGCAGCGACTTCCGCAACAAGCTGCGCGAACACTTCGAGATCAATCGTCACTACATCGTGGTGGCCGCGCTCAAGGCGCTGAGCGAAGATGGCACCGTGCCGGTGGCCAAGGTGGTGGAAGCGATCAAGAAGTACGGCATCAATGTCGACAAGGTCAACCCGCTCTACGCTTGAACATCAACAACCAACGAACGAACGGCGCCTCGCGGCGGGAGACAACGATATGGCAGCAGTGGAAGTGAAGGTGCCGGACATCGGCGATTTCGATGAAGTCGCGGTGATCGAGGTGCTGGTGAAGGTGGGCGACACGGTCAAGGCCGAGCAGTCGCTCATCACGGTGGAATCGGACAAGGCGTCGATGGAGATTCCTTCTTCGACGGCCGGTGTGGTCAAGGAAATCAAGGTCGAGATCGGCGGCAAGGTGAAAGAGGGCTCGGTGGTGCTCGTGCTGGAGGCCGAAGGTGCCGCCGCCGCACCGGCCCCCGCGCCTGCAGCAGCTCCGGCTCCTGCGGCTGCCGCTCCGGCACCCGCAGCCACGGCGCCTGCACCGGCTGCCGCGCCCGCAGCAGCCTCCGGACCGGTCGAGATCAAGGTGCCGGACATCGGCGATTTCAAGGACGTCGCGGTCATCGAACTGCTGGTCAAGCCCGGCGACACGATCGCGGCCGACCAGTCGCTGATCACGGTGGAGTCGGACAAGGCCTCGATGGAGATTCCGTCGTCGGGTGCCGGCGTGCTGAAGGAGCTCAAGGTCAAGGTCGGCGACACGGTCAACATCGGTGACCTGATCGCGATCCTGGAAGGTTCGGCAGGTGCTGCCGCACCCGCGCCTGCGCAAGCTGCCGCAGCAGCCCCGGCCGCGGCAACCGCCAGCGCCCCCGCGCCGGCCGCTGCTTCGCCGGCGCCGGCCGCAAGCCCGGCAGCCGCCGCTGCACCGCACGATCCCACCACGGCGCCCAGCGCCAACCTGCCGCACGCTTCGCCGTCGGTACGCAAGTTCGCCCGCGAACTCGGCGTGCCGCTCGAAGAGGTCAAGGGCTCCGGTCCCAAGGGCCGCATCACGCAGGAAGACGTCCAGGGCTTCACCAAGGCCGTGATGAGCGGCCAGGCCAGCACCAAGGCCTCGGCGGCCAAGGCGCCGGCCGGTGGTGGCAGCGCGGATGGCGCGGCGCTGGGCCTCATTCCGTGGCCCAAGGTCGACTTCGCCAAGTTCGGCGCGGTCGAGCGCAAGGACCTATCGCGCATCAAGAAGCTCAGCGGCGCGAACCTGCACCGCAACTGGGTGATGATTCCGCACGTCACCAACAACGACGAAGCCGACATCACCGAGCTCGAGGCCTTCCGCGTCTCCACCAACAAGGAGAACGAAAAGTCGGGCGTGAAGGTCACGATGCTGGCCTTCGTGATCAAGGCGGTGGTCGCGGCGCTGAAGAAATTCCCCGACTTCAACGCCAGCCTGGATGGCGACCAGCTCGTCTACAAGCAGTACTTCAACATCGGCTTCGCGGCGGACACGCCCAACGGGCTCGTGGTGCCGGTGCTGAAAGATGCCGACAAGAAGGGCATTCTGCAGATCAGCGCCGAGATGGGCGAGCTCGCCAAGAAGGCGCGCGACGGCAAGCTCGGCTCGGCCGACATGCAGGGCGGCTGCATGTCGATCAGCTCGCTCGGCGGCATCGGCGGCACGCACTTCACGCCCATCATCAACGCCCCCGAAGTGGCCATCCTCGGCCTCTCCAAGGGCCAGATGAAACCGGTGTGGGACGGCAAACAGTTCGTGCCGCGCCTGACGCTGCCGCTGTCGCTGTCTTACGACCACCGCGTGATCGACGGGGCTCTGGCTGCGCGCTTCAACGCCTACCTTGGGCAAGTGCTCGCGGACTACCGTCGAATCCTGCTATGACCACCGTAGTGGCCGTCCGCAAAGGCGGCCAGGTCACGATGGCAGCCGATTCACTGGTGACCTTCGGCGACACGCGGCTCTCGCACCGCGCCGAGAAGAACCAGAAGATCTTCACCGTCGAGGACGCGGCGGGCACCAGCCTGTTCGCCATGGCCGGCGCCGCGGCCCATTTTTTGGTGCTGCAGCACGCGCTGGCCGCGCAGGAGCGCGAGAAGCTCCTGTTCGGCAGCAAGCACGAAATCTTCCGCACCTTCACGATGCTGCATCCGGTGCTCAAGGACTCGTTCTTCATGCAGACCAAGGAAGACGACCACGAGCCCTACGAGTCGAGCCAGTTCACGATGCTGATGGCCAACCAGAGCGGCATCTACGGCATCTACAGCTACCGCGAGGTGTTCGAGTTCAAGGAGTTCTGGGCCATCGGTTCGGGACGCAGCTTTGCGCTCGGCGCCATGCACGCGGCCTATGACATCAAGTCGCGCAGCGCGCGCGACGTGGCGGAGGCGGGGATCGCCGCCGCCTGCGAATTCGATCGCAATTCGGCCCCACCGGTCGACGTTCTCACACTCAAACTGAAAGTGTCCAAATGAGCGAACAACAAATCAAGGTGCCCGACATCGGCGACTTCGACGAAGTCGCGGTGATCGAGGTGCTGGTCAATGTCGGAGACACGGTCAAGGCCGAGCAGTCGCTGATCACGGTCGAATCGGACAAGGCCTCGATGGAGATTCCGTCGTCTGCGGCCGGCGTGGTGAAAGCCATTGCCGTGAAGGTGGGTGACAAGGTCAAGGAAGGCTCGGTCGTGCTGACGCTGGAGGTGGAGGGGGCTGCCGCGGCTGCTGCTCCGGCCGCCGCTGCGCCGGCGCCTGCCGCAGCGCCTCCTGCGCCCAAGGCCGCGGCACCTGCGCCAGCTCCGGCCGCAGCGCCTGTCGCATCCACCTATGGCGGCAAGGTCGATGTCGAGTGCGACGTGATCGTGCTCGGCGCCGGCCCCGGCGGCTATTCGGCAGCTTTCCGCGCGGCCGACCTGGGCCTGAAGGTCGTGCTGATCGAGCGCTACGCCACCCTCGGCGGTGTGTGCCTGAACGTCGGCTGCATCCCCTCGAAGGCGCTGCTGCACGTGGCTTCGGTCATGGACGAGGTCAAGCACTTCGCCGACCTGGGAGTGAGCTTCGCCGCGCCCACGGTCGACCGCGCCAAGCTGCTCGGCCACAAGAACAAAGTGGTGGGCAAGCTCACCGGCGGCCTCACGGCCATGGCCAAGATGCGCAAGGTGACGGTGCTGCGCGGCGTGGGCAACTTCATCGATCCGTACCACCTGGAAGTCGAAGAAACCTCCGGCACCAGCTGGGACACCACCGGCAAGAAGCAGACCGTCAAATTCCGCAACGCGATCATCGCGGCCGGCTCGCAGTCGGTCAGCCTGCCGTTCATGCCCAAGGGCGATCCGCGGATCGTGGATTCCACCGGTGCGCTCGAAATGGGCACCGACCCCAAGCGCATGCTCGTGCTGGGCGGCGGCATCATCGGCCTCGAAATGGGCACGGTGTATTCGACGCTGGGCGCGCGCCTCGATGTGGTCGAAATGCTCGACGGTCTCATGCAGGGCGCCGACCGCGACCTGGTGAAGGTCTGGCAGAAGATGAACGCACCGCGCTTCGACAACATCATGTTGAAGACCAAGACGGTCGGCGCCGAAGCCACGAAGGAAGGCATCAAGGTCACCTTCGAGGGCGAGAACGCGCCCAAGGAGCCGCAGGTGTACGACCTGGTGCTGCAGGCCGTGGGCCGCAGCCCCAACGGCAAGAAGATCGGCGCCGAGAAGGCCGGCGTCACGGTGAGCGATCGTGGGTTCATTCCGGTCGACATCCAGATGCGCACCAACGTGCCGCACATCTTCGCCATCGGCGACATCGTGGGCCAGCCCATGCTGGCGCACAAGGCGGTGCACGAGGCCCATGTGGCGGCCGAGGTGATCGCCGGCGAGCAGAAGGGCGACAAGGAGCTCTCCAGCGCCGCCTTCAACGCCCGTGTGATCCCGAGCGTCGCCTACACCGACCCCGAGGTGGCGTGGGTCGGCCTCACGGAAGACCAGGCCAAGGCCGAAGGCATCAAGGTCAAGAAGGGCCACTTCCCGTGGACCGCTTCGGGCCGCGCCATCGCCAACGGTCGCGACGAGGGCTTCACCAAGCTGCTGTTCGACGCCGAGACGCATCGCATCCTGGGCGGCGGCATCGTCGGCACGCATGCGGGCGACATGATCGGCGAGATCGCGCTGGCCATCGAGATGGGTGCGGACGAGATCGACATCGGCAAGACCATCCATCCGCATCCGACGCTGGGCGAAAGCATCGGCATGGCGGCGGAAGTGGCGCACGGCACTTGCACCGACCTGCCGCCAGCAAAGAAGGCGGCCTGATCGGCCAGGGGCGCCATCGAGCGCCCACAAAAAATCCCGCCGCGGCGGGATTTTTTCGTCTTGGATGCGGGGAGGGCGATCAGTCGTCGCCGGTGCGGGCGTTGGCCGCTGCGGCCTTGATCTCTTCGGTCGGTACTGCGCCGCCGAGCACGCGGCGGGCGCCGTCGAAGCGGCGCTGCCAGTAGCTACCGTTCATGTCTTCGACACGAACCTGCGCGCCGGAGCGGGGGGAATGAATGAACTTGCCTTCGCCGACGTAGATGCCGACATGGCTGAAGGCGCGGCGCATGGTGTTGAAGAACACGAGGTCGCCGGGCTTGAGCTGGCTGCGATCGATTTTTTCGGTGGCGGCGGCTTGCTCTTCGGCGCGGCGGGGGAGCATGTGGCCGACGGTCTGGTTGTACATCGCGCGGACGAAGCCGCTGCAATCGAAACCGGATTCCGCCGTGTTACCGCCGCGGCGGTAAGGAACTCCGAGGAAACCGATGGCAGTCACCACCAGGTCGGAAGTTCGTTCGGTGACTGTTTGACGGACCTGCTTGAGCTGGCTGATCAGGCCCTTGTCTGCGAGCAAGCCGGCCAATTCGTCATCGGGTCGGTCCTGTTGAGGGGCTGCATGAACAGCGACGGCAAAGAGGAGGGACGCGGGTAGGACGAAAAAACGCATGGCGCGTAGGATATTGATGACGCGCGGTTATGTCAATTTAATCCGGATTAGCGAATATGGCTGCAAATCGTTGATTTGCTTGAAGTTTTTCGATCTCGCCTAAGAAAAAATGTAACGGTCGATCTTTATGCGCCATAAGCGGTTCGTTTCGAATGGGCCCTCGTGACCAAGGTGAAATGGCCAACAGTCTGGATTCGGGCGCTATTTATCGTCAAGATCGTGCCAACTCTTCGGAAAAGACATGAACTTGCAAATTCAGGCGGCCTTTCGCCTTGCGCGCCGTGCCACGGTCATTGCCGGATTCGGATTTTGCGGCCTCGCTCTGGCGCAAGCACGGTCCGAAATCCTGGCGTCGGGCCTGGAGAACCCATGGGGCCTCGCCTTCCTGCCGGGCGGCCGCTACGTGGTCACGGAACGTCCGGGACGCCTGCGGTTGATTGATGCGGACGGCAAGGTGAACGCGCCCATTGCTGGTTTACCCGCCATCGCGGCCGGCGGCCAGGGTGGATTGCTCGATGTGCTGGCCGACTCCGGCTTCGACAAGAATCGCACGCTGTACTTCTGCTTCTCCGAACCCGAAGCCGGCGGTTCCGGCAACAGCACCGCGCTGGCGAGCACGCAGCTGTCGACCGACGGCGCCCGGCTCGAAAACCTGAAGATCATCTTCAGCCAAAAACCCAAGGTGGCGAGCCGCGCGCATTTCGGTTGCCGCATCGTCGAAGCGCGCGACAGCACGCTGTTCCTCACACTGGGCGATCGCTTCAGCCGCAAGGAAGATGCACAGAAGCTAGACAACCACCTGGGCAAGGTGGTGCGCGTCAACAAGGATGGCTCGGTGCCGAAGGACAACCCCTTCGTCGGCAAGGCAGGCGCGCTGCCCGAGATCTGGAGCTATGGCCACCGCAACGGGCAGGGCGCTACGCTCGCGCCCGACGGCCGCTTCTGGATGACCGAGCACGGCCCGCAGGGCGGCGACGAAATCAACGTCCCGCAGGCTGGCCGCAACTATGGCTGGCCGGTGATCACCTATGGCGAGAACTATGGGGGCGGGAAGATTGGCGACGGCATCACGGCCAAGGACGGCCTGGAGCAGCCGCTGCACTACTGGGTGCCATCGATCGCGACATCGGGCATGGCGTTCCTGACGAGCGATCGCTACGGCGCCGGCTGGAAGGGCAACCTCTTCGTGGGCTCGCTGAAGTTCGGCTACCTCGACCGCATCGAACTCAAGGACGGCAAGGTGGTCGCCGAGCACAAGCTGCTGGCACATGGGAAAGCCCGCATCCGCGACGTGAAGCAGGGGCCCGATGGCCTGCTCTACGTGCTGACGGACGAGGCCGACGGCAAGCTGCTGCGCCTGCGTCCGAATTGAGGCTGTGCTTCAGCCGGGGCAGCCCGGCAGCGGCAGGGTCGGCAGCATGCGGCGCCAGAGCCGCGTCCACTCGGGCCAGTCGTGGCCGCCTTCCGTCGTGAAGACGCGATCCGAAGGCAGCGCGGCCCCCAGCAGCCGGTGGCTGAAGGCGAAGCGGTCGTCGAGCGCGTACCCAAGATAGAGCGGCGGCCGCGCGCCGAAGGTGGCGGTGGTGCCGACGTAGCCGCGCAGCCATTGCCAGAGCTGTGTTTCGTTCGGGGTGCGCGGGTCACTGCCGGGTGGGGCGCCCAGCGGTCCGGTCCAGCGTGCGATGCCGCCGGCATTCGCGATGTCGGTGCTGAGGCCGCGTTCTCCGAGGTAGGGCGCAAGGGTGACGAGGCCCGCGAGCTCGCCGGGGTGCGTCTGCGCATAGAGCAATCCGCCGAAGCCGCCGACCGAGATGCCGACGATCCAGATCGACTTGTAGCCCTGGCTGCGCGCCGGCGCCATCACGTCCTGGCTCAGGCGCTCGAGGATGGTCTTGCTGTTGTAGTAGCCGAGGTGGGCGTCGACCCGCATCACATCCACCGCGAGCCGGTTGTCGTTCAGGGCGCTGACGAAGCCTTCGCGCACGAACTCGTCGGGGTGCGAGTACGCGCCGGGCAGCATCACAACGAGCGTGTCGGCGTTCGGTGTGCAGGTGCTTTTTTCGAGCTTGGTATCCAGAGGAACCTTGGCCGTGCGCAGGCCGCCGCAGCCGGTGGCCAGAACAGTCGCGAAAAGAGCAGCCAGAAGAATTCGCATTCGCCGGAGTCTAGATGCGCAGCGACACCGGCAGTTCGACCATCACCGGCTGGCCGGGCGTGGTGCAGCCGGTGTCGCAGCATTTGCCGGGCTGGCGGTTCCTGGTGATGGCGCGTGCCGGATCGTGCGGCGCTGCTGCCGGCGAGCCATCTGCCGCGATGCCGCGTTCCAGGATGCGCTCGACCAGCTCGACCTTCGAGCCGACCGGGTAGTTGCGCCAGATCTCCTGCTTCATCGCCGCCGGCGAGCCGCCGCCATGCAGACTGATCACGCTGTACCAGCCGCCCTGGTAGCCGGCGGTGAGGTCTTCGATGAAGCGGGCCGTTTCGATGCGCTGCTCGTAGGGAATCGCCGGGTTGGCGCGCAGCACGTCCGAAAGACGCGCGGCGGTTTCGGGGTTGTGGTCTTCGTCGGGGCCGGGCAGGGTGACGATCAGGCCGCCGCTCACGTAGTGCGCAATGCGGTGCATGTCGTAGATCTTTGTCGCCAGCAGCAGCTTGCCGATGTTGCTGAACACCGGGTCGGGCATGAAAACCTCGCAGTGTTCGTCGGCCTTGCCGTAGACGCTGGCCGCCACGCCGCAGGCGAAGAAGCTCTCGGTGATGGTGATGAGTTCGACCATCTGCTCGCGCAGGTGGCTTTCCTTTCCGGGGTCGAAGCCGTTGGCCTCGCACATCAGAGCACCGGCACCGATCAGCAGGTCGCCGAACCCGGCGCGGGCACCGATGCAGCTGTGGCGATGGTGCGTGGCGTAGCTGTAGGTGAGGTGGCCGGAATGCTCCCATTCGCCGGCGTAGAAGACGCGCTCCCAGGGCACGAAGACCTTGTCGAACATGCACACGCCGGTGCTCTGGCCGTACTTGCGGCTGAAGAGGGCATCGCCATGCTCGAGCTTTTCGCCAGGGCGGCCTGCCGGTCGCGCGACGATGGTGAGGCCGGGTGCGTCGAGCGGCACGGCGCAGCACACGGCGAAGTCGGCATCTTCGCGGCCCATGTTCCGGCAGGGCATGACGAGCAGTTCGTGCACATAAGGCGCGCCGGTCACGATGGCCTTGGTGCCCGAAATCACGATGCCGCGCGCATTGCGCTCGACCACGTGCAGGTAGCTGTCGATGTTCGCCTGCTCGTGCGGCCGGCGGCTGCGGTCGCCCTTCGCATCGGTCATGGCGACGCCCAGGGTCAGGTCTTGGTCCTGCACGCGGTGCAGGTACTCGTGAAAGCGCGCGGTGTGCTCGGTGCTGCCGCGCGCGTCGTCGATGCGCGCCGACACCTGGGCGATGGCGTTGAGCGCGTCGTGCGTCAGGTAGCGCTGGGCGCAGCCGGTTTCCTGGCAGACCAGCCGCACGGCCTCCAGCTTGTTGAGCAGGTCGCCCGAGCTGGTGTTGATATGCGAGAGCCGGTTCACCCGCTTGCCGCTGGTGTGCTGCACGGCGGTCATCAGGGGCTCGTACTGGGTCTTCAGCGCGTAGTCGTAGGTGAGGGCGATGGCATTGATGCCGGGCTGGAAGGCGGCTTCGTCGGCCACGCTGTCGACGCGGCGGCCATCGACAAACACGTTGGGGCTGTAGCGGCGCAGCGATTCGCGGTAGTCGGCGCCGGACATGAGGCTGGCGGGGAGCGGGGCGTTCATCGTTTGTCTCCGTGTTTTTTGATCGTCGGCACAAATATTTGAACATTGTTTATTTTTTATATCAATGTTAAAAAATTTGAACCGGAGCGTAATCCGAGACTTATAGTGCCCCCCATGCACGCCAAGCTCCAACGCCGCCAGACCCTCACCGACGCCCGTCGTGCCCTGGTGCTCGACGCCGCCCGCACGGTGTTTTCGGAAGCGGGAATCGAGGGCGCGAGCATCCGGGAGATCGCAAAGAAGGCCGGCTATACACCGGGCGCCATCTATTCGTACTTCGAGAGCAAGGAGGCGATCTACGCCGCGCTGCTCGACGAATCGCTGATGCGCCTGCAGGCCGCGGTGGCCGAGGCGAACGTGTCTAAAAGCCGGCCCGACAAGACCCTGGCGGCCAAAGCCCAGGCCTGGTTCGACTTCTACGCGGCGAACCCGCGCGACCTCGATCTCGGCTTTTATCTGGTGCACGGCATGCGCCCCCGCGGGCTGACCAGCGAGCTGGACCACGAACTGAACGACCGCCTCTACGACGCGCTGCGCCCCTGCGAAGACGCATTGCTCGCCATGGGCCTGGACGACGCCCTCGCGCTGCGGGAAAACACGGCCCTTTTCGCGCACGGCGTCGGCCTGCTGCTGATGCAGCACACCGGCCGCATCCGGATGTTCCGGCAGTCGGCCGATGCCTTGTTCAAGACCTATCTGGCGCAACTGACGCAGCGTTCCGCCGCACCGGCGATGAATGAAGATGCCGGCGAACCGGTCGAGGCGGGCCAACCCGATCTTTTCGGTGGTACGGTTCAGCCCAATTCAACCGATACCTGAAAGATCCCGTTCATGCTGCTCGACGCCTCGCTCTCCCAACTCGTTCTGGTCGACTACCAGGCGCGGCTGATGCCGGCGATCTTCGAGAGTGAATCCGTCGCGCAGAACGCGGTGCGGCTGGGCAAGCTGGCGCGGCTGTTCGAGGTGCCGGTGTTCGGCACCGAGCACAACCCTTCCAAGCTGGGCGAGAACGTGCCCGACATCCGCGCGCTGTGCCAACGCACCTTGCCGAAGATGCATTTCAGCGGCGTGGAAGAGGGCTTGGGCGAATGGCTGCGCGTGCCGGCCAAGGCGCCGCAGGGCAATGCCCGCAGCCTTCCGAAGCATCTGCAGAAGCCGGCCGCCGCGGCCGAAGAACGCAATACCATCGTGATCGCCGGCTGCGAAGCCCACGTCTGCCTGCTGCAGACCGCGCTCGACCTGCTGGAAGACGAATTCGAGGTCTGGGTCGTCACCGACGCCTGCGGCTCGCGCACCGAGCGCAATCGCGACGCCGCCTTCGACCGGCTGGCCGGCGCCGGTGCCGAACTCGTGACGACCGAGATGGTCGCCTTCGAGTGGCTGCGCACCGCGGAACATCCCGCATTTCCTGAAGTGCTCGCCTTGGTTCGATAGCCGCATCGCGGCCTGCAAGGCAGGGCGCGGCCGGATTGTTCCGGCCGTCAGCTTGTTGCAAGATCGGTCTCCATAATTATGAATTCAGTTTCGGCGAGGCAGCCGGAATGGAATGAATAACAGGAGACAAGTCCAGATGAGCCGCTACGAAGAGTTCTATCGCCAATCCGTCGATGCGCCCGAGGCCTTCTGGGCCGAACAGGCCAAGCTGATCGACTGGCAGACCCCCGCAGAGCAGATCCTCGACGCCAGCCAGCCGCCGTTCGCGCGCTGGTTCGTCGGCGGCACGACGAACCTGTGCCACAACGCGGTCGACCGGCATCTGGCCGCGCGCGGCGACCAGCCGGCGCTGATCTTCGTTTCCACCGAAACCGGCTTCGAGAAGAGCTACAGCTTCAGCGAGCTGCACGCAGAGGTGCAGCGCACCGCCGCCAGCCTGGTCGAACTGGGCGTGGGGAAGGGCGATCGCGTCCTGATATACATGCCGATGATTCCCGAGGCCGCCTTCGCAATGCTGGCCTGCGCGCGAATCGGGGCGATCCACTGCGTGGTGTTCGGCGGTTTCGCGAGCGGCTCGCTCGCCACGCGCATCGAGGACGCCGAGCCCAAGGTGATCGTGAGCGCCGATGCCGGCTCGCGCGGCGGCAAGGTCATCGCGTACAAGCCGCTGCTCGACGAGGCGATCCGGCTGTCGAAGTACAAGCCGGCGGCCGTCCTCCTTGCCGACCGCGGCCTCGCGCCGATGGAGCTCGTCGCTGGCCGCGACCATCTGGCCAGCGAACTGCGGCAGAAGCACATCGATGCGCAAGTGCCCTGCGCATGGCTGGCCTCCACCGACATCAGCTACACGATCTACACGAGCGGCACCACCGGCAGGCCCAAGGGCGTGCAGCGCGACGTGGGCGGCTACGCGGTGGCGCTGGCCGCAAGCATGAAGCACATCTTCGACGGCCGGCCCGGCGAAACGTACTTCTCCACCAGCGACATCGGCTGGGTCGTGGGCCACAGCTACATCGTCTACGGCCCGCTGATCGCCGGCATGGCGACCATCATGTACGAGGGCCTGCCGACCCAGGGCATCGACCAGCAGCCCGACGGCGGGATCTGGTGGCGCCTGGTCGAGAAGTACAAGGTGACGGTGATGTTCAGCGCGCCCACCGCGGTGCGCGTGCTCAAGAAACAAGACCCGGCGCTGCTGAAGAAATATGACCTCTCGACCCTGCGCGCGCTGTTCCTCGCGGGCGAGCCGCTCGACGAGCCGACCGCGCGCTGGATCAGCGAAGGCCTTGGCGTGCCGATCATCGACAACTACTGGCAGACCGAATCGGGCTGGCCGATGATCACCATCGCCAATGGCGTGGAAGCCAAGCCGAGCAAGTTCGGCAGCCCGGGCGTTCCGATGTACGGCTACCGCATCAAGATCCTTCACGAATCGACCGGCGAGGAACTGACGGGGCCGAACGAGAAGGGCGTGGTCGTGGTCGAGGGCCCGACGCCGCCCGGCTTCATGCAGACCGTGTGGAAGGACGACAAGCGCTTCGTCGACACCTACTGGAAGAGCGTGCCCGGCAAGATGGTCTATTCGACTTTCGACTGGGGCATTCGCGATGCGGATGGCTATTTCTACATCCTGGGCCGCACCGACGACGTGATCAACGTGGCGGGCCACCGGCTCGGCACGCGCGAGATCGAGGAGAGCATTTCGGGCCACGCCAACGTGGCCGAGGTCGCGGTGGTCGGCGTGGCCGACGCGCTCAAGGGGCAGGTGGCGATGGCTTTCGTCGTGCCGAAGGACGGGCGCGCGGCGACCGATGCCGAGGCGGCGCTGAAGCTCGAAGGCGAGATCATGAAAGTGGTGGCCGATCAGCTCGGTGCCCTTGCAAGACCCGCCCGCGTGCGCTTCGTCTCTGGCTTGCCCAAGACCCGCAGCGGCAAGCTGCTGCGCCGCGCCATCCAGGCCGTGTGCGAGCAGCGCGACCCGGGCGACCTGACCACCATCGACGACCCCGCCACGCTGCAGCAGATCAAACAGTTACTCGATCGGGGCTGATATCTCCCCGATGGGGGTTGCACACCCCCATCGCGACGTCATATGGTTGACGTGGCACAATGCCAAGGTACTCAGGCCCTTCCCCAGCCACAGTCGCATCCGCCAACCGGTTCAGCCGTGTCGCGGAAGGTTTCTTAAACCAGCTAGTGCTTCCTTCAGGGAAGCGAAGGTCAGCGGATCATGAGCGATTCCTCTACGCCCACGGCGTACACCGCCTATCAAGGCAACACCTACCTCTTCGGCGGCAATGCGCCCTATGTCGAGGAGATGTACGAAAACTACCTCTCCAACCCCGGCAGCGTTCCCGACAACTGGCGTTCGTACTTCGACGCCCTGCAGAACGTTCCCGCCGCCGACGGCACCAACACCCGTGACGTCCCGCACCTGCCGGTCATCAATGCTTTCGCCGAACGCGCGAAGCAGGGCACGACCAAAGTCGTGCAGGCCAGCGGCGCCGACTCCGAACTCGGTCGCAAGCGCACCGCCGTCCAGCAGCTGATCGCCGCCTACCGCAACGTCGGCGCACGCTGGGCCGACCTCGATCCCCTGAAGCGCGCCGAGCGCCCGGCCATTCCGGAACTCGAGCCCTCGTTCTACGGCTTCGCCGATGCCGATCTCGAGACGGTGTTCAACACCAGCAACACCTTCTTCGGCAAGGAGACCATGTCGCTGCGCGACCTGCTCAATGCCTTGCGCGAAACGTACTGCGGCACCATGGGCGCCGAGTACATGTACACCACCGACCAGAACCACAAGCGCTGGTGGCAGCAGAAGCTCGAAAGCGCGCGCACCAACCCGAAGCTGAGCGCCGAGCAGAAGAAGCACGTGCTCAACCGCCTGACCGCGGCCGAAGGCCTCGAGCGCTTCCTGCACACCAAGTACGTCGGCCAGAAGCGTTTCTCGCTTGAAGGCGGCGAAAGCTTCATCGTCTCGATGGACGAACTGATCACCCAGGCCGGCGTCAAGGGCGTGCAGGAAATCGTGATCGGCATGGCCCACCGCGGCCGCCTGAACGTGCTGGTCAATTCGCTCGGCAAGATGCCGGCCGACCTGTTCGCAGAGTTCGACCACACCGCCCCCGAAGAGCTGCCCAGCGGCGACGTGAAGTACCACCAGGGCTTCAGCTCGGACGTGACCACCCCCGGCGGCCCGGTGCACCTGAGCCTTGCGTTCAACCCCTCGCACCTTGAAATCGTGAACCCCGTGGTCGAAGGCTCGGTGCGCGCCCGCATGGACCGCCGCGCCGACCCGCTGGGCAAGCAGGTGCTGCCCGTGATCGTGCACGGCGACGCCGCCTTCGCAGGCCAGGGCGTCGTGATGGAAACGCTGGCGCTGGCCGAAACCCGTGGCTACTCCACCGGCGGCACGGTGCACATCGTCATCAACAACCAGATCGGCTTCACCACCAGCGACCCGCGCGACAGCCGCTCGACGCTGTATTGCACCGACATCGTCAAGATGGTCGATGCGCCGGTGCTGCACGTGAACGGCGACGACCCCGAAGCCGTGGTGCTCGCCACCCAGCTCGCGCTGGAGTTCCGCATGGAATTCCAGAAGGACGTGGTTGTCGACATCATCTGCTTCCGCAAGCTGGGCCACAACGAGCAGGACACGCCCTCGCTCACCCAGCCGCTCATGTACAAGAAGATCGCCCAGCACCCCGGCACGCGCAAGCTGTACGCCGACAAGCTGGCCGCTCAGGGCCTGGGCGACACGCTCGGCGATGACATGGTCAAGGCGCAGCGCGCCGCGTTCGACGAAGGCAAGAACACCGTCGATCCGGTGCTCACCAACTTCAAGAGCAAGTACGCCGTCGACTGGAGCCCGTACCTCAACAAGAAGTGGACCGACGCCGGCGACACCGCCATTCCGTCGTCCGAGTGGAAGCGCCTGGCCGAGAAGATCACCACCGTGCCGCAAGGCTTCACCGTGCATCCGCTGGTGAAGAAGGTGCTGGACGACCGCGCCGCCATGGGCCGCGGCGACGTCAACGTCGACTGGGGCATGGGCGAGCACATGGCCTTCGCCTCGTTGGTGGCCAGCGGCTACCCGGTGCGCCTGTCGGGCGAAGACTCGGGCCGCGGCACGTTCACGCACCGCCACGCCGTGCTGCACGACCAGAACCGCGAGAAGTTCGACGAAGGCACCTACACGCCGCTGCAGAACGTGGCCGAGAACCAGGCACCGTTCGTCGTGATCGACTCGATCCTGTCCGAAGAAGCCGTGCTCGCGTTCGAATACGGTTACGCCTCGAACGACCCGAACACGCTCGTCATCTGGGAAGCCCAGTTCGGCGACTTCGTGAACGGCGCGCAAGTGGTGATCGACCAGTTCATCGCTTCGGGCGAAGTGAAGTGGGGCCGCGTCAACGGCCTCACGATGATGCTGCCGCACGGCTACGAAGGCCAGGGCCCCGAGCACAGCTCGGCACGCCTGGAGCGCTTCATGCAGCTGAGCGCCGACACCAACATGCAGGTGGTTCAGCCCACCACCGCCAGCCAGATCTTCCACGTGCTGCGCCGCCAGATGGTGCGCAACCTGCGGAAGCCCCTGATCATCATGACGCCCAAGTCGCTCCTGCGGAACAAGGACGCGACCTCGCCGCTGTCCGAGTTCACCAAGGGCAGCTTCCAGACCGTCATTCCCGACAGCAAGGGTCTGAAGGCAGAGAAGGTCAAGCGCCTGATCGCCTGCTCGGGCAAGGTCTACTACGACCTGGCCAAGAAGCGCGAGGAGCAGGGCAACGACGACGTGGCGATCATCCGCGTCGAGCAGCTCTACCCGTTCCCGCACAAGGCCTTTGCCGCCGAGATCAAGAAGTACCCGAACCTCACGGACGTGGTGTGGTGCCAGGACGAACCGCAGAACCAGGGCGCCTGGTTCTTCGTGCAGCACTACATCCACGAAAACATGCAGGAAGGCCAAAAGCTCGGCTACTCCGGCCGTGCCGCTTCGGCATCGCCGGCGGTCGGGTATTCGCACCTGCACCAGGAACAGCAGAAGGCGCTCGTCGATGGCGCATTTGGCAAGCTCAAGGGCTTCGTGCTGACCAAGTAATACAAGCCTCTTTTCACACGAACACCCTCAAGAAAAATACGGAGCAACCTCCAAATGTCTATCGTAGAAGTCAAAGTCCCCCAGCTTTCCGAATCCGTGGCCGAAGCCACCATGCTCACCTGGAAGAAGAAGGCCGGCGAAGCCGTCGCCGTCGATGAAATCCTGATCGAGATCGAGACCGACAAGGTCGTGCTGGAAGTGCCCGCCCCCTCGGCCGGCGTGCTGGCCGAAATCGTGCAGCCCGATGGCGCCACCGTGGTGGCGGATCAGCTGATCGCCAAGATCGACACCGAAGGCAAGGCCAGCGCCGCTGCCCCGGCTGCAGCACCTGCTGCCGCTGCTCCGGCTGCTGCCGCGCCTGCTCCGGCAGCCGCTGCCGCCGCCACCGGCGGTTCGAAGTCGGACGTTGCCATGCCCGCCGCCGCCAAGCTGCTGGCCGACAACAACCTCAAGACCGGCGACGTTGTCGGCACCGGCAAGGACGGCCGCGTGACCAAGGGCGACGTGCTCGGTGCAGTGGCTTCGGGCGCCAAGCCTGCCGCTGCCGCCATCCCCGCACCGGCTGCCAAGCCCGCACTGCCGCAGGTCGCCTCGCCGGTCGGTTCGTCCGACCTCGGAGAGCGTCCGGAACAGCGCGTGCCGATGAGCCGCCTGCGCGCCCGCATCGCCGAGCGCCTGATCCAGTCGCAGTCGACCAACGCGATCCTGACCACCTTCAACGAAGTGAACATGGCGCCCGTCATGGAACTGCGCAAGCGCTTCCAGGACAGCTTCATCAAGGAACACGGCGTGAAGCTCGGCTTCATGTCCTTCTTCGTGAAGGCCGCGGTGCACGCACTGAAGAAGTACCCGGTGATCAACGCCTCGGTCGACGGCAACGACATCCTGTACCACGGCTACTTCGACATCGGCATCGCCGTCGGTTCGCCGCGCGGCCTGGTCGTGCCGATCCTGCGCAACGCCGACCAGATGAGCTTTGCCGACATCGAGAAGAAGATCGCCGAGTACGGCAAGAAGGCGCAAGACGGCAAGCTGGGCATCGAAGAGATGACCGGCGGCACGTTCTCCATCTCGAACGGCGGCACCTTCGGCTCGATGCTCTCGACGCCGATCATCAACCCGCCTCAGTCGGCCATCCTCGGCGTGCACGCCACCAAGGACCGCGCTGTGGTGGAGAACGGCCAGATCGTCATCCGTCCGATGAACTACCTGGCCATGAGCTATGACCACCGCATCATCGACGGCCGCGAAGCCGTGCTGGGCCTGGTCGCGATGAAGGAAGCGCTGGAAGATCCGTCGCGCCTGCTGTTCGATATCTGACCGGCATCTGACTCACCCCCAGGCTGCGCGCACTTCGTGTCGCTTCGCCAACCCCCTACCGGGGGCAACACCTGCGGCCCGGCAAAGCCGGTTCCGCGGGTTCCGCGAAGGATGCCAATCCAGTGACGCGTCCGCCAACTGAAACGGAAACCCTATGAGCAAACAATTCGACGTCATCGTCATCGGCGGCGGCCCCGGCGGCTACATCGCCGCGATCCGTGCGGCGCAACTCGGCTTCAACGTGGCCTGCATCGACGAGTGGAAGAACGCCAAGGGCGGTCCCGCGCTCGGCGGCACCTGCACGAACGTGGGCTGCATTCCCTCGAAGGCGCTGCTGCAATCGTCGGAGCACTTCGAGCACGCCGGCCACGGCTTCGCGGACCATGGCATCAAGGTGTCGGGCCTGGAACTCGATATCGGCAAGATGCTGGCCCGCAAGGACCAGGTCGTGAAGCAGAACAACGACGGCATCACCTACCTGTTCAAGAAGAACAAGATCACGTCGTTCCACGGCCGTGGCTCGTTCGTGAAGGCTGCCGAAGGCGGCTACGAAATCAAGGTGGCGGGCGCCGCCGAGGAAACCATCGTCGGCAAGCACATCATCGTGGCCACGGGCTCCAACGCCCGCGCGCTGCCGGGTGCGGCCTTCGACGAAGAGAACATCCTGTCGAACGATGGCGCGCTGCGCATCGGCGCAGTGCCCAAGAAGCTCGCGTTGATCGGCTCGGGCGTGATCGGCCTCGAAATGGGCTCGGTCTGGCGTCGCCTCGGCTCCGAAGTGACAGTGCTCGAAGCGCTGCCCACGTTCCTTGGTGCAGTGGACGAACAGATCGCCAAGGAAGCCAAGAAGGCCTTCGACAAGCAGGGCCTGAAGATCGAGTTGGGCGTGAAGGTCGGCGAGATCAAGTCGGGCAAGAAGGGCGTCTCGATCGCCTGGACCAACGCCAAGGGCGAAGCCCAGGTGCTGGACGTCGACAAGCTGATCGTGTCGATCGGCCGCGTGCCCAACACCATCGGCCTGGCCGCTGACGCCGTGGGCCTGGCGCTCGACGAGCGCGGTGCCATCACCGTGGACGGCGACTGCAAGACCAACCTGCCCAACGTGTGGGCGATCGGCGACGTGGTGCGCGGCCCGATGCTCGCGCACAAGGCCGAGGAAGAGGGCGTTGCCGTGGCCGAGCGCATTGCCGGCCAGCACGGGCACGTCAACTTCAACACGATTCCGTGGGTGATCTACACGCACCCCGAGATCGCATGGGTCGGCCAGACCGAGCAGCAGCTCAAGGCCGAAGGCCGCGCCTACAAGGCCGGCACCTTCCCGTTCCTCGCGAACGGCCGCGCACGCGCGCTGGGCGACACGACCGGCATGGTCAAGTTCCTGGCCGATGCCACGACCGACGAGATCCTGGGCGTGCACATGGTGGGCCCGCAGGTCAGCGAACTGATCTCCGAAGCCGTGGTGGCGATGGAGTTCAAGGCGAGCGCCGAAGACATCGCGCGCATCTGCCATGCGCACCCGTCGCTGTCGGAAGCCACGAAGGAAGCCGCGCTCGCTGTCGACAAGCGCACGCTCAACTTCTGATCCCTTGAGCGTCAAAGAGGCTTACGAAAAGGAACTCGCCTTGCGCGGGTTCCACAGCGATCCCGCGCAACTGCGCGCCGTGGAGGCGCTGGACCGCTGTGCGAACGAATGGGCCGAGTACAAGGCCCAGCGTTCCAACGCGCTGAAGAAGTTCATCAACCGGCCCGAGCTGCCGCGTGGCGTCTACATGTACGGTGGCGTCGGGCGCGGCAAGAGCTTCCTGATGGACCTGTTCTTCAACGCTGTGCCGCTGCGCCGCAAGACGCGGCTGCACTTTCACGAATTCATGCGCGAAGTGCACCGCGAACTGCGGGAGCTCCAGGGCACGGTCAATCCGCTCGACGAGCTGGGCCTGCGGATTTCGAAGCGCTACAAGCTGATCTGCTTCGACGAGTTCCACGTGGCGGACATCACCGACGCGATGATTCTTCATCGGCTGCTGGTGTCGCTGTTCGAGAACGGCGTGGGCTTCGTCACCACCTCCAATTTCAAGCCCGACGACCTGTACCCCGGCGGACTGCACCGCGACCGCATCCTGCCCGCGATCGCGCTGCTCAAGGAGAAGCTCGAAGTGCTTAGCGTGGACAACGGCACCGACTACCGGCGCCGCACGCTCGAGCAACTGCGCATGTATCTCACGCCGAACGATGCGGCGGCCGAGAAGGAAATGCGCAAGGCCTTCGACAAGCTGGCCGAGACGGCCGACGAGAACCCGGTGCTGCACATCGAGGCGCGCGAAATCCGCGCACGGCGCAAGGCCGGCGGCGTGGTCTGGTTCGACTTCAAGACGCTGTGCGGCGGACCGCGTTCGCAGAACGACTACCTCGAAATCGCGAGCCAGTTCCACACGGTGCTCTTGTCCGACGTGCCGCACATGCCCGTGCGAATGGCTTCGGAAGCACGCCGTTTCACCTGGCTGGTCGACGTCTTGTACGACCGGCGCGTCAAGCTCATCATGTCGGCAGAGGTCCCGCCGGAGGCGTTGTACACCGAGGGGCCGCTCGCGCACGAGTTCCCGCGCACGGTTTCCCGCCTCACTGAAATGCAGTCGAGCGAGTTCCTCTCCCTGGAACGCCGCATCGTCGATACCCGACTCACATGAAAAAAATTGCCCTTGCCCTGCTGATGACCCTGGCCAGCCTTCCGCTCTGGGCGCAGTCGAATGCTGCGGCGGGCAACGCCAATCTCGAAGCCGAGCGCACCCGGCTTTCTGCCGAACGCGACGCGATCGAGGCGCGCTTCCTGCAGGAGCGAACGGCTTGCTACAAGAAATTCGCGGTCGAGGATTGCCTGCGCGAGAGCCGCGGCCGCCGGCGCACGGAGCTCGACAGCATCAAACGCCAGGAAACGGCGATCAACGACATCCAGCGCCAACGTGCCGGTGCGGCGGAGCAGCAGAAGCTCGACCAGAAGGCCGCCACGCAGCGCCCGGCGGATACGCAGGAAAAGCGCGACCAGTCGGCCAAGGACCAGAAGGACCGCGAACAGCGCGCAGCGGACCATGCAGCCAGCCGGGCCTCCACAGCGGCCGAAGCCGCCGAGCGGCAGAAGCAGTTCGACGACAAGCAGAAGGCGCACGCCGACGCACAGGCCAAGGCCGCTCAACGCCGTGCCGAGGCGCCCGCTGAGGCGGAGCGCTTTGCAGAAAAGCAGCGAAAGGCGGAAGAGCACAGGGCGAGCCGCGAGCGCCAGAATGCCAATCGCACGAAGCCACGCGGTGCACCGCTGCCGCCAGCGGCGCCCGCGTCAGCGCCAGCGCGCTGAGGGCGCTGCTGCTGCGATCAGGCCGTTGTTGCGGTGGCGGCCGTTGCCGTCGTCGGCAGCGAATCGAGCTTCAGCACTGCAATGGAAATGTTGTCGCCCGTGCCGCGGGCTCGGCGACGCGCTTCTCCCACCAGGATCTCGACCGCATCGCGCGGCGACTGCGCGTACAGCACGCTCGCCAGTTCCGCGGGGCTGAAGTAGTGCCAGAGCCCGTCGCTGCATGCCATCAGCAGGTCGCCCGGCTGCATCTTCGGGATGTAGTGCGGATCGATGGGCGGCGGCGTCGTCGCCATGCCCAGGCACCCGAGCAGGATGTTGCCCTGCGGATGCACATTGGCCTCTGCCTCGCTGATCTGGCCGCGATCCACCAGCGCCTGCACGTACGAATGGTCGCGCGTGCGCTTGACCAGTTGCCCGTCGCGGAAGTGATAGATGCGCGAGTCGCCTGCATGAATCCAGGCGCAGTCGCCCTTGGGGTTCATGAGGAAGGCCGCGAGCGTGCTGTGCGGCTCCTGCTCGCTGGAGATCGCGGTGAGCTTGATGACCGTGTGCGCGTCGTCGAGCAATTGGCGCAGGATGGCCTCGGGGTCGTCGCGCTCGGGGTGGTAGCGCGTGAAGAGCTGGCGCGCCGTCATCAGCACCTGGTCGGAGGCCTTGCGGCCCCCGCTGCGGCCGCCCATGCCATCGGCGATGACGCCAAGGACACAGCCTGGCGTGCGCGGATGGCTCATCATCAACACCTGGTCCTGTTGATAGGGGCGGTCTCCCTTGTGGAGTCCGGTGGCGGCGGCAAGTCGAAAGCCTTGGGTCATGAGCACATGTGCGCCGAAGGCGCGCTTCCTGTCTTCTCGTAAATTCGTATCAGGACGTATTATCGAATGAACATGCGCCGCGCAAACCTCGCGTTCGCACCCCCACCGTTGGACTCCAATCTCCACTCCCTTTCCCGCCAGCTGATCGAACTGCGCATCGAGCACGCCGATCTCGACGCCACCATCGACCGCCTCGCCGAAGCCTCGCCGCAAGACGAGCTCCTGCTGCGGCGCCTGAAGAAGCGCCGTCTCGCGCTGCGCGACCAGATCACGCGCGTGGAGAACATGCTCGATCCGAGAGAGCCCGCGTGACCGAGACGCTCGAGGACAAGGTGCGCGATGCGTTCGCGCAGGGCGGAGTGCTCTCGCATGCCGCCGATCAGTTTCGCGAACGTACGGGCCAGACCGACATGGCGATGGCCGTGGCCCGCACCATCGACCAGGGGGGCGTGCTGGTGGTCGAGGCCGGCACCGGCGTCGGCAAGACTTTTTCGTACCTCGTGCCGGCGCTGTTGAGCGGCGAACGCGTGCTGCTGTCGACGGCCACCAAGACCTTGCAGGACCAGTTGTTCGGCCGCGACCTGCCGCGTTTGGTCGAGGCTTTCGGGCTGCCGGTGCGAACGGCGCTATTGAAGGGACGGGGCAGTTACCTGTGCCTGCATCGGCTCGACACGGCGCGCCACGACGCCTCGCTGCCCGAACGCGGCAGCCTGCGAACGCTCGCCAAGATCGAGCAATGGTCCAAGGCCACGCGCACCGGTGACCTGGCCGAGCTGCCGGGGCTCGACGAGCGCTCGCCGCTCATTCCACTCATCACGTCCACGCGCGAGAACTGCCTGGGCGCGCAGTGCCCGCAGTTCAAGCCCTGCCACGTGAACCTGGCGCGGCGCGAGGCGCTGGCGGCCGACATCGTGGTTATCAACCATCACCTGTTCTTTGCCGATCTCGCGGTGCGCGAGACCGGCATGGCCGAACTGCTGCCGAGCGTGAGCGTGGTGGTGTTCGACGAAGCGCATCAGCTCAACGAAACCGGCGTGCAATTTCTCGGTGCGCAGCTGGGCAGCGGCCAGGCGCTCGACTTCGCGCGCGACATGCTGGGCGCCGGTTTGCAGCATGCGCGCGGGCTGGTCGATTGGCAGCAGCTGGTGGCGGCGGTCGAGCGCGCCGCGCGCGAGTTGCGGCTCGTGGTCGGCAAGCAATGGCCCGGCGCCAAGCTGCGCTGGCTGGGTGAGTCGCCCGAGGGCGTCGATCCGGGTGCCTGGCAGAAGGCGCTCGAAGACCTGCAGCATTCGTTCGAACTTGCAGCCGAAGGGCTCGATACCGTCAGCGAAATTTCTCCTGACTTCGTGCGCCTGCACGAGCGGGCCCAGCAGCTCGCCAAGCGCTCGGCGCGCTTCGCATTGCCGTGTGCGGTCGATTCAGTGCGCTGGGTGGACGTGGGCTCTCAACTGCGGCTCATCGAGTCGCCCCTCGACATTGCCGAGGCGATGCGCAAGCGCGTGCTCAAGATCAGCGAGCCGGACGACGGCGACGACAGCGACACCGACGCGTACGGCGAGCGCCCCGCGGCGCATGAGCGGGAACACGACCGCCGCGCCTGGGTCTTCACTTCCGCCACGCTGGGCGACGAGCCCACGCTGCGCTGGTTCACCGAGCCTTGCGGCTTGGGCGATGCCGAGGTGCTGCGCGTGCAGAGCCCGTTCGACTATGCATCGCAAGCGGCGTTGTACGTGCCGCGCGTCTTTCCGAAACCCAACGACCCATCGCACAGCGCGAAGGTTGCGCAATTGGCCGCACGCGGCGCCGCGGAGCTCGGCGGACGCACGCTGGTGCTGACGACCACGCTGCGCGCGTTGCGCACCATCGGCGACGCGATGAAACAGCATTTCGAGCTGCTCGATGCGGCAGTGCGACCCGAAGTATTGGTCCAGGGCGAACTGCCCAAGCGTGTGCTCATGGAGCGATTCCGCGAAGGCGCGAACGAGGGGCGTGCCGGCTGCGTGCTGGTGGCGTCGGCGTCGTTCTGGGAGGGCTTCGATGCACCCGGCGATGCGCTGCAGCTGGTGGTGATCGACAAGCTGCCGTTCCCGCCGCCCAACGATCCGCTGGTCGAGGCGCGTTCGCAGCGCCTCGAAGCGCAAGGGCGCAGTTCGTTCAGCGACTATTCGCTGCCCGAGGCGGCGGTGGCGCTCAAGCAGGGTGCGGGGCGTTTGATTCGCCGCGAGACCGACAGCGGCGTGCTGGCAATCTGCGACACCCGGCTGGTGGCGATGGGCTATGGCCGCCGCTTGCTGGCGGCGCTGCCGCCGATGCGGCGGCTCGAAACCGAGGCAGATTTCGAGAGCGCCATCGGCGCCCTCAAGAACCCGTACTGATGTGCCTCCCTTTGCGGGAGCAGCACGAAGCGAAGTGAAGAGCCGGAGGCTCTCTTACCTCACCAGACCTTCCACCAAGGGTCGTTGTTGCCCTTGAAGCCGTTCGCCAGGTAGGTGCTCTGTGGGTAGTTGGTGGTCAGCACGCGCTGGGCATCGTCGCGCAGGTCCTTCATGCCAAGGGCGTCGTACGACTTCACCATGATGTACAGGGCTTCTTCGAGCGCCGGCACTTCGCGGTAGTCGGCCAGTGCGATCTGTGCCCGGTTGATGGCCGCGAGGTAGGCGCCGCGCGTGTAGTAGTAGCGAGCCACGTGAACCTCGTATTGCGCGAGCGAATTCACGATGTAGTTCATGCGCTGGCGCGCGTCGGGCGCATAGCGCGAATCGGGGAAGCGCGTCACGAGGTCGCGGAACGACTCGAACGATTCCTTGGCGGCCTTCTGGTCACGCTCGGACAGGTCCTGGCGCGTGAGGAAGGCGAACATGCCCAGGTCGTCGTTAAAGTTGATGACGCCCTTCAGGTAGAGCGCGTAATCGAGCGCCGGGCTGGCTGGGTGCAGCTTCATGAAGCGGTCGATGGTGGCGATGGCACTGGCCTTTTCGCCGCCCTTGTATTGGGCGTAGGCCTTTTCCAGCTGAGCCTGCTGCGCGAGCGGCGTGCCGGCGGCGCGGCCTTCGAGCTTTTCATACAGGGGAACCGCCTTGTCGTAGGCGCCCGAACTGGACTCTTCCTTGGCTTCCGAGTAAATGCGGTTAGGGCTCCAGGAAGCGGTCTTGTCTTCCTTGGTGGAGGAGCAGCCGGTAGCGAGCAAGGCCGCCGCGCTGAGCGCGATCCAGGCAGGGACCGATAATTTGGCGCGAAACATCACATACGGCTTTCGTGAAACAGTTGCCTTCAATTATATCGACCGACCCTTTGGCCGATCCCCCGGAAACCATGGAACTCGAAGAGGGCGCCGATCCGGTCGAACCGAGCGAGCTGCGTCCCTTTGTGGTCAGCGAAGCACTGCACGGCCAGCGGCTCGACCGTGCGTTGGCCGCCCTGGTGCCCGAATTTTCCAGAAGTTACCTGCAGCAATTGATCGAGGCCGGTGCCGTCGAGTTCCAGGGCCGCACGCTCACCAAGGCTTCGGCCACGGTGCGCGCGGGGCAGGCGGGGCGCATCGAGCTGCGCCCCACGCCCCAGAGCCAGGCCTTCCGACCCGAGCCGATGGATCTCGTCACCGTGTTCGAGGACGAGCACCTGCGCATCGTCGACAAGCCCGCCGGCCTCGTCGTGCACCCGGCCCCGGGGCACTGGAGCGGCACGCTCCTGAACGGGCTGCTGGCGCTGGACCCGAAGGCCGTGCTGCTGCCCCGCGCGGGCATCGTGCACCGGCTCGACCGCGACACCAGCGGGCTGATGGTCGTCGCGCGCACCCGTGCCGCGATGGACGCGCTGGTGGCGCTGATCGCCGCGCGCGAGGTCAAGCGGCAATACCTCGCCATCGGGCACAAGCCGTGGGTGGGCGCCGCGGCCCGCCAGGTCGATGCGCCGATCGGGCGCGATCCGCGCAACCGGCTGCGCATGGCCGTGGTCGACCTGGAGCGCCATTCGGGCAAGACGGCCCGCACGCTGATCGAGCGGCTCGACAGCCATTCGGAAGGCTGTGTGGTGCGCTGCACGCTCGAAACGGGCCGCACCCATCAGATTCGGGTGCACATGGCGTCGATCGGCCATCCGCTGGTTGGCGATGCGCTTTACGGCGGCGCTCCGGCCGTGGGGCTCGCGCGTCAGGCGCTGCATGCGTTCCGGCTGGCCTTCGTGCATCCCGTCACGCAGGCGGCGCTCGAGTTCCACTCGCTGCCGCCGCCGGACCTCGTTCAGGCTTTGCAGTCCTGGGGGCTGGACTACAATCGCGCCTGACGGCCCAAGGGCCGCGCCGGCCTCCCTAAGCCGGCCCTGCGTTGCACTCGCCGCGTGCCGGCAACGCCTCTTCTTTCATCCTTCTGAACAAGCGCCCTTGAGGCGCCTTTTCCCGGATAACGCGAACCATGAATACGGCGGATGCCAAGCGCATTCTCGAAACCGCCTTGATCTGTTCGAGTCAGCCGTTGCCGGTGCGCGATCTGCGCGTGCTGTTCGACGACGAGCTGGGTGTGGACACCATCAAGGTGCTGTTGCTTGAACTGCAGGAAGACTGGGCGCAACGCGGCCTGGAGCTTGTGAGCGTCGGCAGCGGCTGGCGCTTCCAGAGCCGGCCCGAGATGCGAGACCACCTCGATCGCCTGCACCCCGAGAAGCCGCCGCGCTACACGCGCGCCGCGCTCGAGACCCTGGCCATCATTGCCTACCGCCAGCCGGCCACGCGCGGCGACATGGAAGATATTCGGGGCGTCACGATCAACTCGCTGATCCTGAAGCAACTCGAGGACCGCGGCTGGGTCGAAGTGATCGGCCACCGCGAAACCGTTGGCCGGCCCGCGCTGTACGCGACCACCCGCCAGTTTCTCGACGACCTCGGCCTGGCCTCGCTCGATCAACTGCCGCTGATCGAAACCCCCGCGCAGCAGGCCGCGTTGGTCGATGCGCTCGAGCAGGCGTCCGGCAGCCAGCAGGGCCTGCCCATGGACGCCGTTGCCGAGTCGGATGCCGATGCGTCCGCCGTTGGCGATGCAGATGTGATGCCACAAGAGGCGCCGCTGTCCGCCGGCGACTCCGTCGAAGCCGCCCCCGAAGTGCTGGAAGCCGCCGCAGCGCAAGTAGCCGAAGACATTGCGTCCGCTGACGTTGCCGAAGCGGAGGAAGCCCCGCTTTCCGCGGGCGAAGAGGCCGAATCTCCCGCCGAAGCCGAGCCCGCCCCCGTTACCACCGATTCCGACCCCGATGCCGCGTCCCAGGACGAGGTCGATCCCCACGCAGTTCCTCCGGAAAAACCCCATGAGCCCATCTGACATCGACGACGCGGGAAACCTGCCGATCGCGCCTGAATCCGAGAAGAAAGAGGCGCCGGCGCCTGAGCAAGCTGCGGATGCTGGCATCGACTCCGCAGCGCCTGCCGATGGCGAGGCTCCCAAGAAGCGGCGCCCGCGCAAGAAGAAGGTCGTCGAGGCTGTGGCCGATGAGGCCGAGGTATCTCCAGCAGTCGAGCAAGCCGAGCCTGTTGAGCCGGCAGTCGAGTCGCCAGTGGCTGCATCCGAAGAAGCCGCTCCTGTAGCAGCCGCTCGCCAAGAGCGTCCTGCCGAAGAGGCTCCCCGTGGTGATCAAGGCGACCAGGGCGACCAGGGTGACGATGAGGACGAAGACGAAGAGCCCGACGAGGAAGAAGACGACCTCGACCGTGCCCGCCGTGCCGCCGAACGCGAGCAACGCAACGCGCCCCCGACCGAGCCGATCCGCTTCTCGGACGTCATCTCGGGCCAGTTCGACGCCGACGAGGAAAGCCCCGAGGTGCCGCCGCTCAAGCGCGTGCTGCTGCCCGAGGCCGATTCGCCCAAGCTGCACAAGGTGCTCGCACAAGCCGGCCTGGGTTCGCGGCTCGAGATGGAGGCGCTGATCCTGCAGGGCCGCATTTCCGTCAACAACGAACCCGCCCACATCGGCCAGCGCATCCAGTACGGCGACCAGGTCAAGATCAACGGCAAGCCGATCCGCTACCGCATCGCGCCGCCGCCGCCGCGCGTGATCGCGTACCACAAGCCGGTCGGCGAAGTGGTCACGCATGACGACCCGCAGAACCGGCCCACCGTGTTCCGCAAGCTCCCGCGGCTGCAGCAGGGCAAGTGGCAATCGGTCGGTCGGCTCGACCTGAACACCGAAGGCCTGCTGCTGTTCAGCAGTTCCGGTGATCTGGCCAATCAACTGATGCATCCGCGCTTCGGCCTGGAGCGCGAGTACGCGGTGCGCGTGCTGGGCGCCCTCAGCAGCGAAGAGAAGCAGAAGCTGCTCGACGGCGTGCGCCTCGAAGACGGCATGGCCCAGTTCGGCACCATCGAAGAGGGCGGCGGCGAAGGTTCCAACTGCTGGTATCGCGTCACCATTTCCGAAGGCCGCAACCGCGAAGTGCGCCGGCTGTTCGAGTCGGTGGGCCATGCGGTCAGCCGGCTGATTCGCATCCGCTATGGCGCGATGGTGCTGCCGCGCGGTCTGAAGCGCGGCGCCTGGATGGAACTCGACGAGCGCGATATCCGTGCGCTGTTCCAGGCCTCGGGCGGTGCGGCGGCCCGCCCCGCGGCGCCGCAGCAACGTGGCCCTGGCGGTCCCGAAGGCGGTGGCCGCAACGGACGCAACAAGAAGCGCCGTGGCAACCGCAATGGCGGCGGCCAAGGTCAGGGGCAAGGACAACAGCAACCGCGCGAGATGCGCGATGACGGGCGCGAGGCGCCCATTCCGAATCCGCTGGGCGACGGTCGTCCGCCGCGCGGCGATCGCGGTGGCCGAGCCAACCGCGGTGGCGGCGGTGGTGGCAACGGCGGCCCGCCGCAGCAGCGCCGTGGCAATGCCGGCGGCAACAACCGCCAGGGGCAGGGCGGCGGCAATCGCCAACAAGGCGACGATCGCCAGCCGAGCGGCGCCAACCAGCCCGATCCGATGAAGACCTCGCTGGGCTACATCGGCGCCGACAGCTTCTCGCGCCAGCGCAAGGAGCAGCGCGGAGGACCGGGGGGGCGTCGCACCGGCGGCGGTGGTACCTCGGGCGGTGGTGGCTACGGCGGGCCGGCAGGCTCGCGCCGACGCGGACGCTGAAAGCCAGCCGTCGCGGCGCGGCTTTCGCGGGGTTTTCACCAATCCCGGAGGCTGGGCCGGTTAAAATCAGAGGCTTTGTCGACTGGTGGCGAAACAAACTCGTTGCAGTTGTGACAAAACACTTCAAAATCAAAGCTGCAGGAAGCATTTCAATGGCTATCGAACGTACCCTCTCCATCATCAAGCCCGACGCCGTTGCCAAGAACGTCATCGGCAAGATCGTTTCCCGCTTCGAGGCCGCCGGCCTCAAGATCGTTGCCGCCAAGCTGGTGCATCTGTCGCGCAACGAAGCCGAACAGTTCTACTCGGTCCATAAGGAGCGCCCCTTCTTCAAGGACCTGGTCGAGTTCATGATCTCGGGCCCCGTGTTCGTGCAAGTGCTCGAAGGCGAGAACGCCATTGCCAAGAACCGTGACCTGATGGGCGCCACCGACCCCAAGAAGGCAGCCGCCGGCACCATCCGCGCCGATTTCGCCGACAGCATCGACGCGAACGCCGTGCACGGTTCGGACGCTCCTGAAACCGCAGCGAACGAAGTCTCGTTCTTCTTCGCCGGCCTCAACGTCTACGCACGCTGAGGCTGTCTGCCGACTGATTCCATGACCACGGCCAACCTGCTCGACTTCGATCTCGAGGGACTGGCCGCGTTCTGCGAAAAACTCGGCGAGAAGCGTTTCCGCGCCACGCAGCTGTTCCGCTGGATTCACCAGCGTGGCGCCAGCGACTTCACCCAGATGACCGATCTGGCCAAGTCGCTGCGCGAGAAGCTCGCGACCACCGCGCGCGTGGAGGCCTTGCCGGTCCTCACGCAGCACGAATCCAAGGACGGCACGATCAAGTGGCTGTTCGACGTCGGCGACGGCAATGCCGTCGAAGCCGTATTCATTCCCGAGGACGACCGCGGCACGCTGTGCGTGTCGTCCCAAGCCGGCTGTGCGGTCGGTTGCCGCTTTTGCTCGACTGGGCATCAGGGCTTCAGCCGCAACCTGAGCACGGGCGAAATCGTCGCCCAGCTCTGGTTTGCCGAACACTTCCTGCGCAAGCACCTGAAACGCGACGAACGCGTCATCTCCAACGTGGTGATGATGGGCATGGGCGAGCCGCTGCAGAACTACACCGCGCTTGTGCCCGCGCTGCGCACCATGCTCGACGACAACGCCTACGGGCTGTCGCGCCGCCGTGTCACCGTGTCGACTTCCGGCGTCGTGCCGATGATCGACCGCCTGGGCACCGACTGCGCCGTGGCCATGGCCGTTTCGCTGCATGCGCCCAACGATGCGCTGCGCGACGACCTCGTGCCGCTCAATCGCAAGTACCCGATCGCCGAGTTGCTCGAAGCCTGCAAGCGCTACCTCGAACATGCGCCGCGCGACTTCATCACCTTCGAGTACTGCATGCTCGACGGCGTGAACGACCAGCCCGAACATGCGCGCCAGCTGGTCGAGCTCGTGCGCAAGCACGACGTCTCGTGCAAGTTCAACCTGATTCCGTTCAACCCCTTTCCAGCCTCGGGCCTGCTGCGTTCACCTCAGCCGCGCGTGCTGGCGTTCGCCCGGACGCTGAGCGAGGCGGGCCTCGTGACCACCGTGCGCAAGACGCGCGGCGACGACATCGATGCCGCCTGCGGGCAGCTCGCTGGCGACGTCAAGGACCGCACCCGCGCCGCCGAACGCATGGCCCAGCGCCGTGCAACCGAACGTCCCGTTGTCTTGCACCCGATGCGCAAGAACCCCACCGTCTCCCAGGAGCATTGAACCGATGAGCAAGGCCTTTCCGATGATCACCGCGAGCACGCAGCGCATCCTGGCTGCAAGCCTTGCCGGTGTCGCCGTGGCGTTTCTGCTCGCCGGCTGCGTCAACACGCGGACCACCACCACCAGCCTGGCCGACACCAGCTCGGGCAAGGGCGCCGAGATCGTCACCGAATCCGACGAAACCAACCGCCAGCGCCGCGCGCGGCTGCGCATGGAACTGGCGTCGGGCTATTTCGAGCATGGGCAGACCACCGTCGCGCTCGACGAGATCAAGCAGGCGCTGGTGGCCGACCCCAACTACGCGGACGCCTACAACCTGCGCGGCCTCGTCTACATGCGCCTGGAAGATGCGGGTCTGGCCGAAGACAGTTTCCGCCGCGCGATCGCGATCGCACCGCGCGACCCCAACATCCGCCACAACTACGGCTGGCTGCTGTGCCAGCAGAACCGCTTTGGCGACGCGGCGCAGCAGTTCACCGAAGCGCTCGCCGTACCCAGCTATAACGACCGCGCCAAGACGCTCATGACGCAAGGCGTCTGCGAGCTCAAGGCCGGGCTGCGCCCGCAGGCCGAGCGCAGCCTCTTGCAGGCCTACGAAATCGACGCGGGCAATCCGGTGGTCGGTTTCAACCTGGCGTCGGTGCTGGCGCAGCGCGAGGAGTGGCAGCGCGCGCAGTTCTACATTCGCCGCGTCAACAACAGTCCCTCGGCCAGTGCCGAGACGCTGTGGCTCGGCATCAAGATCGAACGAAAGCTCAACAACCGCGAGGCGATCGCGCAGTTGGGAGGCCAACTGCAACGCCGCTTCCCTCAATCGCGGGAGGCATCAGCGTACGAGCGCGGGAATTTCAATGACTGAACGGGTTTCGGAGTTCGGAACCTCCGCGGCACTGCCGCTCGAGGAAAGCGACATCGCGCACAAGACGGCCGGCGACCTGCTGCGCGAAGCGCGCGAGGCGCACGGACTGCACATCGAAATGGTGGCGGCCGCCCTCAAGGTGCCGCCGCAGAAGCTCGCGGCGCTGGAGGCGGACGACATCGATTCGCTGCCCGATCCTGTCTTCGCGCGTGCCTTGGCCAGCAGCGTCTGCCGCGCCTTGCGCATCGATCCGGCGCCAGTGCTCGCCAAGCTGCCGGCCACCAAACAGGCGGGTCTGGCGGTGGCCGACCGGACCTTGAAGACCAACATCGTCTCCGGCACGCCACGCTGGAACGGCGGGCGCTCCAGCGTGCTGCCGTCGCGGGCGCTGCTGACGGTGGTCGTGCTCCTGCTGATCGGCGCGGGCGCGCTGTTCTGGCTGCCGCAGTCGGTTTTCGACCAGATCGGCGCCTCGGTGTCGCGCCTCACATCGCGCGGCGAACCTGAAGCATCTTCGACGAGCGAAGCGCCTGCGGGCGGAGCAGCCTCGGGAACGCCTGGCGTCGTGGCAGAAAACGTTCCCGTGCAAGCCGTGGCGCCCACCGGGCCGGCGGGTGTCGCACCCGCTGCTGCCGTCAATGGGCCTGCGCCTGCTGCAGCCGCTCCTGCAACCGTCGCGCCCGGCGCGGCATCTCCCGCTGGCGTCGCGAGCAGCAGCCAGCAACTGGTTTTCGTTGCGCGCGAAGAGTGCTGGATCACCGTGACCGAAGTCGGTGGCAAACAACTGCTGCGCCGCAGCCTGCAGGCTGGCGAGACTGTCGGGTTGTCCGGCACCCTGCCGCTTTCTGTGGTGGTGGGCCGTGCGTCGGCGGTCGATGTGCAGGTGAACGGAAAGCCCTACGATCTGAAGCCCGTCACCCGCGGTGGTGGCGTAGCGCGCTTCGAGGTGAAATCGTGACCGACTGCACACCCCAACCCATTGAATCAGCGGCGCCCAAGGCGCGCCGCTCGCGCCAGGCCAGCGTGGTCTGGGGCCCACGCATCGTTACCGTGGGCGGCGACGCTCCGGTGCGCGTGCAGTCGATGACGAACACCGACACGGTCGATGCCATCGGCACCGCGATCCAGGTCAAGGAACTCGCCATCGCGGGCTCCGAGATGGTCCGCATCACGGTCAACACGCCCGAGGCCGCGGCCCAGGTGCCCTACATCCGCGAGCAGCTCGACCGCATGGGCATCGACGTGCCGCTGATCGGCGACTTCCACTACAACGGCCACCGCCTGCTCACCGACTATCCGGCCTGTGCCGAGGCGCTGAGCAAGTACCGCATCAATCCCGGCAACGTGGGCAAGGGCGACAAGAAGGACAAGCAGTTCGGCCAGATGATCGACGCCGCGATGCGCTGGAACAAGCCAGTGCGCATCGGCGTGAACTGGGGCAGCCTCGACCAGGAACTGCTCGCCAGCCTGATGGACACGAACAGCCAGCGCCCCGAGCCCTGGGACGCCAAGCAGGTGATGTACGAGGCGCTGATCACCTCGGCCATCGAGTCCGCGAAGCTTGCCGAGTCGATGGGCATGGCCGGCAACCAGGTCATCCTGTCGTGCAAGGTGAGCGGCGTGCAGGACCTGATCTCGGTGTACCGCGAACTTGCGAAGCGTTGCGAGTACCCGCTGCACCTGGGCCTCACCGAAGCCGGCATGGGCACCAAGGGCACGGTGGCGTCGGCCACGGCGCTGTCGATCCTGCTGCAGGAGGGCATCGGCGACACGATTCGCGTGTCGCTCACGCCGCAGCCAGGCGAGTCGCGCACGCAGGAAGTGCTGATCGCCAACGAAATCCTCCAGGCCCTGGGCCTGCGCGTGTTCGTGCCGAGCGTCACCGCCTGTCCGGGCTGCGGGCGCACCACGAGCACCACCTTCCAGGAACTGGCCAAGCAGATCGACGACTACCTGCGCCTGCAGATGCCGGTCTGGCGCAAGAAATACCCGGGTGTCGAGACGCTGAAGGTGGCCGTCATGGGCTGCATCGTCAACGGCCCCGGCGAGAGCAAGCACGCCGACATCGGCATCAGCCTGCCCGGCACCGGCGAGGCGCCCGCCGCGCCGGTCTTCATCGACGGCGAAAAGGCCCTCACGCTGCGCGGCGACAATATCGCCAACGAGTTCCACCAGCTCGTCGAAACCTATATCGAAAAGCGCTTCGGCGGCGAACACGCCGTCGCCGCCTGACACCTCCGCAGACTCATGGCTGAAAAATTGAATGCCGTCAAAGGCATGAACGACATATTGCCGCCCGAATCGGCGCGCTGGGAGTGGCTCGAGGCCACCGTGCGCGAGCAGATGGGCCGCTTCGCCTATCGCAACGTGCGCACGCCGATCCTCGAGCACACCGCGCTGTTTGTGCGCGGTATTGGCGAGGTCACGGACATCGTCGAAAAAGAGATGTACGCCTTCGAGGACCGCTCGGACAAGCACGGCCAAGCCGAGCACCTCGCGATGCGTCCGGAAAACACCGCCGGCCTCGTGCGCGCAGTGATCGAGCACAACATGCTCTACGACGGTCCCCGGCGCCTTTGGTACACGGGGCCGATGTTTCGCCGCGAGAAGCCGCAGCGCGGGCGCTATCGCCAGTTCCACCAGATTGGCGCCGAGGCGCTCGGCTTTGCCGGCCCCGATGTCGATGCAGAGTTGATCCTGCTGGCCAGCGCGCTCTGGAAGGCCATCGGCCTGACCGATGTGCGGCTCGAACTCAACAGTCTGGGCCAGCCCGCCGAGCGCGCGCTGCATCGTGCTCAGCTCATCGCCCACTTCGAGCAGCATGCCGACAAACTCGACGAAGACGGCAAGCGCCGCCTGCACAGCAACCCGCTGCGCATCCTCGATACCAAGAACCCGGCCATGAAGGACGTGGTCGAGTCGGCACCCAAGCTGAGCGAGTTCCTCGGTGCCGAATCGCGCGCGCACTTCGAGGGGCTGCAGGCGATCCTCCAGGCCAACGGCATCACCTACACGATCAACCCGCGTCTCGTGCGCGGTCTCGACTACTACAACCTCACGGTGTTCGAGTTCGTTACCGATCGCCTCGGCGCGCAAGGCACTGTCTGCGGCGGCGGCCGTTACGACGGCCTGATCGAGCAGATCGGCGGCAAGCCTGCACCGGCCGTGGGCTGGGCCATGGGCGTGGAGCGCGTCCTCGACTTGCTGAAAGAGCAGGGCGCAGACATTCCCGTACCGGCTCCCGATGCCTACGCCGTCGTGCCCGACGCGGGCGCCATGCCGCTGGTGCTGCGTACGCTGCAGCAGTTGCGCGAAGCCGGCGTGCGCGTGCAGATGCACGGCGCCACGGCCGAGGGCTTGGCAAGCTTCAAGTCGCAGATGAAAAAGGCCGACAACAGCGGCGCCACCTACGCCCTGATCTTCGGCGCCGATGAACTTGCACGCGGCGAAGTGACTCTCAAGTCTCTGCGCGACGGCAGCGGCGCGCAAATCGCCCGGCCGCTCGCCGAGGTGGCCACCTGGGCCGCCACCCTACAATCCCCGGCTCCCAACACCTGACAGCGCATGGCAACCCATCTCGATCTCGAAGAACAGGAACAGCTCGACCAGCTCAAGCATTTCTGGAACACCTACGGCACCCTGATTACCTGGGTCGTGCTGCTTGTCGCTGGCGCCTTCGTGGCCTGGAACGGCTGGCAGTACTTCCAGCGCAACAAGGCAGCCCAGGCCGCGGCTCTTTACGACGAGGTCGAGCGCAGCACGCAGTCCGGCGACGTCGAGCGCATCCAGCGCGTGCTGGGCGACATGAAGGAGCGCTTTGCCGGCACCGCTTATGCGCAGCAGGCGGGCCTCCTGGCTGCCAAGACGCTGTACGAAAAGGGCAAGGTCGAGGAATCGCGTGCAGCACTGGGTTGGGTGGCGCAGAGCGCCGTCGATCCGGGCTACCAGGCCATCGCAAAGCTGCGGCTCGCGGCCGAACTGCTCGACGGCAAGTCGTACGACGAAGCCTTGAAGCAACTCGACGGCAATGTGCCCAAGGAGTTCGAACCGCTGGTGGCCGACCGCAAGGGCGACATCTACATGGCGCAGGGCAAGCGCGACGAGGCGCAGCAGGAATACCGCAAGGCTTGGACGGGTCTCGGCGCAACCTCCGACTACCGCCGCCTGGTCGAGATCAAGCTGAACGCGGTCGGTGTCGACCCGAAGAGCCTGGCGCCAACCATCACTGTCACACCCGCAGCCCCCAAAAACTCCTGACCGCATCATGAATCTCAAGCGTCTCATGCCTGAATCGGGCGCCCTGCGCGCAGGTTCCGCTCTTGTTTTGGTAGCGCTGTTGGCCGCCTGTTCGGGCTCCGGCAAGCCGAAGCCGGCCGAGCTGCCCGCCAACCCCGCCACGCTCGGCGTGCGTCAGGCCTGGAGCGTGAAGATCCCGGAAGTGAGCTTCCCGCTCACCACCGACGTCAGCGGCGACATCGTGACGGTGGCCGGCAACGACGGCACCGTCGTGGCCATCGACGCCCGTGCCGGCCGTGAAACCTGGCGTGCGAGCGCCGGCGCCACATTGGCGGCAGGCGTCGGCAGCGACGGCACGATGGCCGCGGTCGTCACCACCAACAACGAACTCGTTGCCATCGAAGGCGGCAAGGTCCTGTGGAAGCAGAAGCTGGCGGCCCAGGCCTTCACCGCACCGCTGGTCGCAGGCCGCCGTGTGTTCGTGCAGACCGCCGACCGCAGCATCAGCGCCTGGGACGGCCAGAGCGGCCGCCGCCTCTGGCTGCAGCAACGCCCCAGTGAAAACCTGGTGCTGCGCAAGTCGGGCGTGCTGATTGCCGTGGGCGATACCCTGATCGCGGGCATCGGCGGCCGGCTGGTCGGCATCAACCCGGCCAATGGCACCTCGCGCTGGGAGTCGCCCATTGCGGCGCCGCGCGGCACCAACGACGTGGAGCGCCTGGTCGACCTGACCGGCAGCGTGAGCCGCTTCGGTGACAGCATTTGCGCGCGGGCCTACTACGCCAGCGTCGGTTGCGTCGAGACACAGCGCGGTACGCTGGTCTGGAGCAAACCGGCCTCGGGCGCGGACGGCGTCTCCGGTGACGAAGGCTTTGTCTACGGTACTGAATCCGACGGCAGCGTCACGGCCTGGCGCCGCGGCGACGGCGAACGCGCCTGGCAAATGACCCGCTTCAAGAACCGTGTGCTGACCTCGCCGCTCGCGGTGGGGCGCTCGCTGATCATCGGCGAGGACACCGGCTCGCTGCATTTCGTCTCGCGAGAAGACGGCGCGCTGCTCAATCGTGTCACGCCCGATGGCTCCGCCATCACCGTTGCGCCGGTCCTGGCCGGCAACACGGTCGTGGTCGTGACTGCCAAGGGCGGCGTGTTTGGCTATCGCCCTGACTAATCTTTTCTTTTCCCACTCTCAAGGCCCGACCATGAAAACCGCGCCATCGAAAGGCCGGCCATGAAGCCGGTCGTGGCCCTGGTCGGCCGTCCCAACGTCGGCAAGTCGACGCTCTTCAACCGCCTGACCCAGACGCGCGACGCCATCGTCGCCGACTACGCCGGCCTCACGCGCGACCGCCACTACGGCAACGGCCGCCTGGGCAAGCACGAGTTCATCGTGATCGACACCGGCGGCTTCGAGCCCGATGCCGGCAGCGGCATCTACAAGGAAATGGCCAAGCAGACGCGGCAGGCCGTGGCCGAGGCCGACGTCGTGATCTTCGTGGTCGATGCCCGCGAAGGCCTCTCGGCACAAGACCACGACATCGCCAACGAGCTGCGCCGGCTGGGCAAGCCCTGCGTGCTGGCGGCCAACAAGGCCGAAGGCATGCACGACGGCACCAAGCTGGTCGACTTCTACGAACTTGGCTTTGGCGATGTGCACGGTGTGTCCGCTGCACACGGACAGGGCATGCGCGATCTGGTCGAGCTGGCCCTCGAGCCGCTGAACCTGCCTGATCCGGACGATGAGACGGACGAAGACGACGTCAACAAGCCCATCAAGCTGGCGGTAGCTGGCCGGCCCAATGTCGGCAAGTCCACGCTCATCAACACCTGGCTCGGTGAAGAACGTCTGGTGGCCTTCGATATGCCGGGCACCACGCGCGACGCCATCTCGGTGCCGTTCGAGCGCAATGGCCAGCGCTTCGAGCTGATCGACACCGCGGGGCTGCGCCGCAAGGGCAAGGTGTTCGAGGCGATCGAGAAGTTCTCGGTGGTCAAGACGCTGCAGGCCATCGAGTCGGCCAATGTCGTGCTGTTGCTGCTCGACGCCACACAAGGCGTGACTGACCAGGACGCGCACATTGCCGGCTACATCCTTGAGAGCGGCCGCGCGGTGGTGATCGCCATCAACAAATGGGATGCCGTCGACAGCTATCAGCGCGAGCAGATCCAGCGGCAAATCGAGACCCGGTTGCCGTTCCTGAAGTTCGCGTCATTGCATTTCATCTCGGCCATCAAGCGCCAGGGGCTCGGTCCGGTGTGGCAGGCGATTGCGCAGGCGCACAAATCGGCCACCCGCAAGATGTCGACGCCGGTGCTGACCCGGTTGTTGCTGGAGGCGGTGCAATTCCAGGCGCCCCAGCGCGGCGGCATGTTCCGGCCCAAGCTGCGCTATGCGCACCAGGGCGGCATGAATCCGCCGGTGATCATCATCCACGGCAATTCGCTGGAGCACGTGACCGACGCGTACAAGCGATTCCTGGAAGGGCGCTTCCGCAAGGAATTCGACCTGGTTGGCACGCCCTTGCGGATCCAGTTCAAGAGTTCACAGAATCCCTTTGCGGACAAGGACAGCTGAATTAAGTTTGGGGCGCTTGGCCGCCGATGGCGGCCGATGAGTTGCAGCTGGAATGGAAGTTCCGTCTTTTGAGAGCCGTTATTTTCTCAAGGCTTTTGGCTCCTATTGCTGCAGCGCAGAAACCCTGTGTTAAGGTCATCTCTCCAACAACTACTCTTGAACACGGAGAATATCGTGAGCAATAAAGGGCAACTTCTGCAAGACCCGTTTCTGAACACCCTGCGTCGCGAGCATGTGCCGGTTTCCATTTATTTGGTGAACGGCATCAAGCTGCAGGGCCAGATCGAGTCTTTTGACCAATACGTCGTGTTGCTCCGCAACACAGTGACGCAAATGGTCTACAAGCACGCCATTTCCACCATCGTGCCGGGTCGTGCCGTCAACTTCTCGGCTGCCGAGAACGACGACGCCGCAGCCTGATCGCGCGGAGCGCGACGGAGCCCCCTCCGTCGCGCTTTTTCATTTTCTGATTCCGCTTGTCTGAACTGATCCACCGCCAGGAAGGCGCCGCCGTTCTCGTCGGCGTCGACTTTGGGCTGCCCCATTTCGACAGCGAACTCGAGGAACTCGGCCTGCTCGCGCAGACTGCGGGCCTCACGCCTGTCGCCCGACTCACCTGCAAACGCAAGGCGCCCGATGCGGCCCTGTTCGTTGGCAGCGGCAAGGCCGACGAGATCAAAGAACTCGCCGCCATGCACCAGGCGAGCGAGGTCATCTTCGACCAGTCCTTGAGCCCGGCGCAGCAGCGCAACCTCGAGCGCCAGCTCGACATCGCTGTCTACGACCGCACTTTCCTCATTCTCGAAATCTTCGCCCAGCGCGCGCGTTCGCATGAGGGCAAGCTGCAGGTAGAGCTCGCTCGCCTGCAGTACCTCAGCACGCGGCTGGTTCGCCGATGGTCCCATCTGGAGCGCCAGACCGGCGGTGCAGGCGTGCGCGGCGGCCCGGGCGAGAAGCAGATCGAGCTCGACCGCCGCATGATCAGCGAGTCGATCAAGCGCACGCGCGAGCGTCTGGCCAAGGTGCAGAAGCAGCGCGGCACGCAGCGTCGGCAGCGCGAACGGCGCGAGACCTTCAACATTTCGCTCGTTGGCTACACCAACGCGGGCAAGTCTTCGCTCTTCAATGCGCTCGTCAAGGCGCGCGCTTACGCAGCCGACCAGCTCTTCGCGACGCTCGATACCACCACCCGCAACCTCTATCTCGGCGATGCGAAGCGCCAAGTGTCGATCTCCGACACCGTCGGATTCATCCGCGACCTGCCGCACGGCCTCGTCGACGCGTTCAAGGCCACATTGCAGGAGGCGGTCGATGCCGATCTGCTGCTGCACGTGATCGACGCCTCCAACCCCCATTACCCCGAGCAGATGGCCGAGGTGCAAAGCGTCCTGCGCGAGATCGGCGCTGACACCGTTCCGCAACTGTTGGTATTCAACAAGCTCGACGCTCTTGAAAGTGCGCAACGTCCACTGCATCTGCAGGACGAGATGGAAATCGATGGAGTTCAGGTTCCCCGCATCTTCCTCAGTGCCAAAAGCGGCGAGGGCGTGCCGTTGCTGCGCGCCGAGCTGGCTCGGCTGTCGGGCTCCGTAGCCGATACGATGACCCCTGCGGACGACACTGAATTGCACGATGCTGCCCTTTGATTGGGCACAATCCCGCCACTGACAAGAGAACGAAGCGAATGAATGCAAAGCCAGCGTGGAGAGGGTTTCTGGGCATGTTCAATCTGAACGATGGCCGATGGGGTCGCGGCGACGAGCCGTCGTCCTCCAACGGCGACCGCCCAGCCGGCAACCGGCCCCCCGATGCCGATCCTCCGGGCGCACCGACGCCCCCGCCTTCGGGCAACAACAATAACAACGGCAACCGCCCCCGCGGCCAAGGTCCCAACCAGGGTCCGCCTGACCTCGATGAACTCTGGCGCGACCTCAATCGCAAGCTCGGCGGTTTCTTCGGTGGCGGCAAAGGCGGCGGAAACCGTCCCAACGGCAACAACAGCGGCGGTGGCGGCAACGGCTACAGACCCGATATGAAAAACGCAGGATTCGGCCTCGGCCTGGTGGCTGCCGTGGCGGTCCTGATCTGGCTCGGCACCGGCTTCTTCATCGTGAACGAAGGCCAGCAGGCCGTTGTCACGCAGTTTGGCCGCTATAAGTCGACGGTGAACGCCGGCTTCAATTGGCGTCTGCCATATCCGATTCAGCGCCACGAGGTGGTGGTGACCACGCAGATCCGTTCCACCGACGTGGGCCGCGACGCCATCGTGCGTTCCACGGGCCTGCGCGAATCGGCCATGCTGACCGAAGACGAGAACATCGTCGAGATCAAGTTCGCCGTGCAGTACCGCCTGAGCAATGCACAGGCCTGGCTCTACGAGAGCAAGTCGCCGGCTGAAACCATCGTGCAGGTGGCCGAGAGCTCCGTGCGCGAAGTGGTCGGCAAGATGAAGATGGATGCGGCACTGGCCGAAGAGCGCGATCAGATCGCCCCGCGCGTGCGGCAATTGATGCAAACCATCCTCGACCGCTACAAGATTGGCGTTGAAGTGGTCGGCATCAACCTGCAACAGGGTGGTGTGCGTCCTCCCGAGCAGGTGCAGGCCGCGTTCGACGACGTGCTCAAGGCTGGCCAGGAGCGCGAACGCACCAAGAACGATGCGCAGGCCTACGCCAACCAGGTCGTGCCGCTTGCCTCCGGTACATCCTCGCGCCTCAAGGAAGAGTCCGAAGCCTACAAGGCACGCATCGTGGCCCAGGCACAAGGTGACGCCGGCCGCTTCAGCGCGGTGCTGGCGGAGTACCAGAAGGCACCGCAGGTCACCCGCGACCGCATGTACACCGACGCCATGCAGCAGATCTACGCCAGCACGACCAAGGTGCTGGTCGACACCAAGCAAGGCTCCAATCTGTTGTACTTGCCGCTGGACAAGCTCATGCAGATGAGCGGCAACAACGCCGCAACGCCCGTCGATGCTGCCAGCCCGAGCGTGGCTGGCACCGCACCGGCCCAGTCGTCGGTGATCCCGGTGGCCCCGCCCACGGGCGAGAGCCGTGGACGCGACGGCCGTTCGCGTGAACGTGACGTGCGTTGATAAAGGCCTAGAAGAACATGAACAGAATCGGATTCATCGCCTCGTCGATCCTTGTCTTGCTCGTGCTGCTGAGCTCGACCCTCTTCGTGGTCGACCAGCGCCAGTTCGGCGTGGTCTATGCCCTTGGCCAAATCAAGAGCGTCATCACCGAGCCCGGCCTCAACTTCAAGTTGCCGCCGCCGTTCCAGAACGTGTCGTACATCGACAAGCGCCTCCTGACGCTGTCGAGCATCGACACCGAGCCCATGCTCACGGCTGAAAAGCAGCGCGTGGTGATCGACTGGTATGTGCGCTGGCGCATCAGCGACCCGCAGGCCTACATCCGGAACGTCGGCCTCGACGAGAACGCGGGTGCCATGCAGTTGAACCGCGTCGTGCGCAATGCGTTCCAGGAAAACATCAACAAGCGCACCGTGCGCGACTTGATCTCGGTCCGTCGCGAGGCCTTGATGGCCGACGTGCAGCGCGAAGTGCTGGCTGTGGTGAAGGGCAGCAAGCCCTGGGGCGTCGACGTGGTCGACGTGCGGATCACCCGCGTGGACTATGTGGAAGCGATCACCGAATCGGTCTATCGCCGCATGGAAGCCGAACGCAAGCGCGTGGCCAACGAACTGCGCTCGACCGGTACGGCCGAAGGCGAAAAGATTCGCGCCGATGCCGATCGCCAGCGTGAAGTGATTGTGGCAAACGCCTATCGCGACGCCCAGAAGATCAAGGGCGAGGGCGATGCCCAGGCCGCCAGCGCCTACAGCGAGGCCTTCGGCCGCGACCCGCAGTTCGCCCAGTTCTATCGCAGCCTCGAAGCCTACAAGCAGAGCTTCAACAAGAAGAGCGACGTGCTGGTGGTTGACCCGTCGTCCGACTTCTTCCGTGCCATGCAGGGCTCCGGCTCCGCGGGCAACGCACCCCGCCGCTGATCCGTTTCAGGGTTCAGTGAGCGCCGAGACCTTCTGGAGCGCGTTGGCGCTCGTCCTGGTGATCGAAGGCATCCTGCCCTTCGTGTCGCCGGGAGGGTGGCGGCGCGGCTTCGGGCAACTGATGCAGTTGCGCGACGGGCAGCTTCGATTCTTCGGTCTTTGCAGCATCTTGCTGGGCTTGGTACTACTTTGGGTTTTGGCGTAGCGCGGTCCCGGTAGAATCCCGGTTTAACCACGCCCCCGATCCCCATGTCCGCCTGGGTCCTCCCGGATCACATTGCCGATGTGCTGCCTTCCGAGGCGCGCCACATCGAAGAACTTCGACGCCAGCTGCTCGATACCGCCCGTGGCTATGGCTACGAGCTGGTGATGCCGCCGCTGCTCGAGCACCTCGAGTCGCTGCTTTCCGGCACCGGCGAGGCGCTCGACCTTCAAACCTTCAAGCTCGTCGACCAGCTATCCGGCCGCAGCATGGGCCTTCGTGCCGATACCACCCCCCAGGTGGCGCGCATCGATGCCCACCTGCTGAACCGCGACGGCGTGGCCCGGCTTTGCTACTGCGGCCCGGTGCTTCACACCCGGCCTGATCGCCCGCATGCAACGCGCGAGCCGCTGCAGTTCGGGGCCGAGATCTACGGCCACGCCGGCCTCGAAGCCGACACCGAAACGCTCCTGCTCGCACTCGACTGCCTCGATGCCGCGGGCCTCCGCGACGGCGTGATCGTCGACCTGGCCGATGCCCGCATCGTGCGTGCGCTGTTTGCCGGCGTGCCGGTCGATGCCGCCGCGCTCGCCCGCGTGCATGCCGCGCTGGCTGCCAAGGATGCGAGCGAACTGCACCTGCTCACCAAGGATTTCCCGGCAGCGTCACGCGACGGGCTGCGCGCGCTGGTCCAGTTGTACGGCGACGCGTCGGTGCTCGATGAGGCCGCCAAAGCCCTGAAGGGCACGCCGGCCGTCAGCGCTGCGCTGGCCGACCTGAAGCAGCTCGCCGCTGGCCTGAACGGCTCGGCCGGACGCCAGATCAGCTTCGACTTGGCCGACCTGCGCGGTTACGCCTACTACAGCGGCATGCGCTTCGGCATCTACGTGCCGGGTGCCGCCGATTCGCTGGTGCGCGGCGGCCGCTACGACGAGGTGGGCGCCGTGTTCGGCCGCAACCGCCCGGCCGTCGGCTTCAGCCTCGATGTGCGCGAACTGGTCGGCGTGCTGCCGGCGCGCCCGCTGCGCGCCGCCATCCGCGCGCCCTGGAGCGATGCGGCGGGGCTGCGCCAGGCCATCGCCCAACTGCGCAAGGCCGGTGAAACGGTTGTCTGTGTGCTGCCGGGACACGGCAGCGAAATCGATGAATTCCATTGCGACCGCGAGCTCGTCGAGCAAGCTGGCCAGTGGAATGTCCGAGCGATCTGAATTTTTAAGCAATGGAACGAGCATGAGCGTAACCACCGGAAGAAACGTGGTCGTCGTCGGCACCCAGTGGGGCGATGAAGGCAAGGGCAAGCTGGTCGATTGGCTGACGGAAAGCGCCCAGGGCGTGGTCCGTTTCCAGGGCGGCCACAACGCGGGCCACACGCTGGTCATCAACGGCGTGAAGACGGCGTTGCACCTGATCCCGAGCGGCATCATGCGGCCCGGCGTCAAGTGCTACATCGGCAACGGCGTGGTGCTGTCGGCGGCCAAGCTTTTCGAAGAAATCGAAGGTCTGGAGAAAGCCGGCGTCGAAGTGCGCTCGCGCCTGCGCATCAGCGAGGCCTGCCCGCTGATCCTGCCGTTCCATGCCGCGCTGGACATCGCGCGGGAGGCCTACCGCGAAAAGGGCGGCGTCGAGAAGATCGGCACCACCGGCCGCGGCATCGGCCCGGCGTACGAAGACAAGATCGCCCGCCGCGCGCTGCGCGTGCAGGACCTGAAGCACCCCGAGCGCTTCGCTGCCAAGCTGCGCGTGCTGCTCGACCTGCACAACCATGTGCTCACGCAGGTGCTGGGCGCACCGGCCGTCGATTTCGACACCGTGTTCGACGAAGCCATGCGCCACGCCGTGCTGCTCAAGCCGATGATGGCCGACGTCTCGCGCGAGCTGAACGACGCCCACAAGGCCGGCGCCAACCTGCTGTTCGAAGGCGCGCAGGGCACGCTGCTCGACGTGGACCACGGCACCTACCCGTATGTCACCTCCAGCAACTGCGTGGCCGGCAACGCCGCCGCCGGTTCGGGCGTCGGCCCGGGCATGCTGCACTACATCCTGGGCATCACGAAGGCCTACTGCACGCGCGTCGGCGGCGGTCCGTTCCCGACCGAACTCGACTGGGCCACGCCCGGCACGCCCGGCTATCACATGAGCACCGTGGGCGCCGAGAAAGGCGTGACCACCGGCCGCAGCCGCCGTTGCGGCTGGTTCGACGCCGCACTGCTCAAGCGCTCGGCGCAGGTCAATGGCCTGTCGGGCCTGTGCATCACCAAGCTGGACGTGCTGGACGGCCTCGAGAAGCTCGAGCTGTGCACCGGCTATGAACTCGACGGCGAAACCACCGACATCCTGCCAATGGGTGCCGACGAAATCGAACGCTGCACGCCGATCTACGAAACCCTCGAAGGCTGGACCGAGAGCACCGTGGGCGTCACGCAGTACGACAAGCTGCCGGTCAATGCGCGCCTCTATCTGCAGCGCATCGAGCAGATCACGGGTGTGCCGATCCACATGGTGTCGACCAGCCCGGATCGCGACCACACGATCATGATGCGTCACCCCTACCTCGCAGACTGAACAGGAACGAACAGACCATGTTGACCGAAGACGGCAAGCATCTCTACGTCAGCTACGACGAGTACCACAATCTGATCGAGAAGCTCGCGATCAAGGTGCACCAGTCGGGCTGGGAGTTCGACACCATCCTGTGTCTCGCGCGCGGCGGCATGCGCCCGGGCGACGTGCTCTCGCGCATCTTCGACAAGCCGCTGGCGATCATGTCGACCAGCTCCTACCGCGCCGACGCCGGCACGGTGCAGGGCCACCTGGACATCGCCCGCTTCATCACCACCCCCAAGGGCGAGATCGCCGGCAAGGTGCTGCTGGTGGACGACCTGGCCGATTCGGGCCACACGCTGCATGCCGTGATGGACATGCTGCGCAACAACTACAAGCCGATCACCGAACTGCGCAGCGCGGTGATCTGGACCAAGGCGCTGTCGACCTTCACGCCCGACTACTCGGTCGAGTACCTGGCGACCAACCCCTGGATCCACCAGCCCTTCGAGGGCTATGACTCGCTCGGCGCAGAGAAGCTGCTCGAGAAGTGGTCGGTCTGATCAAGCCCTGATCAGGCCCCGCACGTTCCGTTGCCGGAAGTGAGCATTGCGGTGTAGCGCCGCTGCATCTCTTCCGGCGTCAGTTTTTCGATGCTGTGGCCCACGTTCCAGCGATGGCCGAAGGGGTCGCGAAAAACCCCTGAGCGCTCGCCGTAGAACTGGTCCTGTGGCGCCATGTCGAGCGTCGCGCCGGCCGCCACGGCCCGCGCCACCACCGCATCCGCATCGTCCACGTGCAAGTGCAGCGTCACTGCGCTGCCGCCCAGCGTCTTGGCGCTGCGGATGTTGAATTCGGCGAACTCGTCCGAGATCATCAGGATCGCGCCGTTGTGGAAGTCCAGCTCCGCGTGGCCGATGCGCCCGCTGGGCTCGGTGAGGCGGAAGATTTCCTTCACTTCAAAAACCTCGCAATAGAAGTCGATGGCCGCGCCGGCATCGTCGACGCAGAGGTATGGAAACAGTTCGTGGATCGCCATGAGGGTGCCTTTCGTAAGGGGGAAAGCAGTTGTCGTGGCGCCGATTCTGAGCCGGCGTGCCGTTAGCGTCTTGAACGAATTTGACCTGTTGACGTGCCCGTCGGCACGTGCCGCGGCGACGTGGCGCCGGTCCGCCGCCACGCCTGCGGCGACATGCCCGCCAGCGCGGAGAACTCGCGGCTCAGGTGCGCCTGGTCGCTGTAGCCGGCGGTGAGCGCGATCTCGGCCCAGCTTTGAGCGGGGTCGCCTGCCAAGGTCAGTGCGCGATCGAAACGCATCACGCGCGCGTACTCCTTGGGACTGAGGCCGATCGCGCCGCGAAAGAGCGCGATGAAGCGGCGATGGCTGTAGCCGCTGCGCGCTACCAGTCCGGTGATCGAGGGGTTCTCATCGGCCAGCGGCCCGAGTGTTGCGGCGATAGCCGGATGCAGGCCGCGCAGGCCGGCACCGAGCGCGTCGATGACACGCTGGGCGAGCAGCGCTTCGAAGACGTTCAGCTGCCTTTCGAGGTCGCCCGCCGCATGGACTTGTTCGAGCGCGGCATCTGTCTGCCGCGCGCCCCAGAGCGCGTCGAGCGGCGTGTGCTGGCTGGCCAATGCGTCCTCGGGCGCGCCGAGCAACGCGCGCGCGGCGCCGGGCTGAAGCTGCGCGCCGACAGAGCGTGTGGCCACCGAAACATCGCGCATGTAGGAGGCGGCGCGCGCGCCGCCGACGATCGCGTAGCCGCAGGTCTGGCCGCGCATGTCGTCGGCACTCCCGAACAGCTTCAGCGGCGGACCCGACAGTCGGAACACCAGGTGCATGCCGCCAGTAGGCAGCACGTGTTCGCGGGCGCCCGGCCGTTCAGTCGGCGCGCCTTCGGGTGCGGAGGCCCACAGCAGCTTGATGAATGGCTGCAGATGGGGAGGAGGGGGCCGCGTCAGCTGCACGCTGCGAACCCCGGTTGGAACAGGCTGTGGCCCATCGGGCGGATTGTGCGATGGCGCCGCCCCGCTTACCAGTCGCGCGTGGCGATCACGTCCTCGATGTCCACATCGACGAACCCATAGGCCCTGACGATGGTCTCGAAGTCCGCGCCAATGGCTTCGCGCGCGCCTGTTTCCAGTTCGCTGTCGTTCTCTTCGAATTCCTCGACCAGGTCGTTGAACCGATTCGTGGCGGCGTGCGTCAGCTTCAGCAGGCCGGCGTCGTCGGATGGTTTCTTGGCCTCGATCGCCTCGCAGAGTTCGACCAGGATCTGCTTGCACTTGTCCACCAGGAAGTCGGGAAAGTACGCGTCGCGGTACATGTCCTGAAGGAATGGGTGGTTCTGCAACTGCGGGTTCGTGATCGGCATCGACGGGCTCCTGGTGAGGGGTGTGCGGCGTGGTTCGCAAAAGCGCGAGGTCGCGAAGCCGCGAGTCTAGGGCGCCCGGTTTCCCCGCGTGTGACGGGCGCGCTAGCATCGGTACATGAGCAAGCCTTCGACGACCCTGATCCACCATCCCTACACCCCGCCGGCCACCTTCGCCGCGCCGCAGCCCGGCGTGTTCAAGGCATCGACCGTCTTCTTCGCCGACGTGGCCGCCATGCGCGCACGCGACTGGAAGACCAAGGCGGGCTACACCTACGGCCTGCACGGCACGCCGACCACGTTCACGCTCGAAGAGCGCCTGGCCACGCTAGAAGGCGGCACCGAATGCCTTCTGGTGCCCAGTGGACTGGCCGCCATTTCGCTGGTTTCGTTCGCGTTCCTGAAGACCGGCGACGAGGTGCTGATTCCCGACAACGCCTACGGCCCCAACAAGGCGCTGGCCACGGGCGAGCTTGCCAACTTCGGCATCACCCATCGCCTCTACGACGCGATGAACCCGGCCGACCTGGAGGCCAAGATCTCGCATCGCACGCGGCTGGTGTGGCTGGAGGCTGCGGGCTCGGTCACGATGGAATTTCCGAACCTGCCCGCACTCGTGGACGTCTGCCGCTCGCGCGGAGTGGTGACGGCGCTGGACAACACCTGGGGCGCCGGCCTGGCTTTCGCGCCCTTCGATTTCAACGGCACGGGGCAGGGCGTCGACATCTCGGTGCACGCGCTCACCAAGTACCCGAGCGGCGGCGGCGACGTGCTGATGGGCAGCGTGGTCACCAATGACGAGCGGCTGCACCGCGCGCTCAAGCTCTCGCACATGCGCATCGGCTTCGGCGCCGGCGTGGGCGATGTCGAGACCCTGCTGCGCTCGCTGCCGAGCATCGGCCTGCGCTATGCGGCGCACGATCGTGTGGCGCGCGAACTGGCCGGCTGGCTCAACGGCTGCGAGGAGATCGCGCAGGTGCTGCACCCCGCGCTGGAAGATTCGCCCGGCCACGCCAACTGGCGCGCACTGTGCGGCGCCACCGACCTGGCCGCGGGCCTGTTCTCGGTGGTGTTCGACGAGCGCTACAGCACCGAGCAGGTCGACCGTTTCTGCGACAGCCTGAAGCTCTTCCGCCTCGGCTATTCGTGGGGCGGCCCGATCAGTCTGGTGGTGCCCTACGACATCGGCCTGATGCGCGATGCGAGCGTGGCGCGCTGGCCCTACAAGGGCACGCTGGTGCGATTTTCGATCGGGCTGGAAGACGTCGACGACCTGCGAGCCGACCTGCAGCAGGCGCTGGGGCAGATGTAAGGCCTGCTGCGCGCAGTGGGCAGAAAAAACCGCAAGAGCTGGCACGTCGCGCCGCGTGCTGCGCGCGAGGTGGTGCCGCCCGCGTCGCAAGTCGTTGCGCCGCGGGTGCTGACCGTGCCCGCGCAGGTGCTGGAGTCGCTCGCACAGTCGGGTCCGCTGGAAGGCGTGCCGGACCTGCGCGGGACGCGGCTCCTGATCGGTGGCCTCGTGGCGTTTTTCGTGTTGATGGCTGCGGTACTCGCCGCCGGTGCCGTGCTGCAGGAGGACTGGTCCAACGCGCGCGGCAACGAGGCGATCCTCGTGCTCCTCGGACTGGCGTTGTTCGGGCTGCTGGGCGGCGGCATCTGGTATCTGCTGCGCCAGTTTTCGCGGGTGGGCGAGGGGGCGATGCTGCGGATCGACGCGCAAGGAATGCGCTGGGGCGATCCGGCGTCGCCGCAGGCCGTGGCATGGCACGAGGTGTGCCGTGCGCGCATGGGTTTCCATGACGTGAAGACGGAGTTCGCATCGAGCGAAGCCATCGTCAAGCGGCTGGTGTTTCATCAGGCGGTGCGGGGCGGCGAGCCCAGGGAGATCCGGCTGCCGTTGGCGCTGACCCTCGACACCGGCCGCGTCCTTCGCTTTCGCAACCGGGCCGCGCTGCTGCGCGCGTTGTTGCTGCATCTGGCCACCCAGCCCCGGCCGCGCCTGCGCTTCGATGCGGAGGTGTTCATCGATGCCGGCATCGACCCGCAGACCTGGGAGCCGATGCTTGCCCCGAGGCGCTGGATGTGGCTGTCGTCCCTCGGCGGGCTGGTGCCGGTGCTGGGCGTGATCTTCCTCTGGCCGCTGGGCGAACATATCGGCTGGATGGTGTTCGCGATGGTCATGGCCATGCTGGTCGGCGCGGGTGCGATGGGCTGGTTCATGCACCAGCGTTACCCCGGTTTGCAAGGTGTGTTCGAGTTCGAAACGGCCCCCGGCGCCACGCCTTGAGACTGCACCGTTATCGCTTACAGTAGGCGACGCACAGTCACCGTGACTGTCTCGCCTCAAGGAGAAGCAGTGGCAACACCAAATTACGGCTACGAGAAGCGCCAGAAAGAGCTGGCCAAGAAGAAGAAAAAGGAAGAAAAGCTCCGCGAGAAGCAATATCGCAAGCTCAGCCCGAGCAGCGACGGACTGGCTCCCGGAGACCCGGAAACCGACGTGGCATCGCTCGAACGCGATCCCCCCACGGTGCCCGAGTTGCCCACCAAGAACGGTTGATCCGCTTCTGGCGTTCCCATCGAAAAGCCGCCGCAGGCCTGCGCCTGCGGCGGCTTTTTTCTTTTCGCGCGCCGCCCGATTTACTTGGGCAGCAGCTTTCGCAGTTCGGGCCAGACGTTGTCGAGCAACTGCGGCTGCGCCACGGCCGTCGGGTGGATGCGGTCGGCCTGGAACAGCGACATCGCATTGGGCGCATCCGCCACGCCCTTGAGCAGGAAGGGAACGAGCGCCGACTTGGTCGCGCCCGCCACCTTCGAGAACACCGCCTCGAAGCGCCGCGTGTAGTCGCCGCCGTAGTTCGGCGGCACCTGGATGCCGACGATCAGCACCTTCGCGCCCGCGGCCTGCGCGGCCTTGGTGATCTGCAGCAGGTTGGCCTCGGTGTCCGAGAGCGGCAGGCCGCGCAGCGCATCGTTGGCGCCGAGCTCCACCACCACGTGGCTGGGCTTGTGTTGTGTAAGGAGGGCGGGGAAGCGGGCGCGTCCGCCGGAACTGGTGTCGCCGCTGATGCTGGCGTTGACCACGGTGGCCGCGATCTTCTGCTGGGCAAGCCTTTTTTCCAGCAAGGGTACCCAGCCTTCGCCGCGCTTCAAGCCGTACTCTGCGCTCAGCGAATCGCCCAGCACCAGGATGACCGGCTTGCCGGTTGCGGTCGACTGGGCGTGCGCCGCGGCCATCCATGTTCCCGCGCTGCCCGCACCGCCTAGTGCGGCGGTGGTCAAGATAAAGTCACGTCGATTCAAAACCAAAGCCTTTCCATGTCCCAATCCCCGTCTGATGCCATTGTCGCCGTCGAGCATGTCTTCAAGTCCGTCACCGATTCGGCCGGCACGCTGGACATTCTGCAGGACATCGATTTCACCCTCGGTGCGCGGGAAACCGCCGCCATCGTCGGCGCCTCGGGCTCCGGCAAGAGCACCTTGCTGTCGATCATCGCGGGGCTCGATACGCCCACGCGCGGCACGGTCAAGCTCGCGGGCGACGACATCTTCGCCATCGACGAGGACGAACGCGCCGCCCTCCGCGCACAACGCGTGGGCTTCGTGTTCCAGAGCTTCCAGTTGCTGGGCAACCTGAGCGCGCTCGAAAACGTGATGCTGCCGCTGGAGCTGGCCAACCGCAAGGACGCGCGCAAGGCCGCCACCGAGATGCTCGGTCGCGTCGGGCTCGGCCAGCGCCTGGGCCACTACCCCAAGGTGCTCTCGGGCGGCGAGCAGCAGCGCGTGGCGTTGGCGCGGGCCTTCGTGGTCCAGCCGGCGCTGCTCCTGGCCGACGAGCCCACCGGCAGCCTGGACTTCGCGACCGGCGAGCAGGTGATGAAGCTGATGTTCGACCTCAACCGCGAACTGGGAACGACGCTGGTGCTGGTCACCCACGACCGCGGCATCGCGTCCCGCTGCGAGCGCCGCATCACCATCGAGGCCGGGCGTGTGTCGCTCAACGAGAAGACGCCGGTCTCGACGGTCGAACAGGCCGCCTGAACGTCGAAGACGCGGCGAAGAGACAACAACAAACAACCCGAGGAGAGGTCCATGGACAAGCTTCCACCCGAAGCCGTTGCGGCATTGCAGCGCGGCAGCCTGATCGAGGCGATCAAGATCGTGCGCGACAAGACCGGCATGGACCTCAAGTCGTCCAAGGAAGCCGTCGAGCGCTACCCCAATGGCGAGGGCGCGCCGGCCGACTGGCAGGAGGGCGACTGGGGCCGCGGCGAACCCGAGGGCGCGGGCATGCAGGGCAACGGGCCAGCGGCGGTGCCGTCGGCTGCGCTTACTGCGCTGGCAAAGGGCAACAAGGTCGAGGCCGTCCGCCTCACGCGCGAAGCCACGGGCCTTGGGCTGGCCGAGGCCAAGCAGCTGGTCGAAAACCACCAGAATCCGGCGGCCGGCGATTTCGGGCATTTGCCGTCGGGCATTCCGACGAATCCGATGGCCGAACCGGGGCGGGTGTCGCAAGGGGGCTCCAAGTTGCTGCCCATCGTCATCGTGGTGCTGGTCGTGGTGCTGGCCTGGCTGTATTTCGTGAAGGGCGCCTGAAGCGATGATCGTTCCCCAGTACTGGGCCGAAGGCCGCATCCAGGAACGAGTGGACGGCAAGCAGATCACCGTGCGGCGCTATGGCTGGTCGGACGACAGCCCGCTGGCCGCGCAGGCGCATGCCGACCAGCGCACCCGCGAAGCCTTCGATCGCATCACGAGCGGCGAAACGCTCGAGCGCCGCGAACGCAAGGTGGCCTACAACGGCGCCGACGGCATGCCGATCCGCGAGGAAATCGTCGAGCGGCAGGGCGAGAGCGTCGTCACCCGCAACGGCTACGGCGCACGCTGCCTCAATACGCCCGACGTGATGTTCGTCGACATCGATTTCGACGAACCCCTGCGCACCAGCGTGTTCGGCTTTGCGCTGGTGCCGGCGCTGATTGCGGGCATCGTCGGCGGCTGGACCGCCAAGACCTGGATAGGCGGACTCATTGCCGCCATCGTCGTCTTCATCGTCGCCTACCGCATCGGCCTGGCCAAGAAGCGTGGGGAGGCCAGCACAAACCCCGCGCCCGAAAAGCGCGCGGCCGAGCGCGTCGGGCGCTTCCTGCACCAGCATCCCGACTGGCACCTGCGGGTGTACCGAACGCCCGCGGGCTTTCGCCTGCTGGCGATGCACGATGTCTTCAGTCCGACCGACATGACGGTGGCCGACTGCTTCCAGGCGCTGGGCGTGGACAAGGTCTACGCGCGCATGTGCCGCAACCAGAACTGTTTTCGTGCCCGCCTGAGCGCCAAGCCTTGGCGCATCGGCATCGGAGAGCACATCCGGCCGCAGCCGGGCGTGTGGCCTGTGTCGCCCGAGAAGCTGCCGGTGCGCGACGCCTGGATCGCGCAATACGAAAAGGCCGCCGAAGGCCACGCCGCCTGCCAGTACCTGGAGAGCGTGGGCAACACCGGGCGCGTGCATCCGAATGCGCAGGCGGTGCAGGAACTGCATGACGAGCGCACGCGCGCGCTCAGCGGTCTGCCGATCGCCTGAGGGGCCTGAGGGGCGATCCCCGAGGGTAGGGATAATCGGGGGATGTCTTCCCCCAAAGTGATCTTCGGCTTCCATGCCGTGGGCGTGCGAATCAAGACCGCGCCGAAATCGGTGCTCGAGGTTCTGTTCGATGCCAGCCGGCGCGATGCGCGCATGAAACAGTTCATCGCGCGCGCGCAAGAAGCCGGTGTGCGGCTGGTCGAGGCCGACAGCCTGCGCATCGCCAAGCTCGCCGGCAGCCACGGCCACCAAGGTGTGGCGGCGCGGGTCGAACCCACCGCCCAAATCCATTCGCTCGACGAACTGCTCGAGGGTCTCGAAGAGGCCGGCACCGTGCCCCTCTTGCTGGTGCTAGACGGCGTGACCGATCCACACAACCTGGGCGCGTGCCTGCGCGTCGCAGACGGCGCCGGCGCCCATGCGGTGATCGCCCCCAAGGACCATGCGGCCGGCATCAACGCCACCGTGGCCAAGGTGGCGAGCGGCGCGGCCGAGACGGTGCCGTATTTCATGGTGACCAATCTCGCGCGCACGATGAATGAACTCAAGGAGCGCAGCATCTGGTGCGTGGGCACCAGCGACGACGCGCCGGGCACGATCTACCAAAGCGACCTGAAGCGCCCCCTGGCACTGGTGCTGGGCGCCGAAGGCGATGGCATGCGCCAGCTGACCCGCAAGACCTGCGATGAGCTGGTGAGCATCCCGATGGCCGGTGCGGTGGAGAGCCTGAATGTCTCGGTGGCCAGCGGCGTGTGTCTCTACGAGGCGATGCGCCAGCGCGGCGCCTGATCGGCTCCCGCTAGCCCTTCTTCGGCAGCGGCCCGCCCTTGCGGTGGAAGTAGACGAGTTCCGCCATGCGCCGCATCTGCGGCGTGCCCAGCAGGTGGTTGAACATCCAGTCGCTCTGGAAGTGGTCGAAGGCCCAGCGCAGCGAGCGCTTGAGCAGGAAGCGCGGGTAGCTGCGCACGAACCACGTCGCCGGATCACCCACCTCGCCGCGCACGAAGCGCGCTACCGCCTCGCCCGCTCGTTCTCCGTGCTGCAGCGCCGTGTGGATGCCGCCAGCAGTGACCGGCGACACCATGCCGGCCGCGTCGCCCACCAGCAACGCCCGTTCGCGCGCCACGACCGGGAGCACGCCGCCGCAGGGAATCATTCCGGCGCGCACCGCGACCGGCGGTGCATCGCCCGGCGACACCACCGATTCGATCTTCTTGAGGAACGGCGCGAGCCGCAGCGCGTTCGCATCGTTGTGGCCCAGGCGGCGGGCCAGGCCGATCTGGCTCACGCCCACGCCGTCGAGCGCCCAGCCGATGTAGCCAGGGGCGAGTTGGCGGTCGATGAAGCAGTGAAGGAGGTCGGGCGCCATGCGGGCGCCTTGGTATTCATGCTCGACGCCGTAGAGAAAGCGCGTGTTGCGCGAAAGGCCCAGCGCCTTGGCGACGCGCGAATGCGGGCCGTCGGCGCCCACGAGATAGGTCGCGGTGATGCAAGGGCCGTGCGTCACCGGGACTTCCCAGCGGTCGTTCATCCAGAGCGCCTGCTCGAAGAGCGTGCCGAGCCGCACATCGACGCCGCAGGCCCGGGCGGAATCGACCATCCAGTCGAGCAGCGCGGGTGCATCGGTGGCCCAGAACCAGTAGCCGGGTGCGTGCAGGTCGACGTGCCGCATGTTCGGCGCATAGAGCCGCACGCCTTCGATGCGCCGGACCAGCACGGGTGGCACTTCGGCCAGCCAGGGGACGCTGTCGACCGCATCCTTCACGATGATCCCGGTGGTGTGGAGCTTGGCGCCGGCGCTGGTTTTCTTCTCCAGCACCATCACGCTGAGTCCGGCGAGCGCCGCGGCGCGGGCGCAGGCGAGGCCCGCGAAGCTCGCGCCGACGACGAGCAGGTCCACCTTGATGTTGGCGAGGCCGCCGCTCGTGGCGACCGGCGCCGGGCAAGGCGCCGTGGATGAGGTGGAGAGCGGGGAGAAGAAGCAGGAAGAGGAGTGCATGGGCAGCTGACTTGGCAATGCGCACCACGGTTTGTGGTGCGCGTGCGAAGTTAGCTACGCCATGTGCGGGGGGTATGCGGGCGATGTGCGCGCGGCGTGAAGGCTGTGTGAACCCGCGCAGCCGCGGCGCGTCAGGATGGGTCTTTGCTGCGCGTGCGGCCCACCGCGCTGAAGATGCCGATGCCCAGAAGGATCAGTGCACCGATGCCGATGTAGAGCGTGGGAACGCCAGCCACTGAAGCACCCCAGGCAACGCCGCCCAGGAAGATCAGGAAACCGATCATGTAAAGCGCAAAAGACATCATGTCCTCCGGTATCTGAGATGCCTGCAGTATCCCGATGTGCTGAACACCTCGAACCAGCGCCGACCGCCTCTGTGTGTGGGAGGGTGCCTACCGCAAGGCTAGTCCGCGGACGCGACCAGCAGGTAGCGGCAGGCAGTGCGCCCGAGCGCTTTGAAGACGAGGGGCCGGTCCACGCCGAAGTCCAGGCAGTCCCCGGGCGCGAGTTCGAAGCGTTCGTCGCCGTAGTCCACCCGCAGCGCGCCTTCAAGCATCCACAGGCATTGGCGATAGGGCTTGCCGCTCCATCGCGGATAGCCGACCTGCGCCGAACGCGGCAGCTCGACCTCTACCAGTTCCACCCCGCTGCCCGTCGCGCCGCGCTCGGCCACCTGGCGGCGCAAATAGCCCGCCTCGGGGTCGCGCCAGACTTCCTGCATCGCTTTCGTGCGAAGCCGCTGGGGCGCTTCCTTTTCCTTTTCCTCGGTGAGCAGTTGCGCCAGCGACACGCCAAGGCCCGCCGCCAGTCGGCCCAGCAGCACGGCCGTCGGGCTGCTCTGTGCCCGCTCCACCTTCGAGATCATGGCCTTGCTGACGCCTGACAGCTCGGCCAGCTCGGCCAGGCTGAGTCCCTTGGCCTGCCGCAGCGCGAGCAGCCGGGTCGCGATGAGGGCGTCGAGGTGGCCGGGGGCTTCGCTGGGCGGGGGTGATTCGTTTCTCATATGAGATTATTATTCTCTTATATTGAACGACAGAGAAGCACCATGCGCCTCATCACCTGCACCGAGGAAGCCCACGCCGGCGCCATCCTCGCGATCCTCAACGACGCCATCGTCACCTCCACCGCGCTGTACGACTACAAGCCGCGAACGCCCGAGAACATGGTCGCGTGGTTCGCCACCAAGCGGGCCAACGGCTTTCCGGTGATCGGTGCGGAGGACGAGAACGGCAAGCTGCTGGGCTTTGCGAGCTACGGCAGCTTTCGTGCGTTTCCGGCCTACAAGTACACCGTCGAGCACTCGGTGTACGTCGAGGCCGGCCATCGCGGTGCGGGGCTCGGGCGCACGCTGATGGAGGCGATCATTGCCGAGGCGATCGCGCGGGACGTGCATGTGATGGTCGGCGCCATCGACGCTGCGAATGCGGGCAGCATCGGCCTGCACGAGCGGCTGGGGTTCGAACACTCGGGCACCGTGCGGCAGGCCGGCTTCAAGTTCGGCCGCTGGCTCGACGTGGCGTTCTACCAGCGGATTCTTGCGACCCCGCTGAACCCGGTTGACGGCTAGGCAAGCACGAAAAAGCGCATCACGACTTCGGCGGGGTGCCTGACACCGGCGCCGACGAACATCCGCTCATTGATCCATCGCAGCGCCGGCGAGGCCGTCTCGAAGCGCGGGTTGCAGCGGAAGTAGACCTCTGCCGGATCGACCGGCTCGCCGCGCAACAGCTTCGCCATCACCTCTGGCGCAGCCGAGCGCACCGCATGGTTCTGCACATAGATCAGGTCGCCCGCGTCGGTCTCGAGGCCATAGCGCGCATCGAGTTCGGAGAGCGTGTCGCTCACGATCAATTGAAAGTCGCTGCCGGCCGGCAGCACGCGTGCGCGCCAGCCGTGGCCCGACGCTTCGCCGCCCGTGATGGGCACGATGCGCCGCAGCCCGCGCGCGCTCTGGCCGAGCACCTGCGGCACGCCCACCTGCACGCGCAGGTCAGCGAAGTGCTCCAGCGTGGGCGCGGCGATCGAATCGAAGATGTTGCTGCTCATCGCTGAGGTACGGTTCAGGCGGCCGTCTCTGCGCTCGCGCGGTCGAGCATTTCGATGGTGCCTGCGTCGAGCTTCAACTGCGTGGCGACCACCAGCTCTTCGAGCTGCGCGATCGATGTGGCGCTGGCGATCGGCGCCGTCACGCCCGGCCGCGCGATCTGCCATGCAATGGCGACCTGGCCCGGCTTGGCGTTGTACTGCTGCGCCACCTTGTCGAGCGCATCGAGGATGCGGAGGCCCCGCGGGTTCAGGTACTTCTTCGTGGTGTTGGCGCCGCGCGCGCTCTTCGAGGCATCGGCTTCGGTGCGGTATTTGCCGGTCAGGAAGCCGGCCGCGAGCGCGTAGAAGTTGATCACGCCCACTTCGCGCTTCACGCACAGCGGCTCCAGTTCGTCTTCGAACACGGCACGGTCGTACAGGTTGTAGAGCGGCTGCAGGCTCTCGTAGCGCGCAATGCCCAGACGCTCCGACACGTCCAGCGCCTCGGCCAGCCGGGGCGCCGTGTAGTTGGAGGCGCCGATGGCGCGCACCTTGCCTTCCTTGATGAGCGCATCGAAGGCGCCGAGCGATTCCTCGAGCGGCGTATTGGCGTCGTCGTCGTGCGACTGATAGAGGTCGATGTGGTCCGTCTGCAGGCGCTTGAGCGAAGCCTCGACCGCTTCGCGGATGTACTTGGGTGCGAGGCCCACCTTGCCTTCGCCCATCGGCTTGCCGACCTTGGTGGCCAGCACCACGCGGTTGCGCTTGCCGCTCTGCTTGAGCCACTTGCCGATGATGGTTTCCGACTCGCCGCCCGTGTGGCCCGGCACCCAGGCCGAGTAGACGTCGGCGGTGTCCACGAAGTTGAAGCCCGCGTCGAGCCAGGCATCGAGCAGCTTGAACGACGCGGCCTCGTCGACCGTCCAGCCGAACACGTTGCCACCGAAGGCGAGCGGCGAAACCAGGAGGCCGGAGCGGCCGAGCGGGCGAAATTGAGACATGACGAGGTTTCCTGAAGAAGACAGATGGAAGGCAAATGGAGGGAAGAAATCAGACGAAGCCCACGGCGCCGAGCAGCGCCCCCGCGCCCAGCAGCCAGAGCAGGTGGACGCGCGTGCGCCAGACGATAAGCGCGGCCACGCCGGTCAAGAGCCACAGGTGCCACGCAGGCGCGTTGCCGGCATGGTTACCCGCGGCCAGCACCCAGCCGGTGGCGATGAGAAGGCCGACGACCACCGGCGCCATGCCCTGCTTGAAGGCGCGCACCTCGCGGCGCGTGCGGTTGCGGTGGCCCCAGCGGGTGGCGAAGTAGGTGAGGGTGGTGCTCGGCACCATGATGCCCACCATGGTCACCATCAGCCCGAAGAGACCGAGGAGCCACGCCGTCGGCCCGGCGCCGATACCGCCGCCCGCGTTGAGCCCGACGTTCCAGCCCATCAGCGCGACGAACAGCACGTTGGGCCCGGGCGCCGCCTGGGCGATGGCGACCGACGAGCTGAACTGCGCATCGGTGAGCCAGCCGTGCTGGGCGACGAGGTAGCGGTGCATGTCGGGCACCGTGGTGATGGCGCCGCTGATCGACAGCAGCGAGAGCAGCAGGTACTGGCCGAAGAGAGCGAGCCAGTCGTGCCATTGCATCGCGATGGTCATTCGAAAACCTCCGCCTTCGGCTGCGGTGCGAGCTTGCTTGGAGTGGCCCGGCGCGCGCTCATGGGGAAATCTTTCGCCAAGTCCAGACGCATGCCACGCCGCCGACCACCAGCAGCACCCAGCCGAGCGGCACCTTGAACACCGCGATCGCCGCGAAGACCAGCGCCGTGAACGCGAGGCAGACCGGAAAGCCCAGCGGGTGCTTCTGCAATTGCGGAATCAGCTTGATGCCCGTGGCGGCGATCAGCCCGCCCGACACCGCTCCCATGCCCCGCAGCGCCGCCGCCACCTGCGGGTTGCCGGCGTAGTGCGCATAGAGCACGGCCAGCGCGAGAATCACGACGAGGGGAATGGTCAGCATGCCCGCCACCGCCGCAATGGCGCCGCGCAGCCCGAAGTAGCGGTCGCCGATCATCAGTGCGAGATTGATCACGTTGGGCCCGGGCATCACCTGGGCCACGGCCCAGTCTTCGAGGAACTGCTCGGGCGTGAGCCACTTCTTCTTCTCGACCATCTCGCGCTGGACGATGGCGAGGACACCGCCGAAGCCCTGCAGCGCGAGCCAGGTGAATGAAACAAAAAGGTCGCGTGGCGACCGGGGCTGGGGCGTGTCTTGCGGCGTTGCCGCATCGGAGAGGGGCGCTTGCATGTGGATGCGATTATCGTAGGCAGGCCTGCAACATGCCGGGCATCGCGCCGACATGACCCGGCCGGTTCAACAGGGAAATTCCATGCTCATGCAAATCCGCGCGCTCTTCGATCTCTGCAAACGAGCTTTCGCATCGTGGTCGAACGACTACGCCCCCAGCATGGGCGCGGCGCTCGCGTACTACACGGTGTTTTCCATCGCGCCGCTGCTCCTGATCGTGATCGCGGTGGCGGGCCTAGTGTTTGGCCAGGAGGCAGCGCGCGGCGAGATCTTCGCGCAGCTCTCGGGCCTCATGGGGGCACAGGGCGCGGCGGCGGTGCAGGGCATGCTACAGGCGGTGAACAAGCCGACCGAGGGCATCGTGGCCACGGTGATCGGCATCGGCCTGCTGGTGGTCGGCGCGACGACGGTGTTCGGCGAGTTGCAGGACGCGCTCGACCGCATCTGGCGCGCACCGGCACGCACCAAGAGCTCGGGCATCTTCAACCTGCTGCGGGTGCGGCTCCTGTCGTTCAGCATGATCATGGGCATCGGCTTCCTGCTCATGGTGTCGCTGGTGGCCAGCGCGGCGCTGGCGGCGCTGGGCAAATGGTGGTCGCCGATGTTCGGCGCGTGGGAGAGCCTGGCCCAGGTGGTGAACTTCGTCTTCAGCTTCGCGATGGTGACGGTGATCTTCGCGATGATCTACAAGATCATGCCGCGCGCAAAGGTGCAGTGGCGCGACGTGTGGGTGGGCGCGGCCGTGACGGCGCTGCTCTTCACGGTGGGCAAGCACCTCATTGGCCTTTACATCGGCAAGAGCAGCGTGGCCTCGGGCTACGGCGCCGCGGGCTCGCTGGTGGTGGTGCTGGTGTGGGTGTACTACTCGGCGCAGATCTTCTTGCTGGGTGCCGAGTTCACCTGGGTCTACGCGCGCACCTACGGCTCGATGAAGGACAAGGCGGGCCTGCCCGATGCCAACCCGTCGCCGACGCGCGACGTGCCGCTCGCGCACAACGACACCTGAGAAGGTGTGAATAAACCTACCACGCGGTCCGATCTCGCACCTGCGGTCCTCACCGTACAGAGTACGGCTCCGGTCCTCGATGCAAGCTCGAACCGCTCGCTACGGTTTCTTCACACCTTCTGAGCGCTCATTGGATCAACCGGCGAAGCCGCCTTCGTCGAGGAACTTCTGTTCTTCCGCAGTCGTGCTGCGCCCCAGCATCCGGTTGCGGTGCGGAAAGCGGCCGAAGCGCGCGACGATGTCCCGGTGCAGCACGGCGTAGCGCTGCGTGTTGGCGTCGAGCGCCGCGTTGAGTTCGACCGAGCGCCCCTGCTCGGCGAGCACTTCGGAATGCATGAAGGGCAGGTAGAAGAAGGGGCGCAATTCCTTTTCGAACTGCTGGTCGAAGCCCGCGGCGATCGCCTTCTTCGCCACGGCCAGCGCGAGGCCGTCGGTGGCGAGCATGTGCGGGTTGTTGCGCCAGGCGTTGCGTGGCAGCTGGTCGAGCAGCACCAGAAGGGCGAGCGTGCCTTCGGCATCGTCGGTCCAGTGATCGAGCTCGCCGCGGGCGGCGGCCTGGTGTGCATCCGAGAAGCGCGAGAGGAATTCGGCATCGAACGCATCGCTCTTGGCGAACCAGCGCGACGGACCGGCTTCGCGCCAGAAATCGACCACTTCGCGGGCGGCAGGGAGGGCTTGGGAGGTCATCGTTGCATTCTCTTTCACTCTGTGGCGCACCTGCAAAGACGGGGCGGTGGCCGACATGGCGGGGCGCCAGCGCTGCCTATGCTGTGGAAGCTTTCACAACTTCAGGAGACAAGCTCATGACCCGATACGGCACCTTTTTGCGCGCAGCCCTCATCACCGGCGTGGCCAGTGCTGCGCTGGTCGGCTGCGGGATGATGTCCAAGTCGAACACCGCCAGCTTCAGCGGCGCGATGAACGCGGCCAGCGAAGTCCCGCCCAACATGACGCGCGGCAGCGGCATGGCGGAGGCCTGGCTCAACCGGGACACCAACGTCCTCAAGTACAAGATCACCTACACGGGCCTGAGTGGCCCGGCCACCGCGGCGCATTTCCACGGTCCCGCCGCTGCTGGCGCGAATGCCGGCGTGGTGCTGCCGTTCGCCAACGCAGCCAGCCCGATCGAAGGGCAGGCCACGCTCACGCCGGCACAGGCGGCCGACCTGGTCGCGGGCAAGTGGTACGCCAACATCCACACCGCGGCCAACCCGGGTGGCGAGATCCGCGGGCAGATGCTGCCGAAGATGTGATTTTCTTCGGGGACTGCTTAAGCGCTTGAACCCCCCGGTCAGGTTGCTGTCGCGGGGCGTGGTGTCAAATGAATGCATGACGACGCCCTCCCAGAAGAAAGCCCGTGCGGCATCCACCCAGCCCCTCAACCCTTTCGCATCGCGTGGCGAAGACATGCGCCAGGCCCGCAAGGCCCTGGTGCTGCAGGGCGGCGGGGCGCTCGGTGCTTACCAGGCCGGCGTGTATGCCGCGCTCAGCGAGACCGAGCTGCAGCCGCACTGGATCGCCGGCGTCTCGATCGGCGCCATCAATGCAGCGCTGATCGCGGGCAACGCGCCCGAGCACCGGGTCGACAGGCTGCGCGAGTTCTGGCACCTCGTGTCCTCCGGGCCTTCGCAGCGCCTGCCTTCATGGTTTGGTGATCGGGCCACGCAGAACCAGTACAGCGCGGCGATGGCATCGCTGGTCGGCATTCCAGGATTCTTCGAGCCGCGCTATTCGCCGGCCCTGCTGATGGGCGGTGCGGCGCCGCTCCTGAGCTACTACGACACCTCGCCGCTCAAGGCCACGCTCGAGCGCCTCATCGATTTCGACCGCATCAACGCATGTGAAGCCCGCTTCAGCGTGGGCGCGGTCAATGTGCGCACCGGCAACTCGGTGTACTTCGACAACACGCGCCAGCGCATCGGCCCCGAACACATCATGGCCAGCGGCGCGCTGCCGCCGGGCTTTGCGCCGGTGCACATCGACGGCGACGACTACTGGGACGGCGGCATCGTCTCGAACACGCCGCTGCAGTACGTGCTGGACATCCATCCGCGCAACGAACCCCTGGTGGTGCTGCAGGTCGACCTGTTCAATGCGCGCGGCGAAATGCCGCACAACATAGCGGGCGTGATGGAGCGGCAGAAGGACATCACCTATTCGAGCCGCACCCGCATGAACACCGATGCGATGGCCGCGAACATGAACCTGCAGCAAGCGATTGCCGACCTGATCACCAAGCTGCCGGCCAACCTGCGCAAGGACCCGAGCGTGCTCGCGGTGCAGTCGCAGCTCACGCACGAGCCCATCGACATCTTTCACCTGATCTACCGCGACAAGCCTTACGAGCTCGAGTCGAAAGACTACGAGTTCTCGCGCGCCGCGGTCGAGGAGCACTGGGAGTCGGGCGCGCGCGACATGCGGACGACGCTGGCCCATCCGGAGACCCTGCGCGCCGACGCCACGGTGAATGGCGTGACGACCTTCGACCTTGGCGAGCACGGCCCGGGCCGCGTCAAACGGCCGGGCCTGTCGCGCTGAAGAGATGCGACCGCGGTTCAGCTTCGACTAAGAAACCAGCGCCAGACTGGGCCAGTCACTTCACCAGGAGGAAATGTTCATGAACATTGAAGATGTACGGCGGCAGGCTTTCGCCATGCCGCTCACCAGCCCCGCCTTTCCGCCCGGACCGTACCGGTTCATGCGCCGCGAATTTCTCATCGTCACCTACCGCACCGACATGGACGCATTGCGCGCCGTGGTGCCCGAGCCGCTCGAAGTGGTCGAGCCGCTGGTGAAGTACGAATTCATCCGCATGCCCGACTCCACCGGCTTCGGCGACTACACCGAATCGGGCCAGGTCATTCCGGTGCAACTGCGTACCGCCAAGGGCGTGGAGAAGGGCGCGTATGTGCATGCGATGTACCTGAACGACCATCCGCCGATCGCCGGCGGCCGCGAGCTCTGGGGCTTTCCGAAAAAGCTCGCCTCGCCGACGCTCGACTACGAGACCGATGTGATCGTCGGCACGCTCGACTACGGCAAGGTGCGCGTGGCCAAGGCGACGATGGGCTTCAAGCACCGCGCACTCGACCCCGCGCCGATCCTTGCGGGCATCGCGCAGCCGAACTTCCTGCTCAAGATCATTCCGCACGTCGACGGCACGGCCCGCATCTGCGAGCTGGTGCGCTATCACATGGTCGATGTCACGCTGCACGGCGCGTGGACCGCGCCGGCATCGCTCGAACTGCATCCGCATGCGCTGGCACCGGTGGCCGATTTGCCGGTGCTGAAGGTCGAATCGGCGGTGCACTACATCGCGGACATGACGCTGGCGCTCGGTACCGTCGAGCACGACTACCTCGCCTGATTCCTGCTTGTCTTCTTTTCATCCCAACCCCGAAGGAACATTCACCATGCAACTCAAGGACAAGGTCGCCTACATCACCGGCTCGGCCAGCGGCATCGGCAAGGAAATCGCCATCCTGTTCGCACAGGAAGGCGCCAAGATCATCATTGCCGACCTCAACAAGGAAGCGGCCGACGCCACTGCCGCGGAGCTGAAGGCCACGGGCGCCGAGGCCATCGGCGTGGCGGTCGACGTGACCAACGAAGACCAGGTCAACGCCTCGGTCGAAGAGGGTGCCAAGGCCTTCGGCGGCATCGACATCCTCATCAGCAACGCCGGCATCCAGATCGTTCATCCGGTCGAGGAGTTCAGCTTCGCCGACTGGAAGAAGATGCTCGCCATTCACCTCGATGGCGCGTTCCTCACCACCAAGGCGTGCCTGAAGCACATGTACGCGCAGGGCCGCGGCGGCAGCGTGATCTACATGGGCTCGGTGCACTCGAAGGAAGCATCGCTGCTGAAGGCGCCCTACGTCACGGCCAAGCACGGGCTCATCGGCCTGGCCAAGACGGTCGCCAAGGAAGGCGCCAAGCACGGCGTGCGCGCCAACGTGATCTGCCCCGGGTTCGTGCGCACCCCGCTGGTCGAGAAGCAGATTCCCGAGCAGGCCAAGACGCTGGGCATCAGCGAAGAGGAGGTCATCAAGAACGTGATGCTCAAGGAAACGGTGGATGGCGAATTCACCACCACCGAGGACGTGGCCCGTGTCGCGCTGCTGTTCGCGGGCTTTCCGACCAATGCGCTCACCGGCCAGTCGCTCGTCGTGAGCCACGGCTGGTTCATGCAATAGGCGCTACAGCTTCATCTCCCACGTTTCGCCCACGAGCTGCTTCCCATAGCTCTCGTGCGGCTCCGACTTGACGAGCTGGAAGCCGCGCTTGGCATAGATGGCGCGCGCGGCCACGAGGTCGCTGTTGGTCCACAGCACCATCTTCTTGTAGCCCTTGCGGCGCGTGAAGGCGATGCATTCGTCCACCAGCTTGCCGCCCAGGCCCAGCCCGCGCGCGGCCGGTGACAGGATCAACAAGCGCAGTTGCGCCACGCTGGCCGACTTGCGCACCACGAAGATCGAGCCCATGCGTTCGCCATGGAGTTCGGCGATCCAGCAGCGCTCCCATTCGGGCTGGAACTTGAGCAGGAACTCCCCCGCGATCTGCGCCACCAGCGCCTCGAAGCTGCTGTCCCAGCCGTACTCGCGCGCGTAGATTTCGCCGTGCTGCTGCACCACCCAGCCGATGTCGCCGGGCGCCGGGTCGCGCAGGATCGCGGCCTGGGGTTTGGCGGGCGCGGCGGCCGGATCGAGCAGCGATTGCATCGTGGACATCGCCCGCACCAGCTGATTTCGCTGAGCCGGGGCAAGCGGGGCGAGCAAAGCGGCGGCTTCGTCGCGCGATTTCTGTTGCAGCGGCGCGAATGCCGCATGGCCGACCTCGGTCAGCCGCAGTACGCTTTGCCGGGCATCCCGCGCATGGGGCTCGCGCGTGAGCCAGCCCTCGGATTCGAAGCGGCGCAGGATGCGGCTCATGTAGCCGGCATCGAGCCCGAGGTCGCGGCCGATCTCGCTGGCGACCGCTGTTTCGCGGTGCGCCAGCTCGTACAGCACCCGCACATCGGTGAGCGACATGGCGCTGCCGAGGTACGGATCGAGAGCGCCGATCTGGCGCGTGTAGAAGCGATTGAACTGCCGGATGGCCTTGACGGCGGCAACGTCGGTGGTGGGCGAGGGCGTGGACATGGTTGCCATTGTCATTCGAGTATTTGACTTTGGCAATCAATTGAAGGCCGCATTAGAGCCCGGTCACTGGATGTTTGTAGCGACAGACATGCTCGAAAACCCTAAAATCGCGGGTTGCCCACGACAGCACCGCAGCACCGCCGTGCACAGGCTGTCCCTAACTTCCCACTGATGAACGCCCCCGTCGACGTCTCCTTTTTTGCGCGCGCCGCCAAGCCGCTGACCAGCTACCGCAAGTACTGGGCGGCCCGTTTCGGCACGGCCAAGTTCCTGCCGACCTCACGCAAGGAAATGGACGCCCTCGGCTGGGACAGCTGCGACATCATCGTGGTCACCGGCGATGCCTATGTCGACCACCCCAGCTTCGGCATGTCGGTGATCGGCCGCATGCTCGAAGGGCAGGGCTTCCGCGTGGGCATCATTGCCCAGCCCGACTGGCAGAGCGCCGAGCCCTTCAAGGCGCTGGGCAAGCCGAACCTGTTCTTCGGCGTGACAGCCGGCAACATGGATTCGATGATCAACCGCTACACGGCGGACCGGAAGATCCGCAGCGACGACGCCTACACCCCCGGCGACATCGGCGGCGCGCGCCCCGACCGTGCCGCCATCGTCTATTCGCAGCGCTGCAAGGAAGCCTGGAACGACGTGCCGATCATCCTGGGCGGCATCGAAGGTTCGCTTCGCCGCATCGCGCACTACGACTACTGGTCGGACAAGGTGCGCCGCTCCATCGTCGTCGACTCCAAGTGCGACCTGCTGCTGTACGGCAACGCCGAGCGCGCCATCGTCGAGATCGCGCACCGCCTGGCCGCCAAGGAGCCGGTGCAGCAGATCATCGATGTGCGCGGCACCGCCTACGTGCGGCGCGAAACGCCCGAAGGCTGGTTCGAGATCAACTCCACCAGCGTCGATGAGCCCGGCCGCGTCGAGGCGCACGTCAATCCGTACCTGATGGTGTCGGACCAGGCCAAGGCCAACGGCGCCACCTGCGCGAAGGAAGACGAGGCGCAGGACGTGGCCAAGGCCGCGGAAGCTGCCGGATCGCCGGCGCTTCGGTCGGTGCAGTCGGTGGTGAATCCGGCCATCAAGCCGCTCACCTTCATGCCCAACCCCGCGCTGCAAAGCCGCGGCAAGATCAGCGTTCCGCCGCGCGACCGCTCGGTGATCCGCCTGCCTTCCTACGAACAGGTGCGCAGCGACCCGGTGCTCTACGCGCACGCCAACCGCGTGCTGCACCTGGAAACCAACCCCGGCAACGCCCGCGCGCTCGTGCAGGCGCACGGCGAAGGCACCACGGCGCGCGATGTGTGGATCAACCCGCCGCCGATTCCGCTCACCACCGCGGAAATGGACTACGTTTTCGACCTGCCGTACGCGCGCAGCCCGCATCCGCGCTACGCCGACGAAAACGGCAGCCACGACGGCGGGACGAAGATCCCCGCGTGGGAAATGATCCGCTTCAGCGTGAACATCATGCGCGGCTGCTTCGGCGGCTGCACCTTCTGCTCGATCACCGAGCACGAGGGCCGCATCATCCAGAGCCGCTCCGAAGAATCGATCATCAAGGAGGTCGAAGCCATCCGCGATTCGGTAAGCGGCTTCACCGGCACCATCTCCGACCTCGGCGGTCCGACGGCCAACATGTACCGCCTCGGCTGCAAGAGCCCCGAGATCGAATCGGCGTGCCGCAAGCCCAGCTGCGTGTACCCGGGCATCTGCCCGAACCTGGGCACGAACCACGATCCGCTCATCAAGATCTACCGCCGCGCGCGTGCGCTGCGCGGCATCAAGAAGATATTGATCGGTTCCGGCCTGCGCTACGACCTGGCCGTGCAGTCGCCCGAGTACGTGAAGGAACTGGTACAGCACCACGTCGGCGGTTATCTCAAGATCGCGCCCGAGCACACCGAGCAGGGCCCGCTCACCAAGATGATGAAGCCCGGCATCGGCAGCTACGACAAGTTCAAGCAGATGTTCGAGAAGTTCTCGGCCGAGGCGGGCAAGAAGCAGTACCTCATTCCGTACTTCATCGCCGCGCATCCGGGCACCAGCGACGAGGACATGATGAACCTGGCGATCTGGCTCAAGAAGAACGGTTTCCGCGCCGACCAGGTGCAGACGTTCTATCCGAGCCCGATGGCCACGGCGACGACGATGTACCACACCAACAAGAACCCGCTGCGCAAGATCACGCGCGAGAGCGAGACGGTGGACATCGTGCGCGGCGACAAGCGCCGCCGCCTGCACAAGGCGTTCCTGCGGTATCACGACGCCAACAACTGGCCGCTGCTGCGCGAAGCCCTGAAGAGCATGGGTCGCGCCGACCTGATCGGCAACGGCAAGCATCACCTCATCCCGACGTGGCAGCCGCTGACCGATGGCGGCTACACGAGCGCGCGCCGCAAGAACTCGACTTCGGCGCCGGCGGCTGCCAAGGCCTCGGCGCCCGTCAGGCTCGCGCCGGTGAAGCCCTCCAAGGGCCGCATGCTCACGCAGCACACGGGTCTGCCGCCTCGCGATAACGGCAGTGGTGGCGGCAGCGGCAAGCCGGTCAACAAGCCTTCATCGCGCAAGATGCGTTGATCGGGCGGGTAGCGGGCGACCGCTACGCGTACTGCATCTCGCCGTTTCCGAACGACCAGTTTTCCTTCATCACCTCCACGAGGTTGATGAACACGTCCTCGCGCCGGATGCCCAGCTTCTCGTGCAGGTCGTCGGCCACGCGCTTGTAGAAGGCCTTCTTCATCTCGATCGTGCGCCCCTGGTTCAGCGTGATCTGGATCAAGACGAAACCCGCCGAGTACTCGACGCCCAGGTAGCTCTTGGGATGAACCAGGTCCTGCGCGGCATGCCGGGTGATGACCTGGAATTTGTCGTCCTTGGGCACATTGATGGTTTCGGTCATCGCCTGGTAGATCAGGTCACCGATGGCCGGGCCCAGCGTTTCCGGCGAGGCATCCGACAGTTCGATTCGAACGAATGGCATGGAGGTTTCTCCTGGTTGGGATCGTTTCAGTCTAGGACAGGGATACCCCGCAGCCAGAACACCCAGGCCAGCACCGCCGCGCAATGGAGCACGACGGTGGCGCGGTACACGATCAGAAAGCTCTGCTTGCTCGACTTGTGGCGAAGCAGCCGTTGCGCGGCCCAGGCACCCGGCCAGCCGCCCGCCAGCGCAAGCAGGTGCAGGGTGCTTTCCTTCGTGCGCCAGCGGCCGGTCTGCGCGGCGTTCTTGTCGAAGGCATAGGCGGAGAAGGCCAGCAGGCTCAGCGCCGGAACTGCGCCCAGAACCAGCAGGGGCAGGCGGCCGGACCAGACGGCCGCACCGAGCAGTACTCCGTACGCGAGAAGGAAAAGCAGGCCCCAAGAAGCCGGAGCATCGGATGCGCCCGCGCGACGCGGATTCGCGCGCTTCGGAGCAGAGCGGCGATGGCTGTTGATGGGCGTGTGCTTCGCCGCGGACCGCGAAGCATTGGCCGATATCGCCTGAACCGCCACGGCACGCGGCCCCTTGCCGCCGACATGGATCTCTTCGAAGCTCAGCGCCATGCCCACCTGCGGCAACACCCGCCGGTCGCTGAAGTCGCGCTGATGCACGAACACATCGGCCGATATCTCAGGGCTGCGGATGAAACCGAAGCCGCGGTCGGCCTCCCAGCGGACGAGTCGACCTTGGCGTTTCATGTTTCGTGGCGGGCGGGAGGAGGGCACATGGCCGCAATTCTCCTTTGTGCTTTCCCTTGCCCCTCCAAGACCCGGCTTCTATCATCGGCCGCTCATGCACCTGCACCACTCTCCCCCTCCGCCGACCTGCCTCTGACGCGCGCCTCGCGCCGCGCTCAGACCCGCAAGTGGTCGCCGTCGTCCGCCTCCTGCAAGGCCGGGTGACGGCCGGATGGTCATGCCTGCCCTCTACAAACAGAGCGGCGGGCGTCATGGAGAACTTTCAACAATGAACGCAAGAATGTCTGCCGCCCTGGCCTGGGGCGGCGTGTTGCTGGCCGGCGCGCTGTGGGGCGGCGGCGCGCTGGTGGCGCAATTCCTCATCGATGGCGGCATCGCGCCGCAGAGCCTGTCGCTGGCGCGCTTCGCGCTCGGGGTGCCGCTCTTGTGGTGGCTGCATTGGCGGGCACAGCGCATGGCGGAGGCCACCGATGCGCGCTGGCGCGACCTGGCCCGTCGCGAGCAGTTCCAGGTCGTCGGCACCGGCGCCGCGATGGCGCTCAACGTGAGCTGCTGGTTCGCGGGCATCGCGCACCTGGGCGCCGCGTTGCCGACGGTGATCTCGATCTGCTGCGCGCCGGTGATCGTCGCGCTCGTCTCGGTCGCGCGCGGCTACGAGCCCTTCGGCCTGCGCCTGCTCGGCGGCCTCGTGCTGGCGCTCGCAGGCGTCGCGCTGCTCGTCATGCCGGCCAAGGGATGGGGCCCGCTGCCAGCCGGGCACGCCGCCGGCCTCGCTTGGTCGTTCGGCTCGGCCTTCTGCTACGCGCTGGTGGTGCTCGGCAACGCACGCATGCCGGTTCGGGTGCCGGCCGTCACCGCGTCGGCGTGGGGCATGAGCGTGGCGGCGCTGTGCATGCTCGCGGTCGCGTGGCCGAGCGGCATCACCTGGCCCAGCGGCGCGGCCCAATGGCTGGGCGCGGCCTACACCGGCGTGGTCACGACCTCGGTGGCCTACCTGGCCTTCGCCTGGGGCGCACGGCGCCTGTCGCCGACGGCCGCGGTGGTCGGCACGCTGATCGAGCCGCTGGTGGCCGCGTTGCTGGCGGCGCTGTTGTTCGCCGAGCCGATGGCGCCCCGGCAGTGGCTGGGCGCCGTGCTGCTCGCAGTGGCGATGCTGCTGCTCATGCGGCGCGGTGCGAAGACGCCACCCGAAACAGAAGCCGACTGAAGCCAAAAGTGATCGCTCCGTTGTATGGTGTGGCCCCATGAGCAGTTCGCCCCACCTGCCGGCATCGTGGACACGCACCCTGTGCGGCGCCGTCCTGTTCGCGTCCTCGCTGGCCTGTTGCGCGGCACCTGCCGAGTCCGCCGCGCCGGCCCAGGCGCTGCGCGACACCCACCAGCGCCTCCACGACAAGCTCGATCACAGCAGCTTCGGCCGCCCCGTGCAGCTCGATTCGAGCGAAACGCCCGGCGGGCTCGAGGGCGACGTCTACGCGGTGATCGACCATCCGCTGTCGGAGGTCACGGCCGCGTTCAAGGGATCGGCCCACTGGTGCGAATTGCTCACGCTGCACATCAACAACCGGCGCTGCAAGACCGGCACGGCGCAGGGGCGCGAAACGCTCACGCTCTACGTCGTGCGGCGCTATGACAAGCCGGTCGACCAGGCCTTCGAGCTGCCCTTCGTCTATCGCGTGGCAAGCGCGACACCCGAGCACCTGTCGGTCGAGCTTTCGGCGGCGAGCGGGCCGTTCGGCACGAGCAACTACCGCGTCACGCTCGAAGCGATTGCGCTCGATGCGCAGAAGAGCTTCGTGCATTTCAGCTACGGCTACGACCACAACATGATGGTGCGGCTCGCCACCCAGGCCTACCTTGCGACCTTCGGCCGTGACAAGGTCGGCTTCACGGTGATGGGCAAGGCGCCCGACGGCAAGCCCGAGTACATCCGGGGCCTGCGGGGGCTGGTGGAGCGCAATGCGATGCGCTACTTCCTCACGCTCGATGCCTACCTGTCGAGCGATGCGAAGGATGCCGACGAGCGCCGCCAGCGCCACTGGTTCACGGCGGCCGAGCAGTACCCGCGGCAACTGCACGAGGTGGATCTCGACACCTACCTCGCGCTCAAGCGCGAAGACCGGCAGCGCGACGGTCGCTGAAAACCCGGGCCTTCAATCGGCCAGCGTGAGCAGCGGCACGTCGCGCTCGCGGCTCATCGCATCGAGCTCGGCACGCGTGCGGGTCGCGAGCCATGCGGCCAGCGCCTTGTGCGTGGCCGTGGCCATCATGTCGGGGGGCGTCACGCCGGCCGCTTCGCAGAGGCGATTCGCGAAATGCGGCTCCAGCGCCGCCACCGCCACGCGGCCATCGGCACAGGGATACACGCGATAGCCCGCATGCGCGCCACCGACCGCGCCCGTGGGCTGCGTCAGGCCCCAGGTGCGCGGCAGGGCGAGCCAGTCGGCCGAGGCGTTCAGGGCCACTTCCAGATAAATGCCGCTTGCCTTGCCACCGCCGCGGGCGCGACGCAACACGGCCGTCAGCACCGCTTCGCTCGCGAGCAGCGCGCCGCCCATGTCGGCGTAGAGCGTGGGCGGCAGCTCGGTGCCGGTCACGAGACCGCTCTCGGCGACGTAGGTGAGGTCGTGGCCCGGCTCCTCGGCGCGCTCGCCCGGCGCACCGACGATGGCCACCTGCGACAGCGACGGATGACGCGCCTGCAGCGCCGGCCAATCGAGGCCGAGCTTGCGCAGTGCGGAGGGGCGGAACGAGGTGAGCAGCACGTCGGTCTTGGCAAGTTCGGCGTGCAGTTGCTGCTGGCCTGCTTCGGTCTTGAGGTCCGCGGTTTCGATGGCGATGCCTTCGTGCAGCGCGGCATACGCCGGCTGGTTGTAGAGCGCCATCGGGTCGCCGGCAGGCGGCTCCAGCTTCAGGCAGTTAGCGCCCATCTGGCGGCAGCGCAGCAGCGCGGCCGGGCCGGGCAGGTTGAGCGCAAGGCTCAGGACGCGCACGCCTTCGAGCGGCAGGAAGGGGGTGAGGCTGGACATGGTTGTCGATCCGGAGAACAGGTCAAAGGACATTCTCACCCGACCCGCGCGGGAGCCAGATTCCGCAAGCCGTCACGTCGGCTCCGCGCGTAGCATGCGCGATGGCAGCGCACGTTCTTGCCGTTGCCGCACGATCCAACGTGACTCAAGGAGACCCCATGTTCCAACCTTCCCTGATGAGCGGCCAGCGCATCCTCGTGACCGGCGGCGGCACCGGCCTCGGCCGCGCGATGGCCGAGCGCTTCCTCGGCTTGGGCGCCGACATCGCCATCTGCGGCCGGCGCCAGTCGGTCTGCGAGGAAACGGCGGCCGAGTGGCGCCAGCAGTTCCCGGGTCGTCGCATCGACACCTTCGGCGTCGACATCCGCATCGCGCAACAGGTCGACGAAATGGTCGAGAGCCTGTTCCAGAGTGGCGGCCTCACGGGGCTCATCAACAACGCGGCGGGCAACTTCGTCGCGCCGACCGAGAGCCTCTCGCCGCGCGCCTTCGATGCGATCGCGAACATCGTCTTCCACGGCAGCTTCTATGTGACGCAGGCGGTGGGCAAACGCTGGGTTGCTGAAGCCAAGTCGGGCCAATGGAAGCAGGGCGACCCCTTCCGCAGCGTGATGAGCATCATCGTGACCTGGGTCGACAACGGCAGCCCCTACGTCGTGCCCTCGGCGATGAGCAAGGCCGGCATCGAGGTGATGACCAAGTCGCTCGCGGTGGAGTGGGCGCGGCACGGCATCCGCCTGAACGCCGTGGGCCCCGGCGAGATTCCCACCGAAGGCATGAGCAAGCGCCTGAACCCCGGGGAGGAGCCGGGCGCGCGCACCAAGGAGATGAGCCCGATGGGCCGCACCGGCCGCATGAGCGAGCTGCAGAACATCGCCGCCTTCCTGATGGCCCCAGGCCAATGCGACTGGCTCACGGGCCAGAGCATCATGATGGACGGCGCCAACGCGCTGGCCAACGGCGGCAACTTCTACGAGTTGCGCCAGTGGAGCGACACCGACTGGAAGGATGCGCGCGAACGCATCGAGGCGCAGAACCAGAAGGACAAGGCGCAGCGCTGACGGTTACTTGCGCGGCGGTTTTGCCGCATGCACGGTGACGTGCTTGTTCACGGGGCTGGACAGCACCAGCGAGGTGGTCACCGCGCCGTCCACCGCCAGCGCGTCGACCACGCGCTGCAGGTCGGCCGGCTCGGCGATGGCGCAGCGCACGAAGAAGCAGTCTTCGCCGGTCACGCGGTCGGCGCTCAGCACCTCGGGCATGGCATCGAACAGCTTCAGGTATTTGGCGATGCCCGCATGCGTGGTCTCGATGCGGATGATGGCCTGCAGCCCCACGCCCAGCGCCCGCAGGCTGACGCGGGCGCCGTAGCCTTCGATCACCCCCGCATCCTCGAGCTTGCGCACGCGCTCGCTCATCGCCGGTTGCGAGAGGCCGATGCGCTTGCCCAGCGCGGCCAGGCTCTGGCGCGCATCGGTCTGCAGGGCTTCGAGAATCAGGCGGTCCTTCTTGTCGATGTTCATGGTGTGTTTCATGACCGATGGGTGATCGGTTTGCGGCCCCGATTTTCGATGGGTTGCCATTCGGCGCGAGCGCAGCCGCCGATATCGTGGCGCACACCCTTCAGGAGAAACAAACGATGCAACTCGTCGGCATGCTCGATTCCCCCTATGTGCGCCGCGCCGCCATCTCGCTGCGGCTGCTCGGCCTTGCGTTCGAGCACCGCCCGGTCTCGGTCTTCAGCACCTTCGAGCAGTTCCGCGCGATCAACCCGGTGGTCAAGGCGCCCACGCTGGTGTGCGACGACGGCACGGTGCTGATGGACTCCACGCTGATCATCGACTACGCGGAAGCGCTGGCCGGGCGCAGCCTGACGCCTGCCGACGTGGCGCAGCGGCAGCGCGCGCTGCGCATCACCGGGCTGGCGCTGGCCGCTTGCGAGAAGACGGTGCAGATCGTCTACGAACACAACCTGCGCCCCGCCGAGAAGCTGCATCGGCCATGGCTCGACCGGGTGCAGGGGCAGCTCGTCGCGGCGTACGCGGCGCTTGAGAAAGAAGTCGCTGCGATGCCGCTGCCGGCCGATGAATCGACGATGACGCAGGCCGGCGTTTCAGCCGCCGTGGCCTGGTCTTTCACGCAGTTGATGACGCCTGAAGCGATTGCGCCGGCCAATTTCCCGTTGCTGACGGCATATGCCGCACGCGCGGAAAGCCTGCCCGCGTTCCAGGCCTTGCCCCAGGTGTGATTCAGCCCTCGATGTCCGCGCCGCGCTCGGCCAGCAACCCGCGCAGCAGCGAGCGGTGGCAGCGCGATTCGTCCTCGCAATAGCAGCCGACCGCCAGTGCGGTGCTGTGCGACAGCGCGGCGAGCAGGTCGAGGCTGCGGCTCGCGTCGGCTTCGGCCATCTCGGACTTGTACTTGCGCGCGAAGGCGTTCCATTGCGCGGGCTCCTGCGTCGCCTGCGCCTCTTGGCCCAGCTTCATCGTCTCGGCGGACGGCGCGAGGTTGGGGTACCAGACGTCGTACCAATCCTGCGAAGCGAACTCGGTCTTCGGAACGCCGCGCGGCGGACGGCGCACGGTGCCGATACGCAGGCCCTCGCCGGGTGCCCGAGGCGTACCTAGTCGAACGATGCGGATGCTCATGGGTGGGGTCTCCTTCTGCCTGCTCTTCAGGTGCCGACGATGCCGCCGTCGCGTCGCCGGATCGCCAGGGTTGCCGAACGCGGCCGCGCGCTGCCCGGCGCGGTGCCGTCGGGCCATGCGCTGTTGTGAGTGGTGCTGCCATCGTCGCGCGCCTCGCCCGGATGCTGGATGTTCACGAACAGCGTGCGGCGGTCGGATGTGACCACGCAGCCGGTGATCTCGCTGCCGTTCGGTCCGGTCAGGAATCGCTTGATCCGGCCGGTGGCCGGGTCGGCGCACAGCATCTGGTTGTTGCCGAGCGAGGCGTACGCAGGCTTGCCGATCACCTGGCCGCTCATGTCGGTCTGGATCCAGAGCAGGCCGCCGCTGTCGAAGTGCAGGCCATCGGGGCTGCCGAACATGTCGGCATCGGTCGAGGGATACCGCGCACCGCCGCCCGCCTCTGCAGGGTCGCCGGCGAGCGCGAAGTGGTCCCAGGCGAAGCCGGTGCTCGCCGCATCGCCGCCGTCCTCGCGCCAGCGCAGGATGCCGCCGAAAAGATTGTTGGCACGCGGGTTGGCGGCATCGGGCGCGGGCTTGCCGGCGTCGCCGCGCTGGCTGTTGTTGGTGAGGGTGACGTACACCTCGCCGCTGTGCGGATGCACGGCGATCCACTCGGGGCGGTCCATCTTCGTGCCGCCGACAATGTCGCCTGCCAGGCGCGCGTGGATCAGCACCTCGGCCTGGTCGGCAAAACCACTGGCCGCATCGACGCCGTTGCGGCCGTGCGTGAGTTCGAGCCACCGGCCGCGTCCGCCGGCGTCGTAGCGCGCGACGTAGAGCGTGCCGTCGTCGAGCAGGTGGCGGTTGGCGGCGCGCGCTGCAGCGTCGATGCCTGGCTGCACCTTCTCGCGGCTCACGAACTTGTAGATGTATTCGAAGCGCGCGTCGTCGCCCATGTAGACCACCACGCGGCCGTCTTTCGACGTCGTGCAGGTGGCGCTCTCCTGGCGCTTGCGGCCGAGGGCCGTGCGCTTGACGGGCGTGGACGTGGCGTCGAACGGATCGATCTCCACCACCCAGCCGAAGCGGTGCGGCTCGTTCGGATGACGGCTGAGGTCGAAGCGTTCGTCGAAGCGCCAGTACTCGACCCACTGCGTGCCCGGGACCGTGCCGTAGCGGCGCTGTGCGTCCGTCATGCCGGTCGCCGCTTCCTTCGGGCCGCCGAAGTAGCCGTGGAAGTTTTCTTCGCAGGTGAGATACGTGCCCCAGGGCGTGACGCCCATCGCGCAGTTGGCGAAGGTGCCGAAGACCTGATCGCCGGCCGGGTTGGCGAGGGTGAGCATCAAGGGTGTGCCCGCGGCCGGGCCGGTGATGCGCATCGGCGTGTTGCCGTGGATGCGGCGCGCGAAGGGCGAGGGCTGCACCTGCTGCCAGCCGGTGGATGTGCGGCGGATTTCGATCACCGAGACGCCCATCGCATGGAGCGACTTGCGCACCTTGTCTGCGGTCCACACCTTGACGCCGTCGGCGTGCAGCAGTTGCTCGTCGGTGTACTCGTGGTTCATCACGAGCAGGCCGCGCTCGCCGCGCGCGTCGAGCGCGAAGAAGTGCATGCCGTCGTGGTGCATGCCGGCCTGCACCGCCTGGTCGGCGGCGCTGTTGGCACCGTCCGGCGCGAAGGCCGGCATCTGGCCCGCGATGCCGGTGGGCGTGCCCCAGGGGTAGAGCAACTGCCATTCGTATTCGGGCGGCACGACGACCGTGTCGCGCAGGGACACGGGCACGCCGGTGAACCCGAGCGCATCGCCGTTGCTGCGCGCCGTGGAAGGCACCGCGCAGCCCTGGCCGAACAGCGCCACCACGGCGGCGGCCGAACCCGATTGAAGAAGGAAATGGCGACGGTCCAGCGGCATGGCAGAGGTGTTGGGTAGGCGACAGCCGCCATCATCGCCCAGGCACTGTGCCGGGCGATACTGGCCAAAACCCAACGAAACCCACAGGAGACCCGCATGAGCGATCGCATCGAATGGACCCGCCACCCCGACGGCGTGGTGGAACTGCAGCTGGCACGCGCCGACAAGATGAACGCGCTCGACCCCGCGATGTTCGATGCGCTGATTGAAGCCGGTGAAGCCCTGCGCGGCGACACGTCGGTGCGCGCCGTGGTGATTTCCGGCCGCGGCAAGGCGTTCTGCGCGGGGCTCGACATGGCTTCGTTCGAGCGCATGCAGCAGGGCGCCGGCGAGGGCGTGCTGGGAGAGGGCGCGGCAGGGGCCGATCTGGTGAAACGCACCCACGACATCTCCAATGCCGCGCAACACGTCGCGATGGTCTGGCGCGACGTGCCGGTCCCGGTCATCGCCGCGGTGCACGGCGTGGCTTTCGGCGGTGGCCTTCAGGTGGCGCTGGGCGCGGACGTGCGCATCGTTGCGCCCGACACGAAGTTGTCGGTGATGGAAATCAAATGGGGCCTCGTGCCCGACATGGCCGGCATGGTGCTGATGCGCGAGCTGGCGCGCAACGACGTGGTGCGCGAGCTCACCTTCACCGGGCGCATCTTCTCGGGCGAAGAGGCGCTGCAGATCGGCTTTGCCACGCGCCTCTCGGCCGACCCGCTGGCCGAGGCGCTGCGGATGGCGCACGAGATCGCGGGCAAGAGTCCCGATGCGATTCGCGCCGGCAAGCGCCTGCTCAACGCGGCCATGTCGCAGAGTGCCGCGGAGTTGCTGATGGCGGAATCGGTCGAGCAGAAGGCGCTGATCGGCAGCGCGAACCAGGCCGAAGCCGTGAAGGCCAACATCGAGCGCCGCGCACCGCGTTTCGATCCACCCGCCTGACCCGCAAGCCTCCGTTGCGTTGCATCGTCCGCGCTCCGAAAGAAAGCGCGGCGTCTCCCTTTCCGAACGATTTACGCATTCTGATTGCCGAATAAATCGGCATTTAACACACATCGGGTATCTGTGTGTAAGAATTAAGTAGTTGTTTTATGGGAGGGATGGATGGAAATGGAATCACTTTGTGTGCAGAAGGTCACGTCTTGCCGGGGAGTAGTCCCTTGGAAGGATGGCTCCTGAACGCTCACTCCTTAACAATCGACAGCTTTGCCTAGCGACGGCGGCCCCGCATGTCGACCACCACGTTCTTTTGTAACCTCAGCGTGCCCATCCTGGTGGGCGAGGATCGCTACAAGTACATCCCCATCGTCGGGGTTTTCCGCAGCATTCCGTTCGATCAAGTCGATGAGTGGGTGATGCACCCCGACGGCGGGCCACGCAGCGATCGCGAACTCGCGGCCGAAGTGCTTGTCGAGATCCGCAAGCCCCTCGGCGCCAGCGGGCGCACCGCGCCGCACGCCTTCGATGTGGCCGACATCCTGCAGCTGGATCGCGCTGCAGCAATCGTTGTCTCCACTTTCCTTGCCGCGCTGCCTCGCGTCTGAGGCTTCGCTTCCCTCTCCTGTCTCCTTCTTCTTGCGCCTTGACCCAGCTCAGGCCGCAATCGCTCCCACCGCCCAGTAGAACGTCGGCCTTGCTCCGTTGAGCAGGTGGTCGCCGACCACGCGCCCCTTGTAGATCGTCGGGTTGTGCGATGCCAACGTGCGCGCGTTGCGCCAGTGGCGGTCGAGCCGGCGGTCTTCCTGCAGCGCCGAGGCGCCGCCGATGTCGAAGAGCCGCGTGCCCGCCTGCAGCACCGCATCGACGATGCCGGCCTGCGCCTTCGCGGTGTTGAGTTCCACCTCGAACAGCAGGCTCTCGGGAACGGGCTCGCCGCGCTGGCGGAAGCGGTCGACCTCGCCGAGCCCGCGCGCAACTGCCTGGACGGTGGAGGCCGCGATGAACGCGGTGCTCGCCAACTGGCCGATGACCTGCTGCACCAGCGGATCTTCGCGCGGCGTGTCGCCGCTGCCGTGGCTGTAGACGCGCTTGCGCGGCTGCACGAAGGCGACCGCGTCGCGCACGATCGCCCGTGCGATGCCCGCCAGCGTGGCGAGGTGCGTGAGCTGGAAATGCGCCGTGAGCGGCGTCGGCTGGTCACGCACGTAGAGCAGCACGTTCTCGGGTTTCACCCGCACGTTGCGAAAGCGCGTGGTGCCCGATGCGCTCAGCCGCTGGCCGAAACCGCGCCAATCGTCCACGCGCTCCACGCCTTCGGCTTCGGAGGGCACGAGCGCGATCACCCGGTCGCTGCTGCCATCGGCGTTCAGGCGCTGGGCCGAGACCGAGATCCAGTCGGCGTAGAGCGTGCCGGTGCTGTAGTACTTGTCGCCGTCCAGGCGCCACGCATCGCCGTCGCGCGACAGCGTGGTCTGCAGCGCGCCGAGCGCGCCTTCGCCGAGTTCGGTGGTGGCGTTGCCGAAGATCACGCCTTCGGCCGCAAGCCGCATCCACGGGCCATGCAGCGACGGATCGATCTCCGCGAACAGCCGCTCGATGAAGCCGAAGTGCGCGCGCAGGATCTGCGGCAGGTTGGAGTCCGCTTCGCCGAGCTCGATGAGCAGGTCGTACAGCTGCTCGACCGACGCTCCGATGCCGCCGTATTCGACCGGCACGCGCAGGGCGCCGAAGCGTTCGGCGTTGAGCCAGGCGACCGGCTCATGGGCCAGTTCGCGATCGTTTTCGCGCTGCGCCGCATGCACGGCGATGCGGTTGAAGATGGGGTGAAATCGCGCGAGGAGTTGCTGCGAGGAGGGCGCGGCCGGCGCCGCGTTGGCGCGCGCCGCGCGCGGGGTGTCTTGGAGGATGGGCATTGGCCCCGCACTGTGCCCGCCGCCACGTAGCTTGGGAAATGCGCTTTCCGAGTTTGCTTATGCCGGGCGCACCGCCTGCATCGGGCTATCGCTTCCCGCGCGCGTCCACCGGCCAGATCGCCACCAGCGCCCCGCCTTCGACCACGTGATAGACGTCGTGCAGGTTCACCGTCGGATCGCAGTGCGGCGTCACGAACTCGATGCGCGTGCCCAGTGCGGGGCGCGGCCCCGCCGGCATCAGCTTGCCGTGCTCGTCGCCGAAGAAGGCGTAGCGGCTCGCGGCATCGGTGCCGCGCGCGACCAGCGGCACGCCGCCGTCGGTGGCGAAGCACTTGGTGCCGCCGTCGACGGTGACCCATTCCGCCGCATTGGTGCTGACCACGGCCGTCTGCACGAACAGGGCCACCTCGAAGGGCGACGGCTCGGTGCCGGCGGCCAGCACCTGCGTGTATTCCGCGTCCATGAAGACATAGGAGCCGGCCTGCAGTTCGGTGAAGGCGTTCTGCTCCGAATCGAGGTCGTGGGTGCCGGTGCCGGCACCGGTGACGATCTCGAAGTTGAACCCCTTGCGCCGGGCCGCCGCGACGATGCCCGCCACGGTTTCGCGCAGGGCCGCCGCCCTCGCGCCGCGCTCCTCGCGCGCCACGATGTGCTGCAGGTTGCCCGCATAGGCCTGCAGGCCGCGCAGCCGCAGGCCCGGCTCGGCGGCGATGGCGGCGGCGAGCGCGAGCACCTGTGCCTCGTTCGCGGCGCCGGTGCGGTTGTAGCCGGCGCCGTAGTCGACCAGCACAGGCAGCGGATGCAGCAACCCGCTCGCGGCCCGGGCCAGGTCGGCCACGTTGGTGAGGTTGTCGGCCACTACCATCACACCGCCGGGCGCCGCGCGCTCAGCGAGTTTCACGAGGCGCGCGATCTTGCTCGGCGTGACGGCGGGCGAGGTGATCAGCACGCTGCGGATGCCGCCGTCGACCATGATTTCCGCCTCGCCCACGGTGACGCAGCTCACGCCGATGGCGCCCGCCGCCACCTGGCGCCGCGCGATCTCGATCGACTTGTGGGTCTTCACGTGCGGCCGGAGGCCGATGCCGCGCGCCTTCGCAAAGGCGGCCATGCGTTCGATGTTGCGGGTCATGGCGGGCAGGTCGATCAGCAGGGCGGGGGTGTCGAGCAGGTGGCGGCCGCCGGGAACGCCGATCAGCGGCGAATTGGCGTGCAGGGGTCTGGGCATTGTTTTGTCTTCCTTTGTTCTCGGATTCGGGAAATCAGGCAATCGGCGAGTCGGGGGCTCGCGACGCAGGGGTGCCTGCGCGCGAAATGATCGCATCGAAACATCCCGGAATGCGCAGCCGGCGGGGCAGCTTCTTTCGCTGTACGCAGGCGAAGGTGCTACCGGGGCCGCCTTGCCATGTGCTTCGGCAGGCTCGCGTCGCGTTAAAGCGGCGGCCCGACGCGCCGCAGCGCCAGCCACCACAGCAGCCCAGCGTTGACCGCCCAACTGCCCGCGAGCAGCATCAGCGCGGTGTTCGCCACGCCGGGCGACAGGTCGAGCGTGAGCAGGCCCAGCGACCACGGCAGGCCGCCCGCGATGGCGACCAGCATGCCCGCGTCGCTGTCCGGCACGGCCGCGGTTCCCAGCACGCACACCACGCCGGCGACCGTGTAGATCGACGCCGCGATGCGCCAGCCGGGACGAAAAATCGGTTGCGAGCGTGCCGTGGACATGACCCGAGCATCGCCGATTGCGGTGACGGCCGTGAAGGCTGGATACGCGCAGGAACGTAGTGTTTTGGCGACGATTCGTCGGCGGGCATGCCAACGAAATCACGATCGCGGGGCCTCGCTGCGGCAGCAGAACCTTCACAGCCGTTTCGCGCGACTGTCACTTGACCGCGCCACCATGCGCCCATGGCTGGCCAACTCATCTCCATTGCCCTCACCGTCGACCAACACGACGCCGGGGATTATTTCTGGGTGCTCCTCGAATCCTTCGACAACTCGATGGAGTTCGAACCGCTGATGGAGGCCGCCACGGGCTTCGCCACCTACGGCGATGCGCTGCAGGCGGGTTACGTCGTGCTCAAGGGCCTGTCGGAGGACCTGGGCGTGGGGCCTCGGGAAGAAGGCGACGATGCGAGCTTGATGGCGATGGACGACGTGGGCGACGCCGACTGACGCTTCGCGTCTCCGTGAAGACCCGGCTCGGCAGCGGCCGGGCGTAAGCAGCTCCGTGAATTCGCAGCATTCGCAATAGCTCGCGATCGCCTTCGCAAGAGTTCGCCCTTTCAGTCCTTATGCGAAGGGCGCAATCTGCGTAGATTGCGAAGCATGACGACACCCGTTGGAACAACCGAACTCCGCGAGCTGGTGCTGCCGGTGCATGCCAATCACCGCGGCACGCTCTTCGCCGGCCAGGGCCTGCAATTGATGAGCAAGGCGGCCTTCCTGGCCGCACGCGATCTGGCACAGCGCGAGGTGGTGATGGCCGGCGTGACCAGCGTCGCCTTTCTCGCCCCGGTGCCGGTGGGCTACCAACTCATCCTGCGCGGCTGGGTCAGCCGCATCGGCCGCTGCTCGATGACCGTGTGCGTGACCGGCATCGCCGACGTGCCGGGCGTTCCCGCGGAAGAAGTCCTCAAGGGCGTGTTCGAGATGGTGGCGGTCAACGCCGCCGGCCGCCCCACCGGCATCGATCGCTCTTATCTGAACAAGGAAACCGCATGACCACGACCACCACCGCCACGAACGAAACGGCCGCCCCGGCTGGTTTCAAGCCCAAGAAATCCGTCGCCCTCTCGGGCGTGACCGCGGGCAACACGGCGCTGTGCACCGTCGGCCGCACCGGCAACGACCTGCACTACCGCGGCTACGACATCCTGGACATCGCCGAGGTCTGCGAATTCGAGGAAATCGCCCACCTGCTGGTGCACGGCAAGCTGCCCACGCGCGCCGAACTCAAGGCCTACAAGACGCGGCTGAAGGCGATGCGCGGCCTGCCGGCCAACGTGAAGGCCGCGCTGGAGAGCCTGCCCGCCGGCGCCCATCCGATGGACGTGATGCGCACCGGCGTCTCGGCGCTGGGCTGCGTGCTGCCCGAGAAGGACGACCACAACCTGCCCGGCGCGCGTGACATCGCAGACCGCCTGATGGCCTCGCTCGGCTCGATGCTGCTGTACTGGTATCACTGGAGCAGCCAGGGCAAGCGCATCGAGGTGGAGACCGACGACGACTCGATCGGCGGCCACTTCCTGCACCTGCTGCATGGCCAGAAGCCCACCGATGCCTGGGTGCGCGCGATGCACACCTCGCTGAACCTGTACGCCGAGCACGAGTTCAATGCCAGCACCTTCACCGCGCGCGTGATCGCCGGCACCGGCAGCGACATGCACTCGGCCATTGCCGGCGCCATCGGCGCGCTGCGCGGCCCCAAGCATGGCGGCGCGAACGAGGTCGCCTTCGAGATCCAGAAGCGCTACGACGCGCCCGACGAAGCCGAGGCCGACATACGCCGCCGCGTGGAGGCCAAGGAGGTCGTCATCGGCTTCGGCCACCCGGTGTACACGGTGAGCGATCCGCGCAACGTGGTGATCAAGGGCGTGGCGAAATCGCTGTCCGAGGCGGCCGGGTCCACCAAGATGTTCGATATCGCGGAGCGCCTGGAGACCGTGATGTGGGAGGTCAAGAAGATGTTCCCCAACCTGGACTGGTTCAGCGCGGTGAGCTATCACATGATGGGCGTGCCCACGGCGATGTTCACGCCCCTCTTCGTGATCGCGCGCACCAGCGGCTGGGCCGCGCATGTGATCGAGCAGCGCGTGGACAACAAGATCATCCGCCCGAGCGCCAACTACACCGGTCCGGAAGACCTGAAGTTCGTGCCGATCGCGGCGCGCGTCTGAGCTGATTCACGATTCGCCACGATGAACGAACGACACAGAAAACAACTCCCCGGCACCACGCTGGACTACATCGACGCCCGCGCCGCGGTCGATGCGCTGCAAAGCGGCGCCTGGGACACGCTGCCCTACACCGCGCGCGTGCACGCCGAGAACCTGGTGCGCCGCTGCGACCTGACGATCCTCGACGAATGCCTGCTGCAGCTCATCGAGCGACGGCGCGATCGCGACTTTCCGTGGTTTCCGGTGCGCGTGGTGTGCCACGACATCCTGGGCCAGACCGCGCTGGTGGATCTCGCAGGCCTGCGCGACGCCATCGCGGCCGAGGGCGGCGATCCGTCGCAGGTAAATCCTGTCGTGCCGGTGCAGCTGATCGTGGACCATTCGCTGGCCGTGGAGTGCGGCGGATTCGATCCGCAAGCCTTCGAGAAGAACCGCCAGATCGAAGACCGCCGCAACGAAGACCGCTTCCATTTCATCGACTGGACCAAGCGCGCCTTCGCCAACATGGAGGTGATCCCGGCGGGGAACGGGATCATGCATCAGATCAACCTGGAGAAGATGTCGCCGGTGGTCTACGTGCAGGATGGCCTGGCCTTTCCCGACACCTGCGTGGGCACCGACAGCCACACGCCGCACGTCGATGCGCTGGGCGTGATCGCGGTGGGCGTCGGCGGCCTCGAAGCCGAGAACGTGATGCTGGGCCGCGCCTCGTGGATGCGCCTGCCCGACATCGTCGGCGTCGAGCTGACAGGCCGGCGCCAGCCGGGCATCACCGCCACCGACATCGTGCTGGCGCTCACCGAGTTCCTGCGCAAGGAAAAGGTGGTCGGCGCCTACCTGGAATTTTTCGGCGAGGGCACGAAGGGCCTCACGATCGGCGACCGCGCGACCATCTCCAACATGTGCCCCGAGTACGGCGCCACGGCCGCGCTGTTCTACATCGACGACCAGACGCTCACGTACCTGCGACTTACCGGCCGTGAAGATGCGCAGGTCGCGCTGGTCGAGACCTATGCGAAGACCGCCGGCTTCTGGGGCGATGCGCTGAAGACCGCGAGCTACGAGCGCGTGCTGAAGTTCGACCTGTCGAGCGTCGTGCGCAACATGGCCGGGCCTTCCAACCCGCACCGCCGCCTGCCGACCTCGCAACTGGCCGAGCGCGACATCGCCGTCGGATTGGCCGAAGCCCGGCAGCAGGAGGCTGCGGGCCTGATGCCCGATGGCGCCGTCGTCATCGCGGCCATCACCTCGTGCACCAACACCTCGAACCCGCGCAACGTGATCGCCGCGGGCCTGCTGGCGCGCAACGCGAACCGCTTGGGCCTCAAACGCAAGCCGTGGGTCAAGTCGTCACTGGCACCGGGCTCGAAAACGGTGGAGCTCTACCTGCGCGACGCCGGGCTGTTGACCGACCTGGAGCAACTGGGCTTCGGCATCGTCGCCTTCGCCTGCACCACCTGCAACGGCATGTCGGGCGCGCTGGACCCGAAGATCCAGCAGGAGATCATCGAGCGCGACCTGTACGCTACCGCGGTGCTCTCGGGCAACCGCAACTTCGACGGCCGCATCCATCCGTATGCGAAGCAGGCCTTCCTGGCCTCGCCGCCGCTGGTGGTCGCCTATGCCATCGCGGGCACGATGCGCTTCGACATCGAGCGCGACGTGCTGGACGTGGTCGACGGCAAGGAGATTCGCCTGGCCGACCTGTGGCCGAGCGACGAGGAAATCGACGCTATCGTTGCGGCCTCGGTGCGGCCCGAGATGTTCCGCAAGGTGTACGAGCCCATGTTCGCGATCCACGCGGACAACGGCGAGAAGGTGAGCCCGCAGTACGACTGGCGGCCGCAATCGACCTACATCCGCCGCCCGCCGTACTGGGACAGCGAAGGCGTGGGCGCGCTCGCTGCCGTGCCGCGCACGCTGCGCGGCATGCGGCCATTGGCCATCCTGCCGGACAACATCACGACCGATCACCTGTCGCCCTCCAACGCGATCCTGCTGGACAGCGCCGCCGGCGAGTACCTGGCGAAGATGGGCCTGCCGGAAGAAGACTTCAATTCCTACGCCACGCACCGCGGCGACCACCTGACAGCCATGCGCGCTACCTTCGCGAACCCGCAGCTCGTCAACGAGATGGCGGTGGAGGGCGGTGTGCAGAAGAAGGGATCGCTCGCGCGCATCGAGCCCGAAGGCAAGGTCGTGCGCATGTGGGAGGCCATCGAGACCTACCTGGACCGGAGGCAACCGCTCATCATCGTGGCCGGCGCCGACTACGGCCAGGGGTCGTCGCGCGACTGGGCCGCCAAGGGCGTGCGGCTGGCCGGCGTGGAGACTGTCGTGGCCGAGGGCTTCGAGCGCATCCACCGCACCAACCTGCTCGGCATGGGCGTGATGCCGCTGGAGTTCAAGCCCGGCACCACGCGCCTCACGCTGGGCCTGGACGGCACCGAGACCTACGACGTGGTCGGCGAGCCCAGGCCCCACGCCGACCTCACGCTGGTCGTGCACCGCAAGAACGGCGAGGTCCTGCAGGTGCCGGTCACCTGCCGGCTCGACACGGCCGAAGAGGTGTCTATCTACGAGGCGGGCGGCGTGCTGCAGCGTTTTGCGCAAGACTTCCTGGCCGAGAACAAACTCGCCGCCTGAGACAACCCTCATCACCAACGCCATGGCATCCGTTCCCCAGATCAAGATTCCCGCCGTCTACATGCGCGGCGGCACCAGCAAGGGCGTGTTCTTTCGCCTGCAGGACTTGCCCAAAGCCGCGCAACAACCCGGCCCGGCGCGCGACGCGCTCCTCTTGCGCGTGATCGGCAGCCCCGACCCCTACGCCAAGCAGATCGACGGCATGGGCGCTGCCACCTCGTCCACCTCCAAGACAGTGGTCCTGTCGCGCTCGGCGCGGCCGGACCACGACGTCGACTACCTCTTCGGCCAAGTTTCCATCGACAGCGCCTTTGTCGACTGGTCGGGCAACTGCGGCAACCTGTCGGCGGCGGTCGGGCCGTTCGCGATTGCGCAGGGGCTGATCGAGCGGGCGCGCGTGCCGCAGAACGGCATCTGCACCGTGCGCATCTGGCAGGCCAACATCGGCAAGACCATCGTGGCCCACGTGCCGATCGTCGAAGGCGAGGTGCAGGAGACCGGCGACTTCGAGCTCGATGGCGTCACGTTCCCCGCGGCCGAGGTGCCGCTCGAATTCATCGACCCGGCCGACGAGGGCGACGGTGAAGGCGGCGGCGCGATGTTCCCGACCGGCAAGGTCGTCGACGACCTCGAAGTGGCCGGGGTCGGCACGCTCAAGGCCACGCTGATCAATGCGGGCATTCCCACGATCTTCGTCAACGCGGCCGACATCGGCTACACGGGCATCGAGTTGCAGGACGCGATCAATGGCGATGCGAAGGCGCTGGCGATGTTCGAGACCATTCGCGCGCACGGTGCCGTGAAGATGGGGCTCATCAAGGACATCGCCGAAGCGGCGAAGCGCCAGCACACGCCCAAGGTCGCCTTCGTCGCGCCGCCCAAGGACTACACGGCCTCCAGCGGAAAGTCAGTGAGGGCAGGGGATGTCGACCTGCTGGTGCGTGCGCTGTCGATGGGCAAGCTGCACCACGCCATGATGGGCACGGCGGCCGTCGCCATCGGCACGGCCGCCGCGATTCCCGGCACGTTGGTGAACCTCGCGGCCGGTGGCGGCGAACGCCAGGCCGTGCGCTTCGGCCATCCGTCTGGCACGCTGCGCGTCGGTGCCGAGGCCCGCAAGGCCGACGATGGCGAATGGGTGGTGACCAAGGCCCTGATGAGCCGTAGCGCCCGTGTGTTGATGGAAGGCTGGGTGCGCGTACCCGGCGACAGTTTCTGATGATGATCGGCAGTTCTCTGATGTCCACCCGCAAGCAACTCAAGTCCCTCGCCGAAGCCCGCCGCGGCCTGATCGTTCCCGGCGCCTTCAATGCGCTCTCGGCCAAGGTCGTCGAAGACCTGGGCTTCAAGGCGATCTACATCACCGGCGCCGGTGTCACCAACATGTGGTTCGGCATGCCCGACCAGGGCTTCATGGGCCTGGCGGAAATCGCCGACCACACGGCGCGCATCCGCGATGCGGTGTCGGTGCCGCTGATCGTCGATGCCGACACGGGTTTCGGCAATGCGTTGAACGTGCGCCACACGGTGCGCACGCTCGAGCGCGCGGGTGCTGATTGCATCCAGTTCGAGGACCAGGTGGCGCCCAAGCGCTGCGGGCATTTCTCGGGCAAGGAAGTGATCTCCACGGAAGAAGCGGTCAGCAAGATCAAGGCGGCCGTCGATGCGCGGCAGGATCAGGAGCTGTTGATCATGGCCCGCACCGACGCGGCCGCCGTGCACGGCTTCGAGGCTGCCGTCGAGCGGGCGCAGAAGTTCGCGGAGGCGGGGGCGGACATCCTGTTTGTCGAAGCGGTCACCACTGCGGATGAGATTCGTGCGCTGCCGCAGCGACTGGCCAAGCCGCAGTTGATGAACATGGTGATTGGCGGCAAGACCCCGATCTTCAATGCCGAAGACTTGGGTGAGCTCGGCTACGGCATCGTGCTCTATGCCAATGCGGCGCTGCAGGGGGCGGTCTCCGGCATGCAGAAGGCCCTGACCGTGCTGCGAGATGAAAAGCAGGTGCTGGAATCCAGCGGGCTGGTCACGACCTTTGCCGAGCGCCAGCGGCTGGTCGGCAAGCCGGAGTGGGATGCGTTGGAGAAGCGCTATACGTGATGAGGCTGCGGGAAACCGCACTCACGAGGCGGGCGTGAAAAGCACCGTCCCCTGCGCAAGCACACTGGTCCGGTCATCCGCGCTCTTGATCGCACCCTGCAGTTCGAGGACGCAGCCGCCTTTCGAATGCGCGGCCATCGACGTCACGCGCCACTCGATGAGCACCGTCTCGCTCGCCCGCACGGGGCGCAGCAGGTCGACGGAGAAGTTCATCCCCAGCACCTTCCCCTTTTTGCCGAAGTGGCTGCCGGTCAGCCCCATCAAGAGGGAGGTGGTGTGGGTCGCGCTGGCGATCAATCCGCCGAAGCGCGTGCCCCGTGCAAACGCCGCGTCGTGGTGCAGGGGGTTCTCGTCTCCCGCGGCCAGCGCAAAGGCCCGCACCTGCGCTTCGTCGAAGGTGTGGTGGCGCGAGAAGCGGTAGCCGGGTTCGAGCGGCGCCAGGGCCGCGGCAGCTTCGAACTCAGCCATGGCTCGCGAGCCGGGTGATGGCGTCCTGGCTGCCGGCCTGCTCGCGCAAGCGGAACTTCTGGATCTTTCCCGTGGCCGTCTTCGGCAACGGGGTGAAGATCACCCGGCGCGGACACTTGAAGTGCGCCAGCCGCTCCCGGCAGAACGAAATGATCTCCTGCTCGGTGGGCGCGGCGACACCGGTCTTGAGTTCGATGAACACGCAGGGCACCTCGCCCCATTTCTCGTCGGGTTGGGCCACCACGGCCGCATGCAGCACCGCCGGGTGTCCATGGACGACGTCCTCGATCTCGACCGAGGAGATGTTCTCGCCGCCCGAGATGATCACGTCCTTCGAACGGTCGGTGATCTGCGCATACCCGTTGGCATGCAAAACCGCGACGTCGCCGGTGCGGAACCAGCCGTCGGCGAGCGCCTTGCGCGTTGCGGCCTCGTTCTTGAAGTAACCCATCATCACGGTGTTGCCGCGCAGCATGAGCTCGCCCGCCGATTTGCCGTCGGGCACGACGGGCTCGAGGGTGTCTGCATCGCCGACCATGAGGCCCTCGAACATGGCGGCGCGCACGCCCTGGCGCACCCGCAGCGCGCCCTGCTCGGCGGGCGCAAGATCGTCCCAGCCGTCCTGCCACGCGCAACTCACCGGCGTGCCCGAAACCTCCGTGATGCCGAAGACGTGCTCCACGTCGAAGCCCATCGCCAGCACCGCATTCAGCACGGCGAGCGGCGGCGGCGAGCCGGCAGTCAGCACGCGTACGGGGCGCGGCAGCCGGGTGTCTTTGGCCGCGTCCGCGAGCATCGCCATCACGACGGGCGCTGCGCAGAGGTGATCGATCTCGTGCCGGTCGATGGCCTCCAGCACCGCCTCGGCGGACACCCGGCGCAGGCAGACATGGGTGCCCGCGGACGCGGTCACGGCCCAGGTGAAGCACCAGCCGTTCGCGTGGAACATGGGCAGGGTCCACAGATACTTCGGCGCCCGGGGCATCGCCCAGTTCGTGATCTGCAGCAGGCTCATGAGGTAGGTGCCGCGGTGGCTGGCGACTACGCCCTTGGGGTCTCCGGTGGTGCCGGAGGTGTAGTTAAGGGCGATGGGTTGCCACTCGTCGCCGGGCCACCGGCCGGCAAATTCCGGGTCTCCGTTCGCCAGCAAGGATTCGTAGTCCGTCTCGCCGATGGGTTCGCCCGGTGGTGCGAGGTGATCGTTGATGTCGATGACCGCAGGTGCGTGGTCCAGAAGCTTCAGGGCCGCGGCCACCGTGGCGGCGAATTCGCGGTCGACCAGCAGCAACTTGCACTCGCCGTGGCGCAGGATGAACGCGATGCCTTCGGCATCCAGCCGATGGTTGATCGCGTTGAGCACCGCGCCCGCCAGCGGAATGCCGAAGTGGGCCTCCAGCATGGCGGGCGTGTTGGGCGCGAGCACCGACACGGTGTCACCCGCCTCGATGCCGCGCATCATCAGCGCCGACGCCAGGCGATGGCAGCGCTCCCGCGTCTCGGCCCAGGTTCGCGAGAGATCGCCGTGCACCACCGCCACGCGGTTCGGATGTGCCAGGGCGGCGCGGTCGAGAAAGCCCAGCGGCGTGAGCGGCACATGATTCGCCGCGCAGCGTTCGAGGCCCCGTGCATAGGATGGCGCGCTCATGCGGTGGTCTCCTTGGTGGTGTCGTGAAATGTGGTGAAGGCGGACACGGGCTCGCGCTCGGTGACGAGCGAGTTCTCGACCGACGACGGGTCGGCGTAGCCCAGGCTCATGCCGCAGACCAGCATCTGGCCGGCGGGAATGCCCAGCAGGTCCGCGATCTGGCGATGGAATTTCAGGAAGGCGGCTTGCGGGCAGGTGTGCAGGTTCCGGCCGCGCGCGGCCACCATCACGCTCTGCAGGAACATGCCGTAGTCCAGCAGGCTGCCTTCCTGAAGCGTGCGGTCCACCGTGAAGAACAGGCCGACGGGCGCATCGAAGAAGCGGTAGTTGCGCCCGTGCTGCAGGTGCATGCGCTGCTTGTCGCCCTTGGCGATGCCGAGCAATCCGTAGAGGTCCCAGCCGACCTTGCGGCGCCGCTCCAGGTACGGCGAAAACCATTCGCGCGGGTAGTAGTCGTAGGGTTCGAGCAGCTCGCCCGACCGGCCGGGATCGTCGTTGAGCACCGCAATCGCAGCCGACAGGCGGGCCTTTGCAGGCCCCGTGAGCACATGCACATGCCAGGGCTGCATGTTCATGCCGGAGGCGCTGTAGCGTGCGGTCGCGAGGATCGCCTCGACCTCGTCCCTAGGCACCGGCTGGGGCAGGAACGCCCTGACGCTGCGTCGGGTGGCAATGGCCCAGTCGACCGCTCCCCGCAGCGCCTCTGCATCCAGCGGCGACGCCATCGTTCGGTTCATTCCGGTTTCCTTGCTATGTCGACGCCGGGCGAATCGCCCCGTCGCGGTCACGGCCGAGGTGCTGCATGTTGTCTCCTGTCGTTCTGTCGTTTTGGCTATCGCGGGATGCGATTCGAAAGGAGGTTAGTTCTGCATGCGCTCCGCTTCCATGCCCGCGCGTCTCGATCTGGATGGGGCATTCGGACATGCCGGCATCCCCGGCAAACGCCGGACGGTTCGGCTTATTCCCGCGCGGGCGTGGACGAGCGATAGGCGCCGGGGCTCACGCCCGTCCATTTCTTGAAGGCGCGATGGAAGGCGCTGGTTTCCTGGAACCCGGTGCGGGCAGCGACTTCGGCCACCGTCAGTGACGCGCTCGACAGGAGGTCGATGGCGATGTCCCGCCGCAAGTCGTCTTTCACGCGCTGGTAGCTCACGCCTTCCTGCTGCAGGCGGCGTTGAAGCGTGGTGCCGGAGACGCAGAGTTCCTGTGCGAGCTTTTCCAGTTCCGGCCATGCATCAGGCACCTGGCTGCGCAACCTGTTGCGCACCTGCGCGCTGGTGCTCGCGTCGTTGCGGTACTTGACCAGCAGGTTGGCCGGCGCCGCCCTCAGGAAGTTGTCGACCGTTGCCGGCGACTCCGCAATCCTCAGGTCCAGCAGGTCGCTTGCGAAGCTGATGTGCGTGGTCTCGCCGTTGAATTTCAGGTTCTCGCAGAAGCGCGTGCGGTAGTGGCTGTCATCGCCGGGAGGCGGGCACCGGAACTGCATTTCGCGCAGGGGAATGCGCCTGTGCACGAGCCAGCATGCCAAGCCGTGGACCAGGATGAACCAGGTGCCGTAGCCGAACAGCCGGCGCAGCACGCCGCCGTCATGCAGGATCACGCGCGCCTCATCACCGTCGCAGACCAGCTCGCCGCGAAAGTCGTCCAAGGTCGAATGAAGGAACCTCAGGATCCGGCGCAGCGCATGCGCCAGGTTGTCGGCGTTGACCGCCGCGCGCGTCATGAGCGCGTAGCTGCCCCGACGGAGCCCGTGGCTGTCCAGGCCGAAGAACTCATCGTCCATCAGGTCGGCCATTGCCACCCACATGCGCGAGTACGCAGCCGCCGAGATGCGCGCACGCGGCGCGTTCAACAGCTCGCGATCGATCTTGGCGCTTTCGAGGACGCTGCTGATGTCCATGTTCCGGAGCACCGCGGCGTAGATCGCCTCGTGCACCAGCTCGATGGATACGGTGCCTTTCAAGCCTGCGGACTTCATACGCGCTCGCTTAAAAATCAATGATGGGGGCGAGCGCTTTATAAGCGCATTTCAGCCGCGACCCGCGGGAGCCCTCGGCCGGACGTCGCCGCATGTTTCGAAGGGTAGTCCGCACTGCTATGCGGACACGGTACTTTCCTACGCACGGGGCCGGCCGCCGGCTCCACGTTCGACTTTCCCGATTCATTCATACATTCATCCAGCGGAGCCCACGATGCCCACCACCAAACGCACAGAGCCCGATGCCGACCTCCGCGGCGTCGGTGTGAAGGAAGAGTTTGCGGAAGCGCTCGGCGCCGCCCCCTGACAGAGGAGGTCTCATGACGAAACTCGTGTCACGCCTTTTCCCGAGCGCAACGAACATGATCCGGCTGGATCACACGCACGTGCTCTCCACCTTCCACCAGTACAAGGCCAGCGCGCCCGTGCGCGTGAAGAAGGGGCTGGTGAATACCATGTGCACCGCCCTGGAAGTGCACGCGCAGCTCGAGGAGGAAATCTTCTACCCGGCAGTGCGCGCAGTCACGCAGAACGAGCTCATCGCCAAGTCGCTCGACGAGCACCAGGAAATGCGGCGACTGATCGGCCTGCTGCGGCAGATGGAGCCGGAGGCCCGCGACTACGACGACACCGTGGCCGAGCTGATGCGCGATGTGATGCACCATGTCGCGGACGAGGAAACGCTGGTGATTCCCGAGGCCGAGCGCCTCCTGGCCGACGAACTGGGCGAGTTGGGCATGCGAATGACCAAACGCCGCCTGCAACTCGTCGGGCCGCGCAGCGGTGAGATCGCGCTCGACATGGGACGGGCCGCCTCGGGCAATACCGCGGCGATTGCCATGGTGGGTCTCGCTGCGGTCGGGCTGTTGGTTGCGCGGCGTACCGGCTATCTCGGTTCGGCGCGCAGGCTTGGCAAGAGCCTTTGAGTGCGGTGTGAAGAAGCGGGCGGCGCTGCTTGCGTCCATCGCCGCTGCTTTCGGTGTTTGTCGGCAGTGGCTGCACATCCGTCTGGGTTTGCGAGACCTGAACCGGACTGCTGACATCGCGAGATGCAAAGAAAAAAACCCGAAGAAGGCGCCACCTCCGCACCGGGCCGATTCACCTTCCTGCTCTGCAGGCGATCAGGGCTTCTCACCCGTGCCCTCGCTTCCTCGAAGTTGAGCGCCGCGGTCCTGCGGACCTTCTTGCGTGTAAACGCCCCTAGTAAACTCCGCGGCCTTTTCTTACCGCAGAGGAGCGACGGGCGATGACTGTCCTGGACACGGGTCCTTACTTCCACGGCACGCGAGCGGAACTTCAGGTGGGCGACCTGCTCACCGCAGGCTTCCGCTCCAACTACGACGGCCGAGTCGTGATGAACCACATCTACTTCACCGCCTGGCCAAAGGGCGCTGGGCTGGCCGCCGAAATGGCGAAGGGCGACGGCCGTGGCCGCGTCTACATCGTCGAACCCACAGGTGCCTTCGAGGACGACCCCAACGTCACCGACAAGAAGTTTCCGGGCAATCCCACACGCTCGTACCGCAGTCGGGAGCCGCTTCGGATCGTCGGCGAACTGGAGACCTGGGAGCCCTTCGACGCGGAGTACATCCGGCAACTCAAAGAGCGCGTGCGCACAGGCATGGGAGAGATCATCAATTGAATCCGGCCTGCCGCCGCGCTGGACAACGAAGTGCGCCGCTGTCGTTCAGGGGGCAGGTACCGGCTTTGCCGTGCGCCTGCCATGTCATGCCGGCGCATCGCGCCAATGGTCAGGAGCAGGACAGCTTCAACGCTTCGATGCGGCCGCCGAAGCCGAGCTTGCGGACCAGGCCGCCCTCGCGGCTGTTGGGTTCGAAGCGCACCGTGCGGTCCTTGAACATGGCGTGTTCGTACACCTCCAGCGTCGCTCGCGGGCCGATGCTCACGCTGTCGATGTCGCGCTTGAGCTGGCGCGCGGTGCCCTTGTCCATGCTCTGGACCTGGGCCGGGCCGACGAGGGTGGCCACGTCGCCCTGGAAGTCGCGCTTCGAATAGAACTGTGCCCAGCAGCCCGAGGCCAGCCGCGGGTCCTCGACGCGCAGCGGAACGAGCAGGATGGTGGGATCGGGCTGGTTGTCGACGCCCGAGTTCGCGGTGGAAGTGGGTGCGTTGCTGGCGCAGGCACCGAGCGCAACGGCGCCGGCGATCAGAAGGTAACGGTGAAGATTCATGGGTCGTGGCCGCATCGGCCGGTGGCGGTTTCGAAGCGGCATAAGCTACCGCGCCGACGGTTGCGCTGCGTAGGAGCAGGGCGCAAGCGGCGGTCGTTCGCGCTCCCGATGAGGTGAACGCCGGGGCTCGAGGCAAACGGCCGATGGGGCAGCGCCGTACTCCCGAGCGCATTTGCATCTGGCGGCTCCCTGCAAAACGGGTCGCCCGGCGCTAGCATTCGCCGATGCTCAAGCGGCTTATTTACGGCAGCAGAGCCGTCGATGCGAATTCGACGAACCTGCGGGCCATCCTCACTGCCTCGCGCATTGGCAACGCCACGGCCGGCATCACGGGTGCGCTGTGCCTTCTCGATGGCGTCTACATGCAATACCTCGAGGGCGACGAATGCGCCGTGGAAGCGCTCTACGCGAGGATCGAGGTCGATGCACGGCATCGCGCGCCGGTGGTGCTCGACCGAACCTTCATCGCGGTGCGTGAATTTCCGGAGTGGTCGATGGCGCTTCTGGCGTGGGACGAGCGCATCAAGGCCATCATGGGCTTGCATGGCCTGCGACCGCCGGGCTCCACGCCGCGTGACATCGCGCCGGACCATGCCGCCGTGTTCTTTCGCGCGCTCGCCGCCACGCCGAACTGGGTGTCCCTCTGAGAACGCAAGCCCCGCAAGTAAGGCGAAAGGCGGCCTCCGCAACCGGGCCGGTGCGTGTCGGTGAACCGGCGAGCCTGAGCGGGAAGCGCTTGCCCGCACCGCCAACGCTGTATGCGCGCTGCGGTTCGCGCATGCGGACGCGCCGCGGTCCTACATGCGCGCGGCCGGACGAACGCAAAGTACCTGCGCAACATCCGAAGGAGGCGTCATGAAGACATTCGAGAGGCTGGGGCGCATCCTGGCGGTTTCACTCGCGCTGGCGGGCGTTGCCGCGGGCTGCACATCGCAGCAACCCGGCACCACCACGCGCGGTGGATCGGCCGCCGCGGCGGCGGTAGGAACGGGCATCGGCGTGCGCAGCATGCAGCCCGCACAGTTCGCGGCGACCGCCGGCGGCAACGGCATGTACGAGGTGCAGGTGTCGCGGCTTGCGATGAACCGCGCCAACAGCGGCCCGGTGCAGGACTACGCCCGGATGCTGGTGGACCACCACACGCGCGCAAACAATGAACTGATCGCCTTGCTGCGAGCCAAGGGCATCAGGCCCCCCGACATGATTCCGCGTGACAAGCGCGTGAAGCTCGACCGGCTGTCGTCGGTCCCCGCGAGGCAATTCGACCGCATTTACATCCAGACCGTGGGCATCGAGGACCACGAGGCCGACATCGTGGTGTTCGAGCGGGCCAGCCGCGAAGTCGCCGACCCGGAACTGCGCGCCTTCGCACAGAAGACGCTGCCGGTGCTGCGCTCGCACCTCGATGCGGCGCGCTCGCTCGCGGCCACCACACGTTGACACCGGGGCTTCGCCATGAACCGGAAAAACACATCGCCGGGTGCGACCGATCAACCGGCGGGCGGCCCCGGCGCGGGGCGTGCCCCGACCGAGCCCGCAGCACCCATGGCGCCCGGCGACGAGGCGCCACCCGGCGCACCGGGCACCGGCGAGGACACCTGCCCGCGCTGCCATGGCACCGGCCGTGACGGCCCGCGCGAATGCCCGGAGTGCGAAGGCCGCGGCACGGTCACGGTCAACATCGGCGGCGCCTGAAACCCATCAGCGGTGCGCGTGCTGGCGCATCAACACCAGCACGCGCTGCGTGAGGTCGTGCGGCGGCTGGACGAACACGGCGTCGTGCACCACGAAGTCGAAGCCTTCCGCCTCCGCAATCTCTTGCACCGCCTGCCGGGCCGCGTCCGCGAGCTTGCGCAACTCATCGATCTGGCGTTGCTCCATGTCGGCTTGCAGTCTGCGGCGGGCGATGGACGCCATGGCGGGAGTCAGCGTGGAGGGCGCCGACCGGACCGACCGGGCTTCTTCTGCCTGCAGCGCCGACTCCGCGTCCTGGCGCTGCCGCGCGAGCCGTGCCTGGGACGCCTCTGCGAGATCGGAATGCCACATCACGTACTCGAGGTCGACATAGCCCATGCGCAGCTCCTCTGCATGAGAGAACGCACCGGCCGCCGCCGCCAAGCCGCAGAGAACTGCAGCTCGCAGCTGCCTCCGAACGAAGCGCGATCGCGCGAATGCGCGATGTGCAAAGCCATGGAGAAATGCCATGGCGGTGTGTTGTGACAGAGCGCGAGATTCCGCGCGTCGGACGGATTCCCGTCGGGCCGGCAGAACACAGGATCACCCGGCTTGCTATGCAGCCATTGGTGCGGGGCATCGGAATCTTGCGTCGCACTTCAGCGGTCCGCTCCTACAGCACCGCCAGTCCGCGAGCGCCGATCCTTCGAGCGAAATCGAAGGAGCAACGTACATGACCGACTATGTGAAGCCACCTCAGAACCGGCCCGTCCTGGTTGCCGACCCGGACGCGCGGCGCGATGTCGTCGACGAGGAGGGCACGGCCGAAGAAACGGCAAGGCGTGAACTTGCCCGTCGAGACGAGGCGCAGGAAAGGCGGATTGCGGGCGACGACAAAGAGTCGGGGCACTCGTCGAACTCAAGATGCGCGCGAGGCGCTTCTGGCGCTTGATTATTTGCAAGCGAAGCTGGAGGCCAGCTCGACGTCGCCGCTCACATAGGTCGTCACCTTGGGATAGGGGCACAGCGGCCGGCTCCGGGTCGCCGACCAAGCGGCGGGCAATTCCGTGTTGATCACGTTGGCGCCCGCCCCGCGCGCGGCGGCAGCGACCGAGTCGGGCGCCTTGCCCTTTTCGACCCACGCCACCAGCGGCGTCAGCATGTCGAACTGGTCCGTGGCAGCGCCTCCGGCGCAGTGGTTCATGCCCGGCACCGGGAAGAAGCGCGCGAAGCCGGAGGCATCGCCGCCGTTCGCCGTGCGCAGGGCGTCGTACCAGCGCGTGGTGTCGTCCGACGAGAACACCGCATCGCTGGTGCCGTGGTAGACCATGAGCTTGCTGCCGCGATCGCGCAGCGTGGCGAGGATGGCCGGGTTCGGCGGCGTCATGAACGACATGGCCGACTCGGTGTAGAGCGCGGTGGTCGCGAAGATGCCCGGTGCGTCGGCGTCCATGCTGAAGCCCAGCGCGAAGTCGATGCCCGGCGGGCGGCTCGTGCCCAGCGGCGGCGCACTGAACACGAAGCCGACCGCGGCGGTGTCCAGGCTCTGCGAATTGGAGAACTTCCATTGCCGCCAGTCGGCGCGGTTGATGCCCGCGTCGTAGGGGAAGCTGCTGTAGAGCGCGGTGCCCGCGGTGTTGCGCGCACCGGTGAACACGTTGTCCAGCACGGTCTTCTGCGTGGCCGTGAGGCAGGAGCCGGTGCGGGCGCCGCCGCACGTGGGCACATCGGTGGCCAGCGTGAAGGCCGCCTTGCAGGCCTGCACGTTCGCGACGAGGCCGTCGGTGGCGCCATCGAGCGCATCGCACTTCGACAGCACCGCGCTGGCGACCGTGTCCATCTCGGCTTGCGTGAAGGCGGTCTGCAGATCCGGTTTGCCGGCAGGCGTGTTGGCCGTGGTGACCTGCACGTATTGCTGCACGCCGTAGAGCTGCGCGACCGCCGCCTTCGGCAGATTGAAGCCCGGGTCGCCGGCCAGGATGCCGTCGTATTCGTTGGCAGAACGTGCGGCGGCAACCATCGCGTGGCGCCCGCCGTTGGAGCAACCGCCGAAATAGGAGCGGTCCGCCCCGCGGCCGTAGGCCTTGGCGACAAGGTTCTTGGCCATCGGCGTCAGTTGCGCCACGGCGTTGTAGCCGTAGTCCAGACGAGCCTGGGGATCGATGCCGAAGGATGGAATCTGCGAGCCGGAGTGCCCCGCGTCGGAACTGATCACCGCAAAGCCCATGTGCAGCGCAGTGGTGGTGGGCGCGCCGCCGCCAACGCCGCCCGTTGCCGGAACCACGCTGCCGTCGAGCCCGCCGTTGGCCTGATAGAAGAAACGTCCGTTCCAGTCGACCGGCAGGCGCATTTCGAAGCCGATGGCGTAGACCCGGCCATCGACGCTGCTGGTGCGTTCGTTCATCTTTCCCTGAACCAGACAATGCGCCGGCGTCGGTGTGCTCACGCCGGCGACCGTGAGTGCGCCTGCGGCCACCGAGGTCACGCTGGTGTAGACCGTGCCGCTGAACGCCGCCTGGCTTGCAAGGTCGGTGCACGACTTCAGCGTGCCGGGACGAGCCTCCGAGGACGTCGCGGGTGGCGTCACGACCGGCGGCGTGACCGCGGGCGGCGTCGAGGTATTCGGTGCGACAGGAAAGATTGGAAGAAATCCGGAGCTTCCCCCGCCGCCTCCGCCGCACCCTCCGAGCAAAACGGCCGTACCCATCACGGCCCATGCCGTGCGCCATGACGATGACACGATGCGATCCATGCTTGTCTCCTGGGACGGCTATTTGCCGGTTTTACGGTTATTGAAGATAACCAATATAGTTTTCAAACATAATCAAAAAAACGAGGAAAAACCCGAATGCCGCGCGGGTTTGTGTTCGCGGAGGTGTTCGCTAAAGGGCGCGCGTCAGGGGAGGGCCGGCTTCAGTCGACCAGCCGTGGACCCATGAAAAAAGCCCTCGCGAGGAGGGCTGCGGAAGATGGTCGTGAACTCTTACGCGGCCCACGCTCCGGCAAATTCGTTTGCAGAAGTCAACGTTGTTTTTCTCCTCGTGGCGACTTTGACGCGCCGGCGCTCGGGCGTCCTGGTGACAAGGGCTTGTTCTCCTGGTATCTCTCCCAGAGATAAAGACCCGGCAGGGCCAGCAGGTGCGCAAAGGCCGCGATGAGTCCTGCCGCGAACAGCGCGACAGCGAACAGCGGCATTGCCGCAATCTCCAGAATCGTCCGGATCAATTTCATGTTCATGGTTTCGGGTCCCGGGTGTCCTGTAAGACGTGGTTGCAGTGCATGCGGGCGCAGCCACCGATGGACGTCATCATCGCTTCGCCAGCGCTCGGCGCCCAAATTCAATGTTCACGGTCGCGCGACCTTCCGGTGGCCGTCCGACGCGGCGACGCTCTCGCAGTGCCCAAGCACTTTCCACATCGGTGGAGGCTGCCGCTACCCGCCAAACGCGATGCCTGCTGCCCGTACGTGTCCTACGCTGCGTGCTGCGGCTACACTCCCGCCCGCCTGCCGCGGACATCCGCCTGCGGTGTGCACAGGCCATGAGCCTGATCTCTCGTCATAGGAAAAAATCAACAGTGAACCGCATCGAACTCGTCGAAAAAATCGCCACCACCCACACCGTCAGCAAGGCAGAAGCCGCGCGGATTCTCGAGACCGTCACCAGCGCGATCGTCGCCGCAGTGAAAAAGGGCGATCCCGTGCAGATCGTCGGCTTCGGCACCTTCAAGCAGGTCGCGCGTGCGGCTCGCACCGGCTTCAATCCGCAGGCCGGCACCGCGATCAAGATCGCAGCACAGAAGGTGCCCAAGTTCGTGCCAGGCGCTGCGTTCAAGGCAGCAGTGGACCCGAAGGCGGCCAAGCGCAAGGCTGACAAGGCCGCGGCTGCCAAGCCTGCTCCCAAGAAGGCTGCTGCAAAGAAGAAGTAAGCATCGCGCAGCAATGCGCAAGCGAGCGGGCGGCCCTTCGGGGCCGCTTTGCTTTGGGGGTTCTTTCGCGGGCACCTTGAAGCGAAGACCGCAGCTCGCGTCGAGTGCGCGCGCGGCATGGAATCTGTGCCCTATGACTGCACTTCCCGCCGATGGGCTTCATGCGCGACCCCGGCACCGTCCACACGCGGGCCGGAATCTCCGACCCGCAACCTACGGCCGCAGGTGCCAGCCCAGTTCCCCCTGGAGAAACTGCTCGGCTTCGGCAGGCAAATCCTCTGCGTCGAAGAAGTGCGCAACCGGACGTTCAACGACGATCCGCCCCGCGTGCAGACAGGCCACGCGCGTGGCCAGGCGCTTGGCCTGCCCGAGGTTGTGGGTGCTCATCACGATGGTCACTCCGCTGTTGGCGACCTCTTGGATGAGGGCCTCGATCTCGTTCTTGGCGCCGGGGTCCAAGCTGGCGGTCGGCTCGTCAAGGAACAGGATGTCCGGCTGCAGCGCCCAGGCGCGGGCAAGGCCCAGCCGCTGCTGCTGTCCGCCCGAGAGCGAGCGGGCGGACCGCGCCGCAAGTTCGACCAGGCCCACGCGCGCGAGCGCCTCGCGGCAGCGCACCCCGCGCTCGGCCGTCGGCACGCCGGACAGCCAGAGGCCGACCCGCACATTGCGCTCCACCGAAAGGCTCAGAAGAAAAGGGCGCTGGAACAGCATGGCCGCGCGCGGTAGGCTGCCTTCGGGTTGCAGCGGCAGGCGTTCGCAGCGGCCTTCGCAGGGCAGGAGGCCGTGCAGCAGCCGCAGCAGCGTGGTCTTGCCCGAGCCGTTGGCGCCCACGAGAACGAGCCGGTCGCCGCGGCGCAGGGTCAGCGTTGCGTTGTCCAGCGCGACGAGTGCACCGAAGCGCACCGTGGCGTTCTCGGCCAGGATCAACGGCGTCCCCGCGGCGGGCTCGGCCGCCTCGATGCCCACCGGCGTGCGAAGGCCGGGCTTCGCCGCCGCGGCATGCGGCTTCGCCTGCGCGGCATTCAGCGGGCGGGTCGCCAGCCACTGGAGCAGCCCGATCGCACCGTTGATTGCGCCGACCACGGCCAGCAGCACGAGGCCCAGCGCCAGCGCCAGCGCCAGGTCGCCCTTGCTGGTCTCCAGCGCTATGGTGGTGGTCATCACGCGCGTGACGCCGGCGATGTTGCCGCCCACGATCATCACGGCCCCGACCTCGGCAATGGCCCGCGCGAAGGCCGTGAGCAATACGGTGGCCACGCCCATCCGGTCGTGCACCAGCATCAGCAGCGAAGTGGTGAGCGGCCCGGCGCCCAGCGAGCGCAGTTGGTCGCCGCCATCGGCCAGCGCCGCCATCACGAGCCGGCGCGACAGGGCGGCGATGAGCGGCGTGACGAGCACGCTTTGCGCCACCACCATCGCCGTCGGCGTAAAGAGGATTCCCAGTTCGCCCAGCGGCCCCGAGCGAGAGAGCAGCAGGTACACCAATAGGCCCACCACCACGGCGGGCAGCGCGAGCAGCGTGTTCACCAGCCACACGGCCAGCACATGCCCCGGGAATCGCGCGACCGCCAGCCAGGCGCCCAGCAGCAAGCCGAAAAGCGCACCGATCGCGCAAGCCGTCGCGCTCACCTGCAGCGAGAGCGCCGTGATGTGCACGAGTTCAGGATCGGCGTGGCGAATGAGTTGCCAGGCCAGCGCCCAGCCTTCGGTCATGGTGTTCATCGACGGACGGCTAGTGCTGCAAGCGCGAGGCCATGGTCACGCGGCGAGCGATGGGAGGCCGGAGCCGTAGCCGGCCGGCACGGCGCCCGGAATCACCCGGGCCAGACCGCCGTCGTTCACAGGTTCGCGTTCGGGAAGAAGAGCTGCTCGCCGCCGATCTTGTACGAGGCGATCGCGGCTTGCCCGTCGCGTGACACCACCCAGTCGGAGAAAGCCTGCGCCAGTTCCTTCTTGACGTGCGGATGCTTGGCCGGGTTCACGACGATCACGCCGTACTGGTTGAACAGTTGCTTGTCGCCCTCGACCACGATGCCCAGGTCGCCGCGGTTCTTGAAGTTGAGCCAAGTACCGCGGTCGGACAGCACATAGGCGTTGGTGGACGCGGCGATGTTGAGCGCCTGGCCCATGCCGCAGCCGCACTCCTTGTAGCCGGCGGGCTTGGCGGCCGCGAGGTCGATGCCGGCCAGCTTCCATTGGCGCAGCTCGGCCGAATGGGTGCCGCTCTTGTCGCCGCGCGAGACGAAGCCGCTGCCCGCGGCACCCAGCCGCTTGAGTGCCGCCGCGATGTCGTTGCCGCGCACGCCGGCCGGATCGGCTTTCGGCCCGATCAGGACGAAGTCGTTGTACATGACCGCGCGGCGCGGAAGCCCGAAGCCTTCGGCGACGAACTTCTCTTCGGCCGGCTGGTCGTGCACGAACAGCGCATCGGCATCGCCGCGGCGCCCCATGTCCAGCGCCTGGCCTGTGCCCACGGCCACCACGCGCACCTCGATGCCCGAGGCCTGCGTGAACAGCGGCAGCAGGTGCTTGAAGAGCCCGGATTGCTCCGTCGAGGTGGTGGATGCCAGAACGATGAACTTGTCCTGCGCCTGGGCGAGCGGGGAGAAAAGCGCACCGGCGAGAACACCGGCGAGGGCGAGGAGGGTGGAGCGTCTGCGGGAGGTCATCGGGGGGTGGTCCTCAAGAGTTGGAAATGCATCGGGTGTCAGGAAGCGGCGGCTGCGTCGTCAATGCGAAAGCCCAAGCCACGCAGCGCCTCGCGCGCCGTGGCCGATTGCAGCAACGCAACGAACGCCTGCACAGGCGCGCGGTCGCGCCGCGCCTTGGGCGCCACGAAGTCGTAGCGCTCTTCCTGCACCGGAATGAAGCCGAGGCCGTATTGCCGCGCGACCGTGTCGATGGCCAGGCCCCAGTCGGCGCGCTCTTGCGCCACGGCCACCGCCACCGCGTTGTGCGACTTGGTCTGCACGCCGTAGCCGGGCGGCTTGGTGCTGCCGAGCAGGCGGTCGATGAGGATGCGCGTGCCGCTGCCGGCATTGCGGTTGACCATGGTGCAGCCGGGCTGCGTGGTCGCGGCCGCGATGGCCGCGGCGGCGACGAGTCCCTCGAAGCGCGCATCGCCCGGGCGGTAGACGATGCCCTGCATGCGGCCGTACCCTGGAATCAGATCGAGCCCCGGCGTGAGCAGCGGCAGGTTGTAGACGCCCGTCGCCGGGTCCATCAGGTGGATGCCCGCCACGTCGCATTCGCCCCGCCGCGCGGCCATCAGCCCGCCGGTGCTTCCCACGTTCATGGCCTTGATGCGGATGCCCTGGCGCATCAGTTCGCCGGTCAGCCAATCGAGGCCGACGCAATGGCTGCCGATGAAGATCAGGTCGGCCGGGTCCAGTCCCTGGCCCAGCAGCTGCACCTGCACCGGCGCGCCGGCATCGACGATCTCGGTGTGCTGGCCGATGGTGATGAAGCCATCCGCGCTGCTGAACGTGGTGACAGAGCCCGAGCCCTTGCCCATCGGATAGGCGGCCACGCCTTGCTCGGTGGGCACCAGGCCCACCAACAGATATTCGGTGCGGCCGCGCTCGGAGTTCACGCGCATGGGCAGCGTGGCCGCGATGTGCTCGCGCCGCTCGGGCGGTTGGCCTGCGAAGGCGTGGATCACGGGCGCGAGGAACTCGTGGAAGGTGAAGACCGCCGAGGTCGGAAAGCCCGGCAGGATCACGACCGGCTTGCCGCCCGTGACCGCCAGGCACACCGGCTTGCCGGGCTTGAGCGCCACGCCGTGCGCCACGATGCCCGGGTCGCCGAGCGCGGCCACCACGCGGTACGAGAGGTCGCCTTCGCCCTTGGACGTGCCGCCCGAGAAGACCACGGCATCGCATTCCAAACCTCGCGCGAGCGCGGCCGACAGCAGGGCCTCGTCGTCCGGAATCACGCCCAGCCGCACCGGCAGGCCGCCCAGTTCCTCGACAGCGGCGCCGATGATGGCGGCGTTGGAGTCGTACACCGCGCCGGTGGGCAGCGGCGCACCGGGCGCGACGATTTCGTTGCCGGTGGAGAAGATGGCCACGCGCGGTTTGCGGTACACGCCGACCTCGGCCAGGCCGAGGGCCGCGAGCACGCCGATCTCCCGCGAGCTCAGCGGCTGGCCGGCGCGCAGCACGGTTTCGCCGCGTGCGATGTCGGTGCCGGCGTAGCTGACGTTCTCGCCCTCGACGGCCGCGCGGCGGATCTGCACCTGGCCGTCCTCGGCATCGGTGTGCTCCACCATCACCACCGCATCGGCGCCGCGCGGCAGCATGCCGCCGGTGGCGATCGCGGTCACCTGGCCGTGCGCCACTTCGCGCCGGGGCACGATGCCGGGCGCGAGCGTCTCGCCGACGAGGGCCAGCGAGCGCGCCTGCTCTTCCATCGCGCCCCAGGTGTCGGCGGCCTGCACTGCGAAGCCATCGACGTTGGAGCGGTCGAAGCCGGGCACGTCGATGGGCGCGGCCACGTCCTCGGCGAGCACGCGGCCCAGCGCCGCGTGCAGCGGCACGGTCTCGCGGCCCAGCGGCGCGAGGTTCAGGTGTTCGCGAAAACGGCGCTCGGCCTCGTCGCGCGTCACGACATCGAGAAATTGAGTTTGGGCTTTCACGGGCACTCGTAGAGGTAGACAGTGACTTCGGTTCCCGCCCCGAAGCCTTCGCTTTCGGCGGGGGCCACCACGAAGCCGTCGGCCCGCGTGGTCGAACTCAGCACGGACGCACCCGAGAGCGCGAGCGGCTCCACGCCTTCGGGGCCGATCTTCACGCGCACGTAGTCGACGCGTCCGACTTGCGAGACGATCTTGCGCGCGACGGTCGCACGCGTGCGGGGATAGGGCCAGTCGGCGGGCCGGCCGCCGAGCAGGCGGATCGCGCGGCCCGCGAAGAAGTCGTAGGCGCAGAGGCAGGAGACCGGATTGCCCGGCAACAGGAAGACCAGCGTGTCGCCGATGCGGCCCATGCCGGCCGGGCTGGAAGGCCGCATCGCGATGCCGTGGATGGCCAGCTCGCCCCGTTCGGCCAAGAGGCGCGGCGCATGGTCCTCGGCGCCCACGCTGGAGCCGCCGGAGACGAGCACCACGTCGGCGCCGGGCGCCGCGAGCGCCTCCGCGATGACCTCGGGGTCGTCGCCCAGGCGCTGATGAGATTCGAGCAGCCCGCCGTCGCGCGCGACCAGGCCGCGCAAGGTCACGGAGTTGGCGTCGTAGATCTCGAAGGGTCCCTTGGGCGTGCCGGGCGCCCGCACTTCGTTGCCGGTGACGAGCAGCCGCACGCGCGGCTGGCGCAACACCTGCAGTTGCGCGAGGCCGAGCGAAGCCGCCAGTCCCGCATCCTGCGGGCGAAGCCGGCGGCCTGCGGCGAGGGCCGTGCTGCCGCGCGCAATGTCTTCGCCGATGTGGCCCACATGCTGGCCCGGAGCGACGGCGCGCGTGATGGCAAGCCGGCCGTCCTGCTCGCTTGCGTATTCGGCGGGCACCACCGCGTCCAATCCCGATGGCACCGGCGCCCCGGTCATGATGCGAATGGCGGCGCCCGCGGGCACTTCGCCTTCGAAGGGCCGGCCCGGCCAGGCATGGCCCACGACCGGGAATTCCAGCGGGTTGTATTCGCCGGCACCGGTGGTCTCGCCGCCGCGCAGCGCATAGCCGTCCATGGCCGCGCGATCGAACTCGGGCACCGCGATGGGCGCGATCACCTCATGAAGGAGCACCCGTCCCGTGGCCTCGTCGACCGCCACGGATTCGCCGGGCAGCAGCGCCGCATGGGCATCGATCCACGCGAGGGCGGCGGGAACCTCGGCGCGCTGGCTGAAGCCGCGCATACGCACATCGGTCGAGACAGTTCGTTCGGGTGTGGGCATCGGGCCAGTATAGAAAGTTGGAGGTCGCCGGCCTCGACGCGCATCGCGCCCGGCCCATCGCCTGCCAGCCACCCGCCCGAGGTGACTGGGGCAGCCAACGGCACCTGCCGCCGGCTTACTTCTTCGGTGCGGGATTCGTCTGTGCCGAGGTCTGGTTCGTGCTGGGCGGTGCCGCCGCCGTGGGAGCCGGCGAATGCGCGCCCGATGCCTCGATGGGCTTGGTCTCGGTCGGCGCCGCGGCGTAAGGGCCCGGGTCCACGCAAGGCGGCGTCGCCATTGCCGCGGGCGCCGGCTTGCCTGCGGCCTGGGCGCTGGCGCGGTACTTGGCCGCGACCTGGTCCTGCGCCTTGCAGAGCAGGTAGGCGTCGGTCTTGGTGTTCCACGCGGTCCGGGCCGCGGTGTCGGCGGCCTTGGCCTGCGCTTCGGGCGAGGGTGCCGGCAGCTTGGCGAAGGCGGACGTTGCAGCCAGCGGGAGCGCCAGTGCACAGAGAAGGATCAGCGTGTGCTTCATGCGGAGGTTCCTTGCGCGGTCGCCGGCCGTGCGGGCTCGGGTGGTGCCTCGGGCGGCGACGAGCGCTGTGCCGGGATCTTGCCCGCCTCGATGTCGTCGTACCAGAGCCGGTGATGCTCGCGGGCCCAGGTTTCGTCGACGTAGCCTTCGCGCATCGCCTTGTAGGCGCCCGTCATGCCGAGCGTGCCGATGTAGATGTGGCCCATGATCATCGCCATCATGAAGAGCGTGGCCACGGCATGCACCATGTGCGCGACCTGCATCTCGCCGCGCGTGTAGACGAAGCCGGGCAGGAGCTTGTCCAGGAACAGCCCCGAGGCGATGACGATGCTGCCGAGAAACAGCACGCCGCCCCAGAACACCAGCTTCTCGCCGGCATTGAAGCGGTGCGACGCCGGCTCCTTGCCGCCGAAGAGGCCGCCGCCGTGCCGCAGCCAGGTGAAGTCTTCCTTGCCCGGCCAGTTGCTGCGGATGAAGGTGAAGATCATGAACAGCGTGGTCACCACGAACAGCGGCCCGACGAAGTTGTGCACGGTCTTGAGCACGTAGGCCAGGTAGCCGAAGAGCGCGCTGCCCAGCACCGGCAGCAGGAAGAACTTGCCGAAGGCCATCACGATGCCCGAGAGCGCGAGCGTGACGAAGGCGATGGCGTTCGACCAGTGCGTGGCGCGCTCGAAGGGCGTGAAGCGCTCGATCTTGCGGCCGGTCTCGGTGCCGTGCAGGCGGATCGGTCCGCGCGTGAAATAGAAGATCGCCAGCGCCAGCAAGGTGACAAAGAGCAACGCCGCACCGTACGGAATGATCCAGTTGTTGCGCACCTGGCGCCACGCCTCGCCGGCATTGGTGAAGCGCGAGCCCGGGTACTGCACGAAGCCCTGGATCAGGTTGCCGGCCTCGGGCGCCTCGCTCAAGGGCAGGCTGCTGTAGCCGGTGACGCCGCCGCTCACCTGGCGCCACATCGGCGCGTTGTTGCCGGGCTGGACCTTGTTGCGCTCGCCGTTGGTCTGGTTGAGGTAGTGCGGGTCGGCGCTGGCCTCGAGCTTCACGTCGAAGATGTTCTGGCTGCGGATGCCGCCCGCGGCTTGCGGAGCCGGTGCGGCTGTCGTGGCAGCAGGCGCAGCCGCGGGGGAGGAAGAAGAGGGGGCTGGCGCTGCGGCGTCTACGCCGCCCGTTGCCGGGTTGCCGGCCTGGGCCAACGCGCCCGCCGCGCAGCCCAGCAGCGCGGTTGCCAACAGCGCATTGAAGGCTTGCCTGGTGCGAAGGGTGACGACGCTCATGCGGCCTCCGGCTCAGTTTTCTCGGGTGTATTCGTTCTGGCCGTTGGAGCGGAGCTTGATCTGCTGCTCCCACGCCGTCTTGTCGCCCACTTTCCAGCCGGGCGCGGTGAAGACGGTGCCGGTGTTGGCCTGCGTGCCGGTGCCGCTCCAGGGCACCGCATCGTGCTTGACGCCCTCCGCGTTCGTCTGCGGCTTCTCGGTGCAGGCCGCAAGCAGCAAGGCGCCCGACGCGAGCGCCAACAGGGTCAGGGCCGCGCGTCTCACTTCTTGTCTCCGGTGGGCGGCGTGCCTGCCTGCTGCGAACCGTAGGCCGTGCCCCAGCCCCAGACTTCCGCGCCGGTGCCGCGATGCACGACGCGGGTGCGGAAGATGTCGGCCACCACGTCGCCGTCGCCGGCCAACAGTGCCTTGGTCGAGCACATCTCGGCGCAAGCCGGCAGCTTGCCTTCGGCCAGGCGGTTGCGGCCGTACTTCTCGAATTCGGCTTCGGAGCCGTTGGCCTCGGGGCCGCCGGCGCAGAAGGTGCACTTGTCCATCTTGCCGCGCGCGCCGAAGGTGCCCTGCGACGGGAACTGCGGTGCGCCGAACGGGCAGGCGTACGAGCAGTAGCCGCAGCCGATGCACACGTCCTTGTCGTGCAGCACCACGCCTTCGTCGGTGCGATAGAAGCACTGCACCGGGCACACCGCCATGCAGGGCGCGTCGGAGCAATGCATGCAGGCCACCGAGATCGACTTCTCGCCCGGCAGGCCGTCGTTGAGCGTGACCACGCGGCGCCGGTTCACGCCCCATGGCACCTCGTTCTCGTTCTTGCAGGCCGTGACACAGCCGTTGCACTCGATGCAGCGTTCGGAATCGCAGACGAACTTCATTCTTGCCATGGGATTTCCTTATGCCTTCTCGATGTTGCAGACCGTGGTCTTGGTCTCTTGCATCATGGTGACGCTGTCGTAGCCGTAGGTGGTGCCGGTGTTGATCGCCTCGCCGCGCACGATGGGCGCCGCGCCCTTCGGGTAGTAGGCGAGCATGTCCGCCCCCTGCCAGTGGCCCGAGAAGTGGAAGGGCATGAACACGGTGTCGGGTCCGACGCGCTCGGTGACCAGGGCCTGCACGTTGAGCTTGGCGCCGGTGGGCGTGTGTACCCAGGCGCGCTCGCCGTTGCGGATGTTCTTCTCGGCCGCCACCTTCGGATTGATCTCGACGAACATCTCCTGCTGCAGCTCGGCGAGCCAGGGATTGGAGCGCGTTTCTTCGCCCCCGCCCTCGTACTCCACGAGGCGGCCCGAGGTCATGATGTACGGGAATTTCTCGGCGATCTTGTCGGCGATGTTCTTCTGCTGGACGCTCTTGTAGAGCGTGGGCATGCGCCAGAAGGCCATCTTGTCGTCGTGCGTCGGATACTTCACGGCCAGGTCGGGCCGCGTGCCGTAGAGCGGTTCGCGGTGCTGCGGAATGCCATCCGGAAAATTCCACACCACGGCCCGCGCCTTGGCATTGCCGAACGGGTGGCAGCCATGGTTCTTCATGAACACGCGGATCATGCCGCCCGAGCTGTCGGTCTTCCAGTTCTTGCCTTCGGCCTTGGGCTTCTCGGCATCGGTCAGTTCGTCCCACCAGCCGAGCTTCTTGAGCAGCAGGTGGTCGAGCTCGGGGTAGCCGGTGGTGATGTCGGCGCCCAGCGAATGCGAGCCGTCCTCGGCCAGCAGGTTCTTGCCGCTGCGCTCGACACCGAAGTTCGCGCGGAAGTTGCCGCCGCCGTCCATCACGTGCTTGGAGGGGTCGTAGAGATTCGGCGAGCCCGGGTGCTTGAGCTCGGGTGTGCCGTAGCAGGGCCAGGGCAACCCGAAGTAATCGCCCGTCATGTCGTAGCCGTTGACCTTGTCCTTCACCGAGCCCTTGGCCTTGAGCGTGCGCACGTCGAAGGCGGCCATGTTGCGCATGTGCGCCTGCAGCCGCTCCGGGCTCTGGCCGGTGTAGCCGACGGCCCAGCACGACTTGTTGATCTCGCGCAGGATGTCGTCGGGCACGGGCTCGTCCATGCCCTTGACCTTCTGCATCTTGTAGTTCTTGCTGAGCTCCTTGCCGAAGCCCAGGCGGTCGGCGAACTGCTGCATGATCATGTGGTCGCTGCGGCTCTCCCACAGCGGCTCGATGACCTTCTCGCGCCATTGGATCGACCGGTTCGAGGCCGTCACCGACCCGCTGGTCTCGAACTGCGTGCAGGCCGGCAGCAGGTAGACCGCGCGATTCGCGTTCATGTCCTCGGGGCGCCCCGGCATGGCGGCCATGGCGGCGGTGGCCGAAGGGTAGGGGTCGACCACGACCAGCAGATCCAGCTTGTCCATGGCCCGCTTCATCTCGAGACCGCGCGTCTGCGAGTTGGGCGCGTGGCCCCAGTAGAAGACGCCGCGCAGGTTCGAGTCCTGGTCGATCAGCTCGTTCTTCTCGAGCACGCCGTCGATCCAGCGCGAAACCGTGATGCCGGGCTTGCTCATCATCGCGGGCGATGCGAAGCGGCCCTTGATCCATTCGAAGTCCACGCCCCAGGTGGCGGCGAAGTGCTTCCAAGAACCTTCGACGAGGCCGTAGTAGCCGGGCAGCGAATCGGGGTTGGGGCCGACGTCGGTCGCGCCTTGCACGTTGTCGTGGCCGCGGAAGATGTTGGTGCCGCCGCCCGACTTGCCGACGTTGCCGAGCGCCAGTTGCAGGATGCAGGAAGCCCGCACGATCGCGTTGCCGATGGTGTGCTGCGTCTGGCCCATGCACCAGACCACGGTGCCCGGCCGGTTCTCGTTGAGCATCGTGGCGACCTTCAGCACCTGGGCCTCGCTGACGCCGCAGGCCTCTTCGACCTTGTCGGGCGTCCACTTGCTCATCACGTCCGCGCGCACTTCGTCCATGCCGTAGACACGGTCGTTGATGTAGCGCTTGTCTTCCCAGCCGTTCTTGAAGATGTGGTGCAGGATGCCGAACAGAAACGCGATGTCCGAGCCCGAGCGGATGCGCACGTACTCGTGGGCCTTGGCCGCCGTGCGGGTGAAGCGCGGGTCGACCACGATCATCTTGCAGCCGTTTTCCTTCGCATGCAGCATGTGCAGCATGCTCACCGGGTGCGCTTCGGCGGCGTTGGAGCCGATGTACATCGCGACCTTCGCATTGCGCATGTCGTTGTACGAATTGGTCATGGCGCCGTAGCCCCATGTGTTCGCCACGCCCGCGACCGTGGTCGAGTGGCAGATGCGCGCCTGGTGGTCGCAGTTGTTACTGCCGAAGAAGCTCACGAACTTGCGCAGCAGGTACGACTGCTCATTGCTGTGCTTGCTCGAGCCGATCCAGTAGATCGCATCGGGACCGCTGGCCTTGGTGAGCTCCTTGAGCTTGGCGGTGATTTCGTCGAGCGCAGTGTCCCAGCTGATTCGCTCGTACTTGCCGTTCACGAGCTTCATCGGATAGCGAAGGCGGTATTCGCCATGGCCGTGTTCGCGCAGCGCGGCGCCCTTGGCGCAGTGGGCGCCGAGGTTGATGGGGGAGTCGAACACCGGCTCTTGCCGCACCCACACACCGTTCTCGACCACCGCATCGGAGGCGCAGCCCACCGAGCAGTGCGAACACACGGTGCGCTTCACCTCGATCTTGCCGGCGCCGATGGCGACGGGTCTGCCGTCGGCCGCGCGAGCCTTCTGGATCAGGGTGAGCTGGCTGGCGGCGAGGCCTACACCGACACCGAGACCGGAGCGCCGCAGGAAGGCACGCCGGTCCATCGTCGGCAGTGCATTCGCAAGGCCGCGCCGCAGGCTGTGGACGAAGGGTGAAGTGGCGGTGGACGGGTCGGAGTCGCGTTGACTCGCGCTGCCCGGGGATTTTCTTGTCAGAAGCACGGGGACTCCTCAGGCTGAAGCGGTCTTGTAGTAGCGCTTGACGTGCTCGCTCAGGGAATAGCCGCCGCCGTTTTCGGGCGCAGGCGGCAAGGAGGGAGCGGCGGTGGCGACGGGCGCCTCGACAATTTTCGGCAGCGCCGTGACGGCTGCTGCGGCGACGCCGGCGGTCGCGGCGCCGAGGAAGAATCCCCGACGAGAGGCCGGCTTGAGGCCGGTGTCTTTTTGGCTGTCCTGCATATTGGCTCCAGGAGTGGCTAGGTGCGACACGTCATGAAATACGTGAGTGCTTTTGGATACTAGACCAGCAACACTTCACGGGCAACCCGGTTTCCCCTTCCATCAGGCCATCATGTCGAAAGCCTGTGCCTCGACCTCGCCGAACGCGCGCGTGAAGACCGCGAGTGCTGCATAGAACCGGGCTTTGGAATGCTGGGCGACAGCGTCGCACAACGCGGGCAAGAAGGGCTGGATGTGCTTCGAGAAAATAGCCTGTTGTTGTGTAAGGTTGGCGACGGCCACGTCGTCGCCGGCGATCAGGTAGCGCATCACCTCGAACAGGCAGGCGATGTGGTCCTCGGTTTCATAGGTGGCCTCGGTGCGCGCAAGACCCAGCCGGTCGAGGTCGTGACGCAGTTGCACGAGCGGCTTGTCGTTGAGAAAGCCGCTCAGGTAGTGCGAGCCGAAAAGGAAGATATCGGGCTTGCCGATGCCGCCGAAGAGCGCGTCGTACTCGTCGTGCGCGGCGGCCGCGCTGGTGTCGCGCGCGATGCCGACCAGTTGGCGCCACGGCTCCTCCAGAAAGGCGCCCGCGGCCGGAGCCTCGGTCGGCGCAACCTGGAAAGCCTCCAGCAGCCCGGCATCGGGTGCCGCGTACCAAAGGCGCGCCAGCAGGCCGTAGAGCTCGGCGCGTGCCACTTCCTCGTCGAGCGCGGAGGACGCGGGAAAGGTCTCACTCATAGCGGGGCGATCTTCACTTCGTTGGTGGCACTGTAGAGGTCGATGACCCGGCAGTCGCTGCACATCTTGAGGCGCTCCAGCGCTTCCCCCTGGAACATCGCATGACCCGCCAGCTTGCCGAGCATGGCTTCGATCGCCTTCTGCGTGCCGAAGGGCTTGCTGCAGCGGATGCATGCCCAGGGCTTTGCCTCGTTGAGAAGCACCTGCTGCTTGCGTTCGGGCGAAGCCAGCAGGCGTGGCACGAGCGAAACGGCATCTTCTGGGCAGGTGATCTCGCACAAGCCGCATTGAACGCAGTTCTTCTCGATGAAGCGCAACTGCGGCGCGGTCTGGCTGTCCAGCAGCGCGCCGGACGGGCAGGCGCTGACGCAGGCCAGGCACAGCGTGCACTTTTCCTTGTCGACTGCGATGGCACCGAGGGGGGAGCCTGGAGGCAGGCCGAAAGCCAATGGCGCATCGGCAGGCGCCTGCAGGGCAGGGGCCGCACCCATCAAATGGTCGAGCGCCATCTCGAGCCTGTCGCGCTTGACCGCGCCGATTGCGAAACGGGCCGGGGTTGCGGGCACTTGCTGTGTCGTCGTGCGCAAGCCGGCCAGCGCGGCATCCAGCACCGCCGTCGAATCGGCCTCGATCACGCGGAAGTGCGTTCCGGTGTAGCCCAGCCCCAGCAGCAATGCCTGGGCGATCTCCATCTGCTTCTTGAGCGCTGCCAGGTACTGCGGCGCTTCCTCGCGGGTACAAAGCACGATCACCTGCGAAGCACCGAAGGCGATCGCGCTGAGCCACAGATCGATGCCGGTGCTCGCCGCGTGAAAGAGGCCCACCGGAATGACCCGGGCCGGCACGCCTTGCGCCTTGCCCAGTTGCGCCTGCCGTCCGAGTTGCTCGACCAGCGCCTGGCCGCCTTCCTGGCTGTGCAGAAGCAGCGCGGCATCGCGGCCGCCCGCTGCGGCATAGGTGGTGAGCAGCTCGCGCAGCTTGAGTCCTTGATCGGGAGCACGGGGGTAGGTGTAGCCCAGCGCGCCTGTCGGGCAGACCGTCGTGCACGCGCCGCAGCCGACGCACAGGTTCGGATTGACCACGATGCGCTGGCGCTGCTTGTCGCTGGCAATGGCATGGGCCGAACACACCTCGACGCAGGCATTGCAGCCGACCACCTCGTTGCGGCTGTGCGCGCAGAGGCTCTGCTTGTAGTCGAAGAACTTGGGCTTTTCGAACTCCCCGACCAGCTCGCGCAGGCGCAGCAGCGTCTGGAGGCCCTCGGCATGCGCGACGCCGCCCGGCAAGTGGAAGTAGCCCTGGGGCGGCGCATGCCAATCGATGCGCGGCGAGGCGCCGAGATCGAGCACCAGGTCGAACGCCGCGTCGAGCACCTGAGGCTCGCGCGCGAAATTGATCGCACCGGCCACGCTGCAGGCGCGCTCGCAATCGCGGTGCGACGTGCAGCGGGCGTTGTCGATCTGGTAGTCCAGGCCGATCGCCTGTTCGGGGCAGGCTGCGATGCAGGCATTGCAGCGCGTGCACAGGTCGAGGTCGATCGCGTTGTCGCGCGTCCAGCGGAGCTTGAAGGCGCCCAGCCAGCCTGCGAGCGAATCGATGCGGCCCGCGATCACCGGCCAGCGGCGCTCCTGTGTGCCGCCGAATGCGCCCGGACCCTGCGCCATCAGGGTCACGTCGAGCGTGTCGCCGACCAAGGCCGCAGCGCGCTCGGCCTCGTCGAGGGGCCCGATGATCAGCAGCCGGCCCTGGCTGTTGTAGCTCACGGTCGAGACCGGTTCGGGCTCGGGCAGGCTGGCCGCGGCCAGGAGCGCTGCGATCTTGGGCATCGCGCTTTTCGCGTCGCGGCTCCATCCGCCTGTCTCGCGGATGTTGACGAAGCGGATCGAAGAAGTCGCAGCGGGCGTCTGCGTGGCGAGTTCGCCGAACAGCCGCTTTTCCTGGGTACAGGCGACAACCACTTCGTCTCCGGACTGGATGGCGCGCTGGAAGGAAGCGGCTTCGCGGCGGCAGAGCGCCGAATGCAGGGGAAGGGATTCAGCCAGTGCCGCGCCGAGTGTCTTCGGCTCGAGCGGCATCGTCTGGTTGCAGTCGCAGATCAGCGTGGTGGTCATCGTTTTCTTGGCTGGCTGGTTGCGCATCGGCAACCGGCGGGCTGGGAAGATCTCCGGAATCGTTGGACTGTGCCACGTCCTCCGCCCCCATGGCTTTGGGGGTTTCAGGGGGAATGCGCTCGGGCTCCTCGTCGAAGAGCTTCAGGAATTTGGCGCTCGCCATCTGGCGCAACACGCTGTCGGGCATCGGCGTGGGCTTGGAATAGTCGTCGACGTAGGTGTCGAGACCGTCCATCACATTGAAATGCGGATCGGAGAAGAGCTTGCGGAAGGCCGCGTTCTTGACCTCGGGCGCGACCTCCTTGGCCAGGAAGGGCTTGTAGTCCGACTCGATGCCCAGCCCTTCCACATCCACGAGCGTCAGCGGTGGCGCCTTCTCCAGTTCGTTCGCCGGCTCTTTCTCCAAGGCAGGGGGCGCATGCGGGGGCAAAGCCTGCGGCAAAGGGGAAGTCTCCGTCGCTGGCATCGGCATCGGCGCAGACACCAACTCCGGCGCCGTCTTCGCTTCGACTGATGCTTCGGCCTCCCGCACCTCTTGCTTGCGTCGTGACCACCGTCCGAGAAAACCCTCAGACATCCCCGGCTCCCCGCCCGCGCTTCTTCTCGGTCGTCACGCTCGCGGCGTTGCCGAAACGATCGACCAGCGACCGGAAACTCTCGGGCCGACGACGTCGCTTCGGCTCGATCACGTAGTGCTCGTCCACGAAAGCGCGTGCCCAGTCGATCACTTCCGTAGGCGCCGGCACCTGCTCGACGGTTTCCTGCGCGTCGAGCCAGCGCCCGGCCTCGTAGTAGCTGAGCGTCACCACGACCGGACGCGGAATCGGCTCGGGTCCGAGCGTCGCCTCTTCGTCCATGCGCCAGAGCACGAACCAGCAGGGTGTCGGCGTGGTCGCGTTGAGGTGGTAGCCCTCGGCCTCGTCGCGGAACAGTTCGACCTTGAAGCCCGGATGCAACCAGCGTTGCTCGCCTTCGTCGTCGTGCAGCAAGCGCGGCTCGGTGCCGAAACCGGGCTCGTCGGGCATCACGCTGTCGAGCGTCCAACGCCAGGGTTGCCAGTGGCTGGACGGGCCATGCAGCCGCTCGCGGCGCATGACGACCGCGACATCGAGCGTCGGGCGGCCGGAGGCGGAGATCGCAGGGGTTTCCGAGGAGGGCATGGGGAGAACGATAGTCGATGCTTCAGCGATGCTCAGGGACAGTTGGGGGTGCCCGCGCGACGGAAGTACAGCCGCCGCCTCGTCGATACGCCACAAGAATACATGGGGTAGCATGCCGCGCAAATAAGGAGTCGCATGGGCAAACGCCGAGGCAACTCCGCAGCATGGCGAGCTTCGGGTTTCGCCCGATCGCCGTGCTGCGATAAGTTGACCACGATCAATGACCTGGCCTCGGGCACCCATCAGCATCGTCACTCAACCGGGTGGCCAGCAGGACTTGTCCGCGCCCGACACACGGAATGTGACGCCGCCGGCGTCATGTTGGTCCCACATACCTTTAACCCCACCCACTGCTGCGAGGCCTGATCGCTTCGCCGATGCCATGACCACAGCCATGCGCGCACCTGAACCGGTGCGACTAGCCACATTGGACGAACTCCGCGGTCAGATACGCCGCAAGGGCAAGCTCAAGGGACGCCAACCCGACCACGTGGCACTCGAGGAGGTTCAGGCGCTGCTCGGGCCCGGGCCGCACAGGAGGGATCTGCTGATCGAGCATCTGCACCGCCTGAACGACGAATGGCAATGCCTGCACGACCGGCATCTCGTTGCGCTCGCTCGGGAAATGAATCTGCCGATGGCCGAGGTCTTCGAAGTGGCGACCTTCTACCACCACTTCGAAGTGCTTCGCGGCGACGACCAGCCCGCCGCGCTGACCGTGCGCGTCTGCGACGGGCTCTCATGCGAACTGGCGGGTGCCCGCGATCTCTTGCAGCGCCTGCCGGCAATGCTCGGCGCCGACGTGCGGGTGATCGCGGCGCCTTGTGTCGGGCGCTGCGAGCAGGCGCCGGTGGCGGTGATCGGCCAGGCCCCCGTGGTCAGGGCCACGGCGGCCAATGTCAAGGCAGCAGTCGATCAGGACGCAAGGGCGCACGGGCTGCCTGCCGACGACGGGGTATTCGATGCCGCAGCGGCGGGACCGGTGTCCATCACCTCATCGCCAGAAGAAACGGCACCTGCCTATGTCGGCTATCAGGCATACAGGGCGCGCGGTGGTTATCAGCTCGCGGCCGCGGTGGCCTCCGGCGCCAGGCCGGTGGACGACGTACTGAAAACAATGACCGATTCCGGCCTGCGCGGCCTTGGAGGCGCGGGCTTTCCCGCAGGGCGCAAGTGGGGCATCGTGCGGCAGCAATTGGCGCCGCGCCTGATGGCCGTCAACATCGATGAAGGCGAGCCCGGGACGTTCAAGGATCGAACCTATCTGGAGCGTGACCCTCATCGATTCCTCGATGGGCTGCTGATCGCCGCCACAGTGGTCGGCATCGACGCCTGCTATGTCTATCTGCGCGACGAGTACCACGGCTGCCGCGCGATCCTCGAACGCGAACTCGCACTGTTGCAGGCAAATCCGCCTTGTGCGTTGCCGCGCATCGAGCTTCGGCGTGGCGCGGGCGCGTACATCTGCGGCGAGGAGTCCGCGATGATCGAGAGCATCGAAGGCAAGCGGGGCGAGCCACGCATGCGGCCGCCCTACATCGCGCAGATCGGGTTGTTCGGCCGGCCGACGCTCGAACACAACTTCGAGACCCTCTATTGGGTGCGCGACATCGTCGAGCGTGGTGCGGCATGGTTCAGCGATTTCGGCCGCAACGGACGCCATGGCCTCCGGTCGTTCAGCGTGAGCGGCCGGGTGCGGGAGCCTGGCGTCAAGCTGGCGCCGGCAGGCATCACATTGCGCGAACTGGTGGACGAGTTCTGCGGCGGGATGCTCCCGGGGCACGACCTCTACGCCTACCTGCCCGGCGGAGCGTCAGGCGGCATCCTGCCAGCCAGCATGAGCGACATTCCGCTCGACTTCGACACCCTGCAGCCGCACGGCTGCTTCATCGGCTCGGCCGCGGTCATCGTGCTGAGCCAGAAGGACCGTGCTCGCGACGCCGCGCTGAACATGATGCATTTCTTCGAGCACGAGAGCTGTGGCCAGTGCACGCCGTGCCGTGTCGGTACCGGCAAGGCGGCCCGGTTGATGGCGGAACCCCATTGGGACCACGCCACGCTGGAGGATCTGAACCAGGTGATGGTCGACGCGTCGATCTGCGGGCTCGGTCAGGCGGCGCCGAATCCGGTTCGCTGCGTCCAGAAATATTTTCCCCACGAGGTGCTTTGAATGAATGCACGCGAAGGAACCCTTCTGACGCCCGCCGTCGTCGAGTTCGAACTCGACGGCAGGCCGGTCCAGGGCTACGAGGGCGAAACGATCCTGCAGGTGGCGGATCGGCACGGCGTCGAGATTCCGCGGCTTTGCTACACGCCCGGCTACCGTGCAGACGGCAACTGCCGCTCCTGCATGGTCGAGATCGATGGCGAGCGCACCTTGGCGCCGAGCTGCTGCCGCGCGCCCGTCGCGGGCATGAAGGTGCAGGCGAAAAGCGAGCGTGCCCTCAAGAGCCAGAAGATGGTCCTCGAGATGCTGCTGTCGGACATGCCGCAGAAGGGCCACAAGTGGATCGGCAACGACGAGACGCTGCAGCATGGCGAGCTGAGCGAGTGGGCATCGCGCATGGATGTCGAAGTCCGCCCCGCGCTGGCGGCCATCAGCCGGACGCAGCCCGCGCCCGACCTGTCGCACCCGGCCATGGCCGTCAATCTCGATGCCTGCATCCAATGCAACCGCTGTGTGCGCGCATGCCGCGAGGAGCAGGTCAACGACGTGATCGGCTATGCCTTTCGCGGCCACGACAGCGCGATCGTGTTCGACCTGCAGGACGGCATGGGCGACAGCACCTGCGTGGCCTGCGGCGAATGCGTGCAGGCCTGCCCGACCGGGGCCCTCATGCCCAAAAGCCACATCGGTGCCCAGGAGGTCGATCGCAAGGTCGACTCGGTGTGCCCGTTCTGCGGCGTCGGCTGCCTGCTGACCTACAACGTGAAGGACGAGGTCATCGTGAGCGTCGACGGCCGCGATGGTCCGGCGAACCACAACCGCCTGTGCGTCAAGGGTCGCTTCGGCTTCGACTACGCACACCATCCGCAACGGCTGACCAAGCCGCTGATCCGCAGAGCCGGCGTGCCCAAGGACCCCGATGCGATCGGCGACCCGGCCGACTGGAGCAAGGTATTCCGCGAGGCCACCTGGGAAGAGGCGCTCGACCTGGCGGGCAGCAAGCTCAAGTCCTTGCGCGACACGCATGGTCTCAAGGCCCTGGCCGGCTTCGGATCGGCCAAGGGAAGCAACGAAGAGGCCTATCTGTTCCAGAAGCTGGTGCGCACCGGCTTCGGCAGCAACAACGTCGATCACTGCACGCGCCTGTGCCACGCCTCCAGCGTCGCGGCGCTGCTCGAAGGCGTCGGTTCCGGCGCGGTGAGCAACCAGGTCAGCGACGTCGAGCACGCCGGCTTGATCCTGGTGATCGGATCGAACCCGACGGCCAATCACCCGGTCGCCGCGACGTGGATGAAGAACGCCGCAAAGCGCGGCACGAAGATCGTGCTTGCCGATCCACGGGTGACGGACATCGGCCGACATGCCTGGCGCACGCTGCAGTTCCGCGCGGACACCGACGTCGCGCTGCTCAATGCGCTGATCCACACCGTGATCGACGAAGGCCTGGTCGATGCCGATTTCCTGACCCGTCGCGCAAGCAACTACGAGGCGTTGAAGGCCAATGTGCAGGGCTATTCCGCGGAGGCGATGGCGCCGATCTGCGGCATTCCGGCCGAGACGATTCGCGAGGTCGCACGCGAGTTCGCGACGAGCAAGGGCTCGATGATCCTGTGGGGCATGGGCATCAGCCAGCACGTGCATGGCACCGACAACGCGCGTTGCCTGATCGCGCTCGTCAGTGTCACCGGGCAGATCGGCAAGCCCGGCAGCGGATTGCACCCGCTGCGTGGGCAGAACAACGTGCAGGGTGCCAGCGACGCGGGCCTGATCCCCATGATGCTGCCGAACTATCAGCGCGTGGACGATCCGGGCGTGCACGCGTGGTTCGAAAATTTCTGGGACGCGCCGCTGGACAACAAGCCCGGCTACACAGTCGTCGAGATCATGCACAAGGCGCTTGCGCCGGACAGCGATCCGCACAAGATCCGCGGCATGTACATCATGGGCGAGAACCCCGCGATGAGCGACCCGGACTTGAACCATGCACGCCATGCGCTGACCTCGCTCGATCATCTGGTCGTCCAGGACATCTTCATGACCGAGACCGCCTGGTATGCCGATGTCGTGCTGCCGGCGAGCGCCTGGCCGGAGAAGACCGGGACCGTCACGAACACGGACCGCATGATCCAGATGGGCCGCCGCGCACTGAATTCGCCTGGCGATGCCAAGCCCGACCTGTGGATCATTCAGCAGATCGCGGAGCGCCTGGGCTTGTCGTGGAACTACGAAGGCCCTGAATGCGGCGTCGCGGCGGTCTACGAAGAAATGCGCCAGGCGATGCATGCCGTGATCGAAGGCGTTACATGGGAACGCGTCGAACGCGAGCAAAGCGTGACCTACCCCTGCTTGTCCGAGGACGATCCAGGGCAACCCACCGTGTTCATCGACACGTTCGCGACGAAGGACGGTCGCGTCAAGCTGGTGCCGGCGGACATCATTCCCGCCAATGAGCGGCCCGACGCGGCATTTCCCTTCGTCCTGATCACCGGCCGCCAGCTGGAGCATTGGCACACCGGCAGCATGACGCGGCGGGCCAGCGTGCTCGATGCGATCGAACCGATTGCCACTGCATCGATGAACGGTGGCGACCTGCGCAAGCTGGGTGTCGAAGCGGGCGACGTGATCACCGTGAAGTCTCGTCGTGGCGAGGTCGCGCTGAGCGTGCGGCGCGACGACGGCACACCGACGGGAGCGGTGTTCATTCCGTTCGCCTATTACGAAGCGGCCGCCAATCTGCTGACGAATGCGGCGCTCGATCCGTTCGGCAAGATTCCAGAATTCAAGTACTGCGCGGTGGCCATCACGGCGGGGGGAACCCCGGCGCCGACAACGGGCTACGGCCGAGAAAGCACGGAGGCGGAACCCGCGGTGGCGTAGGATTTCGCATGCCCACATTTGAAGACGAAGAGCCGCTGGCTTTCGACGCCGTCCAGTTGCCCCGGCGTGCCGACGCGCCTCGGCTGAATCAGGTGCGCGGCACGCTCTTGCGCCGCATCGAGATCGTCGATCAGCACGGAGAACGCCGCGACATCGATATTCCGGCGGAGCGGCCGTTGACGGTCTTCGTGGACAAGCGCGAACTCGTGACGCTGATGACCCTGGGCGCCGCGCCCGGCTTGCTGGTGCTGGGCTATCTGCTCAACCAGGACCTGATCCGCCATGCGAGCGATGTCGAGAGCATCGATGTCGACTGGAGCGTGGACGCCGCGGCCGTGAAGACGCATCGCGGCATCGACGGCCTCGCAGAGAAGACCGCGCGCCGGGTCGTGACCACCGGCTGCGGGCAGGGCACCGTTTTCGGCGATGCAATGGCCCAGATCGGCGCCGTCCAGCTGCCGACGTCGCAGTCGGCGCGCATCGCGCAGGACACGCTGCTGCGCATTCTCGAACTGATGAAATCGCGCAACAGCGTGCATCGGCAGGCAGGGTCGGTGCACGGTTGCGCGCTCTTCAGCGGAACCGAGATGCTGGTGTTCGTGGAGGACGTCGGGCGTCACAACGCCATCGACTCCATCGCCGGGTGGATGGCGGTCCATGGCATCGACGGCGGAGACAAGGTCTTCTACACAACGGGGCGCCTGACGAGCGAGATGGTGATGAAGTCGGCCCACATGGGCGTGCCGATCATCGTCTCGCGCAACGGCGTCACCGCGATGGGGCACGAGCTGGCAGGGAAGCTCGGCATGACGCTGTTCGGGCGCGCCGCCGGTCGCCACTTTCTCTGCTACTGCGGATTCGAGCGCTTCGATGCCGATCCGATGCCCTACGCGCCGGCGCAGGCCCTTGCCGCCGAATGAGCTTCGGGCAGGACGACGAACGGACAAATCGGGCGGGCAAAAAAATACCCGCCGAAGCGGGTTCGAGGAGCCCTTTGAGGGCGCTCTAAGGACAAAACAGAGAGCTCTTCTTCTATGCGGCCCTGTTGCGTGACAGCCCCTCGATCGTCGGTGGAGCAGTTGTTATCGGCTGTAAGCCAAAAATAGGCTGTTCGCGTAGGACACACCTAAAAACGTGAAGTATTTGGCAGGCGCGAAAGCCACTCGGACGGGAGATGGGTCCGAAGTGTCGGTCTCGTCTGACAGAGGCGGCTTGTGCGAAGCCCTAGATTTTGCGGACTCGCTTCGAACTGCGAGTTCTCTGTGTGTGACAGCACTTGAAGAGATTCAACCCAGCCGCGTGCTGGGTTTTTTTGGCCTCGGCGTTCCAAACGGCCGTGAATTAATGCCATTTTTGGCCATCAACTTTGTGTAATTGTGTCTTTGTGCCTCATGTCGCAGGCCGACACATTCCCAATGTGCGGATCGCTGCAGCACACTCTTAGCAACAAAAAGAGGTGTCTCATGGGAGTTATGAATGAACTGTCACCTGAGGTGGACACATTCGTGTGCCGCTTCAGCATTCCGATCCGGCTCGATGAAGAGCGGTTCCAGTATTTCCCCGTCGTGGGAGTTTTTCGCGGCATGCCGTTCGAGCAGGTCGACCGATGGGTGATGCGGCCGGACGGCCGCGCGCGCACCGATCGCGAACTGGCGGCCGAGGTTCTTCTGGAGCTGCGCAGGCCGCTCGGCTCCACGGTCAAGACGGCTTCGCTCAAGTTCGGGATCACCGATGTGCTCGAGGTGGATCGGGCCGCGGCCATCATCGTGTCGACGTTCCTGGCCGAGCTTCCGCGCGAGACGGAGCGGGAAGTCGAGAGCAAAAGCCCGGGTTAGCCCGATTCGATCGGCCATGAAAAAGCCCGCACGAGGCGGGCTTTTTCGGGAATGTGGTCGTGAACTCTCACGCGGTCCACGGTTACGGCAAATGTTCAATTGCGGAAGCCACCTGTTATTTTTTTCGTCGGAGTGACTTCGACGCGCCGGTGTGAGATTCGGCTTGCCTGGCCAGGCAACACCCAGAGCAAGTCGGGGCGGAGGCGGATTGTAGCAGATGGCACTTTTGTGCCCGGCAAAGAACGAAATCTGCAGCGCATCCAAATATTTTTCGCCTGCTGCTGCTTTTGCAGGCACCGTGTTGCAGGCCACGCCAGGCAACGATCCCGAACTCTTCACACATGGTTTTCCACAACATTGTCCCCATTGAAAATGGAAAACCTGACATGGCCATGTGCTAGGTAAAACGTAGTTGCAGCAACCGGGGTAGGTGCGCTCTGACAGACGTCATGGGGCTCGCGGGAGGAACATCTCTTCACCGCACTTTTCGCGGCAAGGAGCATGAAATGACCTTCGACTTCTTGTTTCGTCCGAGCCACACCGCATACCTCAAAAGGGCGTCGGCATTGCTCGAGGAAGCACAGATGGCCCGCATCGAACACCAGGCTGCGGCGGAGCATCACAGCGCATTGGCGCGAATGTACGCAGAGCGTGTGAGGCGGCTCGAGAGCGAGCTCTATCGGCAGCCGCGCGGCGCGGAGCAGGGACCCGCCGACGTCCTCGCGGAGGACCGGCCCCAGTTGTATTCGCTGGATGGCAACCGCAAGCCGGGCTTGACCTCCGCGACCTGAGGGCCGTCCCTATCCCGGGGATGAATATTGTCAAACCCGCGGCAGGTGCAGACGCGGCACCATGACGACTCACTTCGCTGTTGGAGAGTCGCATGAAGACATTCAGAAAAGTCATTGGTGGAGCCATCTCGCTGGCCGGGGCGGTGGTGATCGTCGCGCAGCATCTGTAAGAGGCTCGATCAGGAAGGCTGCCGGTCGCAGATGACTTTCGGCACTGGCGGGAGACCGGGCGCATCACTAATCTAGTTACCTTGATTGCGATGACGCACAACCGGTCTTCAGCCCGGCTTAAGGTTGGAGAACGATACTGAATCTTGACGGTCTTCCGGCGTTGGTAGAGGTCGCTTCTGCATCTGCTTTTGCACCCGCTCATCGAGCGGTTCCTCGAGGCTGAAGGTCGTCAAGATTTCTTTCTCCGCGCTCCGCATCTCCATCAAGCGTCCAGGGATTCAAGAAGATGCGCCACACGTTGTTGCACTACCTCTCCACGCAGCGATTGCCCGCCACCGTCGCGGGTGTGCAAGGCATTGCCGCCGTACAGGCCCTGCTGATGGAGGGCTGCGTCAAGGCGGTGCTTCCATCGAAGCGCTCCGCCGAGGCCAGCGTGCCGGTGGCAACGGTGACCGAACTCACCCGGCTCGGCCACCGCGCGCTGCGCCGGTTCAGCGGCGCTTGAAGCGCCACTTCAGCTAGCGCTGCGCCAGCCGCCGCAGCGCCATCGACAGCTCTTCCATGTCGACGGGTTTCAGGAGGTGGTGGTCGAAGCCGGCCTGGGCAATGCGCACCCTGTCGTCCGGCTGGCCCCAGCCCGTGAGGGCGATCAGCGTCAGCCCGCTGCGCGCCGGGTCGGCCCGAAGCCTGCGAGCCAATTCGCAGCCGTCCATTCCGGGCATGCCGATGTCCAGGATCGCCAGCGAAGGGCGAAAACTTTCCGCGATCTTCAGCGCTTCGGCGCCACTGAACGCCACCGCGGTGCGCGCCCCGAGAAGGCCCAGCAGCGCCGCGAGCGACTCCGCCGCATCGCGGTTGTCGTCGACCACCAGGATGTCGTGCCGCGCGATGGCTGCTTCGGTCGAGGGCGCTGCGCGCTTCCCGGCGTCCGCGTCGTGCGCGATCGCCAATGGCAGCGTCACCACGAACTCGCTGCCCTGGCCGAGGCCCTCGCTCTTTGCGCTGACCGTGCCGCCATGCAGTTCCACCAGGCTCTTCACCAGCGTGAGCCCGATGCCCAGGCCGCCCTGGGCGGCCCTGGCCGTGCCGCTCACCTGCACGAACATGTCGAAGATCGACGCCAGCATGTCGCGTGGAAGGCCGGCACCGTTGTCGCGAACGCGAACCACCGCATTCGCACCGTCGCGCTCGACGAACACGTCGATCCGTCCGCCTTCGGGCGTGTACTTGGCCGCGTTGTTCAGGAGGTTCGAGAACACCTGCGTGAGTCGCACGCCGTCGCCTTCGACGGCCAGCGGAGCATCTGCTGCATGCACCTCCAGCCGATGGCGGCCGGCGTCCATCAGCGGGCGGCTGAGTTCCACCGCATCGCGGATCACCTGGTCGACCATCAGCTCGCCGAGCTGGAGTTCGATCTTCCCGCGGGTGATGCGCGAGACCTCCATCAGGTCGTTCACCAGGCGCACCATGTGGTCGATCTGGCGGCCCATGAGCTGGTAGTAGGGCAGTGCGGCCTCGGGCGTAAGCGGCTTGCGCGTGAGGATGGCCAGCGCCGTGCTCAGCGGCGCCATAGGATTGCGAAGCTCGTGCGCCAGCGTGGCGAGGAACTCGGTCTTGCGCTTGTCGGCTTCGCTCAGGTCATCGAGGATGCGGCGCAGCTCGTACTGGCGCCGCCGGGCTCGCAGGGCGCTTCGCAGTGCGCTGACCAGCGCCGCCACCCGTATCGGCCGCTCCAGCACCGTGACGTTGGCCATGCCTTCCATGGCCACGGCGATGGCGCGCGAATCGGCGCCCTGGCGGGCCAGCACCAGCACCGGCAGGTCCGACCAGGGCGGCTGCATCGACACCGCGTCCGACAGGGCGGCAGCATCGTCGCCCGACAGCATTTCCTCGGACACCAGGATGGCGCCCGCGCCCCGGCCGATTTCCAGCACCAGCTCCTGCAGCGTGGCGCAGACCCGGGTGGCGATGCCGGCGCGTTCGAGCACGGCCGTCGCCATCACGGCGTCCCTCGAAGTTGCCGTCCTGAGCAGGACGCGCAGTTGCGTGTCTTCTTGCGTGATGGTGGAGGCCGTCGCGTTCGTCGTCACGGCGGAGTGGCGGTGACGCCATCGATAGGCACCGGAATGCCGCTCAGGATGCCCCGGAAGTGGCGCAGGGGTTCGCCCACATGCAACCCGCTGCTGGTCATCGAGAAGTCGCGAATGGTCCGCTCGTGCGCGCCGCCGCGTTTCTTCAGCACCGAGATGGCCTGCCGGACCTCGCCCTCGAACTCGAAGTAGCGCAGCAGGACGACCGCATCCGCCAGGTAGCTGGCATCGACCGGCGTCTGCATCTGCATGCCGATCAGCCCGTGCTGCGCGCCGACCAGCAGCGTGGCCACGCCGGCCTGCCCGAGGTAGGTGAGCAGTTCATGCAACTGGACGATCAGAAAGCGCTCGTCGGGCATGGCGTTGAGATAGCCGTTCAGGCTGTCGATGACGACGACCGTTGCGGCGTGCTCGGTCACGGCCAGGCGGATCTCGTGGACCAACTCGCCTGGCGAGAGCTCGGCGGGGTCGACCTGCTTGATGCGCAGGTGGCCCGACGCGATGTACGGCTCCAGATCCATTCCCAGGCCGGCGCAGCGCGTGCGCAGCGTGTTGACGCTCTCGTCGAAGATGAAGAGCGCGGCGCATTCGCCGCGCCGGGCGGCGGAAACGGCGAACTGCACCGCCACCGACGATTTGCCCGTGCCCGGCGCCCCGACGAACAGGGTGCTCGTTCCCTTCTCGAGACCGCCTCCCAGCAGATCGTCCAGTTCCGCGATGCCGCTGGGCATCTTGACCAGCGGTCCGCTGGTTGCATGCTCGGAGGCCACGAGCCGCGGAAACACCTGCAGGCCCCCGCGATGGATCTTGTAGTCGTGGAAGCCGCCGCGATAGGCCTGCCCACGGTACTTGACCACCAGCAGGCGGCGCCGCGCCGAGCCGTAGTCGGAATTGAGCTGCTCGAGCCGAAGCACGGCGTGCGCGATGCTCTGCACCTGCAGGTCGTGCTCGGTGGCGGTCATGTCGTCCAGCAGCAGCACGGTGCATTGCCGGCCCGCGAAGAACTGCTTGAGCGCGAGGATCTGCCGGCGGTACCGCAGCGACGTGCCCGACAGCAGCCGCAACTCCGACAGCGAGTCGAAGACGATGCGCGATGGCTTGAGCGTGTCGACGTCGCTGAGGATGCGCAGCGTGGTTTCGCTCAGTTCCACCTCCGAGGGGTGGAACATCGTGTACTGCTCTTCGGGGTGGAGGCTGTCCTGCGCGGGGAGCATCTCGCGAACGTGGATCCCCGACAGGTCCCAACCGTGCGAATTGGCCACGCCGCGCAGTTCCTGTTCGGTTTCCGAGAGCGTGACGTACAGGACCGACTCGCCCGCCCTGGCGCCCTCGAGCAGGAACTGCAGGGCGATGGTCGTCTTGCCGGCGCCGGGCGTTCCCTCCACCAGGTAGAGGCGGTTGGGCTCGATGCCCCCACCGAGCACGTCGTCCAAACCTGGCACGCCGATGCCCAGCAGACCGTTTTTCCGTCCCCCGAGGCGTGATGCCTTGGCCTCCATCGTTGTTGCTCCATGAATGATTCGGATACCAAATTCAATCATGCGAGCATCAAAAACCCATGCAGGACAAGGCCGGGAAAACGGCCCATCCCTTGTCGGCGAGGACCGATTTTTCTCGTGATGCCCAGCGAGGAGAGGGTGCGCCCGAGCCAGCTATGCGAGCCCAAAAACTATTCCCTTGCCATACCACGCGATGCTTCCTGTAAGCGTCAACAGATGGAAGATTCCCTCATATTCGTATGAATTTATTGATCTTGTGCATGGGTTAAAGAAATAAAACAATGCCCTGTCGGTCATTAAAACGACATGGTTGTAACCGATCCAAAAAGATCGAGCATTACTTCATGTCTAAGAAGGAAATTAAAAGAACGGGCGCCGTCAATCGATGATTTAGACAAATAATTATTTCAGCCAGGGAGGGAGTTCGATTTCTGCAAAGCATCCCATTATTTCAATCACGGGCTCTTCCGGAGCTGGAAAAACATTAATCACGAACATAGTTCAGGATATTTTTCAACGTGAAAAAATCTGTTCTGTGCTCATCGAGGGGGATTCGTTCCATTGTTACGATCGCAAGGCCATGAAAGTAGCGATGGCGGATGCGGCCAAGCAGGGGAATCCCCATTTTACGCATTTGCATCCGGAAGCAAATCTGTTGAATGAACTCGAGAATTTATTCCGCGAGTACAGCGAGGCAGGCACAGGCAAGCTACGGCATTACGTGCATAACGAAATCGAAGCAGATAAATGGGGAAAAAATCTTGGAAACTTTACTGAATGGGAGCCTCTGCCCGAGAACACCGATTGCCTCTTGTATGAAGGGCTGCATGGCACCATTGTCACGGACAAGGTCGATATTTCCAAGTATGTAGACCTTACGATTGGCGTAGTCCCTACAATTAATCTGGAATGGATTCAGAAACTGCATAGAGACACTACTTCCCGTGGCTATACGGCAGCCGAAGTAACGGAATCCATTTTGCAGCGCATGCCTGACTACGTAAGGTATTTGTGCCCACAGTTCTCTCGGACGCATGTCAATATTCAGCGCATCCCGATCATTGACTCGTCCAATCCCTTCTCGTCTCTAAATATCCCGAGCGAGGACGAGATTTATGCTGTGATTCGCTTGACACTCAACGAATCCGATGACTTCCAATTTCTAAAAAATACGCTGCAGGGCGCATGGATGGTCAGACCGGACATAGTGGTCGTGCCAGGCAGAAAGCTGGAGCCAGCGCTGCTGCTAATTTTCACGACTCTCGTTCGGCGTTTAATGAATGCGCGACGTGAAATCATGCGAAAGACACAAGCCGAAAGTGCGAGCGTCTTCCCATCGTAGTCCGTTGGACATTATCAATACCAAGAAAACGATCACTCCACGTGATTCGGCAGAGGCTATGTATGGAATTGACTGCTTTAATTCTGATAATTGTATCGGCGCTACTTCATTCCATTTGGAATGCTGGCCTCAAAACGGTAGCCGACGTGTCGGCTGGTGCGGTTTTATTGGGCGGCATCGCCTGTTTAATTGCACTTGTAGCTGGGAGCGGGGAGTTGGGATCCGCCCTTACAGCAAAAACATTGCCATTTACAATTAGTGCAGGGTTATTTGCTGGCTTTTCTCTTGCGACTATCAGTCTTGCTTTTCAAGGATCAAGTTTAGGCCTGGCATATACCATATCCCGTGCTGGTGCGATCTTGCTTCTATGGCCGGTATCATTTTTCTATCTCGGAGAAAAGATTACTCCAACCGGCGTTGCCGGGGCTGCAATTTTGACTGTTTCTCTCTCGTTGATGATGCTTCAGGGGAAAAAGGAGAAGCTGAATCAACATTTGTGGTGGGCAGCGGCGTCCGCACTATGCATCGTCGGTTACAGCGTCTTTTATAAAAAGGCAGTGACTGCAGGCGCCAATCACTTCGCGCTGCTAGGGGTGTCTGATGTGATTCGTGTCGCTATTGCCTATCTTTTACTTGGCAAGGAGAGGCGCAGTCGGGTTTATCAAGTGAGCAAGACATCGTTGGGACGTCTCTGCATTCTTGGATTGATGAGCTTCGGAGGGTTCAGTATTTATCTCCATGCACTCAAAGACTCTGGGGCAGCACAGCTCACCACACTGAGAAACCTGAGCATTCTTTTTACGGCGGTCGCGGCGCATTATTTGGGAGAAAAGCTTGGCCTGAAGTCATATGGACTGATCTTTATATCTTTAATTGGAACCATCCTCGTCGGGATAAAATAATGAAATCATCGAGTTCATACCTGAAATATGTTGATATCGGTCTTGAAGTTGATTCGGAAAAAAATGTGGTTGCGACTTATCTGATAGAGAAAGCGGTGACTTCTCGACTGGATGGCCTCGCATTCTTAGGCTCAGTTGCGGCAGAATCATCGACCGGAACCTGGACCGATGTAAAGACCGCGACCGCCGGGGCAAACCTGATTGCGGGCAAGGTCTTCGCCTATGATCCCGCTGTAGGCATAGCAAAAATTGCGTATCCAATTGATTTATTTGAACCTGGCAATATAAGTCAATTGCTGACGGTTATTGCCGGTAATGCATTCGGCCTTGCCGATGTTTCCAAGCTGAAGCTGATGGATATATCGCTCCCAAAAATGTATTTGGCGTCCTACCTTGGACCAAGGCATGGAATAAAGGGCGTGTATGAGCGGTTAAAAATAGAAAAAAATATCCCGATCATCGGATCTATTATCAAACCGAAATGCGGCCTCACGGCAAGCGAACACGCCGAGATTTGTTTCGACGCCTGGTCTGGACTTGCTAGTGAAGGCGGAACGCACGGTGTCGATATGGTCAAGGATGACGAAGCCCTTACGCACCAGCCGGCATTCGGCAGTGATTTTTACACACGGATTCGCCTTTCGATTGACGCCATGAAAAGGGCGGAAGATATCAGTGGTCGAAAGAAAATCTATGTGCCGAATGTCACGTCGTCCAACGTATTGGAATCGATAAGGCGAGCTGATTTTGTTGCGAGACTGGGGGGAGACGCAATCATGATCGACTTTGTGATGGGCGGTTGCTCTCTTCTTCATACCCTGCGAAATCAGGACCTGGGCCTCATTATTCACGGGCACAGAACCCTTTTTGCCGCATTGCATCGAGCCCAGGATTTTGGTGTTGATTACATGGTTTGGGCGAAATTATTCCGAGTAATTGGAGGGGATCAGGTTCACACGGGCACACCAGCCATAGGCGTTATGAGTTCCAAAAAAGCCGCTGTACTCGATATCGTTGCATCGGTTACGGAAGCGACTTATCTACCCTCAACCTCCTCAGCGTCAGGGCTGGCCCAGGATTTCGATGGATTGCGTTCTGTTTTGCCTATTTGCGGCGCTGGTCTTGATCCTTTGACTACGGAGAAAATCGTTAAAGAGCTTGGTCCAAGAGTCGCCCTGTTCGCGGGAGGCGGGGTGCATGGTCACCCGGGTGGCACCCGCGCCGGCGCCGCGTCTCTTCGAGAATCGGTGGAGGCGGTGCATAGCGGGACGTCATTTGAAGATTTTGCGGCAACAAGGAATGTTCCTTGGCTGAACGAAGCATTGAAGCATTTCGGCGCATTTGATAAGCAGTCCCCAAATTCCGACGCCGGGGTGAATATGTGAAATCGATCGAGCGCAAGAAGGCTCGGTGGCAGGCAAGGCCCGCCATGCGATTCCGGTATACGAATCTTCCAGAAATTGCTGCAGGATGAATTGATTTCTGGGGAATCTGCTTGATGACCGAAACGGTCGCGACGCTCGATTTCTTCCGCCAGTGCCTGATCGAGCTTTCGAGCGCAGCTGGTGATGTCTACGGGACTCATATGTCCTCTCGCCCCAGACGAGTGGCTCGGGAAGTTAGGCAGCGAGATATCTCTCGCTGAAACCGCCCAGAACTAACAGGCGGTCACGCTTCCTCGGTGGTGAATTACTCAAACGTCTGACCCGCATTCAGAGGGACAACGCGGGCCCGCGCTAGCGCAGGAACACGTGCTGCATGAATTGCTTGATCGGGTACTGGATCACCGTCTGCACCCGGGCAGGCAACTCCAGCGGCCGCATCAGCATCTTGAGCGTGCTGCCGGCGCTCAGGTTGGTGCGGATGGTGCTGTTCATGCGCGCGCTCAGCTGCTGCACATAGGCCGTGTCGTCGGCGCGATGGGGCGACCGGGCCTTCACGACGTGGCGGATGGCGCAGTCGGCGTCTTCGCTCTTGAGCTCCAGCGTGCGCCGGCCGATGGTGCCGATCACGCGGAAGCGGCTGAGTTTTTCCTGCTCTCGGTAGCGGCGGAAGAACCGATAGAAGTGCTTGTAGTGGTTGACCTCGTCGGTCGCGATGCGGGTCGCCAGGTCGCTCAGCACCGGCTCGTCGGTGGCCCGGGCCATGGCGCGGTAATAAGTGGCGGTGCCGGTCTCGACCACGCAGCGCGCGGTCATCTCCAGGGCGCGGGTGGGACCCAGCAATTCGACCTTGCAGTAGCTCGCGTATTCCTCCAGAAAGCCGCGATAGGCCGTGTCCCACTCGAATTCGGGCCACACATGGCGCACATAGGCGCGCAGCGCCTGGCCGTGCTGCAGCTCCTCGGGTTCCCAGTAGTTGGAGAGCCAGTCGGTGACTTCGTCGTCGCCGCGGAAAAAATCGACCAGGTTGTGCGTGTACAGGTCCGAGCCGCTTTCGATGAACGAGGCGGAGGTCACGAGGTAGAAAAGGTTCTCGTCCGGGCGCACCTTGTCGAGTGCGATGCGAGAGAAATCGAGGTCCTCGATCTTCCAGTGTTCGGCCTCAAGACCTGGCATGCGGACTCCTTGATTCATGTTGTGCATATGAATAGGACGGGGCTCGCTGCGTTTGGTTCGGCCGCGCGGGCGCCAGGGCGCATATTAGCCGCGGCGTCCCGATCGCGCCCTTGGCCCCGGCCACGCCCGGGCGCCATGGGCAAACCTATAATCGTTTGTTCAAGCAAATCAAGCAGTTAGGTCGGTTCGACGCAGTGGTTTCGACGAGAGGTCGCCATCGCCAGGCCGCCCTCGACAGAAGACGAAATCCAAAGATGAGCCAGCCCACATTCACGGTCGCGGACATCCGCAAGACCTTTCTCGATTTCTTCGCCTCCAAGGGCCACACCGTGGTGCCTTCGAGCTCGCTGGTGCCGGGCAACGACCCGACGCTCATGTTCACCAACTCGGGCATGGTCCAGTTCAAGGACGTGTTCCTCGGCGAAGACAAGCGCAACTACGTGCGCGCCGCCTCGGTCCAGGCGTGCCTTCGCGCCGGCGGCAAGCACAACGACCTTGAGAACGTGGGCTACACCGCGCGGCATCACACCTTCTTCGAGATGCTGGGCAACTGGAGCTTCGGCGACTACTTCAAGCGCGAATCGCTCACCTGGGCCTTCGAGCTGCTGACCAAGGTCTACAAGCTCCCGGCCGAAAAGCTTTGGGCCACCGTCTACATCGAGGACGACGAGGCCTACGACATCTGGACCAAGGAAATCGGCCTGCCGCCCGAGCGCGTCGTGCGCATCGGCGACAACAAGGGCGGCCGCTACATGTCCGACAACTTCTGGATGATGGCCGACACGGGCCCCTGCGGTCCGTGCTCCGAAATCTTCTTCGACCACGGCCCCGAGATCCCCGGCGGCCCGCCCGGCAGCCCCGATGAAGACGGCGACCGCTACATCGAGATCTGGAACAACGTGTTCATGCAGTTCGACATGCAGCCCGACGGCTCGGTCAAGAAACTGCCCGCGCCCTGCGTCGACACCGGCATGGGCCTGGAGCGCCTGGCCGCGATCCTGCAGCACGTGCACAGCAACTACGAGATCGACATCTTCGATGCGCTCATCAAGGCGGCGGCCCGCGAGACCGGCGAAAAGGACCTGGGCAACAACTCGCTGCGCGTGATCGCCGACCACATCCGCGCCACCTCGTTCCTGGTGTCCGACGGCGTGATCCCTTCGAACGAAGGCCGCGGCTACGTGCAGCGCCGCATCGTTCGCCGCGCGATCCGCCACGGCTACAAGCTGGGCCAGAAGAAGCCGTTCTTCCACAAGCTCGTGCCCGACCTCGTGAAGCTCATGGGCGATGCGTACCCCAAGCTCGTGGCCGACGAGAAGCGCATCACCGACACGCTCAAGGCCGAGGAAGAGCGCTTCTTCGAGACGCTCGCCAACGGCATGGAAATCCTCGATGCGGCCCTGGCCGGCGGCGCCAAGACGTTGCCGGGCGACGTCGCCTTCAAGCTGCACGACACCTACGGCTTCCCGCTCGACCTGTCGGCCGACGTGTGCCGCGAGCGCGGCGTGAGCGTCGACGAGGCCGGCTTCAACGTCGCCATGGAAAAGCAGAAGGCCGCGGGCCGTGCGGGTGGCAAGTTCAAGATGGACCGCAACGTCGAATACACCGGCGCGGGCAACACCTTCACCGGCTACGAACACCTGGAGGAAAGCGCCAAGGTCGTCGCGCTGTACTTCGAAGGCGCCGCCGTCAACGAACTGAAGGAAGGCCAGCCCGGCATCGTCGTGCTCGACACCACGCCTTTCTATTCGGAGAGCGGCGGCCAGGTCGGCGACCAGGGCGTGCTCAGCGCCGAAGGCGTGCAGTTCGGCGTGGAAGACACGCAGAAGATCAAGGCCGACGTGTTCGGCCACCACGGCACGCAGACCCAGGGCACGCTCAAGGTCGGCGACGCGGTCAAGGCCGCGGTCGACGGCGCGCGCCGCAACGCGACCATGCGCAACCACTCGGTCACTCACCTGATGCACAAGGCCCTGCGCGAAGTGCTCGGCGACCATGTGCAGCAGAAGGGCTCGCTGGTCGATGCCGACAAGACGCGCTTCGACTTCGCACACAACGCACCCGTCACGCGCGACCAGATCCTGGAGATCGAGAAGCGCGTGAATGCCGAGATCCTTTCCAACGTCGCCACACAGGCGCGCGTGATGGACATGGAATCGGCCCAGAAGACCGGCGCGATGATGCTGTTCGGCGAGAAATACGGCGAGACCGTGCGCGTGCTGGACATCGGCTCGAGCCGCGAGCTGTGCGGCGGCACCCACGTGGGCCGCACCGGCGACATCGGCCTCTTCAAGATCGTGAGCGAAGGCGGCGTGGCCGCCGGCGTGCGCCGCATCGAGGCGGTCACGGGCGCCAACGCGCTCACCTACCTCCAGGACCTCGAATCGACCGTGCAGAGCGTGGCCGCCACGCTCAAGTCGCCGGCCGCCGAACTGCAGGGGCGCCTTTCGCAGGTGCTGGAGCAGGTGAGGGCGCTGGAGCGCGAAGTGGGTTCGCTCAAGGGCAAGCTCGCGTCGTCCAAGGGCGACGAACTCATCGCGCAAGCGGTCGACATCAACGGCATCAAGGTGCTCGCGGCCAAGCTCGATGGCGCCGACGCCAAGACGCTGCGCGACACCATGGACAAGCTCAAGGACAAGCTCAAGACCGCCATCATCGTGCTGGCCGCCGTCGACGGCGACAAGGTGCAGATCGCGGCCGGCGTCACCGCCGACACCGTGGGCAAGGCCAAGGCCGGCGAGCTGGTCAACTTCGTGGCGCAGCAGGTCGGTGGCAAGGGCGGCGGCAAGGCCGACATGGCCATGGCCGGCGGCACCGATGCAGCGGGCGTGCCTGCCGCGCTGAAGTCGGTTCAGGGCTGGGTCTCGGAACGCGTCTAGGATGAAACTTACCCCCAGTCTTCGCGCACTTCGTGTCGTTTCGCCAACCCCTTTCAGGGGGCGACACCAGCGGCCCGGCAAAGCCGGTTCCGCGGTGTCTCCCGACTGAATCACGGCAGTTTCATGTGTCGAGGCTCACGCGCAGCGTGATGGAAAACTGAGATGACAGGCGCGCTGCCCGGCGAAGTGCTCGTGATGGGCGCGGGCACCATCGGCTGCTACATCGGCGGCCGGCTCGCCGCGGCGGGCGTGCCCGTCACTTTCGTCGGACGGCCCCGCGTGCTGAAAAAGCTCGCGGACCACGGCCTCTCGCTCAGCGACCTCGACGGCGCGAAGCACCACATTCTTCCTTCGGCGCTGCGCCTGTGCGAGCAGGTGCCTGTCGGCGCGAAGCCCGCGCTGGTGCTGCTCTGCGTGAAGAGTGGCGCCACCGCCGAGGCGGCGGGCGAACTGGCCTTCGCGCTGCCCGCGGGCACCACGGTCGTCTCGCTGCAGAACGGAATCTCCAACAGCGCGGCCGCATCGCACGCCGGCCCGTCGCTCAACGTGCTGCCGGGCATGGTGCCGTACAACGTGGCCGAGATCGGCGAGGGCGCCTTCCATCGCGGCACACCCGGGCGGCTCGCCGCGAAGGACGACGCGGCGCTGCGCCCCTGGCTGCCCGTGTTCGAGCGCGCCGGCGTGCCGATCGACCTGCATGCCGACCTGCTGCCGGTGCAGTGGGGCAAGCTGCTGCTGAACCTCAACAACCCGGTCAACGCGCTCTCGGGCCTGCCGCTGCGGGAGGAGCTGATGCATCGCGGCTACCGCCGGTGCTTCGCCGCGCTCATCGACGAAACGCTCGGTGTGCTCGGCGTGAGCGGCATCACGCCCGCGCAGGTGGCGGCCGTGCCGGCGCAGCGGCTTTCGAGCCTGTTGCGCCTGCCCGACTGGCTCTTTCGCATCGTCGCGGCACGCATGCTGCGCATCGATGCCAAGGCGCGCTCCAGCATGGCCGATGACCTCGCGCTCGGGCGCCGCACCGAGATCGATGCGCTCAGCGGCGAGGTGGTGCGCCTCGCGCAGGAGCACGGGCTGAGTGCACCGCGCAATGCGCGCATGGTCGCGCTGCTCGAAGCCTGGCCGCAGCAACCCGAGCGGTGGCCGGCACGGCGATTGCAAGACGCTCTCGGCCTGTAGCGCTTAGCCTGTACCCTCGGGCCGTTCGGCCATCAAGAAAGAGGGAGTTCCATGCAGGTCCTGATTCTCGGCAGCGGTGTCATCGGCACCTCGGTGGCGTACTACCTGGCGCGCGCCGGCCATGAGGTGACAGTGCTGGAGCGCCAACCAGCGCCCGCGCTCGAAACCAGCTTCGGCAACGCGGGCGAAGTCTCGCCCGGCTACTCGGCGCCCTGGGCCGGGCCGGGCGTTCCGGTCAAGGCGATCAAGTGGATGCTGATGCAGCACAGCCCGCTGGTCGTCAAACCCATGCTCGATCCGGCGATGTGGCGCTGGGGCCTCTCGATGCTGCGCAACTGCACGCAGGCGCGCTACGAGCTCAACAAGGGCCGCATGGTGCGGCTGGCCGAATACAGCCGCGATTGCCTGAAGGCTCTGCGCGCCGATACGGGCATCCAGTACGACGAGCGCATGCAGGGCACGCTGCAGCTCTTTCGCACGCAGCAGCAACTCGACGGCACCGCGAAAGATGTCGAAGTGCTCAAGGCCTCCGGCGTCCCCTACCAGGTGCTCGACCGCGACGGCTGCCTGCCCTACGAGCCCGCGCTCGCGGCGGTGAAGGAGAAGTTCGTCGGCGGCCTGCGCCTGCCGGGTGACGAGACCGGCGACTGCTTCAAGTTCACGCAGGCGCTCGCGAAGCTGGCGGAAGCTGAAGGCGTGACCTTTCGCTTCGGCGTGAACATCCAAGCGATCGAACACGACCGTGCCAAGGGCGTGACCGCGGTGCGCACCGACCAGGGCAGCTTCACCGCCGACCGCTACGTGGTCGCGCTCGGCAGCTACTCGCCCGCGCTGGTCAAGCCGCTGGGCATCGACCTGCCGGTGTACCCGGTCAAGGGCTTCTCGATCACCGTGCCGATCACCGATGCGGGCGGCGCACCCGAATCCACCGTGATGGACGAGACCTTCAAGGTGGCCGTCACCCGCCTGGGCGACCGCATCCGCGTGGGCGGCACGGCGCAGCTCTCGGGCTTCGACCTCGCGCTGAATCCGCGGCGGCGCGACACGCTCGAACACGTCGTGACCGATCTCTTTCCCAAGGGCGGCAACGTGCGCGATGCCTCCTTCTGGACGGGCCTGCGCCCGATGACGCCCGACGGCACGCCGGTCATCGGCGCCACGCGCATTCCCAACCTGATGCTGAGCACCGGCCACGGCACGCTCGGCTGGACCATGGCGGCCGGCACCGGCCGCGTGATGGCTGATCTGGTCGCAGGCAAGGCGCCCGAGATCGACATGGAAGGCCTGACCGTGGCGCGCTACGGCGGCTAGCAGGCCGCCACCCATCCCCGAGCAGGGCGGTCCGAAAGGCCCGCCCTGTTTACGTTGGGTTGCGACATCTAGGGTTTCTACTTAGTCACGAAGTTGTCTTCGTGTTTATCCTTCGTGCGTTCCATTAATAAATCGCTGTTTCTCTAATGAAACAAACGCGAACCACGACGGACCCATGAAACACACACGCCGCCTTGCCATCGCAGCCGCCATTTCCATGGCCGGTGTTTGCGCCACCGGTCTTTCCTGGGCACAGAACTACCCGGCAAAGCCGATCACGCTGGTGGTCGCCTATCCGGCCGGCGGCGACACCGACGCGCTGGCGCGGCTCTACGCCGAGAAGCTCTCGGCGCGGGTGGGGCAGCCGGTGGTGGTCGACAACCGCCCGGGCGCCAGCGGCATCATCGGCAGCAGCTACGTGTCGAAGGCGCCGGCCGATGGCTACACGCTGCTGCTCGCGCCCAGCACCTTCTCGATCGCGCAGTTGGTGCTCAAGACCAACGGCGCCGCGGGCTACGACGTGCTCAACGGCTTCACGCCAATCGTGCAGACCGGCAGCCTGCCGCTGTTCCTCGTGGCGAGCGCCGGCAGCGGGTTCGCCACGGCGAAAGACGCGGTCGCCGCCGCCAAGGGCACCGGCAAATCGCTCTCGTATGCGAGCCCGGGCAGCGGCTCGCCGATGCACATCTTGGGCGAGATGTTCGCCCGCGCCTCGGGCGCGAACCTCGCGCACGTGCCCTACAAGGGCGTGGCGCCCGCGGTCAACGATGTGCTGGGCGGCCATGTGCCCGTCACGTTCATCACGCTCGGCCCCGTGGCGCCGTATTTCGCCAACGGCAAGTTGAAGCCGCTGGCCGTGGCCTCGAGCCAGCGCTCGCCGCTCGCGCCCACTGTGCCGACGCTCGCCGAGCTGGGCTACAAGGACGTCGAGGTGGTCGCCTGGAACGGCCTCTGGGGCCCGCGCAACCTGCCGCCCGAGATCGTGAAGACGCTCAACGGCCACTTCAACGACATCCTCAAGATGCCCGACATCGTCGCGCGCATGGCCGTGCTCGGCACCACGCCGGTGGGCGGCGAAGCCGACGTGCTCGGCAAGACGAATGCGGGCGACTACGCGCGCTTCGGCAAGGTCATCAAGGAACTCGGCATCCAGGCCGACTGAACACGCCATGTCCGAACTCAAAGCCATTCCCGATCCGTCGAGCCTGCAGTCGCTGCTGGCCGAACTGCCCGCGAACTTGCTGGCGGGACGCCGCGTGCTGGTGACTGGCGGCGCGCGCGGCTTGGGCCTCGCGTTCGCACAATGCATCGCCGCGGCGGGCGCGAGCGTGGTGCTGGCCGACATCCTCGGCGAACTCGCCGAAACCGAAGCGAAGGCGCTGCGGAGCTCAGGCCACAAGGCGCATGCGCTCACCGTCGACCTGTCGGAACCAGCCTCCATCGACGCCTGCGCCGCCGAAGCGATCCGCCTGCTCGGCGGGCTCGACGGCCTGGTCAACAACGCCGCCATCACCAACTCGGGCGGCCGCGATGCGCATCAGCTCGAGATCGATATGTGGGACCGCGTGATGAGCGTCAACGTGCGCGGCACCTGGCTCATGGGCCGCGCCTGCCGTAGTGCGCTCGCTGCAAGCGGCCGTGGCGCGGTCGTCAATCTCGCCTCCGACACCGCCCTCTGGGGCGCGCCCAACCTGCTGGCCTACGCATCGAGCAAGGGCGCCGTCATCTCGATGACGCGCTCGCTGGCGCGCGAATGGGGCGGCGACAACATCACCGTCAACGCGGTGGCGCCGGGCCTCACGCTGGTCGAGGCGACCGAGTACGTGCCGATGGCGCGCCACCAGAAATACCTCGAAGGCCGCGCCATTCCGCGGGAGCAACAGGCCGCCGATGTGTGCGGCGCCACGCTGTACCTGTTGTCCGGCCTCTCGCGCTTCGTGACGGGCCAGCTGCTGGCCGTCAACGGCGGCTTTGCGATGCACTGACTGAACGAATTTTTCCGACGAAGGAGTAAACCCATGAGCGATTTGTCCGAACAACAGAAGATCACCGACGCCGCCGCCAGCACGCTGGCGCAGCCCGAAGGCACGAGCCTCGCCGAGTGGATGAACACCCGCATCGCGCGCTACGAAACCCGCAAGTACGACTGGGACGCGCTGAAGTTCCAGGCCGATTTCGACCCCAAGTACCGCCGCGCGCAGATGCGCTACGTGGGCACCGGCGGCACCGGCGTCGCCAAGGACGTGAACACCGTGCCTTCGGAGCACTTCACCTTCTCGACCATGGTGATCCCGGCCGGCCACGAAGGCCCGCCGCACCTGCACACCGACGTGGAGGAAGTGTTCTTCCTCATCCGCGGCAAGCTCAAGGTCGTGATCGAGAAGGACGGCGAGCGCTTCGAAACCATCATGACCGACCGCGACCTGATCTCGGTGCCGCCCGGCGTGTACCGCGAGGAGATCAACATCGGCGACGAAGACGCGCTGATGTGCGTGATGCTCGGCGCGAAGAAGCCGATCACGCCGACGTACCCGGCCGATCACCCGCTGGCGAAGATCAAGCGCTGAGGACCGGATGAGCGACGCGATGGTCATCGATGCATTGACGCTGCCCGCTTCCGAGCTGGCGCTGCTCGACGCCCGCTTTCCCGCACGCGACGTGCCGGTCGGCGGTGGCGCGGTGGTGTCGGTGCGCGAGCACGGCGCGGGTCCGGCCCTCGTGTGCCTGCACGGCATCGGCTCGGGCGCGGCCTCGTGGCTCAACGTCGCCTTGCTGCTGGCTCCGCAGGCCCGCGTGATCGCATGGGATGCGCCGGGCTACGGCCAATCCACGCCGCTCGCGCCTGCCGCACCATCTGCAGCGGACTACGCGGAACGCCTGCATGCCTTGCTCGATGCGCTCGATGTCCAGTCTTGCGTGCTCGTCGGCCACTCGCTCGGCGCACTCACCGCGGCATCGGCCGCGCGGAAAGATTCAGCAATTGCCTCGCGCATCCGCCGCCTCGTGCTCATCAGCCCGGCCGCCGGCTACGGCGCACCGTCGCGCGCCGAAGCCCGCGCCAGGGTGCGCGCCGAACGCCTCGCCACGCTCGACGAACTCGGCATCGCCGGCATGGCGTCGAAACGCGCGGGCCGCCTCGTTTCCGACGGCGCGAGCGAACTCGCTCGCCAGTGGGTGCGCTGGAATATGGCCCGCCTGAACGACGGCGGCTACCGCCAGGCCGTTGAGCTGCTGTGCCACGGCGACCTGCTGGCCGACCTGCCGCCCGCCATGCCGGTGCGCGTGGCCTGTGGCACGCTCGATGTCGTCACCACGCCCCAAGCCTGCGCCGAAGTCGCGCGCGGCTGCGGGGTGACGCTCGAAGCCATCGACGGTGCCGGGCACGCCAGCTACGTGGAGCGGCCCGAGGCCGTCGCCGCGCTGCTGCGCGAGGCACTCGCCGCCTGATGCGGACCACTGCAGAACAACCCAAGGGACCAACGAACACATGACCACCAACGACAACAGCGAAGCGATGGAAGAGGGCGCCGACCGCTACAACGTGCCTGCGCTGGAGCGCGGCCTGCGCGTGCTGTGCGAGTTCAGCCGCGAGAACCGCACGCTCTCCGCGCCCGAGCTGGCGCGCCGCTTCGACCTGCCGCGTTCGACCGTGTTCCGCCTGCTCACCACGCTGGAGAACATGGGCTTCCTGGAGCGCGCCGAGGGCGGCCGCGACTACCGCCTAGGCCTCGCGGTGCTGCGCCTGGGCTTCGAATACCTGGCCTCGCTCGAACTCACGCAACTGGGCACGCCGCTGCTCAACCGCCTGTGCGATGAACTGCGCACGCCTTGCAACCTGGTGGTGCGCGACGGCCGCTCGATCGTCTACGTCGCCAAGGTCGCACCGCCGACGCCCTTCGCCAGTTCGGTCACCGTCGGCACGCGCCTGCCGGCCCACGCCACGGTCCTCGGCCGCGTGCTGCTGGAAGACCTCACGCTGCCGCAGCTTCGCGCGCTCTACCCCGAAGACAAGCTGGAGACCTTCTCGCCGAGCACGCCCAAGACGGTGAACGAACTCTTCGACATGGTGCAGGCCGACCGCACGCGCGGCTATGTGCTGGGCGAAGGTTTCTTCGAGTCGAACATCTCCAGCATCGCCGCGCCGGTGCGCGACCACAGTGGCCACATCGTTGCTGCCCTGGGCGCGACCATCACCTCGGGCCACATCGAAGAGAACCGCATGGACGAAATGGTGCTGCGGGTGCGCAGTACCGCGGAGGAGATCTCGGGCCTCTTGAACTACTCGCCTGCGCGCAGCAACAAGGTGGTGCCGCTTCGCAGCGCATGACGACATGACGGACGTGACGGACATGACGATGCAGGCTTCTTCTCATTTCTTTGCCGCCGATGCGCTGGCCGGCCGCGTGGCCGTGGTCACGGGCGGCTCCTCGGGCATCGGCCTCGCGACCGTCGAGCTGCTGCTCGCGAGCGGCGCCGCCGTTGCGCTGTGCGGCCGCAACGCCGAGCGGCTGGACCGTGCGGTCGCCGGCCTGCGCGAACAGTTCCCCAACGCGAAGCTTTTCGCGCAACCGTGCGATGTGCTCGACGCCGCCGCTGTCAAAGCCTTCGCCGCAGCGAGCGAGGCCGCGCTCGGCCCGGCCTCGATGCTCGTCAACAACGCGGGGCAGGGGCGGGTCTCCACGTTCGCCGACACCGACGACGCGGCGTGGATGGAAGAGCTCCACCTGAAGTTCTTCTCCGTCATCCATCCGACGCGCGCCTTCCTTCCGCAGCTCGCCGCACAGCGCGCCGTGCTGGGCGATGCCGCCATCGTCTGCGCCAACTCGCTGCTGGCACGCCAGCCCGAGCCGCACATGGTCGCCACCTCGGCCGCACGCGCCGGCCTTCTGAACCTCGTGCGTTCGATGGCCACCGAGTTCGCGCCGCAGGGCGTGCGCGTCAACGGCATCCTGATCGGTCTCGTCGAGTCCGGCCAGTGGCGCCGCCGCTTCGAGGCGCGCGAAGACAAGTCCGAGGACTGGGCCGCCTGGAGCACCCAGCTCGCGAAGACCAAACACATCCCGCTGGGTCGCCTGGGGCTTCCGACCGAAGCCGCACGCGCGATCCTTTTCCTCGCTTCGCCCCTCGCGTCGTACACGACGGGCAGCCACATCGATATCTCCGGAGGCCATTCGCGCCATGCATAAACCCAACAACAACATGGTCACGGTCGGCGCAGTCGTCGCGGCCTTTCTCGAACAGTGCGGCGTCAAGGCGGCCTTCGGCGTGATCTCGATCCACAACATGCCGATCCTCGATGCGTTCGCGCAGCGCGGCACCATCCGCTTCGTCTCCTCGCGCGGCGAGGCGGGCGCGGGCAACATGGCCGACGCCTATGCACGCTCCACCGCGAGCCTGGGCGTGTGCATCACCAGCACCGGCCCGGCCGCGGGCAACATCGCGGGCAGCCTGGTCGAGGCGCTGACCGCGGGTGCGCCGCTCCTGCACATCACCGGGCAGATCGAGACGCCCTACCTGGACAAGGGCATGTCGTACATCCACGAGGCGCCCGACCAGCTCACGATGCTCAAGGCGGTGTCGAAGGCCGCGCTGCGGGTGCGCAGCGTCGAGACGGTGCTCGGCACGCTCAAGCGCGCGGTGCAGCTTGCGCTGACGGCGCCGACCGGCCCGGTGAGCGTGGAGATCCCGATCGACATCCAGTCGGCCCTCACCACGATGCCGGCCGACCTCTCGCCGCTGCCCGTCGAGCGCCCCGTGCCCTCCGCCGCCGGCCTCGATGCGCTGGCCGCGTGCCTCGCAACCGCCAAGCGCCCGCTGTTGTGGGTCGGCGGCGGTGCGCGCCACGCCCGTTCGGCAATCCAGCGCCTGCAGAAGCTCGGCTTCGGCGTGGTCACCACCACGCAGGGCCGTGGTACCGTGCCCGAGGACGACGCCGGCTCGCTCGGCGCCTACAACATCCAGAAGCCGGTCGAGGCCTTCTATCAAACCTGCGACGCGATGCTCGTGGTCGGCTCGCGCCTGCGCGGCAACGAGACGCTCAAGTACGAACTGAAGCTGCCGCGCCCGCTGTATCGCATCGACGCCGATGCCGCCGCCGAAGGCCGCTGCTACGCCTCCGAAGCTTTCGTTTGCGGCGACTCGGCACTGGCCCTCGAAGGCTTGGCCGACCGTCTCGAAGCCATCGGCTACAAGGCCGATGCGCAACTGCTGGTCGACTTGCGTACCGCCCACGACCAGGCGGTTGCAACGCTGCGCGATGGCCTCGGCCCGTACGCCGAACTCGTGCGCCGGCTCCAGTCGGTGGCGGGCCGCCAGTTCAACTGGGTGCGCGACGTGACCGTCTCCAACAGCACCTGGGGCAACCGCGAGCTGCGCATCTTCGAACCCAGCGCCGGCGTGCACGCCACGGGCGGCGGCATCGGGCAGGGCATGCCCATGGCGATCGGCGCGGCCATCGGCGCGGCGGTGACCGGCTCGGGTCGCAAGACCTTCTGCCTGGCCGGCGACGGCGGCTTCATCCTGAACCTGGGCGAGCTCGCCTGCATGGTGCAGGAGAAGGCACCGATGGTGATCGTGCTCATGAACGACAAGAGCTACGGCGTGATCAAGAACATCCAGGACGCGCAGTACGGCGGCCGCCAGTGCTACGCCGAGCTGCACACGCCCGACTATGACCTGCTGTGCAAGTCGATCGCGCTGCCGCACGCTTGTGTCCGCGACCTGGCCGATCTGCCGGCGCGCTTCGACGAAGCGCTCTCGACCGACGGACCCTTCCTGCTGGAGATCGACATGCTGTCGATCGGCGGCTTCAAGACCAGCTTCGCCGGCCCGCCGACCAACACGGTCACGCAGATTCCCGCACTCGGCACGGCGCAGTGAGAGCGGACGGAGCCACGCCCATGACCGCCATCACACGCATCGCACTCGTCGGCTGCGGCGCCATCGGCACCGCGGTGCTCGACCTCTTGCGGGACGATCCGGCCCTGCGGGTTACGGTCGTCGTTGTGCCCGCCGAAGGCATGGCCGCCGCTCAGAAGGCGGTGCCGGACGTACGGGTGGCGAGCATGGTGCCGGTCGCAGACATCGACCTCGTGGTCGAGACGGCCGGGCACGCAGCCATCGAAGAGCACGTGCTGCCGGCGCTCGCGCGCGGCACGCCGTGCGTGGTCGCTTCGGTCGGTGCGCTGTCGGCCGCGGGCCTTTCTGAAAAGCTCGAAGCCGCTGCCATCGCCGGCCACACGCAGGTGCAGCTGATCCCCGGCGCCATCGGCGCGATCGACGCGCTCGCCGCGGCCCGCATCGGCGGCCTCGACAGCGTGCGCTACACCGGCCGGAAGCCCCCGAAGGCCTGGAAGGGCACGCCGGCCGAGCAGGGCCGCGACCTCGATGCGCTGACAGAAGCTACGGTGATCTTCGAAGGCAGCGCGCGCGAAGCCGCCTTGCTCTACCCGAAGAACGCCAACGTCGCGGCCACGGTCTCGCTCGCGGGCCTAGGCCTCGACAAGACCTTGGTGCGCCTCATCGCCGACCCCGCCACCGCCGAGAACGTGCACACCGTCGAAGCCGAGGGCGCCTTCGGCAGCTTCGAGCTGACCATGCGCAACAAGCCGCTCGCGGCCAACCCCAAGACCTCGGCGCTGACCGTGTACAGCGCGGTGCGCGCGCTGCGCAACCGCGTCGCGCCTCTCGCCATCTGACCTTTCGATTCGCCCACATGATTTCTTCCGAACTTCTTCCGATCTGCATTGCCGGCGAATGGCGCCTGGGCGGCGGCGACGTGTACGAAAGCCTGTACCCCGCCACCGGCGAGCCGATCGCGCGCCTGAAGGCCGCGAGCCTCGCCGACGTGGAGGAGGCCATCGTCCGCGCCGACCATGCCTTCCGCACCAGCGGCTGGGCGCAGCGCCTGCCGCACGAGCGCGCCGCGGTGCTGCACCGCGTGGCGCAATTGATCCGCGAAGAGAGCGAATCGCTGGCGCAGAAGCAGCGCCTGGACAACGGCAAGCCGATCAATGAAACCCGCAACCTCGTGGCGAGTGCCGCGGGCACCTTCCAGTTCTTCGCGGCCGCATTGGAGACGCTCGAAGAGACCATCACCCCGTCGCGCGGTGCCTTCGTCACGATGAGCGTGCACGAGCCCATGGGCGTGGTCGCCGCCATCACGCCGTGGAACTCGCCCATCGCGAGCGAAGCGCAGAAGCTCGCGCCGGCGCTCGCCGCCGGCAACGCGGTGGTCGTGAAGCCCGCCGAAGTCACGCCGCTGATGGCGCTGGAATTGGCGCGCATCTGCGAAGCGGCCGGCGTGCCGAAGGGCATCGTGAGCGTGCTGCCGGGAAGGGGCTCGGTCATCGGCGACGCGATCACCAAGCATCCGCTGGTCAAGCGTGTGTCGTTCACCGGCGGCACCACGACCGGCAAGCACATCGCCCACATCGCGGCCGACAAGATGATGCCGGTGTCGCTGGAGCTGGGCGGCAAGTCGCCCACCATGGTGCTCGACGATGCGGACCTCGACCACGCGGTGAACGGCGTGCTCTACGGCATCTTCAGTTCGTCGGGCGAGTCGTGCATCGCGGGCTCGCGCCTTTTTGTCGCGCGCAGCATCTACGACGAGTTCCTGACGCGGCTGGCCGAAGGCGCCAACGCGCTGCGCGTGGGCGATCCGGCCTCGGAGCAGACGCAGATGGGCCCGCTCATCACAGCCAAGCACCGCGAGGGCATCGAGCGCTATGTGGATCTCGGCGTGTCCGAAGGCGGCCGCATCCGCACGGGCGGCGTGCGCCCGCATGGCGCCGGCTACGACAACGGCTACTTCTACAAGCCGACCATCATCGAAGGCCTGGACAACAGCGCCCGCATCAGCCAGGAAGAGATCTTCGGCCCGGTGCTGGTCGCGATGCCCTTCGACGACGAGGAATCACTGATCGAACAGGCCAACGACAGCGTCTACGCACTGGCCGCGGGCGTGTGGAGCCGCGACTTCAAGCGCGCCTGGAAGCTCGGCCGCGCGGTGCAGGCCGGCACGGTCTGGGTCAACACCTACAAGCAGTTCTCGGTCTCGACGCCGTTCGGCGGCTGGCGCGACAGCGGCCTCGGCCGCGAGAAGGGCCGCGAGGGCATCTTCCAGTACATGGAGCAAAAAAGCATGTACTGGGGCACCAACGACCAACCGCTCCCATGGGCGAACTGAAGAGGACACGGCCATGAGCGTTCTAGGCATCGACCAGATCACCTACGGGGCGGACGACCTGCCCACCTGCCGCCAGTTCTTCGAGGACTGGGGCCTCGCACTGAAGTCGGAAGCGGCCGACGAACTCGTCTTCGAGTGCCTCAACGGTTGCAAGGTTGTCGTTGCGGCGTTGGACAAGGCGAGCTTGCCGCCCGCGATGGAAGAGGGGCCGACGCTGCGCGAAGTGGTGTGGGGCGTCGAAAGCGACGCGGACCTCGACCGCTACGCCGCCGCCATCTCGAAAGACCCGGCGTTCTTCGACGCCACCGTCGATGGCGCACGCCGCATCGGCTGCATCGACCCCAACGGCCTCGCCGTGCGCCTGCAGGTCAGCCGCAAGCGCGCGGTCGAAGTCGACTGCGGCGCGATGAACACCTGGAACGCCAAGCTGCGCGTGAACCAGCCCGCGCCGATCTACGAGCGCGCGACGCCCATCGAAGTCGGCCATGTCGTGTTCTTCGTGAGCGATGTGGTGAGCACCAGCGCGTTCTATGCAGACCGCTTCGGCTTCGTCTCGTCCGACAGCTACCCGAACCGCGGCGCCTTCATGCGCTGCGCGGCCGAGGGCGGCCACCACGACCTGTTCCTGCTGCAGATTCCCTCGGGCAAGCGCGGCCTGAACCACGTGGCCTTCACCGTGCGCGACATCCACGAAGTGTTCGGCGGTGGCCTGCATTTCTCGCGCCGCGGCTGGGAAACGCAGCTCGGCCCGGGGCGGCATCCGGTGTCGTCGGCCTACTTCTGGTACTTCAAGAACCCGGCCGGCGGACTCATCGAGTACTACGCCGATGAAGACCAGCTCACCGCCGATTGGCAGCCGCGCGAGTTCGAGCCCGGCCCGACAGTGTTCGCCGAGTGGGCGGTCGATGGCGGCCTCGATGGCCACACGCGCCGCCAGAAGAACGCGGAAGGCCCGAAGGGCGCCTTTCTCACCGAGAAGAAATGACTGACTCGATCATCACCATGCCACGACGTTTTTCCATCTCCCTTCTGTTCGCCGCATTGGCCGCTGTCGTCATGCCGGTGCATGCGCAGGGCGATGCACAGAAGCAGCTCTCCAGCGAGCGCTTCACCATCGTCTCGCCGTTCCCGCCCGGCGGGCCGGTCGATACGTTGGCGCGCGTGCTCTCCGACGGCCTTGCCAAGCGCTACGGCCAGGCGGCCGTGGTCGAGAACCTCGTGGGCGCGGCCGGCAACATCGGCATCGACAAGGTCAAGCGTGCGAAGGGCGACGGCCACACGCTGCTCGTGGTGCCGGCCGGCAACCTCACGATCAACCCGACGCTGATGCCGAACTTCCCGTTCGATATCGAGAAAGACTTCGTGTCCGTCACCATGCTCGCGAAGGCACCCAACGTGCTGGTGGCCGCGCCGTCGTCGGGCATCAAGAGCGCGAAGGAACTGGTCGCGATGGCCAAGGCCAAGCCCAACACGCTGTCGTATGCGTCGCCCGGCGTGGGCAGCGGCCTGCACCTGGCGGGCGAACTCTTCAAGCAGCAGGCCGGCATCGACCTGCTGCACGTGCCCTACAAGGGCACGGCGCCTGCGCTCAACGACGTGCTCGGCGGCTCGGTGCCGCTGATGTTCAGCAACCTGCCCGCGACCATGCCCTTCATCAAGAACGGCAAGCTCATCGCGCTGGGCGTGACCGAGGCCAAGCGCAGCGCGGCGGCGCCTGACATTCCGACGCTGGCGGAGCAGGGCATCCAGGGCGTGACCGTGACTTCGTGGTACGGATTGCTGGCACCCAAGGGCACGCCGCCCGCCGTGGTCGAGCAGCTCGCGAAAGATGCCGCTGAGATGCTCGCCCAACCCGATGTGCGCGAGCGCCTGAAGGTGCAGGGCATGACGGATGCGGCGATGAAGCCCTCCGAATTCGCTGCGCACATCCGCGAAGAAACAGCCGTGTGGGCCCGAATCATCAAGGCCCGCAACATCGTGGCCGAGTGAGCCGCAAGCAAGAACCAGGCAGAGACATCATGAAGACAAGCGAATCCACCATCGGCATCGTCGGTGCCGGCATCGGCGGCCTGGTGGCTGCCATCGCGCTGCGGCGCGCGGGGCACGACGTGGTCGTGTTCGAGCAGGCGAAGCAATTCGCCCGCGTAGGTGCGGACATCAACCTCACGCCCAACGCGGTGCGCGCGCTCGACGGGCTGGGCGTTGGTGAAGCAGCCCGCGTGACGGCGGCGCGCCCGTCGCACCGCATCAGCCGAACCTACGACACCGGCGAAGAAACCTCGCGGCTGGAGATGGCCGACTCGGCGGAAGAACGTTATGGCGCACCGCAGCTCACCATCCACCGCGCCGACCTGCTGGCCGCACTGGCCGACATGTTCCCGGCCGAGCGCGTCGCCCTCGGCAAGCGCGCCGAGAAGATCGCCGCGGACGAAGCGGGCGTGACCCTCTCGTTCACCGACGGCACCAGCGCCCGCGTCGGGGTGCTGCTCGGCGCAGACGGCATCCACTCGTGCGTGCGCACCGCGATGTTCGGTGCCGAGAGCCCGCGCTTCACCGGCATCGTCGCCTACCGCGCCGTCGTGCCCGCCGAGCGCGTGGCCGGCGTGCCGAACCTCGGCGCGTTCACCAAGTGGTGGGGCCCGAATCCGCAGAGCCAGATCGTCACCTTCCCGCTGAACCGCGGCAAGGACATCTTCATCTTCGCGACCACACCGCAGGACACCTGGCATCTCGAATCGTGGACCGCGCCCGGCAGCGTCGACGAGCTGCGCGAACAGTACGTGGCCTACCACCCTGAAGCGCGCGCCTTGCTCGATGCCTGCGACACGGTGCTCAAGACCGCGCTGTACGAGCGCGACCCGATGCCCGCATGGGCCGAGGGCCGCATGGCGCTGCTGGGCGACGCGGCGCACCCGATGCTGCCGTTCATGGCGCAGGGCGCGGGCATGGCGATCGAAGACGCCGTGGTGCTGTCGCGCCACCTCGAAGGCGTGTCGATGTCCGATGCGGCCGAGGCGCTGAAGAGCTACGAGAAAGCCCGCATAGCGCGCGCCAGCCAGGTGCAACTCGGCTCGCGCGGCAACAACTGGCTGCGCGAAGGCGGCAATGCGGACTGGGTCTACGGCTACGACGCCTGGGCCGTGCCGCTGGGCGAGCCCACCGCAGCCACCGCCTGATTTCATTTCACCTCACCCCCGGAGGCCCACGATGCAACAAGACCGCTATCTCCAACCGCACCAGGCGCGCCAGCGCCCCGCGACCACTTACGAAGACCTGCTGGGCGACGTGATCGAACGCGCCTTTGCCGATGGCATCCACGACCTCGGCGGCCTCGTGCAGCGCCTGAACGACAGCGGCCTCGCCACACCCGGCGGCCAGCCCTGGACCGAAGCGCTGTACCGCAAGGAAATGGCCGCCTTGGCCGCCTGAGAGGAACCCCCATGACCATCGCCATCACTCCCGTTTCCGCCGACCCGGTCGGCGATCTGCTCGAGATCGGCCTGAAAGATCTCTGGTACCCGATCTGCCCCTCGCACTTCATCAAGGAGAACCCCATCTCCCTGCGCCGCCTCGGCCGCAAGATTGCCCTGTGGCGCGACGGCGAAGGCGTGCTGCATGCGCTGGAAGACCGCTGCCCGCACCGCGGCGCGCCGCTGTCGCAGGGCGTGATCCTGGGCGACCGCCTTTCGTGCCCGTACCACGGCGTCGAGGTGCGCCATGACGGCGTCGTCACGCGCGTGCCCGGCAGCCCGGGTTGCAAGCTCGAGGGCTCGCAGGCCACGCGCCACTTCCATGTGCAGGAGCGTGCCGGTGCCGTGTTTCTCTACAACTCGAAGGAGCCGGTCGATATTCCGCCGTCACTGGTGCTGCCGGAGCAGCTCACCGACGAGGCCGAGTACAGCAGCTTCCTCTGCTACACCGAATGGAAGGGCGACTACCGCTACGTGCTCGACAACGTGATGGACCCGATGCACGGCACCTACCTGCACAAGCAGTCGCATTCGATGGCCGAGGGCGATTCGTCGGCCAAGTTCGGCATCCGCCAGACCGACATCGGCTTCGTGTTCGAGAAGGAAGGCCAGCGCAACGTCAACTTCGACTGGACCGAATGGGCCGACACCGGCATCCACTGGATGCGGCTGGAAATTCCGTACCCGAAGACCGGCGGCCCCGGCGGCAACTTCATCATCATCGGCGCGTTCTCGCCGATGGCCGATGGCATGACGGCCACCTTCTTCTGGCGCGTGCGCAAGCTCGCGAAGGGCTGGGAGCGCGACACCTGGCGCTTCCTTTACAAGAACCGCCTGGAGGCGCGCCACTGGCATGTGCTGGAGCAGGACCGCGTGATGCTGGAGGAGATGGAGCCCGACGCCAACCAGCACGAGAACCTGTACCAGCACGACCTGGGCATCGTTCGCCTCCGCCGCCACATGCGCAACCTCGCGGTAGCGCAGTTGGCCGAAGCCACCGAAGCCGCGACGGCCTGACCGGGAAGCGAGCACGCCCATGTCTTCTCCTACGCTGAACGCCCTCGTGCACACGATGCGCTACGAGGCTGACGGCATCGTCAGTGTCGAGTTCCGGCCTGCCACGCCCGCCGTGGACTTCCCGGCCTTCGAAGCCGGCTCCCACATCGACCTGCATCTGCCCAACGGGCTGGTGCGCAGCTACTCGCTGTGCAATCCGGCCAGCGACCGTCAGCGCTACGTGGTCGGCGTGCTCAACGACCGCAAGAGCCGCGGCGGCTCGCGCTATGTGCACCAGCAGCTGCGCGTGGGCATGACGCTGCCGATCTCGGCGCCGCGCAACAACTTCAAGCTGCAAGAGGACGCCGAGCGCTCGGTGCTCGTGGCCGGCGGCATCGGCGTGACGCCCATCTGGTGCATGCTGCAGCGGCTCGCGGCCATCGGCCAGCCGGTGGAACTGCTGTACTGCGCACGCACCCGCAAGGAGTCCGCGTTCTGCGAGTCCATCGAGGCGCTCGCGACAGAGAAGGCGATCCCGCTCACCTGGCACTTCGACGACGAGAAGGGCGCACCGCCCGACCTCGCGAAGCTGCTGGCGGGCAAGGGCGGCACCAGCCACTACTACTGCTGCGGCCCGACGCCGATGCTCGATGCGTTCGAGAAGAGCTGCGAACAACTGGGCTATGCCAACGCGCACATCGAGCGTTTCGCAGCGGTGCATGTGGAAGCGCCGAGCGCCACGCAAGGCTGCGTGGTGCAGTGCGCGAAGAGCGGCAAGAGCGTGGAAGTGCCGGCGGGCAAGTCGATCCTCGACAGTCTCATCGATGCCGGGCTCAACCCCGACCACAGTTGCAAGGAAGGCGTGTGCGGCGCCTGCGAAACAGCGGTGCTCGAAGGCGAAGTCGAGCACCACGACGGCATCCTCACCAAGATCGAACGTGCGTCCAACAAGACCATGATGATCTGCGTCTCTCGCTGCAAGGGCGAGCGGCTGGTGCTGGACATCTGAGAAAAACCAACCGAGACATCCATTGAAAAACTACTTGATCGCGCTGGCTGCGGCCAGCACGGCTGGCGGAGCGCTGGCCCAATCTTCCCTCACGCTCTTCGGCGTGGTCGACGCGGCCGTCACCTACACGCGCGGCAGCGGCAACGGATCGGCCCACAAGACGCAGCTTTCCAACAGCGGCAACATGTTCAGCCGCCTCGGCTTTCGCGGCACCGAAGACCTGGGCGGCGGCTACTCGGCCAACTTCTGGCTCGAGATGGGCCTGCAGAACGACAGCGCGCTGGGCTTTCCCTCGAACTCGAACAACCAGGCCAGCGGCAACGGCACCGCGGGCGTGCTGAGCTTCAACCGCCGCTCGACCGTGAGCCTTGCCGGCTCGTTCGGCGAAGTGCGCCTGGGCCGCGACTACGTGCCCGCGTTCTGGAACACCGCCATCTTCGATCCCTTCGGCACGGGCGGCGGCATCGGTGCCAACCAGATCTATTTCTCGGGTCTCGGCGGCCTCGTCGCGCCGACGGGCACGCGCGCATCGAACAGCATCGGCTACCTGCTGCCGGCCTCGCTCGGCGGCTTCTACGGGCAGGTGATGTACGCGATGGGCGAGAACGATTCGAACTCGGTGCTGCCGGGCACGCGGGTGCCGAACAAGCGCGATGGCAATCACACGGGCCTGCGCTTCGGCTACCAGAACGGCGGCCTCAACATCGCGCTGGCCACCGGCAAGACGCGCTATGCCAGCGGCGACCTGCGCGTGACCAATCTCGGCGCGGCCTACACCTTCGGTCAGTCGCTCATGAACCTGAAGCTCACGAGCGAGCTGTACACCGAGTCGAAGGGCACGACCGACGCGAAGGGCGCGCTCATCGGCTTCCAGCTGCCCATCGGCGTCGGCGAGATCAAGGCCTCGTACGCGCGCTACCGACTGGAGCCAGCGGGCGCCGCACTGAAGCCGACCTCGTCGAAGCTGGCCATCGGCTACGTGCACAACCTCTCCAAGCGCACCGCGCTTTACGCGACCATCGCGCGCATCAGCAACAGAAACGGCGCCACGCAGGCGCTCTCGGGCGCGATCACCGCGCCGAACCGAGCGTCCAGCGGCACCGAGTTCGGCATGCGCCACATGTTCTAGGCGCACGCACCGTCGCAGCAAACACGAACACACACCCATGCAGAGCAAACACCTTCGTTGGTACGGCGTCGCCACCCTGTTCGCCATCGTCGCGATCTCGTACGTGGACCGCATCAACATCGCGGTGCTGATCACCGACGCCGCGTTCCTCGACCACGTGGGCCTCGCGGCTAACGACCGCGTGAGCCAGGGCCTGCTGGCGACGGCGTTCATGCTCGGCTATGGCGTCTCGGCCTTCGTGCTCACGCCGTTCTGCTCGGCGCTGTTCGGGGTGCGGCGCAGCCTGATCTACGGATTGATCCTGTGGGGCGTGGTGACATGGGCCTCGCCGATGTTCAACAGCTACGGCCTGCTGCTGGCTTCGCGCGTGCTGCTGGGCGTGTCGGAGGGGCCGCTGTTCTCGCTTGCTTCGTCGTACATCAAGGCGCACTTCCAGAGCCACGAGAACGGCAAGCCCAACGCGTTGGTGAACATGGGCACGGGCATCGGGCTGGCTGTCGGCTATCCGCTGGTGGGCTACCTGCTCGCGCAGTTCCAGTGGGACACCTCGTTCCATGTGCTGGGCATCATGAACATCGCGCTCGGCATTCCGCTGGTACTGGCCTTCGTGCGCATGCCGCCCGGCAAGGAAGACGCTGCGCGGCCTTCGTCGCTCCGCGAGGCGATGGCGCGCGTGGGTGCGATCGTGAAGGGCGCGCTGCACACGCGGCACCTGTTCCTCATCACCTTGCTCACATCGGCAGCGCTGGCTTATCTCTGGGGCAGCAGCAACTGGTTGCCGACCTACCTGCACGAAGCGCGCGGCTTCTCGCTGCGCGAGATGGGCTGGCTCGCTTCGTTGCCGCAGTACGCGACGGTGCTCGCCGTGCTGGTGAGCGGTGTCGTCATCGACAAGATCGAACGCGAGCACGTACCCTTCATCTTCATGGGTGCGAGCGTGGGCGTGGCGCTGTCGGTGCTGATGGCCATCAACGCGCACGATCCGTACGCTGCGGCGTGCTGCCTCATTGCGGCTAACTTCTTCTGGGGACTGCAGAGCCCGGCGATCCCGAGCACCATTCAATATTGCTCGCGCCCCGAGCACACCGCGAGCGCCTTCGGCGTGACCAACGGGGCAGGGAGCCTCGTGGCGGGCTTCATGCCGGCGTTGATGGGCGGCGTGATCAGCGCGGTGTCGCACGGCTCGTCGGCATCGGGCGCAGCCACTGCGTCGGCCGCATCCGCATCGGGCTTCTTCGCAGGTTTCGCGCTGCTGATAGGTACGCAGGTCATCGTGTTCGGCTGCGGCTTCGTGCTGTGGTTGCGCGAACGCACGCGCGTGGCTTCGAGCGCTGCGCATTCACAGGTTTTGTAGCGCCTGTATCGCCTTGAGGCAGGGAGTGTGGCTGCATCGTCACACTCGATGGCTACGAGTTTTCGTACGCGCGCCGCGCATGTGCCGAATCTGCGAAACCAACTTCGTATTGCACGACACGCATTGAATGCGGTGACTCCATTCGTCCTAGCGCGCGCGAACATTTTGAGAGCGAAAAGTTCCGCGAGTCGTTGAGCTGTCGCATTCGATCAGCTACAACTGAGCGCATTCAATGGACGAGGGAATGCGCGTGATATCAACGACAAGAGCCGCAAGAATTCTGATCCTGACGAGCACCACAACGCGTGTCGTTCCTGCTGCGCATGAACGAGCCGCGCCGAGGCGCGGGCGCTAAGGCACACAGCCGCCTCGAGGCCCGCTCCCCCCGCATCCCATCCACCCGCGATCCGACGGGAATGGAAGCCATCACCCCCCGCATCCTCGGGCCGCCTGCATAGCTTGCAGCGTGGCTTGGTGTCGCACGTGCATTCGTTTTTACGCAGCACATCGACTTAAGAAATTCCGGTGGTTCCGTCTTGTCCTGACGAACGTCTCGTTCGCCGGGAGGGTGCGGTGCTGCCTGTTCGCAGCGTCAGTCGTTCTTCCATCACCGCGCGTCTCCGCGCATCACCGGCTACCCGCCGATGCATGCAAGGACAGCGCAAATGTCCTTACCAAAAGGCGATCATGAAAAAACTCAACTACTCCCTCGTGAATCATCTTGCCATCACCGCAGTGACCCTTGCCGTTCTCACGGCTTGCGGCGGCGGCGGAGACAGTAGCCCTTCGTTCGGTGGCGGTTCGGGTGTCGGCCTGTCGGGCCCGATCACCTCCGGCCCGGCATCCGACAGCACAGGCAAGACACCGGACGACGGCGTGCCGGCACCGGCTGCCGTGTCCGCGGTCGACAAGTCCGCCAAGCCGATGGAATTGCCCGACACCGTCTGGCCGAGCAACTACAAGCTGTGGTTCCGGCCCGATGCGGCGCTCAAGACTTTCGTGGGCCGCGGCGACGTGGAGATCGAAGTGCTCAAGCCCGTCGATGCGATCGTGGTCGCTGCACACAACCTCAACTTCGCCAAGGGCCGCACCACGCTGCGCAAGGTGTCGAACCCGGGTGAGGCGATCCCGCTGATCCCGACGCCGCAGACGCTCGGAGACTTCGTGCAGCTGCGTTTGAACGACGGCCAGATCGCCAAGGGCAAGTACCTGCTGCACATGGAGTGGGACGGCAAGATCCAGTTCTCCGATGCGGAGTACTGCCCGCCCGCGGAGATGGCGCGCAACCCGTTCTGCTCGGCCGCCACCGGCATCTTCAAGGTGGGCCTCTCGACACCCGAAGGCGTGAGCAGCGATGCCATCGTGACGCAGGGCGAAACCAACTACGCGCGGCAGTGGTTCCCGGGCTGGGACGAGCCGGCCTTCCGCCACACCTTCGAGATTTCGGCCGAAGTGCCGGGCGACTGGAAGACGGTCTCGAACGGTGCGCAGAAGTCGGCGGTGAAGCTGCCCGACGGCTACCAGCAGGTGTCGTTCGAGAAGACGCCGTCGATGCCGATGTATCTCACCTTCTTCGGCGGCGGCAAGTTCGACATCCTGGCCGACACCTTCAAGAACCCGCTCGATGGCAGCGACATGCCGCTGCGCTGGTTCACGCCGCCGGGCCGCTCGGACTGGGCCAAGTTCGCGATGGAGTGGACGAAGGTGTCGATGGACTACTACTACAAGTACACCGGCATCCCGCTGCCCTTCAAGAAGTTCGACACCGTCGCTGCCAACGACAGCTACGACAACAAACCCAACACCGGCTTCGGCGGCATGGAGAACTGGGGCTCGATCTTCGAGTTCGCCGATTCGGTGCTGACCAAGCCGGGCGACAAGCCCACGCTGTACTCGGTGACGGTGGTGACGCACGAGATCGCGCACCAGTGGTTCGGTGACCTGGTCACGCTCGACTGGTGGGACAACGTGTGGCTCAACGAATCGTTCGCGCGCTGGTTCGAAAGGCGCACCACCATCAAGTTCCACCCCGAGTACTACAGCTTCTCGGACTACGTGCTGGACAAGCACAACGTGATCGTGGCCGACCTGAAGAACACGGCCGTGCCGGTGCAGCGCAACCTGAACGACGCGGGTTCGTTCGGCTTCATCAGCCCGTCGATCTTCGTCTACAACAAGGGCAGCCATGTGCTGGAGACGATCCAGAACTACATCGGCGAAGAGGCGATGCAGAAGGGCCTGCAGATCTACCTGAAGGACTACGCGTACGGCAACGTCACGCCGTCGCGCCTCTGGAGTTCGCTGGAGAAGGTCACCGACAAGAAGGTGAGCGACATCGGCGACAGCCTCATCCGCCAGACGGGGATTCCGCTCCTGACCGTGGACGCGCAATGTGCCGGCGACCGCACCTACGTGAACATCAGCCAGGAGTCGTTCCCCAACCAGAACCAGTTCCCGGCCTCGACGTGGACCATTCCCGTCACGCTGGCGTATGGCAATTCGATGGAGCAGCGCAAGACCTTCGTGATGTCCAACAACGCGGTGCAGCTGGAGCTGCAGGGTTGCACGGCGGTGCTGGCCGGGCCGACCGGACAGGACTACTACGTGAGCAACTACAGCGCGCAGTCGTGGAGCGACCTCTTGGCCAAGGTGCAGAACTTCGCGGCCAACAAGCCGCTCTTGCTGAACATCGAGCGCGACGCGTTCCGCCTGAAGGAAGTGGGCCGCATCACGCAGACGCAGTACGACCAGATCAAGGGCGTGCTGAACCTGCCGGCGCCGCTGCTCGCCAAGACGGACCTGAGCCAGCAGAAGATGGCGGCGGTGGATGCGGGCGAGAAGGAAGAGTACCCGCACGCACTGCGCTTCCAGGGCAGCCTGAAGCTGCGCGAGAACGACAAGCGCTGACCGAGCCTCGTGATTCACATCTGACCCACGCGTGAAGTCCGCCGGGCGCACCTTTTCGGGTGCGTCCGGCGGCTCATGCCTCACACCATGACCATCATGAAAAACCTGTTCAAGTACATCGTGGCGGGCGCCTGCGTCTCGCTGCTGGCCGGCTGCGGCGCGGGCGGCGGACCCGAAGCCGAACTGGTCGGCGTCTACGCCATCAAGAAGAACGGCGCGCTCAAGGAAGTCGTGAAGATCGAGCGCCAGGGCGACCGCTACATCATGCGCGACAAGGTGCGCACGCCCGAGTGGAGCGAACCCAAGATGCAGATGCAGCCTGTGACGCGCGAGCGCTGGACCAGGATCACCACCGACAGCGAGAACACGAAGTTCGTGGGCGTGTCGAGCGACCAGCTCGCGATCTTCAAGGTGCCGCCGGGGTGGCAGAAGAACAGCTTCAAGACGGAGACCGGGTACTTCCTGTTCTATTCGCAGGGGCCGGTGGAAGCGTACAAGCTCTGACGGCTTGCGGGTCGTTCGTTTGGGTCGGTTCAGTTCAGGGCGGCGATCACGCCGACGGGGTACCTTGCTCCGCGAATGTCCCCCGCTTCGCTCCTCCTTTATTTCGCTGCGCAAGGCACCCCATCGGCGCGCTCGTTTTTCAGTGCAGTCGTTGATCATCGATACACCAGCAGCGCGTCCAAGTGCGCAGGGCATCGGGTGCTCCCCGCAGCGAAATCAAGGAGGAGGCGAAGCCGGGGGACATTCGCGGAGGGGAGTACCCGGTGGCCTGTGCACCCGCCTGAAGGCGACCGCTGAACACAGACAGTCGCCCGCAAATCAAGGCGCGACGATCGCCCCTTCGATCCGGTGGCGCTTGAGCGCATCGGCCACAAACCCGCTCGCCTTCATTTCTTCGACAAACGCCGCAAGCAGCGCCTGCGCCTCGGCGCCGCGGCTCGCCGGCGTGCCCATGGCTTGCTGGATCACCATGAAGCGCCCCGGCAGCACACGCACGCCAGGCGCGCGCGCCGCTTCACCTTCGAGCAGTTGGCGAATGCCGGCCGCCACTTCGACTTCGCCCGCGCGCAGCGCCGCCAGTGCGGGCCCGGCGCCTTGCAGCCGCACGATCTCGGCCTGCTTGATTTCGCGCGTGAGGAACAGGTCGTAGGCGCTGCCCGAGCCGACCGAGATGCGGTGGCCCGGCGCATCGACCTGGGCGTTGTCGGTCAGCGCGGAAAATTCGGGCACGAGGTAGCTGCCCTCGATCAGCACATAGGGCGCGGTGAAGCGCAGGCCTTCGCTGCGCGCCGGATCGACGGCGAAGAAGCCGATGTCGGCCTTCTCGTTCTTCACCGCATCGACCGAGGCCGCGGCCTTCTCGAACACCACGAGTTCGACACTCACGCCGAGCCGCCGTGCGAACTCGCGTGCGAGATCGATCGATACGCCCACCGGCTCGCCGCTCGCGGCGTCCTTGTTGGCAAGGATCGGATTGCCGAGGTTGATGGACGCGCGCAGCGTGCCGCTGGGCGCGAAGGCGGAGACGAGGGCGGGGGAAGGCTGGGGCTGGGTCATGGCGTGCGTTCTTCCAGGAAAAGTCGGATGAAAAAAGAGGAGGGCGAGGCAGAGGCGGCGGCCAGTTTACGTGGGGGCCGGCCGGATTTCCTACTGGAGAAAGGGAAGCGCGCCCACCGGCGCCGCGCGGCATTTGCGTAGGCTCGGTCTACCCCGGATCGAGCACCCGCCTCGGTCCCTCCGACTTGCCGTTTCGCCTGCTTCATGACGACCAACCCGCCCGATATCGCCGACGTCCTTCGCCCGCTGCGCACCGCCACCCACGCGCTGCACGAGGCGCTGGACAGCCGCCTGCCGATCGCGCGGGACGATGCATCGCTGGCCGACTATGCAGGGCACCTGCGCGCCCTTCGGCCCTGGTTGCAGGCGGTGCGCGACGCGCTCGCAGCTTCCGGCGTGCCGGGCCTCGAACGCATCGCCCGGCGAACCGACCGGCGGCTTGCTGCGTTGGCGCTCGATCTCGACGATCTCGGGGCATCGAACACCAGCGAGCAAGGAGACGGTTTGGACACGACCCCCCGGCTGGCCGAGGAATCCGTACGCGATCCTGCCTTCGCCTGGGGCCTGGCCTATGTGCTCGAAGGCTCCCAGCTCGGCGGCATGGCGATGCACAAGCGGCTCGGTGCGCGCCTTGCGCCGCATCCGCTGCGGTACTTTCAGCCAGTGGATGCGCCCGGCGGGCTCGCGGCGCAATGGAAGGAATTCGTCGCCCAGCTCGGTGCCGCGCTGGCGGACCCGTCGGCCATCGACGCGGCCCGGCGCGGCGCGGTCGCGGGTTTTCGCAGCCTCATGCCCCGCTTCGGATTGCAGGGCTTGTAGGAAACGGCCGACGAGATCCCAGAGGACGCCGAGGCATGATCCCCGCCACCCGTTTCTTCAGATTCTTTTCCCGGACCCAGCGCGCCGCCGCACGCGCCGATTGAACGTGCCCCAGCCTCACGCGACCACCCCCACCCCCCACGCCTTGCGGCCGCCCGAGGTCGACCTGTCGTCCTGCGACCTCGAGCCCATCCGCGTTCCCGGATCGATCCAGCCGCACGGCCGGATGCTGGTGCTGGAACCCGATTCCCTCGACCTCGTCGCCTGGAGCGACAACTGGCCCGACGGCCAGCTCGATGCCGCGCAGCAGGTCCTTCGCGGACTGGTGCTGCCCGCGCTCGAGCCGGGCGCGACGCCCGTGTCGCTCGGCGCGCTGCGCGTGGCGGGAGAGACCCTCGACGTGGCCGCGCACCGCAGCGACCGCCATCTCTTCGCCGAGTTCGAGGCCGCGTTGCCCGCCGCCGGCAACGAGGCGCCGATCTACTCGCTCGGGCGCGTCTTCCTGCCGAAGCTGCAGGAAGCGGGAACGCTGGAGCAGCTCACGCAATTGACCGCGGCCGAGATGAAGCGCCTGACCGGCTTCGGCCGCTGCCTGATCTACCGCTTCGATGCGGCCGGCCATGGCGAGGTGCTGGCCGAGGAGGCCGACCCCGGCTACGACAGCTACACCGGCCACCGCTTTCCGGCCTCCGACATTCCGCAGCAGGCGCGTGCGCTGTACCTGGTCAACCACTTCCGGCTGATCGCCGACGCCACCTACACGCCGGTGCCGCTGCGTGCCGCCGATCCGGCGCTCACCGCGGCCGACCTCGACCTCTCGCAGGCCCAGTTGCGCAGCGTGTCGCCCATCCACCTCGAGTACATGCGCAACATGGGCACGCTCGCGTCGATGTCGGTGTCGATCGTGATCGACGGGCGGCTGTGGGGACTGATCTCGTGCCACGACCACCAGCCGCGCTTTCTGGACCCCGGCACCCGCCTGGCGTGCGAGCACCTGGGGCAACTGCTGTCGCTGCAGATCCAGTCGAAGGAGAGCAACGTCGCGGTGGCCGAGCGGCTGGAGCTGCGCCAACTCACTTTGCAGATCGTCTCGCACCTCGCGGACAGCGACGCCACGCTGCAGCGGCTGGTGGCGGAGTCGTCGCTCATGCTGCGGCTGGCACGCGCCACCGGCGCGGCCGTGGTGCTGGACGACGAAGTCTGGAGCGTGGGCGACGTGCCCGCGCGCGCGCAGGTGCAGGAGCTGGCGAGCTGGATCGCCGGGCTCGGCACCGAGGTCTACGAGAGCAGCGAGCTGCCCGCGCACTTCGCGGCGGCGAACGAGTTCCGCGAGGTGGCGGCCGGCGTGCTCGCGATCTCGATCTCGCAGGTGCACCGGCACCTCATCCTGTGGTTCCGGCCCGAGATCGTGCAGACGATCCAGTGGGCCGGCGATCCGAAGAAGCCGAAGGCCGCGGCCAGCGGGCGCATCCACCCGCGCATCAGCTTCTCCAGCTGGGTCGAGGAGGTGCGCGGCCGCTCGGCGGCCTGGACGCCGGCCGAAGTGGGCGCTGCGGTGGAACTGCGCCAGGCGCTCATCGGCGTGGTGCTGCGGCGCGCGGAAGAGCTGGCGGCCGTGGCCACCGAGCTCGGCCGTGTCAACAAGGAGCTCGAAGCCTTTTCGTACACCGTCTCGCACGACCTGCGCGCGCCGATGCGGCACATCGCCGGCTACGTCGACCTCGTCGCGCAGACCGAAGGCAAGCAGCTCAGCGAACGCGCGCACCGGTACCTGGGCCACGTCAAGGATGCGGCCGCTTTCGCGGGGCAGATGGTCGATGCGCTGCTCGATTTTTCGCGCATGGGCCGCGCCGCGCTGAAGCAGCGCATGGTCGACACCGAATCGCTGGTCGAAGGCCTGGTGCGCGAACTGGCCCGGCTGGAGCCGGCGCGCCGCATCGAGTGGCAAATCGACCCCGGACTGCCGACGCTCTACGCCGATCCGCTGCTGCTGCAGGTGGCCGTTCGCAACCTGCTGGCCAATGCGGTGAAGTACTCGCGCACCCGCGATCCGCAGCGCATTGCGGTGCGCGCGATCCGCAGCGACCTGGGCAGCGGGCTGGAGGTCGAGGACAACGGCGTGGGCTTCCAGATGAAGTACGTCGACAAGCTGTTCGGCGTGTTCCAGCGGCTGCACCAGGCCGAGGAATTCGAAGGCACGGGCATCGGCCTGGCCAACGTGAAGCGGATCGTCGAGCGCCACGGCGGGACGGTCTGGGCAAAGGGCGCGATGGGCGAGGGCGCGACCTTCGGCTTCATCCTGCCGAACCGGGAACCGGGCAATGAACACGCGGTGGGCACGCCGCCAGACAACGGAGGAAAACATGCTTAAGCCGATCCTGCTCGTCGAGGACGACAAGCGAGACCTGGAACTCACCCTCATCGCGCTGGAGCGCAGCCAGCTCGCGAACGATGTCATCGTGCTGCGCGACGGCGCGCAAGCGCTCGACTACCTGCGGCGCGAGGGCGAGCACGCCGCGCGCTCCGAGGGCAACCCGGCCGTGATCCTGCTGGACCTGAAGCTGCCCAAGGTGACCGGCCTGGAGGTGCTGCAGGCAGTGCGTGCCGACGCGGCGCTACGCAGCATTCCGGTGGTCATGCTCACCTCCTCGCAGGAAGAGTCGGACGTGCTGCGCAGCTACGAGCTGGGCGTGAACGCCTACGTGGTGAAGCCGGTGGCGTTCGACCAGTTCGTCTCGGCCATCGCCGAGCTGGGTGTCTTCTGGGCGGTGCTCAACGAGCCGCCGCCCGGTTCCTTGAAGGCGACGCGCCGACATGAATAGGCCGGGCGTCGCGAGCGTGCTGGACGATATGGACATGGCGAACATGGCGGACGCGGTGAACGCCCCGGATGCAGCCGGCGCCGCGGCGCCCGTACCGATCGACGTCCTGATCCTGGAGGACTCGCGCTTCGACGTCGAACTCCTGGGCGAGGCCCTTTCCGCCGCGCTGCCGCAGGCGCGGACGCATGTGGTGCGCGACGAGAGCGGCTTCGTCGCGGCGCTGGGCGAGCGCAGCCATGCGCTGATCCTGTCGGACTACGAACTGCCCGGCTTCTCCGGTGCGGAGGCGCTGGCGATCGCGCAGCGGGTGGCGCCCGAGACGCCCTTCGTTTTCGTGTCGGGCGTGATCGGCGAGGACAACGCGGTCGAGTTGCTCAAGCGCGGCGCGACCGACTATGTGAGCAAGGGGCGCCTCGCGCGGCTGCCGGTGGTGCTGGAACGCGCCTTGAAGGAGGCGGCCGACCGGCGCGCCAAGCGCGTGGCCGAGTTCCAGCTGCAGGTGGCCAACGAGACTTTCCGCGAGGCGGAGTCGCGGCGCCTTGCGCTCATGGAACTGGGCGACCGCATCCGCGACATCGACGACCCCGCCGAGATCGCCTACGTGGCCTCGGCCATGCTGGGCCAGCGATTGGGCGTGGACCGCTCGGGCTACGGCCTGGTGGACAAGGCGGCCGAGACGATCTCGATCGACCGCGACTGGACCGCGCCCGGTGTCGCCAGTCTCGCGGGGCTGCTGCACTTTCGCGACTACGGCTCCTACATCGAGGACCTGCTGCGCGGCGTGACGGTGGCCTTCGCCGATGCGCGGCTCGACCCGCGCACCCGCGACAACGCCGATGCGCTGGACGCCATCACCGCGCGCGCGGTGGTCAATATGCCGCTCACCGAGCGCGGCGGGCTGGTGGGGCTGCTGTACCTCAACCATGGGCAGGCGCGCGAGTGGACGCGCGACGAACTCGACTTCGTGCGCGAGACCGGCGACCGGGTGCGCTCGGCCATCGCGCGGCGCGAGGCGCAGATCGAACTGCAGGCCTTTGCCGAGTCGCTGGAGCGGCAGGTCGAGGAGCGCGCCGCCGAGCTGGAGGCTGCGCGCGAGCAACTGCGCCAGAGCCAGAAGCTCGAAGCCGTGGGCCAGCTCACCGGCGGGCTCGCGCACGACTTCAACAACCTGTTGGCCGCCATCAGCGGCAGCCTGGAGCTCATGCGCCGGCGCGGGCTCGATGGCAAGCCGGCCGAGATGGAGCGCTACATCGGCGTGGCGCAGGGCGCGGTCAAGCGCGCGGCGGCGCTCACGCACCGACTGCTGGCGTTCTCGCGGCGGCAGACGCTGGAGCCCAAGCCGCTGAATGCCAACCGGCTGGTCTCGGACATGGAAGAGCTGCTGCGCCGCACGCTCGGCCCGCAGATTTCGCTGGAGGTGGTCGCGGCGGTGGGCCTGTGGAACGTGCATGCCGATCCGAGCCAACTCGAGAACGCGCTGCTCAACCTGTGCATCAACGCGCGCGACGCCATGCCCGAGGGCGGCAAGCTGGTGATCGAGACCGCCAACCGCTGGGTCGATGTGCGCACCGCGCAGGAGCGCGACATGCCCACCGGCCAGTACGTGTCGCTCACCGTCAGCGACAACGGCGTGGGCATGACGCCCGAAGTGGTGGCGCGGGCCTTCGATCCCTTCTTCACGACCAAGCCGATCGGCATGGGCACGGGCCTGGGCCTGTCGATGATCTACGGCTTCGCCAAACAGTCGGGCGGGCAGGTGCGCATCTATTCGGAACTGGGCAAGGGCACGTCGGTCAGCCTCTACCTGCCGCGCCACGACGAGCAGGAAGAGGCCGCGAGCGAACCGGTGGAAGCCACGCTGGCCCCGCGCGCCGACCAGGGTGACACGGTGCTGGTGGTGGACGACGAGCCCGCGCTGCGCATGATCATCGTGGAGGTGATGCGGGGCCTCGGCTACGCCACGCTGGAGGCCGCCGACGGCGCGGGCGCGCTGCGCATCCTGCAGTCGCCGCGCCAGCGCATCGACCTGCTGGTGAGCGACGTGGGCCTGCCCGGCGGCATGAACGGCCGGCAGGTCGCCGATGCGGCGCGCACCGCGCGCCCGGGGCTCAAGGTGCTGTTCATCACCGGCTACGCGGAGAACGCGGTGCTGAGCCACGGCCATCTCGACCGCGGCATGCATGTGATGACCAAGCCGTTCGAGATGGATGTGCTCGCGCGGCGGGTGAAGGCGCTGATCGAGTCGCGCTAGCTAGCGAGCGAGCGCCGCCGGGGCGGCAGGCTCAGCGTGCCGTAAGCGGCTCCAGGCCGGTCTTGGCGATGGTGGGCGCGGCGGCCGGCGAGTTCAGGTAGCGGATCAACTGCCGCGCCGCCTCGGGCTGCTTCGATGCGGTGGCGATGCCGGCCGAGAACACGGTGTTCTGCTGCACCTCGGCGGGCAGCGGGCCGATGTAGTCGATGCCGGCGATCGGCAGCAGCTCGCTCACCTGCTGCAGGCCGAGCGCCGCATCGCCGCGCGCGACGATGGTGCCGACGCGCTCGCTCAGGATGCGCTTGCTCTTGGGCTTGACCTGGTCTTCGATGCCGAGCTTCTTGAGCAGCTCGGTCTCGTAGTAGGTGCCGCTCGCGCTTGCCGAATAGGCGATCGACGGCGCCGCGATCAGCGTGCGCTTGAGCGCATCGACGGTGCTGATGTCCGGCTTGGGCGCGCCCTTGCGCACCGCGAAGCCGATGGCCGAGCGCACGAGGTCGACCTGGCTGCCCGGCACCACCTTGCCCTTGGCGACGAGGTCGTCGAGGGCGGGGCGCGCGAGGATCACCACGTCGGCCGGCTCGTTGCGCGCGAGGCGGCTCGGGATCGAGTCCTGCGCGTTGCCCATCGAGGCGCCGTACGCCGTCTTCACCGAGCGTCCGCTGCTGCGCTCGAACTCGGGACGCAGGTCGTTGTAGGCCGCGGTGAAGCCGCCGGAGGTCATGACGTGGATGTCGTCGGTGGCCGGCTTGTTGTTGCCGACAGTGCCGCAGCCGGCGAGAACGAGGGCCGCGACGAGTGGAAGCGCGGCGCGGCGGGTGAGAGAGAAGAGGGGGGAAAGGGGCTTCACGATGTCTCCTGGAAAAAGAGGGCGGCAGCCCGGTGCCGTGCTGCCCGCAGTTGCCATCGTAGAAGCCGGGGCTGTCAGTCAGCCTTCATCGCATTAATGGTTAATACCGAGTGGCGGGCCTTCCAGACCCTCTCGCCCGGGGCACTTTCGCTGCTTCCTCCAGGCACTGCGCCAGCTGCGCGACCACCGGCGACCCGCCTCGCGGCTTGCGCTGGAGCAGGCCGACTTCGCGATGGAATGTGTGCTCGCCGAGCGGCAGCGCGCGAACGCCGGGCGGCAGCGGCAGGTGCGCCTCGACCAAGGGAACGAGGCCGACGCCCAGCCCCTTCGCCGCGAGATGGATGAGGGCAGGAATCTCGTCCACCTCGACGGAGTCGCTGACCTGCAGCCCTTCGCGCCGAAGGAAGCGCTCGACCATCCGCCCGCCGAACGAGGCGCGGTCGTAGCGCAGGAACGGTTGCTCCTGCAGCAGGGTGCGCCAATCCTTCCTTGCGGGCATGCCCGCCGGCACGATCAGCACGTAGGGCTCCTGCACCAGCGGCTGCCACGCCAGTTCGGGAAGAAGGCCGAAGGGCGGCCGGATGATCACGGCCGCATCGATGCTGCCGGCATCCAGGTCGTCCATGAGCCGCATCGACACGCCGGGCGAGACATGCACCCGCAGCAGCGGCAGGCTTTGCCGCAGCCGGGCGAGCGCACGCGCCACCAGCGTCGGCTGCGCCGAGGCGATGGCGCCGATGCGCAGCAGCCCGCGGTTCGCGGCGTCGTCGGGCAGGTCGCCGAGCTTTGCGTAGAGGGCGCAGATTTCCTCGGCGCGCGCCAGCGTCGTCTCCCCTGCGGCATTCAGGGTGGCGGAGCGTCCCGTCCTGTCGAAGAGCGCGAAGCCCAGGCTCTCTTCGAGCCGCTTGATCTGGCTGCTGACCGCCGATTGCGTGAGGCCGATGCGTTCGCCCGCTGCCGCAAAGGTGCCGTGGCGGCAGACGGTGATGAAGGTCTGGAGTTCGTTGATCATGTCTGACTCATCAAAATTATCGGGACTCAGCGAAGAAATATATCGCTTTCGCCTATGAGGGTCGTTGCCTAAAGTCCGGGTATTTCGACCTCCTCCACTGAGCACCAATCCGGCGAATCCCATGAGCACCCACGACACACGCATTCCTTTTCACCTGGCTTTCCCCGTTCGCGACATCGCCGAAGCCCGCGCGTTCTACGGCGAGCTGCTCGGATGTCCTGAAGGGCGCAGTGCGTCGCAGTGGGTGGATTTCGATTTCTACGGGCACCAGATCGTGGCGCACCTCGCGCCCGACGAGTGCGGCCACAAGGCCCTGAGCGCGGTGGACGGCCACGATGTGCCCGTGCGCCACTTCGGCGCGATCCTGCCGATGGACAAATGGCAGGCCATGGCCGACAAGCTCGTCGCGCGCAGCACGAAGTTCGTGATCGAGCCTTACATCCGCTTCAAGGGCGAGCCGGGCGAGCAGGCGACGATGTTCTTTCTCGACCCCTCGGGCAATGCGATCGAGATGAAGTCGTTCGCGAACCTGGATTCGCTGTTCGCGGTCTGAGGTGCATTGCCTTCCTCGCTTGCCGGATGCCCCTCAGGCCAGGTCGAAACAGCACCCCGCGTAATAGGGAAGATCGCCGCCGCTCACAAAGGGCACCTCGATCGGCTTGCCTTCGTTGCGCCACACGTCGCGCCGCTTGTAGCCCGCTTGCGTCAGGGTCGCGAGCAGCCCCTCGTGGTGCTCGATGCGGTAGGGGCATACGGCCACGCCGATGCTGTTGAGCGTGTAGAGCGTGCGTTCGGGGTGCACGGCCGTCGTGTTCAGCACGATGCGTCGCGGCTTCACGGCCAGCGACGAGAGGATGCCGTCGATGCGCACCGGTAGGTACTGCAGGCTGCCCGAGGCATACAGCACGTCGCAGCCGCTGGCGTCGCGGTAGTCGGTGGTGAAGGCGAGCTGGCCGCTCACCTCGCGCTGCGCGGCGGTGGCGCGGCCTTGCTCGATGACGCTGGGCACGTCGCACACGGTCCAGCGCAGGCTGTCGGGGTAGCTCAGCACGCGGCGGAACGCGTAGTACTTGATGCCGATGTGGCCGCCGAGATCGAACACGCGCGTGAGGCCCGCATCGATCGAGCGTCCCAGCCAGAACAGGCCCGGGTAGTCGTAGAAATAGATCTGCGGGCTGTAGAGGCCGGCCGCCTCGGCGTGGTCATAGCCCACGGCCTTGGAAGCCGGCGCATTGGCTTCGGCATCCGCGAAGCTCTCGAACGAACCCATGAAGAGGTTCTCGTCGGTGTTGTCGAGAAACTTCTGCCGATAGGCATCTTCGGGGGAGAGGGAAGGGGAGGAAAACGGCCGCAGTTTCGAGAGCATTTTTTTCTCCGGTGATGCATTCATTCTGCAGAGCAAAACGGGTGCATTCAATGACCGGAAAACCCGGGGGTAGGTACCCACCCCCTCCTAGGCGAGCTGCCCGCTCGCGAGCGCCGCGGCCGCCGCGCGCGTCTCCACGCCGAGCTTCTCGAAGATGTGCTCCAGGTGCTTGTTCACCGTGCGCGGACTGGTGCCCAGGATCTCGCCGATATCGCGGTTGGTCTTGCCCTTGGCGAGCCACGACAGCACCTCGGTCTCGCGCGGTGTGAGCGCCGCTTCGGCCAGCCGCGCCGACGAAGCGCCAGCGGTGCCGTCGCGCTGCATCGCGAACAGCAGCATCGTTTCGCCGAGCGCCGCCGCGCCCAGGTTGCGCACCGACAGGCGCATGCCCGTCGCCGTGCCGATGACGATCGCCGCGCCCGCCATGAGCGCCGCTTCGAGCGACTGCGGCAGCAGCCCCGGCGACACCGGATCTTCGAGCGCGTGCAGCCACAGCGCCGCTTGCGGCGAGCGCCACGCGATGCGCCCGCGCGTGTCGACGAACACCACGCCCATGCCGGCCACATCGACCGCATCGCGCGCCATGCGGGTGATGCGGGCATTGCGCGCGTGCGTGTGCAGCCGCGCCAGAACCTCCTGCGCGCGGATCGGCTTCACCACGTAGTCGACGCCGCCGCATTCGAAGCCTTCGACCACGTGCGAGGTTTCCGAAAGGCCCGTCATGAACAGCACGGGGATGTGCGCCCACGCCGGGTTGGCCTTGATGCGCCGGCAGGTCTCGAAGCCCGAGAGGCCGGGCATCAGGCCATCTAGCAATATCGCATCGGGCACCACCAGCTCGAGCCGCTGCAGCGCGGCCTCGCCGTCGGCGGCGACCAGCACGGTGTAGCCGCTGGCCTCCAGCGTGTCGCACAGCATGCCCAGGCTGCTGGGGGCGTCGTCCACCACCAGCACCACGGGGCGCTCGGATTCATGGCTGGGCAAGGGGAGTGTCTGCATCTTCTGCCAGTGCGTTGCGGAGGTTGTCCAGGTCGAAGCGGGTGACCATGCCGCGCAGCCAGGTGCAGGTGGCGGCCGCGGCGGGCGATGCGGCGGCCAGCCGGTCGAGGGCCGTCTGCAGGCCGCGGACGTGGCCCATCTGCACGAGGCGCATCAGCTCGGCGCGGTCGTCTTCCGAAAGCACGAGCTGCGGCGGACGCAACGCGCTTTCTTCTTCGCTTGCGGGGGGTATCGCGTCGCTGGCCGTCAGCCATTCGAGGCCCAGGTGCCGCTCCAGCGTGGCGATGAGTTCCGACTCGATCACCGGCTTGCCGACGAAGGCCTGGCAGCCCGCGGCGTTCAGGCGCTCGGTCTGGTTCTCGAACATGTTGGCCGAGACGATGATGATCGGGATGTCCTTGAAGCCCGAGGCGCGTACCGAGGTGGCGGTCTGCCAGCCGTCCATGTCGTCCATCGTGAGGTCGAGCAGGATCGCCGAAGGCAGCTCTTCGCGCAGGCTGTCCAGGCACTCGGTGCCGCTCGCGGCCTCGCGCACCTCGAAGCCCAGCGGCATCAGCATGCCGGCGAGCATCTGGCGCTGCACGGGCTGGTCGTCCACCACGAGCAGCGTGCGGCGCGCGCCGATGTAGCCCGACACCGGCTGCCGCAAGGCACCGCCCCTGGCTTGCGGGCCGGGGTCGGCGACCTCGCGCAGGTACACGCGCACGCTGAAGGTGCTGCCCGCGGGCGAGGTCTGCGCCAGCACCAGCTCGCCGCCCATCAGCGAGGTCAGCAGCGCGGTGATCGTGAGGCCCAGCCCCGTGCCCGGCTCGCCGCGCCGGCGCCCGGCGGCGCCGCGCTCGAAGGGCTCGAAGATGCGCAGGTGGTCCTGCGGTGCGACGCCGATGCCGGTGTCGACCACATCGAAGCGCAGCACCTCGCGCCGCGCGTCCACATGCAGCGTGACGGTGCCGCTGTCGGTGAAGCGCACCGCGTTCGTCAGCAGGTTGATGAGGATCTGCCGCAGCCACTTGGCATCGGCATGCACCCAGGCCGGCAACTGACCCGCGTGCGTGAAGACGAAGGCCAGGCCCTTGTTCTCCGCCTGCGGCCGCACCATGTGCACCAACTGGTCGAGAAAGGCCGGCAGCGCGAGCGGCGCCGGCTCCAGTTGAAGACGGCCGGCCTCGATGCGCGCGAGGTCGAGCAGGCCGTCGATGAGGCCGAGCATGTGTTCGCCGCTGCGGTGGATGGTCTGCACCGCCTCGCGCGGCGGTGCGGCCGCATCGCCCTTGAGCAGGATCTGCGAGTAGCCCAGGATGCTGTTGAGCGGCGTGCGCAGCTCGTGCGTCATGCCGGCAACGTAGCGCGTCTTGGCCTGGTTGGCCGCCTCGGCCGCTTCCTTGGCGGTCTGCAATGCGGCGTCGGTGCGGCGGTGAGCTTCGATTTCCAGCGCGAGCAGGTTGTTGTGGCGGTTCGATTCCTCCTGCGCCATCTGCCGGCTCTCGCTGCCCAGCACCACCCACCATGCGGCCACCGCTGCCACGACCGAGAGCAACGCGAATACCTTGAGGAAAGCCGTGGACAAGGTCGGATCGCTGGTGCCTGCGATGGCCTCCTGCGCATAAACCACGCCCACCACGGTGGCCAGCAGCGCGATCAGCGAGGTGGCGACCAGCAGGTAGTGCGCGACGCGGAAGTTGAGCCGCGCGGAGAGCGCAGGCGGCAGCAGCGCCTGCAGCCAGCCGCTCATCTGCTCGGCGGCGCGCGAGTCGGTCTTGCAGCGGTCGTGGCAGCGCGATTCGAGCGTGCAGCACAGCGAGCAGATCGGCGCGCTGTAGGCCGGGCAGTGCGCCATGTCTTCCGACTCGAAGCTGTTGTCGCACACCGAACACTTCACGCTCTGGCCGGGCGCCCAGCGGTCGATGTCGGTGCGTGCGAGGTAGTAGCGGCCGCGCGTCTTCCACGCGAGCAGCGGCGACACCGCCATGGCCGTGGCCAGCGCGATGAAGGGCGAAAAAGCCTTGGCCCATTGGCCGAGCGCGCCCGAGTACGCGAGCATCGCGAGCGCCGCTGCCACCAGCATCGCGACGAGGCCCACGGGGTTGATGTCGTACAGGTGCGCCCGCTTGAACTCGATGGTCTTCGGGCTCCAGCCCAGCGGCTTGTTGATGACGAGGTCGGCCACCAGCGCGCCGACCCAGGCGATGGCGATGTTGCTGTAGAAGCCCAGCACATGTTCCAGCGCGGCGAACACGCCGAGCGCCATCAACAGGATCGCGATGGCCACGTTGAACACCAGCCACACCACGCGACCCGGGTGGCTGTGCGTGAGCCGCGCGAAGAAGTTCGACCACGCAAGCGACCCCGCATAGGCGTTGGTGAGGTTGATCTTCATCTGCGAGACGACAACGAAGAGCACCGTCACGCCGAGGATCCACGCCGGATCGCGCAGCACGTACGAGAACCCCGTGAGGTACATCTGCGTCGGCTCGATTGCATGCGCGGCCGGTATCTCGTGCTGCAGCGCGAGGAACGCGAGAAAGGCGCCGCCCATCATCTTCAGCATGCCCGGCACGATCCAGCCCGGCCCGGCGACCAGCACCGCGGTCCACCAGCGGCCGCGGTTGGCGGCGGTCTTCTCGGGCAGGAAGCGCAGGTAGTCGACCTGCTCGCCGATCTGCACCACGAGCGAGAAGGCCACGGTGGCGGCCGCGCCGAACATCAGCGGATCGAAGCCGCTGCTGTCGGAGGTGCGGCCCACGAGGCCGGTGAAGTCGGCATACAGCTCGGGCTTCTTCACCATCACCGCGATGAAGGGGCAGACGAAGAGAACGATCCAGATCGGCTGCGTCCAAAGCTGCAGCCCCGAGATGAGCGTGATGCCGCGCGCCACCAGCGGAATGATCACGATCGACGACACGAGGTACAGCAGCCACAGCGGCCAGTCGAGGTACATCTGCAGCGCCAGCGCGAGGATGGCCGCCTCCAGCGCGAAGAAGATGAAGGTGAAGCTCGCGTAGATCAGCGAGGTGAGCGTGGAGCCCAGGTAGCCGAAGCCCGCGCCGCGGGTGAGCAGATCCATGTCCACGCCGTGCCGGGCCGCGTAGTACGAGATCGGCAGGCCCGTGAGAAAGGTGATGAGCCCCACCACCAGGATCGCCCACAGCGCGTTCGAGAAGCCGTAGCTCAGCGCGATGGCGCCCCCGATGGCCTCCAGTGCGAGGAACGACGTGGCGCCGAACGCCGCGTTGGCCACCCGGAATTCGGACCACTTGCGAAAGCTGCGCGGCGTGTAGCGCAGCGCGTAGTCCTCCAGCGTCTCGTTCGCGACCCAGGCGTTGTAGTCGCGGCGGATGCGAAAGATCTTCTGTCCGGAGACGGATGTCATGGCGGGTTCTCGCGGCGGCGGTGGCATGGGCAGGTACAGCAAGAAGCGCTCCCTGTGCCTTCTTCCCCCGTGGCCGGCTTGCGAGTCTGCGGGCAGGGCGGGTTCCCGCCGCTACGTTGAATGACGTATTCGCCGGAGAGGAACTGATTTCTAAAGTACCAGCCATGGTGCTCGGGGCACCGTCCGATGCACTGCGATGGTGCGCGGCTCACCCTTCCCAACCTGCTTCTCAACCTGCCTGGAGTTCCTGATGCCGCGTGATTCCGATCCCTCCTTCGATGCCCTCGACGCCATGGCCCTGCGCCGCCGACGCCTGCTGCAGGGCGCCGCCGCGCTGCCCGTGATGGGCCTGAGCGGCCTGAGCTTCGGCCAGTCGCAGTTCCCCACCGCCAAGGTCAACACCACCAAGCTCGCGGTGACCGACACCGAAGTCACGGTGGGCCAACTGCATTCGTCCACCGGCACCATGGCCATTTCGGAGACCGGCTCGATCCAGGCCGAGCAACTGGCCATCGACCAGATCAACGCCATGGGCGGCATCCTGGGCCGCAAGATCAAGGTCATCAAGGAAGACGGCGCCTCCGACTGGCCCACCTTCGCCGAGAAGTCGAAGAAGCTTCTGGTCAACGACCACTGCGCGGCCGTCTTCGGCTGCTGGACCAGCGCCTCGCGCAAGGCCGTGCTGCCGGTGTTCGAGAAGGAGAACGGCCTCCTGTACTACCCGACCTTCTACGAAGGCCTGGAGCAGAGCAAGAACGTGATCTACACGGGGCAAGAGGCCACGCAGCAGATCATCTGGGGCCTGGACTGGGGCGCGAAGGAGAAGAAGGCCAAGACCTTCTTCCTCGTCGGCTCCGACTACATCTGGCCGCGCACCTCGATGAAGATCGCGCGCAAGCACATCGAGAACTTCCAGAAGGGTTCGGTCAAGGGCGAGGAGTACTACCCGCTGGGCCACACCAACTTCAACTCGCTCATCAACAAGATCAAGGTCGCCAAGCCCGACTGCATCTTCGCTGCCGTGGTGGGCGGCTCGAACGTGGCCTTCTACAAGCAGCTGAAGGCCGCGGGCATCACCGGCGACAAGCAGTTCCTCCTGACGCTGGCCGTGACCGAGGACGAGATGACCGGCGTGGGCGGCGAGAACTTCGCGGGCTTCTATTCGTCGATGAAGTACTTCCAGTCGCTCGACAACGAGAACAACAAGAAGTTCGTGGCCGCCTTCAAGGCCAAGTACGGCAAGGACGCGGTGATCGGCGACGTGACGCAGGCGGGCTACCTCGGCCCGTGGCTGTGGAAGGCGGCTGTGGAGAAGGCCGGCAGCTTCGATGTCGACAAGGTCGTGGCGGGTTCGCCGGGCATCGAGCTGAAGACGGCACCCGAGGGCTACGTGAAGCTGGATGCGAACCACCATTTGTGGAGCAAGGCGCGCATCGGTCAGGGGCAGCTCGACGGGACGTTCAAGGTGGTTGCCGAATCGGCTGAACTGATCAAGCCCGATCCGTTCCCCAAGGGCTACCAGTAAACAGCGCAAGAAGGCCGTCGGCCCTCACCCCAACCCTCTCCCGCGTGCGGGAGAGGGAGCAAATCCAACTCTCCGGAACTTCCGCCATGACTCTGTCGGACATGATGAACATCGGCCTCATGCAGGGCTTCGCGGGGCTGAGCCTCTTCGCGGTGCTGCTGCTCATGGGCCTGGGCCTGGCGATCATCTTCGGCCAGATGGGCGTCATCAACATGGCGCATGGCGAGTTCATGACCATCGGCGCCTACTCGATCTACCTGGCCGCACAGGTCACGGAGCGGATGGCGCCCGCGTTCATGCCGTATTACTTTCCGATCGCCATCGGCCTGGCCTTCGTCTTCGCCTTCATCGTCGGCTGGATCGTGGAGTGGGTGTTGATTCGCCACCTCTACAAGCGCCCGCTCGACACGCTGCTCGCCACCTGGGGCGTGAGCCTGGGGCTGCAGCAGATTTTCCGCACCTTCATCGGCCCGAAGGAAGTGAGCCCCACGCTGCCCGAATGGATCATGGGCTCGTGGACGCCCCATGAGGGCCTCGATATTCCGATCAACGGCCTCTTCGTGCTCGCGCTCACCGGGCTGGTCACCTGCGGCGTGCTCATCGCGCTGCACAAGAGCCGCTGGGGCCTGCGCGTGCGTGCCACCGTGGCCAACCGCACGATGGCCAATGCCACCGGCATCGACACGAAGAAGACCGACCGCCTGACCTTCGCCATCGGATGCGGCATTGCCGGCATGGCGGGAGCGGCCTTTACCACCATCGGCTCGACCGGGCCGACCTCGGGCTCGCTCTACATCGTCGATGCGTTCCTGGTCGTGACCTTCGGCGGCGCCGCGAGCCTGCTGGGCACCGTGGTCTCGGCCTTCGGCATTGCGCAGACGCAGTCGATCTCGGAGTTCTTCATGACCGGCTCGATGGCCAAGGTGCTGACGCTTTCGCTGATCGTGCTGATCCTGATGATGCGGCCGCAAGGGCTCTTCGCCGTCAAGGTCCGCCGTTGATGAACCCGATTTCTTCCTGGAGAACGTTCCGATGAATTTCATCAAGGCCTCGATCCTGCGCTACCAGTTGGGCAGCCTCCTGCTGCTGGTGCTGCTGCTGGCGGTCGTGCTGCCGCTCTCGCTCGACATCTTTCGCTTGAACCTCGTGGGCAAGTACCTCACCTACGCCTTCGTCGCCGTGGGGCTCGTCATGGTGTGGGGATACGGCGGCGTGCTGAGCCTGGGGCAGGGCGTGTTCTTCGGCATCGGCGGCTATGCGATGGCGATGTTCTTGAAGCTCGAAGCCTCCGACCCGATCACCACCAAGATCCAGTCGACCCCCGGCATTCCGGACTTCATGGACTGGAACCAGATCACCGAGCTGCCCGCGTTGTGGCTGCCGTTCAAGAGCCTGCCACTGAGCCTTGCACTCGTGGTGCTCGCGCCGATGGCGCTGGCGTGGCTCGTGAGCTTCGCGATGTTCAAGCGTCGCGTCGGCGGCGTGTACTTCGCGATCATCACGCAGGCGGTGGCGCTGATCTGCACCGTGCTCATCATCGGCCAGCAGGGCTACACGGGCGGCGTCAACGGCATGACCGACCTGAAGACGATGCTGGGCTGGGACACGCGCACCGACGGCGCCAAGTACATCCTCTACTACGTGTGCGTCGGCCTGCTGGTCGCGAGCATCCTCCTGTGCCGCTTCATTCAGACCAGCAAGCTCGGCACGCTGCTGCTCGCGATGCGCGACAAGGAAGACCGCGTGCGCTTCTCGGGCTACGACGTGTCGAACTTCAAGGTCTTCATCTTCTGCCTCGCGGCCGGGCTCTCGGGCATCGGCGGCGCGATGTTCGCGCTGCAGGTGGGCTTCATGTCGCCGAGCTTCGTGGGCATCGTGCCGTCCATCGAGATGGTGATCTTCTGCGCGGTCGGGGGCCGCATGAGCCTGGTGGGCGCGGTGTACGGCGCGCTGCTGGTGAATGCGGGCAAGACGCTGTTCTCGGAGAGCTTTCCGGACCTGTGGCTCTTCCTGATGGCCGGGCTCTTCATCGGCGTGACGATGGCGTTCCCGATGGGCCTGGCGGGCCTGTGGGACGAAAAGATCAAGCCCTGGTGGAAGGGCCGCCGCCAGGCGCTGCGCGAGGCCGCGGTGCAGCCGCCGCCCGCCATGCCGATGACGCCCGCGGCACCCGTCGTATCGCCCGAACCCCACCTGCCCGAAGGTGTCGGCAGCCAACGCGCCTGAACCCGGAACACCCTCATGAGCAACACCGACTTCGCGCTCGCCGTGGAAGACCTCACCGTCTCCTTCGACGGCTTCAAGGCCATCGACGACCTGACGCTCTACATCGACAAGAACGAGCTGCGCGTGATCATCGGCCCCAACGGTGCCGGCAAGACCACGCTGCTCGACCTGATCTGCGGCAAGACGCGCGCGAGCGGCGGCAGCATCAAGTTCAAGAACACCGAACTCACGAAGATGGCCGAGCACAAGCGCGTGCGGCTGGGCATCGGCCGCAAGTTCCAGACGCCGTCGATCTACGAGAACCTCAGCGTGTTCCAGAACCTGGAGGTGTCCTTTCCGAAAGGCCGCTCGGTGTTCGGCGCGCTGGCGTTCAAGTGCGACGACGAGGTCAAGGCCAAGGTGCAGGCGGTGGCCGAAGACATCGGCCTGGCGGACAAGCTTCGCACCGAAGCGGGCCTGCTGAGCCACGGCCAGAAGCAGTGGCTGGAGATCGGCATGCTGCTGATGCAAGAGCCTGAGCTGCTGATGCTCGACGAACCCATCGCCGGCATGAGTGCGCGCGAACGCGAACTCACCGCCGACCTGCTCAAGCGCATTTGCCAGAACCGCGCGGTGATCGTCATCGAGCACGACATGGCCTTCGTCAAGCAGATCGCGCACAAGGTCACCGTGATGCACCAGGGAAAGATCCTCGCCGAAGGGCCGATGGAGAAGGTGCAGGCGGACCCGAAGGTCATCGACGTTTATCTGGGGCACTGAACCATGAGCACCATCATGCTGAAGGTCGAAGACCTGCACGTCGCCTACGGCCAGAGCGAGGCCTTGCACGGCCTCTCGTTCGAAGGCCATGCCAACGAAACCGTCGCCATCATGGGCCGCAACGGCATGGGCAAGACCACGCTCTTCAAGAGCCTGATGGGCGTGCTGCCGATCAAGAGCGGGCGCATCGAAGTGGCGGGGCAGGACGTGTCGCGCGACGAGAGCTTCAAGCGCGTGGCCAAGGGCATCGCCTATGTGCCGCAGGGCCGGATGATCTTTCCGACGCTGACCGTGGAAGAGAACATCCAGACCGGTCTGGAGAACTCGAAGACCCGGCGCATCCCCGAAGAAATCTACGCGCTGTTCCCCGTGCTGTGGGACATGAAGAGCCGCAAGGGCGGCAACCTCTCGGGCGGCCAGCAACAGCAGCTTGCGATTGCACGCGCTCTCGTCACCGACCCCAAGGTGCTGCTGCTCGACGAGCCCACCGAAGGCATTCAGCCTTCGATCATCAAGGACATCGCGAAGGCGCTGAACGAGATCCGCAAGCTGCGCGGCATCACCATCGTCGTGTCCGAGCAGGTGCTGAGTTTCGCGATGGACGTGGCCGACCGGCTCTTCGTCATCGAAGGCGGCCGCCTTGTGCACGAGACCGCGCGCGACAAGACCGATGTCGATCACATCAAAGCCTATCTCTCTGTCTAACCACAACCCCAGGAGCCACTGCAAATGACGGACACGCTGATCAAGGTCGACCTGACCCAATCGCCCACGGAGAACGAGAACATCCACAACCGCTGGCACCCGGACATTCCGATGGCCTGCTGGGTCAATCCGGGCGATGACTTCATCCTGGAGACCTTCGACTGGACCGGCGGCTTCATCAAGAACAACGACAGTGCCGACGACGTGCGCGACATCGACCTGAGCACGGTGCACTACCTCTCGGGCCCGGTGGGCGTGAAGGGCGCCGAGCCCGGCGACCTGCTGGTGGTCGACCTGCTGGACATCGGCGCCAAGCAGGACAGCCTCTGGGGCTTCAACGGTTTCTTCTCGAAGAAGAACGGCGGCGGGTTCTTGACCGATCACTTCCCTGAAGCGCAGAAATCGATCTGGGACTTCAAGGGCATGTTCACGAGTTCGCGCCACATCCCGGGCGTGAATTTCGCGGGGCTGATCCACCCCGGCCTCATCGGCTGCCTGCCCGACAAGCCGATGCTCGACATGTGGAACGAGCGCGAAGGCAAGCTCATCGCCACCGATCCGGACCGTGTGCCGGGCCTCGCCAATCCGCCGTTCGCCGGCACCGCCCACATGGGCAAGATGACCGGTGAAGCACGCGCGAAGGCCGCAGCGGAAGGCGCCCGCACGGTGCCGCCGCGCGAGCACGGCGGCAACTGCGACATCAAGGACCTCTCGCGCGGCTCCAAGGTGTTCTTCCCCGTGTATGTCGATGGCGCGGGCCTGAGCGTGGGCGACCTGCACTTCAGCCAGGGCGACGGCGAAATCACCTTCTGCGGTGCCATCGAGATGGCGGGCTGGGTGCACATGAAGGTGACGCTCATCAAGGGCGGCATGGCCAAGTACGGCATCAAGAACCCGATCTTCAAGCCCAGCCCGATCACGCCGCAATACAACGACTACCTGATCTTCGAAGGCATCTCGGTCGACGAGAGCGGCAAGCAGCATTACCTCGACGTGAACGTGGCCTATCGCCAGGCGTGCCTGAACGCCATCGAGTACCTGAAGAAGTTCGGCTACTCGGGCGCACAGGCCTATTCGATCCTCGGCACGGCGCCGGTGCAAGGCCACATCAGCGGTGTGGTCGATGTGCCGAACTCGTGCGCCACGCTGTGGCTGCCCACGGGCATCTTCGACTTCGATATCAACCCGAACGCCTCGGGTCCGGTGAAGTTCATCGACGGCAGCATCGACATGCCGCTGTCGCACGACCTGCGCTGAAGAAAAAAACATGCCGACCTACGACTACGCCTGCGGGCAGTGCGGCGGCTTCGATGCGCTGCGGCCTTCGGGCCAGCGCGACGAGCCGGCCGCGTGCCCCGACTGCGGATGCGCTTCGCCGCGTGTACTTTCGGCCGCACCGCGGCTCGCGTTGATGGCCTCGGGCACACGCAGTGCGATGGAGACCAACGAGCGCGCGCGGCACGAGCCCGGAAGCTCCCGCGACTACGCGCGCTTCAAGCACCCGGCGGGCTGCGGCTGTTGCTCGGGATCGTCCCGCCGCAGCGCGACGGTGACCGCGCCGAATGGCGCCAAGGCCGCACCGTCGAAGCGGCCGTGGATGATTTCGCACTAGTGCCGCGGTAGCAAATCGGGGTGCATTGCGGTTCGGTGCAAACCCCGATTGTTTCAATCTCGTGAACGCCGCGATTCATTTTGCGGCGGTTTTTTGAAGGCCTTCAGGATCAAACTTCTCCTCACCAACCAACCGTTTGAAGGAGATTGAAATGAATGCCTCGAAGATCCTCGCTGCTGCTGCCCTCTCGCTCCTGGCTGCCGCCGGTGCGCAAGCAGAAACCTATGACGGCGTGCACACCGTGAACTCGTCGGTGTCGCGTGCTGAAGTCGCTCCGCAAGCCGTTGCCGCCGCACGCGCCGGCAACGAATACGGCGAAGGTGCCACAGCCGGTGCGCAACCCTTCACCTCGACCGCGAACCGCGCGACCATCCAGGCCGAAGCCGTTGCCAAGGCCCACGACCCGCTCGCCAGCCTCGACCGCCGCGCCTTCTACCGCGACGAAGTGCCGCAGGCCTACAAGAAGCCCAGCGTGTCGTTCACCCGCCAAGCCGGCCTCTGATCCGATCGCTCCGATCGGCACCATGAAGAACGGACCCTCGGGTCCGTTTTTTCGTTTGTGTGTGCGGCGCCGCTGTGCGTCGGACCGCCACCACGGGCATTTGGGCTCGCGTCCAGTGAAGCGCAACAGCAGCAGTCCCGGCACGACCCGATCCCCCGGCACCAAGGCCGCCGCACCGCCACCGGCGTGTTCGGCTGAGTACGCAACGCGTGATGAGAAGGCGCGTGCGTCCCGGCGCGCCTTCTCACACAGGTCTAAGCAAGTCATCACCGGCCCGTAAGTGGGCCGGCCTAGAGTGAAAAGACCATCACTCCAGGAGACACCCATGAAATTGCGTATCGCAACCCTCTGCATCGCCGCCGCTCCGGCCATGCTGCTGGCCTCGTTCGCGCATGCGAGCGGATTCGCCGATCCGGACTATCCGCAGATGTCCCATTCGACCCTGTCGCGCGATGCGGTGGCCACGGACGCGATGCAGGCCAACACCGGCATTCATGCGACCGAGGTTCTCGAGTCGCAGGTGCAGGCACCGGTCGCGGGCGCCGACCGCGCGCAGGTCCAGGCCGAGGCGGTGCGCGCCAACAACGCGATGCATCCGACCGAGATCCTCGAATCGCAGGTGCAGCCGCCGGTGGCGTCGGCGAACCTGCCTTCCGCGACGGCGAGCGGCGAGTAGTAAGCCGCCCGGCTCGCTCGCGCCTCACTCGCGGGTGAGCACGAAGCGCTTTCGGATGCCGCTCGCAGCCGAAGGCGCGACCCACAGGTCGAACTCACCCGGTTCGACCACGGGCTTCATGTCGCGGCCAATGAAGGCCATGTCCGCCGCGGCGAGCGTGAACTCGACCACCTTCGATGCGCCCGGCTCGATGCGCACCTTCTGGAAGCCCTTGAGCTCGCGCACCGGCCGCGTCACGCTCGCGGCGCGTTCCGAGAGGTAGAGCTGCACCACTTCCTCGGCCTCGCGCATGCCGGTGTTGGTGACGGTGGCGCGCACGTGCAACGTGTCGCCCATCCCCATGCGGTCCTCGCTCAGCTCCACGCTGTCGTAGCGCACGGGCGCATAGCCGATGCCGAAGCCGAAGGGGTAGAGCGCCTCGTTCGTCGCGTCGACATAGCGCGTCTTGAACGACGTGCCCGGCGCGCCTTCGGGCGAGGGCCGGCCGGTGCGCTTGTGGGCGTAGTAGTAGGGCACCTGGCCGGCAGTCTGCGGAAAGCTCACCGGCAGGCGGCCCGAAGGATTGAAGTCGCCGAACACCACGTCGGCGATGGCGTGGCCCGTCTGCACGCCGAGGAACCAGGTCACGAGGATGGCGCGCGCATTGCGCACCGCGCCCTTGAGCGCCATCGCGCGCCCGTTGCTCAGGAGCACGACCACCGGCTTGCCGGTGGCGGCCACGGCTTCGGCCAGATCCTGCTGCGGCTGCGGCAGGCCGATGTCGCTGCGCGAGCGCGACTCGCCCGACATCTTCTGGCTTTCGCCGATGGCCAGCACCACCACGTCGGCATCGCGTGCGGCAGCCACGGCGGCCTCGATGCCGCCGGGCAGCGGCGATTCAACGTTCGAGCCGCGCGCGATCGTCACGTAGGAGTCGGGACCCAATGCGGCGCGCAGGCCTTCGTCGATGCCCACCGGCGCCGACTGGCCCGGGAACAGGCTCCAGGAGCCCATCAGGTCCTTCGTGCCCTCGGAGAACGGACCGATCAGCGCGATCTTCGTGCCGGCCTTGGGCAGCGGCAGCAGCTTGGCTTCGTTCTTCAGCATGACGATGGAGCGGCGCGCGTCCTCGCGGGCGAGCGCGATGAACTCGGGGTTCTCGGCGCGCTGGGCGGCTGGCGGTCCGTCGAGGTTGCGGAACGGGTCGTCGAAGAGGCCCAGCTTCTGCTTGACGTGCAGCACGCGGCGCACCGCCTCGTCGAGCCGCGCCATCGGCACTTCGCCGGAGGCCACGAGGTCGGGCAGGTGGCGCATGTAGAGCCCGCTCTGCATGCTCACGTCGGTGCCGGCCATGAAGGCCATCTTGGCGGCCTCGCGGCCGTTGGCGGCGTAGCCGTGCTCGATGAGCTCCTCGTCGGCGGTGTAGTCGGACACCACGAAGCCCTTGAACTTCCATTCGTCGCGCAGCACGCCGGTGAGCAGCGCGGGGTTCGCGGTCGAGGGGATGCCTGCGATCTCGTTGAAGCCGCTCATGACCGAGAGCGCGCCCGCATCGATGGCTGCGCGGAACGGCGGCAGGTAGACCTCGCGCAGCGTGCGCTCGGAGATGTCGCTCGCGCTGTAGTCCAGGCCGCCCTCGGCCGCGCCGTAGGCCGCGAAGTGCTTGGGTGTGGCGAGCATCGAATCGGCGTTCGAGAGATTGCTGCCCTGGAAGCCTCGCACGCGCGCGGCAGCGAACTGTCGCGCGAGGTACGGGTCCTCGCCCACGCCTTCGAGGCCGCGGCCCCAGCGTGCGTCGCGCGCGATGTCGACCATCGGCGCGAAGGTCCAGCGAAAGCCGTCGGCCGTGGCCTCGACCGCAGCCGCGCGCGTGGTGCGCTCGGCCAGCGCGGGCTCCCAGCTGGAGGCCTCGGCCAGCGGCATCGGAAAGATCGTGCGAAAGCCGTGGATCACGTCGGCACCGAAGATCAGTGGAATGCCGAGGCGCGATTCGCGCACCGCGATCTGCTGCAGCCGCCGCTTGCCTTCGAGGCCCGCGTTGTTGAAGAGGCCGGTGAGGCGGCCGGCGCGCACATCGGCCGTCTCCTGCTGGCCGTTGCGCCAGCCCGCCTGCGGGTTGTTGGGGGTGTCGATGTCCGCAGGACCGTAGAGGCTCAGCTGGCCGGCCTTTTCCTCGACGGTCATGCGCGCGATCAGCGATTCGATGCGCGCGTCCGCCGCGGCGGAAGCTGCGGGGTCATCGGGAACCGAGGCGGCTGAAGCGGGGGAAAGGAAGCCGGACGAGAGGGAGAGGAGGAGGGCGGCGAGCGCCGCTTTTCGAACGTGCATGGCCTCCTATTCTGCAGACAACGCCCTTGGCCCCCGGCAAGCGGGTTTCCGTCGAGGCCGTAGGGCTATGTCTGACGCAGCCCCGCGCGCCTCATCGCGCAGGCGCGACGGCCGGTTGGCCGCGCCGCAGCAACAGCCATCCGAACAGAGGGGCCGTGATGTACATCACCACCGAGTAGATCGCGGCCGGCAGCGCGAGCGGAAAACTCCCGAGCACGCTCACCGCGATGAAGATAGCGAGGGTCGAGTTGTGGATGCCGATCTCGTAGCTGATAGCCGTGGCCAGCGGTTTGTCGAGGCCCGCGGCGCGGCTGAGGTAGTAGCCCGCGAGCAGGCTCACGAGGTTGAACAGCAGCACTGGAAGGCCGATCTCGGCGAAGGTGGCGGTGATGGTCTTCCACTCGTTCGCGATGGCCAGCACCGTGACCACCGCGAGCACCACGGCGCTGAAAATCTTGGTCGGCTTTTCCATGCGCGCGGCGAAGCCGGGCTTGCGCGAGGCCACGAACATGCCGATGGCCACCGGCACCATCACGATCGCGATCACCTCCACCAGCTTGCGCGTCTGCAGCGGCACCACCTGGCCGCTCTGCGCGAAGTGGTTGATGGCCCAGTTGGCGATGAGCGGCAGCGTGACGATCGACAGCAGCGTGTTCACGGCAGTGAGCGAGATGTTCATCGCCACGTTGCCGCCGAAGAGGTGCGAGAACAGGTTCGCCGAAATGCCGCCTGGCGAGGCCGCCAGCAGCATGAGCCCGATGGCGAACACCGGCGAGAGCCCGAAGCCCACGATGATCGCGTAGCAGGCGAGCGGCAGGCCGATGACCTGCAGCACCAGCGCGATGGTCACCGCCTTCGGGTGCTTGAACAGGCGCCTGAAGTCGGCGAGCGAGAGCGACAGCCCCAGCCCGAACATCACGAGCGCGAGCGCGCCGAACAGGAACCGGGTCACGATGAGCGTGGCGTCCATGGGTTGTGTCTCCTCTGTCTTTCTTCTGTCTAAAAAAATGGCTGCCCGCACCCGTCGCGCGGGCGCTGGCAGCCGTGGAAACCGGGATCGACGCGTCTTATTGTTTGTAGCTGTCGTCGATGCGGTCGAGTTTGCGGATCAGCGAAGGCCAGACGAACATGCCGCCGAGACCGCCGCTCTGCACCTTCATCGCCTGGCCCACGCCATCGATGATCCTCGGGTCGACGTGCGTGAGTTCGCTGCCGCCCGATTGCGCGGCGATCTGGATCTGGCAGGTGTTCTCGAAGGTGTACATCGAAAGAAACGCATCGGCAATGGTCTTGTCGCAGGTCAAGAGGCCATGGTTGCGCAGCATGAGGAAGTTGGCGTGGCCCATGTCGGCCTGCAGGCGCGGCTTCTCGTCGTCGCGGAAGGCCACGCCTTCGTAGTCGTGATACGCGAGCGAGGCCAGCACGAAGGTCGATTGCTGGCTGATGGGCAGCACGCCGTTCTTCTGCGCGCTCACCGCGATGCCGGCCTTCGTGTGGGTGTGCAGCACGCACTGGATGTCTTCGCGCGCGGCATGCACCGCGCTGTGGATCACGAAGCCGGCCGGGTTCACCGGGTAGGGCGACTCGATGATCTTGTTGCATTGCTGGTCGACCTTCACCAGGCTCGATGCGGTGATCTCGTCGAACATCAGGCCGTAGGGATTGATGAGGAAGTGATGCTCCGGGCCGGGCACGCGCGCGCTGATGTGCGTGAACACGAGGTCGCTCCAGCCGTAGAGCGCCACGAGCCGGTAGCAGGCGGCGAGGTCGACTCGCAGTTGCCACTCTTCGGCGGAGACGAGCTTCTGGATTTCGGATTGGGAATTTGCGTTCATGGGGATGTGTCCTTTGGGTTCGGTTCAAGCCGTGGCCGGCTCTTTGAGCACGGTCTTGTAGATGCTCTGCTTGGGCTGCGCCATCAACCGGCGCAGCATGGGCTCGAATTCGCTGATCGGCAAGGTCTCGGCCTTGGGATCGAAGGCGGGGTTGTCGTAGAGCGCGCAGAACTCGGCCGTGCGCTCGTAGTGCGGGTGGTCCCTGAAGTTCTCGCGCATGTCGCGGTCGAGGCCGATGTGGTGAAAGAAGTAGTGGCCCTGGAAGATCCCGTGGTGCTGCACCATCCAGTGGTTGGCCTCGCTCACGAAGGGCTTGAGGACGGCGGCCGCGATGTCGGGGTGGTTGAAGCTGCCGAGCGTGTCGCCGACGTCGTGCAACAGCGCGCACACCACGTACTCCTCGTCGCGTCCGTCGCGCAGCGCGCGGGTGGCGGTCTGCAGCGAGTGGGTGTAGCGGTCGACGGGAAAACCGCCGTAGTCGCCTTCGAGGATCTGCAGGTGCTTGATCACGCGCTCCGGCAATCCGCGAGAGAACTGCATGAACTCGCCGCCGATCAGTTGCCAGTCTTCGCGCGTGCTCTCTTGCATGCTCGTGAAACGTGCCCTTGCATTCATCGTGTCGTCTCCGTTGTTCGTCCGTGGGGTGGCGGCCACTGTAGACCTGCACTTGACGCTCAACTGTCAAGAATTTGACAATGCAAGCTGCTGGTAAACCCCTGTGCTCACAGCCAACTAAGCCTTTCCGATGCCTCCTTCCTCCAAGCCGCGCCTCTCCGCCCCGCACCGTGCCGCGCTGGAGGCCAACCCGTGGTTCACCAGCATGCCGCGCGCGCAGCGCGACGCGCTGGTGGGCGCGGCCGAGCTCATCCATGTGCGGCGCGGGACCATGGTGTTCCGCCAGGGCGATCCGATCCATGCGGCGGGCGGTGGCTTCTACGGACTCGTGGCGGGCACGATCAAGATCTCGTCGCTGCGCCAGGACGGGCGCGAGGCCATCCTCGCGGTGCTGGAGCCGGGCAACTGGTTCGGCGAGATCACGCTCATCGACGGCTCGCCGCGCACGCACGACGCCACCGCGCTCGAAGCGCTCGACCTCCTGGTGGTGCCGCCCGAGGCCTTCGCGCGGCAGATGCGCGACGTGGTGTTCTCCAACGCCATCGGCGCGATGCTCGCGGCGCGGGTGCGCATGCTCTACGGCCTCGCGGAAGACGCCACCTTGCGCAGCCTGCGCGCGCGGGTGGCGCACCGGCTGCTGGTGCTCGCGCGCGGCGATGCGACGCAATCGGTGCACCTGCGGCACAGCCTGCAACTGCCGCAAGAGGCGCTCGCGATGATGCTCGGCGTGACGCGCCAGACGCTCTCGAAGGAACTCAATGCGCTGGCGGGCGAGGGCGTGATTGCGCTGGGCTACGGACGCATCGAGCTGCTGTCGCTCGATGCGCTGCAGCGGCTTGTCAGTACGGGCTGAGGCCGTTCAGCGCAGCACGCGCCCGTCGGCCGAGATGCTGATCAGGTCGATGCTGCGCACGTTGTCGCGCAGGCCCGGGCGCAGGTTGATGCGAAAGCCGCCGACGTCGTAGTCGGTCATCGCGGTCATCGTGCGCTGCAGGGTCGCGGTGTTGAAGCCGCGGCCCGCGCGGCGCACCGCCTCGCCCACGGCCTTGGCGGCGATGAAGCCTTCGAGCCCTTCGTACGACGCGGTCTGGTCGGAGTTGTCGACCGCCGCGAGGTACTCCTTGACGATCGGAATGGCCGAGGGCCGGGGCGAGGGAACCACCTGCGAGATCACGATGCCGCCGATGTCCTTGCCCAGCTCCGCGTAGAGCGGGTCGATGCCCACGATCGAGAAGGCCATGAAGTTGCCCGTGTAGCCGCTCTTGCGCAGCTTGCGGATGGCGCTGGCGGTGGTGCCCGAGAGCGACACCAGCACGATCGCCTGGGGCGATTGCTTCTGCACGTCTTTCAGCGCGGCATCGAGCTTGTCGCCGCCCGCAGGCACCAGCGCACTCGCGACCAGCGGCGTGAGCTTGAGTTCGGCGATGGCCTGTTGCACGGCGGCCAGGCCGGCACGGCCCATGGCGTCGTCGTCGCCCACGAGCGCCACGCGCGTCTGCCCCACGGTGGCGCACTGGCGCACGATCTTGAGAGCCTCGTCGATCATGCCGGGCCGCACGTGGAACACATTGGGGTGATCGGCGCTGCGCAGGTTGTCGGAGGCCGCGAACGGCGCAAAGAGCAGGCTGCCCTGTTGCGTGGCGACGTTCGCGCCGGCCTCGCTGCTGGCGGTGCCGACGAAGCCGAAGAGCAGGTCGGCCTTCTGGGCGCCGAGCAGGGTGCGTGCGTTGGCGGTGGCGCGCGCCGCGTCGTAGCCGTCGTCGAGTTGCACCAGCTTCAGCTGCAGCCCGGTGGTGGCGTTGCGCGTGTTGAAGTCGCTCACCGCGAGCCGGCTGCCCGCCGCGAAGGCGCTGCCGATTTCGGAGGCGCCGCCCGTCAATGGCACCGATTGCCCGAGCAGCACGACGCGCGCTGCGCCGGCCGTGCGCGTCTGCGCCGAGACCCCGTGGGTCATGCCGATACCGCCTCCCAGCAGCAGCGCGCCATACGCCTTGCCCAGCCATTCCCTGCGTGACGTGTTCATTTGGACACCCTTTTGCTTACAGTTAGTAAAAAAGTGTAGCAATATCGAGGCCAAGGCGATAGGCGGGGCTGCTACAGAATTCCCTTATGAAACTTGCTTTTCTCTGGGGTGGTGTGGGGTTGTGCATGGCACTCGCGGGATGCACCGTGCCGCCGCGCGACGTGGTCGAAATCGCGCAGCCCGTTCCGGCACCGTCGCCGGACGCCGCGCCGGAGCCGCCGCCCGTGGTCATCAGTGCGCCGCCGACCGCAGCCACGCGGCCCCAGGCGCCCGCCATCGAGAAGGATCCGGTGATCCGCCAGCGGCGCCTGCCCGACTATCCGACCGCGCTGGCGAACGAGGGCGTGGAGGGCCAGGTGATCGCCGTCTTCTACGTGGGTGAAGCAGGCGTGCCCGAAGACGTGCGCATCGAACGCTCGCCGCATCCGCTGCTGTCGAAGGCGGTGACCGATGCGCTCAAGGGATGGCGCTTCGATCCGGCACGATCGGCGGACGGCCGCCCGGTGCGCACCCGGATGCGGCTGCCGTTCCGCTTCCAGGCCGAGTAGCTGAGGGCTTCAAGCGCGTTCGAACACCAGGTCCCACACGCCGTGGCCCAGCTTGATGCCGCGGTTCTCGAACTTGGTGAGCGGCCGGTATTCCGGCTTCGGCGCATAGGCTTCGGCCGTGTTGCGCAGGAGCGGCTCGGCCGACAGCACTTCGAGCATCTGCTCGGCGTAGGGCTGCCAGTCGGTGGCGCAATGGATGTAGCCGCCGGGGCGCAGGTGCTGCGCGAGCTTGGTCACGAATTCGGGCTGGATCAGCCGGCGCTTGTTGTGGCGCTTCTTGTGCCATGGGTCGGGAAAGAACACATGCACGCCGGCCAGCGTGCCGGGCTGCAGCATGTGGTCGAGCACGTCGACCGCGTCGTGCGCGCAGATGCGGATGTTCGAGATCGACTGCTCGCCGATGCGCTTGAGCAGGGCGCCGACGCCGGGCTCGTGCACCTCGCAGCAGAAGAAATTGGTCTCGGGCCGCACCGTGGCGATGTGCGCGGTGGCCTCGCCCATGCCGAAGCCGATCTCCAGCACCGTGGGCGCAGCGCGGCCGCCAAAGGCTGCCGTCAGGTCGAGCGGCTCGGGCGTGTAGGGAATGAGGAACAGCGGGCCCAGCTCGGAGAAGGCCCGGGCCTGGCCGTCGGTCGTGCGGCCGGCGCGCTTCACGAAGCTCTTGAGGCGGCGGTGCAGCGGGTGTGGCTTGCTGTTGTCGTTGTCGCCGGCACTGTCGTCTGTGCTGTCGTCGCTGGGCGGAAGGTCGTGGGGCACGGTGTCGGGAAAGGTCATTACGGCCGCGAATTGTAGAGAGCGCGCCATTCGGGCACCCAGCCGGCCAACGCAGCCGCACAGGATGTGGCTGTCGCGGGACCGAGGCCGAGCACGCGCGCGGCCGTGCCGAGCGCGGCCAATGCCGCTTCGGGTGTGGCGGTGTCGATGGGCGTTGCGCCGTTCTGCTTGGACAGCTTGTCGCCATCGGCGCCGCGCACCAGCGGCGTGTGCAGATAGCTCGGGGTCGGCAGGCCGAGCGCGCGCTGCAGCAGGATCTGGCGCGCGGTGTTGTCGGCCAGGTCCTCGCCGCGCACCACGTCGGTCACGCCTTGCTCCGCGTCGTCGACAACCACGGCGAGTTGATAGGCCCAGGGGCCATCGGCGCGGCGCAGCACGAAGTCGCCGACCTCGCGGCTGACGTCCTGGCGCTGCGTGCCCAGGCGCCGGTCGCTCCAGCGCAGTTCGCCCGGCTGTGTCGATACGAACTTTTCAGTGGCAAAGCGCCAGGCCCGCGCGGGCTTGCCGTGCAGGCCGTCGCGGCAGGTGCCGGGGTACACGCGCTCGCCATGCCGTTCGTGCCGCTGGCCGAGCCGGGCGAGCGCGGTGTCGATGTCCTTGCGCGAACAGCCGCAGGGGTAGGCAAGGCCGAGGGCCTGCAACCGCTGCAGCGCCGCCTCGTAGAGCGCCGTGCGCTGCGTCTGCCACACGGGCGTTTCGTCGGGCAGCAGATGGCAATCGGCGAGCTGCCGCAGCATGTGCTCGCCCATGCCGGGCAGGCAGCGCTCGGTATCGGCGTCTTCGATGCGGATCAGCCAGCGCGCCTCTGCGCCGCGCGCACGCACGTCGAGCCAGCTTGCGAGTGCGGCCACCAGCGAGCCGGCGTGCAGCGGCCCGGTGGGCGAGGGCGCGAAACGGCCGGTCTCACGCATCCCGCGAATCGATCAGATCACCGCAAGTGCCAGCGAAAGGCCCGAGAGGAACGCGTCTTCCACCCGGTGCCCCGTGCACCAGTCACCGGCCACGCCGATGCGGGCCTTGGCGTCCCAGAGGTGGGTCTTGCCAACTGGCACCTGCGTCTGCGCTTCGGTCCAGCAGCGCGTCTGCGCATGCGAGGGCACGGCGTGGATGCCGGTGATCTCGGCAAAGGCGCGCAAGAGCTTGGCTTCGACGCGCGGCGCGTCGTCGCGCAGATGTTCCTGCGACCAGGTGGCGCTGGCCTGCAGCGTCCAGCGTTCGATGCGTTCGCGGCCGGGCTTGGACGATTCGCGCGCGAGCCATGCCACGCGGTGGTGGGTGCTTCGCGCCGCATTCCACTGCGGGCCGAGGTGCGACATGTTGGCCTGGTTGGCCTGGGGGAACGCGATCATCAGCGTCCAGCAGGGGGCGATGCGCACCGGCTCGATCTTCTGGCTGATGGCCGCGGAGAGCTTGCCGTCGCCCAGCAGCGCGCGGGTGCGCGAGGGCGGCACGGCGAGCAGCACGGCGTCGAAGCCCGAGTACACATGCTGCGAATCGTCTTCGCCCGCGGTGCGCAGTTGCCAGCGCTTGGGGTCGAGCGCATCGGGCTCGATCTGCGTGACCTGCGTGTTCGTGATGAGGTTGCTGCCCAGCGGCGCAGCCCAGTAGGCCACCAGCGCGTCCATGCCGGGCTGCGCGACCCAGTGCGACTCGCGGCCCGGCAGTGCCGCTTCGGCCACGCGGCCGTGGGCGTCGAGCACGCGCACGAGGTTGGCGCTCCAGGGGCGGCAGAGGCTGGGCGTGGCTTCGAGCGCCAGCGCAAAGCGCGGATCGCGCACGGTGAAGTACTGCGCGCCGCTGTCGAAGCGGCCGAAGGTCGTGTCGATGCTTGCCATGCGGCCACCGGGTGCGGCTTCGCGTTCGAACAGCGTGACCTTGTGGCCCGCCTGCACCAGCGTGCGTGCAGCGGCTACCCCGGCGATGCCCGCGCCGACGACGGCGTAGTGGCGGGGGGTGGAAGGTGTTCGGTGGCGGTCGGCTTGCTTTGCAGTTGCACGAGTGGTCATGGCGGACTCTTTTCTTTTGACAGGGAGACGATGAATGTGTCCGCACTCTACCTCGGTCTGCGAGGGCGGCAGGAGGACTGACCCTTAGGTGTTTCCTCAGCGTCCCCGATGCCGCTCGAGCAGCGCGCGCCGCGTGGCCTCGTGCTCGAACTGCGCGAGCCACCATTCGAGCGCACGCCCCGGCCCGCCCGCGCTGCGCACGCGCCATGCGCAATGCATGGTGCCCAGCGGCGGCGTGCGTTCGGTCTTGCGCTCGATGAGGTGGCCCGCCTCGATGTACGGCCGCGCCATCGGCTCGGGCAGGAAGCCGCCGCCCAGCCCATGTAGTTGTGCGGCCAGCTTGAACTGCATGCTCGGCACGGTGAGCACGTCCTGCCCGCCGACAAGATTCACCGTCATGCTCGGCCCGCTGCGCACCGAGTCGGCGGCCGCGACCGCGCGATATTGGCGCAGCACCTCATCGGTCAGCGGTTCGGGCAGGCGCGCGAGCGGGTGGTGCGGTGCCACCGCGTACACGAAGCACAGTTCGCCGATGGGCCGGCTGCGGATGCCGGTGGCCGTGAAGGCGAGGCTCGCGGCATCGAGCACGGCACCGATGGCGAGGTCGGCCTCGCCGCTGGTCAGCGCCTCGATGGTGCCCAGCAGCGTCTCGTCGCGCAGCTTGAGCCGCGTGGGCGGCTCGAGCGCGAAGAAGGCGGTGGCCAGGTCGAGCAGCGGATCGCGCGCGATGACGCTGTCGACCGCGATGGTCAGCATCGGCTCCCAGCCCGTGGCCACGCGCTTCACGCGATTGGCCACCGCGTCGATCTCGTTCAAGAGGCGCGCCGATTCGCGCAGCAGCTCGGCGCCGGCCTCGGTGATGCGTGCCTGGCGCGCGCTGCGGTCGAACAGCAGCACGTCGAGCGCGTCCTCGATCTGCCGAACCCGGTAGCTCAACGCACTCGGCACGAGGTTGAGCGCGCGCGCCGCGCCGGCAAAGCTGCCGGTGTTGGCCACGGTCTGCAGCATGGCAAGCGCGTCGGGGGTCAGTACGTCTCTGGCGCTGGGCATGGTGGCTCCATCGATTGATCAAAAAATTTGAATGATGCCATCAAAACCCGGCGCTTTTCACTCGGGGGTGCGGGCCTAAAGTTCTTCACATCCGCTGCGCATCCGGCGCGGCATACGAAGAAGGCCAGAACATCCCCACGGGGAACGGCCAAAAGGAGTCTGACGATGTTGCAAGTCCGTAAATCACAGGAACGCGGTTATGCCGACCATGGCTGGCTGCGCTCGTTCCACAGCTTTTCCTTCGCCGGCTACTACGACCCGGCCCACATGGGCTTCGGCAACCTGCGGGTGATCAACGAAGACCGCGTGGCGGCGGGCGCCGGCTTCGGCACCCACGGCCACAAGGACATGGAAATCATCAGCTATGTGCTCTCGGGCGAACTGGCCCACAAGGACAGCATGGGGAACATCGAATCCATTCCGCCGGGCGACGTCCAGCGCATGAGCGCCGGCCGCGGCGTGATGCACAGCGAGTTCAACCACAAGAAGGACGAGACCACGCACTTCCTGCAGATCTGGATCGAGCCCAACGTGCGCGGGATTGCCCCGGGCTACGAGCAGAAGCAGTTCAGCGATGCCGAGAAGCGCGGCAAGCTGCGCCTGGTCGCATCGCCCGATGGCAGCGAAGGTTCGGTGAAGGTGAATGCCGATGCGCGTCTCTTCGCCGGACTGCTCGACGGTGAAGAAAAAGCCAGCCTGGCGCTCGACCCGGCGCGCAAGAGCTACGTGCACCTGGTGCGCGGCGAACTCGAAGTGAACGGCCAGAAGCTCGTGGGCGGCGACGCCGCGATGCTCGAAGGCGAATCGCAATTGACGCTGGGCGCCGGCAAGGACGCTGAAGTGCTGGTGTTCGACCTGACCGCTTGATCCACCGCCGGGCGCCTGTCGCCCGGCTTTTTGTTTTCCCCTGTCCCGTTTCTATTTCAACAACCGAGGAGTTTTTCAATCATGGCAACCACCACCACCCCCAACGCTGCCCAGGACACCCTGGCGCTGATCGGCCGCATCCTGATCGCATACCTGTTCATCCCCGCTGGCATCGGCAAGCTCATGGGCTTCGCGGGCACCGTGGGCTACATCAACTCGGTGGGCTTGCCATTGCCGGAAGTGGCCGCCGTGATCGCCATCGTGGTCGAACTCGGCCTCGGCATTGCGCTGCTGCTGGGCTTCAAGACCCGCTGGACCGCCATTGCAATGGCGATCTTCACCGTGGCCACCGCGCTGTTCTTCCACAAGTACTGGGCAGTGCCCGATGCGATGAAGATGATGCAGCAGATCAACTTCAACAAGAACATCGCGATCGCCGGCGGCCTGCTCGCTTTCGCCGCTTTTGGCCCCGGTCGTTTCAGTATCGACAAGCGCTGATCCACCCCTGAACCCAAACACAAGGAGCACCCGAACATGGCAAACATCGTTGTCGTCTTCCATTCCGGCTACGGCCACACCCAACGGATCGCGCAAGCCGTGGCCGAATCGGCCGGCGCGCAATTGCTCGCCATCGACGCCGACGGCAACCTGCCCGAAGGCGGCTGGGAAACGTTGGCCGCCGCCGACGCCATCGTCTTCGGCTCGCCGACCTACATGGGCGGCGTGAGCTGGCAGTTCAAGAAATTCGCCGATGCGTCGTCGAAGGTCTGGTACACGCAGGGCTGGAAAGACAAGCTCTTCGCCGGCTTCACCAACAGCGCCACCATGAACGGCGACAAGGTCACGACCATGGCGTACCTGTGGACGCTCGCGATGCAGCACAGCGGCATCTGGGTCAGCATGGGCATCCTGCCGACCAACAACAAGGCCGCCACGCGCGAGTCGATGAACTACGTGGGCGGCTACGGCGGCCTGCTGACGCAATCGCCATCGGACGCGAGCCCGGCGGAGATGTTCAAGGGCGACTTCGACACCGCCCGCGCATTCGGCGAGCGCATTGCGGCAGTGGCAAGATCGCGCGGATAAAACCCAGCCACCCACGGAGCCTCACGATGACCGATACCAACGCCCAGACTCAGTTGCCCCAACTGCTTCAACCGCACGACAAGGACCTGGGCGGTGGCTTCAACGTGAGGCGCCTCCTGCCCGCCGCGCAGCGCCGCTCGGTCGGGCCCTTCGTGTTCTTCGACCATTTCGGACCGGCCACCGAGAAGCCCGGCACCGAGCACGACGTGCGGCCGCATCCGCACATCGGCCTCGCGACGGTCACCTATCTTTTCGAGGGCGCGATGATGCATCGCGACAGCCTCGGCAGCGTGCAGGAAATCCTGCCCGGCGCAATCAACTGGATGACCTCGGGGCGCGGCATCGTGCACTCCGAACGCAAGCCCGAGCGCCTGAAGGCCGACACCTACGTGAACCACGGGCTGCAGCTCTGGGCCGCGTTGCCCCAAGCGCATGAAGAGGTCGAGCCGAGCTTCGAGCACACGGCGGCCAGCGCCATCCCCGAAGTGGTGGAGCAGGGCGCCCAAGTGCGCGTGCTGGTGGGCGAGGCCTTCGGCCAACGCTCGCCGGTGAAGACATTGGTGCAGACGGTCTACCTCGACATCGCTTTGCCTGCGGGTGGCCGCTTCGAGTTGCCTGCGCTGGCGCCCGAGCTGGCCATCTACGCCGTCGATGCCGACGCGCGCGTCAACGGCGAGGCGATCCCCACGCACACGATGGCGGTGCTGCCCGATGGGCAGGGCGCGGTGCTGACGTCCGATGTTGCCGTGCGACTGATGGTGATCGGCGGCGCGCCGCTCGACGGTCCGCGCTACATCACCTGGAATTTCGTTTCGAGCCGGCGCGAGCGCATTCTCGAAGCGGGTGCTGATTGGGCTGCGCAGCGCATGGGCCACGTGCCCGGCGAGACCGAATTCATTCCGCTGCCGGGCAAGCCCTTTGGTGTGCGCGAGCCGGATACGGGCACTACGCCTGTTTGATCTCTGTTCGTTCTTTGTCCAGGGCGTGATCGCCGCCCCGAACTCACCTTCACACACGGGTAGTAAGCTGCGCCCCGCAAACGGCGATCGAGGGGATCGCCGTCCCAACGACATCCCAGAAAGGGAGCAAGGCACATGGCAGTTTTCCGAACCCCCGAGGTTGCACCGGGCGAATACGGCGATCTTTTCGAGTTCCTCATGAAGGAGCTCAATCTCTTCAAGCGGCAGTTGGTGATCATGCTCAAGCATGTGCAGACCGGCGAGTCGATGGTCTTCGAGGAAGCCTGGTACGACTACCACCTGAAGGACCGGCTCACCCACCTGCTCAAGACCGACGACTACGCTGCAGTCGCAGCGCTGCCGATCAACAGGAAGGGCCAGACGGGCATCTACATCGAGACCCGCTACGTGAAGAGCGGCAAGCTCGTCGGCCTGCAACTCGTGGAAGCCCGGCCGCACGAAGGTGGGCGCTATGTGGGCCTCACGCCGGCTGTGGTGTTCACCGAAGCCGACGGCGAACGCATGTTGCCGTTCGCGCAGAAGCTCAAATAAAAGCTGGAAGTTCGAACGAAAAAAGGGCCCGACTGATCGGGCCCTTTTGCTTTGGGTGATTGCCTCGCGCGGCTTACTTGCCGCCGAGCGAGATGGCCTCGGCAGGCGGTGCGCCATCGGGCGCCTTCGGCAGTTCGATCACTGCCTTGCGCCCCGCGCGACCGCGCCATGCCGAGAAGCCCACACCGGCCAGCAGCAGCACGCACAGCCCGATGAAGGTGCCGCTGATCGGCCGCGTCACGAACACCGACATGTCGCCGCGCGAGAGCAGCAGCGCGCGGCGGAAGTTCTCTTCCACCATCGGCCCGAGCACGAAGCCCAGCAAGATCGGCGCGACCGAGAACTCCAGCGTCATCAGCACGGCGCCGACGATGCCGAAGACCAGCACTTCCCAGATCTGGAAGAGGCTGTTCTGCGTGCTGTACACGCCCGTCGCAATGAAGAACATCGCGGCAGGGAACAGGTACTTGTAGGGCACCTTCAGGAGCTTGACCCACACGCCGATCATCGGCACGTTCAGGATCACCAGGATCACGTTGCCGATCCAGAAGGAGGCGATCAGGCCCCAGAAGATGTCCGGATGCTCGGTGATGAGCTGCGGGCCGGGCTGGATGCCCTGGATCAGCAGCGCGCCGAGGATCAACGCCATCACCGCGTCGCCTGGAATGCCCAGGCTCATCGTCGGGATGAAGTCGACCTGCGTCTTCGAGTGCGCCGAGGCCTCGGGGCCGGCCACGCCTTCGATCATGCCGGTGCCGAACTTGTCGGGCGTCTTCGACACCTTGCGCTCCAGCGCGTAGGCGATGAAGGTGGTGATGGTCGGGCCGGTGCCGGGCATGGCGCCGAACACGGTGCCGACGATGGTGCCGCGGATCATCGCGGGGAAGGCGCGCTTCAATTCTTCCTTGCTCGGGCGCATGTCGCTCAGCTTGAGCGTGCCGGTGTCGCCGATGGCCTTCATGCGGTTCACGTTGAGCAGGAAGTCGGCCACGCCGAAGAGGCCCATCGAGATGGCCACCAGTTCGAGGCCATCGCTCAGCTCGGGCAGGCCGAAGGCAAAGCGGAAGCTGCCGCTGTTCACGTCGGTGCCGACCACGCCGCACAGGAGACCGAAGATCGTCATCGCCACGCCCTTGAGTGGCGAGCCGCGCGACATGGTCGAGCCTGCGAGCAGGCCCAGCAGCATGATCGAGAAGATCTCGGTCGGGCCGAACTTGAACGCGATCTGCACCAGGAGCGGCGAGGCGAAGATCATCACGATGATGCCGACCGATGCCGCGAAGAACGAGGCGATCATCGTCACCCCGAGCGCGACGCCGCCCTTGCCCTGCTTGGTCATCGGATACCCGTCGAGACAGGTCACCGCGTGCGGCGGGTGCGAGGGCATGTTCATCAAAATGGCGCCGATGGCGCCGCCGTACTGCGAGCCGTAGAAGATGCCCGCCAGCATCAGGATCGCGGGCACCGGGTGCATCGCGTAGGTGAGCGGCAGCAGGATCGAGATGGCCTGCAGCGCGCCCATGCCCGGCAGCACGCCGATGAGGTTGCCCACCAGCACGCCGAAGAACGACCACAGGAGATTGGAGCCCTGGAACGCGACACCGAAGCCGAACCAGAGATCGTGGAGCGATTGACCGATCATGATTTCAGCCTCCCCACTGGAACAACGGCAGCTGCAGCTTCAGCGCCCACCAGAACACCACCACCGCGATGAAGCACATCGCGAGCGCCAGCAGCAGCGCCTCGGTCAGCGTGTTGTCGCGATCGCCGAGCGCCGAGATGAACACGATGGCGAAGGTCGCCGGCAGCAGGCCGCCGTATTCGCCCAGCAGCAGGAACGACAGGATGCCCACGATGATGCAGATGCCGCCGCGCAGGTCGGGCATGCCGCCCGGATGGCCGTGCGAAGCGGCCTCTTCGCCGCTCGAGGGCTTGTCGCCGCGCGCGGACAGGGCAATGAGCAGGCCGGTCAGCGCGAGCAGGCCGCCGAGCGCCACCGGGAAGAAGCCCGGTCCCATGTGCGCCAGCTCGCCGACGCGGTAACCGACACCGGCATAGACGGCCGCGAGGCCGATGACCACGAGCAACGCGCCGCCATAGTAATCCTTCTTGAATTTGGGGGCGGGCCGAAGCGCGTGCGAGGCCGGATCTTCACCGTGCGGGTGCATTGAGTCTCCTTCGATTTGGAAGGAGCGCAGTCTAGGAATCGAGGCTTTCAATCGCCTTTCGACGAGGGCTTCGGAGGGCTCGCGAAGCTCAAAATACGTGTAATTGCTTACAGCGCTACCCGCGAAAACCCTAGGAGGAACCGGCCGCGAGCGGCAGCTTCAGGATCGCGCGGAGGCCGCCGCCGTTGGCGCTCTCAGGCATGTCGGCACTGTCGAGTTCGATCTCGCCGCCGTTGCGCCGCGCATAGCTGCGCGCGATGGTGAGACCGAGGCCCGCGCCCTTTGTGGCAGCGTCGGTGGACGGGTCGCGATGGAAGCGCTCGAACACGCTGTTGCGCCGCTCGGGCGCGATGCCCGGGCCGCTGTCGCACACCTCGGCCAGCGCATGCGAGGCCTCGCGCCGCACGGTCACCGTGATGTTGCCGCCACGCGGCGTGTACTTGATGGCGTTGTGCACAAGGTTCGCGAGCACCTCGTGCAACTCGGCGCCGTTGGCCTTCACGGGCAAGGGCGGCGGTTCGTCTTCGCCTTCCGGTTCGCCGCGCGCATCGACCCAGCCCAGGTCCTGGTCGTGCTCGCGTGCGAGCGGCAGGTACTGCAGCACCACGGCGCGCGCGATGTCGCTGAGGTCGACCACCGCGGGCTCGGCGCCTGCGACCTCCTCTTCGGTCGTTGCATGCGCGAGTGCCAGCAGTTGCTCGCTCAGGCGCCGCGTGCGCGCGAGTTGCGCGACGATCGCGTGCAGCGATTCGCGCATGCGCGCCGGATCGGTCTCGCGCACCGCGTAGCCGGCCTGGATCGACAGGATGCTCAGCGGCGTGCGCAGCTGGTGCGAGGCATCGGCCAGAAACTGCGACTGCTCCGCCACCATGCGCCGGTGGTCCGCGATGTGGTGGTTGACCGCGTCCACAAGCGGCACCACCTCCTGGGGCACGCCGCTCGCGTCGAGCGGCTTCAGGTCGTCGCGCGGGCGTTCGCGCAGGGACCGGCGAAGGCGCTCCAGCGGCCGCAGCGTCCAGGCCACGCCGAGCCACACCAGCACGGCCATCACCAGCACCATGCGCGCGTCGCGCAGCAGTTCCTGCCTGAGCGAATCGTTCTGGGCCTGCAGGCGCGGACCAGTGCCTTCGGCGGCCTGGATCAGCACGCTGTACGCGGCGGCCCCCGATCGGGTGTTGTCGTAGACCGTCTGGCGCAGTGCGGCCACGCGCACCGGGTGCTGCTCGTGCACCGCGTCGTAGAACACCGGCGTGCCGTCGGCCGGCGTCTGTGCGGGGCGGGGCAGGCCGGGCACGCCCATGAGCGTTTCTTCGGGCGCATTGGGGTCGAGCGTCCCGCCCTTGGGAATGCGCTGCACGCCGACATGCAGGTACTTGTAGCGCAGGTGCGTGGACTCGAACATCGCCTGCACCGAGAAGGCCTCCTGCACCCGCACGCTGCCGTCGCTCGCGACCACGATGCCGTTGGCCAGCGCCTGCACCGGTTCGAGCAGGCTCTGGTCGTAGGCGACCACCAGCGAATCGGTGAGCGTGCGGTAGTCGTTCCAGCTGTCCAGCGCCAGCAGCGCGACGATGCCTGGCAGCAGCAGCGCGAGCAGGCGCGCGCGGATGCCGAAGCGCTGCGGTTCAGACCGCGGTGGGCGGGGCGGAGCCTGCGGGTCCATCGGCAATGCCCTCGAGCATGTAGCCCAGCCCGCGCACGGTGACGATCCGCACGTCGCTGTCCGCGAGCTTGCGGCGCAGGCGGTGCAGCACCACCTCGATGGCGTCGGGGCCGGCGGTGCTGTCGTTGGTGAACACCTTGGCGAAGAGCTGCGACTTGCCGACCGGCGCGCCGCTGCGCATCAGGAGCGCGGTGAGCGCGGCCTGCTCCCGCGGCGTGAGCGACAGCAGCGTGCCGCGCAGCGTGAAGGCGTGGCTCTCGCTGTCGTACGAGAGCGAGGCGCACTGCAGTCGTGGATGCTGCTTGCCGCGGCTGCGCCGCACCAGCGCCGCGAGGCGCGCCTCGAGCTCGACCAGCTCGAAGGGCTTGGTGAGGAAATCGTCGGCGCCGAGGTTCAGGCCGCGCACCCGGTCCTGCAGCGCGCCCTGCGCGGTGAGGATGAGCACGGGCGTGCGGTCGTCGGCATCGCGCATGTCGGCCAGCACGCTCAGGCCGTGCTTGTCGGGCAGGCGCAGATCCAGCACGATGGCATCGTATTCGGTGCCGGCCATGAAGGCTTCGGCGGTGCGCGCATCGGGTGCGTGGTCTGCCACGAAGCCGCTCTGGGTCAACGCCCGGATGAGCCACGAGGCCATGTCCAGTTCGTCTTCCACCAGGAGGATGCGCATGAGGGATTGCCGGTGAGTGCCGCTTGGTGCCGGTTATTTCTTCAGGCCGCGGCCCAGGTCGATGTCTTCCGACGCACGCGCGCTGGCATCGGCCGCGCGTGCGCTCAGGTCGGGCGCCAATGCGCGCCGGCCGTCGAACACGAAGCAATCGCCGTGGTAGTGCGCGCCGCCGACTTCCTCGAAGTATTTGAGGATGCCGCCTTCGAGCTGCAGCACGTGCTCCACACCTTCTTCGCGCATCAGGATCGCGGCCTTCTCGCAGCGGATGCCGCCGGTGCAGAAACTCACCACGGTCTTGCCTTCGAAATCGGCGCGATGCGCTTTGAGCGCGGGCGGGAATTCGGTGAACTTGGTGATGCGCCAGTCGATTGCGCCGTCGAAGGTGCCTTCGTCGACTTCGAAGTCGTTGCGCGTGTCGAGCAATGCGATCTCGCGGCCTTCGTCGTCGTGGCCCTGGTCGAGCCAGCGCTTGAGGGTGAGGGCGTCGACGCCGGGCGCGCGGCCGGCGGCCGGCTGGATGGCGGGATGGTCCATGCGGATGATCTCGCGCTTGAGCTTCACCAGCATGCGCCGGAATGGCTGCGTTTCGGACCAGCTTTCCTTGGTCTCCAGGTCGGCGAAGCGGGCATCGGCGCGCAGGTCGGCAAGGAAGGTGTGGATGGCGTCGGCAGTGCCCGCCAGAAACAGGTTGATACCTTCGGGCGCCAGCAGGATGGTGCCCATGAGGCCCAGCGCCTGGGTGCGGGCGCGCAGGTCTTCACGCAGCTCGGGGCTGTCGTGGATGGCCACGAATTTGTAGGCCGCGATGTTCAGGATCTCTTGCACGGGGCGCGATTCTAGGTGGCGCCGCCGGGCCGGATGCGGGCCGCCGCGGTCTTTCCCTTGCCGGCGGGGCGATTTAGGGATTGCCAACCCACATCGTGAAGGTGCCGGTTTCTACAATGGCGGGATGTTTGTTCACCTGCGCCTGCACACCGAATTTTCCGTCGTCGACGGCACCAACCGGATCGACGAAGTCATCAAGGCCGCCGCTGCCGACAAGCAGCCCGCATTGGCCATCACCGACCTGAACAACCTGTTCGGGGCGGTCAAGTTCTACAAGCAGGGGCGGGGCAAGGGCGTCAAGCCCGTCATCGGCGCTGAAATCTTCATCGAGGGGCTGGGCAAGGAGCCCGGCGTTCTCACCCGCCTCGTGCTGCTGGTGCAGAACATGGAGGGCTACCTGAGCCTGTCCGAACTGCTGGCACGCGCCTGGACGCAGAACGTGGGCCGCGGCCAGTCGCAGGCGGCCTGCAAGCTCGAATGGCTCGAAGAGCTTTCGGGTGGGCTGATCGCGCTGTCCGGCGCGCAGGCGGGGCCGTTGGGCGTGCCGCTGCTGCAGGGCCAGGGCGAGCGCGCGGCCGAGCTGGCGCTGAAGCTGGCGGGCATGTTCCCGCACCGCTTCTACATCGAACTGCAGCGCGCGGGCCGTCCCGAAGACGAGCCGCATGTCATCGCCGCCGTGAAGCTCGCGGCCCGGCTGAAGCTGCCGGTGGTCGCCACGCACCCGGTGCAGTTCGCTGAACGGCAGGACTACGAAGCGCACGAGGCGCGCGTCTGCATTTCCGAAGGCGAAATCCTCGGCAACCCGCGCCGCGTGCGCAAGTTCACCGAAGAGCAGTACTTCAAGTCGACCGCCGAGATGCAGGCGCTGTTCGCCGACGTGCCGAGTGCGCTGGCCAACACGGTGGAAATCGCCAAGCGCTGCAACCTGACGCTGGTGCTCGGCAAGCCGCAACTGCCCGACTTCCCCACGCCCTTCGTCAGCGAAGGCGTGCGCATGCCGATCGACGACTTCTTCCGGCAAGAGTCGTTCGAAGGGCTGGAGGTGCGCCTCGCGCATCTCTACCCCGACGCAGCCAAGCGCGATGCCGAGCGGCCGCGCTATGTGGAGCGCCTGGAGTTCGAGATCAACACGATCCTGAACATGGGCTTCCCCGGCTACTTCCTGATCGTGGGCGACTTCATCAAGTGGGCCAAGGAAAACGGCTGCCCCGTGGGCCCGGGCCGGGGCTCGGGTGCGGGCTCGCTCGTGGCCTATGCGCTGAAGATCACCGACCTCGACCCGCTCGAATACAAGCTGCTGTTCGAACGTTTCCTGAACCCCGAACGCGTCTCGATGCCCGACTTCGACATCGACTTCTGCCAGGGCAACCGCGACCGCGTGATCGACTACGTGAAGGACAAGTACGGCCGCAATGCCGTGAGCCAGATCGCCACCTTCGGCACGATGGCCGCGCGCGCCGCCATCCGCGACGTGGGCCGCGTGCTGGACATGAGCTACATGTTCTGCGACGGCATCAGCAAGCTGATTCCGAACAAGCCGGGCATGTCTGTCACGCTGCAGTACCCGCCCGAGAAAAAGATCGAGGGCGACAAGAACAACTACGCCATCGAGATGGAGCCGCAGCTCGCGCAGCGCATCGAGAAGGAAGAAGAAGTGCGCATGCTGGTGGAGCTCGCGCAGAAGCTCGAAGGCATGACCCGCAACATCGGCATGCACGCCGGCGGCGTGCTCATTGCGCCGGGCAAGCTCACCGATTTCTGCCCGCTCTACCAGCAGCCGGGCAGCGACTCGGCCGTGAGCCAGTACGACAAGGACGACGTCGAAGCCATCGGCCTCGTGAAGTTCGACTTCTTGGGCCTGGCCACGCTCACCATCCTGGAGATCGCCAAGGACTTCATCGTCGCGCGCCACAAGGGCCAGGAGAACTTCGCGTTCGAGAACATTCCGCTGAAGGACGCGGCCACCTACCGGCTCTTCTCCGAAGGCAAGACGGAAGCGGTGTTCCAGTTCGAATCGCGCGGCATGCAGGGCATGCTGAAGGACGCGCGGCCCACGCGCCTGGAAGACCTGATCGCGCTGAACGCGCTGTACCGTCCGGGTCCGATGGACCTGATTCCCAGCTTCGTGGCGCGCAAGCACGGCCGCGAAGAGGTCGAGTACCCGCATCCGGCCGTGGCCGAGATGCTCTCGGAGACCTACGGGATCATGGTCTACCAGGAGCAGGTGATGCAGACCGCGCAGATCCTGGGCGGCTACTCGCTCGGCGGCGCCGACTTGCTGCGCCGCGCGATGGGCAAGAAGAAGCTCGAGGAGATGGCCGAGCACCGCGAGAAATTCCGCGCGGGCGCCCTCGCCACGCACGGCATCCCGCAGGACAAGGCCGACGAAATCTTCGACTTGATGGAGAAGTTCGCGGGCTACGGCTTCAACAAGTCCCACGCCGCCGCGTACTCGCTGCTCGCGTATCACACGGGCTGGCTCAAGGTCCACTACACGGCCGAATTCTTCTGCGCCAACATGACCGTGGAAATGGACGACACGGACAAGCTCAAGCTCCTGTTCGAAGACGCCCAGAAGAACTTCGGCATCACCTTCGAGCCGCCGGACGTGAACCGCGGCAACTACCGCTTCGAGCCGGTCACCGACAAGGTGATCCGCTACGGCCTCGGCGCCGTCAAGGGCACGGGCCAGCTCGCGGTCGAGGCGGTGGTGCGGGCGCGCGAAGAGGGCGGGCCGTTCAAGAGCCTGTTCGATTTCTGCGTGCGCATCGACCGCCAGCGCATCAACAAGCGCACGGTCGAGGCGCTCATCAAGGCTGGCGCGTTCGATGCGATCCAGCAGAACCGCGCAGCGTTGATCGCCTCGGTGGACCGCGCCTTCGAATTCGCCAGCGCGACGGCCGCCAATGCCGCGCAGGTCGACATCTTCGGGGATGCGGAGCACGGCTCGGCCACGGCCGAACCTGATCTGGTCGATGCCACACCGTGGGGCGTGAAGGAGCGGCTGACGCTCGAAAAAACCGCCATTGGCTTCTACCTCTCGGGCCACCTGTTCGACGAGGTCTCGCACGAGGTGCGGCGCTTCTGCAAGCGCGAGATTGGCGACCTGCTCGACAGCCGCGACCAGCAGGTCATCGCGGGCATCGTGAGCGACTTCCGCGTGATCAACGGCCAGCGCGGGCGGCTCGCGATCTTCAAGCTCGACGACAAGTCGGAGTCCATCGACGCGACGGCCGACGAGGCGCTCATCAACGCCAACCGCAACACGCTGAAGGACGACGAGCTCGTCATCGTGAGCGGCCGGCTGCAACCCGCGCGCGGCGGTTTCGAGGCGCGCTTCCAGGTGCAGCAGGTGTGGGACCTCGCCACGGCGCGCTGCCGCTTCGGCAAGTTCCTGCGCGTGGCGGTGAACGGCAAGGCGCCGGACATCGCGCGGCTGGTGAAGGACTTTCCGCCGCGCACCGAGCAGACGGAAGTCGGTGACCTGGTGCAGGGCCTGCCGGTGCGCCTGTCGATGGCGCGCGGCGGCGCACAGGTCGAATTGCAGCTGGGCGAGCGCGCCAAGTTCTTCCCGACCGATGCCGCGCTCGCGAGCTGGACGGCGCAGGCGGAGGCGGGCAAGGCGCTGATCGTCTACGAGTGAATGGCCCCTGGGTTTCGAGGGTCGTGGAACATTTGGGCGCCTCTGGCGTCCATCTGTTTCTTCACAACCAAGCCGTTCAAGGAGGAACGATTGCCATGACCCAGATTGAGACCAAGACCACGAAGAGCACCCAGACCCTGAAGACCGCCGCGCTCGCGCTCGGCATGTCGCTGGCGATGTCCACCGCCTTCGCCCAGTACGCCGGCCCGAGCACCGTGCCGACGATGACGGTCAAGCAACTGCTGGACACCGGCAAGGACGACCAGCACGCCACGCTGCGCGGCTTCATCGTCTCGCACGATGGCGGCGAGCACTACACCTTCGCCGACGACAGCGGCCGCATGAAGGTGGAGATCGATGCCAAGCATTTCCCGGCCGGCGTGAAGATCGACGACAAGGTGCGCGTCGAGATCACGGGCGAGTTCGACAAGGACCTCGTCGGCAACAAGGCCGAGCTGGACGTCAAGCGGCTGAGCCTGGTGCGCTGATCTCCGGCGGCGGCTCCGGCCGGGGGAATCGATAACCCCCGTTCACACTGAGCTTGTCGAAGTGCTGCGCAGGGCTTCGACAGGCTCAGCCCGAACGGCCGGTTCGCAAGGCTGACTCGATCTGCTCGAGCACGGCCTCCGGCGCATGCAGCCAGTCCTTGGCGAGCACCTGCACCACCTGCCATCCGAACGCATCGAGCACGCGCGGGCGCGAGACATAGCGCTCGAGCACGTTGCGGTTCTCGTAGTGCGTCGCGGTGTCCACGAGGATGCCCAGCGCGTAGTGCCCGGCCTCCGGCGCCCGCAGCGCGAGGTCGCAGCGAAAGCGTGACTGTCCCACCTGTTCGTCGACCGCATGGCCGCGCGCACGCAGCGCGGCCGCAAGCTGCGCCGTCACCTCGTCCGCACGGGCATGCTGCGCACCGCTCGTCCGCGTGAGCGGGTTCATGCTTTCGAGCACGCGCCGCGCGGTCGCCGAATCGCCGCGCGACAGACACTCCGCATACCGCAAAAACTGCTTGAGCGCCGCGGCGCCTTCGTTGTGGTCGTTGGTGATCGCCTCGTGGCGAATCGTCGAGACCACCGCCATGTGATGCCGCGCGCGGCTGAAGATCACGTTGAGCCGCTTCTCGCCGCCGCGCTGGTTGATCGGGCCGAAGTTCATCAGCATGCGGCCCTCGGGGTTCGGGCCGTAGCAGATGCTCAGGATGATGATGTCGCGCTCGTCGCCCTGCACGTTCTCCAGGTTCTTGATGAAGAGGCCGCAGAACTGGTCGTCTTCCTCGCGCACGTACTCGGCTTCCAGCCGCGCGGCGAAGTCGGTGTCGATGGCGCCCAGCGCGTCGAGTTCGGCCTCGATCTCGGTCTGCTGCGCTTCGGAGAACGCGACGATGCCCAGGCTGCGCCCGGTCTCGCGTTTCAGCAGCTCGCGCACCAACTGTGCGATGTGGCGCGCCTCGCCGTCGTTGATGCGGTTCTCGTACACCGCATCGGTCACGCGGTGGAAGCTGATGGCGCGAGAGAGCAGGGTGTCTACATTCGCGGCGACTGATTCTTCGGTCGGCGCGCGCGACTGCACGAGGATCTCGTCGCGCGCGTCCGAAGGCAGGCTCCGGTCCGGAATGGTGAAGAGGTTGCCCGCATAGAAGGCCGCGTTCGAAAAGCCGATGAGCGACTCGTAGCGGCTGCGGTAGTGCCAGGCGAGCAGCGTGGCCGGCAGGTTGCGCGCGCCCTGGTTCAGCAGGCTGTCGGCGTCGAGCACCACGGCGATGCGGTCGCCTTCGTCCTCGACCGAGACGGTGTCGTCCTCGGGGTCGCGGCCCGAGGAGAAGAAGCTCGTCGGCGGCAGCTGCATCTCGTCGCCCACCACGATGATCTGCGGCGCGCGGTAGAGCGCGGGCACGGCTTCTTCCACCGGGATCTGGCTCGCCTCGTCGAAGATCACCACGTCGAAGAGGTCGGCGGCGAGCGGCAGCGTGTCGGACACCGAGAGCGGGCTCATGAGCCAGATCGGCTTCATGTCGCGCACCACTTGCCCGGTCTCGCCCGAGGCGAGTTCGCGGATCGCCTTGTAGCGCATGGTCTTGCCGAACTCGTGTTCGAGCTCGCGCCGGCCCGCGTTGTAGCTCTTCTTGAAGAGCTTGCCGCCAGCGTCGAGCTGGCTCGCGGGGAGGGCGCTGGTGCGCACGTGCTCCCGAAAGCGCTGGCGCACCGCGGCGGCGAGCGTGCGGGCGTTGCGGTCGAGCAGCTTGCGCTCTCCCTCGGCCAGGCGCTGCGCATGGCGCGCGAGCGCGGCGCTGTCGAAGCGCGGCAGCCAGCGCTCGGTGCGGTAGACGCGCTCCAGGCCTTCGCGCGCGACGGCGTATTCGATGGCGTCGGGTGCGAGCGGCAGCGTGCGCAGGGCCTTGGCCAGGGCCGGGTCGGCATCGGCCAGTTCCTGCAGGTGCGGCAGCACGGTCGGCAGGGTGTCGGCCTGTTCGCGCAGCGTGCGGGCGAGTGCTTCGAGGGAGCCCAGCGGTTGCGCGGCCGGGTCGTCGAGCAGGTCGTGCCACAGGGCATCGAGCGCGTCGGTGCGCTCGCCGAGGGCGGCCAGCCGTTCGACGTTGCGGCTCGCGCCGGGCTCGGTGCGCAAGTGCTTGTGGAAGGCTGCACGCACGCCGCTGCCGTTGGCATCGCCACGGCGCAGGGCATCGAGCTGCTGCACGAAGTCGTCGGGGTCGCTGCAACCGTAGGTGGCCTCGATCTGCGCGGCCTGCTTGCCGACCGCCGCGCGGGCCGTGTGCTCGGCCAGCAGTTCTTCCAACACCTGGCTCGGTTGCGGACGCACCGCATGCTTGGCGAAGTCGTAGCGGCGCTTGAGTTCGCCCGACAGCCGCCACCACGAGGGCTGGAGCCAGCGCAGCAGCGAACCCTGCTGCGCCTTGGCCTGGGCGAGGCCGGCTTCGGTGTCGCCTGGCGAGAACTTGTCCTTCCAATGGCTGGTGCGTGCCGCGGCTTCGTTCAGGACTTGCTGCAACGCGCGGCGCTGCGCCATCGCTTCGCCGAACGCGAGGCTCGCCGGGTGCGCAGTGTCGAGCAGCGAGAGATGCCCGCGCGCCGCGAGCGCAGCCACGCGGCGAGCATCGGCCACCACGGCCAGCGCGTCGCCCCAGAGCGTGGGCGCATCGCCCAGCGGCGGCCAGGCGTCGGTCAATGCATCGCGGTGCGGGCCGGTCTGCTCCGCCGCGCGATCACTGAGGTCGACCAGTCGTGCAAGCGGCCGCTCCTGCCGCAGCAACACGGGCGCGAGTTGCGCGAACGCATGCGCCGACAGATACGGCACGCCCAGGCTTTCGGTGACCGCGAGGTGCAAGCGCGCAACCAGGTCCTCATGTTTGCGCCAGGCAGCGAAAGCGGGCAGGGCCTCGGCCTGCAACGGTGTCAAAGCGGGATCGTGCGGCTTGAGCGCGATCAGCCGCGCCATCAGCGTGCGCACCGCCACGGCCAGGTGCTCGGGCACATCGCGCATCGCGGCATCGAAGCGTTCGAGCGCCTTGAGGTCGGCATCCATCGTGTCGACGAGCTGCGTGCGCTCGCGGGTCTCCGCATCCAGTTCCTCGGGCGCCGCGAGCCAGTGCTCGTAGGTCTTCTTGAGGTTCTGCACGAAGGCCTTCTTGTCGCCCTGCGAGTCGTGGATCATGCAGCACAGCTCGTCCAGTCCCTGCTGCCGCAACCGGTGGAACACCACGTCGATGGCGGCGCGTTTCTCGCAGACGAACAGCACCCGTTGCCCGCGCCCCACGTAGTCGGCGATGAGGTTGGTGATGGTCTGCGACTTCCCCGTGCCGGGCGGCCCCTGGATGATGTAGCTGGTGCCGGTGCGCGCGAGCGCCACGGCGGCGGTCTGCGTGGCATCGGCTTGCACCACGGGCCACTGGTCGGCGAGCGGTAGCGCGGCGGGCGTTTCGGCATCGACCTGGCGCGGCTGCAGCGAGAACACGCGGTCGAAGGCGTCGCTCGCGATTTCCGATTCGCTCAGTGCCGAGTAGTCGCGCACCAGCGACATCTTGCGGTGGTTGAAGTTGCCGAGCGTCACTGAGGTGAGGTCGACATCCCATTGGTACGGATTGCCGGTGCTCTCGTGCAACGAATACGTCTGCTGCTCGGTCTGTGCGGCGGTCGATGCCATCTGCGGCGCGCGCGGCAAGGGCCGTGCGCCGACCGCATCGCGCAGGGTCAGCGGAACCGGCCGCACCTTGCTGTGAAAGAGCTGCAGGCCGAGCGGGCGGAAGTCGTCCTTCGCATAGCTGAAGTCCTGCGCCGCCACCGGCTGCGCGCCGGGGTTGCGCACGCGGGTGCGCCGCTTGAACTGCTCGAGCCGTTGGCGGGCGCGCTGGTGGATCAGCTCGATCTCAGGCTGCTTCACCAGCCGCAGTTGCACGCCGGGTTCGGTCGCGGCGATCTGCGCGGCCAGTTGGGCGTGGAACTGCTCGATGGTGGTCTCGCGCAGGTCGATGCTCTCGGGCAGCACGATGCCGTAGAGCTGGCGCAGGTGGTGTCTGAGCGTCGGGTTCACCTGCGCTTCGCTCGAAGCAGCTTCGAGCAGGTACTGGTCCTTCACGCCCTTCTTGCGCGTGAGCTCGACCGACAGCATGAGGAGCGGCGAGGCGATGCGCTCGGCCCGCTCGGCTTCCCCTTCCTTCAGGTTGTGCCAGCGCAGGAACGCGATGACCAGCGAGAGCTGCGAGAAGCCGTACTCGGAGCGGTCGCGCCGCGCCTCCTGCAGGATGCGGTCGAGCGCGCCCGGCAGGTAGGGCTGGTCTTCGAAGCGCAGCCAGCGCGCGAGCGGCACGGGGTCGCAGGTGGCGATGTCGCTCGCGAAGCGGCCGTCCCACACGCAGAGCTGGTCGACGCGGATGTTCTTGATGTCGACCACCAGCGGCACGCTCGCCACCGTGAGGTTCACATGCGTCTGGCTCGGCTTGAAGTGCAGCAGGCGGTTGCGGCGCGAGAGATCGAACAAGCGATCGCGCAGGTGCACGCGGATCGCCTGGCGGCGCTGGCCTGCACCGTCTTTCGCGGGTGCGATGCGGTCGAGGCCCAGGTCCAGCGGCTGGTCGCGGTAGGTCTCGAGCCGGCTAATCACCGAGGGCAGGTCGCGCGCGCGTTCGTGGCGATCGAGCGCGGTCATCTCGCCGATCACCGCGCCCACCACCGGATGCAGCCGGCGGTTGAGCGCGAAGAGGTTGGCGCGGTTCGCGACGAAGCGGCCGAGTTCCTCGCTGTCGGTGAAGTCGAGGCCGCACGAAAGGCTGGCGAGCACTTGGCCGAGGCAGAGGATGTCGGTCAGCGCGTCGTGATGTGCGAATCGCAATTCCCACGCGGTGTAGCCGGGCAGGTAGACGGGGCGCGTCGGCAGCGCGTCGGGCGCGGCGTCGGCCATGAGCGCGAGGTTCTCGACCGAGACGCCTTCGTCGGCATCGAGCGTCATGCGGTGTTCGCCGACCACGCGCAGCACCGAGGCGGCGGGCGCTTCGAGCGGTGCGATGGCTGCGCGGTTCTGGCGCGGCTCGGCGCCTTCGGGCTGAGCGAGGACAAGCGCGGGCGTGTCGTTGACGCGGTAAGCGAAGGCGCTGCCGAGCGCGGCGACCTTGCCTTGCTCGTGCAATGCGGAGACTTCGCGCAGCAGCGGCAGCACGAGGCTCAGCACGTCGTCGGTCTGCAGGCCGCCGTGGGTGTCGGCGGTGTCCAGCAGTTGCAGCAGGGGAGCGATGGCGGCGTTCATGCGGATGCGCTTTGCAGATGTTGTGCGGCTGCCTTTTCAAGCAAGGTGACCGCATCGCGCTTCACGCGGGTGAGGCTGCGTTTGGGAAAGCGCATGTCCTTCACCACGCGCTCTTCGAGCTGCGCGGCGCAACCCATCGCTTCGGCGAGGCCGAGTGCGGCGGCGAGCGTGATGTCATCGAGGTCGGGGTCGGCTGCGACGAAATCGACCAGCACGCTCGCGAGGTAGTCGTGCACGCCGGCCGGCACCGGGGCGGGTGGTGGCAAGGGCGCCGAGGGCGGCGCGAAGTTCGGAAAGAAGCGGCGCGCATGGGCCAGCAGCGAATCGGACTGAAGGAAGGGCCGCTGCAGCAACTGAGCGATGGTTTCCCGCGTCAGCGCATCGGCGCGCTGCTGCCCGAGCAGGTCGAGCGTGGCGATGTCCAGCGGGCCTTCGAGCGCGCCGGCCAGCCATTCGTCGGCCTCGGGCTGGCGCTCGGTCCACAGCCGCAGTGCCCGCGCCCGCACGAACACCTCGGGGTGGCTGGTGCCGCGGGTCTGGAGTTCGGGCGCGGCGCAGATCTCGTCGGCCTGCCGCAGGTAGCTCGCGGCGTTCACCTGGTTCAGTCCCGTCTGCACCTTGACCAGCGCGGTCACCGCGGGCTCGAGCGCCTCGCAGGCAATGCAGGCGCCGCGGTCGGCAAAGGCCTCGGTGTAGAGGCCGTAGCGGCGCGCCGCGTGCAGGTGGCTCGCGTCGGCGCGCGAATCGGCGGCCGCGGCCTGCAGGATGCGGTCGACCACGTGGTACTTGCCGCCCTCGCGCTCCCACAGCAGGTAGTGCGCCAGTTCATGACCGAGCACGGCCTGCAGCTCGGCGCCCTGCAGTCGCTCCATGAGCGGACCCGAGAGCACGATGTGCGCCTCGCCGGGCAGGAAGTAGAGCGTGGCATTCATCGTGCCGTCGCCCGCCTGGTAGAGCGCGACGCGCGCCGTGATGCCCAGGCGCTGCACCGCCGCGTTGCAATGCGCATGCAGCTCGGGGTGGGCATCGGCATCGAGCCGGTACGAATTGCGCAGCAGGTCGGCGCGCACCGCCGCGGCGTGCTCCTCGCGCGCCTCGGCGGAGGCGGCCCAGCGCCAGACTTCGGGCTCGTTCGCCTGCAAGTGGGCGGCCAGGGCCTGCTGGTAGGGGAGCGGGGTCAGGTCTTCGAGGCGAACGGCAGGAGGGAAATCGACCATGTCAGGAGCGCCGGCAATGAGGTGCCGACGATCCTAAACGAGCGAGGTGAACCAGCGCGCCATCAATGCGCCATCAATGCGCCATCGAGGCCACCGGCAGATCCGGCAGCACGTTCAGGATGCGCAGCGTCTGCTGGACCACCTGGCTGAAGACCGGCGCTGCGACGAGGCCACCGAAGTATTTGCCCGCGCCGGGCTCGTCGATCATCACCGCGACGATGATGCGCGGCTTGTCGATCGGCGACATGCCGGTGTACCAGGCGCGGTACTTGTTGCTCGCATAGCCCTTGCCGACCTGCTTGTGCGCGGTGCCGGTCTTGCCGCCGACCGAGTAGCCATCGGTCTGCGCGAGCGGCGCGGTGCCGCCGGGCGCGGCGGCCATGTGCATCATCTTGCGCACCTCGCTCGCGACCTGCGGCGAGAACACCTGCACGCCGGGCGGCTCGGTGTTCGTGCTTTTCAAAAGGCCCACCGGGATGACTTCGCCGTTGTGCGCGAAGGCCGTGTACGCGTGCGCGATCTGGAACAGCGACGCCGAGAGGCCGTAGCCGTACGACATGGTGGCCTGCTCGATCGGCCGCCACGACTTCCAGGGCCGCAGGCGCCCGGTCACCGCGCCGGGGAAGGGCGTCTGCGGCTTCTGGCCGAGGCCCAGCGAGGTGAACGAGTTCCACATCTCCTGCGCCGTCATGCGCTGCGAGATCTTGGTGGCGCCCACATTGCTCGATTTCTGGATCACGCCCTGCACCGTGAGCACGCCGAAGTTCTCGTCGTCGTGGATCGTCGCGCCCGTGACGGTGATGCGACCGGGGTTCGTGTCGATGATGGTCTGCGGCGTGACGCGGCCGAGCTGCAGCGCGGTGGCGATGGTGATCGGCTTCATCGTCGAGCCCGGCTCGAACACGTCGGTCATCGCGCGGTTGCGCAATTGTTCGCCGGTGAGGTTGCGGCGGTCGTTCGGGTCGTAGCTCGGGTAGTTGGCCATGGCGAGCAGTTCGCCCGTTTCCGCATCGACCACCACCACGCTGCCGGCCCGGGCCTTGTTGGCGACCACGGCATCGCGGATCTTCTCGTAGGCGACGAACTGCACGCGGTCGTCGATGCTCAACTGGATGTCGTGGCCGTCGGTCGGCGGCACCTGGTCCTCGGTGTCCTCGACGATGTGGCCCAGGCGGTCCTTGATGACATGGCGCGAGCCCGCCTTGCCGGCCAGTTCGCTGTTGAAGGCCAGTTCGACGCCTTCCTGCCCCGTGTCTTCGACGTTGGTGAAGCCCGCCAGGTGCGCGGCCGCCTCGCCCTCGGGGTACTGGCGCCGGTAGTCGCGGCGCAGGTAGATGCCCTTGATGCCGAGTTCGGCGATCTGCTTGCCGATGGCGGTGTCGACCTGGCGCTTGATCCAGACGAAGCTCTTGTCCTCGTCCTCCAGCTTCTTGTCGAACTCCTTCTGCGGCATGCCGAGCAGCTTGGCGGCCTGCTTCAACTTGGCCTGCACGGCGGGATCGTCGCGCTCGATGTCCTCGGGAATGGCCCAGATGCTGGGCGCCGGAATGTCGGAGGCGAGGATCAGTCCGTTGCGGTCGAGGATGCGCCCGCGGTTCGCGGGCAGCTCCAGCGTGCGCTGGTAGCGCACCTCGCCCTGGTGCTGGAAGAAGTCGTGGTTGAAGACCTGGATGTAGGCGGCCCGGCCGGCCAGCAGCACGAAGCCGAAGGCGATGCTGGCCACGATGAACTTGCTGCGCCAGACGGGGGTGGGACTGGCGAGCAGCGGACTGCTCCCGTAGCGGATGCGACCGGTGGATTTCATCTTGCGCTCTTGTGCGGGCACGGAGCCCGGCTGTTGTTGTGCGCGGGTAGACAGCGCGGCAACAACGGAGTTCCGGGCAGCCTTGCGAAAGGCGGCCCGGAACTGGCGTGAATCAGCGCTTGGGCCTGAGCGACACGATCAGCGACGGGAAGATGCGCCCGTCGGTGTCGCGCGGCAGCCTGTCGGTCTTGTGCAGGCCGCGCTCGGCCGCTTCGTCCCAGGCGGGCAATCCGCTGGAGCGCGTGAGCTTCACGCCGACGATGGTGCCGTCGGGCGCGAGGTTCACCTCGAACTCGGCGGCCGGGTTGCCGTTCACCGTGTCGGCATCGGGGAAGGTGATGTTCGGGCGCACGGCGGCGGCGATGCGTCCGGCATAGCCGCTCGACGGACCCGAAGACCGCAGGGCCGTGCCCTTCGAATCGTCGGCGCCGCTCGCACCCGCCAGGCCCTGCATGCGCTTGAGCGTGGCAGCGCGGTCGGCGGCGGCCTGCTTCGCGGCGGCCTCGGCCTTCTTGGCTTCGGCTTGCTTGGCCTCGGCTTCCTGCTGCTTCTTCTGCTCGGCGAGCTTCTGTTGCTGCTCTTTCTTGCGCTCGGCTTCGTCTTCGGCGCGCTGCTTGGCTTCGAGCTCTTTCTTCTTTTGCTGTTGTTGCTGCTGTTCGAGCTCGCGCTCTTTCTGTTCCTTTTGCTCCTTGAGCTTCTTCTCGCGCTCCAGGGCAATGTCGGGAGCCTTCGGCGCGGGTGCGGGCTCGGGCGCCTTGGCTGCCGGAGGCGGCGGTGGCGTGGGAGCAGGCGGAGGCGGCGCGGGCGCAGGCGTCGGCGCCTCCGGTGCGGACAGGCGCGGCGCGGCCTGTTGCACGGTGGAGGACCACAGCTCCGCATCGACAGCGCCTTCGTCGGCGTCGCTGCGCCAGCGCACCCCCCACGTCAGCGCCGCGATCAGCAGCGCATGCGCGATGAGGGCGAGCACGACGGCGCGCGGCGTGCCGCGCTGCGGGGGCGGCGCGAACTCGGGGCGATCCAGTGCGAGCGACATGCCTTATTTGCCGCCCGTGGTCGTGACCGACAGGCCCACGCGCTCGATGCCGCTGCGCTTGAGCTGGTTCATCGCCTTCACGACGGTTTCGTACTTCACCGACTTGTCGGCGCTGATGACCACCGGACGCTGGGCGTCGCCGCCCTGCGCCTGCTTGGCGGCAGCGCCGATCTGGGTCATGGGAATGGAGGTATTGCCCGTGCTGCCGGTGGACGGGTCCTTCTTGATCTGCACTTCGTCATCGCTCTTGATGACGATCTCGATGGGCTTGTCGGGCTGCTTGTTGGCGCGGTCGACCGAGGGCAGGTTGATCACGCTCGGCGTGATGAGCGGCGCGGTGACCATGAAGATGATCAGCAGCACCAGCATCACGTCGATGAACGGGACCATGTTGATCTCGTTGATCGTCCGGCGGCCACGGCCCCGGGATGAAACGGCGGGCATGCGCTCGGACTCCGCTCAGCGGTTGGCCGGAGCCACCGTGGTTGCCGCGGCGGCCGCGCCCGGGTTGGCCGAGAGGTTGCGCTGCAGGATGTTGGAGAACTCCTCGATGTAGGTCTCGAGGGCGATGGCGATCTTGTCGATCTCGCGGGCGAAGCGGTTGTAGCCGACCACCGCGGGAATCGCGGCGAAGAGGCCGATGGCGGTGGCCACCAGCGCTTCGGCAATGCCGGGCGCCACGGTGGCCAGCGTCACCTGCGTGAGCGCGGCCAGGCCGGTGAAGGCATGCATGATCCCCCAGACCGTGCCGAAGAGACCCACATACGGCGACACCGAGCCGACGGTCGCGAGGAACGAGAGGTTCTGCTCGGCCGCATCGAGCTCGCGCTGGAAGCTCGCACGCATCGCGCGGCGGGCGCCGTCCAGCAGCGTGGCGGGGTCGCTCACATGGCGTTCGCGCAGTTTTTGGTATTCGCGCATGCCCGAGGCGAAGATGCGCTCCATCGGTCCCGCGAACTTGGCGTTCTGGGCGGCCGAGGCGAACAGCTCGTTCAGGCTGGTGCCCGACCAGAACTCGCGCTCGAAGTCGTCGTTCAGCGCGCGCATGCGCCGCAGCGCGAAGTACTTGCGGATGATCGCGGCCCAGCTGGCAATCGAGACGATCACGAGCAGCAGCACGACCATTTGCACCACGAAGCTGGCGTGGAGCAGGAGGTTGATGATGGATAGATCTTGGTTCATGGCTTGAAAGGTTGAGTCATGGAGCCGCCGCAGCGCTCGAGGGTTCCCGAAACCCGGGAAGGGATGCGTGCGGGACGCAAAGTGGCGGCATTCACCCACCCGATACGGATCGTGCCTTCGCACAGCAAGACCGGTGCCGCGGCGCCGATTCGCTCTTGCTCTGTTTTTGATAGCACTTGCTGTCCGATTATCAATGAGGCAGTGCCCAATTGTTGAAGATCGGCTGTGACCAGCAGTTCGTCGTCGAGCCGGGAGGGCCGATGGTATTTGAGCTGCGTTTCGCTCACCACGAACTGGCCGCCGGTTTCTTCCTTGAGCTTGCGCTGCTCGACGCCCAGGGAGCGCAGCCACTCGGTGCGCCCGCGCTCCATGAACTTCAGGTAGTTGGCATAGAACACGATGCCGCCGGCGTCGGTGTCTTCCCAGTAGACGCGGATCGGAAACGCGTAGCTCATCGGCATGCCTCCGTGCTTTGCACTGCGGCGCGAGCTTGCTTGGGGCGGCCCTGCGCTGCGCTCATTGCGCCCGGTTCTCGGCCATTGCGCGCAGGCGCTCGACGGCTTCTTTCAGATGTTCCATCGAACTCGCGGTGGAGAAGCGCACGAACTTCGCCGTTTCTGCCGTGCCGAAATCGCGGCCGGGCGTGACGGCGACGTGGGCGCGCTTCATGGTCTCGAAGGCGAAATCCCAGCTGCCCGAGATGCCAAGCTTCTCGGCGAAGCTGGTGCAGTCGGCCCAGGCGTAGAAGGCGCCATCGGGCACCACGGGCACGTTCAAGCCCAGGGCGTCGAGTTGCGGAATGAACCAGTCGCGTCGCGCCTTGAACTCGGCGCGGCGGCGTTCGTACTCGGCGATGCTCGCATCCTCGAAGCAGGCGAGCGCCGCATATTGCGACACCGTGCTCGCGCAGATGAAGAGGTTCTGCGCGAGGCGCTCGACCACCGGCACCAGCACTTCGGGCACCACCAGCCAGCCCAGGCGCCAGCCGGTCATGTTGAAGTACTTGCTGAAGCTGTTGATGCTGATGACGTTGTCGTCGATGGCCAGCGCGGTCTGCCCGAAGGCGTCGTCGTAGGACAGGCCCAGGTAGATCTCGTCGATCAGCGTGATGCCGCCGCGGTCGGACACGACCTTGTGGATGCGGCGCAGCTCGTCGGGCGCGATCGAGGTGCCGGTCGGATTGGAGGGCGAGGCGAGCAGCACGCCGCGCGTCTTCTCGGTCCAGGCGGCCTCGACCTTGGCGGCGGTGAGCTGGAAGCGCTCTTCGGCCGTCGTCGGGATGAGCACCGCCTTGCCGTCCGCCGCACTCACGAAGTGGCGGTTGCAGGGATAGCTCGGGTCGGGCAGCAGGATCTCGTCACCCGATTCGATCAGCGCGAGGCAGGCGAGCTGCAGTGCGGCCGAAGCGCCGGCCGTCACCACGATGCGGCGGGCGGGCACGTCGACGTTGAATCGCTCGCGGTACCAGCCGCTGATGCGTTCGCGCAGATGGTCGAGGCCAGTCGCCTGCGTGTACTGCGTGGCGCCCGCGCGCACGGCGCGCAGGGCGGCTTCCTGTACCAGCGGAGGCGCGGTGAAATCGGGCTCGCCGATGTTCAGGAAGATCATCGGCCGGTCGGTGTGCGCCACTTCGCGCGCCAGCGCCCCGGCAGCCTTCGCCACCTCCATCACATAGAAGGGCTCGATGCGCTCCGCGCGCGTCGAAATCCTCATGCTTTCGCCTTGCCGGAAGCGCGATCCGCTTCCACTTCGAGGGGGCGCAACTGCGGCGCGAGGCCGTTGAGTACCGCGTTCACGTACTTGTGGCCGTCCGTGCCGCCGAATTCCTTGGCGAGCTCGATGCACTCGTTGAGCACCACGCGCCACGGCACGTCGGGGCAGTTCTGGAACTCGTACACGCCGATCCACATCACGGCGTGCTCGATGGGCGAGATTTCCTCGAACTTGCGGTCGAGCAGCGGGCGGATCAGCGCATCGAGCTGCTCGGCGTTGTCGATCGAGCCGTGCAGCAGCGCGTCGTAGTGCGCCGCGTCGGCCTTGTGGAAGCCCGCGAGGTCGCGCGTGAAGTGGTCGATGTCGGTCGGGTCGTTGCGGCCCACCAGGTGCTGGTAGAGCGCCTGCAGCGCGAATTCGCGCGCGCGGCTGCGGTTCGACTTGGCCGAAGCCTTGCGCGCGCCGGTGCTGGTAAGGCCCGTGCGCGACTGGCGGGGCTTGGCGCCGCCTGCCTTGGTGGTGTCTTCGGTCATGAAAGGGTGGCCAGCAGTTGCGCCATCTCGACGGCGACCTGGGCTGCATCGCGGCCCTTGTCGGTCTGCCGTGCGACGGCCTGCGCTAGGTTTTCGGTGGTGAGGATCGCGTTGGCGATGGGAAGGCGGTAATCGAGTGCGATGCGGCTCACGCTCGCGCCCGATTCGTTGGCCACCAGTTCGAAGTGGTAGGTCTCGCCGCGGATGATGCAGCCCAGCGCGACGAGCGCGTGGTAGCCGCCGCGCTCGGCCAGCGCCTGCAGCGCCACGGGCACTTCGAGGGCGCCGGGCACCTTCACATGATGGATGTCGGACGCGGCCACGCCGAGCGATTCGAGTTCGGCGAGGCAGGCCGAAGCCAGCGCATCGGTGATGTCGGCGTTGAAGCGCGCCTGCACGATGCCGATGCGGAGGCCCTTGCCATTGAGCGTCGTCTCGCCCTTGTTTGAACCTTGCATGGTCGTTCAGTCTTTCGTGAGGTAGCCGGCGATTTCCAGGCCGTAGCCCGCTGCCATGCTCGGCATGCGACGCGGCGTGCCCAGCAGGTTCATCTTGTGCACGCCGCATTCGCGCAGGATCTGCGCGCCGATGCCGTAGCTGCGCAGGTCCATGCGGCCGCGCTCGGGGGCTTGCGCGGGACGCGCGGTGCCGTCGAATTGCGCGAGCAGCTCGCCGGCGGTTTCGCCGCAATTGAGCAGCACGGCCACGCCCTTGCCCTCGGTTGCGATGTGCGAGAGGCTGGCGTCCAGGCTCCAGGAGTGCAGCGAGCGGTTGATTTCGAGCGCGTCGAGCACCGAAAGCGGCTCGTGCACGCGCACCGACACCGTGTCTTCAGGCGCCCACTTGCCGCGCACGAGCGCGAGATGCACGCCGCGGCTGGGCTTGTCGATGAAGGCGTGGGCGGTGAAATTGCCCCAGGCGGTTTGAATTCCGCGGCAGCCGACCTTCTCGACCAGCGATTCGACGCGGCTGCGGTGCTCGATGAGCGCGGCGATGGTGCCGATCTTGAGGCCGTGCTCGGCCGCGAAGATCTGCAGGTCGGGCAGGCGGGCCATGGTGCCGTCTTCGTTCATCACCTCGCAGATCACCGAGGCGGGCGAGCAGCCGGCCATGGCGGCGAGGTCGCAGCCGGCTTCCGTATGGCCGGCGCGCATCAGCACGCCGCCGTCCACCGCCTGCAGCGGGAAGATGTGGCCGGGCTGCACGAGGTCGGCGGCCACGGCGTCGGGTGCGACGGCGGCCTGCACGGTGCGGGCGCGGTCGGCGGCCGAGATGCCGGTGGTGACGCCCTCGGCGGCTTCGATGGAAACAGTGAAGGCCGTCGAATGCTTCGCGCCGTTGCGCTGCACCATCGGCGGCAACTGCAGCCGCTCGCACATTTCGCGCGAGAGCGTGAGGCAGATCAGGCCGCGCGCATGGCGGGCCATGAAGTTGATGGATTCGGGCGTGATGTGGTCGGCCGCGATGACGATGTCACCTTCGTTTTCGCGGTCTTCCTCGTCCACAAGGATCACCATGCGGCCGGCAGCCAGCTCGGCGACGATCTCCTCGACCGATGAAATGGGGGCTGGCGCGCGCGCGGCGCTCGGGGCGGCGCCGATGGGCGTGACGGAGGCGTTCATTCGGCGGTGTCCTTGGAATACGTGGAAGCCTGGGGGACCAGGACGCCCGCCTGGAGCATGCGCTCCACGTAGCGCGCCACGGTATCGATTTCGAGATTGACCTTCGAGCCGGCCTTGAGGCCGCCGAGGGAGGTGTTGTCTACCGTGTGCGGGATCAGGTTGATGCTGATCTCGGCGCCGTCTTCGATGTCCTTGACGCTGTTGACGGTGAGGCTCACGCCGTTGATGGTGATCGAGCCCTTGTAGGCGAGAAAGCGGGCGAGGGCGGGCGGTGCGACCACGCGCAACTCCCAGCTTTCGCCGACCGGCTCGAAGAAGCTCACTGTGCCGATGCCGTCCACATGGCCCGAGACGATGTGGCCGCCGAGGCGGTCGCTGGCGCGCAGGGCTTTTTCGAGGTTGATGCGGCTGCCCTCGTCGGTCAGGCCGGCAGTCTTGTCGAGGGATTCGGCGGAAATGTCGATGGTGAACAGTTGCTGCTCGGGAACGAGCGTGGTAACGGTCATGCAGGCGCCGTTCAGCGCGATGCTGTCGCCCAGCCCGACATCGTCGAGATAGCCGTCAGGCACCGCAATGCTGAGTCTTTTGCCGTAGGAGGAGGAGGTGCCGAGGTCGTGGATGGCGGCGATGCGCCCCACGCCGGTGATGATTCCGGTGAACATTCGCACATTTTCGCAGAGAACGAAGCCCGTTCGGGCCGAACGCTAGAACCTGTCCCTTCCCGTCACCCGCGCCACGATGCGAAGGTCCGGCGCGAACATGTCCACGGACTTGAATTCCAGGGGGAGAACGCCCGCCAGCGAGGTGAGCGGACCGTCTGCGTGAATGTGACTGGCCATGTCGAGCCCTCGGCCGATCAGCTTGGGCGCGAGGTAGACCAGCAGTTCGTCGACGCAGCCCTCGCGAATCAGCGAGCCATTGAGCTTGTGGCCCGACTCGACGTGCAGCTCGTTGACGCCGCGCGCTGCTAAATCTTTCAGCATCGCGCCCAGATCGACCTTGCCGTCGGCATTGGCAAGGCAAGTGACCGTGGCGCCGCGGGCTTCCAGCGCGGCAGCCTTGGCTTCGTCCCGTACGGCCGCGTAGATCCACACCGGGCGGCCTGCTATGAATATGTGAGCGTCCGGCGGTGTCTGGAGGCGACTGTCAACGACGACCAGATGCGGCTGGCGCGGCGTCGGGACCAGACGGACGTCCAGGCGCGGGTTGTCTTCGAGCACCGTGCCGACGCCGGTCAGCACAGCGCTCGCGCGGGCGCGCCAGGCGTGGCCATCGGCGCGCGCGGGCTCGGAGGTGATCCATTGGCTCATGCCGTTTTCAAGGCCCGTCTTGCCGTCCAGCGAAGCAGCCACCTTGAGCCGCACCCACGGCGTCTTGCGGACCATGCGGCTGAAGAAGCCGATGTTGAGCTCGCGCGATTCGTCGGCACCGGGACCGACCTCGACCTCGACACCCGCCGCACGCAGCCGCTCGAAACCCTGGCCCGCGACCAGCGGGTTCGGATCGGCCAGCGACGCCACGACCCGCTCGATGCCCGCCGCAATCAGCGCATCGCAGCAAGGCCCGGTGCGGCCGTGGTGCGAACAGGGCTCCAGCGTGACGTAGGCCGTCGCGCCTTCGACCGAGTGGCCTTGCGCCGCCGCATCGCGCAACGCCATCACCTCGGCATGCGGACCGCCGGCCTTCTGCGTATGCCCCTGGCCCAGCACGCGCCCCTCGGCGTCGCACAGCACGCAGCCGACGCGCGGGTTCGGATCGGTCAGCAGCAAGGCGTCGGACGCCAGGCGCAGGGCTGTCGCGATGTGCTGCGCGTCTTGTTCGTGTGAAGGCATGGGAGTGGAAGAGGCAGGACGGGGGCGGGACGGGGAAAAATTTAACACCGGTGCCGTTCGATCATACGAGCGGCATACCGATGCGGATGAACGGTGCGCGCCCTGTCGCAAGCGGCCCCTACGCTCGAAATCGATGGCGGGAATAAAGAAGCAACACAAGTTGCAGCAGATCAGGGAGGACATCGAACATGGCTTCAACGAAGCATCGGGCCGCGGGCTTTTCGCTCGTGGAGGTATTGGTATCCATCGTCGTGCTGGGCCTGGGACTGCTCGGCACGATCGGCATGCTGCTGGCGTCGGTGCGCGAGAGCAACGAGTCGGCAACCTTCACGGCAGCGCTCAATCTGGCGCGCGATCTGTCGGAGAAGGTGCGGATGAACAAGGGCATCGCCACGCGCAACGACGCGGGCAATGCCTACCTTGTCGAGGACTGGCGTGAGGGCGGCGCATCGGGAGGCGCCTCCACCGGCGCGGCCTGCGTGGGCGGCGGCGCAGTCTGCAGCACGGCAGACCTCGCGGCATGGGACATGAAAGAGTGGCAGCGCCGTATCGCCAAGGCGCTGCCCGATGCGCGCGTCAGCGTGTGCTTCGACGAGGCGCCCTGGAACGCGGCAGCCGATGAGTACACCTGGACATGCAGCAAGACCGGCCGCACCGTGGTCGTGAAGCTCGGCTGGACGCCTCGCGCTGGCCCCCTTGGTGCGAAGGCGGATTCATCCTCGGCGCCGCGCCTGGTGATGCAACTGGTCGCAGGGCAGGCACGCGATGGCCAAGCGGGTTCCTGAGTTCGCCGGCCGCTTGCGCGAACGCGGTGTGACGCTGGTCGAACTGCTGGTCGCCACGGCTGTTGCGCTGGTCGTCGTGCTCGCGGCCACGGCCGCCTTTGTCGCCAGCCAGCGCTTGTTCACGGCCAATGCCGACGCGCAGGCGGTGGAGGAGTCGCTGAGGTTCGCGGGCTTCGTCGTCAGGAGCGTCGCGCGGCAGGCGGGCTATTCGGACCACGCGCCCGACGCCAGGGAACCCCAGGGGTCCGAAGGCGCGGCAGGCAGCACCGGCACCACGGCATCGTCGAGCGACCCCGCCGACCTCGACATCGTGGGTGCGAGCGACACCCGCGTCAGCGGCGTCGGCGACAGCCACGGCGCGCACGGCACGCGCGGGATCAACGCAAGCGATTCGCTGCGGGTCCGCTTCTTCGGCCGCAGCCGTTCCGATGGCGACGGCACCGAGCCCGACGGCACCATGGTCGATTGCATGGGGTTCGCCCAGCCCGGTCCGGCGGCGGACACGCCCGTCTCCGCAGACCGCGCCTGGAGTTTTTTCTATGTCGCTGAAGCCGCGGACAGGGAGCCCGAGCTCTACTGCAAGTACCGCAGCGCAAGGGGCGGCGCGTTCAGTGCGCAACCGCTGGCGCGCGGCATCGAGGTGTTCAAGGTCGTCTACGGCCACGACGCCGACGGCAACGGCGCCCCCGAGCAGTGGCTGGATGCCGTGCAGCTCGAAGCCATGGCCGCCTCCGGAGACAAGGTGGCCGAAGAATGGCGAAAGGTCGTCGGCCTGCGCGTCGGCATGGTGGCGCGCAGCGCGCACGGCCGGGGCGGACGGCAGGAAGCGGACGAGGTGCTCTATCCGCTGGGCACCGATTTCTCCGAACTCAGCTTCAGGCCCGCGGCCGATGGCCGGCTGCGGCGCGTGGCGACCTTCACGGTGATGCTGCGCAATGCGTTGAGGGCGCCGGCATCGTGAGCCCGCACCGTCTTTCGCCGCCGCAGCGGGGCTTCTCGCTGATCGTCGTGCTGCTGCTTCTCGTCGTGGCTACCGTGCTGGGCGTCGGCGCGGCGCAGGTCTCGCTGGTCAACGAGCGCAGCGCCCGCAACGACCGCGATGCCGAGGTGGCATTCCAGGCCGCCGAGGCTGCCCTTGTCGATGCCGAAACCGATGTGCTCGGGCCCAACGAGAACGCACGGCAGCGCCTCTGCCTTTTCAATCGCTCCGATGCGACGGCCTTCGTCGCGGGGTGCGGTGGCGGCAGCGAGCAGCAGGGGCTGTGCGCGCCCGCCGAGCCGGGCGCCGATCCGGCGTGGGTGAGCGTCGATCTTTCGGCCGGGAGCGGCAAGTCGGTCGCCTACGGCACCTTCACGGGCCAGACCTATTTCAGCGGCGACGCCACCACCGGCAGCCATGCCGGTGCGCTGCCGGCCCGCGCACCGCGCTACATCGTGGAAGCCGTTCGCAGCCGCGGCGGATGGCAGGCCAATGTGCTGCAGAGCGCGAGTGCCCAGGACGCCAACTACATCTTTCGCGTCACGGCCGTCGGCTACGGCATGCGCGAAGAGACCCAGGTCGTTCTGCAGACCACCTTGTACAAACCGGCGGCCAGCCTTGGCTGCCCTTCCTGAAGACGGAACCTTCATGCGCTTTCTTCGAATTTGCGCGATGGCGGCCTTCGCCGCCACGTGCGCCCATGCCGCGACGACGGCCAACGCAGCCGACGCGGAGCTTCCGGGCGAGCCGATGTTTTCGCTGGCATCGCGCGCCGACCCGGGGCTGGTGATCGATCTTTCGCTGAAGCGCGCGAACGCCGGCGCTGCGTACCGCGACAGCTTCGACGCGAAGAAAACCTACGGCGGTTACTGGGACGCGATGGGTTGCTACCGCTATGCGGCGGGCGACGGTTACTTCAGGCGCTCGTCCGCGGCAACGAGGCTGAGCAGCGGAGAAATCGCCTGCGCCAACCAGTGGAGCGGCAACCTGCTGAACTGGGCGGTGTCGTCTTCCCTCGACGGGGTGCGCCTCGCGTTGACGGGTGGTGACCGCGTGATCGACGAACCGGGCCGCACGGTGTTGCAGCGCGCGGTGCTGCCGGAGGACTTTCATCGCAGCGCCCACTTCCCCGACAAGGCGGTCATCGGCAACCTGAACAGGCTGACGCCGCTCGTCACGGGCGCACGCGGTGCGGTGCTTGCGACGGACACGCTGCACTTCAGCAACTGCCTCGATCGATTCGTCGTCGGAGCAGCCGCTGCAGGTACTTGCTCGGCGCCGGGCGGCACGCCTTACCTCGCGCGCGTCGAGGTGTGCACGGCGGCGGAGGTGGTGGTGCGTCCCGGGCTGTGCGCCAGATACCCGAATGGCAACTCCAAGCCTGTGGGCGCCGTCCAGCGCTACGCGGGCCGGATGAAGTTCTCCGTTTTCGGCTACTTGCCGGACGACGACCCCGCACGCTATGGCGGCGTGCTGCGCGCACCAATGAAGCACGTCGGGCCCAGAAAGATCGACACCATTTTCGACACGGTCGACAACCCGCAAGCGGAGTGGAATGCCACAACGGGCGTGTTCAAGGCCGACACAGCGGAGAGCCCTGGGGTCGTCAACGCCATCAACCGTTTCGGGCGCAACGGCGTCCGGCAAGGCGCCTACAGCACGTTCGATCCTGCAGGCGAGCTCTACTACGAGTCGCTGCGCTACCTGCAGGGCAAGGCGCCGACGCCGCAGGCGGTCGCCGGTAGCGACAGCCCTCGAAGCCATGGCGATCCCATCGCCGTCAGCTGCCAGAGAAACGATGTCCTGATGATCGGCGATGCCGACACCCACTACGACCGTTCCTTGCCCGGCATGTCGAGGGGGAACTCCATCGGCGATTTTGATCGCAGCTTCAGCATCGCTGCCCATGAGCCCGACACGGCCTACTGGACAGGTCTGGTCGGCGCCTTTGAAAACAGCGAGGCGCTTGCCTATGCGCACCCCTCGGCCAAGGCGGGGCTCACCACTGGCGGCAACGAGGGGCCGCGGGCGTTCAACTACAAGGGCGGCACGCCGTTGACCTCGGCCGACATCGCGAGCGCGGAAACTGGCGCCGACAAGGGATCGTTCGGGATGGCAGGCCTTGCGTACTGGGCGCGCACGCAGAAGATCCGCAGCGACCACACCGGCTTGCGCGTGCAGACCTTTGCCATCGACATGGGGCAGGGCGGCGCGAGCGCCATTGGGCAGAAGCAACGCGGCAGCGTCTTCTACTTGGCCGCAAAGTACGGTGGTTTTGCCGACAGCAACGACGACGGCAATCCGTTCCTTGCGTCGGGTGGCGGTTCCGAATGGGCCGAAGGCCTTGACGGCGACAACCAGCCCAAGCCCGCCAACTACTTCCTGGCCGGTGAACCGGCGCAAATGACCGAGGCCATCCGCCGGATTTTCCTGCGCGCCGTGGCCCCGGCCGGCGGCGTCACGGCGGGGAGCGCCATTTCGTCGAACACGATCGCTCAGGCCGGCGCGAGCCTCTACGTGCCGCAGTTCAACGGGCGACGCTGGTCGGGCACGCTGCTGTCGTATTCCCTTCGGCCGGATGCGGCGACCGGTACGGTTCAGCGCGCCGACAAGCCCGACTGGGACGCCGGCGAGCTGCTGACAGGCAATCCGAACGCCGTGCCGCCCGTGGCCGCGCGCGATGTCGCGAGCAGGCGGATCTTTACGCTCTCGACGGCCGACGTCGGCACGCCGTTCCAGTGGGAGGCGCTCGACAGGGGGCTGCGCGGTTGGCTGAATGCGACGCCGTATGTCGTGCCCGATGTCTCCGACGGCCTGGGCGCCGAGCGGCTGGCCTATCTGCGCGGGGACCGGCGGCGGGAAATGTCCGCACCGCAAGGCCTCTTTCGCGTGCGCGACTCGGTCATGGGCGACGTGACCAATTCGAACCCGGTGCATGTCGGGCCACCCAGCCTCGCGATTCAGGAACCGGGGCACGAACGTTTTCTGGCCGCCCATCGCGGCCGTCCGCCCGTCGTGTACGTCGGCGCCAACGACGGCATGCTGCATGCCTTCGACGCCCGCACCGGGGACGAACTCTTCGCTTACGTGCCGCGCATCATGTTCGCCCGCCTGGCCGCCTACACCTCGCCGGACTATGTGCACCGCAGCTACGTCGACGGAACGCCCGTCGTCGTCGACGCCCGCATGGCCGATGGCGCGTGGAAGACCGTGCTGGTTTCCGGCAATGGCGGCGGCGCCACCGGCGTCTTCGCGCTCGACGTGACCGACCCCGCGGCGTTCTCGGCGGACAAGGTGCTCTGGGAATTCAGCGGCGCGTACGACGACGACATGGGCCAGGTGACCCAGGCGCCGCGCATCATGAAGTTCCGAACCGCGGCAGCCACCAGAACCCGGGCGGCGACCTATGGCTGGTTCGCCGTCGTTCCCTCGGGCTTCAACAACGCCAATCCCGAAAAGCAGGCCGCACTGTTCCTGCTGTCGCTGGACAAGCCCGTGGGCGAATCCTGGAAGCGGGACACCAACTACTACAAGATCGTTCTGCCGGCCCCTGCGGACAAAACCCTCGTGAATGCGTTGAGCACTCCTGGCGACTACGCGGGCGCGGACGACGCCACGCGCTTTCTCTACGCAGGCGACACGCAGGGCAATCTGTGGAAGTTCGATTTTTCGGGCAATGCACCGTGGGGCACCAAGGCGTTGGCGCTGAACGGCAAACCCCTGATGGTCGCCATGGCCGGCAGCGGCGCGGATGCGAAGCGGCAGCCGATCACCGTCGCGCCCGAGGTCGGCGTGGGTCCTGAGGGCGGCGCGATCGTGCTCTTCGGAACCGGAAAGTTCGTGAGCCCCGAAGACCTGGGGCGTTCGAACAGGGGCGTGCAGACGATGTACGGCGTGTACGACAACGGCGTGGCCATTCCCGCCGGCGAAGCGCGCGTGCAGTTGCAGCAGCGCAAGACCGGCGCTGTCGATGGGCAGGCATTCCCGCCAGTCACCGGCGATGCTTTTGTTTATGGCGCGTTCGATGGCAAGACGAATGCCCGCCGCGGCTGGTACTTCGACCTGCCGGCGGGGCCCGAACGGGGCGAGCGGATGGTCTTCAAGCCGGTGCTGGGCGACGGCCAGTTGTTCTTCAACACGCTGATTCCTGATTCCGGCGCATGCAGCGCAGACGGTGGCGGCCGCAGTTGCGCGGTGAATGCGATGACGGGGCTTTCGCAAGGGAGCGCCTGCGTGCCGTCGAGTGCCGGCATGCTGGGGGCGCCACATCTGGTGCAAGTGGGCACGGCCGGTCTCGGAGCTACCGATGCATTCGGACGACGTCCGGAAACGACGCGTCTGGCGATCGTCAGCACGGGCGCGCGCAGCGGCCGGGGTGGAGGGCTCTCGACCGCGCAGCCCGTCGGCGACAGCAACACGGGCCAGACCGGCAGACGGCTGAACTGGCGACAGATCTCCGACTACCGGAGGGCAAAGCAGTGAGAGCCCCGAAGCTTCGCGGTTTCACGCTGATCGAGATGCTGATCGTGCTGGCCATCGCCGCAATCCTGGCGGCCATCTCCTATCCGTCCTACATGGATTTCGTGCGCAAAAGCTGGCGCAGCGAGGGGCGCTCCGCGCTCATGCAGCAGATGCAGGAGCAGGAGCGCCTCTATACCAGGGTGGGGCGATACCGGCCCTACGAGGGCGAGTCGGGGGAAGGGGGCGCGGGCGGCAAGTACATCGTCAAGAGCGCCAATTGCGAAGGGCGAGGGAGCATCACTGGCTGCATCCGGTTGACGGCCACGCTGAAGCCGGGGTTCTCCGATCCCCACGTCGGCAATCTCTGGGTGGACAGCACGGGTGGCAAAGGATGCGACGGGACGCTGCCCGGCAGGTGCTGGCAATGAAGCGCGGCAACACGACACCGTTCGGCGGCTTCACGCTGATCGAACTGATGGCGATCGTTGCCATCGTCGCGGTGCTGGCGGCTATCGGCGTGCCGAGCTTTCGCGACATGCTGCTCAACCAGCGTCTGGCGACGGCTGCGCAGGGTTTCAATGCGGCGCTGGGCTTTGCACGCATGGAAGCCATTCAGCGCGCGCAGGGCGTGGAGGTGGCTGCACTCGCGGGCGGCGACTGGTCCGAAGGCTGGGTGGTCCGAACCGGCTCCGATGCGTCGTCCTCCACGCAGAGGCAAACCCAAACGCTGCGGCGCTTCGACCGATTGCCGCAGGGCGTGAGCATCGACACGACGCTCGGCGGCGGCTTTGCGCAAGGCTTGCGCTACGACGGCAACGGGTTCTCGCGCCAGACCGCGAGGGCCGGTTTCAGCGCGGGCTGCCTGACGTTCAAGGCCGAGACGGGGCGCAGGGCCTCGGTCATCGTCTCGGCGTCGGGCCGGGCGAAGGTCTGCAATCCGGATGTGAGCGGCGATTGCGGCTCGGGGGCGTGCGCCAGGGGAGAAAGCGGCGGCGCTTGAAGGCCGGCCCGCGGAATCAGATGTCCCGCAGCAACTGCCGGAATTCGTCCACGTCCTCGAAGCTGCGGTACACCGAGGCAAAGCGAACGTAGGCGACCTTGTCGAGGCGCTTGAGTTCGCGCATCACCAGTTCGCCGACTTTCGTCGAATCGATTTCGCGCAGGCCGCTGGCCAAAAGCTTCTGCTCGATCCGCAAGAGGGCGGTGTCGATCTGCTCGATGCTCACCGGACGCTTGCGCAGCGCCAGCATCATCGAGGCACGTACCTTGGAGGAGTCGAAGTCGGCGCGGCTGCCGTCCTTCTTCACGACCACGGGGAAGTTGACGTCGGGGCGCTCGTAGGTGGTGAAGCGCTTGTCGCAGGCGCTGCACTGGCGGCGCCTGCGGACAAAGTCGGCGTCTTCCGAAACGCGGGTCTCCACGACCTGCGTTTCAAGATGACCGCAAAAAGGGCATTTCATGCGGTCGGGCCGTGCAGATCAGCGATAGACGGGGAAGCGGCTCGTCAGCGCGTGCACCTTGGCGCGCACTGCATCGATGTTCGCCGCGTCGCGCGGGTTCTCGAGCACGTCGGCGACCAGGTTCGCGGTGATGCGGGCCTCTTCGTCCTTGAAACCGCGGGTGGTCATGGCCGGGGTGCCGATGCGCACACCGCTGGTGACCATCGGCTTTTCGGGGTCGTTCGGAATCGCGTTCTTGTTGATCGTCATGTGGGCGCTGCCCAGCACGGCTTCGGCTTCCTTGCCGGTGATGCCCTTCGAACGCAGGTCGACCAGCATCACGTGGCTCTCGGTGCGGCCGCTCACGATGCGCAGGCCCCGCTCGGTGAGCGTGTCGGCCACGATCTTGGCGTTCTTGACCACCTGTTGCTGGTAAGCCTTGAACTCGGGCGTCATCGCTTCCTTGAACGCGACGGCCTTGGCGGCGATCACGTGCATCAGCGGACCGCCTTGCAGGCCCGGGAAGATCGCGCTGTTGATCGCCTTCTCGTGCTGCGACTTCATGAGGATGATGCCGCCGCGCGGGCCGCGCAGGCTCTTGTGGGTGGTGGAGGTCACGATGTCGGCGTGCGGCACCGGATTGGGGTACACGCCCGCGGCCACGAGGCCGGCGTAGTGGGCGATGTCGACCATGAAGATCGCGCCCACGTCCTTCGCCACCTTGGCGAAGCGCTCGAAGTCGATGTGCAGCGAGTAGGCCGAGGCGCCCGCGATGATCAGCTTGGGCATGTGCTCGTGCGCCTTGCGTTCCATCGCGTCGTAGTCGATGGCTTCGTTGGCGTCCAGGCCGTAGCTCACCACGTTGAACCACTTGCCGCTCATGTTGAGTGGCATGCCGTGGGTCAGGTGGCCGCCTTCGGCCAGGCTCATGCCCATGATGGTGTCGCCAGGCTTGAGGAACGCCAGCATCACGGCTTCGTTGGCCGAGGCGCCGCAATGCGGCTGCACGTTGGCGGCGTCGGCACCGAAGATCTGCTTGACCCGGTCGATGGCCAGTTGCTCGGCCACGTCGACGTGCTCGCAGCCGCCGTAGTAGCGCTTGCCCGGGTAGCCTTCGGCGTACTTGTTAGTGAGCTGCGAGCCCTGAGCCTGCATGACGGCCGGCGAGGCGTAGTTCTCGCTGGCGATCAGCTCGATGTGGTGTTCCTGGCGCGCGTTTTCGGCTTGAATGGCGGCCCAGATCTCGGGGTCGGTCTGTTCGACCAGAATATTGCGTTGGTACATGGCAGTCCTTTGAAGACGAGGTCCTTGTTCTTCAACCAAACAAGGGCTGCCCAGGCGAACGGCTGAACGCCTGTTGTGGCCAGGCGGCACGCTTCCCAGTGGTATTCCACGTCAGCGCGTGGCACCTTGTTCAGGTGCTGCGCCTATCGCCAGTCGCGTACGGGGCCGAGTGTAGCTCACACCCGGCCAGGCCAGCTTCAGGAAACAGCGGAAAGCAGGGCGACCTTTGCGGGTTCCGAGCCTTCCTCGGCCTTGATCGGTGCCGGTGCCGGCGTCACGATGGGAATCGGCTGCGCGCGCACGGTCGTGCGGGGGGGCAGCACCGACGGTGCGCGGCCGTTGGCGACCTGCAACAGGCGCTCATGCTCGGCCATCACCTTGTTGGCGTAGCCGCCATCGTCTTCCAGATTGGCTGCGCCCACGTAGTAGCGCAGGCCCCCTTCGAGCGAGCCGGCGCGGGAGATGCATTCCTGCAGCACCTTCACGCCGACGCGCATGTTGGTCACCGGGTCGAAGGCGGTGAGCGTGCCGCCCGCGCTTTCGTACTTGTCGCCGTGCACGCGCGTCATGACCTGCATCAGGCCCTGGGCGCCGACGTGGCTCTGGGCGAAGGGATTGAAGCTGGACTCCACGGCCATGATGGCCAGGATCAGCGTCGGGTCGAGCTTGGTGCGCTTGCCGATGTTGTAGGCCTCGGCCACGAGCACGCTCAGCGGTTCGGCCGCCACGCTGTATTTCTTGCTCAGCCAGTACGCCACGGCGGCCTGCTGCTTGGGCAGGTCGCCGGGGCTCGCGGCCGTGGTGCGCTCGATCGCGGTCGGCTCCAGGTCGGTGACTTCAGGCGCGGGCTTGCGCGACTGCAGCCAGCCCATGAGCTGTTCCTCGCCGGTCTGGCGCAGATCGGGCCGTGCCACGAGGGCGAGGGCCGCGAACACGATGGCCAAACCGACCAACGCGAACCCGTTGTGGGTGATTTCAAAAAAGCCGTCTGCCACATCGGACACAAAGGTCCTCAGCCCGCGGGCTGTGGCATCAAACGCCTTGTTCATCGCTCTTCCTTTCTGTGCGGCACCTGGTCGCAGCGCCTGGAGAGGCGATGGATGAAGGCAGCGGCGCTTGGATTGGTACGAATCAGGCTCCGCGCATGGAGGGGTGTGGGTAAGGAGCGCGGTGACCTGATCAAGCCGGGGGAGTTCTCGGCAGCGGATTCAGGGGTGGCCCCTCTGCGTCTGGCAGTCGGGAGCAGGGCGGATTCTAGCGTGGCTAAATACTCGGTCAAGCATAAGGATTTTGTTTCTTATGCTAATAAATGTTTAAAAAGTGAAGCCTCCCAGAGCGTTCTGCTTAAGGGAAATCCCTTGGAAGATTGGATTTGCAATGCGAGGGTGCTGCACCTAATCTGAACGGGCCTGGGTTTTCAGGCGTTTTTCCGAAGTCAGGCAGCCCGAGGTGCAAGTCAAGGGCTCGAACGACGGAGGATCCACGGTGGCAATCTCTTGCTGCCAGCACGACAGGAACCATTGACTTCCAGCCGTGCGAATCGATGGCTTGGGTGTTAGGCCCGCCATCAAGCCCGGCAACGAGGCATTCAGTCGCGTTGCCGGGCTTTCTTGTTTCTGCTTCGAGGCGTGTTTGCGGCACACTCCCGCGATGGATTTAGCTTCGCTCAAACAAAACAAATGGATGCGACGTGGGATCGTCGCCTTGCTGGTTCTGTTGGCCCTCTGGGTCATCGCATGGTTGGCGGTTCCGCCCGTCGCCAAGAGCCAGCTTCAAAAGATCGCGAGCGAAAAACTGGGCCGGCAGGTCACCGTGGGCAAGATCGATTTCAAGCCCTGGACCCTCGAACTCGCGCTGCACGACCTGCGCATCGCCACTGCCGACGGCAAGCAGCCGCAACTGGCCATCAAGCGCATCTACGCCGACGCCGAACTGCAATCGCTTTTTCGCCTGGCGCCCGTGATCGATGCGGTCTCGATCGAATCGCCCGCCATCCTGCTCACGCACCAGGCCGACGGCAAGTACGACATCGACGACATCCTGGCCAAGCTGGCCTCGGGTCCGCCGCCCGACCCCAAGGCCGAGCCGGCGCGCTTTGCGATCTACAACATCTCGATCAAGGACGGCGCGGTCGACTTCGACGACCAGACGGTCAAGCGCAAGCACGAGCTGCGCAACTTCGTGCTCAACGTGCCTTTCCTGAGCAACCTGGCCTCGCAGCGCGAGGTCAAGACCGAGCCCAAGCTGGCCTTCGTGCTCAACGGCAGCAACTTCGATTCGGCCGCCTTCACCACACCCTTTTCGGCCAGCCGCAAGACCGACGCCCACGTGCAGTTCAAGGGGCTCGATCTCGTGCCTTACCTCGGCTACATCCCCGGCGGATTGCCGGTGAAGCTGCAGGCCGGCAGCCTCGATGCCGACCTGAAGATCGACTTCCAGCAGGCCACGACCACCGGCCTCAAGATCTACGGCACGGTCGAAGCGCACGGCGCCAAGCTGAGCGACGCCAGGGGCCGCGACCTGCTGAGCTTCGATTCGCTCAAGCTTGCGCTGGCCGATGTTCGCCCGCTCGAATCGGTGTTCCATTTGAGCGAAGTGGCGCTCGCCAATCCGCAGCTCGTGGTGGCGCGCGATGCCTCGGGCCAACTCAACCTGATGGCGACCGACCCGGCCACCGACGCCGCGGAAAAAGTGGCGCCGCTACCCGTCGCCCCAGCCAGCGCACCGGCCGGCCAGACGGCCGAAAAGCCCAAGCTGAACGTGCAGGTCGACAAGGTGGCGCTGAGCGGCGGGCGCATTGGCTGGCGCGACGAGACCGTCAAGCCCGCGGCCGCCGTCGACCTGACCGACCTGGGGCTCGACGTCACCGCCATCACTTGGCCAATGGAGAAGCCGGCCCAGTTCAACGGCGGCACCGCCATTGCCGGCGCCTCGCTCAAGTTCAAGGGCAGCGCCACGGACAAGGTGGCGGACGTGCAGACCGAGGTCGACGCGCTTCCGCTCTCGCTGGCCGCACCGTATCTGGCGCAGAGCCTGGAGCCCACGCTCGACGGCAAGCTCAGCGGCCAGATCGATATCGCCTGGAACCAGCCCAACCTCAAGTTCAAGGCGCGCCGGCTGGCAGCCGACGGGCTTGCGCTGACCCAGACCAAGACCGCACTGGCGAGCGTCGGCCGTTTCGAGCTGGTCGACGCCGAGGTCGACATGACGCAGCACACGCTGAACATCGCCTCGTTCACCGCCACCAACCCCAAGGTGCGCGTGGAGCGCGACAGCGAGAAGCGCTGGATGTTCGAGCGCTGGCTGCGCACCCCGGCCGGCAACGGCGGCGCGGCCGAAGCGAAGGTGGCGGCGCCCAAGCCGGCCGGCGCCGGATCGGCCAAGGCCGACGCCAACACCAAGCCCTGGGCGCTGACCATCGCCACGATGGCGGTCGACAACGGCAGCCTCTCATATTCAGACAAGGCCGGCGCGCTGCCGGTGACGGTAGAGGTCACGGCCTTCAAGCTGAACGCACAGAAGATCGCGCCCGAGACCAACACCGTGTCGCCGCTGCAGGTCTCGGGCCGCATCGGCTCCGGCCGCTCCGAGCCGGGCAAGTTCGACTACAAGGGCAACGTCGTGCTCAAGCCGCTGGCCGCCGAGGGCCGGCTCGAGGTGATCTCGTTCCCCGCGCACGCCTTCAAGGCCTACTACGCGGACGCGCTCAACGTCGACATCCGCCGCGCCTTCGCGAGCTACCGCGGCACGGTCCACTACACGACCACGCCGGCCGGCATGACCGTCAAGCTGGCTGGCGACACCGCACTGGACGACTTCCGCGCCAACAGTGTGTCGCTCACCCAGTCCCCCGGTTTCGACCGCAACACCAACCAGCTCCTGAGTTGGAAGACGCTGAGCCTGCGCGGGCTGCAGGTCGGCCTGGCGCCCAATACGCCGCCGAAGGTGGACGTGCGCGAAACCACGCTGACCGACTTCTTCGCCCGCGTGATCGTCGATCCGACCGGCCGGCTCAACCTGCTCAATCTGACGAAGAAGGGCGAAGCCGAAGGTGCCGCGGCTGCGGCCTCTGCCGACGCCAAGACCCAGAAGGGACCGGGCGGCACCACCACCACGACCCGCGCGGCGGCGCCTGTGCAGCGCTCCGGCGGCGCGCCGGTGTCGGCCGAAGCCATGGTCGGCGGCAGCCCCGAACCCGCCAAGCCGGCCGCCGCGCCGGTAGCTACGGCGCAGGCACCGGCGGACACCGGCCTCACGCCGGTCATCAACTTCGGTCCGATGAGCCTGGTCAACGGCAAGATCGATTTCACCGATCTCTTCGTCAAGCCCAACTACTCGGCCGACCTGAGCGAGCTGACCGGCAAGCTCAGTTCCTTCTCGTCGAACCCGCCCAAGGGCGAGACGGGCCGCCCGGCGCTGGCCGACCTGGAACTGCGCGGCAAGGCGCAGCAGACGGCCGCGCTGGAAATCACCGGCAAGCTCAATCCGCTGGCCAAGCCGCTCGAACTCGACATCACCGCCAAGATGCGCGACCTCGACCTCGCACCGCTGTCGCCGTACTCGGTGCGCTACGCGGGCCACGGCATCGAGCGCGGCAAGATGAGCATGGACGTGAACTACAAGGTCGCGCCCGACGGCCAGCTCACCGCCACCAACAAGCTGGTGCTCAACCAGCTGCAGTTCGGCGAGGAGGTCGCCGGTGCGCCCAACAGCCTGCCGGTGAAACTGGCTGTGGCCTTGCTGGCCGACCGCAACGGCGTGATCGACGTCGACCTGCCGCTCAGCGGCTCGCTCAACGATCCGCAGTTCAGCGTCGGACCGCTGATCTGGAAGGCGGTGGTCAACCTGATCGTCAAGGCCGTGACGGCGCCGTTCAGCCTGCTCACCGGCGGCCTGGGCGGCGGTGGCAGCGGCGAATCGAGCGCAATCACCTTCGAGGCGGGCAGTTCGGTGCTCAGCGCGGCGGCCAAGGAAAGCCTGGACGAGGTCGCCAAGGCGCTGGCCGAGCGGCCGACGCTGGAGATGACGGTCATCGGCACCTCCAGCCTCGAGAAAGAGCGCGATGCCTACCAGCGCCAGCGTGTGCGACAGCTCACCCAGGCCGAGAAGCGCCGTGTCGCGGTGCGCGGCGGCCAAACCGGCACCGAGGTGCCGCCGGTCACCGACGCCGAATACCCCGAGCTGCTGACGGCGGTGTACAAGCGCGCCGACATCACCAAGCCGCGCAACCTCGTCGGGCTGGCCAAGGACCTGCCGGTCAAGGAAATGGAAAACCTGCTGTTCGCGAGCGTGCCGGTCGACGAGGAATCGATGCGCCAACTGGCCGTGGAGCGCGGCGCCGCGGTGCGCGACTACCTGCTGGCGCAGAAACTCACGAGCGAGCGGCTGTTCCTGGGCGCGGTGCGCACCACGGCCAGCGGTGCCGAGTGGAAGCCGGGCGCCGAGCTCAAACTGACCATGAAGTGAGAACGGCCACTTGGCTTTCTGCATCGGCTTGCTATATATGTAGTTCCCGTTAAATCTCCCAGCCCGCCACCAGCGTTGGCCGCCGTTCCGCCACGGAATTCGGCAGTCCATCGCAAGTGGGTGAAAATGTCGATGTGCGCCGGCCTTTGCCGGCGCCTTCGCTTTCTCTACCAAGACAACGATTCCGCCAGTGACCTCTACTTCTTCCAAGCCACACGACCTTCAAGCCCTCGATACGCTCACCGGCGGCGCCTTCACCGCGCCGACTTCCGGCGAGCGCGCCGCGCGCATCCGCGACTGGCTCGCGGGCAACCCGGCATCCGAGCAAATGCAGGAAGTCTTCAAGGAGCTGAGCGGTCGCGACAAGGGCGCCGCGCGCCTGCTGCGCGAGAAGCTCGACGAGCTCAAGCGCGCCAAGGGCCAGGAGGCGATTGCCGCGGAATGGGCGCAGAAGGCCGAACTGCTGCTGGGCCAGTCCAAGCTCAACATCGCCGATGCACTTGCCTGGCAGCGCGACGCCGCCAAGGCCGGCGCGCCGCTCTCGCGCGAACCGCTCGCGGGCCTGAAGGCCAAGCTGGCCGAACGCGTGAAGGGCATCGAAGACCTGCAGCACCGCGCCCAGGTGCATCGCGAAGCCGCCGTCCTGCTTGCACAGCGCTTCGAAGTGCTCTCCACCAAGGGCTGGCAGGACGCCCAGGCCGCCGAAGAGTCGCTGCGCAACGACGTGACCCACTGGCAGCAGCAGGCCGCCGACATCACGGCCGACATCAACTGGAACAGCCTCGACGCCAAGTTCGCGCCGCAGCTGGATGCATCGAAGTCGCAGTTGCTGGTCGTGTCCGATGCGTTCCACAGCGCGCTGGCACAGGCCATCGCCGCCGCAGCCGATGCTGCCGCGCCGCTGCCGCCGGTGCCCGTGTGGGCCGACGAGCTGCGCAGCGCGCGCGGCGAGGTGCTCGCACCCAAGACTGCAGCGCCCGCACGGCCTGCGGCACCCAAGATCGATCCGGCCGTTCGTGCCGCCGCGCAGGACGCCGTTCAGGTTGCGCTCGCCAAGCTCGAACAGGAAACCGCCGAAGGCCACGGCAAGGCCAGTGCCGGTGCGGCCGCCGCGCTGCGTGCGGTGCTCAAGGAGCACGGCAAGCTGGTCGAGGCGCCGCTCGAAGCCCGCGTGCATGCCGCGCTGGTCGCGGCCGGCGAGCTCGAAGGCTGGCAGCGCTGGAGCGCCGACAAGGTCCGCGAAGACCTCGTCGCCAAGGCCGAAGGCCTGCTCAAGCGCCCCGAAGGCCAGGCCCTCGGCGGCCGCAAGATGCAGGAAACGCTGCGCGCGCTGCGCGACCAGTGGAAGCAGGCCGACCAGGGCGGCATGCCGAACCATGCGCTGTGGAAACGCTTCGACGAAGCCTGCAACGAAGCCCACAAGGTGGTCGAGGCCTGGCTCGAGAAGGTGCGCGCCGATGCGGCCGAGCACCGCGCGCATCGCGTGGCGCTGATCGAAGAGGTCAAGGCCTGGGCCGCCGAGCATGCCGGCGCCACCGACCTGAAGGCGCACAACCGCGCGCTGCATCAGTTCGCCGACCGCTGGCGCGATGCCGGCCATGTGGGCGAGAAGGTCTTCGCCGAACTGCAGCCGCAGTGGAACGAAGCCTTCGGCGCCGCGCGCGCACCGTTCGAGACGGCCCAGAAGGCCAGCGTCGAACGCCGCCAGGCCATGATCGCCGAGGCCACTGAGCTCGGCGCCCAGCCGATGCTGCGCATCGACGCAGTCAAGGCGCTGCAGCAGCGTTGGCAGCACGAGGCGCAGAGCGTGCCGCTCGATCGCCGCCACGAACAGAAACTGTGGGACGCGTTCCGCGCCCCCATCGACGAAGCCTTCAACCGCAAGACGGCCGAGCGCGAAAAGGCATCGGCCGCCATGAGCGAGCACGATCGCCATGTGCTCGATGCGTCCAAGGCGCTCGACGCGGCCAATGCCGGCGGCGACGTGCAGAAGATCCGCGCCGCCATCGCCCGCCTCGAAGGCGCGCTGCGCGGCGAAGCGCCGCCCCCGGCACCCAAGGCCGAACAGGCTGTGGTGAGCAGCGACGGTCCGTCGGTCGGCGCAGCCGAAGTCGTGGCGCCCGGACAGGCCGCCGCTGAATTCGCCGAAAGCGCCGAGCAAGCACCGAGCCCGAGCGACGCGGAAGCCTCGCCGGCCGCAACCGCCGAGGCAGCGCAGGCCGATACGCCCGACCTCGTGGCCCCGGCCGACGGTGCCGATGCCTCCGCACGCGCCGATGGCGCAGCGCACGACGCAGGCGAAGCTGCCGCTGTCGAAAGCCCTGCGCCAGCCGCAGCGCCGAAGCCGGCACCCAAGCCCGTCGTGGCCATGCGTGGCGACGACCGTCCCAGCAGCAAGAAGACGGACGCGGCGCCCGCAGGCCGCGCCGGCGGCAAGTTCGGCGACCGTCGCGACGGCGGCCGGCCAGGCCCTGGTGGTCCGGGCCGTCCTGGCGACCGTGGCGGTCCGCGCCCCGACGCACGCGGTGACCGTGGTGGCGATCGCGGCGCACCGGCCGGCCGTTTCGGAGACCGTCCCCCGCGCTTCGAAGACCGCGGCCCGCGCCTCGGCGACGCCGCTTTCCGCGCCCAGCGCGAAGCGCTCGAACGCGCGGACATGGCGCTGCGCAAGCTCGCTGCGCAAGCCCATGGCGAAGCACTGACGCAGGTGCTCGGCGCCTGGGAGCAGCGCGATGCGGCTCGCCTTCCGAGCGTTCAGGAGCTGGGTCGCGCGGTCACGCCGGCCGTACGCACCACCTGGTCGCAAGCTGTCGGCAGCGCGCCGACGGCTGCGGCCGGCGATGCGGCCGAAGCGCTGCTGCGCCTGGAAATGGCCGCCGAAGTGCCGACGCCCGCAGAGCAGCTCGACGCACGCCGTGCGCTGCAACTCAAGCTACTGACCAAGCGCGGCGACCCGGCGCCGGCCCAGACCTGGGGCCAGGATGCCGGCAAGGTGCTGGCTGCGGCGCACGATGCGGCCAGCGCACGTCGCTTGCAGAACGCGTTGAAGGCGCTGCTGCGCAAGTAAGCGCCAGACCGCCATGAAAAAGACGCCCCGCGGGGCGTCTTTTTCTTTGGCGCGCGACCTGCGGACCCGGTCGCCCCTCAGGCCTGCCTGCTCAAGAAAAACTCATCGAAAAGAGCCGTCACCGCAGCGAAGTCCCGGGCGAAGTTCGGCCGGTTCACGAAGTAGGCCTCACAGGCCACCGCGAAGAACTCGCTGATCGAGGTCGCGCCATAGTCGTCGAGCCACGGTGGCTCGGCGCCGAAGCGCTCGGCCATGATGGTTTTCTCGCGGAAATCGTCGTAGGCCGGCTGCAGCACGGCGAGCCACGCGGCGCGCGATTCGCGAGCGCTGCGCTTGCCCGCGAAGCCGGGCGGCAAGGGCGGACAGCCATCGGCGTCGCCGCCGCGCATGTCGATCTTGTGGGCGAACTCGTGGATCACGACGTTGTAGCCGCCTTCGCTGGTGACGCTGCTCGCGAGCACGTCCTGCCAGCTGAGCATGACGGGGCCGCGGTCCATGGCTTCGCCGGCCACCACCTCGTCGTACTCGTGCACGACCAGTGCTTCGTCGACGACCTTGCGCCGCGCCACGACCTCGGACGGATGCACCACGATGCCGACGAAATCGTCGTACCAGTCGAGATGGCCCTTCAGGTGCAGCACGGGCAGCACGGCCTGCGCCGCGATGGCGAGCGCCACCTCGTCGGTGATGACGAAGCCCTGGGTGCCGTGGAATTCCTTGTCGCGCAGGAACTCGGCCGTCAGCGCGCGCAGCCGCTGCACATCGGCAGCGGGGCGGTCGGCCAGGAAGGCGTAGCGCGCCAGCGTGGCCTGCCAGGCGGCATCGGGAATCGGGGGCAGGGCGCGCAGGCGGCGCAGCCACTTGAACATCGGCGGTGCGGCTAGCGCAGGTCGACGCGCTGTGCGCCGGCGGTGGAGAGGCACAGCAACTGCGCACGCGGCGGATGGGCCGCCGCATCCCAGTCGCTCAGCACGATGCGGCGCAGGCCGTTTCCCAGGTCGTGTTCGGCCGGGCGGTGCGTGTGGCCGTGCACCATCGTTTGCGCCTTGGCCTGATGCAACCATCGGCGCGCGGCGTCGGTGTCCACGTCGGCCCAGATCGTCGAGGGGTTGCGCTTGCGGTCTTCGCTCTGCGTGCGCATCGCGCGCGCAAGTGCGCGGCGCTCTTCGAGCGGGCGTGCCAGGAACGCGGCCTGCCATTCAGGCGTGCGAACCATCGCGCGGAACTTGAGGTACTCGGTGTCTTCCAGGCAGAGGATGTCGCCGTGGCTCAGCAGCCAGCGCTGGCCGTGCAGCACCAGCACGGTGGGGTCGTCGAGCAGCGTGAGGCCGCATTGCGCCGCTAACGCGGGGCCGACCAGGAAATCGCGGTTGCCGTGCATGAAGAACACCGGCAGGCGCTGCGCTGTGTGGCGCAGCAGTTCTGCGCATTGCGCCTCGAAGCCGGGGGAGGCGGCGGCATCGTCGCCCACCCACACCTCGAACAGGTCGCCGAGGATGACCAGCGCATCGGCCGGCGTGGTTTCGAGGTAGCCCCGCCAAGCTTCGAAGGTGGTGGGCTCGCCCGCCTGCAGGTGCAGGTCGGAGATCAGGTCGACGGTGCGCCACGCGGGCGGCGCCACCAGCTCGGTGAAAGCCGGGTTCGCCACGTTGGTCATGCCGCGCCGTGCCTGTCTTGCCTGAGGGTCATTCAGCGATGACGAGAGCCTTTTCGATCACCACGTCTTCGAGCGGCACGTCGTCGTGGAAGCCCTTGCGGCCCGTCTTCACGGCCTTGATCTTGTCGACCACGTCGGTGCCATTGATGACCTTGCCGAACACCGCGTAGCCCCAGCCCTGCGCCGAGGGTGCCGTGTGGTTCAGGAAGCCGTTGTCGGCGACGTTGATGAAGAACTGCGCGGTGGCCGAGTGCGGCGCGCTGGTGCGGGCCATGGCGACGGTGTAGTTGGCGTTCTTCAGGCCGTTGTTGGCTTCGTTCTCGATCTCGGCGCCGGTGGGCTTTTGCTTCATGCCGGGCTCGAAGCCGCCGCCTTGCACCATGAAGCCGGGGATCACGCGGTGGAACACCGTGTTGTCGTAGTGGCCCTTCTTCACGTAGCCGATGAAGTTTTCGGCCGACTTGGGCGCCTTCTCGGCGTCGAGTTCGAGCGTGATCACGCCGTAGTTCTTGATGTGCAGTTCGACTTGGGGGTTGCTCATGAGGGACTCCTTCTTCGGAAATTGGGGGGATGAATTACTTCGCCAGCGTGGCGGACTTGATGGTGATGGTCTCGAGGGGCACGTTCTGCATGCCGCCCTTGTTGCCGGTCTGCACGGCGCGGATCTTGTCGACCACGTCGGTGCCGGCCACGACCTTGCCGAACACCGTGTAGCCGTAGCCGTCGGGATTGGGCGCGTTGAGCGAATCGTTGTTCTTCACGTTGATGAAGAACTGCGAGGTGGCCGAGTTGGGGTTGCCGGTGCGCGCCATGGCGATCGTGTACTTGTCGTTCTTCAGGCCGTTGCTCGCTTCGAGCGGAATCGGCGGGCGCGTGGGTTTTTGCTGCATGTCGGCCGTGAAACCGCCGCCCTGGATCATGAAGCCGTCGATGACGCGGTGGAACACCGTGCCGTCGTAGTGCTTGTCTTTCACGTACTGCAGGAAGTTCTCGACCGACTTGGGCGCCTTGGCCGCATCGAGTTCGACCACGATGTCGCCGGCCGAGGTGGCGAGCTTCACGCGCGGTGCGGTTTGCTGCGCGTAGCCGGTGGCGGCGAAGCCGATGGCCGCGGCCAGGATGAAGGCGTTGCGGCGGCTGAGTCTTGAAAGGGCGTGGATCGTCAAGTGATGCTCCGTTTGCGAAAAGAGGAGGGCGGGGGCGGTGCAACGAACGCGTCGTCGCACCGCCCGTGCCGGCAGCGGCTTACTTGCTGGACTTGCCGACCGGCTTGCGGATGACCACAGGTGCAGCCGGCAGCGCGGCGGCTTCGGCCTCGGCCTTCGACGAGAAGATCTGGCGGATGAGCAAGAGCTTGGGCGCGACGCTGGCGTTGGTGCTGGCGAACTGCTGCGCCTTCACGTATTCCTGTGCCGCGAGGCGCGCATAAACGTCGCCGAGGTTCTCGTGCGCGGTGGCGTAGTTGGGGTTGAGCTTGATCGCCGATTCGAGCGCGGCGCGTGCCTGGTCGAACTTGCTTTGCGAGGCATACAGCGCCGCGAGGTTGTTGTAGGGCTCGGGCAGCTCGGGGAAATCCTGCGTGAGCTGGGTGAAGGCGATGATGGCCTCGGGCTGCTTGTTCTGCTCGGTGAGGATCACGCCGCGCAGAAAGCGCATCTGCGGATCGCGCGGCTTGCCGGCGATGTAGGTGTCGGCCTTGGCGAGCGCTTCGGTGGCCTTGCCTTGACGCAGCAGAAGGTTCACTTCGTCGTACTCGTTGGCATGCGCAACGGAACCCCACAGGCTGAACAGGAGTGCGAAGGCGATGGAGAGTTTGGAGAACACGGCGTGCTTCATGAAGCCTCGGCAGATAGGGGAATGCGGGCCTGGAGAACACCCGGGAGGGACGCGGCAGCAGGCTGCGGCGGCCGTTTATACTGCGTGGCATTGTAGCCGAGGGGCCATGTCCAACCCCTCGTGGCCACTGTCCCCGTCACCCCTGAAATACCCCGTCGTTCGCCCGTGCCGCACGTGCGCGAAGCGACGCTTTCCGAGTCTCATGAGTCTGCGCATCTACAACACGCTGTCGCGTGAATTGGAGGAATTCTCCCCATTGCAACCTGGCAAGGTGCGCATGTACGTTTGCGGCATGACGGTCTACGACTATTGCCACCTGGGCCATGCCCGCTCGATGATCGCCTTCGACGTGGTGCAGCGCTGGCTCAAGGCCAGCGGCTTCGACGTGACCTACGTGCGCAACATCACCGACATCGACGACAAGATCATTCGCCGCGCCGTGGAAAACGGCGAGAGCATCCGCGCGTTGACCGATCGCATGATCGACGCGCTGCACGAAGACGCCGATGCGCTGGGCATCGCGCGCCCCACGCACGAGCCACGCGCCACCGACTACATCCCGCAGATGCTGTCGATGATCGGCACGCTCGAGAAGAAGGGCCTGGCTTATCGCGCCGAGAACGGCGACGTTAACTACGCCATCCGCAAGTTCCCCGGCTACGGCAAGCTGAGCGGCAAGTCGATCGACGAGCTGCATGCGGGCGAGCGCGTGGCCGTGCTCGACGGCAAGGACGACCCACTCGACCCCGTGCTCTGGAAGAGCGCGAAGGCGAGCGAGCCCGAAGAGGTGAAGTGGGCCAGCGAGTTCGGCGCTGGCCGTCCGGGCTGGCACATCGAGTGCTCGGCCATGGCCTGCGCGCTGCTGGGCGAAACACTCGACATCCACGGCGGCGGCGAAGACCTGCAGTTCCCGCACCACGAAAATGAAATCGCGCAGAGCGAAGGCGCCAACGACAAGCCGCTGTCCAACTACTGGATGCACAACGGCTTCATCGTGACCGACAACGAGAAGATGTCCAAGAGCCTGGGCAACTTCTTCCTGATCCGCGACGTGCTGAAGAAGTACGACGCCGAGACCATCCGCTTCTTCGTGCTGCGCGCGCACTACCGTCGGCCGCTCAACTACAGCGACGTGCATCTGGACGACGCGCGCAATTCGCTCAAGCGCCTGTATACGGCGCTGGACCTGGTCGCGCCGGCCGAGGTGACGATCGACTGGACCGATCCATATGCCGCGCGCTTCAAGGCCGCGATGGACGAAGATTTCGCAACGCCCGAAGCGGTGGCCGTGCTGTTCGACCTGGCGGGTGAAGTCAACCGCACGCGCTCGGCCACGCAGGCCGGGCTGCTGAAGGCGCTGGGTGGGTGCGTGCAGATATTGCAAAGCGACCCGAAGAGTTTCCTCCGCGCAGGCGCAACGCTCGACGATGCGGCCATCCAGGCGCAGATCGATGCGCGTGCCGCCGCCAAGGCCGCGAAGAATTTCGCCGAAGCCGATCGCATCCGCCAGGGATTGCTTGAGCAGGGCATCGTGCTCAAGGATTCGCCCACTGGCACGAGCTGGACCGTCGCGAAGTGAACGGAACCACCAACCCCATGCCCGCTTCCAAAAACCCGACCGTTCAGATCTACACGCCGGATTATTGGGAAGAGGCCTGCAAGCACCTGGCCAAGAAAGACCGCGTGATGAAGCGGTTGATTCCGAAGTTCGGCACCGCATGTCTCGAATCGCGCGGCGACGCCTTCACCACGTTGGCGCGCAGCGTTGTCGGCCAGCAGATCTCGGTGAAGGCCGCGCAAACCGTCTGGGACAAGTTCGCGGTGCTGCCGCGCAAGCTGACGCCGGCGAACGTGCTCAAGCTCAAGGTCGACGACATGCGCGCGGCGGGCCTCTCGGCGCGCAAGATCGAATATTTGGTCGACCTGGCCCTGCATTTCGACTCGGGCGTCGTGCACGTCGATGCATGGAAAGACATGGCCGACGAGCTCATCATCGAAGAGCTCGTGGCCATTCGCGGCATCGGCCGCTGGACGGCCGAGATGTTCCTCATCTTCCACCTCATGCGTCCGAACGTGCTGCCTGTGGATGATGTCGGGCTGCTCAACGGCATCAGCGTCAATTACTTTTCGGGCGACCCGGTGAGCCGCAGCGATGCCCGCGACGTTGCCGTGGCCTGGGCCCCGTATTGCAGCGTGGCGACTTGGTATATTTGGCGGTCGCTGGACCCCGTGCCGGTCGCGTATTGAAATAAAACAGGAGAAGACGTTGGCGAAACGAACCTTCCTCGATTTCGAGCAGCCCATTGCGGAACTCGAAACAAAGATTGAAGAACTGCGCTATGTACAGACCGAATCGGCGGTCGACATTTCGGAAGAAATCGATCAGCTCGGCAAGAAAAGCCAGCAGCTCACCAAGGACATCTACAGCGACCTGACGCCCTGGCAGATCACCAAGATCGCCCGGCATCCGGAGCGCCCTTACACGCTCGATTACGTCAACGAAATCTTCACCGACTTTGTCGAACTGCACGGCGACCGGCATTTCTCGGACGACCTGTCGATCGTGGGCGGCCTCGCTCGCTTCAACGGCGTGCCCTGCATGGTGCTGGGCCATCAAAAGGGCCGTGACACGAAGGAGCGCACCGCGCGCAACTTCGGCATGAGCAAGCCCGAGGGCTACCGCAAGGCGCTGCGCCTCATGAAGACGGCCGAAAAGTTCAAGCTGCCTGTGTTCACCTTCGTGGACACGCCCGGCGCATACCCCGGCATCGATGCCGAAGAGCGCGGCCAATCCGAAGCCATCGGCCGCAACATCTTCGAGATGGCGCAACTCGAGGTGCCGATCATCGTCACGATCATCGGCGAGGGCGGCTCCGGCGGCGCGCTGGCCATCTCGGTCGGCGACCAGTTGGTGATGCTGCAGTACTCGATCTATTCGGTGATCAGCCCCGAAGGCTGTGCTTCCATTCTCTGGAAGACCAGCGACAAGGCGCAGGAAGCGGCCGATGCGCTCGGCATCACGGCGCACCGCCTGAAGGCACTGGGCCTCGTCGACAAGATCGTGAACGAACCGGTCGGCGGCGCACACCGCGACCACCGCCAGATGGCGGCATTCCTCAAGCGCGCGCTCAACGACGCGTTCCGCCAGGTCAGCGACCTGAAGCCGAAGGAGCTGCTAGACCGCCGCTACGAGCGTCTGCAGAGCTACGGCCGTTTCAACGATACCAAGGCCGACACCGGCCGCTGAGCACCCATGAGCGAAGCCTTCGAACGCGCCATCGCCGCGTTCGAGCCGGCGCGGTGGCCGCTGGCGGTGGGCTTCAGCGGCGGTGCGGATTCCAACGCCTTGCTGGCCGCCTGCGCTTCGCGCTGGCCGGGGCAGGTGGTGGCTTTTCATGTGCATCACGGGCTGCAGGCCGCGGCCGATGATTTCGAGCGGCATTGCGGCGAAGTCTGTGCGCGGCTTGGTGTGCCGCTCGTGGTTCATCGGGTCGATGCGCGGCACGCACCAGGCGACAGTCCCGAAGACACCGCGCGGCGCGCACGCTACGAGGCGTTTGGTGTCATGGCGCGCATGGATTCGACGCGGCCCTTCATCCAGTCGATTGCCCTCGGGCATCACGCGGACGACCAGGTCGAAACGCTCTTGCTGGCGTTATCGCGTGGTGCCGGCCTTCCGGGTTTGGCGGCCATGCCCGCGCACGCTGAACGCAATGGCCTGAACATCTATCGGCCTCTGCTGACAGTGCCTGCGGCCGACATCCGCGCCTGGCTCGCAGCACGCGATCTGCCATGGATCGAAGACCCGAGCAACGGCGATGCCCGCTACACCCGCAACCGGATTCGCGCGGTGCTGCTGCCAGCACTGGAGCAGGCTTTTCCACAGTTCCGCGCGACGTTCGCGCGCAGCATCGGCCATGCGGCGCAGGCGCAGCAACTGTTGCTCGAACTCGCTGCGCAAGACCTGAAGTCCGTTGGTGACCCGCCACTCATCAAGGCGCTGCAGGCGTTTTCGCGGGCTCGTCAAGCCAATGTGCTGCGCCACTGGCTGATGCAATCGCACGGCTGCGCGCCCAGCGCCGCGCAGCTCGACCAGTTGCTCGACCAGGTCCGCGCCTGCACCACGCGCGGCCACCGCATCCACCTCAAAGTGGCCGGCGGTTTCGCCGAGCGGAAGGGCGATCGGCTGCATTGGTACAATGCCCCGCCCTCGCCGAAGACTTAGCTCCCACAGCTTGCAGGGCGCCGCCTATCCAGCGGCCCTTTTCCTTTCTCTGATTTCACCCATGGCATTGATCGTTCACAAATACGGCGGTACGTCGATGGGCTCGACCGAGCGCATCAGGAATGTCGCCAAGCGCGTTGCCAAGTGGGCGCGCGCCGGCCACCAGATGATCGTGGTTCCGAGTGCCATGAGCGGCGAGACCAATCGCCTGCTCGGCCTCGCCAAGGAACTGGCGCCGAGCAAACCGGGCGAAGCCCACAACCGCGAACTCGACATGCTGGCATCGACCGGCGAGCAGGCTTCGTCCGCGCTCTTGGCCATTGCGCTGCAGGCCGAGGGCGTGGAGTCGGTGAGCTACGCGGGCTGGCAGGTGCCGGTGCGCACCGACAGCTCGCACACCAAGGCCCGCATCGAGAGCATCGACGACCTGCGCGTGATGGCCGACCTGAACGCGGGCAAGGTGGTGGTCATCACCGGCTTCCAGGGCGTGGACGACGCGGGCAACATCACCACGCTGGGCCGCGGCGGCAGCGACACCTCGGCCGTGGCCATTGCGGCGGCCATGAAGGCGCACGAATGCCTCATCTACACCGACGTGGACGGCGTCTACACGACCGACCCGCGCGTCGAGCCCGATGCGCGGCGCCTGACCACCGTGAGCTTCGAAGAGATGCTCGAGATGGCGAGCCTCGGCTCCAAGGTGCTGCAGATCCGCTCGGTGGAATTCGCCGGCAAGTACAAGGTGCCGCTGCGTGTGCTCTCGAGCTTCACCGCATGGGACATCGACATCAATGAAGAGGCCAAGTCCGGCACGCTGATCACTTTCGAGGAAGACGAAAACATGGAACAAGCCGTCGTATCCGGCATCGCATTCAACCGCGACGAAGCCAAGATCTCGGTGCTCGGCGTGCCCGACAAGCCGGGCATCGCGTATCACATCCTCGGTGCCGTGGCGGACGCCAACATCGAGGTCGACGTGATCATCCAGAACCTGAGCAAGGACGGCAAGACCGACTTCAGCTTCACGGTTCACCGCAACGAATACGCCAAGACCATCGACCTGCTGCAATCGAAGGTCATGCCTTCGCTGGGTGCTACGGAAATCGTGGGCGACACCAAGATCTGCAAGGTCAGCATCGTTGGCATCGGCATGCGCAGTCATGTGGGCGTGGCGAGCAAGATGTTCCGCGTGTTGAGCGAAGAGGGCATCAACATCCAGATGATTTCGACCAGCGAGATCAAGACCTCGGTCGTGATCGACGAAAAATATATGGAATTGGCCGTTCGAGCGCTGCATAAAGCCTTCGATCTGGACCAACCGGCCTCCTGACGGTGGCATAATCTCGGCTTCTTTCAGGAACTGTGACCGAGTGGCCGAAGGTGCTCCCCTGCTAAGGGAGTATGGGGTGTAGAGCCTCATCGAGGGTTCGAATCCCTCCGGTTCCGCCAAATTGATTGGGCCCCGTTGATCTCACGATTGACGGGGCTTTTTCATGCGTGTCTTCGTATTGAAGATCGAGGACGTCCTGCAGTATCGCCAGCAGGAAACCTCCGAGCGCGTGATCGAGTCTCTGCGCCGCGAGCGCATGTCGCTCGATGACGGACGGCATTTTCCGCATCAATTTTCGGGCGGCCAACGCCAGCGCGCGCGCATTGGCGTGCCAGCCCCAGTTCATCGTCTGCGACGAGCCTACCTCATCGCTCGACGTATCGGTGCAGGCGCAGGTGCTGGACCTCATGCGCGACCTGCAGGCCGAATTCGGCCCGACCTACCTGCTGATCAGCCACAACCCTGCGGTGATCCACCACATGTGCGCGACGTGGGCGTGATGCAGCGCGGGCGTCTGTTGGGGCAGGGGCCGGCGAAGCAAGTGCTCGATGCGCCAAGGCATATCCATACACAGGCGCTGACGGCGGCTGTGCCGGATCTGCACGCCGAGCGGTTACCCGAGTTGACACAACCTGACACGCGGATTTCTTGCGCTTCGTTCGATGGGCGAGGCGCTTCAGAGACATGGAAGGCGTCGACAGCGCAGGCAGAAAAGCGCGGGTAAACACCTCCTGCTTCTCTCTGAAATAGCCCAGAACGTCAATTCCAGAAAAAACACTGTTCTTGAAGAAATCGTTGTTCTAACATCCGCCCGCGCCGATTCGTTCGGCGCTTCCGGCAAAGAGGCGACATCGCATCGCAGGCCCCTCGGTAGCTGGCGCGCAATGCCAGCACCCGATACCCGAGGGCAGCGAGATTCCAGCGGTGACTCAGCCTGGAATTTCTCAACAGATGCATGGAGGTGAAATGAAAAACAGAACGAGCCTGCGCGGCTGGAAAGTCTCTGCCAAAAGTGGATGGATCTTGCTGCTGTGCCTGGGGTTGGCGGCGTGCGGCGGAAGCTTCACCGGGGGGGCTCCCGGCACTTCCGGGACGCCTGAATTGCGTTGCGCCCCCTGAAAAATGACGCAGCCAAAAACCATGAACTCACGTCGAAGCTTTCTTGCGGGCACCGCCAAGGCCAGCGCCGCCGCGCTCACGCTTTCCGCTTTTCCACCGAGCATCCGTCGGGCGCTTGCCATTCCTGCCAACAACAAGACCGGCACCATCAACGATGTCGAGCACATCGTCATATTGATGCAGGAGAACCGGTCGTTCGACCATTACTTCGGCACGCTGGCGGGTGTTCGCGGCTTTGGTGACCGATTCACCATTCCGTTGCCCAAGGGTCTGAGCGTCTGGCACCAAAGCGATGCCAAAGGGAAGGTGGTTTTGCCCTATCACTTCGACAGCCGCAAAGGCAACGCACAGCGCGATGGCGGAACGCCGCACGAATGGGAGGACAGTCAACGAGCCTGGGACAACGGCCGCATTCACGAATGGCCCCGTTACAAAACCCCCAAGGCGATGGGTTTCCACAAGGAGGCAGAGATTCCGTTTCAGTTCTCGCTGGCCAATGCCTTCACGTTGTGCGACGGTTATCACTGCGCAATGCACGCGGGTACCGACCCCAATCGCAGCTTTCACCTGACCGGCACCAATGGCCCGACTGCACAGGGAACGGCTTTTGTCTTGAACGAGTGGGACATGCTGGACGGGAGTCCTGCGGGTGTGGAGACCGGCTACACGTGGACAACGCATGCCGAGCGACTGGAGGCGGCTGGTGTCAGTTGGATCTGCTATCAGAACATGCCCGACGAATGGGGCGACAACCTGTTCGGCGCGTTCCGCCAGTTTCGGCGCGCCAATCGGGCATCCGGATTTCCTGTATCGGGCGGCTACCTGCCGAATCAACCTGTTTTCGACAGCGGCCAGGCGACGCCGTACCACGCATACGACCCAGCGACCGACAACCCGGGCAACCCGCTCTACAAGGGCATTGCCAATACCCTGCCAGGCAACAAGCCTGAGGAATACCTCGACGCGTTCCGGCGTGATGTGAAGGCCGGGCGCTTGCCGCACGTGAGTTGGATCAACGCGCCTTGCTTCTACTCCGAGCATCCCGAAGTCTCCAGTCCGGTCCAGGGTGCGTGGTTCGTGCAAGAGGTCCTGGACGCGCTGACGTCCGTTCCCGAGGTCTGGAGCAAGACGGTGTTGCTGATCAACTTCGACGAGAACGACGGGTACTTCGACCACGTGCCGTCGCCGTCGGCGCCATCGCCATTGGGGGACGGCACCTATGCCGGCAAGACCACGCTTTCGGACACGGCCATGAGCGCCGAATACTTCAACCATCCGGCCGCTCCAGATTCCGTCAAACAGCCCAAGCCCGATGGACGGGTCTACGGCCCCGGGCCGCGTGTTCCGCTCTACGTCGTCTCACCCTGGAGTCGTGGCGGCTGGGTCAACTCGCAGGTGTTCGACCACACCTCGGTGCTGCGCTTCATCGAAGCCCGTTTCGGTCTGGAAGAAACCAACATCTCTCCCTATCGCCGGGCGGTGTGTGGCGATCTGACAAGCGCCTTCAACTTCGGCACGCCGAATGGCGAAGCCTTGCCAGTGCTGGCCGGGAAGACGAGCAGGCCAGATGCGGATGCGCTGAGAGCTTCACAGGAGTTCGAGGCGGATGGCGTCACCCCGAGGCCACCGATCGAACCGCCGTCAGACGCTCAAATGCCGCATCAAGAAATCGGCGTCAAACCTTCGCGAGCTCTGCCTTACGAACTGCATGTCAGCGCCAGGGCAGACCCGGTTGCCGGCAAGCTGAAGCTGCTGTTCGCCAACTCGGGCAAGGCCGCCGCCGTGTTCCACGTGTACGACAAGCTCAACCTCGATCGGCTCCCGCGGCGATACATGGTGGAAGCGGGAAAGATGCTCGATGACAACTGGTCGGCAATTGCCGACAACGGCAGCGACTACGACCTCTGGGTACTCGGGCCGAACGGCTTTCACCGCCACTTCAAGGGAAGTCTTCAGCACATACGAGCAGACGATGCGGCCATTCCCGAAGTGCGTGTCTGCTACGACATCGTCAACGGCAATGTTCACCTTGAGATGCGCAACGATGGCAAGAACGCCTGCAGATTCACCGTCGAGGCCAAAGCCTATCGCGACGACGGCCCCTGGACGGCGAGCGTCGATGGGAAGGCGAGCGCACAACAGCATTGGGAGCTTGCAGCCAGCGGCCATTGGTACGACTTTTCCGTCACCTGCGACGCCGACCCGGCGTACTACCGTCGATTTGCGGGACGCGTGGAAACCGGCAAGCACGGTGTGAGCGATCCGGCGATGGGGCTGCGCGACCTTCGCTAGTGCCATCGGTCAGTCGCTTGAGATCGGCGGTGCCGGGCCGAGGCAACCGCCCGGTCTCAAGCGGCGCAAGACATGCTCACAGGCATGGAGAAGGGCATCCGTGGATCGCTCAACGCATGACATGGGGCCGGCTTCCAAGCAAAGAGTGAGGGTAAATACCACTCTCTTCGCCTCGCAATCTTTCAAAACATCAGTTTTAAAAAAAACACTGTTCTTTCATAAATCGTTGTTCTAACATCCGCCCGCGCTGATTCATTCCGCGCTTCCGGCAAAGAGCCGACATCGCATCGCAGGCCTTCGGGCATCGCGCAGGCGTGTTGGCCGAAGCCCCCTTGATTGATCGATGTTGGCCTGGTGGAGAACACAAGATGAAGAGAGTGAAGTTGTCGGCGGCGCTGCTGCCGCTGTGCGTGATCGGTGCGCCGGCATTTGCGCAAAGCACCCTGACGCTGTACGGCACGGTCGACGCGGGTCTGCGCTACGAAACGCACCGCACGATCTACGGCGACGACGGCTCGCCGCTCGTTACCCGCGGGCGTACGGCCTTCCCCGACGGCGGCGGCATGAGCGAGAGCTTCTGGGGCGTCAAGGGCAGCGAAGACCTGGGCGGCGGCCTGTCGGCGCTGTTCACGCTCGAGAGCCACTTCAACATCGGTACCGGCAAGCCCATCGCCAACGACGGCCCCGACGGCCTGCACGTTTCCTTCGTCGGCCTGCAGTCCTCTTCGTGGGGGCAGCTCACGCTGGGCCGCCAGTACAACGTTGCGATGGAAGGTGTGTCGCTGGTCTACGGCTCCAACCTCTGGGCCGATTACTTCAACGTCTTCAAGCCCGAGCACACGCTGCTCGCAGGCAGCAAGACCAGCAACATGATCCATTACGGCGCCCAGGTCGGCGACGTCGTGGTGCTCGCTCAGTACGCCGTCGGCGAAGGCAACGGTTCGGCCAAGCGGGGCAGCCAGTTCGGCACCTCGGTGGCCTACATACCGGAGAAGGGGCCGGTCAAGCTCAGCGCCGGCGTGCTGCGCGGCGTAGACGACATCGACTCCAAGGCCAAGTTCGATGTCTACACGGCCGGCGCGCAATTGAAGCTCGGCGAGAAGACCTCGATCCAGGCGGGCTACATCGAGAACCGCCGCAGCAACAACTTCGTCTCGTTCGCCAACGGGCCCTACAGCGCAATCGACCTGGCGGGGCTGGGCATCATCTCGCCGATCCAGACCGTGGACCCGAGCGCCCCCGGCGGCTTCAAGAAGCGCCAGATGATCCTTGCCGGCGTCACCTGGCAGGCCACGCAGTGGCTCACGCTGGCCGCCAACGCCTGGTACACCAAGCAGCGCGGCTACACCGAAGACCTCGACGGTTCCGCCACGCAATACCAGGTGGTTGCGGGCTACCTGATGTCCAAGCGGACGATGCTCTATGCCGAAGTCGATCACTCGGTCTACCGAGGTGGCCTGGTCGGCGCGCAACTGGTCGGCCAGAACGCTCAGAGCCCGACCGTCAACCGCACGCAGACTGGATTCACGGTCGGCGTGCGTCACACCTTCTGAGGTCCACGGCGCCCCCATTCGTATTTCCCTTTTGAAAAACTTCATGGAACACGTGATGTCCGCCGAGAAAAGCAGCGCCCCCTCCGGCAAGGTCAAGCCCTGGCGCAACTGGTCGGGCGCAGTGCGCTTTCAGCCGCGTCAACTGCTGCGGCCGCGTTCGCTGCCGCAACTGCAGGCCACGGTGCGCGCGGCCTCGGCTGCCGGCGAATCCATCCGGGTGGCAGGCAGCGGCCATTCGTTCGTGCCGCTGGTGCAGACCGATGGCACGCTGCTGTCGCTATGCAACCTCACGGGCCTGGAGTCGGTCGAGAACGGCCGTGCCCGGCTCTGGGCCGGCACTCAACTCAAGCCACTGGGCGAAGAACTCGCGCTGCGCGGTTGGGGCATGCTGAATCTCGGTGACATCAACAAGCAGGCACTGGCCGGCGCGGTGGCCACGGGCACGCACGGCACCGGGCTGAGGCTGGGCTCGATCTCTACGCAGGTACAGGCGATGACGCTGGTCACGGCCGACGGCGAGGCGGTCGAATGCTCCGCAACGCAGGAGCCCGAGCTGTTTGCCGCGAGCCGCGTGGCGCTCGGCGCGCTCGGCGTGATGGCCAGGTTCGACATCGAGGTCGCGCCGACCTACAAGCTCAAGCTCGTCAAGCAGGCGATGGACCTCGACGAATGCCTCGCGGCGGCGCCCACGCTGGCCGCGCAGCACCGGCACTTCGAGTTCTACTGGGTGCCCTACACGCGCCGCACGCTGGTCAAGCTGATGGACCCGACCGACGAGCCCGAGTCGAGCCGCCGCTCGACGGCCGCGCTCGAGATGGTGCTCGAGAACGGCGCGCTGAGCGCGATCTCTCGCTATGCGCGCATGCGGCCCAGCGCGGTGCCCGCGATGGCACGCCTGATCGCATCGACGCTGAAGCACGACACCAGCACCATGGTGGCCAACTGCCACCGCGCCTTTTCTTCCGTGCGGCTGGTGCATTTCCAGGAAATGGAATACGAACTGCCGGCCGAGCGCGGCCCCGAGGCGCTGCGCGAACTGGCCGAGTTCATCGAGAAGAAGAAAGTGCCCGTGCACTTTCCGGTCGAATACCGCTATGTCAAGGGCGACGACATCTGGCTGTCGCCGTTCTACGGACGCGACACGGCCTCGATTTCGGTGCACCAGTATGTCGGCATGCCGCACGAGGCCTACTTCCGTGGCGCCGAGGCGATCTTCCTCAACCATGGGGGCCGTCCGCACTGGGGAAAGATGCACTACCTGGGCGCGGCCGAACTGTCCAGACGCTACCCGCGCTGGGACGACTTCGCGGCGCTGCGCCGACGCATGGACCCCAAGGGCGTCTTTCTCAATCCGCTGCTTCGGCACATGCTGGGAGCCTGAGATGGTCAACGACGCTTCGCCCCGGCCCGCGAGCAGCCGCTGGTCCATCGTCGCCGCTTACGCGCTGGCGGCTTCGGCCACCATGGTCATGCAGCTTGCCTATGCGCCAATCACCACCGTGGCGGCGCAGCGCTACGGCGTTTCGGTGGGCGCCATCGGCTGGCTCGCGCAGATTTCGTCGCTGCTCTACGTGGTCCTGGCGCTGCCGACCGGCATTGCACTCGACCGCTGGTTTCGCTCCAGCCTGGCCGTGGGCGTGCTGCTCACCGCCATCGGTGGCGCGCTGCGGCTGGTCAGCGACGACTTCACCTGGGCTTTCATCGGCCAGTTCGTCTCGGCGGCGGCGCAGCCGCTGATTCTCAACGGTGTGGCCAAGCTGTCCGGCAACTACCTGGCGGAGAAAGACCGCCCACTGGGCATCGCGCTGGGCACCGCCGCACTGTATGCGGGCCAACTGCTGGCAATCGGCCTGGGCACCGTGTTCTCCACGCTCGACCAGATTCCGCTGCTGATTCGCATCGGCACCGCCTACGGCATTGCTGCGGCCATCGTGCTTGCGATCTGCCTGCGCCGGCCCGGCGATTACCGTGACACGGGGCCGCCGCCGGTTGGCCTGGCCTCGTTGCGCGAGGTCTGGGCCGATGGCTTCCTGCGCACCATCGCCGCGCTGATGTTCATTGCCGTCGGCACTGTCATGGCCTACATGACCTGGCTCGAGGCGCTGCTGGAGCCGGCCGGCGTGGCGCCCGAGGCTTCGGGCGTGATGCTGCTGGCGATGATCGTCGCGGGCATCGTGGGCTCGGTCTTCATTCCAGCGTGGGTGGCGCGCAAACGCAAGGAATACACGCTGATGCTGGTCTCGGTGGCTGTTGCAGCTGTCGGCGGTGTCGTGTTGTCGTTCGCACCGGGCGTGGCCACCGGCCTGGTCGTGATGACTGTGCTGGGCATGCTTCAGCTTTCCACGCTGCCGATCGTGCTCGAGATGGTCGAGCGCCGCTCGCGCCGCAATGCGGGCACGGCGGCGGCACTGGTGTGGATGGCCGCCAATGCGGGCGCGGTGGTGATTTGCGTCGCGGTGCAACTGCTGGTCGAGCATCCGTCGACGGCCTTCCTGGTGCTGGCGGGCGCGAGCCTGCTGACCGTGCCGCTGATCCTGCGGCTGCGCCGTCAGTCGCTGGAGAACGCATGATCCGCCCTCGTGACACCGGTGCGCCGCACGGCGATTACTTTCGCGCGCTGAACGCGGAGCTGCAGCGCGCCGGCCCCGCATGCCCGTGCCTGGTGCTCGACCTCGACCGGCTCGACCGCAACATCGAGGTGCTGCGCCGCTCGATCCGCGCACCCATGAATTTCCGCGTGGTCGCCAAGTCGCTGCCCAGCATCCCGCTGATCGGCTACATCTTCGAGCGCGCGAAGACGCGGCGCCTGATGGCTTTTCATCGGCCGTTTCTCAACGCCGAAGCCGAGGCCTTTCCTCAAGCCGACATCCTGCTCGGCAAGCCGATGCCGGTGCGTGCGGTGGCCGAGTTCTACGAACTGCTGCGCGGCAGCTTCGATCCATCGCGCCAGCTTCAATGGCTGATCGATACGCCCGAGCGCCTGCAGCAGTACTTGGTCCTTGCCGCGGCGCGTGGTCTGCGGCTGCGGCTGAACATCGAGATCGATACCGGGCTGCATCGCGGCGGCGTCGAAGACGAGCGCATGCTCGCGCAAATGCTCGAAACGGTTGCCGCGCATCCGGACCATGCCGAGTTCGCGGGCTTCATGGGCTACGACCCGCAGGTGGTCAAGCTGCCCGCGATGCTCGGATCGCACGAGCAACTGCATGCGAAGACACAGGCGCGCTACCGGGCCTTTTGCAACATTGTGCGCAGGCAGTACCCCGCGCTGTGGCACGACGGCCTGACGCTCAACGCGGCGGGCAGCCCGACCTACCGGCTCTACGAGGGCATCGAGACGCCGGTCAACGATGTCTCGGTGGGCTCCGCGCTGGTCAAGCCGACCGACTTCGACCTCGGCATCCTGTCTGAACACGAGCCGGCGTTGTTCATCGCCACGCCGGTGCTCAAGGTGCAGCAGGGCACGAAGGTGCCCGGCATTGCGGCGCTGGGCAAGCTGCAGGCCTGGTGGAATCCGAACCGCCAGCGCACTTACTTCACTTACGGGGGACACTGGATGGCGCGCTACGAATCGCCTGCCGGGCTGCGCGGCAACGAGCTCTTCGGCTACAGCACCAACCAGGAGTTTGTCAACGGATCGCACCGCACGGCGCTCTTGCCCGACGACTACGTATTCCTGCGCCCGACCCAGAGCGAGGCCGTGATGCTGCAATTCGGCGCGATCGTCACGCTGCGCGGCGGGAGGGTGTCGGATCGCTGGCAGGTACTTCAGCAAACGACATGAGTATTCGGCCGAAGAGCACAACGCGTCGCAAACCCAGAACCACTCTCGAAGAAATGGCCCCAGAGGCTTCAGATAGATGACCATCCAGACCATGCGACAAACTTTCGATGCCATGCGTGCCGCCAGCCTGCGCGCGCAGACGCCGCCATGGAGCGAGCGTGCGGATCGCCTCAAACGATTGCGCGCGCTGGTGAAGGACAACCGCAAGGAGATCGCCGCCGCCATCAGCGCCGACTTCTTCAATCGGCCCTTTCAGGAAACCGAACTGGCCGAGGTGTTCCCCGCCATCGAGGGCATCGACCATGCGTTGAGCCACGGCAGGAAATGGATGCGGGTGCAGCGTCGCTCGACCGGCCTGTGGTTCAAGCCCGCGTCGTCGCGGATCATGCCGCAGCCGCTGGGCGTGGTGGGCATCCTGGTGCCGTGGAACTATCCGTTGAACCTGGCCGTGGGGCCGATGACTGCGGCGCTGGCTGCGGGCAACCGCGTGATGCTCAAGCAATCGGAGTTCACGCCCCGCTTTGCAGAACTGTTCGCAACACTGGTGCGCGCGAGCTTTGCGGCCGAGGAGATCGCGGTCGTGAATGGCGACGCCGAGGCCGCGCGCGAGTTCTCCAGCCTGCCCTTCGACCATTTGCTGTTCACCGGTTCCACGGCCGTGGGCCATCACGTGATGCGCGCCGCGAGCGAGAACCTCACACCGGTCACGCTGGAGCTGGGTGGCAAGTCGCCTGCGATCATCGGGCCCGGTGCCGGTTTTGAAAAAGCAGTGGAGCGCATCCTTGTGGGCAAGACGCTCAACGCGGGCCAGACATGCATCGCGCCCGACTACGTGCTGGTACCCGAAGGCCAGCAGCAGCGCTTCATCGACAGCGCGCGGCGCGTGTTCGCGGCGATGTACCCGGACCTTGCGAACAACAACGACTACACGAGCATCGTGAGCCCGCGCCACTTCTCGCGGCTGCAGGAATTGGCGGCACTGGCGCTGCAGGAAGGTGCATCCGCTGTGCCGCTGTCCGACATGGCTCCCGACGCCGCCACACGGCGCTTTCCCCCGGTGCTGCTGACCGGCGTCCAGGACAGCATGCGCGTGATGAAGGAAGAGATCTTCGGCCCCATCTTGCCGGTGATGAGCTACGGGGCCATCGACGAGGCCATCGGCTATGTCAACGCGCACCCGCGACCGCTGGCGCTGTATCTGTTCGAGAAGAATCGGGCGACCATCGACAAGGTGATGCACAACACCGTGGCTGGCGGCGTGTCGATCAACGACACGCTGCTGCACATTGCGCAGGACGACCTGCCCTTCGGCGGCATCGGTGCGAGCGGCATGGGCGCTTACCACGGGGAATACGGCTTCGAGACCTTCTCGAAGATGAAGCCGATCTTCCATCAGTCGACGTTCAACGGGCTGGGGCTGTTCAAGCCGCCTTACGGAAAGACCTTTGAATTGATGATGAAGCTGCTGGTGCGCTGAAGAAGGCGCAGCCCCCTCGCTTGCTATACGGCGGGGCGCGGTCCGGAAAGCTGCTTGATCGCGGCCGCCGATTTCTTGCCCGGAAAGCGATGGATGATGCCGAGCAGGACGATGTCGAGCAAAAAGTCGAGATGCGCCTGCGCACCGATTCGCTCGATCCACGGGTCGTCGCCGGTGGAAACGCGCAGCGAGGTCATGCCGTGCAAGCCTTCCCAGATCACTTGCGTGATGACATCGATCTCGGCCTCGGTGGCCGCGACGATGCCGTCATTGACCAGCCCCACCGCGAGACTGCGCACGAGGGCGTACGGGTCGTACTCCGGATTGCCGAATTCCAGCGTCGAGGTTTCGGGCGGCGCGGCCGGCCGGCGCTCCATGAAGACAAGAAAATACTGATCGGGGTGCTGCAGGCCGTTCTCGACGTAAGCCCGGCTCGCAAGCCGCACGCGTTCGAGCGTTGTCTTGCCTTCGGCGATCGCTGCGCGCAGCAGCTTCTGCAGTCGGATGATGTCGTCGTCAACCGCGTTGGTGATCATCGTCGCCTTGTCGCCGAACAGCGCATAGACCACGGTGGTCGAGAAGCCCGACTCGTCGGCTACTTTGCGCATCGTGATCTCGCGCGCGCCGCCCTTGACGATCATCTTGCGCACGACTTTCAGGATGTCTTTGCGACGTTGGTCGATTTCCCGCTGTTTGCGTTCCTGGAGGCTGTTTTTTTTGATGATCATGTATTTGGAAAAAAACGTTGTATTTCCTGAACCGATCATAGCGGGGTGATATGAAACTGCTGTGCGGCAAGACCCTGCTCGTGAAGCATCTCGAACAACGCGGTCGGAAGGGGGCATGCTCAGCCTGCGAGAGGCCTGCTTTTCAGGGTCACTTCAACGCAGTAATCTCCCGGCTCTTGATGAGCCTCGAGCGCAGGATGTTCCGGCTGATGCCCAGCAGCCTCGCAGCCTGCACCTGGTTGCGGTGGCAGAACTCGAAGGCGGTGCGCATCACGGTGTCCTCGATCAGTTCGAACATCTGGTCGTGAGGCTCGTTGAACAGCTCGCGCAGCACCGTCTCCAGTGCCTGCTGCGGCGTGGCGTGCGCAGCAGCGGCCTCGCTTTCGGCCGGGCGCCTCTGGATGTTCAGCGAAGACAGGTGCAGGTGCTCCGCGCCCAGCACGTCGTGCTGGCAGATCAGGAGCGCATGGTGGATCACGTTCTCCAGTTCGCGGATGTTGCCGGGCCAGCCGTGCTCCGAGAGCTTCTGCTCGGCGCCCGCATCGAGGCGCACCGCGCCGTAGCCCAGCCGCTGGCGGTACTCCTCGATGAAATGCCGCGCCAGCGGAAGAATGTCGCCGGGGCGCTCGCGCAGCGTGGGCAGCGCGAGGTGCACCACGTGCAGCCGGTAGAACAGGTCTTCGCGGAAGTGGCCGGCGGCCACCGCGTCCTGCAGCCGCACGTTGGTCGCGGCGACCACGCGCACGTCGATCGGCACGCTCTTGCGCGAACCGAGGCGCACCACCTCGCGCTCCTGCAGCACGCGCAGCAGCTTGACCTGGATCGACAGCGGCAGGTCGCCGATTTCGTCGAGGAACAGCGTGCCGCCGTTGGCCGCCTCGAACCAGCCCGTCTTGGCCGAGAACGCGCCGGTAAACGAGCCTTTCTCGTGGCCGAAGAGCTCGCTTTCGACCAGGCTTTCGGAGAAGGCGCCGCAGTTCACCGCCACGAAGGGCTTGCCGCTGCGGCGGCTCAGGTCGTGCACATGCCGTGCGATCAGCTCCTTGCCGGTGCCGGTCTCTCCGATGATGAGCACGTTGGCATCGCTGGGCGCCACCATGCGGATGCGTTCGAGCAGCGCGGCCGAGCGCGGGTCCTGAAACACCTGCGCGGTGGCGCGGATCGAGGTGGTGAGCTTGCGCGGGTTGGGAAAGGTCAGCAGGGTGGGCGCGTCCCAGTCCTCGTCGGCGGCGGAAGAGGCATCGACCGATGGCAGCACGTCGAAGTGGCGGGTGTAGGCGGTCATGAGTAGAAGGTGGGTACGGGGTATTGCTGCTTGAGGGCCCATTCGCCGAGCTCGCGCAGCTTGTAGGCCACGGGGTCGTGCAGGGTCTGGGTGCGCAGGTTGCGCCAGTGGCGGTCCAGGCGCAGGCCGCCGTGGGTGGCGCGTGCGCCGGCCACGTCGAACATGCGCGTACAGATGTCCAGGCCCGTGTTCGTGGCCGCGACCTTGGCGGTGGCCACTGCCAGCGCGACGTCGCCGCGCTCGCGCTCGGTCAGCGCGGGGCCGCGCCGCCATGCGGTGTCGAGCCGGTCGGCCGCGCGGTCGGCCAGCACGCGTACGCTCTCCAGGCCGACCCAGAAATCGCCGTAGTGGCCGAGCACATACGGGTCTTCGTGCATCTGCGCCACATGCGCCGCATGCCAGGGGCGCGACTCATGCAGCGTGTAGTGCCTCGCGTCGTGGAAGGCCGCCTCGGCGATGCCCAGGTAGATGTTGGCCAGCACGAGCTGCGACACCAGCGGCCGCAGGCACGCGAAAGGCGTCGACAGTGGCCCCGGGTCGGCCAGCACCTCGTGCTGCTCCACGCGCACCTTCTCGAAGGTCACGCTGCCGCTGTCGGTCTGGCGCTGGCCGATGTTGTTCCAGTCGGGCGCGACGAAGATGCCCGAGCGGCCCGTGGGCACCGCCGCGACGATGAAGGCTCCGCTGCCCGCTTCGCGCGCCGAGGCGATGAGCATCTCGGAATCGAGTGCGCCCGAGCAGAAGCTCTTCTGCCCGGTGAACTCGCGCCAGCCTTCGTGGGCGCTCGACACCGTGCGATCGTCCAGCGGGTTGAGCGCGTTGCCCCAGAACCAGCGGCGGCGCGCGGTCTGCTCGAACCACGGCTGCCACTGCGAAGGCCGCGCGAACAGGCGCACCGTGGCCAGCATCAGGTGATGAAAACCGAAGACGTGGGCGATCGAGCTGTCGGCCTGCGCCAGCAGGCGCACGACATCCAGCGTCTCGCGCCAGTCCGCGCCGCCGCCGCCGAACTCGTGCGGAATGCTCAGGGCCAGCAGGCCGCTGTCGCGCAGGGCATCGCGCTCGGCCTTCGGCGTGCCGCCGCGCTCGTCGCGCTCCACCGCGGTGGCGGCGAAGCGCTGCATGAGATCGCGCGCGATGTCGCGTGGGGATTCGGCAACCGGAATGGAAAGAACTGAACTCACACACAAGTCCTCGATGATGTGCAGGCAGCACGGTTGCTGCGCCAGCAGCATGTTCGCGGCGAAGAAGAGCGCGACCAACGATGCGATCCGTCTATCGATCCTCGTTTTGCTTCCATGGCAGCAGCGCGAGAAGGGTCGATGTGCCGCATGCAGCAGATGTGGTGTTCGGCTGCTGCTCCAGCAGCAGAAATCGCATGCTTTCGCGCGTTCCCGCAGGCAGGGCGATTGGCACGCTAACTGCTGAACTGCCGCATGCAACTTTTCTGGTTCCTCCCCACGCACGGCGACAGCCGCTACCTCGGCACCTCGCGCGGCGCGCGCACGGTGAGCCATCGCTACCTGCGGCAAGTGGCGCAGGCCGCCGACGAACTGGGCTACGAAGGCGTGCTGATTCCGACGGGGCGCTCGTGCGAAGACTCGTGGGTCGTCGCCTCGTCGCTCGCGGCACAGACCGAGCGGCTCAAGTTCCTGGTCGCAATCCGCCCCGGCATCATTTCGCCGACGGTTTCCGCGCGTCAGGCTGCAACGCTCGATCGCTTCTCAGACGGCCGCCTGCTCATCAACGTCGTGACCGGCGGCGACCCCGACGAGCAGCACGGTGACGGCAGCTTCCTCACGCACGCCGAGCGCTACGAAGTCACTGACGAGTTCCTGCGCATCTGGCGCGGCGTGGCTGCGGGCGAAACGGTCAACTTCTCGGGCAAGCACCTGCGCGTCGAGAACGCGAAGACGCTCTATCCACCAGTACAGAAGCCTTATCCACCGCTGTGGTTTGGCGGCTCGTCTGAAGCGGCCATCGAACTTGCGGGCGAGCAGGTCGACGTGTACCTCACCTGGGGCGAGCCGCCTGCGGACGTGGCCGACAAGATCTCCAAGGCCCGTGCCGCAGCGGCCAAGCACGGCCGCACGCTGCGCTTCGGCATCCGCCTGCATGTGATCGTGCGCGAGACCAGCGAAGCGGCCTGGCGCGCCGCCGACGAGCTCATCTCCTATGTGACCGACGACACCATCGCCGCTGCGCAGAAAGCCTTCTCGCGTTTCGACTCGGTGGGGCAGCAGCGCATGGCCGCATTGCACGGCGGGCGGCGCGACAAGCTCGAGGTGTCGCCGAACCTGTGGGCCGGCGTGGGCCTGGTGCGCGGCGGCGCGGGCACGGCGCTCGTGGGCAGTCCGGAGGAGGTGGCGGCGCGCATCAAGGAATACGCGGCGCTCGGCGTGGAGACTTTCATCTTCTCGGGCTATCCGCATCTCGAAGAGGCGTACCGCGTGGCCGAGCTGTTGTTCCCGCTGCTGCCGCTGGACCATGTGCGCCCGGCGGGGCAGGCGAACATCACCGGGCCCTTCGGCGAGGTCATCGCCAACGACATCGTGCCGCCTTCGTCGCAAACGCCGGTGCGCGAGAAGGCCGCCGCATGAAGCACTTCTCCGCGGAGGCCGGCGACGAAGTCGTGCCCTGGCATGCGACCGCACAGCGTGTCGCACAGACATTGGCGCAGACGGCGGTCGAGCGCGACCAGCGCGGCGGCACGCCCAAGGCCGAGCGCGATCTGCTGCGGGACAGCGGCCTGCTCATGCTCAGCGTGCCGACCGAACTTGGCGGCCTCGGCGCGAGCTGGCAGCAGACGCTCGACGTGGTGCGCGGCTTTGCGCGCGTCGACAGCTCGGTGGCGCACCTGTTCGCCTTTCATCACCTGTTGCTCGCGACCACGCAACTCTTCGCGCAGCACGCGCAGTGGCAGCCGTGGATCGAGCAGACGCGCGTGCAGCGTTGGTTCTGGGGCAATGCGCTGAATCCGCTGGACAAATCCACGCGCGCGGAGGCGGTCGATGGCGGGTACGTGTTCGCCGGCCGCAAGAGCTTCTGTTCAGGCGCGAGCGACTCCGACATGCTGCTCGCCTCGGCCCTCGACGCAAACGACCGGCTGCTGATCGGCGTCGTGCCCACGGGGCGCGCGGGCATCACCGTGCTCGATGACTGGGACAACATGGGCCAGCGCCAGACCGACAGCGGCAGCGTGCTGTTCGACAACGTGCGGGTCGATGCGGGCGAACTGCTGCTCGACCCTGGCCCGCTCTCGACGCCGTTCGCTTGTCTGCGTCCGCTGCTGGCGCAACTGATCCTCGCGAACATCTACCTGGGCCTCGGCGAGGGCGCGCTTGAAGAGGCGAAGTCTTTCACGCTGCAACAGGGCCGCCCCTGGCTCTTCTCAACGGCTTCGACCGCGAACGAAGACCCTTACGTGCTTACGCACTACGGCGATTTCTGGCTCGCGCTGCAAGGCGCACGCACGCTGCTCGACCAGGCAGCGGCGGCATTCGACCAGGCGTGGCTGCGTGGCACTTCGCTCGATGAAAAGGAGCGCGGACAGGTGGCCGTCGCCGTCGCCGCAGCCAAGGTCGCGAGCACGCGCGCGAGCCTCGAGGTGGCGCATCGCATGTTCGAGGTGACGGGCGCGCGCGCCACCACCGCCGCGCTGCGGCTGGACCGCTACTGGCGCAACCTGCGCGTGCACACGCTGCACGATCCGGTCGACTACAAGGTGCGCGAACTCGGCGACTGGGCGCTCAATGCGCGCTTGCCGCAGCCCAGTTTCTATTCCTGAATTTCTTCAGCGTCCGATGCAACGGGCCTGCGACCTCGCGTCGCAGGCCCGTTGTGTTTGTGCGTGCGCTTGGGGAGGGCCGCGCTGCTGGCTCATCAGCAACCTAGCCGCAGCCTGCTGCCGACCCAGCATGCGCGACAGCGGTCGATGCGCTCTAACTCGTTGATTCATATAGAGCGGGCAAGTGGCACGCGATTCGCATATATCCATTGCGCTGCGAATACATCGCGGCTTCCAAACTGAGGTCATATCAACATGCGTCGAAAACAGAATGTCCTTGCTGCGTCCGGCTCGTCGGCCACTGCGTCTTCCGCGATCGCATCGGCGTTGAACCGCCGCCGATTCATCGGCACTGCAGCCGCTTTAAGCGCTGCGGGCGCGCTGGCTGCCTGCGGCAAGAAAGACGCCGGGGCGCCGCCGCCCGTGGCCTCGGCAGACGTGGGCGCGAGCGGAAAAAAATTCGCGGGTCAGTCGCTGAACCTGCTGTTCAACCAGCCGCATGCGCTGGCGGGCAAGCTGCTGGCGCAGGAGTTCGAAGCGCTCACGGGTGCCAAGGTGACCGTCACGCCGGTGCCCTACGACCAGCTGCATGCGCAGGCCACGCTCGATGTGCAGTCGGGCGCGAACCAGTTCGACGTCGTCGATTATTTCTATCACACGCTCGGCGCGCTGGTGGCCGACAAGGTGGTGGTCGATGTCGCCGACCGCATCGCGCGCGACGCCGCGCAGATCGAGCCCGGCGACTTCCTGCCGTCGCTCTACGACACCTACACCTTGCGCGATGGCCGCCGCTGGGGCCTGCCTTACGACGGCGACACGCACGTCCTGTTCTACAACACCGAGATCTTCGGCCGGCATGGGTTGACGGCCCCAAAGACCTGGGACGACTACTACAACGCAGCCCGCCTGATCACCGAGAAAGAGTCGGCCAACGGCATCTACGGCGCGGTGGTGCAGGGCTTCAAGATTCCGGTGATCGTGGGATCGTCTTATGCCAACCGGCTGGCCGGTTTCGGCGGCAGCTTCTTCACGCCCGACGGCAAGCCCGCGTTGACCAGCCCACAGGCCATCGCCGCGGCGGAAGAGTTGGCGCGCATCGTCCCCTATGCCTTGCCCACGCCCGCGGAAACGGCGTTCGAACATGCCTTGCCCGCGTTCCTGTCGGGCAAGGCGGCCATGATCGATTTCTGGACCGACCTGGGCGTCACCGCGCAGGACCCGGCCTCTTCGAAGATCGTGGACAAGTGGGCGCTGGTGCAGTTGCCCGTGGGCGGCGAGAACAAGACGCCGCGCGCGGCATTGAATGCGGGCTTCGGCCTCGGCATCACGGCCGGCACCAAGAAGACCGAGTTGGCCTGGGAATTCATCAAGTGGGCCACGAGCAAGGACATCTCGCTCCAGCAGGATGTGTTGCCGGGCAGCGGCATCGACCCGAACCGCACCTCGGTGCTGAATCATCCCGACTACATCAAGGCCGCGCCCATCCTGCAGCCGCAATTGAAGGCCGCCATCGGCGATGCGCTGGTCTGGCCGCTGCAGGCGCAGAGCCCCAAGCTGATGGACGCGTTGACCGAGCAGCTCGCGCTGATCGTGTCGGGCAAGAAGAAGCCGCGTGAGGCGCTGGAGGCGGCTCAGGCGAGTTGGGTGCAACTGCTCAGCGCATGAGTGCCATCTCTTACTCCCTCTCCCCTTGGGGAGAGGGAGCAACAGCCGCGCTACGGGCAGCCATCCCGGAACAGAGGTCGGCCGGTGATGGGTATGAACAGCGTGCTGCAGGCATGGCGAGCGAGCGGCCAGCACACGGCGCCGCGCTGGATGCTGACGCCCGCGACCCTCGGCCTTGCGCTGGTGTGCGTCGTGCCCGGGCTCTACACGCTGGCGCTGGCGTTCACGAAGTCCACGCTGGGCCAGCCGTTGACGGCGTGGGCAGGCTGGCGCAACTTCGAGACGCTGGTGCAGACCTCCGACTTCGCATTCACCTTGCTGCGCACGGTGCTGTACGCGGTGCCGGCTTGCGCGCTCCAGCTGGTGCTCGGCCTGGCGATCGCGTTGCTGCTGCAGGCGCTGAGGCAAGGGCGCTGGGCGTACAGCCTGATCCTGCTGCCGCTGATGACGCCGCCGGTGCTCGTCGGTGTGGCCTGGAAGCTGCTGCTGGCGCCGGCGGGCGGCCTGCTCAACGGCACCTTGCTGCGCCTGGGATGGGTGCACGAGCCGGTGTCGCTGCTGGGCTCCTCGACATGGGCCTTGCCCGCCGTGATGTTGGCGGACAGCTGGCAGTGGCTGCCCTTCGTGGTGGTGCTGTGCGTGGCCGCGTTGCAGGCGCTGCCTTCCGATGTGTACGAGGCGGCCGCGCTCGATGGGGCGAGCCCGCGGCGGATCTTCATCAAGATCACGCTGCCCCTGCTGGCGCCCGCGCTGGTCGGCATCTTCCTGCTGCGGGTGGTGATGTCGCTCAAGACCTTCGATTTGGTCTACATCCTCACCGCCGGCGGGCCGGGGTGCGCCACGACGCTGGCGAGCTACGAGGTCTGGAAGTCGGGCCTGCAGAACTTCGACATCGGGCAGGCGGCCGCGCAGACACTGGTCTTTTGCCTGCTGGTGGCCTGGGTGACATGGCCGATCCTCCGCACCCTGGCGTGGGTGGAGCGACGCACGGGCTAGCCCGTTCGCACATCCATACGAACAGCGACATGACGACAGTCAACGTATCCACCACGCACATCGGCACGGGCCCAGCGACAACGCACGCGAGCAACCAAGGCCGGACGAGGCCTGCGGTCCCCGCGCGCGATTGGCTTCGCAAGACAGCGCTGCGACTCGCGCTCGCATCGGTGCTGGTCTTCTGCCTGCTGCCGATCGCCTTCCTGGTCGCGACCTCGTTCAAGGCGCGGGACGAAGTGCTGTCGGGCCACTTCCTGCCCCTGGCGCCCACGCTGGCCAACTGGTCCACGGTGTTCGACATTGCGCCGCTGCATCGGAACCTGCTCAACTCGCTCGCGGTGGCGCTGGTCGGCGTGGCCGTGACGCTCTTGATCGCGGTGCCCGCGACCTATGCGGTGGTCAAGCTGCGGCGCGGGCCCGCGCTGGCCGGCGCGCTGCTGTCCAGCTACGTGGCGCCGCCCGTGGTGGCGCTGCTGCCGCTGTTCTTCATGATGCGCCACGCCGGGCTGAACAACAGCCTCTTCGGGCTCGGCCTGGTGGAAGGCTTGATGAACGTGCCGGTCGCGTTCTGGCTGCTGCGCAGCTTCTTCAAGCAGGTGCCCGTGGCGCTGGACGAAGCCGCCTGGCTCGATGGCGTGGGCTACTGGCGCACGCTGTGGCGCGTGAACCTGCCGCTGCTGTGGCCGGGCCTCGTCTCCACGGGACTGATCTGCCTGATCCTGACCTACAACGAGTTCCTGCTCGCCTCGGTGCTCAACAGCAGGCCCGACATCCGCACCATCACCGTTGCTATCTCGCTCTTCCAGGGCGAGCGGGTCGTGAACTTCGGGCAGATGGCCGCGGCCTCGCTGGTCGGCATTGCGCCGGTGTACCTGGTGGCGCTGGCGTTCCAGAAGCAGCTGGTCGGCGGCCTGGGGGCCGGGCGCTGAGCGCGCGGCTGTCCCTTCTTCATTCGAGTTCCATGTCTCACATACAGATCACCGGCCTCACCAAGAAGTACGGCAGCACAGCGGTGCTGCGCGATGTTCACCTCGGCATCGGGGAGGGGGAGTTCGTCGTGCTGGTCGGCCCGTCCGGCTGCGGCAAGTCGACGCTGCTGCGCGCCATCGCCGGGCTGGAAACCACCGACGGCGGCAGCATCGCGTTCGACGGCGAAGCGGCAGACCATCTGCCGCCGCAACAGCGCCGCCTGGCCATGGTGTTCCAGAGCTATGCGCTCTATCCGCACATGACGGCGCACGACAATATGGCCTTCGGCCTGCGAGAGCAACGCCAGAGCGAGGCGCTGATCGCGCAGCGCATCGCCAAGGCCTCGGCCGCCTTGCATCTGGACGACTACCTGGACCGCTATCCGCGTGAACTCTCGGGCGGCCAGCGCCAGCGGGTGGCCATGGGGCGGGCCATGGTGCGCGAGCCGCGGGCGTTCCTCTTCGACGAGCCGCTGTCCAACCTCGATGCGCAGTTGCGCGTGCAGATGCGCGCCGAGATCCGCGCGCTGCAGCGGCAACTGGGCACGACCACCGTCTACGTCACGCACGACCAGGAAGAGGCGATGACCATGGCCGACCGCATCGCGGTGCTGCGCGCCGGGCGTATCGAGCAGGTGGGCGATCCGTTGACGCTTTATGACGAGCCCGCCAACGAGTTCGTCGCGCGCTTCATCGGCTCGCCGCCGATGAATGTGGTCGATGCCCGATGGGCGCAAGGCCAGCTCTCGCTGGGCGAGGGCATCCGCCTGCCGGCGCCGCCCGGTTCGGCTGGACGGCACGACGATGCGGTGCGCCTTGGCCTCCGGCCCGAACACCTCGTGCTCCAGACCGGCGAAGCATCGCCAGATGCGCCGCTGCTTCGGCTGCGCGTGTCCGCGGTCGACTACCTGGGCTCCATCACCGAGCTGCATGGCACCGTACCGGACGCATTCGATGCCAGCCCCTGGCTGGCGCGGCTCGCCGGACGCCACCGTGCCACGGCGGGCGAGGAGGTGACGCTGACCTGGATTCCCTCGCACGCCCATTTGTTCAACCCCGAATCGGGCGCACGCCTGTCCCGACTCTCCATTGCAACCCAGGCCGCAAGGCCCTCGCATCGCCATGAGCACTGAAACCATCCTCGCCCCTCACACGAAGAGCGCCACCACCGCCACTGCCGCGTGGACTCCCTACGAGCATTCCGCACTGGCACAGAAGTTCCGGCCCGTCTTCCAGCGCATCGCCGATACGGCGCTCGCGCGCGAGCGCAATCGCCAGTTGCCCTTCGAGCCCATCACCTGGTTGAAGGAAGCCTGCTTCGGTGCGGTGCGTGTGCCGGTGGAACACGGTGGAGGCGGCGCATCCATTCCGCAGCTCTTCCAGTTGTTGATCGAACTCGCAGAGGCGGACTCCAACGTGCCGCAAGCGCTGCGCGGGCACTTCGCATTCGTGGAAGACCGCCTCAATGCACCGTCCGGCGCGGCGCGCGACGTGTGGCTGCACCGCTTCGTGAAGGGCGAGCTGGTCGGCAATGCGTGGTCCGAAGTGGGCGCGGTGGCCATCGGCGACGTCGGCACGCGCATCTCGCAAAAGGACGGCCGCTGGGTGGCCAACGGCCGCAAGTTCTACAGCACCGGCAGCATCTTTGCCGACTGGGTCGACCTGTATGCGCGCCGCGCCGACAACGATGCCGACGTGACGGCGGCAGTCAGCACCCACCAGCCCGGCGTCGTGCAGCACGACGACTGGGACGGCTTCGGCCAGCGCACCACCGGCAGCGGCACCTCGGTGTACGAGAACGCCCACATCGACGACGAGAACGTGTTCCCGTTCGAGACGCGCTTCAAGTACCAGACGGCGTTCTATCAACTGTTCCATCTCGCCACGCTGGCTGGCATCGGCCGCGCCATCGAGCGCGACGTGGGGCACGAGGTGCGCAACCGCCAGCGCATCTACAGCAACGGCAACGCACAGCATGTGAGCCAGGACGCGCAGATCCTTCAGGTCGCGGGCGAGATATCGGCGCTGGCCTATGCCGCGGAGGCCACGGCGCTGCGCGCGACGCTGCCGGCCCAGCGCGCCTACGAGGCACGCCTGCACGGCGACGAGGCGGCGGAGCGGCAGGCCAACATCGATGCCGAGATCGAATCGGCGCAGGGCCAGATCGTGGTGTCCGAGCTGGTGCTGCGCGCGGGTTCCGATCTCTTCAATGCGCTCGGCGCCTCGGCCGCGAGCACCTCCAAGTCGCTGGACCGCCACTGGCGCAATGCGCGCACGGTGTCCTCGCACAACCCCACCGTCTACAAGGCGCGCATCGTGGGCGACTGGAGCGTCAACGGCACCGAGCCGCCCTATGTCTGGCAGATCGGCAGCGGCCCCGGCCGCAAGACCTGATCCGCATCGCGTTCTCTCTCTCGTCAGTCCGTTCTTTCCCCTTTTTTTGGAGCTCACCATGACCACCGCAACCCTGGCCCGTCCCCGCGTCAATACACCCGAGCCGTTTGCGCCGCGCCCGCGTCCGGCCCAACCGGCCCATGTCATTCGCGACGATGCCGAGGCTGTGTCCGTGGCCCGGCGCCTGGCCGCGGAGTTCGGCTCCGAGTCGGCGCTGCGCGACCGCGACGGGCTGCTGCCATTGGCCGAGCTGGACGCTTATTCGCAGAGCGGCCTCTGGGGCATCACCGTGCCCAAGGCGTACGGCGGCGCGGGCGTGTCCTTCGCCACGCTGGCCGATGTGATCCGCATCGTGGCGGAGGGTGACTCGAGCATTGCCCAGATCACGCAGAACCACCTGGCGCTGGTCGGCCACATCGACCTCGACGGCACGCCTGAGCAGAAAGAAGAGCTGTTCGGCCTGGTGCTGAAAGGCATCCGTTTCGGCAACGCCTTTTCCGAGAAGAACAGCAAGAATGTCGCCGCGTTCGAAACCACGCTGGTGTTCGATGGCGATGACGTGGTGATCAACGGGCAGAAGTTCTACACCACCGGTGCGCTGCTCTCGCATATCGTGCCCATCGTGGCGGTGGACCCGGCGGAGGGCAAGGGCTACCTGGCGTTTGCCGAACGCGATGCGCCGGGCCTCACGGTGCACAACGACTGGTCGAGCTTCGGCCAGCGCACCACCGCGTCGGGCTCCATACAGATCGCCAATGTGCGCGTGCCGCGCAGCCGCCTCTTGCCCGTGGCCGCGTTCGACCGGCCCACCGCGGCGGGCGCGATCTCGCAGATCATCCAGGCCGCCATCGATGCGGGCATTGCCGCCGCCGCGATTGCGGAGACGATCGCGTTCGTGCGTACCCGCAGCCGTCCCTGGATCGACAGCGGCAAGGAGACCGCGGCCGAAGACCCCTTCATCATCAGCGCGATCGGCGACCTGACGCTGCGCCTGCACGCCGCCGAGGCCTTGCTGGAGCGCGCGGGCCGCGCCATCGACCGGGCGCTGGCCGACCCCGAGGAGAGCCTCGTCAACGCCGCCACCGTGGCCACGGCCGAGGCCAAGGTGTTGACGACCGAAGTGGCCATCAATGCCTCGAACAAGCTGTTCGAACTCGCGGGCACGCGCTCCACGCTGGCCGAACACAACCTCGACCGCCACTGGCGCAATGCGCGCGTGCACACGCTGCACGACCCGGTGCGCTGGAAGTACTACCACCTGGGCAACTACCAGCTCAACGGAGTCCACGTGCCACGTCACGCCTGGAGCTGAAGGGAAGAGATTCGCGCATGACCAAGACCATCCGCTTCAACGCCTTCGAGATGAACTGCGTGGCGCACCAGTCCCCCGGGCTGTGGGCGCATCCGCGCGATCGATCCTGGGAATACAAGGACCTGAACTACTGGACCGACCTGGCGAAGGTGCTGGAGAAGGGCCTCTTCGACGGCATCTTCATCGCGGATGTCATCGGCTACTACGACGTGTACAAGGGCGGCAACTACCACGCGCTGCAGCAGGCGGCGCAGATCCCGGTGAACGATCCGCTGCAGCTGGCGGCGCCCATCGCCATGGTGACCGAGCACCTGGGCATCGGCATCACGGCGTCGACCTCGTTCGAGCACCCCTACACCTTTGCGCGGCGGCTCTCCACGGCCGACCACCACACCAAGGGTCGCCTGGGCTGGAACATCGTCACCTCGTACCTGGAGAGCGGCGCGAAGAACATCGGGCAGGGCGGCCTGCGCAAGCACGAGAACCGCTACGAGGTCGCGCAGGAATACGTGCAGGTGCTCTACAAGCTTTTCGAAGGCAGTTGGGAGCGCGATGCCGTCGTGCGCGACCGGCGCACCGGCATCTTTGCCCACCCCGAGAAGATCCACGAGATCGGGCACAAGGGCGAGTACTTCGACGTGCCCGGCTATCACCTGTGCGAGCCCTCGCCGCAGCGCACCCCGCTGCTCTACCAGGCGGGGGCATCGGGCCCGGGCAAGGCGTTTGCCGCCCAGCATGCCGAGTGCGTGTTCGTGGCCGCGCCGAGGCAATCCACGCTGAAGAACTACGTGCGCGAGGTGCGCGAGCAAGCCGCGGCGGCGGGGCGCGATGCGCAGAAGCTGCTCATCTACAACCTCGTCACGGTGATCGTGGACGAGACCGATGCGAAGGCACAGGCCAAGTTCGAGGACTACAAGCGCTACGTGTCCTACGACGGCGCGCTGGTGTTCATGTCGGGCTGGACCGGCATCGACTTCGGCCAGTACGCGCCGACCGATCTGGTCCGGCGGGTGGAGACCAATGCCATCGTCTCGGCCATCGAGCACCTGGCCGGCGGCGACAAGGCCTGGACCATCGAGGAGCTGGCCGTGTGGGGCGGCGTGGGCGGCATGGGGCCGGTGTTCGTCGGGTCCGCGAGCACGGTGGCCGACATCCTGCAGCAATGGGTGGAAGAGACCGATGTGGACGGCTTCAACCTGGCCTACGCGGTGGCACACGAGACCTTCGAAGACGTGGTGACGCATCTCGTGCCCGAGCTGCAGCGCCGGGGCGTCTACCCCAAGGCCTATGCGCCGGGAACGCTGCGCGAAAAGCTCTTCGGCCAGGGGCCGCTGCTGCCGGACAGCCATCCTGCGCATCGCTACCGCGACATCGAGCGCGTCAAGCGCGAGGAGGCGCAGGCCGCGCAGGTTCGAACAGCAGGGCTGCAATCGAAGCAGCCAGAACCGCTCGCACAAGCGGGCTGATGCGAGTTCGGGGCTAATCAACAAGGACCGTTCGGACTGAGCTTGTCGAAGTCTCGCGCGGCGCTTCGACAAGCTCAGCGTGAACGGATCGATATTTTCGAACGCGTTTCCGCATCAAAGCTTCGCGCATGCGCATTGCTGCAAGAGCAGCAACCCCTTGCCGTGTTGCTGCCTGGCGTTCATGCGATGCGCGCATACCGATCTGCTTCAAACAACTATGGCGGCAACGCTGCTGATCCAGCAGCAATCCAGCCGCAGCCTGCTGCCGATCCAGCATGCGCGAAAGCAGTCATTTCGCTCTAACTCGTTGATTCATAAGGCCTCGCGAAGTGGCACGCCATTCGCTTATATGCAATGTGCCGCGAACGGGTCGCAGCTTCCAAACAAAGGTCATATCAACATGAGTCGAAAACTGAAAGTCGTTGCCGTCTCCGGCAGCCTGCAACGTCCCTCGCGCACGCTGGTGCTGGTCGACCGGCTGCTGGCCGAGCTCGGCGACGAGGTCGCCATCGATGCGCGCGTGATCTCGCTCGGCGAGATCGGTCCGCAGTTCGCCGGTGTGCTGTATCGCAACCAGTTGCCCGCGGCCGTCGAAGAGAGCATTGCGGCCATCGAGTCCGCCGACCTGCTGATCGTGGCGAGCCCGGTGTACCGCGGCTCTTACACGGGGCTCTTCAAGCACCTGTTCGACTTCGTTCATCACGAAGCGCTGACCGACAAGCCGGTGCTGCTCGCCGCCACCGGCGGCAGCGACCGCCACGCGCTGGTCATCGACCACCAACTGCGCCCGCTCTTCAGCTTCTTCCAGGCGCGCACGCTGCCCATCGGCGTCTACGCGGTCGAGAAGGACTTCGAGGGCTACGAGATCGCCAACCCGGCGCTGCGCGAACGCATCGCGCTGGCCGTGGCGCGCGCCGTGCCGCAACTGCGCGAGGCCTCGCCGGCCGCCGCGCCCGTCGCCCAGAAGCCCGTGCCCGTGGCGCTGGCCGCCTGAAGCAATCCCGAATCGACCGTTCACAGAGAGGAACCTCGCCATGAGCCAACCGTATTCCACCACCGCCCCCGTCAAGTTCGCCTACTGGGTGCCCAATGTCAGCGGCGGCCTCGTGGTCAGCACCATCGAGCAGCGCACCGACTGGAGCCTCGAATACAACCAGCGCCTCGCGCTCGCGGCCGAAAAAGCCGGCTTCGAATATGCGCTGAGCCAGATCCGCTTCACCGCGGGCTACGGCGCGGAGTACCAGCACGAGTCGGTGTCGTTCAGCCAGGCGCTGCTGCATGCGACCACCAAGCTCAAGGTGCTGGCCGCGATCCTGCCCGGCCCGTGGAACCCAGCCGTGGTGGCCAAGCAGATCGCCACCATCGACCACATCTCCAACGGCCGCATCGCCATCAACGTGGTGAGCGGCTGGTTCAAGGGCGAGTTCCAGGCCATCGGCGAGCCGTGGCTGGAGCACGACGAGCGCTATCGCCGCTCCAACGAATTCATCCGCGCGCTCAAGGGCATCTGGACCGAGGACAACTTCACCTTCAAGGGCGATTTCTACCGCTTCAGCAACTACACGCTGAGCCCGAAGCCGGTGCAAAAACCCCACCCCGAAATCTTCCAGGGCGGCAGCTCGCGCGCCGCGCGCGACAACGCGGCCAGCGTGTCGGACTGGTACTTCACCAACGGCAACACGCCCGAAGGCCTGAAGGTGCAGATCGACGACATCCAGGCCAAGGCCGCGGAGAACGGCCACACGGTGCGCATCGGCGTGAACGCCTTCGTGATCGCCCGCGACACCGAGGAAGAAGCCAAGGCGGTGCTCGCCGACATCATCAAGCACGCCCACGTCGAGGCGGTGCATGCCTTCGGCGATGCGGCCAAGCAGGCCGGCAAGTCGTCGCCCGAGGGCGAGGGCAACTGGGCCAAGTCCACCTTCGAAGACCTCGTGCAATACAACGACGGCTTCCGCACCAACCTCATCGGCACACCGCAGCAGATTGCCGAGCGCATCGTGGCGCTCAAGGCCATCGGCGTTGACCTGATCCTCACCGGCTTCCTGCACTTCATCGAAGAGGTGGAGTACTTCGGCGAGAAGGTGCTGCCGCTGGTGCGCAAGCTTGAGGAAGCCGGGCAGGGCGCGAATGCCGGCAAGCAGAGCAAGCCGGCGCTGGAAGCCGTCGCGTGAGTCTTGCGATGCCCGATCTTTTCTTCGAGGCGGGTCCGGTCTCGCTCGGTGTCGACCCGGTGGCTTTCATGCCGGCGGGACGCGCGGCACCAGCGGGGAAAGACACGGGCACCTCGGCCGTGCTGCGGCTGGAAGGCATCGACCTCAGCTTCGGCGGCGTCACCGCGCTGTCGGGCGTGGACCTGTCGATCGCCAAGGGCGAGGTCCGCGCCGTCATCGGCCCGAACGGCGCCGGCAAGAGTTCGCTGGTCAACGTCATCAGCGGGCTGTACCGGCCCGACCGTGGGCGCGTGTGGATCGGCGGGCGCAGCTTCGGCCATGTGCCGACGGCGCGGCTGGCACGACTGGGCATCGCGCGCACCTTCCAGAACCTCGCGCTCTTCAAGGGCCTGAGCGTGCGCGACAACGTCGTGCTCGGCCGCGTCGATGCGGCGCGCTCCACTTTCATCGAGCAACTCATCGGCCTCGGCCGCGCGCGGCGTGAGCGCGAGGATGCGCGTGCGCGGGCCGACGCGATCATCGGCTTCCTCGGCCTTGGCGCCGTGAGTGAACGGCCTGCCGGCACGCTGGCCTACGGCCTGCAGAAGCGCGTGGAGCTCGCACGTGCGTTGGTCGCCGCGCCGCAACTGCTGCTGCTCGACGAGCCGATGGCCGGCATGACGGTCACCGAAAAAAGCGAGCTGGTGCATTTCGTGCGCGCCGCGCGCGACGAATTCGGCACCACCATCCTCCTGATCGAGCACGACATCGGCGTGGTGCTGGGCCTGTCGGACCGCGTGGCCGTGTTCGACCACGGCGTCAAGATCGCCGACGGCACGCCGGCCGAGGTGCGCAGCGACCCGGTGGTGATCGATGCCTACCTGGGCGTGGCCCACGAAGACGAAGCGGAGCAGGGCTGATGGATGCCTCTGATCTGAGCTTCTTCGCCGAGGTGCTCATCGGCGGCCTGCTTTCGGGCGTGATGTATTCGCTCGTTGCCATCGGCTTCGTGCTGATCTACAAGACATCGGGCGTACTCAACTTCGCGCAGGGCGCGCAGCTGCTGTTCGCCGCGCTCACCTTCGTGAGCCTGGTGGAGCGCGGCGTGCCTTTCGCGCTCGCCTTGCTGCTGACCTTCGCGCTCATGGTGCTGCTGGGTCTCGTCATCGAACGCACCGTGCTGCGGCCGCTGGTGAACCAGCCGCCGATCACGCTGTTCATGGCGACGCTGGGGCTCTCGTACGTGATCGAGGGCGTCGCGCAGCTCGTGTGGGGCACGCAGGTCCATGCGCTGGAACTCGGCATCGCGGACGAGCCGCTGCAGTTCCTCGGCATCATGGTCTCGACCTTCGACCTGTTCGCCGCCGCAACGGCGGGCGTGATGGTGGCGGCGCTCTCGGCTTTCTTCCGCTACACCCGCGTGGGTCTCGCGTTCCGCGCGGTCGCGGACGATACCTATGCGGCGATTGCGGTGGGCCTTCGTCTGCCGCGCATCTGGGCCACGGTGTGGGCCGCGGCCGGCGTCATCGCGCTGGTGGCCGGGCTGCTGTGGGGTGCGCGGCTGGGCGTGCAGTTCTCGCTCTCGCTGGTGGTGCTGAAGGCGCTGCCGGTGCTGGTGCTCGGCGGCTTCGACTCGATCCTTGGCGCCATCGTCGGCGGGCTGGTGATCGGCGCGCTCGAGAAGCTGGCGGAGGTGTACATCGGGCCTTTCGTCGGCGGTGGCATCGAGAGCTGGTTCGCGTATGTGGCGGCACTGGCGTTTCTGTTGATCCGACCGAGCGGGCTGTTCGGGCAGAAGCTCGTGGAAAGGGCTTGAGCGATGAGCGCTGTCGCTTTGCCCCGAGCACTCCCTGCGTGGATCTGGCCGCTTGTCGTGCTGGTCATCGCCTTCGGCATCGTGCCCTTCACCGCCTCAGGCTATGTATTCGACGCGCTGCTGATTCCATTCCTCGCGCTGTCATTGGCGGCCGTAGGACTCAATCTGCTGACCGGCTACGCAGGTCAACTCTCGCTTGGCACCGCGGCCTTCATGGCGGTCGGCGCCTTCGCGGCCTACAACTTCAACCTGCGCGTGGACGGCCTTCCACTGCTCGTGAGCATCGGCCTCGCGGGGCTGGCGGCCACGGCCGTCGGCCTGGTGTTCGGGCTGCCGAGTCTGCGGCTGCGCGGTTTCTACCTCGCGGTCTCGACGCTGGCCGCGCAGTTCTTCGTGCAATGGGCGCTCACCAAGTTCAGCTGGTTCAGCAACGACAACGCCTCGGGCGTGATCGATGCGCCAGCGCTCGAAGTGGCCGGCATCGTCTTCGACACGCCGGTGGGCCGCTACATCTTCTCGCTGAGCATCGTCACCGTGCTGACGCTGCTCGCGTGGCGCCTCGTGCGCACGCAAACGGGCCACCACTTCATCGCCGTGCGCGACAACGAACTGGCCGCGCGCGTCATCGGCGTGCCGGTGCTGCGCACCAAGCTGCTGGCGTTCGCGGTGTCGTCGTTCATCGTGGGCGTGGCGGGGGTGCTGTGGGGCTTCGTGTACCTGCGCACCGTGGAGCCCGCGGGCTTCAACCTCGACCGCTCGTTCCAGATTCTCTTCATCGTGATCATCGGCGGGCTCGCGACGATCCGAGGGGCGTTCTTCGGCGCGGCGCTGATCGTGGTGTTTCCGCTGCTGCTCTCGCGCGTGGGCAGCTTTCTTTTCGGCGGCTGGTTCGACTCGGGCGTGCTCGACATGAGCCAGCGCATCGTGCTGGGCGCACTGATCATTTTCTTTCTCGCCATGGAGCCGCAAGGGCTGGTCGCCCTGTGGGACCGCGCGCGCAAGCGGCTCGTATTGGCGCGAGATCAAGCCGTGCCCATGCCCACAGCAACCGTTCACGCTGAGCTTGTCGAAGCGCCGCGCAAGGCTTCGACAAGCTCAGCCCGAACGGTCTTATGAGCGCACAGCTTTCCTTTTTCCTTAGCTTCCCAAGAGCCATCATCACCATGTCTTTCATCAAGCACCTGAAAACCGCGGCCCTGGCCGTCACCCTTTCCGTGGCCGGCCTGCAGTTCGCGCATGCCGATGGCAACGAGCAATTCTTCCCGCTGCAGAGCTACCGCGTCGGCCCCTATGCGGCCGGCGGCACGGGCTTCTTCGGCGGCTTCATCGACTACCTGAACCTCGTCAACACGCGCGATGGCGGCGTGGGCGGCGTCAAGCTGACATGGGAGGAGGGCGAGACGCAGTACGAAGTGGAGCGCGGCGTGGAGGTGTATGAGCGCCTGAAGCAACGCCCAGGCATCGCGACCTGGAACCCGCTGTCGGTGGGCATCGCCTATGCGCTCATCGATCGCGTGACGGCCGACAAGGTGCCGCTGCTCACCATCAACCACGGCCGCACCGACACCACCGACGGCCGCGTGTTCAAGTACATCTTTCCGCTGCTGCTCAATCCGTACAGCGAGACCTCGGGCATCGTGAACTACATCGCGGGCAAGGAGGGCGGCACCGACAAGCTCAAGGGCAAGAAGATCGTGGTGCTGTACCACGGCTCGCCCTACGGCAAGGAGACCATTCCGGTCTATGAGCTGCTCGCCAAGAAGTACGGCTTCACGCTGCAGCAGATCGAGGTGCCGCATCCGGGCAACGAGCAACAGTCGCAGTGGCTCACCATCCGCCGCGTGAAGCCCGACTACGTGGTGCTGCGCGGCTGGGGCGTGATGAACCCGGTGGCGCTCAAGACGGCGCAGAAGACGGGCTTTCCGGTCGACCACATCGTGGGCAACGTGTGGTCCAACTCCGAGGAAGACGTGATTCCGGCGGGCGATGCGGCCAAGGGCTACGTGGCCATCACCACGGTGGCGGCCGGCGCGCAATATCCGGTGCTGCAGGACATCACGAAGATCGTCTATGGCGCGGGCAAGGGCAACCTGCAGGACACCAAGCGCATCGGCAGCGTCTATCACAACCTCGGTGTGCTCAACGGCATCCTGAATGTGGAGGCCATCCGCATCGCGCAGGCGAAGTTCGGCAAGCGCACGCTCACCGGCGACGAGATCCGCTGGGGCCTGGAGAACCTGAAGATCGACGAGGCGCGCGCCGCCGCGCTCGGTGCCAAGGGCCTGTTCCATTCGATCAACGTGACCTGGGACAACCACGAAGGCGACGGCCGCGTGGCCTTCCAGCAATGGGATGGCAGCAAGTGGAACGTGGTGTCCGACTGGATTGCGCCCGACTGGAAGCTGCTGCGGCCGATCATCGAGAAGTCGTCGCTTGCGTATGCAAAGGAGAAGAACGTCAAGGTGCGCAAGAGCATCGATGACTGAACAGGGCCGACCCGCAACACGACTCGCAGGAAGGCCACTGCAATGACCACGCCCCTGTTGCGCATCGAAGCCGTCGAGGCGGCCTACCAGCGCTCGATTGCCGCGCTGCACGGCGTGAGCCTGGAGGTGCGCGCCGGCGAAATCCACGCGCTGCTCGGCGCCAACGGCGCGGGCAAGTCGACCACGCTCAAGGCGGTGTCGAACCTGCTGCCGGCCGAGCGCGGACAGGTCACGGCCGGGCGCATCGTGTTCGACGGGCACGACACGGGCCGCAGCAGCCCGGCCGACCTCGTGCGGCTCGGCCTGGTGCAGGTGCTGGAGGGCCGGCATTGCTTTCGCACGCTGACGGTCGAAGAGAACCTGCTGACCGGCGCACTGGGGCGCAGTGCGCGGCGCTCGGAAGCTGCCGAAGACCTCGCCAAGGTCTACGCGATCTTTCCGAAGCTGAAGGACAGGCGAAAGACCCCGGCAGGCCTTTGCTCCGGCGGCGAGCAGCAGATGACGGCCATCGGCCGTGCCCTGATGTCGCGGCCCCGGCTGCTGGTGCTCGACGAGCCCTCGATGGGATTGGCGCCGCTGGTGGTGCGCGACATCTTCGAGCAACTGCGGCGGCTCAACCGCGAAGCGGGCCTGTCGATCCTGGTCGCCGAGCAGAACTCGACTGTCGCGCTGCAATACGCCGACCGGGCGACGGTGCTCGATGCAGGCGTTGCGGTCTTGAGCGGCGATGCGGAGGCGCTGCGCCAGCGCGCCGACATCCAGTCTTTCTACTTCGGCGAAGGCGCCGTCGCGGACGCTCGCTCGAAGCGGTAGAACAGGTTGGGCTCGGACAGCAGATAGAGCTTGCCGTCCGGCCCCACGGCGACGCCCTCTGGCTGCGGCACCTTGCGCTGCAGGCCGTTGAACCCGCGCCACAGCGGCAGCATGCTGACCGGGCGCCCGTCCGGCGCGTATTCCACGATCAGGGCCGACTCGTCGCTCAACAGCAGCAGATGTCCGGTCTCGTCATGCACCGTGACCGACGAAAGATCGCTCATGAACAGCGAGGCCGCGCGCGAGGATTTCCATTCGCTGATGTCGATGTTGAAACCGGTGGGGGGCGTGGCCGGGTCGAGGCCGGTGATCATCAGCACGCGCATCGGCAGCTTCTCGCGAACCACGTACAGGCGCTTGTGCACGCTGTCCCAGGAAACGCCTTCGAAGCTGCTGTTGTGCAGCTTGTCGATGCCGATGCCCAGGCTCGGACGGCCGGCCACCGACACCCGCTGCGTATCGCGGCCGATCTGCACCCAGTACATGCGGTGGCTGTCTTCGTCAGAGATCACATAGCTGTCGCCCTGCACGTAGGTGATGCCCTCGGGGTCTTTCACCCCGTCGAGCGCGACGACGCGCAGCAGCCGGCCCTCGGTGGTGAGCTCCGCGATCTGCGGCGGACGGTTGATGACGGTGAAGAGGGTGCCGGTTTCGGTGTTGAAGGTCAGCCCCGAGGCATTGCGGGTCAGGCCCTGGATCGGCATGCCTTCGACCGCCACCCGGTAGCCCGGCAGCCACAGCGAGTTGCCCGCCCATTGCGATGCACCCAGCGTCGTGCTCAGCCAGTAGTAGCCGAGTGCCAGAACCTTGAAATACCAGATGAAGAGAGCGCAAAGGCCGACGACGAAGGCGTAGAGGAGGGCTTTGCGGGGACTCGGACGGCTCATGCGGTCCGAGTCTAGGGGCTTCGAAAGCGGCGGGATGCCGCTCGATGGCTGCGTCGGCTGCCCGGGCCTTCGCAGCGCGCTGGCTTACTTGACGGTGGCTGGTGCCGCCGAAGTGCCGACGACGCCGGCAACGGTGGGCGCCAGCGTGCCCTTGACCGTGTCGGGGAAGGTGTACATGCCGCCGGAGGCCGGATCGACGATCAGCATGCCCAGGAGGCCTCCCAACATGATGTTGGCGACGTACCAGCCGCTGACCTGGCTGTCGACCTGCTGCGAAGCATCGGCGAAGCCTTCTTTTTTCATGGTGACCGTGTAGGCCTCGGACTTGAAGTACCCCGCGCCGCGCTTGAGCGTGACGGTCGATGGCGTGGTGCCGGTGTGCACCGGCTCGCCCGCCCGGTTGGTGATCGTCATTGCGGCGCCTTGGGGTGCGCTGCTGAAGGCGACGGCCTGGGTGGTGCCGTTGAAGATGCTGGCGCAACCACTCAGACACACCACGACTGCAGCGGCCACCGCTGCTTGAGACAAACGGATCATTTCTTCTCTCTCCCTAGGGATGTTTATTGGGGCCGCAATGCTATCCAGCTTCCCAAAGGAATCCGCTGAACTTCACTCGGCCTGGTAGAAATAGGTTCGCGTCTATCGCTGCAGGCGATGCCTCGTCGCCATCACACAGGCTCTGGCCAAGGTGCCTGTGCCCCGCGCACAGACTCGTAGAACGCAGCCATCTGCAGCACGCCAAGATCGTCGAACCGGCGCCCGGCGATCTGCAGGCCGATGGGCAGGCCGCTCGCGGCGTAGCCGCAATTGATCGATGCCGCGGGCTGCTCCGACTGGTTGAACACCGAGGTGAAGTGGGAGTCCTTCAGTGGATTTTCCGGGCCGCTGTTGATGGCCTCCGCCGCGAAGGGCAGCACCGGCGACACGGGTGACAGCACGTAGTCGTACGGCTGCGTGGCGGCGACGGTCGCCGCACGCAACGCCTGCATGCGTGTGAAGGCCCTGAAGGTTTCCTCGGGCGAAAGCGAGCCGGCGAACTCGCCCGCTGCATGGATGTAGTCCGCCGCCAGCTTGGCGCGTTCCACCGGCATTGCGGCCAGATCGACGCGGCAGCGCATGGTGAAGAAGTGCGCCATGCCCATGCGCATCTCCAGCGTGGTCCAGTCGGCGAGTGGCTCCACGATGGCGCCGGCCTGCTCGAAGAGGCGCGCCGCGGCCAGCACGGCTTCCTTCACCTCGGGGTCGATCGGCCAGCCGCCCGCGGTGTCGGTCCACAGGCCGATGCGCAGGCCCCGCACGTCGCGGCCGAGGTGTTCCCAAGCAATGTCTTGCGCCGGCAGGCTCATGTAGTCGCGCGGGTCGGGGCGCGAGACCACCTTCATCAGCAGCGCGGCGTCGGCGACGGTGCGCGTCATGGGGCCGATCACGCGTGCGGCTGCCGGCGGATCGACGGGAATCCGCCCATGGCTGGGCTTGAGCCCGAACACGCCGCAGAAGTTGGCGGGAATGCGCACCGAGCCGCCGATGTCGGTGCCCAGGTGCAAGGGGCCGTAGCCCGCTGCTGCAGCGGCGCCCGCGCCGGAGCTGGAGCCGCCGGTGTTCTTGCTCAGGTCCCAGGGGTTGCGCGTGAGCGCATGAAAGCTCGACGGGGCAGCACCGAGAAAGCCGAAGTCCGGCATCGTCGTCTTGGTGACGATGACCGCGCCCGCTTCGCGCAGTCGCGCGGCCGCAGGCGCATCCGCCGCGGCGGGCGACAGCACCGTGGCGGCGCTGCCGATCGGCGATGGCGTGCCGCGCGTGGCGATGTTTTCCTTGAGCGTGACTGGCACACCGTCGAGCTCGCCCTGCGGCGTGCCTTGTGTCCATCGTGCTTCGGAAGCCTTCGCCGAGGCGAGGGCGGCTTCGGCATCCAGCGCGTAGGTGGCGTGGATGCTCGGCTCCCAGCGCTCGATGCGCGCCAGCACGGCCTTCGTCACGTCGACGGGAGAGAGGGTGCGGTCGCGATAGCGCTCGAGCAGTTGAACGGCGCTGAGGGCGTACAGGGGTGTGTCCATGATGTTGTTTCTCTTTGCGGGTCGGGGATGTTGTTGATCGGAGCCAGGAGTCGATGCGCGCGCATCAACCCTGGCCGAACGCGTAGCCCTGACCAGGGGCCGCGGCCAACAGGGAGCGGGTGTAGGCCTCTTGCGGCGACAGCAGCACGTCGCGCGCGGTGCCTTGTTCGACGATGCGGCCCTTGTGCATGACGATCAGCCGGTCGCAGATCTGGCTTGCCACGCGCAGGTCGTGCGTGATGAAGAGGATGCCGATGGACAGGCGCTGCTGGATCTCCGCGAGCAGCTTGAGGATCTGGTCCTGCACGGAAACGTCGAGCGCCGAAACAGCTTCGTCGGCGATCAGCACCTGGGGCTCGCAGGCCAGCGCGCGTGCGATGCACAGGCGCTGCCGCTGGCCGCCGGAGAACTCGCTCGGATAGCGGTGCAGCACCTCGGGTTTGAGCCGCACGAGGTCCATCAGCTCCTCGGCGCGCTGCCAGGCCTTCTCGGGAGAAAGCCCGAAATTCACCGGCCCTTCGATGATCGATTGGCCGACCGTGCGGCGCGGATTCAGCGAGCGGTTCGGGTCCTGGAACACGACCTGCACCATGCGCCGGAACGCCGAGAGCCGTGCGCGCGGCGCGTGCTGCGCTTCGAGGTGAGGCACCCAGACCTCGCCGCCGGTCGGCTCGATCAGCCGCGCGATGCAGCGCGCCACGGTGGACTTGCCCGAGCCCGACTCGCCCACGATGCCCACGGTTTCGCCGGCACGGAGCTGGAGCGACACATCGGTCGCCGCGTGCACCGTGCGGCGCTTGCCGGGCCACGAGCCGGAGCGGTAGGTCTTGGTCACGCCGCGCGCGTCGAGCAACGGCGGTGCGTCGGCGACGGGAGGGCGTGAAGCGGGTTCCAGGCGCGGCACGGCGTCGAGCAGCATGCGCGTGTAGGGCTCCTTCGGCCGGCGCAGCACTTCGTCTTTCGGTCCGCTTTCGACCTGGCGGCCCAGTTGCAGCACGACGACGTGGTCCGCGATGTCCGCGACCACGCCGAAGTCGTGCGTGATGAACAGCACCGCCGTGCCGTTCTCCTGCTGCATCTCGCGGATGAGCGACAGGATCTCGGCCTGCGTGGTCACGTCCAGCGCGGTGGTGGGCTCGTCGCAGATCAGCAGCGCAGGGCGCAGGATCAGCGCTATGGCAATCACGATGCGCTGCCGCTGTCCGCCCGAGAGCTGATGCGGATAGGCGTCGTAGATGCGTTCGGGCTCCGGCAGCTTGACGCGCGCGAAGATGGCCAGCACCTTCTGCCGGCGCTCCGCGGCACCGAGTGCTGTGTGTTCGGCCAGCATCTCATCGACCTGGGCGCCGCAGCGCATCACAGGGTTCAGTGCCGTCATGGGTTCCTGGAACACCATCGCCATGCGGGCACCGCGCCATGCGCGCAGGCGTGCGGCGTCGGCTGCGAGGACGTTCTCGCCCAGCACTTCGATGCGTCCGCCCGAAGGCTTGAGTGCATCGGGCAGTAGTCCCATCACGGCCTGGGCGATCACCGATTTGCCAGAGCCCGATTCGCCCAGCAGGCACACGACCTGGCCGGGCATCACGTCGAAGGAAACACCGCTGACGGCATGCGGCCGGTCCGCACCTTGGGGCAAGTCGATGCACAGGTCGCGCACGACAAGGCAGGGCGATCCGGCGGCGGGCGGGGTGGTGGAAAAAGACGTGCGTGCCATGGTCAGCTCCCGCGCTTGTTGAACTTGGGATCGAGCGCATCGCGCAGACCATCGCCCAGCATGTTCACGGCCAGCACCGTGGCCGCGAGAAAGACGCCGGGCAGCAGCACGGTCGACGGGTGCGACGTGAAATACGCGCGACCCTCCGACATGATGTTTCCCCAGGTCGGCACGTCGGAAGGCAGGCCGATGCCGAGGAACGACATCACCGCTTCCGCCAGCATGGCGGCCGCGCAGACGAAGGTGCCCTGAACGATCAGCGGCGCCACCGTGTTGGGCAGGATGTGGCGCAGCATCAGCTTCCACGTGGGCGTGTCCAGTCCGATGGCCGCCTCGACATACGGCTCTTCGCGAACCGACAGCACGACCGAGCGCACGAGACGCGCCACGCGCGGTGTCTCGGGAACGACGATGGCGAGGATCACCGTCCACAGGCTCGGCCGCCAGACCGCGACGAGCACGATGGCGAAGAGGATGCCGGGGATCGCCATCACCCCGTCCATCACCCGCATGATCGTTCCGTCGAGGCGGCGAAAGTAGCCGGCGACCATGCCCACCAGCATCCCGAGCGCGACCGAGCCCAGCGCGACCGCCACGCCCACCGACAGCGAGATGCGCGCACCGTAGGCCGTGCGGCTCCAGATGTCGCGGCCCATGCTGTCCGTGCCCATCGGGAAGAAGCGCTGGAAGCTGTCGCCGGCCAGCGTCGTGAATTCGGCGTGCGCGCCCGGCGACAGGTGCGAGTTGGCCGGGTCCATCGCGTTGGGGTCGATGGTGTAGAGCCACGGGGCCGCGACCGCGAGCACGACCATGAGGCACAGGAGCACGCTGCCCGTGCGCACGGCGGCGTTCGCGAAGACGCGGCGCAGCAGGGAGGGCTTGCGATGGCTGCGCGGCGCTGCCGTCGTCGTGTCCACCGGCGGAGAAATCGAAGTCATGGAAAGGGTCTCCGAAAGAAGATGGCCGCGTGCGTCAGTAGCGGATGCGCGGATCGAGCAGCAGGTAGCTCAGGTCCACCAGCAGGTTCACGACCACGTAGACGAGCGAGAAGAAGAGAGTGATGCCCTGGATGAGCGGGTAGTCGCGCGAGAGCACGGCGTCCACCGTCAACTGGCCGAGGCCCGGTATGGCATAGATGGTTTCGGTCACCACCACGCCGCCGATGAGGCCCGCCACGCTCAGGCCGATGATGGTGGCGATCGGCACGGCCGCATTGGCGAGCGCGTGGCGAATCAGCATGCGGCGCTCGGAGATGCCCTTGGCGCGCGCGGTGCGCACGTAGTCTTCGGTCAGCGCCTCGGAAACCGCCGCCCGCGTGACCCGCGCGATCAGCGCCGCATACATCACGGCCAGCGTGACGCAAGGCAGCACCAGGTTGCGCAGCCACGGGCCGACGCCTTCGCCGATGCGGTTGTAGCCCTGCGACGGCAGCCAGCCCAGCTGCATCGAGAACAGCCAGATCATCAGGTAGCCCGCGACGAACACCGGCACCGAAAAGCCGAGGACCGATGCGCTCATGATGAAGCGATCGAGCCGGCCGCCGCGCCGCGAAGCCGCCAGCACGCCCAGCGGCACGGCGATGAGCACGGTGAGCACGACCGTGAGGGCGGCCACAGACAGCGTGGGCTCCAGCCGTTGGCCGATCAGCTCGGTCACGGTCATCTTGTAGAAGTACGAGTAGCCCAGGTCGCCGCGCAGCACGTGGCCCAGCCATCCGAAGAACTGGCTGACGACCGGTGCGTCCAGGCCGAGCTGCGCGCGAATGCGCTCGATGTCCTGCACGGTGGCGCCGTCGCCCGCGATGGCCGCCGCCGGATCGCCGGGCGTCATGCGCAGCAGGAGAAAGACGATGACGGCCACGATCAGGAGCACGGGCGCCGTGGCCAGGCCGCGCCGCAGCAGGAAATTGAGCATGTGAGAGGGTCTCGTTCGAGCGATGGATCGGCGGGCGTGGACAAAGGAGTCCCCCGACCGGCTGCAACGGGTACAACCGGTCGGCGCCTCGATGAGAGAGGGAAGGGGCTGCGCCTAGTTCTTGCGCACGTTCCAGTACAGGACGGCGGGCGAGGGCAGCAGGCCGCTCACCACACCGCGGCGCACGGCGGTGGGCGCCTTGCCTTCGCCGAGCGGCGCGATCACGCCGCCTTCGAGCACGCGAAGCTGGATCTGCGTGGCGATGTCCTTGCGCTGCGCCAGGTCGGTGGTTTCGATGAAGCGCGACTTCAGCGCTTCGAGCTCCGGATCGGTCGGCCAGCCGAAGAAGCCCTTGTCGCCGTTGCCGGTCAGCGGGCCATAGCTGATGGGGTTGCTGGCATCCACACCGCCCCAGAACGTGATGAAGACGTTCCAGCCACCGTTTTCCGGAAGGTCCTTCTTGGTGCGGCGCGTCACGAGCGTGGCCCAGTCGGTGGTCTGCACGTCGACGTTGAAGCCCACTTGCTTGAGCAACTGTCCGTAGACGGCGGGCATCTTGTTGAGCGCCGGCGCATCACCCGGCAGCAGGATGACGACTGGCTTGCCGTCGTAGCCCGACTCCTTCAAGAGCTTGCGGGCCTCCTCGAACTGCGGCTTGCCGGTGAAGAAGCCCGTCTTGTCGCTCGAATACATCGAGCCGCACAGGTAAATGGACGCGCATGGCTTGTAGAAGTCACGGAAGGTGGCCTGAGCGCGCAGCATGGCTTCCTGGTTGATGGCGAGCATGGCTGCCTTCAACGCCTTCGGGTTGTTGAAGGGCGGGACCTTGTGGTTGTAGATCGCCGTGAAAGGGCCTGCGGGCATCACGTCCACCAGCTCGATCTTCGGGTTGGTTCGCATGTCGGTGAAGCCGGAGGCGGGTACGGCCTCGACCATGTCGACCTCGCCGTTGAGCAGAGCGTTGACTTGCGTCTGCGGGTCGCGCAGCAGCACCCATTCGACGCGGTCCACGTTCACCACCTTGCCGCCAGCGAGGCCCGATGGCGCTTCCTTGCGCGGCACGTACGCGGCGTTCTTGCGGTAGATCACGCGGTCGCCCGGGCGAAAGTCCGCCTTGGCCAGCGTGAAGGGACCGGAGCCGACCATCTCTTCGATCTGCTTGTCGGCGGGCGTTTCGGCCACGCGCCTGGGCATGATGAACGGCACCAGCGGATTGGGCTTGCCCAGCGCGTCGAGCACCACGCCGAAGGGCTGCTTGAAGGTCATGCGAAAGCCGTTGGGGCCTTCCGCGGTGATGCTGTCCATGGCCTCGTACATCTTCTGGCCGAGCGTGTCGCGCTTGGCCCAGCGGGCGAGCGAGGCGATCACGTCCTGCGAGGTGACGGGCGCGCCGTCGTGGAACTTCAGGCCCGGGCGCAGCGTGAAGGTCCAGACCTTGTTGTCGGGACTGGCGGTGTATTTCTCGACCATCTGCGGCTTGATCGCGCCCTTTTCGTCCATGCCGAAAAGCGTGTCGTAGATCATGAGCCCGTGGTTGCGCGTGATGTTGGCGGTGGTCCAGATCGGGTCGAGGATCTTCAGGTCCGACGAAGGCACGGTGCGCAGCACAGTCTCCGCGCAGGCCGCGGCCGAGAACGAGAGCGCCAATGCCGGCAGGGCGGCCGCGAACGCGCGGCGCAGCGAGAGTGAAATAGCCATGAAGCCTTACTTCTTTCGAGAGGTGCCAGAGGGAGGTGTTGAAGAGGAATCCGCAGCCTTGCTTTCGCGCAGTTGGGTCAGCAGAAATTCGAAGACGTCGCGCGAACCCGCTTCCGCATCGATGATCTTGTTCAGGATGCGGTGCAGGGCGGCGACTTCGGCCACGGTGAGGCAATCGAGGAAGCGGGCTTCCATTTCTCGCCCGATGGGCTCGGCCTGCAGCACGAGGTCGATGCCGGAGGGCGTGAGGCACAGATGGATCTGACGCGCGTCTTCGCTGCCGATCTGGCGCTGCACCAGCTCGCGCTGCACCAGCGAGCCCACGAGCTTGGAGACCAGCGTTTTCTCGATGGCGCAGGTCTGCACCAGTTGGCCCATCGTGATGCCGGGCGCGCCGCCGATCATGCGAAGCAGCCGCACATCGCGGATCGACAGGCCGACTTCGATCTCGTACACGCGGGAACCACGGTCTCTCGTTCGCTCGGACGCCAGGTCGAGCAGGACGTTGATGTAGTCGGTTTTCAGTTCGAGTGGTGCGTGCATGGCCAGATGGGAGAAATCTTCAATAGTTGAAGTATTCAACTATCTGGGGTGCTTATGCAAGCACTGGGCCAGGTGGCGAGGGAAATCACCTACGAGCGATGCTGTCGAGGTGAGGACGGTTGAAGCGCCGCTTTTTGCGGGGCCGAGGCAATCACATGGCTGCGGTCATGAAGCCGTGATTGGTGCGGCACGTGCACCAGGATGAAGTCGCTTGGCGGCGGGTTCGCCGAGCTTCAAGCGCCGAGGCTTGGGGCCTTTCGCCTTGCCTGGCCTATCGGCGCGCGTACGCTGTCGCCACCGATTCGGTCTCGCCGAGATAGCCACGCAGCCCGGCAAGATCGAGCACCTCGACACCGCCATGCTCCACGCGCAGCAGCCCCGCGCGTTCGAGTTCGTGCAGCGCCCTGTTCGCGCGCTGACGCGAAACGGCGGACAAGAGACCGATCTCGTCCTGGCTCAGGCGCACGAAGCTGCTGGTCTGCGGATAGAGCACCGGGTCGAACAGGCTGGCGAGGCAGCGCGCGACGCGCGCATCGGGGCCCAGCAGTCGGTCGAATTCCATGAGGCCGATAAAGAGGCTCAGGCGCGCATTGATGTGCGAGAGCAGGAACCGGTTGAATTCGATGTTCGTCGAGAGCAGCCGTTCGAAGGTGTGGCGCGGCACGCAGGCCAGGCGGGTCGGCCGCATGGCCACGCCGTCGTAGCGCCACGGGCCGGGCTTGAGCAGCGAGCCTTCGCCGGCCCAGCCGCCGGTGGTCACGCCGGTGAACGTGGAAACGCGGCCGTCGGCCAGCGAGACCGACATCTTCACCAGACCTTCGATGATGCCGATCCAGAGATCGGCGGGTTCGCCGCGGCGCAGCGCGAAACCGCCGGCCGGCACCTCGCGTTCGTGCGACTCGCGGACCACGCGGTCGAGCTCCTCGGCCGTCAGGGTCTGTGCCCACAGGCTCTCGCGGAGCATGGTTTCCATGGCGTTCGACGACATACGTGCTTTCCTTGCTCGCTTGCTTGCTTTTCAGCTGGCTGGCTTGCTCATCTCACTCCTCCACCCGCGTGGGCCTGCATGGAAAGGCCCGCGGATCCGTGCGTAAGAAATGTCTTTGAAACGACACCCTTGGCGAAACGATCATGACATATTGACTCCTGTTCGCCACAACCATAAGACAGGAGACAAGGATGGAACATTCCGAATCCGGCGCGGTCCCCACGCATGTGCCGCTCCAAGACGAACCACCCGGCATGCGCCGGCGGGACCTGTTGGGGTACGCGGCTTCCGCGCCGCTGGTTTCAGCCGCGGCCGCCGCCACCGTGGGCTTGGGCGGGATCGCCGCCCCTTCCTCGGCGAAGGCTGCGATCCTGCCGATGACACCGCCCGACACGACCGACCTGATCGACATCGGCGATGCGGTGACGCTCACCGCGCTGCCGACCATGCCGCTGGTCAAGGTAACCAACATCGCCAACGGCCGCGTGCGGCTCGAGCTTCCGCGGCTGGAGTCGGGGCAGGGCATTGCCACCGCCGCCGCGATGATGCTGGCCGACAAGCTGCGCCTGCCGCTCAGCGCCATCGAGGTCGGCTCGGCGGACGCCAGCCCCGAGCTGATCTTCAACCAGCTCACCGGCGGCTCGTCGAGCGTGCGTTCGCTGCATGCCGGCATGCCGTTGCTCGGCGGCCTGGGCGGGCTGCTTTCTGGCAGCGCGAACGCGGTGGTCGGGCAGCGCACGACGCGGCTCGACGCGCTGGACATCGTGACCGGCCGCAAGAAGTTCTCGATGGACCAGGCCGTGCCCGAAGCCAAGCCCACCATGGTGTGCCGGCCTCCGACCATCAACGGCAAGTTCGTGCGCATCAACAACCTGAACACGGTGACGGCGATGCCGGGCGTGCTGGGCATTGCGCCGATCCCCGCGACGAACGGCATCGTGCCCACGCCACCCGGCGTGGCAGTGATGGCCGAGACTTTCGGGCAGGCCTGGGCCGCGGTGAACGCGCTCGATGTCACCTGGACGGCCGGGCCCGTTGCCGGCGAGTCCAACGCGAGCATCCAGCAGAAGCTCAAGGGCGCGCTCTTGCCGTTCCTGCTGCCACCGCTGGGCGCGCTCACGGTCGAGGGCGAGTTCGAGTTCGCGGCGGTCTCGCACTGCCCGATGGAAACCGAATGCGCCATCGCCGACGTGCGCGCCGACCGGGCCGAGATCTGGTCGGGCCTGCAGAGCCCGATCGTCACGCAGCAGGCCATCGCCATCGAGCTGGGCTTGCCGCTGGACAAGGTCAAGGTGCATGCGGTGCCTTCGGGCGGCTCCTTCGGGCGACGGCTCTTCTGGGACGCGACGCTGCAGGCGGTGCAGGCCTCCAAGGCGCTGGGCCGGCCCTGCAAGCTGATGTACCACCGCACCGACGACATGCGCCACGGCCGCGTGCGTCCGCCCATGTTCCACCGGGCGCGCGCCACGATGCTGCTGGGCCAGGTCATCGCGTTCGAACAGCGCATCGCCGGGGTACGGCTCGATACGCGCCACGGCTTCGGTGAGATGCTGGGCGCCGCGGCCATCGCGCTGCCCAACGGCTTTCCGCAGACGGTGGGCAACTTCGGCATCGAGCAGGTCATGTTCAAGACCATGGTCACGTCGCCCTACAACTTCGGCGTGACCACCAAGCTCCTGACGCCGGTGCCGATCGACATGAACACCTGCTCGTACCGCTCGGTGCACATCCAGCCTTCGCGGCTGGTGGAGGAGATCCTGGTCGACGACATGGCCCGGGCGCTGCGCAAGGACCCGGTCGCGTTCCGGCTCGAGTACCTGCGGCTGCCGCGCGCACGCGCGGTGCTGAAGGCGGCTGCCGCGGCGGCGCAATGGGGCAAGGCGATGCCGGCGGGCTTTGCCCAGGGCGTGGGCGTGCACCAGGAGTCGAAGTCTTTCACGGCCTGCATCGTCGAGATCGATGGACGGGTGCCGACCGATGTGAAGGTCATCCGCGCCACCATCGTGATCGACGTAGGCACGCCGATCAATCCATCGGGCATCGAGGCGCAGATGCAGGGCGGGCTGTGCGAGTCGATCTCCATCGTGTTGACGGCGGGGTTGCACATCCAGAACGGCCTGCCGCTGGAGGGCAGCTATTCGCAGTACCACTTCGCGCGCATGAAGAGCTACCCGAAGGACGTGAAGGTCATCATCATGCCGGCCAGCACCGGCGAGGCGATCGGCGGGCTGGGTGAGGTGGGCCTCTCGGCCAGTTCGGGTGCCATCGCCAACGCGTATGCACGCGCCACCGGCCGCAAGCCGCGCAGCTTCCCGCTGAATTTCCCGGTCGATTTCACCCCCATCCCCCCGGGCAAGCTGCCCACGCCGGTCGTCGTGCCGGTACCCGCCTGAGGAGGCCACCATGCCCGTGCAATCTTTCAAGGTGAATGGCAGCAATGTCGATGTCGAGGCGCCCGACGACATGGCGCTGCTCTGGGTGCTGCGCGACAAGCTCGGCATCACCGGCCCGAAGTACGGCTGCGGCATCAACGTGTGCAAGGCCTGCACCTGCCACGTCGACGGCAAGGCGGTCACCACCTGCTCGACGCGGGTGGCCGACGTGCGCGGCCGGCAGGTGACGACCATCGAGGGGCTGGCCAACGGCAACGTGCTGCACCCGGTGCAACAGGCCTGGATGAACCTGGACGTGCCGCAGTGCGGCTTCTGCCAACCGGGGCAGATCATGGCGGCGGTCGACTTGCTGCGGCGCACCCGCAACCCGACCGATGCGGACATCGACGCCATCGAGAACGTGTGCCGATGCGGCACCTACGGGCGCATCCGGGAGGCGATCAAGGCCGCCGCGGCCATGATGGGCTAGCGGGCAGGGCGCGACGGGTGCGGCGTCGGGGCACGGCCTGTCACGCGGATGTGCGGGCCGGGAGACATAATTGTTAACTAATGCACACGTCGCTCGCCTCCGATCGCCGCACCGGACTGGGCCGCTGGATCGCGACGTTGTGCCTGGCAGTGTTGCCGCTCGCGAATGCGGCGGCTGCCGACGCGCGGCCCGAGGGCGCGCTGCACATCACGCAGGCGCAATTGCTGTCCGTTCCCGGCACGGGTTATTCCGAGCCTCCGCGGCAGATCGAAGATGCCGACCTTCCGGCCGAGGGATGGAGGGAGGTCAGCCTTCCGCACACGGCCGAGCGCGAGCTGGTTCCCACGCCGTTGGGCGGCGTGCGCACCATCACCGACTGGTATCGCATCGACCTCGCCGGCACGGCGCCTTCTGAACAGCAGCGCCTTCTCTTTCTTTACCTGCCGCGCTGGAAGACGCTCGGCCACATCGCGGTGTACGGCGACCGCGTGCTGCTCTACCAGTCGCATGGCAGCCCGATTCACAACGGCTACAACCATCCGCTGCTGCTGCCGCTGAATGCGACGGCCGGCACGCCTTCTCCGACATCGGTGCTGATCCGCGTCGACCGCCTGCGCAGCAGCGGAAGCGGCTTCTCGACTGTGTGGGTGGGCGACGAGGCCTCGCTGAACTGGCGCTACCAGATCCGCCAACTGCTGCAGGTTCAGGTGCCGGCCATGGGCAGCGCGGCGTTCCTGGCGGTGGGTGCCTTCGCCCTCGCGGTGTACCTGGGCAAGCGGCGCGAGTCGCTCTACCTGCTGTTCTTCGCCATCTCGGCATTGGCCTTCCTGCGGACGCTTCACTACTACGTCGGCGGCAACTACTTTCCGGTCTCCGACGAGTTGTTCGAGTGGATGACGGTGTCCTCGCTGATCTGGCTGATCGTCGCGATCCACCTCTTCCTGGAGCGCCTGCACCAGCAGCCCTCGCCTTGGTTGACCCGCCTGTCTGTGACGCTGGCGACGGCCTGCAGCATCGCCACGCTGCCGCACCTGTCGCCGTCCATCGCGAGCCTCTACCTCGTCACGCCGCTGCTCAACCTGATGGTGCTGCCGGTCGCCGTGCTGATCTTTGCGGTGAACCTGCGCAAGGCATTGCGCGCCAAGCTGCCCGAAGGTCGGCTGGTGGCGGGATGGACTGTCTTCGCGCTCACGTTCACGTCCTACGACGGGCTGCTGCAGAACAACCTGGTGAGCCCGGAGAGCGTGTACACCTCGCCCTACGCGATCATCAGCCTCTTCTTCGTCTTCTCTTACATCATGTTCGAGCGGTACACCGGTGCGTTTGCCGAGGTGGCACGGCTGAACAAGGGGCTGGCCCAGCGCCTGCAGGCGCGCGAGGCCGAGCTGGAGCAGAGCTACCAGCGGCTGCGCGTGATCGAGAACCAGCAGATGCTCGATGCCGAGCGCCGGCGGCTGATGCAGGACATGCACGACGGGCTGGGCTCGTCGCTGATCAGCGCCATCCGTTCGGTGGAGCGGGGCGCCATGAGCGACACCGAGATCTCCGAAGTGCTCAGGGGCTGCATGGACGACCTGAAGCTGGCCATCGACTCCATGGAGAGCGTGGACGCCGACCTGCTGCTGCTGCTCGCCACCCTGCGCTTTCGCCTGGCGCCGCGCATCGAGAGCGCCGGCGTCGCACTGCGCTGGGAGGTACAGCCCGTGCCCGCGCTGCCCTGGCTGGACCCCGGGAGCGCGCTGCACATCCTGCGGATCATGCAGGAGTGCATCGCCAACGTGCTGCGCCACACGCGGGCCAGCATCATCAGCTTCAGCACCGCGACGGCGGGCGAGGGCGTCTCGGTGGTGATCGAGGACAACGGCGCGGGGTTCGACGTGCAGGAGGCCCTGCAGCGAAGCGGCCGGGGGCTGCGCAACCAGCAGCAGCGCGCCATGGCGTTCGGCGGAACGGTGAATTGGGAGTCCGGCAGCGGCGGAACGCGCTTCACGCTGTGGCTTCCGCTTCAGCGCAAGGTCGATGCAGAAAAGGCAGTGCGGGCTGCTTGAGCCGAGTGCCCGGCGCTGCTTCGGGCTTTATCTCTTCGCCAGCGGAGGCTGCGAAAGCACCCAGGTCGCCAGCACCCGCGAGTCGGCCTCCGACACCAGGCTTTGCCGCGGCATGATGACCCGGCCCCACGCGCCGACACTGCCGTTGCGGATCTTCTCGGCCAGCCGCGGTGGCGCCTCCGGATCGTTGCGATAGCGCTCCGCGATCTGCGCGAATCCCGGCCCGACCTGCTTGTGGACGAGCCCGTGACAGGCCATGCAGCCGTTCTTCCTGAGCAGGTCCACCGGCGTGGTCTGCGCGACGGCGACGGAGGCGCTGTCGAAAAGCAACAGCAGGGCGGCGATCGGGAGGAGCTTCATGCGGGGGGTTATAGGTACTTTGATTTGCGGCCCGCCGAGAGCGGGAACGCATGGTCGCATGCCGCCTCACCGGTCGTCGTGCATTCGCGACAAGTCGATTCAAGAGTAACTATATGTATGGTTAAATCCGCGGAACTACCGCGAAAGAGGACGAGGGAAACCCCATGAAGCTGTTGCTGAGCATTGCGTTCGCCGCTGTGGCCCTGATGGGCTGCACCGCCAGGGCGCCGCTGGTGCCGACCGAACCCGGCACCGGATCCGGACTCACCTACGTGCCCATGGTCGCCATGGAAGGCGTCGACAAGGTGCGCTACGACAACGACGTGCAGGCCTGCCGCACCGCAGCGACCCGCATCACCGCGCGCAGCGAGACCGGCGATGCCATGTGGCTCGCGCTGGGCCTCGGCCTCATCACCGTGCACGGCCAGGGCATCGTGGCCGCCGCTTCGTACACCGGCATCAGCGCCGCCGTCATCGACTGGAACGGCCGCCCGACCTCGGAGCTGATGGCCGAGCACCAGGAAATCGCCATCGTCCACTGCATGGCCAAGCGCGGCTACCGCAACCTCGACCCCGATGTGCGCGACACCTTCTACGGCCACACCTTCGATCCGGTCGTGGCCGCCAAGCCGCGCCGCACTGGCGTCGATACGTACAACGTCGAATCGCTCGCCAAGGCCGGCCGCTGCAACGTGCAGCCGCGCGCCGAACTCACGGCCAAGGGCCCGGGCTTCGAGTCGTACAACGTGCCTTGCGAAAACGGCGGCATCTGGGCGGTGCGCTGCGAATTCGGCAAGTGCCGCGTGCTGGCGCAATCGCCGGTCCGCCGCTCCTGAGTTCGTTCAGGCCAAACAGAAAAAAGCCGGCTTCCATGCCGGCTTCTGTTTTTGGGGCTTCAACGCCAGACGTAATGTCCCGGCACGCGGCGGCCATGTTCGCGGTGCACCGGCACCCAGACCTTGTGCTTGCGGTGATGCGGCGCTGCGTGCGGGCGGTCGTAGCCCGGTCCGTGGCGGGGCGCCGGTTGCGCGAGGGCCGCGCTCGAGAGCACGCAGGCGGCAAGAACGAAGAGTATCTTTTTCATGTTGGAGTCCTTCGGTTGATGAGTGCACCTGAAGCAGGTACCCATGAACCTTAGTTTGCAGAGCTGCCTCGCTTCGTAGGCCGGCGAGCACTTTACAAACAACACGTTGCGGCAGCACGACGCTGCTGCAACCAACGGCACCCGTCTTACTTGACGATCATTCCCTTGAGCGCCGGATCGGGCGCCGGGGCCTTGAACTTCATCTGCCGCAAAGTCTTCACCAGCAGTTGCGCAATCATCAGGTTGCGGTGCCGCTTGCTGTTGGCGGGAATCACATACCAGGGCGCGTGCTCGGTCGAGGTGGCAGACAGCGCGCTCTCGTAGGCGCGCTGGTAGGCGGGCCACTTCGTGCGCACTTCCAGGTCACCCATGCTGAACTTCCACTGCTTGCCGGGCGTGTCGATGCGGGCCTGCAGGCGCTCGCGCTGCTCGTCCTTGTCGATGTGCAGCATGCACTTGACGACGGCCGTGCCGGTCTCCGTCAGGAGCCGCTCGAAGTCGTTGATCTGCGCGTAGCGGCGCTTGGTCTCGGCCTTGTCGATCCAGCCTTCGACCACCGGCACCAGCACGTCTTCGTAGTGGCTGCGGTTCCACACCGCGATCTCGCCGGTGCGCGGCACGACGGCGTGGCAGCGCCAGAGGTAGTCGCGCGCCCGTTCCTCTTCGGTCGGCGCCTTGAAGGCCGCGACGCGCACGCCGAGCGGGGAGGTGCGCGAGAACACCCAGCGCACCGTGCCGTCCTTGCCGCTGGTGTCCATGCCTTGCAGCACCAGCAGCACCTTGCGCTTTCCTTCGGCATGCAGCAGGTTCTGCAGTTCGTCGAGCTCGACGGCCAGGGCGTCGATTTCCTCGCGTTGCGCGGCCTCGTTGCCTTCGCAGAAGGCGGTGTCGCCGGGGTCGATCTGCGAGAGCTTGAACTTGTTGCCGACGCGGTATTTCTTGAAGCTGGCCATGAACCGGAACCCCTTGAAGAAGGAAAGCTGACAGCGTACGCGATCAGCGCTCTGTGTCTTCCGGGTCGATCGACGCGCTCCAGCGGTTGTCCCATTCGGCGTGGCGCACCGCACCATCGAGATCGCGCCGGTCGCGCTTGGTCGGGCGACCCTGTTCGATGGCCAGCGCTGGCTCGCTGCCCATGCGGCGCTGTTCGCGCAGCGCGGCCTGTGCGGCGATGCTTTCCGCCGTTTCCTCATAGAGCAATTGGGCGACGGGCGCCGGCCCGCGCTGGCCGCTGATGCCGCGCACCGTCACGGTCCGCGTCTGCACGCCCAGGCGCATCGTCACGGTGTCGCCGGCCTTCACCTCGCGCGAGGCCTTGGCGACATCGCCGTTCACCTGCACCCGGTTCTTGCCGATTTCCTCCGCGGCCAGCGAACGCGTCTTGAAGAAGCGTGCGGCCCAGAGCCATTTGTCGATGCGCAGACGTTCCATGGGTTCCATAGGTGGGAATTCAATTGTGCCGCCAGAGCGGAAGGCGCACGACAGCATCCAGCCCGACCACGCGTGCGGTGTTGTCCTGCGCGGTGCGGTTGTCCAGATCGATGCGCCCATCCAGCGCCAGCACGATCTCGCGGCAGATCGCCAGTCCCAGACCCGAGCCGCTCGAGGTGTTGCCGGCGGAAAAGGGCGCGAAGAGCCGCTGCCGCAGTTCAGGCGAAATGCCCGGCCCTTCGTCGAGCACGGTGAGCACGGCATGGTCGCCCTCGGCGCGCACGATGACCGACAGCGCCGCGCCCTGCGGGCTCTGCTTGATCGCGTTGTGCAGCAGGTTGCGCGTGAGCTCCTGCAGCATCCACTGGTGCGCGCGCACGGCCACCGGCTCGTCGATGGCCAGTTCGAAATCGAGCGCCTTGTCGGCGACCAGGGGCGACAGGTCGAGCGCAATGCCGCGCACCACGTCGCCGAGGTCCAGCGTCACCGACTCGGGTTGCTGCCGCAGTTGCTCCACCTTCGCGAGCGAGAGCATCTGGTTGGCCAGCATCGTGGCGCGTTCGACCGTCTGGCTGATCTCGCCGAAGGCCTGCTCGGGCGCCACATCGCCGCGGCGCGCCGACTGCACCTGCGCCTTGAGCACCGCCAGCGGCGTGCGCAGTTGGTGGGCGCTGTCGCGCACGAAGCGCTTCTGGTGATCGAGCAGGCGCTGCAGCCGGCCCATCACCTCGGTGGTGGCGTCGATCAAGGGGCGCAGTTCGCGCGGCGCGTCGGGCGCATCGATAGGCGAGAGGTCGTCGGCCGGCCGCTCTTCTATCGCTTCGCCCAGTTCGCGCACCGAGCGCGTCGCGCGATGCACCACGAACACCGTGACGCCCGCGATGACGCCCATCAACAGCAACTGGCGCCAGAGCGTGTCGAGCAGCAGCTTGCGCACCAGCGTCTCGCGCAGCTCGAGCGTTTCCGCCACCTGCACCACGGCCATGCCGCGGCCGCGCGCGCTGGCCACCGGCTGCAGCAGCACCGCGACACGAACGGGCTGCCCCCGGAACTGCGCATCGTAGAAATCGACCAGCGCCGCATACGCGCTTCGGTCCGGAATGCGTCCGCGCCAGAACGGCAGCTCGGCGAAGCCCGAGATCAGGTCGCCGTCGAGCGCGGACACGCGATAGAAAAGCCGGCTGCGGTTGTCGGCCTCGAAGGCTTCGAGCGCGGAGTAGGGCACGATCGCGCGCAACTGCGCCTTCTCGTCGTAGCCCTCCACGTCGAGCTGCTCGCCGATGGTCTTGGCGGAAGCGAGCAGGGTGCGGTCGTAGGCGGTGGTGGCGGCCGCGAGGCTCTGGCGGTACAGGCTCACGCTGTTGATCACGATGAACACCGCCACCGGCGCGAGGATGCCGAACAGCAGCCGCGCGCGCAGCGAAGACACTTTCTTCATGCGGCCTTCATGTCTCGGGCCGCAGCAGATAACCGAGGCCGCGCATCGTCATCAGCACCGCGCCCGTGCCCACGAGCTTCTTGCGCAGGCGATACACCACCACCTCGATGGCTTCGTACTGCACGTCGGTCTCGCCCGGGAACACCAGCTCGAACAGGCGCTCCTTCGTGACCGCGTGGCCCGGCTTCATCATCAGCGCCTTCATCAGCGCCAGTTCGCGCGGCGTGAGCTCCAGCAGGTCGGCGCGGTTGTAGATGGCGCCGTTGTCGGGCTCGAAGCGCAGGCCGCCGATCTCCTGCGGGTTCAGGCCCGTGTCGGGCCCGGCGCTCTGGCTGCGCCGGCGCAGCGCGCGGATACGGGCTTCCAGTTCGTCCAGGTCGAAGGGCTTGGGCAGGTAGTCGTCGGCGCCGGCATTGAGGCCGACGATGCGGTCGCCCACCGTGCCGCGGGCCGTGAGCAGCAGCACCGGCGTGCGCAGCCCTTCGGCGCGGGCCTGCGCCAGCACCTGCAGGCCGTCGAGGTTGGGCAGGCTCAGGTCGAGCGCCACCACGTCGGGCTCGATGGCGCGCCACTGCGCCACCGCCTCGGCCCCATCGCCGCACACGCGCACATCGATGCGGCGGCGGCCGAGCGTGCGCTGCAGCGTGATTTGCATCGAGGGATCGTCTTCGACCAGCAGCAGCTTCATACGGGGGAGGGCTGATTGGATACTTTGGTGTTTTCCCCAGTCTGGCGGACAGCCAACTGACAGCGGGGCGGCGCATGATAGCGGCTCAGGTCCGAGTCAGGTTCCTGCCACTTTCCTTTCAGCCCCTGGAGACAACCACGATGCGTCGCGATACCTTTTTGAAGTCCCTGGCCGCTCTGGCCGCCGCCGGCGCATTGCCGCTCTCGGCGCGTGCCGCAGCCAACGTCAAGATGATGATCCCCGCCAACCCGGGCGGCGGCTGGGACACCACCGGCCGTGCATTGGGCAAGGCCCTGAGCGACGCCAAGGTGGCCGACACCGTCACCTACGACAACAAGGGCGGCGCCGCCGGCGCCCTGGGCCTGGCCCAGTTCGTGAACGGCTCCAAGGGCGATGCCAACGCGCTGATGGTCATGGGCTCGGTCATGCTGGGCGGCATCATCACCGGCAAGCCGCCGGTCAAGCTGGAACAGGCCACGCCGATCGCGCGCCTGACCACCGAATACAACGTGTTCGTGCTGCCGGCCAACTCGCCCCTGAAGACCATGAAGGACGTGGTCGACCAGCTCAAGAAGGACCCGGGCAGCGTCAAGTGGGGCGGCGGTTCGCGCGGCTCCACCGAGCACATCGCCGCGGCCATGATCGCGCAGAAGGTCGGCGCCGATCCCTCCAAGATCAACTACGTGGCCTTCCGCGGAGGCGGCGAGGCCACCGCCGCCATCCTGGGCGGCAACGTCACCGTCGGCGGCAGCGGTTACAGCGAGTTCGCCGAATACATCGCCGCCGGCAAGATGAAGGCGATTGCCGTCACCTCGGCCCAGCGTCTGCCGGGCATCAACGTGCCCACGCTCAAGGAGCAGGGCATCGACGTGGAAATCGGCAACTGGCGCGGCGTGTACGGCGCGCCTGGCATCTCGGCCGAGCAGCGCAAGGCGCTGACCGACATGGTGCTGGCCGCCATGAAGAGTTCGTCGTGGGCCGAGTCGCTCAAGAAGAACGACTGGACGCCTGCCGTGCTGTCGGGCGAAGCCTTCGCCAAGTTCGTCGACGACGATTTCGCGAGCCTCCGCGCGATCATGACCAAGTCCGGCATGGTCTGACCCCCGGCACACCAATGCCTGCCGAATGGCACGCTGTCCTCGCAAGAGACGACAGCGTGCCGTTTTCAAATCCAGCACCACATTCCGGGAGCAAAAATGACAACTCCAGATTCCTCGGTCTCGCCGCCTGATTCGGCGGCCCAAGCGGCGGCCGTCTGGCCGCAAACGCTCGTCGGCGCAGGCGTCCTGCTCACCGGCCTTGCGCTGGCGTTCGGCGCCATCGGCATCTCCTCCGAAGCCGGCTACGGCGGCGTCGGCCCCAACTTCCTGCCCTGGCTGGTGTCCGTGGTGCTCGTGCTCTGCGGCGCCTGGATCCTCTGGGAAGCGCGCACCGGCGGCTTTCGCGAACTCGACGCGCCCACCGGCGCCGACCGCGCCTACTGGCCCGGCTTCGTCTGGGTCTCGGCGGGCCTCCTGCTCAACGCGGCGCTGATCACCACCCTGGGCTTCATCCTGAGCTGCACGCTGTGCTACCTGCTGGCGGTGCAGGGCTTGCGCCGCGCAAGCGGGCAGGCCGGCGTGAACGCGCCGCGCACCTGGGTCATCGATTTCGTCACCGGCGTGCTCATCGCCGCCCCGGTGTTCTGGATGTTCACGCAGTTCCTGGCCATCAACCTGCCCGGCCTCACTTCCACTGGGTGGCTCTGACATGGAAATCTTCAACGCACTCATGGCGGGCTTCGGCGCCGCCATCACGCCCGTCAATCTGCTCTGGTGCCTGGTCGGCTGTGCCTTGGGCACGGCCGTGGGCGTGCTGCCCGGCATCGGCCCGGCGGTGGCCGTGGCCATGCTGCTGCCGATCACCGGCAAGGTCGACATCACGGCCTCGATGATCTTCTTCTCGGGCATCTACTACGGCGCCATGTACGGCGGCTCGACCACGTCCATCCTGCTCAACACGCCCGGCGAGACCGCCAGCATGGTGACCGCGATGGAGGGCAACAAGATGGCCAAGAGCGGAAGGGCGGGCGCGGCGCTCGCCACCGCGGCCATCGGCTCCTTCGTGGCCGGCACCATCGCCACCGTCATCGTCACGCTGTTCGCGCCGTTCGTGGCCGAGTTCGCGGTCAAGCTCGGGCCGCCCGAGTATTTCCTGTTGATGCTGCTGGCCTTCACCACGGTGAGCGCGGTGCTCGGCAAGAGCACGCTGCGCGGCATGACGGCGCTGTTCGTCGGCCTCGCCGCGGGCTGCGTGGGCCTCGACCAGATTTCGGGCCAGGGTCGCTACACCGGCGGTGTGCCCGAGCTGCTCGACGGCATCGAGATCGTGCTGGTCGCGGTCGGCCTCTTCGCGGTGGCCGAGGTGCTCTACGCCGTGCTCTACGAGGGCAAGGTGGTCGAGGGCCAGAACAAGCTGAGCCGCGTGCACATGAGCAAGCGCGACTGGAAGCGCTCGATTCCCGCCTGGCTGCGCGGCACCGCCATCGGTACGCCGTTCGGCTGCATCCCGGCCGGCGGCACCGAGATCCCGACCTTCCTGAGCTATGCGATGGAAAAGAAGCTCGCCAAGGACAAGGACGCCAAGGCCGAGTTCGGCACCACCGGCGCCATCGAAGGCGTGGCCGGCCCCGAAGCCGCCAACAACGCGACGGTGACGGCCGCGCTGATTCCGCTGCTCACGCTGGGCATCCCGACCTCGAACACCACCGCCATCCTGCTGGGCGCGTTCCAGAACTACGGCATCCAGCCGGGTCCGCAGCTCTTCACCACCTCGGCCGCGCTGGTGTGGGCGCTGATCGCCTCGCTCTACATCGGCAACGTGATGCTGCTGGTGCTGAACCTGCCGATGGTGGGCCTGTGGGTCAAGCTCCTGAAGATTCCGAAGCCGCAGCTCTACGCCGGCATCCTGATCTTCGCGACGGTGGGTGCCTACGGCATGCGCCAGAGCGCATTCGACCTGTTCCTGCTCTACGGCATCGGCCTCCTGGGCGTGGTGATGCGGCGCTACGATTTCCCGACCGCGCCCGTGGTGGTCGGCATGATCCTCGGGCCGCTCGCCGAAGCGCAATTGCGCAACGCCATGTCGATCGGCGAGGGCAGTGCGGCGGTGTTCTTCCAGCGTCCGATGTCGATCGCGCTGGTGATCGTCGTGGTGGCCGTGCTGGTGCTGCCGCGCCTGGCCAAGCGCATGAGCGAACGCAAGCTGAAGCGGCTGGCGCAGCTGGACGCCTGACGCGCCTTTCTCCTCAACGATGCCGCGGCGCCTTGGCCCCGCGGCATTTTTCTTTGTGGCGCTTCAAGCCGCCGCGACCGGCGCGAGAACGCTCAGGGTTGGCGGCCTGCGCCGCGGGCAGGCCCCGTAGCCCGGACCGCGCACGCTTAGAAGGCCCCTACGCCGACCTGTCCGAGCTGAGTCGGAAAGCCCGTCGGTGGAAAGGTCCACACGCCGTTATCGAGGTAGCCGTGGGTCACCATCAGGTGGTGCACGAAGACGCTCAGCGCGAGAAAGCCGCGCAGGCCGTCGAGCGTTGTGGTGCGCTGGTCGCGCGACGCCGGCTCGTCGGCGGCGCGGAAGACCGGCAGGGCCAGCGCGACGAGCACCACCCCAATGAGCACGATGTATGGCCAGGCGGAGAAGACGCTCATGGGTCGGTCGCTCGGCTCGGGGTTGTCAGGCGCTGGTCCGAGCCGGTGTGCCGCCGTCGTCGGCCGGGTTTTCTCGCAGGTCGTCGTCGATGTGCGGATCGGCCGGCTGCCCACGCAGCCTGCGCACGGTGCGCCGTATCCAGTGCTCGATGTCGTCGATGTAGGTGAACACCGCCGGCACCACCAAGAGGCTCAGCACCGTCGAGGTGATCAGCCCGCCGATCACCGCCATCGCCATCGGCGAGCGGAAGCTGGAGTCTGCGGCGCCGAAGCCCACGGCGATCGGCAGCATGCCGGCGCCCATGGCGAGCGTGGTCATGATGATGGGCCGCGCCCGCTTGTGGCAGGCGTCGCGCAGCGCGTCCCAGCGGCTCATGCCGTGGTCGCGGCGCGCCACGATGGCGTACTCCACCAGCAGGATCGAGTTCTTCGTCGCGATGCCCATCAGCATGATGAGTCCGATCAGCGAGGGCATCGACAGCGCCTTCTGCCCGATCAGCAAGCCCACGAACGCGCCGCCCAGCGCGAGCGGCAGCGCGCACAGGATGGTCACCGGGTGCAGGAAATCCTTGAAGAGCAGCACCAGCACGATGTAGATGCACAGCACGCCGGTGAGCATCGCGAGGCCGAAGCTTGCGAAGAGCTCGGTCATCACTTCCGCATCGCCCACTTCGGTCACGCGCACGCCGGGCGGCAGCTTCTGGATCGAGGGCAGCGCCATCACCGCGGTCTTCGCATCGCCCAGGCCCACGCTGGAGAGTTCGATCTCGAAGTTGACGTTGCGCGATCGGTCGTAACGGTCGATGACGGCCGGGCCGCCTTCCATCGTGAGCGAGGCCACCTGGCTCAGCATGACGGGGCCGCGTGCGCCGGGCACCGAGAGGCGGCCGAGCAGGTCGAGGTCCTTGCGCGCCGAGTCTTCCAGCTTCACCACGATCGGCACCTGCCGCTGCGCGAGGTTGAGCTTGGCGAGCGACTGGTCGTAGTCGCCCAGCGTGGCCACGCGCAGCGTCTCGGCAATGGCGGCGCTGGTCACGCCCAGGTCGGCGGCGCGCGCGAAGTCGGGGCGCACGGCGATCTCGGGGCGGATCAGGCTCGCGGTGGAGGTGATGTTGCCCAGGCCCGCGATGGTGCGCAGGTCTTTTTCGACCGCGCTGGCGGCGGTTGCCAGCGCCACCGGGTCTTCGCCGGTGAGCGCCAGGATGTACTTCTCGCCCGAGCCGCCCAGGCCCACGGTGCTGCGCACGCCGGGCAGGGTTTCCAGGGCGGTGCGAATCTGGTTCTCGATCACCTGCTTGCGCGGCCGGTCGCCGCGCTCGTCCAGCTTGATGGTGAGCGTGGCCTTGCGCGTCTCGGGCGTGCCGAAGCTCGCGAACGGATCGCCGCCCGCGCTGCCGCCGGCCACCGTCGTGTAGACGCTCTTCACGTGGTCGATCTTCATCACGCGGTTGCGCGTTTCCTCGGCCGCGGCCGTGGTCTGCGCGAGCGTGGAACCCGGCGCGAGCGACAGGTAGATCTGCGTCTGCGAGTTGTCATCCGGCGGAATGAAGCCGGTCTTGAGCAGCGGGATCATCGCGAGCGAGCCGAAGAAGAAGAGGGTGGCCAGCACCATCGTCTTGAAGCGGTTGTGGGTGCTCCATTCCACGGCGCGCATGTACCAGCGCAGCCAGCCGGGCTCTTTTTCTTCACCGACGATGGGCTTCAGGATGTAGGCCGCCATCATCGGCGTGAGCACCCGCGCGACCACCAGCGAGGCGAACACCGCGAGCGAGGCCGTCCAGCCGAACTGCTTGAAGAACTTGCCGGCCACGCCGCTCATGAAGGCCGTGGGCAGGAACACCGCGATCAGCGTGAAGGTGGTGGCGATCACCGCCAGGCCGATTTCGTCGGCCGCCTCCATCGCTGCCTGGTAGGGCGTCTTGCCCATGCGCAGGTGCCGCACGATGTTCTCGACCTCCACGATCGCGTCGTCCACCAATATCCCGACCACCAGCGAGAGCGCGAGCAGCGAGATGACGTTGACCGAGAAGCCCAGCACGAACATGCCGATGAACGCCGGGATCACCGACATCGGCAGCGCCACGGCCGAGACAAAAGTCGCGCGCCAGTCGCGCAAGAAGAGCCACACCACGATCACCGCCAGGATGGCGCCTTCGTACAGCAGGTGCAGCGAGCCGTTGTATTCCTCTTCCACCGGGTCGACGAAGTTGAAGGCTTCGGTCAGCTCGATGTCGGGGCGCTGCGCACGCATCTCGCCCAACGCCTTCTGTATCGCGTGGCCCACTTCCACTTCGCTGGCGCCGCGGCTGCGGGCCACCTCGAAGCCCACCACCGGCTTGCCGTTGAGCAAGGCGCCCGAGCGCGGCTCGGCGATGGTGTCGCTGATGCGCGCCACCTGATCGAGCCGCACGCGACGGCCGTCGGACAGCACGATCTGGATGTCGTTCAACTGGTCGGCCGACTGCACGGTGGCGAGCGTGCGCACCGGCTGTTCGCTGCCGCCCAGGTCGAAGCGGCCACCCGCGCTTTCCACCTGCACCTGGCGCAGCTGGCGCGAGATGTCGGCGGCCGAGGCGCCCAGCGCCTGCAGCTTGCCGGGGTCCAGGTCGATGTGCACCTGGCGCGTGACGCCGCCCACGCGGTTCACCGCGCCCACGCCGGGCAGCGCGAGCAGCTTCTTGGTGACGTCGTTGTCCACGTACCAGCTCAGTGCCTCGGCGTCCATCTGCGTCGAGGCGATGGTGAAGGCCAGCACCGGCTGGCCCGCCAGGTCGAGCTTGGTGACCACCGGGTCGCGCACGTCGGCGGGCAGGTCGGCGCGCACGCGCTGCACCGCGGAGCGCACGTCGTCCACGGCTTCCTGCACGGGCTTTTCGAGGCGGAACTCGACGATCAGCGTGGCGGCGCCGTCCTGCACCTTGGTGGTGATGTGCTTCAGGCCCTGCACGGTGGCGATGGAGTTCTCGAGCTTGCGCGCGACGTCGGTTTCAAGCTGCGAAGGCGCGGCACCGGGCAGCAACGCCGAGACCGTGACGGTCGGCAGGTCGATGTCCGGAAAGTTCTGCACCTTCATCGCGTTGAACGACAGCAGCCCACCGAAGGTGAGCAGCACGAACAGCATCACCGCCGGAATCGGGTTGCGTATGGACCAGGCGGAAACGTTCATGAGCGTGTCCTTGTTTGTCTTACTTGGCGACCGCGGCGGAGGCCGCGGGCTTCGCCGGCTGGGCTGCCGCCGGTGCCAGGGCAGGGGCCGCAGCCGGCGGCGTTGCCGCCACCACGCGCACCAGGTCGCCGTCGTTCAGGAAGCCGGCACCCTGCACGACGACCTGCGCGCCCTCGGGCAGCGCGCTGGTGATCTCGATGCGGTCGTTCAACCTGCGACCGATCTGCACCTTGATCTGCGACACGCGGTTGTCGGGCTGGAGCACGAACACGTTGTTGAAGCCGTCGCGCGGAACGATGGAGGCCTGCGGCACCGTGGGCGCCGAGCTGCGGCCGAGGTCGAAGTCGCCGCGCGCGAACATGCCGGCCTTCACGCCCGTGTTCTGCAGCACCGTGGGCAAGTCGACGTAGACCAGCGCGGCGCGCGTCTGCGGATCGACCGTCGGCGCGATGCTGCGCACCTTGCCGCGCACCTGCGCGCCGCTGGCGCTGACCACGAAGGCGGGCGTGCCGACCGCGATGCGGGCGAGCTCGGCCGAGGTGACTTCGGCGCGCCATTCGAGGCGGCCCTGGCGGATCAGGCGGAACAGTTCGGTGCCGGCCGCGACCACGCTGCCGACCGTGGCGGTGCGCGCGGAAATCACGCCGTCGTCGGGCGCCAGCACCTGCGTGTTGCGCCCGCGCACCTGCTGCGCGGCCAGCACGGCCTCGGCGGCTTCGACGCGCGCCTTGGCGGTCTGCTCGGTCGTCTGGTACTGGTTGATCTGCTGCTGGCTCAGCGCGCCGGTGGCCTGCAGCGTGCGGGCTCGCGCGGCGTTGCCGGCGGCATCGGCCGCGGTGGCGCGGGCTTCGGCCAGCGAGGCGCGCGATTGCGCGATGTCGGCCTGCACCGTCTCGGGCGAGAAGACCGCGAGCACCTGGCCCTTCTTGACCACGTCGCCCACGTTCACCCGCACCTCGGCGAGCCGCAGGCCATTGGACTCGGAGCCGACCACGGCCTCCTGCCAGGCGGCCACGTTGCCGTTGGCCGCGAGCGTGACGGTCAGTTCGGTGGCTTCGGGCTTGGCGACGGTGACGGTGAGCGCGGGCTTGGGGCCTGGCGCGCCGTCCTTGGCGTCCTTGGCCTTGGCCGCCGCGGCCTGCTCGGCGGGCGTGCCCGAGGGCTTGCTGCGCACGAGCCACACGGCCGCGATGACAACGATGACGAGCGCCAGCAGCGCGATGACGAGGGTGGAACGCTTCATTGTTTTCATGGTGACGTCGCAACCGTAGAGGTCGAGGAAGAGGTCATTGACGAGGACGCTGACGAGTCGGTCCGGTTCCAGCCGCCGCCCATCGAGCGGTACAGCGAAACCCAGGCTTCGGCGCGTTCGCGCTGCAGCGTGACGCGCGCGGTCTGCGCGGCGAAGAGGGTGCGGCGCGAGTCTTCCAGCTCGAACAGGCTGGCCAGGCCGCTGCTGTAGCGCGCCTGCGTGGCGTCGAAGGAGGCCTGGTAGTTCTTCACCGCGCTGTCGGCATCGGTGGTGCGGGCTTCGGTGGCGTCGAGGTTGACGAGCGCTTCTTCGACCTCGCGCACCGCCTGCCGCACGTTCGCGCGGTAGAGCGACACGGCCTCGGCGTAGCGCGCCTTGGCCGCATTGGTGTTGGCCGTGCGCGCGCCGAAGTCGAACAGCGGCACGGTGAGCGACACCGGCCCGACCGTCCAGGTCTCCAGCGACTCGCGAAAACCGCTGGTGCGGATCTGCGTGCGGCCGATCGAACCCGAAATGCTGAGCTTGGGATAGCGCTCGGCCTCCGCCGAGCCCACATCGGCGCTGGCCGATGCCACGGCGAGTTCGGCCGCGTACACATCGGGCCGCTGCGACAGCGCCTGCGCCGGCACGCTCTCGATGCCGCCCATCACCACCAGCGCGCGCTGCGTGTGCGAGACGGCGAGCTTCTGCGCGAGCGTGGGTTCGTCGATGCCGCTGAGCGCCACCAGCGCCTTGCGCTGGATCGCGCACTGCGCGCGCTGCTGCGTGAGGCGGCCCGAAGCGTCCGAGGCGCTGGCGCGGGCGAGGGCCGCGTCGGCCGGTGCGGTGAAGCCGGCGCCGGCCGACAGGTCGGTGAGCCGCGAGGTTTCGCTGCGCGACTTGGCATCGGATTCGGACACGCGCAGTTGCTGCCGGCAGGCGCGCTCGGCGAAATAGGCGTTGGCGGTTTCGGCCGCGACAGCCACGCGCGCGTCGTGCCATTTGGCGGTCGCGCTGTCGAGCTTCTGCTGGGCCGAATCGCGGTCGGCGCGCAGGCGGCCGAAGAGGTCGATTTCCCACTTCGATTGCAGGCCGGCCTGCAGCGTGGTGAGCGGTGCCGTGGCCGCTGCGGCAGAGCTGCTGCCGGATGAAGAAGAACTCGCGCCGCCCCCACTGAAGGACGAGCCCGAGACGCCCCGACTCGCCGACGCCGTGCCGTCCAGGCTGGGCAGCAGCGCCGCGCCGGCCTGCACGCGCGTGGAGCGCGCCTCGGCCACGCGCGCCGCGGCGCTCGCGAGGTTGGGGCTGGCGTTTTCGGCCGCGGCGATCAACTCGACCAGCAGCGGATCGTCGAGCTGGCGCCACCAGTCGGCCAGCGATGCGAGCGAGCCGCCATGGGGCAGGGGCGCATTCCATTGCGGAGGGAAGGGCGCCTCGACCTTGGCCGGCGGGCGTGTGAGGCCGCAGCCCACGAGGGCGAGGCTCAGCGCCAGGGGGAGGCAGAGGGAGGCAATCGGTCGGAGTCGTCTCATGTCTTCTTTCTCGCGGCGCGTGCCGGGGAGGCGGCAGGCGCGGTTGCTGCGGCTTTCTCGTCGGCGGTCAGGGCCTGCCGGCGCGCGGCTTCGGCCTGCACCAGCGCCAGCGCGTAGACGGTGAGCCGGTTGGCCCAGGTGTCGATGCTGCGCGGCGTGCGCAGGAGCGACGGGCGCACCGCCTCGATGAAATCCTGGTTCACATAGAGCTGCATCGACAGCCCCGTGATCGCAAAGGTCAGGCGGTGGATGTCGTCGTCGGCGCGCTCCAGCTTCAGGTGGCGGCACAGCAGCTCGACGATGGCGCGGTGCGGGCCCTTGATGTCGCGCTCGATCTCCTTGGCCCACTGGCTGGTCGGCTCCAGCATCTCGCGCATGTGCAGCTGGATGCACTGCCGCACGATCTCGCCCTGTTTCAGCGGCTCGATCACCGAGGTGAAGCAGATGCGCAGCGCCTCTTCGAGCGTGAGGTCGGGCGTGCTGAAGATCGCCACCAGGTCGTCGGAGTCGCCGCCCATCGGCTCGGTGAAGCAGGCACCGTACAGGCCGTTCTTGTCGCTGAAGTAGTAGCTGATGGCCGAGATGTTGACCCCGGCCTCGCGGGCGATCTCGCGGGTGGAGGTCTTGGCGAAACCCTTTTGCGCGAAGAGCCGCAGCGCGGTGTGCAGCAGCCGATGGCGCGCCTCGGCGCCATCGGCGCGCGGTGCACGGGGCGCACGAGGCGGCGTGGAAATGATGGGATCCCTCGCGTTCATGCCCGGCATTAAACCACGGGCGAAATCAAACGATTGATTTAGTTAAGGCTTCCTGAAGGCTTTTTTTCTTCGACGCCGTTCCAGGCATTTCCGGCTCTGCATCGACGCCGGATTTGTTGTCTTTCGATGCACAGTTACGATCCGCCCATGCCTGCTCCCCCCGCCTTGCCCCTCGATGCCGAAGGCATCCTCGCGCTCGCCGCGCGCTCGATGTTCCATCTGTTCTCCAGCATCAGCCAGGGCATGTTCCTGGTCGACAGCAGCGGGCGCATCGTGTGGGTCAACGAGGGCTACCGGCGCTTCCTGCCGGCGCTGGGTTTTTCGTCCATCGACGAATTCATGGGGCACATGGTCGAGGACGTGATCCCCAACACGCAGATGCGCCGCGTGCTCGAAACCGGCGAGCCGATCCTTGTGGACCTGCTCACCAACAAGGCGGGCACCTTCGTGGTCAGCCGCATTCCGCTGCGTGCAGAGAGCGACGGTCCCGAAAGCGGCGCGGGCGATGTGATCGGCGCCATCGGCATCGTGCTGTTCGACCAGCCCGAGACCACGCTGCAGCCGCTCATCAGCAAGTTCGCGCTGCTGCAGCGCGACCTCGACGACGCGCGGCGCGAGCTCGCCAGCCAGCGCAACAACCCGCTCTACCAGCACGCGCCCGACGGCCAGCGGCGCTCCAAGTACACCTTCGCGAGCTTCATCGGCAGCAGCCCAGCCGCGGTGGAAGTGAAGCGCCATGCGCGCCGCGCGGCGCAGTCGACCAGCCCGGTGCTGCTGCTGGGCGAGACCGGCACCGGCAAGGAACTGCTGGCGCATGCAATTCACGCGTCGTCGGCGCGGGCCAAGGGCATGTTCGTCAGCGTCAACATCGCGGCCGTGCCCGACACGTTGCTCGAAGCCGAGTTCTTCGGCTTCGCACCCGGCGCCTTCACCGGCGCCGACAGGCGAGGGCGCGAAGGCAAGTTCAAGCTGGCCGACGGCGGCAGCCTTTTTCTCGACGAGATCGGCGACATGCCGCTCGGCCTGCAGGCCAAGCTGCTGCGCGCGTTGCAGGAGGGCGAGATCGAGCCGCTCGGCTCCAACAAGCTCGTGCCCTTCGATGCGCGCGTGATCACCGCCACCTCGCGCGACCTGCCTGAGCTGGTGAGGCGTGGCCTGTTCCGCGAAGACCTTTATTACCGCCTCAACGTGCTGCCCTTGCGCGTGCCGCCGCTGCGGGAGCGGCGCAGCGACATCCCCGCGCTGGTCGAGGCGCTGGGCGAAGACATGGCGCTGCGCAGCGGCGAGGCGCCGCCCGAACTCACGCCCGATGCGCTCGCGCTGCTCGCCGGCCAGCACTGGCGCGGCAACATCCGCGAACTGCGCAACGTGCTGGAGCAGGTGACGATGCGCAGCGATTCGCAACGCATCGATGCCGTGCAGCTCGAACGCATCCTGCGGGAAGCGGGGCTGGAGCAGATCGAGCTGCCCGACCTGTCGCATGCGAATGGCGACGAAGAAGCCGCGCTGCTGCGGCCGCTGGCGCAGCAAGTCGCCGAGCTGGAGCGCAAGGCTATCGCGGCCGCCATGGCCAGCACGGGCGGAAACAAGCTTGCGACCTCGCGGCTGCTCGGCATTTCGCGTGCGACCTTGTACGAGCGCATGACGAGCCAGGGGCAATCGTCATGAGCGTCCGCGCCCTCCGCTCCACCTTCGGCCCCAACTGCCACTGGTGCGGCCTCCCCATGGATTTCGACGAGCCGCACGGCCGGCCCGAGTCCGCGACCATCGAGCACCTCATCGACTCGACGCTGGGCGGCGTGCGCAACCAGAAGCATCGCCGTCTTGCCCACGCCATCTGCAACCACACGCGAAATGAATTCCGGATGCAGGCCGAGCGCGAATTCCAGCGTTGGATCGCGGCGCGCAAAGCTCTTGGTAAACCCTGACTGATAAAAAGACAATTGCCTGAAATTCAAACACTACAAGTGTTCTGAAATCAGGCGCCAAAGGCTTCTTCCCAATGAAGAAACCTTTGTTATCAATGAGTTGAGCGGGTGGCACGAACTGTGCAATATTCAGTCACCACTTTCAGGAGACATAAATATGATCCGTCGCCACCTCGTCGCGCTGGCCGCGCTTTCCGCCTGCGCCGCGGCCGCCCCCGCCTGGGCCCAGTCCAACGAAATCCGCATCGCCCACATCTACAGCAAGACCGGCCCGCTGGAGGCCTACGGCAAGCAGACCCAGACCGGCTTCGCGATGGGCCTGGACTACGCCACCGGCGGCACGATGACGGTCAACGGCAAGAAGCTCGTGGTCATCGAGAAGGACGACCAGGGCAAGCCGGACCTCGGCAAGTCGCTGCTCGCCGCCGCGTATTCGGATGACAAGGCCGCGCTGGCCGTCGGCCCGACCGCTTCGGGCGTCGCGCTCGCGATGCTGCCGGTGGCCGAGGAATACAAGAAGATCCTGCTGGTCGAGCCGGCCGTGGCCGACTCGATCACCGGCGACAAGTGGAACAAGTACATCTTCCGCACCGGCCGCAATTCGAGCCAGGACGCGATCTCCAATGCGGTGGCGGTCGACAAGGCCGGCGTCACCGTCGCCACGCTCGCGCAGGACAACGCCTTCGGCCGCGACGGAGTGAAGGCCTTCGGTGCCGCGCTCAAGAAAGCGAAGCTGGTGCACGAGGAGTACCTGCCGCCCGCGACCACCGACTTCACCGCCGGTGCGCAGCGCCTGATCGACAAGCTGAAGGATCAGCCGGGCCGCAAGATCATCTGGATCGTCTGGGCCGGCGCGGGCAACCCGTTCAAGATCGTCGACCTCGACTTGAAGCGCTACAACATCGAGATCGCCACCGGCGGCAACATCCTGCCGGCCATGGCCGCGTACAAGGCGCTGCCGGGCATGGAGGGCGCCGCGTACTACTACTTCGGCATCCCGAAGAACCCGGTGAACGAAGCGATGGTGTCGGCGCACTACAAGCAGTTCAAGACGCCGCCGGACTTCTTCACCGCCGGCGGTTTCTCGGCGGCGATGGCGGTGGTGACGGCGCTCAAGAAGACGGGCGGCGACACCAACACCAACAAGCTCATCAGCACGATGGAAGGCATGAGCTTCGACACGCCCAAGGGCAAGATGACCTTCCGCAAGGAAGACCATCAGGCGATGCAGTCGATGTACCACTTCAAGATCAAGGTCGACCCGGCGTTCGCCTGGGGCGTGCCCGAACTGGTCCATGAGATCAAGCCTGAGGAAATGGACATCCCGATCAAGAACAAGCGCTGATCGACACGGCGCGATCGCCCCCTGACCCCATGACCCCGCGCGGCGCGCAAGAAAGCGCCGCTCCCATTTCGCCCCGGATGGCCGCCGGGCGAAGCGCCAGCCTGCGTCCGCGCGAGGCCGGCGCGATCCACGGCCGATTCGTCAGTCTGCAAGCAAGCGTTCGATACCCACAACACAAGGAGACAGCGATGCAAGCGATGAGAAGGAACTGGAAGGGACTGGCCGCGGCCGCGGCAATGACGGTGGCGGCGCATGCCGCGTTGGCGGCGGTGCCGCTGCCGGCGCTCAACGCCAACCCGGCGGAGGTGAGCGTGTCGGGCCTCTCGGCCGGCGGTTTCATGGCGGTGCAATTGCACGTGGCCTATTCGGCCACCTTCAAGCGCGGCGCCGGCATCGTGGCCGGCGGCCCGTACTACTGCGCCGAAGGCTCGGTGCTCAATGCCACGGGGCGCTGCATGACGCACAGCACCAGCATCCCGGTGTCCACGCTCGTGAGCACCACCAACAGCTGGGCCGCGAGCGGCACGATCGATCCGGTGTCGAACATGACCGGCTCCAAGGTCTACCTCTTCTCCGGCACCGCCGACAACACCGTCAAGCAGGCGGTGATGGACGACCTGAAGACCTATTACCAGAGCTTCGTGCCGGCCGCCAACACGGTCTACAAGAACAACCTCGGCGCGGGCCACGCGATGGTCACCGACGACTACGGCGGCGCGTGCGGCGCCACCGCCTCGCCCTACATCAACAACTGCGGCTTCGACCTCGCGGGCGAGATCCTCACGCACCTCTACGGCCCGCTGAACCCGCGCAACAACGGCACGCTGGGCGGCACCTTCACCGAGTTCAACCAGTCGGAGTTCATCACCGGCCACGGCGCGGCCGCCACGGGGTGGATCTACGTGCCGCAGGCCTGCACCACCGCCTCGTGCCGCGTGCACCTGGTGCTGCACGGCTGCAAGCAGAACTACACCGACGTGGGCGACCAGTACGTCAAGAAGACCGGCTACAACCGCTGGGCCGACACCAACAACATCGTGCTGATCTATCCGCAGACCAGCACCGCGGCCACCAACAGCTGCTGGGACTGGTGGGGCTACGACAGCGCGAACTACGCGAAGAAGTCGGGCCCGCAGATGGCGGCGATGAAGGCCATGGTCGACCGCGTGACCAGCTCGGGCGGCGGCTCGTCGCTGCCGGCGCCCACCGGCGTGGGCACCTCGGGCGCGACCGCCAGCAGCATGGTGATCGGCTGGGCCGGCGTCTCGGGCGCCACGGGCTACAACGTGTACCGCGGCGGGAGCAAGGTCAACGCGGCACCCGTTGCCGGCACCAACTACACCGACACCGGCCTGGCCGCATCCACCACCTACAGCTGGACCGTGGCGGCGCTGGACGCGAGCAACGCGCAGGGCGCGATGTCGACGGCCGCCACCGGCACCACCACTTCGGGCGGCACCGGCGGCACCTGCTACACCGCGAGCAACTATGCGCACACGCTGGCGGGCCGCGCGTATGCGTTGTGGGGCCTGACGTACGCCTACGGTTCGGCGCAGGCGATGGGCCTGTGGAACATCTATGTGACCACCACACTGAAGCAGACCGGCCCGAACTACTACGTGATCGGCACCTGCTGAGGCTGGTCGACATCGACAGACACCTTTTCTTTTCGCAATGACCAACGATGCTTGAGACCCGAGACCTGACCATCCGCTTCGGTGGGCACGTGGCCGTCAACAGCGTGAGCTGCGCCTTCGCGCCGGGCACGCTGACGGCCATCGTCGGCCCCAACGGGGCGGGCAAGACCACCTACTTCAACCTGATCTCGGGGCAGCTCAAGGCGAGCGCCGGCACGGTGTCGCTCGACGGGCAATCGCTCTCGGGCCTGTCGCCGTCCGCGCGCACGCACGCGGGGCTGGGGCGGGCCTTCCAGCTCACCAACCTGTTCCCCAATCTCACGGTGCTGGAGAACGTGCGGCTGGCGGTGCAGGCCACGCGCGAGGGCGCGCACCGGCGGGGCCTGAACCTCTGGAGCATCTGGAGCGACCACAAGGCGCTGACCGAGCGCGCGGACCAGATCCTCGCGGACGTGGCGCTGAAGTCGCGCGAACACGCGACGGTCGCGAGCCTGCCGCACGGCGACCAGCGCAAGCTGGAGGTGGCGCTGCTCATGGCGCTGGAGCCCAAGGTCTTCATGTTCGACGAACCCACGGCTGGCATGAACGCGGCCGAGGCGCCGGTCATCCTCGACCTGATCCGCAAGCTCAAGCAGGACAAGACCAAGACCATCCTCCTGGTCGAACACAAGATGGACGTGGTGCGCGAACTCGCGGACCGAATCATCGTGCTGCACAACGGCACGCTGGTGGCCGATGGCGAACCGGCCGAGGTGATCGCCTCGCCGGTGGTGCAGGAGGCCTACCTGGGCATCGCGAAGGAGGCGGCTGCATGACGCGCCTGATGAATTTGAATTTCTCCCTCCCCTCCCGGGGGAGGGCAGGGGTGGGGGCTCGCGGCCTCCACATAGCCGCGGCTTCGCAAGCGCCGCTTGTCCCCATCCCAACCTTCCCCCGGAAGGGGAAGGAGCAAAGCCGATGACCGCTCTGAATCTTTTGACCCTCGAAGGCGTGCAGACGCACATCGGGGCCTACCACATCCTGCATGGCGTAGACCTCGCCGTGCCCAAGGGCCAGCTCACCATGCTGCTGGGCCGCAACGGGGCGGGCAAGACCACCACGCTGCGAACCATCATGGGCCTGTGGCATGCATCGCAAGGCAGGGTGCGCTTCGCCGACAAGGACATCACCGCGCTGCAGACGCCGCAGATCGCCGGCCTCGGTATCGCCTATGTGCCCGAAAACATGGGCATCTTCTCCGACCTCACGGTGAAGGAGAACATGCTGCTCGCCGCGCGCGGCGCCAAGAATGCCGGGCAGATCGACGACACGCGCCTGAAGTGGATCTTCAAGCTTTTTCCCGCGGTCGAGAAGTTCTGGAACCACCCGGCCGGCAAGCTCTCGGGCGGACAGAAGCAGATGCTCGCGGTCTCGCGCGCCATCGTGGAGCCGCGCGAGCTGCTCCTGATCGACGAGCCCAGCAAGGGCCTCGCGCCCGTGATGATCAACAACATGATCGACGCCTTCGCTGAGTTGAAGCGCAGCGGCGTGACGATCCTGTTGGTCGAACAGAACATCAACTTCGCACAGCGCCTGGGCGACAACGTCGCGGTAATGGACAACGGCCGCGTGGTGCACAGCGGCTCGATGGCGGCGTTCTCCGCCGATGCGCAACTGCAGCAATCTTTATTGGGTCTCGCGCTATGACGTATTCGATGTCTTGTCCCCTCTCCCGCTTGCGGGAGAGGGCTAGGGTGAGGGCAGACGGCCTGTGCAATGGCCGCGTCCTCACGTCTGCGCTGCTGGCCCTCACCCCAACCCGCTCCCGCAAGCGGGAGAGGGAGCAAGAAAAGGGAGCGCAGAAATGAAAGCACTCGACTTCGACTGGAAGCCGCTGCTTCTGGCCCCCATCCTCGCGCTCGTCGCGCTGCCGCTCACCGGCTCGTTCTCGACCTGGCTCACGCTCACGGTCGCGGGCCTGGCGATGGGCATGATCATCTTCATCATCGCCTCGGGCCTCACGCTGGTGTTCGGCCTCATGGACGTGCTGAACTTCGGCCACGGCGTGTTCATCGCGCTCGGCGCCTTCGTGGCAAGCAGCGTGCTCGGCCTCATGGGCGACTGGACCGGTTCGCAGGAACTCTGGCGCAACCTCGTCGCGGTGTTCCCTGCGATGCTGGTCGCGATGGCCGTCGCGGGCGCGGTCGGCTTCGCCTTCGAGCGCTTCATCGTGCGGCCCGTCTACGGCCAGCACTTGAAGCAGATCCTCATCACGATGGGCGGGATGATCATCGGCGAGGAGCTCATCAAGGTGATCTGGGGGCCGGCGCAGGTGCCGCTGCCGTTGCCCGAGGCGCTGCGCGGCTCGCTGTTGATCGGCGACGCGGCCATCAGCAAGTACCGGCTGCTCGCGGTGGCCGTGGGCATCGTGGTGTTCGGCGTTCTCGCATGGACGCTCGGCCGCACCAAGATCGGCCTCCTGATCCGCGCCGGCGTGCAAGACCGCGAGATGGTCGAGTCGCTCGGCTATCGCATCGGACGGCTCTTCGTCGGCGTGTTCGTGGTGGGCAGCGCGCTCGCGGGCCTGGGCGGCGTGATGTGGGGCCTCTTCCAGCAGAACCTGGTGCCGCAGATGGGCGCGCAGGTCAACGTGCTGATCTTCATCGTGATCATCATCGGCGGGCTGGGCTCGACGGGTGGGGCGCTCATCGGCGCGCTGCTCGTGGGGCTCATGACCAACTACATCGGCTTCCTGCTGCCCACGCTCACGCAGTTCGCGAGCATCTTCCTGATGGTGGCGGTGCTGCTGTGGCGGCCGCAGGGCGTGTACCCCGTGGCGAACCGTTGAGGAAGAAGACACCCATGTTCCTCAAACGACTTCTTTCCAACGACATGCCCCGCAGCCGTCTCCTGGCGCTGCTGCTGGTGGCGCTGTTCCTCGCGCTGGCGTTCGCGCCGTTCATCTTCCCGGGCGTGAAGGCGCTCAGCGTCGCGGCCAAGATCCTGGTGTTCGTGGTGCTGGTCGCGAGCTTCGATCTGCTGCTGGGCTACACCGGCATCGTGAGCTTCGCGCACACGATGTTCTTCGGCATCGGTGCGTATGGCATCGCGATCTCGGCCTCGCGGCTCGGGCCCAATTGGGGCGCGGTGCTCGTGGGGCTGGGCGCATCGCTCGCGATTTCGCTGGTGCTCTCGTTCGCCATCGGGCTGTTCTCGCTGAGAGTGCGCGCGATCTTCTTCGCGATGATCACGCTGGCCGTGGCCTCGGCGTTCCAGACGCTGGCCTCGCAGCTGTCGGATTTCACCGGCGGCGAGGACGGCCTGACCTTCAAGCTGCCCGAGCTGATTTCGCCGAGCTTCGAGTTTTCTGAAGAGCCGTTCCTCGGCGTCTCGCTCGATGGCCGCTTGCTCTGCTACTACCTGCTGTTCGTCGCTGCCGTGGTGCTGGTGCTCGCGCTGCTGCGCATCGTGAATTCGCCCTTCGGCCGCGTGCTGCAGGCCATTCGCGAGAACGAGTTCCGCGCCGAGGCCATCGGCTACCGCGTGGTGGTGTATCGCACGACCGCCGCTGTGCTCTCGGCGCTGTTCGCCACGCTCGCCGGCGCGATGCTCGCGATCTGGCTGCGCTACAACGGGCCCGACACCTCGCTGAGCTTCGAAATCATGATCGACGTGCTGTTGATCGTGGTGATCGGCGGCATGGGCACCATCTACGGCGCAGCCATCGGCGCGGTGCTGTTCGTGGTGGCACAGAGCTATCTGCAGGATCTGCTGCGCCTGGGCAGCGAGGCGGCGAGCGGGCTGCCCTGGCTCGCAGCGCTGCTGTCGCCCGACCGCTGGCTGCTGTGGCTCGGTGTGCTGTTCGTGCTGTCGGTGTATTACTTCCCGACCGGCATCGTCGGCAAGCTGCGGGCGAGGGCGGCGCGATGAGCGCGCCCCTCATCCCCACATCGCACTACGCGGAGCTTGCCGGCCGCGAAATCCATTGGCTCGAATGGGGCGCGCCCGATGCGCCGGTGGTCATCGCCTGGCACGGCCTCGCGCGCACCAGCCGCGACATGGACGAGCTGGCGCAGCACTTCGGGGCGCGCGGCTTCCGCGTGATCTGTCCCGACACCATCGGCCGCGGCTTGAGCCAATGGAGCCCGCTGCCTGATGAGGAATACCAGCTCTCCTTCTACGCGCGGCTCGCGAATGCGCTGTGCGACGAACTGCGCCTCGGCCGCGTGCACTGGGTCGGCACCTCGATGGGCGGCGCGATCGGCATGGTGTGCGCCTCGGGCCTCTTCGAGCCGCGCATGAAGGCGCGCATTGCGAGCCTCACGCTCAACGACAACGCGCCACAGCTTGCGCAAGCGGCCATCGAGCGCATCCGTGCCTATGCGGGCCAGCCACCTTCGTTCGACACGGTGGCCGAGCTGGAGGCGTTCTTTCGCACCGTCTACAAGCCCTACGGCTGGCTCAGCGATGCGCAGTGGCGGCGCCTCACCGAAAGTTCCACCCGCCGCCTCGCCGACGGCCGCGTGACGCCGCATTACGACCCGGCGATGGTCAAGCAGTTCAGCGCGCACGACAACGACTACCTGATCTGGCCGCACTACGACGCGATCGAGGTGCCGGTGCTGTGCCTGCGCGGCGCCGAGTCGGACCTGGTGCTGCCCGAGGTGGTCGAGGAGATGCGGCGCCGCGGGCCGGGCGCCGAGGGACGGCTGCAGGTCATCGAAATCCAGGGGTGCGGTCACGCGCCCGCGCTGAACGTGCCCGAACAACTGGAGCCCATCGAGGGGTTTATCCGGGCGGCCGGTCGTTGAACGGGCGGCGGCAGCACAATCGCCGCCGACTTCAACCACAACAAGGCTCGCCTCACCATGTCGCTCTCGCTGTACGACCTGTCCGTCCCGGTTTTCACCCGCGGTCTCGGACAACTGACCCACCTGTTCGACAAGAGCCTGGCGCACGCCAAGGCCAACGGCATCGACACCGCCACGCTGGTCGATGCGCGGCTCGCGCCCGACATGCTCACGCTGGTCGGCCAGATCCAGCGCGCGAGCGATGCCGCCAAGCTCGGCACTGCGCGCATCGCGGGCATCACGGCGCCCAGCTTCCCCGACGAGGAAAAAACCTGGGACGACCTGGTGGCCCGCATCCGCAAGACGCAGGATTTCCTCGCGACCGTGGACCGCGCGCTGATCGACGGCCAGGAAGAGCGCCCCGTGACCATCAAGACGCGCGAGGGCGAAGCCACCTTTACTGCGCAGCGCTACCTGCTGCAGTTCGCGCTGCCCAATTTCTTCTTCCATGTGACCACCGCCTACGACGTGCTGCGCCACAGCGGCATGCCGATCGGCAAGCTGGATTACCTCGGCAAGTTCTGATCGGCAAGACGTCACGGCCTCGCGACAAAGTTCAAATTGCCGTGACACATGCGCGCTGACAAGGCGCGCGCCCAACAATCGCGCCAGACCGCTGTCGGTCTGACACGAATGGGGTTGCGATCATGGGCAAGTTGCTGTCGAGAAGGGCGTTTTCAGGTCTTGCTGCAGGCGCGGCTGCCATGGCCGGTTGGCCGATGCAGGGTGCGCTCGCCGCATCGCCGGGCCTCAAGGACTACGGCCGCGCACCCGAGTTCGCGGGCATCGAGAAATGGCTCAACTCGGGGCCGCTCACGATGCAGGGGCTCGCGGGCAAGGTGGTGCTGGTCGACTTCTGGACCTACACCTGCATCAACTGCATCCGCACCTTGCCGCACGTGGTGCGCTGGTATGAAACCTACAAGGACCAAGGCTTCGTCGTGGTCGGCGTGCACTCGCCGGAGTTCGCCTACGAGCGGTCGACCCGCAACGTGCAGGACGCGATCGAGCGGTTCAACATCCGCTACCCCGTGGCGCAGGACAACGGCTTCACGACCTGGAAGGCGTACAACAACCAGTACTGGCCGGCGTTCTACCTGGTCGACGCCAAGGGGCAGGTGATGCGCCAGCATTTCGGCGAGGGTGAATGCGCCGAGATGGAAGCGGCGATCCAGGCGCTGTTGGCGCGGAAGGCAGCGAGCTGAGTTACCTGGTAGGCCAGCCCGCGAGGTTGCGTTCGGCGACGCCAGCGAGCGCGGTGATCCATGCCGGGCTGTCGTTCAGGCACGGGATGTAGCTGAAGGCCTGGCCGCCCGCATGCAGGAAGGCTTCGCGGCCTTCCATGGCGATTTCTTCCAGCGTCTCGAGGCAGTCGGCCGGGAAGCCAGGGCACACCACGTCGACCCGCTTGATGCCGCTCGCGCCGAGTTCGCGCAGCGTTGGCTCGGTGTAGGGCTCGAGCCACTTGGCGCGGCCGAAGCGCGACTGGAAGGTGACGCGATGCTGCGCATCGGAAAGGCCCAGCCGCGCCGCAAGCAGGCGCGCGGTTTCCAGGCACTGCGCCTGGTACGGATCGCCGAGCGCGATGTTGCGCGCGGGAATGCCGTGGAAGCTCATCAGCAGCACTTCGCCGCGGCCCTCGGTTTTCCAGTGGTGCTCGATGCCCTGGGCGAGTGCGTCGATGTAGGCGGGGTCGTCGTGGTACTGGTTCACGAAGCGGAATTCGGGAATGCGGCGTTGCTTCCGGCTCCAGTCGTTCACCGCATCGATCACGCTCGCGGTGGTCGTGGCCGAGTACTGCGGATAGGCCTGCAGCACCAGCACACGGGTGGCGCCCTCGGCCTGCAGCGCGTCGAGGCGGGATGCGATCGACGGGTTGGCGTAGCGCATCGCATCGCGCACCGTCACGCGGTGGCCGCGTTCGCCGAGCCAGCCTGCCAGGAGCGTCGCCTGCTTCTGCGTCCACACCTTGAGCGGCGAGCCCTCGGGCATCCAGATGCTCGCGTACTTGGCAGCGGACTTGGCCGGCCGCACGCGCAGGATGATGCCGTGCAGGATCAGTGTCCAGAGCACCTTCGGAATTTCGACCACGCGCGGGTCGCCCAGAAAGTCGGCGAGGTAGGGGCGAACGGCGGCGGCGGTGGGGGCGTCGGGGGAGCCCAGGTTGCACCAGAGGACGGCGGTGCGGTCATTGGAGGAACTGGTGTTTGTGGTCGCGCTGGTCGAGGCATTCGTCGGGGCTTGAGGCATGCGATATTCTCAGGCATGACCTCCGCCCCCACAGCGCCGGCGAACGCCGCGCCGCTCGATGTCCAGCGCATCTCCGCGATCTCGCTCGACCTCGACGACACCCTCTGGCCCATCTGGCCGACCATCGAACGCGCCGAAGCCGTGCTGCAGGAATGGCTCCTGCGCGAGGCACCGAAGACGGCCTCGCTGCTGCTCACGCCCGGCATCCTGCGCGAACTGCGCGAAGCCACCGAGAAGGAGCGTTCGGACCTCGCGCACGACCTGAGCGCGCTGCGCCGCGAGTCGATCCGCACTGCGCTCAAGCGCTCCGGAGAAGACCCGGCACTGGCCGATCCCGCCTTCGACGCCTTCTTCGCCGAGCGCCAGCGCGTGACGCTCTATGACGATGCGCTGCCCGCGCTCAAGTGGCTCAGCGAGCGTTATCCATTGGTTGCCGTGTCGAACGGCAATGCCGACATCCACCAGACCGGCGTGGGCCGCTGGTTCCGCACCGCGTTCAATGCGCGTGCCTTCGGCAGCGGCAAGCCGCACGCGCCGATCTTCCGCGCCGCCGCGGCCTCTGTCGGCCTCTTGCCCAAGGACGTGCTGCATGTGGGCGACGACGCCGAGCTCGACGTGGTCGGCGCGCTCAACGCCGGCATGCAGGCCGCATGGCTGGTGCGCGATGAGCGCCCCTGGGTGCATGGCGCGCGACCGCAGCTGATCGTGCCGAACCTGCACGCGCTTTGCGTGGCGCTCGGCGCCTGAGACTTATTCGAAGACTGGCCGGAAGAAGCTGCGCTCGTAGCTCAGGATGCAGCGCGTGTCCTCTGCGTACTTGAAGGCCGCCTGGCACTCGGGGTCCTGCATCGAGTCGGCGCGGTATTTCTCATAGGCCGCGAGGCTCGGAAAACTGAACATCGCCAGCGCGACATTGTTCGCGCCTTCCGAAGGCAGGAAGTAGCCGTGGTGCTTGCCGCCGAACTTCTCGACCAGCGGAATCCAGAGCTTGCCGTAGTGCTCGAATTCCTTGAGCTTGTAGGCATCGACGATGTAGCGCAGGTAGCAGGTGACCATGTTCTTTGTCCAGAGGTGAGGGGCAATTGGCGCGGCCGGGGCGGGCGGCGAGCCGTCGGACTATAGTTTCCCGCTCCCCGTCTCGTCCCTTGTCCACCTTTCGCGCAGGAACTCCGAAAGTGCATCTCTCCAACTGGCTCATCTTCTGCGGCGTGACGCTGCTTGTCGCTTTCACCCCCGGTCCAGCCGTGCTGCTCGCGGTGTCGAACTCGATCTCCGTGGGGCCGCGACGCGCGATGATCAGTTCGCTCGGCAATGCGGTGGGCCTGTTCATGGTGTCGGCCGCCGCGATGGCGGGGCTGGGCGTGGTGCTGACGACCTCGGCGTCCGCGTTCATGGTGCTGAAGGTGGCGGGCGCGGCGTACCTGATCTACCTGGGCGTGAAGCAGTGGCGTAACCGGGCCAGCGTGTTCTCCGATTTGGCTGCAACCGGCGCGCCCGCCGCACCGCGCGCCGCGTGGCGCCTGTTCGGCAATGGCGTGACCGTGGCGCTCACCAATCCCAAGGGCATCCTGTTCTTCTCGGCGCTGTTCCCACAGTTCCTCACGCACGATGCGCCGATCCTCGGGCAGTTCGCGGTGCTCACGGCCACCTTCGCCGCGGGCTCGGTGCTGTCGCATGCGTTCTATGTGCTGCTCGCGCGGATGCTGAAGAAGCAGCTGTCCGATCCGCGCCGTTCGAAGCTCTTCAATCGCGTGTCCGGCGGTGCCTTCGTGCTGTTGGGCTTGAGCCTGCTGCGCCTGCCGAACAAGGCGGCCTGATCGGTCAGTCGAGCGCGAATTGCTCGCGCAGCGCGGTGCAGAAGTCCGCGGTGCCGCTGAGCGAGAGGGTGACGGTGGTGAAGCGCGGGTCTTCGCGCGTTTCCTGCAGGTCATAGTCCCAGAGGGCGCCTTCGTCCAGTGCGCCGCGCGCATCCGGGAACGTGGCTTCGGCCCAGGCGAGCACCTGCTCGACCTCGGCATGCACCTCGGGTGATTTCTCCGGCGAAGTCGAAGCCATGGCGTCGAAGGTGCCGTGGCCTTCGGTGTCTTCGCTGTAGTCGAAGTCGAGGTAGCGCAGTTCGGTCATGAGGTGGTCGATGCCTGCGCTGCCGCCAATCCGCTGAGCACCGCGCCTTCGAGCGTCGCGGGGTAGGGGCCTTCGGTGTAGTCGCCGCAGGCCCGCAGGCCGGGTGCGACGCGCATCGGCGGCCGGGCGAGGGCGGGTGTACAGGCGAAGGTGGCGCGCTTTTCAACGACGGTCTGGATGATCTCCAGCGAAGTCTGATTCAACTGCGCTGCGGCTTGCGCGATCACCTGTTCTTCGAGCGTTTCACGCGATGCTTCGTTGGCGCTGATGACGAGCGCGAGCACGCCCTCCGGGCCGCCGAGCTCGCCGCGGTCGAACACGAACTGTGCGGGCGCCGAGGCCGGATCGCTCCGCAGGGCCAGCATCGGCTCTGCCAACTTCGAGGCGCCGCGCACGTAGACCGTGGCGATGGCTTCGAAGCGCAGCGCCTCGGTGGTTTCGCACCAGCGCTCGGCCGGCACGCCCGATGCGCGGACGAGCCGCGCGGCGTCCCAGGGGGCACAAGCCAGGATGACCTGATCGAAGATTTCGTCATCGACGCGCCATTGCCCGGCTTCAGGTGCGATGGCCCGCACGCGCGTGCCGATGCGCACTGTCGCGCCGTGCTCCGTCAGCCATGCGATCGCTGCATCCGGCAGGAGCGCGCCGAGGTCTGCGCGCGGCAGCAGCAGGTCGGCGCCGCCGCTGCCGCTGAAGAGCGCATCGCGCAGCACGCGCAGGAACACTTCACCACTCGACTGGGCCACCGGCGTGTTGAGTGCGGACACGCACAGCGGTTCGATCAGTTCCTGCATCACCCGCGGCGAGAGGCCGGCGCACAGGTCGGCGACCGTGGTGGTGCTCGCGCAGCGGAATCCGGAAAGCCGCCAGCCGATGGCGGTGCGCAGCAGCGAAGACTTGTCCCGCCACGTCCAGCCGCGCGCCGTGAAGATGCCCGCCAGCAGATCGAGCGGCGCTGGCAGCCGCGGCAGCTTGAGCCCGCCGCCGTCGGCGAATCGCAATGAGAGCGGCAGACGATGCAGTGCTTGTTCGACATCGACGCCGACTTCGCGCATCAGCTTGAGCGTGGCCGTGTAGGCGCCGATCAGGATGTGCTGGCCGTTGTCCAGCGCCATGCCGTGCATTTGATCGACGCGCCGTGCCCGTCCGCCCGGCATGGGCGCCGCCTCGAACAGCGTGACCGAATGACCGAGCCGCGTGGCCTCGACCGCACAGGCAAGGCCGGCCCAGCCGGCGCCGATGACGGCAAGCTTCTTCATTGCTGGAAACCGTGAGGAAGTTGGATGCGGTCGCCGTAGGGATGAAAGTCGTCGTCGGGCTTCTCGCAACGGACGAAACACCTGTGCGTGAGCAGCTCGATGCGCTCGGCAACAGTCAGGTCGTCGTACTCGGAGGCTGGCAATCCGGGCGCAGCCAGGTCGTGCTTGCCATCCGCGTTGAAGAGCAACTCTTCGCCGACGACATAGTCGCGACGAAAGGGCGTTCTCCATTGCGAATTGGAGCCCCAGCCATCCGAAAGATCCGAGGTGCGACGGTGCTTGCGCCAGCGTTGCCAATAGAGAGTCGAGGACGTTGCGATCTCAGTATGCAGGGCGCCAGGGGCGCAGCTGACCGCAACGCCTGCTCGCGAGAACATCATCGTCCCGAGCATCAACGCGGGCCAATCGACCCTTGCCAGTTCAAGGGCCTTGCGCCGCGAAAAGAGAGGTCTCTTCTCTTCAGCGGCTTCGACAATCTCGTGAAAGAACGGCGAGTAGTCCGTCTCGTCGGCCACGCGGCAACACAGGCCGGTCATGAATGCCAGGTAATCCGGCAGGCTCAGATTCGGGCCTTCCCAGCCTTCGCCCTCATTGCGTTGAAAGGCCAGCAGCAAGACCTGATTGACGCGCGACAGTGCGTAGAGGCGCCACGAGTCCTCGGTGACGATGGGCGCCGGCGAGGATCTCTGCGCGAACGCATTCAGCCAGTCGCGTTCTTCCGCGTGCGCGTCGAGCCACGGACGAAGCAGCGTCTCAAAGACATCTTCCGCCGGGGCGCTTTTGTAGAGCGCATCGAACAGATCTCGATACGGAGCTTGGCACGGATCCATGGGTGCGACGGCTAGATCCGCCCCAGCGCCTGAACCTTCCACGCGAGCCAGAACTTGCGAACGGGCGTCAGGCTCACGCGCTGGTTCAGCACCTGGAAGTCGTCGCGCTCGATCTCGCGCAGCAGCGTGCGGTAGATGCTGGCCATCATCAGGCCCGGCTTCTGCGTGCGACGGTCGGCCACCGGCAGCAGGGCGAGCGCCTCGTCGTAGGCGGCATGCGCGCGCTCGGCCTGGAACTTCATGAGCGCCACGAAGCGGTCCGAGTGCACGCGATTGAGGATCTCGTGCGCCTTCACGTCGAACTGCTGCAGTTCGTTGACCGGCAGGTAGATGCGGCCACGCAGGGCGTCTTCGCCCACATCGCGCAGGATGTTCGTGAGCTGCAGCGCCAGCCCGAGCTTGTGGGCATAGGCCGTGGTCTGCGGATCGGTCTGGCCGAAGATGCGCGCCGCGACTTCGCCCACCACGCCGGCCACGAGGTGGCAGTAGCGCGCGAGGCCGGGGAAGTCGAGATAGCGGGTCTGGTCCAGGTCCATCTGGCAGCCGTCGATCACCTCGAGCAGTTGGCGCGCCTCGATGCCGTAGGCCGCGGCGTGCGGCATCAGCGCCAGCATCACCGGATGGCGCGGCGTGCCCGCGAAGGCCTGGGCGACCTCGGTGCGCCACCAGGCGAGCTTGGTGGCGGCAACGCCGGGGTCGCTGACCTCGTCGACCACGTCGTCGACCTCGCGACAGAAGGCATAGAACGCCGTGATCGCGGCGCGCCGGGGCTTGGGCAGAAACAGGAAGGCGTAATAGAAACTGCTGCCCGAGGCTGCCGCCTTGTCTTGCACGTATTGCTCGGGATTCATCGGGGAGGCGCTGCTTTCATGGGGCGCCATTGTCTCCGCATCCGCAGCGCTTTCCAGAGCAGGACGGGCGCGTCGGCCTTGCCGATGGTGGGGCGCTGGGAGAAGGTGTCGAAGCCCAGGTCGGTGATCTTGTCGAGGATGCGGAGGCCTCCCTGCACGACGAGGCGCAGTTCCCATCCGGCGCGGCCCGGCAGGCGGTGCACCAGCGGAGCGCCTTCCTCCATGAGCTCGCGCGCCCAGAACGACACGACCGAAACCAGGTTGATGGCCTCCTGCGGCGGCGGCGCGGCCGACAGCGGCTCGAACACCTTGAAGTGCTCGCGCGTGAGGCCGCGGCGGGAACAGTCGGTCAGCGGGAAATAGAAGCGTCCGCGCGGCAGGTCCACGCTCGGGTCCTGCCAGAAGTTGATGAGCTGCAGCGCGCTGCAGATGGCGTCGCTCTGCGCCAGCGCCTCGGCGTCGTGCACGCCATAGAGATGCAGCAGCAGCCGGCCGACCGGGTTGGCCGAGCGACGGCAGTAGTCGAGCAGCTCGGCGCGGTCGGCATAGGTGCCGTAATCGCGGGTCTTCTCGATGTCCTGCATGAAGGCACTCAGCAGGTCGGCCAGCAGCGCTTCGGGCAGGCTGTACTGCGCGATGCTGTGGGCCAGCGGGCCGAAGACGTGCGGCCAGCGGGAGCCGGCGAGCGCCTCGCCCTGCGCGGCGGCGGCGAGTTCGTCCCGGTAGGCGCGCAATTCGGCCAGGCGCTGGTCGGGCGAGGCGTCGCCTTCGTCGGCAATGTCGTCGGCAGTGCGCGCGAAGTGGTAGATCGCGGCAATCGGCGGGCGCAGATGCGGCGGGCAGAGCCACGAGGCGACCGGGAAGTTTTCGTAATGCGCCGGCGGGGCGGCAAGGTGGGGAGTGGCGGACACGCCACGATTGTCCGCGACACGATGCCCCGGCCCTATGCTCGGTGCGTTGCCACTTCGAACAGATCGCCCCATGAACGCATCGGCTCCGGCCTCCACGGCCCAGATTCCAGCGCAAAGCGGAGCGGGGCATCCGGCAGGGCCCGGATTGATGATCGCGGCGCTCGGCGTCGTGTTCGGCGACATCGGCACCTCGCCGCTCTACGCCTTCAAGGAAACGATGAACCCCGAGCACGGCGTGCCGTTCTCGCCCGATTCGGTGCTGGGGCTGCTGTCGCTGATCTTCTGGGGCCTGATGTTCGTGGTGACGCTGAAGTACGTGGTGTTCGTGCTGCGCGCCGACCACGACGGGGAGGGCGGCATCCTCGCGCTGCAGGCGCTGGCGCGCAGCGCGGTCGCCGGGCCGAAGACCAAACCCTGGGTGTGGAACGCGATCGGGCTGCTGGGCCTGGTGGGCGCGGCCATGTTCTACGGCGACAGCCTCATCACGCCGGCGATCTCGGTGCTCTCGGCCGTCGAGGGGCTGGAGGTGCAGGCGCCGGTGCTGCAGCGCGCGGTGATCCCGATCACGGTCGTCATCCTGATCGCGCTCTTCATGGTGCAGAAAAAGGGCACGGGCGTGGTCGGCAAGATCTTCGGGCCGGTGATGCTGCTGTGGTTCCTCGTGCTGGCTGCTGCCGGGCTCTGGCAGGTGGTGCAGCAGCCGCAGGTGCTGGCGGCGCTCGATCCGCGGAGGGCTTTCGGCTTCCTGATCGAGCACAGGGCGCAGTCGCTCGCGGTGCTGGGCGCGGTGTTCCTGGCGTTCACCGGCGGCGAGGCGCTCTATGCGGACATGGGGCATTTCGGCGCCAAGCCGATCCGGCTCGCATGGCTCTTCATCGCGCTGCCGGGGCTGGTGCTCAACTATTTCGGGCAGGGGGCGCTGGTGCTGGCGAATCCGGCGGCCATCGACAACCCGTTCTTCCGCCTCTTTCCCTCGTGGGGCGTGCTGCCGATGGTGGTGCTGGCGGCCATGGCCACGGTGATCGCCTCGCAGGCGGTGATCTCGGGCGCCTTCTCGCTCACCGCGCACGCGATGCGCATGGGCTACCTGCCACGGATGCGGGTGGTGCAGACCTCGGGTTCGGCCATCGGGCAGATCTACGTGCCGGCCGTGAACTGGCTGCTGATGGTGGGCGTGCTGCTGCTGGTGCTGGGCTTCCGCAGCTCGGGCGCGTTGTCGGCGGCGTACGGCATCGCGGTGTCGATCACGATGGTGACGACCACGCTGCTCGCAGGCATCGTCGCCTGGGGCCTGTGGAAGTGGAACAGGGTGGCGGTGGTGGTGGCCGTGGCGGCCTTCGCGGTGGTCGACCTGACTTTCGTGATCGCCAACAGCCTCAAGGTGGCCGACGGGGGCTGGCTCACGCTGGCAGTAGCGGCCGTGGTGATGGTGCTCTTCACCACCTGGGCCAAGGGCCGGCGGCTGGGGCTGGAGGCCGCGGCTGCCGAGAGCCTGCCGCTGCGGCCCTTCATCGAATCGCTGGCGCAGCACATGCCGCACCGGGTGAGCGGCACCGCGGTGTTTCTGAACCCCGATGCCACGGCGGTTCCGCATGCGCTGCTGCACAACCTCAAGCACAACCAGGTGCTGCACGACCAGGTGATCGTGCTGCGCGTGCTGCCCTGCGACACGCCACGCGTCGACGCCCGCATCCGCATCGAGGCGGAGCAGTTGATGGAGGGCATCTGGGTGGTCACCGCGCGCCACGGCTTCATGGAGCGGCCCGATGTGCCCGAATTCATCCGCATCCTGGCCTACCAGAAGACGCTGGCGATCGATTCGATGAAGACCTCGTATTTCGTCTCGCGCGCCTCGGTGGGCGAGGAGAACCTGCCGGGCATGAATCCGGTGCGCCGGGTGCTGTTCGGCTGGCTGCAGCGCAATGCGGGGAGGGCGTCGGACTACTTCGAATTGCCTGACAACCGGCTGGTGGAGATGGGCCAGCGGACCTAGATTCCGCAGTCAACTGACCCGCGGGTCATTGACAGTATTTAACGTTTACCCTAGATTACTAACCAGTGGGTCATTAAAGGCCCGGGTTCGTACTTTCTTGGGTGTCTCATGACCGCCTCCACTGCTTTTCCCCGTGTGCGCAGCGCCTTGTGGCTGCTGATTCCCTCCCTCATCCTGGCCGGCTGTTCGCCTAAGCCGGCCGCCGAGGAGCCCGTGCGAGCGGTGAAGCTGGTGACCGTCGGCACCAGCGACTTCGACGCCCAGCCCGAGTTCTCGGCCGAGGTCCGCGCCCGCGTCGAATCGCGCCTCGGGTTCCGCGTGGCCGGCAAGATCACCAAGCGCCAGGCCGATCTCGGCCAGCACGTGCAGGCCGGCCAAGTGCTGGCGCAACTCGATCCACAGGACTACAAGCTCGCCGCAGACGCCGCCCGCGCCCAGCAGGCGGCCGCGCTCACCAACCGCGACCTTGCCGCCGCCGACCTGAAGCGCTACCGCGAACTGCGCGAGCAGAACTTCATCAGCGGCGCTGAACTGGAGCGCCGCGAAACGACCTGGAAGGCGGCGCAGGCGCAACTCGAGCAGGCACAGGCCCAGCTTGCTTCCCAAGGCAATCAAGCAAATTACACGACGCTGGTCGCCGATGTGGCGGGCGTCATCACCGCCATCGAGGCCGAGCCGGGCCAGGTGGTGCAGGCCGGCACGCCGGTCGTGCGCATTGCGCAGGACGGCGCGCGCGACGTGGTGTTCGCGGTGCCCGAAGACCGCGCCCAGGCGATCAAGCCCGGCTCGCCGGTCACCGTGCGCGGCTGGTCCGGCGGCAATGAATTGCAGGGCCAGGTGCGTGAAGTGGCGGCCAGTGCCGACGCAGTCACCCGCACCTATTCGGTCAAGGTCGCGATCGATGCGGCCACGTCGCCCCCGCTGGGCGCCACCGTCTACGCGCGCCCGCAGGCGCTGGCCCACGCCAACACCGCCGTGATCAAACTGCCGACCAGCGCATTGCGACAGGAAGGAAAGGGCTCGGCGGTCTGGGTGCTCGACAAATCGACGATGACGGTGCGCTCGCAGCCCGTGCAGGTCGCCACCGCCGACGGCAACGAAGCCGTTATCGGCGGCGGGCTCTCGCCGGGAATGATGGTCGTGGCCGCGGGCGTGCATGTGCTCTCGCCGGGGCAGAAGGTCACCATCTACCAGTCCAAGGAGGCGGCTGCGGCCGCCGCCAATGCGAAGGACGTCGTGCAGGCCGTCGAGCCGGTCGCCGCAACCAAGAAGGAGATCGCTGCAGGTGCCGCCAAATGACGGAAGGCGCAGCGAACACCACCGACAAACCGGTCGACAAGCCTGCCGCCAAGTCTGCCGGCTTCAACCTCTCCAAGTGGGCGCTGGACCACGCGCCCCTCACGCGCTACCTGATGGTCGTGCTGATGGTGCTGGGTACCTTCGCGTACTTCCAGCTCGGGCAGGACGAAGACCCGCCGTTCACCTTTCGCGCGATGGTCGTGCGCACCTACTGGCCGGGCGCCACCGCACAGCAGGTGGCCGAGCAGGTCACCGACAAGCTCGAACGCACGCTGCAGGAGGCACCGTACGCCGACAAGATCCGCAGCTATTCGAAGCCGGGCGAGTCGCAGATCATTTTCCAGATCAAGGATTCCTCGAAGGCCGCGGACGTGGTCAACGTCTGGTACACGGTGCGCAAGAAGATCGGCGACATGCGCAACACGCTGCCGCCCGGCGTGCAGGGGCCGTTCTTCAATGACGATTTCGGCGACGTCTATGGCGTGATCTATGCGCTGGAGAGCGAAGGCTTCAGCTATGCCGAGCTCAAGACGCTGGCCGACGAAACCCGCCAGCAGTTGCTGCGCGTGAAGGACGTGGCCAAGGTCGATCAGTTCGGCGTGCAGGACGAGAAGGTCTACATCGAGATCTCGCAGAAGCGCCTGGCGCAGCTGGGGCTCGACTTCAACGCGGTGCTTGCGCAACTCGGTTCGCAGAACGCGGTGGAAAGCGCCGGCACGATCCAGTCGCCGCTCGATGTGGTGCAGGTACGCGTGGCGGGCCAGTTCACCAGCGTCGACCAGCTGCGCGACATGCCGATCCGCGGCACCTCGGGCAACCAGCTGAAGCTGGGCGACATCGCCGAAATCCATCGCGGCTACATCGATCCGCCGGCCGTCAAGGTGCACCACCAGGGCAAGGAAGTGATTGCCCTGGGCGTCTCCATGGCCAAGGGCGGCGACATCATTGCGCTGGGCAAGGCGCTGAAGGTCGCGACCGCGCAGATCGACCAGCGCCTGCCGCTCGGCGTGAAGCTTGCGCAGGTGCAGGACCAGCCGGTGTCGGTGGCCAGCTCGGTGAACGAATTCGTCGGCGTGCTGATCGAGGCCGTGGCCATCGTGCTGGCGGTGAGCATCATCGCGCTCGGCCTGCACAAGGGTGGGCGCTTCGGCTGGTACATCGACATGCGGCCGGGGCTGGTGGTGGCGATCACCATTCCGCTGGTGCTGGCGGTGACCTTCCTCGCGATGAACTACTTCGGCATCGGGCTGCACAAGATATCGCTGGGGTCGCTGATCATCGCGCTCGGCCTTCTCGTGGACGACGCGATCATCGCGGTCGAGATGATGGTGCGGAAGATGGAAGAGGGCTATGACAAGGCCCGCGCCGCCACCTATGCGTACGACGTGACGGCCAAGCCGATGCTCACGGGCACGCTCATCACGGCGGCCGGTTTCCTGCCGATCGGCCTGGCGAAGTCGGTGACGGGCGAATACACCTTCGCGATCTTCGCGGTGACGGTGATTGCGCTGGTGCTGTCGTGGATCGTCTCGGTGTACTTCGTGCCGTACCTGGGCACGCTGCTGCTCAAGGTGAAGCCGCACGCTTCATCCGGTCATCCTGAGCTTGTCGAAGGACCGCACGAGCTCTTCGACACCCCGTTCTACAACGGCTTTCGCCACGCGGTGGACTGGTGCGTGCAGCACCGGTGGCTCACCATCGGCGCGACGGTGCTGGTGTTCGCGCTCGGCATCTTCGGCATGGGCAAGGTGCAGCAGCAGTTCTTCCCCGATTCGAGCCGGCCCGAGATCATGGTGGACATCTGGTTCCCAGAAGGCACCTCGTTCGCGGCCAACGAAGAGGTGGCCAAGCGCGTCGAGCAGCGCGTGATGAAGGAAGAGGGCGTCAAGACCGTGAGCACCTGGGTCGGCTCGGGCGTGCCGCGCTTCTATCTGCCGCTGGACCAGGTGTTCCCGCAGACCAACGTGTCGCAGCTCATCGTGCTCGCCAAGGACCTGAAGGTGCGCGAACGGCTGCGGCTGCGCTTGCCGGCGTTGCTGGCCGAGGAGTTCCCCGAGGTGCGCGGCCGCGTCAAGCTGCTGCCCAACGGACCGCCGGTGCCGTACCCGGTGCAATTCCGCGTGATCGGCACCGAGCCGGCGCAACTGCGCGCGCACGCCGACGAGGTGAAGGCGGTGCTGCGCGAGAACGCCAACATGCGCGGCGTAAACGACAACTGGAACGAGTCGGTGAAGGTGATTCGCCTGGAGATCGACCAGGCCAAGGCGCGCGCGCTCGGCGTGACGAGCCAGGCCATCGCGCAGGCGTCGCGCACGATGTTCAGCGGCACGACCGTGGGCCAGTACCGCGAGAACGATTTGCTGATCGACATCGTGCTGCGCCAGTCGCCCGATGAGCGGGAAGCCATCTCGGACATCGGCAACGCCTACATTCCGACGACGTCGGGCCGCTCGATCCCGCTCACGCAGATCGCAAGGCCGGTGTTTACCTGGGAGCCGGGCGTGATGTGGCGCGAGAACCGCGACTACGCGATCACCGTGCAGGGCGATGTGAGCGAAGGCCTACAGGGTGCGACCGTGACCGCCGAACTGCTGCCCAAGCTTCGCCAGCTCGAAGCCGGCTGGCTGGCGGCGGGGCAGGGCGCCTACCGCATCGAAGTGGCGGGCGCGGTCGAGGAAAGCAGCAAGGGCTCGGCCTCCATCGTGGCGGGCGTGCCGATCATGCTGTTCCTGGTGTTCACGCTGCTGATGCTGCAGTTGCACAGCTTCAGCCGCTCGCTGCTGGTGTTCATCACCGGGCCGATGGGCATTGCGGGCGTCGCCGGTGCATTGCTGCTGCTGAACCGGCCGTTCGGTTTCGTGGCGCTGCTGGGCGTGATCGCACTGATGGGCATGATCCAGCGCAACGCGGTGATCCTGATCGACCAGATTGAAAGCGACCGCAAGGAGGGCGTGCCGGCTTGGGACGCGATCGTCGAATCGGCCGTGCGGCGTTTGCGCCCCATCGTGCTGACGGCGGCGGCCGCGGTGCTGGCGATGATTCCGCTCTCGCGCAGCGTGTTCTGGGGACCGATGGCCGTGGCCATCATGGGCGGGCTGATCGTGGCGACGGTATTGACCCTGCTGGCGCTGCCGGCAATGTACGCCGCCGCATTCCGTGTCAAGCGGGAGCCAAAAGCGGGGTAGCGGACGCCGCCGGGCCGCCCCAAGGTGGTCCGCGCCTCCTCCTCGGGAGGTGGCGAATTACACGAAGTGAATAGCCGGGAGGCCCCCATTCTTGCGTTTAAAATGCGCGGTTGACCGATTTCAGGCGGACGGTCTTTGGGCAGGCGGGTACTCCGGTATTCGATGCACCAGGGCCGTCCGCTTTTGCATTCACCTGAAAAATTGGCATCGCGCGGGTGGCGAAATTGGTAGACGCACCAGGTTTAGGTCCTGACGTTCGCAAGAACGTGCCGGTTCGAGTCCGGCCCCGCGCACCAGCCACACCCCTCACAAGGAAGACATCATGACCGTGACCGTTGAAACTCTCGAGAAGCTCGAACGCAAGATCACGCTGACCCTGCCGGTCGGCACCATCCAGAACGAAGTCGATTCGCGCCTCAAGAAGCTCGCGCGCACCGTCAAGATGGACGGCTTTCGCCCCGGCAAGGTGCCGATGAATGTCGTGGCCCAGCGCTATGGCTACTCGGTGCACTACGAAGTCATGAACGACAAGGTCGGCGAAGCCTTCTCGCAAGCTGCCAACGAAGCCAAGCTTCGCGTGGCCGGCCAGCCCCGCATCACCGAGAAGGAAGAGTCGCCCGAAGGCGAACTGGCCTTCGACGCGGTGTTCGAAGTGTTCCCCGAAGTCAAGATCAACGACCTGTCGGGCGCTGAAGTCGAGAAGCTCTCGGCCGAAGTGGGCGACGACGCGATCGACAAGACGCTCGACATCCTGCGCAAGCAACGCCGCACCTTCGCCCAGCGCGCGCAAGACGCCGTCGCGCAAGACGACGACCGCGTCACGGTCGACTTCGAAGGCAAGATCGACGGCGAACCCTTCCAGGGCGGCAAGGCCGAAGACTTCCAGTTCGTGGTCGGCGAAGGCCAGATGCTCAAGGAATTCGAAGATGCGGTGCGCGGCATGAAGTCCGGCGACAGCCGCACCTTCCCGCTGTCGTTCCCGGCCGATTACCACGGCAAGGACGTGGCCGGCAAGCAAGCCGACTTCATGGTCACCGTGAAGAAGATCGAAGCCTCGCACCTGCCTGAAGTCAACGAACAGCTCGCCAAGTCGCTCGGCATCGCCGAAGCCACGGTCGAAGGCCTGCGCGCCGACATCAAGCGCAACCTCGAGCGCGAAGTGAAGTTCCGCCTGCTGGCCCGCAACAAGAACGCCGTGATGGACGCGCTGGTTGCCAACGCCGAACTCGACCTGCCGAACGCCAGCGTGCAGTCGGAAGTCAGCCGCATGATCGAAGGCGCCCGCGCCGAACTCAAGCAACGCGGCATCAAGGACGCCGACAAGGCACCGATTCCCGAGGAAGTGTTCCGCCCGCAAGCCGAGCGCCGCGTGCGCCTGGGCCTGGTGGTCGCCGAACTGGTGCGTGCCAACGAGCTGCAAGCCAAGCCCGAGCAGATCAAGGCGCACATCGACGAACTCGCCGCCAGCTACGAAAAGCCGGCCGACGTGGTGCGCTGGTACTTCAGCGACAACAACCGCCTGGCGGAAGTCGAAGCCGTCGTCATCGAGAACAACGTGACCGATTTCGTGCTCGGCAAGGCCAAGGTCAATGAAAAGTCGGTGTCGTTCGACGAACTGATGGCGCAGCAGCAACAAGGCTGATCCCGTCGCTGACCGCAACGCCAATGGGGCTTGTGCTTTGCGGCACGAGCCCCATTTCACTCAGGCGTACAGTTCATACACAGCGAACGATTCCACTTCCCGGAGAGCTAATTCATGATCGCAAACGAAATTCAAGGCCTCGGCATGGTTCCGATGGTCGTCGAGCAGTCGGGCCGCGGCGAACGGTCCTATGACATCTATTCGCGCCTCCTGAAGGAACGCATCGTGTTCCTGGTGGGCGAGGTCAACGACCAGACCGCCAACCTCGTGGTGGCCCAGCTGCTGTTCCTGGAGAGCGAGAACCCGGAGAAGGACATTTCCTTCTACATCAACTCCCCGGGCGGCAGCGTGAGCGCCGGCATGGCGATCTACGACACCATGCAGTTCATCAAGCCCGACGTGTCGACCATGTGCCTGGGCTTCGCGGCCAGCATGGGCGCCTTCCTGCTGGCGGCCGGCGAGAAGGGCAAGCGTTTCTCGCTGCCCAACTCGAAGGTCATGATCCACCAGGTGCTCGGCGGCGCACGCGGCCAGGCGACCGACATCGAGATCCATGCGCGCGACATCCTGCGCACCAAGGACCAGATGAATCGCATCCTGGCCGAGCGCACCGGCCAGCCGCTGGAAAAGGTCAAGACCGACACCGAGCGCGACTACTTCCTCACGGCCGATGAGGCCAAGGACTACGGTCTGGTCGACCAGGTCGTTGCCAAGCGCGGTTAAAACTGCCCGGCGCCCTGTGGCGCAAAAGGCAAAAAACGGCGTTTTCCACACGGGAAACGCCGTTTTTGTTTAGTTATCATTGTCCATACCCCTGTAACGAGGCATCTGTCCATGGCCGAAAAAAAAGGCTCCTCCAGCGAAAAAACGCTTTATTGCTCGTTCTGCGGCAAGAGCCAGCATGAGGTCAAGAAGCTGATCGCGGGCCCTTCGGTCTTCATCTGCGACGAGTGCATCGATCTCTGCAACGAAATCATTCGCGACGAGCTGCCGGCCGGTGAAGAGGCGCGCGAAGCGCGCAGCGACCTGCCCACGCCGCTGGAGATCAAGACCAACCTCGACAACTACGTGATCGGCCAGGAGCCGGCCAAGCGCATGCTGTCGGTGGCGGTCTACAACCACTACAAGCGCCTGCGCCACAAGGAAAAGGCCAAGGGCGACGACGTCGAGCTCAGCAAGAGCAACATCCTCTTGATCGGCCCCACAGGCTCGGGCAAGACGCTGCTCGCGCAGACGCTCGCGCGCATGCTCGACGTGCCCTTTGTAATGGCCGACGCCACCACGCTGACCGAAGCCGGCTACGTGGGCGAAGACGTCGAGAACATCATCCAGAAGCTGCTGCAGAGCTGCAACTACGAAGTCGAGCGTGCCCAGCGCGGCATCGTCTACATCGACGAAATCGACAAGATCTCGCGCAAGTCCGACAACCCCTCGATCACGCGCGACGTGTCGGGCGAGGGCGTGCAGCAGGCCTTGCTCAAGCTCATCGAAGGCACAATGGCCAGCGTGCCGCCCCAGGGCGGGCGCAAGCACCCGAACCAGGACTTCTTGCAGATCGACACGACCAACATCCTGTTCATCTGCGGTGGTGCGTTCGCGGGCCTGGAGAAGGTCATCGAAAACCGCACCGAGGCCTCGGGTATCGGCTTCGGCGCGACGGTCAAGAGCAAGGCGCAGCGCAGCATCACCGAGGTGTTTCGCGAAGTCGAACCCGAAGACCTGATCAAGTTCGGCCTGATCCCCGAACTCGTGGGCCGAATGCCCGTGGTCGCATCGCTCGCGGAACTCTCCGAGGATGCGCTGGTCCAGATCCTGACCGAGCCGAAGAACGCGGTGGTCAAGCAGTTCACCAAGCTCCTTCAAATGGAAGGCGTGGACCTCGAGATTCGCCCGGCGGCGCTCAAGGCCATTGCACGCAAGGCGCTGGCCCGCAAGACGGGTGCACGGGGCCTGCGTTCGATCCTTGAACAGTCGCTGATCGACACCATGTTCGAATTGCCGAACGCGACCAATGTCGACAAGGTGGTGGTCGAGGAATCGACCATCGACGAAAACAAGCCACCGCTGCTCGTCTACCGCGAAGCAGCGAAGAAGGCGTAAAGGATTTCGCATGTCTGGTCATACCCCCCTGCCTCCCGAAGCACTCGACCTGCCGCTGCTGCCGCTGCGCGACGTCGTGGTGTTTCCCCACATGGTGATCCCGCTCTTCGTGGGTCGCCCCAAGAGCATCAAGGCGCTCGAACTGGCCATGGAGGCCGAGCGCCGCATCATGCTGGTGGCCCAGAAGGCCGCCGCCAAGGACGAGCCCTCGGTCGAGGACATGTTCGAGGTCGGCTGCGTCTCGACCATCCTGCAGATGCTCAAGCTGCCCGACGGCACGGTGAAAGTGCTGGTCGAAGGCCAGCAGCGCGCACGCGTGAACCGCATCGATGACGGCGAGACGCACTTCACGGCCAACGTGACGCCTGTCGAGGCCACCGAAGGCGGCGAGAAGTGCACCGAGGTCGAGGCCCTGCGCCGCGCGGTGATGCAGCAGTTCGACCAGTACGTCAAGCTGAACAAGAAGATCCCGCCCGAGATCCTGACCTCGATCTCGAGCATCGACGACGCCGGCCGCCTGGCCGACACCATCGCCGCCCACCTGCCGCTCAAGCTCGATAACAAGCAGGCCGTGCTCGACCTGGACGACGTCAAGGCGCGCCTGGAAAACCTGTTCGGCCAGCTTGAGCGCGAGGTCGACATCCTCAACGTCGACAAGAAGATCCGCGGCCGCGTGAAGCGTCAGATGGAGAAGAACCAGCGCGACTTCTACTTGAACGAGCAGGTCAAGGCCATCCAGAAGGAGCTCGGCGAAGGCGAAGAGGGCGCGGACATCGAGGAGATCGAGAAGAAGATCAAGCTCGCCAAGATGTCCAAGGAAGGCTTGAAGAAGGCCGAAGGCGAACTCAAGAAGCTCAAGCTGATGTCGCCCATGTCGGCCGAGGCCACCGTGGTGCGCAACTACATCGACGTGCTCATCGGCCTGCCGTGGAGCAAGAAGACCAAGATCAAGCATGACCTGGCCAATGCCGAGGCGGTGCTCAATGCCGACCACTACGGCCTCGAGAAGGTCAAGGACCGCATCCTTGAATATCTCGCGGTGCAGCAGCGTGTCGACAAGGTGAAGGCGCCGATCCTGTGCCTCGTGGGCCCACCGGGCGTCGGCAAGACTTCGTTGGGGCAGTCGATCGCCAAGGCGACCGGCCGCAAGTACACACGCATGGCCCTGGGCGGCATGCGCGACGAAGCCGAGATCCGCGGCCATCGCCGCACCTACATCGGCGCGCTGCCGGGCAAGGTGCTGCAGGGGCTGAGCAAGATCGGCACGCGCAATCCATTGTTCCTGCTGGACGAAATCGACAAGCTGGGCACGGACTTCCGCGGCGACCCGTCGAGCGCGCTGCTCGAAGTGCTCGACCCCGAGCAGAACCACACCTTCGGCGACCACTACGTGGAAGTCGACTTCGACCTGAGCGACGTGATGTTCGTCGCCACCTCGAACTCGATGAACATTCCGCCGGCGCTGCTGGACCGCATGGAAGTCATCCGCCTCTCGGGCTACACCGAGGACGAGAAGACCAACATCGCGATCAAGTACCTGCTGCCCAAGCAGATGAAGAACAACGGCGTGAAGGACGAAGAGCTTGCGGTCACCGAAGAGGCCGTGCGCGACATCGTGCGCTACTACACGCGTGAAGCCGGGGTGCGTTCGCTGGAACGCGAGCTCTCGAAGATCTGCCGCAAGGTGGTGAAGGGCCTGCTGCTGAAGCAGCTCACGCCGAAGGTGACGGTCGATGGATCGAATCTCAACGAGTTCCTCGGCGTGCGCAAGTACAGCTTCGGCCTCGCAGAGAAGCAGAACCAGGTCGGCCAGGTGGTGGGTCTCGCGTGGACCGAAGTCGGCGGTGATCTGCTGACGATCGAGGCGGTCACCATGCCCGGCAAGGGCGTGATCAGCCGCACGGGTTCGCTGGGTGACGTGATGAAGGAATCGGTGGAGGCCGCACGCACGGTGGTGCGCAGCCGCTCGCGCCGCCTGGGCATCAAGGACGAGATGTTCGAGAAGCGCGACATCCACATCCACGTGCCCGATGGCGCGACGCCCAAGGACGGCCCGAGCGCGGGCGCGGCGATGACGACGGCCTTCGTGTCGGCGCTCACGGGCATTCCCGTGCGCAGCGACGTTGCGATGACCGGTGAAATCACGCTGCGCGGCGAGGTCACGGCCATCGGTGGACTGAAGGAAAAGCTGCTGGCCGCATTGCGCGGTGGCATCAAGACCGTGCTGATCCCCGAAGAGAACGCCAAGGACCTGCAGGACATTCCCGAGAACGTGAAGAACGGCCTCGAGATCGTGCCCGTGAAGTGGATCGACAAGGTTCTCGAGATCGCGCTCGAGAAGATGCCGGAGCCGCTGTCCGACGAAGAGGTGGCTGCTTCGGCCGCTGCCGTGGCCGAGTTGGCCAAGCAGCGCGCGGGCACCCCGGCCGCCGAGGGTTCGATCAAACATTGAAGGCGCGAATTTGCCAGGCCTCGAAAAACTGGTATATAATTCGAGGCTCGAAACGCGGGAATAGCTCAGTTGGTAGAGCGCAACCTTGCCAAGGTTGAGGTCGAGAGTTCGAGACTCTTTTCCCGCTCCAGTTTTGAAAAAGGGAAGCAAATGCTTCCCTTTTTTTCGCAAGTTCGATTTCGTTTTTCTGCGTGGCGCGATAGCAAAGCGGTTATGCAACGGATTGCAAATCCGTCTAGCCCGGTTCGACTCCGGGTCGCGCCTCCACCTTCTCGTTAGACACGATTCGATCCGACAAACAAGCCCCGCCAACCATCGTTGCCGGGGCTTGTTTCGTTTGGGTTATCGTCGATGTCCAACCTGACGCCCGGATGGTGAAATTGGTAGACACATCGGACTTAAAATCCGCCGCTTCCTTGATCGGGGCATACGGGTTCGACCCCCGTTCCGGGTACCAAACTTAAAAAAGGAGCATTCGATGCCTCGCTACAACGCTCCATTTGAGATCCATGTGCATGGCGACGTGCCATTGCGTTCGGACGTGAGCTTCGAGCAGATTCAGGAAGCGCTCAAGCCGCTCTGGAAATATGCAGGCGCCAAGTCGCTGGCCGATGGCGCCACCAGCACTTACGAAGAAGAACCCGGCATCCGCTTCGAGCAGAAGGATCACACGCTGCAGATCTGCTGGACCGTCCCCGGCGACGAAGACTTCCGCCAGGCACTCGACGAGATGTGCATGGGCCTGAACGAACTGTCGGACCGCGGCGCCGCGATCGAAGTCACCTTCTATGACACCGACTTCGACGAGGAAGAGGGCGACCCGGACGAAGAATCCCGCGACGATTTCCTGATGCTGTTCGTCGGTCCCAACCCGGCCGCGATCATGCAGGTGCAGCGCGATCTGCTGGTGGAAGACGTCGTCAACCTCATGGAGCGCCATTTCGACGGCGCCGAACTGGGTGGCGTGGTCTCCGAGATCGATCGTCTCTTCAGCGACCGCTTCGACGCCCTCGTGAACTCGCTTGAAATCGGCAAGCGTCCGCGCGGCACGGGTGGTCCGGGCAGCGGCGGAAGCGGCGGTGGCCACGGCGGCGGTCGCCGTCCGCGTCACCTGCACTAGCAACCCGCAACCACTCGCCCAACGCAAGGCCGCATGGCCCTGTTTCCCGCCTCCGCGCTGCGCTCCGGCGTGCGCAAGCGCGAGGTCTTCGGTTGGGCGATGTACGACTTCGCCAACTCGGGCTACACGACGGTCGTCATCACCGCCGTGTTCGCCGCCTACTTCGTGGGCGGCATCGCCAAGGGCGCGCCTTGGGCCGCCTTTGCGTGGACCGCCGCACTCAGCATCTCCTACGCCATCGTGATGCTCACGATGCCCGCCATCGGCGCCTGGGCCGATCTGCGCGGTGCCAAGAAGCGGGTGCTGGTCGTTGCCACCACCGGCTGCGTGCTGGCCACGGCCGCACTGGCGCTCACGCCGCGCTTTGCGGGCGCCTCGGGCGGTGTCGCACTGGCCATGTTGCTGGTGATCATCTCGAACGCTTTCTATTCCTACGGCGAGTCCCTCACGGGCGCCTTCCTGCCTGAGCTGGCAACGCCCGAAGGCATGGGCAAGGTGAGCGGATGGGGCTGGAGCTTCGGTTATGTCGGCGGCATGCTCACGCTCGGCATCTGCCTGGCCTACGTGCTGTGGTCGCAGGCGAGGGGATTGCCGGCTTCGCATTTCGTGCCGGTCACGATGCTGATCACGGCCGCCATCTACGGCGGTGCGGCCTGCGCCACCTTCGCGCTCTTGCCCGAGCGTGCACAGCCGAAAACCGCGCGCGGCGAACTTGGCGCGTGGCAGCAATTGCGGGCCACCTACAAGCGGGCACGCGCCTATCGCGACTTCATGTGGCTGCTGGTCTGCACCGTCTGCTACCAGGGCGGCGTGGCGGTCGCCATCACGCTTGCGGCGATCTACGCCGAGCAGGTGATCGGCTTCGTGGCGAGCGAGACGATGGTGCTGATCTTCGTGCTCAACGTCGCCGCAGCCGTCGGCGCTTTCTCGTTCGGCTACATCCAAGACCGCATCGGCCACAAGGTCTCGCTGGCGGTCACGCTGGTGGCGTGGGTCGCGGTCTGCGTGATTGCCGCCGTGGTGACCACCAAAGGCGGTTTCTGGTGGGCCGCTGCCATCGCAGGGCTCGCGATGGGCTCGAGCCAGTCCGCCGGCCGCGCGATGACCGGCTACCTCGCGCCGCCGCAGCAACTGGCGGAGTTCTTCGGGCTCTGGACTTTCGCGACCCGGCTGGCCAGCATCATCGGCCCGCTGAGCTTCGGCGCGATCACCTGGGCCACGGGCGGCAACCAGCGCATCGCGATCCTCTCGACCGCGGTGCTGTTCGTGGCGGGGTTGCTGTTGCTGCTGCCGATCGACATGCGGCGCGGCCGCGAGGCCGCGCTGCGCAAATGAGCCGTCAGAACAGGCTGTTGTTCGTCAGCGGCCAGCCGGCCTTGCTCTGGAATTTCCAGTTGGCCATGTTCTTCACGCTCGCCGCAAAGTTCGCGATGTCGGTTGGCGTCGGCGAGGCCGGCAGCATCGGGCCGTTGTAGAGCACGTCGAACTGCGTGGGGAAGCTGATCGCGGCGCCCGCGGTCGTCAGCGTGGCTGGAATGGCGTCTGCAGTGGGCACTGGCCCCAGCGTGATGCTGGCCAGGTAGGTCCCCACGCCGCTGATCGTGCCGGCAGCGCCGTCGCCCAGGCCGGCGATGGTGCCGCCCACGAAGGCATACACCGTCTCGTAGCTGCCGCTGATGCCACCGCCCGCGCCCTGCACGGTGCCGATGTTCGCGATCGGGTTCGTGTTCTTGGCCACGTCCGGCTGGATGGTCACGATGGTGCCCACCGGCAGGCTGCGGTCGGCGGTCCAGACGAAAGCGCTCTCGTTGGTGATGGTGTCGAAGTCGGCGGCGGTGCGGTCGCGGTCGGTGAAAACGATGCGCGTGCCCGCGTCCATCGGCTTGAGCAGCACGAAGGCGAACGCGTCGGTCTTGTCGGCGTTCGCGCCCATGAAGAGGATGTCGCCGGCCGCCAGCGCGGGCGGTGCGCTGGTGGTGAAGCGCATCGTGGTCGCGTCGGCGATGCCAGCGTAGGCGTTGCCCTTGGCATCGGTGATCGCGTTGGCGTCGACGGTCACGTAGTAGCCGGTCGAGGGGGCCAGCGGCTGGCTCGGTGTCAGCGTGATCACGTTGAAGGCGGCTTGCAGGCGCGCGGCCGGGCTACCGGCCGAGAAGGTCTCGACCACGCTGCCGTCGGCCTTGTGCAGCACGATGCTGCCGGCGCCCAGGCGCACGCCTTCGTTGAAGCTCAGGGTCAGCTTCGCATTCGCGCCGACGCTGCCGTCCGAGGCCTTGGGCGAGGCGCTGCGCAGCACCGGGCCGGCGGTGTCGACCCACGGTTGGCCCAGGCGCACGACGAAGCCTTCGAACTTCTGGTCCGCTGGCGGGAGGTCCTTCGAAGCGTCTTTCTGTCCCGGCCAGACCGTGTCGCCGTTGTCCAGCAGCAGTTGCACCTGCGTGCCCGCCGTCACCGGCCCCGGCACTTCGACCGTCGACTCGAAGCTGCCGCCGGTACTCAGGCGCAGCTTGTCCAGGTCGTTCGACAGCTCGACAGGCGCCGTGCCCGGATTGCCGTTCCACGAGAACAGCCCGAAGTTGCGGTCCACGTCCGCGCTAGCAGCACCCGCCGGACCAGCGACGATCAGGTAGTTGCCGTCCGTGCCCTTGTCGATCGAGCGGATGCCGCGCCCACCCAGTTCCAGTTCGATGGGCGCGCCGAACGCGGCCTGCGTGGACGTGCCGCCCACCAGTGCGGCGTAGTTCTGCACCGGCACGATCAGCGCTTTGGCGCGCGTCGATGCGCCGGTCTGCGGCGCGCGGAAGCCCAGCCACAACGCGCTGTCGCCTGGTGCGCTGGTCATGCCCTCGACCGAGAAGCCATCCACCCGCTCGGGCACGATGCCGGCGCCGGCCGAGACGGCAAAACCGAAGTGGTTGGCGCCCAGGCCATGGCCGTTGGCGGCGTCCCAGGCCACCAGTTGAGCCTCGAGCGACGAGAACTGGCCGACATAGCTGAAGGCGGTCGCAGCGCCGGTGCCGGTCACCTTCACCGCGAAGAGGTGCGAGCGGTCGGGCGCATCGCCCCCGTCTTTCTTGTTGCTGTTGGAACCGGTGAGGTACAGCGTGTCGCCGATGCGCACGCCGGCTTCGAGGTCGAGCTCCTTGCCCAGCTTCGGGCCTTCGAGTTCGTAGCTCCATTCCTTTACCGCAGCGCCGCCGGCGCGCGGGTACACGCGCAGCACGTTGGCCTCGTCGTCGGCCACGAGCATGAAGTTGTCGGGCAGTGCGAAGGCGGTCGATGCGTCCGACGAGCCCTCGGTGGTGCCGGCATTGGGCGTGAACTGCGCCTTTGAAATGACTTGGTCCGGTTCCGCGGCGGGTGGTTCCGTGACCGGTGGCTGCGTCACTGGCGGCTGCGTTGCCGGCGGCTGTGTCACTGGCGGCGCGGCCCCCGTGGGAGGCACGATCGGAAAGCTCGCGGCACCCCCGCTACCGCCGCCGCAAGCAGCCAGCAGAACAGCAGACAAGGCACTGGCGAGCAGCATGGGCTTGAAGGGAATGCGGGAGGCGGAGACAGAGTTCATGGTGCGCGGTTGTTGTTCTGGACAAACCGCACATGCTGGTACTTTCGTGTGACGGTGCCGTGAAAATGCGCCGCCGTTCAGCCGCCCGTCAGGGCGATTGCTGCAGCAGCGACTTCGGCACCTTGAACCGCTCGCCGTCGTAGCGCAGCGTCACCGTGCTGAACTTCGCGGGCAGCGTCTTCTCGATGCAGCCCTGGTCTTCCTGCTCCTGCGCATGGCTCTGAACGAGGGTGCGCGAGAGCTGCAGGTCGGCAAAGCCATTGCTCGTCGACTTGCCCACCGAGAGCATGGTGCGCAGCTTCTCGAAATGGCCGGTGCAGGTCGAATCCCATCCGCCGTTGTCGTGGTCGAGCTCGATCTCCTGCAGCACCTCGCGCAGCTTGCTGCCGTGCTGCACATAGAGGCGCACCGTCTCGCTGGCCAGCGGGCTCGACGGCGCGCTGCTGCCGCGATAGCGCACGCGCACGCCGAAGGCGCGTGCGTCGGAGGCGAGCACGTAGCGCGAGGTGTCGATGCGGATGTCCTGGATCGCGGTGGTGGCGTCCTCGTCGAGCGCCTCGGGCTGCAGGAGGCGGCCGATGACGGTGTCTCGCTCGGTGTTGCCGTTGTCGGGCCGCTGGATCAGCAGCACCTCGAGGTCGAAGACCTTGGCGCCCTTGTCGGTGGTTTCGCGCGGCATCGGCAGCACCACGATGCTGCGGCCGGGGAACGCCGGCCACACCTTGCAGGCCGCGAGCCGCTCGTCGAGCGGGCGCTTGGGGTAGAGCTTGGCGTGCATGCGCTCGGCGAGGCCGCTCTCGCAGGCGGCGTGGCTCAAGCCTGCGGCAGAAAGGCACAGCAGGAGCAGGGCGTGGCGCAGGAAGAGACGCATGACGGCGATGATTTCAGGCGGAGGTCGCCGTTGTACCTTGCGGCGAGATTTGCAGCCAGCGTGCGGCGGCCACTTCGAGCACGGACTGGTCACCGCTGCTCTGGAGAATCAGCCCGCCTTCGCCGCCCGAGAGGCGGCCGGCGGCTGTCAGTACGCGCCGCGTCTGCTGCGCGACCGGCGCGCCGGTGTCGATGAAGCGCAGCGTGGCCGGTGCGTGACGTTGCAACTGGTCTTTGACGAGCGGGTAGTGCGTGCAGCCGAGCACGACCGTGTCGACTTCGCCGGCCGCATCGCCAAAAGGACCGGCCTCCGCCATATAGCGTGCGCAGAGCGTCGCGATGGCCTCGGTGTCGAGGCCCTCGATGGCTTTCACGAGCCCGTCGCAGGGGACGGCGCGAACCGTGGCCGAGCCGGCAAACGAATCGCGCAGGGCCGCGTACTTGGCGCTGGCCAGCGTCCCGCGCGTGGCCATCACCGAGATGTGGCCGGTGCGGCTCGTCGCCACAGCGGGCTTGAGCGCCGGCTCCAGGCCCACGATGGGCAGCGCCGGATGCTCGGCGCGCAGCAGATGGATCGCCGCTGTCGTGGCCGTGTTGCAGGCCACCACCAGCGCCCCGATGCCGTGCTCGGCGATCAGTTGTTCGGTCACCTTGCGCGAGCGCTCGATCACATAGTCATCGCCGCGCTCGCCATACGGCGCGAACGCCGTGTCGGCAAAATACACGAAGCGCTCGTGCGGCAGTTCGGCGCGCAACGCGGCGAGAACGCTGAGCCCGCCCACGCCGCTGTCGAACACGCCGACCGGTTTCAAGGGCTCAGGCCTCTTCCATCATGATGGTCTTGAACTCGCCGCTGGCGATGCGCTTCTGCCACTCGGCTGGGCCGGTGATGTGCGCGCTGGTGCCGCCCGCATCGACCGCCACCGTCACGGGCATGTCGACCACGTCGAATTCATAGATGGCTTCCATGCCCAGGTCCTCGAAGCCGACCACCTTGGCGGTCTTGATCGCCTTGCTCACCAGGTAGGCGGCGCCGCCCACGGCCATGAGGTAGGCGCTCTTGTGCTTCTTGATCGCCTCGATGGCGACCGGGCCGCGCTCGGCCTTGCCGATCATCGCGATCAGGCCGGTCTGGGCCAGCATCATTTCGGTGAAGCCGTCCATGCGCGTGGCGGTGGTCGGGCCGGCGGGGCCCACGGCCTCGTCACCGACCGGATCGACCGGGCCGACGTAATAGATGACGCGGTTGGTGAAGTCCACCGGCAGCTTCTCGCCCTTGGCCAGCATGTCCTGGATGCGCTTGTGCGCGGCGTCGCGGCCCGTGAGCATCTTGCCGTTCAGGAGCAGCGTGTCGCCCGGCTTCCAGCTCGCCACTTCGGCGGGCGTGAGCTTGTCGAGATTCACGCGCTTGCTCTTCTTTTCGTCGGGCGCCCAGTTCACGTCGGGCCACAGGTCCAGCGATGGCGGATCGAGGTAGACAGCGCCGCTGCCGTCCATCACGAAGTGCGCATGGCGGGTGGCCGCGCAGTTGGGGATCATCGCCACGGGCTTGCTCGCCGCGTGGGTCGGGTACATCTTGATTTTGATGTCCAGCACGGTGGCCAGGCCGCCCAGGCCCTGCGCGCCGATACCGAGCGCATTGACCTTCTCGTACAGCTCGATGCGCAGCGCCTCGACCTTGCTGAGCTCGGCGCCCGAAGCCTTCTTGGCCTGCAGCTCGTGCATGTCCAGGTCGTCCATCAGGCTTTCCTTGGCCATGAGCGCGGCCTTCTCGGCGGTGCCGCCGATGCCGATGCCCAGCATGCCCGGCGGGCACCAGCCGGCGCCCATGGTGGGCACGGTCTTGAGCACCCAGTCGACCACGCTGTCGCCGGGGTTCAGCATCACGAGCTTGCTCTTGTTCTCGCTGCCGCCGCCCTTGGCCGCGACCGTCACTTCGACGGTGTTGCCCGGAACGATCTCGGTGAAGATCACCGCGGGCGTGTTGTCCTTGGTGTTCTTGCGGTCGAACTGCGGATCGGCCACGACCGAGGCGCGCAGCGTGTTGTCGGGGTGGTTGTAGCCGCGGCGCACGCCTTCGTTGATGGCGTCGTCCAGGCTGCCGGTGAAGCCGCCCCAGCGCACGTCCATGCCCACCTTGAGGAACACGTTGACGATGCCGGTGTCCTGGCAGATCGGGCGATGGCCCGTGGCGCTCATCTTGCTGTTGGTGAGGATCTGCGCGATGGCGTCCTTGGCAGCGGGGCTCTGTTCGCGCTCGTAGGCGCGGGCCAAGTGGGCGATGTAGTCGGCGGGGTGGTAGTAGCTGATGTACTGCAGCGCGGCGCTGATCGATTCGATCAGGTCGGCCTGCTGGATCGTGGTCGTCATGGTGGGGGGCTTTTTGTAGTGGGTAACACGGGAAAACGCTCCCGGATTATCTCAGCCGCCGTCCCAGGGCTGCCGTGCTACCTCGCAGCAGCCCGCGCCTCGGCAATCCAGCCGTCAAAGAGTTGCTGGTGCACCCGGATCCACCCATCCGCGTGCCGCTCCACGTCCTGCTGCGTATTGGCGCCCTGGCTCATGCGCAGGTTCTGGGCATTGATGTCGCCGATCGGCAGCTTCATCACCTCGAACAGCTTGCCTGCAGCCGGGTTCTTCTCGACAAAGGCCTTGTTCGCGACGATCTGCTCCCGGTTGGCCTGGAAGCCGTAGTTCTTGCCGTTGGGTAGCCGGGTGTCAGCCTGGCCTTCCTGCGAGGAAGAGAAGGGCACCTGCAGCCACACCACGTCCGCGCCCGGGCGCAGCACGGCGCTCACCCAGTAGGGCGTCCACGTGTAGTACAGCACCGGCTTGTCCTGCTTGAAGCGGGCAATCGTGTCGGCCATCAGCGCGGCGTAGCTGCCTTGCTTGTGGGTGACGGTGTCGCGCAGCTTGTAGGCCGTCAGATGGTTCTCGATGGCCAGTTCGCAGCCCCAGCCCGGGTTGCAACCAGTGAGGTCGGCCTTGCCGTCGCCGTCCGCGTCGAACAGCTTGGCGATCGCCGGGTCCTTCAGCTGCGCGATGTTGGTGATGTTGTATTGCTCGGCCGTCTTGCGATCGATGAGGTAGCCCTGCACCGCGCCGTCCGAGTACACGCCGGTGCGTGAGAGCTTCGCGTCGCCGCCGCTGTTCTTGTAGAAGTCCGCGTGCAGCAGACTCCAGTGGTTGGCCATGAAGGTGGCATCGCCATTGGCGATCGCCAGGTGTTCGGTGGCGGGCTCCAGGTCCTTCATGGGCTCGACGGTGTAGCCGAGCTTTTCGAGAGCGCGCATCACGAGCAGCGTCTGGAATGCTTCCTCGGCGAGCGAGCTCTTGAGGGGCTGCACGGTGATGCCCTTGCCGGGCAGATCGTTGGCGGCCTGTGCGGTTGCGCCGATGGCGACGAAGCCGAGCGCGAGCACGGCGCGGGCGATGAGAAGACGGGTGTTCTTCATGCGTTGATTTCCTCCGTGACCTGTCATTGCGTGGAAAGTGCGGGAACGGGCGCGCCCGCATCGCGCGACGGCGTGCCGACGAGCCGCTGCAGCACACGCAGCGCCAGCCCCGCAGGCCCGGTGTGCCACCAGCGCCGTCCCGCGCTGCGGCGCGACTTGCCCATCGCCTGCGTCAGCCGGTCGAGCGAAATCGCCAGCAGCACGATGCCCAGACCGCCCACGGTCGCAAGGCCCATGTCGAGCCGGCCGATGCCGCGCAGCACCATCTGGCCCAAGCCGCCGACGGCGATCATCGAGGCGATCACCACCATCGACAACGACAGCATCAGCGCCTGGTTGATGCCCGCCATGATCGAGGGCATGGCCAGCGGCAGCTGCACCTTCACCAGCATCTGCCAGGGCGAGGCGCCGTAGGCCCGCGCGGCCTCGATCAGGTCGGGCCGCACCTGGCGCAGGCCCAGGTTGGTGAGGCGCACCAGCGGCGCGAGCGCGAAGATGATCGTCACGATCACGCCCGGCACGTTGCCGATGCCGAACAGCATCACCACCGGCACGAGGTACACGAAGGCGGGCGTGGTCTGCATCGCATCGAGCACGGGCCGCATGACCCGCTGGGCCCGGTCGCTGCTGGCCAGCAGCACGCCGAGCGGCAGGCCGATGACCATGCAGAACACGAGAGAGGTCAGCACCAGCGACAGCGTGACCATCGCTTCGGGCCAGATGCCCAGCATCGCCACGAGCAGCAGCGCCACCGTGGTACCGATGGCCAGCGCGCGGCCTGCGAACTGCCAGGCGAAGAGGCCGATGAGCGCGATCATCGCGAGCGTCGGCAGGCCGGTCAGCAGGCCCTGCACCCAGTTCAGCGTGCTGTCGATGGGCAGGCGCACGGTCTGGAAGAAGGGGCGGAAATGCTCGACCACCCAGCCGAGGCCCTGGTTGATCCAGGACTCGACGGGGAGGGTGCCGTCCCAGAGGCGGTGCAGTTGAAAACCGCTGGTGGCGGTGTCGGCCTGTCCGGCAAGCTGGTGCGCGGCGTTCACCGGTGCATCGAGCCAGGCGCTGGTGGCCGAGGTGTCGGGCGCGGCCGAGAGCGCCTCCCACGGATCGACGAAGGCGGTGGGCTCCGGGGCCGTGTTCAACGCGGCGCCCAGGTCGTGCATGTTCGGGTCGGAAGGCAATGTGGTGTCGTTCATCGTTCAGGTCCTTCGTGGATCAGTGCGGCTCGGCGGCCAGGGCGGGGGCGGCATGCGGGGAGACGGGCTCGATCGGCGGCGTGTCGCGGTCCAGGAACTTGAGCAGCGTCGTCTTGCTGATCGCGCCGCAGAAGCGCCCGTCGCCCGCCACCACCGGCAGCGCGCACGGCGCCTGCGCGAGCTGGCCGATGAGGCCGGCCACCGGAGCCTCGGCGTCGATGCGCGGCAGGTCGGCGAGGAACGCGTGCTGCAGCCCGAGTGGATCCGAATGCCCGTCGAGCGCGCCGCGCAGCGTGTCGGCCGACACGACGCCCAGGAATCGCTTGTTCGGGCTCGTCACGTAGGCGAAGTCGCGGTCCTGGTCTTCCAGCAGCTTGAGCGCCGCGCGCGCACCGCGCTCGGGGTGCTCGCACACCACGGTGAGCGACTTGCGCGCGATGTCCGCCGCCTTGAAGACGGCCGCAGCGTCCACGCCTCGCACGAAGCTGCGCACGTAGTCGTCGGCGGGGTTGCGCAGGATCTCGTCGGGCGTGCCGACCTGGATCACCTGGCCGTCTTTCATGATCGCGATGCGGTCGCCGATGCGCATGGCTTCATCGAGGTCGTGCGAGATGAAGACGATGGTGCGGCGCTGTTCCTGCTGCAGCCGCAGGAGCTCCGACTGCATCTCGGTGCGGATGATCGGATCGAGCGCCGAGAAGGCCTCGTCCATCAAGAGGATCGACGGGTCGGACGCCAGCGCGCGCGCCAGGCCCACGCGCTGCTGCATGCCGCCGGAAAGCTCGTCGGGGTAGCTGTCGCCCCAGCCCGCGAGGCCCACCTGGGCGAGCGCCTTGTCGGCTTGCGCCAGGCGCTCTTTCTTGCTGGTGCCCGAGAGCTCCAGGCCGAACGCGGTGTTCTCGCGCACCGTCATGTGCGGCATCAGCGCGAACGACTGGAACACCATGCTGATGTCCTTGCGGCGCAGCGCGCGCAGCTTGGTGTCGGAGTGCTCGTTGATGTCGGCGCCGTCGATCACGATGCGCCCCGCGGTCGGCTCGATCAGACGGTTCAGGAGCCGAACGAGCGTCGACTTGCCCGAACCCGAGAGGCCCATGATCACGAAGATCTCGCCGGCCTGGATCTCGAAGGTGGCATCGAACACGCCGATCGACTGGCCCGTCTGCGCGAGGATTTCCTTCTTCGAAAAACCTTGGCGCACGAGTTCGAGGGCTTCGTCGGGCGAGTCGCCGAACACCTTGAAGACATGGTCGATGAGAATTCCTTTGGCCATATGCCGGGGCTCCTTGTTGAAAGGTTGGACACAGCGCCGCCCGCCAAAAGCGCGGGACGGCAACGGTCACGCCATCAGCCGATGGGCCGCCCGAAACACAGAGCACGTGAACAAGACGCGTGCAATGGCCCGGCGAGCCCTGGAGGCTGCCGACAGGCACTGAAGACGACGTGGCGACGAAACCAGTGCCCGCCGAATGTTGGCGTGGCAGTGGGGCCGGAAAAGATCCGGCGGGTTTGCCGGGCAAGGCCTGGCGGGATGAACCTGCACCGCGACGGGATTCGAAGATCCGCGAGTAGTGAAGGCGGGACCTACAGCGTCATCCACATGACTTATAGGTCCTCGAAAGACTTGGATTATAACTTTTTGACATGAAGCCTGTCAATCCGGCGGGTCCGGACGGTCGCGGTCCGTGACGCAAAGTCCGCGTCAGATGAGAGCCATTCTTATCAGGGCGATACTCTGGGCCGCGCCGGTGAGCGGCGCACCCGATTTCCCCAGACTGCGGAGCTTTTTCTCATGACGACTTCCCCCAAAACCCGTGCCGAGCGCGATACCTTCGGACCGATCGACGTGCCGGCCGACAAGCTGTGGGGCGCGCAAACGCAGCGCTCGCTGCAGAACTTCGACATCTCCGGCGAGCAGCAGCCGCGCGAAATCATCAAGGCGCTGGCGCAAGTCAAGCGCGCATCGGCCGTGGTGAACCATGCGTTGGGGCTGCAGGACGAGAAGAAGACCCAAGCCATCGTGGCCGCGGCCGACGAAGTCGTCGCCGGCAAGCACCCGGGCGAGTTCCCGCTGGTGGTCTGGCAGACCGGCTCGGGCACGCAGACCAACATGAACGTCAACGAGGTGCTGGCCAACCGCGCGAGCGAAATCCTCGGCGGCGAGCGCGGGGAAGGGCGCCTCGTGCACCCGAACGACGACGTGAACCGCAGCCAGTCGAGCAACGACGTGTTCCCCACCGCCATGCACGTCGCGGCCGTCGAAGCCATCACCCACAAGCTGCTGCCCGCCATCGCCAAGCTGCGCGGCACGCTGGAGAAAAAGTCGAAGGACTTCGCCGACATCGTGAAGATCGGCCGCACCCACCTGCAGGACGCCACGCCCCTCACGCTGGGCCAGGAGTTCTCGGGCTACGTCGCACAGCTCGCACACGGCGAAGCGCATGTGCGCGCCGCGCTGCCGCACCTCTGCGAACTGGCGCTGGGCGGCACGGCCGTCGGCACCGGGCTCAATGCGCCGAAGGGCTACGCGGAGCAGGTCGCCGCTGAACTGGCCAAGCTCACCGGCCTGCCGTTCGTGACCGCGCCGAACAAGTTCGAAGCCATGGCCAGCGTCGATGCGCTGGTGCATGCCCACGGCGCGCTCAAGACGCTGGCGGCCAGCATGAACAAGATCGCCAACGACGTGCGCTGGCTCGCGAGCGGCCCGCGCAGCGGCATCGGCGAGCTGAGCATTCCCGAGAACGAACCCGGCTCGTCGATCATGCCGGGCAAGGTCAACCCGACGCAGAGCGAAGCCGTCACGATGCTGGCCGCGCAGGTGTTCGGCAACGACGTGGCCATCAACATCGGCGGCGCCTCGGGCAACTTCGAGCTGAACGTGTTCCGCCCGATGGTGGCCCACAACTTCCTGCAGAGCGTGCGCCTCCTCGCCGATGGCATGGTGAGCTTCAACGACCACTGCGCCGTGGGCATCGAACCGAACCGCGAACGCATCACGGAGCTGGTGCAGCGCTCGCTGATGCTGGTGACGGCGCTGAATACGCACATCGGCTACGACAAGTCGGCCTACATCGCGAAGAAGGCGCACAAGGAAGGCACGAGCCTGCGCGAAGCGGCGATCGCCTCGGGGCATCTCACGGCCGAGCAGTTCGACCAGTGGGTGGTGCCGGAGAACATGACGGGGCGTTGATCGCAACCCGTTTCCGCCGGCGCGCCCCCCAACCCCGTTCGCCCTGAGCTTGTCGAAGGGCCGGGCAGGGCGTGAAAGGCTTCGACAAGCTCAGCCCGAACGGGCAGGGGGTGATCTTCAGTAGCCGATCGTGTAGCGCTGGCGGGAATGCGCGGGCTTCTCGAGCTCGTCGATGAAGGCGATCGCGTAGTCCTCGAAAGTGATCCAACTGCGGCCTTCGGCGCTGACCAGCAGGTCGTCCTTGCCGAGGCGGAACTTGCCGGTGCGTTCGCCTTCGACGAACTCGGCGGAGGGCGAGAGGAAGGTCCAGTCGAGTTCCTTCTCGGCGCGCAGTGCGTCGAGGAACACGCCGCCGGCCGTGGCTTCGGCGCGGTAGGCATCTGGGAAATTCGGCGTCTCGATGACCTTCAGGCCGGGCGCCGCGAACAGGCTGCCGGCGCCGCCGACCACCAGCAGGCGCTTGACGCCCGCGCGCTTGACCGGCTCGATGACGGCTGCGGGCGGCACGGTGGCGAAGTGCGCGGCGCTGAACACGGCGTCGTGGCCTGCCAGTACCTTTTCGAGCGCGGGACCGTCTAGCACGTCGAGATCGACGGCCTTCACATTGGCACGGCCGGACAGCTTTTCGCCGGCCTTGCGTGCGATGGCGGTGACGGTATGGCCGCGGCGCAGCGCTTCGTCGAGAAGGCGGCTACCGGCGCGACCGGTGGCGCCGATGATGGCGATGTGGCTCATGAATGACTCCAGAAATGTCGGAAGTGGATGGGATGAATCGCATCTTAGGTTTCTGGTTTCGAAAGAAATACCTCGAAATACGCGCTTCTTTATTCCTAAAATCGTTCGAATGGATCGATTGAACGCAATGCGGGTGTTCGTGAATGTGGTGGATTCGGGCAGCCTGTCGGCTGCGGCCGAGAAGCTCGACATGTCACGCCCCGTGGTCACGCGCTACGTGGCCGAACTGGAGCAATGGACCGGCGCACGGCTCCTGCACCGCACCACGCGCCGCCTGAGCCTCACCGCCGCGGGCGAGGAACTGCTGCCGCGCTGCCGCCAGGTGCTCGAACTCGCGGGCGACATGCAGGCCGCGGTGCGGCATCCGGCCGAAGCGCCGCAGGGGCAGTTGCGCATCACGACCGGCACCTCGTTCGCGCAGGCGCAATTGGCCGACGCCATCGCGGACTACGTGCGGCTCTACCCGGGCGTAGCAGTCGACCTGGTACTGCTGGACCGCACCGTCAATCTGGTGGACGAGCGCATCGACCTGGCGATCCGCACGGCGGCGGAGATCGATCCCAACCTCATCGCGCGCCGGCTCACCACCTGCCGCTCGGTGGTGTGCGCCTCGCCCGCGTACCTGAAGGAGCACGGCAAACCGCTGCGTGTGGACGAACTGGCCCAGCGCAACTGCCTGACGCATTCGTACTTCGGCCACAGCCTCTGGAATTTCACCCGCAAGGCGGACGGGGAGCCGTTGTCCGTGGCCGTGAATGGCAACGTGTCGGCCAACGATGCCGCGAGCCTGATGTGCCTCGCGCGGGCCGGAGCGGGCATTGCGATGCTGCCGACCTACCTGACGGCGGCGTTGCTTCAGTCGGGCGAGCTGGTGTCGCTTTTCGAGGATTGCGAGCCGCAGGTCGTTGGCATGTACGCGGTGTACACCTCGCGCAAGCACATGCCGGCCACGCTGCGCACGATGCTCGACTTCCTGGCCGAGCGCTTCACCGAAGTGCCGTCGTGGGACTTGCCGCCGCCCCGCTGAGGCAGGCGGCGTGATCTCGTTCAGTGGCTGGAAGAGCCGGCGGCGGCCGCTTGGTTCATCAGCTTGTCGGTGTAGGCGATGGCCATGGCCGAGAACAGGAAGGCGATGTGGATCACCGTCTGCGCGATCAGCACGCGGTCGGTGTAGTTGTCCGCGTTGATGAAGGTCTTGAGCAGGTGGATCGAGCTGATGCCGATGATGGCGGTCGCCAGCTTCACCTTGAGCACCGAGGCGTTCACATGGCTGAGCCACTCGGGCTGGTCGCGGTGGCCTTCGAGGTTCATGCGGCTCACGAAGGTCTCGTAGCCACCCACGATCACCATGATCAGCAGGTTGGAGATCATCACCACGTCGATCAGCGCCAGCACCACCAGCATGATCACAGTTTCGTTGAGCGCGCCGACCGGCGCGGTGGTCTTGTAGCCGATGCTGGTGATCAGGGCCTGCAGCGCGGCCTGGCTGCCGAATGCGGCTTCGACCAGGTGCAGCAACTCGACCAGGAAGTGCACCACGTACACCGCCTGCGCCACGATCAAGCCCAGGTACAGGGGCAGTTGCAGCCAGCGGCTCGCAAAGATCAGCCGGGGCAGCGGCCCCATCGGGTAGGTACGAGTGGCGGGCGGGTTCAGAGGGTCGAAAGGATCGGGAGCGGACATCGGGTGGGGGTTCGTGGACGACCGGCGATTTTAGGGGTGCCCCCGTGACGCACTCGTGATAACCCTGCGAACTAACATCGGACGCGTTAGCGATCCGTCAGTGACCCGTAAGTGGCCCCGTCGACATTACGGCCGCATCCACCCAGGAGACAAAGAGAATGAGCAGCGCATCGAAAAACATTGAATCCGTCCTCGTCGAGAACCGCGTTTTCCCGCCCGACGCCCGCGCCACCGAAGGCGCCCGGATTTCCGGCATGGCCGCCTACGACGCGCTGTGCAAGGAGGCCGAAGACGACTTCGAAGGCTTCTGGACCCGCCTGGCCAAGGGCAACCTGCAATGGACCAAGCCCTTCACCCGGACGCTCGATGAGTCGAAGGCCCCGTTCTACGAATGGTTCGGCGACGGCGAACTCAATGCCAGCGCCAACTGCCTGGACAAGCACATCGGCACCCCGGTCGAGAACAAGACGGCCATCGTCTTCGAAGCCGACGACGGCACCGTCACCAACGTCACCTACAAGGAACTGCTCGGCCGCGTGAGCCAGTTCGCCAACGCGCTCAAGGCCGCGGGCATCCAGAAGGGCGACCGCGTCGTCATTTACATGCCGATGACGGTCGAGGGCGTGATCGCGATGCAGGCCTGCGCGCGCATCGGCGCCACCCACAGCGTGGTGTTCGGCGGCTTCTCGGCCAAGGCGCTGCAGGAGCGGATCATCGATGCCGGCGCCGTGGCCGTCATCACCGCCAACTATCAATTGCGCGGCGGCAAGGAACTGCCGCTCAAGGCCATCGTGGACGACGGCATCGCGCTGGGCGGCTGCGAGTCGATCAAGACGGTGTTCGTCTACGAGCGCACGCCCACCGCGTGGAACCGCGTCGAAGGCCGCGACAAGACCTTCACCGAAGCGCTCCAGGGCCAGAGCACCGAGTGCGCGCCCGTGCCGGTGAACGCCGAGCACCCGCTCTTCATCCTCTACACCTCGGGCTCCACCGGCAAGCCCAAGGGCGTGCAGCACGCCACCGGCGGCTACCTGCTGTGGGCCAAGCTCACGATGGACTGGACCTTCGACATCAAGCCCGAAGACGTGTTCTGGTGCACGGCCGACATCGGCTGGATCACCGGCCACACCTACGTCGCCTACGGCCCGCTCGCGGCCGGCGCCACGCAGGTTGTGTTCGAGGGCATCCCGACCTTCCCGCATGCGGGCCGCTTCTGGCAGATGATCGAGAAGCACAAGGTCTCGGCGTTCTACACGGCACCCACGGCCATCCGCTCGCTCATCAAGGCGGCCGAGGGCGACGAGAAGGTGCATCCGAAGAACTGGGACCTCACGAGCCTGCGAATCCTCGGCTCGGTCGGCGAGCCGATCAATCCCGAGGCGTGGATGTGGTACCACCGCAATATCGGCGGCGAGCGTTGCCCCATCGTCGACACCTTCTGGCAGACCGAAACCGGCGGCCACGTCATCACGCCGCTGCCGGGCGCCACGCCGCTGGTGCCGGGTTCGTGCACGCTGCCGCTGCCAGGCATCATGGCCGCCATCGTCGACGAGACCGGCAAGGACCTGCCCAACGGCGCGGGCGGCATGCTGGTCATCAAGCGGCCATGGCCCTCGATGATCCGCACGATCTGGAACGACCCCGAGCGCTTCAAGAAGAGCTACTTCCCCGAGGAGATGGGCGGCACGATCTACCTGGCCGGCGACGGCGCGGTGCGAAGCGAAGACCGCGGTTACTTCCGCATCACCGGTCGCATCGACGACGTGCTGAACGTGTCGGGCCATCGCCTGGGCACCATGGAAATCGAATCGGCGCTGGTGTCCAAGACCGACCTCGTGGCCGAAGCCGCGGTGGTGGGGCGCCCCGACGATGTGACCGGTGAAGCTGTCTGCGCGTTCGTGGTGTTGAAGCGCGCACGCCCGACCGGCGAGGAAGCCAAGCAGATCGCCAACGAGCTGCGCAACTGGGTGGCCAAGGAAATCGGGCCTATCGCCAAGCCCAAGGACATCCGCTTCGGCGACAACCTGCCCAAGACGCGCAGCGGCAAGATCATGCGGCGCCTCCTGCGCAGCATCGCGAAGGGCGAAGAGATCACGCAGGACACCTCGACGTTGGAAAATCCCGCAATCCTCGAACAGTTGTCAGAACGGCTGTAGGACGTGGCCGTCTCTCCGTCCGGCCGTGCCGGACGGGTCCTTTGCCTGAGGTAAAACCAACCCGTTGCCACGCGCCTCGACGCGTGCGGCGCCGGTTGTTGTGTTCGATCTTTTCAGAGGAGGCCCCAAATGGGCGTGAGATCCGCTTTCCTGTTCGTCATCGTGCTGCTGATCGCAGCGCTCGCCGCATTGAACTGGGGGACGCTTGCGGCTCCCACCGATGTCTGGCTGGGCTTCATGACCGTCTCGGCGCCGCTGGGGCTGATCATGCTGGGCCTCACGGTCGTGCTGGCCGCCTTCTTCCTGGTCTATGTGCTGTACCTGCACAGCTCGGTGCTCATCGACACCAAGCGCCACACGAAGGAAATGCAGGTCCAGCGCGACCTCGCCGACAAGGCCGAGGCCTCGCGCTTCACCGAATTGCGCAATTTCCTCGAAGCCCAGGAGAACAAGCACATGGCGCACAACGCCGACCGGCACGCGGCCCTGGTGGCGCGCATCGACCAACTCGAGACAGCGGTGCGGGTGCGCTCCGAGCAGACCGACAACACATTGGCCGCGCACATCGGCCAGCTCGAAGACCGCATCGAGCGCCGGCCGGTGGTGGTTCCGGCCGACATCAATCCTCAAGGTTGAGCTGATCAGCGGCGGATCAGCGCGGCGTTGCGAGCACCCAGGCTGCCAGCTTCTTCGCATCGGCCTCGCTGACCTGGTTGTTCGCCGGCATCGGCACCGGGCCCCACACGCCGGAGCCGCCCTTCACGATCTTGGTGGCGAGGGTGTCGACGGCACCCTTGTCGTCCTTGTATTTCGTGGCGATGTCCTTGAAGGACGGGCCGAGCACCTTGCGGTCGACCGCGTGGCAGCTCATGCAGTTCTTCGACGTGGCCAGGGCCAGGTCTGCGAAGGCGGGGGCCGCGAAGCCAAGGCCCAGGACTGCGGCGAACAGAACTCTTTTCATGGGGGATTTATTTCGTAAGGGCTGGGTTACATTCGATGCCAACGCGATTGTAGGTAGCGCCGCTCGCCGGCGTCCGGATGCGTTGACAACAACCCGGAGGGATTCGCGATGTGGTTTCTGCTGTTGGGCATCTTGAGCCTGGCCCTCAAGTATTTCGAAGTCGGCATGGTCGCCGGCTGGAGCTGGTGGATCGTGCTGTCGCCGTTCGCACTGGCCGTCGCATGGTGGGCATGGGCCGATTCGTCGGGCTACACCAAGCGCAAGGTGATCGAGCGCGAAAACCGCCGCAAGCAAGCGCGCATCGACCGCCAGAAGACCAATATGGGCGTGCCGACCAGCAACGGCCAGCGCCCGCGCCGCTGAGCGCATAGCCGCTCCCCGGCAACCATCCCCGCGCTACAAGAACGAAAGCGCGCCATGGATGACGAAGCCGCCACCCACGCACTGCTCGTCTTCGGGCTCTCCCTCTTTGTCGGGCCGGCCATCGGCGCCCTCGTGGGTTGGCGCAAGAAGCTCTTCTGGGGTGTCGGCGTCGGGGCGCTGCTGATCGGCTGCGCGGGGCTCTACGGTGCGGCCACGGTCGGCTGGCAGCGTTACCAATCGATTGCCGACACGGTGCTCGTGGAAGGCAATCTCGTCGAGTTCGTCGAAGAGCGCAGCAAGGACGACAAGGGCCGCACGACGACCACCCGTGCTCCCATCGTCGAATACACCGCATCCGATGGGCAGGTACGCCGCGTCAAGGGACTGGGTGGAGGGCTCTCCGACAAAGGGTCGGGCGATGCGGTCGACGTGCGCTACAAGCCGGCCGATCCCGCGCAGGCGCTGGTGGCCGATTTCCAGAACATGTGGGGCATCGTCTGGGGGCTCGGCCTCTTCGGTGGCTTTCCGACGATGTTCGGACTCTTCTTCACCGGCATGGCGATCAAGGAGGGGCGCCCGTCGTCCAACGCCTGGGAGAAGGAGCCCGAGGCCACGCCCGCACAAAAACGATGGCGCACGTGCGGCACGGTGCTCGCCAACGTGGTGTTCCTCGCCGGCTTTGCCGTGTGCTTTCTCTATCCGGACGAGGACTTCGGCAAGGGGCTCGGCGCCGGTTTCATGACCATCGGCGCCGGCGCGCTGCTGCACCTGGTGGTGCAGAGCTTTCCGCCAGCGATGGCATTCGAGTCACGCAGCATCCTCGGCATCGTGGGCCTGGGCTTCATCGCCTTCGGCTACGGTGCCTGGATGATGATGTGATCGATCAGAACTTGTCGAGCACCGCGCCCGAGCTCGCGCTCGATGCGTTGAACGCGAACTTGGCCTGCACGCCGCGCGTGTAGCGCGGGGCCGGCGCCTTCCAGCCTTCGCGGCGCTTGGCGAGTTCGGCTTCGGGCACATTGAGTTCGAGCACCAGCTTGTGCGCGTCGATGGTGATCGAGTCGCCTTCGTTCACGAAAGCGATCGTGCCGCCGGCGGCCGCTTCGGGCGCGACGTGGCCGACCACCATGCCCCAGGTGCCGCCCGAGAAACGGCCGTCAGTGATGAGGCCCACGCTTTCGCCGAGGCCCGCACCAATCAGCGCGCCCGTGGGGGCCAGCATTTCCGGCATGCCCGGGCCGCCCTTGGGGCCGAGGTAGCGCAGCACCATCACGTCGCCGGCGACGATCTTGCCGTCGAGAATCGCCTTGAGGGCCGACTGCTCGTCGTCGAACACGCGCGCCGGGCCGGTGATGACCGGGTTCTTGAGGCCCGTGATCTTGGCGACTGCGCCTTCGGGCGAGAGGTTGCCCTTCAGGATGGCCAGGTGGCCCTCGTCGTACATCGGCTTGTCGATCGGGCGGATCACGTCCTGGTCGGCGCGCGGCACGTCGGGCACGTCCTTCAGCACTTCCGCGATGGTCTGGCCGCTGATGGTGATGCAGTCGCCATGCAGGAGGCCCGCGTTCAGCAGCACCTTCATGACCTGCGGAATGCCGCCGGCCTGGTGCAGGTCGACCGCGAGGTACTTGCCCGAGGGTTTCAGGTCGCAAAGCACCGGCACCTTCTTGCGCATGCGCTCGAAGTCGTCGATGGACCATTCCACTTCGGCCGCGTGCGCAATGGCCAGGAAGTGCAGCACCGCGTTGGTCGAGCCGCCGGTGGCCATGATCACGGCCACGGCGTTCTCGATGGCCTTCTTGGTCACGATGTCGCGCGGCTTCAGGTCTTTCTTGATCGCCTCGATCAGCACCTTGGCCGATTCCTTGGCCGAGTTGGCCTTTTCGTCGTGCGGGTTCGCCATGGTCGAGGAGTAGGGCAGCGAGATGCCGAGCGCCTCGAACGCGCTGGACATGGTGTTGGCCGTGTACATGCCGCCGCAGGAGCCGGTGCCGGGAATGGCGCGTTTCTCGATCTCGTGCAGGTCTTCGTCGCTCATGTTGCCGGCGGCGTTCTGGCCCACGGCTTCGAACACGCTCACGATGTTCAGGTCCTGGCCCTTGTAGCGGCCGGGGAGGATGGTGCCGCCGTACACGTAGATGGCGGGGACGTTGGCGCGCAGCATGCCCATGAGGCCACCTGGCATGTTCTTGTCGCAGCCGCCGACCACCAGCACGCCGTCCATCCACTGGCCGCCGACGCAGGTCTCGATGCAGTCCGAAATGACTTCGCGGCTCACCAGCGAGTACTTCATGCCTTCGGTGCCCATCGCCATGCCGTCGGAAATGGTGGGGGTGCCGAACACCTGCGCGTTGCCGCCGGCTTCTTCGATGCCCGCGATGGCCGCGTCGGCCAGCTTCTGCAGGCCCGAGTTGCAGGGCGTGATGGTGCTGTGGCCGTTGGCGACGCCGACCATCGGCTTCTTGAAGTCGCTCTCTTCGTAGCCCATGGCATAGAACATCGAGCGGTTGGGGGCGCGGCTCTTGCCTTCGACGATGTTGGCGCTGCGGCGGTTGATCTGGATTGGCTTGGTGTCCATGGTGTCTCTTCTATCGTGGGGAGATCGGGGGAGCCAAGTATCGGACTTCTGATTGATTCGTTCCAATCCAATTTTGTGAGTGGATTGATATGCTCGGCATATGAATGAAGTATTGATCGACCTGCGCGCCTGGCGCCAGTTCGTCGCCGTGGCCGAGGAACTGCACTTCGGCCGTGCCGCGCTGCGACTGCACATGACCCAGCCTCCGGTGACGCAGGCCATCGCCCAGCTTGAGAAGACGCTGGGCGTGGTGCTGTTCGACCGCACCCGCAGGCGCGTGGCGCTCACCCCCGCCGGCGAGGCGCTGCTGCCCGACGTGCGCGAGCTGCTGGCGCGTGCCCAGGCGCTGCCCGCGCGGGCGCGCGCTGCGGCGGCGGGGCAGGTGGGGCGCGTGCGCATCGCCTTCGTCTCGACGGTCGGCTTCGAGCAATTGCCGGCGTGGGTGCGCGAATTCCGCGTGCTGTGCCCCGAGGTGGCGCTCGAACTGGTCGAGGCCACCGGTGACGTGCAGCTCGAAGCCTTTGCGCGCGGAGAGATCGATGCGGGGCTGATGCTGCATTCGCCCGGTGCTGCGCCGCCCGGCCTGACGCGCCTGGCCGTGTCTGAAGAGCCGTTGGTGCTCGCACTGCCGGCCCGGCACGCGCTGGCCCGCACTGAGAAGCTGCTGCTGGCCGACGTGCTGGCCGAGCCGTTGGTGATCTTTCCGCGCCGCATCGTGCCTTCGCTGCACGACGCGATCTTCGAGCTCTACCACGCAGCCGGCCGCGTGCCGCAGCTCGCCCAAGCGGCCATCCAGATGCAGACCATCGTCAACCTCGTTTCCGGAGACATCGGCGTGGCCTGGGTGCCGGAGAGCGTCACGCAGTTCCGGCGAGCGGGCGTGGTCTATCGCCGCGCTGCAGAGTTCGCACCGGCCGGCCGGCGCCGCAGCGCGCCCGCGCTCCCGGTGTGCGAGACCAGCCTGGTGTGGCCCGAGGGGGCGAACAACCCGGCCCTCGCGCGCTTCGTGGCGTTCGTGCGCGAGCGCGGCTAACGCGTCTTCCGGGGGCGAGTGCCCGCGGGTTTGTCGAGCGAATCGGCGAGCAGCGTTTCGAGCCATCCTGCAAAAGCCTGCATCCGCCGCGAGAGGTTGCGCCGGTGCGGGTACACCAGTTGCACCGGCAGCGGCTCGGCGCGCGCATCGGCCAGCACCTCGACCAGTTCGCCGGCCGCGAGGTGCCCGCGCACGTCGTAAGCGGGGATCTGGATCAGCCCCAGCCCCGCCAGCGCACACGCGATGTAGGTCTCGGCATTGTTTGCGGCCACCTGGCTGCGCATGCGCAGCGTCGCGGTCTCGCCGTCGCGCTGCCATTCCCAGGGCGCGGCGCGGCCGCTGGTCGGCGAGGCGTAGTTGACCGCGAGGTGCGCGGGCAGATCGGCTGGCGTCTGCGGCGTGCCGTGGCGCGCGAGGTAGGCGGGGCTCGCGCAGTTGATCAGCGTGAAGTGCCCGAGCGGCCGCGCCACCAGGCTGCTGCTGGCCAGCGGCCCGACGCGCAAGGCGCAATCGACGCCTTCGAGCACGAGGTCCACCGCGCGGTCGCTCGAACCCAGTTCCAGCTCGATGCCCGGAAAGCGCGCGAAGAAATCCGGCAGCGCCGGTGCGATGAGCAGCCGCGCGATGCGGCTCGGCACATCGACCTTGAGCCGCCCGCTCACATTGCTGTGCGCGGGCAGGAACTGCTGCTCGATGTCTTCCATGTCGGTGACAAGTGCTCGGGCGCGCTCCAGCAGCGCTTCGCCATCGGGTGTGAGGCTGACGCGCCGCGTGGTCCGGTGCAGGAGGCGCGAACCCAGCCGAGCTTCGAGTTGCTGCACTGCCGTGGAGATGGCGGCGCGCGGCAGCGCGAGGCGGTCGGCCGCGCGGGTGAAGCTGCCGGTTTCGGCAACGCTGAGGAAGACCTTGAGCAGGTCGATGCGGTCCATGGCGGTACTGCCTAGATTGTTCGTGATTTTTTGAACAGTCTAGCGTCGTTCATTCGCTTTATCCCGATGCTTTCAATCAATAGACTGGACTCTTCCCGTCACGCATCCACGCTTTTTTTCAACAGGAGCTCATTCCATGTCCGCACGCACCCTCAAGAACAAGGTCGCCGTCATCGCCGGCGGCGGCAAGAACCTCGGCGCGCTCATCGGCCACCAGCTGGTCGACGGCGGCGCCCGCGGCATCGCCATCCACTACAACAGCGACGCATCGCGCGGCGATGCCGAGAAAACCGCCGCCGCGCTCAAGGCCAAGGGCGCCGACACGCTGCTGGTGCAGGGCGACCTCTCGGTGGTGGAGAACAACGTCAAGCTGTTCGACCAGGCCGTGAAGCACTTCGGCCAGGTCGACATCGCGATCAACACCGCGGGCGTGGTCATCAAGAAGCCGATCCTCGAGGTGACCGAGGCCGACTACGACAAGAGCTTCGACGCCAACGCCAAGGCCGCGTTCTTCTTCATCCAGCAGGCCGGCCGCACGATGGCCGATGGCGGCAGCATCGTGACGATCGTGAGCTCGCTGCTGGCGGCCTACACGCCGTTCTATTCGATCTACCCGGGCTCCAAGGCCGCCGTGGAGCACTACACCCGCGCAGCCTCCAAGGAGTTCGGCGACCGCGGCATCTCGGTCAACGGCATCGGTCCCGGCCCGATGGACACGCCGTTCTTCTATGGCCAGGAGAGCAAGGAAGCCGTCGAGTACCACAGCAGCGCCGCGGCGCTCAGCAAGTTCTCGAAGAAGGGCCTGACCGACATCGAGGACATCGCGCCGATCGTGCGGTTCCTCGTTACCGAAGGCTGGTGGATCACCGGCCAGACGATTCTTGCCAACGGTGGCTACACCACCCGCTGATCCCGCAAGATCGCGCCCGGAGGACAACGCATATGCACACAGTCATGGTGATGGGCGGCGGCTTCGTGCTGCTGGTGGTGTTTCTCTTGGCCAGCCGCTTCATCGGCGACGGCTCGTCGCTGGCGCTGGCTACTGCCGCCAAGTGGTTCATTCCGGCGTGGTTCATCGGCGCGGGCATCAACATGGCGGTGGGCGTGATCAAGGCGGGGTATTCGGTGGCCGAGGAGCTGCCGATTTTTCTCCTGATCTTCGCGGTGCCGGCCGTGGTGGCGGGCCTCCTGTGGTGGAAGTTCGGGCGCTGAGATTGGCCTGAATGTCCCCGTGCCGGCCGCGACATTCCGGCCGGGCACAATCCGCGGATGCTCATGTATCCGCAGATCAATCCCATCGCCCTGCAGCTCGGGCCCGTCGCCATTCACTGGTACGGCCTGACCTACCTGGCGGCCTTCGCGCTGTTCTATTTCCTCGGCACCCGCCGCTTGCGCCACGAGCCGTATCGCTCGCTGGTCGGGCAGGGCGCCTGGCAGCGCAAGGACATCGAGGACATTCTTTTCCTCGGCGTGATGGGCGTGATCGTCGGTGGGCGCTTGGGCTATTGCCTGTTCTACAAGCCCGAGTTCTATCTGACCCATCCCCTCGAGATCCTCTACGTGTGGCAGGGCGGCATGAGCTTCCATGGCGGCATGCTGGGCGTGATCGGCGCGATGGTGTGGTTCTCGCATTCGCGTGCGCGTCCGTTCTGGCAGGTGATGGACTTCGTCGCGCCCTGCGTGCCGACCGGCCTCGCCGCGGGACGCGTGGGCAACTTCATCAACGGCGAACTCTGGGGCCGGTTCAGCAGCCCCGACCTGCCGTGGGGCATGGTGTTCCCGCAGAGCGGGTCGATGCTGCCGCGCCATCCGTCGCAGATCTATCAGTTCCTGCTCGAAGGCCTGCTGCTTTTCGCGATCATGTGGCTCTACGCGCGCAAGGAACGGAAGGAAGGGCAGGTGGCTTCCGTCTTCTTGATCGGCTATGGCGCGCTGCGTTTCTTTGCCGAGTACTTCCGCGAGCCCGACGACTTCCTCGGCCTCCGGGCACTGAGCCTGAGCCAGGGACAGTGGCTCAGCGTGCCGATGGTGATTGGCGGCATCGCGCTGTGGTTCTGGTTCGGCCGGGCCAAGAAGACGGTCGCCGCACGCGCCTGAAGCGGGTGATCTCAGGGTAATCACGGGCTGGGCGGGGCGCCCGTGACACTTGCGCAACATTGTTTGCGCGCTCACAATTATGCGTAATTACAGGAAATTACGCCGAGCCACCCACGGTCGAGAGCCCCATCTCCATGCGCCTGGTCCCCAACTCCCTGCACGACGAAGTCGCCGCCACGCTGCGCGAGCAGATCTTCGCGGGCACGCTGGCGCCGGGCAGTTTCCTGGACGAAGTCGCGCTGTGCGAGCGCCTCTCCATTTCCCGCACGCCGCTGCGCGAAGCACTCAAGGTGCTCACCGCCGAAGGCCTGCTGCGACATGAACCGCGGCGTGGCTGCTTCGTCAACGAAGTGACCGAGCGCGACCTCGACGAGATCTTTCCGGTGATCGCGCTGCTCGAAGGCCGCTGCGCCTTCGAGGCCGCCCGCAACGCGAGCGATGCCGAGTTGCACGAACTCGACGGGCTGCACGAGCGCCTGGAGCGCCACGCCAAGGCGCGCCGCATCAACGACTACTACGCCACCAACCACATCATTCACGAGGCGATCATCAAGCTCGCCGACAACAGGTGGCTCGCGCAGGTGATCGGCGACCTGCGCAAGATCCTGAAGCTCGCGCGCCTGCAGCAACTGCATGCGCCGGGCCGGCTCGACCAGAGCCTGTCGGAACACCTGGCCGTGTTCGCGGCGCTCAAGGCACGCGACAGCGAAGGCGCCGACGCCGCCATGCGAACGCACCTCACGCGCCAGCGCGAGGCATTGCGCGAAGTCGCGCGCCAGCAGAAATCCAGGGTGATGCCGTGACCATTTGCCACGGCGCGCCCGCAACCTTTGACAGGGGAGTCCAGCGATGAGTGCGACCGAATGGTTCCAGGCGCGGCTGCGTTCTGGCGAAAAGTCCAAGGTGCCCGTGGCGCTCGAGAGCATTGCCAAGAGCGTGCCGAAGAACACGCTCAAGCCCAGCGAGCGCACGACCGCCGAGCGCCTGCAGGTCACGCTGCGCAAGGCCGACGAGGCCCTGTCGCCGCGCGCACTGCGCCGCGTGCTGGCCGACCTGCAGGCCGTGATCGATCCGCGCGTGAGCGAGGTCGAAGGCGGCCGCCGGGCCCACGCCATCGCGGAGGCCTATGCCGCGGCCACACCCGAGGAGCGCCGCGACTACTGGGCGCTGATGAGCGAGCACTTCGCCGCCGATGCGCAAAAGCTCAAGACCGCGCGCGACCAGCACCAGGCCGCGGTCGGCACGCCCGACGAAGGGCAGGCCGAAATGAAGCTGCGCCGCGCGCTCGTCTCGCCGCGCATGCGCCTTCTGCAGCGCTTCGCGGTCGAGCCCACGGGCATGCGCTTTCTGGTCGACCTGCGCGCCGGCCTGCTGCCGTGCCTGAAGGCCGACAAGCGCCTGCTTGCGCTCGATGCCGAACTCGAGCAACTCTTCTCCACCTGGTTCGACGTCGCCTTCCTCGAGCTGCGCCGCATCGACTGGGATTCGCCGGCCTCGCTGATCGAGAAGCTCATCCGCTACGAGGCGGTGCACGACATCAAGAGCTGGTCCGATGTGAAGAACCGGCTGGACGACAGCGACCGCCGCTGCTACGGCTTCTTCCACCCGCGCCTGCCCAACGAGCCGCTGATCTTTGTCGAGGTGGCGCTGGTCGACCGCATCAGCGACGGCATCACGCCGCTGCTCGACGAGGCGGCCGTACCGGTGCTGCCCGCCAAGGCGACCACCGCGATCTTCTATTCGATCAGCAACACCCAGAATGGCCTGCGCGGCGTGAGCTTCGGCGATTCGCTCATCAAGCGCGTGGTCGAGACGCTGCAGGACGAACTGCCGCGCCTGAAGACCTTTGCCACGCTCTCGCCGATTCCGGGCTTTCGCACCTGGCTCGCCAAGAACGCCGCCGACCTGCTGCCGCGCCTCGATGAAAAGCGCGAGGTCGAACTCGGCCGCCTCGTCGGCTCGGTGCCGCCCACGGCCGAGCGCCTGCTCGCCGCCGTGGAAGCTGCCGCCACCTTCGATGCCAAGTCGCCGCTGCGCCAATGGCTGCTGCAGGCGGCCGCCGAGTACCTGGGCCGTGCGCTGGTCGACGGCACGCCGGCCGACCCGGTCGCGCGCTTCCACCTGGGCAACGGTGCACGGGTCGAACGGTTGAACTGGGCGGGCGATCCCTCGCCCAAGGGGCACAAGCAGTCGTATGGCCTCATGGTCAATTACCTGTACGACTTGAAGCGCCTCGACAAGCATCGGACCTGGCTGGGCGACGGCAAGGTCGCGGTATCGGGAGACATCGAAAGCCTGTTCTTCAAAAAAGGCTGAACGTTCGACAACAAGGCGGGCGCGGAGAAGGTGCCTAACGCCGCATGGGGCGGCAAAATCCACAACGATCGGAGAAGAGACAAATGAACCAGAGTTTTAAGCGACGTGACGTTCTGCGCGTGGCCGCCGCCGGTGCGGCCGTTCTTTGCGGCGCCGCGCGCGCGCAGGGCTGGCCGACCAAGCCGGTGACGATGATCGTGCCGTTCCCGGCCGGCGGCGGCACCGACGCCTTTGCGCGGCCGCTCTCGGGCCAGTTCACCAAGGTGGCGGGGCAGACGCTGGTGATCGACAACCGCGGCGGCGCCGGCGGCACGCTGGGCGCGAGCATCGCGGCCAAGGCGCCGGCCGATGGCTACACGCTCTTCATGGGGGCGGTGCACCACGCCATCGCGCCCTCGGTGTACCCCAAGCTCGACTACGACATCGAGAAAGACTTCGTGCCGCTGATGCTGCTGGCCAACGTGCCGCAGGTGGTGGTCATCAACCCCAAGCGCGTGCAGGCCAACACCATCCAGGAATTCATCGCGCTGGTGAAGCGCAACCCCGGCAAGTTCAACTACGGCTCGGCCGGCTCGGGCACCTCGCACCACCTGGCGGGCGAGCTTTTCAAGATACAGACCGGCACCTTCATCACCCACATCCCGTACCGCGGTGCGGGCCCGGCGCTGTCGGACCTGATCTCGGGCAACGTCGACTTGATGTTCGACGGCCTGGGTTCTTCGGCCCAGCACATCAAGAGCGGCCGCATCAAGGCGCTGATGGTTGCCGGCACCAAGCGCAACCCCGCGTTTCCCGATGTGCCGTGCGCCGCCGAAGTGGGCCTGCCCGACTACACCGTGACCACCTGGTATGGCCTCTGGGCACCGAAGAACACGCCGGCCGAAGCGCAGGCGCGCGCGGTCGACGACATGAAGAAGGCACTCGCCACCGACGAGCTCAAGACCATCTGGGCGCAGAACGGTTCCGAGATCCCGACTCTCACCATGGCCGCCTACGGCGGCTTCGTGAACTCCGAAATCAAGCGCTGGGCCACGGTCGTGAAGGCGTCGGGCACCAAGCTCGAATGACGGCTGCGGGCACTGCGTCGCCCAGGCGCGAACGCGCGTCCGTATCGGTGCAGCGCGAAGGCGCGGTGGCGGTTGTCACGCTGTCGAACGCGGGCCGCCTCAATGCGATGACGCGCGCGATGTGGCGCGAGCTGCGCACGGTGTTCACGGGCCTGGACGATGCCGGCCTTCGATGCATCGTGATCCGCGGGGAAGGGGGCGCCTTCTGCGCGGGCGGTGACATCTCCGAATATCCGTCGTTCCGCTTCGAAGAGCCGAGCCTGCGCCAATTCCACGAGAACGAGGTGTGGGCTGCGCTGCAGGCGCTGCTCGATTGCCCGATTCCGCTGGTCGCGCAGATCGAAGGCGCCTGCATGGGCGCCGGCATCGAGATCGCGAGCTGCTGCGACATCCGCATCGCGGGCGCCACCGCGAAGTTCGGCGCGCCGATCGCCAAGCTGGGCTTTCCCATGGCGCCGCGCGAAGCGGCCCTCGTGCATGGCGCCATCGGCGACGTGCTCGCGCGCGACATGCTGCTGGCTGCCGGCGTGCACGGCGCCCAGCGTTTGTACGACGCGGGCTTCCTGCTGCAGGTGCTGCCCGACAACGAGGTCGCGACCGCAGTGCAGGTGCATGCCGACCGCATCGCCGCGCTCGCGCCGCAGGCCGCGCGCCTGCACAAGCGCACCTTCGCCGCGCTGAAGGCCGGTGCGACGCAGAACCTGCTCGCCACGGCCTACGACTACGCCGATTCCGCCGAGCACCGCGAAGGCATCGCTGCCTTCCTTGCCAAGCGAACCCCGAATTTCTGAAGTACCGGTTCAAAGACGAAGCGATGAAGAAGCCAACCAACGCCAACCTGTTCGCCGCCTTGCGCGCGGCCTTTCCCGCCGACCTCGACGGCATCGCAGTCGAGACCGACAACGGCCTGTTCTATTCGTGGCGCGACCTCGAACGCGCGAGCGCGATGATCGCCAACCTGCTCGATGCGCTCAAGCTCGAGAAGGGCGCGCGCATCGCGGTGCAGGTCGAAAAATCCGTCGAGGCGATGCTGCTGTACCTCGCGACGCTGCGCGCGGGCTATGTGTTCCTGCCGCTCAACACCGCCTACCAGAGCGCCGAGATCGAATACTTCATCGGCAACGCCGAGCCCGCGGTCGTGGTGTGCACCAGCCGCAATGCATCGTGGGTCGGGCCCATCGCCAATGCGGCGGGCACGCGGCACGTGTTCACGCTGGACGACGACCGCACCGGCACGCTGCTCGAAGTGGCGGCGCAGTGCAGCGACAAGCACACGCCCGCGAAAAAGTCGCCCGACGACCTCGCCGCGATCCTCTACACGAGCGGCACCACCGGACGCAGCAAGGGCGCGATGCTCACGCACGGCAACCTGCTGTCGAACGCCGAGGTGCTCAAGGACTACTGGGGCTGGACGCCGGGCGACGTGCTCATTCACACGCTGCCGATCTTCCACGTGCACGGCCTCTTCGTCGCGCTGCACGGTGCACTGCTCAACGGCAGCAAGATGCTGTGGTTCGCGAAGTTCGACCCCAAGCGCATCGTCGCCAAGCTGCCCGAAGCCACCGTGTTCATGGGCGTGCCGACGCTCTACGTGCGCCTGCTCGCCGAGCCGGGCCTCACACGCGAAGCGGTGCGCAACATGCGCCTGTTCGTCGCGGGCTCGGCACCGCTGCTCATCGAGACCTTCGACGAATGGCAGGGGCGCACCGGCCACACGATCCTCGAGCGCTACGGCATGAGCGAGACGGTCATGCTCACCTCCAACCCCTACAAGCCCGAGCAGGGCGAGCGCCGTGGCGGCACCGTCGGTTTCGCCTTGCCGGGCGTGCAACTGCGCGTGCGCGACGAGAAGGGCAACGACTGCACCACCGACGATATCGGCGGCATCGAGGTCGATGGCCCGAACGTGTTCGCCGGCTACTGGCGCATGCCCGAGAAGACGGCGGAAGAATTCACCGCCGACGGCTTCTTCAAAACCGGCGACGTCGGCAAGATCGACGGCCGCGGCTACATCACCATCGTCGGCCGCAGCAAGGACCTGATCATCAGCGGCGGCTACAACGTCTACCCGGCGGAGATCGAGGGCTACATCAACGAGATGGCCGGCGTGGCCGAGAGCGCGGTCATCGGCGTGCCGCACCCCGACTTCGGCGAAGTGGGCGTGGCCATCGTGATCGCCAAGCCGGGCACCGTCATCGATGCCGACGCCATCGTGGCGGAGCTCAAGTCGAAGCTCGCGAACTTCAAGATTCCCAAGCGCTGCTTCGTCGTGCCCGAACTGCCGCGCAACACGATGGGCAAGGTGCAGAAGGCGCTGCTGCGTGCCGAGCACAAGGGGTTGTTCGCACCGGGATACTCCGCATAACCCAGCCAAAGGCTTGGCCTCCAGGTGATGAAACAAGCCGATCTTTACTGAACCTGCCGATCAAGCATGATTTTTGACCCGAATCGGGCGCGTCGAGAGCTCACTCCATAAGCAGTTCAAAGAAGAGACTTGCATCGATTAGCCATTCCTCCAACACCGAATGAGGCCGCCCAGAAATAACATACATAAGTATGTCGTCAGGATGATGGGTGTTCAAAACCCCCATGCTTACGGCATTGACAGAGGCCTTACCAAAAGTGTCCTTTCCCCTGTGTGCGTAGAAATGGCGGATTGATTTTAAATTCTTAAAAAGGCCAGAATTTAGGGCTAGAGCATTTTGCAATGACGGAAGATTTGTCGCGCCGGCATAAGATAATATTTTCTCCGTCTCTTTTGGGTCTCGAATTGTCTGTTCATCCGTTTGTCGAATAGACTGCGGCGAATTAAGTCGTCGATATTTGACAGGATTAACTATCGATAGGATGTATGCAGCGATTTGCTCTTCTGGGCCCAAGCTTTGGTTTACTCGAATTCTTGCCCCAATTCGAGTTTTTGCCTGGCGGATTGTGCTAATCGTAAATTCACGAAGCACAGAGATAACCAGATTGTCCAGCTCTATGGCCAAATAGCCAAGTTGGTGATTCTGATGGGGCGCATTGATCAGAACAGTTGTCCCATAAAGACGTTGTAGTCTTCTTATTCTGCCCTGTGTTGCATTATGCAAATGCATTAGATGCATGGAGGCGCGCATGATTTATACAGCCTGAACAAGTGCCGCTTTAAAATAAAAAAAGCGTATTGCGCGAGCCTCGCCGGTATTGGTGGCGGAAGTATTCGCTTTGACAAATTCACTAAGCGCCGGGTAATTGTCTGGTTCACGTAAGGCAGAAACTAATGTTTCTAGGGAGTGATTGTGTTCCTGCACTGCGTGAACAATTTTGGGATAAGCTGCGATCGCCTGTGCTTCAAAAGGTTCTTCATATTTAATCGATATTGCGGCAACGACGATTGACTGAAATACATGCATCCGAAGCAATACATCTTGATGTAAGATTTCGCGTTCAATAAAGTGCTTTATCCCAAAATTCATCTTCTCGCCGAACACTTCGGCGGACTCGAAGCTTGCATTATATTTTTTGTATAGCCTGTCGAGCTGTACGCCTTTGACTGTCAAAAAACCTTCATCGAGCGTAAGTGCAATTTCTGCGTAGAGGCGAAGATCGGTCATCCGAATAAGGTCACGCCTAGAAAGAAGGCCGAGCTTCAGAAGTGACTCTTTGTAAGACTCGGCCATCCTATTGATGAACCACTTGAAATCGCCCTGATACCGAGCGTTTCTTTGTTCTTCCGCGTTCAATGGAACGTTGTTGGCATTCATTCTACGAAATGCTTCTCGGACTTCATCTTCGGGTACACCAGAAAACTGGTCGACGGGAAGTTGATAGGAAAGGAATTTTGCTTGCCAGTCCTCGCCGAGCTTGTTGTATTTTAAACCTTGGAGTTCTTCTGTTTCGATGTTCTTCGAAAGTGCGAGCTTATTCTCATAAAACATCATGAGCGCTTGACTCCGTTGCTGCCCATCAACAATCTCTTTGATAACTCCTCTAGTCTTTAGATCTAATTTTGCGTATACAAATATTTTTGGAATTGGATACTCTAGCAAAATGGATTCAATAAAAAAGGATCTCGCTGGCGTATTCCATAGGCCATCTTTTCGCTGATAGTCGGTGTTGACAATGATCTTTTTTTCTTGCATCGCGCCGCAGTAATCGGCAACAGACATTGGAGAGGAGTTGGCCTTCATTTTAATTTTCCTATTTTTACTTTTTGAAGCAAATGACCGATTCAACGGCTTTTGCCGTTGAACGATAATTTTTTGACTTTGGATTGATGGCGGCCATTGGATTATTTTTTGAAAAATCTACGCGATGAAAGAGATCTAATCCGCAGTTTGCAGCCATTTCAATTAAGGTGAGCGGAACGTCGTTGTGTAATTCTTTATAATAAGAATCTTGGACCACCAAAATTGCGCGTCCTCCTTTTTTAAGGGAAGCTCCTACATTTTCCATTGACTTAGACATTTTTTGAAAATAGTCTAAATGAGTTTTATAATAGTAGCCGCCAGAGGCTTTAGAGCGGTGAGCCTCAAGGCGCTTGAGAAATTCGATGCAGGAATTTCCCCAGCGAGCATCGGGCACGATGGAATTATTCGGAACTTTGATAGAGCCGATCATTTGCTGACTCAGGGTTTCGCGACTTACATCCAATAGTGGATGTAAAACAGCTAATTCAATTCTTGTTGCTGCGGTATAATCGATTCGAGTGCAATAAGGCGGTGATGTTATTATCAGGTCCGCAAAATTTTTGCGATGCAAAGTCGTGGTGTTGCCAACTGATATTTCTGTTTTTGCCGATGCAACGCTTGAATAATCTATAGATCGAAGCCCGATGGCCATGCTTTTTGCCTGATCGACAAATGCAGTCAGAATCTCGGAGGCATTCAAAGATATTTTTTTGGCTGAATCTTTGGGTATTTTTAGCCAAGTTGGATTTGTTGAGCGAAATGGCTTTGCGAACGCTCGACAAATGGAGAATAGTGAAATATAAAATGTTGCCGCAAAGCAGGATATTTCTTCAAAATCAAAGGAGGCCCTTCGAGTATCAGCGCTCACCAATCTATTCCGAATTCGCCGCTCTAAATTTCTAATGGTGCTTGCGGTCGAGAAAGTAAACCATTGAAGCAGCGGATCACTAGGTTCGATGTTGCTTTTTAATGCACCAATGCCTTTAATCAAGCTTTTTGCTTGAGGCTCTATACTTCCCGCCTCAGTAGGATACAGCGCGCGCGCGCGCGCAACCAAAACCATCACTGGATTTAAATCCATGCCATGTGAGTTGTAGCCAAGCTTGGCTGCGGCGTATGTTGTAGTTCCACTGCCGTTCCAAGGATCAAATATCACGGCCTTTTTGGATGACAACGAGGCGGTTTCAATTATTCGGCTGGCAAAAGATTCGGGGAATCCTGCATAGTAGGGGAAACAGTCATCCCACTGTGATCCTATTCGCCTTTTTAATTTGGGCGACTCAATGATAAGTGTTTTTTGCACGCGGATATTAGAGATTGAATTCGTAATGGTCGGCGAATTGCTGCCGCAATGCGACGGACAAATAACAGGAGGCATTGCTCGCAAGCGAGAGGAAGCTCTCAGGAACCGAACACGCATTGTGGAGGCTTTTCGCTATTGAGCGGAGGTAGGAATCGTCGGAAACCCACCGTGGAGGGTATAAAAAACTGCCAAGTTGGTCGTCTGCGCATCGAGTGAGTCCATAGGGACACTCTGATAACCAAGCTCGCAACCTGTGCTCGATCATTGGCTATGAAGCGAGCCGGTCTTGTCCCGAGCCGGAGATCGCATTGAGCAGATCATCGTTAGGGCTTCGTCACTCTCGGCGCGAGGGCTGTGACGCGCGGCTCATGAAAGACCAGCGCGTCCACCACGTCCGGCGACGGCCGGCGGAACTCCACGCTGAAGCCTTCGAGCGTCTCGACATTGAAGCGCCGTCCGCCGGCCGGCAGCAGCCGGTAGGTCGGCTGGCCCGGGATCGTCATGTTGAGCTGGTCGCCGGCATCGAGCCGGATCTCGATCACGCGGCCCGCGTGCAGGTAGTTGCCGGCGCACAGCCGGCGGAATACGGGGTCGAGCACCTCGCCAGCCGCGACGCGGCGGAACACGATGTCATCCACCATCTGCTCGAGCGGCACTTCGATGCGGTCGATGTGGCCCTGCCGGTCGTAGCGGAAGGTGAGGGTGCGGTCGCTCGGATGCATGATCGTCGGCCGGTCGGGCGTGATGAAGACGTCGTAATGGCGGTGCAGCAGCAGGTCTTCGGTGCCGCGCCAGTGCCATGCAAGCCCGTCCCCTCGTTGCTCGATGCGGATGCGTCCATACGCCGGATGCTCGTACTCGCCGGCATAGTCTTCGAGCGGATGGCTCGGCCGGGTTTCGCTGTGGCGAACTTCCGCGGCGGCTTTCTTGTCGAGCTTCTGCTGTTCGACCGCCTGCTTCCGCTTGGGTGCGAGCCGGCCGAACCAGTCGACCGGTTCGCGGCCACAGAGGCGGTCGAGCGCCGCGAAGGTGAGGATGGGCGTGGTACCGCCCGGCGCGCGGTTCGTCAGCACCACGATGCCTGCGCGGCGTTCGGGCAGAAGCGTCATGAGCGTGCTCCAGCCGGTCCACGAGCCCGAATGCGCAATCGTTCGATCGCCGCGGTATTGCTCGCAGAAGAGGCCGAGGCCATAGTGCGAATCGCCGATCTCGGCGTATTCGGAGCAGCCCATGTACACGCGCGGCGTCGTCATTTCACGCAGCGATTGCGCGGAGAGCAGCTGGCGGCCGTCCGCCTTGCCGTCTAGGAGAAAGCGTGCCCATTTCGCGAGGTCGGCCACCGAGGCGTTGATGCCGCCGGCAGGCGTCGCGCGGATGGGCGACAGCGGCGAACGGTGGCGCTCGTCGCCGTCGATCGCATGCGGACGGGCGCCGTCTTCGGCTGCGCCGAGCGCCTCGATGGAAAAGCCGAAATGCCTGAAGCCCAGCGGCTTCATCAGGCGCTCGGTGGTGAATTCCTCATAGCTCTGGCCGCTGATCCGCTCGGTGATCATTCCCGCGACAAGGTAGCCGAGGTTCGAGTATTGGAAGGTGTCGCGCAGATCCTTGTTCGGCGCGAGGTGCCTGAGCGCCGCCAGCATCTGCGCGTTGCTCAGGTCGCCGGGCATGTGGATCCAGTCGTGGCGCGGCAGCCCGCTGTGGTGGCACAGCAAATCGCGCACCGTGAGCCGCTCGGTCGCCACCGGGTCGTGCAGGCGAAATTCGGGAATCACCTCTCGCACCGGGCGATTCCATTCCAGCTTGCCTTCGTCGACCAGCAGGCCGAGCCCGGCCGCGGTGAAAGACTTGGTGATCGAGCACAGCAAAAATTGCGTGTCGGTGGTCACGGGCAGGCCGGTGTCGGTGTCGCGCACGCCATAGCCCTTCTGCAGCACCACCTCGCCGTCCTGAATCACCGCCAGCGCGAGGCCGGGCACTTTCCATTCCTGCATCGAGGCTTCGATGAGGTTTTCGAGATCGCTCCACATGGTCGGGGTCCTGCCTTGCGGCCTTGATTGGAATAGGGCCGCGCATCCTAAAGCAATCCCCACCGAGCCTCTTTCTCAGGTGACGGCGAGCCCGTTCATCAACCCGCTGCGCGCGCGGCAGTTGATGTATTCGTAGCTTTGCTCGTCGGCCTTCAGCACCGACACCTCGTGGTACACGCGCAGTTGAAGCTGGAAGTTCAGCGCCTGCACATAGCGCATGAAGCTGCCGAAGATCGCGACGTGCGTCGGGTGCGATTCGGCCCAACGCTCCATGTCGGCGAGCGAGCGCCAGTAGCTGAGGCCAAAGGACTTTTGCAGCGGCGCGCCCTTCGCGTCGAGGTGGTGCATGTAGCGGTTGCTGTAGCAGCCGATGCCCAGTCCCTGGTCGCGGAGGAAATCCATGCCTTCGCGCAGCACCGGCTCCATGTCTTCCAGATAAAGCGTGCGCTCCTGGCCGGTGGTGTCGGCCCACTCCTGGCCCGAGCGGATCATCGCGATGTTCTCGTGGCCCGCGATGCGCACGCGCTGGCCCGGCGCCGGTGTGCCGGCGACGACTGCGCGCGTGCCCGAGGGCGACAGCGCATCGGTCTGCGAGAGCGGGATGCGGTCGCGCATCGACCCCCAGTAGCCGTGCTCCTGCAGCTCTCCGCTGAGCTCGCCCATCACCACGCCGATGCCCTCGAAGCGGTCCGGCGTGTTGAACATCGTCTCGAAGTGCTCGACGCGCGGCGAGGCGATTTCGCGGAAGTAGCCAAGGCCTTCGTTCAGTCGCTCATCGGAACGCCACCATGCGTCGATGGCAGGCGTGGCGCTCCAGCGCGCAAAGGCCGCGGCGTCGTGCCAGTAGGCGATGGCGACCATGTTGTCGAAGCCATCGGCGTCGACGTAGTGCGCGAGGTCGTGATGGCCCGGCCCATCGGGCAGCGCGAAGTCGCGCGCGATCTTCATCAGCGCGGCGCAGGCGCGGCCCTGCATCTCGGGGCCGCGCGACTGCACGCCGAAATAGCCCATCGTCACCTGCGTCACTGAAGTCGGCGCTCGGGCCGACCAGACGGGGTAGGGCGGCGTGTAGTCGTCCTCGACGCGGCGGTGCCGCGTGCGGGGACATTTCAGATGCTCGGCGATGGCGGATTCCATGGCGTGGCTCCGGTACGGTCAGGCGGCGAGTTGCAGGCGCGGCTCGGTGCCTGCGGGCACCGCTTCGGGAGCACTGCTTTCGGGCTCGGGCGTGCGCTGAAAGACCACGGGCTCGCGCCGCGTCTTGTTGAGCAGCAATTGCGTGACATCGGGCCGCGAGTAGTGGCCGCTCGGGTCGGCGGCCGCCTTGGCGAGCGAGATCATTCCGAGGTCGATATCGGCGATCACCAGGCCTTCCTGGTCTTCGGCCAGCGGCGTGCCGAGCGGCGAACCATCGGGGGCGTAGATGCGCGCGAAGCCGCCGCCGGTGCGCAGCATCTGATGCTTGCCGGCATCGGTGCACATCAGCTCGCTCATCGCGGGCGAAACGGTGGCGCACGGCGCGATCACGAAGCACTGGCCCTCGGCCGCGTAGACCTGGCTCGCCGCGTTGTTGACCTCCGGCCCCAGGGCGTAGGCCGCGCCGCGATAGAGCGAAAAGCTGGGCCATGCGCCGCAGTGGATCTGCTCGTTCTGCGCATACATCGCGTACTTGCTCAGCGGCTGCAGATGCTCCCAGCACGAGAGCGAGCCGATGTTGCCGATGGCCGTCTCGGCCACGGCGAGGTCGGACCCGTCGCCTTCGCCGAACACGGTGCGCTCCACGTGCGTGGGCTTGAGCTTGCGGCGCGTCTGCACGGTGTGGCCCTGGTCGTCGATGAGCGCCTGCGCGATGTAGAGGCTGCCCGCCGCCTTCTCGCTGTAGCCGAGCGACACCCAGATCCTGTGCTTGCGCGCAGCGTCCTTGATGCGGTCGAATTCGGCCGAGCCGACGACCAGAGAGTTGTCGTGATACCGCTGCACGAACTGCATGCCCCAGGCAGGCGAATCGAGCCAGATCCACCACGGGTAGCCGGGCACCCAGGTCTCGGGAAAGGCGATGAGCTTCACGCCCTGGCCCGCTGCCTCGGCCATGAGATCGATGGTCTTGTCGATGGTGCCGTCGAGGTCGAGGAACACGGGCGCGGCCTGCACGGCGGCGACGCGGAGCTTGGGGTGAACGGTGGTGGGCATGGCGGGTCTCCGGAAGTGGGGTGATGAAACAACTTCGCACACCGCCAACGCGGGTTTGCGCGGTGGCATGCGGGTTGCTTGAAGCGTAGATTCGCCGCCGCGGAACGCCTTGATCCGAACTGGCGGCGTTCTTGTTCCAGCGTTGCACGCATGCGCTTTCCGGGAAACCCAATGAACCAGTTGCTCAGCACCGATGCCGTGGCGCGCGACCAGCGCCTGGCCTACTGGACCGACATGATCTGCAACGTCTACGTGCAGCTCGGGTGCGACCCGGTGCGGCCGGACGACATCGGCCGCTTCGAAGGCAGCATCCGCCAGCACTCGCTGCCCAGCCTCGATGTGTCGGTGGTCAAGTCGGGCGCGCAGAAGGTCATGCGCACGAGCGGGCACATCGCGCGCTCGGGGGACGACTATTTCCTCGTGAGCATTCAGGCGCAGGGGCGCGGCGTGGTGCGGCAGGACGGGCGCGATGCGGTGCTCTCGGCCGGCGACTTCGCGCTGTACGACAGCACGCGGCCCTACGAGCTGCTGTTCGACGACAGGTTCGAGCAGATCGTGCTCAAGCTACCTGGCGAGCGCCTGCGCAGCGAGCTGCGCGACACCGAGACGCTGACGGCCACCACGGTGTCGGGCAAGGAGGGGGCGGGGCATCTGCTGCTCGGCATGATCCGCACGCTGCGCGAAGACATCGACACGCTGCAGCCCGCATCGGCGCTGGCCGTCGCCAACGGCGTGCAGAGCATCCTCGTGGCGGGCCTGCAGACGCTGCCTGCGGCGCGTGCGCCGTCGCTCAGCAATCTGACGGCGTACCACCTTGCGCGCGTGAAGCGCTGCATCGACGAGCAACTGGCCGATCCCTCGCTGTCGGTGGGCAGCCTCGCGGCGTCGCTCGGGGTGTCGGCGAGCCACATCCATCGCGTGTTCAAGAGCGAGCCGCTGACGCCTTCGCAGTACATCTGGGAAGGCAGGCTCGAAGCCTGCAGCCGCGACCTGCTGGAGCCGCGTCTGGCGGGCAAGCCGGTGGGGGAGATCGCGTATGGACGCGGCTTCAACGATGCGGCGCATTTCAGCCGCGCGTTTCGGGAGCGCTTCGGCTGCTCGCCGCGCGAGTGGCGGCAGCAGCGGGTGCAGTAGGCCTTACTGGACCAGCAAGACCGAGATGTCGGTCTCGCCGATCACCTTGGTCGCGACGGAACCCATCAGTGCGCGTCCGAAGATGCCATGGCCGTGGGTGCCGAGCACGATCAGCTCGGCATGCGTGGCGGTGGCCGACTTCAGGATTTCCTCGGCGGGATGGCCGTGGCGCTTGTCGATCGTGTAGTTGCCGATGCCCTTCTCGGCCAGGAGCGCCTTCACCGGGTCGAGCACCTTGGCGCTTTCCTCGGCGTAGTACTCGTTCACGACCTCCTTGCTGAGGTGCCGTGTCACGTGGCCCGAGATGCCGGTGCACACGTGGACCACGATGAGCTCGTGCCCGTCCACGAACATGGTGCGGTTGGCAACGAGGTAGTCGAGCGCCTTGCGGGTGTAGGCGCTGCCATCGACGGCGATGAGGATTTTCATGAAACCGTTATACGGCTGCGTCCGGCGCATCGCAACGGGTCACACCCCCGGACCATGGGGGCTTTTTCAGCCGCGCAGGCCCTTCCAGAGCATGTAGGCGGCGAGCAGATAGAGGATGCTCGCGAACACGCGCTTGAGCTTCTTCACCGGCAGCGTGTGCGCGGCCTTGGCGCCCAGCGGTGCGGTGAACACGCTGCACACGGCAATCACCACCAGCGCCGGCAGCCAGATGTAGCCGAAGGAGCCGGTGGGCAGGCCCTGCACCGTCTGGCCGCTGATCGCATAGCCGAGCACGTTGGCCACCGCGATGGGAAAGCCCAGCGCGGCGCTCGTGGCCACCGCGTTGTGAATCGAGATGTTGCACCACGTCATGAACGGCACGCTGATGAAGCCGCCGCCCGCGCCTACCAGGCCCGAGATGAAGCCGATCACGCCGCCGCCCGCGAGTTGGCCTGCGGTGCCCGGCATCTGGCGCGTGGGCTTGGGTTTCTTGTCGAGGAACATCTGCGTGGCCGAGAAGCCGACGAACAGCGCGAAGAAGATGGCGAGCGCCGTGCCCTTGAGCAGTGCGAACACGCCCAGGCTCCCGGCCAGGCTGCCGATCACGATGCCGGGCGCGAGGCGCTTGACGATGTCCCATCGCACCGCGCCGCGCTTGTGGTGCGCGCGCACGCTGGAGACCGAAGTGAAGATGATCGTGGCCATCGAGGTGGCGATCGCCATCTTCACCGCGAGGTCGGACGACACGCCGCGGTGGCCCATGATGATCGTGATGAACGGCACCATCAGCATGCCGCCGCCGATGCCCAGGAGCCCCGCGAGAAAGCCGGTACCCAGGCCGAGTGCGGCAAGTTCAAGAATCAGGAGGGGGTCGAGGAATTCGGTCACGCTGCGGGTCTTCGGACAAAGCAACGGCCCCGAGCAGTGTGTGCTGGGGGCCGTGCCGGATAGAAAAAGGTGTCTGCAAGTGGGCGCCGAACCCGCATCCTGAACCAGGGTTCAGGTGGGCGAGGGCAGCAAGACTTCGGGTTCATCTGACGCGAGATGATCACGCCCGTCAAGCGATGTACCAAGCCCGGCTCCGGAGAGCATTGGAACAAGGAAATATTAAGCCCGACGCGCACCGCAGACAGTTCGGATTTTACGCTCCGTATGAGTCCATGGTGTTCATTCAGAGCAAATGACCATCGCCGGCCAGCGCTTGATCGAGCTTTTGAATGAGCTGGGCGGCCTTGGCATCGACTTCACCGGGCTCGGTCGTGGCAGGCGCGGGCGTTGCAGCGGGCGCGGCAACCGCTGCCGCTTGCTGCGCCGCGAGGTCGAAGGCGAGGTTCAGCGAAGCCAGCACCGCGATGCGATCGCGTGCCTTAACTTTTCCTGCATCGCGGATCTTGCACATGGCGGCGTCCACGCGTTCGACCGCATCGCGCAGTTGCGGCTCGCCGCCGTCGGGACAGCCGAGCAAATAGCTCTGGCCCATGATCTGTACTTCTATCTGCTTCATGCGGTGGAGTCTTCGGGAGGTGGTTCAGCCGGCAGCCGCTCGAGCAGTGCATCCAGGCGCGTGCGTGCCGCGGCGAGCCGCGACTTGAGCCCGTCGCGTTCGCGCACGAGCGCATCGACCTGTTCCTGGAGCAGCGCATTGGTGCGCTGTACCTCTTCGTGACGCACGAGCAAGCGTTCCACACGCTCGGCGATCTGATCGATGGGGCTGGAGGCGGGCATGGTTGGCGATTGTAGTTTCCCGGGGGAGGCGGTCCGCTGGCAGTCAGCGTGGCGCCTGGCTTCTTCCTGGCGGCGATTCTGCGGCCTGCGCCCGAGGGTTCCAAATTTTCGGCGGAGATGGGTGCAGAGATGGACAGAGGTGCGACGGCGGCGCCACAACTTTCGACTTAGCGCATCCGCCGCAGGGCCTAAAATCCCGCCCGTTGGTGCTCGCGCCGTGGTTCGCACGGTGCAGTTCAACGGGAAGCAGGAGTGAACGCCCCGAGAGATCCGGAAGCCGGACATCGGATCAAGGCCGAAGCCGCCTGCGCTGCCCCCGCAACGGTCAAGCAGACGGCGCCGCAAGGCGTCACCCCTTTCCATCCAGCCACTGGGCGCCCTGAAACAGGTGCCTGGGAAGGCGGCAAGGGGCCGTTCTGCCAGCCCGGATACCGGCCAACAAGGCGGCTGCCGCATGCACGAACGAATAAACCGGTTCATGCCCGCGGCGGTCATTGCGCCCAGGGCGCCGGCGGGGAGGCCGGCCAGGGGCATTGACGTTCGTTCGGCTCACTCATGATTTCCTGTGTTTTCAATTCCCGCGCCTCTCGCGGTCGCGCGCCTGCGCCCATTCGCCATCGCGGCCTCGCCTGCCTGCCGCTTGCGCTGGCCTCGGCCTTCGGCGGCCTCGCACTGATCCAGTTGCCCACGCTTGCGCACGCGCAGGAAAAGGCAGCAGCAGCCACGCTGGGCGAAACGGTGGTCACGGCCAACCGCACGCCGCAGCCGCTGTCGGACCTGGTGGGCGACGTGTCCATCATCGATCGCCAGGCCATCGAGCGCAGCGGCGCGACCGGCGTGGCCGACGTGCTGGCCCGCCAGCCCGGCATCGAGATCACGCGCAACGGCGGCGTGGGCAACAACACCAGCCTCTACATCCGCGGGGCCGAGACGCGCTTCACGGCTGTCTACCTGGACGGTGTGCGCATCGACTCGCAATCGACCGGCGGCGCTGGCTGGGAAGGCATTCCGCTCGCTCAGATCGACCGCATCGAAGTGCTGCGCGGCCCGGCCGCCGCGGTTTATGGCTCCGACGCCATCGGTGGCGTGATCCAGCTCTTCACCAAGCGCGGCGAAGAGGGCGTGTCGCCCTACGCGGGCGTCGGTTTCGGCAGCCACGGCCTGCGCAAGATCGAAGGCGGCGTGAGCGGCAAGTCGGGCCTGCTCGACTATTCGTTCGGCGTCGCGCACGAAGAGAGCAAGGGTTTCAACGTGCAGCCCGCCGACAAGCGCACGCCCTCGAAGGACGGCTTCACCAGCCCCGACCGCGACGGCTACCGCAGCACCTCGGGCAACCTGAAGCTGGGCTTGCAGATCACGCCCGACCAGCGCATCGACGCCACCTTGCTCCAGAGCAGCGTCGAAGCCGGCTACGACGCCTCGGTCAGCTTCAGGACCCGGCCGCCGATCCGATTCAGGAACGACGTCTCGGACAACACGCTGCGCACCGCCGGCCTCACCTGGTCGGCCAAGTGGAACGACATCTACAGCACCCGCGTGCAGGTGACCGACTCGCAATCGGTCTACAAGACGCAGCCTTCGTTCTACCGCACCGAAACCAACCTGCGCGGCTACCTGTTCCAGAACGAATTCCGCTTCGGCCCGCACCTGGTGACCGCCACGCTGGAGCGCCGCGAAGACGCGCTCGAAAACGCACCCACCACCTCGGCCAAGCTGTTCTCGCAAGACCGCTCGCAGAACGCGCTCGCGCTCGGCTACGGCTTCGTGCAGGGCCCGCATTCGCTGCAGCTGCATGTGCGCCGCGACAAGGACAGCGAGTTCGGCGGCAAGACCACCGGCAGCGCCGCCTACGGCTTCGCCATCCTGCCGTCGCTGCGCTTCACCGCCTCGGCCGGCACCGCCTTCCGCGTGCCCACGCTCTACCAGCGCTTCAGCGAATACGGCGTGGCCACGCTGCAGCCCGAAGACAGCCGCAACCTCGAGCTGGGCCTGAACTACGCCAAGGACGGCACCACCGCCGGCATCGTGGTGTACCGCAACCGCGTGCGCAACCTGATCAACTTCGTGGGCACCGCCACGGGCTGCGCCTCGACCTTCGGCTGCTACACCAACGTGGCCCGCGCCACCCTGCAGGGCGCGACGCTCTCGGCCAGCCAGCGCATCGGCGACGTCACGCTGCGTGCCTCGTTCGACGTGCAGGACCCCAAGGACACCGAGACCGGCAACCTGCTCGCACGCCGCGCCAAGCGCCACGGCACGCTGGGCGCTGACTGGCGCGTGGCCGGCTGGACGCTGGGCGCCGAAGTGCAGGCCTCGAGCCAGCGCTACGACGACGCGGCCAACAAGATCAAGCTCGGCGGCTATACGCTGCTGAACCTGTCGGCCAGCACGCAGATCGCACGGGACCTGAACCTCATCGCCCGCATCGACAATGTCGGCGACAAGGACTACCAGTACGCACGCCTCTACGCCAACGGGGGCCGCACCGCCTACCTCGGCCTCAAGTGGACACCGCAGTAAACGACCTTTCGCGACGACGCGACGGCATCGCAGCCACCTGTGCCGCGGTGCTGATCGCCGCGCCCGCCTCGGGGCAGGGCAAGACCACGGTGGCCGCTGCGCTCGCGCGGCTGCATGCGCGGCAAGGCCGGCGGGTGCGGGCCTTCAAGTGCGGGCCGGACTTTCTCGATCCGCACTGGCTCGCGCTCGCCACCGGCGCGCCGGTGCATTCGCTGGACCTGTGGATGACGGGCGAGGCCGACTGCCGGGCGCGCCTGCACGCCGCAGCGGACGAGGCCGATCTCGTGATCGTCGAAGGCGTGATGGGTTTGTTCGACGGCACGCCGAGCGCGGCCGACCTCGCGGAGCGCCTCGGCCTGCCGGTGCTGGCCGTGATCGATGCGCACGCCATGGCCGGCACCTTCGGGGCGCTGGCCTACGGATTACAGAACTTCAAGCCCGGCCTGCCGTGGGCCGGCGTGCTGGCCAATCGCGTGGCGAGCGAGCGGCACGCGGGCATGCTGAAGGACGCGTTGCGCGAACCTTCGCAATGGATGGGCGCCTTGCCGCGCGATGCAAGGTTCACCTTGCCCGAACGGCACCTGGGCCTCGTCGGCGCGAATGAACTCGACGACGCGATGGCGCGGCTCGATGCGGCCGCCGATGTGCTGGCCGACACGCCGCTGGGCCAGTTGCCGGTCTCGCAGTTGCCGCAGGTGCGTTTCGATCCGGTCACAACAGATGACGAAGGCACGCCGCAATTGCTGGCGGGCCGCACCATCGCCATCGCGCGCGACGCGGCGTTCTCCTTCATCTACCCCGCCAACCTCGATGTGCTCTCGGCACTCGGTGCGCGGCTTTCGTTCTTCTCGCCGCTGGCGGGCGATGCGTTGCCGGCCAGCGATGCCGTCTGGCTCCCGGGCGGCTATCCCGAACTGCATGCCGAAGCCCTGTCGGCGAACGAATCGATGCACGCCTCCCTGGCTGCGCACGTCGCCGCAGGCAAGCCCGTGTGGGCCGAGTGCGGCGGAATGATGGCGCTGTTCGACGAGCTGGCCACCCACACCGATGAAGAACAGTCGCAGGTCCACCGCCTCTGGGGCCTGCTCCCCGGCCGCGTGACCATGCAGAAGCGCCTTGCCGGCCTTGGCCCCCAGCAACTCCAGTTGGGAAGCCAAACCCTGCGCGGTCACACCTTTCACTATTCGCGCTGCGAAACGCCGCTCGCGCCGTTCGCCCACACCGCGCGGCCCGGCGCCACGCAGCCCGTGGGCGCGCGCGGCGGCGAAGCCTTCTATGTGCATGGCCCGGTGCGGGCCAGCTATTTCCACGCATGGTTCGCCTCCAGCCCGGAAGCGACGGCGCGGCTCTTCGGGGCCGTGCCGATCGAGCTGGGCAACGATGCCGCAAACGGAGCAATCGATGACCGTTGTTGAGCACGAATTCATCCTCGGCGGCCAGAAGAGCGGCAAGTCGCGCCGCGCCGAGCAGCGCGCCATCGAGTGGCTCGCCGCCGTGCCCGGCACGCACCGCGCCGTGCTGATCGCCACCGCCCAGGCCCATGACGACGAGATGCAGGAGCGCATCGTGCGCCACCAGGCCGACCGCGCAGAGCGCGTGCCCGGCATGCGGACCATCGAGGAGCCGGTCGAACTCGCGCGCGCCATCGTCACGCAGAGCGCGCCCGAGACGCTGGTGGTGATCGATTGCCTCACGCTCTGGCTCACCAACCTGTTGATGCCGCTGCGCGCCGAAGCCGCACGGCCGACGACGCGCACGCCTTCGGCGCACATCGCCATGCTGCAGATCGCGCTGCGCGAGGCGCGCGGACCGGTGGTGCTGGTCGGCAACGAGATCGGCCTTGGCGTCATTCCACTCGGCCGAGAAACGCGCGCCTTCGTCGATGCCCTGGGTCGCCTGAACCAGGACGTGGCCGCCGCATGCAGCCGCGTGACGCTGATGGCCGCCGGCCTGCCGTTGAGCCTGAAGGCACCCGCCTGATGAAACTGCTCCGAATTTCATCGATGTTTGCCGCCATCGGCCTGTCGCTGTGCGCGCTTGCCGCGCACGCCTTCGACGTGGTCGACGAACGCGGCACCACCGTGAGTCTGTCGCAGCCGCCGCAGCGCATCGTCTCGCTCTTGCCGTCGCTCACCGAATCCGTTTGCGCGCTCGGCGCCTGCGAGCGGCTCGTGGGCGTGGACAACTATTCCAACTCGCCGGCCGCGGTGCGCGCCTTGCCGCAGATGGGCGGCGGCATCGACCCCAACGTGGAGGCCATCGTCGCGCTCAGGCCCGACGTGGTGCTGCTGGCCAAGTCGTCGCGCGTCACGCAGCGGCTCGAGGCGCTCGGCCTCAAGGTGCTGGTGCTCGAACCCAAGAGCCATGCCGACGTGCAGCGCGTGCTCGGCAAGCTCGACCAGGTGCTCGGCACGCACGAGGCGCCGCGCGTGTGGCGCCTGATCGATGCGAGCGTGTCGGCTGCGGCGCAGTCGGTGCCCGCGAGCGCGCGGGGCAAGCGCGTGTACTTCGAGGTCAACAGCACGCCTTATGCGGCGGGCGAGTCGTCGTTCATCGGCGAAACGCTCACACGGCTGGGCATGAAGAACATCGTGCCGGCGAAGCTCGGGCCCTTTCCGAAGCTCAACCCCGAGTACGTGGTGCGCGCGAATCCCGACCTCATCATGGTCAGCGTGCGCAGCGCGCAGGGGCTGGAACAGCGTCCCGGTTGGGGCGGCATTCGCGCGGTGCGCGAAGGGCGCATCTGTCGCTTCGACGCGCTGCAGTCCGACGTGCTCGTGCGCCCCGGCCCGCGCATGGACGAAGCGGCACGCTTGATGGCGCAATGCCTGGTGGACAAAGGCAAGTGAACGCCGCGCGCATGCATACCGCACACCTGCGCCGCGTCGTGCTGCTCGGCGCGGCCTTGCTGGTGCTGGGCGTCGCGCTGCTGCTGTTTGGCCTCGGCATCGGCAGCACCGGCTTCGAGAGCCTGCTGGCCGCGCGGCACGACCCGGTCGCGTTGCAGATCGTCTGGGACATCCGCCTGCCGCGCACGCTCGGCGCGTGGCTTGCAGGCGCGCTGCTCGGGCTTGCCGGCGCGGTGGCGCAGGGGCTGTTCCGCAATCCGCTGGCCGATCCTTATCTGCTCGGCAGCGCCTCGGGCGCATCGCTGGGCGTGGCGGTGGCGCTGATGCTTTTCGGCGGCTCGGCCGCGAGCACGCAATGGGTGATGCGCCTTGGGCTCACGGGCGCGGCCTTCATCGGCGCCGTGCTCGCGGTGCTGCTCACGCTGACGCTGGCACGCGGTGTGCAGCAGACGCTGCGGCTCTTGCTCGCGGGCGTGATCGTCGGCGTGGTGCTCGGTGCCGCGAAAGACCTGATCACCATCGCCTCGGCGGACATCCTGCAGGCCATCCAGGGCTTCATCCTCGGCAGCACCGGCCTGGTCGGCTGGAGCGCCTGTGCCGTGATGGGCGCGGTGTGCGCGGTGTGCCTGCTGGCGGCATGGGCGCTCGCGCCGGTGCTCGACGGGTTGGCGCTCGGCGAGGCGACTGCCCGCAGCCTCGGCCTGCCGCTCGGCGCCATGCGCGCGGCGCTGGTCGTGGTGCTTGCCCTGGCGACTGGCGCGGCGGTCGCGCAGACTGGCCTGATCGCCTTCGTCGGTCTCGCGGCGCCGCACCTCGTGCGCTCGGTCGTCAAGACCACGCATGCGCGGCTGATCGTGCTTGCCGCGCTGATGGGCGGCCTGCTGTTGATGGCGGCCGACCTGCTGGCGCGGTGGCTCATCGCGCCGCAGGAACTGCCGGTGGGCGTGCTCACCGCGGTGCTCGGCGGCAGTTACCTGCTGTGGCTCATGCACCGACGCAGCGTGCGTGGAGGTTTGTCATGAGCGGCACACCGGCCATCGAAGCGCGCCGCGTCAGCGCCACGCTCGGCACGACCGAGGTGCTGCACGGCATCGACCTCGCGCTCTCGTCCGCCCGCTGGACCAGCATCGTCGGCCCGAACGGTGCGGGCAAGTCGACATTGCTGAAGGCGCTTGCGGGCCTTCTCGCGCATCGGGGCGAAGTGCGGTTGTTCGGCGAGGCGCAGGGAAAGATCCCGGCCCGCATCCGCGCGCAGCGGCTCTCGTGGCTCGGCCAGAGCGGCACGGGCGAGGCGAGCGCCGACGACCTCATGGTCTACGACGTCGCCATGCTTGGCCGCCTGCCGCACCAGCGCTGGCTCGCTGCCCCGAGCGCGGCCGACCGCGAAGCCGTGGAGCGGGCCCTGCGCAGCACGCAGGCCTGGGATTGGCGCGACCGCCCGCTCGGCCAGCTCTCGGGCGGTGAACGCCAGCGCGTGCTGCTCGCCCGCGCGCTTGCGGTCGAGGCCCAGGTGCTGCTGATGGACGAGCCGCTGGCCAACCTCGACCCGCCGCACCAGGCCGACTGGATGCAGACCGCCCGCACGCTCGTGGCCCAAGGCCGCACCGTGGTCAGCGTGCTGCACGAATTGCCGATGGCACTGGCCGCCGACGAAATGGTCGTGATGGACAAGGGCCGCGTGGTGCATCACGGCGGCTGCGACGACCCGGCCACCCACACCGCGCTCGAACAGGTGTTCGACCACCGCATCCGCGTGCACCGCGTGGCGGACCAGTGGATCGCACTGCCGAAATAAGGAACACACACCTATGCAGATCGAAACTCCCCCCAGCGAAAAGCCCTACGAGAAGCCCGAGGGCGAACGCCGCGGCATCGTCATCGTCAACACCGGCGACGGCAAGGGCAAGAGCACGGCCGCCTTCGGCCTCGCGCTGCGCGCCCATGGCCGCGGCAAGGCCGTGAAGATCTACCAGTTCATGAAGGTGCCCTCGGCGCGCTTCGGCGAACACCGCATGTTCGAGCAGATCGGCATCCCGATCGAAGGGCTCGGCGACGGGTTCAGCTGGAAGAGCCAGGACCTCGAACGCTCGGGGCAGCTTGCGCGCGACGGGTGGGAGAAGGCGAAGGCGGCGATCCTGTCGGGCGAATTTTTCCTCGTGGTGCTCGACGAGATCACCTATCCGCTGATCTACGGCTGGCTGCCGCTCGAAGGCGTGCTGGAGACGTTGCGCGCGCGGCCCAAGCATGTGCATGTGGCGCTCACGGGTCGCCGCTGCCCGCCCGAGATCATCGAGTTGGCCGACACCGTGACCGAGATGACGATGGTCAAGCACGCGTTCAAGGCCGGCATCCCGGCGCAGCGCGGCATCGAGGATTGAGCGCGATGGCGCAGGAGCAGCACGCATTCGCTGCCGATGAGGTGAGGGCGGTCTATCGCGCCATCCGCGAGCGTCGCGACATGCGGCACTTCGCGGGTGGAGAGGTTGCGCCCGAGGTGCTGCAGAGGCTGCTCGAAGCGGCGCACCACGCGCCCAGCGTCGGGTTCATGCAGCCATGGCGATTCATCCGCATCCGCGATGCTGCGTTGCGCCGGCGCCTGCACGACGCGGTCGAGCGCGAACGCGTGCTCACGGCGTGTGCCCTCGGCGAGCGTGAAGACGAGTTCATGCGCCTCAAGGTGCAGGGCCTGCTCGATGCGGCCGAGCTGCTGGCCGTGTCGCTCGCCGACGACCGCGACAAGCATGTGTTCGGCCGCCGCACCCTGCCGCAGATGGACCTCGCTTCGGCCTCCTGTGCCATCCAGAACCTCTGGCTCGCTGCACGCGCCGAAGGTTTGGGCATGGGATGGGTGTCGCTGTTCGATCCGGTCGAACTGAGCACCTTGCTCGGCCTGCCCGAAGGCGCCGAGCCCATCGCCTTGCTGTGCCTCGGCCCGGTCCATGATTTCTACGAAGAGCCGATGCTGCAGCGCGAACGCTGGGCCAAGCGCGAGCCGCTTTCGGCGCTGGTGTTCGATGAATGCTGGGGCCAGCCGTCGAACCTGTTTTTTCCCATTCCGTCTTCCGTGGAACCTGCCTGATGCTGGCCTTCGATACCGTTCTCTTCGAACTCGCGCGCCTGTTCCTCTGGCCCGTGACGCTCGGCGTGCTGCTGTCTTTTGTCTATGCGGTGTATTGCCTCGGCGCCTTCGGCATCGAATACCTGCAGCGCCGCCGCGACCCGTCGCGGGTGCTGGCGCTGCAGCGCCACGCCGATGCGAGCCAGGAGCAGATGGAGCTGGTGGTTCTGAAGCAACTCGAAGGCGTGCGCCTGTGCAGCCGCGTGGCGCCGATGCTCGGGCTGATCGCCACGATGATCCCGATGGGGCCGGCACTCGTTGCCGTGGCCTCGGGCGAATCGCAGGGCGTGGCGCAGAGCCTTGCGCCCGCGTTCGCGGCGGTGATCGTCGCGCTGGCTTCGGCCTCGATCACCTTCGTGGTCTACACGGTGCGCCGGCGCTGGCTGATGCGCGAGCTGGTGACGGTGCTCGATGCGCGGGATCGGCTTTTATGACTCGCAGGCAGTTCTCGATCCTGAGCAGCCTGGACAGCGATGACGACGACCCGGTGCTCTCCACCATCAACCTGATCGACGTGTTCATGGTGGTCATCGGCATGCTGATGATCGCGGTCATCAACAACCCGATGAACCCGTTCGCGCAGGACAAGGTCACGGTCATCCGCAACGAGGGCAAGCCGGACATGGAGATCATCACGCGCGAGGGGCAGAAGCTCACGCGCTTCAAGGCCAGCGGTGCGACGGGGCAGGGCGATGGCGAGAAGGCCGGCACGGCCTGGCGGCTGAAGGACGGCACGATGGTCTATGTGCCGGCCGATGCGGTGCCTGCGGCGCAGGGCGGGAAGTGACGCGGTTTCTTGTAGCACTCCTGTGGATGGTGCTGGCGTTCTGTGCGCACGCCGAGCCGGACGAGCCTTCGCGCATCGTGGTGCTGAGCACGTCGCTGGTGTCACCGGCGCGCGTGGTGCGGCTGCAAGAAGCGGCGCATGAGGTGGGCTTGCCGCTCCAAGTGGTGTCGGCTGCGAAGGATTCGCCTGAGGCGCTGGCTGCGGCACTCAGCGGTGCGCGGCTGCTGGTGATCGACGCGCCGCACATCAGCGTGGCGCAGGCCGCGGCGGCGCGATTCGGCGATGTTGTTTCTCGCAGTGCCGTGCCGTATGTGTTGATCGGCGAGTTCGCGCTCGTCGCCAAGGGGCAAGCCTCCAACGCAGCGCCGCTCGCTGCCGAGCGCGGCGTCGATGCGGTTTGGGCACAGCGGCTGCGCGAGTACTGGCGGTTCGCGGGCACGGTCAACCTCAAGTCGGCGATGAAGGCGCTGGCCCAGATCGACGATGTGAATGGCCTGCCGCCGCCCGTGCCGACGCCGCTCTCGGGCTTCTATCACCCACGTTGGACGCGCATCGAGACCGACATCGCGGCGGCGGACCGACTGGCTGGCACCGCAGGAACCGTCGCCATTGCCGTCAACAGCGCCACCGTCACGGGCGACGACACCGGCTGGCTGGACCAATTGATCGGCGCGCTCGAACAACGCGGCCTGCGCGCCTACGCTTTCTACGGCCCGCGCCAGCAGAAGGACCTGTTCTTTCGCATGACGCATGCGGCCGGTGGAGAAGGGCGACGCGTGGCCGACCTGATCGTCAACGCCTCGCTGGTCTTCACGCCGAACGAGCGCAAGGCCGATCTCGAACGCATCGGCGTGCCGGTGCTGCAGACGCTGCCGTCGCTCGCCATGGACGCCAGGCAGTGGGCCGAGAGCAAGGACGGCCTCGCGCAGACCGACATTGCCGCCTACTACAGCCCGAGCGAGCTGGCCGGCATGACCGACCCGATGCTCGTGAGCGCACGCGATGCCGCCACCGGCACGCTGCAGCCGCTGCCCGCGCAGATCGACGCCGTGGCTGGCAAGGCAGCCGCACTGCTGCGCCTGCAGCGCACGCCGACCGCGGACCGGCGCGTCGCGATGCTGGTCTACAACTACCCGCCGGGCGAGGCGAACTTCGGCGCGTCGTTTCTCAACGTGCCGCGCAGCGTGAACAACATGCTGGCGGCGATGCAGTCGGCGGGTTACCGCACCGAGATACCCGGTGCGGACGCGCTCATCGCGCAGGTGCAGGCGACGATGAAGGCGTACTACCCGGTCGATGGCGTCGATGCGTTGCAGCCGCTGCTCGGCAAGGGGCTGGCCGATTCGCTGCCACTGGCGCGCTATGTCGCATGGTTTCGAGCGCTGCCTGCGGAGACGCAGCGCCGCATCGAGACCTACTGGGGACCGCCCGAGAAATCGACCATGCTGCGGCCGGTCGCGGGCGAGCCGGCCTTCGTCATCCCGCGCGTGCAGTTCGGCAACGTCGTCGTGCTGCGCCAGCCGCCGCGCTTCGAGCCCGGCACGCAGGTGGCGGGCAAGGCCGAGCAGGTCTATCACCGCTCGGCGATTCCGCTCGGCCACAGCTATCTGGCGACCTACCTCTGGCTTCGCACGCAGTTCGGCGCCAGCGCGGTCGTGCATGTCGGCACGCACGGCACGGTCGAATGGTCGGCGGGCAAGGAGCGCGGGCTCTCGGTGCAGGACGATCCGCTGCTCGCGCTCGGCGACCTGCCGAATGTCTACCCGTACATCATGGACAACCTCGGCGAAGCCACCACCGCCAAGCGCCGCGGCCGCGCGACGATGGTGAGCCATTCGACGCCGATGTTCGCGCCCGCGGGCTTTCGCCCCGGCGTGCAGGCGATGCACGATCGCATGCACGATTGGGAGACGCTGTCGCTCGGGCCGGTGAAGGCCGCGATGGAAAAGCAGCTCACCGCGGAGTTCGTAGAGCAGCACTACGACCGCGACCTGAAATGGACGCCCGCGCGCATTCGCGCCGACTTCACGGGCTTCATCGCCGTGCTGCATCCGTACCTCGACGAACTAGCGCTGACCGCGCAGCCGCTGGGCTTGGCGACCTTCGGGCAGGCGCCGGATGCGGAGCGGCGCCGCATGACGATCCTGCAGATCCTCGGCAAGCCCTTGGCCGAGGCGCTGGGCGAAGACGTCCATGAAGCCTTCCTCATCGACGCGAAGAACATCGCGGCGTCGCGTCCGGCGCGATGGATCGAAGTGGCGCTCGAGGATGCCGAAGCCGCGAGCGCGATGGGCGCGGATGCCGCGAAGGCCGAAGCACTGCGAACCATGGCCGAGCGCGCTCAAAAGATCGACGCCGCACTCGCCCACAACGAAGAAATCGAAGGCCTGCTCACTGCCCTCGATGGCCGCTACCTCAAGGCCAGCTACGGCGGCGACCCGGTGCGCAACCCCGACAGCCTGCCGACCGGCCGCAACCTCTACGGCTTCGACCCGAGCCGCGTGCCGACGCGCACCGCGTGGGACGTCGGCGTCGCCGCGATGGATGCGTGGATCGCCGAGCACGCCAAGGCCCACGCCGGGAAGCCGCCCGAGAAGATTGCTTTCACGCTCTGGGCCGGCGAAGCCTCGCGCCATCAAGGTGTGTTGGAGAGCCAGGCTTTCTACGCGATGGGCGTGAAGCCGCGCTGGGACGAGGCAAGGCGCATCGCGGGCATCGAGGTGCTGCCCGCGTCGGTGCTGAGACGGCCGCGCATGGACGTGCTGATCAGCGTTACCGGTTCGTACCGCGACCAGTTCCCGAACGTGATGCGTTGGCTCGACGAGGCGGTGCAGCAGGTGGCTGCCCTGAACGAGCCTGGCAATGCGGTCGCGCAGCACAGCGAGGCGCTGGCCCGCAAGCTGCGCGCGGAAGGCGCGACGCCGGCCGAGGCGAAGCGCTGGTCGACCGCGCGCGTGTTCTCGAACGAGCAGGGCAGCTACGGCGCCGGGCTCGAAGAAGCTGCGCTCGCCAGCGACGTGTGGACTTCGCAGCGGCGCGGCGGCGGCGATGCGCAGATGGCGCAGCTCTACATGGACCGCATGGGCCACGCCTATGGTCAGGGGCTTGACGGCGCCCGGCGACCCGGTGCCTACGCGGGCAATCTCGCGCAGGTCGATGCGGCGCTGATGGCGCGCACGTCGAATCTCTACGGCGTGCTCACCAACGACGACCCGTTCCAGTACCTGGGCGGCATTGCGCAGGCCGTGCGGCAACTCACCGGCAAGGACCCCGCGCTGTACGTGCAGAACCTGCGCGACGCCGGCACGGTGCGCACCGACACGGCCGCCGGCGCCATCGCCCGCGAAATGCAGACGCGCTATCTGCACCCGCAATGGATCGCCGCGCAGAAGGCCGAGGGCTACAGCGGCACGCTGCAGGTGCTCAAGACCGCGCAGTTCCTCTGGGGCTGGCAGGTCACCGCGCCCGGCACCGTGCGGCAGGACCAGTGGCAGTCGCTGCACGACGTGTATGTGCGCGACCGGTACAAGCTGGGCACGCGCGAATGGCTGGAAGGCGACAACCGCGCCGCCTTCGCGCAGACGCTGGAGCGCATGCTCGATGCGGTGCGCTTGAACTACTGGAAGCCCGATGACGCGACTCGGCGCGAGCTGGCGAAGGCTTACGCCGAGGCCGTGCGCGCTACGGGCCTGCGCGAGCGCAATACGGGGGTGCAGCGCTTCGTGCAGGCGGAACTGGCGCCGCGGGTTGCAGCGCCGGTGGAAGTGCAGAAGGCGCCTGCAGCGGCGCCGGCCCCCACGCCTTCGCCGGCACCGGCAGCACCCGATAAGCCCACATCCGTGAGCGACGACAGCGCTCAGCCCGTGACCGGCCTCAAGCTCGATCCCACGCCCGACGAGGCACCGCCACCGAAGGCCGAGACCGTGGTGCTCCGCCTCTGGGTCGCCTTCGGTGCCGCGCTGCTTGTCGCACTCGGCGCCTTCGCGCAGTGGCGGCGCGGCCGGGCGCGAGACCCGGCTGCCACCACTGCCTGATTCGCGAGAATGACGGCCCCCATGCCTGCTCTCTCCTTCACCCATGCCCTCATCGCCATCGCGGCGCTCTGGCTCGCGCTGGCCATCGACCGCTGGCTGGGTGAGCCCCCCGCGCGCTTGCACCCGGTGGTATGGATGGGGCAGTACCTTGGCTGGATCGGCTCGCACATCGCGCCGGAGCCCCACAAGGTGAAGCGCGTGGACTTGCCCGTCTTTTTCATCGGCGCGCTGACGTGGTGCCTCGGTGGCATGGCGGCCTGGTGCGCGGCGCAGCTGCTGCAATCGCTCGTTACGCTGTACCTTCCCGCATGGGCCGCAGCGGTGCTGCTGGGGCTGCTGTTGAAACCGCTCTTCGCATGGCGAATGCTGCGCGACGAAGTGCTCGCGGTCGAGGCGGCGCTGGCCGTGTCGCTCGACGCGGGACGGGCGCAACTGGCCCGGCTGGTGAGCCGCGATGTGTCCGCGCTCAGCGAGCGCGAGGTGCGCGAGAGCGCGATCGAATCGCTGGCCGAGAACCTCAACGACTCGCTGGTGGCGCCGCTGTTCTGGTTCGTCCTGCTCGGCCTGCCGGGCGCGGCGCTCTACCGCTTCGCCAACACGGCCGATGCGATGTGGGGCTACCGGGGGCTGCGCAATGGCCGCGACTGGACGTGGCTCGGCAAATGGGCTGCGCGCGCCGACGATGTGCTTTCGTGGCTTCCCGCGCGCATCACCGTGCTGCTGCTGGCCTCGGTGGCATGGCAATGGCCGAGGGATCTGGGCCGCGAGGCGCGCCGCACGCCGTCGCCCAACAGCGGTTGGCCGATGGCGGCGATGGCGTTGCTGGTCGGCGTGCGGTTGGCAAAACCTGGCGTCTACACCTTGAACGGGGAAGGGCGCAAAGCCGCTGCAGAGGACACGCGGCGCACAGCGGTGCTCGGAGGCAGGGCGGTGCTGGCGGCCGGCGTGTTCGCATCGGCGGCGATCGTTGCGATGGCAGGGTGGCCATGACATTGACCCATGCCCTGCACGGCGGCCCCGACGAAACCGGCGCGGCGCCGCATGACTTCTCGACCAATGGCAACGCGGTCGGTGCGTGCCCGGCGGCGGTGGCTGCATTGCGCGCGATCGACGCTGCGCACTATCCCGATCCGCGCTACACGTCGTTGCGCGAAAGGCTGGCTGCCTTTCACGGCGTTGCGGGCGAGCGCATCGTGATCGCTGCGAGCGCGAGCGAATTCATCCATCGCATCAGTGCGGCGGTCGCGCAAGGTGGCAGGCGGCAGGTCTGGCTGCCGGCGCACAGCTATGGCGACTACGAGCGCGCGGCGCAAGCCTGGGGTCTCCAGGTGCTGCGCGCGCCGGAGCCGCATTGCGATGCGGCGCTGCACTGGTGCTGCGAGCCGTCGAGCCCGCTGGGGCAGGCGCAGGAAGATCTCGTATTGCACGCCGATGCAGGCAGCACCTGCGTGCTCGACATGGCCTACGAACCGCTGCGCCTCGAAGGCCGGGCTTCGCTCGATGACGCACAGCGCAACCGGCTCTGGCAACTGTGGACGCCGAACAAGGCCATGGGCCTCACCGGCATCCGCGCCGCCTATGCGATCGCACCCGACGACGCTACCGCCGCGCCCTTGATGCAGCGGCTCGAACGACTCGCACCGTCATGGCCCATCGGCGCCCACGGCGTGGCGCTGCTCGACACCTGGATTGGCGACGAAGCCCAAGCCTGGCTCGCCCAAAGCCTGCACACCCTGCGAACCTGGAAAGCGCAACAACGCGCCCTCTGCGAATCGCTGAACTGGCAGTGCCTCCCCAGCGACGCCAATTTCTTCTGCGCCCGCACCGACACCCCATACCCCCGGCTCGCCACCGCCTTGCGCGCCGACGGCATCAAGCTGCGCGACTGCGCCTCCTTCGGCCTGCCGGGCCACGTGCGCCTGGGCGTGCTGCCGCCGCAGAGCCAGGAGGCGCTGAAGCAGGCCTGGACACGCGCAGCCGCTTGCACCGAAGATTGAAAACATGCTCTACGCCATCACCTCGCTTTTCCTTTGCCAGCTGGCCGGCGAACTGCTCGTGCAGTGGCTGGGCCTGCCGATTCCGGGTCCGCTGATCGGCATGGTGCTGATGTTCATCGCGCTGCTCGTGCGCGGCGGCGTGCCGCAGGCGCTGACCGATACCTCGGGCCATCTGCTGCGCAACCTGATGCTGCTGTTCATTCCGGCCGTGACCGGCGTCATGTTGCATTTCGAGCGGGTGGGGCGCGAGTGGCTGCCGTTTCTTGCGGCCGGCATTCTGGGCGCGGCCTTCACCATGACGGTCACCGCGCTCACCTTTCGCTGGATGATCCGCATCACAGGGAAGAACGCCGAATGAGCGCCCCGGCAAAGCTTTCCGAAATCTGGGTCTTTCTTGCGCAGTCGCCGCTGCTGTGGCTGTCGCTCACGCTGCTCGCGTATCTGGGCGCGCTGTGGCTGCATCGGCGCAGCGGCGCGAATCCGATGGTCAACCCGGTGCTGATCTCCGTCGTCGTCATCGTGACGGTGCTGCTCATAACGCGCACGCCCTACGACACGTACTTCGAAGGCGCGAAGTTCGTGCACTTCCTGATCGGCCCCGCGACCGTGGCGCTGGCGGTGCCGCTCTACGGCCAGATCGCGCGGCTGCGGCGGCTGTGGCTGCCGATCGGTGTCGCGCTGCTGATGGGCTCCGTGGCTGCCATCGTCTCGGCGATCGGCATCGCGTGGGCGCTGGGCGGCTCGCACGAACTGATCATGTCGCTCGCATCGAAGTCGGCCACGATGCCCATCGCAATGGGCGTGGCCGAGAAGATCGGCGGCCTGCCGTCGTTGGCCGCGGTGGCGGCTGCGGTGGCCGGCATCTCGGGCGCGATCATGGCGACGGGCCTGTTGAACCTGCTGCGCATCAAGGAGCCCGCGGTGCGCGGCTTTGCAGTCGGCATGGCGGCGCATGGCATCGGCACTGCGCGGGCCATCCAGGTGAACGAAACTGCTGGGGCTTTTTCGGCGCTGGCGATGGGACTGAACGGCATTGCGACGGCGCTGCTGGTGCCGTTGCTGGTCAAGCTGCTGGGCGCTTGATCCGCAACAAAAACTGCAAAGGAGAACGACGACCATGTCCGAATACACCGCAGAGGTCCTCTGGCAGCGAGGCGATCAGGACTTTCTGGCCAACACCTACAGCCGCAAGCACTCGCTGCGCTTCGACGGCGGCGCGGAGTGGGCGGGTTCTTCGTCGCCTCACGTGGTGCCGCTGCCGTTCTCCGATGCATCGGCGGTCGACCCCGAAGAAGCCTTCGTCGCGTCGCTGTCGAGCTGCCACATGCTCTGGTTTCTGACGATGGCGGTGAAGCGCAAGTTCTGCGTCGACCGTTACTTCGACGCAGCCAGCGGCGTCATGGAAAAGAACGCCGACGGCAAGATGGCTATGACTGTGGTCACGTTGCGGCCGCAGGTTTCCTTCTCGGGCGAGAACCTGCCCACGCGCGAGCAGATCGAGCACATGCATCACCGGGCGCATGAAGAGTGCTTCATCGCGAATTCGGTGAAGACCGATGTGCGGTGCGAGCCGGTCTATCTGTCGTAGCAGCGGCGCCGCGGTGCGAGGTTCGCGCCGGACGTGAGCCTCAACGCCGCTGCAGCCTCGGGTTCTTGGCGAACAAATCCGCCGCCCAGTCCACGAACGCCCGCACCTTCGCGCTCAGGTGGCGGTTCGGCGGATAGACGACGTGAATCGGCAGCGGATCGCGGCTCCAGTCGGCCAGCACCTCGACCAGCTCGCCGCTTTCCAGGTGCGGATCGGCCATGAAGGTGATGCACTGCGAAATGCCGAAGCCGCCAAGCACCGCCGCCATATGAGCATTGCTTTCGTTCACCGACACGCGGTACGGCCCGTTCAGCTCGATGCGCTCGTCGCCCTTGTGGAACTCGTGCGGGTAGATGCGCCGCGTGGTGCCCGAGAAGTAGCTCACCACCGTGTGGCGCTTTTCGATGTCGTTCGGATGCGCTGGTGTGCCGTAGCGCTTGATGTACGCAGGCGAGGCCACCGTCACGAAATGCAGCGTGCCGATGCGGCGGGCCACGAGCGACTGGTCGCTGAGTTCGCCCGCGCGGATCACGCAGTCGACGTTGTCGCTGATGAGGTCGACGGTGCGGTCGCTCACGCCCAGGTCGACCTGGATGTCGGGGTAGCGGTCGCAGAAGCTGGCGAGGTTGGGCAGGATGATCTGCCGGGCCACCGATGTGCCGACGTCGATGCGCAGCCGCCCCGTGGGGCTGGCCTGCGCATTGGTCATGCTGGCCTCCATGTCGTCGAAGTCGTTCAGGAGGCGGGCGGCGCGTTCGAAGTAGGCGGCGCCGTCGGGCGTGACCGTCACGCGGCGTGTGGTTCGGTTCAGGAGCTTGACGCGCAGGCGCGATTCCAGCGCCTGGATCTGCTTGGTGACCGTGCCTTTGGGCAGGGCGAGTGAATCGGCGGCACGGGTGAATGTGCCGGCTTCCACCACGCGGACAAAGATCCGCATTGCCTGGATCTGATCCATTGAATGCCTGTGAATGCCTGTTGAGGGGGCCGGCCCACGCCGGAGGGAGGCGGATTCTCACACAAGGCGCTCAACCCCCTGTGGCATACGGATTGTTAGCCGTTTGGAAACAGAGTGGGGTCAGCTTGCCTGTTTCATGTCACACACGGCGCCTTATATTTCAACCATCGCCCATCACCCTGAGGTCGTCCATGTCACCCGTTCCATCGTCACGTTCTGCCGAAGCTGCCGCTGCTGCTGCCGCGGTGCAAGGCGTGGAAGCCGATCTGCTGATCGAGCTGCCCGGTCGCGAACCGGTGGCCGCCCGTGTCTACGGACAGCGCGCCAAGAGCGACACGGCACCCCTGGTGCTGCATTTCCATGGCGGCACATTCGTGTGCGGCGGCCTGGACAACGGGCGCAACGTGGGCCGGCTGCTGGCCGGCGCGGGCGCGGTGGTGGTTTCGCTGGCCTATCCGCTGGTGCCGTTCCCCGAGCCCATCGAAGTCGGCTATGCCGCCCTTGAATGGCTCTACAAGCAACGCAACAAGCTGGGCGGCAAGGGCGCGCTGGTTTATCTGGCCGGCGAAGAAGCCGGTGGCAACCTGGCCGCGGCCGTTGCGCTGATCGCTCGCGACCGAGCCCATCCGCCGGTGGCGGGCCAGATCCTGCTGTCGCCGATGCTCGATCCGTGCGCAGGCACCGCGTCGCTGCGCAAGGCGACCAACGATGAGCCCGAATGCCGCTGGGCCAGCGGTTGGGAAAAGTATTTGAGCTGCCCCTCGAACGCGACGCACCCCTATGCGGTGCCGAGTGGGTCGCTGCGCCTCTCCGCATTGGCACCCGCGCTGGTGCTGGTGGGGCAGGACGACGCGATGCGCGACGAAGCCATGACCTTCGCAGGCCGATTGCGCGCGGCCGGCATCGAGGTCACCAGCAGCGTGCTGCCCGGCGCCGCGAACTGGCCCAGAGCGCTGTACGACCCTGAAAACGAGGGTTGTCGGGACTGTGCGGCCAACGTGCAGCAGCACTTTCGCGAGTTCTTCAGCGCCACGACGCCGCCTCCTCCCGCGGCACCCGAGCCCAGCTAGACCCGCAAGAGTCAGCACCGCCCACTGACAGCCGCCGCCTCTCCTCTGAGGCGGGCGTCGGGCCCCTTTTTTCCCTGAAATCCGCCTCCTGGTGCCAAAAGCACCGGGGTGGCCTGTTGCATCCCAAAAAGTCATCGAGAAGGACGAAATCATGTCGAACAACGAACAACACAAGCTGTCTTCCGCCGCCCGCAAGAGCCTCTGGCCCGCCGTGACCGGCCTCACCGCACTGCTGGCGGTCGCCGCCGCGGTCGTGGGCATGTACAGCTTCAAGGCCGAGGCCACGGCACCGGTCGCGGCGCAGCAGGGCACGCCGGTGTCGGTCGCGACCGTCGCGTCGAGCGAGATCAATGCGTGGGACGAGTTCTCGGGCCGCCTCGAAGCGGTCGAACGCGTCGACGTGCGCTCCCGCGTGGCGGGCGCCGTGCAGGCGGTGCACTTCCGTGAAGGCGCGCTGGTGAAGCAGGGCGACCTGCTGATCACCATCGACCCCGCACCGTATGCCGCCGAAGTGGAGCGTGCCGAAGCCCAGGTCGCCTCGGCGCAGGCCCGCCAAGCGTTCAGCCGCAGCGAGCAGGAGCGCGCCAGGCGCCTGTGGGACGAGCAGGCCATCGCACAGCGTGAGCTCGACGAGCGCGTGAACGCCGGCCGCGAAGCCGAAGCCAACCTGCGCGCCGCGCAGGCCTCGCTGCAGACCGCACGCCTGAGCCTGGGCTACACCCAGGTGCGGGCGCCGGTGTCCGGCCGCATCGGCAAGCTCGAAGTGACGGTGGGCAACCTCGTCGCCGCGGGCCCCGGCGCACCGGTGCTGACCACGCTGGTGTCGGTGAGCCCGATCTACGCGAGCTTCGATGCCGACGAGCAGGTCGTCACCCGCGCCCTGAAGGACCTGCCGGCCAACGCCGGCGCCCGCGGCCAGATCGACACGATTCCCGTGCAGATGGGCACTGCCGGCCTCGAAGGCACGCCTTTCACCGGCAAGCTGCAGCTGATCGACAACCAGGTCGACGCCCGCAGCGGCACCGTGCGTGTGCGCGCCTCGTTCGACAACAAGGACGGCGCGCTCATCCCCGGCCAGTTCGCCCGCATCCGCATGGGCCAGGCGCGCAACGACACCGCGCTGCTGGTGAGCGAACGCGCCATCGGCACCGACCAGAACAAGAAGTTCGTGATGGTCGTGGGTGAAGACAACAAGGCGGTCTACCGCGAAGTGGCGCTCGGCGCTTCCATCAACGGCCTGCGCGTCGTGAGCAAGGGCCTGAAGGCCGGCGATCGCGTCGTGGTCAACGGCCTGCAGCACATCCGCCCGGGTGCGCTGGTGGTGCCGCAGAACGTGACGATGGACGCCAAAGCGGATGCCGCCAAGCAACAACAACCGGAACGCGTGGCCGAAGCCGCGAAGTCCTGAATCGAATTCGATGAACTCGGAGGGGACGCTTTTGCGTCCGCCGGAGAACCAACATGAATCTCTCTAAATTCTTCATCGACCGGCCGATCTTTGCCGGCGTGCTGTCGCTATTGATGCTGATAGCCGGCCTGATCGCGCTGCGCGGGCTGCCGATCTCGGAATACCCGGAAGTCGCGCCGCCTTCGGTGGTGGTGCGCGCCCAGTACCCGGGCGCCAACCCCAAGGTGATCGCCGAAACCGTTGCGACTCCGCTCGAAGAGCAGATCAACGGCGTCGAAGGCATGCTCTACATGGGCAGCCAGGCAACGACCGACGGCGTGCTCACGCTGACCGTCACGTTCCGCCTCGGCACCGACCCGGACAAGGCCCAGCAGCTTGTGCAGAACCGCGTCTCGCAAGCCGAACCGCGCCTGCCCGAGGAAGTGCGGCGCCTGGGCATCACGACCGTCAAGAGCGCGCCCGACCTGACGATGGTGGTCCACCTCGTCTCGCCGAACAACCGCTACGACATCAACTACCTGCGCAACTACGCGGTGCTGAATGTGAAGGACCCGCTCGCGCGCATCGAAGGCGTGGGCCAGGTGCAGATCTTCGGCGGCGGCGATTACTCGATGCGAGTCTGGCTCGACCCGCAGAAGGTCGCGCAGCGCGGCCTCTCGGCGAGCGACGTGGTGGCTGCGATCCGCGGCCAGAACGTGCAGGCCGCGGCCGGCGTGGTCGGCGCATCGCCGGGCCTCTCGGGCGTGGACATGCAGCTCTCCATCAATGCGCAAGGGCGCCTGCAGAGCGAAGAAGAATTCGGCGACATCATCGTCAAGAGCGGCACCGACGGCGCCGTGACGCGCCTGCGCGACATCGGCCGCCTCGAAATGGGCGCTGCCGACTACTCGCTGCGTTCGCTGCTGAACAACGACCCGGCCGTCGGCATGGGTGTGTTCCAGGCTCCGGGCTCCAACGCGCTCGACATCTCGGCCAACGTTCGCAAGACGATGGAAGAGCTCAACAAGAACATGCCGGAAGGCCTGGAATACCGCATCGCCTACGACCCGACGCAGTTCGTGCGTGCGTCCATCGAATCGGTGATCCACACGCTGCTCGAAGCCATCGCGCTGGTGGTGCTGGTCGTGATCCTGTTCCTGCAGACGTGGCGCGCGTCGATCATTCCGCTCTTGGCCGTGCCGGTGTCGGTGATCGGTACCTTCGCGGTGCTGCACGTCCTCGGTTTCTCGATCAATGCGCTGAGCCTCTTCGGGCTGGTGCTGGCGATCGGCATCGTGGTGGACGACGCCATCGTGGTGGTGGAGAACGTCGAGCGGAACATCGAGGCCGGGCTCACGCCGCGTGAAGCGACCTACCGGGCGATGCGCGAAGTGTCCGGGCCCATCATCGCGATCGCGCTGGTGCTGGTGGCCGTGTTCGTGCCGCTGGCTTTCATCAGCGGTCTCACGGGCCAGTTCTATCGCCAGTTCGCGGTGACCATCGCGATCTCGACGGTGATCTCGGCGATCAACTCACTGACGCTGTCGCCGGCTCTTGCTGCATTGCTGCTGCGCGGTCACGACCAGCCCAAAGACGCGTTGACGCGCGGCATGGACAAGGCCTTCGGCTGGCTCTTCCGCGGCTTCAACAAGCTGTTCCATCGTGGTTCGGAGGCCTACAGCGGCGGCGTGAAGAACGTCATCTCTCGCAAGGCGCTGATGCTGGCGATCTACGTCGCGCTGATCGCGGTGACCTTCGGTCTCTTCAAGGCGGTGCCCGGCGGCTTCGTGCCGGCGCAGGACAAGCAGTACCTCATCGGTTTTGCCCAACTGCCCGACGGCGCCACGCTCGACCGCACCGACGAAGTGATCCAGCGCATGGGCGAGATCATGAAGAAGAACCCGAACGTGGAAGACGCCATCGCCTTCCCGGGCCTGTCGATCAACGGCTTCACCAACAGCTCGAACTCGGGCATCGTGTTCGCCACGCTCAAGCCCTTCGACCAGCGCAAGCGCGCCGACCAGAGCGGCGGTGCGGTGGCGGGCCAGCTCAACGGTGCCTTCTCGAGCATCCAGGACGCCTTCATCGTGATGTTCCCGCCGCCCCCGGTGGCGGGCCTGGGCACCACGGGCGGCTTCAAGCTGCAGATCGAAGACCGCGCCTCGGTCGGCTACGACCAGATGGACGCCGCGGTGAAGGCCTTCATGGCCAAGGCGTACGCCACGCCCGAGCTCACGGGCATGTTCACGAGCTGGCAGGTCAACGTGCCGCAGCTCTATGCGGACATCGACCGCACCAAGGCCCGCCAGCTCGGCGTGCCGGTGACGGACATCTTCGACACGATGCAGATCTACCTGGGTAGCCTGTACGCCAACGACTTCAACAAGTTCGGCCGCACGTACTCCGTGCGCGTCCAGGCCGATGCGCCTTACCGCGCCCGTGCCGAAGACGTGGGCCTCTTGAAGGTGCGCTCGACTTCGGGCGAGATGGTGCCGCTGGCCGCGCTGATGAAGGTCAACTCGACCTTCGGCCCGGAACGCGCCATGCGCTACAACGGCTACCTTGCGGCCGACATCAACGGCGGTCCGGCCCCCGGCTATTCGTCGGGCCAGGCGCAGGACGCGATCACCAAGATCGCGGCCGAGACGCTGCCCAAGGGCGTGAGCTTCGAGTGGACCGAGCTGACGTACCAGGAAATCCTGGCCGGCAACTCCGCCTTCCTGGTGTTCCCGCTGGCCATCCTGCTGGTGTTCCTGGTGCTGGCTGCCCAGTACGAGAGCCTGACGTTGCCGATCGCGATCATCTTGATCGTGCCCATGGGCATCATGGCCGCGATGGCGGGCGTATGGATATCGGGGGGTGACAACAACGTCTTCACGCAGATCGGGTTGATCGTGCTGGTGGGGCTGAGTGCGAAGAACGCAATTTTGATCGTGGAGTTCGCACGGGAGCTGGAGTTCGCCGGACGCACGCCCATCCAGGCCGCGATCGAAGCGAGCCGCCTGCGCCTGCGCCCCATTCTCATGACCTCGCTGGCCTTCGTGATGGGTGTGCTGCCCCTGGTGCTCTCGACTGGCGCGGGCTCGGAGATGCGCAAGGCCATGGGCGTGGCGGTGTTCGCCGGAATGATCGGCGTGACGGCCTTCGGCCTGTTCCTGACGCCGGTGTTCTATGTGCTGCTGCGCCGCCTGGCGGGCAACAAGCCGCTCAAGCTGCATGGCGAAGTGCCGCATGGCGAGGAGTTCGTGTCGGCGGGCCATCCGGCCGCTCCGGCACCTTCGTCTTCGCACGGTGGTTCGGGCGGTGGCGGGCTGCACCCGGTGCCGGCCTCGCCGCGTCCCTCGCACGAGTCGCATGACTGATCGCACAACCGATCAAGAAGAAAGTTCATCATGAAATTCGCATTCCAACCTTGGGTCCGCGGCGCCTTGCTGCCGCTGGTTGCAGCCCTGGCACTGGCCGGCTGCGCCACTGTGCCTTCGGGCGTGCCGGAGATCCAGACCACGGCGCAGTTCAAGGAGCAGGGCGCCACGCCGCCCGCCGGCTTCACGAAGGCGCTGCCTTCCGAGGCGCAGGCACGCGGCGCCTGGTGGCTGGCGTTCAACGACCCGGTGCTCAATGCGCTGGTCGAGAAGGCCGACGTCAACAACAACAACATCCAGGGCGCAGCGGCGCGGCTGGCCGAGGCCCGCGCGCTGGCGCGCAGTGCCAACGCCGACCGGCTGCCGCAGATCGGCCTGGGCGCTGGCGCCAACCGTGGCGGGGGCCTGGACAAGGCTTCGGCCAGCGTCAGGCCGGGCACGATGACCAACATCGGCGCCACGTTCTCTTATGAGGTCGACCTGTTCGGCCGCCTCTCGGGCGCCAGCAACGCGGCCAAGCTCGACGCCGCCGGCCGCGAAGGCCTGCTGCAGAGCACGCGGCTCGCGGTGCAGGCCGAAGTGGCGCAGACCTACCTGCAACTGCGCGCGCTCGACGCCGAACGCGCACTGATGCGCGAAACGGTCGAGGCCTACAGCGACACGCTGCGCCTGACGCAGCGCCGCCAGGCGGCCGGCGACATCGCCGAGCTCGACGTGGCGCGGGTGCAGACCGAGGTGTCGTCCACCGAATCGGATGCGCTGGCGCTCGACCGCCAACGCGCCCAGGTCGAGCATGCGCTCGCGGTGCTGGTGGGCGATTCGGCCTCCAGCTTCGGTGTGCGCACCGACGAGTGGGCGACGGCGCTGCCTGCCATTCCGCCCGGCGTTCCCGGCACGGTGCTCACGCGCCGGCCCGACGTGTCGGCGGCGCAGAACGCGGTACTTGCGGCGCAGGCCCGCGTGGGCGTGGCGCAAACCGCGTGGTTCCCGGACATCTCGCTGACCGGCGCGGCCGGCTACGCTTCGCCCGAGATCGGCGACCTCTTCAAGTGGTCGGCCCGCTCGTGGGGCGTGGGCGCGCTGCTGTCGCTGCCGATCTTCGACGGCGGCCGCCGCGAGGCCGGCGTGCAGGGCGCCAACGCCCAGCTCGACGGCGCGCTCGCCAGCTATCGCACGCAGGTGCTGGTGGCGTTCCAGGAGGTCGAAGACCAGCTGGCCGCGATCCGCATCCTGCAGGAGCAGTCGGTGGTGCAGGCCAAGGCGGTGTCGTCGGCCCAGCGGGCGACGAGCCTGTCGGACACGCGCTACCGCAACGGCTACATCAGCCAGCTCGACCTGCTCGACGCACGCCGCAGCGAACTGCGCAACCGGCGCCAGGCGCTGCAGGTGAAGTCGGCGCAGTACCAGGCGGCTGTGGGCCTGATCCGCGCGATAGGCGGTACGTGGGAAGTGCCGGCGGCAACCGCTTCGGCTGCATCGGCTACAGCGACGCAGAAGGTGGCGACGCGCTGATCTTCTGGAGCTCCGCGACGCCCAGGGCCAGGGCGTTGGAGTGGCTGGCCTGCGGCTTGGCGGCCGAGCGGAACACCCGGTAATCGAGGGTGTCGCGGGTGTCGTGAAGGTCTGAATGGCCGCTGTTGTCGAGGGCTTCGAGCAGGGTCCAGTAGAACTGGCCCGGCTCGCGTTCCTCGACCGTGAGCGCCAGGTCGTTGAGGGCAGGCATGGGTCCGTGATCGCAAGGCATTGGGATGTCTTGTATACGGATTAGCGCCACCCCCGGATTCAAAACGCAACCGCATCTCCGGGCGCCTGCGTGAAAGATGCCGCATTTCGGCCACCCGACTCGGGGGCGCGCCGGCGCTCAACGACAATCCGGCCCATGAGTTCAACGGCGAAAAGCAGGCTGGCGCGGTGCGTCATGGTCCTGGGCACCACCAGCGGAGCCGGCAAGAGCTGGCTGGCCACGGCGCTGTGCCGCTGGTATGCGCGGCAGGGGCTGAAAGTGGCGCCCTTCAAGGCTCAGAACATGAGCAACAACGCCCGCGTGGTCGATGGCGGCGAGATCGGCAGCGCCCAGTACTTCCAGGCCCTGGCCGCGAACGCCGTGCCCGATGTGCGCATGAACCCGCTGCTGCTCAAGCCCGAGCGCGACACCCACAGCCAGGTCGTCCTGATGGGGCAGGTGAGCGAGGCGCTCTCGGCCTTGCCCTGGCGCGGGCGCAGCGAGCGCGTGTGGCCGCAGATCGCCGGGGCGCTCGACGAATTGCGCGCCGAGAACGACGTGGTCGTGATCGAAGGCGCGGGCTCGCCGGCCGAGATCAACTTGATGACCAGCGACATCGTCAACCTGCGCGTGGCCCGCTACGCCGAGGCCCGCTGCCTGCTCGCGACCGACATCGACCGGGGCGGCGCCTTCGCCCATCTCTACGGCACCTGGGCGCTCTTGCCCGAGGCCGACCGTGCGCTGCTGCACGGCTTCGTGCTCAACAAGTTTCGCGGCGACGCCTCGCTGCTGTCGCCGGCGCCCGAGAAGCTGCAGGCGCTGACCGGCGTGCCCACGGTCGCAACGCTGCCGATGTGGTGGCAGCACGGCCTGCCCGAGGAAGACGGCGTGTTCGACGACCGCAGCCGTGCGAGCGGCAAGGTGACGACGACGGTGGCGGTCATTGCGTACCCGCGCATCAGCAATCTCGACGAGTTCCAGTCGCTCAAGAACGTGCCCGGCGTGCGGTTGCTTTGGGCGCGCACGCCCGCCGACGTGGCCGGCGCCGACTGGATCGTGCTGCCCGGCTCGAAGCACACGAGCGGCGACCTGGCCTGGATGCGTGCGCAGGGGCTGGACAGCGCCGTGGCCGCGCATGCCGCCCGGGGCGGCGTGGTGCTCGGCATCTGTGGCGGGCTGCAGATGCTGGGCGAGGCGCTGGTCGATCCGCACGGCATCGACGGCAACGCACCTGGCCTCGGCCTGCTGCCGCTGGTGACGGTGTTCGAGCGCGAGAAGACCGTGCGCCATCGCAAAGCCACCTTCGGCACGCTGAGCGGCGACTGGGTCGCTCTGTCAGATGTGCCGATGGCCGGCTACGAGATCCACCACGGCCAGACCACGGCCCACCCGCAGATGCTGCAGGACGGCCACGCCGTGATGCCCGAAGGGCTCGCCTGGCAGAACGCGCGCGGCAATGTGCTCGGGCTGTACCTTCACGGGCTGTTCGAGGACGCTGCGGTGCTGCATGCGCTGTTCGGCGCCGCGGCACCCACGCTCGACAGCACCTTCGACGGCCTGGCCGATTTCATCGAAACCCATTTCGATGCCGGCGTTCTGGCCGGCCTGATTGAACCCGCATGAACGACACGATTCCCTCCATCTCCGACATCACCGATGCCGCGCTGGCCGAGAGGCTGCAGAGCGCCATCGACAACAAGACCAAGCCGCTCGGCGCGCTGGGCAAGCTGGAAACGCTGGCCGTGCGGATCGGCACGATCCTGGGCAGCGAAGCGCCGGTGCTCGAAGCGCCGCAGATGCTGGTCTGCGCGGGCGACCATGGGCTGGCGGCCCGCGGCGTCTCCGCATATCCGAGCGATGTGACCTGGCAGATGGTCGAGAACTTCCTTGCCGGTGGCGCCGCGGTCAGCGTGCTGGCGCGCCAGCACGGGCTGGCGCTGACGGTGGTCGATTGCGGCGTGCGGCGGGACTTCCAGCCTCGTCCGGGGTTGGTGTCGCGGCGGATTGCTGCCGGGACGGCGGATGCGTCGACCGGCCCGGCGATGACCGCCGAGCAATGCGCGCAGGCCATCGCCAACGGACGCGAGGTGGTGCGCGCGCTGCCGGGCAATGCCTTGTTGCTGGGCGAGATGGGCATCGGCAACAGCTCGTCGGCGGCGCTGCTGCTGTCGCGGCTCGCTGGGCTGGACATCGGGGCCTGCACCGGTGCCGGCACAGGTCTCGATGCGGCGGGGCTCGCACGCAAGCGGGATGTGCTGCGCGAAGTGCTGGCTTTGCATTCGACGGCGACGGAACCGCTCGACGCGCTGGCTGCTTTCGGCGGCTTCGAAGTCGCCACGCTGGTCGGCGCCGTGCTGCAGGCGGCAGAGGAGCGCCGCGTGATCGTGGTCGACGGCTTCATCGCCAGCGCTGCCGTGCTGGTCGCGCAAGCGCTGCAGCCGCATGTGACGCAGCGCTGCGTGGCCGCGCACAGCTCGGCGGAGCCGGGCCATGCGCTGCTGCTGAAACACCTTGGACTTGAGCCCTTGCTGAACCTCGACCTGCGCCTGGGCGAAGGCTCGGGCGGCGCGCTGGCCTGGCCGCTGCTCGAATCGGCCTGCCGCATCCTGCGCGAGATGGCGAGCTTCGAGGCGGCGGGCGTGTCGCGCAAGGACGCTTGATTTTGATGAGCGGCATTCGCCACTTCCTGCTGGCGCTGCAGTTCTTCACGCGCGTGCCGGTGACGGGCTCGCTCGCGGCATGGGTCGGGTTCAGTCCGCAGATGTTGCGGGCGAGTGCGGCGCATCTGCCGGGCATCGGGTGGCTTGTGGGTGGAGTGGCGGCGCTGGTCTTCGTGGCCGTGGGCGTTGGATTGCAGAGCGTCGCAGGCGCGTTCGCCGCGGCGGTCTTGAGCACCGTCGCCACTGTGATGCTGACCGGCGCTTTCCATGAAGACGGCCTGGCCGATGTCGCAGATGGGCTCGGCGGCTCGGCCAACCGCGACCGCGCGCTGGAGATCATGAAAGACTCGCGCATCGGCGCCTTCGGTACGGTGGCGCTGGTGCTCGCGCTGGGCCTCAAGTTCGCGCTGCTCGCCACGCTGGCCGGGCGCGGGCTGGAGACGGTGGCCGTGGCCATCGTCGGGGCGCATGTGCTGTCGCGCCTCGCGCCGCTGTTCCTCATCCGCTGGCTGCCCTATGTGGGCGACAGCGGGGCGAGCAAGGCGAAGCCGCTGGCAGATGCGATCAGTGGTAGTGCGCTGGTCGTCGCGGTGCTGTGGTCGATTCCCGCCGTGGCGCTGCTGCTGTGCGCGCATGACGTGGTGCATGTCGTCGCGGCGCTGCTGGCCGTTGTCGTGGCCGCGGGCTGGATGGCGCGTCTTTTCATGCGTCGCCTGCAGGGCTTCACCGGCGACGGGCTGGGGGCGACCCAGCAGGTCTGCGAGTTGGCGATCTATCTGGCGCTCGCCTGGCAGGCATGAGAAAGCTCTGGCTGCTGCGCCACGCGCCCGTGATCGCGGAGCCCGGCCTCTGCTACGGCGCGACCGACCTTGAAGCGGAAGCCGAAGCCACGCTGGCCGCCGCACAACGCATCGCGCCTTTGCTGCCCGCCGGCATCGCGCTGCGCAGTTCGCCGCTGCGGCGTTGCGCCGCATTGGCCGGTGCCATCGCAGCGCTGCGTCCGGATCTGGTTGTGCAGCACGATGCCCGTTTGGCGGAGATGAGCTTCGGCGCGTGGGAAGGGCAGCCATGGTCCGCCATCGCGCGCGAGGAGTTCGAGGCCTGGACCGGCAATTTCGCCGACGGCATCGCCGGCGCGAACGGCGAGAGCGTGCGCGCATTCATGCGGCGCACGGCCGAGGCACACGATGAATGGCTGGCGGGCGAGGGCGATGCGCTCTGGGTCACCCACGCCGGCGTGCTGCGGGCGGTGACGCTGTTGCAGCGCGGCGTCCGCTGCCCGGAAGCCGCTGCCGACTGGCCGGCCGGCGAACTGGCATTCGGCGGCTGGTTGACCTTCGAGCATCCGCCGGTCGGGTGACTGCGACCCTCGGGCGAACTGCGGTTCGAGTTCGGTGAGCAGCCCGGGAAAGCGTCCGTCAGCTCAGTTCTTCTGCCGCCACTGCTCGCGCCAGAGCTTGTCCAGCTGCGGTGCCAGCGCCTGCGGCGGTGCGCCCACGAAGACGTTCTTGCCGCTGCGCTGCACCAGCCCGTAGATGCGGCCCGAGCCCTGGTCGTAGAGCGCGATCGCGTTGTTTTCATGGCAGTCGTGCGGCTTGCAGAAGGCATGCAGCACATAGCGCGTGCCGGCCACGGTGACCCATTGCGGCTCGGGCGCCGGGCCTTCGCGGCGCACCAGCCAGCGGTCGTTTTCCTTGGCGCCAAGTGCGGCGCGCCAGGCTTTCTGCATCGCGGGGCCTTGCGCGAGCGCGGCCGGGCTGCCTGTTGGCGGAGCGGGCTGCTTCGTCGCGGTGGATTCCACGGCCGGCAGCGCGGCGCGCGCGGTGCCGTCGCATCGCCAGTAGCGCAGCTTCATCAGCTCGGGGCCCAGTTGCCCAGCCACCGGCTTCGCGGCATCCAACGTGATGGACTGCCCCCGCGCTTCGCGGAAGACCAGGAAGGTCAGGGCGCCGGCCTTGTCGACATCGCTCATCAGGGCGACGTCGAAGCGAGCCGGCGGCTGGCTATTGCCGAAGAAGCTGTGGGCCGTTTCGGGCGACTGGCCGACCACCCGGCGCTTGCCGCTTTCGACGATCAACTGGTCCTCGCGCACCTGCAGCGTCGGCGCGGACGCATCGGCACACGAGGTCGACCAGCGGCCGCCGTAGGCCGTCATGGCGTCGGGCGACAGGCCCTTGCTGCCCTGCTGCGACCACGCGGCGCCCGGCGCGAAGGCGGCTGCCGAGAGCAGGGCGGTGGCGAGCACGGCGCCGTGGGTCTTCAGGATCGTCATGCGTGCGTTGTCAGTTCGTTTTCGGAGCCGGTGTCTTGGGCTTGTAGTCACAGTACGGGGCCACCGCGCATTCCCAGCAGCGCGGCTTGCGCGCCACGCAGATGTAGCGGCCGTGCAGGATGAGCCAGTGGTGCGCGTGCAGCCGGTATTCCGGTGGGACGCGCTTCTCGAGCTTGAGTTCCACCTCCAGTGGGGTCTTGCCCCGCGCGAGCCCGGTGCGGTTGCTCACGCGGAAGATGTGCGTATCGACCGCCATGGTCGGCTCGCCGAAGGCCACGTTGAGCACCACGTTGGCGGTCTTGCGGCCGACGCCCGGCAGCGCTTCGAGCTCGGCGCGCGTGCGGGGCACCTCGCCGCCGTGCAGCTCGACCAGCATGCGGCACGCCTCGATCAGGTGCTTCGCCTTGCTGCGGTACAGGCCGATGGTCTTGATGTAGCTCTCCAGCCCTTCGACGCCCAGGTCGAGGATCGCTTGCGGCGTGTTCGCCACCGGATAGAGCTTGCGCGTGGCCTTGTTCACGCCCACGTCGGTGGCTTGCGCCGAGAGCAGCACGGCGGCCAGCAGCTCGAAGGGGGTGTCGTATTCGAGTTCGGTCTCGGGCGTGGGGTTGGCCGCCTGCAGGGTGGCGAAGAAGAGGGAGATGTTGTCTTTTTTCATGGGGCTCGGGGGCGCCGCACGCGTCTGCCCGGGGGCGCAGCGCGGCGACAGGCGCAATATATCGTTGAAAGGCGATGGCCTTACGCAGCATTCATGCACCCGCCTTTCGCGACAATGGCGCGCAGAAAGTGAGACCGACCATCATGCAATTCGCCTCCCGCCTCGACAACGTCGAAACCTCCGCCATCCGCGAACTCTTCAAGCTGCTCGGCAAGCCCGGCATCATCAGTTTTGCAGGCGGGTTTCCCGACAGCGCGATGTTCGACGTCGAGGGCTTGAAGGAAGCGAGCCAGAAGGCGCTGACCGAGGAGCCAGGCGGCGCATTGCAATACGGCGCCACCGAAGGCTACGAGCCGCTGCGCAGCCAGCTCGCATCGTTCATGAAGACCAAGGGCGTCGATGTGGACCCCAGCGGCCTGATCGTCACCACCGGCAGCCAGCAGGCGCTGGACCTGCTGGGCAAGACCATGATCTCGCCCGGCGACAAGGTGATCGTCGAGGGCCCGACCTTCCTGGCGACCATCCAGTGCTTCCGCCTCTACGGCGCGCAGCTCATCAGCGCACCCATCGACGCCAACGGCGTGAAGACCGACGAGCTGGAAAAGCTCATCGCCGAGCACAAGCCCAAGTTCGTCTACCTGATCCCCACCTTCGGCAATCCCAGCGGCGCGATGCTGACGCTGGAGCGCCGCAAGAAGGTGCTCGAACTTGCCGTGAAGTACCAGACGCTGATCGTCGAGGACGACCCGTATGGCGACCTCTACTTCGGCGAAGCGCCGCCGCCTTCGATCCTCGCCTTGAGCAAGGACGTGCCCGGCAGCCGCGAGCTGCTCGCGCACTGCGGCAGCCTGAGCAAGGTGCTGAGCCCGGGCCTGCGCATCGGCTGGATGATCGCGCCGCCCGAATTGCTCGCCAAGGCGACGATGTGCAAGCAGTTCAGCGACGCACACACGAGCACCTTCTCGCAGGCCACGGCCGCGCAATACCTCAAGAGCGGCCGCATGCCCGCGACGCTCGCGCATGTGCGCGAGGTCTACGGCCAGCGCGCGCAGGCCATGGGCGCGGCGCTCCAGCGCGAACTGGGCGATGCTGTGAGCTTCACGCAGCCCAACGGCGGATTGTTCTTCTGGGCGCGTCTCACGGGCGCCAACGGCAAGCTGGCCGATGCGAACGAGCTGGCCAAGCGTGCGATCGAGAAGCTCGTGGCCTTCGTGCCCGGCGCACCGTTCTTTGCCGAGAAGCCCGATGTGGCGACGCTGCGCCTGAGCTTTGCGACCGCCGACGTGGCCAAGATCGAAGAGGGTGTGAAGCGCCTCGGGCAGGCGCTCTGAAGCATTGCGGGGCCAGTGGTGCGCGGGTTGCGCACTGCTGGCCGGACACTGCCTAGAACTGGTACTTCGCGCTGGCGACCAGCGTGCGCTCGTTGCCGCTGTAGTAGTTGTTGTAGGCGCGTGAGGCGGTGTACTTGCGGTTGGCCAGGTTGGTTGCGCTCAGTGCGAAGCGCCAGGGGCCGGTCTTGTAGTGCACCGTGGCGTCCAACAGCGCAACGCCGCCTTCGTCCGAGGTGTTGGTCACGTCGTTCCAGCGTCTGCCGATGTAGCGCACACCGCCGCCGAATCCGATGCCGTTCCCCAGGGTGTAGTCGAGCCACAGGGAAGCGGATTGCTTGGGCACCTGGATCGGCATCTTTCCGACCTCGCTCGTGTTGGCGCTCTCCAACACCTTCATGTTGAGCACGGTATAGGAGGCAGTTAAGTTCAGGTTGCGCGCCAGTTCGGCCTTGGCTTCCAGTTCGAGACCACGCGAGCGGATGCGGCCGATCTGACGGGACTCGAAGGTGTTCTGGTCATAGGTGACCACGTTCGACTTGCGCAGGTCGAAGACGGCAGCGGTGAACGACGTGCGCGACCCCTCGGGCTGATACTTGATGCCGGCTTCCACCTGCTTGCCACGGGTCGGCTGCAACGGGTTGCCGTTGAGGTCGACGCCGCTGGTCGGCATGAAGGACGTGGCATAGCTGACATACGGCGCCCAACCGTTGCCGACCAGATAGCTCAGGCCCGCACGGCCGCTGAACTTGTTGTCGGCCTGGCCTTTGCGGGTGCTGTTGATGCGGTCGGTGGTCTCGGACTTCACGCGATCCTGGCGTCCGCTGAGCGTGAGCACCCAGCGATCGTCGATCTTGATCTGGTCCTGGGCGTAGATGCCCAACTGCTGGGTGATCTGGGTGTAGTTGCTCGCGGGGACGAGGGGCTCTGGTATTGGCAGGAGGTTGACGGGGTAGCGCAGATCCAGGCTGGGTGCCGGTCCCGAGAACTCCTTGGACGTGTAGCGGATGCGGGTCGCGTCGAAGCCGAACAGCAGCGTGTGCTCGACGATTCCGGTGCGAACACGGCCCTGCAACTGTGCGTCCGAACTCCACTGGCCGTACCACTCCGGAAAGGAGCGCGCGCTGCGCGTGAGCGTGTAGTCGTCCGGCAGCAGGGCGTCGCGCAGGATGTGCTTGTCGATGCGGGCGTTGGAGTAACGCAGGTTGTGGCGCACCGTCCAGTTGTCGTTCACATGGTGTTCGAACAGGTAGCCCAGCGATTCCTGGCGGTTCCGGATGCGGCTGAACTTTGGGTCGCCGCGAACGATGCCGGTGTTGCGGCCCGCGTTGTCCATGACATAGAAGACGTCGTCGCTGGCCTTGTTGTCCAGAAACTCGCCGAGCAGCGTGAACGAGGTGTCGGCCGAGGGCTGCCAGCGCAACGAAGGGGCCAGGTAGGTGCGCTTGTTCGAGAACGGCGTGCCATCTCCGTAGTGCATCTGCGAGTTGGTGTCCAGACCGACGCCGAGCAGGCGATAGCTGAGGGTGTCGCCGGCGACTCCGCCCAGGTCCAAGGCCAGTTGCTTGCGCTGGAAGTTGCCGTACCTCACCTCGACTTCGTTCACTGGCGTGTTGCTCGGCATCTTGCTCACACGGTTGATGATGCCGCCGGCATCACCCTGGCCGAAGGTCACCGAGGACGGTCCGCGCAGCACTTCGACGCGCTCGACGCCGTAGGGCTCGGTCACGGAATAGGCGGGCAGGACGAGGCCGTCGCGGTAGCCGGCAATGCCGGTTGTCGTGTCGAAGCCGCGCATCAGGATCCATTCGATGCCCCGGGGGTCGAAGCCCCAGTTGTTGACCGTGACACCGGGCGTGTAGCGCACAGCTTCCATGATGTCCTGCACGCCGCGTGCGTCCATTTCTTCCCGCCCGATGACCGAGATCGACTGCGGCACTTCGAGCAGCGGCGTGTCGGTCTTGGTGGCGGTCTGGCTGCGCCGCGCCACATAGCCGGGCACCGGACCGATGGCGGTTTCGCGCTCTGCCGAGGCGTTGACCGTAACGGCCGGCAGCGTGGTGTCGGAGGTCTGCGTGGCCCGTTCGATGACCAGCATGTTGCCGGTCATCCGAGCGGTCAATCCCGTGCCTTGCAGCAGTTGCGAGGTGGCCGCGCCGACGCTCAGGTCGGCCCGTATCGCCCGGCTGCGAAGGCCGTTCAGCAAGGCCGACGGCGCCAGCAACTGCAGGTTGGCCTGGCGGGCCAGTTGGTTCAGCGCCTGGTCCAGCGGCTGGGCGGGGATGGAGAAGCCGATGACCGCACCTGCGCCCGCCGCAGTCGACGTGGCTTGCGGGGGCCGCGTCGCTGCCGTGTCTTGTGCCATCGCGCTCTGGCCGGCCTGGGCGATGCAGCCCAGGACGGCGACGGCGATCAGGTGGCGCGAGGCGCCGCGTGGAAGGGAGGTGCGAGAAGGCATGCGATGACGTCGGTTCATTTCTGGGCCATGGGTCCCGGGCCATCCGCTGGATGGATTTTCTCGGGCTCTTCAGGCTGATACGACCGAGCGGTGCGAATCCCTCATGCAATTCGCAAAAATCTGCGATGTCAGGATGGTGAGCGGCGCGCGATGACGATGGCGTGCGGGATGCTCGGGTCTTCCCACACCTGCACGGGCAGGCTGCCGGGCAGCAGGCGAAGCCAGGTCCCGGCCTGTGCGATGTGCACGCGGCCGAATACAGGCAGCGAAGCGGCATCGGGCTCGACGCGCAGGGGCCGTGGGCTGTAGCGGGCGAGGCGGGACACGACTTCGCCCAGCGGCACGTGGTGAAAGTCGAGCCAGCCTTCGCGCCACGGCGCCACCGCAACGGCCTCGCCGAGGTGTGCAGTGGTGAACCGCTGCGATGCATCGATGCGCACGCTGTCGCCGGCGCCGAGGACGCGTTCTTCGCCGCTGCTGCTGCGAACCCGCACCTGGCCCGATTCAACCGCCACGCGCAGGTCGCCGTCTTGCAGCGCAGCCTCGAAACGGGTGCCGAGCACGGTGATCTCATGGCCCAGAGCGGCGACGACGAAGGGGCGCGTTTCATCGCGCGCCACGTCGAAGAAGACGCTGCCCGCAAGCAGTTGCACGGCGCGGCGCGTGGCGTAGTAAGCCACTTCGGCGCGGCTGGCCGCATCGAGGCTGAGGCGGGTGCCGTCCGGCAGGGTCTGCGTCCGGACGCGGCCGACGGCCGTGGCCAGTGTGCTCTGGTAGCTCGGTATCCATTGGCGCCATGCCTGCCACAGCGTAGTGCTGCCGACGCCCATGCCGGCGACGCCGAGCAGTGCCGACAGCGCCCGGCGGCGTCCGGTGCGCACTGGTGCCGTGTCGCCGCGCCACCGATGCACAGCCGCTTCCACGCTGTCGAGCGCACGCATCACTTCGCGCTCGACGGTCTTGATGGATACGCCGTATCGCTCGGCCAGCTCTGCGTGGCCAGTGCCTTCGAGGCGATCCGCCAGAAAGATGTCGCGGCTTCGTTGCGGCAACTGCCGCAGCGCCGCATCGACCGCATCGAGGGCTTGCCGATGCGACAGGCGCTCGGCTATGTCGTGCGTGCTGTGGTCGTGCGCAGCGCCCGCCTCGGCGTCGGCGTCTTGCGATGCCGAAGCGAAGCGCTCCATGCCGCGTTGCCGGCGGCGCAGGTGATCGATGGCGATGTTTTCGGCCACGGTGTAGACATAGGCACGCGCGGCGGGCTCCGGCGGGGGCCTTTCGCCCGGCTCGCTTTCGGTCCGCTCGGCCAGGCGCAGCCAGGTGTCGTGCGCCAGCTCGCGTGCGTCGTGCGTGCTGCCGGTGCGCCGAGCGATGAACCGCACCAGGTCCTGGTAGCTGTCCTGAAAGGCCCGCAGCAGCGGGGTGGGGGAGAGTTGGGCGGACATGGGCAAATGAGAACGTACGTAATCGTTTCTCGATTATTGTCGAGAACGGTTCTCATTTGACGGATTCCGGATCAGGTTGCGGGACGATGCCTCAGGGCGAGCGATGCAGGCGGGGCGCCGCCAGCAGGTCCAGGTTGTCCGAAATGGCCGCATCCACGTTCGGATAGCGGCCTTTCATTTTCGAGAGCGTCATGATGGTCTGCAGCGCCTTCAGGTCCTTGACCGAGGGCGCGACCTTGATCTGCGCGATGGCCGCGGGGGCGTTGCCGCCGTTCACCAATGCCATCACCTTGCTTGCCCAGTCGTTTGCGCGCGCCATGTCTATCACCTGCTTTCCATTGAACCGCCGACTGTACACAGCGCGGCAGCCCCCTCGGGGGCGTTACGATCACCCATGAGAAAAACCTTTCAGCTTCAAGTCGAGGGCAAGCACCCCGATCGTCTCGTCGAAGCCATCAAGCACGAGATCAGCAAGTACATCAAGCGCGAGCGGCGGCGCGATCTGCCCGAGGGCAGCGATTTCTGGGACTTCGATTGCAAGTTCGGGGCATCGGCGGAAACCGCTGAAGTCGCCCATTTGCCAGCCATCAACAAGCTGATCGACGGCATCGTGAAAGATGCCGGCAAGCAGTTCTACGTCGAGATCCTGGCCAAGCCCGGCAAGCGCACGCCGCGCCCAGCCGGGGAGCGGACCGAAGAGCCGCTCGAGGAAGACTGACCCCTAGAAAAGCGCCTGCGCGAGCTGCAGCCCGTGGCGCTGCTCCGCTTCCTGCAGCGAGCGCGCAATCGACGGGTGCAGCCGCACCCCGTTTTTCGATTGCGCTTCCCGGCGCTTCAACCCGCCTTCGCCCGGCAGCCGGACCGGCTTTGCCGCGTCGATCGGCGTGTTGTCCCGGCACTGGGCCGCCACGTGGTCCATCTGACGCAGGAACGCTTCCTTGCCGCCGAACGCATTCAGGTCATGCAGCGTGATGTGCACCGTCGCACCCCAACCCTCTTTGGGATCGGCCCGGCCAAAGCCGGCCAATCCCGCCGTCAACGTTTCCACCAGCAACGCCATGCCATAGCCCTTGTGGCCGTGGCTGAGGCCGCCCACGGGCAGCAGCGTGCCGGGCGGCTCGTCGAACAGCACCTCTGGGTCGTTCGTCGGCTTGCCGCTGGCGTCGATCAGCCATTCCTCGGCGAAGGTCTCGCCGGCCGCGCGCTTGCGGTTGCTCATGCCGTTGGTGGTGATCGAGGCCGAGATGTCGACCATCACGCCGCCCTGCGAAAGCGGAAAGCCCATCGCCAGCGGATTCGGCGTGAACACCGCCTGCGTCCCGCCGAAGGGCGCGACGCTGGCCGCGTTGGGGTCCGAGCAGGCCAAGAGCATCAGCATGTCTTCCTGCAGCGCGCGCAGCATGTAGACGGCGAGGCAGGCGATGTGGTGACTGCGGCGGATCACGAGCGAGGCGGTGCCGAGCTCGCGGGCGCGTGGCACCAGCAGGTCCATGCCCTGGTCCATGAGCCAGGGGCCGGGCAGGCGCTTGCCGTCCCACAGCACGGCGGCGGGGCGGTCCGACAGCACCTCGGGTGCGCCGTCGGGAGTCATGCCGCCGGATTCGATTTCCTTCACATAGCCGGCAAGCAGCGCGAGGCCGTGGGTGTCGTGTCCCAGCAGGTCGCCTTCGACCAGGGTGCGGGCGACGCTGTCGGACATCGTTGCAGCGAGCCCGGCCTTCTGCAGCAGGGCGCTCGCGTAGTCCCGCAGCGCGTCGGCGCGGTAGAGCGGCACGTTGGCGTCGGTCATTTCAAGATCTCCAACAGCCGGTCGAGCCCGCCTTCGTTGATGGCGACCATGGCCTGCTCGCGCACCTTCGGCTTCGCGTGATAGGCCACGGAGAGCCCGGCCTCGCCCATCATCGGCAGGTCGTTAGCGCCGTCGCCCACGGCAATGGTTTCCTGCGGCGAAATGCCCATGAGCGAAGCCACTTCGAGCAGCGTGCGGCGCTTCTCGGCGCCGTCGCAGATGTCGCCCCAGCTTTGCGTCACGACCTGGCCGGTGAGCTTGCCGTCGGCTTCATCGAGCAGGTTCGAGCGCGCGAAGTCGATGCCCAGCCGGTCCTTCACGCGGTTCGCGAAGAAGGTGAAGCCGCCCGATACGAGCAGCACCTTGAGGCCGGCCTTCTTGCAGGCTGCAACCAGTTCGGTTGCGCCCGGGTTGAGCTTCAGCCGCTCGTCGTACACCTGCTGCAGCGCTTCGACCGGCACTCCCTGCAGCAGCGCCACGCGGCGGCGCAGGCTTTCCTTGAAGTCCTTGATCTCTCCGCGCATCGTGGCCTCGGTGATCGCAGCCACCTCGGCCTTCTTGCCGACGGCATCGGCGATCTCGTCGATGCATTCGATGTTGATCAGCGTCGAATCCATGTCGAACGCGATCAGCTTGAAGTCGGCCAGCGCCAGCGGCGGCTTCACGCGCTGGAGGACGAGACCGGGAGAAATTTCTTCTGTAGCGCTCATGCGGGGGCGGGTTCCTTGACGAGGGGTTGACCGAGGCTGCGCAGCACGTCGCGCACCATCTGCGCGCGGTCCTTCGGCTCCTTGAGTTCGCGTTCGATGCGAAGCTTCTCGTTGCCGGCGAGCTTGATGTGCTTGTTCTTCTGCACCAGCTGGATGATGGCCATGCCGTCGACCGGTGCATCCTTCTTGAAGGTGATGTTGATGATGCCCGGCGCCGCATCGACCTTCACCACGCCGTAGGGCCGCGCGAGCACACGCAGGCGGTGCGTGTCGATGAGCGTCTGCGCCTGCGGCGGCAGCTTGCCGAAGCGGTCGACGATTTCCTCAAGCAGCGTGTCGATCTGGTCTGGCGTCTTGGCGGTGGCCAGCTTCTTGTAGAACGACAGGCGCAGGTGCACGTCGCCGCAGTAGTCGTCGGGCAAAAGGGCTGGGGCGTGCAGGTTGATCTCGGTCGTGACCGACAGCGGCGACAGCAGGTCGGGCTCCTGCCCGGCCTTGAGCGCGCGCACCGCTTCGCTCAGCATCTCGTTGTAGAGCTGGAAGCCGATCTCCATCATGTTGCCGCTCTGGTTCTCGCCGAGCACTTCGCCCGTGCCGCGGATTTCCAGGTCGTGCATCGCGAGGTAGAAGCCGGAGCCCAACTCTTCCATCTGCTGGATGGCATCGAGCCGCTGCGCCGCCTGCTTGGTGAGGCCCTCGGTGTCCGGCACCATCAGGTACGCATAGGCTTGGTGGTGCGAGCGTCCGACGCGGCCGCGCAGCTGGTGCAACTGCGCGAGGCCGAACTTGTCGGCGCGGCTCATCACGATGGTGTTGGCGGTGGGCACGTCGATGCCGGTCTCGATGATGGTCGAGCACAGCAAGAGGTTGTAGCGCTGCGCCACGAAGTCGCGCATCACGCGCTCCAGCTCGCGCTCTGGCATCTGGCCGTGGGCCACCGCGATGCGGGCCTCGGGCAGTATTTCCTCGAGCTTCTGGCGGCGGTTCTCGATGGTTTCGACCTCGTTGTGCAGAAAATAGACCTGTCCGCCACGCTTCAACTCGCGCAGCACGGCTTCGCGGATCACGCCGGTTCCCTCGTTGCGCACGAAGGTCTTGATCGCCAGGCGACGCTGCGGCGCGGTGGCGATCACGCTCAGGTCGCGCAGGCCTTCCAGCGCCATGCCCAGCGTGCGCGGAATCGGCGTGGCGGTGAGCGTGAGCACGTCGACCTCTGCGCGCATCGCCTTCATCGCCTCTTTATGGCGCACGCCGAAGCGGTGCTCCTCGTCGATGATGAGCAGGCCCAGGTTCTTGAACTTGACCGACTGCGAGAGCAGCTTGTGCGTGCCGACCACGATGTCGATCTGGCCCTCGGCCAGCCCCTTCGCGGCGGCCGTGATTTCCTTGGCCGAGCGGAAGCGGCTCATTTCCGCCACCTTCACCGGCCACTTGGCGAAGCGGTCGACCAGCGTCTGGTAGTGCTGCTCGGCCAGGAGCGTGGTGGGCGCAAGAAACGCCACCTGCTTGCCGCCGGTGATCGCGATGAAGGCGGCGCGCAGCGCGACCTCGGTCTTGCCGAAGCCCACGTCACCGCAGACCAGGCGGTCCATCGGCTGGGGCGAGATCATGTCCTGCACCACGGCGTGGATCGCCGCCTTCTGGTCGGCGGTTTCCTGGAAGCCGAAGTCGTTGGCGAACACCTCGTAGTCGGCAGCCGAGTAGCGGAAGGCATGGCCTTCACGCGCGGCGCGGCGGGCGTAGATGTTGAGCAGCTCGGCGGCCGAGTCGCGCACCTGCTCGGCGGCCTTGCGCTTGGCTTTCTCCCATTGGCCGGAGCCAAGCCGGTGCAGCGGGGCCTCGTCGGCGCTCACGCCGGTGTAGCGGCTGATCTGGTGCAGCTGCGACACGGGTACGTAGAGCGTGGCCTTGTCGGCGTACTCCAGGTGCAGCATTTCCTGCAACAGCGGCTTGCCCTCGGCGTCGACGCCCTGGCCCAGGTCCATGTGCATGAGGCCGCGGTAACGGCCGATGCCGTGCGCGGTGTGGACCACCGGGTCGCCGACGTTGAGCTCCGAAAGATCCTTGATCAGCGCCTCGACGTCGCTGACCTGTTCCTGCTTCTTGTTGCGGCGGCGCGTGGTGGGCGCGGTGGCGAACAGCTCGGTCTCGGTGACGAGATCGATGCCTTGCTCGCGCCACGCAAAGCCCGAGGCCAGCGCGGCGGTGACGATGCCGATCTTCTCGTCGGTGGACGCCTCGAACTCGGCCAGCGAGTCGAAGGCCGGTGGGCTCACGCCACTTGCGCGCAGGAAGTCGAGCAGGCTTTCGCGCCGGCCGTCGCTTTCCGCAATCATCAGCACGCGGTGCGGCGTGGCGGCGATGTGGGCCTTCAGGCCGACCAGCGGGTCTTCGGCGCCGCGCACCACCGCGAAAGGCGGGAGCTTGTCGAACTCGGCGTAGGGCGTGTCGGTGGCGATGTTGCCACGGATGGCCAATTGGGCGTGCGGCTTGGCACGCTGATAGAACTGCTCGGCATTGAGGAACAGCGCCTCGGGCGGCAGCGCGGGACGTTCGGGGTCGCCGCGCACCAGCCGGTAGCGCTCGTTCGTGTCCTGCCAGAAATGCTGGAATGCGGGTTCGAGGTCGCCGTGCAGCACGACCGTGGCATCGGGCCCGAGGTAGTCGAACACCGTGGCCGTCTCGTCGAAGAAGAGGGGCAGGTAGTACTCGATACCGGCGGTCGCCACGCCATTGCCCATGTCCTTGTAGATGCGGCTCTTGGTCGGGTCGCCCTCAAGCAGTTCGCGCCAGCGGCTGCGAAAGCGCGCGCGGGCGTCGTCGTCCATCGGGAACTCGCGGCCCGGCAGCAGGCGCACTTCGGGCACGGGGTAGAGGCTGCGCTGGGTGTCGGGGTCGAAAGTGCGGATGGAGTCGATCTCGTCGTCGAACAGGTCGACGCGAAACGGCACCAGCGAACCCATGGGGAAGAGGTCGATCAAGCCGCCGCGCACCGCGTACTCGCCCGGGCTCACCACCTGCGTCACATGGCTGTAGCCGGCCAGCGTGAGCTGGGCCTTGAGCTTGGATTCCTCGAGCTTCTGCTTGGCCTTGAAGTGGAAGGTGTAGCCGGCCAGGAACGCGGGCGGCGCGAGGCGGTAGAGCGCGGTGGTGGCGGGCACCAGCACCACGTCGGCCTCTTTCTGGCTGATTCGCCAGAGGGTCGCCAGGCGTTCGCTGATCAGGTCCTGGTGCGGCGAGAAGCTGTCGTAGGGGAGCGTTTCCCAGTCGGGAAAGAGGGCGCAGCGCAGGTCGGGCGCGAAGAACTTGATCTCGTCGATGAGGCGCTGCGCGTCGTTGGCGTCGGCCGTGAACATCGCGGTGGCGCGGCCGGCGGCCTTCTCGCGCATGCCCAGCTGCGCGAGCAGCAGGGCATCGGCCGACAGAGGGGGGCGCGGCAGCGTGAAACGCTTGCCCGCCGTAAGGTGGGGGAGGTCCATGGAACGCTTCGAAAAATGCAAGACACCCCGCGCCGGGCGGCGAGGGGTGTGCGGAGGGCAATTCTAGAATGGCGGCCCTTTATTCGCTTGTCGGCCATTGGCCCGTGCCGCCCCCATCAATGTCTTCTTCCCGATTTTTTGTGCTGATCCCTTGCGCCGGCTCCGGCCATCGCGCGGGTGGCGCCCAGCCCAAGCAGTACCAGCGGATCGCGGGCGTGCCGATGGTGGCCCATACGGTGGAGGCGTTCCGCGCGCTGGCAGGCCGCTTCGCCGGGCTGGCCGTGGTGGTGTCGCCGGACGACCGTGAAGTGCAGGCCGCGCTGCCGCGTTTTCCGGGCGACGGCGAATACCTGCTGCAGGTCGGCGGGCTGACGCGGGCGGCCACGGTGCGCAACGGCCTTGCCGCGTTGCGGCAGAAGGGCGCCGGGGCACACGACTGGGTGCTGGTGCACGACGCGGCGCGCTGCCTCGTCACTTCCAGTCAGATCGAAGCGCTGATCGCCGCCTGCGAGCACGACGCCGTCGGTGGCCTGCTGGCGCACCGGCTGGCCGACACGCTGAAGGTGTCCTCGACTGACAGCCGCGTCTCGCAGACCTTGTCGCGGGCCGACAAATGGCTGGCGCAGACGCCGCAGATGTTCCGCATCGGCATGCTGCTCGATGCGCTGGAGCGCGTGGGCGATGCGGTGACGGACGAGGCCAGCGCCATCGAGGCCATCGGCCTCGCGCCGCTGCTGGTGCCGGGCAACGCCCAGAATTTCAAGGTGACCTTTCCCGAAGATTTCGCACTGGCCGAGGCAGTGTTGCTCAGCCGCAAGAAGGCCATCGCATGACGTCATCTGCACCCTTCAACATTCGCGTCGGCGAGGGCTGGGACGTTCACCAGCTCGTGGCGGGGCGCAAGCTCATCCTGGGCGGCATCGAGGTACCGCATACGACCGGCCTGCTGGGGCATTCGGACGCAGACGTGCTGCTGCACGCGATCACCGATGCGCTGCTCGGCGGTGCCGGACTCGGTGATATCGGCCGGCACTTTCCCGACACCGACGTGCAGTTCCGCGGGGCCGATTCAGCGGTGCTGCTGGCCGAAGCGGCACGCCGCGTGCGGGCCGCCGGCTGGGAGATCGGCAACGTCGACAGCACCGTGATCGCGCAGGCGCCGAAGCTGGCGCCGCACATTCCGCTCATGTGCCAGCGCATCGCGGACACCCTGGGCATCGCGCTAGATCAGGTCAACGTGAAGGCCAAGACGGCCGAGAAGCTCGGCCCGGTGGGCGAGGGCCGCGCGATGGAAGCGCGCGCGGCCGTTCTGCTCCACCGCTGAGCCTCTGGAAAGGCCGGATCAGCCGGGCTTCTTGCCGCCGCCCGGTACTTCACCGGGCTTGGGCGTCGGCATGGCGCGCGGCATGCGGATGTGGGCCGCGAGCCCGCGCCCCGGCGTGCTGGTGAGCGCGAAGGTGCCGCCCATGCGCTCGATGTTCTTCGCCACGATCGACAGGCCCAGGCCCGCGCCCGCTGCCGACGTGCGTGCCGCGTCGCCGCGAAAGAAGGGCTTGGTCAGCTGCGAGAGCAGGGCGGGCTCGACGCCCGCGCCGTGGTCGCGCACCTTGATCAGCACCGCATCATTGTTCGCCTGCGCCTGGATCGTGACGTCCGCGACGCCGGTGGCCGGCGTCTTGCCGTAGCGTCGCGCGTTCTCGACCAGGTTGGAGATCACGCGGGTGAGTTCGACCTCGTCGCCCAGCACTCGCAGATCGGGCGGGACCTCGACCTTGATGTTCATCTCCTCGTAGTCCTGCACGGCGTAGGTGCAGGCATCGACCACATCGCGCAGCAGCACGGGGCGCGGATCGACGTGGTCTGGCCGGGCGTAGTCGAGGAACTTGTCGATGATCGCGTCGAGCTGGGCGATGTCGGCGGCCATGTGGTCGCGCGCGTCTTCGTCGGCCACGCTCATCTCGGTTTCCAGGCGCAGGCGCGCGAGCGGCGTGCGCAGGTCGTGCGAAATGCCGGCCAGCATGATGGCGCGGTCCTGCTCGATCTTGGCGAGCTGGTCGGCCATGCGGTTGAAGCCGATATTGACCGCGCGAATCTCGTTGGTGCGGGCGCGCTCGTCGAGCCGGTGCGCCTCGTATTCGCCTTCGCGCACCTGCATGGTGGCGCGCGACAGCTGCTTGAGCGGCAGGTTGATGAGCCGCGTGATCAGCGCCGCACCGGCCAGCGACAGCGCCATGGCGGTGCTGAGCCAGACCAGCCAGGTGCGTCCGCCCACGCGGCTGAAGCGCGTCGGGTCGAGCAGCAGCCAATAGGTGTCGCTCTCGATGGTGAAACCAATCCAGAGGCCCGCCTCGTCGTTCACGCGGCTGGCCACGGTCGTGCCTTCGCCGAGCTGGTCGATCAGCTCCTCGGTCACGCGCTGGTCGAGCGCACCGCTGGTGTAGGGCTGGAAGCGGTCGTTCGGCTCGCGCGGCAGGATGCGCACGCCTTCCTGGTCGGCCAGCGTCTTGATCAGTGACACCCGGGTGATGGCGTCCGAATACACCAGCGCCGCGCGCGTGAGGTTCACGAGCGAGGCGATCTGGTGGGCCGTTTGAATGGCGCGCGGCTCGTATTCGAGCGAGCGGAACGTCTGCAGCCAGGCGACCGTACAGCCGATCAGCAGCAGCGCGAGCAGGAAGAAAGTGCGCCAGAAAAGGCTGAAGCCCAGCTTGAGGCCGGGGCGACGGTCACGCGCCGCGCTGGCCTCCAGCGGGCTCGGCATCGTGACCTGCGCGCCGTCCTCCTGCGCCGGGCCGGGTCTGGCAGGTCTGGCAGATGGGCCGATGGCCACCTCTCAGCGGCGGCTCAGGCCGTGCCGTCCGGCACGAACACGTAGCCCACGCCCCAGACGGTCTGGATGTAGCGCGGCGCCGCGGCGTCGGACTCGACCAGCTTGCGCAGGCGCGAGATCTGCACGTCCAGGCTGCGGTCGAAGGGCTCGAACTCGCGGCCGCGGGCCAGCTGGGCGAGTTTTTCGCGCGACAGCGGCTGGCGCGGATGGCGCACCAGCGCCTTCAGCATCGCGAATTCGCCGGTGGTCAGCGAGAGCTCCTCGCCGTCCTTCTTGAGCGTGCGCGAGCCGAGGTCGAAGGCGAACGGGCCGAAGGTGACGGTCTCGTTCTCGGTGGAGGGAGCGCCGGGGGCCTCGAGCGGCGGACGGCGGCGCAGCACGGCGTGCACGCGGGCCAGCAGTTCGCGGGGGTTGAAGGGCTTGCCGAGGTAGTCGTCGGCGCCGACTTCGAGGCCGACGATGCGGTCCACGTCTTCGCCCTTGGCGGTGAGCATGATGATCGGCGTGCGGTCGTTGGCGGCGCGAAGGCGCCGGCAGACGGACAGGCCGTCTTCGCCGGGCATCATCAGGTCGAGCACGATCAGGTCGACCGTGTCGCGCAACAGGATGCGGTTGAGCGCCTTGCCGTCCTCGGCCACGATCACTTCGAAACCTTCCTGGGTCAGGTAGCGGCGAAGCAGGTCACGGATGCGGGCGTCGTCGTCGACGATCACGATCTTGTCGGTGCGAGCGGGAACTTGAGTCATTTCTACAACGTTGAATTTGTAACAGCGCCGATTCTGAAGGCGTTAGCACCCCATCGAGCCGGATTTACTTATGGTTTGACACTAAGTTACAAAACTTGCGGAAGCTCGCCCTCTGGTCATCCGACGTTAGCGCAGCGGTGGCAAAGTTCCCCTGCCTTCATGACCAACACTCGATGAGACTTCCTTTTTCCGCACTGCCATTGCTTCTTGTCTGCGCCTGTGGTTCCACATGGGCGGTCTCCGGTGACTTTTTCAGGGTCGGCGAGGTGCGCCGCAGCGAAGTGCGGGATGCCGTGGCCGCCCACCGGGCGGCGCAGCGAGAGGAAATCCGACGTGAGGAAGCCGCCGCCGGCCGACGCCTGACCGCCGGGGAGCTGTTCGAGTTGCGGCAGCAGATCCGGGGGCAGTGGATGCCGCCGGGCGTGGGCGCCATGGCGAATTCGGCAGAATCGCAGCCAGCCGAGCGAATCTCGCCGGCTCCGATGCCCGCCGCCCGTGCGCTGAACGTGCCGCGCAGCCAGCGCCACTGAGCGCCTTGGCGCCGGCGTTTCTCGCCATCCATCTAGGGAGTCCCTTGTCTTGAAAAAAATCAAATTGCTCGCGGTTTGCGCCGCCCTGGCCGCCGCCGGTTCCGCGCTGGCCCAGAACGTGGTCACCCCGGCACCGCAGAACGTGCTGCAACTCACCGCTTCCGGCACGGTCGAGGTCCAGCAGGACCTGTTGAGCATGACGCTCGTGACCACCCGCGACGCGACCGATGCGGCCACGGTGCAGACCCAGCTCAAGGCCGCACTCGATGCCGCGCTGACCGAAGCCAAGAAGAACGCCCAAACTGGTCAGCTCGACGTGCGCACCGGCAACTTCAGCCTCTCGCCGCGCTACACCAAGGACGGCAAGATCAACGGCTGGCAGGGATCGACCGAACTGGTGCTCGAAGGCCGTGACTTCCCGCGCATCACGCAGACCGCCGGCCGCATCACCACGCTCAGCGTGGGCAACGTTGGTTTCGGCCTGAGCCGCGAGCAGCGCGCCAAGACCGAGACCGAAGCCCAGAACATCGCAATCGAGAACTTCAAGCAGAAGGCCAACGAGCTGGCCAAGGGCTTCGGCTTCGGCGGCTACACGCTGCGAGAGGTGTCGGTGAACGCGAACGACGGTGGACCGCGTCCGCGGGTGATGGCGATGCAGGCCAAGTCGTTCTCGGCCGATTCGGCCGTGCCGGTCGAAGCCGGCAAGACCAGCGTGATCGTGAACGTGTCGGGGTCGGTGCAGCTCAAGTAAAGAGCGCAGGCCCCGCTGGACGGCGCTTTACTGCGCTGTCCAGCCGCCGTCCATTTGCCAGGCCACGCCGCGCACTTGGTCGGCGGCCGGCGAGCACAGGAAGACCGCGAGTCCGCCGAGTTGTTCGACTGTCGTGAACTGCAGCGAGGGCTGCTTCTCCCCCAGCAGATCGTTTTGCGCCTGTGTGGCCGAGATGCCTTCGCGGGCCGCGCGGTCGTCGATCTGCTTCTGTACGAGTTGCGTGAGCACCCAGCCGGGGCAGATCGCATTGCTGGTGATGCCGGTGGTCGCGGTTTCGAGCGCGACCGATTTGGTGAAGCCGACGATGCCGTGCTTCGCCGCGACATAGGCTGACTTCTGCGCCGAGGCCACGAGGCCATGCGCCGATGCGACGTTGATGATGCGGCCCCAGTTGGCTTCGCGCATCGCCGGGATCGCCAGGCGTGTCGTATGGAATGCGCTCGTGAGGTTGATCGCGATGATCGCGTCCCAACGTTCGACCGGGAAGTCCTCGACCTTGGCGACATGCTGGATGCCGGCGTTGTTGACGAGGATGTCGACACGGCCGAACTTCGACGCGGCGAACTTCATCATGTCCTCGATCTCGCCGGGTTTGCTCATGTCGGCGCTGTGGTACTCGGCGCGAACACCGAGCGCTTCGATCTGGGACTTGGGTGTTTCGGCATCGCCGAAGCCGTTGAGCACGATGTGTGCGCCTTGCTGGGCAAGCGACTGGGCAATGGCGAAGCCAATGCCGCTGGTGGACCCCGTGACAAGCGCGGTTTTGCCTTTGAGCATGAAGATCAATCTCCGGATGAATTAGGATGCAACGAGACCATTATCCGCACCACGACCTCCCCGTTTTCATGACCGAACCGACGCTTCATTACGTGGCATGCGACGACGCCCAGGGCGGCCATCGCATGGCCTATTGGCAATGGGGCGACGAGCGCAGCGCGCATGTCGTGGTCTGCGTGCACGGGCTCACACGGCAAGGGCGGGACTTCGACGTGCTGGCACAGGCCATCGTGGCGCGCGCGGGTGGCGATGTGCGGGTGATCTGCCCCGACGTCGTGGGGCGCGGGCGCAGCGACTGGCTGCGCGATCCGGCCTTCTATCAGGTGCCTGTCTATGCGGCCGACATGGTGGCGCTGATTGCCCAGTTGCAACGCGAACAGACGATCGACACGCTCGACTATTTCGGCACCAGCATGGGCGGGCTGATCGGCTTCGTGTTGGCGGGTCACAAGGAGCTGCCGCTTGCGCGGCCAGTGCGTCGCTTCATCGCGAACGATGTAGGCCCGACGATCGAGCCGGTCGCACTGCAGCGAATCGCCGCGTACGTGGGGCAGGGCGGTCGCTACGGCAGCGTGAAGGAAGCGGCCGATGCGATGTGGGCGATCTCGACCAGCTTCGGTCCGCACACGCCCGAGCAATGGCTCGCGCTTTCGCAGCACATGGTGGTGCCTGCTTCGCAGCGCGGAGCCGATGGCGCCGCCAAGATCGAAGCCGGCAGCGGAGCAGGTAATGGTCAGTGGCTTCTGCACTACGACCCGGCCATCGCCGTGGCGCTACGCGCCATCACACCCGAAGCGGCGGCACAGGGCGGCGCGATCATGTGGAGCCTGTACGACGCCATCACCGCGCGCACGCTGGTGACACGCGGTGCCGTATCGGACTTGCTCTCGCGCGAGACGGCACAAGCCATGACGCAGCGCGGCCCGAAGGCGGCGCTGGTCGAGTTCGAAGGTGTGGGCCATGCGCCGACCTTCATCGATCCCGCGCAAGTCGCCGTCGTCACTTCCTTCCTGTTCGATTGATGGGGTGAAAGCGTGAAGCGCGAGTCATCGAGCCTGCAGACGGCGCCCTTGTCCGATACCGCCGTGGTCGACTATCCGTTGTCCGCTGCAACGGCCGACCGCACGCCGGTGATCGAGAACATGCTCGCGCGCGCCCGCGCATTTGCCGAACCGCTGATCGCCGATGAAAAACTCGACACCGGCGAGAACACCCTGGCGCATGCCGATGCGGTGGCCGCCATCGTCGCGAAGATGGGCGGCTCCGAGGCCATGCAGGCGGCGAGCTACCTCGTTTATTCGTGCCAGCACCTGAACCGGCCGCAGGAGGTGATCGCCAAGGTGTTCGGCGACAACTTCGCGGCGCTCGCGGTCGAAACCACCAAGCTGGTGCGCGTGCAGGAGCAGGCCCGATCGGCGTCCCAGGGGCATCACATCGAGGGCGCCGGTGCGCAGACCGAGAACGTGCGCAAGATGCTGCTGGCGTTCTCGCGCGATCTGCGCGTCGTGATGCTGCGGCTTGCGTCGCGCCTCCAGACTTTGCGCCATGCGGCGGCCAGCAAGCAGCCGGCGCCCGAGAGCGTGGCGCGCGAGTCGCTGCAGGTGTTTGCGCCGCTGGCCAATCGCCTGGGCATCTGGCAGGTGAAGTGGGAGATCGAGGATCTTTCGTTCCGGTTCATCGAGCCTGAAACCTACAAGCTCATTGCGCGCCTGCTCGACGAAAAACGCATCGAGCGTGAAGGCCACATCGAGCAATTGCGCTCGGAACTCGAACGCGAACTGCAGGCCGAGGGCGTGCACGCCACGGTGCAGGGGCGGCCCAAGAACATCTACAGCATCGTCAAGAAGATGCGCGGCAAGTCGCTGGACTTTGCGCAGGTGTTCGACATCCTCGCGCTGCGTGTGGTGGTGGCGGACGTGAAGGACTGCTATGCGGCGCTGGCGTGGGTGCACACGCATTTCCAGCCGATCGACGAGGAGTTCGACGACTACATCGCGCGGCCCAAGCCGAACGGCTACCAGTCGCTGCACACGGTGGTGCGCGAGCTGGTCGATGGCAAGCCGGGCAAGCCGATCGAGATCCAGATCCGCACAGAAGAGATGCACGACCATGCCGAGCATGGCGTGGCGGCGCACTGGGCCTACAAGGAAGCAGGTCACAAGGGCTACGCGGGCGTCTGGGCGAGCGGCGAGTACGACGCGAAGATCGCGGTGTTGCGTCAGCTGCTGGCGTGGGAGCGCGATCTTTCCGGTGGCTTGCAAGGGCAGGGCCTTTTCGACGACCGCATCTATGTGCTGACGCCCGACGCGGCCATCGTCGAGTTGCCGCAGGGCGCGACGCCGGTGGACTTTGCCTATACGGTGCACACCACGCTGGGCCATCGCTGCCGCGGTGCGCGCGTCGACGGCGCCATGGTGCCGCTCAATACGCCGCTGTCGAACGGGCAGACGGTCGAGATCATTGCGGCCAAAGAAGGCGGTCCGTCTCGCGATTGGCTCAACGCCGAACTGGGTTACCTGGCGAGTCACCGCGCGCGCGCCAAGGTGCGTGCATGGTTCAACGCACAGATCACGCACGAGACCGTCGCACGCGGACGCGAAGCGGTAGAGAAGCTGCTGCAGCGTGAAGGCAAGACGGCCATGCGGCTCGAGGACCTGGCTTCGCAGCTCGGCTTCAAGTCGGCGGACCATCTGTTCGAAGTGGTGGGCAAGGACGAGTTCTCCCTGCGCAACATCGAGACGCTGCTGCGTCCGCCTGAGCCGGCACCGAACCCCGACGACGGCGTGCAGATCAAGAAGGCGCGCGGCAGCGAGAAATCCGGCAAGGGCGGCGTGCTGGTGGTGGGCGTGTCGTCACTGATGACGCAGCTCGCCAAGTGCTGCAAGCCCGCGCCGCCCGATGCCATCAGCGGCTTCGTGACGCGCGGCCATGGCGTCAGCGTGCACCGCAGCGATTGCAGCAACTTCCGCACGATGGCCACGCGCGATGGCGAGCGTGTGATCGATGTCGAATGGGGCGCGACGAAGAAGGGCGGCGATGCGCCGGTGTATGCGGTCGACGTCGCTGTCGAGGCAGCCGACCGTCAAGGCCTGCTGCGCGATATCTCCGATGTGTTTGCTCGAGAAAAGATGAACGTGATCGGTGTGCAGACGCAGTCCGTGAAGGGCACGGCATGGATGACGTTCACTGTGGAAATCGCCGATGCGGCACGGCTGACGCAGGTGCTCGGCATCGTCACTGCAGTTGTTGGTGTGCGATCTGCACGTCGCCGCTAAAAAGCGTGTTTTCTCCTGCTACAATAGCTGCTTCTCGGACACATCCTTAGGCGCGTAGCTCAGCTGGTTAGAGCACCACCTTGACATGGTGGGGGTCGTTGGTTCGAGTCCAATCGCGCCTACCAATTTCTGTTCAACTTCCGGCCAACCACCGGGTCTGTTGAACAGAGCTTTCACCGGGTTCCCCGGTGTTGCAATTGTCCCTTTTGGTGATGCAGAAAAAGACCATGGCCATGTTGTTGTGCTACGTTGGTCGCTCTGCAATCCCATCTCAAATTTCTTGACAAGCGATTCGATGAATACGCGATCAACATTGGTTGATCGGGCTCATGCTGGCGCACGCATTGCCGCATTGTTGCGGCAGGCGCCCATTGAGTTTGCGCGTGCGGTCTACGGCATCAACGACCACGCGGGCGGCCGTACCGACACCATGGCCGCGCGCGAAGTGGCGCGAGCCCTTCGGCAAGGCGTGGCGGTGACCGAGGAGCGTGCCGAACAACGCGCCCGCGCGTATCTGCCGACCGCGGGGCAAGAGCACTGCCCACGATGCTGGGTGGTCTATGGTCACAAGAGTCCGCTTCGCTTTCGCGAGGCGACCGAAGAACGCCCCGAAACAGCCGCCTGCCACGCATGCGGCGCCGAGTACGCCACATCGCGGGGCTGAAGTGCGACGCGCGGTCAGGGTAAACCTTGTCGCGATGCAGCAAAACCGCTCCCTAGAATCATCCGATGACATGGGCGTCCATGTGAAGGAGTCCGCAGTGCAGAGCAAGAAGTCCGGGGTCAAACCGGTACAGCGTGTGATCAAGAAGTACCCCAACCGAAGGCTCTACGACACCGAGACATCCACGTACATCACGCTGACCGAGGTGAAGCAGCTGGTCATCCAGAACGCTCAGTTTGTGGTGCGCGATGCCAAGACCGGCGACGATCTCACGCGCAGCATCCTGCTGCAGATCATTCTGGAAGAAGAAGCGGGTGGGGCGCCGATGTTCACCGAGCAGGTGCTGGCCAACATCATCCGTTTCTATGGTCAGGCGATGCAGGGCTACATGGGGCCGTACCTCGAGAAGAACATCCAGGCGATGACTGAAGTCCAAGCGCAGCTCGCCGACAAGGCCGAGGGCCTGACGCCCGAGATGTGGTCGAAATTCATGACCATGCAGTCGCCGATGCTCCAGGGCCTCATGGGCAACTACGTCGAGCAATCGAAGAATGTCTTCCTGCAGATGCAGGAGCAGATGCAGAAAAACACCGAACAGGTGCTGGGGGCCTTTGGCATCAAGCGCCCCTGAGCGCCTTCGGACTGCACCGAGGCGGGGCTTGCCCAATGATTGCCCGGTTGTCACCGATAGCTGGGACAATAGAGGCATATGAGCGAAGTTGCCTCCCCCGAACGAACGACCACGTCGACCGCCCCCAAGGTCGGCTTTGTGAGCCTTGGCTGCCCCAAGGCACTGACCGATTCCGAATTGATCCTGACCCGGCTGAGCGCTGAGGGTTACCAAACCTCCAAGACTTTCGAAGGTGCCGATCTGGTGATCGTCAACACCTGCGGCTTCATCGACGACGCCGTGAAGGAAAGCCTCGACACCATTGGTGAAGCGCTGGCCGAGAACGGCCGCGTGATCGTCACCGGCTGCCTGGGCGCCAAGACCGGCGATCAGGGCGGCAACCTGGTGCGGCAGATGCATCCGAGCGTGCTGGCCGTGACCGGTCCACATGCCACGCAGGAGGTGATGGATGCGGTGCATGCCAACCTGCCCAAGCCGCACGATCCGTTCATCGACCTGGTGCCGAACACCTTCGGCATTGCCGGCCTCAAGCTGACGCCGCGCCATTACGCGTATCTGAAGATCAGCGAAGGCTGCAACCACCGCTGCACTTTCTGCATCATCCCGTCGATGCGCGGCGACCTCGTGTCGCGGCCGGTGGGTGATGTGCTCGGCGAGGCCAAGGCCCTGTTCGAGGGTGGCGTGAAAGAACTGCTGGTGATCAGTCAGGACACGTCCGCCTACGGCGTCGACGTGAAGTACCGCACCGGTTTCTGGGACGGCAAGCCGGTCAAGACCCGCATGCTCGAACTGGTGCGCACGCTTGGCGAAATCGCCGAGCCTTACGGCGCCTGGGTTCGCCTGCACTATGTGTACCCGTACCCGAGCGTCGACGAAATCATCCCCTTGATGGCGAGCGGCCAAGTGCTGCCGTACCTCGACGTGCCGCTGCAGCACAGCCATCCCGATGTGCTCAAACGCATGAAGCGTCCCGCGAGCGGCGAGAAGAACCTGGAGCGGCTCGCGCGTTGGCGCGAGGTGTGCCCGGAGCTCGTGATCCGCAGCACCTTCATCGCGGGCTTCCCTGGCGAAACGGAGCAAGAGTTCGGGCATCTGCTCGACTTCATCCGCGAGGCCGAAATCGATCGCGCCGGTTGCTTTGCTTACAGCCCGGTTGAAGGTGCAACCGCCAACGACATTCCCGGCATGCTGCCGGAGGCCGAGCGCGAAGCGCGGCGCGCCCGCTTCATGGAAGTGGCCGAAGCCGTGTCGATCGCCAAGCTGCAACGCCGCATCGGCGCAACGATGCAGGTGCTGGTCGATTCCGCGCCGGGCATGGGCCGCAAGGGCGGTGTTGGGCGCACCTACGCCGACGCACCGGAGATCGACGGCACTGTGCGGCTACTGCCGCCCGAGAAGATCAGCAAGACGCTGAAGGTTGGTGAGTTCACCCGCGCGCGCATCGTTGGCGCCGAAGGGCATGACCTGATTGCGCTGCCGATTTGATGATTCGAACAGGCAAGAAAAAAGCCACCGGATGCCGGTGGCTTCATTCGAAAGACCTGGTAGGGGTCTGCTTGACTCTGGTGCCCAGAAGAGGACTCGAACCTCCACGATGTTACTCGCTAGTACCTGAAACTAGTGCGTCTACCAATTCCGCCATCTGGGCATTTCAGGAAAGCCCACGAGTATACCAAATCGAATGCTGCAATTTCGCAGCAACGAAGGAATTCGTGGGTCGCTCGATGCCGGCTCTAACTCGAGCGGGCAAGAAAAAAGCCACCGGAGACCGGTGGCTTGAATCGAAAGACCCGATGAGGGTCTGTTTAAACTTGGTGCCCAGAAGAGGACTCGAACCTCCACGATGTTACTCGCTAGTACCTGAAACTAGTGCGTCTACCAATTCCGCCATCTGGGCCCACATACCTGCAAAAGCAAGTACGTTTTGAATTTCAGGAAAGAAGGAGATCATATCAAAAATAATGTCAATTCCAGCGGCTTGCTGGACGAATTCGAAGGCACTGTTCAAGGACATCGCGACGGTCACGGCTTCGTGCAACGCGATGACGGCGAGGCAGACATCTACCTGCCCCCGAACGAGATGCGCGCGGTGTTGCACAAGGATCGCGTCAAGGCGCGCGTCGTGCGCCAAGACCGCCGCGGTCGTCCCGAAGGACGCGTGGTCGAGATCGTCGAGCGTCCCGAGCAACCGATCATCGGCCGCCTGTTGCACGAGGGCGGAATCTGGCTCGTAGCCCCTGAAGACAAGCGCTATGGGCAGGACGTCCTGATTCCCAAGGGCGCGACCGGTCCCGCCAAGGTGGGCCAGGTGGTCGTTGTGCAACTCACCGAGCCGCCAGCCCTGTTCGGTCAACCCGTCGGCCGTGTGAGAGAAGTGCTGGGCGAGATCGACGACCCCGGCATGGAGATCGAGATCGCCGTGCGCAAGTACGGCGTGCCGCATGAGTTTTCCGCGGAATGCCTGGCCGACGCCAAGGCATTGCCCGAGAAGGTTCGCCCCGCCGACAAGAAGGGGCGCGTCGATCTCACCGACATCCCGCTCGTCACCATTGATGGCGAAGACGCCCGCGACTTCGACGATGCCGTGTACTGCGAGCCCGCCAAGGTGGGCCGCGGCAAGGGCTGGCGATTGCTGGTTGCGATTGCCGACGTCAGCGCCTATGTGCAGACCGGCTCTTCGATCGACATCGATGCCTACGATCGCGCCACCAGCGTCTACTTTCCGCGCCGTGTCATCCCGATGCTGCCCGAGAAGCTCTCGAACGGCCTGTGCTCGCTGAACCCCGAGGTCGAGCGCCTGTGCATGGTGTGCGACATGCTCGTGGCCGCTGATGGCGAGATCTACGCCTACCAGTTCTATCCGGCCGTGATGTTCAGCCACGCGCGCTTCACGTACACCGAAGTGGCCGCGATCCTCGGCAACACGCGCGGCCCTGAAGCCGCCAAGCGCAAGGACCGCGTCAAGGACCTGCTGAACCTCGCCGACGTCTACAAGGCGCTGCTCAAGCAGCGCGGCAAGCGTGGCGCGGTCGACTTCGAAACCACCGAGACGCAGATCATCTGCGACGACGCCGGTCGCATCGAGAAGATCGTGCCGCGCACGCGCAACGAAGCGCATCGGCTCATCGAAGAAGCGATGCTCGCGGCCAACGTCTGCAGCGCCGACTTCATCGCCGAAGGCAAGCACCCGGGCCTGTTCCGCGTGCACGAAGGTCCGACTCCGGAGAAAAAGGAAATCCTGCGCGGCTATCTGAAGGCCATGGGCGTGGGCCTCAGCATCACCGACGATCCGAAGCCCGGTGAGTTCCAGGCGATTGCCGAAGCCACCAAGGAGCGTCCCGACGCGCAGCAGATCCACACCATGCTGCTGCGTTCGATGCAGCAGGCGATCTACACGCCGTTCAACAGCGGCCACTTCGGCTTGGCCTACGAGGCGTACACGCATTTCACCAGCCCGATCCGTCGCTACCCCGACCTGCTGGTGCACCGCGTGATCAAGGCGATCCTCACGAAGACGCGCTACCAGCTGCCGATGTTGCCGACGCCGGGCGAGGCGCATGCCAAGCTGGCCAAGCGCCTCGCTTCGCGCGTGAAGGCGCCGACGAACAAGCCGCAGAAGGCGACCATCGCGCCGACCAAGGAAGTGCTCGCGTGGGAAGCCGCGGGCCTGCATTGCAGCGCCAACGAACGCCGCGCCGACGAGGCCAGCCGTGACGTCGAGGCCTGGCTCAAATGCAAGTACATGCGTGAGCATCTGGGCGAGGAATACGGTGGCGTGGTCAGCGCGGCCACGACCTTCGGCATCTTTGTCACCCTCGACGCGATGTACGTCGAGGGCCTGGTGCACATCACCGAGCTCGGCGGCGAATACTTCAAGTTCGACGAGATGCGCCAGGAATTGCGCGGCGAGCGCACCGGCATCCGCTACGCCATCGGCACGCGGGTGCGGGTGCAGGTGAGCCGCGTCGACCTGGACGGCCGCAAGATCGACTTCCGCCTGGTGCGCGAAGGCGAAGACCTGACGGCGCGGGCCATGAAGGACAAGGGGGCCACCTCTGGCGGCGTGCCGGTCAAGGCGTCGGCCAAGCGCGGTTCGCGCCACAAGGCGGAGGCGGCCACCAGCGACCAGCGGGTGGAGCGCAGCACCGCTGCCGTTGCCGCCGGGCCGCAGTCGGCGATGCAGGCCTTCAAGTCGGCGGTCAAGAAGGCCGCCAACAAGATGAAGGGGCGCAAGCCGCGCCGCGGATGACCCTCCAAAAATCGGTACGACAGACAAGCCTAGAAGGAGACATTGAGCATGAGCGTTGAAAGCAACAACAAGGGCCGCATCGCGATCGTCACGGGCGCGGGTTCCGGCATCGGCCGGGCCGCTGCGCTGGCGCTGCTGAGCGATGGATGGAGCGTGGTCCTTGCGGGCCGCCGCCTCGAACCGCTGGAGCAGGTGGCCGAGGAGTCGGGCGCCGGAGCGCGTGCCTTCGCGGTGCCGACCGATGTGTCGAATGCGGAATCGGTGCAGTCGCTCTTCGCCGCCACGGTGGAGCGCTACGGCCGCGTCGACCTGCTGTTCAACAACGCCGGCGTGGGCAATCCGCCGGGCCCGTTCGAGGATTGGACGCCCGCGCAGTGGCAGGGTGTGGTCGACATCAATCTCACCGGCATGTTCTTCTGCATCCAGCAGGCGTTCCGCACGATGAAGGCGCAGGTGCCGATGGGCGGCCGCATCATCAACAACGGTTCCATCTCGGCCACCGCGCCGCGTCCAAATTCGATTGCATATACGGCGACCAAGCATGCAGTCGAGGGGCTGACCAAGACCGCGTCACTCGATGGCCGCAAGTACGACATCGCCGTGGGCCAGGTCGACGTTGGCAATGCGATGACAGAGCTGGCTTCCCGTATGGCCACGGGTGTGCCACAAGCGAATGGCGAACTCGCGATCGAGCCGCTGATCGACGTGAAGATCGTGGGCCAGTCGGTGCTCTACATGGCGAACCTGCCGCTGGAAGCCAACGTGCTGTTCCACACGATCATGGCGACGAAGATGCCCTTCGTCGGGCGCGGCTAAAAAGCTGTCAGAAGGGCGCCTGGCGGGCCAGCGTGCCAGCCGTGAGCGGAGCCGCATTCGTTGGCCAGGTGTCGGCGACGTGGCCATGCCGCCAGACGGCTTCGCATGCCGCCTCGAATGCCGGTTGCTGCGCTGCCAGCGCGGCGCCGATCATGCCGGCGAGCACGTCGCCGGTTCCGGCTGTTGCAAGCCGGGCGTTGCCGGTCAGGTTGACCACCGGCGGTGCGTCGCTGTCGTCGGCGATCACCGTACCTGAGCCCTTGAGCACGGCGACGACGCCGAAGCGCGACGCGAGTTGGCGCGCCGCCGCCAGCCGATCCGCCTGAACGTCGCCGGCAGTGCAACCCAGCAGACGCGCTGCTTCCAGTGGATGAGGCGTGATCACGGTCGGCCTTCCGCGCCGGCCGCGTGATGCCAGTTGCGTCTGCAATGCGCTGTCGGTGGCGATGGCGTTGAGCGCGTCGGCATCGAGCACCAGTGCAGCCGCCGTTGCCAGCACGCGCGGCAGCGCCGAGCGAACGTCCGTGCCACCGCCGCAGCCGCAGACTGCGGTCATGCCCGAGAGGTCGAGTGCGCTCGCGTCGCGAAGCATCAACTCGGGTTGCGCTGTGTCCACCGGCGCAGCGCTCGGATCGAGCAGCCCGACGAAAACGCGGCCGGCTCCTGCATGCAGCGCGGCCGATCCGGCCAGCAACGCGGCGCCCGCCATGCCCGACGCTCCGCCAATCACTGCGACATCGCCGTAGCTGCCCTTGTGCGATGCGTGGGTGCGGGCCTGCGCTTTGGGGACGCCTACCAGGCGGGCGGTCGGCGGCTCGGCGGTGTCGCCGCAACCCAGGTCGGCGAACCACACCGTGCCTGCGGCATCGCGGCCATGCGCCGTGAAGAGGCCGGGCTTCAGGGTCAGGAAGGTCACGCAGAAACGGGCCGTGTCTGCATGGGCGCCGGTGCTGCCGGACAGCACGCCCGTGTCCGCGTTCAGCCCGGACGGCACATCGACGCTGAGCACCGGCTGGCCCTTTGTGTCCATCTCCCGCAGCCACTCGGCCATCACGCCTTCGGGCGGCCGGGTCGATCCGATGCCCAGCAGCGCATCGATCGCCAGCTCGTATTCGGCGGGCGGCTTCTGCGCAAAGATGACGCTGGCGTCGCGGGCACGCTGCAGCGATGCCTTTGCATCGGGCGGCAGGCGGTGCTCGTCGCCCACGAATGTGACGATCGGCATGAAGCCGCGATGCTGCAATTGCGCCGCGGCCTCGAAGCCATCGCCGCCGTTGTTGCCCGGACCGCAGGCGATCCATATCGTGCGCGCATGCGGCGCGATCGACATCGCGAGCCGCGCCACGGCAAGGCCGGCGCGCTGCATCAGCGTGTGGGCGGGCAGGGCGGCTGCTGCAACCTGCTCGATGCGGCGCGTTGCCGCGATGTCGAACAGGTCGGCGATGGTGGCGGAGGTGATGCGGTGCATCGAGGCATTTTGCCGTCCTATGATCGACGGATGAAGCTCAAGAGCCTTGGCTGGCTACTGGTCCTGCTGCTTGCGGGAATCGTCTTTTTCCTGGCCGCGACGGTGGCGTGGGTCGCCGGCGTGGCGTGGTCGCTCGGCCTGTTGGGCCTCGTGTGGGGCACTTTCCTACTGGCCGAAAAGAAGCGTTGGGTGCCGCTGCGCGACGTGGCCTGGGTTGCAGGTGTCGCCTATGGCGTTGGCGTGATCCGCTGGTTCGATCTGCCGGTCGACGGGCTTTCCACCATGCAGCGTTGGCTGATGATGGGCGCCGATCTGCTGTGCCTTGTTTTCTTTGCGCTCGTGGCGCCTGCGCTGCTGGCGTGGATCGCCGAGAAGCTCAGGCCGCCAGCGGAGCCCGACCTGCCGGTCGAGCCGCCGCCGAGCCCTGAAATGCTTCGGCGGTGGGGTCCTAAAGACTGAGCCGTTCGACGCCCAGGCCTTCGAGATCGACGCCCGGGTCGCGTCCGCCGATCAGGTCGCCCAGCACGCGCGCGCTGCCGCACGACAACGCCCAGCCGCTCGAACCGTGCCCGAGGTTGAGCCACACGCCGGGGATGCCGCTGGCGCCCAGCACCGGCGGACCGTCGGGGAGCATCGGCCGTGCGCCTTTCCACTGCTGCACGCCCGATTGCAGCGTCGCGGCGCCCGGAAACCAGTCGTGCAGCACCTTGTAAAGCATCTGGATCGCGGCCGGATTCATCGTGTCGAGCGAGCCGCCGATCTCGGCGCTGCCAGCCACGCGCACGCGCTGGCCCAGGCGCGAGATGGCGACCTTGTAGCGCTCGTCCATCACCGCGCTGCGCGGTGCATTGAGCGGCTCCCGCACCGGCGCGCTGACCGAGTGACCATAGACCGGCGCGAGCGGAATTCGCAGGCCCAGCGGGCGCAAGAGCGTCGCCGAGGCGAGGCCCGCGCACACGATGACGGCATCGAAACGCAACGCCTCCGAGCCGCTGGCAAGCGACAGCGAGGTGGGGGCCGCACGGCTGAGCGGCGCGATGTCGCAGTTGAAATGAAACTGCGCGCCGAGCGCCTCGGCCTCCCACTTGAGCAGCAACGCGAACTGGCGGCAGTTGGCGACTTCGTCCTCCGGCAGGTGGATAGCGCCTGCCAACGGCGTGTCGGCGTTGAGTGCGGGTTCGATCCGGCGGGCTTCGTCGGCATCGACTTCGCGGAATACGCTGCCGGCTGTGCGCAGCACTTCGAGGCCGGGCTGGATCAGCTTTTTCTCGCGCTTGGAGCGCAACAGCACGAGGTAGCCGTCGCTGCGTTCGTAGCTGAGCTCGCGGGCCTCGCTCACTTCGTGCAGCCGGGTGCGGCTGTAGAAGGCGAGGCGCTGCATGCGGGCACGGTTGGCGAGGTAGGTCTCGAGCTTGCAGGCCTTCTGCCAGCGCGACATCCACCCGAGGTCGCGTGCGCCCAGTGGCCAACGCAGCTTGATGGCGCCGTGCGAGGAGATCAGCGAACGCAGCACTTTCATGCGCATGCCCGGAGCGGCCCACGGCGTGACGTAGCCCGGCGCAACGACGCCGGCATTGGCGAAACTGGCTTCTTCGGCCGCGGCGCCGCGGCGCTCGAACACGGTCACTTCATGGCCGTCGGAGACCAGTTCCCAGGCGGTGGTGACGCCGATGATGCCGGCGCCAACTATCGCGATTTTCATTGAATTTTCAGAGGTAAAAGAGATGGCTGACGCCCGTGAGGCGGCGTGGACAGCTATTGGCTATTGGTTCTGCAGCGCCCGCTCCACCTGCAGAGCGATGGCGAGCACGGCGTCATCATGCAGCGCGGCGTGCCACAGCATCAGGCCGACCGGCAATTGGCCGGCGGCGTGGCAGGGCAACGAGAGGGCGCAGCCGTCGAGCATGTTGACGATCGACGGGTTGCGCAGCAGCAGTGCGTTGACGCGGAAGAATTCGTCGTCGCGCTCGGCGCCCGGCGCCACGCTGGCGATCGACGGCGCGGTGATTGGCACGGTCGGTGAGAGCACGGCGTCGAAGGGCGCAAGCGCCGTCTCAACGCGGGCGATCCAGGCGCGGCGGGCGTTGATGAGGTCGATGTATTCGTGCGCCTTCATCGTGGCGCCGCGCACGATGCGCTGGGCCACGCGCGGGTCGTAGCCTGCGCCGCTTCGCTCCAGCAGCAAGCGGTGCCAGGCGTGGGATTCGGCTGCCGAGAAGCCGCCCGTGGCGTTGATGGATTGCAGGTCTGCCAGCTCGGGTAACTCGATTTCGTCGATGCGTGCGCCTGCGCTGCGAAGCGCTTTCAGCGCCCGTTCGAACGCGGCGGCCACGGCCGGCTCGATGCCGTCGAAGAAAACGTTCTTCACGACGGCCAGCCTGTAGGTGGCAAGTGGCGCTGTGCCGGCCGTCACGCGGCGGGCCGAGAGGATCTCGTGCGCAGTGATGGCATCGCGCACCGAGCGCGTCATGGCGCAGACGGTGTCGAGCGTGGTCGACAGGGGCAACGCGCCATCGGCCGGCACGAGGCGGGCCGTGTTCTTGAAGCCGACGATGCCGTTCAGCGCGGCCGGGATGCGGATCGAGCCGCCGGTGTCGGAGCCCAGGCCGATGAAGGCGGCGCCGCTGGCCACCGAAATCGCCGCGCCGGAAGAGGAGCCGCCCGGGATGCGCGGGGTGGCGTTGTCGCTGACGTTGACCGGCGTGCCGTGGTGCGGATTGACGCCTACGCCAGAGAAAGCGAACTCGCTCATGTTGGTACGGCCGGTGAGCACGCCGCCCGCAGCGCGGAGTCGTGCCACTGCAATGGCGTCAGCCTTGGCCGCCGGTGCATGGGACAGGACGACGGACCCTGCAGGCGTCGGTTGGCCGTCGATGTCGAACAAGTCTTTGGACGTGAAGGCGAGTCCGGCGAGCCTGCTTTCAGGATTCGCTTCGGCGGCGCCCTGGCGGGCCTCGTCGAACATCGTGCGGGTGAAAACGTGGGCGCAGGCCGGGGACTGAGAGATTTCGATGGCGCGCTCTATTTCGGTGCGTGCATCGGAGCCACCTGCCTGAAGGGTGAGACGGGCGGCGTGAAGGTCGTTCATGGGTGGCTGCAGGTGCCGCGGGCGGCTCGGTTTCAAGGGGGAAGGAGGGGCGGCGGCCGTGCTATACTCTTTGGGTTTCGCTGGTCGAGCGACGGCTCCCGTTGCATCCAGCCAAACACATCCGCAAACCGGCCCAATCAAGGTGTTGTGACTCCATTCGAAAGGAGCGCAAAACGGGCTGGATTTTAGACCCAACCTTTGGAGTAATTTCTAATGTCTACCACCATGCGCGAAATGCTGGAAGCCGGTGTCCATTTCGGTCACCAAACCCGCTTCTGGAACCCCAAGATGGCTCCGTTCATCTTCGGCCATCGCAACAAGATTCACATCATCAACCTGGAAAAGTCGCTCCCGATGTTCCAGGACGCGATGAAGTACGCCAAGCAACTCACGGCCAACCGCGGCACGATCCTGATGGTCGGCACGAAGCGCCAGGCCCGTGAAATCGTCGCTGCAGAAGCTCGCCGCGCCGGCGTGCCTTTCGTCGACACCCGCTGGCTCGGCGGCATGCTGACCAACTTCAAGACCGTCAAGACCTCGATCAAGCGTCTGAAGGACATGAAGGCCCAGCAAGAAGCCGGCCTCGACAGCCTGAGCAAGAAGGAGCAGCTGACCTTCTCGCGCGAAATCGCGAAGCTCGAAAAGGACATTGGCGGCATCCAGGACATGGCTGCATTGCCTGACGCCATCTTCGTGATCGACGTGGGCTTCCACAAGATCGCCGTGGCCGAAGCCAAGAAGCTCGGCATTCCGCTGATCGGCGTGGTGGACTCCAACCACTCGCCCGAAGGCATCGACTACGTGATCCCCGGCAACGACGACTCGTCCAAGGCCGTCACGCTGTATGCACGCGGCATCGCCGACGCGATCATCGAAGGCCGCAACAGCGCCGGCGGTGACGTGGTCAAGGCCATCGCCGAAGGCAGCAGCGACGAATTCGTCGAAGTCGAAGAAAGCGCTTCGGCCTGATTGGTGCTCTCGCGAGCCTGAAGAAGGGGCTTTGGTGCCCCTTTTTTTTAACCTGATTTTTGGATTTACGGAGATACACAAATGGCTGCAATCACCGCAAGCATGGTCGGCGAACTGCGCGCAAAGACCGACGCGCCGATGATGGAATGCAAGAAGGCCCTCACCGAGGCCGAAGGCAACATGGAAAAGGCCGAAGAGTTGCTGCGCATTAAGCTCGGCAACAAGGCCGGCAAGGCATCGGGCCGCATCACGGCTGAAGGCGTGGTCACGGCTTTCGTCGACGGCGCTGCCGGCGGCATGATCGAGATCAACTGCGAAACCGACTTCGTCACCAAGAACGACAGCTTCCTGGCCCTAGCCAACGCTGCCGCGATGCTGGTCGCCAAGAACAACCCCGCCGACATCGCCGCGCTGGGCTCGCTGCCCTACGAGCAGGACGGCTTCGGCCCCACGCTCGAAGACGTGCGCAAGGGTCTGATCGGCAAGATCGGCGAGAACATGAGCTTCCGCCGCTTCAAGCACTTCGCCGGCAACGGCAAACTGGCTTCGTACCTGCACGGCACGCGCATCGGCGTGATGGTCGAGTTCGAGGGCGACGACACGTCGGCCAAGGACGTCGCGATGCACATCGCCGCCATGAAGCCGGTCGCCATTCAGGCATCGGACGTGCCCGCCGACCTGATCGAAAAAGAGCGCGCTGTTGCTGCTGGCAAGGCTGAAGAAGACCGCAAGACGGCCGAAGCCGAAGGCAAGAAGCCGCAGCCGGCCGACATCGTTGCCAAGCGTATCGAAGGCGGCGTGCAGAAGTACCTCAAGGAAGTCTCGCTGCACAACCAGCCGTTCGTGAAGAACGACAAGCAGACCGTCGAGCAGATGCTCAAGGCCGCCAACACGTCGATCAAGGGCTTCACCCTGTACGTGGTCGGCGAAGGCATCGAAAAGAAGGTCGACGACTTCGCTGCCGAAGTGGCCGCGCAAGTTGCAGCAGCCAAGGCCGCTGCTTAAGCCATAAGGCTTCCAACGACGGCGCGTGCTCGCGTGCCGTCGTTTTTTCATCGCTACGTTTTACACTCGTCACCGCCAACTCAAAGGAAATTGCCCATGTCTGATGCCCGCCCAGCCCACAAGCGAATCTTGTTGAAGCTGTCGGGAGAGGCACTGATGGGCGATGACGCCTTCGGCATCAACCGCGCGACCATCGTGCGCATGGTGCAGGACGTGGCAGAGGTCGTGAACATGGGCGTGCAGGTCGCGGTCGTGATCGGCGGCGGCAACATCTTCCGCGGCGTCGCCGGCGGCTCGGTCGGCATGGACCGCGCTACCGCCGACTACATGGGCATGCTGGCCACCGTCATGAACTCGCTGGCACTGGCCGACGCGATGGACAAGCAGGGCCTCGTGGCCCGCGTGATGTCCGCTATTGCGATCGAGCAGGTGGTCGAGCCCTATGTGCGCCCCAAGGCCCTGCAGTACCTCGAAGAGGGCAAGGTCGTCGTGTTCGCGGCCGGTACCGGCAACCCGTTCTTCACCACCGACACGGCGGCTGCGCTGCGCGGTGCCGAGATCGGTGCCGAGCTGGTGCTCAAGGCCACGAAGGTGGACGGTGTGTATTCCGCCGACCCCAAGCTCGACCCCCACGCAACGCGTTACGTCTCGCTCAGTTTCGACGAGGCGATCGCAAAGAATCTCGGCATCATGGACGCCACGGCCTTCGCGCTGTGCCGCGACCAGAAGCTGCCGATCAAGGTGTTCTCGATCCTCAAGAGCGGCGCGCTCAAGCGCGTCGTGATGGGCGAGGACGAGGGCACGCTGGTGCATGCCTAGGAGTATTTGAGATGACCATTGCAGATATCCGCAGTGCGACCGACGCGAAGATGAATCAATCGCTCGCCGCATTCCAGAACAACCTCACCAAGATCCGCACGGGTCGCGCCAACTCGGCGCTGCTCGACTCGATCCATGTCGAGTACTACGGCTCCCAAGTGCCGCTGAGCCAGGTGGCCAACGTGTCGGTGCTCGACTCGCGCACGATCAGCGTCCAGCCCTGGGAAAAGGGCATGGGCGCCAAGATCGAGAAGGCCATCCGCGAAAGCGACTTGGGCCTGAACCCCGCGTCGATGGGCGACCTGATCCGCGTGCCGCTGCCCGCCATGAGCGAAGAGCGCCGCAAGGAAATGACCAAGCTGGTCCGCAACGAAGGCGAAACCGCCAAGGTCGCCACGCGCAACCTGCGCCGTGACGCGAACGAGTCGGTCAAGAAGCTGGTCAAGGACAAGCTGGCGTCCGAGGACGACCAGAAGCGCGCCGAAGCCGAGATCCAGAAGGTCACCGACCGCCATATCGCTGAAATCGATCGCCTGGTCGCAGCGAAAGAAGCGGAGATCATGGCCGTTTGAGGCCCGCCATGGCCTCTTCGCCGCCGCCCATTCCCCACCACGTTGCCGTCGTCATGGATGGCAACGGTCGTTGGGCGACGAAGCGATTCCTTCCCCGCGTGGCGGGGCACAAGCAGGGCGTCGAATCGCTGCGTCGCTGCGTCAAGGCTTGCGCCGACCGCGGGGTGGGTGTTCTCACCGTGTTCGCGTTCTCCTCGGAGAACTGGAATCGTCCTCCCGACGAGGTCTCCGGCCTGATGTCGCTGATGGTGGGTGCGCTGGCGCGCGAGGTGCCGCGCCTGAGCCGCGACGGCGTTCGGCTGCATTTCGTCGGCGAACGCGGCGGCCTCTCCGCCAAGTTGGTGGCCGGGTTGGTCAGTGCCGAAGAGGCGACCGCGCACAACACGCGGCTCGTGCTCAACATCTGCTTCAACTACGGTGGGCGCTGGGACATCGCCCAGGCCGCAGCCAAGCTCGCCGAGCAGGGCCTTCCGATGACCGAGATGAACATGGACCGCGCCATGGCGCTGGCCCATGTGCCTGACCCCGACCTGTTCATCCGCACCGGCGGCGAGCAGCGGTTGTCGAATTTCCTGCTCTGGCAAAGCGCATACGCCGAGCTCTTCTTCAGCGACAAGCTCTGGCCCGAATTCGACGAGGCCGCGCTGGACGAGGCCATCGCCGCGTTCCAGGGTCGCGAGCGCCGCTTCGGCCAAACCTCGGCACAGGTCTCGACGGCTGCGGCCTGAGAAGGCCTCACAACCTCCCGCATGCTCAAACAACGCATCCTCACGGCGATCGTGCTGCTCGCGATCCTGCTGCCGGCGCTGTTCTACCGAAACTACATTCCATTTGCCTGCGTGATGCTTGTGCTGATCGGCGCGGCCGCGTGGGAGTGGGGGCGCCTGAACGGCTATGGCCAGGGCATGTCGCTGTTCCTAGGTGCCGAGATGGTCGTGCTCTGCGGGCTCTCGTGGTGGCTCGGCCTGCTCGAACAACCGCTGGTTCTGATGTGGATGCTGGCCAGCGCGGCCTGGGTACTCGGCGGCGCGGCGCTGCTGCGCGTGGCGGTGCCGGGCTGGCCCCGCATTCCGCGCGGGCTGCGCCTTGTCGGCGGCTTGCTGGCACTCTGGGTCGCGTGGCTCGCCGCTGTGCAGGCGCGCATGGTCGGCATCAACTTTCTGCTGTCGATCCTCGTGCTGGTCTGGGTGGCAGACGTGTTCGCCTATTTCGCGGGCCGCGCCTTCGGCCTGAAGTTCACCCGCGGCAAGCTTGCCCCGGCGATCAGCCCCGGCAAGAGCTGGGAAGGTGTCTGGGGCGGAATGATCGGTGTCATCGTGCTGGCCTTTGCATGGGTCTGGGCCGACAGCTATTTCGGCGCCACGGTGCCGAGCCTCTACACCCGCCTGTTCGAGCGCGGCTGGTGGCTGCTCCTGATCGGCGCTGTATTTCTCGCCGCGATGAGCGTCGTGGGCGACCTGGTCGAATCGCTGATCAAGCGCAGCGCCGGCGCCAAGGACAGTAGCCGCCTGCTCCCCGGCCACGGCGGCGTGCTCGATCGCGTGGATGCCCTCTTGCCCGCACTTCCCATTGCCATGATGCTGGCCTTCCTGTGAACACTCCCAAACAACGCGTCACAGTGCTGGGGTCGACCGGGTCGGTCGGCGTGAGCACGCTCGACGTCATTGCGCGGCATCCTGAGCGCTACGAGGTGTTTGCGCTGTCCGCGGCCACCAAGGTCGATGAGATGCTGGCGCAGTGCGCGCAGTTCTCGCCCCGGTTCGCCGTCATGGCGAGCCCGCCGCATGCGGCGTTACTGGCCGAGAAGCTCAAGCAAAACAGCCTGAGCACCCATGTACTGACAGGCGAGGATGCTATTGAAAAGATAGCCTCGCACGAAGAGGTAGACGCCGTCATGGCTGCCATCGTCGGCGCCGCCGGGCTCGGCCCGTGCTTGGCCGCCGCGCGCGCCGGCAAGCGCCTGCTGCTGGCCAATAAGGAAGCCCTGGTCGTCGGCGGCGAACTGTTCATGCGCACGGTGCGCGAGGGCGGCGCGACGCTGCTGCCGATCGACAGCGAGCATTCGGCGATCTTCCAGTCGCTGCCAGAGGATCCATCCACCTGGGCGCGGCGCATCGACAAGATCATCCTGACCGCGTCGGGCGGCCCGTTCCGTACCCGCGCGCCTGAGACCCTGGGCACCGTCACGCCCGAGCAGGCCTGCGCCCATCCCAACTGGGTCATGGGCCGCAAGATCTCGGTCGATTCGGCCACGATGATGAACAAGGCGCTGGAGGTGATCGAGGCGCGCCACCTGTTCGGCGTGTTGCCCGAGCAGATCGAGGTCGTCATCCACCCGCAGAGCGTGGTGCATTCGATGGTGCAGTTCACCGATGCCTCGGTCATCGCCCAGCTCGGCACGCCCGACATGCGGGTGCCGATCGCGGTCGGCCTGGCTTGGCCCGAGCGCATCGAGAGCGGGGCGGCACGGCTCGATTTCCGGCAGATGGCTTCGCTGACTTTCGATGCGCCCGACGCGGCGCTCTTCCCCGGCCTGGGTCTTGCGTGGCACGCATTGCGTGCGGCGCCCGGCACTACGGCAGTGCTCAACGCGGCCAACGAGGTCGCCGTCGAGGCCTTTCTGGACCGGCGCCTGCGTTTCGATCGCATTCATGCGGTCAACATGGAAACTTTGGAAGCCGTTGCCCCCTCCAAGCCGGCGTCGCTGGCCGATCTGCTGGCGCTCGATGCCAGCGCCCGTGCGGCGGCCAAGGCCGCAGCGCTGCGCTTCGCAGCCTGATTCCCCCAATCGTTGAGGATCCGATGCTCACTGTCATAGCCTTCGTGGTTGCACTCGGCGTCCTGATCGCGGTGCATGAATACGGCCACTACCGCGTCGCTGTTGCCTGCGGCGTCAAGGTGGAGCGCTTCTCGGTCGGGTTCGGCAAGGCACTGTTCCGCTGGCAGCCCCAGCGCCAGCATCCGGGGCAGCAGACCGAATTCGTCATCGCCGCCTTCCCGCTGGGCGGCTACGTCAAGATGCTCGACGAGCGCGAGGGCCCCGTGGCGCCCGAGGAGCGGCATCGGGCCTTCAACACCCAGCCCCTGCGTTCGCGCGCGGCCATCGTGGCGGCCGGACCCATCGCCAACCTGTTGCTGGCGATCGCGCTTTACACGGCCGTCAATTGGATCGGCGTCGAAGAGCCGGTTGCCAAGCTGGCGCGACCGGTGGCAGCTTCGCTGGCGGAGGCCACGGGCCTGCGCGGTGGGGAGCATGTCACGCGCGCCGGCTTTGACGGCGATCTGACGCCGGTCCAGTCCTTTGAAGATCTGCGCTGGCGCATGACGCAGGGCGCGCTCGACGCCCGGGACCTCACGCTCGAAGTGGCCGGCGAGGACGGCAAGCCCGCACGCCAGTTGGTGCTGCCACTGAGCCAGATGGAGGCAAAGGACGCCGATCCGCAGATGTTCCGCAAGATCGGCGTGCTCGCCCCCCTGACCCGGCCGGAGATCGGCGATGTCATGGCCGGCGGCGCCGGCGAGCAGTCGGGCTTGAAAAAAGGCGATCTGGTGCGCGCCATCGGCGAGACGCCCATCTACGACGGACAACAGCTGCGCGAGGTGATCCGCGCTTCGGTCGACGGCGACCAGCCGCGCAGCCAAGCCTGGCAGATTCAACGCGGTGGCCAGTCGCTCATGCTCGAGGTGAAGCCCGAGGTGCGCGAGGAGGGCGCCGTCAAGGTCGGCCGTATCGGCGCTTACGTTGGTGCGCCGCCCGACATGGTGACGGTGCGCCAGGGCCCGGTCGACGGTGTCTGGCGCGGCGTGGTGCGCACGTGGGAGATGTCCGCATTGACGGTGCGCATGATGGTCAAGATGGTGACCGGCCAAGCATCGCTGAAGAACCTGAGCGGTCCGCTGACCATTGCCGACTATGCAGGCAAGTCCGCGAGCCTCGGCCTGACCCAGTACCTGATCTTCCTCGCGGTCATCAGCGTGAGCCTGGGCGTGCTCAATCTCATGCCGCTCCCGGTCCTCGATGGAGGACACCTGATGTATTATCTTTGGGAGGGCCTGACCGGCAAAAGCGTCTCTGACGCCTGGATGGAACGGCTTCAGCGCGGCGGTGTCGCCTTGCTGCTGGTCATGATGTCGGTCGCACTCTTCAACGACGTCACGCGGCTCTTTGGTTAACTTTCTGCCGGCCCTTTCCGTGCCGGCTCAATTCACAGATGAACAAAAACTCCAATCGCTTTCGCCTGCGTAGCGTTGTCGCGGTAGTTGCCAGTGCGCTTGCAGCCACGGCAGCCTGGGCCGTCGAGCCTTTCACGGTGCGCGACATTCGCGTCGAAGGCCTGCAACGCGTCGAGGCCGGCACGATCTTCGCGTCGTTGCCGTTGCGCGTGGGCGATACCTACAGTGACGAACGCGGTTCGGCCGCCATTCGTGCGCTGTTCGACCTGGGGTTGTTCAAGGACGTGCGCATCGACGTCAACGGCAATGTGCTGGTGGTGATCGTCGAAGAGCGCCCGACCATTGCAGACGTCGACTTCGTCGGCACCAAGGAGTTCGACAAGGCGGCGCTGCAGAAAGCATTGCGCGAAATCGGCCTGACCGATGGCCGTCCCTATGACAAGGCGCTGGCCGATCGCGCGGAGCAGGAGCTCAAGCGCCAGTACGTGAGCCGCAGCCTCTACAACGCGCAGGTCGTGACCACCGTCACGCCCATCGAGCGCAATCGCGTCAACCTGACGTTCACCGTCACCGAAGGCGATTCCGCACGCATCCGCGAAGTCCACATCGTCGGCAGCAAGGCCTTCAGCGAATCGACGCTGTTGAGCCTGTTCGACCAGGACAGCGGCGGCTTCATGAGCTGGTACACCAAGTCCAACCAGTATTCGCGTGCCAAGCTCAACGCCGATCTCGAAACGCTTCGCTCGTACTACATCACGCGCGGCTACCTCGAGTTCCGCATCGATTCGACCCAGGTCGCCATCTCGCCGGACCGCAAGGACCTGACGGTCACGGTCAACATCACCGAAGGCGAGAAGTTCGTGGTGGCGGGCGTGAAGCTCAACGGCAACTACCTGGGCCGCGACGACGAGTTCAAGTCGCTGATCACCATCAAGCCCGGCGAGCCCTACAACGGCGAACTGGTCACCGAAACCACAAAGGCTTTCAGCGACTATTTCGGCACCTTCGGCTACGCCTTCGCCCGTGTGCAGGCCGTCCCGGACATCGACCGGGTCAACAACCGCGTCACGCTCACGCTGCAGGCAGAGCCTTCGCGCCGTGTGTACGTGCGCCGTGTGTCGGTCGGCGGCAACAACAAGACGCGCGACGAAGTCATTCGCCGCGAGTTCCGCCAGTTCGAAGCCTCCTGGTACGACGGCGACAAGATCAAGGTCTCGCGCGACCGTGTGGACCGCCTGGGCTTCTTCACCGAAGTGAACGTCGAGACCCAAGAGGTGCCGGGTTCGCCCGACCAGGTGGACCTGACCGTCAACGTGGCCGAAAAGCCCACTGGCAGTCTGCAACTGGGCGCTGGCTATTCGAGCGCCGAGAAGGTTGCGCTGACCTTTGGCATCTCGCAGGAAAACGTGTTCGGCTCCGGCAATTTCCTGGGCGTGCAGGTCAATACCAGCAAGTACAACCGCACCCTGTCGCTGACCACTACCGATCCGTACTTCACGAAGGACGGCATCTCGCGCACGATCAGCGTCTATCACACGACCACGCGCCCTTACTCGACCAACATCGATGGCGACTACAAGCTGGTGAACCAGGGGGCGTCCATCCGTTTCGGCGTCCCGTTCAGCGAACTCGATACCGTGTTCTTCGGCGTGGGCCTGGAGCGCTACGCCTTCGATCCGAACACCTCGACCTCGTTCTCCGGTCTCTTCACGCCGGCGTCCTACCTGCGCTACTTCCAGTGCGAGAAGGATGCGACGGGCCTGTTCGTGACGGGCTGCGACCAGAAGAGCGTCTGGGGAGTGCCGCTCACCGTGGGCTGGGGCCGCGACAGCCGCGACAGCGCGCTGGTCCCGACGACCGGCCGCCTGCAGCGTGCCAACCTCGAAGTCGGCGCCGCCGGCGACATGAAGTACTTCAAGACGAACTATCAGTATCAGCAGTTCTTCGCGATCAACAAGCAGTACACCTTTGCGATCAACGCCGATGTGGGCTATGCCAAGCCGCTTGGCGGCAAGGTCTATCCGATCTTCAAGAATTTCTATGCCGGCGGCTTGGGCTCGATCCGCGGCTTCGAGCAGAATTCGCTAGGTCCTCGCGACGTGCCTCTGATCGGCCAGACCGAAGGCGCCGCGCTGGGTGGCACCAAGAAAGCTGTCTTCAACGCCGAACTCAGCACGCCATTTCCTGGGGCAGGCAACGATCGCACGCTGCGCCTGTACGGCTTCTTCGATGTGGGCAATGTGTTTGGTTCGCGGGCTGCCGGCCTGACTGACGAGCAGTACAAGGCGCAGAAGAAGTTGCGCGCCTCGGTCGGCCTCGGGGTCAGCTGGATCTCGCCGCTGGGTCCGCTGCGTCTTGCCTATGCCTTCCCCATCAAGTCCCAAAAGGAAGTGCTCGATCCGGCCACCGGCTTCGTCGTGATCCCGAAGGATAGAATTCAGCGCTTGCAATTCCAGATCGGAACGTCTTTCTAAATGAAGCATTTGATTCGCGCCGCAGTTGGTGCGTTGTTGATTCCCGCTTTCGCGATCGTCGCTGCGCCTGCCCAGGCGCAGGAGGCCTTTCGCATCGGCTTCGTGAATCCGGACCGCGTGCTGCGCGAAGCGCAGCCAGCCAAGGCGGCGCAGGCGAAGCTCGAAGCGGAGTTTCTCAAGCGCGAGAAGGACCTGACCTCGCAGGGCGACGCACTGAAGACGGCCTCGGAGAAGTTCGAGCGCGAAGCACCGACCATCTCCGAAAGCCAGCGGGCGACGCGCCAGAAGGCGCTGATCGATCAAGATCGCGAGTTCCAGCGCCGCCGCCGCGAATTCCAGGAGGACCTGAATGCGCGCAAGAACGAAGAGCTCCAGCAGGTCTACGAGCGCGCCAACCGCGTCGTGAAGCAGGTGGCTGAAGCTGAAAAGTACGACGCCATCCTGCAGGAAGCGATCTACATCAATCCGAAGCACGACATCACCGACAAGGTGATCAAGGCGCTGAACGCGTCGGTCGGCTCCACAGCGCCCGCGGCCGGCAAGTAACGCCGCGAACCGGCGTGTCTCTGCAGCTCGGAGCCATCGTTGACGCCCTCGGGGGCGAGCTTCATGGAGATGCCACGCTGTCCATCGAGCGGCTCTCGCCGCTTCAGAATGCACAGCCCGATGCGCTCAGCTTCCTGAGCCATCCCAAGTACCAACAGGAACTCGCCGCGTCGAAAGCCGCCTGCGTGATCGTGTCGCCTGCCATGCAGGACGCGGCCGCCGCGCGCGGGGCGTTCATCGTCACGCCCGATCCATATCTCTACTTTGCGCGCCTGACGCAACTCTGGAAGTCGCACCATGCGCGCCCGGAGGCTGACCTTGTTCATCGATCCGCCTTGATCCACCCGGAAGCCCATGTCGACGCCACGGCACGCATTGGTGCGCTCTGTGTCGTGGAGCGAGGTGCGCGCATCGGCGCGGGCAGCGTGCTGAAGTCGCGCGTGACGGTCAGCGAAGACTGCACGATCGGTGATCGCTGCCTGCTGCACCCGGGCGTGGTGATCGGTGCCGATGGCTTCGGCCTCGCGCTGCACCAGGGTGCCTGGGTCAAGATCGAGCAACTCGGTGCGGTGCGCATCGGCAACGACGTGGAGATTGGCGCCAACACCTGCATCGACCGCGGCGCGCTCGACGACACCGTCATCGAGGATGGCGTGAAGCTCGACAACCTGATCCAGATCGGCCACAACGTGCGCGTCGGCAAGAACACCGCCATGGCGGGCTGCGTCGGCGTGGCCGGCAGCGCGACCATCGGTGCGAACTGCACCTTTGGCGGCGGTGCCATCGTGCTGGGCCATCTGACGGTGGTCGACGGCGTGCACGTTTCCGCCGCGACGGTGGTGACACGATCCATTCACAAGGCCGGCCAGTACACCGGCATGTTTCCCATCGATGACAATGCGAGCTGGGAAAAAAATGCGGCAACGCTCAAGCAGTTGCACAGCCTGCGCGAACGACTGAAGGCGCTGGAGAAAGCCCTCCCGAAAAAATGACGACGATGCAGGAACAGAAAATCATGACGACGACGCTCGATATCCATCAAATCCTCAAGCTGCTTCCCCACCGCTACCCGTTCCTGCTGGTGGACCGCGTGCTGGACATGGAAAAGGGCAAGCGCATCACGGCGCTCAAGAACGTGACGATGAATGAGCCATTCTTCAACGGCCACTTCCCGCACCGTCCGGTGATGCCGGGCGTGCTGATGCTCGAAGCCATGGCGCAGGCCGCGGCGCTCTTGTCGTTCCATTCGCTCGACATCGTGCCGGACGACAACACCGTCTACTACTTTGCAGCCATCGACGGCGCGCGCTTCAAGCGTCCCGTGGAGCCGGGCGACCAGCTCACGCTCGAAGTCGAGATCGAGCGCATGAAGGCTGGCATCTCCAAGTTCAAGGGCCGCGCATTGGTGGGCAGCGAGCTCGCCTGCGAAGCCACGCTGATGTGCGCCATGCGCCAGATCAGCTGATCTCGGCCTTCGTCATCAGCAAGGCATGACTCAGGTTCATTCGACAGCGCTCGTCGACCCCCAGGCACAACTCGACGCCTCGGTGTCGGTCGGGCCTTATACCGTCATCGGCCCGCACGTGCAGATCGGGGCGGGTACCACCATCGGCGCGCATTGCGTGATCGAGGGGCGCACGACCATCGGGCGCGACAACCGGATCTTCCAGTTCTCCTCGCTCGGCGCGATCCCGCAGGACAAGAAATACGCCGGCGAGCCGACCAAGCTCGTCATCGGCGACCGGAACGTCATTCGCGAGTTCTGCACCTTCAACCTCGGCGTGCCGGGGGCAGGGGGCGTGACAACTGTCGGCAACGACAACTGGATCATGGCGTACACGCACATCGCGCACGACTGCCATGTCGACAACCACACCACGTTGGCCAACCAGACGACGCTGGCAGGCCACGTGCATCTGGCGGACTGGGTCACGGTCGGCGGCCTCACCGGCATCCACCAGTTCGTCTCAATCGGCGCACATGCCATGGTCGGCTTTGCGAGCGCGGTGTCGCAGGACGTGCCCCCATTCATGCTGGTCGACGGCAATCCGCTGGCGGTTCGCGGCTTCAATGTCGTGGGCCTGCGCCGGCGCGATTTCTCGGCGCAGCGGCTCGCTGCGGTCAAGCAGATGCACAAGCTTCTTTATCGCCAGGGCAAGACGCTCGAAGAGGCGCGTGCAGGCATCGCCGCGCTGACCGCCGAAATGCCCGAGGCGGCGGATGACGTCGCCTTGATGGAATCCTTCCTCGCCAGTTCCACGCGCGGCATTGCGCGTTGAAGTGACGGCGATGCAGTCAACCGAACAGCGACGCTTCGCGCTGGTCGCGGGCGAAGCGTCCGGCGACTTGCTCGCGGGGCTTCTTCTCGATGGCCTTCAGGCCCGCTGGCCCGACCTAGAGACCGCCGGCATCGGCGGTCCTCGCATGCTCGCGCACGGGTTCCAGAGCTGGTGGCCGCAGGAAAAGCTCGCGGTGCGGGGCTACATCGAAGTGCTGCGGCATTACTCGGAAATCGCAGGTATTCGCCGCCAACTGAAGGCTCGGCTGCTGCAGGAGCGTCCCGAGCTCTTCATCGGCGTCGACGCCCCGGATTTCAACCTCGATCTCGAAGCGGGCCTGCGCAGCCAGGGCATCAAGACGGTTCACTTTGTCTGCCCCTCGATTTGGGCGTGGCGACCGAAGCGTATCGAGAAGATCCGTGCTGCCGCCGACCATGTGCTGTGTATCTTTCCGTTCGAGCCCGAGTTGCTCGAAAAGCAGGGCGTTGCCGCGAGCTATGTGGGCCACCCGATTGCCAATGTGATCCCGATGACGCCTGACCGCGCCGCAGCGCGCACCTCGCTGGGCCTGGCGCCCGATGCGCAGGTCGTCGCCTTGCTGCCGGGCAGCCGTCGCTCCGAAATCCGCTACCTGGCCGCCCGATTTTTCGCCGCCGCCGCGCTGATGCAGAAGGCACGGCCTCCCCTCCAGTTCGTGGCGCCCATCATCCCGAGCCTGCGCGCCGAGATCGACGCCTTGCTCCAGGCCAGTGGCATGGCCGGTCGGGTGAAGCTGCTCGATGGCCAGTCGCACGCCGCGCTCGCCGCTTGCGACGTCACGTTGATCGCGAGCGGAACCGCCACGCTCGAGGCGGCGCTCTTCAAGCGGCCGATGGTCATCGCCTACAACATGAACGGACTGTCATGGCGCCTGATGCAGCGCAAGCAACTCCAGCCGTGGGTGGGATTGCCCAATATCCTGCGCCGCGAGTTCGTGGTGCCCGAATTGCTGCAGGAAGCCGCCACGCCCGAGGCGCTGGCCCAGGCCACGCTGGCCTGGCTCGATGCACCCGAAAAGACGCAGGCCCTGCAACAAAGATTTTCCGAGCTGCACGTGCAATTGCAGCGCGATACGCCGACACTTTGCGCCGATGCGATCCAGAAAGTTCTTGAAGGCTGAGCAGGCCCGCCTGGTGTGGGACGCGCCGGGCCTGCTTGCGGGCGTCGACGAGGCCGGCCGCGGCCCGCTGGCGGGCCCCGTGGTAGCCGCGGCGGTGATCCTCGACGACACGCGGCCGATCCGTGGCCTTGCCGATTCCAAGACCCTCACTGCTCTGCAGCGCGAACGCCTGCACGACCAGATCCTGGCCAAGGCTCTGTGTTGCTCCATCGCCCAGGCGAGCGTCGAGGAAATCGACACGCACAACATCCTGCAGGCCACGATGATCGCCATGCGCCGCGCCGTCGAGGGCCTGCGGCTGAAGCCAGCCAAGGTGCTGGTCGACGGCAACCGGCTGCCAACGCTGGACGTGCTGGCCGAAGCCGTGGTCAAGGGCGATGCGCTGGTCAAGGCGATTTCGGCCGCGTCCATCCTGGCGAAGGTCCATCGCGACCGGCTGTGCGAGCAACTGCATACCGAATTCCCGCATTACGGCTTTGCCGGCCACAAGGGCTATGGCACGCCCGAGCACCTCGAGGCGCTGCAGAAACACGGTGCCTGCGTGCATCACCGCAGGTCGTTCAGTCCGGTAGCCGCGGCGTTGACGCGGACGGCGGCTGGCGCCCTGGTCATCGAAACGGAAGCGCCGATGCCGATGGTGATCGCAACGGTCGAGACCGTTCACCTTGACCTGCGCGCCGCGCTTTGATCCGCCGATGACCACCGAGGCCGGCGCGAGCCACATCAGCTCGCGCGACAACCCGCTGCTCAAGGACCTGCGCAAGCTTGCCCAGGATCCGGGTGCCTATCGCAAGCTGGGACGCATCTGGCTCGAAGGCGATCACCTTTGCCGGGCTGCTTTGGCGCGCGGCGTAAAGCCTGCGATCGCGGTGTTTGCCGAATCGTTCTGGCCGACTGCCCCAGCCGAATGGGGTGCGAGTGCTATCAAAACTGTAGTCGTCGCCGACGATCTGCTGCGTGGCGTCAGCGGGCTTGAATCGCCGGCGCCGATGGGCTTCGTGCTCGATCAGCCGGTGCGGCCGGAGTTGATCCCCGATGCCCCGAGCGTGGTGCTCGACCGACTACAAGACGCCGGCAATGCCGGGTCCATCCTGCGTAGCGCGGCGGCTTTTGGTTTCACCCAGGTGATCGCCCTCAAGGGCACGGCCGCGCTTTGGGCGCCGAAGGTGTTGCGCGCCGGCATGGGCGCTCATTTCGGGCTGCGGCTGATCGAAGGCGTGGAGGCCGATGCGCTCGACGCATTGAAGATTCCGCTTGTCGCTACCAGTTCGCACCGTGGGGAATGGCTCCACCAAGCCCGACTGCCCCACCCCTGCGCCTGGCTGATGGGCCACGAAGGGCAGGGCGTTTCCGCCGCATTGGAAGCCCGCGCGACGCACCATATCCGCATCGCACAGCCCGGCGGCGAGGAATCGCTGAACGTGGCCGCCGCCGCCGCGATCTGCCTGCACGCAAGCGGAGCGGCCCTTCAGGCCGGATAAGCCCTCAGTCCGGGCTACAATCGGGGGCTTACTCGCAATAGCGTCGCCCGGCCGCCTTTAACGCCAAAATCCCCTTGAAGCAAGTCCGCAGGCAACGCGCCTGGGGCTCCGGGCGACCGTAACCATCCGGAGAACCCAGTGCTTTTGTCTCTCAAGGGAAATTTCCCGCCCGCCATCCTGGCGCTCGCAGACGGCACGGTCTTTCAAGGCAATTCGATCGGAGCCGCCGGCTCCACGACCGGTGAAGTGGTGTTCAACACCGCCATGACCGGTTACCAGGAAATCCTCACCGACCCGAGCTACTGCCAGCAGATCGTCACCTTGACGTATCCGCACATCGGCAACTACGGCGTCAACGGGGAAGACATCGAAGCCGACAAGATCCATGCCGCGGGCCTGATCATCAAGGACCTGCCCCTCGTCGCCTCCAACTTCCGCCAGACCGCCACGCTGAGCGAATATCTCGTGGCCGGCAAGACGGTCGCGATCGCGAACATCGACACCCGCAAGCTCACGCGGCACCTGCGCACCCATGGCGCGCAGAACGGCTGCATCCTGGGCTTGGCCGAAGGAGAAGCGGTGACGCAGGCGCTGATCGACAAGGCCATCGCCGCCGCCAAGGGCGCGCCGAGCATGGCGGGTCTGGACCTCGCCAAGGTTGTATCGGTCACCGAGACCTACGAGTGGACCGAGACCGAGTGGAAGCTCGTGAACCTGAACGGCAAGCCGGGCTACGGCGTGCAGATCACGCCCAAGTTCCACGTTGTCGCCTTCGACTACGGCGTCAAGAAGAACATCCTGCGCATGATCGCGCAGCGCGGCGCGCGCATCACCGTGGTGCCGGCACAGACGCCCGCAGCCGACGTGCTCAAGCTCAAGCCCGACGGCATCTTCCTGGCCAACGGCCCCGGCGACCCGGAGCCTTGCGACTACGCCATCAGCGCCGTCAAGGAGCTGATCGAGACCGGCATTCCCACCTTCGGCATTTGCCTCGGCCACCAGATCATGGCGCTCGCCTCGGGCGCCAAGACCTTCAAGATGAAGTTCGGCCACCACGGCGCGAATCATCCGGTGAAGGACCTGGACAACGGCCGCGTGAGCATCACCAGCCAGAACCACGGTTTCGCAGTCGACGAGAAGTCGCTGCCGGCCAACCTGCGTCCCACCCACATCAGCCTGTTCGACAACACGCTTCAGGGCCTGGCACGCACCGACAAGCCGGCGTTCTGCTTCCAGGGCCACCCGGAAGCCTCGCCCGGCCCGCACGACATCGGCTATTTGTTCGACCGCTTCACGGCACTCATGGAAAAGAACAAGACAGAAAAGACGGAGAGCAAGAATGCCTAAGCGCACAGACCTCAAATCGATCCTCATCATCGGCGCCGGCCCGATCATCATCGGCCAGGCCTGCGAGTTCGACTACTCCGGCGTGCAGGCCTGCAAGGCGCTGCGCGAAGAGGGCTACAAGGTCATCCTGATCAACAGCAACCCCGCGACGATCATGACCGACCCGGCCACCGCCGACGTCACCTACATCGAGCCGATCACCTGGCAGACGGTTGAGAAGATCATCGCCAAGGAACGCCCCGACGCGATCCTGCCGACCATGGGCGGCCAGACCGCGCTGAACTGCGCGCTCGACCTGTGGCGCAACGGCGTGCTCGACAAGTACACGGGCGCGTCCACCCACAAGCCGGTCGAGCTCATCGGCGCCACGCCCGAAGCCATCGACAAGGCCGAAGACCGCTTGAAGTTCAAGGACGCGATGACCAAGATCGGTCTCGGTTCGGCCCGCTCGGGCATCGCGCACACGATGGACGAAGCCTGGGCCGTGCAGAAGACGCTGGGCTTTCCGACCGTGATCCGCCCCAGCTTCACGCTCGGCGGCACGGGCGGCGGCATCGCCTACAACCCCGACGAATTCGAGACCATCTGCAAGCGCGGCATCGAAGCCTCGCCCACCAACGAGCTGCTGATCGAAGAATCGCTGCTCGGCTGGAAAGAGTACGAGATGGAGGTCGTGCGCGACAAGGCCGACAACTGCATCATCGTCTGCTCGATCGAGAACCTCGACCCGATGGGCGTGCACACCGGCGACTCGATCACCGTGGCCCCCGCGCAGACGCTCTCCGACAAGGAATACCAGATCCTGCGCAACGCCTCACTGGCCGTGCTGCGTGAGATCGGCGTCGATACCGGCGGCTCGAACGTGCAGTTCTCCATCAATCCGAAGGACGGCCGCATGGTCGTCATCGAGATGAACCCGCGGGTCTCGCGTTCTTCGGCGCTGGCCTCCAAGGCCACGGGCTTCCCGATCGCCAAGGTCGCAGCCAAGCTGGCCGTGGGCTACACGCTCGACGAACTGCGCAACGAGATCACCGGCGGCGCGACGCCCGCGTCGTTCGAACCGTCGATCGATTACGTGGTCACCAAGATTCCGCGCTTCGCGTTCGAGAAATTTCCGCAGGCTGATTCGCGTCTCACGACGCAGATGAAGTCGGTGGGCGAGGTGATGGCCATGGGCCGCACCTTCCAGGAATCGTTCCAGAAGGCCCTGCGCGGCCTCGAAGTGGGCGTCGATGGCCTGAACGAGAAGACGCAGGACCGCGAAGTGCTCGAAAAGGAATTGGGCGAGCCCGGTCCCGAGCGCATCTGGTACGTGGGCGATGCCTTCGCCATGGGCCTGAGCGTGGATGAAGTGTTCGCGCTGACCAAGATCGACCCGTGGTTCCTGGTGCAGATCGAGGAGATCGTGAAGATCGAACTCGAGCTGGAAACCAAGTCGCTGGACGACATCGACAAGGACACGCTGCTCGCGCTCAAGAAGAAGGGCTTCTCCGATCGGCGCCTGGCCAAGCAACTGAAGACCACTGACACGGCTATCCGCGAGAAGCGCCGGGCTCTCGGTGTACGCCCGGTCTACAAGCGCGTGGACACCTGCGCGGCCGAGTTCGCGACCAACACGGCCTACATGTATTCGACCTATGAAGACGAGTGCGAAGCCGACCCCACGGACAAGAAGAAGATCATGGTGCTCGGCGGCGGTCCCAACCGCATCGGCCAGGGCATCGAGTTCGACTACTGCTGCGTGCACGCCGCGCTCGCGATGCGCGAGGACGGCTACGAGACCATCATGGTCAACTGCAATCCCGAGACCGTGTCGACCGACTACGACACCTCCGACCGCCTGTACTTCGAGCCGCTCACGCTCGAAGACGTGCTGGAGATCGTCGACAAGGAAAAGCCGCTCGGCGTGATCGTGCAGTACGGCGGCCAGACGCCGTTGAAGCTCGCGCTGGACCTCGAAGCCAACGGCGTGCCGATCATCGGCACCTCGCCCGACATGATCGACGCGGCCGAAGACCGCGAGCGCTTTCAGAAGCTGCTGCACGAGCTGGGCCTGCGCCAGCCGCCGAACGCCACCGCGCGCACCGAACCTGAAGCGCTCGAAAAGGCTGCGGCCCTCAGTTATCCGCTGGTGGTGCGTCCGAGCTATGTGCTCGGTGGCCGCGCGATGGAAATCGTGCACGAGCAGCGCGACCTCGAGCGCTACATGCGTGAAGCGGTCAAGGTGAGCAACGACTCGCCGGTGCTGCTCGACCGCTTCCTGAACGACGCCGTCGAGTGCGACGTCGACTGCATCCGCGACGCCGAAGGCGGCACGCTGATCGGCGGCGTGATGGAGCACATCGAACAGGCCGGCGTGCACTCGGGCGACTCCGCCTGCTCGCTGCCGCCCTACAGCCTGAGCGCCGAAACGATCGCCGAGCTCAAGCGCCAGAGCGCTGCCATGGCGGCGGCACTGAACGTGGTCGGCCTCATGAACGTGCAGTTCGCAATCCAGCAGAAGGATGGCAAGGACGTCATCTACGTGCTCGAAGTGAACCCGCGTGCGTCGCGCACCGTGCCTTACGTGAGCAAGGCCACCGGCATCCAGCTCGCCAAGGTGGCCGCACGCTGCATGGCCGGCCAGTCGCTCGCATCGCAGGGCGTGACCAAGGAAGTGACGCCGCCGTACTTCAGCGTGAAGGAAGCCGTGTTCCCGTTCGTCAAGTTCCCGGGCGTGGACACCATCCTCGGCCCCGAGATGAAGTCGACCGGTGAAGTGATGGGCGTGGGCAAGACCTTCGGCGAAGCCTTCGTGAAGTCGCAGATCGGTGCCGGCACGCACCTGCCGAAGTCGGGCAAGGTCTTCATCTCGGTGAAGAACAACGACAAGGCGCGTGCCGTGGAAGTGGCGCGCGGCTTGGCGAAGCTGGGCTTCGAATTGATCGCGACCAAGGGCACGGCCGCCGCCATCGCCACCGCGGGCATCGAATGCGCGACGGTGAACAAGGTGACCGAAGGCCGCCCGCACATCGTGGACATGATCAAGAACAACGAGATTGCGCTGGTCATCAACACGGTGGAAGAGCGCCGCAACGCGATCACCGATTCGCGGCAGATCCGCACCTCGGCGCTGCTGGCTCGCGTGACCACCTTCACCACGATCTTCGGCGCCGAAGCCGCGGTCGAGGGCATGGGCTTCATGGACGAGCTGGGCGTGATCTCGGTGCAGGAGATGCACGCGCAACTGGCTGCGGCCTGAGCGACATCATGGGAACGCAGCTCGTCGAACTGGACCTGACGGACTGGAATGCGGCCACGCCCAACGAGGCGTGGATCGCGGCGCTGGAAGCGGGCAAGGTGCTGTATTTCCCGCGACTGGGCTTCGAACTGCTACCCGAAGAGCGCAGCCTGCTCACGCCCAGCCTGCTGTCGCCTGATGTGCGCAACATCAGTCTCGATGCCAACGGCAAGCTCAAGGGCGCTGTCGGCGACGAGGCGGTGCAGCGCACGGCGGCGGCGATGGTGGGGCGGTTTCGCGCGCAGGCGCAGCAGCTTATTCATGGCCTGCTGCCGCACTACACGCCGGCACTGCGCCTCGCGCCCACGAGCTACCGGCCGGCGCAGGTCGAGACGCGCGTGCAGTCGTGGCGCGCGGATGACCGTCGGCTGCACGTCGATGCGTTTCCGTCGCGTCCCAACTATGGCGAGCGCATCCTGCGCGTGTTCACCAACGTGAATCCCGAAGGCGCGCCGCGCGTGTGGCGCGTAGGCGAGCCTTTCGAGGACATCGCCAGGCGTTTCCTGCCTCGGGCCAAGCCCTACGTGCGCTGGCAGGCCAAGCTGCTGCAGGCGCTGCACGTGACCAAGTCGTTCCGCAGCGAATACGACCACCTGATGCTTCAGCTGCACGACGGCATGAAGTCGGACATGGCGTACCAGGAAACCTCTCCCCAGGAGAAGGCCGAGTTCCCGCCGGGCTCGGTGTGGGTGTGCTTTTCCGACCAGACCTCGCACGCTGTGATGGCGGGCCAGTACATGCTCGAGCAGACCCTTCATCTGGCTGCTTCGAAGCAATACAATCCCGACTCGAGCCCGCTCGCCATCCTGAGCCGGCTGACCGGACGCAATCTCGTCTGATCTGTCCCCCCAATCGACCGCCGAACGGCATCGTTCGGCGGTTTCGCTTTATGGAGAACCAAACATGGCCACCATTCCAATCACCAAGCGCGGTGCCGAAAAGCTGCGCGCCGAATTGCATCAACTCAAGACCGTTGAGCGCCCCTGGGTCATCAACGCGATTTCCGAAGCCCGCGCGCAGGGCGACCTGAGCGAGAACGCCGAATACGAGGTCGCCAAGGACCGCCAGGGCTTCATCGAAGGCCGCATCCAGGAGGTCGAGGGCAAGCTTTCGGCCGCGCAGATCATCGATCCGTCCGAGCTCGACGCCGGCGGCAAGGTGGTGTTCGGCTCGACCGTGGAGCTCGAGGAAGAAGAGTCGGGCGAAGCCGTCAAGTACCAGATCGTGGGCGAAGACGAAGCCGATCTGAAGCTGGGCCTCATCAACATCTCCAGTCCGATCGCTCGCGCGCTGATCGGCAAGGAAGAGGGCGACACCGCCGAAGTGCAGGCCCCAGGTGGCCTGAAGCGCTACGAGATCGTGGCTGTTCGCTACCTCTGATCGTCCAGCCGATAGAGCCTTCGATGAAAGACCGCCTGGCCCTGCTGCTCGCCGCCTTCTGGTGGGGCAGCCTCACGACGATCGGCTTCCTCGTCGTTCCGATGCTGTTCGCCAAGCTCGGCAACCCGGCGGTCGCGGGCAATTTCGCCGGCCAGCTTTTCGGGGCGCAGAGCTGGGTTGCCATCGGGTGCGGCCTGATCCTGCTGATTCATTTCCGGAGCAAGGCCGATGAGCGCATGGATGCGGCCACGATGACCTCCATCGGTCTCGTCCTCGGCGCGCTGTTGCTGGCGCTGCTCCAGCAATACGCCGTGGCGCCGCGCATCCTGGCGCGGGACAACCTGAAGCTCTGGCACACCGTCGGCAGTGGCATGTACGTCGTGCAATGGCTGTGCACGTTGGTGCTGCTTTGGCGCATGGGCGCTCAGCCCGGTCGCTGACCTATCGCCGGTAAAGCGGCGATGGCGGCTTTCGCCGCCATCTACACACTCACTCTTTCCAGAACTCAGCGACCCAGTTCGCTGGCCGGATGTACCGGAAGGCCCGATTGCGTCGGCCCGCCAGCGCATCGGGCGGATTGCACTCGCCATGAAAAATCATGATGCGTGCGCCTTCGGGGACGAAGGGCGCTTCCCAGTAGTTCGTTGGCCAGGTCGGGATGCCGTGGTACTTGAAGCTCGGGCACCAGGCGTCGGGCCAGTAGGAGAGCTTGCCTTGCTTGTGCAGCATGGCGGACAGGTAGGTCTGCTCGTTGCGGTATTCGGCCTGGACCTTGTCCATGTTGTTCCGGAAATACGCCAGCACGTCGGCATGGGCGCCCAGCTCGAACCGGTAGACCGATGAATTCCCGGTGATCCGCCGACCGCGCCAAGGGCGGGCGTAGTCGTGAATGATCAGGAACTCGCCAGGCTGCTCGAAGAAGGCATCGAGGCTGCCCACGACGACCACGTCGACGTCCAGGAAGAGGGCGGTGCCGCGCAGGCCGTGCAGGTCGCCTTCGAGCGTAGTGAGCTTCTTCCAGGCGCCGTCGCGCTGGCCGGGGGCCAGTTGCAGGTTCAGCGGGGGGATCGGAAGGCAGGTCACCTCGGGGCGGATGCCGGTGCCGTCATCGGTCAAGCAGACGAACTTGAAGTCGCCGCTCAGGTTGCGGCGCACCATCGCGTAGAGGCGGTTGACGTATTCAGGGCCGTATTTCGTGCCCCACTTCATGCAGAGGATATGGCGTCCCACCCGGCTCAATCCGACTGGTTGCGCTTCTTGGCCGACAGCGGCCGCTTGGCCTTGGCGCGCTTGATGGTGCCGCCGGGGGTGAGGCGTTGGTTGCCGAGCACGCGCAGCGTCTTGATTTCGGGGCGCTGGCCGCCGCGCTTGCTGTACTTCAGGACCTTGACGTCGCGCGGGCCGGGCATGCGATCTTCATCGACCACTTTTTCTTTTTCGGGAATCGGGCGCCAGAGCACCAGCAGCTTGCCGATGTGCTGAATGGGGGCGGCGTTGAGCTCGTTGGCGAGTTCTTGCAGCATGGCGTCGCGGGCGAGGCGGTCGTCGGAGAAGACGCGGACCTTGATCAGGCCATGGGCCTTCAGGGCGGAGTCCGCCTCTTTTTTCACGGCAGGGGTGAGCCCGTCTCCACCGACCATGACGATCGGATCCAGGTGGTGAGCTTCGGCGCGGTGCACCTTGCGCTCGGCAGGGGTAAGTTGAATGGCGGGCATCCCCGTATTATCGAGGGTAGAAAGCACCTCCTGAGCCGCCGGGCTGTTCCCAAGGCGAATACCGCAGTGCGGAGCACGGAGGTTCCCAATGAGCACCAAAGCAAAAAGCAAAAAAGTCAACAAAGCCTGGCTTCACGATCACATCAATGATCCGTACGTGAAATTGGCCACGCGAGAGGGGTATCGCGCACGCGCCGCCTACAAGCTCAAAGAGATCGACGAATCGCTGGGATTGGTCAAACCGGGCCAACTGGTGGTCGACCTGGGCTCCACGCCCGGGGCCTGGAGCCAGTACCTGCGGCGGCGCATGTCGCCCGAGGGCGCCGCGATCGGCACGCTGAACGGCACCATCATTGCGCTCGACATGCTGGCCATGGAGCCCATCGAAGGCGTCACTTTCATCCAGGGAGACTTCCGCGAGGTGGAGCTGCTGGAGCAGGTGCTGGGTGTGCTGGCTGGCCGCAAGGCCGACCTGGTGGTCTCGGACATGGCGCCCAACATTTCGGGCATCCATTCGGCCGATGGCGCCCGCATTGCGCATCTGATCGAGCTTGCCGTCGACTTCGCGCAGCACCACCTGAAGCCCGAAGGCGCTCTGGTGGCCAAGCTTTTCCACGGAGGCGGCTATGACGAATCGGTCAAGCTGTTCAAGGCCAGTTTCCGTACCGTCAAGCCGTTCAAGCCCAAGGCTTCGCGGGATAAATCTGCCGAGACTTTCCTGGTTGGGATGGGCTTGAAGGCCCTGGATACGCCTTGATACCTTGCCGCTGCGGGTGGTCAGGGGGCGCAAACCCTTGTCAGGCTATGGCTGCTTTAGGGAAATGCCCGCTTTTCGCAGCTTGAAAAGCCTAAAATGGGGCGCAATTGCGTACCCATAGCGCGTTTTTTCACATCCTCGTCACGCGCTTTCGACTGGAGCTTCGTTTGAACAATCAGTGGTTTTCCAAAGTTGCCGTATGGCTCGTCATTGCCATGGTGTTGTTCACTGTGTTCAAGCAGTTCGACACCCGCGGCGGCGTCGGCTCTGGCGCAGTGAGTTACTCCGAGTTTCTCGACCAGGTTCGCGGCAACCAGATCAAGAGCGCCGTCATCCCTGAAGGTGCCGGCGGTGGCGAAATCGTCGCAGTCACCAACGACGATCGCAAGATCCGCACGACCGCCACGGTCCTCGACCGCGGCCTCGTGGGCGACCTGATCGACCACAACGTCAAGTTCGACGTCAAGCCGCGCGAAGAGGGCTCGCTCCTCATGACGCTCCTGGTGAGTTGGGGCCCGATGCTCCTGCTGATCGGCGTCTGGATCTACTTCATGCGACAGATGCAGGGCGGCGGCAAGGGCGGGGCGTTCAGCTTCGGCAAGAGCAAGGCCCGCATGATGGACGAGAACAACAACACGGTCACCTTCGCCGACGTCGCAGGCTGCGATGAGGCCAAGGAAGAAGTCCGCGAAGTCGTCGACTTCCTCAAAGACCCGCAGCGCTTCCAGAAACTCGGCGGCCGCATTCCGCGCGGTCTGCTGCTGGTTGGCCCTCCCGGCACCGGCAAGACCCTCCTGGCCAAGTCGATCGCCGGCGAAGCCAAGGTCCCTTTCTTCTCGATCTCCGGCTCCGACTTCGTTGAAATGTTCGTCGGCGTGGGCGCTGCCCGTGTCCGCGACATGTTCGAGAACGCCAAGAAGAATGCCCCCTGCATCATCTTCATCGACGAAATCGATGCGGTGGGTCGTCAACGCGGCGCCGGCCTCGGCGGCGGCAACGACGAGCGCGAACAAACCCTGAACCAGATGCTGGTCGAGATGGACGGCTTCGAAACCAACCTCGGGGTGATCGTGGTGGCTGCCACCAACCGCCCGGACATCCTGGACGCCGCGCTGCTGCGCCCGGGTCGTTTCGACCGCCAGGTGTACGTGACGCTGCCCGACATTCGCGGCCGCGAACAGATCCTCGGCGTGCACATGCGCAAGGTTCCGCTGGGCCAGGATGTAAACCCGAGCGTCATCGCCCGCGGTACGCCCGGCATGTCCGGCGCCGACCTGGCCAACCTCTGCAATGAAGCCGCTCTCATGGCCGCTCGCCGCAATGCGCGCGTCGTCGAGATGCAGGACTTCGAGAAGGCCAAGGACAAGATCTTCATGGGCCCCGAGCGCAAGAGCATGGTCATGCCCGAGGAAGAGCGCCGCAACACGGCCTACCACGAGTCCGGCCACGCCCTCATCGGCAAGCTGCTGCCCAAGTGCGACCCGGTCCACAAGGTCACGATCATTCCGCGTGGCCGCGCCCTGGGCGTGACCATGAGCCTGCCGGCGCAAGACCGCTACAGCTACGACCGCGAATACATGCTGAACCAGATCAGCATGCTGTTCGGTGGCCGCATCGCTGAAGAAGTCTTCATGCACCAGATGACGACGGGTGCCAGCAACGACTTCGAGCGTGCGACCTCCATTGCCCGCGACATGGTCACGCGCTACGGCATGACCGATGCGCTGGGCCCGATGGTCTATGCCGAAAACGAAGGCGAAGTGTTCCTCGGCCGCTCGGTCACCAAGACCACGAACATGAGCGAGCAGACCATGGAAAAGGTCGACGGCGAAGTGCGCCGCATCATCGACGAGCAGTACGCCCTTGCGCGCCACTTGATCGAAGAGAACAGCGACAAGATGCACGCGATGGCGAAGGCGTTGCTCGAATGGGAAACCATCGATTCCGAGCAGCTCGACGACATCATGGCCGGCCGTGCACCGCGTCCGCCCAAGGACTGGACGCCGCGAACCCCTCCTTCGGGCAGCGGCGGTAGCGGCGGCACGCCGGCGGTCAACACTGACCCGGCGCCGACCGCCGCTTGAGGTGGGCTTGAAATCAAGCAACAACGGGGCCTCTGGCCCCGTTTTCCATGGTGAGCCGGGCGGCTCGGTCTGGCAGACCTCGCGTTTCAGGATCGACCTCGCGCAGCCGCGCGTCATGGGCATCGTCAACGTCACGCCCGATTCCTTCTCCGATGGCGGCGCGCACGCGTCCACCGACACCGCGCTGCGGCACTGCGAGCAGTTGTTGAAGGAGGGCGCGGACATCCTGGACATCGGCGGGGAATCCACCCGCCCGGGCAGCCCGGCCGTTCCGCTCGACGCCGAACTGGCGCGCGTGCTGCCGGTTGTGCGCGAGGCGGTGAAGCTGAACGTGCCGCTCTCCATCGACACCTACAAGCCCGAGGTCATGCGCGCTGTGCTCGACCTGGGCGCGGACATCGTCAACGACATCTGGGCGCTGCGCCAGCCGGGTGCGCGTGAAGCCGTGGCGGCGCATCCGTCGTGCGGCATCTGCCTGATGCACATGCACCGCGATCCGCAGACCATGCAGGTCGTGCCGATGCAGGGCGACGTGATCCCCGAGGTGCTGTCGTTCTGGGCCGCGCAGCTGGCGCAACTCCACGCGCTGCAGATCGATCCGTCGCGCATCACGCTCGACCCGGGCGTTGGCTTCGGGAAAACCGTGACGCAGAATTTCGCCCTGCTGGGCCGGCAGCGCGAATTGCTCGGTGCCGGCTACCCGCTGCTCCTGGGCTGGTCGCGCAAGTCGTCGATCGGCACCGCCACTGGCATCGAGGCGGCGGGCGAGCGCATCGTGCCCAGCGTCGCGGCCGCGGTGCTGGCCGTGGACCGCGGCGCCGCCATCGTGCGCGTGCACGATGTGCGCGACACAGTGGCCGCCCTCGCGGTGTGGCGCGCCATGAAGGCAGCAGCACAACAAAGACAAACAAAAGAGGAACTCGCATGACCCGCAAATATTTCGGCACCGACGGCATCCGCGGCACCGTTGGCCAGGCACCCATCACACCCGACTTCGTGTTGCGTCTCGCGCACGCCGTGGGCCGTGTGCTCAAGAAAACCGAAGCCCGCCCCCGTGTGCTGATCGGCAAGGACACCCGCATTTCGGGCTACATGCTCGAATCGGCACTTGAGTCGGGCTTCAATTCGGCCGGCGTCGACGTCGTGCTGCTGGGCCCGCTGCCCACGCCCGGCGTGGCGTATCTCACGCGTGCCCAGCGCGCGAGCCTCGGCGTGGTGATCAGCGCCAGCCACAACGCCTTTCCCGACAACGGCATCAAGTTCTTCAGCGCGCAGGGCACCAAGCTCGACGATGCATGGGAGCTGGCCGTCGAGGCTGCTCTGGAAGAAGCGCCGGTCTGGGTGGATTCCGTCAACCTCGGCAAGGCCCGCCGCCTCGATGATGCGTCCGGCCGCTACATCGAGTTCTGCAAGAGCACCTTCGCCAACGACCTCACGCTGCGCGGCATGAAGCTCGTGGTCGATGCAGCGCACGGTGCGGCCTACCAGGTGGCGCCCAACGTGTTCCACGAACTGGGCGCGGAAGTGACCAGCATCGGCTGCGCGCCCGACGGGCTCAACATCAACAAGGACTTCGGCGCCACACATCCCGAGGCATTGGTCGCCACGGTGACGGCGCAGAAGGCCGACTACGGCATCGCGCTCGACGGCGATGCCGACCGCCTGCAGTTGGTCGACGCCAGCGGGCGCCTCTTCAACGGCGACGAACTGCTTTACCTGATGGTGGCCGAGCGCATCGCACGCGGCGAGAAGCCGGTGGGCGTGGTCGGCACACTCATGACCAACAAGGCGGTGGAAGTCGCGCTGCGCGGGCAGGACATTGAATTCGTGCGTGCCAAGGTCGGCGACCGCTACGTGCTCGAAGAGCTCGACAAGCGCGGCTGGCTTCTGGGCGGCGAGGGCTCGGGCCACCTGCTGGCACTCGACCGCCACACCACCGGCGACGGCATCGTGAGCGCGCTGCAGGTGCTGCAGGCGTGCGTCCGCAGCGGCAAGACGGTGGCGCAGTTGCTCGAAGGCGTCACGCTTTTCCCGCAGACGCTGATCAACGTGCGCTTGGCGCCTGGACAGAACTGGAAGGACAACCAGGCGCTGGCCAGCGAAACGCAGCGCATCGAGGCCGAACTGGGCGACGGCGGCCGCGTACTGATCCGCGCGAGCGGCACCGAGCCGCTGGTGCGGGTGATGGTCGAGGCGCGCGATGCCAAGCAGTCGCGCTCGTGCGCACAGCGCTTGGCAGCGACGCTGCAGCCGGCGCAATGAGCATCCGGACCTTCGTCGCGGATTACCACGACGCCGCGCAGGCCGCGGCGCTGGTCGATCTGCTCGACGCTTACGCCCGCGATCCGGCCGGTGGCGGCACGCCGCTCGACGCCGCCGTGCGCGAAGGCTTGCCTGCGGCGCTGGCAGCGCGTCCGCAGGCCTTCAGCGTGCTGGCCTTCGATGGCGACACGCCCGTAGGCCTGATCAATTGCATCGAGGGCTTTTCGACCTTTGCCTGCAAGCCGCTGGTCAACGTGCACGACGTGGTCGTGCTGCCCAGCCACCGCGGCCAGCGCGTTGCGCAGCAGATGTTCGCGCTGGTGGAGCGGGAGGCACGCAAGCGCGGCGCCTGCAAGCTCACGCTCGAAGTGCTGTCGGGCAATGTGCCGGCGCTGCGCTCGTATGAGCGCGAAGGCTTCATCGGCTACCAGCTCGATCCGGCCTTCGGGCACGCGATCTTTTTGCAGAAGAAGCTCTGAAAAGGAAAAGGGCCGGGGCGATTGGATCGCCGTCGGCCCTTACCCAACCCCCTCCCCGAGGGGAAAGGGCGCAAGACAACAGAATCAGAAGCGCGTGACGGGCGCCTCGGCGTCGGTCTTGCTGGGCGCGTACTTGCCCAGTTCCCACTTCGCGATCGCATTGCGGTGCACTTCGTCCGGGCCGTCCGCAAAGCGCAGCGTGCGCGCGCCGGCATAGGCGTAGGCGAGGGGGAAGTCGTCGCACATGCCGCCGCCGCCGTGGACCTGCATGGCCCAGTCGATCACCTGGCAGGCCATGCTCGGCGCGACCACCTTGATCATCGCGATCTCGTTCTTGGCGACCTTGTTGCCCGCCACGTCCATGAGCCATGCGGCCTTCAGCGTGAGCAGGCGGGCCATGTCGATCTTGCAGCGCGCTTCGGCGATGCGTTCCTGCGTCACGGTCTGCGACGCGACGGTCTTGCCGAAGGCGACGCGCGAGGAGGCGCGCTTGCACATCAGCTCGAGCGCGCGCTCGGCCAAGCCGATCAGGCGCATGCAGTGGTGGATGCGTCCCGGGCCAAGGCGGCCTTGGGCGATTTCGAAACCGCGGCCTTCGCCAAGCAGGATGTTGTCGACAGGCACGCGCACGTTCTCGAAATACATCTCGACGTGGCCGTGCGGCGCGTCGTCGTAACCCATCACGTTGAGCGGGCGCACGATGCGGATGCCCTTGGCATCGGCCGGCACGATCACCATGCTCTGCTGCGAGTGGCGCGGTGCGTCCGGATCGCTCTTGCCCATGGTGATGAAGACGGCGCAGCGCGGATCGGCCGCGCCCGAAATCCACCACTTGTGGCCGTTGATCACGTACTCGTCGCCCTGGCGTTCGATGCGGGTCGAGATGTTGGTGGCGTCGCTCGATGCCACGTCGGGCTCGGTCATCGCGAAGGCCGAGCGGATCTGACCTTCGAGCAGCGGCTTGAGCCAGCGCGCCTTGATCTCTTCCGAGCCGTAGCGGGCGATGGTTTCCATGTTGCCGGTGTCAGGCGCCGAGCAGTTGAAGGCTTCGCTTGCCCAAGGCACCGCACCCATGATTTCGGCCAGCGGCGCGTATTCCTGGTTCGTGAGGCCGGCACCTGCGTAGCCGGAGGCCGAGGCGCTGTCGACCGGAAGGAAGAGGTTCCACAGGCCCTGGGCCTTGGCTTTTTCCTTGACCTTTTCCACCGTCTTCAATGCGGTCCAGCGCTTGCCGGCCGCCGTGTTCGCAGCCAGCTCGGCGCTGTACTCGGCCTCTGCCGGGTAGATGTTTTCATCCATGAACGCCTTGACGCGCTTCTGCAGTTCCTTGGTCTTGGCCGAATATTCGAAATCCATGTCGTCTCCTGGTGGGTTTTTGGGGGAGGGCCGGTTACGCCTTTTGGGCGAACTGCCAGGCCATCTCGGCCATCGGCCGCGCGCCGCGGGCCGATGCCACGGCTTGCTCGCTCGATGCGGTACCGGCCTCGACCCGCTTCGCAATGCCTTGAAGAATCGCGGCCATGCGGAACAGGTTGTAGGCCTGATAGAAGTTCCAGTCGGGCGCCAGCGCCTCGGGTGTGCTGATGCGCGTGCGCTCGCAATAACGGCGGATGTATTCGCTCTCGGTGGGAATGCCCAGCGCCGCGACATCTACGCCGCCTATGCCGCGGCCGGTGGTGGGCGGCATGTGCCACGACATGCAGTGGTAGCTGAAGTCCGCCAGCGGATGGCCCAGCGTGGAGAGCTCCCAGTCGAGCACCGCGATGATCCGCGCCTCGGTGGGGTGGAACATCACGTTATCCAGGCGGTAGTCGCCGTGCACGATGGAAACCTTGCTCTCGTCGCGCGCGCTCGCCGGCATGTGGGCGGGGAACCAGTCGATGAGGCGCTCCATCGCCTCGATCGGCTGCGACAGTTCGCCCGCGCCATCGGTCGAGGCCTTGTACTGCTTGCTCCAGCGGCCGATCTGGCGCTCGAAGTAATTGCCGGGCTTGCCGTAGTCGGCCAGGCCCCGGGCGGCGAAGTCGACCGTGTGCAGCGCCGCAATGACGCGGTTCATCTCGTCGTAGTAGGCCGCGCGTTCGGCGTTGCTGAAGCCGGGCAGCGACTGGTCCCAGAGCACGCGGCCCTGCATGAACTCCATCACGTAGAAGGCGCGGCCGATGACGGACTCGTCCTCGCAGAGGCAGTGCATGCGCGGCACGGGCACGTCGGTGCCTTGCAGGCCACTCATGACCTTGAACTCGCGCTCCACCGCATGGGCGGAGGGCAGCAGCTTGGCAACCGGGCCGGGCTTGGCGCGCATCACGTAGCTTTGCGTGGGCGTGACGAGCTTGTAGGTCGGGTTCGACTGCCCGCCCTTGAACATCTCCACCGTCAACGGACCCTTGAAACCCTCGAGGTTCTTCTCGAGCCAGGCGGCGAGCACCTCGATGTCGAAGGCGTGCTGCTGCGACACCGCGCGGGTGCCGACGAAGTTGGAGAAGTCCTGGCTCATGTCAGATATCCGCTTCGGAAATGCGCCGCAGCGCCGCACGGTCGAGGACCACCAGGCCGCCCGGCTCGATCCGGATGCTGCCCTCGCGTTCCATGGTCTTGAGTTCCTGGTTCACGCGCTGGCGCGATGCACCGAGCAGTTGCGCCAGCTCTTCCTGCGCCAGTTGCAGGCCGATGCGCATCTGGCTGCCATCGTCCAGGTTGGGCACGCCGTAGCTGCGCACGAGGTGAATCAGTTGCTTGGCAAGGCGTGCGCGCAAGGGCAGGGTGTTGAGGTCTTCCACCAGCCCGAACAGCGTGCGGATGCGGCGCGCCTGCAGCCGCATGAGCGCTTCGTACAACTCCACGTGCGCGGCAAGAATCTTCTGGAAGTCGGCTCGCGCCACGCAAAGGATGGTGCTGTCCCCATGCGCATAGGCGTCGTGCGTGCGCCGGTCCCCGTCGAACATCGCCACGTCGCCGAACCAGATGCCCGGCTCCACGTAGGTCAGTGTCACCTGCTTGCCCGAGACGGCCGTCGAGCTGACCCGCACCGCGCCCCTGGCGCAGGCAATCCAGTGTTCTGGTGGGTCGCCGCGTGCGGCGATCAGGTCGCCGTCCTTGTAGCGTTTGACGAAAGCGCATCGGAGGATGTCGTGCCGTAGCGATGGAGATAGGGAAGAAAACCAGCGACCACTGTTGATCGCTTCACGTTCTTCGATGGTAAGAATGGGGTCGTCCATTGGTTGTCCTCTCGGCGACTGAAAAGCTGGTGGGTGTCACGGGAGCGACGCCGCGAGGCGCTACTCGTACTGCGGTGGTTTCTTGTCGAGGAACGCGGCGATGCCGATGCCCGCGTTCGCATGGTGCAGGTTGCGCACGAAGTGATCGCGCTCCTGCGAGAGCTGCGCGGCCAGCGTGGCGCCGCGTGCTTCGCTCAGCAGCTCCTTGATGCTGGCGAGCGAGTTGGGCGCGCGGGCGTTGAGCTTTTTCGCGAGCGCCAGGGCGCCCGCGAGCGCCTGTCCGCTTTCGGTGAGTTCGTTCACGAGGCCGGCCGCATGCAGGCGCGGCGCGGCGATGCGTTCGCCGTTCATGAGCCATTCGCTGGCGAGCTGGCGCGGCAGTTGTTGCCCCAGGTGCCAGCTCAGGCCGCCATCGGGCGACAGCGCCACGTTGCTGTACGAGGCCGCGAACACCGCGTCGCGCGCCGCCACGACGAAGTCGCAGGCCAGGGCGAGCGAGAAGCCCGCGCCGGCCGCGGCGCCTTCGACGGCCGCTACGATCGGCTTCGGAAAGGTGCGGATCGAATCGATCCAGTTGTGCAGCCCTTCGATGCTCTCTGCCTGCACCGAGCGGTCGAGTTCGCGGTTGGCCAACAGGCGCTGCAACGAGCCGCCGGCGCAGAACCATGCGCCTTCGCCCACGATGACCACGCTGCGGATCTCGCTGCTGCTCTCGGCGCCGTTGAGCGCCTCGATGCCCGCGGCGTAGATCTCGGGGCCCAGTGCGTTGCGCTGGGTCGGGTTGGAGATGGTCAGCACCATGGTGCTGCCTTCGCTCGTGCTCTTGAGTTCGGCGGTCATCGCTGTGTCGCGTTTCCAGTCGGTTGGTGGTTTGCTATTTATTCTTCTTCGTGCAGCAGGCTCAGGCCCAGCGCGCCGCGGCGGCGCAGCCACGGGCTCGGGCGATAGCGCGGGTCGCCGTAGACGGTCTGCAGGTTGAACAGCACTTCGAGCATGTTGGTCGGGCCGTAGAGGTTGCCTATCGCGAGCGGACCGCGCGGGTAGCCCAGGCCCAGCTGCACCGCGGTCTCCAGGTCGGCCGGCGAGCACACGCGCTGCTGGCACATGTCGGTGGCGATGTTGACGATGGTGCCGATCACGCGCTGCGTGACGAAGCCGCCGCTGTCGCGGATCACGCTCACCGCCTTGCCGTCGCGCGCGAAGAGGGCGTGCGCGGCATCGCGGATGTCGCGGCGGGTGGCTGGGTTGGTGGCGAGCACGCGGCGCTTGGTAGCGGCGTCGTCGATCAGCATGTCGATGCCGACGGTGCGCGTGGCGTCCAGGCGCTCGACGGCCGCGACCGTCGTCACGTCGAAGCCCAGCGGGGCCACGAGGATCAGCGAATGCGGCGCGGCGGTGGCGCCGCTGTCGATCTGCGCGCCCAGCGTGTTGATCAGGCGCAGCAGTTCGGCACGGCGCGCGGCGCGGGGCGAGACCCAGACCGCAGGCGTACCTTCGATCACTGGTGCCGGGGCCTCGGGCGTCTGCTGCATCACGCCGTCGGTGTAGCGGTAGAAGCCTTCGCCGGTCTTGCGGCCGAGTGCGCCGGCGGCCAGGCGCTGCGCAGTGATCACGCTCGGACGGAAGCGCGGCTCCTCGAAGTACTGGTGGTAGATCGATTCCATCACCGGGTGCGACACGTCAAGCGCCGTCAGATCCAGCAGCTCGAACGGGCCGAGGCGGAAACCGGCCTGGTCCTTCAGGATGCGGTCGATGGTCACGAAGTCGGTCACGCCTTCGCCGACGATGCGCAGCGCCTCGGTGCCGTAGCCGCGGCCCGCGTGATTGACGATGAAGCCGGGCGTGTCCTGTGCCTGCACCGCGCTGTGGCCCATCTGCACCGCGTAGCCGGCCAGTTGCTTGCAGACCTCGGGCGCGGTCTTGAAGCCCGCCACCACCTCGACCACCTTCATCAGCGGCACGGGGTTGAAGAAGTGAAAGCCTGCGAAGCGCTCGGGATGCGCGAGCCCGGCCGCGATGGCCGTCACGGAGAGCGAAGAGGTGTTGGTCACCAGCGTGGCCGTCGGAGCCACTACGGCCTCGATTTCGCGGAAGAGCTTGCGCTTGACTTCGAGGTCTTCGATCACGGCCTCGATCACGAGGTCGCAGCCAGCCAGCGCCTGGATCGAATCGACGGCCTTTACGCGTGCGATCTGCGCATCGCGCGCTGCGGCGTCGAGCTTGCCCTTTTCATGCAGCTTGTTCCATTGGGCGATGAGGGCTTCGCGTCCGCGTTCGGCGGCGCCTGCAAAGCTGTCGAGCAGCAGCACTTCGCTGCCGGCCTGCGCGGCGATCTGCGCGATGCCGCGACCCATGGCGCCCGCGCCGATGAGCCCGATCCGTTGGTAGTTCACTGTCATTTGATGGAGATTTTCGCTGGTTGAGTGGTGTGAGGGCCTGACGCGCAGGTGCTGGCCGGAAAGCGGCTGGCGAGCGTCGGCAGACTCCGATTTTGCAATCCCGCGCGGGCGATGCGTCCCGGGTCTTACGCGGGCCTCGTGTTTTTCAGGCCGCGCGGCGGCTGCGGTCGATGGTTACGCTGAGGCCAAGGGCAAGCAGCAGCAGCGCTAGGCCGACCCGGCTCATCCATGGCGCCGCGTCGTTCGCCAGCAGCCAGCCGCCGAGCGCCGCGCCGACGGCTTGGCCGATGTAGATGCCCGAGCTGTTGAGCGCCACGGAGCCGGGCGCGAGCGCGGGCGCCAGCCCTACGAGCCGCGCCTGCTGCGCCGAGTTGGTGGCGAAGCAGCCGATGCCCCAGGGCACGATCACCACCGCGAGCCAGGCGAGCGTGCTGGCGAATGGCCAGAGCAGCAGGCTCAGCGCGATCAGCGAGGACGTGAGCAGCACCATGCGGCCCGCGCCCACGCGGTCGATGTAGCGGCTGACCACCATGTTGCCGATCAGCCCGAAGGCACCGAACAGTGCCCACATCAGGCTCAGCGTGTTGGCGTCCGCACCGAAGCTCTGCTTGAGGATCGGCCCGAAATAGCTGAAGAGCACGAATTGCCCCGAGCCCTGCAGCGCGGTGACCGAGACGATCCCCATCAACACCGGGCTGCGCAGCACGCGCGACCACGCGGCGGCCGTGAGCGCAGTGGGCCGGATGCCGGTGGGCAGCGTGAGCCAGATCGAGGCGGCGCTGACGATGCTGAGCATCGCAATGGCCATGAAGGCCATGCGCCAGCCGAGGTGGCCGCCGATCAGCGCGCCGATGGGCAGGCCCAGCACCGAGGCCATCGACCAGCCGAGGAAGACGAAGGTGACGGCGCGGCCGCGGTGTTCCGGCGGCACTAGCATGCCGGCGCAGGCCGCGGCCTGGGGCGTGAAGATCGCCGGCGCAATCACCGTGAGCATGCGAACCGGCAAGAGCGCGGCGAAGCTCGGCATGAGCGAGGAGAGGGCGTGTCCAGCGGCGTACCAGAGCAGCGTGAGGGCCAGGAGCTGTCGGCGGTCCCAACCCGCGACCAAGGCCGCCAGGAGCGGCGCGCCGAGGCACATCACGATCGCGGCGGCGGTGATCAGCTGACCCGCTGTCGCAGCGGTGACAGCAAGCGATGTGCTGATCTCGTTGAGCGTGCCGGGCACCACCATCACGCCGGTGCCGATCACGAAATTGCCGGCGAGCAGCGCCCAGAGCGCGCCGCGGGGCGCAGGCCGGCTCATTGAATGACCTGCGCCTTCGGCTGCGGTATTCGCCTTGAGGCGGCCCGGCGGCTCATGACCTCACCGGCGAACCTGCAGCGCGCCGGGATTCACGATGTTGGTGGGATTGCCCTTGATGAAGCTCACGACGTTGTCGAAAGCCTGGCCGAAGTAGCTCTCGTAGCTGTCCTGCTCCACATAGCCGATGTGCGGCGTGCAGATGCAGTTTTCGAGGCGCAGCAAGGCGTGGCCCTGCAGCGGCGGTTCGCTCTCGAACACGTCGATGGCCGCGAGGCCTGGGCGTCCGCGATTGAGCGCGGCGAGCAGGGCATCGGCCTCGACCAGTTCGGCGCGGGAGGTGTTCACGAAGAGCGCTGTCGGCTTCATGCGCGACAGGTCTTCGAGCGTGACGAGGCCGTTGGTTTCCTCGTTGAGCCGCAGGTGCACCGACAGCACGTCGGCCGCGGCAAAGAATTCGTGGCGGTTCTGCGCGACTTGGAAGCCATCGGAGCGCGCCTTGGCGCAGCTCGCCTCGCGTCCCCAGATCACCACCTGCATACCGAAGGCCTGCCCGTAGCGCGCGACCAGTTGGCCGATGCGGCCATAGCCCCAGATGCAGAGCGTCTTGCCCTTGAGCACCGAGCCGAGTCCGAAATTGGGCGGCATCGAAGCCGACTTGAGACCCGACTGCTGCCACGCCCCGTGCTTCAAGTTGCTGATGTACTGCGGCAGACGGCGCATGGCCGCCATGATCAGCGCCCAGGTGAGTTCGGCCGGTGCCTGCGGAGAGCCCGAGCCCTCAGCCACTGCCACGCCGCGCTCGGTGCAGGCATTGACGTCGATGTGGCCGCCGACGCGGCCGGTCTGCGAAATGAGCTTGAGCTTGGGCAGCTTTTCGATGAGCTGGCGCGAGATCTGGGTGCGCTCGCGAATCAGCACGATCACGTCGGCATCTTTCAGGCGAACCGACAGTTGGCCGATGCCCTTGACCGTGTTGGTGTAGACCTTGGCCGCGTACGCGTCCAGCTTGGCGGCGCAGCGCAGCTTGCGCACGGCGTCCTGGTAATCGTCGAGGATCACAATGTTCATGGCGTGCCATTGTGCCTCGCAGCATTGGGCTGTCGCGCCGGTGAACGTTTGGATACCCACCCCGGGGCGCTTCTGGAGCGGCTCGCCGGGGGAAATGCCTCAGTGCAGGCGCGTGGAACTAGGCGCGGTTTCCGCGGCTTCGAGTGCGGCCAGTCGGTCGAGCTCCGCACAGACATCGGCCATGCGGCCCGAGATCACCATGCGGCTGCGGTCCCGGCTTTTTCCGTCGATCACGCGAACTACACGCAGCGGGCGTGCAGGCGCGGTGGCGGTTGCCGTCGGTGCCGGCGTGCCAGCGGTGCGCGTGGTACAGGCGGGGCGCACGGCCACGTAGCGCAGTCCGGCGGCGGTGTCGCTGCTGTCCCGGTGACGGGGGCGGCGGGCGGGGATAAGGCGGCTTGCAAGTGACTGCAGCGGCATCCAGAAATCAGCGATGGCGAGGAGGGCGATTCCCATGTGAACTCCAAAAAAGTCTGAGGTTGAACACAGGCAGGATTTCTTGAATCGGCCGCGACAGGGTGATGGCGACTTCGCGCCATACGCCCGCCACCTGTCGAGGCCGGATGGGTGCTGCTGCAAGCAGGCCGCGAGGCCTACATCAGCATGGTGTTGCGGATGAGGCCGACCGCGAGGCCTTCGATTTCGAAAGGTTCGCCGGGCTGCACGATGATGGTCGGGTAGTCGGGGTTCTCGGCGTGCAACTCGATCACCTGCTTGTTGCGCTTCAGGCGCTTGACGGTGACTTCGTCGCCCAGGCGCGCGACCACGATCTGGCCATTGCGCGCTTCCTTGGTGGCCTGAACGGCGAGCAGGTCGCCGTCCATGATGCCGGCGTCGCGCATCGACATGCCGCGCACCTTGAGCAGGTAATCGGGCTGGCGCTGGAACAGCGTGTTCTCGACGTAGTAGGTCTGGTCGACATGCTCTTGCGCCAGGATGGGCGAGCCTGCCGCAACACGGCCGATGAGCGGCAGCGCCAGCTGCGCCATGCCGGGCAGCGAGAGCGAGAACTGCCCGCCTTCGCGATGGCGCGTTTCGTTGAGCGAACGCAGCGCGTCGCCCTTGAGTCGAATGCCGCGCGAGGTGCCGCTGACAAGTTCGATCACGCCCTTGCGGGCCAGCGCCTGCAGGTGCTCTTCGGCGGCGTTGGCCGACTTGAACCCCAGCTCATTGGCGATTTCGGCGCGTGTGGGCGGGGCGCCAGTGCGCGCAATGGCGCTCTGGATCAAGTCGAGGATCTGCTGCTGGCGGGCGGTAAGCTTCACGGCGAACTGCATATGTGGTTCCTTGCGGCACTGGCTAGATATCCAGTACCTGTATTTTTAACCAGTTTTTGGAAGTTGACAAGTCATGGCCAATTTGCCGTTGCCCGAAGTGCGTCGCGTGGTGGTTCTGGGCACCGGGGGGACCATCGCCGGAAAGGCCTCCAGCAGCGGCGACAACATCGGCTACACCGCTGGGCAGGTCGATGTGTCGGATTTGCTGGGTGGCATCGACGCGCCTGAGGGCGTCACCCTGCTGGCGGAACAGGTGGCGCAGGTCGACAGCAAGGACATGGCCATCGACATCTGGCAGAAGCTTGCGCAGCGGTGCATGCATTGGCTGGCGCAACCTGGCGTGGCCGGCGTGGTGATCACCCACGGCACCGACACACTGGAGGAGACGGCTTTCTTCCTTCATTCGGTGTTGGCACCGGCGAAGCCCGTGGTGCTGACTTGCGCGATGCGCCCGGCCACTGCGCTTTCGCCGGATGGTCCGCAGAACGTGCGGGATGCCATCGCCGTCGCGGCGACGGCGGGCGCCCAGGGCGTGACGGCGGTATGCGCCGGCACGGTCCACAGCGGGGTGGAAGTGCAGAAGGTGCACACGTACCGCCTCGATGCCTTCGCATCCGGCGATGCAGGGCCGATTGGCTACGTGGAAGAGGGTGCAGTGCGGCGCGTGAGGGAGTGGCCGACGTCGTCGTCATCCCAAGCGTCGAAGGCACTGAGCGTATCAGGACCTTGGCCGCGGGTCGAGATCGTCATGAGCCACGCCGGTGCAAGCGGCGCAATCATCGATGCGCTTCTTCGGGAGGGCGCGGACGAACCTGTCCGCGGTCTGGTCCTAGCCACCACCGGCAATGGCACCGTGCATCACGCGTTGGAAGCTGCGGCGTTCAAGGCGCAGGACGCGGGCGTTGCGGTGCTGCGCGCGACGCGCTGTACCAATGGCCGCATCCTGCCGAAGACCGATGACCGGCTGCGTGACGCAGGCGCGCTCACACCCGTGAAGGCGCGCATCGCGCTGATGCTGGAACTGCTGGGGGATTAAATAGCCGCCCTGTCGAAGGGCGGCAGGGATCAGCTGCTCAATGCCGCCAGGGCACGTTGCGTGATTTCGTCGACTGTGCCGACGCCCTTGATCGCGCGGTACTTCGGCGCAGCGGCCGGATCGGTCTGGGCCCAGGCCGAGTAGTAGTCGACCAGCGGACGCGTCTGTTGGCTGTACACGTCGAGCCGCTTGCCCACGGTTTCTTCCTTGTCGTCCTCGCGCTGGATCAGGTCCTCGCCGGTCACGTCGTCCTTGCCTTCGATCTTGGGCGGATTGAACTTGACGTGGTAGGTGCGGCCCGATGCCGGGTGCGAGCGGCGGCCGCTCATGCGCTCGATGATGTCGCTGAAGGGCACGTCGATCTCAAGCACGTAGTCGAGCTTGACGCCCGCGGCCTTCATGGCGTCGGCCTGCGGAATGGTGCGCGGGAAACCGTCGAACAGAAAACCTTCGGCGCAATCGGGCTGGGCGATGCGCTCTTTCACGAGGTTGATGATCAGGTCGTCGCTCACCAGAGCACCTGCGTCCATGACGGCCTTGGCCTGCAGTCCGAGCGGCGTGCCGGCCTTGACGGCGGCGCGCAGCATGTCGCCGGTCGAGATTTGGGGGATGCCGTATTTCTGGCAGATGAAGGCCGCTTGCGTGCCTTTGCCCGCCCCGGGCGCGCCCAGCAAAATTAGTCTCATGGTGTCCTCGGACGGTTCTTAGATTTTGTGTCACGCCAAGCGTCGGCCCGAGGGCTGGGCGAGGCGGATTTCACGTCGAGGATAGCATGCGTCCCCATAGGGAATTCCCTCCGCGGCGCACGTCTTAGGAGGCGGACCCGGCAGCAAAGACGGCACGCACGCGCGCCAGATCCTCAGGGGTGTCGATGCCCGGCCCGGGCGCGACATGGCTCACATGCACCGCGATGCGATGCCCATGCCAGAGAGCGCGCAATTGCTCGAGTGCTTCGGTGGCTTCGACCGGCGCTGGCGGCAGCGACGGAAATTTCCGCACGAAGCCGGCGCGATAGCCATAGATGCCGATGTGGCGCAGCGGCGCAGGCAAAGGCAGCGCGGTCGGGGCAGCCCCGCCGGCAGAACCGTCGCGCCACCAGGGAATCGGCGCGCGGCTGAAGTAAAGCGCGTTGCCTTGGGCGTCAAGCACCGCTTTCACCACGTTCGGGTTCATGAAGTCGCTGATCGAGTCGATCTCGTGGGCCGCGGTACTCATCGCGGCCTCGGGATGAAGGGCCAGCGCCGCCGCCACGGCATCGATCAGCTCGGGGTCGATGAGCGGCTCGTCGCCTTGTACGTTGACGACGATCTCGTCGCCATCGAGGCCCAGTTGCTCGCACGCTTCAGCCAGCCGGTCGGTGCCGCTCGGATGGTCCTGGCGAGTGAGGATGGCTTCGACGCCGTGCGCCTTGCAGGCCGAAACGATGGACGCATCGTCTCCGGCCACAACAACGCGCGATGCGCCGGACTGGCTCGCGCGTTGCGCGACACGCACCACCATCGGCAGACCCGCGATATCGGCCAGTGGTTTGTTGGGCAGCCGCGTGGAGGCGAGGCGTGCCGGCACCAAGACGGTGAAGCGCACGGAGCCGGTCACAGACCCAGCTCTTCGTCGGACAGCGTGCGCGCCTCGTTCTCGAGCAGCACCGGGATGCCGTCGCGCACCGGGTAGGCGAGGCGGGCGCTGCGCGAGCACAGCTCCTGCTTCTCGGCGTTCCAGGTCAGGGGGCCCTTGGTCACGGGGCAGACGAGCAGTTCAAGCAGCTTGGTATCCATCGGGCGATGATAGCTTTGCGTCGAGCGCGGCGAAGAATTCCGGGGCGGGTTCGAAGTGCAGCGGCACGGCCAGCGCATCGGGCGCTTTGCGCCACAGCTTGACCGCATCTTTCTCGGTGCACAGCAGGGTGTATTCGCTGCCGGGCGGGCGCTGCCACGCGTCGAAGTCATGGTGATCGGGCAGTGCGATGGTCTCGGTAAGCGTGAGACCGCGCGCGCGCAGCATGTCGAAGAACCCTTCGGGCCGCGCGATGGCTGCCAGCGCGATCAGCGGCTTGCCCGCGAGGGTCGCGAGAGGAACACGCTTGCCGTCGCTTGCAACAGCATCCTGCGCAAGATTGCGCGTGGCGGTGTAGCCGCCGGCAAAGGCAGGCCGCTCGCCGCTATGGAGTACCAAGTCGCAGCGACGTGGCCAAGGTTCGCGTAACAGGCCCGCAGGCAGCAGCCAGCCGTTGCCGATGCCGCGGTCGTCGAACACGCAGATTTCGACATCGCGAGCGAGTGCCAGGTGCTGCAGCCCGTCGTCGCTCACGATCACTTGTGTGGCCGGATGCCGCTCCAGCAGGGCGCGCGCGGCTTCGACGCGTCGTCGCGCAACGAAAACCGGGGCACCCGTAGCGTGGCGAATCAGCGCCGGTTCGTCGCCGACATCGTGGGGATCGCTTCCTTCGAGCACTTCGCGGCAATCGTCGGTGCGTCGGCCGTACCCGCGCGACACCACGCCGACCTGAAGCCCACGAGCCTGCAGATGCCGGACGACAGCCATCACGACAGGCGTCTTGCCCGCACCGCCTGCAATCACGTTGCCAACGACGATGACAGGAACGGGCACGCGTTCTACCCGCAGCCATCCGATCCGATAGAGCCAGCCGCGCAGCGCAAAGATCGCGCCGTAGAGCAGCGACAGCGGCCACAGCAGGCAGGCCAGCAGGCCGCGGTGCAGCCAGGCGTCCTGCAGCCGCGAGGCCGATGCGCCGGACGCGCCCGTGCTACTGCGGCCCTGCAACGGCACTCAGTGCCCGGCTTGCGCCGTCGACTGTGCGGCGAAGGTGATCTGCATCAGGCCGGCGCGGCGCGCGGCTTCCATCACCGTGACCACGGCCTGGTGCGGGCTGCTTGCGTCGGCGCTGATGATCACTACGCTTTCCTTGCCGCCGGTGGCCGCGGCGCCGAGTGCTGCAGCCACGGTGCTCACGTTGCGGTCTGCAACGGCGGCCTTGTTGACCGTATAGCGGCCGTCGGCGGAGACCGTCACGATCACTTCCTTTGGATAGTCGCGTTGCGCGTCCACGTCCGCCGTCGGCAGCCGCAACTGCATCTCGGTGAACTTGCTGTAGGTGGTCGACAGCATCAGGAAGATCAGGATGACCAGCAGCACGTCGATGAACGGGATCAGGTTGATCTCCGGCTCGTCGCGCGCGCCGTGGCGAAACTGCATGCGGGCGCGGGTCATTTGCGCAGCGCGTTCAGGTGGCGTGCAAAGCGCTCACCCGAGAGTTCGAGGTTCAGCAGGTATTCGTCGACGCGGCTGCGGAAGTAGCGCCAGAAGATCAGCGTGGGAATCGCCACGATCAGACCGAACGCTGTGTTGTAGAGCGCGATCGAGATGCCGTGCGCCAGTTGAGCCGGGTTGCCCGAGCCAACCGCGCCGTTGACGGGCGACTGCGAACCGAAGATCTCGATCATGCCGATCACCGTACCCAGCAGGCCGAGCAGCGGCGCAGCGGAGGCGATGGTGGCCAACGCCGGCAGGTAGCGCTCCAGCTTGTGCGCAATGGTGCGGCCCGACGCTTCCATGGCAGCGCGAAGATCGTCTTCGGTGCAGCGCGGATTGGCGTTGAGCGCCCGAAGACCCGCAGCCAGCACCTGCCCGAGCATCGAGTTGCGTTCGAGTTTGGTGACGACGTCGGGGCCGGGAATGGCTCCGCGCGAGACAGTGATGGTTTCGTCGAGCAATTTTGGCGGAAGCACCTTCACGGTCTTCAGACTCGTGAAACGTTCTATAACCAGCGCGAGCGCAATAACCGAACAAGCGAGCAGCGGCCAAATAGGCCAACCCGCGGCAACAATGATGGAAAACAAGAAAATCCTCCGGCCCGTAGACTGCAAATGCGCGGCGATTATCCACCGAGCCCACCATCGGCATGCGGCTTGTTTGCGTGTCAGCAAGGACGCACAGATTCTGTGGATAACTTTGTGATTAACCTGCTTCGCAACTCGTCCGAACCCGCATGGATGGGCCTTTCCGCTAGATCGATTGAATTTTGAGCAGTACTTTTTTGAATGAAATCAACCACTTGCACGAGAAACCGTGCACCTGCCCCGCACGGGGGACTTGGGGCTGGGGAAGTCAGGCCTGTTGTGGAAGAGTGGCTTTCGGCCATTCGTGCGCTTTGTGAACTTGCGTGAAACGAATTCGGCGCCCGGGCCGCGCATCTGGGCTGTCGGCGCGCTGTGCCGGGCCGTGGCCGACACGCTGGACGCTCGCTTCAATCCGGTCAGCGTGCGCGGCGAGATATCGGGTTTTTCGCGCGCCTCAAGTGGACATTGTTACTTCTCGCTCAAGGACGAGTCCGGCCAGTTGCGCTGCGCGATGTTCCGTCGCGCCGCCGGATTGCTCGATTTTTCGCCTCGCGACGGTGACCAGGTGGAGGTGCGAGGACGTCTTGCCGTGTACGAGCCGCGCGGCGACCTCCAACTGGTCGTCGAAAGCCTGAGGCGTGCCGGGCAGGGCGCGCTCTTCGAGCAGTTCCTGCAGCGCAAGGCGCGCCTCGAAGCCGAGGGGCTGTTCGATCCGGCGCGCAAGCGCGCGTTGCCCACCATGCCGCGCGCGGTCGGTGTCGTCACTTCGCTCGGCGCGGCTGCGCTGCACGACGTCGTGACCGCGCTGCGACGGCGCGTGCCGCACATTCCCGTGGTTTTGGCTCCGGCAGCAGTGCAGGGCGCTAATGCGCCCGCCGAGCTGGTGCGCGCGCTGCAGTCGCTCTACACATTGGAGCCCGCCGTCGATGTGATCCTGCTGGTGCGAGGCGGTGGTTCGATCGAAGACCTGTGGGCCTTCAACGACGAGACGCTGGCGCGGACCATCGTGCAGAGCCCCGTGCCGGTGGTGAGCGGTGTCGGGCACGAAACCGACTTCACCATCGCCGACTTCTGCGCGGACCTGCGTGCGCCCACCCCCACCGCCGCGGCCGAACTCGTCAGCGCGCCGCGCGACCAGTGGCTCGGGGCGCTCGATTTGCTCAACGAGCGGCTCGGCGATGCGCTGGGCACGCGCCTCGACGTGCTCGGGCAGCGGCTCGATCAGGCCGCGGGCCGCCTCGGCCGCCCATCGAATCTGGTGGCTCGCCAGCAACTTCGCTTGGCGCACCATGCGCAGCGCCTGCACTTTGCGGTGCTGTCGAGACAAGAGCGCTTGGCGCAGGTGCCGCGGTCGATCGCGGCCGATCTTCCAGCGAAGTTCGACCGCGCACTTGTGCAGCGGCGCGAACGCCTGGAGCGCGTGGCTCTGCGCCTGCGTCTGCTCGATCCGGCACTCGTACTGCAGCGCGGCTACGCCTGGCTCACCGATGCGGATGGCCGGGCGGTCGTCAGCGCGAAAAAGCTGCATGCAGGCGATGCGGTCGTCGCAAGGCTCGCGGATGGCGAGGTTGACCTGACCGTGACGCATGGAGGGAGCAACAACGGGAACACGTCCGACGCGCTCTCGAAAATTAGTTCCTAGAATCCTTTATTCCCCACAACCAACCCACGAGAAAAAACCATGGAACATGTGCTCCCACCCCTGCCGTACGCCCTCGACGCGCTGGCACCCGAGTATTCGAAGGAGACCCTCGAGTACCACTACGGCAAGCACCACAACGCCTACGTGGTGAACCTCAACAACCTGCAGAAGGGCACCGAATTCGAAGCCCTCACGCTGGAAGAAATCATCAAGAAGGCCAGCGGCGGCATCTACAACAACGCTGCGCAAATCTGGAACCACACCTTCTTCTGGAACTGCATGAAGCCCCAAGGCGGCGGTGCCCCCACCGGCGCGCTGGCCAAGGCCATCGATGCGAAGTGGGGCAGCTACGACGCCTTCAAGGAAGCCTTCGTGAAGTCGGCAGTCGGCAACTTCGGTTCGGGCTGGACGTGGCTCGTGAAGAAGGCCGACGGTTCGGTGGACATCGTGAACACCGGTGCCGCCGGCACGCCGCTGACGACCGCTGACACGGCGCTGCTGACCGTGGACGTCTGGGAGCACGCCTACTACATCGACTACCGCAACCTGCGCCCGAAGTTTGTCGAGACCTTCCTGGCCAAGCTGGTGAACTGGGACTTCGCGGCCAAGAACTTCGGCTGAGCCACATTCGCGCATTAAAAAAGCCGACCCTCGGGTCGGCTTTTTTGAGGGCTGAAGGCGGCAGAAACTCAGCGCTTGGCGGCCGAGAACAGTTCGCCGCCGAGCTTGGCACCCTTCTTGATGTTCTTCTTGGCAAACCAGCCCTGGTTCATCTCGAGCACATAGCGCACGGGCTCTTCGGAGCAATGCGAGTTCTCGGTCAGCGGCTGCATATCGACCAGGTTGACGATGCGGCCATCATCCGCCACGAAGGCGGCGGTCAGCGGCAGCAGGGTGTTGCGCATCCAGAAGCACTGCGTGGCGGGCTGCTCGAAAACGAAGATCATGCCCTCCGCCTGCGGCATGTTCTTGCGGAACATCAGCCCGATTTCACGCTGCTGCGGCGTCTGGGCAATCTGGGTATCGATCTTGTACAGGCCGACCGACAACTGCGTGCGCGCAAGATCGGTCTGGGGTTGTTGCTGCTGTTGTTGGGCATGCGTCGGCATCACGAACGAGGCGGACAGCAGGAGCAGGGCGGCTAAACGCTGAAACATCGGACAACTCTTTCAGGGCGGGTCGTGGAAGGCCGGCCCGTAACCAATAAAAATGCCCGCTGATGCGGGCATTGCCGGGTGGGCTTGAAAGCTTACACCTTCTTGGCGGCAGCCGTGTGGGCCTTGGCCACGTGGCGAACCTTGTGCTTCTTGACTGCGTGCTTGGCCTTGGCCTTGTGAGCAGCAGGTGCGGCCGGAGCGGCGGCCGCGGGTGCGGGGGTTTGAGCAAAAGCACCGGCAGCGAAGAGACCGGCGACCAGGGCTGCGAGCAGCTTGTTCATGAGAAATCCTTTGATATCGTTGATTTGGATCACCTCCCTGTGGAAGGTCCACATTCAACGGAGCCCATCGCACGCGGTTGACAGCACTTTGGTCGAGGCGGACGAAAAAAAGCGCTCCGAGGAGCGCTTTTTTCAGGGGACGCCGAATTACTTGGGCGTAGGACCTTGGGTCGACTTGCGCTTGACGCTGCCGTCCTTGTTGCGACGACGTTGGTCGCGCGTTTCAGCGCGCTTTTCGCCAGAGGCTGCAGCCTTGTCGCCGCCGAGGTTGCCGCCTTCGGGCGTCTTGGCGATGTCGCCAGCGGGAGCGGCCACTTGACCAGCAGGCTTGGCATCCTTCTTGGCTTCGGCGCGTGCTTGCGGCTTGCTGTTGGTTGCGTTCCCTTGTTCGGGCGTGGTGCCGGCCGGGTTTTGGGCATAGGCGCCAGCTGCGAACAGACCAGCGATCATGACTGCGAGAATTTTGCTCATTGAAGATTCCTCTATCGAGAATTGGTTGGAAACGCCTCCCGGCGAGCAGAAGGTCAGCCAGTAACGAGCCCAATGGCCCCATGGTTGACAAACGCCAGCTGATGGGCAGCGTCTAAAATGTACAGCGATTTGTTAGCCGGTTGTACAGCGGAAGCCCCTCGCTGTCTGAATTCGCTGACACTCCTCAAAATTACATCACTCCCGGAGCCTTCGACCTCATGCCCAGCTATCAGCACATCAAAGTCCCGGCCGAAGGCCAGAAGATCACGGTCAACGCGGACAACTCGCTGAATGTGCCCGATCAACCGATCATCCCCTTCATCGAAGGTGACGGTACTGGGCTGGACATCACGCCGGTGATGCTCAAGGTGGTGGACGCCGCAGTGGCCAAGGCCTACGGTGGCAAGAAGAAGATCCACTGGATGGAGGTCTATGCCGGCGAGAAGTCGACCAAGGTGTATGGCCCCGACGTCTGGCTCCCCGAGGAAACCCTGCACGCCGTGCGCGACTACGTCGTCTCCATCAAAGGCCCGCTCACCACGCCCGTCGGCGGCGGCATTCGCTCGCTGAACGTCGCGCTGCGCCAGGAACTCGACCTCTACGTGTGCCTGCGCCCCATCCAGTATTTCGAAGGCGTCCCCAGTCCAGTGCGCGAGCCGCACAAGACCAACATGGTCATCTTCCGTGAGAACTCGGAAGACATCTATGCCGGCATCGAATTCGAAGCCGAAAGCGACAAGGCCAAGAAGCTCATCAAGTTCCTGCAGGACGAGCTCGGCGTCAAGAAGATCCGCTTCCCCAACACATCCGGCATCGGCGTGAAGCCCGTGTCGATCGAAGGCACCGAGCGCCTCGTGCGCAAGGCATTCCAGTACGCCATCGACAACGACAAGCCCAGCGTGACCATCGTGCACAAGGGCAACATCATGAAGTTCACCGAAGGAGGCTTCCGTGACTGGGCCTACAACCTGGCCGCCAAGGAGTTCGGCGCCGAGCTGATCGACGGCGGCCCGTGGATGAAGTTCAAGAACCCGAAGACGGGCAAGGAAATCACCGTCAAGGACAGCATTGCCGATGCGTTCCTGCAGCAGATCCTGCTGCGCCCCGCCGAGTACAGCGTGATCGCCACGCTGAACCTCAACGGCGACTATGTGTCCGACGCGCTGGCCGCACAGGTCGGCGGCATCGGCATCGCTCCGGGCGCGAACCTGAGCGACACCGTCGCAATGTTCGAGGCCACGCACGGCACCGCGCCCAAGTACGCCGGCAAGGACTACGTGAACCCCGGCTCCGAAATCCTCTCGGCCGAAATGATGTTGCGCCACATGGGCTGGATCGAAGCGGCCGACCTGATCATCAGCGCGATGAAGAAGTCGATTGCCAGCAAGCGGGTGACCTATGACTTCGCGCGCCTGATGGAAGGTGCGACGCAGGTGAGCTGCTCGGGCTTCGGGCAGGTAATGATCGAGCACATGTAATCCACACTGCGCCGCTTCGACGTCTTGCGACGTCAGGCAATGAGCCCTTGAACTTCCGAAAGGAATTCAAGGGCTTTTTTGTTGCCAAATATCCGCTTCATTCAATAGAAATTACTACTTGCGAATTTCTGGATCGTCTGCTCCCGGAGAAATTTCACAGATCAATTGCCTGCTTTCGGCGTTTAACTATTGGTAGAAACTGTGCTCCGCCACAGGTCTGCACAAGCACGCAGAATCGCGCCTATTCGAAAAAGCATAGGGAGCGAGAAATGGGCAGAAAAACAGCAGGCGTCAGTGCTTTGCCGATTGGAAAGCCGCGTGATTTCATTGCGCAATTGACGTCACCTGCGAACCGATAGGTTGCAATGGCGATCTCCCGACGGGCGTTGTTCGGCAAGCTCAATCTCACCCTGTTTCGCGGCATTGAAGCCGCAACAGCATTTGCCAAGCTGAGAGGAAATCCATATGTCGAATTGACGCACTGGATTCATCAAATCTGGCAAATCAATGACAGCGATTTGCATCGCATCTGCCGCCATTACCAAATTGATTTTCAGGTTGTCGAAAAAGATCTGATTTCCAGATTGTCGGAATTGCCCTCGGGCGCGACATCGCTGAGCGATTTTTCCCATCACGTCGAAACGGCCATCGAGCGCGCCTGGATTCTCTCCAGCCTCGAATTCGGCGATCGTCGTGTGCGCAGTGCGTGGCTGCTTGCGGCGTTGGTGCAAACGCCAGATCTGCGGCGGCTGCTCCTTGGCGTATCGCCCGCCTTCCGAAAGCTCCCGGTCGAGCAGTTGATGGATGACGTCATTTCCCTCATCGCAGGCTCCCCGGAAGACAACGAAGGGTCGCACGATGGCTTGGGCCTCCCGGCCGCAATGCCAGGAGAAGCGAGCGGCGCGATCGCCGATTCGCCGGACGGCAAATCCGCCCTGGCGCGGTATTGCCGAGACCTGACCGACAGCGCGCGCGGCGGCGAAATCGATCCGGTGATCGGCCGCGAACACGAGATCCGCACGATGGTCGACATCCTGCTGCGCCGGCGGCAGAACAACCCTCTGCTCACCGGAGAGGCCGGGGTGGGCAAGACAGCCGTGGTCGAAGGACTCGCGCTGGCAATCGCCAACGGCGAGGTTCCGCCCTCGCTGCGCGATGCTCGCCTGCTCAGTCTCGATGTAGGTGCGTTGCTCGCTGGTGCCAGCATGCGGGGGGAGTTCGAGTCCCGTCTGAAGTCTCTGCTCGAAGAAGCGAGCAAGTCGAGTCAGCCGGTCGTTCTTTTCATCGACGAGGTGCACACCCTGATCGGTGCCGGCGGACAGGCTGGTACCGGAGATGCAGCCAATCTGCTCAAGCCTGCTCTCGCACGCGGCACCTTGCGCACCATCGGCGCGACCACGTGGAGCGAATACAAGCGCCATATCGAGAAGGACCCTGCGTTGACCCGTCGTTTTCAGACGCTGCAGGTCGCCGAGCCGGAGGAGGCCTCGGCCGTCGAAATGGTGCGCGGGCTGGTCGCCGTCTTTGCCGAACATCACGGTGTCACGGTGCTGGACGAGGCGGTGCGGGCGGCGGTGTCCCTGTCCCATCGCTACATTCCGTCGCGCCAGTTGCCGGACAAGGCCATCAGCCTGCTCGACACGGCCTGTGCACGTGTCGCCATGTCGCTGCACACGCCACCCGCCGTGGTCGATCAACTGCGCCAGCGAATCGCAGCCCTGGACGTGGAACTCGCCTTGCTGGCTCAGGAAAGCGCGATCTCGCGGGGAAGTGATGCCCGATCAAAGCGCTTCGAAGCGGCAAACGCCCGACTCGATGCCACCGAACACGAACTGTCGACCTACGAGGCCCGGTGGCAAGAAGAGCTTGCGATGGTTCAGCAGATTCAATCGCTGAGAACAAAGAAGAGGGAGGAGAAGGGGGGGAGGGAGAGTGGCGCCGAGGGCGAGTGGCCCTCGGCGCGACTGCATGCTCTGGAAGAAGAGCTCCTGTTGCGCCAACAGGACTCGCCATTGGTTCTTTCTCAGGTCGACGAGTCGGTGATCGCGGCCATCGTTGCGGATTGGACTGGGATACCCGTGGGCCGAATGGTGCAAGACGAAGTTGCCGCGGTCTTCAGGCTCGAAGCCACTCTCGGCGAACGCGTCGTCGGCCAGGACCGCGCGCTTGCCGCGATTGCGGAGCGCATCCGTGTGTCGCGGGCGCGGCTGACCGATCCGAACAAGCCGGTCGGCGTCTTCCTGCTGGCCGGTCCATCAGGCGTCGGAAAGACCGAAACCGCGTTGGCACTTGCGGACGCCATGTATGGCGGCGAGCAGAACCTCATCACCATCAACATGAGCGAGTTCCTGGAGCCGCACACCGTCTCGACACTGAAGGGCTCGCCGCCGGGCTACGTGGGCTACGGAGAAGGCGGTGTTCTGACGGAGGCCGTGCGCCGGAAGCCCTACAGCGTGATCCTGCTCGACGAGGTGGAAAAGGCGCATCCGGACGTCCACGAAATCTTCTACCAGGTGTTCGACAAAGGCTGGATGGAAGACGGTGAAGGCCGCCGCATCGACTTCAGAAACACCACCATCCTGTTGACGAGCAACGCAGGTGCGGAACTCATCGAGAGCCTGTGCGAAGACCCCGCATCGTCGCCCGAAGTCGAAACCCTGCGCGAAGCGCTCCAGCCTGTTCTTCGCCAGGTTTTCCCGGCCGCATTCCTGGGGCGCCTGTCCGTCGTGCCTTATCTGCCATTGGGTGCGCAGGCCCTGGGTCGCATCGTCTCGCTGCATCTGGACCATGTGGTGCATCGGATGAAAAAGCAGCATGGCATCGAATTGCAATACGGCCCCGGCTTGGTGGCCGAAATCGTCGATCGATGCGGCACGCATGAAACCGGGGCACGCCGACTGACGGGCTTCATCGAGCAGAACCTGCTCCCGGTCTTGTCGCGGCAGTGGCTCAACGCCTTGCAGGAAAAGCGAACGATCGTCCGGATATCTGTCGACGCAAGGCCACTCGGGAAAACAGGGCCGCGTTCGCAGGAAGGAGATGTCGTCACCTGCCATACCGAGTACGTCTGACGCTTCAAAGCGCAGTGTTTCCAGGACTCTATTTCTTAGTTTTCATCAGGGAGTTTTCGTGACAAACAACAACAGCAGTCAGAAATTCATCGCCCGCAACAGGGCCCCACGCGTGCAGATCGAATACGACGTGGAAATCTACGGCTCGGAGAAAAAGATCGAACTGCCTTTCGTCATGGGTGTGCTGGCCGATCTTTCCGGCAAACCCACCCAGGCGTTGCCGCCGGTGGCCGACCGCAAGTTCCTCGACATCGACATCGACAACTTCGACGAGCGCATGAAGGCGATCCAGCCGCGCGTGGCCTTCGCCGTGCCCAACACGCTGTCGGGCCAAGGCCAGCTCATGGTCGACATCACCTTCGAGAGCATCGATGACTTCTCGCCGGCCGCCGTGGCCCGCAAGGTCGAGCCATTGAGCCGGCTGCTCGAGGCGCGCACCCAACTTGCCAATCTCCAGACCTACATGGACGGCAAGGCCGGTGCCGAAGGCCTGCTCAACAAGCTGCTGCAAGACCCCGCGCTCATGAAGTCGTTGGCGCAGGCTCCCAAGCCCCGCGCGGCAACAGATCACAACGACGCACCGACTGCCGACTCGGCGGCGTGAATCCGAACCTAGGAACTTCACATGAACACCACAAGCGATGCCGTGCTCGACGCGCCGGTCACGGCGCAATACGCCAACCCTTCCGACTTTGCGTCCCTGCTGGACAAGGAGTTCAAGCCCAAGACCGATGAGGCTCGCGACGCCGTCGAGGCAGCCGTTCGGACCTTGGCCGAGCAGGCGCTCGTCAATGCCGCGACGATGACCGACGATGCCTACAGCAGCATCGAGGCCATCATTGCGGAGATCGATCGAAAGCTTTCGGAGCAGATCAATCTCGTGCTGCACAAGGACGACTTCCAGAAGGTCGAGTCGGCCTGGCGCGGCATGCACCACCTGGTCTACAACACCGAAACGGACGAGAAGCTCAAGATCCGTTTCATGGACGTGTCGAAGGATGAGGTGCGCCGCACGCTTCGTCGCCACAAGGGCATTGCCTGGGACCAGAGTCCGATCTTCAAGCGCATCTACGAGGAAGAGTACGGACAACTCGGTGGCGAGCCCTATGGTTGCCTCGTGGCGGATTACTACTTCGACCACACGCCGCCCGATGTCGAACTGCTCGGCGCCATTGCCAAGATTTCGGCCGCATCGCATGCGCCGTTCATCGCGGGATCGGCACCTTCGTTGCTCGGCATGGAGTCGTGGCAAGAACTTGCGAATCCCCGTGACCTCGCGAAGATCACCTCGAATCTCGAGCATGCCCCCTGGAATTCGTTGCGCAACACCGAAGACTCGCGCTACGTCGGTCTCGCCATGCCGCGTTTTCTCGCGCGCTTGCCCTATGGCGCAAAGATCAACCCGGTCGACGAGTTTGATTTCGAAGAGGAAACCGAAGGCGCCGATCATCGGAACTACGTCTGGAGCAACGCGGCCTATGCCATGGCCGTCAACATCAACCGCAGTTTCAAGCTTTACGGCTGGTGCACGATGATCCGCGGCGTGGAGTCGGGCGGCACGGTGGAAAACCTGCCATGCCACACCTTCCCGACCGACGACGGCGGCTTCGATATGAAGTGCCCGACCGAGATCGCCATCTCGGACCGCCGCGAAGCCGAGCTCGCCAAGGCAGGCCTGATTCCGCTGGTGCATCGGAAGAACACCGATCACGCTGCCTTCATCGGTGCGCAATCGATGCAGAAGCCGCAGGAGTACATGGATCCGGATGCGACGGCCAATGCCAATCTGTCGGCCCGCCTGCCGTACCTGTTCGCGAGCACCCGTTTCGCACACTACCTCAAGTGCATCGTTCGCGACAAGATCGGTTCCTTCAAGGAGCGCGAGGACATGCAGCGCTGGCTCAACGAATGGATCATGCATTACGTCGATGCCGATCCCGCCAACTCGTCGCAGGAAACCAAGGCGCGCAGGCCGCTCGCGGCGGCTGAAGTCGTTGTGGAAGACATCGAGGGCAACCCCGGCTACTACAGCGCGAAGTTCTTCCTGCGCCCGCATTTCCAGCTCGAAGGCTTGACCGTTTCATTGCGCCTCGTCGCAAAGTTGCCGTCTCTCAAAGAGGCGGCCTGACAGGCCTGCCTCCATCCATTCCGAGTTGTTCGATGAAGTGGCGCAAAGACGCCACCCCGCGAAGTCGCTCGAAGCGCCGAAGGGTGCTGGAGCGCATCAGTCAGATATTGAAAAAACAAAGTTCAGGGAGTTTTTATGACGCAAGACATTTTTCTGAAAATCAACGGGATCGAAGGCGAGTCCCAGGATTCCGACCACAAGAACGAGATCGAGGTGCTGGCCTTCAACTGGAAAGCCTTCCAGGAATCCACCATGCATGCGGGCTCGGGCGGCGGCGCCGGCAAAGCCACCGTCGAGGATCTGGAGTTCGAGCACTACGTCGATCGATCGAGTCCCAACCTGATGAAGTATTGCCTCACAGGCAAGCACGTCCAGGAGGCGAAGCTCACCGTCCGCAAGGCCGGCGGCAATCCGCTCGAGTACCTCAAGCTCACGTTCTCCGACGTGATCATCACGGCCGTCCAGCCTTTCGGTTCGAACTCCGATGAGTTGCGCATCAGGGAACGCGTGCGCCTGTCCTTCTCGAAGATCAAGCAGGAGTATTCGGTGCAGAACGCCCAAGGCGGCAGCGGTGGCGCGGTGACGGCCGGCTACGACATCAAGGGCAACAAGGAGTCCTGACAACGCCGGCAGAGCCTGAGCCGGCTCAGAGCCTTACGGCCTCAAGCGGCGTGGCGCACGAAGGTGCGTTGCGCTGCATATGGCCATTCCCGTCTCCGGACCGCATCACGTCCTTTTCAGCATGTCATTCAATGTGCCTTGTCCCCGGCGAACCGCCTCACGGCAATGGCTTTTCGTGGTGCTCTCGTTGCTCGTTCTGGCGCTCGCACTGGCCACGGCGCAGCCCTCGCATGCCCAGTTCTCCTACCCGCGAGAGCAGACAAAGCTCGATATCACGATCACGGCGGAGGCCGGCGTCAATCCCGACGACAAGGGCCGGGCGGCGCCCATCCTGGTGCGCATCTACGAACTCAAGTCGGAAGGCGTCTTCGAAGCCGCCGACTACTTTTCGCTCTCCAGCAATGACAAGGCCCTGATCGGCAGCGAGCTGCTCGTTCGAGACGAATTCATCCTGCGGCCCGGCGATGTCAAGACCATCCGCCGCAAATCGCACCCCGACCTTGCGGCCATCGGTGTCGTCGCCGGCTACCGCGATCTCGCGCAAGCCGATTGGCGAGCGGTGCAAAAGATCGATCCCGCACCGGAAGTCGCCTGGTATCGCTCGGTCCTGCCGGCGAACAAGCTCAAGTTGCAGATCGACCTTCAAGCCAAGGGCATCCAGCTCACCCCCCTCAAATAGGCCTGCGACTTGAACGCACAACGATCGATCCCATGAGTTGGTACAACAAAGTCGCCTGGAGCGAAGGACTCTTCCTGCGCCCGCAGCTGTTCCAGCAGCAGGAGCGCTATCTCGAACACCTCGCGCACAAGCGCACGGCCTCGCTCAGTCCGTTCTACTGGGGCTTCAATCACTACAGCATCGATGCGGAGTCCCTGTCCCTTGGCAAGCTGGTGCTTGCCAGTGCCGCAGGCATTTTTTCGGACGGCACCCCCTTCGACGCCCCCGGCCAGACGCTGCCGCCCGCGCCGCTCACCATCCAGCCGGAGCATCTGGAGCAGGTCATCCATCTGGCCGTGCCCATTCGCACGCCCAATGGCGAGGAAACGACTTTCGACGACGCGATGGCTGCTGCTGCGTCGCTCGCACGCTTCTCGGTCTTCGACACCGAGTTGCGCGACGCGAATTCCATCGGGCAGGGCCCGAAGACGGTGCAGCTTTCGCGCCTTCGCTTGCGTCTGCTTCCGCAACGGGAGCTGACCGATGCCTGGATCGGTCTTCCGCTCGCCAAGGTGACGGTGCTGCGTTCCGATGGGAGCATCGCCACCGATCCGTATCTGATCCCGCCCGTCGCCGGCTACGGTGCGAGCCCGCTGCTGGCCGACTGGATGACGAATCTGCACGGCCTGTGCCGTCTCCGCGCGCAAACGCTCGCGGCACGGCTCAGCGGCAATGACGGCAAGTCGAGCGAATCGGCCGAAGTGTCCGATTTCCTGCTGCTGCAGATACTCAATCGCTACGAGCCCTTGTTCGAGCACTGGCTGCGTGTGCGAGAGACCTCGCCGGAGGTGCTGTACACCGCCTTGTGCTCTCTCAGCGGAGAGCTTGCGACGTTCGTGCGGGCGAGCACGCGTCGCCCCACCGAGCACCCGGCCTATCGGCACATCGATCCGTGTTTGTCTTTCAGGGGGCTGATAGCCGATGTACAGGCCTTGCTCAACGATGTACTGGTTCGCAGTGCGCAAAGTATTCCCCTCGCCAATCGCGCCAACGGCGTGCGCGTGGCAAGCGTCGAGCCCTCGGAGCTGCAAGGCTTCTCGAGCCTCGTGTTCGCCGTGGCGGCTCATACACCGCCCGATCAGCTGGCCAGCGAGTTTCCGGCGCGCTGCAAGGTCGGGCCGAGCGATCGGCTCGGCGAACTCATCCGCTCGCATCTGCCCGGCATTCCGCTGCAAACGCTGCCGGTGCCGCCGCGCCAGATCCCTTTCAACGCGGGCTTTGTCTACTTTCAGATCGACTCGCGCGGGCCGTTGTGGGAGCACATGGTCAAGCACGGTGGACTGGCGTTGCATGTGGCGGGTGAGTTCCCTGGTTTGCGTCTTGAGCTCTGGGGCATCCGAGAGAAATGAAACCCTTTGTCGAAGATCCCATGCACAACCAGGAAGAGCCCCAAGACGACTCGAGAGGGCTCGATCCGTCTGCCGACCCTTCATCCAACGACTCCTGGGCGGGCGATCCGGATAAGGGTGTGCATCTTGCCCCCGAGCCATCGATGCAAGTGCGTCTGCTCGCGGTCACTGCCGCCAGGAATCCCCTGCTCGAAGCCGCGCAGCCGCTGCTGCGCGCACTCGCCGACATGCCGGCGACGCTCGGCAATGAGGGCGTCACGATCCTGCATCAGCTGCTGGAGCGCGAGGTCGCGAGCTTTCAATCGCTCTGCGGCAGCGCGCAGATCAGGCACGAACATGCGGTCGCGGCCAGCTATTCGCTGTGCACCGCACTCGACGAGGCGGCCAACAGCACGGAGTGGGGCGGCGGCAAGAATGGCGAAGCCGGCATCTGGGCCGGACAGCAACTGGCTGCGAAATTCCACGGTGACACGAAGGGCGGCGACAAGTTCTTCCTGCTGGTCGGCCGGCTGGCCGCCAGTCCGCAGGAGCACATCGATCTGCTCGAGCTGATGTACCAGGTCCTTGGGCTGGGCTTCGAGGGACGCTTTGGCACTGCGACCAACGGGCGCCGGCAGTTGGAGACGGTTCGCCATCGGCTCTTCACGCTGCTTGGTACGGCGCGCGGCGAAGTCCCGCGCGATCTTTCCCCGCACTGGAAGGGTGTGGGTGCGGGCACGTTCCGCCTGTTGCGCAGCATTCCGGTGTGGCTGACGGTGTCGCTGCTGACATTGGTCTTGTGCGGCCTGTTCGCCTGGTACAAGTACCAGCTGTTGCAGACCAGCGCCGACGTGGAGCAACGCATCGCCGCCATCGGCCGGATGCGTCCGCCACCCGCACCGCCAGCGCCTGCGGTCAAACCGCTGCGCCTGAAAGAGCTGCTGGCGTCCGAGATTGCACGCGGGACCGTGAGCGTGGATGAAGACGAGCACCGAAGCGCGGTCTCGTTCAGGGGTGACGACATGTTCGTCCCCGGCCAGGCGCGTCTGAACGCAAAGATTCTTCCGGTCCTGGACAAGGTGGCGGACGAGATCAACCAGGTTTCGGGCTCCGTCCAGGTCACCGGCCACTCCGACAACCGCCCGATCAAGACCCGCGAGTTCCCCAACAACCAGGTCTTGAGCGAGAAGCGGGCCGACGCAGTGACTGCCGTGCTGCTGGGCAAGGGCGTGGTGGCGTCGCGCATCCGTACCGAAGGGCGCGGCGACACGATGCCGGTGGCCGACAGCGCAACGGCGGCTGGGCGCGCCAGGAATCGCCGTGTCGACATCGTCGTCATTCAGGGCGACGGCGGTAGCGCCGCGTCGCCCGCCGCAAAGCCGGCGGCGCGCTAGAGGCAGGCCGAGAGTCACTCATGCAATACCTCAAACAGTTCCTGGCATTTCTTTTTTCCCGGCAGATGCTGGCTTTCGTCGCCATGGTGCTGCTGGCGCTGGCGATCTGGTTCGTCGGTCCCTTGCTTGCCGTGGATGGACTGCGTCCGCTGGCTTCGGTCGGCGTGCGCGTGGCCTTCATCGTGCTGCTGCTGGTGCTTGGCATCCTCTGGCTCGTTTCGGGGCCGTACAGCCTGGTCGGGGTGGCAGCGCTGTGCCTGTTGCTCTGGCACGCGGGGCCCTTGCTAGATATTGGTGCTGTAAAGCCGCTCGCATCGGTCGGGGTGCGCGTGGCGATCATTGGCGCGATCCTGCTGCTGTACGCGTTGTCCTGGCTCTATCGCTTCTGGCAGGCCTTGCGCAACAACGAGGACCTGCTCGCGAAGGTCCTGAGCTTCGGGAAGGACGCGGGCAAGGACGAGACGGCCAAGGAAGAGATCAAGACGGTCACCGCCGCCGTCCATCGCGCCTTGGCGCAACTCAAGGGCCTGCGCGGGCGCGGTGGATTGCGTCGCCTGTTCGAAGGCAATCGCTATCTGTACGAACTGCCCTGGTACATGGTCATCGGCAGCGCCGGCGCGGGGAAAACCACGGCGCTGCTCAACGCCGGGCTGCAGTTTCCCCTGGCGCGCCAGATGGGCAATGCGTCGAAGCGCGTGGTGTTCAAGTCTGAAGGGGGCACGCTGCATTGCGACTGGTGGTTTGCCAACGAGGCCGTGTTCATCGACACAGCAGGCCGCTACACCACGCAGGAGCGCAATCCTGCAACCGATCCGGTCGAGTGGCGCGCTTTCCTCGGCCTGCTTCGCAAGCACCGCACGCGTGCGCCGCTCAATGGCGTGATCGTCGCGCTCGATGCAGGCGAGATGCTGACCATGACCGAGATGGAGCGTGCCGAGCATGCGAGCCTGGTGCACGACCGCCTGACCGATCTGCGCCAGGAATTGGGCATCCGCTTTCCCGTGTATGTGGTCGTCACGAAGATGGATCTGTTGCGGGGATTCAGCGAATACTTTCAATCGCTCACCAGCGAAGGGCGCATGCAGGCCTGGGGCTTCGCGCTGCCATTCCACGGCATAAAGAACACGCGGGCCGGAACGCAGGCCCGAGACAGCCTGCGCACGCAGATGGATAAGGAGCTCGCATTGCTCAACGACCGGTTGGCCGAGGGGCTCCGTGCGAGGCTGAATGAGGAGTTCGACGTCGAGCGCCGCAAGCGCTTGTTTGCACTGCCCAAGGAACTGGCCGCCTTGGCTGTGCCGCTGGTGCCGATGCTGGACCAGATCTTTCTCGTCTCGCGCTTCGACAGGACCCAGTTGCACGACACGCTGCGCGGCGTGTACTTCACGAGCGGTGCGCAAGCTCATGCGGAGGTGCCCGCCGACCACCAGACGCTGGTCCAGCGACTGCAGAGCAGCCTCGGCCCGTCGTCATCTTCGGGTCTGCAAGCCGCGGGCACGTCGCCCGAACAGGGGCAGCAAGGATTCTTTCTCCAGGAGTTGCTGACCAAGGTCATCATCCCGGAAGCCCATCTGGTGAGGCCCAATCTGCGCTGGGAATTTCGGTTCCGGCTGCTGCGCCTGATGGGGCACGCCCTGGCGCTCGTGATCTTCATCTGGCTGGCCGGTGCGCTGGCCGTGAGCTTCGGCAATAACCGTCGATACCTGGACACTGTCAGCCAGCGTACCGATGTACTCGCGGGTCAAGTGAGCGCGCTGTTCGGCAGCTTCAAGCCATCTGGCGTACCGGATGTGCTGAACGGCGCGCGCGAGTTGCCCGGCTATGCGGGGCTGGACATCGACAGCCCGCCGGGCAGCTTTCGCTATGGCCTGTACAGCGTGCCGCCAGTGCTGGCTGTGACTGCCGACACCTACGCCCAGCTGCAGGACCACACCTTGCTCCCGACCATCCTGCAGCGCATGGAGGCCGTGCTGACGCAGAGCATGAAGGACGGCGATGCGAAGGCCGCCTATGAAACCCTGCGCGTCTACAAGCTCCTGCACGACAAGGACCGGTACATGAAAGGAGGCGCTCGGGACGTCAGCAACTGGGTTCTCAAGGACTGGGAGCATGCCGACAGTGCCGCCGCCTTTGGCGGGCGCGCTTCGATGGCAGGCCATGCCACGGCACTCTTTTCCGGCGAGCGTCCGGTGCAGTCGGCATCGCTGCCCAACGAGGCGCTCGTGCGTGCGGTGCAGGACTTCCTGAACAGCAACACCTCGACGCAACGCGTCTACGAACGCGCCAAGGCGGCGATGCTGCGCGAAGCCCCCCAGGAGTTCACATTGGTCCGGGCGGTCGGGCCGCAAGCCGGCACCGTGTTCTCCCGTGCCGGCGGCCTGCCTCTCGAGAAAGGCGTGCCGGGCCTTTTCACCTACGACGGATACCACGACGTCTTCAGCAAGCGGTTGCCGGAATTCGTCGGGCAGGCCATTGACGACGACGCATGGGTGATGGGGCGCAATGCTTCAGCGGTGCTCGATGCTGCTGCCCGAAAATTGCAGAACGATCCGTTCCTCGACGACATCCGTCGCCAGTACCTGAGCGAATATGCCCAGCACTGGGAATCCTTTCTCGAATCGATTCGCACGGTCGGGGGCAGCGACACCACCGGCACCAGCCTGGGGTTCGACCTGAGCGTGTTGCGGCAGTTCGCCGCGCCCGACTCGCCGCTGGCGCGGCTGGCGCGCGCGGCGGCACGCGAGACCACGCTGTCGCGTCCGCTGGTCGTGCGTGCCCAGGAGGAAAAGGGGTTCCTCGACAAGGCTTCCGATGAACTGAACAAGCAGACCAGCGCGATCGGCAGGAACCTCGGCATTCGCGCGGAGGAACGACTCGAAAAGGAAATCGTCGACAACCGCTTTGCCGCGTTGCGCGAAGTGGTGACGGGCCAGCCGGATATCGGTGCTGCAAGCGCTGGAGCCACCGGCGCCAAGCCGGGGCTCGAAACAATCTCGGGCCTCGTCAACGAGTTCTACACGCTGCTTGTCGTGGCCGATACGGCGCTGACTGCAGGAAGCCTTCCACCCGGAGGCTCCGAAGTCGGTTCGCGGCTGAAGCTGGAGGCCGGAAAGCTCCCGGCGCCGTTTCGCGAGGTGCTGACCGCATTGGCCACGAGCGGCGGCGACAAGGTGGCGCTCGGTTCCACAGGCATCCTGCGCAACCAGGCCCAGCAGCAGCTCGATCGCATCATGGGCCTGATGGCGATGCAGGTCAGTGAACCGTGCAAGCGTGGCGTGGAAGGGCGCTATCCGCTGGCCGCGGTGGCGCAGGACGCATCGATAGAAGACTTCACGCTGGTCTTCGCCGCGAGCGGCGCCGCGGACGAGTTCTTCAATAAGTACCTGGCTTCCTACGTCGATACCAGCGTGCGTCCATGGCGCTACAAGGATCCGAATGTGGCCCAGGCCGTTGCCGGTGCCGAGGGTGTTGCCGGCGGAGTGGCACCGGCTCCCGCGACCCCAGGGCCGACATTGCTTGGCGAACTGCTCAAGCTGTTGGCGCAAAGCGGGCCGAACCTCGATGCCTTCTATCGCGCCCAGCAGATCCGCGACCTTTTCTTCCGCGATGCGGGCGGCAAGAAACTCGCTTGGAAGATGGACCTGCGGGTGCTCGAACTGGAGCCCAGCATCACCGATCTGATCATCGACATCGACGGGCAGGGCCAGCGCTACATCCATGGCCCGGTGCAGGCGTTTACCGTTCATTGGCCTGGGCCGCGTGGCGGTGCAATGGCGGAGATCACGGCCAATCCGCGCATCTCGGGACCTACCTCGACCCTTCTGGCCAGTGGTCCATGGGCGTTGTTCCGATTGCTTGAAAAGGGTCGCATCGTGAACACGGCGACGCCGGGGCGGCTGAGCGTCGAATATTCGTTCGACGGTCGCAAGGCGTTGATCGACATCAACTCGGGCAGCCAGCCCAACCCGCTCAACAGCGATGTGCTCAAGGGCTTCCGCTGCCCGGGTCGAGCGGCATGAAGTCCTGATTCCATGCTCGCAAGATTGATCGCTCCCTGGCGCACATCTCCACCGGCTATCTGGGGCAGGTTGCGGGGCCACACGGACCTCGTATGCAGCGGCGTGCGGCAGGGTGAAGCGGAGGCGTGGACGCAATGGCTCGCGACGCACGGCCTTGACGCGGACGTCGAGGCCAGCGCGAGGGCCATGTCGGTGCCGGTTGCTTTCGCGCTGCCACCCGGCAGCTTGCCGTTCGCGCGGCAACGGTTTGTGCTTGGCGTGATTGCGCTGTCCGTCGACAGGGAAGGGCGGTCTCATCCCCTGGTGATCTATCAGCAGGAGTTGCCGCGCCGGGCCATCCGGCATTTCGAGGCACAGCTTTGTCAGCCGCTCGATTGGCAGTTCTGGCTTGCGCGCGCCGTCGCTCGCCAGGCATGCATGGGACTTGCCGATATTCATGCCCTGGAGACCACGTTGCATGCGCTGCGCGCAGAGAGCCGCGAGTTGGAAAAGGACTTCTCCGTACAGCGCGTTCGCTGGATGCAAGCTTTGCTCAATCAGCGAACGGGCCCGGCCCCTCGCAACGATCCCGCGGCCGAACTGCATGGCGTCCGCCATCTTCCGTGGGCCGATTGGCCGCACCGTTTGCAAGGCGCTCGTGCCGAAAGTGCGTTCTGGCAACAGGACGCCAACGGCCGTTTCATCGGTGCGGCCCACAAGCTGAAAAGACTGTGGAGCGCCTCGCCGTGAAAGTTGGCAGTCCTGGTGCGGGGAACACTACTCACGTGGCTCCTTTGGTTCTTCGCCTCACCCACAGCGGTGGAGAGTCGCGAGATGAAACCATGTCGATTCCGCCGGCCGGCGCGGGCATGGCCGACATCCTCCAGCCGTGTGCCGAGCACCACGGCGTTGGTGCAGGAGCCGTCGCCAATCTGTGCCGCATTGCCTGGTGCGGGGAAGCGGAGGGATGGCAATTGAGCAATGGCAGCTACACGCTGATGTGCGCGCGCAACGGCAAGCGAGTCCGGGCAGGCGCGGTGGTGCCTGTCGCGGTAGGCGATACGCTCGAACTGGGGCTGCTGCGCTTCGTGCTTGAGCAGGGGACGCAAGAGGCTCGACAAGCGCCTGAACCAATGCCTGCGGCCCTCGAAACACAAGCGATCCAGTCGGCCGTGCCTGAAGACCGGACCATCGGGACCGCGCCGTCACAAACCTTCGATCTGCGCGACCTCAATAGCCCGGGCAGCGACAACGGCCGGCGAACCGATCCTCTGACAGACCCTTTCGGCGTGCTCGACATCGCGGGTGCAAGGTCTCGACCCGCTGCGGACACCTTGGCTGCACTGCTTGACGAAAGACCGCGATTCGAAGCGCGGACCGCGCCTTCCGCCGGACCATCGCTCGATGCCGGACCTGCAGGTGTTCTGCTGGATGAGTTGCACGAGGAGTTCGTGCGCGTGGTCCAGGATCCCGGCCAGCTTGCCGGCCGCACGCCCTGGGAGGGCTTCGTGGCTTTCGGTACGGAGGCAGCCCCCACGTTGGAAGAGTTGAGCAGGCAGGCCGAGACGTATCCCTTGCTGCGCGACATCCTGCTGCCGCGCGAAGGCATCGACCAGGTCATCGAGGCGTTCGAACCGCTCGCGAGGTCGGGGCTCCTCGATGCGGAGCCCTCGCAGGATCTACTGGGCATGTTCGCGCCGGAGCTTGCCCGCGTGGCCAAGGTCCCGTTGCCCAGCTTGACGCGACGCGAGCACCACGAGCTCTCGCCGGACAGCCATGTCCGGATCGGTTCGGCCGGAACAGGCGCTCGCCATGACGACAGCGATCGCGAAGGCGTTCTGTGAGGCAATCTCCCGCGAAGCCCGCGTTGCAGGAAATGTTCACGCGATTGCGCGATGCGCCCTGGAAGTTCGGCTTCTTTGCCGTATTGAGGCGCATCGGTGCGGCTTGTTCGCCGCACCCCCCGATCGGGCTCGCCAGCCGTCCGCAGCAAGAGTCCTTTCGATTGGGACAGGTGGCGGCATTGATATTCGCGCCGCGCGAAATCGCCGGTGCGGCGCTGCCGGGCGAGCTGCAACCGGCCTTCCCAGGCGCGGCGCTGCCGCGCCCGGGAAACAATCCGGACTTACCCACGGTGCGCGTGTACGGCCTGGGTCTCCTGGGTCCCAACGGACCGCTTCCGCTGCACTACACGGAGTTGATCCGCGACCGTGTCGAGAACTACAACGACAGCACATTGGCGGACTTCCTGGACCTTTTCCACCATCGCTACCTGACGCACATGTACCGCGCATGGGCGCAGAGCCAGGCGGCGGCGGGACTGGACCGTGCCGAGGACGAGGCCTTCAGTCGCTACGTAGCTCGCCTCACGGGGCATGACCCGCTGGAGATCCGCGACTCGGCATTGCCAACGCATGCCCGTCTCGCCGCCTCCACGCACCTGACCCGGGAGGCACGCAACCCCGACGGATTGGCTGCGACGCTCGCCCGCTTCTTTGCCGTACCCGTGCAGCTCCAGGAGTTCGTGCTGCATTGGATTCGGATCGACGACGAAGACCAGTGCCATCTGGGGCAGGCACGCGCTTCCAGCGTCATGGCGATGGGGGCGATTGCGGGAGAGGTCGTGGCCGATCGGCAGAACAAGTTCCGGCTGGTGATCGGTCCATTGACGCTCGACCAGTACCTGCGCTTTACCCCTCACGGGCGAGACCTCCCGTTGCTCGTCGAATGGGTGCGGGGTTTCATCGGCTACGAGTTTGTCTGGGAGGTCGAGCTGCGCCTGCGCAACGACAGCACGCCGCCCGCCCGGCTCGACGATTCGGAAAAGCTCGGATGGTCTACGTGGCTGGGCGGCTCGAAGGGCCAAGCCGCACAAGTTGTCGGCTTCACCGTGGGAATGGTGTTCGAGCCCGAGCAATACATCGGCTCGCGCCATCGCAGCGATACCCAAGCCACCCAGGTCACCCAGGCCACCCAGGCCACCCAGGCCGTTCATTGACTCTTTTCTCCCGCCATCCATGACCTACGTTGACAGCCCCCTCGTGCCAGCCGTCGAGCTCCAGCCCTTGAACGCCAGCGATCCTTGCGGTCCCAGCCTCGAATACGACGCGGAGTACGCCGTGCTGCTCTCGCGCATGTCACCGCGCGGTGACGCGCAATACGGGCAGTTCGTCGGAACGCCGGAAGCGCCGAACTGGGCCGAGATCGAGCGCGATTGCCGCCGCCTGCTGCTGCGGACCCGGGACATCAACCTCTTCGTCTGGCTGTGCCGGGCACGTACAAGGGTGGCGCAGGCAGCGGGGCTAGCGCAGTCGTTGGCCGTGCTGTCCGAGGTGCTGGAGCGCTGGCCCGACGCGGTGCATCCGCAGCTTGTTGTAGAGGGGGAGCGTGATCCCGCGGTCCGCGCCAATGCCTTGGCGGCGCTGGCGGATCCCGATGGATTGCTGGGTGATGTGCGGGAGATCGTCGTCGCAGCCAATGCCGCGAGGCATTTGACGGTGCGCGAAATCGAGCGTGCCAGGTCGGTACCTCGCCTGGTCGACGCGCCGAGTCCTGAGTCGGTCGCCCAGCAGCTCGCCCAACTGCGTCTGGCTGCGAATGGAGATGCCGATGCGCCGGTGAACCTGTTGTCGGAGGCACTGCGGGCAACCCGGCAGATCGCTGAATGGGCGGTACGCCAACTGGGTGGGGACGCGCCTTCGCTCCAGGCGCTGATCGACCTCCTGAAACCGTTCGACGAAATCGACGTGGTCCGGCGTACCGAGCCCGTCTCGCCTCGCGAAGGCGTCCTGCGCCCGAGCGTTTCCGGTCTTGCTTCGCGCGACGACGCGCTTCAGGCGATTCGCAGCGCACGCCAGTGGTTCGAAAACCACGAACCCAGCAGCCCGGTGGCGGTGTTGCTCAAGCAGGCCGAGCGCATGGTCGGCCAGCGTTTCGCGCTGGTGGCCAATGCCATTCCGCTCGATCTGTTGCAGAAATGGGATTCAGAGGGGGAACGTGTTTGATAGAACTTGAGATGCAGATCTGCTTCCTGTTGACTTGCATCGTCCTGGGAGCGCTCGGCGCGGGTCTGGGCGCCTGGGTCTTTTCGCAGACGGCTCGCGCGCAGTTGAAGGCACAACGACGGGCTTTCGAACTCGCCAGCGAGCAAGTCCAGCGGGACTTGCAGCAGGCCTTGCTGTGCGTGCCGCAGTGGGTCCAGAAGGCAGCTCGGGTCGAACTGGAGCTTTTGGGGCGGCAGCACACGGAGCGCCACAGGGAGCTGCTGCGCGAACAGAAGCGCTGGCAGGCGGACCAGGAAGACCAGAGGCAGGCCGAATGGCGCGCGTTGCTGCTTGAGCCCGTTACTCCCAGGCCTCCCAAGCCGAACACGGGACAGCCATCGGATCGCGAGCCGGGAAAAAAATCTGCATCTGTGCCACCCCCGACTCCTGCAGATGTGCATGAAGCTACGAGCGTCCGCCGGCCGCAGCCGGTGCCTGTCGCCGTGGCAGAGGAGCTCGAAAGAGAGCTCACCGACGAGGAAATCGACGCATTGCCGCCCGATTTGCCGCCTCCGGTCCGGTCGCGAGGCAGAAAAATGTCAGCGCCAAATAAGCCAATCCTGCGCAATATCTGAGCAGGCCGGCAATTCGCCGGTTTATTTCGTGCCCGTGCTGTCGTGCGCGGCGCAAGGCCCTTGATTTGTCGAGTACGCGCCACCAAGTCTTCTCGCGTCGGCACGGTGCTTGCACGCTCTATAGAATCTTTTTCATGGCAACGAGAATTCCCAAGACTCCCCCAACCCCTCCGGCCCAAAAACCGGCCGGGGATGACGGAGATTCGGTCGTTCTGGAGCGCCGGCCGCAGAAAACTGCGCCGCCCCAGATGTACCAGGTGGTCATGCTGAACGATGACTACACCCCCATGGAGTTCGTGATCGTGGTGCTGCAGGAGTACTTCAGCAAGGACCGCGAAACCGCGACGCAGATCATGTTGAAGATCCACCTCGATGGCCGCGGTGTCTGTGGGGTCTATTCCCGCGACATGGCAGCCACTAAAGTGAATCAGGTCATGGAGGCCGCGCAGCAGGCTGGGCACCCGCTGCAATGTGTCAGTGAGCCAGTTGCGTGAACCTGTTGAATTGCGCAAGCTCCAACCCATCTGAGAACTTATTTACAGCAAGGCAAAAGGAAATCACATGATTGCCCAGGAACTGGAAGTCAGCTTGCACATGGCCTTCGTCGAGGCCCGGCAGCAGCGCCACGAGTTCATCACCGTGGAGCATCTGCTGCTCGCTTTGCTGGACAACCCGAGCGCCGCAGAGGTTCTGCGCGCCTGCTCGGCGAACGTCGACGACCTTCGGGCGTCGCTCACCAACTTCATCAAGGACAACACGCCGCAAGTGGCGGGTACCGACGATGTAGACACCCAGCCCACGCTGGGTTTCCAGCGCGTGATCCAGCGCGCCATCATGCATGTGCAGTCCACCGGCAACGGCAAGAAGGAAGTCACCGGCGCCAACGTGCTGGTCGCGATCTTCGGTGAGAAGGACTCGCATGCCGTCTACTACCTGCACCAGCAGGGCGTGACCCGCCTCGACGTGGTGAACTTCATTGCCCACGGCATCAAGAAGAGCGATCCGCCGGAAGCCGTCAAGGGCAGCGGCGAAGCCCCCCAGGGCGAAGGCGAAGAGGGCGGCGGCGAACGCAACGAGAAGGCATCGCCGCTCGAGCAGTTCACCCAAAACCTCAACCAGCTCGCCAAGGACGGCAAGATCGATCCGCTGATCGGCCGCGAATACGAGGTCGAGCGCGTCATCCAGATCCTGTGCCGCCGGCGCAAGAACAACCCGCTGCTCGTGGGCGAGGCCGGTGTCGGCAAGACCGCGATTGCGGAAGGCCTGGCATGGCGCATCACCCAGGGTGACGTGCCCGAGATCCTTGCCGAGGCGCAGGTCTACTCGCTCGACATGGGCGCATTGCTGGCCGGCACCAAGTACCGCGGCGATTTCGAGCAGCGCCTGAAGGGTGTGCTCAAGTCGCTGAAGGACAAGCCGAACGCCGTGCTCTTCATCGACGAAATCCACACGCTGATCGGTGCGGGCGCTGCCTCGGGCGGCACGCTCGATGCATCGAACCTGCTGAAGCCGGCGCTCTCGAGCGGCCAGCTCAAGTGCATCGGTGCGACCACGTTCACCGAATACCGCGGCATCTTCGAGAAGGATGCGGCCCTGTCGCGCCGTTTCCAGAAGGTCGACGTGGTCGAGCCGTCGGTGCAGGAAACCGTCGACATCCTCAAGGGCCTGAAGTCGCGCTTCGAGGAACACCATGGCGTGAAGTACGCGGTGGCGGCCCTGCAGGCTGCGGCCGAGCTCAGCGCCAAGTACATCAATGACCGTCACCTGCCCGACAAGGCGATCGACGTCATCGACGAAGCCGGCGCCGCCCAGCGCATCCTGCCGCCGAGCAAGCGCAAGAAGACCATCAGCAAGACCGAGGTCGAGGAAATCGTCGCGAAGATCGCGCGCATTCCCCCGGCCAACGTCAGCAACGACGACCGCAGCAAGCTGCAGACGATCGAGCGCGACCTGAAGAGCGTGGTGTTCGGCCAGGACAAGGCACTCGAAGTGCTTGCCTCCGCGGTCAAGATGGCGCGTTCGGGCCTGGGCAAGGGCGACAAGCCGATCGGCTCGTTCCTGTTCTCCGGTCCCACGGGCGTCGGCAAGACCGAAGCGGCCAAGCAGCTTGCCTACATCATGGGCATCGAGCTGATCCGCTTCGACATGTCGGAGTACATGGAGCGTCACGCGGTGAGCCGCCTGATCGGCGCGCCTCCGGGCTACGTCGGTTTCGACCAAGGCGGTCTGTTGACCGAGGCTGTCACGAAGAAGCCGCATTCGGTGCTGCTGCTCGACGAAATCGAGAAGGCGCATCCGGACATCTTCAACGTGCTGCTGCAGGTGATGGACCATGGCACGCTGACGGACAACAACGGACGCAAGGCCGACTTCCGCAACGTCATCATCATCATGACGACGAATGCGGGTGCCGAGACCATGAACAAGGCGACCATCGGCTTCACCAACCCGCGTCAGGCGGGCGACGAAATGGGCGACATCAAGCGCCTGTTCTCGCCCGAGTTCCGCAACCGGCTGGACGCCATCGTCAACTTCAAGGCGCTGGACGAGAACATCATCCTGCGCGTGGTCGACAAGTTCCTGCTGCAGCTCGAAACGCAACTGGCCGAGAAGAAGGTGGAAGTCACCTTCAGCGACAAGCTGCGCAAGCACCTGGCGAAGAAGGGCTTCGATCCGCTGATGGGCGCGCGTCCGATGCAGCGTCTGATCCAGGACACGATCCGTCGTGCACTGGCCGACGAGCTGCTGTTCGGTCGCCTGACCGACGGTGGTCGCCTCGAAGTCGACCTCGACGACAAGGACGAAGTGCTGCTGGACATCCAGCCGCTGCCGAAGAAGGAAGGCAAGTCCAAGCCTGAAGCCGAAGAGGCCGCCACGGGCTGAGAACCCGGCGTTCCGCGGCCTATGAGGCCGCGGAACCGCCCGCAAAGGCCGGTAGCATCGCGCTGCCGGCCTTTTTCTTTGGGCGGCCGAAATCCATCCACCCGTCTTCGTCACCTTGATCCTTCCCGTCCTCAGCCCCGAATGGAAAACCGGCCTCTCCCTCGCGTGGAGCGGCTACATCGCCGTGCTGTCGATCTGGATCGTGATGCAGAAGCGCGCGCCGGTGTCCACGATGAGCTGGATCCTGTCGCTCGCGCTGCTGCCGTTCGCGGGCTTCGTCATCTATTACTTCCTCGGGCCGCAGCGCTTGCGCAAGCAACGCATCAAGCGGTTGCGCAGTCGTGCCGGAGCGTCCGCGCAGGCTGATCTCGCCCGGTTGCGCGATGCGGCGGAGAACGCACCGCCGGCGCTGCAGCAGATGGCGCGGCTGGGCACCGCGGCCTGCGGGCTGCCGGTGTCGAGCGCGTCCGATGTTGAATTGCTCTCAGGCGGTGCGCGCACCTTCGACGCGATCTTCGAGGCCGTGCGCGCAGCGAAGAACCACATCCACCTCGAGTACTACATCTTCGAGCCCGACAAGATCGGCACCGCGCTGCGAGACCTCCTTGTCGAGCGCGCGAAAGAGGGCGTCGTCGTCCGCCTCTTGCTCGATGCATTGGGCTCCAAGCGCATCGGCCGCCAGTTCATGGCGCCGCTGCACGAGGCGGGCGTGAAGGTCGCGCTGTTCCACGACACCAAGATCGGCCGGCGCCTGCGCCCGGTGACCAACTACCGCACTCACCGCAAGATCGTGGTGTGCGACGGCCGCGTGGGTTTCACAGGCGGCGTGAACATCACCGACGAGGAAGACAAGCGCACCAACCCCGACGCGTACCACGACGTGCACCTGCGCATCGAGGGTAGCGCGGTGCGCTGGCTGCAGACCACCTTTCTCGAAGACTGGACCTATGCCACCGGCGAAGACCCGCGCGGCATGGACGACGCGATGGCGGCGATGCTGCCGCAACTGGATGCCGGCGACATCCCGGTGCAGATCGTGACCAGTGGCCCCGACAACATGCTCGAGCCCATCCACCGCATGCACGTCGAGGCGATTCATTCGGCCACGCACCGTGCCTGGCTCACCACGCCTTACTTCGTGCCCGGCGAGCCAGCGATGATGGCGCTCACGAGCGCTGCGTTGCGCGGTGTCGACGTGCGCCTGCTCGTGCCGCGCCGCAGCGACTCGGCCATCGTGAGCGCCGCCGCACGCTCGTACTTCGACGAGCTGATCGCTGCGGGCGTGAAGGTCTGGGAGTACAAGGCGCGCATGCTGCACTCCAAGACCTTGGTGGTCGATGACCATTGCGCGATGATCGGCACCGCCAATTTCGACAACCGCAGCTTCCGGCTCAATTTCGAGGTCAGCGCGGTGGTCTATGGCCCCGCACTGACCAAGCCGCTTGCGGCGCAGTTCGAGACCGATCTGCACAGTTCCGGCGCGGTGCGCGCCAACCGGCCACAGAATTTCTGGCGTCGCCTCGGCGATTCCATCGCGCGCTTGTTTTCACCCTTGCTCTGAATGAACCACACCTTTCTCTGGCACGACTACGAAACCTTCGGCGCCGTGCCGCGTCGTGACCGTCCCTCTCAGTTCGCCGCCATCCGCACCGATGCCGAGCTGAACGAAATCGGCGAGCCGCTGATGATCTATTGCAAGCCCGCGCCGGACTACCTGCCCAGCCCCGAAGCCTGCCTCATCACCGGCATCACGCCCCAGGTGTGCCTGGAGCGCGGCATTCCCGAGCACGATTTCGCCGCGCAGATCGAGCGTGCGTTCTCGCAGCCCGGCACCATCGGCGTGGGCTACAACACGATCCGCTTCGACGACGAGGTGACGCGCTTTCTCTTCTGGCGCAACCTGATCGATCCGTACGCGCGCGAGTGGCAGAACGACTGCGGCCGCTGGGACCTGCTCGATGTGGTGCGCCTCACGTACGCGCTGCGTCCCGAAGGCATCCAGTGGCCGAAGAAGGAAGACGGCAAGCCCAGCTTCAAGCTCGAAGACCTCGCGCGCGCCAACGGCCTGCTGCACGAGTCGGCGCACGATGCGCTTTCCGACGTGCGCGCGACCATCGCACTGGCCCGGCTGATTCGCGACAAGCAGCCCAAGCTGTTCGATTTCGCTTTCGGCCTGCACAAGAAGGATCGCGTGGCGAGCGAACTCGGCTTGCCCGCGATGCGTGAAACCGCGAAGCCCTTCCTGCATGTCTCAGGCATGTTCTCAGTGGAGCGCGGCTGTATCGCCGTGATGTGGCCGCTCGCGAGCCACCCCACCAACAAGAACGAATTGCTTGCCTGGGACCTCGCCCACGATCCGAGCGAGCTGCGCGACCTCGATGTCGAAACGCTGCGCCTGCGGCTCTTCACCCGCACTGCCGACCTGCCCGAAGGCGTGCTGCGCCTGCCTGTGAAGGGCATCCATCTCAACAAGTCGCCGATGGTGGTCGGCAACCTGCGCACGCTCGCACCACCGATGGCCGAGCGCTGGGGCATCGACCTCGACACTGCCATGCGCCACGCAGCCATCGCACGCGACCTGCCCGACATGAGCGCGATCTGGTCGCAGGTGTACGCGCGGCCGAAGGAGGCCACGCCAGATGTCGATGAAGACCTCTACGGCGGCTTCGTCGGCAACGCCGACCGTCGGCGCCTGAATCAGTTGCGTGGTCTTTCCGCCGGCGAGCTGGCCAAGGACCGCACCGGTTTCGACGACGGCCGCCTCGAAGAGATCGTGTTCCGCTACCGCGCTCGCAACTGGCCCGAATCGCTGGCCCCTGAGGAGACCGAACGCTGGGAGGCGCTGCGCGTGGCGCGCCTGTTCCACGGCGAGGGCGGGGCGCGCACCATCGAGCAGTTGTTCAGCGAAGTGGATGCGCTGTCAGAAACGGCGGACGAACGCGGCGAAGAGATCCTCGGCGCGCTCTACGAATATGCCGAGGCGATCGCCCCTGAGGCCTGAACTCATGGCACGAGCTGCTTTCCGTGTCCGCCTGACGCTGATCGCGCTCATGGTGACCGCGCTCGCGGGCTGCAGCGCTTTGCCTTCCGCGTCGAGGGCCAGCAAGACCTGCGACACCGGCTTCAACGCCTTCGAGCGCGACACGCTCTTCTTCGGCCGGGCGATACCTGCCGGCGGCCAGGTCTCGGATGCGCAATGGGCCGGCTTTCTCGACACCGCCGTGACTCCCGCGTTTCCGCAGGGCCTGACCGTGCTCGACGCCGTCGGCCAATGGCGTGGTGCCTCGGGTGGCGTGGTGCGCGAACCTTCGAAACTGGTGGTGCTGCTGCATCCGCGCAGTGCGAAGGATGACGCGGCCATCGCCGGCATCATCGACACGTACCGCAAGAACTTCGGCCAGGAGGCGGTGCTGCAGGAAAGGCAATCCGTCTGTGTCCGCTTCTGAAGAAAACACCGTGAAAGACCGCAACGTCGTTCGCCGGTTGACCGCCGCGGACGCTGTGGCTTACCGCGCCGTGATGCTCGATGCCTATGCCACGCATCCCAGCGCCTTCACTTCCACCGTCGGCGAGCGCGAGGGCCTGCCGCTCGGCTGGTGGGAGAAGCGCCTGGGCGCGGAGGCGGATGCGACGAGCGTGGTCTACGGCGTGTTCGACGACGAGGGTACGCTGGTCGGCGCCGCCGGGCTGAGTGTCGAAGACCGTGAGCGTGCGCGCCACAAGGCCACGCTGTTCGGCATGTCGGTGATGGCCTCGGCGCGCCGCGCTGGCTTCGGCCGCCGGCTGGTGCAGGCCGTGCTCGATCATGCGCGTGCACACGGCGGGCTGCGCTTGGTGCAGCTCACGGTGACCGAGGGCAACGCGGCTGCACAGACGCTGTACGAGCGCTGCGGTTTCCAGGTCTTCGGCGTCGAGCCGTTGGCCATGGCCTTCGACGGGGCCTTCCTCGCGAAGGTGCACATGTGGTGCGACCTCGAAGGCGCTGGCCGAGGGTGAGCCTTACTGGGTCGGCTTGGCCGGCAGGCCGCTGATGTCCTGCGACCAGCCGAGCGCCGACCTGCACCACTGCTGCCTGCGCGGTGGCAGCTGGTCCCGCTCCGCCATGCTGCCGATGCGCAGCGAGTAACTGACGGGCGGATCGACGTCCGGGCTCGATGCAATGGGCGTTCCGCAGTTCTCGCAGAAGCTCTGCCGGCGGCGTGCGCCGCTTTCGGCGGTCTTGACGTAGACCTTCGGCTGGCCGGTCAGCAGGTGGAAGCTCTCGGCCGGCACGGGCGCCGAGACGCGGTAGGCGGTGCCCGAAAGCACCTGGCAATCGGCGCAGTTGCACAGGCTGACCTTGTCGGGATCGACTTCGGCCTCGTAGGTGATCCGGCCGCAATGGCAGGCGCCGTGGACTTTCATGTCGTTCTCTCCGGAGATGGCTTTTCTACCAACCGACGCACGCAGGCCCGCGTGTCCTATGCCTTGGAAATCATCCAGCTGCTGGCCTGTGCCCGGCCCGGCAGATGCAGCGTGGCCGTGGCCGCCGGCGTTTCCGCCAGCAGCTTGCCCTTGCGGAACACCTTGAGCCGCGTCGCGCGCAGCCGGATCGCCTCGACCGCATCGCGCGCCTGCAGCAGCACGAAGCTCGCATCGCAGCCCGCTTCGATGCCGTAGCCCTCCAGGTGCATCACGCGCGCGGCGTTCGTCGTCACCGCCTCGAAGCACTGGCGGATGCCGGCCTGGCTCGTCATCTGCCCGACGTGCAGGCCCATGTGCGCCACTTCGAGCATGTCGCCCGAGCCCATGCCGTACCAGGGGTCCATCACGCAGTCGTGGCCGAACGCGACGTTCACGCCGGCGGCCATCAGCTCGGGCACGCGCGTCATGCCGCGGCGCTTGGGGTATGTATCGTGGCGGCCTTGCAGCGTGATGTTGATGAGCGGATTGGCGATGACCGCCACGCCGCTTTGTGCGATGAGCGGCAGCAGTTTGCTCACGTAGTAGTTGTCCATTGAATGCATCGAGGTGCAGTGCGAGCCGGTCACGCGGCCCTGCAGGCCCAGGCGCTGCGCCTCGAAGGCCAGCGTCTCGATGTGGCGCGAGAGCGGGTCGTCCGATTCGTCGCAGTGCATGTCGACCAACTTGCCGCGCTCGGCGGCAAGCTCGCACAGCAGCTTCACGCTCGCGGCGCCGTCGGCCATGGTGCGTTCGAAATGCGGAATGCCACCGACCACGTCCACGCCCTTGTCGAGCGCGCGCGTGAGGTTCTCGACACCGCCTCGTGAGCGCAGCACGCCGTCCTGCGGAAAGGCGACAAGCTGCAGGTCGATGTAGGGCGCGACCTGTCGCTTGACCTCCAGCAGCGCATCGACGGCGAGCAGGCTCGCATCGCTGGTGTCCACATGCGTGCGGATGGCCAGCAGACCCTTGGCCACGGCCCAGTCGCAGTACGCCAGTGCGCGTTCGATCAGCGCATCTGCGGTGAGCAGCGGCTTGAGCTCGCCCCACAGCGCGATGCCTTCGAGCAGCGTGCCGCTTTCGTTGACGCGCGGCAGGCCGTAGCTCAGCGTGGCGTCCATGTGGAAGTGCGGGTCGACGAAGTGGGGCGCGAGGAGCAGGCCTTGCGCATCGAGCTTCTCGTGCGCTGGAGCATCCAGGCCTTCGGTGACCTCGGCGATGCGGCCGTCCTGTACGGCGATCGACATGCCGGTGCGGCCGTCGGGGAGGGTGGCGTTGGTGACCAGAAGATTCAGCATCGGAGGATCTGCGTGGGGGTGTATTCGGAGAGCGGGGGCGTCCTAATTTTCAACTTAGAAATCTTTACGCCCTGGAGACAAAACACAAGAAGATGCTACCTATCCTCGGACGTTTTGATACCCCTTGTTTATCACTTCATGCGGATTGACGCCAATTCGGTAGCGCTGCACACACCGCGGGGTTCCGGATCATGCGTCATCTGGTTGACGGGCCTGTCGGGCGCCGGAAAGTCCACCATCGCCAACAGCCTGCGCGAGCGCGCGATGGCGCAGGGCATGCCAGTGGCCATCCTCGACGGTGACGACGTTCGGCGCGGCTTGAGCCAGGGCCTCGGGTTCGGCCACGCGGACCGCCGCGAGAACATCCGGCGAATGGCCGAAGTCGCCCGCCTGCTGAGCGACCAGGGGCTCGCGGTCATCGTTGCGGCCGTGTCTCCGATGCGGGAGCAGCGTGCAATGGCGCGCAAGATCGTCGGCACGGCCTTTCGCGAAGTCCATGTGCACGCCTCCCTGGCGACATGCGAGCAGCGCGACGTCAAGGGCCTGTATGCGCGTGCGCGCCGCGGCGAGGTCGCCAAGTTCACCGGTATCTCGGACATCTACGAGCCACCGCTGCAGCCTGACCTGGTCATCGACACCTCGAGCTGCGAAGTCGCTCAGGCTGCAAGCCGCCTGATGTCCGCATTCGACGCGTGGAGCCTGCGCGACGGGAGCCGATGAAGAGTCATCATCTGCTCATTGCGGGGACGGGCCGCGCCGGCACCACATTCCTGGTGCAGTACCTGGCCGAATGCGGCCTGGACACGCAGCTCGCCCACCAGCAGCGGCCCGGCTATGACGAAGACGCCAACGCGGGCCTGGAAGACCTGCTCGTGGGCAATGCCGATGCGCCTTACGTGGTCAAGTCGCCCTGGCTGTACGAGTTCGTGGAGCGCCTGCTGGCCGACCCGGGGATCGTGGTGGACGCGGTCGTCATTCCCATGCGAAGCATCGTCGAAGCCGCGACCAGCCGCACGGTCAACGAGCTGCGCGCGCGCCACGGCAACACGGCCCTGCCCGACGACTGCAAGCAGTGGGAGACCTGGGCGTCGACGCAGGGCGGCATCGTCTATTCGCTGAATCCGATCGACCAGGCAAGGCTTCTCGCGCTCGGCTTTCACGAACTCCTGCATGCGCTCGTGAAGCGGAACATTCCGGTCGTGCTGCTCGACTTTCCGCGCTTCATCGAAGATCCGGACTATCTCTACGAGGCCTTGCGCCCGACCCTCGGCTGCAAGCTCGATCGCAAGGCGGCCTTGCGGGCACACGTGCACACGGCCGTGCCGTCGAAGGTGCGCATCGGCAAGGAACTGGCGGTCGATGGCGCAGCGGAGCATGGGGCCGATGCCGGCCCAAGGCCCACTGGCATTGCGTTCCCGAGCCACGCAATCCTCGACAGGACCGCATTGAAACGGGCACTCGACAAGACGGCGATACGCAACGCGCAACTCGAGGAACACCTCGCCGCGATGCAGGCATCGCGTTCATGGCGCATCACGGCGCCGCTGCGCGGAATCACCCGGCTGATGCAAAGGTTGCGGCGAGAGGTGACGCCTTCTGTTCCATAGGCGATCGGAACCGCGGCAGCGGGCCGCGACTTCAACGCGTGCGCTGCGCCCTGTAGCGGTACTGGCCCGCCGCAGGCCCGACCTCGATCGTCACCCGCCGCAGCTTGTCGTCATGCCCGGAAGCCGCCTTCGCCGTCACCACGATGCCGCGGGGCGTGGCGCGGCAGGTGAGGTCGGTGAGTGCGATCTCGGCGTGGTCGTTGTCCAGTTCGGCGATCGCCACCGTGTGCTCGGCGTGCAGACCGCCGTTGGCATCGCGCGCCATCCACTGCACATAGAGGAACGACTGCGCGTACTGGTCCGCGTGGACCACGCGGTAGGTGCCCTGGGGGGTCTTGCCCTTCCCCCAGGTGCCGCACAGCTGCACCCAACTGACCGCATTGGGCGTCTTGAAGGTGTCGTAGCTGTAGTCGCTGCCGAGTGCCTGCGCCCCCGTGCTGCCGAGCGCAAGCAGTGCGGCTAGCAAGGTTGCAGCGGTCGTCTTCATCATCTCAACGTTCCCCTTTGCGGTACGGCTTCATCAGCGCCTGCGGATAGCTCGCCTTGCGCGCCACCAGCACCAGCGCGAGGATCGACAGCAGGTACGGCAGCATCAGGTAGAGCTGGTAGGGCAGCACGGCGTCGCCCGATTGTTGCAGCCGCAGTTGCAGCGCGTCGAAGAAGGCGAACAGCAGCGCACCCAGCAGGGCCTTGCCGGGCCGCCACGAGGCGAACACCACCAGTGCCACGCAGATCCAGCCGCGGCCGTTCACCATGTTGAAGAAGAAAGCGTTGAAGGCCGAGAGCGTGAGGAACGAGCCCGCCATGCCCATCAGCGCCGAGCCCGCGACGATGGCGCCGGTGCGCGTGGCCGCGACCGACACGCCCTGGCTCTCGGCCGCCTGCGGGTTCTCGCCGACCATGCGCAGCGCGAGGCCGAGCGGCGTGCGGTACAGCACCCAGCCGACCGCCGGGACCAGCAGCAGCGCGAACAGCGTCAGCGCGGTCTGCGCGTTGAGGATCGGCACGGGCAGCCAGTCCATCGGCGCGAAGGGCGTGATGGTCGGTGGCGTGTTCACTTTCGGAAAGCTTACGCGGTAGCCGAAGTAGCTCAGCGCGGTCGCGAGCAGCGTGATACCGAGGCCCGAGACGTGCTGCGAGAGCGCAAGGCCCACGGTAAGAAAGGCATGAAGCAAACCGAACACCATGCCCGTGAGCGCCGCCACGCCGACGCCGACCCACAGCGGCGCACCGGCATACACCGCAAGCCATCCGGTGAAGGCGCCCGCGACCATGATCCCTTCGATGCCCAGGTTGAGCACGCCCGCGCGTTCGCACAGCAGCACGCCCAGCGTGCCGAGGATCAGCGGCGTGGCGATGCGCAGCACCGCGACCCAGAAGGCGGGGTTGGCGAGGATGTCTAGGAGGTCGGTCATTTATTTCGTCATCCGCACGCGGTATTGCGTCAGCAGCGTCGCCACCAGCACCGCGATCAGCGAGGCCGCGACGATCACGTCGGCAATGTAGGTCGGCACGCCCACCGCGCGGCTCATGGTGTCGGCGCCGACCAGCACGCCGGCCACGAACACACCCGCGGCGATCACGCCCAGCGGGTGCAGGCCCGCGAGCATCGCGATCACGATGCCCGTGTAGCCGTAGCCCGGCGACATGTCGAGCGTGACGTAGCTCGTGCGGCCCGCCACCTCGATGGCGCCGGCCAGCCCGGCCAGAGCGCCGGAGAGCAGCGCGACCATCACCACGGTGCGCGTGACCGGCACGCCGGCAAACGCGGCGGCGCGCGCATTCGCGCCCACCGCGCGGATGTCGAAACCCAGCACCGTGTACTTGAAGATCGCCCACACGATCACTGCGAGCGACACGGCCCAGAGCAGCCCGGTGTGCACGCGCGTCTGGGCGATGAGCTTGCCCAGTTCGAGGTCGGACTGCAGCGACACGCTTTGCGGCCAGCCCATGGCGGTCGGGTCTTTCATCGGCCCGTCGAGCAGCGCGGAAACGCCGAGCAGCACGATGAAGTTGATCAAGAGCGTGGTCACCACCTCGTCGACGCCGAGCTTGTTCTTCATGAGCGCCGGGCCGAGCAGCAGCAGGGCGCCCGCCACGGCGGCGGCAAGCATCATCAGCGGGAAAAGCACCCACGGCGAGAGTTCGAAGCCCGTGCCGCCGTGCATGCCGCCCACGGCCACGGCGGCGAGGGCACCTGCGAAGAGCTGCCCCTCCGCGCCGATGTTGAAGAGCCGCGCCTTGAAGGCGACCGTCGCGGCCAGGCCGGTGAGGATCAGCGGGATCGCGCGCGTGAGCGTCTCGCTCCACGCGAACACCGAGCCGAAGCCGCCCTGCAGCAGCAGCGCGTAGGTGCGGCCGACCGGTGCGCCGGCCCACAGCACGAGCAGTGCGCTCACCACCATGGTGAAAACGATCGCGCCGATGGGTGCCAGTACCAGCGCGGCGCGCGAGGTCTCGTGGCGTCGTTCGAGCCGCATCATGGCGCGCCCTTCGTGACGCCGGTGGCGCCGGCCATCGCGAGGCCGATGGCTTCGCGCGTCCACGCGGCGGCCGGCCGCGCTTCGCCGAGGTGGCCGCCATGCATCACCGCGACGCGGTCGCCGAGCGTGAGCACTTCGTCGAGGTCATCCGAAATCACCAGCACCGCCGCGCCGGCATCGCGCGCGGCGATGAGCTGCTGCTGCACATAGGCGACCGCGCCGATGTCCAGGCCCCAGGTCGGCTGGTGCGCGACGATCAGGCGTGGGGCGCGGTTCGGGTATTTCTTGTTGTCGATGTCTTCCACCTGTTCGGGCGCGAGCAGCGCGCGCCCCAGGATCAGCTTCTGCATGTTCCCGCCGGAGAGCGAGCGCGCCGGCGCCATCAAGCCCGCGCCGCGCACGTCGAATGCCTTTTCGATGCGCCGCGCATGCAACTGCGCAGCCGCACGCCGCACGAACACCGACCAGCGCGAGAACACCGGGCTGCGCAACCGCTCGGAGACCGCGTTCTCCCATACCGGCAGATCGCCCACCACGCCGACCGCATGCCGGTCTTCGGGAATGCGAGCCACGCCGCGCTGGACCAGCCGGGCGGGCGAGGGCGGCAGCGCACGGCCCATCAGCTGCGCCGTGCCCGAGACGGCGCGGCGCGTGCCGCACAGTAGTTCGGCCAGCGCGACCTGCCCGTTGCCCGAGACGCCTGCGATGGCGGTGATCTCACCGGCGCGCAGCGTCAGCGACACCTCGCGCAGCCGGTCCTGCCCGCCGTCCTTGGCCGATGCGGTGCTCACGTGATCGAGCACGCAGACCGCATCGCCTACTGACTTCGCGGGACGCCGCTGCGGCGCCTCGACCGCATGGCCGACCATCCAGAGCGCAAGCTGCGCTTGCGTGGTGTCGGCGGTGCGCGCCTCGGCCACGAGCTTGCCGCCGCGCAGCACCGCGATGCGGTGCGACACGCGCAGCACTTCGCCCAGCTTGTGGCTGATGAAGATCACCGACAGGCCCTGCGCCACCATCTGCGCGAGCGTGGCGAAGAGCGCCTCGCTCTCGTGCGGCGTGAGCACGGCGGTCGGCTCGTCCAGGATCAGGATGCGCGCGCCGCGATACAGCGCCTTGAGGATTTCCACCCGCTGCCGCTCGCCGACCGAGAGGCTGCCGATCTTCGCGTCGGGCTGCACCGGCAGGCCGAAGCGCTGGGCCACGTCGAGCAGCCGGGCACGCGCTGCGGCGCGGCGCGAGACCGGGCGCCACAGCGGCTCTGTCCCCATCATCACGTTGTCGAGCACGCTCAGGTTGTCGGCCAGCGTGAAGTGCTGGTGCACCATGCCCACGCCCGCGGCGAGCGCGGCCTTGGGGTTGCCCGGCGGCAGCGGCGCGCCGAACACCTCGATGCCGCCTTCATCGGCGACGTAGTGGCCGAACAGGATGGACATCAGCGTCGACTTGCCCGCGCCGTTCTCGCCGAGGAGCGCGAGCACTTCGCCGGCCTGCAGGTCGAGCGAGATGGCGTCGTTCGCGACGAGGTTGCCGAAGCGCTTGGTGATGCCTTGGAGGCGGAGGACGGTGGAGGGCGTCATGGAGAAATGGATGGCAGGTCGCGGCAGAAATTCTCGATGGCACGGGCGGATGCGGTGGGCGAAGCCTGCAGCAGCCCATGGGGTCCTTCGATCTTCACGATATGCAGCATCGAGAGCCGTTGCTGGATGACCGTGGCCGCCCGCCCGGGCACGACGCGGTCCTGCAGGGCCTGGAGATACATCGCAGGCACACGCACCAATGACAGCTTGTCGCGCACATCCACGCGCTGCACCTCTTTCATGCGCCGGGTCATGACGGCGACCGATACCTTCCTGAGCGAGTCTTCAAGCATGTCCGACAGGTGCGGCGATGCGGAGCGCCCGAGCAGGAGGTGCCGCATCGGCGCGCGCATCAACTTCGAATGCAGCAGATGCATCGACAGGTCGAGCAGGCCTGCCCGCATCAGCGCAAGGCCGGGTCCGGGCCGGCGCGCGAAGCTGCAGCACAAGATCAGTCCCAGAAGGCCGGGCGGGCGCGACGCCGCGATCGAGATGGCCAGCGGTCCGGAAAAGGATTCGCCGAGCAGCACGACGGGCGTCTGCGTCGGCAGTTGTGCGCGAACCAGCGGCTCCAACTCGCCGTAGCCCAGCGGCTCCCGGCCGGGGTAGCGCACGATGTCGATGACAGCCTGCGGTCCCATGGCCTCTTTCAGTGGCCCGAAGAGATCGCCCGTTCCATCCATGCCCGGCAGCAGCACAAGGCGCACGGGCGCCACCGTCACTTCCAGGCAGCCAGGAACGCCAGCATCACCTTGGCCGAGTTGTCGGCCGCAATGCCCATGAAGGTGCCCATCTCGTTCTCGCCGCTGCCGCCGCCCGCGAGGTCGCTGAGCGAGCGGAAGGCGATGTAGGGCACGCCGTTGCTGTAGGCCACCATGCCTACGGCGGCGGTTTCCATGTCGAGCACGTTGGCCTGGAACGTCTTGAAGGTGTATTCGCGGAAGGCCTTGTTGTCCATGAAGGCCTGTCCCGAGACGCCGTTGCCGCCGATCACCAGCTGCGGCTTTCGCGCGAGGCACTTGCCGGCGCTGCAGTTCGCCAGGTCGACGGTGCGGATGCTGCGGGCCACCTCGAGCATCTTCGGGTCGACCTCGAACCAGAACTTGCGCTCGATCTCCGGCTTGGCCGCCGAGCGGACCTCGACCGGGCGCGGATGCACCATGCCGAAGTTGGGGAAGGTGGCGTCCTTGATGAAGGGCGGCGCGGTGTACTTGCCGGGCGCGGTTTCGCGTGCCATCAGCACCTCGAGGTACTGCCCCCATTGCGCGGGCACCGTCACGTCGCCGACATGCAGCGACGGATTCACCCCGCCCGCGATGCCGCTGAACACGATGCTCGTCACGCGAAAGCGGTTGAGCACGAGTTGCGTGTTCATCGTCGCGTTCGTCATGCTGATGCCCGAGAGGAACAGCACGACCGGCTTGCCCTCGAGCGTGCCGGTGGTGAACTCGACGCCGTTCACGCTGTGCTTCGCAGGCCCCTGCACGCGCGCGAGCAGCAGCTTGAGCTCGGGTTCGAAGGCCGAGATCACCGCGATGCGCGGCGTGTCGTCCAGCCGGGTGCTGCTGTTGATGCTGACGCCGGTGCCCTTGTAGACACCGACGCAGCCCGAGAGCCCGAGGGCCAGCGCGCCGGCCGCGAGAAGGGTGCGCCAGCGCATCGTCGTCATTCGTTTGCTCACTTTGCCGTCGACTTGGGTTGGCCGTCATCCACCTTCACAGTGAACTTGCCCGAGAGGATGTCGGCCTGCCTGGCCTTCACCTTCGCGACGATGTCGGCCGGCACCTTCTTCTCGAAGGTGCCGAGCGGCGCAAGCTCGGAGCCCTTGTGCTTCATCTGCGAATAGACGCCGTAGTCTTCTGCCGCGAACTTGCCTTCCTTCACGAGCTTGATTGCGCGGTCGGCCGAGGGCTCGAAGTTCCACAGGGCCGAGGCGACCACCGTGTCGGGGTACTGGCTCTGCGTGTCGATCACGTTGCCGATGGCGAGCTTGCCTTTTTCCTTGGCGGCATCCGAGACGCCGAAGCGCTCGGCGTACATCACGTCCGCCCCCTTGTCGATCATCGCGAAGGCCGCTTCCTTGGCCTTGGGCGGGTCGAACCAGCTGTTGATGAAGCTCACGCTGAACTCCACCTTCGGGTTCGTTTCCTTGGCGCCCGCCATGAAGGCGTTCATCAGGCGATTGACTTCGGGAATCGGAAAGCCCCCGACCATGCCGATGCGGTTGCTCTTGGTCATGCCGCCAGCCACCATGCCGCTCAGGTACGCCGGCTCCTGGATGTAGTTGTCGAACACGCTGAAGTTAGGCGCCTGCGGCTTGAGCGACGAGCCCATCAGAAAGGCGACCTTGGGAAAGTCCTTCGCGACCTTGCGCGCCGCCGCTTCCACGCCGAACACCTCGCCCAAAATCAGCTGGTTGCCGCCGGTCGCGTACTCGCGCATCACGCGCTCGTAGTCGGCGTTGCTCACGTTCTCGGTGGCCTTGTATTCGATCTCCCCGCGTGCCTCGGCGGCCTTGAGCGCCTTGTGGATGCGGCCCACCCATTGCTGCTCGAACGGCACGGTGTACACCGCCGCCACCTTGAGCTTGGCCTGCGCAAGCGCGATGCCCGGCGCACCGGCCGCGAGTGCCGCGGCGATGGCGACGGAACGAATGATCAACTGACGGCGTGCTGTCACGGTCTTCTCCTCGGTCGTAAAAAATTCAAGTGCTGCAACCTCCGTGCCCACCCGGCCGCCGGGTCCTTCGCGAAACACCGCGGAACCGGCTTTGCCGGGCCGCTGGTGTTGCCCCCGGTAGGGGGAAGGAGAAGCGGACACGAAGTGCCGCGCAGCCTGGGGGCGAGCCCTATTTTTCTGGGGGCGAGCTTTATTTCGTACCGAAGATGCGGTCGCCCGCGTCGCCGAGGCCGGGCAGGATGTAGCCGTGGCTGTTGAGTTCGCGGTCGATCGCCGCCGTGTAGATCGGCACATCCGGGTGCGCCTTCTGCATCGTCGCCACGCCTTCGGGGCAGGTCAGCAGGCACACGAACTTGATCGACTTCGGGTTCAGTTCCTTCAGCCGCTCGACCGCAGCCACCGCCGAGTTGCCGGTGGCCAGCATCGGGTCGACCACGATCACGTCGCGGTTCTCCATTTCGCCGGGCATCTTGAAGTAGTACTCGACGGCGGTGAGCGTCTTCGGGTCGCGGTACAGGCCGATATGGCCGACGCGCGCGCCGGGCACCACCGTCAGCATGCCGTCCAGGATGCCGGTGCCGGCACGCAGGATCGACACCAGCACCAGCTTCTTGCCGTCGATGACCTTGGCCTGCATGGTCTCCAGCGGGGTCTCGACCTCGATGTCCTGCATCGGCATGTCGCGCGTGACCTCGTAGGCCATGAGCATGCTGATTTCATTGAGGAGCCGGCGGAAGCTGTTGGTGGACGCGTCCTTGCGGCGCATCAGCGTGAGCTTGTGCTGGACGAGGGGGTGGTCGACGAGGTGGACGTTGCTCATTGGATTTTTTATGCCGTTGCTGCTGAAGTGAACCCGCGAGTCTAAAAGACGGTGCCGTCGCTCTCGATCAGGAGCGGTGGCGCTCCGTCTCGCAAGCGCTGTGCCAGTGAACGGCCCGCCGCCCAGGTGCCGCCCTCGAGCACGCAGGCGAGCGGCAGCTCTTCCTCGGTGCGGTCGAGCACCTTGCGCACGCGGGGCGCGACCTCGTCGAGCAGCGCCACGGTGAGAGCACGCCATTCGACGATGAATTCGTCGCCCGCTTTCCAGCGGCGGGTGAGGAAGGCCGGGTCCTTCGGCACGATCACGCCGCTGTCGATCAAGAGGCCGCCATTGCGGTACTCGGGCAGGGCGGTGAGCGCATCGAGCTGGCGCACCTTCACGCCCGCCCATTCGAAAGGCTCGAGCAGCGAATAGGTGAGCCACTGCGAGAGCTTGTGAAACGGCATCCAGCCGTTGGTGAGGCCTGGGCCTCGCACCGCGCTGTGGCGCCAGCAGTCGCCGAGCGCCAGCGCCGGGTCGCCCGAGGGGATGCCGCCGGTGTTGTCGCTGCCGTCGATGGCGATGCTGTCCACCGCATTGGCCGAGGGCCAGATGCGCGAGAGCGATTCGAGCAGCAGCGACAGGATCTGGTGCGCGGTGATCTCGGCCGTGGGCGGCGAGGCGGCGCCGAAAGGCGCGACCAGCGCATCGAACATGCCGGCAGGCCGGCCGTCTTCGCCGAAGGTCTCGGGCTGTTCGCTCATCGCCTCGCCGAGCCGGCGCAAGAGAATCGCACGGCCCGCGAGGCCCACCAGCGGATTGACGTCGCTCACCTGGAAGGCGTCGCCCAGCCGGTCGGTCACGAGGCCCTTGAGGCCGGCCGCGTCGGCCTGCAGCGGATGGTCGGGGTCGGACGAGAAAAGCCCGCTCGTGAACGCGTGGAAGCTCGCCACGCCCAGTCCTTCGGAGCGGGTGTAGCGCTCGCCGGTGGCGGGCTCGGTGTAGTGCCAGTCGGCGCCGGCGCCGGCATCGAGCAGCACGCTCACCAGCACGAGGTCGATGTGGGCGCGGGCGCGCTGCCGGGCGTCGATGCCTTTGCCCAGCAGCTCGTCCAGCTGCTTCAGCCGGTCGATGCCGCCAGCCTCGAAGTGGCGCCAGCGGCTGTGATACGGGATGGTGTCCCAAGGATAGCGCTCGCGCGTGACCTCGGCGACGGTGCGCGCCGCGTCTTCGAGCGCGTCGTCGCTGCCGATGCGGAACCACTGCGATTCGCCGCGCCGCGCGCGTGCCAGCAGCGCAGCCGCACGCTCCCGGATGGCGGCCGTGGTGCGCAGCAGCGAGGCTGCGCCGGCCGGGTGGGACGTGTCCACGGCGAATTCGATGGACGGATCGACCGTGCCCTCACCGCCGGGCGCGAGGCTGCCCGAACCATCAGCAGGCATGTTCGTAAATCTGTCGTTGCTGTTGCTGCTGCTCATTCGCTCAATCCCCGGCCCTTGGCCTTCTTGAGTTCCTCGGCGTCCGGCACCGGGCCGGGCGTGAAGTAGCCGGCGGCCATCTTGGCGTCCATCTCGACGCGGGCGTCCGCCGGGATCAGTTCATCGGGAATGTTCACGCGCTCGCCGATCTCGATGCCCGAGCCGGTGATCGCGTCGAACTTCATGTTGCTCATCGACACGAGCCGATGGATTTTCTTGATGCCGAGCCAGTGGAAGACGTCGGGCATCAGCTCCTGGAAGCGCATGTCCTGCACGCCGGCCACGCACTCGGTGCGCGCGAAATACTGGTCGGCCGTGTCGCCGCCCACTTGGCGTTTGCGGGCGTTGTAGACCAGGAACTTGGTCACTTCGCCGAGCGCGCGGCCTTCCTTGCGCGAATAGGCGATGAGCCCCACGCCGCCGCGCTGCGCGCCCTGGATGCATTCCTCGATCGCGTGCGTGAGGTAGGGGCGGCAGGTGCAGATGTCGGAGCCGAACACGTCCGAGCCGTTGCACTCGTCGTGGATGCGCGCGGTGAGTTCCACTTCCGGGTTGGCCAGGTCGCGCGGGTTGCCGAAGATGTAGATGGTCTGCCCGCCGATGGGCGGCAGGAACACCTCCAGGTCGGAGCGCGTGACGAGCTCGGGGTACATGCCGCCGGTTTCCTCGAAGAGCGTGCGGCGCAGGTCGGTCTCGGAGCAGCCGAAGCGGCGCGCCACCTCGGGGAGATACCACACCGGCTCGATGGCCGCCTTGGTCACCATCGCGGCACCGCCGGAAGTGAGGAAGTGGCCGTCGGCCTTCAAGCGGCCGCTCTGCAGCGCCTCGATCACCTCGGGCAGGATCACGTGTGCCTTGGTGATCGCGATGGTCGGGCGAATGTCGTAGCCCGCGGCCAGCTCGGTGGAGAACACATCGGCCACCAGCGCGCCCCAGGGGTCGAGCGAGACGATTCGGCCGGGCTCGCCCCATTGCGGGTAAGGGCCGATCACGTCGGTGGGAGCGGTGTTCGTGAGGTCGGCCTTGTGCTCGCGCTTCAAGGCACCCGACGCCACCGCGAGCGCGCGGTACACGCTGTAGGAGCCGCTGTGCGTGCCGATGACGTTGCGGTGCGCGCGCTTGGTGGTCGTGCCGACGACGGGGCCGCGCTCGGTGGCGGTGGCCGCGCCCCATTGGATGGGCAGTGCGCCAAAGCCCCCGGCATGCGAGGTCAGGCGGATGTGGCCGGTCGACGAGGAGGGGTGCAGCGGTACGAGCGGCGGGACGGGAGAAAGCGGCGAGAGCGGCGAAAGGGGCGTGGTGCCGGCCGGGAGTGCGGAAGGGATCTGGGTGCTATCTACGGACATTGCAGGCCCTCAAAAAATGCAATGTACCGATCAGTTGTGCGGCTGGCAAGCCGGGGCGGACCATGCCCCGGCGGCGACGTTCAGGCCGGCGAGGAGCGAAGTCCGTAGGCCTTGCCGCCGACGAACAGGTATTCGGCGCGCAGCACCGCATCGCCTTTCTCTCCGGTGAAAGTGAAGCCGAGCACGCCCACCTGGGTGCCGGGCTTGATCTCTTCGACGCCCCAGGCCTGCAGGCGCGTGAGGGGCGCCAGCTCGACCTGCCATTTGCGGTCGCGCCGCGTCGGCAATTGCGCCTTGGCCAGGAGCGCGGGGCCGTCGACGGACGTCGTCTGCTTGGGCAAGGCGCGTTGCTTCAGGTCTGCGGGCAGCGCCGGGTTGTCGGGCAGTTCGAGCTCCAGCTCGCCATGCGGGTTGCGCCACAGGACCTTGGTTGCGCGGCCCTCCAGGTAGAGGGGCCGCTCCTGGTCGAAGCTGCTCCATCCGTGGTGCGCCCAGGCGGGCAGGGCAAGGCCCAACGAGGCGGCAGTGAAGAGGCGTCTTTGCATCATCTCGGTCTCCTTCGGTTCAGTCGGTTCAGAGAGGGTTCAGAGGTAGGCGATCCAGCGCCCGCAGATGATGACAGCGAGCCAAAACCCCAAGGACAGAAGGCATTGCACCTTGCCGAAGCGGTCGATGGCCGCGACGCCGCTGCGGAAATGAAAGAGCGCGGCATTGGCGCCGGCCAGGGCGATCAGGAGCATCTTGATGCGAAAGGCGTTGTTCGCGAGCAGTTCGTCCGGCTGGCCCGAGAACATGGTGAGGCCGGTGGCCGCGCACAGCCCGAACCCGACGAGCGCGGGGCGCAGCGTGAGCCGTGCCAGCAGCGGTGCGGGCAGCTCGCGGCCCATGCCGAGCGCGCGCAACTCGAACACCAGCAGCCCGCCGAACAGCAGCGCGATGCCGACGATGTGCACCACCTCCAGCGCCGGGTAGGCCCAGGGGTGCGAGACGAGTCCGCGGAACATCGGCGCAGCTTAGCCCAAGGTGCGCGCGAAGGGCCTGCGGGCGCCGGCACTTTGCGTGTCGCGGCACAATCCAATGCACTATTTTTCGACCCGGCTGTAACCAGCCAGCCCGATGGCACGAACCCCTATAAGCAGCAGGATGCAGATGGGCGACGCGGAAGCGGCGCTGCGGAGCCTGTTCCTTCGGGGCCTCGATGGCGACGCGAACGCCTACCGCGAATTCCTGCAGAAACTCAGCGCGCACCTGCGCGCCTTTCTGGGCAAGCGCCTCTTTGGCTGGCCCGATGAAGTGGAAGACCTTGTCCAGGAATGCCTGCTCGCCATGCACAACCAGCGCCACACCTACCAGAGCGACCAGCCGCTGACGGCCTGGGTGCATGCCATTGCGCGCTACAAGATGATCGACCTCTTGCGCGCGAAGTCGGTCCGCGAAGACCTCCATGACCCGCTGGACGACGACCTCGCCGTGTTCGCCGAGTCGGCCACCGAGGCCAGCGATGCGAGGCGCGACCTCGGCGGCCTGCTCCAGACGCTGCCCGAGCGCCAGCGCCTGCCGATCGTGCACGTGAAGATCGAGGGCCTCTCGGTCGCCGAGACCGCGAGCCTCACGGGCATGTCGGAGTCGGCGGTGAAGGTCGGCATCCACCGCGGACTCAAGGCGCTGGCCGCGCGCTTCGGCCATGAGTGGAGCGCTGCCGCATGAAGACCGACGACCTGGTCGCGATGCTCGCGAACGGTCCCGTCGCGGTGCCGCGCCGCGCGACGAGCCGGCGGCTGTGGCTGGCGCTGCTGGTCGGCATGCCGCTGTCGTTCGTGATCCTGTTCGCCGAGTACGGCCCCAGGCGCGACCTGGTGCAGGCCATGTTCTGGCCGATGTTCTGGGTCAAGGTGCTGTTTCCGCTGTGCATTGCGGCGGCCGGCTTCGTGATGGTGCAGCGGCTTGCGCGGCCGGGTGTTGCCGTGCGGCATGCCTGGCTTGGTGCGGTGCTGCCGGTGCTCGGCGTCTGGGCACTGGCTGCCATCGCCTGGTTCACCCTGCCGGCCGAGGACAAGATGCCGTCGCTCATGGGGCAGTCGTGGCGCATCTGCGCGCTCAGCATCGGGCTGATGGCGCTGCCGGTTTTCGCGGCCACGCTGGTGGCGCTCAAGGGGCTCGCGCCCACGCAGCCTGCGCTGGCGGGCGCCGCGGCAGGTGCGCTTGGGGGCGGTGTCGGCGCAGCGATCTACGCGCTGCACTGCATGGAGCTCACCGCACCGTTCCTGGCGGTCTGGTATGTGAGCGGCATTGCCGTGCCGGTGCTGGTCGGCGCTGCGCTGGGGCCGCGCCTGCTGCGCTGGTAAGCCTGCCCGCGGGCTTCAGCGCTTCTTGCTGCCGAAGATCCCGCCGAGCACGCCGCGCAAAATCTCCTTGCCCACCGACGTGCCCATGGTGCGCACCGCCGACTTGGCCATGGTCTGCACCAAGCCGTCGCGCTTGCCGCCGCGCGGGCCGGTGCTGCCGAAGATCATGTCGTTGAGCATGCCGCCCATGCCGGAGCCGGCTTCCTCGGTGCCGGCCCCGCCGGCGGGCCCCTTGGCCGCGGGCGCATTGGGTGCGGACTCGGCGCGGCCCTTGAGCTTTTCGTAGGCCGATTCGCGGTCCACGGTTTTCTCGTACACGCCGGCCACGAGCGAGTTGGCGATCAATGCCTTGCGCTGGTCGGGCGTGATCGGGCCGAGCTGGCTGCCCGGCGGCAGCACGAACACGCGCTCGGTCACGCTCGGGCGGCCCTTTTCATCGAGGAAGCTCACGAGCGCCTCGCCGACGGCGAGTTCGGTGATGGCGGTCTCGATGTCGAGGCCGGGCTTCTGGCGCATCGTGCTGGCGGCCGCCTTCACGGCCTTCTGGTCGCGCGGGGTGAAGGCGCGCAGCGCATGCTGCACGCGGTTGCCGAGCTGGGCCAGCACCGTGTCGGGAATGTCCAGCGGGTTCTGGGTGACGAAATACACGCCCACGCCCTTGGAGCGCACGAGCCGCACCACGAGTTCGATGCGTTCGACCAGCGCCTTGGGTGCCTCGTTGAACAGCAGATGGGCCTCGTCGAAGAAGAAGGCGAGCTTGGGCTGATCGGGATCGCCGATTTCGGGCAACTGCTCGAACAGCTCCGACAGCATCCACAGCAAGAAGGTCGCGTACAGGCGCGGCGAATTCATCAGCTTGTCGGCCGCCAGCACGTTGACCACGCCCTTGCCGCCCACGGTCTGCATGAAGTCGGCGATGTTGAGCATCGGCTCGCCGAAGAACTTGTCGCCGCCCTGGGTCTCGATCTGCAGCAGGCCGCGCTGGATGGCGCCCACGCTGGCGGCGCTGATGTTGCCGTACTCGGTGGTGAACTGGCTGGAGTTCTCGCCCACGTACTGCAGCATGGCGCGCAGGTCCTTCAGGTCGAGCAGCAGCATGCCGTTGTCGTCGGCGATCTTGAACACCAGGTTCAGCACGCCGGCCTGGGTTTCGTTCACGTCGAGCATGCGGCCCAGCAGCAGCGGGCCCATGTCGGACACGGTGGCCCGCACCGGGTGGCCCTGTTCGCCGAACACGTCCCACAGCGTGACGGGGCAGGCGGAGGGCTCGGGAACGTCGATGCCGCGTTCCTTGAGCGTGGCGGCCAGCTTGCCGCCGATGGTGCCTTTCTGGCTGATGCCCGTCAGGTCGCCCTTGACGTCGGCCATGAACACCGGCACGCCGATGCTGGAGAGCTTCTCGGCGATGGTCTGGAGGGTGACTGTCTTGCCGGTGCCGGTGGCACCGGTAATGAGACCGTGGCGGTTGGCAAGACTGGGGAGGAGGGCGCACTCGATGCTGTCGTGGCGGGCGATCAGAAGGGGGTCTGCCATGAGAGGCTCCGGTCGTATCGAAGCGGGTAGTCTAGGGCCCTCGCACAGGGTGAACAGGCCCTGGGCCGCACTCCTATAATCCACGGCCGCACGATAGGTTCAGGAAAAAGTTTTCAGGAGGTTTTTTTGTCATCGACTGCTCAGCCCCCCATTCCCGCCACTGGCGATGCGTCAGAACAGTCGCCGATCGAAAAAGAACTCGCCGTGCTGCTCGTGAACGCCCTCAATCTCGAGGTTGCGCCCGAGGACATCGTCCCCACCGAGCCGCTGTACGGCGAAGGTTTGGGCCTTGACTCCATCGACATCCTCGAAGTCGCGCTCGAAGTCTCGCGGCGCTATGGCTTCCAGCTGCGTTCGGACGACGAACGCAACCAGCAGATCTTCCAGTCGCTGCGCACGCTCGCGACGCACGTCGCCCAGCACCGCGCCGCTCCCTGAATCCCATGTCACGATGGCGAATAGCACTCCTGCTGATGGTGGGAGTGGCCTATGCCGGCCTTTCCCACTGGATGACCCTGTTCCACGCCACCGAGCCGTGGGCGGTGGTGGTGTTGCTCGGCCCGCTGTGGCTTGCGGCCATGGGTTTCGCCGCCAGTTGGTTCGGCCGCTGGGGCTTTGCGGCCGCAATGGCATTGGGCATCGGCGGCTTCTCGCTGGTCTTCCTGGGTGAAGCGGGCGATCCGAACCGCCTCTATGTGCTGCAGCACGTCGGCATCAACGGCGCGCTCTGCGGCTGGTTCGGCTCCACGCTGCGCGGCCGCGGGCTGCCGCTGATCACGCAGTTCGCGCAGCGCGTGCATCCGCTCAAGGGGCACATGCTGTCCTACACGACACATCTCACGCAGGTCTGGACCGTGTATTTCGCGGTCGTGGTCGTGTCGTCGATCGTGGTCTACCTGACGATGCCGTTCTCGGCCTGGTCGCTGCTGGCCAATGTGCTGTCGCCGGTGTCGGTGGCCCTGTTGTTCGTCGGCGAGCACCTGGTGCGCTACAGGCTGCATCCCGAGTTCGAGCGCACCCGGCTTGTCGATGCGGTGCGTGCTTTCTACGGCACCTCGACGATCGACAACGGCGCCGGCCCCCGGTGACACAGGCGCAGCCCGCGTGACGACAGACAACCCCTTCCTGCCCCTGCTCGCGGACCGCGACCCCGACGCCCCTCTGGCCTGGCGTGCAGGCGAGCCTGTGAGCACCCGCCAGTTCCTGGCCGACGTGGCTCGCTTCGCGCCGGTGCTGCCGGCCGAAGGCCCCGCAGTCAACCTGTGCGTCGACCGCTACGCCTTCGCGGTGAGCCTGGGTGCCGCGCTGATGCGCGGCCACGCGAGCTTGCTGCCGCCCGACGCGCGCCCCGACACGCTGGCGCGCCTGGTCGAAAGCCACGGCACCCGCCTTTTCGCGCTCACCGACGACACGAAGCAGCAGACGCCCGGCATGCAGCGCGTGCTGATCGAGGACCGCTCCAGCCTCGAAGGCGACGCGGACGCGACGGTGCCCGCATTCGACGGCGCGATGCACGCGGCCAGCCTGCTCACCTCGGGCTCCACCGGCGCGCCGCAGCCGCATGCCAAGAACTGGCGCACGCTGGTGGGCGACGTGGCCGTCGCGGTCGAGCGGCTCAGCCGCGTCCTCGGCCGTCCGTCGCTCGAAGGCCTGACGCTGGTCGCGACCGTGCCGGTGCAGCACAGCTACGGCCTCGAATCGTCGGTGTTGCTCGCGATGCTGGGCGGTGCCATGTTCGAAAGCGGACGGCCCTTTTTCCCGGCCGACGTGGCGCAGACGCTGGCCTCCGTGCCGCGCCCGCGCGCGCTGGTGACCACGCCGTTCCATCTGAAGACGCTGCTGCTGTCGGGCATCGAACTGCAGCCGGTGGACCTGATCCTCTCGGCCACCGCGCCGCTGTCGCCGCAGCTCGCGCTCCAGGCCGAGCAGGCCATGGGCGCGGTGCTGCTCGAAATCTACGGCAGCACCGAGTCGGGCCAGGTCGCCACGCGCCGCACGACCGAAAGCGAGATCTGGGAAAACTTCGGCCAGATCCGCGTGCGTGCGGAGCCGGGCGAGGGCGACGGGCCCGAGCGCTTCATCTTCGAGGGCGACTTCATTCCCGAGCCGACGCCCATGGCCGACGTGCTCGAGCTCCTGGACGACCGGCGCTTTCGCCTGTTCGGCCGCGCCAACGACCTGATCCATGTGGCCGGCCGGCGCAGTTCGCTCGCGCACCTGAACTACCACCTGAACAGCATTCCCGGCGTGGACGACGGCGCGTTCTGGCTGCCCGACGAAGTGGCCGACGGCGTCGTGCGTCCGGTGGCCTTCGTGGTGGCGCCCACGCTGGCGGCGAGCGAGATCATCGCCGCGCTGCGCCAGCGCCTGGAGCCGGTGTTCGTGCCGCGGCGCGTGGTGCAGGTGAAGTCTTTCCCGCGCGAAGGCACCGGCAAGCTCACGGTGCGGGCGCTGCGCGAATTCGCGCTGGCGCAGCTCGCGGAAGACGACACGCCGGTGAAGATCGCACACACCGTGCCCGTCGACCATCCTTCTTTCTCCGGCCATTTCCCCGGCCAGCCGCTGCTGCCCGGCGCGCTGGTGCTGGCCGAGGTCATGGAAGCGATCCAGCGCGTACCGGCGCTGGTCGCGCGCCTTGGGGTGAGTCCGACGCTCGCGGCGGCCAAGTTCCTGGCGCCGGTGCGGCCCGGCAGCACGCTCTCCATCGAACTGCAACCGGAAGCCGGTGCCGGCCGCGGCGTGCGCTTCGACGTGCGCTGCGACGGCGTGGTGGCTGTCACCGGCCGCTGGACTGCCGTGCAAGAGTCCGCGTGATGAAGCACACCGACGCCGAAACGCGCGCCCTCAACGAGGCTGCCCAGTCTGCGCAGACCACGCAGAAGGGCGGCTGGACCCAGGCGCCCGAGCGCAGCAACATGCTTGCGCTGCGCTGCATCTGTTTCATGGCGCTGGTGTGCGGTCGCCACGTCACGCGGCTGCTGCTGCCGCCGATCAGTCTTTACTTCCTGTTGTTCGCGCCCGCGCCGCGCCGGCAGATCAAGCGCTATTTGTTCCGGGCCATCGGCCCGCACGCGGGCTGGATCGACGGCTACCGGCTGCTGCACGCGTTCTCCTCGACGGTGCTCGACCGGGTGTATTTCCTCCGCGGCCGCATGGATCTTTTCAAGATCGCGATCGAAGGCAACGAACCGCTCGAAACCGAAGCGGCCGAAGGGCGGGGCGCCTTTCTGCTCGGTGCGCACGTGGGCAGCTTCGAGGTGATGGGTGCCTGCAAGCACCGCACGCAGCAGCAGGGCCTGCGCCTCGCGATGCTGATGTACCCCGACAACGCACGGCGCATCACGGCCATCCTCAACCACATCGCGGTGCCCGAGATGCGGCCCCACGTGATCGCGCTCGGCCGGCCGAATTCGATGCTCGCGCTGCGCGACTGGCTCGACGACGGCGGCCTGGGCGGCATGCTGGCCGACCGCACCCTGCCGGGCAGCGAAGACCAGCCTTCGCACCACCGCGGCAACAGCATCGTGCTGCCGTTCCTTGGCCAGCCGGCTTCCTTCAACGACGGGCCGTTCCGCCTGGCAGCACTGCTGCGCCGCAAGGTGTTCTTCATGGCCGGCCTCTATGGCGGCGGCGCTCGTTACGATGTCCGGTTCGATCCGCTCGCAGACTTTGCCGAGCCGCCGGTCGACGCCGCGGACCGCGAGCGGCGCATCCGCGCCGCGGTCGAGGCCTACGTCGCACGCCTGGAGGCGCTGTGCCGCGCTTATCCGTACAACTGGTTCAACTTTCATGATTTCTGGCTCGAAGATGCGGCTTGACCGGCTTTGCAAGGTATTGGTGCTTGCGGTGGCTTTCTGCGCCGCGCCGGCGTGGGCGTTCGACCTGCCCGAGTTGATGGGCCTCCTGGCCAAGCAGAAGAGCGGCGAGGCCCGCTTCACCGAACAACGCTTCGTGCACGGCCTGGAAGGCCCGCTCGACGCGAGCGGCACGCTGAGCTTCGAGGCGCCCGACAAGCTCGTGCGCCGCACGCTGTCGCCGCGCGCGGAGACCATGGCCGTCGACGGCAACACGCTCACGCTCTCGCGCGGTGGCCGCAACCGCACGCTGGCGTTGGACAGCATGCCCGAGCTGCTCGGCCTGGTCGAAGCCATGCGCGGCACGCTGAGCGGCGACGGCGCCACGCTGCAGCGCTATTTCAAGAGCACGGTGACGGGCGCGCCGGGCAAGTGGACGCTCGACCTCACGCCCATGGACAGCCGCCTGGCCGCGCAGGTGCGCAGCATCCGCATCAGCGGCCGCGCGAGCGACGTGCTGGGGCTGGAGATGGAGTTCATCGGCGGTGATCGCTCGGTCATGACCATCTCGCCGAACGCGCCCGCGGCCCCGTCCGGCGCGGCCGGACGCACCACACCGTGACCACCGTGAATGCGGCGCCGCAGGCGGGCGGCCCGCCGGGCTGGCGGCAGAGGGCCGTCGTGTTGATCGCGTGGCTGCTGGTGCTGCTGTGCGGTGCCGTCGTCATCGCGCGCACGCAGATCGGCGCCGATCTCTCGGCCTTCCTGCCCAAGAGCCCGGACCTGCGCCAGCGCGTGCTGATCGAGCAACTGCAAAGCGGCGTCGCCTCGCGCACGCTGATGCTGGGCATCGAGGGCGGCAGCGCCGAGCAGCGCGCCGCGGCCTCGCGTGCCACGGCGAAGGTCATGCGTGAGAGCCAGCTCTTCGACCTGATCCAGAACGGCGACGTCGGCGACTGGAGCGAGGCGGGCACCTGGGTGTTCCAGCACCGCTATCAACTCTCGCCCGCGGCCGTGCCGGGGCACTTCACGGCCGAGGGCCTGCGCGACGCGATCAACGAGACGCTGTCGATGCTGGGCACGCCGGCCGGCAACGTGATCAAGCCCTTTCTCGACCGCGACCCGACCGGCGAGACCCAGCGCATCGCCATGGAACTGGTGCCCGCGAGCTCGCCGCGCAGCGAAGACGGCGTGTGGATGTCGCGCAGCGCGCCCCGCGCGCTGATGATCGCCACCACCCGCGCCGCCGGCAGCGACCTCGACGCGCAGGCCGTGGCCATCGCGAAGGTGCACGCGGCCTTCGACGCCGCCACGCGCGAGATGGGCGAGGCCAAGCCCAAGCTGCTGCTGAGCGGCCCGCCGGTGTTCTCGGTGATGAGCCGCGACAAGATCAAGACCGAAGCCATTCATCTCGCGATCGTCGGCGGCATCGTGATGGGCGTGTTGCTGCTGCTGGCCTTCGCCTCGCCGCGCGCGCTGCTCATCGCCTTTCTGCCAGTGGCGACGGGCGTGGTGATCGGCACCGCGAGCGTGAGCCTGGTGTTCGGTTCGGTGCACGGCCTCACGCTGGGCTTCGGCAGCACGCTGATCGGCGAGACGGTGGACTACGCCATCTATTACCTGATCCAGGCGCGCGGCGCCAACGTGGCCGGCACCGGCTGGCAGCGCTGGCGAGACCTGAACTGGCCCACCGTGCGGCTCGGGTTGCTGACGTCGGTGTGCGGCTTCGCGGCGCTGGTGTTCTCGGGCTTTCCGGGATTGGCGCAACTGGGCGTGTTCTCCATCGCCGGCCTGGTCTCCGCCGCGCTGGCCACGCGCTATGTGCTGCCGATGCTCGCACCCGACGGCGCGACCGGCATGGGCATGCGCAAGTACATGGCGCAGCTCGCCGGCATGCTGGTGCGCGGCCTGCCGCGCCTGCGCTGGCCGCTGGCCGCGCTGGGCGTGGCTGCGCTGGGGCTGGTGCTGTGGCAGGGCGGGCACCTATGGCGCGCCGACCTGGGCGCGATGAGCCCGGTGCCCAAGTCGGCCCAGCAGCTCGACGAGATGCTGCGCAACGACATCGGCGCGAGCGACGGCGGCGTGCTGGTCGTGGCCTACGGCGACGACGATCAGGCGGCGCTGCAGAACACCGAAGCGGCGGCGGCGAAGCTCGATGCGCTGGTCGACACGGGCGAACTCGTCGGCTACGAGGCCGTCACGCGCGTGCTGCCCAGCGCGGCCACGCAGCGTGCGCGCATTGCGAGCCTGCCCGACGCGGCCACGCTGCAAACCAGCCTGGCCGAAGCGACGAAGGGCCTGCCGCTGCCGGCTTCGCGGCTCGGGCCGTTCCTGGCCGACATCGAGGCGGCGCGCAAGCAATCGCCCGTGCAGCGCGCCGACCTGGCTGGCGGACCGCTCGGCTCGGTGCTGAATACGCTGATGTACCAGCGTCCGGGCGGCGGGTGGGCGACGCTGCTGGTGCTGCACCCCGGAACGAAATTCGACCAGGGCCGGCTCGAAGCCGCGCTCGCGGGCACGACCGACGTGCAGGTGGTCGATGTCGGCCGCGAACTCGCGAGCCTGTACCAGCGCTATCTGCATGAAGCCTTCGTACAGGTGCTGCTCGGCGCGCTGGCGGTCGTGGTGCTGCTGGGCATCTACCTGCGGTCGTGGCGCCGCCTGCTGGCCGTGTGCCAGCCGCTGGTGTTCGCGGTGATGCTCACGCTCGGCGGCATGGCGCTGGCGCAGGCTGCGCTCGGCATCCTCCATCTGGTGGGGCTGCTGCTGATCGTGGCGGTGGGTTCGAACTACGCGCTGTTCTTCGACCAACTGCGCACGACAGGGCGGGCGGATGAAGACACGCTGGCCTCGCTGATGCTGGCGAACCTCACGACGGTGGTGTCATTTGGCTTAATCGCGATATCGGATATCCCGGCACTATCGTCGATCGGTCGTGTGGTGGCCCCGGGGGCGTTGCTGGCGCTGCTGCTGTCGGCGGCGTTTGCCCGGCGTGTGGCGCCGTCCGTGCGGCGCACCTGATGGGAAAATCCGCCGCCATGTCTTCCGCAGTCGTCACCGCTTCCGAATCCTGGCCCTGGCCGCCGGCCATGCGCGCCAGCGCGGCCTTGCATGTGGCCGCCATCGGCGCGGGCGTGCTGGTGCCGGGCGCGTGGCCGTGGGCAGTCGGCGCGATCGTGCTAAACCACGCGCTGATCACCGGCGCCGGCCTCACGCCGCGCAGCAACCTGCTGGGCCCCAACGTCACACAGCTGCCCGAAGCGGCGGCGGCTCGCCGCGAAGTGGCGATCACCATCGACGACGGGCCCGAGCCCGAAGTCACGCCTCGCGTGCTCGACTTGCTGGACGCGCACGGCCAGCGCGCCACCTTCTTCTGCATCGCCGAGCGCGTGCTGGCGCATCCGGAACTGGCGCGCGAGATCGTGGCGCGCGGCCACAGCATCCAGAACCACACGGCGCGGCACCGGCACAACTTCTCGTTCCTCGGACCGCGTGGCTTCGCTAGCGAGATCGCGCGGGCGCAGGACATCCTGACCGAGGTCACCGGCCAGCGCCCGACCTGTTTCCGCGCGCCCGCCGGGCTGCGCAATCCGTTTCTCGAACCCGTGCTGCATCGCCTGGGCCTTTCGCTCGTGAGCTGGACGCGGCGCGGTTTCGACACGCGCGAAGGCGACCCCGCCAAGGTGATGGCGCGCCTCGCCCGCAACCTGCAGGCCCGCGACATCCTGTTGCTGCACGACGGCAACGCCGCGCGCACCGCCGAAGGAAAACCCGTTTTGCTGGAGGTATTGCCCTTGTTGCTCGAACGCCTGCGCGCCGATGGATTGCGCGCCGTGACCCTGGCTGAAGGGATGAAGCTGTGAGTGCCGTGATGTCGTCGCTGTCGACCGACAACGCATGGCGCGAACTGCACGAAGCCGCGACCGTTCCCTACAAGAAGGGCGGCACCTTCGCCTGGCAGTTCGCACGCGGCAAGCTGGGGCGCGACCCGGTGTTTCGCGGCCTGCTCGAACGCGGGCTGATCGACGCGCAGCATCGGCGCGTGGTCGACATCGGCTGCGGACAAGGGCTCTTCGTGAGTCTGCTTGCCTCGATGAGCGCGATGCAGCAGCAAGGACGCTGGCCTGCTTCATGGCCGGCCACGCCGGCCGCCGCGGACTACACCGGCATCGAACTGATGCCCAAGGACGTGGCGCGCGCCGAGGCATCGGTCGGCCACTTGCAGCCGACGCCGCGCCTGGTGTGCGCCGACATGTGCTCGGCCGCCTTGCCCGATTGCGACCTGGTCGTGATCCTCGACGTGCTGCATTACGTGGACCTCGCGGCGCAAGAGGGCGTGCTGACGCGTGTGCGCGATGCGCTCCGGCGCGGCGGCAACCCGAAGGCGCGGCTGCTGCTGCGCGTGGGCGACGCGTCGAGCCGCCGCGGTTTCGCGATCAGCCAGTGGGTCGATCGCACGGTGACGCGCATCCGCGGCCACAAGGTCTCGCCGACCTGGGGCCGTCCGCTCGCCGAATGGACGGCGCTGCTGCAGCGCCTGGGTTTCCGCGTGCAAAGCATTCCGATGAGCGAAGGCACGCCATTCGCCAACGTGCTGCTGGTCGCCGACCTGGAGGCCGCCGCTTGACGGCACCGCAGACGCTCGACCGCGCGGGCATCGCCGCGCGCATTCCGCACAGCGGCAGCATGTGCCTGCTGGAGCGGCTCGATGGCTGGGATACGGAAGTGATCCGCTGCAGCACGACCACGCACCGGCTGCTGGACAACCCGCTGCGCACGACCGGCGGATTGCTCGCTCCGAACGCCATCGAATACGCGGCGCAGGCCATGGCGCTGCACGGCGGTTTGCTGGCTGCTGAAGGCAGCACGCCCTCGGCCGGTTTTCTGGCGAGCGCGCGCAATGTGCGGCTGGCCGTCGCGCGGCTCGACGACGTCGAGGGCGAACTGCATGTGCAGGCCCGGCGCCTGTCGGGCGACGAGCGACAGGTTCTCTACGAATTCGCGGTCAGCGCCGACGACGGCCGCACGCTCGCCGAGGGGCGGGCCGTGGTGGTCCTGAACACGCCGCTCGCAACACAAGAAAGCACCGCAGCATGAGTCTCGAAGGAAAACGCGCACTGATCACGGGCGCCAGCGGCGCACTCGGCGCGGCCATGGCCGAACGATTTGCGCGGGACGGCGCAACGGTGCTGCTGCATGCCAACTCGCGGCCGGAAGCGGTCGAGCAATTGGCCGCATCGATCACGGCGGCGGGCGGCAAGGCGGAATGCCATGTGTTCGACCTGCGCAGCGATGAGGCCTCGGCGGCCGCGTGCACGCGCATCCTGGAAGGCGGGCCGGTCCAGATCCTCGTCAACAACGCCGGCGTGCACGACGACGCGGTGCTGCCGGGCATGCGCGCCGATCAGTGGCACAAGGTGATCGACGTGTCGCTCAACGGCTTCTTCCGCGTGACGCAGCCGTTGCTGCTGCCGATGATGCGCACGCGCTGGGGGCGCATCCTGAACATCTCGTCGGTGTCGGCGATCACGGGCAACCGGGGGCAGGTGAACTACGCCGCGGCCAAGGGCGCGCTCAACAGCGCGACCAAGGCGCTGTCGCTCGAAGTGGCGTCGCGCGGCGTGACGGTCAATGCGATCGCGCCGGGGATCATCACGTCGCCGATGGCGGATGCGGTGTTCGATCCCGCGGTCATCAACCAGATGGTGCCGGTGAAACGGGCGGGAACGCCGCAGGAAGTGGCCGCGCTGGCGTCGTTCCTGGCCAGCGACGAAGCGGCCTACATCACCGGGCAGGTGATCTCGATCAACGGCGGGATGATCTGAGGCCTGCGGCTGGGCGTTACAGCGGCAGCGTGTCGAACGCGGCGTAGGCCGTAGCCAGCCACGACTTCACGCGCTGGCGTTCCAGCAGACCCAGGGCGTGCGCGCCTTCGCGATCGTTCACGGCTTTCCAGAAGCTCGTGTTCTGCGCATCGATCTTGCGCATGCTGGCTTCGTGCAAGCGCGGCAATGCAATGACCCGCGCACCGTTCGCATTCGCCTTGGAGAGCGACTGCGAGGCCAGCAACATCCCGAAATCGCTGCCGCGCCCGTAGTTCTGCACCACGATGTAGTTCGGCCGGTTCCCGAAGGTGTCGATCAGCGTGCCGAGGAGGTCGGTCGAGTCCTTGCCGTCGTCGAGCACGTGCCAGAAATTGACGGTCACGCCGATTTCGGCGAACACATCGAAGAGATCCGATTCCTTGATCCAGCGCGATAGCGGGGCCAGCGTCTGGGCCGCCAAGTCGACGATCACGCTTTGCTTCGGATTGCTCTCGAAGCCGTTCACGACCGTGTCGAGTCCTTCGTAGCTGTCGACCACGACGGGCGAGGCGAAGCCTTCGTAGAAGCGGGTGAACGAGCTGTGCGAACGGTCGGTGTCGAAGCCGGTGAAAGGGCGGCTGCGGTCGATGAAGTACTGGGCCAGGACGCGCGCCGTGACCGACTTGCCGACACCGCCTTTTTCGCCGCCGATGAAATTGATGGAGCTCATGAGTTGCTGCTGCCTCGAATGGGTTGAGGGGTGAAGGGCTGAATCATTCTAGGGGGCGTGTTTTTCTGTTTGTTACTTGCCGCGCTTGGCCATGCCTTGCAGCAAGGGGTGTGCCTGCAAGCGTTGCTGCAGCCGTTTTTTCCACGGCGCGGGGAGCGTCGAGGCGTCGATCATTTCGGGCCAGAGACTGCGTGCGAGCCGTGCCGTGTCAGTGACCACGCGGCGCACCAGCGGTTCGTGCAGGCCGGTCGAGAAGCAGAAGGCGCGCACATTGGCGGGCGTGAAGAGGGCAGTGCGCTTGGGCGTGGCGCCTGCGTTCGGTAGCAGCGGCAGGGCATGGCCGTCGACGCCCTGGATCGCTGCGTACGCGACGATGTCGTAGGCCGGCGCCAATCGTGGCGCGATGCCGTCGGCGTACAGCACGCCGAAGTTCTTCAGGTGGGCGTCGGGGTTGCCGAGCAAATCGTTCACCGCGAGGCGGCGCACGAGTTCGAGCACCGCGTCTTCGCCCAGCGACGGGAACGCCTGCATCGCGAGCGCCATGTCGAGGTAGCTGGCGCTGTACTTGTGCATCGGGTCGACGGCGAGCACCTGCGCGAAGTCCTCGAAGTGGATGCGGCGCGCGCCGTCGCGGTCGAAGCGCGTCACGGCCAGGAAGTCGGGCTCGTCGGGCAGCGCGTAGCTGTGCTCGGCCTTGATGGCCGAGAGCGGTGCCAATTCGGCCTCGCATACCGTGACACCCGCGGCGCCCGCCATCTGCAGCGAGAACATTTCGAGCTGCGGCATGTGCGGCCGCCCAGCCACCGGTAGCTTGGCGATCACGCGCGTGCTCGCGCCGGCCCGCGTGCGCGCCACGTAGCGCCCGCCCTGGCGGCGCAGGCCCAGCTTCGGTTGCACGCCCGACACCGAGATGCCCTGCGGCATCGGCAGTTCGACCACGGACATTTCGAGTGCGTCCTGGTCCTGGGTGATGAGCCGCTGCAGCGTGCCGCGGTCCACCGACACCGGCTTGGCGCTCACCGCGCCGGGCAGGTCGCCGCCGCAGGCCGCGAGCAGTTCGAAGTGATCGTTTTCTCGGCAGCCGCGCAGTTGCGCGATGTGGCTGCGCAGCACGCCCTCGGGCAGCAGGTTCTGGAAGAAGCGCGGGAGCTGCCCGCCCTGGGCATTGAAGAGCGGGTTCTTCACGTCGGCCCAGAGGGCGGCTTGCGTGGCGGGGTCGCTCGCCACCATCGAGAGGGAGAGCACCTCCTGCGGCGGTGCGGCGATCAGTTCGGGCTCCGCCACGAAGCGGCACAGGTCGGCGTACTGGAAGAGCTTGCCGAAACGCCGTGTGCCGAGCGAGATCTCCAGGATCTTGACGTTCATGGCGAGCGGCGTTTGTTGTTGGTGGTGGTGTATGGCGGCGGGGCCGGCGCCTGCGCGACCGCGTGGCCCACGCGGGTGGCGACAGGGCGATAGCCGGGATCGGTGGCTGCGGTTTCACCGAAGCCCTTGGGCGCCAGTTGCAGTTCCAGCCCGAGCGCATCGACCAGCGCGAGCAGGGAGGACATTTGCGGATTGCCCTGAAGGCTCAGGGCATTGCGGACCGAGCGCTCGGTGAGCCCGGAGCGCAGCGCGATCTCGGCGGTCGAGAGGCCTGACGCATCGCGCCGTGCGACCAGGGTGTTGATGAGCTCTTGTCTGTTCACGGAAAAGATATTACCGGAAACTCCATTTTGGGAAATATATTTCCTGGACGGTGTCGCGGCTATCCAGCTTATTTGGGCACCAGGGTGAACAAAGGCATGACCACGCCCATCACCCAGTTCTGGCCGAAATCGAGTGCCGCGCGCCGGTACTTCTCGTCGGCCTGCGCGGCAAGCAGGTCGAGCCGGGCCACCACCTTCGACAGCTCGCGGTCGGCCACGAGGTTGCGGCCGCGCTCGCTGATCTCGGTGGCCAGCAGCAGTGGCTGGCCGTCGGGGCCGGTCTTGGAGGAAATCAGCCAGAGCGAGATCTCGAAATTGCGCGCGGCCCGGTAGCTGTTCTCGGCGTCGACGCCGTCGATCATGGTCTGCTCCCAGGTGCCGCCGTTGGCCTGCTTGAGCATCGCGGCCCAGCCGACCACCAGCGCGGCGACGCGATCGCCTTGGTAGGACTGCGGTCCGGTCTCGAAAGCCAGACGGATAGCCTCGATGCCGTTGGCGCCGCGCAGCTCGGGCAGATCGGGGCCTTTGAGGATGGCGTCCCAGGTGCGCTGGATGGCTTCGTCGATGCTCGCGGCCGACTTGCGCCACTCCCGCGGGTTGCGCCGGTAGAGCGTGGTCTGGACGCGCCGGATCGACTGCAGGTTGTCGCGCAGCGAGAGGTTCGCGATGCGGTTGGCGCCGGACTGCAACCATTCCTGGTTGGCATAGGGCTCGGCGCGGTCGGTCGACCGAAACGAAGAACAGCCCGCCAGGCCAAGCAAGGACGCGGCGCCTGCCAAGAGGCAGGTGCGCCGCGCCGCAAGGGGTAAAACCGGAGAAACACTCATGCCCTGACGTTATCATCCACGGCTGGGGCGGCGGCTCGCTTCGAGCAGCGAGCCCGTGCAATTTTCCTTACAAATCAATACCTTGGCGTTAACGCCAAGGCAGGCCGACAAGTCGTGCGTCTTAATTCCATCAAGCTTTCGGGCTTCAAGTCGTTCGCCGAACCCACCAACTTCCTGCTGCCGGGCCAATTGGTTGGCGTGGTCGGGCCCAACGGTTGCGGCAAGTCGAACATCATGGATGCGGTGCGCTGGGTGCTCGGCGAATCGCGCGCCTCCGAACTGCGCGGCGAGTCGATGCAGGACGTGATCTTCAACGGCACGACCACCCGCAAGCAGGCCAGCCGCTCGAGCGTCGAGCTGGTGTTCGACAACGCCGACCACCGCGCCGGCGGCCAGTGGAACCAGTTCGGCGAAATCGCGGTGCGGCGCGTGCTCACGCGCGACGGCACCAGCAGCTACTACATCAACAACCAGCCGGTGCGCCGCCGCGACGTGCAGGACGTGTTCCTCGGCACCGGCCTCGGCCCGCGCGCCTATGCCATCATCGGCCAGGGCACGATCAGCCGGATCATCGAATCCAAGCCCGAGGAACTGCGTCTGTTCCTCGAGGAAGCAGCCGGCGTCTCCAAGTACAAGGAGCGTCGCCGCGAGACCGAAAACCGCCTGGGCGACACGCGCGAGAACTTGACGCGCGTCGAAGACATCCTGCGCGAGCTCAATGCCAACCTCGAGAAGCTCGAGAAGCAGGCCGAGGTGGCTGCGCGGTACAACACGCTGCAGGGCGAAGCCACGAAGAAGCAGCACCAGCTGTGGTTCTTGAAGCGCAGCGAGAGCGATGCCGACCAGGCCAAGATCAAGTCCGATTCCGAGCGCGCGATCAACGACCTCGAATCGCGCACCGCCGATTTGCGCCACATCGAAGCCGAACTCGAGACCGTGCGCCAGGCCCATTACGCGGCCGGCGACCAGGTCAACCAGGCGCAGGGCAAGCTCTACGAGGCCAGTGCCGAAGTCGGCCGGCTCGAAGGCGAAATTCGCTTCGTTGTCGAAGGCCGCCAGCGCGTCGAGCAGCGGCTCGTGCAGCTGCGCGAGCAGATGGGCCAGTGGGGCACGCGCCGTGAAGAAGCCGAAGCAGAGATCGAGACGCTGGCCGGGAGGGGCGTCGATGCCGAAGAGCAAGCCATCCTTTTGGCCGCACAGCTCGAAGAACACGACGCGCGCATGCCCGAGCTCGAAGAAGCCGTGCAGCGCGCCCAGAACGAAGCCAACAGCCAGCGCACGACCGTGTCGCAGGTGCAGCAGCAGATCCAGGTTCTGGCCGCCGACCAGCGCAACATCGAAGACCAGAGCCGACAGCTCACGCTGCGCAGCGAGCGCCTGCGCGCCGACCAGAACGCGCTGGCCGCGCCCGACGAGGCGCGTCTGCTCGACATGCAGGAGCAGCTCGCCGTCGCGCAGGAAACCGCTAGCGAAGCCGAGGCCCGCCTGCACGAGCTGCAGGAAGCCGTGCCGCAACTGGACGACGACCGCCGCGCGAAGCAGCAGGCCGTCAACACCGAAGGCGCGCGCCACGCCGAGTTCTCGGCGCGGCTCGAAGCGCTGCGTGCGCTGCAGGAAAAGGTCAAGACCGACGGCAAGCTGGCCCCCTGGCTCGCCAAGCATGGCCTCGACGGCCTGCAGGGCCTGTGGAGCCGCATTCACATCGAGCAGGGCTGGGAAAGCGCGCTCGAAGCCGCATTGCGCGAGCGCCTGGGCGCGCTCGAAGTCAGCCGGCTCGACATGGTCCGCGCCTTCGGCAATGACGCGCCGCCGGCCAAGCTGGCGTTCTACAGCCCGCCATCGGCCGGTGCGCCTCAGGGCGTGGCGACGCTGCCGCGGCTGTCTAGCCTTCTGCGGCTGAACGATGCCGGCCAGCAAGCCTTGCTGAACGACTGGCTCCACGGCTGCTACACCGCCTCCAGCTTTGAAGAAGCACTGGCGCAGCGCGCCACGCTGCAGCCGGGCGAAGTCATCTACGTGCAGAGCGGCCATGCCGTGTCCTCGCACAGCGTCAACTTCTACGCGCCCGACTCTGAGCAGGCCGGCCTCCTGGCCCGCCAGCAGGAAATGGAAAACCTGGAGCGCCAGCTCCGCGCTCAGACCCTCATCAACGAAGAGGCGCGCACTGCGCTGATTCGCGCCGAAGCCGCCTACGGCGACGCAGCGCAACGCCTCGTGACCGCACGCCGCGAAGCCGCCGACACCCAGTCGCGCGCCCACGAATTGCAGGTCGAAACCCTGCGCATGACCCAGCTCGCCGAGCAAACGCGTGCGCGCAGCCAGCAGTTGGCCTCCGACCTCGGCGAAGTCGATGCGCAACTCGAAGAACTGCAAGAGAAGCGCATCGCCGCCGAAGGCCGCTTCGAAGAGCTCGACATGCAACTGGCCGACAGCCAGGAGCGCCACGCCCAGCTCGACGAGCGCGTCATCGAAGCCGGCCGTGCGCTGAATGCCAGCCGCGAGCAGCACCGCAGCCTGGAGCGGCAGGCGCAGGAAGCCACCTTCTCGCAGCGCACGCTCGAAGCCCGTCGTGCAGAGTTGAACCGCGCGATCGAGACCGCATCGCAGCAGGTCGTGGCGCTCACCGACGAAGACGAGCGCGCCCGCGCCGAGCTGAGCCGGCTCTCCGACGCCGCTGCGCAGGCCGGCCTGCAGGACGCGCTGTCCCTCAAGCTCGAACGCGAAACCTCGCTCGGTGCAGCCCGCAGCCAGTACGACGACCTCACGCTCAAGCTGCGCGCCAGCGACGAGCGCCGCCTGCAGTTGGAGCGCGAACTCGATCCGCTGCGCCAGCGCATCACCGAATTCCAGTTGAAGGAGCAGGCCGCGCGCCTGGGTGTCGAGCAATACCAGCAGTTGCTGGAAGATGCCGGCGCCGATCTCGAAGCCATTGCGCAATCCATCGAGACCGACAAGGTGCGCCTGACCGGACTTCAGAGCGAAATCGACCGTCTCAACCGCGAAGTGGTCGCACTCGGCGCGGTGAACCTCGCCGCGCTTGACGAACTCGCGATTGCCAGCGAGCGCAAGACCTTCCTCGATGCCCAGTCGGCCGACCTGAACGAAGCCATCGGCACGCTCGAAGACGCGATCCGCAAGATCGACGCCGAAACGCGCGACCTGCTCGGCGGCACCTTCAAGATCGTCAACGAGCACTTCAGCCGCATGTTCCCCGAGCTCTTCGGCGGCGGCAATGCGCGGCTGGTGATGACGGGCGACGAAATCCTCGACGCCGGCGTGCAGGTGCTCGCGCAGCCGCCCGGCAAGAAGAACCAGACCATCCACCTGCTCTCGGGCGGCGAGAAGGCGCTCACGGCCATTGCGCTCGTGTTCGCGATCTTCCAGCTCAACCCGGCACCGTTCTGCCTGCTGGACGAAGTGGACGCGCCGCTGGACGACGCCAACACCGAACGCTATGCCAAACTCGTGACCGCCATGAGCCGCGAAACCCAGTTCCTCTTCATCAGCCACAACAAGATCGCCATGGAAATGGCCGAGCAGTTGATCGGCGTCACGATGCAGGAGCAGGGCGTTTCGCGCATCGTCGCGGTGGACATGGAGGCCGCGGCCTCCATGGTCGAGGCCGCTTGAGCTGGCGGCGCGCATGAGCAATCTCACTCTCGCTCTCTCCATTCTTGGAGGCCTCGTTCTCGCGGCCGTCGTCGGCTACGAAACCTTCATGTCGCGCCGCAATGCGCCGCGCCAGCCCGATGCGGTGGATACCGCGCTGGCCGATGTGGAGCGCTCGATGTCGTCGGGCGACGGCGTGGAGCCGATGCTGCACGTCGATCCGAAGCAGATATCGGCGCAAGACCGTCACGAGCCGCTGTTCGATCCCGACCTGCCGGCGCCCAGCGGCGTTCCGGTCGCCACCGGCGAGCGGCGCGGCGGGCTCGATCCGCTGATCGACGTGATCGCGCCGGTGTCGCTGGACGGACTCGCTTCGGGCGACGCCGCCATCGCAGCCATGCCGCCGACGCGGCGTGCGGGCAGTAAGCCGGTCGCCATCGAAGGCCTCAACGAGCACACGGGCCAATGGGAGCCGCCCGTGGCCGGGCAGCGCTACAGCGCGTTCCAGGTCGGCGTGCAACTGGCCAACCGCACGGGCGCGCTCAACGAGATCGAATACTCCGAATTCGTGGTCAAGGCACAGGCTTTCGCCGATGCGGTCAACGGCTCGCCCGAATTTCCCGAGATGCTCGACGAGGTGGCGCGGGCCCGCGAGCTCGACCAGTTCGCGAGCGCGCACGACGCCCAGCTCGGCTTCGTGCTACGTGCGCTGCACGCGGCCTGGAGCCCGGGCTACGTGCAGCAGAACGCCGCGCGGCTTGGTTTCGTGACAGGCATCATCCCGGGGCGCATGGTGCTGCCGACCGGTGAAGCCGGCTTGCCGCCGATCCTCGGGCTGGCCTTCGATACGCAGGCAGCGCTGGCCGACGATCCGGCGCAATCGGCCATCCGCGAACTCAGCCTGAGCCTGGACGTGCCGCAGGTCGATCGCGCCGAAGAGCCGTTCCGCCGCATGCGCGAAGCCGCCGCCACGCTCGCGCGCGAGATGGACGGTGTCGTGACCGACAGCGACGGTCAGTTGTTGCGCGACGAGACGATGGACGTCATCGGCAACGACCTCGAGCAGCTCTACGACACGCTCGATGCACGTGATCTCGCGGCGGGTTCACCGCTCGCACGGCGCCTCTTCAGCTAACTCCGACCTTCGGGAGACACCCACATGACGACGCGCGACGAAGCGGCACGCGAAGCCGCCGCACTGAGCGAACAGCTTCACAAGCACGCCCACCTCTATTACGTGCTCGACGCGCCCGAGCTGCCCGACGCCGAGTACGACAAGCTCTTCCAGCGACTGCAGGCCCTGGAGACTGAATTTCCCGAGCTGCGCACGCCCGATTCGCCGACGCAGCGCGTGGGCGGCAAGGTGCTCGACGGTTTCACCAAGGTGCGCCACAAGGTGCCGATGCTGTCGATCCGTACCGAGACCGACATCACGCCGGGCGGCGCCAGTGCCTTCGATGCGCGTGTGCGCAAGGAGTTGGGCCTGGCCGAGGACGGTCCGCAGGTGTCATATGTGTGCGAGCTCAAGTTCGACGGCCTCGCCATGAACCTGCGCTACGAAGACGGCGTGCTGGTGCAGGCGGCGACGCGCGGCGACGGCGAGGTCGGCGAAGACGTCACGCAGAACATCCGCACGGTGCGCGAAATTCCGCTGCGGCTCAGCGGCAAGGCGCCGCCCGTGGTCGAGGTGCGCGGCGAGGTCTACATGAAGCGTGCCGATTTCGACGCGCTCAACGAACGCCAGCGCGAGAAGATCGCGGCCGGCCAGAAGAACGAGAAGATCTTCGTGAATCCGCGCAATGCGGCGGCCGGCGCGGTGCGGCAACTCGATCCGGCGATTGCCGCGGCGCGGCCGCTGAGCTTCTTCGCGTACGGCCTGGGCGAAGTCACGCCGGCCGCAGAAGGCGGGCCGGATTGCCCGACCCAGTTCGACTGGCTGCAGCAGTTCCATGCCTGGGGTTTTCCGGTGGCCACGCAGACCGCGCGGGCGACCGGTGCCATCGAGCTGATCGCGTTCCACGAGAACATCGGCCGGCAGCGCGATGCCTTGCCTTACGACATCGACGGCGTGGTCTACAAGGTCGACAGCATCGAACTGCAGCGGCAACTGGGCTTTGTATCGCGCGAGCCGCGCTGGGCCGTGGCACATAAATACCCGGCGCAGGAGCAGCTGACCGACGTGCTCGGCATCGAGATCCAGGTCGGCCGCACCGGCAAGCTCACGCCGGTGGCCAAGCTCGCGCCGGTGTTCGTCGGCGGCGTGACCGTGACCAACGCCACGCTGCACAACGAGGACGAGGCCCGCCGCAAGGACGTGCGCGTGGGTGACACGGTCATCGTGCGGCGTGCCGGAGACGTGATTCCCGAAGTGGTCGGCGTGGTGCCCGAGAGCCTCGCCAAGCCAGAGGGCGAACGCGGCCCGGTCTTCACCATGCCTCACAAGTGCCCCGTGTGCGGCTCGGAAGCCGTGCGCGAAGAGGAAGAGGTCGATTACCGCTGCACCGGCGGGCTGTTCTGCGCGGCGCAGCGCAAGGAGGCCATCCTGCACTTCGCGGCGCGGCGCGCGGTCGATGTCGACGGGCTGGGCGACAGGCTGGTCGAGCAACTGGTGGATGCCAACCTCATCCGCACCTTGCCCGATCTCTACAAGCTCGGATTCACCACGCTCGCGGGGCTGGACCGCATGGCCGAGAAGTCAGCCAAGAATCTGGTCGACGCACTCGAAGCGTCCAAGAAAACCACGCTGCCGCGCTTCCTGTTCGGGCTGGGTATCCGGCACGTGGGCGAAAGCACGGCGAAGGACCTGGCCAAGCATTTCGGCAAGCTCGACGCCATCATGGACGCGACCGAACAGCAGCTGCTCGAGGTCAACGACGTGGGGCCGGTGGTGGCGCAGAGCCTTCGCACCTTCTTCGACCAGCCGCACAACCGCGAGGTCGTCGAGCAACTGCGCGCCTGCGGGCTGACCTGGGAAGAGGGCGAGCCCGCAGCTCGCGCGCCCAAGCCTTTGGCGGGCCTGACCTTCGTGATCACCGGCACCCTTCCTACGCTGGGCCGCGACGAGGCGAAGGATAAATTGGAGGCAGCCGGGGCCAAGGTCGCCGGCTCCGTCAGCAAGAAGACCCATTACCTCGTGGCCGGCGAAGAAGCCGGCAGCAAGCTCGACAAGGCCCGGGAAATCGGGGTGGCGGTGATCGACGAGGCGCGTATGCTGGAGATTCTCGAGAACGGCATCACGGAATGAGAGCGCCACCGGCGGCCTCTTTACCGGCCGTTACCTAGCTTCATCGGAGCGCAGTCAACAGGGTCTACAACCTGGCGTTGAAAGACAACTGAAGGCCAACAAGGAGCCCCTCATGCAAAAAATTCGCGTTCTTGGTGCCAGCATTGCCCTCGGTGGCGTTGCGCTGCTGACGGGCTGCGTTGCGGTTCCCGGCGATCCGTACTACTCGGGTGGCTACTCGGACCCTTACTATTCGGATCCTGTCGTCGTTCAGCCGGCACCCGTCTACATCCAGGGCGGGGGCTACTACGATGGAGGCCGCTACTACGACCGGCGTCCCTATTACGGCCGGCCAGGCTACCCAGGCGTTCGACCCGGCTATCCGGCGGTTCGCCCCGGCGGGCCGCGTCCTGGCTGGGGCGGCGGTGGCCGCCCACCGGGCGGCGGAGCGATCGTGCCGCCCACGGGCAACACGGGCGTGTCGCCGCTGCCGCAGTATCGCCCGCAGCAGCCGCGCGGCGCGGCAAGGCTTTGGTCTTCGCCGGACTCGAAGAACAATCCCGGCGGCATCCCCTGAGCGCGGCCTCGAAGCCATCGCGATAATCCCGCGATGGCCATTCGCGAAATACTCAAGATGGGCGACCCCCGGCTCCTGCGCATCGCGCAGCCGGTCGCCGCTTTCGACACCGACGAACTGCACCTCCTGGTGCGCGACATGTTCGAGACCATGCATGCGGTCAATGGCGCCGGCCTCGCGGCCCCGCAGATCGGCGTGGACCAGCAACTCGTGATCTTCGGCACCGACATCGTCAACCCCCGCTATCCCGACGCGCCGCCAGTGCCCCGCACCGTGCTGCTGAACCCCGTCATCACGCCCATCGGCGAGGACGAGGAAGAGGGCTGGGAAGGGTGTCTGTCGGTGCCGGGCCTGCGCGGCGTGGTGCCGCGCTTCGCCAACATCCGCTATACCGGCTTCGATCCGTACGGCGACCCTATCGACCGGGTGGCCAGCGGTTTTCATGCGCGCGTGGTGCAGCATGAAGTCGATCACCTGCTGGGCAAGCTGTACCCGATGCGGGTGCGCGACTTTTCGCGCTTCGGCTACACCGAGGTCCTGTTTCCGGGACTCGATGCAGCCGATGACGACTGAAGCCTAAGCCGTCGCGCTTACTTGTTGCTGAGGCCGAAGCGGCCGCCGCCCGTGAAGGCCAGCGAGATCGCCGCGAACAGGAACATGCCCTGCAGTTCCAGCGCCCAGCCGCCTTGGCCGTTGATCGCGCCGAGGTCCTTGCGGTGCACCAGCCAGATCGCCACCAGCATGTTGATCGCCACGATCACCGCGGCCGGTCGCGTGAACAGGCCGACGATCAGCAGCGCGGGCGCGAGGATCTCACCGACATAGACCCCGTACGCCAGGAACGCCGGCAGGCCGTGCGAGGCCAGCATGCCGCCGATGCCATCGACGCCCTTGGTGACTTTGGACACGCCGTGCAGCAGGATGAGGATGCCCAGCGCGAGGCGCAGAACGAGCTTGCCGGTGTCGTCGGACTTGAACATTGTGTGATTCCTGTTCGGGAGAGTTGATAAAGGGCCGTATGGTATTGCGGTATTGGCGCTGCAAAGGGCATATGCATCCAACCGACCCGTCTTTGGCGCGGCCGCGCGACGCCCCGTACACTGGCTTTTGTTGTCTGTTGAGGAGAAACATCCCCATGAAAAATCGATTCCGCCCGGCGCTCATCGCCGCCGCATCCCTGGTCGCCTTTGCCACTGCCGCCCCGGCCTTTGCGGGCAAGACGCTCGATGCGGTCAAGCAACGCGGCACCGTCAAGTGCGGCGTGACCAACGGCGTGGCGGGCTTCTCCGCCCCTGACACGCAGGGCAACTGGTCGGGCCTGGATGTCGACACCTGCCGTGCCATTGCCGCGGCCGTGCTCGGCGATGCGAAGAAGGTCGACTTCGTGCCCCTCAATTCGCAGCAGCGCTTCTCGGCCCTGCAGGCCGGCGAGATCGACATCCTCGCGCGCAACACCACCTGGACGCTCACGCGCGACGCCTCGCTCGGCTTCAACTTCACCACCATCACCTATTACGACGGTCAGGGCTTCCTGGTGCCGAAGAAGCTCAAGGTGACGAGCGCCAAGCAGCTTAAAAACGCCACCATCTGCACGCAGTCGGGCACCACCAACGAGAAGAACGTCTCCGACTACTTCCGCGCGCAGAACATCCCGGTGAAGACCGTCGTCTTCGAGAGCTTCGAAGCCTCGTTCAAGGCCTTCTTCTCGGGCCGCTGCCAGGCCTTTACCACCGACGCTTCGGCGCTCGCGGGCCTGCGCAACAAGGAAGCGCCGAACCCCGACGACTACATCATCCTGCCCGAGCTGATCTCCAAGGAACCGCTCGCGCCGCTGGTGCGCCGCGGCGACGACGAGTGGTTCGCCATCGCCAAGTGGGTGCCCAACGCGCTCATCGAGGCGGAAGAAGCGGGCGTCACGCAGGCCAACGCCGACGAACTCAAGGCCAGCAGCAAAGACCCGGCGCAGCAGCGCCTGGTCGGCACTGGTGAAGACCTGGGCAAGCTGCTGGGCCTGGACAAGGACTGGTCGTTCCGCGCGATCAAGGCCGTGGGCAACTACGGCGAGGTGTTCGAGCGCAACGTCGGACCGAAGTCGGTGCTCAAGCTGCCGCGCGGCTCCAACAACTTGTGGAGCAAGGGCGGCCTGATCTACGCACCACCGGTTCGATGAGCCGGGGGGCCTCGCGCCGCGGCGCCTGGCTGGCCTGGACCGTCCAGGCGCTGCTGGTGCTGGCCGTCGTGGCCGGCGCCTTCTGGGTGGTGCATCACGCGCTCGACGTGCTGCGCGCACGCGGCGTTCGATCCGGCTTCGACTTTCTCACCGAGCCCGCGGGCTTCTCGATCAGCGAGGGCTGGCTCGATTTCGACGCCAGCCAGCCGTTCTGGCGCGCTTTTCTCGCGGGCCTCGTCAACACGGTGCGGGCGGCGGTGCCGGCAGCGATTTTCTCGGTCGTCCTCGGCACGCTCATCGGCATCGGCCGGCTCGCGCCGCACGTGCTGATGCGCGGCATCTGCACCGCCTACGTCGAACTGCTGCGCAACGTGCCGCTGCTGGTGCAATTGCTGATGCTGGCCTTCGCGATGGCGAACCTGCTGCCTGATCCGACCGAACCCGTGCGGCTGCTGCCGGGCGTGTGGCTCAGCAAAGGCGGGCTCAGCGTGCCCTGGCCCGTGGCGGGCGAGGGCGGCTGGTGGCCGACGCATTTCGAATGGCCCGAGCGCGGCGATTTCGGCGTGAGCGGCGGCGCAGCGCTGAGCCCCGAGTACGTGACCATCGTCGCGGGCCTGTCGTTCTATTCGGCCGCGTTCGTCGCGGAGATCGTGCGGGCCGGCATCCTCTCGGTCTCGCAGGGGCAGGTGCTGGCGGGGCAGGCACTGGGGTTGTCGTCGGTGCAGCAACTGCGCATCGTGATCCTGCCGCAGGCGCTGAGGGTGATCGTGCCCTCGCTCACCAACCAGTTGCTCAGCCTCGTCAAGAATTCGTCGCTCGCGGTGGCCGTGGGCTATCCGGAGCTGGTGTCGGTCGCCAACACCACCATCGGCTCGAACGGCCGAGCCTTCGAGTGCATCGCGATCATCATGGCGGTGTACCTGCTGCTGTCGCTCGTGATTTCCTTCGGCATGAACCGCTACAACGCGCGCGTCGCATTGCGGGGGTGGCGATGAGGAATGTTGCGCAAGGCCCGATTGCTTGGCGCAGCGAACTCTGGGGTTCGCCGCTGCGCGCGCTGGCGACGGTGTTGCTGATCGCGGTGCTCGCGTGGATCGGTTTTCATATCTTCGAATGGGCCGTGGTGCATGCGGTGTTTCGCGCCGATGCCGAGGCCTGCCGCGCGGTGCAGCATGGCGCCTGCTGGGGCGTGGTGGCCGAGAAATGGCGGCCGATGCTGTTCGGCCGCTTCCCTTACGAAGAGCAATGGCGCCCCGCCATCGCAGTGGTCGTGCTCTCCGCCGTCACCGTGCTGAGTGCGTGGCCGCGCAGCTGGCGCTGGTGGCTGGTGCCGCTGTGGGTCGTGGCGCTGGTGCTGTTCGTGTTGCTGATGCGCGGCGGCGTCATGGGGCTGAGCCATGTGCCGACCAGCCGCTGGGGCGGCCTGCCGCTCACCATCGGGTTGGCGGTGGTCGGACTGGCGCTGGCCTTTCCGCTCGCGCTGCTGCTCGCGCTGGGCCGTCGTTCGGGCTGGCCGGTGGTCCGCACGCTGAGCGCGAGCTACATCGAGCTGGTGCGCGGCGTGCCGCTGATCTCTGTGCTGTTCATGGCCTCGTTCCTGCTGCCGCTGCTGTGGCCGGCGGGCTGGCAGCCCGACGTGCTGGTGCGCGTGCTCGCGGGCCTCACGCTGTTCGTCGCTGCCTACCTGGCCGAGATCATCAGGGGCGGCCTGCAGGCCGTGCCGCGCGGACAGACCGAGGTGGCGATGGCGCTGGGCTTCGGGCGCTGGCCGGTGCAGCGCGACATCGTGCTGCCGCAGGCGCTGCGCCTCGTCGTGCCGGCGCTGACCAACAGCGTCGTCGGCACGCTGAAGGACACCTCACTCGTCACCGTCGTGGGCCTCTTCGAGCTGACCGGCGCGCTGGGCCTTGCGCTCGGCGGCGATCCGATCTGGCGGCCGTTCTACCTCGAGGGCTATCTCTTCATCGCCGCCGTGTACTGGGTGCTGTGCTTCGGGCTCTCGCGCTACAGCGTGTGGCTGGAGCGCAGGCTGGCGAGCGCGCCGACCTGAACAGGCATCGGCGCGGACTCAGGCTTTGAGACGCGGCACCAGTTCAGGGTAGCCAGTTGCCGGGTCGTGCTCGCGGGCGAAGCGCCATTCGGGCAGCCAGGCGATCAGGATTTCAGCGGTGGTGCGCACGATGCAACCCGGTGCGACATGCCCGCCGCGCACCTGGCCCACCGCATCCGACACGCTGATGTGCAGATGAGCACCATCCGGCGAAAGCGTGCCGGACAGCGTGAGGATTTCAAGATCGCCATCGAGCACCGCAGCGCTTTCCACACCGGCATACCGGATGCGCGCACCGCGGAGGCTGCCGATGCCGGAGACCACGAAAGCAGCTTCAGCGCCACGCGCCTCGAGCGCCGCATCGAGCGCGCCGCGCAGGTCATCGCCCGGGTTCAATCGCAGCGCGTGCGCTTCCATGGCCGGCTGCTTCTCCCTCAGCTCGACAGCGCCTTGTCCACCAGCTGCTGCGCCTCTTCAAGAATGCGCGCGAGGTGCTCCGCACCCTTGAAGCTCTCGCCGTAGACCTTGTAGATGTTCTCCGTGCCCGAGGGCCGCGCCGCGAACCAGCCGTTGGCGGTGACGACCTTCACGCCGCCGATGGCCGCGCCGTTGCCGGGCGCATGGCTCAGCACGGCCTCGATCTTGTCGCCCGCCAGTTCGGTCGAACTGACTTGCTGCGGCGACAGGTTCGACAGCTTCTTCTTCTGCTCGACCGTCGCTGCCGCATCCACGCGGTCGGACACCGGCTGTCCGAGCGCCTGCGTCAGCTCCGCATAGCGTTCGCCCGGATTGCGCCCGGTGCGTGCGGCAATCTCGGCCGAAAGCAGGGCGGGCACCATGCCATCCTTGTCGGTGGTCCACGCCGAGCCGTCGTGGCGCAGGAAGGTGGCGCCGGCGCTTTCTTCGCCACCGAAGCCCAGCGATCCCTCGACGAGCCCATCGACGAACCACTTGAAGCCCACCGGCACTTCGTAGAGCTTCCGCCCGAGCCGGGCCGTGACGCGGTCGATCATCTGGCTGCTCACCACCGTCTTGCCGACTGCCGCACCCGCCGGCCAATGCGGGCGGTGCGTGTAGAGGTAGTCGATCATCACCGCGAGGTAGCTGTTCGGCTGCATCAGGCCCGCGCTCTGCGTGACGACGCCATGGCGGTCGTGGTCGGTGTCGCAGGCGAAGGCGATGCCGAAGCGGTCCTTCAGCGCGATCAGCTTGTGCATCGCGTCGGGCGACGACGGGTCCATGCGGATGCGGCCGTCCCAGTCGAGCGACATGAAGCGGAAGGTCGGGTCGACCTCCTGGTTCAGAACGGTGAGACGGTCGAGCTTGTAGCGCTCGGCGATGGCCGGCCAGTAGTGCACGCCGGCGCCGCCGAGCGGGTCGACGCCGAGGTCGATCTGCACGCCGCGGATCGCGTCCATGTCGAGCACCTGCGCGAGGTCTTCGACGTAGGTGTTCAGGTAGTCGTGCCGATGCGTGGTCGAAGCCTTCAGCGCCTGCGCGAGCGGCATGCGCTTCACGCCTTCGAGCCCGTTCGCCAGCATCTTGTTGGCCGCAGCTTCGACGGCGGAGGTGATGTCGGTGCCGGCGGGGCCGCCGTTCGGCGGGTTGTACTTGAAGCCGCCGCTCTCGGGCGGATTGTGCGAAGGCGTGATGACGATGCCGTCGGCCAACCCTGTCGTGCGGCCGCGGTTGTAGACCAGGATCGCATGCGACACGGCGGGCGTCGGCGTGTACTCGTCGTCCTTTGACAGCATCAGCTCGACGCCGTTGGCCGCCAGCACTTCGACGGCGCTGCTGAAGGCGGGCGTGGAAAGCGCATGCGTGTCGATGCCGAGGAACAGCGGGCCGTCGATGCCTTTCTGCTTGCGGTAGTCGCAGATCGCCTGGCTGATCGCCAGCACGTGCCATTCGTTGAACGCGTCGTCGAACGACGAGCCGCGGTGGCCCGAGGTGCCGAAGGCCACGCGCTGCGCGGGGACCGATGGATCGGGCCGGCCCGTGTAGTACGCCGAGATCAGGCGCGGCACGTTCACCAGCAGTTCGAGGGGAGCGGGTTTGCCCGCGAGGGGATTGGTTTTTTGACTCATGTCTTGGGTGCCCAGTCGTCGATTTGAATGAGGTCGCCGATGCGTTCGATGGTGATGTCGGCGGGCGCGTAGGCGGCAATGGCCTGTTCGTCGAGCGCGTAATGGCCTTGCCGCACGAAGACGGTGGTGAGCCGCGGCCCCCAGATCGCCTTCATGGCCGAGAGCAGGCGCAGCTTGTCGTCGACCATCACGTAATGCGCCGCGGGGTGGCACTCCTCGATGGTGTCGAGCATCTGCTCCTTGTGCACGTAGATCAGCACGCGGCCCTCGACCGCATCCCACAGGCCCGAGCGCTGCACCTTGCGCGGCTGGAACACCACGTCGCCATCGGACAGGATCACCGTCGGGCCGTGGCGGCGCAGGTGCTTCAGCGCATCGAGCGCGCCGGGGTAGAGGCGGTCGGCAAACGGGTAGTCGATGAGAAAGCCCGACATCAACAGCAGCCGCGAATCGCTCATGCCGCGCTTGCTTTCCTCGGCCCGGTAGCGCTGCAATGCACCGAGGTAATCGACATAGCCGAGCTCGCTGCGCAATGTCTCGAAGGCGGTCCAGTAGCGGTTCGCGCTCTCGGTGCCGAAGGCTTCTTCGAGGTGGGCACGCAAGTCGCCGACGACGCCGTCGTTGTCGAGCAGGGTGTTGTCGACGTCGATCAGGAAAATGGTGCCGGGCTGCTGTGTCATGAAGGGGGTGCCCATCGGGCCTTGGCTGCATGCATCGCGTTCAGGATACGCCATCGAAAAGGCGTCGCCGATACGATCGTGAATTAGTTGATGCTTTGTGTTCGGCCGGATTAACCTGTAGACGGCATGTCGCTTTTGGCGACTAAGCTTTCGTCCAGTTCAAGGAGCAAGAAAGTATGCGCATGAAGAATGGTCGAAGCTGGTTATGCCTGTCGGTCGTGGCCCTGTTGGTGGCGGGCTGCGAAGCCCCGCCCAAGGACCGTCCGCTGACCTCGGAGGTGCCCGAGCCGCCCAGCTTCGCGCCGCCGCCGGAAACCTGCCAGGCCTCGGCCGTTCGCTTCGGGCTCGGCTTGCAGGCGACCCAGGCCCTGCTGCAGGAAATGATGCAGCGTGCGGGCGCCAAGACCGGCCGCACCGTGCCGGCGACGGAAACCGCGAGCACTGCGCAAGACCCCACGCGCCTCAACCTGCAGGTCGAACCCACGGGCCGGATCGTCGGCGCCTATTGCGGCTAGGCCGGAACTGGCCGTCGCCTGCCGGCCAGGAGTTCTTTCGTCGTAGGAAAAAATCCAGGGTTTTCGATCCGCACACGCGGCGGGCGAAAAATCCCTTGCCATCGGGGAAGCGGACAGGCTGAATCCGGAAAACACCAGCCTGCATTTTCCGGAGCCCGATTCACTTGCCGAACAAGCACGCTCAGGTTTCCCCGCCGCCGGACGAAGAGCTGAAGCGCCTTCCTCCCGACGAGGTTCTGTCTCCGCTCATCGACGATTGGGCGCGCGCGGGCAAGCGCCTGGCGATCGTCTGCGACATCGACCTCGACCGCTTCGCCGAAGTGAACCAACGCCTGGGCATGGCCGGCGGCAATGCCGCGCTGGTCGAGGCGGCTCGCCGGATCAAGGCCCAACTGCCGCGCGAATCGGTCATGGCGCGCATCGGCGGCGACGAGTTCGGCGCCGTCTTCGCCGGGCTCGGGTTTCCGCAATGCCACGAGGTGCTCGAGCGCATCCTCCTGGCGCTGGCCGAGCCTTGGGAATGGCGCGGTCTCACCGCGAACCTTGGAGGCAGCCTTGGCGCGCGGCTGATGGACAGCACCGGTCCGGCCCCCGAAATCGCGCTGCGCGATGCCCAGCATGCGGCCTTCTTCGCCAAGCGCGCAGCCGACGGCAAGGTGCATTACTTCGACGCGCCGCAGGCCAAGGCCGACGCGCAGGTCGTGCGCCAGCGCCAGCGCATCCAGGAAGGGCTGGCGCAAGACGAGTTCTTTCTCGAATACCAGCCCAAGGTCGACATGCGCCGCGGCGTCGTCGTGGGCGCGGAGGCGCTCATCCGCTGGCGGCATCCGGAGCGCGGGCTGCTGCAGCCCATTCATTTCGTGCCGCTGCTGGAGGATGAAATGCTCGCCGAGCAGGTCGGCCAGTGGGTCATCGGCACCGCGCTTCGGCAGCTCTACGACTGGCGCGAGGCGGGGCTTCGGATGTCGGTGAGCGTCAATGTGAGCCCGCTGCACATGATGCGCCACGACTTCGTCGACCGGCTCACCGAGCAGCTCGCGCAGTATCCGAAGCTCGGCGCCGGCGCGCTGGAACTGGAGATCCTGGAGACCACGGCGATCAGCCAGTTCGCCACGGTCGCCCGCTTCGTGGAGGCCTGCCGCGCGCTCGGCGTGGCGGTGGCCATCGACGACTTCGGCACCGGCTATTCGTCGCTCACCTACCTGCGCCAGTTGCCGGTGTCGTCGGTCAAGATCGACCAGTCCTTCATCCGAGAAATGCTCGACAGCGAGCCCGATCGCGCGATCGTCCAGGGCATCCTGCTGCTGCTGAAGGCGCTCGGGCGCACCGCGGTGGCAGAAGGCGTCGAGACCCTGGCCCACGGCGAGGCCTTGCTCGCCATGGGCTGCACGCTGGCCCAGGGCTACGGCATCGCCAAGCCGATGGCGGCCGATCTGATGCAGCGCTGGGTCGCCGAGTTCGAGCGTGCGCCGCCGTGGGGCCGCAAGGCGCCGCCCCAGGGCTCGCAGGCGGCGCCCACCGCGCCGGGCTCCGCGCCTTCAGCGCCGCCGCCTCAAAGCAGCGGCGTGTAGGGCGAGACCAGCGGGCGCAGCGTGGTGCCGCTCGGCACGCCCAGCGAGCTCGCGCCGTCGAACACGTAGCGGATGTACAGGCCGCCCGTGAGCTGGCGGTAGTTCTGCGCGTTGTTCAGCCCGATCGAGCCACCGAGGAACATCTTCGGGGCAAGCTGGTACTCGAGGATGGCGGCCAGGTTGTAGGCCAGGCCGGTCTTCGAGGTCTTCGGGTACATGCCGGTGAAGGGCGCACTGCTCAGCCCCAGCGAGGCGGCATAGGCGGCCGCGCTTCCCGCATCGCCCGCGCGCCGGCTGTCGGTCGGGAAGTAGGGCGACTCCTTCTGGGTGAACGACTGCACGCCCAGCGAGGCGTTCAGGCGCCACGACAGGCGGTCGCTGCGTCCGCTCCAGTCCACCGGGAAGGCCACGCTCACGAAGCTCTGCGGGCTGAAGTAGCCGCCTTGCCCGAAGGTGTAGTAGCTCAGGTTCTTGTCGTAGCCCATGAGCCCGAGGTTCATGCCCAGCGTGAGCTTGGAGTTCGGGTTGTTGACCAGGTGCAGGTAGGCGCCGCCGCCGGTCTCGAAGCGGCTGTTGCTCGCGACGTTCTTGCCGGTGATGCCGTGCATCGCGGCATAGCCGTAGACGCCGTAGGTGCCGTCGTCGTAGCCCAGGTCGCCGCGCACGCCGGTGGCGACCACGCCGCCCCAGCGCTCGTTGGTGCGCTGGTCCTTGGCGCCGGCGAACGACAGCAGGCTGTCGGTGACCGCGCGGCGGGACACATCGACCTTCGCGTTCCACGAGTCGCCGAACGAGCCCGCGTACGACACGTTGCCCACCACGTTGGTCTCGGGAAACCCGAGCGGCGTGGTGCCGATGCTCGCGCCGAAGTTCTTGCCTTCGTAGCCCACGCTCAGCCCGACGCCGGAGGCGTTCTGCTGGCCGGCGCTGGTGCCGTTCTGCAGGCCGGTGATCGCCGCGCCCGGGCCGCCGCCGAAGCGGCTGCCGGTGGGGTAGTCGGCGGAGGGCGTTCCGGCATCGAGCACCGTCGGCGTGACGCCCACGACGATCTTGCCTTCGCCGACCGGGAACCGCGCCTCGATGGGAATCTGGAAGTCCGAGAGCTGGCTGAGCCCGGCTTCGCCGGCGCGATTGCGATAGACGGTGCCGGCGGTCAGGCTGATGGAGCGCTGCGCCTGCAGCTCGCGCAGTTCGGCGGCCACCGGATCTGCGGGCGCCGCGGCGCGCAGCGGCGCGTTCCAGCCGGTGTTGCCTGCACCGGGAACCGGCAGCGGGGCGGCGCCCGCCTGGGGGTACGGGTAGGCGGGCGGATACGCCTGCGGATAGCTCCCGGGCTGCGGCGCCTGCGCATAGACCGGCGCGACCGGCTGCATGCCGGCAACGGGGTATTGCTGCGTTGCCGGCGGCGCGATATAGGCCGAAGCCTGCGGCGTGTTGCGGGCGGCGGCGTTGCGCGACGAAGCCGTGGCCGTCGCCGTGCGCCGGCCCTTGCTGTTCGCAGCCGGAGCCGGTGCCGGACCGGAGGCCCAGGGAAGCGCGCCTGGCGCCGCGCCCGCGACGGGATAGCCCGTGTTCGCGGGGGCGGCGGGATAGGCCGGATACGCGGGCGGCGCCGCGGGGTAGGCCGGTGCATAGGCCGGTGCAGCCGCATAGACCACCGGCTGCATGCGCGCCTGCGCAAAAGGATTGCCGGCCGCGCTGGGGTAAGCGCCGGGCGCGGCCGTGCCCGGGGCACCGCCCGTCATGCCCGCGAACGGATTCGCCGCGGGCAGCCCTCCCGGCGCAACGCCGGGCGCGAACCCAGTCGCGACGCGGCTGTCGGCGTCTACCGCGGCGCGCAGGTACTGCTCCGCCTTGCGGCTGTCGCCGGCATTCCGGTAGACGCGGCCGGCGGCGGCCAGCACGCGCGACTGGTCGGGCGCCTGCTTCAGCGCGGCCATCACGTAGTTCTCGGCCTCGCTGTGCTGGCGCAGCGCGCTGGCGCTGGCGGCCGCGGCGAGCAGGGCGTCCAGGTCGGTGGGGCTGCGTTGCAGCACGCGCTGGTAGAGCGCGAGCGCCTGGGTTTCGTCGCGCGCGGCGGAGTAGAGCCGCGCGAGCGCCGCCATTGCCCGCGGATCGTCCGGCCGCTCGGCCAGCACCGGCGCCATGGCGTTGTAGGCGGCCTCGAGGTTGCCGGCCTCGCGCAGCGCATCGGTCTGGCGCAGCGCGAAGGCGATGCGCAGGCTGTCGAAGTCGCTGCGCTGCGCGGCTGTCATGCCCGCGGGCTGCAGCTGCCGCAGCACCGCCGAGAGCTCCACGTCCTGCTTGGTCTTGAGCAGCACCGACGCATAGAGCAGCCGGTCGCCGATGCCCGGGTTGGGGCTGCGCGCGAGCAGCTGCCGGCTCATGGCGAGCGCGCGGGGCGCATCGCCGATCTCCGCATACGCGCCGGCCAGTTGGCCCCAGAGTTCGGCCGGCATGTCGCTGCTGAGCGCCGCCTCGGCCTGGCCGAGCACCTGTCGTGCCGCGTCCACCTGGCCCTGGCGGGCAAGCGCCTGCGCGCGCTGCGCCTGCGATTGCGCCCAGAGCCTGCGCTGCAGCGCCGCCATGTCGCGCGTCCGCGAGGCTGCGGGAATGCGCTCCAGGTACTGGATGCCGCCGGCCGCGTCGCCGCTCTCGGAGGCGAGCAGGGCGCTTGCATAAAGCGCATCGGGCATGTCGGGCTGCGACATCAGGAGGCCCTCCATCACGCCGCGCGCCTCGGCCACCAGGCCCTGGCGGCGGTAGATGTTGGCAAGGTCGAGCCGCACCCACGGGCTGTCGGGCGCGGCGAGCATCGCATCCTCGAGCGTGCGCTGCGCGCCGGGCGCATCGCCCGCATCGGCCTGCTGGCGGGCCTTGGCGCGCGCCTGCTCGACCTGGATGTCGCGCAGTCCGCTGAGCTGGCTGGCCTGTTCGGGCGTGAGCTGCCGGGCCAGCGCGAGCGCTTCGTCGGCGCGGCCCTGGCGACCGTACACGGCGATGAGGCCGCGCAAGGCCTGGGTGTCCGAGGGCTTGCTTTCGAGCACGCGCTTGTAGCCCTGTTCGGCCTGCGGCAGCTCGCCGGCGGCGGCGCGCAGGTCCGCCAGCGCGACCTGTCCGACGCTCTCGCGCGGATCGATGCGCACCGCGCGTTCGAGCAGCGACTGCGCGCCGCGCGCGTCGTTCTTCTCGCGCGCCGCGCGGGCCTGGCCGACCAGGCTCCAGTAGGTGGCGCTCTGCAGCGCCGAATTCCATTTGCTGCCGCCGGAGCCGCGCGCGGCACGTTCCAGCAGTTCCTGCGCTTCGCCGAAACGTTCCTGGCGCAGCCGCACCAGGCCGAGGCCGCCGAGCGCCTCGGGATCGTCGGCCTTGGTGCGCAGCGCCTGCTGGAAGCGCTGCTCTGCGGTGGCCGGGTCGCCGCGGTCCAGCGCCCGGAATCCTTCGCCGAGCGGCACGCCGGGCGAGGCGGCGGCCGCGGTCTTGCCGGAGGTCAGCGTCTCCAGGCGCGCCGACACCGCGGCGTCGTTCGGGTTGCTTGCCAGGTAGTCCTGGTAGAGCGGAATGTCGGGCGCGCGCGCATCGAGCCAGATGAGCGCCTGGCGCCAGCTCGTGCGCGCGGCCGTGCCCACGGTGGGTTGCCTGGCCAACTCGACCAGGCTGCGGATGCCTTCGCGCCGCGTCGATTCGCTGTAGGTGCGCAGTTGCGCGAGCGCGAGCTTGTAGTTGGCGTTGTCCGGATGGTCCTTCACCAGCTGCTCGATGCCCTTGCGCGCTTCGTCGGCACCTTGCGGCGTGCTGCTCAGCACCTGGTAGTACTCCAGCGCCAGGGCCTCGGGCGGCGGGCGGTTGTCGAACTGGCTGCGATAGAGCTCGACCGCTTCCGCGCCGCGGCCCGCGCGCGCCGCCGCGCGTGCGCGTTGCAGCGTGCTGCCCTGGCCGGGTTGCTGGGCCTGCTGCTGCAGGCGCGCGAGGCGGCTGTCGTTCGGGTGCGCGGCGCGCAGCCGCGAGATCCAGCTGCGCGCCGGCTCGGCATTGCCGCGCGACAGCTCGACCTGCGCCATGCCGTACATGGCATCGGCCGATTGCGGATCGACCCGCAGCAGCTTGCGCCAGCTCTCTTCCGCGAGGTCCGCGCGGCCCTGCGTCTGCCAGTAGTTGCCCTGCTCGACGAGTGCGGCGCTGGCATCCGCCTGTGCCCGCGCGGGATTGCTCGCGCAAACGGCTGCAAGCAGGCCGAGGCATGCCATCCACTGCGAGGCGGGAATGCGGCCCGGGCCGCGTCGCAGCCAGGGTGGACACAGCGGCTTCATGCCGCTCGGGTGGGTCGACATAGCAGTCTCCATGAGGTTTGCAACTGGCCGCTGCGATCGAATTCGTAGCGGCCGTCCAGCCAGGCCTGTCCGAAGATCGACAGCACCTGCTCGTAATAAGGCATCGGAGGCATCGGAGCGCCCGTAGCCGCCGCCGATGGAATTTCGGCGCGTCCGCCCGGGAGCCGGGCCGACTCGGTGGCCAGCACATCGGGCAGAGCCTGCGCTTTCAGATAAGGCAGCAGCGCGCCGGCGAAACCGACCGGCCCGGTGCCGCGCCCGGCACCGGTGGCGGTGTCCACCGATTCGGGCATCGGGCGATGCTCCGCAACCAGTTGGCGCGGGCCGTTCAGGCGCTGCATCAATGCCTTGTGTTCCGGCGCCCTGGGCGACAGCATGCCGGCCCAGAGATAGACGCGAATGGCGTCGTAGCTGCCGACGGTGCCCTTCTCGGGATCGGCGACGAAGGCATTGGCCGTCTGCGACCAGCCGCACCAGTCGGGCGCGAAGCCCTTGAGTGCGACGGCGTCGAGCAGGCGCAGGGTGTTGTCCGCCACTTCGCGCCACGGTCCGCGCGGATCGGCATGGTGGAAGTACTGCAGCAACTGCAGCGGCATGTAGCTCGGGTTGAGTCGCCAGACCGGACCGCTCGCCACCGACGCGGGCCAGGGCAGCAGCATGCGGCCGAGCCCGGGGAGCGCCACCACTTCGTCGCGCACCACCAGCGCCAGCAGGCTGCGCCCGAGCTTCGCGTAGCGCGGCTCGTTCCAGAGCCGGCCGGCTTCCATGAGCGCATAGGCGATCCACAGGTCGGCATCGGAGGCGGCATTCGCATCGAGCACGCCCCATCCGCCGTCGGGCTTCTTGCCCCATTGCCAGGCCGGCAGGTTGCTGGCCAGGCTGCCCTGCGCGAGGTTGGCTTCGGTCCAGGCGAGCACGCGCGCGAAGGTCGGCTTGTCGTTGTGGACCAGCGCGAAGAAGAGGCTGTACGACTGCCCCTCGGAGGTCGACTGCTGCTGCGGCGTGTTGAAGTCGATCACGCGCCCGTCGCGCTGGATGTGGCGCGCGGCGAACGCGGCCCAGTCGGACGCCGGATGGCACGCCGCGGCCGGCGGCGCCGCGAAGGCCGGGCGCGACGCCGCCCAGCCCAGCGCCGCCGCGGCGAGCAGCGGCCGCCTGCCGATGCGCGTGCCGATGCACGTGTCGATGGATGGCGGCGATGCGGCGGTTGGCATGGCGGGGACCGCTTTCAACGCAGGCGGCGCCGTGCGCGCAATTGCAGGCTGGCGAAGGCCACCGCCGCGCCCAGAAGGGCCAGCGCCACCACCAGCCCGGCGAGCAGCAGCGGGCTGCGCGACAGGTTCCACTGCAGCCAGGCCATCGGCGGCAGGCGGCCGACGTAATAGGTGTCCTCGCCGAGCACGCTGTGCACCTGCGTGTCGCGCACGATGGCCATGCTGCCCTGGATGCGCTTGAGCCGCTCGGGCGTCATCAGCGCGCTCAGCAGCGCTTCCTTCGAGGCCGGATTGGTGACGGCGGCGATCACGCTGCGACCGCTGCGCAGCGGCGATTCGAAGCCCGCGAGCACCGCGTCGCGGCCGTCCTCGCTCACCGCGATCTGCATGCCGCCGGCCAGGTCTTCGCGCTTGCGCGCGCCGATGACGAAGTCGATGGCGGTGTCCAGCCAGCTGCCGAGCTTCAGTTGCGGCGAAGTGCCGTTGCGCTGCAGCGGCATCTTCGCCGCCCATTGCGCGAAGAGCGGCTGGTTCTGCAGGTTGCCGATCACCAGCAGGTCCTTGTCGGCCCACTGCGACACCTCGGCGGCGCGGCCCACCTTCACGCGCAGCGCGGGGTAGCCGGTGGCATGCCCGATCTGGCCGAGCAGGCCCAGGTAGGTTTCGGTGTCCGCGGGATCGGCCTGGTCCGGCAGGATGACCGCGGTTTCGGAGAGGTCGGCCATGCGCGAGAACGGGAAGCCGCCGTTGGCGTAGGCCGCCAGGTCGGGCATCGCGATGTAGTGCGGGAACCCCGACACGTCGATCTTCGAGGTCGGGTCGATCGCGCCGCGCACGTTGTCCAGCAGCGGCTGGCAGCGTCCGCCCGAAGGCTCGAAGTAGTAGTGCATGCGCAGCTGGCTGCGCGGGCCCAGCGCGAGCGGCGGCAGCATGACCTGCCGGTTCTCGGCCACCGTGCCGTCGGGCATCACCTTCACGGCCAGCGGGTTCCACCAGCGGTCGCCCGCCGGGTTCGCCGAGCGCAGCGGCAGCGCGCCGATGAAGTTGTCGTCGACGTTCAGGTTGAGCGTCGACTGGTCGGGCCGCACGCGCGGCGTGTAGCGGTATTGCAGGTCGAGCGGAATGCCGCGGCTGCGCCAGGTGAAAAGGTCGGGCGGCAGCTGCAGGTTCACGCGCACCACGTCGGGCGTGTAGCCCGACACCGAAAGCCCGGCGGCGTCGGTGAGCTCGCCCAGTTGCAGCGGACGGTCGCTCGGCACCCAGCGCGGCGCATCGTAGGGCTTGCGCGGCGGCGGTTCCTGGAACGCGGCGATGCTGCTGCGATCGCCCGAGAACGCGCGGCTGTTCAGCGCCAGCGCGGCCGCGGCAGTGCGCAGCTCGGCCGGATCGCGGCCCATCACCAGCAGCAGCTTGGAGGCCGGGTCCTGCGGATGGTCCACGACCGCCAGCGCCGGCCCCTGGATGGACGGCAGCGAAAGGTTCGGGATCTGGGTGTCGGGCAGCACGAAGACCACGGCATGCCCGGCGGGCAGCTCGCCTCGCGTGACCGGGAAAGTGGCGCCGCGGTAGTCCGCCAGCGCCCCGAACCACGAGGAGACGATGCCGGCCGCCTCGAGCAGCGGCGGCGACTCGGCGCCCCCGAACACGAAGGGGATGCGGGCGCGCCGCACGTCGCGGCGGTCGAAGAAGGGCTGCGGCAGCGTGGCCAGGTCGTTGGTGAGCTTGAGCGGCGACACCGTCAGCTTGAGCGTGCTCGACGCGTCGATGCGCGCCCAGAGGCTGGTGTGGGCCGGGTCCTCGCATTCGCGCGTGTAGTGCCCGACCAACTCGACGTTGATGCGGTTGAACTCGGTGATCAGGCGCCGGTCGATCGGGATGTCCTGCGTCTGCGGCTTGCCGGCCTCCGCGCGGTTCACCGGCAGCGTGGCGACGAGCACGTCGTTGACCGTGACCTTCAGGTGCGAGAGCTCGGGAATGAGCGAAGGCGAGTAGGCGTAGTTCAGCTTGAGCGACGCGGCAGTGACCAGCTCGTCGGCGCGCACGTTGAACGGAATGCCGATGGTGCCGCTGATGCCGCGCAGCTGCACCGCGTAGTCGATGCCCAGCTGCGTGAGGTTGAGTTCGCGGACCGCACCGCCGGGTGCGGCGGCGGCCGCCGGAATGGCCGGCCGGGCCTGGGTTTGGGGCTGAAGTTGGAGCTGGGGCTGCGCCCACGCGCCGCCCGTTGTTGCGGCGGCCAGGGCGAACGCCAGCACGGTGGCTCCGCGGTTCGGCGCCGGGCGCAGGGCAGGTGCATCGCGGCCGGGCGCTTGCAGGGAGGTCGTCACACGGGTTCCTTCGCTTCGACGGGCGGCTTCGACGACGAAGCCGCGGTGGGGCGCAGCCGGGAGGTGGCGGCGCGGTAGTAATGGGAGAACATGTTGCGAAAGCCGGTCCCGCTGATGCTCACGATGTGGCCGAGCACCCGGTGGATGCCCTGCCGCGGGTGGATGCCCCACCGCGCGGCCCAGATGTCGGCGCGCGCCGTCGTGCATTGCACCAGCGCGCGTTCCTGGGCGAGGGTCATCGGGGCGAAGTGAAGGCCGACGCGCCGCCCTTTGCTGAAACGCACGGTGGTGGCAAAGCGCGACTCGGCTTCGCCGCGGTAGAGCGCCACCACGACGTTCGCGTCCTGCGCAAGCTGCATGTCGGCCGGCAGCTCCACGCCCAGGCCACCGGCGGAGAAGTCGGACGTGGTGCAGCGCACCGAATGCCCATCCGCGAAGTACAGGGTGGCCGGCACCTGCAGCGCCACGCGGGGCGCGCCCCGCACCTGGCGCGACTCGTTGGCCGCCGCCACGCAGGCGCCCAGGATCATCAGGTTGTAGAAGGTCCACGCCAGGTTGAGCCACACGGTGGCGATGTTCTGCGGATCGACCCAGGTCAGCCGCCACAGGCCCGCGCCCACGCCCAGGAAGTTCAGCAGCAGCAGCACCAGGCTGGGCTTGGCGATCAGGGTGTCGAAGAACTCCTCGCGCACCAGGCCGCCCTTGGCCGTCACGTTGAAGCTGCCCAGCTTGGGGTTGATCAGCGCCACCAGCGTGGGCCGGAAGATGTACCAGGCCAGCACCGCCTCGTAGACCTCGTTCCACAGCAGGTAGCGAAAGCGTCCCTGGATGCGGCTGTTGGTGAGGTTCGCATGCAGGATGTGCGGCAGCGCGAACGCAAAGATCATCGAGGCCGAGGCGTGGATCACGCTTGCACCGAAGAACAGGTAGGCCAGCGGCGCGGTGAGATAGATCAGGCGCGGCAGGCCATACAGGAAATGCAGCATCGCATTCAGGTAGCACAGCCGCTGCGCCCAGTGCAGCCCGCGACCGAAGAGCGGGTTGTCGATGCGGAAGATCTGCGCCATGCCCCGCGCCCAGCGGATGCGCTGGCCCACGTGGCTCGAGAGGCTCTCGGTGGCCAGGCCGGCCGCCTGCGGCAGCGCGAGATAAGCGGTGTTGTAGCCGCGGCGATGCATCTTGAGGGCGGTGTGCGCGTCTTCGGTCACGGTTTCCACCGCGACGCCGCCGACCTCCTCGACGATGGTGCGCCGGAGCACCGCGCACGAACCGCAGAAGAAAGTGGCGTTCCAGAGGTCGTTGCCGTCCTGGATGAGCCCGTAGAACAGCTCGCCTTCGTTGGGCACGGTGCCGAAGGTGTCCAGGTTGCGCTCGAACGGGTCGGGCGAGAAGAAATAGTGGGGCAGCTGCACCATGCCCAGCTTCGGGTCGCGGCCGAACCAGCCCATGGCGATCTGCATGAACGAGCGCGTCGGGATGTGGTCGCAATCGAAGATCGCGACGAACTCGCCGGTGGTGTTCTTCAGCGCCGCATTGATGTTGCCGGCCTTCGCATGGCGGTTGTTGTCGCGCGTGACGTGGGTCACGCCGACCTCTTCGCAGAACACGCGGAATTCCTCGCGCCGGCCGTCGTCCAGCACGAAGATCTTGATCTTGTCGCGCGGCCAGTCGATCGACTGGGCCGCCAGCACCGTGGGCCGCACCACCGATATCGGCTCGTTGTAGGTCGGAATGAAGAGGTCGATGGTCGGCCACAGCGCCGTGTCTTCGGGCAGCGGCACCGGCTTGCGCTCCAGCGGCCAGGCGGTTTGCACATAGCCCAGCAGCAGCACCACGAAGGCGTAGAGCTCGGCCATCAGCAGGCCCGCGCCCAGCACCAGGTCCAGCGGGTTGTCCATGTACATCGTCTCGGTCACCCGCCAGTAGGTGTAGCGCGAGGACACGACGACCGACAGCACGATCATCACCAGCCCGGCGAAGCGGCCCTGGAAGCGGTTCGCCACCAGCGCCGCCACGAAGATGCCGACCGAGAGCACCAGCTGCTGCTCGAAGGTCATCGGCGCGATGATCAGCGCCGGCAGCACGGCCAGCGCGGTGAGCCAGCCGGCCAGGCGCACCGGCCACAGGCGCAGGAAACCGGGCGCTTCGCGGGGCACGTACCCGGAGTTGCCGGTATTGCTTTTCATCGGGGCGTTTCCTGGCGCAGCGGCGAGGCGTGCGCGGATGAGGGTGAAGGCGCGGGGGCTGCGAGGCGCGCGAGGAGCCGGTCGGCGATCACCGAGACGTCTTCGGCCGCCTGGCTCATGGGTGCGTAGCGCTGCACCGGCAGGGCGGAGGCGAGCGCCTCGGACACCGAGGCGTCCAGGTGCAGCACGCCCAGCAGCTCGGGCTGCAGGCGCGCGCGCAGCACCGCCAGGACGTCGTGGTTCAGCCGCTGGCCGGGATCGACCTGGTTGATGACATAGGCGCTGCCGCGGTAATCCGCACGGGACCGGCAGTACTTGTCGACCATTCGCTCGACGATCGGCAGCGTGGCGAACGAGCCCGCATCGGCCAGCACCGCGATCACGCAGAGGTCGGCTGCGCGCAGGGCCTGCTGCAGGTAGACGGTGGGGCCGGGCGGGGTGTCGACGACCACCAGCATGTCGGCCGGCAGCCCGAAGCGCGCGAGCGTGTCGGCCAGCCAGCCGGGATGGCGCGAGAGGTCGTGCTCGAAGCCGATCTGCCGCTCGTCGTCGACCGTGCCAAAGGGCAAGAGCACCACGCCGCCATGCGCGGGGCGCATCGCCTGCGTCCAGGGCAACTGGCCGCTCGCCGCGGCGACCAGGCCTTCTTCGCAGCCGCGCGGATCGTTCGCCAGATGGAAGCGCAGCGCATTCTGCGGATCGAGGTCGATGGCCAGCACCTGGCGTCCTCGTGCTGCGAGGGTCGTGGCCAGGTTCGCGGCAACCGTTGTCTTGCCGACGCCGCCCTTGGAGGAAATGACAGGAACGACAACCATCGTCACGTCGGCCGTCGCCAGCGTGACATGGGGCCCGGCGCCGCTGCGGGGCGCTGAGGCTGCGCGAGGCGTGCGAACAGCGCCTGCAGTTCGCCGGGCGCGGCTCCTGCCGACGGGGCGGGGGCGGATGGCGTCGCGGCGGTCGCTGCCGGGATCAACGGCGCGACGGGTGCGAACGGGGCAACCGATACGGCCGGCGCGGTCGTTGCAACTGGTGCAACCGGCGCAACCGGCGCAATGGCCGGCGCCGCGGCGGGCACAGGCGGTGCCACCGGCGGGCGATCGATCGGCCCGCCCGAGAGCAGCGGCCAGTTGCCGGCGGCCTGCGCGTCCTCCTCGGGTGCGCTGAACTCCCTGTAGTTGTGTGCGTCCCCGCCGAACTTGCGAAACAGGCCGGCGACGTCTTCGGCGGAGCGGTCGTCGCGGCTCATGGCGAACTCCTGCCGAGACGCAGTTCGACCACCGGGCCCGCCGGCGCGCCGCCGTCGAGCGCCATCACGCGCAGCGAAGGGGGCATGCGCTGGGCATCGAACCAGGCTTGGTAGACGCCTTCGAAGAAGCCGGTGCTCCAGCCGGTCGCTTCGGGACCGAAGGCCATCGCGATGGGGCTGCAGGCGTGGGTGATGGCGACGCAATCGGCCTCCTCGCGCAGGCTGCTGAAGCCCCAGTCGATGCCGTGCCAGTGCGCATTGAACTGCGACTGCAGATCGGCCAGGGTCTCGCAGGGCGCGACGGGGAGGGCTTCGGCCACCCGCTGGCCGATGCGGAAGAAAAGCTGCCGAATGTCTTCAGGCGGCAAGCCGGCGCTCAATTCGGCCGCCATGCCCCGGTTGAATGCCAGCCATTGGGCGCTGCATGCCCGACCTTCGTAGTACTGAAAAACGTTCTCTTCGATGTCCATATCGGGGCATTGTGTTGGACCAAATAACGATCGACAACACATGTCAAACAATGTTTCTAAAAATGGAAACCATTGGCGACGCATACGTAGCTGCGGCGAGATTGGATTCAGGATGAGAAGAATTTTTCGGCACGTGTGGGTACCCAGCCGGCGCATCGGTGATGCGTGAGCGTGCTGTTGCAATAGGGGCCGCACGGACACGGCCGGCCTGAGGTCGGGCGCAGCGGCCGAAGCCGTTCAGGTTGCCCGATCCGGCGGACCGCCGCGGGGTATAGCCGCGGCCGGCGGGGCCGTTCAGGCGTGCAGGTTGCGTTCCCGCGAGAGCGCGCGGCGCGCCCGCTTCATGTCGTACATGGCGGCGTCCGCCTGGCGCAGGGCGTCGCGGGCCGACGTGACGCGCGGATCGGCGGCCACCGCCCCGACGCTCGCACCGCCGTAGTCGATGACCAGCGCTGGCAGCTGAAACTCACCCGTGGCCGCGGCCGTGATTCGCTGGGCGAGCGCTTCGGCCGCGGCGGCCGGCGCCTCGCCTGCCGCGTCGCAGGCGGGACCGGCGCCGATCACCACGAACTCGTCGCCGCCCAGCCGCGCGAGCATGTCGCCGGCGCGCAACGTTGCCTTGAGCCGGGTGGCCATGGCGAGCAGGAACTCGTCGCCCACCTCGTGGCCGTGCGCATCGTTGATCTGCTTGAAGCCGTCCAGGTCGATGAAGGCCACCAGGACGCAGGTGCCGTTGCGCTGGCTCTGCGCGAGCAGGCGGTCCAGTGCCTCGTCGAGCGAGCGGCGGTTCGGCAGGCCGGTGAGCATGTCGGTGGCGGCGTGGCTGGCCAGTTCGGAGTTGGCCTGCGTGAGGCGCGCGAAAAGCATCTCGCGCTCCACATGCTGGCCGATGAGCTTGGCGAACAGGCCCAGCACGTTCTCTGCATTCGGAGGCAGCGGCACCTGCGCGGCGCTGGCCGCGCACAGCGTGCCGTAGAGGCCGCTGCTGTCGGTGCGCACGGGCATGCTGACATAGGTCTGGATGCCGAGGTCGCGCGCCGCATCCGAATCGCCCCAGCACTCGGCGACGTTGCCGGTATAGGAGCGGCCCTCGTCGAGGGCGCGCTTGCAAAGCGTGTCGTCCCAGGGGACGCTCAGGCCCTCGGGAATCTGCATCTGCCTTGTGTTGCGCGCATACAGGACGTGCTGCAGGCCCTTGTCCAGGTCGATCATCGTGAGATAGGTCGACTCCAGCCCGCTCACGGCCTCGAGCATCTCGAGCATGGGACGCGTCAGATCCTCCAGGGTCCTGGCGGAAGAAACCGAGTCGGAAAGCTGAAGCAGCAAGGGGTCCATGAAGGCCATTCTGAACGGTCAAAGACTCAAAAATGAATCTTTTTGTTTGCAGAAGTTGATGAAAACGCGGCGACGCCGACCCCGGTTGACTGCTTTCAGGCCAGCGCTTCCATCAGGTCCTTCTCGATGGCCAGCTGCGTTTTCTGGCCCTGGAGCTCGGGGCCGCTGATCAGAAAGGTGTCTTCCACCCGCTCGCCCAGGGTCGTGACCTTGGCGAGCTGCAGATTGAGGTGATGGCGCGCCAGCACCCGCGCCACCGAATACAGAAGACCCGCGCGGTCGCTGGCCGAGATGTTGAGCAGCCAGCGCTGCGCCTTGTCGTCGGGCAAGAGGCTGATGCGCGGCTTGATCGGGAAACTCCGCACCCGGCGCGACACCCGGCCCATGCTCGGCGGGGGCAGGGCGCCGGCTTCGGTGAGCGTCTGCGCGAGGCCCGACTCCACCATGCTGATGAGGTCGCGGTAGTGGTCGGGCAGGAAGGTGGTCACGACCTGGAAGGTGTCGAGCGCATAGCCGTTGCTCGTGGTGTGCACCTTGGCATCCAGGATGCTGAACGACGACTGGTCGAAGTAGCCGCAGATGCGCGCGAACAGGTCGGGCTGGTCGGGCGTGTAGACCACCACCTGCAGGCCTTCGCCCACCGGCGACAGGTGCGCGCGCACGATGGGCGGCGCCTTCGGGTCGATCGGCACGTTCGGCGGCGGCACGAAGCGCGAGAGCTGCTTGGCGTGCCAGGCGATTTCGGTGGCGTCGTGCCGCATGAAATAGCCGACGTCGAGCGTGTCCCAGAGCGCCTTGTGCGCCTCGAAGCGCTGGGCATGCAGGGCGAGCTGCACCAACGCCTCGCGCTTGCGCGATTCGACTTCGGCGTCCGGGTCGGGCATGCGTCCGCCGAGGGCGCGCAGCGTGTAGCGGTACAGGTCTTCGAGCAGCTTGCCTTTCCATGCATTCCATACGCGCGGCGAGGTGCCGCGGATGTCGGCGATGGTGAGCAGATACAGCGCGGTGAGGTAGCGCTCGTTGCCCACGCGCTTGGCGAAGGCGCCGATCACCTCGGGGTCGCTCAGGTCCTGCTTCTGGGCCACCTGGCTCATCACCAGGTGCTCGGACACGAGGAATTCGATGAGCTTGGAGTCTTCGCGCGCGATGCCGTGCTGCTTGCAGAAGCGCTGCACGTCGCGCGCACCGAGCGTCGAATGGTCGCCGCCGCGGCCCTTGGCGATGTCGTGGAAGAGGGCCGCCACGTACAGGATCCAGGGCTTGTCCCAGCCGGCCGCGAGCTGCGAGCAGAACGGGTACTCGTGCGCATGCTCGGCAATGAAGAAGCGCCGCACGTTGCGCAGCACCATCAGGATGTGCTGGTCCACTGTGTACACGTGGAACAGGTCGTGCTGCATCTGCCCCACGATGCTGCGGAATACGCGAAGGTAGCGCCCGAGCACCGAGGTCTGGTTCATCAGCCGGAAGGCATGCGTGATGCCGTAGGGCTGCAGCAGGATCCGCATGAAGGTCTCGTGGTTGACCGGGTCGTTGCGGAACTTGCTGTCCATCACATGGCGCGCGTTGTAGAGCGCCCGCAGCGTGCGCGCCGACAGGCCCTTCACGCCGATGGTCTTCTGGTAGAGCAGGAAGGTCTCGAGCACCGCATGCGGCTCGCGCTCGTAGAGGTCGTCGCTCGCGATCTCGATGAGGCCGGCGCGCTCGTAGAAGCGCTCGTTGATCGGCGTGTGCTGCTCGTCGCTGGGCTGCAGGCGCTCGGAGATGTTGAGCAGCAGGATCTGGTTGAGCTGCGACACGGCCTTGGCCGCCCAGTAGTAGCGGCGCATCAGCGCCTCGCTGGACTTGCGCTGCGATTCGCTTTCGTAGCCGAAGCTGGCAGCCACGGCGGTCTGCAAGTCGAACACCAGGCGGTCTTCGCGCCGGTTGGCAATCACGTGCAGGCGGGCGCGAATCAGCGAGAGCAGCGCCTCGTTGCGCTTGATCTGCTGCGCCTCGAAAGAGGTGGCCAGGCCGTTCTTGGCCAGGTCGTCCCAGCGGCTGCCGTAGCCGGCGGCCTTGGTCATCCAGAGGATGGTCTGCAGGTCGCGCAGGCCCCCGGGCGATTCCTTGCAGTTGGGTTCGAGCGCGTAGGGCGTGTTGTCGAACTTCTGATGGCGGTGCCGCATTTCCTGCGACTTGGCCACGAAGAACGCCTGCGGATCGATGGCACGCGTGAAGCGGCGGCGGAAAGCGACGAAGAGCTTCTTGTTGCCCGCGATCAGCCGGGCTTCGAGCAGCGAGGTCTGGACGGTGACGTCCTTCTCGGCCTCCGCCAGGCACTCTTCGACGGTGCGCACGCTGGAGCCGATTTCGAGCCCGGCGTCCCAGCAGTGGCCGATGAAGGCTTCGATGCGGGCCGGGTCGATCTCGCTCTCGTGGCCTTCGGGCGGCAGGAGCAGGAGGACATCGACGTCGGAATACGGGAACAGCTCACCGCGGCCGAAACCGCCGACGGCGGCCAGGGTCAGCGAGTCGCCGAAATTGGCTTCCTGCCACAGGCTGCACAGCGTCTGGTCGGCCAGCGCCGAGAGCTGGCGCAGCACCGTATGGACGCTGCGGGTGGGCGCGCGTGCGAAGCGCAGGGTGTCGAAAAGGGCGAGCTTTTTCGCGCGATAGGCTTCGCGCAGCGTCGCCACATCGATCTTGGCTGCTTCGATCACGGCGGGGGCGCGCTTCGGCGCGTCAGGTTTTTGTCGAGGTGACGAAGGAGGGCAGCGGGGGGCTGCCTTCGGAGAGCGTCAGCACTTCGTAGCCGGTTTCGGTGACGAGCACGGTGTGCTCCCACTGGGCCGACAGCGAATGGTCGCGGGTGACGATGGTCCAGCCGTCGTACTGGCCGCCCTTGAAGTCTTCCTTCACGTCGCGCTTGCCGGCGTTGATCATCGGCTCGATCGTGAAGATCATGCCGGGCTTGAGCTCTTCCATGGTGCCCGGGCGGCCGTAGTGCAGCACCTGGGGCTCTTCATGGAAACGCTGGCCCACGCCGTGCCCGCAGAACTCGCGCACCACCGAGAAGCCCTGGCCCTCGGCGAACTTCTGGATCGCATGGCCCACGTCGCCGAGATGCGCACCGGGGCGCACCTGCAGGATGCCGTGCCACATGGCTTCGAAGGTGATGCTGCACAGGCGCTTTGCGGCGATGGAGGCGTCGCCGATCACGTACATGCGGCTGTTGTCGCCGAACCAGCCGTCCTTGATGACGGTGACGTCGACATTCATGATGTCGCCCTTCTTCAGGGGCTTGTCGTTCGGGATGCCATGGCACACCACGTGGTTCACCGAGGTGCAGAGCGACTTCGGAAAAGGCACGCTGCTGGCGCCCATGTAGCCCACAGTGGCCGACGTGGTGCCCTGCTTGACCATGTACTCGGCGGCGAGCCGGTCCACGTCGTTGGTCGTGATGCCGGGCTTGATGAGGGGCGTGAGGTAGTCCAGCACCTCGGAGGCAAGGCGGCAGGCGACGCGCATGGCTTCGATGCCCGCAGCGTCTTTGTAGGTAATGCTCATGGCCCGAATTATCCCATCGGAGAACGAGCCTGCCCCCAACGCGGGACACTTCGTGTTCCCGCTGCCCCCGAGGGCGCGGCCCGCTTGGGGTGGCCCGGCGTTGGCCTAAAATCCCGGGTTAACGCGGATGGCCCCAGTCAGCGGCCATCCGCCCTCGATTTCTTGATTCCCAACGCGGCCCCCGAGGCCCCACATCGACCGTGACGCAGCCCGCACCTCAAGCCCTTCCCGTCGTAACCCTGTTCGAGGGCGGCAGCGCACTCAGCGATTTCCGCGCGCGGCAACTGCTGCCGAAGCTGCAGGCCATCGAGCCGCGCATCGAGGGCATTTCGGCCCGTTTCGTTCACTTGGTGGTCACCGATGCCGCACTCGATGCGGCCGGCCGTGACCGCTTCGCCGCGCTGCTGACCTACGGCGAGCCCTTCGAGGCGCCGGCCAAGGCGGGCACTTCGGTGGTCGTCACGCCGCGCCTGGGCACCGTGTCGCCCTGGGCCTCCAAGGCCACGGACATCGCCCACAACTGCGGCCTGGCGCTGCGCCGGGTCGAGCGGGTCACGCAATACCACCTGAAGCTCAAGTCGCCGCTGATCGGCAAGACGCCCGTCATCGAAGGCGACACGCTCGCCGCCGTGGCCGGCCCGCTGCACGACCGCATGACCGAATCGGTGCTCGCCACCGTCGAGCAGGCGGCCAGCCTTTTCAGCGAACTGCCGGCCCAGCCGATGGCGCAGGTCGATGTGCAAGCCGGCGGCCGCGAGGCCCTGGTCGCTGCCAACACCGGCTTCGGCCTGGCGCTGGCCGAGGACGAGATCGACTACCTTGTCGAAGCCTTCACGCGCCTCGGCCGGAACCCCAGCGACGTCGAACTGATGATGTTCGCGCAGGCCAACAGCGAGCACTGCCGCCACAAGATCTTCAACGCCCAGTTCACCATCGACGGCAAGGCGCAGCCGCAGAGCCTGTTCTCGATGATCCGCCACACCGAGAAACAGAACCCGCAGCACACGGTCATCGCCTATGCGGACAACGCCTCGGTGATGGAAGGCGCGACCATCGAGCGATTCACTCCGGCCGACGGTTCGCAGAGCTATCAGAAAAATAGCGCCCTGAGCCATGTGCTGATGAAGGTCGAGACGCACAACCACCCGACCGCGATTTCCCCGTTCCCCGGTGCTTCGACCGGCGCAGGCGGCGAGATCCGCGACGAAGGCGCCACCGGCCGCGGCTCCAAGCCCAAGGCGGGCCTGACTGGCTTCACCGTCTCCAAGCTCTGGCCTGAAGACGGCCACTACGGCAAGCCCGAGCACATCGCGAGCCCGCTTCAGATCATGACCGAGGGCCCGCTCGGCGGCGCCGCGTTCAACAATGAATTCGGCCGGCCCAACTTGCTGGGCTACTTCCGCGAATACGAACAGGCGGTGACGAGCGACCTCGACACCGTGCAGCGCGGCTACCACAAGCCCATCATGATCGCGGGCGGCCTTGGCAGCATCGATGCGACCCAGACCAAGAAGATCCAGTTCCCCGCCGGCTCGCTGCTGATCCAGCTCGGTGGCCCCGGCATGCGCATCGGCATGGGCGGCAGTGCCGCCAGCTCGATGGCCACCGGCGCCAACGCGGCCGAGCTCGACTTCGACTCGGTGCAGCGCGGCAACCCCGAAATCGAGCGCCGTGCGCAAGAGGTCATCAACCACTGCTGGCAGCAGGGCGCGGCCAACCCGATCCTGGCGATCCACGACGTGGGCGCGGGTGGCCTGAGCAATGCCTTCCCCGAGCTGACCAACGACGCCGGCCGCGGCGCGCACTTCGACCTGCGCGCCGTGCCGCTCGAAGAGTCGGGCATGGCACCGAAGGAAATCTGGTGCAACGAAAGCCAGGAGCGCTACGTGCTGGCCATCGCGCCGGACTCGCTCGAACAGTTCAAGGCCTTCTGCGAGCGCGAGCGCTGCCCGTTCTCGGTGGTCGGCGTGGCGACCGAAGAGCGCCAGCTGCTGGTCGCCGACGAAGGCGCAGCGGTCCAGCCGGTCGACATGCCGATGGAAGTGCTGCTCGGCAAGCCACCCAAGATGCACCGCGACGTGAAGACCGTCGCCCGCACCTTCAAGCCGCTCGACCTCACGGGCGTCGATCTGCAGAAGGCTGCCATCGACGTGCTCGCGCACCCGACCGTCGCTTCCAAGCGTTTCCTCATCACCATCGGCGACCGCACCGTGGGCGGCATGACCCACCGCGACCAGATGGTCGGCCCATGGCAGGTGCCCGTGGCCGATTGCGCCGTGACGCTGGCCGACTACAAGGGCTTCGCCGGCGAAGCCATGAGCATGGGCGAGCGCACGCCGCTGGCCGCGCTCGACGCGCCGGCCTCGGGCCGTATGGCCGTGGCCGAGGCCATCACCAATCTGCTGGCCGCGCCGATCGAACTCTCGCGCGTCAAGCTCTCGGCCAACTGGATGGCCGCCTGCGGCGAGCCCGGCGAAGACGCCGCGCTGTACGAGACCGTCAAGGCCGTGGGCCTGGAACTGTGCCCGGCGCTGGGCGTGTCGATTCCGGTCGGCAAGGATTCGCTGTCGATGCGCACGCAGTGGAAGGACGGCGACGAGGCCAAGAAGGTCACCTCGCCCGTCAGCCTGATCGTCACCGCCTTCGCGTCGCTGGCCGACGTGCGCGGCACGCTCACGCCGCAACTGGACGCAGAAGAAGCCGACACCACGCTCGTGCTTATCGACCTGGGCCGTGGCCAGCACCGCATGGCCGGCAGCATCCTCTCGCAGGCGCTCGGCCAGAGCGGCGACACCGTGCCTGACCTGGACGACCCGGCCCAGCTCGTGGCGCTGGTCAATGCAGTGAACGCGTTGCGCGCCGACGGCAAGATCCTCGCGATGCACGACCGCAGCGACGGCGGCCTGTTTGCCACCGCCTGCGAGATGGCCTTCGCCGGCCACGTCGGCGTGGCGCTCAACGTGGACATGCTGGTCACCGAAGGAGACGGCATCTCCGACAGCCGCATGGAAACCGGCGACGCCAAGAACTGGGCGCAGCAGGTCAGCGCGCGGCGCGAGGAGCTCACGCTCAAGGCGCTCTTTAACGAAGAGCTCGGCATGGTGCTGCAGGTGCGCACGGCAGAGCGCAATGACGTGATGCAGGTGCTGCGCGCGCATGGCCTCAGCGCGCACAGCCATTTCGTCGGCAAGACGCGCCCGGTCAGCTCCACCATGGATGCGGGCAAGGGCAAGCTCGAAGTCTGGCGCGATGCCAAGTCGGTGTTCAGCGCGTCGCTGCACGACCTGCACCAGGTGTGGGACTCGGTGAGTTGGAAGATCGCCCGCGAGCGCGACAACCCAGCCTGCGCCGATGCCGAGCACGCCGCGGCTGGCGAAGTTTCGGACCCCGGCATGCATGTGTTCCTGCCGAACGCGCAGCCTGCGGCGCCGGCCATCCTGCAGTCGCGCCCCAAGGTCGCGATCCTGCGCGAGCAGGGCGTCAACTCGCATGTCGAGATGGCCTATGCGTTCACCGAAGCGGGCTTCGAGGCCTACGACGTGCACATGACCGACCTGCAGACGGGCAGGGCGGACCTCGCCAACTTCAAGGGCGTGGTCGCCTGTGGCGGCTTCAGCTACGGCGACACGCTGGGCGCCGGCACCGGCTGGGCGCGCAGCATCACCTTCAACCCGAAGCTGGCCGAGCAGTTCAAGGCCTTCTTCGGACGCGAAGACACCTTCGGCCTCGGCGTGTGCAACGGCTGCCAGATGTTCGCCGAGCTGGCCGACATCATCCCCGGCGCCGAAGCCTGGCCGCGCTTCACCACCAACCAGAGCGAGCGCTTCGAGGCGCGCCTGTCGATGGTCGAAGTGCTCGAATCGCCGAGCCTCTTCTTCGCAGGCATGGCCGGCAGCCGCCTGCCGATCGCGGTGGCGCACGGCGAGGGCTACGCGAACTTCAAGCACCGCGGCGACGCAGCCAAGGCTATCGCGGCGATGCGCTTCGTGGACAACCACGGCAACGCCACCGAGCAGTACCCGTTCAACCCGAACGGCAGCGCCGGTGGCCTGACCTCGGTGACCACGCCCGACGGCCGCTTCACCGCCGTGATGCCGCACCCCGAGCGCGTGTTCCGCAACATCCAGATGAGCTGGACGCCGGGCGACCGGAGCGAACTGAGCCCCTGGATGCAGATCTGGCGCAACGCGCGCAAGTGGGTGGGTTGATCACCTGAAGGCTGCTGCGGCAGCCCCATAAAAAAAACGGCCCGCAGGCCGTTTTTTTTATGGGGGAGAGAAGCGCGAGGCTTACTCGACCTTGGCCTTCGCGCGCAGTTCCTCTTGGTACTTTTGCAGGCGCTGCTGTTGCAGCTGCTGCGTGACCTGCGGCTTCACTTCTTCCAGCTTCGGCAGTTGCGCCTGGCGGATGTCGTCCACGCGGATGATGTGATAGCCGAACTGCGTCTTGATGGGCGCCGGCGTGGTCTCGCCCTTCTTCAGCTTGATCATCGCTTCCGAGAACTCGGGCACGAAGCTCGCGGGGTTGGCCCAGTCGAGGTCGCCGCCGTTGGCGCCCGATCCCGGATCCTTGCTCTGCTTCTTGGCGATGTCTTCGAACTTGGCGCCCTTCTTCAGGTCGGCCATGATCTTCTTGGCCTGGTCCTCGGTCTCCACCAGGATGTGGCGGGCCTTGTATTCCTTGCCGCCGTTGGCTGCGACGAACTTGTCGTACTCGGCCTTCACGTCGGCGTCCGAGACCGGGTTGGTCTTGCGGTAGTTGTCGAACAGCGCGCGGATCAGGATGGCCTGGCGGGCGAGTTCGAGCTGATTCTTGTAGTCGTCGTTGGCGTCCAGGCCTTGCTTCTGCGCTTCCTGCATGAACACTTCGCGGGCCACGATTTCCTCGCGCAGCTGGCTTTGCATTTCCGGCGTCACCGGGCGGCCTGCGGCGGCCAGTTGCTGCGCCAGAACGTCCATGCGGGCCTTGGGCACCGGCTTGCCGTTCACGATGGCTGCGTTCTGCGCCAGAGCCGCCATGGGAATGGCACCGATCAGCGCTGCGGCCGCGACGGCCTGCAAGATGTGTTTTTTCATGGAATGAATATCAGGCTGGGGAGAAAGTGCGCGTGTAGGAAAAGGCGCGTGAAAGAAAGCGGAGAGAGACGAACAAAACGGGGAAGAAAGAGGACTGGGGCATCGCGGCGAAGACCGCGCGCAACCCCGTGCAACCAGTACGGACGACTCAGAGCACCTCGATGGCGATGGCGTGCAGACCCTGTGCGATAAAAACTTGGAGGGCATCATACACAAGGCGATGTCGCGCCACGCGAGGCTTCCCCTCGAAGAGCGGGGAGGCGATGCGCACCCGGAAATGCGTGCCGTAGCCCTCCGCATTGGCGCCCGTGTGGCCTGCGTGCGCGGCGCTTTCGTCGATCACTTCGAGCTGCGTGGGAGCCAGTGCTTCGCGCAATGCCGCTTCGAGCGCGGCCGGCGTCGGCAGGGGAGTGGTCGTGCTCGTCATGCGGTCGGCTTGTCTTCTTTCAGGTGCGGCGCGATGTACAGGCCCTGCGCCACCAGGAAGACGATCGGGAACACATAGCCCCAGAGCTTGAAGTTGACCCAGGCCTCGGTGGTGAAATAGGCCGCCACGTAGCCGTTGATGAGCGCCATGAAGAGGCAGTAGCCGATCCACGCGACGTTCAGGCGACCCCAGATGCGATCGGGCAGTTCGAGCTGGGAGCCCAGCAGCATCTTCAAAAAGTTCTTCTTCAGCGCCCAGAGCGCCACGGCCAGCGCGATCGCCATCGCGCCGTAGAGCACGGTGGGCTTCCACTTGATGAAGCGGTCGTCGTGCAGCACCAGCGTGAGCGTGCCGAACAGAAGGATCAGCACCAGCGTGGCCTTCTGCATCGCCTGGAGCTTGCGCTCCATCGCATAGATGACGGCCATCTGCACCACGGTGGCGGCCATCAGCACGCCGGTGGCGGTGTAGATGTCGGCAAGCTTGTAGGCGCCGAAGAACAGCAGGATCGGGAAGAAGTCGAGGATCAGTTTCATTTATTTTTTCTGGAAATCGAGCGACGCCGAGTTCATGCAATAGCGCAGGCCCGTTTCCGTCGGGCCGTCGGGGAACACGTGCCCGAGGTGTGCGCCGCAATTGGCGCAGACATTCTCGGTGCGCACCATGCCGTGCGAGCGGTCGACGATGTTCTTGATGGCGCCGGGCACCGCTTCTTCCGAGAAGCTGGGCCAGCCGCAGCCGGCGTCGAACTTGGTGCCCGACTCGAACAGCTTGGCGCCGCAGCACACGCAGTGGTACGTGCCGTCGTCCCAGTGCGCTTCGTACTTGCCAGTGAAGGGGCGTTCGGTGGCGGCGTGGCGGGTCACTTCGAAGGCGGCGGGTTCCGCGCCTTTTTCAGCGAGCACGGCTTTCCATTCGGCGTCGGTTTTCTGTACGGGATTGGTCATGATGAGCAGCTGATTTCAATCGTGGAAGCCCAGTCGGGCGGGAAGCCGGCGTATGCGTCGGCACCGGAGTGTTCTTCAAATGGGGTTTCGAGCAGCGTGAGCAAGGTTGCCACACCCGAGAAGTCTTTTTGTGCAGCCGCTTCGATGGCTTGCTGGCCCAGGTGGTTCCGCAGCACGTATTTCGGGTTCAATTGAAGCATCAGATCGGCGGCTTCCGAACGCACCGACTGCGCATGGCGCTCTGAAAATGAGAGCAGCCAGGCGTCGAAGCCCGCGCGGTCCAGGAACAGGTCGCGCACCGGCTCCGCGTTGCCGTCGGCCATGTACTGCGAGAGGCGGCGCCAGAAGATCGTGTAGTCGACCTTGCCCGCCGCCAGCAGCTTGAGCACGCCTTCGATCAGCGCGCGGTCGGCCTCGGCCGCATCGGCGAGGCCGAGCTTGGCGCGCATGCGGGCCTCGAAGGCGTTCGGGAACACTGTCTTGTACGACTCCAGCGCGGCGACGGCGACTTCCTGGTCGCCGATCAGCGGCAGCAGCGCCTGCGCGAGGCAAAAGAGGTTCCAGTACGCCACGTTCGGCTGCTGGTTGAAGGCGTAGCGGCCGCTGGTATCGCTGTGATTGCAGATGTGGCGCGGATCGAAGCCGTCGAGGAACTGAAACGGCCCGTAATCGATGGTGAGCCCGAGGATGCTCATGTTGTCGGTGTTCATCACGCCGTGGCAGAAGCCCACGGCCTGCCATTGGGCGAGCAGGGCGGCGGTGCGCTCGCTCACGGCTTCGAGGAAGGCGGCGTACGCGTTGCCGTTGAAGCGGTCGGTGGTGCGGCAGGCCGGGTAGTAGCGGTCGATGACGTAATCGGTGAGGGCGCGCAGCTCGTCTTCGCGCTGATTGGCTGCGAAGTGCTCGAAGTGGCCGAAGCGGATGAAGCTCGGCGCCACGCGGGCAACGACCGCGGCGCTCTCGGGCTCTTCGCGGTACACGCGGGCGTCGGAGCCGGTCACGCTGAGCGCGCGGGTGGTCGGGATGCCAAGGCCGTGCATGGCCTCGCTGCAGAGGAATTCGCGGATGCTGGAGCGCAACACCGCGCGGCCGTCGCCGCCGCGCGAGTAGGGCGTGCGGCCCGCGCCCTTCAGTTGCACCTCGAGCCCGCCTTCGGTTTCGCCCAGCATGATCGCCCGGCCATCGCCGAGCTGGCCGGCCCACACGCCGAACTGGTGCCCGCTGTAGACCGTGGCGAAAGGGTTGGTGCCGGAAGCCGGCAGGCTGCCGGTCAGCGCCGCGAGCGTGGTGTCCGATTGCCGCCAATCGGCGGGTAACCCCAGTTCGCGCGCCACCGCCTCGCTGTGGCCCACCCAGTACGGGTCGGGCAGGGGCGTGGGACGCAGATGGGTGAGAAAGGCGGGGCCGAGAGCCGCGAAACCAGGTTTCCAGCGCAATCCCAGGTCAGCGACGTCCGTGTCTTCAGCAAGCAGGCTCATGCCCGGATTGTCCGGCACCGGGCGTAACCCCTTGCCATGCGGGCCATCGCGCCCGGAACGATTCAGTGGGCCAGCGCGGGCGTGTCCCAGATCCGCGCCCGGTATTGCGCGGGCGGCAGGCCGAACCAGCGCTTGCAGGCCCGGAAGAAGTTGCTGCTGTCGACGAATCCGAGCATGTCCGCGACGTCGGTAAGGGTGTGGCGGTCTTCCGCCAGGTACTGCTGCGCCAACTCGCGGCGAGTGCGGTCGAGCAGCGACTGGAACGACACCGACTCCTCCTGCAGCCGCCGCTGCAGCGTGCGCTCCGCGAGGCCGAGGCCCGCGGCCACGTCCTGCCGGCGCGGCTCGCCATGCGGCAGCCGGCGCGCGATTTCTGCGCACACCAGGGTGCTGGTGGTGGTCTGGCCCAGCAGGTTGAGTTGGTCGTCCAGCAGGTGCTCCTGCATTTCGCCGAGCGTCGGGTGGTAGGTGGGCAGCGGCATGGCCATGTCGGTCGCTGCCAGCAGCATGCGGTTGGCGGGCGCGTTGTAGCGGATCGGGCAGCCGAAGGCCTCGCGGTGCAGCCGGTCGTCGGCCGGGGACGGGTAGACGAATTCCATGGCCAGCGGCTCGATTGCACGGCGCGTGAGCCACTGGTATTGCATGAGCCCGGTCAGCAGCGCGTATTCGACGCGCTGGCGTGGAATGGGCAGGCTGCCGCCCGTGTGCGCCATCACCAGCCAGCAGCCGCGTGGCTCTGGCTGCATCGAGAAGGCGGTCGCATCCGAGATCACCGCCATGTATCGCGTGAGCAGCGTCAGCGCCGCACCCAGGTCGGCGCTGCATGACATGGCGTGGCCGACCGTGCCCAGCTTGCTGTGCGTGGCGGCCAGGTCGCGGTGCAGGCCCAGCGTGGGCTTGCCGGCGCGCGCCACCGCCAGTTGCCAGAGCACGGAGATTTCGTCGACCGGCACGCGCGCGTTCTGCCGGTGCAGGGAGTCGGGATCGAAGCCCGCCTCGCGCAGCAGCGAGGGCACGTCCAGACCCTCGGACTCGAACATCGAGAGCACGCCTTCGAGCCAGGCGGCTGAGCTGGTCCGCAGTTCCGGTTGCTGCCGGGGGCCGTCCGGCCGGCGTTGCGGGCGGCGCTGGGCATGCGGCATGGAGGCTCCTGAAGTCATTGAATTGGCTCGCTTGCGATAGCGGGGGAAACGCGGTCCGTTTCTAGAATTTTCTGGCGGGTCCGGTCGGCCGGAGTATGGCCGCCGGACACCGACGCAGGAATTCCGATTAACCCGGTGTGGAGACAAACAAATGAATACAGAGACAACGGAAAACCAGGACCCGACCAGGCAAACGGCGGCAGGCGCAGTAGCGCGCGCCATGGCCGTGACGGCGTGCATTGCGCTGTCCGCCTGCGGCGGCGGCTCGGATTCCGGCTTTACCTTCACACCGATCGTTCCGGTGGCGCCCCCGCCGCCGGCTGCACCGCCCCCGGCCGCCGACGGCCCCATGGTTCGCCAGACCACCGCCGGCAAGATCGAAGGCGTGGACGACAGTGCCAGGACGGGCACCTTGTTCTGGAAGGGCGTTCCGTTCGCGCAGCCGCCGGTCGGTGCCCTGCGCTGGGCGCCGCCCGCCGACCCGAAGTCCTGGGAGGGCGTGCGCGCCGCGACGAAGTTCGGCCGCAGCTGCGCCCAGGGCGGACGCTATTTCAGCCCCGCGCCCAACGACGCGCCCTTCGGTCTTGCCGTGCGCGAAGGCTTCGGCAAGCCGGTGGGCGACGAAGACTGCCTCACGCTCAACATCTGGCGCCCAGCCGGCAACGCCGCCAAGCTGCCCGTGATCGTCTATATCTACGGCGGCAGCAACATCTCTGGCTACTCGGCCGATCCGGGCTACGACGGTGCCCAACTCGCCAAGCGCGGCGACGCCGTCGTCGTGACGATCAACTACCGCGTGGGCGTGCTCGGCTGGCTCGACCTGCCGCAACTGAAAACCGGCGAAGCGAAGAACGACTCGGGCAACTTCGCGCTGCTCGACCAGATGCAGGCGCTGAAGTTCATCCAGGCCAACATCGGTGCCTTTGGCGGCGACGCAGGCAACGTCACGGTGATGGGGCAGTCGGCGGGCGCGGTCAACACCTGGGGGCTGGTGGTCTCGAATGCGTCGGCCGGGCTGCTGCACAAGGCGGTGCCGCTGAGCGGCGGCATGGCCTTCTCAACGCGTGCCACCGCACAGACCTATTCGAAGGCGCTACTCAACGCGATCGCCATCGCCGAGGGCAAGGCTACCGACGCCGCCTCGGCCAATACCTGGGTGGGCTCGCAGACCGACGCGCAGATCGCTACCTACCTGCGCGGCCTCTCGGCGGACCGGCTACTGACCATCGTGCTCGAGGCCGCGAAGCCGGGCAACCTGCTTGCGAGCCCGCCGCTGGGCAACGCGCCGGCCCCGATCGAGGACGGCGCGATCCTGCCGGTGAACTCGCTCGCCGAGGTGAATGCCGGCAGGTTCAACAAGATGCCGATGCTGATCGGCAACACGCGCGACGAAGGCGCGCTGTTCGCCAACCTGTTCGGCACCTTCACGGGGCAGGGCCTGGGCTTCAAGCCCACCGATTACGAGCGCTTCGGCCTGCAATACAACTTCAACCCCGACGCAGCGGTGACGCTCACCGAGGCCGACCTGATCAACGCGCCCTACCTGCCGGTAGACAAGCCGCTGAACGGCTGGAAGGCGGCATCGGATTTCGCCACCAACGCGATCTTCCTCAATGGCCTGCCCGCGCAGATCGATTCCGTGGCCAAGTACATGCCGACCAAGACCTGGTACTACCGCTTCGACTGGAGCCAGCAGGTGGCGCCGTTCAACACCGTCTATGGCGCCACGCACGGGCTGGACACGGCCTTCATGTTCCACAACTTCGGCACCAGCATCTTCTCGTTCTCCTTCGGCGAGGCGAATCGGCCGGGACGCGAGGCGCTGTCGGATGCGATGGTGGGCAGCCTCGCCGCGTTCTCGCGCACCGGCGATCCGAACCATGCGGGCCTGGGCGTTGCCTGGCCCAACTGGCCACGCAAGATCGTGCTCGATGCCAGCAAGACGCAATTGCAGAACAGCGCGCCTTGAGCACTGCGCGCGCATCGAAACACATCACCGCGGCGGCGATGGCCGCCGCGGTGATGGCGAAAGTCAGGTGGTCGACGAGGTGCTTGCACGTTCCGGCGGTCGCAGGCTGTCATCCGGATGACAGATCGGTCCTCGCAGACTGCGGGTTTCTGTCATTGTGCGAACGCACATAAATTGCGTGAATCGCCGTAGTTCTGAAACCGCTGACTTCTGTTGAAAAAAGGAATCCGTAAATGCTGGGTTTGATGCAAGACCAACCGCTTTTGATCTCGTCGCTGATCGAGTTCGTCGAGCGCCACAACGGCGATGGCGAGATCGTCTCGCGCCGTGTCGAAGGCGATATTCACCGCACCACCTGGGGCGGGATCGCATCGCGTGCCCGGCAGGTGGCCAATGCGCTCGACGGCGAGCTGCTGCTCTTCAGCGACCGCATCGCCACCCTGGCCTGGAACGGCTATCGGCACCTGGAGCTGTACTACGGCGTGAGCGGCAGCGGCCGCGTGCTGCACACCATCAACCCGCGCCTGCACCCCGACCAGATCGCCTGGATCGCCAACCACGCCGAAGACCAGATCCTGTGCTTCGACCTCACGTTCCTGCCGCTGGTTCAGGCCGTGCATGCCAAGTGCCCCACGATCCGGAAATGGATTGCGCTTTGTGATGCCGACAAGCTCCCGGCCGACAGCGGCATTCCCAATCTGGTGAGCTACGAAAGCTGGATGGGTGCGCAGCCGACCGACTACGAATGGCCCAGCTTCGACGAGAACTCCGCCTCGAGCATGTGCTACACGAGCGGCACCACGGGCAACCCGAAGGCCGCGCTCTACAGCCACCGCTCGACCATGCTGCACGCGTACGCGGCGGCCCTGCCCGACGTGATGCGCCTGTCGGCGCGCGACTCGGTCCTGCCGGTGGTGCCGATGTTCCACGTCAACGCCTGGGGCATTCCGTACTCGGCGGCGCTGGTGGGCTGCAAGCTCGTGTTCCCCGGTCCGGCGCTCGATGGCAAGTCGGTGTTCGAGCTGATCGAGTCCGAAGGCGTGACCTTCGCGGCCGGCGTGCCCACCGTGTGGCAGATGATGCTCGGCCACATGCAGGCGGGCGACCTGAAATTCAGCAAGCTCAACCGCACCGTCATCGGCGGCTCGGCGTGCCCGCCGGCCATGATCACGGCGTTCCAGCAGAAGTTCAACGTGGAGGTGCTGCACGCCTGGGGCATGACCGAGATGAGCCCGCTGGGCACGCTCTGCACGCTCAAGAACAAGCACGAGTCGCTGTCGCCCGAGGCGCAGCTGCAGATCCGCATGAAGCAGGGCCGCGCGATCTTCGGCGTGGACATGAAGATCGTCGACGGCGACGGCAACGAGCTGCCCTGGGACGGCAAGGCCTACGGCGACCTGCTGGTCAAGGGACCGTGGATCGTCAAGGAGTACTTCAAGGGCGAGGGCGGCGATCCGCTCATTCCCGATGCACAGGGCCGCGGCTGGTTCCCCACCGGCGACGTCGCCACCATCGACGCCGAGGGCTACCTGCAGATCACCGACCGCAGCAAGGACGTGATCAAGTCCGGCGGCGAGTGGATCAGCTCCATCGAAATCGAAAACATCGCGGTCGCGCATCCGGCCGTGGCCATGGCCGCCTGCATCGGCGTGTTCCATCCGAAGTGGGACGAGCGGCCGATCATCGCCGTGATGAAGAAGCCCGGCGCCGAAGTCACGCGCGAGGAACTGCTCAAGTTCTACGAAGGCAAGACCGCCAAGTGGCAGATCCCCGACGACGTGGTCTTCGTCGAGGCCATTCCGATCGGCGCCACCGGAAAGATCCTGAAAACGAAGCTGCGCGAACTGCTCAAGGACTACAAGCTGCCCACGCTCTGAAGCACCGCCAAGGCCCAACCGCACTGTCGCGCACGCGATAGGAAGACCGCTCCGGCGGGCTTCCTTGCGGGCAATCCCTGTGCGGCGAAGAAAAGGGCGCTTGTACGCTGGCATCCGCCTCATCCCCGCCATTTCATCCAGGAGACTCTTCATGCAATTTGCTCTCAAGTCAGTCGCTGCTTGTGCCATGTTGGTGAGCGTGACCGCCGCCTTCGCCCAGAAGGGGGAAACGGTCAAGATCGCCTGGCTCGATCCGCTGTCGGGGCTGATGGCCGCCGTGGGCACCAACCAGCTCAAGACGACGCAGTTCCTGGCCGAAGAGTTCAACAAGAAGAACGCGTCGGGCGTGAAGTTCGAGATCATCGCCATCGACAACAAGCTGAGCCCGCAGGAAACCACCGCCGCGCTGCGCTCGGCGCAGGACCAGGGTGCGCGCTACATCACCCAGGGCAACGGCTCGGGCCCGGCGCTGGCGATCATCGATGCCATCGAGAAGAACAACGCGCGCAATCCGGGCAAGGAACTGCTCTACCTGAACTACGCGGCGGTCGACCCCGACCTCACCAACAGCAAGTGCAGCTATTGGCACTTTCGCCTCGATGCCGACACCTCCATGAAGATGGAGGCGCTGACCACCTGGATGAAGGACCAGACCGACATCAAGAAGGTCTACATCCTCGGGCAGAACTACGCGCACGGCGTGCAGGTGTCGAAGTTCGCCAAGGAAGACCTGAAGGTCAAGCGCCCCGACATCCAGATCGTGGGCGACGACCTGCATCCGCTCGCGCAGGTGCGCGACTTCTCGCCCTACATCGCCAAGATCAAGGCTTCGGGCGCGGACACGGTCATCACCGGCAACTGGGGTTCCGACCTCTCGCTGCTCATCAAGGCGGCGAACGACTCGGGGCTGGACGTCAAGTTCCTGACGTATTACGCACCGGGCGCCGGCACGCCAACGGCCATGGGCGCCACCTCGGCAGGCAAGGTCTACACCGTGGCCTATGCCCACTACAACATGGGCGGCGAGATCCAGAAGCTGCTCGCCGGCTACAAGAAGAAGATGAACGACGACCTCACGCAGTCGTCGATCTATCACACGTTCGCGTTGCTCGATGCGGCCTTCGTGCAGACCAAGTCGACCGATCCGGTCAAGGTCGCGGCCGCGCTGGAGGGCATGAAGATCAAGAGCTTCAACGGCGAGGTCGAGATGCGCAAGGCCGACCACCAGTTGCAGCAGGGCCTGTACATCTCGCGCTGGGAGAAGGCGAGCGCCAAGTACCCCTACGACGCCGAGAACACCGGCTACACGAACGTCCCCGTGAAGTACTACGAGTCGTATGTGGCGAGCACGCCGACGACCTGCCAGATGAAGCGCCCCTAGGCGTCTTTGTGAACGCATTTCCTACTCGTTGGTAGCAACGCTCTACCGGCGGGTAGCAATTGGAGAAATGCGCTGTCGCCTGCGCGATAGAAACGGGCCTTTGCGGCCACCCCCTTCGGGCATTCCCTGAGGGGAGGGGCCGGGAACGCTTGTACGCTCGTGCAAGGCTTTTTGATTCGGTTTGACCAGGAGATATAGATCGTGAAGTTCGCTCTGAAAATCGCTACCGCAGCCATCCTTGCCGCGAGTGCCACCGGTGCTCTGGCCCAGAAGGGTGAAACCGTCAAGATCGCATGGCTGGACCCGCTCTCGGGCCTCATGGCCGCGGTGGGCACGAACCAGCTCAAGACCTTCCAGTTCCTGGCCGAAGAATTCAACAAGAAGAACGCGGCCGGCGTGAAGTTCGAAGTCATCGGCATCGACAACAAGCTGAGCCCCCAGGAAACCACCGCCGCGCTGCGCTCGGCCATGGACCAGGGCGCGCGCTACGTGGTGCAGGGCAACGGCTCCGGCCCCGCGCTCGCCATCATCGATGCGCTCGAGAAGCACAACGCCCGCAACCCGGGCAAGGAAGTGCTGTACATCAACTACGCGGCCGTCGACCCCGACCTCACCAACAGCAAGTGCAGCTACTGGCACTTCCGCCTCGATGCCGACACCTCCATGAAGATGGAGGCGCTGACCACCTTCATGAAGGACCAGCCCGAGATCAAGAAGGTCTACCTCATCAACCAGAACTACTCGCACGGCCAGCAGGTCTCCAAGTTCGCCAAGGACAACCTGAAGTCCAAGCGCCCCGACGTGGAAATCGTCGGCGACGACCTGCACCCGCTGGCGCAGGTGCGCGACTTCGCGCCGTACATCGCCAAGATCAAGGCGTCGGGCGCCGACACGGTCATCACCGGCAACTGGGGCTCCGACCTGGCCCTCCTCATCAAGTCGGCCAACGACTCGGGCCTGAACGTCAAGTTCTACACCTACTACGCCGTGACCAACGGCACGCCGACCGCCATGGGCGCGGCCTCGGACGGCAAGGTCTACCAGGTGGGCTACAGCCACTACAACGCACCGGGCCCGGTGCAGCCGCTGATGAACGAGTTCAAGAAGCGCTTCAACGACGACATGTACACCACCGACATCTACACGGTGTACGCGATGCTGAGCGAAGCCTTCGTGCGCACCAAGTCGACCGAACCCGTGAAGGTCGCGGCCGCGATGGAAGGCATGAAGTTCAAGAGCTTCAATGGCGACGTCGAGATGCGCAAGGCCGACCACCAGCTGCAGCAGGGGCTGTGGATCACGCGCTGGCAGAAGGCCGACGCCAAGAACCCGTACAGCCCCGAAAACACCGGCTACACGCTGGCACCGGTGAAGTACTACGAGCCCTACGTCTCGAGCACCCCGACGACGTGCCAGATGAAGCGACCCGGCGCCGCGGCTTCCTGATCTGTCGTCCAGCTGGTCGAGGCCCGACTTCAACACTCGGGCCTCTTTCTTTTTCACGCATCCGAAAGACCGATGAACGTCGAATTCTTCGTCATCTCGCTGCTCAACGGCGTCAGCTACGGCTTGCTGTTGTTCATGCTGAGCTCTGGCCTTACGCTGATCTTCAGCATGATGGGCGTGCTCAACTTCGCGCACGCCAGCTTCTACATGCTCGGCGCCTACATCGCCTACACGCTGTCGAACATCATCGGCTTCTGGCCGGCGCTGTTCATCGCGCCGCTGCTGGTGGGCATGCTGGGCGCAGCGTTCGAGCGCTACAGCCTGCGGCGAGTCCACAAGTTCGGCCACGTGCCCGAGCTCTTGGTGACCTTCGGCCTGTCGTACCTCATCCTCGAACTGGTGCAGCTGGCCTGGGGCCGCTCCACCGTGCCTTACGGCCTGCCTACGCAACTGCAAGGGCCGCTGTTCTCGCTCTACGGCACGCAGTTCCCGAAGTCGCGCTCCTTCATCATGCTGGTGGCGGTGCTGATGCTCATCTCGGTGTGGCTGCTGCTCACGCGCACGCGCATCGGCCTGGTGATCCAGGCGGCGCTCAAGCACCCCGACATGGTCGAGGCGCTGGGCCACAACGTGCCGCGCGTGTTCATGCTGGTGTTCGGCGGCGGTGCCGCGCTCGCGGGCCTCGCGGGCGTGGTCGGCGGCAACACCTACGTCACCGAGCCCGCGATGGCGGCCTCGGTCGGCTCGATCATCTTCGTGGTGGTGGTGGTCGGCGGCATGGGCTCGCTGGCCGGTGCGTTCCTCGCGTCGCTGCTGATCGGCATCATCCAGACCTTCGCGGTCGCCATGGACCAGTCGCTGGCCACGGGCCTGCGCGCCATCGGCGTGGCGGTGACCGACCAGACCTTCGGCTACGAGCTCCTCAAGCTCACGATCTCGCAGGTCGCGCCGATCCTGCCGTACCTGTTCCTGGTGCTGATCCTCATCTTCCGGCCCAAGGGTCTTCTGGGCAAACGGGAGGACTGACACCATGACCACAGCAACTTCTACGCAGTATTACCGCTTCAAGCCCTGGAACATCGGGCGCTACCTGATCTGGACGCTCTTCGCCGTCGTGCTGATCGTCTCGCCGCTGCTCTTCAAGAGCAGCCTGGCGCTCACGATGCTCTCGCAGATGGGCTACCTCATCATCATCTGCCTGAGCTACAACATCCTCTTGGGGCAGGGCGGCATGCTGAGCTTCGGCCATGCGGTGTACGTGGGCCTCGGCTCGTTCCTCGCGATCCATGCGATGAACATGGGCGCGAAGGGCGGCATGCAGATTCCGCTGGTGCTCATTCCGCTGGTGGGCGGCCTGGCCGGCATGTTCTTCGCAATCTTGCTGGGCTTCGTGACCACCAAGAAGTCGGGCACCACCTTCGCGATGATCACCATGGGCATCGGCGAACTGGTGGCCTCGATGGCGCTGATGTTCCCGAGCTTCTTCGGCGGCGAGGGCGGCATCACCACCGACCGCGTGTACGGCCCGACTTTCTTCGGCTTCAACTTCGGTTCGCAGATCCAGGTGTACTACCTGATCGCCGCGTACTGCTTCGTTTGCACCGCGCTCATGTATGCCTTCACCGGCACGCCGCTCGGCCGCATGCTGAACGCGGTGCGCGACAACCCGGAGCGCGTCGAATTCATCGGCTACAACACGCAGCGCGTGCGCTACTTCGCGTTCATCATCGCGGGCTTCTTCGCCGGCATCGGCGGCGGCCTGGCCTCGATCAACTTCGAGATCGTGAACGCGGCCGACAGCCTGAACGCCATCCGCTCGGGCGGCTACCTGCTCTTCACCTTCCTGGGTGGCGCAGTGTTCTTCTTCGGGCCGATCATCGGCGCGGTGCTGCTGGTGTTCGCATCGATCCTGCTGTCCGAACTCTCCAAAGCCTGGCAGCTGTACTTCGGCCTGGTGTTCGTGTTCATGGTGATGTTCGCCCCGGGCGGTATCGCGAGCCTGATCATGATGAACCTGCGCGTCGCGAAGTTCGGCAAGTTCGATCGCTTCTGGCTGCTGTACCTCGCCATCGCGGTGGCGCTGGTTCCGGTGGTCATCGGCGCGGCGGCACTCATCGAGATGATCTATCACATCCAGCTCAACGCGGCGATGGGCCCGACGCTGAACTTCTTCGGTGTTGCGCTCGACACGGCAGGCGTGGGCAGTTGGCTCGGCGCGGCGGTGATCCTGACGATCGGCCTGGCTGCGCTGGAAGTGGCACGACGCCGCTTCGTGCGCGTCTGGGGTCGCGCACAGGAAGAAATAGAAGCAGAAATCAAACGTCGGGAGGCGGCGTAAATGAGCGCGTACGCATTGGAATTGAAGGCGCTGCGGAAGAACTTCGGCAAGACCGAAATCATCCGCGGCGTGGACCTGGCGGTGAACGCCGGCGAACGCGTGGCCATCATCGGCCCGAACGGGGCGGGCAAGTCGACGCTGTTCAACCTGATCAGCGGTCGCCTCACGCCCACCAGCGGCGAGGTGCTGCTGAACGGCGAGCGCATCGACGGCAAGAAGCCCTACGAGATCAACCGGCTGGGCCTCTCGCGCAGCTTCCAGATCACCAACATCTTCCCGAAGCTGAGCGTGTTCGAGAACCTGCGCTGCGGCGTGCTGTGGAGCCTGGGCTACAAGTACACCTTCCTGCGCTTTCTCTCGAACCTCGATGACGCCAATGCGCGCACCGAGGAGCTCATCAAGCAGATCGGCCTGGAGCGCAAGCGCGACGTGCATGCGGTGAACCTCACCTATGCCGAGCAGCGCGCGCTGGAAATCGGCGTGACGATCGCGGGCGGTGCGGGCGTCATCCTGCTGGACGAACCCACGGCCGGCATGAGCAAAACGGAGACCTCGCACTTCATCTCGCTCATCAAGCACGTGACAGTCGGCAAGACGCTTTTGACGGTGGAGCACGACATGGGCGTGGTCTTCGGACTCGCCGACAAGATCGCGGTGGTGGTGTATGGCGAAGTCATCGCCTTCGATACGCCCGCTGCAGTTCGCGCCAATGCGCGGGTTCAAGAAGCGTATCTGGGGTCCTCTGTGGCCGATGCACAGGGAGCGGGACACTGACATGCTGAAGCTTCACGACATCCACGCCTACTACGGCAAGAGCCATGTGCTGCATGGCGTTTCGTTCGACGTCGGCCCTGGCGAGATCGTCGCGCTGCTGGGCCGCAACGGCTCGGGCCGCTCGACCACCGCCAAGGCCATCATGGGCCTGGTGCATGCCGAAGGCACGCTGCGCTGGAAGGACCAGGACATCCTGCGCAAGAAGGCCTATGAGGTCGCCCACCTGGGCATCGGCTACGTGCCCGAGAACCGCGACATCTTTCCCAAGCTCACGGTGCACCAGAACCTGCTCCTGGGGCAGAAGGGCACGGGCAAGGGCAGCCGCTGGCAGTTCGACGACATGTACACCATGTTCCCGCGCCTGAAGGAACGCCAGCACACAGAAGCCGGCGTGCTCTCGGGTGGCGAGCAGCAGATGCTCACGCTGTGCCGCACGCTGATGGGCGACCCCGATCTCATCATCATCGACGAGCCCACCGAAGGCCTTGCGCCCAAGATCGTCGAGCTGGTGGGGCAGTACCTGCGCACACTCAAGGACAAGGGCATCTCGGTGCTTTTGATCGAGCAGAAGCTCACCATCGCGATGCAGATCTCCGACCGCGCGCTCGTGATGGGCCACGGCAGCATCGTGTTCGACGGCACGCCGGACAGCCTGCGCGCCGACGCCACCACTCGCAAAGAGTGGCTGGAGGTTTGAGCAAACCCCGCTCGCCCTGAGCTTGTCGAAGGGCCGCCAGGGCGCGCGCAGGCTTCGACAAGCTCAGCCCGAACGGATTGCGGGCTCTGGCCCGAACGGATTGCGGGCTCTGGCGCGAACGGTTGGGGGCCTTGTCTCGACAGCGACTGCATGCCATTGTTGCGTCGCGACAAAAGCCTAGAATCTTCCGAAAAAGAACACTCGTGCTTTTTCTTCTTTTTCTTCACACACCAAGGAACGCAGCATGACGGCTGAATACAAAGTGCTCGGCGATGTCGCCGTGATCACACTGACCAACCCTCCGGTCAACGGTCTCGGTTTCTCGACCCGCATCGGCATCACCGATGGCCTGGCCAAGGCCAATGCCGACGACGCCGTCAAGGCCATCGTCATCACCGGCGCCGGCAAGGCGTTCTCCGGCGGTGCGGACATCAAGGAATTCGGCACGCCCAAGGCGCTGCAAGAGCCCAACCTCCTGAGCGTGATCCTCACGCTCGAAGCCTCCCCCAAGCCCATCGTCGCAGCCATCCACTCCGTGTGCATGGGCGGCGGCCTCGAACTGGCGCTCGGCTGCCATTACCGCGTGGCCGCGCCGGGCACCAGCATCGCATTGCCCGAAGTCAAGCTCGGCCTCATTCCGGGCGCCGGCGGCACGCAGCGCCTGCCGCGCGTGATCGGCGTGGAAACCGCCCTCAACATGATCGTGAGCGGCGAGCCTGTGAAGAGCGAACTGCTCGCGAGCCTGCCGGGCCAGAAGCTGTTCGACAAGCTGGCAGCATCGGCCGAGTCGGTGTTCGACGAAGCCGTGGCCTTCGCCAAGAGCGTGGCCGGCAAGACAGGTGAAGCGCTGCCGCTGGTGCGCAACCTGCCGTGCAAGCATCCGCAAGGCGATGCCTACTTCCAGTTCACCAAGAACATGGTGGGCGGCATGTCGAAGAACTATCCGGCGCCGCTCATGTGCATCGATGCCGTGCAGGCCGCGACGAAGATGAAGTTCGACCAAGGCATGGCCGAGGAGCGCCGCATCTTCACCGCGCTGATGTTCACGCCCGAATCGCTGGCGCTGCGCCACCTGTTCATGGCCGAGCGGGCCGCGAGCAAGATTCCCGATGTGCCCGAAGACACGCCCAAGCGCGAGATCAACTCGGTCGGCGTGATCGGCGCCGGCACCATGGGCGGCGGCATCTCGATGAACTTCCTGAATGCGGGCATCCCCGTGAAGATTCTCGAGATGAAGCAGGAGGCGCTCGATCGCGGCGTCGCCACCATCAAGAAGAACTACGAAGCCCAGGTCAAGAAGGGCAAGCTCAAGGAGGACAAGTACGCGCAGCGCATGGCGCTCCTGAGCACCACGCTGAGCTACGACGACCTGAAGGATGCCGACCTCATCATCGAGGCGGTGTTCGAGGAAATCGGCGTCAAGGAAAAGGTCTTCAAGGAACTCGACCGCGTGGCCAAGAAGGGCGCGATCCTGGCCTCCAACACCTCGACGCTCGACGTCGACAAGATCGCCTCGTTCACCGAGCGTCCGCAGGACGTGGTCGGCATGCACTTCTTCAGCCCGGCCAACGTGATGAAGCTGCTCGAAGTGGTGCGCGGCAAGGCCACCGCCAAGGACGTGCTCGCCACGGTCATGGCCATCGGCAAGAAGATCAAGAAGACCTCTGTGGTCTCGGGCGTGTGCGACGGCTTCATCGGCAACCGCATGATCGAGCAGTACTCGCGTCAGGCCGGCTTCCTGCTCGATGAAGGTGCGACGCCGCAGCAGGTGGACAAGGCCATCGAGAAGTTCGGTTTCGCCATGGGTCCGTTCCGCATGGGCGACCTGGCCGGCAACGACATCGGCTGGGCCATTCGCAAGCGCCGCGCCACCGAGCGCGCCGACATGAAGTACAGCCGCACGGCCGACAAGCTCTGCGAACTGGGCCGCTTCGGCCAGAAGACCGGAGCAGGGTGGTACGACTACCAGGCCGGCAAGCGCGATGCGATTCCCTCGGACCTGGTCAACAAGATGATCGAGGACCACCGCAAGGAACTGGGCATCACGCCGCGCAAGATTTCCGATGAAGAGATCGTGCAGCGACTGGTGTATGCGCTGGTCAACGAAGGCGCGCACATCCTGGAAGACGGCATCGCCTCGAAGTCCGGCGACATCGACATGGTGTACCTCACCGGCTACGGCTTCCCGATCTGGCGCGGCGGCCCGATGCACTACGCGTCGCAAGTGGGTCTCTACAACGTGGCCGAGTCGATGAAGCGCTTCGCGAAGAACCCGCGCGACGACGCCGAGTTCTGGCAGCCCGCACCGCTGATCCAGAAGCTGGTGGCCGAAGGCAAGTCCTTCAGCTGATCCGAAAGTCCTGACCGCCTATGTTGAAACGCATCTTCCTCGGGCTGCTGCTGGCAATCGTGTTGCTGGTGGCCGCCGTGGCGGTCAAGACCTGGACCACGCCATCGCAGCAACTGGCGGTGGCGCCTGCACCCAAGCTGGACATCGACGTGCAGGCGGCCGCCAAGCGGCTGTCGACGGCGATCACGTTCCGCACGGTGTCGGGCCTTGATGACCCGGCCGCCAACGCGGCCGAGTTCGACAAGCTGCACGCTTATCTTGAACAGCAGTACCCGAAGGTCCACGCCACCCTCAAGAAGGAAGTGGTGGGCAACAAGGCGCTGCTCTACACATGGGCCGGCACCGATCCGTCGGCCAAGCCGATCGCTCTCATGGCGCATCAGGACATGGTGCCCATCGCCCCCGGCACAGAGAAGGCCTGGACGGTCGACCCCTTCGCGGGCGAGATCAAGGACGGCTTCGTCTGGGGCCGCGGCACGCTCGACAACAAGAGCAATCTTTTCGCGCAGATGGAAGCCATCGAGCTGCTCATCGGCGCCGGCTTCAAGCCGAAACAGACCGTCTACCTCGTGATGGGCGACGACGAAGAGGTGAGCGGCCTGCGCGGTGCGCTGCCCATCGCCGAACTGCTCAAGTCGCGCAACGTGCGCCTCGACTGGGTGCTCGACGAAGGCCTCCTGGTGCTCGACGGCGTGCTGCCCGGCCTCTCGAAGCCCGCGGCACTGATCGGCCTGGCCGAGAAGGGCTACGGCACCTTCTTCCTCTCGCTCGACACGGCCCCCGGCCATTCGTCGATGCCGCCGCAGCACAGCGCCATCGGCAGCATGAGCGCGGCGCTCGCGCGGCTCGAAGCCAATCCGATGCCCGGCGGCATCAAGGGCGTGGCCGGCCAGATGTTCGGCGCGCTTGCGCCCGAGATGAGCGGCGTCAACCGCGTGATGCTCTCCAACCTGTGGCTCACCGAGCCGCTGGTGCGTGGCCAGCTCGAGAAGAGCCCGAGCAGCAACGCCATGCTGCGCACGACCACCGCACTCACCATCGTGCGCGCCGGCAACAAGGACAACGTGCTGCCCGGCCGCGCCGAGGCGGCGGTCAACTTCCGCATCCTCCCGGGCGACACCATCGACAGCGTCGAGGCGCATCTGCGCAAGGCGCTCGCCAACGACGACATCAAGATCAAGCGCTATCCCGGCAACTCCGAGCCGTCGCCCGTGTCGCCGACCGACAGCACCGGCTACCGCGCGATCCAGCAGGCCGTGCGCCAGACCTTTCCCGATGCCGTCGTGGCCCCGGGCCTCATGACGGCCGCGACCGACTCGCGCCATTTCAGCCTCGTGAGCGACGCCGTCTTCCGCTTCTCGCCGTTCCGTGTGAAGGGCGAAGACCTCGCGCGCTTTCACGGCAACAACGAACGCCTGGCCCTCTCGAACTACGGCGAGATGATCGGCTTCTATCACCAGCTCCTGAGCAACACGAACGCTGCTCCGGCGCAATGACGACCACACCCTCTTTTCCCTTCCATCTTCAAAGGACCTCACCATGACCAGCGCCGTCATCGTTTCCACCGCCCGCACGCCGCTCGCGAAGAGCTGGAAGGGTGCCTTCAACATGACGCACGGTGCCACGCTCGGCGGCCACGCCGTTCAGCACGCCATCTCGCGCGCCGGCATCGAAGCCGCCGAAGTCGATGACGTCATCATGGGTTGCGCCACGCCCGAAGGCGCCACCGGCTCCAACATCGCGCGCCAGATCGCACTGCGCGCCGGCTGCCCCGTCACCACCTCGGGCATGACGATCAACCGCTTCTGCTCCTCGGGCCTGCAGACCATTGCCACCGCCGCGCAACGCATCATCGCGGGCGAAGGCGACGTGTACGTGGCCGGCGGCGTCGAGAGCATCTCGTGCGTGCAGAACGAAGCCAACAAGCACATGCTGGCCGACCCCTGGCTCGTGAAGCACAAGCCCGAGATCTACTGGAACATGCTGCAGACGGCCGAGCAGGTCGCCAAGCGCTACAACATCGGCCGCGACGCGATGGACGAATACGGCGCAGCCAGCCAGCAGAAGGCCACCGCCGCGCTGGAAGCCGGCCGCTTCAAGGACGAGATCGCCCCGATCACCGTTCTGGCCGGCGTGGCCGACCCGGTGATGGGCCTGCGCACGAAGGAAGTGACGATCGAGAACGACGAAGGCATCCGCCCCGGCACCACCAAGGAAGGCATCAGCGGCATCCGCTCGGCCATGCCCGGCGGCCTGATCTCGGCCGGCAATGCCAGCCAGTTCTCCGACGGCGGCGGCGCCTGCGTGGTGGTCGACGAGAAGTACGCGCAGCAAAAGGGCCTGAAGCCCCTCGGCCGTTTCCTCGGTTTTGCCGTGGCCGGCTGCGAGCCCGACGAGATGGGCATCGGCCCCGTCTTCGCGATCCCGAAGGTGCTCAAGCGCCTGGGCCTCACGGTCAACGACATCGACCTGTGGGAGCTGAACGAAGCCTTCGCGGTGCAGGTGATCTACTGCCGCGACAAGCTGGGCATTCCGGCTGACCGCCTGAACGTGGACGGCGGCGCCATCGCCGTCGGCCACCCCTACGGCGTGAGCGGCCAGCGCCTGACGGGCCACGCGCTCATCGAAGGCAAGCGTCGCGGCGCGAAGAAGGTGCTGGTCACGATGTGCATCGGCGGCGGCATGGGCGCCGCGGGCGTGTTCGAGGTCTTGTAATCATGTCGGGCGGCGACACACAGGTCTCGCCCGAAGCCTTCCTGGCCATGCTCGAAATGGGGCGGGGCGTTCTCGCCTCGCAGCCCTTCAGCGTGCTGATCGGTGCGGAAATGCATGCGCTGTCGCCGGGAAAAGTCGACCTCCAGCTGCCGCTGACCGCGCAGCTCAAGCAGCAGAACGGTTTCGCCCACGGCGGCATCGTGAGCTACATGGCCGACAACGCGCTGACCTTCGCCGGCGGCACCGCATTGCGCGTGCCGGTGGTGACCTCCGAATTCAAGATCAACTACGTGCGGCCAGCCGTCGGCGATCGTCTGATCGCGCGTGCCAAGGCCGTGCACACCGGCAGCTCGCAAGCCGTCTGCACCTGCGAGATCTTCGCGGTGACCGGCGGTGTGGAAAAGCTCTGCGCGCTCGCGCAGGGCACGATCGCGAAGCTGCCCGAATCCTCGAAGAAGTAGCCAGAAGAGACACCCCATGAGCCTGCGTCCCACCCTCGACTTCCTGCTCTACGACTGGCTCGATGCCGAGTCGCTCAACAAGAGCGAACGCTTCGCCGACCATTCGCGCGAAACCTTCGATGCGGTGCTCGACACCTGCGAGCGCATCGCGCGCGAGAAGTACGCGCCGTTCAACCGCACGGTCGACACGCAGGAGCCGCATTTCGACGGCGAGAAAGTCATCCTGCCGAAGGCCACGCACGACGCGCACAAGGCTTTCGTCGAATCGGGAATGATGAGCGCCGCGCAGGACTACGACATCGGCGGCATGCAGCTGCCCTACACGCTGTCGGCCGCGGCCAACAGCTTCTTCGCGATGGCCTCGGTGAGCATCGGCTCCAACATGCTCACCAGCGGCAACGCCAACCTGCTGATGGTGCATGGCACCGAGACGCAGAAAGAGGTGTTCGCGAAGAACGAGTTCTCGGGCCGCTGGGCGGGCACCATGTGCCTGTCGGAGCCGCAGGCCGGCTCGTCGCTGAGCGACGTGGCCACGCGCGCCGTGCCCGATGGCGCGGACTACCAGGACGATCCGCTCGGCCCACGCTATCGGCTCACCGGCAACAAGATGTGGATCTCGTCCGGCGACCACGAACTGACCGAGAACATCGTGCACATCGTGCTCGCCAAGATCCCCGACGAGAACGGCAAGCTGGTGCCGGGCACGCGTGGCATTTCGCTCTTCATCGTGCCCAAGCGCATGGTCAACACCAAGGGCGAGCTGACCGGCGAGCGCAACGACGTGGCGCTGGCGGGCCTGAACCACAAGCTGGGCTGGCGCGGCACGACCAACACGCTGTTGAACTTCGGCGAGGGCAAGTACCCGGTCGATGGCAAGGCGGGCGCCGTGGGCTACCTCGTCGGCGCGCCCGGCAAGGGCCTGCACTGCATGTTCCACATGATGAACGAGGCCCGGATCGGTGTGGGCACGGCTGCGACCATGCTCGGCATGGCGGGCTACTACGCCTCGCTCGAATACGCGAAGAGCCGGCCGCAGGGCCGCCTCGTGAAGAAGCCAGAAGCGGGCGCCGGCAGCCAGGTCGTGAAGGACTCCGCCAGCCCGCAGGTGCGCATCATCGAACACGCCGACGTGCGCCGCATGCTGCTCGCGCAGAAGGCGTATTGCGAAGGCGCGCTGGCGCTAGAGCTGTATTGCGCCCGGCTGGTCGACACGCAGAAGACCGGCGCCGCACAGGCGGCTGACGACGCGCGCCTGCTGCTCGAAGTTCTCACGCCCATCGCCAAGAGCTGGCCGAGCGAGTGGTGCCTGGAAGCCAATTCGCTGGCGATCCAGGTGCACGGCGGCTACGGCTACACACGCGACTTTCCGGTGGAGCAGTACTGGCGCGACAACCGCCTGAACATGATCCACGAGGGCACGCACGGCATCCAGGCGGCCGACCTGCTGGGCCGCAAGGTGCTGATGGAAAAGGGCCGCGGCCTGCAACTCCTGGCCGGCCGCATCACCGAGACCATCGGCCGCACGGCCAAGGTGCCGGCGCTCGCGGCGCATGCCAAGGCGCTGGGCGACGCGCTGCAGCGCATCGGGAGCGCCACCGAGGCCGCCTGGTCCACCGGCGACCCGGCCGACGCGTTGGCCAACGCCGTGCCGTACATGCAGGCCTTCGGCCACACGGTGCTCGCCTGGCTCTGGCTGGACGTGGCGCGGCGGGCGCTCGAGATCGACGCGGACAAGGCGAGGGCGGTAACAGCTGGCAAGATCGGCGCCACGGACTATTTCTTCCACTACGAGCTGCCGAAAATCGGTGCCTGGCTCAACGTGGTCGAGAGCCGTGATCCGACCTGTACCGCTTTGCCCGAGGACGCTTTCTGACAATGGCCAACGCCGCCCCCAACACTCCCACCCCCGTCAAACCCCCGAAGCCGCATGCGCGGCTCGAGAAGTGGATCTGGATCCTGATCTACGGCGGCCTGTTCCTGCTGATTCTCGGCATTGCTACGGGCCGCACCGATGCCACGCTCGGATGGTCGATGGCCGTGCCCGGCGGCGTGATCGCGCTGGTGGGCGTCGTGCTCATCTATGTGCGTTCGCGCCTGGACGACGGCAAGAAGAAGTAGGCAGGAGAGCCCGCACCATGCTCAAGCACATCGTGATGTGGAAGTTCAAGGAACACGCCGAAGGTGCCGACAAGGCGACCAACCTGCTGAAGGCCAAGGCGCTGCTCGATGCCTGCGCCAAGCTCTCGCCAGGCACGCACCGCTTCGAGGTGGCCATTGCCCAGCCCGGGCTCGAAGCCACCTATGACCTGGTGCTGTATTCGGAATTCACCGATGCAGCCGCGCTCGCCGCGTATGCAGATCATCCGCAGCATGTGGCGCTCAAGCCTTTCATCGGCGCAGTCCGTGAAGCCCGCCAGTGCATGGATTACGAAATCTGATCGACCTACCTCTCACAGAACACCGGAGACAACCCATGACCGCTCGCACCACTCAACAGCTCTTCGACCTCAAGGGCAAGACCGCCCTCATCACCGGCGGCTCGCGCGGCCTGGGCCTGCAGATGGCCCATGCACTCGGCGAAGCGGGCGCCAAGATCATGCTGAGCTCGCGCAAGGCCGACGACCTGGAGCAGGCCGCCGCCGAGCTGCAGGCCGCCGGCATCGACGCACGCTGGATCGCCGCCGACTGCTCCAAGGAAGAAGACACCCGGCGCCTCGCCGACGAGACGCTGCAGCGCATGGGCGCGGTCGACATCCTCATCAACAACGCCGGCGCGAGCTGGGGTTCGCCCGCCGAGAGCCACCCCGTCGAAGCGTGGGACAAGGTGATGAACCTCAACGTGCGCGGCTACTTCATCCTGTCGCAGCAGATCGCCAACGGCTACATGATCCCGAAGAAGACGGGCCGCATCATCAACATCGCCTCCATCGCCGGCCTGAACGGCAACCCGCCCGAGATGCAGACGCTGGCCTACAACACCTCCAAGACCGCGGTGATCGGCTTCACCCGTACGCTGGCGGCCGAGTGGGGCAAGTACGGCATCACGGTGAATGCGATCTGCCCGGGCTTCTTCATGACGAAGATGGCGGCGGGCCTCATCAAGTCGCTGGGCGAAGAGAAGATGGCCGCGCAGGCGCCGCTGGGCCGCCTGGGCGACGACGAAGACCTGAAGGGCCTGACGCTGCTGTACGCGAGCGATGCCGGCAAGCACATCACCGGCCAGTGGCTGGCGGTGGACGGCGGCGTGAGCGTGGTCCTCGGCGCAGCGTAAGGCTCTCCCCCAGGCTGCGCGCACTTCGTGTCGCGCGCGCCAAGCCCCTCACCGGGGGCAACACCAGCGGCCCGGCGAAGCCGGTTCCGCGGTGTCTCACGAAAAGATTCAATGACCACAGACGCTTCTTCTCCTTCCTCCGACATCAACATCCGCTCGTACACGAGCCAGATTCCGTTCGCACGCCACTTGGGTTTCGAACTCACGAAGTTCGAGGGCGGCGAGTCCGAGATCATCTACACCGCCAAGCCCGAGCACCTGAACACCTTCGACGTGACGCACGGCGGCGCCTGCATGACGCTGCTGGACATCACCATGGCCGCAGCCGCGCGCAGCGTGGCGCCCGAGACCGGCGTGGTCACCATCGAGATGAAGACCAGCTTCATGCAGCCCTCGGTCGGCCCGCTGCATGCGCGCGGCACGCTCATTCATCGCACCGCGACGCTGGCGTTTACCGAAGCCAAGATCTACGACGAGCAGGAGCGCGTGTGCGCCCATGCCACAGGCACCTTCAAGTACGTGAAGCGGCGCCTGCCGACGGGCCCCGCCAGCGCGAACGCGATGCGGCCGCCTTCCACCGACTGACCGACGAACGAACGAATTCCCCAGGAGAACCCCATGCCCACGAACAAGCAGATCCACCTCGACAACCGCCCCGAAGGCGAAGCCACCGCGAGCAACTTCAAGCTGGTGACCGTCCAGACGCCCGCGCTCGCCGACAACCAGGTGCTGGTGCGCCACCACTACATGAGCCTCGACCCGTACATGCGCGGGCGCATGAACGACTCGAAGAGCTACACCGCCAACCAGCCCGTGGGCCAGGTCTTCCAGGGTGGCACCGTTGGCGAAGTGGTCGAGAGCAAGCACCCGAAGTACGCGGTCGGCGACAAGGTGGTCGGCTTCGGCGGCTGGCAGGAGTACAGCGTGGTCGATGCCTCGCAGCCCGGCGCGCTGAAGAAGGTCGACACCACGCACGTGCCGCTGTCGCACTACCTGGGTGCGGTCGGCATGCCGGGCGTGACCGCGTGGTATGGCCTCGTGAAGATCATTGCGCCCAAGGCCGGCGAAACCGTGGTCATCACGGCGGCCAGCGGCGCGGTGGGCAGCGCCTTCGGTGCGCTGGCCAAGGCGCGCGGCCTGCGCGTGGTCGGCATCGCGGGCGGCCCGGACAAGTGCAAGTACGTGACCGACGAACTCGGCTTCGACGCCTGCATCGACTACCGCCAGCACCCCGACGTGAAGTCGATGAGCGCGGCGTTGAAGGAAGCCTGTCCCGACGGCATCGACGGCTACTTCGAGAACGTCGGCGGCTACATCTTCGATGCGGTGCTGCTGCGCTGCAACGCCTTTGCACGCGTGGCGCTGTGCGGGATGATCGCGGGCTACGACGGCGCGCCGCTGCCGCTGGCGAACCCGGCGCTGATCCTCATCAACCGGCTGAAGATCGAGGGCTTCATCGTCAGCGAGCACATGGAAGTGTGGCCTGAGGCGCTGACCGAGCTCGGCACGCTGGTGGGCACCGGCAAGCTGAGGCCGCGCGAGTCGGTCGCGCAGGGCATCGAATCCGCCCCCGAGGCCTTCCTGGGTTTGCTGAAGGGCAAGAATTTCGGCAAGCAACTCGTCAAGCTGATCTGAAATGAACTGAGCGCACGGCAAAGGAGCCGACCATGGAAACGACGCACGAGGTGTTCAACCAGCCCGCACCGCTGGCGGACTACAACCTCTTCGAAACCAACCGGCCTTTGCGCGATGCGTTGAAATTCAATGCGCCGCAGCTGCAGGTGGCGCCGTTGCAGGAATTGGGTGTAACCATCGGCTCGGCCGAGATGCAGACGCATGCGCGGCTGGCCAACATCCACACGCCCGAGTTGCACACGCACGACCGCTTCGGGCGGCGCATCGACGAGGTGGAGTTCCATCCGAGCTACCACGTGCTGATGTCCGCTGCCGTGGGCGCCGGTTTGCATGGCACGCCGTGGGCCGGCACCTCTGCTTCGCCACATGTGCTGCGTGCGGCGGGCTTCATGCTCTTCACCGAGCTGGAGCCGTCGATGCTCTGCCCGATCTCGATGAGCTATGCGGTCACACCCGCGCTGCGCAGCAATGCGGCCGTGTACGCCGATTGGGGCCCCAAGCTCACCAGCCTTTGGTACGACCCTGCGCTCAAGTCCTTCAAGGACAAGCCCGGTGTGACCATGGGCATGGGCATGACCGAGAAGCAGGGCGGCTCCGACGTGCGGGCCAACACCACGCAAGCCGTGCGTGACGGCAGCGATGCGTGGGGCGAGCGCTATGCGATCACCGGCCACAAGTGGTTCTTCTCGGCGCCGATGTGCGATGCCTTCCTGGTGCTCGCGCAGGCGCCGGCCGGGTTGAGCTGCTTCTTCCTGCCGCGTGTATTGCCCGATGGCACGCGCAACGCCATCCACATCCAGCGCCTGAAGGACAAGCTCGGCAACAAGGCCAATGCGAGTTCCGAGGTCGAGTTTCACGGCGCCAGCGCCTGGCTCGTGGGCGAGGAGGGGCGCGGCATTCCGCAGATCCTCGAAATGGGCACGATGACCCGGCTCGACTGCGCGCTCGGCACGAGCGGTCTTATGCGTCAGGCGTTGAGCATCGCCATCAACCATGCATCGCAGCGCAACGCCTTCGGCAAGCCGCTGATCGAGCAGCCGCTCATGAAGAATGTGCTGGCTGACCTCGCGCTCGAAAGCGAAGCCTCGACCGCGCTGGCCATTCGCCTGGCCCGCGCCTTCGATTACCCGGACGACGAGCACGAGCGCCTGATGGCGCGCCTGCTCACGCCGGTCGCCAAGTTCTGGATCTGCAAGCGCGGCAGCCACTTCGCGCAGGAAGCGATGGAGTGCCTCGGCGGCAACGGCTATGTGGAAGAGGGCGGCGAAGGCATCATGGCGCGCGTCTACCGCGAGATGCCGCTCAACTCGATCTGGGAAGGCGCGGGCAACATCATGGCGCTCGACCTGCTGCGGGGCCTGCGCAAGGGCGATGCAGTGGCGGCGCTGACCAAGGAGCTTGCTCCTGCACGTGGCCAGCATGCCGCGCTCGACCGGCTGGCCGACGCGCTGCCGGCCCGCATCGAGGCGATGGCCTCCGAGGTGGAGGCGCGTCGTCTGGCACAGGACGTGGCGCTGGCCGTGCAGGCTTCGTTGCTCGCACAGACCGCACCGCCCGCGGTGGTCGGCGCGTTCTGCGCCTCGCGGCTGGGCGGCGACTGGGGCAATGCCTTCGGCACGCTGGGCGCGGGCACCGATTTCGATTCGATCGTTCAGCGGGCAAGTCCGCTATAGATATTCACGCCACCCCGCGAACCCGTTCGCACTGAGCTTGTCGACGTGCCGCGCGCGGCTTCGACAAGCTCAGCCCGAACGGTTGAGGGTGGATTCAGCCTCACGACTACAAGGAAACCGAAACCCATGGCCGACCTGATCCTCCACCACTACACCACCTCCCCATTCTCGGAAAAGGTGCGGCTGATCCTCGGCGCCAAGCAACTGCCGTGGAAGTCGGTCTTCATCCCGCCGATCATGCCCAAGCCCGATGTGGAGCTGCTCACAGGCGGCTACCGCAAGACGCCGTTCCTGCAGATCGGCGCCGACATGTACTGCGACAGCGCGCTCATCGCCGACGTGCTGGAGCACCTGCAGCCCGAGCCCACGCTGTACCCCGAACCCGAGAAGGGCCTCTCGCGCATCCTCGCGCAGTGGGCCGACACAACCCTGTTCTGGGCCGCGATGGCCTGGAACCTGCAGCCCAGAGGCGCGGCCGAAGTGTTCGCCAAGGCGCCGCCCGAAGCCGCCAAGGCCTTCGGCGAAGACCGCGGCAAGATGAGCGCCGGCAACATGACGCGCCTGCGCCCGGCCGATGCCACCAGCGCCTACAAGTCGTACCTGCGCCGCCTGTCGGACATGCTGGACGATCGCCATTACCTGCTCGGCGAAGTGCCGAGCATCACCGACTTCGCGGCCTACCACCCGCTCTGGTACACGCGCCGGATCGAGTCGGTGCGCACCATCCTCGACCTCACGCCCGCAGTGGTCGACTGGATGGACCGCATGGCCGCCATCGGCCATGGCGCGCCCGAGAAGTTCAGCGCCGACGAAGCCATCGCCGTGGCCAAGGCCGCGACGCCCCACACGATGCTGACCGACAGCACCTTCCAGGACGACCACGGCATTGCGCTCGGCAGCGCGGTGACCATTCGCGCCGAGAGCTTCGGCCTGGAGGAAACGTCGGGCACGCTGGTGGCCGCCACGCGCACGCACTACACGCTGGAGCGCAGCGACGAGCGCATCGGCACGGTGCATGTGCACTTTCCGCGCATCGGCTATGTGCTGAAAAAAACAGAGGCCTGATACGAGTTTGCGGTTGATCAACAAGAACCGTTCGGACTGAGCTTGTCGAAGTCTCGCGCGGCGCTTCGACAAGCTCAGCGTGAACGGATTGATATTTTTGAACGCGTTTCCGTATGAGAGGCACGCGGCCGGGGCACCTTCGTGACTGCGCGATGGCGCGTTCCGTACTTCAATAGCGGCTCCAACCTATGAGAGGCTGAGAAGCAATCCGACGTGACCGCTCATCCCCCGCAAATGGCCCCATTCTGCGTTGCAAATGCTCGCCATAGCCCGAGCTATGGCTGTGCTTTGCGCCTTGATTGGGGCCATTTGCGGGGGCTGCTCGGTCACGCCGAATTGCCTCTCAGCCTCTGAGACATTCAACGCAAGAAGGACACCGGCAAATGATTCAGGACTTCAAGGGCAAGACCGCCGTTCTCACCGGCGCGGGTTCGGGCTTCGGCCTCGAATGCGCGCGCATCGGCGCCGCGCGCGGCATGAACCTCGTGCTGGTCGACGTGCAGCAGGACGCGCTGGACAAGGCCGCGGCCGAGATGGAAGCCGCCGGCGTGCAGGTGCTGGCCCGCAAGGTCGATGTGTCCGATGCCGCGCAGATGGAAGCACTGGCCGCTGCCGTGAAGGAGCGCTTCGGCGCGCCGCACTTCGTGTTCAACAACGCCGGCGTGGGCGCGGGCGGGCTCGTGTGGGAGAACACGGTTGCCGACTGGGAATGGGTGCTGGGCGTGGACCTCTGGGGCGTGATCCACGGCGTGCGCCTCTTCACGCCGATGATGCTCGAAGCCGCCGCGAAAGACCCGGGCTACCGCGGCCACATCACCAACACCGCCAGCATGGCGGGCCTTCTCACTCCGCCCAACATGGGCATCTACAACGCCGCCAAGGCCGCGGTCGTGAGCCTCACCGAAACGCTGTATCAGGATCTGACGCTGGTCACCGACCAGATCGGTGCGAGCCTCCTGTGCCCGTACTTCGTGCCGACCGGCATCACGAGCAGCGAGCGCAATCGTCCGAATGCGCCGAAGGACAGCGAACTCACCAAGAGCCAGCTCATCGGCCAGGCCATGAGCAACAAGGCGGTGAGCAGCGGCAAGATCACCGCAGCCGAAGTCGCGGCGAAGGTGTTCGATGCGATCAGCGACAACCAGTTCTACGTGTTCAGCCACCCCAAGGCATTGGGCAATGTGCGCGCCCGGATGGAGAACATCGTGTCGGTCGTGAACCCTGCCGATCCGTTCCTCGAGAGGCCCGAGATCGGCCAGAAGCTGCGCGAGCAGCTTCGCGCAGCTTGAGGTTGCGCCGGTGCGTGGTCAGTTGTAGCTGACCGTCACCATGGCGGCCGCCACGCGGCCCGTAGGCGGCTGTCGCAGCGCCGCAATGGACAGCTTGCCCCCATCGAGGCCGAGTGCCTGCGCCTGCGTTGGATCGAACGAATGCTGTCGGCCCTGGGCGTCGGTGTACACGGTGCGCAGGGGCAGGGCGCCGAGCCCGTCGATTCGCACGGTGCCGCTGGGCCGGTCCACGTGTTGCTGCACGAAGGAGAGTTCGGCGACGGGGCCCAGGCCGCTCTTGCGGTGGGCCACCGTTGGTGCCGGTGCCGGCGCGTGCGCCGCGAGGCGCATCTCGTAAGGGGCGGCAACGATCTCGCCCGCGAAATGAATGGTGCCGTCCGCCGCACGCGCATCGATCGATGCCATGCAGGTGGTCAGCAATGCCAGTGCCGCGAGTACGCGCGAGTCATGGTGCTTCATCTCGATCCTCTCCTGAATCGGTCTTCTACTTACTCCCTGTTTCTTTTGGATGAAACCATGTTCCGTGCGGAGGCACAAGCTGCAAAGCCCGTAGGGTGGCCGGCGACCATCGCGCTGGAGAAGGCGCTGACGAGGATCAGCACCGTGGCGGTCTTGCCCATCATCACTTCGCTCCCCACACACCGGTCGGGGCCGTGCGCGCCACGTAGTCGGCGAAGGTGCGCGGCGGGCGGCCCAGCGCCTGCTCCACGCCGTGGGCGATGGGTGTGTTGCGGCCGTCGAGCACGGTGGTGAACAGGTAGATGACGAGCCACGAAAGGTCTGGCGGCAGGCCGGCTTCGGCCAACAACTTTGCGTAGTCGTCCATCGAAATGATGTTGCAGTCGATCTGCCGATTCGTCGCGGCCGAGATCTGCGCGATGGCTTCCGCGAAGGTGAAGGCCTGCGATCCGGTCAGCTCATAGAGCTTGCGGCTGTGGCGGGTGTCGACCAGCGCTTCGGCGGCAATGTCGGCAATGTCGTCGGCGTCGATGAAAGGCTCCGGCGCGAGCCCTTGGGGCAGGGTGATCGCACCGGCGACGATCTCGTCCAGAAAGTAGTTTTCGCTGAAGTTCTGGAAGAACCAGCTCGCGCGCACGATGGTCCAGTCGAGCGTGGTGGCCTGCAGGGCCTTCTCGGCGTCTTGCGCCTCGGGTTCGCCGCGGCCCGACAGGAGCACGACCCTTTCGACGCCGGCCTCGGCGGCGGCGTCGTAGAAGGCCGTCACCGTCTCGACGGCGCCCGGCACGCACAGGTCGGGCTGGTAGGCGACGTAGACGGCGCGCACGCCGTCAAGCGCAGCGGTCCAGGTGGTCCGGTCTTCCCAATCGAAGCGGGGCTGCGCGGAGCGCGAACCGACGCGCACGGCGTGACCCGCGGCGCGAAGACGGTCCAGAACACGTCCGCCGGTCTTGCCGTTCGCACCGAGAACCAGGATGGGATGCGCGTCATCCCGGGGGCTGCTGCTGATTGCCATTTTCGGACTCCTTGAGATAATGTGAGAAATGCTCACGTAAAAAATGATAGTTGCTCACATTTTGAATGTCAACCCTCGGGGCGTGCCATGAAACGCAGCGCACCTTTGCAATCGCAGGTGGCCGTCGTGGAAGCGCCTTCGGCAAGAAAGAGCCCGATCCAGGAGCGCAGCAAGGCGCGCGTGGAGCGCATCCTCGAAGCGGCAGCCGAACTCATCGCGCGCAGCGGCAGCGACCTGTTGAAGATGAGCGAGGTCGCCGCATCCGCCGGCATCTCGATCGGCTCGCTCTACCAGTACTTCCCCGAGAAGGCCGCGCTGATCCGCATGCTGGCCGAGCGCATCAATGCAGCGAGCCGCGAGTGCATCCGCGACGGCCTCGAGGACGTGACGGACCTCGCGAGCCTGCAGTCGTCCTTCGCGGCATTGGTGGACGTGTACTACGCCATCGTCAACGAGCGCCCCGTCATGCGCGACATCTGGAGCGGCATGCAGGTCGACAGGCAACTGCTGACCCTGCAACTCGCCGAGAGCCGCGTCTGCGGGCAGATGCTGGCCGACGCGATGTTCAAGGTGCACAAGGTGCGGGCCCGTGCCGACATCAGGCGCGTCGAGCAAACCGCGCTCCTGATCTGGGAGATGGGCGAGGCGACCATCCGCCTGGCCATCGCGGTCGATGCGGCCGAAGGTGCGGCGCTGGTGGAGGGCTACAAGCGCATGGCGCTTCGCGAGATCACTGATCCGTTGGCGTGATCAATCGGTACTGGCCTGCGATTCGATCCACTGCCACACGGCGCGTATCGCAGGCTCGTTCTCCCGCCCGTTAGCTGTCGCGAGAAAGTAGCTCCCGGTATCGAGCGCCGGCCCGAAGGGCTGCACCAGAGCGCCGCTGCGCAACTCCTCGGCCGTGAGCGTGAGGCTCAGCAGCGCGACCCCGTGGCCCGCCAGTGCAGCAAGCATCGCGTGCGTCTCGTCGGAGAACGACAGGCCCGCAGCCTTCGCGGAACGGCCACGCGGCTGCGCGATATCCGCTTCGCGAAACCAGCGCGACCACAACGCCGGCGCCGTCGCGTTCGGCTGCCAGTCGCAATGGATCAGCTGGTGTTTGGGCAGATCGCTCTTGCGGCGCAGGCCCAGCATCGGACTGCACAAGGGCGCATAGCGCTCGGGCATCAGCTCGCTCGATACCAGCCCCGGCCAGTTGCCGTTGCCCGAGCGCACCGCGATGTCCGCGTCGCCGCGCGCGAGGTCGACCAGCGTGTCGCCCGCATGCAGCCGTAGCTCGATGCCGGGGCAGGCCTTGCGGAAGGCCGCCATGCGCGGCAGCACCCAGCGCGCCGCGAAGGCCGTGTTCGTGGTGAGCGTGACCGACTGCGAAGCCGCAGGCCGGCGCAGCCTGTCGATGCCCGCTTCGAGCGCATCGAAGCCCATGCGCAGATCGTCGAAGAGCCGCTGGCCCGCGGGCGTCAGCGCGAGCTGCCGCGTGAGCCGGCGAAACAGCGGTTGGCCCAGCGTGTCTTCGAGCGCGCGCACCTGGTGGCTGATGGCCGAAGGCGTGACCGACAGCTCGACCGCCGCGCGCTGGAAGCTCAGGTGCGCGGCTGCGGCTTCGAAGGCCCGCAAGGAGAGCAGGGGAGGCAGGCGGCGCGGTGGCCGAACAGGTGAGCCAATCTCTTGCATGACGGTAGAAATGATCGTTTGTGAATGGCCGTGCGTATCCATAGATTCAAGGCCTGTGCAGTCATTCTGACAGCGCAACACAGCGTAGATCAATTCATCCATTCACCGAAAGAGCGACATGACCCTCAACCTGCTCCACATCGACGCCAGCGCCCGCCCGGGTATCTCGGGCACCGACGCCCACGGCTCGCACACGCGGCGCCTCTCGGCACGCTTCGTCGAGCGCTGGCGCGCGGCCCGGCCCGACGATCGCATCGACCATCTCGATGTCGGCCAGCACCCGCCCGCATTCGTCGACAGCCGCTGGATCCACGCCGCCTTCACCGCGCCGGCCGACCGCGAACCCTGGATGGCCGACGTGCTCGCAGAAAGCGACCGCCTTGTCGACCAGCTCGTCGCCGCCGATCTCATCGTGGTCGGCCTGCCCATGTACAACTTCAGCGTGCCCGCGCAGTTCAAGGCGTACATCGACAACATCGTGCGCGTGGGCCGCACCTTCGGCTTCGACCGCGCGCGAGGCGCGGTGCCCTACTGGCCGATGCTCGCCGACGCCGGCAAGCGCATGGTGCTGCTCGGCGCGCGCGGCGACCATGGCTACGACCCGGGCGGGCGCATCGCGCACCTGAACCACACGGAGTCCTCTGTGCGTTCGGTGTTCGGCTACATCGGCATTACCGATGTGCATGAGGCGGCGGTGGAGTGCGACGAATTCGGCGGCGAGCAACTCGCGCAATCGATGCGCAAAGCCGAGGCCGCGGTCGACCGACTCGTGGACGAACTCAGCGGTACGAAAGCACCAGCCCGTGCACCAGTCGCGTCCACCCATCCAGCATCACGAACAGCAACAGCTTGAACGGCAGCGAGATGGTGTTGGGCGAGATCATCGACATGCCGAGCGCGAGCAGCACCGTCGCGACGATCGGGGCGGGGTCGTGCAGCTCGGCAAGACCCTCTCGTTCCTGGAGGCGCACCTCAGCGATGCGGACGGGCGGATGCTGGCGCGCTTGACGGCGAGCGCACGGATGATCAGTCCCCGCTAGACAAGGCCTGTGGCATCGCCAGGACATGGTTCCTGTGCCGGCCTTCGCCGAGAACGAAATCGGTGCTGCCGCGAACCACGAAGCCGTGCTTCTCGTAGAAACGGCAGGCGCGCAGGTTCTGCACATTGACCATGAGCCACAGCCCGTCGTTGCCCGCGCGTGCCGCCCGCAGCAATGCGGCCCCCACGCCGTGCCGCGTGAACGGCTCCTGCACATACAGCGTGCAGAGTTCCGAATCGGCTTCGGGCACCAAGGGCTGCGGCACGCCGGAGCGCACCAGCGCATACCCGACGAGTCGTTCATCGACCTCGGCGACGTGCAGCGAGACATCGGGCGCATTCACCAGCGCGAGGAATTTTTCGGGCGTGAATTCCGACAGAACATAGCGTGCGAACAGGTCGCTCACGCCCTCGGTGTAGGTGGCGAGCCAGACCTGGATCGACAGGGCGGCGAGGGTGTGCGCGTCGGCCACGACGGCGGCGCGAACAGAAATATCGGGGCGCGTGACTGACGTCATTTCGACAGCTCCCCGCGTCGCTTCAACCATTCGTCCGCCACGTCGCCCATGCGTTTGGGTGACCCGTCGCGAATCCACGCCATGAAGGCCCGGTCGAACTTGAATTCGTCGCCACATGCCGAGACCATGAAGCGCCGCACGTTCTGCGTGTTCCTGTAGCCCTTGTCGACCACGGTGGTCCGCGTGATGGGATCGCTGTGCCAGTTGAATTGCATGGTGAATCTGGAATCGGGCGCACTGTTCGAGGCGCGCCGATTCTGTCAGACCCCGGTTTCTCGGCGGGGCGACCTGATCGATCGTCATGCGATCCGTCTCGCGACAGAGCCCGGCTCACTCATGTCACGAGCATGTACCCGCGGCGCGCGGTGCCGCAGTAGTTCACACCTTTCTCAGGCCTGCGCCGATGCGCAATCGACCACGGTGCGACCACTTTCCTGGCGGTCGAGCGCACGGCTCCAGAGTGCGATCGCTAGGCCCACGAGCGTGAGCAACGCGGCCACCCAGCCCAATGCGCGAAGCCCTGGGCCATGGTCGATCACCACACCGCCGACCCACGCGCCCAGCGCATTGCCGAGGTTGAAGGCTGCGATGTTGAGGCTCGACGCGAGGTTCTGCCCGGCGCCCGAGGCCTTCTCCAGCACCCGCAATTGCATCGGCGCCACGGTCGCGAACGAGGCCACACCCAGCAGCCCGACAAAGACCACCGCGGTGAACGGCGTGCCGATGGTGAACTGCATCGCGCCGAGCACCACGGCCAGCGCCACCAGCGTGCCGAGCACGGCGGCCATCGGTGCGCGGTCGGCCAGCTTGCCGCCGAGGATGTTGCCGACCGCGAGGCCACCGCCGAATACCAGCAGGATCGGCGACACAGCCGATTCCGAGAGTCCTGTGATCTGCGTCAGCAGCGGCTGGATGTAGGTGAACACCACGAACACGCCGGCGAAGCCGAGCACCGTCATCGCCAGGCCCAGCAGCACCTGTGGGCGGGCCAGCACGGCCAGCTCTTCGCGCAGCGGCGCGGGCTTGGCCTCGCCCTTCACGCGCGGCACGAACACGGCGAGCACGGTGAACGCCAGCACGCCGATCAGCGTCACTGCCCAGAAGGCCGAGCGCCAGCCGAACTGCAGGCCCAGCCAGGCGCCGGCCGGCACGCCGAGCAGCGTGGCGGCGGTGAGGCCGGTGAACATGATCGCGATGGCCGAGGCGCGGCGCTCGGGCGCGACGAGCCCGGTGGCCACCACCGAGCCGACGCCGAAGAAGGTGCCGTGCGCGAGCGAGGTGACGACGCGCGCAGTCATCAGCATTTCGTAGTTGGGCGCGAGCGCGCAGGCGAGGTTGCCGAGCGTGAAGATCGCCATCAGCGCGAGCAGCACGGTCTTGCGCGGCAGCTTGCGGGTGGCGATGGTGAGCACGGGTGCGCCGACCGCGACGCCGAGCGCATAGCCCGAAATCAGCAGGCCGGCCATCGTGATGGAGACATGAAGGTCCGTCGACACCTGCATCAGCAGGCCCATGATGACGAACTCGGTGGTGCCGATCCCGAAGGCACCGGCGGTAAGGGCAAGTAGAGCGATTGGCATGATGCCTGTACTGTGCGGACATTCATGGTCTGTGACTAGAATGCCGCCGCTACATGCACTTGTGATTTGAAGTCACAGAAAAGGAAGGCTCATGCCGCGCATCGACGTCAATCGCTCCGGTGAGATGGAGGCTTTCGTGCAGGTGGTCGAGTCCGGCGGTTTCTCCGCGGCGGCGCGCCTCCTGGACATGACGCCCTCGGCGATCAGCAAGCTGGTGGCGCGGCTCGAACTGCGGCTGGGCATTCAGCTCGTGCACCGCTCCACCCGCAAGCTGCAGCTCACGCCCGAAGGGCTGCATTTCTACGAGCGCAGCACGCGCGTGCTGGCCGACATGGACGAGGCCGAACGCTGCGCCGCCGCCGGTGCGGCACCGCGCGGGCGGGTGAGCATCAATGCCAGTGTTTCGTTCGGCCATCACAAGCTGGTGCCGCTGGTGCCGCGCCTGCTCGAGATGCATCCGGAAATCACGCTGGACATCGCGCTCACCGACCGCATCGTCGACCTGATGGACGAGCGCGCGGACATCGCGATCCGCTGGGGCCAACTGCCGGCGTCCGACCTCGTGGCGCGGCGCCTCGGCGAAACGAGCCAGGCGATCGTGGCCTCGCCCGGCTACCTCAAGAAATACGGCACGCCCCACACACCGCAGGAACTGGAGGCGCACAACCGGCTCGGGTGGAGCTACCGGCGCAACACGCCCGATTGGCCGCTGCGCGTGGATGGCCGGACGGTCACGATGCCGGTGGCAGGCCCGGTGCGCGCGGGCGATGGCGAAACGCTGCGGCAACTGGCCATCGCGGGTGCCGGCGCGGCCCGGCTGTCGCTGTATCACATCCAGCACGACATCGACGCCGGGCGGCTGGTGCCGCTGCTGGAGGAATTCAACCCCGGCGAGATCGAGCCGATCCACGCGGTCTACATCGGCAAGGCGGGCACGCTGCCCGCGCGGGTGCGTGCGGTGCTCGACTTCCTGGTCGCCTGCTCGGGCGTGGGCGACGGGCGCTACACGCGCAAGCGGACCGCGCCGATGCCGGGGAACTCGGCCGTCACCTGATCGCCGCGGCGGCAGGGCAGCACGCCGACCCATGAGCCCGTTGTGACGACGGTGCCCGCACGCGCGGTCTGCCCATGCCGCGTGATGTGACGCAGCCAGATCGGCAGCAGCCACGCCGGATCGGCCAGCGGATGGGTGCCTTCGCGCACGACGACTTCGCCATCGCCGATGCGTGTTTCGCAGCGCTGCGAGGCCCAGTCGATGGCGGCGTAGGGTTGCCAATCGCCGAGCACCAATGCGCCGTGGACTTGCGAGTCGGCCAGGCGGAGCAGGGCGGATGTGGAAGCGAGGTCTTGCCAGCGCGAGTCGACGATTTCGATGGAGACGGCCATCGCGTCGATGAGCGAGGCCGAGTTTTCGTGGTCGAGCTTTGCGGCTTGTTCGGGTGTCACGTCCTGGCCGAGTCGCAATGCGATTTCGGATTCGATGCCGGGCGTGTGAAACACGAGGTCGTCGAAATTCGCCGGGCTCTGGCGCACGCCGGACGGAGGCAGCGGCGCGTGCGTGAGCGTCACGCTGCGCGAGCCGCCGCCGGATTTCCAGTGGCCGGGGACGGCGCCTTCGTCACCGAACCAGTCCAGCGCGGCGGCCACGGCGTCCTGCACTTCATAGGCCTGGGCGGCGTCTTGCAGCGCATCGGTCCAGGGGGCGGCATCGAGGGTGCGGTTGCTGCGGCGTGCGGCGATCAAGGCGTCGGCGAGGGCGGTCATGGATGGAGTCATCCTGCGATTTTGTCAGTTGCTGTTCGGGGCGTGATCGCGCCCTGAACAAGGGCTTCAGGTTTCCACGTGCACGTTGCCGTCCTTGACGACCTTCGCCCACTTGGCAATTTCAGTGCTGATGAACTGCTTGAACTTGTCCTGCGAACCGCCGCCGTCTTCCGCGCCGTAGGTGTCCATGCGCTCCTGCACATCGGGCATTGCGAGTACGGTGTTCACATCGCGATTCACCTTCTGCGCAATCGCAGGCGGCAGCTTGCCCGGGCCGACAAGCCCGTACCACGTGGTGGCCTCGAAGCCTGCGAAGCCTTGCTCCTGCATCGTCGGCACGCTCGGGTGGCCCTTGGCGCGCTTGGTGCGCGTCTGGGCGACAGCGATCACACGACCGTTCTTCACGTGCGGCGTGGCGGCCGTCATCGTCTCGAAGCTGTACTGGATCTGACCGCCCATCAGGTCGGCAAGCAATGGGCCGCTGCCCTTGTAGGGCACATGCAGCGCATCGACGCCGCCTTGCAGCTTGAACATTTCGAGCGCGAGGTGCTGCGCCGAACCCGCACCGGCCGAGCCGAAGCTCACCGTGCCGGGCGCGGCCTTGCAGGCGGCGACGATGTCTTTCACGCTCAACGCCTTCTGCCCCGGATTTGCGATCAGCAGATTGGGCGTGACGCCCACGAGCACGATCGGCACGAAGTCGCGCTCCACGTTGTAGCGCAGCTTGGGCTGCAGGCTGGGCGCAAGCGCGTGACTATTGATGTGCGCCATCAGCAGCGTGCTGCCGTCGCTGGGTTGCTGGGCCACGTAGTCGGCCGCGAGCACGCCGGCGACGCCGCCCTTGTTCTCGACGATGACCTGCTGGCCCCACATGACCGTGAGCTTCTGCGCGACCACGCGCGCGAGCGCATCGGTGCCGCCGCCGGGTGGAAAGCCCACCACGATGCGCACGGGCCCCGAGGGCCACTCTTGTGCGAAGAGCCGGGGCACGCCCAGCGTGGCGGCCGCGGCGCCTGCGGCTTGAATGAGGGAACGTCTTTGCATCATCTTTGTCTCCGTGGTGTTGGGGTCCGATGCGTGCCGGCCTGTCGACAGGTCCGGCAAGGTGGAGGCCGCCGCCTCGTTCGAGCGACGCGTTGCGGCCGGTGTGTCGCAGGCCTAGGCGGCTTTCTGCAAGCCGACGGGGGCCGCCGCGTGATTGGCGAAATAGTCCATCGTCGCCTGCACGCCGCTGCCCGCGAGCTTGATGCCCGAGAGCTTCATGCCCATCTCGACACCCGCGACCATGGCCACGAGGGTCAGGTCGTTGCTGTCGCCCAGATGGCCCATGCGGAACATGCGGCCCTTGAGCTTGCCGAGGCCGGTGCCGAGCGAGAGGTCGAAGCGCTGATGAATCAGGCGGCGCAGCGCGTCGGCATCGACGCCTTCGGGTGTGATCACGCCGGTGAGCACGGGCGAGTAGACGGCAGGGTCCGCGCACTGGATCGGCAGGCCCCAGGCGTTGACAGCGGCGCGTACGCCCGCGCCCCAGCGCTGGTGGCGCGCGAACACGTTGTCCAGGCCCTCGCCGAGGATCATGTCCAGCGATTCCGACAAGCCGTAGAGCAGATTGGTGTTCGGCGTGTAGGGCCAGTAGCCGTCCTTGTTCATCTCGACGATCTCGTCCCACGCCCAGAAGGCGCGCGGGAGCTTGGCGGTCTTCGAGACTTCGAGCGCGCGCGGCGAGAGCGCGTTGAAGCTGATGCCGGGCGGCAGCATCAGGCCCTTCTGCGAGCCGCTGATGGTGACGTCCACGCCCCATTCGTCGTGCCGGAAATCGGCGCTCGCGAGGCCCGAGATGCTGTCGACCATCAAGAGGGCGGGATGCCCGGCCGCGTCGATGGCCTTGCGCACCGAGGCGATATCGGAGGTGACGCCGGTGGAGGTCTCGTTGTGCACCACGCACACGGCCTTGATCTTCTTCTCGGTGTCCTTGCGAAGGCGCGCCTCGATGAGTTCGGCCTGCACGCCGCGGCGCCAGCTCGGCGCATTCGGCAAATGTTCGTCGGTGCCGGCGAGCGCGAGGAATTCGGTCGAGAGGCCGAGGCGCGTGGCCATCTTCTGCCAGAGCGAAGCGAAGTGGCCGGTCTCGTACATGAGCACGTGGTCACCCGGGCTCAGCGTGTTGGCGAGCGCGGCCTCCCAGGCGCCGGTGCCCGAAGCGGGGTAGATCGCGACCGGATGCTTCGTTTTGAAGATCTGCTTGATGCCGCCGAGCACCTTCAAACCGAGCGTGCCGAACTCGGGCCCGCGGTGGTCGATGGTGGGAAGGCTCATGGCCCGCAGGATGCGGTCGGGCACCGGGCTCGGGCCGGGAATCTGGAGGAAATGGCGGCCGGTGGGATGGATGTCGAGTTGCAGCATGGACTGTCCTTTCGCTTTCAGTTTTGCATTCAAAATTGATTTACGTATGCTGGTTTACCCTGAATTACCGGGGTTGTGAGTCCTAATATTTGCATTCAAAATGCATTCAAGGGAATCCAACCATGACCGCAGAAATCATCGAAATCTCCAGGCTCGCATTGCACGACCAGGTCGCTGCGCGCCTTCGCACCATGCTGGTGGAGGGGCACATCGCCCCCGGCGCCAAGCTCAACGAGCGCGAGCTGTGCCTGCAATTGCGCGTGTCGCGCACGCCGCTGCGCGAAGCCATCAAGCTGCTTGCGGCCGAGGGGCTGGTCGACCTCTTGCCGAACCGCGGCGCGGTGGCGGTGAAGCTCACCGAGACGGATGTGCTCGACACCTTCGAGGTGCTGGCGATGCTCGAGGGCATGTCGGGCGAGCTCGCCGCCAAGCGCATCACCGATGAAGAGCTGGCCGAGGTGCGCGCGCTGCATTACGAGATGCTGGCCTGCTTTTCGCGGCGCGATCTCTCGGGCTACTACCGCCTGAACGCGCGCATCCACACGGCCATCAACGAGGCCGCGGGCAACCCGGTGCTCGCGGGCACCTACCGCTCGATCAATGCGCGGGTGCAGTCGCTGCGCTTTCGCACCAACCAGAACGAGACCAAGTGGAAGCATGCGGTCGACGAGCACGAACAGATGATCCAGGCGCTGGCCGCGCGCGATGCACAAGCGATGCGCAAGGTGCTCATCGCGCACGTGCTGCGCAAGCGCGACACGGTGCTGGAGCTGCTGCGCGCCGGCGAGATCTATCCCCAGGCCAACAAGGCCAACTGACCCCACACATCCACCATGCGCATCGATCCCGCCAGCCACATGCAGCCAGCCGGAACCGTTCTTCCGCCCAACGACACCTGCGAGCTGCTCTCGCGCCGGCTGCGCGCCGAAACGCAAGGGGAGGTGCTCTTCGACGACGGCTCGCGCGGGCGCTACGCCACCGACGCGTCGATCTACCAGATCACGCCGGTCGGTGCGTTCGTGCCGACGAACGACCGCGACATTGCCACCGCCATCGACATCGCACGCGACCTCAAGGTGCCGGTGTTGGCACGCGGCGGCGGGACGAGCCAGTGCGGGCAGACCACGGGCGCGGCGCTGGTCATCGACAACAGCAAGCACTTTCGGCGCGTGCTCGAGGTGAATGCGGAGGAGGGCACGGCGACTGTCGAACCCGGCCTCGTGCTCGATCACCTGAACGCGAAGCTCAAGCCGCTCGGGCTCTGGTATCCGGTCGATGTATCGACCAGCGCGCAAGCAACGCTGGGCGGCATGGCGGGCAACAACTCCTGTGGTTCCCGCTCCATCGCCTACGGGAACATGGTGCACAACGTGCTGGGCGCGAGCGCGTGGTTGTCGAACGGCGAGCTGGTGGAGTTCGGACCGACGGGCACGCTCGGCGTGCGCGCGGCCGGCATCGCGCAGTTCGTGCGCGGCCTCGCTCGGCAGCACCGCGACGCGATGGCCGAGCACTGGCCCAAGGTGATGCGCCGCGTGGCCGGCTACAACCTCGACATCTTCGACAACCAGAGCGAGAAGCCGTACACCGCCGATGGCAGCGTGAACCTTGCGCATCTCTTGATCGGCTCGGAAGGCACGCTCGCGTACACCAAGAGCCTGAAGCTCAAGCTCGCGCCGTTGCCGCGCGCGAAGGTGCTGGGCATCGTGAACTTCCCGACCTTCCATGCGGCCATGGATGCGGCGCAGCACATCATCAAGCTCGGGCCGACAGCGGTGGAGCTGGTCGACCGAACGATGATCGAGCTGAGCCTGGCGAATCCCGCCTTCAAGCCGACGGTGGAGACCGCGCTGATCGGCAAGCCCGCGGCCATCCTGCTGGTCGAGTTCTCGGGTGGCGACAAGGCCGCGCTGCTGCCGCAACTGAAGCAACTCGTCGAACTGATGGGCGACCTGGGCCTGCCCGGCAGCGTGGTCGAGATGCCCGACGACGCACGCCAGAAGAACCTGTGGGAAGTGCGCAAGGCTGGCCTCAACATCATGATGAGCCTCAAGGGCGACGGCAAGCCGGTGAGCTTCATCGAGGACTGCGCGGTGCCGCTCGAACACCTGGCCGAATACACCGACGCGCTGACCGAGGTGTTCGCCAAGTACGGCAGCCGCGGCACCTGGTACGCGCACGCCTCGGTCGGCACGCTGCATGTACGGCCGATCCTCGACATGCGGGCAGACGGCGCCACGAAGATGCGCGCCATCGCCGAAGAGGCGAGCGCGCTGGTGCGAAAGTACAAGGGCGCCTTCAGCGGCGAGCACGGCGACGGCCTCTGCCGCGGCGAGTGGATCGAATGGCAGTTCGGCCCGGCCATCAACGAAGCCTTCCGCGCGATCAAGAAGAAGCTCGACCCGATCGACCTGTTCAACCCCGGCAAGATCATCGATCCGCCGCGCATGGACGACGGCGCGCTGTTCCGCTTTGCGCCGCCCACGGCACCGAAGCCGTACCGGCGCATCGAACTCAAGCCAGTGCTCGACTGGTCGGCCTGGAACGTCAACGCCGATCCGGTGACTGAAGTAACCACCGCGCCCGGCACCGGCGGCGACAGCACCGGCGGCCTCGCGAAAGCCGTGGAGATGTGCAACAACAACGGCCACTGCCGGAAGTTCGACGCCGGCACCATGTGCCCGAGCTACCGGGTGACGCGCGACGAGCAGCACCTCACACGCGGCCGCGCCAACACGCTGCGCCTCGCGCTCTCGGGCCAGCTCGGCGCCGATGCCTTCACCAGCGAAGCCATGCACGAGACCATGGACCTGTGCGTCGGCTGCAAGGGCTGCAAGCGCGATTGCCCGACGGGTGTGGACATGGCGAAGATGAAGATCGAGTTTCTCGACCACTACAAGAAGCGCCACGGCCATACGCTGAAGGACAAGCTCGTCGCCTACATGCCCGACTACGCGCACAAGGCGAGCCGCATGCCGTGGCTGCTGAACCTGCGCAACAGCGTGCCCGGCGCGGCGTGGCTCGGCGAGAAGCTCTTGGGCTTTTCGGCGAAGCGCTCGCTGCCCGAATGGCGCAGCGACACCTTCTGGCGCGCGAAGGGCAACGAGCCCGGCCTGTTCGCGGACCAGGCCTCGGTGCTGTCGGTGGCGGCGCGCGGTGGCAAGACGGCCGTGCTCTTCGTCGACACCTTCAACGGCACTTTCGAGAGCGAGAACGCCTTCGCGGCCGCGCGCGTGCTCGAAGCCGCGGGCTATGTGCTGCACACGGTCGAAAAGAGCGGTGGAAAGGGCGGCGGCCACCATTGCTGCGGCCGCACCTTCCTCGCGAGCGGCATGGTGGACGAGGCCAAGGTCCGCGCCGAAGCATTGATCGATGCGCTGCTGCCGCTCGCGCAAGCGGGCGTCCCCATCGTCGGCCTCGAACCTTCGTGCCTGCTCACGCTGCGCGACGAGACACTGGTGATGGGCTTCGGCGACAAGGCCCAGACCGTGGCGAAGCAGGCGCTGCTGTTCGAGGAGTTCATCGCGCGCGAAATCAAGGCGAGCCGGTTCAAGCTGTCGCTGAAGCCGTCCGCCACGCCGATCCTCCTGCACGGCCATTGCCACCAGAAGGCCTTCGGTGCGGTGAGCCCGATCATGGAGGTGCTCAAGCTCATTCCCGGCGCCGAGCCCGAGCTGATCGAAAGCTCCTGCTGCGGCATGGCCGGCAGCTTCGGCTACGAGGCGAGCCACTTCGACGTCTCGATGCAGATGGCCGAGGCGAGCCTGCTGCCTGCCATCCGTGCGAAGCCCGATGCGGTGGTGGTGGCCGATGGCACCAGTTGCCGCCACCAGATCGGCGATGGAGCGCAGCGCGAGGCGGTGCACGTGGCGGTGCTGCTGGCGCGCCACCTGGTGGTGAAGCCGGATTCGACGGCGCGGTAACCGGCCGGCACCCGGGCAGGATCGCGCGGGCTGCCGCAAAATGGCTGCGCCGCCCGATCCGATGTCGACCACCCTCACTTCTCCCTCCCTTCGCGCGCAGCCCGCGCTGCGCCTTGCGTTCGCGCTGTCGATGGGCGCGGCCGTGTCGCTCGGCATCACCCGTTTCGCGTATGCATTGCTGCTGCCGCCGATGCGCGCCGACCTCGGCTGGAGCTACGCGCTGGCCGGCGGCATGAACACCGCCAACGCGGTTGGCTACCTCGCCGGTGCGCTGGTCACGCCGGCGCTGATGCGGCGCTTCGGCGTGACGCGGCTCCTCATCGTCGGCGCCGTGCTGGCCAGCGTGTTCATGGCGGGCAGCGGCTTCGTGACCGATGCGCCGGCCTTGCTGCTGCAGCGCCTGCTGGCCGGTGTCGCCAGTGCCTGGGTGTTCGTGGCGGGCGGGTTGCTCGCCGCGCGGCTCGGCGAAGCGGATGCACGGACCGGCGCCTCGCGCAGCGGGCTGCTGCTCGGCATCTATTACGGCGGTACCGGCTTCGGCATCCTGTTGTCGGCGCTGCTCGTGCCGCAGGTGCTGCGCGCGGCGTCGGATGTGCCGCATGGGTGGACCTGGGCGTGGTGGGCGCTGGCGCTTGCGAGCGCAGCCGCCACTTGCCTGCTGGCCTGGGCGGGGCGCGCGATGCCGGACCCTCCGGCTTCGGCAACGCCATCGGCTGCGACCGCGACCGAGGCTGCGCCCATCGCGCTGCGCCACTTCGTCTGGGCCCTCGCGGGGTACGCGCTCTTCGGCATGGGCTACATCGGCTACATGACCTTCGTGATCGCGCTGCTGCGGGAGCAGGGCGCCAGCGCCGGCTTCGTCACCCTGTTCTATGCGTTGCTGGGCATCGCCTGCGTGGCGTCGTCGCGGTTGTGGGCCGGGCTGCTCGACCGCTACCGCGGCGGCCAGCCGCAGGCGCTGTTGAACGGGCTGCTCGGCGTGGCCACGCTGCTGCCGGTGCTGAGCGCTTCGGCACCGGTGGCACTGGCCTCGGGCGTGCTGTTCGGCGGCGTGTTCCTGTCGGTGGTGGCCTCGACCACCGCGCTGGTGCGCCACAACCTGCCGCCGGCACGCTGGGCGCAGGGCATCAGCCTGTTCACCATCGTCTTCGCGCTCGGGCAGATCGTCGGCCCGACGGTGACGGGCTGGATCTCGGACGGCCCCGGCGGCCTCGCGCGCGGGCTGGTGGCCTCGGCGATCGCGCTGTGGCTCGGTGCGGTGCTGGCCGCGCGCCAGCATGCGTTGAAGGAGATCGAATGACGGAACGAGACGACGCCACCGGCTTCGCATTGTTCGAGACCACCATCGGCATGTGCGCGCTGGCCTGGGGGCCGCACGGACTGGTCGGCGTGCAACTGCCTGCCGACGAGGGCGAGCCGGCCACGCGGGCGCGCATGCGGCACCGCTTTCCGGAGCTGCACGAAGGACCACCGAACGACATGGGGCAACATGCCATCACCGCCATCCAGGGCCTGCTGCAGGGCGTGCACGACGACCTGAGCCACATCGTGCTCGACATGCGCGGCGTGTCGGAGTTTTACCAGCGCATCTACGCCATTGCGCGAAGCATTCCGCCGGGGCAGACGCGCACCTACGGCGAGATTGCCGAGGAGCTCGGCGACAAGGGCTTGTCGCGCGCCGTGGGCCAGGCCATGGGCCACAACCCCTTTGCGCCCGTGGTGCCATGCCATCGCGTGCTCGCGGCGGGCAACAAGCCCGGCGGGTTTTCGGCTGGCGGCGGCGCGCTGACCAAGCTGCGCATGCTGGGCATCGAGGATGCGCGGCCGAACGGGATGGCGTCGCTGTTCTGAAGCGTTTCAACCTGCCGGAACAGGCAGCCGGTGCAGCGTGGCGACGCGCGATGCAAAGATGATCACCGCCTGCAGCGCAAAGCCCGCGAGCGCTAGCAGCAGGCATGCCGGCTCGCCCCACGCTGCACCCACGGCGCCACCTGCGCACACAAGGCTTCGCCGAACCGAATTTCAAAGTTCCTACAATGCGTGCCCGTCGCCAGTCAGCTCCTGAGTGAAGCCAGCCAGCAATTTGTCTTTGTTTGCTTGTTTTCACTTTCATGGTTCGTACTCTTCCTCTTCCTCTTCCTCTTCCTCTTGCGCCTTGCCGCTCGCACCGGCGATTTGCCTTCGTTCCCCTGACACCGCTGGTGCTCGGCCTTTCCTTCGGGGCTGACGCGCAGGAGGTGGCTGAGCCACCTGCGCTGCAGGAGGTGCGCGTGAACGCCGTTGCCGAAAAGGGTGTGGGCTTCGCGCCCACCCAGACGCAGACCGCCGGCAAGGCGCCCATGCGGCAGCTCGAAACGCCGCAGTCCGTTGGCGTCGTGACGCGCGAGGAAATGGAGTCACGCCAGGTCACCACGCTTCAGCAGGCCCTGCAGACGGTGGCGGGGGTGAGCCCGGTCAACTTCGGGCGGCGCGGTTTCGACGACATCAACATCCGGGGGTTCCGCTCCACCGAATCGATCCTGATCGACGGGCTCGTGCAAAGCCCCAGCATGTGGACGCGCATGGTTCCCTATGGCTACGAGCGCATCGAGGTGTTGAAGGGGGCTTCGTCGATCCTTTATGGGCAGGTCCAGCCCGGCGGCCTGGTCAACGCCGTCAGCAAGCGTCCGCACAGGGAGGCCCTGAGCGAGGTGGGCGTCGAACTCGGCAGCTTCGGAATGAAGAGCCTCTCCTTCGACGTGAACCGGCCGTTGTCCGAATCGGGCAAGACGGCGTTTCGCCTCAATGCCTACGTGGCCGACACCGATGATCCGGTCGACCATGTCTGGCGTAAGGATCGCTGGTTGGCCCCTTCGCTTTCGCTCGATCTGGGACGTGACACCGACCTCGTGCTGTTCGGCACCTACAGCGGCTCGCGCTGGCTGCGCATGCAGGGCATTTCGCCTTACGGCACGGTGCTGCCGAACCGCAATGGCCCACTGCCGCGGACGCTGTTCACCGGCGAACCGGCTTTCGGCCCTTATGCCGTGGAGCAGTACACGCTCGGCTACGCCTTCGAGCACCGCATCAGCCCGCAACTCTCGCTGCGCCAGAACGTACGCTACGAGCAGGAGAAAGGCGAGGGCCGCTTCGTCTCGAACCAGGCGCTGCAGCAACCCCGCCAGCGGCTGCAGAACCGCGTGGCGTCGCTGCAGAAGGCGGACTACGACATTCTGGTGACCGATACCTCGCTGCTCGCCACTTTCGATGCGCTGGGGATGTCGCACCGGCTCGTGGTCGGCATGGACGCGCGCCGCGGCAAGAGCGACCAGGCCAATACCAACTGCCGCATCGCGCCGCTCGACCTCTATGCGCCGGTCTACGGGATGTCGGCGACCTGCCCGGCGACCCCCACCACGCATGCGCCTTCCAGGCTGACGGTAGCGGGGCTGTACCTGCAGGACCAGGTCAAGTTCGCCAAGGGCTGGACCGCGCTGCTGGGCCTGCGCCGCGAAGGATCGCGCAACGAAACGAACGACTGGGTGCGCCGCGAACACACGGTGACGCGCGACTACGCTACCACCGGCGCGTTCGGCCTGACCTACGAATTCCAGCCCGGGTGGGCCGCCTACGGCAGCTACAGCGAGTCATTTTTGCCAGTCGCCGGCAAGACCTTCGGTGGCACGCCCTTCGTTCCCGAAATCGGCAAGCAATGGGAGACGGGCCTGAAGTACGAGCGTCCTGGCGGCGGCCTGACGGGTTCGCTCGCGGTGTACGACCTCAAGCGCCAGAACGTGACCAACGCAGACCCGGTGAATCCGACCTTCCAGGTGCAGACCGGTGAGCAGCGCTCGCGTGGCCTCGAACTGCAGACCGGCGCCGACCTGTCCAACGGCGTGAAGCTCACCGCGAGCTACACCTATGCCGACACCGCCGTCACGCGCGACAACGACAAGTCCATCGTCGGCCGTCCGCTGAACCTCACCCCGCGTCATGTGGCGGCCGTCTGGGCGACCTGGCGCCTGCCCGTGCTCCAGCGCGTCACCGTGGGTCTCGGCGGGCGCTACGTGAGCCGGCAGGTGGGCTCGTTCCCGTTCACGCTGCCGCCGTACTTCGTGGCCGATGCCTCGCTCTCGTACATGGGCGACAACTGGCGGCTGACGGCGGGCGTGTCGAACATGTTCAACAGGAAATACTTCGACGGCGCGGTCAACCAGTTCGTGGTGTCACCCGGGATGCCACGGCGCTTCACCGTCGGTGCGACCTATTTCTTCTGAGCGGAGGTCACTGCTTCATGACCTCGCAGCGCACACTGAGCATGCTGTTCACGGTTCATTCGTGGGCCGGCATCGTCACGGGCCTGCTGTTGTTCATCGTGTGCTTCTCGGGCGCGGTCATGGTGTTCAAGGACGAGATCGACCTCTGGGCCAACCCCGGTCTGGCGAAGCTGCCGCGCGCCGCATCGCCCGTGTCGCTCGATGCGGTGCTGCGCAACGTGCAGGCTGCGTATCCGGGCGCACGGGTGGAGGCCATCGTGCTGCCCGATGCGGTCACGCCCAGCCACTTCGTCTTCGTCCGCGAAGAGGGCCTGCCCGAATCGGCGCGCACCAAGCTGGCGGCGCGCTCCGACACGGGCGCGCTGGTCGGCCCGGTGGACAGCCAGCTCGGGCAGTCGCTGCGCATGCTTCACGTGTTCCTGTTCTTCGGTCCGCGCTGGATCGTCGGTTTTCTGGGTGTGGTCATGGCCGTGCTGATCGGCACCGGCATCGTGATGCACCGCAAGATCATTGCCGAACTGTTCACCCAGCGCTGGGGGCGCAGCTTGCGCGTGGTGATGTCCGACATGCACAAGGCGGCCGGGATCTGGGGGCTGGCCTTTCACATCCTCATCGCGGTGACAGGCGCCTGGCTGGGGCTTGCACCGGTGTTCGAGCGCGGTTTTGCCTATGTGGTGCAGGGCCCCACGGCGGTTGCCCGGCCGGTGCCCGCGCCCGCAGCGCCGATGCGGTCTCTCGATGAAATGCGCATCGCTGCATTGCGCGCGGTGCCCGGCTTCGAGCCGCGGCAGGTGACGCTGCGGCAGTGGGGTCGCGCGGACGCGCAGGTCATCTTCACGGGCGGACTGGCGACCCACCTGGCCAGCACCGTGCGCGTGCAGGTCGGTGGTGCGACGGCCGAAGTGGCCTCCGTGCTCGATCCCCGAACGAAGGGCTTCTGGAGTCAGTTCAACGGACTCATGGAACCGCTGCATTTCGGCAATTTCGGCGGCATGCCGCTCAAGTGGCTGTATTTCCTGCTGGGCCTGACGCCCGCATTTCTCTCGCTGTCGGGCACCTTGATCTGGCTCGATGGCCGTCGGCAGCGTGGCGCGAATGGCGCACGCATGCCGATCTAAAAAACTGAACACCGAATGTCCGTCTCTTCATCTCTCCACACGCGTGACGCCACGTTGGCCGAGCGCTTCTTTCTCGGCCTTCATGCGATGGTGCCGGCCGCCTTGCTCGCAATCAGCCTCGCGCAACTGTTCCCGCCCGCGCGGTGGGGCGCGCTGGCCCAGAGGCCTGCCTGGACCCTGTGGGGCGCCGTCGTGCTGTGGCTGGCCTTCGGCTTGCTGCCTGCGCTGCTGCTGCGACGGCGGCTGATGCTCTGGCGCACGGCCCTGGTGTTCACAGCGATCCTGCTGATGGCCACCGCATCGGCGGGCATCGTGTTGTCGAGCGCGCAAGCTTCGCCGTTCGCGCTGGTGCTGGGGGTGCTCGGCGTGGCCAGCCTGGCGCTCGCGACATCGCTGGGGCCGCACCGGGTGCGCGAGCATCGGCCAGGCAGGGGCCTGGCATCGAAGGCGGTGCTTGCGCGGTCGCGGCCCTTGTGGCGTCGCCTGCGCGCGAGCCTGCCGTTCTGGGTGGCTGGTGGCCTGATGGTCGAGGGCTTCAGGCTCGCGCACATGAGCGCCGGAGAACCGCACCGCGACTCGGGCATGGTCGCCATGTTGGCCGCGTTCTTCCTGCTGCTCCCAGCTGCGACGTTGGCGTCCTGGCTGCGCCGCACAGCGGTCGTGCTTGCCATCGCTGCGGCTGCGGTCTTTGCCTGGCTCGTTTTGCGTTCAGGCTTGGCCCAATGGGGGCTGGGCGCGGTCTTGTCGCTGGGGGCTGCACTGCAGATGGGCTGGGGAGCCCCGCACAAATCCCTGAACGAAGGTCGATGAGCGCATTCGTTCTGCCGCTGATCGCATGGGCCACGCTGGCCGGCCTGGCGGTGTGGAGCGCGGCTTCATCGACGCGCGCCCTGGGCGACGCGCAATGCGCGCGGAGTCACGCGGCCGTGCAGATCGCGTTCCTGCTCGCGGGGCAGTGCCTGTGCGCCATCGCTGCGGCGGGCCCTTGCGGCGGCCTCGCGATGGTGGCCTGCGCCTGGATGGCGATGGGGTGGGGCTACACGCTGGCGTTGAATACCTGGCCCGTGCGCACCCAGGCGTGGGCTCGTCGCAGTGGCTGGGCGGCGCTGGGTCTGGCATTGATGGGGACGACGGCGCTGATGGTTTCGTGATGCCGACGGGCGGCGACGGTCCCGCGAGCAGTCAGTTCATCGACACAGTCCGGACTTCACTTCGAGTGCGATCACTGCCATCACGAAGTAATGAAGGCCGAACGGGAGGGGCGTCGCTGTTCTGAACTGAAGGCCGTCAGGCCGCAGCCACGGGCAGCCGATGCAGCGTGGCGACGCGCGATGCAAAGATGATCACCGCCTGCAGCGCGAACCCCGCGAGCGCGAGCAGCGAGCAGCAAGCAGGCCGGCTCGCCCCATGCGGCACCCACGACACCACCCAGCGCGGCGCCGATGGGACGGGCGCCCGAGTTGATCGTGAGGAACACCGCCGACACGCGGCCCAGCATCGTCGAGGGCACGACGCTCTGCCGCAGCGTGGTCGAGGTGATCACCCAGACCATCGGTCCCGCGCCGAAAAGAAAGAACGACAGCGCAGCGAGCGATGCGAGGGGAAAGACCAGCGTGGCCGCCATCACGCCCGCCGCGATCACCGCCACGGCGGGGCCGACCTGGATGGCGCGGCCGAAAGGCAGCCGCGCCACGACACGCGACGTCAACAACGCGCCCGCCACCATGCCCGCACCATACATCGCCAGCGTGAAGCCCACCGCCTGCGCGCCGAGCCCGAGCACTCGCACCGCATAGGGCACATAGCCGGCTTGCAGCACGAACCACGAGATGTTGAAGACCGCGCCGGTGATCGCCATCGGCCGCAGCAATTCGTGCTGCCAGACGAGGCGAGCGCCGTCCTTCACTTCGAGCAATGGATGGCGCGGCGAGGCGGGTGAGCGCGGTGCTTCGGTCAGTCGCAACAGTAGCGCCACGGCCGCGACTGACAGCATCGCCGCGAGCACGAACGGGGCCGAAGCGCTCGCCCATGCGACCAGCGCGCCAGCAAGCGCGGGGCCGGCAGTGAACGCTGCGCTGCGTGCGAGCTCGAGCCTTCCGTTGGCCAACGCGAGCGCCTCGCGCGGCACGAGCGCGGGCACCAGGGCCGGCGCCGCGACGCTGAAACCCACGGTGCCCACCGCGCCGAGAAACCCGAGCACGGCCAGCCACGCGATGCTCAGCTTCGACGCGAACACCATCGCAAGGAGCACCAGCAGCGACACCGCGCGCAGCGCTTCCGCCCACAGCATCAGCCGCTGGCGCGACATGCGATCTGCCAGCAGCCCGAGCGGCATCGAGACGAGCAGGAAAGGCAGCGTCTGGACCGCCGCGAGAAAACCGATCTCGCCCGGCCCCGCGCCGAGCATCAGCACCGCGACCAACGGCACGGCCGCGAGGCTGAGTTGCTCGGCCGATTGCGCCGCGAGGTTGGACCACGCGAGATTGCGGAAAGAACGGGGAAGGGCGTAGGGCATGCGACAAGGCTCGGAAGAAAAGCCCGATCCTCCGCTTGAGCCCTCTCCGGCGCTGGCCGTTTACGGACCTGCGAGCAGCCGTCTCATCGACGCGGTCCGGGCTTCGCCTCGGGAGCAATCGCCGCCATCACGAAATCGATGAATGCCCGCACCTTCGCCGCCGGGAGGTGGCGCGACGGATACAGCGCATAGAGCGGAAAGCGCTCGTCGGGCCAGTCGGGAAACAGGTCGACGAACTCGCCGCTGTCGAGGTGCTGCTGGATGCCCACCGCCTTGATCTGCGCAACGCCGACGCCCGCGAGCGCGGTGGCGAGGATGGTGCCCGCATCGGTCAGCAGCAGCCGGCCGGTGGTGGGCACCTTGACGAGCTTGCGGCCGCGCTGGAACTCCCATGTGTAGGGCTGCCCCGTGACCGGATTGCGCACCTGCAGGCAGGCGTGGTTCACGAGATCCGCGGGCTTCGCGGGGCGCCCATGGCGCTTCAGGTAGGCAGGCGTCGCCACGGTCACGATGCGCGTGTCCATGAGCTTGCGTGCGACCAGCGACGAGGAGGGCGGCTCGCCGAAGCGCACCGCGATGTCGAAGCCTTCGGCCACCAAATCTCCGAGCTGGTCGCGCGCGACGAGGTCGAGCGACAGCTCGGGGTACTGGTCGAGAAAGCGCGGGAGGTGCGGCGCGAGCAGGAGGCGCGATGTGAAGGCGTCGGTGTTGACGCGCAGGCGCCCGCGCACCGCGCCGGACGCGCCCGCGGCGATGGTCACCGCGTCCTCGATGCCCAGCACCAGCGGATTGACGTTGGCATAGAGCAGCCGGCCTTCGTCCGTGAGGTTGAGCGAGCGCGTCGTGCGGTCGAACAGGCGCACGCCGATGCGCGCCTCCAGCCGTGCGATGGCGCGGCTGACGCCCGAGGGTGTGAGGCCGAGCGCATTGGCCGCGCTCGCGAAGCTGCCGCCTTCGACGACAGCGGCGAGCACGCCCACGTTGGAGAGGAGTCGTCCGTCGAGTGCCATGTTCTGTATTCGTGATCGGGTGTCATGAATGATATGCCTCTGGGTCGCTTTACTCAAAGACGCCGGATTCCTACATTCCTTCCATCGCAATCGATTCACTGGAAGAAAGAAGGAAAGTCTCATGTACGCAATCACCGGTATCACAGGCAATGTCGGCGGCGCCGTCGCGCGCACCTTGCTGGCCGAGGGCCATTCCGTTCGCGCGGTGGTGCGCGATGCAGCCAAGGGCCAGGTCTGGTCCGACCTGGGCTGCGAAGTCGCCATCGCCGAGATGGAAGATGCGGCGGCGTTGGCGCGCGCCTTCACGGGCGCCCGGGGTGTCTTCGTCCTGCCGCCACCGAACTTCGATCCCACGCCCGGGTTCCCGGAAGCGAAGGCCGTCATCGATGCGGTGAGCCGCGCGCTTGTCGCAGCGCGGCCGGCCCGCGTGGTCTGCCTCTCGACCGTTGGCGCACAGGCCACGCAATCGAACCTGCTGAGCCAGCGCACCCTGATGGAAGAGGCGCTGTCGGCGCTGCCGTTGCCCATCGCGTTCCTGCGGCCCGCATGGTTCCTCGACAACCTCGCCTGGGACATTGCAGGGGCGCGCGAGCAGGGCGTTTTCGCGAGCTTCCTGCAGCCGCTCGACAGGCCGATCCCGATGGTCGCCGCAGCCGACGTCGGGCGCGTCGCGGCCGAATTGCTGATGCAGGAGAGCCCAGTCGAACGCATCGTCGAACTCGAAGGTCCGGAGCGGGTGAGCCCGAACGCGATCGCCGCGGCGCTCTCGACGGTGCTGGGTCGCCCGGTTCAGGCCGAGGCGGTGCCGCGCGAGACCTGGGGTTCGCTGTTTCTCTCGCAGGGAATGAAGGACCCGATGCCGCGGATCCAGATGCTCGACGGTTTCAACGAGGGGTGGATCACCTTCGAGGGCGGCGATGCGACAGTGCGCAAGAGCAAGGTCGGTCTCATCGAGGTCATCCGCTCATTAGCGAACTGAGCGGCGGCAGCATCTCCTCGAACCACGCGGCCACGTGCCGGGCTTCCGGCGCGGCGTCGGAAGCAAGGCCGTAGTAGTAGCGGTCGAGCGCCATGCGCAGCGCGGGCAGCGGCGATTGCAGGCGCCCCGAAGCTAGGTCGTGTGACACGAGCGAGGTCGGCGCGAGGGCGATGCCGAGCCCGTCGACCGCAGCCTGCAGCACGAAATGCAGGTGGTCGAACTGCAGGCGGCCGGCAGGCTTCGTGCGCGGCGCGCCGACTTGCTTCTTCCAGGCGTCCCAGTCGTCCTTGCGCGTCTTGGCCGAGAGCTGCACGTGCGACGCGAGCGCACGCAGGTCGGCCAGCGGATGCGCCTTGAACAGGGCAGGCGCGCCGACCACCAGCACTTCGTCTTCGAGAAAGGGATGCACCCGGGCGGACGAGGGCCAGCCCTCGTGGCCGCGACGCACCGCGATGTCGAAGGTGCCGGTGGCCTGCTCTGGCATCACAGTGCTGGTGACGACCTGCGGTTCGATGTCTGGGTGGCGTTCGACGAATAGCGGCAGCCGCGGAATCAGCCAGCGGACCGCGAATGACGGCCGCACGTTGATCCGCACCGCGCGGGCCGGGCCCTGTGCCTGCAGCACTTGGGCGGCCGCGTTGATCTGCGCCAGCGCCGGTCCGGCTTCCGCGAAGAACTGCTGGCCTTCCGTTGTCAATGCCACCTGCCGGATGCGGCGCTCGAACAGTGCGACGCCCAGGCATTCTTCAAGGCTCTTGATCTGCCGGCTCACCGCGCTGTGCGTGACATGAAGCTCCTCGGCCGCGCGCGTGAAACTCTGGTGCCGGGCTGCGGCGACAAAGGCGCGCACGGCGTTGAGGGGCGGTTCTCGAAGCGGCATGCGTGTAATTTTCTCACGCATGAGGGGCGTTAATCTCGTTTGTCAGCCCGCCTTGGCGCGGCGCACGATGCGGTCTCGATGCCTTCCACGCCCCTCGCACCAGCCCCCGCAGCGCCCAGCGCCACCGACCTGAATTCCCGCCACGCAGCCATCGCGCTCGGGCTTTCGCTGCCGGCCGACGTCGTTCTCTACCTCTTGCTGCCGATGTACGCCGACCAGTTCGGCGTGACGTTGGCCGAAGCCGGCATGCTGCTCGCCGCCAACCGGCTGGTACGCATCGCCGGGTACCGGTGGGTGGCGCGCTTCTATGCGCGCAACGGCGACCGGCCGACCTGCACCATCGCCGTCGTGGCCGCCGCCGTCTGTGGTGTGGGCTACGCGACGCTCTCGGGCTTCTGGGCGCTGCTGCCGCTGCGGCTGATGTGGGGGTTGTGCTTCGCGGCGCTCAACCTGTCCACCCAGGCGCTGGCCACGGCCGACCCGGTCGGTGCCGCGCGCCGCAATGGCCGCTCGCGCGCGTTCATCGCGATGGGGCCGGTGCTGGCGCTGCCGCTGGGCGCGTTGATGGCGCACTGGGTCGGGCCGCGCGCGATTTTCGGCATCCTCGCGGTGTTCTCGCTGCTGGCGGTGTTCGCGGCCCGGCGGCTGCCCTCGGCGCCGCATCGCACGGAAAAACCCACGCGGCGCTTCCAGTGGCCGAACAGCCTCGATGGCTGGTCGTTCATGGAAGGGCTGGCGCTCGACGGGCTCTTCATCGTCGGTCTGTCCTATCTCGGCAAGGACCTGCTGCCGGGCGGCGCGGTGATCGTGGCTGGCTTGCTGATGGCGCTGCGCTACTTGGCGGAGATTTTCCTGAGCCCGGTCGGTGGGCACCTGGCGGACCGCTTCGGCGCGGAGCGGCTGCTGGTGAGCCTGTCGCTCGTGACGGCCATCGCGCTCGTGGGCTTCGGCCTCGGATGGCTCTGGAGCTGTGCGGCGTTGATCGTGGTCCTGCGTGCCTTGCAGCTGCCCCTGTTGTCGCCCATCGTGGCGCGCCGCACGCCAGGGCCCGAGCGCGTGCAGGCGCTGGCCGCGCGCTCGGTGTGGCGCGACATCGGCGCCGGCGCCGGACCGCTCATCGCGGGGCTGCTGCTGCCGGTCGCATCGCCGCCGTGGCTCTATGGCAGTGCCGCAGTGCTGCTCGCCATCATGGCGCTGGCCTGCGGGCGAAATCCATCGCCACAATCGTCACCACCTCACACCCCGGAGCGAACGTCATGACCAGGTCCCACGCCATCGAAACCGTCGAGCAGCTCGAAGCGCTGTTCGGCCAGCCCGGCGAGGCCTCGCTGAAGAAGGAAGTGCCATACCTGCACCCGAGCTACCAGGCGCTGATCGCCGCATCGCCCTTCGCGGTGCTCGCCACCATCGGCCCCGGTGGCCTGGACGCATCGCCCCGCGGCGACCCGCCGGGCTTCGTGGTGGTGCAGGACGAGAAGACGCTGCTCTTGCCCGAGCGCCGCGGCAACAACCGCATCGACAGCCTGCGCAACATCGTGGCCGATCCGCGCGTGGCCTTGCTCTTCCTGATTCCCGGTGTCGGCGAGACGCTGCGGGTGAACGGACGCGCGCGCATCACCGTCGCACCCGACGTCCTGGCACGCTTCGAGATGGAAGGCAAGCTGCCGCAGTGCGTGATCGAGGTGCTGGTGGAGACGGTGTATTTCCAGTGCGCCCGCGCGATCCAGCGCTCGAAGCTCTGGGCACCGGTGGCGGAGGATGCGATGCGCGAAGTGCCGACGGCCGGAGCCATCCTCTCGGCGCTGACGAATGCCGCGTTCGATGGGGCGGCCTACGACCGGGAGTTGCCTGCACGGCAGCAGGCCACGTTGTACTGAGCACTGGATCGGGGCGGCATCCGGCCCGTCAATGGCCGTTTTTGCGCGCTACAAGATGTCACGCAAAAGGCGCTTTGGCCACGGCGCGACCGGCCGGTCAGCAGGGGACGGCAGTGTAGACTGCCAAGTTTTTCCAAGTGGCGGTAATGGTGCAAGTGTCAAGGCGCACAGGCTTCACCGGCTCGGCGCTGATTCGCTTGCTCGCTCGATTGACCGACATCGAAGTCCCCGAGCCCAAACAGGCTTTTGCGGATCGATTGAGTCAATGGCTCGGCTGGACCGATGCCATTTCCCTTTCTGCAGCGTTGAACGGCGGCCTGGCTGCGTCGTCTTCTGGCGCGCGTGCGGCTGGCAACCCCGAAGCACGCGAATGCGAGCGGGTGCGGACCGCGATCGCCAACGCCATCGCGGAAGACATGCACAGCATCGCCAGGGACAACACGACCGACTTCGCGGCCTATCGCCGGCGCTACCACGCCAGGCAGCAGGCCATGCAGACGAGCATCGGCCCCTTGCGCGGCCGCCTGCGTTCGACGCTGGCGACGCGCTCGCCCGACATGGCGCGATTGGCGGCGGTGGATGTGGTGATGGAGCAGGTGTTGAGCGCGCAGGAGCATCGGCTGCTGGGGAGCATCCCGGCGATGCTCGAGAAGCATTTCAAGCGCCTCGGCCAAGCCGATGCCAACCTCGCCGACAGCGACGCCGAGCCCGGCGCATGGCTGCCCGTGTTCCGCAAGGACATGCACGACGTGCTGCTTGCCGAGATGGAAATCCGATTTCAACCCGTCGAAGGGCTGCTCGAAGCCGTTCGCGCGAGCTAACCAGAGTTTCATGACCCAACTTCTTCATCGCATCGTCTTCGTCGTCGGCTTGGCCGCGGTCTGCTGGGTCGGCATCGGCTACATCGGCTCGAACCCGCTGGCGCTGGCGATCACCGTGCTCATCGGTGCGTTCTATGTGGTCGGCGCGCTGGAGCTGCACCGCTTCGGGCAGGCGACCACAACGTTGACCACCGCCGTTGCAGACATGACCGGCCCGCCGGCCGGCCTGGGCGAATGGCTCGACAAGCTGCATCCGTCGCTGCGCAACGCGGTGCGCCTGCGCATCGAGGGCGAGCGCGTCGGCTTGCCCGGCCCGAGTCTCACGCCGTATCTCGCGGGCTTGCTCGTTCTGCTGGGCATGCTCGGCACCTTCCTCGGCATGGTGGTCACGCTGAACGGCACGGGCACGGCGCTGGAGAACGCATCGGACCTGCAGGCCATGCGCGCCTCGCTGGCCGCGCCGGTCAAAGGGTTGGGCGTGGCCTTCGGCACCTCGCTCGCGGGCGTGGCCACATCGGCGACGCTGGGCCTTCTGTCGGCCCTGAGCCGGCGCGACAGGATGCAGGCCGGGCAACTGCTCGACACGCGGATCGCCACCACCTTGCGCGTCTTCTCGCAGGCGCATCAGCGCGAGGAGTCCTTCAAGCTTCTGCAGCGGCAGGGCGAGGCGATGCCTGTACTGGTCGACCGCCTGCAATCGATGATGGCGACGATGGAGCGCCAGAGCCAGGCATTGAACGAGCGCCTGATCTCCAGCCAGGACAGCTTCCATGGCAAGGCCGAGGCCGTGTACGCGGGGCTGGCTTCTTCCGTCGGCCAGTCGCTGAAAGAAGGCCTGGCCGACAGCGCCCGCATCGCCGGCGCGACGATCCAGCCGGTCGTCGAAGCCACCATGGCCGGCATCGCACGCGAAACGGCCGCGCTGCACGCCACGGTCGAGCAGGGCGTGCAGCGGCAACTGGACGGCCTCTCCACCCGTTTCGAGGCCAATACGACCACCGTGGCGGACATCTGGAAGACCGCGCTCGCCGGTCAGCAACGCGCGAGCGAGGCGCAAGCCAAGGACCTGCGCGCCACGCTCGACCAGTTCACGCAGACCTTCGAGCAACGCTCGGCTTCGCTGGTGGACGGCGTTTCCGCCCGCCTCGAAACCACGGTCGAGCGCGTGTCCGACAACTGGCGCAGCGCACTCACGCAGCACGAGCGCGCGAGCGAAACCCTCTCGGGCGACACGCAACGCGCATTGGCCGCCGCCGCCGCCACTTTCGAACAGCACTCGGCTTCGTTGCTGAACACGGTGGGCCAGGCGCACACCGACCTGCAGGCCGAGATGGCATCGCGCGACCAGCAGCGGCTGGCATCCTGGACCCAGGCGCTCGAAGCGATGGCCGTGTCGCTCCAGCAGGAATGGCAGCAAGCCGGCGCGCGCAGCGAGACCCAGCAGCAGGAAATCTGCAAGACGCTGGCACAGACCGCCAGCGACATCTCCGCCCAGAGCGAAGCGCATGCGAAGAGCACCATCGCCGAAATCGGCCAGCTCATGCAGGCCGCCTCCGAGGCGCCACGGGCTGCTGCCGAAGTGATCGCAGAACTGCGCCAGAAGCTCTCCGACAGCATGGCGCGCGACAACGCGATGCTCGACGAGCGCAGCCGCATCCTCGGCACGCTGGAAACGCTGCTCGATGCGGTGAACCACGCCTCCACCGAACAGCGCAGCGCCATCGACGCGCTCGTGGCCACATCGGCTGACCTGCTCGACCGCGTCGGCACGCGCTTCACCGACAAGGTCGACACCGAAACCGGGAAGATGGCCGACGTGGCCGCGCAGATCACCGGCAGCGCCGTCGAAGTCGCGAGCCTGGGCGAGGCCTTCGGCTTCGCGGTGAAGCTTTTCACCGAATCGAACGACAAGATGAGCGCGCACCTGCAGCGTATCGAAGGTGCCCTGGGCAAATCGATCGCGCGCAGTGACGAGCAACTGGCGTACTACGTGGCGCAAGCTCGCGAGGTCATCGATCTCAGCATCTCGTCGCAGAAGCAGATCGTCGAAGACCTGCAGCAGCTCGCTGCGAAACGCGATCACCGCGCAGTAGCCGGCAGCGAAGCGTGATGACCGAGGACATCGACGCCGGCACCGAGGCATCGGTCCCGGTATGGGCCGTCTTCGGCGACCTGATGTCGGGTTTGCTGGGTGCCTTCGTGCTGATCCTGGTGTGCGTGATCGGCATGCAGCTCGAACTCGCGACCAAGCTCGAAGCCGAGGTGAAGCAGCGTAAGGTCGAGGCCGAGCGATTGCAGACGCTCGAGCAGGCCCTTGCGGGGCCGCTGGCCGCGGGCCGCGTGACGCTGGACAACGGGCGCATCGGCATCAGCGGCAGCGTGCTGTTCGCGTTGAACTCCGCGGAGCTGCAGCCCGAAGGCCGGCAACTGCTCAAGAGCCTGGCCGCGCCGCTCGCCGCTTACCTGCAGGCGCGCAACGAGATGCTGATGGTGAGCGGCTTCACCGACGACCGGCAGGTGCGCGGCGGCAACAAGCAGTTTGCGGACAACTGGGAGCTCTCGGCCCAGCGCGCGTTGACGGTGACACGGGCGCTGATCGAGGAGGGCATTCCGTCGTCATCCGTCTTCGCGGCCGCGTTCGGCGCCGAACAGGCTGTGGCGTCGAACGCCGATGCCGATGGGCGTTCGAAGAACCGGCGCGTGGAAATGGCGCCCACGCCGAAGCGTTCGGACGTGAAGACGAAGCCTCGTGAGTAGCAGCGACGAAGCCGGCGGAATCGACGCAACGCTCGACGCATGGCGCGAGCACGGGGCGCATCGCCTCGACCCGGTCCGTTTTCATTTCATCGAGACGCTGGCCAGGCGGGCCGCTGAATACAGCGGCGAAGCCCGGCGCATCCTGGACGTAAGGGTGTCCACGCTGCTTGCGGCCTATGGCGAAGATCTCGAGAAAGCTTCGGGCGCCGAAATTGCCGCAGCTGCAAGACAAGCTTCACGCGGCCCGCTCGCGGAACTGACGGACCACCTCGCGCAACACGGATCGTCCGAGCGGATGGACCCGGCAACCAACGAACTGAAGGTCCTCCCGTTCTTCCGGAGCACCTGGTCGAAGCTCAGCGCCGAACGGCGGCTGACGCAGTCGCTGGCGAAGCTGCCGCAGAACGCCGGCCCGCTGAATTCGCACAACCTCGTGCACCAATCGCTCACGCTGATGCGCGAGTTGTCGCCCGAGTACCTCAACAAGTTCGTGTCGTATGTCGATGCGTTGCTGTGGGTCGATCAGGCGAATGCGCCGGCGAGCAACGATGCTGCGCCGCGCGCCGAGGGCGGCAAGAAGACGGCGCGCAGCAAGTCCGCCTGACGACTCGACTCAGGCCTGCCCAGACGCCGCCTGCTCCGCCCGCGCGTCGTGCCCGATGACCAGCACCAGCACGAACCCCAGCGCCGCGAGCAGCGCCAGGAAAAGCACGGCGTAGAAATCGTTCCCCATGCGGTCCTTCAGCGCGCCGAAGATCGTCGGGCCGATGTAGCCGCCGAGGTTGCCGATGGAGTTGATCCACGCGATGCCGGCCGCGGCCGCGGTGCCGCTCAGGATGGCGGTGGGCAGCGTCCAGAACATCGGCAGCGCGCTGAAGATGCCGAAGGCGGCGAGCGTCACGGCCGCCATCTTGGGGATGGGCGCGCTGGTTTCCGCGGCCGCGACGAGGCCGACGAAGATGCAGGCCAGCGGGATCAACAGGAACCACTTGCGCTCCTTCTTCGCATCGGACGCACGGGTCCAGAACACCATGGCGATGGCGCCGATCAGGTAAGGGAAGGCGTTGATGAAACCAATCTCCACGTTGCCCAGCCCGCCGAAGCCCTTGATGATCTGCGGCAGGAAAAAGCTCAAGCCATATAGCGGCACGGTGATGCCCATGTAGACGAAACCCAGGCCGATCACGCGCGGATTCAGCAGCGCCTGCTTCCATGAAATGGTGTGCAGCGCTTCGCGGTTGCGGCGCTCGCCGTCGAGCGTGTGCTGCAGCCAGTCGCGCTCTTCATTCGAGAGCCACTTCGCATCCTTCGGCCCATCGGGCAGGTAGAACAGGATGAAGAAGGTCAGGATCAGCGAGGGAATCGCCTCCAGGATGAAGAGCCACTGCCAGCCGTGCATGCCCCCGATGCCGTCCATGTTGAGGATGTAGCCCGAGATGGGCGAGCCGATCACCGTGGAGATCGGAATCGCGAACATGAACCAGCCCACGATGCGCGCGCGGTACGCCGCCGGAAACCAGAGCGTGATGTAGAAGATGACGCCCGGAAAGAAACCGGCCTCGGCAATGCCGAGCAAGAAGCGCACGACGTTGAAGCTGGTCGAGCCGCCCACCCAGGCCTGCGCCGCGGAAAGAATGCCCCAGCTGAACATGATGCGGGCGATCCAGCGGCGCGCGCCGAAGCGCTCCAGCGCCATGTTGCTCGGCACCTCGAACAGGAAATACGCGAGGAAGAAGATGCCGGCCGCGCTGCCGAAAACGGCGGCGGTGAAGCCCAGGTCTTTCGACATCGCGGACCCGGCAAAGCCGAGGTTCACGCGATCGAGGTAGGCGATGAAGTAGCTGATCATCAGAAGCGGCAAGAGCCGCCAGCTGATCTTCGAGATGGTTCTCTGTTCGACGGGGTTCACGGTGTGTTCGTCTCCTGTTATGTGAAGGTTTTTGTGGAGCCTGTCCGGTGACTGGTAAGGAAAAAAAAGAAAAGGATGCTCAGGACGCGGGGTCGTTTTCTCCTTCCTTTTCTTCTTTCTGCTGCGCCCTCATGACCTGGTGGCGTTGCCAGTAGTGGCCGACGGCGCCCCTGAAATTGTCTTTCTGCTTGCCGAGGCCGGCCACCTTGACCTTGGTGGTGCGCGCGCCCAGCATGGCCTTGTCGTGGTGCATGACGATCAGCGTGTCGCCGAAGCTGCCGTCCTTGTAGGTGAGGCCCTTCACCTCGTCCCATGCGATGGTCGAGCCGCCGTCCGCGCTCGGATGCAGGCCGGCGTAGTCGACGACGATGCGCTCGTTGTTCTTCAGCGCGAATTCGAGCGGCGGAAAGTGCCGCAGCACCACGATGCGCTCTTCCTCCGTGGCGGGCTCGTAGCGGTAGGCGAGGGCCAGTTCGTGGTTCTGCACGAAGCGCTGCTCGTACTCGCTCCACAGGCGCTGCTCGATGGCTGGCGCCGTCTCGATCTCGTCGGCCCAGGTGGCCTCGGGCGCGGTCGCGACGATGGCGCCGTACACGCTCTCGGGCACATGGTGATCGACGTTGCGCATGCGTTCGAGCAGCGGCGGATGGCTGTCGTAGGGATGGGGCACGTCGGCGGTCTTCATCGTTTCGATGAACGCCTCGGAACTCGCATAGGGCGGCAGCCCATCGGCCACGAAGCGGGCGATGCCCAGCGCGCCGTCGTGCTGCCGGTTCTGCGCGAAGAGCTTCTGCTCGACGTCGTTGCGGTAGCTCGCGTAGGCCGAGATCTTGATCAGCGACTGCACGATGGCACTCGGTGCCGTGAGACTTGCCGACACGCGGTCGGCCTTGTACTCGCGCTCGCGGCTGTCGCGTGCCAAGGCGAACTCGAAGATCATGCGATAGAGGCGCAGCAGGTAATGCGCCACGATGGTGAGGCCGCCGCTGCGCATCTTCCAGGTGTACTGGTCGAACTGCCGCAGCTTCGGGCCGAGCGCCGCGCTGCTGCGGGTGTCGCCGCCGCCCAGGTGGGCCAGCTCGTGGGCCAGCACCGCATCGGCTTCGGACTGGTCGAGCACGCGCAGGAGCGGAAGGCTCACGAACAGCGTGCGGCCGTTCAAGGCACGGCCGCTGACTTCGATGGGCGCTTCTGTGACGAAGAAGTTGGTGTCGATGCCGGCCACGATCTGGTCGGGAGGCGCCGTCTTCACGCGGCCCGCGAGCTGGCGGATGCGCTCCCACAGGCGCGGCGCATCGGCCTCCGCGATGAGTTCGCCGTCGATCGCGTTGACCGAAGGCAGCTTCTTGAAGAGCGTGTACACCGCATAGAACACGGCCGCCGCGGCCGCGATGCCCGCAATGGCGATCAGCTTGACGTAATAGCTGTGCCAGAAGAAGGCGGTGAGCCAGAACGAGAGCCACACCAGCATCGCGCTCTGCAGCACGACTTCGATGGCGCTCGATACCGTCATGAGCCGCCAGCCCGCGACGAAGCTCGCGTAGCGCAGGCCCCGATTCGCGAAGGCCAGCGCGCCGAGCACGAGCGCCGCAGCGAGCAGCGCCGCGCCCAGGGCCAGCGTCCAGAGCGCGGCGCGGTCGGCCCAGTGGAACTGCCACTGCATCGAGTAGGGGCTGCACACCTTGTCGTGAAAGTTCTTGTCTTCCGGTGCGGTCGCGTCGCAGGCCTTGGAGAGCGGGTGGCTGCGGTAGAACGCGGTGGCCTCCGCCTTGTCGGCGGCGTTGAGGCGGGCATCGGTGTTGATGCGGTTCTCGATCGACTGCAGGAACTCGGCGTCCTGCGAGCGCAGTGCGTATTCGGTGAAGACCAGCGTCGCCGCCGGGATGGCGAAGAGCGACACGAGGGTCAGAAGAAACACGCGAAGCAGATCGGCGTGGATCGTTCGGGCGAAGGCCATGGATAACTCCTCCAGGAAAGCAAATTGCTGTGAGTTGTTGTGGAAGCGGTCCGGGAAGCCGATAGGGTAGCCGCCGTTTGCGTAACGGCGAAATTCCGGGATGCGTCAAGCGCGCGCGTGTGCCAACCAGCCAACGAATATGGTTATCGCCTTTGCATCGTTCCGCGCCGCCGGGCGCGGGTATAGCCTTCATCGACGAACTGCCGGCGATCTCTCGCCATGAGTGGGGGGCGGAGACGCAACCGCAGCCCTTTTCAAGAACGTTTTCTGGAGTCATGCCGCATGGGCACTGGATCGAATGGCCAACTGGTGGCCTCCACGCTTTCCTCGGTGGAAGCGGAGCTCAACTACCTGAAGACGGGGCAGGGCAGGCCGGTGAGCTACACCTTCGAGCCGCCGCCCGGCGTGCCGTGGGTGACGGGGGAATTGGAGCCGCGCCGCGTTGCCATTCGCGATGGTCGTCCGCTCGTGGCGCTGCACGAACTCTCGCTCGACCGCAGCGGCTTCACGCAGATCTCGCACCGCAGCGTGGTGGCCGACTTCTCGCATGACGCGACCATCCGCGACATCTACTACCGCGAAGCCGAGGCGCTGCTGCGCGATGTGACCGGCGCCGAGAAGATCGTCGTCTTCGACCACACGCTGCGCGACAGCGCGCAGGGCTCGCGCCGCACGGCCGAGTTGCGCGAGCCGGTGCGGCGGGTGCACAACGACCAGACCTTCGTCTCCGCGCCGCGCCGCGTGCGCGCCCACCTGCCGCCCGACGAAGCGGAAGAGCGCCTGAAGCACCGTTTCGCCATCATCAACCTGTGGCGCCCGCTGGCCACGGTGGAGCGCCTGCCGCTCGCTGTGTGCGACGCGCGCTCCATCGCACGCGAGGACATGGTGCCGAGCGACCTGGTCTACCCCGACAGGGTGGGCGAGACCTACTCCTTCACCTGGAACCCCAGGCATCAGTGGTACTGGTTCCCGCGGCTGCGGCCCGACGAGGCGCTGCTCCTGAAGATCTACGACTCGCGTGAGGACGGCACCGCGCGCTTCACCGCGCACACCGCGTTCGAAGACCCGACCGGCGCGCCCGAAGCACCTGCGCGGCGCAGCATCGAACTGCGCGCGCTGGTGTTCTGGCCGGCCGCCTGAATACCAAGTTCGTACGCCGCACCGGCCGCGGCTTGCCAGCCGATTCTTTGTACTGAATTAGCGCCGGCGCGCGGCCACGGGCGCTCGACCCCACGCCTGCGCCGATCGCCTCGCTTGGCGACAATCGGGGCAATGCGTTCTTCCCCTTTCTTCAAGATGGCCCTGCTGCTGGGCCTGCTCTCGGCCATCGGGCCCTTCGCCATCGACATGTACCTGCCCGCTCTGCCCGCCATCGGGCAGAGCCTGCGCGCCGACATCGGCGCGGTGCAGATGAGCCTCACGGCGTTCTTTCTTTCGCTCGGCGCGGGTCAACTGCTCTACGGACCGATCTCCGACATGGGGGGGCGCAAGCCGCCGCTGTATGCGGGTCTCGTGCTCTTTGCCTTGGCCAGCGTGGGCTGTGCATTGGCCACCGACATCCAGACGCTGATCGCGCTGCGCTTCATCCAGGGCCTGGGCGCCGCAGCCGGCATGGCGATTCCGCGCGCCGTCGTGCGCGACCTGCACACCGGCACCGACGCGGCGCGGCTGATGTCGCTCCTGATGCTGGTGTTCAGCGTGTCGCCGATCCTCGCACCGCTCGCGGGCAGCGCGGTGATTGCCGTGGCGGGCTGGCGCGGCGTGTTCTGGGCGGTGACCATCGCTGCCGTGGCGGGCCTCGCAATGATGGTCAAGCTGCTCGATGAAACCCGGCCGGCGTCGGAGCGCGTCGAGAGCAGCCTGGGCAGCGCGCTCTCGGCCTACTGGCTGCTGCTGCGCGACTGGCACTACCTCGGGCTGGTGTTCATCGGCAGCTTCGCGATGGCGGGCTTCTTCACTTACCTGGCCAATTCGTCGTTCGTGATGATCGACCACTACGGCCTCTCGCCCGCGCTGTACAGCGTGGCCTTCGGCGTGAACGCGGCCGCCTTCATCGGCGCCTCGCAGTTCACCGGTTCGCTCGGCGAGCGCTACGGCCTGGTCAACCTCGTGAAGTTCGGCGTGGTGTGCTGCGGCGCGGCGATGGTCGCGATGTTCATCTACTTCGCGATGGGCGGCGACAGCATCTGGGTGCTCATCGTCCTGTACTTCATCGCCTCGGGCTTCATGGGCCTGGTGATTCCGACCACCGGCGTGCTCGCACTCGAAATGCACGGCGCCATCGCGGGCACCGCATCGGCGCTGCTCGGCACGCTGCAGATGCTGACGGGCGCGCTGGCGATGGCGCTGGTGGGCCTCTTCACAGATGGCCGGCCGTTGCCGATGGTGGCGGGCATGGCCGCAGGCGCGCTGATCGCACTGGTGCTGACCTGGCTCACGCTGGGCGGCGTGCGCTCGGAACCCACACGAAGGACGCAGGAAGCGTGAGCTCGATACATCCAGGCGCCGCACTGGCAAGCGCCGAAGCAAACACCCTGAAGCCCATCGACGGCCTCGCTTCGCCCGAGCGCGGCTGGGCCATGCTGGTCATCATCCTCGGGCTGATCGTGGCGGTGCTCGACGGCACCATCGTCAACCTCGCTTTGCCGGGCATCGCGCGCGAATTGCAGGCCAGCCCGTCGCAGGCGATCTGGGTGGTCAATGCGTACCAGATCGCCACGCTGGTCATGCTGCTGCCGCTGGCCTCACTCGGCGACCTCGTGGGCTACCGGCGCGTGTACCTCGTGGGCATGGCGGTGTTCGCGCTGTCGTCGCTGGCGGCGACCTTCGCCAATTCGCTCGGCACGCTGATCGCGGCGCGCGCCTTCCAGGGGCTGGGCGCGGCGGGGATCATGAGCGTCAACGCGGCGCTGGTGCGGCTGGTGTATCCGTCGTCGCAACTGGGCAAGGGCATGGCGATCAACTCGCTGGTGGTCGCCACGTCGTCCGTGGCCGGGCCGTCGGTGGCGGCGGCGATTCTCTCGGTAGCTTCGTGGCCCTGGCTCTTCGCGATCAACGTGCCGCTGGGCATCGTGACCTTCGCGTTGGGCATGAAGGCGCTGCCGTTCAACCGCGTGGCACCAGCCGCCGGGCTGCGGTTCTCGCCCGTCGACGTGACGCTCAACGTGCTGATGTTCTCGCTGGTGTTCCTGGGCGTGGACCGGCTGGGCGTGCGCGAAGGCGGGGTGGAGGGCGGCGGATCGCACTGGTCGGCCTGGGCGATCCTGCTGGCGGGGCTGGCGGTGGGCTTCGTGTACCTCCGGCGCCAGCGCACGCAGGCGGTGCCGCTTTTTCCCATCGACCTGCTGCGCATTCCGGTGTTCGCGCTGTCCATGGGCACTTCGGTGGCCGCGTTCTGCGCGCAGATGCTGGCTTACATCGCGCTGCCGTTCCTGCTGCTGGACGTGTACGGCCGCAGCCACATCGAGGCGGGCTTGCTCATCACCGCGTGGCCGCTGGCCATCGTGGTGATGGCGCCCATCGCGGGGAAACTGATCGGCAAATATCCGGATGGGCTGCTCGGCGGCATCGGCCTCGGCCTTTTGGCCGCGGGCCTCGCGCTGCTGGCAGCGCTGCCGGCGCATCCGGGCAATGCCGACATCGCCTGGCGCATGGCGCTGTGCGGGCTGGGCTTCGGGCTCTTCCAGTCGCCCAACAACCACACCATCGTCAGCTCTCCGCCCGCGCACCGAAGCGGTGCGGCCAGCGGCATGCTGGGCACGGCGCGGCTCACGGGCCAAACCCTCGGCGCGGTGGTGCTGGCAGGGGTTTTCAGCGTCTGGAGCCCGCACGGCGGGCACGGCCCGGTGGTGGCGCTGGTGCTGGCCGCCTGCTGTGCGGCGGTGGCGGCGGTTTTCAGCAGCCTGCGGTTGAAGACGACAAAGCCGCAGCACTGAATAGGGTAGGGTACGCCCCCATGAAGGAAGTACCCGACACCGTGGTCTGCCCGGGTTGCGACGCGGTCTATACCCGCGCCCCGCTGAAGCCGCGCGACGTGGCCCGCTGCCCGCGCTGCGGCACCGAGCTGGACAGGCACCCCGGCTCGCAGCAGCAGCGCATCCTGCCGCTGACGGTGGCGAGCCTGATCATGTTCGCCATCGCCAACCTGTTTCCCATCGTCGAGATCGAGCTGCGCGGCCTGCGCAGCCAGACCACGCTGGCCGGCGCGGTGGTGGTGCTGGCGGGCGAGGGCATGTCGGTGGTGGCGCTGCTGGTGCTGGCAACGACCATTCTTTTTCCGCTGCTGCAGCTGTGCATCCTGGCCTACCTGCTGATTCCGCTGCGCCGAGAGCACCGGCCGCTGGGTTTCGCGGTCCTGGTGCGGATGATGCAGTCGCTGCGCCCGTGGGGAATGATCGAGGTGTTCCTGCTCGGCGTGCTGGTGGCCATCGTCAAGCTTTCCAGCATGGCAACCGTGGTGCCGGGGCCGGCGCTGTGGGCCTTCATGGCGCTCACGGTCACGCTGACGGCGGTGCTGTCGTTCAACCCGGGTGCCTTCTGGGAAATGACTTTCCGCGCCGCCGGTGATGAAGACAAGAAGCGGGAGGAGGCTTCCGCATGAAGTTCCTCCCTTTCCGCAGGTCGCGCGAAGCGAAGCCGGTGCATCAGGAGGTCGAACACGATCCCGATGCCCCGGTCGCGACTGCCGCCTCACTGGGTCTCATGGCCTGCCCGCACTGCGCAGCCGTGTGGCAAGGCGCACAAGAGGGCGATGCCTGCGGCCGCTGCGGCACGCACCTGCATACGCGCAAGCCCCAGAGCCTTACGCGCACCTGGGCCTTCTTGATCGCGGCCTGCATCATGTACATCCCGGCGAACCTGCTGCCGGTGATGATCACGCGCACGCTGTTCGGCGCGCAGTACGACACCATCCTGAGCGGCGTGATCTATTTCTGGGTGTCGGGCGCCTACGGGCTGGCCGCCATCGTCTTCATCGCGAGCTTCCTGGTGCCGCTGTTCAAGCTGGCGGTGCTCTTCTTGCTTGTGGTGATGGCCCAGCGCGCGAGCACCTGGCGCCAGCACGAGCGGGCAAAGCTGTATCACATCATCGAGATCATCGGCCGCTGGTCGATGCTCGATGTGTTCGTGGTGTCGCTGCTGACCGGGCTGGTGCAGATCCAGGGCTTCGCGGTCATCACCGCGGGCGTGGGCATCGCGGCCTTCGGCTCGGTGGTGGTGCTGACCATGCTGGCTTCGCTGAGCTTCGATCCGAAGCTCACCTGGGACAGCAAGGAAGCGCAGGCGATGCAAGAGAGTTTCGAGAACAGGGAAGAACAGACAGCATGAGTGAAGAAGATCCGCAACCGCAAGGCGACAAACCGGCACCATCCGCGCCGCCGTCTGCCCCCCCATTACCCCGACCCCAGGTCAAGCGCCGCCGTGATTGGCTGCCCTCGCTGATCTGGCTGATTCCCATCGTGGCCGCGCTGGTCGGTGTGACGCTGGTGGCGCGCATCCTGCTGGAGCGCGGCCCCGAGATCGTGCTCACCTTCAAGACCGCCGAGGGCCTCGAAGCCGGCAAGACCGCCGTGAAATACAAGGACGTGCAGATCGGTCTCGTGCAGAGCCTGCGCCTCGCGCGCGACCGCTCGCACGTGCGCGTGCTGGTGCAGCTCAACAAGGACGCCGAGAGCTTCACTTCCGACGATTCGCGCTTCTGGGTCGTGCGGCCGCGCCTCGACACCTCGGGCATCTCGGGCCTGGGCACCTTGCTGTCGGGCGCCTACATCGGCGCCGATGCCGGCGTGTCGAAGGAAACCGCGGGCGAATTCAAGGGCCTGGAGGCGCCGCCCATCGTCACGCGCGACGACTCTGGCCAGCAGTTCTTGCTGCGCGCCACCGACATCGGTTCGCTCGATGTGGGCTCGCCCGTGTACTTCCGCCGCATCAAGGTCGGGCAGGTCGCCGCATACGAGCTCGACGGCGACGGCCGCGGCGTCACGCTGCGGGTGTTCGTCAACGCGCCCTACGACAAGTTCGTGGGCGTCAACACCCGCTTCTGGCAGGCGAGCGGCATCGATGCGCAACTGAGCGCCAGTGGCTTCACGCTGCGCACCCAGTCGCTCGCGACCATCCTGCTCGGCGGCATCGCCTTCCAGGCGCCCGACGACGCGATGGGTCCGCTGGCAAAGGAGAACACCGCCTTCATGCTGGCGCAGGACGAAGTGGCGGCCATGAAGGAGCCCGACGGCCCGTCGCAGACGCTGCTCATGTACTTCAACCAGTCGCTGCGCGGCCTCGTGCCCGGCGCCCCGGTGGACTTCCGCGGCGTGGTGATCGGCGAGGTCAAGTCGATCGGCGTGGAGTTCGACCGCGCCGAGCGCGAGTTCCGCATGCCGGTGCTGGTGCAGATCTACCCCGACCGCCTGCGCCGCCGCGAGACCGGGCAGCCGCAGGGCACCGAGTCGCGCGCCACGCAGCAGGAGCGCCTGCGCTTCCTGGCCGAGAAGGGCCTGCGCGCGCAACTGCGCAACGGCAACCTGCTGACCGGTTCGGTGTACGTGGCGCTCGACTTCTTCCCGAAGGCGCCGCCCGTGCAGATCGACCTCGCGAAGAACCCGATCGAGCTGCCCACGGTGGCCAACAGCCTCGACGAGATCCAGTCGCAGGTGCAGGAAATCGCGAGCAAGCTCAACAAGGTGCCTTACGAGCAGATCGCGGCGGACCTGCGCACCACGCTCGCCACGCTCAACAAGACGCTCACCAGCGCCGAGCAGACCGTGACCCGCATCAACAACGACGTGACGCCCGAGCTGGCCGCGGCCATGAAGGATGTGCGCAAGACCGTCAACACGGCCGAGCGCACCCTGGCCGACGATTCGCCGTTGCAACAGGACATGCGCCAGACGCTGCGGGAACTGACCCGAGCCGCGGGCTCGGTGCGCGTGTTGACCGACTACCTGGAGCGCCATCCCGAGTCGCTGCTGCGCGGCAAACCGGACGACAAGAAATGATGAGCAAGACCTTTGCATTCGGAAAACCTGCGCTGATCGTTGCAGCCGCGCTGTTGGCATTGGCCGGCTGCGCGAGCAAGCCCGACAAGTACTACACGCTCGCCAGCCCCGTCGCGGCCGCCGATGCGGCGCCTTCGACATTGGGGAGCCCCGCGCCGCTCTACATCGAGCTCGCGCCGGTGTCCGTGCCCGAGCGCTTCGCGCGGCCGCAGATGGTGGTGCGCCAGCCGGGCGGCAGCGTGCAGGTCGAGGTGCTCGAGCAGCACCGCTGGGCTTCGTCGTTCGAAAACGAGCTGCGCGATGCGCTGTCCGGCAACATCTCCGCGCGGCTGGGTGCGCTCGACGTGACCAAGGGCGGACGCCAGACCTCGCAGCCGGTATGGCGCGTCGCGGTGCAGTTGCAGCAGTTCAATGCGGTCGATGGCGGGCGCGTCGATGCGAGCTTCAGCTGGACGCTGCGCCGCTCCGACGAAGCGCGCACGGTGGTGTGCCAGTTGAACGTCGGAGAGGCGGTCGCCGGCGGCATGGACGCGGTGGCGCAAGGCGCGCAGCGCGTGACGGCCGCTGCTGCTGCTGCGATGGCGCGCAGCGTGAGCGCGGCGCGTGCAAACCCGGCCTCTACGGCATGCGCGCTCTGATCCTTTTTCTTTCTCCCTCCCCTCCCGGGGGAGGGCCGGGGTGGGGGCACGCGGCCCTCGACCAGGCGCTGCGACATTGCAAGCGCCGCTTGCCCCCATCCCAACCTTCCCCCGGAAGGGGAAGGGGCAAGACCGGAATCCGATAGATCGGAGACCCCATGGCACAGATCGGCAAGGCGCCCAACGACCACACGCTGATCCTGCATGGCGCCAGGGCGGAAGAAGGCGCCTGCCCCGAGCGCTCCAAGCCCTGGGTGCTGGCCGCGGCCATCGTCGGCTCCAGCATGGCCTTCATCGACGGCACGGTGGTCAACGTCGCGCTGCCGGCCATCCAGGCCGACCTGAACGCCACGGCCTTCCAGGCGCAGTGGGTGGTCGAGTCCTATGCCTTGCTGCTGGCGGCGCTGCTGCTCGTAGGCGGCGCACTCGGCGACCACTACGGCCGCCGCCGCATCTTCGGCATCGGCGTCGGCATCTTCGCGCTCTCCTCGGTGGCCTGCGGGCTGGCGGCCGATGTGCACCAGCTCATCGCCGCACGCGCCGTGCAGGGCGTCGGCGGGGCGCTGCTGGTGCCCGGCAGCCTGGCGCTCATCAGCGCGGCATTTCCCGAGAAGGAACGCGGCAAGGCGATCGGCACCTGGTCGGGCTTCAGCGGCATCACGGCCGCTGTGGGGCCGGTGCTCGGCGGCTTCCTGGTCGACCACTTCTCCTGGACCTGGGCCTTCTACATCAACGTGCCGATGGCGCTGCTGGTGCTGTGGATCACCTGGCGCCACGTGCCCGAGAGCCACGGCGCATCGGCCAGCGGCGGGCTCGATGTGTGGGGCGCGCTGCTCGCCACCGCCGGGTTGGGCGGCGTGGTCTATGCCTTCATCGAGGCGCCCACGCAGGGCTGGCATTCGCCGTACGTGCTCGCGGCGCTGGCCGTCGGCATCGTGGGCAGCGCGGGCTTCATCGCGGTCGAGCGCAAGGCGCGCACGCCGATGCTGCCGCTGGGCCTGCTGCGCATCGGCAACTTCAGCGGCGCGAACCTGCTGACCCTTCTGCTCTATGCGGCGCTCGGCGGCGGGCTGTATTTCTTCCCGCTCAACATGATCCAGGTGCAGGGCTACTCGGCCAGCGCGGCGGGCGCGGCGCTGCTGCCGTTCATCTTCATCATGTTCGCGCTCTCGGGCTGGGCCGGGCAACTGGTCGACCGTTTCGGGCCGCGCCTGCCGCTGGTCATCGGGCCGAGCATCGCGGCGGGGGGCTTCGTGCTGTTCGCGATACCGGGCGTCGGTGCGAGCTACTGGACCGGCTTTTTGCCCGCGGTCGTGGTGCTGGGTTTCGGCATGACAGTGACGGTCGCGCCGCTCACCACCACCGTCATGAACGCGGTCGGACCCGATCTCGCGGGCGTGGCTTCGGGCGTCAACAACGCGGTGTCGCGCGCGGCGGCGGTGCTGGCAATCGCCGTGTTCGGCGCGGTCATGGCCTGGGCCTTCGATGCCGCGCTGGCCGATGGCTTGCGCAAGATGGGCGCCTCGGGCGAGGTGTCGAGATTCCTCGAAGGCGAGCGCAGCAAGCTCGCCGGCGCGGTGATGCCGCCGGGTGTAGATGCGGCCACAGCGGCGTCGGTCAAGCGCGCCGTGGCCGAATCGTTCGTGGCGGGTTTCCGCTGGGTGATGCTGCTGAGCGCGGGGCTGGCCGTGCTGAGTGCGTTGAGTGCCTGGCTGATGATCGGCAAGGGACCCGCCGCGCAGCGCGCCGACGAAAAACCATAGGCCAAGCACACGCCGATGACAGCCCGACGTATAGGCCCACTCAATACGACACCGAAGATTTTTGAATTGGATCGATAGCAGGCGTCAGTGATTTACTCCGCCCGGAGTTGCAGGAGCCACGCGAAAAACGCGGGGGCAACACGGGATTCATCCAACGTTCACGCGATGAGGAGACATCACATGAAGCCATCGATCCGCGCCGGCCTGGCGTGCCTGTTCACAGCGCTCGCCGGCCATGCAGCCGCAGCATCGCTCGACGCGTTCACGCTCTCGCCGAACGCCGCCATCTCGGGCTACAACGTCGAGAACCTGGCGCAGTCCACGCCCGAGATGTGCGCGACGGCCTGCCTGTCCGCACCGCGCGCCACCTGGTGCGTGTCGTTCGATTTCAACAAGACCAACCAGAGCTGCGACCTCAGCGACAAACAGGCGGCCGATGTCGGCGGCCTGAAGACCGATTACCCCGGCAACCCCTACGACCACTACAGCCTGAAGCCCGATCCGCTGAAGGCGTTCACGCGCACGCCCGATGCGGCGATCAGCGGCCACAACACCGAGACACTGCAGGCCGTGACGCCTGCCGACTGCGCCACCGCCTGCACCGACGCGAGCCGTGCCGCATGGTGCAAGTCCTTCGACTATCACAAGACCCCGCAGCGCTGCGACCTCAGCGACAAGCGCGCGAGCGATGTCGGCGGCCTGAAGACCGACTACGCCGGCAACCCTTACGACCACTACGCGCTGATCGCGGGCGAGGGCATTCCCAACCCCGTGCCGGGCAACAAGCATGTGCTCCTGATCGGCATCGACGGCCTGCGCGGCGACGCGATCCAGTGCCAGGGCTGCGTGCAGACGCCCGCGATGTCGGCGCTGATCGCGGGCGGCGCCTTCCACGGCAACGTGCTCGCGGGCGGCACCAAGCAGGCGACCGTCAGCGGACCCGGCTGGTCGTCGGTGTTCACCGGCTTCTGGGCCGACAAGCACGGCGTGACCTCGAACGACACCAGCCTGCCGCTGAAGAAGACGCACGTGTTCGACCTCATCAAGCAGGCCTGGCCCACGGCCACGACGGCGGTGGTCGGCGACTGGTTCAACATCACCCACAACCTGCGCCCCGCGAAGGCCGACTTCGTCGTCGCCAACGCTACCAAGAACTCGCAGCAGGCCACCGATGCGGTCAAGGGTTGGCTCAGCTGGAAGAACCCGCCGACGGCCATCTTCTATTACCTGCACAACGTCGACATCCACGCGCCGAGCTACGACCCGCTGAACGCCAACTACCAGAGCAAGATCGCCGGCGAAGACCAGCAGATCGCGCAACTGCTCGCCGCACTCACAGCACGCCCGAACTACGCGAACGAAGAGTGGCTGATCGTCGTGACCTCCGACCACGGCGGCACCGGCAGCGGCCATGGCGGGCAGACAGCGGCGGAGCGCAGCACCTTGCTCATCCTGAACAACAACTACGCAAACCCGCTGAAGCCCGCCTACTGCCAGGGCAACCTCGGCGCGACCGCGATGCTGCAGGTGGACGGCACGACGCCGCACATCCTGGATTTCATGGGCCTGCCCAACGCGACAGAAGGGCACAAGCATCCAAGCTGCGGGCAGTGATCAGAGCACCGGTGGCTCAGCCCATCACCGACAGCGCGCCCAAGTGCACAGGGCATCGGGTGCTCCCCGCAGCGAAATCAAGGAGGAGGGCGAAGCCCGGGGGACATTCGCGGAGGGGAGTACCCGGTGGCCTGTGCACGCGCCCTGAACAGAGCCCTCAGGACGCCGGCCACTCCGACAGAAGCGAGTCGAGTTCGGCCCACAACGGATCGCACTGCCCCTTGCGAAACGCAGCAGCCCGAAACGTCGGGTGCTCCCCCCTATACGTGTCCCAAAGCTGTCGATGCCCATCGGCCACGCAGGCCCGCACATTCGCAAGCCGGTCCGCCGCCTTGACCACCAACGCGAGTTCCTCATCGCCACTCACCTCTGCCATCGCCGCGTAGGTCTTGGCCTTGCGCTCCTTGCGGTTGGCGCCGGGCGCATCGGTCAATAGCGACACGCACCGAGCCACCAGATCGCCGAAGCGCGATTGCACATCCGACAACGTGGCGTCGGTGTCCTCCACCACGTCGTGCAGGTAGCCGACGACCCGCGCCTTCTCGCCATAGGGCTGGAGCAGGGCGACCACCGCGTCCAGGTGGTGAACATAGGGATGCGCGCCATATTTCTGGTCGCCATGCATGGCGATGGCGTAGGTGCGCGCGGCTTCGGGTGTCGATGGGGTCATGGGGCATCCGTCCGATGGTTTTTTCCATTCTGCCTTCGCAGCCATCCGGCACCCGGGGGGCGAAAGGCAGCGTCCGGCCGATGTCGAGGCACCCGGCCATTTTGTTCGTTACCCTCGTGGTTCTGGTGCCCGTGCCGGCGTTCTCCACCTGGCGGCCGACGCGCATGGGCTTGCGACGATGAAAACTGGAAGGATTCCGTGAGCAGAATCACCGATGTGGCCCGGAGGGCGGGCGTGTCGACCAGCACCGTGTCGAACGTGCTGAACGGGCGCAGCGAACGCATGGCCGCCGAGACGCTGGCCCGCGTCGAGGCAGCGATCCGCGACCTCAAGTACCGGCCCAACACCTCGGCGCGGCAGCTCAAGACGGGCCACACGCCCTTGCTCGGCGTTCTGGTGCCGTCGATGGCCAACCCGATGTACGGCTTCATCGCGCGCGAGATCGAGGCGATGGCACAGGGGCGCTACGGCTTCCGCATCATGATCGGCAACACCTACCGCGACGCCGAGAAGGAAAAGCATTTCTTCGAGGACCTGATGGCGCACGGCGTGCGCGGCGTGATCATCATCTCGTCGATGGTCGACGAGCAGCACGTGGAAGCCGCCGCCGAGCGTGGGCTGGTGGCGGTGAGCTACGACCGCCGCGCCACGCCGGGGGTGCCCTCCGTCATCGATCACGTGACGGTCGACAACTTCGAGTCGCTGCGCATCGCCACCTCGCACCTGATCGAACAAGGCCATCGGCGGCTGGCTTTTGTCACGCCCTCCGGCCGCACGATGAGCCGGAACGAGAAGATCAGGGGGTTTCTCGCCGCAGCGAAGAGCGCGGGCCTGGAAGGCAGCGCGCAGGTCGTCGAGAGCCTGCCGGTCGACGAATACGGCGATTCGATGATGAGCGAGCTGGGCCGCATGCAGGCTCGCCTGCTCGCGAAATCGCCCGATCGCCCCACCGGCGTGATCGGCGTGAACGATCTGCTGGCCTTCGGCCTGATGGCTGGGTTTCGCGACGAAGGCCTCTCGGTGCCGGAGGACGTGTCGGTCATGGGAATCGACAACGTGTTTCTCTCCACGCTCATGTACCCCGCGATGACCTCGGTGCGCGTTCCGGTGCCCGAGATGGCGCAGGTGATGGTCGAGCGGGTGATGAGCCGGCTGGCCGATGCGTCGCTTCCGACGCAGGAGTTCGTCTTCGCGCCCACGCTGGTGGCGCGCGACTCGGTGGTGCCGCCGCGTGCCTAGCAAGGTTCCTTTTTCATGACCACGGTTTTCGTCAGCCATCCGCAGAGCAAGCTCGCCCCTTATTTCGGCGACCGTGCCATCGCCGCGTTGCAGGCCATTGCGCAGGTGCGCTTCAACCCGACGGACCATGAACTCTCCTCTGGCGAACTCGCCGGGCTCGCGCAAGGCTGCGACGCCATCATTTCGTATCGTCAGACGGTGGGCGACGAGGCGCTGTTCGCCGCGCTGCCCGACCTGAAGGCCTTCGTCCGCTGCGCGATCGACATCCGCAACATCGACGTGGCCTCGGCCAGCCGGCACGGCGTGCTGGTGACGCAGGCAAGCGCGGGGTTCATCGCGTCGGTGTCGGAGTGGATCGTGGGCGCGATGATCGACCTGGGGCGCCACATCAGCGCCTCGACGGCGCTGTATCACGCGGGCCAGCCGGTGGTGCCGGCGATGGGGCGCGAGCTGCGCGGCAGCACGCTGGGCGTGATCGGGTACGGGCAGATCAGTCGTTACCTGTGCGACGTGGCGCTGGCGCTGGGCATGCACATCGTTGTGTACGACCCGCATGCGTCGATCGAACGCCCCGGGCTCGAACAGGTCGCGCTCGATGCGCTGCTCGCGCGGTGCGACTTCGTGGTCTGTCTCGCGCCCGCCACCGAGGCCACCGAGAACCTGATGAACGCCGCCGCCTTCGCCGCGATGCGGCCGCAAGCCTTCTTCATCAATGCCTCGCGCGGCGACCTCGTGGACGAGGACGCGCTCCTCACCGCGCTCGACGCCGGCACCATCGCCGGCTGCGCGCTCGACGTCGGCCGCGCGCCCGACCAGATGCCCTCGCCGCGCGTGGCTGCGCATCCGCGCGTGATCGCGACGCCGCACATCGGCGGACTCACGCCGCCGGCTGTCGAGCATCAGGCGATGGAAACGGTGGGCCAGTTGGGCGAGCTGTTCCAGGGGCGGATGCCGAAGGGCGCCGTCAACGCGGCCGAGGCCTGGCGCTGGCGGAAAGCCTTCGGCTGATCGTTCCGTTCATCACACAACCAATCGAAGAGCCCGAGGCCGTGCCGCTGCACGACCTGCTGTTCTCGTGGGCCACATGGGCGCAGGAGGAGGGGTAGCCAGCGCGCGCCCCGTCCGGCAAGCGGAATGCCTACCCTTGGAGCAGGTGAGCTGCCTTGAAAACTGCACTGCCGACGCCGCCGGCGTGCACTCCTACCTGGACTGCCACGGCGAGGCGTGATAATCGGCGCCTCCCGTTTTCTGAATCGCCTCAGGTAAGCCACGCCATGTCGAAGCCAACCTGCACCTGGACTTCGACCGACCGTTTTCGGTCGTGCTGCGCCTGTGTTCGAACGCTATTACCGCGAACTGCTGAGCTTTCTTTCCCGAAAGGTGTCCGACCGCGCCACCGCGGCCGACCTGGCGCAGGAAAGCTACGTGCGCGTGTACGAGGCGCAGCGCACCGGCAGCGTGGTGCGCGACCCGCGTGCGCTGCTCTACCGCACGGCCCGCAACCTCGTCACCGACCACCACCGCCGCACCGGCGTGCGTGCCGATTTCGACGGGCCCGGTTCTTCGGAAGAGGGCGCGGTTGAGCTCGACGATTGCATCGGCCCTTCGACATTCGAACCCGACACCATCCTGTCTTCCGGCCAAGGGCTGGCGGCCATGGTCGCCACCATCGACAGGCTGCCGCCGCGCTGCCGCGAAGCCTTCGTGCTCTACAAGTTCGATGGGCTGTCGTATGCCGAGGTCGCCGAGCGCATGGGCATTTCCGTGCGCACGGTCGAGATGCAGTTGCGCATCGCGATGCAGGCCTGCTGGACATGCCTGGACGAAGTGAACGGGGCACCGCGATGAAACGCAAACCACCAACACAAGAGGAGCGAACGCGCGAGCGACGCGGTGCACCCACGATGCCCGCTACAGGGTTTTGCACCGCTCGCGCGTCTACTTCCCCAGGAGAGCTCCCCGAGCCATGACCCCATCGCTGCCACCGTCCGAAGAAGCATTGCGCCTGCGCGAGGAGGTGATCGACTGGTTCGTCCATCGCCGGAGCGCGAACTGGAATTCGCGCGACGAGCGTCTTTTCCAGGACTGGATCGACGCGGACCCGAAGCACGCCGATGCCTACCGCCAGTGGGAATCGCGTTGGCAGGCCTTCGACGCGATTGCGCCGGGGACCGTCGCGGGCTGGCGCGAGGGCTTCGCGGGAAGCCAGGTTGTCGCTTCCACGCGGCGCGGGTTCCTGAAGCCCGCGCTGGCGCTGGCCGCGGCGGGCGTGGTCGCCGGCGGCAGCTATCTGGGATGGAGCCATCAGCAGGCCCAGCCCGTGTTCGCGCAGGCTTTCGCCACCCAGCGCGGGCAGCAGCTCGAGGTGCCGCTGCCCGATGGCAGCGTGCTGCGGCTGGACACCGCCACGCGGCTGGAGGTGCGCTACTTTCGCCAGCGGCGTGAGGTCCGGCTGATCGACGGGCAGGCCGTCTTCGCGGTGCAGTCGGACGCGAAGCGTCCCTTCGATGTGCTGGCGGGGCCGTTGCAGGTTCGGGTGGTCGGCACCCGGTTTGCGGTGCGCTACACGCCGACCATGGCGGGCGCAGAGGGTGCGCGCGTGTCGGTGGAGCAGGGCAGGGTGCGGGTCGCGCGGATGGACCGGGCATCCGACGGAAGCTGGGCGGGATCCGCTTCGGGTACCGAGCCGCAGGGCGCCGTCTTCCTCACCGCCGGCCAGCAGGTGCACAGCGATGCAGAGGGCGCGCTGGCGGCCGTGTCGGCCATCCCGGGTGACGGCATCGCGCCCTGGCGCGAGCACCGGCTGAGCTTTGTCGACACGCCCCTGGCGCGCGCGCTGGCCGAACTCGAGCGCTACGGCAGCACCGGCCTCGTGGTGCGCGACCCTGCCGTGGCCGCGCTGCGCCTGAGCGGCACCTTCGACCCGCGGGACGCCCGCACGCTGCGGCGCGCGCTGCCGAGCGCGTTGCCCGTGCGGCTCCGGGGCGACGGACCGGTCGCCGAGATCGTCGCCGCGCCCTGACCGGTGGGCTCCGAAGCCTCGAAGCAAAAAATATTTCGTTGGGGATACGGTATTTCCGGCGGTTCGTGCGTCAGCCAGATAGGAACCATTTGTATTCACCTACCTGGAAGACGTTGATGAACCGCTTGATGAAGACGACGCCGGCACCGCTGGCGCTGGCCGTTGCGCTCGCCCTGGCGAGTGCGCCGCTGCGCGCGCAGACCCAAGGGGGTCAGGAAGGCCAGGGCGCACCGCAGCAGATCCGCATTGCCGCCCAGCCGCTGGCCGAGGCCCTGAACGACTGGGCCCGGCAGACGCGCATCCAGCTGGTGGTGCAGCAAAGCCTGGTGGCCGGCAAGACCGCGCCCGCCATCTCCGGCAGCCTGACGCCGCGCGCGGCGCTCGACCGTCTGCTAGCCGGCAGCGGGCTGGTGGCCGCGATGGAAGGCAATGCGGCTGTGGTCAAGACCGCTCCGGCAGCACCTGCTGCCACCGGGGCATCGGGCAGCTCGACGCTCCCGGCGGTCACGGTGGTGGCCGATGGAGAGGAAAGCGCCACGGGCCGCGTGCAGGGCTACGTGGCCCGGCGCAGCGCCACCGGCACCAAGACCGACACGCCGATCATCGAGACGCCGCAGTCGATCTCGGTGATCACGGCCGACCGCATCGAGGCCATCGGCGCCACCAACCTCAAGGACGCGCTGGGCTACACGCCGGGCGTGTCGACCACCACCTACGGCGCGGACTCGCGCTACGACTGGATCTCGCTGCGCGGCTTCGACGCCTATTCGCCGGGTTTCTACCTCGACGGCCTTCCGCTGCGCAACAACGGCACCTGGGGCGTGTGGCGCACCGAGAACTACGGCGCCGAGCGCATCGAACTGCTGCGCGGGCCTTCGTCGGTGCTGTACGGCATGAGCGGGCCGGGCGGAGTGGTCAACGTGGTCAGCAAGCGGCCCACGGCCGAACCGGTGCGCGAACTGCAGGTGCAGCTCGGGGACAACGCCCGGCGCCAGATCGCGGGCGACTTCGCGGGCCAGCTCGATGCCGACGGCAAGCTGCTCTACCGCATCACCGGCGTGCTGCGCGATGCGCAACTGCCCGCCGGCAAGGAAGCCGACGACCACAGCTACATCGCGCCCTCGCTGACCTGGAAGCCCTCGGCGGACACCAGCCTCACGCTGCTGTCGCAGTTCACGCGCACGCGCAGCGGCGTCTACACGCGCGCACGACCCACGGTCGGCTCGCTCGAGCCCACCGCGATCGGCAGCTACATCCCGTCGAAACTGTTCATCGGTGAGCCCGGCTTCGACCGGTTCAACCAGGACCAGCAGATGGTCGGCTACCAGTTCGAGCATCGCATCAACGAGACCTTCACCGTGCGGCAGAACGCGCGCTACGCCGCGCAGAAGCTCGACTACCGCGGCGTGCAGGCCTCGGGCTTCGAGACCCTGAATCCCGACGTTGCGACCGATCCCGCCAACTTCACGCAGCTCACGCGCAGCGTGTTCGGCAGCCGCGAGAACATCGGCGCCGTCGCGCTCGACAACCAGCTGCAGGCCGACTTCCGCACCGGCGACGTGCAGCACAAGCTGCTGGTGGGGCTGGACTACCAGCGCACCCGCATCGACCAGGTCACCTTCAGCGGCGGCAGCGCTCCGGCGCTGAACATCTACGCGCCGGTCCATGGCGGCGCGTACGACATCCCGGCGCCGTACTTCGACGGCATCACCCGGCTGAACCAGACCGGTCTCTACCTGCAGGACCAGATCAAGTGGGGCGAGCGCTGGTCGCTGACCCTGGGCGGGCGCTACGACGACGCCGAGAGCACCGTCTTCAGCCGCCTCGACGGCTCGAACCAGCGCATGCGCGACCACAAGTTCACCAGCCGCGCGGGCCTGGTCTACCTGCACCCGAGCGGCTGGGCGCCGTACCTGAGCTACACCGAATCGTTCGCGCCGACCGCCACCATCGATCCGGTGTCGGGCAACCCGTTCAAGCCCGAGGGCGGAAAGCAATACGAAGCCGGCGTGCGCTACCAGCCGCCGGGCAGCAAGGCGCTCTACAGCGCCGCCATCTTCGACCTGAAGCGCAACAACTACATCAGCTACGACGCGGAGTTCGTGCCCAAGCAGACCGGCGAGATCTCTGTGCGCGGCCTGGAACTGGAGGCCACCGCCGAGCTGGTGCCGCGCCTGAACTTCACCGCCTCGTACGCTTACACGCCGCGCGCGATCGTCACGGCCAGCGCCAATGAGAAGGAGATCGGCAAGCAGGCCACCGCGGTGCCGCGCCACCGTTTCTCGGTGTGGGCCGACTACCGCTTCGCCAACGGCGTGAAGCTCGGCCTGGGCGCGCGCTACACCGGCGCGAACTACGGCGACGGCGAATCCACCGCGCCGACCAAGGTGCCGGCGGTGACCGTGTTCGACGCCATGATCGGCTACGACATCGACCGCTGGAGCCTGGCGCTCAACCTGCGCAACCTGACCAACAAGACCTACTTCGCGAACTGCGGGTACGTCGCCTGCTACTACGGCTATCCGCGTACCGCGGTGGCGACCGCCACTTACCGCTGGTAGCCGACGGGGGCCCCTCTCGGCGCGCTTCTCGACGGAGCCCGAGGGCGCATGGGAACGTCTTTTTGACAGGAACCGCGCGGGTTGACAACGATCCGCCCCGGCTTTGATACTGAACTCTCAGGTTCATCATCCAAGCAAAGGAGACCCATGCAAAAGATCGTTCCCTGCCTCTGGTTCGACGGCAACGGCGAAGAGGTGATCAATTTCTACGCCGGCATCTTTCCGAACTCCCGCGTGACCGACCGGCTGCACTGGCCCGCCAACGGCCCCGGCCCCAAGGACGGCAGCCTGCTGACCGCCACCTTCGAGCTCTTCGGCCAGGAATTCATGATTCTCAACGGCGGCCCCGACTACAAGTTCACCCCGGCCTTGTCGCTCTACGTGCCCTGCGAGACGCAGGCCGAGGTCGATCACTACTGGGACAAGCTGCTCGAAGGCGGCGGCAAGCCCGTGAAGTGCGGCTGGCTCACCGACCGCTACGGCGTCTCGTGGCAGGTGGCACCCCAGGCCATGACACGCATGTTCCAGGACAAGGACCCCGAGAAGGCCGGCCGCGCGATGCGGGCGATGATGGAGATGACCAAGCTCGATCTCGCGACGGTGCAGAAGGCCTACGAGGGCCGTTGAGTCCGGCCCCCGCTCAGCTCACACCAGCGTGCGGATCGCCTTCTTGCGCCACACCAGCTGGTAGTACGCGGTCTGCAGCAGCAGCATCGCGCCGAAGGTCACGGGGTAGGCGATCCAGATGCCGTCCAGCCCGATGCGGTGGCTCATGAACCAGGCCACCGGCACCTCGACGCCCAGGATGCAGACGATGGAGATCACCGTCGGCACCAGCACCGAGCCGCTGGCCCGCATGACGCCCGACGTGGCCGCGGCCATGCCGAAGATCACCAGGCTCCACAGCATGATGTGCAAGAGCGTCTGCGCGATCTCGATCACCGGCTCGCTGGTGATGAAAAAGCCCATGAGCGGCCGCGAGAACAAATAGCCCAGCAGCACGAGGCCGCCGGTCAGCACGAGGTTCATCAGGAGCGCCGTCTTGGTGATCGCGCCCAGCCGGTCGGCACGGCCCGCGCCGATGGCCTGCGCACCGAGGATCGACGCGGCAATGGCGATCGAAATGGCCGGGAACTGCACGTACGCCACCACCTGGTTCACCGCGCCGTAAGCGGCCGTGGCATTCGAGCCGTAGCTGTTGACCATCGACAGCAGCACCACTTCGGCCAGCGCCACCACGATCATCTGCACGCCCGTGGGCACGCCGATGCGCAGCACCGCCTTCAGCAATTGCGGCTGGATGCGCAGATACCGGAAGAACTCCGCATCGGGCGCGAGCGGGCTCTTTTTCTGGCGCAGCCGAAAGCCCAGCCAGGTGGTCGCCACCACGAACGACAGCACCGAGGCCCAAGCGCCGCTGGCCACGCCCATCTGCGGCAGGCCACCCCAGCCGCGGATGAGCGCGGGCGTGACCACGAGGCCGATCAGGGTCGAGATCACCAGCGTGAGCAGCGGCGTGACGGTGTCGCCCACGCCGCGCAGCATGGCGGTCGCGAGCAGGAACACGAACACGCCGGGCATCGCGATCAGCATGATGCGGGCGTAGCGCGTCGAGTCGGCCAGCACGTCGGGCGGCGTGCCCAGCGCGGCCAGCATCGGCGTGGTGAAGGCGCCGCCGAACACCGCGATCACCAAGCCCATCAGCACGCCGACGGTGAGCGTGGTGCCGGCCACCGCCTTGGCCTTGGTCGCGTCGCGCGCGCCCCAGGCCTGGCCGATGAGGACCGAGGCGCCCGCGCCCAGGCCGATGATGAAGGCGATGAAGAAGAACATCACCGGAAAGAAGCTCGACACCGCCGCCAGCGCGCCCACGCCGAGCATCTGGCCGACGTAGACGTTGTTGAGCGTGCCCGAGAGCGACTGCAGGATGTTGCTGAGCAACATCGGCGCGAGGAAGAAGAGAAACACCTTCCACAGCGGACGCGCCGCGCCGACGGGCGACACGGGCACGCCCTTGAGGCCGCTCGGGCCGGTTGCGGAGGTCGTTGGATTAACGGGGGGCGTTGTCGAGGTCGTCGAAGTCGCGGGGGGTGCGCTCATGCAGGGGTGCTCCAGCCGGCGGCTGACAGTTTTTGGAGATGGGTGCGCAGGTCCGCGGGCCAGGCGTCGATGAAACCCTCGAAGCGGTTGCGCTCGCCGGCGAACAGCGCGCGCGTGGCTTCCTCGAAGCCGGGCAGGGCGCCGGCGATCGCGGTCATGAAGCGGTAGGTGGCTTCGCGCGAGGCGCGCACGGCGTCGCGGTCGGCGTTGACGCGGCTCGCCTCCTGCACCAGCCGCCGCAGCGCCACCGAGGCACCGCCGGGCTGGCGGTTGAGCCAGTCCCAGTGGCGCGGCAGCAGCGTGACTTCGCGTGCGACCACGCCCAGCTTCGGGCGGCCGACGCCGCGCGGCGCGTCGTCATGGGCTTCGGCGGCGGTCGCATGCGGCACGACGCCGGCCTGGTTGTGCACATCGAAGTCGAGCGACTCGCCGGTCTGCGCGTCGAAGATGAGGTAGGGCGTGTCGTCCTTGCGTTCGCGCAATTGGGCGAGCACTTCGGCCGTGCTTCCTTCGGCGATGCGCTTGAAGCCGGCGAAAACGATCAGGTGAATGGGTTGCGTATCGGATGGCATGTCGAATGGGTTGCTTTTTCTTCCGGTCCGTTCGAACGAGGTCCGTAATCTACTCGTTCACACCTTCTCAGGCGTTCGGTGTGTCGTCGAGGCAAAGCGCAAGGAGCGCGGCATGGATCTGCGGCAGGTTTTCGATGTCGAGCGATTTCACCGCATCGGCGCAGATCGCCTCCACGGTCGTGACCGCGGCCTGCATCAGTTTCCTGCCGCCCGGTCGGAGGACCGCAACGCGATGGTTTTGGCGGCTGTCTCCGTTCGCGCCGGCCGTGCGTTCGGCCAGTCCTGTTTTTTCGAGCAGGACCATTTTGCGAAGCAGCGCCGACATCGGCAACCCCAAGGCGCGCGAAAGCGCGGGCATCGCCATGCGGCCGTCTTCGGAGCGCAGCAACAGATGAAGCAGCCTGAAGTCCTCGTAGTCCAGCCCGTGGAAGGCGCCCAGGTTGTCCTGGAGCTTCAGATTCAGGTTGGCATGCGCGCGGCTGATGGTGAGGCAGAAATCCAGCGCATCGGCGGTCATGGCGTGTTGTAGCCCTTGTCGCCGGTGCACTGGAGTTCTTCGCGCCAGAGTTCGAGCAGTTTCTCGAGCTCGGCGGCGCGGTCGAAGGCAGGGTCATCGTCGCGCTCCTTCACGCGGTCGATCACCTCGAAGCTGAAGTGCTCGGCGCCGTGGGCGATCCAGTCGCGCACCAGCGCCTTGTTGCGGTGCGAACGCAGGCCCAGCTCGAAGCGAGCCCGGTTCATCGCGCCTTCGACATCGAGGCTGCCGGACACATAGACGCGGCCGTTCAGCGTGTTGCGGATGACGAAGACGCCCGCGGGGAGCACCGTTTCCTTGTATTTCCTGACGAGGGCGCGCCGCGTCTCTTGTGGCATGTTCATGCCGTTGATATTACCCGGGTGAAATATAAAACGCAATATAACCCGGGTAAAAATGGTGCCGCACGGCAAAGCGGCCGGGACGACCCGGCCGCGCTTGCAACTGCTCGAGCCCTGCTACTTCCGCGCCGGCCGGAAGAACAGGTATTCGCCGCGCCCCAGCTCGGGCGTGACCTCGTAGCCCGAGCACAGCTCGTTGGCGCACTGGATCACGACCACGCGCGGCCAGATGGTCGCCGACGTCGGATAGCCGGGCAGGTACTGCGGCACGTGCCACACGCCGAGGTCGCCGACCGGCTCGGCGTTGTCGGTGCCGCTGGCGTTCTGCAGGCCGCTGCCGAAGGTCACCCGTTCGATGCGCAGGTTGGGAACGACAGGGCCCGCGGAGGCCGAAGCCACACAGCAAGCCGCGATCCAGAGGAAGACGGTCCTGGTCATCATGGGCTCCGGGCTGTCATTGCGAGACGGCGTCCGCTTGCGGAAGCGACGCGATCTCGCCGATGGGCTCGACGGCCACGGCGCCGGCGGGCTCGACCGGCATGGTCACCGCGGCCTGCTGCGGCTCTTCCTGCGCGGGCTGCGCCGGTTGCATCGGAGCCGTCGCTTGCGGCACGGGCGCCGCTTCGACGAGGGGAGCCTGCGGCAATGGCAGCGGCGGCGGCGCCGACGTCGACGTGGATGTCGACGTGGGAGGGGGCACCGAAGCCACCTGCGGCGCAATGGCCACCGCCTGCGGCGGCTGCATCGGCTGCACCGACACCGCGATGGGCTGCATGGGCGCCATGGGTGGCGTCATCGCGGCGACCGGCTGGCCGACCACCTGCGCGGCGGCGTTCGCCGGCGAGGCATACGGCCCGAATGCGCTCACGCGCTCCGCGGCGGTCATGGACTGCGGGCACTTCGTGCCGGTCATCTCCAGCGCGGCCATGGCGGCGGAGTCCATGCAGTCCATCGCGAGCGACGCCGCCTTCATGCCCTTGTTCCAGAGCTCGCGGCTCATCTTCAGGCGCTTGCAGTGCTCGTCCGTCCAGGTGGTGCCGAAGCTGATGCCGACGCCCGGGCCGTTCGCGCTGGCGCTCGTGCTGCCCATGCAGGTGTCGTTGCTGGTGGTCAGGTTGGGCCCGTTGACCGAGGGCACGTTCTTGATCGTGTAGCTGCCCTGGTAGTCCACCGTGCTGGTCGTGGCACCTGTGTTGTTGATGTTCTGGTTGCTGCTCAGCGTCGAGCGGGTGGTGGTGTCCGCCGGCGTGTTGCTGTTGAAGTTAACGGCCTGGGTGTTGCCCTGCGCCGATGTGGTAGCCGAACTCGATGACTGGTTGTTGGCGCCGCCCGCCGTCTGCGCGTAAGCGCCGCCCGCGGACAAGCCCATCAAGGTCAGGACAATCAGTTTCTTCATGTTCTCACTCCTTTGAAAGCCGGGGGAGGGGGCGTGCCCCTCCCCATTTCTGGTCCAACAACCGTGGCATGCCCCGTTCAGGGAGCCGATGCGACGGAGCCGGCGCCCGCGGTGCCGCCGGTGCCGCCGCCATTGCTGAGGCCGCCCGCATTGCCGAACGCGAAGTTGGTCACGCCGAAGGAGCCGCCGGCCGAGCCCGCCGTCGCGGAGGTGGTCGTGCCGTTGACGAAGCCGTTGATGGCGCCCGACGAGGCGTTGTAGCCCGACGTGGTGCCCGAGGTGCGCGTCACCACTGCCAGACCGCCGCCAGGACCGGCTGCGGTGGCAGCCGTGTTGTTGGTGGTGGAGCTTGCGGTGCCGCCTGCCGCGCCGCTCACCTGGTTCGGGCCGCCCGCGGAGTAGTTGGCACCGGCGGACGAGCCTGCATTGGCCGAGGCATTGGCACCGCCGAGGGCTGCGCCGTTGCCGGTCGTCGCGGCAACACTGGTCACGCGGCCTTGGGTGGTTGCCGAGCCGCTGGCTGTTGCACCACCGACACGCAGACCCGGAATGCTGATCGCGCCGCCTGCTGCATTGGCCGTGGCCGCCGAGCTGGAAGTGGCTGCGTTGTAGCTCAATGCGCTGCCGGTGCCGGAGCTCGCTGCCGTCGACCCTGCCGAGCTGGAAGAACCGGTGCTCGTGTTGGTGACGGCCAGCGCCGTGGTGCTGGTTGCCGAGGCCACGCCTGCAAGCAGGACCACGGCTGCCGTGATGAGAGTCTTCTTCATGATGATGCTTCCTCGATAGTGTTGAAACGAACCCGATCGCCGGCGTATCCGGCCATCAGCCAACGGTCAGCGAGCGCGGAGTGAATGTTTCCGTTGCGACCGGGATGCAGTTTCAGCGTCGAGAAGGAATCTAAAAATGCCCTGTGGTGGGTAATGTGAGGCTATGGCGAAAGCAATGGGAGGGGAGGGTGCGGAGGCCCCGCCAATGGGTCCCTTTCCGCATGGCGGCCCTCGTCGAACCTACGCCTTTAGTACACATTAGTCCTGGGATGCAACAAGACGAAACTAAAGTAATCAAAAAAGCTTCAAGGCAAAATTTGAGTAGAAATGAATTAACTTTTGCTCACGAACAAGCGGTAGTTTTTGTCACTAGGGGATAGAAATGGAAAATGAGCTTGACATTTCGTTGACAGAGGTCAACGCGAGCGCTAGGAATTTCTCGAATCCTGGCCAGTTCGGCGGGCTGCTTGCCCCCTCTGCCGACTCGCTGCCCTGGCCCGACTATCTGACGGGCCAACAGACCAAGCCGGTGCGCGTCGTGCTGGTCGACGACGACCCCTTTGTCAGACGCGTCATCGCACAGGAACTGCTCGGCGACCTGCGCATCCAGCTCGAAGGCCAGGCCGGCAGCCTGCGCGAAGGGCGGCGCCTCCTGATGCAGCATGAATTCGACGTGCTCATGGTCGACATTCGCCTGGGAGACGGCAGCGGCTTCGAGCTGATCGAAGAAGCCAAGAAACACCGCAGTGCCGCCGAAATCATCGTCATCTCGGCCATCGAGGACGAACCCCAGGTGCTGCACGCCTTCGAACTCGGCGCCTCCGGTTTCCTGGTGAAGAACGCATGGTTCCAGAGCTATGCGCAGGCCGTGCTGCAAGTGGTCAACGGGGGCGCCGCCATCACGCCGCGGCTCGCGCGACGCCTGCTCGTGCACCTGGACCACCAGCGCAGCAACCAGAGCCCGGTGCGCCCGCCCGAGACCAAGGCCGCGCTGTCCGCACGGGAGCGCGAAGTGTTGCGACTTGTAGCCACTGGGTATGTGACCGAAGAGATCGCATTGCAGCTCACCATCAGCGCGCAAACGGTCAACGCCCACGTGAAGAACATCTACCGCAAACTGCACGCGCACACCCGTGCCCAGGCGGTGAGCTTCGCCTCGCACAGGGGACTCCTCTGACACCGTTGCAACCCACAACGGTATGCAACGGGTCGATACGGTCATGTGGTCCTCGGTGCCCCAGTTACCGCATTACCTCGAAGACCAGTTCGTGTGGCTCTCGATCGCCGCATGGTCCGCGCTCCTGGCCTGGCTCTGGCCCCGCGCCTCGCGCCGCCGGATGCTGCTGTGGGCCGCGCTGGCCGGTGCGCTGCACCTCACGCCGGTAACAGGGCAGGTGCTGCGGGCCACCTCGGCGATGTCTGTGGAGATCAACGACATCCCGCTCGCGTTCTGGGCGCTGCAGGGCGTCAACGTGGCCGTGCTCGGAATGATCCTGGGCATCTGGTATCTCTCGCGCCGCCGCGTCGCGCGATTCCGGCAGGTGCAGGCGGTGCTGGCCGAGCGGCGCCGCATCGCCAGTGACCTGCATGACGGCGTCGGCTCCCGGCTGATGGCGCTCCTGGCCAGCCAGGACCCGCGCGCGGCCGAGCCCAGCGAGCTGTCGAGGGCGCTGCAGGCCTGCCTGCTCGAACTGCAGATGACCGTCGATTCCCTGGACGACGAGGCCTCGGCCACCATCGTCGAGCGGCTGGCCCACCTGCGCTACCGGCTGCAGCCAGCGTTCGACCGGCTGGGCATCGGCCTCGTGTGGCATGTGCAGGACGTGCCGCTCGCCCGCACGCTGTCCGCCGAATCCGCGATGCAGATCTGCCGGATCGCGCAAGAGGCCCTGTCGAATGTGCTGCGCCACTCCCACGCGAGCATCGTCGAGGTGCGCTTCGGCCCGCTGGGACGCGCGCGCGGGCTCGTGCTCGAAGTGCAGGACAACGGCCGCGGCCTCCAGGCATCGGCGCCCATGCCGCTGGAGCAACTGGGCAAGGGGCTTCGCAGCATGCGTGCGCGGGCCGATGCGCTGGGCGGCGAGCTGGCCGTCATGGACACCGAGCCGCACGGGCTGCGCGTGCGCCTCGTGGTGTCGGACGCCGAAGCCGCGCCGGCCAGCGCGGGGCTGGACACTGCGAGCAGCCTGTAACAACGCGCGGGGCCGCTGCCGCCGGAGCCCGTCCGCGCCTATGGCAAACTTCCGCGCTTTGCCCGGGATGCGCTCAAGACATGCAGAAAATCATTCGCCAGCTCGCCACTGAAATCAAGGTCGGCGAGCACCAGGTGAAGGCCGCCGTCGAACTGCTCGACGAAGGCGCCACGGTTCCTTTCATCGCCCGTTACCGCAAGGAAGTGACCGGCGGCCTCGACGACATCCAGCTGCGCGAACTCGAAGCCCGTCTTTCCTACCTGCGCGAACTCGAAGACCGCCGCGTGGCGGTGCTCAAAGCCATCGACGAACAGGGCAAGCTCACCCCCCAGCTGCGCGCCGCGATCGAATTCGCGCCCACCAAGCAGGAACTCGAAGACCTGTACCTGCCGTTCAAGCAGAAGCGCCGCACCAAGGGCCAGATCGCCCGCGAATTCGGCATCGAGCCGCTCGCCGACAAGCTGCTGGCCGACCCCACGCTGGACCCGGCCGTCGAAGCCAAGGCCTTTCTGCAGCCCGCCACCACGCTGGACGACGGCAAGCCGGGCCCCGATTTCTCCACCGTGCCGCTCGTGCTCGATGGCGTGCGCGACATCCTTTCCGAGCGCTGGGCCGAAGACGCCGTTCTTGTGCAGCGCCTGCGCGAATGGCTCTGGGCCGAGGGCCTGCTCAAGTCCAGCCTCATGGCCGGCAAGGACGAAAACAACGCCGACATCGCCAAGTTCCGCGACTACTTCGAGTACGACGAGCCCATCGGCCGCGTGCCGTCGCACCGCGCATTGGCCGTGTTCCGCGGCCGCGCGCTCGACATCCTCGATGCCAAGCTGGTGCTGCCCGTGGAGCCCGAGCCGGGCAAGCCCAGCATCGCCGAGGGCAAGATTGCGCTGCACCTGGGCTGGAGCCACGCGGGCCGCCCGGCCGACGACCTGCTGCGCAAGTGCGTGGCCTGGACCTGGCGCGTGAAGCTGGCGCTGTCCACCGAGCGCGACCTGTTCACCCGCCTGCGCGAAGAGGCCGAAAAGGTCGCCATCAAGGTCTTCGCCGACAACCTGCGCGACCTGCTGCTGGCCGCACCCGCCGGCCCGCGCGTCGTGATGGGCCTGGACCCCGGCATCCGCACCGGCGTGAAGGTCGCCGTGGTCGATGCCACCGGCAAGCTGGTCGAGACCGCCACCGTGTTCCCGCACGAGCCGCGCAAGGACTGGGAAGGGTCGCTCCACACCCTCGGCAAGCTCTGCGCCAAGCACGGCGTGAACCTCATCGCCATCGGCAACGGCACCGCCAGCCGCGAGACCGACAAGCTGGCCGCCGACCTCATCAAGCTGCTGGCCAAGATGGCCGCACAGGCCAGCGCGCCCGAGATGACGGTCGAGAAGGTCGTGGTCAGCGAGGCGGGCGCCTCCGTGTATTCCGCCAGCGAATTCGCCTCGCAGGAGATGCCCGACGTGGACGTGAGCCTGCGCGGCGCCGCTTCCATCGCGCGCCGCCTGCAGGACCCGCTGGCCGAGCTCGTGAAGATCGACCCCAAGAGCATCGGCGTGGGCCAGTACCAGCACGACGTGAACCAGAGCGAACTCGCCCGCACCCTGCAGGCCGTGGTCGAAGACTGCGTGAACTCGGTGGGCGTGGACCTCAACACCGCGAGCGTGCCGCTGCTCAGCCGTGTGTCCGGCCTCTCGGGCAGCGTGGCCAAGGCCGTGGTGCGCTGGCGCGAATCGAACGGCGCGTTTTCCACCCGGAAGCAATTGCTCGACGTGACCGGCTTCGGCCCCAAGGCCTTCGAGCAGAGCGCCGGGTTCCTGCGCATCCGCGGCGGTGCCGACCCGCTGGACATCACCGGCGTGCACCCCGAAACCTATCCGCTGGTCGAGCAGATCATCGTGAAGACCGGCAAGCCCATCGCCGAACTGATGGGCCGCGCCGAGATGCTCAAGACCCTGAAGCCCGAGCTCTTCGCCAACGAGAAGTTCGGCGTCATCACGGTCAAGGACATCCTGGGCGAACTCGAGAAGCCCGGCCGCGACCCGCGTCCCGACTTCAAGGTGGCGCGCTTCAACGACGGCGTGGACGACATCAAGGACCTGGTCGAAGGAATGATCCTCGAAGGCACCGTGAGCAACGTCGCCCAGTTCGGCGCCTTTGTCGACCTCGGCGTGCACCAGGACGGCCTGGTGCACGTGAGCCAGCTGAGCCACAAGTTCGTGAACGATGCGCGCGAGGTCGTGAAGACCGGCGACATCGTCAAGGTCAAGGTGATGGAAGTGGACGTGGCGCGCAAGCGCATCGGCCTGTCGATGAAGCTGGACGCAGCGCCCGCGCGCCGCGACGGGCCGCGCGACAACCGCTTCGAAGGGGCGGGGCGAGGCAATCAGCAGCAGCCGCGCCGCGACAACTCGCCGCAGCCCGCGGGGCAGATGGCCAGTGCGTTTGCGAAGCTGCAGGGGTTGCGCAAGTAACCGTGCCGCACGGTTCTTGCTGACGCATCCGGCATGAAAGCCCTGCGCATCTACGCCGGCCCCGCGGCCCGCAAGCACATCGAGCAGCACGGCCTCCGCGCCGAGGACGTTCGCACCGTCCCCGGCGCGGCGGGCGGCCCCAAGGGCCTGATCCTCGGACCGCTCGATCGCTTCATCTTCGGCCGCTGGCTCACGCAGTCGAGCCAGCAAGTGCACCTGGTGGGCGCGTCGATCGGCGCGTGGCGGCTCGCGACGGCGTGCCTCTCCGACCCCGAGGCCGCCTTTCAGCGTTTCGAGCACGACTACGTTCGCCAGCAGTTCGAAGTGCCGCCGGGGCAGAAGCGCCTGAGTCCGCGGCAGCTCAGCGAGCGATTCGCCGAAAGCCTGGTCGATTTCTACGGCGGCCGCATCGGCGAGGTGCTGAACCATCCGCGCTACCGGCTGCATGTGGTGACCTCGCGCGGCCGCCACATCCTCGGGCGCGAGGGCAGGGCGCGCACGCCGTTCGGCTACCTGGGCGCCTTTGCCTCGAACAGCGTCTACCGCAAGAGCCTGGGCGCGTGGCTGGAGCGCTGCGTGTTCTCCACGCCGGGCGCGGCGCTGCCTTTCGGCACGCAGGACTTCCGCACCCGCCAGCACGCGCTGAGCGAAGCCAACTTCAACCTGGTGCTGCAAGCCTCGTGCTCGATCCCGTTCCTGCTGGCCGCGGTGCACGACATCCCCGGCGCGCCGCGCGGTGCGTACTGGGACGGCGGCATCACCGACTACCACCTGCACCTGGACTACCAGCCTGCCGACGAAGGCATCGTGTTGTACCCGCACTTCCAGCGCGCGGTGGTGCCGGGCTGGCTCGACAAGGGCCTGCGCTGGCGCCACAAGTCCACGGGTTTCCTCGACCGCATGGTGGTGCTCGCGCCCGATCCCGAATGGGTGAAGTCGCTGCCCAACGGCAAGCTGCCGGACCGCAAGGACTTCATTCATTTCCAGAACGATGCGCAGGCGCGTATCACGGCGTGGGGTAAGGCGACGCGTGAGGCACAGCGGCTGTCGGATGAGTTCGAAGGGTGGCTCGCCGATGGGTTTGTGAAGGGGCGCGTGCCCGACGTTCTGCCGCTCTGAGCAGGCGAGGGCGCTCGTCCGCCGGGACAAACCCTGACTGGCGCGGCTGTTTGCGCTTCGAGAATGGATCGATCCATTCAAGAAAGAGACAAGCCGCCATGCCCCATCCCCAGCCTCCCACGCTGACCCGCCGCCAGTTCACGCTCGCCGCCGCCGCATCCAGCCTCGCCGTTCCGGCCTTCGCACAGACCGCGTGGCCGAGCAAACCGATCCGCATCGTCGTGCCCTACACGCCCGGCGGCTTCACCGACCAGATGGCGCGGCTCGTGCAGATCGGCCTGCAGACGCGCCTCGGCCAGCCGGTGCTCATCGACAACAAGCCCGGCGCCAACAGCCTCATCGGCGTCGACGCCATCGCCAAGGCGCCGGCCGACGGCAGCACTTTCGGCGTCGTCATCGCGGCGTATGCGGCCAACACCACGCTGTACCCCAAGCTGCCCTACGACCCGCAGAAGGACCTGACGGGCGTCTCGCTGATGGGCGTCTCGCCGCTGCTGGCCGCGGTGAACATCAACGCGCCGTTCAAGACCGCGCGCGAACTCATCGACTACGCACGCGCCAACCCGGGCAAGGTGAGCTTCGGCTCCTCGGGCAACGGCTCGGCCGCGCACCTGACGACCGAGCTGTGGAAGTCGCTCACGCAGACTTACATGATCCACATCCCGTACCGCGGCGCGGTGCCTGCGCTGACCGACCTCATGGGCGGGCAGATTCAGCTTTTCTTCGATGCGCCCACCGGCCTCATCAACCAGGCCAAGGCCGGCAAGGTGCGGCTGATCGGCGTGGCGGGCGACAAGCGCCTCGCGGCCGCGCCCGACGTGCCGACCTTCATCGAGCAGGGTTTCGCGGGCTTCACCGGCAGCACCTGGGCCGGAATGCTGGCGCCGGCGGGCACGCCGCGCGACGTCGTCAAGCGCATGTCGGAGGAAGTCGCGCGGATCATCAAGAGCGACGAGACGCGCGCCAAGCTCGACGCGATGGGCACGATTCCGGCGGGCAGCACGCCCGAGGAGTTCGATGCGTTCATCACCGCGGAGACGGCGAAGTGGGGGAAGGTCATCCGGACGGCGGGGGTGAAGGCGGAATAACGCACCTGCGCGTGCACTGAAGGTCATTCGAATGGCGCCGCAGGGATAGCGCGGCCCGTCGCCAGGCGATTGAGAATTTCACGGCCTCACAGAAGGTATGGCGCCATTGGGAAATGGATGCCCGTGAATATTCAATTCAATCAATTGGAGACAAATCTTGACCAAGACAGAAAATAGCGGGTCTTTGGGGCGGCATCATTCGCTTTGGTTGCGCAAGTCGTCTTTTTTGGCAATGGCTTGCGGGGGCATTTTTTCATCCGCTCATGCGGCCAGCGATATTTCCAGCACCCTTATCCGGACATGTTCCAACCAGCTGAATGGATCGACATACGGCGATGCCGTATTGAATGATTTCCGCAATTACAAATTTCCTTCGCCAAAGACCGGCGGATTCAAGATCACATCGGTGCAACAGATCTGGCTCGCGCTTCCTTCCTATTGCCTGATCAAGGGAACAATTCAGCCCACCTCTCCTGGAGGAATTGATCCAGCAGTCAAGGCGCCCGATTATCGGATTCCCGATATCAATTATCAAATCTATATTCCGTCGCAATGGAATGGGAAATTCGTCCAACTGGGTGGCGGCGGATTTGCCTGGAGTTCCGACGTCGTGGCGGCGGGCCAGCAAAGCAATCAGCAATTCTCACCTTCATTTCAGGGATCGGCGCTGGCGAATTACGCGGTCGTTCTAAGTGATGCGGGCGCTGGTGAATCGTCCAAAGCCTTCGATCCACAATTCGTGCGGCCCGGCAGGCAACTCAGTGATGTTCCCAAGCAGGAAGCGGTAAAGAATTTCGGGCAGGATTCCATCAAGAAATCGCTTGATGTCGGGTTATATCTGGTTAAAAAACTGACAGGAATTGCGCCCAGCGATACCTATTTCGTAGGTATTTCCACCGGCGGCAGGCAGGCATTGAAAGCCATTGCCAATTGGCCGGACGCTTACGACGGCGTTGTGGCGGGCGCGCCTCCCGTTGACGAAACCAATCTGCTCAAGACGCTGGAGGTGCCGGCGGTCGTCAATGATTGGGTGGTCAACTGGAACAGCGGTGCGGCCATGTTGACCAGCTTGTTCGGCGGCGATGTATCCGAGCAAACCTTGAGCGATGGGCTGGGCGCGACATCCCGGCATCTGGCGAATGTCGCTATTGAATCGGGTGCGAATTACGATGGATATAGCAAGCTATTGGATGAATTTGCGCCTGTATGGAATGTCAAGCCGGGTGATCTTGCCAATTTCTTCAATGCAGCCTCGAACCAGAAAAAGGCCGGCAAGAAAGGAAAGAAGATCATCATTTATCAGGGGACATCCGATTTTCTGGTCCCTTGCACCCAGGCTGGTGGATTTGTCAGTAAATTGACCCAAAAGGCAGCTGCGGACGAAGTAAATAATTCGGTGCGTGCCTATTTCATCGAGAACTACAGCCACGGGTTTTACAACACCAATTCATTGCTCAATAGATTGGGATTGAGCCCCCTGCAATTGAATTGGAATGCGGTGTCCGACCTCGACAAATGGGTGCACGACGACAACGCTCCGGCCGGCGCACCGTCGCTTGCGAGAAATGCCTCGGGCGGAATTCCCGCGGATCAGGCATTGAGCGCATGGGGATGCCTGGCCGCATCCCATTGATCCAGATCGCGCAACCGGCATGCCCAACGGCGCGGGCAGCCGGCGCCGGGCCACTTACATCGACGCTTCGAGCATCGCCTTGTAGTCGTCGCGCGTAGCGAGCCGCGGATTGGTCTTGTGGCAGTGGTCGGCCATGGCGCCGTCGATGATCTGCTCGAACAGCGCGGGCGTGACGCCGACTTCCGCCAGGCCCTTCGGCAGTCCGAGGCGCGCGTTCATGTCGCGGATCGCTTCGCCGAGATCGCCGGGCGAATCCAGGTGCATGGCCTGCGCCATGCGCTGCAGGCGCTGGTCCTTCTGAACCGACTCGGCGCCCGCGTTGAAGTGGATCACCGCAGGCAGGAAGAGGGCGTTGAGCGTGCCGTGGTGCAGGCGCGGATCGACGCCGCCCAGGCTGTGGCTGAGCGAATGCACGCAGCCCAGGCCCTTCTGGAACGCCATCGCGCCCTGCATCGAGGCGCTCATGAGATTCAGGCGCGCCTCGCGGTCGCTGCCGTCCTTGGTCGCGCGCTCGATGTGCAGCCAGGCGCGCTCCAGGCCGTCCAGGCCGATGCCGTCGGCCGGTGGGTTGAACGCGGCCGACATGAAGGTTTCCATGCAATGCGCAATCGCGTCCATGCCGGTGGCGGCCGTCAGCTTGGGCGGCAGGCCGAGCGTGAGTTCGGGGTCGCAGATCGCGGCCTTGGGCATCAGGAACCAGCTGTGGAAGCCGAGCTTGCGGTGGTCGTCCACGATGACGATCGCGCCACGCGCCACTTCGCTGCCGGTGCCGCTGGTGGTGGGCACCGCAATGAGCGGCACCGCGCGGTCGGTGATCTTCGGCGAGCCGCCTTCGATGGTCGCGTAGGTCTTGAGCGGGCCTTCGTGCGTGGCGGCAATCGCCACGCCCTTGGCGCAGTCGATGGCCGAGCCGCCGCCCACGGCGATGAGGCCGTCGCAGCGGCCGCTGCGGTAGAGCTCGACGGCGGCGCGCACCGCGGCCTCGGTGGGGTTGGAGGGGGTCTGGTCGAACACCGAGACCTCCAGGTCGGCGATGGCGTCGAGCGCCTTCTGCAGCACGCCGGCCGCGCGCACGCCGGCGTCGGTCACGATCAGCGGGCGGTGGATGCCGATGCGCGCGCATTCGCTGGACAGGAGCTTGATGGCGCCGAATTCGAACTGGATCTGGGTGAGGTACTGGATGAGTGCCATGGATCGTGGGACGTGTGGACGTGGTGGGTGGGTGCCCGGACGCAGGGAAAAGCGTCGGGGAAGTACGATTGCCGACCATCCGAATCTAACAACAGGGGACAGCCTTGCACATGAACAAAACCCTTGCCGCTGTCACGCTCGGCACACTCGTGGCGGCAGCGTCCGCGGGAGCGCACGCTGCCTGCCTCGGCGATGCGCAGGTGGCCGATTTCTTCGCCGCCCGCGAAGCCCGCACGCCCGCCGCCGACATCGAGAACCTCGATGAAGCCGATGCCGCGTGCACCCGTGCCAAGCTCAACGCGCTGCTCGCGCGCAAGCACGGCGCGGTCATCGGCTACAAGGCCGGCCTCACGAACCCCGCGGTGCAGAAGCGCTTCAACTACGACAAGCCGGTGTGGGGCGTGCTCTACCAGGGCATGCTGCTGGACAGCGGCGCGGTGGTCAATGCCGCCTTCGGCGCGCGGCCGCTCTTCGAGGCTGACATGCTGGTGCGCGTGAAGAGCGCCGACATCAACAGCGCGAAGACGTCGGCCGATGTGCTGGCGAACATCGACCAGGTCATTCCCTTCATCGAACTGCCCGACCTTGTGGTGCAGACGCCGCCCAAACTCAACGGGCCGGGCCTCGCGGCCATCAACGTGGCGGCGCGCCTCGGCGTGAAGGGCTTGCCGGTCGATGTGCCCACCACGGCCGGCGGACAGGCCTGGCTGCTGGAGAGCCTGCGCGACATGACGGTGGTGATGAAGGACGGGCAGGGCGCCGAGCTGGCGCGCGGCAAGGGCGCCGACATCCTGGAGCATCCGCTCAACGCGGTCGTGTGGCTGGCCGGGGCGCTCGCGAAAGAGGGCCTGGCGCTGAAGGCCGGCGATCTCGTGAGCCTGGGTTCGTTCTCTCCGCTGCTGCCGCCCAAGGCGGGGCAGACCGTGCTGGTGACCTACGAAGGCTTGTCGCGCATGCAGCCCGTGGTCGTGACGTTCAGCAAGTAGATAAATAAACAAACAAACAATCCATCGATCGATCGACCAAGTGCGCATGACAGGCAACCCTCCCACGACATTCCCCCCGCACCCGCTGACCGCGAAGATGGCCAGCGTGGTCGAGCGCATGGCGCGCGCCGGCCATGCGACGCTCGATCAGCTCTCGCCCGACGAGGCCAAGGCCTCTTATGAAAAAGGCGCGGGCGTGCTCGAAGTGCCCAAGCCAGAACTGGCGCGCATCGAAGACTTCACCATCGCCGCGCGTGACGGCTTTGCGATACCCGCGCGGCTCTACGCGCCCTCATCGGACGTGCTGCCGGTGCTGGTGTACTTCCATGGCGGCGGCTTCACGGTCGGCAACGTCCGCACGCACGACACGCTGTGCCGCGTGCTGAGCAGCAAGAGCGGCTGCGCGGTGGTGTCGGTCGACTACCGGCTCGCGCCCGCGCACAAGTTTCCGACCGCATCCGACGACGCGTGGGACGCGTTCCAGTTCGTCGCCACGCAAGGCGCGAGCCTCGGGCTCGACGGCAGCCGCCTCGCGGTCGGCGGCGACAGCGCCGGCGGCACGCTGGCCGCGGTGTGCGCGATCATGGCGCGCGATGCGGGGCTGCCGCTCGCGCTGCAGATGCTGATCTACCCCGGCATGACGGCGCACCAGGACACACCATCGCACCAGCGCTTCGAGCACGGCCCGTTGCTCACGAAGGCGATGATCGATTTCTTCTTCGCGCAGTACGTCCGCACGCCGGCCGACCGCGACGACTGGCGCTTTGCGCCGCTGCTGGCCGACGACGTCGACGGCGTGGCGCCCGCGTGGATCGGCCTCGCGGAATGCGACCCGGTGGTGGACGAAGGCATCGCCTACGCCGACAAGCTGCGCGCCGCGGGCGTGCAAGTCGACCTGGAGATCTACCGCGGCGTGATCCACGAATTCATCAAGATGGGCCGCGCATTGCCCGAAGCGCTGCAGGCGCAAGGCGACGCGGCCCGGGCACTCAAGGAAGCATTGGCACCATGACGACAGAGACAAGAACCGCAGCGAACCGACGCGAGGACTTCCGCTTTTTCCACCGCCTGCGCGTGCGCTGGGCCGAGGTGGACATGCAGAAGATCGTCTTCAACGCGCACTACCTCATGTACTTCGACACCGCCATCGCCGACTACTGGCGCGCGATGGCGCTGCCGTACGAAGAGGCGATGCATTCGCTGGGCGGCGACCTGTACGTGCGCAAGGCGACGATCGATTTCCGTGCCTCGGCGCGCATGGACGATGTGATCGACGTGGGCATGAAGTGCGCGCGCATCGGCAATTCGTCGATCGTGTTCGAGGGCGCGCTGTTCCGGCAGGACCAGTACCTGGTCGGCTGCGAACTGGTCTATGTGTTCGCCGATCCGGCCACGCAGACTTCGAAGGCGGTGCCCGCGGGGCTGCGAGAAGTGCTGCTGGGCTTCGAGGCCGGTGAAGCGATGCGGACCGTGGAGACCGGCGGATGGGACGCGCTCGGCGAAGGCGCGGGCGCCCTGCGGCGCGCGGTGTTCATCGAGGAGCAGAACATTCCGAAGGAACTGGAGTGGGACGCGCACGATGCCGTCGTGCTGCACGCGGTGGCGCGCAATCGCCTCGGGCAAGTCATCGCGACCGGGCGGTTGCTCGATGCGGAAGACGGCGTCTCCCACATCGGCCGCATGGCGGTGCACCGCACGCTGCGAAGCGGCGGGCATGGCGCGGCCGTGATGCAGGCGCTGGAAGAAGCGGCGCGGGCGCGCGGCGACCGCGAAGTGGCGCTCAATGCGCAGCGCAGCGCCGAGCGGTTCTATGCGCGGCTCGGTTATGCGGTGCACGGCGAGCCGTTCGAAGAAGCCGGCATCCCGCACGTCGAGATGCGCCGCTCGCTGCGCTGATCAGTAGCGGCTGGGCGGATCCGGCACGTAGCCGGAGTCCGAACCGGGGAACGGCGACGGGCCCGCGGGACGCGGCCAGCGCGGCGTCGGCGGCACCGGAATCACGCCCGCCGCAATGAGGTTGTCGCGGCTGTCGTAGCGGATGCGGACCACTTCGTCGGGCGTCGACTGCGCGCGCTCGAAGTTCGTCTTGCCGACGTACGAGGTTTCGCGGCGGCCGTGGGCCGTGCCCAGGCTTGGAGCCGGTGCCTGGCGGCGCGCCATGCTGCCGGCGGGTGCGTCGCCAGAGGCCGCGGCCTCGGCGGGCGCCGATTTGGCCTTGGCATCGCCCAGCGCAGACGATTCGCTCCGCAATTCGCGGTCGCGCGAGCTGTACTCGTCGCGGCTCGGATAGGGCGCGATCGGGGGAGGCGGCGGCACCGGCACGTTCTCGCGGAACAGCGCGACACCGATCACGCCGACGTCGTCGGGCCGGCCGGTGCGGCTTGCGTAGGAGTTGCCGGCAGAGGCGAATTCGAAGGCCGCGATCTGCGAATCGCTCTTGCGCCAGCCGGTGATGTCGCTGTTTTCGCGCGCGCCGAACACGTAGCCCGTCTGCCCGATGCCCGCGGTTTCGCCGCTGACGACGTTGACGCCGTCCACCGACATCACGGCCATGATGCGTTCGCCCATCGCGTTGCGCGCCCGGATGGCGTAGCGCGCGCCGGGGCGGCCGGCCACCCAGTATTCGCCGCGGTGGCGGTAGATCGGGAGTTCGGCGCCCGTCGTGCGATCGACAATGGCGATCTGCATGATCGAGCCGATGCGGCTCGAAGAAGAGGGCGGCGCGAACGGGCGGGCCGGGCTTTCGGCAGCGGCCGCCAGGCCGGTGGTGAGGGCGGTCAGGGCCAGGACGGTGGAAAAAAGTCTGCGCTTCATGGTGCTCTTCCTTGCCAGGAGTGGGTCGATGCAGGCTTCTACGGCGCAGCATCGACGGCGGGGTTAAGCGTCGCGCAAAAAAATGGCGCCATCTTTTTCGATGGCGCCGAACGCCCTCTTGGTCCGGGCGTTGGGGGAAGAAAGATCAGATGTCTTCGAGCAAGGCGTAAGGGAGCGGCTCGACCGTCAAGGCCGGGCCGGTGGCCGCGCCGGCATGCAGGGCGCCGGCTTCGAGCGCCGAGATCTGCATCGAGACCAGCGCCGACCAGCCGCCGCCGGGCGCCTGTGCAGCCTGGGCCACGGTGCCGACGGGCTGTTCGCCATCGCTGGCTGCGAACACTTCCTGGCCCACCGCCACGGGCGCATCGGCCTGCATGAGGTAGGTGCGGCGCTTCAGCGTGCCGCGGAACTGGCTGCGCGCCACGATCTCCTGGCCGGGGTAGCAGCCCTTCTTGAAGTTCACGCCGCCCACCGATTCGTAATTGATCATCTGCGGCACGAAGGCTTCGATGATGGGCGTGGTCACGGTCACGATGCCGCTGCGAACTTCGCTCCATTGCCAGAGATCGGCATCGAGCTTCGGGCCGGCCGGCGCGGCATGGTGGGCGGGGGCGATCCACAAGGCGCGCGGCACGCCGTCGGCCGGGTAGAGCGACACCACGCTGATGTCGTCGCCGATGGCGGTGCGCTTGCCGGGTGGCGTGGCCGCATCCAGGCCGTTGGCGGTGAGCGCGGTGCCGGCCAGGCCGTAGAGCGCGAACTGGTCGGTGGCGTCGGTCAGCTTGGCCTTGGCGCGCAGCACGTACATCGAGAGGCGCTTGAGCGTCGCTGCGAGGATGTCGCGGCTGCACACAAGAAGGATCGACTCGGGTTGCGGCCGGATACCGATGAAGCTTGCGATCACGCGGCCCTTGGCGGTGCAGAGCGCGGCCAGACGGGCTTCGGTGGCGCCGAGCAGGGAGAAATCCTGGGTCAGCTGTCCGTGCAGGAAGCTGGCGGCATCGGGGCCTTCGGCGCGGATCACGCCGAGGTGCGAGAGGGTGGCTACCCCGTTGAGAACGACTGTGGTCATCGCTGAATTATCATGGCCGGGCCTGTTCCTTCCGGCGTCAGGGACTCCCTCCCTTTTCCCATCCCCATCGACCCACCGCTTCCCATCGGATTCGTGCGCAGCTTCTTTCTTACCCTCTTCCTGCTCGCCGCCCTGATCGCGCTCGCGCTCGGCGCCGGCGGACTCTGGTGGGTGCACCAGCCGCTCAAGATGTCGGCGCCCAGCGCCGATCTTTCCATCGAGCCCGGCACCACGCCGCGCGGCATTGCCCAGGCCGTGGCCAATGCCGGCGTCGATGTGCAGCCGCAACTGCTCTATTGGTGGTTCCGGATTTCGGGCCAGGACCGCCAGATGCGCGCCGGCAGTTACGAGCTGGAGCGCGGTGTCACGCCTAAGCTGCTGCTCAACATCCTGGTGCGCGGCGAGGAAGCCACGCGCAGCCTGGTGCTGGTCGAGGGCTGGAACATGCGGCAGGTGCGCGCGGCGCTCGGCAAGGCCGATCAGCTCAAGCCCGAAAGCGTGGGCCTGACCGACGACGCCCTGATGGCCAAGCTGGGCAAGCCCGGCGTGCACCCCGAAGGCCGCTTCTTCCCGGACACCTATACCTATTCGAAGGGCTCGACCGACATCGCCCTGCTGCAGCGCGCCATGCGGGCCATGGACAAGAAGCTCGAAGCCGCCTGGGCGGCGCGGGCCGCCGACTTGCCCCTGAAATCGGCCGATGACGCGCTGATTCTGGCCAGCATTGTCGAAAAGGAGACAGGCAAAGCCAACGACCGCGCCGAAATCGCCGCCGTCTTCACCAATCGCCTGCGCATCGGCATGCCGCTGCAGACCGATCCGACGGTGATCTACGGCCTCGGCGCCGCCTTCGACGGCAACCTGCGCAAGAAAGACCTGCAGACCGACAGCCCCTGGAACACCTACACCCGCGGTGGCCTGCCGCCCACGCCGATCGCGATGCCGGGCAAGGCGGCGCTGCTGGCGGCGGTGCAGCCGGCGCAGAGCAAATCGCTGTACTTCGTTTCGCGCGGCGACGGCACGAGCCAGTTCAGCAGCTCGCTCGATGACCACAACCGCGCGGTCAATCGCTACCAGCGCGGTGGTGGCAGCAGCAGCAGCGAACCCAAACCCAAGGCAACGCAATGAGCGAAGGGCTTTTTCTGACGCTGGAAGGCATCGATGGCGCGGGCAAGTCGAGCCATCTCGATGCGATGGAAGCGCTGTTCAAGGCGCAGGGCCGCACGGTCGTGCGCACGCGCGAACCCGGCGGCACGCCGCTGGCGGAAACGCTGCGCGGGTTGATCCTGGAGCAGCCGATGGACCCGCTGACCGAATCGCTGTTGGTGTTCGCGGCGCGGCGCGATCACATCGTGCAGGTCATCGAGCCGGCACTCGCGCGCGGCGACCTGGTGCTGTGCGACCGCTTCACCGACGCCACTTTCGCCTATCAGGGCGCGGGGCGCGGCTTCGATGCAGCCGTGCTGTCGACGCTGGAACAGTGGGCGCAAGGGGGCAGGGCGGAAGGGCTGCTGCAGCCGCACATCACGCTGTGGTTCGACCTGGCGCCCGAGATCGCGGCGCAGCGGCTGGCCGGTGCGCGCGTACCCGACAAGTTCGAGGCGCAGCCGGTCGAGTTCTTTCGCCGCGTGGCCCAAGGCTACGCAGACCGCGCCGACGCCGACGCGCAGCGCTTCATTCGCATCGACGCCAGCCAGGCGCGCGACCAGGTCTGGCAGCAGATCGAAACGGCGTTGGTGGCGCGCGGCGTGCTGGCACCTCAAAGCGGAGTTGCGCGATGAGCGTGCCACCCCTCACGCCCTGGCTGCGCCAGCCGCTGGCCGAGCTGCTGCGCCAGCGCGGTCATGCCTGGCTGCTGCAAGGGCCGTCGGGCATCGGCCAATACGAACTCGCGTTGGCGCTCGCCGCCGCCTGGCTGTGCGAGCAGCCGGCGGAAGAGGGCGGTACTGCCTGCGGCCATTGCGCCAGCTGCCACGCCATCGAGGTCCGCACCCACGCCGACCTGTGCGTGCTGATGCCCGAAGTCGCCATGCAGGAACTGGGCTGGCCGCTCGACGAAAAGGCGCAGGCCGACATCGACGACAAGAAGCGCAAGGCGAGCCGCGAGATCCGCGTCGAGGCGATGCGCGATGCGGTCGGCTTTGCCCAGCGCACCAGTGCGCGCGGGCGCGGCAAGGTGGTGCTGGTGTATCCGGCTGAGCGCATGAACACCATCACCGCGAACGCGCTGCTCAAGACGCTCGAGGAGCCCGTCGGCGACGTGCGCTTCGTGCTGGCCAGCGAGGCGGCGTGGCAATTGCTGCCGACGATTCGCAGCCGTTGCCTGGGCTTCACGCTGCCGTGGCCCGAAACGGCCGAGGCCGAGGCCTGGCTTGTGGCGCAGGACGTGCCGGCCGCCGATGCGGCCGCCCTGTTGCGCGCTGCCGGCGGACGGCCCAGCGATGCCTTGCGGCTCGCGCGGTCCGGCCAATCGCCCAAGGCGTGGTCGTTGTTTCCCAAGGCCATTTCGCGCGGTGATGTGGGTGCGCTGTCGGACCATGCACCGGCTCAAGCCGTTGGCGCGCTGCAGAAGCTCTGCCACGACTTGATGGCTGTCGGCAACGGCGCCGAGCCACGTTTCTTCGAGGCGGCCGACCTGCCGGCGGCGCCGTCGCGGCTGGCTTTGGCGCGTTGGTCGAAGTCGCTCGCGAATGCCGCGAGAACCGCGGAGCATCCGTTCAATGCAGGTCTCATGCTCGAAGCGCTTGTGAGCGAAGCGCGAAGCACCCTAAACTCAGCCGCTCGCCGCCCATGAACCAACCTGTCGCCCCCGCCCCCGCTGCGTCCGCAGCCTCCACGCCCGCCAGGCCGAGCGTCATCCAGCTCGCCATCAAGGAAAAGGGGGCGCTCTATGCGGCGTACATCCCGCTCTTTGCCGAGGGCGGCATCTTCATTCCGACCACGCGCGAATACCGGCTGGGCGACGACGTCTATGTGCTGCTGACGCTGCCCGAAGACCCACAGCGCTATCCGGTGGCCGGCAAGGTCGCCTGGATCACGCCGGCACGCGCCGCCGGCAACCGGGCGCCCGGTGTCGGCATCCGTTTTCCTTCGGACGAAAAATCGCGGCAACTGAAGGCGCGCATCGAGGCAGCCCTCGGTGGTTCGATGGCGTCGGACCGTCCCACCCAAACCATCTGAGTTTTCCGTCGTCCTCGTGACGCGGAACTCCGTGTACGGCGCCACCTCACACAGGTGACAGGTGCGCCGACTTCACCGTCATTTCCGATGTTCACAGACTCCCATTGCCACCTGACCTTCCCTGAGTTCGCGGACCAGATGCCGCAGATCCGCGCCGCCATGGCCGCCGCCAAGGTCGACCGGGCCCTCTGCATCTGCACCAAGCTCGAGGAGTTCGACGACGTGCAGGCGCTCGCCGCCAGCTACGACAACTTCTGGGCCAGCGTGGGCGTGCACCCCGACAACGAGGACATCGCCGAGCCCAGCGTCGAAGACCTGGTGCGCCTCTCGGCCCGGCCCCGCGTGGTGGCCATCGGCGAGACCGGCCTCGACTACTACCAGATGGAAGAACGTAAGGGCGGCCGCAGCATCGCCGACATGGAGTGGCAGCGCGACCGCTTCCGCGTGCACATCCGCGCGGCGCAGCAGACCCGCAAGCCGCTCATCATTCACACCCGCGAAGCCTCGGCCGACACGATTGCGATCCTCAAGGAGGAGGGCGAAGACGGCTCAACCGGTACGGGTGCGGCAGGCGGCGTGTTCCATTGCTTCACCGAAACCGCCGAAGTGGCGCGCGCGGCGCTCGACCTGGGCTTCTACATTTCCTTCTCGGGCATCCTGACCTTCAAGAAGGCTCAGGACCTGCGCGACGTGGCCGCCTTCGTGCCGCTCGACCGCATGCTGATCGAGACCGACAGCCCGTATCTGGCGCCCGTGCCGTACCGCGGCAAGACCAACAATCCGTCGTACGTGCCCTACGTGGCACAACAGATCGCCGAGCTTCGAAATGTGCCCGTAGAGGCCATCGCCAAGGCGACGAGCGACAACTTCGACACATTATTCAGGGACGTCAGATCATGAAAAACTACTTCAAGAAGTCGCTTTATCTCCTTGTCATTGCTGCATCTTTTGCAGCGCATGCAGGCTCGTTCGAAGACTTTTTCCGTGCCGTGCGCGGCGACAACGCCAGCGGCGTGCGCACCCTGCTGCAACGCGGGTTTGACCCGAACACGCTCGACGAGCACGGCCAGACCGGCTTGATGATCGCTTTGCGCGAGCCGTCGCCCAAGGTCATCCAGGTGCTGCTCGAATCGCCCCAGCTCAATGTCGACCTGCCCAATGCCAAGGACGAAACGCCGCTGATGCTGGCTGCGATCAAGGGCCAGCAGGACCTGGTCAAGCAGCTGCTCAAGCGCGATGCCGCGGTCAACAAGACCGGCTGGACGCCGCTGCATTACGCGGCCACCAGCGGCCAATTGACGATCATGAAAGTGCTGCTCGACAACTACGCGTTCATCGATGCGCAGTCGCCCAACGGCACCACGCCGCTGATGATGGCCGCCATGTACGGCTCGGGCGAAGCCGTGAAGCTGCTGCTGGACGAAGGCGCTGACACGACGATGAAAAATCAGCTGGGCATGACGGCGGTCGACTTCGCGAACAAGGTGAACCGTGCGGAAGCGGCGCAGCTCATCACGGCCGCAATGAACGCCAAGGCCGGTCCGAAGCCGCCGCCCAAGGACGGCAAATGGTGAGATGGGGCGGCCTTGCGTTCACGCTGGGTTTGCTGACGACCGCCGGGTTCGATGCCGCGGCCCAGCACTCGATCTACAAATGCGTGCAAGGCGGCAAGGTCGTGTATTCGAACGAGCCCTGTCCTGACGCGAAGAAGATCGAGATCAAGCAGACCAAGGGAGTGAACTACGAAGGCAGAGGAATTGGAAATTCGCCCAAGCGTTGAGGGCTGATTTCGTCGCCTTGCAGGCCCGGCAAAAGGTCAAAAAAAGGGCGCCTGCGCACTCGTGCGAGACTCTGTGGAGAAGGAGAAGCAGAGATGAATACGTTCCTATTCATGGTCGTTTTGCTGGTTGTTGGCGTGCTGGTGTTTCTGTTGGTGGCCAAGAAAAGGTCCGAGCAAAACACCAGCAACTTCGTCGACAAACCCAAGGCCCGGGCACCGCTCACTGCACGCGAGCAGGCGATGTACAACCGCCTCGTGCAAACGCTCCCGGACCTCGTGGTGCTGCCGCAGGTCAGTTTCGGTGCCTTGCTCACCGCCCGCACGCGCGCGGCGCGCAGCACGTTCAGCCGCAGGATCGCAGACTTCGTCGTGTGCGACCGCTCGTTCAAGGTCGTGGCCGTGGTCGAGCTCGGCGACAAGAATCAAAAGGACAAGGCCCGGCGCGATCCGGATCGGGATGCGATGCTGATCGAAGCCGGATATCGCGTGCTGCGGTATCAGCGCGTGCCGGACATCGGACGCGTGGAAGCGGATTTCGATCCTTCGTTGGCATCGGTCAGTCCGATGGGGTCCTGAGCTCACTTTCTTGGGCGGTTTCCAGAATGGGCTCATCTGGCATATGACGATCACACAATGTGCGTTATGTTAAATGACCTAGTGAGAGCACCAGCACACGCGTAGGACTCTCCGGCGATGCAACGCCGGTTTTCTCCTTCTGCCCCTTGCTTGCCGCGCGCGCCGAATTTCCCCCTCGTCGAACAACAAACAAGGGGTGCTCGCTCATGAAGAAGAAATCGATCTGGAAGCTCTACGGCTTCGCCTGGGTCACGGCCGGCTTTTTCCTCATCTCGCTGATCGGCCACTGGGTCTTCGGCTGGTTCGCCTATGCGAACGAACAGACGCAGTTCGGCCATCCGGTGGAAGTCAACGGCTACCTCATCGAGATGATGCGGGACACGCTGGAGAACTGGCAGTCCGAGTTCCTGCAGTTGCTCTGGCAGGTGGGCGGCCTCGCCTTCCTGCTGTACCTCGGCTCGCCGCAGTCCAAGGAAGGCGATGACCGCGTCGAAGCCAAGATCGACGCGATCCTCGCGGCGGTCGACCCGAAGAACGCCGACCGTGTGATCGACGAAATCGACCAGGAATACAGCGGTCGCCACACCGATCCGCGATGGGCTGCGCTCAGGGAAAAGGAAAATCGCGGCGACTGAAGTCTTCTACGGGCCACAATTCCATTTGAAAATTTCAGATGAAGCAGGCGGTGATGCTCAGCTGTGCCAACGGGCCCGACGGCGTAGCGGCGCGGACACCAGACGCCGGCGCGAAACAAACAACACCAAGTAGGCGGTTTTCCCAAGGCGGCGGGCATGGGTCCTACGAGTGAGCCGGCAACGAGCCAACACGCTGCGAGCCTGTTGTGTCTTGCTCGCTCACTCTTTAACCCGTACCCGGCATGGCTGATATCCGCTTCCCAAAGACCGCCCTCTCGGCCCGCACCGCCCGGCGCTGGCTCGGCGCCGGCATCGCGTGCGCCGGCTTGCTGCTGCTGTTGATCGAAGGCGCGAATCTCGCGCGCTCGGGCTCGCCGGTAGGCGCGGCGCTCACCGGCGGCTGCATCGCCGCGCTGGCGACCGCGCTCGGCACGGTGCCGGTGCTGCTGTCTCAGCAGTTCTCGCAGCGCGCCTACGACAGCATGCTGGGCTTCGGCGCGGGCGTGATGCTGGCCGCAAGCTCGTTCTCGCTCGTCATTCCCGCGCTCGCGGCGGCGAAGTCGCAAGGCGCCGGCGCCTGGGGCAGCGGCACGCTGGTGGGCGGGGGCGTGCTGCTCGGCGCGATGGTGCTGCTGGCGATCGACCGCGCCGTGCCGCACGAGCATTTCGTCAAGGGCCTCGAAGGGCCCGAGTCGCGCGCGCTCAAGCGCGTGTGGCTCTTCGTGCTGGCCATCGTGCTGCACAACCTGCCCGAGGGGCTGGCCATCGGCGTCGCGTTCGCGGGCACCGATGCGGTGGGCGCGACCGCGCTCACCACCGGCATCTCGATCCAGGACGTGCCCGAGGGCCTGGTCGTCGCGCTCGCGCTGCGCAGCGTGGGCTACGGAAAGCTGACGGCGGTCGGGCTCGGCGTGCTGTCGGGGCTGGTCGAGCCGCTCGCCGCCGTGCTCGGCGCGGCCGTCATCGGGCTCACCGCCGCGCTGCTGCCCTGGGGCCTTGCGATGGCGGCGGGCGCGATGCTGTTCGTCATCAGCCACGAGATCATTCCGGAGTCGCACCGCAAGGGCCACGAGGCTCATGCGACCACCGGTTTGATGCTCGGCTTCGTGCTGATGATGGTCCTGGACACCGCCTTGGGATGAACACGATGGAAGCCACGCTGATGCACCGGACCCTCGACACGAACGGCGTGTCGCTCCATGTCGCCACCGCGGGCGCCGAAGGCGCGCCGCTCGTGATGCTGCTGCACGGCTTTCCCGAGTACTGGGGCGCATGGCGCCAGCAGGTGCAGCCGCTGGTCGATGCGGGCTGGCGCGTGGCCGTTCCCGACCAGCGCGGCTACGGCGAATCGCAGAAGCCCGAAGGCACCGGCGCCTACACGCTCGACACGCTGGCCGACGATGTGATGGGCATCGCGCAGGCGCTGCACGCGCCGCGCTTTTGCCTCGTCGGCCACGACTGGGGCGGCATGGTGGCGTGGCACCTCGCGGCGCGCGAGCCGGCGGCGGTGGAGCGCCTGGCGATCCTCAATGCGCCCCACCCCGCCACCTTCTTCTCGTACGCGCTGACTCATCCGCTGCAGATGCTGCGCAGCACGTACGTCGGCTTCTTCCAGCTGCGGTGGATTCCCGAAACGCTGCTACGCGCCAACAACTTCGCGCTGCTGCAGGCGGCGCTCACGCATTCGAGCCGCCCCGGCACCTTCGGCGAAGACAAGCTTGCGGGCTACCGCGCCGCCTGGGCCGAGCCGGATGCGCTGCGCGCGATGCTCGACTGGTACCGCGCCATGCCGCTCGCGCGGCCGCGCGCCGAGAAGATCGAGGCGCCGGTGCGCATCGTCTGGGGCGATGCCGATTCCGCGCTGGAGCCCGGCCTCGCGCAAGCCGCGCTGCGCTACTGCCGCAACGGCCACGTCGTGCGGCTGCCGCGGGCCTCGCACTGGCTGCACCACGAAGAGCCCGACGAGGTGAATGCGCTGCTCGTCGAGTTCCTCGGCGAGGGCCGTGCCGCAGCCGCTGCAGCAGCAACCGAATCACGCAGCAAGAACGCGCGTTGACGACGGCGGCACCCGATGCCGCGGCACTGGCGAATCGAATCGCAAATGGCCTACATGGACGCCGCGAAACGGCCACCACCTTTGCACTTTTCAACCCACTTCAACGAAGGAGCCATCCATGCCAGTCAAGTCCGTGAAGGACCTTTTCGTGCACGAAATTTCGGACACCTACAACGCCGAGAAGCAGATGACGCGCTCGCTGCCCAAGCTCGCGCGCGCGGCCACCGACCCCGATCTGCAGCAGGCGTTCGAAGACCATCTGCAGGAAACGCGCAACCAGGTCGAGCGCCTGGAGCAGGTCGCCGAGCAGTGCGGCTTCAAGCTCAAGCGCATCAAGTGCGACGGCATGGAAGGCCTGGTCGAAGAGACGATGTCACTGGTCGACTTGATCGAGAAGGGCCCGGTGCTCGATGCGGCGCTCATCGGCGCCGCGCAGAAGGCCGAGCACTACGAGATCGCCGGCTACACGTCGCTGTGCCTGCTCGCGAAGAAGCTGGGCTTTGCGGACGCCCTTCCGCTGCTCCAGACCAGCCTCTCGGAGGAACAGGCCACCGACCAGCGGCTGGGCCTGCTGGCCGAAGCCGCGCAGATCGAGGAAGCGACAGCCTGACGGGCTGCAGGGGCGGGTTCGCATGACCGACTGCTACGAAGGCGACGGCTACGAGTTCAGCATCCGGCTGCTCGACCACCGGCGCCTGTTCGTGCATGTGCCCCGCGCCACGCTGGAGTTCCTGGCCGGCGGCGAGCCGGTCGACCAGCTCTCGACGCTGACCGCCTGCATGGGCCTGCTGCGCGAGCGCGCCCTGCTCGTGCACGCGCAGACCGGCGCCGAGCGCGTGGTGCTGGAGCCCTCCGACGTGGCCGGCCTCACCGACACCGAGATGCAGAGGCCTCCCCTTCTCCACTGATTGCATTGATTGCACGGACTGCACTGATTGCGCAGACGCGCAAAGCGAATCGAGGGCGGAGCTTCAAGCTCGCGCCCTCGATCTTCGTTCCGACACCGCAATGCGGTGCGGTTGCGGTTGCTACTTCTTGTCGGTGGTGGCGACCAGTTGGCGCGCATGCTGCAGGTGCCCCTGCACGATCGGCAGCATCTTGCCGGCCAGCGCCTTGAGGTCGGCGTCCTTCGCCTCGGCCTGCGTCTTCTTCAGCAGCTTCTCGGTGGCCTCATGGTCGCCGACGCCGGCCTGCTTCACATAGCGGCTGTTGAACATGTCGCCCGAGAGCGCCTTGAATTCGAGCGCCGTCGCCTTGTGCTTGACGTCCGGTCCGTCGGGCAACTCGGTGCCCTTGGCCGATGCGAGCGTCTTCACGTCGGCGAGGCCCTTGCTGTGGTCGTCGACCATCATCTGGGCGAACTTCTTGATCTCGGGATTGGTGCTTTTCTCGAGCGCGAGCTTGCCGGTCTCGACCTCTGCCATGTTGGCCTGGGCGATGTCCTTGAGCATCGAGGCGTCGGCGGCCGCGAGCTTGTCCGCGGCCCAGGCGGACGAGGCGGCCAGCAGCGAAAAGCTGACTGCAAATGTTGCTGCGAGATGGCGGGAAGACAGGGTCATGGGTGCGCTCCACAAAGTTGATCGAAGGCCGCAGGCTCGCACGCACGCCGACGCGTTCGCTGTAGGAAAAAGATCAAAACCATGTGCCAAGAATTCTCTCGCGCCGCGCCTCGAACTTTTCGCATTCATCGAGCGAAATCGGGCACTTGTCCGACGGCGGCGCCACCGCAACGGCGTAGGTTGGCCGGCGTGTTCAACGGCGTACATACAAGAGGTGACCATGCCGAAGACCAGCAGCAGCAGCAATCCAGAGAACCAGCAGCCCCTGGGCACGAGCGCGCAAGGCGCGGGAGCCGCGAGCGAGACGGCCACGCAGCCTTCGTCCGCTGCGTCCAATGCATCCGATGGGTCCGGCCAGCAGCAGCAACAGCAGTCGATGCATGGCGAGGACCCGGCCGCCAGGGAAGAGCGCATCCGCAATGCCGCCTACGACGCTTACGTGCGCCGCGGCGGCGAACCCGGCGACGAGGTGCAGGACTGGCTCGACGCCGAATCGCAGGTCGACGGCCGCAAGGGCTGAGCCCCGGCCGCGCCGGCCACGCTAGTCCTTCGGCGTGAGCTGGCCGGCCGCGCCGCCGACGGTCGAATTGCCGGCCTTGCCGACCGACGCGCCTTCGCGCGTGGTGCGCGTGGCGGTCGGTCCTTCTTTCTTCGCAGGTGCCTTTTGCGTTGCGTTCGCATCGCCCAACGGCGCCTGCGCTTCTTGCGGCGATGTGGGTACCTCGAGCTTCCTTGGCTTGGTCATCGTGTGTGCTCCTTTCGGTTGTGCGCGCCGTGCGCGAGCGGGCTTGCCGCCAAGGCTGAACGCACGGTGCCGCAGAGGTGTCGGACGCCACCCAATCGCCAAGGAAGTGCCCGTCGCGCTCGGCACACCCGGAGCGCAGGCATGCCGTTTGCCGGGAGAAGCGGGTCCGGTTCCCTTCATCGACCTTCCTTCTCCTTCCAGGTATCCGCATGAGAAAAAAGACGACGCCCCGAGACCTCCGCGTGGCCGAGTACTACCAACTGCTCGAACTCCTGTCGCGCCGGCAGTTGCCGGTGGTGTGCTCCGCGCCGGAAGACATCCACCGCATCCTCGCGCTGCGCAGCGCCTCGCTGCTCGAAGCACTGACCGAGCCGCCCGAGCTGCTGCGCACCGGCGAGCGGCGCATCGCGCGCGCCGTGGTCACAGCCATCACGGCCGAGGGCCGCAATGCGCTCGCCCGGAGCGCCCGGGCCGTGCCGTCGTTTCCGCGGGCGCCCTCCTCCGTGCAGCGCGCATGACACGCACCAACGACCAGGCGGCGGACGCGGCGGACTGGCTCGCGCGCATCGAGCGGCTGGAGAGCACGCTCGCACACCAGGGCGCCGAAGAGGCGGTCGCGCGCGAGCAGGTCGATGTGTGGCTCGACGCCGTGCGGGTGGCCGTGCGCGACGGCGGCCCGCTGCCTTCGCCGGGCGCGCGCAACCAGTGGCGCGCCTGTGCGGACAAGCTCGATGCCGCGCTGATTGCGCTGGAGGCATTGACGCGGCGGCGCCACGACTGACTGAACGCAAGGACAGAACGCCGCCTTGAGTGCGCTTGGCGCCGCGACCTTTTCTCGGTTCCTGCACGGCTGCGGCATGCACGCAACAAGCGGGAAACCCGTGGGCTTTGTCCGACGCCCGGATGCGCAAGCCTCGCGCGCACGCGCCGCGCTACAGGTCGAAAGGTAGGGGCCTTACTTGCCCGCAGGAGCTGCCCCGTGTCCCCCATTTCCGCCGCGAAATCCCCCGCAGGAACCACGCCATCCACACCTTCGTCGGCCCATGACGGCCCGGCCGATGCCACCCCGCACACGCTGCGCTCGCAGGTGGTGGTGCTCACCGGCGCCTCCAGCGGCATCGGCCGCGCCACCGCCCTCGCCTTCGCCGCGCAAGGCGCCTCGCTCGCGCTGGCCGCGCGCAACCAGGAGGCCTTGCAGTCGCTGGCCACCGAGTGCGAAGCGGCCGGCGCACGCGCGCTCGCCGTACCGACCGATGTGACCGACCCCGCCGCGATGGCGGCGCTCGCCGAATCGGCCATCGCCCATTTCGGCCACGTGGACATGTGGATCAACAACGTGGGCGTCGGCGCCGTCGGACGCTTCGAGGAGACGCCGCTCGCCTCGCACCGGCGCGTGGTCGAGGCCAACCTGCTGGGCCACATGCACGGCGCCTACGCCATCGTTCCGCACTTTCGCGAGCGCGGGCGCGGCACGCTGGTCAACATGATCTCGCTCGGCGGCTGGGTCGCCACGCCCTACGCGACGGCCTACACCGCCAGCAAGTTCGGCATTCGCGGGTTCTCGGAGTCGCTGCGCGCGGAGCTCGCCGAATTTCCGGGCATCCATGTCTGCGAGGTGTTCCCGACCTTCGTCGATTCGCCCGGCATGTCGCATGGCGCGAACTACAGCGGGCACCGCGTCGCGCCGCCGCCGCCGGTGCTCGATCCGCGCCGCGTGGCCGCCTCGCTCGTTTCGCTGGCCACGCGGCCGCGCGCTCGCACCTACATCGGCGCACCGGCGCGGCCGGGCATCCTGATGCATGCGCTCGCGCCAAACCTGATGGCGCGCGTGCTCGGCTGGGTCGGCGGCGCCGCGATGCGCCGTGCCGCGCCCGCCGCGCACAGCGACGGCAATCTCTTCGAACCCTCGCGCGGCTGCGCCATCGACGGCGGCTTCCGCAGCGAAAGGAAGACAAAGCCCACCGATGCGGTATGGCTCGGCCTTGGCGCGATCGCCGCCGTTACCGCATTTGCCCTTTTCTCGAGAAACGCAAGGAGCACACGATGAACACGCCCCGCAATCCAGCCCGTTCAGCCCCTGATCCCGCCTCTGGCGGCCAGCGCGTGCAGGCGCCCGACGCGGTGAACGGTGAGGAGCCCGCCATCGGCGGCAACGCCAGCACGCAGGACCTCGAGCGCGGCATGAAGAAAGCCGCCGACCGCGACGCCGCAGCACCGGAGGCCGACAGCCAGGACACCCAGAAGCGCCGGGCCGCACGCGGCACGCCGCGCGAGAACGATGCGGGCGCCTGAACGGCCGCGCCGATCCATTCCAACCCTCCACTGAACTCCACCGATCCCAGACAGGACCCGCCATGACAGACCCTCGCCAGACCGGCCCCCAACCACCCTTTTCCACACCCGCCCAGCAGCCGCCCGGCCTCGAATCGAAGATGTCGCCGCCACCCGATTTCGGCGAAGAGAGCTACGTCGGCAGCGGCAAGCTCGAGGGCAAGGCCGCCCTCATCACCGGCGGCGACAGCGGCATCGGCCGCGCGGTCGCTATCGCCTTCGCGCGTGAAGGCGCCGATGTGCTCATCTCCTACCTCGCCGAGGAAGAGGAAGACGCAAAGGTCACTCGCGAGTGGATCGAGCGCGCGGGCCGCCGCTGCGTGGCGGTGCCCGGCGACATCTGCGAGGAAGCGCATTGCCGCAAGCTCGTGGACCAGGCCTTCGACGCCTTCGGCCGGCTCGACGTGCTGGTGAACAACGCGGCCTTCCAGATGTCGCACAAGTCGCTCGACGAGATATCTGCCGAGGAGTTCGACCGCACCTTCCGCACCAACGTCTATGCGAACTTCTTCCTCTGCAAGGCCGCCGCCGCGCGCATGAAGCCCGGCGGCTCGGTCATCAGCACCGCCTCCGTCAATGCCGACAAGCCCAACGCCACGCTGGTGGCCTATGCGGCAACGAAGGGCGCGATCCAGAACATGTCCGGCGGCATGGCGCAGCTGCTCGCCGAGAAAGGCATCCGCGTGAACTGCGTAGCGCCCGGCCCGTTCTGGACGCCGCTCATTCCCTCGACCATGCCACCCGAGAAGGTGAAGGAGTTCGGCAAGCAGACGCCGATGAAGCGGCCCGGCCAGCCGGCTGAACTGCAGGCGGTGTACGTGCTGCTGGCCTCCGACCAGGCGAGCTACATCTCGGGCGCGACGATCCCGGTGACGGGCGGCGTGCCCTTCATCTGAGGCGGGCCACGCGATGCGGCATCTGCTGCAAGGGGCGGCGCTGCTGGCGCTCGCGACCGCCATCGCGGCCTGCGGCGACAAGCCCAGCCCGTCGAACGTCCAGGCGCCCGGCGCGGACAAGCGCGCCGGCACCGCGGTGCTGGAAACCGGCGCGGCGCTGCTGCAGGACAAGCCGCCCATCGAAGCGCTCAACGCCTACCTCGACGGCTTCCACTTCTACAGCGGCCGGATGGATGCGCAGATGGAAGCGCACCACTACTGCGCCGTGCTCAACGACGAAGTGATCCAGTGCGTGATCTTCGACGGCAACCAGAAGTCGGCCAAGCTCATGGGCGTGGAATACATCGTGAGCGAGCGCCTGTTCAACACGCTGCCCGATGCCGAGAAGGCTCTCTGGCACAGCCATGTGCACGAGGTGAAGTCGGGCCAGCTCATCGCACCCGGGATTCCGCAGGCGGCCGAGCATGCGCTCATGAAGAAGCTGGTCGGCACCTACGGCAAGACCTTCCACACCTGGCACACCGACCAGCAGAAGGAACTGCCGCTCGGCACGCCGCAGCTCATGATGGGCTTCACCGCCGATGGGCAGGCGAACGCCGCCATGGTGGAAGAGCGCGACCGCCGCTTCGGCGTGCAGAGCGCCGAGAAGCGCAAGAACCGCGAAGACATCGCCGCGCCGTCCATCGCGCCCGGCGCCGATGCCTGGCAGAAGGGCCAGGCCGTGCAGCTCGCCGACCCGACGGCCACGCCGCATGCGCACCCGCCTGCGGGTGCCGCACGCTGATCGACCGATCGGTCAATCGCCGTCGTCTTCGGGGCAGGCCGCGTGCGCCATGTAGAGGCGCACGCGCTGCATCAGGTTTTCGAGCACGTCGTCGGAGCCTTCGATGTTCAATGCCATCAGCACGCAGCGCCGAGTGCCGTTGCATGAGACCTCCGCACGGCCGTTGCAAGAACCGTTTTGCTTGCAGTGAACCTCGATCTGGCAGGCCCACCCGTTGCCGAGTTGCACCTGCATGGGGACGTGGTTCATGGCCGGGGTCCACGGGCAATCGACGTGCCCGCGCACCGCGTGCGGCACGCACCGGGCCACGGCGCATCGTCCGACGCCGTGCCGTGCGTGCGCCGCTAGCGTTGTCCGTCATGCAAATGCCCGCACTGCTCCTTCCTCCCCGCGATGGCTCCGGGCGCCACCTGCCGCGCTTGCCGGAGCCCGCGCCGATGCCGCAGGTCGGCGTGCTCACCTTCCACCGCTGCATCAACTACGGCTCGTACTGGCAGGCCCGCTGCCTGGCCGAAGGGCTGCGCGGCCTGGGGTACCGCGCGGTGGTGCTCGACCACCGTTCGCGCCGCATCGACCTCGCCGAGTGGCGCTGCGCGCTGCAGCCGGCGCAGCCCGGCGCCACGCCGCCCGCCGACCGGCGCGTGTATGCCCGCAAGACGCGGCGCTTTCTCGACGCCATCGAGGCGTTGCCGCTGACGCGCCCCTTCGAACTCGAAAGCCCGCAGGACATGCCGCACTGCGATGCGGTGGTGGTCGGCAGCGACGAGGTCTGGAACTTCGCGCATCCTTGGTTCCGCGACTGCCCGCCCTTCTTCGGCGAAGGCCTGCGCGCCGGTCGCCTCGTGGCCTATGCGGCCAGCTTCGGCAACCACCCGGTGGCGCGAGGCGTGCCGCCGCACCGGGCCGCGGCGCTGCGCCGCTTCGATGCGCTTTCGGTGCGCGACGGCAATTCGCGCGCGCTCATCGCGCAGAGCCTGGGCGATGTGCCGGCGCTGGTGCTCGACCCCTGCCTTCAGTTCGCTTCGGCGCTGCGGCCGCCGGAGACCGATGGGGACGACAACCCCGCGTCGCGCTGCATCGCGCTGTACGGCCACAACTTCAGCGGCTGGTTCGCCGAGCGGGTGCGCGCGCATGCGCGGCGGCACGGCCTGCACATCGTGAGCATCGGCTACCGCAACGACTGGGCCGACGTGCAATGGCTCACCGCCGGCCCGGAAGACTTCGCCCGCTTCATGGCGCTCGCGGGCGCGGTGGCCACCAATTTTTTCCATGGCTGCGTGTTCGCACTGCGCCACGGCAAGCCTTTCGTCTGCGAGCAGTCGCCTTACCGCGCCATCAAGATCGACGACCTGCTCGTCACGCTCGGCGCTCGGCGGCACCTGGTCGATGCGGCCACGGCGCCGGGGAACTGGGAGGTCGGGCTTTCGGTGCCGGTCGCGGCCGCGGTGCATGCGCGCATCGCCGCGCTGCGCACCACGTCGATGGCCTACCTGCAGGACGCGCTGGCGCCGCTGGCTTCGACTGCAGTGCTCGATGCGCGCGAGGCGCGCCGTGCCTGAGCGCCGCCTCGAACACGCGAACCCGGCGGGGCCCGATGCGATCGTGCGCGCGGGGCTGTGCATCGGCTGCGGCAGTTGCGTTGCGCAGGGCCGGCTCGATGCGCACAGGGTCGACATGGCGCTCGACCGCTACGGCGAGCTCAGGCCACGCGGCTCGCCGGCATGGCTGCGCGAGGGGCCGGCACCGTTTGCGCGCACCTGTCCGTTCTCGCCGGTCGCGGCCAACGAGTCGCAACTGGCCGACGACTTGTTCGCGGACACGGCACATGCCGACGGCGAGGTCGGGCGCTTCCGCGCCGCCTATGTCGGCCATGTCGCGGAACCCGGCTTTCGCGAACGCGGCAGCTCGGGCGGCATGGTGAGCTGGACCGCCGGCGAGCTGCTGCGCACCGGCGCGGTCGATGCGGTCGCACACGTGGCGCCAGCCGATGGCGAACGCCTCTTTCGCTACCGCCTCTCGCGCACACCCGACGAGCTGGCGGCGGGCGCCAAGTCGCGCTACTACCCGGTGGAAATGTCCGAGGTGCTGGAGACGATCCGCCGCGAACCCGGGCGCTACGCCGTGGTCGGCGTGCCCTGCTTCGTGAAGGCGGTGCAGTTGCTGCGGCGCGAAGACCCGGTGATGCGCGAGCGCATCGTCGCCACGCTGGGCCTCTTCTGCGGCCACATGAAGAGCACGCGCCTCATCGAGAGCTTCGCGCTCCAGATGGCCGTGCCGATGGCCGAAGTGCGCGGCGTGGACTTCCGGCTGAAGAACGCGCAGCGCCCGGCCAACTGGTACACCGCGCACTTCGAACTGCGCGACGGCCGCACGGTGCAGCGCGACTGGTTTCACCTGGCCGAAGGCGACTGGGGTTCCGGCTTCTTCCAGAACGAGGCCTGCAATTTCTGCGACGACGTGGTGAGCGAGACCGCCGACATCGCTTTCGGCGACGCGTGGGTGGAGCCGTATACGTCTGACGGGCGCGGCACCAATGTCGTGATCGTGCGCAGTGCGCGCATGCAGGCGATGGTCGCGCGCGCCATCGACGAAGGGCGGCTCGCATTGGCGCCGGTCGATGCGGCGTTCGTGGCGCGCACGCAAGCGGCGGGCCTGCGGCACCGGCGCGAAGGGCTCGCCTATCGCCTCAGTTGGCAACGCGCCCGTGCCGGCAGCGTGCGCCCGGTCAAGCGCGTGCAGGCCGACACCGGCATCGCATGGCAGCGCAAGTTGGTGTACCGCACACGCGCCGCGATCAGCACCTGGAGCCGGCGGCTCTTCGCGGTGTCGCGGGCTGCACGCGCGCCGTGGCTCTACCTGGGTTGGGCGCGCGCCGCACTCACGCTCTATCACGCGCTTGCGTACTCACGCGGCAAGCTCGGCGCGTGGTTCGCGCGCATTGCGCGGACGGCGGGAAGCACGTAGTGGCTTCCCGCACGGCCGCCTTGCTCAACCGCCGCCGATGCCGCGGTTCACCTTGCCGGTGCCGTTGCATTCCGGGCAGGTCGCATCCCCGATGCCACGGCCGCTGCCGCCGCACGCGGGGCACTGCACTTCGCCGGTGCCGGGTGTGCCGGCGGGCGCTTCGTCGCCGCGCCGGGGCGCGGCGGTGGGCGGCAGGTCGATCGAGGCGCCCGGGTCTTCCTCGCCCGCGACCGACTGCTGGAACGCGCCGGGCTTGATCTGGCGGATCGAATCCTTCATGGCGTACTTGCTCCCTTTCGGTCTTTGGACGGCGGCAGCTTCTCGCCGACCTGCGCCTTCTGCGCCGCGTTGGTGCCGATGTCGGGCGAGCCGGGATAGCCCGTCTTCTTGTCGGCCTCGCGGCCCATGTGGCTGCCCTCGGCCGGGCTGTCCTGCCCGACCGCGCGGTTCTGGTCGATGTTCACTGGCGACTGCTTGGGTGTCTCGGCCATGGCGCGATCCTCCTCATCAGCCCTTGCTGCTGCGGAACTGGTCGCGCAGCGCCTTGATCTGGTCGTGGTTGCGCTGCGCGCCCTCGGCCTGGCGCTCGACCAGCGCGCGCACGTCGGCCGGCAGCGGCTCCTTCAGGGCCTTGCGGTAGCGCGCCACCGCGGCGTCTTCGCCGCGCTCGCATTCCTCGAGCATCGAGAGCGCGCTGTCGGCGCCGAGCGAGCCCTTCACATGGACCCAGCCGCGGTGCATTGCGCCGCTCACGCTGCCGCCGTCGTCGACCTTGCCGCCGAAGCGCTCGATCATCCTTCCCAGCTCCGTCGCGGCGGTCGCGCAGGCCGCGGCGCGGTCGCGGAACACCTGCTTGAGCTGCGCCGACTCGACCTCGTCGGCGCAGGCCTTGAAGCCGTATTCGCCGTCGCGGGCGTTCTCCAAGAGGTCGTCGAGCACGTCGACCACGTCGTCGGCTTCGAGCGTGGCGCCGGTGGAAACGGGGGTGCCGCCAGTGGTGTAGGTGGGCATGGGGTGGACTCCTTCAAAAAATGGATTGCTTGCAAATGCCGGATCGGCAACGAGGCCCGCGGCTGTGTCTTTGGATCTGTGCCGCAAGGTGCCCGCTGAAATCCCATGGTGGGCACTCGCGGCGCCGCGCGTGTCATCCACGCTGCACGGCCGCTGTAAGTCTTTTCCGTGCCGGCAAAACTTGCCGCAAGACTGACGCCCGCGCACCCGGTGCGCCCTCTGCGACTTCGCGACCGGCAGGCACACCGCGTGCAGGAGCATCGCGCCATGTCCGCCATTCCCTCCGCCATGAATCCGTCCATGTCTCTTCGCGCTCCCACCCGACTCGATCGCTGTGCGCACGATGCGCGCAATGCGCTCGCCGCCATTTCCGCCGCCACCGAGGTGCTGGCGCGCGACGATGCGCCGCCCGCGGTGCTGCACAAGGCCGGCGCGGTGGTCGCGCGTCAGGCGCACGAACTCGCCGAGCGCATCGGCGAGCTCATGACCCACGCGCGGCACGGCACCGCCGAGAGCGAGCGCGCGCTCGTGGTCTCGGACGACATGCACCTCCTCGCACGCCTTGCCGGACTGCTCTCGCATGCGGGCTACCGGATCGATCTCGCGGTGAATACCGTGACCGGCTATGAAGCGCTGGTGCGCGAGCAGCCGGATTTCGCGGTGATCGATCTGCGCACCTCGGCCGGCGAAGCCCGCTCGCTGGGCCGGCTGGCACGCGGCGCCGGTTTCGATGGGCGGCTGATCGCCATCGAGGATGCGGTGGCCACGCGGGGCCTGCCGGCCACCAGCAGCGCCGCGGGTTTCGACGCGGTGCTGGCGCGCTCCTTCGAGCTGAAGGTGCTGCGCGCGGCGATTCCTTTCGACTGACGCCGCGCACCCGCACCGGTACCCCCACCCGCACGGCCGACGACATCAGGGACCGGACGCGCCGCCATCCGCATCCTGCCCGCGCAGGCTCTTGGCGCGCGCCTCGCGGGCTTCCTCGGGCGTGAACTCGTGCGCTCGGCCCAGTTCGTGGGCGGCACGGCCGCCGAGCCGCGCGATCTCGCGCCGGCGCTCGGGGTCCATGCCTGCAAAGCCGCGCCGCGGGCGCAAGGGTGCGTCGTGATCGATCGTCGTCATGGGTCTCTTCGGTGTCCGCGAATGCAGCGCGGTGCTGGCGCGGGCCGGAATGCCCGCCACCGCGTGCGAGGCAACCGGCATGCCCGGCACAGCCAGAAGACGATCAGCGCGGCCAGTCGGGCGGCAGTGCGCGGTGCATCGCCGAGGCCGCGATCGCCGCGCCGCCGAGCGCCACCGCGATCTGGTTCAGCCCCGTGCACACGTCGCCGGCGGCATAGAGGCCCGGCACGGCCGTCGCATGGTGCGCATCGACCTCGACGTATCCGGTCGCATCGAGCGCCGCGCCCAGGCTCTCGGCCATCCGCGAATGCACCGCCACGCCGAGCGCGCAGTAGAGCGTGTCGCACCAGGCGGTGCCGCCCGCGTGCACGACGGCCACACGCCCGCCCTCGCGGCGGATCGCCTCGATGGGCGCATCGTTCCAGCGGATGCCCGCGTCGGCAAGGCGGCGGCGCTGCGGCGGCGACAGCGCCTGCCCGCCGGAGGCCATGAAGAGCGTGATGTCGGCGCTGAAGTGGCGCAGGTACAGCGCCTCGCCGATGCCTGCCTCGCCATCCGAATACACGCCGACCGCCTGCCCTATGACCTCGTAGGCATCGCACACCGGGCAATAGCGCAGCAGGCCCGCTTCGAGCGCTTCGCGCAGATGCGGCATCGGAGGCGGAATGTCGGTCACGCCCGTGGCGAGCAGCAGCAATCGGCCATCGACATCGAGGGCGCGACTGCGCATGTGCAGGCGAAAGCCGCCCTCCTCGCGCCGCTCGACGTGTTCCGCGAAACCGTCGATCCGGTCCACCGGATAGCGGCCCACCTGCTCACGGAGCATGTCCCGCACCGCGGCGCCGGAAACGCCGTCGCCGAAGCCGGGGTAGTTGTGCGATTGCGGAATGCGCGCGATGCGGCTCTGCCCGGCATCGAGGAGCGCCACCGAGCGCCGGAACCGCGCGAGGTAGACGGCGGCCAGCAGGCCCGCGGGCCCGCCTCCGACGACGAGGGCGTCGTACATGGCGCAGGACGAGCGCAGGACGAATCAGAGGTCCGGCGGCAGCCGCACCTCGGCCGGATGCGCCTCTTCGTGGCGCTCCTGGCATGCGATGCAGCGCGCGGCGGCGGGCATCGCCTCCAGCCGCGCACGCGGGATCTCGGTGCCGCAATCGATGCAGAAACCGAACTCGCCGTTCTCCAGCCGCATGCGGGCCGCATCGATGTCGCGCAGTTCGGCCATGTCGCGCTCGGCCTCCGCATAGCGCAGGCCGTTCTGCAGGCGCTCGTCGGCGATGTCGATGGGGTCGCGGGCCGGAGCGCGCGCACGTTCGGTGTCGTCGGTGTTGCGCGCATCGGGCAGTTCGGCGGCGGCGGTGCGCAGATCGGCCGCGAGAACGGCCTCGCGCGCATCGAGCGTGCTGCGCCATCGCTCGCGTTCGGTGTCGGTATCGGTATCGGTATCGGTATTGGTATTGGTATTGGTATTGGTATTGGTGATCGAGGTCATGGGTGTTCCTTTTTCTTTCGCTCTGTTGTCCGCATGAAAGTGCGGCGCTGTTCGCGGCCTGATGTCAGGCGCGGTGTTGCGCGCCGCACTGCGCGTGGTAGTGGGCGATGCGGCCGAGCGCGTAGTCCGCGCTGGCCTCGCGGATCTGGTTGCGTTCGCCCTCGAAGACGCGCGTCTCGGTGAACTCGCACACGCCCCGCGCATCGCGGAACAGCCATGCGTAGCACTGGGTGCCCGGCGTGATCTCGGGGTCCGAGTCGTCGGCCACGCCGGTGTTGGACACGGCCACGTTCGCATCGCTGTGGCGCAATGCGCCGCGCGCCATCTCCAGTGCCACAGGCTCGCTCGTGAGGTTATTGCGCTCCAGCACCTCGGCGGGCACGCCGAGGCACCGCCGCTTGGCCTTCGGGTCGTACACGACGAAAGCGCACTCCAGCACCTCGCCCGCGCCCGGGGCGGCGGCCAGGCGGGAGGCGATGAGGCCCGCGGTGCACGACTCGGCCGTGACCACCACGAGCGTGTGCCGCTTCAGGTAGTCGACGGTCTCGCGATGGCCGGGCGCGGTGTTGTTCGCAGTCATGCAATCAACTTAGGGACGTGCCCTGCCGCGCCATGTCGGACGAGGACTGATCCTGTGGGGAGTCGCCGCGCATGAGGCGCCCTTCATGCGCCGCCCGGCATGCCGCTTGCCGCGACTTCCATCGGGCGGCCGCGATGCGCACGAATGCGCCGAGCGGCGCCCGTCGCCCCCGACGCATTTCCCTTTTCATCAACCCACTCAAGACCCAGGAGCTATTTCATGTTTTCTCACAACAAGCGACTTCAATACACCGTGCGCGTGAGCGAGTGCAATCCCGGCCTCGCCAACCTCATGCTCGAGCAGTTCGGCGGCCCGCAAGGCGAGCTCGCCGCGGCCTGCCGCTACTTCACCCAGGCGCTCGGCGAGGACGATGCCGGCCGCAAGGACATGCTGTTCGACATCTCCACCGAGGAGCTGAGCCACCTGGAGATCATCGGCACCATCGTCGGCATGCTCAACAAGGGCGCCAAGGGCCGGCTGGCCGAAGGCGTCGAGGAAGAAGGCGAGATGTACCGCACCATCACCGGTGCGGGCAACGACAGCCACATCACGCAGGTGCTCTACGGCGGCGGGCCGCCGCTGGTCAACTCGGCCGGCGTGCCGTGGACGGCCGCCTACATCGACACCATCGGCGAGCCCACCGCAGACCTGCGCTCGAACATCGCGGCCGAGGCGCGCGCCAAGATCGTCTACGAGCGCCTCATCAACCTCACCGACGACCCCGGCGTGAAGGACGCGCTGACCTTCCTCATGACGCGCGAGATCGCGCACCAGAAGTCGTTCGAGAAGGCGCTCTACGCCATCGAGCCGAACTTCCCGCCGGGCAAGCTGCCGGGCGATCCGCGCTTCACCAATGTGTACTTCGACATGTCCAAGGGCGACCCCGACCTGCGCGGCCCGTGGAACCAGGGCGAGCGCTGGGACTTCCGCACGCTTGCAGAGGGCGATGCGCCGGTGGACGAAGGCGACGGCCTGGCCAGCGTCACGCTTTCCGATGCCGAGGCGCCCGTGGTGCAGCAGATGGCGGCACGCACCCAGTCGCGCCGCGACATCGATCCGACGACCGGCGCCGAACTCGGCATGGGCGAGCAGGCGCTGCTTGCCGATGCCGCGGGCCTGGGCCCCCAGCCCGAAGGCCTGGACCCCGCCAAGGGCAAACCGCGCAAGTGAACGAGATCGAGCCTCTGGACCGGCGCTTCACCGAACTGCTCGCCGGTTATCGCACCGCCGGCGGGCTGGCGCGCGACAGCGAGATCGTGCCGCGCGTGGCCGACCGGCATCCGGGCGGCTGCGTGTGGCTTTCGCGCCAGATCGCCTGCCGCGGCCTGCTGTTCTTCACCTGGCAGGAGGCGCTGTGGTTTCCGGTGTTCCAGTTCGACAAGGCGGACATGTCGCAGCGCGGCGCCGTTGCGCGGATCGCGGCCGAACTGGCGGGGTGGACCGACGACTGGGAGCGCGTGCAGTGGTTCGTTCGGCCGCACTGCGCGCTGGACGACCGCACGCCGCTCGCGTTGCTCGATGCAGAGCCCGGCCGCGTGGCGGAGGCTGCCCGCATGGAGCGCTTTCTTCAGAACGCGTAGATCAACGCGTAGATCAACGCGTAGATCAACGCGTAGATCAACGCGTAGAGCAACGCGCCCCGCCTTCGCGGCTACGCCTCGAAGCTCGCGGGGCTGGGCGCCTTCACCGTGAGCTTGCGCATCGCGTTGGCGACCTGCGCGATTTCATCGGCTTCGCGATCGCAATCCGCGGCTGCCGCGGCGTCGCTCTCGCGCTGCACTTCGGCCAGGCGCCGGAGGATCGCTTCTTTTTCCTGCAGCACGCGCAGGCCCGTCCACAGCGCGGCATCGGTCACCTGCTCCTGGGTCGCGGCCAGGCTGCGGAGGCCGAAGGCGTGGCCGGTGTGGCAGCGGTAGCGCACCGGCCGCTTGTCGTCCAGTTCGAACAGCACGCCGCCGCAGTCGGGGCAGCTGAAGGTCGAAGGCGTCGCGATTTCCTTCAGGTTTTCCACGGTGTGCCCCCCCTTGCCCAAGGCATGCTCGCGGCGCAGCGCGGGCAATGGCGCGAGGTTCCGGTCGGCGGGTACAACGCGTTCTTCGCGGGCCAGCGCAAGGAGCAGGTCCGCCATCTGCGACAGCGGCACCACGTGGTCGGCGCGCACCACCGACAGGGCGGCGCGCGGCATGCCCGGCTCGAAGGCGTCGGCCGGGTCCTGCACGACGACCGTGCCGCCGCAGTCCTTGATGGCGCGCAGGCCCGCGCTGCCGTCTTCGAGCATGCCGGTGAGCACCACGCCGATGGCGCCCGCGCCCATCTCCAGCGCGGCCGAACGAAACAGGGGGTCGATGGCGGGGCGTGCATGGTGTTCCTTCGGGCCGCGGGTCACGCGGATCACACCGCCTTCGAGCAGCATGTGGTGGTCGGGCGGCGCGACGTGGATGGTGCCGGCGGCCGGCGCATCGCCGTCGTTCGCCGCCACGGCGGGGTTGGGCCCGCGCGCGCTCAGGAGCTGCGCGAGCTGGCTGCGGTGCGCGCCGATGTGCTGCACGAGGAACACCGGCACCGGAAAGTTCGCGGGCAGCGCCGCCGCGAGTTCGAGCATCGCGTACACGCCGCCCGACGAGGCACCGATGAAGATGGCGCGCGCCGGGGTGCGGGTGGGGGGCAGAGGTTTTTCGTTGTTCGTTGTCATGGCCGTGAACGCGAAGTGGGTGGAGGCCCCGTGCGCGGTCGGCGCCGGTATGGATGCGGCATTCATGCATCGGGCAAACGGCGTGCCTGGCGGCCCGCCTCGTGCGCGCGCAGCAGCCGCTGCAGGTCGGAGGCCGTCACCGGCTTGGCGACATGCTCGTCGAACCCCGCCGCCAGCGCCGCGGCCCGGTCGGCCGGCTGGCCCCAGCCGGTGGCGGCGATCAGCACGAGCTCGCGGCCCCAGGGTTCGGCGCGGATGCGGCGCGCCACCTCGTGGCCGTCCATGCCGGGCATGCCGATGTCGAGCACCGCCGCATCGGGGCGCAGCGCCTGTGCCACGCGCAGCGCATCGATGCCGTTGTTCACTGTCTCGACCTCGAAGCCCGCCCTGGAGAGCATCTGCTCCAGGCCCCAGAGCGCATCGACGTTGTCGTCGGCGAGCAGAAGCCGCTGCAGCCGCACCGGCGCCTCGCCGCCGGCTTCGGGCGCGAGCGTCGACATGGCCGCGGCCGGCCGCGCGGTGGGAATCCGCACCGTGAAGCGGCAGCCCCGACCCAGCCCTTCGCTGTGGCCGGTGACGGTGCCGCCGTGCAGCTCCACGATGTTGCGCACCAGCGCCAGACCGATGCCCAGGCCGCCGTTGGCGCGCGCGTGCGCATGCTCGCTCTGCACGAACATCTCGAACATCGTCTCGATCGACTCGGGCTCCATGCCGATGCCGTCGTCGGTCACCTCGAACACCGCGTCGCGCGCCTCGGCCCGCACCGACAGCGCGATGCGCCCCGGCGCGGGCGTGTACTTGGCGGCGTTCGACAGCAGGTTCGACAGCACCTGGCTGAGCCGGATCGGGTCGGCGTCCAGCGCGATCTCTTCCTCGGCGATGTCCAGATCGAGCGTGTGGCGCCCGTGCTCGATGAGCGGCCGCACCGTCTCCAGCGCCGCATCCGCAATGGCCTGCGCGCTGATGCGCTCGCGGCTGAGCGCAAGCCGGCCCTGCCGCAGGCTCGACACGTCGAGCAGCTCGCCCAGCATGACCTTCATGACCGAGGCCTGGCGGCGGATCACGCGGGCGGCACGTGCCTGGTCCTGCGTGGCGAGCGATTCGGGCGCGAGCAGCTCGGCCGCGCCGCTGATCGAGGCGAGCGGGTTGCGCAGCTCGTGCGAGAGCACCGCCAGAAAGCGGTCTTTCGCCGCGTCGGCCGTTTCCAGCGCGCGGCGCGCGGCCTCGTTGGCGCGCAGCGCGGAGAGCAGCTCGCCGCGGCTTTGCTCCAGTTCCTGCTGCGCGGCGCGCTGCTTGCTCTGGTCGCGCAGCACCTTCACCAGTCCGATCGACCTGCCCTCGCCGTCGTGCATTGGCATGAGCGCACCGCTGGCCCAGAAGCGCGAGCCGTCCTTGCGCTGGTGCAGCCGGTCGTCCGCCGCGCGGCCTTCGGCGAGCGCGGTGCGGGCCTCCTCGACCGGTGCGCCGGCGGCGCGGTCTTCCTCGGTGAAGATCAGGTCGGCCGAGCGGCCGAGGATCTCCTGCTCGCTGTAGCCCAGCAGCCGCTCGGCGCCGGCGTTCCAGCTCGTCACGCGGCGTTCCATGTCGACCGAGAAGATGGCGTACTCGATCGCGTTCTCCAGCATCAGCCGCATGCGCTCCTGGCTCTCGCGCAGCGCTTCCTCGGCCAACTTGCGCTCGCTCACGTCGGTGCAGACGATCAGCGCCGAGTCGGGCCGGCCGCCGCCGTCGGTGAGCACCGTCACGCTCTTGTGCAGCCACATGACCTCGCCGTTCTTGCGCACGATGCGGTTCTCGGCCTGGAACGGCTTGCCCTGCGCGGCGAGCTGCTCGAAGAGCGACTGCGTCGCCGGAAGGTCCGCCGGGTGCACGAAATCGAGCACACGCCGGCCCAGGAGCTCGTCGTCCCCGTAGCCGGTGAGCGCGCGGTAGCAGGTGTTGGCGAAGGTGATCTCGCCGTCCAGCCGCATCTGCGCCACGCCCACCGAGGCCTGGTTCACGATGGCGCTGAAGCGCTCCTGAGATTGCCTGAGTGATTCCTGTGCGACCTTGCGCTCGGTGATGTCCACGAAGCTCAGCACCACGCCGGCGATCACGTCCTCGATGGTGCGGTAGGGCCGCGCGCGCGCCAGATACCAGTTGCCCCGCGCGTCGCCCACTTCGCGCTCCGAAGGCTGCAGCGAGCGCAGCACGGCGCGCGCATCGTCCGAGAGCTCGGGGTAGTCCAGCCCGGTGACCAGGTCCGAGAGCGGGCGCCCCGTGTCGCTCGCGATCAGCTTGAAGATGGTCGCCGCGCTCGGCGTGAAGCGCATCACGCGCAGGTTCCGGTCCAGGAACACGGTGGCGATGGCCGTCGCGTCCATCAGATTCACGATGTCGCTGTTGGCATGGCCCAGGTCGTCGACCTTGTTCTTCAGTTCCTGGTTGACCGTGGTCAGCTCTTCGTTGATCGACTGCAGCTCCTCGCGGCTGGTGTCCAGCTCCTCGGCGGCCGCATGCAGTTCCTCGTTCATGGCGTGCAGCTCTTCGTTGCTCGCCTTGAGCTCCTCGGTCGAGACCTCGTACTGCTCCACCGTCTGGCGCAGGCGCGCCTTCAGGCGTCCGACCTCGCGCTCCAGGTGGCTGGCGATGGGCTCGGGCTTCATACGCGGCAGGACGGCGAAGGCGTCGCCGGCCGCAGGGGCGGTTTCGCCGGAATTCCCCTCGAGCGCGTCCTGGCGCAAGTCCTGGCGGCGCAGCAGCACCAGGAAGCCGCCGCCGAACGCCTCCACCGGCCGCACGCTGACGGTCACCTCCACCTCGCCGCCGGCGATGCGCGCCCGCACCGGCGCCACCTCCACAGGCTCGTGCCGCTCGTGCGCGTGATGGAGCGCCGTCTGCAGTTCGGCCTTCAGGTCGGGCACGATGGCCTGCATCACGTTGCGCGAAGGCTCGCCGCCGCCGAAGTACAGGAACGCCGTGGCCGCGGGCGAGATGTGCAGCATCTCGTGCCCGGCGTCCACCAGGATCGAGGGCGGCGCCAGCAGGTCGACCAGCTGCAGGTGCATTTCGGCCCAGGTCATGGTTTGCCCGCCGCGCAGGGTCGGCAGCATGGCCTGCGGTGCGACGGGCGGCGCAATCGCCGCCAGGGGGATCACCGCCTGCGAGTGCCGCGCCGCGGCCGCTCTTGGCGGGCCGACGGGCCGGGGCGGCACCGGTGCGCCCGCGCGCGACTGGCAGCGCAGGTAGATGCGGTGCGGCTTGTCGGCCACGGCGAACAGGCGCCCGTCGCCGTCCGCCGCCTCCGAGACGCCGAGGAACAGCGGCGCGCCCGGGTACATCGCGAAGTGCAGCGTCTCCAGCACGCGCGTCTGCGCATCGCGGTTCAGGTAGATGAGCAGGTTGCGGCAGGTCGCCAGGTCGATGCGCGCGAACGGCGCGTCGCGCAGCACGTCGTGCACCGCGAACAGCACCATCTCGCGCAGTTCGCGCCGCACCCGCAGGCCGCGCGGCTCGCGCACGAAGAACTGCCGGATGCGCTCTTCGCCCAGGTCGGCCTCGGCCGCCAGCGGGTAGATGCCGTCGCGCGCGGCTCGCACCGCCTCCTCGTCCAGGTCGGTCGCGAAGACCTGGATGGACGGTGGGCTCTCCAGCGTGCGCGCGTGTTCGCTCAGCAGCATCGCGATCGAATACGCCTCCTCGCCAGTGGCGCAGGCCACCACCCAGGCGCGCAGCGTGTCGTCCGGGCCCTTGTGGCGAAAGAGCTCCGGCACGCGCGCTTCCAGTGCGGCGAAGCTGTCGCTGTCGCGAAAGAAGTTGGTCACGCTGATGAGCATGTCGTGCACCAGCGCGCCCGCCTCGCCGGGCCGCGTGCGCAGGCAGTCGAGGTAGGCCTGCAGGTTGCCCACGCCGTTCACCTGCATGCGCCGGCCGAGGCGCCGCAGCACCGTGGCGCGCTTGTAGTCGTCGAAATCGCGGCCGGTGCGGTCGCGCACGAAGGCCAGCACCTCGCGCAAGGCCGCTTCGCCGGGGTCCGTCAGCGCGGCCTCGGCGAGCGCGGCGTCGTGCGCCGGCGGCTGTTCGGGCGGCAGGCGCAGCTGCGATTCGAGGCGGTAGTACGCGGCGATGCGCGTGCCCATCTCGCGCGCCGGCAGCACCCAGTCGACCATGCCGGTCGCGAGGGCCGTCTGCGCCATGCCCCCCTCGGCCGACTCGCGCGGGTCCTGAACGATGGTCAGGCCCCCGCGCTCCTTGACGCGCTTGATGCCGATGGTGCCGTCGCCGTCCGGCCCCGAGAGCACCACCGCCGTCGCATGCGGGCCATGCGAATCCGCGAGCGTGCGAAAGAAAAGGTCCGCCGGCAGGTGGCGCCCGCCGCCCGCCGGCAGCTCGGCCGGTTCGATGAAATTGCCGCGCATGTGCGGCGGCCTGCCGGGCGGCAGCACATGGAGGGTGTCGGGTGCGAGGCGCACCCGCTGGTCGACCGGCACCACAGGCAGCGCCGTCGCCGCGCGCAGCGTCTGGACGAGATCGGCAAATGCCTTCGGCCCGCGGTCGGACAGGTTCAGCACGGCGACGAAGGCCATGCCCGAATCGGACGCGGTGCCCTGCAGGAACGCGCACAGCGCCTCGACGCTCCCCGCGGCGCCGGCCAGGCCCACCAGGGGCAGGAGGCCATAGCCGAACGACGGCACCGCATCGTCCAACTGCGTGGCGCCTTCTTCTTCGGCCCTGTCGGGCGTGGAATCGTTCAATGCAATCCTTGCGTGGTTTGCGCGGCCCGGCGGCCGCGCGGGCTACTGCTGGTATTCCTTGAGCCGGTTGTAGAGGGTCTTCATGCTGATGCCCAGCAGCGCGGCGGTGCGCTCCTTGTGGCGCCCGCAGCGCTCGTAGGTGGCGAGGATGAGCTGCCGCTCCACATCGGCAAGCTGCGTTCCGACCTCGACCACGAGCTGCTGGCCGCCCGGCACGAGCGGCGCGGGCGCGCTGTCGCGCCCGGTGTCGAATGCGGTCGTCGATGGCATGGCGAAGGCCCCGCCATTGCGCGGCGCCTCCGGTGTCTCGCGCAAAGGCTGTGCGGACGGCGCGGGCAGCCATTCCTCGTCGATCTCCGATCCGCTCGCCATCACCCAGGCGCGCTGCAGCACATTGCGCAGCTCGCGCACATTGCCCGGCCAGCGCCAGGCCGCAAGGCGCGCGTGCGCACCCTGGCTCAGGTGCTTGGCGCCGCCGCCTTCCTGGCGCGCCATGTCCTGCAGGAAGTCGCTCGCGATGAGCCCGATGTCGTCGCCGCGCTCGCGCAGCGGCGGCAAGGCGATGGGGAATACGTTGAGCCGGTAGAGCAGGTCTTCGCGCATGCGGCCGCTCGCCACCGCCGCGGCCGCATCGCGGTTGGTTGCCGCGATCACGCGCACATCGGTCTGCTGCACCTGCGTGGAGCCCACGCGCATGAAGGTGCCGGTCTCCAGCACCCGCAGCAGCTTCACCTGCAGCTCCAGCGGCATCTCGGTCACTTCGTCCAGGAACAGCGTGCCGCCGTGCGCGCGTTCGAAAAAGCCCTGGTGCTGGCGTTCGGCACCGGTGAAGCTGCCGCGCTCGTGGCCGAAGATCTCGCTCTCGATCAGGCTGGGCGAGAGCGCGCCGCAGTTCACCGCCAGGAAGGGCTGCTCGCGCCGGCGGCTCATGTCGTGCACCGCGCGCGCCACCAGTTCCTTGCCGGTGCCGCTCTCGCCGTGGATGAACACGGTGACCGCGGTGCGCGCCACGCGCGAAATCTGCCTGTACACCCGCTGCATCTCCTGCGAGCGGCCGATCAGCGGGCCGAAGCGCCCGGTCTCGCGCCAGAGTTCCTCGACCTCGTCGAACTCGGCGCGCAACTGCGACGGTGCGATCAGGCGCGATAGCAGGCCCTTCAGGTGCTGCGGGTTGATGGGCTTCACGAGGTAGTCGGCCGCGCCCAGGCGCATGGCGCGGATCGATGTCTCCAGGCTCGCCTGGCCGGTCATGAGCACCAGCACGGTGTCGCTCAAGGCCTCGTTCTTGTCGTCGAGCAGCTCGAAGCCGTCGCCGTCGGGCAGGTGCAGGTCGAGCAAGAGCAGGTCGGGCCGCTGCATCACCATCAGCCGGCGCGCGGCGACGAGCGAATTCGCGCACATCACCGAGTGCCCCTCCCGCGCGACGAGCGCGGCCATCATGCGGGCCGAATCTTCGTCGTCCTCAACGATCAATGCGTGCGCCAAACCGACTCCAGATACAAAAACAGGCGCGTGCTTCTTGCGTGTTTTTCGCGCTCTTTCCGATGCTCCCCGATTCAGTCGATGGTTCTCCTGCCCGGCACTCGCGGCCGACGGTTCAACCGTTGAACTCGCGTGAGAATTCGTGCACTCGATGTGTCAGCGTATTCATACGCGCGATCTGCCGCTCGAGCACCTGCATCGCCTCTTGCTTCAACGAGGGATCGTCGGTGGTGCTCATGAGTTCGAGCGCCACCGCCATCGCACCGACCGGTGCGCGCAGGTCGTGGTCGAGTTGCCGTGCCGCCTGCGCCTGGCGCGCCGTGTGCGCGCGCAGCGCGGCCAGTTGCCGCTCCACCGAGACGCGCCCGCGCGCTCCGCCTTGCCGCCGCAGGCCCGAACCGAGCGCCACGCCGACGATGCTTGCAAACGCACCGGCCAACACGCCTGCAGTCCATCGCCCCGCGGGCGCTCGCATGCCGTTTCGAATGTTTTTCATACCGCCAGTGTGGGCCAACGAAGCAGCCTTGTCAGTCGGACGGCGTTGCAAGAATTGCTGCAAGGCGTTCTGGGTGCCGTGTCTCGTGCATCGAATTGCACACTTTCAACCTCGTTTTGCGCGCGCTTTTCGGATTTTTTCCTGGCACGACCATTGCGCGTGTCCATCGCCATGAATTCATCCATTGCCATGCAGGCGCGGCAGGCGCAGGCCGCGATCTTCTCTCCCCGGCTGCAGCATGCCGTACGGCTGCTCCAGCTTTCTTCGCAGGAATATGCAGAGGCTCTTCGCGACGCGGCGGAGCTGAACCCCTTTCTCGAAATCGACGAACCCTCGGTGGGCGGCACGCCCGAAGCGCTGGCGGAGCCGGTACGGTCTGAAGCGAGCTCTGAAGCCGAGGCCGCGTTCGACCGCATCACCGCGGCGCCGCCCGCGGGCACGCGCCACCTCTCGCACGACGAAAGCCTCGATGCGATGCAGCGCCTGGCGCTGCCGGAGTCGCTGTCGGCGCACCTGCATGCGCAGCTCGGCGTGCTGCGCCTGGACGAGCGCGATGCGGCGCTGGCCCATGCGGTGGTCGAGGCGCTGGACGACGACGGCTACCTGCGCATGCCGCTCGGCGACATCGCTCTCGCCCTCGGTGAAAACCCCGACGACACCGAAGACGAGATGCGCACCGCGCTGCGCCGCGTGCAGGCGTTGGACCCGGCCGGCGTGGGGGCCCGCAGCGTGCCCGAATGCCTCTGCCTGCAGCTCGATGCGATCGAGCCGGTGCCGGTGCGCGCGCTCGCGCAGCGCATCCTGGAGCGCCATATCGACCTGCTCGCCGCACAGGACTTCGCCGGCATCGCGCGCGCAGCCGGCGCGCCGCTCGCCGAGGTGCAGTGCGCAGTCGCCGGCATCCGGCGGCTGAACCCGCGCCCGGGCTGGGGCCATGGCGAGACCGGCGCGCGCCTCGTCGTCGCCGACGTCACCGTGAAGAAGGTGCGCGGCGCGTGGCGCACCACGCTCAACCCGCATGCGGTGCCGCGCGTGCGGCTGAACACCGCCTGTGCGCAACTGCTCGACACGCGGCGCGGGGCCCACACCGGCGCGCTCAAGGCCTACCTCGAACAGGCGCGCTGGATGGTGGGTACCGTGGCGCAGCGCACCTCGACCATCCTGGAGGTGGCGCGTGCCATCGTGGCGCGCCAGCAGATGTTCCTGGAGCACGGGCCGCTCGCGATGAAGCCGCTGGGCCTGAAGGAAATCGCCGACGAGGTGGGCGTGCATGCCTCGACCGTCTCGCGCACGGTGAACAACAAGTACATCGCCACGCCCGCGGGCGTGTTCGAGCTGCAGTACTTCTTCTCGCGCGGCCTGCAGCACACGGCCGGCGGCGCGAGCGCGCCGGTGGCGGTGCAGCAGCTCATTCGCGAGCTCATTGCGATCGAGCCGCCGACCGCGCCGCTGAGCGACGCCGCGCTCGCTCGGCAACTGGCGCAGCAGGGCTTTCACATCGCCCGCCGCACCATCACCAAGTACCGGCAGACGCTGGACATCGACCCGGTGGAGCGACGCCGCGCGCGCGGCGCCCGGCTCGCGGCCGCAGCAGCCTGACAAGGTGTGCAACCGCAGAAAGAAGACGCGAAGACCATGTGCATCGAATTCCTCGACCGGCTGAGCCGCTCCAAGGCACCGCTCACGCTCACGCAGCCCGACGAGATCAACAACCTCGTGGTGCTGCGCGCGGCCGGCTTTGTCGCCGCATTCACCTTGCGCTCCGTGCGGGATGGCGAGTCCCGCGAGTGGGGCCGCTTTCTCGCGGTGACGCCGACGGGCCGCGCGGCGCTGGCCGACGGCAGCCGCAGCAGTACTTGCGACGGCTGAACTGCAGCCCACGCCCGGCACTTCAAGGCGCGTCGGCGCCGGGCTCCTCGATGCGGTCGAGCACGCGCTCGGGCGACACGTTGCGCCGCAACTCGCCCAGCTCGGGATCGTTCGCGGCCGGGATGTCCATGCGCTGGGCGATCTCTGTCACCAGCGACATGATCTTGGTGATCTCGTGCTCGCCGAGCAGGCTGATCTGCAGGTCGAGGTCGGCGCGCTGGTCGGCCAGCGCGGCCATGCGGTTCTGGCTGATGAGCACGAAGGTCGAGATGAAGATCGCCTCCACCGAGGCCACCATCGCCAGCACCACGAAGGTCGGATCGAAGGGCCGCAGCGGCGGCAGCCAGCCGAGGTTGACCGCGATCCAGCCGCCGTAGACGAGGAGGTGCAGGTACACGAACTTCATGCTGCCCGCGAACGAGGTGATGGCATCGGCGGCGCGGTCCTGCAGGCTCGCGGCCTGGGTCTTTTCGCGCCGCCGGCGCATCAGCGCGGCGATGTTGCGGTCGACCACCTGGGCGACCGGCGATTCGCGTGCCCGCCCTTCTCTCTTTTCTTTCTCTTGGTCTGCTTCGCGCTCGCGGTCAGCTTCCTTCACCGATGGCTCCCGTGGCCGCGGCGTACTGCGATTCGAACATCGCCCGGCCGCGTCGCGCCTCCGCATCGGGCACGCACAGGTAGATCTCGTGGCCCGGGCGCGCCTCCACACGCAAGCCGCTGCTTCGCAGCATCGCCTCGACGCCCGCATGGTTGGGCGCCCACCAGTTCGTCGGATCGCCGGCCAGCCGGTGCTCGATGAAGGCCATGCGCGGCCAGCCGCTTTCCAGCAGCGGCGCGCGATCGTCGATGGAACAGTCCTCTAACGGCCCGTAGACCGAATCCCCCGGCATGGTGAGCGTCTGGAACATCAGCATGCGGCGGGTGCGCTCGGCCAACAGGTCGAGTGCGAGCAGCGGATAGCGCAGGTGATAGAAGACGCCCATGAACCAGACGAGGTCGAAGCTCGCATCGGTGCGCGCGAGGTCGTAGACCTGCATCTTCCGGAACTCCACCTGCGCGCCCAGCCCGAGCTGCCTGGCCGCCCAGCGCGCCTGCGCGAGGTAGTGCTCGTCGACATCGATGCCGAGCACCGAGGCGCCGCGCCGCGCGAGCTCGAAGCTGTAGAAGCCCGCGTTGCAGCCCACGTCGAGCACGCGCCAGCCGCTCAGGTCCTCGGGCACGAAGGGCCGGATCTCCTGCCACTTGAAGTTCGGGAAATCGCCACCCAGAAAGTGCTCGGGCGTCGTCTGCACGCCGCCCGGCAGGTGCAGGTTGTGGAACCACGGGCCGAGCGCCTCGATCTGCTCGCGCACCGAGGGCTCGCGGCCGGCCGCATCGAAGGCGGCCACCGTGTCGGACAGGGAAACGGACGATGGATGCTGCATGCGGTCTCCTTCTTTCATGCCGCCTCGCGCACCGGCATCCGCAACAGCGCCATGCGCGCATGCGCTTCCAGCTCGGCGGCGCGGTGCGCGGCCGTGTGCTCGGCCAGGATGCGCTGCCGCGCGCGCTCGCCCACCGCGCGCCGCTCTTCCTCGGGCAGCTCGCGCAGCAGCCGCGTCACCTCGCGCGGCGAATCGGCCAGGAAGATCTCGCGGCCCGGCACCAGCAACGACTCGATGCCGTCCCAGCGGTCGCTCACGATCGGCGTGCCGCAGGCCGCGGCCTCGAAGAGCCGCACGCTCGGCGACCAGCCCGCGCGGATCATGTCGGCGCGCGTCACGTTGAGCGTGAAGCGCTGGCGGTTGTAGAACGCGCGGTGCTGCGCGGGCGGAAGGTGCGCGGTGTAGCGCACGTTGGCGGGCCACACGATGCCGTCCGGGTACTGCGCGCCGGCCACCTCGAAGCGGCCCTCGGGCCATTGGCGCGCGGGCTCCAGCAGCAGCGCCTCCAGCGTGGGCTGCCGGTCGTCGCTGTAGGTACCCATGTAGCCGAGGTCGCAGTCCTGCGCCACCGGCTCGGGGAAATACAGGGCAGGATCGACCGAGCAATAGAGCTGCCGCGCGGCCGGCGAACCGAACTCGCGCTGCAGCCGCTCCAGCGTCGGACCGCCGGTGAACGACAGGTAGAGGTCGTAGCCCGCGATCTGCCGCGCTTCGATGTAGCTCGTGCCGTCGCGGCCGAGTGCCGCGAGCGTGACGGGCGTGTCGATGTCGTAGAAGGCGGTGCAGCCCGAGGCCTGCGACTGCACCCAGTCGCCGACCGCAATGCCGTCGGGCACGAAGGAGCCGACCATCACGAGGTCGGCCTCGCCAACGTCCCGTGCATGCGCGCGCTGCAGCGCCGGCAGGTCCGCATAGAGCACGGTGCGTCCATGGCTCGAATCTGGCGGCTCGGGCAGGTCGCGGTGGCTCGCGTACCAGGGCACGTCGCGCTCCAGGAACAGCACGTCGTGACCTCGCCGCGCCAGCTCGCGCACGAGGCCGCGGTAGGTGGTCGCGTGGCCGTTGCCCCAGGAGGACGTGATCGAGAGCCCGAGGACGACGATCTTCAGCGGTTCGGTCGATGCCGCGCTCATGCCGCCACCTCCACCGCGCGCGCGGCGTCGCGGCCTTCGAGCAGCGCTTCGAGCTGCGCGGCGCGGTGCGCATAGGTGTGCTCGGACAGCACGCGCCGGTACGCGGCCTCGCCGATGCGGCGGGCGCGCACCGGATCGAGCCGCTCGACGTGCGCCGCGACCTCCTCGCCGTTGCGCGCCACCAGCACTTCGCGCCCCGGCTCCAGGAAAAGCTCGATGCCTTCCCATGCATCGGTGATGAGGCAGGCGGCCGAACCCGCGGCTTCGAAGACGCGCGTGGCCGGCGAGAAGCCGTAGCGCGCCATGCTGTCGCGGCTCACGTTGAGCACCGCCATCGGCGAGCGGTTGAAGGCGTTGTGGTCGGCGGTGTAGACATGGCCGAGGTTGCGCACGTTCGCGGGCAAGGGCTTGTCGTCCCAGCCGCTGCCGCCGAGCAGGAAGCGCCGCTCGGGCAGGAGCCCGGCCGCGCGCAGGAAGAAGGCATCGACGCGGGCTTCGCGGTCGGGCAGCCGGTTGCCGAGAAAGCCCAGGTCGGCTGCGAAGCGCGGATCGGCCTCGACCGGATGGTGGGTGTCGGGATCGAGCGCGTTGTAGATGGGCACGCAGTCGCGCGCGCCGAAGCGCCGGTAGGCCTCGACCACCGGATCGCCGCCGCCATAGGTGAGCACCATGTCGTAGCGCGGCACCAGCGCATGGAACGGGTCGGCGAAGTCGGCCGCGAGGCGATCGAGCGTGGCGGGCGCGTCCACGTCCCAGAACACGACACGCGTGTTCGGGCCGCGCAGGTCGAGCACGGCTTCTTCGAGCAGTTCGTCGAACACGCCCACGCCGCTGGCCTTCACCACGAGGTCGGCACCGCGCGCATGCTCGACCATGCGGCGCGCGTTCGCGTCGCCCTCGCCCGGATAGACGATCACCTCGGCCCAGGGCGGATCGTCGATGTCGCGGTGCTGCTGGCGGCCGAAGGCATCGGGTTCGTAGAAGCGCACGCGGTGGCCGCGCGCATGCAGCGCGCGCACGATGCCCCGGTAGTAGGTGGCCGCGCCGTTCCAGTAGGCCGAGACCAGGCTGGAGGCGAAGAAGGCGATGTTCATGGGCGGGCTTGCTGGCTGGGTCATGCGGGAATGCTCCGGAGGTTGTGGGTGCGTTCGCCGTCCAGCTGCGCATGGATGGCGAGAAGTTCGTCGACGCGGTGGGCGCAGGTGTGGCGGGCACGCACGGTGTCCAGGCCCTGCGCGATGAGCGCGCGTGCGAGCGCCGGGTCGTTCAAAAGGTCGCGCAGGTGGCGCTGCATCGCGGCGCCGTCGTTCGCCACCAGGAAGTCCCGGCCCGGCGCGAACAGGCCTTCGCTGTCGCGCCACGGCGCGCTCACCAGCGGAATGCCGCAGGCCAGCGCCTCGAACACGCGGATCGTCGGTATGCCCGGCAGCGCCTGCACGTACGGCCGGCGCGGCACGTGGACGGTGACGCGGTGGCGCGCGAAGACCTGCGGCACGCGGTAGTTGGGGAGCCAGCCGCCGTAGTCGATGCCGGCGCTCTTCAGCCGCGCAAGCGCCTCCGCCGGATAGCGCACGCCGTGCACGCAGGCGCTGAGGCCGAGCGCGCGCACGGGCGCGAACAGAAACTCCTCCAGCTCGGCGGCGCGCTCGTCGTCGCCCCAGTTGCCGATCCACACCAGGTCGCTCTCGGGCGCCACGTCGTCCAACGGATGGAAACGCCGCACGTCGGCCGCCTCATGCCAGGTCCACGCACGGCGGCCCCAGCCGCGGCGGCGGTAGAGCTCGCGGATCACTTCGCCGAAGGCGAGCACGCCGTCGTAGTGCGAGAGGTCGTAGGCGGCCATGCCCTCGGCGTCGCTCACCGAGCGGTGGTGCGTGTCGTGGAACAGCAGCCGGTAGCGGCCGCCGTCGCGGCGGTGCAGGCCGATGCGGCGCACCAGCGCATGCGGGTTCCATTCGTGCACGAGCACCATGTCGGCGCCAGCCAGCGCCTCGTCGAGGTCGAGCATGTCGGGATCGAACACGGTGCTGTGCAGCTCCGGATAGGCGCGCGCGAAGCCTTCCACTGCATGGGCGTGCTCGGCTTCGAGATTCACGCGGCTCCATGCGCCGCGCGGCTCGTACACAGCCACCTCGTGGCCGCGCGCCATCAGCTCGCTGCAGATGCCGCGCAGGAAATGGGCGTTGCCGTGGTTCCAGTCGGACACGAGCGAATGGCAGAAGATCACGAATCGCATGGGATCGCCTCCGGTTGTCGTTGCACTGGCGCCTGCACTGCCGCATCGGCCACTGTGTGCTTCGGCGCACACAGCCGCGCATAGGCGCCGAGGTAGGCCTGCACCATGCGCGAGGGCGTGAAGCAACGGGCGCGGATGCGGGCGCGGTGCGCCATCTGTTCGCGCTGCCGCGGGCCGTCGATGAGCTGCATCAGCGCCGCGCGCAAGGCGCCGGCATTGCCGGGCGGCACATACACGGCGGCATTGCCCCACACCTCGCGCAGGCTGGGCACGTCGCCGAGCACCAGCGCGCAGCCCGACAGCGCCGCTTCGAGGGCCGAGAGGCCGAACGGTTCGTAGCGCGCCGGCAGCGCATAGATCGATGCCTCGGCGAACTGCGCGGCCAGCTCCGTCGGCGCGAGTTCGCCGAGCCATTGCACGGCCGAGGCCTGTACCGCCGCCGTGGTGCATGGCGCCATGCGCCCCGGCTCCACGCACGCGCCCGCCACGCGCACCGGCCACGGCAGGCGCGGCGCCACCGCTTCCAGCGCGGCGAGGTTCTTGGCCGGGTCCCAGAGGCGGCCGGCCGCAAGAATCACGGGCTGCTTCTCGCCCGGCCGGAAGTCCGCGGGGCTGCGTCCGTTGGGCAGCACCACGCCGCCCTGCACATGGCCGTGCTCGAAGGCCAGCGCATCGAGCATCGCCTGCGTGGGCGCGCCCACCAGCGTGGCACCGGCGAGACCACGGCGCACGATGTCGCGGTAGGCGTCCCATGACGAGGGCGCGCGCTCGCCGTGCACCGCGCGCCACCACGAGAGCACGCACGAATGCGCGACCACGAGCGTGGGCGCCACGAAGGGCCAGGCGCCGAACGCGAACTGGTTCAGGTGGACCACGTCGGGCCGCAGCCGCGCTTCCAGGCCCAGCAGCCAGTCGCCCGCACGGCACACGTCGTCGCGGGCATCGTCCATCCATTCGAGGCGCCAGCTGCTCTCGTGCAGCGCCACGCCGCGCAGCGCGGCCGCCTGCGCGCGCTGCGCCGGCGTGAGCCGCGCGCCCATGGTCGCGAGCGACACGCGCATGCCGCGCCGCGCCAGGCCCGCCGCAAGCTCCAGCCCCTGGTGCCAGACGCCGCCGACGGTGTCGACCGTCATCAGCACATGTCCGGTGGATTCAGCGCGCATAGATCGCATCCAGCACCTCGGCGACCTGCGCGAGCCGCGCGACTTCGGGATCGAAGCGCCCGCCCGCCGCCAGCACGCGCGCCCAGTGCACCGCCGCGCGGCCGCCCCAGGCATCGGGCGGCACGGCGAGCGGCAGCGCGCGCGTGCCCTCGAAGCGCTCGGCGATGAAGTCGTAGAACGACCCATCGATGTTGCGCATCGCGGCGCCGCCGCGGGTGCCATGAAAGTGCGCCTCGATCACCGCATCGCGCCCCGCCGGCAGGTTCCACGAACACGCGAGCCGCACCACGCAGCCGTTGGCCAGTTCGAGCTGCGCGACCGCATGGTCCTCGACCTCCGCGCTGGGCAGCACGAGCTTGCGGCCGCCGGCGTGCAGGGAGCTGGAGACCGACTGCACGCGCGGGAACCCGAGCGTCCACAGCGCGAGGTCCACCATGTGGATGCCCAGGTCGATGACGCAGCCGCCGCCCGAGAGCTTTGGGTCGCGGAACCAGGGCTTGTCGGGCCCGTAGGCGTTGTGAAAGACCAGGTCGACCGCGTACACCTCGCCGATCGTGCCGGCCTCCACGCATTCGCGCACCCGCTGCATCGCCTGCGTGCGCCGGTACGACAGGTCCACGCCCAGCAGCCGGTCGGCGCGCCGCGCGGCATCGATCACGCTGCGCGTCTCGGCCGAGGTGCGCGCGAGCGGCTTCTGGCAGAACACCGCGATGCCGCGCGCGAGCGCCGCCTCGGCCTGCTGCGCGTGCAGCGCGCTCGGCGTGGCGATGACCAGGCCGTCCAGCGGCAGGTCGAGCAGCGCGTCGATGGAGGCGAGCGATGCGGCGCCCGGTTCGAGTTCGCGCGCCGCATCGCGCATCTGCGCATCCGCGTCCGCGATGGCGACGATTTCGGCGGCGCCGTCCATCGCGATCGCCTCCATGCGGTTGCGGCCGATCCAACCGACGCCGAGGAAGCCCAGGCGCGGGCGGTGCGGCATGCGCGTGCGGGGCGAGCTTGTGGTGTGTGGTGCGGCTTCCATCACCGCGATCGGATCGGCGCTCATGCGGTCACCACCGCCTTGAGGAAACCATCGGGCCGCGTGCGCGTGAGTTCGAGCGCTTCGCCGAGGCGGTCCAGCGGCAGCCGGTGCGTGAACAGCGGCGCTGGGTCGAGCACGCCCGATGCCATCAGGTCGACCGCCTCGCGGATGCCCTGCACGTAGGCGCGCGGATCGCGCTCGTGCGCATTGATGACGTCGATGCCGCGCCAGTTCCACATCTGCATGTTGACTTCGCGCTTGCCGTCCTGGTGGTAGCCCGCGACCACGAGGCGGCCGCGCTCGCCGGTGATCTCGCCCGCGAGGTCGAGCGGCCACTGCAGGCCCACGGCCTCGATGGTGCGCTCGCACATCGCGCCGCCGGTGAGGCGCCGCACTTCCTCGACGATGCGGTGGTGGTCTTCCATCGCGATGGTGTGCGCCGCGCCCATGCTGCGCGCCACCTCCAGCGAGAACGGCCGCCGCGAGATCGCGATGACCCGCGCATCGGCGCGCGCGGCGAGCCGCGTGAGGATCGCGCCCAGGAAACCAATGCCGACAATCGCCACCGTCTGGCCCGCGCGGATGTCGCTGCGCCGGAAGATGTTGACCGCGCAGCCCAGCGGCTCGCCAGGCATCGCGGCATCGGCCAGCGCGGCGGGCAGCGGCACGAAGGCGCCCGCATCGGCGATGTCGTACTCCGCATGCGCGCGGTAGGTGAGCGCGGCCACGCGGTCGCCCACCGCGACGCCCTGCACGCCCTCGCCCACCGCGGCCACGCGGCCCCAGCCTTCGTGGCCCGGCGCGCCGGCGGGTTGCGGATAGTCGAACCATTCGCGGCCTTCCCAGAGCGGAAGGCTCGATGCGCAGACGCCCGAGCCTTCCAGCTTGAGCAGCAACTGGCCGGGTCCGGGCTCGGGCACCGGCACGCGTTGCAGCGCAACTTGGCGCGGCGAGGTGATGACGCTTGCGTACATGCTCACCTCCCCGTGACAGCCAGCGTCGGCCGCCGCGACGCGGGTTGGCGCAACGCCGCCTGCGGCACCGGCTGTGCACGCATCTCGCGCAGCCAGCCATGCAGCCGCTCCACGCCCTGGCGCGCATCGACCGCCGGCCGCCAGCCGGTGGCCGCCTGGAAAGCGCGCGTGTCCGAGACGTAGTAGCGCTGGTCGCCGGTGCGCCAGCCCTCGTGCGCGGTCTCGGGCCTGTGCCCTTCGAGCGCACCGATCATGTCGATGAGTTCGAGCAGGCTCACCACGTTGCCCGGCCCGCCGCCGATGTTGAACACGCGCCCCGCGAGCGCATCGATGCCGCGCCGTGCGCGCAGGAAGGCATCGACCAGATCGTCGACGAAGAGGATGTCGCGCACCTGCCGGCCGTCGCCGAACAGCGTGATCGGCTCTCCCGCCAGCGCGCGCAGCAAAAAGTGCGCGACCCAGCCCTGGTCCTCGGTGCCGAACTGGCGCCAGCCGTAGATGCAGCTCATGCGGAACACCACGGTGCGCAGGCCGTAGCTGCGCGCGTAGTCGCGCACGTACTGGTCGGCGGTGCCCTTGGAGCAGCCGTAGGGGCTGTGGAAGTCCAGCGGGCGCGTCTCGGCGATGCCGTGCGCGGCGATGTCCGCATCGGCCGGGCCGTAGCGCTGGCCGTCCAGTTCCAGCGCCACGTCGTCCAGGCCGCCATACACCTTGTTGGTCGAGGTCATGACCAGCGAGGGCGGCACCGGCTGCGCGCGCGCGGCCTCCAGCACATTGAGCGTGCCCAGCGCGTTGACGGCGAAGTCCTCGCGCGGATCGTCCAGGCTGGTGGTCACCGCCACCTGCGCGGCGAAGTGGAAGACGTGGTCGGCGCGGGCCACGGCGCGCTCGACCGCGTCGGCATCGCGCACGTCGGCCACCATCACGTCCAGGCCGTGCGGATGCGTCTGCTGCAGCCACGCCAAGTTGCGTTCCACGCCGGGCCGCGAGAGGTTGTCGAACACCAGCACGCGCTGCCCTTCGGACAAGAGCCGGTGCGCCAGGTTCGCGCCCACGAAGCCGGCGCCGCCGGTGATGAGCGTGGCGCGCCCGCCGCCGTTCAGCGCACGCCGCCGCGAAGCCGCCGCCGAGTCGATTGCATCGCGGCCGTTCATATGGCGAGCCCGCGTGCGGTGAGTTCGGCGCTGGCCTGCGCCACGCGGTCCACGGCGGCCTGGCCTTCGAGCCAGGCGGCGAGTTCGGCCAGGCCGTCCTCCAGCGTCACGCGCGGCGTGTAGCCGAGCACCTTGCGCGCCTTGGCGATGTCGGCATAGCAATGGCGGATGTCGCCGACGCGGTACTTGCCGGTGATCTCGGGCGCGAGGTGCTCCTTGCCGACGGCCTGCGCCACGCGCTGCGCGATGTCGCGCACGCTGCGCGCCTCGCCGCTGCCGACGTTGAAGACCTCGCCCGCGGCGGCGGGCATTTCCAGCGCGAGGCGGCAGGCGCGCGCGATGTCGTACACGCTCACGAAGTCGCGCTGCTGGTGTCCGTCCTCGAAGATCTTCGGCGGGCTGTCGTTGAGCAGGCGCGCCGCGAAGATCGCGAGCACGCCGGTGTAGGGATTCGAGAGCGCCTGGCGCGGCCCGTAGGCGTTGAAGAAGCGCAGCGCCACCGTCGGAATGCCGTAGGCGCGGCCGGTCATGAGGCCCATGCGCTCCTGGTCGAACTTGGACAGCGCATACACCGAGGCGAGCGCGGGCGCCTTGTCCTCGGGCGTGGGCGCGGGCTGCAGCGCGATGCCGTCTTCGTCGCGCCATTCCCAGTCGCCTCGGCGCAGTTGCTCCAGGCTGCGCTCCTGCACCGTGCGCAGCTCGCCGCCGGCGGTGCGGTAGAGGCCTTCGCCGTAGAGGCTCATGCTCGATGCGACCACCAGGCGCTTGACCGGCCGCTCGATCAGCGCTTCCATCAGCACCGCGGTCCCGAGGTTGTTCACCCGCGTGTAGTGCGCCACTTCGTACATGCTCTGCCCCACGCCCACGGCCGACGCCAGGTGGTAGACCGCGTCGATGCCGCGCAGCGCGTTGCGCACCGCCGCGGGATCGCACACGTCGCCGGTCACCAGCTCGACGTCGGGCTCCAGGTAGTCGGGCCGCTTCGCGTCTTCGCCGTGCACCTGCGGCGCGAGGTTGTCCAGAACGCGGACGCGGTAGCCATGGGAGAGCAGCTCGTCCGCAAGGTGCGAGCCGATGAAACCGGCCCCGCCGGTGATGAGAATGTGCTGAGACATGGAACCCCTTCGTGCTTTGAGTTCGCCGTCGTGGCCATCGGAAGAAAAACGAGTCGTTGTGACGGCGGCGAAGCTTCAAATTCGCAGCCGTCATCGAGCACGCATGTGCGAAGGTACTTACCTGTGTGTAGGTCCTTTTCCCTGTTACGCCACGGCTGAGTTGGGTCTTTGCATCAGTGCCGGATTTGTGCGCGCAGGCGCGTAGATTGCCAAGGAACAAAGCTTCCTTTTTTCTCCACGGCACCACGCCGCGCGCTCCGCGCCGCGGCATCACCAAGGGTCTTCAACATGAGCAAGATACGCGTCGCGATCATCGGTGTGGGCAACTGCGCCTCGTCCCTCGTGCAGGGCGTTCACTTCTACGGCGATGCCAAGGGCACCGACTTCATTCCGGGCCTGATGCACCCCGATCTCGCTGGCTACCACCCCGGCGACATCGAGTTCAGCGCCGCCTTCGATGTGCATGCAGAGAAGGTGGGCCGCGACCTCGGCGAAGCCATCTACACCGCCCCCAACAACACGATGCGCTTCGCCGACGTGCCGCCGCTCGGCGTCACGGTGCAGCGCGGCGCGCTGCACGACGGCATCGGCGCGTACCTGAAGAACGTGGTGCCTGTCGCACGCGGCAAGGCGGGCAACGTGGCGAAGATCCTGCGCGACACCGGCACCGACGTGGTGGTCTCCTACCTGCCGGTCGGTTCGCAAAAGGCCACCGAGTGGTATGCCGGGCAGGTCATCGAGGCGGGCTGCGCCTTCGTCAACTGCGTGCCGGTGTTCATCGCTTCCCGCCCCGCGTGGGAGCAGCGCTTTGCACAGCGCGGCCTGCCGGTGATCGGCGACGACATCAAGTCGCAGGTGGGCGCGACCATCGTGCACCGCATCCTCACCGACCTCTTCCGCAAGCGCGGCGTGCGGCTGGACCGCACCTACCAGCTGAACTTCGGCGGCAACACCGACTTCCTCAACATGCTGGAGCGCGAGCGGCTGCTCTCCAAGAAGATCTCCAAGACCCAGGCGGTGACCAGCCAGCTCGGCCACCCGATGCGCGCGAGCGATGTGCACGTGGGTCCGAGCGACCATGTGCCGTGGCTGGACGACCGCAAGTGGTGCTATATCCGCATGGAGGGCACCACCTTCGGCAACGTGCCGCTGCAGTGCGAGGTCAAGCTGGAGGTGTGGGACTCGCCCAACTCCGCGGGCGTGGTGATCGATGCGGTGCGCTGCGCGAAGCTCGCGCTCGACCGCGGCATCGGCGGCGCGGTGCTTGCGCCGTCGAGCTACTTCATGAAGTCGCCGCCGCAGCAGTTCACCGATGACGAGGCGCGCGAGCTGGTCGAGGCCTTCATCCGCGGCGATGCGGCCGGCCAGGGTGCGGCCTCGGGCCGTCCGGCTGCCACCGTCGCACCCGCCGCCCATGCCCGCCGCAGGAGCAAGGTCGCATGATCGAAGCCGTCAAGTTCTGGAACGAACCCAACAACAAGTCGCACTGGGACCTGGAGCTCGACCCCGACTGGTCGGCCTACGCGCGCATGGTGACGCTCGCCTCCGCCGCGGTGCGCGCGGAGAACAGCACGCTCACGCAGGTGCTGGGCGGCATCTCGCCGATCGATGCGGTGTTCATGGCCAGCCTGCGCGATCGCGGCGTGCTCGACGGGCTCGATGCGGTGGCGGTGCACGGCTTTCCGCTCGACTGGAACCATTGGCCGATCGACGAATGGCCGCAACGCATTGCCGAGATCGAGGCGGTCACGCACCTGCCGGTGTGGGTGACCGAGGTGGGCGTGTCGACCTTCGGCGCCGAGGAGGTGCAGGAGTTCGGCCTGCGCCGCACAGCGCAACTGCTGATGGGCCGCGTGCCTCGCATCTTCTGGTATTCGCTCTACGACCTGCCCGCGGCCTGGCCCGCGACCACGCGGCACCGCGAGGCCGAGGGCTCGAGCTACTACCGCCACTTCCACATGGGCCTGCTGCGCGAGGACGGCACGCCCAAGCTGGCCTGCGACCAGTTTGCGGCCTTCACGCCTGAGTTCGGCATCTGCCAGTGGTTCCACTTCGAGGACCACCGGCTCGACGACGCGGTGCGCTGGCTGAACCAGCTCGGTGTGCGGCGCCTGCGCACGGGCCTCAGCTGGGCCGACAGCTTCCGCCCCGATGCCGACCGCTGGTTCGACCGCCAGATGCGCGCGCTCGAAGGCTTCGACGTGACGCTCACCTTCTGCTTCACGCCCGAGCACCGCGGCATCGCGCCGCACCACACGAGCCCGCCGCAGTTGCCCGAAGAGTTCGCTGAGTTCTGCGCGCGGATGGTGCGGCGCTATGCGTCCAGCGGCGCATGCACCGTGGCGCCGCCGGTCGAGGCAGCCGGCACGACACCCGAGCGCCTTGCGCTGCGCTGAGCGGGCGGCAGCTCGCCGGCCGAGAGCAGGCCATCGAAGTAGTCGATGGTCTTGCGAAGGCCCTCCTGCAGCTGGATGTGCGGCTCCCAGCCGAACATCGAGCGCGCCAGGCGCACGTCGGGGCGGCGCTGCATCGGGTCGTCCGAAGGCAGCGGCGCAAACGCGATGCGCGAGGTCGAGCCGGTCAGGCGGATCACCTCCTCGGCCAGTTCGCGCACGGTGAATTCGCCGGGGTTGCCGATGTTCACCGGCCCGGGTGCGCCCGGCTCCGCCTCCATGAACCGCAGCAGCCCTTCGACGAGGTCGTCCACGAAACAGAAGCTGCGCGTCTGCAGGCCGTCGCCGTACACGGTGATCGGGTCGCCGCGCAGCGCCTGCACGATGAAGTTCGACACCACGCGCCCGTCGCGCGGATGCATGCGCGGGCCGTAGGTGTTGAAGATGCGCGCCACGCGGATGTCCACGCCGTGCTGGCGGTGGTAGTCGAAGAAGAGCGTCTCGGCGCAGCGCTTGCCTTCGTCGTAGCAGCTGCGCACGCCGATGGGGTTGACCTTGCCCCAGTAGCTTTCGGGCTGCGGATGCACGTCGGGGTCGCCGTACACCTCGCTGGTCGAGGCCTGCAGGATGCGCGCATGCACCCGCTTGGCCAGGCCCAGCATGTTGATCGCGCCGTGCACGCTGGTCTTGGTGGTCTGCACCGGATCGTGCTGGTAGTGCACCGGCGAGGCGGGACATGCGAGGTTGTAGATCTGGTCGACCTCCACATACAGCGGCAGCGTCACGTCGTGGCGCATGAGCTCGAAGCGCGGGTCGCCCAGCAGGTGCTCGATGTTGCGGCGCGTGCCGGTGAAGAAGTTGTCGGCGCACAGCACCTCGTGGCCGCGTGCGAGCAGGCGTTCGCACAGGTGGCTGCCGAGGAAGCCTGCGCCGCCGGTGACCAGCACGCGGCGTTGGTTGTTGTAGAGACGCATGGTGTTTGCTCCTTCTTGTTGGTGTGTGTTGCGAGTGAGGCCGGGTGTGTGCGTCGCGTCAGCGGCCGATGGCCAGGTAGTCGAAACCCTGGGTGCGGATCTCGGGCTCGTAGAGGTTGCGGCCGTCGAAGATCACCGGCTGGCGCAGCGCCGCCTTGAGCGCGCTGAAGCTCGGGCTCTTGAAGACCTTCCAGTCGGTGAGGATCACCAGCGCATCGGCGTCGGCCACCGCCTCCATCGGGGCATCGACATAGCGCAGCCGCGCAAGCAGCTCGGGCATGCCGTCGAGGTCGCCGGCGAGCGCCTCGCGGGCCTGCGCCATCGCCACCGGGTCGTGCGCCACCACCTCGGCGCCGCGCTGCAGCAGCGCCTTCACCACCACGCGGCTGGGCGCCTCGCGCATGTCGTCGGTGTCGGGCTTGAAGGCCAGGCCCCACACGCCGAAGCGCCGGCCGCGCAGGTCCTGGCCGAAGCGCTGCACGATCTTGTCGACCAGCACGTGCTTCTGCGCATCGTTGACAGCGCGCACCGCCTCCAGCACCTTCAGGCGCTGGCCGTGCACGGCCGCGGTGTGCACCAGCGCCTGCACGTCCTTCGGGAAACAACTGCCGCCATAGCCCAGGCCCGCATAGAGAAAGCTGTAGCCGATGCGCGGGTCCGAGCCGACGCCGCGGCGCACCTGCTCGATGTCGACGCCGACCTTCTCCGCGAGGTTGGCGAGTTCGTTCATGAAGCTGATGCGCGTGGCCAGCATCGCGTTGGCGGCGTACTTGGTGAACTCCGCGGCCTTCACGTCCATGTGGATCATGCGGTCGCGCTGGCGATTGAACGGCGCATACAGCCGCGTCATCACCTCGCGCGCCTGCTGGCCCGCTTCGCCGGGTTCGGTGCCGACGACGATGCGGTCGGGCCGCATGAAATCGTCCACCGCCGCGCCCTCCTTCAGAAACTCCGGGTTCGACACGAGGGCCACCGGCAGCGCGAGCAGGCCGCTGCCCGCGGCATGGTCGCCGTCGCTGCGGCGCTTCGAGAGTTCTTCCTCGATGGCCGCGCGCAGCTTGCCGGCGGTGCCCACCGGCACGGTGGATTTCTCGACCACCACCTTGAAGCCCTGCATGTGCCGCCCGATGCTGCGGCCCGCCGCGAGCACGTACTGCAGGTCGGCGCTGCCGTCTTCGCCGGGCGGCGTGCCCGCGGCGATGAAGATCAGGTCGCCGTGGTGCACCGCGCGCGCCACGTCGGTGGTGAAGTGCAGCCGGCCGGTGCGCACGTTGCGCTCGATGAGCTGGGGCAGCCCGTCCTCGTGGATCGGGACGCCGCCCGAGCGAAGGATGTCGACCTTGCGCTCGTCCACATCGAAGCAGACCACTTCGTTGCCGATTTCCGCGAGGCAGCTGCCTGTGACGAGGCCGACATAGCCGGTGCCGAGTACCGAGATTTTCATGAAGAACAATGCCTGGACAAGAGGTTGCGATGCATTCGTTGCGCCGGCAAAACCGCATCTGCGTTGCAGTTGTGCCGCGATGGAAAAAACCTAGCAGAAAAAAATCTCGCGGCAAGCAGGACGGTGCCTTCGCGCGCTCGGGTTCGCATTGATGAGCGCGGCATCGGCGCAACACAGAGGCGCGGCGCGCACGCGGGCATCCCGTTTGCCTGCGACGAACACACCATCGATGGACACCTGGACACCCAACTTCAGCTGGATCACGCCGCAGCTCGCGGTGGGCGGCAGCTTTCCCGCGGCGCATGCCGAGCGCCTGGCGACCGAGCACAGCATCCGCGCGGTGGTCGACCTGCGCGGCGAAGCACAGGACGACGAGGTGCTCATGCGCCGCCACGGCATCGCGCTGCTGCACCTGCCCACGCCCGACATGTGCGGCGTGGCGCCGGCGCACCTGGACGACGGCGTGGCCTTCGCCTGCGAATGGATCAACCGCGGGGAGCGGGTGCTCATCCACTGCGAGCACGGCATCGGCCGCTCGGCCACGCTTGCGCTCTGCGTGATGGTGAGCCGGGGCGACACGCCGCTCGATGCGCTGGAGCGCATGAAGACGCGGCGCGCGCTGGTGTCGCCCTCGCCCGAGCAGTTCGCCTGCTGGTGCGGCTGGCTCGAACGGCACCGCACGCGGCTGCGCACCGCATGGCGCGTGCCCGACTTCGACGCCTTCCAGGCCATCGCCTACCGGCACCTGCGGACCGGCTGAGATGCTGGTCTTCGGCGATGCCACGCAGCGCGAAACCGTCGCGTGCAAGCTCGACCGGCTGCGCACGATGCTGGCGCAGGCGCAGGGCTCGCCGCCCGGCATCGGGCGCCATGCATGTCTGGTCGCCGCGCTCATCGAGGCCGGCGAGCTTGCCCAGGGCATCGCCGATGCGCGCTTCCACGCGAACGGCGAACACGACGCGCCCGCGCAGGAGGTGGACGCGGCCATGGCCATCGCACTGATGCTCGCGCGCCTGTGCGCGCACTCCTGGCACAGCGGTTTGCGCGGTGCGCTCCCTTCGCGCATGCCGTCGATCGAAGGCTGGGCGGCGCACCTGCCGGCCATGGACATCGAGGTGCGGCAGCCCGAGGGCTATGCGTTCTATGCGCTTTATCCCGAGTGCTATCTCGCGGCCGCATGCCGGCTCGGTGCCGGGCCGTGGCGGGTGATTGGCCTCCGCAGCATCGGCACCAGCCTCGCCGCCATCGCGGCCGCGGCGCTCGGCGATCCGCGGCCGGTCACGCTGCGGCCGGTGGGCCATCCCTTCGGGCGCCGGGTGGCATGGCGCGCCGCGCCGCGCACCGAACCTTCGCTGCACCACGCCATCGTCGATGAAGGGCCGGGCCTCTCGGGCTCCTCGATGGCGGCGGTGATCCGGCTGCTGCGCGAAGAGGAAGGCGTGGCGCCGCAGCGCATCCACCTGCTCACGGCGCACGCGCGCGGCCCCGGTGCAGAGGCGAGCCCGCAGGTGCGTGCGCTGTGGGCGCAGGCCACTTCGCATGCGGCGGATTTCGATGCGGTGATCCTGAATGCCGCCGAGCCTGCGCACCGGTTGCAGACCTGGGTGGAGGCGTGCGTGGGATCGTTGCGCGCACCGCTTCGCGCAATCGATGGCGGCGGCTGGCGCCAGGCGCACCGCATGGCCATGGCATCGTGGCCGCCGGTCCATCCCTGGCAGGAGCGGCGCAAGTTCCTCGCAGAGGCCGAGAGCGGCACCTGGCTCGTCAAGTTCGCGGGCCTCGGCCATCGCGCGGAAGAGCGGATCGCATGCGCCGAGGCGTTGGCCCGCGCGGGTTTCTGCCCCGAGGTCGCGGGGGCCTGCCACGGCTTTCTCATCGAACGCTGGCATGGCGGCATGAGGCCGCTCTCGCAAGAGCGGCTGCATGAGCCGGCTTTGCGCACGCGGCTGCTCGCGCGCGTCGCCGACTACCTCGCATTCCGCGCACGCACATTGGCCATGCCGCAGAGCGGCGGGGCTTCATTGCGCGCGCTGTGCGACATGGGCCGGCACAACACCGTCGAAGCGCTCGGCGCCGGATCGGATGCGCCCTGGGAACGGCATCTCGCCGCGGCCGCACGGCTGCAGGCGAGCGTGCGCCCGGTGCGCACCGACAGCCGCCTGCAGCCTTGGGAATGGCTCGACGACGGCGTCCGCCTGCTGAAGACCGACGCCATCGACCACCACGCCGGCCACGACCTCGTCGGCTGCCAGGACGTGGCCTGGGACGTGGCCGGTGCGCGAATCGAATTCGCGCTCGGCGACGATGAACTCGGGGAGTTGCTGCAGGCTCTGGCTGCGCGCGGTTGCCAGGTGGACGCCGCGCTGCTCGACGTCTATTCGGTCGCCTATCCGGCCTTCCAGCTCGGCCATGCAAGCCTTGCGTCGCGCGACACCGCGGATGCAGCGGACCGTGAGCGCCTGGAGCGTCGGTTGCGTCAACTCACCGGCGCGCTGCAGGCCCGCCTCCCACAGCCGCCGCGCTGACCGGCAACCCGTGCGGGCATCGCTGCCGCAAGTTTTACCTGCGATGGCGCGCTTTCATGCAAGCCCGGCGAGCTTCGTCGGCTCGCGCGGCACGGTCTCCTGAACCTTGAAAGCCCAGAACGCGGTCGTGAGACGGCGGGGCACGCCGCCGTCCAGGCAGCTCTCGATCTTGCGACCCAGGGGCGTCAGCGCCTCGACGACCACGACCGTTCGCCCCTCGCGCTGCTCGGTATGCGCGCGGATGTGTCCCATGCGCTGCATCGTCTGCAGCATCGCGACCCGCTCGGGGTTGTCTTCGACGTGGGGCAGCGGCCCTTTTGCAAGCTGCGACAGACAGGCGGCGGTGTTCATGGCGGTCTCCTCTGCATTGGTGTGCAGACGGCGGAGCAACGCGCGTGCCTACGGACGGCGCGGCGCATCGCATGCAGGACCGACGAGCGCATCAGCGCTCTTCCTACGCAGCGGGTGTCATCTGCCTAGAGCATGCGTCGGTCTGGCGGCGTTCCACCAGGCCTTTTCGACCACCACCCCACCCAGGAGAAATTTATGAGCACCACCTTGCGCAGCAACGCGACGACCGAGGCCCGCGCCCTCGGCATTGCCGATTGGATCGCCTTGATCCTGATGATCGTCGGCGCCATCAACTGGGGCCTTGTCGGCGCCTTCGGCTTCGACCTCGTGGCCGCCCTCTTCGGAGAGATGTCGATGGCCAGCCGCATCGTCTACGTGCTGGTCGGACTCGCCGGCCTGTACGGCCTGAGCATGCCGATGCGGCTCGCACCGCGGGTGCACTGAGCACGGCACAAAAAAAAGCGGACCGCCGGTCCGCCTTTTTTCAAGTTGCCTGCGCTCGCGCGCGGGTGCGCCCTATGGCTCCGTGGAGCGATCGTCCGGAGACTGCGAGCTCGAAAGCGCGACCTCCTACACGGCGCCCGCGCGGGGTTGGCTAGCGTGAAGCCACATTGCACACATCTCACCTGGAGCATCCATGAGCAGCAAGCCCACTTCCGACGACCCTTCCAACACAGGCCAACTGCCCGCGCAGAAGGCCATGAAGCAGTTCCAGAAAACGCCTGCCGAACGCAACGAGCCTGTCGGCCCGAATGACGGTCCGGCGCTGACCCAACGCAACAAACCCGAGGGCACCCGCCCCGGCGATGCAGGCGTGGGCGAGACGGACAACCAGGGAAGTTCGCCCTATGGCGATCGGAGCCGGACGGAGAAGTCGCAGCGCGAGTCCTGAGCCGCCGCCCGGCGGCGAAAGACAAAGGAGCGCCGACGCACGGGAACGCCGCTTGCCGCAGGCCGGCCATGGCAGGCTACCCACGCAGGCACCATGAGTGAGCGCAAGGACGACACCGCATTCCTCGCCTGGAAGGAAGCGCATTGCAGGGCCGCCGAGGCCGACTTCCGCTTGAGCCTCGGCCTGCACCTTGCGATGCCCTCGATGCAGCGCGAGGCCGAGATGGAGGAAGTGCAGCGCCTCAAGCGCGTCGCGTCCGAAAAGCTGCAGCGCTTCCTGCAGGAAAGCCACCCGGGAAGCGGCCGCCCCTGCTAGCGCGCGGCATGCAGCGGTGTCAGGCCGCGGCGGCCAGCGCGGGCTGCTGGCTTTGCTGCCAGCGCCAGGCATCGCCGCAGATGTCGGCAATCGTGCGCCGCGCGATCCAGCCGGTGGCCGTTCGCATCCGCTCCACGTCAGCCCAGTAGGCGGCCGCATCGCCGGCGCGCCGCGGCCCGATCGCATGGCGCACCTCCATGCCGCAGGCGCTTGCGAAGGCACGGACGAGTTCGAGCACCGAGGTGCCCCGTCCCACGCCGAGGTTGAAGGTCGATGCGCCCGCGCCGGCTTCGAGGTGGCGCAGCGCGGCGATGTGCCCTTCGGCCACGTCCATCACATGCACGTAGTCGCGCACGCAGGTGCCGTCGGGCGTCGGGTAGTCGCCGCCGTGCACCGTGAGCTTTTCGCTCGCGCTCGATGCGACCTTGCACAGCACCGGCACAAGGTTGTTCGGCGTGCCCGAGGTGCGCTCGCCCAGCAGGCCGCTCGGATGCGCGCCCGCGGGATTGAAGTAGCGCAGCGAGGCGATGCGCCAGCGCGCATCCGCATGCGCGAGGTCTGTCAGCAAACGCTCGACGAACAGCTTCGACTGGCCATACGGGCTGCAAGGCTGCAGCGCGGCGGTCTCGCACACGGGCGAGCGCTCGGGCTGCCCGTAGACGGTGGCCGACGACGAGAAGATGAGCCGGTGCACGCCGGCCCGCTGCATGGCCGACACGAGGCTGAGCGAGCCCTGCACGTTGCAGTCGTAGTAGCCGATGGGTTGCGCCACCGATTCGCCGACCGACTTGAGCCCCGCGAAGTGCACCACCGCATGCACGGGGTACGTGGCGAAGATCCTGTCGAGCAGCGCGCCGTCGCGCACGTCGCCGCGCCAGAACACGAGCGGCTGCCGGCTGCGCGTGACCTCTGCCGCGCGCACGAGCGCATCCGCATCGGCGTTGCAGAGGTTGTCGACCACCAGGGGCGTGAACCCCGCTTCGACGAGCGCCACGCAGGTGTGGCTGCCGATGAATCCGGCACCGCCGGTCACGAGGATGTTGAGCGTCATTGCATCTCCAGTTAGGGATGCGCGAGGAACGGCAAGCGACGTTCCCGGTGCGGGTTGCCGCAGCTTTTGCAGAACGCTTCGCACGGCACCGGCACGGATTGCCGCAAGAGTCGCACGCAACAGCGCCAGCGAAAGCCTCCGCTTCACGGGCGAGGTTCAGGCATCGCCCTTGCCCTGAGGCTCTGACCTCTTCATGGAAAGCGCCTCTTGACCCCTGCTCCCGACTCCGCCGCCGCGCCGCTGTTCCGGTCTTTCTGGATGGGTGGCTACGAAGGCGCCGACCACCTCAACAGCCGCGGCGAACAGGTGGCGATGAATGCCGCCAACGGCCATGCGCAGCGGCGCGAGGAAGACTATGCGCTGCTCGCGGGCCTGGGCATCCGCACCATCCGCGAGAGCATCGGCTGGCGCGCGTTCGCAAGCAAGAGCCCGCCGGCCGCGCGCGGCGAACTCGTGCACACCGCACGGCTCGCCGCGAGCCACGGGCTGCAGGTGATCTGGACGCTTCATCACTACGGCGTGCCCGACGGGGTGGACCTTTTCGCCGCCGACTTTCCGCAGCGATTCGCCGATTTCTGCGGCGACGTGGCGCACGCGCTGCGCGATGCGGCGGACCTTGGCGACGGGCCGTTCTTCTTCCAGCCAGTGAACGAAATCTCGTTCCTGAGTTGGGCCGCGACCAGCACCTCCTTGATTCATCCGTTCCGGCACGCTGGCGCCGAGGCATCTGCGCGCGGCTACGAACTCAAGTGCAACCTCGTGCGCGCCGCGCTGCGCGGCACCGATGCGCTGTGGGCCACCTGGCCCGACGCGCGCATCGTGCACACCGACCCGCTGATCCACGTGGTGCCCGCGGCCGACCGACCCGACTGGACCGCCGAGGCCCGCGCGCTCGTCGACCAGCAATACCAGGCGTGGGACATGCTGTGCGGCAGGCTGGAGCCCTCGCTCGGCGGCGCCCCCCGCTACCTCGATGTGCTGGGCCTCAACTACTACCACGGCAACCAGTGGCAGCACCCGACCGACGAGCGCCTCTACTGGCATTTGCGCGACCCGCGGCGGCGCGACTTCGCCCAGATGATGGCCGAGGCCTGGCAACGCTACCGGCGGCCGCTCTTCATTGCGGAGACCGGCCACGTGGGCGACGGCCGCGCGCAGTGGCTCGACGAAGTGGCTGGTGCCGCGCTGCGCTGCCGGGCCGCGGGCGTGCCGCTGGAGGGCATCTGCCTGTATCCGCTGATCGACCGGCCCGACTGGGAAGACGCGCACTGCTGGCACCGCAGCGGCCTCTGGGACGTCGACCGGCGCACCGGCGCACGGCAGATCCACCAACCCTCGCTGCGGAGGCTGCGGCACTGGCAAACGCTCCTCGACGCACCGCACGCACACGCACATGGGCAGGCCTCTGCGGCCATGGCCGCACCCGACACCCGATTCCCCTCCACCTTTTCACCGACCCACTCTCCAGGAAGCCCCATGACTCCCACACTGATCGTCTTTTCCCACCTGCGCTGGGACTTCGTCTACCAGCGCCCGCAACAGCTGCTCTCGCGCCTCGCACAAGATTTCCAGGTGGTGTTCGTCGAGGAACCGGTGCCGGGCGCGGCGCATGCGGCGCTCGAGAAACTCTCGCCTTGCGACGGCGTGACGGTGCTTCGCCCGCACCTGGCCGGCAGTGCCGCCGGCTTTCACGACGACCACATCCCGCAGTTGCAGATGCTGCTCGCCGACTACCTGCAGGAGGCCGGCATCCGCGACTACTGGCTCTGGTTCTACACGCCGATGGCGATGCCGCTGGCCGCGGGCCTCGATCCCGTCGGCGTGGTGTACGACTGCATGGACGAACTCTCTGCCTTCCGGCATGCGCCGCGCCAATTGCTGCAGCGCGAAAGCGCGCTGTTCCACATGGCCGACCTCGTGTTCACCGGCGGGCAGAGCCTGTACGAATCCAAGCGCGAGCGCCATCCCGAGACGCACTGCTTTCCGAGCAGCGTGGATGCGGCGCACTTCGCCCAGCCGGCGAACGGCGACCATCCGGCACAAGCGGCCATTCCGCATCCGCGGCTCGGCTACTGCGGCGTGATCGACGAGCGCATCGACCTGTCGCTCTTCGCCGCGCTGGCCGATGCGCATCCCGACTGGCAGGTGGTGGCCGTGGGCCCGGTGGTGAAGATCGACGCGGCCGAGCTGCCGCGGCGACCCAACATCCACTGGCTGGGCCAGCGCGGCTACCAGGAACTGCCGGAGCTCATCGCGGGCTGGGACGTGTGCCTCATGCCCTTTGCGCTGAACGAAGCCACGCGCTTCATCAGCCCGACGAAGACGCTCGAATACATGGCCGCGGGCAAGCCGATCGTGAGCACGCCGATCCGGGACGTGGTCGGTCCGTATGCGGGCGTGGTCGGCATCGCCGGCGATGCCGATGCCTTCGTGCGGGCCTGCGAGAACATGCTCGCACTCGATGAGGAAGGCCGCGCCCGCCAAGCTGCCGCGCGCGAGGCCATCCTGCAATCGACCTCGTGGGACCGTACCGCGCAGCAGATGGCGGCGTTGATGGCGCGCACCGCCGAGAAGAAAGGCCCGCGCCGCGCATCGCAGGCACGCGCACTTTCGCAGACGCAGGGCATGGCGGGCCGCCCGGCGATGAACGAGTCCGGCGGCGCGAGCGCGTCGAGCCACCCGATCGTGATCCTCGGCGCGGGGCCCACGGGCCTCGCGGCGGCGCTGCATGCGGGGCGCGAGGCGCTGCTGGTGGAGCAGCACGACACCGTGGGCGGCTGGTGCCGCTCGGTGGAGGACCGCGGCTTCACCTTCGACCATGCGGGCCACATCATGTTCTCCACCGACCCGTGGGTGCTGGCGCTGTACGAGCGGCTGCTGGGCGACAACCTGCACTGGCAGGACCGCGAGGCGTGGATCTACAGCAAGTCGGTGTACACGCGCTATCCGTTCCAGTCGGCGCTGCACGGCCTGCCGCCCGATGTGCTCAAGGAGTGCCTGGTCGGCGCCATCGAGGCGCGCTTCGGCAGCCTGGGCAAGCCGGCGCTGCGCGTGTCGCCGACCGGGCCGTCGCGCGCCGCCGCGCCGGCGCCTGCTGCTGCGTCCGTACCCGCACCGACTCCCGCGCCCGCGCTCGCGCCGCCGGCAGCCCCACGCAATTTCGAGGAGTTCATCTACCAGGTCTGGGGCGACGGCGTCGCCAGGCACTTCGCCATTCCGTACAACCGCAAGCTCTGGGCGGTGCCACTGAGCGAGATGGAAACCTCCTGGCTCGGCGGCCGCGTGCCGCTGCCCGACCTGGAGGAAATGATCGACGGCGCGCTGCAGCCGGTGCGCAAGCCCATCGGCCCCAACGCGCGCTTCGGCTATCCGCTGCGCGGCGGGTTCCAGGCGCTGATGAACGGCTTCTTGCCGCTGCTCGAAGGCCCGCTCTCGCTGGGCACGCGAGTCGCCGCGGTGTCGCCCTCGCGCAAGACCGTCACCTTCGAGGACGGGCGCACGGTCGGCTTCCAGACGCTCATCAGCACCATGCCGCTGCCTCGGCTGGTGGAGGCCATCGGCGCGGAGGCGCCGGCTTTCGTGCGCGAGGCGGCGCGCCAGCTGCGCCATGTGTCGGTGCGCTGCGTGAATCTGGGCGTGGGCCGCGAAGACATCACCGACAAGCACTGGATCTACTACCCCGAAGACACGGTGTTCCACCGCATCTTCGTGCAGGGCAACGCGAGCCCGCACTGCAATGCGCCGGGCGGCTTCGGCCTGACCTGCGAGATCACCTACTCGCCCGCCAAGCCGCTGCCGGCCGAGGACGACGCGCTCGTGCGGCGCTGCATCGACGACGCGGTGCGCGTGGGGCTGCTGCGCGCCGACGATGCGATCGTCTGCGCCAACCAGGTCGACATGCCCTGCGCCTACGTGGTGTACGACCATGCGCGCGCGGCGCATGTGGAGACCATCCGCAACTGGCTCGCGGCAGCCGGCATCCTCTTGGCCGGGCGCTACAGCGAATGGGCCTACTACAACTCCGACCACGCCTTCGTTGCCGGCCGCAAGGCCGCCGAAGCGGCGCTGCAGCGCAACGCCGAAGCGAACGCCGTACCGCCCGACGTGGCGGTGGCCGCCTGAGCGCCAAACCGGCAGCGGGCGCCGACCCGCTGCCCGACCGGCCGACTCCCTTTCTCTGGCACTACGTGCGCCGGCGCCCCGTGGCGTTCGGCGGGTTGCTTGCGCTCATCGTGGCGGCCGCTGCCTGCTCGGTGGGCGTGCAGTACGGCATGAAGCTCATCGTGGACACGATGGCCGACAACGACCGAAGTTCGCGTGCCATCTGGAACTGGCTCGCGCTCTTCATCGTGCTCATCGCCGCCGAAAGCGCCCTGTGGCGCCTGAGCGGATGGCTGGGCTGCATCACCGTGGTGAACAGCGGCGTGGACGTGCGGCTCGATCTCTTCAGGCACCTCTCGGGCCATTCGCTGGACTACTTCTCGCGCCACCTCGCCGGCTCGCTCGGCAACCGCGTGACCGCCACCGCCGGTGCGACGGGCGCGATCTTCGGCACGCTGATCTGGAAGATCCTGCCGCCTTGCGTCGATTTTGTAGGCGCGGTGGTGGTGCTCTGCACGATCGACGTGCGCATGGCGCTCACGCTCATCGGCTTCGTGGGGTTGGTGGCGGCCTTCATGTTCGCGTTCGGGCGCCGCGCGCGGCCGCTGCAGCAGGCCTTTGCCGAACGCGCCTCGCAGGTAGGCGGCGAGCTGGTGGACGTGGTGGCCAACATCTTCACGGTGATGGCTTTTTCCGCGCGCGAGCGCGAGCACCGGCGGCTGCGCGAAGCCTTCGGGCTGGAGGCCCGCGCGCAGCGGCGCAGCTGGCTCTACCTGGAGAAGGCGCGCGCCTTCCACGACCTGTGCCTCTGGCTCATGGCGGGCGCCATGCTGATCTGGGCGGTGGAAGCCTGGCGCGCGGGGCTCAACGAGGCGGGCGACGTGGTGCTCATCAGCGCCCTCACCTTCCGCATCCTGCACGGCTCGCGCGAGCTGGCGCTGTCGCTGGTCGATGCGTCGCAGCACTTCGGCGTGATCGCCGAGATGCTGAAGGTGGTGGCGGTGCCGCACGAGGTGGCCGACCGGCCGGATGCGGCGCCCTTCGTGCCGGGCCCCGGCGCCATCGCCTTTCACGACGTGCACTTCGCCTACGACGACGGCCGGCCGGTGTTCGAGCACCTGGACCTCTTCATCCCGGCCGGGCAGCGGCTGGGCGTGGTCGGCCCTTCGGGCGCGGGCAAGTCGACCTTCGTGCGGCTCGTCGGCCGGGTGATGGACCCGACGCGAGGCACGGTCACCGTGGATGGCGTCGATGTATCGAGCGTGCGGCAGGACAGCCTGCGCGATGCCATCGGCGTGGTGCCGCAGGACATCACGCTGCTGCACCGCTCGATATTGGAGAACCTGCGCTACGGCAACCCCGGCGCTAGCGATGCACAGGTGCATGCGGCGGCGCGCGAGGCGCTGTGCCACGACTTCATCATGGCGCTGCCGCAGGGCTACGACACCGTGGTCGGCGAGCGCGGCGCGCGGCTCTCGGGCGGGCAGCGCCAGCGCATCAGCATTGCGCGCGCAATGCTCAAGAACGCGCCGGTGCTGCTGCTGGACGAGGCCACCTCGGCGCTGGACAGCCGCTCGGAGGCGGAAATCCAGGCCGCGCTCGCGCGCCTGATGCTCGGGCGCACCGTGGTGGCGGTGGCGCACCGGCTTTCGACGGTCGCGGCATTCGACCGGATCATCGTGCTGGTGGACGGGCGCATCGTCGAGGACGGGCCGCCGGGCGTGCTCATTGCGCGCGACGGCGTGTATGCGAGCTTGTGGCGCATGCAGGCGCAGGGACAGGAGACGCCGTGAATCCTTCGCTTCAATCGAGCTTGCCGCGCAGCACCTCGTAGCAGTGGCGGTAGGTGCTGCTGCTCGGATGGATGCCGTCGGCGGCGAAATAGCGCAGCGGGTCGCGCGAGAACACGTCGTCGCGCGCTTCCCGGAAGAAGTCCAGGTAGCAGACGCCATGGCGCAGCGCGGCGGCGGCGAACAGCGGGCGCGCCCGGCGCACCCGCGCGCTGACCCACCATGACCAGGGCGGCACGAACAGCGGCGCCAGGCCCATGTTCGCGACGCCCAGCCACACGACCGTCCGCGCACGCGGTGCGAGGTCGGCCATGACGGCATCGGCGTCGCGCGCGATCTGCGCCATGCGGCGGCGGCGCAGGATGTCGTTGCCGCCTGCAACGATCACGGCCACGTCGAAGCCGGTGCCGGCCGCCTGCAATTGCGCATGCACGTCAGTGAGCATCGCGCCGCTGCGGGCGAGGTTGCGCACCTCTGCATCGGGAAAGTCGGCCGCGATGAGGCCGGCGAGCGAATGCCGCGGGCCGTCGGCCCCCACGCCGAGCGCAGCGCTGTCGCCCACCAGCAGGAGGCGCATCGAGGGCGTCGATGCGGGCTCCGGCGCATCGTGCGCCTCGGCCTGCTTCCCGGGCCCCGCGCGCAACGCGTTGCGCACGCGCGCCCATTGAACGAGCGTGCTGGACGCGGTGGCCGCGCACAGCGTCAGCGCGGCCGCTCCGAGGGCCAGTGCCGTGGCGGAACGGGGGCGCTGCGCGAGCCGCGGCATATGCGGGTCGAGTGGCAGGTCGAGTGGGTTCGACATCGCCCCAACCCTGGCACCGATGACCGCTGGCAGGGTCGGCAAGTCATGGGATGCGGTGTCAGTCACCGGCCCATGCGCACAGGTGGCGGCATGGGCAGATGGCGCACGCGGGCGCGGGAACTCCGCCGCCCCCGGCGAGCGAAGTTCGCTGACAGGGTCGCGATGTCGACGGCGGCGACAGTCCCGACTCAACAGTGGGAACGCCCCGCCCCGCTTGAGTTTTCTCTTCTTTTCCGAGCTTTCGAGGCCATGCCGTGACCCTTGATGCAGTCCCGCCCCGTCAGTCTGCCGAAAGGGGCGCCGCGGCGGCACGCCCGGGTCCCGACCTACAGATCGAATTTCTGGACAGCCTTGCTAAGGCGACGCAGTCGCTGAGCGACCCGGCCGAGGTGATGCAGCTCACCGCGCGCCTGCTCGGAACGCACATGGGCGTGAACCGCTGCGCCTACGCCGAGGTCGATACCGACGAGGACCACTTCACCCTCACCGGCGACTACAGCCAGGGCGTGGATTCCATCGTGGGCCGCTACAGCTTCTCGCAGTTCGGCGCCGATTGCCTTCGCCTCATGCGTGCCAACGAGCCCTACGTGGTGCACGACATCGACACCGACCCGCGCGCCGCCGGCATGGACCTGGACGCCTACCGGCTCACCGCGATCCAGGCCGTCATCTGCATTCCGCTGCACAAGGACGGCCGCTTCGTCGCGGCCATGGCGGTGCACCAGCGAACGCCCCGGCAATGGCACGAGAGCGACATCGAACTGGTGCAGATGGTGGGCAGCCGCTGCTGGGAGAGCCTGCTGCGCACCCGCACGCAACACGCGCTGCAGCTCACCAACGAGCGCCTGGGCATCGCGCTGGCCGCCGCGCAGATGGGCGACTGGAGTTGGAGCTCGGCCACCGACCTGGTGACGCTCTCGCCGCGCGCGGCTGCGCTCTTCGGCATTCCGGCGGCGCCGATCACCTGGCGCGAGCTGGCCCTGCTGATCCACGAGGACGACCGCGAACGCACCGTGCGCGCCGTCGAGGCGAGCCTGCAGAGCGGCGAAACCTATCGTGAGGAATACCGGCTGGCCGGCACGGCGCCGCAGCGCTGGCTGGCGGTGTGGGGCACCCCGCAGACCGACGACGCGGGGCGCGTGGTGGGCATCCTGGGCGTGCTGCAGGAATCGTCCGAGCGAAAACGCATGGAACACGAGCTTCGCGTGCAGGCGCTCGAACTGCAGGAGGCCGACCACCGCAAGGACGAATTTCTCGCGGTGCTGGCGCACGAGTTGCGCAACCCGCTCGCGCCCATCGGCCTGGCTGCGCAGTTGCTCAAGCGTGCGCCCGATGCATCCACCCACCGCACCGCCGAGCTGATCCGCTCGCAGGTGCACCAGATGTCGCGGCTGCTGGACGACCTGCTGGACACCAGCCGCATCAAGAGCGGCCGCCTGAACATGAAGAAGGAGCGCGTGCAGGCGCGCGCGGCGGTCGAGCTCGCGCTGCAGAACGCCGGGCCGCTGCTGCGCAGCCGCAAGCACAAGACGACGGTGCAGGTCGAGGAGCACCTCGCGCTGGAGGCCGACCCGGTGCGGCTTGCGCAGGTCATCGCCAACCTGCTGACGAATGCCGCGAAGTACACGCCGGTGGGCGGGCTCATCGGCATCACTGCGTCCGCCGCCGGCAGCGATGCCTGCGAGTTCGTGGTGAGCGACAACGGCATGGGCCTGAAACCCGGCTCGCTGGAACGCATCTTCGAGATGTTCTCGCAGGAAGACACGGTGCTGCACCGGCCCGAGGGCGGCCTGGGCATCGGCCTTGCACTCGCGCGGGCGATCGTCACGGCGCACGGTGGAACCATCGTGGCCGAGAGCGAGGGCCTCGGAAAAGGCAGCCGTTTCGTGGTGCGGCTGCCCACGGGGAACGCCGCGGACGTTCCCGCGGCCGGTAGCGCGCTGCCCGCCGGCGCGGCCGCCGCTTCGCTCAGCATCGTGGTGGCCGACGACAACGTGAGCGCGGTCACGCTGCTGGCCGAGCTGCTGCGCATGGAAGGCCACCGCGTGCACGTCGCCACCGACGGCGCCCAGGCGCTGGCCGTGGCGCATGCGGTGCAGCCGTCGGTGCTCATCCTGGACATCGGCATGCCCAAGCTCACCGGCTACGAAGTGGCACAGGCGGTGCGCCGCACGACGTGGGGGCAGCAGGCATTTCTTCTCGCGGCCACGGGCTGGGGGCAGGAAGCCGACAAGGAACGCGCGAAGGCCGCGGGCTTCGACGCGCACTTCATCAAGCCCTTCGATCCGGAAGAGCTGCTGGCCGTCATCCAGAACAAGGTGACGATGCAGGCCGGCGATCGCGATGTCGACGGCGGGGCTGCGCCGGCGGCGTGAAGATCGGCGCCCGTCTTGCCGTGCCGCAAGCGCGGCGACAAGGCGGCTTCGCACCGGGCCGTGCGCCCGATGCCTACAACCGGCGGCCGTGGCCCTGTGCATCGTGCCCTCAAGATTTCCCCACAAGGAGAAGCCATGCCCACCGATGCCAAGCCTGCCACCTCGCCCTCCCCGGTTCGCCCTGACGAGGCCCAGGTCCGGACCGAAGACCTCGAGACGCCCTCGCCCGATCCGGACGGCGCCGACCGCAGCGACGACCCCGAAACCCAACCCGGCAAGGGCGAGAACGCACCCGGCTTCCTGAAACCCGGAAGCACGAAATAGCACGCCCATGGCGCCCGCGCATCCGTCGCTGCTCGTCTGCCCCGGCTGGAACGACCACGGCAAGCCGCAGTACGAACGGCTTCGCGCGGTGCTGGAGCCGCGCGGCTGGCATTGCCGCAGGGCCGGCATTCCCGATGCCGACTGGGACCGTGCCGAGCGCAAGTCGGAGAGCCGCGCGGACAGCCTCGCGCAAGTGCTGAAGGACTACGACGCGCTGGCCGAAACGCCGGGCGCCGATGCCGAGGCCATCGGCGTGCTCGGCTTCAGCTATGGCGCCTACGAGGCCGCGATGCTCACCGCCAGCCGCTCTCCAGCCTGGCTCGCGCTCCGGTCGCCGGCCCTCTACCCCGACGAAGACTGGACCCGGCCGAAGGAAGAGCTCGACAGCGATGCGCTGCAACGCTACCGGCGCCTGCGCATCCGCCCCGGCGAGAACCGCGCGCTCGCCTGCTGCGCGGCCTTCCGCGGCGACGTGCTGCTGCTCGAATCCGGATGCGACGAGGTCATTCCGTGCGAGGTGATCGAGAACTACGCGGAGGCGTTCGGCAATGCGAGGTCGCTGACCCGTCGGGTGCTGCCCGGCGCCGACCATGAGCTTTCGGCGGAGCAACACCGCGCGGCCTACCACGCGCTCGCCGTGTCATGGCTCGACGAACGATGGTCGGAGCGGCGCGTCGGCATGCGGGCCGGCGACGCGCGCGCCGCCTGAGTGCGTCGCCCTTCCCGCCGGGACAGAACAGGCAGGACGAAATGTCCAAGGGCGAACTGTCCTATTCCCAAATGCCGCAGGCAGGCGTCCAATGACGTCAGGCACAGAACCGATGCGCCGCAACCAACGAAAACGCACAAGCCATGGACTCCCTCACGCTGGCGCGCATCCAGTTCGGTTTCACGATCTCGTTCCACATCGTCTTTCCGGCGCTCACGATCGGGCTCGCGAGCTACCTCGCGGTGCTGGAGGGCCTGTGGCTGCGCACCGGGCGCAAGGTCTACATCGACCTCTACCAGTTCTGGATCAAGGTGTTCGCGGTCGCCTTCGGCATGGGCGTGGTGTCGGGCCTCGTCATGGCCTACCAGTTCGGCACCAACTGGAGCAACTTCTCGCGCTTCGCGGGCGGCGTGACCGGGCCGCTGCTCGCCTACGAGGTGCTCACCGCGTTCTTTCTCGAAGCCGGTTTTCTGGGCGTGATGCTCTTCGGGCGCGACCGCGTCGGGCCGGGGCTGCATTTCGTCTCGACGCTGGCCGTGGCGATCGGCACGCTGATATCGGCCACCTGGATCCTCGCGTCCAACAGCTGGATGCAGACGCCGCAGGGCCACGAGATCATCGACGGCCGGGTGGTGCCGGTCGACTGGCTGCGGGTGATCTTCAACCCGTCGTTCCCCTACCGCCTTGCGCACACCGTCGTCGCTTCGTACATCGCGACCGCGCTGATGGTCGGCGGCGCGGCGGCCTGGCACCTGCTGCGCGGACGCGACAACACGCGGGTTCGCACGATGCTCTCGATGGCGCTGTGGATGCTGCTGGTGGCCGCGCCGATACAGGCGCTCATCGGCGACCAGCACGGCCTCAACACCATGGAGCACCAGCCGGCCAAGCTCGCTGCCATCGAAGGCCACTGGGAGCGCACGCCCGAGGGCGAAGGCGTGCCGCTCATCCTGTTCGGCTGGCCCGACATGGCCGCCGAGACGACGCGCTACGCCATCGAGATTCCGCGTGCCGGCAGCCTGCTGCTGGCGCACAGCTGGGACGGGCAGATCCCGGCCTTGAAGGACTTTCCGCCCGAGGACCGGCCGAACTCCACCATCGTGTTCTGGACCTTCCGCCTCATGGTCGGCCTGGGCGTGCTGATGATCGCGCTCGCGTTCTGGGGCCTGTGGCTGCGAAGGCGCGAGCGCGTCTTTTCGAACCGGCTCTTCCTGCGCTTCGCGCTGCTGCTGTCGCCGGCCGGGTTGGTGGCGATTCTCGCGGGCTGGTACACGACCGAGATCGGTCGTCAGCCCTGGGTGGTGTACGGCCTCATGCGCACCGCGGACGCGGTCTCGCCGCAGCATTCGGCGTCGCAGGTCGGCTTCACGCTCGCGCTGTTCGTGCTGGTCTACCTCGCGGTGTTCGGTGCCGGCACTGCGTATGGTTTGCGGCTGATCGCCAAGGGTCCGCCCGACGACGACCACGAACCGCCCGAGGCGCCCGTGCATGGCGGGCCGGGCGAGCCGCGCCACCCGATGCGGCCGCTGTCGGCCGCGCGCGAAGGCGTGGATGCGGAAGGCGATCTCGCCGCACCGGAGGCTGGCCATGGGCATTGACCTTCCCCTGATCTGGGCCGTGATCATCCTCTTCGGGATCATGATGTACGTGGTGATGGATGGCTTCGACCTGGGCATCGGCATCCTCTTTCCGTTCGTGCCCGCCAAGGAAGACCGCGACGTGATGATGAACACCGTCGCGCCCGTGTGGGACGGCAACGAGACCTGGCTGGTGCTCGGCGGCGCGGGCCTGCTGGCGGCGTTTCCGCTGGCCTATGCGGTGATCTTGAGCGCGTTCTACCTGCCGCTCATCCTCATGCTGGTCGGGCTCGTTTTCCGCGGCGTGGCCTTCGAGTTCCGCTTCAAGGCGCGCGCGGGCAAGCGCCGCTGGTGGGACGCGGCGTTCATCGGCGGTTCGTTCACCGCCACCTTCTTCCAGGGCGTGACGCTGGGCGCGTTTCTCAACGGGCTGAAGGTGGTCGACGGCAACTTCTCGGGTGGTCCGTTCGACTGGGTCTCGCCCTTCTCTATCTTCACCGGCCTCGCGCTGGTCGCCGCGTACGCACTGCTCGGTGCCACCTGGCTCGTGATGAAGACCGAAGGCGAACTGCAGCAGCGCATGCGCGCGCTTGCGCGCCCGCTGGTGTGGGCGATGCTCGCGGTGATCGGCGTGCTGAGCGTGTGGACGCCGCTCGCGCACGAGGCCATCTCGCGCCGCTGGTTCACGCTGCCGAACCTGCTGTACTTCTTGCCGGTGCCGCTGCTGGTGGGCGTGGTCACCTGGCGGCTGGTGCACACGCTGCGCGGCGACGGCCATGCCGCGCCCTTCGTGCTGACGCTCGCGCTGCTCTTCCTCGGCTACACGGGCCTGGGCATCAGCCTCTGGCCGAACGTGATTCCGCCCGACATCTCGATCTGGCAGGCGGCCGGGCCGCCGCAGAGCCTGGGCTTCGCGCTGGTGGGCGCGCTGCTGATCATTCCGGTCATCCTCATGTACACGGCCTGGAGCTACTGGGTGTTTCGCGGCAAGGTGCGGCATGGCGACGGATACCACTGAAGCCTCCGCGCGCCCGCCACGCTCCCCGCGCACCTGGCGGCGGCGCCTCGGCTGGCTCGCGGGCATCTGGCTCGCGAGCGTCTGCGTGATGTTCGTGGTGGCGGTGGTGTTCCGCTTCCTGATGGCCGCGGTCGGCCTCTCGCGGTAACCGCGCCCGCCCTCTTCCCTTCAGCGCCGTCTCTTCAGCGCGATAGCGATCAGTGCCAAGGCCGCAATGCCGATCGCGGCCTTGCGCGCCGCGCCCATCGGGTTGTGCTTGAGCTCCGCGCGCCCGCCCATCTCGGCATAGAGGTTGGGCACATGGCCGCGCGAGAGGTCTTCGATGAGGCCTTCGCCCATGTTCACCCGGTCGGCCAGCAGCAGCATCATCCAGTGGCGCAGGTCGTTCTCGGAGTGCCTGAAGGCCTGGCGGCGCAGCCAGCCGCTCAGGCCCTTGGGCGGCAGCGTGGTGCCGTAGATCGGCGTGATGCGCGGGCGCTCGGTGGACACCAGCACCTCGGCATGCGAATGCTGCTGCTCGGGCGGCGGCACCGCATGCGGCAGCCGCGGCGGCGTGCGCTCCATCGGGTAGGCCGGCCGATGGGCGTGGTCGAGGTCGGCGCCCCAGCCGACGATGTGCGCATGGCGCTCGGCTTGGCTGCGCGGCGGGTTCTGTTGTGCGTCTGTGATGATCATGCGGATCGCTCCAATGAGGGTGGCATCCCGGCCTTCAGCCGGTCGTTGGCGGGCCGTCAACCGGCAAGCGCCGAAGGCGGCACCAGCACCGTCTTGATGCAGTTGTCCAGCTTGCTGGAGAACAGGTGGTAGGCATCGGCCACGTCGCGCAGGTCGATGCGGTGCGTGATGATTTCGCTCGGCCGGATGCGCCCCGCCTGGATGTGTTCGATGAGCCGCGGCAGGTGCCGCTTCACGCTCGCCTGGTTCATGCGCAGCGTGAGCCCCTTGTTGAGCGCGTTGCCGATCGGCACCGCATTGAAGGTCGGCCCGTACACGCCCACGATCGACACCCGCCCGCCCTTGCGGACAGAGTTGATGCACCAGTGCAGCACGGTCGCCGCGCCGCCCTGCAGCTTGAGCTTCACGCCCAGCAGCGTGTGCGCGAAGCTGCCCGCGGCTTCGCAGCCCACGCAGTCGATGCACACGTCGGCACCGAGGCCATCGGTCATCTTCTTGATGTGGATCGCCATGTCGCCGACCTGCTTGAAATCGACCACCTCGCACTGCGCGTAGCGGCGCACGAAGTCGAGCCGGTACTCGATGTGGTCGACCACGATCACGCGGCCCGCGCCCAGCAGCCACGCCGACTTGGCGGCAAAGATGCCGATCGGCCCCGCACCGAAGATCACGACGGTGTCGCCCTCCTCGATGTCGCCCATCTCCGCGGCCTGGTAGCCGGTGGGCAGCGCGTCGGTGAGCAACACCGCGTCGTCCACGTTCATGTCGGGCGGGATGACCGTGGGGCCGACGTCGGCCATGGGCACGCGCACGTACTCGGCTTGCCCGCCGTCGTAGCCGCCGGTCGTGTGCGAGTAGCCGTAGATGCCGCCGACGGCGGTGGCCTCGGGGTTGGTGTCGTGGCAGTTGCTGTACAGCTCCTTCTGGCAGAAGTAGCAATTGCCGCAAAAGATGTTGAACGGCACCAGCACATGGTCGCCCGGCTTCAGGTGCTGCACCGCCGAGCCGACCGCCTCGACCACGCCGGTGAACTCGTGGCCGAACGTGGTGCCCACGCGCGTGTCGGGCACCAGCCCGTGATAGAGGTGCAGATCGGAACCGCAGATGCACGAACGCGTGACGCGCACGATCGCGTCGCCCGGATGCTCGATCTCGGGCTCGGCCTTGTGCGCGGCGCGCACGCGGTAGGGCCCGCGGTAGTTCATGGCCAGCATGGTGGTGTCGCTCCTTGTGGGTTGCATGGGACAGGCGCCATCGGCGGCTTTCTTGCCGCCCGCGAGGCTTGGCGCCCCGGCCTGTAGCCGGCAAGGCGTGTGCCTGCTACAGGCCTGCACCGTGTCGAAGCGCTCGCATGTGCATCACCGAAGTGTTTGTATTTGTTGGCGCGGATGCCGTCCTTCGACGAGGGCTCGCGGGAACGCCGATTGCCGGAAGAAGCCATCGCGAAATTCACCGAAGGAGCTTTTTCATGTCCAGACCAGACCGACCGCTCGACCAGCAGGTCATCGTCATCACCGGCGCCTCCAGCGGCATCGGCCTTTGCACCGCCCAGCTCGCCGCGCAGCAGGGCGCGAGCCTCGTGCTCGTCGCGCGCAGCGGCGATGTGTTGCGCGCGCTTGCCGAAGACATCAAGGCGCAGGGCGGCCATGCCGTGGCGGCCGAGGCCGACGTGGCCGACCGCGAGCAGCTCGATCGCGTCGCGTTGCTCGCGGTCGGCCACTTCGGACGCATCGACACCTGGGTGAACGATGCGGGCATTTCCATCTACGGCCGGCTCGACGAGGTGAGCGAGGCCGACAGCCGCCGCCTGTTCGACACCAACTTCTGGGGCGTGGTGAACGGATCGCTCGCCGCGCTGCCTTATCTCAAGCTCGTGAAGGGCACACTGGTGAACGTGGGCAGCGAAGTGTCCGACGCGGTGATTCCGCTGCAGGGCATGTACTCGGCCTCCAAGCATGCGGTGAAGGGCTTCACCGACGCGCTGCGCGTGGAGCTGGAAGACGTCGACAAGAGCGGCGTGACGGTGACGCTGATCCAGCCCACCGCCGTCGACACGCCCTACCCCGAGCACGCGCGCAACTACATGGACAAGGAGCCCAAGCTCCCCACGCCGATGATCGATCCGCTGCAGGTCGCCGAGGCGATCCTGAAGGCCGCAGTGAGCGGCGGGCGCGATGTGAAGGTGGGCGGCATGGCGGTGATGAACACCGTGCTTTCCAAGGTGCTGCCCTCCGTGGCCGATCGCATGTCGGCCAAGCAGGCCGAGCGGCAGCAAAAGGACGAGAGCGCCCGGGTGCGCGACCCCGAGGGCGCGCTGTACCGCGCGGGCAACTCGGGGCGCACGCACGGAATGCCGGCGAAAGAAGCGCCGCATTGAAAACCGCCAGGCATCTCGAAGGAATTGAAGGAGTTGCCCCATGTCCCACAGATACCTCGCCAAGCTGGCCTCGCGCCGCCTTCCCATGTTCGTGACCACGCCCTCGCGGTTGCGGCACCTGCGCCGCCTGGCCGCCATAGGCCATGTGGAGGCGCGCTTCTATCCGCCGGACGCGCGCGACGGCCAGTTCGGCGAAGTGCTGGCATTGACGCCCGCCGGGCGCGGCGCGCTTGCCGCGCGGGAATCGCGCGAATCGCGAGGCGGCGGCGCATGAACCCGAAACAACGCGACAAGCAGGGCGACGTTGGCCGCCGCCTGATGTGGACGCTGCTGGGCTCCCTGGCGGTCATCGTCGTGGTGGTGCTGTTCTTCTTCGGCTTCAAGGAGCCCGAGAAGGGACCGGGCAACCTGCCGCCCGGCGGGGCCACGGCACCGGTGCAGGAGAACGGCGGGCTTGCGCCGCCGAAGAAATAGAGACAAGGACGGCGGCGGCCCAAAAGGACCACCGCCGTCGAAGGTTGCCGGATGCCGCCGAGGGCGCTCGGCGGCCGGCCGCTCAAGCGACCTGGACTTCGATCCTCCGCGGCTTGGCATGCTCGGCCTTGGGAATCCGCAGCGTCAGCACGCCTTGCGCGAGTTCGGCCGAAACCTTCTCGGTGTCCAGCTCCTTGCTGAGCGTGAACACGCGACGGAAGCGGCCGAGCCCGACCTCGGTATGGCTGGTCTTCAAGCCATCGGGCACGGTCAAGGCCGACTCCGCCTCGATGGTCAAGGTCTCCGCCTCGACATGAAGGTTCAGGTTCTCACGCGAAACGCCGGGCAAGTCAGCGTACAGGGTGATGCCGCCCGCGTCCTCGACCACGTCCACGGGTGGCGTCAAGGCCGCATTGCCATAGCGGGGTGCCGCCTGCTTGCGGTCGGCCTGTTCGGGCGCACCGGGCGCGCCGGCGCGTTGGGTCTGGATGTCGTTGCTCATGGTGTTCATCTCCTTGATCTCACTGGACGGAAATGCGGCGCGGCTGGGCCGACGCGCGGCGGCGGATGGTGATGCGCAGCACGCCGTCGCGCAGCTTGGCGTCGACCGCCTCCGGGTCGGCATCGTCGGGCAGCGTGAGCATCCGGCGGAACGCGCCCTCGAAGCGCTCGTTGATGTGCACCGCCGCCTTCGCCTCGGCTGCCGGCAGCACGCCCTTGCGCTCGCCCGCGATGGTCAGCAGGCCGCGCTCGAGTTTGACTTCGAGCGTGGCCGGATCGACGCCGGGCGCAAACGCATAGATCTCCACGGCCTGCGGCGTTGCGCCGACGTTCAGTGCGGGAAATCCGTTGCTGCCGAAGCCGCGGATGGTGGGTGCCAGGTCGAATGCCTGCTGCATGTCCCGCTGCAGGCGATCCATCTCGGCGAGCATGTCGCGTGGAAAGAAAGATCGGTACATGTTGGAACCTCCAAATATCTGGAATCAGAAAGACTGGTTTCGGGCCGGGGCCTATTGCGGCAAGGTGTGCGCATCGGCCGATCGCGGCGGGCCGCTGGCGTTCGAGCGGCGCCACGCGGTGATCCGCGGGGAGCGGTTCCGCCAGCGCGGCGGTCGGGATTCCGGATAGCTGAATTTCGCCAGTTCCTCGCGTCCCTTCTGGGTCACCGCCAGCACCTGGGCCGCCGAGGGAGAGCCCGACAGCGACAGCGGGTTCGAGGGCGATGGCACGAGCGCCACGACGAGGCCGGCAGCGCGAAGCACCCTGACACCGTCGATGTCTTCGTCGCGATAGAACGTGACTGGCAGGCGGGAGCCGGCGATTTGCTTGAGCAAGTTCATGGTCATTTCAATACCTCCTTTTTCGGTCGACCAATTTCCGACGGAAGAAAAGATAGGCGGGCCATCGCGGATTTCAAGAGGGAAATTTTCGACACCCGCATCGCTCGTCCGGCGAGCTGCGACGGACGGGAATGTGAGCCAGGGGCAACGCAAGCGCCGCGCCGCCACAACGGGAAATTGTCCGACCCGTGGACAGGCGCGGTGCCCGCGCATGCGGCGCGCGCACGCGCAAATCGTGCGCGCATCACCACCCCAAAAAAAGGAAACCGCATGAAAGCCCTCACCTACCAATCGTCGAAAAACGTCCGCGTGGAGACGGTGCCCGACCCCATCCTCCAGGAGGACGAGGACATCGTGTTGCGCGTGACCGCCACCGCCATCTGCGGCTCCGACCTGCACATCTATCGCGGCAAGATTCCCGACATGGAATCGGGCGACATCCTCGGCCACGAGTTCATGGGCATCGTGGAGGACACCGGCAAGGCCGTGACGCGCGTGCAGAAAGGCGACCGCGTGGTGGTGCCCTTCACCATTGCCTGCGGCCAGTGCTTCTTCTGCGCCAAGGCCCTCTTCGCCGCCTGCGAAACCACCAACCCCGGGCGCGGCGCCATCCTCAACAAGAAGAACCTGCGCTCGGGCGCGGGCCTCTTCGGCTACTCGCATCTGTATGGCGGCTATCCCGGCGGCCAGGCCGAATACGTGCGCGTGCCCAAGGCGAACACCGGCCCGCTCGTGATTCCGCCCGGACTGGCCGACGAGCAGGTGCTGTTTCTCTCGGACATCCTGCCGACCGGCTACCAGGCGGTAGTGAACGGCAACGTGGGTCCGGGCTCGAGCGTGGCCATCTTCGGCGCCGGCCCCGTGGGCCTGATGGCCGCCGCGTCGGCGCGCTTGCTGGGTGCCGAGCGCATCTTCATGGTCGACGAGCACCCGTACCGGCTCGCGTTTGCGCAGGCCACCTACGGCGTCGATCCGATCAACTTCAGAGACATCGACGACCCTGCCGGCGCGATCGTCGAGCGCACCGATTTCCGCGGTGTCGATGCGTCGATCGACGCGGTCGGCTTCGAGGCCAAGGGCAGCGCGGTCGAAACGGTACTCACCGACCTGAAGCTCGAAGGCTCCAGCGGCAAGGCGCTGCGCCAGGCCATCGCGGCCACGCGGCGCGGCGGCGTGGTGAGCGTGCCCGGCGTGTACGCGGGCTTCATCCACGGCTTCATGTTCGGCGATGCGTTCGAGAAGGGCCTCACCTTCAAGATGGGCCAGACGCATGCGCAGCAGCACATGCCCAAGCTGCTCGAGCACATCCAGGCTGGGCAATTGAAGCCCGAGGTCATCATCACGCACCACATGGCGCTCGAGGACGCGGCGCGCGGCTACGAGATCTTCGAGAAGGCCGAGGAGGAATGCCGCAAGGTCGTGCTCACGCCTTCCGGCCCCGCGCAGCACAGGGTCACTGCCGCCGCTACCCCGCTCCCATGAAGCCGAAGCGCGCCTGCATCGGCGCGGTCTCCGGCAGCACGTAGACCACGCCCTTGCGGCCGCCGAGCACGGGCCGGATGTGGGTGTCGTAGAAGCCGGCCGGCACGTTGATGCAGCCGTAGGAAATGCGGTTGTCGGCCACGGTGGGCGTGGCAAGCCGCTCCAGGCGGCGCTCGGCCTTGTTGGTCGCGCGCACGCGGTGCATGGAGACGGCGGCGTCGTAGTCGATCCACACGATGTCCTCGCCCTGGAGATTGCGGCCGGGCTCGCTCGCGAAGCGGCCCGCGGGCGTGGTGCGCTCGTCGGGCCGGATCTCGGACATCTTGCGTTCGCCGATGCCCGGCACGGAATCGTCGCCGTGCGCCAGCCCCAGCAACACGGGCGAATCGCCGCGCAGCTTTCCCGAGCCGTCGAAGACGAAGACGCGTGCGTTTTTCTTGTCGACCACTGCGAAGGCCTGGCCCTGGTTGTCGGCCGCTGCAACGGCGGCCTTCGCGAGCCTGAGCGCATCGGGCTCCGCCGCCGCGGCGGTGGTGCAAGCCGCGGCAAAGGTGCCGGCAAGAAGCATCGCGAGCCCGTGGCCCGCGATGCCCGTTGGAGGTGAAGGCAAGCGCATGCGGTGGTCAGTTGCGGTCGGCGCGGGCCTGGCGCATGGGCGGCTCGGTGCTCATGCTGCCTTGCGATCCTTGCGTTCCTTGCGACATGGTCGAGCCCGAGGACGACGACCCCGATGACATGGAGCCCGAGGATGTGGACCCCGATGGCGACGTGTTCTGCGGCGTGGTGCCGGTGGTCCCCATCGGACCGCCCGCAGGGCTTTGCTGGCCTGCGGCCGTGGCGGGATTCGCGGGTGCGGTGGTGGGGGGATTGCCTTGGGCAAAAGCGACGCCGGCGGCGCCGAGTGCGAGGGCTGCAAGCAGGCTGGAGGTGCGGTTCATGGTTATCTCCTTTGGATGGTTGTGCCGGGCGGTTGCCCGACGCTGTTCAACCTAGAAGTTCGCGGACTGCATCGGGTCGGTGGACGGCGCGGGCGGCTGTAGGAAACAGCAACACGGCACGGCGGCCGACCTCGTCGGCCCCGCACGCGTCCGCTGGCCCCGGCCGTGAGAAGCCGGGGCGCATGCAGCCAATGGTGCGGATGGCCGTGCTTAAACGCGCGGCGGATCGGAATCGCGCGCGAGATGGCGATGCATGCCCACCGCGGCGATGAAATCGATGGCCGCGTCGTCGGCATGCGCGGCGTCCGCAAGGATGAGGCCGGGGTCGTGCGAGCCGTCGGGCAGGCTCATCGGAATGCCGGCCTCCGCGAGCAGCGCCTGCGATGCGCCGAGCGCAAGGATGGTCTTGCAGTGCCGGTACTGGTCTTTCACGAACTCCATCGAGTGGCCGTCGGAGACCAGCGCCTCCACCGCCGCGAGGCCGTCGGGCAGCACCAGCGCATCGAAGAGAAAGCCGGGGCTGTTCTCCATGCTGGCGTCGGCCTCGATCTTCTCGCCGCCCATCCCGAGGTACGTGCCCAGGCGCGGTCCGACCAGCCGCGGCACCGCGCCCGCCTGCACCAGCGCCGTGACCAGCTTGCCGATGGACGTGCCTTCCGCGCCGTCGGCCACGAGGATCGCGATCTTGCGCGTGCGGATGCCGCCATCGCCCGGCCGCGCCATGAGCGAGAGCGCGGGCGATTGGTCGACCTCGGGCGCGGCCGGCGTTTCCAGCACCTTGGGCAGCGGCTGGGGCAGTTCCATGCCGAGCCCTTTCGCCACCTTCGCCGCGAGATCGGGCGACGCGTTCAACAGGCTCGCCACCACGCGTTCGCGCACTGCGGGCACCGTCACCTTCGAGAGCTCGAAGCGGAAGGCCGCGGCGATGTGCGCCTGCTCCTCGGGCGTCTGGCTTTCGTAGAAGAGCGTGGCCTGCGTGTAGTGGTCGGCAAATTTTTCGGGCTTGACGCGCACCTTGTCGCTGCTCTCCTTCGCGTCGAGCCGCCGCGCCACGCTCTCGAAGCCCTGCGCCGCACCGGCCTGGAACGGACAGCCGCCGCCCAGCGAGTTCGGCTCGTAGGCCGAGCGCCCGCGATGGATGGCCTGGCGGTGCATGCCGTCGCGCTGGTTGTTGTGCACCGGCGCAATGGGCGCGTTGATCGGCAGCTCGTGGAAGTTCGGCCCGCCCAGGCGCGTGATCTGCGTGTCGACGTAGGAATGGATGCGCCCCGCGAGCAGCGGATCGTTGGTGAAGTCGATGCCCGGCACCACGTGCGCCGTGCAAAACGCGACCTGCTCGGTCTCGGCAAAGAAGTTGTCGGGGTTGCGGTTCAGCACCATGCGCCCGACGATGCGGATCGGCACCAGTTCCTCGGGCACGATCTTGGTGGCATCGAGGATGTCGAAGCTGAACTGCGCGGCCTGCTCTTCCGTGAAGATCTGCAGGCCCAGTTCCCACTCGGGGTATTCGCCCGCGTCGATGGCTTCCCAGAGATCGCGGCGGTGGTAGTCTGGGTCGGCGCCGGAGATCTTCACGGCCTCGTCCCACACCAGCGAATGCGTGCCGAGCTTGGGTTGCCAGTGGAATTTCACCAGCACCGATTCGCCCGCCTCGTTCACGAGCCGGAAGGTGTGCACGCCGAAGCCCTGCATCATCCGGTAGCTGCGCGGAATGGCGCGGTCGCTCATCTGCCACATCAGCATGTGGGTGGATTCGGGCATCAGCGAGACGAAGTCCCAGAAGGTGTCGTGCGCCGAGGCGGCCTGCGGCATCGCATGGTGCGGCTCGGGCTTCACGGCATGCACGAGGTCGGGGAACTTCATCGCGTCCTGGATGAAGAACACCGGCATGTTGTTGCCCACCAGATCCCAGTTGCCCTCGTCGGTATAGAACTTGACCGCGAAGCCGCGCACGTCGCGCGCCGTGTCCTTGGAGCCGCGCTCGCCGGCCACCGTGGAGAAGCGCACGAACACCGGCGTCACCTTGCCGGCTTCGCGGAAGGGCGCAGCCCGCGTGTATTCGGTGAGCGGTTCGTAGCACTCGAAGAAGCCGTGCGCGCCGGAGCCCCGGGCGTGGACGATGCGCTCGGGAATGCGCTCGTGGTCGAAGTGCGTGATCTTCTCGCGCAGGATGAAGTCTTCGAGCAGCACCGGGCCGCGCGCGCCCGCCTTCAGCGAGTTCTGGTTGTCAGCGATCGGCACGCCCTGGTTGGTGGTGAGCCGCTGGCCGCCGGAATCAACGCGCACCCGGTCCAGCGTGCCGATGGTGGCGTTGATGCCTTCGGGCGCAACCGAGCCGGTCTTGGCCGAGGCATTCGATTCAGAGGGCGTGCTGCCGGTGGGAAGCCGCGATGGCGGCTTGGCGCTTTGGCCCACCGGCGCCTGCGGCGTGTGCTCCAGCGGCTTGTTGAGGTTGGCGGGCATCGACGCGGCGAGCGCCTGCGTATCGATCGCCTTCTGTGCGGGGATGTCTCCCTTGCCTGCCGCGGGCGGCGCCGGATGGGCGGGACCGCTGTCGGTGTTGCGTGCCGCGGAGCGGGCGGCGTCGAGCGCGGCGGAAGGCGGCGCGCTCGCTCGGGGTTGTTTGGCCATGTATTTGTCGTCCGGTTGGGTTCGAGGGAGCCTCCAACCTAGTGCGACGAATCAGGGCTTTTTGTAGGACGCTGCAGCGAATTCGACTCGCCTTAGCCTGGCAGTTCTTCGACGACCTCGGACAGATCGGTGCCGCCCGGCGCCGTCTTCGCAAACGCATTGCCGCCCAGCGCTCGCGCAGTGACGACATGAGACGCCGCGGCTTGCCCGTTCACATCGAGCAGGAACTCCGAGGTGACGACGCGCGCGCCGCAGAAATCGAAGATGCCGTGGTCGATCTGTGTGCGCATGGCCTTGTCGTAGCCGTGCCGCGCATAGGTGCCCCCGTCTGCGCCGCCGATGCCGATGAGGTGGACGGCCAGGCGGCCGAGCCGCTTTCCGAGCGTGCCGTCGGGCGCCTCGTCATACGCCCATCCGTTGGAGAACACGCGGTCGATCCAGCCCTTGAGTTGGCCGGGGAACGACCACCAGTACACGGGATAGACCAGCACGAGCGCGTCGGCCCGGTCGATGCGTTCCTGCTCGCGCAGGATGTCCGGCGGCAAAGGCTTTTGGAGAAAATAGGCGGCGCGGTCGGCCTGATTGAAGGCCGCCTGGAAGCCTTCCGCAGCGATGTCGGCGATTTCGGTGGTGTGCTTGCCCGATTCCTCGACGCCCTCGGCGAACGAGCGAGCGACAGCGTGCGTGAGGGACCGGGAATCGGGATGGCTGACAACGATGAGGGCATGCATGGCGGTTCCTTTTTCGTGGTTCGGTTTAAACTACTGTTCGTAGGTTACCTTTGGTAGATTAACGATGTCAAGCAAGCAGATGGAACCGGTCATGCAAGTCGCAACCAGGAAACGCCTTCCCAAGGACGAGCGCGGCCGCCAGCTGCTGGACGTCGCCTGGGCCATCGTGCGCAGCGAAGGAACCGATGCGCTCACGCTGGGTTACCTGGCGGAGCGCGCGGGGGTGACAAAGCCCGTCGTGTACGACCATTTCGGCACGCGCACCGGCCTGCTCGGCGTGCTTTACGGGGAATACGACAGCCGGCAGCACGCGCTCATGGACGAGGCTCTGCGAGCGTCGGGAAAATCGCTCCCCGCCGTGGCGAAGGTGATCGCCGCCGCCTACGTCAACTGCGTCATGGAGATGGGCCGCGAGATGCCCGGTGTGAGCGCCGCACTGGCCGGCTCTCCCGAGCTCGATGCCTTGAAGAAGGAGCTCGAGGCCGAGTTCCTGGTGAAGTGCCGCAACGCGCTGCAGCCGTTTGCGAAACGCCCCATCGCGCCGGCAGCGATGCGCGCGATGCTGGGTGCGGCCGAGGCCGTGTCGTTTGCGGCCGCCGCGGGCGAGTTCGATCCGGTGGATGCGGAGAACGAGATCTACGACGCCATCCTGCGAATCGCGCAGAGAGCCTGACCGCCCTGCCCGATCGGCGCGCCGCGGCACCGCATCCCCCGGCGGCCTGGCTGCCCGAATGAATGCCCGCTCGCCCGCAGCGCGCCGTCGCTGTATCAGCTCAGACCGCCAGCCCTTGCTCCACTTCCTGTGTCTTCCGACGCGCGAGTGCGAGGTTCGACTTCGACTTGTCGAGCACCAGATAGACGAACAGGCCTTCGTGCTTGTTCATCGGCCGGATGATGTGGTACTGGCGTCCGAGCGTGATCAGGATGTCCTCGATCACGTCGTTGAGGCCGAGCGCTTTCATGGTCTTGAGCTTGGCGCGCACGACCTCGGTGTTGCCCGCGGCGGCCACTTCCAGGTCGACGCCCGAACCCACCTGCCCCAGGACCATGCCGCTGCCGGAGTCGACCAGCGCGGCGCAGAGCGCGCCGTCGATCGTCATCAGTTCATCCATGGATTGTTTGATATTTGCCATCAAAGTCTTTCGTAGTCCATCGCCCTCGGGATCGGCCGCCGCCCGGGCGAGTGATGAGCGCCGGCCGTTTTGTGAAAAGGAAAAAAGACGCGGCGTTCAGGCGCGCTGCAGCGCGAGCGTCGCCAGCTTGGAGAGATACAGGACCTGTCCGATCACGGCATCCTTGCCTGTGATCACGCTCACGATCAGGTCGACCTCGGCGTGGCGGGCCTGCAGCATCAGGATGTGGCCCGACGCGGTCTCTATCGCGACGTTCTCGCATTGCCCCAACCCGCTTTCCACGCCGGCCACCGCACCCAGCGCGGCCAACGAGCTCGCGATGGCCGACATGCGTGCGACCTGCGCGGTGTTCTCCGCGCGCGCGGCCAGCTCGAGGCCGTCCTCGGTCGCGATCACGACGGCCTTCACGCCCTTGATCTCGCGCATGAGCGTGTCCACGGCCGTGTCGGCGGCGTCCTTGATGCGGGGTGCGATGTTCATGTGGCTGGGGTCCGGCGTTGCGGGGAACAGAGGAAGGAAAAGAGAAGGAAGGAACAGCGGCAGCAGCGGCGGTGTCGTGCTCAGGCTTCGAGCTGGATCAGCAGCAGCTCGAGCAGCTGCACCACCTGCTGCGGGTCGGTCACGTTGGCCGGGAGCACGGGGCACATCACGCCCTTGTCCTGCATGCGCCGGGCGTAGGCGTCGAGGTCGGGCTCTGGATGGGTCTCCATGCGCCCGACCGCAACGACGCAGGCAGTCTTCTCGATGAGTTCGGCGAAGCCGTCGAGATAGACCTCCAGGTCCGCCAGCGGATCGGGGCGGCTGTTGTCGACCAGGATCACCAGGCCGAGCGCGCCGCGCGCGAGGATTCGCCACATGAAGTCGAAGCGGATCTGCCCCGGCGTGCCGTAGAGGCGCAGCTTCTCGCCGTTGTCCAGCGTGAGCTCGCCGTAGTCCAGGCCCACCGTGGTGGTGGCCTTGGCGACCGAAGCATCGCTGTTGCGAACCTCGGTGCGGACCGGCGCAATCTCGCTCACGGCGGCGATGGCGGTGGTCTTGCCGGCGCCCATGGTGCCGGTGAAAAGGATCTTGTGTTCCACGTGCTTCAGGCCTTCGAACCGGAGGACAGCAACCCGAGGCGGTTGCGGATGCGCGCGAGCAGGCCCGGCGCCACGACAGCGCGCGGCGGGGCGAGCGCGCGGTGCGCGTCCGCGCCGGAGGCCCCTGAGACCTGGAATGACTGCGAATCGGGCCAGAGCGATTCGGGCGCATGGCTGGCCGCGAAGCCTGTGCCCGCGTTGCCATGGCCAGTGCGTGCGACGAACCCTGCATGCTCGAGCGCCGCGATGAAGTCCGCGCACTCCTGTGCGCCGGCGTTCGAGCGCTGCTGCAGCGCATGGAGCGAAGCCGGGCGGCTCGCGAGCAGCGCGGCGAGCTTCATGCGCATGGGGGTGTCGAGCAGTGCGGCCGCGGGCCAGCGCAAAAGGCGGTATTCCTCGCAGTGCGCGCCCCTGCCCCGCTCGCTGTGGTCGCGGGCAGCAGGCGTGAGAGCAGACCCAGGCAGGCCGAGCTCACGGGCATGGACCACCATCGCGCCAAGGCGGTTGAGCATGACCTCGAGGGCGTCTGCGTGCAGCGGCAACCGCAGGAAAGGTCCATGCGGCGGCGGCGTTTCTCCAAGTGTCAGCCGCGGGACCGGACGGTCGGCCGCGTCGTCCAGCGCCGTCGCCGGGACCCGGTCGCCCACCACGCGCAGGTCGGCATCTTCGATCTGCCAGGTCCATTGCTGGTGTGTGCGGTGGTCCAGCAATCGCACGAGGGACTTGAACAGCAGTTCGTCGCGGGCCGGCAGGCCATCGACGCTGTAGCTCAACAGCGGACGGCGCGTCCGCGGGGGTGCGGCGAACGCCGCGGGCGTGGTCATCGGCATCCCCGGCGCAGCCAGTCGGCCGCCGGCTTCGCGTGCACCAAATTAGGGCTTTCTTGCGGCGTGGACTGCAATTCAGGCGCTCCCGTTGGTGAAACATCCATGGGAAGCCTCGCGGCCGCCGGAAATTGAATGCCTAAGTTTTAATAATCCCTCGGTAAAAATATAACATCAGTTGCACAAAAAAACACTAGATTACAAAACCCCATTGCCAGCCACGGGAATCGGTGGGAAAAGTTACTCGATGGCGTACTGCGGCCTTGTCCGACACCTGACCAGGACAAAACGCAATAACGTCTCGTTCGACGGTGGCTTTGTGCCGCTTTGGCTTTCCAACGAGACCCCCTGAGAAAAAATGGCCGATGGCGCGCGAGGCAAGAGGGATGACGAAACCGCTCCCGATCTCAACATTCCCCTGAACCTCGGGCTGATCACCGATGCCGACTACCGGCTGATGGTCGATGCCATCACCGACTACGCGATCTTCTTTCTCGACCCCACCGGCATCGTGCTCAGCTGGAACGCGGGCGCGAGGCAGCTCCAGGGCTACGAACCCCACGAGGTCATCGGGCGCCACTTCTCCGTCTTCTATCCCCCCGAGCTGCTGGAGAAAAACTGGCCACAGCACGAACTCGAAGTCGCGACCCGAACGGGCCAGTACGAGGAAGAAGGCTGGCGCCTGCGCAAGGACGGCACGCGTTTCTGGTCGAGTCTTGTGCTCACCCGCCTCACGAGCCCGGACGGCAAGCTGCGCGGCTTTTCCAAGATCACCCGCGACCTGTCGGCTCGCCAGAAGCAGGACGAGCTGCTTCGCGCCAGCGAGGAGCGCTTCCGGCTGATCGTCGATGGCGTGAAGGACTACGCGATCTTCATGCTCGACCCCAGCGGCTACATCGTGAGCTGGAACACCGGCGCGAAGGCCACCAAGGGCTACGAGGCGCACGAGATCATCGGCAAGCACTTCTCGGTGTTCTATCCGCCCGAGGTGGCCGCCACCGGCTTTCCCGACGAGGAGCTGAAGACCGCGCGCGAAGTCGGCCGCTTCGAGGACGAGGGTTGGCGCGTGCGCAGGGACGGCAGCCGGTTCTGGGCCAGCGTGATCATCACCGCCCTCTTCGACGAGACCGGCCGCCACCGCGGCTTTGCCAAGGTCACGCGCGACCTCACGGAGCGCCGGCGCATTTCCACCCTGGAGGACGAAGGCCGCCGCATCACGACCTTCCTGGCGATGCTCGGCCACGAGTTGCGCAATCCGCTCACGCCGATCTCCAACGCGGTAGCCATCATGGACCGCCTGGGCTCGGCCGCCGACACGGCGACGCTGGCGCGCATGAGCAGCATCATCGGCCGCCAGCTCAAGCAGATCACGCGGCTGGTCGACGACCTGCTGGACGTCGGGCGCATCACGAGCGGCAAGATCCATCTCGAATCGAAACCCGTGCGGCTTTGCGACGTGATCGACGAGTCGATCGAGATGCTGAGGCCCTCCGCCGACGCCAAGCAGCACGCCCTGGTCTTCCACTCGCCCTCCGCCGACCCGTGGATCACCGGCGATCGCGCCCGCATGATCCAGGTCGTCTGCAACCTGCTGAACAACGCCATCAAGTTCACGCCGGACGGCGGCCGCATCGAGGTGCGGCTGCGCGAGGTGGGCGCCAACGCGGAGGTCAGCGTGAGCGACAACGGTCCCGGCATCCCGTCCGCCGCGTTGCCGCGCGTCTTCATGCTGTTCGCGCAGGGCGAGCAGGAAATTTCCCGGCCGCAGGGCGGGCTCGGGCTCGGCCTCACGCTGGTGCAGCAACTGGTGACGCTGCACGGCGGCGATGTCAGCGCGTTCAGCAAAGGCACGCCGGGAGACGGCGCGGAATTCGTCGTCCGCCTGCCCCGCGCGACCGCGCCGTTGGAAAAGAAAAAAATCGACGGCAACGAGAGCCGGAAGATGGTCCTCGTGGTCGACGACAACCAGGACGCGGCCGAGACGATGTGCCTCCTTGTCGAGAGCCTGGGCTACGTGACACGCACGGCCGCCGACGGCCCTTCGGCGGTGGAGGCGATCAAGGTCGAGCAGCCGGACCTCGTGCTGCTGGACATCGGCCTGCCGGGATTCAGCGGCGTCGAGGTGGCCCTGCGGGTTCGCCGCGAGGTCCCGCATCCGCCCACGCTGGTCGCCGTCACAGGTTACGGCCAGGGCTCGGACCGGGACGCGAGCCTCGCGGCTGGCTTCTACGCGCACCTGACCAAGCCGGTCGATGCGCAGCAGCTCGAAGGGCTGCTCGCGCGCCTGCTCGACAAGTCCTGAAAAAGTGGCTCAGGCTTTCTCGCCGAGCCCGTCCGCACAGAACGCCAGGAACTCGTTGATCTCCGCGGCCTTGTCGAAGACCGCGTCGGCGCCCAAGGTGAGGCATTGCGCGCGGTTGTCCGCCGATGCCGCATTCGTCAGCGCCACCACCAGTCCGCATTTGGGCCCGAGGGCGGCCAGCGCCCCGAGCACGCCGAGGCCACTGCCCTGCTTCAGAAGCAGGTCCACCACCAGCAGATGCCAGCCATCGCGGTTCGCCTTCAGCCACGCCACGGCGTCCGCTTCCGAGGGCGCGGTGCCGACGATCTCCGCCCGCAGATAGCCCTCCAGCACGACCTTCAGGCTGTCCTGGATCGTCGGTTCGTCTTCCACGATGAACACGGCCAGCGTCATGCGCTGGACAGTCGCTCTTCCGCCCGCGCGCGGGTGTAGGCAGACAGCGCGTCAGCGTGTTGGCGCAACGGGAAGGTGGTGCCGAGCGCTGCCGAATGCAGTCAATCCAGCGTGGCCAGGTAGGCCGCGATGTCCCGCGCGTCCTGCTCGGTCACGCCCATCTCGGGCATCGCGGTGAGCGGATCGACCTCGCGCGTGTGGCGCAGCCATCGCACCATGTTGTCGGGCGTGTTCGCGAGCTTGCCGCCGATCAGCGAGCGCTTCGCCATGCCGTCCAGCGGCGGGCCGACGTTGGGAAACGAACTTGTGATGCCGGGAATCGTGTGGCACGCATTGCATGCGTACTGGTAGAGCGCGCGTTGGCCGCGCCGCACCTCGTCGCCCTTTTCCGCGGAAGCCGCGCGCACGCCGGGTCCGCATGAAGGTGCGGCCGGCGCGCCCTGGCCGGCGGGCAGCATCGGCGCGCTCGCCTCTGCGTACTGCTGCGGCGTCATGTCGGGCAGCCGCTGCAGAAATGCGACCACGGCCCACAGGTCTTCATCGGACAGCCGGTACTCCCATGCCGGCATGCCGCTCATCTTGATGCCGTGCTTCGTCACCCAGTAGAGCTCGCGCGCATTCCAGCGCTGCCGCGCATCGACCAGCGGGCCCGGCAGCGGCTGCATGCTCTTGCCGATGTCGCCCTGCGCCACGCCCGGCGCACCGTGGCACTGAACGCACTTGTCGCGAAAGCAACCCGCGCCGCGCGCCACCCGTTGTGCGTCGGCAAGGTCCGGCGGCTCGATGCCGCGCGCCCGCAGGCGCACCGACTGCCGCATCGCCGTCTCGAGCAGCGAGTAGACAGGCTGCGTGTGCTGCTCGGTGGCGGCCACGTTGTAGACGCCGCCCCACACCATCCATGCCGCACCGGCCGCCGCGGCCAGGCCGAGCGTTGCGACGGTGAGGAGGATGGTCTTGGGCGTCCCCATTTGGCGGCATTGTCCGACGCGCACCAGGGCATGCCGTGTCGGCGGAAGCCCCGTTCGCGCTCGCAGAATCCGCGGATGGCCGCGCCCTCCGCCACCTTTGCCGCACTCGCCGCCCTGTTGCTAGCAGCCCTGGCCAGCGGCTGCGAACTCGGCGAACGCGACCTGCCCTACGGCGGCGCGCCCTCCGCGCAGCGCGTGGCGGGCCAGCGCCTGCTCGCGCAGTACCAGTGCGGCAGCTGCCATGCGATTCCCGGCGTGCCCATTGCACAGGGCGCGGTCGGCCCGCCGCTCAGCGCCTACGGTCGGCGCAGCTACATCGCGGGCCACCTGCCGAACCGGCCCGACACGCTTGCGCAATGGATCGTCGCGCCGGCCGCTCTGGTACCCGGCACCGCGATGCCCGCCATGGGCGTGTCGCCGCAGGATGCGCGCGACATGGCGGCCTACCTGCTCGCGCTCGAATGAGCACCGCACCGTCGCCATCGCAATCGGCATTGCAGGCCGCGGGGCCGGTGGCCGACACGCTGCTCGGCGTCACCGGCCTGCTCGTGTGCGGCGCGGCGGTGATCTTCCTTGGCGTCATGGCGCTGCTGGTGCTCGCGGCGCGCCGGCACGACGGCACGCTGCATGCACGGCTCTGGGTCATCGGCGGCGGCGTGGTGTTTCCCAGCGTCGTGCTGGTCGCGCTCTTCGCGTACAGCGAATGGCACCGGCCGACCTGGCGGGCCGTGCCGCCGAAGGACGCGCTCATCGTCGGCATCACCGCGCACATGTGGTGGTGGGAGGTGCGCTACCGCGACCCCGCGACCGGCGCGGAGATCGCGACCGCCAACGAGATCCGCATTCCCGTCGGCCGGCCGGTGTACTTCGGCCTCGGCAGCGCCGACGTGATCCACAGCTTCTGGGTGCCGGCGCTCGGCGGCAAGATGGACATGCTGCCCGGCCGCGTGCAGCACCTGCTGCTGCAGGCCGACCGCCCCGGCACGTACCGCGGGCAGTGCGCCGAATACTGCGGCGAGCAGCATGCGCGCATGGCGCTGCATGTGGTGGCGCAAACGCCCGCCGAGTTCGATGCTTGGCTCGCGGCACAGGCGAAGCCAGCCGCGCCGCCCTCCTCCTCTTCTTCCTCTTCCTCTTCCTCTTCCTCTTCCGATATCGAACGCGGCCACGAAGCCTTCCTCGCGAACCGCTGCAATGCCTGCCACACGGTGCGCGGCGTGAGCGAGGAAAGCCGCCTCGGCCCCGACCTCACGCACGTCGGCAGCCGGCTGTATCTCGGCGCGGGCACGGTGCCCAACGATGCCGAGAACCTCGCCGCGTGGGTCGCCCACACACAGCAGCTCAAGCCCGGCGCGCGCATGCCTTCGTCGAGCGAGCGCATCGACGCGGCCACGCTGCAATCCATCGCGGCTTTCCTCGGGCAACTGAAATGACGCAGCCCGCCGAACAACGCCACGAACGTCCCGAAGGCGAACGCGAGGCGCTCGAACGCGCGTGGCGCGCGCCGCGCGGGTGGCGCCTGCTCTCGGCGGTCAACAACACGCACATCGGCGTTTTCTACATCGTGACCGCGATGGTCTTCTTCGTGCTGGCGGGCATCCTCGCGCTGGTGATGCGCACGCAGCTCGCTGTGCCGGGCAACGACCTCGTGGGCGCGCAGACCTACAACCAACTCTTCACGATGCACGGCACCGTGATGATGTTTCTCTTCGCAGTGCCGATCGTGGAGGCGATTGCGGTGTACCTGCTGCCGGGCATGCTCGGCGCGCGCGACCTGCCGTTTCCGCGGCTCTCGGCCTACGCGTTCTGGGCCTATGCAATCGGTGGGCTGGCCTTCTTCTGCACGATCTTCTTCGGCGAATCGCCCGACGGCGGCTGGTTCATGTACCCGCCGCTCACCAGCAAGGAGTTCTCGCCGGGACGCGGCGCCGACTGGTGGCTGCTGGGCATCGGCTTCATCGAGATCTCGGCCATCGCGGGCGCCATCGAGCTGATCATCGGCATCCTCTTCACGCGCGCGCCGGGCATGACGCTCATGCGCATGCCGGTGTTCGCATGGGCGATGCTGGTGAGCGCGCTGATGATCGTGTTCGCGTTCCCCGCGGTCATCGCGGCCACCATGCTGCTGGAACTCGAACGCGCCTTCGACTGGCCCTTCTTCATCGCCGCGCGTGGTGGCGACCCGGTGCTGTGGCAGCACCTGTTCTGGTTCTTCGGGCATCCGGAGGTCTACATCATCTTCCTGCCCGCGGCCGGCATGGTCTCGGTGATGGTGGCCACGCTCGCGCGCACGCCGCTGGTGGGTCACCGCGCGGTGGTGATGGCGCTCATCGGCGTGGGCGTGGTGAGCTTCCTGCTTTGGGCGCACCACATGTTCACCACCGGTCTTGGCAACCTCTCGATGCTGGTGGTGTCGGCCGCGAGCTTCATGGTGGCCATTCCGAGCGGGCTGCAGGTGTTCGCCTGGATCGCCACCTTCTGGCGCGGGCGCGTCACGCTCGATGCGCCCACCCTCTTCTTGCTGGGCTTTCACTTCATCTTCGTGCTGGGCGGGCTCACCGGCGTGATGGTGGCGGTGCTGCCCTTCGACTGGCAGGCGCACGACAGCTACTTCATCGTCGCGCACCTGCACTACGTGCTGATCGGCGGCATGGTGTTTCCGGTGTTCGCGGGCTTCTACTACTGGGCGCCGGTGTTCAACGGACATCGCCTCTCGGAGCGCTGGGGCCGCTGGGTGTTCGGGCTGATGTTCGGCGGCTTCAACCTCGCGTTCTTCCCGATGCACATTGCGGGGCTCATGGGCATGCCGCGCCGCGTCTACACCTACCCGGGCGACCTGGGCTGGAACGGGCTCAACATGGCGTCGACCGTGGGCGCCTTCGTGCTCGCGGCGGGCGTGCTGCTGTTCTTCATCGACGCGGCGCGCACGCTGCGCCGGCCCGAAAAGGACCATGGCAATCCCTGGGGCGCGGGCACGCTCGAATGGCTGCCGCCGCGCGACTACGGCGTGCGCAGCATTCCCGAAGTCGATTCGCTCTATCCGCTGTGGCGCCAGCCGGCGCTGCCCGAAGAGGTCGAGGCCGGACGGCACTGGCTGCCCGGCACCGTCTTCGGCGGGCGCGAAACGCTGGTCACCAGCATGCGCGATGCACGGCCGCTGCACTTGCTGCGGCTGCCGACCGATGGCTGGCCGCCGTTCGTCGCGGCCGTGGGCACGGCCGGATTCTTCCTGCTGCTGACCGTCTCGCAGGCGGTGCTCGCATTCGCGTTCGGGCTGCTCGCGATCGTCGCCATCCTCTGGTGGCTGTGGGCGTCCGACCAGCCGCCGCCCACCCCCACCGCCGACGTGGGCCACGGCGTGCGCCTGCCGGTGAACGCCGCGGGCACGGCTTCGCATTCGTGGTGGGCGGTGATCGTGCTGATCGCGGTGGACATGACGATCTTCGTGTCGTTCCTGTTCACGCACATCCACCTGTCGATGGCCGCCGAGGTGTGCCCACCGCCGGGTGCTGCATTACCGCCGCTGCAATGGCCGTTGGCCTCCGGCGTGTTGCTGCTGCTGGGCTCGGCCGCCATGGCGGCGGCCGTTCGAAGGCCACTGCAGCCGACCGCGCAGCGCACCGTGCGATGGCTCGCGGGTCTTGCGATGCTCTCTGCCGCCTGTGCATTCGGCTTCGACCTCACGGGCCACTGGCGCGCCGGCCTCGATCCGCGCGACGAGGCCTGGAGCGCGAGCGTCGGCATGCTGCTCGGCTACCAGGCCTTCCATGTCGCGGTTCTGCTGCTCATGGGCGGCTATGTGCTCGTGCGCTCATGGACCGGCAGGCTGCAGCCCGCCGCCCGTGCGACGCTCGACAACACGGCGCTGATGTGGCACTGCGTCACCGCGCAGGGCGTGCTGGGCGTGCTCACCGTGCAATTGGTGCCGCGCGTGCTGGGCTGATCAGGGACCGCTTTCGATCACCAGCGCCGCCCACGGCATGTGGCGGAAGGCGTCGGCCAGCCGCACCGTGCGCGCACCTGCATCGACCGGAATGGATTCACCGGTCAGCAGGTTGCCAAGCGCCGCCGTGCCGAGCCCTTCGGGCAGCCGCACCGTCGTGCCGTTCCAAGCCGCGGCCGGCGGCAGCGTTGGCGCTGCTGCGGCGTCCGCCGATAGCCCGACGAACAACCGGCCCGCAACAATCACCAGCGTCTGCCCCTCATGCTGGCGCGCGAACGCCACGACATGCCGCGCCATCGGCCCTTCGACCACCAGCGGCTCGTAGCCGCCTTCGCGAAACAGCAGCGGATGCCGGCCCCTGAGCGACAGCAATCGCCAGATGAACCAGAGCTTCGCGCGCCCATCGTGCGGCGCAGCAGCCAGGTCGCCGATGCGCGCGGCGAGCCCGTCCTGGTCGGCCATCGCATGCAGCCCATCGAGCTGCTGCTGCCGCAGCGCGTAGTCCACCGGCCGCCGGTTGTCGGGATCGACCAGGCTCAGTTCGATGAGCTCGCTGCCCTGGTAGAGATCGGGCACGCCGGGCGAGCCGTACTTCAGCAGCGTGAGCGTGAGGCTGTTCCATGCGCCGAACCAGGCGAGCCGGTCCGCGAGGCGCTGGATGTCGGCGAGGCAGCCGCCCTCTTTCGCATCGGCCAGCAGCTCGCGCACGAAGCCTTCGAGCGCGGCTTCGTAGTCGGCATCGGGATGCGACCAGCGCGTGCGCAGCTTGGCTTCGCGCGCGGCCTTCTGCATGTACTGCCAGATGCGGTCGGCGAAGGCCGGCGCGGTGGCCGCGTCGAGCCCGCCCAGCGGCAAGGCGCCCAGCAGCGTCTGGTACAGCAGGTATTCGTCGGCGCGCGACGGCGCCTCGCCGGTTTCCAGCTTCTTGCGCGCGCCGCGGCACAGGCCGTGCCAGCGGCTCAGCGCCTGCATCCATTCGTCGGGCATCTCCGAGAGCACGTCGATGCGGTTGCGCACGTCTTCGGAGCGCTTGTTGTCGTGCGTCGAAGTCGCGAGCATGGTGTGCGGCCAGCGCTTCGCGCGGTCGGCACTGAGCGCATGGAAGGTCGCCACGTCGATGCCGAACTGGTCGGGCTCTCCGCCCACCTCGTTGAGCGAACTGAGCGGAAAGTAGCGGTAGAACGCCGTGTCTTCCACGCCCTTCGCCGCCACCGGCGCGCTGAACTGCTGGAAGCGCACCGCGAAGCGCCGCACCCGCTCGCCGAGCGCGGCCGGCGCCGAAGCGACGGCTTCGCCACGCAGCGCGCTGCGCACGAAGTCGAAGATGCTGCGGTCGGCATCGCCGCTCTGACGCGCGGCCTCGTTCACGGCCTCGTCGATGAAGCGCTCGTCCTGCGCCGACGGGTGCTCGACGATGTAGGTCCGGTACACCGGCATGCACGCGCCGACCTCGGCCAGCGCGCGCCTCAGCGCATTGAGCGTGTAGTCGCGCGTGCTGCGGTCAGCCCGCGCGATGCGCAGCAGCTCGGTCGAAAGCACGTTCAGTTCCGATGACAGCGCATTGCGCATCACCTCGCGCCGGCCGGCGCGCGACATCGCGGCGAAGTCCTCCGTCTCGCCGGTGAAGCGCTGCCATGCATGCAGCACGGCGGCCTCGGCGGCGGTGTCGACCAGCACGCCGTTCGCCACGTTGGCGAAGCGGTAGCCGGTGGTGCCGTGCACATGCCAGCTCTCAGGCACTTCCTCGTGCGCGCCCGCGATCTTTTCGGCGACCACGTACAGCGGCCGCGCGGGCCGGCCCTCTGCATCGTGCGTCGGCAGCACCAGTCCGGCGCGCCGGGCGTAGCCTTCCTGGAGCTTGCGGAAGTAGTCCGCCGGGTCGTAGAGCCCGTCTGGGTGGTCGATGCGCAAGCCGTCCACCATGCCCGACGCCGCGAGGTCCAGCGCGAACGACTGGGTGGCCTCGAACACCTCGTCGCGCTCCATCCGCACCGCCGCGAGGTCGTTGATGTCGAAGAAGCGCCGGTAGTTGATCTCGTCCGCCGCCACGCGCCAATGCGCGAGCCGGAAGGCCTGCAGTTCGATGAGCCGGTGCAGCGCATCGCGCGCTTCGGGCGACGCGAGGTTCAGCTCCGCCACGGAAGCGACGAGCGCCTCGGCAACCGCCGGATGGCGCTCCGCGAGGCGCGCGAGCCGGGCCTTGAGCAGTTCCTTGTCGCGCACGCGTTCGGCCTGCGCCTTCGGATCGCTCGTGTCCCGCGGCGGCAGGTGCCCGAACGCCGTCGAAAGGCTGGCGAGCCGCGCCGCAGCCGCCGCATCGCCGAGCCGCGAGAGCGCCCGCTCCAGCACCACCGGATAGCTCTCCGGCGCAAGCGGAAACCGATGGTCGTAATAGGTGACGGCGAAGCTGCCCGTGGCGTCCTCGAAGCGCAGCACGAGCTCGCCGTTGTCCAGCGCCTCGCCGTAGTGCACGCCCAGCACCGGCAGCAGCACCTTGCCGGTCAGCTCGACATTGAGCGGATGCCAGTCGATGTCGAAGTGCTGCGCAAAAAGCGAAGCCGGCCCGTTCTCCAGCACGTCCATCCACCACGCGTTGTCGGCGCCGAACACGCCCATGTGGTTGGGCACCATGTCCAGCAACTGGCCGAGGCCGTTCGCCTTCAGCGCCGCGACGAAGCGCGCAAAGCCCTCCTCGCCGCCAAGCTCGGGGTTCACCTCGGCATGCGCCACCACGTCGTAGCCATGCATGCTGCCCGGCCGCGCGCGCTGGATCGGCGAGCAGTACACATGGCTCACCCCCAGCTTCGCAAGGTACGGCAGCACGCGGATCGCATCGTCGAAGCCGAAGTCCTTGTGGAACTGCAGCCGGTAGGTGGCGCGCGGCACGCGGGTCTGCAGGCCGGGCGATTCGCCTTCGCCGGCATCGATGCGGCGTGGCCGCGCTGCGCGCAGCGCCTCGCCCAGCCCGCGCATGCCGTCGCCGTTCGCCAGCACGGCGACCGGTTCGGGGAGCTTGCGCCGCCAGTTCGGATGCTGGTCCACCGTGCCGGGCATGTTGGCCTGCGCCACCACGCCGGCCACGTCTTCGAGCTGCACCATCAGCAGCGCCGAGGGCGTCGCGGCCAGGAAGGCATGCGCCGCCTCGACGAGGCGCGGCGACGGCATCGCGAGCCCTGCGGCCTCTGCCGCCTCCTCGCGCGAGAGCAGTCCGGCGTGCTGCAAGGCCTGCGTCAGTTCGATGCGCTCCCGCGCCCGGTCCATCAATTGCTTGTCGAAGATGGCGGGGTCGGGGAACAGGTCGAGCGCGAGCCGCTCGCGCAGGTCGGCGGCGGTCCACCACCCGGCGAAGGTCGCGAGGTCGTGCGTGCTGATTGCAACCAGCGCAGCCGCCGGATAGGCCTCCGGCGGCTTGAAGCCGCCGTCGTGGCGCTTCTCGAAATACAGCAGCCGGTACGAGAGCACGTCTGCACGGGCCAGCGCCTCGCGCACCGCGTCCTCGACGGTGCCGAGGTCTTCGCCCACGACCATGCAGCGGTGCCGGTGGCTCTCGATCGCGACGATGGCCAGCATCTCCGCGAGCGGGTAATACACGTACGCGCCCTCGCGGGCGCTGCGGCCCTGCGGAATCCAGAAGAGCCGCATCAGTCCCATCACATGGTCGATGCGCAGTGCGCCCGCGCCGCGCATGCCGGCGCGCAGCGTCTCGATGAAGAAGCGGTAGCCGTCTTCACGCAGGCGGTCGGGCCGCAGCGGCGGCAGGCCCCAGCCCTGGCCCGCGGGGTTGAACTCGTCGGGCGGCGCGCCGACGCTGGCGCCGTCCGCGAACACCCGCTGCGCGCCCCAGGTGTCGGAGCCGGCGCGGTCGACCGACACCGCGAGATCCACGTACAGGCCGACGCCCATGCCGAGCGCTTCGCAGCGTGCCGCCACCCGCGCCAGTTGCCGCGTCGCGAGCCATTGCAGGTACTGGTGGAACTGCACGCGCTGTGCGTGCGCGACGGCAAAGGCGGTCACCTCGGCAGAATCGGCGTCGCGCCAGGCCGCGGGCCAGTCGTGCCAATCCCACGCGCCGCCTTCGGTCTCAAGAAAGTGGGCCTGCAGCGTTTCGAACAGCGCGTGCTGCCGCAGCGCCTCGCCGCGCTCCGCGACGAAGGCCAGGAATGCCCGGCCCTCCTCGCTGGGCGCGCCCTCGGCGGGCAGGTGCCGCGCGCAGAAATCGCCGAAGAGCAAGGCCAGCACTTCGAACTTGGCCTGGGCCACGCCGGCGTAGTCGACCAACGGCGCCGCGCGCAGTGCCGCGAGCCGCGCCTGGAAGTCGGGCGAATGCACCCGGTCGCGGGCCGGCGCGCAGTCCGCGAAGCCGTCGACCGCTTCGACATCGATGTAGAGCACGTTGAGTTGCTGGCGCGACGACGGGCTGTACGGGCTCGCGTTCGACGGCGTGCTCGCGAACAGCGCATGCAGCGGGTTGAGGCCGATCACGTCGGCACCCTGCGCCGACATGCGCACCGCGAGGTCTTCCAGATCGCCGAAATCGCCGATGCCCCAGTTGCGCGGCGAGCGCAGGCTGTAGAGCTGCACCGCCGTGCCCCAGACGCGGCCGCCCTCGCGCACCGCGGGCGGCCGATAGCAGTGGCCCGGCGTGGCGAGCAGCAGCGTTTCGCCGCGAAGGCCCTCGATGCGCAGCCGGTGGTAGCCGGCTTCGAGCGCGAGCGGCACATGCAGCACGCGTTCGCACAGCAGCGTTCCGTCGATCTCGCTTCGGCCGTTTTCATGCAGCGTGTCGGCATCGACCTCGCCTTCGACTTCCCGTCCGTGCTCGTCGCCGATCCGCCAGCGCAGCCGGCCCATCGAAGCCGGCACCCGCAGCGTCACCGACCATGCGGGATTGCCGGCCTGCACGACCTGCACAGGCGGCAATGCCTCGGCCCAGCGCGCACGGCGTGCTACGTCGAGTGCACGGCCTGCATCGCCCGCGTTGTCGAGCTTCACGCCGAATTCGCCGAGCAGCGCGACGAGGCTCCGTGCGGAGACTTCGCACCGCACGCCGAAAGCGTCGAAATAACCTGTCGCAATGCCGAAGTGTTCGCACAACCGCCCGAGATCGCCGCCGACCGGGCCGTGATTCGCCTCATCCACCATGCACTGCCTCCAGCGTCACATGCACCGCGCCACGCGCGAGTTGCCGTGCGCCTTCACGGCCGCCGACGCCATCGCTGTGGATCGTCTCGCCGGGCGGCATCTCCACGCCCTCTGCCGGCTCGGCCCCGAAGTGGGCCAGCATGTGCAGCCGCAGCGGCGGCGCGCCTTCGGCGACGGGCCCGAGGTCCCATTGCACGCGCAGCGTGTCGTTTTCGCAGCGGAAGGTGCCAGCGCCTGCCATCCCCGCCAGGTGCGGAACGATTCGCTTGTGGCGCAGGTCCAGCAGCTGCTGCACCTCGCAGAGGCGCGAGAAATGCGCGCGTGTGCCGCGCTCGCGCCAGCGCAGCTTCGAGGCGAGGAAAGTCGCCTCGGCGTTCGGATCGGGAATGCGCGCGCGGGCCGCTTCGTCCTTGAAGGCCGCGAAGCCGCCGAACTCCGAGCGCCGCCCTTCGGACACCGCGTTCGCCAGCTCCGGCCCGAAGTCGCAGAAGTACTGGAACGGCGTGGAGGCAGCGAACTCGTCGCCCATGAAGAGCATCGGCACATGCGGCGACAGCAGCAGGCAGGCCATGGCCGCGCGCACCAGCACCGGATCGCCCAGCGCGTGGATGCGCTCGCCGAATGCGCGGTTGCCGACCTGGTCGTGCGTCTGCAGGAACGACACGAAGGCCTGCGGCGGCAGGCCGGTGCTCGCCTCGCCCCTCGGCTCGCCCTGGCGGAATGCCGAAGCCTGCCCCTGGTAGATGAAGCCCTCGGCCAGCGCGAGCGCGAGGCGCCGCACCGGCTCGTCGGCGTAGTCGATGTAATAGCCGTCGCGCTCGCCGGTGGCCAGCACGTGCACCGCGTGGTGCAGGTCGTCGTTCCATTGCGCGGTGCCGGCCACGGGCTGGCCGCGGCCGTCGCGCGCAAGCATCGACGCCTGGTTGGTCTCGTTTTCCAGCACCAGGTGCACATGGCGTTCCCGCCCCGGACCGGCATCGATCGCCTCGCGGATCTCCCGCACGATGTGCGGCCGGGTCTCATCGTGAATCGCGTGGATCGCATCCATGCGGAGGCCGTCGAAGCGGAACTCCTCGATCCAGTAGAGCGCGTTGTGCACGAAGAAGTCGCGCACCGTGCGCGATTGCGGCCCGTCGAAGTTGATCGCCGCGCCCCACGGCGTCTGCTTGCCGGCGTTGAAGAACTCGGGGCAGTAGGCGTGCAGGTAGTTGCCCTCCGGGCCGAAGTGGTTGTAGACCACGTCGATCAGCACCATCAAGCCGAGCGAGTGCGCCGTGTCGACCAGCGCCTTCAATTCGTCGGGCGTGCCGTAGGAGGCATCGGGCGCGTAGTGCAGCACGCCGTCGTAGCCCCAGTTACGCCGGCCCGGGAAATCCGCGAGCGGCATGATTTCGAGGGCGGTGATGCCGAGTTCGGCGAGCGCACCCAGGCGCTCGCGCGCCGCGTTGAAGGTGCCCTCGTCGGTGAAGGTGCCGACGTGCATTTCGTAGACCACCGCCTCTTCCCATGGCCGGCCGCGCCAGCCGTCGTCGGTCCATGCGAACCGTGCCGGGTCGATCACCAGGCTCGGGCCGTGCACGTCGTCGGGGTTGCAGCGCGAGGCCGGGTCGGGCACGCGGGTGCCGTCGGCAAGGCGGTAGCTGTAGCGGTCACCGGGCTTGGCGCTCGGCACCGTCAGGCGATGCCAGCCGCCGTCGCGGGTCATCGGCCGGGACTCGGATTGGTGTTCGAGCACGATGGTTTCCGCTGACGGCGCCCAGAGCGCGAACGCCACGCCGTCGGCCTGCACCGTGGCGCCGAACGGCATGCGATGCGAATGGGCGCTCATTGGTTGGCCTCCGCGCTTCGCGCTGCGGCATTCGCCTTGGGAACGGCCCGGCGGCTCATGGCCGCACATCCGGCCGGCTCATCACGACGAGCGAGCGGCATTGCAACGGATAGGCCGGCTCGGCCCAGGCAGGAGCGAGCGAGGCCGCGTCCTCGGTCGTGGGCGGCGGCGAATTGCTCGCGGTGTCCACCAAGAGCCGCCATGAACCATGCGGCGCCGCCGGCAGCGTGAAGGCGATCTCGTCGTGGTGCGCATTCATCAGCACCAGGAAGTCGTCGTCGTGCTGCGCCTCGCCGCGCGGGCCGCGGTCGGCGATGCCGCCACCGGGGATGTACATCGCGATGCAGCGGGCGTTGGCGTCGTTCCAGTCCTCGGGCCGCATCTCCTGGCCGTCGGGCTTGAGCCAGTAGACGTCGGTCACGGTCTCGCCTTCCGCCGGCTTGCCCGCGAAGAAAGTGCGGCGGCGGAACGACGGGTGCGCGCGGCGCAGCGCCACCACGCGCTCCACGAAGGTCGCGAGCGCCAGGCGCTCGGGCGTGGGCGTCCAGTCGAGCCAGCCGAGTTCGTTGTCCTGGCAATAGACGTTGTTGTTGCCCTGCTGCGTGTGGCCGCGCTCGTCGCCCGCCAGCAACATCGGCACGCCTTGCGACAGCAGCAGCGTGGCGAGCAGGTTGCGTTTCTGGCGCTCGCGCAGCGTCACCACCTCGGGGTCGTCGGTCGGCCCCTCGACGCCGCAGTTCCACGACACGTTGTGGCTGTTGCCGTCGCGGTTGTCTTCGCCGTTCGCCTCGTTGTGCTTGTCGTTGTAGGAGACCAGGTCGTGCAGCGTGAAGCCGTCGTGCGCGGTGATGAAGTTGATGCTGGCGCTGGGCCGCTTGCCCGACCAGCCGTAGAGGTCTTCGGAGCCGGTGACGCGCTTGGCCACCTCGCCGATGAGCCCGCCGTCGCCCTTCCAGAAGCCGCGCAGGCCGTCGCGGTACTGGTCGTTCCACTCGGCCCAGCCAAGCGGGAAGTTGCCCACCTGGTAACCGCCGTGGCCCAGGTCCCACGGCTCGGCGATGAGCTTCACGCGGTTGAGCGTCGGGTCCTGGCGGATCGCATCGAAGAAGCCGCCCAGGTTCTCCACCTTGCCCGATTCGCGCGCAAGCGCCGAGGCCAGATCAAAGCGGAAGCCGTCCACGTGCATCTCCTCGGCCCAGTAGCGCAGCGAGTCCATCACCAGTTGCAGCGCATGCGGATGCTCCAGGTTCACCGTGTTGCCGCAGCCGGTGAAGTCGTCGTAGTAGCGGCGGTTGTCTGAATTGACGATGTAGTACGAGGCGTTGTCCACGCCGCGCATCGAGAGCGTCGGGCCGAGCTGGTTGCCCTCGCAGGTGTGGTTGTAGACCACGTCCAGGATCACCTCGATGCCCGCGGAGTGCAGCGTCTTCACCATGGTCTTGAACTCCTTCACCTTGCCCGAGGCGCTATAGCGCATTTCGGGGGCGAAGTAGCCGAAGGTGTTGTAGCCCCAGTAGTTCTGCAGGCCCTTCTCGGCCAGGTGCCGATCGTTCAGGAAGCTGTGCACCGGCAGCAGCTCGACCGTTGTCACGCCCAGGCGCTTGAGGTAGTCGACCACCGGCGCGCAGCCGAGGCCGGCGTAGGTGCCGCGCAACTCGGGCGGCACGTCGGGGTGCGTCATGGTGAAGCCGCGCACGTGCATCTCGTAGATCACCATGTCCTGCCACGGCACCGAGGGGCGGCGGTCGTCGCCCCAGGTGAAGGCGGTCTCCAGCACGCGGCCCTTGGGCATCAGCGGTGCGCTGTCGCGGCGGTCGAAGGAAAGGTCTTCGCGCTTGCTGCCGACCGTGTAGCCGTAGAGCGCATCGCCCCAGCGCAGGTCGCCTACCAGGTCTTTCGCATAGGGGTCGAGCAGGAGCTTGTGGGCGTTGAAACGATGGCCCTCTTCCGGCTTGTAGGGGCCGTGCACCCGGTAGCCGTAGGCCTGGCCCGGGCGCGCCTCGGGCAGGTAGCAGTGCCACACGCCGTCGGTGCGCTCGCGCAGCGGAATGCGCTGCAGTTCATGGCGGCCGCGCTCGTCGAAGAGGCACAGCTCGACCTGGGTGGCGTGTTGCGAGAACAGTGCGAAGTTCACGCCCTCCCCGTCCCAGGTGGCGCCTCGCGGATAGGGCCGTCCGGGCCAGATGGCGGTGATCGTCGGATTGGTTTTTCGTGTCATTCAGGAAGCCGGTGTTTCAGTCGTTCGTGCAGTCGTTTGTTCGGTCATTTGTTCAGCGTTCGCTCTTCATCGGTTCAGCGCGGCGGCCGGTCGCTGTCGAATCGCGGAGGGGTGCCCACGGGCGTCACTCCGGGCGTCGGCGCCTTGCTGTCCTTGATTTGCCTGGGCCACCAGCGCTCGATCTGCGCCTTCGCCCAGTCCTTGCCGGCGAGCCCGAATGCCAGGGCCAGTGCAAAAACCACGCCCGCCAGGATCACGAGGAAGCTTTCGCGCACGATGTCGCCGCCCACCTTGATCTGGTCGAGCGCAATCAGGATCACGAAGGCCATCACCGCGTACTGCGCGACCTTGCCGAACGCCACCGCGTCCTGCATCTTCACGCCGCGGAAATAGCTGGACACCGCCTCGCCCACGAAGCGCGCGAAGTACGAGCCGAAGGCCAGCACCAGGAGCGCCACGAACACGTTCGGAACGAACCAGACGATGCGCCCCAGGAGGTCCGCGATGTAGCTCAGGCCCATGCCGTTGAAGGCGATGAGCAGCGAGGCCAGGATCACCAGCCAGTAGGTGAGGATGCCGAACACGCTGCTCGTGTCGCCTGCGAGGCCCCCCTGGCGCAGGAAGTTGTCGAGGCCCGCGCGCTCGGTGAGCACGTTGAAGTTGATGGCGCGCAGCGCCTTGGTGACCGCGAAGCGCGCCGCCTTGGCGATGAGCCAGCCGGCGACGACGACCACCAGCCCGATCAGGAGGCGCGGAATGAAGGCGCCGACCTGGTAGAGGATGGCGCGCAGCGGCTCCAGGTGAATGCCGAAATTTTCCATGTGTGTTCTTCCTCGATGTCGTGTTGTGTGTGTCGTGCGTTCGTGTCGTCCGCGTCGTGTCGCCGGATCAGCCGCGGGCCGGCCGGATGAGCGCGAGCACGCCGTGCAGCGGGACCTGTGCCCAGTCGGTGCGGTTGTTGAGCTCGTAGCGCAGCTCGTACAGCGCCTTGTCGAGCTCGAACAGCGCGAGCAGCTCGGTGTCCACCGCATCGCCGTAGCCGGCCAGGAAAGCCGCGCGCGTGGCCTGTTCCCAGGCGATGGCCGGCGCGGCGAGGCGCTCGGCCTCCTCCGGGCTCTGCGCCACCCGGCGCAGGGCCGACCAGCGCGCGTAGTTGAACGAGCGCAGCATGCCCGCCACGTCGCGCAGCGGCGAGCCCTTGGTGCGGCGCTCGTCGAAGGTGCGCGCGGGTTCGCCCTCGAAATCGATGATGACGAAGTCGTTGTCCTTCACCAGCACCTGGCCCAGGTGGTAGTCGCCGTGGTAGCGGGTCTTGACGCCCACGCCCTCCACCGGCCGGCGCGACGCGATGCCGGCCTGCAGCGCATCGGCCGCGTCGAGCAGCGTGCGCGCATCGGCCTGCGCGGCACCCGGCAGCAGGTCGATGCGTTCGCGCAGCAGCGCGAGCGTGGCGGTGGCGTCCTCGGCCGCATGCGCCTTGAAGCCCGCGTGGTCGGCGGGCGCGAGCGGCTCGGGGTCGAAGGCCGCGGCGCCGGTGCGCGTGGCGAGCGCGCGGTGCAGCTCGGCCGTGCGCCGGCCCAGCGTGGCCATGAGCGCGAGGAAGCCGCCGTGCACGTCGGCCACCTCCGTCGCCTCGGGCGCGTTGCCGTCGGTGGTGGCCGCGTCGCGCAGGAACCGTTCGAGATACCCCAGCGTGTAGTCCCAGCCGTCGCCCTGGTTGGCCATGTAGCTCTGCACCATCGCCAGCGTCATGGTGCGGCCGTCGTGGGTCATGTACTCCAGCGCGCCGAGCACCGGCACGCAGTTCGGGTAGCGCGCCACCTCGGTGAGGAAGCGGCCCATCTCCAGCTCGGGGTTGATGCCCTCGCGCACATGGCGGTAGCCCTTGAGGAACAGCGTTTCGTTCAGCGTGACCACCGTGTTGCTGCTCACGCCGCTCGGGCGGCCGACCGGCAGCGCGTCGATGTCGACCGCCATCTCCGCAAAGGCCGCCGTCGGCTTGAACACCAGCTTGCCGTTGGCCGTGGGCACTTCGGCGCCGTTGCCGATGGTGCGCACCAGCTCGCGGCAGAAGGCCTCGTCGTAGAAGGCATCGCCCATCAGGCCGACCTGCGCCTGCTGGCGGATGCGGGCGATGGCGGCCTGCGCCACGCCGGCCATGCGCTCCTCGTCGCGCTCTTCCCACGCCAGCGCGAGCGGCATGAAGTAAGTGGCGCCGCCGGGCGGGCCGTCCAGGTCGAGCAGCGGCAACAGCCAGCTCTGCCCGTTGGCTTCCCACACGGCGTGGTCGACCACCCGCGCGCGGCGGATGGCCGTGCCCTTGGAGGCATACCAGCGCTGGATCTCTATGTGGCGCGGCAGCGTCTCCAGCTCGAACTGGGTGCGCATGCGCTCTGACATGCCGATGCGCCACGGCATCACGCGCTCGCGGAAGAAGCTGGTCCAGCCGTCGAACAGCACCAGCGTGGGCCACTCCTGCAGCGCCACGCCCTGCTCGTGCCAGCTGGGCGCATCGGCCTCGGCCGTGAGCTTGAACCAGTAGAAGCCGTACGAGGCCAGCGTGAGCAGGTACGGCAGCTCGCCGATGGGCGGGAACGGCGCGCGGCCCAGCATCTCGATGGGCACGAAGCCCTTGAACTCCGAGAGGTCGAGCTCCACCGGCTGCGCGGCGCGCGAGAGGTTGAACACGGTGAGGATCACGTCGCCGTCGTACTCGCTCAGGTACGCGAGGATCTTGCGGTTGCCCGGCTTCAGAAAGCGCCGCTTGCCGCGGCCGAAGGCATGGCTGGTCTTGCGCACCGCGAGCATGCGCTTGGTCCAGTTCAGGAGCGAACTGCTGTCGCGCGCCTGTGTCTCCACGTTGAGCGCCTCGTACCCGAACATCGGGTCCATGATCGGCTGCAGGTACAGGCGCTGCGGGTCGGCGCGCGAGAAGCCGGCATTGCGGTCGGGGCTCCACTGCATCGGCGTGCGCACGCCGTTGCGGTCGCCCACGAACACGTTGTCGCCCATGCCGATCTCGTCGCCGTAGTAGATGATCGGCGAGCCCGGCATCGACAGCAGCATGCCGTTCATGAGCTTCACGCGGTCCAGGTCGTTTTCCATCAGCGGCGCCAGGCGCCGGCGGATGCCCAGGTTGATGCGCGCGCGCATGTCGGCCGCGTACATGGTGTACATGTAGTCGCGCTCCTTGCTGGTCACCATCTCGAGCGTGAGCTCGTCGTGGTTGCGCAGGAAAATCGCCCACTGGCAGCCCTCGGGAATGTCGGGCGTCTGCGCCATGATTTCCACGATCGGGTGCCGGTCTTCCTGCGCGATGGCCATGTACATGCGCGGCATCAGCGGGAAGTGATACGCCATGTGGCACTCGTCTCCGTCGCCGAAGTACTCCCGCACGTCCTCCGGCCACATGTTGGCCTCGGCCAGCAGGAAGCGGTTCTTGTACTGCGCGTCGATGGCCGCGCGCAGTTGCTTGATGACCGCATGCGTCTCGGGCAGGTTCTCGTTGCTGGTGCCGTCGCGCTCCACCAGGTAGGGAATGGCATCCAGGCGGAAGCCGTCCACGCCCATGTCGAGCCAGAATTTCATCGTCTTCAGGATGGCTTCCATCACCGCCGGGTTGTCGAAGTTCAGGTCCGGCTGGTGGCTGAAGAAGCGGTGCCAGAAGTACTGCTTGGCGACCGGGTCCCAGGTCCAGTTCGAGGTTTCGGTGTCGGTGAAGATGATCCGCGTACCTTGGTAGATCTGGTCGGTGTCGCTCCACACATAGAAGTTGCGCTCGGGCGAACCGGGCGGCGCGAGGCGCGCGGCCTTGAACCACGGGTGCTCGCTCGAGGTGTGGTTGATGACCAGCTCGGTGATGACGCGCAGGCCGCGCTTGTGCGCCTCGGCCAGCATCTCGCGGAAATCGTCCAGCGTGCCGTACTGCGGATGCACGTCCTCGTACTCGGAGATGTCGTAGCCGTCGTCCCGCAGCGGCGACGGGTAGAACGGCATCAGCCAGATGGTGTTGACGCCCAGCTCCTTCACATAGTCGAGCTTGGCGGTCACGCCCTTGAAGTCGCCCATGCCGTCGTTGTTGGAGTCGAAGAAGGCCTTGACGTTGAGCTGGTAGATCACCGCGTCGCGGTACCACAGCGGATCGTCGCTGTTGTCGATCTCGACGGTTTCAAGCGCGATGTGGGAGACGGGTGCATTCATGGGCGACAAACCTTCCTTCGTTTCTTTGTTGTTTCTCGGCTTCTCGGCTTCTTGGCTTCTTGGCTTCTCGGCTTCTCGGCTTCTCGGCTTCTCGGCTTCTCGGCTTCTCGGCTACAGGAAGTAGTCGAAGTCGCGCTCGTCGCCATGTCGGCGACGCACCACGAAGATGTGCGCCGGCACGCTGTGCGGATCGAGCCTCACGTAGTGCCAGTCGCCCTGCCAGGTGAAGCGCTGGCCGCTCAGCAGGTCGTGCATCTGGAACGGCTGCCCGTCCTTCACGCCCACGCTCGCGGGCTCCAGCCCGACCCAGCCCCACTGGGCGTTGTGCGGGTCGAGGTTGACCACGGTGACCACCACGTTGTCGCCGTCCGGCGATGCCTTGGCATAGGCGAGCAACTGGTCGTTGTCCACGTGCAAAAAGCGCAGGCCCCGGTCGCGCTGCAGCGCCGGGTTCTCGCGGCGGATTCGGTTCACCCGCGCGATGAAAGGCGCAAGGCTGGCCGGGTCGTCGTGGTTCCAGTGGCGCAGCTGGTACTTCTCGGAGTCGAGGTACTCCTCGCTGCCCGGGCCGCGCGGCAGGTGCTCGCGCAGTTCGTAGGCCGGCCCGTAGATGCCGTAGTTGGCCGCGAGCGTGGCGGCCAGCACGAGGCGCGACATGTACACCGCGGGCTCGCCGGTCTGCAACTGCTCGTGCAGGATGTCCGGCGTGTTGGGCCAGGCATTGGGGCGGAAGTAGTCGATGCCGGGCGCGGTCGAGAGTTCGGTGAAGTAAGCCTGCAGCTCCTCTTTCGTGTTGCGCCAGGTGAAGTAGGTGTAGCTCTGCGAGAAGCCCAGCTTCGCGAGCCGGTGCATCACCTTCGGCCGGGTGAAGGCTTCGGCCAGGAAGATGGTGTCGGGGTGCTCGCGCTTCACTTCGCCGATGACCCACTCCCAGAACGGGAAGGCCTTGGTGTGCGGGTTGTCCACGCGGAAGATGCGCACGCCCTCCCCGATCCAGTGGTCGAACACGCTCTTGAGTTCGGCCCAGAGGCCGCGCCAGTCCTCGCACTCGAAGTTGAAGGGGTAGATGTCCTGGTACTTCTTGGGCGGGTTCTCCGCGTACTGCACCGTGCCGTCGGGGCGCCAGCGGAACCAGTCGGGGTGCGCCTTCACGTAGGGGTGGTCGGGCGCGCACTGGAAGGCGATGTCCAGCGCGATCTCCAGCCCGTGGTCGGCCGCGCGCGCGAGCAGGTGCCGAAAGTCTTCTTCGGTGCCGAGCGCCGGCAGGATCGACTTGTGCCCGCCCTCGGCCGCGCCGATGGCCCAGGGGCTGCCCACGTCATCGGGTCCGGCTTCGAGCGCATTGTTCGGGCCTTTTCGCTGCATGCGGCCGACCGGATGGATCGGCGGGAAATACAGCACGTCGAAGCCCATCGCGGCGATGGCCGGCAGGCGCGCCTCCACGTCCCTGAAGGTGCCGTGCACACCGGGCATGGTGCCGGCCGAGCGCGGAAAGAGTTCGTACCAGGTGCTGAAGCGCGCGCGTTCGCGATCCGCGACCAGCGGCAGTTCGACCGGATGGCGCACCGCATGCCGGCGGTCGGGGTGGCGGCGCACCAGATCGGCGTATTCGTCGTCCAGCGCCAGCGCCTTGAGCGATGTCACGTCCGCGCCCGGGTTGGCGGCCGTGGCATCGAGTTCGGTGGCCCAGCGCTGCAGCTCGGCGCGGTCGCTGCCCTCGGCGCGGGCAGCCGCGGCGGCGATTTCGAGCGCGCCGACCTGCGCGGCGATGCGCACGTCCTGCGGGTCGACGCGGCGCGTCATCTCGTGGCGCCACGACTCGAACGGATCGACCCACGCGACCACGGTGTAGACGTAGCGGCCCACCGACGGCGGGGAAAACGCGGCCTCCCACACATCGTTGACCAGCGGCTTCATCGGCACCTCGCGGAATTCCTTCTGGTTCTGGTCTTGCGCGCGCCAGCACAGCTGCACGCGCAGCACGTCGTGGCCGTCGGTGAAGCAATGCGCGCGCACCGTCACGCGCTCGCCCGCCACGCACTTGACCGCGAAGCGGCCGTTGTCCACGTTGGGCAGCACCGCGTCGATGACCGCGCGCGAGGCGCCATGGTCGAAGCCGATGCCGGTGCCATCGAGGGCGCTCGCGGCGGCGAGCGGCTTGGTCGAGAAAATGTTCTTCATCAGGGCCGGTGCTCCAGGATCAGCGTGGACAAGGGCGGCAAGGTGATGCACACCGATTGCCTGTGTCCGTGGGAACGCACGGGCGCCGCCTCGACGCCCCCGAAATTGCCCCAGCCCGCGCCGCCGAACTCGGTGGCGTCGGTGTTGATCACCTCGCGCCAGTGGCCGCCCAGCGGCACGCCGAGCAGGTAGTTGGTGCGCGGCACCGGGGTCATGTTGCTCACCACGAGCAGCGGTGGGCTGCCGTCGGCGGCCTTGCGCAGGAACGCGAACACGCTCTGGGCCTCGTCGTTGGCCGTGACCCACTCGAAGCCCGACGAAGCGAAGTCGACCTGGTGCAGCGCGGGCGCCGCGCGGTACACGCGGTTGAGCTGTGCCACCAGGCGCTGCACGCCGCCGTGCCCTTCCTGCTCGCAGACCCACCATTCGAGCTCGCCGTCGTGCGTCCACTCGCGGCGCTGGCCGAACTCGCCGCCCATGAAGAGCAGCTTCTTGCCCGGGTGCGCCCACATGAAGCCGTAGAGCGCCCGCAGGTTGGCGAACTGCTGCCAGGGGTCGCCGGGCATCTTGTTGATGAGCGAACCCTTGCCGTGCACCACCTCGTCGTGCGAGAGCGGCAGGACGAAGTTCTCGTGGAAGGCATACACCAGCGAGAAGGTCAGCTTGTGGTGGTGGTACTTGCGGTTGACAGGGTCCTCTTTCATGTAGGCCAGCGTGTCGTGCATCCAGCCCATGTTCCATTTCTCGCCGAAGCCGAGGCCGTCCATGTCGGTGGGGCGCGAGACGCGCGGCCAGGCGGTCGATTCCTCGGCCACGGTGACGGTGTCGGGGTGCTCGCGGTAGACGGCGCGGTTCAGCGTCTGCAGGAAGTCGATGGCTTCCAGGTTCTCGCGCCCGCCGTGGCGGTTGGGAATCCATTCGCCGTGCTTGCGCGCGTAGTCGAGGTAGAGCATGGAGGCGACCGCGTCCACCCGCAGGCCATCGAGGTGGTACAGGTCCAGCCAGAACAGGCCCGAAGACACCAGGAAGCTGCGCACCTCCGGCCGGCCGTAATTGAAGATGCTCGAGCTCCACTCGGGGTGGAAGCCCTGGCGCGGATCGGCATGCTCGTACAGGTGCGTGCCGTCGAAGTAGCCCAGGCCGTGCTCGTCGGTCGGAAAGTGCGAGGGCACCCAGTCCAGCAGCACGCCGATGCCCTGCTGGTGCAGGTGGTCCACGAGGTACATGAAGTCCTGCGGCGAACCGAAGCGCGCGGTGGGCGCGAAGTAGCCGGTGGTCTGGTAGCCCCACGAGCCGTAGAACGGATGCTCGGTCACCGGCATGAGCTCCACATGCGTGAAGCCCATCTTCGTCACGTAGTCGGCCAGCTGGTGCGCGATCTCGCGGTAGCCGAGGAACTGGCCGTCCTTGCGGCGCCATGAGCCCAGGTGCACTTCGTACACCGACTGCGGCGCATCGAGCGCATTGAAGGGCCCGCGGTTGGCCATCCATTCCGCATCGCCCCATTTGTACGAAAGCTCGCAGATGCGCGACGCGGTGGCGGGCGGCGGCTCGGCGCTGAAGGCGACCGGGTCGGCCTTGTCGACCGTGTAGCCGTTATGGCGCGAACGGATGCGGTACTTGTAGGCCTGCCCGATGGCGGCTTGCGGCACATGCCCGCGCCAGATGCCCGTGCCGTCGGGGCTGGGCTGCAGCGGATCGGCATCGCCGGACCAGTAGTTCCAGTCGCCCACTACGGAAACAGATTCGGCGTTCGGCGCCCACACCGCGAAGTGGGCTCCGCCCTCTTCCTGCGGATGACAACCCAGCAAGTCATACAGGCGGGAGTGGGTCCCTTCCCGAAAAAGATAAGCGTCTCGCTCGCCCTGGAGTGAATGGTTCAACGGCACCGGCGTTCCTCGAATTGAATGGCCCGCGGAACGGTTGTTCAAGGAACGACGCTGGCCTCCGCATGGCTGCCACCAATTTGCAAGAACGAATGGCGTCGCGGTTACGGCCTCTGCCCCCTCGCCGTGTCAGAGAGCTGCCCGTGCGGTGCCCTGCAATGCACCGCAATGGCGTGCACGGCCTCGAATGAAACGGTTTCCCGTAAACCTCGGGCCCTCAGGCGGCGATCGCGTCGTCCTCGCGCGTGGTGCGCATGGCCTCGTTGGCAGCCTGTGCGCTACGGTGCACCGTGAAGTCGCCGAGCGTCAGCGTGATGACCGACTGACGCTTGTTCGTCCGGTAGCGCGCGACGGCGGCAAGCTCGATCGCGCGGAAGTTGTTCTTGCAGACATCCAGCAGCCGGTGGCCGACCTCGCGCGTGCCGAAGCCGTCGTGCAAGGTGTCTTCGGAAATCTGCGCCACGACCCGTGCGCCTTGCGGGCCGTCGGGGTAGACGGCAAGGCGCACCGAAGCGGTGTCGAAACAGTAAATACCCTCGAAATCCATGGCCGTGTCTCCTGTGTTGGGGGCGTTGTGCGCGGTGCGCCGCGGCAGGAATTGAAGGCGCGCGCGCCCACAGGCGGCGATGGAATTTGGCGCATGTTCGTGCAGGACGCGTCCTACATCGACACCTGCGCAGTCACCTACACCACTCACACCCCGCTCACGCCGGACTCTTCGACACCGGCTTCGTGATCGTCGCCGTGGCCTTGGCGCCGAGCGTCATCTCGGTGATCCACGACACCAGCAGGGAACCGTAGGCCTGTCGCGATTCCTGCTTCGACAGCGCGTGGTCGGCGCCCGACAGCACGCGGTACGTGACCGAGCGCACGCGCTTGAAGGCGGCCAGGTAGTTCTCGACCACCGGGTGCGGCACGGTCTGGTCGTCTTCCGACTCGACGATCAGCACGTCGCCCGTGAACCGGGAGCAGGCCGCGAGCGCCCGGTTGTCGGCGGGGCCGACCAGCGAGCGACGGTAGGTCACCAGGTCGGAGCGGCTCAGCTTGCCCTTGGGCGTGTCCCACTCGCGGTCGCGGTACAGCGCCGGTGCGCGCAGCGCGAGCCAGCGCACCGGCCGCATCGCGCTCACCAGCGCGGCGAGGTAGCCGCCGTAGCTGCTGCCGACGATGGCAATGGATGCCGGGTCGACGGTCGGGTGGCCGACCAGTGCGTCGTAGGCGGCGAGCACGTCGCGCAGGTTGTCCTCGCGCGTCACTTCCATCCGCTGCGCGGCATGGCGGGCGTGGCCGCGCAGGTCGAAGGTGAGGCACACGCAGCCCAGTGCGGCGATCTCCTGCGCCCGTTTCATGTACTGCTCCTGGCTCCCGTCCCACCCGTGCACCAGCAGCACGCCGGGCACGGTCGTCGAGGCGGCGAAGAGCGTGCCTTCGATGTGCTGGCCGTCCACGGCGATATCGATGGCGCTATGGCGAGTCGGCATGAAGGTTCAAGAGGGTGTATTTGGCGAGCGGTCCGACCTGCGGATCGACGCCCTGGTAGGAAACGATGGCGTGCGCAGGCACCGTGGCCGGCCCGTACACCTCGAAGGTCGATGCGCGAACGCGCTCGCGGGCCGGGTCCGCATGGAACGATTCGAGCGCCGCGATCTCGGCGCCCGTGGCGCCGCCCACCCGCCACGACTGTTCCAGCACGCCCGAGCGCCACGCGCCGCCGTGCCCGGTGCCTTGGGCCACGTCGTAGTTCGTGCGCGAGGCGAAGAAGCCCGGGTAGCAATCGATCACGGCGCGGTGGTAGCGCCGGGCCTGGTCGATCGCGTGGCGAAGCGGCGGTGCGAGGTCGGCGGTGGCGAGCAGCGCTTCGAAGTCGCCGCGCACCAGCGTGAGATCGGAGCCGCCGTAAACCTCTTCTCCCGCGTTGTCGCGCGCCAGGCGCTGCTGGCCGTAGTAGCTCACGACCATGCGCGCCACGATCACCTGCCCGACGCTGTAGGTGACGGGGCGCTCCAGGTTCTCTTCGATCACCACGCCGTGGCTGGCGATGTCGGCCTCGTCCATGGCATCGATGCAGCGGTCCAGCGCATCGGCGCTGTGCGCCACGACCTGGCCCCGGCCGCCGGTCGCGGTCACCGGCTTGATGCGCACCACGCCCGCGCCGAGCAGCGTGCGCCCTGCCCGGCGCGCCTCCGCACGCGAGAAGCACGAGAACCCTGCCAGCGCCGAACCGGCGATCTCGGGGGCGAAGCGTGGGTTCCACCCGGCCGGTTGCGGCGCACCGGCCCCGGCCACCGGATGGGTGATGGCCTTGGTGGCGATGAACGGGTGCGGCACCACGCCGCCGAACAGGTCGTGCACACCGGCAATGCCCATCGCTTGCGCGAGGCCGGCGTCCGTCACCGTGTTGCTGGGCACGAAGTACGGCGCCGTTGCATAGGGCTGCCGCTCGTCGTAGTCACCGGCGTAGGTGCAGCCCGTGAGCACAGCGAGCCGCCGCGCAAATTCGCTGCGGGTGGCGTGCTCATGCGCGCTGCAGTAGGCCGCCGGATCGAGGTTCCATGTCACGAGGCTGCGCGGCTGGGGCTGCGGCTGCAACTGTGATTGCAACTGCGACTGAGGGGCGGGAGACGCCGTTGCGGCGGGCCGGGGTCGGAGGGCCGTCTTCATGGTGGCGGTGGTGGTCGATGGTTGCCGTGCCGTCAGCGCTGGTGTGCCTTGTTCTTGTCCGCGTCCTTGTCCTTCTCCGCCGAAGGCAGCTTCACCTTGGTGACGGTGACGGACACCGGATCGCTCGCGGGAAAGGACTCCTCCACCCCGCTGTCCAGCGCTTCCTCGCTGGCGGGCTGCTCGACGGGTTTTTCTTGCTCGGCCGGCTTGCCATGGTTCTCCGACGTGGGAAAGGGAAATGGCTTCTGCTCTTTCGGTTCCTTGGTCATGGTGCGCTCCTGGCAATGTGGGCCCCTCCTCGAAGAAGGAAGGCGCCCGGCCATGGTGCTGTCCCGTTCGGGAGGTGCGCGGTCGGAAGGCGCTGCGCCTCTGCGTGGGAACAGTCCCGCGCGGCGGGGCTGCGAAGCCCGCGGCGCATCTTCAGGGCTTCGACGCTCGAGGGGCTCTCATCGCGCGGCCGCATGCTTGACGCTGAGGGCATTGCCCTCGCCTCTCACGCGGTGCCGTCCCACGCGCACGCTGGATGGCCGCGGCAAACATCGGCGCCATGTCATCCAACCCCACACAGATCAGTGCGCGCATCGTCGCGCCCGTCGAGTTCCGTGCCGGCGACGGCCCGCTGCTGGAGATTCGCGAAGGCGAATGCCAGGTCATCGTGGAAGGCGACAGCGCCGTGCTGACCTGGACCGAAGACGGCCAGCCGCTCACGGCCGCCATTCCCAAGATCGAGTTCGACCGGTTCATCGAGTCGGGCGCGATCGTCCTCGGTGTGAGTTGAGGGGCGCGGTGCTTCAAGCCGAAGCCGAGCGCGTGCGCTCGGCCGCGAACACCCGCGCCAGTTCGTAGGGCGGCGTGACCTCGCATTGCGCGTAGGTGCAGGCGGCCGGCGGCTTGTCGGGCCGCCACCGCACGAAGATGGCGCCGTGGCGAAAGCGGTCGCCCTGCAGATGGTCGTAGCGCACCTCGCACACACGCTCGGGACGCAGCGGCACCCACGAGAGATCCTTGCCGGAATTCCATCGCGTCCGCGCGCCGGGTGCACGCTGGCGGGCCTGAAGTGCCGCGGTGGCCGCGTCGTCGGAGCCTATCCAGGGATGGCCGCGGCCAGCGTTGCGCATGAGCGGCGCGAGCTCCCGCGCCAGTGAGCGGCGCGTGGCCATGTCGAACGACGACGTGGCCCCCACATGCTGCAGCACGCCCTGCGCGTCCCACAGCCCGAGCAGCAGCGAGCCGACCGCGTCGTCGCCGGACTTGTGCCACCGCAAGCCGGCCAGCACGCAGTCGGCCGTACGCACGTGCTTCACCTTGAACATGGCGCGCTCGCCCGGCAGGTAGGCGCCGTCGGCGCGCTTGGCAACCACGCCATCGAGGCCCGCGCCCTCGAAGTGGTCGAGCCATTGCAGGGCGACCGCGCGGCTTTCGGTCATCGGCGTGAGGTGGATCGGCGGGCCGACGTCGGCCATGAACGCTTCCAGAAGCATCCGCCGCTCGCTCTGGCTGCGGTGCTGGAGGTCCCGGCCTTCGAGCGCCAGCAGGTCGAAGGCCACGAACGACGCCGGCGTTTCGCTCGCGAGGCGCTCGACGCGGGAAGCCGCCGGATGCACGCGCTGCAGCAAGGCATCGAAGTCGAGCCCGGCCGCGCCGGCAATGACGATCTCGCCGTCCAGCACGCAGCGCGCCGGCAAGCCGTCATACAAGGCCGCATGCAGTTCGGGGAAATAGCGGTCCAGCGGCTTGAGGTCGCGGCTCTGGATGCGCACGCCCGCCGCGTCGCGGAACACGATGGCGCGAAAGCCGTCCCATTTGGGCTCGTAGAGAAATTCGCCTTCGGGCGGCACCTCCTCGGCGATCTTCGCGAGCATCGGCTCGACCGGAGCGATCTGCGTGGCCACGCGCTTGCGCCTCAGGAAGCGGGCGCGGGTGGCGGATTTTCCTCGTTGGTCTCGCTGTCCAGGTCCTCGTGCAGATGGAAGGCGTCCGAATCGTCCTTCTTGCTCGCTGCCACGTCCTTGCGCTTCTCGGCGAAACGTTCATGCGGCTGGGGCCCGGTGCGCTCGCCTTCCTTGTCGGGCGCCACGAAGCGCTCGCCGCCGCCGATGTTGTCGACCGTGCCGTCCGTGGTCGGACGGGAGCCGTCGCCGCTGTTGAGGGGGGAAGTGCCTTGTGTCATGACCGCCCCTTTCGGTTGGCGGGATCGCTGGGTGCATTGGTGCCCGAGAGCTGCTCGGCCGGCGGGCCGACCTTGCCGCTGTCGCCTCCGGCGGCGTGCGTGGTGCCGCCGTCGCGTGTCTTGCCGCGGCCCGAATAGATTTCGTCGTCGTCGAAATTCAGCGGGGCGCTGCCGGATGTTCCGCCGCGCTCGAGCTTGCCGCGCGAAGGCGGGTTGTCGTCGTGCGGGCCGATGGGATCGGTATCGGATTGGGTTCTGGTGGTGATGGATGCCATGGTTCGGGTCCTTCGGAAAATTCCTTCGCGGTTCGCAAAAGAGCCTTCATGCTTTTGCAGCATCCGGGACCGCCCTGTCGGCGTGGCGGGACATGCGCTGTAGGCGCAGTGCCACGAATCGGCGCCAGGCCGCGTCTTCATGGCGGACTGAACGGCATTCCCGTGCAGGACAAGCGCTCGACCTGCATGCGCCGTCGTGAAACGACGCACTGTTGTGGCATTGTTCCCCCGCCGCGACAGACGCGGCCATTTTTGTGTTCACGCGGAAGGAGCAGCCCCATCATGATCAAGATCGGCATCGTCGACGACCACGCGGTCGTGCGTTCAGGCCTCAAGGCTTTCTTCTCTACCTTCGTGGATTTCCGGGTGGTCGGCGAAGCCGCCACCGGCCGCGAGGCGATCGACATGGTCCGCACCACGGACATGGACGTGCTGGTGATGGACCTTTCCATGCCCGGCCAAAGCGGCATCGATGCACTCGCCATGGTGCGCGCCAAGGCGCCGCAACTGGGCGTGCTCATCCTGAGCGGCTACCCGGAGGAGCACTACGCGGTCAACCTGATCCGCCAGGGCGCATCGGGCTACCTCAACAAGGAATGTGAGCCCGAGGAAATCGCCAACGCCATCCGCACCGTCGCGCTGGGACGCCGCTACATCTCGGCCTCGGTGGCCGAGCTGCTGGCCGGCCAGCTGGAACGCAAGGACAGCGAGCCGCCGCACAAGCACCTGTCGGAGCGCGAGTTCCAGGTGTTCCTGAAGCTCGCCAAGGGCGAATCGGTGGGCAGCATCGGCGAGGCGCTGTCGCTGTCGGTCAAGACCATCAGCACCTACCGCACGCGGCTCATGGAGAAGATGAATCTCTCCACGAACAGCGACCTCACCTACTACGCCATCAAGACGCAGTTGATCGATTGAGCGCGCAGCGCCTCCGGGGCAGTTGGACTGACGTGACGTGAGGCACCGCAGGACGCTCAAGGCGGTCGTCTGGACCTTCCTCTTGACCGTGGCGGCCACGCTGCTGGTGGTCAATTTGGGCGGCAGCGAGAAGAAGCTGGACGAGCAGATCCGCCGCGAGTATTCGCTGCACGACGCGCAGTACCAGCGCGTGCTGGGCGTGATGCTCGGCCCGCCGATCGCCGGCGGCAACCGCTTCGAGGCGCTCTACAACGGCGACCGCATCTTTCCGCCGATGCTCACGGCCATCCGCGGCGCGAAGGAGAGCATCACCTTCGAGACCTACATCTACTGGTCGGGCGACATCGGCCGTGCGTTCGCCGATGCGCTGTCGGAGCGTGCGCGGGCCGGCGTGCCGGTGCATGTGCTGCTCGACTGGGTGGGCAGTGCCAAGGTGGACGACGACTTCATCAAGGAAATGGAATCGGCGGGCGTGCAGATCCGCCGCTTCCACAAGCCGAGCTGGTACGACATCGGCCGCATGAACAACCGCACGCACCGCAAGCTCCTGGTGGTGGACGGGCGCATCGGCTTCACCGGCGGCGTGGGCATTGCGCCCGAATGGACCGGCCATGCGCAGGACGCGAAGCACTGGCGCGACTCGCACTACAAGGTCGAAGGGCCGGTGGTGGCGCAGATGCAGGCGGTGTTCATGGACAACTGGATCAAGGTGTCGGGCGATGTGCTGCACGGCGAACGCTACTTCCCCCGCCTTGCGCCCGTGGGCGATGGCCGCGCCCAGGTGTTCAGCAGTTCGCCCTCGGGCGGCAGCGAAAGCATGCACCTGATGTACCTGCTGTCGATCGCGGCGGCGACCAAGACCATCGATCTGTCGAGCGCGTACTTCGTGCCCGACGACCTGACCGTTGGCGCGCTGGTGGCGGCCATGCGGCGCGGCGTGCGGCTGCGCATCATCACGCCGGGACCAATCATCGATTCGCAGACGGTGCGCGCCGCATCGCGTGCGAGCTGGGGGCCCTTGCTCGAGGCCGGTGCGGAAATCAGCGAATACCAGCCGACGATGTTTCACTGCAAGGTGTTCATGGTCGACGGGCTGCTGGTGTCGGTGGGCTCCACCAACTTCGACAACCGCTCGTTCCGGCTGAACGACGAAGCCAACCTCAACATCTACGACGAGGCCTTCGCGGCCGCCGAGACCGTGCAGTTCGAGGCCGACCTCGCGCAATCCAGGCGCATCACCTTCGAAGACTGGAAGAACCGCCCCCTGCACGAGAAGGCGATGGAGCATCTGGCCTCGGTGCTCTCGGTTCAGCTCTGAAAAAAAGCGCGGCCCGAAGGCCGCGCTTGTTGTGGGTTGCAATGTGCGGGTTGCGACGCGGATCAGCTGCGCGCCTTGGCCGCGCGTGCCGCATTGCGCAGGTCGCGGATCTGGTCATGGTTGCGCTGCGCACCCTGCGCCTGTGCCTGCAGGATCTGGCGCACGCCCGCAGGCAGCGCGCGCTTCAGGGCCTTGCGGTAGCGGGCCACCGCCGCGTCTTCGCCGCGCTCGCATTCCTCCAGGATCGACAGCTCGCTGTTCGCACCCACGGCACCCTTCACATGGACCCAGCCGCGATGCATGGCGCCCGAGGCGGTGCCGCCTTCCGCGGGCTTGCCGCCGTAGGTGATGACCAGTTCCACCAGCTGGCTCGCCGCCGCCTGGCACTGCGCGGCGCGCGAGGCGAAGACCTCCTTCAAGCGGCCGGCTTCCACCTCTTCGGCGCAGGTGCGGAAACCGTATTCGCCGTCTCGCGTGTTCTCGAGCAGGTCGTTCAGAACATCGACGACTTCTTCGTTCGACAGCGGCTCGCCTTCGGGAATGGCTGTGTCTTCCTCGCGGAAATACAGGCGGTCGGCACGTTCCCATGCGGCGTGCGAAGCCGGGCGAGCGCGCTCCCAGTCGAGCGACGAAGTGCCGCGGCGCGTTTCCCACTCGCGCGCGAGCGAGGGTTCGACCGAGGCGAACTCATCGACCGCTGCATTGCGGCTGGACCAGCCCAGCTCGTAGGCCGGACCGTAGTCGTCGTAGGTGCGGCCGGTCTCGTAGTACGGCTCGCGGTCGTAGGCGTTCTCCCAGTAGCTGCGCTCGGCGGTCGGGTTCACGCGCTCAGCCACGGCCTTGCCGCCGAGTCCGCCGACCACCGCGCCGACGACAAGGCCCGCCGCAGCGCCCACCGGGCCGCCGGCCGCGCCGACCGCGGCACCCGCCACGGCACCGCCCGTGGCGCCGACGCCGGTGCCGACGGGATGCGCGCCGGGCGCGCCGGAGATGGGATCGCGGTTGAGATCGTCAGGATGCAGGGATGTGCGGTCTTTTGCCATGGTGGCTCCTTGAATGAGGGTGGAAAGAAAGTCGATCGACTCTCGATCGAACAGACTTCATCCTGCAGGTCGAGGCACGCGCCATCGTGGGGCTTGGGCCCGGCTGCTTGTAGGCGCAGTCGGGCCTCGCGCGGATCAACGCGCGGCTTCCCCGCCCGGTGCCGTCCAGCGCGCGAGGTAAGGCGCGGTCCGGCTCCCCGCGGCCTTCGCCACCGCATGCGGCGTACCGCTCGCCACCACCTGCCCACCCTCCTTGCCCGCGCCCGGCCCCATATCGATCACCCAGTCGCAGGCGGAGACCAGCCGCATCTCGTGCTCGACGACGATGACGGTGTTGCCGGCTTCCACCAGGCCGCCGAGCTGCGCCATCAGCTTGTCCACGTCGGATGGATGCAGGCCCGTGGTCGGCTCGTCCAGCACGTAGAGCGCATCGCCGCGCTGCGCGCGCTGCAGCTCGGTGGCGAGCTTGATGCGCTGCGCCTCCCCGCCCGACAGCTCGGTCGCGGGCTGCCCGAGGCGCAGGTAGCCCAGCCCGATGGCTTTCAGCAGCCGCAGCGGCCGTTCGATGGCGCCGTCGTCTTCGAAGAAGGCATGCGCCTCCTCCACCGTCATGGCCAGCACATCGGCGATGGTGCGCTCGCGCAGCGTCACCTTCAGCGTCTGTTCGTTGAAGCGCGATCCGTGGCAGGTGGGACACGGCGCGTACACGCTGGGCATGAAGAGCAGCTCGACGCTCACGAAGCCCTCGCCCTCGCAGGTCGGGCAGCGGCCCTTGGCCACGTTGAAAGAGAACCGGCCGGCATCGAAGCGACGCGCGCGGGCCGCCCTGGTGTCGGCAAAGCGCTTGCGCACATGGTCGAACAGCCCGGTGTAGGTCGCCAGGTTGGAACGCGGGGTGCGCCCGATGGGCTTCTGGTCCACGCGCACCAGCCGGCGAATGCGTTCCATGCCGCCGGCGATGCGGCCGCCGGTGCGGCCCGCGAGGCGGGGCTGCGCATCGGGCTCGTCGTCGGTTTCGCCATTGGCCGGCGGCGCCTCGTGGCCCAGGTGCGCGGCCACCAGTTCGACCAGCGCCTGGCTCACCAGACTGGACTTGCCCGAGCCCGAGACACCGGTCACCGCCGTCATCACCCCGAGCGGAAACGCCACCGACAGGCCCTGCAGGTTGTTGCGCGTGACGTCTTCCAGCGCGAGCCAGGCAGCCGGCGCGCGCACGATCCGCGAAGTCGCCGTGTGCGGTGCGAACAGGTAGCGCGCGGTGCGCGACGCCTTCACATGCCGCAGCCCCTCGGGCGGGCCGCTGTAGAGGACAACGCCGCCCTTCTCGCCCGCATCGGGCCCCACGTCCACCAGCCAGTCGGCGCGCCGCATCAGGTCGAGATCGTGCTCCACCACGAAGAGCGAATTGCCCGAGCGCTTGAGTGTGTCGAGCGCCACAACCAGCGCTTCGCCGTCCGCGGGATGCAGCCCGGCCGAGGGTTCGTCCAGCACGTAGACCACGCCGAAGAGGTTCGAGCGAATCTGCGTCGCCAGGCGCAGGCGCTGCAGTTCGCCGGGAGACAGCGTGGGCGTGCTGCGGTCCAGCGAGAGGTAGCCCAGGCCCAGGTCGTTCAGCACCGTGACGCGCTCCAGCAGGTCGTGAGCGATGCGTTGCGCGGCGATGCGCTTTTCCGCCGATTGATTGGGCGTGCGGCGCACGTCGGGCGCCGCTGCGTGCGCGCCGCCTTTTTCGCGCAAGGCGCTGCGGCTCGCTTCACGGCTGGGCGATGCGGGCGCCTCGCCCGCCGCCACCGGCCGCAGAACCTCGGCGAACTGGGCGAGCGGCATGCGCGCGATCTCGCCGATGTCGTGCCCCGCGAAACGCACCGACAAGGCCTCGGGCTTGAGCCGCTTGCCCTTGCAGGCCGGGCAGTCGCCGCCCACCATGAAGCGCGCGACGCGGTTCTTCATGAGCGCGCTCTGCGTGGTCGCGAAGGTGTGCAGCACGTACTTGCGCGCGCCCATGAAGGTGCCCTGGTAGCTCGGCTCCATCTTGCTGCGCAGCGCTGCGCGGGTCTCGGCGGGTGTGAAGCCGGCGTACACGGGCACCGTCGGCTGCTCCTCGGTGAAGAGGATCCAGTCGCGCGTTTTCTTCGGCAGCTCGCGCCACGGCTTGTCGACGTCGATGCCCATCGTGACGAGGATATCGCGCAGGTTCTGGCCGTGCCAGGCGGGCGGCCACGAGGCGATAGCGCGCTCGCGGATGCTGAGGGTGTCGTCGGGCACCATCGAGCGCTCGGTCACCTCAAAGACACGGCCCAGGCCATGGCACGTCGGGCATGCACCCTGCGGCGTATTCGGCGAGAAGTCTTCCGCATAGAGCATCGGCTGGCGCGGCGGATAGTCGCCGGCGCGCGAATAGAGCATGCGCAGCAGGCTCGACAGCGTGGTGACGCTGCCCACCGACGAGCGCGTGCTCGGCGTGCCGCGCTGCTGCTGCAGGGCAACGGCGGGCGGCAGCCCGTCGATGGCATCGACCGCGGGCACGCCCACCTGGTCGATGAGCCGGCGCGCATACGGCGCGACCGATTCGAAGTAGCGCCGCTGCGCCTCGGCGTAAAGCGTGCCGAAGGCCAGCGACGACTTGCCCGAGCCGGAGATGCCGCTGAACACCACGAGCGCGTCGCGCGGGATGTCGACATCGACGTTGCGCAGGTTGTGTTCGCGTGCGCCGCGGACGCGCACGAAGTGGTCGGTGCCGCGGGCCGACGTGCTTGGGGACGTGCGGGCGGATTTGCGCGCCATGGTTTCTTCTTTCTGTCTTCTTGTCTTCTTGTCTTGTGCCTTGCAGGCATCGAGAGCCTGCAGGGTACGACGAGTCAACGCTGTGAGAACCGAACCACCCCGGGCGTCGGACTCCCGCGCGCGGCATCCCCTACGATCGCTGCCATGACGATGCCCGACACCGATTCGCTCGCGCTGATCGACGCCTGCTCGCAGGCCTCGCTCGCGCTCCTCGAAAGCAACCTGACGCCGCACGGCATTCTGGCCGCGAGCCGCACCGAAGCCGCCGTGGCGCGGCGCTACACGCGCATCTTCGGGCGCGATGCGGCGATCTGCGTGATGGCCATGTACGGCAGCGGCGTGCCCGCGCTGGAGCAAGGCGCGGTCGCGAGCCTCGATGCGCTCGCGGCGCAGCAGGCGGCCAACGGACAGATTCCGAAGTACGTCGATCCCGAGGGCCAGGATGCGGACTTCTGGTATCTCGGCTGCATCGACGCCACGCTGTGGTGGCTGATCGCGGTGGACCATGTGCGCCGCCACGGCAAGGTCGGCGCATCCCACTGGGAAGACGGCGTGGGCCGCGCCATCGGCTGGCTGCTCGCGCAGGAGCACCAGCACTTTCGGCTGCTGCAGCAGAACGAGGCGAGCGACTGGGCCGACATCATGCCGCGCTCGGGCTACGTGCTGTACAGCAACGCGCTCTGGTACGACGTCAAGCGCCGCTTCGCGCTCGGCCATGCCGAGGAAACGCGGCACCACTTCAACCACATGTTCAATCCGTTCCAGAGCGACCTGCCCGAATACCACCGGGCGCGTCTGCTGCGGCACTACGCGCGACGCGGGCGGCGCGACCCGGCGCTCTACCTCAGCTTCGTCAACTTCGCGTTCGTCGGCAACGAGGGCGATGTGTTCGGCAACGCACTGGCGATCCAGGCTGGCCTCGCCGAACCCGAGATGGCCGGCCGCATCGTCGACACCATCGCGAGCTCGCGCGCGGCCGATCCGTACCCGGTGCGCGTCGTGCTGCATCCGCTGTCGCGCCAGCACGAGCTGTGGCGGCCCTACATGGGACGCCACCAGCAGAACGACGTGCACCAGTACCACAACGGCGGCATCTGGCCGTTCGTCGGCGGCTTCTGGGTGATGGCGCTCGCCAACGTGGACCGGCACGATCTCGCACACGCCGAACTCGCGCGGCTCGCGCACGTCAATTCGCTCGGCGACTGGCGCTTCACCGAATGGTTCCACGGCAAGACGCTGGCGCCGATGGGCATGGCCGGGCAGAGCTGGAATGCGGCGACCTTCCTGCTTGCCCAACGCGCCCTCCAGGGCCGCGCGGACGCCTGGTAACGCTCAGCCCGCGAGCGCTTCCACCCGCAACGTCGTCACCGCGCCATTCACTGCCGGGTGCGCCTGCAGCGCATGCACGGCAAGATCGATCGCGCTTTGCGCCGCCAGCCCCGTCAGCACCAGCACCTGAGGCCCGGCCTGCGGCCGCTCCGCCGCCAGCACCACCTGCTCCACCGGCAACTGTTGTCCAGCCAGCAAGACCGCAACCGCTTCGATCTGATTAGCCGAATGCACGGGGACGCGCAGGTAATGGGAAGTCCGCACGGCCGCGCGTGGCAACACCGGCAGTTCGCTCATGGCGTGCGCATGGAAGCCCAGGTGCGGCACGCGCTGCGCGGCATGGGTGCCATCGAGGCGCGCCACGTCGACCAGGTCGGCGATCACGGCCGATGCCGTCTGCTCCGAGCCGGCACCCGCGCCGTAGTACATCGTCACGCCCGACGCATCGCCCTTCACCATGACTGCGTTCATCGAGCTGTTCACATGCGCCATGAGATGCGCGGCGGGCACGAGCGCGGGCTGTACGCGCAGTTCGATGCCCTCGTCCAGACGGCGCGCGATGCCCAGCAGCTTGATGCGGTAGCCCAACTGTTCGGCAGAGGCGACATCCTCGCCCTGCAGCGCGGTGATGCCCTCCACCTGCACATCGGCAAAGCGCACCGGCGAGCCGAAGGCATTGGCGGCGAGCAGCGTGAGCTTGTGCGCGGCGTCGATGCCTTCGATGTCGAAGGCCGGGTCGGCCTCGGCATAGCCCAGGGCTTGCGCCTCGGCGAGCGCTGCGGCGAAGTCCAGACCCTCGTCGCGCATCTTGCTCAGGATGAAATTGGTGGTGCCGTTGATGATTCCCGCCACCCACTCGATGCGGTTCGCGGTGAGCCCTTCGCGCAGCGCCTTCACGATGGGGATGCTGACCGCCACCGCGCCTTCGTAGGCCACCGCCACGCCGTGCTGCCGGGCGGCCGCGAAGATCTCGCCGCCGTGCTCCGCCAGCAGCGCCTTGTTGGCCGTGACCACATGCTTGCCGTGCGCGATGGCCGCCAGCACCCAGTCGCGCGCCGGGCCGGTGCCGCCGGCCACTTCGACCAGCACGTCGATGTCGGGGTGCGTGGCGACGTGCATCGGGTCATCGGTCAGCGGGACGCCGTCGCCCACGATGCTGGCCGCCCGCGGCAGATTGCGCGCGGCCACCATCACCACCTCGATCCCGCGCCCTGCCCGGCCGGCAATCTCGGCCTGGTTGCGGGCCAGCACGCGGAAGGTGCCCGAACCCACGGTGCCGATGCCGATCATGCCCACGCGCAGCGGGCGCATGGCCACGGGAACACCGTGAAGGGGCTGAAAGGACAGGACTGGATCGCGGTACATGGGACTTCTCCGAACGAAAGAACAAACAAAAAACCCAGCTGCCAGAGCTGGGTTTTCATTCCTTCGGGGAGAAGAGCGATTGACCAGGTGGCTGCCGGAACGGCCACCTGCGCGTGCTCAGGTGGCCGCGGTGGTAATGGAGGTAATCATTCGTGCACCCATTGCCTGCGGGAATGCAGGCGGCATCATCCGGCCCATGCGGACGGCGGTGGATGCGGTATGGAGTTGGAGGCACGACATGGGAGGCGGAGTGTACAGGAGCCGCGTGGCCGCTGGCGACAGGCCCGGGCTATAGGTGCAAACTTGGCGCATGGACAAGCACTTCCTGACCCCGCTCTTCGCCCCCGCCTCCGCCGTGGCCTTCGTCGGCAACGCCAGTGACCCGGGCGGCCAGACCGCATCGGGCCGCGTGCTGCGCGAAGCCTTCCGTGCCGACCGCTTCGACGGCACGCTGCGCTTTCTCGACGTGCGCACCAAGGGCACGCTCGAGGAACTTTCGCAGACGCATGCCGACCTCGCCCTCATCGCGCTCGCGCCGCAGGACGTGGCCGCAGCCCTGGAGATCGCCGGGCGCATCGGCTGCAAGGCCGCGGTGGTCATCTCCAACGGCATCGCGTCTGAACAGGCGGCCCAGTGGCGCAAGATCGCGCGCCGCGAAGGCGTGCACCTGCTCGGGCCCAACTCGCTGGGCTTCCAACGCCCGCTGCTGCACCTGAACGCCAGCGTCGCAGGGCCGCTGGCCAAGGCCGGGCCGCTCGCGCTGGTATCGCAATCGGGCGCGCTCACCGCCTCGATGCTCGACTGGGCGCGGCAGAACGGCGTCGGTTTTTCCAGTGTGGTGTCGCTGGGCCCGCATACGTCGGTCGACATTCCCCAGGTGCTGGACTTCCTCGCCAACGACCAGGCCACGCACAGCATCATCGTGTACCTCGAAGGCATTTCGGACGCGCGTCGCTTCATGAGCGCGCTGCGTTCGGCCTCGCATGCCAAGCCGGTGGTGGTGCTCAAGGCCGGGCGCAAGCCCGCGGGCAACGCGGCGGCGCAGACGCACAGCGCATCGATCGTCGGCAGCGACGACGTGTTCGATGCCGCACTGCGCCGCGCGGGCGCGGTGCGGGTTCGCTCCTTCGTCGAGCTGTTCTCGGCCGCCAAGTGCCTGGCCTCGCGCTACCGCCCGGTGGGCAAGCGGCTCGCCGTGGTCACCAACGGCGGCGGTCCCGGCGTGCTGGCAGCGGACTGGATCAACGAGATCGGCCTGGACCTCGGCAAGCTCTCCGCACCCGCGCAGAAGCTGCTGCACCCCGCACTGCCGCCGCTCGCCACGCTCACGGACCTGATCGACCTTTCCGAAGACGCCACGCCTGCCCACTACCGCGCTGCCATCGACACTGCCTCGGCCGACAGCCAGGTCGATGGCGTGCTGGCCATCTTTTCTCCCAAGGCCGGCGTCGATGCGGCCGCCACGGCGCGCGCCCTCGCCGACATCCCGCGCCCCATGAACAAGCCACTGCTCGCCTGCTGGATGGGCGACGCCTCCGTCGGCCCTGCGCGCGGCGTGCTGGCCGAGGCCACCATTCCGAGCTTCCGCACGCCCGAGGCGGCCGTCGGCGCCTTCGGCAACATCGCGGCCTTCTATCAAAACCAGCAGTTGCTGCAGCAGACGCCGCCGCCGCTCTCGGCCCTGGCCAAGCCCGACATCGAAGGCGCGCGTCTCATCATCGAAAGCGTGCTGGCCGAACGGCGCAAGGTGCTGACGGAGATGGAGTCGAAGTCGCTGCTGTCGTGCTTCCACATCCCGATCACCCGCACGCTGCTCGCGCGCAGCGCCAACGAGGCCATGATGATCGCGACGCAACTGGGCTTTCCGGTGGCGCTGAAGATCGACTCGCCCGACATCAGCCACAAGTCCGACGTCGAAGGCGTGGCGCTCAACGTGCTGAACGGCACCAGCGCGCGCGACACCTACGTCGAGATGATGGAGCGCGTGGCCCGCCTCGCGCCCGAGGCGCGCATCAACGGCGTGACGGTGCAGAAGATGGTGAAGGCGCGGCGCGGCCGCGAGATCTACGTCGGCCTCGTGACCGACGAGCCCTTCGGCCCGGTCATCGTCTTCGGCGCGGGCGGCACCATGATCGAGCTGATGAACGACCGCGCGATGGAGCTGCCGCCGCTCAACCAGTTTCTCGCGCACCGGCTCATCGAGCGCTCGCGCGTGGCCGAGACGCTGGGCGAATGGCGCGGCGCGAATCCGGTGAACATGGAAGCGCTCGAAGACGTGCTGCTGCGTGTGTCGGAGATGGTGTGCGAGCTGCCCGAGCTGCGCGAGATGGACATCAACCCCATCATCGTGGACGAGCATGGCGCGGTCTCGGTCGATGCGCGCATCGTGGTCGACAGCAGCCCGCAGGCGGTGGCGGGCCACGTGGGCAGCGGCTACCAGCACCTGGCCATCATGCCGTACCCCGCGCGCTACCGGCGCGAGTGGCCGCTGCCCGGCACGGGCGGCGACATCTACACCGTGCGGCCGGTGCATCCGAACGACGCGCAGATGCTGCAGGCGCTGGTGCAGGGCCTCTCGCCCGAGAGCCGCTGGTTCCGTTTCGTCTCGCGCTTCCACGAGCTGCCGCCCTCGATGCTGTCGCGCTTCACGCTGATCGACTACGACCGCGAGATGGCGCTGGTGGCCGTGGTGATGGAGCGCAGCAACGCGCCCGACGGCACGATTCTCGACAGCGAGCGCATCGTGGGCGTGTCGCGCTACGTCACCAACCCCGACCAGACCAGTTGCGAGTTCTCGCTGGTGGTGGCCGACGAGTTCAGCGGCAAGGGCATCGGCTCGCGCCTGCTCGAAAGCATCATCGACGTCGCGCGCGACCGGGGCCTGTCGGAAGTCGACGGCTTGGTGCTCGCCAACAACCCCGACATGCTGAAGCTGGTGCGCCGGCTGGGCTTCACCGTGAAGTCGTTCCCCGAGGACCCCGACTTCAAGCTCGTGACTTACCAGTTGTAGGCTTTGGACAAGGAGCGTTCGAGGGCATTTGAGGGCGTGTTGCTGATGCGCTGTTGATCAGCGAGGGTTCGGATCGGTCTTGGGCAAGCTCTATGCTTCGGTGCCTCCGCAGCTCCCCCCCTCTTCATGATCCGAACCTTGTTGTGTTACTCCGGCCGTCTCGCGGCCTCGCTCGCCGTGCTGCTCTCGGCCGCATGGGCCTGCGCCGCCCTGTGGTACCAACTGCCGGCAACGCCCGCCCTCAAGATCGCGGCCGGCGTGCTCTGGGCCGGCTTCGGCCTCGCGGCGATCGCGCTGCTGTGGCGCGGCAAGGCTGCACGCGCCCTGCTCTCGTATGCCGTGGGTTTCGCGATGGTGCTCGCGTGGTGGGGCACCATCCTGCCCTCGCAAAACCGGGTCTGGGCCGACGACGTGGCGCGGCAGCTCATCGCGCGCGTCGATGGGAACAAGGTCACGATGGAGAACGTGCGCAACTTCGACTGGCGCAGCGACACCGACTACACACCGCGCTGGGAAACCCGCCGCTACGACCTCGACCGCATTCGCTCGGTCGATGTGTCGCTCTCCTACTGGGCCGGCCCGGCCATCGCCCACACGCTCGTGTCCTTCGGCTTCGACGACGGCCAGTTCGTCACCTTCTCCATAGAGATCCGCAAGGAACGCGGCGAGAGCTTCTCTTCCGTCGGCGGCTTCTTCAAGGAGTTCGAAACAAGCCTCGTCGCGGCCGACGAACACGACATCCTGCGCGTGCGCACCAACGTGCGCGGCGAAGACGTCTACATGTACCGCGTGCGCCTGCCGCAATCGGAGATGCGCTCGCTCTTCCTCGGCTACATCGGCGAAGGCGCGGCGCTGGTGCGCGCGCCGAGCTTCTACAACACGATCACCGCCAACTGCACGACCATCGTCTACACGCTGGCCAAGCATGTCGTGCCTGGCCTGCCGATGGACTGGCGGCTGCTGGCCTCGGGCTACCTGCCCGAATACCTCCACGACGTCGGCGCGCTGACGCCTGGCCTTGGCATGGAGGACTTGCGCGCGGCCGGACGTATCACCGAACGTGCGCGCGCATTCGACGCTAACCCCGGCACGGAAAGCTTCTCGCAAGCCATCCGGAACGATCTGCCGGGTGTGGAAATGGCGGTCGATGCCGGGACGAAGCCATGACGGCTTCACGCTTCCTCGCATTGCCAGCCCTGTTGTGCACCGCACTGCTGCTGGCCGGCTGCGCGGGCGTCACGGTCGGCTCGATCTCGCCCTCCGAATACCTCGCACAACGCCGCGGCGACGTGCTCATCACCGGCAAGCTCAGCACCTCGGCGGAGGAGGTGCTGCGCGTGATCGGCTCGGACGCCGACCAGTGCACCGCGAACGGACAGGTCTGCCGCCAGGCGCTGGCCGATTCCACGGGCCTCAGCGACGAACAACGGCTCTCCGCCCTCTCGGAAGTCTGGCTGCAGGTGGCGCTCGCGGCCGGCAAGGCCAGCGGTGCCGCCGTCGGGCCTGCCGCGCCCGAGACCATCGAGGCGTACCTGGAGAGCGCGCGCCATGCCTACGCCTACCTGTTCTTCACCGCGCGCAAGCCACGCGACCGGGCCTTCGAAGATCGTCAGACTCAGGTGCGCGACTACTACAACTACGCGGTGCAGCAGGCGATCACCGGCCTGTTCAGCCGCTACCGCCAGAACGGTCATGCAAGCCAGGACGGGCTGCCGCGCGTGCCGCAGGTGGGCGCCTGGCGCATCGACACCGACCTGTCCGCGCTCGAGTTGCGCCCTGAAGACCCGGTGCCACAGGCGCTGATTCCCGCCGCCTCGCTCACCTTCTCGGGCCTGCGCAACACCTACCGGCGCGACGGCTTCGGCGCCGAACTGGTGGTGGAGACCAACCAGCCGGCGCCCTCGCCCCGCCCCGTAGACAACAAGACCGAGGACAACGCGCCGCCCTACAGCGAAATGCCCTTTCCCGGCCTCACCGCGCTCCTGCGCTTCGAAGGCACGGACCTGCGCCAGGTGCTCGCCACGCACACCGCGCGCATCGTGGTGTTCGACCCCTACCGCACCTCGACCACGCGGCTGGCCGAACAGGACGTTCCGCTCGCCGCGAACTTCACCTCCGGCTACGGTCTCTGGCTCGCCCGCTCTGACTTCGCGCGGCAGGCGCTGCACAGCCTCTTCGGCAGCGCCGACGGACTCACCAAACCGCGCATCTACCTGATGCAACCCTACGACCCGAACCGGCGCACGGTCATCATGCTGCACGGCCTCGCGAGCAGCCCCGAGGCGTGGATCAACGTGGCCAACGAGGTGCTGGGCGACGAAACGCTGCGCCGCAACTACCAGATCTGGCAGGTGTACTACCCGACGAACGCGCCGCTCGCGATCAACAACTTCGCGATCCGGCAGGCCATCACCGAGACGCTCGCGCACTTCGACCCCACGGGCAAGGCCGAGGCCTCGCGCAACATCACGCTGATCGGCCACAGCATGGGCGGCGTGCTCTCGCGCCTTCTGGTGTCTTCGTCGGGCGACAAGCTGTGGGACACGATCCTCGCGAGCTACCCCATGCAGGGTGCGCAGCAGCAGCGCATGGAGCAGCGGCTTGCGCCCTACCTGCGCTTCGAGCCGCTGCCGCAAGTGAGCGACGCGATCTTCATCGCTTCGCCGCACCGCGGTACGCCCTTCGCCAACAACCGCATCGCACGCTGGGTGGCCAACCTCATCACGCTGCCGGTGGCGATGCTGGGGCAGTTGAACGACATCTCCCGCGAGCTGATGCGCATCGCGCCCGGCAAGCAGGACATCGGGCCGCTGCGCATTCCCAACAGCATCGACAACCTGAGCGACCGCGACGCCTTCGTGCAGATGTCCTCGGACCTGCCGATGAACCCGCGCGTGCGCTTCCATTCGATCATCGGCAACGACACGCCCGGTGTCGTGCAGGCGTTGTCGAGCGACGGCATCGTGCCCTACGAGAGCGCCCACCTGGACGGCGCGGCGTCCGAGCTGGTGCTTCGGTCGGCGCACAGCGTGCAGGAGAACCCGCTGGCCATCCTGGAGATACGGCGAATCCTCAGGGAACAACTCCTGCTGACACCACGTTGTCAGGACGCCTCTGCCAAGCTTCCCGGCGTGGGCGCGGCCGAAGGGCGGCCTTGCGCACGATGACTCCCGATGAAGCACGGCAAGGAAAACCAGTGACCCATTCAGCCACCGTTCAAACCTACTCCTCCGCCTGGTCCCAGGCCACCGAACAGGGCATCCGCGAGGCGCTGGCGCTGTGCTGGACGCCCGCCAGCACCTACACCGACCCGATGACCCCGACCGTCACCGGACCCGACGAACTGGCTGCGGTCATCCTCAACCTTCACGCCAGTTCCCCCGGCGCCCTCCTCGTGCAGACCAGCCAGCTGGACATGCACCATGCGGTCGGCCGTTTCCCCTGGCAGCTGAAGTCGCCGACCCGGATCGATTCCGACGGAACGGCGCGCGCCCTGGATGTGGAAGGTCTCGACTATGTCGAGTTCTCGGAAGACGGCAGCCGCATTCTCAAGATCGTCGGCTTTTTCGGTCCGTTGCGGGCAAAGTGACGTCATTCGGGCGTGCGTTAATAGCGCCCCATGGACAACTTGCAAGCACTGCAGTCGCTCGGCATCACCCTGCCGAGCCCGGCCTACATCTTCGGCGCCGTGGTGTTCGGCCTCGCCGGCATCGCGGCCTACCGGTGGGGCAAGCGCTCCGGGCGCCGGCGCAGCAAGTGGCTCGGCGTGGCGCTGATGTTCTATCCCTACGCGGTGCCGTGGACCTGGCTGCTCTACGTCGTCGGCATCGCGCTGTGCGCGGGTGTTTTCATCGACCGCGATTGAGCACCCGCAATCCCGCCCACACCGCAAACAACACGCTCGCACCGAACACCCAGCCCGACAGCGCGCCGGCCATGGTGCCGGAGAGCAGGTTCCCGACCGTGCAGCCGAGCCCGGTCATCGCGCCCCACCCCAACAACACACCGCCGCCGAGGCCGCGCGCGATCTGACCCGCCTTCGGCCATGCGGGCTTGAACTGCCCGCTCGCGAGCGCCGCGGCCAGTGCGCCGGCCACGATGCCGCCGACGAGCAATGCATTGGGCGTTTGCCAGAGGCTCTCGACCAAGGCGGTGACGCAACCGCCGAAGCCATCGAGCCCATCGAGCCGCTGCGGCAGCAGGCCCTGTGCGTTGCCGAGGTCGCGCGCGGCGCTGCCCAGCGCGGCCGTCACGCCCAGCGGACGCAGCCGCAGCACCACGATCACCGCGATCGCACCGACTGCGATGCCGCCCCATCCGTAGGCCCAACGTCCCTGCAACAAGCCGCGCAGCGCCGCGGCGAAGCTGCGAGGTGCTGAAGCCGGCGCCTTGGCTGTGGGCAACCGTCGCCAGAGCACGGCGCTCAGCACGCCGAGCAACGCCAGTTGCAGCACCGCCGACCCCGCATAGCCCAGGTAATGCGGCAACCACACCACCGGCGCGGTGGCGATGGTGGCGCTGTAGAGCCAGTTCCAACTGTTGAAGCCCAGCAGGAACCCACCTGCAGCCCCCAGCAGTGCGAACGGCGCGGTCGGCGAGCCTTCGCCCAGCCGATACCAGTGCGCGCTGATGCACGAGCCCGAAACCACCATGCCCGCGCCGAAGGCCAAGCCGGCGAGCACCAGCGCCCAACTGACCGGACCGATGTGCGCATCGGGCGGCAGGCGCCCCGCTTGCGGCACCGGCAGCCAGCCCGTCATGACGACATGCATGCCCACCGTGCCGACCGCGAGCGCGGCCACGATGGCGAGCAGCCCGCGCGCATCGCCGCCTTCGAAATAGTCGCGCGCATGGCAATAGAAGCAGAAGCGCGAACGCTGCAGCACCACGCCGAGCACCGCGCCCAGCCCGAGCGCGAATGCGAGCGCCCGGCCACCGCTGCGTTCGCCGAGCAGGTGCACGCCGGCGGCGATCAGCAGCAGCGTCGCGGTTGCAGCAACGAGGCCGGTGCGGGAAAGTGAAAGCGATGAAGTAGTCATGTCCGTTCCGGCAGATCCATAAAAAGTCCATAAAAAAAGCGAGCCCGAGGGCTCGCTCAAAAGTCGTCCGTCAAGTTGCGATGAAGGCAACCCGACTCCGACTCACCTCGAACTCATCCTTCAAACCACCTCCAGATTGCTCACTTGGAAGCCCAGACCGTGCCGCTCGGGTTGTTGACCGGCACGCCAACGGCGTTGCCGTATTCGGTCCACGAGCCGTCGTAGTTGCGCACGTTCTTGTAGCCAAGAATCCTGTTGAGCGCGAACCAGGTGTGGCTCGAACGCTCGCCGATGCGGCAGTAGGTGATGGCCGGCTTGCTGCCATCGATGCCCACGCCCGCATAGAGCGCCTTCAGCTCGGCGACCGACTTGAAGGTCCCGTCTTCATTCACCGCGCGTCCCCACGGCACGTTGGCCGCACCGGGGATGTGGCCCGCGCGCACCGCCAACTCGGCGGCACCGGCGGGCGCGAAGATCTTGCCGCTGTACTCGTCGGCCGAGCGGATGTCGACCAGCTTCGTGTCGCTCTTGCCTTCGGCCACGGCCAGTACGTCGGCCAGCCGCGCGCGGATCTGCGGGTTGGGCTGCGTCACCTTGAAGCGGGTGGCGGCGAACTCGGGCGCGCGGTTGTCGAGGCCCCGGTTCTCGGCCTCCCATTTCTTGCGGCCGCCATCGAGCAGCTTCACGTTCGAGAGGCCGTACTGGTCGAACACCCAGGCGCCCCATGCCGCGAACCAGTTGTTGTTGTCGCCGTACAGGACGATGGTGGTGTCCTTGTCCACGCCGGCCGCGGACAGCAGTTTCTCGAAATCGGCCTGGCTCACTATGTCGCGCCGCACGCGGTCGTTCAGGTCGTTGTGCCACGAGAAGTTGACGGCGCCGGGAATGTGGCCGCGCTCGTAGAGGCCGGGGTTCACGCTGACCTCGATCACGCGCAGCTTCGGGTTCTTGAGGTTCTTCTCGAGCCACTCGGTGGAGACGAGCGGACCACTGCCGTCGGCCGATGCCTGCGCGAACGCAATGGGCGAGGTGGCCAGAAAGGCCAGCGTGGCGAAGGACGCGGCTCGCCACCATCTGCTGAGAATCGACATTCGGGACTCCTTGTGAATGATCATGAAAAAGACAGGCTGGACTCTAGGCAAGCGGGCACCGATCACCAACGAAGCGTTTGCGATAAGTCCATAACCAATTCAGCAAATGCACCCAGCAGAAAAAGGGGCAACGGCATCAAGCGACCAGCAGCGCGGGCTCACGCACGGGCTCGGCCGTCACATGCCATCCCAATCCGGCGCGATGCGGCGCGCGAGGTCGTCCAGGATCTGCTCGTACTCGTCGCTCGCGAAGTTGTAGGGCAGCTCCACGCGCAGTTCGCTCATCTGCGGCAGCACCGGGTCCTTGCGCAGCCGCTCCAGGATTTCGTCGGACGTGCCCACGAGGTCCGTCGCGAAGAGCGTGCGCCGCTTTCGCTGATTTCTGTATCGATATCTGCGTGCTGTTCAGGTGCGGGCTGCCGCCACGATGCGCTGCGCCGCTTCGGCCGCGCCGACAGTGGCGGTGTCGATGACCAGGCGATCCGTGGTCCACGGCGCGTAGTTGTGCCGCAGCACCGACGCCCAATCGGGCAGCGCATGCCCCGGAATGTCTGGCGCGCGAAGCTCCACGCGCCGGCGGTGCTCCGCGACATCCGAACAACCGATCTCGACCTCCAGCACACGTGACGACGCACTCGCCGCGACCGCGCGCCACGCTTCGCGCGTGACCGGCAACGGGTTGACGCAATCGGCAACCACCGTGAGGCCGAGCGCAAGATTCGAGCGCGCCAGCGCATAGGCAACCTCGTAGCCCGCAGGGCCGACCTCTCCCGCCAGCACCTTCGCCGACACGAGCGCCTGCTCGATGGCATCGATGCGCAGATAGACGGCCGAAAGCCGCCCCACGAGTTCGCGTGCGACGGTGGTCTTGCCCGAGCCGGGCAAGCCTGACAGAACGATCAGCATCTCACCATGAGTGCGGCAGCAGGGCCAGGGCCGCTACCGCGTGGAAGCGCCGCATGGCGCGGATCGGCATATAGCCGTGCGGCGCACACCGCGCCACCTCGTGCGGCGAAGACGGCGCGATGCGCCACGCTGCCGTGGTCAGCGCGAGAACGTGGCGGGCCTGGGCCGCCGGAGAAACATAAAGACTGCGCTGTGGCATGAACAACTTCCGGGTGAACGCTGGGGGCGATTCTGCGCAGGCACTTCGCTTTCTCAAAGAAGGATTGCGAGTTACCTGATGCAGAAAATTCCACCCGCGACCACGTGCCATGACTACGATGGCTCCACACCCATTCACAAGGAGCACGCACATGTCGAACCACGTCTACAAGTCTCTCGAGCTGACCGGCTCGTCGCCGGTCGGCATCGAGGACGCGGTGCAGACCGCGATCGCCAAGGCGCACGAGACGGTGCGCAACATCCAGTGGTTCACCGTCACCGAGACGCGCGGCCATGTGGTGGACGGCAAGGTCGCGCATTGGCAGGTGACGGTGAAGATCGGGTTCACGCTCGAATAAACGCGGCAGCGTTGGCCGTCGTCACGCGAAGTCGGTCGACGGCTTTTCCCAGAGGTTCACGCCGCCTTCCACGGCGTACTTGTCGATCTCGGCGAGCTCTTCGGCGCTCAGCGGCGCATGGCGCAAGGCGGCGACGTTGTCGACGATCTGCTCGGGCCGGCTCGCACCGATCAGCGCAGAACTCACGCGCGGATCGCGAAGCGTCCAGGTCAGCGCGAGTTGCGCAAGGCTCTGGCCGCGGCGCTTGGCGATCTCGTTGAGCGCGCGTGCGCGTTCCACGTTGTCGTCCGACAGGTGCTCCTGCTTGAGCGAGCCGCCGCCGGGCCGGTTGATGCGCGCATCGGCCGGAATGCCCTTGAGGTACTTGTCGGTGAGCAGCCCCTGCGCCAGCGGCGTGAAGGCGATCACGCCCGCGCCGAGTTCGCCGGTGGCATCGAGCAGGTCTTTTTCGATCCAGCGGTTGAACAGGTTGTAGGCCGGCTGGTGGATGAGCAGCGGCACCTTCCATTCGCGCAGCAGCGCGGCGATTTCGCGCGTCTTGCCAGCTGAGTAAGACGAGATGCCGATGTAGAGCGCCTTGCCCTGCTGCACGGCCTGCGCCAGCGCGGAGGCGGTTTCTTCCAGCGGCGTGTGCGGATCGAAGCGGTGCGAATAGAAGATGTCGACGTAGTCGAGGCCCAGGCGCTGCAGGCTCTGGTCGAGGCTCGCGAGCACGTATTTGCGGGAGCCCCCGCCCTGGCCGTAGGGGCCGGGCCACATGTCCCAGCCGGCCTTGCTGGAGATGATGAGTTCGTCACGGTACGCCTTGAAATCTTCCCTCAGCAGACGGCCGAAATTGGTTTCGGCGCTGCCGTACGGCGGGCCGTAGTTGTTGGCGAGGTCGAAGTGGTTGATGCCCAGGTCGAAGGCCGTGCGCAACAGCTTACGCTGCACGTCGATGGGTGTGCTGTCGCCGAAGTTGTGCCAGAGCCCGAGCGAAATGGCAGGCAGCACGAGCCCGCTGCGCCCGACGCGTCGGTAGGGAATGGCGTCGTAGCGCTCGGGGGCGGCAAGGTAGGTCATGAAGTGCGATGGAAAGTGGAAAGGGAGCGACATGATGCCCGCGCGTTTGCGCATATGCATGCGCGGTTTTCTTCGTTGGTGACGCGGCCAGGGCTTTCTAGGATCGTCGCTTCGCGACCGCGGATCTACCGCGCCTTGGCGTAAGTCATCCCATCGGCCCAGATGTCCCGCATCTTCTCCAGCAGGTCCTTCGGGATTCGTGGGTCACCGGCTGCCAGGCGCAACGTCTTCTGCATCCCCTCCGCGATTCGCGCAAGAACGAGTTCCGGCCTGGCGACCCCGCAGACCTTGCTGCCGAACAGCAGCAACTCCTCGGTCGTCGGGTAGGCCTTCGTGTGGCCCTTGCCCGCGAAGAGCTTGAGCGCCAGCGTGCGGTCCTCGAGTTCGGGACCGCCTTCGTAGCGCGTGTACCGGTAGAGCGCTGTCGTCACCACGTCGAACATCGGCGCAAGGCGGCAATCGGCGGTCGAGGTGTAGAGCAATCCGTAGTTCTTGAGGTGGCCGTCGCCGTTGCGAACCATGATGCTGAACGCCACCTGCTCGAAGAAGCGCGCGAGGTTTTCGCTGGGCAGTTGGAGGTATTGCATCAACTCGGCGATGCGCTGGTAGCTCCCGTGGTACTTCCGGTCGGACTGGATGTCGCGCACGCGAAGGTTCATCAGCGCCGCGATGTCCTCGAAGCCGATCCGGGACCCGTCCGCCGCGATGTCGAAACGGTCGACCAGCAGCAGTTGCCCATCGTCCGAGAGGTCGAATGTGGGCGTCTCGATGCCGGCGTGGCCGGCGGCCGTCAGGCACATGAACTCGTTGGCCGACAGGCCCGGATAGGAAGCTGCGCCCGCCTTCACGATGATCGTGGGCACCGGAACGCTGACCCTGTCCGGCACCATGATCTTCGGCTGCATGCCGGCAATGCCGGCGCCGGTGCTCAGGTACGCGCGCACCAGTTCGTCGAACACCTCGGGCGTGTAGCGGGTGGCGAGCAAGGCCTTGCGGTCGATGATCCGGGGCACCGCAGGCGCCTCTGCTCCCGCCAGCCGGAAGCCCAAGCGCCCGATGCCGTTGGATCCCACCACTGCGAGCAGATGCATCTGCGTGAGCTGCTGCTTGGGGAACATCGCCCGCAGACGCAGGTACAGGTCGCCCTCGGGGAGGTTCTGGTCCATCACTGCGAAAAGGTCGCCATCCTGGTAGGTCGGCCGGGTCGGTGGCATCAGCAACGCGACCGAGGGCTGCTCCACACCGCTGTCGAGATACCGGAACTCGTAGACCGAGTGCTTGAGCAACTGGCCGGCCGGCGCGCCGGCGATCTCGACGTCGAGCTGCCTGATCTTTTCAGGAAGCATCGTCGTCATCCTGTCCGAAGCGGTCCGTGACTTCTTCCAGTGTCGGCATGCCCAAGCGCTGCAGGCCGATCGTGAGATCCATGGCGCGCAGGATGTCGAACAGCGAGGCCACGGTGATGTCTTCCCCTCGCTCCAGTCGATAGAGAACGTTGCGCGCGCGGCCAGAGCGCGCGGCGATGTCGGTCGCCTTCAGGCGGCCCCCTTTTCGCGCGCGCTGGATGGCTTGGCCTAATTCAATGGGTAGTCGGATTTTGTCCTTCATATGCCACATTTTTAGGCATCAAGCGAAAAATGTCCATTAAGAAGGACACTTTTCCTTCAAATGGCCGAAGAAATCACTTGAATGCGGCGTCTGAAGCGGCGCCTGACAGACATCCCCTACTTCTGCACGACCTTGTTGTCTTCCTTGACCGCCCGCGTCTCCAACCCTTCCTTCGGCAACCACAACGCCAGCACCACCACGCCAAGGCTCACCACCAGCATCATCAGAAACGTGAGGTGCAGCGAGCTGCCCAGCGCCAACCGGATACCCGCATCCCCCGCCACCGAGCCGTGCACGCCCTGCAGCAGCAGCCGCAGTTCGTCGTCCGTGAACATCATGCTGCCGTCCCCCCGCGTCAACCCGAAGTTGAAGACCGCGCCGAAGAAGGCCGCGCCCAGCGCGCTCCCGAGGTTGCGCGAGAACACGTTCGAAGCCGTGGCGATGCCGCGCTGCGAGAGCTCCACGCCCTCCTGGATCAGGATCAGCGAAGCCAGGCTCATCACGCCCATGCCTAAACCGATGATGAACGAGCCGATGGCCGGCAGCACCGGCGAGCTGCCGGCCCCGAGCAGCGCGAAGGTCGCGGTGCCCACCGGAATCAGCGCGGCGCCGACGACCACCATGCGCCAGAGGCCGATGCGGTGGAAGGTGCGCGAGGTCAGCGTCGCGCCGATGGGCCAGCCCAGCATCACCATCGTGAGCGTGAGGCCGGCCGTGACCGACGAGCGCTCCAGCACCACCTGCACGTACATCGGCAGGAACGTGGTGATGCCGATCAGCACCATGCCGGCGAGCATCGCCGCGCCGTTGACCGTCGCGATCATCCGTGCGCCCCAGAGCTTGAGCGACACCATCGGGTCGGCCGCGCGGCGCTCCTGCGCGATGAAGAGCGCGAGCGTGACCACGAAGAGCCCGGCCCACGCGAGCGCGACGCCCGAGTTGCCGACGCCGAACTCGGTCAGCGCGATCATCAGCGAGGCGATGCCGACGGTGAACAGCACCGCGCCCACCATGTCGATGGACGAGCGGCGCACCGTCGGCGCCTCGTGCAGGAAGAACCAGAAACCCGCCGCCGCGGCCAGGCCGATGGGCACGTTGACCCAGAAGATCCAGGCCCACGACAGCTTCTGCACGATGAGCGCGCCGATCATCGGCCCCACGACGGCCGACACCGCCCACACGCTCGCGAGGTAGCCCTGCACCTTGCCGCGTTCGCGCACCGGATAGAGATCGCCGACGATGGTGAGCGACACCGGCTGGATCGCGCCCGCGCCGATGCCCTGGATGAGACGGAAACAGATCATGGCCGGCATCGACCACGAGAAGCCCGCGAGCACCGAACCGATGACGAAGATCGCGATGCCCACGAACATGATGGGCTTGCGCCCGTACAAGTCGCTGAGCTTGCCGAACACCACGGTCATCGCGGTCTGCGCGAGCAGGAACGAAGCGAAGACCCAGCTGTAGAGATGCAGCCCGCCGAGTTCGGAGGCGATCTGCGGCATGACGGTGGAGACGATGGTGGCTTCGATGGCGACCATGGCCATTGAGGCCATGATCGATGCGATGACCAGGGGGCGGTTTGTTGTTTTGGTGCTGACGCTCATGGGGTTCTTCGCGGGCCGGGGAGGCTGCCCCGAACGGGGTGTCCGGTGAGCGCCGAGGTGGTGAGAAGCCGCGAGCCCGTGATGCTATCGGGCCGTGCGAATCCGTGCTGGCGCTGGCCCTCCGTTGTCTTGTTCACGCGCCCGCGCGCCCTTGCGATATCGCTTTGCCGCCATGCCGATGCGGCGGCACCGGAACATCAAGCCGCGTTCAGCGCCGAGGTGCCGTTGTAGATATAGCGCCGCGACCACGGCAGCGTCTTCGCCGCCCTCCCCGCCTTGCGCCCCACTATCTGGTAGATCGCTACATCGTCGTTCTCGAACGCATACGCGCAACCCGCGAGGTACACGCGCCAGATGCGGAATTTCTCCTCGTCGACCATCGTGCGCAGCTTGTCGCTGTTGGCCTCGTAGCTGTCGCTCCAGTAGCGCAGCGTCTGCGCGTAGTGCCGGCGCAGGTTCTCGATGTCGAAGGCTTCGAGCCCGCCCTGCTGCATGGCCTGCAGCGCGAGGCTGATGTGCGGCAGTTCGCCGTTGGGGAACACGTAGCGGTCGATGAAGTCGCCGCCACCGTACGAGACACCGCCGCCTTCGGGGTCGGACGAGGTGATGCCATGGTTCATCACCACGCCGTCGTCGGCCAGGAGTTCGCGCACGTGCTTGAAGTAGGTGGGCAGGTTCTTGCGGCCCACATGCTCGAACATGCCGACGCTGGTGATGCGGTCGAACTGGCCGGTCACGTCGCGGTAGTCCTGCAGGCGGATCTCGATGCGGTCTTCCAGGCCCGCGGCCTTCACGCGCTCGGTGGCCAGGTCGAACTGGTTCTGCGAGAGCGTCACGCCCACGCAGCGCGCGCCGAACTTCTGCGCCGCGCGGATCACCAGCGCGCCCCAGCCGCAGCCGATGTCCAGCAGCGTCTGGCCCGGCCTGAGGTCGATCTTGGTGAGGATGTGGTCGATCTTCTTCAACTGCGCGGTGGCGAGGTCTTCGTCGCCGTTCTCGAAGTAGGCGCACGAATAGACCATGTTCGCATCGAGCCACTGCTGGTAGAACTCGTTGGAAACGTCGTAGTGGTACTGGATCGATTTCTTGTCCGACGATTTGGTGTGCGCGAAGTAGCGCGCCATGTTCTGCAGCGCCCCGCCCTGCTTGTCGATCGATGTCTTCGCGAGGCCGTAGGCGATGTCGATCACGTCGCTGAGCTTGCCCTCGATGTCGATCTTGCTCTTGACGTAGGCCTCGCCCAGGTTATCGAGGGTGGGCTGCAGCATCAGCGACAGCGCTGCCGGTGATTTGACGTGAAGCGTGACCGAAGGTCCGCTGAAATTGCCGAAGTCGTAGGACTGGCCGTCCCACAGCGTGAGGCGTGCCGGCAGGTTGGCGCGGTCACGAACGGCGGCGCTCCACTGCGCCAGCTTCTTTTCCCAAAGCATGCATCTCTCCGTGTTGTTTGGTTCTCCCGGCGCCTGTGCGCCGGGGTGCTGCAGCGAGCAAAACAATAACGAAAAAATTTGAAACCCGCATGGTCGTGACAACGCAAGAAATTGCAGCAAGTGCTACAAGGCACCTCCGTCTTTCGCCGGTGCCGCGCCGGCCTGCGGCGCCTCGGTCGCCTCGATGAAGATGCGCTTGATCGTCGGGAAACGCGCGCGCACCTCGGTCTCGATGGCCGCGATGGCGTCGCCCGCCTCGCCCGTGGAAATGTCGTCCTTGAAGTTCACATCGACGATCACCAGCGCCTCGTCGGCGCCGATGTACATCGACAGCACATGGCCCACGTCTTCGACGCTGGGCTGCTCCATCGCGATGGCGCGGATGGCGCGCGCCGTCTCGGGCCGGATGCCCTCGCCGATCAGGAGACCCCGCGCCTGCGCGATGAGCAGCACGGCCACACCGGCCAGCAGCACGCCGATGACCACCGAGGCCACGCCATCGAGCACGGGCATGTCCAGCGCGTGGCCGAGGTAGATGCCGAGCGCCGCCACCAAGAGCCCCACAAGCGCGGCAGAATCCTCGGCCAGCACGGTGTAGGTGGTCGGGTCCTTGCTGCGGTCCAGCGCCTGCCAGAACGGCGTGCCCTTGGCCTGCGCGCGGAACTGCTTGAGCGCAATCAGAAAGCTCGTGCCCTCGAACACGAAGGCCGCCGCGAGCACGACGTAGTTCCACGTCGGATCGCGCATCGGCTCCGGCGCGCGGATGTGCTGGATGCCCTCGTAGAACGACACGCCGCCGCCCAGCCCGAAGATCAGCACCGCCACGATCAGGCTCCAGAAATAGAGCTCCTTGCCGTGGCCGAACGGATGCTCGGGCGTTGCGGGCCGCTTGCTGAGCTTGAGGCCCACCAGCAGCAGCACGCCGTTGAAGGTGTCGACCGCCGAGTGGATGCCCTCCGACAGCATCGCCGAGCTGCCGGTGATGCCCGCCACGACGAACTTGGTGATGGCGATAGCGACATTGGCGCCGATGGCGCCGTAGATCGCGACTTTCGATTCGGCCATGCGGCTTGTTTGTCCGGGCTGCCGTTCAGGCCGCTTCCATCGAAGCCGCCCCCATCGCATCGTTGCCCGCCTCCGAGAGCCAGCGCTGCTTGTCGCGCAGCGGCGGCGCACCGAACATGCGGCCGTACTCGCGTGCGAACTGCGAGGGGCTTTCGTAGCCCACGCTGTGCGCCGCGCTCGCCACGTCGATGCCGGTCACCAGCATCTGGCGGCGCGCCTCCTGCAGGCGAAGCTGCTTCTGGTACTGCAGCGGGCTCATCGCGGTCACCGCCTTGAAGTGGTGGTGGAACGACGACACGCTCATGTGCACCGCGCGCGCCATGTCCTCCACCCGCAGCGACTGCGCATAGTTGATGCGCAATGCGCTGATGGCCTTGGCGATGCGCTGGGTGTGGCTGTCCTGGAGCGCGATCTGGCGGAGGCGCGCGCCCTCGCCGTTCACCAGCAGCCGATACATGATCTCGCGCTTGATGAGCGGCGCCATGATCGGCACGTCTTCCGGGTTCTCGACCAGCCGCAGCAGCCGCAGCACCGGCTCCAGCACGGGCATCGCGATGCGGTTCACGTACATGCCGCGGGAAGCCGGCGCGTTCGCCTTGGCGGGCAGCTTCTCGTCGCCGATGAGCTCGCCGATTTCGTCGAGCGCCAGCTCCAGCCGAAGGCCAAGGTACGGCTCGTTGTCGCTCGTCAGGCGCACCTGGCCGCACACCGGCAGGTCGACCGAGGTCACGAGGTAGTGCATCGGGTCGTACACATAGATGTCGTCGCCCATGATGATCCGCTTGGAACCCTGCGCGATCAGCCCAAGCGCCGGGGTGGCGAAGGCGTGCTTGGGGCGGTCGGGCTTGCTGATGCAGTACACCTGCAGGCCGGCCACCGGCGTTTCCACCGTGCCGTCGCGCCCGCCGGTGATGCGGTTGATGAGCGCCACCAGTTCCTTCCTGGCTTCGTCGAGTTCGGGCTCCAGCGGCATCGGCTGGGCAAGGGCTGCAGCGATTTCGGGTGTTTCGTCGGACATGTAGGGGGCCTCTCGCGGGGGGATGGCGGTGGGAATCACGGCGGCGCGCACCGTGGAGGATCGGGTGGTTTGCAGCTTAGCGCCGCTCCCACGAATCTGCACGGGTCTGGAACGAGGTCTGGAGAAATAGGCAAAGACTTTGCAGGAACGCGCTCGCCGCGCCGGGGCCCGCGGGCGGATACTTTTTACCGACGCGCCTCCCGGCATCCCCCGACACCTCTCTCAACGCAAAGGACCTATTCCATGCAGTACCGCAAATTCGGCCGCACCGGCCTCCTGGTTTCCGAACTCTGCCTCGGCACGATGACCTTCGGTGGCGGCTCGGGCATCTGGACCCATATCGGCGACCTGCAGCAGAGCGAGGCCGAAGGGCTTGTCGGCCGCGCCATCGACGCCGGCATCAACTTCATCGACACCGCCGACGTGTACTCCGAAGGTCAGTCGGAAGTCATCACCGGCCAAGCTCTCAAGAACCTCAAGATCCCGCGCGACGGCGTGGTGGTCGCCACCAAGGTGCTCGGCGAAACCGGCAGCAAGGGCCCGAACGCGAGCGGCGCCTCGCGTTATCACATCATGGACGGCGTGAAGGCAAGCCTCAAGCGCCTGCAGCTCGACCACATCGACCTGTACCAGATCCACGGTTTCGACCCGCTCACGCCCATCGAGGAAACCGTGCATGCGCTCGACAACCTCGTGCAGCAGGGCCATGTGCGCTATGTGGGCGTGTCGAACTGGGCGGCCTGGCAGATCGCCAAGGCGCTGGGCATCGCCGAGCGCGACCGGCTCGCGCGCTTCGAATCGCTGCAGGCCTACTACACCATCGCCGGGCGCGACCTGGAGCGCGAGCTGGTGCCGATGCTGCGCAGCGAAAACGTCGGCCTCATGGTCTGGAGCCCACTGGCCGGCGGCCTTCTGAGCGGCAAGGTCGACCGCCACACCGAAACCGAAAAGGGCACCCGCCGCGCCACCTTCGACTTCCCGCCGGTGAACCGCGAACGCGCCTACGACTGCATCGACGCGATGCGTGTGCTGGCCGAAGCCCGCAAGGTGTCGGTCGCGCAGATCGCGCTGGCGTGGCTGCTGCACCAGCCGGTCGTCACCAGCGTGATCGTCGGCGCCAAGCGCGTCGATCAGCTGGACGACAACATCGCGGCGACTGCCATCAAGCTCTCAGCCGATGAGCTGGCCACGCTCGACAAGGCGAGTGCGCTGCCGGCCGAGTACCCGGGGTGGATGCTGGAGCGCCAGCGCGTGAACCGCGACAAGCACCTGGCCTGATTGGCTCATACCGGGATCCATTCGAAAAGATAAATCCGTTCACGCTGAGCTTGTCGAAGCGCCGCGCGAGGCTTCGACAGGCTCAGCCCGAACGGTTGTGACAAAGCGAGGGCAATTCGTATCAGGCCAAGGCTGGCCACGCTCGACAAGGCGAGCGCGTTGCCGGCCGAGTACCCGGGCTGGATGCTGGAGCGTCAACGCGTGAACCGCGACAAGCACCTGGCCTGATTGGCTCATACCGGGATGCATTCGAAAACATAAACCCGTTCACGCTGAGCTTGTCGAAGCGCCGCGCGAGGCTTCGACAGGCTCAGCCCGAACGGTTGTGACAAAGCGAGGGCAATTCGTATCAGGCCAAGGCTGGCCACGCTCGACAAGGCGAGCGCGCTGCCGGCCGAGTACCCGGGCTGGATGCTGGAGCGCCAGCGCGTGAACCGCGACAAGCACCTGGCCTGAGTGGCTCATACCGGGATGCATTCGAAAACATAAACCCGTTCACGCTGAGCTTGTCGAAGCGTCGCGCAAGGCTTCGACAGGCTCAGCCCGAACGGTTGTGGCAAAGCGAAAGCAATTCGTATCAGGCCAAGGCCAGCGCGGCCGAGCGCCGCGCCGCGTGGCCCGCGGTTGCGCGAAGCGCGCGCAGATCGAGATGCCGCGCGGCGCCGGCTGCATCGGGCGCAGGCAGGTGCGGCACCACGCCGAGCAAGGGCGCGCCCAGCCTGTCGCGGAGGGTCTGCAGATTGGCCTCCGGCGACAGCATCCGCGGCTCGATGACGCTCGCGACCCATCCCGCGAGCACAAGGCCACGCGCGCGAACGGCCTCGGCGGTCAGCAGCGCGTGGCTCAGGCAGCCGAGCCGGAGCCCGACCACGAGGATCACCGGCAGATCGAGCGCCACCGCGAGGTCGGCGCTGTCGAGGTCGTCGCCGAAGGGCACGCAGAACCCGCCCACGCCTTCGACGACCACCGCATCCGCGCGCTGCGACAGGGCAGTGAAGGCCGACAGCAGCAGCGGCAATTCGATGCGCACGCCCTCCTCCCTGGCAGCGAGGTGCGGCGACATCGGCGCGCGCAGCAGGTACGGGCAGCGCAAGGCCACCGGCGCATCGACATTGCCGGCAGCGTGCAGCTGCTCGACGTCTTCGTTCTGCCACGCGCCATCGACCCGTTCCAGACCCGCAGCCACCGGCTTCATGCCGACCGCGCGCAGGCCCGAGGCGGCCAGCAGGCTCAGCATCGCGCTGCTGACCAGCGTCTTGCCCACCCCCGTGTCGGTGCCCGTGACGAACCAGCGGCGCTGCGTCATGCGGCCTCCTTCCACGGTTGCGCCAATGCTTCGCCGAGCGCACTGACCAGACGCGCCACGTCGGCCTCGCCGTGGCTGGCCGACAGCGCGATCCGAAGGCGCGCGGTGCCGGCCGGCACGGTCGGCGGGCGAATGGCCCCGACGCGAAGGCCGCGTGCATCGAGCTGCGCCATCGTCCGCATCGCACGCGCGTTGTCGCCGAGGATCAGCGGCTGGATCGCGGTGGGCGAATCGGGCAGCCACGCGCTGCCATCGGGCGGGAGGATCGCTTTCACGCCCCGTCGCAGTTGCGCGATGCGCGCCTTCAACTGCGCACGGCGCGTGTCGCCCTCCTCGCCTTCGATCAGCGCGAGGCTTGCGAGCAGCGCATGCGCAATGGCCGGTGGCGCGGCCGTGGTGAAGATGTACGGGCGCGCGCGCTGCACGAGGTAATCGACCACGGTGCGGTGCGCCGCCACGAACGCGCCCGCGACACCCGCCGCCTTGCCGAGCGTACCGATGAGCACCAGCCGCTCCGAGCGCAGCGCCATCGCCTGCAGCACGCCGCGGCCGGTAGCGCCCAGCACGCCGAAGCCATGGGCATCGTCGAGCACCAGCCACGCGTCGTGGCGTTCCGCGAACGCGAGCAGTTCGGCCACGGGCGCGATGTTGCCGTCCATGCTGAAAACCGCATCGCTCACGATGAGCTTGACCGGCGCGTCGCAGGCCGCGAGCTGCGCATCGAGCGCCGCCACGTCGCAATGCGGATAACGCTCGACGCGCGCCTTCGCCAGCCGCGCGCCGTCGATCAGCGACGCATGGTTGAGCGACTCCGAAAAGATCACCGCCTCCGCGCCGCCCAGCGCCGACAGCACCGCGAGGTTGGCCATGTAGCCGGTGCAGAAGAAGAGGCTTCGCGCCTCGGGGATGTACGGCGCCATCCAGTCGGCCAGGCGCTCCTCGAGTTCGGCATGCGCGCGCGAGTGGCCCAGGATCAGGTGCGACCCGCCGCTGCCCGTGCCGTAGCGCGCCGCGCCTTCAGCCAGCGCAGCGGCCAGCGCCGGATGCGCAGCGAGGCCGAGGTAGTCGTTGCTGCTGAAGCCGAGCATGGTGCGCGGTGCGGTCGCGTCAGCCAGTGTCAAACGCTGCTCGGGCGCGCAGGCCGTTTCGGCGATCTGCCGGCGGCGGCGCAGCGATTGCGCATCGAGCGCGGTGATCTCGTCCTGCAGGCGTTCAAGCAAGCGCAGCATCGCGAACTCCTTCTGCGTGAGTCGGCTCGGCCACGGCTTGCAGCGTGGCCAGCGTGCCGTCGACCAGCCGGTCGATCTCGTCGTCGCCGATCACGTAGGGCGGCATCAGGTAGACGGTCGAGCCGATGGGCCGCATCAGCAATCCGTTCGCTCGCGCTGCAAGGTGAAAGCGTTCCGCGAAACGGGCGCTGGGCTCGCGCACGTCGAAGGCCGTGATCATTCCGCACTGGCGCAGATGGTCGACGGGCATGCCGCGCAGGCCTTCGCGCAACCGGCCGATCAATCGTTCGGCGCGGCCACGGTTGCGCCGCAATGCGTCCTCACGCTCGAACAGATCGAGCGCCGCAAGCGCCGCGCGACAGGCCAGCGCGTTGCCGGTGTAGGAATGCGAATGCAGGAAGCTGCGCGCCACGTCGTCGTCCACGAAGCCTTCGTAGATCGCATCGCGCGTCATCACCAACGCAAGCGGCAGGTAGCCGCCGCTGATGCCTTTCGAGAGGCACAGGAAGTCGGGCCAGATGCCGGCCTGCTCGCACGCGAAGAAAGTGCCGGTGCGCCCGCAGCCCACCGCAATCTCGTCGGCGATGAGGTGTACCTCGTAACGGTCGCACAGCGCGCGCACGAGGCGCAGGTATTCGGGGTCGTGCATCGCCATGCCGGTGGCGCACTGCACGAGCGGCTCGACGATCACGGCGGCGATGGATGCGTGCCGTTCGGCCAGAAGCGCTTTGAGTTCGGCGGCGGCACGCCGCGCGACGTCAACCGCGTCCTCGCCCTGCCGTGCGGTCCGCGCATCGGGCGATGCAACGAGGTGCGCGTTCGCCAGCAGCGGCGCATAGGCGTCGCGGAACACCGGCACGTCGGTCACATGCAGCGCACCCAGCGTCTCGCCGTGGTAGCCGTGCCGCAGAGCGACGAAATTCTGCTTGCCGCCGCGGCCCGCATTGCGCCATGCGTGGAAGCTCATCTTCAACGCGATCTCCACGGCCGAGGCGCCATCCGAGGCATAGAAGCAATGGCCGAGCGCATGGCCGGTCAATGCCGACAGGCGCTCGGCCAGTTCCACGGCCGGCGCGTGCGTGCAGCCGGCGAGCATCACGTGCGAGAACGCGTCGAGCTGATCCTTCAGCGCGGCGTTGATGGCCGGGTGCGCATGGCCGAAGAGATTGACCCACCACGAGCTCGTCGCGTCGAGATAACGGCGGCCGTCATGGTCGAGGAGCCACACGCCCTCGCCCCGCGCGATCGGCAACGGCGGCACCGCTTCGAGGCGGATGCTCTGCGTGCACGGATGCCAGACGTGGCGCCGGCTGCGCTGTTGCCAGGCGGCGTTTTTCGACGGTGCGAGCGTCGAGAGAGAAGCAATCGTTGGCGGCATCCGCGGTTCCTGTGGAGGGCAAGGCGCGGAATCCTATCGACGCGAAACAGGCACGGCAAACCGCCTCTGCGCTGGAGAGATGGGCGGCAATTGAGCGATGTTGGGCGGCATAGATCGCACGTTCGGCCCAAGCGCCTGCAACGCCACGGCTTCGTGCGAACAGGCGGCGCGCGCACGAAACGCAAATTGTCTTGCTGCCAGCAAAGACAACTGGCAAATGTCGAATGCACGCCGCAGGAGTGCTCGATTTGTGGTTTCCGGACAACCCGATGGCTGATTTCCGCACGCGATATCTCGGCCGTCCTAAACTCGCTCGCTGCCGTGCGGATCGCACGCCGGGCGCCTCGGCTGCCCTCACGAGAAGACCTTCACGGAGAACTCCATGCGCCTGAGAAGAAGCACGCTGTCCGTCCTTTGCACCTTGTCCCTGGTCTTCCTCGCGGCATGCGGCGGCGGTGGAGGTGGTGCAACTGGTGGCGGCGGCGTCCCCCTCATCCCCGTGCCGTCGGCCCCCACGCCGCCGCCCGCGCAGGAGCCCATCGGAACCGTTCGCCAGATGTACGACGGCGCACTCACGCCAGGCTTGGCCGTCAGCACCTTCCGCAACATCGATCGTCTCTTCCCGACCCGCACCATTGCGAAAGGAAACGTCGCCTCGACACTCGCCAAGCACGACAGACAGATCACCGCGCTGACGTTCACATCGAACGGAACCACCTACAGCCTCGCCGATTTCATTGGCCAGAACCGGGTGAGCGGTCTCCTGGTTCTCAAGGACGGCAAGGTTGCGCTGGAGCGCTACGAACTCGGCAACACCGAGCAGACCCGGTGGATGTCGATGTCCATCGCCAAGTCGATGAGCTCGACGCTGGTCGGCGCCGCACTTCGGGACGGCCTCATCGCCAGCCTGGATGACCAGGTGGTCCGCTATGTCCCCAGGCTCACGGGCAGCGCGTACGACGGCGTGACGGTCAGGCAGGTGTTGACGATGACTTCGGGCGTCAGGTGGAACGAAACCTATACCGACCCGACCTCCGACCGACGGGCCATGCTGGAGGCGCAGATCTCGCAAAAGCCCGGCGCGATTCTCGACCTCATGGCCAAGCTGCCGAGGGCCGCCGAACCCGGCGCGCGGTTCAACTACAGCACCGGCGAGACGCACATCCTGGGCGAGATCCTGCGCGGCGCCATCCAGCGGCCGCTGGCCGACTACCTGTCCGAGAAGGTCTGGAAGAAGTACGGCATGCAGGCCGATGCGAACTGGTGGGTCGAATCGCCCGATGGCCTGGAAGTGGCGGGCAGCGGACTGAGCGCGACCCTGCGCGACTACGGGCGCTTTGCCCAGTTCTTCATGGACGGGGGAATCGCGGGCGGCGAGAAGATTCTTCCGGACAACTGGCTCGCCGACGCGACGAAACCGACGGCCTTGAAAGGCGGCGGCACCGTCGACTATGGGTACATGTGGTGGCTCGATGGGGCGCCCGCGGGGGCTCTCGACGAAGGCGCCTTCAATGCGTTTGGCATCTTCGGCCAGACCATCCACATCAATCCCAAGGAGAGGCTCGTCGTCGTGGTGTGGAGCGCCCGCACCCAGCCCAGCGCGCCGGCCCCGGTCAACGAGGCCGCGTTCTTCACCGCCGTGACCAGGGCGATGCAATAGCCCTGGCCGGCGGGAGCGCTGGTTGATGCGCGAGGCCTTTTGCGTTCGCGCTAGGCGCCGCTGCTCTTTCTGACCAGCGCCGTGATGTAGTCGCCCAGCGTTGTCGCCCCGCGCTCGGGCTTTGCGGGCTCCTCCTTGCTCTCCAGCGTGAGCCGCGTCATCGCCACATACGACTTCGCGGCAGCCTCCGAGAACCCCAGCGACCGGAACGCCTGCTCCCACTGGTCAGGCGGCGTCACCGCCACCTCCACGGGCCGCCCCAGCGCCTGGGCAAAAGCCCGCGCCACTTCGCCGGGTGAATAGCGTTCCGGCCCTTCGACATAGTACGGCCCCGATGCCTCGGCCGCACCCAGCATCAGCCGCGCGGCCAACTCGCCGAGGTCGCGCGGCGCCACCATTGGCAGCTTGAAATCGGGCGGGTACATGCTGTGGACCTTGCCTTCCTTCTGCGCGGTTTCCAGCGAGGCGTCCCAGTTGCTCATGTAATAGGCCGCGCGGATGGCACTGACCGGCGCCGCGCCGGTTTGTCGCAACGCCTGCTCCATGTCGTACAGCACGCCGAGGTCGCCGATGCCGTCGCCGGGCTGCGCGCCGTAGGTCGATTCGCAGACGATCTTCTCGAGCTTGCAGCCTTCGAGCGCGGCGACGATGGCGTTCTGGCTCTTTCGCTCTTCGGCGACTGTGTCGGTCGAAGGCGGCGCCGGCGGGTTGAGCGCGAAGAGCCGATGCCCGCCCTCGATCACGCGGTGCAGCGCGGCCGTGTCGAATACGTCGACCTCGACCACATGGGCCCCCTTGGTCTTCATCGATTCCGCCTTGCTTGCCTTGCGCGTGACCACGGTGACCGGCTCATTGCGCGCGAGCAGCGCCTGCGCCAATGCAGAGCCGACGTGGCCCGTTGCGCCGAGGATGATGTGCATCGCGATTTGCCTACGACCGCTTCTCGGCGTTGCGCTTGCGCGTGGCGGCTGCCTTCTTCGCCGATGCGGAGCGTTCCTCCGCGGTGCGGGATGCCGCCGCCGCCCCGCCCTTGTGGCCGCCCTTGCGGGAAGGCGCGTGGTTTTCGGACTTGCCGCGGCCCGATCCGCTCTTCTTGCCGCCGCCGGTCTCGGCATTCACCGTGGCCCACGCGCGGCGCTCGGCCTCGCCCTTGCCGACACCGCGGTGCTCGTAGCCTTCCTCGATGTGCTCGGCCTTGCGTTTCTGCTTGTCCGTGTAGGACGACTTGTCGCCTCTTGGCATGGTCATCGCTCCTTCAGGTAGGTTGAGTGAGAAGCTTCCCATGCTGGGCGTGCGAATCGCGGCGTGGGTAAGAAGACGGGCGCGATGCGCGTCAGCGTTGTCTGTCGTCTCGCCGGCTCATCGAAGGGATCTGTACGCCATTCGAACCCGCGCACCACCCCCGGGCCTGAAGTGAAGCCCGCAAGGCTCGACGATCGGTTTGGAAGACATGGAAAACCCGCTCACCTGTATGCCATGGAAACGTAAGTATTACGAATCACGTGGAAGCAAGCCACTCCCGGCCATGCTTCCCGATGTCGGGCAGGAGGTGCCATGGCTACCTACACAACCATCGTCCGCGAAACGGAACGGGTTGAAGTGGTCGATGCTTTCGACCACCACGCCACCGTGACCGGGAGCGGCGTCTACATCGAGCACTTGAGCGTCACCAAACGCTATGCGCCGGTTCTCAAAGAGGTTGTCTACCGGCTGGACGACGGGCGCACCGTTGTTCGCCAACACAAGGCATTCTTTGAGACGGAAGATCGCCGGAGCCGATTTTTTCTGGTCTGACTCCACCTTCGCCCCGAGGCCGGCCTTGGGGGCGTTCGAGTGGTCGAGCAGCGCATCAAGAGGTTTGTCTTTGTCCTGGGCTCGGCGCAATCCTGGGCGCGGGGCCTTGGGATTTTTCTGCAGGGCGCGGACGACGCGTGGCCAACGTACGCAGCGTGATCGAGTAGCGCAGCGCTTCGGTCGGTGCAATCGCGTGCTGCCACGCCCATCGCGCCGGACCGCGCAGAAGATAAATCGAGCGCGGCTCGATCAGGAACTGCACGTTGCCCGCATCGGAGCTCGACGCGCCTTGCGGCCGGTACGGCCTGAACTGCATCACCGCATCGCCCTGCAGCGACACGCCCACGATGTCCTCGAAGTCCGGCACGTCGCGGTGCCAGCCGAGCGGCGTGCCGGGCTGGTACTCGGCGATCAGCATGTGGCTGAGTTCCTCGGGCGCAACGCCGAGCCATGCAGCCGCCCTCGCCCGCAACGGATGCAGCGCCTCAGGCAGCGGTGCGCCGGGCTTGAGGCGGTTGGTGTCGAAGTCGTAGCTGCCGCCGAAGCCGATGCCGCGACGACGCGCCGTGTATTCCTTGTAGCGCATCTCCTTGAGCGGCAAGGCCTGCACGATGCGCAGCAGTTCGGCTTCTTCATCGCGCGACAGGAACTCGCGCTCGTAGCGCAGCCCTTCGATGACGGCCGTGGGCGTTCCGCCGAACAGGTCGTCCTGGCCCGCGTGCTCGAGGCGCCTAGCGGAACGCATCGCGTGCCTTTCCGCCCACTTCCACATGCCACCAGCGCGGCAGCAGCTCGCGGATTTCCGTGCGCGCAAAACGATCGTCCAGCAGGTGCAGCACGCCGCGGTCTTCTTCGGTGCGGATCACTCGCCCCGCCGCCTGCACCACCTTCTGCAGGCCCGGATAGAGATACGTGTATTCATAACCCTTGCCGAAGCGCGACTGCATGCGCTCGCGCGTGATCTCGTTCAGCGCGTTGTACTGCGGCAGCCCGAGGCTCGCGACGAAGGCGCCAACGAGGCGGCTGCCCGGCAGGTCGATGCCCTCGCCGAATGCGCCGCCGAGCACGGCGAAGCCGATGCCCTGCCCGCCCTCCTCGAAGCGCGCGATGAAGCCGTGTCGGTCGGCCTCCAGCATGCCGCGCGTCTGCGTCCACACCGGCACGCCGGGGTGCCGCGCCGAGAAGGCGGCGCGGGCGCTCTCCAGGTAATCGAAGCTGCTGAAGAAGGCCAGGTAGTTGCCGGGCATGCGCTCGAACTGGGCGCCGATGATGCCGGCCACATTGCCGAGCGATCCGGCGCGGTCGCGAAAGCGCGTGGAGACATCCATCGCCACTTCGACGCGAAGCTGTTGGCTGTGGAACGGCGAGGCCACGTCGAGCAGCGCGGTGTCCGGCGGCAGGCCGAGCGCATCGCGGTAGAACGCGAACGGCGAGAGCGTGCCCGAGAAGCAGGTGACCGAGACCGCATCCGCAAACCGGCCTTCGAGGAACGGCGCGGGCACGAGGTTGCGAATCGCCAGCGTGCGGTCTTGTTGCGTGATGCCGAGGGTGCGCTCGAACACCGAGTGGTCGTCGAAAACCTCGGCGAGCCGGGCGAAGTGCAGCGCATCGAAGAAGAAGCGTTGCAGCGGACCTTGCGCGGCCTCGGGCTTGGCGGCGAAGTACTCGGCCATCGCCGTGTTGGCGGCCTGCAGCGCGCGCACGAAGCGCTCGGGAATCTCGTCGGCGGTTTCGTAGTTGTCGGTCTGCGATTGCTGCACGGAGTCCCACTCGCGGAAGAGCCGTGCGAGCGGGCCGCGCACTGGCGCGGGCGCGATGCGGTGCGCCTCTTCGAGCGCCCCGCCTTCGAGCTGCGCGGTGTACATGCCGCGTGCGCGCTCCAGCAGGTTGTGGGCTTCGTCCACGAGCACCGCGACGCGCCAGTCGGCGTCCTTCATGGTGGCGAAGAGGAAGGCGCTGCCGTCGAAGTAGTAGTTGTAGTCGCCCACGATCACGTCGCTCCAGTGGGCCATTTCCTGCGCGAGGAAGTAGGGGCAGACCGTGTGCTGCAGCGCGACCTGCCGCAGCGCCTGGCGGTCGAGCCAGCCGGTCTGTGCGGCTTCGATGCGGGCGGCGGGCAGGCGGTCGTAGAAGCCTTTGGCGAGCGGGCACGAATCGCCGTTGCAGGCGCGGTCGGGGTATTCGCAGACCTTTTCGCGCGCCGCGAGTTCGAGCACGCGCGGCTGCGCGCCGCCCGCTGCACAACCTTTGCCGAGCACCCGCAGCGCATCGAGCGCCACCGGCCGGCCCGAGGTCTTGGCGGTGAGAAAGAAGACCTTGTCGAGCTTCCCCGCCGCGCGCGCCTTGAGCAGCGGAAAGATCGTGGCCAGCGTCTTGCCGATGCCGGTCGGCGCCTGCGCCATGAGACAGCGCCCGCCGGCGGCGGCGCGGTAGACGGCTTCGGCCAGTTCGCGCTGGCCGGTGCGGAAAGACTGGTGCGGGAACGCGAGTTGCGCCAGCGTTCGGTCGAGTGCGCCGTGGTGATCGGCTTCCTGCTGTGCCCACGCGCTGTAGCGCTCGCACAGCGATTCGAAATGTTCGCGCAACGCCTCGCGGGTGTGCTGTTCCTCGAGCAGGATTTCCTCGCCAGTAGCGAGATCGAGGTAGACGAGCGCGACCGTCATCTGCGCATGCCCGTGCTGGTCGCACAGCATCCAGCCGTAGACGCGGGCCTGCGCCCAGTGCAGCGCGCGGTGGTTGCCGCGGATGGCGTCGAAGTCGCCGCGGAAGGTCTTGATCTCTTCCACGCGCGGCGGATCGGGCACATAGCCGTCGGCGCGGCCGCGAACCCGCAGTGCGCCGTGCCGGGCGTCGAGCGACACCTCGCTCTGGTAGTTGCCGCCGCGCCGCCCCTGCACCAGCGCGTGGCCGGCCATGCCTTCGAGCGCGCTGGGCGCGGGCACGAAGCGCAGGTCGAGGTCGCCCGCCTTCGCGCCGAAAGCGCAAAGCGCCTTGACCGAAACGACGCAGACGGCCGAAGCCGCATCTGGCGGGGGGGTGGAGGAAGCCGGGGCCATCTCTCGATTCACTGTATGAAAGTACAGTATAACCAGCGGCGGAATGTTAACGTTGAGGGTCCATGCGTTCGTCTCGGGGTCTTCTCCGACAGGGCGCCCCTCCATTTCCGGCAAAACTTGACAAGTTTTGCTTACAAATGTGCTGATGAAAACACCTGCCGCCATCGATCCCGACGACTTCGACCGCCTGCTGAGCCGCAACCTCAAGCTCCCGATGCTCGGAGGACTGTTCGGCGCCGTGGTGTTCGTCGGGCTGATCCTCTTTCTGCTCTCGACCATCGGCTGGGTGGAGCACACCGACCGCGTGACCCGCTCGGCCAGCGAGCTGCAGCGCCGCGGCATCGACATGGAAACGGGGCTGCGCGGCTTCCTGCTCACCGGTGACGAGACCTTTCTGGAGCCCTACCAGAGCGCCCTGCCCCGCCTGAAACCCGATACCGATGCCTTGCGCAGGCTCGTGTCGGACAACTCGCAGCAGCTCGAGCGGGTGGACCGCATCGCCAGCCTGCAGGACGCCTGGAACGAGTTCGCCCGCGACATGATTGCGACCCGCCGCGCCGGCGGCGACGTGCAGGCGGCCGTTCGCCTCGGCCGCGGCAAGCGGCTGACCGACGACATGCGCGCCGAATACACCGGGTTCATGGACACCGAGCAGACGCTGCGCTTCCAGCGCAACAACGACGCCAACCGCACCAGTTGGTGGGTAGTCGGCCTCTTCCTGCTGTTCACGCTGACGTTGACCGGGCTGATCAGCTTCTTCGGCCGTCGCCAACTCGTGCGGCTGTCCGACAGCTACGACGTGGTGCTCAAGGAGCAGGCGGAGCACACCCAGCGGCTCTCCGAAGAAGCGTGGCTGCGCGGCGCGCAGACCGAGCTGGTGGGCGAACTGGTCGGGGAGCTGAGCGCACCGGACATGGGCCGCAAGATCCTCGCCTTCTTCTCGCGGCACCTGGGCAGCAGCGTCGGCGCGATGTATGTGCGGGAGCGCCACGGTCCGCTGCGCCGGGCGGCGAGCTACGGCTTCTCGGCCGACGCCGAAGCCTCGCCGCAGGTCTTCTCGCCCACCGAGAGCCTGGTGGGCCAGGCCGCGGCCGAGCGGCGCCGCATGCTGATCGACCCGATCGATGCCGACTACCTCAAGGTCAACTCCGGCCTGGGCGCGATGGCGCCCCGAACCGTGCTGCTGCTGCCGGTGATGAACGGCGGCATCGTCAACGGCGTGGTCGAGCTCGGCCTGCCCGGCGCGCCCGACGAGCGCGCGAGCCAGTTGCTGGACGTGGTGTCCGACGACATCGGCACCTCGCTCGCCGCCGCGCGCTACCGCGAACAGCTGCAGGACGTGCTGGCCGAGACCCAGCAGCTCAACGAGGAACTGCAGGTGCAGCAGGAAGAGCTGCGCACCGCCAACGAAGAGCTCGAGGAACAGTCGAAGGCCCTGCGCGCCTCGCAGGCCATGCTGGAGAACCAGCAGGCCGAGTTGGAGCAGACCAACAGCCAGCTCTCCGAGCGCACCGAGGCGCTGGACCAGCGCAACACCGCCCTGCGCCGCGTGCAGCGCGACCTGGAAGACCGCGCCGACGAGCTGCAGCGCGCGAGCCGCTACAAGTCGGAGTTCCTCGCGAACATGTCGCACGAGCTGCGCACGCCGCTCAACAGCGCGCTCATTCTGGCCAAGCTGCTCGGCGACAACCCGCAGGGCAACCTGACGCTGGAGCAGGTGAAATTCGCCGAGTCGATCTATTCGTCGGGCAACGACCTGCTGGTGCTGATCAACGACATTTTGGACATTGCCAAGGTCGAGGCGGGCAAGCTCGAAGTGGTGCCGGAAGACGTGTCGCTCGCGCGCCTCGCAGAGAGCCTGGAGAGCACCTTCAGCCCGCTCGCGATGCAGAAGAACCTGAGCTTCCGGCTCGAGCTGCAGCCCGGCGCGCCGGCCTCGCTGGTCACCGACCGGCAGCGGGTCGAGCAGATCCTGAAGAACCTGCTGTCGAACGCGCTCAAGTTCACCGACAAGGGCGAGGTGGCGCTGGTGGTCTCCGCCACGGCCGACGGCGGCGCGGCCTTCGCGGTGTCCGACTCGGGCATCGGCATCGACGCGCAACAGCACGAACTGATCTTCGAGGCCTTCCGCCAGGCCGACGGCACCACCAGCCGGCGCTATGGCGGCACGGGCCTCGGCCTGTCGATCTCGCGCGACCTCACGCACCTCCTGGGCGGCACGCTCACCGTGCAGAGCGAACCGGGCAAGGGCAGCACCTTCGTGCTGCAACTGCCGGCGCTGGCGCCGCAGGCTTCGGGGCAGCAGGCCAGCGCGCCGCGCAACGTGCCGACCTATGTGCCCGGCAACCGGAACTCCGCCGCCGCGCCCGCTCCCGCCCCTGCCGCGCCGCAAGCACCCGCGCCGCGGGCCGTGGTGCCGGCGCCGCAGTTCGACGACGACCGCGCGATCCCGCGCGACCAGGTGCGCCGCGTGCTGGTGATCGAGGACGAGCCGCAGTTCGCGCACATCCTCTACGACCTGGCGCACGAGCTGGGCTACCGCTGCCTGGTGGCGCACGGCGCGGCCGACGGCTTCGAGCTGGCCACGCAGTTCGTGCCGGACGCCATCCTGCTGGACATGCGCCTGCCCGACAGCACCGGCCTCGACGTGCTGCAGAAACTGAAGGATTCGCCGCACACGCGCCACATCCCGATCCACGTGGTGTCGGCCGCCGACAACGCGCAGGCCGCCGCGCTGCACATGGGCGCCATCGGCTTCGCGCTGAAGCCGGCCACGCGCGACGAACTGATGAAGGTGTTCGGCCGGCTGGAGGAAAAGCTCACGCAGAAGGTCAAGGTCGTGCTGCTGGTGGAAGACGACGAACTGCAGCGCGAAGCCGTGATCAAGCTGATTGGCGACGACGACATCGAGATCGTGGCCGTGGGCTCCGGCGAAGAAGCGCTGGAGCTGCTGCGCACCCGCGTGTTCGACTGCATGGTCACCGACCTGCGGCTGCCCGACATGCAAGGCAGCGATCTGCTCAAGGCCATGGCGGCGGAAGAAATCGTGTCGTTCCCGCCGGTCATCGTCTACACCGGGCGCAACCTCACGCGCGACGAAGAAGCCGAGCTGCAGCGCTACTCGCGCTCGATCATCATCAAGGGCGCCCGCTCGCCGGAGCGCCTGCTCGACGAGGTGACGCTCTTCCTGCACAAGGTGGAAGCCTCGCTCTCGACCGAGCGTCAGGGCATGCTGAAGACGGCGCGCGGGCGCGACCGCATCTTCGAGGGCCGCACCATCCTTCTGGTGGACGACGACGTGCGCAACATCTTCGCCCTCACCAGCGCGCTGGAGCAGCGCGGCGCGGCCGTGGAAATCGGTCGCAACGGCCGCGAGGCGCTCGAAAAACTCGACCAGGTGCGCGAGATCGACCTGGTGCTGATGGACGTGATGATGCCGGAGATGGACGGCCTGGAAGCCACCCGGCGCCTCCGCGCCGACCCGCGCTTCGAGAAGATGCCGGTGATCGCCATCACCGCCAAGGCCATGAAGGACGACCGCGACCAGTGCCTCGCAGCTGGCGCCAACGACTACCTGGCCAAGCCGGTCGATTTGGAGCGGCTGTTCTCGCTGTTGCGCGTGTGGATGCCCAAGATGGAGCGCCTGTGACCGACAAGCAGCCCCCAACCCCGCGGCCCTCGCCGCTCTCAGCCGCGTCTTCCCCGCCCTCGCCGCTCCAGCCGCTGAGCGACACCGAGATCGAGCTGCGCCTGCTCATGGAGGCCATCTATCTCAAGTACAGCTACGACTTCCGCAACTACACCACCGCCTCTCAGAAGCGCCGCGTGCTCTACGCGCTCGACCAGCTCGGACTGCCGAGCATCTCGGCGCTGCAAGAGAAAGTGCTGCGCGACGCGGGGCTGTTCGGCCGGCTGCTGCAGTTCCTCACGATCCCGGTGAGCGAGATGTTCCGCGACCCGGCCTACTTTCTGGCGCTGCGCGATCACGTCGTGCCGATCCTGCACACCTACCCTTCGGTGAAGGTGTGGGTGGCGGGCTGCAGCACGGGAGAAGAAGTGTTCTCGCTTGCGATCCTGCTGCGCGAAGAAGGCCTGCTCGAACGCACCCAGATCTACGCGACCGACATCAACCCGGCCTCGCTGGAGAAGGCGCGCCAGGGCATCTTTCCGCTGGAGGCGATTCGCGGCTACACCACCAACTACCAGCGGGCGGGCGGGCGCAGTGCGTTCTCCGACTACTACACCGCCGCCTACGACGCGGCACGCTTCGACCCCTCGCTCTGCGCCGACGTCATCTTCGCGGACCACAGCCTGGCGACCGACACCGTGTTCGCCGAGACGCAGCTGGTGTCGTGCCGCAACGTGCTCATCTACTTCAACCGGCTGCTGCAGGACCGTGCGCTCGGGCTCTTCCACGAGTCGCTGTCGCATCGCGGCTTCCTGGGCCTCGGGTCGAAGGAAAGCATCGATTTCTCCGGCTACGCAGACCGCTTCGCGCCGCACGCCCGCGCCGAGCGCATCTACCGCAAGGCGACATGACGACGACGCTGCCTCGTCCCTACACCCGCAAGCGCGTGGACATGGTCGTGCTCGGCGCTTCGGCCGGCGGTATCGATGCGCTCATGATGCTCTTGCACGACCTGCCCGCCGGTTGGCGCCTGCCGATGACGGTCGTGCTGCACCTGCCCGAGAACCACGACAGCCATCTCGCAGAGATCTTCGCGCAGCGCCTGCCCATTCCCGTGCACGAGGCCGCCGACAAGATGCCGATTGCCGTCGGCACGCTTTATTTCGCGCCGCCCGGCTACCACCTGTCGATCGAGCGGGAGCGTTGCTTCTCGCTCAGTTGCGAGGCGCCGGTGCTGTTCTCGCGGCCGTCCATCGACGTGCTGATGGCCTCGGCCGCCGACGCCTACGGCCCCGCACTGGCCGGTTTTCTCTTGACCGGCGCCAACGACGATGGCGCCGAAGGCCTGTATCGCATTCACCTGGCCGGCGGACTCACCGCCGTGCAGGACCCCAAAGAAGCCCTGATTTCCATCATGCCCAACGCCGCCCTTGCGCGACACGCCCCCAACCACGTATTGCCGCTGCGCGAGCTTCGCGCCCTGCTCCTGCAACTGGAGGCCGCCCATGCCCATTGACGTCCAAAGCAAGCTGCTGATCGTCGATGACCTGCCGGAGAACCTGCTGGCACTGGAGGCGCTGATCCGCTCGCCCGACCGCGTCGTGTACCGCGCCGGCTCGGCCGAGGCCGCGCTCTCGCTGCTGCTGGAGCATGAATTCGCGCTCGCCATCGTCGACGTGCAGATGCCCGGCATGAACGGCTTCGAGCTGGCCGAAATGATGCGCGGCACCGAGCGCACGCGGCACATCCCGATCATCTTCGTGAGCGCCGCCGGGCGCGAGCTGAACTACGCCTTCCAGGGCTACGAGAGCGGCGCGGTCGACTTCCTGCACAAGCCGCTCGATCCGCATGCGGTGGTCAGCAAGGTGAACGTGTTCGTCGACCTCTACCAGCACCGGAAGGCGCTGCGCCACGAGATGGAACTGCTCGCGGCCGCGCACAGGAAGCAGGAAGAGCTGGTGCAGCAGCTGCAGCACACCCAGCTCGAACTGGAGCGCGCGGTGCGCATGCGCGACGACTTCATGTCGATGGTCTCGCACGAGCTGCGCACGCCGCTCAATACGCTCTACCTGGAGGCGCAGCTGCGCCAGCTTCACCTGAGCAAGGGGAACCTCGCGAGCTTCTCGCCCGAGCGGCTGCCCGCGATGATCGAGCGCGACCAACGGCAGATCCGCAACATGGTGCGGCTCATCGACGACATGCTCGACGTGACGCGCATGCGGCGCGATGCGCTGTCGATCCAGACCAAGCCGGTCGACCTCGCGGTGCTGGCCCGCGCCGTGGTCGAGAACCTGCGCCAGCAGGCCGAGGCCGCGGGCTCGACGATTTCGCTCGAAGCGCCGGCCGAGCTGCACGGCGTGTGGGACGAGTTCCGCATCGAACAGGTGCTGACCAACCTGCTGACCAACGCGCTGCGCTACGGCGGCGGCAAGCCGGTGGAGATGGTGGTCGAGCGGGCCGGCGACGTAGCGCGCGTGAGCGTGCGCGACCACGGCATCGGCATCGCGCCGGAGGACCAGGCGCGCATCTTCGAGCAGTTCGAGCGCACCGAGCACAGCCGCCAGCACGCGGCCGGGCTGGGCCTCGGCCTCTACATCACGCGCAAGATCGTGGACCTGCACGCCGGGCAGATTGGTGTGGAAAGCGCGGCCGGCCAGGGCGCGCGCTTCACCGTCGAGCTGCCGCTGCAGGTCACCGCAACGAGCCCCGCATTCGACGCGTAGGAACATCCTTACGCCGCTCAAGACACATTCCGTTGATACTGCATCTTTCGACCTACTCAAGAGACCCACCGCCGTGAACGTGCTGATCGTCGACGACAACCAGGCCGCTGCCGACCTCCTGCAGGAACTGCTCACGCTGCAGGACCACACCGCCCGCTGCACCTACACGGCGCAGCAGGCGATGGACGCGGCAGCCGAGGAACACTTCGATGCCGCGCTGATCGACCTCACCCTGCCCGACTTTCCGGGCTCCGAAGTCGCGCGGCGGCTGCGTGCGAGCACCGCCGAAGGCACGCCGCGGCTGCTGGTCGCGATCTCGGGTTTCTCGGCCCAGGACGCGGCCGGCGAAGCCGCCAAGGGGCTGTTCGACCATCACCTGCAGAAGCCGATCGACATTGCGCAGCTCGATCGAATCCTGGCGCAGCCGGCGCGCTAGCCAGAACGGGAGGCTTGTGCCGATGTGCCGCCTCTTCCGTCTTCCTGTCGTTGTTCTCTTGCTCCTCGTGCCGCTCGCATCGACGGCGGGATGGACCGACGGCACCGGCAAGCCGATTCCCGATACCGAGTCGATGCGCAGCGACGGCGACTTTCTCGCGCAATTGCTCATCACCCCCGACGAGGCCGAGCTTCGCAAGGCCTGGAGCACCGCCAGCCGCGCCCCGACGCTGCGGGTCACCGACAGCGTGAAGCGCGGCATCAGTTCCAGCGCGATGCTGTTCCTGCGCGGCTGCGCGCCGAATGCCGTCGGCCAGTGCGATGTGGTGGTCGAGTTCTTCATGATCACCCCCAGCGGACAGCGCGTGTCGGCGGGAGGCGGTCCGCTCTGGACTTCGGAACCGCCCGCGGCAACCTTGGTGCTCGGTTCGGCCAGCATGAACTTCGGCTTCGGCCCGACCAATGAGGCCGGGCTCTACAGCGTGCAGGCCAAGGTCATGGACCGCATCGCCAAGCGCACGCTCGAACTGTGGGGCCGCATCCGGCTGGACTGACGCGCGCGGCCGTGAGGCCGGTCAGGCGGTCAGGGTGTTCCGAGCGCCAGCAACAGGGTCGCGAGGGCGCCGATGGCGGCGGTCTGGAATTTCGAACGCCTGGTTTCCGGAGGGCCTTGTGAAAGAGAAAGGCGATGCTTCAGGGCCGGCGCATCGCCTTGAAGCGATAGCGCCGGAACCCATTCTTCTGCATGAAGCTGATGGGCTCCCAGCCGCGCGCCAGTGCGCGGTCGGTGATCTGCGCCATCTGCACGCCGAGATAGTCCTGCAGGCTGTCGGACACCGACAGCTCGAACTCCCGCAGCCCGCGGTCCAGCGCGTCGATGGCCGCGATGGCGCCCTCGACGCTGGAGAAGGGATGCATCGGCGTCAGGTCCGCACCGCGAACGGGGAAGGATGCCTTCCTGCCGCCAGCGGACGGGAAGGACACGCGCGTGCCGCCCTCCTCCCCGTTCAAGCCGTTCATCCCTTTCATGCCGCTCGCGTCGTTCATCCCATGAACCCCACGTTGCGCGGATAGGCGATGCCGCTCGGCGCCGTCATGCCGAAGTTCTTGAGGTTGGGCAGGATGCCGTCGAGCTGGTCGTCCGGCACCCCGAACCAGCGCGCCAGCGTGCCCGCGTACTGGTCGACCGAGGTGGTGGGCAAGAGGCGGCCCTGTCCCACATGCCACTGGTCGATGTCGCTCGCGGTGTTGGTGATGCTCACCGGCGGCGCCGTGCCGTAGATCGCCTTCCCTTTCACCGCGCCGCCGACCACGAAATGGTGGCCGCCCCAGCCGTGGTCGGAGCCATTGCTGTTGCTCGACAGCGTGCGGCCGAAGTCGGACGCGGTGAACGTGGTGACCTTGTTGCCGACGCCGAGCGCGTCCATCTGCTTGTGGAAGGCGACCAGCGCTTCGGAGAGGTTCTTCATCAGCCCCGGCTGGCGCGCGATCAGGTCGTCGTGCAGGTCGAAGCCGCCCATCGAGACGAAGAACACCTGGCGCTTCACGCCCAGTGCTTCGCGCCCGCGGATCAGGCGCGCCACCATCTTGAGCTGGTCGGCCAAGTTGCCCTCCGCAAGGAAGGTGCCGGGCGCGAAGTCGGACTGGATCGCCTCGGTGATCTTTCCCTCGGCCGCGACCGCGCGCCGGATGACCTTGGTGTATTCGTTCTCCAGCGTGTGGCCGCTCTCGCGTTGCGCGATCTGCTGCATGGCCGCCTTCACCGTTGCCGAACCGTAGAGGTTGCCGCCGACGCCACTCACGGCGCCGATGCGCACCGCCCCGCGCGTTCCCACCTGGTACTGCAGCGCCTGGTCGCCCGAAAGGAACACCGCGTTGCCCGAGACCGACATGCAGGTGAAGAGCGAGCCGCCATTCGGCCCGAGGGCCAGGTCGCCGAGGTTGCCGCCCCAGCCGACGGTCGAGCCTTCGGGCGAGGACGATTGCCACACCGACTGCTGGTCGTTGTGCGAGAAGAGCTTGGGCGGAATCGGAAAGTCGCGGCGGTTGCTGCTGTTGTATTGCGCCCGCGTCAGCGGCTTGATGAGCGGGCCGACGTTCAGTTGCACCGCCACCTTGGCCTTGCTCTCCGGGTCGTTGAAGAGGTCGGCCAGCCCGGTCATCGACGGATGCAGCGCGTACACACGGCCGCCGGGCAGTGCCTGCGTCGGCTTGAGTTCGGTCCGTGCCAGCTCAGCGCGCGCCAGGGCGATGCCGCCACCCGCCTCGCCATTGCCGCCGCGGATCAGGCTGTATTTGCCGTAGCTGTCGGCGTCGTAGGTGACGACGGTGTTCGCATAGTCGTTGCCGCCGAAGAGAAACACGCACACCAGCGCGCGGTAGTCGTTGCCGGGCGCGGCCTGCGCGGCGGCCTCGCCCATGGCGGCGAGGTTGAGCGCGAACGGCAGCGCGGTGCCGGCCATCGCGAGCTGGCCCGAGCGGCGGAGGAACGCGCGGCGGGTGTGCCGGGCGGGATCGATCAGGTACATGAAAGACGCTCTCGCTTTATTTCTGGACAAGGTATTCGGGCGAACCCATCACCAGGAGGACGGCGGCGCAGATGCGGTTGAGCTTCGCGCCATCGCTGCTCGCCGCCGTGAGATTCGGCGTCGCAAGCGCGGTGGTGATGAGGTTGACGGTGGCCGGCTGCAGCTGGTTGCCGGTCAGCACGAGGTTGAGCCGGCGCACCAGCGCGGCCGGGTCGAGCACCAGCGCCTTCTCGGCCGCGTAACTCGCCATCACGTCCTTGTTGTCGAAGCCGTTGGACAGCCTGTTCTGCATGAAATTGAGATAGCCGCCCACGCTGCTTTCGTTGACCAGCTGGAACTCGGGCGCAACCAGCTTGTTGCTCGCCATGGCGGTCGATGGCGGCACATAGCCGGGCCGGAAGAAATTGAAGACCGAGGGCGAGCGCAGAGGGCTCTGGCCGAGCTCAGAGCTGGCGTCTGAGAGGTTTTCGATCTTCCAGGTGTCGGTGGCCGAGGCGATGCCGCAGGTGCGGCCCCATTGCACCAGGCGCAGCATCGGCTCGCGCAGGCGCCCGAAGTTCGGGTCCGAAAGGCCGCCCGGGCCGCGCGCCTCGTCATCCAGCAGGATGGCCGCGAACACGCTCTTCATGTCGCCGCGCACGCCGGTGCCGTTGTTGCCGAAGACATCGGCCACGCGTTTCACGTACGCCAGGCTGGGGTTGCTGGTCACCAGCCGCTGGATCAACTGCTTGCCGATGAAGGGGCCGACGTTCGGGTGGTTGAAAAGCGCATCGAGCGCGATCTTCAGCGCCGCCGGGCCGGGCGTGCCGCCGGGAACGGTGGTGCCGAGAAACTTGGCTTCCAGCATGGAGTGGTTCGCGGCCAGGTAGGCCATGGGACGCGTGGTCCAGTCCTTGGTGTCGAAGGCCCCGCCGCCGCCGGGTGGCTTGAAACCCTCGCGCTCCCCGGTGCGGATGTCGAGCACGTAGCCGGTGAAGACGCGTGCGAGGTTTGTCACGTCGTCCTGCGTGTAGGTGTCCAGCGGCTGGCCGTCGGTGCCGGTCTTTACCGTGCCGTCGGCATTGAGCTGCGACAGGCCGATGGTCATGAGCTGCATGACTTCGCGCGCGTAGTTCTCGTCGGGCTGGCGGCCGCGGCCGTCTTCCTTTCGGTTGTCGCGGGTGTTCAGGTAGAAGCCCATCGCCGGGTTGAGCGTGATGTCTTCCAGCAGCGTGCGGAAGTTGCCGGTGACGCCCGCGACCAGCGTGTCGAAGTACTGGGCCATCATGGCGTGCGGCCAGCTCGAGCCGATCTCATTGGCCGAGACCACGAAGATTTCGCTGAGCGCCAGCGCCATGCGCTTGCGCACCGGGTCGGCCGACACCATCAGCTGGCGCCAGACGGCCGCATCGATCTCGACGGTGTTCCAGGGCTTGCTGTCGATCCATTCCCAGGCCGACTGCGTGCGCGGTGCGCCGAACTGCTCGCTGAGCCACGGCAGGTAGCCCTTGTTGCGCAGGTCGGCGATCTCCGGTTCGGAGGCCGAGAACTGGGCCTGCAGCAGGAAGCGCGCGGCTTCTTCGTCGGTCTTGGCTTGCGTGTAGCGGTACGGGCCCGCGTCCGATCCCGCGCCGAGGCCTGAGCCCGCCCCCGGCAGGCCGCCGATGCCGGCGCCGAATCCGCCTCCAGCGCCTCCGCCGCCACTTCCACCCCCACCCCCGCAGGCCGCGAGCGCGGCCGCGATGGAGAACGTCGCCAACGCCTTCAGGGGCCTGGACGACGCTTCGGTCTCAGCTGTATCTGTTGTTGCCGGCGCATCGACGTACGCCAAATCGTCGGCCACGCTCGCGCAGCCGGCTTCTATCGGTTCCACCATGTTTCCTCGCTCCTGCGGCGTTCTTGCGCCGGGAGCTATCAAGGCAAGTGCCGTGCCCTGTGGATTTCGGTGGTGAGAACCTTTGACAACAGGTCGTCAATCCAATATTTGTGACTTTATGTGACTTTTTCGTCACTTCCGAAACAAAATTGGCAACTCCAACGACCCGCTGGAGCAAGTCTTAAGTTATTGCGCCTTGGGTCGGGACTTCAGTCCTGCTCGTCTTCCCATTCGTAGCCGTTCGGCGGACGGTACGGATAGCCGGGACCGTAGTAGATGCGTCCGGGCGGCGGGCTGTAGATGGGTGCCGGGCGGTAGTACACCGGCGGCGGCGGCCGGTAGTAGACGGGCGGCGCGGGCTGGTAGTAGATCGGTGCCGGGTAGTAAACCGGCGGCGGCGCGTAATACGGCGCCGGATAACCGCCGCCCACATAGCCGGGCGTCCCGATCTGCACCGACCAGTGGCCGCGCGCATCAGCGGCGCCCGCGGCGAGCAACGCACCGGCCGCGATCGCGCCGAGGGTTGCCCATTTGAAAACAGAAGAATGTTGTTTGAGGTTCACAGCGGCTCCAGGGCCAAGGGCGAACAGCGCCCGGCTCACAAGCAACGCCCGATGCAAGCCGCCGGTGCACCTTCTCTCAAGGACTCACCTCGCGGCGCGACAGCATCACCTCGCCGCCGGTCGTGTTGAAGGCGATGGTGGGCGCGCTGAAATCGCTCAGCGGCGCGCCCAGGCCGATTTCGCCGCGGCCGTGCAGCACGCATTCCTCGCGGCGCAGGGCGATCTCGGTGCTCGGCCCGCCGTTGCCGTGAAAGCGCACCCAGGTCCCATAGGTGCTGATGTCGATCAGCACGCAACTGCCCTGGCGCATCTCGATGCGCGCATGCAGCCGCGAGACGCGCGGGTCGTTGACCACGAACTGCGCGTCGTCCACGCGCCCCAGGTGAATCGGCAGCTGCTCGCTGCTGAACATGGAGCGCACGTCGAGCCAGGACAGCTCGATCTGGCCGAACGACGAATCCGGAATCCGCATCGGCGCCAGCGCGGCCGGCACCGTGAGGAAGGAGGTCACGTCCTCTTGCCAGTCGATGCGGTGCACCACCGACATCTCGCTGCGCCCGCGGATATTGATGAGCCCGAGGTCGCGATGCTGCACGCTGCCTTCGCGCAGCTGCGAGATCACCGCATCGGTCACCCAGATCTGCCCGGGGCCGGCGAGGTCGCTCAGCCGCGAGGCGAGATTGACGGCGTCGCCGAAGCAGTCGCCCTCCACCTCGACCACTTCGCCGCTGGCCACGCCGATCTGCAGCGCCATGCGCAAGGGCGCGGGCCAGACCTGAAGGCGCTTCTGGTGGTAGCGCTGGAGCTCGATCACCGCGTGCGTGGCGGCGGCGCCGCTCGAGAAGATGGCGAAGACGCCGTCTCCCAGCGACTTCACCACCCGGCCGCCGTGCGCCTGGCAGACGCCGCCGATCCACTGGGTCAGACGTGTCACCGTCTCGGTGGCGCGCGCATTCCCCATGGCCTCGAAGACCCTCGTGCTCCCCGTCAGGTCCGCGAAAACGACTGTGGCATTGACACCCATACTGGCTTGTACTCGGTAGCGATCGCTGGTTGATTATGGTCAGGAAGCTCTTCAGCCCCTTGCCCGTGTTTTGTCTGACATATGCCGAAAACCGAGCCCGCCAAAAGATGTAGTACTTTTGATATCAAACTTCAATAAGTGCTGAAACTGATACGTAAAGCTTGTTGTTTGCAAACAAGAAACACTGTTTAACACCTTGTGTAACGGCGAACTCAAGCTTAAGGTAGCGGCCGTCCCGGCTTCCGGCAATACGCTATTCGTCACATGGTGCTCTTCCGCCGCATTTTTCGTCTGCTGAATTTGCCCAGTTTCGGTTCCCGCCAGGCGACCGAAAGCCAGTTGGGTCGGATTCGCACGGCCATGCTGTCGGTGCTCCAGGCCCATGGCGGCCATTCGATCCAGCGCGTCAGCCAGCGCGTGCGCTTCGCGGTCGACGTCGAGGCTCTCTGGTATCTGCGGCAGGACGTGATGACCGCGCTGAGCGCCATCGACGGCGAATCCGCCGCCCGCCGCCAGATGAAATCCATCAACAGCATGTTCAAGGGCGGCCTGCCCGGCTCGATGGGTCCGCGCACCCATCAGCGCTTCACCAACAACGGCTGAAGGCGAAGCGGCTTTCGAGGCCGCCGCCAACCCGGGCCGCATTCAGTGCGCGTGCGCGTGGTCATGGTCGTGCGAATGGGCATGCCGATGCCCCCACACGAGGAAGACGTCGCGCCCTTCGGCCGCCATCGCCACCTTCGCCCCCACCGGCAGCAGCACCTTCGTCGGCACATGGCCGAACGGCAGGCCCGTGAGCACCGGCACCTTCTTCAATGACGCGCGGAGGCGATCGACCACCGTGTCCAGGCCGAACCCGCGGTCGTAGCCCGGCACCTTGCGAATGCCGGTGAACTGGCCGAACACGATCGCCTTCTGCTTGCCGAGCACGCCGGCCATCTTCAACTGGTCGAGCATGCGTTCGATGCGGTAGGGGTGCTCGTTCGTGTCCTCTATGAAGAGGACGCCCTTGTCGACCACCGGAAAGTACGGCGTGCCGAGCAGGCTCGTCAGCACACAGAGGTTGCCGCCCCAGAGCACCGCGTCTTCCACCGGCTTGAACTTCAGGTCGGCATCGCGCGCCGGCATGCGCCAGCCGGTGCCTTCGCCCTGCCCGCTCACGAGGTCGTCGAAACAGGCTTCCATGATGTCGTCGGCGCCGGCTTCGGCACCGAAGTCTTCGCCGACCGCGGGGCCTGACCAGGTGACGGCCCCGGTCTTGGCGACCAGCGCGTTCTGCAGCGCGGTGAAGTCGCTGCAGCCGACGAACTCGGTACCTTTTTGGATCGCCTTGGCCACGGCCTTGTACGGAATCTGGTCGAGGATGCGCGTGAGCCCGTAGCCGCCGCGCGCGATGAGCGCGATGTTGGCGCCGCTCGCGGCCGCGCGCGAAATGGCGGCGAGCCGCGTGGCATCGTCGCCCGCAAAACGCTGGTGCACCGAGAGCGCGTCGGGATCGATCTCGACCTCGTGGCCGAGGGCCTGGAGTCGTTTCACGCCGCGCCGGAAGGCGGCCTTGTCGCGGATCGCGCTGGACGGAGAGTAGATGTAGATGTGTTTGGTCACGAGGTCGAGTATCCCATTGCGTTGCGCGCCAAACGCGCGAGCAGCGCGGCCTGCGCTGCCGTCGGACCCGAGGACGAAGCGATCGGTCCGAGCGCGCGCAGCGCGGCTTCGTAGCCGCGGTCGGGGTACGGCGCGCGCCACGCGTCCTTGATGCGCTCGCCGCCATCGGGAGCGGCGATCGTGGCCACGAAACGATCGGCAGCCGCGGCTTGCAGCAACGATGCGAGCTCGCTGGCCGCGACGCTGTGCACCAGCACCACGGGCTGTGGCTGCACGCGGTCCAGCCATTCGAGCAGCACGTCGCGGTGCCACTCGAGCTTGTGCGCGGCTTCGCGCTTGGGCTTGTCGCTCTTGCCGAAGCCGATGAGGTCGGGCACCAGCGTGCGCAAACCTTGAACGCCGACAAGATAGCGGAAGAAGTAACCCCATTCGCCGGGGCCGTGCAGACAAAGGCAAGGCGCGGATTGGCCGTTGCTGCCCACTGCGCCCTCTTCGTCCTCTTCGTCCACGTAATGCAGGCGCCAGCCCTGAAGGCTCGGCAGGTCCTGCACGTAATGCGGTGCGAAGGCGTAGTCGTTCAGCGAAGCGAAGCGTTCGGCCGGCGTGCGCAGCGCGTTGTCGCGCAAGGGCTCGGCTTGTTCGCGCGCCACGCTGCGGCGCTGCTGGAAGAAGCCCTGCAGCACCGCGCTGCATTCCTGTGCGAGCACGCCGCCTTGCACCTGCGTGCGGTGGTTGAGCCGCGGCTCCGCAAAGAGATCGAGCACCGATCCAGCGGCGCCCGTCTTCGGATCGGTCGCGCCGAACACCACCCGCGCCAGCCGCGAATGCAGCATCGCGCCCGCGCACATCGCGCAGGGTTCGAGCGTGACGAAAAGCTCGCAGCCGTCGAGCCGGTAGTTGCCCAGCGCGGAGGCACCGGCGCGCAGCGCGTTGATCTCGGCATGGGCGCTCGGGTCGTGCTGCGCCACGGGTGTGTTGCGACCGGTCGCGATGACCTGGCCGTCTTTCACCAGCACCGCGCCCACCGGCACCTCGCCCGCCTCGGCCGCAAGGCGCGCCTCGGCCAGCGCGAGCGCCATCCAATGCGCGTCGTTTGTCTGCAAGGGCAACTCAGTTGTCATCCGGCATCTTGCGCGCCTGCGCCGCGGCGTCGAGCGCATCCTTCACCTGCTGCTGCACCTGCTGGCTCTGCGTGCGCACATCGGCGGGAGCCTCGCCCGGTGCGGGCGCCGCGGCGCCGGGCACGGAGGGCAACGCGGGCACCACGGTCGTCGTCAGCTGCTTCTTGGCGATCAGACCGACGATCACGAGCGCCAGCACCAACCCGAGCAATCCGAACACACGCATCTCAGCTTCCTTCCGCCACCGGTGCTTCGGCATTCATGCCGAGCCGGTCCATCCACGCCGCCAGCGCCTGCTCGTCCGGCGTGCCGGCGCCGTACATGGCGCGCATGGCCGCATGCGATTCCTTGCGGTGCTGGTTGATCTTGACCTTGCACTGAAGCGCGGTCACCTTCAGTTCGAAGCCGACGATGCCGTTCAGCATCTTGAGCTGGAACTCCTCGCCCAGGTCACGCCATTGCTGGGCATAGGCGGGCTCGTGGTCGCCGATGAGTTTCTTGAGCAGCGCGTCTTTTTCCATGGGCTCCTCGACCAAACGGGCCTCGACCGTGCAATGCACCGCAAGGTAGTTCCATGTCGGCACGCGGGCCAGGTCGGGATAGACCTGGGGCGACAGGTACGAATGCGGCCCGAGGAAAGTAACGACCGCCTGCGGCCGCGCCTGCAGGTAGCGCCAGTGCGGGTTCGGCTTGGCGCAGTGCCCCCACAACACCAGCCCGTCGCCCTCGCCCGGCTCCGCCACCAGCGGCAGGTGCGTGACGAACGGCAGGCCGTCGTTGTCGTTCGAGATCAGGCTCGCGAACGGGTGCGAGCGCATCAACTCCAGCGCGATCGCCGGGTCCTTGGCATTGAACTGCGGGGGCATGTACATGGGTTTTTTCCTCGTGGCGAACCCCGATTGTCCCCGAGCCGACCTATCTTGCGCGCGGTGCTTCCAGGCGCTTGACCATCGCGGTGTAGCCGCGCGCCTTCGCCAACTGCAGCGGCGTGTTGCCCTGGCGGTCGGTCAGCTTCACGCTCGCGCCCGCATCGAGCAACGCGGCCAGCGTGCGCTGGTGGCGCGGCCCGCCGTCGCCGAGCACGATCGATTCGATCAGCGCCGTCCAGTGCAGGTTGTTCACATGGTCGAGTGGCGCGCCGGCCGCAATCAGTCGGCGCACGACTTCGTCATTGCCCAGGTGCGCGGCGGCGATGAGCGCGGTGCCGTCGTAGCGGCTCGTCGTCTGCCCGGGGTGGGCGCCGAGCGACAGCAGCAATGCAAGCGTCGCCGGGTCGTCGGCGACCGATGCAATGGTCACCGCGTCATAGCGGTCGTCCTCGAGCCGGTCGAGGTTCGCGCCCGCCTTGGCGAGCAGCTTGATCGCCTCGCCCTGCCGCGCGTACGTGGCGACATGCAACGGCGTCCGCCCCCTTGCATCGCGGGGATCCAGGTTCGTGCCCAAGGCAATCAACGCCTTCAGCTTCGGCAGATCGCCATGCCAGGCGGCGCGGTGCAGCCCTTCATAGGCCAGCACCTCGGCCGCGAGCGGCGGCACCTGAGCCGACACGCCGGCCGATGCGCCCAGGCCGAGCATGCCAGCCAGAATGAAAGACCAGATACCGCGCTTCATCACATTCAGCCCAGAAGGCCCTTGACCTTCTCGATCGCCGCGTTGGCGCACTGGTCGTCCAGGTGGCCGCCCGGCGCGCCGCCGACGCCCACGGCGCCAATCACTTCGTTGCCCGACTTCACTGGCACGCCGCCGCCCAGCAGCAGGAAGCCCGGCAGGTACACGAGGTTCGCGGCGCCGGGGTTCTTCTGCGCGCCTTCCATCATGGCCTGCGTCGGGCTCTTGGCCGATGCCGAGGTCCAGGCCTTGCGTTCGCTCGAGGCCAGCGTGTGCGGGCCGGCGTTGTCGGCGCGCTGCACGGCACGCACGGTGCCGGCGCGGTCGACCACGGTGGCGGCGACGTTGTAGCCGTTGGCGGCGCAGGCGGCCACGGCTTCGGCGGCGATCTGGTTGGCGAGGGCCAGCGAGATGTTCTTCTCGGTGCGCACGGCGGGAGCCGGCGTCTGGGCTTGTGCAGCCGATGCGGCGAGCAGGACGGCGAGGCAGAGGGTGGAACGCATGGTTTGATTTCTCCAGTGGATGTAGGTGAATGCGCCGGCCACTGTCTGTTGTGGCCGACGGCTGCGCCACTGTAGAAAACGCCGGCCGCCGCGACCATTCGTACGGCTACGCCCGCCGCTCCGTAGAACTACGGAGCGCGCACCTCACGCGTCTGAAGTCACCAGCACCGCATAGCGCCGGATCAGTTGCGCGAGCGAATCGCAGTCCAGCTTCGCGAACAGGTTGGCCCGGTGCGTTTCCACCGTGCGCGGCGACAACGCCAGCGTGCGCGCGATCTCCTTGTTGGTGAGTCCCTGCACGATGAAGGCCAGCACCTCGCGCTCGCGCTCCGAGAGCTGGGCCACCCGCTCGCGCGCGGCATTGTCGGCCTGCGAGCGTTCGCGCGTGCGCACATGCTGGCGCACCGCCTGCTGCAGCGCCTCGAGCAGTTGCTCGTCGTCCACCGGCTTCTCGAGGAACTCGGCCGCGCCGGCCTTGAAGGCACGGCGGCACATCTCGACCGTGCCGTGGCCGGTCAGCATGATCACCGGCTGGTCGACGCCCTGCGCCATCAGCCGGTCGAGCACCGTGAGCCCGCTGATGCCGGGCATGCGCACGTCCAGCACGATGGCGCCGACGCTCGCGCGGTCGAAGCCGTCGATGAAAGCCTGCGGATCGGCCCAGCCCTGCACGCGCAGGCCGACCGTGCCGATGAGCAGCGAGAGGCCGTCGCGCACCGCCTGGTCGTCGTCGATCAGGTGGATCAGCGGGGACTGGGGTTGCTGGGTGATCGAGTTGTTCATGTCGATTGCGCCACCAGCGGCAGCAGCAAGGTGAAGCGCGCGCCGCGCGGCGCCGCATGGGCCGCCGTCAGGCTGCCGCCCATGCCGCTCGCCAGCGTCTCACTGAGGCTCAGGCCCAAGCCGAGGCCGCCCTCCCGCGTGCTGAAGAACGGCTCGAAGAGCCGCGGCATCGCCTCGGGCGAGATGCCGCGGCCGTTGTCGGTCACCGTCAACACGCCCTCCTGCCCATTGCGCCCGACCGACACCACCAGCCGACGTTCAGCCGCGGGCACGAGGTCCAGCGCCTGCAGCGCGTTCATCAGCAGGTTGTGAACGATCTGCTCCAGCGCCACTGCCTCGGCCTGCACGCGCACCGGCGCCTGCGCGCCCGCATCGAACTGGGCCGCGACGCCGCGCTGCGCGAACTCGGGCGCGAGCAGGTGCATCGCGCTTCGCACCACCTCCTGCAGCACCAGCGGCTTCACGTCGCCGCCGGCCTCGGGCCGTTCGATCACGCGGCGCAAACGACCGACCACATCGGCCGCGCGGCGGGCCTGCACCACGGCTTGGCCCATCGCATCGCGGGCGGTGGCGAGGTCGGGCGGATCGTCGTCGAGCAGGCGGCGCGCGGCCTGAGCATTGGCCAGCACGGCCGTGAGCGGCTGGTTGAGTTCATGCGCCAGGCCCGCCGACAGCTCGCCCAATGCATTGAGCCGCGCGACCTGTCCGAGCCGCAGCAGCTCTTCGGCCCGACGGCGTGCGATGCGCTGCCGCTGCGCCATCCGCAAGCCGGCCATCAACACCGCCATCGCCACGGCCCATCCAGCGATGCTGCGCCACGGCAGTTCGCCCCAGCCGACCTGCCGCTCTGCCACCAGCTCGAACGGCTGGCTCGGCGACGCGAGCGCCTTGGTGAGACCGAAGCGCCAGCCGCCTTCGCCCATGCGACCGGGCTGCAACACCAGTTGTAGCCCATCGCGTTGCAGGCTCACACGCACCGGGCTCGTCTGTGGATTCATCGACCAGTCGCGCCACGGCACGGAGCCGGCCAGGTCGATTTCGAGCGCATAGCTCAAGGGCGTGGCGCCGATCACGAGCTGGTAGCGGCCGTGCGCGAGATCGAGCGATGCGAGTTCTGCGCGCTGCTGGCTGCGCGACCGGGCCTCTGCGGCAGCCAGCGCGTCCGCCTGCTTTTGATCGGGCCATGCCTCGTCGCGCGCCCGCCGCTGCACCTTCAGGATCGACGCGTACACCGACGGCAACCGCTGCTCCGGCTGCCCCGCATCGGCGCCGGGCTCCAGCAGCGCGAGCGTGGCGAGCACCGCGTCGTACTGCACCACCTGCTGGCTCATGAGCCGGTGCGCGATGCGCGCGTCCGTCTCGAAGTCCTGCTGCAGTTGCACGAGTTCCGCGCGCGCCAGCCACACCGCGCCCGCGGCCGTGAGGACCAGCCAGGCCAGCCACCAACCACCCTGCGAGCGCAACCACTGTTTCATGGCGCGGATTGTGCCCGCCGCTGCGAGGCCGCTCTGTGTTGGCCGAGAATGCGGCCCCAGCATGAGCGAAGTACAGGACTCTCTTTTCCCCGATCTGCCGCGCCCGCTGGAGGCGCCCGCGGCCGCACCGCCATCCGAGGCCGAGCCGCCCGCGAAGAAGAAATCGCGCGGCGGCGCCACCGTCGCTCCCGCGCTCACCGATCCGGCGCTTGTCGAATTGGCGGCCGCCCTTCCACAGGAACTGCGCCTGGGCACCTCGTCATGGAGCTATCCCGGCTGGGCCAACCTCGTGTGGGACGGCGAGTACGCCGAGACAGTGCTCTCGAAGAACGGCCTCTCCGCGCTGGCGCAGCACCCGCTGTTTCGTACCGTGAGCCTGGACCGCAACTTCTACCGCGCCCTCACCGCGAGCCAGTACGCGCGCTACGCGGCGATGGTGCCCGCCGACTTCCGCTTCGTGGTGAAGGCACCAAGCCTCGTGACCGACGCCACCGTGCGCGACGAAAGCGGCCGCGGCACGCAGGTCAACCCCGTGTTCCTCAACAGCGAGATCGCGATCCAGGAATTCGTGCAGCCCGCACTCGAAGGCCTGGGTGACCGCATCGGCGCGCTGGTGTTCCAGCTGAGCCCGATCCCTTCGCAACTGCTCGCCGACCAGCCAGCCTTGCTCACGCGCATCGGCGAAATGCTCGAAGCACTGCCCGGCCTGAAGCAGACCGCGCCCGATGCCGTCATCGCCGTCGAGGTGCGCGACCCGCAACTGCTGTGCCCCGCCTTCGCCGACATGCTGCGCAGCGTAGGCGCGACCTTCTGCATGGGCCTGCACGCCAAGATGCCACCGATCGAAGACCAGTTGCCGATGCTGCGCGCCCTGTGGCCCGGGCCGCTCGTGTGCCGCTGGAACCTGCACCGCCGGCACGGCCGCTTCGGTTATGAAGATGCCGAAAAACTCTACGGCCCGTTCGATAAGATCGTCGACCCCGACCCCGAGACGCGCGCGGCCCTCGCCAAGGTGATTGCCGGCACCACGCGCGCGGGCCAGAACGCCTTCGTCACCGTGAGCAACAACGCCGAGGGCTGCGCCCCGCTGACGATTGCCTCGCTCGCGCGGGACATCGTCGATCTGCCATCGCGCTAGAGGAAGAGCGCGCTACGCGGCGTCGCGCGCGGCGACCGTCATCTCCAGCTCGACACTCGCATTCTTCGGCAACTGATACACGCCCACCGCAGTCCGCACATGCACGCCGGCATCGCCGAAAACGCGGTGCAGCAGATCGGACGCCGCATCGGCCACTTCGCTTTGCTGCGTGAACTCGGCCGTGCATTGAATGAACACGCCCACGCGCAGCACCTTCTCGACACCGTCGAGTGAACCGAGCTCGCGGCGCAGCAGCGTGAGGCAGCGCAGCGCGCAGATCTGCGCGCCCTCGCGCGCCTTCTCCAGCGACACCACGTCGCCCACGCGGCCCGTGACGACCACCGTGGTGCCCACGCGCGGCACCTGCCCGCTGGTGTAGAGCGTGCGGCCGTCGCGCACGATCGGCACATAGTGCCCCCCCGCAAGCATTTCCCCGGCGAAGCTGTGGCCCAGCTCGGCGGCAATCTGATCGGCAATCTGGTCTCGGCTTTGCGCTGTCGTCATATGTGTTCCATGAAACGGGGGGCCATTGTCGCCACCCGAGCGCAGGGAGAACAGATACAGATGGCGTGGCCCGGAGGCGGAACAGATGCCCGCTACGCCTCGAACGCCAGGAACACGCGCCCGCCTTCGATCTTCACCGGATAGCTGCGGAGGTCCTCCGTGAGCGGCGCGCACATCGCCTTGCCCGTGCGCACGTCGAAACGCCCCTGGTGCAGCGGGCATTCGATCTCGTGGCCTTCGAGAAAGCCGTCGCACAGCCGCGCATGCCCGTGCGTGCAGATGTTGTCGGTCGCGTGGATGCCGTCTTCGGTGCCGTAGAGGGCGATGTCGCGGCCCTGCACCTCGATGCCCACCACGTCGTCGGCGGGAATGTCGTCGACCGCTGCGGCATCGACCCAAGTCATCGTGCTCATGTCTTTTTTCCTTCGCTCTTCAGTTGTCGGGCTTGAGGCCGGCGCGCTGGATCACCGGCTTCCAGCGGACCAGTTCCTCGCCCATGAACTTCGCCAGCGCCTCGGGCGTGCTGCCCACGGGGTCGAAGTACGCGGTCTGCAGGCGCTTCTTCGTCTCGGGGTCCTGCAGCACGGCCGCAATCTCGCGGCTCATGCGCTGCACCACCTCGTTGGGTGTGCCCTTGGGCGCCATGTACGCGAACCACGGCACGGCCTGGATGTCGGGCAGACCCGATTCGCGCAGCGTGGGCAGCTCGGGCAACAGGGCCGAGCGTTCGGCCGACGTCACGGCCAGCGCTTTGAGCCGGCCGGCCTTGGCCTGCGGCATCACGGTGACCGGCGGCAAGCACGCGTACTGCACATCGTCCTGGATGATCGCGGTGACCGCCTGCCCCGACGACGCGTACGGAATATGCACCGCGAACGAATTCGTCTTGAGCTTGATGAGTTCCACGCCCAGGTGCGAGATCGAGCCGTTGCCCGTCGAGGCGAAGTTGAACTTGCCCGGGTTCTGCTTCATCGCCGCGAGCCAGCCTTTCACCGAATCGACGTTCATCGAGTTGGAGACCGCGCACACATTGGGCGTGGTCGCCGCGAGCGACACCGGCACGAGGTCCTTGAACGGGTCGTAGGGCAGGTTCTTGTAGAGCACCGTGTTGTAGACGAGCGGCGCATTCACCGATAGCAGGAAGGTGTAGCCGTCCGGCTGCGACTTGCTCGCCTGGTCGGTGCCGGTGTTGCCGCCCGCGCCGGGCTTGTTATCGACGATGAGCGGCTGGCCGATGCGCGCGGCGAGCTTGTCGTTGACGATGCGCGCGAGGATGTCGGGTGACGAGCCGGCCGCGAACGGCACGACGATGCGCACGGGGCGCTGCGGCCAGTCCTGTGCGTGGGCCGCGGCGGCCACGGCCACGATGGCGAAAACGACGGCGCGCTTCACGGCTTCGCCTCCACATCGACCATGCCTTGATGGTCCCGCTGCTCGCGCGCGATGAAGCCCGCGATCAGCGCGCGGTACGCCGCCTCGACCACCTCGGGATAAGCGCCCTCCTTCTCGGCCAGCGCCCGCACCTTGTCGATCACCTCCTGCTGGCGCTGCGGCGCCGACACCTGGAAGGCATCGCGCTTGAAGCGCGCCGCGTCCTTCACATAACGGCCGCGCTCGGCCAGCAGCGCGACGATCTGGCGATCGAGCCGGTCGATGTTCTCGCGCACCCCGGCGAGGTTGTCGCACAGCGGCTGGTAGGCCGGATCGGTGAAGCGGCGCAGCGGTGCGCCGTGTGTCTCGGGTTCTTTTTGCATGTTCGCTGTCTCTCGTTGCTCAATGGTCTGTTCTGGAATACCGCGGAACCGGCTTTGCCGGGCCGCTGGTATTGCCCCCGGTAGGGGGTTGGAGGCCACACGAAGTGGGCAAGCCTGGGGGTGAGCCTTATATCGGGTAGATGATGGAGTTCGGGATCATTTCGCTGTCGAACACACAGAGGCGCGAGGCGAACTTCAGGCCTTCGGGCGTGGGCACGACCTTGTCGATATAGCGGCCGACGTTGAACACGGTCGAGGGGCCGTCGAGCTTCGTGCGGAACACCGCGTAGTTGGCTTCGCTGTGGATCGCACCGTCGTCATCGACCTTGTGCACCACCGGCAGGCCGACGACGTGGCGCTGGTAATACGGGTCGTGGAACAGCGTCTCCTGGATGCCGTACACGCGGTCTTCGAGCATGCCCCGGCTCTCGAACGACAGCGTGGCCAGCGGCAGATTGCGCTCGTGGTTCTCGCGCGGCTGCAGGCGGTAGCTGCATTCCTCGATGAAGAACGCGGGCCACAGGTCCCACTTGCCCGAATCGACCGCATGCGCATAGGCCGCATAGAGACCAGCCAGCTCGAGATAGGCGTTGGCATCGAGCTTCTTCTTCATGCCGCCTCCATCACTTCGCGCCAATAGCGGTACATGCCGCGGATCAGCGTCTCGGTCACCATGTGGTCGGTGTTCTCGACCTCGCGGCCGCCCAGTTCGGCGAGCGTGCGGTGATAGGGCTTCTGCTCGAAGCCCTGCTGCGAGAACTCGATCACCTCGCCGTCATCGGCCGAGACGAAGCCCGCCGGGCCGAACAGGTTGGCCTGGCGCAGGCGCCGCTGCGTCATCTCTTCGGTGTCGTCCTCGAAACCGAAATGCGTCCACACGAAATCGAAGGCGTCGTGCCCCACCGGCTGGATGTGCCGCGTCGACACGCTGTTGACCTGCTGCTGCAGGATGAGGCTCGGAAACAGCGTCATCATCACGGCAGTCGGCCCGCCCCACCAGGGCTCGGGCACGATGTCCAGGAAGCGCGGGTCCTTCAGCTGCATGCTCTCCTTGAAGCTGGAGACCTGCGTCACCTGCGCGGCCTTGCCCGCGTTGCCGCGCGTGGAAATCATCGCGGCATGGCGGCTGCGCGCATCCATCTTGAGCTCCGACTTGTTGTCGGCGCGCCAGAGCCCGAAGGTCACGAACCAGGTGTGCAAGAGGCCCGGGTGGTACGGGTCCTTGATGTTCTCCTGCATCAGCTTCCAGTTGCCCGGAATGCGCTGGCGGCTGTAACCGAGGATGGTGAGCTTGCGGCCGTCGAAGAGGCGGTCGAAGTAGTGAAGGATGTCGGGGCCGAGGAAGTCTTCGAACGACTCGACGTCATGGTCGAACGACGCGAACACCACGCCGCCGCGCGAGGCCACCTTGAGCTTGTTGAGCCCGTGCTCCTCGGTCTTGAAGTCCGCGGGCATGCCGCCGTGGACCTTGCCGTCCTGCTTCACGCCGCGTCGGAACGGCACGCCCTGCAGGTCGCCCTTGAGCGTGTAATTCCACTGGTGGTACGGGCAGACGAATTCTTTCTTGTTGCCGTGGCGCTCGCGGCAGAACTGCATGCCACGGTGCGCGCAGACGTTCTCGAACACATGGATCGCGCCCTCCTCGTCGCGCGACATGACGACCGAGCGCTCACCGATGGCGGTGCGCTTGAAATCGCCCGGGTTCGGAATCTCCGCTTCGAGGCCGACGTAGCACCAGTGCTTCTCGTAGAAGAAGCGCTGCAGCTCCTTCTTGTGCAGCGCCTCGTCGGTGTAGGCCATGAAGGGAATGCGGCTGGTCTTGTCGTTCTCCCATCGAAGCTCGATGGGGAACACGGGTTGCGTGGTCATCGCGGGTCTCCTTGTCTTCTGGATTCTTCAGGTGCCTTGCAGGTAGAAGGCATCGGCATGGGTCTGCTCGGGCGCGAGGCCGCGGGCGCGCACAAGCTGCGTCACCGCCTCGACCATCGGCGGCGAGCCGCAGAGGTACGCGCGCCAGCCATCGAGGCTGCCGGGCCAGTCGGCGCGGATGGCATCGGTGATGAGGCCCAGGCGCTGGCCTTCGCGCGCGAGGCCGGTGACGACGACCACGTGCACCTTCAGGCCCGGGTGTTGAGCCTGCAGTTCGCGCAGTTCGTCGAGCCCGTACACGTCCGCATCGGAACGCACACCGAGGTACAGATGGATCGGCTGCATCAGCCCACTCGCGATAGCACCGCGCACGATGGAAAGGATCGGCGCGAGCCCGGTGCCGCCGGCTGCACAGAGCATCGGCCCGCGGTGCTTCGTGCGCAGGTAGGCCGTGCCAAGCGGACCGCTCACGCGCACCGAATCTCCGACGCGCAACTGCTCGAAGATGTGCGCCGTCACGCGCCCACCAGGCACCTTGCGCACGTGGAACTCAAGCTCCGCATCGCGGCTCAGGCCGGCCATCGAATACGGCCGCGCGAGATCGGGCGCGAGCTGCAGTTGCGCGTACTGCCCGGGAGAAAACTCCAGCGGCTTGTTCGGCTTGAGCCGCAGGCGCCGGATGTCGTGCGTGAGCACGTCGATGCCCGTCACCGTCGCCTTCAGGATGCGCGCCGGATGCACCACCACCTCGTCGGGTTCGGGGATCTCGATGGTGCAGCTTTCGGTCAGCGTGCTCTGGCAGGCCAGCACATACCGCTCGCCCTGCCCGTCTGGGCGGACCGCGTCTTGCCCCGCGTCGAGCACCTGGCCCGACACCACCTTGCAGCGGCAGGTGCCGCAGCGCCCCGACATGCAGCTGTACGACACCGGCACATGGTGCTCGCGCAGCACTTCCAGCAGGTTCGCGCCGGGGCGAACCTGGAGGGTGCGAGCAAGGGGGTGAATGTGCAGGTCCATCGCGGGGCTCTCTTTTTGCGCCGGCATCGTGGACCGGCTTGTCTCTTGAGGACGGATGATGCGTGGCCCGTGCAGATTGACCAATAGAATTTGGTGAATCGACTCCATCACCGATGTGAATAAAGGTCCGGCATGCAACTCAAGGACATCGACCTCAACCTCTTGCTGGTGTTCGACCGGATGCTGGCCGAGAAGCGCGTCTCGGCGGTGGCCGAATCGCTCGGGCTTTCGCAGCCCGCCATCAGCAATGCGCTGGCGCGCTTGCGCAAGCTGCTGGGCGACGAGCTGTTCCTGCGCACCGCGCGCGGCATGGAGCCGACGCCCTTCGCGCTGCAGCTGGCAGAGCCGGTCGCCTATGCCATGGGCGCGCTGCACACCGCGCTCAATCAGCAGGTGGTGTTCGACCCCGCCACGAGCACCCGCAGCTTCACGCTCGCGATGACCGACATCGGCGAGATCTACTTCACGCCCCGATTGATGGAAGCGCTGTCGGCCACCGCGCCGGGCGTGACGATCAGCACGCTGCGCAACAACACTGCGACGAACCTGCGCGACGAGCTCGAAGCCGGGCATGTGGACATCGCCATCGGCCTCCTCCCTCAGCTGAAGGCGGGCGTGTTCCAGCGCCGGCTGTTCCTGCAGCGCTACGTATGCCTCTTCTCAGGCACGCATCCGCTCGCGCGCAAGCGCAGCGTGTCGCTCAAGGACTTCAGCGCCGCCGACCACGTGCTGGTGCAGGCCGCCGGCACGGGCCACGGCAAGGCCGACGACGTGATGGCCGCGCAGGGCATCCACCGCCGAATCCGCCTGAAGGTGCCGCACTTCGTGGCGATCGGCCACATCCTGCGTTCGAGCGGAATGATCGCGACCGTGCCCGAGCGGTTGGCGCAAAGCATCGCCGAGCCCTTCGGTCTCGTGTGGCGCCCTCACCCGGTGGCGCTGCCGCAGATCGCGATCAACCTGTTCTGGCACGCGAAGGTGCACCGCGATCCCGGGAATCAGTGGCTGCGCGGGTTGCTGTTCGACAGCTTTGCGGACAAGGACTAGCTGCCCGGCATTGGCGAGCGGCGCGCCAACTGGTCGACCGCGGCCACGGCCGTGTCGGCGCGATAGTCGACCGCTCATGCGGGCCAGCGCCCCAGCACTTCGTGGAGGCCTTCGCCGACATGGCTGTCGATGAGCGCGAAGGAACCCGCGGTCCAGCGCACCGGCTCGATGGCGTGCTTCTCGACCTTGCGCCGCGTGTACGCGAGGGTCATGTGCGGCGTGAAGCTGCGGTCGGGCTTGAGCCCCGCATCGGCCAGCGCTTCGCCCAGGCGCTGCCTGAAATCCGCCAGCGCGGCGGTGCCCTCTTCGCCGCACAGCACGAAGGCCTTGCTGTTCGCATAGGTCATGGCGTGGTCGAAGACGACGTCGAACGAAGGCGGCGCCACTGCAGCGGCCGCTTCGAGTGCCGCCTGCACCTTCTTGCACGGCACCGTGTCGTAGCCGCCGAGATCGTGCAGCGTGACATGCAGGCGATGCGCCTCGCTCAGCGTTCCCTTCAGCGCATGCCGGTCGTTGAGTTGCGCACCGAGCGCCGCAAGCGATGCTGCGTCCTCGGCACTCGGAAAGATCGCGAAGAAGAGCGTGTGCGGCAGCGGCTCCTTGCGGCGTGCCTTGGTTCGGGGTCGCGGCAGGGGCCGCGGCGGGGGATCGATTCCGGGAAGAAGAAGCTGTTCTGACATGCGTCGATCATCGCGCACGGGCTGCGCTCTTCACGAGTCCTCCGGCAACGGCGAAGGCCAGCGAACAGCCTGGTTGTCGAGATCGATCAGTCTTCATCCAGCGCCTGGAACCGATCCGCAAGAAAGTCCACCAGCGCCCGCACCGCCGGCAGCAGTCCGCGGCGCGAAGCGAACACCACGTGGATGATTTCGCGCTCCGGCGCCCAGCCCGGAATCACTCGGACCAGCTCGCCGCGCTCGATCTGCTCGCGCACCATCATCGAGGGCAACTGCGCCACGCCCACGCCGGCAATGGCGGCCGCGCGCAGGGCCAGCATGCCGCGCGTGATGAGGCGCGGCTGGTGGCGGATGGCCGCCTGCGTGCCGTCCGGTCCGATCAGGTTCCACACGTGCTCGTGCGCCGGCAGACCCAGGTCCATGCTCGGCAGGCCCGCCAGATCGGCGGGCACCTCGGGGACACCGTTCGCCAGCAGGCGCGGGCTGGCCACGAGGCATTGCCCACGCTCGGCGAGCACGCGCATCACGAGATCGCTGTCCTCGATGGGCGGCGGGCGCACGCGGATGGCCACGTCGATGCCCTCGCCCACCACGTCCACGCGGCGGTTGGTTTCTTCCAGATGAATCTCCACGCGCGGATTCGCGACCATGAACGCCGCCAGCATGTCGGCGATGCGCGCATCGAGCAGCGCCACCGGGCAGGTCATGCGCACGATGCCGCAGGGCTCGGCGTGGGTCAGCGCGATGGCTTCGTCGGCGGCATCGGCCTCCACCAGCATCGCCTTGCAGTGGCCGTAGTAGGTCTGGCCGGTCTCGGTGACGGCGAAGCGCCGCGTGGAGCGCTGGATCAGGCGCGTGCCCAGGCGCTCTTCCAGCAGTGCGATGCGCCGGCTGAGCTTGGATTTGGGCATGCCCAGCGCGCGCCCGGCCGGCGCGAAGCCGCGGTGGTCCACCACTTGCACGAAGTAGTACAGGTCGTTCAGGTCTTTCATCGCAAACCGCCCTCATCGTTCCTTGAATAGGACTCTGATGGCGAATAGTGCCCACTACTGCCTTCATCGTTCGGCCCATATTCTCTATCCATCGGCCAGGAGCTTCCTTCTGGCGACGCAAAGGAGATGAACATGAAGAAAGTCCTCGGTGTCTACAGCGCTCCCCGTCCGCACTGGGTGGGCGACGGTTTTCCGGTGCGCTCGCTGTTCGGCTACGAGGGCCTCGGCAAGCACCTGAGCCCGTTCCTGCTGCTCGACCACGCGGCACCGACACCCTTCGAGCCGACGGTGCGCCCGCGCGGCGTCGGCCAGCATCCGCACCGCGGTTTCGAGACCGTGACCATCGTCTACCAGGGCGAGGTGGAACATAAGGATTCCACCGGCGCGGGCGGGCTGATCGGCCCCGGCGACGTGCAGTGGATGACCGCCGGCGGCGGCATCCTGCACGAGGAGTTCCACTCGCGCGGCTTCACCGAACGAGGCGGCACCATCGAGATGGTGCAGCTCTGGGTGAACCTGCCCGCGAAGGACAAGATGGCCGAGCCGGGCTACCAGACCCTGCTGGATGCGCAGATCCCGTCGGTGGACCTGCCCGAAGGCGCGGGCCGGGTGCGCGTGATTGCCGGGGAATTCGACGGGCATCGCGGCCCGGCGCAAACCTTCACCGCGATGGACGTGTGGGACCTGCGCATCGGCCAGGGCGGCATCGGCCGGTTCGACGCGAAGGAAGGCCATACGCTGGCGCTGGTCGTCCTGCACGGCACGGTGCTGGTCAACGGCACGACCGTTGCGCGCGAAGGGCAACTGGTGCACCTGGACCGCGCCGGCAGCGGCGTGGAGATCGAGGCCAACAGCGATGCGACCGTGCTGTGGCTGTCGGGCGAGCCGATCGACGAGCCCGTGGTGGGGTATGGCCCGTTCGTGATGAACAGCGAGGCCGAGATCCGCCAGGCCGTGGCTGACTTCAACAGCGGCCGCTTCGGGCGGATGGCTGCCTGAGCGTTCGGAGGCCTCCTGCAGCGGAGGCCTCCTTGTTTGCTCAGCACATGACGTTGTCCAGCGCCAACCCACTCCGGATCAGACCGGTATCGGGCGAAGTGCGTCGGCCCAAGCACCCGCGATGAGAAACGATCGATCAGGTCCCGATCCACGTTGTCGCCTGCCGGACCGAGCTTGCGCATTCAGACTTCGTTCAGGCCCGCCCTGCACATTTCGGCGCTATGACTTTGAAGAGCGGCAAGCGCACCGGCGTCACAGGCATCCTTGAAGTGGTGCCCAACAAGGGCCCGGGTCCCGAGAACCAGTTCATCCAGCTGCGCCCGACACTGCACGGACGGGAGGCGGATGTGTTGAAGGCGGTCACCGACCTGCCAGCGGAAATTCGCACGCCCAAGGCGGCGGCCAGCGAACTCGTCCGCAGGGGGATCGACATTCCCTACTCGACGCTGGGATCGATCCTCCGGCGGCTCGAGCGCAAAGGCGCACTGCACCTGGGGCGCGTCAAGTCTTGAGCCGCTGTGCCGCCTGCTGCCGCCTGCTGCCGCCATTGACGCGGTCAACAGGGTCGCGCTGAAACGAAGTTGGAGCCTGCGGCGAGCCACGCTCCTCAAAAGGCGCTCTTGACGACACCGCCGTCGACGCGCAGGGCCGCACCCGTGGTCGCCGAGGCGAGCGGACTTGCCACGTAGGCCACGAGCGAGGCCACCTCCTGCGGCGAGGCGAAGCGCTTGATCAGCGAGGTCGGGCGCACGTGATCGAAGAACTCCGCCTCGACCTGCGCGAAGCTCTTGTCGCTCGAGCGCGCCATGCCTTCCACGAAGTCGCCGACGCCGCGCGATTTCGTCGGTCCTGGAAGGACGCTGTTCACCGTGATGTTCGTGCCGGCGAGCGATTCCGCAAGGCCGCGCGACACCGCCAGTTGCGCGGTCTTCGTCATGCCGTAGTGGATCATCTCGGTGGGTATCTGCACGGCGCTTTCGCTCGAGATGAAGATGATCCGGCCCCAGTTCGCCTGCTTCATCTGCGGCAGCACCAAGCGCGAAAGGCGAACGCCGCTCAGCACGTTGACGTCGAAGAAGCGCTGCCAGTCTTCATCGGGGATGTCTTCGAAGGCCTTGGCCTCGAAGATGCCCAGGTTGTTCACGAGGATGCCGATGCCGGAGTGACAACGCACGGCTTCCTCCGCGGCGTCCGCCCGGCTGAGGTCCCCGGCATAGCCGAGCACCGTGCCTTGCGTTTCCGAGCGGATGCGGTCCACCGCTTCGTCGACCGCCGCCTGCGATCTGCCGTTCACGATCACGCTTGCGCCCTCCTCGGCCAGCGTGCGCGCAATCGCATAGCCGATGCCGGCGGTGCTTCCGCTCACCAGGGCGAGCTTTCCATCGAGTTGCAGATCCATCTTGGTTCTCCTGGGTTGATTCGACGTTCATGTTCGCTGAGTTCTGCTGTGCGTGCCGCCCGCAGGGTGGCAAGCCCCCTTGCCATCCTGGGGCCCATGGCACGCATGCGGCGCCAGCTTTCCCGCTAGCCCAGGAAGTTGACCAAGGCCGGAATGACCTGCTCCGGCGCCTCTTCCATCAACCAGTGGCCGGAGCCTTTGACGATCACGCCCTGCACTTGGGTTGCGACCATCTTTCCCTGCTCGATCAGGAAGGTTCCGCCGGCCTTTTCACCGGAGAGGACCAGCATCGGCATGGGCAGCGGCGTCTTGCCCAGTTCGGCGAACTCGGCCGCATCCTGCTCGAATGCCTTGAAATATTCGAACCCTGCACGCATCCCGCCGGGTTGCGCGTAGGCCCTGGCATAGAACTGGCGGTCGGCTTCGGGCACCGAGTGCTTCGGGTCGGCCGCGAAGTCGTTCCAGAAGTGCTCGAAATAGATGCGCTCGCGCCCTTTCACGAGCGCCAGCGGTGTCGCACCGTGGAAATGGAAATGCCACAGATCGCGCAGCAGCCAGACGTTCTGCCATGCGCCGATGCCGGGCAGGAAGGCGTCCATGAGCACCACCTTGTCGGTCTCCGAAGGAAACTGCGCGGCATACGCGTAGGCCACCATCAGGCCGATGTCGTGCCCGACGATGCTGACGCTGCGAATGCCCAGCGACCGCACAAGCTCGTGGATGTCGACGGCCATGTTCTTCTTGCCATAGCCCGTCTCGGGCTTCGACGAATTACCGGCACCTCGGAGGTCGGGCACGACCACGGTGTGTGTTTTCGCCAGCAACGGCATGAGCGGGTTCCACATGTGCCCGGTTTCGGCATAGCCGTGCAGCAGCACGACGGTCGGCCCGCTGCCGCCGATGCGGTAGTGGATGCGGGTGCCGTTGACGTCCGCGCTGCCCGAGCGGAAGCCCGGCACGGCGTCGGCGGCGGCGGCCGCGTGCGCGGTGCCGCCCATGGTCAGGGCGGCGCCCACGGCGACGGCACCGCCGAGCAAGGCGCGGCGGGTCGATGTGGAGGGGGCGGCGGGGGTGAAATCGGTGTCGGTCATGTTGAACTTCCTTTCTGTCGGTTGCTGGGATGAGCTGAATTTATGGTTCAGCTTCACTTCCAGAAAGAGGCCAAAAGTGGTTTACTCATTCAGCTTTTATGAATGATTGGAAGTGGTGCCATGGACCGATTGCGTGCCTACGAGGTATTCGTCACCGTGGTGGCGCGAGGCAGTTTCACCAAGGCGGCCGATGCGCTGGACACCTCGCCGGCCAACGTGACGCGCTACGTCAACGAGCTGGAAGCGCACTTGCGTACGCGGCTCATCAACCGGACATCGCGCCGCCTGTCGCTCACCGAAGGCGGCGAAGCATTGTTCGACCGCGCGAAATCGATCCTTGAAGAAGTCGCGGAGACAGAGGCGCTGGCGACCACCGCCTCCCTCCAGCCGCGGGGGCGCCTGCGCATCAACGCGCCACTGAGTTTCGGCAGCCTCGTGCTGGCGCCGCTGTGGCCGAAGTTCATGGCGAAGTACCCCGATGTCGAACTCGACATCGCGCTCATCGACCGCGTGGTCGACATCGTCGAAGAGGGCTACGACCTGGCCATCCGCATTTCTCGGACCTCGTCGGGCAACCATATCGCGCGCCGGCTGGGCCGTTCGCAGAACCTGGTCTGCGCCTCGCCGGACTACCTTTCAAGCCATGGCATGCCCCAAGTGCCGGCAGACCTGTCGCGCCACTTGTGCCTCGGCTACACATACGGTGCGACCTCCGACGAGTGGCAGTTCGCCGGCCCCGGCGGTTCGCTGGAATCCGTGCGCGTGCGCTGGGCCCTGCGCGCCAACAATGGCGAAACCGCCCGCGCCGCGGCGCTCGCAGGTGCCGGCATCATCTGGCAGCCGAGCTTCGTGATCGGAGAGGATGTGCGCACCGGACGGTTGGTCGAGGTCATGCCCGGATATCACATGCCGCCCGTCGACATCCTGGCGATCTACGCAAGCCGCCGGCATCTCAGCGCGAAGGTGCGGGTGATGGTCGACTTTCTGGTCGAGGCATTTCAAGACGCGCCGCTTGTCGAAGGCGTGGCGGCAGCGGCAGCGGCAGCGGCAGTCTGAATCGCCCGGGGTTTCTAGACACCTCCGAGCCTCGAACCTGAGGCCCGATAAGAGGTGCCATCCTGATACGTCGAAGAGACGGACCGGATTTCGCCTACTTGAACTCGTGCGCCACCACAGGCACCGACCGGCTGTCCTGCACGGTCACGCGCTGGCGGTACACCTCGAGGTCCCCGTTGCGCACCTCGATGTTGTAGACCCCCGGTCGCAGGGGCAGCGTCTTGAGCGGGGGGCTCACGCCGCGGTCCGCGCCATCGACGAACACCTGGCCCCACGGCCGGATGTTGAACTGCACACGCCCCATGCCCGGTGCGGCCACCGCCGACGGCACAGAGGGCGCGGACGGCGCGCCGGAGTTCGCCGAAAGCCGATTCAGCTCCGCGATCGCGTTGCGCGCGTCTCTTGCGTGCGGGCCGCGCCGGTAGCGACGCAGATAGGCCTCGTAGCCTTCCCGCGAATTTTCAGCCTGGGCAAGGTTCCAGTCCTCGGCTTCGGTGAGCGCCTGCGGGAGAACCGGCGACGTCGCCCCGGCCTGTGCCTCGGCCGAAGGTGTTGTGACCGGCACGTTCTCGAGCGGCGTCAGCGGTCCTTGCGACGACGGCGCGCTCGCAGGAGCTGCAGGAGCCGCGGGCGGCGCGGCGGTGCCGTCCGAAATCACCGTCGCACCGCCGGCTGGCGGCGTGCCGTCGGTGGCCGAAGGCCCGGCAGCGGGTGCACTGGTGCCGGGTGCGGGCATGGCGACCGGCGGCGCGGCGCGATCGGACATCGGCGGCGCGGGCGGCGGCATCGGCACCATGGCCGTCGTCGTGTCCGGCTTGCCCGAGGTCACGCGCAGGCCGATCCAGGCACCCACGGCGACGAGTGCGATCAGCAACCCGCCCAACAAGCCCCAGCGCGCAAGCGCCGGTGTCTTCTTCTGCGCGACAGGCTTGCTGCCACTCCCGTTCGACGCGGCTCTCGGCGGCGGTGCAGGAGGCTGGGTCTGCACCGGCTCGGCCACTGCCGCAGGCTGCGCAGCGACGGCGGCTGCTTCGAGCGGCGTCGGCATTGGCGACAGCGGCGGAGGTGGCGGCGTGGCCGGCACGGGCGCGGACGGAATGATCACCGTCGGCGCCGCCATCGTGTTCACATAGATATCGCCCAGCTTCACCAGCCCCAGCTCGGCCGCGAACACGGCAACGGTCTGCGTGCGGTCCTTGCTGTGCACGGCCAGCGTGTGATCGACCGCGGCGCAGAAGCCGGGGCTCAGGTCGCCGCGGCCCATGGACGACAGCGGCACGTAGGCGTCCTGAACGCTGCGCACCACGGCCGATGGCGGCGGGTGGCCGGTAACCGCCCGGTACAGCACGGCGCCCAATGCATACATGTCGGTCCACGCACCCTGCCGCAGCGTGTTGTCGTCGGCGTACTGCTCGATGGGCGAGTAGCCCGACTTCACCATCACCGCCACTTCGTCGACCAGGTCGGCGATCGACTTGCGCGCCGCGCCGAAGTCGAGCAGCACCGGCAGGTCATCGTGCTGGATGAAGATGTTGTCGGGCGCGATGTCGCGGTGAAAGCACTGGTTGCGGTGCAGCGTCTCCAGCGCGCCGAGCAGCGGGCCGAGCATGCCCAGCAGCCACGGCTCGGTGATCTTCGCGGGCTCCTCGTCTGCGAGGCGGCGCAGCGTGCGGCCCTTGTAGAGCTGGATCGCCATGTAGGCGGTGGAATTCGACTCCCAGAAGCGATGCACCCGCACCAGCGCCGGATGGCTGAACTGCGCGAGCGTGCGCGCCTCGTTGATGAAGCTGCGAAGGCCCGCCTGGAAGGTGGCGGTGAGCCGCTCGGAGCGCACGTGCACGCTGTTGTCGCCCACGCGGCGCGCGAGCATGGAGGGCATGTACTCCTTGATCGCGACCTCGCGCTGCAGCGAATGGTCGTAGGCGCGGTAGACGATGCCGAAGCCGCCTTCGCCGATCACCTCCAGCAATTCGAACTCGTCCAGCCGGTGGCCCACGCCCAGCGGGTGCGGTTTCTCCGCGTCCTGCGCGTCGGACGGCGGACTGTCGCCGTTGCCGATGCTGCTGTCGTTCGTCGTCATTCATCTCCTCCTGTCGCGGGGGGCCGGTTTTTCATGCCCATGGCACGTGCCCCTGCGAAAACAATTTCGAGAACAGCGGTGTGTTGAGGCCGCCGCCATGGGCAGCGGTGCGCAACGGCGAGCCGTCGGCCTGGTTGGTCCACCAGTAGCTGGTGCTGCCGAAGGCGTCGAAGCACAGTGGAAGCTCGGGCCAGCCCAGGCGTTGTTGGGCGCTCGCGCCAGCGGCTGTAGGCCCGAGGATCGAAAGAATGTCGTCCGAGCCACCGCTGGCCGTGCGAAAGCCCGCGCGCGCAGCGGCAAGGAGCTGGCCGTCGAACTGGTCTGGCGCCACGCCGTGGCGAATGGCCTGCAGCAACGCGGTGCCGCACTGCCAGTACCACGCGGCCGAGCCTTCGAGCACGGCGGGGCGGTAGTTCGACGCGGACACCTGCAGCGTCACGCACACCGGGTAGTAGCGGCCCACGCGGTCGCAGCTCGGGGCAATGCACCCGAACTGCACCGCATCCACGCCATGGGTCGCGGGAATGGCGAAGTTCCAGACCGGGGCCACCGCGTAGTGGCGCGTCATGGCGTCGGGCCAGCGCTTGAAGCTTGCGAGGCCGTTCTGCATCCAGCGGTCCCACCAGGCCTGCAGTTCGCGCGGCATGCGGCGGTAGAGAAAGTCGCCGGCGGCGGGCAGCTTGCCGTACCAGCCGATCTGCTCGTCGACGGGGACCCAGGACTGCGGGGGAAGGCTGCTGTTCATGTCCTATGACTTCCCGGGGCACGAGAACCCGCTCATCTGGTTGAGCCGCAGCGGGTTGTAGACGCTGTTGGCCGTGACCGCCAGCACCACCTTTTTGCCCTGCAGGTCGAAGGTCGCGTTGAACGACTCGGGCGAACGCCCGGCCGAGATCGATGCCTTGTCGAAGAGGCGGTGCAGCGCCCACGGCCCTTCGGTCACGATGCCGCCGGCCGGCGTGCCGTTGGCGGTCGTCACCTGCAGGCGCACCTGGTTGCTGTTGCGCGGGCCTGGCCACTTGACGGTGCTCGGCGCCTGTGGGCCGTGTGCGTAGCGCACCGTCTGGCCGTCGATGTCGAGCGTGAACTGCGTGATGGCGGCGTCCATGTCTTCGGGCCGAAGGTCGATGGTGAACGACGGCGTGCGGCTGCCCGCCATGCCGGTGAAGAACACGTCGCGGATCGCCTGCGCCTTCTGAAACGAATCGAGGTACGCCGAGCGCCCCGCGGCGCTGCCGTCGACACCGCGCTTGAAGGTCCACGGATTGACCGAAGTGTCGACCTGCGAGGCGAGGTTCTTCTGGAAGAAGTCGTCCATCATCCCGCCCGGTGCGAAGAGTTGCGCAAAGTCGCCGGCCGCCACGTCGCGCGGCGAGCCGCGGGAGAACGGGTAGCGCCCCGCAATCGCCTGGTTGCAGAACTGCCCGATGGTCGCCGCCGCGTTCTGCCCGATGTTCTGCCGCGTCACCGCCGCCGCCTTCGACGACGCGGTGGCCGACAGGTCGTTCAGCATCCCCTGGAACGGCACCGGCAGCCGGCCCGCCTCGGCCTGCACCTTGGTGACGGCATCGCTCGACGGCGGAATGTTGCCGCTGCGCAGCGCCGTGTCGGTGGCGGTGAGGAAGGTGTAGAGCTCGTTGATGAGCGCCGCCGTGGCATCCAGCGGCGTCTGCCCGCCCGCCTTGGGCGCGGTCACCATCCGGCGCAGCGGCTCGAAGTGGTTGTCCACCAGCGACTCGGGGCGGTCGGGCGCGGCGTTGCGGCGCTGGCTGCCGTCGGGCTGGCCGATGAGCTGTTCGATGCGCTCGCGCGTGCTGGCCACCCGGTTCTGCGCTTGGTCGAGCAGGCTGCGCGCGGCCTCGTCGTGGTTGCGCAGCAGATCGGTTTCGCGCGCGGCACCGCGGATGAGCCGCGACATCGGCGATTCGCCGGTCGAGAGCACGCGCGTCATCTGAATGCTCTGCAGCAGCGATTTGCTTTCGGCCAATCGCACGTCGGCCAGGTACTCGTCCCACACGCGGATGTAGTCGGTGAGGTAGAGGCGCCGCACTTCGCGCAGCAGCAACTCGCGCGAGGTGATGTCGGTCATGCCGGGCGCACGGATCTGCAGCACCCAACGGTCTTCCTGTTCGAGCGCGAGCGTGGTTTCGGCCATTCGCTTGTCGAAGATGTCCCAGTAGCCGCGGTAGGTGAATAGCGTGGGGATGCCGTCGGTCAGCGGTTTGCCGCTCGCGCGCCGGATCACCAGCGCCGACTCGGCCCCAGCCATCTCGGCGATGGTGAAGGCATTGGGCGGGCTGGTCTGCAGCAGGATGCGGCGCAGCCGCGCATACGAGCGCTGCGCGAGCGGCACGCCGGCCAGGCGCTCGCGCGTCTGCGTGATGAGCTTGTCGTCCTTGGCGAATGGCGATGTCACCACGCGCCCCGCGAACAACGCCTTCAGGTGCGACTCGAGGTTGGTGCGCTGCTCGCGCGTGAGCGAGGCGCCGATCTTGCGGTCCACGTCGGTGAGCAGCCATGCCTGCAGGAAGTCGGCGTCGTAGCGCTCGGCGTCGTACAGCATGAGGTAGGCCTTGAGCGCCTCGTAGCTGTACTCGGCATCGATCTTCGCGGCATCGCGCAGCGACTGCTCGATGCGCTGCGCCGCCTGCGGCAGCAGCACGCTCTCCAGCGCGCGCTGGTAGACCCCATCGGTCGCGGCCTGCAGCTTCTCGCCCTGGTAAAGGCCGAAGCGGTAGGACACCGGCGGATCTCCGATGTCGAAGCGGCCCGACTTGGGCAGGTCGCGCAGGCGGTCCAGGATCAGGAGCGAACTCGCGAGGTCGCCGCTCGCATCGACCACCGTCGGCAACTCGCCGCGCGCCGCGGCCTTGTTGAAGGCCTTGGCGTTGTTGTCGACCTCGGCCACGTAGTCCTTGTTGTTGCGCCAACTGTTCACGCAGGCGCCCAGCAGCACCACGAGCAGCACGCCGATGAGGCTGTAGCCCGCGATGTCGATGGCGCGGCGGCGCCGGTACCAGCGCAGGTTGGTGCCGGCCACGCCCGCGTCGCGGAAGATCACTTGCTGCAGCAGTTCTTTCAGGAAGTAGCTCTTGCCCGGACCCGGCGGCGGCGCGGGCGGCGCATTGACCTGCAGGTAGCGCTTGATCGCGCCCATCACGCGGTCGAAGGCCGTGCCCTCCTGCGTGCCGCTGGTGAAGTACACGCCGCGCAGCATCGACGCGGCCTCGAACTTCGACGGGTTGAACACGTCGGCCAGGAAGGTGCCCAGGATGTCCTCGAAGCTCGCGAACTGCTGCGGCAGCAGGTAGGCCTGCGCGCGTCGCATCTGGTCGGGCTCGGCGGCCATCAGCTCGGGCAGGCGCTCGTCCAGGCGCTGGTGCAGCAGCTTGTATTCCTGGTGAAAGCGCTCGCGAAGATCGGCCTTCGCGGCATCCGCGGGGTTGGCTTCGATGGGAAAGGTAAAGCCCCACACCTGCGCGCGCTCGGCGCGGCCCAGCGAGCCGAAGTACTCGTTGAAGCCGGCCAGGAGGTCGGTCTTGGTGACCAGCACATAGACCGGAAAGTCGATGCCCAGGTCGTTGCGCAGTTCCAGCAGGCGCTTGCGCAGCGCCATTGCGTGGCGCGCCCGCTGCGCGTCGTCGGCCAGCGGCAGGTCGGCGATGCTGATGGTGAGGATCGCGCCGTTGATCGGCTGGCGCGGGCGGAATTTCTTGAGCAGGTCGAGAAAGCCCTTCCACTCGCCCTCGTCGGTTTCGCGGTTGCTTTCGTGCGTGGTGTAGCGGCCCGCGGTGTCGATCAGCACCGCCTCGTTGGTGAACCACCAGTCGCAGTTGCGCGTGCCGCCGATGCCGCGCACCGCGGCCTTGCCGAGCTGGTCGGCCAACGGAAAGTCCAGGTCGGAGTTGACCAGCGCCGTGGTCTTGCCCGAGCCCGGCGCGCCGATGAAGATGTACCAGGGCAGCTGGTACAGGTACTGCCGGTCGAACACCGAGAAGCGGCTCGCGGGCTTGCCGCCGGCGCCCTGCCCGAAGCGCATGTTCTTCAGGATCGCGGTGGCGTCGGTGAAGCCGCTCTGCAGCTCCTTGATCTCGGGCGCATCTTCGGGCCTGGCCTCTTTTTCCTTCTTCGAAGGCACGCGCAGCTGGTTGAGCAGTTGCGCATTGAGCCTGCGCTCGCGCCACTTGCGATAGGCCAGCCGCACGATCCAGATCGCGAACATCAGCGCGATGACGGCGATGCGGACGAACTCGCCTTCCAGCGGCCGGTAGCGGCCCACGGCGATGACCGGGCCGATGACCCAGATCAGGAACGCCACGGCCAGCAGGCCGAGAAAAATCCACAGGTCGCGGCCGATGAGAAAACGGAAGATGGAACGCAGCATCAGCGGGTTCCCCCTTGCTGCGCCGACGGCGTCACGGGCGCGACCAGCAGCGTGACCTCGACGCGGCGGTTGCGCGCGCGGTTGGCCGGCGAATCGTTGGGCGCGAGCGGATCGGCATCGCCGCGGCCTTCGGCACGCAGGCGTTCAGGCCGCGTGATGCGCACGGCCAGCATCTTCTTGACCGAATCGGCGCGTGCCTGCGAGAGCTGCCAGTTGGAAGGAAAGCGCACGCTGCGGATCGGCTGGTCGTCGCTGAAGCCGCTGACCAGCACGTTGCCCTCCACGGAATTGAGCGCATCGGCCACGCGGCTGAGCACCGGCACATAGCGGTCGAGCACGCGGTCGGAGCCGGAGGCGAAGAGCCCGTCGCCGCGCAGCACCACCACGCTGCGGTCGGCCTCGTCGCGCACCGTCAGCAGGCCTTCGCGGATCTCGGGTTCGAGAAAGCGCTGCAGGCGCGGCTGCGGCGCGGGCATGACGACCGCGCGCGCCGTCTGCGGCAGCCGCACCGCATTGACGGCCGCGAACGCACCATCGGAGTTGCCCGCGAGGTTGAAAGTGAGCACTGCGAAGGTGAGCACCAGCAGCACCGCCGCCACGGCGCCCACCGCCCACACCGGCAGCCAGTTGCGTGTGCGGCGCACCGGCGCGGTCGCGTCCTGCCAGTGCGGCGACAGCGGCTGCGCGATTTCGCCGCGCGTCTGGCGAATGATCTGCAGCAGGCGCTGCTTCAGGGTTTCGAGCTGCGTGCGGCCGTTGTCGATGACGCGAAAGCGCCCTTCGAAGCCCATGGCCAGGCAGAAGTAGATGAGTTCGATCAGGTGCAGGTGCTGCTGCGGGTTCTGCACCAGGCGCGAAAGCAGCTGGAAGAATTTCTCGCCGCCCCAGGTCTCGTTGTGAAACATCACCAGCAGGCTCTGCGACGACCAGATGCTGCCACCCCACGGCGTGAGCGCAGCGGCCTCGTCCACCGCAGTGCAGAGGCAGTAGCGCGCGCCGATGATCACCTCGGGCGAGATGCCGCTTTGCTGCGCGCGGGTCTCGAAGCGGCGCACTTCGTCCACGAGGTTCTCGCGCAATTGCGCCGGCGCATCGTGGTGGCCCGTCGCGCGGATCTGCGGGATCAGGTCGAGCAGCGGGTTGGCGGCCGCCACCAGCGGGTTGTTGCCTGCGAGCGCGGCATCGCCCGCATGCGGGCGCCGTGCGTCGTGCCATGCGGTGAAGGATTCGGGTTGCTGGCCCAGCCCGCGCGGCGATGCCGGCATGCCGCCCGCATCGCCGTTGCCGCCATTGCCGCCGCCGTTACCGCCGCCGGGGTTCGGCGGCACGAAGCCCCCCGGACCGACGGCCATGTCGTTGACACCGTTCATAGGGTCCCTCACGGACGGATGGCCCAGAACTCCATGGCCAGGCCCGGAAAGTCACCGGCCAGGTGCATGGCGACGCCGCCGGATTTCTCGAGCTGGCGCCACATGTCGCCGCTCTTGTCGAGCTCGAAGTAGTGATAGCCCGCGTTGTAGGGAATCTGCCGCGGCGCCACCGGCAGCGGTCGCACCGTGACGCCCGGCAGCTGCAGCTGTACGAGATCGCGGATGCGCTCGACCGAACCGATCTTGACCTGCGTGGGAAAGCGCTGCTGGATCGCCTCGGCCGGCAGGTCCGCATGCACCGCGAGCACGAAGCCCGCGTTGCGCACCAGCACCGGGTCGGGCATGTGGCCCACGCGCACGCCATGGCTGCGCTCCTCCAGTTCGATGGCGATCGCGCTCTGCTCGAGCACGGCCGACAGCGATCGGCGCAGCTCTTCCATCAGCGGACGGATGCTCTCGTTGAGGTTGTCGTGGTCGTACACCGGCCACAGCACCGGACGGCGCGTGGGCGAGGTGTGCGTGGCAAGGTGGCAGGCCAGCTTGAGCCAGTCGATGAACAACTGCTCGGGGTGCACCTGCACCGCCTGCTGCGCGTGCCAGGTGGTCGCGAGGTAGCGGTTGACCAGCTCGAGCAGGAGGAAATCGGAGACCTCGCTCACACCACCGCGGCCCGGCTGCGAGAGCCGCGAAGCCAGCGCCTCGGAGCGTTGCGTGAGCAGGCCGTGCAGCTCCGCGATCATGCTGCGCAGCATCGCGTGGGCCGATGCATCGAGCACCGGAGGGATGTAGTTGGCATCGACCACCAGCTTGTGGTCGGTGCGCCGCTCGATCACGCGCACCGCACCGATGGCCTGCCACTCCGCGGTGAGCGACGAGGCGCGTGCAAGGCGCAGGCGCGGCGCCGCGAGCTGCAGCACTGCCGGGCCGAGGGCCACCGCGTTGCCGTCGGCCACCTCGCGCTCGATCACGCCGAAGCGCGCGGCAGAGCCCTCGTCCTCGGCAAAGATGACCTCTTCGCTGCCGGGTCTGCGCAGCGGCAGTGCGAGCACGATGAGTTCATCGGTCAGATCGTTGGGCACTTCGTAGGGCGGCGGCGCGTCTTCGATGCCGAAAGAAAACGGCGTTCCATCGGGCAGCACGCCGGCGCCACCGAGCAGCGACACGCGCCCGAGCGCATAGGCGTCGCGGTCGATGTCCAGATGCAGCCACCCCCAGTACGCGCCCTGCAGGCCGGCGGCGCGACGCGTGACGTACTGCTCGACGTAACGCTCCAGTTGCTGGAAATGCTGGGGCCGCAGGTACATGCCTTCGGACCACACCACGCGGTTCGCCAATGCCTGCGGATGGGCGCCCGATCTTGCGGAGCCCGAGTTGCGAACTGTCACCAAAGAACCTCCTGGGAGTGCTCACACGGAAGCGGGAGATGCGCTCTGATGACGGCCTCCCGATCGATCGTTCTGCGCTTGATGCTACACGCCGCTTGTTGCGTTTTGCACCGGATTTTGCGCACTGGTTTTTCGCACTTTCGCACTAACTTTTCGTCGCGGTTAACGACTTGGTAGTAACTCGATGCCTGTCTTGCGGATGGCAATGCGCACGGCTTGTTCGCTTGGCGAAAACTGCCAGACCTTGTACAGATTGGTTTGCTTGGGCTCCTTGAGCGGCAACACGATGCGCCACCGCGCAGCTTCGAGCTTGCGGTAGCCCGCGATGATGCCGATGGAGCGCGAGTCGAGCCCTGCTTCTCGCTTGAAGACACGCTCTTCGCCGCTTCGCATGATGGCCTGGTCCGCATTGACGAGCTCTGTCGAAAGCGTCTCGCGGTCGCGGTCCTGGAGCGCGAAATAGTCTGCGGTCTCGAAGTTACCGGAAGATTTCAGTTCGAAGACCTTCACGAGAATCGGCGCTGCCTGGCCGCGTCCGTCGGGGTTCACGCCGTCGTCGATGCGGATGGTGACCGCATAGGGCGTGGGCAACGACTTGGCGGTCGATGCGCATCCACTGACGAGGCCCGCAAACAACGGTGTGGTTGCAAGTGCGCCTTGAAGCAAGGTTCGTCGCTGCATGAGATCTCCCTCAGAGGTTCGCGGCCTATATTATCGAAATCGTGTACCCGGACGACGACGCATCGTGTGCTTGTGTCGCAACCTGGCGGCATACTGTTTCGAGCATTGCCATTCATTGCCTTTCGCGAGGTAGGAGAGAAGATTGAAGTCATGTCTGCCTGCTCTGGCTTTCACGCTTTTTCTGGTATCCGGGTGTCAGACCGCGCCCGAGCCGCCACCGCAACCCGAACGCCTGAGCCAAAAGGTGGCACGCGACACGCTCGAGCGCGCGCAGCAGGCCTATGACGAAGGCGACTACGCCAAGGCCATCTCCACGCTCAAGAGCGGCGGCGTCTCGGTGTTCGACGGCGCCGAGCCCGCCACGCGCCAGAGCGCAATGAAGCTGGAGGCCTTCAGCTATTGCGTGAACAACCAGATCCCGGAATGCCGCACGCAATTCCGCAAGGTCCTCGATGCATTCCCGAGCTTCGATCTGACCGTCGCGGAGCGCAAGCACCCCGTGTGGGGACCCGCCTTCGAGGCCGCCAAACGAATGAAGCGCTGACCATCGCGGTCACCGCCGACCGACGCCCGAGATGAACAGGAAGACGCCATGCGCTGGACCGTGATCGAACATGCCGGCAGGCCGGTGACAACAGGCGCCTCGGCGCTGCTTGCAGCACCCGGAGGCACCATCGGACGCAGCCCCGACAACCACCTCGTGCTGCCCGACGAGCAGCGGCAGATCTCGCGCCTGCAGGCCACCGTGCGCTTCGACCAGGAGGGCGCTGTGGTGCTGCGCAACATGAGCGCGGTGCTGCCCATCAGCGTGAACGGCCGCACGCTGCAGCATGAGGAAGAGTCGCGCATTGCGGACGGGGACCGCGTGGTCATCGGGAGCTATGTGCTGGAGGCTGCGAGCGCCCAGCGTGCAGCAAACGTTCCCGTAAGGCCGCCTTCGCCACAGCCGATCGATGTGCCGGCGACGCTGCATCCGCCTGCGGTGCAGGCAATGCCGGCGAGTTCGTTGGATGCACTGCCGCAAGAGGCGCCCGTGTCCGACGTGTTCTCGGACCTGTTCGGCGCGGGCGCGCTGCCCATCGGTGACGCGCCGCCGACGACCGTGGCGATGCCTGCGCCCGCATCTGCTTCCGTCTCTGCAGCGACTCCCCTGCCCGCGCCGGCGCCGGCGCCGGCCTTTGCACCACAGCCCCGGGAACAGTTCGCAGCGCCTGTGGTCACGGCTGCACCAGCACCAGCACCAGCACCAGCACCATCGCCGTTCGCGAAGACGACTGCGCCCACCACATCGCAGATTCCATCCGCCGCCGATTGGGACGCCATCCTCGCGAACGCGCCTCGCCGCGTCGACAGCGCGCCGACGCCGATGCCCGACCCCTTGGTGCACGAGCCTTTCGAGCTGCCATCGCAGGCGCGAAGAAACCCCGTCGATCCGCTCGCTGAACTGAACCCGGGTGCAGCGAACGACATGTCCGACGTCGCGCTCAAGCGCGGCATGGACCCGCTCTCGTTCTTTGCGGCCGACAGCAACGCACCCTCGCCGCTCGCCGATCCGCGCCCCACGGCACTCACCCATGAAGACCCGCTCAGCGACAGGCACCCGGCCCTCGACCTGCTGGGCAAGCCGCCTGCTGCGCAGGGGTTCAACCACTCGAACCATGCGCGCGAAGTGGGGGCGCAATTCAGGCCGCCGAGTCCGGTGGCATTCGATGCGCCCGAGGTGAAGCCGGTGCACGCGGAGGTGAGCCCGTTACTTGAACCACTACCGCCGTCGCCACCTCCTCCTCCGCCGCCTCCTCCTCCTCAAGCAACATCGGCACCCGCGCCGGTTGCGGAGCCGGAAGCTCCCGCCGCCGCGCTACCGGTCACCGCCGCACCCGCGGAGGTCGTTCCGCCAGTCGAGGTCGTGTCATCGGAACCGGTCGAAGCCGAAGAGGCCCCGGCACCCACTGCGCTTTCGCCTTCGCCTCCCGCCGTGGCCGCGGCGCTCCCGCCCGCAGCGTCGTTGTCATCGCCCGCGTCTTCCGACGAACTCTTCAAGGCCTTTCTCGAAGGCGCCGGCGTGCCCGATGTCGCCGGCCAGCAGCCACTCGATGCGGAAGCCATGCGCCACCTCGGCCGGCTGATGCGCGCGTTCACCGACGGCACCATCGAGCTCTTGTCGTCGCGCGCGATGCTCAAGCGCGAGGTACGCGCCGAGATCACGATGATCGTGGACGAAGAGAACAACCCCTTCAAGATCCTGCCCAACGGCCGCGCCGTGCTGATGCAGATGTTCGGCGCGCGCATGCCCGGTTTTCTCACGCCCGAAGCCGCAGTGCACGATGCGCTCGGCGACCTGCAATCGCACCAGTTGGGCATGGTGGCCGGCATGCGCGCGGCGCTGCTCACCGTGCTGCAGCGCTTCGACCCCGCGACGCTGAGCCGCACCACACCGCACGACGGCAGCCTCGGCGAAAAGATGCTGCCCGGCGGGCGCGAGGCGCGCCTGTGGCGCCAGCTGCGGCAACTGCATGCGGAAACGGCCGCGGCCGTCGAAGACGACTTCCAGGCCGTCTTCGGCCGCGCTTTCCAGCAGGCCTACGACCGGGAGATGGAACGCCTGAAGGAAGCGCGCCGTGCTTGACGCCACCCGCGCCGCTTTCGCGGTTCCCATCTCGACCTCGCAGTTCTCCTGCGTGGGCGAGCGCTCCGGCAACCAGGACGCCATCGGCTACCACCTCGATGAGCACAATGCATGCTTCGTCGTGAGCGACGGCGTCGGCGGCCACGCGGGCGGCGAACTGGCCGCGCGCATCGCGGTGGACACCGCGCTCAACACTTTCGTGCGCAGTCCTTCTGTCGCGGCCGACGACATCCGCCATGCAGTGAAGGCGGCCAACGACGCCATCCTGGCGAGACAGCGCGAGCTCGCCGACCAGAGCCGCATGAGCGCGACCATCGTCTCGCTGTTCGTGGACCGTGCAAGCGGCCACGCCTCTTGGGCGCATGTGGGCGACAGCCGCCTCTACTGGTTCCGCCGCGGCGCGTTGATGCAGCGCACCGAAGACCACAGCCTGTCGGCGCGCTCGGGCGAAGCCGCAGCCGGCAGCGGCGCCAACGGCGGCGAGCGCCTGGTCAAGACCAACCTGCTGTACCGCGCGCTCGGTGCGCGCGCAACGGCCGAGACCACGGTGTCGGCATCGCAGCAATTGGCCGATGGCGATGCGTTCCTGCTGTGCACCGACGGACTCTGGCAATTGATCTCGCAGCAGGTGATGGAGCGTTCGCTGCAGCTGGCGGACAGCGCGGAGGAATGGCTTGCACTGCTGCGGCGCGCGGCCGAGGCGAAGGCGGACAAGGCGCGGGACAACTACTCGGCGTTGGCGGTGTGGGTGGGGTTTCCGCAGCAGGTGACGCTGGCGGGGGTGGCGCGGCCGTCCGCGGCGGCCGGCTGAAGCCGGCGCCGCGACGCGGGCTGCGGCAACTCCTCGCGCGGCGCTTCAGGCGCAGAGGTTCACGCAGGTCAGCTGCGGCGGCGTCGCCAGGATGCCGTTGACGTTGCCGCGGTTCTGCTTGGTGAAGCTCGTCACGCGCGTGGCCGGCGAACCCTTGATCAGGAAGGTGTTCGAGGCCGTGATCTTCTTCGACTGCCCCATGACGCTGGGCACGCGCACGCCCAGGCCGATCCCGGCGGTGTCGCCGAAGGTGAGCGGGATCTTGGTCTTCTTGTTGTGGGCCATCATGCAGGACCAGAAGATGTTCGGCACGTTGGGTATCGCCATCAGGCCCAGCCCGATGTCGATGTGGGGAATGGGCACGGCCGGCGTCTTGCAGACGTCGGGCACGCCGATGTCGAGGCTGGGACCTTGGGCGGCAAAGAACATGCGGGGCTCCTTCTGAAGAAAGTTTTCGGTTGAGTGACGCAGGTCAGCCCATGTGGATCTGCTTGGCATCCGCCTTGATCAGGTCCTGGGCCGTGACCACGGTGTTCCTGCCATGCACGCGCGCCATCTCGCTGGCCTTGTAGTCGATCTGGCCCGCATGCACCTGATCCACGCCCTCGGTCATGCGGAAGGCCGACTTGCTCAGTTGCACGAGGCGGTCGACGACGGCTTCGTAGACGCGGCCGACGATCCGCATGTTCAGCACCGTCGCGCGCGCCTCCACGCCCTGGTAACTCATGTGGCCGACCTGGCATTCGGCGGCCTGCGCGTTCAAGTGCAGTTGCGCGGTGTCCATGCGCAGCGCTTGCGGACCGCACAGTTGCAGCTCGGTGGCCCCTTGCAACCGGACCGCGCCGCGCTGCGAGGCAAGTGTGAGATCGCCGGCGACCTCGATGTGGGCGGCGCCGGCATCGGCCTGCTCGGCCACCGCGGTGAGGTACAGGCGCTGCGCGTCCGGGCCGCTGACGAGCACGGTGTCGCCGATCTCGGGCCGCAGCAGGCAGCTGGCGGCGCGCAGGCAGCGCAGCACGCGCCCGTCGCTGTCCACGCTGTGGATGCCGCCGGGCAGGATCGCCGTGACGATGCCCAGCGCATTGACCACGCCGCCTCCGGTTCCGGGCGCGGGCCTGGGCGCGGCGGCGGAAGAACTGCGGATGTCGCCGCGAGCGGCTGTCGCATCGGAAGCCGTGTTTCGGATCGTCATGGTCGGGAATCCTTTTCTGTGGCCGCGCCGGGCTCGCCGCGCCGCTGGGGTGGATCGCGATGGCTGGGCCGGCGCGCGGAATAGGCCTCGGCCTCGTACAGCGCCGCATCCTGGAGCAACAGGCCGCCGCGGTCGGAGAACTGCGTGCCCTCGAGCACGGCGCGGTGGACCTTGGTGCGCATCAGCATGGCACCGCGGAAGTCGGCGTCGCTCAGATCGGCGTAGGAGAAATCGGCATAGGCGAGGCGTGCGTCCGGGAACTTCGCGGCGTTGCAGCGTGCGCGGTGGAAGACGCATTGTTCCAACTGCGCCCCCGACAGGTCGGCGCCGTCCAGCCGTGCGTCGGCCCACACGCTCTGGAAGAAATGGCCGCCGTTGAAGGCCACGCCGCCCAGTTGCGCGCCCACGAACACGCTGTGCGCCGCGGCCGCGCGCCGGAACGACCCGCCCTCGATGCAGGCGCCCTTGAAATTGCACTGGCGCAGCGTGGCTTCGTCGAAGTCGCAGCCGGCGAGGTTGGCATCGGGAAACTGGCACAGCGTGAAAGTCTGCCCGCGGAACACCTGCCCCGACAGGTCGCACTCGGAAAAAATGCACTTCTCGAAGCTGCAGCGCGCGAACACCGCGGTGCGCAGGTCGGCCTGGTAGAAGGTTGCGCCATCGAGCGGCGCACCCGAAAAGTCCGTCCGGTCGAGCCGCGCCCCGTAGAACACCAGCATCTCGGACTTGACGTCGCGCAACGAGGTCCCGGCCAGGTCGCAATTGGAAATGCCGATCACATCGCCCTCGACGCCGTCGAAGCGCGCGTCGGCGAGCCGCGAGTCGTAGAAGCTGGTGCCATGCATGGTGGCGCCGGCCATCATGGCTGCGCAGGCGTCCACGCGATGGAAGTTGCAGCGGTCCAGCACGGCCCGCTCGAGCGTGGCGCCGCTCAGCCCGCAGGTTGCGAAGATACTGCCCTTGAGGTTGGCGCCCGACATGTTCGCGCCCGTGAAGTCGCTTTCGATGAACATGCCGCCCGACAGGTCGAGGCCGCGGAAATCCATGCCGGCCAGGTTCTGGTCGACGATTTCCTGTCCGCGCTTGACCATGGCCTGCACCTCCTTCGGCGTCATCGGGCGCCCTCTTGCACCTTGCGCCGCGGCACGGTGACCACGTTGACGGTGTAGGCCTCGTCAAAGCGTGTCGTGTCGTCGATCAGGCACCGGGACAGGTCGGCCTGGAACAGGTTGGCGCGATGGAAGTCGGCGGCCACGAGGATGGCCTTGCTGAAGTCGGCCTCGATCAGGCTCGCATCGACCAGCGAAGCAGCGGTGAGATCGGTGCGCACGAAATCGCAGCCATCGGCATTCGCGCCGCCGAGCCGGGCGCCGCGCATGGACGCGTCGGTGAAGTCGGTGTTGTCGAGCCTCGCATCGCGGAAGTCGGCCTCTTCGAGGCGGATCGACTGCAAGTTGCATTCGACCAGCGTGGCGCCTTGGAAGTCGGCCTTGCGCAGGTCGCTCGATCCCACGAAACAGGTCGCGACAAGGCGTGCGTCGGAAAAATCCATGGCGTCGGTGCAATCGGTATCGGTCCAGTCGCAAGTGTCGAGCGTTGCGCCGCGAAAGCGCAGTCCGCCCGCCTGGCATTCGATCCAGTCCACCTTGTGAAAGCTGGCCCCCTCGAAATCGAGGCCGTGAAGGCGGGAGCCCTCGGTGAAGCTCATGTTCCGCAGTTGCGCACGCTCGAAGCCGCAGTTCTCCCACACCACGCCTTCGGCTTCATGGAGATCGAAGAATGCGTCGGTGAACCTGCAGCCGCGCGCGGCCATGCCCTGGAGTTGCGTGGACTCGAAGCGCGCACCGCTGAAGTCCGAGTTCTCGCACTGCGCCAGGGACAGGTTCGCTTCCTTGAGGTTCACTTCCCGCATCGACGTACCCGCCAGGCGTGCGCGCGCGAGCAGCGCATCCGACAGGTCGCCGCCGTCGAGCCTGCTGCCGCTGAGGTCGGCGCACTCCAGCATCGCGCGGTGCCAGCATGCGCCGCGCAGGTCCATGCCCGCGAGATCCGCGCCCGTGAGATCCATGTCGGACAGGTTCCGCGCGCCGGCCATGCGACGCGCCACTTCCAGGCGCACCTCGACCGACCGCTCCTCGGACATCCTGTCCGCCGCATCCTGGTGATGCGCCGAGCGGCGGTAGTTCTCGAACAACTGGCTCGCGGCATCGTCATGAACCTTGCGCAACTGCGCGATCTGCTCGGGCGTCGGAGAAAACCCCTTGCCGTCGGACTGGGCGATGATGCTTTCGATGCGCGACCACCTGTCCACGGTCGGCGGCCCCTTCTGTGTCGACGATCCGGTCTGTTGCACCAGGTTCGAAGTGTCGAAACCCGCCTGGCGCGAATACACGGCGTTGGCCTTCGCAGCCTCGTCGAGCTCCCGACGCGCCGCCTCGATCTTCTGGCGGTGCTCCTCGATGAGCGCCTTGCGCTGGGCCATGTAGGCCGGCAGTTCCCGCAGGGTGGGCACCTTCTCCATGAGATCGACGGCCGGCGGCTCCTCCTGCACGGCCGAGCCGAGGCCCGAGGACCTGAACGCGACCTTCATGCGCTCACGCTCGTGTTCGACGCGCGCCTGCATGTTGCGCTGCATCGGCGATGGCTCGTATTGCGCGTCCAGTTCGGGCCACGGACCGATGATCGGCTCCGGCAACAGCAGATCGTCGCGCATGCCGTAGAGCGCGCGATCCTCCGACTCGCAGCGCAGCGCCAGCAGGTCCCGCCAGGCATCGAGCCCCTGGGGCGGCACGGCCGCCTCCTCCATGGCGATCATGGCGTGCGTGACGTCTGCCGCGTCGTCCTGCTCGACTTCCACGAAGCCGTGGTAGATCAGGCCCACGCGCTCCAGGTGCGGAAAGAACCAGACGGTGGTCAGGCGCATCGGTACGTCGTGCAGCGTGCCTTCGTCGAGCTTCACGCTGTTGATCGGGCCGCGCACGACGATGGCTCGGGCGCGCCAGTCGGGCAACCGGCCGTGCAACACCGTACGGTCGGGGTGCAGGTTCCACAGCTCGAACTCCGCGCCCGCGAGTTCACCGTCGTCGCGCCCGAACCATTGGTCCGGCGGCGCGACATTGAAGAAGGCCCAGTCCATGTCCTTCGCGTAGCCGGGATAGAGATGGTTCTGCCAATGCTCGTCGTACTGGCGCCCCAGCCGGTCCGCACGTGACGGCCGCGTGGCCTCGACAGGACCGAATCCCGCGGGCTGCACGGCCTGGTCGGGGCGATGCACGCGGGCGCGCGGGTCCTCGATGTTCGCGAGGCGCTGTACCTGAACGCCGCCGACCTGCTCCGGCGCATGCCCGATGCCCCCCGGGTTCTCGGCGAACCCCGGACCGCCGAAGGCATGGCCCCAGTCGATGCGCATCGATTCGTAGGGCTGCGGGGCGCTCGGCCTGCCATCGACCCAGAAGCGGTCGCCGAAGACCAGCAGGTCCTTCTGTCGTTTGCCGACGCGGACACGGACCGCGCATTGCGTCTTGTCCTGCTCCCGGCGGGTATGGGCCACGCCCGTGACGAGGAATTCCGGATGCAGCTTGGGCATGCCCTGGTCGAACGCACCGTCGATGCCGACCTCTTCGCCGAAGATCTTCCAGCACTCCGGCTCCGGGATGAGCCGGGCATCGCTGCCGAGGCGATCGGTCATCGCGATGGCGGTCACGGCCAGCCAGTGGCGTCCGTCGTTGGCGAAGGGCCGGGTCAGCATGCCCAGACGCAACGGTTTGATGATTTTCATGCGTCGATCGTGGAGGGAATTTCGAGCTGCGTGCGGTCGCGGTCCACCGCCACGCGCAGCGTCGGGTCCTTGGCGTAGACGATGGGCAGCGGGCGACCGCCCGAGAAGTTGGCCAGCAGTTCCTGGTCGATGAAGGTCCGCAGGGTCACGCGATGGTTCTCGCCGTCCGAATCCGTGAACGCGATCAGCAGTTCCGCGGCCGCCATGTTCGGCGAGTCTCCGCGCCAGGTCACGAGGCGGAAGCCGGGCCGGGCCAGGGCCAGGATCTGGGCCGTTGCGCGCGCGCCGTCGTGGCGCAGCGCTTCCCACTCCTCTTCCTCCCGGACATGCGCCTGCTTGGTCGCGCTGCCGGCGCGAAAGACCCGCGAGCTGCCGAAGGTCGACACCATCAGGACCGCGACGCCGAGGACGGCGACCGTTATTTCCATCCATCTCATGATCTGCATGCGCTGCGATTGCCTCCTGGTGGCTTCATTTCTCGACGTCGAGTGCACTCTTGACGTACTGCACCGCTCCGGCAGCGATCAATATGGGGTCGAGCCAGAAATGGTAGTGGCCGAGCTCCTGCCTGCTGATGGCCTGCACCCAGTTGACGGCCGAGATGTTCACGAACGCACTTCTCTGCAGCAGCGTGTTGCGCACCGCCAGCTGGATCTTGGTCGCGTAGGAGTCGGCCGAGGCCCCCACGAACAGCGCCTGGTGGCCGATGCCTTCCTTGACCGCATGGAGCCACCACTTGGCATCCACCGAGTTGACCGTCTTGACCGGCGTGTTCTCGACATCGACGCCGGTCACGTTGATCTTGAGGGTGCCTGGCACATTGATCGTATGGTTGCTGCCGGACAGATGAAGAACGGTCGGCGCGAAGATCACTTTCGGCCCGGTCACGGTGGTGAGTTTGGTTCCCTGCACCAACGTCATGTCGATCGCGTTCACTACTTCCACCCGGCCTGCCCCGGTGATGCGGATGTCCGCCCCGCTGACCAGGCGCAGCACGCTGCCATTGATCGTCACCAGCACTTCGCCGTTGATGGTCTCGGTCAGGCCGCCGGTGACCGTGCGCGTCTCCCCGCCGGTGATGGTCTCGGTCGCTCTGCCCGTGATCGTGCGTTCCTCGCCGCCCGTCACCGTCTCGGTCGCGCCGCCCGTCACCGTGCGCTCCTCGCCCCCGTCGATCGTCTCCACCGCCCCGGCGGTGATGTGCCGCTCTTCCCCCGACTCGTAGGTCGCCAACTCGTGCCCCTTGATCAGCGTGGTGCGCGTCTTGTCGGTCGTGTGCGTCTCGTCGCCTTCCACCTCCACGTCCAGGTTGCGCTCGGCGTGCAGCAGGATCTGCTCGGCGCCCATCTTGTCCTCGAACACGATGGCGTTCGCATTCGCGGGCGAGCCGCCCTTGGTCGAGCGCGAGACGATGCCGCTCTGGGTCGCCTCGCCCGGCAGATCGAACGGCGGCATCTGGTCCGCGTTGTAGACACGGCCGACGATGATGGGACGGTCGACACGGCCCGCGATGAAATCGACCACCACCTCCTGCCCGATGCGCGGCACGTGCACGGTGCCGTAGCCTTCGCCCGCCCAGGCCTGCGAGACGCGCACCCAGGCCGAGCTGTTCTCGTTGCGCTGGCCTTCGCGGTCCCAGTGGAACTGCAGCTTCACCCGCCCGTACTCGTCGGTCCAGATCTCCTCGCCCTCGGGACCGACCACCGTCGCGGTCTGCGGCCCGCTCGTGCGTGGCATCGGGGTCTGCCGCGGTGCGCGATACTGATCTTCCGCTGGCTGCGCGACGAAATCGAAACCGTACGTGCCCGGTGCGCCTCCCGTGGCGTAGCCGCCCTCGCGCAGCGAGTAGGCGACCGAAACGATCAGGTGCTCGCGGTTGTCGTCCCCGCGCGGCGCGTTGCGCATGTTGAACTTGGCGCCCGGCGCCATGCCGCGCACCGTGGCATGGCCGGAGCTGCGCGAGGCCAGCGACTGCGCTTCTTCCAGCCGCACGCGCGCATAGTGCTCGGCCTGTCCGGCGTCGACGTATTCCCCGAGCCACTCGTACGCGTCGTAGCCGGCGTTGTCGTGCGCGCGCGGCAGGCTGCGCGCGCCGCCGAGGTCGGCCTTGGGCGTGGTGAAGTTGAAATCGCCGACCGCGTAGCTTCCCGTGCGGACCTCCTCGGTCGCCTGCCAGTCGTCGATGACCTCCAGGTCCTCGCCGATGTCGCGGTCGGCCGCGAAGTAGTCGATGGTCTCGTAACCCGGCATCGGCTCGTGCGCGCCCGCATCGTCGGCCAGCACCAGCGTATGGCGGCCTTTCTCGTGCCTGAACCAGTAGTAGATGCCTTCCAGCTCCATCAGCCGGCTCACGAAATCGAGGTCGCTTTCGTTGTATTGCGCACAGTACTCCCACTGCCGGTAGCTGCCGCTCAGCTTCTTTTCGAACGCGAAGCCGTAGGCGCCGAACACGTCCTCGAGGATGTCCACGACCGACTTGTTCTGGAAGATCCTGCTGCCGCTGGAGAACGACAGGTACCAAAGCCAGGGGCGCAGCACGGCGCGGTAGATCGTGTAGCGCGAAGTGCCCCCTTCTCGCCCGACCTTCGAGAACCGCACCACCTGACCGTCGAGGAAGCGCGGGGCTCCGACTGCAGTCTTGATCTCCAGCGACAGCGGCTTTCCGAGCAGCGACTTCGGATCGATCGCCACGTCGGTGCTGAGCAGTTCGACCTCGAACTCGTAGGGCCGTGAAAGGCTCTCGATGCCTTGCATCGAGCGCAGCAGCAGTCGGTCTTCGCCCAGCGGAGTGTGGGTCTTCACGATGCGGTCCATGGGCTCGGAAACTCCTGGTGGGTGGATGTGCAGGGCCGGCCGCGATGCAGCAGGATCATTTCTTCTTCGTCATGTAGACGCACGACAGGTGCAGCTTGCAAACGCCGATGTTCAGTCCCTTCTTCTTCGAACTGCGCGCCGAGGTCTCGAACTTGATCGGCGCGTCGAGCAGGAAGGTCGTCGCCCTGTTGGTGAACCAGCCGTTGATCTGCGTGTTGATCGCGCAGGCCTGCAGCTTCATCCCATAGAAATCGGTCGCGAGAACGAGCGCCCGCACGGTCTGGTTGGACCACCGCAGGAAATTGCACTTGAGCCACGTCTCGTCGGACACGTTGAGGATCGTGTGGGGCGATCTGGTGATGCTCACCGTCGCGTCGATCGTGTAGGTGCTCGTGGTGTCGATGTGCTGCGTCGTGTGATAGGTGATCAGCGGCGCGACCACGATCTTCGGGCCGGTGACCATGGTGCAGTCGGTCCCGTTCACCTGCTTGATGTCCATCGCATTGACCGTCTCGATGCGCCCGCTGCAGGTGATGCGCAGATCCGAGCCGCTCAGCAGCCGGATGCTGTTGCCGTTGACCGTCAGTGTCACGCCGCCATTGACCGTCTCGGTCAGGCCGCCGGTGACCGTGCGCGTCTCCCCGCCGGTGATGGTCTCGGTCGCTCCGCCCGTGATCGTGCGTTCCTCGCCGCCCGTCACCGTCTCGGTCGCGCCGCCCGTCACCGTGCGCTCCTCGCCCCCGTCGATCGTCTCCACCGCCCCGGCGGTGATGTGCCGCTCTTCCCCCGACTCGTAGGTCGCCGACTCGTGCCCCTTGATCAGCGTGCTGCGCGTCTTGTCGGTCGTGTGCGTCTCGTCGCCTTCCACCTCCACGTCCAGGTTGCGCTCGGCGTGCAGCAGGATCTGCTCGGCGCCCATCTTGTCCTCGAACACGAAGGCGTTCGCGTTCGCGCCCGAGCCGCCCTTGCTCGAGCGCGTCACGATGCCGCTCTTGGTCGCCTCGCCCGGCAACGCGAACGGCGGCATCTGGTCCGCGTTGTACACCCGCCCCACGATCACCGGCCGGTCGACTCGCCCGCCGATGAAGTCCACCACCACCTCCTGGCCGATGCGCGGCGTGAACACGCCCCCGAAGCGCTCCCCGGCCCAGATGTGCGACACCCGCACGAAGCGCGAGCTGTTCTCGTTCTTCTGGCCGTAGCGGTCCCAGTGGAACTGCACCTTCACACGTCCGTACTCGTCGGTCCAGATCTCCTCGCCCTCGGGCCCCACCACCGTCGCCGTCTGCGGCCCGCTCGTGCGCGGCACCGGCGTTTGCCGCGGCGCCCTGAACGCCAGCGCGCTGGGCTGCACCATGAAGTCGAAGTTGTATTCGCCCCTGGCCGCCCCGCTCGCATAACCGCCTTCGCGCAGCGCATACGACACCGCCACCACCAGGTACTCTTGGTTGTCGTCCGAGCGCGGCGAGTTGCGCATCCTGAACGTGTACCCCGGCGCCATGCCGCGCACCGTCGAAGATCCGGCGCTGCGTTGCGCCAGCGCCTGCGACTCTTCCAGCCGCACCCGCGCATAGTGCTCGCCGTCGCCCGCGGCCGGGTAGTCCCCCAGCCACTCGTACATCTCGTAGCCGGCGTTGTCGTGCGCGCGCGGTTGGCTGCGAACGTTCACCAGGTCGCCCTTGGGCGTGGTGAAGTTGAAGTCGTCCACCGTGTAGCTGCCCGAGCGCACCTCCTCGCCGGGCTGCCAGTCGCGGATGACCTCCAGGTCCTCGCCGATGTCACGGTCGGCCGCGAAGTAGTCGATGGTCTCGTAGTCCGGCATCGGCTCGTGCGCACCCGCATCGTCGGCCAGCACCAGCGTGTGCTGGCCCTTCTCATGCCTGAACCAGTAGTAGATGCCTTCCAGCTCCATCAGCCGGCTCACGAACGCGAAGTCGCTCTCGTTGTACTGCACGCAGTACTCCCACGTGCGGTAGCTGCCGCCCAGCTTCTTCTCGAACGCGAAGCCGTAGTCGCCCAGCACCTCCTCCAGGATCTCCACCACGCTCTTGTTCTGGAAGATCTTGTTGTCGCTCGAGCGCATGAGGTACCACAGCCACGGCCGAACGCTCGCGCGGTACACCGTGTGGCGCGACGTGCCGCCCTCGCGCCCCACCATCGAGAAGCGCACCACCTGCCCGTTCAGGAACCGCGGCCGCGCACCCGCCGTGCGGATCTCCAGCGACAGCGGCTTGCCCAGCACCGACTTCAGGTCCAGCGCCGCGCTCGGACTCAGCAGGTCCACCTCCAGCTCGAACAGCTGCGACAGCCCTTCCGTGCCGCGCATCGAACGGAACTTCAGCTGCTCTTCACCCAGTGGCGTATGCGCCTTCACGATCCTGGTCATCACCGCCGTCCTTTTCAATTTACCTTGACAAAGATCGTTCCCTTGACCGCCCTCATTCCGTGGGTCTTTCGGTCGTCGATGAACTGCCGGAACTTCAACCAGCCGACCTGGTACTTGTTCATCGTCTGGATCTCGGTCTTCGCGGCGAGGTTGACGAAGATGCCATTGGCGGACAGGAACCACCTGCTCACCATCAGCTTCATGCCGTAGATGTCGAACGCCATGCCGTGCGTACCGCCCTGCCACACTTCGATGTCGTAGCGCGTCCAACGCCAGTGGCTGTGCTCCTGGATGTGGAGCGTCTGCGTGGGCTTGTTGTGGATCACCACCTTGGCGTTGACGATGTAGTTGACGGTGTTGATCGTGTAGGTGTCGGCGTAGTGGATGATGAATGGCGCGAACACGATCTTGGGGCCGGTCACGGTGGTGACGTTCGTTCCATTCACCACCTTGGTATCGATCGCGTTGATGATCTCGATACGCCCTGCGCCGACGATCCGGATTTCGGTGCCACTGAGGATCCGCACCACGGTGCCGTTCACTGTCAGTGTCACGCCGCCATTGACTGTCTCGATCAGGCCGCCGGTGACCGTGCGCGTCTCCCCGCCGATGATGGTTTCGGTCGCTCCGCCCGTGATCGTGCGTTCCTCGCCGCCCGTCACCGTCTCGGTCGCGCCGCCCGTCACCGTGCGCTCCTCGCCCCCGTCGATCGTCTCCACCGCCCCGGCGGTGATGTGCCGCTCTTCCCCCGACTCGTAGGTCGCCGACTCGTGCCCCTTGATCAGCGTGGTGCGCGTCTTGTCGGTCGTGTGCGTCTCGTCGCCTTCCACCTCCACGTCCAGGTTGCGCTCGGCGTGCAGCAGGATCTGCTCGGCGCCCATCTTGTCCTCGAACACGAAGGCGTTCGCGTTCGCGCCCGAGCCGCCCTTGCTCGAGCGCGTCACGATGCCGCTCTTGGTCGCCTCGCCCGGCAACGCGAACGGCGGCATCTGGTCCGCGTTGTACACCCGCCCCACGATCACCGGCCGGTCGACTCGCCCGCCGATGAAGTCCACCACCACCTCCTGGCCGATGCGCGGCGTGAACACGCCCCCGAAGCGCTCCCCGGCCCAGATGTGCGACACCCGCACGAAGCGCGAGCTGTTCTCGTTCTTCTGGCCGTAGCGGTCCCAGTGGAACTGCACCTTCACACGTCCGTACTCGTCGGTCCAGATCTCCTCGCCCTCGGGCCCCACCACCGTCGCCGTCTGCGGCCCGCTCGTGCGCGGCACCGGCGTTTGCCGCGGCGCCCTGAACGCCAGCGCGCTGGGCTGCACCATGAAGTCGAAGTTGTATTCGCCCCTGGCCGCCCCGCTCGCATAACCGCCTTCGCGCAGCGCATACGACACCGCCACCACCAGGTACTCTTGGTTGTCGTCCGAGCGCGGCGAGTTGCGCATCCTGAACGTGTACCCCGGCGCCATGCCGCGCACCGTCGAAGATCCGGCGCTGCGTTGCGCCAGCGCCTGCGACTCTTCCAGCCGCACCCGCGCATAGTGCTCGCCGTCGCCCGCGGCCGGGTAGTCCCCCAGCCACTCGTACATCTCGTAGCCGGCGTTGTCGTGCGCGCGCGGTTGGCTGCGAACGTTCACCAGGTCGCCCTTGGGCGTGGTGAAGTTGAAGTCGTCCACCGTGTAGCTGCCCGAGCGCACCTCCTCGCCGGGCTGCCAGTCGCGGATGACCTCCAGGTCCTCGCCGATGTCCCGGTCGGCCGCGAAGTAGTCGATGGTCTCGTAGTCCGGCATCGGCTCGTGCGCACCCGCATCGTCGGCCAGCACCAGCGTGTGCTGGCCCTTCTCATGCCTGAACCAGTAGTAGATGCCTTCCAGCTCCATCAGCCGGCTCACGAACGCGAAGTCGCTCTCGTTGTACTGCACGCAGTACTCCCACGTGCGATAGCTGCCGCCCAGCTTCTTCTCGAACGCGAAGCCGTAGTCGCCCAGCACCTCCTCCAGGATCTCCACCACGCTCTTGTTCTGGAAGATCTTGTTGTCGCTCGAGCGCATGAGGTACCACAGCCACGGCCGAACGCTCGCGCGGTACACCGTGTAGCGCGACGTGCCGCCCTCGCGCCCCACCATCGAGAAGCGCACCACCTGCCCGTTCAGGAACCGCGGCCGCGCACCCGCCGTGCGGATCTCCAGCGACAGCGGCTTGCCCAGCACCGACTTCAGGTCCAGCGCCGCGCTCGGACTCAGCAGGTCCACCTCCAGCTCGAACAGCTGCGACAGCCCTTCCGTGCCGCGCATCGAACGGAACTTCAGCTGCTCTTCACCCAGTGGCGTATGCGCCGTTACGACTCGCGCCATGAAAGATGTCTCCTTGATGCATTCTTTGCCTTCTTATGCTTCCGAGAATTCGTATCGGAAGTCGTCTTCCTGTGCCGACAGCCGCACGCCCGCGAGCTTGCGCGCGCCGACGGTGGCGCCGATGACCTCTTCGCTCAGCCGGGGGAGGATGGTGTGCGTGAGGATGGCGTCGATCATCCGGCCGCCCGACTCGATGGCCGTGCAGCGGCGCGCCACCAGTTCCACGGCGCTGTCGTCGTAGTGCATGGCGATGCCGTGGTTGGCGTCGAGCCGCGCCGCGATGCGGTCGAGCTGAAGGCGGATGATGCGATGCAACGCATCGGCCTGCAACGGGTAATAAGGCACTACAACCAGCCGCCCGAGCAGCGCCGGCGCAAACACCTTGAGCAGCGGTTCGCGCAGCGCCGCTGCAAGCGGTTCGGGGTCGGGGCGCAGGGTCGGGTCTTCGCACAACTGCATGACCAGGTCGGTGCCGACGTTGGAGGTCATGATGATCACGGTGTTGCGAAAGTCGATGTGGCGTCCTTCTCCGTCTTCCATCCAGCCCTTGTCGAACACCTGGAAAAAGATCTCGTGCACATCGGTGTGCGCCTTCTCGATCTCGTCGAGCAGCACCACGCTGTAGGGCCGGCGGCGCACGGCTTCGGTGAGCACGCCGCCTTCGCCATAGCCCACGTAGCCGGGCGGCGCGCCTTTGAGCGTGGAGACCGTGTGCGACTCCTGGAACTCGCTCATGTTGATGGTCACGAGGTTCTGCTCGCCGCCATACAACGCTTCCGAAAGCGCGAGCGCGGTCTCCGTCTTGCCGACGCCCGAGGGGCCGCACAGCAGGAAAACGCCGACGGGCTTGTTGGGGTTGTCCAGCCGCGCGCGCGCTGTGCGGATGCGCCGCGAGATGGTCTCCAGCGCATCGGGCTGGGCCACCACGCGGGCCGAGAGGATCTCGCCCAGGCGCAGCACGGACTGCGCATCGTCGCGCACCATGCGGCCGATGGGAATGCCGGTCCAGTCGGCCACGACGGTGGCGATGGCCTGCGCATCGACGGCGGCGAGGATCAGCGGCGATTCGCCCTGCAGCTGCACCAGCTTGTCCTGCGCTTCGTTGAGTTCGGCGCGAATGTCTTCAGGGGTGCGTTCGGGCTCCGCATCGACTTGCGGTGCTTCGCCGACCGGGTCGGCGTCCTCTTCGGTTTCAACTTCGACGTCGGCTTCGGCCTGCACCGGCACCGCCGCGGGCGACAACAGCTTGCGCAGCGCCACGATGCGCTCGACCAGCGCGCTCTCTTCCAGCCGCCGCTGCTCCAGCAGATCGAGTTCGGCTTGCGCGGCGGCCACCTGGGCCGCGATGTCCTCGACACGCTGGTGCTCTCCGACGCCGATCGCGGCTTCGCGCCCCGCGATGCCGGACTCGATGCCGAGCACCTCGATGCGCCGTTGCAGGTCTTCGAGCGCCGCCGGAAGCGCATGCTGGCTCAGTGCCACACGCGCGCACGCCGTGTCGAGCAGGCTCACGGCCTTGTCGGGCAACTGCCGCGCGGGAATGTAGCGGTGCGACAGGCTCACGGCCGCTTCAAGCGCCGCATCGAGGATCAGCACGCCGTGGTGCTTCTCCAGTTCCGCCGAAATGCCGCGCAGCATGATCACCGCCTTGGGCTCGGTGGGCTCATGCACCTGGATGGTCTGGAAACGCCGCGTGAGCGCCGGGTCTTTCTCGATGTACTTCTTGTACTCCGACCACGTCGTTGCGCCGATGGTGCGAAGCCGGCCGCGCGCGAGCGCGGGCTTGAGCAGGTTGGCCGCATCGCCGGTGCCGGCCGTGCCGCCCGCGCCGACCAGCGTGTGCACCTCGTCGACGAAGAGCACGATGGGCTTGGGGCTTTTCTCGACCTCGTCGATCACCTGGCGCAGCCGCTGCTCGAACTCGCCCTTCACGCCCGCGCCGGCCTGCAGCAGCGTGGGGTCGAGCACCCAGAGCGACACGTCCTTGAGCGAAGGCGGCACATCGCCCGAAGCCAGCCGCGAGGCCAGGCCTTCAACCACCGCCGTCTTCCCCACGCCGGCCTCGCCGGTGAGCAGCGGGTTGTTCTGCCGGCGGCGCATGAGGATGTCGATGATCTGGCGGATCTCCTCGTCGCGGCCGTAGACCGGATCGAGTTCGCCCGCACGCGCCTTGGCCGTGAGGTCGCTCGCGTACTTCGCGAGCGCAGAGCCGCCTGCCGGCGTTCCATCGCCCTGGTGTTGCATGGCCGGCGCACCGCCGCCCGCGCCCTCGTTCGGCGTGATGTCGTAGTCGTCTTCTGGCGAGCCTTCGGTCCACGCCTCGAGTTGGGCCACCAAAACGTCGGGCACGATCTTGTCGAACTCGCGCGAGATGCCCGAGAGGACCTGGCGCAACCCCGGCGTCTTGGTGATGCCGGCCAGAAGATACCCGCCGCGAATCGACGTGGCCTCGAAGCGCAGGCTCGCATACACCCACGCGCGTTCGACGGCGTTGTCCACGTGCTCGGAGATGTCGCTGATCGACGTCGCGCCATGCGGCAGGCGGTCGAGCGCGCGCACGAGGTCCTGCTCCACCGCATCGAGGTTGAGCCCCGCCCGCTTGACGATGCGCAGCATGTCGCTGTCCTGCAGCTGCAGGATCTGGTGCAGCCAGTGCACGAGTTCGACGTAGGCGTTGCCGCGCAGCTTGGCGAAGGCGGTGGCGGTCTCCAATGCCTTGTAGAGCATCGGGTTCAGCTTGGAAAAGAGAGAGACGCGGCGGATGTCGGTCATAGGGCCATGGAAGAAGCGGACTCGGCAGGCACTGCGGCCGCCGTTGTGTTGCGGGGATACAGCGCCTCGGGCTCGAACAGCATGTCTCCAGCGTCGGTGTCCGACAGGCGCGTGCCGACCCACGTGCCCCAGCCGAGGCGCTGGTCGCTGCCCAGCTGCATGCCGCGCGCCTCCTGCTTCCTGAGCACCAGCCGCAGCTCCCAGGCAAACTCGATGCCGACGTACTGCCGCACCCAGTCGACCACCTGCTGCAACCGGCGGCTGCCCGGCAGGAATTCGCGAAACTGCTGTTGCGAGAGCGGGCCGAGTTCGAGGCGAAATTTGCTCTGCGCATCGCGCACCGCCAGGCCGATGGTGGCTCCGCCGCCGAGCTGGTGGTTGCGCCCGAAGAGCCCGAGCCGGCTCACCTGGCGCTCGTCGATCATCACCCAGTCGCTCACGAATTCCTCGACGCGCACGGGCACGTCGAAGTACAGGCGCAGGATCTGGATCAGCCCCTCGGGGTTGCGCGTCTGGCGCACGAGATGGCCCGCCATGAAGGTGCGCGCATGGTCGGCAATGCGGTCGCGCTCCTTCAGGCCCGGCTGCCCCATGTTCATGAGGCTCGCCACGTAGTCGACGAAGCGGTGGCCGTCGGGGCGGTCCAGGCTGTTGACCGATTGCGCATCGGCCCAGGCCCGGTAGAACAGCAGGATGAGCCGGTGGTGGAACAGATCGGCGAATGCGCTGAGCGTGTGGTCGTTGTGGTGGCGCTTGCGTTCGCGCGCGTACTCGGTCAGGTGCAGCGGCAGCGGACCGTTGGGGCCGAACAGGCCGAAGCCGTAGATCGAGATGCGCGGCGGCCCGTCGCCATCGGCATCGACACCCGAGACGTTCGACGGCGCGAAGGCCATCGAGGGCTCCTGCCCGAGGCGCAGCGGTTCATCCGATGGGCGGGGTGCGCGGCCCAGCAGGGGATGGTCGCCGTGCGCATCGAGCCTGCGCAGCAGCATGAACAGGTCGTGCTCGAAGGGCTGCTCGACCAGGCCGGCCCACAGTGCGGGGTCGGCCAGCAGCGCATCGCGGCGGCCCGTCGCTGCAATTTCCGGCGTCTCCTGGCCCGCGGGTTCATCGAACGAATGCGCCTCGAACAGCTCCTCGCCCTCCACCTGCGCGGCCTGCGGCATGTCGTCGGAGAAGCCGGCTGTACTCATACGGCGGGGCGGCGTCCGACCCGTGGGGTCCAGCGCGCGATTTCGCCGCGCTGCAGGCTGGAGAGCGCGAACTCGGTAAAGGCATTGAGCGACACGTGGCGGCTGAAGAACTGCTCCAGCACCGCGCCGAAAAGATACGGGCTCGCGCCGGAAAACGCGACCTCGTCGATCTTGAGCGCCACCTCCACGCCGCGCCCGAAGACGATGGGCCCCGGCTCGGGCAAGCGGCGGAATACCGGCGCGAGCGCCATCGAGCGCACGCCCTGGATCTGGCGGCGCACCGCGGGATCGGCGAGGTTGCCGTAGAGGTCGAGCATCTCGCGCAGCGCGGCGGCGCCCTGCGCGGCATCGACGTCGGTCAGGCTCAGGTAGTTCAGGCCCAGGTGGCTGATGAGCCGCCAGGTGAGCGCGCCTTCGGCCAGCGCCGGGTACGGCCGCGACGGGCCGCGCAGGATGCGGATCGAGCGCACGGGCGCCGAGATGCGCAGCGTGAAGTCCGACTCGAGCCCCGTCGGAAGCAGCAGCGGCAGGTCGCGGTTGGTACACAGCGCATCGAGCGTGATGTGCCGCAGGCTGTGCGGAAACGGCGCGTCGTGCTGGTCGACCAGCGACACGTAGACCTCGCTGCCGGTGTAGCTGGTGCGTGTGCCCTGCGCGCGTGCGCGGTCCGACACCAGGCGCGGTTCGCGGCGCAGCGAGAAATACGCGCCGAAGTCGCCGTCGTCGGTCGCGAACGAGCCGAGGAAGGGGCGGAACTCGCGCTCCTCCGAGCCGTTGGTCATGTGGCCGGTGACGCGCTCGACGGTGAAGATCTCGAAGTCGCGCGGGCGCGTGCGGTCGATCACCGCGTGGTGCTCGTGCTGGCCCGGCCCGACCGGGATGCGGTCGCTGCGGCGCGGCACGAGGTTGATGATGGGCGTACAGAAGAGCGAGAAGTGCTTGGCGTCCACCAGCCGCTCCAGGTCGGCGTCGGCGCGGTCCAGCAGGATCACGATCTCCATCGTGCTGCCGCCGATGGCCGAGACCGCGGCGCGCAGGTTCTTCACGCTGAAGAACAGGTAGCGATCGGGAAACGCGAAGTACTCGTGCAGCAGCCGGTAGCCCTGGAACGAGCGCGCGTCGTAGGGCAGCAGCGCCTGGTCGGGGTCGAAGCCTTCGTGGCGGATGGCCTCGTCGCCCAGCGGCACGATGCGCGACGACCCGCCTTGGGCGCCCGGGCCGCTGCGGCACACGGCCCCCACGCTGCGGTGCGCCACCAGTTCGAGCACGCGCAGCGCATGCAACTCGGCGCCCGAGAGAAAGAATTCGAGCCGGTCGAGCGGCATCTCGGAGAACCTGGCGCCGCCCACCGCTTCGAGCTTGATGGTGATCGCGCTCTTGGCCTGGCGCGCCACCATCGGCATCGCATGCCCGATCTCCGCGGGCACGGGGCCGATGCCGGCCTCGGTGATCCTGATGGGCCACAGCGTGACCGGGTGGCCGGTGCGGAACTCGCAAGCCGTCTGCTCGCCCTTGATCATGCGGCCGCGCAGGACGGTGTGGCGCGGCAGTTCGTAGCCCGCCTTCAGCGAGCCTTCGTTGAGGTTGCCGTCGATCTGCACCACCGCCATCGCGGGCAGCGGCGCGAGGAAGTTGGGATACACCACCTCCAGGAGGCGCTGCGAGAAGCGCGGAAACTCCGCATCCATCTTGAGCTGGATACGCGCCGTGAGAAAGCTGAAGCCCTCGAGCAGGCGCTCCACGTACGGATCGCTGACCTCGATGCCGCGCATGCCCAGGCGGCCCGCGATCTTCGGGTAGCGCTGCGCGAACTCGGCCCCGAGCTCGTGCATGTAGGTGAGTTCGCGGTTGTAGTAGTCGAGCAGCCTTGCGTCCATTCAGAGGCCTCCCGTCGGCCGCAGGATCATGTGGCCGCTTTCGAGGTCGAGCTCCGAGCGCAGGATGAATTCGATCGGATAAGGCACCGACCACAGCGTGCCGCGAATCTCCAGCGCGAGCAGGTTGTGGTGTTCGAGGTCGGCCGCATCGGTCACGCAGCGCACGTCGATGCTGTCCTTCATGATGCGCGGCTCGAAGTCGATGATCGCGGCGCGGATGGCGGCCTCGACGTCGGCGAAGTCGACCTCCGACATGCGCCCGCCGGCCCAGCCGCGCACGCCGTAGTTCACGACCGAGCGCCGCGCGCGCGGCATGGCGTTGATGCCGTGCTCGGTGCCGAAGTTGGTGGTATTGAGCAGCCACTGCAGGTCGCGCAGCACCGAGTCGCGCAAGAGCCTGCCGCTCATGAGAAAACTGCCCGCGCGCTCCTGGCGGCTCTGCGGCTGCTTGTCGGTCAGGCGATCGAGCAGCACGGGCTGCAGGCGGTCGCGCGCAACGCTTTCCTGCGGATCGCCATCGGCGTCGATCGCCGCGGAACGGCTGGCGGGCAGCGTGGTGCTCACGGTGCGGCGCCCTCCGCGGTTGCTGCCGAATCGAATTCGACGAGACGCACATCGAGCAATGAATGGTCGCCGGCTTCGCTGATCAGCGTGCGCTGGCCGATGCCCGCGTACTGCTCTTCGCCGGCCAGCGGCAGCCAGTCGGTGCGGCGGCCCAGCGTGGTTTCGTCGTCGAGCGCATCGAGCTTGCCGGGATAGCGCACCGGCACCAGGCCGTTGAGCCCGCGGCCATCGCGCAGGACGATTTCGGCCGGCGCCCACAGCAGGTCGACCAGATGCTGCGGACGCTTGAACTTCAGGCGGCTCACCGCATGCAGCGGCAGCCACGCGTAGCCCGAAGGCGTGAGAAGTTCGAGCACGGCACCCATGCGCACGTCGCCATCGCAGAGCCAGGCGAATCCGATGGTCTCCGCAGGCTCGCCGTCGATGGCCTGCACGGCACGCGAATCGGACCGGTCGACAACGCTCAGCGTGCCTTGCGATGCGGGCGCATCCTGCCGCGCCGCTTCGCGCAATACAGCCGCTTCATCGGCCTGCTCGGGTGGCATTGCCGCGGCGGCGATCAAGCCGTCGACCCACGCGGCCTGGCCGGCAACAACGGACGGCGCGCGGCCGCCATTCCAGAACTCGGTGCGGTGGCGCTCGCCGGCCAGCGCCATCGCGCAGGTGGCACTCGCCGGCGCGAAAGAGGGATCGATCTTCGCCGCGAGCTTGAGCTGGTCTTCAGCCCGCTGCCACTCGCCGCGCAGCGCGAGGAAGTGGCACAGGGCAAGGCGCAGGCTGGCGTTCTGGGGGCTCGCGCGGATCTGCCGCTGTACCCATTCGGTGTGCTCGGCCACGGAGCGCTCGCCCAGCACTGCAAACCCATCGCCCATGAAGCTTCCTCATTGACTGACTCGCGCACAGGGCCGAGTCGTCCGGTGGTGATCGATCCTCGGCCGGAGGGCGGGCCTTCCTTGCATCGGCGCGCGAGTTGCTCGCGCGGCCTGCCCCCGGCATGACGGCAACAGGAAACTCAGGCTTCCTTGTTTTCCTTGAGGTTCCAGCCGAGCACCGTCTCGGCGCCCTTGCCGCCCTTGTCGGTCTGCTCCCAATACTGCTGCTTGACCTTGGCGGCCTGGAACGCGAACTGCACGAGCACCGCGTCGCCGCCCTGCTCCGCCGTGTACTGCACCGAGGTGACCAGCACTTCCTCGAGCGTGACGCGCGTGTATTCGATCTGCGTGCCGCCGGCCTTGCACAGCGACACCTCGACCTTGCTCAGGTGCTTGCCGCTCGCGCAGTTCTTCAGGATGGACGGGGCCGCCTTGTCGATGCGCGCGACCACCTGCAGGTCGTTGAAGCTGGCCTTGCCCACACCGCCGCCGCCGCCGCTGACCATGTTGCCAGGCTGCGTTGCACCCCATGCGAACGACTTGATATCGCTCCAATCCTTGTGGTTCGAGTCCTTGGATTCGCCGTTCGCGCCCTCAACGCGCATGAACATGTCTACTGCCATGATTAACCCCCAAAGTTATTTGCGCCCTCGTGGAGCACCGTTGATTTAGCTGCTGTCCTTCTTGTTGGACGGCAGCTTCGAAACCAGCCGCAAGGAAACCGTCAGCCCTTCGAGCTGATAGTGCGGCCGGAGAAAAAACTTGGCGGCGTAGTAGCCGGGGTTGTCCTCGATGGCTTCCACCTGGACCTCCGCCGCCGCCAGCGGCTTCATTGCCTTCGTGTCCTGCGACGATGTGCCTGGACTGCCATCGACGTAGTTCATGATCCAGTCGTTGAGCCAGCGCTCCATGTCCTCGCGCTCGCGAAACGATCCGATCTTGTCCCGCACGATGCACTTGAGGTAGTGCGCAAAGCGGCAGCACGCGAACAGGTACGGCAGGCGCGCCGCGAGGTTCGCGTTGGCCGTGGCGTCGGCGTCGTAGTACTGGGCCGGCTGCTGCAGCGACTGCGCGCCGATGAAGGCCGCGAAGTCAGAGTTCTTGCGGTGCACCAGCGGCATGAAGCCGTTCTTGGCAAGCTCGGCCTCTCGCCGGTCGCTGATGGCGATCTCGGTGGGGCACTTCATGTCCACGCCGCCGTCGTCGGTGGGGAAGGTGTGGGTGGGCAGGTTCTCCACCGCGCCGCCCGATTCCACGCCGCGGATCGAGGTGCACCAGCCGTACTGCTTGAACGAGCGATTGATGTTCACGCCCATTGCATAGGCCGAGTTGGCCCAGGTGTAGCGGGTGTGCGCGGCCGAATCGGTTTCTTCCTCGAACTCGAATTCATCGACCGGGTTGGTGCGCGCGCCGTACGGCAGGCGCGCCAGGAAGCGCGGCATGGCCAGGCCGATGTAGCGTGCGTCTTCCGATTCGCGCAGCGAGCGCCATGCGGTGTGCTCGGTGTTCTGGAAGATCTTGGTGAGGTCGCGCGGGTTCGACAGTTCCTGCCACGAGTCCATCTGCATCACCGTGGGCGACGCGCCCGCGATGAAGGGGCAGTGCGCGGCCGCGGCGATCTTGGCCATTTCGCCGAGCATCTCGACATCGGGCGGGCTGTGGTCGAAGTGGAAGTCGCCGATCAGCGCGCCGAAGGGCTCGCCGCCGAACTGGCCATATTCGGCTTCGTAGATCTTCTTGAAGAGCGGGCTCTGGTCCCAGCCGATGCCCTTGTGGCGCTTGAGCGAACGCGCCACTTCGCGCTTGGAGGCGCACATCACGCGGATCTTGAGTTGCTCGTCGGTCTCGGTGTTGTTCACCAGGTAGTGCAGGCCGCGCCATGCGCCCTCGAGCTGCTGGAAGTCCTCGTGGTGCAGGATCTGGTTGATCTGCTCGGTGAGCTTGCGGTCGATCTCGGTGATGATGCCCTGGACCGTGCGATAGGCATCGTTGGAGATGGTGACCGTGCTCTCCAGCGCCTGCACGGCGAGCGTCTTGACGGCGTTCTGCACCGCCTCGCGCGCTTGCTCGGTCTTGGGCTTGAACTCGCGCTGCAGGAGGTCGGAGAACTCGTTCGGCGCCAGTGCCTCGACCGTGGTGGCCTGTGCGCGCGCTGTCTGTTTCGGTGCGGTGCTCATGGTGGGAATCCTGTCGGCTTGCTGTGCGTTGCTCGGGCTTTGCGCTTACTCGGGAGAACCGCCGGGCGCGTGGCCCGCTTTCTCGTTCGCCGCTTCGACCGCCTTGGCGACAGCCGGGTTGGGCGCGGAAGCGAGCGACTTGAGCAGCGCCGGGTTCTGCAGGGCCTGCGCGATCAATTGCTCGGCACCGTTCTTGCCGTCCATGTACGAGAGCAGGTTCGACAGTTCGGTGCGTGCGGCGAGCAACTGCTGCAACGCGCCCACCTGGCCCGCGATGCGCGCGGGCGAGAAGTCGTCCATGGTGTCGAAGGTGATGTCGACATTCATCTGGCCTTCGCCCGTGAGCGTGTTGGGCACCTGGAACGCCACGCGCGGCTTGATCGCCTTCATGCGGTCGTCGAAGTTGTCGATGTCGACTTCCATGAAATCGCGCTCGGCCAGATCGGGCATCGGGTCCATCTGCTTGCCCGCGAGGTCGGCGATCACGCCCATCACGAAGGGCAGCTGGATCTTGCGTTCGCTGCCGTAGATCTCGACGTCGTACTCGATCTGCACACGCGGCGCCCGGTTCCGCGCGATGAACTTCTGACCACTGTTTCTGACACGGTTGTCTGCCATAAGCTTCCTCTTGAAACTGAATCCATGGGTCGGACCCGACTGTCTGTCCTGGCGGCGCAAGCCTTCGGCATCGACTGCGATGGCCGCCTATTCAGGCGCGGCACCGCCGTTCAACGGCCGTCCGGCAAGTCCCTCGATCTTCTGCAATCCCTCGGGCACAAGCTCTTCGATGATCTGGAAGAAGTTGAGGTCCATGAGTCTTTGCGCTCGCCGTATCAGCATGGGCGCAGGATGACTGGGCTCCGTGCGCTCCAGGTACTCGCAAGCCTTCTCCAACAGCACTCGCACATCATCACGGCTCGATATTTCAATCTCTTTAATACCGGGTGCGCGTAGGCCTGCGCCGCCACTTGCAGCCGCCGAGATCGTGGACTGCGCGCTCGAAACAGACTGCGCAGTCCCTTGTGGATTCATGTCGTTCTCCCCCGGAAGGCTCGGCGCCGGATCGGGCTGCGCCTGCTCGGGCAGCAGCTGGATCACGGTGCGAAGCGAGCGTTCGAGCCGGGAGAAATCAGGCGCCCAGCTTTGTCCCAGTGCGCGTTCGGAAGTCTCGCGAATGCGCTGCAGCAGCTCCAGCGCGGCGCGCAAGGCCACCACCGCGGGCGTTGCTTTCTCATGCGCGCGGCGCGCCGCTTCACGCAAGCGGCCGATGCCGCCGGGATAGTCGATCTGATCGGCCTTGCTCGAATCGAGCAGGGCCTCGACCTGCCGCAGGCTCACCGACGAACCACCATCGTCGAGCAGGCGTGCATCTCGCACGCTGCGTCCGAGCCCTTCGGTTTCCGCCAGTGCAGCCAACGCATTCATGCGCGGCAGCGGGTCTTCGAAGCCGTCGGCAATGACGCGCGGATGCACTTCGTCCCAGAACGTCTGCAGCACAAAGTCGACCAGCCGAAGGCCGTCGACGTAGCCGGGGAGGCCACGCGTCTCGGTCCATGCCAGGGTCAGCGGAACCAGCACCCGCAGGTCGCGCGTGCGTTCGCACAGCTGTCCGGCGATGCGTTCCACGCGGGCCCAGTCGGGCGGCTCTGCCGGAATGATCGTGGCTCCGAACTGTTGCTCCCGCTTGCCCGTCGTCGCTTGTTGCAACGCCATGAAATCGGGGTCGTACTCCAGATCCTCGCCGCAAGGAAGCGGGCCTTCGACAGGCGACTGCAACAAATCGATCTCACTCGGCAACAACCGGTCCCCCCTTGTGATTAACCATCGTCAACACTTGTTATCTTGAGGGGAACAGAAGGCATGGTCAACCGCAACTGAATGCAACTCGGCGTGATGAATTCCAAAGAATTACAACCTCTTTTCGACTTCACACAGAAGACCTACAACGACCGCACACGAATGCGCAAGGCCGAGTTCCAGGAAGCCGCGCGTGACCTCGATGCGGCGTTGCCGCAAGCTGTTCGCGCGTTGGATTTCCAGACGGCGCAGCACGCCCACGTCATGCATATGACATAACGAATTTCTAGACTGCCTCCGAAGGCTTGCAACCGCAACAAGCTCCAAGGGTCAGGGAAATTCCGAATGACGCGTACCGTTCAGGTCCACACCGCACTCGGTGCAGAGCACCTCAAATTCCGCGCCATGCGTGGGCACGAAGGCCTCTCGCGACTGTTCGAGTTCGAGGTGGACATGGTCAGCACGAGCTTCAGCCTCGACCTGAAGACGCTGCTGGGCACATCGCTCACCATCGAGCTGCAGGACGGCGGCGCACCGCGTTTTCTCAACGGCACCGTGGTGCGCTTCGAACTCGTGGGCCGCGCCAACGAAACCGGCCGCCACTACATCTACCGCGCGCTGGTGCAGCCCTGGCTCTGGTACCTCACGCGCACCACCGACTGCCGCATCTTCCAGAACAAGAGCGTGCCCGAGGTACTCGACGATGTGCTGGGCAAGTACGGCTTTCAGTTCGAGAAGCGCCTGACGGGCAACTACCGCCCGTGGGAATATTGCGTGCAGTATCAGGAGAGCGACTTCGCCTTCGTGAGCCGCCTCATGGAGCACGAAGGCATCGCCTATCACTTCGAGCACAGCAACGGCGCGCACCTTCTGGTGCTGGCCGATGACACCGGCGGCTACGCCAGGCTGGCGGGTTACGCGACCATTCCCTACCGTCCGCGCGACCGCGTGGTCAACGCGATGGAGCCGTGCATCGACCGGTGGCGCATCTCCGAGCAGATCACCTCGGGCCGCGTGATGCTCGACGACTTCGATTTCAAGAAGTCGCGCGCCTCGCTGCAAAGCGTGCAGCAAGACCCGAAGGGCCACGAGCATTCGACCTACGAAGTCTACGAATGGCTCGGCGGCTACAGCGAGCACGGGCAAGGCGATGCTTACGCCAAGGTCCGTCTGCAGGAGTTGCAGTGCGCGCACGAACTGGCTTCGGGACACACCAACGTCCTGGGCATGGCACCGGGTTACCTGTTCCAGATGACGCACTGCCCGCGCGAGTCCGACAACCGCGAGTACCTGGTCACCGAGACTCGCTACGACCTGCAGGAGCCCGAGTATTCGAGCGGCGGCAGCGCGGAATCGGTGTGCGAATTCGACTTCACCGTGCTGCCCTCCACTGTTGCCTACCGCCCCGCGCGCAAGACGCCCAAGCCGCGCACCAACGGCCCGCAGACCGCCACCGTCGTCGGACCCGAGGAGATCTGGACCGACCGCTTCGGCCGCGTGAAGCTGCAGTTCCGCTGGGACCGCTATGGCCAGTCCGACGAGAACAGCTCCTGCTGGGTGCGCGTGTCGAGCAACTGGGCCGGCGCCAACTACGGCACCATGCACATGCCGCGCGTGGGCCAGGAAGTGATCGTCGATTTCATCGGTGGCGAACCCGATCGCCCCATCATCACCGGCCGCGTCTACAACAGCGACCAGATGCCGCCCTGGGAGCTGCCCGCCAACGCCACGGCCAGCGGCATCCTCACGCGCTCGAGCACCGGCGGCGCGGCCAACCAGGCCAACATGCTGCGCTTCGAAGACCGCACGGGCGCCGAACAGATCCTGCTGCACGCCGAGCGCAACCTCGACGTGGAGGTCGAGGCCGACGAGACCCACACCACCGGCGGCACCCGCACCACCCTGATCAAGGGCCATGAGTCGGCCACCTACCAGAGCGGCGAGACGCGCGACATCACCGCGGGTGCGAAGGAAACCATCACCGGCGGCGACACCCGCGACGTGGCGGGAGGCTTCGGCGAGACCATCAGCGGCGGCGTGAACCAGACGATCTCCGGCGGCAAGACGCGCATGCTCAGCGGCGGGCTGAACGACACCATCACCGGCGGCGTCCGGCTCGCCATCACCGGGGGCTTCAACGGCACCATCGACGGACAGGAAATCCGCTTCGTGAGCGCGGGCCGCAACGACACGATCAACACCTCGAACACGGTGCTGGTCAACGGCCCCTCGACCACCACGGTCACCGGCCCGACGGTGCACACCTCGCCGGACGTGACCTTCAACACCACCAACCACATCCACAACACGACGCAGCACGTCATCAACACGACGACCTACAACACGACGTCGACCACCTACAACAACCTGACGGTCAACTACACCAACAACTCCGCCACCTACATCAACAACTACGCCAAGAGCAGCGACTGGCGGCTGTTCCGCGCGGGCGGGGTGGGCCTTCGCATCAGCCTGGTGGGCATGTCGTTCGACGTGTGGGGCGCGCGCCTGCAGTACTACGCCGGGCTCAATGCGCAGATCGCGACCGTGAAGATCGACACGGCCGTCTTCTCGCTGAAGAACAAGCCGCTCGAAGTCAGCGCCAAGGGCCTGGCCATTGCGAACAAGGGCATGCTCATCGCCACCGGCGGCCTGGCCGCGAAGTTCAAGGTGCTCACCCTTGTGGTTTGAAATGCTGCTCTGGATCGTCTTCGCCGTCGTGATGAGCGCGGTGATCGTGACCGCCGTGTCGGTGGCGATCGTCGCCTCGCGCGAGAACCGCATCTATTCGGCCGAAGAGAAGACCTGGAAGCGCCTGGCACAGCACGGCGTTCCGGCGGAGGCCATCGTCGAATCGGTCAAGCGCTCGGCGCACGAACTCACGCGCGGCGGCTCGCAGGGGCAGACGGTGCTGGCGGTCGAGATGTCGCTGAAGGTGTTCGACGGAGCGGGCGGCTCGAACCCGGCCGTCGTGCGCACGCTGGTCGACGAAGCCCTGCTGCCGCAGTTCTGCATTGCGGGCACGCGGGTGCACCTGCTGCGCGACCCTCACGATGCGTCCAGCCTGGCCATCGACCGCACCCGCACGCCGCTCGAAATCGCGCGCGCCGCGGGTTGATGCAAGCCTCGCCGTGAAGACCGTCAAACCCCTGCGGCTGAGCATCATCACGCGCCCTTTCCTGCGCGCCGGCCACCAGCGGCTTGGCGTGACTTGCATGGGCATGGTCGCCATGGACGAAACACCCGTGCTGCTGCCCGAGCCCGAGTTCTGGAAGGCGGTCTCCAATGAACTGGGTCCCACGGGGGTGCTCGATCTCGGCATGCCCAAGGCATGCGCCGAATTCCTTGCGACGGGCCATGCGTACACGCATCATCAAAAGGAAAAGACCGCCTGCGCCGTCGCGCTGAACGTCGGCGCGCTGAGCCGGCAGCTCGTGGTGTTCGGCGACCGCTTCTGGCTCGATGGCCGGGCGACCGCGCCGCAGCCCTTCGAATCGATGCGCCTGGACTGGACCCGCGCCTTCGGCGGCCCCGCCTTCGCCGACAACCCGCTGGGCATCGGCCATGCGCCCGAACTGATGAACGACCTGCTGGTGCAGCGCCTGCCCAATGTCGAGCATCCGCAGCGCCGCATCGACCTGCCCTCGCGGCAGCCGGAGCCCGCGTGCTTCGGCGCGATGGACGTGAGCTGGCCCAGCCGCATGCGCCTGATCGGCAAGCACTACGACGCGCACTGGCGCGACAACCTCTTCCCCGGTTTTTCGGAGGACATGGACTGGCGCCTCTTCAACGCCGCATCGCCCGAGCAGCGCTGGCCGGACCACGACCGCATTCCGGGCGGCACGCCCTACGAGGTGTGGAACATGCACCCCACCCTGTCGGTACAGCGCGGCCGCTTGCCTGACTGGCGCGCGCGCGCCTTCATCGCACGCAAGGGCGCCTCGGGTCAGGCCGAGCCCGAGCGCTTCGAAGAGGTAGCGCTGCGGCTCACCACGGCGTGGTTCTTTCCGCACCTGGCGCAGGTCGCGCTGATCTGGCATGGCGAAACCGCCATCGCCGAGGACGACGCGGCCGACATCACGCACGTGATGCCGGCGATCGAGTCCGCCGCCGAAACCGCGCGGCCACTCGAACACTACTTCGCGATCCTGCAGCGCCGCTGCGATCCCGAGACCGGCGGCCTCTACATGTTCCGCGACGACGAGTTGCTGCCCGCCGAAGCCATCGGCCTGTGGGTCGACCAGATGGAGGAGGAAGAGTCCGTGCTCGTGCGCAACATGCGCGAGCGCGGAGACGCACTGCGGCAAGACCTCACGCAGCAGGCGCTCGACCTCGGCCACAAGCCACGCCACTTCAAGGAGCGCGCATCGCCCGAGCCCTTCACGAAGATGCCGACGCTGAACGAGCTGCCCGAGTTCATGCAGCGCACCAAGGTCTACGAGCGCGAACAGGAACAGAAACTCGACGCCGCGCGTCGCGAACTCGCGCAGATGGCCGAGGCCAATGCGGTGGAATCGCGCAAGGTGGGTTTCGACAGCCGCGCGCTCGTGGCCGATGCGAACGGCGGCCAGGCCAAAGGTCCGCCCACGTTCGATGCCAGGGCGCTGATGCAGGGCATGCGGGGCATCGCCCCGGCCACGCGCACCGCGCCCATGTCACCGGCCCAGGAGGCTGATCTTGCGAAGACCGCCGAGAGCGGCCGTCGCGGCCTGATCGACATGTACCGGCTCGGTGCGCAGCACCAGTCCGCGGCCGATGCCATGACCGTCGAACGCGCCGGTGAAGCACGGGCACGCGTACAGGCGCTCATGTCCACCACCCGCGATCTCTCCGGCATGGACCTGACAGGCGCCGACCTTTCGCACATGGACCTGCGCAGCGCCCGCCTGCACCGCACGCTGCTCGAGAGTGCGGACCTGTGCGGCGCACGGCTCGACGATGCCGACGCCACCGAAGCCGTGCTGGTCCGCGCGCGGCTGGCAGGTGCGTCGCTCGCCGGCTGCGTGCTGCGCGGCGCCAACCTGAGCCTTGCGCATTGCGCGCACACCTCGTTCGCGCGCGCGCATTTCGATGAAACGACGATCGAGAAAACCCGCTTCGACGACTGCGACTTCTCGGATGCGCGCCTGTCGCAACTGAACCTCTTCGGCATGCACTTCCAGAACTGCCGCTTCGATCGCGCGCACTTCGACTACGTGACGCTGCTCGAGCAGAGCCGGCTGATCGACTGCAGCTTTCGCGCGGCGCGCCTGCACAAGTTCGGCCTGATCTCCTCCGTGGTCGAGCGCCTGGATTTTTCGCAGGCGCATCTCGAGGCCTGCGCCTGGGTTCACACTGCCGGCGATCACGGCATCACCTTCGCCGCGGCCACGCTCAAGACCACCTGCTTCGTCGGCACCAGCAGCCTGCGCACCGTCGACTTCCAGGATGCAACGCTCCTGCAGTGCAGCCTGCGCGACATGGTGCTCGACGGTGCGCGCCTGACCCGCGCCACGCTGGACACCTGCGACCTCTCGGGCTGCAGCCTCGTGGGCGCGGACCTGAGCCTTGTCGATGCGCCGGAGAGCCTGTTCATCCGCGCCGACCTGACCCATGCGTCGCTGCGCGGCGCCAACCTCATGAACGCAAGCCTCCAGAAAGCGACGCTCGCCGGCGTCGACCTGCGCGACGCCAATCTCTTTCGCGCCGACGTGTCGCAAGCGCTGATCGACACCGTCACCGAAACCCGCGGCGCCTACATCGAACAGGCCAAGACCGTCCCGCGGCGTGCGGCGGAACCGGCGCGATGACGCCGGATGCGTTGGCACAGAAGGTTCGCGGCGGCGAGTTCATCAAGGGCCAGGATTTCAAGGGCATGCGCCTCGATCACCTCGACCTGCGCGGCGGCACCTTCGGCGAATGCGATTTCTCGCAGGCGAGCTTCGAAGGCACGCAACTGGCCGAGTCGATGTTCGACACCTGCCGCTTCGACGGTGCGCGGCTCGACGCAGCAGACCTGCAGCGTGCGGCCTTCCACAAGTGCAGCCTCTCGCAGGCAAGCCTGCGGGGCGCGACGATGACGCGCGTGGCCTTCAGCGAATCGACCTTGCAGGGCGCCGACTTCGCGACGGCACGCCTGGACCTCGCGGCCTTCCACAAGAGCACGCTGGATGCGGCGCGCTTCGACCGCGCCGACCTCACCAAGACCGTGTTCGGCGAATCGACGCTCGACGCGGCGCACTTCGACGGCGTGCGGCTCGACACCACCGTCTACTACCGCGCCGGGCTGCGCGGCGCGAGCTTCAAGGCCGCGAGCTTTCACAACGTGATCTTCAGCGAGGCCGACCTGGCAGCGCAGGACTTCTCGGCGCAGCAGTTCCACCTCTGCCAGTTCATCGACGCGGACCTCGCGGGCTGCAACTTCAAGGGCGCGCGGCTCACGCAATGCAACTTCAAGGGCGCGAAGCTGGAACGCGCGGTGCTCGCGGGCGTGCATGCGCCCCAATGCCTTTTTCCGGAGGCGGACCTGCGCGGCGCCGACTGCCGCGGCGGGCACTTCGCGCAGAGCATCTGGGTCGATGCGCTGCTGGCCGAGGCGGACCTCTCGGACGCACAGCTCGGGCAATGCGTGTTCCACCGCGCGCGCTGCCACCGCGCTTCGTTCGCGCGCAGCCAGCTGGTCTACGCGGACTTCTCCTATGCCGACCTGCGCGGTGCCGACATGCGCGGCGCCACCTTCCAGCGCACGCAATTGCACCGTGCCGTCGAAGACGGCACGCGCTGGAGCGACCGCCTCGGCGTGCTCGACAGCGATCCCGCGCTGTTCGAGGCCGAGCGCTTCTCGGCCGCCCGCGCGAGCCGTCCGCGACGTGCCGGCCGCGACACCTTCGGGCGGCCCTTGCCGCCCGACCCGAAAGACACCGCCCCATGACTCATCGCGCCATTCGCGAATCCGCCCGGGCCGTCGTCGGCGTTGCAGCCGGCGACGACACGCCCTCTCCCGACATGCAGGCGCTGCTGCGCAAGCCGCTGCCCTCCTCCGCGACAGCCGTCTCGCCATGGACGGGCAGCGCGCTCGGCACGGTGGTTCAAGCGCTGGCCGGCGGCGGCGGCTTTCTTGTCGCACCGCAGGACGGCGGCGAACGCTGGCACTGTCCTCGCGCCGCAAGCTGCCTGCTGCAGCCCAGCCCGGGCGACACCGTGCTGGTGGCCGGCCCGCACCGCGACCAGCTCTACCTGATCGCGGTCGTCACGCAGGCGGATGCGAGCCAGTCGCGCATCGTCACCGACGGCGACCTCACCATCAGCTCGCGCCAGGGGCGCATCGCACTGGATGCGCCCACGCTGACGCTGCAGGCGCAGAAGGCGCGTCTGGACATCGCAGACATGGACTACCGCGGCGCCGAAGTGCGCGTGACCACGCTGGTCGCGCGCTTCGTGGGCCGCACGCTGGAGACCGTGCTCGACCGGCTGAGCGTGCTCACGCGTTCGAGCTTTCGCCTGACCGAGGAGGTCGAGCAGGTGCGCGCGGGCCAGATCGACATGCAGGCAAGCGAAACACTGCGCCTGCATGCGAAGAACACCTTGGTAACCAGCAAGGCGCTGGTCAAGGTCGATGCCGAACAGATCCACATGGGCTGACCCCTGCCTCCGCCCCCGCTGCATCTAACCACCAACGACGCAATCAAGGAGCCTTTGCCATGTTTGCCAATGCACAGATGATGGGCGTGGATCTCGCCTTTCCGGATGTCTGCAAGACGCCGCCCGCACTTCCCATCCCCTACCCCAACTTCGCGCTCGGGCCGACGGCCATTCCCAACGCCTGGAACATCCTCTACGGCGGCACGCCCGCGCACAACATGGCGACCATCACGCCGATCACCAACGGCGACAACGCGGGCGTGCTGATGGGTGTGGTGTCGCAGACGGTGATGGGCCCCTCGCGCCACATCACCGGCGCGTTCACCGTGCTGCTGAAGGGCACGCCCTGCACCCGCATGACCAGCCTTGCCGTGCAGAACCGCTGCAACATCATCGGCATGCGGATCGTGCCGAGTCAGTTCAAGGTGCTGGTGTTGGCAGCTTGAGATGCTGGCCGACCGGCTGTGTGCGGCGGATCATTCCCACTCGATAGTCGATTGCGTGGGAAAAGCCGCATGGATAAAGCCTTGCGGAGCATCGCATTCTTCTCATACCGTCATTGGTACCGTCAGCAATCCCGGCCATTTCGGCGTGGCCGGCCTGTCGCACGACGCGCCGTGCGTAGAAAGCCGTTGCCTCAAGAGCCGCCCCGCCCCAGTGCCCAGCCGATGCGCGCCGCGGCCGCATCTCGGCGCCGCCTCAAACGCGGTACTCCTTCAGCCGGTTGTACAGCGTCTTCATGCTGATGCCGAGCACCCCGGCCGTGCGTTCCTTGTTGCGCCCGCACCTCTCGTAGGTCGCGAGGATCACGCGCCGCTCCACGTCGGCGAGCGGCGTGCCGACCGCCACCACCAGATCGCCGCCGTCCGCCTCCAGGGCGCCGGGCGCGGTGTCGTCGAAGCCCGCCATCGTCGCGCGCGAAGACGGCGCCGCCTGCAGCCGCGGCGAGCGGGACGGTGCGGCTGCCGTGGTCGACAGCCACTCCTCGCCGATCTCGGTGCCGGTGGTCATGACCCATGCGCGCTGCACCGCGTTGCGCAGTTCGCGCACGTTGCCCGGCCAGGCGTAGCCGCGCAGCCACGCCAGCGCCGCCGCGCTGAAGCGCGACGCACCGCCTTCGGCCAGGTGCAGCTCCTGCAGGAAGCTGTGGGCGATGAGCGGAATGTCGTCGCCGCGCTCGCGCAGCGGCGGCAGACCGATCGGAAAAACATGCAGCCGGTAGAGCAGGTCCTCGCGCAGCTTGCCGCGCGTCATTGCCTCGACAGGGTCGCGGTTGGTCGCCGCGATCACGCGCACGTCGGTCTGCTGCGTCTGCGTGGAGCCCACGCGCGTGAAGGTGCCGCTTTCCAGCACGCGCAGCAGCTTGGCCTGCAGCTCGATGGGCATTTCGGTCACTTCGTCCAGGAACAGCGTGCCGCCGTGCGCCCGCTCGAAAAACCCCTGGTGCTGGCGCTCGGCGCCGGTGAAGCTGCCGCGCTCGTGGCCGAATATCTCGCTCTCGATCAGGTGCGGCGAGAGCGCGGCGCAATTGACCGCCAGAAAGGGCTGGTCGCGCCGCCGGCTCAGGTCGTGCACGCCGCGCGCGACCAATTCCTTGCCGGTGCCGCTCTCGCCATGGATGAACACGCTCACCGCGGTGCCGGCCACGCGCGACATCTGGCGGTACACGCGCTGCATTTCCTGCGACCGGCCGATCAGGTGGCCGAAGCGCCCGGTTTCGCGCCAGCGGTCCTGCACCTCGTCCAGCTCCGCGCGCAACTGCGAGGGCGCGATCAGGCGCGACAGCAGGCCTTTCAGGTGCTGCGGGTTGATCGGCTTGACCAGGTAGTCGGCCGCCCGCAGGCGCAGCGCGCGAATGGAGGTCTCCAGGCTCGCCTGGCCCGTCATGAGCACCAGCACCGTGTCGCGAAGGAGCTCGGTGTCTGCCAGCAGATCGAACCCGCTGCCGTCGGGCAGATGCAGATCGAGCAGCAGCAGATCGGGCCGCTGCATGGCGATCAGGCGGCGAGCCGCGGCGATCGAATGGGCGCACATCACCATGTGGCCCTCGCGCACGACCAACGCGGCGATCATTCGCGCCGCGTCTTCGTCGTCTTCAACAATCAGTGCGTGACCCAAATGGCTTCCCCCTGCGTTCCAGCGTTTTTCACGGTGGTACCTCGCCCCTCCCGAAGCCTGAGAGCCGATGGCCCGAGGCTGCGTACGAAACCGCGCACCCGGCTTGTCAGCCATGTTTACGCGTGAACAAAATAATTAGTTTCTAAATTGAACTATTTTTTGCGAGTTTTGTGAATAGCACAGACGCAAGAAAGCCGTGCAGTGCCTTGAGGCATCTGCACGGCCGTTCGGCCAGTTACAGGAGGTAGCTAGGGCAGTTCAGGCGCCGGCGCGGTGCGGCGCGCTATGCACATGAGCGAAAGCGCGCTCGCGGGAGCCTTGGGATCGCGGCCCGACAGCAGGTTGCCCAAGCGGTATTTCCACTGCGCGGGCCCCACCACGCCCTTGAACGCGTCGGCCCCGATCTGGTGGTTGTGCGCATGGACATCGACCTCGAAGCCCAGCGGCTCGAGCGTGGCCCTGAAGAATTCCGGCGTGACCCCGTCGCCCGGCTTGTGGTGGATTTCGGTTCGCAGCCCCCACGTCTGCTGCGTGTCGCTCTTGTGGAAGCCGTGGCGAATCCACCGGTAGATCCACAGCCGCGCATCCCAAAGCAGCTTTGCGACGCCCTTGTAGTCCCAGGCGGTCAATTGCGGGTCGTGGTCGGTAATGAGCAATCCATTGGGCCGCACCAGCCTCGCGCCTTCGCGCAGCACCGCCGCCATGTCGTCGCAATGGTGCAGCGACGCATTGATGGCCACGATATCGGCAATGGCCGATCGAAATGGCGTTTGCGCCGCATCGGCCAGCACTGCCGTGTAGCCGATGCGCGATGCCAATGCGAGCGAACCGCCCGCCACATCCACGCCCAGCAGCATGCTGGGCTTGCCGCCCACGGTGGCAAAGACATTGCCGGGACCGCAGCCCAGATCGACCACGACCTTGCCCGTCCAATCGCCGCCGGCCGCCGCCAGCCAGCGGCTTCTGAAATGCGCATCGCGGTGGCAGGCGTCGAAGTATTCCTGCGCCCATTCCCTATTTCCGAAATAAAAAGCATTGGCTGATCGGCCTTCCGAATTGCCGTGGAGATCGGATTCCCAATAGCCTTCGGATTGCCTGAGAACAACGTCGGGTAACAGGATGTCGTTGAGCATATGCAGCCTTCGGAGTGGTTATGACAATTTGGCAAATACTGCATCCATTTCCAGCATTTTTCAACTCCCCCGCCATTGATTCTCTTCCGGTTACAGGATGGGCTCTTGAATACAAATTACAGAGACGCCGCTTTCGTTCTTTCTGAAAACCCGCTCTCCCCCTGAAAACAGCTTGCTCCCCCCGGGAGATCCGGCCGATCGCGAGCAAGCCGCTGCTCGCAGGAGATACCCGTCTTTCCATTGGAAGAGCGTGCCGCGAACACCGATCAGTAAATTACGCCGTCAGTTTCGCAGCAAATTATTCAAAATCATTGTCTGGGTACCTCAAACATGGCGAATTGGGTAGTTGGTCTCTGAAATATGTATATCCGGATGTAATAACCCGTTGAAACACCCACACGGCCACTTCGCCGAACTCCTAGGATCGCGGCAGCCGATCAGCTTCGGAGTTTTGGTTTTATTGGGCAATTTTAATTCAAGAATTAATCATTGAATTTCAGCTTGGTAATTAAATGAACACTCGATTCGCTTTGCCGTCGCCCGCAGCCGACGCCGCCCCGGCGCCCTCGCTGGACGACCTGTTCGTTCCGCGGCGCGACGCCACCGAAGAGCGGCTCGCCGCCACGCTGACGCTCGAAGCGGATTTCGCGCAGCGCTGGGTGGCGTGGCTGGACACCATGGGCTTCCTGCCCGACACGCTGTTCGACGCGGCGTGGCGGCTCCTGCAGTCGCGCTGGCTCGGCGCGGAACCGGACGGCACGGCGGACACGTGGCTCGCGCAGCTCGACCGTCAGCGCCGCGCGTCGCCACACGACAGCGAGAGCGACAACGCCATCCGCCTGTCGCTGGACGCCCGTCCGGGGTACTCCGCCCGCCTGCAGCTCGACGCCGCGGCGACCCTCATCGACGCGGCCGCCGCCGACCGGCTGCTCGCCGCCATCGCCGACACCGCCGCCGATCTGCTGGCCCGTCCCGACGCAGCGCTCGGCAGCATCCGCACCCTGCCCGACGCCGACCGCCGCGACCAGCTCGACGCGTGGAACACGCCGCCCGGCGCAATCGACCGCGCACTCACCGTGCCCGCGATGTTCAGCCGCCAGGCCGCGGCCACGCCGGATGCGGTGGCGCTCGTCGAAGGCGACGAGGCCATGCGCTACGGCGAACTGGAGCGCCGCAGCGACCGCTTCGCGCAGCACCTGCGGCAGTCGGGCGTGCGGCCCGGCGACAACGTAGGGATGATGTTCGAGCGCTCGATGGACGCCATCGTCGCCATGCTCGGCAGCCTGAAGGCGGGCGCCGCCTACGTGCCGGTGCCGGCCGACTTTCCGGCCGAGCGCGTCGCCGGCATGCTCGGCCAGGCGGGCGCTGTGCGGGTGGTCGTGGCCGAGGCGCTGCGGCACCTCGTGCCCGCCGAAATCGGCGCGGGCGCCGTGCTCCTGCCAAGCGATCCCGATGACGCCACGGAAGGCAACGCGCATCGCGGCTCTGCGAATACGTCGCCGGATGTGCCGGATGTGCCGGATGTGCCGGAAGTGCCGGATATGCCGGTGATCGACGGCGCATCGGTCGCCTACGTGATGTACACCTCCGGCTCGACCGGAATGCCCAAGGGCATCGAGATCTGCCACCGCGCGATCCTGCGACTGGTGGTCGGCGTGGACTACGCCGAGTTCGCACCCGGCCGCGCGGTGCTGCATGCGGCGCCGCTCGCCTTCGACGCCTCGACGCTCGAGGTCTGGGGACCGCTCCTGAACGGCGGGCGCTGCGTGATCCACGGCGAACGGGTTCCCACCGGCGCCGGCCTTGCGCGCACCATCGCCGGGCACGAGGTGCACACGGCCTGGCTCACAGCAGGCTTGTTCAACGCGGTGGTCGATGGCGATCCGCAGCACCTCGCGGGCCTGAAGCACCTTTTCACCGGCGGCGAGGCGCTGTCGGTGGCGCATGTGCGGCGCGCGCTCGACGCCCTGCCCGGCCTCGTGCTCAGCAACGGCTACGGCCCGACCGAGTGCACCACCTTCGCGGCCACGCACCGCATCGACCCGGCGAGCCTCGCAAACGGGCTTCGCTCCGTGCCGCTCGGCCGCCCGATCAAGGACACGGTGCTGCGCGTGCTGAGCCCGTCGCTCGCGCTGCTGCCCAGCGGCCTCGTCGGCGAACTCTGCATCGGCGGCCACGGCCTCGCGCGGGGGTACCTCGGCCAGCCCGAACTCACCGCGGCGCGCTTCGTGCCCGATCCGTTCGGCGCGCCCGGCGAGCGGCTCTACCGCACCGGCGACCTCGCGCGCTGGCTGCCCGACGGCACGATCGAATTCATCGGCCGCATCGACGGGCAAGTGAAGATCCGCGGCCACCGCATCGAGACCGGCGAGATCGAAGCGGCGATCCTCGCCCACCCCGCGGTGCAGTCGTGCGCGGTGATCGCGAGGCCCGCGAGCGACGGCCAGCTGCGCCTCGTCGCCTATCTCGTCGCCCGTTCGGAGCCGCTGCCATGGGACACGCTGCGCGCGCACCTCGCGGCGCGCCTGCCCGCGGCGATGCTGCCTTCGGCCCAGGTTTGGCTCGCGCAGCTTCCGGTCACGCCCAACGGCAAGCTCGACCGCAAGGCGCTGCCCGAGCCCGCGGGCGAACGCCCCGAACTCGCGCAGCCTTTCGAGGAAGCGCGCGACGCACGCGAGGCCCAGGTGTGCGCCGCCTTCGCGCGCGCCTTGTGCATCAGCAAGGTCGGGCGCAACGACAACTTCTTCGACCTCGGCGGCAACTCGCTGCTGGTGCTGCAGGTGCTCGCCGACCTGCAGCGCGACGCCGCACCGCACGCTCCACCGCTGTCGACCAACCTCTTCTTCCGGCATCCGACGCCGGCCGCCATCGCGGCGCAGTTGCAGCCCGCCGCCGAAACAAAGCACGCCCCGTCCACGCGACCGGACACGCGCACCCCACGCGCGCCGCGCGGCGGCGACGAGCCGATCGCGCTCATCGCGACCGCCGGCCGCTTTCCCGGTGCGAACGACGTCGAACAGTTCTGGGACAACCTCGTCGCGGGCCGCGACTCCGTGAGCTTCTTCGACGACGCCACGCTCGATGCCGGCGTGAACGAGGCGCTGCGCAGCGATCCGGCCTATGTGCGGGCGCGCGGCGTGATCGAAGGCATCGAGAACTTCGACGCCGCCTTCTTCGGCATCGGCCCGAAGGAAGCCACGCTCATGGACCCGCAGCACCGCGTGTTCCTGGAGATCTGCTGGGAGTGCCTGGAGCGCGCGGGCTACGTGCCCGACGAGGCGCCCGGCCCGGTGGGCGTGTACGCGGGCACGTACAACGCCACCTACTTCCAGCGCCACGTCGCTTCGCGCCCCGACCTCGTGGAAGCCGTCGGCGAATTCCAGGTGATGCTGGCCAACGAGAAGGACTACATCACCACCCGCGTGGCCAACCGGCTCAACCTGCGCGGGCCGGCGGTGAGCGTGAACACCGCATGCTCGACCTCGCTGGTCGCGGTGGCGCAAGCCTTCCATGCGCTGCGCACCGGCCAGTGCTACATGGCGCTCGCGGGCGGTGCCTCGGTCACCTGCCCGCCGCGCAGCGGCTACCTCTACAACGAGGGCTCGATGCTCTCGCCCGACGGCCGCACGCGCAGCTTCGATGCGGAGGCGAAGGGCACAGTGTTCAGCGACGGTGCTGCCGTGGTGCTGCTCAAGCGCCTGTCCGATGCACAGGCCGATGGCGACACCATCTACGCCGTGCTGCGCAGTGCCTGTGTGAACAACGACGGCGGCGCCAAGGCCAGCTTCACCGCGCCCAGCGTGGACGGCCAGGCCGCGGTGATCCGCGCCGCGCTGGCCGCGGCCGACGTGGATGCGCAGAGCATCGGCTACGTCGAGGCGCACGGCACCGCCACGCCGATGGGCGACCCGATCGAAGTCGAGGCGCTGGCCGTCGCCTATGCCGAGCACACCGACGCGCGCGGCTACTGCACGCTCGGCTCGCTCAAGAGCAACGTGGGCCACATGGTCACGGCCGCGGGCGCCGCGGGGCTCATCAAGGCGGCGCTGTCGCTGCACCACGAGGTGATGGTGCCGACCGCGCACTTCAATGCGCCGAATCCGGCCATCGATTTCGCGCGCACGCCGTTCTACGTGAGCAGCCAGCTGCAGCCCTGGCCGCGCGCCGACCTGCCGCGCCGCGCGGGCGTGAGTTCCTTCGGCGTCGGCGGCACGAACGCGCACGTGGTGCTCGAAGAGGCGCCGGCGCGCGCCGCCGCGCCGTCTGCCGCGACCGGCATCCACGTGCTGCCGCTGTCGGCCCGCTCGGAAGCCGCGCTCGCGGTGGCCACGCAGCAGCTCGCGGCACATCTGGAGGCGCACCCCGGCCTCGCGCTCGCCGACGCGGCCTTCACGCTCAGCGTCGGCCGCAAGGCGCATGCCTTTCGTCGCGCCGTGGTCGCCGCCGATGCCCCAAGCGCCATCGCTGCATTGCGAATGGACGATGCACCGTGGCGCGTGAGCGGCAGCCTCGCCGCGCGCGCGCCGCAGCCGGTGTTGATGTTCCCGGGCCAGGGTGCGCAGTACGCCGGCATGGGCCGGGCACTGCATGCCAGCGACGCGGTGTTCGCCGCGGCCTTCTACGACTGCCTGCGCGCGCTCGAAGGCGTCACCGATTTCGATCTGCGCGAGCGCATGTTCGGCGACGACCCGCGCGCGCTCGCGCCCACCGCGGTCACGCAGCCCGCGCTCTTCGCGCTCGAATACGCACTCGCGCGGCGGCTGCTGTCGCTGGGCCTGCGGCCGCACGCGCTCATCGGCCACAGCGTGGGCGAATTCGTCGCGGCCGTGATCGCCGGCGTGATGCGGCTCGAAGACGCCGTTCGCCTCGTCGCCCGCCGCGGCGCGCTCATGCAGGCGATGCCCGCGGGGACGATGCTGTCGGTGCGGCTCGGTGCGGACGATCTCGCCGCGCGGCTCGCGGCCTGGCCGTCCGTCTCGCTCGCGGCGGACAACGCGCCCAACGCCTGCGTGGCCGCCGGCCCCGCCGACGCCATCGCGCAGATGCAGGCCGCGCTCGAAGCCGAAGGCATCGCCTGCCGCGCGCTGCAGACCTCGCACGCCTTCCACTCTTCGATGATGGACGGCGCGGTCGCGCCCTTCGAGGCGCTCGTCGGCGAGGTCGCGCTGCACGCACCGGCCATTCCGATCTTCTCGACGCTCACCGGCCGGTTGCTAGAAGACCCGGAGGCCACGAGCCCCGCCTACTGGGCGCGGCACCTGCGCGGCACGGTGTGCTTCTCGCCCGCGCTGCAGAGCGCGGCGGCGGCGGCCGCGCATCCGGTCTTCGTGGAGGTCGGTCCGCGCAACACGCTCGCCACGCTGGTGCGCCAGCACGGCGCGAAGGCACTGGCCCCGTCGTCGTCGAATGCGGGAGTCACCGCCGTCCCGCTGCTGCACGGCGAGCCGGCCGACGAGGCCCGCACGCTGCGGCTCGCGGCCGCGCGCCTGTGGACCTGTGGCGCCGACATCGAACTCGCGCGGCTGTCCGCCCGCGGCGGCGCGCGGCGCGTGTGCCTGCCCACCTATCCCTTCGAACGCAAGCGCCTCTGGGTCGACATCGCGCCCCCGGCCCCGGCCACCACCGCGCCAGTTGCCTCGGCCGCGCCGATGTTGGCCGCACTCGTTCCCGCGCTTGCCCCTGCTCTTTCCGTCCCACCCGTTTCATTGGAGCCGACCGTGACCGCTGCAGTGCCTTCGACCCATCCGCCCTCACCTTCCCTTCCCGCCGCGTCCCGCGCGCCCTCGGTGGACATGCGATTGCGGAGCTTGTTCGAGGACATCTCCGGCATCGACATGGCCGATGCCGCGGGCGAGGCCATGTTCGCCGAGCTCGGACTGGATTCGCTCACGCTGACGCAGGCGGCCACGCAGATCAAGAAGACCTTCAAGGTCAACGTGAGCTTCCGCCAGTTGATGGAGAACTACCGCAGCTTCGATGCGCTCGCGGCGTTCCTGCAGCAGAGCCTGCCACCTGAAGTCGAGGCCACGCCCGAGCCACTCGCGGCGGCCCCCGTGCAGTTGCCCGCCGTGCAGCCGATGGTGCAGATGGTGCAAATGGCCAGTCCGTTGCCCTCGCCTTCCACCGGTGCGGTGAACCAGCTGATTGCGCAGCAAATGGAATTGATGCGCCAGCAGCTCGCATTGCTGTCCGGCTCGACCGCGGCGGTGGCGATGAGCGTGCCATCGCCGATGCCGATGCCGATGCCGCTGCCCGTGCCGGTGCAGACGGCACACGCGGTGCCGGCCCAGGACGCATCGCCCGACGCCACCCGCGAGCCCGTGCGCTACGACGTCGCCAAGGCCTTCGGCGCCATCGCCCGCATCCACACCAAGCCCACCGCGGAGCCAAGCGCGCGGCAGAAGGCGCGGCTGGCCGCGTTCGTGCGCCGCTACGTGGCGCGCACGCAGAACAGCAAGCGCTTCACCGAGGACAACCGCGCCCACATGGCCGATCCGCGCGTGGTCAACGGCTTTCGCCCGCTCACGAAGGAGATCACTTACCAGATTGTGGTCGAGCGCTCCAAGGGTTCGAAGCTCTGGGACATCGACGGCAACGAGTACGTCGATGCGCTCAACGGCTTCGGCCTCAACCTGTTCGGCTGGCAGCCCGACTTCGTGCAGGAGGCGGTGAGAAAGCAGCTCGACGCGGGCTACGAGATCGGGCCGCAGCATCCGCTCGCGGCCGAGGTGACGCGGCTCTTGTGCGAGCTCACCGGCTGCGAGCGGGCGGGCCTGTGCAACACCGGCTCCGAAGCGGTGATGGCGGCGCTGCGCATCGCGCGCACCGTCACCGGCCGCAGCACGGTGGTGGTGTTCACCGGCTCCTACCACGGCACCTTCGACGAGGTGCTGGTGCGCGCCGGCAAGGGCGGCAAGGGCCTCTCGGCCGCACCCGGCGTGATGAGCGGCATGTTCGGCGACGTGCGCGTGCTCGACTACGGCACGCCCGAGGCGCTGGCCTTCATCCGCGAGAACGCCGAGGACCTGGCGGCCGTGCTGGTCGAGCCGGTGCAGAGCCGCCGCCCCGACTTCCAGCCGCGCGAGTTCGTGCAGGCACTGCGCGAGATCACCACGCAAAGCGGCACCTGCCTCATCTTCGACGAGGTCATCACCGGCTTTCGCACCGGCCTGGGCGGTGCGCAGGAACTCTTCGGCGTGCGCGCCGACCTCGCCACCTACGGCAAGGTGATCGGCGGCGGCTTTCCGGTCGGCGTGATCGCGGGCAAGCGGCCGTTCATGGACGCACTCGACGGCGGCGCCTGGCAGTACGGCGACGACTCCATCCCGGGCGTCGGCGTCACCTATTTCGCGGGCACCTTCGTGCGGCATCCGCTCGCGCTGGCTGCGGCCAAGGCCTCGCTCGAACATCTGAAGGAAGCCGGCCCCGCGCTGCAGGCCGCGCTCGGCGCGAGCACCGCCGCGATGGCCGGGGAGCTCACCGCCTGGTGCGCCGAGGTCGGCGCGCCCATCGCGATTCGCCACTTCGCCTCGCTCTGGCGCGTGAACTGGCTCGAAGACCATCCGCTGCAGGACCTGCTCTTCGCCATGATGCGCAGCCGCGGCGTGCACATCCTGGACAACTTCCCGTGCTTCCTCACGACGGCGCACAGCCAGGAAGACATCGCCACGATCCAGCGCGCCTTCAAGGAATCGGTGGCCGAGATGCAGGAGTCGGGGTTCCTGCCGCGCCGCGCGCCGGCCGTGCATGCCTTCGATGTGCACAAGCCCACGGAAGAGGGCTCGATCCTCGCGCGCGATGTCGACGGCCAGCCCTTCTGGTACGTGCCGGCCGCCCCTGAAGCGATCCAGATTCCCAACGGGCGGGCCGCATGAACGCCGTTCTTCGCCCCACCCCGGCCGCGATGGGCACGGCCGCCAATGTCGGCGCATTCGTCGAATGCGTGATTCCCACGACCGAATCGCAGCGCGAGGTCTGGCTCGGCGCGATGCTGGGCACCGAGGCATCGCTGGCCTACAACGACTCCGTGGTGCTGCGGCTGCGCGGCCCGCTGGACCGCCAGGCGATGGCACGCGCCGTAGCGCGGGTCGTCGAGCGCCACCAGTCGCTGCGCGCAACCATCTCGCCGGACGGCACCTGCATGCTGGTCGGCCAGGCGGGGCCCGACCCGCTCGTGCAGCGCGACCTCGCCCCGCTCGACCCCGAAGCCCGCGCGCTCGCCCTGCAGGACGCGCACGAAGCGGCGGTGAGCACGCCGTTCCCGCTGGAGCGCGGGCCGCTCTTCCGCGCCGAGCTCTACCGGCTCGGCGAAGGCGAGCACGAGCTCTTGATGTCGGCCCACCACGTGGTCTGCGACGGCTGGTCGTGGGCGGTGATCACCGAGCAGCTCGGCCACCTCTATGCCGAGGAGACCGGCGACGGCCTGCCGCTGAAGGCCGCCCCCACCTTCGACGCCTTCGCCACCGAGGAAGCCGCCGACGCCGCGCGGCCCGAGATGCAGCAGCATGTGGACTACTGGCTCGAGCGCTTCTCGGGCGGCACGCTGCCCGTGCTCGACCTGCCGCTCGACCATCCGCGCCCCGCCGTGCGCACCTTCGCCTCGCGGCGCACCGAGCGGCTGCTGGAGCGGCGCCTGGTGGCCTCGCTGCGCACCATGAGCGCCCGGACCGGCACCAGCCTCTTCGCTGGCCTGCTCGCCGGCTTCGCCGCCACGCTGCATCGGCTCACCGGGCAGGACGACATCGTGGTGGGCATTCCGGCCTCGGGCCAGTTGGCGCGCGACATGCCCGGCCTCGTGGGCCACTGCGTGAACCTGCTGCCGCTGCGCCTCGCAGCGCCCGCCGACCTGCGCTTCGACACGCTCATGGGCGAATGCAGGACCGCCGTGCTCGACGCCTTCGAGCACCAGGCGCTCACCTACGGCGCGCTGCTGGGCAAGCTGTCGCTGCAGCGCGATGCGAGCCGCCAGCCGCTCGTGAGCGTGATGTTCAACGTCGACCCCGACGTGGCCGCGGGCGTGCAGACCTTCTCGGGCCTGAAGGTCGAGCAGGACACGGTGGCGCGCCGCCACGAGAACTTCGAGCTCTTCCTCAACCTGCGGCCGGTGGACGGCGGCCTGCAGATCGAGGCCCAGTACAACACCGACCTCTACGACGAGGAGAGCGTGCAGCGCTGGCTCGACATGTTCGAGTGCGTGCTGCGCTCGGCCGTGCGCAGCCCCGCCGAGCCGATCGGCCGGCTGGAAGTGCTGTCGCCCGAAGCCGCGCGCGCGCTGGCCTCGCTGCAGCCCCCGCCCATTGCGGTTGAAGGCGCGCCGCTCGCGCACGCCGGTTTCGTGGCGCACGCGTTGCAGCACCCCGACCGCCCCGCGCTGCGCGACGGTGCACGCACCTTCAGCTACGGCGATCTGGACGCGCGCTCCAACCGCCTGGCCCATGCGCTGCGCGCGCGCGGCATCGGCCGCGGCGAGTACGTGGGCCTGTGCCTGGAGCGCGGGCTGGACATGCTCGTGGCGGTGCTCGCGGTGCTGAAGTCGGGCGCGGCCTACGTGCCGCTCGACCCGGCCTTTCCGCAGGCGCGATTGGACCACTACGCCACCGACGCCAGCCTCAGCCTGCTGGTGACCACCTCGGACATCGCCGCCGCGCCGCGCAAGTGGAACGCCGATGCGGGGTCGCGGCTGTTCGAACTCGACCGCGACACCGCATGGCTGCAGGCGCCTGCCGATGCGCTCGCGCCGGATGTCTGCGATGCCAGGGCCGAGGACCCGGCCTACGTGATCTACACCTCGGGCTCCACCGGCCTGCCCAAGGGCGTGTGCGTGCCGCACGGCGCGGTGGCCAACCTGCTCGCCTCGATGCAGAAGGCGCCGGGCCTCGGTCCGGACGACCGGATCGCCGCGGTGACGACGCTTTCGTTCGACATCGCCGTGATCGAGCTGCTGCTGCCGCTCGCGGTGGGCGCCCAGGTGGTGATGGTCCAACGCGAGACCGCCATCGACGGCAACAGCCTGCGCGCGCTGCTCGAGGCGGAAGCGGTCACCGTGCTGCAGGCCACGCCCGGCATGTGGCAGTTGCTGCTCGATGCGCAGTGGCCCGGCGCCAAGGGCTTTCGCGGCTGGATCGGCGGCGAGGCGGTGCGCGGGCGGCTCGCGTTCGCGCTGCTCGATCGCTGCGCCGAACTCTGGAACGTGTACGGCCCCACCGAGACCACCGTGTGGTCGACCGCCTGGAACATGCAGCGTGACGTGGTGGCCTCGCGCGGCGTGTCGATCGGGCTTCCGATCGACAACACCGAGGTGTGGATCCTCGACAGCAACCTGCAGCCCTGCCCAATCGGCGTGCCCGGCGAGATCTGCATCGCGGGCATGGGCCTTTCGCTGGGCTACCACGAACGGGCCGAACTCACGGCCGAGCGCTTCGTCACCGCGCGCGTGCTGGGCCAGAACCGCAAGATCTACCGCACCGGCGACCGCGGCCGCTGGCGCAACGACCGCCTGCTCGAACACCTCGGGCGGCTCGACTTCCAGGTGAAAGTGCGCGGCTACCGCATCGAGGCCGGCGAGATCGAGGCCCGCTGCAACGAGGTCGCCGGCGTCTCGCGCAGCGTGGTGGTGGCGCGCGAAGACCGCCCGGGCGACGTGCGCCTGGTGGCCTACCTGGCGCTGGTGCCCGGCGCGGCGCTGGACCCTGCCGCGCTGATGCAGCACCTGCGCGAGCACCTGCCGGCCTTCATGCTGCCGCAGCATGTGGTCACGCTCAAGGCGCTGCCCACGCTGCCCAACGGCAAGCTCGACCGGGTGTCGCTGCCCGTGCCGGAGGCGCTGCCGCGCGACGAGGTGCGCCGCGGCGCCGGTCCGCGCAACGACGCCGAGCGCACGGTGCTCGCGGCGATGGAGCAGGTGCTCAGCCTGCCGGGCCTGGACATGCAGGACGACTTCTTCACGATGGGCGGCCATTCGCTGCTGGCCGCACGGCTGGCGACGCTTCTCGCCCGCGAGTTCAAGGTCGCGCTGCCGCTGCGCACGCTGTTCGAGGCCCCAACCCCCGAGCGCCTGGCCGCGGCGATTGCCGGCCTGCAAGCCGCCGGCGCCGGCGTGCAGGCGCCCCTGGCCTGCCGCATCGACCGCACCAGCGCGCCGATGACGCCCTCGCAGGAGCGCATCCTCTTCATGGAACAGCTTCACCCGGGGCGCTCGGTCTACAACGTGCCCTCGGCGCAGCGGCTGACCGGTCCTTTCGATGCAGCGCGCTTCGAGGCGGCGCTTTGCGAAATCATTCGCCGCCAGCCCGCGCTGCGCACCTGCGTGGGCACCGATCCGGCCACCGGGCAGCCGGTTCAATCGATTGCGCAGGCTGTGGAATTTTCGCTGCCGGTGATCGACCTGCGCGGCCTGCCCGCGGACCAGCGCGAGGCCGAACTGGCCGAGCGCATGCAGGAACTCGCCGACCAGCCCATCGACCTGCGCCGCGCGCCGATGGCCCATGCGGCGCTGTTTCAGGTCGACGACGACGACCACGCCTTCGTGTTCGTGCCGCACCATCTGGTGTGGGACGGCTGGTGCTTCGACCTGTTCCAGCGCGAGCTCACGGCGATCTACGACGCGGCCGAGCGCGGCCGTCCGCACGGGCTGCCGCCGCTGGAGACCACGCACGGCGACTACGCCGAATGGCTTGCCGGCTGGATGCGGGAGCCGGCCTTCGAGGAGCAGTTGGGCTTCTGGCGCCGCCGGCTGGCGAGCGGGCCGCCGCCGCGCCTGCCCCGCACCGACATGCCCCGCCGCGCGGGCAAGAGCGGCCAGGGCGGCACGCAGTGGATCCACATCGACCTGGCCACGACCGGGAGGCTTCGCGAGATCGCGCGCGGCATGGAGGTGACGCTGAGCATGCTGACCTTCGGCCTCTATGCACTCACCATGAGCCGGGTCATCGGCAGCGATGCCGTCGTCATCGCGAACCCGGTGCGCGGGCGCCTGCAGCCCGAGACGGAAGACGTGATGGGCGTCTTCAACAACGTGCTGCCGGTGTCGCTGCGGGTCGACCTCGCCCAGTCGCTGCCGGACTTCATGCGCTGCGTGAAGCAGGAGCTGCTCGCGCTCATGAACTGCCAGCAGGTGCCGTTCGAGCGGATGGTGGCCGGAGACGGCCTCGGCGGCCCGAACAGGAACGCCGGGGCCTACCAGTCGATGTTCTCGTTCCAGGATGCGCGCGAGCGCGCGCGGCACCTGGGCAGCCTGCAGACCCGCCAAATGCACCTGATGCAGCGCGGCGCGACCGACGACATCGGCGTGTGGCTGATGGACAAGCCACACGGCCTGGAAGGCGCGCTGATCTACAACGCCGACATCTACCTGCGCGAGACCGGTGCGCAGCTGCGCGACCGCTACCTGGAGCTCCTGCACCGCGCCGCCGAGCGCCCCGCCGCGACGCTTGCCTACCTGGCCTCGGACGAGGGCTCCGCAAGCGCGGCCTACCTGCGCAAGCTCGCGGCCGACGAGCCGGAGCGCGCGGACAAGGCGCCCAAGCCCCTGGCCGATGCCGGCGGGCGCGCCGCGGCAGCGAGCCTGCTCGCGCCGGAGCAGGCGCCGCTCGCCCAGATCTGGGCCGGCGTGCTGGGCATCGACGTCAACGACATCCGTGCGAGCGACAACTTCTTCGACCTCGGCGGCGACTCGCTGCTCGTGCTGAACGCGGTCAAGCAGGCGGAGCAGACGCTGGGCTTGCGCGTGGAGATGCGGCGCTACCTGTTCGAGAACCTCGCGCAGATCGCGTCGCCCCGCAATGGCAATGGCAATGGCAATGGCAATGGCAATGGCAATGATGGCAACGGCGGCAACGGCAACGCTGCGGCCGACACGAAGCCGGGCGAGCTGGCGGGCCTGCCGGCCGTCCCGGCCGCGAGCGCATCGCGCGGCGAGAGCCTGCTGGGCCGCGCATTCGGCAGCTTGCTGCGCAAGGGGTGACACGACATGGCCCAGCACGCTACCGCCTCCCATGCGGCGTCCGCCTCCGGCCGGGGCTGCGCGCCGGCGCAGCCCCTCATGTTCGGCCCGGGCTCGCGCCAGCTATTCGGCCTGTTCCATCCGGCGGACGAGGCGCGCGCCGACGACAGCGCGGTGCTCGTCTGCCCGCCGTTCGGACAGGAGGGCCTGCGCACCCACCGCTTCTTCAAGGTGCTGGCCGAACGCTTCGCTCGTGCCGGCATCGCCACGCTGCGCTTCGATTTCCACGGCACGGGCGATTCGCCCGGCGATGAGAGCCAGGGCGAACTCGACGGCTGGCGGCGCGACCTGTGCGCGGCCCACGAGGAACTGCGCCGGCGCGCACCGGGCAAGCGCATCGTCTGGGTCGGCGCGCGCCTGGGGGCCACGCTCGCGGTGCTGGCGGCGCGCAACGGGCGCTGCGACCCGGTGCGCCTGGTGCTGTGGGAGCCGGTGATCGATGGGCGCCGCTACGCGCGCTTCCTGCGCGAGCAGCACGTGGCCGCGATCGATGCGAGCTTCTGCATTCCCGACCTCTCGTGGCGCAGGAGCCTCGGCCGCGATCCCGCCGCATTGCCCGAGGAGGCACTGGGCGCCCTGCTCTCGCCGGCGCTGCGCGAGCAGTTGGGCGCGCTCACGCCGGACGCACTGCCGCTCACCGCGCTGCACGACACGCTGGTGCTGACGCCGCCCGACGACACCCACACGCCCCAATGGGCGGCCGAGCAGCAATCGCGCCACATGCCGGTGCGGCTCGCGTATTTCCAGCACCGGCTCGACTGGACGGCGGACCCCTATCCCAACAGCGCCATGGTTCCGTCCGACGCGCTCAACCGCCTGCAAGGGGCTCTCCATGAATGACGCAGCGCACCTCACGCCCATGACGCACACCCCGGTCCGCTTCGGGGCGGACAACGCGCTGGTCGGCATGGTCACGGCGCCCGCGGGCCAGGCGCCCGCCGCGGTGGCCTGCCTCATGTTCAACATGGGTGCCAACCACCGGGTCGGGCCGCGCCGCATCAACGTCAAGCTGGCGCATGCGCTGGCGGCGCGCGGTGTGTCGAGCCTTCGCTTCGACCTGGGCGGCATCGGCGACAGCGATGCGCCGGCAGACGCCGCCGATCTCTCGGTGCGTGCGCTGCGGGACCTGCAGGCCGGCATGGACCTGCTGCAGAGCATGCAGGGCATCGGACAGTTCGCGATCGTGGGCATGTGCTCGGGCGCGGAGCACGCCATGTCCATCGCCGCGGTCGATGCGCGCGTGATCGGCCTGTCGCTGTTCGACGGCTATGCCTTTCCGCAGCGGCGCACGCGCTGGGAACGCACGCTGCGGCGCGCGCTGGCCGCGCCGGCGCACCCCTCGTTCGCGGGCAAGACGCAGCGCTGGCTCAAGCGCCGGCTCCTTCGCAGCGAAGCGGCCAAGCCGATGCCGGGCTTTTTCACCGAGGAGGCATCGCTGGCGGAAACCCAGGCCTGGTTCGGCCGGACGATGGCGCTGCTGACCGAGCGGCACGTCGCGCTGCAGCTCCTGTACTCGGGATCGCTGCATGTGTGCGACCGCGACCGCGACCAGCTCGGCCCCTTCCGCGGCGAACCGTTCGCACAGTCGCTGCACTACGAATTCATGCGCGAGGTCGACCACACGGTCTGCACGGCCAAGGGCCAGCAGCAGTACCTGCGCACCGTGGGCGACTGGGTCGCCGAGCGCTGCTTCGGCACCGGCACGGAACGGCGCGGCGCGAGCCGCCCGGCCGCGGGCGTCGCCCGCCCCATGCCGGCCAAGTGGGCCGCGCCCTGACCTCATGAATCCCTCATGACCCCCTGACCTCATCACACCCGATCCCCCGATCACCCGATCCACACCAGCCAAGGAGAACCTCATGAACCGCACCGAACCAGCGAGTGCGCCGCAGGGCGCCCGCGTTCCGTTCTTCACCGGATCCGCAAGCCGCGGCGCCCGCGCCTCGTTCGCTGCGGCGCGGATCCGATGGATTGGGCTGTCGATGCTGCTGTCGCTCGGGCTGTGCGGCTGCGCGCCGGGCTTCGGCACGCCGGGCATGCTGCGTTCGTCGGACGGCTCCGTCGGCACCGGCAAGGTGACGACGATCACGCCCGAGCTGATCCAGGCGCAGAACGCGCGCAACACCGGCCTCCCGCCCGAGGTGCGCGCGCTGTTCGGCCGCGCCAGGTCCTACACCATCGGGCCGGGCGACGTGGTGGGCGTCATCGTCTACGACCATCCCGAGCTGCTGCCCAATGCGGGCGCGGTGATCGCGCAGCAGAGCGACCCCACCGGCGTGACCGTGGCGCCCGGCTTCATCGTCGATGCCGCGGGCGAGATCAGCTTTCCGTACATCGGCCGCACGAAGCTGCAGGGCCTCACCGAGAGCGAGGCCTCGGAGCTGATCGCGCGGCGCATCCGCGGCTTCGTGAAGGCGCCGCAGGTCAGCGTGCGCATCCAGTCGTTCCGCAGCCAGCGCGCCTACGTGGAGGGCGAGGTGCGCGCGCCCGGGCTGCAGATCTTCACCGACGTGCCGATGACGCTCTCGGAAGCGCTCAACCGCGCCGGCAGCATCACCGCCGCGGGCGACCGCTCGCAGGTGCTGCTCACCCGCGGCGACCGCACGGTGGCGATCGACCTGCTGGCGCTCAAGCGCTACGGCGCGGACGCCAACAACATCCCGCTGCGCAACGGCGACGTGGTGTACGTGGGCGCCCGCGACGACAGCCGGGTCTACGTGATGGGCGAGATCCTGCGGCCCTCGGCGCTCCTGATGCGCAACGGCCGGCTGAGCCTGAACGAGGCGCTCGGCGATGCGGGCGGGCCCGACCTGTTCTCGTCCGACCCGGGGCAGATCTACGTGATCCGGAACGCACGGCGTGCCGACAGCGCGCTCGATACCGCCGATGCGACCGGCACGTCCGGCACATCCAGCACCTCCGACGGGCCGGAGATCTTCAACATCAATGCAAAGAACCCCGCCGCGCTCGCGCTGGCCGACCGCTTCGAGCTGAAGCCGCGCGACGTGGTCTACGTGGACCGCGTGCCGCTGGTCTCGTGGAACCGGGTCGCGAGCCTGATCCTGCCGGCCGCCCAGGTCGTGAACCTCGCGCGCGACACCGCGCGCAGCAGGTAGGCCGCCGCGCCCCTCTCATCCCACCCGCACACCCGACACGGAAAGAAGGTGACCCCATGAACGCCCGCTGGTACCCCCCGCTTCCCGCACCCCAGGGCGCGGAACCCGACCGGCCCCGCTCGGGGCCGAGGGAATACATCGACATCCTGCTCGACCATCGATGGCTGATTGCCGCGATCACCGCCGCGGCGCTGCTGGTGGGCGCGTGCTACGCGCTCTTCGGGCCGCGGGTGTACGAGGCGAACGTGCTGATCCAGGTGGAGGACGCCGACCGCTCCTCCACGCCCGCCGATGCCGCGGTCAACGGGGTGAGCGTGAAGACGCCGACCTCGGGCGAGGCCGAGATCCTGAAGTCGCGCATGGTGCTCGGCCAGGCGATCGAGAACACCCGCCTCTTCATCGAGGCGCAGCCGCACTACCTGCCGCTGGTGGGCGACTTCATCGCCCGGCATTCGACCGAACTCTCGAGCCCGGGCTTCCTCGGCCTGGGCGGCTGGGTGACCGGCACCGAGCGGATCGCGGTCGCGCAGATGGACGTGCCGCCGGCGTTCGAAGGCAAGCGCTTCCTGCTCACCGCCGGCGAGAACGGCAGCTACACGCTCACGCATCCGGACCTCGCCACACCGCTGCAGGGACGCGTGGGCGTGCCGCTCGAAGCCTCGGTGCCGGGCGGCGCGATCCGCCTGCTGGTGGGCTCGTTCGAGGCCCGCCCCGGCGGCGCCTTCGAGCTCACCCGCCGCTCCAGGCAGCTCGTGCTGCTGGAGCTGCAGAACGACCTGCGCGTGATCGAGAAAGGCAAGCAGTCCGGCGTGATGGACGTGAGCTGGCAGACCGGCAACCGGACGCAGCTGACCGACCTGCTCAACGAGGTGTCGCGCCTCTACGTGCGGCAGAACATCGACCAGAAGACCGCGCAGGCCGAGCGCACGCTCGACTTTCTGGGCACCGAGCTGCCGAAGTTCAGGCAGCAGCTGGAGCAGTCGGAGGAGGTCTACAACCAGTACCGCAACCAGAACGGAACCATCAGCCTGGACGACGAGGCCCGCAACGCCCTCGCGCAGAACCTCGACCTGCAGTCCAAGCTCTTCGATGCGCGCCTGAAGCGCCTGGACCTCACCAGCCGCTTCACCGCCCAGCATCCGGTGGTGATGACGCTGGATGCGCAGATCGCCTCGCTGCGCAGGGAACTCGGCGCGGTGGACAGCCGCATCCGCCGCATGCCGATGCTGCAGCAGAACTCGGTGCGCATGCAGCGCGACATCAAGGTCAACACCGACCTGTATGCGTCGCTGCTGAACAGTTCGCTGCAGATGCGGCTGGCGCGCGAAGGCAGGATCGGCAACGTCCGCGTGCTCGACCCCGCGCTGCTGCCCGAGAAGCCGGTGCGGCCCAAGGCGGCCATCGTGATGGCGCTCGCGCTGGTGGCGGGCCTGTTCCTCGGCGCGGCCACCGCGATCCTGCGCAAGACGCTCAAGCGCACGGTTGCCAGCCCCGAAGAGATCGAGGCGCACACCGGCCTGGACGTCTACAGCACGATCGCGCTCAGCCTGCAGCAGGCCCGCCTCGACCGCGCCATCCGCCAGGGAAAGCCGGGCGTGAAGGTGCTCGCGGCGCTGCATCCGGAAGATGCGGCGCTGGAGGGCGTGCGCCGGCTGCGCACCACGCTGCGCTTCACGATGCTGGGGGCGCCGAACAACCGCATCCTGCTGACCAGCGCCACGCCGGGCGCGGGCAAGACCTTCGTCTCGGCGAACCTGGCCGCCATGCTCGCGGCCTCGGGCAAGCGCGTGCTGCTGATCGATGCCGACGTGCGCCGCGGCAGCCTCGCGGCGCAGTTCGGGCTGGCGCATGACAAGGGCCTCGCGGAGCTCATCGCCGGCAGCGCGACGCTCTCGCAGGCCACGCATGCGCAGGTGCTGCCGCACCTGGACGTGATCACCAGCGGCACGCTGCCGCAGGACCCGGCCACGGCCCTCGCGGGCGATGCGTTCACGCAATTGCTCGCCACGCTTTCGGCGCGCTACGACATCGTGCTCATCGATGCGCCCCCCATCCTTTGGGCGACCGAAACCGTGGCGATGGCATCGGCCATGGGCACGCTGCTGCTGCTGGCCCGCGCGGGCGAGAGCCAACTGGGCGACCTGTTGGAAAGCGCCAAGCGGCTCGCACACGTGGGCGCGTCGTTCCACGGCGTGGTGCTCAACGGGCTGGACGCACGGCAGCAGCGCTACGGCAGCTACGGCTACGGATATGGCGTCTACCGCGTCCCTCCGCAGGCCTACCCGGCCCTCGGCCACACCCGCCGGCCCGAGCCGGAGCACGCCGCATCATGAATACGCTGCACTCCGGAACGCAGGGGAGCGGCGCGCCCTCGTCCGCAGCCGCGCCGCCCGGCGCCCATGCCGGCGGGACGGCACCACTGGGCGGCTCGCGGCTGCTGCGCGGCAGCAAGCGCGCGGTGGACATCCTCATGGCGGGCACCTTCTTCGTGTGCTTCGGCTGGGCCTATGCGCTCATCTGGGCGGGCGTGCTGCTCACTTCGGGCAGCCCGGCCATCTACATGCAGCCGCGCTACGGCCGCAACGGCAAGGTGTTCCGCTTCTACAAGTTCCGCACCATGGTGCCCGACGCCGATGCGGTGCTGGCGCGGCACCTGCGCGAGAACGAAGACGCGCGGCGCGAGTGGCACAAGTTCCAGAAGCTGGCGCACGACCCGCGCATCACCCGTCTGGGCGCGTTCCTTCGCAAGTACAGCATCGACGAGTTCCCTCAGTTCTGGAACGTGCTCAAGGGCGACATGAGCATGGTCGGCCCGCGCCCCTGCATGTTCGCGCAGAAGGGCCTGTACGGGCCGTACTGGAACCACTACTGCGCGGTGCGCCCCGGCATCACCGGCCTCTGGCAGATCAGCGGACGCAACGAGGTGAGCTACCGCCGCCGCGCGGCGATGGACGCCGAGTACGTGGCCACGCTGTCGGTGCTGGGCGACATGGCGATCGTGCTGAAGACCTTCGGCGTCGTCGCGGGAGCGCGCGGCTCGCGCTGAGCCAGCCCCGTCACAGATTTTTTCCTCTCCTCCGATTCATCAACTCCTTCACCGAAAGAACGATATGCGTATCTATGTTGCAGGTCATCGCGGGATGGTGGGCCAGACGCTCACGAGGCGGCTGGTCGAACTCGGCCACGAGGTGGTGACGCGATCGCGCGCGGAACTCGATCTGCTGGACCAGGCGGCGGTCGCGCGCTTCTTTGCGACCGAGCGCATCGACCAGGTCTACGTGGCGGCCGCCAAGGTAGGCGGCATCCACGCCAACATGACCTACCCCGCGCAGTTCATCTACGAGAACCTGCTGATCGCGGCCAACATCACGCACCAGGCGTTCGTCTCGGACGTGAAGCGGCTGCTGTTTCTTGGATCGAGCTGCATCTACCCGCGGCTGGCCGACCAACCGATCCGCGAGGACGCGCTGCTCACCGGCAAGCTGGAGCCCACCAACGAGCCCTATGCGATCGCCAAGATCGCGGGCATCAAGCTCTGCGAAAGCTACAACCGGCAGTACGGCGCCACACACGGCATCGACTACCGCAGCGTGATGCCGAGCAACCTCTACGGCCCCGGCGACAACTACCACCTGGAGAACAGCCATGTGGTGCCCGCGCTGATCCAGCGCTTCCACCTGGCCAAGATCAGCCGCGCACCGAGCGTGCTGATCTGGGGCAGCGGCCGCGCGCGGCGCGAGTTCCTGTATGTGGACGACATGGTCGAAGGCTGCCTCGATGTGATGAACCTGCCGCGCGCGGCCTACGACCAGCACACCGACCCGATGCGCGGCCACATCAACCTGGGCACCGGCGAGGACGTGTCGATCGCCGAGCTGGTCGAGCAGATCCGCGAGACGGTGGGCTACGAGGGCAGCATCCGCTACGACCTCGCGCAGCCCGACGGCGCGCCGCGCAAGCTCTTGGACGTGTCGCGCGCCGCCACCTTCGGCTGGCGCGCCACGGTGCCGCTGGCCGAGGGCCTGCGCCGCACCTACGCGGACTACCAGAAGGCCACGCGGCCGGTCGACGCGATCGCCGAGCACGCCTGACGCGCGCGCACACCACACGGAAGCAGCCATGAGAACCCTCACCTTCTGGTGCGGCATCGCCGCTGCCCTGCTCTGCGGGCTGGTCGACCCGGTCTGGGGCTACTGGGCCGTGTTCGTGCTGGCGGCGGTGCAGCTGTCGATGCTCGGCGCCGCGGGCGACAGCGTGTTCCTGCTGATCCACTACACGGTGGTTCTCATCTACTTCTCGCTCGCCCCGGCGATGCAGATCGCCGCGGACGTCGACTTCTGGGAAGTGGGCATCCTCGGCAGCGCGGCGCACACGCAGGCGCTGATGCTGCTCCTGCTGTACATGGCCGGCGTGGAGGCCGCGCGCCTGGGCACGCCCGCGCATCCGCCGGCGCGGGCGCTGCGTGGTGCCGATCGCGGCGCGGGCGTGGCCCATCCCTTTCTGCTGCTTTTGAGCTGCTCGCTCGCGGCGTTCGCGGCACTGTTCATCCGGCCCGACCTCAACTTCGTGGCGCGCGGCGTGGTCGCGGACGACGACAGCCTGCCGATCGACTTCATCGTCTATTCCACGATTCCCAAACTGGTGGTGCTGATGTGCTTCGTGGCGCTGGCGATCCACGCGGTGCGCCAGCGCACGCTGGGCGCCTGGTGCGCGGCGGGCCTGGCATTCGCGCTGGCCGCCCTGGCCGCGAACCCTGTCAATACGGCGCGCCAGATCATCCTCATCGGGCTCCTGCCGCTGCTCATCCATGCCATTGCGCGCAGCCACCGCTGGATGCTGTCGGCCGTGGTCTTCGGCGCCATCGCGGGCCTGGGCCCGGTGCTGAACCTGATCTCGCGCGACGCCATGTGGGGCGCGGGCCTGGAGTCGTTTCCGTTCAGCCAGGACTTCGACGCGATGTTCGTCATTGCGGGCCTCCTGGAGCGCGCGCCCTCGCCCGACGCCGGCCTCGGGCGCTACCTGCTGTCGGCCGTGTCGTTCTTCCTGCCGCGCGACCTGAAGATGTTTCCCGGCTTCGACCCGCTCGGCTGGTCGGCGGTGGCCGCCAATTTCTCGCAGCGCAACCTGTCGCTGCCGCCGTTCGCCACCGCGTACTTCGACTTCGGGCTGCTGGGGCCGGCGCTGCTGGGCTTCGCGATCTCGGCGGGCTTTCGCTGGGTCGACCGCATCGTCGATCCGCGCCGCGCGCTGACCGCCACCTACCTGTGCGCGCTGGTGATGCTCGCGGCCTACGTGCCGTTCATGCGCGGCCCGATCCTCGGCTGGGGGCCGTTCGCGGCCTCGGGGCTGATCGCGGCGCTGGTCGCGGGCAGCCTGAGTTCGTGGTTCCGGCGCACGGTGCGCGTACCGGTGCGGGAAGCGGCGCGCGAAACGGGCGCGGAGCCGGCGCTCGATGCGGCGCGCGCCGGCGCGCCCGCCGCGTGAAAGACGGAGAAGGAAAAGCGCCCATGGCCACCTATCTCTTCTACGACACCATCCGGCTGAACCGGTCGGCGGGCGGCGTGCTCAACGTGTCCGAAGTGCTTTTGCGCAGCATGCGCCTGTCGCCCGACGACCAGGTGCAGCCGGTGAGCGAGCGCCATCCGCTCGTCTATGCGGCGGCGCGCCGGCTGCGCATCAGCCGCTTCGTGCTGGACATCCTGCTCTACAACTTCCACCGCGTGCGCGCATGGTTCTCGGGCGAGCGGATGTTCTCGCTCTTCCCCAACTACTTCCTGCCGTTCTCGCCCTTCGGGCGCCACACCGATTCGATCGTGGTGGTGCACGACCTGCAGTACAAGTCCCACCCGCAGTACTTCACGCCGGCCAAGCGCCTGTGGCTCGACTGGAACCTGCGCCGCCTTGCGCGCAGCGCGGCCGACGTGGTGTTCATCAGCAGGAGCAGCCAGGAAGATTTCGAGCGGCACTTCGCGCGCTGCGCACGACCGGCGGTGATCTTCAATCCGGTGGACGCGGGACCGGGCGGCCGCAGCCGCGAGAACGCCGCCGACGGCGCCCGCACGCAGGGCGACCGCTACCTGATCGCGGCCTACCACTACTACCCGCACAAGAACTTCGGCGGCATCCTGAAGCTGTTCGAGCGCATGAAGCGCGAAGGCCTGGTCGACCACCTCGACATCACCGGCAACGGCGCGGCCGAGATCGAACGGATGATCGCCGCCCAGGCGCCGGCCCTGCGGGGCAGCGTGCGGCACCGCGGACTGGTTCCGCGCGACGAACTGTTCCGGCTGTACCGCGGGGCGGCGGCGTTCATCTCGCTGTCCACCTCGGAGGGCTTCAACCTCTCGGCGGCCGAGGCGGCCACGCTGGGCGTGCCGTTGCTGCTCTCGGACATTCCGGTGCACCGGGAGCTGTTCTCCGGCTACGCCTTCTTCATCGGCAGCGAGCGCTGCGATCTCGCACCGGTCGGGCGCTACCTCGCCGACCACCAGCGCACGCGCCCGACCTGGCAGCACTCGCGCGACTGCGTGCCGAGCGCGGTGGCCGCAAGCTACTTCACGCTGAAGCGCCGGCCCGCTCCGCTGACGGAGGCGATGCAATGACGAAACGCGTGTGCCCATGGGTCGCTCCCGTTCTGCTTCGCGGGCTCGCCGCCGTCGCGCTCGCGATGGCCGCGTGGGCATGGCACATGCCTGCGCAGGCGGGAGCGCTCAAGGTTCAACGGGTCGTCCCCGCTCCAGCCGCTCCCTCCCCTGAACCCGGCAAGGCCGGCCCGCCCGCCCCCAGTTTCGGCGTGATGGTGCATTACCTGCCCGACAAGCAGTCCGCCGGCGAACTCGCGCGCTTCGACGCCGAGGCGCTGGCGGACTCGCTCGCCGAGATGCGCGCGAGCTACCTCATCCTCACGCTCGGGCAGAACAACGGCCAGTACATCGCGCCGAATGCCGCGCTGGAAACGCTGTGCCCGCGCAGCGCCAGGAACCGCGCGCCGCGCGACCTGCCCCTGGCGATCGGCCGCGCGCTGCAGCGCCGGGACATCGCGCTCATCCTGTACCTGCCGTTCCGAGCGCCCCAAGCGGACCCGTACCTCATGGAATGCCTGGGCGATGTTTCGGAGCAACTGCCGCCGCCGCCGCGCTTCATCGCCGCGTGGTCGGCGGTGATCAAGGACTGGTCGGACCACTACGGCCCGCTCGCCACCGGCTGGTGGTTCGACGGCGTCTACAACACCACCGGCATGACGGCGGACGACTGGGGCAAGCTGTGCGCGGCCGCCCGCAGCGGCGCATCGAACCGCTGGCTGGCCTTCAACGCCGGCGAGGGGCAGGCGCGCTTCAGCCTCAAGAGCGCGCCCTGCCAGAACCTCATGGCGGGCGAGTACCTGCAGCCCACCGCGCGCCTCGTGTCGCCGCCGTCCGAGCTGAGGCTGCATGTGCTCACGCCGCTGGGCACGCACTGGGGCCGGCCGAGCACGGCGCGCTTCTCGGCCGCGCGGCTGCGCGGCTGGATCGGCGACGCGACCGCCGCCGGCGGAATGCTCACGCTGGACCTGCCGCTGGACAGCAACTTCCATTTCCTGCCCGCGCACGTGGCCCTGGTGCGCAGCGCCACCGCGCCGCGGCCCTGAACACCCCGTTCGACAACCACCGCCCCGCCATGAACAACACCCCTGCCTTCATCGTCGTGGAAGACCGTCAGAACGACACGCTGCGCCTGTGCCGCGAGGCGGCCCTGCGCGCGGACGAACGCCTGCTCGTGCTGGGCGAGATCGAGGCCGGCTATGCGTACAAGCGCTTCTGCCAGGCCTATGTGCACCTGTCGAGCAACACGCCCGAGTTCGAGAAGATCTGCTTTCGGCGCTACTTCATCCTGGCCGGCTACCTGGCGGCGCATCCCGAGTGCCGCGAATTCGTGCTGATCGACAGCGACGTGCTGCTGTTTCGCGGCGCCGGCGCGCACATCGCGAAGCTGGTGGGAGGCGCCGGGTTCTCCGGCTCCTTCATCCGGCCGGCCGACGGCTGGAACCCCTGCCAGATCTCGCCGCACGTGAGCTACTGGAAGGCGACGGCGCTGCACGATTTCGTCGCCTGCCTCATCGAGACCTACACCACCCCGATGGGCTTGCAGCAGTTGCGAGACATCGCCGAGCGCTTCGCGGCGCGCGGCGTGCGCGGCGGCGTCTCGGACATGACGCTGCTCTACCTGTGGGCGCAGGCCACGGGCAACGCCGCGCCGATCAACCGGGTGTTCGAGGGCCAGGTGATCGACCACAACATCAACGGCGGAACCAACCATCTCGCACAGGAGTTCCACGTTCGCGGCGGGGCCAAGCGCCTCGCGTTCGTCGACGGCCGGCCTTGCTTGGAGACGCACGCCGGCGATGCGGTGCGGGTGCTCGCGCTGCATTTCCAGGGCTCCGCCAAGCGCGCGATGCGGCTTGCGCTGCACGGCCGGGTGCGCAGCGTCGCGGCGCTGACCTGGGCGCTGCAGATGGCGCGCCGGTCGAAGAACGCCGCATTCGGCCTGGCGATGCGGGTCCGGCGCGCGGCGGATGCGCCCAGCTTCGCCGCCGCGCCGGCGGAATTTCCCGCGGACCGGAACGCACCATGAAGCCGTCCGCCGGAGCCTCGTTCGCCCTGCCGGGCGCTCGCATCGCGCGGCGCCTGGGGCTGGGTGCGCTCGCCTCGCGGCTCTATGTGTACCTGTCGGGGTTTCTCGCGATCTTTCTCATGGCGGCCCAGGTCGCGCCCGCGCGCTTCGGCGAGTACTCGATCTACCAGTCGGTGCTCGAAGTGGCGCTGGTGGTGGGAACGCTGGGGAGCGCGCTGCTGTTCTCCCGCAACGCCGCGAAGGTTCCGCCCGCCGTGACGCGCGGCGACATGGTGCGCACGCTGGCCATCGGGCTGCCGCTCGCCCTCGCGCTCGCGGCCGTCATCGTGAGCGCGCAGCGGCTGCCGGTGATGGGCATGCCCTTCGCGCTGATCGCGGCGACGCTCGCGGTCTTCGCGTTCAACAGCCTGCGCCTGTCGTACAGCCGGGGCCTGGGCATCGCGGGGCTGCTGAACCTGGAGTCGGGCCTGCGCTCGACGCTGCTGGTGCTGGGCGTGGCCGCGCTCGCCGCGTTCAATGCCGAGATCGGCGTGGCGCAGTTGCTGGCCATCAACCTGGTCGCCTTCGTGCTCGTGGGCGCGGCCATCGGCCTGCCGATGAACGGCCCGGCGCCGCCGGCCGGAAAGCCCGCGCTCGGCCTCCCCTCGCAAGCCCATGCCACGGTGTATGCGCTGCTCACTTTCCTTCTGCGCAAGTCGGACCTGCTGGTCGTCGCCCTCTTCATGCCGCTGGGCTACGTGGGTGCGTTCAAGCTGGCCTTCCTGCTGGCCGAAGCGCCCTCGCAGTTCGTGCAGGCCTTTCTGGTCACCAAGACGCCGGCCATGCTGAACGCGACCTCGGGCGGTGCGGCCGCCGCCGCGACGCTGCGGCTCGCGCGGCATTCGTTCCTGCTCGGCTGCGTGCTCTTCGCGCTGCTCGCGGGCGTGCTGGCGGTGGCCGCGCCGCTGCTGAAGGTCGGCGGCGAGGCGCTGGGCATCTTCGTGTGCATCGCGCCCTACTTCCTGCTGCGCACCTACACGGTCCATCACGAAATGGTGCTGGCGCTCAACACGCCGATGGGCTTGCTCGGACGCTGGGCGCTGCTGGAGGTGGCGCTGCGCATGGCCTCCTACGGCGCCGTGATCGCGCTCTTTCCCGGCCGGCCGCACTACGTGTTCTTCGCCGCCTTTTTCTCCGACCTGCTGCTGTACGAGCTGCGCATGCGTGCGCTGTTCGGCTTCTTTCCGTTGCTTCGCCTGCTGCGCCAGGCCCATTGAAAACCGCCAAGAACCACAAAGACCATTGAAAGGCGCCCGTGAAAATCCTGCTGTATTCGATGAATTTCATGCCAGAGCTCGCGGGCATCGGCAAGTACTCCGGAGAGATGGCCGAATGGCTCGCGGGCCAGGGCCACGAGGTGCGCGTGATCGCGGCGCCGCCCTCCTTTCCGCAATGGAAGGTGTTCGAGGGGCACTCGTCCTGGGCCTACCGCAAGAGCGACATCAACGGCATCACCGTGTGGCGCGCGCCGACCTGGGTGCCCGCGCGGCCGCGCACGCTGGGGCGCATGGCGCACCTGTTCTCCTTCATGCTGTCGAGCATGCCGCTCTTGCTGGCGCAGGCACGCTGGAAGCCCGACCTCGTCTTCGTGGTGGAGCCGCCGCTGTTCTGCGCGCCCGCGGTGCTGTTCTTCTCGAAGCTGCTGGGCATCAAGTCGTGGCTGCACATCCAGGACTACGAGGTCGATGCGGCCTTCGGCCTGGGCTGGGTGCGCGGCGCCGGCGTACGGCGCTTTGCGCTGTCGCTCGAGCGCTGGCTGCTCACCCGGTTCAACCGCGTCTCCACCATCTCGGGCGCCATGGTCGAGAAGGCCCGGGGCAAGGGCATCGAGGAAGCCCGGCTGGTGCTGTTTCCGAACTGGGTGGATGTGTCGGCGATCCGCCCGGGTGCCGCATCCGCGGAAAGTCCGGAAAGCACCGCGGTTCGCGGCTACAGGGCCGAGTTGGGCATTCCAGCCGACGCGGTGGTCGTGCTCTATGCGGGCAGCCTCGGCTCCAAGCAGGGCATCGAACTGCTGGGCGAAGCCGCGCAGCAACTGGCGCATGCGCGCAGCATCCATTTCGTGATCTGCGGCAACGGGCCGAGCCGCGGCCCGCTGATGTCCGCCTGCATCCGCCTTCGCAACGTGCACTTCCTTGACCTGCAGCCGGCCGAGCGGCTCAACGAGCTGCTGGGCACGGCCGACATCCATGTGCTGCCGCAGCGCGCTGATGCCGCGGACCTCGTCATGCCTTCCAAGCTTGCCGGCATGCTGGCGAGCGGCAAGGCGGTGATCGTCACCGCGAACCGCGGCACCGAGCTCAGCCGCGTGATGGCCGACCGCGGCATCGTGGTGGCGCCGGGCGATGCGGCCGTGCTGGCCGATGCCATCGAGCAGCTCGCGCTCTCGCCCTCGGTGCGCGAGGCGCTGGGCGCGGCGGGCCGGGCGTTCGCCGAATCGGAACTCGACCAGCACGCGATCCTGTCGCGCTTCGAGCAAGAGATGTTTCGCTGCGTGGCCGGCACCGAAGCCGTGGCCGTCACCCCTTCTTCGCTGGGAGCCAAGGGATGAGCCACCCCAAGATCCTGGTGACCGGCGGCGCTGGCTTCATCGGCAGCCACGTCTGCGTGACGCTGATCGAGGCCGGCTTGCGCCCGGTGGTGCTGGACACGCTGGTCAACAGCGACCCGCGCTCGCTGCAGCGCGTGGCGAACATCACCGGCGTGGAGCCGCCGCTGGTGCGCGGAGATGTGCGCGATCCGGTGGCGCTGGACCGCGCATTCGCCGAGCATGGGTTCGACGCGGTGATGCATCTCGCGGGGCTGAAGGCGGTCGGCCAGTCGGTGAGCGATTCGATCGGCTACTACGACGTGAACGTGGCGGGCAGCCTCGCGCTGATCCGCGCCATGGAACGGGCGGGGGTGCGCACGCTGATCTTCTCGTCCTCGGCCACCGTCTACGGCGACAACCAGCACTCGCCCATCCGGGAGAGCGCGACGTATGCGGCCGTCAATCCTTATGGGCGCACCAAGGAGATGGTCGAGCGCATGGCCGCGGACCTCACCCGGGCCGACCAGCGCTGGGGCATCGCATGCCTGCGCTTCTTCAACCCCATCGGCGCGCACGAGAGCGGCCTCCTGGGCGAGCACCCGCACGGTCCGCCCGACAACCTGCTGCCGTACGTCGCGCAGGTCGCGGTGGGCGGGCGCGGGCATGTGGTGGTGCACGGCAACGACTACGAGACACCCGACGGCACCGGCGTGCGCGACTACGTGCACGTGATGGACGTGGCCGAGGGCCACCTGGCAGCGCTGCGGTATGCGGCCACGCACCGGGGGCTCCTCACGGTCAACCTGGGCACGGGCCGCGGCGCGTCGGTGCTGGAGGTGATCGCCGCGTTCGAACGAGCCGCGGGCCGGGAGATCCCGGTGCACATCGGGCCACGCCGTCCCGGCGATGCCGCCGCCTACTGGGCGGACGTGCAGCATGCCCGTGACCGGCTCGGCTGGCGCGCGCGCCGCAACCTGGACCAGATGTGCGCGGACTGCTGGCGCTGGCAGCTCGCGAACCCGCGCGGCTTCGACGACCCGTCTCCCGAGCTCACCGCAAAAAGACTGGCGGCCGCATGACCGCCCGCACCGCCTCCGAAAAAACCAGAACCGCGTGCACCGACTTGGTTCCACGCCAGACGGTGTACGCCAAAGTGCGAGTGAACCAAAGCGCCATTCCCAGCCAAAAAGAGGTGCCTTGTTATCTTTTTGTTGCTAAAACAATCGTTTGCCAACTCACCAACCTGGGGCATTGACAATGTTTGATAACAGTTCGATTCCAATTTCCAGTGAGAAACCTCCTGTCGCGATGGCCGATCGCCGCTCGGGGTACGCCGCAGGCGTCTGCGTGCCGACGGCGATGCCATGGCCGGATTTCCTCACCGGCCAGGAAACCGCACCGGTGCGGGTGTTGCTGATCGACGACGACGAGTTCGTGCGCCGGGTGATCGCCCAGGAACTGCTGTCGGACATGCGCATCCAGCTCGAAGGCCAGGCCGACAGCATCCGCGAGGGGCGCAAGCTGCTGGCCCGGCACGAGTTCGACGTGCTGATGGTCGACCTGCGGCTGAGCGACGGCATGGGGTTCGAGCTGATCAGCGAAGCGCGCAGCCACCAGAGCAACGGCGAGATCATCGTGATCTCGGCGCTCGAGGACGATTCGCACGTGCTGCGCGCCTTCGAACTCGGCGCCACGGGCTACCTGCTCAAGAACGCGTGGCTCCAGAGTTTTGCCGAGGCGGTGCTGCATGTGGTGAACGGCGGCGCCGCCATCACGCCCCGGCTTGCGCGGCGGCTGCTGCACCGGCTCAACAACAACCATCGTCACGCGCACCAGGGTGATCCCGCCGGCCACGCGCCGCCGCCTCGACAGCCCGGGCGCGACGCGACGCTGACGCCGCGCGAGAGCGAGATCCTGCGCTTCGTGGCCTGCGGCTACGTGTCGGCCGAAATCGGCGAGCGGCTAGGCATCACTTGGCAGACGGTCAACGTGCACATCAAGAGCATCTACAAGAAGCTGCATGTGCATTCGCGCGCGCAGGCCGTGAACTTCGCCGTTCACACCGGCCTCATCTGAGCGGCGGGACCTGGCGCGCCGCACCCTCCGATCCGAAACGGGAGTTTCCTCATGCCATCCGAAGCATATGACCCGGTCCTCTCGGCCACGCTGGCCGAGCGACAGAGGATCGCCAACGACCTGCACGACGGCGTTGCCTCGCGCCTGATGATGCTGCTGGCCAGCCTTCCTCCGCACGGCCATGCGAACAGGCAGATCGCGCACGGCCTGCAGGAATGCCTGCTCGAGTTGCAGATGACCGTGGACGGGCTCAGCGCCGAATGCATGTCGCTCGGCGAAATGCTGGGCAACCTTCGCTACCGCTTCGAGCCGGCCTTCAGGCGCAGCGGCATCGCGTTCCAGTGGCAGGTGTCCGACCTCCCGTCCGCGGCAAGAGACGACGACTGCCGCACGAATCACGAACTCTGCAAGATCGTGCAGGAGGCGCTTGCCAATGCGCTGCGCCACTCCGGCGCCCGCCATGTGCACGTGCGGCTCGCCAGGGACGGCACAGATGGCGCAGACGGCATGCTCGCGCTGGAGGTGCGAGACGACGGCCGCGGGCTGCCCGGCTCCGGCCGGCACGAACCCGGCGCGGCGCGCCCCAAGGCCGGGGGGCTGCGCAACATGCGCGCGCGCGCCGAAGCCATTGGCGCCGGCATCAGCATCGCGAACCTGTCGCCACGCGGCTTGCGGGTGAGCGTGACCCTGCCGCTCGAACGCATGCCGCCCGCCGCCGAAACCGCCCTGGCGTCGCCCCGGTAGCGCGCGGCACCCCGGCGCCCACAGGTTTGCTTCGAGCTTTCCGCTTCGAACCGCTCCTTCTTCTTCACCAACTCCGAAAAAGGCTGGTCAACATGAACGATCCCACCATTCATCCGGTGCTTCTGTGCGGCGGCAGCGGTACGCGGCTGTGGCCGCTGTCGCGCAAGGCGCTGCCCAAGCAGTTCGCGCCGCTGATCGGCAACAAGAGCCTGCTGCAGCTCACGCTCGAGCGGCTCTCCGCACTGAACCGGACCATCACCTGCGTAGCCTCGGAAGACCATCGCTTCCTGGTACGCGAAGCGATGGAGAACGCCAGGACCGAGGGCCGGCAGATCCTGGAGCCGACGCCGCGCAACACCGCCGCCGCCATGGCCGCGGCCGCGCTGCTGGCCGAGCCGGACGACCTGCTGCTGTTCGCGCCCGCCGACCACCACATTCCCGACGCGGCGCTGTTCGCGGCCACGGTGCGCGAAGGCGTCGATGCGGCGCTGGCGGGCCGCATCGTCACCTTCGGCGTGGCGCCCAGCTTTCCGAGCACGGCCTATGGCTACATCGAGGCGGCCGGACCTACCGGGCATGGCGAGAGCCGCGTCGTGGCGCGTTTCGTGGAGAAGCCGACGGCGTCGGTGGCCGAATCGCTGATCCTGCATGGCGGCTACTGCTGGAACGCCGGCATCTTCCTGGTGCAGGCCCGCACGCTGGTCGCGGCGCTGCGCACGCACGCGCCGGACATCCTCGCGGCCTGCGAACGCGCGGCCGCGGCGGTCTCGGTCGACGGCAGCTTCCTGCGCCTGGACCGCGAGGCCTTCGAGGGCTGCCGCGGCGAGAGCATCGACTATGCGGTGCTCGAAAAACATGCCGGCGTCGCGGTCGTGCGCTTCGAGGGCACCTGGAGCGACGTGGGCAGCTGGAACGCGGTGGCCCAGTTGCACGCGGCCGACGAGGCGGGCAACCGCGTGAGCGGCCAGGGCCGCGTGCTGAATTCGCGCAACACCTTCGTCCATGCGCCGCACCGGCCGGTGGTGGCGCTGGGCACCGAGGACCTGATCATCGTGGACACGCCCGACGCGGTGCTGGTGGCGGGCGCGGACTGCGCCGAACAGGTTGCCGACGTGGTGCGCATGCTCGCGCGCGAAGGCACGGCCGAGGCCACCGAGCATCGCCGCGTGGTGCGGCCCTGGGGGGCTTACGACAGCGTGGACACGGGCGAGCGCTTTCAAGTGAAGCACCTCACCGTCAAGCCCGGCTGCAAGCTGTCGCTGCAAATGCACCACCATCGCGCCGAGCACTGGATCGTGGTCCGGGGCACGGCCAAGGCCACCTGCGGCGGCGCTGTGCAACTGGTGCGGGAGAACGAGTCGATCTACCTGCCCTGCGGCGCCATCCACCGGCTGGAGAACCCGGGCAAGACCATGCTGGAGGTGATCGAGGTGCAAACCGGGAGCTACCTGGGCGAAGACGACATCGTGCGCTTCGACGACACCTACGGCCGCTGCCCGGTGGTGGAGGTACGCGACGTGCCCGAGGTGCCCGCCTGGGCAGCGGTACAGCCCGTGGCCCAGCCCCACGTTGCGCTCACCGCTGGCGCGGTGGCCTGAGCTGGCTCAGCTTATCTACCCGAATGAACCCATGAAAAAACGCGCCGTCGTCACAGGCATCACCGGACAGGACGGGGCCTACCTTGCCGAGCTGCTGCTGGCCAAGGGCTACACCGTCTACGGAACCTACCGCCGGACCAGTTCGGTGAACTTCTGGCGCATCGAGGCGCTGGGCATCCAGGACCACCCCGACCTGCATCTGGTGGAGTACGACCTCACCGACCTGGGCAGCTCACTCACGCTGATCCGCGACGCAGAGCCCGACGAGGTCTATAACCTGGCGGCGCAGAGTTTTGTGGGCGTGAGCTTCAACCAGCCCGAAGCCACCGCACAGATCACCGGCATGGGCGCCCTGCATCTGCTGGAGGCGATTCGCCTGACGAACCGCGGCATCAGGTTCTACCAGGCATCGACCTCGGAGATGTTCGGCAACGTGCAGGCCATTCCACAGAAGGAAGACACGCCCTTCTATCCCCGCAGCCCCTACGGCGTGGCCAAGCTCTTTGCGCACTGGATGACCATCAACTACCGCGAGAGCTACGGCATCTTCGGTTGCAGCGGCATCCTGTTCAATCACGAGAGCCCGCTGCGCGGCCGCGAGTTCGTCACGCGCAAGATCACCGATGCGGTGGCGAAGATCAAGCTGGGCAAGCTCGATGTGCTGGCGCTGGGCAACCTGGACGCCAAGCGCGACTGGGGCTATGCCAAGGAATACGTCGACGGCATGTGGCGCATGCTGCAGGCCGAGAAGCCGGACAACTATGTGCTCGCCACCAACCGCACGGAAACGGTCCGGGAGTTCGTCGACATGGCATTCAGAGCCGCAGGCTATGAGCTCCGGTTCGAAGGAACGGCGCAGGACGAGGTCGCCATCGACAACAGGACCGGCAAGGTTCTGGTGAAGATCAACCACAAGTTCTATCGCCCCGCGGAAGTGGAACTGCTCATCGGCGATCCGACGCATGCCAGGGAAAAACTGGACTGGGAGCCCCGGACGACCCTGGAGCAGCTGTGCACGATGATGGTGGAAGCCGACTTGCGGCGCAACAGCGAAGGCCATTCGTTCTGACAGCGCCAAGGTTCACGGCCGTCACGTAGCCTTCCGCGCATGAGCCACACCGTGAATTTGATCGGTTCCCCCGACGCCACCGCCGAATCGCGCTTTCGCCGCGAACTCGACAAGCTGCTCACCATCGCACTGAATCGACGTTGACGTCCCGATCCTTGCCGGCGCGAACCTTGTCCACGGCCGTCTTCATGTTGTCGTGGATCCCACGCTTGGGCACGCCGCCCAGCATGCGGAAGATATGGTTGTGCGCTGTCGAACAGCATCTTGTGGGTCTGCAATAGGTAGGCACGGACGCTGAATGCTCGGCTATGGCTGAGCTTGAGATGCGCGACCTGCAGCTTGGTGCGCTCGCCGGCGATCACCGCCCAGTCCTCGCTCCAGTCAGATTGGAATGCCTCGATCGATCTCTGGATCTTGGGCTTGTTGTCGGTGGGTGACGGTATGGTTTGGGGTCGCGAAAAATCGCGGCTCGCTATACCGTCAAGCAGGTTGGCGGTATCAACATCGAATCCAACCTGGAGCCCGCTTTGCCTGGTCTCCCCGACAAAACGCTGGGGGGCCCTAAAGCCCAAGGACAAGCCCTACAAGGTGAGCGACCGCGACGGCATGCGATACGACAGGGAACAACTACCCTTGTCGGCACTCGATTTTTTCGGCCAACCGGATGCTCAGTGGAGCCCTGTGACACAACCCTGGATCACTCCCACTCGATCGTCGCCGGCGGCTTGCTCGACACGTCGTAGGTCACCCGGTTGATCCCGCGCACCTCGTTGATGATCCGCCCCGACACCTTCTTGAGCAGCGCGTACGGCAGCTCCGCCCAATCGGCCGTCATGAAGTCGCTGGTCTGCACGGCGCGCAGTGCGACGACGTAGTCGTAGGTGCGGCCGTCGCCCATCACGCCCACGCTCTTGACGGGCAGGAACACGGTGAAGGCCTGGCTCGTGAGGTCGTACCAGGTCTTGCCGGATTCGTCCTTGAAGTTGCGCAGCTCCTCGATGAAGATCGCGTCGGCGCGGCGCAGCAGGTCGGCGTATTCCTTCTTCACTTCGCCCAGGATGCGTACGCCCAGGCCCGGGCCGGGGAACGGATGGCGGTAGACCATCTCGGGCGGCAGGCCGAGCGCCACGCCGAGTTCGCGCACTTCGTCCTTGAACAAATCACGCAGCGGTTCGAGCAGCTTCAGGCCCAGTTGCTCTGGCAGGCCACCCACGTTGTGGTGGCTCTTGATGGTGACGGCCTTCTTGCTCTTTGCGCCGCCCGATTCGATGACGTCCGGATAGATCGTGCCCTGCGCCAGGAAGGTCGCGCCCTTGTGCCCGCCGTCGCCGGCCTTGAGCTTCGCGGCCTCCTGCTTGAACACGGTGACGAACTCGCCGCCGATGATCTTGCGCTTGGCTTCGGGGTCGCTCACGCCGGCGAGCTTGCCGAGAAACAGGTCACTGGCATCGACGCGAATGACCTTCGCGTGCAGCTTGCCTTCGAACATCTCCATGACCATGTCGCCTTCGTTCAGGCGCAAGAGGCCGTGGTCGACGAACACGCAGGTCAGTTGGTCGCCGATGGCGCGGTGGATGAGCGCGGCAGCCACGCTCGAATCGACGCCGCCCGAGAGGCCGAGGATGACTTCTTCGTCGCCCACCTGCTCGCGGATCTTCGCGACAGCTTCGGCGATGTGGTCGCGCATGACCCAATCGGGCCTGGCCTCGCAGATGCCGAGCACGAAGCGCTCGATGATCGCCTTGCCCTGCACCGTGTGCGTGACTTCGGGATGGAACTGCAGCGCGTAGTAGCGGCGCGCCTCGTCGGCCATGCCGGCGATCGGGCAGCTGTCGGTGCTGGCCATGAGCTTGAAGCCAGGCGGCAGTTCGGTGACCTTGTCGCCGTGGCTCATCCACACGTTGAGCATGCCGTGGCCTTCGGGCGTGGTGAAGTCCGAGATGTCCTTCAGCAGCGCGGTGTGGCCATGCGCGCGCACGGCCGCGAAACCGAACTCGCGCTTGTGGCCGCCTTCGACCTTGCCGCCCAATTGGTGGGCCATCGTCTGCATGCCGTAGCAGATGCCGAGCACCGGAATGCCAAGGTCGAACACGGCTTGCGGGCACTTGTCGGTGGTCTCTTCATAGACGCTGGCGTGGCTGCCCGACAGGATCACGCCTTTCAGGTGGCCGTCGGCCGCGTATTCGCGCACCCATTCGTCGGTAACGTCGCAGGGATGCACTTCGCTCAGCACATGCGCCTCGCGCACGCGGCGTGCGATGAGTTGGGTAACTTGCGAGCCGAAGTCGAGGATGAGGATCTTGTCGTGTTGCATGGCGAGAGGACTCAGAGCGTTGAAATGTCGAACAGCTTCACGCCCGCATGGGGCGCTGCCTGGATGAGTTGCTCGTCGAAGGTGGCGAGCGGGAGATTGAGCGACTTGGCAAGCCAGAGATAGCCCGCGTCGTAGATCGAGATGCCTGCGTCGATGGCGACCGCGAGCACGGCCTTGTGCTGGGCCGGCGCGAGTTCGTGCAGTTCGACGCGGTGGCGGATGGCGTCGAGCACGCTCCACAGCCCTTCGACGGCAGACGTCGGAATGCGGCCGCTGCGCACGCCGTTCGCGAGGATGTTGGCGCACTCCCATTGCCAGGCGTTGGGCGCCTGCGGCTCGACTTCGTCGCGGCGGATTGCGGCGTAGAGCTTGCGGGTGTGTTCGCTGGCCTGATCGGGCAGGAGCCAAGCGGCGGTGAGGGAGGCGTCCATGACGAAGGCTGTCACGATTGGCGCCCTTCGTCGAGCAATGCGCGCAATGAAAGACCCGGCTGGATGGCGGCGTGCAGCGCGTCTATCTGGCCGAGTTCGCGGGCGATCTGCTCGTCGGTGATGACCGGCTTGCGACGCACCGGCAGCATGCGCACGACTTCCTTGCCGTGGCGGGTGATGCGAACCTCCTCGCCCTTTTCGACCAAGTCGATGAGGGCAGAGAAGTTGTTCTTGGCTTCAGCGATGCCGATGGATTGCATTTGGGCCAGAAAAATTGAATCTGGCCCAAATTCTAAACCGAGTCTGGCCTGACTTTCAAGGTCTGGCCAGAACAGGCTTATTCGGCGCGGTAGTTGGGCGCTTCCTTCGTGATCTGCACGTCGTGCACGTGGCTCTCACGGATACCGGCTGTGGTGATCTCCACGAACTCGGCCTTGTTCTGCATGTCCGCGATGGTCGCGCAGCCGCAGTAGCCCATGCTGGCGCGCACGCCGCCGGCCATCTGGTAGACGATCGAGACGATCGAGCCCTTGTAGGGCACGCGGCCTTCGATGCCTTCGGGCACGAGCTTGTCGGTGTTGGGGTTGCCGGTGGTCGATTCCTGGAAGTACCGGTCGGCGCTGCCCTGCTGCATCGCGCCGATGGAGCCCATGCCGCGGTAGCTCTTGTAGCTGCGGCCCTGGTACAGCACGATTTCGCCGGGTGCCTCTTCGGTGCCGGCGAACATGCTGCCCATCATGACGGTGCTGGCGCCTGCGGCGATCGCCTTGGCGATGTCGCCCGAGTAGCGCACGCCGCCGTCGGAGATCAGCGGAATGCCCGTGCCCTGCAGCGCGGTGGCGACGCTGTCGACCGCCATGATCTGCGGCACGCCCACGCCGGCCACGATGCGGGTGGTGCAGATGGAGCCCGGGCCGATGCCGACCTTGACCGCGTCGGCGCCGACATCGGCCAGCGCACGCGCCGCGTCGCCGGTGGCGATGTTGCCGCCGATCACGTCGACCTGCGGATAGTTGCGTTTGACCCAGCGCACGCGCTCGATCACGCCGGCGCTGTGGCCGTGCGCGGTGTCGACCACGATGGCATCGACGCCGGCCTTCACCAGCGCTTCGACGCGCTCCTCGGTGCCGTCGCCCACGCCTACCGCGGCGCCCACGCGCAGGCGGCCGTTGGCATCTCGTGCGGCATTCGGGAAGCTGGTCTGCTTGGTGATGTCCTTGACGGTGATGAGGCCCTTGAGCTCCCAGTCGCCGTTGATGACCAGGAGGCGCTCGAGCTTGTACTTGTTCAGCAGCGCCTTGGCTTCGGCCAGCGTCGTGCCGTCGGGCACGGTGATGAGCTTGTCGCGCTGCGTCATGATTTCGCTGACGGGGACGTCGTAGCGGTTCTCGAAGCGCAGGTCACGGCCGGTGACGATGCCGACCACCTTGCCCGCGTCCACCACCGGGAAGCCGGAGATGCCGAGCTGGTCAGACAGCGCCATCACCTGGCGCACAGAGTGCGTCGGCGTGATCACCACCGGGTCGCGCAGCACGCCCGATTCGTAGCGCTTCACGCGGGCCACTTCGGCTGCCTGCTGTTGCGCGGTGAGGTTCTTGTGAACGATCCCGATACCGCCCTCCTGCGCGATGGCGATCGCGAGGCGGGCTTCTGTCACGGTGTCCATGGCCGCCGAGACGAGCGGCAGGTTCAGCGTGATGTTGCGGGAGAGTTTGGTGGCGAGGGAGGTGTCCTTGGGCAGGACCTGGGAGAACGCTGGCACCAACAACACGTCGTCGAAGGTGAGCGCTTTGCCGAGAAGGCGCATGGGTGAAGCTCCAAAAGACGGATTGTAACGAGGCGCCCGGGCCGTCCGGCCGGCCGGGCTTTTCAGGACCGTTGCAAAAGCACCCACCGAGGATGTTGCAAGAAGTAAGGCGCGGCTAAACTTCGGGCATGAAATTCATGCACTGGCTGCTGGTGGGATGTGTCGTGGCGCTGCCGCTCTCTGCGAGCGCGCAATGGCAATGGATCGACAAGGACGGCAAGAAGGTCTTCAGCGACCAGGCGCCGCCGCCCGATGTTCCCGAAAAGAACATCCTGCGCCGTTCGGGCACGCCGCCGCCACGGCCGGCCACCGGCATTGATGCTCCAGCGGCCGAGGGCGCCGAAGCTGGAGCAGCGCCCAAGGCGCGCGAAAGCGCTGCAGCGCCGAAGCCGAGCGGCGTCGACAAGGAACTCGAGGAAAAGACGAAGAAAGCCGAGGCCGAAGAAAAGGCCAAGCGCGCCGCCGAAGAAGCCAAGGTCGCCAAGGCCAAGGCCGACAACTGCGCTCGCGCCCGCGAAGGCAAGTCCACGCTGGACAGCGGCATCCGCATCGCGAAAGTGAATGCCAAGGGCGAGCGCGAGATCATGGACGACTCCGCGCGCGTGGCCGAGCAGAAGCGCGTCCAGTCGGTCATCGACAGCGACTGCAAGTAAAAAACGCGGAACCCGGCTGCCTCAGTAGCCGGTCTTGCCGCCCTTGCGCTGGCTCGCGAAGAGGCCGGTGCCCCGCGCGCCCTGGCGCTTGAAGCGCTCGCGGCGCGCCACCTTCGGATCGACCGTGAGTGGCCGGCACAGTTCGATGCGATCGCCGTCCTTCAGCACCTGGCTCCACTCGACCGCCCTGCCCCAGACACCCGGTGTCATGGCATGTCGCCAATCGAGATCGGGAAAGCGCTGCGGCAACCCGCTCGCCTGCACCGCGTCACTCAGGACGATGCCTTCTTCAAGCTGCAGGACCTGCTCGAACACCTCGCGTGCCGCGGGTGAGCAGGTCAGCGTGATCTCGATCATTCAGGGGGCGCCGTAGACCTGCTCGGCGCGCTTGACGAAGGCTTCGACCAGGCTCGATGCAACGGTGTCGAACACCGGCCCAACGAGCGCCTGCAGGGCGAAGTTGCTGAAGCCGTAGCTCATGTGCAGCTCGACGCGGCAGGCGCGTTCGCCCGCTTCGCCCACGGGCACGAACTTCCAGTTGCCGTCGAGGTTGGAGAACGGGCCTTCGACCAGTTTCAGTTGCACTTCCCGGCCGGGAATGTGGGTGTTGCGGGTGGTAAAGCTCTGGCGCAGGCCGGCGAAGGCCAAGCCGACTTCGGCGGTCATGCCGGCTTCGTCCTCTTCGAGGATCCGGGCCTTGTCGCACCATGGGAGGAACTGCGGATACTTCGCCACATCGGTGACGAGCGCGTACATCTCTTCGGCGCTGTACCAGATGAGGACGGACTTGTTGACTGTTTTCATAGAATCGGTGCAGCGTGCGCGACGGATTGTATTGAAGCCATGCGTCCCCATCTTCCCGAGCCATGGCCACAAAGAAACAAGATACCTCCTCCCGCATTGCCGACAACAAGAAGGCCGCGTACAACTATTTCTTCGAAGAACGCTTCGAGGCCGGCATCGTGCTCGAGGGCTGGGAAGTCAAGTCGCTGCGCGAAGGCAAGGTGCAACTGACCGACGGCTACGTGGTGATCCGCGACGGCGAACTGTTCGTCGTGGGCCTGCAGATCAACCCGCTCAAGAGCGCTTCGACGCACGTCAACCCTGATTCGATCCGCACCAAGAAGTTGCTGCTGCACAAGGAAGAGATCCGCCGCCTCGTCGGCAAGGTCGAGCAGAAGGGCTACACGCTGGTGCCGCTCAACCTGCACTGGAAGGCGGGCAAGGTCAAATGCGACATCGCGCTGGCCAAGGGCAAGGCCGAGCACGACAAGCGCGACACCATCAAGGACCGCGAAGGCAAGCGCGAGGTCGAGCGCGCAATGAAGAGCCGCAGCCGCTAGTCATTTTTTGCGCGGCATGGAATAAAACGCGCTCTGCGGGCGTTTGTGCGGTGTCATCGGATTGCCGATGTCACCCAACCAGGAGATTCCATGTCGCCACTTCGCGCTTCTTCCCTCGGCGCCGCTGCCGCTCTGATCGGCAGCCTGCTCGCCCTTCCCGCATTCGCTCAACCCAAGGCGGCCGACGGCGCCCTGGTCGGGCCGAACGGCATGACGCTCTACACCTTCGAGAAGGACACGGCCGGCAACGGCAAGTCGGTCTGCAACGGCGGCTGCGCCACCAACTGGCCGCCCTTCATGGCCGCCGACAGCGACAAGCCGAGCGGCGACTTCACCATCGTCACGCGCGACGACGGCAAGAAGCAATGGGCCGCCAAGGGCTGGCCGCTCTACTACTGGGTGAAGGACACCAAGCCGGGCGACAAGACCGGCGACGGCGTGGGCGGCAACTGGAAAACCGCCAAGCCCTGATCCGGAACTCGCGCTCCCGGCCCACCCATGGACGCCCGCCTGCTGGTCGACCACATCCCGAGCCTGCGCCGCTATGCGCGCGCGCTCACGGGCAACACGTGGGCGGCCGACGACCTTGTGCAGGACACCCTGGAGCGGGCCTGCAGCAAGTGGCGGCTCTGGGTGGTGGGGAGCGACCTGCGCGCATGGCTCTTCACCGTCATGCACAACATCTTCGCAAGCCAGGTGCGGCGCACGCCACCGCCGCACGCCGTGGTGCCACTCGACGACGCCACGCAGGAGCTGCACGGCGGCATCGACCCGGGCCGGGACCAGGGCATAGGCCTCGATCTGCAACGCTGTCTGCTGCAGTTGCCCGAGGAGCAGCGCGCCGTGCTGCTGCTGGTGACGCTCGAAGACATGTCCTATGCCGAGGTGGCGAAGGTGCTGGGCATTCCTGCCGGCACCGTGATGTCGCGCCTCTCGCGCGCCCGCGTGCGGCTGCAGGAGCTGCTGGACGGCGCCGCCGCGCCGCATCGCCCCGGCTTGCGCCGTCTCAAATGAAGCCCGCCCCATGACCCGCCCCGGCCCCCCTCCCACCGACATCACCGACGACGAACTGCACGCACTGGTCGATGGCCAGCTCGCCCCGGATCGCCGCTCCACGGTCGAAGAAGCCCTGGCGCGCGACCCCGCCATGGCCGCGAAGGTCGCGGCCTGGCACACGCAGCGCGATGCCCTGCGCCGCCTGCATGGCGAGCTGCTGGACGATCCCATTCCCGCGCCGCTGATGAGCGCCCTCGACCGCCACCTGCCCCGGCAGGCCCGGCGCAGCAGCTGGATGCGCTGGGGCGGCATGGCCGCCGGCGTGCTCGTCGCGTTTGCCGCGGGCTGGCTCGGGAACGCGCAATGGTCGGCATCGCACGCCCCATCGAGGCAACTGGCCAAGGCGCCCGCGATGCGCGAATTCGTGCACGACGCGTCGATTGCCCACGTCGTCTACGCACCTGAAAAAAGGCACCCGGTCGAAGTCGCTGCCTCCGAACAGCAGCACCTGGTGCAGTGGCTCTCCAAGCGGCTCGACCGGCCGCTCAAGGTGCCCGACCTGAGCACCCTGGGCTACACCCTCGTCGGCGGCCGCCTGCTGCCCGGCGAAACCGGCGCGCGCGCCCAGTTCATGTTCGAGGACGCGGCGGGCGAGCGCGTCACGCTCTACATCGGCACCCTCGATGCCCGGGCCGCGGGCTCGTCGCCGGACGCGCTGAAGGAAACCGCCTTCCGCTTCGCCTCCGAAGGCCCCGTGCCGAGCTTCTACTGGGTCGACCAGGGCTTCGGCTATGCCGTTGCCGGCAAGCTACCGCGCGAGGTTTTGCTCAAACTTGCGACCCTCGCCTACCGCGATTTGTCGTGAGCCCGGCATAAACTGCCGGCTCGCGCAACAACCCGCTTGCCTTGTTTGTTTTCGCGATTTTTCAACCGAAGGAGAAACTGCATGAAATTGCTCAGCGCCTCGATCCTCGCGGCGGCCCTGCTCGCCGGCTGCGGCGGCATGTCCAACAAGACCGCCAGCGCGCCCGACACCCCCACTCGCACCGCCGACGGCGTGCTGGTCGGACCGAACGGCATGTCGCTCTACACCTTCATCAAGGACACGGCCGGCGCCGGCACCTCCGCCTGCAACGCCCAGTGCGCCGCCAACTGGCCGCCGCTCCCCGTCGCCGAGGCTGCCAAGCCGATGGGCGGCTACACCATCATCATTCGCGAAGACGGCAAGCGCCAATGGGCCTACAAGGGCTGGCCGCTGTACTACTGGGCCAAGGATGCCAAGCCGGGCGACAAGACCGGCGACGGCGTGGGCGGCAACTGGAAGATCGCGCGCCCCTGAGCGCCACGGTGGTCACCTGATCGCAAAGGCTCCGGCTCACACCGGGGCCTTTTTTGTTGGCGCGTGCGCCACGGCAGAATCGCCGCATGAATCCTGCAGCTGCGAATCCGGATGCGTTCCTCGCCCTTCTCTCCTTTGGCCTGATCACCGATGCGCAGCACGACGCCGTGCTCGCTCATCCCGAGACCGCCGCGCTTCCCCCGATCCCCGGCCCCGCGCACGCACTGGCCTGGATGTGCCTGAAGGGCCTCGTCAACCAGGAGGAAATCGACGCCGCCGTCGAGCGGCTCGAAGAGGCCTCGCCGCCCATCGCCACCGCCGACGATGCGTCCTATATCGCCTACGACGCCGAGGAATTCGGGGAACTCGGCGACCGCGGCATCACCCACGAGGCAGTGAACGCGCTCTTCAATGACGGCCTCGTCGATGCCGAGGCACGCGACATGGCACTGGAGAAAACGCCGCTGGTCGGCAGCGTGCCCGCCGCACCGGCCGCGACGCTGGCCTGGATGGTGATCGACGGCCCGCTCGAGAGGGAATTGTTCGAGGCCACGCGTGCCGAGGTCGCGGCCGAGCCGGCCTTTGCCATGGCGGCGGACCGGGCCCGCATCGTGGCCGAGGCGCAAGACGAGATCGCGGCCGACGAAAAGGCAGTCGGCGCGTGGCGCGCCACCGCGCAAGGCAAGCGCCGCCGGAGTGCCTGGACCTCCGGGCTGGTCACGCTGGCGATCGCAGGCGGACTGGGCTGGTACCTGTTCGCGCCGGCAGGCGTGCCGGCCTGCGATGCCGACGCCACGCACAAGACACTGCAGGGACTGATGCTCCGCGTATCGATCGACGCACGAACCCAGGGCCTGCGCGAAGTCGGCATCCCGAGCCTGAGCGGGCTGCGCGAAATCGGCTATCGCAAGGACGAACGCATCCGCGGCTGCATGGCGACGATGACACGGGGCGACGACACCAAGGCCATCGCGTACACGGTCGGCCCGGCCTCGGCCGACGACGACAAGATGATGGTGCGCGGCGCCGACCCGGTCATCGTGGAGGCTCGGTTCGGCAATCTGGATGCCAAAGGCAAGCCGCTCTACAACGCCGAGCCCATCGGGCGCGTGGCGGCGGAGAAGGCCTTCCGTGACGGCGTGACTGCCCTGCAGGCGAGCTCGCCCGCGGCGGCAATGCTCCAGCGCCAGCTCGAACGCCAGCGCGCGCGGCAGCGCTCCACCACCGGCCTCGTGGTCACCGACGCGGACCGCGAACGCGAGATCGCCGACTTCGAGCCCACCGGTCCCTGCCGCGCGCACGAAGACGGGGTGAGCCGGGTCTGTCCGCTGGTCGTCGAATACAACGACAGCCTGCTGGCCACCATCGGCCGCGCGCAGTCGCTGCCGATGACCGGCGAATTCACCTTCGTGCAGGACAACGGCAACTGGCGCATGAGTGACGACTTCGCAAAGCGCTTCACCCGGGCGGTGACGGAAGCCCGGTTGATCGGCATGGGCGTGACGGACGCCGCTGCGGCGCCCGAGTAAGTCGTGCGCGCCTAGTGCGCGCCAGGCAAGGCGGTGTCGGCCGCCGTCGTGCGGCGCCCGCGCAGCGCCAGCAGCTCGTTGAACACCAGTGCGCCGATGACCAGCGCGCCGCCTGTCAGCACGCTGGCCGCCGGCTCCTCGCCCGCCCCGAGCCAGGCCAGCGCAATGCCGAAGATCACTTCGAGCAGCGCCAGCAGAGCCACCTCGGGCGCCTTCAGCACCTGCGCGCACAGCACCGACAGCACACAGGGAATGGCCAGCTGGAACACGCCCAGGAATGCCAGCAAGCCGAGGTCGTGCGCACTCGCCTGGAACGGCAAGGCGAAAGGCAAGGTGAACAAGGCAGTGAGCACGGCGCCGATCAGCACGGCGGGCACCAGGTCGATGTCATGCCCCTTGGCATGCGCGTGCTGGACCACGGTCCAGTTGGTGGCGCTGGCCAGCGGCACGCACAGCGCGACCAGCGTGCCAAGCAGCGAAGCACCGCCCGCCCCGCCCTGCACCAACTGCGTGCCGTACATCCAGCCGATGCCCAGCCCGGCCACCACGATGGCCACCCAGGTGCGCGCAGGCAAACGGTGACCGATGAAGATGCGCGCGGCGAGCGCGGTGAGCAGCGGCCCGAGCGACATCGTGACCAGCACGCTCGCCGTCGAAGCCATCGTGAGCGCCACCATGAAGGCCGTGAACATCACGGCCCAGCAGACGCCCGAGATCCAGAGTTCGCGCCCGCCGCTGCGCAGCTGCGAGAACACGGCGCGTCCCCGCCAAAGCGGCAAGATCACCAGCAGCGCCAGCATCGTGAAGAGGCTGCGCCAGAAGGTGATCTCGAAGCTGTGCGCCTGCGTGAGGTGCCGTGTGACGACGCCCGCCGTGCCCCACATCAGGGTCACGACGACCATCAGCCACACAGCCCCGCCGTGCGTCAGGCGCATGGGATTGCGAAAGAGCTGTTGTACGCGAGGAGGCGATCAGCCCATCGACGTGTCGCGGCCAGCGCGCTTGCGGTCGCTTTCCTTCAGGAAACGCTTGCGCAGGCGCACGCTCTTTGGCGTGATTTCGACCAGCTCGTCGTCCTCGATGAACTCGACGCCGTATTCCAGCGTGAGGTCGATCGGCGGCGTGATCTTGATCGCGTCTTCCTTACCGCTCACGCGGAAGTTGGTCAGCTGCTTGGTGCGCGTGGCGTTCACGACCAGGTCGTTGTCGCGGCTGTGGATGCCCACGATCATGCCTTCGTACACCGGATCGTTCGCCTTCACGAACATGCGGCCGCGGTCGTCCAGCTTGCCGAGGGCATAGGTGAAGATTTCACCGTCGTCCATCGAGATCAGCACGCCGTTCTTGCGGCCACCGATGTCGCCCTTGTGCGCTTCGTAGCTGTCGAAGATGTTGCTGATGAGGCCCGAGCCACGCGTCAGATTCAGGAATTCGTTGGTGAAGCCGATGAGGCCACGCGCCGGAATGCGGTACTCCAGGCGCACGCGGCCGCGGCCGTCCGGTTCCATGTTGACCAGCTCGCCCTTGCGCTCGCCGAGGGCCTGCATGACGCCGCCCTGATGGCCTTCTTCGATGTCGGCCGTGACCATTTCGATGGGCTCGTGCTTCTCGCCGTTCACGGTGCGGAACACCACGCGCGGCTTGGACACGGCCATTTCGAAGCCTTCGCGGCGCATGTTTTCCAAGAGGATGGTCAGGTGCAGTTCGCCGCGGCCCATGACTTCGAAGATGCCTTCTTCGTCGGTCTCGCTCACGCGCAGGGCCACGTTGTGCTGCAGTTCCTTTTGCAGGCGGTCCCAGATCTGGCGGCTGGTCACGAACTTGCCTTCGCGGCCGGCCAGCGGGCTGGTGTTCACGCAGAAGTTCATGGTCAGGGTCGGTTCGTCGACCTTGAGCATGGGCAGCGGTGCGGGCTTGTCCTTGTCGGTCACGGTGACGCCGATGCCGATGTCGGCGATGCCGTTGATCAACACGATTTCGCCGGGGCCGGCTTCGGTCGACTGCACGCGGTCCAGGCCCTGGAAGGTCAGCACCTGGTTGATGCGGCCCTTGATGGCCTTGCCGTCGGGGCCTTCCATGACCAGCACGTCGGTCATGGGCTTGAGCGTGCCCTGGCTGATGCGGCCCACGCCGATGCGGCCGACGAAGGTCGAGAAGTCGAGCGCGGAAATTTGCAGTTGCAGCGGCGCGTTCGGGTCACCCTTTTGCGACGGCACGTGTTTCAGGATGGTGTTGAAGAGGGCCGACATGTCGGGGCCCCACTGCTCGCCGGCAGCGCCTTCTTCGAGCGACGACCAGCCGTTGATGCCCGAGGCGTACACCACGGGAAAATCGAGCTGTTCGTCGGTCGCGCCGAGCTTGTCGAACAGGTCGAATGCGGCGTTGACCACCTTGTCGGGGTTCGCGCCAGGCTTGTCGACCTTGTTCACGACCAGGATGGGCTTGAGGCCGAGCGCCAGCGCCTTCTTGGTCACGAAGCGCGTCTGCGGCATCGGGCCTTCCTGCGCGTCGATCAGCAGCACCACGCCGTCGACCATCGACAGCGCGCGTTCCACTTCACCGCCGAAGTCCGCGTGGCCCGGGGTGTCGACGATGTTGATGTGCGTGCCTTCCCAGGTCACGGCGCAGTTCTTGGCCAGGATCGTGATGCCACGTTCCTTTTCGATGGCGTTGTTGTCCATCACCGTGTCGACGACTTTTTCGTGCTCGGCGAAGGTGCCGGACTGGCGCAGCAGCTGGTCGACCATGGTGGTCTTGCCATGGTCCACGTGGGCAATGATGGCGATATTGCGGATTTGCTTGGTACTCATGGTGTCGCTTCTGTCTGTTGTGCGTTCAAAAGAATTTGCTGAATTTCGATGGGGTTCAGCAAGCGCCCCGGGATCAGTTCGTTGGCGGCGATATGCGCCGTGCCCAAGAAGGCGGGAGGCGTGTCGCCAAATACCGCCACGTGGTCTGCATCAGCCCAGGCGCCACGGCGGCGCAGGCCGGACAAAAAACGCCCCGCATCTTCGCTGCCGAGCGTGACGATCGTGTGGCCTTCGACCAGGGATTCGGCAGGCAACAACTGGGCCAGCCGCTCTTCCTCGCCCATGGCTTCGAGCGCTTCGAGCGTGATGCACTGCGCCACGCCGAAACCGCCGGTGGCCGTACGGCGCAGCGACGTGAGATGCGCGCCGCAGCCCAAGGCTTCGCCGATGTCTTCGCCCAAGGTGCGGATGTAAGTGCCCTTGCTCACCGAGGCCACGATGCGGATGGCGTTGCCCGCCGATTCGGAGGCCGCTTGCGTGACCTTCAATGCGTGGATCACGACGTCGCGCGGGGCACGTTCGATCTCGATGCCTTCGCGGGCGTATTCGTAGAGCGCCTTGCCGTCCTTCTTGAGGGCGCTGTGCATCGGCGGAACCTGGCGGATCGGGCCGGTGAACTGCGCCTCGGCGCGGGCCAGGTCTTCGGCGGTGACGTGCACCGGGCGCTCGGCAATCACCTCGCCTTCGGCATCGCCGGTCGAGGTCTTGATGCCAAGGCGCGCCGTGGCTTCGTAGGTCTTGTCGGCATCGAGGTGCAGCTGGCTGAACTTGGTGGCAGCGCCAAAGCACAGCGGCAGGACGCCGGTGGCCAATGGATCGAGCGTGCCGGTATGGCCCGCTTTTTCGGCACGCAGCAACCACTTGGCCTTTTGCAAGGCCTGGTTGCTGGAAAGTCCCAGCGGTTTGTCGAGCAACAACACCCCATGCACAGGGCGCCGCTGCACCCGTGTGCGTGGCGCATTCATCGCTATTCGTCTTTCGAGCGCGAAGCGACAGCCTGCGCGATCAGCGCGTTCATGTCGGCCGCGCGCTCGGTGGTGCGGTCGAACAGGAAGTGCAGCGTGGGCACAGTGTGGATATGGAGGCGCTTGAACAGGCCATTGCGGAGGAACCCCGCGGCCTGGTTAAGCGCTTCGGTGGTCTCGGCCACGTCGCCCGTGAGCAGGCTGAAGTAGACCTTCGCGTGCGCATAGTCGGGCGTGACCTCGACCGCCTGGATCGTGACCATGCCCACGCGCGGGTCCTTCAACTCGCGCGCGATCAGTTCCGTCAGATCGCGCTGGATCTGGTCGGCGACCTTGAAGGCGCGGTTGGGGGCGGCGGCTTTTCTTTTGGGCATGAACGCTCTCGCTTCGAACGCTTACAGCGTCCGGGCGATTTCCTTGATCTCGAAGAATTCGAGTTGATCGCCCTCTTTGATGTCGTTGTAGTTCTTGAGTTTGATACCGCACTCAAAACCTTCGCGGACTTCGCGGACATCGTCCTTCATGCGCTTGATCGAGTCGACTTCGCCGGTGTAGATCACCACGTTGTCGCGCAGCAGGCGGAAATGCGCACTGCGGTTGACCGAGCCCGAGGTGATGTACGAACCTGCGACCGTACCGATCTTCGAGGCGACGAACACCGTGCGGATTTCGGCCGAACCGATGATCTCTTCGCGGCGCTCCGGTGCCAGCATGCCCGACATCGCAACCTTGATCTCGTCCACGGCGTCGTAAATGATGCTGTAGTAGTTCAGTTGCACGCCGTTGCTCTCGGCCAGCTTGCGCGCACCGGCATCGGCACGCACGTTGAAGCCGATCACGATGGCCTTGGAGGCGATGGCGAGGTTGATGTCGCTTTCGCTGATGCCACCGACGCCGGCGTACACCATTTGCACCTTGACTTCCTCGGTCGCCAGCTTGAGCAGCGACTGGGCCAGTGCTTCCTGCGAGCCCTGCACGTCGGCCTTGATGATGATCCGCAGCGTCTGCACTTCGCCCGCCGACAGGTCGGTGAACATGTTCTGCAGGTTCGCGGCCTGGGCCTTCGCCAGCTTCGTGTTGCGGAACTTGCCGGCACGGTAGGTGGCGATTTCGCGCGCACGGCGCTCGTCGGCCATCACCATGAACTCGTCGCCCGCCTGCGGCACTTCGGTCAGGCCCTGGATCTCGACCGGGATCGACGGACCCGCGGTCTTGATGGTCTTGCCGTTCTCGTCCAGCATGGCGCGCACGCGGCCATAGGTCGAACCGGCCAGCACCACGTCACCCGCCTTCAGCGTGCCCGACTGGATCAGCACGGTCGCAACCGGACCGCGGCCCTTGTCGAGCTGCGCTTCGATGACCAGGCCCTTGGCGGCGGCATCGACCGGCGCCTTGAGTTCCAGCACTTCGGCCTGCAGCAGCACTTGCTCGAGCAGATCGTCGATGCCCTGGCCGGTCTTGGCCGACACCGGCACGAACGGCACGTCGCCGCCGTACTCTTCGGGAACGACCTCTTCGGCCACCAGTTCCTGCTTCACGCGGTCCAGGTTGGCATCGGGCTTGTCAACCTTGTTGATGGCAACCACGATCGGCACACCAGCCGCTTTCGCGTGCTTGATGGCTTCCTTGGTCTGGGGCATGACGCCGTCGTCGGCCGCCACCACCAGGATCACGATGTCGGTGGCCTGCGCACCGCGGGCACGCATGGCGGTGAACGCCTCGTGACCCGGAGTGTCGAGGAACGACACCATGCCGCGTTCGGTTTCAACGTGGTAGGCACCAATGTGCTGCGTGATGCCGCCGGCTTCGCCCGCTGCGACCTTGGCGCGGCGGATGTAGTCGAGCAGCGAGGTCTTGCCGTGGTCGACGTGACCCATGACGGTCACGACCGGTGCGCGCGGCAGGGCTTCCGCCGTTTGCGCCGACACGTCCTCGTCGGTGAAGGCTTCCGGATCGTCCAGTGCGGCAACCACTGCGTTGTGACCCATTTCCTCCACCAGGATCATGGCGGTATCTTGGTCGAGCGACTGGTTGATGGTCGCCATCTGGCCCAGCTTCATCAATTGCTTTATGACTTCGCCGGCCTTCACGGCCATCTTGTGCGCGAGCTCGGCCACCGTGATGGTTTCGGGCACATGCACTTCCAGGATGCGCGCCTCGACCGGTGCGGCCGGCGTGTGCTCTTCATGACCGCCGCGGTCGTTGCCGCGACGGCCGCGTGGGCCTCCGCGCCAGTTGCCGCGACCGACACCACCGCTGGCATCGCCGCGGGTCTTGATTTCCTTCTTCTTGGCAGGATCGCCCGCCCAGCTCGACGAGAGCTTGGCCGACTTGACTTCCTTGCCAGCGCCGGCTGCGGCGCCAGGGGCTGCAGCAGCACCCGGTGCGGCTGGCGCACCAGGACGCGCTGCGGGCGTGGCCGGCTTGTGCAGCGTGCCCTTGACCGCGGCCTTCTCGGGCTGCGGCTTCTCGGGCGCCTTGTGCGGCACCAGCACGCGGGCCGGTGCATTCATCATGGCGCGGATGGCTTCGGCCTCGGCGAGGGCCTTGCGGCGACGCTCGTCCAGGTCCTTGGCGCGGGCGGCTTCCTCGTCGGCACGGGCCTTCGATTCGGCGGCGGCCTTGGCCTTCGCGTCTTCCTTGGCTTGCGTGGCGGCGGTCTGGGCGGCCAGCTTGGTGTCGGCGGCTTGCTGTTCCGCAGCGGCGGCCGCGGCGACTGCAGCAGGCGCTTCGACCGGCTTGGCGGCTTCCTTCGCGGGCGCAGCAGCGGCTTCGGCGGCAGCCTTCTTTTCGGCGGCGATGCGTGCAGCTTCCTGCTCGGCCTGTTCGGCACGCTCGGCCTTCTCGGCCTGCTCGCGTTCACGGGCTTCGGCTTCTTCGCGGAGACGCCGCTTCTCGACCAGTTCTTCTTCCTGGCGGCGGATCAGCTCGGCCTGGCGGCGCGCTTCTTCCTCGCGGCGGGCCAGTTCGGCCTCGTCCACGTGGGGTGCGGCCGGCGCGGCGGCAGGCGCCTCGGCGGTTTGCTGCACGGGCTCGGCCGGGTGGCCTTCGTCGCGCTGGATGAAGGTGCGCTTCTTGCGCACTTCCACCTGGATGGTGCGGGCGCGGCCGGTGGCGTCGGCCTGCTTGATCTCGCTGGTCGACTTCTTGGTCAGCGTGATCTTCTTGCGCTCGGGCTCGGCGGTGCCATGGCTGGCTTTGAGAAAGCCGAGCAGGCGCTGCTTGTCAGCCTCGGTGAGTGCATCGGTGGGCGCCGCTTTGGGCACGCCTGCGCTCTTGAGCTGGTCAAGCAAGGTTTCGGGAGTCTTCTTGAGCTCGTTCGCGAACTCGGCGACAGTGGTACTGGACATATTGGTTTCGTGCCTCCATGACCATCACTCTTGGCCGGCGAACCAATGTTCGCGGGCTTTCAAGATGAGGGCTTTGGCGTCATCGGCGCTGTGGCCGGTGATCTCGGTGAGTTCATCGACCGCGAGGTCGGCGAGGTCGTCACGGGTGTTCACACCCGCTTCGGCCAACTTGGGAATCAGCTCGGGGTCCAGGCCTTCGAGGTCGCGCAGGTTCTGCGATACCGACGACTGGGTCTCGACGCCCTCTTCCTTGGCGATTTCCATGGTCAGCAGCGCATCCTTGGCACGCGAGCGCAGCTCATTGATCGTGTCTTCGTCGAATGCTTCGATCTCGAGCATTTCGGAAATCGGCACATAGGCGACTTCTTCCAGGCTGTTGAAGCCTTCGGCGATCAGGATGTCGGCGATTTCCTCGTCGACGTCGAGCTTTTCCATGAAGAGCTTGCGGCTGGCATCCGTTTCGGTCGCCTGCTTCTGGGCCGACTCGTTGGCGTCCATGATGTTGATCTTCCAACCGGTGAGGTCGGAAGCCAGGCGCACGTTCTGGCCGCCGCGGCCGATGGCGATGGCGAGGTTTTCCTCGTCGACCACCACGTCCATGGCGTGCTTTTCTTCGTCCACCACGATCGAGGACACGTTCGCTGGCGCCAGGGCGCCGATCACGAACTGGGCCGGGTCTTCGCTCCACAGCACGATGTCGACGCGCTCGCCGGCGAGTTCGTTCGTGACAGCGTTGACGCGGGTGCCGCGCACGCCGACGCAGGTGCCGATCGGGTCGACGCGCTTGTCGTGCGAGAGCACGGCGATCTTGGCGCGCGACCCCGGGTCACGGGCACAGCTCTTGATTTCGAGCAGGCCCTGTTCGATTTCGGGCACTTCCTGGCGGAACAGCTCGATCATGAATTCGGGCGCCGAGCGCGACAGGATGATCGGCGCGCCGCGCAGCGTCAGGTCGACTTCCATGATCATGGCCCGCACGCGGTCGCCATTGCGCAGGTTTTCCTTGGCGATCATCTCGCTGCGGCGCAGGCGCCCTTCGACGCGGCCGGCCTCCACGATGATGTCGCCCTTGTCCAGGCGCTTGACGGTGCCGACAAAGATCTTGTCGCCGCGCGACATGAAGTCGTTGAGCAGCATCTCGCGCTCGGCGTCGCGGATCTTCTGCAGGATGACCTGCTTGGCGGCCATGGCGCCGATGCGGCCGATCGGCACCGAGTCCACCGCTTCTTCGATGTACTCGCCGACTTCGATGTCCGACATTTCTTCCTTGGCTTCGAACAGGAGGATTTCCTGGTCGGGCAGCTGCAGGCCGGCTTCGTCGGGAACGACGTGCCAGCGGCGGAAGGTTTCGTAGTCGCCGCTGTCGCGATCGACGGCGACGCGGATGTCCACATCGCCCTGATGGAGCTTCTTGGTGGCTTGCGCCAGTGCGGATTCGACCGCGCCGAAGACGACGTCACGTTCGACGTTCTTCTCGCGCGAGATCGCATCCACCAACATCAACATTTCGCGATTCATGCCACCACTCCTCTTGTCAGTCAGGAACGTTCGTTCCGTCGTCAATGTCCGAAAAACCCGGTTGGGTTTTGGCCTTGCGGCCCTTGAAATCCACAATCGGCGCGAGCCGCGCATCGCGCAGCTCGTCCAATACGAAGCCCAACGCATGCAACGGTGCAGGCGCGCGCTTCTTGCTCACTTTTTGACCCGGCTTGGGCTTGGGCGCATCGCTCCAGACGATTTGCCAGCCCGGGGCTGCGTCAGCCCCTTCTGCCTTTTCAGCACGCTCCAGCGTGCCGCGAAATTTCTTGCGGGTGGCGGACACCTGGCCCGCCGCCGCCGCGCCCATGGGCGCCTTGAGCGTGAGGTCGATCACCGAACCCACGAAACGCTCGAAATCCTGCTCGTTGCGCAACGGCCTGTCGATACCGGGCGAGGACACCTCGAGCCGCTTGTAATCGACACCATCGACCTCGAGCGCGAATTGCAGTTGCCGCGTCACCTTCTCGCAGTCTTCGACCGTCACGAAGGGCTCTGGCACACCGGCCGCCACAGCTTCGGAGGTGGGGGCCGTCCAAGGCAAATCAATCGTCACGCGCAGCAATCCCCCGGCCGAGCGTTCGATCTCGACCAGGTCGTAGCCAAGACCGGCCACGGTTTGTTCCACTATTTGCTGCAATGCCACGTGTTCGAAAGTGCCTTTTAAATACTCAATTCGCCGAATTCGCGATATCCGCCAATGCACGAATGCCGCGTTCTCAGCGAACGTAACGAATGATCAAGAATGCATAGACCAAAAAAACGGGCGGTTGGTACCCGCCCGTTTGGTCGTGAGCCTCGAATTATATGCTATTCGTGTGATAAATGAAGGGGCTTTGGTGCTCAGCCAGCATTCAAACGGCGAGATTTCGACCAGACCACCGCAAACAGCACCGCGCCGAGGGCCAGTGCCGCCGCCGCAACCAGCAGCGGCTGCTCGAAGGAGCCGGTGCGCTGGGCCAGCGGCGCCGCAAACAGCGGTCCGATGATCTGCCCCACCCCGTAGGACGCCGTGGCGTAGCCGATCAGCCCTGCAGCTGAATTGCCGCGCAGCCGGCGCGCCTCTCGCATGGCAAAAAGCGTGATCGCGGTGAACGGCATCCCAAGCAGCAGGCTGCCCATCGCGAACCCGCCGATCGTGGGCCAAGCCACGGAGAGCACCACGCCGAGCGCCTGCAGCGCATAAGCGGCCGCCAACAGTAGCCGGTTGTCCCAATGGGTGGGCGCGCGAGCGCCGATCAACGCGCCGGGAATGATGGCCGCGCCGAACAGCGGCCAGAAGAAGTCGGGCCAGGACGATTCGGGCAGCGCCTGGCGCGCGATCACGGGCAGGAAGGTGGCCGTGATGATGTAGCCGAAGCCTGCCAGCCCATAGAGCGCCACCAGCCAGATCGCATCGCTGCGATCCGCGCCTGACGCCATGGCGCTGCTTGCGGCCACAGGCGTCTTCGTGCCGCTGCCCTGCGCGGCTTCACCATCATCGAACACGCGCCAGATGATCGCGATGAGCACCACGGCCAGCAAGCCCAGCCCGATCCACCCCACCTCCGAACCCCAGCGCCCCAACGCGCCGCCGAGCAGCCCGGTCATGGCGATCCCAATGCCCGGCCCCGTATAGATCACGCCGGCCAGCATCGGCGAATTCGTTTCAGCCAGCCGCCGCAGGCCCCAGCCCGAGGCGAACACGAAGACCCAGGCGCTCATCACACCCGCCGCCGCCCGCAGGATGCCCCAGCCCGTGAAGCTGTGGAGCAGGCCCATGCCGATCAGCAAGGCCGCCGTCGCGGCCAGCCCGCCCCGGACCATGCTCGACGCCTTGATCCCGATGGCCGCGCAGCTCACCGCTCCAAGGAAGTAGCCCAGGTAATTGAGCGACGCCAGCACCCCGCCCCCGGCCAGTTCCAGTTTTCCCTCGCCCAGCATGATGGGCAGCATCGGCGTAAAGGCGAATCGCCCGAGCCCCATCGCCACCGCCAGCGTGACCATGCAGGCCAGCGCTGCGCGCCAGGCGCCGCGGCGGTCCTGTCCGTTTACCGACATTTCTTCTTCTCTTTTCGTTTTATTCCAGCAGCGCGGCGGCCACCAGTTTCTGCGTATAGGGATGCTCCGGCGCATCCAGCACGCGCTCGACAGTCCCGGTCTCGAGGATCGCCCCGTCCTTCATCACGATGACCTGGTGCGCCATGGCGCGGATCACCTCGACGTCATGGGTGATCAGCAAATAGCTCAGTCCCCGCTCGCGCTGCAGGCGCTGCAGCAGGCCCAGCACCTGCTTCTGGATCGTCACATCGAGCGCGCTGGTCGGCTCGTCGAGCACCAGCAGTTGCGGATCGACGATCAAGGCGCGCGCGATCGCGAGCCGCTGCCGCTGGCCGCCCGAGAACTCGTGCGGATAGCGGTCGAGCAGCGCGGGAAACTGCGCCTCGGTCAGCCCCACGTCCGCCAGCGCAGTGAGCGAGCGAGCCCTGCGCGCCTTCGTGTCGAGTTCCGGTGCGTGGACGCGCAGGCCCTCCCCCACGATCTGCTCGACCGTCATGCGCGGCGAGAGCGAGGAGAACGGGTCCTGGAACACCACCTGCATCGTGCGGCGAAGCGCCAGGTCCGATGCGCGATCGACCGCCCACCCCTTGCCGTCCACCTTCAGCTCGCCCCGATGCTTCAGCAGCCCGAGCGCCGCGAGCGCCAGTGTCGATTTGCCCGAGCCCGACTCGCCGACCACACCCAGCGTCTCGCCCGGCACGATGCGGAAATCGGCGCCCCGCACCGCAATGAATTCGCCCTTGCGGAACCACCCGGCAAAGCCCGGCCTCGGCACCGGATAGCTCACTCGCAGGGCCTTGGCTTCGAGCAGAGGGGCTGCGTCTGCCTGCGCCGCCACCGCCGCCACGTCGCGCTCCGGATGGCTGTCGATCAGCTTGTGGGTGTAGGCGTGCTGCGGGGCGTCGAAGACCGTGGCCACGGCGCCGTGCTCGACGATGTGGCCGTTCTCCATCACCGCCACGCGGTCGGCAAAACGGCGCACGAGGTTCAGGTCATGGGTGATCAGCAGCACGGCCATGCCGTACTTGCGCTGCAACTCCGCGAGCAGTTCGAGGATCTGCGCGCGCACCGTGACGTCGAGCGCGGTGGTCGGTTCGTCGGCCAGCAGGAGGCGCGGCTTGCAGGCGAGCGCCATGGCGATCATGGCGCGCTGGCGCTGGCCGCCCGAGAGCTGATGCGGGAACGACCTCGCCCGCCGCGCGGGCTCCGGAATGCCGGTGTCGGCCAGCAGCTGGACGGCTGCCGCTTGCGCCGCGCGGGCGGACAGCCCTTCGTGCAGCTCCAGCACCTCGGCGATCTGGTCGCCCACGCTGTAGAGCGCGTTGAGGGCGGTCATCGGCTCCTGGAAGATCATCGCGATCTCCTTGCCGCGGATGCCGCGCAGCTCGCGCTCGGGAATCGACAGCAGGTCACGTGCGCCCTGCGAGGATTCGGGGCCGAAGAGCCGCGCGACGCCCGCGAGGTCGGCGTTCTGGACGAGGCGCAGCAGCGACAGCGCTGTGACGGTCTTGCCCGAGCCCGATTCACCCACCAGCGCGAGTTTTTCGCCCGCGGCAATCTGGAAGTCGATGCCGTGTACGACTTCCTTGCCGCTGAAGGAGACCCGCAGGCCGGTCACGTCGAGCAAGGGCTTTTTTGTATTTGGGTTCATGTCGCTCACTTGTCCGCCTTCCGCGGATCGAGCGCATCACGCAGCGCGTCACCCATGAAAGTCAGCAACATGAGCGTGATGACGAGCACGCCGAAGGTCGACAGCGAGATCCACCAGGCGTCGATGCTCGACTTGCCCTGGTTCAGCAATTCGCCCAGCGACGGCGTGCCGGGCGGCACCCCGAGGCCGAGAAAGTCGAGCGAGGTCAGCGCCAGAATCGCCGCGCTCATGCGAAACGGCAGGAAAGTGACGACAGGCACCATGCTGTTCGGCAGGATGTGGCGCCACATGATCTGCAGGTTGCTGACGCCGAGCGCACGCGCGGCGCGCACGTAATCCATCTGGCGGTTGCGCAGGAACTCGGCGCGCACGTAGTCCGACAGGGCCATCCAGCCGAAGAGGCTCAGCAGGATGAGCAGCAGCGTCACGCTCGGCTTGAAGATGGCGCTGAAGATGATCAGCAGGTAGAGCTCCGGCATCGAGCCCCAGATCTCGATGAAGCGCTGGAACGCGAGGTCGATCCTCCCCGCGAAGTAGCCCTGAACCGCGCCCGCCGCCACGCCCAGCACCGTGCCGATGACCGTGAGCGCGAGCGCGAACAGCACACTCACGCGAAAGCCGTAGATCAGCTGGGCCAGCAGGTCGCGGCCGCGGTCGTCGGTGCCGAGCCAGTTGTCGGCCGAGGGCGCCGCCGGACTCGGGGCCTTCGCGAAGTAGTTGAGCGTCTTGGCACCGTAGGTGTTGGGCGCAAAGACCGCCCAGTTGTCGCCGGCTGTGATCCGGTCGCGAATGAAGGGGTCAAGGTAGTCGGCCGGCGTCTCGAAGTCGCCGCCAAATGTCTTCTCGGAATAGTCGCGCAGCACGGGGAAATAGGTCTGGCCCTGATAGCGCACGATCAGCGGCTTGTCGGTGGACAGCACCTCGGCAAAGAGGCTCAGTACCACCATGAACGTGAAGATCACCAGGCTCCAGTAACCGAGCCGGTTGCGCTTGAAGCGCATCCAGGCGCGGCGGCCGGGCGAGATGTGCGGGGCCGTCTCAGTCGAATTTGACACGCGGGTCCACCCAGACGTAGCAGAGATCGGAGATCAGCTTGGTCACCAGGCCGATCAGCGTAAAGATATAGAGGGTGCCCAGCACCACGGGGTAGTCGCGGCGGATCACGCTTTCGTAGCCCAGCAGACCCAGGCCGTCGAGCGAGAACAGCGTCTCGATGAGCAGCGATCCCGCGAAGAACGAGCCGATGAACGCAGCCGGCAGCCCGGTGATGATGGGGATGAGCGCGTTGCGGAACACGTGCTTCCAGAGCACCTGCCGCTCGCCCAGCCCTTTGGCGCGCGCGGTCAGCACGTATTGCTTTCGGATCTCCTCGAGGAACGAGTTCTTGGTCAGCATGGCCGTCACCGCGAAGCTGCCGAGCACCATGGCCGTGACCGGCAAGGTGATGTGCCAGAGGTAGTCGACGATGCGGGCGCCCCAACTGAGTTCGTCCCAGTTCGAGGAAGTCAGCCCGCGTAGCGGAAACCATTGCAGCTGCCCCCCGAAGATCACCAGCAGCGCCACACCCAGCACGAAGCCCGGAATGGCATAGCCGATCAGCACGATGAGTGTGGTGATGAGGTCGAAGCGCGAACCAGCGCGCACCGCCTTGGCCACGCCCAGCGGCACCGCCACGCCGTAGCTGATGAAGAAGGTCCAGAGGCCGAGGCTGATCGATACGGGCAGCTTTTCGAGGATCAGCGTCCACACGTCCTTGTTCTGGAAGAAACTCTTGCCCAGGTCGAAGCGCACGAACTGCCCGAGCATCAGCCAGAGGCGCTCGTGCGGTGGCTTGTCGAAGCCGTACAGCGCCTTGATCTGCTCCAGGCGCTTGGGATCGACGCCCTGGTTACCCCGGTAGGAGCCGCCGCCCGACTCGAAACCACCGCCCCCGCCACCGACGCCCGCGGTTTTCGCCTCGGCCAGGTATTGCTCCACTGGCCCACCGGGCACGAACTGGATGACGAGGAAGGTGACCAGGAGCACGCCCAGCAGCGTGGGAATGAACAGCAGCAGTCGCTTGAGAACATAGGAGAGCATGGCGGCGTTCCTTCTCTTCTATGGCTTCTTTGGCGGCTTGGCCCACCAGGTGCCCATGATCCAGCCCTCGGCCGCGGCATACGGCGGCATCGGCGCCTTGAACGCCAGTCGCCAGTCGTCGTACACGACACGGTGCGAACTCAGCGTCCATTGAGGAATCAGGTAGTGGCTGTGCATGATGACCCGGTCCAGCGCCCGGCAGGCGGGCAGCAGCTCGGCCTTGGTGTCGGCATCGACGATGTCCTTGAGCAAGGCATCGACCGCCGGCGTGGACACGCCCATGTAGTTGCCCGAGCTCTCCGTCTTGGCGGCCTTGCTGCCGAAAATTTCGAGCAGTTGCTGGCCCGGGTTGTTGGTGCCGGGGAAATTGATGGTTGTGATGTCGAACTCGAACCGATCCAGCCGTTCTTGGTAGAGCGCGAAATCGACAGACGAGAAATTGAGCGTGATGCCGAGCTTTTCGAGATTGCGGACCCACGGCGACACCGTGCGCACGCCGCCTTCCCTGCTGTCCAGATACTCGAGCGTCATGGCATCGCCCTTCGCATTGCGCAGCGCGCCGTCGCGGTACTCCCAGCCAGCTTCCTTGAGCAACTCGCGCGCGCGGCGCAGGTTGTTGCGCAGCGAGTGGTCCGCACCCTCGGTCGTGGGCGGCGTGTACATCGGACCGAAGCTGGCGTCTGGAATCTTGCCGCGCCAGCGCTCCAGCAAGGCCTTTTCCTCCGCCGAAGGCAGGCCCTGCGCTTCGCAGTCGGTGTTGCCGAACAGGTCCTTCACGCGCGGATAGCCGCCGTAGAACATCTGACGGTTCATCCACTCGTAGTCCAGCGCCAGCCCGAGCGCTTCGCGCACGCGTGGGTCCTTGAGCTTGTCCCGGCGGCTGTTGAGCACGTAGCTCTGGAAGCCCGCGGGCTTCTTGTGCTGGAACTCGTGCTTGATGAGCTCGCCGCTATCGAAGCGCTTGCCGGTGACCCGCCGCGCCCAGTCGCCGGCCGAGTAGAAGCTCATCATGTCGAACTCGCCGGCCTTCAGCGCCTCGAGGCGGGCCGTGTTGTCCTTGTAGATCTTGACCGTGATGCGATCGAAGTTGTAGCTGCCACGATTCACCGCAAGGCTGCGGCCCCAATAGCCCGGGTCGCGCACGTAGGTGATGTCCTTGCCGAAACGCACGGGCCCGATCTTGTAGGCACCGCTGCCGATGGGGATGTCCATCACCACCTGGTCGAAAGGCTTGGCCTTGCCGTTCTCCATGCCCCAATCGCGACTGAAGACAGGCAAGCTGCCCACGGTGAGCGGCAATTCGCGGTTCGGCGTCTTGAAGCGGAAGCGGATCGTGCGGGCATCGATCACATCGGCACCATCGACCTCCTGCAGCAGCGTCTTGTAGCCCGGCGAAGTGAAGGGGCCGATCAGCGTGTCGTAGCTGTGCTTCACGTCGGCCGCCTCGACCGGCTTGCCGTTGTGGAACTTCGCCTCGGGCCGGAGGCGGAAAGTCACGCTGAGGCGGTCGGGGGCGACCGCCACGTCTTCTGCCAGCAGGCCGTAGCCTGAAGCGGTTTCGTCCATCGAGCCGGCCAGCAGCGTCTCGAAGATCAGGCTGTCGAGGTAAGCCGGTGCCGAGCCCTTGATGGTGAACGGGTTGTACTTGTCGAAGGTGGAAACGCGCAGGTTGCTGACCAGGCGCAGTTCGCCGCCCTTGGGCGCATCGGGGTTGACGTAGTCGAAGGCGGTGAAGCCGGGGGCGTACTTCAGGTCGTCCCAAAGTGCATATCCATGCGCAGCCCACGCGGGAACCGCACACACCAACAACCAACCGACCCGGAGAAACCGCATGCGAGAATTCTGCCCAAGATTTTCACAAGGCAATTTCATGGGCTTTCTTTCCGGCAAAAAACTGTTGATCACCGGCGTGTTGAGCAATCGCTCGATCGCTTACGGCATCGCCAAGGCGTGCCACGAACAAGGCGCGGAACTCGCCTTCAGTTATGTCGGCGAGCGATTCAAGGACCGTATCACCGAATATGCCGCAGACTTCGACTCGAAATTGATTTTCGACTGCGACGTGAGCGACGACGCGCAGATCGACAAGCTCTTCGCCGACCTCGCCCAGACCTGGCCGAAGTTCGACGGCTTCGTGCACAGCATCGGCTTCGCCCCGCGCGAATCCATCGCCGGCGACTTCCTCGACGGCCTCTCGCGCGAAGGCTTCAAGATCGCGCACGACATCAGCGCGTACAGCTTCCCGGCCATGGCCAAGGCGGCCCTGCCCTATCTCAACGACAAGTCGGCGCTGCTCACGCTGACCTACCTGGGCGCCGAGCGGGCGCTGCCCAACTACAACACCATGGGCCTGGCCAAGGCCTCACTCGAAGCCTCGGTGCGCTACACCGCCTCGTCGCTCGGCCCGAAGGGCATGCGCGTGAACGGCATCAGCGCGGGCCCGATCAAGACGCTGGCCGCGAGCGGCATCAAGGGCTTCGGCAAGATGCTGGCGGCCGTGGCCGACGCCTCGCCGATCCGCCGCAACGTGACCATTGAGGAGGTGGGCAACGTCGCCGCTTTCCTGCTGAGCGACCTGGCGAGCGGCGTGACGGCCGAGATCACCTACGTGGACGGCGGTTTCAGCAACGTCGTCGGGGGCATGGCCGAATAAGGTCCGTTGGACCCGGCAAGCGGCCGCCCTGCGGCCGTTTTCGCTATCCCGCTATTCATTCCATAGCATCGTGCTGAACCGACGCTTCCTTTTGCTCGCGACCCTGGGCCTGGCCCTGGTCCAACCAGCGCTTGCGCGCAACGCCGCGCCCTCGCTGATGCTGGCCGATGTCTACCGCCCCAGCATGTCGTTGGCCGATTACTGGGTCAGCGAGAAATACGACGGCGTGCGCGGCTACTGGGACGGCAAGCAGCTCTGGACGCGCGGTGGCGAGCCCGTTGCGGCACCCGCATGGTTCATCGCATCGCTGCCCAAGCAACAGCTCGACGGCGAGTTGTGGGCCGGTCGCGGTCGCTTCTCGCATGCGGTCTCCACCGCGCGCAGCCAGACGCCGAATGATGTCGCCTGGCGCGAGATGCGCTTCATGGTGTTCGACATGCCGGCGCAGCCCGGCGACTTCACCGCCCGATTGGCGGCTCTCCGCAAGCTGCTCCCGATCACCGATGCGCCGTGGGTCGTGCTCGTGCCGCAGGAACGCGCCACCACGCACGCCGAGCTGCAGGCCCTGCTGGACAAGACGGTGAAGATGGGCGGCGAAGGCTTGATGCTGCATCGCGGCAGCTCGCCCTACCGTGGCGAGCGCAACAACGACCTGCTCAAGGTCAAGCCCTACGACGATGCCGAAGCCCGCGTGGTCGGCCACGTGACCGGCAAGGGCCGCAACAGCCACCGGCTCGGGGCCCTCGTCGTCGAGACGCCCGAGGGCAAACGCTTCAAGCTCGGCAGCGGCTTGACCGATGCCGAGCGCGAGAACCCGCCCGCCATCGGCGCCTGGGTCACCTACCGCTTCAACGGCACGAATGCCAGCGGTCTGCCGCGGTTCGCGCGCTTCATGCGGGTGCGCGAAGACGCCCCGCACTCCTGACTCTGATTGATCAGCCGGCCTTGCGCACGCAGTCGGCGTAATAGCGCTTCTTGCCCGTCTCGTCGATGCGCGCCACGAGGCCGTGGATGTCGGTCTCGAAACCCGGGCACTGCAGGTTGAATTCGCGCGAGAACTTCAGGTAATCGACGATCTTCTTGTTGAACACTTCGCCCGGAATCAGGAGCGGAATGCCCGGCGGGTACGGCGTGATCAGGCTGGTCGTGATGCGGCCTTCGAGCTCGTCGATTTCCACGCGCTCGGTCTTCCTGTGCGCGATGTGGGCGAAGGCGTCGCTCGGCTTCATGGCCGGCGTGAGGTCGCTCAGGTACATCTCGGTCGTCAGGCGCGCCACGTCGTAGCGTGCATAGAGCTGATGGATGTGCTGGCACAGGTCGCGCAGGCCCAGGCGCTCGTAGCCCGGGTGCTGCTGGCAGAACTCGGGAAGGATGCGCCACATCGGCTGGTTGCGCGCGTAGTCGTCCTTGAACTGCTGCAGCGCCGTGAGCAGCGTGTTCCAGCGGCCCTTGGTGATGCCGATGGTGAACATGATGAAGAAGCTGTACAGGCCGGTCTTCTCCACGATCACGCCATGCTCGGCGAGGAACTTGGTCACCACGCTCGCGGGAATGCCGGTCTCCGCGAAGTTGCCTTCGAGGTCGAGGCCGGGCGTCACGATGGTCGACTTGATCGGGTCGAGCATGTTGAAGCCATCGGCCAGGTCGCCGAAGCCGTGCCAGTTGCGCGGGCTCTTCTTGTTCTTGGGCTTGCCGTCCTTCTCGCCCTTCATGATCCAGTCGTCGGCGCGGCCGATGCCTTCGTCGACGAGCTTTTCGGGGCCCCAGACCTTGAACCACCACTCGTCCTTGCCGAACTCTTCCTCGACCTTGCGCATGGCGCGGCGGAAGTCGAGCGCTTCGAGAATGCTCTCCTCCACCAGTGCGGTGCCGCCGGGCGGCTCCATCATCGCGGCCGCCACGTCGCAGCTCGCGATGATCGCGTACTGCGGACTGGTGGACGAGTGCATCAGGTAGGCCTCGTTGAAGAGGTCACGGTCGAGCGCCCGATTCTGCGAGTCCTGCACGAGCACGTGGCTCGCCTGGCTGATGCCGGCCAGCAGCTTGTGTGTGGACTGCGTGGCGAACACCAGCGATTCCTTCGGACGCACGCGGCGCTTGCCCATCGCATGGTAGGCACCATAGAACGGGTGGAAAGCGGCGTGCGGCAGCCAGGCCTCGTCGAAGTGCAGCGTGTCGACGTAGCCATCGAGCATGTTCTTGATGGTCTCGGTGTTGTAGATCACGCCGTCGTAGGTCGACTGGGTCAGCGTCATCACGCGCGGCTTGACCTTCTCGTGGTCCACGTCGGCCAGCAGCGGGTTGGCCTTGATCTTGGCCTTGATGGCGCTCTGCTCGAACTCGCTCTTGGGAATCGGGCCGATGATTCCGAAGTGATTGCGCGTGGGCTTCATGAACACCGGAATCGCGCCGGTCATGATGATCGCGTGCAGGATCGATTTGTGGCAGTTGCGGTCGACCACCACGACGTCGTCGGGCGCCACCGTGTGGTGCCACACCATCTTGTTGCTGGTGCTGGTGCCGTTGGTCACGAAGAAGCAGTGGTCGGCGTTGAAGATGCGCGCCGCATTGCGCTCGCTGGCCGCCACCGGGCCGGTGTGGTCGAGCAGCTGGCCCAGTTCCTCGACCGCGTTGCAGACGTCGGCACGCAGCATGTTCTCGCCGAAGAACTGATGGAACATCCGGCCCACCGGGCTCTTCAAGAACGCCACGCCGCCCGAGTGGCCCGGGCAGTGCCAGGAGTACGAGCCGTCTTCCGCATAGTCGATCAGCGCCCTGAAGAACGGCGGCTGCACCCCTTCCAGGTAGCTCTTGGCCTCGCGGATGATGTGGCGCGCCACGAACTCCGGCGTGTCCTCGAACATGTGGATGAAGCCGTGCAGCTCCCGCAGGATGTCGTTCGGAATGTGGCGCGCGGTTTTCGTCTCGCCATAGATGTAGATGGGCACGTCCGCGTTCTTGCGCCGCACCTCGCCGATGAAGGTGCGCAGGTTCAGCACGGCCGGATCGAGATCGGGGCCGACCGTGAATTCCTCGTCGTCGATCGACAGGATGAAGGCACTGGCTCGGCTTTGCTGCTGCGCGAATTGGCTCAGGTCACCGTAGCTCGTGACGCCCAGCACTTCGAAGCCCTCGCTTTCGAAGGCCTGCGCGAGCGCGCGAATGCCGAGGCCCGAAGTGTTTTCGGAGCGGAAGTCCTCGTCGATGATGACAATGGGAAAGCGAAATTTCATGAGCGGGGCTCCGGACAGGCAATGAGGCGCGAAGTGTACGGAATTCAGATGAAGAATTCGGTCAGCCTGGTGCAAGACATTCGAGCGATGGCGGCATGAGGCACTCCCCTGGGGCCAGTACCCCTACGTGAGGCAAGCGCATGACGCCGTATGCCTCAGAATGGCGCGCATCGAACAAGCAAAAAAGAGGAGTTGTCATGGCGAATTCCACCATCTGGTGGCTGATCGCGGGAGCCGCCATCGTGGTCGAGCTGCTCTCGGGCACGGTCTACCTGCTTCTGCTGGCGGCCGGCTTCGCGGCCGCGGCGATCGCGGCGCATATGGGCTTCGGCACCATCACCCAATTGATCGTCGCGGCGGTGATCGGCGTGGGGGCCGTACTGGTCTGGTACTCGATCCAGCGCAAGCGCCCGCGGGCAGCGGGCGCCGGCACCAACCGCGACGTGAATCTCGACATCGGCGAGAGCGTGCAGGTCGATGCATGGAACTCCGACGGCACCGCCACCGTGCGCTACCGCGGCGCTCAATGGACGGTGGTGCAGCGCGCGGGGCATGCGCCTTCGACGGGCGAGCACCGCGTGGTCGAGGTGGTCGGCAGCCGCCTCGTCGTCGACAAGATCTAGTCAGTCAGAACTCAAGAACTCGGAACAAGGAAGAGCACCATGGAATTTTCGGTCCCCCTCATCATCCTGGTCATCGCGATCATCTTCATCAGCCAGTCGGTCAAGTTCGTGCCGCAGCAGAACGCCTGGGTGCGCGAGCGCCTGGGCAAGTACCACGGCACCATGACGCCCGGCCCCAATTTCCTGATCCCGTTCATTGACCGGGTGGCCTACAAGCACAGCCTGAAGGAAATTCCGCTCGACGTGCCGAGCCAGATCTGCATCACACGCGACAACACGCAGCTGCAGGTCGACGGCATCCTGTACTTCCAGGTGACCGACCCGATGCGCGCGAGCTACGGCTCGTCGAACTACATCGTGGCTGTGACGCAACTTGCGCAGACGTCGCTGCGCAGCGTGATCGGCAAGCTCGAGCTCGACAAGACCTTCGAGGAGCGGGACGTCATCAACGCCCAGGTGGTGGCCGCCATCGACGAGGCCGCGCTCAACTGGGGCGTGAAGGTGCTGCGCTACGAAATCAAGGATCTGACGCCGCCGAAGGAAATCCTCTTGGCCATGCAAGCGCAGATCACCGCCGAGCGCGGCAAGCGCGCGCTGATCGCGGCATCGGAAGGCCGTCGCCAGGAGCAGATCAATATCGCCACCGGCGAGCGCGAGGCCTTCATTGCCCGCTCCGAGGGTGAGAAGCAGGCCCAGATCAACAACGCACAGGGCGAGGCGGCCGCCATCACCGCGGTGGCCACGGCGACGGCGGATGCCATCGAACGCGTGGCAGCGGCCATCCAGAAGCCGGGCGGCGAGCAGGCCGTGCAGCTCAAGGTGGCCGAGCGTGCGGTCGATGCCTACGGCAAGGTCGCGGCCGATTCCAAGACCACGCTGATCGTGCCGAGCAACATGAGCGAGACGGCAGCACTCATCGCATCGGCCATGCGCATGGTCCAGGCCGGCAAGCCGTCGAATCCGGCTTGAGCGACTGCTACAATCGTGGGCTCAGGAGCGGTGGATGAGCGGTTTAAGTCGCACGCCTGGAAAGCGTGTGAGGGTTAATAGCCCTCCGCGGGTTCGAATCCCGCCTGCTCCGCCAGAGATTGATTGTTCGTAACCGTTCGCGAACATGCAGATAGCAAGAAGCCCAAGTCGCCACAAGCACTTGGGCTTTTTTGTGTTCCAGAGTGTCATATGACACGTTGCTTCATAAAGGGTCAAGCCACCGACGCTCCCGTCCAGCGGTACGATCCAAAGGTTTTACTTTCAAGCGCGAAATTTTCGCAAGGAGCCTCGATGGCCGGACAGACCTCAACGCCGCCGCGTGACAAGACCTCCCTCGACAGGACGCTTCAAAAGAGCGAAGAAGTCGCTGCCGACGTGCAGCGGGCATCGGACAACCTGGCCGTGGTGAGCACGGTGCTCGAGCAGGAACTGCCTGACGAGATCCAGGTCGGCGAGGTGGCGCAGGCCATCGAGCACACAAACCAGCTCGAAGAAAAGCTGGCCAAGTCCGCCGAGAAACTGGCCGAGGTGAATGCCGCGCTGAGCGAAGAGATCGAGAAGCGCCTCGAGGCGACCGCCGAGCGCGACGCGAGCCACGCGCTGGCCGAAAAGCTCAAGGCAAAGATCCGGACCAACGACTCGGACTGAATCAGCCAGGAACTGCGCCCCTCGGTCCGTCGTCTCCCTTCTCCTACGCTGCGACCACGTGCGCCACGCTACGCTATTGGTTCTCAAAGCGAAACCAAGGCATGTCCCTCATCACGTTCCTCGTCGAGGACAACAAGACCATCAGAGACAACCTGGTGCCGGCACTGGAAGACCTGGTGAATGGCCGGGTCGTCGGCTTTGCCGAGACCGAGTCGGATGCGCTGGCCTGGCTCGCGGCCCATCCCGATGACTGGCAACTCCTGATCGTCGACCTGTTCCTGAAAGAAGGCTCCGGCCTGGGCGTCCTGGCCGGCTGCAAGACCCGTTCGGAGGCCCAACGGGTCGTGGTGCTGAGCAACTACGTGACTGCGGACATCCGGGCCCGATGCGAGGCGCTGGGTGCCGACGCCGTGTTCGACAAGTCCCGGGATCTCGATGCCTTCATCGAGTACTGCAACACCGACCGCCCCTCGGGCCTCGCCGCACTCTGACGCTGCCGCGATCGCCGCGCTGACCCGTCCTGAATTGCGTTGACACCCAAATAGCCGGCCTCAGCCGACCACGGACGCCCGATGCACAGCATCGGGCGTTTGCATTTTGAGCGACAGATGGGGCCGCTCGTGGTTGTAGATTTGCACGGACTCGGCCACCAGTCGTCTGGCCTGAGCCAGGTCAGCTGGCTGGCTCAGCAGGAATTCGGTCTTGAGGATGCCATTGATGCGCTCGGCCAGTGCGTTCTGGTAGCAGTCGTAGCCGTCGGTCATCGAGCACTTCAGGCCATGGCGGCGATGCAGCGCCTGATAGTAGTTCGAGCAGTATTGGATGCCGCGATCAGAGTGATGCACGAGTTGCTCGCGCGTCTTTCGCTCGCGCAGCGCCATCTTCAGGGCCCGCGCCACCTCCTCCGTCTGCAGGCTGGCATGGACGTGCCAGCCCACGATCTTGCGGGAATGCGCATCGGTGACCAAGCTGAGGTACACCACCTTGTCGACCGTGGGCAGGTACGTGATGTCGGCCACCCACAGCTGCTCGCTGCGCGTGACGCGAATCTGCGTAGGCCCCGCTTTGACCAGGTTCGGGTGGCGGCGAAAGCGATGATGGCTGTCCGTCGTCTTGTGGTACGCCCGGCGGTTCGCCACAAGCAGGCGCGCATTGCGCAGCACGTCGAACATCGCATCACGCCCCAATTCGATGCCTTGGCGATGCAACGGCTCACGCAGCAGGTAGTGCAGCTTGCGCGTACCCAGTCTCGGCTGGCGCATGCGCTGTTCCTTGACCAACTGCACCACCGCTTCGGCGCGTTCGTGGCGCCGGGTGGCCCTGTGCTGGCCCTGGTAGTACGCCTGACGGCTGATGCCCATGTGGTGGCAGGCCCGCGTCACGCTCAGCCCTTGGACGAGGCCTTGCGCGAGGACTTGCCCGAAGGCTTTTTTACGACACGCACGCCGTGATCCTTCTTCAGGACCTCCAGCACCGCTTCGAACAACCGGGCCTTCTCCTGCGCCATGGCCAGTTGCGTTTCCAATTCCTTGATCCGCTGTTCTGGCGTCCGTGCAATGGCTGTCTTGTCGATCGGCATAGCCGCCGATGATGCCGCACGACCCCACCCCTGGCGACCGTGCTTGCGCAGCCAGTTCAACACTGTCGAGTTGCCCTGGATCCCATAGCGACTCTGCGCTTGGCCCCAGGTCAGCTCCCCTTTTTCCACTTGCTCGACGACAGCCAATTTGAAGGCCATCGTGTAGTCACGCTGCGTTCTCTTGACGCCTGTGTCCATTGCGCTTTTTCCTTTCACTGATGAAAGGTGTCAACGCTGGGCAGGACGGGTCACGCACATGAAAAAAGGGCCCTAAGGCCCTTTTCTTTTTCAGCAGACAAGCCGCGCGAATTGCGCGGCTGCCAATGCGCTTCAGCGCACCACGGCGATCTGCGTGCGCACGCCACCCTTGTACGTGAACAAGGTCAGCGCGCCGTTCTTGATGTCGCCCTTTTCGTCGAAGGCGATCGGGCCGGTCACGCCCTTGTATTGCAGCTTGCCGACTTCAGGCAGGTACTTTTCCGGATCCGACGAACCGGCCTTGACCATGGCTTCGGCCAGCACGTTGACCGCGTCATACACGTACGGTGCATAGATCTGCACTTCGACGCCGTTCTTGGCCTTGAACTTGGCCTTGAAGTCTTCCAGCGGCTGCTTGAAGTCGCCATCGACACCGCCGGCTTCGGCGCAGACCACCATGTCTTCGCCGATGGCATCGCCAGCCAGCTTCGGCAGTTCGCCGGTGCACAGGCCGTCGCCGCCCATGAACTTGACGTTCAGGCCGAGCTGCTTGACTTGCTTGAGCATCGGGCCGCCGACGGCGTCCATGCCACCGAAGAACAGGACGTCGGGCTTGGCAGCCTTCAGCTTGGTCAGGATGGCGTTGAAGTCGGTCGACTTGTCGGTGGTGAACTCGTGGCCCACGATGGTGCCGCCCGCGGCCTTGGCGGCCTTCTCGAATTCTTCGGCAACGCCTTGGCCATAAGCCGTGCGGTCGTCGATCACGGCGATGTTCTTGCCCTTGAGCGTGTCGACGGCGTACTTGCCGAGCGTGCCGCCCAGTTGCGTGTCGTCAGCCACCACGCGGAACGTGGTCTTGAAGCCTTGGCGCGTGTACTTGGGGTTGGTTGCCGACGGCGAGACCTGCGGAATGCCGGCATCGCTGTACAGCTTGGAAGCGGGAATGGTGGTGCCCGAATTCAGGTGACCGACCACGCCGTTGACCTTTTCGTCGACCAGCTTCTGAGCGACGGCGGTGCCTTGCTTCGGATCGCCGGCATCGTCTTCCGGCACCAGCACGAACTTGGCAACCTTGTCGCCGATCTTGAGGCCCTTGGCATTCAGGTCTTCGATGGCCATCTTGGCGCCGAACTCGTTGTCCTTACCGAGGTGGGCAATGGGACCGCTGGTCGGGCCGACGTGACCGATCTTGACGACCAGTGCATCGGCAGGAGGTGCTGCGGGTGCGGGGGCAGCCGCCGTGGGCGCTGGCGTTGCAGCGGGTGCAGCAGCTTCTTCTTTCTTGCCGCAAGCCACCAGCGTGAGTGCAGCCAGTGCGACCGCAGTCCATTTCAATTGCATGGGAAACCTCCAGAACTTGGATGAAAACAATAAAAAACCGGTCGTGTGATCCGGGCGCGCAGACCTCGCAAGTTTCGCGCCGCGGACCAGCGGCACCCTCACGCCATTCCGACCTGCGGCGCAGTTTAGCCGAGGATTTATGCGCCGGAAGCTGGCGTAGACCCTGTGTTTTCGGAGAGTTCGGCGGCCATGGATTCGATCACCAAAGCACGCAGAACGGCCTCGATTTCACCGCGCAGGCGCGGCACCATGTCATCGAGTTGCTGCTGGACCGCGGCGGACACCGCATCGCTCAATCGCTCTTCGAGAGAGAGGTCCACGCGCTGCAGCACGCGGTGCAAAAGCTGCTCTTCGAGACTGACGATTTCAGCCTGCGTGAGCTGCACCGCGGGCGGCAGTGCGACCGCGCTGGCGGGGTCGGGTTGTGGCGCAGGCGCATCGGCCGGCTCGGGACTCGCGGGCTCCTCAGGGATATCGAGTACCGTGGTCAGGGTGGGGACGAACCGGGGCGGCGTGCGCAGCGTGCTGGCCATGTCAGGAAGCGCTCCTTGCGAAGTCGTGTGGCTGGATGGTGTAGCCGCGGTCGGCGTAGTGGCGCCAGCGCGAGCGGCCGACCTGCCGGTCGTTGGCCTCGTCGCTCACGATGTCGATCAGGCGCTCGAAGCGCTCGAAACCGGCGGGCACTTCGAGGCCCAGGTTCACCAGCATCTCGCGGTGCGGCAGCGATGCCGCATCGGCGCCTTCCGACGCAAGAATCACCGGCGAGCGGGCCATCACGTGGGGCTGCGCATCGCTGCGGCAATGCGCGACGAAGTCGACGGGCGACAGTTGCCAGAGCGCGGCATCGACCGCGTCGAGCGCCTCGGCATCGCCGACCACCACCACCCGCAGGCCCCGTGCATTCACGGCCTTGCGAACGAGCCGGCAAGCGTAGTTCAGCTTGTCGGGCGCGTTGAAGTGAAAGCCGATTTCCGTCACTTCGGGGACTTCGCCTTGCGTGCCGGGGCCTTCGGCTCCGCCTTCGTCTTGGCCTTGGGCGTGGCGATGGCGGCCTTGTCGGCCGCGCGCGTCGTCAGGTAGGACACCAGCAGCCCCACCGGCCGCCCCGTCGAGCCCTTGGCCGCCCCGCTCTTCCATGCGGTGCCAGCGATGTCCAGGTGCGCCCAGGGGAAGTCGCCGACGAAGCGCTGCAGGAACTTGGCCGCGACGACCGCACCGCCGGCACGCCCGCCGATGTTGGCCACGTCGGCGAAGTTGCTCTTGAGGCCTTCGGCGTATTCGTCGTCGAGCGGCAGGCGCCAGCAGCGATCCTGCGACTGCTCGCCGGCCGCCTGCAGCGCTCCGGCCAGCGTTTCGTCGCTCGCGAACAGGCCGCTGCGCACGCCGCCGAGTGCGATCACGCAGGCGCCGGTGAGCGTGGCGATGTCGATCACCGCCGTCGGCTCGAAGCGCTTGGCATAGGTCAGCGCATCGCACAGGATGAGCCGGCCCTCGGCATCGGTGTTGAGCACCTCGATGGTCTGCCCGCTCATGCTGGTGACCACGTCGCCGGGCTTCACGGCCTTGCCGTCGTTCATGTTCTCGCACGAAGGGATGAGGCCGACCACGTTGATCGCCGGCTGGATCTCGCCGAGCGCGCGGAAGGTGCCCAGCACGCTAGCGGCGCCGCACATGTCGAACTTCATCTCGTCCATCTCGGCCGCGGGCTTGAGCGAAACGCCGCCGGTGTCGAAGGTGATGCCCTTGCCGACCAGCACCACCGGCGCCCGGTCCTTGGGCGCGCCTTGGTAGCGCAGCACGATGAAGCGCAGCGGCTCGGACGAGCCCTGCGCCACCGCGGCGAAGGAGCCCATGCCCAGCTTCTCGACTTCCTTGGGCCCGAGCACCTCGCACTTGATGTTGGAGAGCCTGCCCAGTTCTTTGGCGGCTTCGGCCAGCAACGTGGGCGTGGCGTGGTTGGCGGGTCGGTTGCCCCACTCCTTGGCCAGTTCGATGCCCAGAACGGTGGCGCGAGCCTCGTCGAAAGCCTTGTTCGCGCCGGCCGCGTCGGCCACGCCGACGGTCAGGTGGCGGATGCTGCGCGCCTCGGCCTTCGGCTTGGTCGTTGTGTAGACATAGCTGGCATCGGCCGCCGCCGTGACGGCACTGGCCACAGCGGCGCCGTCGGCCGGCTGGGCAAAGACGACAACGGCTCGCTTGGGCCGATGGGCCTTGGCCGCGTTGACCGCCGCGATCACGCCGCTGCGCACCGAAGCGGGCTTGCCGTCGCCGATGGCCGCGAGCACGACACGGGAGGCCACGACATCGTCGGGACGGTAGAGTGAGAGGAGCTTGCCGGCCTTGTCGGGCAGATCGCCGGCCTTGCGGGCACTTGCGGCCAGCACGGAAAGAGAGTCTTTGGAGGCGATGGGCGCGCTGCCGACGAGCACGATGAGGACGTCGGATTTTTCGGCTGCGGCCTGGGCGATGGTGAGGGGCTTGAGTTGAAAGTCCATAATCCTTTTTTTCCTCGAACGATGTTATTCCATTCTTCCCTACGCAAGGAGCTGTCGCGCAGCTTCGGAGCGACCCTCGTGGTTCTGGTCACCATCGTGATGACCATGATGCTCATCCGTACCCTCGGGCTCGCGTCCAAGGGCAGTGTGAACCCGCAAGAGGTGTTCCTAGTGATGGCCTATACGGTGCTCGGCTACATGCCGACCATCCTGAGCCTGAGCCTGTTCATCGCCATCGTCGGCACCCTCTCGCGCATGTACCGCGACAGCGAGATGGTCATCTGGTTCTCCAGCGGCCGGGGCCTGGCGGACTTCGTGGAGCCGCTGTTCCGCTTCGCCTGGCCGGTGCTGATCCTGATCGCCGTGATGGCGCTGGTGGGCTGGCCCTGGGCCAACTCGCAGACCATGGGCATGCGCCAGCAATACGAGCAGCGCAGCGACATCGAACGCGTCACGCCCGGCGAGTTCCGTGAATCGTCGGGCCGCATGCGCGTCTTCTTCATCGACAAGGACACGCCGGACGGCGCCACTGCCACCAACGTCTTCATCTGGGCGATCGAGCGCGGCCTGCAGATCACTACCTCGGCGCGCAGCGGCCGCATCGAGGACGTGGGCCCCAACCGCTTCCTGATGCTCAGCAACGGCCAGCGCCTGGAGCGCCCGCTGCTGCCGACCTCGGGCCTCAAGATCAGCGAATTCAAGACCTACGGCACCCGCGCCGGCGGCAGCTCCGACGCCACGGCCAACACCACCCCGCCGCGCGCCCGCACCACGCTGTCGCTGCTGCGCGACCGCAGCACCGCGGCGCTCGGCGAACTGGGCTGGCGCATCGGCATGCTGCTGGCGGCCATCAACTTCGTGCTGCTGGCGCTGACCGTCTCAAGCGTGAATCCGCGTGTGGGCCGCAGCGGCAACCTGCTGTTCGCGCTGTTCGCCTTCGTCATCTACTACAACCTGCTGAACCTGGGACAGAGCTGGATCAGCTCCGGCCGCTACGGCATGGGCACCTTCATGCTCCTGCTGCACGGCGGCGTCTTCCTGATCGCAGTGGCCTGGCTGGGCCTGCGCAACAACAACTGGGCTCGCCGCAGCAAGCCCGGCCGCGTGATCGCAGGCGGCCTGGCGGCCCCGCAGCCTTCCAAGATCGACCCGACCACGTGAAAACCATCCGACGCCTGATCTATGTCGAGGCACTGAAGGCGGTGGCCTTCGTGACGCTCGGCTTCCTGTGCCTGTTCTTCTTCTTCGACTTCGTCGATGAACTGCAATCCGTCGGCAAGCCCGAAAGCCTCGCCTACGGTCCGATGCAGGCGCTGATCTACGTGACGCTGCTGGTTCCGAGCCACCTCTACGAGTTGCTGCCCATCACCGTGCTGATCGGCTGCATCTTCGTGATGGCGCGTCTCGCGCAGAGCTCCGAATACACCATCCTGCGTACCAGCGGCCTCGGGCCGTGGCGGGCACTCCGCACGCTGCTGCTGCTCGGCGTGGGCTTCGTCATCCTCACCTTTGCCATAGGCGACTACATCGCGCCACTGTCTGAGCGCACCGGGCAGTTGCTCAAGTCGCGCTACCAGGGCACCTACTCGCTGGTGGGCAACACGGGCGCCTGGCTCAAGGAGAAGCGCGACAACGTGTCGTATGCGGTGAACGTGCTGTCGATCTCGCGCGACGGCTCGCTCAAGAACGCGCGCATCTTCGAGTTCGACGCCAATGGCTATGTGAGCAAGCAGCTGGTCGTCAAGTCCGCCCGCATCCTCGACGGGCACTGGGCGCTGGCGGACATCGAGAAGCAGGACTACGACACGCGCAGCGCCGCAGACAAGGCCCGCATCGTCACCACCGAGATCCCGCAGATGGACTGGCCGACTTCGCTGACGGCCGAAATGGTGTCCGTGGCGCTGCTGCGGCCAGACCGCATGAGCACGATCGACCTGTTCGACTACATCCGCCACCTGGATGCCAACGGCCAGACGGCGCAGCGCTACGAAATCGAGTTCTGGCGCAAGGTGTTCTATCCGCTGTCGTGCCTGGTGATGGTGGTGCTCGCCCTTCCCTTCGCCTATCTGCACTTCCGGCAGGCCGGCATCACCACCTACGTGTTCGGCGGCGTGATGATCGGCATCAGCTTCTTCCTGCTGAACAACGTGTTCGGCTACCTCGGCAACCTCAGCAATTGGTCGCCATGGCTCACGGCAGCAGCGCCAGGACTTATCTACTCGGTGATGTCGTTGACGGCCTTCAGCTGGCTGGTTCTACGAAGATGACCATGGCGGCTGAAATGCGCGGCATCGTGCTGCTGGCACACGGTTCGCGCGATGAGCGCTGGCGCGAACCCATCGAGGCAGTGGCCGCGCGGGTTCTGAAAGACGACCCCGCAGCCCACGTCGTGTGCGCATACATGGAACTGGCCACGCCGGATCTCCATTCGGCCGCAGCCGGCCTGATTGCCGATGGCGCCACCGCCCTCCGCGTCGTTCCCCTGTTCCTTGGCATGGGCAAGCATGCCCGCGAAGATTTGCCGCTTCAGCTCGACGCCCTCCGCAAGGCGTGGCCGCAGGTCGATTTCTCGCTCGCCCGCATCGTCGGCGAGGAGCCGGAACTGGTCGAATTGCTGGCCAGAATTGCGGCCAAATCCTGAGACCCGGCAATTCGATAGATTGCGAAGGCATAATGAATTCCGCAATAAGACGGAATTTGATATGAATCTGCACCAATTCAAGTTTGTTCAGGAAGCCGTGCGGCGCAACCTGAACCTCACCGAGGCCGCCAAGGCGCTCCACACCTCGCAGCCTGGCGTTTCCAAGGCCATCATCGAACTCGAAGAAGAGCTGGGCGTCGAAATCTTTGCGCGCCACGGCAAGCGCCTCAAACGCGTGACCGAGCCGGGCCAGCACGTCATTGCCAGCATCGAATTGATCATGCGCGAGGTGGGCAACCTTAAGCGCATCGGCGAGCAGTTCAGCGCGCAGGACAGCGGCACCCTCTCCATCGCCACCACCCACACCCAGGCGCGCTACGTGCTGCCGGTGCCCGTGGCCAACCTGCGCGAGGCTTATCCGAAGGTCAACGTGAGCCTGCACCAGGGCTCGCCCGATCAGGTCGCGCGCATGGTGATCGACGAGATCGCCGAGATCGGCATCGCCACCGAATCGCTGGACGGCTACGCCGAACTCGTGACCCTGCCCTGCTACGAATGGCAGCACGTGCTGGTGCTGCCCAAGGACCATCCGCTGGCCGCCAAGGAGCGCATTTCGCTCGAGGACCTGGCGCTCGAGCCGATCATCACCTACCACCCGTCGTTCACCGGCCGCACGCGCATCGACCACGCCTTCGCGCAGAAGAAGCTCACGCCGCGCATCGCGCTCGAAGCCATCGACTCCGACGTGATCAAGACCTACGTGCGCCTCGGCCTGGGCGTGGGCATCGTGGCCGAGATGGCGGTGCGCGACGAGTCGAATGCCGATCTCGTGGTGCGCCCGATGGGCCATGTGTTCGGCCAGAATATTGCCCGTGTCGCGTTCAAGCGCAGCGCGTATCTGCGCAACTTCGTCTTCAAGTTCGCCGAACTGCTGTCCGACCGGCTCGACCGCAACCTGATCGCCAAGGCCCTGAGCGGCCATCAACAAGACTACGAGCTATGAGCACTGTGCTTTCCCCACGCACGCCCGAAATCACGACCAAGCTGCCGGCAGTCGGCACCACCATCTTCACCGTCATGTCGGCGCTGGCCGCCGAGAAGAACGCGGTCAACCTCGGGCAGGGATTTCCGGATTTCCACTGCGATCCGAAGCTGCTCGAAGACGTGACGGCCGCCATGGCCGCGGGCCACAACCAGTACCCGCCGATGCCGGGTATTCCGGCGCTGCGCGATGCCATCGCCGCCAAGATTTCCGCGCTCTACGGCCATAGCTACAACGCTGGCACCGAGATCACCGTCACCGCAGGCGCGACGCAGGCCATCATCACCGCCATCCTGGCTATCGTGCGGCCGGGCGACGAGGTGATCGTGCTGGAGCCCTGCTACGACAGCTACGTGCCCAACATCGATCTGGCCGGCGGCAGCGTGGTGCGTGTGCCGCTCGTGCCCGGCACCTTCCGCCCCGACTTCGACAAGATTGCAGCGGCGATGAGCCCGCGCACCCGAGCGATCATCATCAACACGCCGCACAACCCGAGCGCGACGGTCTGGACCGAGGCCGAGATGCGCAAGCTCGAGGAACTGCTCGCTCCGACCGATGTGTTCGTGATTGCCGACGAGGTCTACGAGCACATGGTGTTCGATGCCGCGCGCCACGAAAGCGTGGCCCGCTTTCCGGGCCTGGCGGCGCGCAGCTTCATCGTCAGCAGCTTCGGCAAGACCTACCACGTGACCGGCTGGAAGGTCGGCTACGTGGCCGCGCCCGCCCCGCTGATGGCCGAGTTCCGCAAGGTGCACCAGTTCAACGTGTTCACCGTCAACACGCCGATGCAGCATGCGCTCGCGCAGTACATGGCCGAGCCGAAGCCGTATCTCGAACTGCCGGCGTTCTACCAGCGCAAGCGCGATCTCTTCGCCGCGGGCCTGGCAGAGAAGACGCGCTTCAAGCTACTGCGCAGCGAAGGCAGCTACTTCCAGTGCGTGGACATCTCGGCCGTGAGCGATCTCTCCGAGGCCGACTTCTGCCTGTGGCTCACCCGCGAGATCGGCGTTGCGGCGATTCCGCTGTCCGCGTTCTACGGCAACGGCTTCGACCAGCGCGTGGTGCGCTTCTGTTTCGCCAAGAAGGACGAGACGCTCGTCGCCGCGCTGGACCGGCTCGCGAAGCTCTGACAGCGGACACGAGGATCCAGGCGCCGCGATGACGATGAACCGGCCCCGTTGGATCCTGCTGGCGCTGGGCCTCTCGTTCTTCATCGTTGGCGTGGCCGACGCCTTCATGCCGCCGCTGCGCGGCAAGGGCTACAGCGCACTCGACGTGGCGCATGCGGTCCTGATTTCTGCGCTCTGCTACACGTGGTGCCGCGCCGAGGGCCTCGCGCGCGGCGTGATCCCGCCCGGTCGCTCGGCGCTGCTCGCGGGCATGTTTCCGCTGCTGGGCATTCCGGTCTATTTCTTTCGCACCCGCCCCTGGCGGCGAGCGCTGGTGTCCACGCTGTGGGCGGTGGGTTTCCTGGCGATGGGCCTCGTGCTGGCCGCTGTTGGCACCCTGTTGAGCGAGCTGGTGCGAAGCTGAAAAGCACCTCCAATGAACTCCGCCCGCATCATCAAATTCGTCTTCGGCCTCGTCGGCGTGCTGATGCTCGTCGGCGCCGGGCTGCTGTACCAGAACACCACGAAGTTCATCGCTTCGGCCAGCCGGGCGCAAGGCGAGGTGATCGACTTGCTGCGCGTGGAGAGTTCGCGCCGCAACAGCTCGGACACATGGCGCCCGATGGTGCACTTCAAGCTGCCGTCCGGCGAAATCATCGAGTTCACGCCATCGAGCAGCAGCAGCCCGCCCGCCTACGACAAGGGAGAGATCGTGGAGGTGTTCTTCAATCCCGCCGATCCGAAGGACGCCCGGCTGAATGGCTTCTTCGATCTCTGGGGCGGCGCTGCCATCGTCGGCGGGCTGGGCGCCGTGTTCCTGGCATTCGCCATCGGCATGCACTTCCTGCTCTCCGACGAAGCAAGCGCCAAGCGCCGACGCCTACGGTAGGACAGCCCTGACCGCCGAAGGGGCGGCTCTCCGGCGCCTCGCGCGCCCCGGGACGATGAGCATCAAGGCTCGTTACAACAAACGTCCCAGGAGAAAACCATGTCCCTCTCGTTCATTCTGCTCATCGTCCTGATCCTGATATTGATCGGCGCGCTGCCGAGCTGGGGTTACAGCCGCTCCTGGGGGTATGGACCAAGCGGCGGCGTCGGCCTCATCGTGCTGATCGTCGTCATCCTGGTGCTGATGGGCCGCATATAGCGCCCGCCTTGCACTGAAAAGAAGCCCGCCTTGCAGCGGGCTTTTTCATGCCTGCAGCTGGGCCCAGGCCTTGTCCAGCCGCTTGACGCTCACTGGCTGCGGCGTGCGCAGCTCCTGCGCGAAGAAGCTCACCCGAAGCTCCTCCAGCAGCCAGCGGAACTCGAGCATGCGGTCGTCCACCACGCCCTTGCGCTCGGCTACGAGGCGCCAATAGCGCTGCTCCTGCGGGCGAAGTTCGGCGAGCTTCGAGGCGTCGCGCGCGGGGTCGGCGCGCAGCTTGTCCAGGCGCAGCACGATGGCCTTCAGGTAGCGCGCGAAGTGCTGCAGTTGCGTCCACGGCGAATCGGCGATGAAGCGCTTGCCGACGAGCTTCTGCAGTTGCTGCGCGGCGTCCTGCACGGCCTCGGGCTGGATCTTGGTGTCCTTGATCTTGCGCGCGGCAGCGGCGTATTCGACGAGGATGGTCGACGCGAGCCGCGCCACCTCGTTCGCGATCAGCGTGAGCCGCCCGCGTCCCTCTTCCAGCCGGCGCTTGAAGGCGAACTCGTCGGTAGGCAGCGGTTCCTGCAGGAAGGCGCGGTCGATCGCCACGTCGATGATCTGCGCGCGCAGTTCCTCCGAGGTGCCCAGCGGCATGTAGGCCACGGCCATCTTCTGCAAGTCGGGGATGTTCTTCTCGAGGTACTTGAGCGCGTCCTTCAGCTGCAGCGCGAACAGGCGGCGAAGGCCCGCGCGGTGCTTCGCGGCGGCCACGGCGGGCTCGTCGAACACCTCGATCGTCACTGCGTCGCCTTCGTCGCGCAGCGCGGGAAAGCCGATGAGCGACTGCGATCCGCGCCGCACCTCCATCAGCTCCGGCAGTTCGCCGAAGGTCCAGGCCGTGTAGCGCTGGCCGGCGGGCAACGCGGGCGTGGCCTTCTCGGGCGCCGCGCTCTTCGCAAGCGCCTTGCCTTCGTCCGCAGCAGCAGCCCTCGGCGCCGGCGATGCCTTCACATTCAGCCCCGCGAGCGCCTGGAAGGCGCCACGCGCCTGCGCGCCCAGCTCGGCCTTCAGCGCGCCGAGGTTGCGCCCCATGCCGAGCTGACGGCCGTGCTCGTCCACGATGCGCAGGTTCATGAACAGGTGCGGCGGCAGCATGTCGAGCTTGAAGTCGGCGCGCTTCACGTCGATGCTGGTCATGTCGCGCACGCGCTTGAGCAGCACGTCGGTGAGCGAACCGGCGCCGAACAGCTCGGGCGCCGAGAGTTCTTCCGCCAGCTTCGCCGCCGATTCGGGCAGCGGCACCAGCCGCGAGCGCGGGCGCTGTGGCAGGCTCTTGAGCAGCGCCTGGATCTTGTCCTTGAGCATGCCGGTCACCAGCCACTCGCAGCGCTCCTCGCTCACCTGGTTGAGCACGAAGAGCGGCACGCTGACCGTCAAGCCGTCCTTCGCATCACCGGGTTCGTGCAGGTAGCTCGCGGCGCAATCGACGCCGCCAAGCCGCAGCGTCGGCGGGAATGATTGCGTCGTGATGCCGGCCGCCTGGTGACGCATCAGCTCGTCGCGCGTGAGGTACAGCAGGCGCGGCTGCTCCCTGGAGGCATGGCGGTACCAGTTCTCGAAGCTGATGCCGCTCGCCACGTCGGCGGGCAGTTGCGCGTCGTAGAACGCGAAGATCAGCTCTTCATCGACCAGCACGTCCTGCCGGCGCGCCTTGTGCTCCAGGCCTTCGACCTCGCGCACCAGCTTGCGGTTTGCGGTGAGGAACGGGAACTTGCTTTCCCACTGGCCGCCGACCAGCGCTTCGCGGATGAAGATCTCGCGCGCCGCGACCGGATCGACCTTCGTGAAATCAACGCGGCGCCCGCTGTACACCACGAGGCCGTACAAGGTCGCACGCTCCAGCGCCGACACCTGCGCGCCCTTCTTCTCCCAGTGAGGATCGAGCAACTGCTTCTTCAGCAGATGCCCCGCCACCTGTTCGAGCCACAGCGGCTCGATGTTGGCGATGCCGCGGCCGAAGAGCCGCGTTGTCTCGACCAGTTCGGCCGCGACGATCCAGCGGCCCGGCTTCTTCTTCAGGTGAGCACCGGGATGCTTGTAGAACTTGATCCCGCGCGCGCCGAGGTACGCCTCGTCGTCTTCGAGCTTCCAGCCGACGTTGCCCAAGAGCCCCGCGAGCATCGACAGGTGCAGCGGCTCGTAGCCGGCCGGCTCCGCGTTGATGCGCCACTTGTGCTCGGTGACCACGGTGAGCAGCTGCGAGTGGATGTCACGCCATTCCCGCACACGGCGGATGTTGATGAAGTTCTGGCGCAGCAGCTGCTCGTACTGGCGGTTGCTGAGCTTGTGCGTATCGCCATGGCCGCCGCGCGCGTCGGCGATCCATTTCCACAGGCGCAGGTAACCGCTGAATTCGCTCTTCTCGTCGTCGAACTTCGAGTGCGCCTGGTCGGCCTGCTGCTGCGCTTCCATCGGCCGGTCGCGCACGTCCTGCACGCTGAGGGCCGAGGCGATGACCAGCACCTCTTCGAGCGCGCCGCGCGTGCGGGCTTCGAGAATCATCCGGCCGACGCGCGGGTCGAGCGGGAGCTTGGCGAGTTCGGCGCCGGTGGCGGTGAGCTCGTTCCCGTCGTCGACCGCGCCGAGTTCGTTGAGCAGTTGGTAGCCGTCGGCAATCGCGCGCGGCGACGGCGCTTCGAGGAACGGAAACTGCGCCACATCACCCAGCCGCAGCGACTTCATCCGCAGGATCACGCCCGCGAGCGAGGAGCGCAGGATTTCCGGATCGGTGAAGCGCGGGCGGCCTTGGAAATCCTTCTCGTCGTACAGCCGGATGCAGATGCCGTTCGCCACGCGGCCGCAGCGGCCCGCGCGCTGGTTGGCCGCGGCCTGGCTGATCGGCTCGACCAGCAATTGCTCGACCTTGCTGCGGAAGCTGTAGCGCTTGACGCGCGCCGTGCCGGTGTCGATGACGTAGCGCGTGCCCGGCACCGTGAGCGAGGTCTCGGCCACGTTGGTGGCGAGCACGATGCGCCGGCCGGTGTGGCTGTCGAAGATGCGGTCCTGCTCGGGGCCAGAGAGCCGCGCGAACAGAGGCAGCACCTCGGCGTCGCGGAACAGCGGCTGGTGGCTCAGGTGGCGGCGCAGATGGTCGGCCGCCTCGCGGATCTCGCGCTCGCCGGGCAGGAAGACAAGTATGTCGCCCGCGTTGTGCGGATCGCGCCAGAGCTCGTCGACGCCATCTGCAATCGCGTCGTTCAGGTCGTGCTCGCGCGATTCCTCGAAGGGGCGGTAGCGCTGCTCGACCGGGAAGGTGCGGCCCGAGACGTAGATGATCGGCGCCGGAATCATTGGCCCCCACGCTCCGCGCTGCGCGTCGTCGCTGCCCCCCAAGGGGGCCGCCCCCGCCTTGGGGCGGCCCGGCGGCGGGGTGGCCGATGCGAAGTGCTGCGCGAAGCGGTCGGCATCGATGGTTGCCGAAGTGACGATCACCTTCAGGTCCGGACGCCGCGGAAGAATTTCGCGCAGGTAGCCGAGCAGGAAGTCGATGTTCAGCGAGCGCTCGTGGGCCTCGTCGATGATGAGCGTGTCGTAGGCCTTGAGCAGCGGATCGGTCTGCGTCTCGGCCAGCAGGATGCCGTCGGTCATGAGCTTGACCGAGGCATCGCGGCTCAGGCGGTCTTGAAAGCGCACCTTGAAGCCGACCACGTCGCCCAGCGGCGTCTTCAGTTCTTCGGCGATGCGCTTGGCCACCGAGCTCGCGGCGATGCGCCGCGGCTGCGTGTGGCCGATGAGCCGGCCCTTGCCCGGCTCGGCGTTGATCTTGCCGCGGCCGAGCGCGAGAGCGATCTTGGGCAACTGCGTGGTCTTGCCCGAGCCGGTTTCGCCGCAGACGATCACGACCTGGTTCGCCTGGATGGCGGCCATGATTTCGTCGCGCCGGCCGGAGACGGGAAGCGATTCGGGGAACTCGATGCGCAAGGGGGCGGAGGGTGTCGTGGTCGTCAAGGGAAAGCAGTCGTCGGGACGCGGCGGGCAAACCACGGATTATCGGCGCGCGGCGCGGCTGTTGCACGGCTTCCACAGAGCGGCGGCCTTCGCGCAACGCGTGGCGTAAATATTCTTTACTCGACCTCGGCTCGTCGCTAGGATCGCGTCCATGTCCTTCCTTGCCCTCACTCCCTTGCGCAGTCGCTGCGCACGCCATGCGCTCCCAACGCATGGCCGGGTCAGGTTGCTCCGCCCGGCCTGAGGCCCGCGCCACTTTTTCGAGTCGCGCGCTTCAGCCTCGGAAGCGCAGCAACCGTCCCTTCACAGCGTCTGTCTGCCGCTCCCTCGTTGCGAGGGGGTGGCCGCTTTTTCGTACCTGTTTCGTTCAAAGAAATCATTCCATGTCCACCGACATCCATTCCGAACTGCATGCCGAGCTCGCCGAGCGCACGAAGCACCTGCAGACCGTCGCCCGATCGCTGAAGGAAGAACTCTTCGGCATCGACGACATCATCGATCGCGTGATCGAATCGCTGCGCGCCTGGTATGTGCTGCCGCAGCTCATCAGCCGCCCGGTCATCGTGTGTCTCTGGGGCCTGACCGGCACCGGCAAGACGCAGCTGGTGCGCAAGCTCGCCCAGCACCTGGGCTTCTACGACCGCTTCATCGAAGTGCAGATGGACGGCTTCAGCCACGGCTCGGGCCACCACAGCCGCGGCTCCATCTCGGCCATGCTGGCCGAGTCGGGCATCGTCGAGGGCACGCCGGGCATCCTGGTGCTGGACGAGTTCCAGCGCTTTCGCACCGTGGACGGCAACGGCCACGACGCCAAGGTCGAGCGTTACCAGGACGTGTGGGCGCTGCTGTCCGACGGCCGCCTGCCGCCCGCGCTCTCGATGCTCGGCGAGATCGAGTCTTCGCTCGCGTACGCAGAGTACGAGCAGGACCGCGACGGCCCCGCCGACAAGAAGAAGCTCAAGAAGCGCAAGCTGCACCTCTCGCCCTGGGAGGCGCGCGAGGTCAAACGCTGCCTGAAGCTGCCCGAGACCCTGCTGCAGATCATGGCCTGGAAGCCAGCCGAGGTGCATGCGCGCCTGCGCGCCTTCCGCGACACGCAGCAGAACTGGGAGACCGACTACAGCAAGCTGCTGGTGTTCGTCTCGGGCAACCTGGACGAGATGTACGCCGAGACCGCCCAGCGCGTCGAGGACTGCGACACCGACGCCGACATCTTCCACGCGCTCACGAAGAAGCTCTCGGTCATCGACGTGAAGAAGGCGCTCGCCAATCGCTTCCGTCCCGAGCAGATCGCGCGCCTGGGCAACAACCATGTGATCTACCCATCGTTCAACCGCGCGACCTACGTGCAGCTGATCCTGTCGATCTGCGACCGCTACGTGAGCGAGATCCAGGAGAGCTCCGGCGTGCGCTTCGTGCTCGACGCGGGCGTGTACGAGCAGATCTACGCCAACGCCGTGTTCCCGGCGCAGGGCACGCGCCCGCTGTTCTCGTCGATCCACGCGATCCTGAGCGCGACGCTGGTCAACGCGGCGCTGTGGGCGCTGGAGCGCGGCGCGGACGGCGCCGAGCCGGTGTGGCTCACGCTGGACGCGAGCGTGCCATGCATCGTGGCGAAGTACCGCAAGGCGCGCCGCCAGTTCCCGGTCACGCTCGAACTCAACCGCCTGAAGCAGCGATCGAGCGAGGACTTCCGCGCCCTGCTCGCGGTGCACGAGGCGGGCCACGGCGTGATCTACGGCGTGCTCTTCGGCCGCGCGCCGCAGGAGATCAAGATCAACGTGGCCTCGTTCGAGGGCGGCTACAACAGCTACGAGCAGCGCAAGGCCTGGTCGAAGGAGAACCTGCGCGACCGCATCTGCGTGAGCCTCGCGGGCCGCGCCGCCGAGCAGATGGTGTTCGGCGGCGAGGCCTGCACCTCGGGCGCCTCGCAGGACTTCATGCAGGCCACGGCCAACGCCGCGCAGTACGTGCGCCACTACGCCTTCGGCTCGCGCTTCAGCCGCACCGACATCGCGAACGACGCCAACGACGACCTGAACACCGACGTCGAGGCGACGAACCCCGAGATCGAGGCGCTGCTCGCTCAGGAGCACGCACGCGCGCTCGCGCTGCTCGAAACGCACACGGCCGCGCTGATGGCGGTGGTCGATGCGCTGATGCGCGAAGGCTCGATCGCCCCGGCCGAACTGGCGGCTCTGCTCGACCTGCCCGCCACCCCGGCAGGCGAGTCGACCGACGCCTATGCGGCGCTGCTTGCGACCTTCCGCGCCCGCAAGGCGGATGTGCTGCAGCCGTCGGCCGACGAAGGCCGCGGCTCGGGTCCGCCCGCGGCCGCGGCCCGCGTGCTGCGCGCGTTGGCCTGAGCCGTACGAAATGCCTTCCAAGAATGCACAATCACGCCCCATGTCCACCGTCTTCAATTTCACCTTCGTGCCCTGGTTCCGCTCGGTCGCGCCCTACATCCACACGCACCGCGGTAAGACTTTCGTGGTGGCCCTCGCTGGCGAGGCGATCGCGGCCGGCAAGCTGCAGAACATCGCGCAAGACCTGGCGCTGATCCAGAGCATGGGCGTGAAGATCGTGCTGGTGCACGGCTTCCGTCCGCAGGTCAACGAGCAGTTGGCGGCCAAGGGCCACGAGGCGCAGTACTCGCATGGCATCCGCATCACCGATGCGGTGGCGCTCGACTCGGCCCAGGAAGCCGCCGGCCAGTTGCGCTACGAGATCGAAGCGGCCTTCAGCCAGGGCCTGCCGAACACGCCGATGGCCGGCTCGACGGTGCGGGTGATCTCGGGCAACTTCATCACCGCGCGCCCCGTGGGCGTGGTCGATGGCGTGGACTTCAAGCATTCGGGCCTCGTGCGCAAGGTCGATGCGTCCGGCATCCGCCGCACGCTCGATTTCGGCGCGATGGTGCTCATGTCTCCCTTCGGCTTCTCGCCCACGGGCGAGGCCTTCAACCTCACGATGGAAGAAGTCGCCACCAGCGTGGCCATCTCGATCCAGGCCGACAAGCTGATCTTCCTGACCGAAATCCCGGGCATCCGCATCGACAGCGAACTGCCCGAGAGCGAAGACAACCCGATCGACACCGAACTGCCGCTGGACGCCGCCGAGAAGTTGCTCGCTTCCCTTCCCCCCGCGCAGAAACCCACCGACACCGCGTTCTATCTGCAGCACTGCGTGAAAGCCTGCAAGGCCGGCGTGGAGCGCAACCACATCCTGCCCTTCGCGCTCGACGGCTCGCTGCTGCTGGAGATCTACGTGCACGACGGCGTCGGCACCATGGTGATCGATGAAAAGCTCGAGAGCCTGCGCGAAGCCACGGTGGACGACATCGGCGGCATCCTGCAACTGATCGAGCCCTTCGAGCGCGACGGCACGCTGGTCAAGCGCGACCGCACCGAGATCGAGCGCGACGTGGGCCACTACACGGTGATCGAGCACGACGGCGTGATCTTCGGCTGCGCGGCGCTGTACCCGTACCCCGAGGCGAAGACGGCCGAGATGGCCGCGCTGACCGTCTCGCCGCTCTCGCAGTCGCAAGGCGACGGCGAACGCATCCTGAAGCGCATCGAGCACCGCGCCAAGTCGATGGGCCTGGAAAGCATCTTCGTGCTCACCACGCGCACGATGCACTGGTTCTTGAAGCGCGGCTTCCAGCAGGTCAACCCCGACTGGCTGCCCGAGGCCCGCAAGCGCAAGTACAACTGGGACCGCAAGAGCATGGTCCTGGTCAAGAAGATCTGAAGAACACCCAGACGGAGACACCCCGATGACGCTCGCCACCGCCCTGCTGTTCGCCATCGTGGCCTTCGCCGCCATCGCCACGCCCGGCCCCACCGTTTTGCTGGCGCTCAGCAACGGCTCGCGCCACGGCGTGCGGCGCGCGCTACCGGGGATGTTCGGCGCGGTGCTGTCGGACTTCGTGCTGGTCGGCGCCGTGGCGCTCGGGCTCGGGGCGCTGCTGGCGGCGTCGGAGTTCTGGTTCTCGATGCTGAAATGGGTCGGTGCGGCCTACCTGGCCTGGCTGGGACTGCGCATGCTGCGGTCCAAGGGCGGCTTCCAGTTGCCGGACGCCGACGCGGCGGCCACGGTCACTGCGGGCGAAAGCCGGCGCATCTTCTTCAAGTCGTTTCTCGTGGCGGTGACCAACCCCAAGGGCTACATCTTCTGCTCGGCGCTGCTGCCGCAGTTCATCGACCCGACGGCTGCGCAGGCGCCGCAGTACCTGATCATCGCGTTGATCTTCGCGGGCCTGGACACGCTGGTGATGCTGGCCTACGCGTTCGTCGGCGCCCGCGCGATCCGGCTCCTGACGATCTCGGCCACGCGCTGGATCGACCGCGCCTGCGGCGGCATGCTGCTAGCGTTGGCGGGTTCGCTCGCCTTCTACCGGCGCAGCGCCGCCTGACCCCTCGACCGCTGTCCTCAGGCAGCGGCGCCCTCCCCACGATGTTCCCCCGGGGCCCGAACGGGCTCCGATGTTTTCGGCAGGCCATGCCACGGCCTGCCTTTTCGGTTTTCTTAACGGAGGAAAAGAAAGAATGAAGTACCAGACACTTTTGGGAGCCACCCTCGTCGCCATTTCGGCGCTCGTCGCAGCTTGTGGCGACAAGGCGGACAAGACCTCGCAGGGCCAGGCCCCGGTCGCCGCCAAGCAGTCCAGCGACGAGCAGCAGCTCGTCGAGAAATACAACATCTACGTCGACGTCTCCAACACCCTGAGCACCTCGTTCCAGGAAGCACGCGAGAACTACGTCGAGAACCAGGTTCCGCTGCTGAAGGCCAAGGCGCCGCTGACCAGCCTGCGCATCCAGAACGACATCCTCGTCGACCGCTCGGCCAAGAGGCTGGACGCCGCCGTTGCCATCGCCGCGCCGCTGCCCGAGATCGACGAGTCGGCCAAGGCGTTCTCGGCTGCGCTCAAGGTGCTGTCGCCTCTGAGCCGCGAGCTGAACGACTACGCCAACTCCAAGGGCTACCTCGCCGACAACGGCGACAAGGCGCGCCAGCTGAGCAATGACTACCTGGCCGCGCTCACCACCGTTGCCGAAGCCGAAGCCGCGTTCGACAAGGGCCTGGGCGCCCGCGACCAGGCGCTCACCAAGGAAGCCTTCGAGAAGGCGCCCAAGGACACCGCCGCCTACTACCGCGCCGGGCTCATCTATCACGGCAAGGTCAACCACGCCGATGCCAGCGTGCTGTTCGCGGCGCCCAACGATCCGAAGGCGCTCGCCGCCTTCGAAGCCTCGCTCGCGCTGGTGGCCGACTCGGCCGCGGGTTGGAGCAAGAAGATGGCCGAGCAGTCGACCCAGAGCGGCAAGAGCTGCAGCGGCGGCATGCTGCAGATCAACGAGTTCATCGGCCAGTCGCGCTCGATGGTCAAGGACATCAAGGACGGCGTGTTCGCCCGCAAGGAGACCGGCGCCATGGCCCGGATGCCGGCGCACATGCGCAGCTCCAGCATCGTGAGCTCGGCCAATCGCTACAACCAGAACTTCGCCAACATGATCGGGCAGTTCAACCACCCGCTCTGCTGACGAGCGTCCCCAGTCCCGGGTGAGGCGCCGTCGCCGATAATCCCGGGCATGAATCCCTTGCTTTCCAGGTTGCAGCCGTACCCCTTCGAGCGGCTCAAGCAACTGTTCGCGGGCGTCACGCCCGCTCCCGAATACGCACCCATCAGCCTCGGCATCGGCGAACCCAAGCACGCGACGCCAGACTTCATCAAGGAAGCCCTGACCGCCAGCCTCGGTGCCCTGGCCGCCTACCCCGCCACGGCCGGCGACCTGAAACTGCGCACCGCCTTCACCGACTGGCTCCAGACCCGCTACAGCCTCGCGCTCGATCCGGCCACGCAGGTGCTGCCGGTCAACGGCTCGCGCGAGGCGCTGTTCTCGCTGGCGCAAACGGTGATCGATGCCACCGTCTCGCCGCAGCCGGTGGTGCTGTCGCCCAATCCGTTCTATCAAATCTACGAGGGCGCAGCGCTGCTCTCGGGCGCCGAGCCGTACTACGTGCCGAGCGTGGCATCGCGCAATTTCGCGGTCGATTGGGACAGCGTGCCCGAAGACATCTGGGCCCGCACCCAGCTTGTGTTCGTCTGCTCGCCGGGCAACCCGACCGGCGCGGTGATGCCGCTGGACGAGTGGCAGAAGCTCTTCGCCCTGTCGGACCGTCACGGTTTCGTGATCGCGGCCGACGAGTGCTACAGCGAGATCTACTTCCGCGACGAGCCTCCGTTGAGCGGCCTCGAGGCGTCGGTCAAGCTCGGCCGGCCCGACTTCAAGAACCTGATCGCCCTCACCTCGCTCTCGAAGCGCAGCAACGTGCCTGGCCTTCGCAGCGGCTTCGTGGCGGGCGACGCCACCATCATCAAGAAGTTCTTGCTCTACCGCACCTACCACGGCAGCGCCATGAGCGGCACCGTGGCCGCCGCCAGCATTGCGGCCTGGGGCGATGAGAAGCACGTGATCGAGAACCGCGCCAAGTACCGCGCCAAGTTCGCCGCGGTCACGCCGCTGCTGGAACCCGTGCTCGACGTGCGCCTGCCCGACGCCAGTTTCTACCTCTGGGCGGGCGTGCCCGAAGTGTGGGCTGGCGACGACGAAGCCTTCGCCCGCGCGCTCTACGCTCAATACAATGTCACGGTTCTGCCGGGGAGCTATCTGGCGCGAAACACGACGCACAGCGCCAACCCCGCGAACCCTGGTAAAGGCCGCATCCGCATGGCCCTGGTGGCCGAAACGGCCGAGTGCGTGGAAGCCGCCGAACGCATCGTCCGCTTCGTTCAGGACGGCCGGCTCTGACCCGCTGAGGCACCGTTTCCCAAGGCTCCTGGCCCCGATTTTTCACCCGAGACTCTCTCCATGACCCAGCAACTGCAACAAATCATCGACGCCGCGTGGGAAGACCGCGCCAACATCTCGCCCTCCGCCGCCCCCGCCGAAGTGCGCGACGCCGTCGAGAGCGTGATCACCGAACTCAACAACGGCAAGCTGCGCGTGGCCACCCGCGAAAGCGTCGGCAAGTGGACCGTGCATCAGTGGATCAAGAAGGCCGTGCTGCTGTCGTTCCGCCTGAAGGACAACGAGCAGATGCAGGCCGGCTCGCTCGGCTTCTTCGACAAGGTGCCGACCAAGTTCTCGCACCTGTCGGCCGCCGAATTGAAGGAATCGGGCGTGCGCATCGTGCCGCCGGCCGTGGCCCGCCGCGGCAGCTACATCGCCAAGGGCGCGATCCTGATGCCCTCGTACGTGAACATCGGCGCCTACGTGGGCGAAGGCACCATGGTCGACACCTGGGCCACCGTGGGTTCGTGCGCGCAGATCGGCGCGAACGTGCACCTGTCGGGCGGCGTCGGCATCGGCGGCGTGCTCGAGCCGCTGCAGGCCGGCCCGACCATCATCGAAGACAACTGCTTCATCGGCGCCCGCTCCGAAGTGGTCGAAGGCGTGGTCATCGAAGAAAACTCGGTGCTCGGCATGGGCGTGTACATCGGCCAGAGCACCCCGATCTTCAACCGCGACACCGGCGAGACCTTCTTCGGCCGCGTGCCGTCGGGCAGCGTCGTCATCAGCGGCAACCTGCCCAAGAAGACCAAGTCGGGCCAGGACTACAGCACCTACGCCGCGATCATCGTCAAGACGGTCGATGCGCAAACGCGCTCCAAGACCAGCCTGAACGACCTGCTGCGCGACTGATCCCCTGCTTTTGTCCCGTTAGAAAACAACAGACCCGAGGAGAGAGACCGATGAACATGATGGAGCGAATTCTTCGTTTGATGGCCGAGCGCAAGGCCTCCGACATCTACCTCTCGGCTCACTCCCCGGTGATGATCCGCATCAACGGCATCTGCGTGCCGATCAATGCGCAGGTCCTGCCCGCGACGGCGCCGCTCGCGCTGCTGTCCGAGGTGGTGCCCGAAGCCCGCATCCAGGAGCTGGAGAACACGGGCGAACTGAACATGGCCGTCGCCCTGGAAGGCGCCGGCAACTACCGCATCAGCGCCATGCGCCAGCGCGGCACCTATGCGGTGGTGGTGCGGCACATCGCCTCGGTCATTCCGAGCTTTGCCGACCTGAACCTGCCCGACATCCTGAAGACGCTGATCATGGACAAGCGCGGGCTGATCCTGATGGTCGGCGCGACCGGCGCGGGCAAGACCACCACGCTCGCATCGATGCTGGACTACCGCAACGAGAACGCCAGCGGCCACATCCTTACGGTGGAAGAGCCGATCGAGTTCACCTACACCAACAAGAAATCGCTGGTGAACCAGCGCGACGTGGGCAGCGACACCACCTCGCTGCACGTCGCGCTCAAGAACGCGCTGCGCCAGGCGCCCGACGTGATCCAGATCGGCGAAATCCGCGACCGCGAAACCATGACGGCCGCCATCGCCTATGCGCAGTCGGGTCACCTGTGCGTGGCCACGCTGCACGCCAACAACAGCTACCGCGCGCTGAACCGCATCCTGAGCTTCTTCCCGGTGGAAGTGCGACCCACGCTGCTGGGCGACCTGGGCGGCGCGCTGCGCGCCATCGTGTCGCAGCGCCTGCTGCGCACGCCGGCCGGCGCGCGCGTGCCGGCGCTCGAAGTCATGCTGAACACCGCTCTCGTGGCCGACCTGATCGAAAAGGGCGACTTCTCCGCGGTGAAGGAAGCCATGCAGCAGTCGATGGCCGAAGGCTCGCAGACCTTCGAGGAAGACATCGCCCGCCTCATCATCGAGGAGCGCGTGACGCGCGAAGAGGGCCTGGCCCATTCCGACTCGCCCACCAACCTGCTGTGGCGCCTGCAGAACCGCGCTGCGCCCAAGCAGCAGGTCGACGACCGCCATCTGACCGACCAAGTCGACGAACCGACTTTCACCGACATCACGCTCGACGTGAAGTTCTGAACCAAGCCTTTCCCGATGTCCCGCACGCTCCAGCTCGCCGAACAACTCATCTCGCGCCCCTCGGTCACACCTGACGACGCGGGCTGCCAACAGATCCTCGGCGAACGGCTGGCGCAACTGGGTTTCGCGCTCGAAACCATCGAGAGCGGACCGGCCGACTTCCGCGTGACCAACCTCTGGGCGGTGCGCCGCCCGGCCGACGCCACCGGCAGCAAGACGCTGGTGTTCGCCGGCCACACCGACGTGGTGCCCACCGGCCCCGTCGAGCAGTGGACCAGCCACCCGTTCACGCCCACGCACCGCGACGGCAAGCTGTACGGCCGCGGCGCCTGCGACATGAAGACCTCGGTGGCGGCTTTCGTCGTGTCCATCGAGGAATTCCTGCAAAGCACGCCCGACCCGAAGCTCACGCTTGCCCTGCTGCTCACGAGCGATGAAGAAGGCCCGGGCGTCGACGGCACCGTCATCGTCTGCAACGCGCTGGCCGCGCGCGGCGAGGTCATCGACTACTGCATCGTCGGCGAGCCCACGGCCGTGGAGCGCTGCGGCGACATGATCAAGAACGGCCGCCGCGGCACCATGAGCGGCAAGCTCACGGTCAAGGGCGTGCAGGGCCACATCGCCTACCCGCATCTGGCGAAGAACCCGGTGCATTCGGTCGCGCCCGCGCTGGCCGAACTGGTGGCCATCAACACGGCCGGCGGCTGGGATGAGGGCAACGGCTATTTCCAGCCAACCAGCTGGCAGATCAGCAATTTCCATTCGGGCACGGGCGCGAGCAACGTGATTCCGGGGAACGCGGTGATCGACTTCAACTTCCGCTTCTCGACCGAATCGACGCCCGAATCGCTGCAGCAGCGCGTGCATGCGGTGCTCGATGCGCATGGCGTCGACTACACGCTCGCCTGGACGGTCGGCGGCCTGCCCTTCCTGACCACGCCCGGCGAACTCGTCACCTCGGTGCAGGCGGCCATCGCGGACGAAACCGGCATCGCGACCGAGCTCTCGACCAGCGGCGGCACGAGCGATGCGCGCTTCATCGCCAAGATCTGCAAGCAGGTGGTCGAGCTGGGCCCGGTCAACGCCAGCATCCACAAGATCGACGAGCACATCGACGTGGCCGAGATCGAGACGCTGAAGAACATCTACAAGCGCACGCTGGAACGGCTCGAAGCCTCGCTCGCTCGATGAGTACGGTTATCGAACTCATCGAGGCTGGAGCGAAGCGGCTGGAAGCAGCCGGCGTCGCCTTCGGGCACGGCACGGCGAACGCCTTCGACGAAGCCGCATGGCTGGTGCTGTGGCGCCTGAAGCTGCCGCTGGACGACATTGATGCGGTGGCCGACACCGCCGTCTCGCCGGCCGATGCCGGCAAGGTCGCGGCACTGCTCGATGAACGCATCACCACGCGCAAGCCTGCCGCCTACCTCACGAAAGAAGCCTGGCTGCAAGGCGTGCCCTTCTACATCGACGAGCGCGCCATCGTGCCGCGCAGCTTCATCGCCGAACTGATCGCCGACGGCAGCATCGACTACTGGCTCGGCCCGCACACCCAGCGCGTGCTCGACCTGTGCACCGGCAACGGCAGCCTGGCCGTGCTCGCGGCGCTGACGTACCCGGACGTGACGGTGGACGCCGCCGACCTGTCCGTCGAGGCGCTCGAAGTCGCGGCGATCAACGTCACCCGGCACGAACTCGATGCGCGCGTGAAGCTGGTCGAATCCGATGGCCTGGCGAACCTGCCCGGTCCGTACGACCTGGTGCTCTGCAACCCGCCCTACGTGAACAGCGCCAGCATGGCCACCCTGCCCGCCGAATACCGGGCGGAGCCCGAACTGTCGCTGGCCGGCGGCACGGACGGCATGGACTTCATCCGGAAGCTGTTCGCCGATGCACCCTCCCGCATGAGCGAACAGGCGGTGCTGGTGCTGGAAATCGGCAACGAGCGCGACTACTTCGACGCGGCATTCCCGCAGCTGGAGGTGGTGTGGCTCGAAACCTCGGCGGGCGAGGACCAGGTCCTGCTCGTGACCCGGGCGGCCCTCGCGTCGCTCTCCCCGCCATGACGGTGCTGGCCGGCGCAGGCGTGCGTTAGCTGCGCCCGCCCAAGCTCCTTTCCGCCGATTTGTCGCAGCGCTGGCTGCGGTCTCCCTTCATCGGGTGATGTCCCCTTTTGCCCCTTCGCGCCAGGACGCCCCGGGCCGGACGGGATAATCGCCCCTACGGTTCCTATTTCATGATTACTCTCAAAAACGTCATTCTTCGCCGCAGCGCCAAGAAACTGCTCGACGGCGCCACCGTCACCATCAACCCCGGTGAAAAGGTCGGCCTCGTCGGGCGCAACGGCGCGGGCAAGTCCACGCTGTTCGCGCTCTTCAACGGCTCGCTGCACGAAGACGGCGGCGATTTCTACGTGCCCAAGCAGTGGCGCATGGCCCAGGTGGCGCAGGACATGCCCGAAACCGAGGAGTCGGCCACCGACTTCGTGGTGGGCGGCGACACCCGCCTGGCCGAGCTGCGCGCCACGCTCGCGGCCATCGAGGCCGCCTACGCCGAGAACCCCGACGACGCCGACATCGGCATGGAACTGGCCCACGCCTACACCGACCTGGCCGATGCCGGCGAGCACGACGCCGTGCCGCGCGCACAGGCGCTGATCCTGGGCCTGGGCTTCAAGTCGCACGAGCTCGACGGCCCCGTCAACAGCTTCTCGGGCGGCTGGCGCATGCGCCTGCAACTGGCCCGCGCGCTGATGTGCCCGAGCGACCTGCTGCTGCTCGACGAGCCCACCAACCACTTGGACCTGGACGCGCTCGTCTGGCTCGAAGCCTGGCTGCAGAAGTACCCCGGCACCATGATCGTCATCAGCCACGACCGCGAGTTCCTCGACGCCGTGACCGACGTCACCCTGCACATCGCCAACGCCCAGCTCACGCGCTACGGCGGCAACTACAGCAAGTTCGAGGACATGCGCGCGCTGCAGATGGAGCAGCAGCAGGTCGCGTTCTCCAAGCAGCAGGACAAGATCGCCCACCTGCAGAAGTTCATCGACCGCTTCAAGGCCAAGGCCAGCAAGGCCAAGCAGGCGCAGAGCCGGGTCAAGGCGCTGGAGCGCATGGAGCGGGTTGCGCCGCTGCTGGCCGAAGCCGACTTCACCTTCGAATTCAAGGAGCCAGGCAACATTCCCAACCCGATGCTGTCGATCGCGAATGCAAGCTTCGGCTACGAGATCGAGGACGAAGCGCCCAAGACCATCCTGCGCGGCGTGAGCCGCTCGGTGCTGGCGGGCCAGCGCATCGGCATCCTGGGCGCGAACGGCCAGGGTAAGTCGACGCTGGTGAAGACCATCGCGCGCGAAATGGGCGCGCTGGCCGGCGAGGTCACCGAGGGCAAGGGCCTGAATATCGGCTACTTCGCGCAGCAGGAACTCGATGTGCTGCGCCCGCAGGACAACCCGCTGGAGCACATGGTGCGCATGGCCCGCGAGCTGGGCAGCGCGGTGAAGGAAAGCACCGGCGAGCAGGCGCTGCGCGGGTTCCTCGGCAGCTTCAATTTCAGCGGCGACATGGTCAAGCAGCCCGTGGGCACCATGAGCGGCGGCGAAAAGGCCCGCCTCGTGCTTGCGATGATGGTCTGGCAGCGCCCCAACCTCCTGCTGCTGGACGAGCCCACCAACCACCTGGACCTCGCCACCCGCGAAGCCCTGGCCGTGGCGCTCAACGAGTTCGAAGGCACGCTGATGCTGGTGAGCCACGACCGTGCGCTGCTGCGTTCGGTGTGCGACGAGTTTTGGCTCGTGGGCCGCGGTGTCGTCGCCGACTTCGATGGTGACCTGGATGACTATCAGCGCTATCTGCTGGACGAAGCCAAGCGCCTGCGTGAAGAGGCCAAGATTGCTGTGCGCGAGGCGGAAAGCGCTGTAGCTGCTGCGGCTGCGGCAGCCGTCACGGCCAAGCCCAGCGCGCAGGAGCGCCAGCAGCGCAGCGACCAGGCCAAGCCGATCAAGCGCGAAATTGCCCAGATCGATGAACGCCTGGCCGCAGCCGGCGTCGAACGGGCTGCGCTGGAAGCCCGCTTGGCCGAGCCGATCGCGCCGGCCGAACTCGCCGAGGCAGGCAAGCGGCTGAAGGCCCTGAACGAAGAAATCGCCAAGCTCGAGGAGCGCTGGCTGGCCCTTTCGGACCAGCTGGAGGCTCTGGCAGCCTGACCCTGAACCCGCCGGCACCCTGCCGGCACCGCCCATCAAGGAGACACGCCGCATGCCGTCCGCGATCGAACTGGCCCATGGTGACGAAAAAATCATCGCGGCCATCCACCGCAGCCGGAAGCTGATCGGCCGCAAGGCACTGATGGCGGCGGCGGCCAGCGCGATTCCGCTGCCCGGCATCGACTGGGCGGCCGATGCGGCCCTGCTCTCGCGGCTGGTGCCGCAGATCAGCGCCGAGTTCGGGCTCTCGGTCACCCAGGTCGAAAAGCTCGCGCCGCACCAGCGCGAGCGCATCCAGAAGGCTGCTACTACCGTGGGCGCGCTGCTGGTCGGCCGGCTCGTGACGCGCGACCTGCTGATCAAGCTGGCCAAGCACGCCGGCGTGCGCCTGACGGCCAAGCAGGCCACCAAGTACGTGCCGATCGCGGGGCAGCTCGTGTCGGCGGCGCTCGGCTACGCGGCCCTGCGCGCGCTGGGCGAACAGCACATCAAGGACTGCGTGCGCGTCAGCGCCACCCTCGGTCTAGCGCCTCCCGCACAGCACGTGCCCGTTGGCGCCTAGCGCCGTCCAGCAGCACGCTCGCGGCCCAGGCCGCCCCGGACAGCCCGAACGCCGCCATGCCGGTGACCGCCGGGATGCCTTTCAAGACCCCGTAGAACAGCGCCGCCGTGGACAGCAGCGCCACTAAAGCGCACAGTGCGCCGTCGAGCCAAAGGCCCGACGAAACAGGACGGCGCACCGCTCAGTCATTGACGCGGGGCCAGTGGAACGATGCCGGCGTCGGCGACACCGCAGCGGCGGCCTGCACCTTCACTTGATGTTCGTAGGCGGTCAACAACGCCACGTAGTGGCGCGACATCACGTCGCGCACCCTCCCGAGGCCGATCTTGCTGACCGTGGGTTGCGGGATCCCGGTGCGTTCCTGGATCTGCTTTTGCGTGAGGCCCATGGCCCGCAACGCATGCACCAACTCGCGTGGCTTCATTGAAAATACTCCCTGTTTTATATTTTGAATTCTAGAGGTAATATTCATTCAGGCTTAAATGGCCTGCTATGGAGACTATTGCCAAACGTGCAAAGGCGGCACGCGAATACGCCAAACTGACGCAGAAACAGGCCGAAGTGGTCTCGGGCGTGAAACAGGCAAGCATCTCGAAGATCGAGCGCGGCGCAACGATTCGCACCGGAGGCCTGCTGGCCCTGGCCCGCGCCTACCGGGCCGATCCCAATTGGCTGGACACCGGCGACGGCCCGGCGCCGTGGGACCCCATCCAGATCCGCCAGGCGCAGCACCAGGCCAACGAGCCAGCGGCCATCTACCGGGTGGTGCGCGTACCGCCGGAACTGCCGTACTTCAAGCCCGGAACGCCGGACACGGTGCCGCTCATTTCATGGTCGCAGGCCGCCAACTGGGAAATCGCGGGCAAGCACACGACCGACCGCTGGATTCCCTGCATCGCCCACCACAGCCCCGAGAAGACCTATGCGTTGCGGGTCGACGGCGACAGCATGGCCGCGGCCAGCGGCGAGCTGAAGAGCTATCCCGAAGGCTCGATCATCTTCGTGGACACCAACCTCAAGACCCCCGCCGACGGCGAGCGGGTCATTGCGCTGGTCACGGAAGGCGGCAAGCTCACGTTCAAGGAATTCAAGGAGCAGGACGGCCCGCGATGGCTGCTGCCGCTCAATCCGAAGCACGAGCCGATCCGCACCGCGTTCGTCGTGCTCGGCACGGTCATCGGCAAGTGGGAAGACGAGGATTGATTGAGCGCGGACCGAGTTAGCGCGGAATGAGGAACGGGCGAGAGTGCGAACAGGTCAGGTGGCTTTCAGTTTCGGAACGCATAGTTGGGTCTCTCCCGTGGCCTGCATCCTCTCTGATCCTCCCTCCTCCAGCAGGTCACCTTCAAGCCCGCCTTCGTGCGGGCTTTTTTTTTAAGCACTGTTGCTCGCCCCCAGGCTGCGCGCACTTCGTGTCGCTTCTCCCACCCCCTACCGGGGGCAACACCTGCGGCTTGGCGAAGCCAGTTCCGCGGTGTTCGCTGGAAGAAGACAGAACAGGGGGCGGGTACGGCTTGGCCTTACTTGGGCAGCAGCACCTTGTCGACCACGTGGATCACGCCGTTCGATTGGTAGACGTTCGGGATCGTGACGGTGGCGGTGCCGCCCTTCTCGTCGGTGAGCGTGATCTTGCCGCCCTTGCTCTTGGCAATGAGCATGCCGCCGGCGACGGTCTTCAGTTCTGCGGAACCCTTGCCGGCCTTGATCTCCTTCTTGAGCTCTGCCGCATCGAGCTTGCCCGACACCACGTGGTAGGTGAGCACGCCAGTCAGCGCATCCTTGCTCTCGGGCTTGAGCAGCGTGTCGACGGTGCCTGCCGGCAGCTTCGCGAAGGCCGCGTTGGTGGGCGCGAACACAGTAAACGGACCCGGGCCCTTGAGCGTGTCGACCAAGCCCGCCGCCTTGACGGCCGCCACCAGCGTCGTGTGGTCCTTGGAATTGACTGCGTTGTCGATGATGTCCTTGGTGGGCAGCATCGGCGCGCCGCCGACCATGACGCTGGCCGCCATCGCCGAATAGGCTCCGGCGGAAAGCGCGACGGCGAGGGTGACGGCGGCGAGGCGATGAAGTTTGCTCTGCATGAAGGTGCTCCTGTTGTGTGACGAGCACGCCGCGAAATGCGCGACGGCTGCCTTCAATACGGGGCGTTGCCTGCAGCAGATTCGTTCATCGACGAAAAAAGAAAACGGCGCCTGTTGGCGCCGCACCGTCCTCAGTCGTCTTCAGAACCGGAACGAGCCCAGCGTCCGCAAGTGCGCGCGCAATTCCGAGCGCGGCGTCTTCTTCGCATAGGCCAGCGCCAGGATCAGGCCCACGCCCGTCGCGGCCGCGCCGGCCAGCACCACCGGGCTCAAGAGGAAGCGCCCGATGCGCGAGCGCTGCCGTTCACCGCCCTCCCCTTCGCCCGAAGCCGCACGCTCCAGCGGCGTGACCGCGCGCAAGGCGCTCGGGTTCTCTTCGCTTTCGAGAATGCCTTGGGAAATCTCCAGCGGCGTCAGTTCTTCTGCGATCGGGCCCGAAAGCCGGGTGTCGTTGGCGCTCATGCGAAAGCCTTTCCTTGTAGGTTGATCTCAGCGCCGAGCTTGGCCCGCGAACACGCCGGCCCTGCTCAGCGGGCGGCGGACATTCGCGTAGGCCGAAGGCGCGCGCGTTGGCATCGAAGCTGGGGACGAAGCTGTCGCTCGAATGCAGTGCGAAGCGGTTGTTGATGAAGACCAGCCGGCCCCGCTTGCTGCAGGCCCGATCAGTCCCACGCAATTTGCTGCCGGCGTCAACGCACTAGAGGCTTGCCAGTATTCCGGTCGAGGATGCCTCGGCGGCCAACTTGCCCTCCGGGTTGTAGAGCGCAGCTTCTAGGAACGCAATGCGCTTGCCACGCCTGATCACCCGCCCTTCGACCCGCCCCTCGCCCGGGCCGACCTTTTCATAGAAGCTCACCTTGATTTCGAGGCTGAAGACGGTCTGCTGCTGCTCCGAGTCGTGCATCACGGCATGGGCCATGGCGGCATCGAGCCAGGCGGTGATGAATCCGCCCTGGGCGATGGTGCCGTTCGTATGGCAATACTCGCGTCTTACCGTGAAGGCGGCCTGGACCGTCTTGCGCTCGGGCGACCACCCGGTCACGTGGAAGTTGCCCATCGATTCGGACAATGCCTGGCCGGAGCGAATTCGTGCTTCTAGATCGTCGTTCATTGAAATCGTGCGCTGATGAAATCAGCGGCCATTCTCATCCGAAGCCGGCGGTCTGTCGTCTGTGGTTCTTGCAGTTCCCCCTCGCTCGAGGAGCCGCTGCCGCCCCATGGCGTTGCTGCAAAGCGCGGCTGCTCCGGCTCTGGTCTTGCGACGCCGACGACTAGAAGTGATCCGCGGTGAATTTCGGGATATCGCGCGCCATGGCCAACAAGGCCCGCGCCCGTCGGGCCACGAACTGAGCAAGGTCTTGCACGAAGGCGACTTCCTCTCCCGTGTACGCAGCGTCCGCCGCCTGCGCGGGCGCCTCTTGAAGTGCGAAATCGCAGAGTCGCGTCAGCTCGCGTGCGAAGTACCTGCGGTCGATGCCTAAGCGCATGCAGAAGTCGGCAAGCGCGAACGAACGCACTGCATCCAGTTCGAACTCGTCCCCGAATGCCATCGCCAGGTCGTGATGAAACGCCGCGTACTGCACGACGCTCACCAGGTCATACAGCGGCGTGGGCGTGAGCCCTGTGCGGTCGACGAAGAACGAGATGTTCTTGCCATGCGAATCGCTGTTGCCGAACAGCAGGGTCGTGACCGCCCAAAGGACCAGGCGCTGCATGCCCAGCGCCGGTTCGACGAACCCGGGCCGGAGTGCGCCGAGCTTTTCGAAACTGGCGCCATCGCGAATGTGCCGCACCTCCGGCTGGTCCCCGACGTTGCGCTCGTACTTTGCATTCACCGACAGATCCAGCGCCTGGCACCCGTCGATGACGTGCAACCGCTCGACGCCGTCCGGCGTTTTGCGGCGGTCGAATCGCTCGATGCTCAAGACCGGCGACGGCACTCGCAGGATGCTCACGTGCGCGGCACCAGGCGCCTTCCAGCGCCGCATGCTGATGCGATGGGTCAATTGCATGCAGAAATGCTCGTTGGCCACCATGCACCTTGCGTCCTCACGCACAGGCTCTGGTTTGAGGATATGCGTGGACGACAGCACCCCGTCGACCAGGAACAGCCTGTCTTCCTCGACGGCCACCAGAAGCTTGTCTTGATGCCCCGCGATGGACATGCGCACTTTGCCGTCCCACCGGTTGAAGGGCTCGTTCGCGCGGTTGTCGATCCGTGCCTGCAGCTCCTCGAGCGGCAGGTGCCGGCGCAGTGGCTCTTGCTCGGCCGGCTCTTGGCCGGCAGCGACAAAGCTCAGCGCGCCAGCGGTCTCATGTCCGAGGTGGCGCAGAAGCCCGAAGACGTTGTTGCGCGCCACGCGCGCATCGGTGGCCGCCACAGCGAGCGCCTCGCCTTCAGGGAGCAGGTTCTCCAGGAAACGGCGGATGGCCTGCGGCGACGCGCTCCCCTCCAAGGGCAGATGGGGCGAGAGCGGGTACCGGCCTGGCAACGTCCGCCAGGCAGCGCCGTAGTCGAAGTGGAAGGCATCCTGAGCCTGGTCATAGCCGAGCGTGCCGACCCGCACGGCTCCCGCGTAGACGTCCAGGATGTACCCGTCCATCACCGCCCCTCGCCCGCGGAGGGGTCAAGCGCTGCCTCGAGGACAGGAATGGCGGTCTTGGGCACGACGAGCATGCGAAGGCCCAGGCTTTCCAACACCAGCATGAGCTTGTCCACGGTCACCGGCTTGCCGTTCTCCAAACGCGAAAGCAAGTCGCTGGAGACTCCGCTGAGGGACGCAGCGTCGTCGATGCGCATGCGCGACTGAGCGCGTCGATTTCGCACGAGCTTGCCGAGCTGCTCGAGGGATGCCGCGGCTGGACTCAGGTTCTGCTGGAATTCAGGAAGTGTGCGGGCCATATTGTTCCGTATTTCCGGAACTATAAGCCGAAAGCTGAAAAGTCGCCATTAGTTTCGCAATGACGAAACAATCGCCACCCGCGCCTCTGAATGCGTTTGTTCCGGCATACCGGAACAATGTGAATGCGAAATAGCTGCGCGCCAGCTTACTTGGCGGGGTCCCATGGTTCAGCCTACGGCGGCGCCGAAATGGCAACCCGCAACTCAGCCCCCACCCTGTATGAAATCCACAAACGCCCTCAACGGCGCAGGCAGCAGCCGGCGGCCGGGATAGTAGAGAAAGGGGCCGGAGAAACGCGGCCACCAAGGCTCCAGGATCGGCTCGAGGGCACCGTTGTCGAGATGGGGCCGCAGCCAGTCCTCGAACAGGTAGATCACACCGGCACCGGCGATGGCCGCATCGACCGAGAGATCGGCGGCCGAGCCGATCCGAACGATCAACTGGCCGGTCACATCGATGCGCAGGGCTTCGCCATCGCGTTCGAACTCCCACGGAGGCATCGACCCGCTGGCGAAGCGCCCGCGCAGGCAGGCATGGCCGAGCAGGTCGCGCGGATGCTCGGGCCTGCCGCGGCGGTCCAGGTACGACGGTGCTGCGGCCACCGCGAAACGCTGCACGCGCGGGCCGATCGGCACCGCGACCATGTCCTGTTCGAGCCGCTCGTCGTAGCGAATGCCGGCATCGCAACCGGCGGCCAGCACATCGACGAAGCCGTCCTCCGCGATCACCTCCAGCGAGATTTCCGGGTAAGCGGCCAGAAACGGCGGCACGATCGACGGCAGCACGAGTCGCGCGGCGCTGATCGGCACATTGAGCTTGAGCGTGCCCGCCGGCCGGTCGCGAAAGCCGTTCACCACGTCGAGCGCCGCCTCGACCTCGGTGAGCGCGGGCCGCAGCCGCTCGAGCAGGCGTTCTCCGGCTTCCGTGGGGCGCACGCTGCGGGTCGTGCGATGCAGCAGGCGAACGCCGAGCTGCGTCTCCAGCCGGCGCACAGCCTCGCTCAAGCTCGAAGCGCTCCCACCGCTCAGGCGCGCGCCGTCCCGAAAGCCCTTGGCGCCCGCCACCGCCACGAAGGCGTTGAGATCTCCGAGATCGACTTTCATTGTTCTGAATCCTGCACAGCCCGTGCCGATTATCACGGCTTATCAAACACGGACCCGCTGCCTAGACTGGCTTCACGACACCTTCTTCGTCGACACGACATCCAGGAAAGCCAACATGACCAGCACGCAGACCCCCAGCACTTTCACCCTCGGCGACCGCACCGTCCATCGGCTCGGCTACGGCGCCATGCAGCTCGCCGGCCCCGGCGTGTTCGGCCCGCCGAAGGACCGCGAGGCGGCACTGGCCGTGCTGCGCGAAGCGGTTGCCAGCGGCGTCGATCACATCGACACCAGCGACTTCTACGGCCCGCACATCACCAACCAGCTCATCCGCGAGGCGCTCTCGCCCTACGCGAAAGACCTCGTCATCGTCACCAAGATCGGGGCGAAGCGCTCCGACACGGGCGGCTGGCTGCCGGCGTTCTCTGCCGCCGAGCTCACGCAGGCGGTGCACGACAACCTGCGCAACCTCGGGGTGGACGTGCTGGAGGTGGTGAACCTGCGCATCATGTTCGATGTGCACGGCCCGGCCGAAGGATCGATCGAGGCACCGCTGGCAGCGCTGGCCGATCTGCAGCGCCAAGGGCTCGTGCGGCACATAGGCTTGAGCAACGTCACCTCCACACAGGTCGCGGAAGGACGCGGCATCTGCCGCATCGCCTGCGTGCAGAACCAGTACAACCTCGTGCATCGCAACGACGACGCGCTGATCGATGACCTGGCGCGCGACGGCATTCCGTATGTTCCCTTCTTCCCGCTGGGCGGCTTCACGCCGCTGCAGTCTTCCGGGCTTTCCGAGGTCGCGCAGCGTTTGGGCGCCACGCCGATGCAGGTGGCGCTGGCCTGGCTCCTGCGCCGCTCGCCCAACATCCTGTTGATTCCCGGCACCGGGTCGGTCGCGCATCTGCGCGAGAACCTGGCCGCAGGGAAGCTGGCGTTGCCTGCCGATGCGATGGAGGCTTTGGACCGTGTGGCTGCGGCCAAGGCCGGATGAATCTCGCGGCCTCGCACCACACGCGCAGGCCGCTCCTTCAATTCGTCTGCTTGCCGGCTTGCAATCGCCGGAACGCGCTGAAGTGCCGGATGGCCATCTGTTGCCGCCCGCTGTCGGCATACAGCAGGGCCGCATTCCGATGCGCGTCGAGCAGATCCGGCTGCAGCCGCAGGGCTTCTTCGTAGCTCGCCAATGCGCCGTCCACGTCGGCGACACCCTCTAGCGCCACGGCGAGATTGAAATGCATCAGCGGATCGTCGGGACAGAACCGCAACCCTTTTTCGTAGAGCGACGCAGCCGCATCGAACACGCCGGATTCGCAGAGCATGAAGCCGAGATTCAGGTACGCGTGGGCATACGTGGGATCGTCCGCCAGGATGCTTCGGTAGAGCGCCTCGGCGATCCTGGGGGCCGTTTCTTCCAACGCTTCAGCCTCGGCAAAACGCGCATCGAGCGCGACGGCACCGACACTCGGCCCAGGTTTAGAGGGAAAGAAGCGCAGCGGGCTTTCGCCAGACCTGATCTGAAGATCCAGCACGAACTGCCCCGTCCGGGGCTCCCAATGCGCGTCTCCGAAGCGGACCGTCACGCGATCCCCTTCGGACGTGATCCGCATGCCCTGCAGCGGCTGATCTTCGGGCAGCGACGCGCGAAGCTGGCGCAGCGCCTTGAGAATCTGCCGCGTGGGAATACGTGCCGCTCGCAATTCATTTGCGGACCGAAGGAGCACGAGATCCTGGAAGGAAAATTTCCAGACGTTGTCATCCGCCTTCACCGGGGCAACGAAACCGAGCTCGATCAGCTTGAGCACCGTGTGGCGCGACAGGCCGAACGAATTCAGCACGTTGCGCAGCGACAGCGGGAATTCCTCGGGCGCCGTCACTTTTTCATTCTCGTGCGTGGCGCAGGTGCGGCCGCCTTTGCAGCAGCCTTGGGGGCGCGCTTGGCCTTGGCGATCGGCTTGCGGATGGGCGTCACCACCTGAGTGCCCTTCGCCGGCATCGTCCGCGGCTTGTGTGCCCCCCCGCCCTTGCGGTCGAGACTCGCCATGAGCATCTGGGTCAGATCGATCACCTGGCCGGAAGATTCGCCGTCCTCGGGATGTTCGGTCGCCACGATCTCCTGGCCCGCGATCTTTGCGTCGATGGCCGCCAGGATGCGTTTTTGCTCCTCGTCCTCGAACATCGTCGGGTCGTAGCTGTCCTGCGAGATCTGATCGATCAGCTGCAGCGCCAGCTTCAGTTCCGCGGCCGAGGGTTCGAGCTGCTCGATGCCGAGGTCCTGGATGGAGCGCACCTCCTGCGCATACAACAACTGCTGCAGGACGAGTCCGTCCTCCTGGGCACGCACCTGGACCACGTACTGCTTGGACTTCCAGGCCCACTTCGCCAAGGCGCAGCGCCCGCTCGTCAGCATCGCCTTCTTCAGCAGGTTGTACGGTTTGCCGCCGCGTTTGTCCGGCGCGAGGAAATAAGGCTTGTCGTAGTAGATCGGATCGACCGCGTCGGCCGGAATGAACGCGACGATGTCGATCAGGTGGCTCGCGCCATCCTCCAGCGCTTTCAGCTCCTCGGGCTGGAAGATGACGAAGCGGTCCGTATCGAACTCGTAGCCCTTGACCATTTCCGCGCGGGGAATGACCTTCTTCGGGTTGAGCGCAGAAACGTACTGCTGCTTCACCCGCGTCCCCTCCTTCGACAGCAGGTTGAAGTGAATGGCCGCAGAACTCTCGGTGGCGGTGTAGAGCCGCACGGGTATCGACACCAGGCCGAAGCCGAGCGACAGGGAAGCGATCGAGCGAGGGGTGGGCATGGCGGCTCCTTTGCGACGCAGATCAACATGCCATTTTTTTCGGCCGTGGAAAAGAGGCCAAAGGCGTCAATGCGGCGCATCTATCTGTATCAACCTGCCGACGCCGAGTTGCAGAACCAGGTTCGCTCCGCCCTGCTTCTCATGCGGGTATTTCTGTCAGTCGATGCGGGCATCCCCGACGGGGTCGGCGTCTTCGTTCTCGCGCGACATTTCCTGTCGCCACCGCACGGCGCCCGCCTCGAAGGCTTCGTGCGCGGATGCAAAGGACTTGTCCGACGCGTCGAACTCCTTGACCTGGTCGGCATCGCCGCTGGCCGTCAGGAGCAGCCAGTGATAGCGACCGTCGTGCAGCGGGTCTTCGATCACGGTCAGTGCGAGATGTGAAAGCTTCATGATTTTTCCTGTCCTCGTTCAGTCAGCGTTTTTCATAGCCGAGTCGCTTCATGGCCTGCGCCAGCGGCTGGCGCGTTTTCCAGTAGCCGGCCCATGGATCCTCTGTCTGGAAAGACAGGTGTTCGCGCGCTGTTCGAACATTCCATTGCGAGCCGCTCTTGAGGCTGCCCAGGTCGTCCCACGAAACCGGGATCGAAACGCCCAGGCCGGGCCGCGCGCGCGCCGAGAACGCAGCCGCGGTCGTCGCGCCGTGCCCGTTGCGCAGGTAGTCGACGAACAGCTTTCCCACGCGGTTGCTCGGGCCGCTCTTGGCCACGAAGCGCGCCGGGATCGTCCTGGCCATGTGCTGCACGATCGCCTGGGAGAACCCCTTGACGGTCTCGTAGTCGTATCGCGGCGCCAGGGGGACGACCACATGCAGCCCCTTGCCCCCGCTGGTTTTCAGCCATGCCTTCAGGCCAAGGGCTTCGAGCATCGCGCGCACCAGCGTCGCCGCTTCCTGGATGTGGCCCCAGGCGGTCCCTTCGCCGGGGTCGAGGTCGAACACCATGCGGTCGGGCTTGTCGATCGCCTTCGCTGTCGAGTTCCACGTATGAAACTCGATCACGTTCATCTGGGCGGCGCCGGAGAGCGCCTTGGCGTTGCCGATCTCCAGCAGTGCGGCGTGGCCCGGCCACAGGCTCTCGGGCAGTTCGGTGATGCCCGGAATGCCGATCTTTTCGCCGTGCTTCTGGAAGAACAGCTGTCCGGTCACGCCTGTCGGGCCGCGCACCAAAGAGCAAGGACGACCCTTGAGATGCGGCAGGATGAATTCGGCCACGGAGTCGTAATAGCGCACCAGATCCAGTTTGGTGATGCCCGTGGTGGCATCGATGACCCTGTCGCCGTGCGTCACCGTGATCGAAGCGCTCGACGAGCCGGCGGCCGTGCGGCTGGACGCCGCAGCGGCAGGCGCGCCGACGGCCTTGGGGCGCTCCCGCACGATGACCTTGGCGGGCTTGTCATCGCGCAATCCGATGAACGAGGCATGGCGGATTTGCCCGTCGGGCGTCCATTCCGCAAAGCTGACCTCCGCCAGCAACTGCGGCTTCACCCAACGCTCGCTGCCGGCCTTGCGCCTGGACCAGCGACCCGGCTTGGTGTCGCCTTTTTCGAAAGGCGAATTCGCGGCCGCCAGCGGCAGCAGCTTCTGCTTGATCTCACGGGCTTCCTCGCCGCTCCAGCCTGTGCCGACGCTGCCGACCGACGCCAGCTTGCCGCCGTCGTCGTGAACACCGAGCAGCAAGCTGCCGACTTGGTCGGCCTCGTCGGTGCGGTCGGTGTAGCCGCAGATCACGAACTCCTGGCGCAGCTTGCACTTGAGCTTCAGCCAGGTTTCGCTGCGCCGGGAAACGTAGGGTGCGTCGGCGCGCTTGGCGATCACGCCTTCCATCTCCATCTGGCAGGCCGAGCGAAGCAGCGACGTCGGATCGGCTTCGAAATTGGCACTGAACCTGACGTGTTCGCTGGCCTTCTCCGCAAGGAAGTCGTGCAGCAGTTGCCGGCGATCGCGCAGCGGCACCTGTCTGAGGTCCTGGCCTTCGAAGAAGGGAGCGTCGAACACGAAGAACACGATGTCTTGTGTGTCTCGGCCGCGATCGAAGGCGTTCTGCAAGGCGTTGAAGTCGGGCGCACCACGGGGTCCCAGCACCACGATTTCGCCGTCCAGGAACGACGAGCCGAGGCCCAGGGCGCCGAGTTCGTCCACCAGCGTCGGCATCCTGGCCGCCCAGTCGTGTCCGCCGCGCGTTATCAGCGCGACCTCCCCCTTGTCGAGCCGGGCCATGAGCCGGTAGCCATCGAACTTGATTTCATAGAGCCACTCGCCGGCCGACGGAACGCCTGCGGCCAGGGTGGCCAGCTGCGGCTTGATCTGCGCCGGCAGCGCCAGCAGCGCTTTCGCGGGCGCGCGGGCGAGCGGCTTGGGCGCCTTGGAAGGCGCGGGCCGCGCCGACGCAGTGCTGCGGGCGGAGGCACGGGCGCGCACCTTCCTGATCGGCTTGGCGATCACGCTGTCGGGCAACGCTGTCACGACGTCGTAGTCGGCATGCGCACGCGCGTATTCGTCCTTCTTCTTGAACAGAATCCAGGGCTCCTGCCGTTCGCCGCCCTTGGCGATGTTGACCAGTTCCCACAGGCCCTCGAGCTTCTGGCCGTGCAGCCGGAACACCAGCTTGCCGGCGGCCAGGCCTTTGCGTGGATCGCCCACCGGCTCCCAGGTGCCGTTGTCCCAGACGATCACCGTCCCGGCGCCGTACTGCTTCGGCGGAATCGTTCCTTCGAAGGATGAATAGGAGATCGGATGGTCCTCCACGTGGATGGCCATGCGCTTTTCCTTGGGGTCGAAACTGGGCCCCTTGGGCACCGCCCAGGAAACCATTACCCCGTCGAGCTCGAGTCGGAAGTCGTAGTGCAGCCGCGACGCCGCATGCTTTTGCACGACGAACGACAGCGCGTGGGGACTCGGCCGGCCACCCTCGGCGGGCTCCGCCGTCACGGCGAAATTCCGCTTGGACTTGTACGTGGAAAGCGCGTCGCCCTTGGCCATCGTTCCTCGTTGCTCCAATTGCTGCGGCGCGCTGCCCAAGCGGACGGCTTGGCTTGCCGCCTGCTACGCGGCCTTCCTGGCCGCAGCGCCCGTCTTCTTCGCAGGGCTCTTTCGCGCCTTGGTCTTGGTGGCGGACTTGGCCGTGGTCTTGGCCGTAGTCTTGGCCGTGGTCTTGGCGCTGCGCTTCCTGGCCGCGGGGGCCTTGGTCTTGGCCGACCCGCCTCCCTTGAGGCTGCGTTGGAGCAACTCGGTCAGGTCGATCACGTTCGAGGCTTCTTCCGGCGCCTCCTCTTCCGGCTGGATCACGGTTTCGGTGTCGCCCGCCTTCACCTTCTTCTCGACGATTTTCATCACCGCATGCTTGAACTCGTCCTTGAAATCCTCGGGTTCCCACTTGCCCGACATGTCATTCACGAGTTGCTCCGCCATCTTCATTTCCGCGGCCGATACGTTGGCACCCTTGACGCCCGCGGCGGGCAGGTCGAGACCCTCGAGCGTCTTGACCTCGTCACCCCAGCGCAGCAGGTTGAGCACCAGTGCCTTGCCCGACGGCACCAGCACCGCCAGGTGCTGCTTGGTCGCGATGACCACCTTGGCCAGGCCGACCTTGCCGGACTTGATCAGCACCTCGCGCAGCAGCGCGTAGACCTTCTGCCCCTTGTTGATCGGGGCCACGTAGTACGGACGCTCCAGATACACGAAGGGGATTTCGTTGGCATCGATGAAGCGCTGGATCTCGATCGTCTGGGTGGTGCGCGGGTACACGGCTTCGATTTCGTCGGGCGAGATCACGACGTACTTGCCGTCCTCGTATTCGACGCCCTTGACGATGTTGTCCTTGTCGATCTCCTTGCCCGTCTTCTTGTTGATGCGCTTGTAGCCCACCGGGTCCATGGTGCGCTTGTCCAGCCAGTCGAAGTCCACGCCCTGCTCGATGCTCGCCGTGTGCAAGCCGACGGGAATGTGGACCAGGCCGAAGGTGATCGCGCCTTTCCAGAGGGTTCTGCTGCCAGTGGCCATGGACTTTCCTTGGGGAGTACTTGGTCGGGGGTACGAAGATGTCCGGCAGCATTGCGCTGGCCGGCACGCGGCGATGTGGGACGCGACCGGCGCTCCCCGGAGGACATGCCGCACATGGCGCACATGGCGTAGGCGGCCGGCGAAGCGCTATGGCATCACGCCGAACCCGAATGCCGTGCGGGTGCGTCCGGCCGGCTTCGCGGGCGGTTCCTGCCTTGGCGCCGCGCGGGCAGCACGCTTGCCGGCGCGTTCGCTTTCCGGGGTGGTCTCAGGCTCGGGCTCGTGGTCACGGGCCGTGCTCGATCGGGGACCTTTGTCGAGGTCGTCGATCAGGGATTCGAGCGCGACCAGACCGTCGGCCATCGCCGCCTTGTAGGTGCTTGCGGCCCTGCGGGAGCGCTGGAAGGGTTGCCAGTTGCCGGAATCCTCGGCGTCCGCCTCGCTGAGCACCCATTCGAACGCACCGGCCTTGGGCTCTTCGATGTGTACGGAGATCTGTCGCAGATCACCTTGCGTCTTCGTCGCCATGTTCGGTCTCCTCAAGGCGTCTGGTTGATTCTTCACGGGGGTGGCGAACACGCTGAGCGGGCGGGACCGATCCAAGCGGAACTCGGATCGCTCCTCGAGCAAGTCGGACTTCGCCGCAAATGCATGCGGATGATCTCGCCGAGCCGCGCTGCACGATGCAAGAAGTCACGCGGCTTTACCGGCTCCTTACCCCGTCGGCCGAATCCAGACACCGGTGCGTTTTTCAATTGCGCCATGCGCCACGAACGATCCGATCCGACTGAAGAGAAGCTCACTGCAATCACTGCCATCGCAGCGCGCGAGATCGCGGAATCGAGGCGGCTGCGACGCACTGCCGCCGCAGTGCGCGCGGAGTACGCCCGGGTCCGCAAGGGCACGCACCCCGCAAGCGCTTTCATGGCGTTCGCGCATTCGAAGAAATATCCACCGATTCCTGAGCGCGGTTGAACACGCGGCACTGCGAGCGATGGCCTTGAAGGTATCCGGCCGCGCCGCGCCTTGCGGTGTGGCCGGGCAAAAAAGGTCCGGCCAGAGGCCGGACCAACGGTACGACAGCCCCATGGACCCCTCCATGAGGCTGGGACAAATTCTCGGTGCGACGATCACCCCAGTGTGGGACAACTGCTCGACGCAGTGCCAGTGCGGCGAACACGGTTGTCCCTTGCGACGAGGACGACAAAGCTTCGCCCTCGTCTGCAGAACAAGTTACAGGATCGCGACCCGGCCCGTTGCGCTTTGCAGGGACGCGGATTGCCCGCGGGCACTCTCCACCACCACCGGGCATCCGGATGCGCGACGCAGACAGCATTGCCACATTGATCTTCGGACGGCCCGACATCGAAGCCGTCCCGCTGCGCGAACCGATCCTGCTCCATACCTTCATCGTGGTCGCGGTCATGGGTGTGGCCTTGCTGGTCGCGCTCACCTCTCTGCGGCTCCGGGGGGCGGCTCTGGCGGGAATGCTTCACCAGCATCGCCACCACAAGGCGACCGGTGTCGTGAGGATGGCAAGCGAGGGCAAGCGCCGCTACTTTCCCGCCGCGATGCCTGCCTTGCGCAATGAACTGGGCGCATCGACGCCCGCATCGTCATCGACGCCCACCGAGAGCCTGTCGACGAGTTCTCCGCCGAGCCACGCAGTGACGAGCGCGATGGCCGCGCCCATGAAGGCCCAGACCATCTGGCCGAACCCGGGGGCATAGTCGCGGTCGCGCAGCAGAAAGCTCAGGGCGAACAACAGCAACACCAGCACGTTGCCGATGCCATGCATCGCGCCGATGCGCCGTGCGCGCGTGCCCTTGGGAATGCCGAGCCAATCCACGAGGCCGAATGGCGCCGCAAGCACGCCGCCAACAAGGCCGGCGGCGATCATCCAGTACGACACGGCCGCCATCACCTGGCTGCCTCCGACGAGATGGATCACATCGAACACGACCGCCGTGGCGAGAAGCCCGAGCGGAAACACCACCAGCATCTGGTGCACAGGATGGCCGAGGAACCGTGCGCTTGCATGCATGTCAGTCTCCAGTCCGAATGGGGAAGCAGCGATATCAACCACCGCTGACATGCAGAGGAGCGAGAAACAGGCGCATGGCCCGGTCGGTACTTTCCTACGTTGCCGCGCCCCCGGCGGAGAAGGCAATGCGATTCGGGACAGCTGCGCATCGGGCATCTGCGCAGCGGCGTGTTGAGCGATGGGACCGCACGCCCAGTGCAGTGCAGTGCAGTGCAGTGGCGAACGCTCGTTCGTGTGTGCCGCGTGACCACGCGAGCGGTCCGGCGATCGACGGCCCGCCCACTTGCGCCAATCCTGCGGATCGCCTACGGGCGCTGTAAAGGAAGTCCTACTTCAGCGGATTCGCACGAATGCACCTTGCAACGAGGCGCACCGACATTGAGAACGGATGGACATGAAAGACCTAGACAGCAACCGCGATCCGGACAAATCGGCAGGCACGCAAGAGACGGGAGCCAAGGCAGACCGTCGCCGGACTGCCGGCCCCGGCGAGACGCGATGGTCGCAAGCCAGCGGCGATGGTCTGCAGCGGCCCGTACCCCAGCAACCCAATGAACTGGATGAATCGGCGAGCAGCCAAGCGGCCGCGAGCCCTTCGATGGCAGAAGTTGGGCAAGTCGCCTATCAGGACGCGGTCACCAGCCAGGACACAGACCGGGGTCCGGTGCTGGATGCGGTCTACAACGGGCCTGTGACGCAAGGACACCGTGTGGGCGACGAAGAGGAGGTTCGCGGCGAGCGGGATCCCATGAAATCGACCTCGTCGAAAAATCCCTGAGCCGGCTGGCCGGCTCCGCCTGAGCTTGGAGTGGCAGCAACTCGCAAGAGAACAGTCGGATGGCTGCCACGCACAGAAAGCGGCGACCACACGGACTACCGACGCGAACCACTGTGCGTGAGCGCCGCTATCGGCCATTGAACCGAAGGCGCTGGCAGTGCGTGCCGGAGCCCTCTACCGAAGGCCGCCGCCACATGCTCTGCTGCCAGGGCACCGGAGCGGGCTGCGCTCTCCATGGAACACGGCAGTCCCGTCGCCGTCCAGTCTCCGGCGAGCCACAGGCCCTGCACCGCGGTGCTCGCTGCGGGTCGCAACCGCTCGGTGCCCGGGGCCGGGCAAGGCACCGCCATCGGGATGCGATGCACGCGCGAATGACGCAGCAACGCGCCGGCAGCGGCGGGTGCGAATTCCGCAAGCTCCCGTCGCGTTTGCGCCACGAGCCGCGCATCACTCCAGGTCCAGGCTTCATCGGCATGGATGGCGTTGGCCGCGATCAGAGAACCGGTGCGCGGGCGCTGCGGCCGGATGTTCGACAGGTCGTAAAAGTCGGTGTTCAGATCACCTTCAGCCCAGACCCGGGCCCAGAAGCGCTCAGGCGTCAGCTTGTCGTCGAACCACAGCATCGTGCTCACATAGGCGCAGGGTTTGAACAACGCGCCGTTCGCAAAGCAATCCGACGCGGCGCCCGCGGCATCCCCCGCGAGGGCTGCAAGTGCCTGCGGCGGCAGGGCCAGGACGCCTGCGCGGGCACGGACGATGCGGCCGTCTTCGAGCAACATTCCTTCGAAGGCGCCGCCTGCCGTTGCGAGCAGCGAGCGCGCAGCGCAGGATGTATGCACCTGGCCTCCCCCGGCCTCGACGGCCCTCCGGCAGCCCGGTGCAAACAGGTCCGCAAGCGCGACCTTCGGGAAGCCGAAGCAGTAGCCGCTGCGCCCCAGCATCAACCTGAATACGCGCATCACCGCTGCCGCCGAGCATTCGGCGAGCGGAACGTTCAGCAGGGCCAGCATCGACGACCGCCAGAACCAGTCGATGCTCCGGCCGCTGACGCCATGGAGACGCAGGTAACTCTCCGCGTCCAGATCGTCGAGCGCAAGCGTCTGGCGTTCGTCGAGCCGCGCCGCGGTCCAGGCGACGCTCATGTTCGACATCAGGTCGCGCCATGACATGCATCGCAGGGCGTTAGGCAGATTGGGCAGGCCATGCAGCGGCGGGGGCCACCGTGGGGCATGCATGCGCAACTGACGACCGCCATCGAGCAAGGTGATGAGCGGATCTGGCTGCCATTGGAGTTGGCCGGCCGTTCCGAGGCGCTCAAGCAGCGCAAGGAAATTGCGGTGCTCGGAAGTGATTACATGCGGCCCGATGTCGACCGCGTCTCCGGTCGTCGGGTCGAGCCAACTTGCCGCACGCCCGCCCAACTGGTTGTCTTTCTCCACGAGGACCACGCGCAAGCCGCAGTCGGCGGCAAGCCATGCGGCACACGACAAGCCAGCAATGCCGCCACCGGCGATCACCACATCGGCCGTGATGTCCTCCGGTGTCGACCGATGAGCGAACCGGTCCATGTCAGCCCGGCCTGGTCGCGTGCGGTCAGCTCATTCTGTCCGGCACGCGTGCAGAGCCCGGGCCGGACGAACGCACGCTTCCCCCCGCGGGCGCCGTCTTGCGGCGCCGGTACCACTTGATAGCCATCCATGCCACCGTTGCGATCTTGATCAGCCTGAACATCACGACTCCTGCATTGACAAGCAAGCAGCGTGGCGAGGCGGCTCCGGTGCGGCGCTGCGTGCATGTCGCGTATCACCGTAGGCGGGCATCCCGGCGAACGGCTGAACTGGCATCCACTGTTGGTCAACCCGGAAGGACTCAATCTTTCGAAGAGAAGCCCGGGGCAAGCGCGAATTGGATTCGAGTCGCGGCTCACACGTCAGCACACCCGAAAGGCCGGCCAACCGAAGCTCTTCGTTGAGCGCGCGGCCAAGCGCCGGCACACCCGCCTTGGAGGCCGGGTACGAGGCTTGGTAGGCGAGCGGCAAGCCGAGCGCGAACGCAAGCAGTGCAGTCACGAACACGCGGATCGCTGGTGCCGGGCTCATGAGTGCTCCTCACGACGGTGAGGCCATGCCGCCCAAGTGAACTTGTCCGCTTTGCTCCCGCGATCCGCGGGCATGTTCACGTCCCGGCCTGCGGCGCGCTCGAACTCCACTGGATCGTGCGCGCTCAGCAGCGTGATCTCGGCACCGAAGCGCTCGCGCAGCGAACGAAGCCGCCGCTGGTTGTGCAGGCGCGCAGCACGGTCCTTCTCCATCATCGTCTGGTAGAAGCGCAGGCCCGGCGTGCACCAGGGATCGCGGGCATCCATTTCGCGATGATGGAAATAGGCGTCACCCGCCATCAGCATCCAGCCGCAGGAAGACGCGCGCACCGCAACACCCGCATGCCCGAGCGTGTGGCCCACGAGCGGCACCAGCAGTATTTCAGGCGGCAATCCTTGCAACTGCCGCACGCAGTCGAAGCCATACCAGGGTTCTCCCCGCCCGGCGGCGTAAACCTGCCAGCGCTCCCGGCTGCTCCACTGCTGGGGGCGGAAACGCTGGCGGTCCAGCCAGGTGCGCTGTCGCTGCGCCTCATCCCGCTCGACGCGCATCATGTGCACGCGCGCCGCCGGAAAGTCGTCCAGCCCGCCTGCATGGTCGAAGTCGAGGTGCGTGAGCACGATGTGGCGCACGTCCGAGGCCGAGAACCCGAGGCGTTCGATCTGGCGCACGGCCGTCATCTCCTCGCGAAAGTCCGGGTCCATCAGCCGCAGGAAGAACCCGCTGAGGCGGCCCCGCGGATCGTTCACATCACGCAGCCCGTAGCCCGTGTCGACCAGGACCAGGCCATGGTCGGTTTCCAGCAGCAGGCAGTGGCAACACAGGCAGCCGCGCTCGAAGGCGCTGCGGCTGCGGCCGTCCATGAGACGGCCTCCCAGCGGGCACGCCGAGACGCAATTGAGGTGGTGGGCAATGATCATGGTGTGGCGGATGAAGAACGGCTGCCTTGGCAAAAGGATCGAGCCATTCGACGGGCAAGCGGCGGGCCCGGCGCCATGCGCCACTTGTCGTCGGTGCAGCGGGAACGCGGATTGCCGGCCCCGGGCCATCGCATGAAAGGACGAACCGATGGAAACCGGTCCTGCCAGAGCCATGCCGGAGCCGCACGCCCAAAGACCCCGGCGGTGCGCGTCCGGTTTTTCTCGATCCACTGAAGGTGTACCTGCCGCCGTTCGCCTGCTCCTTCGATGACTGCCAGCCGGACCTGCGGCGGCCCATTCCGGGTTCACTTGCGAGCCTCCAGGCTGAAAAGCAAAAAGCCCGGCAAGCCGGGCTTTTTGACATGCGAAGCCGACGAGCGGCTTCGCTTTCCTGCCTTACCCCAGCAGGCCGTGAAGGATGTTGGTGACAGGCGCCACCACATTGCCCGCCACGTGTTCGACCTGGCTGGAGATGGGAGTCACGATTTCGGCCAGGTTCGAGCCCACTGCGTTGTCCACGCCCGCCAGTACATCGGTCACGATTCCCGCCACCGGCGCGCCGGACCCTGAGCCTGCAAGGATGTCGACCACGGCTTCCTGCACGCTGCTCACGCTTTCGCCGAGCGAGTCCAGCGCAGGAGCACCTCCAGTGATGCCGCCGAGGAGATCCGTCACCGGCTGAAGGATGTTGGCAAGGGGGGTGTCGCCGTTCTGGGCGCCAAGCAGACTGCCGACAAGACCGTCATTGCCGAGCAGCGCGCCGACCAGACCCTCGTCGCCGACGACACCCCCGAGCAAGCCGCCCTCGTTGCCGAGAACGCCGCCAAGCAGACCGCCTTCGCCGCCCAGCAGACCGCCGTTCCCAAAGAGCAAGCCACCGAGGCCACCGTCACCGCCGAGGACGCCACCCAGGAGGCCGTCGTCACCCAGCACGCCGCCGAGCAAGCCGCCGTCACCGCCGAGCAGACCGCCTACGAGGCCGTCGTCGCCCAGGATGCCGCCGAGCAGGCCACCGTCGCCACCGAGGACGCCGCCCAGGAGACCATCGTCACCCAGCACGCCGCCGAGCAGGCCGCCATCACCGCCGAGCAGGCCGCCTACGAGGCCGTCGTCGCCGAGGACGCCGCCGAGCAGGCCGCCATCACCGCCGAGCAGACCGCCCACGAGGCCGTCGTCGCCGAGGATGCCGCCGAGCAGACCACCGTCGCCACCGAGCAAGCCGCCAAGCAGGCCGTCGTCACCCAGGACACCGCCGAGCAGACCACCGTCGCCACCGAGCAAGCCGCCAAGCAGACCGTCGTCACCCAGGACACCGCCGAGGAGACCACCGTCGCCACCGAGCAAGCCGCCCAGCAGACCGTCGTCACCCAGCACACCGCCAAGGAGACCACCGTCGCCACCGAGCAAGCCGCCCAACAGACCGTCGTCGCCCAGCACGCCGCCGAGCAGGCCGCCGTCGCCACCGAGCAGACCGCCCAGCAGGCCCTCGTCACCCAGCACGCCACCGAGGAGACCACCGTCGCCGCCGAGCAAGCCGCCCAGCAAGCCGTCGTCACCCAGCACGCCACCGAGGAGACCACCGTCGCCGCCGAGCAAGCCGCCCAGCAGGCCGTCGTCACCCAGGACACCGCCGAGGAGACCACCGTCGCCGCCGAGCAGACCACCCAGCAAGCCGTCGTCACCCAGCACGCCACCGAGGAGACCACCGTCGCCGCCTAGCAAACCGCCCAGCAAATCGCTCAGCGGGGTTTCGCTCAGCAGACCTTCAACGAGGCCACCTTGACCAAGGAGGTTGTCGACCAGGCCGTCTTCGCCAAGCAGCTCGCCCACGAGCCCGTCGCTGCCCAGGAGATTTGCAAGAGCGCCGTCCTGGCCGAGCAGGCCATTGAGCAAACCGGCGTTCTCGCCAAGAAGTCCGCCGAGCAATCCATCGTCACCGAGCAAGCCGCCCAGCAGACCGTCGTCACCCAGGACACCGCCGAGGAGACCGCCGTCGCCGCCGAGCAGACCACCCAGCAGGCCGTCGTCACCCAGGACACCGCCGAGGAGACCGCCGTCGCCGCCGAGGACGCCACCCAGGAGGCCGTCGTCACCCAGCACGCCGCCGAGCAAGCCGCCGTCACCGCCGAGCAGACCGCCTACGAGGCCGTCGTCGCCCAGGATGCCGCCGAGCAGGCCACCGTCGCCACCGAGGACGCCGCCCAGGAGGCCATCGTCACCCAGGACACCGCCGAGGAGACCGCCGTCGCCGCCGAGCAAGCCGCCCAGCAGGCCGTCGTCACCCAGGACACCGCCGAGGAGACCGCCGTCGCCGCCGAGCAGACCGCCCAGCAGGCCGTCGTCACCCAGCAACTGGTCGACGAGTCCGTCCTCGCCCAAGGCTTCGCCGAGCAGGCCGTTGTCGCCGAGAAGAGCCTCGACCACCTGACCCACGGCGCCATCGGTCGTCAGAAGCCCATCGACAAGTTCGTCGATTCCGAGGCCGGCGGTCACGCCACCGAGCAGGCCGTCGCTTCCAAGGACATTTTCCAGACCGTTGTTCAGCGCGTCCGTGACGTAGTCGACCTGCTCGTTGAGCGAATCGACGAGGGCATCGGTGACGCCCTCTCCGAGAAGGCCGTCGACCACCGGCGCGAGTGCACCACCGACGTTGTTCGTCACGTTGTCGACCGCGGTGTCCACAGGATCGAACTCGTTCGGGTCGTCCGCGGTGAAGTCCTCTCCGACGATGGGCGACAGGACGTCGTCCACGACATCGGTCACACCGTCGACCACTGGGGCGAGGGGATCAAGGACCCCACCAAGGCCCAGCGTGTCGTCGACCGCACCGATCACATTGCCTACCAGCGTGTCGCTGGGGTCGAGCAGGTGGCTGTCTGCATCTGCATCTGCATCTGCATCTGCATCTGCATCAGCGTCTGCATCTGCATCTGCATCTGCATCAGCGTCTGCATCTGCATCGGCATCGGCATCGGCATCGGCATCGGCATCGGCATCTGCATCAGCATCGGCATCTGCATCTGCATCGGCATCGGCATCGGCATCGGCATCGGCATCGGCGTCGGCGTCGGCGTCGGCGTCGGCATCGGCATCGGCATCGGCATCGGCATCGGCATCAGCATCAGCATCAGCGTCGGCGTCGGCATCGGCATCGGCATCGGCATCGGCATCAGCGTCTGCATCGGCATCGGCATCGGCATCGGCATCGGCATCGGCATCGGCATCAGCATCAGCATCAGCATCAGCATCAGCATCAGCGTCAGCATCGGCATCAGCATCAGCATCAGCATCAGCATCAGCATCAGCATCAGCATCAGCATCAGCATCAGCATCAGCATCAGCATCAGCGTCAGCATCGGCATCGGCATCAGCGTCAGCATCGGCATCAGCGTCAGCATCGGCATCGGCATCGGCATCAGCGTCAGCATCGGCATCGGCATCGGCATCGGCATCGGCGTCTGCATCGGCATCAGCGTCTGCATCGGCATCAGCGTCTGCATCGGCATCGGCATCGGCATCGGCATCGGCATCGGCGTCTGCATCAGCGTCTGCATCGGCATCGGCATCGGCATCGGCATCGGCATCGGCATCGGCGTCGGCGTCGGCATCGGCATCGGCGTCGGCGTCGGCGTCGGCATCGGCATCGGCATCGGCATCGGCATCGGCGTCGGCGTCGGCATCACCGTCTGCGTCCGCATCGGCGTCCGCATCCGCATCTGCGTCGGCGTCCGATTCACCAATGCCAGGAACGAGGAAAGGAACCGATCCGCCGTCACTGCCGCCGCCGCCGAGGGCTGCCGCGAGAATGCCGGCGCCCAGCGCGCCCAGGGCGAACTCGCCCAATCCAAGACCGCCAGATGCGGGGGTCGACTTCGTGATGGCCACCGCGGCAGCGTCAGCGTCGCTGTCCGGAGGCGTGATGTGGAGATCGCCCGAGGCGACGTTGACGTCGACTTGCTCGAGGCCGCCTGGCAACTTCGTGGAGCCGATCAAGGCATCCGTGCCGCCGGTGAACACGCCGGCAAGCGGTGCCTTGTTTCCGGGAGAGCCAGGAAAGATGACATTGGCGTGGCCGTTGTCGGGGACGAGCACGCGGTCGCCAGTCATCAGGTCGTGCGTGCCCTGAACCGCCAGCTTGTTGCCGTCGCGAACGACCATGGTGCCGGGCGTCGCGTCGGTGAGCGAGCCGATGGTGGCGCGTCCTGCGCCCTCGGCTGCGGGTACGACTGCACCTGCAGGAGCCAGCGGTTGTAGCTGACCTTGCGCAAGAACGACCGGGGTGATCTTTCCTTCAGACGGGGACGCCGCCGAAGCCGAGTTTTCTATTGCCATCTGATTCTCCTCAATTGAAGGAACAGATAGGGCAATAGCCGTGCCAACGCTTTGTCTCCTTGAATAAAGCGCCGAAGAGCCGAGGAAATCACGATATTGGGGCCGACAGACCGTACTAACCCTAATGTCGAGCTCGGCGTGTTACGTAACGACGTAACTCTTTGGCTACGTAGCATTCGGGAGTTTGGTCACTATCAGGAGAAAACAGCGCTGTCGGACCAAACTTTGGATGATGTGAAATTTTTCCTGAAACACTGTTCTGTTTCGCAACTGCGTCATTCGTGCGCAGGAAATAATTGCAAACTGAACAGACAATTCCGCAACTTCTGAAGAAGACTGTTCTGGATTGTGAAGAAAAAGAACCAACTCACTGTTGCCGCCGCAATGCGGCAACGGGACGAAGCTATTGAAGAAGAGATGCAACTCTTGCGAAAAGCCTCCCATGACCTGGCTGACTTGCTTGCAGCCAGGAAGTTAGCGCGCCGGCGCTTTGGTTTGATCCCCGACACCGCCCTGACCCTCTCAGCGCGGATTCGCGGAGTGACTACTTTTTTACGACACCTCGAATCGGCAATCGCAGCTCCCCAACGACCCAGCAACCTCCGACAAAAAAAGTGACCACCACTGCACGCAAGCCCGCACCACCACGGAACATTCATGAATGGGAAGTGGAGCTAACGGCCGATGTCGACGAAGCTCAAAATTTTGTCGGTATTGCTCGCATCTCACGGTTCGGCCAAGCGCCCAGTTCGCTTGTCTGCGAGCCTCAAGCCAGCCGTGAGGCGGCAATTCTCAAGGCGAGTCTCAAAGCAAGCATGTTCATGAGCCTTTGGGAATCGTGAGGCGGTTCGGATCGAGATCCAGATGCTCATATCGCAAGTTCCCACCTCACCCAAGCGTTGCGAGACCTCTGAGATTCGAGTCTATTGGCGCGATGACGTCGAACATCATGAAGATGATCAGCATCACGACCATGGAATATGGATGGCCGCGACGGAAGCGAATAGTAGAGAAGCAATAACAATTTGCCAAATCCAGAACGCCCGATATGGCGTGAATTCACATTGGTTCGAAGAAAGATGTCTTCGCGCGAAATGACAAATTTCAAATGATCGAAAAGATAATTTCCATTGAAAATAAATTGGCTTTTCTAATTCAAGAAAGAACCCGACTGGAATTCGAACGCGACAGGCTGCTCGCGGAAGAATTGAAGGTTCTAGCTGATGCATATGTCCGCAAGCTCTGGCAGGCGGGGTTATCCGTTCATCAGGGAATTGAAGCAATAAAACCATATAAGAAAATAAATCCGCCAGCCGGACGTCAACGTGATTCATGAACGGCTTCAACGCCAGTCGGCAATTGCCGCCGCCGAAAGACCCTCAACTTGATTCGGCACAGAGACAGATATGTGAAATCGATCACGCATCGGCGCCTTGTGAACAGCACCTGCCTTGTGTTTGCACACATGGGGAGTCGTTTTCACTATGGTCTGCTCGCTGTTAAAAGCCAGCCAATTTGGCTCCCGCCAAAGATCGCCACTTGTGTGAGACATCTCACCATTGCTGGCTGGCACAACCGCCGTGCAATGCTTGCTCACGACCTCAGCCGGCAACGTCGGGCCAACGCAAAGCATGAATATGCAACCGGAGAACGGCGAGGACGACGGAGAGTGGCTGCATGTCCGCGTGCAGCATCGCAGCAACAGCGTCCCGGTGAGGATCAGCCGGCGCGCGCTGGAAGAGCATTTCGGAGCGCTCGATGGGGAGCGCACCCTGATCTTTCTCTACGTGAACAACAGGGAACTGATTCATCGCACGGCCCGCGCCAAGATGAAACCCGGCGAGCGCTACACCGCTGAATGTCCGCTCGAACTTCGCGCGTCGGACTTTGCCGCAAGCCTCGGTGCTTCCGATGCCAGGACGAGCACTGGCCCCCCCGAGGATCTGCAGCGTGCGCTCGATCGGGTTGCCGCTGCTGTCCAGCCGGGCGAATCGGTCATCGGCAACTACGTGCGCTGGAAGGCCGAAACTGGCCGCGTCGAACTCACCGGCATCTTTTCGGCCGACCAACTCGAACGCATCGCAAGGTTCATGAGGCAGGCGCTCAACGAGCGGCCGCGTGCGGACGCGGATGAGGAAGAAGGCCGCGACGACTAGTCGAGCGCGTGCTTGCATTCCTGCTGCCGAGCGCGGAAGTCGCGCCCCTGTTCAGCGGCGCCAGCAGCCTCGTACGCATGCGCAAGCCTTGAGCCTACAGCGAGCCGCGCCGCGCATCGCCGAGGACGCCCGGAGTGGCCCATTAGAGTCGTTGCATAGCCGCACCATCCTTTCCATCGGACAGCTTTCTATGACGACTCCTACCGAACATGCTGTACCGCCCAAGCTGGAGCCCACGGGTGTTCCAGGCCTCGACGAGGTGACCGCAGGCGGCCTGCCCGCGGGCCATCTCTATCTGGTCGAAGGCACGCCAGGCGCCGGCAAGACAACACTGGGACTGCAATTTCTTCTTCAGGGCCGCGCGCTCGGCAAGAAAGGCCTGTACGTCACGCTTTCCGAGAGTTCGCAGGAGCTAGCCGAAGGTGCGCTCTCCCATGGCTGGGACCTGCAAGGCATCGAGATCTTCGACCTGGTCAGCGAGGAAGGCTTGAGCACCGAGGCCGAGCAGAGCATCTTTCATCCGTCGGAGTTCGAACTGGGCGAGACGATCCGCGGGGTCATGGCGGTGGTCGAGCGCCTGCGGCCGGAGCGCGTGGTGTTCGACAGCCTGTCCGAGCTGCGCCTGCTTTCGCAGGATCCCATGCGCTACCGCCGCCAGATCCTGGCGCTCAAACGCTTCTTCCTCGCCCACCAATGCACCGTGCTGCTGCTGGACGACAGGGCGCGCACCGCGGACGGCATGCACCTTCACAGCATTGCGCACGGGGTGATCCAGCTCGAGCAGAAAACGGGCACCTACGGCTCCGACAAGCGCCGCCTGCGCGTCGTGAAGCTGCGCGGCGTCAAGTTTCGGGAGGGCGAGCACGACGTCAGCCTGGACCGCGGCGGATTGCACGTCTTCACCCGGCTGGTGGCCAGCGAGCATGGGCGGAGCTTTGCGAGCGAGCCCCTGAGCTCGGGCAATGCGGACCTGGACCGCTTGCTGGGCGGCGGCCTGACCCCCGGCACCAACTTGCTGTTCGCGGGGCCGGCCGGCGTGGGCAAGACGACCACGGCCGTCTGCTGCGCGCGCGCCAGCGTGGAGCGCGGCGGCAAGGCCGCCATCTTCCTGTTCGACGAGGGCGTCAAGACCCTGATGATGCGATCGCGCGCGCTCGCACTGGGCATCGACGAGTACGCCTCGTCGGGACAACTGGCCGTGCACGCGATCGACCCCGCCGAAATCTCGGCGGGCCAGTTCTCGCATCGCGTGCGGGACGCGGTCGAGCGCCAAGGCGTGACGACCGTGGTGATCGATACGCTGAACGCCTACCTGATCGCGATGCCCGGCAGCAACTTCCTGATGCTGCAGATGCACGAACTGCTGACCTACCTCAACCTGCAGGGCGTCACCACCATCCTCGTGCTGTCGCAGCATGGCCTGACCGGCGAGGCGCCGAACGATGTGGACTTGAGCTACCTGAGCGACTCGATGCTCCAGTTCCGGTTTTTCGAGGCGCGCGGACAGTTGCTGAAGGCCGTTTCCGTGGTCAAGAGCCGCGCGAGCGCGCATGCCACGACGATCCATCAGTTCCGCCTGGGCCCGACGGGCCTGGAGATCGGCGAGGCGCTCACCGATTTCGAAGGCGTGATGGCGGGTCTTCCACGCTATCGCGGCCGGACCGCGCTTCTCGGCGATACCGATCGGGCCTGACCAAGGTGGAAGATCGAGTTCTCGTCATGGCGCCGTTCGGGCGCGACGCGCGGCTGATCGGCGACGCCCTCGCCGCGCGGCAAATCGAGGTACACGTCTGCCAGGACACGCGCGCGCTCATCCGCGAAATCGAAAAGGGATCGGCCGCAACGATCCTGACCGAGGAATCCCTCGACGGAACGACAGTCGCGGCCTTTCGCGAACTGCTGGCGCAACAGCCGCCCTGGTCGGACTACCCGTTCGTCGTGCTCGCGGCCCGCCAGACCGTGCGCCGGACCGACCGCGCGCGATCGGCGCTGCAGGAGCTCAGCAACCTGGTGCTGCTCGAGCGCCCGGTCAATGTCGACACGCTCGTCAGCGCGGCGCAATCCGCATTGCGGGCGCGCCAGCGCCAGTACCTCACGCGCAAGCACCTGGCCGAGTTGCAGGCGTCCAAGGCCAGCGTCGAGCAGATCAACGGCGCGCTGGAGTCGCGCATTGCCGAGCGCACCGCCGATCTGGCGAGTGCCAACGACCGGCTGATGCGCGAGATGCTGGAGCGCGAACGCATCGAGAACTCCCTGGTGCAGAACCAGAAGATGGAGGCGCTGGGCCGGCTGACGGGCGGCATCGCCCACGACTTCAACAACCTGCTGCACGTCGTCAACCTGAACCTGCAGTTGATCGAGCGGTTGAAGGTGAACGAGGAGCGCGTTCGCGACTACGCACGGCGGGCCAAGGAAGCCGTGGACCGCGGCTCTCGGCTGACGGGGCAGCTGCTGTCGTTCGCGCGCACCCAGAGCCTGGTTCCCAGGCTGCACGATCTGAATGCGTTGATCAGGAACATGGCGGAGCTGATCTCCATTTCGGTCGGCTCCCACGTGCGGCTGAACCTGGCGCTGTGCACGCAGCCCGCATTCGTGATCGTCGACGCCGCGCAAATGGAAATGGCGATCCTGAACCTGTCGGTCAATGCGCGCGACGCCATGCCGCAGGGCGGGACCCTGGAGATCTGCACGCAGATCTCTCCGGCGGTGGTGGAAGGCGCCGCGGGCGAGCCCGGCTATCCGCTGGGCACGGCCGACGTCACGGTGCGCGACACCGGGACCGGCATCCCCGAGAACCTGCTGGACAAGGTCTTCGATCCGTTCTTCACCACCAAGCAGCATGCGGGCACCGGGCTCGGGCTGAGCCAGGTCTATGGCTTCGCGAGGCAGTCGGGCGGAAGCGCGATCGTGGAAAGCGCGGTCGGCGCGGGAACCTCGATCAGGCTGCGTTTTCCGCTCTCTCCGGGCCCTACCGAGGCCGCGCAGGAAACGGCCGCCGCCGGTCGGGCGATCGCCGATGCGCGGCAGGCCGAGATCCTGGTCGTCGAGGACGATCCCGGCGTGCGCCGCAGCATGGTCGAGAGCCTGCAGGTGCTTGGATTCCGCGTCAGGCAGGCGGCCGACGGCGCATCGGGCCTGCTCGAATTGAGAAAGGCGAAGCCGGATCTGCTGCTGGTGGACTACCTCATGCCCCACATGAACGGCGCCGAGCTGATCGCGCACGCGCAGAAGCTGTATGCCGACATTCCCATCCTGATGGCCACGGGCTACGCCGACATGAACGCGGTCGAGCGGCTGATCGGTCCGCAGTCGGTGCTGGCCAAGCCGTTCGACCTGGACACGCTTGGGTCGGCCGTCGCCGCGGAGCTCCAGCGCCGGAAACCACCGACCTAGCGCCTGCGTCGCATCGCCGCCGGTTCGGCCTGCCGCACTGGGTGATCGCACGCCGTGGGCTACGCCTTGGCCGGTACCAGTACGCCGTTGCGGCGTAGGCGGCCGGTTCGGGCAAGGCAGACAGTCCCAACGTGCAGATCACCGCCACCTGGAAAGTAGCAAGGGCGCAACGCACCGACGGCAGTCTTAGTTCGAAATTATTCCTTTGCGGTTCTCCAAAAGTAAGAGCTGTCGCACAGATTGCCGATAGGCATGTGTCCTACGAGAACGGTGCATGCGCGTGGTTAGAAACGAGGCGCCCACCGAATGCCGTGGCGGCGCTTTTCTTCTTGTCGCTGCCGGTTCCAGCTCTCTCAAGAAAGACTCTGTCCAATGCGTTGCTCGCCCCGCCCCTTCCTTCGTGCCCTGGCCTTCGCGGCATGTCCCGCCGGCGTTCTGCTCACCGCTGCGCCTGCCGCGCAGGCAGCTACCGCCACCACCACCTTCCAGGTGACTGCCACCGTGCTCAAGGCCTGCCTCATGTCCACGCCCGGCACGCTGGCCTTCGGCAGCTACGATCCCGCATCCACGACGCCGCTGGCCGGCACCACCAGCCTCAACGTGACCTGCACCTTCGGCACGCCGTACTCGATCGGCCTGAACGCCGGCACCGGAACGGGAGCGACGCTCACGACGCGGGCCATGACCAGCCCGACGGCCGGTGCGGGCAACAACTCGCTGTCGTACGGCCTGTTCAAGGAAAGCACGTACGCGACCAACTGGGACAACAGCACCTCCGGCACCGGCTACACCGGCAGCGGACTGCCGCAGGCACGCACCATCTACGGCCGGATTCCGGTCGGGCAGTACACGGCCGCGCCTGCCACCGACTACGCGGACACGATCACCGTCACGCTCACCTATTGACCGAACGCAGCCAACGAAACGGCATGCGCTTCGCCTTCCTGCTGGGGGTGCCCCTGTGGTCCTGCCTGCTCGTGCCGACCGGCGCGGCCGCAGAGACGAGCCTGAGCGTGGCGCCGCTGCGCATTGCGCTCACGCCCGAACGCCCGGTGGCCTCGCTCACCATGGGCAATGCCGACACCACCGAAGTGGCGGTGCAGGCCGAGGTGCTGCAGTGGTCGCAGGACCGTGAAGGCAACGACGTCTATGCACCCACGCGCGACGTGCTGGTCAACCCGGCGATCTTCCGCCTGCCCCCGGGCGGCCGGCAGATCGTGCGGCTCGGGCTCCAGGTGCCGGCCGAGGCGCGCGAGCGCAGCTACCGCATCTTCCTGCGCCAGTTGCCGCGCGACCAGGCGCTGCCGCAGGATGGTGCCGAGGGCGCGAAGTTGCAGACGCTGCTGCGCATCGGCGTACCCGTTTTCGTGCCGCCCGCCCAGCCGCCGCAGCGCGTGCTGGAATGGTCGCTGCTGGCCGACCGCGGCGAACATTTCCGGCTCGTGCTCCACAACCAGGACAGCGAGCACATCCAGCTCACGCAACTCGTGGTGCGCCGCGAGGACGGCGCGGAGCTGTTGCGCAAGAACCTGTCGCTCTACGTTTTGGCCGGGCAGTCGGCAGGCGTCGCACTGGAGCTGGCGCCGCTGCCGCCCGGCACCCGCCTTCAGATCGAGGCGGCCACCGATGCGCCCGAGGCGCAGTCCAGCGCCACCGTGCGCGTCCCCCGTGCGCCTGTCGAGCCGCGCTAGCGCCTGGGCGTGCTGGTGGCTGGGCCTGGGCGCCGCGGGTGTCACCGGTGCACAGCCCACGTCCGACGCACCGGCGCCGGAGATCCTGGAGGTGCGCATCAATGGGCAGAGCCAACCCTCGCCGCGCCCGTTGCTGCGCCGCGGCGCACAGTGGCTGGCTGCGGCGTCCGACCTCGACGCCTGGCGCCTCGTGAAGCCCGCGACGCCGGCCCTGCAACGCGAGGGCACCGACTACTACGACCTGCGCACGTTGCCGGGCGCACAGCTGCGGCTCGATGAAAGCACCCAGAGCCTGGAGCTCTCCGTGCCCGCCGAGGCCTTCGCATCCGGCACTGTGCAGGCGAATGCGTCCGACCGTCCGCCGCTGTCGCCCTCGGCCTTCGGCGCATTTCTGAACTACGACCTGGCCTTGCAGCACGACCGCGAAGGCACGCGCGCCTCGGGCTACTTCGATGCCGCGGCTTCGGGCGAATGGGGCTTGGTGGGTACGAGCTTCGTTGCGGGGCAGTCGGCATTCGATGGACGCGGCGCGACGCGGCTGGACAGCTACTTCCGCCGCGACGACCCCGCGCGGCTCACGCGGCTCACGGTGGGCGACTCGGTCACGCAGGCGGCGGCGTGGTCCACGCCCTTCCGTTTCGGCGGCGTGCAGTTCGGCACCCGCTTCGGCTTGCAGCCCGGCTACATCAGCTACCCGATGCCGACCCTGCGTGGCGGCGCGGCCGTGCCCTCGGCCGTGGAGGTCTACGTGAACGACACGCTGCGGTACCAGCGCCGCGTCGATGCCGGCCCGTTTGCGATCACCGACGTGCCCGTGCTCACGGGTGCGGGTGACATGCGCTTTTCCGTCACCGATGCGCTGGGCGTGCAGCGCACGGTGACAACGCCCTACTACGTGAGCTCCAACCTGTTGCGCGCGGGGCTGTCCGACTACTCGCTCGAAGCGGGCTGGACACGCCTGCGCTACGGCGAACGCAGCTTCGACTACGGTCCGCCGTTCGTCGCCGGTACGTGGCGCCATGGCGTGGACGACAGCGTGACCGTCGAGGCGCGCGGCGAGGCCAGCGCGCGCAGCCAGACCGCGGGCGCCGGCGTGACCTGGGTCTGGGGCACGGTGGGCGAGTTCTCGCTGCACGGCGCGGCAAGCCGCAGTCGCGACGGCGGGTCCGGCCGGCTCTGGCGCGCGGCCTACACGCGCACCAGCGACGAATGGAATTTCTCGGTGAGCAGGCAGGTGGCCAGCCGCGGCTTCACGCAGATCGCCTGGCACGACAGCCCGGTGCACACCGACGCGCAGACGCAGGTGTTCGCCGGCCGATCGCTCGGCCGCTACGGCACGCTCGGTGCGAGCCACACGCAGCTGCACTACAACACCGGCGAGCGCGTGGGCGTGACCACCGCCAGCTGGTCGATCGGCATCGGTGGCAACGCCTGGCTGGGTACCTACGTGGCCCGCACGCGCCAGGACGGCCAGCGCCCCACGACCTCGGTGGGCGTGAGCCTCACCTTCGCATTGGGCGAGCGCCGCCATGCGTCGCTCTCGCTGCAGCGCGAGACCACGGGCCGGCACTCGGCCGTGGCCGAGCTGGTGCAGCAGCCGCCGGGCGACACGGGCTGGGGCTACCGGCTGCGGGCTGCTGACGGCGAGAACGCGCGCAGCGAGGCCGGTGTCGACTGGCGCGGCCGCTACGGCATGCTGACGGCCGAGGCGGCGCGCTCCCAGGGCCAGACCGCGCTACGCGTGCGTGCCAGCGGCGCCGTGGGCTTCGCGGGCGGGATGGCGTTCGCCACGCGCCAGTCGGACGATGCCTTCGCGCTGGTGACCGTACCCGGCGCCGCGAACGTGCGGGTCTACCGCGAGAACCAGCCCTGGACCACCACCGACAGCGAAGGCCGCGCGGTCGTCTCGGGTCTGCGCGCCTACGAGCCGAACCACATCAGCATCGACAACGCCGACCTGCCGATCGAGGCGCAGGTGCGCAGCGATGCGCTTCGCGTGGTGCCGCGCTACAAGGGCGTGGCGCAGGCGAGCTTCGACATCGCGCACGACACCGTGGCGAACGTCACCGTGCTGCTGCCCGATGGCACCCCCCTGCCGCCGGGCATCGATGTGACGCGGCCGGCGCGCGGCACCTCGCTGCTGTCGGGCTTTCACGGCCTCGTGTCGGTCGACGACCCGCAGCCGAACGAAAGCTTCGAAGCCCGGTGGAAGAGCGGGCGTTGCCGTTTCACGCTCGGCGAACCCGCCCGCGCCGCGGGCGCCTTGCCCTCGATGGGACCCTACCGATGCGAACCCGTGTCGCCGCCGTCCCCGCGCTGACGGCCGCCGTGGTGTTGACGGGGCTGCTTGCCCCGCGCGCGTCGCTGGCCGCTTGCACGGGGGTGGGCCTGTTCAGCTGCAGCGCTACCGTCAGCGCAACAGCGCTGGCCTTCGGCAACTACGATCCGGCCGTCTCGACGCCCAAGGACAGCGCCTCGGCTGTGAGTGTCGTCGGCACCATCACGGGCCTGGGCATCCTGGTGACGCTGTCGTACACCGTCGGCCTGAGCACGGGTTCGGCGGGCACTGTCGCCAACCGGCAGATGAACGGCCCCAGTACCACGCCGCTGGCCTACAACCTCTACACCAGCAATGCACGCGGTACGGTCTGGGGCGCCAGCAACGTCAGCGACAGCTACAGCGCCCTGGCCAGCATCGGCGGCACGGTCGTTCCGCGCAACTACACCGTGTACGGCCGCATACCGGCCGGCCAGTACGTGGCGCCGGGAAGCTACGGCAGCACGATCACGGTGACGGTCACCTATTGACGCGTGAACCGCCTGGCTTTGAATTGCCGCTCGGGGGCTCGGCAAGCTCGATCGTCGTTTCGGCCGTGATGCCGCAGTCTTGACGACTACCGTGCACCTTCGGCGACGACGTTCCTCGTCGCTGGCTTGGCCTCGGCTTCAATCGCACATCGAGCCCCTACGGCCTGGAAACGAACAGCCCCATTTCGGAAACAGCCGTGAAAGCGCTGTCGCCGTTGTCGGCTGTGATGTTCAGCCAGTACGACCCCGGACTCGCGACCGCGCAAGTCTTCCGCTCGAAGCGTGTCTGGCTGCTTTGCGTGTCGAGCGTGGTCCAGTTGGAACCATCGTTGGAGCCCTGGAGCTGCCAGTCCTTCGGATCACGCTCGACGAGATTGACGTCGGGCGTGCTGGTGACCGAATAGCGCTGGACGCGTTCCGCGTGGCCGAGGTCGTACTGCAGCCGGCCGGTCGTGCCGGAGTGGAACTATTGCGTCGCCGAATCCTGGCCCAAGGCGCTTTCAGCGTTGCCGGAGTTGCTCGCGCTGTCGGTGGCAGTGCCGCCGGTGGCAGCCTTGACCATCGGACGACCCGGTGCGGCGCTGTCCTCAGGAGAACGGCCGCTCGTTCCGGCGGAGTTGCTCGCCGTCACTGTGTAGTGGTAGGTGGTGCCGTTGACCACGGACGTGTCCGTGTAGCTGCTGCCCGTGACGCCCGATGCGATGGCCTCGTAAGGCCCGCCGCTGAACTCGGAGCGGCGGACCGTGTAGCCGGTGGCCCCGAAGGACGCCTGCCAGCGCAGCGGCACGGCGCCATCGCCCGGCGAAGCCAGCAGCATGGCGGGCGCCGCCGGCACGACGCGCGGCGCACCACCGTCGCCGCCGGTGATCTGGACATTGCTGAAGACGCTGTTGTTCAACTTGCTCGTGACCGACGAGACCACCAACCCGACATAGACCGTGTCGGGAACGGGGGCGACGATGCGGCCGACATCGGTGGCGGCCCAATTGGTGCCATCGGGAGAAACGTAGCCGGTGATGATGTTCCCGATGCGCTCGAGCTTCACCCAGTGAGTGGGCCCGGCGCTCGCAGCCTTGTTCGCGTAGTTCGAGCCGCCATACACCGCCAGTTTCGTCATGTTCTGCAAGACTTCACTCTTGTAGTTCATCGCCATCCAGGCGCGCGGAGCGCCTGGTTCCAGGCTTGTGCGCATCATCACGCCCGCCACTGCGGACGGGTGGGTGTTCTCGAGCGACTCGACTTTCGCGATGATGGCGCTGTTGCCGGTGAGGGCCTTGTAGACGAAGTGGGAACTGTCGAGTGCGCCCCAGATACCCCAGCCTGACCCAGCCACGTTCCATTTGCCGGCGGCGTATGTGGCCGTGCCGGCCAGGCTGGCGCCCCCGATGTCGGCACTGCTGAACCCCGAGGTGATCGAGGTGCTCGAAGGAATGGGCAATGCCGGCGGCGGCGTTGCCTTGGAGGTGTCGGACTCCTTGAGGAACATGAAGCTGGTGCCGTCCACCGACGTCCGGAGGCGCCTCTGCGCGATGAAGGGTGCCTGAAGGCCTTTGCGCAGGACGTAGGCGTTATAGAGCTGGGTCAGCGCGAGGCTCCCGCGATTGGCGCCGTCCCAGCCGCGGTTGGTGACGTCGGTGAGGTAGTAGCGATCGGTGGTGCCGAAAGGAAGGGCTGTCGTTGGGACGAGATCGTTCACCCTCGAGAAATACTCACCCGCGGCCAGCAAGCGGTTGTCGAAATCGGAATAGATGTCGATGCCTTGGCTCCAGAGCGCCTCGGCGAGCACGGTCAGTGATCTGAGTTGCCCATAGGCGTGCCCCTGGTCGCGGAGGTAGTCGCCGAGCATGCCGATGTCGTTGGAATTCCGCAGCCCGATGTGGGCCAGCGTGCGGGCCTGATAGACGACCCTGTCCAATGTCTCGATGTCGTCGTTGTAGATCGCCATCAGCCCAAGAGCGAGGAGGGACAGTGCGCCCTTGTTGGCGGCGCCGAACATGCTTTCGCCATAGGGGTTCGCAGCCGGCATCAGCACGTCCTTGAAGTATTTCTTGACGATCTCCGTGTCGGCTTCCTTCCAGCCCGGCCAGGTGGTGCGCAGGATTTCCGCGCCGCCGACGAAGTCGAGCGCGTAGTCGCCCAGGTCGAGCATCGACTCGCGACCCGAGAACTCGGTCTGGGTGGTGGCCCACCTCAGCAGCAGCCACTTTGCAATCTCCGCGTATTGCTCGTTCCGGGTGAAGTACCACATCCGCGAGAGATTCGAGATCGCGACCATATCGGAGCGCCAAGCATTGAGATTCTCGTCGGGGGCGCGGCTCACCTTCGCGAACGGGCCACCACGCCCTCGGTAGCTGAGCCTGGAGTTGGGACTGTTCGCCAATTGGTTGTAGCCGGACTTCCATGGCTCCCTTCCCTGGTCGATGTATGCCTTGAGCGTCGCGAGATCCGAGAGGCTGACCCCGACGCCTGGGTGCTTGATGACACGGGGCACCGGGGTGCCGTTTCCCGGGGCGGCGGGGACTTCGGGGGTGACTCCCGTGGCGCCGGGAGTCTCCGGCGTGCCTCCCGCGACAGCGGGGACCTCAGGGGTGCCCCCGGCGACAGCGGGGACCGGAGCGACCGCCTGGAAACTCCCCGAATCTCCGCCCCCGCAACCCGGGAGTACGACCGCGCTCAACACGAGCAACGCAGCAGCAAAAATGGTTCTGTCAAACATAAGAGAGCCTTGAATTAATGCGCGGAAAGTCGCGGGATAAGGAACAGGCCAACAGCTTTCCTGGAGGCGTCGATTTCATTGATGAGCCACGAGCCGCCTTGAAGGCTTCGGCTCGCGAAGCGGGCGAATCCTGGCGTTCATCCAAGAAGACGTCGCAGCCGGATCACGTGCGATTGCGGCGCCCGATCGCTACTTCAAGGCCGCACCGCCTCGCGCGAGGTACTGGCCGGAGAGGCGGGCGAACTGGCCGCCATCGGTGGCGAGCGAGGTCTGAACGCTGCCGCCTCGGCTGAAGACGATGGCGAAGGTGTGGATGTCGCCGTACTCCTGGGCGTTGCGCAGCATGTAGTCGACATGGTTGTCGCGGTAGTGCAGGTCGGTGCCGCCGGGCGTATCGGACGGCACGCCCATCGGCGTCTGCCACCACAGGATCGGGAGGCCGTTGCCCAGTACCGCGCGGTAGTCCGAAATCTGCTTCTGGGAGTCGTGGAAGTTCGGGCTGGTCTTGTTGCTTGCGTCCCAATAGAACGTTCCGGTTCGGTCCTTGCATTCGTCGGGCCGCGGTGTAACTTCCCAGCAGCCCGCATCGCGGTCGCTGGTCTGCGCGACGATGAAGTCCGCCTTGTCCGCCCCGACCGCGCGCATCTGCGCACCGATCTCGGCAGCGGTGCCGCTCCAGAACGAGGGCGGGAACCCCACCAGCGCCTTGGGCGCGATCTGCCTGCCCATCTGCACAAGGCATTGGCCGAGGCCTGCGGCGGTGTTCGGCAAGCCGGCGCATTCGGGTTGGTCGTTCACGAGGGCTGGAACTTGCGTTGCATCGTGATCGGGCCTCTTCGCCGCAAGGAATCCCCAGAAGTCCGGCTCCAGGTTGATCAGGACGGGCCCGCGCAGGTCCGCAATGAGCTGGTACATCAGCCGCGTCTGGCCCCAGTATTTGCTCATGAAGGCCGCGTCGTTGATGCGGCTCAGATCGCCCTGCATCTGGTAGAGCGTGAACATGGAAATCGCGCCGTAGGCCTGGTTGGTTTGCGCGGTGTAAGTGATGAACGCGCCGTCGGGACTGTTCCAGCTGGGCCAGGTTTTTTCACCGGTGCCCACGAGGTAGGTGTCGATGATGTCCGGGTGGATGTTCTGGCTTTTCATCTGATCCATCTCGCCCAAGCCGAGCCCGAACAGCACCCGCGCGGGCTTGCCCAGCTTGGTCACCAGTGCGATGGTCGCTGCGGCGGGCGAAGCGCCTCCATCTGTGCCGCCGCTCGTGCCACCTGTGCCACCGCCGCCTTGGCCGGTGCCATTGCTGCCTTGACTGCCATTGCCCAGACCGAACAGGCCGGCCAGCCCACTGCCCTGGTTGCCCCCGTCTCCACCGCCGCAGCCAGACAGGAGCACCGAAAGCATCAGTGCACAAACGCATCCTCGGGGAAACATCATCATGAGTATTTTTCTAAGATTGAAAAGACCAGCAGCCACGCGCGTTGCGCACTTCTCATGCGGGGATTGGTGTCGTCGCGCATGGCCAACGGCGTGCCGCAGGCCAGGCCCCGATCCACTCGCCAGCCGCGCCATGAGGCGCACGATTCATGCCTCAGTCCCCCGCCGGGAAGAACACGCCGATCGAGCCCGGAAAGTGACGCGGAGCGTCGCTTCGAACTCGCCATGCGACAAGTTATGGCCAGCGCTTAAGTGAAGTCCGACAAAAATGGAATTACTGGCGTATCAGTCCCAACCCGAACTAAAACTTGTGCCTGACAAGGCGCTGCATTCACCATTCAGAGATCGACGAAGTGGGGACACCCGAGACTTCATCTTAGTTTTTTGACTGCATCGAAAATCGAGATGCACTCACTCATTTTTCAGTGGAATGGCATTGTTCTCTCACGCCGTGCGCATCGCTTCTGAACTCCCTCGTGACGCAGCTTCGAATCGGAGATTTCAGAATGCCTAGCACTCCGCGCCCTTGGTGATTGCCTCGAAAAATGAGCGTCTGAATTCCATTTTTCATGGCTAATGAAAACTGCGCGTTTCAGTAAACAATCAGCGCGCAAGGTTCCCGAATGACACATGGGGTCCGCATCGCTCGCAAGAGCCGAATCTCTTGCGAGCGATGCCGGGCAATGGATGCGAACGCGACTCCCGAGGGTCGACGAGACAGCAACGGCGTGTGATCGACATCGAAATTCAAACCGCCGTTGGCGTCGTACCCCCATGCTCCCTTTTCCCCTTCGGCTGCTGCGTGCCGCAATGATTCCCCTTGGTGCTCGGCCCTTCGATCCGAGACGAACCGCCCGCAAGTGAAAGACCTCGGCGCACGGGGCGCGCTACGGTTCCGATTCCTCCTCCGGGCAATCTGCCTGGGCCTGCTTGCGGCCGGCGCGGTCGGCAGCGCCTCTGCGCAGAATGCGATCAAGGCGGTCGCAAGCGCCATGCAACAGGGTGTGGAGGTGATCCAGATCGACCTGGCACGACCGCTCACCGCCGTCCCCAGCGGCTTTTCGGTCGCGAGCCCCGCGCGCATCGCACTGGACTTCGTTGGCGCCACCAACGATGTCGGACGCGCAGCCATCGAAGTGAATCAACCCAACCTGCGTTCGATCAACGTGGTGCAGGCCGGCGAGCGCAGCCGGGTGGTGTTGAACCTGCGGCAGCCGGTGCCTTACACGGCGGAGCTGCAAGGCAATTCGGTGCGGGTCACGCTTCAGGCGGTTGCCGTTGCCACTGCCGTTACCGAGACACGGACGGTGGAAACGCACGCGCCGCCCGAAGCCGCGGCAGCGCCCGTTGTTCGCAGCAGTCCGATCACGCTCAATTTCTCCGACGCCGACATCGAGGCCGTGGCGCGCACCATGGCGGTGGTCACGGGGCGCAATGTGGTGGTCGATCCGCGCGTGAAGGGCACGATGGACCTGGTGACCGACCGCCCCGTGCAGCCGGCCGCGGCCTTCAACCAGTTCGCCGCGGCGCTGCGTTTGCAGGGCTTTGCGGTGGTGGAGGCCGACGGCCTCTACAAGGTGGTGCTCGAAGCCAACGCCAAGCTGCAGAGCAGCACCGTGAACACCTCCATCGGCGCCGTGCCTTCGTCGGCCAACAACCAGGTGGTCACCCAGATCTTCAGGCTCAACCACGAGTCGCCTACCAACCTGCTGCCGGTGCTGCGCCCACTGATTCCGCCGCACAACACCATCAACGCGAACCCGGGCAACAACACGCTCGTGATCACCGACTACGCCGACAACATGCGCCGGCTCGCGCGCATCATCGCGGCGCTCGATGTGCCGAATGCATCCGATGTCGAGGTCATCCAGCTCAAGCACTCGATCGCCACCGACCTCATTGCGCTGGTGCAGCGGCTCATCGATGGCGGTGCCTCGAGCGCACCGAATGTCAGCGATGCACCGGGCGCCGCCGACGCATCCTTTCGCACCACGCTCTTGGCCGATGCGCGCAGCAATTCGGTGCTCATGCGTGCGGCCAACCCGGCGCGCGCGCAGCTCGTGCGTACGCTGATCGAGAAGCTCGACCGCCCGCCCGCGGAAAGCAGCAATGGCGTGGCCGGCAACATCTATGTGGTCTATCTCAAGAACGCCGACGCGGTGCGGCTCGCGGCCACGCTGCGCGCCGCAATGGCGGCGAACCGGCCATCAGGCACCGCAGGCGCGGGCGACGGCAGCAGTGCCGTGCCGCAGCAGGTCACGCAGAACAGCACGGGCGGTGGCGGGCCAAAGCGGCTCGGCCGCCGCCAACGCACCGCTCAACAACGCCAACCAGCCGTCCACCGGCGGACAGATCCAGGCCGACCCGTCGACCAACTCGCTGATCATCACGGCCCCCGAGCCGCAGTACCGGCAGATGCGCGCGGTGATCGACAAGCTCGACGGCCGACGCGCCCAGGTGATGATCGAAGCGCTGATCGTCGAGGTCAGCGCCAACAAGGCGGCGAACTTCGGCGTGCAGTGGCAGAGCGCGCTGGGCAACAACGCGGTCATCGGCACCAACTCCAGCCTCAACAGGAACAACATCCTGGCCCTCACGCAGGCTTTGGCCACCCGCAACCCCGCGGGTCTGGCCTCCTCGATCCAGCCGGGGCTGAACCTGGGCATTGCCGGCAAGATCGGTGGCCAGTACATCCTGGGCGCCATCGCCAACTTCTTCAACAGCGACGGCGATGCCAACGTGCTCTCGACGCCCAACCTGCTGACGCTGGACAACGAAGAGGCCAAGATCATCATCGGCCAGAACGTGCCCTTTCCCACCGGTTCGTACGCGAGCACCTCGGGCTCGGTGGGCGTGAACCCGTTCACCACCGTGGAGCGCAAGGACGTGGGCCTCACCCTGCGCGTGCGCCCGACCATCAACGAGAACGGCACGGTGCGCATGACGATCTTCCAGGAGACCTCGACGGTCGACCAGAACTCGCTGGCCAACCCCAACGGCCCGACCACCAACAAGCGCTCGATCGAATCGAGCGTGCTGGTGGAAGACGGCGGCCTGGTGATGCTGGGCGGGCTGCTGTCGGACACCTACAACAACAACATCGAGAAGATCCCGCTGGCCGGCGACATCCCGGTGCTGGGCAACCTGTTCAAGAACGAGAACCGCACGCGCAACAAGAGCAACCTCATGATGTTCCTGCGCCCGGCGGTAATGCGCGATGGCGCCTCGACCGAAGCCTTTGCCTACGACCGCTACGACGAGATCCGCGGACAGCAGCTGCAGGTGCAGCCCAACACCGACAACGTGATGCTGCGCGGCGTGAACGCCGCCCCGGTGCTGCCCGAAGCGGCGCTGCAGCGCTCGAACAACAGCGGCAACGGCAGCACCCGCATGGAGGGCACGCAGCTGATTCCGCCGCCCCAGCCTTTGGCTGACACGCGCAAGCTCGCCTCAAGCCCGCTGCGTGGCGCCCTGCCCCCCACCGCCGACCCGGTCAGCGGACGGGAGCTTCCGTAGGGCAGCAAGCGGAGGTGTTCAGCGTCATCGCGATATGTGTGAAGCACCCTGCGCGGTCTTGCGCTTCCTTTTGCGCGCCCAACCCGATGACGTACCGAGGCGCTCCGCAGCTTCGCGTATCGGTACCTGCAACCTGCAACCGCGCGCCACGGAGCTCATGCGCACCCAGCTCAAGCCACCTGGTGAGTTGCTCCGCAGGCCCCCTCCCACCTTGAATCAACAGCCGCGGGCAAACTTCCTACAGCGCAAGCCAAGCATGGCCGATGAAGGATGACGGCCCGACGAAGGAAACCTGCAGCCTGGGCTTTGAAGTTCACCCAGCAACACGAGGAATCCCAACACATGGCAACCAGCAGCATCCTGGGCGGCGAACGCGCTCCCATCGAACCCAAGGGCACCGACGAAGACAGCCTCGGCCCCTCCGACTCCAGCGACAGCGGCAGCGATGCCGCAGGCACGGGCAATCGCGCGGCGGCCGAGGCCGGGATCGAGGAGCCGACCGATTCGGACATCCTCCCCGACCGCGTCGGCGTGATCCCGGATGCGGCGCATGAAGTGGACACGGCCGCCGAAGATCCGGAAGCGGTTCGCGTCGAGGACCTTGCCGAGGAGAACGAAGACCGCGAAGACCGCGAAGACAGCGAAGACGGCGAGCCCGAGAACGCCTGATGCCCGCCGGCAAATCGCCAAGGGAAAAGCCTCCCGCGCGCCGCGTGGACCAGGTCTTGCGCGATGTCTTCGGCCACAAGCGTTTGCGCGCCGGCCAGGCGGACGTGATCGAGCGCGTGCTGGCTGGCCTGTCCACGCTCGCGGTGATGCCCACGGGCGCCGGCAAGTCGCTCTGCTACCAGTTGCCCGCTGTGCTGCTCGAAGGCCAGACCGTCGTGGTCTCCCCGCTCATCGCGTTGATGAAAGACCAGTGCGACAGGCTGCGGGCGCTCGGCATTCGCGCCGTACAGGTCAACAGTTCGCTCGGTGCCGAGGAGCTGGCGCAATCGGAAGCCGACATCGACGCCGGCACTGCGCGGATCGTGTTGACGACGCCCGAGCGGTTGTCCGATCCGGATTTCCTGCGGCGCCTGGGTGTACACCCGGTGGCGCTGGTCGCGGTCGACGAGGCGCATTGCATCTCGCAATGGGGGCATGACTTCCGGCCTGCATTCCTGGAGATCGGCCCCGCCATCCGGGCTTTGGGCAGTCCGCCCGTGCTCGCGCTGACGGCGACCGCGGGCGACGACGTGGCCGCCGATGTGATGAAGCTCCTGGACATCCCGCCCTCGGGGTTGGTCGATACCGGCGCCTACCGCGCCAACCTGCGCTTTGCCGTCGAACAGCTCGCCAACGAGAAGGAGCGCTTGCGCCGCACGGTCGAATTCGTGCGCGAAACGCCGGGCAGCGGCATCGTCTACGCCGCCACGGTGAAGGCCGCCGAGCATGCGTTCGATGCGCTGAAGGTGCGCGATGAATCGGTGGCGCTCTATCACGGCAAGCTCGGCGCGCGCGAGCGCAGCGCCGCGCAGGAGGCCTTCATGGCGGGCGAGGTACGCGTCATGGTTGCCACCAACGCCTTCGGCATGGGCATCGACAAGCCCGACATCCGCTTCGTTCTGCACTGCCAGATGCCGGCGAGCCTGCATGCCTATTACCAGGAGGCCGGACGCGCCGGACGCGATGGAAAAGAGGCGCGCTGCCTGCTCCTGTTCCATGCCAAGGACCGCACGGTGCAGCAGTTCTTTTTGGCCGGAAAGTATCCGCAGTTGGAGGATCTGGACGCGATCTACCGGCAGTTGCTCGCCGAGCCGCCCGAGGCCGGGGGATGGACGGCCGCGCACCTGCTCGACGCGCTGGACCGGCCGCGCACTCGAATGCAGTCGGGCATCGCGGTGCTCAAGCACGCGCAAGTGCTCCTGGCCGACCGGCGCGGGCGACTGTCGGTGCGCCAGCGCGCGGCCGGCAAGGTCGACTTTTCCGCGGTGCTCGATGCCTACAAGACCCGACGGCAACAGGACCGCGAAACGCTCGAGCGCATGGTGTCGTACGCGCAGTCGGGGCAGTGCCGGTGGCAGTTGCTCCTTAGCGATCTCGATCAGGCGGCGAAACCCAAACGCTGTGGCGCGTGCGACAACTGTCGGCGCATCGCGGCGCATGAAAAAGAAATGGCGCAACCGATCTTCGTGGACGACGGCGACGCGGAGCCTGCCGTTCGCACCCTGCCGGCTTTCGCTGCCCACGATCGGGTGCGCGTCCGCCGCTTCGGGCTGGGCGTGGTCGTCGCTTCGGATGCAACATCGATCACCGTCGGGTTCGAGGACGGGACCCAGCGCTGCTTCCATCCGGACTATGTGACCCGTCTGCGCCGTGAATCGGGGGCAGTTCGCGCGCGCGGCTGATTGCCTTGGTACGTGGCAGATGCCTGCCACTCCAGCAACCCAGCATGCGCCCTGCAATGGGAGGTTGGGCCAAATGCCTCAGCCAACCACGGATCGTGAGATAGATCGCGACGAGGGCGCGCGGCAAAGAAAAAGGGCTAGCCGGTATTTACCGGCTAGCCCTCGAGATTGTTGGTAGGACGTACTGCATTCCCATGATGCTCCGCAGGCCGCATGAATCCTGGCCAGTGCTCGGCCCGTTGGTGCCTCATACCATCAAAAATACCAGCGCCGGCGCGGCCTTCGTTTCGGGCCCATGCAGTAGCAAAGATTTCAGCAAGGGAGCTATCCGGCGAGCGACGCTACCCCCGGATGGGGGTTATGGAATGACCGCGTGCCCGAAGAAGGTCGAGGAGGTTGTCAGTTCCGACCAGGTGCCCAGCACCGACGATCACCAGCGTGTTTTCCTGCTCCGACGGCGCGATCGTCGCGATACGCTCGGCCCACCGGCGGTTTCGCACCGCAAACACCAACTCATAGAGCTCAGGATCTCGATTCAGCGGGCCGTCCTTCTGCACGGCCCAAAGGGTCGCAGGATCACCGGAGATCCAAGCGTCGTGCATGCGCTGAAAATTGCGGCGTGCCGTCTCCCTGTCGCCTCCGTAGTAGTCGAGCGCACCGACTACAGAGTCCAGCGGCATCAGGTCGAACAGAGCAGCAACTTCGATAGCGGTCTCGAGGGCCATCAGCGTGGCTGCGGAGGCTTGCTGTTGCAGTAGCGCCTCCACGCCATCGACCCCGTCGAGAGCGTTTCGCGCCAGGGACAAAAAGGCGCCCCACAACTTCAATGCTCGCAATGCGGTCAGATCAGCGCCTGGCGGCATGAGGTCGATCAGGTATTGCCAAGTGCGCGGGGGAATCAGTTGTTCCAGATCTTGCCCGACCGGCAACCGCATCAGCGGTGGGAAGTCGGCCCCGTTGTGCTCAATGCAAAGCTTCTTGGCCCACTGATACGCGGCTTCAATCCGACTTGGCGGCGGCGCTCCATCCCGGGGGTACAGATGGATGCTGCCCAAAATACGGGTGCTGGTATTGGCGATCTCGTAGTACATGCGTACCTTCGGGGTGAGAGTCCGAGTAGATCACGCGACACTTTCCTCTGTGGAGATTTCTGATTCCCGAACACCAGCGCTGCAGTGCAATGCAGTTGCGGCTCCATCTCCAGTGCCTGGTGCGCGGTGATCTGCACGAGATCGTCGACGCCATTAGTCTCAGCCTTCCGCGTCACTCGCAGCCAATCACTCAATCGCACTCGGCTGTTAGACGCTCGCCGCCCTCTTCGCCACTAGCCCCTCGAGCTTCATCGGGATCACCGCCTCGTCGACGATGCGCAGAGGCTGGTCGTTAAAGTGGCGCACGACCAGAGCGGCTTCTTCGCCTACAGCGTGATACCACTGAAAAGCGCAAAGTGGGGTACCTACCCGGTCAGCCTACTTTGTGCCAAGCTGAAACATCTCCCGGATATGGTCTCCGCCATGCACCCTGTATTGGAGTGCTTGCATGACCCCCACCCCCTCGACCACCGAGCTCATTCGCGAATGCCGCGAGACCGTTCAGTATTCCCGTGCCATTCGGATCAAAACCGCCGATGCACTTAATGGGGTCCGTGAACAACTGCTGTGGCGGCGTCACTACGTCGCCCTGCTATTGATTGATTCGGACGACTGCCCTATCGCAAAAGGGAAAACCTGGGAGAGCTCAAGCTCGTAGGAGAGTCGCCGTCAGGAAAAGGCGGAAAACTGGCATGGCTCCGGTCCCTCGGCCCTGTCATCTTGGCTTCGCGACGGGCTGTTCCGCGCGCTGACCTGGAGACCCCCATGAATCGCCCCGGCTTTCATGGAGGCCGATTGGTTTAAGTCAAGCCGCCATCTTGGCGGTCTGACTGGCGAGTTGCCGGTAATAGTTTGCCTCAGCTTCTGCAGGCGGGATGTAGCCGATGGGTTCGAGCAGGCGATGGTGGTTGAACCAGGCCACCCACTCGAGCGTCGCGAACTCCACCGCCTCCTTGGTCTTCCACGGTGCTCGGCGATGGATCAACTCGGCCTTATAGAGGCCGTTGATCGTCTCGGCCAGGGCGTTGTCATAGGAGTCGCCTTTGCTTCCCACTGATGGCTCGATGCCAGCCTCTGCAAGCCGTTCGGTGTATCGGATGCTGACGTATTGCGACCCGCGATCGGAGTGACAAATCAAGCTGCCGTCGCGTTCGGGTTGACGGTCGTACAGCGCTTGCTCCAAAGCATCGAGCACGAAGTCCGTGCGCATCGAGTTGCTGACCCGCCAGCCCACGATGCGTCGGGCGAACACATCGATCACGAAGGCGACGTACAGCCAGCCCTGCCATGTCGACACGTACGTGAAATCCGAGACCCATAGCTGGTTCGGGCGCTGTGCTCGGAACTGCCGGTTGACACGATCCAGCGGGCATGGTGCTCTGGCATCGCTGATCGTGGTCTTCACCACCTTGCCGCGCATTACGCCTCTCAGCCCCAGGCGCCGCATCAGACGCTCGACTGTGCAGCGGGCCACAGCCGTGCCTTCGCGTGCCAGTTGCCTCCAGACCTTGTCGGCGCCATAGACCTGCATGTTGGCCTGCCAGACGCGCTGTATCGCCGGCATGAGGACATCGTCGCGGTGTGCTCTGGCGCAGCGCTTGTGCGGCTCACGCAGCAGCGCCGCGTGCCGCCGGTAGCCCGACGGGGCGACCTGCAAGACCTTGCAGATCGGCTCGACCCCGAAGGTGCCGCGATGCTTGTCGATGAAATCCCTCAGGACTTCAGCCGGCGGTCGAGCTCCGCCTGGGCGAAAAACGCGCTCGCCAGCTTCAGGATCTCGTTGGCTCGGCGCAGCTCCTTGACCTCGCGTTCGAGCTCCTTCATCCGCTGGGCCTCGCTGGTCGTCACGCCTTCTCGAACGCCGTTGTCGACCTCGTCGCGCTTGACCCATTCGTTCAGCGTCTGCGGCACACAGCCGATCTTCGGTGCGATCGACTCGACTGCCGCCCACAGCGACGGGTACTCCCCGCGGTGCTCCTGCACCATCCTCACCGCGCGCTCACGCACCTCGGGTGAAAACTTGTTCGACTTCTTCATGGCTCAATCCTCTCAGAGTGTTGAGCCTCCACAAAAGCCGGGGCGATTCACCCATGACCGACGACACGAAAAAGACCGGGCTGGACCGAAAGCTGATCGCCATGCATGAGCCTCACGAGGTGCGCTCGTGGATGGAATCGCTCGGGTGTACGGAGACCCAGTTGCGCGACGCCGTGAAGGCAATCGGCAATTCCGCCGAGGCCGTGCGCGAGTACTTGGCCGGGAAGCGCTGATGAGCCACATCCGCCGTATCTCCGTCCACGTCGACGAGCCCGATCCGGGGCACTTCTACTGGGTGCTCATGGAGGAAGGCGACGACGCGAGCCAGTGGGTCGAGCTGCAGTCCGCCGAGGAAGGCTTCGACATGTGGCTCGACGCCCTGCAGGCCGGCATGTGGGCGCTGGAGAAGCTCGCCGAGGACGAGCGGGTCGGTCCCGCACCACTGGCGACGATGAAGACGCCAGCCCAGTGGGCATTCCACTGAAGTAAGCTCGATCATCATGTGGAAGCCCGACAAACCCGTTGTCGAATTCGGCCAGACGCTGACCGATGAGGAGGCGTGGCGGCGAGAGTTCACCAACGAGTTCTACGAGCGCTGCGAGGGCATGATCGATAACGAGTGGCTGGCCGGCCTAGCGCATGCCCTCTACCCGCTCAACGAAGATCGACCACCCCGCGAGGCAGCTGCCGTCGCGTTCGTCACTCTGGACTACGAGCTTCCAGGGGCAGAACTTCAAGAGTCATGGATGCCGGCGCCAAAGCCGGCTCCGGGCCGGCATTGAACAGCTCGACCGGCGGCACTTTCAGCATCGCCCTCGCCTCTTCGACCGTGCATGTGAGCCAGCGGTCGAAGTCGTGCACCTCCAGCGGGATGACCGTGCGCTTGTCCTGCTGATCGGCAGGCAGCTTCGGATCGGGCTTATGCATGCGGCCCATTAGCGGATGCCCGTCCGCGTTCATGGTCAGCATGGTGTAGCTGTCCCACACCACGCCGGTTTCGAGGTCCTTCCAGGAATCCCACAGTCCGGCCAGACCCCAGGGCGCGCCATCCGCGCGGCGAAAGCGCCACCAGACGTTCTTTCCTGTTTCCCAGTTCGGCTCGTCGTAGCTGGCCGCAGGAATGATGCATCGCTTGCCGCGCAGCCAAGCGTTCTTGTACGTGGCCGACTTCTCCATGCCTTCGATACGAGCGTTGACGGTGCTCAGGCGCTTGCCCTTTTCCTCGCCCTTCTTCGGCTTGGTGGCGGGGATGTTCGAGGTCGACCAAGGCGGGATCATTCCCCACTGGCCTACCACCAGCTCGCGCTCGTACTCGACCTCATCCGCGCGCCGGATGAACGTCGCCATCGACAGTGGAAAAACGGTCAGCAGGTTCTTCCAAGCCTCCGGCCGCTGCTTCTTACGATCGATGCGCCAGAAGTCTTCAATCGCGCGGTCTTCGGGGGAGATGTAGCGCGTGCACATGGGCAGCCCCTTAATCCGTCTCCGCTTCTCGCATTCGATTCAACTCTGCGTTCCCGAGAGGCGTGATTCTCAGGATGATCGCGACTTGCTTGGCCGCGCCCTCAATGCCGGAAGGAGGCAATACCGCCTCGACAAATTGGGCAGCAACGAGGACCGCGACGCAGTGGATGTCGCTTTCGGATTTAACCGCAAGCGGGAAGGTGGCGCCTTCGATGCGCCGAAGAAAGTCCATGGGCATAAACGGTCGTCCTTAAGGCCGCAGACAGCTGGCGTGACACGCCGGGGGCTGGAATTTACCCGAACTATTTCAACTCGTTAATCGGCTTCAACCAGTCCACCGCAGCCTCGTCTGGGGGCATCGCTCGAAGCCGCTCATCGCGCCAGAGGTCGCGGGCGACGTCCTCCAGTTCGAGCGGGTCAACGGTGTGCCACTGCTGCTGCAGCCGGTGCGCGCAGGCGGCGATCCAGAGGTTGACTGGCATGCTGTCCATGGCTTGCATCCTACCAAAACAACTGTATATTCATCCAGCACTTTAAAGGAGTTGATATGCCAAAAAGGACCGTGAAGCCCGAGCCATCGTGGCAGTCGAAATTCGTTCGCGAGTGGCACACCTTGGCCAAGGGTGAAGCCGATGTTGAAGAACTCCACGAACGGGCCAGCGCGCTCGAACTGAAAAACAGACACCGAGATCCGGCAATGGTTGCTGCGGAGGATTTCGCCGAAGCCTGTCGTCCGAAGCGCGTGGTGATTCCGGACTGGACGCCGCCAGCGGCCATGAAGAAGAGTGCCGAACGCAGACCCTGAAGATGAAATCGCCGCGCTGGCACGTCAGGCGGGCGAACTTGCTGCGGGCGAGCCGCTCCGTTCGACGCTGCTGGCCTTCGCTGAACTGCTGGTCGCTCGTTGCGCACGCATTGGCGACCGCTACGGCGATTGGGACGAGAACGCTGGCGACCACATCCGAGCCGTGATGTACGGCATCCCCGATCTGCCCTCCAAGATACCTACCGATCGTGAATCGCCATGAGAGTGAAGATGCGCCGTCGATACCGAGGCGGCACCCGGCTGAGTACACGGGAGTTCGTCGATCAGGAGTGGGCCTGCGGCATGTTGAGGCTGCAGTTTGTCGAGGGCCGACCTCAACTCGGATTGTGGCAAGCATGCCCTGGCGATAAGGCACCGCCGCTGGGCATTCTCTGGCGCCCCGAGGTGGTCGCCTGCGCCTCCGACACCATCAGCTTCGCAGGGACCGAACAAAGCGCCGGGCGATGGTGCTACCAGGTCTGGTTCTGCGAAGTGCACAACCTGCCGCAGGCACTCTCTTTGCAAAGACTTCAGAACGCCGTGGACGCAAACCATGAACCAAACTGAACTTTTCTTTCCCCGGCCGGCGCCTGCTCCGCAGCCTGTTGCCACTCAGCAGCTCGAGCCGGACGACTCGCCATTGCGCTTTGAGGACGAGGAGCCCGTGTACCGCGCGCCCTACCGCGCGCGGCTGATGAACTATCCAGCGGTCGATGACGCCAGGGTCGCCGAGCAGCGCTTCCGGCGCGAGCTCGACCGGCAGCTCGGCACTGACGTGCTGCCAGCATTGCGCGCCTACCAGAACGCCAGCGAGTCAGGCGAGAGCGACCTCACGAAGGCCGAGATCGCGCTGGCTCTACGTTGGGCCAAGGCCTACGACGTGGCGCGCACCGCGGGCTTCCGCGATCTGGGCGACGTGCAAGAGGCCTACTTCGAAGTGCGGCCGGTTTAAAGGTAGGCCCTGTTCGTCCAAAAGGCGACGGCACTTGCTTTTGTCCATCACCGGGAAAGTCCCTTGGCCTCGCAGCAATTGAACTGTAAGAATATGTTCTAGCGAGCCGCGCTGACGGCACGTGAGAACAATGAGGAGAACATGCCGATTCCTGCGCTGGACCAGAACGGGCTCCTGCCCCCTGGAATACACGACTGCACCTTGGCAGAGATTCACCATGCTTTTTGCTGGAACCCGCATCGGCTGGGTCTATTCAACAAGCTTCAAGATTTCGTGAGCCAAGCTTGGCAGCCATTGGGCATTCAAGCAGATCTTTGGGTCGACGGAAGTTTCACGAGGAAGAAGGACCAGCCGGATGATATTGATGTGGTGGCAGATGTCTCTCACCTTGACATGGCGGCAGCGATGCCCGCTTTCCTACTCTGGATCAACGCGGCGGCCACAAAGGCGAACTACAAAGTAGATTTTTGGATTAAGCATCCCGCGTATGTCCATGATCTCACTCACTTTTTTCAGTACACAGGCCTTAAGGCTGGTGCGGAACTGAATCTTGACGCGAAGCTCCTAAAAGGCATACTGAGAATCACATGAGCCAGCACGACGACACGATCCAGCACACTCGCGTGTTCCTCGAAAACATGGTTGGTTTCGCCCTGAGTGCCCGTGATGCAGGCATGAACCTCACTGCGAATCAAGTGGTCGACTCCACCATCGGCAAGATCGTTGAGCTCGCAGAACAGCATTTTCCTCTCGCAAAGGTGCTTGATCAATCCGATCTGGTCCTTCACGCCGAGGGGCCCGGAGCCGCAAATGCAATGCCATGGCTGTCGGCTCTCAATTGGGTGACCAGCACGGCAGAATCGAACATTAGAAAGCTCGCTTCGGCGTTCTTCGACATGCGCGGCGCCAACGGAAGACTTCTCGCCAGAAACATTGATCCGCGGCTGACCGGTATCGCGCCTGGCAGCCTATGGGTGGGGATTCGCCTAGACGATGAAGACAACAACATTGTCGGAGTAGAGCAGGAACCGAACGCATCGACACTTTCGGATGAAATTCACCAACTTCCAGGTCTAATCCGTTATATCGATGATGAGGGCATGCGACTGGGCATAGAAGAAGTTTCACCCGACCCAGCTATGCGGGACATCAGTCTCGCGGCTCTTTTGGGGTTTGCGCCGACCGGTCGAAAAGGCATTCACACGCTGGAGATGGCAACACGAACACAGGGTATTGCGAGCCTTGGACAACGTGAACGAGTGGTGCTTCGAGAGGTTCTTGAGAAGCCGAGCATGAAGGAATCGCGTGTCGGGTCGTTCGTCGGCGAAATTCGCGAGGCTGATTTAGATAAGACACGAATCCACTTGAGGAGCGTGCCGGGTGTCGGTACTCTGCGTTGCGTAGTTCCCGAGTTGAGCGCAGAGAAGGCGCGCGCTTTACTGGGGCGCCATGTAAGAGCCTATGGCAATTACCAGATGGACAAGAACGGCAAACCCAGACTCCTGTTTGTTGAAAGGTTTGAAGAAGTCAGGGGAGCCGAACCAACTATCGAACTTGATCTTGATCTCCCTAGCAAAAAATAGCACCAGACCCGCCGCCCATGAGGCGGCTTTTTCATAGACCGCTTGCAAATTCGCCCGGTGCGCTTTGCCATCTCTTGAAGAACGTCTAATGCCCCTTCAATCCACTGAAATAGTCGTTGGCAACGTCGCATACTTCGACCACCAACTACTGATTGCGGATCAGTTCATCGACTGCGGTGACATGGAAATTGATCGCCCAGGGCCGTACGTATGCGTTCAGACGAAAGGCCTCAACAGTGTTTGGTGCGGAATCACCACGGCACATCGGCGAGAGCGCTTGTTCATCGAGGTCGGCTGGCGGGTCGACGGCTCGCCGGGCTGGCAACAAAAGTCCCAATTCTTGCATGATGGCCTGGCGACTTTCTTCGGTCCTAACTCTTCGTTCATTGCTTGCGCCGCCGCCGAGCGACCTTTCGCTCCTTACACGAGACCCAGAATCAGTGAGGCCGGCATCGCGGCAATTCTTGCGGAAATAGATGCCCAGGGCGGTCCGCTTCTGTAGCGTTGGCGGTGCCGTTATAGCGGTGCCAACAGGGCGCGGTCGTTCTCACGGTGCCGAACTGAAGCTGAACCGTGTGGCCTTCCCCCACAACAGCACGTCAGTAGCAAAGCGATGCGCTACGGCGCCTGCGCAGCGCGCCGGTACCATCAGGCGATGGCAAGACTCTATCTCTCGATGACCGAAGGGGTCATCAACCACTGGAAGGCGAACAACAACGCCTACCCGCAAAAGTTCATCCTCAACCCGGCCCAGCACGCGGCCTACGCTGAGTCCCGGCGTACAGGCATTGGTGGCCCGAAATCCGACGTCCATGAGCACATGGGCGTGCCGGTGGAGATCAGCGAGAACACCCCAGGTGTGATGATCGCCGCCGACGGGTCGGAGGTATCGCTCTCGTGACGCTCCGCGCGCTGTTGCTCGGCGCCCTGCTCGCGCTGCCACTTGCCGCCCAGGCCGGGCCCCGCACGTGTCTCGTCGTGGGTGTCAGCGATGGCGACACCATCACGGCGCGCTGCGGCCCCGCCGGCAGCTACGAACAAGTCAAGGTCCGCTTCAACGGCATCGACGCGCCCGAGAAGCGACAGCCGTTCGGCCAGCGCTCAAAGGAAGCGCTGTCCGACCTGGTCTACATGAAGGACGCCCAACTCGACTGCGGCAAGGTCGATCGCTACGGTCGCAGCGTATGCAAGGTGATGGTGAGCCCAACCTCGGCACCGAACGGAGCCAAGACACTCGATGCCGGCTTGGCCATGGTCACCGTCGGCATGGCTTGGTGGTACCGGGCCTATGCGAAGGAGCAGACGCCGCAGGAGCGCGGGCAGTACGAGTTCGCAGAGTTCGAGGCGAAGGCCAAGCACGTCGGCTTGTGGCACGATGCCGAGCCGGTGCCGCCGTGGGAATGGCGCAAGGAAGACGCCCGCGGCGAAGGCCACGCGCGAGCGCGTCGACTGAACGGCGTCTCTAATTAGCCACGGGCATTGATTCGCAAGGAACGCAACGCATTGCCTCAGAGTGCTGAGCAGGCTGATCGCTGCCAGACTTCGACGAGGTGCTCGAGCGCGAGGCAATCCGCGTCGCGCCAATGCCCGGCAAAGCCTACCAGTGGTGCTCTATCTTGGCGGTAAGACTGGGCGGCCACCGCTGGAAAGTCGTCAACCCCTGCGACAAGGGTCAAACCCGCGCTCTGTCGTAGGGCGAGCTACGCGGCTGCAAACGACTCAGCCCTGACCCGACCATCAAGCCGCGTTGCCTGCCTGAGCCTGCACAAAGCCGAACCGGCTGCGGATCATGTCGTTGATTTGACGGGTCGAATCAACGATGGAAAGGTGCCGACGTACTTCATCAATGCTCACGCGCTCAACCAGGCGCAGAAGTGCTGCGTTCACGAAGGCCGAAGGCACGGCGCTAACACCGTCGAACGATAAAACGACGTCCTCGCCTGCCTCGACCTTCGGCGCAATCATTTCAAAAATGATCTGCCCGTCGTCGTAGGTCGAGCAATGCTGCAAGTGGTCAAGAAGTCGTATCACCATTCAAACCTCTCTGGTTCAACATCGACAGCCAAGGCTTCAATCGCCGATGACTTCAAACGCAAAAGTACGAGAGTTCCTGGATAGTTGGATCGCTTGGAGCGCCCAGTCAGTTTTGTGGCTCCATCGGAGTGTGTCGCCGAAATATTACCGCTTCCCGACGAAATCCACACGCCCCCTCGATTGTGAAGGGCTAAGTACTTAATCAGTGTGGGCAAACCCGCACCACGATTGTGCACATTGGACTTCGTCGTGAAGCCCTCCTCGCAGGCAAGTTTTAGGGCGTCCGTATCGGTGATGTCCTGTATCACCTTACGAACATTCATGGGAATGCCATGCCCGAAATCTGAGATTGCCACTTCTACCATCTGACGCTCGGCGAAGTACTGTGCGTGAGCGCAGCCAACGCCCACGCCCGAGTGATCCGCAATGTTTTGCAAGATTTCCTGCACACAAACACTCACCGTCCCCAGAGCTTCAGACGTGGTTTCGAGCTGCTGCGCCATCCAAGGGATGAGGTCAAATCTCAGGAACTCTTGAGCTCGAATGTTCTCGACGAGACGAAGCGGCATGCTGGAAGTGCGGGGCGCAGCGTGGTGTCGGAGGGGGCTTGCATTGTCGTTGTATCGAGCGAAAAACCCGCAATCGTCCAGATAGCATATCGCGTCGGAGTCTCGGAAATACAGACCAGTCAGCGCTCCCCCAGCCCCGCAACGGCGTAAGTATTCGATGAGATTGCTCAGCACTACAACGCCCACGGGGTCAATGAACCGCAGCTTGGAAAAATCGATCTCGAAGCGTTTATGGCGGGCATCACCGTTGTGGTCAATGAAAGAATCCAAAAACGCATGCATGCTGAGCATGTTCAACGTCTTTGGTAAGACCATCTTGCAGGTTGAGGTGGCACAAATAGCGAGCATCGTGCGCAAAATGTAACGCACGCCATGGCAAGGGGCTGCTTCGCGCCCAGGACCTTCGAACCAACTGGATGCGGAGCCAGGAATGTGCGGTCGTTCTCGGCGAGCACCCAACGGCCTTCGGCGCCAGGTTTGGGCACATCGCTGCGGCCATCGGGGCCAAGTTCCGGCAAGATGGCGGCCTAACTACACCTTGGAGGGGTCATGGGCTCTTTGAGCATCTGGCACTGGATCATCATCATCTTCTGGGTCGGGTTGGTGCTGCCCCCAGGCTGGCGCATCGCGTCCAAGGCGGGCTATCACGGCGCGTGGTCGCTGCTTCTCCTAGTGCCCATCGTGAACCTGATCATCTTCTGGGTGTTCGCCTTTCTGCGGTGGCCGCGGGAACGCGCGGCATAGGGCTGCCTTTCACTGCCGCCTGACGGGGCGGCGCTGGCGAGGATTCCAGCAGCAAGCACAGAGACAATCCGCGCCCATGGTGCGAATGACCTTTCCTCCGCCTCTAGACTTTGTGCGGTTGCTTACGGACCTGCGACGTGCAGGCATGAACAGCATAGAGATCAGCAAGGCTTCTGGCGTGGCGCGCGGTTCTATCTGCGATTACGAAAGCCGTCGCTGCCACCCATCATTCGACCGAGGCGAGAAAATCATCGCTCTATGGTGTGCGCGCACCGGGCGCCCCCGCAGTGAAATGCCGCGCCTCACCACCCCTACTCTGTCGGCCGCGAAGGGCGTTTGTGTCGAAGCCGGCCAGGAGGATCAATTCGCATCGCCCGAGTCACCCGATGCCGCGCGCGACTTGTTCGCGATTACGCTGGCTTGGGGCGCTCGCTCAGCCGCCCCGTGACTCCCACTCCATCACTTCAGCCAGCAGCCACTTCCCATCCTTGCTGGGAGTAGGCACGTCGCCGCGGCGAACGCGCGATGTGAGCGTATTGCTGGTCACGCCCAAGCGGTTGCACATCTCCGCGCGCGTGAGGCGGGCACCGGTCAGGCGCGCGAGTGAGGCCAGAGCCGATGTCATGGCATCGAGGCGTCGCAGAACCTCAGGCTGCGCGCAACTCGGTTGCTCAGTAAGAACGGCAGAGATTGCCTGACTTGAGTTGAACCGCACCGACTGGATGAATGCAGACCCGTATCGGGGGGGTTCGAACCGCACGTCAAGCGTACTCAACCGTCCCGCTGTGACGACAGTTAAAAGGGCTTGGAACTCCGGCGCGTTCAAGGTCACGACGCACTCAATCAGCGGCCGGCATCGCAGGACATTCCCCACCCAGCATCTACGATCGATTTCCGAGACTCGATCAATGTCACCGATCACGAGCAGCTCAAACGACGTAACGCCAGACAGGTCTTCCAAGAACTCGCCGCACAGCTCCAGGTAGAGCGTGCTCGATTTCGCTCTGCTATCAAGGGAGGCGGCCCCGACATCCACATCCCACGCCGACACGAGACCGGACCGCGCGATGAGTGGGGTTCGCAGCCGGACCTTTGGCACCGGGTCTGACGGCATCACGCGTCGCTTGACCATTACGCCGACCCTCCAGGGACTGCAGCAGCATCCATTCGCCCAGCATACCCGCACGGCATCGCCACCGGCTATGCTCTATCTATAGGAAACGCAGGCGCGCGCGCAAGGCTCACATGGATCTGAAAGCATGGTTTGACTCACTCACCCATAGCAAGATCTTGAAGATGGGAGGGAATCCGGAGTCGCAGGTGCTGGACTGCAAGAGGATCGGCGACGAAGGAGACATGAAGAAAAACCTTGCTGTCGTTCTTTCTGGTTTCGCGAACGGACAAGGCGGGGTCTGCCTTTGGGGCGTCACTGCAAAGAAAAACAGCCAGGGTATCGATTGCATCGACGCATTTCCTGGCGTCGATGATGCCCGCAGAGTCGCAAGCCGGTTTGACGAGTTAACGCCACAAGCCGTTTCGCCTGGTACTGCAGGTGTTGTCCATCGCGCGATCGTGCCGCGAAGTGAAAGCCGCGGCTTTGTCGCGACGTTTGTTCCTGCAAGCGACGGCGGCCCTCACATGGCTCGCTTCGGCGAGGACCGCTACTACCAGCGCATTGGCTTGAGCTTCTCGCGGATGGAGCCGTTTCAGATTGCAGACATGTTTGGACGTCGAGCTCGGCCAAGTCTCAAGGTGAGCCTCAAGCAGTGGAATCCATTCGAATATCGAGTCCAGATAGAAAACGTCGGACGGGGGCCTGCACGTGGACTTTTCATCCAAGTCACAGCGCCTGCCCCCTTCCATCGAAATTTGATGGGCATCGATGGCAATCGAAATGAGGTCATTCCGTACGCAGGCAATCACTCAGCAGGCACGTGGCTACATGCTGGTGATGCTGGGATGCTGCTCCATCCCACCATGTCAGTCATGATCGGCGGCGTTTGGCTAGCTTACGACGTCTCTCAGTACATCGCGGCGAGATCAATCCCTGCAATACTTGAAGTCGGCTACAAGGTCGGAGCGCTTGATGTAGCGCCGCAAGAAGGTACGCTTCGCGCGGATCTTCGCCCCCATCTCCCATCAGGCTACATCTGTGTATTGTCGTAGGGCCTTAGTCAATCCTGCGATGACTGCCGCGAGCCGCTTTTCGTCGAACTGCACGCCGCGCCCGCTCGGCTTCCAAAGTCCGCTCCCGGCTTCGACGAACCAGACGCGGATGTCGACGACCTCGCGCCCCTCGTACTGATCGCGCGTCACCCGGATCTCGGCGTTGCGCGATTTCTGAATGCGGGCGATGACTTCAGACACGCTTGCCCCCGGGGTACTTCGGTTTCGGCAGCTTTTTGAGCTTGCCTGCGCTGTAAAGCATCTTATCCAGGCCCTCGACCATGCGGATCGAGCTCTGGGCGGCGCGGAGGTGCGCCCCGCGTCCCTGCCCCTCGCGTGACTGCTCGACCGCCTTGGCGATGCGAGGCGTGCCGGCCATGACCTCGAGTTCGTTCTCCATGGCCTTGCGGATCTTGAGCATCTTCTGGATTTGGTACGGCGTCATGTCACCGCCCCACCGCCGTTGCGAGATTCGGCGCGCGATCTGGCACCGCCTGCCGCGAGTCCCACCATTCCGTCGTCCCGAACTCTCGCTGCGCCCTGCTTTTCACGCGCGCAAGGTAGCCGGGCGAGACCATCTCCTGCAATTGGTTGAAGATCAGGTGGTTCGTCGCCGCCTTGAGATACCAGAGGTTCGCGCCGGGGGTCATGCCCTTCGCGAACTTCAGCAGTTCGGCGCCGGCGTGCGTGTCCTTGCCCTGGCCCAGTTGCACCAGGTTGCCCTGCGTGAGCCCGAAGGCTTCCTCGACTGCGCCGACCACTGGCCCGAGTGCCGACGCGATCGGGCCGCCGCCGTGCTGGTTCTGCTCACTGAAAAGGAAGTCGCCATAGATTCCCAGCGATCCGCCCTTCAGGAAGGCGCGCACCCAGTTGCGAGCACCGGCCTTGCCCTCGAACGGGTTCATGTTCACAGGGTCGCGCCCCTTCAGCAGTTCATCGATCTGCAGCGCCAGCATGCCCATCACCGTGGTCGACACCATCAGCGCGCCGATGTACCCCGCCTTGCTGCGTGCGTCCGGCCCAGACATACCGCGTTCCCAGTGCCGCATGAGCATGGCGATCGGCATAGTCTTGAACAAGAACACCGACCGGGTGAGCTCGCCTTTCCACGTGCCGCGCTGCAGGTTCGAGTAGAGCGCCGCGCGCTCCCGGCTGCCCGGCTCGACGACGGCCATGTTTTGCTCCTCGAGCACCACACCGAGTAGCCGCGTGGCTGCATCGCGGCGCAACTGCTGGGGATTCGCGTCCAGGTTGCCGATACCGACCAGGGCTTCGTCGGGAATGCGGTAGATCGCCTCGGGCGTGAGCATCGTCCCATTGCCGCCGCCCCAATCCTCCAGCTCGGCGCGCTTCCAAACCTGCCAGTCGGCATCGGTGATGCCCTTCGACAGCAGGATGCGGTGATCCATGGGATCGAGCTTGCTGGGCGCTTCGGCGTCGCGGGTGAGGTGCCCCAGGCTCGACATCATCGTCACGCCGAAGGCGCGCCGGCGGGCTTCCGTGATCGCGTTCAAGCCGGAGGCGCGCATGGTGAAGGTGGCCATCTTCGTCGCCAGGGTGTTGCGCATGTTCTCGTCGCCGAAACGGTTCAGCGAGCCGATCATGGTCTGCAGCGCAAGGCCCGCGCGCTGCGCCATGCGCTTCTCCATCTGGTTCGCCGGGTTCAGCGCGGCCAGCTCGTTGCGGAACACCTGCATCCCGTCGATGTTGTTGACGCGCGCCGTGAGTTGCATCGTGGCCTCGTCCGGCAGCGACGAGATGAAAGCCGAACCCAGCCGCGATGCGACAAGCCACTTTCGCAGCGAGTCGAACCCTTGCGCCAGCCATTCGCTTGCGACCGGTAGCGTCTTGCCGCTCACGTAGTTGTAGAGGTTGTCCAGGCCCACCAACTGCTTCGCGATCTTGCCGTGCTTCGTCGGGTCCGCAACCGTCATCTCGCGCTGCGCCAGGTCCCGGAAGTATTTGAATGCGTGGTCGGGGTTCGGGCCGAACGTCTCGACCATTGCGATGCTGTCGGCAAGGCCGCGCACGTGGCCGGTGAGCACGTCGTACAGGCCACGCTCGCCGAAGTCCTTCTGGTAGGCCAGGTAGTCGTCCGCGCTCCGGTAGTGGATCTCGCGGGCAGCCGCATGCAGGTTCGCGCGCATCGTCTCCCCACCGCCTGCGCCTGGCTCGAGCGTGTTCACGCCGCCCGTGGCGAGGGTCTGGTACGACTCGCGGAGGAACGCGAGCACCTGGCTGTCGTTCATCCGTGAGCCATCCTCGTTGCGGTAGCGGTCGCGGTTCAGGAGGGGAAAGGTTTTCTCGACCCACACCGCCTCGCCCGCCGCAGCGATCTTGTTCTGCGAGTGGTGGTGCGGTAGGCCCCAATCCTCGCGGGGGCGGATCTTGCCGCCGGCGTCGTTGAAGCGCCCGAGCAACTCGTCGGCCACCTTCTTGAACTCGGCCGCGCCCTCCTTCGCCTCGCGCACGCCTGAGTCCTCGCCGAACATTTCGCGCACCAGCGCGCGCACACCCTCGGGGCTTTCGAACAAGCCAAAGAATTTCGGATTGGTCGCCTCCAACGTTCCCAGCATCTGGCGGAACGCATCCGCCTCGATGGCTTCGGCCTTCGACTCGACCGACAAGGTGCTGCCTTTCGCGTCGCCGTGGAAGGCCAGGAGACGGCGCAGGCCGGCAATCTTGTCGCCCGGGAAGCCTGCCAGCGCTTGCTCGACCTGCGCGTGCTTCAGCACGGCCAGTGCGTCCCGGCGGGCCTTGAGCTCCTGCTCGCCGAGGAAGCTTTCCCGCGCGCGGCGCGCAGCCTCGAAGAATCGCTGCTCGCCGGTGAGCCGCAACCCATCCGGGCCATTTCCCAGGCGGCGCAGCTCGCGGCCGATGCGGTCTTCGATGCCTTTGAGCTCGGCGTCACTCATCGGTCGGCCGACTGCCTCGATCACGGCGTCAATACATGCTGGTTTCATGGTGTTCAGGTCCTCAAAAAGCAGTTGACCGCGGCGTCGAATGCGGCGGAGTCGTTGGCGGCTTGCTGCCGCTCCTGGTCGGCGCGCGCCAGCACCTCGCGGGCTGAGACTTCGGTGCCGTCCTCCAGCACCACCCGCATATCGGGGCTCGCCATCGCGACTTCGGCCGCCGCGCGCATCGTGGGATCTGTGGACCTGGCCGCGGCGGCGACATCGCGGGCGACTGCGCGATCGATCGCGGCGGGCTCCAGGCGGCCCGGCGCCTCATCGAAAATTCCGCGTTGCCGCGGGTCGCCCAGGGCATCGACCGCATCGACCAGCCGGCCGACCATCTCGCCCAGTCGCTTCGGTGCGTTGGCGTGCTGCGCAATGCCCTTCAGCAGCGCCTGCATGTCGGGGGACATGCCATCGAAGAGCGCGTTCTGCTCGAGCGCCTGCTCGACTGTCCGGCCTTGCGCACGCAGCGCAGCGAACTCGCGGGCGGCGCGCCCGATCGACGCACCGAGGTCGACGGGGGCACGGGCGCCGGCAGTCGCAAGGTCCTGCAGCCGAGCCAACGCCGGAGCTGCGCGCATCAGGCCGGCCAGGACGTTGCGCACATTGCTGTCCGTGCTCTCGGTGAGCATCGCGACCAGTTCCGCATCACCGTAGGCTTTCGAGAAAACTGCCTGGCGCACGCGCTGCAGACCGGTCTGCGAGATCCGGCCGTCAGCCTGAAGCACAGAGCCCAGTTCGTTGGGGCCGACGTTGGCCTGCACGAACTGGCGGAGGAATGCCGCGCTCTGCGCTTGGTTGATCGTGCCGTCTTCCCCTGTCACCAGACCCGAGAGGTCCGAAATGCGGCCCGCGTCCGCACGCGCCTGCTCAGTCGGCGACATGGCGGCCACGCTCGACTCGTTCGCTTGGCGAGCGAACTCCGCGCGATCCACATCCCCAATGCGCTCGCGCACAAGCACCGGCCGCTGCATGGTGCGCACGTCTGCGGCATCCAACCCGAAGCGCTCGGCGTTGCCTTCCAGCCATGCACGGTATTCCGCGCCGCGCTCGCCCCCGTAGGCGCGGCCCAGGGCGAGCATTCGGCCATTGCCGGACTCCACCACCCCATCAAGTCCGATGATCGGTGCGCCGTCTGACGCGCGGGCGCTCTCTGCCAGCAGCTCGGGCTGCAGGTTGCCGGCAATGCGCGCGATCTGCGCTTCGGAGGCGTCGCGGGTCCGGTCGCGCGGCTGCAGTTCAGCGGGATATGCGGCATTCGGGCGAAGGTCGGCGTCGTTGGATGTCACCAGGCGGTCGGCCTCGGCGAGGCGATACCGGAAAGGCACGCGCATGCCGCGCTCGGTCACCACCTCCCCGGTGCGCCCGCCGATCGCCAACTCGACACCGGCGCGCAGCACCTCATCGGGGTACGGCTGCCCGCCGTTTTCGTGGCGGATGATCGCGCTGGCCAGCTTCTGGAGAGTCGACGGATCTCGGAGGTTCAGCGGCTCAGCCGGACCAACGCCCACGGCGGTGGACACGGCGCGCACGTAGGCTGCGGTGTCGTTCTCACCGGCTGGCGCCCACCGGTTGATGATCCCGTGCACGGTGTTGAGTCCGTGCTTCTCCTGGTAGGTCAGCAGATTGCGGCCCAGGGCGCGAATACCTGCCTCGGGCGTGTCGAACGTAGCGAAGCGTCCATCGCTCCCCGTCTGGCCCTGCCACTGCGTACCACCGGCTTCGATGTTTCCGGGGTTGTTGTTGCGCACACCGCGTGCGGCGCCGGCTGGGACTTTGAATGCGCGGGGTGCGGCTGCCGGGCCGACTGGCAGCAAATCGGCAACATGCGCCTGCAACTCTGCGCGGATCTCCGGCGACGGCACCGGCCGAACGAATGCCGTGTCCGCCATCTGCTCGCCGACATTGGCGGGTTCGTTCCGCAGCACCTGCTCGATCGCCGTGCTGAGCGCGCTGGCATGCGCGGACGCGGCGCGTGCGTCTGTCGGTGTGCCGGGCGCCGTGCCGCGTTGGGCGTGGTCGACGGTTGTGACCGTCAGCGCGGCATCGGTGGCGGCCTGGCCCCGCACGGTCGAGCGGGCATGTAGCGCCGCCGCTCCACCGGAAAAAAGTGCGCCGAGAGTCGCTTCTGCCGCGAGCGCGGTTTTGTCGTACGGCTCCAGGGGCGCCGCCTGCTCTCCATACCCCGCCGCCTTGAGCAGATCACGAGAAAAGCCGCGCTCGGCAACGCCGCCGGCCACGCTTGCCGTGGCGCCGTACGCGAGGTTCTGGGCCATGGCGCGCCCGCCCTGCCCGATCGCCTGCTGCCCCAGCGTGATGGGGGCCTTCACGCCCACGTATGTCGCGGCTCCGCTGACCGCGCCCACCGCGGTCGCTGTACCAGGCGCGACGCCTTGCCCAATCAACTCCTGCCGCCGGCCGTAGCCCTCGAGCACCGCAGCCCCTTCGGGGGTGTAGAGGATGGCCGAGCTGCCCAGATCGAATAGCCCTCCCACCACTTGGCCCGCAAAGCCGGTCGTTGCAGGGTCGGACCGCAGTTGCTCCAGCGCCGTAGTATTTCGCTTTTGCTGGTCGGTCAACCACGCATCGAGCGAGGTTCCGAGCGTCTTGTCTACCGCCTGCGCGCTCGTGCGCAGGAGAGGGGTGGCGGCATCGCCCAGCAACAGCGCGGGCTTTGCCACCGTGCCGCGCGCGAGGCCCTGCAGCGCGGCCGTGCCGGTGCCCGAGAAAAAGCCGGGCTCTGCGCCGGTGCCGAAGGGCACGCCATCGCGGCGCGCGATCGCGTCGATCTCATCGGCGCCGCGGTCATCCAGATCGAAGCTCATTTCTTTTGCACTCCGTACGTCTGTTCCGGCGCGCCGGGAATCTGCTGGCCGCGGCGGTACCGCGTGCCGGACAACGGTGGCGGATCGAGATCGACCACGAGCGGCGCCCCGCCCTTCCCCAGCACAGGCGCGCCGCCGAGCGTCAGCATGTATTGCCCGTCGCGGCGGTAGTTGATGACCCCGTAATGCTCGAACGATGCGACCGCTGACGGCGGCATGTCCTGCTCTTTCACCATCTCGGAGAAGCGCTCGCGAAGCTTGGCCTGCATGTCCGAGCCGGTCATGCCGATGGGGGCCTTCGCCTTGCCTTGGCCGTTCACGTCGACGACATCGCCGATCGTGGCGGTGATGGCCTCTTTCACCAGGGTGCTGTCGATGTCCTTCGGAGTGCTGGCGAGCCGCCCCAACTCGGCCGACTTGCCGACGTAGTAGGCAAAGGCGGCCTGAAGGTCGCCCTCCTGCGCGCCCGGCCGTGAGCGGTACAGGTTCCCCACCGAGTCGACGAACGCGGTGGAGAAGTCTTGGCGCGCCGGCACGAAGAGGCTGTGCGCCTGGCCGTCTACCTGCTTCTGTCCCTTCGTCTTGTTGAGGATGATCTCACCGGCGAGCATCGTCTCGGCCACCTTGGCACTCGACACGCGCACATCCGAAGCGATCAGATTCGACTGGATCGTTACCGGCCGATCAATCGCCGTGAGCATCCCAGCGCGAGCCTTCACGGGTGAGTCGGGCGCGATCTGCTGCATCACCGCACGATAGGTGTCGTCGTCGTTGATCGCACCGCGCAGCGTGCCGAAAAGTTGGTTGGCGTCGGCCGGCCCCGCGCTGTCGATCGCCTTGACCAACAACCCCGCTTCCTGCGGCAGCAATGGCTTGGTTCCGACCTGGCTGCCGTACTGCTTCTGCATCGCCGCCAAAGTGGCCGCGCGGTCGGCGAAGATTCCCGCGGCTCGTCCGGCGCCGCCGGGCTGCAGCAGATCGTTCGGGTCCAGCGGCTGCACTGCGCGCCCGAAGAGGCGTTGTGCGGCCACCAGCGGCTCGTCGGCGAGTTGCTTTGCATTGTTCTCAACGGTCGCCTTGATGCGCTGCAGATTTGCGCGGTCCGCGAGCGTGCCGCCGGCCTGCTGCAGTTCGGCCTCGCGCGTCTGGATATACCGCTGCTGGTCAGCCATTGGCATGCGGAGCACCTGCTGTGTGTCTCGCTCCTGCTTCACGAGGCGATTGAAATCTTCCGCATAGGGCGTCCCTTCGACCGTGGTGCGCAAGCCCGTCCAGCCATCGGCCGTCAGCGGCAAGCCGGTTTCAATCTGCCGCGTTGCATTGGTTACGGCGCGCTCCGCCAACTTTTCGCGCTTATCCAGGGCGTGCTGTTGTTGGTTCTGCGCCTGAAACTTCAGCGTGTCCGTCTCCTTCAGCAGCGCGATGCGCTTGTCAGGGTCAAGCGTGCCCGACAGGTCGCCCGTTTCGAGGCGCTGCTGGAACGCGTCGAGGCTCGGCATGTCGCGCCGCGCGGCTACCAGGTCCGACTGCGCACGCTGGAAGCGGGTGTTGTCCTTGAAGGTCTGCACCTGCTTGGCAACATCGGCTTCGGGAATGCCGGCGGCGCGGCCGGACAATGCCACCTTGTCTGCATTGGCGAGCACCTCCTCGAGCGAGGCGTCGGGCAGGAGCGCAATCTTGCCCAGACGGTCGAGGCCAGCGGTGAAAGTTGACTTCAGCTCAGAGCGCTGGGCGGTGTCGATAACCTGGTTGACCGCCGCGGTTGCCTGAAAGCGCAAGCGCTGCGCACCGCGGCTGTACTGGTCGGCGACCAGGGCCTGCTCGGGGCCGAACGACGGCATCTTGACGCGTGCGAGCACCCCCTCAAGTTCGCCGTGGGCCTTCTCGTATGGCAGCTCTCCGCGCTGCACCTTGTCCTTGATGCCTTCAACCGCGGTTTTGCTCTGCAGTTCGAAGTCAAGCAATCCATCACCCGCGCGCGACCGCGCCAGTGCCTCGTCTCGCGTCTTGCGCTCCTGTGCGGCGCGCTGCTGTTCCTGCGCGACATCGGCGAACATTTGTGCGCCGACACCGACCGCCACGGCGCCCAGGCGTTGCTGGGCGTCGCCGACCTGCGTGTCGATCTGCGCCATGGGCGTAGTGTCGGCACCTTGTGGCAGCCGGTTGCCGAAAGCCCCCTGCGGAATGCGAGCCATGATCAGCCTTTCCGCCCGCCGCTGGTGTTCCAGCCGCGTGCAATTGTTGCTCCACCCTGAAAGGCCGAGGTCAGGGCGCCAGTGCGCGAAGCGCTCGCGGCATTGCGGCTGCGCGATGCTGCGAGGTCACCGCCGCGGGCGATGGAGCGCGCGCGGTTCGTGCCGTCGTAGATCGCCATGAGCGCGTCCTCCTCGCCGCCGGCCTGGATCTCCTGGTCAATCTGCTCAGCGGTGCCTTCACCCACCACGACGCCGGAGCCGGCGAGCGCAGCGCGGGCCTCGGCGCGCTGCTTGTCGGCAGCCTTGCGGATGGTCTTGGCCTGCAGCTCGGCCTCGCTGGCGGTGTACTGCGCATCCTGCTGGGACTGCATCTGTTGCTGCTTCGCCAGATCGTCTTCCCGGTCTGCCTGCTTCTCCTGGCTGTAGACCGATACCGCCGTGCCGACGGCGCTCGCGGCCAGGGCTGCGTATGCGAGAACTCCACCTTCAACGATTCCCATGATTCACCTCCTTCGAAAAGCCGACGCCAGCGTCGACGAACCCCAGTGAGCGGTAGAGCCGCGAGGTACTTTCAACCTCGATGCCCGTCGTGATTCCGACCTTCACCTGCTTGGCGCCACGGCGCTCGCACCACCGCGTGAACGCGAGGATCAGCGTGGTGCCGCGCATGTCCTTGCGTGCGTCGGGCAGCACGAAGAACGAGTAGTCCACGCCGATCAGGTCGTCGCTGAACCAGTTCGGCACAACTGCGCCAGCGAACGCGCCAACGACGATTCCATCGCGGCGCGAAACGAAGACCACGCCGTTCGGGTCGTTGATCAGGGCAGTGAGCAAGTGCTCAACCTTCGGCCGGTCGAAGCCCAGCACGCGATGGTCCGAGCTCGCGTGGAGTTCCTCCCCCATCTCTGCGAGGCGTGCGACATCCTCAACGGTCGCGGGCTCGACGAGCCCTTCGTACTCGCCTGCCAGGGAGGTGATGGTTGCGGTCATGGTCAGTTACTCCAAGCCGGCGCGGCCGGCGGTGCGTGTTGAAGGTGAAGCGCCTCAAGCGAGGTGCGCGCGGCGGCGTAGGCGGTGGACATGGCATCGGCAATGCGCTCACCAATCGGCAGCCATACGAAGCCCAGCGAGCCGTCTGGCCAGCAGAGCAGCAGACGCGGTGCGCTCGCGCTGCCGTAGATGGCAGCGAGGAGAGCGTCAGCGAGCCGCTGGTCGACGAGGGTCTCGGGCGTTTCTTCGACGATCACGCCGTAAGCCAGCACGTCGTCGTCGAGCAGCCGGGCCTGCAGCGGAGCGCAAGGGTTGAAAGTAGCGGGGGCAGCGTTCGCGAGCGTCATGGCGTCACCCCCGCGGCTGCGCGCTTCGGTGCCGCGATCGCCCCACCGGTGAGGACCTCGATGTCGGCAATGAACTCGTCGGCGATCTCGCACATGGCCAGCGAGTACTGCTTCGTGAACTCGTCGTCCACGAACTGGTCGATGTGTTCGCCCAGGAGATCGATGCGCGCGTGCAGCTTGAGCAGCCGCCGCGCCAGCGTTTCCACCGTCACCCTTGCCTGCGTGCGCGCCGGCAACAGGCCGAAGTGTTCGGCAAGCATGCGGACTTGCCAGCGGTGGATAGCAATGCGGTCCTCGCCGGACTCACCGCCACGCTGCTGCAAGATGACCATGTCCTCGCTGTGGCTCACCTCGATGCGCAGGTCGGGAAGTTCTGCGATCACGGCGTCGTCGTCGTTCACGGCGGTCATGCTGCACCCCCTTCACCGAGCAGCTCTTCGGGCACATGGTTGCTCGGGCGAGGCGGCATAGGCTTCACCTCTTCGCCAGCGTCGTCGTACTCGAAGCCATCGCAGACGAACTTCAGGAAGTCGACCAGCTCGGTCGCGCTTGCAACTTCGAGCGTGAGGTCCTCGTGCCCCTTCTCCTCCGCCGTCTGCACGAGCTGCAGCACCTTCTGCGAGATGCGGTGCGCGCGCTGGATTGCGAGACGGAGCCGGTGCCCCTCCGAGGCAAACTTGGTCGCTTGGCCGAAGTTGATCGAGATCATGCTGGCGGCCTCTGCCGTCACGGTGGGCACGATGCCCATGCGCTCGGCGAGCCAGCGAACATGCACGTCCTGCAGCTCGACCTGGTGCACGTTTCCGCCGAACTCTTGCTTCAGCAGCACTGCGCGTGCAGCCCCCTGCGTTTCCTGGATCTCGATCTCGACTGCGGGGATGGTGTGGTTCGTCATGCTCGGGCTCCTTCATTGCCTGTCGTGCCGTCGGCATAGATGGCGATTTCTATAACTCCTACAGAAACTGGAGTCATTCGAAATCGGCGCTCCCCAATGACAGACCTACAGAAACTGGAGTCATGGGGTGCCTTTCGCTGTGGTCAGCCCTACAGAAACTGCAGGTCTGGAGGCCTGTTTCGTGGGCAATGGCTCCAGTTTCTGTAGGGCAGGATGTGTTTTTTCCGGCGCGCTCAGCTTCACAAAATTGAGGTGCGGAAAACCGCGCGGCTCGATGTCCATCGACTTCTCCCAATCGAGCCTCCACCAGGTGAAGGCGATCCAGTCGGTGGTATGTGGCGCGTGCCCCTGCCGCGTGTGCACGACGAATGAGCACTCGAGCAGCGCGCGCTTGGCCTTGATGAGCGTCGTTTCGGACCTCCATCCCTGGCGCTGCATGACAACGAATGCGGGGCACAGTCGACCGTTGTTCTTGCCCGTGTAATGCACCATCAGGTCGAGCGCCAAGCGCACGGCGTTGGGCGGTAGGGCCTGCCATTCCGGAGACAGCAGGATGGCTTTCGGCACCGCGACAAACTCGTAGGCGAGTTGGCCCTTCTTGTATTTGCTTGCCATGAGCCATCACGCCGCCCCTTCCTGCTCGCTGCGCAGTTCGTAGAGTGCAACCCCGCGATGCTGGAAGGAGTCCGAGTCCACAGTGCTGACGCGGGATGACTCGATACAGAAGCCGCGGCGCTTGAGGTCAAGCACTCGGGCTGCAGGGTGGCTGATTCCGTGCTGGCGAAGCTCGTGCGTGTGGCGCGGGCGGCGCTTGAGAAGGCGCAACAGGCGTTCGATTTGCGCTTGCGTCGATGTGCTTGCGCTCATAGACTGCGCGGGCAATGGCAACTTTGCATTCACCCTGGGGCGGCGCACACCGCTCTGGGGTTTGTTTTTTGCGCGGCTCACTTGACCGCCTCCAGCCACTCGGAGATCGACGACGCACGCCAGCGTGAGCAGCGCGAGCCCAGTTTCAGTGGCGAGGGGAATTCGCCTTGCGCAGCCTTGCAATAAATCGTTGTCCGGCTCAGACCAGTGAGTGATTGGACCGTCGCGATGCGCAGCAGTGCGGCCGGGTTCTTCGACAGCTCGACGGTTTGCTCGACCGCATGGTCGACCGTTTGCTCGATGCGGCTCATGCTGCCACCGCCTTGCGTTCGTTCTGCGCGATATAGCCGTCGAGATCGGCTTTGCGGTAGCGAATGCAGCCGCCAATCTTCACGTAGGTCGGGCCGATACCGCGGTAGCGCCAGCCGGCCAAAGTCGGGCCCGGGACGCCAAGGTATGCGCTAGCCTGCGCAGTTGCCAACAGGCCGGCAGATCCGGCATCAGGCTTTTTAGAGCTTTCCATGCTTGATTCCCTCTAGGAATACGCGAAGAACCAATTTCCTTCGCTTCAAGCATTGATGTTCTGCAAACGACGCTAAAAACTCGCGAACAAGTCCGCAGAAAAGGCGGGCTAACTTGTGCGCATTGCCCTGCGCTTTCGAGCCGCGCGCACCGCACTTTCTCCGATTACTTGCCCACTCACAAACTGCCAAAGGTCGATGATCGCGTTGCTTGATGCCACGAAGGGAAGTGTCCGATCAACTTCGGTCACGAACCCCTCCGCGCCGTAGGGCAGCACTCCACGCGTGGGAAGTTCTGGCAGACCATCCTTCGCTCGCGATTTCAATGCTCGCTCAGCGCGTCGTTCTCGTCGACGACCGGAGGCTGCATCGATCAGGCAGTTCAAGTCCTGACGAAGTCTAGGTAAGAACACGTCAACGGGTAGGTGCGGAGCGCCGCGTTGCATCTCACTGAGTGCAGCACCAGCATTGCGGTCCATCAGCTGGAGGAGCTTTGACGCGGCTGCTGCAATATCCGTATTGCGTTGTTCGCTTTCCCGTCGCGCTACAGCGGAAGCTTTGGCACGATCGGGCCCATCGCCGGAAATCCAAGGTAGGAGCAAGGAGAACAGCGAGCCGCCCCAACGACGCAGCGCAACCGCTCGACACCGTCTTGCCCTTTCCCCTTCCTCATGCCCGAGCAGCAGTTGCTTGCTTGAATACGTTTCAGCCTCTCTTACAAACCGGTCGAGCAACGCGCCGTTAACGCGAAAGCGTTCTGCCAGGGCGACACCAGCTTCATCTCGCTGGGCGGCTTCGCGAAGGAGTTTGTAAACATCCTCAACGACTGACCGCGCGGCGATCGTCGATGTAGCAATTGGGAGAACGCTTCGTCGGCCTATCGCTTCGCCCACGCCAACGGTACCGACGCCTCGCAGCTCGCGATGCCGGTGCGCCCCTTGCGGCGGCTGGTCGGCGGGCAACTCAGCGTCTGTAGCTTCGCTCGGCGGAGAGTCTTGCTTTCCGGCGGGAATTTTCCTAGGCATGGAACTCACCCAGCACATAACGCCAGCCCGCCAGCGCCCTAACGTCTTTGTAAATCATGCGTCCCTCGCGCCCCTGAAAAGATGCCAGCCCAGCCCGTCAGGGAAACGGGTTTTCGGGGATCAGCCTAGGGCTGGCGGTTCGAATGTACCGGCTGTCGTCAGCCCGTCACCACCATCGTTCCGTCGGCACCCACTCCCCCCTCGGCGTACTCGGCCGCGGAGAGCGCGTAATAGGACGCGGGGCAATCGCACTGGTCCGCCAGCTTCGCAGACAACACCGCACTGAAGCCGTCGAGCATGCTGGGGTCGGCGATCAATTGCATCAGGAAAGCTTCGCTGAAGCGCACCTGTGCCTTGCCATCGCGATAGGCGCGGTTCGGGGCGGCCGAGTCGGGATCGTGCATCTGCAATTGGTCGGCTTCTTCGAGCATCGCTACCGCCAGATTACGCCCACGGATGAAATCGGCCTCGGCTTGGCGCCGACCGTCTACGTCACGCACGGCCATGGCGGGCTCCATTCACTTCTGGCCGCGACCACACGAGCGTGAGGTGTCCCCTGACAATCAATGGCAGTCCGTATTCAGCCCGCTTCTGGAGATACAAGTCGCGGCCCCAGTCCTTGTAGTAGTCGATGTGCGTTACCTGCACTTTGAAGATGCCTTCGTTCGCGAAAACAGCGATCTTGAACTCGCCCTCATGAATCTCTCGATGGCCTCGCTTCTTTCCCGGCAGAGGAAGTCCATCGAGCCATGAGGACCGCACACCGTCACGGACCAGCCTTTCTCTGTCCCCACGATAGCGTTTGCAGCCACGGTAGTCGCCGAACAACGTCGGCTCCGCTGCATCGCGAGCGCGGCGCTGGTCTGCACTCACCGCTTTCTTCACCTCGCACTTCCCGTCAGCCCTGCAATAGACAGAGACGACTCCAGGGAGAAGCGACGGTATGGGAAGCCCGCTCGGTACAGGGCTGCCGTCAGGCATGAAGTGTGTACAGCCTTTGCGGCGCCCGGCCTGAGGCTCGAAGTGCTTCTGCTCGATCACGCCGGCAGCGAGCAGCGCGTGGATCTCTCCCTGGAAGATGTCGTGCGTGGTCGTCCATTCGGTGGCCACATGGATGTCGAGCGCGACATCAGTCATGGCCGCCTCCAACTGCACCGCCGACCGGCAGGCCCATCGTTTCAAAGTCGCTGCACACGGACCAACCTGCGAAAGTCCCGCGGACGGCGCCGGGCACCGCGAGCTCGGCGAGCGCCCCAATTCGCTCCGCCAAGCTCTCAACGACATGCAGATCCCACATCGCCCCGCCGTCTGCACGCTGCGCTGCGTATGCGGCGAATGTTGACAGGGTGTCTGCCGAGGTCGCGATCTGCGTCAGCAGCAGGGAAATTTGCTCTTGATTTAGGTTGGCGAGCGTGATCCGCCCGCCCGAACCTTGTACATTTTCGGTAGCCATGGTGTGCATCTCCTTCTAAGTTGTGCACGTTCTTTGGTTAGACGGCTGCAGGAATCTCACCTCCTGCGGCCGTCGCCTTTTGTGCCCCGCATACACCGCCGCGGGGCATGGCGGTTATTCCTCAGATCAAGCCGTGCTTGCGGCGCAAATGCTCGTCAAGGTCGGCTATGCGCGCCTGATAGACGTCGCGTTTACGCAGTGGGATGTCGTCAACATTGCTGTCGATCTCCCATCGCACCCCTTCGGCCAGTGCCATTTGATAGAGCGCATGGCCGTTGACTTCCACTCGATGCCCACCGGGATAGATCACCTCCAGAATGCCGCTGTCGTCATCTGAATCGGTGAGGTCGCCGGCGGGTATCACGCGTACACCAGTCATGACGTGAGTCAGCGGACCTTTGTAGTCCAGATTGGTGAAGTACTGCGGCAGCTGCCGCATTGCGTCGATGTATCGAGCTGCGAGGTTCATTGCGTTGTCTAGATTGATGTCGTCGAGATAGGCAGCCAGAGATAACTGGGATCGCAGCCACTCTGCGCCACCAAGTTCGTCCAATTTGGCGCGTAGTTCGGCGGGAAGAAGAAGCTTGTAGGGTCGGGCGTCGTCGGAGATCGGCTTACGCCCTTGACCTCTGCCTGCGCCTCCTCGACCAATGAGTTCGTTAGGTGACATGACTACATTGTGCATTTGATTTAACGGCCCACCAATCAATATTCACTCGTACAAACATCATCTTGTGCAAATTTGATTTTTAGGCCATGCATTCAAGAAATGAGTTATTGACGCCGGACATCATTGATTCCGAGCAGTGCGCAGAGTTGCTGCGTTGCACCCCAGACCAGGTGGAAGAACTCGCTCGCGCCGGCGAGATCCCAGGGTTGAAGCTCGGCCGCGGGTGGATATTCATGTATGCCGACCTGCTTTTGTTCCTCGCCGAGAAGGCACGGGAAGAGGCACTGCAGCGACGCATGAAGCGCCAGCCGCACGCGCCCCTGCCGATGGTTAAGCCACGCCGCCAGACGCCGCCGGCCCTGCCGGCGCTCCCAACCGAGGCCCGGCGGTCCACAAGCCCAACCTCAGAGAAGCCGGCAGCATCGACGGCCTCAACTCCTCACACCCGGACAACCGCCGAGCGCCCCGCCATTCATCAAGGGAGTCTCTACGTCCCGGCCGCCGAGGCTGCACGCATGCTGTCCATGGGCAAGTCGACGTTCTGGCGCGAGGTAAAGAACAAGAACCTGCCGGCGCCCGTGAAGCTCGGCGGGCTCACGCGCTGGCGGGTTGCGGACCTTCAGCGCTGCGTTGACCAAGCGCGATAGCCGCTTTGCGGTGGACACTCGAGATTCCACACCAATAGCCTTCTGGGCAATCAGGTGGCCTTGATCGGCACCAAGTTCCCTAGGGCTGGGGAACTGCCCGAGCTGCCTTCAGCACGGGCATTACCTAGCGTTTTTGCCCTCTTTGATGGCCTGCCCGCTAGGTCTGCCCTCAATCGCCCGAACTAGCGCGATCTGCCTTCGGTCGATTGCTGCGACTGCCTCAGGGTCAAACGCCTTCTTTGCGATGACCTCGAGCACGTCGGCGTGATACGCCACAAAAACCGATAGCGGAACAAGCGTCCCGCCATCTCTTTGGATCACTTTGACGCGCTGATTGAAGTCCACCAGCCCAAGGTCTGCAGCGGCCTTCAGGCGCTCCCTACGTGTCTGGTGGCCCTGTTGAATCCAGGCGGCGCCCAGCGCGCCTCCGGCGCCAAGAACCGCTCCCAACGCGGTGCCCAGCAGCCCTGCGATTGCAGCATCCATCCTCCCCCCTTGCCTTGAAACCCGCAGTATGGCTGAGCATCTTGAACCCCTCCCTATCGGGTTGAGTGCTCAAGTCGAATGCCGGGGCCGCGGTTGGGCCGATGCGGCCGCTCGCACTGCCATACGCCTGTGGCAGAGTGCCAGTCTTGACTTGGAGGCTTGCATGGCTCACACGTTCCAACGCGAGGCACTGTATGAAGAGGTCTGGTCGACGCCACTGTCGACGCTTGGTCCAAGGTACGGCCTATCAGACAACGGCATCCGCAAGATCTGCAAGGTCCTGAATATTCCGCTACCGCGGGCCGGGCATTGGGCCAAGCTCGCTGCCGGACATTCCGTCATTCAAGAGCCGCTCCCCGCGGACGCGGAGCGCACATCGTTCGTGAGCTACCCACCCGAGGCGCGGGAGCACGTCGACCCGACCGATCAAATTTGGTTGAAAGATCGACTGGCGTTCGAAGAGCAGCCGGAGAATCGCATCACAGTAGACCTTGAGCCGACGCATTGGCACAAGGCAATTGCACCGCTGAGAAAAACGCTCGAGGCCGCCGTGCACAAGCGCCGGAAGGCCGTAGAGGAGCGCGATCGCGCAGCGGCCAAGCGAGCAAAGCAGGTGCGTCCGGGTGTCAATCTCGACCACTTCAAATTCAGCTGGCTCTCGGGCGGCCTGCTCGGCGAACCAATGCCACCCTGCTTCCAGGTCTCCGAGTTAACAGGCACCCGAGCGCTCGCAATTGCGAACGCAGCATTCCTGGCCGCCGAAGAGCGAGGCTGTGTGGCCGTCATCATTTCGGGAAAGCTCAGCGTGTCGCTGAACGGAGCTACCTTTCTCATGGCGATCCGAGAGCGCCAAGATTTCGACGTCGTCGACAGGAACCCGATCTACCCGTCCTTCGGTCAAGAGAAGAGATACAGACCGACCGATCGTCTGGCGTTAGTCGTGTCGCGCAGCCCTCTCGGCGATTTCAAGCTCGCGGAAGACGGTGGCCAGCGCCTGGAGGCTCAGCTCAACGGTCTGTTCTGTCGCCTATACCGGACCGTGGTGCTCTCCCGGGAACGCAAGAAGGAATTTCTGGCTGAACACGAGCGCCGGCTCGCAGGCGAAGCGCGCGCCGAGGCCGTGGCACGTGCACGCGCGATGGAAGCGGCGGCCAGAGCAGCGGAGGCAGCGCGTCGAGAGGAGTTGATTGGCGAGGCAGCACGGTGGCATCAGGCCCAGCAGATCCGGGACTACGTTAAGGCCGTAGCTGCCGAGCATCTCGACGGCAAGCCGGCACAGCATGAGAAAGTGCGATGGGGCGCCTGGGCGCTAAGTGTGGCCGACGAGATCTGCCCGCTAAGCACGAGGCTGAAATCGTTCAATATTGAGGCGTGATCGACGCGGGTGATCCATGAGCTGGCCATGAGGCGATGCTGCGGCCCAGGCCGATCTGGGTGCGTGACGTGGCGATGGCCCTCACCATGCCGGGAGTGCAGTTATGGTCGACGACCGTCACATGGCCCGCGTGTTCATCGCGCAGGTTCAGTTTCGCTTACCTCAACTCTGTGGCTCGCTTCTCGCAGTTGCGCTCGAGATCTGCGAGTCCTTCCAGGATGAGAGCAAATGGCTGCCGGGCCAACAAGAAGTCTCCCAGGCTGGAATTGAGTTCTTTTGCAATTGCGGAGTGCGTTTCTCTCGCGGTACTAACAAGCCTTCGCAAGGCGAAGACGAGGCGAACTTGTGCCTCTTCTGGCTGCTCATGCAACGGGATCACGTATGCGGCAGCAAGAACATCAACGAAGGGGTCGCCGGCGAGGAAAGCGTCACGTGCAGCGTCGTCCATGCTGCTATCCAATCGAGCCGCCCGAGCGGAGATTTCCATGGACAGAAGCCGAGTCAAGGTAACGACAACGGTGATCAACGAGAGCATGCCTTCGCGGCGCGCGCTGATCTGATCTTCGCGCGTAGCCCGTATAGAGATCATCGCGAACGCGCCGGCTGCAATGATCGCCGCGACCGAGAAGATCGCCTGCATCCAACCAGACCACTCGGCCTTGGTCATGCATAGCGGCCACCAGTCGATCCACAGAAAGCAATACTCGGTCGCAGGCATATTGGTTCTCCTCGCTTGGCGCGCATCGTAGCGCGCGAAGAGGCCGCTGCCCGATCAGTCCTCGAGTCGAACTGCATCTGCAGCGTCCGAATGATCTGCGCGATGTCGGACCGGTGCGTGCCACGGTCGGTGACCACGCGCACCGTCCAGTTGGGGCCGTCTTCCTCCGGCGGCATGCCGATGACGCCGCCCCGGTGCACGTCGGTCTGCCGGCCTCGAGTGCCCGGCAGTGCTTCGATGCGCTGAATCAGCATCTGCTTCAGTTGCGCGGCGCTGCGTGTGGGTTTGGCCATCTACACGCCCCCTTCTCGAACCAGCGTCCATTGCGTGGGCACGCCGGCCCTGTCGCGGTCGCGAACAAGGTGCGAGTTGCAGGTGGTACACCGGTACCACTCGAGTCCATCCAACACTTGGACCTCTCTCCCCGCAGCAAAGACTTCAGTTGTGCCCCTAACAAGCCGATCGTGCGGCCCCACGGTGGCCGGCGCTCCCTTCAATTCCTGGCACTGCGTACAGGCAGTCATGGTTCTCTCCTCGAACTCAAGGCTTCAGTATGAACCTTCTCGACACCTCCCTGAGCGCGTGCGCGCCGTGCAAATTCAGCGCTTGGGGATGACGGCCGAGCATCAGGCCTCCTGAATACTCAAGCGCCGTCAGCACCGCCACGCATGGTCAAGTTGTTCCCCAAGCACGCCGCACCTAAGATGCGGGCTCCAGAACGCGAGGAGACCGCATGGCAATGATCAAGATTCAGCTCGGCCCCGACGCTGAGGCAGAAGACATCCCGGGCATGCGCTCGATGCCGAACGAGGGCTATGCGAACTGGATCGATGGCGAGCTGTTCTTTTTCGATCACCACGAAAACCTGCGTGCCGTGCACGGCGAATATCCGATCGCCACGAACTCGACCCAGGTGCGCATGCTCATTGATTACCTGGAAAAGATCGAGGAGCGCATGAGAGAGGCCGAGGCCTAACATGAAGACCGAAGCAAGAACGTGCCCCCTCTGCAAGAGCCCAGCGGTTTTCTACTTCATTGACCACTCAGACAAGCGGTACTACGACTGCTCGACGTGCTCGAGGTTTTCCATGTCAAAGACGGCCGAGACTCGCATCGGGGAAGTCTCGCAGGAAGCGTTGGCGGATCTTTCGCGACAGGCGCAGCGAGCAATCGAAGGAGAAGTGCTCTCCATCACTCGATCTAGCTATGACGAGATGAAACGCGGCATCGCCGTCATAGGCAAACTGCTGCCTAAGACAAGCCTTCCCTTGTAGCGTGCTGCTCTACGACCCGGCGTCGGCTTTAGGCGCCCGAATGTCGTACCCCTTCATCTCGACCGGCATGCGGGCGTCACGCTTCAACGATTGACGGCTCGCGAGCCGGACGCTCTTGGTGATCCTGGTGCGGATGGCGCCCAGGGTGAACCGGTCATGGCCGCGGCCGTTGACGAGGTTAAGTAGGTAGGCGCCCGGGCTCGAGTGCGTCCAGCCAGGCAGCCACGTCCCTGACGCGCCATCGACTACAACGCGGTCCGAGCCTGACAGGTTCCGGAAATGCTCCAACGGCGATCTTTGCGTAGAGGGTGCTCCGACTAAGGCCGGTGAGCGCCGTCACGGACGAGCACCGCAGGAGCGCTGCTGGATGGCCTGCTAGCTCGCCTGCCTCACCGGGTTTTTGATGAATGGTCACCTTGCAAGCTCCTTCGATGTGCTGGAGTCTGGCAACGCCTCACCTCTTGATCAACCGCGATTAAGTGCGGGCTTTTTTGCGGGCAAGCTCCCCCGCCAGCCCCGAGTCGAGGACATGCTTCCGATAGACAAGCCCGGCGTGCTCGAGCACCTGGACAAAAGCCGCTTCGAGTGCGGCCCGCGGCTGCTCGGCATACTCGACGATGACGCTGATGGCAAGCTCGCGCGCCTCCTCCATCAGTTCCTTTTCTGCCTTCCAACCTCGGACGGTCCCTTCGCTTCGCAAGCCACATGCCAGGCGAACATCCTTCATGGGACTGGATGTCTTCACCACTCCCATTTCTACGCCGTGCAGATACACGAGAGCGTTCAGCTTGACGCGCCGCTGAAGGAAGTTCTCCTTGGGTCGGTGAGCTTCAGTGCGCTGCGGCCGGCTGAGCAACATCGCAAACGTCCCGCCGGAGAAGTGCTGCTGCATCTCGCGATGCAGTTCCCGGGCTAGCTCTTGATCAATGCACACGGGCTCGCACGCGCTGCCGGCCTCATTCAAGAAGTCCAACAAGGCCGTGCGAAGAGCGTCAACCCGGCCGTCCCTGAGCCGCGCTGGTGCGGCTTTCGGCATCGCATGGAGCTCATTGGAGGCCATCAGATAACGGTACGCCGCGATGTCGGCCCGTCGCTGCGCCGTGCACTCTTCCAGCCCAAATCCGGACCGGCCTTCATCGACTGACTTATCGGACGATGCAGTCTCATCAACTGAATTTTCTTTATGCATGCTCTACCGCGCCTTCAGGCCCAAAGAATATGCCGCGCATCGGCATCGGTCACCTGGGTACCGGTTCGCTCGCGATCTCGTTCTCGGATCGGCATCTCGCGTGAGCGCGCCGGAGCGGCTCTGGCCCCTTCGCCAACCCGCTGGCCGTGGGTTCGCTGACACCCCAGCTATTCATCACCATCGAAATGTCGTAGCGCTCATGCCATCGCTGGCCAATGGCCCGATCGATGCAGATCTGCGCCCGCAGGTAGCGCGAGAACATGATCTGTTGCTTGTCGGCAGCGCTCGCGGCGACGGCCACAAGGACGAGGGCAACTATTGGCAGTCGAAGTGTCATCCAGTCAGCTTACCGCCGACCGATCGCCGACCAGTTCATTCGACACGAGACACGCAGAGTCAGTCGGACGGCCGGCGCAATGAAGTCAGTTGGCAGTACGTTCGATCACTTGCAGCTACGCAGCCTTGAACGGCAAGATCTTCGCGCCAGCGCGGAACTGGTCGAGACGATCGGCCCAAGTCTGCATCATCGCGACGCGCTGCTTGAGGTACTTCGAATGGTCGTAGGCCGAGGCGACTCGGTTGCGCTTCAGGTGCGACATCTGCGCCTCGATGTGCGCCTCCTCGAACCCCATCTCGTGCAATTCGGTCGAGGCCACACCGCGGAAGCCGTGGCCGGTCATTCGACCCGCGTAGCCCATCCGCTTCAGCGCGCCCAGGATGGTATTGTTGCTGATCGACTTCTCATGATCTCTCTCACCAGGAAAGAGCAGCGCACTGTCCCCGGTCACCAGTTGGAGCGTGCGCAGCACCTCGACAGCCTGCGTCGACAGCGGGACGATGTGCAGCGTCTTCATCTTCATACGCTCTGGAGGGATGCGCCACACAGCGGCATCGAGGTCGAACTCGGGCCAACGCGCGCCGATGAGCTCACCCGTGCGCACAAAGGTATAGGCCATCAGCTTCATCGCCAGCCGCGTAGCAGGCGTCCCTGAGTAGGCTTCGATCTTGCGAAGTAGGTCTGGCAGCTCACTCGATTCGACGCGCGCGAAGTGGTTCGTCTTTCGCGGCGGCAACACGTCGCCAGGTTTGATGTCCGCAGCCGGGTTTCGCTCGGAAATGCCATGCGCCACGGCATAACGAAAGACCTGCCCACTGATCTCCAGGCACCGCTTCGCCATGTCAGGTGCGCCGCGGCCGGCTATCTTCTTGATCATGGCCACGAGCTCCGAAGGTTTGACCTCGGAGATCGGTCGCGCACCGATAGCAGGGAAGACATCGTTCTCAAGGCGGCCCCACACAATGCGAGCATGCCGCTCGGCCTTGTTCGGCTTCCACTGGTCGTGCCACTGTTGTGCAATGGCCTTGAATGAGTGCTCCCTAGCCATCACCCCTGCGATCTTGTCCAGCTTCCGCTGCGCCATTGGATCAGCGCCCGCGGCCTTCTGCTTGCGCGCCGCCTGGTGTGCTTCGCGTGCGTCAGCGATCGACACCTCGGGGTAGCTCCCGAAGGCCATCGTCTTCTGCTTGCCATCATGGCGGTAGTTCCAGCGCCACAGTTTGCCGCCTGCAGGCGTCACCTGCAGATATAGGCCCGCCCCGTCCGTGAGGTTGTATGAGCGAACCTCAGGCTTTGCCTTGCGTGCTGCCATATCCGTCAATGCCATCGATCGCCTCCGGCGTCGTCGATACCATCAGCCACAGCGGCCAATACCAGCGCATGTACCAACAAACTCGCCGGCTTCAAGCATACACAAGCGGCCGTCGGCGGACACAAAAAAGCCCTAAGTGATTGATTCACTTAGGGCTGATGTATGTCCTCGGCTTCATGCGGAGGTAGTTCTGGTAGGACGTACTGGATTCGAACCAGTGACCAACGGATTAAAAGTCCGCTGCTCTACCAACTGAGCTAACGTCCCGGAACCATTTTTTGCTTCTTGCCGATGTTGAATCCGGCAAAGCCAAAGATTATAGCGTGGCGTTGCTCGCGATTTTGTCGAGAACCCAACCTGCCGCACATTGCCCGAAGGTGGCCGTGACGCTCACCACTGAACCATAGCCATGGCAATTGAGCGAACCGTCGCCTTCTTCGATCGCGCAGGACGCATCGGGCGGCGCAACGCTCTCGCGGCTGAAGACGCAGGTCACGCCGATCTTCTTGCCTTCGCGCGGCGCGCCATGTTCTTTGCGCAGGCGCTGGCGAAGCTGGGTGAGCAGCGGATCGTGCGTGACGAGCGAAAGATCGTCGATGTCGACCTTGTGCGCTTGCCGCTTGCCGCCCGCAGCGCCCACTGTGATGAATGCGGCATCACGCGATGCGCGTGCCCATGCGGCCATGGTCAGCTTGGCCTTCACCTGGTCGCAGGCGTCGATGACGGCAGTGGCCGGGCCATTCGCGGCCTGTGCGGCATCGAGCAAAGCCGTCCAGTTGCCGGGTTCGACAAACTCGTCGAGCGCGAGCACCTTGCAGTCGGGATTGATCTGCGCGATGCGGTCGCGCATGGCTTCGACCTTCGCCTGCCCCACGGTCGCTTCGAGCGCGTGGATCTGCCGGTTGATGTTCGACTCCGACACATGATCGAGATCGACCAGCGTCAGCCGCCCCACCCCGCTGCGAGCCAACGCCTCCACCGCCCACGAGCCCACGCCGCCGATGCCGGCGACGAGCACATGCGCGTTGCGGATGCGCGCGGCACCGGCCACGCCGTAGAGCCGCTCGAGGCCGCCGAAGCGGCGCGCAAAGTCAGGCGCCGCGGTGTCGGTGACGACATCCGCGGCGACCGGTGTGAACGCTGCAGGAAGGGTTGCGCTCAAGCGGACTGCTCCGCTGACATCAGCGCAGGCGCGAGAGACGCTCGCGGCCCGCCTGTGCGGCTTCGGACTGCGGATAGGCCTTGGCCAGGTCTTCCAGCGTGCGGCGTGCCGAGCGCGTGTCCTTCAGCTCGATCTGGCAGTTCGCGATCGACAGCACGGCCTCGGGGGCCTTGGCATGGTCGGGCGCGAGCGAGAGCATCGAGCGGAAGTTCGCGATGGCCTCGTTGTAGTTGCGAGTGGCGTACTGCGCATTGCCGAGCCAGAACAGGGCCGAGGCGTTGTAGCCGCTTTGCGGATAGCGCTTGACGAATTCGGCGAAGGCCGTTTGCGACTGCGCGAACTGGCCGGCACGGAAGATGCCGAGCGCAGCTTCGAAGTCGGCCTTTTCCTTGGGATCGGCGTTGAACTCGCGGCCGTCGACCGTCACCTTGGACGGCTCGTTCTGCCTGAGCTTGTCGTCGATGGTGGTCTGGCGCGACTGCATTTCGCTCAGCGTGCGCGTGAGCTGCTCGTTCTGTCCGGTCATGCGCGCCAGATCGCCACGCATCTGCTCGATCTGGTTCTGCAGGTCGAGCAGGCTGCGGCGCAACTGGCCGTTTTCGTCCGTCAGCCGCTGGTCGGTTTGCTGGCGCATGGCCTCGACGCGCTGGCGCAGGTCGAGGATGGCCTTGCGGGCTTCGTCATCCTCGAACAACGCGGCCTGTGAGCCCATCGAGACGCAAAGCAGGGCGGCAGCCAGCGCCGCGCCCCGCAACAGAGCGCGTGGCATCACCGGGTGTAGCGGATTTCAGCGCGGCGGTTCTGTGCCCACGCCTCTTCGCCACCACCCTGGACGGCCGGCTTTTCCTTGCCGAAGCTCACGGCTTCGATCTGGCTGTCGTTCACGCCCAGCAGGGTCAGTGCACGGCGAACGGCTTCGGCGCGCTTCTGGCCGAGGGCCAGGTTGTACTCACGGCCACCGCGCTCATCGGTATGGCCTTCGATCGAGATGCGACGCTGCGGTGCGCTCTTCAGGAAGCGGGCGTGGCCGTCGACGATCGACTGGAACTCGGGCTTGACCGTGTAGCTGTCGTAGTCGAAGTACACGATGCGAGCCACGCCGACCGGGCCTTGTGCCGTGGCTGCGCTCTGGTCAGCGTTGACCGGGGTCACCGTGCTGGCGCCGCCGCCTTGCTGGCCCGCGGTGCCGCGGCCGTCGGTGACGGGCGTCTCGTTGAGCTTCGTGCCCGACGAGCAACCGGCGATGAGAGCCACGATGGCCAGCGAATAAATTGTGCGTTTCAACATTACGAACTCCTCAAAATAAACCTAATCATTGCTTTTGAAACGGACCCCAGTCCGGTTCCCTGATGTCTCCCGCCTGTCCCGCCAGTCGTGCCTTTATTTTTCCGTCGAGCGTGGTCGTCATCAGCGCTTCACGGCCTTGCAAGTGCGTTGCGTAGACGATCAGCTTGCTATTGGGGGCAAAACTCGGGCTCTCGTCGGCGTTGGTGTCGGTGATGGACGCCACATTACCCGTCGCCAACTCCATCACCTGGAGTTTGAAGGCACCGCCAATGCGCGAGATGTAGGCCAACCACCGGCCATCGCCGCTGACGGACGGAGAAATGTTGTAGGTGCCGCTGAACGTGACGCGGGTCGGGTTGCCGCCGCTGGCACCCATCTTGTAGATCTGGGGAGCACCGCCGCGGTCGCTCACGAAATAGATCGTGCTGCCGTCGGCCGAGTACACCGGCTCGGTGTCGATGCTCGCGCTCTGGGTCAGCCGGCGCGGCTCGCCGCCGCTGGCCGGGATCGTGTAGAGCTGCGAGCCACCGTCGCGGCTGAGGGTGACGGCGAGCGAGTTGCCGTCCGGTGCCCATGCAGGCGCGCTGTTGGAACCCTTGAAGTTCGCCAGCAGTCGGCGCTGGCCGCTGGCCACGTTGTGCACGTAGACCACGGGCTTGCGCGATTCGAAGGACACGTACGCCAGTTGCTGGCCGTTGGACGACCAGCACGGCGAGATGATCGGCTCGGGGCTCGCGAGTGCGGCCTGCGCGTTCTCGCCGTCGGCGTCGGCCACCCACAGCGAATAGCGGCTGCCGCCCTTGGTGACGTACGCGATGCGGGTCGAGAAGATGCCCTTCTCGCCGGTCAGCTTTTCATAGACGAAGTCGGCGATGCGGTGCGAGGCGAGGCGCAGGTCGCCTTGCGGAACGGTGTAGCTCTGGCCGCCGAGGTCCTGGCCCTTCACCACGTCCCACAGGCGGAACTTCACATCGAAGCGGCCGTCTGCGAGTCGGGTGACGCTGCCAACGACGAGCGAGTCGGCCGTGCGTTGGCGCCACAGCGAGAGGTCGGGACGCGAGGCCTCGTCCAGCGCCTGGCCCGAGGCATCGACGCCGCGGAACTGGCCGCTGCGTTCCAGGTCGGCCTGGACGATGTCGGAGATCTTCTGCGGCGATGAATCCTGGCCCTTGAAAGGGACCAACGCGATTGGCAATTGCGTCAACCCGACGCCCGACACTTCGACCCGGAACTGGGCGAGCGCTGGAAGCATGGGGGTGGCAGCAAGGGCCGCAATGAGACTGCGGCGTGCAAATAGCGATGAAGAAGGAGTTGGGGTAGGAGCTGACAACGGCTTGTTCATGCGGTTCGGAGAGGTTTTCGGACAAAAAGTTTCGGCCCGACGCAAGGGGCCACATGTTACACACTGGCCCGGTGCTCCCGTCACAAAACGTTTATCCATCGGTTCGGTCCTACACGACTCTGGCAAAAAGCGAGCCTCGGGACGACCCGTAGAATCCGCCGCCATGCAAGCATCCCCTGGCAGCGAGACCCCGCGCCCTCCCCTGATGCGCCGTCTGGCGCGTCTCATGACCTGGTTCGGCAGCTCGCGCAAATGGTGGGCCGTGGGCCTCTGCGGGGCCATGCTGGCGGCCATCACCGAGCCGCTGATGGCCGCGCTTCTGAAGCCGCTGCTCGACCGCGGCTTCACCCGCGGGGAGATGCCGCTGTGGTTCGTGCCCGCCGCCGTGCTGCTGCTGTTCGCCGTGCGCGGCATCGCGCAATTCATCTCTCAATATGCTTTGTCGCGTATCGCCAATGAAGGCATGCAGAAGCTGCGCCGGGTGCTGTTCGAACGCCTGCTCGGCGCCGAGCTCGCTCTCTTCACGCGCCAGTCGGCGAGTGCGCTGTCGAACACGGTGGTGTACGAGGTGCAGACCGGCGCGATGCTGCTGGTGCAGGCGCTGCTTGGGCTTTCACGCGATGGCTTCACGCTCATCGCGCTTCTGGGCTACCTGGTCTATCTGAACTGGAAGCTGACGCTGATCGTCGCGTTTCTCGTGCCCAGCATCTCCTGGATCATGAAGGTGTTCTCCAAGCGCCTCTACAAGCTCACACAACAGGGCCAGCAGGCTACCGACGAGCTGGCCTACGTGGTCGAGGAGAACGTGCTCGCCCATCGCGTCGTGCGACTGCATGGCGCCGAGCAGGCCCAGGAGCGCCGCTTCGAACAACTGAGCCAACGGCTCAACCGCCTGGCCGTGAAGTCCACCATCGCCCAGGCCGCGACCACGCCACTCACGCAGATGATGGCTTCGCTCGCGCTGTCGATCGTCGTGATGATCGCCCTCTGGCAAAGCGGCAAGCAGGGCTTCACCGTCGGTGGATTCGTCGCCTACATCACCGCCATGCTCATGCTGATCGCGCCGATCCGGCGCCTCGCCGAAGTGGCCGGGCCGATCACGCGCGGGCTTGCTGCGCTGGAACGCGGCCTGATCCTGGTCGATGAGGTCGCGCCCGAATCGCAAGGCAGCTTCGAGATGGCGCACGCCGATGGCCACATCGAGCTGCGCAACGTGCAGGTCAGCTACCGCGGCGACGATGAACAGCGCGCGCTCGACGGCGTGAGCCTGACCATCCAGCCTGGCCAGGTGGTGGCTTTCGTCGGCCCTTCAGGCTCTGGCAAGACCACGCTGGTCAACCTGCTGCCGCGCTTCGTGCAGCCCAGCGGCGGGCAGGTGCTGCTCGATGGTCACGACACCAGTGAGTGGAAATTGAAGAGCCTGCGCGCGCAGTTCGCGATGGTGAGCCAGGACGTGGTCATGCTCAACGACACGCTGGCGGCCAATGTGGCACTGGGCTCGGAGATCGACCGCGAACGCGTCAACGAATGCCTGGTCGCCGCCAACCTGAGCGCCCACGTCGAGAACCTGCCGCAGGGCATGGACACGGTGCTGGGCCACAACGCCACGCAGCTCTCCGGCGGCCAACGCCAGCGTCTCGCGATCGCGCGCGCTCTCTACAAGAACGCGCCGGTACTGCTGCTCGACGAAGCCACCTCGGCGCTCGACACCGAATCGGAACGGCTGGTGCAGGATGCCCTGCATCGCCTGATGCAGAACCGCACCACGCTGATCGTGGCGCATCGGCTCTCGACCATCCAGCATGCGGACCGCATCATCGTGATGGAGCAAGGCCGCATTGCCGAGCAAGGCAGCCACGCGCAGTTGATGGCGCTCGACGGGCTCTATGCACGCCTGCAGACGTTGGCCGTGCGCAGTGCGACGCCGGGGCAAGACCCGACGCTCTGAGCCGCTCGCTCAGAGCAACACGATGTCGTACTGGCCCTGCCCGATGGCGGGCTCGGACTGCAGCGAAATCGGCTTGCCGATGAAGTCGCTCAGTCCCGCGAGATGCTGGCTTTCCTCATCGAGGAACAGTTCGATCACCTGCGGCGACGACACGATGCGGAACTCGCGTGGCGTGAATTGCCGCGCCTCACGCAGGATCTCGCGCATCACGTCGTAAGCCACGCTGCGCGCAGTTTTCACGATGCCTTGCCCGCCGCAGGCCGCGCATGGTTCGCACAGCATGTGGGCCAGCGATTCGCGCGTGCGCTTGCGTGTCATCTCGACCAGCCCAAGCTGCGAGAAGCCGCCCGCCGTGGTCTTGACCCGGTCCCGCGCCAATTGCTTGCGAAACTCCGCCAGCACCTGCTCACGATGGTCGTCGCGCCCCATGTCGATGAAGTCGACGATGATGATTCCGCCCAGGTTGCGCAGCCGCAGTTGCCGCGCAATCGCCTGCGCCGCCTCGAGGTTCGTCTTGAAGATCGTGTCGTCGAAATTGCGCGCACCGACGAAGCCGCCGGTATTCACGTCCACCGTGGTCAGCGCCTCGGTCTGGTCGACCACGAGGTAGCCGCCCGACTTGAGCTCGACGCGCCGGCCCAGTGCCTTGGCGATTTCCTCGTCCACCGAATACAGGTCGAAGATCGGCCGTTCGCCCTTGTAGTGCTGCAGCTTGCCCGCGGCTTGCGGCATGAATTCGAGGCCGAACTTGAGCAGCACCTCGAACTGCTCGCGCGAGTCGATGCGGATGGTCTGCGTGTCTTCGCTGGTCATGTCGCGCAGCACGCGCTGCAAGAGGCTCAGGTCCTGGTGCAGCAGCGACATCGCGGGCAGCTTGCTCGATGCATCGCGGATGCGCGACCAGGTCTTGCGCAGGTAGCCGATGTCTTCGGCCAGCTCGGCATCGGACGAATCCTCGCCGTTGGTACGCAGGATGAAGCCACCGGTATTGGACGGCACCACGCCGCCGCTGTCGGCCGCAGCAGCCGCCTCGATCAGCGTCAGCATGCGCGTGCGCAGCGATTCGCGCTGCTCCGACGGAATCTTCTGTGAGACACCGATGTGGTTGTCCTGCGGCAGGAACACCAGCAGCCGCCCGGCAATGCTGATCTGCGTCGACAGCCGTGCGCCCTTGGTGCCGATCGGGTCCTTGATCACCTGCACCAGCAGCGACTGCCCTTCGAACACCTGCTTCTCGATCGGCACCATCGGGCCGCCGTTGCGGTGGTCACGCTCAGGCGTCGGCGCGCTCGGCCGCGAGCCCGGCGTGAACGGCGCGACGATGTCGGCCACGTGAAGGAAGGCCGTGCGCTCCAGGCCGATGTCGATGAACGCCGACTGCATGCCCGGCAGCACGCGCGAGACCTTGCCCAGGTAGATGTTGCCGACCAGCCCACGCTCCAGCGTGCGTTCGACGTGCAGTTCTTGCACAGCGCCGTGCTCGACCAGTGCCACACGGGTCTCTTGAGGGGACCAGTTGATCAGGATGTCTTGCATGGAATTCTTAAGTTTTGAAACCGGCACTGCGAAGCAGCTGCGCGGTCTCGAACATCGGGAGTCCCATGATGCCCGAATAGGACCCGCTGATGTGCTCGATGAAGGCCGCCGCTGCGCCCTGGATCGCATAGGCGCCGGCCTTGCCGAGCGGCTCGCCGCTGGCTGCATAGCCAGCGATCTGCTTCTTCGTGATCGCGGCGAAGCGCACGCGCGACACGCTCAGCGCCGCATGACGGCGGCGGCCGTGCTGCAGCGCGACGGCGGTCAGCACGCGGTGGGTGCTGCCGGACAGGAGCGCCAGCATGCGCTCGGCATCGCGCGCGTCGTCGGGCTTGCCGAGGATGGTGCGGCCCAGCGCGACTGTGGTGTCGGCACAGAGCACGGGTGCGTCGGGCAGGCCGAGGCGCTTGCGTCGCGCGACGGCGGCATCGAGCTTGAGGGCGGTGACACGCTGCACATACGCCGTCGGCGACTCGTTGGGCAACACGACTTCGAGCGACTCGGCATCTTCGTCGGGCGTGGCCAACAGCAGTTCATGGCGAACCCCGAGTTGGCCGAGCAATTGAGCGCGGCGCGGGCTTTGCGACGCAAGGTAAATGAAGTCGGGCAAGTTCAAGGCTCCGTGAGGTTCCAGACCATTTCATGCGGCAGCAGCGCGGGCACAGGTTCGCAGTTCGCCTCATCGAGCAAGGCGGCCGGCCCGGTCATTCCCGGTGGTACGGATGGCCCGCGTTGACCGACCACGCCCGGTACAGCTGCTCGACCAGCAGCACCCGCGCCATCGCATGCGGCAGGGTCAGGTCCGAGAGACGGATGCGTTCGTGCGCCGCGGCCTTGAAGGCGGGGTCGAGGCCATCGGGCCCGCCGATCACGAGGGCCACGTCATCGCCCTCGATCTGCCAAGCCTGCAGGCGCGCGGCGAGTGCCTTGGTGGTGAGTGCGGTGCCGCGCTCGTCGAGCGCCACGATGCGCATGCCGCGGGCAATGGCGCCCTCGATGCGTTCGCGTTCGGCGGCGTAGAGCGTCTCCAATGACTTGGAGCCGCGGGGTTCGGTCTTGACGGCGCGCAGCTCGAGTTTGAGCTCGGGCGGGAAGCGCTTGGCGTAATCGTCCCAGGCAGTCTGCGCCCAGTCGGGCATGCGCTGCCCGACGGCGACCACCAAGAGCTTCATGCGCGGCGGGCTGGCGCCTTCTTGGCAGGCGCCTTCTTTGCCGCTGGCTTGGCTGTGGTCTTCTTGGCGGCGGGCTTGCCGATCACCTTGACCGGCGTGCGCGCTGTGGTCGAGGTCTTCTTGGCGGGTGCCTTCTTCGCAGCCGTTTTTCTTGCCGGCGAGCGGCGGGCTTTCTCTTCCCTGGCTTCCTGCTCGGCTGCCTTGACCGCCGTCTTGGCGGCGCTCGAGCGGCGCAGCGAAGGTTCTTTGGCGGCGGGCTTTTTCTTCTTCTCGCCCGCTTCTTCCGTGCTCGACGAGGTACTGGCGGCAGGCTTGGCACCGCCCAGCTTGGCGCGCACCGGCTTGTCGCCCCAGATCTCTTCGAGGTGGTAGTACTGTCGAATTGCGGGCTGCATGATGTGCGCGACGGCCGCGCCGCAGTCCACGATGATCCACTCGCCGTTGTCTTCGCCCTCGATGCGCGGCTTGCCGAATCCGGCCTCGCGGACCGCATCGCGCACGCTGGCGGCGAGCGCCTTGGTTTGGCGATTCGAAGTGCCCGACGCGACGATCACGCGCTCGAACAGCGGCGACAAGTGCTCTGTGTCGAATACCTGGATGTCCTGCGCCTTGACGTCTTCGAGTCCATCGATGATGGCTCGCTGGAGTTTCTGGGTGTCTTTCTTGGCGGCGGCTTCAGTGGTCATCAGGCAGAGCGGTAGAGGTGGTGTTGGTCAATATAGCGTGCAACCGTGGGCGGAACCAGCGAGGAAATGTCCACGCCCAGTGCAGCGCGCCGCCGAATCTCGGTGGCGCTGGTGTCCATGGCAGGCAGTTCTAGCGCCTCGAAACGCGCGCCAGCCGGGAGGTTGGGCAGCATGTTCGGATCAAAACGGGCAATGCCGCCCGTCGATAGTGCGCGATACGCTACAGAAACGATAGCAATGCCGAGTATAGCCTGCCAGCCGTGCCAGCTCGGCAACGCGCTCGCCTGGTCGGCGCCCATGATCAAAACCAGTTGAGCGCCGGGCTGCTCTTTCTGCAACTCGTGCAGGGTGTCCAGCGTGTAGGTGGGGCCGTCGCGCAACACTTCGCGGCTGTCGATGACGACCTTGCCGCCCTTCAAATCGGCGAAGGCCAGCCGCGTCATCGCTAGGCGGTCTTCTTTCGGCGTGAGCGTGCGGCTCTTATGCCATGCCTGCCCTGTCGGGATGACGTGCAACTCGGCCAGGTCCAGCTGCGCCAATGCGGCTTTGGCCAAGGCGACGTGGGCGTTGTGCGGCGGATCGAAAGCGCCGCCGAAGACGCCGATGCGCGGAGCCTTGCCGGAAGAGTTCACAGCCAGTCGCGCCGCGGAAGAAAGTCGCTGTACAGCGCGGCTTCGGGGCTGCCGGGTTCCGGCTGCTGACGGTAAGCCCAGCTTGCGAGCGGCGGCATCGAGAGCAGGATCGATTCGGTGCGCCCGCCCGACTGAAGCCCGAAGTGCGTGCCGCGGTCCCACACGAGGTTGAACTCGACATACCGACCGCGTCGGTAAAGCTGGAATTCGCGCTCGCGTTCGTCGTAGTGCGTGTGGCGACGGCGCTCGACCAGCGGCAGGTACGCCGGCAGGAGCGCATCGCCGACCGAACGGATCAGCGCAAAGCCATTCTCGAAACCGCCTTCGGCGAAGTCGTCGAAGAAGATGCCACCGATGCCGCGCTGCTCATTGCGGTGCTTCAGGAAAAAATACTCGTCGCACCAGGTCTTGAAGCGCGGGTACTTGTCGTCGCCGAAGGGCGCGAGCGCATCGCGGCACACGGTGTGAAAGTGCACCGCGTCTTCCTCGAAGCCGTAGCAAGGCGTCAGGTCCATGCCGCCGCCGAACCAGCAGACCGGCTCGCCGCCCTCGGGCAGCGCGGCCAGCATGCGCACGTTCATGTGGACGATCGGCACGTACGGATTGCGCGGATGGAACACCAGCGACACGCCCATCGCCTCGAATGGCGCGCCGGCCAATTCAGGCCGGTTCTGCGTGGCCGAAGGCGGCAGCTTGGGCCCGCGCACCTGAGAGAAACCGCAGCCCGCGCGCTCGAACAGAGCCCCGCCTTCGAGGATGCAAGTCAGGCCATTGCCCTGCAGTTGCTCGCCCGGCGCCTTGTGCCAGGCATCGTGCAGGCAGGTGCCGCCATCGGCCTTCTCGACCGCCGCGATGATCGACTGCTGCAGTCCGCGCAGGTAGCTGCCGACTGCCGCGGGGTTCGTCTGCTGCATCAGGCTTGAGGGGCGTTGCGCGCATGCAATGCGCGGAATCCGATGTCCTTGCGGTATTGCGCGCCGTCGAAACGCACGCGCGCCGCGACCTCGTAGACCCGCTGCTGCGCGAGCTTCACGCTGTCGGCCAGCACGGTCACGCAGAGCACGCGGCCGCCGCTGGTCTTGAGTTCGCCGTCCTGCATGGTTGTTCCGGCATGGAACACCACGGCGTCGGGCGCTTCAGGCGGAATGCCCGTGATGCGGTCGCCCTTGCGCGGCGAGAGCGGATAGCCATGTGCCGCCATCACCACGCCGAGCGCGACGCGACGGTCCCACTGCAGCTCGACCTGGTCCAGCGTGCCATCGGTGGCGTGCCAGAACACCTCGAACAGGTCCGACTTGAGCCGCATCATGATCGGCTGCGTCTCGGGGTCGCCCATGCGGCAATTGAATTCGAGCGTCTTCGGATGGCCGGACGCGTCGATCATCAGGCCGGCATAGAGGAAGCCGGTGTACGGAATGCCGTCCTTTTCCATGCCGCGGATGGTCGGCAGGATGATTTCGCGCATCGCACGCGCATGCACCTCGGCCGTGACTACCGGTGCGGGCGAATACGCGCCCATGCCGCCGGTGTTGGGGCCTTCGTCGCCGTCGAGCAGGCGCTTGTGGTCCTGGCTGGTGGCGAGCGCGGTGACGTTCTTGCCGTCGCACAGCACGATGAAGCTGGCTTCTTCGCCCTGAAGGAATTCCTCGATGACCACGCGCGCGCCGCCGTCGTTGTGCGACACGCCGAACTTGTTGTCGACCAGCATGAAGTCGACGGCTTCGTGTGCTTCTTCCACGGTCATGGCCACGACCACGCCCTTGCCGGCGGCCAGGCCATCGGCCTTGACGACGATCGGCGCACCCTTGGCGTCGATGTAGGCATGGGCTGCTGCCGCGTCGGTGAAGGCTTCGTATTCGGCCGTCGGGATCTTGTGGCGCTTCATGAACGCCTTGGAGAACGCCTTGGAACTCTCCAGTTGCGCGGCCGCCTGCGTCGGGCCGAAGATGCGCAGGCCGTGCGCGCGGAACTCGTCGACCACGCCCGCAGCCAGCGGCGCCTCGGGGCCGACCACGGTCAGCGAAATCTTTTCCTTGATGGCCCACTCGCGCAGCGCGGCGGGTTCGGTGATGTCGATGCAGTCGTAGCGCTCGTCGCTCACGGTGCCGCCGTTGCCCGGCGCCACGTATACGCGGCTGACACGGGCCGCCTGTGCCAGTCGCCATGCCAAGGCGTGTTCACGGCCCCCTCCTCCAATAACCAGTACCTTCATTCGTGGGCCTTCTTCATTCGCTGTGGATCAATGTTCATTCGCTCGCTCATTCAGTGAGTGAGGCGTTGTGATAGACCGCCTGCACATCGTCCAGGTCCTCGAGCACGTCGAGTAGCTTCTGCATCTTGGCGGCGTCTTCGCCAGCGACTTCGATCGGGTTCTCGGCGCGCATGGTGACTTCGGCGGCGTCGGGAGCGAGACCGGCGGCTTCGAGCGCGTTTTTCACGGCTTCGAAACCGCCGACGGCGGTGATCACTTCGATCGCGCCGTCGTCGTCGGTCACGACGTCTTCGGCGCCCGCCTCGAGCGCCACTTCCATCACCTTGTCTTCATCGGTGCCGGGCGCAAAGATGATCTGGCCGCAATGCTTGAACTGAAAGGCCACCGAGCCTTCGGTGCCCATGTTGCCGCCGTGCTTGGAGAAGGCGTGGCGCACTTCGGCCACGGTGCGCACGCGGTTGTCGGTCATGGTGTCGACGATGATCGCCGCGCCGCCGATGCCGTACCCCTCGTAACGAATTTCCTCGTAGTTGACGCCTTCGAGGTTGCCGGTGGCCTTGTCGATGTTGCGCTTGACCGTGTCGATCGGGAGGTTGACCGCCTTGGCCTTTTCGACCGCCAGCCGCAGCCGCGGGTTGGCGCTCAGGTCGCCGCCGCCGGCGCGGGCGGCCACGGTGATTTCACGGATGGCGCGGGTCCAGAGCTTGCCGCGCTTCTCGTCCTGGCGGCCCTTCCGGTGCTGAATATTCGCCCATTTGCTGTGTCCGGCCATGGCTTTCTATCTCGCTGTCTTGTGTTTTCAAAGCAAGGTGCGAGTTTACTGTCCGGCGCACGCAACGCCCGCCGGCGCCCCGGAATTCGGGCCGGGGCTTTTGGCGATAATCTTTCGATGACGCCATCGCCTACCGTCGGAACCGGGAATCCCGACACCCTCGCGCCTCACGCGCCCCTTCCGCTGTATTACAACAATGAGGTAGAGCACCAGGCATTCCTTCGCCGCATCTTCGACAGCACCGCGGCGGACTACGACCGCATCGAGAGCGTGCTGGCCTTCGGCACCGGCCCCTCGTACCGCCGCGCTGCGCTGCAGCAAGCCGGCCTTGCCGCCGGCGCAGAGGTGCTCGACGTGGGCATCGGCACCGGCCTCGTGGCGCGCGAGGCGCTCAAGATCATCGGCCCCACAGGCAAACTCACCGGCGTCGACCCCAGCGCCGGCATGATGGAACAGGTCAAGCTGCCTGGCGTCGAACTGCTGGAAGGCGTGGCCGAAGCAATTCCCCGCCCCGATGCCAGCGCCGATTTCGTGAGCATGGGCTACGCGATGCGCCACATCAGCGACGTGGCAGCCGCCTTCAGCGAATTCCATCGCGTGCTGCGGCCGGGCGGACGCGTGATCGTGCTCGAAATCACCAAGCCCGAAGGCCGCATCGCAACGGCTCTGCTCAAGGGCTACATGCGCGCCGTGGTGCCGCTGATCGCCCGCGTGGTCGGCCGCCAGCGCAACACCTCCGAACTGTGGCGCTACTACTGGGACACCATCGAGGCCTGCATTCCGCCCGAGCGGGTGATGCAGGCGCTGGGCGATGCGGGCTTCACCGAGGTGCGCCGCCATCCGAGCCTGGGCGTCTTTTCTTCCTACACCGCCCGCAAACCAGAACAGATCGCTAAGGCCGCTTGACAGTGCGAGTTCAGGACGACATCTCTTCCTCCCACCTGCGCGTCGAGCGCCTTTCGCTGGCCGACAGCGTCGCGCTGGCCACGGACGGCAAGGCGCCCTTCGCTGCCCTCGGCTACGGCACGCCGCACAGCGTGGCATGGATGCCGACCGTCAATGCACGCGTGCTGTCGTCGCACGGCGCCATGGCCGATGTGTGGGACGTGACGGGCGCGCAGCACATCGAGTCGGGCACCACCGGCATCGCGCGCTGGCGCACCGACGGCCACTGGCTGCTCGGCGCCATCGACCTCGATGAAGCCGCAGAGAAGCAGGGTCTCGCCGAACTCGCGCACCGCGCCTACCGCGATCTCTTCAAGACGCTCGAGCAGGCCGGCACGCCGCACCTGCAGCGCATCTGGAACTACCTGCCGCAGATCAATGCCGATGGCGGCGGCCTGGAGCGCTACCGCCAGTTCAACCTCGGCCGGCAGGAAGCGTTCTTCGAAGCCGGCCGCGCCGCGTTCGAGGGTGCTCCGGCGGCGTGCGCGCTGGGCATTCACCAGGGCATGCTGTCGATCCGTTTCCTGGCGGGCCAGGCTGCGCCGCTGCCGGTCGAGAACCCCCGGCAGGTCTCGGCCTACCGCTATCCCGAAACCTATGGGCCGCGTTCGCCGACGTTCTCGCGCGCCGCGCTGTCGGACATCGGCGACGGCAACATCGCCCTCTTCATCTCCGGTACCGCGAGCATCGTCGGCCACGAGACGCAGCATCACGGCGACGTACAGGAGCAAACGCGCGAAACGCTGCGCAACCTCGCAGCCGTGATCGCCGCCGCCAACGAGCGCGTCACCGCGATCTTCTCGCTGGCCGAGCTCGATTGCGTGGTGTACGTGCGCCACCCCTCGGACACCGACGCAGTACGCGACGTGATCGAAAGCGCGCTCGGCGCCGACGCCCCGATGGCACGCCATGCGGTGTACCTGGAAGCGGACATCTGCCGCAGCGATCTGCTGGTCGAAATCGAGGCCCACACGGTCGCAGCCGGCGGGCTGCGGGTTTGAGCCGCGGCTCGACCGATCGGGGCACCATTCACTCCGCGAAGATGACCCGCGTGCTGCGCATTCTCTGGACGATCCCGCTCGCGTTGATGCTCTACGCGCTGCTGCTGTTCCTCGGCCTCATCTCGCTGGGCTGGAACTTCGTCGCGATGCTGCTCTATCCGGTGATGCCGGTCGCGCCCGCGCGCACGCTGGGGCGCATGACCATCGCCTTCGCCTACCGCATGTTCTGGTGGCTCGCTTCCGTCACCGGCATGATGCGCATCGACGCCACCTGCCTCGACCCGATGCGCAACGAGCCCGGCGTGATCTTCGTGGCCAACCATCCGACGATGCTCGATGCGCTTCTGCTGGTAGCGCGCCTGCCGCGCAGCGCCTGCATCATGAAGGCCGACCTGCTGCGCAATATCTTTCTCGGCGCGGGTGCGCGGCTCGCGCGCTACATCAGCAACGAGTCGGCACGCATGATGGTGCGGCTGGCGGTGGAGGACCTCCGCAACGGCGGCCAGCTGGTGATCTTTCCCGAGGGCACGCGCACGGTGACGCCGCCGCTCAACGCGTTTCGCCCCGGCGTGACGCTCATCGCCAAGCTGGCACAGGCGCCGATCCAGACAGTGTTCATCGACACCGATTCGCCTTATCTGAGCAAGGGCTGGCCGCTGTGGCGCGTGCCGCCGCTGCCGATCGTCTTCACCCTGCGGCTGGGCCAGCGCTTTTCGCCGACGTCGGACAGCGACATCCTGCAGGCCGATCTCGAACAATACTTCCGCCAAAACATGGAGCAGCGCGCCACCGACGCGTCCCCCGAATGCCAGACGCCTCGCGCACCCACCTTGTCCTGATCCCCAGCTACAACGCGGGCGAACGCCTGTTCTCGACCGTCGAGGGCGCGCGTGCGCAGTGGAACCCGGTGTGGGTGGTCGTCGACGGCAGCGACGACGGCACCGGCGAGCGGCTGCAGCAACTGGCGGCCAGTGATCCGGGCCTGCGCGTGTGGGTGCTGCCGCAGAACCAGGGCAAGGGCGCGGCCGTGCTGCATGGCCTTCGCATGGCGAAGGAAGCCGGCTTCACGCACGCCCTCACGATGGATTCCGATGGGCAGCACCCGGCGGACCTGATCCCCTCCTTCATGCAGGCCTCGCTCGCCCGGCCCGAGACAATGGTGCTCGGCCGGCCCGTGTTCGACGCCAGCGCGCCATTGCTGCGGGTGCGCGGGCGTCGCGTGTCGAACGGATGGACGCAACTGGAGACGCTGTTCGCTGGCATCGGCGATTCGCTCTACGGTTTTCGCGTGTACCCGGTCGCCGACCTGATCGCGGTGATGGCGCGTCAGCCGTGGATGCGTCGCTTCGACTTCGATACCGAAGCGGTCGTGCGCCTCGCCTGGCGCGGGGTCAAGCCCGTCAACATCGATGCGCCGGTGAAGTACCTGACGGCCGAGGAAGGCGGGGTTTCGCACTTCCGCTATGGGCGCGACAACGTGCTGCTGACTTGGATGCACACGCGGTTGATGGTGGAGTTTGTTTTACGGCTGCCCGGGCTGGTTTTTCGCAAGCTGCGGGGGGCGCCGCCCTTTCAGAAGTAGCGCGCTTCTTGGGGAGGCGCGCCCGGGACACGGTGCGGCGCGGTCGGCCCCACTGTGCCGGCCCTTCGGGCTCCCCTGCGGTGCTCGCGCTTCGCGGGGTCTCGCAGAACTCGCCTTCGGCTCAGAGGCTGAGAGGCAATTCGGCGTGACCGAGCAGCCCCCGCAAATGGTCCCAATCAAGGCGCAAAGCGCAGCCATAGCTCGGGCTATGGCGAGCATTTGCAACGCAGAGTGGGGCCATTTGCGGGGGATGAGCGGTCATGTCGGATTGCCTCTCAGCCTCTCAGACAGCTGCGAGCCCTGATCCGCGAAACGCTGCGCTCCTCGGCGGCACAGAGGGGCCGTCCACACCGCACCGTATACCGAGCGCCTGTCGTGGCGTGAAGGCCGGTGCCTTTCCCGCTATCTATTCGGTCGCCGCGCCGCCCAGCGCCTTGTAGAGCGTCATCGTCGCGTTGAGCTGGTTCAACCGGTTGAGGGCCAGCGAGATCTCGGCCGAGCGGCGCCGGTCCTTGGCGTCGAGCACGGGTTGCAACGCGGTGGCACCTGCGCGGTAGCGGACTTCGGACAAGGTCTCCGCGCGCTGCGCCTGCTGCAGCGCCACAACCAGCTTCTCGCTTTCGTCACGCAACTGCGTTCGCGACGACAGGGTGTTCTCCACCTCGGACAGCGCCGTGTAGAGCGATTGGCGGAAGCCGAGCACGGCCTCTTCGTACTGCGTCTGCGAGACGGCCACTGTCAGCCGCGCAGTGTTCCATTGCAGAAAAGGCAGCGCCAGCCCGGCGCCGAGCGTGGCGACTGGGTTCTTCAACAACTCGCCCAGTGCAGTGCTCGATGTGCCGAGCGAACCGGTCAGGCTCAGCGCCGGATAGAAACTGGTCCGCGTCGCATCGACATTCGCCAGCGAACCGCGCAGGCGCTGTTCGGCAGCGCGGAGATCGGGCCGACGACTCAGCAGGCTCGCGGGCAGGCCGGCATCGATCGTGGGCAACGCGATGTTCGGCAGTTGCGAGGGCTCCTGCGCCGCGGTTTCCGGTGGCCGGTCGAACAGGATCGCGAGCGCATTGCGCGCCTCGACGCGCTGTTGAAGCAGTTGCGTGTGCGCCGCTTCCTGGCTCGCCAGGTTCTGGCCAGCCTGCGCGACGTCGAGCCCCGACACCGCCCCCGCGGCGTACTTGGCGCGCACAAGGGCAAGGATGCGGCGTGCGTCTTCCATACCCGCTTCGCTCAACACGATTCGCTGATTCAGGTAACCCACCTGCCAGTAGAGCCCCGAAGTGGTGCCCACCAGCGAGAGCGCGGTGGCCTGCCGGTCCGACTCGGTGGCTTTCTGCTCCCAATCTGCTGCACTGCGCTGCGCCGCCAACCGGCCCCACAGGTCGAACTCGTAGCTCAGCGTGACGAGGGATGTCGAACTCGATCCGGCCACGCCGCCGCGCTTCAGGTCGTAGCTGCGGCCGGTGCTGGTCTGCCCCACCACGCTGGGCGTGAGATTGGTATTCGCGAGCCCCGCCTGCAACTGCGCGCGCTGCACGCGAATGCCGGCCGCGGCGAGGTTGTTGTTCGTGCGCAGTGCGTCCTCGATCAACCCATCGAGCTGTGGATCGTTGAACGCGCGCCACCAGCGGGCCGGAAACGCCGCGGCCGCGCTCGGCGTGCCGGTCTGCGGCTGCTGCCACGCCCCTGGCACTTCGAGCGGCCGCTGCGCGCGCTGCTCCGGCTGGAACAGCGTGCAGCCGCCCAGCGCCATCGCCACGGCGAGCGAACCCAGGGCGAGACGCGCGCTACTCACGGGCCAACGCCTCGATCGGGTCGAGCCGCGCCGCATTGCGCGCCGGCAGGTAGCCGAACAGCACGCCGATCAGCGACGCACAAAGAAATGCCGACACCACGGCGCCCATCGAAAAGATCATTTGCCATTGCGTCACGAACAACGAAAACAGAAAGCTGATGCCATACGACAGCACCACGCCGATGAACCCGCCCACGAGGCACACGAGCACCGCCTCGGTCAAGAACTGCTGTAGCACGTCGCTCTGCCGCGCGCCCACGGCCATGCGGATGCCGATCTCGCGGGTGCGCTCGGTCACCGACACCAGCATGATGTTCATCACCCCGATGCCGCCCACCACGAGCGAGATCACCGCGATCAGCGAGAGCAGCAGCGTGAGCGACTGGCTCGTGCGCTCGGCCGTCTTCACGATGCTGTCCATGTTGAAGGTGAAGAAATCCTTGGTGCCGTGGCGCAGCGTGAGCAGCCGCACGATGCTGTCCTCGGCCGCCTTGGTCGGCTGGTCGTCGCGGATGCGCACGGTGATGCCATCGAAGTGCTGCTGCCCGAAGAGGCGGCTCGCGCCGGTGCTGTAGGGCAGCCAGATGTTGAGCGACTTGTTCTCGCCGAACATGCTCTTCTTCTCCTGCGAGACGCCGATCACGGTGCACGGCAGGTTGCCGACCAGGATGACCTTGCCGACCGGCTCGGTGCCATCGGGAAAGAGCTTGCGCCGCGTGTTCTGGTCGATCACCACCACCTGCGACTGGTGCCGCACGTCCTCGGCGGTGAAGGCGGTGCCGCTCGCCATCTGGATGTCACGCACGCGGAAGAACGCATCGCTCACGCCGTTCACGTTGCCGTTGATGTCGGCGCTGCGGTAGCGCAGGCGCAGGCCGCGCATGGTGGTGGGCGTCACGCTGTGCACATAGGGCTGCGCGGCGATCGCCTGCAGGTCGGGCGGCGTCAGCGTGCGGATGCTGGCGGCCTTGTCGTCGCCGAAATCGCGGCCCGGGTACACATCGAGCGTGTTGGTGCCGATGGCGCGGATGTCCGAGAGCACGAAGCGCTTGGCGCCCTCCCCGATGGCCACGATCGACACCACCGAGGTAATGCCGATGACGATGCCCAGCATGGTGAGCGCCGTGCGCATGCGGTGCGCCATCATCGAGCGCCACGCCATGCGGAAGGCTTCGGCGAAGCGGGCCCAGCCGGTGCTGAAGCGCGCGATGCCGAGGTTGGGCCTGGTCATCGCGGGCGGCGTCGATGCATCGGCGCCGCTCGCCTGCGCAGGCGCCGCGACAGTCGGCACATTGGGCCGGTCGCCCACGATCACGCCGTCGGCGATTTCGATGATGCGTTCGGTGCAGCTCGCCACCTGCATGTCGTGCGTCACGATGATGATCGTGTGCCCCTGCGCATGCAGCTCCCGCAGGATGCCGATGACCTCCTGCCCGCTCTTGCTGTCGAGCGCGCCGGTCGGCTCGTCGGCCAGGATGACCTGCCCGCCGTTCATCAGCGCGCGCGCAATGCTCACCCGCTGCTGCTGGCCGCCCGAGAGCTGGCTCGGCCGGTGCTCGGTGCGGTCTTCGAGGCCCAGGCGCGCGAGCAGCTGCCGCGCCCGCGCCTCGCGCGCGGCGCCCTCGGTGCCGGCATACACCGCGGGCACCTCGACATTGCCAGTGGCCGTCAGGTGCTGCATCAGGTGGTAGCGCTGGAAGATGAAGCCGAAGTGCTCGCGGCGCAGTTGGGCGAGCGCATCGCTGTCGAGCGTGCCCACGTCCTGGCCCGAGACGGTGTAGGTGCCGCTGCTCGGCCGGTCGAGGCAGCCGAGGATGTTCATCAGCGTCGACTTGCCCGAGCCCGAGGCGCCGACGATGGCCAGCATTTCGCCGTTGCCGATGTCCAGGTCGACGTCTTTGAGCACCTGCACTTCCTCGTCGCCCGAAGGAAAGCTGCGGCCGATGCCGCGCAGCTTCAGCAGCGGCTCGGTCACTGGCGCTTTCCTCGGTTGTTGCCGCCGCCTTCGTTGCCGCTGCTCGCCGGGTCGAGCGCGGAGGCATCGCCCGTGATGACGACATCGCCCTCCTTCAGCCCTTCGAGCACCTGCGCCTGGAAGTTGTTGCTGATGCCCACGCGCACCTGGCGCTTTTCCACGCTCTGGTCGGGCTTGAGCACGCGCACTTCCTGGCGGCCGTCCTTGCCGCGCGCGCCGAGCGCGGTGAGCGGAACCGTGAGCGCCTGTTTCGCTTCGCCGAGCAGGATGGTCACTTGCGCCGTCATGTCGACGCGCAGCGTGCGGTCGGGGTTCGGCACGTCGAACAGCGCATTGAAGAACACCGCGTTGTTGATCTTCTCGGGCGAAGGCTGCACCGCGCGCAGGGTGCCGTGATAGCGCTTGTCGGGGTCGCCGAGGATGGTGAAGTACACCGGCAGCCCCGCCTTCACCCGCACCACGTCGGCTTCGGAGACCTGCGCCTTCACCGTCATGGTCGAGAGGTCGGCCAGCTTCATCAGCGTGGGCACCTGGAATGCGGCCACCACGGTCTGGCCTTCGAGCGTGCTGATGGAGACCACGTCGCCGTCGATGGGCGCAACGATGCGGGTGTACGAAAGATTGGTCTGCGCCGAGGCCATGGCCAGCTTCTGCTGGCGGATCTGCGCCTCCAGCGAAACGCCGTCGGCACGCAACGCGCGCAACTCGGCATCGGCGCTTTCCATGTCCTGGCGCGGCGCGGCGTCTTGCGCCAGCATTTCGCGCTGCCGGGCCCAGGTGAGCTCGGCCTGCTTGATGCGCACTTCCTTCGCGAGCTTCTGAGCCTGCAGGTTCTCCAGCTTGGCCTGCTCCTGCGCCAGCGTGTTCTGCGAGATGACCGGATCGATCTCGGCGAGCCAGTCGCCCTTCTTCACCGTCTGCCCCAGCGCCACCTTGAGCGACTTGAGCTGGCCGCTGACCTGCGCGCCCACCTCCACTTGCCGGAGCGCCTGCAGCACGCCGGTGGCGAGCACCGCGTTCTCGAGGTCGGTGCGCTGCACGGTGGCGGTGAGGTATTCGGTTTTCTTGGCCGGGCTCAGCCAGAAGAAGGCGACGGCGGCCAGGACGACGAGCGCTGCAATGCCGAGAAGGACTTTGCGCGATCGCCGCGGGGGAGTGTTAGGCATGCAATGAGGCGGAAGTGGAACAGGCTGCGGGACAGGAGCGAATCGATCCTAGCCCCGCTTTCTGAAGGCCGGTTAAAGGGGGAGTTCCCCGAAAGGCCACTTCGTGCCCTTGTTGCCGCCGGAATCCCCATGAAAAACGGCGTGGCTCCCCGCCCCTTCCAGGGCAGCGAACCACGCCGTTTCGGCTGCGGAGAAAGAACTCAGCGCGCGGTGCGGCGGCGCAGGAGCAGCGTGATCAGCAGGAGCGAGAGCACCACGAAGGCGACGAACGACCAGTTCGCCAGCGTCAGTCCGAACAGCGACCAATCGACCTTGGAGCAGTCGCCGCCGCCGCGGAAGATCAACGGCAACGCGCGCTTGAGCGGGAAGGTCTCGATCATTCCGTAGAGGTCGCGCCCGCAGGACACGACTTCGGGCGGATACCACTGTAGCCAGCTCTGCGCGGCCGCCGTATAGGCGCCGCCTACAGCGGATACCAGCGCCAGCACCCCGCCGGTCACCTGCAAGGGGCGGCTGCGGAAGATGGCGGCCAGCCCGGTGAAAAGGGCCACCAGCACCAGCGCATACCGCTGCACGATGCACATCGGGCAAGGCTCGAGCCCCACCACGTGCTGCAGGTAGAGCCCGAAGGCCAGCATGAGCACACAGGCCAGGCAGATCAGCCCGAGCGCGCGGCGCGGCGCGCCGAAGTACCAATCGATCAAGGAGACACCCAATCTTCTTCTACGAACACCCTGGCCTTGCGCGGATTGGCGACGACGGTGTCGCCCTCCTTCAAGCCCAGGTCGCGGAACTGTTGCGCAGGGAGTTGCGCCTCGATGATGGTTCCGGAGCCCGGATTATCTGGATTCGATTCGGTGGGCTCAAGTTCCAGCCGCGCGATCGGGCCGACGACGATCGCGCGCGACAGCGTGGCGACGATGCCGGTGGCGCCCGACACATACCGTGTCACATCCAGGTCATGGGGACGAACGTAGGCCATGGCCTTGGCGTCGCGCGCGCCGCTGTGCTCGGGCGAATCCAGGCGCATGCCGTCCAGCTGAACCTGGCCGTTGTCGGCACGGCCATGGAACAGGTTCACGTCGCCCAGGAACCCGTAGACGAAAGGACTCGCCGGCTTGTCCCACACGTCCTGCGGCGAGCCGACCTGCTCGATCTGCCCCTTGTTGATGACCACCACGCGGTCGGCCACTTCGAGCGCTTCTTCCTGGTCGTGCGTGACGAAGATCGAGGTGACGTGCAGTTCGTCGTGCAGCCGGCGCAGCCACCGGCGCAACTCCTTGCGAACCTTGGCATCGAGCGCGCCGAAGGGTTCGTCGAGCAGCAGAACCTTGGGCTCCACCGCGAGCGCACGGGCGAGCGCGATGCGCTGGCGCTGGCCGCCCGAGAGCTGCGACGGGTAGCGGTCGGCCAGCCAGTCGAGTTGCACCAGCTTGAGCAGATCGGTCACCTTGGCCTTGATCTGCGCATCGCTCGGGCGTTCCTTCCGCGACTTCACGCGCAGGCCGAAGGCGACGTTCTCGAACACGGTCATATGGCGGAACAGCGCGTAGTGCTGGAACACGAAGCCCACCTGGCGTTCGCGCACATGCACGTCGGTGGTGTCTTCGCCCGAGAAATGGATGCTGCCGGTGTCGGCCGTCTCCAGCCCCGCGATGATGCGCAGCAGCGTGGTCTTGCCGCAGCCCGAGGGGCCGAGCAACGCGACGAGCTCGCCCGACTCCACGTCGAGGTTCACGTTGCGCAGCGCGCGGAAGTCGCCGAACTGCTTGCTGATGTTGCGGATTTCGATGCTCATGATTTCTCTTCTCTCTCAGGCCGCCGTTGTTTCAGGCGGGCGCTCGGGGGGCAGTTCTGCAATGGCCTTCATCTCGCGCTCGTGGCGCCACTCGATCACCGACTTGATCACCAGCGTGACCAGCGCCAGGATCGCCAGCAGCGAGGCCACGGCGAACGCGGCGACCGACTGATATTCGTTGTAGAGCACTTCCACATGCAGCGGCATGGTGTTGGTCTGGCCGCGGATGTGGCCCGACACCACCGACACCGCGCCGAACTCGCCCATGGCGCGCGCGTTGCAGAGGATCACGCCGTACAGCAGGCCCCACTTGATGTTGGGCAGCGTCACGCGCCAGAAGGTCTGCCAGCCGGTCGCGCCGAGCACGATGGCGGCCTGCTCCTCGTCGGTGCCCTGTGCCTGCATCAGCGGAATCAGTTCGCGTGCGATGAATGGGAAGGTCACGAACACGGTCGCCAGCACGATGCCGGGCACGGCAAAGATGATCTTGATGTCGTGCTCGGACAACCACGGGCCGAACCAGCCCTGCGCCCCGAACACCAGCACGTAGATCAGGCCCGCCACCACCGGCGACACCGCGAACGGCAGGTCGATCAACGTCGTCAAGAAAGCTTTGCCGCGGAACTCGAACTTGGCGATGGCCCAGGCTGCCGCCACGCCGAACACGAGGTTCAACGGCACCGTGATGGCGGCCGTGATCAACGTGAGGCGGATGGCGCTCCAGGCGTCGGGTTCCTTCAGCGCCTCGAGGTACGCCGAGACGCCTTTGCGCAATGCCTCGGTTGCGACAGCCGCCAGCGGCAGCACGAGGAACAGGAACATGAACGCGAGCGCAATGCCGATCAGCGTCCAGCGGACCCAGGCGGCTTCGGTGGTGCCGGCCTGCGCACGGCGAATGATTTTGGAAGGTGCGCTCATGTCAGCCCCCTGCCCTGCGACGCTGCCACGCTTGCAGGCCATTGATGACCAGCAGCAGCAGGAAGGAAATGACCAGCATCACCAGCGCGACGGCGGTGGCGCCCGCGTAGTCGTACTGCTCCAGCTTGCCGATGATGATGAGCGGCGTGATCTCCGAAATCATCGGCATGTTGCCGGCGATGAAGATCACCGAACCGTACTCGCCGATGGCGCGTGCGAAGGCCATGGCAAAGCCGGTGAGCAATGCGGGGCCGATGGAAGGCAGGATCACCTTGGTGAAGGTCTGCAGACGCGTCGCGCCCAGCGAGGTGGCGGCTTCTTCGAGTTCTTTCTCGGCGTCTTCGAGCACCGGCTGCACCGTGCGCACCACGAACGGCAGCCCGATGAAGATCAGCGCGATCACGATGCCCGCCGGCGTGAAGGCCAGCTTGATGCCGTGCGGCTCGAGCAGTTGCCCGATCCAGCCATTGCCCGCGAGCAGCGCCGTGAGCGAGATGCCGGCCACGGCCGTGGGCAGCGCGAACGGCAGGTCGACCAGCGCATCGACGATGCGCTTGCCCGGAAACTTGTAGCGCACCAGCACCCAGGCCACCAGCAGGCCGAACACCGCATTCACGATGGCCGCAAGCAGCGAGGCGCCGAAGGTCAGGCGGTAGGAGGCCATCACGCGCGGTGCGGTCACGGCCACCCAGAACTGCTCCCAGGTCAGCGTGAAGGTCTTGAAGACCAGCGCCGACAGCGGGATCAGCACGATCAGGCTCAGGTACAGAACCGAGAAGCCGAGCGTGATGTGGAAACCGGGCAGCACGCGCTTGGCGCCTCCTGCCCGGTTGGCACGCGAAAGCGGCGCTCCCGTGGACGGGAGCGCCGAAGAAACTGCGCCGCTCATTTACTTTGCGCCAGGCGTGTAGAGCTTGTCGAACTGGCCGCCGTCGTTGAAGTGCACCTTCTGCGCTTCGGTCAGGCTGCCGAACAGTTCCTGCACGGTGAAGAGCTGCAGCGGCTTGAAGGTCGCGGCGTGCTTCTTGAGCACAGCTTGCGAACGCGGGCGCAGCGCATGCTTGGCGGCGATTTCCTGCGCTTCTTCGGAATAGAGCCAATCGAGGTAGGCCTTGGCGAGCTCGCCGGTGCCCTTCTTGTTGACCGTGCGCTCGACCACGGCAACCGGGTTCTCGGCCACGATGCTGATCGACGGGTACACCGAGTCGACCTTGCCGGTGCCGAATTCGCGGTCGATGGAGACCACTTCCGATTCAAAGGTGATCAGCGCGTCGCCGATGTTGCGTTGCAGGAAGGCGGTGGTGGCGTCGCGGCCGCCGCGCGCCAGCACCGGGGTGTTCTTGAAGAGCTTGCCCACGAACTCGGCGGCCTGTGCATCGGTGCCGCCCTTCTTCTTGATATAGCCCCAGGCCGCCAGGTAGGCATAGCGTCCGTTGCCGCCGGTCTTGGGATTGACGATCACGACCTGGATGCCGGGCTTGACGAGGTCGTCCCAGTCCTTGATGCCCTTGGGGTTGCCGTTGCGCACGAGGAACAGCATGGTCGAGGTGGTCGGCGATGCGTTCTCGGGGAATTTCTTGTTCCAGTCCTTGGCGACCACGCCGGCGTTGGCGAGGAAATCGATGTCGGTCGAGGTGTTCATGGTCACCACATCGGCATCGAGGCCGTCGGCCACCGAGCGCGCCTGCGCGCTGGAGCCGCCGTGCGACTGGTCGATCTTCACGTCCTTGCCGGTGGCCTTCTTGTAGTGCGCCACGAACGCTGCGTTGTAGTCCTTGTAGAACTCGCGGGCCACGTCGTACGAGGCGTTCAGCAGTGTCGTGCCTTGGGCGAAGGCGCTGCTGCCGGCGAGTGCGGAGGACGCCAGCGCGAGCACGGCGACGAAGGTCTTGATTCTGGAAGTCATGTGATTGCCAAGGTTTCTGAAAAATCACGGCCCGCCGACCAGGCGGCGGGCTCGTCGGTCAAGGATTGGAGCAAGGCCAGGCCGAGCGGCCAGTCCCCGTGCCCCGAATCGATGTTGATGTGGCCCGCATTCTGCATGCGCACGAACTCGCTGCCCCAGGCCCGCGAATATGCACCTGCCAGCCGGATCGGGCAGTAGGGGTCGTTGCTGCTGGCCACCACGATGCTGCGGTACGGCAGCGTCGCGTAGGGCACGGGCGCGAAGTCGGAGAGCACCGCGCGGCGCTCGGGGTCGGCCGGCGCCACCAGCAGCGCGCCCTGGATGCGGGCGGCGGCTTCGGGCGGCAGGTGCGCCGTTGCGATGCAGCCCAGGCTGTGCGCCGCGATCACCACCGGCCCGGGCGTCTCGAGCACCAGCTTGGCAAGCGCCGGCACCCAGGCATCGCGCTTGGGCGAGGCCCAGTCGTCCTGCACCACCCGCGCGGCGCCCGGGATGCGCTCTTCCCAAAGGCTCTGCCAGTGGCCGGGTCCGGAGTCTCTCCAGCCGGGGACGATGACGACGCGCGTCTGCATCTGCGAATGCCGCCTGTGCCGCTTACTTGTTGGGCTGCGGCGTGATGCGCAGGTAGGGCTTCACGGCCTTGAAGCCCTTGGGGAAGCGCTCGGCCAGCTCGGCCGGGTCCTGGATGCTGGGGACGATGACCACGTCGTCGCCGTCCTTCCAGTTCACCGGGGTCGCCACCTTGTGGCTGTCGGTGAGCTGCAGGGAGTCGATCACGCGCAGGATCTCGTCGAAGTTGCGGCCGGTCGATGCCGGGTAGGTGATGGTGGTGCGGATCACCTTCTTCGGATCGATGATGAACACGCTGCGAACGGTGGCGGTGGCCGAGGCGTTCGGGTGGATCAGGTCGTACAGGTCGGCCACCTTGCGGTCGGCGTCCGCAATGATCGGGAAGTTGACCGTGGTGTTCTGCGTTTCGTTGATGTCGCCGATCCATTCCTTGTGCTTGGTGGCCGGATCGACGCTCAGCGCGATGGGCTTGACGCCGCGCTTGGCGAATTCGCCCGACAGCGCCGCCGTCTTGCCCAGTTCGGTGGTGCACACGGGCGTGAAATCGGCCGGATGCGAGAAGAACACGACCCATGAATCGCCAGCCCACTGATAGAAGTCGAGGGAGCCTTCGCTGGAGTCCTGGGTGAAATTAGGGGCGGTATCGCCGAGTCGCAGAGTAGCCATGGTCGCTCCTGGATGGATGGGAGCCCTGGATTGTGCGAAGCCCGGCAAGGATGACAAACGAATATCTACTTGTTTGGTTATGTCGGTTTCCGCATATCGGGGTGGGAATTGCAGGGTTCCCCGTCCGGCCTGAGCAAAGGCGCGCCCTCGATGCCCTGCAGGTGCTCGAACAGGAAATCGATCAGCCGCCGCACCGCCGGCACCAGCGCGCGCCGCGGCGGGAACACCATGTGCGCGATGGCTTCCTCCGGCCCCCAGTCGCACAGCACTTTTTCCAGCCGGCCCGCCTCGACATCGGCCGCGCACATGTAGCCCGGCAGCATCGTGGCGCCGATGCCGGCGATCGCGGCGATCTGCAGCGTCGCGATGTCATCCGCCACGTAGCGCGGCGTGTGGGTGTGGACATAGGTCTTGCCTTTGGGGCCCGACAGCCGCCATTCGGCGCGGCCCTCGCCGTTGACCGACATCGCCATGGTGTCCAGCCGCGCGAGATCGGCCGGCGTTTCCACCGGCCCCTGCCGCTGCATCAGCGCCGGACTGGCTACCAGCACCCCGCGGCCGGTGCCCAGGATCTTGGCCACCAGCGTGGCGCTTTCCTCGACCACGGGCCGCACGCGCAGCGCGATGTCGAAGCCCTCCTCGATCAGGTCCACCGGACGATTGATGACCCGCACATCGACCCGCACCGCCGGATAGCGCTCCATGAAGAGCGGCAGCAACTGGGCCACCCCGCTGTACGCCATCGTGATCGGCACGCTCAGCCGCACCAGCCCGCTCGGCTCGTTCTGCACCTGCGCCACCGATTCGGCCGCGGCCTGCGCCGCATCGCGCATGGCGGCGGCGTGCCGCAGGTAGATCTCGCCGGCCGGCGTGAGCGACAGGCGCCGGGTGCTGCGCTGCATGAGCTGCACACCCAGGCGCTCCTCCAGTTCCGCCACGCGGCGCGACAGGCGCGACTTGGGAATGCCGAGCGCCCGGCTGGCCGCGGCAAACCCGCCCCGCTCGGCCACTTCGGCGAAAAAAACCATGTCATTGAGGTCTTGCATGGCAGCAATTGTCCTGCAATCAGGACGATCTATACAAATTTTGGCTACTTATCAATCAATCGACTCAAAAATAGAATTCTCCCAACGCCGGCCACTTTGAGCGCCGACACCATCCACTCGAAAGTGATTGATATGAAGCTGCTCCACGTTGACTCCAGCATCCTCGGTGCCTACTCGACCTCCCGCCTGCTGACGGCGGAAACCGTCGCCGCCTGGAAAGCCGCGCACCCCGACACCACCGTCGAATACCTCGACCTCGCCGTCGACGCCCCGGGCCACTTCACCGCCGACGCCCTGGCCATCAAGACCGGCCCGCAGGCAGAACCCACCGAAGCCCAGCAGCGCGAGAACGCGCTGTCCGAAAAGCTGGTGAGCCAGTTCCTGGCCGCCGACGTGATCGTCATCGGCGCCCCGCTCTACAACTTCTCGATCCCGACCCAGCTCAAGGCCTGGATCGACCGCCTCGGCCAGGTCGGCCGCACCTTCAAGTACACCGAGACCGGCCCCGTGGGCCTGGCCGGCGGCAAGACCGTGATCGTGGCTTCCAGCCGCGGCGGCATCTACTCGACCAGCGACTGGGGCCAGGGCGCCGAACACCAGGAGAGCTACCTCAAGGTGGTCTTCGGCTTCTTCGGCATCACCGACGTGCGCATCGTGCGTGCCGAAGGCGTGGCGATGGGCGACGAGCCGAAGGCCGCCGCGCTGACGTCGGCGCGTTCGGACATCCTGGTGGCGACGGCGGAAGCCGCGAACCAGAAGGATGTGGCCCAGGTGGCCTGAGACAAGCCTCGGCTCCAAAAGAAGAAAGCCGCCCTCGGGCGGCTTTCTTCATGGGCGCCTGTCGGCACCCGATTCAATGGGTTCGTCGTCGATCAGACAGCCGAATGGCTCTTGACCCACGCCACGTACTTGTCCATCCACCCCTGCAGGAACTTCTTCGAGCCTTCGTTGCCGATGTGGCCCTTGTCGTCGAACAGGTCGTCCTTGGTCTGCAGGAACACTTCGGGCGAGCCCAGCGTGGGCACGTCGAGGTACGCCAGGATGTTGCGCAGGTGTTGCTGTGCCAGCGCGGTGCCGATGGCGCCCACCGAGATGCCGACCACGCCGGCCGGCTTGCCGCCCCAGACGCTCTGGCCGTAGGGGCGCGAGGCGTGGTCGATGGCGTTCTTCAGCACGCCGGGGATCGAGCGGTTGTATTCGGGCGTGACGAACAAGAGGCCCTGTGCGGCCGCGATCTCGCTCTTCAGGCGCTTCACGGCGGGCGCCTGGTTGCCGTCGTCGTCCTGGTTGTAGAGCGGCAGGTCGTCGATGCGCAGGTGTTCGAAGGTGAAGTCCGAGGGCGCGAGGTGAGCCAGCGCGAGCGCGAGCTTCTGGTTGAACGAATCCTTGCGAAGGCTGCCGACAACGACGGCGATCCGGGTCTGTGCCATGGGTAAAACTCCTTGGTGTGAATGAGAGATCTGGAGGGAAGGTCCGAAGGACGAAAGCGATTATGCGAATCGCCCATGACCTTTTCTGGAAAAGCTCTTGTGCCGTGCCGCACCCTGAAAGATGCTGGTGGCCACGACCCAGCAAGCACTCGGCCGGCCTGGGCGAAGCGATTGCCGACCAGGTGCTCGGCCGCGCATGTCCCACGGCCTCGACCTGCGCCCCTTTGCCCGCCGGCGCCTGCTGGAGAAGGAAACTGCCTAGAGCGGCCCGGCGCGAACGCGGGCATCATCGTTCCAGATCCTTTTTTGATTTCTGGAGCGATTCGCGATGAGATTTCTGGTGGTGGGTGCCGGTGCACTCGGTGGTTATTTCGGCGGCCGCTTGCTGGAGGCCGGGCGCGATGTGACCTTTCTTCTTCGTCCCCGCCGCGCGGCCCAGCTCGCGAAGACCGGGCTCGTGGTGCAGAGCCCTTTCGGCAACCTCGAGCTTCCTGCACCGAAGCAAGTGCTGGCCGAGAACATCGACGGCCCCTATGACGTGGTCGTCGTCGGCAGCAAGGCCTACGACCTCGACTCGACGATGGATTCGTTCGCGCCCGCAGTCGGCCCGAATACCGTGATCCTCCCGCTCCTCAATGGCATGAAACACATCGACCAACTGGTCGAACGCTTCGGCGACGAGCGCGTGCTCGGCGGCCTCTGCATGATCTCGGCCACGCTGGACGACGAAGGCCGCGTGCTGCACCTGAACGACATGCACGGCCTGAGCTACGGCGAGCGCGCCGGCGGACGCTCGGCGCGGGTCGATGCCATCGCGGCCCAGTTCGCCGGCGCGAAGTTCGACGCCACCGCGAGCGAAACCATCGCGCAGGACATGTGGGAGAAGTGGGTCTTCATCGCCTCCGCGGCGGGCCTCACGAGCCTGATGCGCGCGTCCATCGGCGACATCGTCGCGGCCGGCGGCCAGGACGTGGCGCTCTCGATCTTCGACGAATGCTGTGCCATCGCCACGCACAACGGCTTCGCGCCGCGCCCCGCGGCCATCCAGCGGGGCCGCGCGGTAGTAACAACGGCCGGCTCGCCGATGACGGCATCGATGTACAAGGACATGGTCCGCGGCGCGGCGGTCGAGGCCGACCACATCGTCGGCGACCTCCTCGGCCGCGCGCCCCAGAGCGATTCGCCCGTGCCCACGGTGCTGCGCACCGCGTACGTCCACCTCAAGGCCTACGAAGCCCGCCGCGCCCGCGAGGCCGGCTGATCCCGAACCCGCGATCCCACGCCCACCCGACTCACCCGACTCACCCGACTCACCCGACCATGGCCGACGCGCTCGCCTTCCTCCACACGGCCAAGTCGCATGTGCAGACCTTTGGCCGCCTGGTCCACGAGATGGCGCCCGAACTGGAGGTGCGCCACCTGGTGATGGAAGAGCTCCTGGACGATGCGCGCGTCGTGGGCGTCGACAACGCGGCGCTGGTCAGGCGCGTGCAGGAGGCCATGCGCGAGGCGGCGTCGGACGGTGCCGCGGTGGTCGTGTGCACCTGTTCGACCATCGGCGGCATCGCCGAGAAAACCGCCACCGGCGGCGCCTTCTCGGCCCTGCGCATCGACCGCGCCATGGCCGACCGCGCGGTGCGCACCGGCCCGCGCGTGCTGATCGTCGCGGCCGTCGAAAGCACGCTGGAGCCGACAACGGCGCTGATCCTCTCGGCGGCGACGCAGGCCGGCGTCGGCACGCGGCCGCGCGCTGCTCGTCGAAGAGGCATGGACGCATTTCCAGGCCGGTGACACCGGCCGCTATGTGGAGACGCTGGCAGCCGCGATCCGCGGAGCGGTCGGCAAGGCCGATGTCGTCGTGCTGGCGCAGGCTTCGATGGCGCCGGTGACGCCCCTGCTTGCCGACCTCGGCATCGATGTGCTCAGCAGCCCGGGATTGGGCGTTGCGCATGCGGTGGCAACGCTGCGGGCGTCGGGCACTGCGTGGAATCTCAGTACCATTAATGCGCCGTGATGGCTTCGAGTATCTATTCATAAAAATATTCATATAACTTGAATACGTCAATGAGGAATAGGATAATTTATCTATTCACTTTGATATTCAATGCCTCTCCCCGCACCATCCCAGAACGCCGCCGCCGTGCTTGCGTTCGTCCGCGCACAGGGTGCGGTCACCAGCGCCGAGATACAGGCTCACCTCGGTGTCAGCCAGGCGACTGCCTCGCGAACCTTGGCACCGCTCATCCGCAGCGCGGAAATGCTCAAGGTGGGCGCCGCACGCTCCCAGATGTATGTGGTTCCGCGGCATGTCGAGCGCGTCGGCACCGAAGTGCCGGTCGTCAAGATCGATGACGCAGGCAATGCCTTGCCATTCGGCCGCATCGTTCCCCTCCAGGGCGGCCGTTGCTGGATGGACGAGCAGAAGGGCCGCAGCGCGCTGCATGGCGGCCTGCCCTGGTTCCTGTCCGACATGCGTCCCCAGGGTTTCATCGGCCGCGCATTCGCCCAGGGTCACCCCGAACTGGGATTGCCTGCGAACCCCGAGCACTGGAACGACGACGACGTACTTCAGGCCCTCACCCTGTGCGGTGAAGACCTGCCCGGCAACTTGGTCGTCGGAGCGGAATCGTTCCGTCGCTTTCACGCCATGGCAGCGCAACCTGCGCACGAAGTTTCCGTCGCCGATTACCCGTCCATGGCAGACAGCGCGATGCAAGGCACGCTGCCGGGGTCGTCAGCAGGCGGGGAGCAACCGAAGTTCTGCACGGTGCGCGATGGCAAGCAGGTCATCGTCAAGTTCTCGCCGGCCGGCGCATCGCCGGTCGACCGTCGTTCGCGCGATTTGCTCGTCTGCGAGCACCTGGCGCTGTCCGCACTCGCCGAGGCCGGCGTGGCCGCTGCTGCGACACGCCTTTTCATCGAGGGCGGCCGCGTGTTCCTGGAAGTCGAACGCTTCGACCGCTCGGCGCGAGGCCGCATCGGCATGGTGTCGCTGATGGCGTACGACTCCCAATACATCGGCAAGATCGACAACTGGGCGGCTACCGCCAACCGGATGGCCTCGCGCGGCCTGTTGCTCGCCGACGATGCACAGCGCTTGCGGTTCCTCGAGGCTTTCGGCCGGCTCATCGGCAACACCGACCGCCACTACGGCAACATCTCGCTGCTCATCGAAGGCAGCGACTGGCGGCTCGCTCCAGCCTACGATGTGCTTCCTACGCTGTATGCGCCCACGAGCGGCGAATTACCGCCGCGCGAATTGGCGACCACAGGATTGCAGCCGACAGTCGAAACCCTGCAGGAGTGGCCCCGTGCTCGACAACTGGCAAGCTTGTTTTGGCAAACCGCTGCAACCGATGACCGCATCTCTGCGGCGTTCCGTACGCTCGCGCGGCAGAACGCACGGCTCATTGGTGAAATGTCGGGCGCCTGAATCGGCAAGCCGGCAGCTACTCCGACTTGAGGATCGTCTCCCCCTTCAGCGTCCCCATGTCCCGCGTGTTGAAGCGATGCCGCTTCCACCCCGCCCAGGTGCGGCGGAAGTTCGCGAGCGAGATGCCGTAATACAGCACCTTGAACATCCGCAGCGCTCCCCACATCGGCGTGCCCTTGTAGATGTCGCCGGCCAGGAGCGACATCAGCGCCTCCTTCACCCTGAACGGATTGCCCGGGTGCATGAACATGTCGCGGATGGTCGGGTTCGTCACGCGGTAGATGAACCACGAATACTCGCGCGGGCCCTTGCGCATCATGGCCTCGAAGCCCTGGCGTGCGGCGGCCAGTTCGGCCGGCTGGTCGAGCGCGGTGGCCACGAGCTCGGCGCCGTCGAAGGCGCTGTGCATCGCGAGGTACACGCCTGATGAAAACATCGGGTCGATGAAAGTGAAGGCGTCGCCCAGCAAGAGGTAGCGGTCGCCCGTCGCGTGCGTGCTCGAGTACGAGAAGTTGCCGGTGGCATGCACCGCGTCGTCGACCAGCGTGGCGTTCTTCAGGCGGTCTGCCAATACGGGGCACAGCGCGATGGTGTCGTAGAAGAAATCCTTCAGCGGCTTGTCACGCGTCTTGAGGTAGTACGGCCAGCAGACCGCGCCCACGCTGGTGGTGCCGTCGGCCAGCGGAATGAACCAGAACCAGCCGTGCGGAAACCAGCAGATGCTGATGTTGCCTTCCTTCTTGCCCTCCAGCCGCTCGGCGTTCGTGAAGTGGCCGAAGACTGCCGTGCTGTTGTGGTCGGGGTTCTTTTCCTTGCAGCGGAATTTGTTGGCCAGGAGCGTGTCGCGGCCGGTGGCATCGACCACGAAGCGGGCGCGCCAACTGCGCTTGGTGCCGTCGTCCATCTCGGCCTTGACGGTCGCACCGTCGGCGTCGAACGCCACATCGCGCACCTTGCAGCCTTCGATGGTTTCTGCGCCGCGCGTGGCGGCGTTGCGGAACAGCAGCTCGTCGAGCTCCGAGCGGCGCACCTGCCAGGCGGAGTCGAGCGACTTGTCCCAGCCCTCGGCAAAGTCCACGTAGCTGCGGTGCTCGTGCTCCGGCGAGACGAACTCGATGCCGAACTTGGGCATGCCGATTTTTTCGACCTGGTTGCGCACGCCGAGCCTGTCGAAGAGTTCGACGTTCGCGGGCAGCAGCGATTCGCCGATGTGAAAACGCGGGTGGTGCGCCTTCTCCAGCAGCACCACCTTGCGGCCTTGCTGCGCCAGCAGCGCCGCAGCGGTCGACCCGGCGGGGCCGCCGCCGATCACGATCACGTCGCAGGAATCTTCGTTGGCATGCGGGCTGGCAAGGGAGGCTTCGGTCGAAGACATTCAGGCGGTACAACTCGTTTTACAAGGCTGAGCAGCATAACGCCCTCCGCTCGTGTACAGGCCCCGTGCAAATGCGCTTGCGATATCCCGGACGAGACACAGCGTTGGCAGAGCAACAAAAAAGAACGGCGGCCATGAAGGCCGCCGTATCGGGGGAACACGTTTTCGCTCAGCCAGCGCGTCGCTGCCCTGCGAGACGCCGCACCACGGCGATCAGGCGATCCACCTCGTCGAAGGTGTTATAGAACGCGAGCGAGGGTCGCACCGTCGTTTCGACACCGAAGCGCCGCAGGATCGGCTGCGCGCAGTGGTGGCCCGTGCGCACCGCGATGCCTTCGTCGTTCAGCGCATGGCCCACCTCTTCGGTGGTGTAGCCGTCGAGCACGAAGGACATCACGCTGGCCTTGTCGGCCGCCGTGCCGATCAGCCGCACACCCGGGATCGCACCGAGCTTCTGCATGCCGTACACGAGCAGGTCGTGTTCGTAGCGCGCGATGTTCTCGATGCCGACCTTGTTGACGTAGTCGATCGCAGCGCCCAGGCCCACCGCATCGGCGATGTTGCCGGTGCCGGCCTCGAACTTGTTCGGGATCGGCTGGAATACGGTCTTCTCGAAGGTGACGTCGGCAATCATGTTGCCGCCGCCCTGCCACGGGGGCATGTCCTCGAGCACTTCGCGCTTGCCCCAGACCACGCCGATGCCGGTCGGGCCGAACACCTTGTGGCCCGAGAACACGAAGAAGTCGGCACCGATGTCCTGCACGTCCACCCGCATGTGCGAAACCGACTGCGCGCCGTCGACCAGCGCCTTGGCGCCGGCGCGATGCGCGAGCTCGACGATCTCCTTCACCGGCACCACGGTGCCCAGTGCGTTGGAGACCTGAGTGACAGCAACGATCTTGGTGCGGTCGTTCAAGAGCTTGCGATATTCGTCGAGCAGCACCTGGCCCGAATCGTCCACCGGAATCACGCGCAGCTTCGCGCCCTTGGCGGCGGCGAGCTGCTGCCACGGCACGATGTTGGCGTGGTGCTCGAGGTTCGAGACGATGATTTCGTCGCCCTCGCCCACGTGCTGCCCGCCCCAGCTCTTGGCCACGAGGTTGATGGCCTCGGTGGTGCCGCGCACGAAGATCACTTCTTCGACTTCGGGTGCGTTGATGAACGTGCGAACCCGCTCCCGTGCGCCTTCGTACGCATCGGTCGCACGCGCAGCAAGCTCATGCGCCGCGCGATGGATGTTCGAGTTCTCGTGTGCGTAGAAGTACGCAATGCGGTCGATGACCGACTGCGGCTTGTGCGTCGTGGCCGCGTTGTCGAACCACACGAGTTGCTTGCCGTTCACGCGCTCCTGCAGGATGGGGAAGTCGCGGCGCACGGCGTTGACGTCGAACGGCGGATGCTGGCCGCTGCCGGCGAGCGGCGCGGCGTCGGGGCCGCGCGGGTCCGGCTTGGCCGGCGTGACGAAGCCGTTGGGCAAGCGCACCGCATCGACGAAGTAGAACTGCGCATCGCGACCTGCCGATGCCGACGGCGGGCTCGGCGGCAGCGCGGGTTGAGCAGTCGGTGCCGCCAAGCCTGCGAACGGATCATGAATCGCGAAGCCATCGCTGGCACCGGCCGTCGGATGTCCGTAGCTGTTGTTCAGGAAGTAGAACGGCGATGCCGCTGCCGTCTGCGGTGCAGAGGGTGCCAGAGGCGCACCGACCTGCTGCGGCACGCCCAGCACCGTGCCACCCAGGCGCGGCTCGAAGGCCGGCGCCACGGACAACACGCTGTCCGGCACGCCATTGCCCGCGACCGCATGCGGCAGCAAGGCCGGCGCGCGGTTCGCGAGCGAAGGCAACTGGGTCGGCGATGCGGGCAGCACGTTAGCGCCCGGGATCTGCCCTTGCGGAATCGGCGTGCCCGGCACGCTCGGCCCGAAGCCGGCGGGGCTCACGAGCGGCGAGCCCGGCGGCGCGATGTTGGACGGGAACTGCGCGCCCGGCACCAACCCGCTCACCACGCCGGGCAAGGAGGTGGGTGCCGTGCCTGGCAACGCAGAGAACATGGCGCTCGCCATGCGCGCGAGGATGGCCGGATCGAACGGCGCCTCGCCCGGAATCGTGGGTGTACTCACCGCGGCTTACTTGTAGGTGTCGGGATAGTCGTGGTACTTGCCGATCTCGACATCGTCGAGCACCGCCAGCGCGTCGGTGGTCAGCACCGCGAGCGAGCAATACAGCGAGATCAGGTATGACGCGATCGCATGGTTGTTGATGCCCATGAAGCGCACCGACAGGCCCGGGCTCTGCTCGCCCGAGAGGCCCGGCTGGAACAGGCCCACCACGCCCTGGCGCTTGTCGCCCACGCGCAGCAGCAGGATCTTGCTCTTGCCGTCGGCCACCGGCACCTTGTTCGACGGAATCAGCGGAATGCCGCGCCAGGTGATGAACTGCGAACCGAAGAGGCTCACGGTCGGCGGCGGCGTGCCGCGGCGCGTGGCTTCGCGGCCGAAGGCGGCAATGGCGAGCGGGTGCGTGAGGAAGAACGCGGGCTCCTTCCACACTTTGGTCAGCAGCTCGTCGAGGTCGTCGGGCGTGGGTGCGCCGGTCAGCGGGAAGATGCGCTGCTCGTCGGTCACCTGGGCCAGCAGGCCGTAGTCGGGGTTGTTGATGAGCTCGCTCTCCTGGTTCTCCTTGATCGTTTCGATCGTGAGACGCAGCTGCTCCTTGATCTGGTCGTGCGGGCTGCTGTAGAGGTCGGAGATGCGGGTGTGCACGTCGAGCACGGTGCTCACGGCATTGAGGTAGTGCTCGCGCGGGTTTTCTTCGTAGTCGACGAAGGTGCGCGGCAGCTGGTTTTCTTCTTCGCGCGAGGTGCAGGTGACCTTGATCGACTCGGGATTCTTGACCTTGTTGACGCGGTAGATGCCCGCTTCCACCGGCACCCATTGCAGGAGGTGCGTCAGCCAGCGCGGGCTGATGGTCTCAAGCTGGGGAACTGTCTTGGTGGCATTGGCTAGCTGGCGTGCGGCGTTGTCGCCAAGGGCGGTGGTACCACCGACTGTTGCGCTCATGTATTAAAGCTCCGTGAATGATGGGCAGGGGGTAAGAAGAAATTGGTCGCCAGTGTCCGGGCGCCAAGGGTTTCCCCTCAACAGGCTATAGCCGCCAAGTTGATCCGCCTTGCAAGGCGCGATTGCTCCAGTTGCTCGCAGCGCGCGAGCAGGTTCACGATGTTGATGCCGAGTGCGGTCGCGAGCTTCTGCGCGGTGACGATCGACGGGATCACGCGGCCGCGTTCCACCTCGCCCACATACGAGCGATTGAGATCCGAGCGCTCTGCAAGCTGCTCCTGCGACCAGCCGTTCGCCTCGCGCAGCTGGCGTACGGTGACGCCGAAATCTTCGACAAAGGCTTTCATGGCGCGCTCGCTTTCGGTGCGTTCTGCAAACTGGCCTGGGTCACGCTCGCGCCCGGCTTCACGTCGTCGGTGATCCACACATTGCCGCCGATGACGGCACCCTTGCCGAGCGTCACGCGGCCGAGAATGGTCGCGCCCGCATAGATGACCACGTCGTCTTCCACCACCGGATGCCGCGGCAGTCCCTTCTGCAGGTTGCCTTCGGTGTCGGTGGGAAAGCGCTTGGCACCGAGCGTCACGGCCTGGTAGAGCCGCACGCGCTTGCCGATGACCGCCGTCTCGCCGATCACGACGCCCGTCCCGTGGTCGATGAAGAAACCCGCGTCGATCTGCGCACCGGGATGGATGTCGATGCCAGTCTGTCCATGCGCGAGTTCGGCCACGATGCGCGCGAGCAACGGCAGATCGAGCTTGTAGAGCTGGTGCGCGAGGCGGTGATGGATCATCGCGAGCACACCCGGATAGCACAGCAGCACCTCGTCGACGCTGCGCGCGGCCGGGTCGCCCTGGTAGGCCGCGAGCACGTCGCTGTCGAGCAGTCGGCGCAGGCCAGGCAGCGCATTCGCGAACTGGCGCACGGCTTCGGTGGCCGCGTCGTCGATCTCGCTTGCGGGGCGCGGTTCGAGGCGCGCATTGAAATTGAGTTCCAGCCGTGCCTGCACCAGGAGCGCCTGCAACGCGGCATCGAGCGTGTGGCCGACGTAGAAGTCCTCGCTCTCGTGGCGCAGGTCCGGCGGGCCAAGCCGCATCGGAAAGAGCGCGCCTTTCAGCGACTCCACGATCTGCGTGAGCGCATCCCGCGATGGAAATTCGCGCGCGCCGGGCTCTCGCGAGCGCCGTTGTGAATCGCGCCACTCGTCCGGCACGCCATGCAGCGCGCGCACGATGTCGCCTACCTCGAAATGGGCCATGTGTTTTTTCTCCCTGAATCGTCTTGTGTGAATTCTTGTGTGGGGCGCAGTCAGTCCTGCACCCAGGGCAGCTTGTGGAAGCGCCAGCCGTCCGCACCGCCGCGGTGCTGATCGGCATCGATCTCGCCCTCGAAGCCTTCGAGCACATTGAAGACGTTGGTGAAGCCAGCCTTCGCGGCCGCCTCCGCGGCGAGCGCCGAACGCTTGCCGCTGCGGCACAGCAACAGTGCCACTGCATCCTTGCCGCCCTCCTTGGCGAGCTTGGCTTCCAGCTCGCGCACGAAGCGCGGATTGCGCGTGAGCGCAGTGCCGGTGGCCCAGGCCACATGCAGGCTTTCGGGCACATGGCCGACGAACTTTCGTTCCTCGCCCGAGCGCACGTCGACCAGCACGGCCTGGCCTTTCTGCACGAGGTCCCAGGCCACGGTCGGCGTTACGCCGCCGGCATAAGGCCATTGGTTTTCGGCGGCAATGGCGCGCGCCTGTTCAAGTGCTTCGGGCAGGACGAGTTCTTCAACTTCCACTGACATGCTGTGCGGCTCCTGTTGTGCGTTGGAATTCGCCTTTGATGGCGATGACCACCACTTTAGGAGCGCCGCCCAGAACCTCAAACGACTGAAAAGTCGATTCCTAACAACCGGGCGTTGTATAGCGCGATGTTCTGTGTTCTATGCAGCGGTTGCCGCCTCGGCCGCGCGTACGGCGGGCGCCGTCAGGTCCACGCTCTTCGCACCGTCCACCCCATACGGAACATCGCCCGCGACCGTCACCCGGCGCACCACCCGGTGCTGATCGCCGTAGTCGTTGATCGCGTAGTGCTGCGTGGCACGGTTGTCCCAGATCGCCACGTCGCCCTGTGTCCAGCGCCAGCGCACCGTGTTCTCCAGCCGGTGCACATGGCTCTGCAGCACGCTCAGCAGATGCTGGGAGTCATAAGTCGAATGGCCGACCAGCCGCTTCACGAAGTGGCCCAGCACAAGGCTGCGCTCGCCGGTCTCGGGGTGCACGCGGACCACCGGGTGCTCGGCTTCGAGGAGGCGCCGGGTGAACACCTCCTTGTAGCGCTTCACACCTTCGTCGGCCAAGTCGGCGGGCTGCCGCGAGGCGGCGTAGTCGTAGTCGTTGCCATGCACCGCGCGCAGCCGGTCAGCCAACGCCTTCAGGTCGTCCGACAGGCTTTCGTAGGCTGCCACGGTGTTCGCCCAGACGGTATCGCCACCGTAAGCCGGAATCACGACCGCGCGAAGGATCGACACCTGCGGATACGCCACCTCGAAGGTCACGTCGGTGTGCCACGAGTTGGCGCGGCCGCCGTGGCGCGAGTCGAGTTCCAGCAGCTTCGTGCCATCCATCGAGGGCACGGTCGGATGCGGCACCAGCTCACCCCAGAGGCGGCCGAAGGCTTGCTGCTGCGCGTCGTCCAGGTGCTGCTGGCCGCGGAAGAACAGCACCTTGTGCTTGAGGAGTGCCGCCTTGATGGACCTGAACACCTCCGGCTGCAGTTCGCCCGAGAGCCGCACGCCGCGCACCTCGGCACCGATGTGGCCGGCCTGCCGGACGATGTCGAGTTCGTTGTTGTTGTTGTCTTCTGCAACGACGGGGGAAGAAAGAACAGCGCTCATCGAAGGTGCCTCTTGGGGTTGATTCCAAAGATTCTGTGAGTCGCCTTCCCGGGCCGGAAGGAAGCTGTTCGCAGTTCCTCATGACCCATTCGACTAAGCCATGTTGGCTATATCGACCTGCGCGAAACAAAGGCACAGTCGCGCGATGGATCACAAAGTCATCACCCTCATCAAGTGGCTCTTCCTGGCCATCGGGCTTCTGCTGCTGGTCGGCGCCATCTTCGTCGACCCCGAGGGCAAGCTCGCCCTCACGATCATGGGCGTGATCTTCGCGGGCATCGGCGGCGGCATCATCGCCTTCGGCCGCTGGAGCGCACAGAAGGAAGCCGACCTGCGCCAGAACGGCCAGCTCATCGAGGCCGAGTTCCAGGAGGTCGAGCAGAACGGCAGCATCGAGGTGAACGGCGAGCACCCCTACCGCATCGTCGCCAAATGGCACGACACATCGAACAATCGCCTGCACGTGTTCCGCAGCGCCAACCTCTGGTTCGATCCGACGGACTACGTGCAGGAATGGATTCCGGTCTACATCGATCGGAACAACCCCAAGCGCTATCACATGGAGACGTCGTTCCTGCCCAAGCTGCAGTGAGCGGGAAGAAAACTCAGCCCGCCCGGTCCTCGTCGCTGGCAGCTTTGTCCTTGGGCTTCATGCACAACAAGACCACCATCAGGGCATGCGAAGCCGTCACGAAGACGACCGACGCCAACAGCATCCAGTGCTCGACTGAATCCCACCGCCAGCGACGAAGGTCATCGCGGTGAATGAAGGCCAGCATCCCTATTCCCACCAGTGGAAGAAGCATCGCCCCTGCGATCGCGAGGTGACCACTGCTGATTGAGGAAACACTTTTCTCGGTCACGATTTTCTTGCTCACCCAGTGCCCCATCTATCGACAAAAGGCAGAGAGTTTGAGTGAGAAAAAGGTTAACCAAGAATATCAATAGTTGATCTAAAGAGCTTTTTGATTCGATGAATTCCTCCCAGGTGGAGATCGAATTGAACGAAATACGGCGCACGGCAAAAAGCCGCCCGAAGTCCGAAGAACCTCGAGCGGCCCGCTTGATAAAAATACGGTGGAAACCGCCTCAGAGCTTCGCGATCGAAACCTCGGTCGACTTCACGAGCGCGACCACGTCGGAGCCGACCTTCAATTGCAGTTCGTCGACCGAGCGCGTGGTGATGACCGAGGTCACGATGCCCCAGGCGGTTTCGACATCGACTTCGGAGACGACGTCGCCGCGGATGATTTCGCGGACCTTGCCCTTGAACTGGTTGCGCACATTGATGGCTTGGATGGACATGATGGTTTCTCTTTCAGGTTGAAGAAATAAAGCAAAAAAGGATGGGATTGATCGGACGGAGGGGAGATCAGACGATTTCCGCCACCTCGTCGAACGCGAGCCGCGGCCCGCGCTCGAACGTGCCGGCGTGGTCGGCCACGCCGAGGTTCACGAGAAAGTTGGCGCGATAGCGACCGTCGGGAAAGAACGCCTTGTCGACCAGGTCGGCGTTGCAGCCCGACTGCGGCCCCACGCCCAGGCCGAGCGAGCGCGCCGCCAGGATCAGGTAGGCGCCCTGCAGGCTGCTGTTGCGAAACGCCGTGGCCGCTGCGGCCTCGGCGCTCTTCTCGAAGAAGGGCTTGGCGTCGTAAGCCGGGAACTGCGTGGGCAAGTGCTCGTAGAAGCGCGTGTCGTGCGCCACGATCACCGTCACGCCCGCAGCCAGCGTCTGCGCCGTGTTGCCGGACGAGACCGCAGGCTTCAGCTTCGCCTTGCCCTCCTCGCTGCGCACGAACACATAGCGCGCGGGCTGCGCGTTGTAGGCAGTCGGTCCCCACTTCACGAGGTCGTAGAGCTTGTGGATCAGTTCGTCGGTGACAGACACCGGCTTGAAGGCGTGCACGGTGCGCGCCTTGCGGAAGAGCTGGTCGAGAGCCGCCTCGGGAATGGCGTTGAGTGTTGTCATGGTTTTCCGTTCATCGAAGCGGTCAGGACGCAGCCGCGAGCGCCACATCGAGATCCGCGAGCAGGTCGTCGATGTGCTCGATGCCTACCGACAGGCGCACGGTGTCTTCCGTCACGCCGGCCTTGGCCAGTTCTTCGGGCGAGAGCTGCCGGTGCGTGGTCGATGCCGGGTGCGTGGCCAGCGAGCGCACGTCGCCGATGTTCACGAGGCGCGTGAAGAGCTTCAGCGCATCGAGGAATTTCGCGCCGCCTTCACGGCCGCTGCCGATGCCAAAGGTCAGCACGCCGCTGGACTTGCCGCCGAAGTACTTCTGCGCGAGCGCATGGTCGGGGTGGTCTTCGAGCGCCGCGTAGTTGACCCAGTTCACGGCCTTGTGCGTCTTCAGGTGCTGCGCCACCTTGAGCGCATTGCTGCTGATGCGGTCCATGCGCAGCGCCAGCGTCTCGATGCCCTGCAGGATCAGGAAGGCGTTGAACGGCGAGATGGCCGCGCCGGTGTTGCGCAGCGGCACCACGCGCGCACGCCCGATGTAGGCGGCCGGGCCCAGCGCCTCGGTGTAGACCACGCCGTGGTAGCTCACATCGGGCTCGTTCAGGCGCTTGAAGCGCTGCTTGTGCTCGGCCCACGGGAACTTGCCCGAATCGACGATCGCGCCGCCGATGCTGGTGCCATGGCCGCCCAGGTACTTGGTGAGCGAATGCACCACGATGTCGGCACCGTGCTCGATGGGCCGGCTCAGGTACGGCGAGGGCACGGTGTTGTCCACGATCAGCGGCACGCCGTTACGGTGCGCGATCTCGGCAATGGCCGCGATATCGGTCACGTTGCCCGCGGGGTTGCCCAGCGACTCGACGAATACAGCCTTGGTCTTGTCGTCGAACAGCTTCTCGAAACTGCTCGGATCGCGGTGGTCCGCAAAGCGCGTGGTGATGCCGAACTGCGGCAGCGTGTGCGCAAAGAGGTTGTAGGTGCCGCCGTAGAGCGCCGTGCTGCTGATGATGTTGTCGCCGGCCTCCGCGATGGTCTGGATCGCGTAGGTCACGGCCGCCTGCCCCGAGGCCAGCGCGAGCGCCGCGATGCCACCTTCGAGCGCGGCCACGCGCTGCTCCAGCACGTCCTGCGTCGGGTTGTTGATGCGGGTGTAGATGTTGCCCGGCACCTTCAGGTCGAACAGATCGGCGCCGTGCTGCGCGCTGTCGAAGGCGTAGGCCACCGTCTGGTAGATCGGCGGCGCGACGGCGCGCGTGGTCGGTTCGGGCGAGTAGCCGGCGTGGACCGACAGGGTTTCGAATTTCCAGTTCTGCGACATGCGAGAGCCTTTCAGGGGTGGAAAGAACAAAAAGAAAAAGAGGCAGGAAGAAGAACAACAACAGTCCGTTCACGCTGAGCTTGTCGAAGCGCTGCGCAAGGCTTCGACAAGCTCAGCCCGAACGGTTATGGGCATCAAGCGGTTGTAGACGTCGAACGGCTGCGGGCATCAGATCGCCCAGCGCAGTGCATGCGCAGGTGTTCCAAGCCAGCTGGCGTCGGCGCTGCTCTCAACCTCTTCGGGAGTTCCGGGCTTTTGCAGCACCCTGTCGAGGATGCGTTTTTCGATGGCTGCGAAGGCCGGGTCGCCCTGTGAGCGCGGGCGGGCGAGCGCGATGTTTTCGTCCAGCGCGATGCGGCCGTCTTCGATCAGGATCACGCGGTTCGCCAGGGCCACCGCTTCCTGCACGTCGTGCGTCACCAGCAAGGCGGTGAAGCGGTGGCGCTGCCAGAGGTTCTCGATGAGCCGGTGCATCTCGATGCGGGTGAGCGCGTCGAGCGCGCCCAGCGGCTCGTCGAGCAGCAGCAGGCGCGGGTGATGCACCAGCGCCCGTGCAAGCGACACGCGCTGGCGCTGTCCGCCCGACAGGCGCGCCGGCCATTCGTTCTCGCGGTCGGCCAGGCCGACCTGCGCGAGCACTTCCTTGCCGCGCGGCTTGGCGTCGTTCGACAAACCCAGCGTCACGTTGTCGAGCACGCGGCGCCAGGGCAGAAGGCGCGCCTCCTGAAACATGATGCGGGTGTCGTCGTGCAGGCCGTTCACGGCCTTGCCATCGGTGTAGAGACCGCCGGAGGTCGCTTCTTCGAGCCCCGCGATCAGCCGCAGCAGCGTGCTCTTGCCGCAGCCGCTGCGCCCCACGATGGCGATGAACTGGCCGGGCTCGATGGTGAGCTTGGTGTTGCGCAGCACGTCTCGCGTGCCATAGCGCTTGTGCAGGCCGCGCGCTTCGAGGCGCACGCCGCCGGCAATAGCTTGGGCCTGGGCTTGGGCCCGGGGTTGGATGTCTTTCAGAACGGCACTCATGGGCTTCAGGCTCCGGGTTTGAACAGCGCGACGTCGAGCGCATTGAGTTTCTTGGGCAGCAGCTTTTCACCGAAGAACGCATCCGCGATGCGCTGCTGCTCGGTCAGGCCATCGGCCACGACCGGGCGCACCGCGTAGCTGCGGCGGCTGTTGGCTTGTTCGATGGTGGCGGCGTCCAGGCCCCACACGGGCGACAGCAGCGCGGCGGCTTCCTTCGGGTTCTGCTTGACCCACTTGCCGGTCTTCTCGAGCTCGGCGTAGACCACGCGCAGCACATCGGGCCGCGCCTTCGCGAACTTGGTGCTCGCGAGGTAGTAGCGCTGGTACGACGCGATGCCCGCGCCATCGGCCAGGATGCGCACCTTCGACTGGCGCTGCGCGGCGGCGAGGAACGGGTCCCACACGACCCACGCGTCGATCGCGCCCTTCTCGAAGGCGGCGCGCCCGTCAGCGGGCGTGAGGTAGGCGGGCACGATGTCCTTGAACGAGAGGCCGGCCTTCTCCAGCGCGGCGATCAGCAGGTAATGCGCGCCGGCCGCTTTCGCGAAGCCGACCTTCTTGCCCTTCAGATCAGCCACGGTCGTGATCGGCGAGTCTTCGCGCACGACGATCGCCTGCGCGGCGGGCGAAGGCGCTTCCTGCGCGATGAAGGTCAGCTCGGCGCCAGCGGCTTGCGCGAACACGGGCACCGTGTCGGCCACGTCGGCACTGATGTCCAGGTTGTCGAGGTTCAGCGCCTCTAGCAGCGGCAGGCCGCTGGTGAACTCGTGCCAGCTCAGCGTGGCATTGAGCGGCGCGAGCTGCTTTTCGAGCGTGCCCTGGGCCTTGAGCAGCGTCGTCAGCGTCGACGACTTCTGGTAGCCGAAGCGCACGGTGACGGGTCGCGGTGCGACGCCTTGCGCCAGCACGGCACCAGCGCTCAGAGCACCCAGCGTGGCAATGGCCGTGCGGCGGGAAATGGAATGGTTCATTTGCCCTGCCCTCACTTCGGCTTCTTCTGATAACCGGGGTGCCAGCGCAGCCACCACTGCTCCAGGCCGCGTGCGAACAGGTCGGCCAGCTTGCCGAGCAGCGCATACAAGAGGATGCCCACCAACACGATGTCGGTCTGCAGGAACTCGCGGGCATTCATCGTGAGATAGCCGATGCCGGCCTGCGCCGAGATGGTCTCGGCCACGATCAGGATCACCCACATGAGGCCCAGCGAGAAACGCAGCCCCACGAGGATCGACGACAGCGCGCCCGGCAGGATCACCTCGCGGTACAGCTGCCAGCGCGAGAGGCCGTAAGTGCGGCCCATTTCGATGAGTTGCGGATCGACGTTGCGGATGCCGTGAAAGGTGTTGAGGTAGATCGGAAAGAACACCGACACCGAGATCAGGAACAGCTTGGCCGATTCGTCGATGCCGAACCACAGGATCACCAGCGGAATCAGCGCGAGCGCGGGGATGTTGCGCACCATCTGGATGGTCGAGTCGAGCAGCGTCTCGGCGAACTTCACCGAGCCTGTGAGCAGGCCCAGCGCCAGCCCGGCGCCGCCGCCGATGGCCAGGCCCGCGAGCGCACGGCCCGCGCTGACCTTCACATGCGTCCAGAGTTCGCCGGACACGGTGAGCGACCACGCGGCCTTGACCACATCGACCGGTGCCGGCAGCACGCGCGTCGACAGCCAGCCGAGCGACGAGGCGATCTGCCAGAAAACGATGAGTCCCACCGGCACGAGCCAGGGAATGAGCCGACCCGCCACGTTGAGGCCGAAGGCCTTGAACGCGTTGCCGGTGCCTGCGCCTTCGTCGGTGGAAGTCACCGGGAGTTTCTGCACTTGTTCAGTCATGGGGCGTCCTTGTTCAGCTTTGCGAGACGAGGCGCGAAGGTGCGTCGAGATTCGCGACGACTTCGCCGAACGGGCCGCTCAACGAACCACCGGCGAGTTGCTTCTTCGCCTTGCGCGAGAGCAGCGGGAACACCAGCTCGGCGAAGCGGTAGGCCTCTTCCAAGTGCGGGTAGCCCGAGAGAATGAATTTGTCGAGACCGAGGGCCGCGTATTCCTCGATGCGCGCCGCGACGGTCTTCGCGTCGCCCACGAGCGCCGTGCCGGCACCGCCGCGCACGAGCCCCACGCCGGCCCACAGGTTCGGCGAAATCTCCAGCTCTGCGCGCGAGCGCTTCGCACCACCCGCATGCAGCGCGGCCATGCGGCGCTGACCTTCGGAATCCATGCGCGCGAAGGCGGCCTGGGCGCGGATGACGGTGTCGTCGTCCACGCGGCTGATGAGTTCTTCGGCGGCCTTCCACGCGGCCTCTTCGGTCTCGCGCACGATCACGTGCAGGCGGATGCCGAACTCGACACGGCGGCCCTGTTTCTCGGCGCGGGCGCGCACATCGGCGATCTTCTTGGCGACTTCGGCGGGCGGCTCGCCCCAGGTCAGGTACGCATCGACCTGCTCTGCCGCGAGGTCGTGCGCGGCCGCCGACGAGCCACCGAACCACACGGGCGGGTACGGCGTCTGCACCGGCGGATACAGCAGCTTGGCGCCCTTCACGCTCAGGTGCTTGCCTTCGAAGTCGTAGCCCTGGCCATCGTGGCTGCGCGTGAGGATCTCGCGCCAGATGCGGATGAACTCGGCCGACTGCTCGTAGCGCGACGCGTGATCCAGATAGACACCGTCACCTTCGAGCTCGGCCTGGTCGCCACCGGTCACGAGGTTCACCAGCAGGCGTCCGCCCGAGAGCCGGTCGAAGGTCGCGGCCATGCGCGCGGCGAGGCTGGGCTGGTGCAGCCCCGGACGCACAGCAACCAGGAACTTGAGCTTCTTCGTCGAACCGATCAGGCTGGAGGCGATCACCCACGGGTCTTCGCATGAACGGCCGGTGGGAATCAGCACGCCTTCGTAGCCGAGGTTGTCAGCGGCGCCTGCGATCTGCTGCAAGTAGGCCAGATCGATGGGCCGCGCGCCCTCGCTCGTGCCGAGATAGCGGCTGTCGCCGTGCGTGGGGAGGAACCAGAAGATCTGCATCATGCGACTCCCGCGCCGGCGGCTTCGAGCACGTTGATCTTCTTGGGGATCAGCTTGAGCTCGAAGAAGGTATCGGCGATCTTCTGCTGCTCGGCGAGGATGGCCTTGGTGATCGGCGTGATGCCGTAGGGCGTGCGGGCCGTGGTGATGTCTGCCACCGGCTTGGGCAGGCCCCACAAGGCCGCCAGCTCGGCAGCGAGTTGCCCCTTGTTCGCGGAGCCCCAGGCTTCGACCTTGTTGATCTCTTCGACCGCAATGGCGATCACGTCGGCGTTCTTCGCCACGTAGTCGAGCGACGAGAAGTAGTAGGCGCGGTTGCCGACAACGCCCGTGGCGTCGGCGAGGATGCGTGCGTCGATCGACTTCTCGGCGGCTGCGAGGAACGGGTCCCAGATCACCCACGCATCGACCGAGCCCTTTTCGAATGCGGCACGCGCATCGGACGGCGGCAGGTAGGCCAGGTTCAGGTCGGCATACGAGAGGCCGTGCTTCTCGAACAGCTTGACGATGAAGTAGTGGACGTTCGAGCCTTTGTTGAGCGCGATCTTCTTGCCCTTGAGGTCGGCCACGGTCTTGATGGCCGAGCCCTTGGGCACCAGCACGGCTTCGGTCTGCGGGCGGTGCTGCGTGGCGGCCACGTAGGCCAGCGGCGCACCGGCGGCCTGCGCGAAGATGGGCGGCGCTTCGCCGACATCGCCGAAGTCGATGGAACCGACGTTGAGCGCTTCGAGCTGCACCGGGCCGGCCGTGAACTCGGTCCACTTGACCGTGACGCCCAGCGGCGCGAGCCGCTTCTCCAGCGTGCCGCGGCCCTTCAGGATGTTGAGCGTGCCCTTCTGGTTGCCGATGCGGAACTGGCGCGCGGGCGCCTGGGCCAGTGCGGCGAACGAAGGCAGCGCGATGGCTGCGGCTGCGCCCTGGATCAGGCGGCGGCGAGGAATGGAAATACGGTTCATGGCTGTCCTGGGGTGTTGGGGCGCCACGCGGTCACGCGGCGGAAATGAAGCTCACGATCAGCGCAATGGCGCTGACGACGATGGCGCTGACGACGAGGTCACCCAGCGCGTGCCAGAAGGAACGCGGTGGCGTCTCGAGTGCTGAGTCTTCGGTGGCGATGGGGTTCATGCGGGGATTCCTTGGTGCAAAACTTTGGGCAAAGCTGTCCCTGAGCGGCCAATGAGGCAGCCTTGAATCTTTCGGGAAACACCGAGGAACCGGCTTCGCCGGGCCTCAGGTGTTGCCCCCGGTAGGGGGTTGGCGTAGCGACACGAAGTGCGCGCAGCCTGGGGGCGAGCCCTTAAACACTACATCGCACGCGAGAAAACGGCACGGGTTCGAATCCGTGCGTTGCGGGCAGCTTCAGGCCTTCGGTCGCAAGCACCTCGACGGCCTCGTTCAGTCGCTCGGCCAGGTCGTTGTGCACCTGGTAGGCGTTCGCGGGCGTCAGCACGATCTGCGAATCGCTCGCATAGACGCCCGGCAGGATGTGGCGCGCCGCCAGCGACTGCAGCACGGGCCGCAGTGCGTAGTCGAGCGCGAGCATGTGATGGGGGCTGCCGCCGGTGGCCAGCGGGAGCACGGTCTTGCCCTTGAGCGCGTCCTGCGCGAGCAGATCGAGAAAGACTTTCAGCACGCCGCTGTAGGCCGCCTTGTAGACCGGCGTAGCCACCACGATCACGCGGGCCGCCGCCACCTGGGCGATGGCCCTCTCGATGGCCGGATGGTTCCACTCGGCCAGCAGCAGCGCCTGTGCCGGCAGGTCGCGGATCGCGAGCCGCTCGATGCGGGCATGGCGTTTGGCCAGCCGCTCGCCCACGGCCTCGAGCAAGGCGGTGGAGCGGGACGGGGCCGAGGGGCTACCGGCAATCAGGAGAACGGACACGGGAGGCTTTCGGTTTTCTTCGGAGAGGTCGAGGCGTGCCGGGTCGCGGCGCTCGCGAAACGGGCGCCATGAAAACCGGCTCGGTAGCGCGGATTACTTCTGCTTGGTTGTGTAGATCTGGTCGAACGAAGCACCGTCTGCGAAGTGCTCCTTATCGGCCTTCGCCCACCCGCCGAAGGCTTGGTCGATGGTCACCAGCGTCAGCTTGGGGAACTGCTTGTCGTACTTGGCCTTGGCCTTTTCGGACGTCGGGCGGTAGAAGTTGCGGCCCGCGATGTCCTGGCCTTCGTCGGAGTAAAGGTACTTCAGGTACTCCTCGGCCACGGCGCGGGTGCCCTTCTTGTCGACGACCTTGTCGACGACCGTCACGCTGGGCTCGGCCAGGATGGAGATGGACGGCACGACGATTTCGAACTTGTCCGGACCGAATTCCTTCAGCGCCAGGAAGGCTTCGTTTTCCCAAGCCAGCAGCACGTCGCCCACGCCGCGCTGCACGAAGGTGATGGTCGAGCCGCGCGCGCCGGTGTCCAGCACGGGCACGTTCTTGAACAGGTTGCCGATGTATTCCTTGGCCTTGGCGTCGCCACCGTACTTGCGCTTGGCAAATTCCCAGGCGGCCAGGTAGTTCCAGCGGGCGCCGCCCGAGGTCTTGGGGTTGGGGGTGATCACCTGCACGCCGGGCTTGACCAGGTCGTCCCAGTCCTTCAGGCCCTTGGGGTTGCCCTTCTTCACCAGGAACACGATGGTCGAGGTGTAAGGGGCCGAGTTGAGCGGGAGGCGCTTTTGCCAGTCGGCCTTGACCAGGCCACCGTGGGTGACGAGCGCATCGATGTCGCCGCCGAGCGCCAGCGTGGCCACGTCGGCATCGATGCCGTCGATGATCGAGCGGGCCTGCTTGCCAGAGCCGCCGTGCGATTGCTTGACCGTCACGTCCTGGCCGGTCTTGCCCTTCCAGTACTTGGCGAAGGCCTGGTTGTAGTCGACGTAGAGCTCGCGCGTCGGGTCGTACGAGACGTTCAGCAGCGTCACGGGGCCCTTGGCGGCCGCTGTTCCTTGGGCAAACGTCGGCAACGCCGACAGGGCCAAGGCACCGGCCACGCCGGCACCCAGGGAAAGCTTGATAAAGTCGCGGCGAAAGCTCATGGTGTCTTGCTCTAAAAAGGCATATCAATGAAGCTGCGTATTCTCAATACGACATATAGAAACTGGAACGACCAAGTTCTCAGTTCTAAATAGCTAAATCAACTAAGCGACACGCTTACCCCACCCAAGAGGCAAAAAAATGGCACGCATGGTTCAGTGCATCAAGCTCGGCAAAGAGGCCGAAGGGCTCGACTTCCCGCCCTATCCCGGCGACCTGGGCAAGCGCCTGTGGGAAAACGTCAGCAAGGAAGCCTGGGCCGCCTGGCTCAAGCAACAGACCATGCTGGTCAACGAAAACCGGCTGAACCTGGCCGATCTGCGCGCCCGCCAGTACCTGGCGCGGCAGATGGAAAAGCATTTCTTCGGCGAAGGCGCCGACGTGGCGCAAGGCTACGTTCCTCCTCCAGCGGCCTGAACTTTCCTGCCCGTCGTGACCGCTGAGCCAGTGGCCTGGCGCGCCGACGGCGTCCCGAGCAGCGAACGCTTCGACGACATCTATCACACCGAAACCGGGGCGCTGGCGCAGGCTCGCCATGTGTTCCTGGGCGGCTGCGGCCTGCCGCAAGCCTGGGCCGGGCAACCGCAATGGCGGATTCTCGAAACCGGCTTCGGGCTGGGCCTCAATTTCCTGGCGACTTGGCAGGCGTGGCGTTCGGATGCAAACCGGCCGCGGATGCTGCACTTCGTCTCGGTCGAGGCGCATCCGGTCGGGGCCGGCGATCTCTTTCGGGCTGCCGAGGCGTATCCGGAACTGGCCTCGCTGGCCGGCGAGCTGGTCGCGCAGTGGCACGGACTGCTGCCAGGCTTTCACCGCCTCGCCTTCGACGAAGGCCGCGTCCTGCTCACCCTGTGCATCGGCGACGTGCAACCGATGCTGCGCGCCCAACGCTTCGAGGCCGACAGCATCTTCCTCGACGGCTTCGGCCCCGAGCGGAATCCGGCGATGTGGTCGCCCGACACGCTGAAGGCGGTGTCGCGATTCGCCCGTCAGGGCACGGGCCTCGCCACCTGGACCTATGCAGGTGAGGTGCGCAATGCGCTTTCGCAGAACGGCTTCCAACTCGAAAGGCGCCCCGGCCTGCCGCCCAGGCGCGACTGCCTCGGCGGCGTCTTCGCACCGGCCTGGACGGTGCGGCGCCGCGGGCCAGCGCCCGAGCGAATCGCGGCGCCGGGCCGCTGCGCCGTGATCGGTGCCGGCCTCGCGGGCGCGGCCGTGGCCGCGAGCCTCGCGCGGCGCGGGTGGCAGGTCACGGTGCTCGATGCGGCCTCGCGCCCCGCCTCGGGCGCTTCCGGCCTGCCGGTCGGCGTGCTGGCGCCCCATGTGTCTCCCGACGACGCCCTGCTCTCGCGCCTCACGCGCGCGGGCATCCGTGCCACCTGGCTCGAATTGGAACGACTGCTTGAAGAAGGCCACGACTGGCGCGCCAGCGGCGTACTGGAACGGCGGCCCGAAGGCGATACGCGCGTGCCTGCCAACTGGAGCGACAACGGCCCCAATGAATCGTGGCCTGCAAGCGCCGAACAGTTGAGCGCAGCCGACCTGCCGGTCGATGCGCCCGCCATCTGGCATGCGCGTGCCGGCTGGGTGCGTCCGTCACGGTTGATCGAGGCCTGGCTGCGTCAGCCGGGTGTCGAGTTCCGCGGCAACGCTTCGGTGGCGCGAGCGACCCGAGGCGCCGACGGCTGGCAACTGTTCGATGCGGCAGACCAGTTGCTGATCGCAGCAGACCGCGTGGTCGTCGCCGCCGGCTTCGAATCGGGCCGCTTCGCTCCGGGGCTGCCGCTGCAGCCGGTGCGCGGACAGGTCGCGTGGGGCCACCTCAACGCCAGCGCCCTCCCGGCCACGCCGCTCAACGGCGACGGCCACTTGATCGCCAACGTGCCCGATGCCGAAGGCGCCCTGCTCTGGCTGACAGGCGCCACCTTCGACCGCGACAGCACCGACCTCGCTCCGAACACCGATGACAGCGCCGCGAACCGCGACCGCCTCGCCCGGCTGCATCCCGCCGCAGCAGCCGCATTGGCGCCGGCCTTCGAGCGCGGAGAAGTCAACGCCTGGGTCGGTGTGCGCTGCGCCTCGGGCGACCGTCGGCCGCTGGTCGGCCCGCTGACCGCGGAGGCGAATGGCCTCTGGGCCTGCACCGCATTGGGCTCGCGCGGTCTCAGCTTCGCGGCCCTTTGCGCCGAACTGCTGGCCGCGCAGTGGCATGGCGAACCGCTGCCGTTGCCCTCCACGCTGGCCAAGGCGCTCGGCACTCAGCGGCTTTAGGAGAGCGTCGCGCCGGAAGGCGGAGGTGCCAGCAGATGGTCGATCCGGCTGTCGCCATAGGTGCGCACCACTTCGGAGATCACCACCTTGTAGCCATCCAGCCAATTCGCCTGCGCCGCCTTGGCTTGCTGGTGCACCGGGTGGCGAATCAGCGCTTGGAGGTTGTCGAGCGAGTCCCAGTAGTAGACGTTCGACACCAGCCCGTTGCCCGTGTTCTCCCACGTCTCCTCGCCCAGGTAGCCGGGCAGCGACTTCGCGGCCGTCGCGATGGTCCGGTCGAGGCGATGGAATTCGTCGTCGAACTGCTTCTTGGCGAAGATGAAGGTGGCGGAGTACATGGCGGCCGGAATCCCCTTGAGAAGAACGCTCAAACATCGAGCGGGCGCCGATTCTGCGGCATTCGCCCACAAGAACAAGCCACTGCGCGCGCCGCGAACGCACGAGAATGCCCCATGGCCATCCAGTACGACATCACGCACACCACCATCTATCGCTACAACAAGCCGGTCACCTTCGGTTTGCACCGGGTGATGTTCCGGCCCCGCGACAGCCACGACCTGCGCGTGCTCGCCACCGATCTGCAGGTGAGCCCCCAGGCTTTCACGCGGTTGATTCAAGACCCGCATTCCAACTCCGTCGCGTTGGTACAGCCGATGGGCGAAGCGACCGAGCTGCGCATCGTGTGCTCGTTCACCATCGAGCATGTGCCGGCCCAGCAAGACCAGCTCGCGCTCGATCCGGCAGCCGAGTTCCTGCCCTTCGCCTACTCGGTGCAGGAGCGCCTGGACCTCGAACACTACCTGCGCCCGCACCACGAGGACGATGCCAGCGGCACGCTGATCCGCTGGGCGCACCAGTTCCTGCACAGCGACAAGCCCAACAACACGCGCGAAGTGCTCACGCGCATGAACGCGCACATCGGCCAGAGCCTCGAATACAAGGCGCGCGACGAAGAAGGCACGCAAACGCCGCTGGCCACGCTGGCGCTGGGCAGCGGCAGTTGCCGCGACTACGCGCTGCTGATGATGGAAGCCGCGCGCCGTCTGGGCATCGCGACCCGCTTCGTCTCGGGCTACCTCTACGACGCCGCGCTCGACCGCGCCGCCCAGGCGCCCGGCGAATCGATGACGGGCGCTGGCACCACGCACGCCTGGCTGCAGGCGTACCTGCCGGGCATCGGCTGGCTGGCGTTCGACCCGACCAACAACCTGATGGGCAGCGGACAACTCATCCGCGTGGGCGTCACGCGCGACCCGGCGCAGGCTGCGCCGATCTCGGGCAGTTGGTATGGCGACGCCGAGGCGTACGAAGGCCTGGACGCCACGGTGGTGGTCACCCGCCGCAAGGGCTGATCTCTCCCCAGGTTCCATGCCGGTGTCGCGCACGGTGTCGCGCAGGAGATAGCAGCTACGGGAAAGCCCGGGCCGATGCGCCCGGCATCGCCCCTACGCTGCGCCGCCGGTCAGCGAAATAGCACGGTCGTTCTTCATGGCCGTCCGGGCAGCGCTGCGCCGGCGATCTTCAACCAAGAACCCAGAAGAAACGGAGAGAGACATCCCATGCATTCCGCGCGCCTGACACTCCTTGCCCTCGCCACCAGCCTTGCCGTCGCATCCTGCGGCGGTGGGGGCGGTGGAAACGGTTTTGCCTTCACGCCGCTGCCGCCGGCTCCTGCGCCCGCGCCGCCAGCGCCGCCTCCGCCCGCACCGCCGCCAGTCCCCGAGGAAACGCGCGTGCAGGACACCCGCAATTCCTTCGCGCCAGCCGACCCCTCGGCCACCACGTTCGCGGCACTCAAGGCCGACGCCGGCGACAAGATCGACAACGCCACCACCAGCCGCTGGTCGGGCATGCTCGGCGGTGCGCAGTACCGCGTGGAAGTGCCGTCCAACTGGAACGGCCGGCTCGTGATGTACGCACATGGCTACGTGGGCGAAGGTAACGAGCTGAAGCTCACGAATCCGTCCATCCGCCGCTATCTGATCCAGAACGGCTATGCGTGGGCAGCATCCAGCTACAGCAAGAACTTCTATGACGTGCGCGCCGGCGTGGAAGACACCAATGCGCTGGCATTGGAGTTCAACAAGATTGCCAAGGCCAACGGCCGAGAGCTCCCCGCACCTTCACAGCTCTACATCACCGGACACTCGATGGGCGGCCACATCACCGCTGCCGCAATCGAGGACGAAGCCTTCGCCACCGCCAACCACAAGGTGAAGTACAACGGCGCCGTGCCGATGTGCGGCGTGGTCGGCGACACGGAGCTGTTCGACTACTTCGCGGGCGCACAGGTCACGGCACAAGCACTCGCGGGCCTGCCGAAATATCCGACCGCCAACTGGTTGGACATCCGTGCTCAGGTCACGTCGACGCTGTTCACCGCCTTCCCCTCGACGCCCACTGCCACGGGTGCGAAGTTCGCTTCGGTGGTGCAGAACCTGACCGGTGGCCAACGTCCCATGTTCGACCTCGGTTTGATGGCGGGCGGCTCGTTCGCTGCGGTCTGGGGCGTGTTCGGCAGCGACGGCACGGTCACCGGCATCCTGAACAAGAACACGCTCGACACAAACCGCTTCACCTACACCATCGACGGTGACGTGCCGGGATCGACAGCGTTGAACGGCTCGGTGCTCAAGCTCACTGCGGCCACGGACGCCAATCGCCTGCGCACCGATGGACTGCGCTGGATTCCCAAGGTCAACGGCGAATTCAAGATCCCGGTGGTTTCGCTGCACACGTTGGGCGACCTGTACGTGCCCTTCAGCATGGAACAGATCTACAACAAGCGCGTAGCAGCCAAGGGCAACAGCGACTGGTTGGTGCAGCGTGCGATCCGCGGGATCACGCATTGCGACTTCACGGTTGCCGAACAGGTCGAAGCCTTCGCCGAAATGGTCAAGTGGGAGCGCGGGGGACCGAAGCCCGCAGGCGACGACGTGGTGACGCCGGCGACGGTGGCCGACACGAACTACGGCTGCAAGTTCACGCGCCCCCTGGGCACGGTGGATGAAAACCCGTCATTCCAGGCCTCGCGCACCTACGCACTGACCCATTCGGCGGCTTGCCCTCCTTGAACGGGATGGGCCACTAGCTGGGGCTTCGATTCACCGGCCGGGCGGCACCGCCGCCCGCGCCGCTGCAAGCTTCGCTTCCAGCTCCGCGACGAGCGCCCTCGCCTCGTCGCCTTCCGGAATATCCCGGCCGCTATCGCGCCATGCGACAGCGCTCTTGAACCCTTCCGCCTCCGCCTGCCGGCGAAACCACATCCCCTCGGGGTTGTGCCGCGTGATGCCGTCGAACACGGTCGCGAACATCTGCGTCTGCTCCAGCCCCATCGAATGCCACACCTGGTTGACGACCAGCTTGTGCATCATCAAATGGGAGCGCGGTACGCCCGCGATGCGCTGCGCGAGCTTCATCGTGGCGTCGTCCAGCTGGTCGGCCGGCACCGAGAAATTGGCAAGGCCCCATCCGGCCGCCTGTGCACCGTCGATGGTGTCGCCGGTGAACATCAGCTGCTTCGCGCGCAGCGCGCCGAGCCGGTAGGTCCACATCGCCGTCGTCGGGCAGCCCCACACGCGCGTGGGCATGTAGCCGATGCGCGCGTCGTCGGCCATGGTCAGCAGGTCGCAGCACAGCGCGATGTCGCTGCCGCCGGCCACCGCATAGCCGTGCACCTTGGCGATGGTGGGCTTGCGGCAGCGCCACAGGGCCATGAAGTCGTCGGTGTTGCGCTTCATGGCGGCGTAGTCGAGCATCGGGTCCCAAGGCGTTTTTTCTTGCCGGCACGGGTGGTCGCCCTCGCCTTCGCGGCCATGCCCCTCGGCGTAGTCGCCGAGGTCGTAGCCGGCGCAGAACGCGCGGCCCGCGCCTTCGACCACGATGACGTGCACTTCATCGTCGGCCTCGGCCCATTCGACGGCCTGGCGGATTTCCGACGGCGTGGTGTCGCCGATGGCGTTGAGCTTCTCGGGGCGGTTGAGCACGAGGCGCGCAATGCGTGGATGCTGCGGGTCCTTGTCGATCAGGACGGTCTTGAAGGCGGGCATGGTCTTGTGTCTCCTTGGGTTGGGTCGCGCTGCTTTTGTAGCATCGCGCCCGGGCCGGCCGGCACAGGCAAACCCAGGGGGAGTCCGAGGGGAGTACCACGCGGTGACCGCATCGAGCGGCTGAACCGTCACGCCGGCCCGGAGACCGAATCGCGTCAGGCCCCCGCCGCACCGCCCAACTGAAAGCGGAACACCGCCCCCTTGCCCGCCTGCGGCACCAGCCGGATGTCGCTGCCGTGCAGTTGCAGGATGCGCTGCACGATCACCAGCCCCAGCCCGCCGCTGCCCGAGCCGTCGCTGCGCGCACCGCTCATGAACACGGGCCGCACGAAGAGGCCCTTCTGCAGCTCGCCCGGAATGCCCGGGCCCGTGTCGCTCACCTGCACCGCCACGCCGGCGTTCGCTGGGCGCAGTTGCACTTCGATCTCGCCGCCGGCCGGCGTATGGCGGATGGCGTTGTCCAGCAGGTTGGTCAGCACGCGCTCGATCATCCCGAGATCGGCCGACACGACCGGCAGGCCCGGCGCGATGTCGGGCCTGAGCTGCTGGTGCCGGGCCTCGGCCGCGAGCTCGAACTTCTGGAACACGTCCTGCACGAGATCGGCGAGCGCGAAGTTTTCCTTCTCGGGCTTGACCACGCCGTATTCGAGCCGCGCGAGTTCGAACACCTCCTGCGCGAGCCGGCCCACCTTGCGACTCTGACCGAGCGCGATCTCCAGGTAGCGCCGGCGCTCTTCGTCGCTGAGCGTGCCGGCCTTGAGCAGCAGCGTTTCGAGATAGCCGTGCAGCGAGGTGAGCGGCGTGCGCAGGTCGTGCGAGATGTTGGCGAAAAGTTCGCGGCGCTGCTGGTCCGAAAGCGTGAGCTCGCGCCATTGCTCGGCGATGCGGCGCGTCATCTGCGTGAAGGCCTGGCCCAGCAATGCGATTTCATCGGTGCCGTGCGAAAGCCTTTCCAGCTTGGGCGTTTCACTTTCGAGCGAAGCGATGCCCTCGGTCTCGAAGCGCTTGACCGCCTTCGTGAGTTCGCGCAGCGGCCGCGTGATGAGCCTGAAGGCTGCCAGTCCCGCGATCAGCCCGAGCAGCGCGACCAGCGCCATCGACCATAGCGTGGTGCGCAGCACGTTGTCGGTCGCGACGTTGGCCGCGAGCGCGTCGTAGTCCTCGCCCTGCAGCACCACATACACGTAGCCGGCATCGCGGCCGCCCATCTTCAGCGGTGCGGCACTGAACACCTTGGCCGCATCGGCGCTGCGCGGGTCGTCGCCGAGGATGGGCAACGGCGCGCCCGAGAGCAGCTTGCGGATCGGCTCCAGCGCCACTCGCTCGCGCTTCATGTGCCCGGGCGGCGCGGCCTGCGCCTCGATGCGGCCGTCCAGGCCCAGCAGATAAACCTCAACGCTGGGGTTCACGGCCATCAGCTTGTCGAACAGGTCCTTCACCGCGGCCTGGTTGAGGCCGCCGGGCTGCATCAGTTCGGTGTTCTCGGCAATATGCGCGGCCAGCCCGCCCGAAAGGCGCTGCACCACTTCTTGTTCATGCAGCCCGCTCGACCGCATCTGCAGCCACGCCGATGCGCCGTAGCAAGCCAGCAGCAGCACAGCGAACACCATCGAGAGACGGCGAGAAAGCGTGGCCCAAGCCATCACGCCCCTCCCTCATCGCCCGCGCCGGTCGGCGAAAGCTTGTAGCCCCGCCCCCACACGGTAAGGATGCGCCTCGGCTCCGCCGGATCGGTCTCCACCTTCGTGCGCAGCCGGTTGATGTGCGTGTTGACCGTGTGCTCGTAGCCGTCGTGCTGGTAGCCCCACACCTGGTTGAGCAGGTCGAGCCGCGAGAACACCTTGCCGGGGTTGCGCGCAAAGAAGTACAGCAGGTCGAACTCGCGCGGCGTGAGCTCGATGAGCTTGCCGTCCACGCGCACCTCGCGCGCCAGCGGTTCGATGTCCAGGTTGCCCAGCGTGAGGCTGCCCGACTCCATGCGCGCATTGCGCGCCAGCGCATCGGTGCGCCGCATCAGCGCCTTCACGCGCGCCACGAGTTCCAGCACCGAGAAAGGCTTGGCCAGGTAGTCGTCGGCGCCCAGCTCCAGCCCGAGGATGCGGTGCACTTCGCTCGAGCGTGCGCTGATGATGATGATCGGCGTGTAGCGCGCCATGGCCCGTGCTCGGCGGCAGATCTCGAGGCCGTCGACGCCGGGCAGCATCAGGTCGAGCACCAGCGCGTCCCAGTTGCCGCGCTCCAGTTCGCGCAGGCCCGCATGGCCGTCGGCGGCGTGTTCGATGGCATAGCCTTCGTCGCGCAGGTGCATGCGCAGCAGTTCGGCGATGTGGGCGTCGTCCTCGACGATCAGCACGCGTTTGGGGGTGTCCATGGCGCCGATTGTCCCGCGATACGGATTCCTGAGTTATCACGATTAATTGAACTTTGCGTGATGAATCAGCCATGGGGTGCGCTCAAGAATCCAGCCCATGAACAGCACCGCCCTCGCAAGCATTGCCCCCGATGCCCGCCCCATCCATCCGCTGTGGATGCGCATCACGCACTGGCTCAACGCCTTGGCCGTGCTGATGCTGGTGACCAGCGGCTGGCGCATCTACAACGCGGCGCCGTTCTTTGCGTTCAGCTTTCCGAGCGGGATCACGCTGGGCGGCTGGCTCGGCGGTGCGCTGCAGTGGCACTTCGCGGCGATGTGGCTGCTGGTGTTCAACGGCTTCGTGTACCTGGCGATCAACATCGCCAGCGGCCGCCTCGCCGCCAAGTTCTTCCCGGTCACGCCGGCCGGCATCTGGCACGACGCGCTCGCGGCGCTCAAGGGCAAGCTCTCGCATGCCGACCCGCGCCGCTACAACAGCGTGCAGCGCCTGGCCTACCTGTTCGTGATGCTCGACATCGTCGTCATCGTGCTCTCGGGCCTGGTGCTGTGGAAGTCGGTGCAGTTCGCCGTGCTGCGCGACCTGCTGGGCGGCTATGAGTTCGCGCGCCGCATTCACTTCTTCGGCATGGCATCGCTCGTCGCCTTCGTGGCCCTGCACCTGGTGATGGTCGCCCTCGTGCCCCGCACCCTCCTCACCATGATCCGCGGCCGTGCGCCCAAAGCCTGACATGAGAATCTTCAAAGCCCCCAAGATGACCGGCGTCGACGGCGATGCCGTGGTGCGCGAGGCCCGCACGCTGATCGCGAAGAACCTCGACCAGCCCGCGCGCCGCGCCTTCCTGCAGCGCTCGCTCACGCTGGGCGGACTCTCGCTGCTCACCGGATGCAGCATCAGCGACGACAGCCATGTCGAAGCCGCGCTCTCGAAGATCTCGCGCTTCAACGACAAGGTGCAGGGCCTGATCTTCAGCCCCACGCAACTCGCGGAGACCTACCCCGAATCGATGATCACGCGGCCCTTTCCGTTCAACGCCTACTACGGCGAGGACGAAGTCCGCGAGGTCGACGAAGCCACCTACAAGCTCGAAGTGACCGGCATGGTCGCCGACAAGCGCAGCTGGACGCTGCCCGAGCTGCGCGCGATGCCGCAGCACGACCAGGTCACGCGGCACATCTGCGTGGAAGGCTGGAGCGCGATAGGCAAGTGGGGCGGCGTGCGCTTCGCGGATTTCCTTCGTCACATCGGCGCGGACACCACCGCCAAGTACGTCGGCTTCAAGTGCGCCGACGACTACTACACCAGCATCGACATGCCCACCGCGCTGCATCCGCAGACGCTACTGGCGCTGACCTACGACGGCGAAACGCTGCCGCCGAAGTACGGCTTCCCGATGAAGCTGCGCATGCCCACCAAGCTTGGCTACAAGAACCCCAAGCACATCAAGGCGATGTTCGTCACCAACACCTACACAGGTGGCTACTGGGAAGACCAGGGCTACAACTGGTTCGGAGGGAGCTGAGGCGTCTTCATGACAACTCGACTGCCGATGAAAAGCGCGAAAGCAAAAACCTCAACTCAACCTCAACTCACTCAAGGACTTCCAATGAACAAGCTCACCGCAACCCTGCTCGCAACCTGCATGGCCTTCGCCGGCGCTTCGGCCTTCGCCGCGGACACCATGGCGAAAGACAGCATGGCCAAGGATTCGATGTCGAAGGACGGCATGAAGAAGGACTCGATGGCCAAGGATTCCATGGCCAAGGACGGCATGAAGAAGGATTCGATGGCCAAGGACTCGATGTCCAAGGACGCCATGAAGAAGGACAGCATGGGCAAGGACGAGATGAAGAAGTAAGGCAAGCGCCATTGACGACCGGTGGATTCGGCGGCAATGTCGCCGCCACCGGCTTTCTGCATTCAGCGCATCCCCCAAGGACAAACCATGAAATCCCTCGCACTCACTGCTGGCGCACTGGCTGCCGCGGCCCTCGTCTGGTATGCGGTGCCGTCGTTTGCCGAACCGGCGAAACGCGTGCCCGCTCCCACCGCCGACCTGGCCGCACCGGCCGCTGCAAAAACCGAAACCGCCGTGTTCGCAGGCGGCTGCTTCTGGGGCGTGCAGGGCGTGTTCCAGCGCGTCAGGGGCGTGAGCAACGCGGTGTCGGGCTACGCCGGCGGCGATGCGAAGACCGCGCGCTACGACGAAGTCGGCTCGGGCCGCACCGGCCATGCCGAATCGGTGCGCATCACCTACGACCCGAAACAGATCAGCTACGGCAAGCTGCTGCAGATCTACTTCTCGGTAGCGCACGACCCCACCGAGCTGAATCGCCAGGGCCCCGACACCGGCACGCAATACCGCTCCACCGTGTTTGCGGAAAACGCCGAGCAGGCCCGCATCGCCAAGGAATACATCGCGCAGCTGAACCAGGCCAAGACCTTCGGCAAGCCGCTCGCGACCACCATCGAAATGGCCAAGCCCTTCTATGCAGCCGAGGACTATCACCAGGACTACCTCACGCTCAACCCGAGCCAGCCCTACATCGCGATCAACGACATGCCGAAGATCGACGATTTGAAGAAGCTGTTCCCGGAGAGCTACAAGGCGACGCCTTCGCTGGTGCGCGGCGCGAAGGCTGGGTAGTCGATTTCGGCGCGATGCGGTGTTCCTGGGCCCGCCCTCCGGCTCAGTCCCCGGCAAGGACCAGCGCGACCCCTTGGGCCTTCGCCGCATCGCGCGCGTCCTGCGGCAGTTGCGCGTCGCAGACCCAGTGCGTCACCGCGCCGAAGGGCACCACCGAGACCAGCGCGCGCTGGCCCCATTTGTTGCTGTCCACGATCGCGCACACCTGGCGGCTGCGCTCCATCACCGCGTGCTTGACCTGCGTTTCCAGGTGATTGGTGTTGGTCCAGCCCACCTCGGCATCGACCCCGCGCGCGCCCATGAAGAAGAGGTCGAAATGGAAGTTCGCGACCTGCGCCAGCGTCATCGGGCCCACGGCGCTCACGCCGGTGGCGTAGATCTCGCCGCCTATGGCATAGATGTCGTAGGGCGTGCGGCCCACCAGCTCGGCGGCGATGTTGATGCCGTTGGTGACGATCGCGAGCCGCTTCACGTTCGCAAGACCCTGCAGGATCGCGCGCGCCACTTCCATCGAGGTGGTGCCGGCATCGAGGTAGATCGACCAGCCGTCCTGGATGAGGCCGACCGCCGCGGCGCCGATTTGCTGCTTCTGCGACGAGCCCTCCTGGATGCGCACGCCGAACTCGGTGTCGCGGCCGAGCGGCAGCGCGCCGCCGTGCACCCGCTTGAGCAGGCCGGCATCGTGCATCTCCTGCAGGTCGCGCCGCAGCGTCATCTCCGACAGGGTGAAGCGGCGCGCCATGTCGCTGACCCGGCAGGCGCCCTCCTGCGCGAGCACCTTCAGGATCAGCATGTGCCGATGCTCCGCCGTCGCCGCCTGCAAGGCTTCTTGCCGGGACGGATCGGGGGGAGCCTCGGAGGCCATCGGTGCGGGGCGGGAAGCGTTTCGGGTCATCGCGAGGTTGTTTGTCTATCGGGCCTGCCCATAGTAGGCGCCGGCACCATGCTTGCGTTCGTAGTGCTTGCGGATCACGGCGGGCGGCAATTCGCGCGCCAGCGGGTCGATCGACTGCGTGAGGTAGGCCATTTGCGCCAGCTCCTCGAGCACGCGAGCGTTGTACACGGATTTCATCGCGTTCTTGCCCCAGGTGAACGGCCCGTGGCACGACACCACGATCATCTCGACCTCCTGCGGCGAGATGCCCTGCATCCGCCGCACGATCTGGTGGCCGGTTTCCTCCTCGTAGTCGCGCGCCACGGCCTCGTCGCTGATGACCTCGGTGACCGGCACCGCCACCGTGAGGTGGTCCGCATGCGTGGTGCCGTAGATTGGGATGGCGCGCCGCGCCTGCGCCCACGCCACGGCATGCACCGAGTGCGTGTGGCAGACGCCGCCGATGCCTTCGAAGGCGCGGTAGAGCACCGCATGGGTCTTGGTGTCGCTCGAGGGCCGCAGGGTGCCTTCGACCACGCGCGCATCGAGGTCGACCACCACCATGTCGTCGGCCGTCATCTCGTCGTAGGGCATGCCGCTGGGCTTGATCGCGAAGACGCCCTGCCGCGCATCGAAGGCGCTCACGTTGCCGAAGGTGTACAGCGCCAGCGCCTGCTTCGGGATTTCCAGGTTGGCCTCGTAGGCCTCGCGCTTGAGTTCTTTATGCAGCGTCATGGATCGCCTTCTCTTTCTTCATGCCCTCGACCAGGGCGCCCATTTCCATATAGCGCCGGAACAGCGCGCGGTAGGCCTCGGCCTCCGCCGGCCGCGGCTCGTAGACCAGGTCGAAGCCGCAGGCCATGGCCCGCTGCGCGGCCGGAATGTCGGCATGGATGCCGCAAGCGACGGCCGCGCACATGGCCGCGCCCAGAGCCACCGCCTGGTCCGACTTCGCCACGCGGATGCGCTGGTCGAACACGTCGGCCTGGATCTGCATCAGCAGCGCCGACTTGCGCGCGACGCCGCCGATGGCGAGCACCTCGTCGATGCGCACGCCCGACGCGGTGAAGCGGTCGACGATCGCCTTCGCGCCGAAGGCCGTGGCCTCGACCAGCGCGCGGTACAGCTGCGGCGCCGAGCTGCCCAGCGACAGGCCGAACAGCGCGCCGTGCAGCGTCTGGTCGGCATAGGGCGTGCGGCGCCCGTTGAGCCAGTCGAGCGCGGCCACGCCGTGCGCCCCCGGCGGCTCCAGGGCGGCGGCGCGCTCGAGCCGCGGCAGCAACTCGGCGCGCAGCGCCTCGCGGTTCGGCCCCTCGGGCAACGGCCACTCGAGCACCCGTGCGAACCATGCGAAGGCATCGCCGACGGCCGACTGCCCTGCTTCCAGGCCGATGGCCCCGGCCATCACCGAGCCATCGACCTGCCCGCAGATGCCCTCGACCACGCGGTCCGCGATTTCGTCGGTCGGCGCGAGCACGATGTCGCAGGTCGAGGTGCCCATGATCTTGACCAGCGTGTGGTGGCGGATGCCCGCGCCGACGGCGCCCATGTGGGCATCGAAGGCGCCCACGCCGACCACCACGTCATCGGGCAGGCCCAGCCGGCCGGCCCAGGCGGGCGTGAGTGCGCCGATGGGTGTTTCGGCGGTCCAGGTTTCTTCGTAGAGCCGGTCGCGGATGCCGTCGAGCAAGGGGTCGATGTGGCTGAGGAAAGCCTGCGACGGCAGCCCGCCATGGCCCTCGTTCCACATCGCCTTGTGGCCGGCGGCGCAGCGGCTGCGGCGCATCCTGCCTGGTGCGGTGGTGCCGGTGAGTTCGGCCGGAAGCCAGTCGCAATGCTCGACCCAGCTCGCGGTGGCCTCGCGCACCTGTGCGTCGTGCCGGAACACCCACAGCAGGTTGGCCCAGTACCACTCGGCCGAATAGACGCCGCCGATGTGCGCGGTGTAGTCGACGCCGCCCCAGGTGCGGGCGGCGGTGGTGATCTGCTCGGCTTCGCGCGTGGCGCTATGGTCCTTCCACATCAGGAACATCGCATTCGGGTTCTCGGCAAAGGCCGGCCGCAGCGCGAGCGGGCAGCCCGCCTCGTCGACCGGCACCGAGGTCGAGCCGGTGGTCGCGATCGACAGGCCGCGCACGCTCGCCCGGACCTCGGGCGACACCTGGGACAGCGCGGCGCGCACCACCTGCGTCAGCGCATCGAGATGGTCCTGCGGATGCTGGCGGAAGATGCGCTGCGTGGGGTCGCAGTACAGGCCGGCCGCCCAGCGCGGAAAGGCCGCCACCGCGCTGGCGAGCTCCTCGCCGGTGGCGGTGTCCGCGATCACGCAGCGGCACGAGTCGGAGCCGAAGTCGACGCCGATGACATGGGTTCTGGTCATCATCGCCCTCAGTGCTGCGCTTGCTTCTGGCGCCATCTGTCGATGATCACCGCGAGCAGGATCACCGCGCCCTTGGCCACGTACTGCCAGAAGGACGAGACGCCCATGATGGTGAGGCCGTTGTTGATCACGCCGATGATCAGCGCGCCGATGACGGTGCCGACTATCGAGCCCACGCCGCCCATGAGGCTGGTGCCGCCCAGCACCACCGCCGCGATCGCATCGAGCTCGTAGCCGGTGCCCCAGTTGCCGTTGGCGCCGAACAGCCGGCTCGCCGACATGGCGCCCGCCAGGCCCGAGAACAGGCCGCTGATCGCATAGACGAAGAGCAGCACGCCGCCCACGCCGATGCCGGTGAGGCGCGCTGCCTCGGGGTTGCCGCCCACCGCGTAGATGTGCAGGCCCAGGATGGTCTTGCGCAGGATGACCCACGACAGCAGCGTCACGCCAGCGGCGATCCACACCAGCCAGGGCAGGCCCAGGAAGTCTTCGTTGCCGATCCAGCCGAAGCTGGGGATCTCGCTGTTGAGCACCGTGGTGCCGTCGGCGAACAGGTAGGCGGCTCCGCGCAGCGCGGTCATGGTGCCCAGGGTCACGATGAAGGGGTTGATCTTCAGCAGCGCCACCGTGGTGCCGTTGATGAGCCCCATCGCAAGGCCCGCGGCAAGGAACACCGGCAGCGACAGGCCCGCATGGGAAGTGAGCGAGGTCAGCATGCCCAGCACCGCCGACACGGCCAGCATCGAGCCCACCGAGAGGTCGATACCGGCGGTGAGGATCACGAAGGTCATGCCGGCCGCGAGCACCAGGTTGATGGACACCTGGCGCAGGATGTTCATCGTGTTCGCGGTGGTCGCGAAGTTCGAGCCGCCGTCGCCCGAGACGTACACGGTGAGGCCCCAGAAGACGACGTAGAGGATCAGCAGCGCGGGCAGCATGCCCAGGCGCTGGAGGACGCCGGCTGCGCGGCCGGTGCGGGCAGGCGCGCCGGTCGGCGGGGACGCCGCCGGGGGTGCGGTGGAGGTGAGGGTCTTTGACATGGTGGTCGTCTCGTGAAGGTGTGATGCGGCGCGCGAGATCAGCGCGGCGTGCGCGCCGAATTCGCGTGCGCCTGCTGCAGCAGTTCGGGCGTAAGGGCCTGCATGGTGTCGATGCGCAGGTCGGCCAGCGCGAGCGCCTCGGCCGACAGCGGGTAGTCCGGGCCAGGCGCGGCGATGGCGGCCATGCCGGCCGCCTTGAGCGAGCGCAGGCCGTTGGCGCTGTCCTCGATGCCCACGGCCGCGTGCGGCGCGACGCCGATGCGCGACAGCGCGAGCAGGTAGATGTCGGGCGCGGGCTTGCCGTGTTCGACGTCGTCGCCGCAGACCACGGCCTGCATCAACGGCGCGAGGCCGCTGGCCTCCAGCACATAGCGGGCGAGCTCGGCCGGCGAGCCGGTGGCCAGCGCCACCGTGTGCGACCGCGCGGCCATGCGCACCGCCTCGATGGCGCCGGCACGCAGCGGCAGATGGCGCTGGTACTGCGCCAGCATGCGCCCCACGATCTCGCGCGCGATCGCCGCCTCGTCCATGCCGTTGCGCTCGCGCAGTTGCAGGCGCTCGACCATGATGCGCGACCAGGCCGCGGTGTTGGTGCCCATCGTCGATTCCTGGTCCTCGGTGGTCCAGCGCGCGCCGATGCTTTCTGCGAAATCTTCGCGCACGCGCTGCCAGACGATCTCGGTGTCGATCAGCACGCCGTCCATGTCGAAGACCACGGCCCGCAGCGAAGAAGAAGAGGAAGGAGAAGGGTTCGTTGCGTTCATGCGATGTGCCGCTCCGGCTCGGGAGCGTTGACTGCGAGTTGAATGATGTTTTCCTGGGTGATGCGATCGCCCGCGAGTTCGCCTGCGATGGCGCCTTCGCGCATCACGAGCACGCGGTCGCACACGCCCACGATTTCGGGCAGCTCGCTGGAGATCACGACCACGGCGACGCCGGCCTCGGACAGCTCGCCGATGATCTTGTAGATCTCGCTCTTGGCGCCGACGTCCACGCCGCGCGTCGGCTCATCGAGGATCAGCACGCGCGGCTGGATCTCGAGCCAGCGCGCCAAGAGCAGCTTCTGCTGGTTGCCGCCCGACAGCGCGCCCACGATGCCCTGCGGGCCGGAGATCTTCACGTTGAGCCGGGCGATGGCCTGGCGCGTCAGGCGGTCGAGCGCACCGTGGTTCAGCACGCCAGCGACCGCGTGCCTGGGCAGCACGTTGATCGCGACGTTGGTGAGCGCGCTCAGTTGCAGGAACAGGCCCTGCCCCTTGCGATCTTCCGGCACGTAGCCCAGGCCGAGGCGGATGGCGTCGAGCGGGCGGCGCACATCCACCGGCTTGCCGTCGACCAGGATCGTGCCGCCGGTGCGCGCATCGGCGCCCACCGCAAGCCGCGCGAGTTCCGAGCGCCCGGCACCGACCAGCCCGGCCAGCCCGAGCACTTCGCCCGCATGCACCTTGAGGCTGCTCGGGCGGTTGCGCGGCCCGCTCACATCGCGCAGTTCCAGCATCACACGGCCGGGCTTGCGCTGGCCGCGGTGCTGGTAGAAGTCGGTGAGCGCGCGGCCGACCATCATCTGCACGATGCGCTGCTCGTCGATTTCGTCGCGCGCCAGGTCGGCCACGTGGCAGCCGTCGCGCAGCACCGTCACGCGGTCGGCCAAGGCGGTGACCTCGGCCATGCGGTGGCTGATGTAGATGATCGCGATGCCGGCGTCGCGCAACTGGCGCATCACCCGGAAGAGGTGCGCCGTCTCGCGGTCGGACAGCGCGGCCGTCGGCTCGTCCATGATCAGGATGCGGCCCTTGTGCACCAGCGCCCGCGCGATCTCCACCTGCTGCTGCTCGGCAATCGACAGCCGCCCGGCCGGCCAGTCGGCGCCGAACTGCGCACCCAGCTGCTGCAGCACGCGCTCGGTCTCGCGCAGCATCCGCGCGCGGTCGACCAGCCAGAGCGCCGCGCGCGGCTCGTTGCCCATGAACACGTTCTCGGCCACCGTCAGATGCCGCGCGATGCTCAGTTCCTGGTAGATCAGGTTGATGCCCGCGCGCTGGCCGTGGGCGGGGCTGCGGATGGCCACGGGCTCGCCGGCCAGCCGGATCTGCCCGGCGTCGGGCTGGTAGACCCCCGAGAGGATCTTCATCAGCGTGCTCTTGCCCGCGCCGTTCTCGCCCATGAGGGCGTGGATCTCGCCGGGGCGCACCTGCAGGTGCATGTCGTGCAGCGCCCGGGTCGCGCCGAAGCGCTTGTGGATCCCGGACATCTCCAGAACGAACTCGCCCGCCGTGCCAACCTCGCCGGCCTCGCTCATGACGGCCTGCGCGTTCAACGCACCCAGCCCTTGTAGCCGGCGATGTTGTCGCGCGTGGTGAGCGGCGTTGCCATGAGGTTCATGGTCTTGGCGGGCTTGCGGCCGTTGAGCAGGCCGTAGGCGACGCGCACGCTCTCGGCGGCCATCTCGTTCGGGTCCTGCGCGGGCGTGACGACGAACAGCGAATCCTTGGCCTTGAGCGCGGCCTCGCCGTCGGGCGAGCCGTCCACGCCGCCGGTCACCTTGATGTCGGTGCGGCGCGCCTGGCGGATCGCGAGTTCCGCGCCGATGGCCGTCGGGTCGTTGATGCCGAACACGGCATCGATCTTCGGCTGCGCCGTCAGGATGTTGGCCATGGCCGCGAGGCCACCGTCGCGGCTGCCCTTGGCGTCCTGGTTGTCCGACACCAGCTTGATGCCCGGGTACTTGGCCAGCGTCGCCTTGCAGCCCTTCACGCGGTCCATGATCGACGACACCGGCGGGCCGTTGACGATCACGAAGTTGCCCTTGCCGCCGATGCGCTCGGCCAGGAACTTGCACGACTCGGCGCCGGCCATCGTGTTGTCGGACATCACCGTGGCGTCGGCCCCTTCGGCCGTCACGTCCACCGCCACCACGATCACGCCGGCGGCGCGGGCCTTGCGCACGGCCGGCGCGATGCCCTTGGAGTCGGCGGCGCCCAGCACGATCACGTCGACCTTGTTGGCGATGAAGTTGTCGATCTGGTCGACCTGGGTGTTGAGGTCGTACTTGCTCGACACGGTGGTCACCTTCACCGCCGGGTTGATCTTCTTGGCCTCGGCTTCCGCGCTGCGGCCGATGGCCACGAAGAACGGATTGGCCATGTCGCCCAGCGTGATGCCGATGGATTTGAGCGGCTTGTCCTGGGCGAGCGCGTGGCCTGCCAACAGTGCGAGGGTGGCGGCTGCAACGCAGCGAGTCATCGACTTCTTCATGGATCGGTCTCCTTTTGAATGCTCTTGCTGAAGGTGCGCGCTGAAGGCCAGCGTGCGTTCGTTCGGTTGAACGGACAGAATTCTATTGTTCATTCGAACATTCCAATTCGCACAAATTCGAAAATAACCTCAGGGAAATCCCTCTTTGTTTGTCCGTTTATGTTCGTATTGGATGCTGCATACTTGCCGCGCCTTGCGAATCCGCGATGCAAAGAAAAAAGGAAGAGACAGGCATGACTCGCTTGCTGGTCGTAGGCGGCATCAACATGGACTACGTGTTCGAGGCGCCCTGCCTGCCGCGCCATGGCGAGACGCTGGGCGGGCAGAGTTTTAGGCGCGCGCCCGGCGGCAAGGGCGCCGACCAGGCGGTGGCGGCCACGCGCCTGGGCGCCGAGACCTGGCTCGTCGGCTGCGCCGGCGACGACGCCGAAGGGCGCGAGTTGCTCGCACATTTGCGCGCCGAGGGCGTGCGTACCGATCACGTCGCGATGACATCCGAGGCGCCCACCGGCGCCGCCGCCGTGTTCGCATGCCTTGGCGAAAGTGCCGTCACCGTGGTGCCCGGCGCCAACCACCGCCTGACTGCCGCCCACGTGCGCGCCGCCGAGCCGCTGTTCGCCCAGAGCGACGTGGTGCTCGCCGAGCTGGGCATTCCGAGTTCGGCCGCGATGGAAGCCGCCGAACTCGCACATCGCTTCGGCAAGCCGTTTCTGTTGACGCCCTCTCCTGCGGGTGCCGTCCCGCCGGAACTCGCGCGGCGCGTGCATCTCTTCCTTGCCAACCAGCACGAACTGAGGTCGGCCTTCGGCGATGGCGATGGAAATGGAGATGGAGATGGTGGAGATGGCAACGTCGAGGGCGGCGACGACTGGCGTGCCCTGCTGGCGAGGTGGCCGGGTCGCATCGTCGTGACGCGCGGCAGCGAAGGCGCGGCGCACGTCGATGCGCACGGCACGCTCCATGAGCAGCCAGCCTTCCACGTTCCGGTGCTCGACACGACCGGTGCCGGCGACGCCTTCGCCGCAGCGCTGGCCGTCCATTGGTCACTCGGTATCCCGGAGGCAATGCGGCGGGCCTGCGCCGTGGCGGCCCTGGCGGTTCGCGGCTTCGGTTCGCAGAGCACGCTGCCGACGCGGCAGGAACTCAGCGACTTCCTCGAAACCGCCGGTTGAAGCGTCGAGCTACGCCGACGCGCTGACGCTCGCGGATGTCGGCGCCTCGCGCATGCGAGCCCCGGTCAAGCCAGCCGCTGAATTACAGCAACTTCGATCGCCGGGCCTGCTCGGTCAGCTCCGCTCTGAAATCCGGATGCGCGATCGCGATCAGTTCCTGCGCCCGCTGCTTCGCCGACTTGCCGCGCAGCTGCGCCACGCCGTATTCGGTGACCACGTAGTTGATGTCGTTCTTGCTCGTGCTCACATGCGTGCCGGGCGAGAGCGAGGGCACGATGCGCGAGATGGTGTCGCCCTTCGCCGTCGAGGGCAGCACGATGAACGCCTTGCCGCCGCGCGACCGGTTCGCCGCGCGCACGAAGTCCGACTGCCCGCCCGTGCCCGAATACGGCGCATGCCCGAGGCTCTCGGAGCCGCACTGGCCCAGCAGGTCGATCTGCATGGTCGCGTTGATCGCGATGAGGTTGTCGTTCAGCCCCGCGAGCGCCGGGTCGTTGGTGAAGTTCACCGGATGCATTTCCAGCGACGGATTGCGGTCCATGAAGCGGTACAGCTTGGCCGACCCCAGCGCGAAGGTCGCGACGGATTTGCCCGGCAGGTAGTTCTTGCGCCGGTTGGTGACCGCGCCGCTCTCCACCAGCGTCAGAATGCCGTCGCCGATCATTTCGGTGTGGATGCCCAGGTCGTGCTTGTGCGTGAGCTGCATCACCACCGCATCGGGAATGCCGCCGTAGCCGATCTGCAGCGTCGAGCCGTCGTCGATGAGGTCGGCCACGTGCTTGCCGATGGCCTCCTGCACGGGGCCGATCTTCGGCAGGCCGACCTCCAGCACCGGCGCCTCGCTTTCGACGAACGCCGCGACCTGCGAGATGTGGACGTGGCAGTTGCCGTGCGCAAAGGGCACATTCGGGTTCACTTCCAGCACCACTGCGCGCGCCTTGGCGATGGCGGCCATCGTGTAGTCGGCGCCCAGGCTCACGGCGAAATAGCCGTGAGCGTCCATCGGCGAGGCCATGCTGAAGACCACCTCGGCGGGGATCTGGCCGCGCTCTATCTGCGCGGGAATCTCCGAGAAGTAGTTGGGGATGAAATCGATCCAGCCCTCCTGCCCACCCGCGCGCGTGGCACCGCCGAAGAACAGCGCGACATGGCGCACGTGCTCCACGGTCTCAGGGTCGATGTACGCGTACTTGCGCATCGCGAGGATCTGCGCGACCTTGACGTCGCGGAAGTCCCTGCGCTGCTCGGAGAGCGCCGTGAGCAACGAGGGCGGCTCGCCGACGCCGGTCGGCACGATGATGAGATCGCCGTTGCGCACCAGGCGCACGGCATCAGCGGGGGAAACGCGCTTCTTCGCGTAGAGGTCCTGGACGGTCATTCGCTCTTTCTGGCTTTCTGCTTATCGCGGCGCGTCGGCTTGCGCGTCGTAACGGCCGCCGCGCGCGGCCTTGTTGCAGCCTGTGCGGAACACGAGCGCCTTCTGCGCCTCTGCGACGTTGGCGGCCTGGCCTTTCCAGAGATCGAGCGCCGGCTGCTGCACCGCGCGCGAGAAAGAGAACGTCAGCGCCCAGGGCATGCGCGACTTGAACTTCACGTTCATCGTGTTGAGCCGCGCGGACGCCAGTCGCGCCGATTGCCCGCCCGAGAGAAACGCCACGCCCGGCACCGCGGCGGGCACGGTGCGCAAGAGGCAGGTCACCGTGGCATCGGCCACTGCGTCAACGCTGTCCTGCGTCTGGCTGCTCTGCCCCGGCAGCACCATGTTCGGCTTGAGCAGCATGCCTTCGAGCAGCACGCCCTGTGCATTCAATTGGACGAACACTTCGCGCAGGACTTCTTCCGTCACCTCGGCGCACCGCGCGAGCGAATGGCCGCCATCCATCAGTACTTCGGGCTCGACGATGGGCACCACGCCGGCCTCCTGGCACAGCGCCGCATAGCGTGCGAGCGCATGCGCATTGACGTCGATGCAGGCCCGCGTGGGCAGGCCGTCGCCGATGGCGATCACGCCGCGCCACTTCGCGAAACGCGCGCCCATGCCGACGTATTCCGCGAGCCGCTCGCGCAGGCCGTCGAGCCCTTCGGTGACCGTCTCGCCCGGATGGCCCGCCAGCGGCTTCGCGCCCATGTCGACCTTGATGCCGGGGATGATTCCCTCATCGGCCAACGCCTTGGCGAACGGCTTGCCGGCGTTGGTTGTCTGGCGGATGGTTTCGTCGAAAAGAATCGCGCCGCTGATGCTGTCGGCGAGGCCCGGCGCGGTGACGATCAACTCGCGCCAGTCGCGCCGTGCGCTCTCGGTCTGCGGGATGTTGAGCGCGGCGAAGCGCTTGTTGCAGGTGGCGTTGCTCTCGTCCATTGCGAGCAGGCCCTTGTCGCCGGCGACCAGCGCCTGTGCGGTATCGATCAGTGTCTGTGCAGTCATTGGGGGCACCTTTCTGGCGGGCATGGTACGCCTCGCTTCGACCGCAGTCAGGCAACGCGCACGAGATAGTCGGGGAACTGCGGCTCGGGCAGCACGGCCAGCACCTTGAGTTGTTGCTGCGTGCGCTTGCGCGCGGCCTGCAGATGAGCCGCCAGCGCTTCTGCCGCCAACGCAAACTCCCGCTCGCAAAGGTGCGCGACGATCCTGCGGTATTCGTCCAGCAGCAAGGGGCTCACCAGCTGCTGGAACATGCGGCAGAAGGTGCGGTTGACGATCAACGGCATCTGGCACTGCCGCAGGATGCCGAGCATCTTGGTGTTGGGATGGCGCGAAAGGCAGTCGCCGTGAATCTGGCCTTCGATGCGCAGGAGCTCTTCGGTGCCCACAGCCTCGGGGTCGCGGAGGGCCTGGCGCAGGCCGAGCAGGAACGGCTCATCGAGCTTGGGCCCGCTTTCCAGCAACGCGGCCGGCGCCAGCAGGAGCAGGACTTCGAAGTCCTGCGCAATGGCGCGTGCCGTGAGCGGCCCGGCCCGCCAGGCCGCATAGGCGCTCTTCTCGACCAGGCCGCGGTCCACCAGCCGGCTCAGCACCTCCCGCAGCGCCACCCGGTTCACGTTGAAGTACTTCATGGCGCGCACCTCGTCGATGCGAAAGTGGCCGAACACGACGGCGGCTGAAATCGATTGTTCGAATTCGCCGTAGATGCGTTCGCTTTCGGACGGGATGTAGATGGTCGCGCCCTGCGCGTCCTGCCCGAGCGAGGCCTCGTCGATGGCCAGCCGCTGAGGCTCCACCTGCTGGCCGCGCGGCGCCACCATGTAACCGCGACCGGGGAATTTCTGCAGCAGCCCTTCTTCGTGAAGAAGATGGAAGGCCTTTCGCACCGGAACCCGGCTGGTGCCGAACACGTCGGCCACCGGCCCCTCCAGCAAGACCAGTCCTTGCACGATGCGCTTGTCGACGATGGCCTGGCGCAGCCGGTTGCGGATCACCTCGTATCGCAACTTCCGCTCGCCGGCTTCGGCAGCCGGCGCGATATCCGACCCGCTGTCGGTGGCTGGCGGCCTCATTTGCTTGTCGTCACTGTCGTGCAGTCCTGTCTCTTGTTCTCGGTATGTCTTCAACCGCTGCGCAGGAACTCGGTCCATTTGCGCACCAGGTAGTTGTGCTCGTCCATGACGGTGTTCCAGACGGCCACGTTGCTCATTCGCTGCACGTAGGAGCCGCCGTCACGCACGCTGCCGCGGTGAATCAGGATACTACCGTCGGTCCCCGGAAGGTCTTCGCTCGCGGGCTCGCCCTCGTACCAATATCCCCATTCCGCGGGGCTCAAGTGCGCGCGCGTGCGTTCGGGGTTGGAGATGTAGAAGCCCTGCCGCGCCATCGCCGCGCCCGCCCAACCCGAGTGCCACCAGTTCAGGTACCGGTAGGCGGCGTCGAGCTTCGGGCCCTGCGCACGGCGGGAAATTCCGAGGCCGCCGTACCAGGCGCGGTAGCCCTCCTTGGGGCAGGCAAGCCTGTAGGCCAGCCCGGCCTTCTCGTACGCCGCGATGGCGGGCGACCAGTTGCTCTGAATGGCAACGCGGGCATCGATCATCATGCGTGCGGCATCGGCGTAGTTGCCCCAGAAGCCGCGGAAAAGGCCGGCCTTCTTCTTGGCCATCAGCAGCGAGATCATCTGGTCGATCTCCTCGATCTCCAGGTTGCTGATGTCGCCGAACTTCATCTCGCCGCTCGCCCGAAGCGCCAGCACCGCGTCCAGGGCGCCGATGGCGGCATCGGCCTGCAGCGCCGCGCGGCCATTGCATTGGGGCGACACCAGCCACGACCAGCTTTCCTCGGCGGCATCGAAGAGCTGCGAAACCTCGCCCGGCAGGTAGACGAAGCTGTCCGCGTTGTGCGTGAGCGGCAGCATGCTGATCTGCCCGCTGGTCGCATCGCCCACGCTGCCGTCCGCCTGCACAAAGAGGCGCGTCACGGGGTTGCAGCCTTGCCCGTATCGGGAGTCCGGCGCGAGCCGGCCGGTCTTGGGCAAGGCATTGACTTCGGACCAGTGGTCGATGCGGTCGAGCTCGATCGGCTGCAGCGCACCGGTCGGCCAGAGGTAGTCGATGCTGTGGAACCACTGGTCGTAGACGTCGAAGCTGCCCTGCTCGATCACGGCCTGGCGTTGCGCGTCGAAGCCGTCGAGCACCTCGAAATGGATGCGCAGCCCCAGATCCGACATGGCGCGCTTGCGCACGGCTTCCGTGAGCGTTACCGACGTGCCCAGAACACGCAGCTCGGTTCTCTTCGACGACGGTGTGGGCATGGCTACGCTTTCAAGATGGAAAAACACCCGCCGGCAGGGCGGCCGGCGCGTAGAAGCACTCGAACGCCCGCCACGACGCGGTCACGGCTTCCTCGGACAAACCCTGTGTGATGAACACCAGCCGGGAGCGGCGATCTTCGTCGGGCCAAGCCTCGAGGTGTTCCGGAGGATGCATCAAATGCCCGATGCCATGCAAAACCGTGGGCTGCCCGTGCGCGAATCCATCGGCCGCGATGCCCAGCAGCCCCTTGATGCGCAGCAGGCGATCGCCATGCCGATGCACCAGGAGAGTCAGCCAGACGGTGAGCATGAACCATTCGATGGGTCGCTCGAACACCATGCAAAAAGAAGTCGCCTGCGTTTGCGCCATGTGCTGCGCGTGGTCGCCGCCCAGGCGCGCGGGTGCAGGTTTCTCGCCGGATCGGGCTCGCATCGTGCCCGCGCTCACGCGCGCAATCCATCTTGCCGTGTCGTCGGAAGATTCATGCGCGAGGTCGTCGTGCCATGGTGTCGGTCCTGTCGGTGCTTCCAGCTGGCGCGCCAGGGGGTTGAGCCTTTCCAGTGTGGCGCGCAACGCAGTCGCCTGCTCCGTGTTCACCAGGTCTGTCTTGCTGAGCCACAGCGTATCGGCCGCCGCGACCTGCGCGATCCATTCGGGATGCGATGCCTGCTGGTGCCCGGCATGCACCGCATCGATCACCGTCGAAACAAAGGCCGGCCGGAAGTGATGACGCAGCTGCGCATCGCCCAGCAGCGTCGCCAGCACCGGACCGGGGGTCGCGAGGCCTGTGGTCTCGATCACCACGCGGCGAAACGCCGGCAGTTCCCCGCGCTGGCGGCGCGAGAAAAGACGCATGAGCGCGTCCTTGAGCTCGCCCCGGATCGAGCAGCAGATGCAGCCGTTGTCGAGCAGCACGGTGTCGGCATCGATGGAGCCGACCAGCAGGTGATCGAGCCCGACGTCGCCGAACTCGTTGATGAGCACTGCCGTGTCTCCCGCGCTGCTGCCGTGCAGCCAGCGCCGCAGCAGCGTGGTCTTTCCGCTGCCGAGAAAGCCGGTGAGGATGCCGACGGGCAGCACGTCGAAGCCGACTTCCGTCATGGCGCGTCCCGGTTCGCGTTCTGCGCGGGCCAGGGCATGGCCAACGGATCGATGGTGCGCCCCAGCAGTTGCTCGGCCGCGCCCCAGAGCACGCTGAAATCGGGCACCAACACGCTGGCGCCCGTAGGCCCGAGCAGCACATACGACTGCCCATGAAAGTCCTGCAGCTCCAGCCTGAACAGCTTCAGCAACCGATTGGCCCGCGCGATCTGGAGCAGGCGCTGCCGCCGCCCCTGCACAGAGCCGGCGGCCGCGTGGCTCCAGTGCGACGCACCTTGCAACAACCCGCACATTCCGCACATGGTGGTTCGCCTTTTTTTCAGGGCATCACGTCGCCGGAATTCGGACCCAGCGTCTGGCCCACGTACAGGTTGCCACCGGGGTCGGACGCAAGCAACACGGCCGTCGGCGCCACCTCTTCCGCGCGCCCGAAGCGGCCCAGGGGAAGACTGGCTTCCTTGGCCCGCTTCCATTCGGCGCTGATGCCGTCCACCAGCGGCGTTGCGATCGGGCCTGGTGCAATGGCGTTGACCAGCACGTTGGCCGGCGCCATCTCCAGCGCCAGCGACTTGGTGAAGCCGATCACGCCCGCCTTGGCAGCGGCGTAGTGGCACAGCTCCACACCGCCCTTGATGCCCAGCTGAGAGGCCACGTTGATCACGCGTCCCCAGCGTTGCGCGGTCATGTGGGGAATGGCCCTGCGCGCGCAGAGAAACACACTGCGCAGGTCGACGCGCAGCATGTCGTCCCACATCTGCGTGGACATGCTCGCGCACGGCGACTGGGTCAGCATGCCGGCGTTGTTGACCAGGATGTCGATGCCGCCCAGGGCCTGCACGCAGGCATCGATGGCGCGGTTCGCCACGGCTTCGTCGCTGATGTCGCCCACCACGATCTCGACGCGGCCGCCTGCGTCGCGGCAGCGGCGTGCCACGTCCTCCACCCGCGCGCGGTCGAGGTCGGCCAGCAACAGGTGGGCGCCGGCTTGCGCATAGGCCAGCGCGATGGCGGCGCCGATGCCGCTGCCGGCACCGGTCACCACGGCGCGCCGTCCCTGCAGAAGTGCTTGATTCATAGGAGGTCGCTCAGGTTTCAGTCGGGCCAGCGCACGGTCAGGCCACCGTCCGCGATCACCGATTGACCGGTGATGTACGACGCGTCGTCGCCGGTCAGAAAACGGATCAGCGCCGCGACTTCGCGTGCCTTTCCGACCCGCCCGAGCGGAATGCCGGTGGCCGCCTGCTTCAAACCATCGGGCCCCAGCGAGTTGACGGGGTCCAGCGACTGCGGCGTCTCGATCAACCCGGGGATCACGCAATTGCAGCGGATGCCGCGCGGTGACAGCTCCATGGCCACCGCACGGCACAGGCCGGTGACGCCCGACTTCGCGGCCGAGTAGTGCACATGGTTCTCCCACCCGTACACGCCGCCGGCAATCGACGACACCGCGACCATCGAGCCGCCATCGCTCATGTGGCGCGCGGCGGCGCGAAAGGTGCGCATGACGCCGCTCAGGTCGACGTTGATCACATCCATCCATTGCGCATCGCTCATGGCCGTGAGCGGCGACTGGCGCAGCAAGCCGGCGTTGGCGACGGCATGGTCGATGCGCCCGAAGCGCTCGATGGCCGCCTGCGCGAAGCGCTCGACCTGCTCTGTATCGCCCACGTCGACCGCCACCATGGCGCAACGTCCGCCGGCCTCGGCAACCAGGCGCTCGGTCTGCGCCGGGTCGTGCGGATCGCCCGGGAAATAGCCGCCCACCACCGCCACGCCCACCTGCGCGTAAGCCACCGCCAAGGCCTGGCCGATGCCACTCGCGGCGCCCGTGACCAGCGCCACCCTGCCCGACCCTGATGTCGATGAAATCATGTCGCGCGCTCCTTACTTGACGGACTTCGGATCGACGTGCGGCACCAGCATCATCACCACACCCGAAATGATGCAGGGCACCGCGCCCCAATAGACGGCCGCCTGCACCCAGTCGGCACCGTGCGAGAGCGTGTAGGTCACGCCGAAGCCGGCCGCGATGGCGCCCACCTGCCCCATGGCATTGACGAACGATCCGGCGGTGGCTCGGATGTGGCTCGGAAAGCTCTCGCCGACCAGGAACAGCACTGCGGCATACGGTCCGATCAGGAAGAACAGGCCCAGCGAATACAGCGGCACGATGCGCCAGAAATCGCCCTGCGGCGCCTGCAGCATCATGTAGAACGCCATGCCGCCAAGAACCCATCCGATGGCGACAGCGGTGCGGCGTCCGATGCGGTCGCCCAGCCAGCCGTGGAACATGTAGCCGAGAAAGCCGGCCAGGTTGGACAGGATCAGCACCTGCAGGGCATTGGAAAAATCGATGCCCTTGCCCGGCGTGCCGCCTGACCCGCCGAGCACCGATGTGCCCAGCACGGCGAAGATCACGATGGCGAACCAGTTGAGAAAGAAGGCCAGCGCCAGCGACAGCGTCGGCCGCAGCGAGACACCCTTGAACATCGCGGAGATGCCGGTGTGGTGCCGTGCGGCCAGGTCGACGCCTTGCGCATGCGCGAGCCGTTGCGCCTCGTCCGTACGCCCTTCATGCTGCAACTGCGCGATGCGCTTGCTGGTCAGGAACTGCGGTGTCTCGACCAGCCTGCGCCCGAGGATCGCGATCACGACGGCGGGGAACATGGCGAACACGAAGGACAGCGCCCAGCCGCCGCCCGGGCCGAACCAGCGCTCGCCCAACGGGTAGAGCGCCGCCACCAGCACGGCGGTAAGCACCGCGCCGACCGGCCATCCGCCTTGCACCAGCGAGTAGATGAAGCCGCGCCGCTTTGTCGCGGCCGGGTCGGTGTGCACCAGGGAAAACAGTTCGCTGAGATAGGTGGCGTTGATGCTTTGCTCTGCGTAGCCGAGGCCAGCCAACGAGCGCACCAGGATCAGCAACACGAAGCCCACCCCGGCCGACACGCCGATCACCCAGCCCGCAAAGGCCGTCAGGCCCGAACACAGCGCAGCACCGGCGACGGCAATGATGATGCCCTTGCGCCGGCCCAGCTTGTCGGCAATGGGGCCGATGCCGAACGCGACGATGACCGTGCCCAGCGTGACCCAGGTGTTGAGGTTGGTCTGCTGGTCCGCGGTCCACTTGAAATGATCGCCGAGCCTCGGCAGCAAGGTGCCGAAAAGAATGAAGTCGTAGACGGCGAAGACCCAGGCGAAGAAGCAGACCCAGGTGGCGTAGTTGACCTGCTTCTTTGTGACGACGGGCGGCGTCCAGGTGGTGGCGGCGGCTGCCTGCGCGGCGGCCGCGGCGGCATGAGGAGGCGTAGAGGCGTTCATGGCTGTTGTTCGTTTTCTGTAGGTGGTGCGATGCAGTGCCGCTGATTCATCCGCGCGGACTGCGGCGCAGGAAGTCGTCCGCGATCTGGTCGCAGGTCATGAAGCGCACGCCGTCGTGGGCCTTGAAATGCTCGATCAGCCGTTCGAGCATCAGCAGCACCTGCGGCCTGCCGGACACGTCGGGATGGATCGTGATCGGGAACACCGCGTAGTCGTGCTCGCGGTAGACCCAGTCGAACTGGTCGCGCCACATCTGCTCGATGTCGCGCGGGTTCACGAAGCCGTGGCTGTTGGGCGACTTCTTGATGAACATCATCGGCGGCAGGTCGTCCAGGTACCAGTTGGCCGGGATCTCGACCAGCGAGGTTTCGGTGCCGCGCTCCAGCGGCTTCATCCACGTGTCCGGGTGCTTGCTGTAGTCGATGCGGGTCCACTTGTCGCCCACGCGCACGTAGTACGGATGGAAGTCGTTGTGCATCAGGCTGTGGTCGTACTTGATGCCCTTCTTGATGAGCAGCTCGTTGGTGATGGGGCTGAACTCCCACCATGGCGCCACGTAGCCGGTCGGCGCCCTGCCCGCGAGCCGGGTGATGACGTCGATGCTCTTGTCGAGCACGGCCTCTTCCTGCTCGGGCGTCATCGCGATCGGGTTCTCGTGGCTGTAGCCGTGAATGCCCAGCTCGTGGCCGGCGTCGACCACGGCCTTCATCTGATCGGGAAAGGTCTCGGCCGAGTGGCCAGGCACGAACCACGTGGTGGTCAGGCCGTACTTCTTGAACATCTTCAGCAAACGCGGCGAGCCCACCTCGCCGGCGAACATGCCGCGAGAGATGTCGTCGGGCGAGTCCTCGCCGCCATACGAACCGAGCCAGCCGCCGACGGCGTCCACGTCGACTCCGAACGTTACGAAGATTTCCTTGGTCATGGTCATTCACTCCTTGAAGTTGGTTGAGGAAAACACTTGCTCCAGCGCAAAAGCAATCTGCAGAAGCCGCAGGTCGTCTCCCCGCGGACGCATCAGCTGCATGCCGGTGGGGAGCGCGTCGGTGGTGGCATCGGGTGCGCGCACGCGCTCGAAGCCGCTGGGCATCGACAGCGCGGGCGTGTCGAGAAAGCTGCCAGGCATCGTCAGGCGCAGCGTCGCGAGGTTGGTGCTGGCGAAGAGCGCGTCGTCGTCCTGCAGCGGTTGCAGCAGCGGTGCGGTGTGCGCGGTGGTGGGAAGCACCAGGGTCGCGCCGCCCAGTTCGCGCTCGAACAGCGACATCAAGAGCGGCCGCTCCCAGCGCAGGTGCAGATAGCCGGCGGCGGTGAAATGGCGCGCCGCTTCGAGACGGCGGCGCACGCGCGGATCCATGTCTTTTGCCTGCGGTCCGTCGAGCCGTGCTTGATGCATGGCGAATGCTTCATAGGCACCGAGCCAGCCGTGGCTGTCGACCAGGGCTTGCGTCCGGTGCAGGCTGGAAAGCGCCCTGTGCTCGACCGCCGCGCCCGCTTCGCGAAGCTGCTGCATCTGCGCCAGCAGGTTGTTGCGCACCGCGGCGCTGACGCCGTCGCTCTCCAGGATTCGCGGGTCGACCACGAAGGTCTGCTGTGCGAGGAGACGCCGGGCTTCATCGACAGTGCCGGCGAACGCCTCGCGCCCTTCGTTCCCGCGCCCGCCCTGGAGCACCGCGTCCATGAGGATGCAATCTTCGACCGAGCGTGCGAGAGGGCCGACGGTGTCCAACGAGGGCGCGAGCGCGAACACGCCCGTCATCGCGTAACGATGCCTGCTGGCCCGATAGCCGATCAAACCGTTGAAGGCAGCCGGAACTCGCACCGAGCCGGCCGTGTCGGTTCCGATGCCGATCGGCGCCACATCGAGCGCAACCGCCAGCGCCGCACCCGAGGAAGAGCCGCCCGGCGCCCGCGCGCGCACCCCGAGAGCCGGGTTGACCGGCGTGCCGAAAGCCTGGTTCAGCCCCAACCCCGAATAGGCGAACTCGCTCAGGTTGGTCTTGCCTATGCAGACCATGCCGGCAGCCTCGGCATGGGCCACGAGCGTTGCGTCCGCCTCGGCCGGCGCTGCATGCGCGAGCAGCCCGGATCCCGCCGTGGTGGGCGTGCCCTCGATGTCGAACAGGTCCTTCCAGGTCAGGGGCACGCCATCCAGCGGACCGAGCGGCGCGCCAGCCCGCCACCGCGCAGTCGATTGCTCCGCTTGCGCCCGTGCGTGCGCAGCGGTGATCTGCGTGAACACGCCACGCGTTTCTTCGGCGCGCGCCAAGCACTGCTCGGCGACCTCCGTCGGCGTGATGTGGCGCTGCTCGTACGCCGCTGCCAAGGCCTTCACTGTCACCGCTTTTTGCATGGTGCCGGGATCTTCATTGATTTTTTGTACTTTGACATCAAAGTACATTTAAATGGAATGTAGAAGTTTTTCTCCAACCATATTTAGGTGTTAACCCGTATGACCGCCGGCATCGAGACCTGCCGGCAGCGCGACGTGATCACGGGCCAACTTGCATTCGCGACTTCCGATGCACCGTGTTCATGGCGGCGTGGCGCGCCTCGCACCGTCACGCTGTCCATTGCGGAGGGCTCCTGACATGCCGATGCAATCAAGACACGCCAGCAACCGGCGCATTGCCGGCTTCAGGGCCTTGATGCGCGCCGCGGCCGCCAGCGCGCTGCGCGCCGCGACACTGCTGGGGTTCGCTGCCTGTGCGATGACCCGGGCGACGGTACGGCGGAGAAACCCACGGAAGCTTCGCGTCTCGGCAAGCTACAAGAACGCGAGTTTTACCGACAGCTTTCTGGACAGCGGATCGAACTTCTTCTTCCTGAACGATTCGACCATCGCCCAGTGCGCGAAGGACAGCGCTTCCGCCGGCTCCTGTTGCCCGGCCAGCCCATTGGACTTGAGTGCCGGCTTTGCCACGGCAACGGGATCCACATTGAATGAGCGCTTCGCTGTCGCGAGTGCAATCGCTGTTTCGGCCTTCCGTTCTTCTGCGGCAAGCTCGTCGCCGTGCTCAATGAGCGGCAGTCCGCACGGGGCCAGCAAGAGCCGTTCACGGCGTTGGCTCCTCGCTGAGACGACACCGCCTCTTCAGATCACGTTCTTCTCGAGCAGCGGTTTGTTCTCGAGAATCCGCGCGAACGAAACCGGCGAGAGGTCGAGGCTGCGGTACTCGCCGAAGCGGATCAGTTCCGCGATGCCGCGCCCCGCCGCCGGGCACTGCTGCAAGCCATGGCCCGAGAAGCCGTTGGCGAAGTACAGGTTGTCGCAGTCCGGGTGCAGGCCGAGGATCGCGTTGTGGTCGAACAGGTTCATCTCGTAGTAGCCGGCCCAGGCGCCGGTCATGCGGATGGCTTCGAAGGCGGGAATGCGCTCGGCGAGCGCGGGCCAGATGAGTTCGTCGAACGCGGCGTACTCGACATCGAGCGGCGCGTCGTCGGGGTCCTGGTCTGCGGACGGTGCGAAGCCGCAGATGAACTGGCGGCCCTCGGGGCGCAGCCAGATGCCGGAGGTGTCGATGACCAGCGGGCAGCCGGGCAGCGCCTCGGGGCACGAGAAGCTGAACACGCTGCGGCGCCGGCCGCGCACCGGCAGGTCGATGCCGGCCCACTCCGCTACCTTCGCGGCCCAGGCGCCGGCGGCGTTGACGACGATGTCGGCTTCGACCGTCTCGCCGGTGTCGAGCTGCACACCGGTCACGGTGCTGCCCTTGCGGCGAAGTCCGGTCGCGTGCGCCTGCACGTACCGCGCGCCCTGCGATGCGGCCTTCTTGCGGAAGGCCTGCAACAGGCTGTAGCCGTCGTACCAGCCTTCGCCCGAAAGACCCAGCGATGCGAGTTCGACGCCCTCCGTCGATATCCACGGGAAGCGCGCCTTCAGCTCTTCGGCCGTCATCAGCGCCACGTCCACCGCATGCGCCTTCTGCATCGCATGGTTCTCGCGCAGCACATCGACACCGGCCGGCGAGGCCAGGTACAGATAGCCGGGCTCGACGAGGCCGATGTCGGGCACGTCGTCGCCGACGCGCAAGGTCTCGCCGAGGTGCCGGAAGAAGTCGATGCCGTAGAGCGACATCTCGATGTTGATGGCGGTGGAGAACTGCTGCCGGATCGAACTGGCCGACAGCGCCGATGAGGCCTGCTTGTACGAGAAGTCCCGCTCGACCACCGTGACCTCGAAGGGCTCGGCCTCCGGGTCCTTGGTCAGGAAATAGGCGATGGCCGAGCCGATGGCCCCGCCGCCGATGATCACCACTCGACGCATGAAATGCCTTTCCTGGCTGCGCGCGCGCAGGGAGGGGCGCGCGCCCCGCAGAATAGCGCGATGAGAAAAGACATTCCCAACCTGGGCGCGCTGCAGGCCTTCGAGGCCTCGGCGCGGCTGGGGAGCTTCACCCGCGCGGCGGCCGAGCTGGCGCTGACGCAGAGCGCCGTCGGGCGGCAGGTGGCAATGCTGGAGCAACGGCTAGGCGTGCCGCTCTTCTCGCGCGTGCGAAGGCGCCTGACGCTCACCGACGTGGGCCGCGAGTACGCGGCGCGCATCCGCCGGCACCTCGACCAGATCCGCCGCGACACGCTGGAGATCAGCGCCGGCCACGACATGGGCTTCGTGCTGGAGCTGGCCGTGGTGCCGACCTTCGCGACGCAATGGCTCATTCCGCGGCTGCCCGATTTCAGCCGGCAGCATCCGAACATCACGGTGAACCTGTCGGCGCGCTCGCAGCCCTTCTCCTTTCAAGAAAACGCCTACGACGCGGCGATCTATTTCGGCGACCAGTTCTGGCCCAACACGCGCGGCGGGCTGATCTTTTCGGAGGGCGAGATGGTGCCGATCTGCAGCCCGGCCTTTCGCGATGCCAACGGTGCGTGGGACGAAGCGGGCTTCGAGCGCTGCCGCCATGTGCACCTGAGCACGCGCGCGCATGCGTGGCGCGACTGGTATGCGCAGCAGGGCTGGGACTACACGGTGCACGCCTCGCGCGGGCCGCGTTATGAGCTCTTCACGATGGTGGTGGCCGCGACGGCTGCGGGCATGGGCGTGGGCCTTGCACCGCGCATCCTCATCGAGCACGAGCTGCGCACCGGCGAGCTGGTGATTCCCGTGGACCGGCACCTCGATGTGCCGCAGGGCTATTACTTCGCGTACCCCGAAGGCCGTCCGGCCTCCGGGGCGCTCGAGCACTTCAAGCAGTGGGTGCTCGGTTTGAATCCTGCCTAGACCGGATTCGGATTGCGCTCCAGAAACCCCTGCTGGTGCCAGTAAGGATAAGTCCGCGTCACCGCGCTGGCCGCGTCGAGTTCGGCGACCTGCGCGGGCGTGAGGTTCCAGCCCACCGCGCCGAGGTTCTGGCGCAGTTGCGTTTCGTCGCGCGCTCCGACCACCACGCTCGACACCGTCGGCCGTTGCAGCAGCCAATTGAGCGCGACCTGCGGCACCGTCTTGCCGATGTCCCCGGCGACTTTTTCCAGCGCATCGACCACGCGGTACAGCAGCTCGTCGGCCACCGGCGGGCCCATGTCGGCCGTCACATGCAGTCGGCTGTTGGCGGGCAGCGGCTGGCCGCGGCGGATCTTGCCCGTGAGCCGGCCCCAGCCCAGCGGGCTCCACACCACGGCGCCCACGCCCTGGTCTTGGGCGAGCGGCATCAGCTCCCACTCGTATTCGCGGCCGACCAGCGAGTAATACGCCTGGTGCGCCACGTAGCGCGCGTAGCCGTAGCGCTCCGACACGGCCAGCGACTTCATCAAATGCCAGCCCGAGAAATTCGACGCGCCCACATAGCGCAGCTTGCCCGCGCGCACGAGATCGTCGAGCGTGGACACGGTCTCTTCGACGGGCGTGCTCGCGTCAAAGCCATGCAGCTGGAACAGGTCGATGTAGTCGGTGCCCAAGCGCTTCAATGCACTGTCGACCGCTCGCACGAGATGGTGGCGCGACGACCCCGCCTCGTTCGCTCCCGGGCCGTTGCGGAACGTGGCCTTGGTCGAGAGGATGAGCTTGTCGCGCGGCCGGCCCTTGATGGCTTCGCCGAGCACCGATTCGGCGGCGCCGTCGGAATAGATGTCCGCGCTGTCGAACATGTTGACGCCCGCGTCGATGCAGATGTCGATGAGCTTGCGCGCCTCGGCCACGTCGGTGCTGCCCCAGGCGCTGAAGAACTCGCCCTTGCCCCCGAACGTGCCGGTGCCGAAACTCAACACGGGGACCTTGAGGCCCGATTTGCCCAGATGACGATATTCCAAAGTGCTACTCCTTCGAAGAATGAATGAAGCGACGCGCCGACCGGCACGCCGTTGGGTCATTGTTCGCCGGGGCATTGAACCCCTTTGCGCGTCGGGCTTTGTCGAACTCGGCTAAGTAATATCGGCCGATGCGAATCGCCATTGAAAACCCCGACCAGCCCGACGTGATCCAACTCATCGACGACCTCGATGCGTTCCAGAAGCCGCTGTATCCGCCGGAGAGCCATTACGGCATCGACATTGCGGCGCTGTCGGCGGCCAATGTGCTGTTCGCGGTGGCACGCGATGAAGCAGGTACGGCGATCGGCTGTGCGGCCATCGTCATCGAGCCTGAATATGGCGAGTTGAAGCGGATGTACGTGCGGCCGGAGAACCGCGGGCAAGGCATCGCCGACAAGTTGCTGGCGTTTCTAGAAGGGGAAGCGATGGCCCGGGGCTGTGCGATGTTCAGGCTGGAGACGGGCGTGAGCCAACCGGCGGCGCTGTCGTTCTATGCGCGCTCGGGGTACGCGCGGCGCGAACGCTTCGGGCGGTATCCGGAAGATCCGCTGAGTGTCTTCATGCAGAAGGACGCGGCATGACGCCGCCGTGCCCAGGCGCGGCATGCGCCTACAAGCGGTGTTGCAAAACCTGACATCGCGCCGGCAGCCGAGCAAGCACCATGGCGCCTCGATGCGCTGGCCCCTGCCGTCCGGGCATTCGATATCACGGACCGGCCGGCGACGGCGCTCCGGAACCACCCCACGGCCTGCAGAGAAACGCCATGCCTGACACGCCGCCGCACGAGGATTCGCGCTTGATCCCATGCACGCCCGCCGCGCCGCCGGCACCCTCTCGCGCTGTCGGCATGCGCCAGTCGACGGTCGAATGGGCGCTGTCGAATTGGTCAGCTCCGGCGCATGCGCTGAGACCCTTGCAGGCAGGGCCTGCCCAGGCGCCGCAGATGCCGACGGAAGACTTCGATCGCGTGATCGGCGCTGCGGTACACGACGTGCGCAACTCGCTGTCCGCCATCCGCCTGGGCATCGAACTGCTTGCGCGCCGGGGCGATCGGCAGCAGCCCGACGCGGTGCTCGCCCATGTGGACCATGCGGCGGACCGTGCGATCGAGCGGTCCGAGGAACTGGCGGACGTCTGCCGGATCGCGGCGGGCAAGGACCTCGTGATCGCCACGCAGCGTTTTTCGCTGCACGAGGTGGTCCGGCGGGCGATCGACGACGCCGAAGCGCCCTTTACCGCCAGCACGGTCTTCGAGCACGACCGGCTGGGCGACGGCGACTGCCGCGGCGACCCGGCGCGCATCGCGCAGTTCCTGAACCTCGCGTTCGAGGAACTCGCCGGTTCGGGGCTGCCGGCGCGGGTGATCGTCGTCAGCGAGGTGGCAGGCGACCTGTTCCGCGTCGCGGTCTGCGCGGGCGGCGCATCGCCTGAACCGCACGGCTGCGACCGGCCCGACACAGCGCTCTCTAGCGTGCGCCGCCGGCTGCTGCTGCACGGCATTGCCCGCGCGCACGGCGGCCGCGCCGAGTTCGGCGGCGCCCCCGACGGCCGCCCGTCGATAGCGGGCACTTTCCGGGGCGTCCGACGCGGACCTCCGGCCGGCCACTGAAGGCGGCCCCCTGCCCGCACCTTCCGCGCCTTCATCGCGCCGCGGCCTGTGGGCCGGCATGTCGTTGTGCGCAGCGCTTGCAGCGGGCGCGTGGGCGGTGCTGACAGGCGCGGTCGACATTCCAGAGCGCTTCAATCCATGGGCGCCCCTCGACGTGATGGCCGAGCCCGACTGGCTCACCGGCTTCAAGCTCGCACGCGCCCGCCGCGAACCGACGCGCTGCCTCGCTGCGCTCGCACGAACCGGCATGCAATACGACCTGCTGCCCGATCGCGTGACAGGCGAAGGCTGCGGCTTCGAGAATGCCGTTCGCCTGCGCTCGGCCGGGGTGCGCCTGGGCACATCGCCTTCGCTGAGCTGCCCGATGGCGCTGTCCTTCTTCATGTGGGAGAAGCACGCGCTGCAGCCGGCCGCGAAGCAGCGCTTCGGCGAGCCGGTGGTGGCCATCGAGCATCTGGGGAGCTATGCGTGCCGCAACGTGAATCGGGGTGAAGGCGCTGTGCCTGGCGCCTCGCGCAGCCGGCACGCGACGGCGGATGCGTTCGACGTGGCCGGCCTGACGCTCGCCGATGGCCGCCGCATCACGGTGCGGCGCGACTGGTCGGGCAAGGGCGATCCGGAAGACCTGTTTTTGCGCGATGCGCATCGAGGCGCCTGCCGGTTCTTCGACGGCGTGCTGGGTCCCGACTACAACGCGGCGCACAGGGACCACTTTCATCTGGAGACCGGCGGGTATTCGATGTGCCGGTAGCGCTGCGCCTATGAGCCGGATGGGCTTGGCGCAAACACGCTCGGGACCATCGCCGCATGCACCGCATGAACGGCCTTGTCGACCGCCTCGATGCGGCGGTTCAGTTCGTCGTTGATCACGCGCACCAATGCGCTCAGTTCACTGCGCGTCGGATTCAGTTCTTCGGTGTCGCCCAGTTCGAGCGGCACGATGAGCTTCTCGAGGCACGCGTAAGCGCTGTGCACCTCTCGAAGACTTTCGGTGTCGTCGCAGGCCTGTAACGCCAGAGATTCGACGGTGTTTTTCGTCGGGTCAAAAGCGATGCCATTCGCCCGAGAAGCAGTTGTAGATTGCGCGTTAGCGCCGGGGGATACGGCCATATGGCCTCCAAGGAGTGTTGATTTGATAAATCGCCACATCCAACGCCAATTGGAGGCGGCGACTCGAACGGGTTGGCGTACCGGACACCCCTTGCGAGAACCGGCGAGCCTTGCGGCTCCCCGCCCGAGCCGCCAAAAACTGGAGGCACGAACGACGAAGCCGCAGAGTCTCTGCGGAGAAATCTGCGGCTTTCGTCGCAGGGGTGTATTGGGACGCCAATCCCGTGCACGCCTTTTTTGACGTGCGGCGGGCAGTGTATCTCCGACCGGTTCCGACACCTATCGGCGCCCTCGCACGCTCGTCAGAGCATCCCCAGCCATATGACGGTCTCAGTCGATAGCGCGACCACAGGACTCAGCACACGCGTCCAGACATGGCTCGACCGCACGTGCGATGCGGATTGGTCGTGATGCAGTTGCTCTTCCTCGACGATCTGCGAAATGACTCGGACAGCCGCTTCGTCCTTCCCCGCCAGTTCGTGCAACTGCGCCTTCAAATGCCCGAGCACCACGCGCTCGACAGCCACGGTGGTCGCCGAAATCGCATGCCGGCCAAGAAGCCCTGTGAGCAGACCAAGTACCCAGCCGCCGATGCCGCATAGCCAATAGCTGCGGCAGCGCCGAACACCTCGGCGCTGCAGTTCTGCCGCGAACAAGGCCCTGTGCCCCTCCTCGTGGGACTTGAATTCGCGCAGTTCGGGCACCAGCGAAGGCGCGGTCCATCGCGCCATGAATATCTGCGTCCTGTAGATGTTCACTGCGCCCTGCTCGCCGGCGTGATCGACCTTCAGGATTCGTGCGCCCAGCGCCGAACCGCGATCAAGCGTCTTTTGTTCCTCTGTCATCGCTTCCCCCTCGGAATCATTCGATTCTGAGGGGGCGAGCCGATGCGTTCCCGCGGCCTTCTCGGGAAAACACCTAGAAGTCGAACCTCGGGCGAACCCAGCCTCCGCGCTCCCAGAGGAGAAACCACGCTCTCACCACTTTCCCAAACCCCTCCGCCGCTGGCCCGTTCCTTGCGAACTCGATCAAAAATGACAGAAAATTTTCCGTCCTGACTTATATTTGTAAATCAGTTTTCAAAAACCGCACACTTTCGGGCTCCTCCGCACCTTCATGAGCACCCCTGTCGACACCCCAGGCACCACCGTGGCCCAGCGCATTGCGCAGGCTTTGCCGCGGCTGACGCGTTCGCACCGGCAGGTGGCCGACTACGTGCTGGAGCACCCGCTGCAGGTCGCCACGCTGCCCATCGACGAACTCGCAACCGCCGCGGGCGTCTCCGTGGCCACGGCCAACCGGTTCGCCCGCGCGCTGGACTTCGACGGCTACGCCACCTTCCGCGCCGAGCTCGTGCGCGGCTTCGAGTCGCTGGTGGCGCCGGTGGAGCGGCTGCGCGGCAATCTCGAGCATCCGAGCACGGTGGCCGAGGTGTTCGCGACCGCGCTCGACGAGAGCCGCCGCAACATCGAAGCCACGCGCCAGACGCTGGACTACGCCGCCTGCGAGGCCGCGGTGGAACACATCGGCAAGGCGCGCTCGGTCTACATCGCGGGCTTCGGCGCGAGCGGCTGGCTCGCGGGCCTGCTGCAGCACGGACTGGACAGCAGTTGCCGCGACGTGCGCCTGCTGCCGGGCGTGAGCGGCGTCACGCATGCGGCCCGCGCGCTGATGCACGCGGGGCCGGAGGACGTGTTCATCGGCCTCACCTTTCCGCGCTACCTGACCGACACCGTGTTGCTCGCGCAGGTCGCGCGCGAACAAGGCTGCAGCGTGATCGCGCTCACCGACCGGCCGACCTCGCCGATGGCGCCGCTGGCCGACGTGGCGCTCTATTGCCAGACCGAAACCAACTACCGCCCGAACTGCGAGACCAGCGTGCTTGCGCTGGTCGAGGCGCTGACCAGCGCCGTCGCGCTGCGGGCGCCCGACCCTGTGCAGTCCGCCCGCCGCACGCTGCAGGTGCTGCGGCCCTGGCTGCACGGCGCGAACGGGCTGCCGCGCATCGACGGCATCGCCGCGCGCACCGCCGCCACATCCGACGCCGCAGCCTTGAACGGCACGGCCAAGAAAAAGAAGAAAGCTCCCCGATGAAGAACACCACGCCCGTCATCGCCATCCACGGCGGTGCCGGCACCATCAGCGCCGCCACGACCAGCACCGCGCAGGCGCAGGCGTACCACGACGCGCTGCAGAACATCGTGCGTGCCGCGCAAGCCGCGCTGCTCAAGGGTGCCTCCGCGCTCGACGCAACCTGCCTCGCGGTCGAGCTGCTCGAAGAGTGCCCGCTGTTCAACGCAGGGCACGGCGCGGTCTTCACGCACGAGGAAACGCACGAACTCGACGCTGCCGTGATGGACGGCGCGACGCTCGCCGCCGGTGCCATCGCCGGCGTGTGCCACGTTCGCCGCCCGGTGCGCGCCGCGCGTGCCGTGCTCGAAGACGGCGCGCACGTGCTGCTGGCCGGCGCGGGCGCGGAAGCCTTCGCGCGCGATCGCGGGCTCGAAATGGTCGAGCCGTTCTTCTTCTCGACCGAGGCGCGCCGCCAGCAGCTCTACCGCGTGCGCGACACCGGCCGGGTGGTCACCGACCACGAAGGCGCCGCGATGACGCCGCCGCTCGATGAAGACAAGAAGTTCGGCACCGTCGGCGCAGTCGCGCTCGACATGCACGGCCACCTCGCCGCCGCCACCTCGACCGGCGGCATGACCAACAAGCGCGTCGGCCGCATCGGCGATTCGCCGCTCATCGGCTCCGGCACCTACGCCGACGACCGCACGGCCGCTATCTCCTGCACCGGCAGCGGCGAAATGTTCATCCGCGTGGCCGCCGCCCACGACATCTGCGCGCGCATGGCCTACGGCGGCGCGACGCTCGAAGCGGCCACGCACGCGGTGGTGCACCAGTCGCTGCCCGCCATCGGCGGCACCGGCGGGCTGATCGCCGTCGACCGCCACGGCAACCTGAGCCTCGCCTTCAACACCGAAGGCATGTACCGCGGCCACGCGCGCGGCGACGAAGCGCCGATCACAGCCATCTTCGCCTGACGCCCACGCCCCCTCTTTCTTTCGCACAGCCATGTCTTCCCCTGCCCTCAATCTGCCGGACGGCCGCGTTCTCGCCGTCGACGACCTCACGGTGCGCTTCTCGACTTCCGAGCGCACCGTCGATGCCGTCAAGCACCTGTCCTTCCACGTCGACCATGGCGAAACGCTCGCGGTGGTGGGCGAATCGGGCTCGGGCAAATCGGTCACCTCGCTCGCGTTGATGCGGCTTGTGGAACACGGCGGCGGGCGCATCCTCGGCGGCAGCATGGCGTTTCGCCGCCGCAATGGCGAAGTGCTCGACCTCGCGCAGGCGCGCGACAGCACGATGCGCGGCATCCGCGGTGCGGACATCGCGATGATTTTTCAGGAGCCGATGACGTCGCTGAACCCGGTGTTCACGGCAGGCGACCAGATCGCCGAGGCCATCCGCATCCACCAAGGCAAGAGCAACGCGGCCGCGCGCGCCGAGGCACTGCGCATGCTCGAACTCGTGCGCATTCCCGAAGCGCGCAATGTGCTCGACCGCTTTCCGCATCAGCTCTCGGGCGGCATGCGCCAGCGCGTGATGATCGCGATGGCGCTCTCCTGCAAGCCGCAGTTGCTGATCGCCGACGAGCCCACCACCGCGCTCGACGTGACGATCCAGGCGCAGATTCTTCAGCTCATCCGCGAGCTGCAGAAGGAGATGCGCATGGGCGTGCTCTTCATCACGCACGACATGGGCGTGGTGGCCGAAATTGCCGACCGCGTGCTCGTGATGTACCGCGGCGACAAGGTAGAAGCGGGCGCCTCCGAAACCGTGTTCGCCGCACCGCAGCACCCGTACACCAAGGCGCTGCTGTCGGCCGTGCCCAAGCTCGGCGCGATGCAGGGCACGGACCTGCCGGCCAAGTTCGAACTGCTGCGCACCGAAGGCACGCCCGAGGCGGTGCCCTCCACACCCACCACGCCGCAGACCACCGTGCGCGACGACGCCGGCCCGATCCTGCGCGTGCGCGACCTCGTGACGCGCTTCGACGTGCGCAGCGGCATCTTCGGCCGCGTGAAGCGCCGCGTGCATGCGGTGGAAAAGATCAGCTTTGATCTCTACCCCGGCGAGACGCTGGCGCTGGTCGGCGAGTCGGGCTGCGGCAAGTCGACCACGGGCCGCTCGCTGCTGCGCCTGGTCGAAAGCCAGAGCGGCGCCATCGAGTTCGGCGGGCAAAACATCCGCGAACTCCCCACGCGCGAACTGCAGGCGCTGCGCCGGAACATCCAGTTCATCTTCCAGGACCCGTTCGCTTCGCTCGATCCGCGCGTGACGGTGGGCTTCTCGATCATGGAGCCGCTGCTGATCCACAACATCGCCAAGGGCGCCGAGGCGCAGCAGCGCGTCGACTGGCTCCTGCAGAAGGTCGGCTTGCCGCCTGAAGTAGCGCAGCGCTATCCGCACGAGTTCTCGGGCGGGCAGCGGCAACGCATCGCGATTGCGCGCGCGCTTGCGCTCAACCCGAAGGTGGTGGTGGCGGACGAATCGGTGTCGGCGCTGGACGTGTCCATTCAGGCGCAGATCGTCAACCTCATGCTCGACCTGCAGCGCGAACTGGGCGTCGCGTTCCTTTTCATCTCGCACGATATGGCGGTGGTCGAGCGCATCAGCCACCGCGTGGCCGTGATGTACCTCGGCCAGATCGTGGAAATCGGCCCGCGCCGCGCGGTGTTCGAAGCGCCGCAGCACGCCTACACCCGCAAGCTGATGGCCGCGGTGCCGGTGGCCGACCCGTCGCGCCGCCACAAGCCGCGCGCGCTGCTCGAAGGCGAGATCCCGAGCCCCATCCGCGCGGTGGGCGACGAGCCCGATGTGCCGCCGCTGGTGCAGGTCGCGCCCGGGCATTTCGTTGCACGCCACGCGATTGGCGGCGCCTTCTGATTTCCTGATCTCGAAACCGTTTCTTACCCGCAGGCCCTCCTGCTTTTTTATCCACGAACCGACTGGAGTTCTTCCATGAAGCAATCTTCTTCCTCCCTGCGATGGGCATCCGCACTGCTGGGCCTGGCGGCACTGGCTGCATCGGGCACCGCCCTGGCCTCCAAAGACGTGGTGCTGTCGATCGGCTACCAGCCCGAGACGCTGGACCCGTACAACACCAACACCACCATCACCACGGCGGTGACCAAGTCCTTCTATGAAGGCCTGTTCCAGTTCGACAAGGACCTGAAGGTGCAGAACGTGCTCGCCGAGAGCTACGACGTGTCGAAGGACGGTTTGGTCTACACCATCAAGCTGCGCAGCGGCGTCAAGTTCCACGACGGCACCGACTTCAACGCCGAAGCGGTGAAGTTCACGCTCGACCGCGTGCTGAACCAGGACAACAAGCTCCTTCGCTACAACCAGTTCAACCGCGTGGGCAAGGTCGAGGCGCTGAACCCGACCACCGTGCGCATCACGCTCAAGGAGCCCTTCGGCCCCTTCATCAACTCGCTGGCCCACGCCTCGGCCGCGATGATTTCGCCCACCGCGCTCAAGAAGTGGGGCAACAAGGACATCGCTTTCCACCCCGTGGGCACCGGCCCCTTCGAATTCGTGGAGTGGAAGCAGACCGAAGCCGTCAAGGCCAAGAAGTTCGACGGCTACTGGAAGAAGGGCTATCCGAAAATCGACAACCTGCAATGGAAGCCGGTGCTCGAGAACAACACGCGCGCCGCGATGCTGCAGACCGGCGAAGCCGACTTCGCGTATCCCATTCCGTATGAGCAGGCCGAGCTGCTGAAGAAGAGCGACAAGCTCGAAGTGGTGGCGTCGCCTTCGATCATCACGCGCTTCCTGGCTTTCAACATGCTGGTGAAGCCGTACGACAACCCGAAGGTGCGCGAAGCCATCGGCTATGCGATCAACAAGGAAGCGCTGTCCAAGGTCGCTTTCGGCGGCTATGCATTCCCCGCCCAGGGCATCGTGCCGCAGGGCGTGAAGTACGCCGAAAAGATGGCCCCCATTCCCTACGACCTGAAGAAGGCCAAGGAGCTGATGAAGGAAGCCGGCTACCCCGATGGCTTCGAGTCGGTGCTGTGGAGCGCCTACAACAACACGACCAGCCAGAAGACGATCCAGTTCGTACAGCAGCAGCTCGCGCAGATTGGCATCAAGTTGCAGGTGCAGGCGCTCGAAGTGGGCCAGCGCACCGAGCAGGTCGATGCATGGCCCGATCCGAAGACGGCCAAGGTCCGCATGTACTACACGGGCTGGTCGTCGTCGACCGGTGAAGCCGACTGGGGCCTGCGTCCGCTGTTCGCCTCGGAAGCCTGGGCGCCCAAGCTGAACAACATGTCGTTCTACAAGAGCGAGGTGGTGGACAACGCACTGGCCAAGGCACTGGTGACCGTCGACGAAAAGGAGCGCACCGCGCTCTACAAGACCGCACAGGACGAGATCCGCAAGGACCTGCCGCGCGTGCCTATGGTCACGGAACAGAACCTGTCGGCGCATGCCAAGCGCCTCTCGGGTGTGTTCGTGATGCCCGACGGCAACATCAACATCGACGCCGTCGCGGTGTCGAACTGATCGCTGATTCTTCGTTTCCTGACTGACTGTCCGGCGGGCGGCGGCACTGTGCTGCCGCCCGCACGCGACATCCGCACCCCATGCTGAATTACTTTCTCAAACGACTGTTGGGCCTGATCCCCACACTGCTCATCGTGGCCGTGCTGGTGTTCCTGTTCGTCCACATGCTGCCCGGCGATCCGGCGCGCCTTGCGGCCGGCCAGGAAGCCGACGAGCAGACCGTGGCCATGGTCCGCGCCGAACTCGGGCTGGACAAGCCGCTGCCCCAGCAGTTCGTGAGCTTCTTCACCCACATGCTGCAAGGCGACTTCGGCACCTCGATCCGCACGCGGCGGCCGGTGTCGACCGAGATCGCGGAACGCTTCTTCCCGACGGTGATGCTGACCATCACCAGCATGGTGTGGGCCGTGATCTTCGGCATGGGCATCGGCATCGTCTCTGCCGTGTACCGCAACAAATGGCCGGACCGCATCGGCATGACGCTGGCGGTATCGGGCATCTCCTTTCCTGCATTTGCATTGGGCATGCTGCTGATGCAGATCTTCTCCGTGCAGCTCGGCTGGCTCCCCACAGTGGGCGCCGCGACCTGGAAACACTACATCCTGCCCTCGATCACGCTCGGCGCCGCCGTGGCGGCCGTGATGGCCCGCTTCACGCGCGCCTCGTTCGTCGAGGTGATCCAGGAAGATTTCGTGCGCACCGCGCGCGCCAAGGGCGTGCACGAATCCCGGGTGATCTTCAAGCACACGCTGCGCAATGCACTGATCCCCGTGGTCACCATGATGGGCCTGCAGTTCGGCTTCCTGCTGGGCGGCTCCATCCTTGTGGAGGCGGTCTTCAACTGGCCGGGCCTCGGGCGTCTGTTGGTCGACGCCGTGCAGATGCGCGACTACCCCGTCATCCAGACGCTGGTGCTGCTGTTCTCGCTCGAGTTCATTCTGATCAACCTGGTGGTCGATGTGCTGTACGGCTACATCAACCCCACCATTCGCTACAAGTGAGCAAGCAGCCATGACGCAAGCTTCCGGCGTGCCTGCCGAAACCATTCTTCCGACCTCCCCGGTCGCCACGCTTCAGAACGCCGGCAAGGTCCGCACGCCCTGGGGCGAATGCTGGCGCCGCTTCAAGAAGCAGCCGGTGGGCATCGTGGCCGCGATCTTCGTGTTGCTGCTGGTGTTCGTCGCGGTGTTCGCACCGTGGATCGTGCCCTTCGACCCGGAGAACTTCTTCGACTACGACATGCTGAACAGCGGCCCCTCGGCCACGCACTGGTTCGGCGTCGATCCGCTGGGACGCGACATCTTCAGCCGCATCCTCGCGGGTGCGCGCATCTCGCTGATGGCGGGCTTTCTGTCGGTGCTGGTGGGCGGCTTCATCGGCACGGCCTTCGGCTTGCTCGCGGGCTACTACGAAGGCTGGTGGGACCGCATCGTGATGCGCATCTCGGACGTGCTGTTCGCCTTTCCCGGCATCCTGCTGGCGCTGGGCGTGGTCGCCATTTTGGGCAGCAGCATGACCAACGTGGTGGTGGCGGTGTCGGTGTTCAGCGTGCCGGCCTTCGCGCGCCTCGTGCGCGGCAACACGCTGGTGCTGAAGCAACAGACCTACATCGAGGCCGAGCGCAGCATCGGCGCATCGGACTGGACCATCATCGTGCGGCACATCCTGCCGGGCACGATCTCGTCCATCGTCGTGTACTTCTCGATGCGCGTGGGCACCTCGATCATCACGGCGGCGAGCCTGTCGTTCCTCGGCATGGGCGCGCAGCCGCCGACGCCCGAGTGGGGCGCGATGCTCAACGAGGCCCGCGCCGACATGGTGACCTCGCCGCACGTGGCGCTGTTCCCCAGCCTGGCGATCTTCTTCACCGTGCTGGCCTTCAACCTTCTGGGCGATGCCTTGCGCGACGCGCTCGATCCGAAGATCGACCGCGAGTAACTTGCCCTTTCTTCATGGCCTCGACGAACACCCTGCCTTACATCGGCACCCTGCTCCAGGGCCCGCGCAACGCCATCACCGACGTGGAAGGCGTCACGGTCGGCCACCAGACGCTGGATGACGGCGCCGTGCAGACCGGCGTGACGGTGATCCGCCCGCACGCGGGCGATCCGTTCCGCGACAAGGTGCCGGCCGCGGCCGTGGTGCTCAACGGTTTCGGCAAGAGCGTCGGGCTCGTGCAGCTCGCGGAACTCGGCGTGCTGGAAACGCCCATCGCGCTGACCAACACCTTCTCGGTGGGCACAGTGGCGACGGCGCAGATCCGGCATTGCATCGCGAGCAACCCAGAGAGCGGCCGGTCGCTTCCGACGGTGAACCCGCTGGTCTTCGAGTGCAACGACGGTTTTCTGAACGACATCCAGCGGCTCGCGATCACCGAGGCCGACTACCTGCAGGCGCTCGAAGCCGCAGGCCCCGACTTCGCGCAGGGCTCCGTCGGCGCGGGGCGCGGCATGTCGAGCTTCCAGCTCAAGGGCGGCATCGGCAGTGCCTCGCGCCGCGTGTCCTCGCCCTGCGGCGAAGTGCATACGGTGGGTGCGCTCGTGCTTGCGAACTATGGGCGCCAGCCGCAACTGGTGCTGGCCGGCCACGCGGTCGGCGAGCGGCTGGCCGCGCAGCAGGCCACGGCCGAATGCAAGGAGCCCGAGAAGGGCTCGATCATCATCGTGGTCGCGACCGATGCACCGCTCGATGCGCGCCAGCTGCGCCGCCTCGCGCTGCGGGCGGGTGCGGGCCTCGCGCGCACCGGCTCGGTCTTCGGCCATGGCAGCGGCGACATCGTGCTGGCCTTCTCGACCGCCTACACCGTGCCCGACCGCGTCGACCGCCCGATGCCGACCATCGCGATGGTGCACGACGGGTTGCTCGATGGCCTCTTCCAGGCCGCTGCCGACAGCACCGAGCAGGCCATTCTTCATGCGCTCTGGCGCGCAACGGCCGTGACGGGCCGCGATGGCAATCACCGGGCGGCGCTGTCCGAGGTGTTGCCGCCCTCTTCCCTTTTCTCTTCCGCAGAAGTGCACGCCCTCCCATGAAAGTCCTGATCTCCACCGACATCGAAGGCGTTGCAGGCGTCTATCACCACGAGCAGGCGCGGGCCGGCAACCCGGAGTACGAGCGTGCCCGCGTGCTGATGGCGCACGAGGCCAACGCGGCGATTGCCGGCGCCTTCGATGCGGGCGCTACCGAGGTGCTGGTGAACGACTCGCACGGCGGCTTTCGCAACATGCCGCCCGATGTGCTCGATGCGCGCTCCCGCGTCGTGCAGGGCAAGCCGCGCTACCTGAGCATGGTGGCGGGCGTGGAGGAAGACGGCGTCGAGGCGGTCTGCATGGTCGGCTACCACTCGCGGGCGCAGGGGCGCGGCATCCTGGCGCACACGATCAACAGTTTTGCGTTTGCGAGCATTCGTCTGGGGGAGCAGGAGCTCGGCGAGGCTGGGCTCTACGGGGCGCTTGCGGGCGAGTACGGCGTGCCCGTGGTGATGGGTAGCGGGGATGACGTGTTCATCTCCGAGAACCGGGCGCTCTTTCCGCATGCGACGTTTGTGGAGACGAAGAAGGCGACTGGTTTCAACAGCGGCGTGTCGCTTTCGCCGGAGCAATCGCGCAAGGCGATTCGCGCTGGGGTGGTCGAAGCGCTGGCTGCGCGTGGCAAGGCGAATCCGTTGGTGTTCAAGGGGCCGCAGGTGGTCACGCTGCGGACTCAGTCGCCGATGATGGCTGATCTGTTTTGCCAGTGGCCGACGTTCGAGCGTGTCGATGGCGTGACCTTGCGCTTCAGTGCGGACACGGTGGAAGCTGCCGTGCGCATGCTGAACTGCTGTTCGGCGATGTCGGCGATGCTGCGCTGAGCTGCTTTTCTCTGCTGAGGGCGGAGGCCGGGTCTCGCCCCGGCGGGCGACTTACTTTCTTTTGCTTCGCCAAAAGAACGTAAGCAAAGAAAAGGCGACCCTGCTGTCTGCGTCCCTGCGCTTCGCTTCGGGCAACCTGCGGTGCTCACGTTTCGCGGGGTCTCGCCCAAACTCGCTTCGCTCAAACAAGGGCGAGCCCTGATCCGCGAAACGCTCCGCTCCTCGGCGCATACAGAAGGGCTTTGGGGACCGGCACGCCATCGCTGCGCTCGGCTGCTCAACACCTCACGAGCCTTTGCTTCGCTCGGCTTGGATTGGCTCCCTCCCCTTCCGGGAGAGCAACCGTGTCAATACCTACCGAGCAATCGGGTCAGTGCGCCAGGGCTGCTCGGACTTGAGCATGGCGTTGAGAATGACGAGCAGCTTGCGCATGCAGGCGGTGATGGCAACCTTGAAGGGCTTGCCGGCAGCGCGCAGGCGCTCGTACATCGCCTTGATCACGGGGTTGCATCGCGCTGCGCTGAGCGCGGCCATGTACAGCACGCAGCGCACGTCTGCGCGCCCGCCCTGGATGTACCTCTGGCCACGGCGCTTGCCGCTGTCGTCGGCAAACGGGGCGACGCCCGCCAGCGCAGCGATGCGCTTTCTCTCCAGCGTGCCCAGCTCGGGCATGCGGCTGAGCAAGGTGGTGATCGTCACCCGTCCCACGCCCGGCACGCTGTCCAGAAGGTCGTATTTGGGCCGATACAGAGGCGAGTCCTTCAAGCGCCCGTCCAGGTCACGCTCGATCTGCCTGATGCGTGCATCGAGCCACGCGATGTGCTCGCGCACGCTCTTGCGCGCAACCGGCTTGACCGTGGTCAGGCGCGCCTTCTCCTGCGCTCGCATCGCCACCAGTTGCGCGCGCCGGTCCACCAGCTCGGTAAGTTCCTGCTGCGCCTCGTCAGGCAGTGCATGCACCTGCGGGCGCATGCGTTGGGCAAATACCGCAAGCACCTGCGCGTCCAGCTTGTCGGTCTTGGCCAGGATGCCCGCGGCGCGGGCAAAGTCGCGCACCCGCTTCGGATTGACCACCGCCACGGGAACGCCGGCCAGGCACAACTGGCTTGCCAGCGCAGTTTCAAAGCCACCCGTGGCTTCCAGCACCACCAGCGTGGGTCGCAGCCGTTTGAGTTGCTCCACGAGAACGGCACGGGCACCATCCTCGTTGTCCACGCGCAAAGCAAATGCACTGGCTTCACCTGCAGCCAAGGCGGGCACTTGTGCCACGTCCAGCCAGGCCTTGCATACGTCGATACCGATAAAGATTTCGTCGTTCATGACACAGCGCCCTTCCTTGTGTTCGATGCGGTCTCTCAGACCTCACAACCGTTCGGGCTGTCTGTTCACTACGAACCGAGGTCGGCCGGCACGACCCTCGCTCCCCCTCGGTATGACCATGAAGGCCTACCCTGGGTCGATCGGCCTGTGCCGGCCAAGCGCTACTTTGCTACATACAAGGGTTGGGGTGGGGGCACGCGGCGCTCGATGAGGCGCAGCTGTGCAGCGAGCGCCGTCGTGCCCCCATCCCAGCCTTCCCCCGGGAGGGGAAGGAGCAATGCATCAGGCCCGGTGTCGCATGTCTTGTCTTTCTCCCTCCCCTCCCGGGGGAGAGCCGGGGCGGGGGCACCACGGCCGAGCGAAGCAAAGGCCCGACTGCAAGCCGAGCAAAGCGATGGCCCGTTAGGTGCCCACCCCCCTCTGGCTGCGCCGAGGAGCGCAGCGGTTCGCGGATCAGGGCTCGCAGCTGTTTGAGCGAAGCGAGTTCTGCGAGACCCCGCGAACCGCGAGCACCGCAGGTTGCCCGTAGCGCAGCGAAGGGTCGCAGACAGTGGGGTCGCCTTTTCTTTGCTTACGTTCTTTTGGCGAAGCAAAAGAAAGTAAGTCGCCCGCCGGGGCGTGACCCGGCCTCGGGAAAGAAAGCCAGATCAATGCGTAAGAAGCTCAGCGGTTCCTAAAATCCACGGGCCCGGAAACCGGGTTTCCGCCCCACTCGCCCTTATCCAGAATAAGCATCCAACCGCCCGCAAACCCGCATGGCCATTGGTGAATTAGCTTATCCGCATAAAGCGCGAACCAAAAAATAGTTTGTTTCCATAAGGCCCGCTTTCAGAATCCCGGCTTCTTGCTGGCGCGCTGGACGCACCGCACTTCAAGACAAGACTTACGCACGATGTACCAATACACAGAATTCGATCGCCAGTTCGTTCACCAACGGGCCGCCCAGTTCAGAGACCAGCTCGAGCGCTGGCAAAAGGGCCGCCTGCACGAGGACGAGTTCCGCCCGCTGCGGCTGCAAAACGGCTGGTACGTCCAGCGCTATGCGCCGATGCTGCGCGTGGCCGTGCCCTATGGCGAGCTCTCCAGCCGCCAGCTGCGCGTGCTGGCCAGGATTGCCCGCGAATACGACGAGCCCGAAGCCGAGGTCTACCGCAAGGCCATTGAAATCCAGGGCGGCATGGGCAGCCACAAGCTCCCGACCCACTACGCCCACTTCTCGACGCGCCAGAACGTCCAGTACAACTGGATTCCGCTCGCCAAGTCGGCCGACGTGATGGACTTGCTGGCTTCGGTCGACATGCACGGCATCCAGACCAGCGGCAACTGCATCCGCAACATCACGAGCGACGAGCGCGCAGGCATTGCCGTCGACGAGATCGCCGATCCGCGCCCGTTCGCGGAAATCATGCGCCAGTGGAGCACGCTGCACCCCGAGTTCGCCTTCCTGCCGCGCAAGTTCAAGATCGCCATCACGGGCGCCACCGAAGACCGCGCCGCCACCGGCTGGCACGACGTGGGCCTGCACGTGGTGAAGAACGAAGCGGGAGAAATCGGCTTCCGCGTGCAAGTGGGCGGCGGCATGGGCCGCACGCCGATCATCGGCACCGTGCTGCGCGAGTTCCTGCCTTGGCAGCAGATCATGAATTACCTCGAAGCGGTGATCCGTGTCTACAACCGCTATGGCCGCCGCGACAACATCTACAAAGCGCGCATCAAGATCCTGGTGAAGGCCGAAGGCCAGCGCTACATCGACGACGTCGATGCCGAGTACAAGCAGATCCTCGAGCACGACGGCGCGCCGCACACCATCACGCAGGAAGAGTACGACCGCGTGGCCGCCTCCTTCGTGCCGCCGACGCTGGCCACCCGCGTGCTGCAGAGCGCCGAGAAGACCGACGCCGAGCTGCGCACCCACGCGGCCGACGACGTGCAGTTCGCCCGCTGGCTCGCCCGCAACGTCGCACCGCACAAGAACCCTGCGCTGCGCGCCGTCACGCTGTCGTTCAAGCGCCTGAAGCAGGCGCCCGGCGATGCGGATGCCGACCAGCTCGACACGCTCGCGCAACTGGCCGACCGCTTCTCCGCCGGCGAAGCCCGCGTGACGCACGACCAGAACGTGGTGCTGCCCTGGGTGCATGCCGAAGACCTGCACGCGCTGTGGCTCGCCGCCCGCGCCGCCGGCTTTGCCAGCGCCAACGTGCACCTGCTGACGGACATGATCGCCTGCCCCGGCGGTGATTTCTGCTCGCTGGCCAATGCGCGTTCCATCCCCATCGCCGAAGCCATCACCGAGCGCTATCAAGACCTCGACGAGCTCGACGACCTGGGCGAAATCGACCTGCACATCAGCGGCTGCATCAACTCCTGCGGCCACCACCACAGCGGCCACATCGGCATCCTGGGCGTCGACAAGGACGGCAAGGAGTGGTACCAGGTGTCGCTGGGCGGCTCCGACGGTTCCGCGCTCAGCGGCGCGCCCGTGGCCGGCAAGGCCGTGGGCCCCTCGTTCTCGGCGGCCGAAGTGCCGGGCGTGATCGAGGCCGTGCTCACCACCTACCGCGACACGCGCGTGTCGGGCGAGACCTTCATCGACACATTGCGCCGCGTCGGGCCCGATCCGTTCAAGGCCGCGGCCAACGGTGCGCGATTCAAGGTGGAGGAAGCAGCATGAACAAGACGCTGAACATCCTCTCGGCCGAAGAGCACATCGATGACGGCGACCCTAAGGTCTTGCAGCTCGCCAACGATGCCGATCCGCTCGCCATCGAGGTGTGCCTGGCCGACATCGAACGCATCGACCTGCACTTTCCGAAATTCACCGACGGCCGCGCCTACAGCCAGGCCTTCCTGCTGCGTCGCCGGCTCGGCTTTACGGGCGACATCCGTGCGACGGGCGACGTGCTCATCGACCAGCTGGTGCAGATGGAGCGCACGGGCTTCTCGAGCGCGGTGCTGAAAGAAGGCGTGGACGCTTCCGACGCACAGCGCCAGTTCGACCGCTTCTCGGCCTTCTATCAGGGCGATGCAGTGAAGACCGCACCGCACTTCGTGGCCGGCAACTGAGCTGCAAAAAGACATCCGACATGAGCACCGCCACCGCCACCGACATCGACTTCGCGCGCATCAACACCGACCTCGGCCGCAACGCCGAAGGGCTGGTGGACTGGGCGATCGGCCTGGGCCAGCCTTCGATCATCACCACCAACTTCCGCCCGTTCGAGGCGGTGATCCTGCACATGGTCACGCGTGCGAAGCGCGATGTGCCGGTGATCTGGATGGACAACGGCTACAACACCGAGGCCACCTACCGCTTTGCCGATGAGGTGACCAAGCAGCTGGGCCTGGACCTGCACATCTACCTGCCGCGCCGCTCGCGCGCGCACCGCGAAGCAGTGGAAGGCCCGACGCCCGCGCTCGACGATCCGCGCCATGCCGCCTTCACCGAAGAAGTGAAGCTGGAGCCCTTTGCTCGCGCACTGCGCGAGACGGCGCCCAAGGTGTGGTTCACCGCGCTGCGGGCGACCGACACGGCCGTGCGCGCGCAGATGGACCCGGTCAGCGTCAACCCGGACGGCCTCATCAAGGTCGCGCCGCTGCTGCACTGGTCGTCCAAGGATCTGTACGAGTACTGCACGGCACACGGCCTGCCCAACAACTTCGACTACGTGGACCCGACCAAGGGCGAAGACAACCGCGAGTGCGGATTGCATATCGCGCATTGAGCGCCAACGCTTCACCGACCCTCTGAATCCAGCCCTCACCCGATGAACGCCCGAACCGAAACCGAACTGCTGCTGTCGCCGGCGGACCTGTCCCACCTGTCCAACACGCACCTCGATGCGCTGGAGGAAGAAACCATCTTCATCCTGCGCGAAGTGGCGGCCGCCTTCGAGCGCCCCACCCTGCTGTTCTCGGGCGGCAAGGATTCGCTGGTGCTGCTGAAGTGCGCGGAGAAGGCGTTCGGCGCCGGCCGCATTCCCTACCCGCTGCTGATGATCGACACGGGCCACAACTTCCCCGAAGTGACGGCCTACCGCGACCAGCGCGCGAAGGAACTGGGCGCCGAACTCATCGTGCGCAGCGTCGAGGACTCGATGGCGCGCGGCACCGTGCGTCTCGCCCATCCGGGCGAATCGCGCAACGCGCACCAGTCGGTGACGCTGCTCGAAGCGATTGAAGAATTCCGCTTCGATGCGCTGATCGGCGGCGCCCGCCGCGACGAGGAAAAGGCGCGCGCCAAGGAGCGCATCTTTTCGCACCGCGATTCCTTCGGCCAATGGCAGCCCAAGGACCAGCGTCCCGAGCTGTGGACGCTGTTCAACACGCGCCTCGCCCCAGGCGAGCACTTCCGCGTGTTCCCGATCTCGAACTGGACCGAGCTGGACGTGTGGCAGTACATCGAGCGCGAGCACGTCGGCCTGCCGTCGATCTACTACACGCACAAGCGCGAAGTGGTCGAACGCCGTGGCCTGCTGGTGCCGGTAACCGAACTGACCCCGCCGCGCGACGGCGAAACGGTGCAGGTGCGCGACGTGCGCTTTCGCACCGTGGGCGACATCACGACGACCTGCCCGGTCGAGAGCCTCGCGGCCGATGCGGGCGACGTGGTGATCGAAACGCTCACGGTCGATGTCAGCGAACGCGGTGCCACCCGGATGGACGACATGACCTCCGAAGCATCCATGGAAAAACGCAAGAAAGACGGTTACTTCTGATGAGCGCGACGAATACCGCCAACGCAACCCCGATGTCCGTTCGCACTGAGCCTGTCGAAGTGCCGCGCGCAGCTTCGACAAGCTCAGCCCGAACGGGCGGGGACAATCACGGCGACACCGGCACCGCCCTGCGCTTCATCACCTGCGGCTCGGTCGACGACGGCAAGAGCACGCTCATCGGCCGCCTGCTGGTGGACAGCAAGACCGTGCTGCAGGACCAGCTCGCCGGCGTGCAGCGCGGCGGCGAAACCGACCTCGCCTTGCTCACCGACGGTCTTTCGGCCGAGCGCGAACAGGGCATCACGATCGACGTGGCCTACCGCTACTTCTCGACCGCCAAGCGCAAGTTCATCATCGGCGACGCGCCGGGCCATGAGCAGTACACCCGCAACATGGTCACCGCGGCCTCGGCCGCCGATGCCGCCGTGGTGCTGGTCGATGCGACCAAGCTGGCCTGGGCCGCCGAAGTGGAAGACGGCACCGTGGTCAAGCGCGAGCTGCTGCCGCAGACGCGCCGCCACACGCTGCTGTGCCATCTGCTGCGCGTGCAGTCGATCGTGTTCGCAGTCAACAAGCTCGACGCCATCGACGACGCGGGCCTGGCTTTCGAGCGCATCTCGACGGCGTTGAACGCGTTTGCCGAAGCGGCCGGCGTGCAAGTGGCCGGCATCGTGCCGATTTCCGCGCTCAAGGGCTGGAACGTGGCTACGCGCCATGCCGACTGGGTCGGCTACGAAGGCCCCAGCCTGCTCGCGCTGCTCGAAGACCTGCCGGTCACGGCGCAGGACGAGGCCGTGCCCTTCGCCTTTCCGGTGCAATGGGTGGAGAAGTTTTCTTCCTCCGCCGACACCTCGCAGGGCCGCCGCGTGTTCTGGGGCCGCGTCGCCTCGGGCCATGTGGAGCCCGGCCAGCGCGTGACGGTGCTCCCGAGCAACCAGACCGCCACCGTTGCGCAGGTGCTGAGCCACACGCGCCAGCCGAAGTCGGTGCATGCGGGCCACAGCGCGGGCATCGTGCTCGACCGCGAGGTCGATGTGTCGCGCGGCGACTGGCTGCTGGCGCCCGGCGCCTTCGAGCCGGTGCGCGAGATCACCGCCACCGTGGCCTGGCTGGACGACGAGCCGCTGGTCGCTGGCCGCGTGTACTGGGCGCTGCAGGGCCATCGCTGGGTCAAGGCGAAGGTGGCGCGCATCGTCGATCGGGTGAACATCACCACGCTCGAATCGGAGCCGGCGACGCAGCTGGAAGCCAATTCGATCGGCGATGTGGTGCTCGCGCTGCAGCAGCCGCTGGCCGTGCTGCCCTTCACGCAATCGCGTGCGCTGGGCTCGCTGGTGCTGGTCGATACCGCCTCTCACAAGACCGCTGCTGCCGTTCTCGTGCAGCCCGCCGCCGCAAAGGCCTAAAATCTGGGGTTTTCCCCGATCAAACTGACGTTCAAAAGACAAATGACACACGTCGTCTCCGAAGCCTGCATCCGTTGCAAATACACCGACTGCGTGGACGTTTGCCCCGTCGACTGCTTCCGCGAAGGTCCCAACATGCTGGTGATCGACCCGGACGAATGCATCGACTGCGCGGTCTGCATCCCCGAGTGCCCGGTCAACGCGATCTACGCCGAAGAAGACCTTCCGGCCAACCAGATCGCCTTCATCAAGATCAATGCCGAGCTTGCCTTGGCCGATGGCTGGAAGAGCATCACCAAGCGCAAGCCCGCTCTCCCCGACGCTGAGGAATGGAAAGACAAGACCGACAAGGTCGGGGAGCTGGTGCGCTGAGCGCGCTGCCTGCCCCCATCGAAACCGACGCGCTGATCGTCGGTGCAGGCCCTGTCGGGCTGTTCCAGGCCTTTCAACTGGGCCTGCTTGAAATCTCCTGCCACATCGTCGATGCACTGCCCGCCGCGGGCGGCCAGTGCGTGGCGCTCTATGGCGACAAGCCGATCTACGACATTCCCGGCACGCCGGTGACCAGCGGGCGCGATCTTGCGCAGTCGCTGCTCGCGCAGGTGGTGCCGTTCAAGCCGCAGTTTCATTTCGGCGAGCAGGTCGCCACCTTCGCTCGCCAGGCCGACGATCGGCTGCTGCTGACCACGTCGGCCGGCAAGGCGTTCCTCGCGAAGACGGTGTTCATCGCGGCCGGCGTCGGCGCCTTCGTGCCCAAACGCATCACGGTCGACGGCATCGCGCAGTTCGAAGGCACGTCCCTCTTCTATCACCCCGAATCGCTGGACCGCTTTGCGGGGCAGACGGTGGTGGTGAATGGCGGTGACGACATTGCACTCGAAACCGTCGTTGCGCTCACCGCCATCGCTAGGCAGGTCACGCTGGTCCATCGCCGTGACGGCTTCCAGGCCAGCGAAGCGAATATCACCGCGATGCGCGCCCTCGTGGCCGCCGGCAAGCTGACCTTCAAGGTCGGCCAGCCAACCGCCTTCGACGGCAAGCAACTGCAGATCACCACGCCCGATGCCACGACCGTCGACCTGCCGCTCGACGCGCTGGTCGCTTGCCTGGGAATCTCGCCGCGCCTCGGCCCCATCGCCGACTGGGGCCTGGAGCTCGAGCGCAAGCAGGTGCCCGTCGACACCGAGAAGTACGAAACGCGCGAGCGCGGCGTGTTCGCTGTGGGCGACATCAACACCTACCCCGGCAAGAAGAAGCTCATCGTCTGCGGCTTCCACGAAGCCACGCTGGCGGCCTGGGGCGCCGCCGCCATCGTGTTCCCGGGCAAGGCGGTGCCGCTGCAGTACACGACCACCAGCACGCGGCTGCACGAGCTGCTGGGCGTGGCTACTTCGCGCTAGACAACAGCGCGCGGTACTCGCTGATGAAGCTGCCGATGGCGGCGATGTAGCCGTCGATGTCCGCGTCTGTCACCGGCAGCGAGAGCACGACGAAGCCGCGCGGCGACGTGTAGATACCCCGGCTCAGCAGGTGGAAGAACAGCAACTGACGCAGGCGCCCGTCAACTGCCGCCAGATCGGCCACGCGCCGAACCTCACCGCCGACGAAATGCGCATTCATCAGCGAGCCAACGCCGGTGAACTGCATCGCCACGCCCTCCTTGCCGCACAACGCATTGAGCCGCGCGCGCATCGCCTCGCCGCGTTCGGCCAGCGCACCGGCCGCCTCGGGCGTGAACAGCTTCGTGAGCCCCGCATACCCGGCCGCCATCGTCATCACGTTGTTGTTGAACGTGCCCGAATGCGCGAGCGCGCCGGTGCGTGGGTCGAACTGGGCCATCACGTCTGCGCGTCCGCCGAAGGCGCCGAACGACATGCCGCCGCCGATGTACTTGCCCAGCGTCGTGAGATCGGACTTGATGCCCAGCTTGTTGGCCAGCCCCTGCGGTGCAAGGCGCGAGGTCATCACCTCGTCGAAGACCAGCAGCGCACCGACCTTCGTTGCGCCATCCCGCAGCGCCTGCAGGAAATCTAGGCGCCCCGGAATGCATCCGCTCGCACCTTGCATAGGCTCGACCAGGATGGCGGCGATCTCCGGGCCGTGCCTGGCGATCTCTTCGCTCGCGCGCTGCGCATCGTTGTAGGGCAGCACGAGAAAGTCGAACGGCACGGTCGTCGGCGAAGGCTTGTCGCCGAAGCCAAGCACCCCGCCGTGATAGCCGCCCGAGAACACCACGATCTTTCGGCGCCCCGTGAAGTGAAGCGCGGCCGTGAGCGCCATCAGGTTCGCCTCGGTGCCCGAGTTGGTGAAGCGCAGCTGCTCGATCTGCGGAAAGCGCTCGCAGATGGTCCTTGCCAAGCGGCCTTCGAGCAGGTTGTGGCCCGTGAGGTTGATGCCGCTCTGCATCGCCTCGATCACGGCATCGCGGATCTCGGGCGCCGAGTGGCCGTAGACGCCGGCCGTGTACTCGGCGATGAAGTCGGCATACCGATGACCGTCCGCATCCCAGAGCGCTGCCCCCTCGCCCTTGGCGATGGTGAGCGGGAACGGCGCATAGAACAGCACCGAGCGCGTGTTGGCGCCGGGCATGTAGCGCGTCTGCTCGTCGAAACGGCGCCGGCTCTCGGGATTGCCTTCGGTAAAGCGTTGATGCGCCCCGGCGAGGGCTTGGTCGATGGCGGCGTCGGTCATGGAACGGTCCTTGAAGGTGGGTTGGCGCTTTGGCCTGATTAATTGATCACTGCTCAATTAATAATGTTTATACAATCAATTCGCCCGCCGCACAACGCCATTTCCTCCATGAAAAAGACCGCCCCCGCGCCCAAACCCAAGACCGCCGGTCGTCCCACCGGCGGCGGCGCGCTCTCGAAACGGCTCATCGCCGAAGCCGCGCTCGCGCACATCGACGAATTCGGCCTGGGCGCCTTCAGCATGCGGGAGATCGCGGCCAAGCTCGGCGTGTATCCGGCGACGGTGCACTGGCACGTCAGCACGCGCGAAGCGCTGCTCGCCGAGGTCGCCGCCACGGTGATGGCAGAGGTCACCCCGCCGACGGAATTGCTCTGGCAGGAATGGATCGCCGAACTGTTCCGCCGCTGCCGCGCCACGGTGCGTCGTCATCCGAACGTGGCGCAGTTGCTGGGCGCGCAGTTGGTGTCCAACGGCAGCCTGCAGACCGAACTGGTCGAAGGCGTGCTGGAGGCGCTGACGGAGGCCGGCTTCGAAGGCCAGTCGCTGCTGGAGGCTTACAACTGCGTGATCGCGGCGATGCTGGGTTTCCTGACGATGGAGTTCTCCCCCCTGCCCGCCGACAACACCCAGGCCTGGGCCGAGGAGCTTCGCGAGCGCGTCCACACCATCCGCCCGCTCGACCATCCGGTGCTCGCGCGCAACCTGCCGCTGCTCGCCAACAACGCCTTCATCGTGCGCTGGGACAACGGCACCACGGTGCCGCTGGACAGCAGCTTCGAGCGGCACATCCAGATCACCGTCGATGGGCTGGAAGCGTTCGCGCGCAGGGTCAAGGGTTCGCAGAAGTAGCGGGGTCTGGCGGCTCCAGCAGCTCGTACAGCACCATGCGCGTCTGCCGGCCGCGCAGTTCGATCGATTCCTCGATCCGCCGCGTGGCGAGTCGCCCGTCCAGCCCCTCGAACGTCGCCTCCGAGATCAGCGTGCGCGTGCCCAGCTGTTTGTTCGTGCCCTCGATGCGGCTCGCCACGTTGACCACATCGCCCAGCGCGGTGTAGGACAGCCGGTCGCTCGAACCGAGCACGCCCGCGATCACCACCCCTGTGTGGATGCCGATGCGCGTGCGGAACTCCTGCAGGCCCTCCTCCCGCCACTTGCGGTTGAGCGCCTTCATCTCCTCATGCAGCGCGAGCGAGGCGATGCAGGCCTGGTACTTCGCATCCGGCAGGTCGGCCGGTGCGCCCCAGAGCACCATGATCCCGTCGCCCATGAACTTGTCGACCACGCCGCCGTGCCGTGCGAACACGCGCGTGGCGAGGTTGAAGTATTCGGTGAGCTGGCGCATCAGCACGCCGGCTTCCATCGACTCCGAGATGCTGGTGAAGCCTTCCACGTCGGTGAACATCGCGGTCACGCGCCGCGGCGAACCGTTGGGCGCGAGCGCATGGCCTTCGGCGACGAGCTGCTTGATCACATCCACCGGCACGAACTTGCTGAAGGCCCGCAGGCTGCGCGCCGAATCGTCCAGCGCCTGGCTCAGGTTCTGGATCTCGAACACCCGGCTCGACTCGCGCGGCAGCGCGTCCAGTTCCAGCCGCCCGATGCGGCGCGCCGTGCGCGAGAGGTTCTCGATCGGCGCGGTCACCAGCTTCGACAAACGCAGCGAAATGAAGAGCGACACGGCCAGGAAGCTCAGCGTCAGCAGCAGCGACCAGAGCACGTTGCGATGCAGCCCGCCGAGCAGTGCGTCTTCGGGCTCCCAGCTGACGAGCCGCCAGCCGGTGGACGGAATGTGCGATGTCTGCACCTGGTAGCGCGCCCCGCCGTGATCGAGCGCGAAGGCCATGTCTTCGGTCCAGCCCCGGCTGCCGCTGGCCAGCATGTGGGCGTGCAGCGCGCCGAGCACGCCGCCGTCGGGGTCTTCCAGCACACGGATGAGGTGGGGGTTGTCGCTGCGCGCGATCACGTGATGGTCGGCGCTCAGCAAGGCGCTGTGGCCATGGCCCGTGCCGCCGAACAGGCGCACCAGGCTGGAGAGATGCCCGAGCGACACGCTGGCGGACACCACCAGCGTCTGCGTGCGGCCTTCGTCATCGCGCCGCCGGCTGGGCCGCGCGTGGCTGACGCCGAGTTCATTCTCGGCGGGGAGCACGAAAGGCGATGTCCACACCGGGCGCTGCGCCTTCATCGCCTGGACGAAATCTTCGTCGCTCGTCGGGTCGTCGTCGCTGCGGAAGGACTCGACGCGGGTTGTCTCGTAGCGTTGCCGCGGGTCTTCGTCGCCGTCGCCATCGGGCGGCTGCTTGTATTCCCAGGTCTCGGTGCTGAAGTCGGCGTCGCGCAGCACCTGCCGCACCGCCGCCTCCGGGTAGCGCATCGCCATCAGCAGGTGCCCGTCGTCGCTGGCTACGTCGATGCTGTCGAGCTCGGGCGTCTGCTCCAGCGCAGCCCAGAGCAGCTCGGCGGTCCGGTCGCCGTCATGGCCTGCCGGATGCAGGCTGGGCGTGTGCGCGATGGCGCGCACCAGCGCCTCGGACTTGGCGAGGAAGGCGAGCACGTTGTCCTCGACGCGGTCGTGGTTGACCTTGTGCGCCGACTCGCCGACCTTGGAAACCAACTGCTCCGCGCCCCAGTAGCCGAAGGCCACGAGCAGCATCGACTGAAGCAGCGCGACCGCGCAGATGATGGTGCCGACGTCGACCCGGAAGCGGCGCAGGCGTGCGCGGGGTGAAGGGGAAGTCGCGGCCGGTGCCTGCGCCGGGCCCCGCTGCTGCGTGAAGTCGTCTGTCATGTGCGGGGGGTCCTCCTGCGCATTCGGGTGCGCTTGTATGGCGGTGATTTTCTCCGCCCTGCGCGTGGCCTGGGTTTCCATGGTCGTGTGCTTTTGCGGCAGGGGATAAAATCCGCCCCGCGCTTCGGCTTGCCGGGGCGCATCGCTAGGGGTGTCGAACCGGAATCCGTTCCGGGGCTGACTGAGAGAGTCCCTTTGAACCTGACTGAGGTAATCCTCGCGCAGGGAAGCTGGTCCGGCGGCCTGTCACGTTGTCTCGCGTGGCGGCAGCGCTGCTGGAGCCTCGCCCACCTGCCAAACCTTTTGCACTGGAGCAAACGGATGGCACACGACGACAACGACAACAACGGAATTTCCTCTGCCGGCAACGAGGCGCTGACGCCCCTGCCCGCGTCCCGCCGCGTGTTCGGCTGGAGCGACCACGCCTCGCTCTGGTTCAGCCTGGGCGTCGGGCTGCTGGTGATGCAGATCGGCGCGTACCTCGTGCCGGCCGTGGGCACGCGCGATGCAGCGCTGGCGATTGCGCTCGGCTCCGTCATCGGCGCGGGTCTGCTGGCCTGGACCGCGCGCCTGGGCTGCGAAACGGGCCTCGCAAGCGCGGGCCTCATGCACGCGACCTACGGCAGCGCCTTCGCGCGGCTGCCGGTGCTGCTCAACATCGTGCAGCTGGTGGGCTGGACGACCTTCGAGCTGGTGATCATGCGGGAAGGCACGCAGGCCATCGGCCAGGTCGCCTTCGGCGCTTCGCTCGGCAGCTTCTGGGGCGGCGTCTTCACCACGCTGCTCTGGGGCGCGGTGCTGCTGGCGCTGCTCGCGGGCTCGATGGTCAAGCTGGTACGTCGCTTCGTGAGCCGCTTCGGTCTGCCGCTGGTGGTGATCTCGCTGCTCTGGCTGACCTGGCAGTTCGCGACGCGGCTGCAGGCCAAGGGCCTCGACGCCTTCTGGGCGCGCCCGGGCGACGGCAGCATGGGCATGTTCGGCGCGCTCGATCTGGTGATCGCGATGCCGGTGTCGTGGCTGCCGCTGGTGGCCGACTACGCGCGCCACGGCAAGCGCAGTACGGGGGGCCTCGGCAGCGCCTTCAGCGGCACCTGGATCGGCTATGCGCTCGCCAACATCTGGTGCTATGCGCTCGGCGTGATGGTGGTGAGCGTGGCCGAGCCGGGCACGGGCTTGGTCACCGCGCTGCTGCTCGCGCAGGGCGGGCTGGTGGCGCTGGGGCTCATCCTCATCGACGAGCTCGACAACGCGTATGGCGATGTCTATTCGGGTTCGGTTTCCACGCACAGCCTCCTGCCGCGATGGAGCGTGAAGCGCTGGGGCCTGCTGCTGGCCGCACTGTGCATCGCGCTCGCGCTGGTCCTGCCGATGCACACGCTCGAACCTTTCCTGCTGCTGCTCAGTTCGGTGTTCGTGCCGCTCTACGGCGTGATCCTCGGGCGGCTCGGCAGCGGGCGAAGCGTGGCATCCGTCGGCACGCGCCAGATCGACTGGGCGGCGGCGCTGATCTGGATCGCGGGTATCGCGGCCTATCACGCGCTCGCCAAATGGGCGCCGCAGTTCGGCTCCGCATTGCCGACGCTGGCCGCGACCTTCGTGCTGGCCTGGATCAGCCGGCCAAAGCTTTCGCCGGCAGCGGCAGCCGGTGCATCGGCACTGGCGCAAAGCCGTGGTTGAGCGGACCGTGGCCCGCGCCGACCTGCACATCCGCACCGGCGGCCATCGCGCCGAGGATGTAGGCGCGCGCACGTTCGACGGCTTCGGGCAACTTCAATCCCAGCGCCAGGTGCGCCGCGATGGCGGACGACAGCGTGCAGCCGGTGCCATGCAGGTTGCGGCTCGCGATGCGCTGCGAGGCCAGGCGCTTGCGCGTGCCGTCCGCCTGCAGCAGCACGTCGACCACTTCATTGCCGGGCAGATGGCCGCCCTTGAGCAGCACGGCCTTCGCGCCCATCGCCAACAGTTCGTCGGCCGCGCCGTCGAGGGCCTCGATGCCATCGATGGCATGGCCGATCAGCAGCGCCGCTTCATCGAGATTGGGCGTGACCACCACGGCGCGCGGGAACAGCTCGCGCACCAGCACCTGCACGGTTTCCGAGGCGATCAGGCGATCGCCGCTGGTGGCGACCATCACCGGGTCGAGCACCACGTTCGGCAACTTGTAGTGATCGATGGCCCAGGCCACCACCTCGACCACTTCGGGCGCATGCAGCATGCCGAGCTTGACGGCATCGACGCCGATGTCCTCGACCACGGCCTGGATCTGGGCCTTCAAAAATTCGGGCGGCACGCCATGGATGCCCGAGACGCCGCGCGTGTTCTGCGCGGTGAGTGCGGTGATGGCCGTCATGCCGTAGCAGCCGAGGGCCGCGAAGGTCTTGAGGTCGGCCTGGATGCCGGCACCGCCGCCGCTGTCGGAGCCTGCGATGGAGAGCACGCGTGCGTAACGCAGGGGTGCCTGCGGTGCGGGAGATGGTCCTTGGGTCATGCGGAAAATTATCGGCGACCCACGCTTCGGCCCGAGCCACGGCTGTCTTGCTCCCTCTCCCCTTGGGGAGAGGGCTGGGGTGAGGGCCAACGGCGATGGCAAAGGCCGCGTGCTTGCAAAGGCCCATGCCCTCACCCCAACCCTCTCCCCAAGGGGAGAGGGGGCAACAACCTCAGAGCCAGACCATGAACGTGCCATTTCAAACTGCGGCCGTCATCGGCGCGGGCCTCATGGGTCGCCTGATGGCGGTCACGCTCGCGCAGGCGGGTTGCAAGGTCGCGCTGTACGAAGCCGGCAGCCCCGAAGCCGAAGGCGCAGCCGCGCGCGTGGCGGCGGCGATGCTCGCGCCGCTGGCCGAATCGGCCGTGGCGCCGGTGTCTGTCGTGCGCATGGGCCACTACGCACTGTCGCGTTGGCCCGAGCTGCTCGCGCCGTTGGCGCAGCCGGTGTTCTTCCAGCGCGAAGGCACGCTGGTGCTGTGGCACCGGCAGGACGCGACCGAAGCCGCGCGGCTCGAACGCGTGCTCGCCAACACTGGTGCGCAAGTGCCCGAGCTGGCGCCGATGCAGGCGCTCGACGGCGCAGGCATCACCGCGTTGGAACCATCACTCGGCCAGCGTTTCGCCAAAGGGCTGTTCCTTCCGGGGGAAGGCCAACTCGACAACCGTGCGCTGCTCGCGTCGCTGCTCGCCACGCTCGAGGCCAGCCCGAACGCCACGCTGCACTGGCAGTCGCCACACGTACCCGCTGACTTCGTGCCCGGCACATCCGGCCAGCCCGACTGGGTGATCGACTGCCGCGGCCTCGGTGCGCGCCCGCAATGGCGCGCGTTGCGCGGTGTGCGCGGCGAAGTGATCCGCGTGCATGCGCCCGAGGTCACGCTGCAGCGCCCGACCCGGCTCGTGCATCCGCGCTACCCGCTCTACATCGCGCCCAAGCCCGGCAACCTCTTCGTGATCGGCGCGACCGAGATCGAATCGGACGACATGTCGCCCGCCAGCGTGCGCTCCACGCTCGAACTGCTGAGCGCGGCCTATGCGGTGCACAGCGGTTTCGCCGAGGCGCGCATCGTGGAGATCGCCACGCAGTGCCGCCCCACGCTGCCCGACAACCTGCCGGCCATCCGCCAGCCGCAGCCGCGCGTGCTGCAGATCAACGGCCTCTATCGCCACGGTTTCATGATCGCCCCGGCCCTGCTCGATGCGGCGATGGAGTTGCTCACGCATGGCCACTCCGCACTCGCGCAGGGCTTCGGCATGGACACCACGACATCCGACGACGCATGACGACGATGAACATCCTGATCAACGACAAGCCCTACACGCTGCCCGACAACGCCACGCTCACCGACGCGCTGGCCGCGCTCGAGGCCGTGCCGCCCTTCGCGGTGGCGGTGAACCGCGAGTTCGTGCCGCGCTCGGCCTACGCCGCGCGCGCGCTGCAGCCCGAGGACCGCATCGAAGTGATCCGCCCCGTGACGGGCGGCTGAAAAAAGATTGGAGACAACACCATGACCACCCCACCGAACGACCCGCTGGTTCTGTATGGCCAGACCTTTCAAAGCCGCCTGCTGCTCGGCACCGCGCGCTACCCCTCGCCCGACCTGCTCGAAGCGGCCGTGAAGCGCGCGAAGCCCGCGATGCTCACCGCGTCGCTGCGTCGCCAGACCGCGAACCAAGGCCCCCAGGGCTCGGCCGGCAACGACACGAGCAGCGGCTTCTGGGCGCTGCTGCGCAAGCTGGCCGTGCCCGTGCTGCCCAACACCGCCGGCTGCCACAGCGTGCAGGAGGTGATCGCCACCGCCCACATGGCGCGCGAGCTGTTCGACACGCCGTGGATCAAGCTCGAACTCATCGGCGACGACTACACGCTGCAGCCCGACACGCTGAACCTGGTCGATGCCGCCTCCCAGCTGATCCGCGACGGCTTCCAGGTGCTGCCCTACTGCACCGAAGACCTGGTCGTGTGCCAGCGGCTGGTCGACGTGGGCTGCCAGGCCGTCATGCCGTGGGCGGCGCCCATCGGCACCGGCCGTGGACCCGTCAATCCGTATGCGCTGCAGGTGCTGCGCGAACGGCTCAAGGTGCCGATGCTGGTCGATGCAGGGCTCGGGCTGCCTTCGCACGCGTGCCAAGTGATGGAGTGGGGCTACGACGGGGTGCTGCTCAACACCGCCGTTGCACTCGCGCAAGACCCGGTCGCGATGGCCGGCGCCTTTGCCGATGCGGTAGGCGCCGGCCGCACCGCGTGGCGTGCCGGCGCAATGGCCGCGCAAGACTCCGCGCAGCCCAGCACGCCGGTGCTCGGCACGCCCTTCTGGCATCACGCGGGATGAGCGGCGTGAGCGACATGAACGACGCACGCGCCATCGCCCATGCCATCGTCGCGGCGCACGGGCTGCGCTTCGGCGCCATCACCGCATCGACCGTGGGCGCAACATCCTTCTCTTCGAACGACGCGGTTTATCGCGGTGCCAAGCAGGCCTGCACCGCGCTCGGCTTCATCGAGGTCGATGCCGAATGCCTCGCGCTTGCCTGGCACGCGCAGACCGAACGCATCGGCCATTTCGACGCCGCCCGTTGGCCCGATGCGCCCGCCGACTTCGGCATGCGCTCGTTCCCACCCGCCGCGCGCGACGACGCCTTCCTGCCCTGCCCCGAACGGCTCGGCCTCTACGCGGTGTTGCCCGATGCGGCGTGGGTCGGCCGCATGGCGCGCGCCGGCGTGCCGACGGTGCAGCTGCGCTTCAAGTCAGACGATGCCGCGGCCGTCGAGCGCGAGGTGCAGGCGGCCGTAGAGGCCGTGCAGGGTACGGGCGCGCTGCTCTTCATCAACGACCACTGGCAGGTCGCGATTGCAGCGCGCGCCTACGGTATCCATCTCGGCCAGGAAGACCTCGATGCCTTGTCGCCGGACGAGCTGCAGCAGCTGCGCGCCTCCGGCCTGCGCCTGGGCGTCAGCACGCACGGCTATGCCGAGATGGTGCGTGCCGATGCGGTGAGTCCGAGCTACATCGCGATGGGCGCGGTCTATCCGACCACGCTCAAGAAGATGGCGACCGCGCCGCAAGGCGTGGCACGGCTCGCGGCGTACGCGCGCCTGCTGCGCGGCTATCCGCAGGTGGGCATCGGCGGCATCGATGCGGTGCGGCTGCCCGAGGTGCTGGCCACAGGCGTGGGCTCGGTCGCGGTGGTGCGCGCGCTGGTGACAGCCGCCGATCCCGAGGCCACGGCCGCGCAATGGATGGCGGCCATGGGCGCGGCCATCGGCAACTGAATACATCAAACAATCAATGACTCAACGACGCTTTTCACATTCCCTGGCCCTGACGCGCTCCCCTATCTCGCGTGCTGTTGCCGCCGTGTTTTTCGCGGCCGCCTGCAGCGCACATGCGCAGCAGGCCGCGCTGCCCGAAGTCGTCGTCAATGAAGGCGCGACGGCGCCGCAGGCCGATGTCAGCGGCTTCGGCGACGTGCCGCTGCGCGAGCTGCCGCTGTCGGCCACGGTGATCGACAGCAAGCAGCTCATCGGCAGCGGCGCACGCCGGCTCGCCGATCTCACGCAGTTCGATTCGTCGGTGACCGATGCCTACAACTCCGCCGGCTACTGGGACTACCTCACCGTGCGCGGCTTCGTGCTGGACAACCGCTTCAACTACCGGCGCGAAGGCCTGCCGATCAGCGCCGAGACCTCGATCCCGCTGGACAACAAGGAGCGCGTCGAGATCCTGCGCGGCACCAGTGGCATCCAGGCGGGCACCAGCGCGCCGGGCGGGCTCGTCAACTACGTGGTGAAGCGCCCGACCGAGCTGGACCTGCGCACGGTGCGCATCGAGACCACCAGCCGCGGCAGCGTGCTCGGCGCGCTCGACCTGGGCGGCCGCTTCGGCGAGAACCGCCAATTCGGCTACCGGCTCAACGTGGCGAGCGAGAACCTGAAGCCGCTCACGCACAACCTGGACGGCAACCGCAACATGTTCTCGCTCGCGGCCGACTGGCGCATCACGCGCGATTCGGTGCTGGAGTTCGAGATCGAGCAAAGCCGCAAGACCCAGCCGAGCCAGAACGGCTACAGCCTCCTGGGCAGCGTGCTGCCTGCGCCGGTCGATCCGCGCATCAACCTCAACAACCAGCCGTGGTCGCAGCCCTCGGTGTTCAAGGCGCTGACCGGCACGGTGCGCTTCAGCCAGGCGCTGAATGCCGACTGGCGCTGGAGCGCACAGATCGGCCAGCAGCGCCTGAAGACCGACGACCGCCTGGCCTACGCCTTCGGTTGCGGCGCCGAAGGCAACTACGACCGCTACTGCTCGGACGGCACCTTCGACGTCTACGACTTCCGCAGCGAAAACGAACGCCGCACGCAGACCGCGGGCAGCCTGAACCTGAAGGGCAACGTGATGACCGGCAGCGTGCGGCACGAGCTGGGCTTCGGGCTGCTGCAAAGCCGCGTGCGCAACCGCTTCCAGGACCAGGCCTACAACTACGTCGGCACCGGCAACATCTGGGCGACCGCCGTGGTGCCGGCCGATCCGACGCTCACCGACTTCAACACGAACCGCGACGAACGCTCGACCGAACTCTCGGTGCAGGACGCGATCCGCTGGAACGACCGCTTCACCACGTGGATCGGCGCGCGCCACACGCGGCTCGATCGCCAGAGCATCCGCACCGACGGCTCGCGCCCTACGGGCTACAAGGACGGCATCACCACGCCGTGGATTGCGGCCAGCTACGCGATCCAGCCCGGACTGCTCGCGTATGCGAGCTGGGGCAAGGGCGTCGAATCGCAGGTCGTGCCGAACAAGAGTTCGCAGTACAGCAACGCCGGGGATGCGCTGCCCGCGCTCAGCTCGCGCCAGTGGGAACTGGGCATCAAGGGCGGCAACGACGCCTTCAACTGGCAGCTCGCGTGGTTCGACATCTCGCGCCCCATGACCAACCTGGATGCGTGTAACCGCCTCGGCATCACGCCATGCGAAGCGAAGTACGACGGCCGTGCGGTGCACCGCGGCCTCGAAGCCGGCGCGCAATGGACCCAGGGCCCCTGGCGCATCGGCGGCAGCATGACGCTGATGGATGCCAAGCGCCGCGGCAGCATCGTCGAACCGGCAAGCAATGGGCAGTGGCCGACCAACGTGCCCAAGCAGGTGCTGCGCGCGCAGGCGGCGTATCGCGTGCCCTCGGTGCCCGGACTCGAAGTGGCGGGACAGCTCTCGCACGAAGGACGGCGCAACGTGCTTGCCGATGGCTCGATCACGCTGCCCTCGTGGACGCGCGTCGATGCGGTGCTGCGCTACGACACGAAACTGCGCGGCGTGAACACGAGCTGGACGCTGGCCGTCGACAACCTGTTCGATCGCCGCTACTGGAAGGAATCGCCCTACCAGTTCGGGCATGTCTATCTGTTCCCTGGCGCGCCGCGCACGCTGCGTCTGGGCCTGAGCGTCGCGCTGTGAACATGCGCGAAGCAAACTTTTTTGCGCAAAAGTTTCGGAGGCTTGAGAAGGCCAAAAAAACCGCGCTATAATCTGAGGCTTGTTCCTCGATAGCTCAGTTGGTAGAGCGCCGGACTGTTAATCCGTAGGTCCCTGGTTCGAGCCCAGGTCGAGGAGCCACTACAAGCCGCAAGGCAACTGGATGCCCCGCTACTCAAAAGGTAGCGGGGCATTTTCACTTGTGGGCCGCTTGTTTGACGCTCGGCACCGCCGCTAGACTCGTACCTCGTCCGTCCACCGAATCGAGGTCTTCATCCATGAACAACACGAGTCGATACGAATTCAGCCTGCCCCTTTGCAGTGAAGCGCAGCAACTGCAGGTCGAGCAAGTGCTCAAGCTCCCCGGCGCGATCACCACGGCAACGGTCAACCGCAGCATGGGTTCGGCCGGCGTGACCGTGCAGGCCACCTTTCTTCCGGCCCACTCTCCCGCGCTCATGCAGGCCGAGGTCATTGCGCGCATCTCGCCCATCGGCCTTCTGCCGATGCGAGTGCCGGGCTGATCAACAAAGCAAAAGCGAAACGAAGCCGGCCACGGGATAAATTCTTACCTGCAGTTTCCAAAGACGCCCATTCCTCGACGCTGAAATCTCGTCAGACTCCGAGCACCGAAAGGAGGAGACGAAGGATGACGCGAAGCGAATTCAATGCATTGTCGAAACGCGCCAGGTTGAGGGCCACGCTCTCTCGCGATGCCGCATACATGGTTCTCGTCGGCGGCGTGCGCCCCGGCATTGCGGCCCGCGAGGTCGGCACCACCCCGCAGGCCCTTACCAATACGCTGCGAAAACTGAGGGACGCCATGAAGGAGTCCACCGCCCACAGCCGCACGCATGCCGCTGCGGACCATCACGTAGGGAGTTGACCGTCAGTTCGATCGTCCAGTAGGGCGAACGCCAGGCGGATTCCAATACAGTCCTCACCATGCATTTCAAGCCGCACGCTGAACCCGGACTTCCCGACCTTCCCCCGTCCCACTCGCTCATTTCCCATCGGATCGAATTGGCCCTTGCCTCGGGCATGCTGGGCATCCTGCTCATCGGCTGCGCCTCCAAGCCGGCCCCGGCGCCCGCACCCGCATCGAAGAAATCCGCAAGCGCCAAGCACGTCCCTTCGGCCCGCAAGGACGCGCGTCCCGCACCCGAGCGCCGCTCGCGCAGCAGCGAGCCGGCACCCTCCGCATCGTCCACGCCATCCGCCCCGGTGGCCAAGGCGGAGCGGAATTTCCTTCGCCCGTCGAACGGCACCGTCATCCAGCGATTCAACGGCCGCAACAGCAAGGGCATCGACTTCGCCGGATCGGAAGGCGACCCCGTCATCGCCGCGCGCGACGGCAAGGTCGTGTATTCGGCCGTGGGCCCGCGCGGCTACGGCCAGCTCGTCATGATCAAGCACGACGCGACCTTCGTGACCGCCTACGCGCACAACAGCAAGCTGCTGGTCAAGGAGGGGCAGTCGGTGAAGCGGGGCCAGGTGATCGCCCACATGGGCCGCACCGAAGCCGATCGCGTCAAGCTGCACTTCGAGTTGCGCAGGAACGGCAACGCGGTCGATCCCGCTGCCTATTTCGCTTCGCCCGATTAGCGAGGGCGTTCTGTAAAGCGATCCGGTTGAATCCGGATCGCCCCCTTCCGCGTAGCACTTGCATGGCAAGTACGAACGAAGAACGTAAGCCCGCCCCGCGGCTGGGTTTCGAGGACATCTGTGCGCAGTTCAACGTGCCCGCGAGGAAAGGGGCGCGCGTCAATTTTCAAGGCCAGCCGGGAACGGTCACGACCGCGCGGGGATTGATGGTGCGCGTGCGGCTGGACGGGATGTCGTGGTCCCGCCCCTACGCACCGAACGAACTCGAATGGCTCGACGAGCAGTCGAAAGCCATGGAAGACGGCGCGTGCGACACGTGCGACGCGCACCGCCCGCAGGGCTGAAAAGCCCCGGGCGGATCACGCGAAGGATCAGTGCTGAACGACGGGGGTGCGGCCCTTCGCGCTGTCGATGGTCGCGCTGACGGAGTTGGTGTTGACGGCCAGGGCCACCAGGACGGAGCCGACGAAAGCCGGATCGGAAGCGCCGCTGAAATTCGATGCGCCGGCAATGGCCAGGGCCTGCGCGACTTGTTGACGGGTCAGTTCCGCTGCTGCTTCGCCAACGACATTCTTCTTGGTGGTTGCCATCTGAAAACTCCTCGTGATGAAGGCCCGACTGTAACGGCCTACGCATCGCGCCCAAGGCCATCTCCCTGACTGTTCCGGGGAGCTTGTTGCCCTCTGCCCACGGGGCTCGCACTCGGTAATAATCTCGCCCGCTTCGCCGCGCACGGACCATGACTTTCGGCACTGGCATGCCGCTTCCTGGGGTCGTATCGTCGCGCGGTCGCTGGCGGCGCGACGAATCGGGGGAGGTCATACAGGCCATGCGGTCCCACTTCGGAATCCGAGGAGTGGCGTCTCCCATTGGGGCGCCTTTTCACTCTTCTCTCTCTGGATCCGGACATGGCTTCTTCCAAATTCTCTTTCGCAAGCGCAAGCGTTCTTGCCGGCGCGCTGGTTCTCTCCGGCTGCGCGACCACCGACATGCAAATGGGCAGCCAGTCGGCCAAGACCATGGCCACCGGCAGCGCCGCCGGTTCGGCCACCTCCGGTGAAAGCAGCCAGCTCGAGCGCTGCGATTCGCCGCTGGGCACCGTCTCGCTCATCGAGAACGTCAACGCCGGCTGGTACACCGTTCTCACCGGCGAATACAAGCTCCCGCCGACCGCGAACCTGCTGCGCCTCCTGGTGCAGCAGTCGAACTGCTTCGTGGTGGTCGAGCGCGGCGCGGCCGGCATGAACGCCATGACGCGCGAGCGCGCGCTGATGCAGTCGGGCGAAATGCGCGGCGGCAGCAACTTCGGCCGCGGCCAGATGGTCGCTTCCGACTACGGCCTGTCGCCAGAGATCGTGTTCAGCAACAACGACGCCGGTGGCATCGGCGGCGCGCTGGGCGGCCTGGTGGGCGGCGGCCGTGGCCGCGCCATCGCCAGCATCGGCGCCAGCCTGCAGACCAAGGAAGCCAGCGCGCTCCTGACGCTCATCGACAACCGCTCGGGTGTGCAGGTGGCGGCCGCCGAAGGCAGCGCCTCCAAGACCGACTTCGCGGGCTTCGGCGGCCTGGGCGGCCTCTCCGCCGCAGGCGGCATCGGCGGCTACACGCGCACGCCGCAGGGCAAGGTGATTGCCGCCGCGTTCATGGACGCCTTCAACCAGATGGTCCGTTCGCTGCGCAACTACAAGGCGCAAACGGTGCGCGGCCAGGGCCTGGGCGGCGGCGGCCGTCTTGGCGTGGACGGCGGCGCCGCACCGTCGCAAACCTCGGCGCCGGGCGCGCCCCGCTCGCGCCGCAAGTAAGCGCGTCGATCCATCGTCATCGGGGGAGGCCCGGCCCGGATTGCGGCCGGGTTCACAATTCACTCCTCTGGAGGTGAACACGATGGATGGTCTGGAAGAGACGGCGGAAGCGGCAAAAGGCAAGCTCGTCTACCCCTTTGCGGAACTCCCGCCGCGCGGCAAGTCGATCGAGGTCGCCGCGGGCGTGCACTGGATCCGCATGCCGCTGCCCTACTCGCTCGACCACATCAACCTGTGGGCGCTGGACGACGGCGCCGGCTGGGCCGTGGTGGACACGGGCGTGCGCACCGAGGAAACGGTGGCCGTCTGGCGCGAGCTCTTCGCAAATTCGCCCGACACGCGCGGCCTCACCCGCGTGTTCGTGACCCACATGCACCCCGACCACGTCGGCATGGCCGGCTGGCTCACGCGCAAGTTCGGCGTGCGGCTGTGGATGACCCGCTCCGAATACCTCATGTGCCGCGTGATGGTGTCCGATACCGGACGCGAAGCGCCCGACGACGCCATCGCCTTCTATCGCCGCGCCGGCTGGAGCGATGCCGCCATCGAGACCTACCGCACGCGCTTCGGCAATTTCGGCAAGCACATCCATCCGCTGCCCGACAGCTTCCGGCGGCTGCGCGACGGCGAGGTGCTGCGCATCGGCGCGCACGACTGGCGCATCGTCACCGGCAACGGTCATTCGCCCGAACATGCGTGCCTGTACTGCCCCGACCTCAAGGTGCTGATTTCGGGCGACCAGATCCTGCCGCGCATCTCGTCCAACGTGTCTGTCTCGCCGATAGAGCCCGACGCTGATCCGATGGCCGACTGGCTTTCATCGCTCGCCAAGCTCAAGCGCGAAATACCCGACGACGTGCTGGTGCTGCCTTCGCACAACGAGTGCTTCCGCGGCCTGCATGCGCGCATCGACCGGCTACAGACGGGACAAGAACGCTCGCTCGACCGGTTGCGCAACACCTTGAAGACGCCCAAGCGCGCAGTCGATGTATTCGCGAGCCTGTTCGCGCGCAGCATCGCCGAGTCCGACGTGCAGTTGCTGGGCATGGCAACGGGCGAAAGCCTCGCCTGCCTCAACTACCTGCTGCACCGCGGCGAAGTCGTCTGCGACATCGCCGACGACGGCATCGGTTGGTATCGGCTTGCCAACTAACCGCCGAACCAGTCGCGCGCCGAGCGCCCCTGATCCGGGCCCAGCATCGAGAAGCCGCCGTCGACCGGAATGTCCGCACCGGTCACGAAGCGCGCGGCGTCCGAGCACAGGAACAGCACCACCTGCGCCACGTCGTCGGCATCGCCCGCGCGGCCCAGCGGATGCAACGGCGCAGCCATGCGGTCGGCGTACGCGCGGTCGCCGCCCGCCATGCGCGAGAGCGCGTCCGACCAGGTCCATCCGGGTGACACCGAGTTCACGCGCACGCGCCGGTGCGCGAGGCTCGCGGCCTGGTTGCGCGTGAGCTGCAAGATGGCCGCCTTCGCCGCCGGATAGAGCGCCCGCCCCGCCGTGCCGAACTTGCCGCCGACGCTGCCCATGTTCACGACGGCCCCGCCTTGCGCCGCCAGCGCATCGGCCGTCTTGTGCACCAGCAGCGCGCCGGAGACGAGGTTGACGTCTAGCGCCTGCAGCCATTCGCCGCGCGAAGCTTCCATCCCGTTGTCGCCGTACACCACCGCGTTGTTGATGAGGAAGTCGATGCGCCCCTCGCTGGCCAGTGCATCGACCACCAGCGCATCGAGCGCCGTGTCGGAGCCGATGTCGCATGCGATGAAGCGACAGCGCGGACCCAGCTCTGCGGCTAGCGCTTCACCGCGCGCCGCATCGATGTCCACCGCCAGCACCTGTGCACCGGCCTTCACGAAAGCGCGGACGATGGCGGCGCCGAGCATCGCGGCCGCGCCCGTAACGATGGCGACTTTTCCTTCGAAGTTCCAGTTCATGGCATGGCCTCCATCTGTGCGACAGCTTCGTCGACGTTCATGACATCCGCGAGCATCGCCAGCGTTTCCAGGCTCGCCGCATGCAGGTGCGCCTGCGCAGTGTTGCAGGCATCGGCGACGACCGCCACCTCGTAACCCAGGTCGCTCGCGTGGCGCGCGCCATGCTCGACCACGTGATTCGTCGCGATGCCCGCCACGTAGAGCCGCGATGCGCCGGTGCTGCGCACGACATCTTCCAGCCCGCTGGCCCAGAAGGGGTTGTTGCGCTTGTGGGTGACGATGGCCTCGCCCGGCAGCGGCGCGAGCTCTTCGTAGAACTCCGCGCCCCACTCGCCATCGAGCACCGCGCTCGTTTCAGCCACGCGCCGGAACAGCGTGCAGTTGCGAAGGCAATCGGCGTACCCCGGCGCAAAGGCGATGCGCACGAAGATCACCGGCACGCCGTTCGCTCGCGCGCCGGCGATCAGGCGCGCGGCCGAGGCGATCAGCCGCGGGCGTGCCGGATCGTCCGCCGCCACGCCCACGCGCACCTTGCCATCGACGTGCAGCACATCGTTCTGGTAGTGCATGGCCAGCAGCGCGGCCTTCACATGAACACCTGCAGGGCTTCGTGCGGCGCGTCGCAGTTGACGAGCTCGACGCGCTTCATGTGGATGCGGAATTCGTCGCCCTCGCGCCGCAGCGTGTGCAGCACGCTGCCACCGAAAGTGCGCTGCTCGGTCTTGCGCCATTCGAGGACGAGGAAGGTCGAGCGCACCACACAGCCTTCGTCGTCGCGCGATTCGAGCCCGATGTTCCCCACCACATGCACCGTGCGCGTGGGCGGCTGCTGCGAATAGGCGCGCGCCTGCTCGAGCCGCCGCGCGCGCATCGAGCGCAGCAGCGCGTCTTCGCAGAAAAGCGAGGCGTGGTTGATGTGGTCCGCCTGTCCGTGCACCAGCGGCACCCAGTAGAGCCCGTCGGGCGTGAAGAGCCGCTGCCATTCGTCCCAGCGGTGCTCGTCCAGCAGGCGCGTCTCGTGGTGCAGGAACTGCGTGATCGCCTGCTGCTCGTGCCAGTCATTGAAGTTCATTCGGCGCTCCCGGTCTCTGCGCCCATGTACGAGGCCCATGCCGCGAACATGTTGCGCGACGGCATCTCGCTGTTGCCGTTGGAGGCCCGCCCGCCCGGCAGCGGCTGGTCGCGCCCGGCCGCGCGGTGCATGCTGACCCAGTCGCCACCGTCGGAGCCGAGTCCCTCCTGCACGCGGTTGTAGGCCTCCAGGTCGTCGGGCATCACGTTCGACGAGGGCGAGTTGACGATGTTGGTGTACTTCAAGGTGCGCTGAAAGGTCGCCTCCGGCGCGCCCTTCAGGCGGAAGCTGAAGATCTCCACCAGCGTGCGGTCCACCGACAGCGGCCGGATCACGCGAATCTGCTGGAACGAGGTGTGCGGCGAGCAGCTCGGGTAGACGATGGTGTTGTGCCGGTTCACCCGCAATATCTCGTCGGCGCGCTGCGCACCCTGGCTGGCCTCTAGCGCGGCCACGTAGGCCAGGCTCACCGGGTCGGTGGGCGGCACGAAGATGCCCTCCATGAAGCCGTGGCCGTTGTCGTAGCCCTTGAGCTCCAGGTTCTCCCAGAACTCCAGCGGCTCGCCGTTGCCATCGACGATCACCACCTCGAAGGGCTTGGGCGTGCCCGAGGGCATGGCCTCGAACTCCTCCTTGGCCGCGCGCCACGACGACTCGTGCGTGGCCACCGCATGGATCGTGTCGTGCAGGTTCTCGAAGAAGATCTTCCAGTTGTTGCGCTGGATCACGCGCTGCACGCCGCCGGCCACTTCCACTTCGCCCTCGGGGGCACGGTCGCAGAAGTTGTCGAGCGACGTGGCCACGCCGCCGAGGAAATCGGCCAGTTCGAGCCCCTCTTCGGACAAGCTGGCGAACACGAAGCCGCGGTGGCTCGCCACGCGCGCCACCTTGCGCACCGCGTGCGACCCGCTCTTGAGGTCGAGCGCCGTGTCTTCGTAGCCGCTGCGCAGCGGCACCGACAGCAGGCTGCCGTCGCACTTGAAGGTCCAGCCGTGGTACAGGCACCGCAGGAACTTGCCGGCGCTGCCGCTGCCATCGGGAACGATCTTGGCGCCCTTGTGCGGGCAGCGGTTGTACAGCACGTTCACCGCGCCGTCGGTGTGGCGCACCATCACCACGGGCTCGCGGCCCAGGCGCGTGGTGAAGTAATCGCCGACGTTCGGCACCTGGCTCTCGTGGCCCACATACAGCCAGGCCTGGCCGAAGACGCGGTCCATCTCCAGCTCGAAGATGGCGGGGTCGGTGTAGACGCGCTTGTGCACGCGGTCGGGCTGCACGAGCGACTGGATGTCGATCGGGTTTGTGGCTGCAATAGGGATGATGGGGATCACGGAATTCATCGGGTGGGTCTCCTGAAGCGTCATCAGATGTCGAGCACCAGGTGCGGCGTCTTGGCGCGCGACACGCAGGTGCACAGGGTCTTGCCGCCCGCCTTCTCGCGCGGGCTCAGGTTGTGGTCGCGGTGATCGGGCACGCCCTCCACCACGTCGACGGCGCACACGCCGCAGTCACCCTGGCGGCAGTCGTACACCGGGTCGAGCCCGGCGGCAATCAGCACGTCGAGCAGGCTCTGGCCGGGCGCCACGGTCAGCGTCTTGCCCGAGCGCAGCGTGCGCACTTCGAAGGGCATGTCGCCGGCCTGCGAGATCGCGCCAGCGAAGAGCTCGAAGTGCACGTGGTCATCCGGCCAGCCCTGTGCGCGGGCCGTATCGACCACCGCCTGCACCATGCCGCGCGGGCCGCAGACATGCAAGTGGCGGCCGCTTCGCGCTGCCGCGAGCAGCGCGCGCAGATCGAGGCCGCGCGCGGGGTCGCCGCCGTCGTGCACCACCGTGCCGCCGAGCGTGCGCACTTCATCCAGGTAGGCGGTCGCTTCCTCGCTGCGTGTCGCATAGAAGAAGTCGAAGGCCTGGCCTTCGGCGGCCAGCGCGCGCGCCATGCACAGCAGCGGCGTGATGCCGATACCGCCCGCCACCAGCAGCGGTTGGCCACCCTGGTGCAGCGCAAAGTCATTGCGCGGCGGGTGCGCGGCCAGCACCTCGCCGGGCGCGAGGCCATGCATCCAGGCCGAGCCGCCCGAGCCCTGCGGCTCGTGCAGCACCGCGATCTCGTAGCTGCCGGAGCCATCGTGCGGGCGAACCAGCGAATACGCGCGCTGCCCGCTCGATTCCGCGATCTGCACGCTCAGGTGCGCCCCCGGTGCGAACGGCGGCAGGTCGCCGCCATCCGCCGGCCGCAGCACGAAAGCCTTGATCGCCGGTGTGAGCGGCCTGACCTCGGCCACGACCAGCGCCAGCATGTCCGCGCCCTGTGTCATCCCTGCGTCATCCCAACAGCAGCGCCGGGTCGGCGATCGTGAGGCCGTTCGACTTCGACCAGCGCGGCATCAGCGTGTTCGAGGGCAGCGTCTCATCCACCAGCTTGCGCGAGGTTTCCACGCCCGCCACGGGCAGGCCCTTGGCATCGAGCAGCCCGATCTGCACCAGCACGCTGGCCTGGTCCCAGTAGATGTGCTCGTGGTACAGCTTGTCGCCGCGGAACTTGACGATGGCCACCAGCGCAATCTCCACCGGCTTGCCGGTCGGCGCGATGCCCGGCAGCATCCAGTCGACTTCCACCGTGTGGGTGAAAGAGAAGAGCATCTCATCGACGATCTGCGTCGCGCCCACGGTGCGCGAGATCGGCGTGAGCCGCGTGTCGGGCGGCGTCGTCGGAATGAAGTGGTGCTTGTAGAAGCGCGACAGCTCCTTCGCACCCACGCCGCCGGTCATCGTCGGGATGTGGTTGACGTAGGGCTCGCTCACCATCGTGCCCATGGTGGCGACCACGTCGCGCGTGGCGAACTCGTATTCGCAGTGCTTGTCCCACAGCGCCGAGAGGTCGTAGACAGGCCCGATGGCCTCCTTGAAGAGCGTCATGGAGCGCTGGTGCGCCATCAGCGTGGAAGGTTTGTCGAAATGGTCGCCGCCGGTGCGTGCGAAAGCGTGATCCACACCGGCGTAGACGTACATCTGCGCGCCCGGTTTGCCGGCAAAGGCATCGAGCACCTGGGCGCGCGCCTCGGGCGGGCAGAACTGGTCGAGCTCGGCGAAATGCAGCGCGATCGGGCATTCGATCTTCGGCACGAGGTCCAGCGCGGCTTCGATGCCGACACCGTAGTAGCCCACCGCCGCATCCACGCCCGAATGCGCGGCCGCCAGATAAGCCAGCTTGCCGCCGAGGCAATAGCCCAGCGCGCCCACCTTGCCGGTGCAGGCCGGGTGCGCGCGCAGCGCCTTCACGCTCGCGGTGACGTCGGCGATGCCGGCCTCGATGTCGAACTTCTGGAAGAAGCCGAAGGCGCGTTGCCAGTCTTCCGGCGAGTAGCCCAGGTCGACGTTGGGCTCCATGCGCCAGAAGAGATCGGGTGCGAGCACCACGTAGCCTTCTTCTGCATAGAGGTCGGCCACCTCGCGCACATAGTCGTTGATGCCGAAGATCTCCTGGCACAGCACGATGCCGGGGCCGCTGCCTGAGGCCGGCAGTGCGAGGTAGCCGCGAAAGCTGCGGCCATCGCCGGCGGGGATGTCGATGTACTGACTCATCGTGGGTGTCTCCAAAGTGGTGGGGCTTGCGAAATTCTGGGCAGCGCCCTTGCCGCTGTCTGTCCATTTCTTGCAAGCGACGTCGCTGCAGGAAACGGATAGCCCGCCGCCGCGGCGGCACGCAGACTGCGACGCGCATTGCATTCACCCCCACGTCCACCGAATCCCTTCAGAGGAGATTTCTCATGTCGCAGGCAAGCATCCGAACGGCCTTGTTGGCCGTCGCCGTCGTCACTGGCGCATCGCTATCGCAAGCACAGGCCCAGCCTGTCAAGGTCGGCCTCGCGATGGACCTCTCCGGCCCCTTCGCCGTCGGCGGCGCCGAGGCCAAGGCCGGCTTCGCCGTGGCGATGAAACAGCTCGACGGCAAGCTCGGCGGCGTGCCGGTCGAGTTCGTCGAAGCCGACACCGCGGGCAACCCCGACCTGGCCCGCCAGGTGGTCGAGCGCATGCTGCTGCGCGACAAGATCGACCTCTTCACCGGCCCCGTCGGATCGTCCGTCGCACTCGCCGTCGGCCCGCCGCTCTTCGCCGCCAAGGTGCCCTACCTCTCGAGCAACACCGGCCCGAGCGATTACTCGGGCGCCAAGTGCAACCCCTACTTCTTCGGCGCGTCGTACCCGAACGATGCGTACCACGAGGCGGCAGGCAAGTTCGCCTCCGACAAGGGCTTCAAGAAAGTGGCGCTCATCGCACCCAGCTATCCCGGCGGCAAGGACGCGGCCAGCGGATTCAAGCGCAACTTCAAGGGCGCTGTGGGAGACGAGCTCTACACCAAGCTCGGGCAGCTCGACTACTCGGCCGAGATCGCCCAGATCCGCGCGAGCAAGCCCGATGCGCTCTATTTCTTCTTGCCCGGCGCCATGGGCGTGAGCTTCATCAAGCAGTTCGTCGGCGCGGGCCTGTCGAGAGACGTGGCGCTGATCTCGACCGCCTTCTCGGCCGACGAGGACATGATCCCCGCCGTCGGCGAGCCGATGCTCGGGCTTTTCAACACCGCGCATTGGTCCTATGACCTGGACAACCCCGCCAACCAGCGCTTCGTGGCCGCGTTCCGCCAGCAGAACAACGGACGCAATCCCTCCTTCTATGCCGGCCAGGCGTACGACGTGCTGATGGCCATGGACGCGGCCGTGCGCGATGCCGGCGGCAAGGTGGCCGACAAACCCGCGCTGCTCAAGGCGATCAAGGCCGCGAAGTACAAGTCGGTGCGCGGCGATTTCAGCTACGGCGCCAACAACTTCCCGATCCAGAACTACTACCTGCGCGTGATCGGCAAGGACGCGAGCGGCCGCATCACCAACAAGGTGATCGGCACCGTGCTGCAGAACTACCAGGACACCACGGCCGCCAAGTGCGCGATGAAGTCCTAATGTCTTGAAGTCTCGCGCGGGAGCTGGCCGAAGCGCTCCCGGTAGCAGGCGGCGAAGCGGCTCAGGTGCGAGAAGCCGCAGTCGAGCGCGATCTGCGTCACGCTCGTGCCGTCGTGGCGCGCGAGCTGCGCATGCGCCGCATCGAGCCGCATGTTGCGCAGCACCTCCATCGGCGACAGGTCGCGGTGGCGCCTGAAGAGCAGCGCCAGCATGCGCCGCGTCACGCCCGCGGCCTCTGCCACCTCCTCGAGCGACACGGCCGTGTCGAGCCGGCTGCGCATGAACTCCTCGGCGCGCCGCAACTGGCCGAGGCTGGCCGCCTCCGAGCCGAGGCGCAGCGCATCGTGCTGCCGCCGCACCGAGTTGGGCCGGTGGCACAGCAGGTAGAGCATGAGGTTGTCCTCGCAGTGGGCCAGCCAGCGCGGGTCGTACGCGGTGCTGCTGTCGCTCGCCGCGGGCAGCAGCGATGCGAGGTTGGCCACCATGCGGCACCACTGCGCGCCGGCGGCGTCGTCCAGCCGCAGCGGCATGTCGAAATCGATCTCGCCCACCTCGTCGGCATGGCGCGCGGCGAACGCGCGGCGCGCCACTTCCTGCAGGCGACCCAGTTGGATCTTGAGCATCAGCTGCTCGCAGTCGGCATGCCAGCGCAGCCGCACCGGCTTGTGCGCGGACACGACCGCGCCCTGCCCCGGATGGATGTGCAGCGTCTGCCCGCCCGTGCGGATTTCGGCATGGCCGCGCAGCGGCATCTGCACCAGCACGAAGTTGCCGAGCGCATCGGGCTCGATGTCCACGTCGCAGCCGTAGCGCAGGATGCACAGCGACAGTGCGCTCAGCTCGGCACGGCAGAACACCGCGTCGACCTTCCCGCGCCCCCAGACGCTGCGATGGTCCTTCAGCTCGTGGGCAACCAGCGCGTGGGTCTCGTCCGCTTCGCGCGAGCGGAACACCTCGCGTCCGTACAAGGGAGAAAGCTGCTGGCTCGACCATGCGTCCACGGGCACTCCTGGGGGGTCAGGGGGTTGAAAACCATTGTTTGCCACGGGGGCGTGCCTGCAAATCTACCGCCGGGTCGCGCTTGCCGCCATGGGGCTTGTCCCGACGTGCAAGAAGCTTGCCCAGCCCCTGCCCCCGCCGATGCGCCCATCAAACCGTGAGAACGACCTTGCCGATATGCCCCGCACGCTCCAGGTACTGGTGCGCTTGCACCACGTCATCGAATGCGAACTCGCGGTCGATGCGCACCTGCAGCTTGCCGTCGGCAAGGCCTGCGTCGATGAAAGCCAGCGCGCGGGCGAGCGCCGCCTCGTCGCGTAGCAATCCCATCGTGGCCGCGCCGGTGTGCTCCAGCACCTTGTAGACGTGGAAGCGCCAGCTCTTGCGGAACTGCGCAATCACCGGGTACTTGAACTCCGCGCCGCCCGAGAGGCCATACAGCACGTACCAGCCGCGATGCGCGACGACATCGCCGAGCCGTTCGACCTGCGCGCCGCCCACGCCGTCGTACACCAGGTCGACGCCGCGGCCTTCGGTGAGTTTCATCACACGCTCGACCACGTCTTCGTCGTCGGTCACGACCACATGCGCCGCACCGGCTTCGCGCAGCGCATCGCGCTTGGCAGCCGTGCGCGTGACAGCGATGGCGACGATGTCCGCCGCGCGCGCCATCTGCAGCGCCGCGATGCCGGTGCCCGATGAAGCGCCGGTCACGAGCATCACCTGGCCGCGCTTGAGTTGCGCCATCTCGAACATCGGGAAATAGCCTGTGAGGTACGCCATGTACGCACCCGCCGCCTGCGCGGCCGACAGGTTGCCGGGATACCGCACCACATGTGCCGCCGGCAGGAGGATGCTTTCGCCATAGGTGGGGTAGCGGCCCTGCCCCGCGCCCGGCAGCACCGCGACCTTGTCTCCCACCTTCAGCCCTTCGACGCCCTCCCCGACCGCCTCGACGACGCCCGCCGCCTCGTTGCCCAGCCCGGCCGGCAGCGTCGCGTCTTCGATGTAGAGGTTCTCGCGCCACAGCGCATCGGCCCGGTTCAGGCCGATGGCCTGCACCGCGACGCGCACTTCGCCCGGGCCGGGTACCGGCGTCCCGGCCTCCTCGATCTTCAGCACCTCGGCACCGCCGAACACGTGGAAGCGAATCATCCTGCTCATGAAAAATCTCCTTCTTGAATTGACCGATGGCATCAATCTAGGGGCCGCAGCACAATCAAGGAAATCGATTCGCCGGATAGCCGCTATGCGCGCAATCGATAACGCCCGGATCACCGCCAATGAAAGCTGTCGAACTCAACCGCATCGACCTGAACCTGCTCACCGTGCTGGCCGCGCTCATGCGCGAGCGCCACGTCAGCCGCGCCGCGGGGCGGCTGAACCTCGGCCAGCCCGCGGTGAGCCATGCGCTGGCGCGGCTGCGCGAGCTCACGGGCGATCCGCTGCTGGTGCGCCACGGCCGCGTGATGGAGCCGACCGAACGCGCGCTGGCGCTGATGCAGGGCCTGGGCCCCGCGCTCGCGCAGATCGAGGCCACGTTCCGCGCGCAGGCTGATTTCGAGCCCGAGCGCGCCGCGCCGATCTTCCGAATCGGCCTCACCGACGACCTGCAGATCGCGATGCTGCCGCGCCTGCTGCGCGCCCTGAGCGCCGAAGTGCCGCGCGCCAAGCTGGTGACGCTCACGGTCTGCTATCGCAACGCCATGAGCTACCTGGAGCAGGGAGAGGTCAGCGCGGTGATGTCGTTCCTCAAGGACCTGCCCGCCGACGCCAAGGTGCGCAAGGTCCGCACGGCGCGCTTCGCCATGCTGCGCGCCGACACCGTGCCCGGAAAGCTCTCGCTCGACGACTACTGCCGGCGCCGCCACGTGCTCGTGACCTATGCGGGCGACCTGTGCGGCACCGTCGACGAAACACTCGGCGAAATCGGGCGCCAGCGCGACGTGGCTTTTTCGGTGCCCCAGTTCGGCAGCCTCCCCGCCGTGCTCGCCGGCACCGACCTCTTGGCCACGGTGCCCGAGCACGTGGCGCTGGCACTGTCGGCGCAAGGCGGGCTTCGCTTCGAGCCCCTGCCTTTCGAGGGCCCGGACTACCAGATCAAGCTCGCCTGGCGCGCGGTGACGGACAAGGACTCGGCAGAGATGTGGCTGCGCAAGGCGATGCTGCGGGCCTTCAACGACTAGGATGGCAATCCTCTTCCACAGGGGACACCGCATGCCGAATACCGAGACAAACTTCGAACTGACCGCCAACGACGGCCACCCGGTGGAAGCCCACCGCTGGCAGGCCGGAACGCCGCGGGCCATCGTGCAGCTGGCGCATGGCATGGGCGAACATTCGCTGCGCTATCGCCCGCTTGCCGATGCGCTCACGCAGGCCGGCTACGTCGTCTACGCGAACGAGCACCGCGGCCACGGCGCCTATGCCCTGGCGAACAACGAACTCGGCGAATTCGGTCCGCGCAATTTCGCAGGCCTCGTGGACGACATGGCGCTGCTGAGCCGCCACGCACGCGCCGCGCATCCCGGCCTGCCGCTCATCCTCCTCGGCCACAGCATGGGCTCGTTCGCCACCCAGTACTACCTGGTGCGGCACAGCGAACTGCTGTCTGGCGCGGTGCTCTCGGGCACCTCGGCCCTCGACCTGCTGGGCACCGCGCTGCAGAGCGGCTTTCGCCTCGAAGACATGAACGCCGCGCTGCCCGAGGTGCGCACGCCGTTCGACTGGCTCAGCCGCGATCCGGCGCAGGTCGATGCGTACATCGCCGATCCGCTGTGCGGCTTCACGGTGTCGGCCGAGGGGCTGGGTTCCATGTTCGCGAACCTCGACGATCTGGCGCCCGCGGCGATGCAATCGCGCATCCGGCCCGAGCTGCCGCTGTACCTCTTCATCGGCGACCAGGACCCGGTCAGCAACAAGGCCGAATGGTTCTATCCGCTGGTGCAGCGCTACCGCGAGGCGGGGCTGCGCGATGTGTCCTGCCATGTGTTCGGCGGCGCGCGCCATGAGACGCTGAACGAAACCAACCGCGATGAAGTCGTGGCGGTGCTGCTCGCGTGGATCGGGCGCGTCGTGCGCAAGCCCTGAAAGCCGGGCCGTTACACGGTTGAAGAGCCGCCATCCGGGGCACCGCACATGCGCCGGAGGCCGACACGCCGGCATGGCGAGGTCTGGTAGAAGAAACCCATGGCGACTCCTCTCGCGTCCTCCATCCTTCAACTGCTGCTTGGCGTAGACCTCGCGGCTTCTGACAGCATCGCGGGCAATCGCTTCGCGATCGAAGGCCTGGCCTGGGGTCCGGAGAAGGACGGCACGGCCAGCCTCCGGATCGATCAGCTCGAAGCGGCCTCCCTTCAGCTCACCTCAGGCGAACTCACGCTGGAGATCGGCCGCGTGGCCGTGCGCGGCCTCGTCGCGCAGATACGCAGCGAGGCCGGCGCGCCGCAGTTGGTCGGCGTCGAGGCCCGCGAAGCCGAGTTCTCGGGCCTGAAGCTGCATGGTCCTTTGCGCATGCCGCCGCGACTGCACGAGGCATGGAGCACCGCACAGGTGACGGCGCCGGCTGCAGCATTTCCCGCCACTCAGGCGCCGGCCGATGCAACAAGCCTCGCCCCGCTCGGCACGGCCCACGGCACCATCCGCGGAAAAATCACCGATGCGCATCTGCTCTTCGATGCGGACGTGACGGTGCCCCTACGCGGCGGGCAGATCGATTTCAACGACGCGACGGTCGAGCACGTGGGCCCCGACTCGCGCATGGGCGTGAGCCGGCTGGGCATCTATGTCGATGCGCCCGATGGCCGCAGCTACATCTACCAGTTCGCCTCGGCTCCGCTGGCCGGCGTGACCTTCGAGCGCCGCGGCGCGCTGCTGAGCCCGTGGATTTCCGAGCGCGGCAAGCTGCAGTTGCAGGCGTTCGCCGAGTCGATGCTGCGCTGCGGCCTCAGGCAAGGGGGCAGCGGGCTGACCGAGCAGGCGCGCTTGCTGCTGGGTCGCACCTCGCTGTCCGGCGACCTGCAACTCGGTGACGGCGTCTTCGCGCTCTCGGGATTGCAGGGCCGCCTCGAAGGCCGCGACGCGGGCCGCAACCGCATCGGCCTGCATTCCGAGGCCGTGGGCCGCGGCGTGACGGCACAGATCGATTCGCTGTCGGTGCGCGACGCGGCCGGTGCGGCGAAGAACGCGCACCTGCGCTGCGACACGCTGCAGGCGAAGCTCAGGCTCCAGCTTGTTTCGGAAGGCGCGGAGATGCGCTTCGTGCTCGATCTCGGGAGTGGAACCGCGGCCGGGCTCCGGTTCGATCGAAGCGCACCGCAACCGGATAAGCGCTGATCAACCGCCCGTTCGCCTCGCCCTCCCCCGGAAATCCGGGGACCGCGCCACCACCGCCGCGATCTCCGCCATCAACGCCCTCGCCCCCGGCGACGCCAATGCGCCCTGGCGCTGCGTGAGCCCGATCTCGCGGCGCATCTCGTCGAGCGGAAAGTCCAGCACCACCAGGCTGCCGTCGCGAATCTCGTAGCGCAGTTGATGCGGCGAGATTGCCGTGAGCATGTCGCTCTCCAGCAGCAGGCCGCGCAGCACGGCGAGGTCTCCGGTCTCCACCGCCGGAATCGGCGGCGCCTCGCGCGCCGACGAGAAGAAGCGCTCCAGCAGTTCGCGTGACGGCGTGTTGTGCCGCGAAAGCGCCCATGTCGCCTGCCGCAGTGCATCGAAGTCGATACGCTGCGTGCGCTCCAGCGGATGGCCTGCGCGTGCGATCACCGCGATGCTGTCTTCGAACAGCGCTTCCTGCTGCAGGTCCCTGGCTTCGGCCGGGCTGCGCAGCGCGCCGAGGATGAAGTCGACGTCGCCGCTGCGCAGCGAGGCGGCCAGCGCGTCGTACGGGCTCTCGACCGTGGCCACGTGCAACCCCGGATGCCGCGCGAGCAGCGAGGCGATCGCGAGCGGCAGGATCTGCGTGCGTCCGAGCGGGAGCGCCCCGACGGTCACGCTCCCCTGCAACATGCCGTCGCTCGCGGCGATGTCCGGCCCGATGTGGCGCAGCTCCGCGAGCACGCGCTTGAAGTAGAGGGCCACGATCTCGCCCGCTGTCGTCGGTGCAAGGCCGCGCGCCTTCCGTTCGAGCAGCGCAACGCCGAGTCCGCCCTCCAGGTCTTTCAGCGCGCTGCTGACAGCCGGCTGCGTGATGCCGAACTCGCGCGCGACCGCCGGCATGTTGCGCTTCTCGACCAGGCTCGCGATCACCGCGAGCCGCCGGCCGTTGAGGATCGATGCGAAGAGCGATGGCACATCGGCGGTCGCGCCGATGCCGCCGCGCGCGACGAGCTGCGTACGCGCCTCCTCGAACTCGCGCTCGATGCGGCGCGCGCGCACCAGCACCAGGTCGCCGTACGAATTGAGCGCCATGCCGCGCGCACGGCGATCGAAGAGCGGCCTGCCCAGCGCGCTCTCCAGTTCGGAAATGGAACGCGTGACGCCCGAGGCGACGCGGTAGAGCTGCTCTTCCGCGGCCCTGGCGATGCTGCCGGCGGCGGCCACGGCAGAGAACGCGCGCAGATGGCGCAGGTTGATGGCGAGCGCGCTGCCGATCACTTTGTCTGGTTGGTGCGCACCACTCATTTCAATCTCTCGGGTAAACCCTATCGATAAAAAAGTCTGATGGTAGGGCAACCCGAACTCACCCCACGCCAGAGGGTCCGCGACCACACTCGATGGCTCCGAGCCAAACCAATTGGGTTGCAAGAAATGATCATCGACTGCCACGGCCACTACACCACCGCGCCCAAGGCGCTGGAGAACTGGCGCGCCCAGCAGATCGCAGGGCTGAAAGACCCCGCGATGAAGCCCCGCGTCGCCGACCTGAAGATCAGCGACGACGAACTGCGCGAATCGATCGAGGGCAACCAGCTGCGCCTCATGAAGGAACGCGGCAGCGACCTCACGATCTTCAGTCCGCGCGCAAGCTTCATGGCGCATCACATCGGCGACTTCGAAACCTCGTCGACCTGGGCCGCGATCTGCAACGAGCTGTGCTTTCGGGTAAGCGAGCTCTTCCCCGACCACTTCATCGGCGCGGCGATGCTGCCGCAATCGCCCGCTGTCGATCCGCGCAGTTGCATCCCCGAGCTGGAGCGCTGCGTGCGCGAGTACGGCTTCGTGGCGATCAACCTCAACCCCGATCCGTCGGGCGGGCACTGGACTTCGCCACCGCTGTCGGACCGCCACTGGTATCCGCTCTACGAGAAGATGGTCGAGCACGACATTCCGGCGATGGTGCATGTCAGCACGAGCTGCAATGCCTGCTTTCACACGACCGGCGCGCACTACCTGAATGCGGACACCACAGCCTTCATGCAGTGCCTCACCTCCGACCTCTTCACCGACTTTCCCACGCTGCGCTTCGTGATCCCGCACGGCGGCGGTGCGGTGCCCTACCACTGGGGGCGCTTTCGCGGGCTCGCGCAGGAGATGAAGAAGCCGCTGCTGAAAGACCACCTGCTCAACAACATCTTCTTCGACACCTGCGTCTATCACCAGCCGGGCATCGACCTGCTGACGCGCGTGATCCCGGTGGACAACATCCTCTTCGCGAGCGAGATGATCGGGGCCGTGCGCGGCATCGATCCCGAGACCGGGTTCTTCTACGACGACACGCGCCGCTACATCGATGCGACGCCGATGCTCGATGCCGACACACGCCACAAGGTGTTCGAAGGCAACGCACGCCGCGTCTATCCGCGACTGGATCGCGCACTCATCGCCAAAGGCCTCTGACCATGTCGCACAACACCCTTCCACAACAACTCGGCGTCGTGCATCGCAACATCGTGCGCGCCGATGCGGCCGCGGTCGAAAAGCTCTCGCGCTTCGGCGTTTCCACCGTGCACGAAGCGCTCGGCCGGCTCGGCCTGATGCAGCCGCGCATCCGCCCCATCCACCCCGATGCGCGCTTCTGCGGCACGGCAGTCACCGTGCTGCTGCAGCCCGGCGACAACTGGATGCTGCATGTCGCGGCCGAGCAGATCCAGCCCGGCGACGTCGTGGTTGCGGCCTGCACCAGCGACAGCACCGACGGCTTCTTCGGCGACCTGCTCGCGACCTCGTTCAAGGCGCGCGGCTGCAAGGGCCTGGTGATCGACGGCGGCGTGCGCGACGTGCGTGACCTCAACGCGATGGGCTTCCCCGTGTTCAGCCGCGCGATCCATTCGAAGGGAACGATCAAGGCAACCCTCGGCTCGGTCAACGTGCCGGTGGTGTGCGCGGGCGCGCTGGTGAACCCGGGCGACGTGGTCGTTGCCGACATCGATGGCGTGGTCATCGTGCCGGCCTCACGCGCGCAGCAGGTGGCCGATGCGGCCGAGGCCCGCGAGGCCAACGAAACTGCCAAGCGCGAGCGCTTCGCCGCGGGCGAGCTGGGCCTCGACATGTACGCCATGCGCGAGCCATTGGCCAAGGCCGGCCTGCGCTACATCGACTGAAGAAGAACCACCATGGCTCGCATCATCGGCGCCGTCGCGTGCTCGCACACGCCCACCATCGGCTTCGCGTACGACAAGAAGAAGCAGCAGGACCCGGTGTGGGCGCCGATCTTCGAGGCCTTCGCGCCCGTGCAGCGCTGGCTCGCCGAGCGCCAGCCCGACGTGCTCTTCTTCATCTACAACGACCACGTCAGCGCGTTCTTCTTCGATCACTATTCGGCCTTCTCGCTCGGCGTCGGCGAACAGCACGCGGTGGCCGACGAAGGCGGCGGCGCGCGCGACCTGCCGCCGCTCGCCGGCCATCCGGCGCTCGCGCAGCACATCGGCCGCTCGCTGGTGGCGGACGAGTTCGACATGTCCTTCTTCCAGGACCGCGCGCTCGATCACGGCGTGTTCTCGCCGATGTCGCTGCTGTGTCCGCACGAGCCCGCATGGCCCGTGCCGGTGATCCCGCTGCAGGTCGGCGTGCTGCAGTCGCCGGTGCCCTCGGCACGGCGCTGCTACAGGCTCGGGCAGGCGCTGCGCCGCGGGATCGAGAGCTATCCCGAAGACCTCAAGGTGGCCATCGTCGCCACCGGCGGGCTGTCGCACCAGGTGCACGGCGAGCGCGCGGGCTTCAACAACACCGCATGGGACGCGCAGTTCCTCGACCTCATCGAGAACGACCCGGTGCGCCTCACCGAGATGACCCAGGCCGAGCTCGCCACGCTCGGCGGCATGGAAGGCGCGGAAGTGATCATGTGGCTGGTGATGCGCGGCGCGCTCTCGTCCAACATCCGCAAGACGCACCAGAGCTATTACCTGCCGTCGATGACGGGCATCGCGACCGCCATCTACGAGAACCTCGCGAGCCCGCCCGTTGCCCGCGAAATAGAGCGCCATCGCCGCCACATGGACGAGCAACTGGCCGGCGTCGAATCGCTCGAAGGCACGCATCCGTTCACGCTGGAGACCAGCGTGCGCGCATACCGCCTCAACAAGTTCCTGCATGGCATGACGCGGCCCGAGCATCGCGCCCGCTTCCTTGCCGATGAAGAAGCAGCCTTCGATGCCGCGGCGCTGACGCCGCAGGAACGCACGCTGGTGCGCGAACGCGACTGGCGCGGGCTCATCCACTATGGCGTCATCTTCTTCATGCTGGAGAAGCTCGGCGCGGTCGTCGGCGTATCCAACCTGCACATCTACGCCGCCATGCGCGGCCAGACGCTGGAAGACTTCCAGCAGACACGCAACGCGCCTGGCGCGCTGTATTCGGTGGCCGGCAAGGATGCCGCGCCGCAGACCTGGGACGCAGCACAGCCAGCGCCCCGCCCTCCTGTGAAACCATGAAGACATCCTCTCTCCGCCGCAATCTCCTTGCCCTCGCCGGCCTCCTCGCGCTCGGCGCTTCTCTCAGCGTGAGCGCAGCCGACGCCTATCCCTCCAAGCCCGTGAAGATCCTCGTCGGCTACAGCGCCGGCGGCGCGGTCGATGCCATCGCGCGCTCCGTCGGACAGCGCATGTCGACGGTCCTCGGCCAGCCCGTGGTCGTCGAGAACAAGCCCGGCGCCGGCACCAACATCGCGATCAAGTCGCTGACCTCGAGCGCGCCCGATGGCTACACGCTGCTGCTCGCGGCCAATGCGCTCGCGGTGAACCCGTCGATGTACCAGCCTGCGCCCTACGACCTAGACCGCGACTTCACGCCCATCTCGATGGTCGGCCGCGTGCCCGTGGTGTTCGCGGTGCGCGAAGGCTCGCCGATCAAGACGCTGCCCGACTTCGTGGCCGCCGCCAAGGCCAAGCCCGGCGGCGTCACCGTCGCGACGCCGGGCAACGGCGCCACGCCGCACCTGGCGATGGAGCTGTTCCAGCACACCGCCGGCCTCAAGCTGAGCCACGTGCCCTACAAGGGCGGCGCGCAGGCGATCACCGATGTGCTGGGCGGCCATGTCGACGTGGTGGCGGTCAACGCGCTCGAAGTGCTTCCGCTCGTGAAGGGCGGCAAGCTGAAGGTGCTGGCGGTGATGAGCACCGAGCGATCCGCCGTGCTGCCGGGCGTGCCGACGGTGGCCGAATCGGGTTATCCGGGTTTCGAGGCGAGCGTCTGGTACGGCTTCGTGGCACCGGCCGGGCTCCCTGCGCCGGTGCTCGCCACGCTGCACGAGGCGGTGCAGAAGGCGATCGATTCGAAGGAAGTGCGCGAACAGCTTGCAGCGGCCGGCGGCGTTCCCCTGCCGGGGCCGACCGCGCAGTTCGAGAAGCTGCTCAAGAGCGATGCGGCGCGCTACGGCAAGCTGATCCGCGAAGCGAACATCAAGCCGGACTGACACCCATGGCAACGTCCCTGCGAGGCATCTGCTCGATGGCGACCCGCGGGTTGCTTGACGAGCTCGCGGCGGCGTACGCGCAGCGCACCGGCGTGCCGGTCTCCTTCGAGGCAGTGGGCGGCATCGATGCCGCACGGCGCCTGGCCGATGGCGAATCGTTCGACATCGTGGCCCTGGCCTCGGACGCGATCGACAAGCTCATTGCATCGGGCAGGCTCGATGCGGCGGGCAAGGTCGACATCGTCCGCTCGGAGGTCGGCGTCGCGGTGCATGCGGATGCCGAGTTGCCCGACATCACCACGGAAGATGCCGTGCGCCACGCCGTTCAGTCCGCGGCCAACATCGCCTATTCGACGGGCCCGAGCGGCGTTGCGCTGCTCACTCTGTTCGAACGCTGGGGCATCGCCGACGAGATCCGCAACCGCCTCGTGCAGGCACCGCCGGGCGTGCCGGTCGGTGCGCTGGTCGCACGCGGCGAGGCTGCGCTCGGCTTCCAGCAGATGAGCGAACTGATCGGCCTCGAAGGCATCCGCTTGCTCGGTCCGCTGCCGCAGCCGATCCAGATCGTCACGACCTTCTCGGCCGCGCCGGGCATCGGCACCTCGCAGCCGGCCGCCGTGCGCGCCCTGCTCGACTTCATGGCCTCGGACGACAGCGCCGAAGCCAAGCGCCGCCACGGCATGGCGCCCGCCGCTCAGAGATAGCGCACCTCTGCCGGCACCTCGAACCAGTTGTTGTTGCGCCCGTCCATGTGGCGCACCGGCGCCGTCGAGAGTTCTTCCAGCGTCGCGTCGTCCAGGCAGGTCACGTTCACGCTCACGTAGGCGCCGCCGATCTCGGGCACGTTGCCGCGCCCGAACGACTTGATGCCGCAGGTCTTGCAGAACAGGTGCTCGGCGCTGTGCGAGGCGAACTGGTAGCTCGACAGGTCTTCTTCGCCCGCAAGCAGCGTGAACTCTTCGGGCTTGACGATGGCGCCCCAGCCGCGCGACTTCATGCAGATCGAGCAATTGCATTTGCCGGTGCCCGCGGCAAGGTCGATGAGGGCCTGGAAGCGGACCTTGCCGCAGTGGCAGCTGCCGTTGTATGTCTTCTTCATGGGCGGTTCCTTGAGTGGCGAAAGAGAAACCCGAGGTTATGACCCATTGCGGACAGATCCTGTCCTCGATCCGAGGCATCATGCGGCCCATGCTGTCTGCCTCCGCACGCCTCATCCGGCTCCTTTCCCTGTTCCAGGCCCAACGCGCATGGACCGGCGCCGGGCTGGCCGAACGCCTCGAAATCACCGAGCGCACGCTGCGCCGCGATGTCGACCGGCTGCGCACCTTGGGCTACACGGTCGACTCGACCTCGGGCGTGGCCGGCGGCTACCGGCTCGGCGCGGGCGCCGCCCTGCCCCCGCTGCTGCTCGAAGACGAAGAGGCCATCGCGGTGGCGCTGGGGCTCGGCAACCCGAGCGACGGCAAGGGCGACATCGAGAACGCCTCGATGCGCGCCCTCGCCAAGCTCGAGCAGTTGATGCCGCCGCGGCTGCGCAAGCGGCTCGACAGCGTGCGCGCGGCGGTGGTGCCGCTCGCGCGCGGCAAGTCGGAGGTGCGGCTGAAGGCGGTCACGCTGTTTGCCGAAGCCTGCACCGACCGGGCGGCGCTGCGCTTCGATTACCGGGACCATCACGCCAAGGCGACCGCGCGCACGGTGGAGCCACATCGGGTGGTGCAGTCGGGCCAGCGCTGGTACCTGCTGGCCTGGGACACGGCGCGCGAAGACTGGCGCACCTTCCGCCTCGACCGCATCGTGGCGCCCGTGCCGACCGGCGCGCGCTTCACGCCGCGCCGGCTGCCGCGTGGCGACGTGGCGGCGTACATGGCGCAGGCGCTGCGTGTCTCGCCCTACCTTCACCACGCGAGCGTCGTGGTGCATGCGCCGGCCAAGGCCTTGGAGGCGCACCTTGGCTGGGTCGGCGGGGTGCCCGAAGCGATCGACGACGGCACGACGCGGATCGCGACCGCGGCCAATTCGCTCGATGCGCTGGCCGTGTGGCTGGGTTGCCTCGGGCATGACTTCGAGGTGGAGTCGCCGCCGGCGCTGGCCGAGCACCTGGCGCTCGTCGCGGGGCGGCTCGGCAAGGCTGCGGCGCGCACCTCGTCCAGGCCGCCCACGCCGCCCAGGCCACGCGAGCCGCGCAAACCGCAAAAGCCCACCGCCCGCCTCCCTCATCTATAGGATGGGCAAGCGCCTCGCCTGTCCGTAGGCTGGCGACTGTCGCAACCCTCCCAGGAACCCGCCCATGCGCCTCGCCCGCGGCCCCATGCCATGACGACCACGCAGGTGGCGCTGGTCGAGGACGACACCGGCGTGCGCGAGCGCATCGCGCGCGTCATCGGTGCCGACCCTTCGCTCGCGCTGGCCTACAGCGCCTCGAACGCCGTGGACATGCTGCGCTGGCTGGGCGAGAACCCGGTGGAGGTGCTGCTGGTGGACCTGGGCCTGCCCGACCTGCCCGGCCTGCAGGTGATTCGCCGTTGCCGCAGCATGCAGCCGGCCTGCGCAGTAATGGTGCTGTCGATCTTCGGCGACGAGGCCAACATGGTGCTGGCCTTCGAGGCCGGCGCGAGCGGCTACCTGCTCAAGGACGGCACCGAAGCCGACCTCGCCACCCACATCCGCAACCTGCGCGCGGGCGGCTCGCCGATGTCGCCGGTGATCGCACGGCAGTTGCTGCGGCGCTGGCAAACCCGCGCCGACGCGTCGCAGCCCGCCCCGGCGAGCCCCGGCGCCAGTGCCGCCCGCTTCTCCACCGTGGCGCCCGAGCGCCTGTCGCCGCGCGAATCGGAGGTGCTCGGGCTGGTCTCTCGTGGTTTCACCTATGTCGAAGTCGGCGCGCAGATGGGAGTCTCGGCGTCGACGGTCCAATCCCATATCCGCAATATCTACGGCAAGCTGGATGTGCACAACAAATCGGAAGCTGTGTTCGAAGCCCGCAACCTGGGCTGGCTTCCCTGAGGCGATCCGGCAGGCTGGCCTGCGCTGGCCCGTGCTCGCCGCCGCAACGCTGTCGCTCCTGATCCTGGCCCCCGCGCTGCTCCTGCCGGCCTCCACCGGCCATGCGCGTTCGGTCGATGCCGCCGGCAGCCTGCCCGACGGCATGGACGTGCGCTCCGCCGAGGCCACGCTGGAGCCCGACGGCCTGCCGCCGCAGGTGCGCCGGGTGCAGTTGCCGTTTCGATGGGACCACGCGTTTCCCGGCCGCGGCGGCAAGGCGAGCTACCGCATCGAACTGCCGGCCGTGGCTGTGCCCGAGGGCGGGCCCGCGGCGCTGCTGCTCTCGGGCGTGGGCAACCAGGTGACGATCTCGCTGGACGGTGCGCTGCTGGCGAGCTTCGGCAGCCTCGGCAACCCCGGCTACGACGCGGCCAAGGGCTCGCAGTTGGTGCCGGTCGCGGCGGCCCTGCACCGCAGCGACCAACCGCAGCAACTGGTGATCCGGACCACGCTGCAGCGCCAGCGCGGCGGCGGGCTCGCGAGCATCCGCTACGGCGCCGAGGCGCCGCTGGCCGCGCTCTACCGCACGCAGCAGAACTGGCGCAACAACTCGGCCATCGTGTATTCGGTGAGCCTGCTGCTGATGGGCGGGTTGGCCGGAGGCCTGTGGCTGCGCCAGCGCGATGCGCTCTACGGCTGCTTCGCGCTGGCCGCGCTCTCGGGCGTCACGCGCAACCTCGACCGCGTCTGGCCCGAAGTGCCGGTGCCCTGGCCGCTCTGGGGCGCGCTGGTGGCTGTCTGCTATGCCTGCCACATCGGGCTCATTGCGCGCTTCGTGCTGCTGGTGCTGGACCGCAACCCGCCCTGGCTGGTGCGCTCGATCTACGGGGCGCTGGCGCTGTCGGTCACGCTGGCCTGCGCTTCCTTCGCGCTCGCCAGGCCCCTGCTGTGGACCACCGGCCTGGTGGTTCTCCAGGTGACCGGCATCGTCTGCCTGCCCTATGTGATTCACGGCGCGCTGGTGGCGCGGCGGCGCATCGCGGCCGTGCTGATGGCGGCGGGCATGCTGGCCATCCTGGCCGGCGCGCACGACCTGCTGCTGGTGCGCATGGGCCTCTTCGGCGGCGCCTACTACACGCGCACGCCGCATGCGATGTTCTTCTTCGTGGTGATCCTGGCCGGCCTCGTGGTCGAGCGCTACAGCCGCACCGTGGCCGACTACGGCGCGCTCAACGCCAGCCTTTCGGCGCGCGTGGCCGAGCGCGAGGAGCAACTGCGCGGCGCCTTCGAAACGGTGCGCCTGCAGCAGCAGGAACAGGCAGTGCTGGTGGAGCGGCAGCGGATCATGCGGGAGATCCACGACGGCGTCGGCTCGCAACTGGTGGGCCTGCTCAACGTGGTGACGCAGCCCGCGCCCGACCGGGCCGTGGTCGAGGAGCATGTGAAGCTCGCGCTCGACGAGATGCGCATGGCGGTCGATTCGCTTCAGCCCACGCAGGACGACCTCTCCACCGTGCTGGCGACGCTGCGCTACCGGCTGCAGCCGCGGCTGGACGCAGCCGGCATCGAACTGGTCTGGAACGTGGCGCTCATCCCCACCATCGAGCCTTTCGCGGCACAGGCCGCGCTGCAGCTGCAGCGCATCCTGCTGGAGGCCTTCACCAACGTGCTCAAGCATGCGGCCGCCACGCGCATCGTGATGCAGGTGAGCTGGCACGGGGACGAAGCGCCGCCGCTGGTGCGCATCGTGCTCACCGACAACGGGCGGGGCCTGTCCCGCATGACCGGCGGGACCGGAGAGACCAGTGAGCGCGTGGACGCGGCCGCAAGACCGGCGGGCCATGGGATCTCGAACATGCGCTCGCGCGCGCAGGCGATCGGCGCGCGGCTGGAAATCGAACCGGCGGACGACCAGGCCGGCGGCGGCACGCGCGTGCGGCTCGAATGGCCCTGCGTCATGCCCTGAAGCAGCCCCGCCGCCCCAGGCTCACCGCAGCGCGAAGGCCAGCGCAACAGCGCCCAGCGCCAGCAGCCCGAGGCCGGCGATGAACACCATCTCGCCCCAGGCCTCCAGCCGCGCGCCCGAGCGGCGCGAACGCATCGAGATGAAAGACAGCAACGCGCTGGCCAGGAAGACCAGCGCGTCGATGGCAAGAAGCCGGTCGATCAGCAACCGCATGTCGTCGCGCGGCCCGAGGTGGCCGATGGACATCACGGTCATGCACACGCCGATCATCGTGGCCGACGTGGGCAGGATGTGCGCGGAGAGGCCGCTGGCGGGGGAGGTCATGCGGGGGCTGTCGGTGTCGGGCTTCTCGGGGGACACCGAGGAACCGGCTTTGCCGGGCCTCTGGTGTCGCCCCGGTAGGGGGTTGGCGAAGCGACACGAAGTGCGCGCAGCCTGGGGGCGAGCCTATCCAATGCGCACCGGCACGAAAATCTTGTCTTCGCCGCGCTGGATCAACAGGGCCACCGACTTGTTGGTCGCCTTCGCCACCACCTCGCGCACCTGCTCCAGGCTCTGTGCCGGCGTGCCGTTGATGGCCAGCAGCACGTCGCCGGCCTGCACACCGGCCTGTGCCGAGGGGCCTGCCGCGTCTTCGATCAAGAGGCCGGTATCGACACCCGCTTCACGCTTCTCCTGCGGCTGCAGGGGGCGCAGCGCCAGGCCCAGCTTGCCCTGGCCCGCGCCGGTGTCGGCCTTCGCGACCTGGGTCGGCTTGTCGCCGGCATCGCCGAGCTTGGCCTGCAGTTCCTGCCGCTCGCCCTGGCGCCACACCTCGAGCGTGACCTTCTTGCCCGGCGCCTGCTGGCCGATCACCGCGGGCAGGTCGCCCGAAGAGACGATGGCCTGGCCGTCGACCTTGCGGATCACGTCGCCCGCCTTCAGGCCCGCCTTGTCGCCGGGACCGCCCTTCTCGATGTTCGAGACCAGCGCGCCTTCGGGCTTGTCGAGCTTGAAGGAATCGGCGAAGGCCTGGTTCACCTCCTGCACCGCGACACCGAGGCGTGCATGCGAGGCCTTGCCCGTCGCGACGATCTGGTCCTTCACCTGCACGGCGACGTCGATCGGGATCGCGAACGACACGCCCTGGTAGCCGCCGCTGCGGCTGTAGATCTGCGAGTTGATGCCGACCACCTCGCCGCGCGTGTTGAGCAGCGGCCCGCCGGAGTTGCCGGGGTTCACCGCCACGTCGGTCTGGATGAAGGGCACGTAGCTGTCGTCGGGCAGCGAGCGGCCCTTGGCGCTCACGACGCCGGCCGTCACCGTGTTCTCGAAGCCGAAGGGCGAGCCGATGGCCAGCACCCATTCGCCGACCTTCAGGTCCTTGGTGTTGCCCAGCGCGAGCACCGGCAGGTTCTTCGCGTCGATCTTGAGCACGGCGATGTCGGTCTTGGCATCGGCGCCGAGCACCTTGGCGCGGTACTCGCGGCGGTCGGTCAGCTTGACGGTAACCTCCTTCGCATCCTTCACCACGTGGGCGTTGGTGATGATGATGCCGCTCGGGTCGACGATGAAGCCCGAACCCTGCGCGCGCACCGGCACATCGCGCTGCTGTTGCTGCTGGCCGCGCGGGTTGATCTGACCCTGGAAGCGGCGGAAGAACTGGAACATCGGATCTTCGGGGTCGACGCCCTGGATCTCGGCGGCGGCTTCGTCGTCCGACGCCTTCATGGTGCCGGTCACACTGATGTTGACCACGGCGGGGCCGTCACGCGAAGTGATGGTCGAGAAGTCGGGCAGCGTGACCATCGCGGGGGTTGCGGCGACGGGGGTGGCGTTGGTCGGGGCGCTCACGGCGCTGGTGTAGGCGCCGGCACCGACGGCACCGATCACGCCGGCGCTTGCCAGGGCGATCACCAGGGCGCGGGGGGAAGTCAGGCGGGTGTTCATGGAGCGGTTCCTTTCAATTGCGTATGGACGCAAAACACGATGAAAGGAATGTCGTTGCGCTGACTTAAGCGCGCCTTAAACGGAATGCCCTCCCTTGCCAGAAGGAGCGAAGACCACGCGCACGCGCAGCCCGCCGAGGCTCGGGGATTTTTCGAGCGTCACCGTGGCGTTGTGAAGTTCCGCAATCGACTTGACGATGGACAGCCCCAGCCCGCTGCCCGGCGCCTGCGGTTCGCCCGAGCGGTAGAAGCGATCGAGCACGCGCTCGCGCTCTGCTTCGGGCAGACCCGGGCCGCTGTCGTCCACGCTGAGTTCGACCGCATCGCCGAGCTTCGCAATGCCGATGTCTACGCGCCCTTCTTCAGGCGTGTACTTGACGGCGTTGTCGAGCAGGTTGCGCAGCATCATGCGCAGCGCCTCGGGCTGGCCTTCGACGATCACCGCCGCATCGGCATGCGCGACGCCGATGTCGATGCGCCGCGCCTGCGCGCCCGCCACCGCGTCCGAAATCGCGAGGCGCGCCACTTCGCCCAGGTCGACCGGCTCCGGCTTCGCGCCGGCCGCCATGCTGGCCTCGTGCCGGGCCAGCGCGAGCATCTGCTCGACCAGCCGCGTCGAGCGATCGATGCCCGCGACCAGCCGGCTCACCGCGAGCTCGCGTGCCGCATCGTCGGGCGCGCGCTGCAGGCCCTGCACCTGCAGCTTCAACGCGGCAAGCGGCGAGCGCAGCTCGTGCGCGGCATCGGCGACGAAGTGTTTTTGCGCATCGAAGGCGTGGCGCACGCGGCCGAAGAGCAGGTTCAATTCCTGAACCAGCGGGCGCACCTCCTCGGGCAGCCCGTCTTCGCTCACCGGCGACAGATCATCGGCCTGCCGCGAGGCCACCTGCGTTCTCACACGGGCTACCGGTGCGAGCGACCGGCTCACGACCCACCACACGACCAGCATGAGCAGCGGCGCCATGAGCGCGACCGGCGCGATGGTGCGCAGCGCCAGCGTGCCGGCCATGCTGCGCCGCGCCGCCATGTCCTGCGCCACTTGGATCACGAGGCCGCGCGTCTGCATCGAGAACACGCGGTAGGTGGTGCCGCGCGCACGCACGTCGGCAAAGCCCAGCACCGCGAGCTGCGGCAGCGCCGCCTGGTCCGCGGATTCGAAGACGCGCACGCCGTCGGCGGTCCACACCTGCACCACGAACTCGAAGTTCTGCTCGCCGCCGCCGATGCCGCCGACCGCCGCACTCGGTGGCAGGCCCGAGCGCAGCGACATCGCCATCTGCTGCATGTGGTAGTCGAAGATATCGTCGGCCTCGTGCAGCACCGTGCGGTAGGCAACGAGGGCCTGCGCCCCCGCGGCCAGCACGATGGCCGCGAGCAGGAACCACAGGAGGCGCGCGCGCAGCGATCCGGTCAGGCTACGGGTCATACCTTCGGCACCATGTAGCCGACGCCTCGCACGTTGCGGATGAACTCGGCGCCGAGCTTCTTGCGCAGACCGTGCACGTAGACCTCGACCGCGTTGCTGCTGATCTCGTCCTTCCAGCTGTAGAGCTTTTCCTCGAGTTGGGCGCGCGAGAGCACCATGCCCGGACGCGCCAGGAGCGGCTCGATCACCGCCCATTCGCGCGCCGACAGCACCACCGGCTGACCGGCCACCGTGACCTCGCGCGTGGCGGGGTTGATGCTCACGCCCATGTGCTCGTACACCGGCTCGGCACGCCCCGCAGCGCGGCGCAGCAAGGCGCGGATGCGGGCCAGCAGCTCGTCGAGGTCATAGGGCTTGAGCACGTAGTCGTCGGCGCCGGCATCGAGCCCTTCGATGCGCTGCTGCACCGAGTCGCGCGCGGTGGCGATCAGCACCGGCATGCGCTGCTTGCGGGCGCGCAGGCTTCGCAGCACCTCCAGGCCGTCACGGCGCGGCACACCCAGGTCGAGCAGCACCAGGTCGTACTGCTGGGTGCGCAAGGCCGACTCTGCGGCCTCGCCGTCTTTCACCCAGTCCACCGCGTATTGCTCGGCGCGCAGCAGGTCGAGCACGGCCTCGCCGATCATCACGTCGTCTTCGAGAAGCAGGAGTCGCATGGTTGTTTTCCGTTCTACGTCTGCGGATTCGAGGCGGAGGCTGCGGCGAAGTTCAGTTCAGAGCAAAGACCTGACCTCGCGGGCCGCCTCGAACAGCAGCGGCAGCATCTCGCGCTGCAAGGCTTCTTCCTGGTAGCGCGTGCCCGACAGCACCACATTGAGCGCGGCCACCGTGTGGCCCTGCATGTCGCGCAGCGGCACCGCGAGCGCCTGCACGCCGAGCTCGTGCTCCTCGCTGGCAAAACAATAGTCGTCCTTGCGCGTGCGGGCAATCAGCGTGCGCAGGCCCCGTGCCTGCGTGACCGTTTGCGGCGTCAGCCGCGCGAGGTGCCGGCCCTTGAGCCATTGCGTGAGCTGGGCAGCGGGCATGGCGGCTAGCAGCACGCGCCCCGTTGACGTTGCATGCGCCGGCAGCCGCGCGCCAAGGTGCAGGCCGTAGGCCAGCACGCGCGTCGGCGTGCCGTAGCTGCCGCTGCGCGCGACGATGACCACCTCTTCGCCATCGAGCACCACGGCGGAGAACGATTCGCCGGTCTGCGCCGCGAGGCGGTTGAGCGTAGGCTGCAGCGCGCGCGGCAGGCGCGACGAGGCGAGGTAGCTGCCCGAGAAGCGCAGCACCTTGGGCGCCATCCAGAAATAGCTGCCGTCGGTCTCCAGGTAGCCGAGGTGGGCCAGCGTGAGCAGGTGGCGCCGGGCGGCGGCGCGCGTGAGGCCAGCGCGTTCCGCGGCCAGCGTGGCATTGAGGCGCTGGCGCTCGGTATCGAAGCTTTCGAGCACCGCCATTCCCTTGGCAATGCCCTCGATGAAATCGGCCTTGGCGATGGTCATTCGGGGTCTCAACTTGAAGTGTTGCGCGATCATCGCGCACGCGTTCGCATGATCGCACAGAGCCTCCAAATGCCGTGAACCAAGTGGCCGGCCGCGCCCTACGCTCGGCGAAACACCTCCCGGAGACACGAACATGCGCACCCAGGTCGCGATCATCGGCGCGGGCCCCGCCGGCCTTCTGCTCGGTCAACTGCTTTTCAAGGCAGGCATCGACAACGTCATTGTCGAACGCCAGAGCGGCGACTACGTGCTCGGCCGCATCCGCGCCGGCGTGCTCGAACAGGTGACGATGGATCTGCTGGCACGCGCCGGCGTCGATGCACGCGCCCGCGCCGAAGGGCTGCCGCACGAAGGCATCGAGCTGCTGTTCAAGGGCGCGCGGCACCGCATCGACATGCACGGCCTCACCGGCGGCAAGCAGGTCACGGTGTACGGCCAGACCGAAGTGACGCGCGACCTGATGGAAGCGCGCACCGCCGAAGGCCTCACGACCATCTACAGCGCAGCGAACGTGAGCCTGCACGACTTCGATTCGGCCAAGCCGCGCGTGCGCTACGAGAAAGACGGCCAGACGCACGAGATCGAATGCGACTTCATCGCCGGCTGCGACGGCTACCACGGCGTGAGCCGCGCGAGCGTGCCGGCCGATGCGATCCAGACCTACGAGAAGGTCTACCCCTTCGGCTGGCTCGGCGTCCTGGCCGATGTGCCGCCGGTGTCGCACGAACTCATCTACGCGAACACCGAGCGCGGCTTCGCGCTGTGCAGCATGCGCAGCGCCACGCGCTCGCGCTACTACGTGCAGGTGCCGACCGAAGAGCGTGTCGAGAACTGGAGCGACGAAGCCTTCTGGAACGAGCTGCGCGCGCGGCTCGACCCAGAGGCCCGCGAGCGGCTGGTCACTGGCCCATCGCTGGAGAAAAGCATCGCGCCGCTGCGCAGCTTCGTCGCCGAGCCGATGCGCTTCGGCTCGCTCTTTCTCGCAGGCGATGCGGCGCACATCGTGCCGCCGACCGGTGCGAAGGGGCTGAACCTCGCGACGGCCGACGTGGGTTATCTCTCGCGTGCGTTCGAGATCTTCTACGGCGAGAAGTCGGCCTCGGCGCTCGATCGCTATTCGGACCTGTGCCTGCGCCGCGTCTGGAAGGCTGAGCGCTTCTCGTGGTGGTTCACCTCGCTGATGCACCGCTTTCCCGAGACGGGCACCTTCGGCCAGAAGATCCAGGAAGCCGAGCTCGACTACCTCGTGCATTCGCACGCGGCCTCCACTGCGCTGGCGGAAAACTACGTGGGGTTGCCGCTCGAGGATTTCTGAGCGGCCTTCTTCGACGCTTCGATCAACGGCTCGACGCCAGCGTCTTCTTCATCGCCTCGCCGCCCTTCTCCATCATCGGCTCGACGTAGGCGGCGAATTCATCGGGCAGCACGTCGGTGATCCACACGAAGCGCGAGCGCCCTTCGCCATCGGCGAACACCTGCGCGGATGCATGGTGGTGGCTCGCCTTGCCATCGGTGATGGTGTAGGCGAGCCGGCGATTCGCCTCGTCGATGCCCACCAGCAGTTCGCGCGCGACGAGGCCGTTGGCAAAGCTCACGATGCGCGCGCCTTGCCCGTCCAGCTTGCAGTCCGTAAGGAAGCCAGGCGCGAGGCGCGTGTGCACCGCGCCGAAGTCGCGCAGCGCCTCCCACACCTGCGCCGCATCGGCCTCGACGGTGAATTCCTTGTAGATCGTGGCCATGGTGCTTTTCTCCTTTCCTTTTCGCGCTTCAGGGGCAGACCGCCTCGACGTTGTTGCCGTCGGGATCGATGAGAAAGGCCGCGTAATAGGTCGGGCTGTAGTCGGCGCGCGGACCGGCGCCACCGTTGTCGGTGCCGCCGGCCTTCAGGCCCGCCTTGTGGAAGGCCGCGACGGCCTTGTGATCGGGTGCGCGGAACGCGAGGTGCGTGCCCAGTCCATTCGCGCTTTTGGCGCCCTTGGCCGCATAGAGCCAGAGCGCGGGTGCATCGGCCGGGCCGATGCTCGCATAGCTGTCGTCGTGGGGGCCCGGCACATGGCCGAGCGGTTCGAGTGCGGCTTCATAGAAGCGCCGGCTCGCGGCCAGGTCTTTGACTTTCAGTCCGATGTGGTCGTACATGGCGATGACTTCCTGCTTGATGAATGAACCAGGCGGTCATCATTGAGCAGGGCCGTCATGCGGTCTTGGAGAATCTTGCGGTCGCCCTTGGCGGCCTGGCGAAAGCCACGCGGGGACACGCCAGCCGCACGGTGGAAGGTGCGCGTGAAGTTGCTCAGGTCGGCAAAGCCCACGTCGAAAGCCACATCGGTCACCGGCCGGTCGTCGTCCGCCAGCAGGCGTGCCGCGTGGCGCAGGCGCGAGCGAACCAGGTACTGGTGCGGCGTGACGCCGAGCACCTGCGAGAACAGGCGCAGGAAATGGAAGGAGCTCAGGCCCGCTTCGGAGGCCGCGCCTTCGAGGCCGATGTCGTCGTGCGAATTCGCATCGATCCAGATCGCGGCATCGACCGCGCGGCGCCTGTCGCGTGGCGCAGCCGACTGCGGCGACGGCGGCTTGCCGCGGCCACCCACCACTTCGACGAAGCGGCTCGCGAACCACATGCCCAGTTCATCGAGCCCGATGTCGCTCTCGCCCTCGGCCGCGACCTGCGCAAGTTCGCCGAGCACCATGAGTTCGGGCAATGGCGGAAGCCCCGCGGTGCGCCAAGTCTGCTTGCCGCCGCCGATCAGGTCGACGAAGCCGGGCGACAAGTGAAACGCCAGGCACTCGTCGCCGCAGATGTGGTGGTCATGGGTGCAGACGTACTCGTCGCCCGGGCAACCCACCAGCACCGAGCCGGCCACCAGTTCATACGCATTGCCGCGCGTGCGGTAACCGAAACTGCCCTTGCGCACGTACGAGACCGAATAGTCCTCGTGCATCTCGGTGAACGACGGGGCGCCGGGCCCCGCGTCGCAGCGGTAGCTGGAGACGCGGATCGGGTCGGTCTGCAGTTCGGTGGTGATGAGCATGCGAGATGTGCCCTTCGAACACCTGTTGGCGGATGTTCAGTCCACTGTGTGCATCGCCGCCCATACCCGCGAGGGGGACAGCGGCATATGCAGGCGCGGCGCAGTCGCAGCAAGGCCGTTGCGCGCGAAGGCATCGGCCACCGCATTCACGATGGCCGGCGTGGCGCCGATGGTGCCCAGCTCGCCCACGCCCTTCACGCCCAGCGGGTTGTTGGTACAGGGCGTCGATTCGTCCATCTCCATGTGGAACATGGTGTCGACGATGTCGGCGCGCGGCGCGACGTAGTCCATCAGGCTGCCGGTCACGGGCTGGCCGGTTTCCTGGTCGTACACCACCTGCTCGTACAGCGCCTGCCCAATGCCCTGCACCGCGCCGCCTTCGAGCTGGCCGCGCACGATCATCGGATTGATCACGCGACCCACGTCGTTGACCGAGCTGTAGGCCACCACGCTGATTTCGCCGGTGGGCGGATCGAGTTCGATCTCGCAGATGTGGCAGCCGTTGGGCCAGGTCGGGCCGGCGACGGTGCTGGTGGAATCCACGAAGATCTCGCGCTCGGGCTGCTTGCCCGCGAGCGTGAAGAGGTCGAGTTCCAGGTCAGTGCCGGCCACCGAGAAGCTGCCGCGGCTGTAGATGATGTCGTCGATGGCGGCTTCGAATTCCTGCGCCGCAAGTTCGCGGGCCTTGTCGATGGTGCGCTCCGCGCCGATGCGAACGGCCGAGCCACCGGTGAAGAGCGAGCGCGAACCGGCGCTGCCGAAGCCGTCGCCGCGGTCGGTGTCGCCGAGCACCACGCGCACCTTCTCGATGGGCACGCCGAAGGCATCGACCGCGAGCTGCGCGAGCGAGGTGGCAATGCCCTGCCCCATGGCGTTGACGGCGGAGAACACCTCGATCACGCCATCGGCCTGCACCGAGACGGTGACGCGTTCCTCGAACACGTTGCCGCCGGTCCATTCGAGGAAGGTGGCGATGCCCAGGCCGCGGTGCTTGCCGTTCTTCGCGGACTCAGCGGCGCGCGCCTCGAAGCCCTGCCAGTCGGCCAGCGTGAGCGCCTGGTCCATCACGGACTCGAAGTTGCCGGTGTCGTAGACCTGCGCCATCGGGTTCTTGTAGGGCATCTGGTCGGGCTGGATGAAGTTCATCCGGCGCAGGATGATGCGGTCGATGCCGGTCTGGCGCGCCGCCTCGTCCATCAGGCGCTCGATGGTGAAGATGGCTTCGGGCCGGCCCGCGCCGCGGTAGGCGCCGGTGGGCGCGGTGTTGGTGAGCACCGCCTTGAAATGGAAGTCGATGGTCTGGATGTCGTAGACGCTGGTCTGCACCCAGGGGCCGATGAGGAGCTGGATCGCGACGCCCGTGCCGGTGGCGTAGGCGCCCACGTTGGCCAGCGTCTTGATGCGCAGCGCGAGGATCTTTCCTTCGGCATCGAGCGCGAGCTCGGCCCGCGCCTCGATGTCGCGGCCGTGCGCGCTGGAGAGGAATTCTTCGCTGCGGTCGGCCACCCATTTCACGGGGCGCTTGACTTGCAGCGCGGCGAACGCGACCGCGATGTCTTCGGGATAGGCGCCGGTCTTCATGCCGAAACCGCCACCCACATCGCCCACCACCACGCGCACTTTTTCCTTGGCAAGGCCAATGGCGGCGCACACGGAATCGCGCACGCCCGAGGGCATCTGCGTGCTCATGCGGATCGTGAGGCGATCGGTCTTGGCGTCGTGCACGGCAAGCACCGAGCGCGGCTCGATGGTGAGCGCCACCACGCGCTGGTTGATGACATCGAGCGCGACCACGTGGCTGGCCTTGGCGAAAGCGGCGGTCGCGGCCTCGCTGTTGCCGTGCCGCATTTCGGCGGCGATGTTGCCGGTGGCCTCTTCGCACAACTGCGGCGCACCGTCGGCGGTGGCGCTGGCGAGATCGACCACCATCGGCAGGTCTTCGTAATCGACCATCACGGCCTCGGCGGCATCGCGCGCCTGCTGGACAGTCTCGGCAATCACTGCGGCCACCGCCTCGCCCACGAAGCGCGTGCGCTCGTTCGCCATGGCGTAACGCGGCGGGCTGGCGCTGTCGCTGCCGTCCGCGCGCTTGAACCCCGCGGCACCCGGCATCGGCTTGACCCCCGCGGCTGCCAGCTCGGCCCCGGTGATGACGCGCAACACGCCGGGCATGGCGGCGGCCGTGCTCGTGTCGATCGAAACGATGCGTGCGTGCGGATAGGGAGAGCGAAGGAAAACGAGATGCGCCTGGTCGGGAAGCGTGACGTCGTCGGTGTAGCGTCCGGCGCCTGCCAGCAGGCTTTCGTCCTCGAGGCGGCGCACCGCCTGGCCGCTGCCAAAGCGGGTGGGGTTGAGTTCAGTGGTCAACGTGGTCCTCTTGTGCTGATTCCCGGTGGGCAACGCTGGCCCGCTGGATCCGCTTTTTGGGGGCAAATGGGAAGCAGCACTATATGGGCTTCGGGGGTTCTTGTCCGCTGCGACGGCATGCCTGTGGCGCGCGGACCGCAATCGTTTGCGACACCCGGCAGCCGGGGCGCCATTTTCCCTCATCCCACAGGGGATGCCGGCGAAGCCGTGTATACCTACGGCCATGCGACAACTGCCCTGGCTCGAACCCGGTGACACCCTGCCCGACCCGGCATCGGCATGGGGGGTGGCCGACCCTGTTCCGGGCCTTCTGGCGGCGGGCGGCGCACTCGATGTCGATACGCTCGTGCAGGCCTACAGCCATTGCGTCTTCCCCTGGTTCAGCGACGACCAGCCGATCCTGTGGTGGAGCCCCGACCCGCGCATGGTGCTGCAGGTGGCCGATTTCAAACTGCACCGGTCGCTTCGCAAGACCCTGCTCCGATTCGCGGAAACGCCCGGCTGCGAGGTGCGCATCGACCACGATTTCGCGGCGGTCATCAAGGCCTGTTCGCTCTCGCCGCGCGTCGGCCAGTCGGGAACGTGGATCGTGCCGGACATGGTGGAGGCCTATACGCAATTGCACGCGGCCGGCCATGCGCACAGCGTCGAAACCTGGATCGACGGCGAGCTCGCGGGCGGCCTCTACTGCGTGGCGCTCGGCCGCGCGGTGTTCGGCGAGTCGATGTTCACCCGCCGGCCGGACGCCTCGAAGATCGCGCTGGCCGCGCTGGTGAGCCTGTGCCGGCCTGCCGGCGTTCAGATGATCGACTGCCAGCAGAACACCGCCCACCTCGCAAGCCTGGGCGCCCGCGAGATGCCGCGCCATCGCTTCGTCGCCCACGTGGCCAAGGCCCGGGAACAGGAGGGGCCACGGTGGCAATTCGAGCCCGTATACTGGGCCGAACTCCTTTCCGCGCGACCTCTTTCACCGACGTGACGCACCTCAAGGATCTCCCGCTTCACACGCTGCAGTTCTACGCGACGGCGCCCTATCCCTGCAGCTATCTGCCGGACCGGCAGGCCCGCTCGCAGGTGGCCACGCCCAGCCACCTGATCCACAACGACGCTTATTCCGACCTCGTGCTCAGCGGGTTCCGGCGCAGCGGCATGTTCACCTATCGGCCCTACTGCGATGGCTGCCGCGCCTGCATTCCGCTGCGCGTGCTGGCCAACAGCTTCAGGCCGACGCGCAGCCAGCGCCGCGCCGCCAAGCAGCATTCGGACCTGCAGGCCCGCGTGCTCAAGCTGTGCTTCGTGCCCGAGCACTACCAGCTCTACCTGCGCTACCAGAACGGCCGTCACGCGGGCGGCGGCATGGACCACGACAGCATCGACCAGTACACCCAGTTTCTGCTGCAGAGCCGGGTCAATTCGCGGCTGGTCGAGTTTCGCGAGTCGCTGCCCGACGGCAGCGCGGGCGCGCTCAAGATGGTGTCGATCCTCGATGTGCTGAACGACGGGATCTCGGCGGTCTATACGTTCTATGAGCCGGATACGAGTGCTGGTTATGGGACCTACAGCGTGCTGTGGCAGATCGAGCAGGCGCGCAAGCTGGGCCTGCCGCACGTCTACCTCGGCTACTGGATCGAACGCAGCCCCAAGATGCACTACAAGGCGCGTTTTTCCCCGCACGAAGTGTTGGTGGATGGACACTGGCAGCCATCCGGCGATTTCACAAGATAAAATGGCGCTCGGTCATCACCGCACAGCGCCATGAGAAAAAACCAATCCGACGTTCCTGCAGTTCCCGTGATCCAGGTGATCGAGCGCATGTTTTCGCTCATCGACGTCCTGGCATCCCGCGAGGAGGCCATCTCCCTGAAGGAAATCAGCGAGAAGACCGGGCTCCACCCTTCGACCACGCACCGCATCCTGAACGATCTGGCCGTCGGCCGCTTCGTCGATCGGCCCGAGGCGGGCAGCTACCGGTTGGGCATGCGCCTGCTGGAACTGGGCAATCTGGTGAAAGGCCGGCTCAATGTGCGCGATGCCGCACTGGGCCCGATGCGCGAACTGCACAAGCTCACGCAGCAGCCGGTGAACCTCAGCATGCGCCAGGGCGACGAGATCGTCTACATCGAGCGCTCCTACAGCGAACGCTCGGGCATGCAGGTGGTGCGGGCGATCGGTGGGCGCGCGGCGTTGCACCTCACCTCGACAGGCAAGCTCTTCCTGGCGGCCGACGATCCGGCACGGGTGCGCAGCTACGCCACCCGCACCGGACTGGCCGGCCACACCCGCAACAGCATCACGCAATTGCCTGCGCTGGAGCGTGAGCTGTCGAAGGCGCGCCAATACGGCATTGCCCGCGACAACGAAGAATTGGAGCTCGGCGTGCGCTGCATGGCCGCCGGCATCTACGACGACCAGGGCAAGCTGGTGGCGGGCCTCTCGATCTCCGCGCCTGCCGACCGGCTGGACGAAGGCTGGCTGCCCAAGCTGCAGGCAACGGCCAATGAAATCTCGGGCGCGCTGGGATTCAAGGATGGCGTGGCTGCGGCAACGCCTGCCCCGACAACCAGCACGCCTTCAGCGAGCGCCTGAGCCCCTTAGTGGAGCTCCAAAAGACAAAGCGGGCCTTGGCCCGCTTTCTTTTTTGCGACCGCTATTGCGGCCCTGCTGCGATTCAGCCTGCGACTTGGTAGCTCACGCTGCGCGAAGCGGCGGGCGAACCCGGCACCGCATGCGTCGCCTCGACCCAACGGCGAACGCGCTCGGCATCGGCGATACGGCTGAACTTGCCAGCCGAATCCAGGAACACCATGATCAGCTTGCGGCCGGCCACCTTGGCCTGCATCACGAGGCACTGACCAGCTTCGTTGATGAAGCCGGTCTTCTGCACGCCGATTTCCCAATCGGGACTCTTCACGAGGCGATTGGTAGTGTTGAACTGCAGCACGCGGTTGCCGACCTCGACCTGGTATTCAGGCGACGTGGAAAGCGAGCGCACCGTGGCATCCGCGTAAGCGGCGTTGACCAGCAGCGCCAGATCTTGCGCGCTCGACTGGTTGCGGCTCGACAGGCCCGTGGGCTCCACGTAGCGCGTGTCCTTCATGCCGAGCATCTTGGCCTTGGCATTCATGATGCTCACGAACGTGGAGAGGCCGCCCGGGTAGGTGCGGCCCAGCGCGTGCGCCGCACGGTTTTCACTCGACATTAGGGCCAGGTGCAGCAGCTCGCCGCGCGACAACATCGTGCCGACGGTCAGGCGCGAACGGCTGCCCTTTTCGGTATCGACGTCGTCCTGGGTGATCGTGATCAGCTCGTCATTCGGCAGACGGGCTTCGCTGATGAGCAAGCCGGTCATCAGCTTGGTCAGCGAGGCAATCGGCAGCACGGCATGGTCGTTCTTGCTGAACAGCACTTCGTGCGTGTCCTGGTCGATCACAAGGGCAACGCTCGACTTCAGGTCGAGTGCGTCGTCTGTGCCGTGCAGGCCGGCCATCTGGCCGAAGGACTGACGCGCCGGCGTTTCGACGCGCACCACGGAGCGGCGCTGGACGGCCACCACGGTCTTGCCATTCTTCTTGCGAATGGTGGCCACCACATTGCGGCCACCGCGAACGACCTTTTCAGCCTTTTCGCTTCGCTTGGCGACCTTCTTGCCGGAAGACGCATTGCGCTTGACTTCGACCGGCACCGGCCCCTTCGCCTTCTTGGCGACGGAGGTCTTGGCGGCTGTGGCCTTTTCTTTCTTCGCGGCTTGGGCGCCAGGCAGCAAAAACGCCGTGGCGCAGAGCGCGACGGCGATGAATTTGAATGCGGGCAAGAACCGCTGGCTGGAAACTCGGCGGAGACGGGCTTCAGGCATTAATAAATCTCCAGCGGCGACAAACGAGGACCGCAGTGTATCGAATTCAAAAAAGACACGCAATATCAGTTACTTGCATCCTCTTCTTCATTCGAATACCAAGGAACGCCTGAAAACCTAACCTTGCGCTGCAACTCTCTCAGCTTGACTCTGTAACTTATTGAGCGCACTCAAATAAGCCTTTGCCGAAGCAACCACGATGTCTGGGTCTGCACCCACACCGTTGACCACCCGCCCTGCGTTTTGTAACCGAACTGTAACTTCACCTTGACTCTCTGTCGAGCCACTGATCGCATTCACTGAGTAAAGAACCATCTCGGCGCCGCTCTTCACGTGGGACTCGATGGCCTTCAGGGAAGCATCAACCGGGCCATTGCCGTCGGATTCTCCGGTCACTTCCTTGCCCTGGACGGTAAAGACGACTTTCGCCTGGGGGCGCTCGCCGGTTTCGCTGTGCTGGGCGAGAGAGACAAAAGCAAACTGTTCGTCAACGTTCGACAACTCTTCCGCGCTGACGAGTGCAAGGATGTCTTCGTCAAAAATTTCGGACTTGCGATCGGCCAGCTCCTTGAACCGGAGGAAGGCGGCGTTGATGTCAGCCTCGCCGGCCATCGTCACGCCCAGTTCCTGCAGGCGCTGCTTGAACGCGTTGCGGCCGCTGAGCTTGCCCAGCACGATCTTGTTGGCGGCCCAGCCCACGTCTTCGGCACGCATGATCTCGTAGGTGTCGCGCGCCTTGAGCACGCCGTCCTGGTGAATGCCCGAGGCGTGCGCGAAGGCGTTGGCGCCCACGACAGCCTTGTTGGGCTGCACAACGAAGCCAGTCGTCTGGCTCACCATGCGGCTCGCGGCCACGATGTGCTGGGTGTCGATGTTGAGGTCGAGCCCGAAGTAGTCGCGGCGCGTCTTCACCGCCATCACGACTTCTTCGAGCGAGCAGTTGCCCGCACGCTCGCCCAGGCCGTTGATGGTGCACTCCACCTGGCGCGCGCCGCCGATCTTCACGCCGGCCAGCGAATTCGCCACCGCCATGCCCAGGTCGTTATGGCAATGCACCGACCAGATCGCCTTGTCGCTGTTGGGAACGCGCTCGCGCAGCATCTTGATGAAGTTGCCATAGAGCTCAGGAATGGCGTAGCCGACGGTGTCGGGCACGTTGATGGTGGTGGCGCCTTCGTTGATCACGGTTTCGAGGACGCGGCACAGGAAGTCCGGGTCGCTGCGGTAGCCGTCTTCGGGGCTGAACTCCACGTCGCTCACGAGGTTGCGCGCAAAACGTACGGCGAGCTTCGCCTGCTCGTGCACCTCGTCGGGCGACATGCGCAGCTTCTTTTCCATGTGCAGCGGCGAAGTTGCGATAAAGGTGTGGATGCGCCCGCGCGCTGCGCCCTTGAGGGCTTCTGCCGCACGCGAGATGTCGCGGTCGTTGGCGCGGGACAACCCACACACCGTCGAATCCTTGATCGCATTGGCAATCGCCTTGACCGCTTCGAAGTCGCCGTTCGAACTGGCCGGGAAACCGGCCTCGATGACATCGACCTTCAGCCGCTCGAGCTGCTTGGCGATACGCATCTTCTCGTCGCGCGTCATGGAGGCGCCGGGCGATTGCTCGCCGTCGCGCAAGGTGGTGTCGAAAATAATGAGTTGGTCGGCCATCGTGAATCTCCTTGGTTTTTATCAGCCGCCGATCAGGCCGACGCCGGGCCGCTCCCAAGGCGGCCTGCGGCCCCCTCGGGGGGCAGCGACGACACGCAGTGCGGGAGCGTGGGGGTCATGCCTTCAGGCGACTTCAACCTCCGATTGTGCGCTGTGCGCGCCCCGGCTCCGCGCACGTTGCACGCCCGAGACGATGGCCTTCAGCGACGCCGTGATCACGTTGGCGTCGATGCCCACGCCGAACAGCGTCTGGCTTTCGTCCACGCGCAGTTCGAGGTACGCCACCGACTTCGCATCGGCGCCGGCTCCGATCGCGTGCTGGTGGTAGTCCATCACGCGCACGGTGTGCCCGGTGGCCTTGCTCAGCGCTTGCGTGAAGGCGTCGATCGGGCCGTTGCCGCGGCCTTCGATGGCGCGGGTTTCACCATCCCATGGCAGGTCGCCGCGCAGGATGACGGAGGCGTTGGCGCCCTCGCCTTCTTCCTCGATCACGCGGTGCTGCAACGATTGCGCGGTCTCGATGCCGTACTCGCTCACGAAGAGCTGCCAGAGGTCGGCGGCAGTGAGCTCCTTGCCGGCCACGTCCATCACGCGCTGCACGCTCTGCATGAATTCCATCTGCAGGCGGCGCGGCATCTCGAGGCCGTACTCGCTCTCGAGCAGGTAGGCCATGCCGCCCTTGCCCGACTGGCTGTTCACGCGGATCACCGCCTCGTAGCTGCGGCCCACGTCCTTCGGATCGATGGGGAGGTAGGGCATGTCCCAGATGTCGCCTTCCTTGCGCGCGGCGAAGGCCTTCTTGATCGCGTCCTGGTGCGAGCCCGAGAACGAGGTATAGACGAGATCGCCGACATAAGGATGGCGCGGGTGCACCGGAATCTGGTTGCAGTGCTCGACCGTCGCGCGGATTTCGTCGATGTTCGAGAAGTCCAGTTCGGGTGAGACGCCCTGCGTGTAGAGGTTGAGCGCAACGTTCACCAGGTCGAGATTGCCGGTGCGCTCGCCGTTGCCGAAGAGGCAGCCTTCGATGCGCTCGGCGCCCGCCATCAAGGCCAGCTCACCGGCGGCGGTGCCGGTGCCGCGATCGTTGTGCGGGTGCACGCACAGCACGATCGAGTCGCGGCGTGCGAGGTTGCGGTGCATCCACTCGATCATGTCCGCGAAGATGTTGGGCGTCGAATGCTCGACCGTCGTGGGCAGGTTGACGATGCACTTGCGTTCGGGCGTCGGCGCCCAGACTTCGGTGACCGCATCGACTACGCGCTTGGAAAACACGACGTCGGTGCCAGAGAACATTTCGGGCGAGTACTGGAAGGTCCACTTCGTCGCCGGCTGCTTCGCGGCGAAGTCGTTGAACATGCGTGCGTGGCTGCTGGCGAGTTCGACGATCTGGTCTTCGTCCATGCCGAGCACCACGCGGCGCATCACCGGGGCCACCGCGTTGTAGAGATGCACGATGGCGCGCGGGGCGCCTTGCAGCGATTCGAAGGTGCGGGCGATGAGGTGGTCGCGGGCTTGCGTCAGCACCTGGATCGTCACGTCGTCGGGGATACGGTCTTCCTCGATGAGCTTGCGCACGAAGTCGAATTCAACTTGGGACGCGGAAGGAAAGCCGACTTCGATTTCCTTGAAGCCAATCGCCACGAGGGTCTCGAACATGCGCATCTTGCGGGCGATGTCCATGGGCTCGACCAAGGCCTGGTTGCCATCGCGCAGGTCGGTCGACAGCCAGATCGGGGCCTTGGTCAGCACGGCATCGGGCCAGGTGCGGTCCTTGAGGCCGATCGGGGCGAATGCGCGGTATTTGGCTTGAGGTTGCTTGAGCATGTCGATTTCTCTGTGATGGTTGGTAATCAACCAGCAACCCCAAAAACAAACGGCCCGTTGCTGGTGCGAACGGGCCGTGGTGAGGGATTTGCGCGTGCGCTACCGTCTCCGCCCGTGAGGGAGGGCTAGTAGGGCCAGCAGCGAAATCTTGGTCATGAGGGTTGCGAATGTAGCACAAGCGACCTTCAGTTATGCAAACCCCGCTCGTCGGGTTCTTCGGTCGAAGTGCTGATCACGCTGACCGGCTGACCCTTGGCCTTGCGCCACGCATAGACAACATAGCCGCTCAAACCGTAGGCCACGAACAGGCCGAACAGAACCGTCGGCGGATGAATGTTGATGACCGCGATGCCAAGCGCAATGAGCACGATCACGACGAAGGGCACGCTCTTCTTCATCTGCACGTCCTTGAAGCTGTAGAACGGCGCGTTCGTCACCATCGAGAGGCCCGCATAGAGCGTGAACGCGAAGGTGACCCAGGTGATCTGCGTCCACGAGAGGTACAGCACCTCGCCGCCGCGCTTGCCCCATTCGTTCACGAGCCAGATGAAGCCTGCCACGAGCGCCGCCGCCGCGGGCGATGGCAGCCCCTGGAACCAGCGCTTGTCGACCACGCCGGTGTTCACGTTGAAGCGCGCGAGCCGCAGAGCCGCGCAGGCGCAGTACACGAACGCCGCGATCCAGCCCCAGCGCCCCAGACCCTTGAGCGACCATTCGTAGGCGATAAGCGCCGGCGCTGCGCCGAACGACACCATGTCGGACAACGAATCCATCTGCTCGCCGAACGCGCTTTGCGTGTTCGTCATGCGCGCAACGCGCCCGTCCAGGCTGTCGAGGATCATCGCGGCGAACACGCCGAGTGCCGCGAGGTCGAAGCGCGCGTTCATGGCCATCACGACCGAGTAGAAGCCGCCGAACAACGCCGCCAGCGTGAACAGGTTCGGCAGGATGTAGATGCCCTTGCGACGCTTGCGCGGCTGCACATCGTCGGGGAGCGTGTCGTCATGCATTGAAATTGCCTCCGTCCCTCATGGGCACTGCGCGAGCAGCTATCCATTCGATAGCATTTTGATCTGTGAGTCGCATGGTTCGCAGTGTAGTTCAGGGGGCGCTGCGCCCCCGACAAACAAAAGGGCCACCGCGAGGGGTGGCCCTAGGGAAAAGAGTGCCGAAGCACCCTTTCTGGTTCGCGGATCAGTTGCGGGTCTGGTCGACCAGCTTGTTCTTCTTGATCCAGGGCATCATCGCGCGCAGCTTTTCGCCGACGACTTCGATCTGATGCTCTGCGTTCAGGCGACGGCGGCTGATCAGCGCAGGCTGGCCGGCAGCGGCTTCGAGCACGAAGCTCTTGGCGTATTCGCCAGTCTGGATGTCCTTGAGCACTTGCTTCATGACCTTCTTGGTCTCGTCGGTCACGATGCGCGGGCCCGTGACGTACTCGCCGTATTCGGCGTTGTTCGAGATCGAGTAGTTCATGTTGGCGATGCCGCCTTCATAGATCAGGTCGACGATCAGCTTGAGCTCGTGCAGGCATTCGAAGTACGCCATTTCGGGCGCGTAGCCGGCTTCCACCAGCGTTTCGAAACCAGCCTTGATCAACTCGACCGTGCCGCCGCACAGAACCGCTTGTTCGCCGAACAGGTCGGTCTCGGTTTCTTCGCGGAAGTTGGTCTCGATGATGCCGGCCTTGCCGCCGCCGTTGGCGGTGGCGTAGCTCAGCGCGAGGTCACGCGCCTTGCCGGTCTTGTCCTGGTGCACAGCCACGAGGTGGGGCACGCCGCCGCCTTGGGTGTAGGTGCTGCGCACGGTGTGGCCGGGGGCCTTGGGGGCGACCATCCACACGTCCAGGTCGGCGCGCGGCTGCACGAAACCGTAGTGCACGTTGAAGCCGTGCGCGAAGACGAGCGAGGCGCCTTCCTTGATGTGCGGGGCCACGTCGTTCTTGTAGACGTTGGCGATCTGCTCGTCGGGCAGCAGGATCATGACGACGTCGGCGGACTTCACCGCGTCGGCCACTTCGGCGACCTGCAGGCCGGCCTTGCCGACCTTGTCCCACGAAGCGCCACCCTTGCGCAGGCCGACCACGACCTTGACGCCGCTGTCGTTCAGGTTCTGCGCGTGCGCATGACCTTGCGACCCGTAACCGATGATTGCGACCGTCTTGCCCTTGATGAGGCTGAGGTCGGCGTCCTTGTCGTAGTAAACCTTCATGATGCGTCTTTCCTAATTAATCTCGAGCACCCCCTCAAGCGGGGGTGCGTTCACTCACAGTTGGCCGGAGGGATTCCGGTCCTTCATTTGCTGGTTGATGGACACGAGGTTGTCGTGAATGCGGAACAGCAGGATCAGCAATTCGCTATAGACGCGAACCATGATCGCGCCGAAAACCAAAATGGCGAGGCCGGTTAGAACCCCTCGCAGGCCGCCGCTGAAAAGCGTTGCGACCCCGGTAATCAAGACCACCAGCAGTCCGAGAAAATAGACTATCCGGATGATGATGGGGGTCACCATTTTGTCGAAGCCCAACAACTGTTGCATTACCTTCTCCTCATGTCGTGTTTGATAAACGATGGAACTGAGGGGATCTTCACCCCCTACACGCGCAGGATGCGCTCGCCGCGCCCGATGCCGCTGGCACCGGTGCGGACAGTCTCGAGGATAGCGCTACGGTCGATCGCTTCCAAAAAAGCGTCGTTTTTGCCGTGATCGCCGGTGAGTTCGATGGTGTAGCTCTTGTCGGTGACGTCGATGATGCGGCCGCGAAAAATCTCCGCCATGCGCATCATTTCTTCCCGCTCCTTGCCCACCGCCCGCACCTTCACCATCATGAGCTCGCGCTCGGTGTAGGCGCCTTCGGTCAGATCGACAACCTTCACGACTTCGATCAAGCGGTTCAAGTGCTTGGTGATCTGCTCGATCACGTCGTCCGAACCAGTCGTGACGATGGTCATGCGCGAGAGGCTGGCGTCCTCGGTCGGCGCGACAGTCAGCGATTCGATGTTGTAGCCACGGGCCGAGAACAGGCCCACCACGCGGGAAAGAGCACCCGGCTCGTTTTCCAGCAGCACTGCAATGATGTGTTTCATGTTTGCGTGACTCCTCTTTTCGCCGCCCTCCCCCACGCACGGTAATGCGCAGGCTTGGCGGGCAATAGATTCGTCAGTAAAGAGTTAAAAGCGAATGCGCCGCAGATCAGAGATCTTCGGAACCCAACAGCATCTCGGTGATGCCCATGCCGGCCTTCACCATCGGGAACACGTTCTCGGTGGGGTCGGTGCGGAAGTCCATGAACACCGTGCGGTCCTTGAGCTTGCGCGCTTCACGCAGCGCGGGCTCCACGTCTTGTGGACGCTCGATCAGCATGCCGACGTGGCCATAGGCCTCGGCCAGCTTCACGAAGTTCGGCAGCGCATCCATGTAGCTGTGGCTGTAACGGCCGGAGTATTCGATCTCCTGCCACTGGCGCACCATGCCCAGGTAGCGATTGTTGAGCGAGCAGATCTTGATCGGCGTGTTGTATTGCAGGCAGGTGGAGAGTTCCTGGATGCACATCTGCACCGAGCCTTCGCCGGTGATGGTGAACACTTCCGAATCGGGCTTCGCCAGCTTGATACCCATGGCATAGGGAATGCCCACGCCCATGGTGCCCAGGCCGCCCGAGTTGATCCAGCGGCGCGGCTCGTCGAAGCGGTAATACTGGGCGGCCCACATCTGGTGCTGCCCCACGTCCGACGTGATGTACGCGTCGGCGTCCTTGGTCATGTTCCAGAGCGTCTCGACCACATACTGCGGCTTGATCACGTCCTTGTTGCCGCGGTCATACTTGAGACAGTCGCGCGAACGCCAGGCCTCGATGGTCTTCCACCAGTCGGCCAGCGCGCCGGCGTCGGGCTTGGTGGTGCTCTCGCGGATCATCGAGATCAGCTCGGTGAGCACGTCCTTCACGTCGCCGACGATCGGGATGTCGACCTTCACGCGCTTGGAGATGCTCGACGGGTCGATGTCGACGTGGATGATCTTGCGTTCGTTCGTCGCGAAGTGCTTCGGGTTGCCAATCACGCGGTCGTCGAATCGCGCACCCACGGCCAGCAGCACGTCGCAGTTCTGCATCGCGTTGTTGGCTTCGATCGTGCCGTGCATGCCCAGCATGCCGAGGAACTTGCGATCGCTCGCCGGGTAAGCACCCAGGCCCATCAGCGTGTTGGTGACCGGATAGCCGAGCATGTCGACCAACGTGCGCAGTTCGTTGCACGCATTGCCCAACAGGACGCCGCCGCCCGTGTAGATATACGGGCGCTTCGCAGCCAGCAAAAGCTGAAGCGCCTTGCGGATCTGGCCGCCGTGGCCCTTGCGCACCGGGTTGTACGAGCGCATCTCGACCTTGTCGGGATAGCCGGCGTAGGGCGTCTTCTTGAAGGAAACGTCCTTGGGCACGTCCACCACCACGGGGCCGGGACGGCCACTGCGCGCGATGTGGAAGGCCTTCTTCATCGTCATGGCCAGATCCTTGGGATCCTTGACGAGGAAGTTGTGCTTGACGATGGGGCGGGTGATGCCGACCGTGTCGCATTCCTGGAAGGCATCGAGGCCAATGGCAGCGGTGGGTACCTGGCCCGAGATGATCACCATCGGGATGGAGTCCATGTACGCCGTGGCGATGCCGGTGACCGCGTTGGTCAGGCCGGGACCCGAGGTGACCAGTGCCACGCCGACTTCGCCGGTGGCGCGTGCATAGCCGTCGGCCGCGTGCACGGCTGCCTGCTCGTGGCGCACCAGAACGTGCTGGATGGTGTCTTGCTTGTAGAACGCGTCGTAGATGTACAGAACCGCGCCGCCAGGGTAGCCCCAGATGTACTGGACGCCTTCGGCCTGCAGTGCCTTGACCAGCACTTCAGCGCCCATGAGTTCTTGCGTTGGGTTGCCGGCGCCAGAAGACGCGGCTGCTGCGGAGATGATCTCCGCCTTCGAGATTTCCATGATCAACCTTTGTGTTTTTTCGGGAACGAAAAACCTTGGGTGCCCCTTGCCAACCCTTGTGGGGTCGCGCCAGGACTTGAGGCCATAGCCATGAGCGGACTGATGTTCCGCCGGACCTTGACCCGTTTGCCTTTTGACTTGCAGCGCGGATTATGACATTACCCGGCGGTTCAGATTCGCTTCAGGTGGCTTGTAAAGGCATCGGGGCATAATCCGCGGCGGAAAACATAAGCGTTCGCTAGACATCCCCTCCCACGCGGCGCGCCTTTGCGCGCCCCCTCTCGCTTGGCCACTGAACAAGAACTCTCCGACTTCCTGAAAAGCGTCGAACGACGCGCTTTCAAGCGCTCGGTCTACCACGTGCGGGACGAAGAAGCGGCGCTCGACATCGTGCAGGACAGCATGATGAAGCTGGCGCAGCACTATGGCGACAAGCCGGCCAACGAACTGCCGATGCTGTTCCAGCGCATCCTGTCGAACTGCACGCTCGACTGGTTCCGCCGCCAGAAAACCCGCCGCGCGCTGTTCTCGAATCTGAGCGATTTCGACTCGGTCGACGACGACGGAGATTTCGATCTTCTGGAGAACTTCGTCTCGCCAACAGACTCCAGAGAAACGGAAAGCGCCGAAGACACCACCCGCCGCGCCCAGGTCTTCCACGAGATCGAGGAACAGATCGCTGCATTGCCCGGCCGTCAACGCGAGGCTTTCCTGATGCGTTACTGGGAGGAAATGGACGTCGCAGAGACGGCCGCTGCGATGGGCTGCTCCGAGGGCAGCGTCAAAACCCATTGCTCGCGAGCCGTCCACGCTCTGAGCAAGGCGCTCAAGGCCAAGGGAATATCGCTATGAACACTAAGGTTCCAACTTCTTTTAACGCCGCCGAAGATCAGTTCGGTCAGCGCCTGGCTGCCCGGCTCTCCGACGGCAACCAAGAGCTCTCGCACGACATCGGCGAACGGTTGCGCGTTGCGCGTGCGCAGGCCGTGGCCGCACGCAAGCAAGCACCGCAATTGCGAACTGCGCCGGAAGTGGTGCAGTCCGGCCACGCGCTCACGCTCGGCGGTGGCTGGTGGACCCGCATCGGGTCGGTGGTTCCGTTGATTGCCCTCGTGGCCGGCCTCATCACCATCAGCGTGATGCAGGACGACGACCGCGTCAGCGAGCTGGCCGAAGTTGACTCCGCCCTCCTCACCGGCGACCTGCCCCCGGCCGCCTACACCGACCCGGGCTTCGCCCAATTCCTGAAGGCCGACGGCGCCTCCGACTGACCCTCCCCGACCGAATGCGACGCCGTTCCAATTCCAGCGCGAACACCCCCCGTCTCTTGCGCCCGCTCACGGCGGGCGCATCCGTTTGGGCGGGCGCGCTCGCCGTCGCGGCCTTCAGCCTGACGCTTGCCTCCGCCCAGCCGCCCTCCGAGGTCAACAAGGCTGGACAGACAGGTGTTGCAAACTCCGCGGCAGCCGGCGCCATCAAGACAGTTCCTGCAACCAAGCCGCTCTGGAGCGAGCTCACCGCCGAACAGCAACTGGCCCTCAAGCCCCTGGTCTCGCACTGGACCACGATGAACACCGGGCAAAAACGCAAGTGGCTGGCACTGTCACGAAACTTCGCGACCATGTCGACGGATGATCAAGTCACCCTGCACAGCCGCATGATCGAGTGGGCCGCCCTGAGCAATCAGCAGCGGGCCCAGGCGCGCCTGAACTTCGCCGAGGTCAAACGCCTGCCGGCCGACGAGCGCAAGGCCAAGTGGGAGCAATACCAGGCCTTGAGCGAGGAAGAAAAGCGCAAGCTCGCCGAGCGCGCACCGGCCAAGCCGCGCGGTGCGGCCATTCCCGTGCGCCCCGTCTCGTCGCAAAAGCTCGTACCGGTGCCCGCCGTCACGCCGCCCGGCCAACACACGCCCAGGATCGTTTTGGCACCGCCGACCCCATCGTCCATGCCCGCCGCGGCCATCCTTGTGACGACCCCGTTGGAGCGGATGCCTGCTGCCACGAGCACTGCGCCTGCCGCGGCGCCAGCTACCGCCAACGTCACATCGCCGCCGGTTCCCGCCGAGGCTCAGGTCCCGGCGCCGACGCCTGCGGCGGCCGAGCAGCTTCCCTCCGCTCCCTGATACCAAGCAAGGCTTCGATGGTTTCCAGTTCTCCCGAGGCGTCGGGGCCCGATCAGCCTGCCTCGCCCGACGCACCGGCAAACGGCGCTCTTGCTTCGACGGTTCCCGGCCTGTGGCGCCGGATGGCCTGCTGGCTCTACGAAGGCATGCTGCTGTTCGCGGTCGTGTTCGTCTCGGGTTGGCTGTTCAGCACGCTGGGCCAGATGCGCGACGCCATGGATTCGCGCCGACACCTGTTCCAGGCGTTCCTCTTCGTGGTGTTCGGCGTGTACTTCGTCTGGTTCTGGGCCAAGGGCCAAACGCTCGCGATGAAGACCTGGAACATCCGCATCGTCGACATCCACGGCCAGCCCGTCAGCCAGCGCCGAGCTTTGGCTCGCTACCTCCTGAGCTGGATCTGGTTCCTGCCGCCACTCGCCGCGATCGCGCCTTTCAAGCTGTCTGGCGGCGAATCGACCGTCCTGATCTTCGGCTGGGTCGCTGTCTGGGCGGTTCTCGCCCGTTTTCACCCTGAGCGCCAGTTCTGGCACGACGCCTGGGCCGGTACGCGGCTCATCACCTCCAAGCCCATGAGCCGCCGATGAGTGCCCTGCCCGAGCTTCCCGACCCCGCCGTCAATCCACAAAAGGCCCGCAAGGGCTTCGAGCGCGTCTTTCATGCCACGCTGATCTCGCTGCACGGGCTTCGCGCCGGCTGGAGCGAACCCGCCTTCCGGCAGGAAGCGATCCTGTCGATCGTGATGATCCCGGCCGCTTTCTGGCTCGGCCGCAGCTGGGTCGAGGTGGCACTGCTTGCCGGCAGCGCCATCCTGGTGATGATCGTGGAGTTGCTCAATACCGCCGTCGAGGCCGCCATCGACCGCATCGGCCCCGAATGGCACGACCTCTCCAAGCGCGCCAAGGACATGGGCAGCGCCGCGGTTTTGCTGTCGCTCACGCTGTGCAGCGGCATCTGGGCGGCGGCATTGTGGACGCGCTTCGTGTCATGAGCTGGCCAGCGTCCCGAGGCATGATGGCGGGATGAATCCTGAATTTTCGATCTGTGTGTATTGCGGCTCGCGTCCTGGCGAGCGCCCCGAGTTTTCCGAGGCGGCCAAGGCTGTCGGCCAGTGGATTGGCCAGCATGGCGGCCAACTGGTCTACGGTGGCGGCCGCACCGGCCTGATGGGCACGGTGGCCGAAGCCACCCGTCTGGCCGGCGGTCGCGTCGTCGGCATCATCCCCAAGGCCCTCGTCGACAAGGAACTGGCCAACCCCCTCTGCGACGAACTGCACGTGGTGGACACCATGCACGAGCGCAAGGCGATGATGGGCGAGCGTGCCGATGCCTTCATCGCCCTGCCGGGGGGAATCGGCACCTTCGAGGAACTGTTCGAGATCTGGACCTGGCGCCAGCTCGGCTATCACGACAAGCCGACCGGCATTCTCAACACCGCTGGCTACTACGACGGCCTGCTGGGCTTCCTCGCGCACAGCGTGCGGGAAGGCTTCATGGGCGACTGGCAGATGACGCTGATCCGCACCGGCACCGACGCCACCGAACTGCTCACGGCACTGCGCGCCGAAGTGCCGCTGCATCCACGCGAAGACAGGCTGTCGGAAAACCTCTGACGCCCGTCTCGAAAGAAAAAGCCCCGGTCAACGGGGCTTTTTTGCTTCAGACGGCGTTCTCGTTTTCTTCGCCGGTACGGATGCGCACGATGCGCTCCACGGCGGTCACGAAGATCTTGCCGTCGCCGATCTTCCCGGTGCGCGCCGAATTGACGATGGCCTCGATGCAGCGCTCCACGTCGCCCTCGTTGACGACCACTTCGACCTTCATCTTGGGCAGGAAGTCGACCACGTATTCGGCGCCGCGGTAGAGCTCGGTATGGCCCTTCTGACGGCCGAAGCCCTTGACCTCGGTCACGGTCAGGCCGGTAACGCCCACTTCGGCCAAGGCCTCGCGCACGTCCTCGAGCTTGAAGGGTTTGACGATGGCGGTGATCTGCTTCATGGTTTTCGTGCTCCGGCGGTTTCGTTGAATTTGCTGGTGATAGGGTAACGCCAATCCTTGCCGAAGCTTCGGTGGGTGACCCGGATTCCTACTGGCGCCTGGCGCCGTTTGTATTCATTGACCTTGATGAGCCGCGCGACCCGCTCGACCACCGCGCGTTCGTAGCCCGCGGCAATGATCTCGTCGATGCCCTCGTCGTCCTGCATGTAGCGTGCCAGGATGCCGTCGAGGATGTCGTAGGGCGGCAGGCTGTCCTGGTCGGTCTGATCGGGCCGAAGCTCGGCGCTCGGGGGGCGCGTGATGATCCGATCGGGGATCGGCGCGGCGCCGGTGCCGTACGGGTCATGGGCGTTGCGCCAGCGCGCGAGCGCGAACACCGTGGTCTTGAGCAGGTCCTTGATGACCGCGAAACCGCCCGCCATGTCGCCATAGAGCGTGCAGTAGCCGGTGGCCATTTCGCTCTTGTTGCCGGTGGTGAGCACGATGGACCCGAACTTGTTCGACAAGGCCATCAGCAGCGTGCCGCGGATGCGGGCCTGGATGTTTTCCTCAGCCGTGTCTTCGGGGCGGTCCTTGAATTCCTCGGCCAAGGCACCCTTGAAGGACTCGAAGGTGTGCTTGATCGATATCTCGTCGTAGCGCACGCCCAGGCGGTTCGCCATCTCGCGCGCATCGATCCAGCTGATGTCGGCCGTGTAAGGCGAAGGCATCATCACCGCGCGCACCTTGTCCTTGCCGAGTGCATCGACCGCAATGGCGAGCACCAATGCGGAGTCGATGCCACCCGAGAGCCCCAGGATGGCGCTCGGGAAGCCGTTCTTGCCGATGTAGTCGCGCACGCCGAGCACCAGGGCGTCCCACAGTTGCGCTTCGGCGTCGCGCGGGGCGGCCACCGCACCGGGCTCGACTACGAAGCCGACGCCACCTTCAGGTGTTCGCTCCAACTGCGCGAAGACCAACTTCTCCTGGAAGCTCTCGACCTGCATCGCGAGTGCGCCGCCCGCCTGCAGCGCGAAGGAGGCGCCGTCGAACACCACCTCGTCCTGCCCACCGACCAGGTGCGCGTAGACCAACGGAAGCCCCACGGCATGTGCCCGGTCGGCCATGCGCGCGACGCGCTCGCCCTCCTTGCCCACGTGATAGGGCGAGGCGTTGATCACGGCGAGCACCTCGGCCCCGGCCGCACGTGCCAGCTCGGCCGGCTGGTCGAACCAGGCGTCCTCGCAGATCAGCAGACCGACGGAAACCCCGCCTGCCTCGAACACGCAGGTGCCCTGCCCCGGCGTGAAATACCGGCGCTCGTCGAACACCTGGTAGTTCGGCAGCTCGCGTTTGGCGTAGGTATCGAGGATGCGGCCTTCCTTGATGACGCTCGCTGCGTTGTGCCGCATCTGCACCGCCACGGAGCGGCTGCGAAGGCTGCCGCCGGTCGGATGCCCCACCACCACGACCATGTCTTTGAGATCGGCGAGCGCAGCGGCAATGCCTTTCACGGCATCATCACAGGCTTCGGTGAAGGCGGGACGCAGGAACAGGTCCTCCGCCGCGTAGCCGGCAATCGAGAGTTCGGGCGTCAGGAGCAGACGCGCACCCTGTGCATGGGATTCGCGTGCGGCATCGACAATCTTTCTTGCGTTGCCGTCGACGTCGCCCACCACAAAATTGAGTTGCGCGATGGCGAGCTTGAGCGTCATACAGAAGGAAGAAAAAGGCTTGAACGATTATGTCATTCGGGTTCTGGCGTCACCGTCGGACGTGAGCCCGAAAGCCTGGAATGCGCTGCTCGCCGCGCAGGCCGAGCCCTCGCCTTTCATGCGCCACGAATACCTCGCGGCGCTGCACGAAAGCGGCAGTGCATCGCCCGCGAGCGGATGGACGGCGCAGTTCGTCACGCTCTGGCGCGGCAAGCAACTCGAAGCCGCCTGCCCGGTCTACGTCAAGGACCATTCCTACGGCGAGTACGTCTTCGACTGGGCCTGGGCCAACGCCTATGAGCAGCACGGGCTTGCTTATTACCCCAAGGCCGTCATCGCCGTGCCGTTCACGCCGGTGCCGGGCTCACGCCTCCTGGCACGCGATGCGCAGAGCCGCACGCTGCTGGTGCAGGCGCTGGTTGCGTGGTGCAAGCAGGAAGGGCTTTCTTCCCTGCACCTGCTGTTCGGCGCCGACGGGGACATCGCCGCATGCACCGAAGCCGGGTTGATGCTGCGCAACACGGTGCAGTTCCATTGGACGAATGCAGTGCCCACGTCGATCCCCGACGTGCCCTCGCTGTCCGACGGGGAGCGTTCCGCCCCGGAGCAGCCCGGCTACCCCGACTTCGACGCTTTTCTCGCCAGCCTCGCCCACGACAAGCGCAAGAAGATCCGCCAAGAGCGCCGCAAGGTCGCCGAGGCCGGCGTGAGCTTCCGCTGGTCCCGTGGCAAGGACATCTCGAAGACCGACTGGGATTTCTTCTACCGCTGCTATGAACGCACCTATCGCGAGCACGGCAACCCGCCTTACCTCACGCGCGATTTCTTCCAGCGCATGGCCGACACCCTGCCCGAGGCCTGGCTGCTGTTCGTCGCCGAGCGCAATGGCAAGCCCATGGCGACCAGCCTGATCGCGCTCTCCACGCAGCCGGACGAACCACTCGTCGCCTACGGCCGCTACTGGGGCGCGCTGGAGCGCGTCGACTGCCTGCACTTCGAGGCCTGCTACTACCAGCCCCTCGCCTGGTGCATCGAGCACGGCGCCCGGCGCTTCGAAGGCGGCGCCCAGGGCGAGCACAAGATGGCGCGCGCGCTGATGCCGGTGAAGACCACCAGCGCCCACTGGCTCGCGCACCCAGCCTTCTCGGACGCGGTCGAGCGCTTTCTCGAGCGCGAGGGGGCCGGCATCGAGAACTACATGGACCATCTGGGCGAGCGCAGCCCGTTCAAGGCCGGCTGAAGCGCAGCCTCTGTCCAAGGGCATAGCGCCTTTGACCGTTTGGCACATCGACGGCGCGCGGCGCCTCTCCTAGCATCCGGACCCGAAAAGTCCCGACTCCGAGGAGAAACCGAATGCGCTCATCGACTCGTCTCGCCCTTGCGGCGCTCTGCCTCACAAGTGCCGGCCTCGCCTCGGCCGCAAGCTTCGATTGCACCAAGGCCGGCAACGCGACCGAGAAAGCCATCTGCGCCGACCCGGGCCTCTCGCGGCAGGACGAGGCCTTGGCCGCGCTCTACCAGCGCCAACTCGAGATGCCCGACACGGGCCAATGGGCGGTTCTCCTTCGGCGCGACCAGCGCGCGCGGCAGCATGCTGCTGCAGGGCAGGAACGTTCTGGAAGCCGGGCAGCGCCTGAGGGTAGCGGACGGCGGGCGTTGCACCCGCACCTTCCAGTTCGCCGCCGACCGCATCACGGTCGCCGACGGGCCTGAATGCGCACCCGCGCTGAAAGGCGTCTATGTGCGCGATCCGCGCCGCTCGCCGTTCGAATTCGAGAAGTGAAGACCCGGGTTACTTCTTGTACGCGGCGATGCCGTCGATGACTTCCTTCTTGGCCGCATCGATGCCTTCCCAGCCCAGCACCTTGACCCACTTGCCTGCTTCCAGGTCCTTGTAGTGCTCGAAGAAGTGGCTGATGGCCTTCAGGCGCATCGGGTTCACGTCGTCGACCGATTTCCAGTGGCTGTAGATCGGCAGCACCTTGTCGGTGGGCACGGCGAGCACCTTGCCGTCGACGCCGGCTTCGTCTTCCATCATCAGAATGCCCAGGGGGCGGCAGGGCACGACCACACCCGGCAGCAGCGGGTAAGGGGCGATCACCAGCACGTCGACCGGGTCGCCGTCGCCCGACAGGGTCTGCGGCACGTAGCCGTAGTTGGCGGGGTAGTACATGGCCGTCGTCATGAAACGGTCCACGAAGATCGCGCCGGATTCCTTGTCGACTTCGTACTTGATCGGGTCGGCGTTCATCGGGATTTCGATCACGACGTTGAAGGCATCGGGGACGTTCTTGCCGGGGGAGACTTTGTCGAAGGACATGACGTTTTTCGAGTAGTTGAAAAGTATTGGGGAGACCGGGACAAACCCTGAGTTTACTTTCCGTGTCACCGCACGGTCGCACGCACCCGCGTTTTTGCCTGTAAATTGCAACCGTTGGCCAATCGGCTCCGCACCTCGGTGCAGCGAGCTTCGAGGAAGCAACGCGACGGAAAACCTGGGTCCCGTACGCGTTGCGCGCAGGATCCATGCTGTCCGTCTCCACAAGTCACAACGAACGAATGGAGAAGCAAAGCATGATCGGCAACACCCCCCTGATACTCGCCATCGTCTGCGGCCTCGTGGCCGTCGGCTACGGTTTCTGGGCCCGAAGTTGGATTCTCGCCAAGGACCCGGGCAACGCCCGGATGCAGGAAATCGCCGCAGCCATCCAGGCCGGCGCCTCCGCTTACCTCGCCAAGCAATACACCACCATCGCGGTGGTCGGCATCGTCCTGGCGGTGCTCATCGCCCTCTTCCTCGACCTCACCACGGCCGTCGGCTTCGTGGTCGGCGCAGTGCTCTCGGGCGCCTGCGGCTTCATCGGCATGAACGTGTCGGTGCGCGCCAATGTGCGCACGGCACAAGCGGCCACCAAAGGCATTGGCCCGGCGCTGGATGTGGCATTCCGCGGCGGCGCGATCACCGGCATGCTGGTCGTGGGCCTGGGCCTGCTGGGCGTGACCGTCTTCTACTGGTTCCTTGCGGGCAGCGCGCCCAAGTCGGATCACACCCTCGCGGCAATCCTCAACCCGCTGATCGGCTTTGCCTTCGGCTCCTCGCTGATCTCGATCTTCGCGCGGCTGGGCGGCGGCATCTTCACCAAGGGTGCCGACGTCGGCGCCGACCTGGTGGGCAAGGTCGAGGCCGGCATCCCTGAGGACGATCCGCGCAACCCGGCGGTGATTGCCGACAACGTCGGCGACAACGTCGGCGACTGCGCCGGCATGGCGGCCGACCTGTTCGAGACCTACGCGGTGACGCTGATCGCCACCATGGTGCTCGGCGCGCTGATGGTCACCACGGCACCCGGCAACGCGGTGCTGTATCCGCTCGCATTGGGCGGCGTGTCGATCATCGCGTCGATCATCGGCTGCTTCTTCGTGAAGGCTTCGCCGGGCATGGTCAACGTGATGCCGGCGCTCTACAAGGGCCTGGCGGTCGCGGGCGTCCTGTCGCTGATCGCGTTCTGGTTCGTCACGGCCTGGATCATTCCGGACAACGCCATCGCCGCGAGCGGCAGCCAGCTCAAGCTCTTCGGCGCCTGCTTCGTGGGCCTCGCGCTCACCGCCGCGCTGGTGTGGGTCACCGAGTACTACACCGGCACGCAGTACAAGCCCGTGCAGCACATCGCGCAGGCCTCGACCACGGGCCACGGCACGAACATCATCGCGGGCCTGGGCGTCTCGATGCGTTCGACCGCCTGGCCGGTGATCTTCGTCTGCATCGCGATCCTGGCTTCGTACTCGCTGGCCGGCCTGTTCGGCATCGCGGTCGCGGCGACCTCCATGCTGAGCATGGCGGGCATCGTGGTCGCGCTGGACGCGTACGGCCCCATCACCGACAACGCCGGCGGCATCGCCGAGATGAGCGAATTGCCCGACAGCGTGCGCGCCGTGACCGACCCGCTCGACGCGGTCGGCAACACGACCAAGGCCGTGACCAAGGGCTACGCCATCGGCTCGGCCGGCCTTGCCTCGCTGGTGCTCTTTGCCGACTACACCCACAAGCTGGAGAGCTTCGGGCTGAACATCAGCTTCAACCTGAGCGACCCGATGGTGATCGTGGGCCTCTTCATCGGCGGCCTGATTCCCTATCTGTTCGGCGCGATGGCCATGGAAGCCGTGGGCCGCGCGGCCGGTGCGGTGGTCGAAGAAGTGCGCCGCCAGTTCCGCGAGATCCCCGGGATCATGGAAGGCACTGGCAAGCCCGAGTACGGCAAGGCCGTGGGCATGCTGACCGGCGCGGCCATCAAGGAAATGATGATCCCGTCGCTGCTGCCGGTGGTGGTGCCGATTCTTGTCGGCCTGCTGCTCGGGCCGAAGGCGCTGGGCGGCTTGCTGATGGGCACCATCGTCACGGGCCTGTTCGTCGCCATCTCGATGTGCACGGGCGGCGGCGCGTGGGACAACGCCAAGAAGTACATCGAGGACGGCCACCACGGCGGCAAGGGCTCCGAGGCGCACAAGGCGGCCGTCACCGGCGACACCGTGGGCGACCCCTACAAGGACACCGCCGGCCCGGCCGTGAACCCGCTGATCAAGATCATCAACATCGTGGCGCTGCTCATCGTGCCGCTGGTGGTGAAGTTCCATTCCGGCGATGCGGCGGCGATGGCGCCCGCCAAGGTCGAGACGCCACCTGCAGCCACGGCGCCCGCCCCCGCAGCCATGCCCCCCGCCACACCGGCTGCTGCCGTTGCCACGGGCGCCGTGACGGCGGCCGAAGCCGCTGCGGTGAAGGTCGAGAACGGCATCGTGAAGTTCTACTTCGCGAGCGCCAGTTCCGAAGTCGCGCCCAACGCCAAGGAGGCGCTGGCCGATGTCATCAAGGCCGTGCAGAGCGGCAGCACAGTGCTGGTGAGCGGCTACCACGATGCGAGCGGCGACGCGGCCAAGAATGCCGAACTGGCCAAGCAGCGCGCCATGGCCGTGAGCGACGCGCTCAAGGCCGCGGGCGCGCCCGAAGACAAGATCGAGCTGGCCAAGCCCGAGCAGTCGCAGGCCGACGGCCCGCCTTCCGAGGCTCGCCGCGTCGAAGTGAAAGTGAAGTCCTGAGATGCCCACGCCCGCACGGCTCGAAGCCTTCATCGCCGCCGTGGAGGGCGGCGCGCATGCGCAGGTCATCGAGGACTACTACACCGAAGACGCCACCATGCGCGAGAACCAGGCCGAGCCGCGGCGGGGCCGCAGCACGCTGGTCGCGCAGGAAACCGCCGTGCTCGACCGCACCGAGTCGGTGGTGTCCACGTGCGTGCGGCCCGTGCTGGTGAACGGCGACCATGTGGCGATCCACTGGGTCTTCGAGTTCACCTTCAAGGGCGGCAGCCGGATGCGCATGGAAGAAATCGCCTGGCAGCGCTGGGACGGCGAGCGCATCGCCGAAGAGCAGTTCTTCTACGACCCGGCGCAGAGAAAACCAAGCTGAAACGCAACGGCCGCGAGTAAGCCTCGCCGCCCTTTCCGACTGGTGAGCTGCAGCCTCATCTCGGCTTGCGAGTGAATCGTCACATGGCTTCGTCGGAACGGCGAAATGCGCGGCCGCTTCGACGATCTGCGCTCTGGCACCTGCCATCCCGCGCTTTTACATTTTCTTTACAGGGCCGTTTGCCCTGAGGAGAAAGAAATGTCGAAGCTGCATGTGAAGCGTGTTCTGGTTCTGGGCGGCGGCAAGGTCGGCAGCACGGTGGCCGACATGATTGCCCTCTACCACCGCATCCCCGTGACGTTGGCCGATCAGCGCACCGCCAAGCCGTCCAGCGATCCGCTGGTTCGCGAGATCACGCTGAACGTGGAAGACGAAGCGGCGCTCGCCTGCGAACTGGCCTCGCACACCGTGGTCATCAACGCGCTGCCGTTCTTCCTTGCAGCGCGCGTGGCCACGCAGGCTGCGCGGTTGGGCGTGCACTACTTCGACCTCACGGAAGACGTGGCGGCGACCCACGCGATCCGCCTGCTCTCCGGGGAAGCCAGGTCGCTGCTGATGCCGCAAAGCGGGCTGGCGCCGGGCGTGATCGGGATGCTCGGCGGCCACCTTGCCGGGCACTTCGACGAGCTGTACGACCTGCGCCTGCGGGTCGGCGCGCTGACGCGCAACGCGACCAACAGCCTTCGCTACAACTTCACCTGGAGCATCGACGGCGTCATCAACGAGTACTGCAATTCCTGCGATGCGATCGTCAACGGCCAGGTCGTGTCGGTGCAGGCACTCGAAGGCCACGAGACCTTCACGCTCGATGCAGAGGCCTTCGAAGCATTCAACACCTCGGGCGGCCTCGGTACCCTGTGCGAGACGCTGCATGGCAAGGTGCGCAACCTCGACTACAAGACCATCCGCTATCCGGGCCATCGCGAGGCGATGAACTTCCTGCTGCACGACCTGCGCCTGATCGAGCGCCGCGACCTGCTGCGCCAGGTGCTGGAGCACGCCGTGCCGCACAGCCGAGAAGACGTGGTGATCCTGTTCGCGTCGGCCTCGGGTCTGCGCGACGGCCGCTTCGAGCAGGAGACGCGCGTGAGCCGCGTGTTCGGCGCCCCGTTGCGCGGCAAGGACCGCACGGCGATCGAGCTCACGACGGCGGCCGGCGTGGTCGGCGTGTTCGAGCTGCTGCTGCAGGGCAAGCTGCCTGCGCGCGGCTTCGTCGGGCAGGAACAGGCGCCTCTCGAGGAGTTTCTTGCGACGCGCGTGGGCCATTACTACAAGGGGCTCGGCGTGAGCGCCGCTGCCCGTTCCTCAGGCCAGGAACTCGCCGAAGCCTGACGCTTCACGCAGGTCCGCGAAGCGCGACGCACGAGCCCGCTGCAGCCATTGCCTAGCGGCCGGAGAGCACGCGTCGATGAGTTCGCGCGGGCTGCGCGCCCTGTCGTAGCATGCCGTTTCAGGTCCCCAAAAAATGAGGAGGCAGCGCGATGAATGCAGGACTCGATGACCTTGACCGCCACCTGTTGAGCCTTCTGCAGGCCAACGCCCGGGACCCCGCGGCGAGTCTGGGGCGCAAGCTCAAGATCGCACGCACGACAGTGGTGGCGCGCATTGCCCGCCTCGAACGCGAAGGCGTCGTTGCGGGCTATGGCGTGCGCCTCGGCCAGAAGCTGGAGCATGCCGCTGTGCGGGCGATCTGCGGCATCAGCGTCGATGCGAAGCGTGCGCCCGCGGTGATCCGGGCGCTCGAGCGCATTCCGGAGGTCGAGGAACTCTCGGCCGTGAGCGGCCAGTTCGACTACATGGTCTTCCTGCGCTGCGAAACGCCGGAAAAGCTGGACGTGCTGCTGGACCAACTGGGCCAGCTCGACGGCATCAACCAGACGCAGACATCGATCGTGCTGAGCCGAAAAATAGATCGCCGAAGCGCCCTTCCTGCGGTTGCCTGAGCCTCTCGCATACCTGATGCCGCTCCTGGAGCCGCGCCGGTGCACGACATCGAAACGCTGATCCTGGCCGCCTGGCGCGCGGCGCGGAGCGCGTCTTCTTCTTAGCGCTGGCTCTCGGCTGCCACGGCGCGCACGAGGCGCGTGGCGGGTGCGACCAGTTCGCGAAGATCACCGGCACGGCCCTGCTCGATGGCCTGCAGCACCAGTTCGTTGATACCGCCGACGACTGTCATCGCCATCTCGCTCGTGAGGTGGGCGGCCGGGCCGCCTTCGGTACCGCTGCTGTTGATGGCGACCTGGATGAAGTTGGCGATCTCGTCATTGACCCGGCGGCGCGCGGTGAGGCCCGGCATGCCGAGCCCCAGGATCTCGACGAAGAGCGTGCGCAGCAGGACCGGGTCCTGTGCGAGGTAATCGAAGTACGCGGTCATCGCCTGCTCGACCTGCGCATGCCAGGGCTGTGCGGGATCGAAGGCTTCGCTCACGGCTTGCAGCGCGAGGCGGCTGGCAGTCTCGTAGAGCGCGATCAGGCACTCGGTCTTGGTACTGAAGTGCTCGTAGAAGGTGCGGCGCGACACGGCGGCCTCGCGCACGATGTCGGCAATGGTCGTGTCGGCGTAGCCCTTGGCCGCCACGGCCTGCGCCATGCCCTGCAGAAGGCGCGCATAGTGCTCGCTTTCGGTGCCTTCGGCGGACTTGGAGGCCACGGTTTTTTCGATGGTGTCGCTCATGAATGGCACATTTTCCTACGTCTCGGTACTTGACAGTACCAGCATCGATCCGCACCATGGAGGCATGCGGTACGAATCTGTACCAGCCTTTCTTCCCAAGATGTCTCGAGGATTGTTTTCATGACTGAGCTCGTTGTCCGCCGCCTGCTGATCGACCTGCAATCGCCCTTTGCCCGCAACTGGTGCGGCGGCGATGCATTCTCGACCGCCTTCTTCAACGCCCTGTCGATGAGCTTTCCCTTCGGCGAGCAATTCTTCATCGACGCCGTGCGCGACGCCGTCGCCACGCTGCCGCCCGAGGTGCAGGAAAAGTACCGCGCCGACGTGCGCGGCTTCATCGGCCAGGAGGCCACGCACCGGCGCATCCATTCGCTCTTCAACAACCACCTGGAGAACCAGGGGCTGGTCGACGGCTGGACGGCGCGCGCGAACAAGCGCCTGGCACTGATGGAAGAAGCCGATCCGCGCCATGCGCTGGCGGTCACCGCCGCCACCGAGCACTTCACCGCGATGTTCGCCGAGTGGCTGCTGGCGCGCCCCGAGATCCTCGACGGCGCGGAGCCGCGGCTGCGCACCATGTGGCTGTGGCACAGCGCCGAAGAGCTGGAGCACAAGTCCGTCGCCTTCGACATCTACAAGGCCACGGGCGGCTCGGACGAATGGCGCAAGCGCTGGTTCCGCCGCGTGACCGTGATGTTCCTCGGCGACCTGATGCACCAGACCATCGACAACCTGCGCCACGAAAAGCAACTGTGGAAGTGGGCGACCTGGAAGAGCGCGGCGCGCATCCTGTTGAGCAAGAACGGCCTGCTGCGCGGCAATCTGGGCGGTTGGCGCAGCTACCTGCGTGCCGACTTCCATCCGGCTCAGCAGGACAGCAGCCTGTCGACACGTTGGCTGGCAGACAACCGCGCGCAATACACGCCCGTGGGTGCTGCGCCAGAGGCGGCCACTGCCGCCGCAGCAGCCTAGAACATGCTGGCGCGGTGCGTGCCGCCAGCGCTGTTCGCTTGCTGGTGGTCAGGGCGCAGGGCCAGGTCGTGCAGGGTGTCGAAATCCGAGGGCGCATCGGGCACCCGCATCACCACTTCGAGTTCGTGCATCGACGCGATCCAGCGACCGGCGGCCGAGTCGGCCGGCTCGTCGTTGGCAAAGGTGCCATCGCGGATGTAGAGGGTTTCGCCTTCGGGGCGCTCGGCGTGGAGCTCGACTAGCCGCGCGATCGAAAAGTTGTACGTCACGAGCTTCTCGCGTGTCTTGCGGTCCTTGCCGCCGCAGTTGAAGGAGCCTTCCGCCGCGATGACGATGCAGGAGCCTTCGACGCCGCCGTCCATGTCGATCTCGTTGCCGGAACGCCAAATGGCGTTGGGCAGGCGCACGCGCACCTTGTCGATCACAAGATCGCGCTGCTTGTTGAGCGTGCCCAGGGGCGGCACCAGCGAACGCAACTGCCGCAGGCGTTCCGCGAAGTTGTCGTCCATGAGGAATTCGACGTGGTGCGTGGCGCTGCCGGACGAGCGCTTGACCACCTGCATGACGACATGGCGAGGTTTGCTCACGGCTGAACCCCTTTGCATGCGTCGACGTCAACGTCCACGCCCGATGCCGGGCAGCCAAGGCCTTGCTGGATTTGTTTTGTCATCGGCTACAGATTAGAACTTTTGAATGAATGCAATCACATGCATCAATTGTGTCTAACTGTATATCGATTAGGTCCGTTTTGGAAGGACATCTGCGACATGTTCGCGCGGACATGTCGCCAAAACGTCGCCGTTTCGTGCTAGCCGAAAGTCAGCCCGAAGAGGCTTCCGACTGCTCCAGTGCTTCGTCCAGCGCCTTGCACGAAGGCGCGCACACGGTTTGCGACTTGCCCAGCACCTGGCGCGTGCGTAGCTGTGAGCGCACGCGGTGCTTGCCGCACATGAAGCAGGACATGGTCGCCCCGCTGAAAGACGCCGAAGCGCGGAACGGGGAACCCGGTGTCTTGGTCTTGTAGCGCAGGCCGTCCGCCACCACTGCCGTCTTCACTTCACCCTTCGCCATGCGTCTTGTCCTTGTTCGTTTTGGCACCGCCCATGGCGCGTGCAATGGCTTCCCGAGCGCTGACTTCAGCCGCAAGGGAAACGTCCAATGCCGAGCGGCAAAGCCCGGCGTGCTGATAGTTGAGGTTCTCATAAACCTCGGATGCGGCCGGATAGGCATCGAGCAGGCGGCCCAGATCGGCGCCTGGCTCGACATCTTCGAACGCATGCACCAGGTGCTCGACCACCGAGCGGTACTGCTCGGCGCCAACGGGTACGGCACTGTGTTCGAGCCGTTCCAGCAGTTGAGCCAGCACATGGGTCACTGCCAGATCGGTCTTGGGGGACGGATTATGGGTCGTGTTCATGGTTCGCATCTGGGGGCAGCATACGCCTATGCAAGTGGCTGGTCGTACAGGGCCGTTTCCGGCTCCCCCGCTTTCCGGGCCGCCTGCATGCGCTGGAGGAGGCTGTGGAGCATTTCCGTGGACAGCCCGTGAATCACCAGCCGGTGCCCCGCCCGCAGGGTCGACAAGGGCACCAGCGGGTGCTTGTTGTTGACCAGGATCAGGTGCTCGGGCGCATTCAGGATCGTCGCCGTGTAGATGCCGATGGTTTCATCCAGTTGCAAGGAGTTGGCCGCGCGCCAGAAGTCGTTGTCGGTCAGCATCAGCTGGTAGAGCGGCGTGAACAGCTCGATGGCGCTCTGCAGGTCGAGGAAATTGAGCTTGCCGTGCGGCATGTCCTCCAGCCGCAGCCCCGGCTCTTTGATCATCGAGAAATCGACCTCCTCCGCCTTGCACAGCGCCACGCCCTTCTCGCGCAGCGCCGTATTGAGGCGAATCACGAAATTGAAGAGATTCAGATCGTGCTTCAGGAACATCTCGTCCTTCAGCGCGTCGATGTCCGCCGGCTCCAGCGGATTTGTGGCCACGGGCGCCGGCGAGTTGCGTCCGATGAACGCCAGCACCTGCGACCCCAGGTGAAAGTGCCGAAGAATCAGCCAGTTCGCCTCGGGCGACACGAAGCGCTTGAGCCCCCACGCCAGAAAGCGATGCAGCAGCATCGAGTGCGACCAGTTGCGCGGCACGAACACTTTCACGATCTGGATCAGGATGATCGTCAGCCGCGCGATTGGCCGGAGGAACGGCAGCAGGTACTGCCGCGAGCCCGAGCTCGAATCCGCCAGCCACGCCGACTTGACGTTGTCCGGCAACGGCGTGCTCTGGTCCAGGTAGAGCGCGAGCCACGGGCTCGGGTCGCGCTCGTCGTGGGCTTGCGTGAGGAATTCAGGCGTTCGACTCATAGGAAACCTCCGCCTTCGGCTGCGGTATTCGCCTTGGGGCGGCCCGGCGGCTCATGGGGCATCCGCTCCGTGATGTGCTGGAACTGCATCAGGTACAGCGCGGCCGTGTGACGCGCGGTGTCGATGATCTGGCGGGCCGCGCGGGCCTGCCCTTCCACGGCCATGACCATCTCCACCGCGGCGAGCCAGCGGTTCAGGTGGTTCTCGTCGTTATGGCCGTGGTACTCGAGAAAGCGGAAGGCGTCGGGCGGCAGCTTCACGCTCGCCTTGATGAGCGGCAGCAGCGCCGGCACGATGCGCTGGCCGGTGCCCTCGATGATGTAGATCGCACCCAACAAACCGATCGGGTCGCGTGTGGCGGCCAGGCCGTGCAGATAGGCATTGAGCGCCTCACCGCCGGGGTTTCGGCGCAGGTCATCGATCTGCGCGACCGTGCCGCCGGCCTTCTTGTAGTCGCTGAAGAGGATGTTGAAGTCGTTCTGCTCTTCGCCCGCATGCACGTCGATCAGGGAGGCCAGCATCTGGTACGGCCCGCTCAGCGAGGCGGCGCCTTCGCGCATCCACTTGCTGCCCTCGCGCACCTGCGGCACCCATTGCTCCATCCAGTTCAGATAGTCGGGCAGCGCGAAGCGGCGCTCGCGGATCTGGCGGATCAGCGGCGTGCGCCAGACGCGGGAGCGGTAGTCGTGCCAGATGGCGGCCAGTTCGGTGAGCAAGGAGCCCAGGCCTTCGGGCGCGGCGGCAGGGTCATGCGGAGGTGCGATGACGAAATCGTCGTCCGGCACGGCAGCAGCACGGGGCGCCGCCATCGTCACAGGCGCCGCATCGGTCGCTTCGACTTCCAGCAGCATGTACGCCGCCATGAAGCGCCCCGATTCGGGCACGTAGCAGAAGATCTGCTCGCCGGGCTTCAAGGTCTTCGTATGAAGGAATTCAGCCAACATGACGAGGATCGACGCGGCCCCCGTGTTGCCGCGCCACGCGAGGTTGCTCCACCAGCGCTCGCGCGGAATCGAGAGATCGGCCTTGTTCATCAGGTCCTCGACCACGGGGATGAATTTTTCCGACGAGTAATGGCACAGGAAGTGATCGACCCGCTTCGGATCGACCCACCCGTCGCGCACCAGCCCTGCGTATTCGTGGATGCCGATGTCGAACAGGTGCGGCAGCAGGCGGATGTCCTGCCGCAGCGACAGCGCACCTGCCGCTTCCGCCTCGGCCCACGAACCGAAGTCGAGGTGGCCACGCGCGCGATCCTCGGTCAATCCGAGCTGCATGCACACGGGGTAGTCGCCCGAGAACGCGCGCTGGTGCACCCACTTCAATTTCAGACGCAACCCGGGCGCGCCGGCCAGCGCAGGCGAGCCATCGGACAGCAGCAACGCGCCCGCGCCATCGGACAGCATCCAGCGCAGGAAGTGCGAGTCGAAGTCGGTCTCATACCCGCGCGCCGCGAAACGCGAGCGCTTGAAAAGCCGCGACGGCATCTCGCTCGCCACCGCCATCGCGCTGCGATGCGCACCCAGCTCGATGCCTTGCGCAGCCGTCTGGATCGCCGACACGCCGGCCGCGCAGATGCCGTGCACGGAGTGCGTCTCCATCGGCTGCGCGGCGAGTTCGCCCTGGATCATGTTGGCGAACCCCGGCATCAGCGTGTCGCCGCCCGAGGAGCCGCTGGCCAGCAGCGACACGCGCGACAGCTCGGCCCCGCCGCGCTGCAGGCAATCGCGGATCGCACCTGCGGCGAGCTGCGCATTCGTGTGCTGCGTCACGCCCTCCGCATCGATGGCGTAGTGCCGCGTGAGGATGCCGTTCTCCGCGAGGATGCGCCGCTTGATGCGCTCGGACATGCGGTTGAGCGGCGCGATGTACGCGTCCATGCGGTCGTTGGGAATGGGCTCGCCCGGCATGAAATAGCCGGCGCTCTCGAGGTACACGCGTTGGAATGAAACAGGCATGGTTCAGTGAGTGAAGGAATCGGGAGGCATCAGCGAGCGGCTGCGAAAACGCGGCCACACGGTCCCCAGCACGAAGACCCGCAGCATGTAGGGAACCAGCCCGCCCTCGTTGAGCACGGGATCGACCTGCGCGCGGTAGCGCGTGTGGTGCAGGTGCGTGAGCTCTGACCAATGGGCATGCGGGTTCTCGTGATGTGCGGTGTGCAGGCCGATGTTGAACAGCAAAGGGTTCACCAGCCCTTCGAAATTGCGCGCGTAGTTCAGCCTGCCACCCGGGGTATCGCGCAACGCCTCTTCGCGAGAGGGCTTGCGGCCATCGGCATGCGCATGCTGCAGGTAGTTGGTCGCGAGCAGCCAGTGCAGGCCGTGCAGTTGCGGCACGATCACGAAAAGCAGTGCCTTGCGCCAATCGAGCGCTAGCAGCACCACCCAGCTCCCGAGCCACAGCACGTACTGAGCGATGCAGTAACTCCAGGCGCCACGCCGATGCGCCCGCAGCCGCTCAAGCCAGCCGACGAACACCGGCATCAGCACCCACACCGCCTGGAACGGATGCAGCAGATAGCCCCACAGGTGGTTGGTATCGCCGCCGAAACGGTAGGTGCGCGCCACGTCCTTCGGGCCATGCCGGTGGCGATGGTGGTTGGCCACGTGCGCAGGCCAAAACACGAAAGTCGGATGGCCCTGCAGCAGCGTGATCCAGAAATCGGTCAACCGGTTCATGCGCCGCCCGCGCCACATGCGCAGGTGCACGTGGTTGTGATGGATCACGCCAATGCCGAGCGTGAGGAACAGCATCAGCGCATAGAGCGGCGCGTTGAAGCCGTTCACCCATTGCCACGCCGCCAATGCCGGCAGCGCGACTAGGTAAGCGAGGCTTTGCCAATCGCGCCAATGCCGCAACCCGGACGAGCGCGGCAGGCGCGACGCCTCAGGCGGGCGTGCCATGCCGCCGCGCCTGCTTGTCCCTGAAGGCCTGGAAGTGCGGCTCGGCCGCATCCGCCGCGATGCGGGTCCTGAACAGCCGGTCCATGAAGGTGAACTGGAAGCCGTAGTTGCCGTTGTGGCAGGCGTGGTGCAGATGATGCCGGCGGCTCGCGGCGAACCAGTGGCTGTACGACACCCCGGTGAAGAAGTCGTAGTTCGAATGCCCCAGGCAGTTGAAGAACAGGCTGAACACCGGCACCGCCGCCAGCGCCCAGAAGCTGAAGTCGTGCACCATCATCGGCAGCAGGATCACGTTGCCCAGCATCAGCGCCTCGATCGGGTGAAAGCTGTAGGTGGCCCACGGCGTCGTCACGAACGAGCGGTGATGCGGCCCGTGAAAGCGGCGCAGGAGGCGCGTATGCAAGAGACGGTGGTTGATCCAGAAATGCACGTCGTTCCACACGGCCAGCACGAGGATCTCGACGGCGATCTGTCGCCAGCCCGCGTCCGCATCGAGCCGCGCCCAACCCAGTTGCAGCAAGCCCCACGGAAACACCATGCCCAGACCGAAGATCAGCACCGAGATGCCCGACTGCCCCAGTTCCCGCCGCAACTGTCCCGGCTGCAATGGCCGCGGATCGAGCACCCGCCCAATGCCAATCGCCGGAAGCACCCGCTTCGTCAACAGCCAGGTGATGGCGCCGAAGCCAAGATAGATGCCGCCAAAGAAAAGCACGCCCCACAGCATGACCTGAAGGGCGGGCAGTGAAGTGAAAGTCTGCGCCATCCCCCGAGGCTACAGCAGCATCTCGGGAACGATGGGGGCGATGAGCATGTTGTAGAAGCGCTGGAAAAAATCCGACTCGGGCTCGGAGGTCAGGATCACCTCCTTCTCGCCGTCGTTGGTGAGCCACTGCAGCGTGCCGGTGTCCTTGGCCAGCCGCAGCCGGTAGGAGTTCTGCAGCTTGCTGATGTTGATGATGCGCAGCATCTCGCGCGCCAGTTGAGGGCTGTCGACCACCAGCCCCATCTCGGTGTTCTGGCTGGCCGAGCGCGGATCGAGGTTCATCGAGCCGATGAAGATGCGCGTCCTGTCGATGGCGGCGGTCTTGGCGTGCAGCCGCCCGAGCGACTTGCCGAACATGCCGAAGCGCTCGCCCTTGCTGGTGCGCTGCGGGCTCAGCTCGTACAGGTCTGCGCCGCTTTGCAGCAGCCGCTCGCGATAGCGCGCGTAGCCGGTGTGCACCAGCGGCTCGTCGTTGGCGGCGAGCGAATTGGTCAGGAGCGTCAGCTTGACCTTGCGCTTGGCCAAGTCGTCAAAGGCCGCCATGCCGCGCTCGCCGGGTACGAGATACGGCGAGGTCAGGTCTACCTCGGTCTTGGCGTCCATGAGCAGCCCCCAGACCTTCATCGTCACGCTGGTAGAGATGGCTTCGTCGGCGGTCATCGTCTCGGGCTTGGTCGGCGGATCGGCAAGGGCACGCGCCTCACCCCACAGGAGGCCCATGCGGCCGCCATCGAGCTCTTCGGCGATCGGGCCATAGCCCAGGATGTCGGAAGGCGGCAGCACGATCTTCGGCGGCGGCGCGGCCATGCCGATCCAGTCGTCGAACTCGGCGCTGCCCGGCATGTGGCCGCCCTCGCCCTTCACGATGTCGGCGATGGGCCAGACCTGCACGCTGTTCCAGTAGGCGTCGAAGATCGATTCGAGCTGCGGCACCACCTTGCCGACCACCAGCGAGTCCATGTCGATGAAGTTCTGCGCTTCGCTCAGCACGAAATACTCGTCGGCGATGTTGCGCCCGCCCACCACCGCCATCGCGCCGTCGGCGATGAACAGCTTGTTGTGCATGCGGTGGTTGAGCCGCACGATCTCGAAAGGCGAGGCCGCGAAGCGCGAGAGAAAGCCGTTGCGCCCGCAGCAGAACGGGTTGTAGAGCCGCACCTGCACATTGGGCGTTTCCGAGAGCGCCAGCAGCAGTTGTTGGCTCTTGACGGTGTAAAGGTCATCCACCAGCACCCGCACCTTCACCCCGCGCGCCGCGGCTTCGCGCAGCGTGCGCAGCAAGAGGCGGCCGACCGCGTCGTTCTCGAGCTGGTAGTACTGCACCACCAGCGACTGCTGGGCGCGCTGCGCGAGCTGGATGCGCGCGTCGAGCGAATACACGCCCAGCGGCATCAGCCGGAAGCCCGAATGTTCCCCGGGCGGCGTTGAAGCGGCGGCGATCTTCGCGAGCCTGGTCGACGGGTCGGCGGAGGCCGCATGCTCGGCGGGCCGGTCCTTCGCCGGTGGCAGCGAACCGCAGGCGGCGAGCGCGGCCAGCAGGAAGCCCGCGAGCGCCATGCGCAGAAGTCGATCCCAGCCGTTCATGATGATGATTGCCCTCGTTCGTTTTCTCGGTCGTTGCCATGAATGAATACGCTGGCAGGCGTGCATCAGTTTCATCCGCCCCAGCGAAAGGGCGTCGTCCTAGAATTCGCGCCACACCGGCAAGGAGTTACATCATGGCCCGCTCGATCCTCTCACGCATCGCCCTGATGACGGCCATCGCTGCTCTCGCGCACCCCGCCTGGGCAGCATTGGACATCGGCGACCCCGTGCCCAAGTTCACCGCCAACGCCGCGCTGGGCGGCAAGACCTTCCGCTACTCGCTGGCCGACGCGCTCGCCAAGGGACCGGTGGTGTTGTACTTCTTTCCGGCTGCCGACTCCAACGATTGCTCGATCGAGGCGCACGCCTTCGCCGAAGCGGTCGACCAGTTCGCGGCATTGGGCGCCACCGTGATCGGCGTCTCGGCCGACGACATCGACACCCTCTCGAAGTTCTCGGTCAAGTCCTGCCAGAGCCGGTTTCCGGTGGCATCGGACGAAGCCAAGACCGTGATCAACGGCTTCGACGCGCTGATGCAGACCCGGCCGGACTTTGCCAACCGGCTGTCGTACGTGATCTCGCCGGACGGCAAGGTCGCCTACTACTATCAGAACCTGAACCCGGACAAGCACGTGGAACGCACGCTGAATGCGGTGCGGGCGCTGCCCAAAGCCACGGCGGCGAAGTAAGGCAAGCCGGCCCCGCGGCCATGGGTTCGGCGTGCTTCGCGCAAAATCCCGCCCCATGCAGCTCAACTACATCGCCAACGCCGACGTCCCGTCCGCCTCCGGCCGCACCCTCCCCGTCATCGACCCCTCCGACGGCCAGCCGTTCGACGAAATCCAGCGCAGCAACGCCGCCGACATCGATTCCGCCGTGCGCGCCGCGCGCGACTGCTTCGAGGGCGTGTGGCACAAGGTCAGCGCCGCCGACCGCAGCCGCCTGCTCTACAAGCTCTCGCAAAAGATCGCCGAGCACGTCGACGAGCTCGCGCTGATCGAGCAGCGCGACTGCGGCAAGCCCGTCAAGCAGGCGCGTGCGGATGCAGTGGCGCTCGTGCGCTACTTCGAGTTCTACGCCGGTGCCTGCGACAAGCTGCACGGCGAGACCATCCCTTACCAGGACGGCTACAGCGTCTTCACCTGGCGCGAACCGCACGGCGTCACCGGCCACATCATTCCGTGGAACTACCCGATGCAGATCTTCGGGCGCAGCGTGGGTGGCGCGCTCGCCGCGGGCAACGTCTGCGTGGTGAAGCCGGCCGAAGACGCCTGCCTCTCGCTGATCCGCGTGGCGCAACTGGCGGCCGAAGTGGGCTTTCCGGCGGGCGCACTCAACATCGTGACCGGCTACGGCCATGAAGTCGGCGACGCGCTGGCGCGGCACGAAGGCATCGACCACATCAGCTTCACCGGCAGCCCGAAGATCGGCACGCTGATCCAGCAGGTTGCGGCCGAACGGCACTGCCCGGTCACGCTCGAGCTTGGCGGCAAGAGCCCGCAGATCATCTTTGCGGATGCCGATCTCGATGCGGCGATTCCGGTCGTCATCAACGCCATCGTGCAGAACGCCGGCCAGACCTGCTCGGCTGGCTCGCGCGTGCTGATCCAGCGCAGCATTTACGAGCCGCTGCTCGAACGCTTGGGCCATGCCTTCGAAGCCTTGCGCGTCGGCCCCGCGGCCATGGACCTCGACGTCGGTCCGCTGATCCGCCAGACGCAGCAGCAGCGCGTGTGGGATTTCTTGAGCGACGCCCAGCACGCTGGCATCCCGATGGTGGCACAGGGCATCGTCGTCGAGGAAGCGCCCGAAACCGGCTTCTACCAGGCACCCACGCTGCTGCGCGACGTTCCGGTCGGCCACCGTCTTGCGCAGGAAGAAGTGTTCGGCCCGGTGCTCGCAGCGATGCAGTTTTCCGACGAAGACGAAGCGGTGGCACTGGCCAACGCCACGCAGTTCGGCCTCGTTGCCGGCGTGTGGACGGCCGATGGTGCGCGCCAGTTCCGCATGGCCCGGCGCGTCCGCAGCGGGCAGGTGTTCATCAACAACTACGGCGCGGGCGGTGGCGTTGAGCTGCCGTTCGGCGGTGTGAAGTCGTCAGGCTATGGCCGTGAAAAGGGCTTCGAGGCGTTGTACGGCTTCACGACGCTGAAGACAGTCGCCGTCAAGCACGGCTGACACCAACCGTTCGGGCTGAACCTGTCGAAGCCTCGCGCAAGGCTTCGACAGGCTCAGCCCGAACGGTATTGGTCGATCGAAGCAGCGCGACAGAGCGCGCCAGATTTATCCGAGCGCCGTGTCCAGCAGCATCATCAGCACGAAGCCGAGCATCAGCCCGCTGGTCGCAAAAGCTTCGTGCCCCTTGCGGTGCGACTCCGGAATGATCTCGTGGCTGATGACGAACAGCATCGCGCCCGCCGCGAACCCCAGTCCCCACGGCAGCAACAGCGCCGAGTGGCCGACGACCGCGGCGCCCAGCACGGCGCCCAGCGGTTCGACCAGCCCCGACGCCATGCCGATCACCACCGCGAACCAGCGCTTGTAGCCGGCCGCCAGCAACGCCACCGCGACCACCAGCCCCTCCGGCACGTCCTGGATCGCGATGCCGGTGGCCAGCGCATCCGCGCGCAGCCCGTTGTTGCCCGCATAGCCCACGCCGATGGCCAGGCCTTCCGGCACGTTGTGCAGCGCGATCGCGAACACGAAGAGCCAGGTGCGCCGCAGTTGCTTGGCCGACTGCCCTTCGCGCCCCTTGATGAAATGCTCGTGCGGCAGCACGCGGTCCATCACCATGAGCACGATCCCGCCCAGCAGGATGGCCGCGCCGATCACGCCGCCCGCCGCCCAGCTGCCGCCGCCGAAAACACCGATGTTCTTCGCCGCGTCGAGGCCGGGAATGATCAGCGAGAAGGCGCAGGCCGCCAGCATCACGCCGGCGCCGAAACCGAAGAGCGTGTCCTGCAGCCGCTCGGGCAGCTTCTGCGAGAACACCACGGGCAGCGTGCCCAGCGCGGTTGCCAGCGCGGCGACCGAGCCGCCGAGCAAGGCGTTCCAGACCACGGGGTCGGACCGCACGAACTGCCAGAACTGCGAGGCCAGCGCCAGCGCGCCGGCGGTGACGATCGCCAGCCCGATCCATTCACGCGTCGAAGGCGTCGATCTCGATCGCGCCGCCGCGACCGAGGCCTGCAGGTGTTGCGACTCGTCATTCATGGGCGTTGTCCTCAATCGCGAATGGCCGCAAGGGCGGCGGCGTGGCGCCGGGCCACCTCGGCCCAATTCACGACGTTGTAGAAGGCCGCGATGTATTCGGGGCGGCGATTCTGGTACTTGAGGTAGTAGGCGTGCTCCCACACGTCCAGACCGAGGATCGGCGTGTTGCCCGAGCCGATGCCGCGCATCAGCGGGCTGTCCTGGTTGCCGCTGCTTTCCACCGCGAGCTTGCCGCCCTTGGCGACCGAGAGCCAGGCCCAGCCGCTACCGAAGCGCGTGAGCGCGGCCTTGGTGAAGGCTTCCCTGAAGACGTCGAAGCCGCCCAGGTCGGCGTCGATGGCCTTGGCGAGATCGCCCGTGGGCGTGCCGCCGCCGCCCTGGCCGACGGGTGCCATCACGGTCCAGAACAGGCTGTGGTTGGCATGCCCGCCGCCGTTGTTGCGCACCGGCGCGCGCAGCGCCTCGGGCAGTTGCTCGATGTCGACGATCAGTTGCTCGACCGGCGTGCCTTCGTGCGGCGTGTCCTTGACGGCCGCGTTAAGGTTGTTCACATAGGTCTGGTGGTGCTTGCCGTGGTGGATTTCCATCGTCTGCGCGTCGAGGTGCGGTTCGAGCGCATCGAAGGCATAGGGCAAGGCTGGCAGGGTGTACAGCACGGTCGAAAGCTCCTTGGTTGAAAGAGCCCTTTGCGTTGTCGACGTGTGCGTACTCAGGCGCCTAGATGATAGTAATTCGCATTGGCGACGTCAAGACATCGCCTCGCGACATGCTGCAAACAAGCCAAATCGGGCACCTGCCGCGGCGAGCCCGATACACTGCCCCGCGTCCTTCGAAAGGCTTTGCACCGATGAAACTGCACCGCGTCCTGCCCCTCGTGCCGACCTTCCTGCTGCTGCTCTTCGGCGCGGGCCTCGCCAGCGCCCAACTGGCCACCCCGCCGGCCGGCGATTACATCTACGAAGGCGGCGGCGGCTCGCTGCAGGTCAAGCCGAACGGACGCTTCAACATCACCACGGTCGGCTCGAATGCCCACATGTGCACGCTCGACGGCACCATCGCGCGGGGCAAGGCCAAGATCGACGACACCGGCTGCGTGGTGAGCTTCACGCTCAAGGGCGGCAACGTCGAGGTCAGCACGAACGGTTCCGACGACTGCCGCCAGAGTTGCGGCATGCGCGCCTCGTTCGAGGGCACCTTCATCAAGCCGACGCCGGCCTGCGCCGACAAGGCGGTGGCCGCCACCCGCAAGACCTTCAAGCGCCAGTACGACGCCAAGGACTACACCGCCGCCCTGGCCACCCTCGCCCCCGTGCTCGGCGATTGCGGCAAGACGCTCGACTGGATCAGCACGGGCCGCATCCGCAACGACCTGGCACTCACGCAGTTCAAGCTCGGCGACCGCGCCGGCTGCCTCAAGACGCTGGAGACTCTGGCCGAAGACGCCGCCCGGACCGACCAGGGCGTACGGGACAACTACCCGCCCGCAGACGCCGACGACATCCTGCCGGTGGTTCGCGCGACCCGCACGAACCTGAAGCTCTGCCGCGGCTAGCCAGCCCCGCAAAACAAGATTCCCAGACGGCGCCAAGACCGTCGCACCAGCCTTCCATCAACGACAAAAGGACGGAGACAACACCATGAATTTCTTCAAGCGCACCCTGCGCACGGCCGTGCTCGGCCTCGGCCTGGCGATGCCGCTGCTGGCTGCGGCACAGTCGCTGCCGACCGCTTCCCCGGAACGCGTCGGCCTTTCCACCGAGCGCCTGCAGATGCTCACCGACGTGCTCAAGGCCGACGTGGCCGCCGGCAAGATCCCCGGTGCGGTGCTGCTGGTGGCCCGCCAGGGCAAGGTGGCCTGGTTCGAGCCGGTCGGCAAGCTCGATGCGGCCGCGGGCACACCGATGCAGCGCGACGGCATCTTCCGCATCTATTCGATGAGCAAGCCCATCACTTCGGTGGCCGCGATGATGCTGGTGGAAGACGGGCGCCTGAAGCTCGACGACCCGATCTCGACGTACCTGCCCGAATACGCCAGCATGACCGTCGGCGTCGAGAAGCCCGGCGCCGACGGCAAGCCGGTGCTCGAAACGGTGCCCGCGCGCAAGCCGATCACCGTGCAGGACCTGATGCGCCACACCTCGGGCCTGACCTACGGCTTCTTCGGGCCGGGCCTGGTCAAGCAGGCGTACAACGCGGCCGGCCTGGGCGCCAACGACCCGACCAACGCCGAGTTCTCGCAGCGCCTGGCCAAGCTGCCGCTGGCCTACCAGCCGGGCACGACCTGGGACTACAGCCAGTCGACCGACATCCTCGGCCGGGTGATCGAGGTGGTCTCGGGACAGTCGCTCTACCAGTTCGAGAAGGCGCGCCTCTTCGACCCGTTGGGCATGAAGGACACCACCTACTACGTGCCCGAACCGGCGCGCCAGCCGCGCATTGCCGAACCACTGCCCACCGACCGCAGCTTCGGCGTGGGCGCCGACCTGAACGATCCGCGCATCGTGCGCAAGCTCGAGTCGGGCGGCGGCGGACTGGTCTCGACGGCCGGCGACTACGCCCGCTTCCTGCAGATGCTGCTGAACGGCGGCTCGCTCGACGGCAAGCGCTACCTGGGCCCGCGCACCATCGCGCTGATGACAGCCGACCACTCCAACGCGGGCGCCGGCATCGTGCCCGGTCCGCTCTACCTGCCGGGCCCGGGCTACGGCTTCGGCCTGGGCTTCGCGGTGCGCCGCAACGACGGCGAGGCGCCCTACCCCTCGGCCGGCGGCGAATACAACTGGGGTGGCGCGGGCGGTACCTACATGTGGGTGGACCCGAAGAACGAGTTGTTCGTCGTGCTGATGCTGCAGTCGCCCAAGCACAGAACGCATTACAGAACATTGACCCGGGACATGGTTTATGCGGCGGTGATCAAGTAGCCTGCGTCCAACGGGCCCTTGAGGCCTGGCGCAAAATCGGGCACTCCCCTCGAAGCCATGAAGAACAGCAGCAGCCACAGCACCGTCATCCCGATCTCCCGGATCGGCCGCACGCCACCCGCCGTGGCCGTGCCGGACATCGCCGTGCCCGCCACGGGCCTGCTGCGCGACCGCCTGGGCCGCCCGCTCACCGACCTGCGCATCAGCGTGACCGACCGCTGCAACTTCCGCTGCAGCTACTGCATGCCCAAGGACGTGTTCGACAAGGACTACAAGTACCTGCCGCACAGCGCGCTCCTGAGCTTCGAGGAAATGACACGCCTGGCCCGCCTGTTCGCCGCGCACGGCGTGCGCAAGATCCGGCTCACCGGCGGCGAACCGCTGCTGCGCAAGAACATCGAGGCGCTGATCGAGCAACTGGCCGAAATACGCACGCCCGACGGCGCACCGCTGGAGCTCACCCTCACCACCAACGGATCCCTCCTCGCCCGCAAGGCCGCCGCGCTCAAGGCCGCCGGCCTGCAGCGCGTGACGGTGAGCCTGGACAGCCTGGACGACGCCGTCTTCCGCCACATGAACGACGTCGATTTCCCGGTGGCCGACGTGCTGGCCGGCATCGACGCAGCCCGAGCCGCGGGCCTCGGCCCGATCAAGGTCAACATGGTGGTCAAGCGCGGCACCAACGAGCAGGAAATCCTGCCGATGGCGCGCTACTTCCGCGAGCACCACGGCGGCAGCGTGGTGCTTCGCTTCATCGAATACATGGACGTGGGCGCCACCAACGGCTGGCGCATGGACGAGGTGCTGCCCTCGGCCGATGTCATCGCGCGCATCGCCGGCGAATTCCCGCTGGTGCCGCTTGAAGCCACGACCCCCGGCGAAACCGCCCAGCGCTGGGCGTATGCCGACGGCGGCGGCGAAGTCGGCGTGATCAGCAGCGTGACCCAGGCCTTCTGCCACGACTGCAGCCGCGCGCGCCTGTCGACCGAGGGCAAGCTGTACCTCTGCCTCTTCGCCAGCGCCGGCCACGACCTGCGTCCGCTGCTGCGCGGCACTGCCAGCGACGATGACATCAGCTCCGCCATCGGCCACGTCTGGCAGGGCCGGGCCGACCGCTATTCCGAGCTGCGCGCCCTGCGCGGACCCGACAGCACCGATCACGGCGATGCAACCGACAAGGCGCCGCGCCGCGTCGAGATGAGCTACATCGGCGGATGACGGGACCCGCCGCCATGCCTGCGCACCCCGCCATCGCGCCCGCCGACATCACCGGCTTGCTGCTGGCCGGCGGACGCGGCTCCCGGATGGGCGGCGTCGACAAGGGACTGCAGAACTTCAACGGCGTGCCGCTCGCCCTGCATGCGGTGCTGCGCCTGGGCGCGCAGGTCGGCCAGATGCTGATCAATGCCAACCGGAACCTGGCGGCCTACGAAGCCTTCGGCGTTCCGGTATTGACCGACAGCCTTGCAGATTACCCGGGGCCGCTCGCGGGCTTCCTCACGGGTTTCGAGAATTGCGAGACGCCCTTCCTGCTCACCGTGCCTTGCGACACGCCGCGCTTTCCGACCGACCTGGCGGCGCGCTTGGCCGAAGCCCTGGAAGCCGACAACGCCGAGATCGCGATGGTCACCGCGCCCGATACCGAAGGCGGTGCGGCGCCCGTGCTGCGCCCGCAGCCCGTGTTCTGCTTGCTGCGCACCCGTCTGCACGAAAGCCTGATGCGCTTCACCGAAGGCGGCGGCCGCAAGGTCCAGGCGTGGACCGCGCAACACCGCACCGTGTTCGTTCCCTTCGACCGGCCAGGCGATGCGCCTGACGCCTTCTTCAACGCCAACACGCTCGCCGAATTGCAAGCCCTCGAAAATCGATGAGCAGCCTTGCCGACATCGCTGCAGCACTCCCTCGCCATGACACCGACGCGCTGAGCGTCGATGCGGTCCAGGCCTCGCTGGCCCAACTGGTCGCGCCCCTCGTCGTCACGCAGCGCGAGAGCGTGTCGCTGCGCGACGCGCTGGGCCGCGTGCTGGCCGAAGACCTCATCTCGCCCGTGAGCGTTCCGCCGCACGACAACTCGGCGATGGACGGCTACGCGTTCGATGGCGCGATCCTTCCGACCGACGCTCCCGCCGACCATTCCATCAAGCTGCGCGTGGTGGGCACCGCGCTCGCCGGTGCGGCCTGGCGTGGCGCGCTTGTCCCGGGCGATGCGGTGCGCATCATGACCGGCGCAATGATGCCGGCCGGCCTCGACACCGTGATCCCGCAGGAGTTCTGCCGGGTCGAGGGCGACGTGGTGAGCTTTCCCGACCGCGTGCTGCGCCGCGGCGACAACCGCCGCTTCGCTGGCGAAGACCTCATGAAAGGCCAGCCGGCCCTCAAGCGCGGCGAACGTCTCTCGCCGGCCGCGCTCGGCATGGTCGCGAGCCTCGGCCTGCCCGGCGTGCCGGTACTGCGAAAGTTGCGCGTCGCCTACTTCTCGACCGGCGACGAAATCCTCTGCATCGGCGAGCCGCCCCGCGAAGGCGCGGTGTACGACAGCAACCGCTACACCGTGTTCGGCTTGCTCACGCGGCTGGGCTGCGAGGTGATCGACCTCGGCCTCGTGCACGACGATCCCGTCACGCTGGCCGCGACGCTGAAGCGCGCCGCGCGCGAAGCCGATGCGATCGTCACCAGTGGCGGCGTGAGCGTCGGCGCCGCAGACCACACGCGCGATGTGATGCAGCAGATCGGCGAGATGGCCTTCTGGCATGTCGCGATGCGACCCGGCCGGCCGCTGGCGGTGGGCCTGATTCCGCGCGAGGGCGACGAGCACCCGGGCCCCGCCGTGCTGTTCGGCCTGCCCGGTAATCCGGTGGCCGTGATGGTCACTTTTCTCGCCTTCGTGCGGCCCGCGTTGCTGCGGATGATGGGCTGCCACGACGCTGCCTCGGCGCCCCCGCCGCTGCTGCGCGCACGCAGTGCCGGGCCGATCCGCAAGAAACCCGGGCGCACCGAATACCAGCGGGGGTTCGTGAAGGCCGTGGCGGGCTCATTGCCCGAGGTCCGCGTCGCGGGCAACCAGGGCTCTGGCGTTCTGAGCTCGATGGTCGAGGCCAACGGGCTGGTGGTGCTGCACCACGACCAGGGCCACGTCGCTGCGGGCGAGGAAGTCGACGTGATGCTGTTCGACGGCGTGATCTAAGCCGTCGTCCTCTTCAGATCCGCCCCAGCGCTTTGTCCACGCCCTTGTTGGCGAGCATGTCGGCGCGTTCGTTGCCAGGGTCGCCCGAGTGGCCCTTGACCCAGCGCCATTCGATCGTGTGGCCGCCCTCGGCCACCAGCTTGTCCAGCCGCTGCCAGAGCTCGACGTTCTTCACCGGCTGCTTGCTGGCGGTCATCCAGCCCTTGGCCTTCCAGCCGCGGATCCACTCGGTGATGCCCTTGCGCACGTACTGGCTGTCCAGGTAGAGCAGCACCTTGCACGGGCGCTTGAGCGCGGCCAAACCCTCGATGACCGCGGTCAGCTCCATGCGGTTGTTGGTGGTGTTGAGTTCGCCGCCGAACAGTTCCTTTTCGGTGGCGCCCGACTTGAGCCACGCGCCCCAGCCCCCGGGTCCGGGGTTGCCCTTGCATGCACCATCGGTGTAGATCACGACTTCGTTCAAGCTCTCTTTTCCTTGTTTCTCTGTTCAATTCAATCCGTTTGATCCCGCTGGTGCCGATGCACCTTGCCCGCGATCGACACCGGCGCCGTGGCGCGTGCCGCGGCGCGGCGCCAGTCCGCGCTCAGGAGGCGCATGCCGCGCACCCGCTTGACCGCCACCAGGAAATACGCCGCCCCGAAGATCGGCCACCAGCGCTCGCCGGCCTTGTCCATCCAGCGGCAACGCTCGAGCCAGGCGTCGCTGCGCACCGCAGGCCGGTAGATGCCGAAGCGCCCCGATTCCACCTCGAAGCTCAGGAGCCGCAGCCAGTCGCGCATGCGCCAGTAGCCGATGAACTCCCCGCCTTCGGGCAGGTAGAGATCGCCGACGCCGAGCTTGCGGTACAGGTGCGCGCGCCGCTGGCGCATGCCCCAGAGGCTGGCCGGATTGAGCCCGCAGATCACTACGCGGCCCTCGGGCACCAGCACCCGCTCGACCTCGCGCAACGTGGCGTGCGGATCGGGACTGAGCTCCAGCGCATGCGGCATCACCACGAGATCGAGGCTGTTGGCCGCGAACGGCAGCGCCGTGAAGTCGGTCAGCAGCGTGGCCTTGGCCGGGCGCATCGGATCGCTCAGCGCCAGCCAGCGGTGCGGCATGCGGTTGGTGCGCAGGCCCTCGACTTCGGGTGCGCCCAGCTGCAGCGCGTGATAGCCGAACACATCGGCCACCGCCTGGTCGAACTGGGCCTGCTCCCACGCGAGGAGGTAGCGTCCCGGGGGGGTCGCGAACCAATCCTGCAAACCTATAATTTGACCGCTCATGACCCTCGTTCCGCTGCCCGCCTTCGCTGACAACTACATCTGGATGCTGCACGACGGGTCCAGCGCCATCGTCGTGGATCCGGGCGACGCCCAACCGGTGTTCGATGCGCTGGCGCACCACAAGCTGCAGCTGGCCGCGATTCTAGTCACGCACCACCACGCCGATCACACGGGCGGCGTGGCCGCGCTGCATGCCGCCACGGGTGCGCCGGTGCACGGCCCCGCCCGCGAGCGCATTCCCGAGCCCTTCATGCCGTACGTGCAAGCCGACATCGCCCAAGCGCTCGGCCTTCGCTTCGAAGTGATCGATGTGCCGGGCCACACGGCCGGCCACATCGCCTACTTCCTTCCGGCTGCAGAAGACAGCGAGCCATTGCTCTTTTGCGGCGACACGCTCTTCTCGGGCGGCTGCGGTCGCCTCTTCGAAGGCACGCCCGCGCAGATGCTGGCCTCGCTCGACGCACTCGCCGCACTGCCCGACGACACGCGCGTGTGCTGTGCCCACGAATACACACTTGCTAACCTGCGTTTCGCTCGCGCGGTGGAACCGGGCAACGCCGATCTGACTCACTACAACGCGCGTTGCGAAAGCCTGCGCGCACAGGGGCAGCCCACGCTGCCCTCGCAGTTGGCGACCGAACGCCTGATCAACCCCTTTCTTCGCAGCCGCGAAGCCACTGTCCTTCGAGCGGTGCGCGCGCACGCCGAGCTTTCCGCCAACGCGGCCGAAGCCGATGTGTTCGCCGCACTGCGCCAATGGAAAAACGACTTCCGATGAAATTTATCGCTGCCACCTGCCTTGCAGGTTCACTGGTGCTCGCAGGCTGCGCGGCACCGACCGACAACAACTCCTCATCCAGCACTTCCCCCAAGATCGGCACCACGGCCGGCGGCACCGGCTCCAAGGTCGCCGGCAGCGCCGCCCCCGTCTACCCGCGTGACGCCCTCTCGCCCCTCTCCAGCGGCGAGGCCCACTCGCAGAGCGTGGTCACGCTGGCCCCGCCGACCGACATGTGGGACCGCATCCGCCGCGGCTTCAAGATGCCCAACCTCGAGAGCGACCTCGTGCGCGACCGCGAGCAGTGGTACGCCAGTCGGCCCGACTACATCCAGCGCATGACCGAGCGCTCGAACAAGTACATGTTCCACATCGTCGAGGAACTCGAGCGGCGCAACATGCCGACCGAACTCGCGCTGCTGCCGTACATCGAGAGCGCGTTCAACCCGCAGGCCGTCTCCAGTGCACGCGCAGCGGGCATGTGGCAGTTCATGCCGGCCACCGGCACCGACTTCGACCTGAAGCAGAACATCTTCCGCGACGACCGCCGCGACGTGCTGGCCTCCACCCGCGCCGCGCTCGACTACCTGCAGAAGCTCTACGGCATGTTCGGCGACTGGCAGCTCGCGCTGGCCGCCTACAACTGGGGCGAAGGCAGCGTGAGCCGCGCCATCGCCAAAAACCAGCGCGCCGGCCTGCCCACCACCTACAGCGACCTCAACATGCCGGCCGAGACGCGGCTGTACGTGCCCAAGCTGCAGGCGGTGAAGAACATCGTGGCCAATCCGCAGGCCTTCAACGCCGAGCTGCCGCTGATCGCCAACCACCCGTACTTCCAGACCGTCACGCTCACGCGCGACCTGGACGTCGAACTGGCGGCAAAGCTGGCCGACGTGCGCATCGAGGACTTCCGCGCGCTCAATCCCGCCGCGCACAAGCCGGTGCTGATCGCCGCGGGCACGCCGCAGATCCTGCTGCCCTGGGACAACGCGGCCGTGTTCCAGCGCAACTTCGACGCCTACTCGCAAGGCCAGTACGCGAGCTGGACCGCCTGGGTCGTGCCCAACACCATGACGGTGGCCGACGCCGCCCAGCGCTCGGGCATGAGCGAGAGCGACCTGCGCGCGATGAACAACGTGCCGCCGCGCATGCTCATCAAGGCCGGCTCCACGCTCATCGTGCCGCGCGGCGCCCGCGTCAAGGAAGACGTGGCGGCCGTGGTGGCCGATGGCGGCCACCTGAGCTTCCAGCCCGAAATCGTCAACCGCCGCACCACCGTGAAGGCCGGCCGCAACGACAGCGTGGCGAGCATCGCCCGCCGCTACAAGCTCGCGCCCTCCAACGTGGCCGAGTGGAACGACGTGAAGCCCAACCACGCATTCAAGCGCGGCTACAGCGTCGTGGTGTACCTGCCGGTGCGCGCGGCACCGGCCGCTCGGGTCGGCGCCGGCGTGGCGGTGGCGCGCGGCCATGCCGCGGCGTCCTCGAAGCGCAGCAGCGCACCTGCTCAAGCCAACACGGCCCGCGGCAAGAACGTCGTGAAGGTGCCGGCCGGCAAGCAGGTCGTGCGCGAGAAACGCGGCGGCACGCCGTCGAAAAAGAAGCGCTGAGAAAGCGCAAAAAAGGCGCTGAGGAAGCGCTGCCTCCCACCGGCGGGCAGCGCCGGAACACAACAAAAGGGAGGGCCATGCCATGGCTGTTGAAGGAAGCGCGGGCGATCTCGTCAAGGTCGTCACGCTGTTGGGAGCCGCGGTCGTCGCCGTTCCCCTGTTCAAGCGGCTGGGCCTCGGCTCGGTCCTGGGTTACCTGGCCGCAGGGCTGGCCATCGGCCCGTTCGGCTTCGGGCTTTTCACCGATCCGCAGACGATCCTTCACACCGCCGAACTCGGCGTCGTGATGTTCCTGTTCGTGATCGGGCTGGAGATGCGGCCCTCGCACCTCTGGAGCATGCGCCGCGACATCTTCGGCCTCGGCAGCCTGCAGGTGGTGGTGTGCGGCATCCTGCTCACCGGCGTCGGCATGGCCTTCGGCTTTCCGCTGGCCGTGTCGTTCGTCTGCGCGATGGGCTTCGTGCTCACCTCCACCGCCATCGTGATGCAACTGCTGGGCGAGCGCGGCGACATTGCCGCGCCGCGGGGGCAGAAGATCGTCGCGGTCCTGCTCTTCGAAGACCTCTTGATCGTGCCGCTCCTGGCCATCGTCGCCTTCATCGCGCCGGTGGATCCGGCGCAGCAGGCCATCGCGCCCTCGCGCTGGATCGGCGTCGGCATCGCCGCGGGCGCGCTTGCCGCGCTGGTGGCTGCCGGCGTGTGGCTGCTCAATCCGCTGTTCCGCATCCTGGCCAACTCCAAGGCGCGCGAGGTCATGACGGCCGCGGCGCTGCTGGTGGTGCTGGGCGCCGCACTGCTGATGCAGTTGGGTGGCCTTTCGATGGCCATGGGCGCATTCCTCGCGGGCGTGCTGCTGTCGGAATCGACCTTCCGCCATCAGCTCGAGGCCGACATCGAACCCTTCCGCGGCCTGCTGCTGGGCCTGTTCTTCATCGGTGTGGGCATGTCGCTCGACCTCGCGGTGGTGGCGCAGAACTGGCAGCTCATCGTGGCCGGCGTGGTGTCGATGATGGTGGTGAAGGCGCTGTGCATCTACGGCGTGGCGCGGCTCGCCAAGAGCTCGCCCGCCGACGCGCTCGACCGCGCGGTGCTGATGGCGCAGGGCGGCGAGTTCGCGTTCGTGCTGTTTTCCGCCGCGCTGGGCGCCAAGGTGATCAGCCCGACGGTCAACGCCAACATGACCGCGGTGGTGGTGCTGTCGATGGCGCTCACGCCGCTCGCGGTGCTCGCGCACCGCCGCTTCGCGCCGGCCTCGGCCGCCTCGATGGAGGGCGTCGAGAAGGCCGAGGGGCTGGCCGGCAACGTGCTGGTCATCGGATTCGGCCGTTTCGGCCAGATCGCGATACAGGGCGCGCTCGCGCGCGGCGCCTCGATCTCGATCATCGACACCGACACCCAAGTCATCCGCGACGCCGCCGAATTCGGCTTCAAGGTGTATTACGGCGACGGCTCGCGCGCCGACGTGCTGCACGCCGCCGGTGCGCACAGCGCGCGCGTCGTCATGGTGTGCGTGGACGACAAGGCCGCGACCACGCGCATCGTCGAGCTGCTGAAGGCCGAGTTCCCGCATGCGCAGTTGCTGGTCCGCTCCTACGACCGCGAGCACATGCTGGAGATCGGCAAGCTCGACGTCGAGTTCCAGATCCGCGAAACCTTCGAATCGGCGATGGTCTTCGGCCGCCAGGGTGTGCTGGCACTCGGCGCCTCCGGCACCGAGGCCGACGAGGTCATCGGCGAACTGCGGCGGCGCGATGCGGAGCGCGTCGTGCTGGAGATGGCGGGCGGCATCTTCGCGGGCCGCGCGCTGGTGCAGGTGAACACGGAAGCCCACGGCAAGGGCACCTGAGTCCCGGCGCGGCTGTGCGGCCGCGCGCTTCAGAGCTTCTCGGTCTCGCCGCTGCGCGGCTGCCATTTCATGAGGCGCTTCTCGATCAGGCCCACGAGGCCGTCGAGCGCCAGTGCAAAAGCGGTGAGCACCACGATGCCGGCAAAGACGGTGTTGACGTCGAAGGTGCCCTCGGCCTGAAGAATCAGATACCCCACGCCGCGCGCCGAGCCCAGGTACTCCCCCACCACCGCGCCTACGAAGGCCAGGCCCACCGAGGTGTGCAGGCTGGAGAACACCCAGCTCGTCGCGCTCGGCAGGTACACGGTGCGCAGCAATTGCCGCTGGTTGGCGCCCAGCATCTTCGCGTTGGCCAGCACCACGGGGCTCACCTCGCGCACGCCCTGGTAGACGTTGAAGAACACGATGAAGAACACCAGCGTGACCGCCAGCGCCACCTTGCTCCAGATGCCGAGGCCGAACCACAGCGCGAAGATCGGCGCGAGGATCACGCGCGGCATCGAATTGGCGGCCTTGATGTAGGGGTCGAGGATCAGGCTCGCGGTGGGCGCGAGTGCGAGCCAGAGCCCGCACGCGAGGCCCATCACGGTGCCGATGCCGAAGGCCAGCACCGTCTCCAGCAGCGTGGTGCCCAGGTGCCGGTAGATGTCTGCGTTGCCCTTCAGGCCTTCAGGAAACAGCAGGTTCGGCGGCACCTCGAACGGCAGGAACCAGCTCCAGATGCGGCCCGCCACCTGGATCGGCTCGCCGACGAAGAAGGCGAACTGCTGGTTGCGCGACGCCACATGCCAGCCCACCAGGATGAGCACGAGCAGCACCAGTTGCCAGAAGCGCGCATTGCGTTCGTTCAGGCGCGGGATCATGCGGCTTTCCTCAGTTGCTGCGCGTAGCCCTTGAGCACCTCGTCGCGCAGCACCTCCCAGATCTGCGTGTGCAGTTCGACGAAGCGCGGCTGCGTGCGCACCTCGGCCACATCGCGCGGGCGGGCCAGGTCGATGTCGAACTCGCCGATGGGATGCGTGGCCGGACCAGCCGACAGCACCACCACGCGGTCGCTCATCGCGATGGCTTCATCGAGATCGTGCGTGATGAAGAGCACCGCCTTCTTCTTCGCGCTCCAGATCTCGAGCACCTCGTTTTCCATCAGCTGCCGCGTCTGGATGTCGAGCGCGCTGAAGGGCTCGTCCATGAGGATGATGTCGGGGTCGAGCACCAGCGTCTGCGCCAGCGCCACGCGCTTGCGCATGCCGCCGGAAAGCTGGTGCGGATAGCGGTCGCCGAAGCCCGAGAGCCCCACGCGCGAGAGCCAGGCCTCGGCCTGCTCACGCGCATCGGCATCGGACACGCCGCGGTACTGCAGCCCCACCATCACGTTGGCAACAGCGCTGCGCCACGGCATCAGCGCCTCGGTCTGGAACATGTAGCCCGCGCGTGCATTGACGCCCGAAAGCGTCTCGCCGAAGACCTTGACCGTGCCCGACGATGGTTCGAGCAGCCCCGCGCCCACGTTCAGCAGCGTCGACTTGCCGCATCCCGTGGGTCCGACCACCGAGACGAACTCGCCGGCCTTGATGCGCAGCGTGGTGTCGGCGACGGCGGTGTAGCGCTGGCCGGGGTCGTCCTTCGAGTGGAAGGTGCAGCTGATGGAGAGGAGTTCGAGTGCGTAATCGGACATGTCTGCAGGATTAAAAAACCCGGCCAAGGCCGGGTCGCGGGGACGTTCGGAGTCAGGCTTTGAACCTGTCTTTCGCGCGCCTAGCAAAATCGTTGGTGTAGGTCTTGAGGAGGTCGATCTTCTCGGCCTTCACCGCAGTGTCGAAGCTCGCGATGGCCGTGAGGGCCGTCTTCGGTCCATCGGCCGGCACGAGGCCATCGGTGGCGATCGATTCGCGCACCTTGTCGAAAGACGCGAGGTACAGCGCCCGGTCGCCGAGCAAATAGGTCTCGGGCACCGTCTTGATGATGTCGCCCGGCCCCGCCGTCTGCAGCCACTTCAGGCCGTGCACGATGGCATTGGCCAGCGCCTGGCAGGTGTTGGGGTTCTTCTGGATGAAATCGATCGGCGCGTAGAGGCAGGCCGCGGGCATCGGCCCGCCGAACACCTGCTGCGTGCCCTTGAGCGTGCGCGTGTCGCTGATGATCTTCACGTCGCCCTTCTGCTCGAGCATCGTCATCACCGGGTCGGTGTTGCTGATGGCGTCGATCTGGCCCGAGCGCAGCGCGGTGAGCGCGCCGGCCGCGACGCCCACGCCGATGTAGCTCACATCGCTCGCCTTGAGGCCGCCGCGCGAGAGCACGAGATTGGCCACCATGTTGGTCGACGAGCCCGGCGCCGAGACACCGATCTTCTTCCCCTTCAAGTCCTGGATGCCGGTGTAGCCCGCCATGTTCTTGGTCGACACGCCCACCGCGATCTGCGGTGCGCGGCCCTGCAGCACGAAGGCCTGGAAGAACTGGTTCTTGGCCTGCAGGTTGATGGTGTGTTCGTAGGCGCCCGAGCAGACGTCGGCCGAGCCGCCCACCACCGCCTGCAGCGCACGCGCGCCACCGGCGAAATCGGAAATCTCCACCTCGAGCCCTTCGGCCTTGAAGTAGCCGAGCTGCTCTGAGATGGTGAGAGGCAGGTAGTAGAACGCGGCCTTGCCGCCGACCGCGATGGAGACCTTGGTCTTTTCCAGCTTGGCTTGCGCAAAAACCCGCGGCAGCGCAATCGCTGCGGCGGCGACTGCGGAGGCGGAAATGAGGGTTCTGCGATGCAGCATGAAGCGGTCCTGCGGGCTCATTGATTCTTGTGAAGTGAATCGAGCTTAGGGGTGCGCGCCCGTTGCCTGCATCGGGGTCATCCCGTGCGGGTTTCCACGTAAGCATGAAGGCCTCCACGGGCTCTCTGCCGAATGGCCTGCGGTGGCCTATTTCGCGAGGAAAAGAATCGCGACGTTGACCAGGAACGCGAGCGCCCAGACCGCGCTGCGCACGCCGCCGATGCCCTTGATGTAGATCGCAAGATAGATCACGCGCAAGACGACATAGGCCACGGCCAGCATGTCCAGCCGCGCCTGGTTGGCGCCGAGCTGGTGCGCAATGATCACCGCGCCGATGAAGAACGGCAGCCCTTCGAAGGTGTTGGCCTGCGCGCTGTTGGCGCGTGCACGCCAGCCGCTTTGCTTCGCGGCCCATTCGCGCGGATGCACGTTGTCGCGCGGGCCGAAGGCGCCGGCCTTCGCGATCCATGCCGCGAGGTACGGCAGGCCGCAGGCGCAGAACACGCACCAGTAGGCGATGGTGAGCAGGGAAAGGGTCATGGCGTTATCGACGGTCGACCAATGCGTGCGCGATGGTGCCGAGGTCCACGTACTCGAGCTCGCTGCCGGCCGGCACGCCGCGCGCAAGACGCGTCACGGTGAGGCCGCGCTGCTTGAGCGCTTCCCCGATCACATGCGCGGTCGCCTCGCCCTCGGCGGTGAAGTTGGTGGCGAGGATGACTTCGCTCACCGTGCCGTCGAGCGCGCGGTCGAACAACTTCTGCAGGCCGATGTCCTTAGGCCCGATGCCGTCGAGCGGACTGAGCTTGCCCATCAGCACGAAGTAATAGCCGCGGAAGGCGCCGGTGCGCTCCAGCGCCGCCTGGTCGGCGGGCGTCTCGACCACGCAGAGCTTGGTCCCATCGCGGCGCGAGTCCATGCATACGCTGCAGATCGGTGCTTCCGTGAAGGTGTTGCAGAGTTCGCAGTGCCGCACGTTGCCCGCTGCCTGCTGCAGTGCGCGCGACAGCAGCTGGGCGCCGTCGCGGTCGTGCTGCAGCAAATGAAACGCCATGCGCGAAGCCGACTTCACGCCGACGCCGGGCAGGCGGCGCAGCGCATCGACCAAGGCGTCGAGCGAACTGGCGTCGGCCATCAATCGCTCAGAACGGCAGCTTCATGCCAGGCGGGAGGCCCGGCATGCCTGCGGTGAGCTTGCCCATCTTCTGCTCGCTGGTTTCCTCGGCCTTGCGCACTGCTGCGTTGAAGGCGGCGGCCACCAGGTCTTCGAGCATGTCCTTGTCGTCGGCCAAGAGGCTCGGGTCGATGGTGATGCGCTTGACGTCGTGCTTGCAGGTCATGACGACCTTCACGAGACCGGCGCCCGATTCGCCTTCGACCTCGATGTGCGCCAGTTCTTCCTGGGCCTTCTTGAGGTTGTCCTGCATTGCCTGCGCCTGCTTCATGAGGCCGGCCAGTTGTCCTTTGTTGAACATCGTTGGTCCTGTGTGTGTGGTGAAGAAAGGGGTGAAGGATAAGAGACGTGACTGCCCTGCCCGACTCAGACGGGCCGCAGCGTTCCTGGGACGATCTTCGCATCGAAGTCGCGCATCAGCATCTGCACCTCGGGGTCGCTGTGGATGGCCTCCTCGGCCACCCGCTGGCGTTCCTCGGCCGCATGCCGGTTGCGGCGCGCGGGGCTGTCGACCACGCCGCCGATCTCGATGGCGAGCTTCATGTCGTGGCCGAGCGCGTTGAGCGCGGCGGTCAGCTTCTCGCGGCTGGACGGCTGGTTGAGCGTTTCGCGCTCGATGCGCAGGATCCACTGGTCGGTGTCGCGACCCACGAGCTGCGATTGCAATGCGAGTTCGCGCGCGAGGGCCGTGATGCTTTCGGCCGCGACCAGTTGGGTGACGGTGGCGTACCAGAAGTCGCCGTCCTCGCTGGGCGGGATCGGCGCAGCCGGGCCGCGTTGCTCGTCGGTGCGCGGCGCATCGCGCTGGCCGGGAGGGGGCTGCACGCGGATCGGCATGCCGACGACCTTGGCGGGGGCGTCCATGGAGGAAGGCCTGTGATCCGAGGACCGCATGGGTTCGTCGACGACGGCCAGACGATGACCGGCGGGAACCGATGCCGGCGCATTCGATGCTGCAGCGGGAGCCGGCACAGGCGGCGTGGGCGCCGTCGGAGGCGGTGTTTCGGCCGCGGGCCTGACCACGGGTGTGGGGGCAGGCGAAGGCGCAGCGACCGGGGCCGGCGCCCTTTGCGCCGCGCCCTGCGCTTCATTCAGAGTTTTTTTTTCCGGGGTAGCCGTCGAAGCGGCCGCGTTGGAAGGTTTGAAGGCCAGCAGCCGCAGCAGCACCATGGTGAGCGCGGCGTATTCGTCGGGTGCCAGGCCCAGCTCGCCGCGGCCGTGCAGGCAGAGGCTGTAGAGCAGTTGCGTTTCGTCGGCCGGCATCAGCGACGCGAGGCGGGCGGTGTCGGCGGCGTCCGGGTCGGTGGCCGAATCGGCGGACTCCGCGCGCGAAGGCACCGCCTGCAGCACGGCCATGGCCTGCAGCACCGACGTCATTTCTTCGAGCGTGGAAGCGGCGGACATGCCGTCGCGGCGCAGCGCCTCGGAGGTGTCGACCACCGTCTTGCCATCGCCCTCTGCGAGCGCCTCGATCAGCTTGAACACATGGCCGCGGTCCACGCTGCCGAGCATCTGGCGCACGCCGGTCTCGATCAGCTCGCCGTTGCCGAAAGCAATGGCTTGGTCGGTGAGCGAGAGCGCATCGCGCATCGAGCCGCGTGCTGCGCGCGCCAGGAGCCGCAACGCCTGCGGCTCGGCCGGCACCTGCTCGGTCTGCAGCACGCTCGTGAGGTGTTCGAGGATCGTCTCGGGCGCCATCGGCCGCAGATTGAACTGCAGGCAGCGCGAGAGCACCGTGACCGGCACCTTCTGCGGATCGGTGGTCGCGAGCACGAACTTGAGGTATTCGGGCGGCTCTTCGAGCGTCTTCAACATCGCGTTGAACGCGGTGTTGGTGAGCATGTGCACTTCGTCGATCATGAAGACCTTGAAGCGCCCTTGCACCGGCTTGTAGACGGCTTGCTCGAGCAGAGACTGCACTTCGTCGACGCCGCGATTGGAGGCCGCATCGAGCTCGGTGTAGTCGACGAAGCGGCCCGAATCGATGTCCCGGCAGGCCTGGCACACGCCGCACGGCGTGGCGGTGATGCCGCCCTGCCCGTCCGGCCCCTGGCAGTTGAGCGACTTGGCCAGGATGCGCGAGACCGTGGTCTTGCCCACGCCCCGCGTGCCGGTGAAAAGATAGGCGTGATGCAGGCGCTGCGTGGTCAGTGCGTTCTCGAGCGCTTGCACCACATGCCCCTGGCCGACCATCTCACCGAAGGTTTTCGGACGGAACTTGCGAGCGAGCACGAGATAAGACATTGCGGGCATTCTAAAAGGCGCGGGGAGGCGACTTCACGCTTGTTTCCCGACCGGTGCGCTCGAAATTTTCATTCACGCCTCGTCGAAGGGGGCAAATCCCACGAGGTTAGAATCCAGCCTGACGGGCCTCCCTGCATGGTGAAGTGGCCAACCGGGTCAGGTGGGGAACCAAGCAGCCCTAACTGCGTAGTCAGTGCCAGGGGTAAGGCTCGTCAACTTCTTCAGCCGCTCGTTTCACTCCATGCGAAGTGAAACGCAGCTTGCAAATATCTCAGCGAAAAATCCTCGGGCGCGAGGCCTTCACAGGCCCAGCCTCTGGATTGCACCGCGCGCTGCGGCCGCACCACTGGCCATCGATGCGGTCAGCAGATAGCCGCCGGTCGGTGCTTCCCAATCGAGCATCTCTCCCGCCACGAACACGCCCGGCAAGGGCTTCGCCATGAGCTGCGCGTCGAGCGCATCGAAACGTACGCCGCCCGCTGTGCTGATCGCTTCATCGATCGGCCGGGTCGCGATGAGCTTCAGCGGTACGGCCTTGATCGTCGCGGCGAGTTGCGCCGGGTCCTGCATCGCCTCGCGGCTCAGCACCTCGTGCAGCACACCGGCCTTGATGCCTTCAAGCCCAAGCCGACTCTTGAGGTGGCTGCTCAGCGACCGGGCGCCGCGCGGATGCTTCACCGCCGCCAGCACCTGCTCGGCGCTGCGGTCAGGCAACAGATCCAGCAACAGCGTGGCGCTGCCATGCGCGGCGATCTCGTCGCGCAGCAAAGCAGAGGCCGCATAGATCAGGCTCCCCTCAATGCCTGTGGCAGTCGCGACGAACTCACCTTTGCGCGCGAAGCTGCGACCCTGGCTGTCGGCAAATGAAATCGCCACCGACTTGAAAGGCTGCCCCGCAAAGCGGCTGGAAAAATGCTCGCTCCACCCTGCCCCGTCGAAGCCGCAATTGGCAGGCAGCAGCGGTGCGACATCGATGCCGCGCCCTTGCAGCCACGGCGCCCACGCACCGTCGGACCCCAGCCGCGCCCAGCTCGCACCGCCGAGCGCCAACACTACGGCATCTGCCTTCACCGAGATCTCGCCAGCCGGCGTGGCGAACCGCAGCGCGGCCGCATCGAACGCCGCATCGCCAAGCCAGCGATGTCGCATATGAAACTGCACACCCGCTGCGCGCAACCGATGCAGCCACGCGCGCAGCAGCGGCGCAGCCTTCATGTCCGTCGGAAACACGCGCCCTGATGTGCCGACGAAAGTCTCGATGCCGAGACCGGTCGCCCATTCGCGCACTTGCTGCGGGCCGAACTGCGCGAGCATCGGCTCGAGCTGCGGGCGGCGCTCGCCGAACCTGCTCATGAACACATCGAAGGGTTCCGAATGCGTGAGGTTCAGTCCGCCGCGGCCGGCCAGCAGGAATTTGCGGCCTACCGAGGGCATCGCGTCGTAGACGTGCACTTGCGCGCCGGACGCGCCAAGAACTTCAGCCGCCATCAGGCCGGCAGGTCCGCCGCCGATCACGGCGACGGTTGGGGAAAGGGTCATTCGAGATTTACCAGTTCGCCCTGCCCGGTGAGGAACGCGACGCGGACCGTGGCACCAGGGTAGGCATGTTGCACCGCCGCGCGGTAGCGCTGCATCTGTGCGATCAACGTCGCGTCCCGTTCGGGGCGCGCTGCGGATTTGTAGTCGAGGATCCACCAGGCACCGGTCTCGCGCTCTCGCACCAGCCGGTCGATGCGCAGGGTCTCGCCTTCGTGGACCAGCGTGACTTCGTTGCCATGCCAATCGACCCTGCGATCGTCCCACACCCAGGCACCCGCCCCCGCGCGGATGCGTTCGGCCAGTGTCGCGGCGCCGCGCGCCTGTTGCGGATCGAGCATGAATTCGCGGGCCGCGGCGCGCACGTGGGCCGAGGGCAGCGTCTCGCCCGGCACCGCCCATTCGAGCAGCCGGTGCATGGCCTGGCCGAAGGCGGCGGCGCGCGCGTCGACCGTGGCGTCGGCCGCCTTCTTGGCGGAAGGCTGATCGACGGCGGCAGCCGCTGGAGGCATCTGCTTCATCGAGAAGCTGCGCACGCCGGTCTCGACTGGCAGCTCAACCAGCGGCTCATCGGCCTCGGTCGGCTCGCAGGCCGATTCGAGGCGGGCCCACCAGCTGCCCTCGTTGGCACGCGCCGGCTTCACCGACGACAGCACCAGCCGCTCACGCGCCCGCGTGGTCGCGACGTAGAGGCCGTTGAGCTCTTCGCGATGACGCGCGCGCTGTTCTTCTTCGAGCAGCGAAGCGGCGCAGGCCGGCGGCGTCTTCTCGCTCGCGAGGAAGACGAAGCGCGTCGGCGCGCTGTCGCTGCCCTTCCATTCGACCAGCACGCCCATGGTTTGCGCGCGCGGCGGGGCGGCGTCGCAGTCGAGCATCAGCACGGTGTCGGCTTCCAGGCCCTTGGCGCCGTGCACGGTCAGCAACTGCACCGCATCGGGCGCGGCGACGGACGGCGCGCGCACGCCGCCGGCACGCAGCGCGCGCACCAGTGCATAGGGCGTGGCGAAGCGCGCGCCTTCGATCTCGAGCGATGCGGACATCAGCCCGCGCAGGTTGGCCAGCGCGCTCTGGCGCATCGCGGCGGGCACGGCGGCGCCGAACTTCGCGAGCACGTCGCCGTCGTGAAAGATGGCGTCGATGGCATCGTGGGGCGGCAGGGTCACGAGCCAGCGCTGCCATTTCTTCAGGCTGACACCCGTCTCGACCAACACCGGCGGCAAACCCTCGCCTTTCTGGATCAACGCGAACCAGCTCGACGACGAATGCGCGCGCTGCCGCAACGCCAGTTGCACCAGCACCTCGTCGTCGATGTTGAAGAGCGGCGACTTCAACGCCCGCGCCAGCGAGAGATCGTGGGTGGGCGATACGAGCGCATCGATCAGCGCGACCATGTCCTGCACCTCGGGCGCATCGTGCAGCTCGTTCTTCTCGGGCTGCTGCACGGGAATGTGGCGCTGGCGCAGCGCATCCTGCATCGCGGACAGACGATTGCGCCGGCGCGCCAGCACCATGATCTGCCGCGGCGGTATGCCGTCGGCGATGCGCTGCGCTACCCAACGTGCGGCCTGCTCGCATTCCTTCTGCAGCAGTTGTTCTTCAGGCAGCACGCGCGGCGTGACGAGGCTATCGCGCCAGTGGAGCATGCCGTCATCTGCGGGTGCGGCTTCCGCCGCGTCGCCGAGCGCGTCGCGGTCGATGGCCGGCAGCTTGAGAAGCTCGCCCTCGTCGCCACGCTCGGTGGTGTGGGCGCGATAGCCATCGAACTCGCCCGCATCCTGTGCGGCCAGCATGGCCTGGTTGACGAGCCCGACCACTGCGCGTGCGTTGCGGTGCGTGTGGTCGCAGTTGAGCAGTTCGCCATCGAGCCCTTCGCGCACGAACTTCTTGGCGGCAATGAACACTTGCGGTTCGGCGCGGCGGAAGCGGTAGATGCTCTGCTTCGGGTCGCCCACGATGAACACGCGCGGCGCGCTGCTGCCCGCGCCCGTGTAGGAACTGAGCCAGCCGTAGAGTGCCTGCCACTGCAGCGGATTGGTGTCCTGGAACTCGTCGATCAAGAGGTGCGCGATGCGTGCGTCGAGCCGTTCCTGCACCCAGCCCGACAGCGCCGACTGGCCGAGCAGCAACTGCGCGGCTTGCTCGACGTCGTTCATGTCGACCCAGCCGTGGGCGCGCTTGACGTCCGCGAAAGCGGCGATGAGAAGGCGCGTGAGCCGTGTCATGCGCTGCTGGTAGAGCCATGCCGCGTGCTGGGCCTGCGCGGCGCACAGCACCTGGAGCTCGGCTTCTGCCTCTTGCGCGGCGGGGAATTTCTGCAGATTCTTGGTGAGCCGGTCTTCGCTGGCGACGAAGAAGTTCTTTCTCAGGTGCGCGAGCGCTGCGGAGAGCGATTCGACTGCGGGCTCGCCGACGCCGAACACGTCGATGATGGCCTCGGCCGCCTTCTGCGGCGTCTTGTTGGTCTCGCGGCCGAGTGCGGCGGCGCGGTCGAGCCAACGGCGGCGGACCGAGTCGCCGCGCAGGGCCTGGGTCGGCTCGTCCAGCCCTTCGAGCGCCGGGTACATGGCGCTGAAGTGCTGGACGGCGTTTTCAGCATCGGCCAGCGAGAACTCGACGCGCTTGGTCAACGCTTCGCCCAGCGCCTTTGCCGTCTGCGAGCGGCCGTGCGTCGCGACGACAGCGTAGTAGTCGGCGAGTGCAAGCTTGTCGGCCGTGACCGCTTCGAAGAACGGCCGCCAGGTGTGGCCGCGGGCCTCGGCATCGTCTTCGAGCAGTTCGTAGTTGGAAGGCAGGCCCAGTTCGCGTAGCACTGCGAGCGGCGCGTTGCGCAGCAGGCCTGCGAACCAGGCGTGAAAAGTGCGGAACTGCACCGGGCGTCCGCCTTCGAGCAGGCGCCTGTAGAGACCCTTCAGTCGCGGCACGGCAGCCAATGCGGCAGCAGGTTCGACGCCGCGCATCACGAGCTGCTTCACGAGTTCTTCGGGGCTTTCTTCTGCGAACTGCTCAAGCCATTGGTCGAGACGCTCGCGCATCTCGCCGGCCGCCTTCTTGGTGAAAGTGATCGCGAGGATTTCATGCGGCTCGCAGGCGGAGTCGCCCTCCTCGAGGAGCGCGCGCAGGATGCGCGACACGAGCATCCACGTCTTGCCCGCGCCCGCGCAGGCTTCAACGGCCACCGAGCGGCGCGGATCGCAGGCGACGGTGTAGAAGGCCTCGCGCGTGACGTGCCGGCCGTTGTGTTCGTAGGCTGCGCCGTTCACTTCGACACCTCCCAGAAGTCCTTGCGGCACAGGCCGCGCGCTGCGCAGTAGTCGCAAACAGCGCCCTCGCCCAACGGGGGCAGCGCCGCGCCCTCGGCGATGCGCGTGAAGTCGCTCATGATGCCGGCCACCAATGCGTCTCTCGCCTCGACCACCGCCGGTTGCTCGACGGTCTGCGTGCCCGAGGACTTCTCGCCCACATTGACGTAGGCCGCACGCAAGGTGTCGTCAGCCACCAGCGCTGCGTAGAAGGCGAGCTGCGTGTCCTCGGTCGGGTCCTTCACTCGCTCCTTGGTAACGCTCGCGGACTCGGTCTTGTAGTCGATCACGAAGGCCTGTCCATCGGACGTGCGGTCGACTCGATCGAGGCGACCGACCAGGCGCAGGCCGCCCAGCGGCTGCTCTTTCCAGGGTTCGGATTCGACAAACACCGCACCACCCACTTCATGCCCTGCGAGCCATACGAGATATCCGTCGCGCACCGCAGGCCATGCCGCGGCGAAAGGAAGGAACTCGGCGTCGGAAAGGCCGTATTCGCGCGTGGCGCGTTGCGCGGCTTCTTCGATAAATGCCACGCGCTCGTGCGCATCCTGCGTCGGGGTTTCGATCAGTGCCTCGTGGAAATGACCGAGCACGGCGTGCAGCCAGTTGCCGAAGTCGCGCTTGTCGACCTCCACGTCGAGCTCGTCGGCGCTCCGCAGCCCCAACTGCCGCAGCGCGAAGAAGCGATAGGGGCAGCGGCGCAGGTCTTCGTAGACGCTGGTCGAGATGTTCTGCAGCGGCAGCAGCGCGCCCGAGGGCGTGGGAACGGCAGTCGGTTGCACGGTGACGTCGCGCGCAGGACGCGGATCGACGGTGGGCTGCAGCACGTGGTCGAGCTGCAATGCCTGCACCAACGGGCTCGGTCGGACCGGCTCGCCGCTCGCGTCGGACTGGCGCCAGACCAGTTCGCACCAGGGGTTGTGCAGGGCCGCAGCCCAGGCCGAGCGCTGCGCGGCTTCGAGGGTCTCGCGCGAAGGCAGGCCCAGTTCGAGGCGCTGGGCGGCACTCCAGTTGCCGGGAGGCTCGGGCGATGCGGGCAGGCGGCGGTCGTCGCACCCAGGAATGACCACGGCACCGAATGCGCGGCCGAGCAGTTGATAGAGCGGCAGCACGATCACCCGGGGCGCTTGGTCGCCAGTGGGGGGCACGAAGCTCGCGTCTTCGAGCACGTCGCGCACCCATGCCGTGAATTCGGCGAGCGTGTGACGGCCGCCGGGAAATTCGTCGGCATCGCCGTGCGAATCGGCATCGAGCCACAACGCGGCGATGACTTTCCCGCCTGCCATGTCGTCGGCCAGAGGCGTCCATTGCCCGCTGCCTTCGAGCAGTTCGCGCAATGCGCGCAGCCATTCGGCCACGGGTCTGGACTTCATCATCGATGCGCGGCGCGCCTCGATGGCTTCGGTGTAGGGCAGCAACGCCACGTCGTTCGGCTTCTCGCTGCGGGCCACGAGGCTGCACCAGGCCGACCAGTCGCGCAGGCCTTCGCGTCGCAGGCGCACTTCGAGCGCCTGCACTGCCAGTGCGTCGCCGTCGGCACCGCTCTTGAGCCATTCCAGAACTTGATCGCTCGCCGCGTCGTGGGCACAGGCGCGCAGCGCGCTCATCAACGTGGCGGCAGCGCGGGTGGTCGAGAGCTTCCAGCCGGTTTCGTCGTGCGTGACGATGCCCTGCGCCTTGAGCTGGGCGCTGATGCGGCGCGTGAGCGCGCGGTCGGTGGCGATCAGCGCGACCGGCGCGCGGCCCTCGGCGAGGTGACGCAGCACGCAGGCGGCGGCGAGCTCGGCCTCATCCTCGGGGTCTGCCGCCACATGGGAAGCTGCGGGAGCCACGGAAGTGTTCGCGGGCACGAGCGAGAGATGCAGCGCGTGATCGCCCCACAGGGTGCACAGCGTCTGGGTGAGCGGATCGGTCTGGAAGCCTTCGAGCACGATCAATGCATCGACCTGGTTGCGCGTGCTCTCGCGCAGCAGCACGTCCGTTGCGTAGCCCGAGGTTGCGGCCCAGGCGACGGCGATGCGGATCAGCGCGCTTTCGATGCGGAACCATTCCGACTCGCTGCCCGCCTCGGCCACCTGCGCGGCACGCTGGGCCCATTCGCCGACACGCGCGTCCGGCAGCGATGCCGATGCGAGGGGCGCGAGCTGGTAGGCCAGTTCGACGACGCGGCCTGCCAATGCGAAACGCTCGTTGTTGAACCCGGACTGCGACAGCAGCGCCTGGGCCGTGATGAGGTCACGCGCCATGTCGAACGCGATGTCGTAGCCCGTCGGCAGGAAGCCGCCCGCGCTGCGCGCCCAGTTGTGCGTGGTCTCAAAGCGCGGCACGAAGCCGGCGCTGCCGCAACGCGCCCACATGCTGCGCGCCACGCCCATCAATTGCGCATACGGCACCAGCACCACGGTGCGCGCCGCATGCAGCTCGCGCTCGGCGAGCGCGCGGACGATCCGCGCGACGACGCCGTCGGCGGGGTCGCACCACAAGGCGTGGACGGGGTGGCCTTCGTTCATGTTCTATCGAGGGGTTTGAGAGCGCGTTGTCGTGATCTGCAAGGGCTTTGGCTATCACTGCCATAGCGGCTGCGCATGGCACCCCGCCCCTTGGTTTCTGTCACAATGACCAGCACTTTAGCTGCACCGAAACTCTCTGCGCACAAGGACACATCACATGGCCAGCGACCTGATCAAACACATCTCCGATTCCTCCTTCGAAGCCGACGTGCTCAAGTCCAGCCAGCCGGTGCTGGTCGACTACTGGGCCGAATGGTGCGGCCCCTGCAAGATGATCGCCCCGATCCTTGACGAAGTGTCGGCCACCTACGAAGGCAAGCTGCAGATCGCCAAGCTGAACGTCGACGAGAACCGCGACATCCCCGCCAAGTTCGGCATCCGCGGCATCCCCACGCTCATGCTGTTCAAGGACGGCCAACTGGCCGCCACCAAGGTCGGCGCCATGAGCAAGGCGCAACTCACCGCCTTCATCGACCAGCAACTCGCATAAGCGACATTCGATCCGGCCAGCGCGCAATGCGCTTGGCCGGCGCGTTTTTCCTGTCATAATCTCCCACAGATCACCGGCCCTTCCAGGCAACCGGTTCGAGTTCCCCGGTTAGTGCAGCAGTTCTCGCTACACATTCAACCTCCCCCCGTTTTCCGTTTCGATTACCCCGCGAGGGGTCATTCCATGCACTTAAACGAACTCAAGGCACTCCACGTGTCTGAAGTCCTCAAGCAGGCCGAAGCCCTTGAGATTGAAAACGTCGGCCGCATGCGCAAGCAGGAGCTGATGTTCGCGATCATCAAGAAGCGCGCAAAGGCCGGCGAACAGGTCTTCGCCGACGGCGTGCTCGAAATCCTGCCCGACGGCTTCGGCTTCCTGCGCAGCCCCGACACCAGCTTCACCGCCAGCACCGACGACATCTACATCTCGCCGAGCCAGGTGCGCCGCTTCAACCTGCACACCGGCGACATGATCGAAGGTGAAGTGCGCACGCCCAAGGATGGCGAGCGCTACTTCGCGCTGACCAAGCTGGACAAGGTCAACGACGGCCCGCCCGAGCAGAACAAGCACAAGGTGATGTTCGAGAATCTCACGCCGCTGTTCCCCAAGGAGCAGATGAAGCTGGAACGCGATGGCGTCAAGGGCGAAGAGAACATCACGGGCCGCATCATCGACATCATCGCCCCCATCGGCAAAGGCCAGCGCGCCCTGCTCGTGGCGCCGCCCAAGAGCGGCAAGACGGTGATGATGCAGCACATCGCCCACGCGATCAGCGCCAACTACCCCGACGTGCACATGATGGTGCTGCTCGTGGACGAGCGCCCTGAAGAAGTGACCGAAATGCAGCGCACCGTGAAGGGCGAAGTCATTGCTTCGACCTTCGACGAGCCTGCCGCCCGCCACGTGCACGTCGCCGAAATGGTGATCGAGCGCGCCAAGCGCCTGGTCGAACTGAAGAAGGACGTGGTGATCCTGCTGGACTCGATCACGCGTCTGGCCCGCGCCTACAACAACGTCGTGCCCTCGTCGGGCAAGGTGCTGACCGGCGGTGTCGACTCCAACGCACTGCAGCGCCCCAAGCGCTTCCTGGGCGCCGCGCGCAATGTGGAAGAAGGCGGCTCGCTGACCATCATCGGCACCGCGCTGATCGACACCGGCAGTCGCATGGACGAAGTGATCTTCGAAGAGTTCAAGGGCACCGGCAACTCCGAAATCCACCTGGACCGCCGCCTGTACGAAAAGCGCGTGTTCCCTTCGATCCAACTCAACCGCAGCGGCACGCGCCGCGAAGAATTGCTGTTGGCCCCCGAGATCCTTCAGAAGACCCGCATTCTTCGTCAGCTCATGTACAACATGGACGAGATCGAGTCGATGGAGCTGATGCTGAAGAACATGAAGGCGACGAAGACCAATGTCGAGTTCTTCGACATGATGCGTCGCGGCGGCTGAGCACCATCCCGCTCCTCCGCAAAAGCGCGTTGACCCTCACCGGTCAATGCGCTTTTTTCATGGGCGTTCGATGCGGATGGCGCGGCCCTCGGCTGCGCTCTGGCGACCGATGTCGAGGAGTTCCATCAGCGCGACCGCCTGCTCCGGCGGGACCGGGTTCGGCCCCGTGCCAAGGATCGCGTCGCGGACCGCCGCGTAGTAGTCGACGTAGTTGCCTGCCAGCGTGGGCACGGCGCGAAAGCGAGGCGCCCCGTCGCTGCCGATCAGCGTGAGTTCGCCATCGAGCGGATCGGCGCCCCATCCTTCGGCTGGTGGTCGTTGCCCGGCGCGCAGCGCATCCTCTTGCGGATCAACACCGTGCTTCACGTAGCTGCCGCGCGTGCCATGCACGATGTAGCGCGGCGCCGCATGGGCGGCGAGCGTCGTGGCGTGCAGCACCACGCGCAAGGGGGCGTGAGGGCCGCTTTCGTAGCGCAGCACGGCGTGGAAATAGTCTTCGACCAGCGCACCATCGCGAAGGACGGCCGTGTCGAGTTGCAGCGTATCGGGCCGTCCGAACAACTGGACGGCTTGATCCACCAAATGCGAGCCCAGGTCCACCCACAGGCCTGAACCCGGCACCGGCTGCTCTCGCCAGCGCTCGCGAACCTCGGGCCGGAAGCGGTCGAAATGCGATTCCAGGTACACCGGCCGCCCCAACTCGCCGCCTGCGAGAAGATCCTTCAACGTCAGGTAATCGGCGTCGTAACGCCGGTTCTGATAGACCGCCAGGACGCGATTGTTGCGTCGAGCCAACAATTCGAGCTCTCTCGCCTCGGCCACATCGAGCGTGAAAGGCTTGTCCACCACCACGTGCTTGCCGGCCTCCAGCGCAGCCTTTGCAACCGGATTGTGCTGGGCATTGGGCGTGGCGACCACGATCAGGTCGATGTCCGCGCGGGCCACGAGCACCGCCACGTCCGGCACCACGGCCACGCCGGGCCAGTCCGCGTGGACCTTGTGCGGCTGCGAACTCGCCACGGCCACCAGTTCGAGCCCCGGAACGGCCGAAAGCACGGGTGCATGGAAGGTCTGGCCGGCGAAACCGTAGCCGACGAGGCCGGCGCGCAACGCTGTGGAAGTCATCTGTGGGCCGCTTTTCGCTCAAAACGGCCAGTATGCGATAATCGCTGGCTCCGCGAAAAGTGCAGCCGGGCGTCCTGCCCAGCGATCCCCTCACCCCGGGACAGCCGCCGACCAGTCCATTCGACAGTCGACGCGCTTGTGGCTCTCGCATCGACCGCGCATTGATTCCAACAGCGCAAAAGGAAACACCATGGCAAAAGAAGGCATCCACCCGAATTACCGCGAAATCCTGTTCGTCGACATGTCGAACGGTTTCAAGTTCGTGACCCGTTCGTGCGCGAACACCAAGGAAATGGGCAAGACCGACGACGGTCGCGAGCTCCCCCTGTTCAAGCTGGATACCACCAGCGAATCGCACCCGTTCTACACCGGCACGCAGAAGTCGGTCGACAACATGGGCGGTCGCGTCGAGAAGTTCCGCAACCGTTTCGGCAAGACCACCGGCGCTGCTTCGAAGTAAAGCACGCGCTTTGGCGTCGAGGGCAGCCCGGTTTACCGCGCTGCCCTTTTTCATTCCGAATCTCCTTTAGCCCTTCTCTCCGCTTCCCGCCCTTTGAACCAGCCCACTCCCGCGATCGTTGCCCAGAATGCCGTGCGCCGGCTGCCGCGCATCGCGCTGCTGCTGTTGTGCGCGGCCTACCTGCTGCCGGGCCTGGTCGGGCGCGGACCGTGGAAGAGTGCCGACATCACCGCCTTCGGCTACATGGCCGAACTGGCCCGGGGCACCGAAGGCATCGCGCGCTGGTTCGATCCGCTCTTGCTGGGCATGCAGCCCGAGACGCCCGCGCTGGTCCCCTACTGGATCGGCGCCATCGCGATCAAGCTTGCCCCCGCGTGGCTGAACCCCGACCTCGCCGTGCGATTCGTCTTCGCGCTGATGCTCTGGGGCACCTTCACCGCCACCTGGTACGCCGTCTACTACCTCGCCCGAACCGCACGCGCACAGCCCGTGGCGTTCGCCTTCGGCGGCGAGGCGCGTCCGACCGACTACGCGCGCGCCATCGCCGACGGCGGCCTGCTGGCGCTGATCGCCTGCCTGGGCCTCGCCCAACTCGGGCACGAAACCACGCCCGCCCTTGCCCAGCTGTACTTCGCCTCGCACCTGTTCTACGGCGTGGCCGCGCTGCCGTACCGCCGCGCAGGCCCGGTGATCGCTCTCGTGGTCGGCACGCTCGGCATGACGTTGAGCGGCGCCCCCACCGTTGGCCTCGCGCTCGCCGTCGGCAGCGCGCTCTACATCGCCTATGAGCGGCACCTCGTCGCAAAAGCCGGGGCGGACGTGAGCTCCGACGATGGCCCCGGCTACACCCGCGGCGCCCTCTTCACGATGATCGGCGTCACGCTGCTGGCGGCGGCGCTGGTGTTCGGCCTCGGCCTGTCGCAATGGAAGATCACGCTGGACGGCAACTCGATCAGCAGCGAAATCCGCAGCCAAGCCAAACTGCTGCTCTGGTTCACCTGGCCCGTCTGGCCGCTCGCCATCTGGACGCTCTGGCGCTGGCGCCGCCAGCTCACGGCGCGCCATGTCGCGCTGCCGTTCTGGTTCGCGCTCGTGCCGCTGGCCGCCACCTGGACCACCGACTACTCCGACCGCTCGCTGCTGCTGGCCCTGCCGGCCTTCGCCACGCTGGCGGCCTTCGCGCTGCCCACCTTCCGGCGCAGCGCCGCGGCGCTGATCGACTGGTTCAACGTGCTCTTCTTCAGTGGCCTCGCGGTGCTGGGCTGGCTCTACTGGATCGCCATGCTGACCGGCGTGCCGCGCAAGCCTGCAGCCAGCGTCGCACGGCTGGTGCCGGGCTTCGTGGGCGAGTTCTCGCCGATCGCATTCGTGCTCGCGCTGGCCGCGACCATCGCATGGTGTTGGCTGGTGCGCTGGCGCACCGGGCGCCACCGCGCCGCGCTCTGGAAGACGCTGGTGCTGCCCGCCGGCGGCACCGCGCTCTGCTGGATGCTGCTGATGACGCTCTGGCTGCCCCCCATCGACTACGCGCGCAGCTACCTGCCGCAGGTGCGTGCGGTGGCTGAGCGGGTCGGCCACCCGAGCTGCATCGCCGAACTGGCACTGAGCCGGCCGCACGCGGCAGCGTTGCGCCACCACGGCAACTTCAACCTGCAGCCCCTGCTGCTCGGCACCGACTGCCCCTGGCTGCTGGTGAGCCCCGAGACCATCGAGCGGCTGCATACCATCATTCCGCTCGAGAAGTGGCGCTTCAGCGGCACCCTGCGCCGTCCCAGCAGCGCCGCGGACGACCTGCTCCTTTACCAAAAGATCGTGCCCTGACCCGTGGTGGGCGAACGGAGTTTGATCGCACGCCACGCCGGCACGGTGCTGGTGGGCCAGCTGGCCGTGATGGCTTTCGGCGTGACCGACACCATCATCGCGGGCCGCTATTCGGAGCACGCGCTGGCGGCGCTCTCGGTCGGCGCTGCCATCTTCGTGAGCGTGTACGTCTCGCTGATGGGCGTGCTGCAGGCACTGCTGCCGGTGTGGGCCGAATTGCACGGCGCGGGCCGCGGCGGCGAGGTGGGCCGCTCGGTGCGGCAGTCGCTCTACCTGGCCGGCATCGCCATCGCGGTGGGCATGGTGGCGCTGCTGCTGCCCGGCGGCGCCCTGCGCTGGACCCAGGTGCCGGCGGAGATGCGCGGCGAGGTCGAGGCGTACCTCGCGGTGCTGGCCTTCGCGCTGGCGCCGTCTCTCCTCTTTCGCCTCTTCAGCACGCTGAACCAGAGCCTGGGCAAGCCACAGCTCGTGACTTGGCTGCAACTGGCGTCGCTGGTGGTGAAGCTGCCGCTGTCGATCTGGTTCACCTTCGGCGGCGCCGGCCTGCCCGCGATGGGCCTCGTCGGCTGCGCCTGGGCCACGCTGTGCGTGAACTGGGCCATGCTCGGCTGCGCGGTCTGGCTGCTGCGCAGCAGCGCCTTCTATCGCGGCTATGCGCTCTGGGAACGCATCGAGCCGCCCGATTGGCTGCAGATCCGCCAGTTCGCGCGCCTCGGCGTTCCCGGCGGATTGGCGGTGCTGGTGGAAGTGACCTCGTTCACGCTGATGGCGCTGTTCATCGCGCGCCTGGGCACCGCTGCGGCGGCTGCGCACCAGATCGCCTCGAACCTGCTCGCAGTGGCGTACATGATGCCGCTCTCGCTCGCCATCGCGACCAGCGCGCGCGTGAGCTTCTGGCTCGGCGCCGGCGATGCAGCGAAGGCCCGGCACGCCTGCCGCCTCGGCTTCGAGCTCGCCATGCTGTGCGCCCTCGTCTACGCCGGAGCGATGGTCGCCTTGCGCCACGAGCTTGCCAATGTGTATTCGGACAACCCGGAAGTGATCGCGCTGGCCGCCTTGCTGCTGCCGGTCGTCGCGGTCTACCACCTCGCCGATGCCCTGCAGACGCTGTGCGTGTTCGTGCTGCGCTGCTACCGCGTGACGCTGGCGCCGCTGGTCATCTACTGCGCGATGCTCTGGGGCCTGGGCCTCGGCGGCAGCTACTTGCTGGCCTACCGCGGCCTCGGGCCATGGCCGGCGATGCAATCGCCGCTCGCGTTCTGGATCATGAGCGCCGGCGCGTTGGTGCTCACGGGCCTGCTGTTCAGCGCGCTGCTGCGCTGGACGATGCAAAAGCGAGCCAGCTGAAGAACAAACAACGCCGGCGCCAAGCTCACTTCGCCAGCACGCGCGCCTCGCGCACCCGCGTGGCCGGAAACACCAGCGCAAACCGGCTCCCCTTGCCCACCGTGCTCTCGATGCGCAATTCGGCGCCATGCCGTTGTGCGATGTGCTTGACGATCGCGAGGCCGAGCCCCGTGCCGCCGGTCTCGCGCGAACGGCTGCGGTCGATGCGATAGAAGCGCTCGGTGAGCCGCGGAATGTGCTCGGCGGCAATGCCAGGGCCGGTGTCCTTCACCGCGTACTCGCCGCGCCCGTCGGGCAGCACCCGCCAGCTCACCGCCACTTCGCCGCCGCCGGGCGTGTAGCGGATCGCATTGCTCAGCAGGTTCGACATTGCGCTCTGCAATTCGGTGGGCGCGCCCGATATCTCGGACTCGGCATCGATGGTGAACGAGAGCCGATGGCCCAGCGGCGCAAGCCGGCCCGACAGGCCGCGTCCTTCGTCCTCGCACTGCGCGAGCAAGGCACGGATGCGGATCCACTGATTGCCCGAAGGCGATGCGCTGCCCTCCAGCCGCGACAGCGTCAAGAGGTCGTTCACCAGCGTTTCCATGCGGTGCGATTGTTGGCCCATCAACGAGAGATAACGCATGCGCTCGTCGGCATCGAGCGGCAGGTTCTGCAGCGTCTCGACAAAGCCCGCCAGCACCGTGAGCGGCGTGCGGATCTCGTGCGACACATTCGCCACGAAATCGCGCCGCATCGCCTCGGCCTGCTCCAGCGCCGTGATGTCGCGCGTGAGCAGCATGCGGCGGTTGCCTGCATAGGGATGCACCTGCACCGACAGCCGCACCGGATGGCTGCGCTGGTGCGTATGGCCCGGGCCGGAAGCGTCGATGACGACGTCGCGGCTGTAGTTCCACGACGCGAGGTAGGCCACGAAGGCCGGGTCGCGCACGAGATTGGCCAGGTGCTGCAACAGGTCGCGCTCGGCATCGATGCCGAACTGGCCTGCCGCCGTCTGGTTGCACCATTCGATGCGGCCCTGCTCGTCGAGCAGGATCACGCCGTTGGGTGATGCCTGGATGGCCGCCAGGAATTCCTGCAGCCGGTCTTCGGCCTGGCGGGTCTGCTGCTCGCGGTCGCGCAGCAGCTTGCGGATGCGCTCGGCCAGTTCGCCCCAGACGCCGGGTCCGCGGGTCGGCAAACCCGTGGCGTCGTTGCGCAGCACCTGCAGCAGCCGTTCGGCGCGCCAGGCATCGAGCGCGAGCCACAGCACCGCCCCCAGCCAGGCGCCCAGCCACCCGAACTTCCAGCCAAAAATGCCGACAGCGCCCGCTCCTATTACAAGGGACGCTATTAAAAAAGTAGCAATTCGGAAAGGCATGGCGGGCGATTATCCGCGCCCGCGGCCGAGGGACGCCACGGTGTTCAAACCGTGACTTGGGCCGTCAGGCGGTAGCCTGCTCCCCGGACGGTTTCGACCATCGGCGCGGCGGCACCCAGCGATTCGCGCAGGCGCTTGACATGCACGTCGACCGTGCGTTCCTCGATGTAGACGTGGTCGCCCCACACCTTGTCGAGCAGTTGCGCGCGGCTGTGCACGCGTTCGGCGTGCTGCATCAGGTAGGCCAGCAGCTTGAACTCGGTCGGGCCGACCTTGAGCGCACCGCCCTGCCAGGTCACGCGGTGCGTGGAGGTGTCGAGCGCGAGCTCGCCGATTTCCACGCGCTCGGTCACCACCTCGGGGGCGCGGCGGCGCAGCACCGCACGGATGCGGGCCAGCATTTCCTGCGTCGAGAAGGGCTTGGTGATGTAGTCGTCGGCGCCGGCATCCAGGCCCGCGACCTTGTCCGGCTCGTCGCCGCGCGCGGTCAGCATCAGGATCGGGATGGCCTTGGTGCGCGGGTCCTTGCGCCACTGGCGGGCGAGCTGCAGGCCGCTCTGGCCCGGCAGCATCCAGTCGAGCAGGATCAGGTCGGGCAGGAAGGCGTCGATTTCGCGCTGCGCCGCAGCACCGTCTTCCGACCAGATCGGCTCGAAGCCGTTGTGGCGCAGGTTGACGGCGATCAGCTCGGCGATCGAGGACTCGTCTTCGACGATCAGGACTCTGGGTTTCTTCATGCTTTATGGGAGTCTTGGCGCCGAGGTCACTGCAGCGCAGACTCGATTTCCTGCATCGAAGTGTGCCGCACATCGGCACCCTTGACGATGTAGATGATGAATTCGGCGATGTTCTTGGCGTGGTCGCCGATGCGTTCGATGGCCTTGGCCAGGAACAGGAGGTCCAGGCTCGCCGAGATGGTGCGGGGGTCTTCCATCATGTAGGTGACCAGCTTGCGCACGAACCCGTCGAACTCCTTGTCGATCAGGTCGTCGTCCTTCAGGATCGACAGCGCCGCGGCCGTGTCCAGGCGCGCGAAGGCGTCCAGCGCGGTGCGGAGCAGCCCTGAGGCCAGGTCGGCCGCGATGCGCAGCTCGGTCGTGGGCAGCTGGCGGGCCGAACCGCTCTCGATGATCGACTTGACCATGCGTGCGATCTTGTTGGCCTCGTCGCCCACACGCTCCAGGTTGGCGGTGGTCTTGCTGATGGCGATCAAGAGGCGCAGGTCGCGTGCGGTCGGCTGGCGGCGCGCGATGATCGACGAGAGCTCGCGGTCGATGTCGATTTCCATCGCATTGACGCGGTGCTCGGTTTCCATCACGCGGTCGGCCGCCTCGGCGTCGAACTGCAGCAGCGCATACACCGCCGTGTGGATCTGCGACTCGACCATGCCGCCGAGCTCCATCACGCGCGACGAGACGCCGTTGAGTTCGCTGTCGAACTGGCTGGAAAGATGTTTCTCGCTCATGGTTTTGTCTCCTTAGCCGAAACGGCCGGTGATGTAGTCCTCGGTTTCCTTGCGCTGCGGCTTGAAGAACATCTGCTCCGTCGCGCCGAACTCGATCAGGTCGCCCAGGTACATGTAGGCGGTGTAGTCGCTGCAGCGGGCGGCCTGCTGCATGTTGTGCGTCACGATGACCACGGTGTACTCGTTCTTGAGCTCGGCGATCAACTCTTCGATCTTGGCGGTCGAGATCGGGTCCAGCGCGGAGCACGGTTCGTCGAGCAAGAGCACTTCAGGCTTGATCGCGATGCCGCGCGCAATGCACAGGCGCTGCTGCTGGCCGCCGGAAAGGCCCGAGCCGCTTTGCTGCAGCTTGTCGCGCACTTCGGTCCAGAGCGCGGCCTTCTTCAGGGCCCACTCGACGCGATCGTCCATCTCGCTGGCCGAGAGGTTCTCGAACAGCTTCACGCCGAAGGCGATGTTGTCGTAGATCGACATCGGGAACGGCGTCGGCTTCTGGAACACCATGCCGATCTTGGCGCGGATGAGTGCGACGTCCTGCTTGGAGGTGAGCAGGTTCTCGCCGTCCAGGGCGATCGTGCCCTCGGCGCGCTGCTCGGGGTAGAGCTCGAACATGCGGTTGAAGGTGCGCAGCAGAGTCGACTTGCCGCAGCCCGACGGGCCGATGAAGGCCGTGACCTTGTTCTCGGGAATCTCGAGGTTGATGCCCTTGAGCGCGTGGAATTTGCCGTAGTAGAAGTTCAGGTCCTTGACCGAGATCTTCGAGCGCGACGGTTGTGCGACGGTGTTTGGCATGGGAGATCTTCTTCTTCAATCAGTGTTTGTTGCGCGTGAGGACCCGCGCCAGGATGTTGAGGGCGAGCACGGCGACGGTGATCAGGAACACGCCGGCCCAGGCCAGCTGTTGCCAGTTCTCGTACGGGCTCATCGCGAACTTGAAAATCGTGACCGGCAGGCTGGCCATCGGCTGGCTCACGTCGGCGGTCCAGAACTGGTTGTTCAGCGCGGTGAAGAGCAGCGGCGCGGTTTCACCCGCGATGCGCGCCACGGCCAGCAGGATGCCGGTGACCACACCGGCGCGTGCGGCGCGCAGCGTGATGCTGATGATGACCTTCCACTTCGGTGTGCCCAATGCGTAAGCCGCTTCGCGCAGGCCCGGCGGCACCAGCTGCAGCATGTTCTCGGTGGTGCGGATCACCACCGGAATCACGATCAGCGCGAGCGCCAGCGCACCGGCCAGGCCCGAGAAGGTCTTGAAGTAGGCCACCACCACGGCGTAGACGAACAGGCCGATCACGATCGAGGGCGCCGACAAGAGGATGTCGTTCACGAAGCGAGTGACCGAGGCGAGCCAGCCCTTGGGGTTGTACTCGGCCAGGTAGATGCCGGCCATGATGCCGATCGGCGTGCCCACGAAGGTGGCGAGCATCACCATCACGAAGGAGCCGAAGATCGCGTTGGCGATGCCGCCCACTTCGTTCGGCGGCGGCGTCATTTCGGTGAAGGTGGCGAGCGCGAGGCCGCCCAGGCCCAGGCGCAGCGTTTCCCAGAGGATCCACACGAGCCAGAACACACCGAACACCATCGCGGCGAGCGAGAGCGTCAGCGCGATCTTGTTGACGCGGTTGCGCGAAGCGAACCGGGCCTGGCGCGTTTCGGCGAGCGCCTTGGCGCTGATGAGGTCTTGCGCGGTGCTCACGATTTGGTTCCTTCGCTCTTCTTCATCTGGGCCAGCAACACCTTCGAGAGCGTCAGCACGACGAAGGTGATGAAGAACAGCACGAGGCCGAGGTACATCAGCGCAGCCTGGTGCAGGCCCGCGCCGGCTTCGGCGAATTCATTGGCCAGCGCCGAGGTGATGCTGTTGGCAGCCTCGAACACCGACAGCGAGTTGAGCTGGTTCATGTTGCCGATCACGAACGTGACCGCCATCGTTTCGCCCAGCGCCCGGCCGAGGCCGAGCATGATCCCGCCGATCACGCCGGCCTTGGTGTACGGCAGCACGACCTTGGAGACGACCTCCCAGGTGGTGGAGCCGAGACCGTAGGCCGACTCCTTGAGAAGCGGCGGCGTCACCTCGAACACATCGCGCATCACCGAGGCGATGAACGGGATGATCATGATTGCGAGGATGATGCCGGCCGACAGAATGCCGATGCCCACGGGCGGGCCGGACACCAGGGCGCCGAGGTACGGCACGCCGGCAAGCAGCTTCTGCAGCGGCTGCTGCACCCAGGTCGAGAGGATCGGGCCGAACACCAACAGGCCCCACATGCCGTACACGATGGACGGCACGGCGGCGAGCAATTCGATCGCCGTGCCCAGCGGGCGCTTGAGCCAGTTGGGCGACAGCTCGGTCAGAAAGAGGGCAATGCCGAAGCTCACCGGCACCGCAATCACCAAGGCGATGAACGAGGTGGCCAGCGTGCCGTAGATCATCACGAGGCCGCCGTACTCCTCCTTGACCGGGTCCCACGTGCTGTTCGTGAGAAAGCCGAGGCCGTACTTGGAAATGGCGGGCCAGGCGCCGACGATCAGCGACAACAGGATGCCGATGAGCATCGCCAGCGTCAGCAGCGCGGCGCCCTTGGCGGCCCAGCCGAACAGGCGGTCGGCCATGGGGCCGGAACGCGGCCCCTTCACCGGCGGTGGCGGCGCAGTGGCGCGGCCACGGTCGGCCGCGAGGTCGTACGAGGCGGCAGCAGGAAGAGTGGATGACACGGGTCGCTCCGGCAAAGACGAAAGCGGCGCGTCCTCGAGCGAAGTGCTGCTCATGGATGCGCCGTTCTGGACTGGTGAGTGGGTTGCTTACTTGAACGCGACGGGCTTGCCCGATGCGTCCTTCACTTCACCCCACGACTTGGCGATGGTGGCCTTCACGGCGTCGGGCATCGGCACGTAGTCGAGGTCGTCGGCGGTCTTGTCGCCACCCTTGTAGGCCCAGTCGAAGAACTTGAGCACGGTGGTCGCGTTGGCGGGCTTGTCCTGCACCTTGTGCATCAGGATGAAGGTCGCGCCGGTGATGGGCCATGCGCCCTTGTCGGCCTGGTTGGTCAGCACCTGGTAGAAGCTCTTGCTCCAGTCGGCGGCGGCGGCGGCGGCCTTGAAAGCGGTGTCGTCGGGCGAAACGAAGTTGCCGGCGGCGTTCTGCAGCTGGGCGTAGGTCATCTTGTTCTGCTTGACGTACGCGTACTCGACGTAGCCGATCGAGTTGGGCAGGCGGTTCACGAAGGCTGCGACGCCTTCATTGCCCTTGCCGCCCGCGCCGGTGGGCCAGTTCACGGCCGTGCCTTCGCCGACCTTGGTCTTCCACTCGGCATTGACCTTGCTCAGGTAGTTGGTGAACAGGAAGCTGGTGCCCGAACCATCGGCGCGGCGAACCGGGGCGATGGCGGCGTCGGGCAGGGCCAGCGAGCCGTTCAGCGCCTTGATGGCGGGGTCGTTCCACTTGGTGATCTTGCCCAGGTAGATGTCGCCCAGAACCTGGCCGTTGAGCTTCAGTTCGCCCGGCTTGATGCCGGTGATGTTGACCACGGGAATCACGCCGCCGATGACGGTGGGGAACTGCATCAGGCCCTTGGCCTGGAGTTCGTCGTCCTTCAGGGGAGCGTCCGAAGCGCCGAAATCGACGGTCTTGGCTTCGATCTGCTTGAGGCCAGCGCCCGAGCCGACCGACTGGTAGTTGATCTTGACGCCGGTGGCCTTGTTGAAGTCCGAAGCCCACTTGGCATACAGCGGTGCCGGGAAGCTGGCGCCGGCGCCGGTCACGTCTTGGGCGAGGGCGGGAATGGAGAACAGCGCGGCCACGAGACCGGCGGTTGCAAATTTGAACGTCGTTTTCATGAAGCTTCCTTTAGAAGTAAGAAGTAGTCCCTTTCGGGCTTGGGACGGACTCTAGAAAGCTTGTGTGACATCCATATGACACCCTGCTGTCGAGGGAAAATGCCTGTGTTTCCCTCTTCGGCCGTGTGACGCTGTCACACAACCGTCATGGGGCGCGCCTAGCCTTCCCGACCTCGCCGCCGCGCGATTCGGGAGGTGGCGCGCCTGTCACGGCGCTACGATCAAAGCAACCGCCCTCTTCACTACAACTACATGCAAAACGGCACCCGCCTCGCAGCAGTCGATCTCGGCTCGAACAGCTTCAGGCTCGAAATCGGGCAGGTCGACCACGGCCAGATCCACCGCACCGAATACCTGAAGGAAACGGTGCGCCAGGGCAATGGCCTGGACAGCGCCCGCAATCTCACGACCGAAGCCATGCAGCGCGGCTGGGACGCGCTGGCGCGTTTCGGCGAGCGGCTGGCCGGCTTCAAGCGCTCGCAGGTGCGCGCCGTCGCCACGCAGACGCTGCGCGAAGCGCGCAACCGCGAAGAATTTTTGCTGCGCGCACGCACCATCCTGGGTTTCGGCATCGACGTGATCCCCGGCCGGGAAGAAGCCCGTCTTATCTACCAGGGCGTGGCGCACATGCTCCCGCACACCGACGCCTCGGACAACGAACGCCGGCTGGTGGTCGACATCGGTGGGCGCTCCACCGAAATGATCATCGGCCGCTCGCTCCAGGCCGAGTTGGTGGAGTCATACCGCGTCGGTAGCGTCGCCTGGTCGATGAAGCACTTCGCCGAAGGCCAGTTCACCCCCGCCGCCTTCCGCGCCGCCGAAGTGGCTGCCAAGGCGGTGCTGGACGACGCACTCGGCAGCTACACCCGCGACCAGTGGGACGTGGCCTATGGCGCCTCGGGCACCATCGGCGCAGTTGGCGACGTTCTGGCCGCGGCCGGCGCGGAGCCCGGCCTCGTCACCCGCGAGGGCCTCGATTGGCTGCTCGACCGCCTTCTCAAGGCCGGCAGCGTCGACAAGCTGCGGATCGACGGCATGCGCGAAGACCGCAAGGCGGTGATCGGCGGCGGCGTGAGCGTGCTGCGTGCGGTGTTCGACCTGCTCGGCATCGAGGAAATGAAGGTCGCCCAGGGCGCCCTCCGCCACGGCGTGCTCTACGAATTGCTCGAACGCGACGAGAGCGTGGCCGACATGCGCACCGCCACGGTGGCCCGGCTCGCCACGCGTTTCGCGGTCGATGCCGCACAGGCCAAGCGGGTCGGCGATGCCGCCGCTTCGCTGTTCGTGCAGCTAGCCCCCGCCGCGCGCGGTGGCAGCACGTCGAACCGCGCCGGCCGCGCGCTGCGCAAGCTCGGCTGGGCCGCGCAACTGCACGAGATCGGCGCGCTGGTGTCGCACAGCGACTATCACAAGCACGGCGCCTACATCCTCGACAACACCGACGCGCCCGGCTTCGCGGTGAATGAGCTGCACGCGCTCGGCCAACTGGTGCTGGGCCAGCGCGGCAAGCTGCGCAAGCTCGAAGCCGCGCTCGACGACGAGACCTTCGTGATGCAGTTGCTCGCACTGCGGCTGGCCGTGATCCTCTGCCATGCGCGCCGCGACCCCGATCCGCAAGCGCTGCACCTCGCTGCGCTGGGCGCTCGGGCGTTCACCATCGTGTGCGCGCCCGATTGGGCCGATGCCTATCCGCAGTCGGCGCACCTCCTGCGCGAAGAAGTGCTGGCCTGGCAGAAGACCAGCAACTGGCGCGTGGAACTGACCGGCGCTTGAGGCTGGCTTAAAGGAGTTCGGGCGACTGCACCGTCACCACGACGGTCTGCACGTCGCCATCGCGCTCGCGGGACCGGATCCACCACAGCGCGCCCTTGCGCACCGGGCAACTGTCCTGCTTGAGGCCGAGCAGCAACGAGATGGCCTGCCCCACCGAGGGCTGGTGGCCGATCATCAGCACCACCGATTTGCCGTTGGGCCAGCCGGCCGCGCCGAGCATGGCTTCGGCCGTGGTGTCGGGTGCCAGCTCGCTGCGCAGCTTGTACTTGCGGCCCAGCGCGAGGGCGGTCTGCTCGCAGCGCCGCGCGGGGCTGCAGATGATGCGGGTGCCGTCGGGCAACTGCCGATCGAGCCAGCTGGCCATGCGCTTGGCCTGCTTTTCGCCGCGTGCGGTGAGCGAGCGCTGCATGTCGTCGCAGCCCTCGGTCCAGTCCTCGGCTTCGGCGTGGCGCCAGAAGATCAAGTCCATGGTCATCGTCTTTCGGTCTTCAGTTGCTGGATGCATCGCCGTGATGCCCTCGCGATGCATAGCGGTTCATGAGCGCGGTCTGGGCACCGTGGGCCTCGACGGCGCGCGATGCGCCCTCCTCGCCCGCATTGGTGTCCCGGTCCACGCGCGTGTAGATGCCGTCGCCGCCCAGGTCCCAGGCGTCGCGGCCGTCGTGCAGGTAAGCCACCAGGCACTCGTCGATGAGGCGCTGGCGCAGGCTTGGATCGGTCACGGGCCAGGCGAGCTCGATGCGCCGCATCATGTTGCGGTTCATCCAGTCGGCGCTCGAGAGGTACAGCGACTCGTCCTCGCCGTTGCGAAAATAGAAGACCCGCGAATGCTCGAGGAAGCGCCCGATCACCGAGCGCACGCGGATGTTGTCGGTGAGCCCCGGCACCTGCGCCGGCAGCGTGCAGGCGCCGCGCACGATGAGATCGATCTTCACGCCCTTCTGCCCAGCGAGGATGAGCGCGGTGATCAGCCCTTCGTCGGTCAGCGCGTTCATCTTGGCGACGATGCGCGTGGGCTCGCCGTTCGATGCGGCCAGGCCCAGCGCGTCGATCTGCGCCACCAGGTTCTTGTGCAGGTCGAAGGGCGCAAGCCACATGCGGTTCAGCTTGGGCAGCCGGCTCTGGCTCGCCAGGTGCACGAACACCGCCTCCATGTCGGCCGTCAGCAGCGGATCGGCCGTGAGATGGCTGATGTCGGTGTAGAGCTTTGCGGTGCGCGGGTTGTAGTTGCCGGTGGAAAGGTGGCCGTAACGGCGCAGCTGCTTGCCCTCGCGGCGGGTCACCAGCAGCATCTTGGCGTGGGTCTTGAGGCCCACCACGCCATACACCACCTGCGCGCCGATCGACTCGAGCATTTCGGCCCAGTTGATGTTGGCTTCTTCGTCGAATCGCGCCTTGAGCTCCACCACCACGGTGACTTCCTTGCCACGGCGCACGGCTTCGCGCAGCAGGTCCATCAGCTCCGAGTCGGCGCCGGTGCGGTAGATGGTCTGCTTGATGGCCAGCACCTGCGGATCGAGCACCGCTTCGCGCAGGAAGGCGAGCACGCCGTCGAAGCTCTCGAAGGGCTGGTGGATCAGCACGTCGCTGCGCTGCAGTCGCTCGAAGAACGACTGGGCGGGTGACAGCGTGATGGGATACGACGCCGAATACGGCGGAAAGCGCAGCTGCTGCTCGTCGATCAGGTCGATGAGCTGCGTGAGCCGGGCCAGGTTCACCGGCCCATGCACCCGGTACAGCGATCCGGGCGGCAGGTTGAACTGCGCCAAGAGGAAGCTCGCGAGCGATTCGGCGCAACTGGCCGACACCTCCAGGCGCACGGCCTGGCCGTAATGGCGGTGCTGCAGGCCCTGGCGCAGCGCGGTGCGCAGGTTCTTCACGTCTTCCTCGTCCACCGCGAGATCGGAATGCCGCGTGACGCGGAACTGCGAGAAGTCGCCGACCTCGCGGCCCGGGAACATGCTCGACAAGTGCGCTCGCACCACGCTCGACAGCGCCACGAACAGCGTCTTGCCGTCCGACACCTTGGCCGGCATCTTGATCAGTCGCGGCAGCACGCGCGGCAGCTTGACGATCTGGATCGGGTTCTCGCGCCCGAAGGCGTCCTTGCCGCCCAGCCGCACGATGAAGTTCAGCGACTTGTTGGCCACCTGCGGGAACGGATGCGCCGGGTCCAGCCCGACGGGAATCAGCAGGGGGCGCACTTCGCGCTCGAAATACTCGCTCACCCATTTGCGCTGCGCCGGGTTGCGCTCGCCGTGCGAAATGATGTGGATGCCGTGCGTCGCGAAGGTCGGCATCAGCTCGTCGTTGTACAGCGCGTACTGGCGCGCCACCAGCTTGTGCGCCGCCTCGGCCAGCTGTTCGAACGAATCGACGGTGTAGGTGCCCTTGTGGTCGCCGGCGTTGCCGGCGATCAGGTGCGGCGCGGCGCGGACCTCGAAGAACTCGTCGAGGTTCGAAGACACGATGCACAGGTAGCGCAATCGCTCGATCAGCGGGACCTCGGGCCGGTGCGCCCAGTCGAGCACGCGCTCGTTGAACGACAGGATGCTGTGATCCCGGTCGAGCAGGGAGAAAGTGGGCGCCGCAACGGCGAGCGACCGGTCTGCGGGGGCTGGTGACATGGACACTGATTCTGGAGCAAGCGGCACGGGAGCAGACGTAGGCGGAAATATGACAGTGTCGATGTCATTTGTGACAGTTGAATGACGCTCGCGTGACGCGGCGTCCCCTGTCCTGTGCGGCTCCATCATGCCCGGCGGGTGGGCGGGCGGCCCGTCGTCAGGACGGACGGCCGCCGGTTTCATGCGCCGAGAAAGTGCTTGCGGTAGCGCGCCGGCAGGTCGTCGATGCGCATCAGCATCGGCAGGTCGGCCGCGTTGAAGTCCGGGTCCCAGGCCGGCGCGCCCAGCACCTTGGCACCCAGGCGCAGGTAACCCTTGATGAGCGCCGGCGGCTCCACGTCGAGCGTGCTGTCCAGCCGCTCGACCGGCAGCGGAAGCCGCGGCTGCACCTGGTATTGGATCGGCGCCATGTGGCTGGCCGAAACCTGCCGCCAGATGCTGGCCGCCGCGTCACCATTCGTCACACCGTTGTGTGACATCGGGATGCTCGCGCAGCCGATCATGGTGTCCAGCTTGTTGCGGTGCATGAAGCCGGCCAGCGCGCCCCACAGCGCGAGGATCACCCCGCCCTGGCGGTGTTCGGGATGCACGCAACTGCGGCCCAGTTCGACCATGCGCTCGCGCAGGTCGCGCAGGCGGGTCAGGTCGAATTCGGTGTCGCTGTAGGTGCTGCCGACGCGGCGCGCCTGCGCCGGGGTGAGCACCCGGTAGGTGCCGATGACCTGATTGGTGAGCTCGTCGCGCACCAGCAAGTGCTCGCAGAAATCGTCGAACAGGTCGATGTCGTGACCGGCCAGCGGCGAGGAGACGCGGGCGCCCATTTCGCCGACGAACACGTCGTAGCGCAGGCGCTGCGCGGCGCGCACGTCGTCCAGGTGGCGGGCCCAGCCGACCGTGATGCCCTGCTTGGCTTCGACGGGCGGGGGAAGAATGACGGCGGGCGCCTGCGGCACCGACACACGGGCCGCGGCGGAAGCACCGGCGGCGACAGCGACGGCCGTGGGCGCAGGCCACAAGGCCGCGCGCAGCCCGAGCTGCGAAAGCGGAAACGTCGGGTTGGGCAGTTCTTTCATGGGGAACCCTTTCTGCCGAGGGAGTCTCCGCACATGCGATGAAGGCGGCGTGTCAGGAAGATTGCATGCGTATGACGGTGTTACAGCCGGCTTGGCGCACTTCGTCGTTTAATTCGTGAACCCGCGACATGGAGCTTGGACACATGGCCACCGCAGCAAACGGCACCGACAGCAGCCGCTTTCACCAGACCTTTCCCGTCCTCAGTGACACCGAGATTGCGCGCATTGCACGCTTCGGCAGCGTGCAGCAATTCGCGCGCGGCGAGCGCCTGTTCACCGCCGGGGAAACCGGACCCGGCATGTTCGTGCTGCTCAAGGGCGTGGTCGCTGTCACACAGCGCGACGGACTCGGGCGCGTGGTGCCGATCGTGCGGCAGGGTCCGGGCGAATTCCTGGCCGAAGTCGGCCAGTTGAGCGGCCGCCCTGCCCTGGTCGACGGGCATGCCGACGAAGACGTCGAGGCGCTGCTCGTGTCGCCACAACAACTGCGCGCATTGCTGGTTGCCGAAGCCGACCTTGGCGAGCGCATCACCCGCGCGCTGATCCTGCGGCGCGTGGCGCTGATCGAATCCGGCGCGAGCGGGCCGGTGTTGATCGGCAAGCCGCAGTCGGCCGACATGGCGCGCCTCGAAAACTTCCTGCGGCGCAACGGCTATCCCTATCACCTGGTCGACGCCGCCGAAGACCCCGACGCCGCCGCACTGCTCGAACAATATGGCACCTGCCAGTTGCTCGCCGTGTGCCCCGACGGCTCGGTGCTGGTGAACCCGGCCGAGGACGCGCTGGCACGCTGCCTCGGCATGGTCGACACCGTCGAGCACAACGAGCTGTTCGATGTCGCCGTGGTCGGCGCGGGGCCGGCCGGCCTCGCCACCGCGGTGTATGCCGCCTCCGAAGGCCTGCGCGTGATCGTGCTCGACTGCCGCGCCTTCGGCGGCCAGGCCGGCGCCAGCGCGCGCATCGAGAATTACCTGGGTTTTCCGACCGGCATCTCGGGGCAAGCGCTTGCGGGACGAGCGTTCGTGCAGGCGCAGAAGTTCGGCGTCGAGATGCTGATCCCGGCGAAGGTAACCTCGCTCGACTGCTCGCGCGAGAACGAGCGCGAAAGCCTCGGCATCGCGCTGGCCGATGGCCGCACGATCCACGCGCGCACGGTGGTCATTGCGAGCGGCGCGCGCTACCGGCGCCCCGACGTGCCGCGCCTTGCCGAATTCGAAGGCCGCGGCATCTGGTACTGGGCCTCGGCCATCGAAGCGAAGATCTGCTCGCAGCAGGAAGTGGCGCTGGTCGGCGGTGGCAACTCGGCGGGCCAGGCGGCGGTGTTCCTCTCGCGCCATGCGGCCAAGGTGAACGTGCTGGTGCGCGGACCGTCGCTCGCCGCCAGCATGTCGCGCTACCTCATCGACCGCATCGAGGCCACGCCCAACATCGAACTGCAGCCCCACACCGAACTCGTGCGCCTGCATGGCAGTTCCGACGAAGGCCTCACCGGCGCGACGTGGCGCTGCCACACGAGCGGCAACGAGCACGACTGCCCGGCACGCAACATCTTCCTGTTCGTCGGCGCCGAACCCGAGACCTCGTGGCTCGAGGGCTGCGCGGTCGCGGTCGACAAGCACGGTTTCGTGCTGACCGGCGCGGCGGCGAGCAGCGGTTTTCCGGCGCGGCCGGCCACGGCGCTCGAATCCAGCGTGCCCGGCGTTTTCGCCGTAGGCGATGTGCGCTCGGGTTCGGTCAAGCGCGTGGGTGGCGCGATCGGCGAAGGTGCGGCGGCTGTGGCGCTGATTCATCAGCACCTGTCGCAGACGACAGCCGTGGCCTGACGCCACTCACCCCCTCAATCAGATATCAAGGAGTTCTTCGGTGCCCATCAAAGCTTGCGACCACGTGCCCGCCACCATCGCCCAACCGCACACCGCGCGCGGCTGCGAAGACTGCCTGAAGACCGGCGACACCTGGGTCCATCTGCGCCTGTGCGTGCACTGCGGCCATGTGGGCTGCTGCGACTCCTCGAAGAACCGCCACGCCACGCGGCATTCGCAGGCCGAGGGGCATCCGGTCATCCAGTCGCTAGAGCCCGGCGAAGACTGGATGTGGTGCAACGCGCACCAGTTGCAGGTGGGCTGAAAGGCGCTGCCGCAAGGCGAATTCCCGCGCCGGCACGGGTTTGGAATCGCACGTATATGCTGCGGCCCTCCCCTCATACCCATCCCCTTCCGGAGCCCGAGACATGCCTGCATCGCCCATCGAGGTCTATTCCTGGCCCACGCCCAACGGCCACAAGGTTCACGTCATGTTGGAGGAGTGCGGCCTGCCCTACCGCGCACACCCGGTGAACATCGGCAAGGGCGACCAGTTCGCGCCCGAGTTCCTCCAGATCAGCCCCAACAACAAGATCCCCGCCATCACCGACCCCGACGGTCCGGACGGCAAGCCGATCTCGCTGTTCGAATCGGGCGCGATCTTGGTCTACCTCGCGGGCAAGACCGGCAAGTTCCTGCCCACCGGCGACCGCGAACGTTATGACGTGCTGCAGTGGCTCATGTTCCAGATGGGCGGCGTCGGCCCGATGCTCGGCCAGGCGCATCACTTCCGTCTGTACGCGCCCGAAAAAATTGCCTATGCGATCGACCGCTACACCAACGAAGCCAAGCGCATCTACGGCGTGATCGACAAGCAGTTGTCCAAGAACAAGTTCATCGCCGGCAAGAGCTATTCGATTGCCGACATCGCCATCTTCCCGTGGCTGCGCAGCTGGGAAAACCAGGGCATCACCCTCACCGATTTCCCGCACCTGAAGGCCTGGTTCGACGGCATCGCCGAGCGTCCGGCCGTGCAGCGCGGCGTGAAAGTGCTGGCCGATCTGCGCCAGCCGCTCACCGGCGACAAGGAGCGCCAGGTTCTTTTCGGCAAGACTCAATACGAGAAACGTTGAGAAAACCCGGAACCGGTCGATATCCGGGCTAGAATCGAAGGCTTGTCGGGGTGTAGCGCAGCCTGGTAGCGCATCTGGTTTGGGACCAGAGGGTCGAAGGTTCGAATCCTTTCGCCCCGACCAAGTTTTCTTTTAAGTGTTTTCGTTTTTGCTTCTGTCCGGCCCGGAATCTGCCCGTAGCTCAGTTGGATAGAGCACCTGCCTTCTAAGCAGGTTGTCGGGGGTTCGATCCCCTCCGGGCAGGCCAATCCCTTATTTCACGCAGCTCCACGCTGCCTCGGAACTCGCACTTCTCACAGGGGTGGCGGGTTTTTTCTTTGCCTCTTGCTATGTCGGTGCGTAGCACGGGCCTACGGAATTTGTCGGTACTTCAGCAGGTACCTGCACGTGGCGGAAGCCAAGTACCGTCAGCAGGAGATGCATCGAAGAGATGCTGGAAGCGCGCCTGTTCGATCGCCGGCAAATTGCTGCGCGGGCAATGGACGACAAGGCTGCAGTGAAACGGGTCGGGACCATGTCGCAACGACAGCCATACTGTGCGCAAAGCCGCTCCACCATCACCGACTCCCGGCAACCGAGAAACGATCCATGCTTCCTGTCAGATCCGCCGAGAGCGGCCTGTTTGGGTTCATCGATATCGCAGGCGAAATCGTTGTGCCGCCGCAGTTCCACAGCGTCGGGCCTTTCGCCGCAAATGGTCTGGCCGTCGCCCACCTGGATCCGAACAGCGAGAGCGGCTATGGATTCATCGATCGGACCGGCCGCGTCGTCGTCGGTCCGTCGTTCCACCAGGCCGAAGATTTCTCGACACAGGGCATCGCCACGGTAATCCTCGATCGCGCCCAGTTCTTCCGACACGCCTTCGTGGACGCTGCGGGGAACAAGATCTTCCCTGCGGACTTCGAACATGCCCGCTCGTTCGACGATGGCGGTCTCGCGGTGGTCCGCACGGAAGATGGCACCAGCGGTTGCATCGACGTGCGGGGAGAAATGGTGATATCGGCGATCTATGACGGCATCGGCGCATTCGCCGCCAACGGCCTCGCCAAGGTCAGGCGCGCCGGCTATCGCGGCTTCGTCGACGTCGCCGGCAACGAAGCGCTTCGCCCGGCATTCAAGGAGTTCAGCGAATTCGATGCGTGCGGGCTCGCGACCTTCAAGGCCGGCAACCATCGGTATGGCTACATGGGCAGCGGGGGCGAGACGCGCATTCCTGCGCGCTACGCGGAAGCCGCCGGCTTCGCTGCGAACGGCCTCGCCAAGGTTCGCATCGGGAAACGATGGGGCTTCATCGACACGGCTGGAGAGCTGATGATCGACCCGGGCTTCGACGACGTGTCGGGCTTCAGCTATGCAGGGCTTGCCATCTTTCTGCACACCAACGGAAAGTGGGGCGCCATCGATGCCTCGGGCGATACGGTCATTGATCCGGTCTATGACGAGATAGATGCGTCGTTCGACCCCGCGGTGCTGGAGGTCGTGCGCGATGGCGTGCGCGGTTACATCAGCCACGCCGGGGCATGGATCGGCAACCAGTTCCGCTAGCCGGCGCGAGCATGGCTCGGACCTCGCTATCCGATACCTGGCGATGGCTAGGGGGACAAGCTTCTCAACCGGAGGCAAATGTGCCTTCGTTCCCCGTGTTGCACCCCTTCATCCGGCGCGCTGCAATGAGCGAGCATGGGCGGTCACGAGAGAAGCGAGTGAGCTAAGTCGTTGATCCGATTAGCCTTTGAGTCAACATGAGAAAACATGAGTGACTAGCTGGAGCGGGTGAAGGGAATCGAACCCTCGTATGAAGCTTGGGAAGCTGCCGTTCTGCCATTGAACTACACCCGCATTTGCAACCCGTTGATTCCACGGGTTGTCGGCCAGCGCCGGATTCTACAGAGGAACGAACAGCGCCCCGCATCGGGCGCCTGTCGGACGAAATGGGCGCCCCAGCTGGATCGCACCGCTCTCCCCGTTCCGGCATCACCACAGCAATTTCCAAATATCGAAGCACGTTTTCGTTCTTTAACGAAAGAAGCCCCCCTGACTAGCATCCGACCTGTTTCAACTGGTCATAACAAGTCAGCCGCATGTCTTCTGCTCCGGCGCTCGAGCCCATCGCCTTTTCACCCGTTCCGCTCTACACCCAGGTGCGCGAAACGCTGCGCGAACGCATCCTCGACGGCACCTACGCGCCGCATGCGCAACTGCCTTCCGAAAGCGAAATGGTCGCGCTCTTCAAGGTCAGCCGCATCACGGTGCGGCAGGCGCTCAGCGACCTGCAGCGTGAGAACCTGATCTTCAAGATCCCGGGCAAGGGCACCTTCGTCGCCAAGCCCAAGGCGTTCCAGCAGCTCGCACAGCTCGAAGGCTTTGCCGAGTCGATGGGCCGCATGGGCTACGAGATCCGCAATCAGGTCACGAGCCATAAGACCGTGCCCGCCTCGCCGCGCGTGGCGCAGCGCCTGGGCCTGGCGGAGGGCACGCCGGTTGCACAGATCAAGCGTGTGCGGCATCTGAACCGCGCCCCGGTGTCCTATGAGGTGACCTACCTGCCCCACGCCATCGGCGAGCGATTGCGGCAGGCGGACCTCGCCGGGCGCGACATCTTCCTGATTTTGGAGAACGACTACGGCATCGCGCTCGGCCACGCCGACCTGCAGATCGACGCGATGCTCGCCGACGAATTGCTCGCACGTTCGCTGGACGTTCCCGAAGGCACCGCGGTGCTGCGCGTGGAGCGCCTCACCCACACGGCCGACGGCGCGCCGCTCGATTTCGAAGACCTCTATTTCCGCGGCGATGCGTTCCAGCACCGGCTTCGCATCGCCCGCAGTCATCCCACGAAGGACACCCCATGAACATCATCACCCGCACGGTCGACGTGCTGGTCATCGGCGGCGGCACGGCCGGGCCGATGGCGGCCGTCAAGGCCAAGGAAGCCAACCCCAAGCTCGAAGTGCTGCTGCTGGAGAAAGCCAACGTCAAGCGCAGCGGCGCCATCTCGATGGGGATGGACGGGCTGAACAACGCGGTCGTGCCCGGCTTCGCCACGCCCGAGCAATACGTAAAAGAGATCACCACCGCCAACGACGGCATCGTCAACCAGAAGACGGTGATGGCCTATGCGCGCAACAGCTATTCGATGATCGAGGAGCTCGACCGCTGGGGCGTCAAGTTCGAGAAGGACGAGACCGGCGACTACGCGATGCGGAAGGTCCACCACATGGGCACCTACGTGCTGCCGATGCCCGAAGGCCACAACATCAAGAACGTGCTGTATCGGCGCCTCAAGCGCACGCGCGTGGAGATGTCGCAGCGCCTCGTGGTCACGCGCCTGCTGACGGCGGCCGACGGCAGCGTCGCGGGCGCGATGGCCTTCGACTGCCGCACGGCCGAGTTCCATGTGATCCGCGCGAAATCGGTGGTGCTCGCCACAGGCGCGGCCGGCCGGCTCGGGCTGCCCGCCTCCGGCTACCTCTTCGGCACCTACGAGAACCCGACCAACGCGGGCGACGGCTACAGCATGGCCTACCACGCGGGCGCGGAGCTCTCGGGCATCGAGTGCTTCCAGATCAACCCGCTCATCAAGGACTACAACGGCCCCGCCTGCGCCTACGTGACCGGCCCCTTCGGTGGCCACACCACCAACAACAAGGGCGAGCGCTTCATCGAGTGCGACTACTGGAGCGGCCAGATGATGATGGAGTTCTACAACGAGCTCCAGGGCGGCAACGGCCCGGTCTTTCTCAAGCTGAGCCACCTGGCCGAGGAGACCATCGCCACCATCGAGCAGATCCTGCACACCAACGAACGCCCGAGCCGCGGGCGCTTTCACGCGGGGCGCGGCACCGACTACCGCGAGCAGATGGTGGAGATGCACATCTCCGAGATCGGCCTGTGCAGCGGCCACTCGGCCTCGGGCGTGTGGGTGGATGAACACGCGCGCACCACGGTGCCGGGCCTGCACGCCGCGGGCGACCTCGCCTGCGTGCCGCACAACTACATGCTCGGCGCCTTCGTCTACGGCCGCCTCGCCGGTGAAAGCGCAGCCCAGCATTGCGCGGAGAACGAGCTGCCCGCGCTCGATGAAGAACAGGTCGCACGCGAGCACGCCCGTGTCAGCGCCCCCCTCCTTCGCAGCGGGGGTCTCCCGCCCACGCAGGTCGAATACAAGCTGCGCCGCATGGTCAACGACTACCTGCAGCCGCCCAAGGTCACGCGGAAGATGGAGATCGGCCTCTCGCGCTTCGAGCAGATCCACGAAGACCTCGAACAGCTCGCCGCCCCCGGCCCGCACGAGCTGATGCGCGCGATGGAAGTGCACGCGATCCGCGATTGCGCCGAGATGGCCGCGCGCGCCTCGCTCTACCGCACCGAGAGCCGCTGGGGCCTCTATCACCACCGCGTGGATTTCCCCGAGCGCAACGACCGCGACTGGTTCTGCCACACGCAGTTGCAGAAGCAAGGCGACGCGATGGTGAGCTTCAAGCGCCCGGTCGATCCGTACATCGTGCCGCTCGATGCGCACGAGATGTCGGCCTACCAGCACCTGCGCGTGCCGGCAGCCGTACGCGAGCCCGTCGCGGCCTGACACCCACGAAGAACGAGAACCCCACATGCCAATCGCCCTCACTCCCACCAGCGTGCCCGTGCGCATCGACGAAGACAAGTGCATCGCCCACAAGGGCTGCACCGTCTGCGTGGACGTCTGCCCGCTCGACGTGCTCGCCATCGACCTCAGCAAAGGAAAGGCCTACATGAAGTTCGACGAGTGCTGGTACTGCATGCCTTGCGAGAAGGACTGCCCCACCGGCGCAGTCACCGTCGACATCCCCTACCTGCTGCGCTGAGCCGCGGCCGTTGAATTTCAAACCGGAGCAACCACGATGAAGACCCAGAGAACCTTGGCGCTGTGGAGCGCGACCTTCGGCCTGATGCTGACCCTTCCCGCTGTGCAGGCCGAGACCATCCGCATCGCCATCGGCACGCAGGACACCACGATCAACTGCGCCACCGGCGGCCTCTTGATCCGCGAGCTGAAGCTGCTCGACAAATACCTGCCGCGCACCGGCAAGTACAAGGACGCGCAGTACCAGATCGAGTGGAAGAACTTCACCTCAGGCGCACCGCTGACCAACGAGATGGTCGCGGGCAAGCTCGACCTCGGCTCGATGGCCGACTTTCCGGGCAGCTTCAACGGTGCGGCCTTCCAGAAGGCGGGGCGCAAGAGCATCTTCATCACCGTGCTCTCGGGCAGCACCACCGGCAGCGGCAACGGCATCGTGGTGCCGAAGGACTCGAAAGTGCAGTCGATCGCCGAACTCAAGGGAAAGACCATCTCGGTGCCCTTCGCCTCCACCTCGCACGGCATGCTGCTGCGCGCGATCCAAGCGCAAGGCTGGGACCCGCTGAAGGACGTGAACATCACGACCCAGGCGCCCGAAGTGGCCGGCCCGGCGCTGCAGGCCGGCAAGGTCGAGGCGCATGCGGACTTCGTGCCCTTCGCCGAGCTGTTCCCGTACCGCGGCTTCGCCCGCAAGATCTACGACGGCTCGCAAGCGAATGCGCCCACCTTCCACGGCAGCCTGGTCGACGAGGAGTATGCGAAGAAGTACCCCGAGGTCGTTACCGCCTACTTGCGCGCCGCGCTGGAAGCCGACCGCCTCGTGGCCGCCGAGCCCGAGAAATACAGCGAGCTGATCGCCAAGGTCACGGGCATCGAGGCGGAGGTCAACTACCTCTTCCACGGCCCGCTCGGCCTGCAGACGCGCGACCTGAGCTGGAAGCCCGAGTACCGCCAGGCGGTGAAGACATCGCTCGACACGCTGCGCCTGTTGAAGCGCACCGACAACGACATCGACGCCAATGCCTTCGTGCAGGACGGCTACATCCGCACCGCCTTCAAGGAGGCGGGCCTCGACTACGACAAGCAACTGAAGAACTACGCCCGCGCCCCGCTGGTCGCGAAAGATGCATCGACCGGCAAGCCCATCACCGATGTGAGCCGCGTGGCCCAAGTGTGGGTGGCCGGTGAGCCGCTGGTGCGCCACTACGCCTCGCCCGAGAACGCGTTCGCCGACCTGCAGAAGCTGGAGAAGTCGGGCAAGAAGGCGCGCGTGGTCTATGCGCAAGACCGCAACAGCGGCAACAAGCTGCTGGCGGCCGATGCGTGGTTCGTGCTCGGCGCCAAGGGCGAGGTCGATGCCTTCCTGCTCAAGGACCAGGCCGAGGGCTGGGCCGCGAAGAACGGCGGCAAGGTGACGGACTTCGCCACCGTGCGCGCCGCGCTGGCCGGTTGACGCCTCGTCCGTCCGCGACGTTCACCTCCACACAAGATGCGTCCGAGAAAAAGCAATCCGTTCACGCTGAGAAGAATCCGTTCACGCTGAGAACAAACCGTTCACGCTGAGCTTGTCGAAGCGCTGCGCAAGGCTTCGACAGGCTCAGCCCGAACGGTTTGTGTTGGCTGGTCGCAAAACATACCGTGACGTTCACCCTCCCTGCAAGTTGCGTCCGAGAACAAACAATCCGTTCATGCTGAGAAGAAACCGTTCACGCTGAGAACAATCCGTTCATGCTGAGAAGAAACCGTTCACGCTGAGAACAAACCGTTCACGCTGAGAAGAAACCGTTCACGCTGAGCTTGTCGAAGCGCTGCGCGAGGCTTCGACAGGCTCAGCCCGAACGGTTTGTGTTGGCTGGTCGCGAAACATAACCACGCTCAAAGGTCTCCAATGACCAACTCCCTCCATAGCAACCTGCGCGCCATGCCGCGCGCCACATGGCGCATCGCCGCCCTGCTCCTGTGCGTGCTCGCATGGCACCTCGCCACGCGCGAGCGCATGAACCTGGGCTTCATCACCTTCCAGAACGTGCCGCCGCCGCGCGAGGTGGCCGAGTCGGCGTGGTCGCTGGTGCAGTCGCCGCTGGTGCTGCAGCATCTTTCGGCGAGCCTGCGCCGCGTGTTCATCGGCTTCGGGCTCGCGGCCATCGCTGGCGTGGCATTGGGCCTCGCGATAGGCCGCGCCCGCTGGGCCGAGGACACGCTGCTGCCGCCGCTCGAAGTGCTGCGGCCGATTCCCGCCGTCGCGTGGATTCCGCTGGCCATCCTGATGTTTCCGTCGTCCGAAGCCTCGATGGTCTTCATCACATTCATCGGCGCGCTATTCCCCGTGCTGCTCAACACCGTGCACGGCGTGGAGGCGGTGGATGCGCGCCTCGTCGCTTCGGCGCGCAGCCTGGGCGCGGGCCGCCTCGCGGTGTTCCGCGAAGTGATCCTGCCGGGCGCGCTGCCGAGCGTGGTCACCGGCCTTGCCATCGGCATGGGCACCGCGTGGTTCTGCCTCGTCACGGCCGAGATGATCTCGGGCCAGTTCGGCATCGGCTACTACACGTGGATGTCGTACACGATCCAGAACTACGCGGACATCGTGGTCGGCATGCTCTTCATCGGCGTGCTCGGCATGGGCAGCAGCGCGCTCGTGCGCCGCGTCGGCCAGTCGCTCATGCCCTGGCGCGCCGTGCAGGAGAAACGCGCATGAAGGCCGATGTGCAAACCGGCCGCATCGCCATCGACGACCTGTGCGTGCGCCTCGGCCAGGGCGCGCAGGCCTTCGATGCAGTGCAGGACATCACGCTGCACGTGGAGCCCGGCGAATTCGTCTGCCTGCTCGGGCCTTCGGGCTGCGGCAAGTCGACGCTGCTCGGCGCGCTCGCCGGCCACCTGACGCCTGCGAGCGGTGTGATCCACGTGGACGGCGAGCCCGTTCGCGGACCGCATCCCGACCGCGGCCTCGTGTTCCAGCACCACACGCTCTTCCCCTGGAAGAAGGTGCTCGACAACGTCGCCTTCGGCCTGAAGATGCAGGGCGTCGGCCGCCGCGAGCGCCATGCGCGGGCGCACGAGATGCTGCGCCTCGTGGGCCTGGACGACTTCGCGGGCTTCTATCCCTCGCAGCTTTCGGGCGGCATGCAGCAGCGCGCGGAGATCGCGCGGGTGCTCATCAACCACCCGCGCGTGATGCTGATGGACGAGCCCTTCGGCGCGCTCGATGCGCAGACGCGGCTGATGATGCAGCGCCAGTTGCTCGACGCCTGGGCGCGCGTGCGCACCACCATCGTCTTCATCACCCACGACATCGACGAGGCGCTGTTCCTCGGCGACCGCGTGCTCGTGATGGGGCCGCGGCCGGGGCGCATCGTCGCCGAGTTCGCGCTCGACTTTCCCCGGCCGCGCGATCCGTCGCTGGTCACTTCTTCCGAATTCACCGCGCTCAAGCGGCGCTGCCTGCAACTGCTGCATCCGCATGCGGGCGCCAGCGAACCGCTGGAACGCCTCACGCCGCTCGGCGCCGCCCCCACCGCTGCGCAACTGCGCTTTGCCATCTAGAAAAACAAACAAACAAACAAAGAATGACTTCCTCGCTCCTCGACGACCCCGAACTGCAGGCCATTGCCGAACGCCTGGCCTCCCCCGATGCCGAAGTGCGCCGCATCGCGGTGATGGACCTGGGCGACCTGTCCGACGAGGCCCACACGCCGCTGCTGGTCGCGGCCCTGCGCGACGACACACCGGCCGTGCGCGCCGCCGCGGCGCTGGCGCTCGAAACCATGGAGAACCAGTGCGCCGTCGAAGGGCTGGCGGTGGCGCTCGACGACGCCGATGCGCAAGTGCGCGAAGCCGCCGCCCACAGCCTGGCCGAACTGAAGGAACCCGCATCGGCCGCCTGGCTGCTGCCGCATGCGGGCACCGGCCCCGCGCGGGTGCGCGCCGCCGTGCTGCGTGCGCTGCGCGAACTGCGCGTGCCCGCCAGCGCCGGCCCCGCGCTGGCGGTGCTGCAGGAGCCGCGCGCCACCCAGGACACCGCCGACGCCATCGCCCTGCGCCGCGAAGCCATCGGCGTGCTCGGCTACCTGAAACATGCGCCCGCGCTGCCTGCGCTGGCCGCCCTTGCCGCCTCCGACCCGGTGGACGAAGTGCGCCGCGCGGCCGTGGGCGCGCTGGCCTTTGCGGCGGGCGATGCCGATGCGCGCATCGCGCTGGAAACCGCGCTGCGCGATGCGAGCTGGCAGGTGCGCGAAGAAGCGGCCACCGCACTCGGCAAGCTGCAGCAACCCGCCGCGACCGCAGCGCTGCTGGTGGCGCTGGACGACGACTACTGGCAGGTGCGCCTGCGTGCGGCACGCAGCCTGGGGCGCCTGCGCAGCGCCGAGAGCGTCACGCCGCTGCTCGCGGCGCTGGGCCACAGCATCAGCAACCTGCGCAAGGAAGCCGCGCTGGCGCTGGGCGACATCGGCGATGCAGGGGCGCTGCCCGCACTCGAACTTGCCGCGGACGATCCCGATCCCGAAGTGCGCAAATCGGCCCGGCTGGCCATCGTGCAGATCGGCAACAAGGCGGCCCATGGCGCCTGAGTCCATCGTCGATCACCGCGCGCGGGCCGCGCTGGAGTTTTGCTGGGGCGATGGGGAGCGGTATCTGGCGACGTACCGGATGCTGCGGGCCAGTTGTCCTTGTGCGGATTGCAAGGTGCTGCGGGCGGCTGGGGGCGATGGCAATGCGGGTGACGACGTGCAACTCGCGGACATACAGCCGGTCGGGGCCTATGGCGTGCAGTTCGTGTTCAGCGATGGGCACGACCGGGGAATTTTCCCTTGGGGGTTTTTGAGGGGGTTGCTGGAGGGGCGGGTGCGGTCGGGCATGACACCCTGACCACCTCTAGCCTTTTCGCTCCAGGGCCTAGATCTCGGCGGTCGGCCGGAAGCCGACACTCGGCTGGCTCGGCTTATGCCTGCTTCAGACTGAACTTGGACATTCGAGTGCGAAGTTCTTGCCTCGAACTCGAATTGGTGCTGCCGCTCGAACCAGACCTGGAGCCCAGTAGCCAATGGGTTGCCGATGATCCGGGCGACAGGGCACGGCAATTCAGCCGAGCGCGGGCATTGCTCTACCCCGCTTAGAGTCCGCATTAATTACGCGCCAGTCGCCGAACCCTGCATTAGTCCTCGACCGAGGGCTGCAGATGCGAACGCTCCATGCTTTCAACCGTGCGCAACATGGTCTCGCCAGATACACGCGAACAAATGCTTATTTCCCCCAATTTCGCTCTCGGCGCACAGTTTGGCGTTTTGCACTCCGAAGGACTCGATTTTTTTCGCCGTCAAAGGTTGCACGTATTTTGGAAGTAAACATCTCTTCAACAGGCATGCCAAGAGAATACAAATCTCTTTCACGTTTCTCTTCCTCCTCGAGGTATTTAATAAATTCCTCAACTCTCTCAAGTCGAACTTTGACACGCTCGACTCTCTCGCCTTTTAAAAATAAAGAGTATTCTTCTTTCGCTGCCTCAGTGAGATAGTTACTTACCTGTTCATCGAAAATTCCGCAATCGGTGCAAACAAGATCTAAATAAGTAAAATTCCAAGCCAACTCCTCAATCATGTATGTGCCATACCGAGTAATCTTGACACTATCCACTGAGTCCGAATAGGCATCCAGTCGATTATTCGCCTCAACAAAACCATGCTTAAGAAGAGTATCAGTGTTTTTTTCAAAATCGTCCAGCATTCCAAAGGTTTCCGCGAAATAGCCGCGCAACTCGGCCACATCAAAATAGGACGGCGAGCCCTTGTCCTGGCCCTTACTAAGCCGGCGCAGTATTCGGAGAGCCGTGAAATGCGAAGATTGCCTTGGAGTACGAAGTTGAAATAGATTTGGTATGCGGCTTAGTGATTCGTCGTAAAAATATCGGTCTGGAATCATGACCGGCTTTATGACTTGGTGAATCTGAAAAGTCCAATGTGAATTGGCGATCATTTCGTCCACATTGGTATACCCAGAAAGCAAAAATGCGCGAAATAGATCAAGTGAAAGCCGTATGTCACCGTGAGCACAGGCGGTCAAAAAACCATTCAAAGGTGACGAGTCATTGATAAAGTCTTTCGCCAGTATCGATAAATAGGTCGACGTTGCGCGAGTAAAATTCGCGTCGAATTCTGCGAGAAGTGGGGCGGGGAGTGCGGGGTTATCAAGCAATCGGACCGTATACTCAAGGCGCTTTCTAAACACTTCGGCTGGTCGAGGTGAGCTGATATGGAAACCCGCATTCTGATAAGCATCGAGTACTCCGTGAATCTTGGAGTCATAGAATCTCTCTTCACGCATGGAAATTAGAACAACGCAACCGAGCGTGTTTGCAATTTCTTGAGCCAAGATAAAACAGAAGTCTTGAACTTTAGAGGCGTATTGGTCGGTATTGTCAACAACAACAATAGCCCCGCGTCCTTTAATTCTCCAATGCTCAACAAGTCGAGTGGCGCAGTATGCCCAGTCGCTTTTCCAAGAGCTGACCAACAAATTGAGCTGAGAGTTATATATCTCGGACGCCTCATTTAAACCAGCCAAATCTTGTTTTCTTGCTATTTCGAATCTGTCGCTAAAAAGATCTCTAAGCAATTGCTCTCTTGAGCCCGCCAGCAGTTTTTCGCTGTCAAGTGCACTGACGAGGCGGTTCCAAGTCGTATCGCGAATTGTATTTGTATCTTCGGACACATTCAGAAGATCGAGAATGCAAGAGTGGGCGTTTTCGAGGAGCCAGCGAGGAGGATTGTGATGGAGAAGCCGTTTGATAAAAGTAGATTTTCCAGCTCCTTTGCCTCCGAACAAAACGAGCACCTCACCTTTTAAATTATTCTTTAGATTCTTAGTAAGTCGTCCCCCTAGCCGGCCACCCTTCCCTGTATCGTCCAATTGCTGCACACCATAATTCTCAAAATACGGAGAAATGGAATCGTGTATGAGTGACCGCATGCCATCAGTAGTATCCTGATACTCTCGTTGCGACACGTAGCACCGCTCCATGAAGTCGGTGTCTGAATCACTTATTGTCCCAAAATAGTAGTTAATGGGCGGTCTGATTTTTGCTGCAAGCCAATTTGCCTTAATTGGATGGGAGTACGATGTAATTTTCTCTCTGGGGTAATAAATGCCTCGATCTTTTGGAGCACTCGTACTCAGCGCCGCATGAAGCGCCGCGTGATCGACAATTGCCGTGAAAGAAAACGAGTTCCGAGCTTTTGTGTACTCTCGAAGAAAGAAATTCAGGCTCCGAGCAACAAAGGCGTTTTGTTGATCCCAGCGCTTTCCCTTTTCAAAAGTTTTGAAGAAAATCCATTCATGCCCGTTTGTCACGCAAGCATACTCACAGCCGGTGTCGATGCAATAGTTTCGCACCTGATCCATCGCACTTTTAATGGCCTCATCTGTAAGGAGTTTTGCGATGCTTAAATAGCAAGAAACCTCTCCATTTGCATGTGGAATCGGCAATTGAAAATATATACCCTCACGCTTCGCTTCAATAAAAAGTAAATGCGAACCGTCCTGCTTTGTGAGCACATAATCAGCAAATCCTGGCCGAATAAATTCTTCAACCTTGACGCGATTTTTTGGCCAAGATAAGGCGTTATGAATAATAAAATCGATTATTCGATGCCGCGTCTCAGCTTCATTTCCTGAGCGCCTTTTTGTCTCATCGATTAAGGTGGAAAGCTCGGCGAGAAGGTCCTTTGTCATTTGTAATCTCAGTATTTTTAAGTAACGGCCAGTCTAGTGCGTGACGGTGCGCAACACAACGCATGGTCTTGGTAAATGGCCAGCTCATCCGAGGCAGTGCTAAGCGTCTGCGTCTTGATTTCGATCTGGGAAAATCTGATCAAGAGCACGCGGGGGTCTGCAATGCTGGCACCTAGCAATGGGTCCCAGGGAAGACCATGACCTCAAACTCAACACAGCTTGACCCTTGAGCGAATGGATGAGGTGGACGAGATCTTCATGAATTTTGTGGTGGAAGGTTTAGCCACGTCCGCCACCGCTCGCAAAGCCCAATCCACAACTACTGGCCCAACGTGCGGGCTGCTCCGTACTGCTGCCCCTGGCTATTGGTGTCTTCGTTCAACCGACCCTTGGCTGCTGCCGGGTACTGAGCGACAGCTATTGGCGGCGAGTTCGACGATTTGAACGACGGCAGTCGCTGCAAGCGGACGCTCCAACGAGAGCGTTGGGACGCCAAGCTGCCCCTGATCTGCACTGCCAGTTCGCGGAAACAGCTCGTCTCGACGACTGACTTGGTGCAACACGCCCATCCCCTGCATTGCCGAATGCTCGCGCGGCGCTTCGACAAGCTCAGCGTGAACGGATTGCGGGTTCGTCTTGATCTCAATCGCCGTTCGTGGCGGAGGTCGCGGGGGCTGCAAAAGCCAACACATCCGCGTAGCTATACTGCGCCCCGTCACGTCAAAAACAGGCGTGATCGGGATTGGACTCCCGTTGAAATCACTGCGACGAAAGCCGCAGCTACCGCAAGGACTGCGGCTTTCTCATTCGTGCAACCTTTTTAGGCGGCTCGATGGGCGGGCGCGAGCCCGGCCGGTTTCACGCAAGTGGTTTCCCGGTAGTCCAACCCGTCGAGCCGCCGCCCTCGATTGGACTCGGGTGCGTCGGTTTCAGTAAATCGAAACCCTTGGAGGCCATGCATGGCTCACGTTCCCCCGTCCCCCGAACCCTTCGACCCTCACAGCGCCGCATTGCTCGCGCTGCGGGCCTGCGACGACATCGACAGCCTGCACGACGTGCGGCTCGCCTATGCGTGCATCGAGAAGCTCGTCGATCCGCAGCTTGCGAGCGACTCGGAAGATGTCTACCCCATCCGCACTGAACTGAGCGCGCTGATGCGGCTGGTGAACGAGGAGTTGCAGCGCCGCATCGAGACGACAGAGGCCACGATGCAGTCGCTGCGTCTGGCGGTGGACAAAGTCAACGCGGCGCCGTGCTGAGGTCTTCGATCGTCGGCTTGACGCCGCTGTAACCCCCGCAACCTCACCGCCCCAGGACCAACACCCCGAGCAGCACCACCGACACGATGGCCAGCAACGCCGTGGTCGTCTGCCAGAAGCGCACGGGGTGCCGCTCGATCAGCGGTGGCATGCGCACACGCAGAAACTCCTGCCCCGGCGCGCGGAGGTCGTGCGCAAGCTCCGACACGGCCTCCTGCCGCTTGAGCGGATTCGGATTCAGCGCCTTCTGCAGCACCGCATCGACCCACTCGGGCAGGTCGGGCCGCAGGTGGCGAACCGGCACATAGCGCAGCCGGTTCACATCGGCGGGCGACCGAACCCGCGACACCTGCAGCCCGTACGGCAACTGGCCCGTGAGCATCTGGTAGACGATCACCGCCATCGAGAACAGGTCAGACCGCGCACTGCCGCCATGGCCGGTGAAGTATTCGGGCGCGGTGTACTGCAGCGTGCCGGTGATCGCAAGCGGACGCCCCTCCCCCGCCCCATCGGCGAGCCCCGCCACATGGGTCGTCGCGAGGTCGATGATCCGCACGGTGCCGGTGCGGTCGATCATCACGTTCTCGGGGCGCACGTCCTGGTGCAGCATCTCCCTGCCGTGCAGCGCCTGCAGCCCGCTCGCGAGTTGCTCGGCGATGCGGCGCACGCTGTCGAGCGACGGCTTGGGGTTGTCGACCATCCACTGCGCGAGCGTCTGGCCGTCGACATATTCCATGGCGACGTACAGGTGGCCGCGCGTGCGGTCGATGGCGCTTGCCTTGAGCACATGCACGTTGTCGATGCGCCGCGCCACCCACTCTTCGAGCACGAAGCGGTCGAGGTATTCCGGGTCGTCGCGCAGATCGACCGAGGGCAGCTTCAGCACGACCTGCTGTCCGCTCGCGTCGTCCACCGCCAGGTGCACGTGGCTGCGCGAACTCACATGGAGTTCGCGCACGAGCGTGAAGCCCTCGAAGCGGGTTCGGGGCGCAAGCGGCGGCGCGATGGCGAGGCCTTCGCGCTGCAGGGGCAGCGGTGCGGCGTCGGCCAGCGGCAGTTCGTCGATGCGCACGAGCTGCACCGTGCAGTCGTCATCGCTGCTGCGGGCCTGCGCGGCCTCCGTGAGCAGGCGTGCGGCCGCGTCGAAATCGTCACCGCACCGCGCGATCGCGTCGTGCACTGCGGCGGCATCGAGGTGCGTGTAGGCGCCATCGGTGGCCAGCAGGTAGACCTCGCCCACCTCCGCCTCCCAGCAGCGGTAGTCGATCTCCACGTTCGGCCCCGCACCGAGTGCGCGCCCGAGGTACGACTCGACCGAGGACAGATGCACCCGGTGGTCTTCGGTGAGCTGCTCCAGCCCGTTCGGATGCAGGCGATGGATGCGCGCATCGCCCACGTGCAGCATGTGCACGTCGCGCCCCTTGAAGACGAGCGCGCTGAAGGTGCAGACGTAGCCGCTGTCTTTGTCGAAGCGCGCATCGCTGCGCATCGTCTGCGCGTGCAGCCACGAGTTGGTGGCGCTCAGCACCCGCTGGGCCGCGCGGCGCACCGACCACGCATCGGAGGTCGCGTAGTAGTCGTCGAGGAAACCCCGCACCGCCGCCGCGCTCGCCACCTGGCTCACGCGGCTGGAGCCGATGCCATCGGCGAGCGCCACCGCGATGCCCTTGGACATGCGCAGCGTTCCCTCGGGCAGCATCGCACCGTGGAAGTCCTGGTTGACTGCGCCGGGCTTGGCCAGCGAGTGCTGGCCGAGCGTCACGCGCAGCGCCTTGTGCGTGGGCATCAGCATCGAAGCGATGCGTGACTGGTTGTCAGCTGGCCTTGCGCTTGGGCGCCGTCTTGTAATGCGTCGAGTACAGCGTCAGCCCCACGAAGGTCAGGCCACCGACGAGGTTGCCGATGACGGTGGGAATCTCGTTCCAGATCAGGTAGTCCATCAGCGTGAACTTGCCGCCCAGCAAGAGGCCGGTGGGGAACAGGAACATGTTGACGATCGAGTGTTCGAAGCCCATGTAGAAGAACACCATCACGGGCATCCACATGCCGATGGCCTTGCCCGACACGGTGGTGGACATCATGGCCGCGACCACGCCGGTGGAGACCATCCAGTTGCACATCACGCCGCGGATGAACAGCGTCAGCATGCCGGCGGCGCCGTGCGCGGCATAGCCGACGGTGCGGCCTTCACCGATGTGGCCGAGCTTCTCGCCGATGGCGTTGGGCGCCTCGCTGAAGCCGAAGGTGAAGATGATCGCCATGAACACCGCCACGGTGAGCGCGCCCGCGAAGTTGCCGACGAACACCAGGCTCCAGTTGCGCATGACGCCGCCCCAGGTGGCGCCGGGGCGCTTGTCGAGCACCGCGAGCGGCGCCAGCGTGAACACACCGGTCAGGAGGTCGAAGCCCAGCAGGTACAGCATGATGAAACCGACCGGGAACAGCATCGCGCCCACCAGCGCGTTGCCGGTGTTCACGGTGATCGAGACGGCGAAGGCCGCGGCGAGCGCCAGGATGGCGCCGGCCATGTAGGAGCGGATGAGCGTGTCGCGGGTGGACATCAGCAGCTTGGATTCGCCGGCATCGACCATCTTGGTCACGAACTCGGCGGGGGCTAGATAGGCCATCGGGATTCCTTGAAGAAGCGAAAAAGCAGAGAAAAAGATTGAAGCGTCGAAGGTGCGCGGCTCAGGCGAGCGCGACGAGCACGCGGCCTTCGTCCACGCGCACCGCATGGGCGCGCACCGAGTACTCGGGCGCCTCCAGGCACTCGCCGCTGCGCAGGTCAAAGTGGTTCTTGTAGAGCGGCGAGGCGACGACGATGCGGTCGCCCAGGCTGCCCACCAGCCCGCGCGAGAGCACGCTGGCGCCGGCCTTCGGGTCCACGTTGTCGATGGCGTACAGGGCCTGCTCCCGGCCCACGCTGAAGATCGCGACATGCACGCCGTCGACCAGCGCGCAAACGCCGGTGTCGGGAAGGATGTCGGTGGCCGCGCACACGGCGGTCCATTGGAGGGTGTCGGTGGTCATCGTGGAGATCCTCGGTTTTCGTCAGACGGTTTCGGCGTCGGCTTCGGTGCTGCGCTCTTCGGCGCGGGCCGGGCGGATCTGGCCGCGTTCCTTCACGAACACGATGTGCTCGTCGGGCTTCTCGCTGTTGACGAAGGAGCGGAAGCGCTGGCGCACGGCGGGGTCGTTCACCGCGGTCTTCCACTCGCACTGGTAGGTGTCGACCACGCTCTGCATCTGCACTTCGAGTTCGCCGGCGATGCCCAGGGTGTCCTGCAGCAGCACGCCCTTGAGGTAGTCGAGCCCGCCTTCGAGGTTTTCGCGCCAGGTGCTGGTGCGCTGCAGGCGGTCGGCCGTGCGCACGTAGAACATCAGGAAGCGGTCGATCAGCTGGATGAGCTGCACCTTCGTGAGGTCGGAGGCGAAGAGTTCCGCATGGCGCGGCTTCATGCCGCCGTTGCCGCAGACGTAGAGGTTCCAGCCCTTCTCGGTGGCGATGATGCCCACGTCCTTGCCCTGCGCCTCGGCGCATTCGCGGGTGCAGCCCGACACGCCGAACTTGATCTTGTGCGGCGCGCGCAGGCCCTTGTAGCGGTTCTCCAGCTCCACGGCCAGGCCCACGCTGTCGTCCACGCCGTAGCGGCACCACGTCGAGCCCACGCAGCTCTTCACGGTGCGCAGCGACTTGCCGTAGGCATGGCCCGATTCGAAGCCCGCGGCGATGAGTTCTTCCCAGATCGAGGGCAGCTGCTCGACGCGCGCGCCGAACATGTCGACGCGGGCGCCGCCGGTGACCTTGGTGTAGAGGCCGTACTTCTTGGCGACCTGCCCCACGGCGATGAGCCCATCGGGCGTGACCTCGCCGCCCGGCATGCGCGGCACGACCGAGTAGGTGCCGTCCTTCTGGATGTTGCCGAGGAAGTAGTCGTTGCTGTCCTGCAGGCTCGCGAGGTTCTTCTTGAGCACGAACTCGTTCCAGCACGAGGCGAAGATGCTCGCCGCCGTGGGCTTGCAGATGTCGCAGCCCAGGCCCTTGCCGTGCTTGGCGAGCAGGTCCTCGAAGCTGCGGATCTCGCCCACGCGGATGAGGTGGTAGAGCTCCTGGCGCGAGTACGCGAAGTGTTCGCACAGGTGGTTGTTGACGGCCATGCCGCGCTTGGCCATCTCGACCTTCATCACCTGCCCCACCAGCGCCACGCAGCCGCCGCAGGTGGCGCCGGCCTTGGTGCAGGCCTTCATTTCGGCGACGGTGCAGGCGCCCTCGCCCACGGCCGCGCAGATCTGGCCCTTGGTCACGTTGTTGCAGGAGCAGATCTGCGCGGTGTCGGGCAATGCATCCACGCCGAGGCCGGGCCGGGCCTTGCCGTCGCTCGCAGGCAGGATCAGGAACTCGGGGTCCGCCGGCAGCGCGATGCCGTTGAGCGCCATCTGCAGCAGCGTGCCGTACTCGGCCGCATCGCCGACGAGCACCGCGCCGAGCAATTGCTTGCCGTCTTCGCTCACCACGATCTTCTTGTAGATCTGCTTGTGTTCGTTGATGTACTGGTAGGCGCGCGAGTGCGGCGTCTTGCCGTGCGCATCGCCGATGCTCGCGACGTCCACGCCCATCAGCTTGAGCTTGGTGCTCATGTCCGCTCCGATGAAGGCGGCGTCCTGCTGGCCGGCGATGTGTTTGGCGGCGACGCGCGCCATGTCGTAGCCGGGCGCGACGAGGCCGAAGGTCTGCTCGTTCCACGAGGCGCACTCGCCGATGGCATACACGTCGTGGTCGCTCGTGCGGCAGTGGCTGTCGATCGCCACGCCGCCGCGCGGGCCGATGGCCAGCACCGACTGGCGGGCCAGTTCGTCGCGCGGGCGGATGCCGGCGGAGAACACGATCATGTCGGTCTCCAGGTACGTGCCGTCGGCGAACACCATGCGGTGCCGCGCGGCGGCGCCGTCGGTGATCTCCACCGTGTTGCGGCCCGTGTGCACATGCAGGCCCAGCGCCTCGATGCTGCTGCGCAGCGCACGGCCGCCGCCTTCGTCGACCTGCACAGCCATGAGGCGCGGCGCGAACTCGACCACATGCGTCTCCAGGCCCATGTCGCGCAGCGCCTTGGCACATTCCAGGCCCAGCAGGCCGCCGCCGACGACCACGCCGCTCTTGGAGCGCGCGCCGCATTCCTTCATCGCCTCCAGGTCTTCGATGGTGCGGTAGACGAAGCAGTTGGGGCGGTCGCGGCCGGGCACGGCCGGCACGAAGGGCGAAGAGCCGGTGGCCAGCACGAGCTTGTCGTAGGCCACCACTTCGCCATCGGCCGTGGTGAGCGTGTTGTTGCGGCGCTCGATGGCCACGGCCTTGGCCGCCAGGCGCAGCGTGAACCCACTGCGTTCAAAGAAGCCGGGCTCGACCAGCGAGAGGTCTTCGGCGGTCTTGCCCGCGAAGAATTCGGACAGATGCACCCGGTCGTAGGCCGCGCGGGGTTCTTCGCAGAACACCGTGACCTCTGCATCGGCAACGCCGAGTTCGTGGAGTTGCTCTAGAAACTTGTGGCCCACCATGCCGTGGCCAATGACTGCGATTTTCATGTCGGATCCTGCGTGCAGCCGGCCATGCGTCAGTCCGCCGCAGACCTCGTCGGAAAGACGGCGATCAGGGCGAGCCCCCGCAAGGGACGGATGCGAATCGGGTTGGAACGGACGTACTGCCGGCCTTGGTTGAACAAAGGCTTGCAGTGCGCTCGGGTCCGCCGTCGTTAGCGGAGGCACTGTGAGTGCCGCGGCGGCGTTGCCGCGGAACAGTGCTAGACCCTGCGCAACATCCGTGCCAGGCGATTCAGCCTGCGGTCAGGCCCCCAGCCCTTGGGGTCGCACCAAATACGGCGCCCGCGCGGGCATGGCGCGCGGCGGCGTGCGCCGTTGTGGCGCATGCGTCGTCCCGTTTGGTGCAGGGAGGTGCGGGCGCTCAGCGCAGGTAGCGCCCGCCCGGCGCCACCATCACCAGCTCGACGAAGTGCGATCCGTGGTGGTTCTCGGGGCTGTAGTCGACCGTGTAGCCGCCGATGTCGGCCATGCGCATGCCCTCCATCGCCGCGACGAGCTTCTGGGGCGTCACGCCCCTGCCCGCGCGCTTCAGGCCCTCCAGCAGCACGGTGATGTTGAGGTAGCCGAAGAAGTGGTCGTAGTCCACCGGCAGGTCCGCCGCCGCCATGGCCGCGTGGTAGTTGCGCGTGAGCGTGCTCGTGGCGCGAAAGGGGTACGGCACGATCTGCGCGACGGCCAGGCCCCGGGCGTCGTCGCCGAGCGCCTCGATGAGGGCGCGCGAGTTGGCGATGCTCACGCAGTAGATGGGCGCGGCGATCTTCTGCCGCGCCGCCTTGACGAAGGGCACCATCGACGGCCCGAAGGACATGAAGATCAGCGCCCGCGGCTTGGCCGCCGCCAGCGTGGCGACGGCGGCGGGCGCATCGCTGCCGCTGACTTCGAGCGGCACCTTGGCCACAAGCGTCGCGCCGAGTTCCTTGCAGGTTTCCTCGACCACCGGCGCCATGAGCTGTCCGAACGGGCTGTTCTGGTAGACAAGGCCGATCTCCGCCTGGTGCAGCGTGACGAGGTTGCGCACCATCTGCACCACCTCGTCGCGGTAGCTCGCCATGGTCGTGAAGAAGTACGGGTTGTGCTTGGCGCGCAGCACCGGCGAGCCGCTGTACACGCCCACGAGCGGCACCTTCTTCTCCACGAGCAGCGGCAGTACCGCGCCCGCGCCGGCGGTGTTGGTGAGGCCGAAGAGCGCGACCACGTCGGGGCGCGCCAGCAGTTCCTTCGCGTTCGACACCGTCTTCTGCGCGTCGTAGGCGTCGTCCAGCGTGACCAGGCTCACACGCCGGCCCTCTACGCCGCCCTTGCGGTTGAACTCCTCCAGCGCCATTTCCTGGCCGCGCAGCACGGCCCGCAGCGTGGGCGCGAGCGGGCCGCTCAGGTGGGCGCTCTGGCCGATGACGATGTCGCCGCCGGGTTTGGCGGCCGCCGTCGCAGCGGTCGCAGCGGCCGTGGTGGTCGTGGCAGCGAAGGCGGGCCGGGCCGCAACGCCGACTGCGGCGCAGGCCATGGCAACGGCCGCTCGGCGCCGGGTGATCGGACGCACGGATTCCTGGGTCATGAATGTCTCCTCGTTCTTGTTGAAGGCGCCGGATGCTGCGGCCCTTGCGAGGTCTGACGATGTCCTTTGGGTGACAACGCGCCTATAAAAGTCAACTGCGTTGTCATCCTGTTCACTGCCCCGCCAACCGGCGTGCCGCCGATCGTAAAAACTGAGGGTTGCACCTCTTGATCGGCCGGGGCGGCTTATCTATTAGGTCTCCTCCACGAACGCCTCTTCGCGCTTGGACCGGATGGACGGCAGCAGCACGATCAGCATCAACAGCACCGCCGCGATCAGCAGCCCCGCCGAGATCGGCCGCGAGACGAACACGCTCCAGTCGCCGCGCGACAGCAGGAGCGCGCGGCGCAGGTTCTCTTCCATCATCGGCCCGAGGATCAGGCCCAGCAGCAGCGGCGCGGGCTCGCATCCGAGCTTGATGAAGGTGTAGCCCACGACACCGAAGATCGCCACCAGCCAGATGTCGAACACGTTGTTGTTGGTCGAGTACACGCCGATGGCACAGAACAGCACGATGGCCGGAAAGAGCCACTTGTAGGGAATGGTCAGCAGCTTGATCCACAGGCCGATGAGCGGCAGGTTCAGGATCACCAGCATCAGGTTGCCGATCCACATCGAGGCGATCAGGCCCCAGAAGAGCTCGGGGTTGCTGGTCATCACCTGCGGGCCGGGCTGGATGTTGTGGATGGTCATGGCGCCGACCATCAGCGCCATCACGGGGTTGGGCGGAATGCCCAGCGTGAGCATCGGGATGAAGGAGGTCTGCGCGCCCGCGTTGTTGGCCGCCTCGGGGCCGGCCACGCCGCGGATGTTGCCCTTGCCGAAGGCCACCTCGCCGGGCTTGAGCTGGATCTTCTTCTCGAGCGTGTAGGCCGCAAAGGCCGACAGCAGCGCGCCGCCGCCCGGCAGGATGCCCAGCGACGAACCGAGCGCCGTGCCGCGCAGCACCGCGGGGAACATGCGCTTGAAATCTTCCTTGGTCGGGAACAGGCCCGAGACCTTGGCGGTGAACACCTCGCGCTCGTCTTCCGGGCGCGCGAGGTTGGCGATGATCTCGCCGTAGCCGAACACGCCCATGGCGATGGCGATGAAGCCCAGGCCGTCGGTGAGCTCGGGAATGTCGAAGCTGTAGCGCGCCACGCCCGAGTTGACGTCGGTGCCCACCAGGCCCAGCAGCAGCCCGACCAGGATCATGCAGATCGCCTTGAGCAGCGAGCCCGAGGCCAGCACCACCGCGCCGATGAGGCCGAGGATCATCAGCGAGAAGTATTCGGCCGGGCCGAACTTGAAGGCGATCTCGGTCAGCGGCGGTGCGAAGGCGGCCAGGATCAGCGTGCCCACGCAGCCCGCGAAGAACGAGCCCAGGCCCGCGGCCGCGAGCGCTGGCCCGCCCCGGCCCTGCTTGGCCATCTGGTGCCCGTCGATCACCGTGACCACGGAAGACGACTCGCCCGGCAGGTTGACCAGAATGGCCGTCGTCGAGCCCCCGTACTGCGAGCCGTAATAAATGCCCGCCAGCATGATGAGCGCGGCCACCGGCGGCAGCGCATAGGTGGCCGGCAGCAGCATCGCGATGGTGGCCGTGGGGCCGATGCCCGGCAGCACGCCGATGAGCGTGCCCAACAGGCAGCCGATGAAGGCGTAGAGGATGTTCTGCAGCGACACCGCCGTGGCGAAGCCGAGCGAGAGATGGTCGATGAGTTCGGTCATGCGTGTGGTGCTCCCCGGCTCAGCCGCTGATGAAGGTGGGCCACACCTGGAACTGCAGCTTCAGTCCCACGATGAAGGTGAGGTAGCTGCCGATGGCGAGCACCGTCGCGAGGATCAGCGAGAGCTTCATCGAGAAGTTCGCGCCGGCCATGCAGGCCACCACCACGAGCGCGTAGATCGCGGCGATGAGGCCCATGGCGGGCAGCCCGATGCTGCGCAGCCCCGCGAGCAGGATGCCGAACAAGAGGTTGGCGCCGATGATGAAGCCCAGCGGCTTCCACGCGATCTTGCCGACCGGCTCGCCGTCGGCGGTCTTGACCGTGAACGCACTCGAGATCACCACCAACCCCAGCACCCCGAGCAGCGTGCCGATGATCAGCGGGAAGTAGCCCGGGCCCATGCGCGCCGCACTGCCCACGTTGTAGTTGGTGGCGCCGAGGGCGAAGGCCGCACCGACGCAGGTGAACATGACGCCCGAGAAGAAGGTCTTCTGGCTCTTGATCTGCATAAGCAATCTCTCTCTCGAATGGGAATGGGAATGGGATGGGGATTGGTAAGGAAGGAAAGGCAGGAACAGCAACATCGCGGCCCGCGCGGTGGCTCGAAGAGCGGCACGGACCCAAGGGAATGCACATGGCAGGCGAAGGCCGGCGCGGTATCGCCGGTTCGCCAGTCAGGCTGCGGACAGGTACATCATGTTATGAGTTTTATTACATCACATCGTGAGTAATAACCCTCTGAAGCATGGGCCTGCGCTGCTACATTGCCTTCCGTTCGCACATCACTTGGAAATGCAATGGCCAGCCAGCGCAAAAGCATCGGAAAGCAGCACTTCGAGGCGCTCTCCGATTTCAGATTCAGACTTCGCAGCTTCCTGCGCTTCAGCGAAGACGCCGCGCGGGAGGAAGGCATCACGGTGCTGCAGTACCAGCTGATGCTTCACACGCAGGGATTTGCGGGCCGCGAATGGGCCACGGTCAGCGAGATCGCCGAGCGCCTGCAGGCCCAGCCGCACGGCGTGGTCGCGCTCGTGTCGCGCTGCGAGGAGGCGGGTTTGGTCAAGCGCAAGCCCAGCAGCACCGACCGGCGACAGGTCGAGGTGCACCTGCTGCCCGCGGGGCGCAAGAAGCTGGAGACGCTGGCGGCCCTGCACAAGGATCAGGTGGTCAAGCTCGCGGAAGTCGTGGCGCTGGTGAACAAGGACGGCGGCTAGCAGGCTCCGTCAGCGCGCCAGAAATGCAAGCGCCCGCTGCACGAAGTCGGCGTGAAACTGAAATACCGCCCCATGCCCCGAGTCCGGATAAATCACAAGTTCGCTGTTTGGCAGGCGCCTTGCCATTTCATGCGTATTGCTGCTCGGGACCATTCGATCGCTGTCGCCATTGGCAACCAGCACCGGCTGCTGGACTTTCGATAAATCCGCGGGTTTTCCATTGCCCCACCGGCGCAGGGCTTTCAATTGCGCCTGCAGCGCCGCCACCGTGATGGCCTTGTCGCGGTTGTCCGAACGCTCCGCCAGGCGCTGGAGAAACGCCTTGCCCGCGCGGATGCCCTCGGGCGTGCGGGTGAAGAACAGGAACTGCTTGGGGTCCTGTCCGGTGAGCAAGCCCCTGAGCATGTCGAAATACGTCACCCGGGCCACCTTGGCGATGCCTTCGCCGCCCGCGGGCCCCGTTCCCGTGAGGATCATCCGGCGCACGAGTTGCGGCGCCATGCGCACGATGTCCTGGGCCACCATCCCGCCCATCGAGAACCCGAAGAGGTCAACCGGCCCGAGCCCCAGGGCCTGGATGAAAGTGATCGCGTCGCGGGCCATGTCTTCTATCGACGCCGCCGGGGCGCCGCTCGATGCGCCCACGCCCCGGTTGTCGAAAGCAATCACGCGATGCCGTGCTGCGAAGCCGTCGACGACGCGCGGGTCCCAGTTGTCCAGCACAGCGGCCAGATGGATGAGGAACACCACCGGCGGACCCGGGTTCTGCGTGCCCAGCTCGCGGTAGGCGAACCGCACGCCACCTGCGGTGATCGTGCGTGTCGGCACGTTCGTCCAGGTCGCCGGTGGCTCCTGCTTCATGACGCCACCAGGCCGCGCTTGACCTGCTGCGTGATCTCGTCGGCCAGCACTTCGTCGTGGCCGGCTTCGAGGCCGTCGAGCGCACGGCGGACGATGTCCTCGGGGCTGGTCTTGGGCACGTCGAAGCCGCGCGTGAGGTCGGTGTCGACGTAGGCCATGTGCAGCCCCAGCACCTGGGTCTTCTGCGGTGCGAGTTCGCTGCGCAGTGCGTTGGTGAGCGACCAGGCCGCGGACTTGCTCGCCGAGTACGCGGCCAGATCGCCGCCGTTCACCCACGAGGAGACCGACAGCACATTGAGCAACCCGCCGCCGCCGTTGGCCGCGAGCGCCGGCGCAAAGGCCTTGCTCATGCGCAGCACGGCGAAGAAGTTGGTCTCGAAGATGCGTCGCGCGACCGCTTCGCTGTCCGGCGCGAGAAAACCTCCGGCCTGGGCGATGCCGGCGTTGTTGATGACCAGCGTCACGTCCGAGGCGAGTGCCGCGGCGGCGGCCACCTCATCGGGCTTGTTGACGTCCAGCCGCAGCGGCTCGACGCCGGCTTGCGTGATGGTGGCGGGATCGCGTGCACCGGCGTAGACCTTGCGGGCACCGCGGGCGAGCAATTCGCGCGTGAATGCGAGGCCGATGCCGCGGTTGGCGCCGGTGACGAGGACGACTGCGTTTTCGATCTTCATGGGATATCTCCAGAGGGTTGCGGGTTGAAAAACAGGTTCACTTGAGCTTGATGACGACCTTGCCCTTGGCACGGCCGGCTTCGACATACGCGAGGGCCTCGTTGGTCGAGGCGAACGGAAAAACGCGATCGATCACCGGCCGGATGGCGCCGGCCTCGATGAGCCGGGTGATCTCGCGCAACTGGCCGCCGTTCGCCCGCATGAAGAGGAACGAATAGCCCACGCCGCGGGCGCGCGCCCGGCGCCGGATGCCGGCGCTCAGCAGCCGCATGACCAGCCTTACGAAACCCGGTGCCGCGATCGACTTGCCGAATTCAGGGTCGGGCGGTCCGGAGATGGAGATGAGCTTTCCGCCGCGCTGGAGCACGCGGAGGGATTTTTCGAGCGTCTTGCCGTCCTGGCTGTTCAGCACGACGTCGCAGCCGCTCAAGATGTCTTCGAAATCCTGCTTGCGGTAATCGACGACGACGTCCGCGCCCAGGCGCTTGACGAACTCGACGTTGGACGTGCCCGTCGTGGTGGCGACGGTGGCGCCCAGGTGCTTCGCGAGCTGGATCGCAAAGGTTCCCACGCCGCCGGAACCGGCCTGGATGAAGACCTGCTGCCCCTTTTTGAGCCCCGCCTTCTCCACGAGCGCCTGCCACGCGGTGAGGCCGACCAGCGGGATGGAGGCGGCCTCCTCCATCGTGAGGTTCGCGGGCTTGAGCGCGAGCGAGGCTTCCTTCACCGGCACGAACTCCGCGAAGGTGCCGATGCGGAAATCGTCGGTGCGCGCATAGACCTCGTCGCCCACCTTGAACTGCCGCACCTGCGGCCCGGTCTTGACCACGACGCCGGCCACGTCGTGACCCAGCACGAGCGGCAGGCGGTACGGCAGGATGAGCTTGAACTCGCCGTTCATGATCTTGGCGTCCAGCAGGTTCACACCCGCGGCGTGGACCTCGACCAGAACCTCGTCATCGCGCAGGCTGGGCATCGGCATGTCTGCCGATCGCAGCGCGCCTTTTTTGCCGTATCGATCGAGAACAAAGGCCTTCATGGTGTTTTTTCCTTGGGGTTGGCTGGAGCAAAAATCGAATTTGGCATGATGTTCATCATATTTAAGAGCGAACGAATGGGCGGCATTCGTCGGGGGTGAAATCAGACGTCGGCGGGAAGCAGGCGCTGCAACGCGGTCTCGAGCAGGCGCTCGGACAGCGCGGGCTCGTCGACCGCACGGGCGAGCGTCAAGGCGCCGACCATGGTGGAGATCGCCAAGAGCGCCTGCTCGTGGGCGGAGGGCTGTCCCCAATCGGGCAACTGGCGGGCGACCAGGTCGACCATCGCCTTGATGTGCCGGGTCGTCGCGCTGCGCACTTCGGGCGCCTGCCGCGGGGTTTCCGAGCCCAGCGCGGCCAGGGGGCAGCCGATGTCCGGATGCTCCAGGTGCTCCTTCGAGAGATAGGCGCGAAGCATGCGTTCGAGGGCTTTGCCGGTGGGAACGCTGGCCGCGGCGTCTGTTGCCGCGACGGCCGCCTCCGCGCACGCACGGACGGCGGCTTCCGCCAGCATGGCTTCGCGCGACGGGAAGTGGGCGTAGAACGCGCCGTGCGTCAGTCCCGCCTCTTTCATGATGTCGGCGACGCCGGTGCCGTCGTAGCCGCTGCGGCGGATGGCCTTGGCGGCCACGGCCACGATGCGTTCGTGCGAAGCCTCCTTGGCGGCTGTCCTGGCATTGATTTTTGCATTTGACATGACGTTCATCATATCAAATCAGCCCAACACGCGCAAGGCAGCCGTCGGCTGCCCCTTCTCTCCCCTCACCCCAGCGCGTCGTTCACCTGCTCGTTGAATTCCGTCTGGCTGAGCGCCGTGCCGATTTCCCGCGGCAACGCATCGCGCACCGAGAACACGCCCAGGATCTTCGCTCCCGCCACCAGCGGCAGATGCCGGAATCCGCGCTCCAGCATCAGCACCACCGCATCGGACACCAGCGTCTCGGGCGGCACGCAGATCGGGTTGGGCGTCATCACCTCGCGCACCGGCGTGCGGTCGGGGTCGAGGCCCTTGGCGAGCACGCGGGTCATCAGGTCGCGCTCGGTGAGGATGCCCAGGAGCGTGTCGGGCAGCTCCATCACGAGCACGCTGCCGCAGTTGGCACGCGTCATCACGCAGGCGGCATCGCGCACGCTGGCCTGCGGGCCCAGGCTGACGACGTGCTTGCGCGTGACGGATTGGAAAACGGTGCGCTCGGCCATGGTGCGCCCTCCAGAAGTTGAGGAAGTCGGTGCCGCCCGCGCCTCTTCAGCGCAAGGAGGCGTTCAGCTTTTCCAGCGCGGTCGCGCCGGGGCACAGCGCGTCGGCTTCCAGCGTGTTGAGCGGGCGCTCGCAGGTGTTGAGCGCCGTGTGCAGGTCGGTGGCGAGCGGGTCGACGTAGAGCAGCCCGGTCACCACCTCGCCCATCTCGTGGTGGCGCTGCATGTAGGCCATCGCGGCATAGCGGTCGCCGGGGTTGTAGTCAGGGTGCAGGCTGCGCAGGCGCAGCAGTGTGCCGTCGTGCTGGCGCACATCCATCACCTCGCCCGGGCCGATGTCGGCGGTGATTTCTTCGCGCCCGCTGATGAAGTCGATGCGGCTCACCGCCTCGTTGTGCTCGCGCACGTAGTCGTAGCTCTTGGTGCTGCCGGGGTGATTGTTGAAGGCGACGCACGGGCTGATCACGTCGATGAAGGCCGAGCCGCCATGGCTGATCGCGCCCTTGATGAGCGGCACCAGCTGCGCCTTGTTGCCCGAGAAGCCGCGCCCCACATAGCTAGCGCCCAGTTGCAGCGCGAGCGCCACAAGGTCCACGGGGCTGTCGGTGTTGACCACGCCCTTCTTGCTTTTGGAGCCCTGGTCGGCCGTGGCCGAGAACTGGCCCTTGGTGAGGCCGTAGACGCCGTTGTTCTCCACGATGTAGGCCATGCGCACGCCGCGCCGCATCGCGTGCGCGAACTGGCCGAGGCCGATGGAGGCCGAGTCGCCATCGCCCGAAACGCCCAGGTACAGCAGGTCGCGGTTGGCGAGGTTGGCGCCGGTCAGCACGCTGGGCATGCGGCCGTGCACGGTGTTGAAGCCGTGCGAGGCGCCGAGAAAATAGTCGGGCGTCTTCGAGCTGCAGCCGATGCCCGAGAGCTTGGCCACGCGGTGCGGCTCGATGTCCAGCTCCCAGCAGGCCTCGATGATGGCGGCGGAAATCGAGTCGTGGCCGCACCCGGCGCACAGCGTGGAAATCTTCCCCTCGTAGTCGCGCCGCTTGTAGCCGACCTTGTTGGTGGCCAGCGTCGGATGGTGCAGCCGTGGCTTGGCGAGGTAGGTCATGCGGACTCCTTCATGCCGGCGGCGGAGGCCGGCTGCGTCTTTCGCACATGCGCTGCGATGGCCTGGCCGATGAAGCGCGCGGTGATCGGCGTGCCGTCGAAATGCAGCACGCGCACCAGCCGGGCCGGGTCGAACTCCAGCTCGTTGACCAGCAGGCTGCGCATCTGCGCATCGCGGTTCTGCTCGACCACGAACACCTGCCGGTGCGCGGCCAGAAACTGCGACACGCTCTCGGGAAACGGAAACGCGCGCAGCCGCATCGCATCGAGGTGGATGCCCTCTGCTTCCAGCGCCTCGAGCGCCTCGTGCATCGAGGGGCTGGTCGATCCGAAATAGATCACGCCGAGGTCGGTCTTCTCAGCCGCGGGCCGCAGCACCGGCTGGGGCACCAGCGTGGCCGCGGTGGCGAACTTCTTCAGGAGCCGCTCGACGTTGTAGATGTAGTCCGGCCCGCGCTCCGAATACCGCGCATAGGCATCGCGCGTGGTGCCGCGGGTGAAGTAGCTGCCCTTGGTCGGGTGCGTGCCCGGCAGCGTGCGCCAGGGAATGCCGTCGCCGTCCACATCCTTGTAGCGGCCGAAGTCGCGGCCCGCCTCCAGTTCTTCGGCGGTCATGACCTTGCCGCGGTCGTAGGCCTTGGCGTCGTCCCATTCGAAGGGCTCGCACAGGCGCTGGTTCATGCCGATGTCCAGGTCGGTCATGAGGAACACCGGCGTCTGCAGCCGGTCGGCCAGGTCGAGCGCAGCGGCCGCGTGCTCGAAGCACTCGTGCGGGTCTTCGGGGAACAGCAGCACATGCTTGGTGTCGCCGTGCGAGGCGTAGGCGCACGAGAGGATGTCCGCCTGCTGCGTGCGCGTCGGCATGCCGGTCGACGGTCCACCGCGCTGCACGTTGATGAGCGTGACCGGGATCTCCGCGAAGTACGCGAGGCCGATGAACTCGGTCATGAGAGAGATGCCCGGCCCCGACGTCGGCGTGAAGGCGCGCGCGCCGTTCCATCCGGCGCCGACCACCATGCCGATGGAGGCCAGCTCGTCTTCGGCCTGCACGATGGCGAAGCGGTGCTGGCCCGTGGCCGGGTCCACGCGGAACTTGGTGCAGTACTTCTGGAAGGCCTCGGCCACCGAGGACGAAGGCGTGATCGGATACCAGGCCGCGACCGTCGCGCCGCCGTACACGCAGCCCAGCGCCGCGGCGCTGTTGCCGTCCACGAAGATGCGGTTGCCGACCCGGTCGGCGCGCCGCACCTTGATGCCCAGCGGTTCGCGCAAATGCTCGCGCGCGAAGTCGCAGCCCAGGTGCAGCGCCTGCACGTTGGAGGCCAGCAGTTTTTCCTTGCCCTTGTACTGCTCGCCGAACAGCTTCTCGACCACCTCGGGCTCGATGCCCAGCAGGATGGCGAGCGCCCCGACGTACACGATGTTCTTGAAGAGCTGCCGCTGGCGCGGGTCTTGGTAAACCGCGTTGCAGATCTCGGTGAGCGGCATGCCGATCACACGGATGTCGTCGCGGAACTTCGAGGGCGGCAGCGGCCGCGTGCTGTCGTAGAAGAGGTAGCCGCCGGGTTCCAGTTCGGCCACATCGGCGTCCCAGGTCTGCGGATTCATCGCCACCATCATGTCGGTGCCGCCGCGCCGCCCGAGGTGGCCCGCTTCGGTCACGCGCACCTCGTACCAGGTCGGCAGGCCCTGGATGTTGCTCGGAAAGATGTTGCGCGGACTCACCGGCACGCCCATGCGGAGGATCGCCTTGGCGAACAGCTCGTTGGCCGAGGCCGAACCCGAGCCGTTGACGTTCGCGAACTTGATGACGAAGTCGTTGATGCCTTCGATCTGCTTCATGCGGCAACTCCTTGCCCCGCCGGCGTCATCTTCAGCAGGAATTTCTGCATGTCCCACGCGCCCGTCGGGCAGCGCTCGGCGCACAGGCCGCAGTGCAGGCAGACGTCTTCGTCCTTCACCATCACGCGGCCGGTCTTCAGGCCGCCGGACACGTACAGGTCTTGCGTCAGGTTCAGCGCCGGCGCCTTCAGGCGCGTGCGCAGTTCGGCCTCCTCGCCGTTGGCGGTGAAGCTGATGCAGTCCATCGGGCAGATGTCCACGCAGGCATCGCACTCGATGCAGGCGGGTTCGTTGAACACCGTCTGCACGTCGCAGTTGAGGCACCGCTCGGCCTCCTTGAAGGCGGTGGCGGCGTCGAAGCCCAGCTCCACTTCGACGCGGATGCTCGCGAGCGCCGTCTCGGCCTTGGCCCACGGCACCTTGTAGCGCAGGTCGTTGGAGGTGTCGTTGTCGTAGCTCCACTCGTGGATTCCCATCTTCTGCGACACCAGGTTCGTCATCGGCGCGGGGCGCTCGTACACGGGTTCGGCGCGCAGCAGCTTGTCGATCGACACCGCCGCCTCATGGCCATGGGCCACGGCCGTGATGATGTTCTTCGGCCCGAAAGCTGCATCGCCGCCGAAGAACACGTTGGGCACGGTCGACTGGAAGGTGTTCTTGTCCAGCGTCGGCAGCCCCCACTTGTCGAAGGCAATGCCGCTGTCGCGCTCGATCCATGGGAAGGCGTTTTCCTGGCCGACCGCGACCAGCACTTCGTCGCATTCGAAGAAAGCGTCCGGCTCGCCAGTGGGCACCAGCGAGCGGCGGCCCTTGTCGTCGTACTCGGCGCGGACCACCTCGAAGGTCATGCCCTTGAGCTGGCCCTGCTCGTGCACGAAGGCCTTGGGCACGTGGAAGTTGACGATCGGAATGCCCTCGTGCTGCGCGTCTTCCTTCTCCCAGGGCGAGGCCTTCATCTCTTCGAAGCCGCTGCGCACGATGACCTTCACGTCGGTGCCGCCCAGGCGCCGGGCCGAGCGGCAGCAGTCCATGGCGGTGTTGCCGCCACCCAGCACGATCACGCGCCGGCCGATGCTCGTGATGTGGCCGAAGGACACGGAGTTGAGCCAGTCGATGCCGATGTGGATGCTGGCCGCCGCTTCCTTGCGCCCGGGCACGTCGAGGTCGCGTCCGCGCGGTGCGCCGCAGCCGACGAAGATCGCGTCCCAGCCCTGCCCCATCAGCGCCTTCATCGAGTCGATGCGCTCGCCGCCGCGGAACTCGACGCCCAGGTCGAGCACGTAGCCGGTCTCCTCATCGATCACCGATTCGGGCAGGCGAAAGCGCGGGATCTGCGTGCGGATGAAACCGCCGGCCTTGGCCTCGCCGTCGAACACCGTCACCTCGTAGCCCAGCGGCGCAAGGTCGCGCGCGACGGTGAGCGAGGCCGGCCCCGCGCCGATGCAGGCGACGCGCTTGCCGTTCTTCGCCTCGGGCTTGGGCATGCGCTCGCGCACGTCTTCCTTCATGTCGGCGGCCACGCGCTTGAGCCGGCAGATGGCCACCGGCTCGGGCGCGCTGGCGTTGCTTTCCTCGACCCGTCCGCGCCGGCAGGCCGGCTCGCAGGGCCGGTCGCAGGTCCGCCCGAGAATGCCCGGGAAGACGTTGGAGGCCCAGTTGATCATGTACGCATCGCCGTAGCGGCGCTGCGCAATCATGCGGATGTACTCGGGGACGGGCGTGTGCGCCGGACAGGCGTACTGGCAATCGACGACCTTGTGGAAATAGGCCGGGTTGGCAATGTCGGTTCGCTGCAATGCGTTTCTCCTGACAGTCGCCCTGGCCCCGAAGGGGCCGGCTTGTGGGGTTTGGCGCAGTATGCGCCGCACAGGCGGCCGCACCGCCTTGGTGAAATCCCGCAGCAGCGCTCACATGGCACTCACATGGCGCTCACATAGAACCCGCCCGAACGATGTGCGCGCGCCACATTGGAATCGGCTTGCGCGCTGCCCAGACTGTGGTCGCCCACCGGGCCTGCATGCAGGCCGGCGGGTCAAAGACGGCCGGCAGCCTGCCTGGCGGCCATGACAACAGAGACAAACGGAGACTCCACATGATTCGCCACTTGCGCGCCGGCACCGCCTGCGCCGTCCTTGCCCTGCTGCAGTTGAGCGCCTGCGGCGGCGGGGGAAGCAACAACCCCGTGTTCACGCCCTTCCCCCCGCCCACGGCGACCGCCCCGCCGCCCGCCGAACCGCCTCCGGCCGCGGCTTCGCCGCTGCAGCGCACCACCGTCTACGGCAGCATCCTCGGCACCGACGATTCCGCGACGAACGGCACCTACAACTGGAAGGGCGTGCCCTTCGCCAAGCCGCCGGTCGGTGCGCTGCGCTGGAAGGCACCGGTCGATCCGGAGCCCTGGACCGCGGTCAAGACGGCGCAGAAGCTCGGCAACGCCTGCGTGCAGACCGGCCGCCTCTACGGCCCGGGCCAGAACAACCAGTACGACGCGACCATCGGCACCTCCATCGGCAAGACCACCGGCGCCGAGGACTGCCTGTACCTCAACATCTGGGCGCCATCGGCAGCCAAGGCGACCGACAAGCTGCCCGTCATCGTCTTCGTCTACGGCGGCAGCAACATCACCGGCTACACGGGCGATCCGGTGTACGACGGCGCCGCGCTTGCGAAGAAGGCCAATGCAGTCGTGGTCACGGTGAACTACCGCCTCGGCATCATGGGTTTCCTCGCCTCGCCGCAGCTCAAGACGGGCGCCGATGCGAACGACGACTCCGGCAACTACGCGATCCTGGACCTCATCAAGGGGATGAAGTTCGTCAACGCGAACATCGCGAACTTCGGCGGCGACCCGGCCAACGTCACGCTGATGGGCCAGTCGGCCGGGGCCGTGAACATCTACGCGCTGATGGTTTCGCCGCTGGTGGCCAACACCAAGCCGGCGCTGTTCCAGCGCCTGGTTCCGCTGAGCGGCGGCGTAGCGACCGCCACGACCAAGCCGAACCAGGTCAATGCGCTGCTGAGCGCCCTGCTCGTGGCCGACGGCACCGTGGCGGACGACGCGGCCGCGGCGACCTACATCGCCAGGCAGAGCAACGCCGATCTGGCCGCGTACCTGCGGTCCAAGAGCGCGGACACGCTGCTGCAGACGGTGCTCAAGAAGCTGGTGCCGCTGGGCCTCTCGGCCTCCAACCCACTGAACGACGGCACGGTGGTCCCGGTCGATCCGATCGCGGCGATCAACGCGGGACAGTTCCTGAAGGTGCCGGTGCTGGCCGGCTACACGCGCGACGAGACCAAGCTCTTCCCGCAGAACCTGGCCACCTCGCCCGCGTTCGGCGGCATCAGCGGCCGGCTCCTGGACGACCCGACGGTGTTCTCGATGGCCTACAGCTACGACCCGAACGCCGCGCCCACCACCTCGCTGGAGCAATGGATTCCCGGCCAGTACCTGCCCGTCACGACGCCGGTGACCGGCTTCAACGCCCGGACCGACCTGTACAACCAGTACTTCTTCATCGCGCTGCGCAAGCAGATCTTCCCGGTGCTGCAGGCGCAGAACGTGCCGCTGTGGTGGTACCAGTTCAACTGGGACAAGTCGCCGGCGCCGTTCAACGACATCTTCGGCGCCGCCCACACCTTCGACCTGCCCTTCGTGTTCGGCAACTTCGGCCCGTCGCTCTATTCGAAGTTCGCGAACTCGAAGGCGAACGAGCCGGGCCGGCTGGAGCTCTCGGACGCGATGATGAAGAGCCTCGCGGCGTTCGCCCGCGGCGGTGACCCGAACAACGTGGCACTGGGCGTCAACTGGCCGCAGTACCCGTCGGTGCTGAACTTCGACGCGTCGCTGACGGCCAAGGCGATCACGGTGCAGTAGTCAGGAGGCGCACGACGGCCGCGATGCGGATGCGGAGACCGGACCTCGGTGCCAGGTCACTCCGCCTCGATCTTTGCCGCCTCCACCACCTTGCCCCAGCGCACGAACTCGGCCTTGCTGAACTCATCGAGTTGCTTGGCGTTCATGTAGTCGGCCGTCGCGCCGAGCTCGGCCGCCTTCTGCTGGAACGCCGGCGTCGCCACGATCTTCGAGATCTCGGCGTTGAGCCGGTCGACGACCGGCTGCGGCGTCTTCGCCGGTGCAAACACCGCGAACCACGAGGTCGCATCGAGGTTCGGCAGCCCCACCTCGGCAGCCGTCGGAACGCCCGGCAGCGACGCCACGCGCGTCTTGCCGGTCACCGCGATGGCGCGCAGCTTGCCCGACTGGATGAAGGGCATGAAGGGCGGCGGCGTGCCGAAGGTCATGTCGACCTGGCCGCCCAGCAGGTCCTGCAGCGCCGGCCCCGTGCCCTTGTAGGGAATGTGCGTGATGCGGATGCCGGCCTGCTGCTCGAGCATGGCGCCGGTCACGTGCTGCAGCGAGCCGGGACCCGACGATGCGAAGGTGAGCTTGCCCGGGTGCGCCTTGGCGTAGGCGATCAGCTCGGCCATGGTCTTGACCGGCACGTCCGCGCGCACCACCACCACCTGCGGTGCGCTCAGCACGTTGGCCACCGCGCGCAGGTCTTCGGGCGCCCATTGCTTCTGCTTCACGACGTGCGGGGAGATGACGTGGTAGCCCGAGTACTGCATCAGCAGCGTCTGCCCATCGGGCTCGGCGCGCTTGACCTGCACCGCGGCGATGACGCCGCTCGCGCCCGACTTGTTGTCCACGATGACCGACTGGCCCAGCGCCTTGCCGAGCGGATCGGCCAGCATGCGCCCCGCGATGTCGGTGGTACCGCCGGCCGCGGCCCCTACGACCATCGTGACGGGGCGCGTGGGGTAAGTCTGCGCGAAGGCGCTGCTGCTGCCGATCAACGCTGCGAAAGCGGTCAGCGCGCAGAGGCTGCGGCGTGACACGGATGAAGGATTCGGATGCCGTTTCATGTCTTGTCTCCTGGTTTTCTATTGAAGTGAAAGTCGATGGGAAATCGGTGCCGTGGTCAGTGCTCGCGCGCCAGCGCCCGCGCCCGCGTGGCCTCGAAATCGGCCGGTGCCGGATGCAGGTCGAGCCGGCGCCCGGCCTTCGCGACCTGGCTCGGCGTGTCGCGACCGATGAGCGCCGGCAGGCGCCGCGCGGCCGCCATCAGCGCCTGCACGTCGATGCCGGTGTCGTAGCCCATGAGCTCCAGCGCATGCGCGATGTCCTCGCTGCACACGTTGCCCGAAGCGCCCGGCGCATAGGGGCAGCCGCCGATGCCGCCGATCGAGGCGTCGAAGCAGCGCGCGCCCGCGTCGATGGACGCGAGCACGTTCGCGAGGCCCATGCCGCGCGTGTTGTGGAAATGCAGGGTCAGGTCGGTGCCGGGCCAGCGCGCGATGAATTCGCGCACCATGCGCGCGACCTGCCCCGGATAGGCCATGCCGGTGGTGTCGCACAGCGTGATGCCGGTCGCGCCGATCTCGTCGATGAAGCGCCCGCACCATGCGAACACATCGCTCTCCGCGAGGTCGCCTTCGATCGGGCAGCCGAAGCTGCACGAGAGCGACACGTTGACCGCCACACCGGCCTGCCGCGCGAGCGCCGCCACTTCGGCAAGGCCCCGCAGCGATTGATCGCGCGTCATGCGCAGGTTGGCGAGGTTGTGGCTCTCGCTGGCCGACATCACGAGGTTCATCTCGTTGGCCTGTGCGTCGATCGCGCGCTCGGCGCCGCGCACGTTGGGCACCAACGCGCTGTAGACCACGCCGGGCATGCGCTCGATCTCGCGCAGCACGATCTCGGCGTCCGACAGCGCGGGAATCGCCTTCGGCGAGACGAAGGCCGTGACCTCGATCTTCGCCATGCCCGCGCGAGAGAGCGCGTTGACCAGTTCGATCTTGTCTTCCGTCGGTACGAAGGCCGCTTCGGCCTGCAGACCGTCGCGCGTGCCGACCTCGTACATCCTGATGCGCCGCGAGGCGCCGTTCCAGACTGCGTTGTCCGCGTTGTTCATGCAACCACCTTTCTGCCGCGCAAGGCGGCGATGTCATCGGCGCTGAAGCCGAGTTCGTCGAGCACCGAATCCGTGTCGTCACCCAGGCCCGGCGCCGAAGAGCGCACCGTGCCCGGCGTGCCCATGAGCTTGGGCACGACGCCGGGCACCTCGATGTCGTGGCCGTCGCGCGTGCGTTGCTGCAGCAGCATGTCGCGTGCGCGGTAGTGCGGGTCTTCGCAGATGTCCCTGGCGGTGTAGACCTTGCCGGCGGGCACGCGCGCCGCACCGAGCATTTCGAGCACCTCGGCCACGGAGCGCACCAGCGTCCATGCCTCGATGGCGCCGTCGAGTTCATCCACGCGCGCCACCCGGCCCGCGTTGTCGGCGAGCGCCGCATCGGCGCCGAGGTCGTCGCGGCCGATGGTCTGCATCAGCCGCTTGAAGATGCTGTCGCCGTTGCCTGCGATCAGCACGAAGCCGTCGCTGCAGCGGTAGGCGTTCGACGGCGCAATGCCTGGCAACGCGCTGCCCGCAGGCTCGCGCACGGCACCGAAGGCGCTGTACTCGGGCACGAGGCTCTCCATGACGTTGAACACCGCCTCGTTGAGCGCGACGTCGATCACCTGCCCCTTGCCGCCGTTCACCTTGCGGTGATAGAGCGCCGTGAGCACGCCGATGGTGCCGTGCAGCGCGGCCAGCGTGTCGCCGATGGAGATGCCGCAACGCACCGGCACATTCCCCGGTTCGCCTGTGAGATGGCGCAGCCCGCCCATCGCCTCGCCGATGGCACCGAAGCCCGGCAGGTCGCGGTAGGGGCCGGTCTGCCCGTAGCCCGAGATGCGCAGCATCACGAGGCCAGGGTTGAGTGCCGAGAGCACGTCGTAGCCCATGCCCCAGCCTTCGAGCGTGCCGGGGCGGAAGTTCTCGATCAGCACGTCGGCCTCGGCGATGAGCTTGCGCGCGATGTCCTGGCCTTCGGTGCTGCGCAGGTCCAGCGCGATGGAGCGCTTGTTGCGCGACTGCACCTGCCACCAGACCGAGGTGCCCTCCTGGATCAGCCGCCAGTTGCGCAGCGGGTCGCCGCTGCCGGGCGGCTCGATCTTGACGACGTCGGCACCGAATTCGCCGAGCGTCTTGCCCGCGAAGGGGCCGGCGATGAGCTGGCCCATTTCGATGACGCGCACGCCTTGCAAGGCACTGGGGGTGGGGAGCGTGGAAGCCATGTGTTGTCGTCTCCGAGGGGATGCAGGCGGGGTGCTGCATCCGATGTCCGGATTCTGGGCAGCCGGCTTCGAAGAAGGAACGACAAAGGCGCGCACCCAGCTTTCGCGATCCGCGAAAGCTGGAAGGGGTTAACCCGCGCAGAGGTGATCGATGAGGGTCCGCACGTGGCGCGGCACCGCGCCCGCATCGCGCAGGCCGATCACGAGATGCCGGCGGGTCCAGTCGCCTTCCAGCGTGATCTCGCGCAGATTCATCGAGCGCAGGTGCGGCTGGATCGCCTCGCGCGGCAGCACCGCCACGCCCATGCCCGCGGCGACCATCTGGCACATCGCATCGAAGCTTCGCACCTGGATGCGCAGCTTGAGCCGCCGCCCCAGCGTTTCGCTGGCCGCCTGCAAGCGCTGCGCGAGCGAGGTGGCGCCCGAGAGGGTCACGAAGTCGAAGTCGCAGGCTTCTTCGAAGCGCACGCTTTTGCGACGCGCAAGCGGATGGCCGCGCGGCACCACCAGCACCAGGCGGTCTTCGCGGTAGTTCACGATGTCCAGGCCCAGCGTGGGCGTGCGGTCGGCAAAGATGCCGACGTCGGCGCGGCCGTCGAGCACGGCCAGCACGATCTCGCTGCTGTTCTGCTCTTCGAGCTCGATGCGGATGCCGGGGTTGGCCGCCACGAAGCTCGCGAGCTCGCGCGGCAGGAACTGCGTCACGGCCGAGGTGTTGACCCACAGCCGGACGACGCCGAGCACGCCCGACGCGTAGTCGGACAGGTCGGCCGCGAGCTGGTCGACGTCGTTCAGGATGCGCTGCGCATGCCGGTGCAGCGCGTCGCCCGCGACGGTGAGCGTGACGCCGCGCGAGTGGCGTTCGAAGAGTTCGGTGCCGACGGCAGCTTCCAGATCGGAGATGCGCTTGCTCGCCGCGCCCACCGCCAGGCGCGCAAGCTCGGCGCCCTTGCTGATGCTGCCGGTGCGCACCACGAGGTTGAAGAGCGAGAGCGAGACGAGGTCGAGGCGGTGCAGGTTCACGGCGCGGCGGGGCTGGGTCGAAAGGAATGGCCGCGATTGTGCGCGTGGGCACGCGCCGTCACGGTCATCACGTAGCATCGCGCCCCATGAGCTACACCGTGACCCTGATCGATTTTCCCGACGCGCCGAGCGACGTCATCGCCACCGCGGAGACCCGCTTTCGCCGCGAACTCGACAAGCTGCTGGGCGACGAGGTCGAGCCCGCGCTGAAGGCATTCGAGAACGCCAGCGAATCCAGCGCCGACGAACTCACCAAGGACGAAATTGCGCTGGCCGCGCGCTGGGCCAAGGCCTACGACGCGGCGAAGACGGCGGGATTTCGCGCGCTGGGCGAGGCGGACGAGGCGTACTTCGAAGTCCGCGTGGAGTGATGCATTGCCCCTGGCAGCCGCGCCACGCGCTCTGCCAGGAAGTCCACCAGCACGCGCACGCGCAGCGGCTGGTGGCGGCGCGGAGCGTAGAGCAGGTGCACCTCCTGCGCCGGCCCCGTGTGGCGCGCGAGCACGCGCACCAGGCTGCCATCGGCCAGATGGCTGGCCACCATCCATGTCGGTTGCAGAGAGATGCCGGCGCCGCCGAGCACGCTGTCGAGCATGGCCACCGCGTTGTTCACGCGCAAGCGGCTGCGCACCGGCACGGTCACGGCGCCTTCCGGGCCCTGCAGCAGGACGCCATCGTCGCCTGCGGCGTAGCGGATGTAGTCGTGCGAGAGCAGGTCCTTCGGGTTGCGAGGCTTGCCGCGCGCGGCGATGTAGTCGGGTGATGCAACGAGCACGCGGGGCCATGAGCCGAGATGCTTCGCGACAAGGTCGGGCGGCAGCGCGCCGCCCACGCGCAGCGAGACATCGATGCGTTCCTCGCGCGGATCGACGAAGCGGTCGTCGAGCACCAGTTCCAGTTCGATGTCGGGGTACAGCCGCAGGAACTCCATCGCCATCGCGTTGAGGTGCCGCTGCCCCATGGTGACTGGCGCGCTCACGCGCAGCAGGCCTTGCGGCTGCTGCACCTGCTCGCGCGCATCGGCGACCGCATCGCCGTAGTCCTCCAGCACGCGACGGGCGCGCTCGTGGAAGCGCTGCCCTTCTTCAGTCAGGCTCAGACCCGTGGCGCCGCGTCGCATCAGACGCACGCCCAGCGACCGTTCCAGCCCCGCGACCAGCTTGCTGATGGTGGGCTGCGTGGTGTCGAGCGCGCGGGCCGCGCCCGAGAGGCTACCGAGTTCGACGCTGTGCACGAAGGCCGAGAGCGCGCGCAAGGTGTCCATGGTGTATTCGATTCAGGAATGCGTTGGATGCAATTTTGCCATCTACCCATCCGATCTCGCATGCAAGAAAGTCGAGCCCTCGCTTCACTTTCAAGGACACGAACATGCATGCATCCACCTTCGGATCGATCCTCAAGCGCGGCGCCGCGGCGCTGACCCTCGCGGGCATCACGGCCGTATCGGCAGCGCAAACCACGCCGTCCGCACGCACGTACTGGAGCCCCAGCTGGATGGTCAGCACCCAGCCCATCTGGGGCGGCGACTTCGTGCTGCCGAGCGGCCTGCCCTTCCAATTCAACCGGCAGACCATTCGCCAGGTGGCACGGCTGAGCATCGGCGGCGCGAAGCTGCGCGTGGTGATCAGCAACGAAGGCGGCACGGCGCCGCTGTACATCGGCGCGGCGCGCGTGGCGCGGCATGGCGAGGGCTCGGCCATCGTCGAAGGCACCGACCGCGCGGTGCGCTTCGGCGGGCAGGCCGAGGTGACCGTGCCGCCGGGTGCGCGGCTGGTCAGCGATCCGGTCGACCTGCCGTTGCCCGCGCTCAGCGAGGTCGCGGTGTCGCTCTATCTGCCGAAGCCCAGCCAGCCCGCGGGCTTTCATTTCGATGCGCGCGAGACAGCGTATGTCGCAGGCGGCGACCTGACCGGCGCCGCGCAGATGCCCGCTGCGGCATCGCAATGGAGCACGCGCGTCTACGTCAGCGGCCTCGTCGTCGAAACGCCCGCGCCGCCGGCCACCGTCGTTGCGCTGGGCGATTCGATTACCGACGGCAACGGTTCCACGCCCGGCGCCAACACGCGCTGGCCCGATGCGCTGGCCGAGCGCCTGGCCCCGCGCGGCGTCGGCGTGCTGAACGCCGGCATCTCCGGCGGCCGGTTGATGAAGGACGGCATGGGCCGCGCCGGCCTCGAGCGCGCGGGGCGCGACGTGTTCGCGCAGCCGGGCGTGCGCGCCGTGATCGTGCTGCTGGGCACCAACGACATCGGCTGGCCCGGCGGCCCCTTCGCGCCGCAGGAGCCGGCGATGCGCGCGGAAGAGCTGATCCTGGGCTTCCGCCAGTTGATCGCGATGGCACGCGCCCACAACGTGCGCATCGTGGCCGGCACGATCACGCCCAACGAACGCGGGCTGGAAGGCACCGCGCTCGAAGGCCATCACTCGCCCGAGAAGGACAAGGTGCGCCAGGCCGTGAACCGCTGGATTCGCGAAAGTGGCGCGTTCGACGCGGTGGTCGATTTCGATGCGCTGCTGCGCGATCCGGCCCGGCCGATCCGCCTGAAGGCGGCGATGGATTCGGGCGACCATTTGCATCCGGGCGACGCCGGCTACGAGGCGATGGCGGCGGCCATCGACCTCGACGCGCTGCTCGGCAGCGACCCCCGATAGGCTGCAAATATACTGTACATAGATACAGTGTTTTCTCTAGAATAGATCGTCTCCAAGAGCAACATTCGAGGCGACTCCATGACCACCGCCAATCCGCCTGCGCCCTCGGCGCAGGTGCTTTTTTTCTCCTCTTCTCTCGCCCGGCTGCACCCGATGCAGCCGCGCCAACGGGCAGGCCGCCTCTCGACCTGGCCCTTTCGCGTGGTCCGGGAACACGGCCACGGCGACAGCAGCAATGAAATGGATGACGTCCGCGTTCAGGCGGCGCGCGTCATCCGGACGACGGCCGCGCATTGGTGGCCGTCGGAATCCTGAACCCGCCTTTTCATCCGTCTTTCTCCAGGAGAACTGCAATGGACGATTTCAACCGTGGCGACCATCTTCCGGACGACCCGGAACCCGACTGGGACTCCCCTTCTTTCGACAGGCAACGGCACCTGCTCATCGCGCTGTTTCCCGAACCCGATGTGCAAGCGGCCATCGAAACGCACCGCAAGGACTGGATCTGGCCCAAGGGCCATTACTTTCCTCGCAGCCCGCGACTGCACTTGACGCTCCACTGTTTCGGCGACCAGCCCCAGGCTGTCGAAAAGCGCCTATGCGAAGCGCTCGCCCAGGTCCGGGTGCAGCCCATGAATCTCGTGCTGGACAGCTCACGCACATGGCGCAACGACATCGCGGTGCTGCAGCCCGCCGAGCACGGCGCCTTGCGCACGCTGCATGCGGACATCGGCCGTGCGGTACGGCAGGCGGGCATTTCCACGGAAACGCCGACCTTCACGCCGCACATCACCATCGCCCGGCGAACCGAAGGCGCTGCCTACCCGATGCGCCTGCCGCCGATCCCCTGGCGCGTGAGGAAATTCCTGCTCGTACGCTCGTTCACTTCGCATCCGGTCGAGCACCAGGTGCTGGCCACCTACGAAGCTGACGAAGACGACGAAGAAGACGGCGTCTGACACAGGGAAGTCAGCTTTCGTGGCCTTATCGGGTGAGACAATTTTCGGCGCCCATCGAACGAACGCCCATCACACCCCTGCATGCTGACACCACCCGATATCGCCCACGACGCCATTCACAAGTGCCTCGCCGAAACCTACGGCCTCCAGGCGACACACGCTGAATTCCTTCCGCTGGGCGCAGATGTTCACTCCGCGGTCTTCCGGGTACAGGCGAACGACGGCACGGCGTACTTCCTGAAGCTGCGCAGCGGCGATTTCGACAAGACGGCCGTTGCCGTGCCCGCCTTTCTCCATCACGACAAAGGCATCGCTGCGGTGATGGCACCGTTGCCGACAACGGACCGTCAACTCAGCGTGCAGCGCCAGGGCTTCGACTGGATGCTCTATCCCTTCTTCGAAGGCCAGAACGGATTCGAGCGAGCCCCGACAGCCGTGCAGTGGACCGCCCTCGGTGCCGCACTGGGCGCAGTTCACCGCACCGAACTGCCACCCGCATTGCTCGCAGGCATCCCCAAGGAAAGCTACGCGCACCGCTGGCGCGAAGGCGTCAGGCGCTACCAGCGCCGCTTCATCAACGGCTTCGTGGGCGACGCGATCGTCCAGCGCTTCCACGCTTTCTGGGCGCAGCACGACGAGGAGATGGACACGCTGGTCTATCGCAGCGAGCAACTTGCGTCGATCCTGCTGGAGAAGGCATTGCCGCAGGTCGTGTGCCATGCCGACATCCACGCGGGCAATGTGCTTTTGGGCGATGGCGACCGGCTGGCCATCGTCGATTGGGACACGCTCGTTCTCGCGCCGAAAGAGCGCGACCTGATGTTCGTCGGCGGCGGTGTCGGCCACGTGTGGAACCAGCCGGAGGAAGAGGCACAGTTCTACCGGGGCTACGGCGCCGCGGAGATCGATTCGGTCGCGCTCGCCTACTACCGCCACGAGCGCATCGTGCGCGACATCCTGGAGATCAGCGACCAGGTGTTCGATGCGTCCGCAAGCACCGAAGACCGCGAAGAAGCCATGCGCCAGATGGCGAGCCAGTTCCAGCCCGGCGACGTGGTCGCCATTGCGCACCAGAGCTACGAAGCAGTCACTTGAGCCAGCGCTGATTGCTAGATCAGCATGTCCTGCACATCCTCGTCGAAGCCCGCGATCGGCTGCGCCTTGGCCAGCGCCAGCCAGACTGCGAACGGCATGCGCTCGATCGGCCGATGCACCGCGGCGCGCGCCACCACGAGGCGCTCGCCTTCGAGCACCAGCACGCCGCACTCCGCCGGAACTTCCTCGGGCGTGGCGATGCAGCGGCCGCGCGCGTCGTTGCCCAGCACGTACCAGCACTCGCCGCCCAAGTCGAGGTAGGCCGCGCGCTTGTCGGGCTTGCGCAGGTCGCCCAGCAGGTCGGCGCGGCTGACCTTCACCTCGTGGACGATGGGGTGCGCATAGGCCTCGACGCTGGTGTTGCGAATCGAAAACACATCGGGCCGCGCCATGCACCAGCGCGGCTTGCCGCCCTCTTCCAGTGCCGGCAGGCGCGCGCGCAGGCCGAGGCCGCGCCATGCGATGCGCCCGCCGCGCGTCATCTCGCGCGCCACGCGTTCGACCAGCGCCTCGTGCGGCGTCAGCGCCGCGCGGTTGATGGTGAGCGTGGTCGCGATGCGGGCGATGCCGGCGTCGGTCACGCGCAGGGTCTCGTGGCCATGCGATGTGCGCACGCGTTCGAGGAATCCGCCGGCCAGCAGCTCGACCTCGATGGCGTCGCAGCACGGCCAGCCGGCCGAGCGGTAGATCTCGCGCAGGCGCCGCGCGTGCAGCTTGCCGAAGGGCACCGTGGCGGTCGCGTCTGCCGTTTCGGCCACTGCCGTTGCCGTTGCTGTCGCACCTGCGGTCTGCATCGGCGGCGGCTCGACCACCGGCGGTGGAAATCCCGGGTCGGTGACCGGCGGGACGACTGGCGGCGGATCGCCTTCGGGTGGTGGCGGGGGCGGTGGCTGCGGCACCGGATTCGGCACGTCCGGCGCGGGCGGCGGCGGACCGATCGGCGTGGCAACGAGGGGGTCGAGTGCGAGTGCGGACATGGGAACAGGTTAGCGAAAAGTCATGGGGCGCGCGAGGCGTGGAACGATCGGTTTCATTCGCGAATGGACGCGATCAATGGAAATCCCGGCTGGTGTTGCTCTGCGCGAGCCGCCCCATGAGCGGCGTCAGATCCTTGAAGCCGGTGGCGACCAGGTGTTGCACCTTGCCGCCGCTGTCGTCGTCGCGCTGCCAGGTGCCCTGCACCGCGAGCAGGTGCGACTTCAAAAGCGGCTCGCGCCACGCGTCGATGACGTGGCTCCAGACGATCACGTTGACGTTGCCGGTCTCGTCCTCCAGAGTGACGAAGATGGTGCCGTTGGCCGTTCCGGGCCGCTGCCGGCCCTTCACGATGCCGCAGGCGCGCACGGTGCGGCCGGTGGGCTGCGCGCGCAGCTCCTCCGCGCTCATGAGCTTCATGCGCGAAAGGCGCGGGCGCAGCAGCGCGAGCGGATGGCGGCGCAGCGTGAGGCCGAGCGATGCGTAGTCGCCGACGATCTCCTCGCCCTCGGGCGCCGCGGGCAGCAGCAGCACCTGCTCGTTGATCGGCACGCCCTTGAGCAAGGCCGGCGAGCGGCGCTGCGCGGTGGCGTCCCACACCTGCTGGCGGCGATGGCCCGAGAGCGACATCAGCGCATCGGCCGCGGCGAGCGCGGCCATGTCCTTGCCGTCGAGTTCGGCGCGCAGGGCGAGGTCTTCGGTGCTGGTGAAGGGCGATTGAGCGCGCGCTTTCAGCAGGCGCTCCACGCCCTCCTTGGAGAGGCCTGAAATGCGGTTCAGCCCGAGCCGCACCGCAGGCTGGTTCTCGTTGCCCAGGCGCTCGGCGTAGCGCGCGTCGGTGCTTGGTGGCATGCGCGGTGCATCGGGGGCGCGGGCCTCGAGCGTGGTGTCGAAATCGCTGTGCGTGACATCGACCGGGCGAACCTCGACGCCGTGCCTGCGCGCGTCCTGCACCAGTTGCGAGGGGCTGTAGAAGCCCATGGGTTGCGAGTCGAGCAATGCGGCGAGGAAGCACGCGGGTTCGTAGTTCTTGAGCCAGCTGCTCACGGTGACCAGCAGCGCGAAGCTCGCGGCGTGGCTCTCGGGGAAACCGTAGTCGCCGAAGCCGAGGATCTGCTTGAAGATGGCTTCGGCGAATTCCCTCGGGTACTCGTTGTCCACCATCCCATTCACGAGCTTCGCGTGAAACTTGTCGAGGCCGCCCTTGCGCTTCCACGCCGCCATGGCACGACGCAACTGGTCGGCTTCGTCGGCGCTGAACCTGGCCGCAATCATGGCGATCTGCATCACCTGCTCCTGGAAGATCGGAATGCCCAGCGTGCGTTCCAGCGCCTCGCGCAACTCGTCTTTCTCGTAGTGGATCGGCAAGCCCTTGGCCACCCGCTCGCGCTGCTTGAGATACGGATGCACCATGCCGCCCTGAATGGGCCCGGGCCGCACGATCGCCACCTCGATCACCAGGTCTTCGTAACAGCGCGGCTTCAGGCGCGGCAGCATCGACATCTGCGCCCTGCTCTCGATCTGGAAGACGCCCACCGTATCGGCGTCGCAGATCATGTCGAACACCTTCTGGTCGTCGTGGGGAACATCGTGCATCTGCACCATCGAGCCCCGCCAGCGGTTCATGTGATCGAGCCCGCGGCGAATGGCGCTCAGCATGCCGAGCGCGAGCACGTCGACCTTGAGCATGCCCATGGCTTCGAGGTCGTCCTTTTCCCACTGGATGACGGAGCGGTCTTTCATCGACGCCTTCTCGACCGGCACCAGCCGCGTGAGCTTGGTGTGGGTGAGCACGAAACCACCGACGTGCTGGCTCAGGTGCCGCGGAAAGCCCTTGAGCCGCTGCGTCAGCTCGATCCACTGGACGAGCTTGAATTCGTCCTCCTTCACGCCGACGCGCGCGCACGCGGCATTCAACTGTTCGCCGAGCACGGCATCGTCGAACCAGTAGTGGTCCTTGGCGAATTCATCGACCAATCGCTCGTCGATGCCGATGGCCTTGCCCACGTCGCGCAACGCACTGCGCGAGCGATAGCAGATGACGACGGCGGCGATGGCGGCGCGCTCGCGGCCGTATTTCTCGTAGATGTACTGGATGACTTCTTCGCGGCGCTGGTGTTCGAAATCGACGTCGATGTCGGGCGGCTCGTGACGATGGCGACTCAGGAAGCGCTCGAACAGCAGGTGGCTTTTTTCGGGGGAGATCGCGGTGATCCCGAGGCAATAGCAGACGACGGAATTGGCCGACGACCCGCGCCCCTGACAAAGAATTTTCTGCGACTTTGCAAAGCGCACGATGTCTTCCACGGTGAGAAAGAACATCTCGTATTCGAGCTCGCGGATCAGGTCCAGCTCTTTGTGCAGTTGCGCACGCACCGCATCGGGAATGCCGCCTGGATATCGCTCCTGCGCCCCTGCCCATGTCTTGCGCGCCAGCGTCTGCGTCGCCGTCTCGTTGCTGCCCAGCATTTCCAGCGGGTATTTGTAGTTGTCGCGAATGACCTTCGGATCGAACCTGCACCGCTCTGCCACCACCAGCGTGTTCGCCAGCATTTCGGGCAGATAAAGCTCCGCCAATCGCACCCGCTGCCGCAGATGCCGCTCCGCATTCGACTGCAGCGCAAAGCCGCACTCGGCGACGGTCTTGCCTTCGCGCACGGCCGTCAGCACGTCGTGCAATGGCTTGCGGCTGCGCGCATGCATGTGCACATCGCCGGCCGCCACGAGCGGCACGCCGGTCTGCTCGCTCGCCTGCATCAGCGTGACGAACCAGAGGTCGTCGTCGAGTTCGTTGAGCATTTCCACCGCCAGCCAGAGGTTGCCTGCATACAGCGCCTTGGCGGCCAGCAGGTCTTCGTGCAGCGTGGCGACATCCACTGCGCCGCCGGACTCGCGATGCGGCACGAAGAGCACCTGGCAGTTCTGCAGCGAAGCGACGTCGCTGTCTTCCCAGCTCACGCGGTACTCGCCCTTGGGCAGCTCGGTGTTGCGCGCGGCGGTGATGAATTCGCAGAGATTGCCCCAGCCCTCGGTGTCGTTCGCGATCACCACGAGCCTGAAGCGCTCGAAGCGGAACTCGCTGCCGAACAGCAGGCGAAACGTGAGGTTGCGCGGGATCGGCGGTTCTTCGGGATGCTCGCGTTCGTATTCGTCGAGCGTGTGCTCCATGTCGCGCCTGCAGACGTATGCCCGCACGATGCCGGCCACCGAGCATTCATCGGTGATCGCCAGCGCCGCATACCCCAGTTGGTAGGCGCGCTCGACCACTTCTTCCGGCGTCGATGCGCCGCGCTGGAAGCTGAAGTTGGTCAGGCAGTGCAGCTCGGCATAGTCCGGCAACGCCGCCACGGTGTGCTTGCGCAACGGCACCGGCAGCGCATGCACCTTGGCAGGCTGGCGCTTGCGCTCTTCCTTGGCACTCAGTTCAGGCATAGAACCCCTGCAGGTACCAGCGCACTTCGCCCGAAGAAAACAGCGCCGAGTGCCGCTCACGAAAGACCCACACCAGCCCGGCTTCAGGGCTTTCGGCCACGTAGTAGTCGCGCATGGCAGGTTGACCACCGTCTTCCTTGCCGCCCCACCAGCCGGCCTCGACGCGCTGCGGGCCGACCAGCTTGCTCAGCGGGCCGCGATAGCACGGGCGCTCGCCGTCCATCTCGAGCAACAAGGGTTCGGGCAGCAGCCACGGCGGATAGATCGCATCGGGCTGCGAGGCTGCGGCTTTCGCTTCCTTGCGCGCCTTGCCGGGCGCGGCCTTGTCCTTCTGCAGCGCGGGCCGCCATGCCTGCTTGCGCTCGGGCCGGTGATCGGCCTCGGCGCAGGGCACCACCACCTGATGCGCGCCGAGCCGCACGCTCAGGCGCTCGACCATCTCGTGCAGCTTGTCGCCCTTGCGGTTGTCCTCGGGCAGAAAACTCGTGCTGGCGCCGGCCCACGGATCGGTTTCGAGCGTGCGGAGCTTGAGCCAGCTCGCGGGCGCCGCGAGCGTGGTGAGGGCGAGCTTTTCGGACAGCAGGCGGCGCAGGTGCGCGAGGTCCTGCGTGGGCTCGGCGGTGCGCACGGTGACCTGCTGGTGCGGCGGCAGGTTCACGCCGTTGAAGCGCTTGAGGTCGAGCGTCCACTGCAGCTCGAGCGCGCGAGCGCCGCGCTGGCGGGCGCGCAGCCAGATCTGCAGCGCCGAGAGCAAACGGTTGGCCGCCCACATGAGTTCGGGCGCAGTCTCGGCGAGCGCGGGCAGTTCCAGCTTCTGTTCGAACACGTCGGGCAGCGTGAGCCAGTCGTGCCCCTCGGGGCGCAGGCCCCAGGCCCTGTCGAGCGCTGTGCGCAGCTCGGTGCCGAAGCGCCGCGTGAGGCCGCCGCGCGGCAAGGCGGCCACCTCGCCCCAGGTGCGGCAGCCCAGGCGCGCGAGCAGGTCGAGGTGCGGGCGGGCGGCGGTGAGCGTGTCCAGCGGCAGGCCGGCCGGCATGTCCTTCGGGCGCTCTTCCTGCCGTTCGAACAGCCGCAGCCGCGCGAGCGCGATCAGGCTCGTGGCGCCCTGCGCGCCGAGCATGCGCACATCGGGCGCGGGGTTCGCGGCGACCAGTTGCCGCATCAACTGGAGCCGACCGCCCCAGAGGCGCTCGCAGGCCGAGACTTCGAGCATGAGCGCCTCGTCCTGCCAGGCGACGTGCGGCGTGTATTCCAGCGCCCACCAGCCCAGCGCTTCGGGCGTGGGCAACTGCGGTGCGTCGGGCGCGTCGGAGTCAAGCGACCACCGCAATGCGATCCAGTGCATTGGGGCCTCCTTTCCACGCGTCGATGCGCACCACGGTCGCGGACGTTGCCGTGTCGCCGACCAGCACCGTGCCCTGCTGCTGCAGCCGCAGCTTGCGCCGCAGCCGGGCGGCGACCAGCAATGCCGTCATGCGCTCGTTGCGCGCCGGCAGCATCACCGGCGCGGCCAGCGGCGGACCGCGGCGCTTGAGGATGTGCAGTTCGATCTGCGACGCATCGGCCTCGCAGGTCTCCACCTGCAAACGAAGCCGCGCGGGCGAAGCGCCCCGCGCGGCCGACTCGGGCCGGCACACGAAGAGCATCACGTCATGCTGCGCGGCCGCCAGTTGCAGCCGCCGCAATTCGCCCACCCGCGCCTGCGGCAGCCAAGCCAGCACGGCGGCCACGTCCGCGCAGCGCAGCGCCTGCTCGCAGGCCCACAGGCGCGCGGGTGGCGCATCGCTCTTGATCCACATCAGCGCCTCCACCGGCAGCCCCTGCGCCGCGAGAGACGGCCCGCAGGGCTCGTAGGGCGCGCCGATCAGCACGACCGGCCCGCCGCGCGCCTCCACCGCCTGCGCCAGCGCGGGCAGCAGCAGCCGCCAGACATGCGCTTCGGGCGCGCTTTGCAGCAGCTCCGTCATCGCTCCGACCGGCCAGCCGCCGCCGGGCAACTCGGCGTCGAGCGCGGCGTGGCCGGTCGCGACGACCTGCGCGTCGGCCAGGCCGAGTTCGTCGGCATGCCAGACGCCACGGCCCGCGGCGGCGGAAAAGGAGTCGAGGAAAGGGAGGCCCATGATCGGAGTTTTAACTGTATTTTTATACAGTATTTCCTGAGCCGCAACCGGAGATCGATTTACTCGGAGGACTTCGCCCCTTAAGATTAATTGTTAACAGTTTGTGACCATGACACACAAAAAGATTCAATTCCTGACTTCGGCCTTTGCCGCCTTCGTTCTCGGACTGTCTGCTTCGGCACATGCGCAGACCGGCAAACCCCTGCTGATCGGCCAAACCTTCGTGCAGACCGGCCCGCTCGCGTCGCTCTCGACCGAGCCGCTGGTCGGCATCCGTGCCATGTTCACCACGCTGAACGCGAACGGCGGCATCAACGGCCGGCCGGTCGAACTGCGCCAGCTCGACGATGCCTACGACCCCGCCAAGGGCGCCGAGAACGTCAAGACCTTCGCCAAGGACGGCGCCATCGGCGTGCTGATGCCCATTGGCACCTCGTCGGCAGTCGGTGCGATCAAGGCGGCCAACGAACTGAAGATTCCGGTGGTCGGCGCGTACACAGGCGCGGGCCCGGTCGTGAAATTCACCGACTACGGCTTTCCGGTGCGCATCAGCTTCGACGAGGAATACAGCCGCATCGTGAACCACCTGTTCACCATCGGCCTCTCGCGCATCGCCTTCGCGCACAACGACAACCCCGGCGCGCGCTCGGCGATGGAAAGCACGCAGAAGTTCATTGCCGAACGCGGCGACAAGATGGTGGGCAGCGTGGCGATCAAGAACGACGGCTCCGACGCGGCCGAGCGCGCCGCCGAGCTGGTCAAGCTCAAGCCCAAGGCAGTGGTGCTGTCGGCCACCAACGACGTGGCGGCCAAGTTCATCACGGCGTACCGCGCGGCGGGCGGCGAGACCGCCTTCTATTCGTTCTCTTTCCTCAACGGCCAGAAGCTCTTCCAGGACATCAAGAAGGACGCGGCCGGCGTCGTCATCTCGCAGGTCGTGCCCTACCCGTGGAACAGCGCGATGCCCGTCATCGCCGAGTACCAGGCGGCGATGAAGAAGATCGGTGTGAACGAATTCGGCTACGCGAGCCTGGAGGGCTATGTCGCGGCCAAGGTCATGGTCGAGGGCCTGAAGCGCGCGGGCGCGAACCCGACGCCCGAGTCGCTGCAAAAGGGCCTGGAGTCGTTCAAGACGCTGGACATCGGTGGCATCGCCGTTTCGTACCGCCCCGGCGAGCACCGCGGGCTGACCTTCTCCGAGCTGTCGATGCTCAAGGCCGACGGGCGCTACCTGCGCTGAGGGCTTCCGGTCCAACGCCTGTCGGGCGCAGAATTTCGTTCGTGACGCCTCGCACGAACGCACCCCAGCTTCCCGCGCTCACGCGCGCCCGACTGCTTCGCCTGGGTGCGGCCCTGTGCGCGGGCGCCGCGCTCCCCTCCTTCGCCCAGCAGCAACCAGGCAGGCCCGCGATGCAGATGACCACCCGCCCCATTCCCTCCACGAAGGAAGCCCTGCCGGTCGTCGGCTGCGGCACCTGGATAGGCTTCGACCAGCGCCCCGGCACCGACGAGTACAAGCGCCTGCCCGGTGTGCTCGAGGCGCTCTTCGCGGCCGGCGGCACGCTGATCGACAGCTCGCCGATGTACGGCCGCTCCGAGGAAACGACCGGCGAACTTCTGGCTGCCGCCAAGCCACGCGCCAAACCCTTCCTCGCCACCAAGGTCTGGACCTCGGGCCGCGAGGCCGGCATCGCGCAGATGGAGCATTCGTTCGCGCGGCTGCGCACCAAACAGATCGACCTGATGCAGGTACACAACCTCGTCGACTGGCGCACCCACCTCGCCACCCTGCGCGGCTGGAAGGAACAAGGCCGCGTGCGCTACATCGGCATCACGCACTACACCGCCTCGGCCTACGACGAGGTCGAGGCCGTGCTGCGCGCCGAGAAGCTCGACTTCCTGCAGATCAACTATTCGCTCGACGCGCGCGAGGCCGAAGAGCGCCTGCTGCCGCTCGCGGCCGAACGCGGCGTGGCGGTGATCGTCAACATGCCCTTCGGCGGTGGCGGTTTGCTGCGGCGACTGCGCGACAAGCCGCTGCCCGCCTGGGCCGGCGAGATCGGCTGCACGAGCTGGGCGCAGGTGCTGCTGAAATTCGTGCTGAGCCATCCGGCCGTGACCTGCACGATTCCCGGCACGAGCCGCGCCGAGCACATGGCCGACAACGCCGCGGCCGGCAGAGGCACCTTTCCCGATGCTGCCTTCTGGCGCCGGCATGCCGGCGAACTTCACCTCTGACGTTCAGCCGAAGAACTTCAAGAGCCGCGCGTTGGTCTCGGCGGCGCGCTCGTACTGCACCCAGTGCCCCGCGCCGTCGATCACCACGCCTTCGCGGTTCGGTCCTTCGCTCGCGAGCTGCGCCACCAGCGGACGCGGATCGGCCGTGACGTCGTACTCGCCCCAGAGCAGCAGCGTCGGCAGGCCCAGCGTGTCGAGCGCCTTGCGAAGGCCGCCGGCTTGCGACACCTCCTTGCTGCGAAAGCGCGTGCCGTGGCAGGAGATGTCGTGGATCTCGAAGGCCAGCGGATCGATGGCCGCGGTGTCGTGCAGCATCAGCGCGCCGAGGTTGTGCAAGAGCGCGGCGCGCTCGGCCTCGCGGTCGGGGGCGGCGCGCCAGTTGATCATCTGCGCCGTCATGCGGCGCAGCGTGCCGTGGCCGCCGCTGCCCAGCAGCGCGAGCTTGCGGACCGCGCCGCGCTGCACCGCGAAGCGCGCCGCGGTGAGGCCGCCGAAAGAGAAGCCGCCCAGGTCGATGGGCGTGCCCGCGCCGACGAGCGCATCGAGCGTGCCGCCGAGCGCCTTGAGCAACGGCAGCAGCGAGTCTTCGCCGGGCGCCACGCGCGGCAACGCATCGGAATCGTGGAAGCCCGGCATGTCGGGCAGGAGCAGCGTGCGTTCGGCCGAGAGCGCTTCGGCATTGCGCAGCCAGTGCATCCAGCTGCCGTGGCCGCCGTGCAGCAGCACGATGGGCGGCTGGGTGGTGTCGGTGCCGAAGCGCCGCCACCGCACGCGCACGCCTTCGTGCACGGGGTCGTGGTGGGTGGAAAGTGCGTCGATGCGCGCAATGCGCTCGGCGGGGTTCGGGGTATCGGTCATGGGAGCATCCGCTGGAGTTCGGCTTCGCCGTCGAAGAACTGGTGCTTCAGCGCGCCCAGCACATGCAGGGCGAAAAGCACATAGAACACGTAGCCGGCCCAGGTGTGCACGCCGCCCAGCACCGTGTGCCAGGTTTCCTTCAGTACCGGCTCGATGCTCGAGATCCATCCGATGCGCGGCCATTCGAACAGGCCGAAGAGTTGCATGGGGTGCGTGGCCGCGTCTTTCCAGGCCGAATCGTGCATCCAGCCCGACAGCGGCAGCAGGATCATCAAGAGGTAGAGCACGCCGTGCGCGGCATGCGCGCCGAAGCGTTCGATGCGCCCGTAGGAGCCGGGCATGGCCGGCGGCCGGTGCGTCGCACGCCACAGGAGTCGCAGGATCACCAGCCCCAGCACCGTGATGCCGGTCGACTTGTGGGTGTCGATGGCTGGGCGCACCCACTCGTCGGGGTAGTAATTCACCAGCAGGATCAGCGCGATGTTCAGCGCCATGAGCAGCGCGATCGCCCAGTGCAGCACGATGGCGGTGCGGGTGTAGCGGTTTTCTTGTTTGGGCATGCGGGGAATTTTCGGGGCTGGGCGCACTCAGTCTTCGGCACGCCCGATTGTCCCGGCATTGCGCTGGACCTTCCCGCCTCCTTGAAACCACTGGTCGGGTTCTTGCGTATCCGGTTCGCCGCCGACCACGCTCGGCCTCGTCAGTTTTCCCGGCTTTGTCTTGAACGATTCACTCCAACGCGCCTTCGAGGCCGCATCGCCGCGGCTTTCCCCGCCCGCCACGCCGCTGCGAAGCTGGCTGATCCATGGCGGCGTGCTGGCGCTCTGGGCGCTGCTGTTCGCGATGGCGTTTCGCATCGGCAACGTGCGGGCCTGGTCGGTGGGCGTGGCCTATGTGCTGTACGACACCGTGCTGCTGCTGTTCGTGGGCTGGAAGACCTTGCCCATCCTGCGGTCGCTGCGGCCGCCCGCCGATGCCGCTGCCGCCGGAGGCGACGCGCGCCGCACCACGCTGGGCGTGATCGTCGCCTCGCACAACGAGGCCGCGGTGCTGCCGGTCACGCTCGCCGCGCTGCTCGGGCAGGACGACCGGCCCGATCGCATCGTGATCGCGGACGACGGCTCCACCGACGCCACCGCCGATCTGCTCGCCGCACGCTACGGCCTCGCGGCGCCCGCGCCGGGCGCGCTGAGCGAGGCGAGCACCCTGCACCCGGGCCTCTACTGGCTGCGCCTGCCCCATGGCGGCAAGGCGGTGGCGCTCAATGCGGCCATGCTGTGCATCGACACCGACACCGTGCTCACCGTGGACGGCGACACGCTGCTCGACAAGGGAGCCATCGGCGCGGTGCGCCGCGCATTCGCCGCCGAGCCGAACCTGGTGGCCGCCACCGGCGTCATCACGCCCGTGTGCAGCCGCACGCTGGCCGGGCGCTGCTTCCAGTGGTTCCAGACCTACGAGTACATCCGCAACTTCCTCTCGCGCTATGCGTGGATGCGGGTCAACGGGCTGCTCTTGATCTCGGGCGCCTTTGCCGGCTTCCGGCTCGACGCGGTGCGCGCGGTGGGCGGCTTCGACACCGACTGCCTGGTCGAGGACTACGAACTCATCCACCGGCTGCACCGCCACGCCCAGGCGCACGGCCTTGCATGGACGGTGCGTGTGCTCGGCGACGCGCAGGCCCACACCGACGCGCCAAGCAGCACAGGGGCGTTCCTGCGGCAGCGCCGCCGCTGGTTCGGCGGCTTTTTGCAAACGCAGTACTGGTACCGCGCGATGGTGGGCGACCGGCGCTACGGCTGGCTGGGCACGCTGATGCTGCCGGTCAAAGCCGTCGATACGCTGCAGCCGCTCTACGGGCTGGCCGCCTTCGGGCTCTTGCTGGTGTACCTGGTGCGCGGCGACTTCGGCGTGCTCGCGCCGGTGGCGGGAGTGATCGGCGCGAAGATCGTGCTCGATCTGGCCTTCCACTTGTGGTCGGTGCACCTGTACCGGCGCTGGGTCGGCCGCCCCGGCGAAGCCCACATGGCCCAGGCCTTCCTGGCCGCGCTGGTGGAGCCCTTCACCTTCCAGATCCTGCGGCACACCGGCGCCGCGTGGGGCTGGTGGACCTTCCTGACCGGCCGCGGCACCTGGGGGAAGCAGACCCGCGTCGGGCTGGTCGATGCCGAGGGAGCCGTGCGCCACGAGCCCCGGCCTTGATTTCCCCGGCAACCCCTCTCGCCCTGGCGACGCGAGTTCTCGCGTTCCCTCAGACCGCGCCGAAGCGGTAGCTCGACACCACGAGCCCGCCCATGAAGGCGTCCTCGTGGTACACGCGCTCGCCGGCATCGCCCTCGGCCGCGCCGACCGCGACCATCAGCGGAATCAGGTGCTCCTCGCGCGGATGCGCCATGCGCGCGGCGGGCGCCGCCTCCCAGTTCTGCAGATGCCCAGCGCGCTCGGCAGGCGCGCCCTTCACCACCGCCGCATCGAGCCAATCGTCGAAGGCTTTCGACACGCCGTGCGCCTGCGGGCCGAAGTTGCGCAGGTTGTGATAGCTCAAGCCGCTGCCGACGATCAGCACGTCCTCGTCGCGCAGCGGCGCGAGCGCACGGCCCAGCGCCAGGTGCTCCGCCGGATCGAGCCCGCGGCGCAGCGACAACTGCACCACCGGCACATCGGCCTTCGGATAGATCGCGGCCATCGGCGAGAACATGCCGTGGTCGTAGCCGCGCTCGGAGTCGATCTGCACCGGCAGGCCGGCCGCAGCGATGAGCGACTGCACGCGCTGCGCGAGCTCGGGCGAGCCGGGCGCGTCGTAGCGGACTTCATAGGTATGGGGCGGGAAGCCGCCGTAGTCGTAAATCATCGGCGGCTTCGGGTTGCCCTGCACCGTGAAAGCCGGGGCCTCCCAGTGCGCCGACACCATGAGGATGGCCTTGGGCGTGCGGCCGATCTGGCGCGGCATGTCGGCGAGCGAGGCGGCCAGCTGGTCGTAGGTGGCGCCCATCTCCTTCTTCATCCAGGGCCACGGACCGCCGCCGTGGGAGATGAAGTACGTCGGGAGGCGCGAGGTGGGCGAGGTGGGCGATGTGGTGTTGTCGTGGGTCAAGTCGATGCTCCTTCAAAGCGTTGGATCGACTGTAGACATTTCCTTTAAAGAAATCGACCGGCTACGATGCATCGAATCATTTCTCCATAGGAAACCATCGATGGACCGCATGACCAGCCTGCGCGTGTTTCGAGAGGTCGTCGAGGCCGGCAGTTTCACGGCCGCCGCCGGGCGGCTCGCGATGTCACCGCCCATGGCGAGCAAGCATGTGGCGCAGCTCGAGAAGTCGCTCGGCGCGCGGCTCCTGCACCGCTCCAGCCGCCACCTGAGCCTGACCGAAGCCGGCACCGCCTGGTACGAGCAGAGTCGCCGCGCGCTCGACCTGCTCGATGCCGCCGAAGCCGCCATCGGCCAGACGAGCGAGGCGCCGCGCGGCCAGCTCAAGGTGAGCGCGCCGGTGTGGTGTGCCACGCCGCGTTTCGCGCGCGTGCTCGCCGACTACCGCGAGCGCTTTCCGGAAGTGCTGGTCGACATGCACCTGGAGAACCGCAAGGTCGACCTCGCGGCCGACGGCTACGACCTCGCGTTGCGCGCCACGCAGGAGCCCTCGCCCGCGTTGATCGCGCGGCCGCTGTGCCGTGTGCCTTTTCACCTGGCGGGCACGCCCGATTACCTGAAGCGCATGGGCGGCTGCCCCGCGCTGCCCGCCGACCTGTCGCGGCTCGGCGCGATCGTGCCGAGCTACGTGAACCTGGACAACCTCGCGCTCAAGGGGCCGGGCGGGCGGATGCTGCCGCTGCGCCTCACACCCGCGATGCGCTCGGACGACACCACCCTCACGCTGCACGCGGTGCATGCGGGCATGGGCATCGCGTTCATGCCGCTGTGGCTCATCGACGACGACCTCGCCGAGGGCCGCCTCGTGCGGCTGCTGCCGGACTACGAAGCCCAGCCCGTCACGCTCTTCGCCGTGTACACCAGCCGGCAGTACATGGCGCCCAAGCTGCGTACTTTCATCGACTTCCTGGGCGAGCGGCTCGGCGCGCTGGAACCAAAGGCAACGCCACAGGCCGCCGCGAAACCGCGCAAGAAATAGCCAACGCACCTTTTCAGGGCAAGGTCATGCCGGCGCGGCTAAAGTCCACGGCTCTCTGGGAGATCGTGTCCTTGTTCCGCTTCTTCGAAAAACTCCTCCACCCCTACCCCGCCGCCGAACCGCCATTGCCGCCGCAAGGCTTCTTCGCCTTCCTGTGGGCCTGCACGCACGGCGTGCGCGGCAAGATCGCCGCGATGGCGGTGCTCACGGCCGTCATGTCGATCTTCGAGGCGGCGCTGTTCGCCATCCTCGGGCGCGTGGTCGACTGGCTCGGCGGCCAGGTGCCCTCGCGGCTGTGGACCGAGCGCGGCGATGCGCTGATGTGGATGGCCGCGGTGCTGGTGGTCAGCATCTTGGTGGTCGCGCTGCAGACCATCGTGAAGCACCAGACGCTGGCGGTGAACCTGCCGATGCGCCTGCGCTGGAACTTCCACCGGCTGATGCTGGGCCAGAGCATGGCCTTCTACCAGGACGAGTTCGCGGGCCGCATCACGGCCAAGGTGATGCAGACCGCGCTCGCGGTGCGCGACACCATCTTCGTGCTGGCCGACGTGCTGGTGGCCATGGGCGTGTATGTCGCGACCATGATCATCCTGGTGGGCGTGCTCGATGCGCAGCTGGTGTGGCCCTTCGTCATCTGGCTCGCGCTCTACATCGGCGCGCTCGCGTACTTCGTGCCGCGCCTGGGCAAAGTCGGCAAGGCGCAGGCCGATGCACGCGCGCTCATGACCGGCCGCGTGACCGACGCCTACACCAACATCGCGACCGTCAAGCTCTTCTCGTACACGCAGCGCGAGGCGGGCTTTGCGCGCGATGCGATGCGCGAATTCATGAAGACCGGCTACGGCCAGATGCGCCTGGTGAGCGCCTTCGAAATCGTCAACCACACGCTGAGCATGGGCCTCACCGCCGGCATGGCGGGCACTGCCCTGTGGCTCTGGTCGCACGGCACGGTGGGCGTGGGCGCGGTGGCTGCGGCCACCGCGATGGCGCTGCGGCTGCAGGGCATGTCGCACTGGATCATGTGGGAGATGACCAGCCTGTTCGAGAACATCGGCACGGTGCAGGACGGCATGAAGACGCTGTCGCGCCCGCGCACCGTGCTGGATGCGGCAGACGCCTCGGTACTCGACGTGCCGCGCGGCGAAGTGCGCTTCGAGAACGCGAGCTTCCGCTACGCCGATGCGGGCCGCCGCGTCATCGACAGCCTCAACCTCACGGTGAAACCCGGCGAGAAGATCGGCCTGGTCGGCCGTTCGGGTGCCGGCAAGTCGACGCTGGTGAACCTGCTGCTGCGCTTTCACGACCTGGAGAGCGGCCGCATCCTCATCGACGGGCAGGACATCGCGCACGTCACGCAGGACTCGCTGCGCAGCCACATCGGCATGGTCACGCAGGACACCTCGCTCATGCACCGCTCGGTGGCCGACAACATCGCCTACGGCCGGCCCGATGCGGCGCATGCGCAGATCGAGGCAGCGGCCAAACGCGCCGAGGCGCACGACTTCATCCAGACGCTGGGCGATGCGAGCGGCCGGCGCGGCTACGAGGCACACGTGGGCGAGCGCGGCGTGAAGCTCTCGGGCGGCCAGCGGCAACGCGTGGCGATTGCGCGCGTGATGCTGAAGGACGCGCCGATCCTCTTGCTCGACGAGGCGACCAGCGCGCTCGACTCCGAAGTGGAAGCAGCCATCCAGCAAAGCCTCTACACGCTGATGGAAGGCAAGACCGTGATCGCCATTGCGCACCGGCTCTCGACCATCGCGGCGATGGACCGGCTGATCGTGCTGGACGAAGGCCGCGTGGTGGAAGAAGGCGACCACCGCACGCTGATGGCGCAGGGTGGCCTCTATGCGCGCTTGTGGGCGCACCAGAGCGGCGGCTTCCTGGGCGACAGCCTGGAAGACGAGGCCCTGGGGGCCTGACGGAAGTCAGGTCGATCAGCCAGGCAAGGCGCCCGCCTCGTACTGCGCCGCGAACTCCCCGCTCGGCGGGATCGGCTTGATGATGTCGATCAGCACCCCGTTCGGGTCGCGTGTGATGAAGTGGCGCTGGCCGAAGGCCTCGTCGCGCAGCGGCAGGAGGATCGGCAGGCCTACCGCCTTCAGCCGGTCGTGCACGGCGTCGGGGTCGTCCACCTCGAAGTTCAGCAGCAGCCCGCCCACCACCTGGCCGCGTGCGGGCTCGGGAATGGTCTCGTGGCGGCCGTCGAGCACGGCCAGGTTCACCGAAGGCTCGCCTTCAAGCTGCAGGTGCACATACCAGTCGCTGGTGAAGAGCGGCACGAAACCGAAGTGCGATTGGTAGAAGGCGGCGGTGCCGGCCACGTCCCCGGTCATGACGACGGGGTAGTAGCTCGTGACTTTCATGGGAAGCATGGGACAGGTCCTTTCATAAAACATACAGACTGTACGTACGTTAAATACTAACCTACAGACAGCCTGCATGTAAATTACCCGCCATGGCTACCAACCGCGAACGCACCGAAAGCACCCAGCTCGCACTGATCGAAGCCGCCCGCGCGCTCTTCGTCAGCAAGGGCTACGGCGACACCTCCACCCCTGAAATCGCATCGGCCGCGGGCATCACGCGCGGCGCGCTGTACCACCACTTCGCGGACAAGCGCGACCTGTTCCGGCAGGTGCTGGCGCGCGAGGCGATGGCGGTCGCGGCCGACATCGAAGCCGCCGCCCCCGAGCAACTGGGGCCGCGCGAGGCGCTGCTCCAGGGCAGCGAGGCTTACCTGGACGCCATGACCGTGCCGGGCCGCACGCGGCTCTTGCTGGTCGATGGCCCTGCGGTGCTGGGCATGGCCGAAGCCATGGCGATAGACGATGCCAACGCGGCGCAGTCGCTGCGCGAAGGCCTGAAACGCGCCGGCATGGGACGCCGCGAGGTCTCGGTCGATGCGCTGTCGCAGTTGCTGTCGGCCGCCTTCGACCGCGCGGCGCTGGAGATCGATGCGGGCGCCGACGCCAAGGAAGTCCGCGCCGCCATGCGCTGGCTGGTCGAGCAGGCGCTGGGGCCTGTCAAGAAACGCTGACCAGTCCTCACTCGAACGGACCATCGATCCACAAAAACCGTTCGGGCTGAGCTTGTCGAAGCCTTGCGCAGCGCTTCGACAAGCTCAGCGTGAACGGTTTTATCTTTTCGAACGCACCGGTATCAGACGATCCCACGCCCGCCCATGCGCACGGGCCACTTGGCCACCGTGCCGCGCTGCATCGATTCGAGCGTCGTCTGCGTGAACACGTTGATGCTCACGTGCCGCGCGAGGTAGTGCTCCAGCACCAGCCCCAGCAGATATGGGCTCGTGCCCGAGAAGCCTTCTTCGTCCACGCTCAAGGTGCACTGCACGCCGCGCCCGTAGATCAACGGCCCCGAGCCCGGCAGGCGCCGCGTCACCGGCTCGATGCGCGAGCCCACGAGGCTGTCGATCTGCCGGCGAAGCACGTCGCTGTCGGCCGACACGAACAGCCGCAGCATGTCGCGCAAAGCCTGCGCGCCTTCGCGGTGCGGCATGTCGGCCAGCGGCAGGTGGTTGAAGCCGAGTTGGCGAATCAGCCGCCACGCGATTTCGCGCTGCGCGAAGGGCGACTTCGGAATGCTCGGCGGGCGGATCAGGCCCACCGCAGACACCGGGATCGAATCGGACACCGCGAGATCCGAATGACCGTTGCGCGGCACCAGGCACGGCAGGTCGCGGTTCGTGAGCATCGCCTTCACCGACAGGTAGCGCAAGCTCTCCGGATACGGCGCCTCGTGCTGGTCGACCAGCGAAAGAAACACCTCGGTGCCGATGTACGGCGTGCGCGTCCCGTACTTGCGCGATGTGTCGGAGGCGAGCCGCTGCTCGCGGCGCACCGAGAAGTAGCGGCCGTGGTTGCCTTCGTCTTCATTGAGCGTCTGGTAGAGCGGGCGGAACTCCAGCTCGGCCGTGGTCTGCGCCTGCTGGCCCGCGATGCGCTGGACCGAATAGACCTCGAAATCGAGCGGCCGCGAGCGGTCGGGCACCAGGTGGAACTCAGGCTGCGCCGCATTGAGTTCGACGCGGTCGGTGCGCCGCTCGAAGAGGTTGACGACCGGCGTGCTGAAGAGCGCGAACTGCCCGGCGTCGACCAGGGCACCCAGCGACCTCGGCGGCTTGCTCAACAGGACGAGGATCTCGATCTCCTTGCCCTGCGCCCGCGCAAGCCCCGGCGCCAGCTGGGTCAGCGTGAAGAAATAGAAGCGCTCGGGGCACGCGAAGTATTCGTGCAGCAGGTTGTGGCCGTGAAAGGTGTTCCACGCCAGCGGCAGCAGCCCCTGCCCCGGCGCGAGTCCTTCGTGCACCAGCGCCCCGTCGGTCACCACATGCGGCCGCTCCATCAGCTTGCCCGGTTCGCCGACGAAGGTGGCGACCGCCGAGGTGTGCAGCAGCTCGAACAGATGCGAAGCCACATGCTCGTTGCCACGCAGGTAGATCGGCAGCCGGTCGAGCCCGACCAGCGCGCCGAAGCCCATCTCGCCCACCGTGCGCAAGCGCAAACGCAGCGCGCCCGTCACCTGCACGTGCGGCGGCAGGTAGCGCTCCAGCGCGGGGATGTCGGGCGGCGCGCCGGTGAGCTTGGCATCGACGATCTCGATGGGCCACAGCGTCACGTCCTGGCTGGAGCGGAACTCGCACGGCGTTTCCTCGCCCGCCGGCACGCGCGCATGGAAGGCCGTGCCGCGCGGCACCACGAAGCCGCGCGTGAAGTCGCCCTCCTTCACGCTGGGGTGCAATTGCGCCACCGCCATCGACGGCGTGGGACTCAGGTAGTTGGGGTACAGCACTTCGAGCAGCCGCTGCGTGAAGCGCGGGAACTCCGCGTCCAGCTTGATCTGCATGCGCGCCGAGAGAAAACTGAACGACTCGATCAGCCGCTCCACATACGGGTCGGCCACCTCGATGCCGTGCATGCCCAGGCGCTTCGCGATCTTGGGGTGCGAGGCAGCGAACTCGCTAGCGGCCTCGCGCATGTAGACCAGTTCCTTGTTGTAGTAGTCGAGCAGTTGCGGGTCCATGTCGATGTGTTCTCCCTGAATGAAATTGTTGGTGGTTGTGCGGTGTGCTGTGGTGATGAAGGCTCACCGCGCCGAAGAGATCACGCGCATGCGGTTGGTCTCCAGATCGACCGCGCTCTGCACGGTGAAGGCCAGCGGATATGGCCGAAGGTGAATCAGCGCCCGAATCTCGAACAGCAGCACGTTGTATTCACCCGCCGCGCCGCCCTCCTTCATCAGCGGCACGACCGTCACCGTCTCGGGAATCAGGCGCGGCTCGTAGTCCTGGATGGCGCGGCGGATGATGCGTTCGATGTCCGCCCACCGGCGCTCCGACAGGTAGCTGCCCGCCAGCGGCGGCACACCGAAGTTGATGGTTGAGGACGCCGCTTCGGCATGCCGCGAGCGGTCGATCAGGTCTTCGGCGTTGGTGGTGTTGAGCAGGTAGGCCAGGTCGCGCTGCACGATGTCGCGCATCTGCGCGGGCGTGACGGCGTACTCGGAGGGCAGCTCGCTGGTGCGGCTCGGGGCCTCGTCGCGCAGGCGGTCGAACAGCGTGGGGAGCAATTGCGCATTGGGATGCGCCGCCGGGGCATCGGCCGGCCGGAGGGAGCGGGCCCCGGGGTGTGCGGGATGGGAGCCGGTGAAGGGAGAAGACTGCTCGGCAGGTCGCATGGCTGGGCCTTTCTGGAAGGGCCAGAGTCTTGCGTGGATGCGGACGGCGCATTGCAAACAATGGTCACATCTGCCCGCACGCGCTGACAAAGCCGCGCAAAGCGGGGATTTGTCGTCAGCGGCGCGCTTTGCGAGTCCTACAGGACAGGCCGCCCCTCGCCGACATCACCCATCGCGCCGAAGTCCCATCCTTGATTCATCCCAATCAACGAGGAGCCCTCGCGTGAATTCCATCATCTACATCGTCGGTCTGGTCGTGGTCGTTGTTGCCGTGCTGTCGTTCTTCGGCTTGCGCTGAGAACGCGCCGCGCTTTTTCGACCTGACAACCCGTGGAGAACGGGGCCGCATGCGGCCCCGTTTCTCATGGGCGCTCACAGGGCGGCGGGCATAATTCCCGCGCCCCGGCACTCCGCAGGGCACGACCAGCAAAGGGCCCCTGTTGACCAACACCGCGTTGCGCGAACCTGCCTTTCCGGATGCGGTGATCACCGAGGCGATCCGATGGACCGAAGAGACCGGTCCGCTCGACGACGCGCAGGCCCTGCGCATCGCTGCCTCGCGTGCAAGCGACGGCCACGCCCGCATCACCGAACGCGCGCTGCACCTGGGCGAACGCATCGGACTTCCATCTGAAATGACACGCGCCCGCCAGTGGGCACCCTGGGTGCTGCTCGGGCTCGTGGCGCTGATCGTCGTGGCGGGGCTGGGCCTCGCGGGCAACGTGGTCGGCGGCGGCGAGCGGCACATCAACGTGATCGTCGCGCTCGTGAGCCTGCTGGGCCTGCACGCGCTCACGCTGCTGCTCTGGCTCATCGGCCTGTGGCTGCCGGCGGGGTCGTTCGGCACCGCCTCGCTCGGCTGGATCTGGCTGTCGCTCACCGCGCGCGTGGCGGGCGGCAAGCGCGGACAGGCACCGCTGCTGCTGCGCGCAACCACGGGGCTGCTGACCCGCGCCCGGCTGCTGCCCTGGGCCTTCGGGCTCGTGAGCCATGGCATCTGGTCGCTGTCGTTCGCGGTGGTGCTGGCCGCGATGCTGTTCGCGCTGGCCTTCCGCAGCTACACGCTGAACTGGGAGACGACGATCCTCGATCCGGCCTTCTTCGTGCGCGCGGTGCAGGTGCTGGGCTGGGCGCCTTCGCAACTGGGCTTTCCGGTGCCCGATGCGGCCACGGTTCTCTCCGCCGCGCCGGGCGCCGCGGGCCAGCGCACCTGGGCAATGTGGCTGACCGGCTGCATCGTCGTCTACGGTCTGCTGCCGCGCCTTGCGCTGGTGTTGTTGAGCGCCGCTGTCTGGCGCAGCCGCCGCAAGGCGCTGCAGCCCGACTGGAGCGAGCCGTACTACCGCAAGCTGCTCGCGCGCTTCGCCGCGCTGGCGCCGGCCGCCATCGTCGATGCCGACCCGGGACGCACGCGCGGCGCCGCGCCCGCCCGGCTGGCGCCTTCCGAACTGCAGGATGCGCTCTTCGTCATCGGCTTCGAACTGCCGCCCGACATGCCGTGGCCGCCTACCGCCCTGCCCGTCGATCTGCTCGCCGATGCCGCACAGGTGCTGCGCATCGACGGCAGCGCCCCCGCCCGCCGCACACTGCTCGACCAACTCGCACAAGCCCGCCCGCGCGCCGTGCTGCTGGTGTGCCACGCCGCATCGAGCCCCGACCGCGGCACTGAACGGTTCCTCCGCGAAGTGCTCGCGCATTGCGGCGAATGCCGGCTCTGGCTGGCCGATGCAAACGGCGCAGGCGCAGCCGGCCGCTGGATCGACTGGCTGCGCGACACCGGCCTCGAACGCATCACGGCCAGCGACCGGCTCGACACCGCCTTGCAAGGACTCAGCGCCCCATGACGCAAGAAGCCATCCGCATCGCCGTCGTCGGCCACACCAACGCGGGCAAGACCTCGCTGCTGCGCACGCTCACGCGGCGCGTCAGCTTCGGCGAGGTGTCGCAGCGCCCCGGCACCACGCGCCATGTCGAATCGGCCGACCTCGAGGTAAACGGAGAGGCCGCCGTGCGCTTCTTCGACACGCCCGGCCTCGAAGACGCGGTGGCCCTGCGCGAGCACCTTGCGGGCTTCGACGCAGGAGCCACGCCGCCCGAACGCATCCGCCAGTTCCTGCAAGGCCCCGAAGCCCACGGCGTGTTCGAGCAGGAGGCCAAGGTGCTGCGCACCATGCTCGACATCGACGCGGCCTTCCTGGTGATCGACGTGCGCGAGCCGGTGCTGCCGAAATTCCGCGACGAGATCGAACTGCTCAACTCCTGCGCCCGCCCCGTGCTGCCGGTGCTGAACTTCGTGCGCGATGCGGCCAGCCGCGAACCCGCCTGGAAAGAGCTGCTGTCGGCCTACGGCCTGCATGTGCAGGTGCGCTTCGATGCCGCCGCGCCTTTTGTCGGTGCCGAGCGCGACCTCTACAACGACCTAGCCACGCTGCTGCGCGACCGCCGCGACCAGTTGCGCGGCGTGGCCGATTTCCTCGACACCGAAGCTGCCGAGCGCCGCCGCTCCGCCTGCACGCGCATCGCCGGGTTGCTGGTCGATGCGGCCGCAACTCGCCGCACCGTGTCGGCCACCGAATTCGCCGACACGGCGCGGCGCGAAGCGCTCGTCGCGGCCCTTCGCAAGACCGTGTTCGACAAGGCCCAGCGCTGCACCGACGACCTGCTCGCGCTCTATGGTTTTCGCCAGGGCGATGCCGACGAGGCGCCGCTGCAGGCGATCGAAGGCCGCTGGACGCTCGACTTCTTCAGCCCCGAAGCGATGAAAGATGCGGGCCTGCGCCTCGGCAAGGGCGCCGTCATCGGCGCTGCCGTGGGCGTGGTGGCCGACCTCGCCGTGGCGGGCCTCTCGCTCGGCGCGGGCGCGGCATTGGGCGGCGCCATCGGCGGCGCGGTGTCGCAAGGCTGGGGACCGCTCGGCCGCAAGCTCGCCAACAAGCTGCGCGACGTGCACGAGGTCACCGTGGAAGACGGCGTGCTCTTCACGCTGGTTGCCTGGCAGCTCAAGCTCACGCAGGCGCTGGAGCAACGCGGCCATGCGGCGACGCAGCGCATCAGCGCGGAGACGCCGGAGGATGGCGATGCGCCCACGCGCGCCGCGGCCGCCGCGGTGCGCGGCGCGCAACCCGCGCGCAACCACCCGGAGTGGGAATCGACCGGCGTTGCGACGCGCAGCTTCTGGCGCCCATCGCCGCAGCGCGAAGCGCTGGTTGCCGACCTGTCGCGCGCCCTGCTCCCCGCCTTCGAAGCCTGACGCCGGGCTTCGCTTGCAGCCGGCGTTGGCCGGCTCCTACGCACGCACCGCTGCAAAAAAACATCACGAATAGTGGGGCTCAGCGAAGATATATATCGCTTTCGGTTATGCATCTTCGTTCTTAAAGTTGCGTCATTCCAACTTCAAATTCCACGACGCACCATGATCGAAGCAGCGCAACGCATTCCATTCCATCTCGCTTTCCCGGTGCGGGACATTGCCGAGGCCAGAGCCTTTTACGGCGACCTGCTGGAGTGTCCCGAAGGCCGAAGCGCTCCGGAGTGGGTCGATTTCGATTTCTATGGCCACCAGATCGTTGCGCATCTGGCGCCCGACGAGTGCGGCCACAAAAGCAGCAGTGCCGTCGACGGCCATCAGGTGCCCGTTCGTCATTTCGGCGCAATCGTGCCCATGGACAAATGGCAGGCCATGGCTGACAAGTTGGTCGCGCAAAAGACCGCATTCGTGATCGAGCCCTACATCCGGTTCAAGGGCGAGCCTGGAGAGCAGGCCACGATGTTTTTCCTGGACCCCTCGGGCAATGCCATCGAGATGAAGTCTTTCGCGGACCTGAGCTCGCTCTTTGCGAAATGAGGATGCTCATGAAGACTCAAAGCCTGCTCAACGCGGCGGTAGCCAGTGCCTTGGTAGTGTTCTGCGCCTCGGCTGCCGCCGAGGCGGATACCTTGAAGAAGCTCAAGGACACCGGTGTGATCACGATGGGTGTGCGCGATGGTTCCGGCGCGATTTCGTTCACCACGGGTCCCGGCAAATACACCGGCTTCCATGTCGAAATCTGCGAACGCGTCATTGCCGACATCAAGAAGTCGGCGCAGCTCGACAAGCTGGAAGTGCGATACCAGTTGGTGACTCCGCAGAACCGCATACCGCTTGTCCAGAACGGAACAGTCGATATCGAATGCGGCACGACGACCAACAACGCCGCACGGCAAAAAGAAGTTGCCTTCGCGCCTACGCTCTATGTCGAGGGGGTTCGCATCGCAGTCAAAGCCAACTCGCCCATCAAGTCGACGACCCAGCTTGCCGGCAAGACAGCCGCCGCCACGTCCGGAAGCACATCGGTCCAGTTGCTGCGAAAGCTCAAGAGCGACGCGACCGAGTTGATGGCCAAGGACAACAGTGAAGGATTTCTGTTGTTGGAGACCGGCCGGGCCGACGCGTTTGTCGCGGATGGGCAGATCCTCGCGACGCTGATATCCAAGAGCAAGGAACCCGCTCAATACAGGTTGCTCGACCAGATCCTGAGCACCGAGCCCATTGCAATCATGTTGCCCAAGGGCGATAGCGCTTTCAAGAAAGCCGTCGATCAAAGCATCGAGGCTATGGCGAGAAGCGGCGAGGTCGCACGCATCTACGACAAATGGTTCATGAAGCCGATCCCGCCTCAGAACGCCATCGTCGGATTGCCTGCGACGGAAATAACCAAAGCAGCCTGGGCGAATCCGACCGACAAGCCGATGGAAGCGTACGAAGTGCGGTAGTGAGCAGCACCGCTCGCTTCGTGCGCCAGGCGATTCATCCATCCATCCCGGCTTTTTTCAGCTTTCCAAAAACTCCTTTCAACGACCGGAAGTGACCCCATGAGCAAACCCACCTACGTACCGGAATACCAATCCATTGTCGAAGTGCTGAACAAGTACAACGAAGGCTGCAAGCAGGCCAAGAGCAGCATCATGAAGCCGGCCTTCAGTGACAAGGCGACGATGTTCAGCGTCGATGGCGACGGCAAGCTGGCCGGCGGCGCGATCCAAGCCTTGTTCGACGGCATCGACAGCGGATTTCGCCCGTCGCCCGAAGCCCAAGGTGCCATCGTCAGGGTCGACATCGTCGGCACCGCTGCAAGCGCGCGCATCGACACCAACGACGTCTCGGGCTTTTGCTTTACCGACTTCTTTCACCTTCTGAAAGTCGAAGGCAAATGGACGGTGGTCAGCAAGATCTTTCACACCCACGTGGCGCCTTGACCCGTGACCTGGGCGGGCTCGGCCCCGCATGGTTGGTAACCCGTTCAGACCTTCCCTGAGGGGGTCACCTCTCCAGCAGGTCGTCGAGCATCGGCGGCAGCCGGCGCAGCCGCTTGCCGGTCGTGCCGCACACCCTTGGCGTTCTGCGCCGGCTCTGATGGCCGATCAGTTCGCGCCGATGCCGCCGAGCGCTTGCAGCTTCGCGTAATCGCCTGGCCGCGCGCCGAACTGCTCGGGCGTGGCGCGCCTGGCGATGCGCTCGAGGAACGCCTGCCGGTTGACCGGCGAGACCGTCATGCCCTTGCCGCGCAGGAACTGCTCGTCTTCGAGCTCGCCGGCGATCACGCCGACGTTGGTCCACTTGGCGGTTTCCATCAACGTCTTCTCGACCATCGCCTGCTGCGCCGGCGTGAGCTTCGCCCACGCGGCCTTGCCGATGACGATGCCCAGCGTGTCGTAGATGTGCCCGGTCAACTGCACGTATTTCTGCACCTCGTAGAGGCGTTTGTCCTTCACCGTGCCGAGCGGGTTCTCCTGCGCTTCGACCTCGCCCTTCTTCAGCGAGCCGTAGAGGCTCATGAAGGGCAGCGTGATGGGCTTGGCATCGAGCGCGGTGGCGAAGAGCTGGTAGGCCGAGGCGTCGGGCACGTACAGGCGAAGGTCGCGAAAGTCCTCGGGCTTCTGCAACGGCTTGCTCGACGTCACCTGCCGCGCGCCGTAGTACACCGGGGCGACCATGTGGTTGCCGCTCTTCTCGTCGTAGCCCTTCATCAGCTCCGCGAGCAGCGGGCTCGCGAGGTACTTGCGCATGTGGGCGAGGTCCTTGAAGGCGAAGGGGTAACTCCCGAGGCGCAGCGGCGGATACACATCGGCCAGCGTGGCCTGCCCGACGTAGGCGATCTGCATGGAATCGTTGGCGAGCATCAGGGCGAAGTCGCCCTCCTGCCCCAGCTTGGACGACGGCACCACCTCGATCTTGATCTTGCCCTCGGACTGCTCGCCGATCTTGCGTGCCGCCAGCTCCGCCTGCTGGTGAAAGATGCTGCCGGGCTCGAAGACATGGCCCCATTTCATTTGCAGCACCTGCGCCTGGGCGACCGCGCTCGCGGCGACGCCACCCAGTGCCATCAGCAGGACGCCCGCCCGGCGCCACGGCAAGAAGCTTTTCATGAACTCTCCCTCGGTTTGAGAAGGTCAACACAGTGCAAATTGCGCGCCAGAGCACCGGTCGGCCGCCGGAACGAGTCCGGCGCACGGATCGTAAGGATTTGAAACAAAGGTGGTAACCGGGGTTTGCCCGACTGCGGGCATACGATGGTGTCCCCACCCGTATTCAGAAGTCGAGCCATGCCAGCTGCATTGCGCGCCCTGCGCGCCGACATCACCACGCTGCAGGTCGACGCCGTCGTCAATGCGGCGAACTCGTCGCTGCTCGGCGGCGGCGGCGTCGATGGCGCGATCCACCGCGCCGCGGGACCGGACCTCGTGCACGAATGCCGCCTGCTGAGCGGCTGCAAGACGGGCGACGCCAAGCTGACCCAGGGCTATCGCCTGCCGGCCAGCTACATCATTCACACGGTCGGTCCGGTGTGGCGCGGCGGCACTTCGGGCGAGCCCGAACTGCTCGCGTCCTGCTATCGCCGTTCGATGGCGATCGCGCACGAACGCGGCATGCAGACGATCGCGTTTCCGAGCATCAGCACCGGCATCTACGGCTATCCCATCGATCTCGCGGCCCGCATCGCGGTCGACACCGTGCGCCAAGCGGCCGAGGGCATGCCGTCGCTGAGAGAAGCCATCTTCTGCTGCTTCTCGCCGGCCGATCTGGCGGTGTACGAGGCTGCGCTGGCCGAATCGCCTCCTGATTAAGAACTGCCGTCATCCGGTCCCGCACCTGCAACTCGAGAAAACCCGCCATGTCCGACTCCCCGTTCGAACCCGACGACAACGCTCCCGACAACAACGCAGGCATGCGCAAGGGCCTGACCAGCTACGGCGACCGCGGCTTCTCGCTCTTCTTGCGCAAGGCCTTCATCAAGGGCGCAGGCTTTACCGACGCGGCGCTCGACCGCCCCGTCGTCGGCATCGCCAACACCGGCAGCGCCTACAACCCGTGCCACGGCAATGCGCCGCAGCTCATCGAGGCGGTCAAGCGCGGCGTGATGCTCGCGGGCGGGCTGCCGATGGACTTTCCAACGATCTCGGTGCACGAGAGCTTCGCCGCGCCGACCAGCATGTACCTGCGCAACCTGATGTCGATGGACACCGAGGAAATGGTGCGCGCGCAGCCCATGGATGCCGTGGTGCTCATCGGCGGCTGCGACAAGACCGTGCCCGCGCAGCTGATGGGTGCGGCGTCCGCGGGGCTGCCGTCGATCCAGCTCATCACCGGCTCGATGCTCACCGGCAGCCATCGCGGAGAACGCGTGGGCGCCTGCACCGACTGCCGCCGCTACTGGGGCAAGTACCGCGCGGGCGAGATCGACATCGAGGAAACCGCCGACGTCAACAACTAGCTCGTGGCCAGCGTGGGCACCTGCTCGGTCATGGGCACGGCCAGCACCATGGCCTGCATCGCCGAGGCGCTGGGCATGACGATGCCGGGCGGCGCATCGCCGCCGGCCGTGACCGCAGACCGCATCCGCATCGCCGAGCAGACCGGCGCGCAGGCGGTGCAGATGGCGCGCGACCAGCTCACCATCGACAAGGTGCTGACGCCCGCCGCATTCGAGAACGCGATGCGCGTGCTGCTGGCCATCGGCGGATCGACCAACGGCATCGTGCACCTCGCGGCCATCGCGGGGCGCATGGGCCTGGACATCGACCTGCACGCGCTCAACCGCATGGGCCGCGAGACGCCGGTGCTGCTCGACCTGAAGCCCTCGGGCCAGCACTACATGGAAGACTTCCACGCCGCGGGCGGCATGGCCACGCTGCTGCGCGAGCTCAAGCCGCTGCTGCATCTGGACGCGCTCACGGTCACGGGCCGCACGCTCGGCGAAGAGATCGAACGCGCCGGCCCGGGTTTCAAGCAGGACGTGGTGCGGCCCGCGAGCCAGCCGATCTATCCGCAGGGCGGCATCGCGGTGCTGTGGGGCAACCTCGCACCGGGCGGCGCGATCATCAAGCAGTCGGCGGCCGACGCGAAGCTCATGGAACACGAAGGCCGCGCGGTGGTGTTCGAGAACGCCGAGGACCTCGTGACGCGCATCGACAGCGACGAGCTCGATGTGACAGCCGACGACATCCTCGTGCTCAAGAACATCGGCCCCAAGGGCGCGCCAGGCATGCCCGAGGCCGGCTACATCCCGATTCCGCGCAAGCTCGCGCGGACCGGCGTGAAGGACATCGTGCGCATCTCCGATGGCCGCATGAGCGGCACGGCCTTCGGCACCATCGTGCTGCACGTCACGCCCGAATCGGCCATCGGCGGGCCGCTGGCCTATGTGCGGAGCGGCGACCGCATCCGGCTCAGCGTGGCAAAGCGCGAGATCTCGCTGCTGGTGTCCGATGAAGAACTCGCGCGCCGCGCGAAGGAAACGGTGGTGGTCGAGCCGACGGCCGACCGCGGCTACAAGAAGCTCTTCCTGCAGACGGTGACGCAGGCGGACAAGGGCGTGGACTTCGACTTCCTGCGCGCGCCGAACACGGTCGGCAAGGTGCCGCGCTAGGCAGCGGGGGCAGTCTCCAGGAATGGCGTGATGTTGCGCATCGCGCGCTCGACGTAGTCTTCCTTTTCTCCGACGGGCGCGACGTAGTGCATCGCGCTGCGGGCTTCTTCGACGCTCACCAGCCGGGCGATGACCCAGGCCGCGAGGTACTGCGACGCGAGGCAACCGCCCGCCGTTGCGACGTTGCCGTTGGCGACGAAGGCCTGGTTCAGCACGGCAACGCCGGCGGCCTGGACCCAGGGCTTGGTCGTCAGGTCCGTGCAGGCCGGAACGCCATCGAGCAGACCGAGCTTCGCCAGCACCAGCGCGCCGGAGCACTGCGCACCCAGCAGTTGCCGCGACGGATCGAGCTGCAGCTGCGCCATCAAGCCCGCATCGGCGACGACCTCGCGCGTTTGCATGCCGCTGCCGACGATGACCGCATCGGCCTCGCTGGCCTCGCGAAGCGACGCCTGCGCCTCGAGCACCACGCCGTTCATCGAACGCACGCGCGCAGTCGGGCTCGCGATCGACACGCGCCAGCCCGGCGTCTTGATGCGGTTGAGGATGCCGAGCGCGATGAGCGAATCGAGCTCGTTGAAGCCTTCGAAGGTGAGGATGGCGATGTGCATGAACCGCATCGTAGGCAGGTCGGTCAATACAATCAAAAAATTGTCATGGATACATTGCCGCATGCCTCAAGCCCGCTACAAGCAGTTGGTCGATGCGCTCGCGGCGCAGATTCGCGACGGAAGCCTGCCACCGGGCACGCGCCTGCCGACCGTTCGCAAACTCGCGGCGCAGAAGGGCCTGGCGCTCGTCACCGCGAGCCGCGTCTACGCGGAGCTGCAGGCGATGGGCCTCGTGAGCGGCGAGACCGGCCGCGGCACCTTCGTGCGGGAGAGCCTCTTGCCCCGGGGCCTGGGCATCGACCAGCACGCCACGGCCTCGGGCATGGTCGACCTGAACTTCAATTACCCATCGCTGCCGGGCCAGGCCGAAATGCTGCGCGCGGGCCTGCGCCAGCTCGCCGCCTCGGGTGACCTCGAAGCGCTGCTGCGCTACCAGCCCCACGGCGGGCGCCCGCATGAACGCGCGATCGTGGCCGGGCATCTCGCATCGCGCGGCCTCACTGTGAATGCGGAGCAGGTGATGCTCGTGAGCGGCGCCCAGCACGGCCTTGCAACCACCGTCATGGCGTTGCTGCAGCCGGGCGACGTGGTCGCGACCGACGCGCTCACCTATCCGGGCTTCAAGGTGCTGGCCGAAGCGCACCGACTGGAGCTCGCGCCGATTCCCGCAGCCGGCCACGGCCCCGATCTCGACGCCCTGGAGCGGCTGTGCAAGAGCCGCCGGGTGCGCGCCATTTATGCGATGCCGACGCTGCACAACCCGCTCGGTTGGGTGATGGGCGCGAGCCGGCGGCGGCAGCTGGTGGCGATTGCCCGCCGGCACGGGCTGCTCATCATCGAGGACGCGGCCTACGCCTTTCTCGCCGAAGACGCCCCTGCGCCGCTCGCCGCGCTGGCACCGGAATCGACGGTCTATGTCTCGGGCATTTCCAAGAGCATCGCGACCGGGCTGCGCGTCGGTTTCGTCGCTGCGCCCGCTGAATGGGTGCCCGCGATCGAGCGTGCGATTCGCGCGACCACCTGGAACACGCCCAGCGTGATGACGGCCATCGCCTGCGGCTGGCTCGAGGACGGCACCGTCACACGCCTGGAGGCGGAGAAACGCAGCGATGCGATGGCCCGGCAGGCGATTGCCGCCGATGTCTTCGCCGGCATGCGGTGCGTGCGCCACCCGTCGTCCTACTTCGTGTGGCTGCCGCTGGCGGAAGAGGTGCGCGCCGACCAGGTGGCCCTGGCGCTCATGCGCGACGGAATCTCGGTGTCGACGGCCGAGCCTTTCGCGACCTCCGCGCAGGTGCCGCATGCGATCCGCCTCGCACTGGGATCGGTCGGCCTGGACACGCTGCGCGACGCGCTGGCGCAGGTCAGGCGCACGATCGACGCGTACGCCGTCTGAGGCGCAGGCCTCTGGCGGTCACCGTGCCGTCACGGGCTAAACCTAGCATCCGCGGGCTTTCGTCTCTTCAAAAACACTCGAAAACCAATATGACAAAGAACGTTCCTGCGCCCGCTCCCCGTCCGCTGCGCGCGGCCCTCGTGGCCCTCGGCGGCAGCCTCGCCATTGCAGCCTGCGGCGGCGGTGGCAACGACGGCGTGTTCTCGGACTTCGCGAACACCGCCTTCGCGGCACGCCAGGCCTACCTGAAGGAAACCGGCCGCTGAGGCCGGGAACCCAGGCGAACAGCAGGCGGCACGCATGTATCCCGGCGAACGACTCAACGGATACAGCCACCTGCTGGGCCTGGTGCTCGCACTGCCCGCGGCCGCGCTGCTGCTGGCCAAGACCGTGCCGACCGGCGACCCCGCGCGCATCGCGGGGGCGCTGGTCTTCTCGCTTTCTGCCGTGGCGCTGTATGCGGCCTCGACGCTGTTCCACAGCACGCGCGGGCGCTTGAAGCGCGTGTGGGAGCGGGCCGATCACTGCGCGATCTACCTGCTGATCGCCGGCACGTACACGCCCTTCGCGCTCGTCACGCTGCAGGGCTTCTGGGGCTGGCTGCTGCTTGCGACGATCTGGGGCGCTGCGTTCTACGGCATCTGGCGCGAGCTGCGACCGCCCAAACGCAGCGATGCCGATGCGCCGCAGAAGCCGCCGCTCGCGCTGTACATCGGCATGGGCTGGCTCGGCGTGCTCGCAGCCGTGCCGCTCGCGGCTCGCCTCGAAGGCGGCGGACTCGCGTGGCTGCTGATCGGCGGCGTGCTGTACACCGCCGGCACCGTGTTCTATCGCAACAGCTTCGGGCTGCGGCATGCGCACGGCGCGTGGCACCTGTTCGTGCTGGCGGGGACGGCGAGCCACTATGTGGCAGTCGGGTGGTTCGTGCTGTAGCGGCTGCGCGGATCAGGCCAACGCACCCACCGCAATGCGCGTCGCCGATGCCACGACATCGTTGCGCCCTTTCGCATCCTTGTCCGGAAACGTCAGGTACACCGCCAGCACCAGCGGCGCACCGGCCGGCGGCCACAGCACGCCGACGTCGTTCGTCGTGCCGTAGGAGCCCGAGCCGGTCTTGTCGCCCACCTTCCAGCCCGCCGGCACGCCGGCTAGGAAGCGTTCGGTGCTGGTGGTGTTGCCCAGCAGCCAGGTCTTGAGTTGCTCGCGCTGCGCCGCGCCGAGTGCGTTGCCCAGCACCAGCCGCTCGACGCTGGCCGCCATGGCTGCGGGCGTGGTGGTGTCGCGCAGGTCGCCGGGAATGGCGGTGTTGAGTTCGGTCTCCCAGCGCTCGAGGCTGAAGACATCGTCACCGGCAGAACGCGCGAAGGTCGTTACCGCAGCCGGACCACCCAGCATCTTCATCAGCAGGTTGGCTGCGCCGTTGTCGCTGTACTGAACCGTGGCGGCACACAGCTCGGCCACCGTCATGCCCGTTGCGACATTTTTCTCGGTGATGGGCGAGTAGGTGACCAGGTCTCCCTTGGTGTAGTTGACGCGCCGCGCGAGAAAGCCGTTCTCCTTCGCGCTGCGCCCGAGAACCGCCGCGGCCAGCACGAGCTTGAAGGTGCTGCAGAGCGGAAAGCGCTCGTCCGCGCGGTGCTGCACGCGCGCGCCGGTGGCGGTGTTGAAGCCGACGACGCCGAGCCGGCCGCCCGATGCGCGTTCGAGCGCGGCAAGTTGCGCGAACGCATCCTGCTGCGCTCCCTTGGCGGACCACGCGGTGCAGGCGCTCGCAAGCGGGAGGACGGAAGCGGCGAGCAGGAGGGTGCGGCGATGTACGAGAGGATTCATGGGTTGTCTTGACAGATGAATGAATGGAAACGAGGCCTCATCGTAGGAGCGCGATCGTGCAGACCCAAGCACGCCACCTCGCATTCGCGTCTCGCGTGTATCGGGTGTAACGGATCGACACCTTCATTCAACTCATTGGTTGAATTATCTTTGAAATCCATCTATATTCAACTTTATGGTTGAATTAGATGACGAACGGCTCGACGCCGTATTCCACGCCCTCGCCGACGGTACGCGCCGCACCATGCTGCAACTGCTGGCCCAGGGCGACTGCAGCGTGGGCGAACTCGGCGCGCCGTTCCACATGTCTTTCGCGGGCGCGTCAAAGCACGTGAAGACACTGGAGCGCGCGGGCCTGGTCTCGCGCACCGTGCTCGGCCGGGCGCATGTCTGCCGGCTCGAACCGGCGGCGCTGGCGACGGCCGACGCGTGGCTGCGCCACTACGAAGGCTTCTGGAACACCCATCTCGACGCGCTGGCGGAGGAGCTGCGGCGCGACACATCCGGCAAGTAGCAAGCGAACGAACCCTCAAGGAGCACACATCCCATGACTCTCAAGCACAGCCTCGGTACACAGACAGCACCGGCCACCCTGCGCGTGGAGCGCATCCTGCCCGCGCCCGTCGAGCGCGTGTGGGCCTACCTCGTCGACCCCGAGAAGCGCAGGACCTGGCTGGCCGGCGGCTCCATGGCCGCAGCGCCGGGCGGCGTCTTCGAACTGCGCTTCCAGCACAGCGAACTCTCGGGCGAAGAAGCGCCTGAGCACTACGCGGCTTATCGCAAGACGCACATCCAGAAATCGCGCGTGGTGCGCATCGAACCGCCCAAACTCCTGACGATCACTTGGGGCAGCGAGAGCGACGCCGCCTCCGAAGTCACCTTCGAACTCTCACCGAAGGGTGACGGCACGCAGTTCGTGCTCACGCACCGCCGCCTGCCGGACCGCAAGGAAACGGTGAGCGTCGCGAGCGGCTGGCATGCGCACCTGGAGGTGCTCGACGCCGTGCTGCACGAGCGCAAGCCGCAGGGGTTCTGGACGAACCTCTCCGAACTGGAAGCGGCCTACGAAGCGCACGTGCGCTGAAGCCGGGCGCCGCGTCAGCTCGCGTCGTCGACCTTGTCCGCGTTCGTGGCGCTTCGGCTGCCCTTGAGGTAGAGCTCCACGTCGGCGGCCTTGTCGCCGACGGCTTCGATCGCTTCGGCCAGTTGTGCTTCGGTCACGTCGAATTCGTGGGTCCAGCGGGCGACCTGGCTCGTGTCGCCGCGGTCGATACGGAGCGTCGCTGCAGACGCGTCGTTGCCTTGGGTGCTCGTGGTCGGGTTGTTTGCCATGGGTCTCCTTGGTTGAACTTGAATGAAACAGGCTGAGCCCAGTTTTTTGGCCAACCGCGGCGCGCACGCGCGGGCACAGCGCGCATCGGCGGGTCGGACAAGGTCCAATCCATCGTTGCCGGCGATAGCGCTCGCGGCCCTGGCTGCGGCATCATCCCGGCCATGGACAACCACCGCCCTCACCCGCTCGTCATCGTCAAGCTCGGCGACACCCATGCAAGGCTGCGCGAACGCCGCGGCGACTTCGAGCACTGGATCGCCGATGGCCTCGATTCGCAGACCCTTCCCCTCCTCGTGATCGACCCGCGCCGCGGCGACACGCTGCCTGAACCCGACGCAGTGTCTGGCGTGGTGATCACCGGCTCGCATGCCATGGTGTCGCACCGCGAGCCCTGGAGCGAGCGCACCGCCGAATGGCTCGCGCAGCTTGTGGCGCACGGCACGCCCGTGCTCGGCATCTGCTACGGCCACCAATTGCTCGCGCACGCGCTCGGCGGCGAGGCGGGCGACCATCCAGAAGGCATCGAGATCGGCACTGTGACCGTCACGCTCGACGAAGCCGCCGCCACCGATCCGCTGCTGCAGGGCTTGCCGGCCGAATTCCCGGCGCACGTGGTGCACCTGCAGAGCGCGCTGCGCCTGCCCGAAGGCGCCGTGCGACTGGCTGGCAACGCGCACGAGCCGGTGCAGGCGTTCCGCGTCGGCACGAATGCCTGGGGCGTGCAGTTCCACCCCGAGTTCGACGCCGAGACGATGCGCGGCTACGTCGACATGCTGGCCGACGACCTGAAGGCCCGCGGCACCGACCCCGCCGAGCTGCGCGACCGCGTGGCCGAAACCCCCACGGCCGCCGCGCTGCTCGGACGCTTCGCGCGCATCGCCGAAGCGCATCGCCATGCCTGATACGTCCGCCGCGCCCCTCGCGCAGTTCGCCTCGGGCGGACGGCCGGGACGCTTGCGCACTTTTTTCTCAACGCCTGCGCGACGCCCTCCGCCTAGGCTTTCAGACGGGACACGGCGTCGGAGCGCGACTACAAAGTGCGCCGCGCGCTTCGGTTAAGGTGCGGCTCACCCGTCCTCCGGCGTTCTTTTCAGCCCCTCCATGACCACACCTTCTCCCGCCCCGGCCCGCAAGCATTTCTCGATGATCCGCGGCTTTCATCTGGCCGACGTGTTCACGCTCGGCAATGCGGCCTGCGGCGTCGGCGGGGTGTTCCTGGCGATGGCCTACATGGCGAGCCAGTCGCTCGCGCAGTTCTACTGGGCGGCCGCGCTTGCACCGGCGGCGTTCATCTTCGACGTGTTCGACGGCCGCATCGCGCGCTGGCGCCAGACGCACTCCGCGCTCGGCCGCGAACTCGACTCGCTGGCCGACGTGATCTCGTTCGGCGTCGCGCCCGCTGCCCTGGGCTTCGCGGCGGGCCTGAACGGCGGGTGGGACTGCATCCTCCTCATCTATTTCGTGTGCTGCGGCGTGAGCCGGCTCGCGCGCTACAACGTCACGGCCGAGGCGCTGTCCGAAGGCGCTGACAAGGTGAAGTATTTCGAGGGCACGCCGATCCCGACCAGCGTGGTGCTGGTGGGCGTGCTGGCGTATGTGGCGTCGCAGGGCCACATCGGCAGTGCCGTCTGGGGCGGCGCCTGGACCATCGGCCCATGGCTGCTGCATCCGCTCGCGCTGCTGTTCGGGCTCTCGGGCACGCTGATGATCAGCAAGACGCTGCGCATTCCCAAGTTCTGATTTCCTCAAGCCGAAGGAGAACGTCCATGACCATGCAGCTGTATTTCGACCCGCAAAGCCGTTCGCAAGTCGCCAAGTGGATGCTCGACGAGGCCGAGGTCGACTACGAAATCGTGACCACGCTCATCAAGGACAAGGCGCACAAGCGCCCCGAGTACCTGAAGATCAACCCGTCCGGCAAGCTGCCCGCGCTGGTCGACGGCCGCACGCGCATCTTCGAGAACGCGGCCATCTGCATGTACATCGCCGAGAAGTTTCCCGGCAAGCGGCTTGCGCCCTCCGTCGGCACGCCCGAGCGTGGCCGCTACCTGTCGCTGATGGTGTATTCGACCGCGCAGTTCGAACCCGCCATGGGCGACAGCCTGATGAAGATCCGCAGCAACAACAGCGCGCGCGGCTGGACGAATTTCGAAGAGGCCAAGAATGCGGTCGAGCGCGAACTCGGCGATGGCCCCTACCTCTTTGGCGCGCAGTTCACCGCAGCGGACGTGATGATCGGTTCGTGCCTCATCTGGCATCGCGCCTTCGGCGGCAAGCTGAACCGACCGAAGCTGGACGCCTACATCGAACGCCTGCAGGCGCGCCCCAAGGGCATGAAGTTCGGCTGAAGCATGCGCGGCGTGCCGCGCCCGTGACAGCGCGCGGCGGAGGCTCGCCCTCTAATCGGTTCCGGTTTCCAGGCCTTTTCAAAACCACACGCCCGCACCATGATTTCGAACACTCCGATCTCCCGGTTCCCGTTGACGGCCTTCCGTCTGAGCGTTCTGGGCCTCGCCGCCCTGCTCGGCGCCTGCGCCAGCGCGCCGCCCTCCAGCGGACGCAGCGTGACCATCGAGCGCACCACCTACGGCATCGCGCACGTCACGGCGTCCGACTACGAAGGCCTGGCCTACGGCACCGCCTACGCGCACGCGCAGGACAACGTCTGCCAGACCGCCGAGCACCTGCTCACGCTGCGCGGCGAGCGCTCGCAGTTCCTCGGCGCGCAGAACACCGGCGAGATCGGGCTGGGCCGGGCGCCCAATGCGCAGATCGACCTGTTCATCCGCTATCACATGGACGACGAGGCGCTCGCGCGCGCCGGGGCCACCACCAGCCTGGATGTGAAGGCCGCGCTGCGCGGCTACGTGGCGGGCTACAACCGCTACCTGCAGGACGCGGGCCCCAATGGCCTGCCCGCCGCCTGCCGCGGCAAGCCCTGGGTGCGGCCGATGACCATGGCCGACCTGTCGCGCGCCACCGAGATGTCGATGATCCAGGGCGGCCTGGGCGCGCTGGCCGGTGCGGTGCTGGCGGCTGTCCCGCCCGCACCCGTTGCGGCCGGAGTGAAGACCGGCGCAGCGCCCGTCGACCTGAAGGAAGCCGTGGCCGAAATCGGCCGCCACAGCTTCAACGCGAATCCCGAAGGCGGCGAACTCGGCTCCAACGGCTGGGCCTTCGGGCGCAACGCCACGCCCGACGGGCGCGGCCTGCTGCTGGGCAATCCGCACTTTCCGTGGAATGGCACCAACCGCTTCTGGCAAATGCACCTCACCATCCCCGGCCAACTCGACGTGATGGGTGCCTCCGGTGGCCTGAGCCCGGTGGTGGCGATCGGCTTCAACAAGGACGTGGCATGGACTCACACCGTGTCGACCGGCAAGCGCTTCACGCTCTATGAACTGAAGCTCGACCCCAACGACCCGACCGTGTACCTGATCGACGGCCAGCCGAAGAAGATGGTCGCGCGCACCGTCGTGCTGCCGGCTGCGGCGACGGGCGGCGGCGCGCCGGTGCAGCACACCTTCTATGCGACCGACTGGGGCCCCGTCATCTCGCTGCCGCGCGCCGGCCTCGGCTGGACCGCGCAGAAGGCCTATGCGATCCGCGATGCCAACACGCTCAACGTGCGCTCGGCCGAAAGCTGGATGCGCATGGCGCGCGCCCGCAACGTGACCGAGCTGCGCGCCGCCATGGGCAACCAGGGCATGCCGTGGATCAACACCATCGCGGCCGACCGCGACGGCAATGCGATGTATGCCGACCTCTCGGTGGTGCCCGATGTGTCGGCTGACATGCTCCAGGCCTGCGCGCCCTCGCCCGCCGCCGCGGCGCTGCTCGGCGCGGCGGGCCTGCCGGTGCTCGACGGCTCGCGCAGCGCATGCGCCTGGAACCGAGACATCACGGCCGCCGCGCCCGGCGTCATCGCGCCGGCGCGCATGCCGGTCGTCGTCACGCCGGACTATGTGCAGAACAGCAACGACAGCTTCTGGCTCAGCAACCCGCGCATTGCACCGATGGCGGGTGTCTCGCCGCTGGTCGGCCCCATCGGCGTGCCGCAGCGGCTGCGCACGCGCAGCGGCATCATGGAGATCGAAGGCCGCCTCGCGGGCACCGACGGCCTGCCCGGCAACCGCATGGGTGCGGCCGAGCTGCGCAGCGTGATCTTTCGCGACAGGAACCTCGCCGGCTTGCTCGTGATGGACGACCTGCAGGCGGCCTGCGCCGCCGGCGGCGCGGCGCTGAACGCCGACCAGGTGCTCGGTTGCCGCGTGCTCTCCGCCTGGGACCGCACCAGCAATGCCGATTCGAAGGGCGCCGCGCTGTTCCGCGAGTTCTGGCGCAAGGCCAAGGATCTGCCGAAGGTGTGGCGCGTGCCCTTCGATCCGGCGCAGCCGGTCGCGACGCCGGCCGGCCTCGACATGGCCACGCCCGCCACGCGCGAGGCGGTGTTCAAGGCGCTGGGCGACGCGGTCGGCATCGTGCGCACCGCGGGCTTCGCGGCCGACGTGCCGCTGGGCGTGCCGCAATCGCGCGAGGTGCGCGGCCAGAAGATCGCGCTGCACGGCGGCGACGAGTTCGAGGGCGTGTTGAACAAGCTCGAATCGCAGGGCCAGTCGCTCATCGACCCGAAGGGCTACAACGTCAACTACGGCAGCAGCTACATGCAGGTCGTGACCTTCGACGAGCGCGGACCGGTCGCGCAGGGCCTGCTCACCTATGGCCAGAGCAGCGACCTCGCCTCGCCGCGCGCCTACGACCAGCTGCCGCTGTTCGCGGCGAAGCAATGGCATGCGCTGCCCTTCCATCCGGCGGACGTGCAGGCGCAGCGCGAAGGCCAGCCGATTCAGCTGGCCTACTGAGCCATCGACAGATATCCAACCCATGTCACAGAACGCGCCCACCCACACCCCTGCCGGCGGCCTCGACCAACTGGTCGAGATCGCCGCCACGCAGCCGCTCTCGCCGGCCTGCGATCACTTCTACTTTCTGCGCCACGGCCAGACCGGGCGCAATGCGCTGCGCATCTTCCAGGCGGTCGACGAGCCGCTGAGCGAGCTCGGCCTGCAGCAGGCGGCGCATGCGGCAGAGCTGCTCGCGGGCGAACCGATCCGCACCATCGTCTGCAGCGACGCGCGCCGCGCCTTCGACACCGCCCACACGGTGGCGGCAACGCTGCGGCTCACGCCCACAGCGCAGGCCGAACTGCGCGAGCGCAACTTCGGCGCCCTGATCGGCACCTCGTCCGCCAACATCGACTGGGCCTGCGAGCCCGAGGGCGGCGAGACGCTCACGCAGTTCGTTGCTCGCAAGCGCGCCGCGCTCGACGCGGCCCTGAAGCAACCCGCGCCGGTGCTCGTGGTGGCGCACGGCGGCACGCTGTACGCGCTGGCCGCGCTGCTGGGCGTGCCCATCGACGTTACCGTGCTCGGCAACGCGCAGCCATTGCGTTTTTCGCGCAGCGGCCTTACATGGGCCATAACGCCGCTGCTGCGGCATGTCGATGGCGCCTCCGCGCTGGCCTAGCCAGGCCGCCCGGTCCGCCGTCCATTGAAACGACCATCACCACCATGGAATTCAAGGACTACTACAGCGCACTGGGCATCGAGCGCACCGCGTCCGACGACGAGGTGCGCAAGGCCTATCGCAAGCTCGCCCGCAAGTACCACCCCGACGTCAGCAAGGAGCCCGACGCCGAGAAGCGCATGCGCGAGATCAACGAGGCCAAGGACGTGCTGGGCGACAAGGAAAAGCGCGCCGCCTACGACGCGCTGGCCGACCGCGTCGCGCGCGGCGGCAGCCCCGGGGGCGACTTCCAGCCGCCGCCGGGCTGGGACTCGGGCTTCGAGTTCCACCGCGGCCCGCGCCAGGGCCCGGCCGACCACGCGGACTTCAGCGAATTCTTCTCCTCCATGTTCGGCGAAGCCGAGCGGCGCGGTGCCGCGCGCCAGAACTACCGCGCACGCGGCGAGGACCACCACGCAGCCATCGAGATCGCGCTGGAAGACGCGCTCAACGGCGCCGAGCGCGAGATCACCCTGCGCGCGCAAACCGTCGACGCGCAAGGCCACCCGCAGTGGGAGAACCGCACGCTCAGCGTGAAGATCCCGCCGGGCGTGCACCCCGGCCAGTTCATCCGCCTCGCCGGGCAAGGCATGCCCGGCCATGGCGGCGAAGCGGCCGGCGACCTGTACCTCGAGGTGCGCATCGCGCCGCACAAGCTCTACCGCGTGGAAGAGCGCAACATCTACATGACGCTGCCCGTCACGCCCTCCGAAGCCGCGCTCGGCGCGCAGGTCGAGGTGCCGACACCGGGCGGCGGCGTGGTCGAGGTCACGGTGCCGCGCAATGCGCGCGGCGGCATGAAGCTGCGGCTGAAGGGCCGCGGCTTGAAGGGCAAGACGCCCGGCGACCTGTACCTGCTGATCGAGATCGCGCTGCCGCCCGCGGACAGCGACGCCGCGCGTGCGGCCTATGAACAGCTTGCAGAGGCGGCCTCTTCGTTCAACCCGCGCCAGCACCTGGGAGTCTGAGCATGGCGACTGTTTCCATCACCACCGCAACCGCCATCAGCGCCTCGCAACCGCTTGCGCTGAACGAACTGGCCCATGCCGTGGGCGCCGACACTGCCTGGGTGGTGCAACTGGTCGAAGTCGGCATCGTGCAGGTCACCACGGCCGAGGCGCCGCCCGAGCGCTGGCAGTTCTCCAGCACCGACCTGCAATGCGCGCTCGAGGCACGCCGGCTGGAACGCGACTTCGGCGTGGGCCTCGATGCGGCCGCGCTGATCCTCGATCTGCAGCACGAGGTGCGGCGGCTCAAGGCCGCGCTGCAGGCGCACGGGCTGCGCTGACAGCGGCCGCGGCACTGCAGTGCCGCGGCGCGCTGCCTACTGCATCTGCTGCAGATTGCCGATGCGCACCAGCATCTCGGTGAACATCTGCAGGTCGGCGTCCAGGTCGGGCACTTCCTTGTATTCCTTGGCGTTGTGTCCCGTGTACTTCTTGCCGGGCATGCCGGGGCCGAAGCTGATCGCGTTGGGCATCTGCTTGGCCGTGGTCGCGCCGGCCGCGGAGACGGGCTTGGCTTCGAGGCCGGTGGTGTCGCCGTAGATGTCGAGCAGCGTGGCGAGCCAGCGGCCCGACGGGTCGCGCGCCATCCAGTTGCCCTGGTCGTACTTGATCTCGACCTTGGCCTTGTTCGCCGCGGCCCACTCGTTGATCCTGGCTTCCACCTGCGCCTTCAGCTCCTCGGGCGTGCGGCCGCGCGGCATGCGCGTGTTGACGGCCATGACCACGCGACCATCGGCATCGGTGCGGATCAGGTTGGGCGAGAACGTCAGCGGGCCCATGAAGTCGTCCTTGTAGCCCACGCCCATCTTCTCGCCGAGGTAACCGGTGCCGTAGAGATCGTCGATGTACTTGATCGCCTTCAAGAACTGGTTGTCGGCCAGCGCGACACCCGACTCCTGCAGGAACAGGCCCAGGCGCGGCAGCGGGTTCACGCCGTTCTGGGGCTCCGAGCCATGGGCCGAAATGCCGGTGATCTTGATGTCCACGCTGTCGGCACCCCGCGTGATCGCGATCGCGAACTTGCCTTGCGGTTCGTACTTCTGCAGGAAGGCCGCCTTCGCTGCTTCGAGCTTGGCCTGAACGGCCGCAAGATCGCCGCCCTTGAGCGTGGCGCTGGCGGTCTGCGAGATCGCGTTGACCGCAGCGGCCGCGCCCATGTCGGTGATCGCGGTGACGGTGCCATCGGTTTTTTCGGCGGGGAAGAACACGCTCAGCGAGCCCGCACCCTTCTCGGCCACGACGGCCGGGTAGCCGCTGTCGAGCACGATGTTGTATTCGGGCAGCTTGGTCTTGCCGCGGTAGTACTCCATCGCATCGCCGCCGGTCTCCTCGGTGGTCTCGATCATCAGGCGCATGGTGCGCTGGATCGGGATGCCGCTTTCCTTCACCGTCTTCATCGCGTAGAGCACGGCCGCGATGGAGCCCTTGTCGTCGATGGTGCCGCGGCCGTAGAGGCGGTCGCCCACGCGCTGCATCGTGAAGGGATCGAGCTTGGTGCCGTCGTCGAGCACCCACTCGGAGAGCACCGCAGGCACCACGTCCGAATGCGTGAGGATGCCGAACTCTTCGGTGCCCTTGCCCTTCAGGCTGACTTCGAAGATGCGGTTGTCGACGTTGCGGTAAGCGAGCCCGAAGCTCTTTGCGGTCTTCTCGACCAGCTTGCCGAAATCGATGATGGCGGGGTTCTCGTGCGGCGGAATCTGGACATTGCGCGCGGTCGGCAGCGCCACCATGGCGCCTAGGCTCGCGATCACCGCCTTCTGGTTGTGCAGGCGGTTGTAGAGGCCGAGCAGGCGCCCGATGTTGGTGAGGTCGTCGCCTGTCAGCGTCGCCTTCTTGCGGTAGGCGGCCACGGCGGGTTTCAACGCGGGGTTGGCCTTCTCGGCCTGGCTGAGGAAGGCGTTGAAACTGGATGCGGTCTTGCCGCCTTGCCAGGCCGTTGCCAGCTCATCGAGCGCGGGTTTCTTGAGCGTTTCTGCAAAGGCCGGTGCGGTGAGGCCTGCTGCCATCAAGCCCATGGTAAGGACCGACAACGAGACGCGAAATTGCTGCATGAAGGTGACTCCCTGTTCACGAAAAATGGAGCCTTCAACGATAACCCGCGCCATGCTTTCGGCATGCCGCATCGCGCTACGAAGAAACGTAGCGGATGAGGCGCAAGGTGCAGCTTTAGGTTTGCAAACTGCGCCAGGTCACTGCATCTGCTGCAGGTTGCCGATGCGCACCAGCATCTCGGTGAACATCTGCATGTCGGCATCGAGGTCCGGCACTTCCTTGTATTCCTTGGCGTTGTGCGCGGTGTATTTCTTGCCCGGCATCGCGGGGCCGAAGTTGATCGCGTTGGGCATCAGCTTGGCGGTCGTGCTGCCTGCCGTGGGCACGGGCTTGGCTTCGAGGCCGGTGGTGCTGCCGTAGATGTCGAGCAGCGTCGAGAGCCACGCGCCCTTGGGTCGCGGGCCATCCAGTTGCCCTGGTCGTAGTTGACGTCGAGCTTTACCTGGTTCGCCGCGGCCCATGCGTTGACCTTGGCCGTTACCTGCGACTTCAACTCGTCGGGCGTGCGGCCGCGCGGCATGCGCACGTTGGTCGTCACCTCGAGCTTGCCGTCGTTGCCCATGCGGATGAGGTTGGGCGAGAAGGTCAGCGGGCCCATGAAGTCGTCCTTGTAGCCAAGGCCTATCTTCTCGCCGAGGTAGCCGGTGCCGTAGAGCGCATCGATGTACTTCACGGCCTTCAGGTAGTGGTTGGCGGCGAGTGGCGCGCCCGATTCCTGCAGGAAGAGCGCGAGGCGTGGCAGCGGGTTCACGCCCTCTTCAGGCCGCGAGCCATGGGCCGACGTGCCGGTGACCTTGATGTCGATGCTGTCGCCGTTGTCGCTCTTGCGCGCGATGTCGATGGCGAACTTGCCGCCCTGCGGCTCGTACTTCTGGAGGAAGGCGGCCTTCGCCGCTTCGAGCTTCGCGGCTGCCGCGGCGAGATCGCCGCCCTTCAACGTTGCGGTCGCGGTCTGCGAGATCGCATTGGCGGATGCCGCGCCGCTCATCGCGGTGATCGCGGTCGATGCGGCGTCCGTGTTCTCCGCGGGGAAGAACACCTTGAGCGCGCCCGAGCCCTTCTCCGCGACGACCGCGGGGTACTTGCTGTCGAGCACGATGTTGTAGGCCGGCAGCTGGGTCTTGCTGCGGTAGTACACCATCGCATCGCCGCCCGTTTCCTCGGTGGTCTCGATCATCAGGCGGATGCTGCGGTCGATGGGCAGGCCACTGTCCTTCACCGCCTTCATCGCATAGAGCACGGCGGCGATGGAGCCCTTGTCGTCGATGGTGCCGCGGCCGTAGAGGAAGTCGCCCACGCGGGTCATCGTGAAGGGATCGAGCTTCGTGCCGTCGTCGAGCACCCATTCGGAGAGCACCGCGGGCACCACGTCGGCATGCGTGAGGATGCCGAACTCCTCAGTGCCCCTGCCCTTGAGGCTGACCTCGAAGATGCGGTTGTCGACGTTGCGGAAGGCCAGGCCGAAGTCCTTCGCCATCTTCTCCACGAGCTTGCCGAACTCGATGATCTGCGGGCTCTCGTGCGGCGGCACCTGCACGTTGCGCACCGTGGGAATCGCCACCATCGTGCCGATGCTCGCGATCACGGCCTCCTGGTTCTGCAGGCGGTTGTAGAGGCCGAGCAGACGGGCGGTGTTGGTGAGATCGTCGCCAGCCAGCATCGCCTTCTTTCTGTAGGCGGCCACGGCGGGTTTCAACTCCGGATGGGCCCTCTCGGCCTAGGTGAGGAAGGCATTGAAATCGGCGGGCGCCTTGCCGCTGCTTTTCCATGCCGCGGCCAGTTGGTCGAGCGCCGGTTTCTGGAGCGTGTCGGCAAAGGCCGGTGCACCGAGACCGAGCGCGATGCCCAATGAAAGGGCCGACAATGAAAATCGAAATTGCTGCATCAGGGTGACTCCCTCATTCTGAAAACATCTCCCGACGATAGCCGAGCGACACATCGAACAATGAACAGCACCACGACCCCAAAAACCCGTTGCGCCTGGGCCCAGACCGACCCGCTCTTGGGCGACTACCACGACGCCGAATGGGGCGTGCCCGAATACGACAGCCGCGCGCTGTGGGAAAAGCTGATGCTCGACGGCTTTCAGGCCGGCCTTGCGTGGATCACCATCCTGCGCAAGCGCGATGCGTTCCGCAAGGCCTTCGAGGGCTTCGTGCCCGAGAAGGTCGCCAAGTTCACCGCCGACGATGTCGAGCGGCTGATGCAGGATGCGGGCATCGTGCGCGCGCGGGCCAAGATCGAGGCCACCATCGGCAACGCACGCGCCTACCTTGCGATGCAGGCGGCGGGCGAGGATTTCTCGGCGTTCATCTGGGGCATGGCCGGCGGCAAGCCGATCGTCAACAAGACCGGCAAGGTGCCGACGCAGACGCCGCTGTCGGAAGAGATCTCGAAGGCGCTCAAGAAGCGCGGCTTCAAGTTTGTCGGGCCGGTGATCGTCTATGCGTGGATGCAGGCGACCGGCATCGTGGACGACCATGCGCCGGACTGCCACCGGCACGGGTCGAAGAAGAAATAAACAAACAGACGCCCAATGAAAAAACCGGATCGCGCTTTCGCACGGTCCGGTTTTCTTTTTGGCTTGTGACCTGAAGCGGCTTTCGCCGCAACGGATTACAGGCCGGCTTGACGCGTGAAGGTCAGGCCCTTCGCTTGCGCGGGAATCACGCTGCCGGCGAAGGTTTCGGGACGCAGGTTCTGGCCCGGTGCGTGTGCAGCGGCAACAGCTTGGGCGCGAACGGTGGCGCGGTCGGTGGTCGAAGCGGTCAGCGTCGGAGCGGCGGTGGACGAAGCAGCATCGCTGTATTCGTTGCCGGCGCGGGCGGCAGCAGCAGCTTGGGGCGCCACATCGGCGCGGCTGTAGCCGGAGGTCAGGGGTTGCACGCCTTCGTAGGTTTCTGCATGGGCGCCAGCGGCGGCGAGCAGGGAGAGAGCGGCGGCGGCGAGGATGTTCGAGGTCTTCATTTCAATTTCCTTCTTGATTGGGCTTTGGATGCCCTGAAGTTTGCACCACGATTCCAAGGGAAAACCCTACTCAATCGAATCGCAGTGTTCATGAAACTGAAACAATGACCGGGAACTTTGTGACGAGGCTAAGTCAAGTGCCCGTTCTGTCTCTGAAAACCCGGCTAGTTTGCGTACTTTTCCTCTAGTTCGTCAAGCAAGGGCATGCCGCCAAGGTGCCATGCCTTATAGGCCGACGCACGTTGCATGCCAGCTCCAAGCGCCGGTCTTCCTTCGTGCCCGTCGCCCTGGCCACGCCGCCGAGGCGTGCACGTACCGCCGATGGTTTCGATGCCCATGCCATTCAAGTGTTCGGCCGCGGACGGCGTCTTCATGACGGCAATGATGGCGACCGCCATCTTGTCCAGCATGGCATGGGCGGGCCACGTCCCTCTTTTCGAGACGCATCGACGATGTCCCGACTTGCCGTAGCTGCGGTCGCGGCCGCGGCAGCACGCGACAAATTCGCAACTTACGCAAGATCGCGCCCATAATGGATTTCCCAATTGGCGAATGATTGCAAACTCACCACGCCAGATTTGCGAATATTGCGAATCAGGTAGTCCTTTCGAACAACGGATCGAACGATGAAGAAGACCTTCATGGGCGTGCGGCTGCGCAGCCTCCGAGAAGAACGCGGCCTGAGCCAGCTCGCGCTTGCGCAGCAACTGGGCCTGTCGCCCAGCTACCTCAATCAGATCGAGCAGAACCAGCGCCCCCTCACCGTGCCGGTGCTGCTGCGCCTGCATGCCACGCTGGGCGTCGACATCCAGGCCTTCTCGGAAGACGAGGAAGCGCGCCTGGTTGCGAGCCTGCGCGAGGCGCTGGCCGACAACCCGGGCGGCGATGCGGTCGCGCTCGCCGAACTGCGCGAAGTCGCCACGCAGATGCCCGCGGTGGGCCGTGCGCTGGTCGCGCTGCACCAGCGGCACCGCGATGCGATGGAACGCCTCGAAGCATTGGCCGGCGAACTCGGCGATGGCCGCGGCGATCTCGCGCGCATGCCGCAGGCGCGACCGATGCCCTTCGAGGAAGTGCGCGACTTCTTCTTCGCGCACCAGAACCACATCGCCCCGCTCGACAACGCCGCCGAAGCCTTCTCCGTGCAGTGGCGATTGCGCGAGGGCAACCCCGGCGACCGGCTCGCGCAGCGCCTGCTCGAAACACACGGCGTACAGGTGATCCCGGCCGAAGACGACGAAGGCGGCGCGCAACGCCGCTTCGATCCGGCCACGCGCGTGCTCCGGCTCTCGCGCTACCTGGAGCCGGGCCAGCACGCCTTCCAGCTCGCGACGCAACTCGCCTTTCTCGAAGTCGGCGACTTGATCGACAAGCTGGTCACCGAAGCGCCGCTGTCGAGCGACACCGCGCGTTCGCTCGCCCGCATCGGCCTCGCGAACTACTTCGCCGCTGCATTGCTGCTGCCCTATGGCGTGTTCCTCGAAGCGGCCGAGCAACTGCGCTACGACATCGACCAGCTCGCGCGCCGCTTCGGCGTCGGCTTCGAGACGATCTGCCACCGCCTGAGTTCGCTGCAGCGGCCCGAGGCGCGCGGCGTGCCCTTCTTCCTCATTCGCGTCGACCGCGCCGGCAACATCTCCAAGCGCCAGTCGGCCACGCACTTCCATTTCTCGAAGACCGGCGGCACCTGCCCGCTATGGAACGTGTACGAGGCTTTCGCCCAACCGGGCCGCGTGTTGACGCAGCTCGCGCGCATGCCCGATGGCCGCGCCTACCTCTGGATCGCGCGCACCGTGTCACACGGCTTTCGCGGCTACGGCTCGCCCAACAAGACCTTTTCGATTGGCCTGGGCTGCGACATCAGCCACGCCACGCGACTCGTCTATTCCAAGGGCATGGACCTGCGTGACCCCGAGGTGCCCACGCCGATCGGCGCGGGTTGCAAGGTGTGCGAGCGCGAGACCTGCCCGCAGCGCGCGTTTCCGTTCGTCGGCCGGCCGCTCGATGTGGACGAGAACCAGAGCCGCTTCATGCCCTATGCGGCGGCGCCCGACAAGTACGGCGCCGCGCGCACTGCACTCAAGAGCGGGGCCAGCCGCGCACCAGCGTCCGGATCGCCACGGCGCCGCTCCCCTTGACCTCGGCGCGGTAGGCGCCCACCAGCGCTTCGCGCTCGGCCGCGGCCTGCGGATCGTTGCGCCAGGCGAGCAAGGCTGCCACGTCCGCATCGGGCAATGCCGCGAGCAGCGCCTGCGTGACCTGCTTCTCGAACTCCCGCGCCACCGTCAGCAGGTTGCGCGGACGCGGCGAGGTGATGCCACGCGACCACAGCGTGTCGACGGCCATGTCGAGCGTGCGATCGGGCAGCGAGGTGAACTGGCCGGCATTGCCGCGGGCCAACTGCTTCACGACCGAACTCAGCAGCAACTGGCTGGAGAAATCGACTTCGCGCGTGTCGGCCACGGCCATGCGCTCGAGCAGCTCGGTGCGCACCGGGTCGGCCGGCTTCGCGCGCTCGCGGTTGAAGAACTCGACCTTGGCCGTGTCGTCCATCGCGGCGTAGTCGGCGCGCAGCTTCGCGAGTCGAGCCACCGCCTCCAGCACCTGCGGGCTCGGCGCGGCACCGCCCTTGCCCGCAGCAGCCACCTCCTGCTGGATCGCGGCCACGGAAGCCTTGACATCGAACGACCGCGATGCGGCCGTGTCCAGCGCCGCGAGCGCCTTGTCGGCGATGGCCTGGTCCGGCGGGTCCAGCAACTGGCGCGCATCGCGCGACACGGCGCCGGGCGCATACGCGGCCTGGTAGCGCGCCTGCACACCTTCGAACTGCAGCAGTGCCTGCGCACGGTCTTGCGCCCAGGCCATGGCTGGCGCGAGCAGCAGCGAAAGAATGAGGGTAAAGCGTTTGGCTACGAGGGAAGAGACAGTCATGCCGCCATTATTGGCGCGCGTCACGACCTTCCCTGCTTCAGGCCGCCGCCAGTTCCTTGCGCAGCAGCTTCGCGGCAGTGACCATGTTCGACAGCGCCGCCTCCGTCTCCGGCCAGCCGCGGGTCTTCAGGCCGCAGTCCGGGTTGATCCAGAGGTTCTCGTGCGGCACCACGACTGCGGCCTTGCGCATGAGGCGCACGATCTCGTCCACCGAGGGCACGCGCGGCGAGTGGATGTCGTACACGCCCGGGCCGATCTCGTTCGGATAGCGAAAGCCGCCAGCGTTGTTCTCGCCACCGAAGCCGCGCAGCAATTCCATGTCGGAGCGGCTGGTCTCGATGGTGATCACGTCGGCGTCCATCGCCGCGATCTCCGGCAGGATGTCGTTGAATTCCGAATAGCACATGTGCGTGTGGATCTGCGTCTCGTCGCGCACGCCCGAGGCGCTGATGCGGAAGGCGCGCGTGGCCGACTTCAGGTACGCGGGCCAGCCGGCGCGGCGCAGCGGCAGGCCTTCGCGGATCGCGGGCTCGTCGATCTGGATGATGCCGATGCCCGCGCCCTCGAGGTCCACCACCTCGTCGCGGATCGCCCAGGCGATCTGCTCGCAGGTGGTGGCGCGCGGCTGGTCGTCGCGCACGAAGGACCACTGCAGGATCGTGACCGGGCCGGTGAGCATGCCCTTCATCGGCAGCTTGGTGAGGCTCTGCGCGTAGGCGGTCCATTCGACCGTCATCGCGGCAGGGCGCGCCACGTCGCCGAAGATCACCGGCGGCTTCACGCAGCGCGAACCGTACGACTGCACCCAGCCGTTGGCGGTGAAGGCGAAGCCGTCGAGTTGCTCGCCGAAGTACTCGACCATGTCGTTGCGCTCGGCCTCGCCATGCACCAGCACGTCGATGCCTAGTTCTTCCTGCTTGCGAACGGCGAGCGCAATCTCAGCGCGCATCTTCTCGCGATAGCCGGCCGCATCGAGTTCGCCGCGTTTGAATGAGGCGCGCGCGGCGCGGATGTCGGAGGTCTGCGGGAACGAACCGATGGTGGTGGTCGGCAGCGCGGGCAAGGCGAAGCGCGTGCGCTGCACCGACTGGCGTTGCGGAAAGACCGAACTGCGGGCGTCGTCGCCGGCCACGCTGCGCGCCAGGCGCAACGCCACGTCGGCGCGGTGCACGCGCGGGCTGCTGCGGCGGGCGGCGACGGCGGCGCGGGCGGTCTTGAGTTCGTTCTCGACCGATGCTTCACCGCCATCGAGCACGGCGCGCAGCATGCGCAGCTCATCGAGCTTCTCGACGGCGAAGGCGAGCCACGACTTGAGTTCGGCATCGAGCTTGGTCTCGGCTGCGAGGCTGAACGGCACATGCAGCAGCGAGCACGACGGCGCGATCCACAGCTCGCCGCGGTTCTTTTCGACCACCGGGCGCAGCGTGCCGAGCGCGGCATCGGGGTCAGTGCGCCAGATGTTGCGGCCATCGACGATGCCGACCGACAGCACCTTGTGCGCCGCAAGCCAGTCGGCCACGCCGGTCAGCTCCTGCGGCGAACGCACCGCGTCCACATGCAGCCCGGCGACCGGCAGCTGGCAGGCCAGGCGCAGGTTATCGGAGAGCGGCGAGAAATACGTCGCCAGCATCAGCTTGGGCGCGCTGCGCGCGAGCTGCCAGTAGGCGCGCTCGAAGGCGTTGCGCCAGGCATCGGGCAGGTCCAGGCCGAGGATGGGCTCGTCGATCTGCACCCACTCCACGCCCTGCTGCTTCAGGCGCGTGAGCACCTGTTCGTACACGGGCAGCAGCGCATCGAGCAGCGAGAAGCGGTCGAAGCCGGCCTCTTTCTCCTTGCCCAGGTACAGGAAGCTCAGCGGCCCGAGCAGCACGGCCTTGACCGCATGCCCGGCCTGCTGCGCCTGCGCCACTTCGTCGAAGAGCCGCGTCGAGGCCAGCTTGAACTGCGTGGCCGCGTTGAACTCGGGCACGAGGTAGTGGTAGTTGGTGTCGAACCACTTGGTCATCTCCAGCGCGAAGGTGCCTTCGGTGCCGTGCTTGCAGCTTTCGTCGTGCACATGACCCGCGTCGGGAATTTCATCCTCCACGCCGCGCGCCATCTTGAAGTAGCGCGACAGCTCGGGCTCGTCGCCGAAGAAGTTGAAGCGCGCCGGCTCGCAGCCGAGCAGCTGGATGTGGTTGGCCACGTGGTCGTAGTAGGCGAAGTCGCCGACCGTCACGAAGTCGAGCCCCGCATCGCGCTGGGCCTGCCAGTGGCGCGCACGCAGTTCCTCGCCGACAGCCTCGAGCGCGGTGCGGTCGATTTCGCCGCGCCAGTGCTTTTCGAGTGCGAACTTCAGTTCGCGGTTGGCGCCCATGCGCGGAAAGCCGAGGGTGTGGGTACGGGTGGTCATTGCAGGTAATCCGGTCGCTTGAATCTTGAGAATCCGCAATGGTCGGTGTTTGGGGTCTATGATTCAAACGAAACCTTTTGCCCATTCACCTGAATCTCATTCATGTTGCAATCGATTCTGGAGATACGCCACCTGCGCACGCTCATCGCGTTGCGCGACACCGGCAGCCTGGTGCGCGCAGCGCAGTTGCTCAACCTCACGCAGTCGGCGTTGTCGCACCAGATCAAGCTGCTCGAAGACCGCTACGGCGCGCAGCTCTTCGAGCGCAAGTCGGTGCCGCCGCAGTTCAGCACCACGGGCCTGCGGCTGCTGCAACTGGCGGACACCGCGCTGCCGCTGATCGAAGAAGCGGAGCGCGACGTGGCGCGCCTCGCGCTCGGACGCAGCGGTCAGTTGCGCATCGTGGTCGAGTGCCACACCTGCTTCGACTGGCTGATGCCCGCCATGGACGCCTTCCGCCAGCGCTGGCCCGAGATCGAACTGGACATCGTCTCGGGCTTCCACCCCGACCCGATCGCGCTGGTGATGCAGAACCGAGCCGAGGTGGCCATCGTTTCCGAGGAAGACCCCGCCGAAACGGTCGACTACCACGCGCTCTTCCGCTTCGAGATCGTCGCGCTGCTCGCCAACGACCATGCGCTCACTGCCAAGACGCACCTCACGGCCAGGCACTTCGCCGACCAGACACTGATCACCTACCCCGTGCCCGACGAGATGCTCGACATCGTTCGGCAGGTGCTCGCGCCCGCCGGCGTGGAGCCCGCACACCGGCGCACGACCGAGCTCACGGTGGCGATGCTGCAGCTGGTGGCGAGCGGGCGCGGCGTCGCGACCCTGCCGCTGTGGGCGGTGCAGAACTACCTGGACCGCGGCTACGTCACCGCGCGCCGCGTGGGCAGCAAGGGGCTGACGGGGCGGCTCTACATGGCTTGCACGCAGGGCACGTCCGACCAGCCGTGGCTCGCCGATTTCGTGCGCATCACGCGCGAGAGCTGCTTCAAGAGCCTGCCCGGGATCGAGCTGCTTTGACGGGTGCCTTCTTGCGCGGGCGGGTGACCTTCTTGCTGGCCTCGCCCAGGATCCATCCGCGAAAGGCCGCGACTTTCGGGCGGTCGTGGCTGTTTTCCGGGTACACGAGGTAGTAGGCGAAGTCTTCAAGCCAAGTCACGTCCGACAGCTGCACGAGTCGGCCTTGCGCCAGGTCGTCGGCCACTACTGCGGCGGGCAGCAATGCCGCGCCCTGCCCTGCGAGCACGGCCTTCAACAGCAAGCCTGAGTCGTCGAACGACGGACCGCGCGTGGGCCCCGTGCTCTCGATGCCCTGCGCTTGCAACCACAGCGCCCACGCCTTGCGTTCGGCATCGTTCACACGCGGCCAGCGCACGAGGCCGGCCGGCGTCTCGGGCATGCCGAGGCGTTTCACCAATGCAGGCGCAGCGACGGGAACGATCTCCACCGTCAACACGCGCTGGCTGCTCAAACCGGGGTAGCGCCCCAGCCCGTGGCGGATCGCGACATCCACGCCATCGCGCGAGAAGTCGGCCAGCGCACTGCTGCTCACCACCTGAAGGTCGATATCCGGATGCGCATCCTGGAAGCCCTTGAGCCGCGGCACCAGCCAGGCGGAAGCGAAGAACGGCGTGACGCTCACGGTGAGGATGCCCGTGTCCTCTGGCACCACGACACGGCGCGTGGCGTCGCTGATCTGCCGGAACGCGTTGCGCACCGGCGGCAGATAGGCCTGGCCGGCGTCCGTGAGGAAGATGCCGCGGTTCACACGGCGAAAGAGCGGAACGCCCAGGTGCACCTCCAGCGTCTTGATCAATTGGCTTACCGCGCCGGGCGTCACGCACAACTCATCCGCCGCATTCTTGACGGAGAGATGGCGGGCCGAGGCCTCGAAGGCACGCAGCGCATTGAGCGGTGGGAGTTGATGCTCTGTCATTTAGTTAATCTGATTCGAAAGCCTCAGAAAATCTGGTTTGCGAGTCGATGTTTCAAGGAGGAATATTGGCACAACGAAACTCAAAAGAGAAACCGTCTTGTTGCATGCCTCCGATCTCCCGAGCCTTAGATATTCTGATCACTCGGGCGCACTCCACTACCTGGAACTCACCGAACTGGCCGCGCGCATCCGCACGCGCCAAGTCTCTCCGGTCACGGTACTTCGCGCCCAACTCCACCGCATCTCCGCACTGGACGGAGCGCTCCACAGCTACGCGCTGGTGATGCCCGACGCCGCGATGGCGCAGGCCGAAGCGGCGCAGGCGGAGATCGCCGCGGGCCAGTACCGCGGACCGCTGCACGGCGTGCCCATCGCGGTGAAGGACCTGTGCTTCACCGCAGGCTTCGCCACCGCGGGCGGCATGGCGATCCACAAGCACCACATTCCCTTCGAAGATGCGACCGTGGTGCGTCGCCTGAAGGAAGCCGGCGCGGTGCTGCTCGGCAAGCTGCAGCTCACCGAGGGCGCGTATTCCGACCACCACCCGTCCATCACGCCGCCGCGCAATCCGTGGCATGCGGACCATTGGCCCGGCATGTCGTCCAGCGGCTCGGGCGTGGCGACGGCGGCGGGCCTCTGCTACGGCTCGCTGGGTTCCGACACGGGCGGATCGATCCGCTTTCCCTGTGCGGCCAACGGCCTCACCGGCATCAAGCCGAGTTGGGGCCGCGTGAGCCGGCACGGCGTGTTCGAACTTGCCGCCTCGCTGGACCACATCGGCCCGATGGCACGCAGCGCGCTCGATGCCGGCGTGCTGCTCGGTGTGATCGCGGGCAGCGACGAGAACGATCCGACCGCAGCCCTCGACCCAGTGCCCGACTATCTCGCGACGGCGGACCACGGCGTGCGAGGCCTCCGCATCGGCATCGACGCCGCATGGAACAACGACGGCGTGGACCCCGCGACGCAGGCCATGCTGAAAGACGCGGCCGAGACCTTGCGCGCACTCGGCGCCCGCCCCGTCGACCTGCGCTTTCCCGACGTGACGGAGGCGGTGGCGGACTGGTTTCCGCTCTGCGCGGTGGAAGCGGCCGTGGCGCACGAAGCGACCTACCCGTCGCGCAAGGATGCATATGGCCCTGTCCTCGCTTCGGTCATCGAGGACGGCATGTCGGTGAACGGAACAGCACTTCAGAAAATCCGTCTGCGCAGCATGGCCTTGCGCGGCCGCGTCTCGGCGCTGTTCGCCGACATCGACCTGCTGCTGATCCCGGTGCACCCTTTCGCGTCGCCAACCGTCGCGGCGATGCAGACACTGGGCGAAACGCCGGCACTGGTGTCCGCTCTGCTGCGCTATACCGCGCCCTTCGACATGACCGGCCATCCCACGATCACACTGCCCGGCGGCTTCACCGAAGCCGGCATGCCGCTCGCATTCCAACTCGTCGCGGCGCACATGGACGAAGCCACGCTGGTCCGCGCCGGTGCCGCGTTCCAGGCCGTGACCACATGGCATCGGCGCCATCCGCTGGACTGAAGAAGAACATGGAGACCTCTCCCTTGACCCATGCATCCACATCGCAGCGCGCGCGCATCTTCCGCGGCTGGCTCGTGGTCGCGGGCGCCTTCGCCGTGACCCTCGTGGGCTTCGGCAGCGCCTACACCTTCAGCGCCTTTCTCGAATCGCTGCAGCGCGACTTCGGCGCCTCGCGCGGCTCGGTGTCGCTGGTGTTCTCGCTCGCGGGCTTTCTCTACTTCGGGCTGGGCGTCATCAGCGGACCGCTTGCCGATCGATGGGGTTCGCGGCGGCTCGCGGTCGCGGGCATGGTGCTGGTCGGGCTGGGCCTCGCCCTCGCGGGGCAGGCGCAGAGCCTGACGCAGATCTACCTTGCCTACGGGCTCGGCGTGGGCCTGGGCGTCGGCGCGTCGTATGTGCCGGTGCTCGGCGCGGTGCAGCGCTGGTTCGTCAAGCGGCGCGGATTCGCGTCGGGGCTGGCGGTCAGCGGCATCGGCGTGGGCACGCTGGTGATGCCGCCGCTGGCGTCGTTCCTCATCGAAGGCATCGGGTGGCGCCACGCCTATCTGGCGCTCGGCGCGCTCGCCGTGGTGGTGGGCGTGGGCATGGCGCTCTTCATCGAGAACGACCCGCGCGAGCGCGGACTCGGGCCCGACGGCGATCCGCCGCAGCCGCAGGCGTCATCGGCCAAGCCCGCAGGCGCAACGGTGCGGGAAGCGGTCACATCGCGGCGCTTCGCCGGCCTCTTCGCGGCTTGTCTCATCAGTTCGTTCGGCCTTTTCGTGCCCTTCGTCCACCTCGTGCCGTACGCGCTCGACCATGGTGTGCCGTCGACTTCCGCAGTGCTGCTGCTCGGCGCCATCGGCGTCGGCAGCACGGCGGGCCGGTTCTTCCTCGGCGGGCTGGCCGACCGCATCGGCCGCCAGCTCGCGCTGCCGCTGATGTCGGCGGGCATGGCGCTGTCACTCGTGGTCTGGGCGGTGTCCGGTGGGTTCTGGGGGCTGGCCGTGTTCGCGTTCGCCTACGGCGTGTTCTACGGCGGCTTCGTCGCGCTGCTGCCGGCGCTGGTGATGGACTACTTCGGCGGGCGCAACATCAGCGCGATCATCGGCGTGCTCTACACCAGCGTGGCCGTGGGCACGCTGGTCGGGCCGAGCGCGGCGGGTTTTGCGTTCGACATCAGCCGCAGCTACCTGCTGCCGATCGTCGCCAGCATCGGCGCGAACCTCGTCGCGGCCGGCATCCTGCTGGCGATGGCCCGGCGCGATGCTTCGGTAAAACCGGCCGCGGCCGGCGCAGCGCGGGGTACAGTCGGGAATGAACCCACAACCGCCCGCCGCCCCTAGCCCCGCTCCCGCGGCTGCCCCCGAAGTCGTGACCGAAGCCCAGGCGTTCACGCGTGCCTGGATGGTCTTTGTCGTATTGGTCGCGGTGGTGCTCGGCGTGCTGTGGGCCGTGAAGGTCCATTTCGGCTGAGCGCCGGAAAACAGGCAGCCTTCAGGAAGCCTTCTGCACCAGCTTCAGCACGCTGGAGAAATCCAGCGCGCCGTGGCCCGCGAGGCTGTGCGCCGCATACAGGCTGCGTGCGAGACCACCGAGCGGCGTGGCAGCACGAACTGCCGCCGCGTTCTCCTGGGCGAGGCCCAGGTCCTTGAGCATCAGGTCGGTGCCGAAGCCGCCCGCGTAGTTCTTCGAGGCGGGCGACGTCTCCATCACGCCCGGCATCGGGTTGTACTTCTCGAGCGCCCAGTTGCCGCCCGAGCTGCGGCGCATGATTTCGGAGAGCACCTTCGGGTCGAGTCCATTCGCCACGCCCAGCGCCAGCGCCTCGGAGGTGCCGATCATCAGAATGCCGAGCAGCATGTTGTTGCAGATCTTCGCGGTCTGCCCCGCACCCGCTGCGCCGGCGTGGAAGATGTTGGCGCCCATCTTCTCCAGCACCGGTCGCGCGCGCTCCAGGTCCTTGGTTTCGCCGCCGACCATGAAGGTCAGCGTTCCGGCGATCGCACCGCCGGTGCCGCCCGACACAGGCGCATCGATCATCGCCACGCCCTTGGCAGCCGCAGCTTCGGCCACCTTGCGCGACGTGGCGGCGGCGATGGTGCTGCTGTCGATCACGAGCGTGCCGGCCTCGATGCTTTCCAGCAGGCCAGGCTTGCCCGCGCCGCCGAGGAACAGGCCCTCGACGTGCGCGCTGGCGGGCAGCATGCTGATGACGACTTCGGCATCGGCCACGGTTTCGGCAGCCGACTTAGCGATGGGCAAGCCCTCGGCACCGAACTTCTTGCAGGCCTCGGCCGAAAGGTCGAATGCGCTGAGCGTGTGGCCGGCCTTGAGCAGGTTCAGGGCCATCGGGCCGCCCATGTTGCCGAGGCCGATGAATGCGATCTTCATGATGTGTTTGTCTCCGTTGTCTTTTATGAATGAGGCGTCAGACCAATGAGGCGAGCTCCGCGGGCATTTCGCCGCGCGGCCGCAGGTGGTCTTCGATGAAGGCAGGCGTGATCTCTTCGATGGTGGCGGGCGACCACTTGGGATTGCGGTCCTTGTCGATCAGCACTGCGCGGATGCCTTCGGCGAAATCCTTGTGCGCACAGAAGCCGAGCGACGCCCAGTATTCGAGCCGGAACACCTCGGCCAGCGACATGCGGTGCACGCGCTGCCATAGCTCGAAGCTCAGCGCGGCCGAGCTCGGCGCGCCCTTCACGAAGGTCTTGGAGGCGGACTGCAGCCACGGGTCGTCGCTCTGCAGATTGCGCAGGCGGTTGGCGATGTCGAGCAGATCGTCGCCGGCCATCAGCGCGTTGATGGTGTCGTAGTGCTCGCGCACCTTCGAAGCCGGCAGCTCGGCGCCTTCACCGGCCTTCGCGAGGATGCGCGACAGCGTGGCGCGGTCGGCCTTGCTCTCGCCTGCCCACGATGCGGCAGTGATTGCGTCGAGCACCTCGCTCTTGCGCTCCTGCGGCACCAGAACATCGGCCAGCCCACAGAAGATCGCATCGGACGCGTTGAGATTCGCGGCTGTCAGCGCCAGGAACAGTCCTGTGCGGCCCGGCGTGCGGCGAAGGAACCAGCTTCCGCCCACATCGGGGTACAGGCCGATGGCGATCTCGGGCATCGCGATGCGGCTCTGCGTCGTCACCACGCGGTGCGAGCAGCCCGACATCAGGCCCACGCCGCCGCCCATCACGATGCCATGGCCCCAGCACAGGAACGGCTTGGGAAAGGTGTGGATCAGGTAGTCGAGCTCGTACTCTTCGCGGAAGAAGTCTTCGGCGTAGGTGTTGCGCGCGGGGCCGCATTCCAGCAGCGTCTGATAGAGCTGGCGCAGGTCGCCGCCCGCGCAGAAGGCCTTCTCGCCGGCGGCCTGCAGCAGCACGCCGACGATGCCGTCGTCTTTCGCCCATTCGCGCAGCTTGGGCGTGAGCAGGCGCACCATGTCCACCGAGAGCGCGTTGAGCGATGCGGGGGCGTTGAGCGTGGCGGTGGCGAAGCGCTTGCCGCCGGCGGTCTTGATTTCGTCGAAGAGAACTACGGAGTCGGTCATTGTCTTGAGGGGTTCTGGCTGCGGGGCGGTCAGCGGATGTCGCTGTCGCCTTCGAGCAATTTTCGCGCAACGATCACGCGCATGATTTCGTTGGTGCCTTCCAGGATCTGGTGCACGCGAGTGTCGCGCACCAGGCGCTCCAGCGGAAACTCGCTGAGGTAGCCGTAGCCGCCGTGCAACTGCAGCGCGTCGTTGCAGACGTTGAAGCCCGCATCGGTCGCGAAACGCTTGGCCATCGCGCAGTAGGTGCTGGCGTCGGCATGGCCCGCGTCGAGCTTCGATGCGGCGAGCCGCACCATCTGGCGCGCGGCAACCAGTTCGGTCGCCATGTCGGCCAGCTTGAACTGCAATGCCTGGAAGCTCGCGATCGGCTTGCCGAACTGCTGGCGTTCATGCAGGTAGCGGCGCGCGGCATCGAGCGCGCCCTGCGCTGCGCCTACCGAGCAGGTCGCGATGTTGATGCGCCCGCCGTCGAGCCCCTTCATCGCGATGCGAAAGCCCTCGCCTTCCTTGCCCAGCAGGTTTTCGGCCGGGATACGCACATTGTCGAAGTTGATGGTGCGCGTGGGCTGGCTGTTCCAGCCCATCTTGTGTTCCTTCTTGCCGTAGCTCACGCCAGGTGCATCGGCCGGCACCGCGAAGGCGGAGATGCCGCTTGCACCCGCACCGCCGGTGCGTGCCATCAGCACCAGCACGTCGGTGGAACCGGCACCGGAGATAAACGCCTTGCCGCCGTTGATGACGTACTCGGCGCCCTGCAACTCTGCACGGGTCTTCAGCGAGCCCGCATCCGACCCGGCACCCGGCTCGGTGAGGCAGTACGAAGCCAGCTTGCGCCCGCTCGTGAGGTCTTCGCCCCACTGCGCGGCCACCGCATCGGTCGCCCAGGTGCCGAGCATCCAGGTCGCCATGTTGTGGATCGTGATGAAGGCCGTGGTCGACGGATCGACCGCGGCCATCTCCTCGAACACCAGCGCCGAATCGAGCCGCGGCAGGCCAAGGCCACCGACGCGCTCGGGCGCATAGAGCCCGCAGAAGCCCAGCTCGCCGGCCTTGGCGATGGCCTCCTTCGGGAAGATGGCCTCGGCGTCCCACTGCGCCGCATGCGGCGCGAATTCAGCCTGCGCAAAGTCGCGCGCGGTCTGCGCAAAGGCGTTTTGCTCTTCGGACAGTTCGAAGTTCATTGTTCGCGGCCCTTCCAGCGATCCAGTTCGGCGGTCCGTTTCCGGGTCGATTTCTCCAGGCATGTGCTGAACACCAGCGGCCAGATGGAGCCGCCTTCGTTCGCTTTCGAAGCCCGCTTGCACGCAGGGTCGCGGCCCTTGAGCCATGCGCGCTGGTCGTTCCGCAGCGCAACGCGCATCTGCGGCGAGAGCGTCTTCATCACATCGCCATAGCGGATGTTGAGCTCGGCATCGGCTGCACGAAAATCGCGCGCCGCGCAGGCGTTCATCTGCTGCTGATTGCCATTCGGATTGCAGTCGTCCGCATCGGCGGCCGCCTGCGCACTGCCGGCGAGCAAAGCGAGCACAGCGACCACGCCCCAGGCCGCGACGCGAAGCGTTTTCCTCACTTGAGGCTGATGGTGGTGTTGACGCCCTGGCTCACAGTGCTGTCGTCGAACCAGCGCGCCGTCACGGTCTTGGTCTGCGTGTAGAACATGATGACCTGCTTGCCGTACGGGCCGAGATCGCCGAGCTTCGATGCACGCGAACCGGTGAACGAGAACATCGGGACCGGCACCGGAATTGGCACGTTGATGCCGACCTGGCCCACGTCGATGTCTTCCTGGAAGCGACGGGCGGCAGCGCCCGACTGCGTGAAGATCGCCGTGCCGTTGCCGTTCGGGTTGCTGTTGATCAGCTCGATGGCTTCGTCGATGGTCTCGGCATCGGCAATGCACAGCACCGGGCCGAACACTTCCTGGTCATAGATCGTCATGCCGGGCTTCACACCGGTGAAGATCGTCGGGCCGACGAAGTTGCCCTTCTCGTAACCGGGCACGGTGGGCTTGCGGCCATCGAGCACCAGCTCGGCGCCATCGGCCAGGCCGCGTTCGATGAGGTGATTGACGCGGTCGTACGCAGCGCACGAAACCAGCGGGCCCACGTCCACGCCCTTCTCGGTGCCGGCGCCGATCTTCAGCGTCTTGGCCTTGGCGATCAGATCGGGCACCCAGTTGCGGGCTTCGCCCACCAGCACCGCCACCGACACCGCCATGCAGCGTTGGCCCGCCGCGCCGAAGCTCGCACCGGCGAGCGCATTGAGCGTTTGTTCCTTGTTCGCGTCGGGCATCACGATCGCGTGGTTCTTCGCGCCCATCATGCATTGCGCGCGCTTGCCTGCCAGCGTGGCGCGGTTGTAGACGTGCGTGCCGACCTTGGTCGAGCCGACGAAGCTGATCGCCTTGATGTCCTTGTGGTCGCAGATGCCGTTGACGATGGCCTCGCCGCCATGCACCACGTTCAGCACGCCGGACGGAATGCCGGCTTCGAGCGCCAGTTCGCACAGGCGCATGGTGACCATCGGGTCTTGCTCGGAAGGCTTCAGCACGAAGGTGTTGCCCGTGACGATGGCCATCGGGAACATCCACAGCGGGATCATCGCGGGGAAGTTGAACGGCGTGATGCCGGCGCACACGCCCAGCGGCTGCAGCAGCGTGTAGGTGTCGACGCCGTTGGCCACGTTGTTGGCCAGCTCGCCCAGTTGCAGGTTGCCGATGTTCGATGCGTGTTCGACCACTTCGAGGCCGCGGAACACGTCGCCTTCGGCGTCCGGCAGGGTCTTGCCCTGTTCGGCCGTGAGGATCGCGGCCAGCTCGCCCATGTTCTCGCGGATGAGCTGCTGCAGCTTCAGGAAGATGCGGGCGCGCGCGCCGATGGGGGTCTTGCGCCAGGTCTTGAAGGCTTCCTTGGCAGAAGCCACGGCGGCATCGAGTTCTGCCTGTGTCGCGAAGGGCACGCGAGCCAGCACCTGCTGCGTGGCCGGGTTGACGATGTCGCGCCATTCGGTGGTCTTGGATTCGACAAGCTTGCCGCCGATCAAGAGCTTGACGGTGGCGATCTGGGTCGAAGGGGTGGTCGTGGCGTCCATGGGTTTTGTCTCCTGTGAATCTCTGCGAAATCTGAAAAAGGCGATGCCGGGCAAGCCGGTGCAGCCCGCATCCTAGCTTTGCAGATTTGCCATGACAATAGACAAATATGCGCCACGGCTTTGCAAAAATGCAGATCCTCCATGCAAGCGGACGCACGCAAATACGAGGACAAGCACGCACATGGATTGGGACAACCTGCGCTACTTCCTGGAACTGGCCCGTTCCGGCACGCTGATGAGCGCCGCGCGCCGGCTCGAGGTGGACCACACCACGGTCGCGCGGCGCATCCAGTCGCTCGAAAAGGAAGTCGGCGCCCCGCTCTTTTCGCGCGAAGCGGGCGGCCACCGGCTCACCGAGGCGGGCCGGCGGCTGCAGCCGCAGGTCGAGGCGATGGAAAGCGCCTTTCAGGCCGTGGAGAGCACCGCGCCGGCCTCGCAGGAAGGCCTGTCGGGCTTGGTGCGCATCGGCGCAACCGAAGGCTTCGGCACGGTGGTGCTGGCGCCGCAGCTCGCGCTCTTCGCGGCGCAGCACCCCAAGCTCACCATCGACCTGCTCGCGATGCCTCGGCTGGTGCATCTGTCGCGGCGCGAGGCCGACATCGTGATCTCGCTGGAACGCCCGGCGCGCGGGCCGGTGGTGGTCACCAAGCTCACGGACTACACGCTGCGGCTCTATGCGTCCAAGCAGTACCTCGCGGCGCACAAGCCGATCAAGACGCGCGAGGACCTGCGGGGCCACACCTTCATCAGCTACGTGGACGATCTGCTGTTCAGCAAGGAGCTGCAGTACCTCGATGAGTTGCATCGTCCCGATGCGTTTGCGCTTCGCAGCACGAGCGTGCTGGCGCAGCACAGCGCGGTGGTGGCCGGGGCGGGGATCGCGGTATTGCCGGCCTTCGTGGCCGATGGCGACAAAGGGTTGCGCACAGTGCTGCCCGCGCAAGCGAATTTCACGCGAACTTTCTGGATGTCGATGCCGGCAGAAACCAAGCACCTGGCACGCATGCAGACCGTATGGGAATTCCTGCGCGAAACGGCTGCGGCACAACGGCAACTCCTCTTGCCCGACAGCGCGGTGGACACAAAATGACCAACTCGCGCCCCGGCCATATCCGCTGTGCATCCATCAAGACCGAATACATCGTGCAGAAAGAACTCACGGCATGCGCAGTGAATTGATCCTCTATCAAACCGACGACGGATTGGCTCGAATTCAACTACGTGCGCTCGATGGCAATGTCTGGCTTTCGCAGATCGAAATTGCCGAACTTTTCGCCACCACCAAGCAAAACGTCAGCCTTCACGCGAAGAACATATTTGCGGAGCAGGAGTTAAAGGTGGAGGCAACCGTCAAGGAATCCTTGACAGTTCAAAGCGAAGGCGCCCGGAAGGTCCGCCGAAGCACCTTGCTATATAGCCTCCCGATGATTCTCGCGATCGGCTATCGCGTGCGGTCCCCACGTGGCACCCAGTTCCGGCAGTGGGCGACGGCGCACCTTGGCGAGTATCTTGTCAAGGGCTTCGTCATGGACGACGAACGCCTGAAGAACCCTGGCGGCTGGGATTATTTCGACGAGCTTCTCGCACGCATTCGCGAGATCCGGGCGTCGGAAAAGCGCTTCTACCAAAAGGTGCGCGACCTATTTGCATTGAGCGCGGACTATCGCGTCGATGACAGCAATGCACAGCTCTTCTTTGCCGAAGTGCAGAACAAGCTGCTCTACGCAGTGACACGCAAAACCGCCGCGGAAATCGTGGTTTCCCGGGCCGACGCCAACTCACCCAACATGGCGCTCTCCACATGGAGCGGCTCGCGCGTGCGAAGGCACGATGTGATCGTCGCCAAGAACTACCTCAACGCGGACGAGGTGGACACACTCAACCGCTTGGTCATCATTTTTCTGGAGCAGGCCGAACTGAGGGTCAAGGAACGCAAGGAACTGACCTTGCACTATTGGCGCGGCAATATAGATCGACTGCTCGATTTCAATGATCGTCCCGTGCTCAAGAACAACGGAAGTATCAGCACCGACCAGATGAGGAGCATTGTTCAAGACCGCTACGACACCTTCGACATTCAACGGCGCAATGCAGAAGCTGCCGACTCGGATTCCGAGGATTTGAAAGCGCTGGAAGCCCTTGAAGCGCAGGCGAAGCAAGGCCGAAAATCATGATGGATTGCTGATCAGGCAGACCTCGCATCCATCCGAGACCAAGGAGACCCCATGCCCCGTCACCGTCCCGCACGGCTCGAACACATCGCAGGCATCGGCGTCGACCGCATGGGCGCCATCGCCGACGATGCGGACGGCCCGCCCTTTCTCAGGCTCGAAAACCTCGACGTCGACATTCCGCCCGACCCCGAAGCCGTTGCACGAACCGTGCGCGCGGCTTCGGAAGATTCGGACAACAGCTACCTGCCCTTCGTCGGTCAATCGCGATTGCGCGAGGTTGCCGCGCGGCATGTGTCGGCGCTCTCGGGCGTTGGCTACAACGCACGCAATTGCGTGATCTCCGCAGGCGGGCTCTCGGGCATCCTCAATGCGCTGCTCGCGACGGTCGAGGTGGGCGACGAGGTGCTGGTGACCGATCCGACCTATGCGGGCCTGCTCAATCGCATCCGGCTGGCGGGTGGAACGCCGAAGTACGTGCCCTTCGTCTTCACGCCGGGCGGCGAATGGAAGCTCGATCGCGCGGCGCTGCAAGCCGCCATCGGCCCTCGTGTGCGCGTGATGCTGCTGATGTCGCCGTCGATGCCGTCCGGCGGCTGCTTCGACAACGACGACTGGCGCGCCATCGCCGCGCTGTGCGTGCAGCACGACCTGACCCTGATCCTCGACACGGCCATGGAGCGCCTGCTCTACGACAGCCGCAAGGTGATTCACCCGGCCGGCCTCCCCGGCATGGCCGAGCGCACGATCACGGTGGGTTCGTCGGCCAAGGAGCTGCGCATGATCGGCTGGCGCGTGGGCTGGACCGTCGCGCCCGAAAGCTACATGCCCGATCTCGTGGCCGTGTCGCTCGCCAACGTCGTCGTGCCGGTGGGCATCGCGCAGGACGCAGTGGCAACGGCGCTGGAGCAGTCGGCACGCACGCTCGCGCCCTATGTGGCCGAGCTTGAGCGCAGGCGCGACACGGTGCTGGATGAACTCAAGGGCCTGCCGGTCGGCATTCCGGGCGGCGGCTGGTCACTGCTCCTGCGCACGAGCGACTTCGGGATCGATGGGCAGACGCTGTCAGAACGCCTGTTGAAAGCGCGCGTCTGCGCGACGGCGATGCGCGGCTGGGGCGAGACACATGGCGCGCAGTATCTGCGCTTCGTGTTCTCCAACGAACCGGTCGAGCGGCTGCGCGGCCTCGGCGACAAGGTGCGGGCCGCGCTGGGCGCCTGAACGCTTGATCGCTCAGGAGACAAGGCGCTTCAGGAACCCCGGCTTGGGCACCGGCGCCGCGGCTTTTTCCAGCAGGTCGATCAGCCCTTCGACGCGCGGCTTCTTGAGCATCCGCGCGTAGTCGATGTAGCTCTCTTCCTTGTCCATGCGGTAGAACTGCGGCGGCATCGGCAGGCCTTGCACGCCCGTGAGCAGCACGCGCAGCGCGTCGATCTGGTTCATGCGGATGGCGCTCGTGATCGCGGTTTCGCCGAACGAAGGAATGATCTCGTTGGGCTTCGCGAGTCCGGCGTCCAGCAGCGTCTTGATCGCCGCGGCATCGCCTTCGACCGCGGCCGCACCCAGCGCTTCGAGCGCCGCGAGCTTTTCCGGCGAAAGGCTGGCCTGGTAGGCATCGCTGCGCTTGTCGTCTTCGTCGCGCGCGTCGCCGCCGGTCATCGTCATGAAGTCGGTCACGAGCGCCACGGGTTCGCCGGACGCGTCGAGTGCCCAGAAGCTCGGGTAGCTGCCGTCGCCCCAGCCGGAGCGAAAGATCACCGTGTTGCTTGCCGAACCCGGCCCGAGCGGATAGTGGTCGACGACGTCGGCATCGCCCATCTCGCCGGCGAGCACGTCGTCGTAGTAGTTGCTGTAGTCGGGATTGCCGGCTTCGCGCTTGTCGCGCTCGGCCATGGCGATGGCGGCGTCGGGGTCCATGAAACAGCCGAGGCCGGCGTCGACCGGGTAACCGTAGAACTCGTCGTCGCCCAGCGCGTCGAGCGACTCCCCTTCCATCAACGCCATTTGCCAGTTCAGGTCGGCGGCGCGCAGGCTGCCGCGGTCACGCAGCCACAGCACGGCCAGTGCATGCTGTCCCTTGTCGTGCAGTATTTCGACGGGGAACGCGCCGCGCGCCTGCAGCTCGCGCGCGAAGGGCTGGCGCTCGGGCTGCACCAACGGATCGCAGGCCACGACGCGGCCGCTCGTGATGTTCACGGCGCCGCAAGGCTGACGCTGCAGATGCACGGCGCGCAGTGCCTCGTCGTCGAGAAAGATGGTGCGGAGGTTGTCGATGTCGAGGTAGGCCATGCGCGCAGTTTCTCATCCCGCCATGACGAAGGGCCGCGAAAGCGGCCCTTGTCGGTGTCGGATGCGAGCGCCTTTACTGGATCAGCTTGGCACCCGTCTTCGCCTGCAGCGCATCGAAGCTCACGCCGGGCGCGAGCTCGACCACCTTCAGGCCTTCGGGCACCACGTCCATCACCGCGAGGTCGGTGATGATGCGGTCGACCACGCCCACGCCGGTCAGCGGCAGCGTGCATTTCTCGAGGATCTTGAAGTCCTCGGTGCCGTCCTTCTTCTTGGCGACGTGTTCCATCAGCACGATCACGCGCTTTACGCCGGCCACGAGGTCCATCGCGCCGCCCATGCCCTTGACCATCTTGCCGGGAATCATCCAGTTGGCGAGGTCGCCTTCGGTGCTCACCTGCATCGCGCCGAGGATCGACAGGTTGATCTTGCCGCCGCGGATCATCGCGAAGCTGTCGTGGCTGCCGAAGATGGCCGAGCCGGGGATGGTGGTCACGGTCTGCTTGCCGGCGTTGATGAGGTCGGCGTCGACGTTGTCTTCAGTGGGGAAGGCGCCGATGCCCAGCATGCCGTTCTCGCTCTGCAGCCAGACTTCCTTGGTGCCGGTGTGATTCGCCACCAGCGTCGGGATGCCGATGCCGAGGTTCACGTAGAAGCCGTCTTCGAGTTCTTGCGCGGCACGGGCCGCCATCTGGTCTTGGGTCCAGGGCATCTCAGGCTCCTTCTTTCTTGTTGACGGGCACGGTGGGCACGGGCTGCTCGCTGCCGGCCGCGGCCTGCGCGATCGCGGCCTGCGCCTCGACCTTCGCGGCGGCGGCATCGACCGGCGCCGCGGCGCTCACGGTGCGCTTCTCGATGCGCTTCTCGGGATTGCTGTTGAGCACGATGCGGTGCACATAGATGCCCGGCAGGTGGATGTCGTCGGGGGCCAGCTCGCCCACTTCGACGATCTTCTCGACCTCGACGATGCAGATCTTGCCGGCCATCGCGGCGGCCGGGTTGAAGTTGCGTGCCGTGAGACGGAAGCGCAGGTTGCCCGACTTGTCGGCCACGTCGGCCTTCACCAGCGCCACGTCGGGCACCAGCGAACGTTCCATCACGTAGGTCTCGCCGTCGAACTCGCGCAGTTCCTTGCCTTCGGCCACTTGCGTGCCCACGCCCGTCTTGGTGAAGAAGGCCGGAATGCCGGCGCCGCCCGCGCGCAGCTTTTCGGCCAGCGTGCCCTGCGGCGTGAATTCGAGGGCCAGTTCGCCCGCGAGGTACTGGCGCTCGAACTCCTTGTTCTCGCCCACGTACGACGCGATCATCTTCTTGATCTGGCGGGTCTCGAGCAGCTTGCCGAGGCCGAAGCCGTCGACGCCCGCGTTGTTGGAGATGACGGTGAGGTTCTGCGCGCCGGAGTCCTTCAGCGCCTCGATCAGCGCTTCGGGAATGCCGCACAGGCCGAAGCCGCCGACCGCGAGCATCTGCCCGTCGGCCACGACCCCCTTGAGTGCCGCGTCTGCGGAGGGATAAATCTTGTTCACTCGGGCTCCTTGATGGAATGGTGAGAGTGGGTGGGTGATTGGGTGGGAAGCCGTCAACGATACTACGTACCCGTATACGTAGTATTTCGTAATGGTGACCCCCGATGCCCGAGATCGATTACCGGCTGGCTTTTGAACATGCACCCGTCGGCATGGTGGTTTCGAGCAACCGCACCATCGTGGCGTGCAACCTGCGCGTGTGCGAGATCTTCGGCGCAACGCCCTCCGCCTTGGTGGGGCATTCGTTCAGCATCCTCTACCCCAGCGTGGCCGAGTTCGAGCGCATCGGCAAGCGCATGGAACCCTTTCTGAACGCCAGCGGGCACTACGCCGACAACCGGATGATGAAGCGCCTGGGCGGCCTGCACGGCGCCATCGCCGGCGAGACCTTCTGGTGCCACGTCACCGGCCACGCGATGAACCGCGCGGCGCCGCACGAAGCCGGCATCTGGACCTTCGAGGACCTGGGCTCGCGCCGCGCCGTGAAGGCCGAGCTCACGCCGCGCGAGCGCGAGGTGGCGGCGCAGGTGATGCAGGGGCTGACCTCCAAGGAAATCGGCAAGGCGCTGGGCATCAGCCACCGCACGGTCGAGCTGCACCGGGCGCGGCTGATGCGCAAGTACGCGGCGGCGACGACCGCGGAGCTGGTTCAGAAGCTCATCGCGGGCTGACTCCTGCGCAGCAAGCCGGCCCCGCGGGGCCGGCCTCATGTTTCGTCTGTAATCCGCGCCCGCTTCATCTGCATCGAAGTGCGGGCGGACGCAATTCGCGCGGAACGTGCGGCTCCGAAAGTACGGGACATCAGTTCCCCTACCCCACTCCCTGCACAAGGACCCAGCCCCATGAACCGCCGCTCTTTCTCCGCCGCCATCGTCGCAGGCGTTGCCGCATCCACCCTTTCCACCCGCGGCCTCGCGCAGACGCTGGCGCCGGGCGTGCGCAACGTGGTGCTGGTGCATGGCGCCTACGCCGACGGCTCCTGCTGGTCCGACGTGATCGGGCGGCTGCAGCGAGCGGGCCTGAAGGCCACCGCGGTGCAGAACCCGCTGACCTCGCTGGCCGACGACGTGGAGGCCACGCGGCGCATCCTGGCCTTGCAGGACGGCCCGACCGTGCTGGTCGGCCACTCGTGGGCCGGCACGGTGATCAGCGAAGCCGGTGTCGACCCCAAGGTGTCGGCGCTGGTCTACGTGGCCGCGCGTGCCCCCGATGCAGGCGAGGACTACGGCGCGCTCGCCGCGAAGTTCCCCACGCCGCCCGCCACTGCCGGCCTGGTCAAGGCGAACGGCTTTGCGCAACTGGGCGAAGAGGCGTTCCTGCGCGACTTCGCGGGCGATCTCGACCCGGCCAAGGCACGTGTGCTGTACGCCGTGCAGGGCCGCATCTCCGACACGCTGTTCGCCTCGCGCACCACGCAGGCCGCGTGGCGCACCAAGCCGTCGTGGTACGCCGTGTCGACCCAGGACCGCACCACTTCGCCCGAGCTGGAGCGCTTTCTCGCCAAGCGGATGAAGGCGAAGACGATCGAGATCGAATCCAGCCATCTCTCGCTGATTTCGCACCCCGACCGGATCGCCAACCTGATCCTGGAGGCAGCGGGAAGTTCCAGGCCGTGACCCGCGGATCGTTGCGAAAACGGAAACGCCGCGTCGACAAAAGCCCCGTGCCGCGCCCCACCCGGAGGTCTATCTTTGAACCCATGCGAACAAGCCGTTCGCAGTCACTCAGGAGTATTTGATATGTCCACAGCACTTCATTCCAAAAAGAACCTCCTTCAGCAAACGAAGCTGTCGGCCGCCCAGGTCCACGCCATTGCCGCGCACCGCCTGCCGGTGACCCTGACGCTGGCGGCGATCATCCTGTCGGTGCTCGGCGTCAAGGCATAGGCGCGGCACGGCGCCGTCGGGTGCGGATTTCAGGGCGCGAGCTCTGAAATCTCGATGAGGTTCAGGTCGGGGTCGCGCACATAGACCGAGCGGATGCGCGAGGTCGCGCCCGTGCGCATCACGGGGCCTTCGATGATCGCCACGCCCTTCTCGCCCAGGCGCTCGATGACCGCTTCGAGCGGCACGCTGGCGATGAAGCACAGGTCCAACGAACCGGGCGTGGGTACATCGGCCTTCGGCTCGAACTCGTGCCCCTTCACATGCAGGTTGATCTTCTGGTTGCCGAAACGGAAGGCCTTGCGTCCGGCGCCGAAGGTCTCCAGCGTCATGCCCAGCGCGTCGACGTAGAAGCGCACGCAGGCTTCTTCGTTGGCGGTCGTGAGCACCAGGTGATCCAGGTGGTCGATCATGGAAGTCTTTCTGCTTGTGCGAAAGCAGGCGACTCTAGAAGCAGATCGCGATGAAGAGAAGTGCCCATTCAGCAGCGGGACCTCGCGAATCACGAAGGCCCGCCCTCTGTTCGCCCTATTTCTTCTTCAGCGTGGATGCCGGCTTTGCAACGACCGGCGGCGCCGCTGGCGCCTTGACCCAGCCGCGCAGCATCACGCCCAGGCAGATGCCGGCCGCGAAGATCACCCAGTACACCCAGGCCGGCAGGTTCTCCGCGCCGCTGTGCAGGTTCATGCCGAAGGCGGCGCCGATGGCCATCAGCGGAAAAGTCAGCGCGGCGATGGTGTTGAGCTTGTGCTGCGCGCGGCTCACCTCGATGCCCGCACGCGCCTGTTCTTCGGCCGCGTGCGCGAGGCGGTAGTCCAGCGACATACGGGTGTCCGCCAGCAGCAACTCCATGCCGCGCGTGATCTCGACCGCCAGGTCGCGCAGATCGATGAGCATCAGGTCGTCCTTGGCCGCTTCGCGCGCCGCCTGCAGCGTCGCCTGCATGTTCATCGCGGCGCGCGTGAGCGGGATCAGCGGGCCGAGGATCTGAAACAGCTCCTCCGCCGTTTCCGCGGACTGGTGCCGGATCTCGAAGGTGCTGAACGCCGCGCGATAGCTCTCGAGCAGCTTGGCGAGCGCCCGTTCTCCGGGGTTGTTGCCCTTGTGCAGCCACGCCCCATCGGGCTTGCGCAGGAACACCGCGGGCTTGCGCTCGGCGCCGGAGCCGGTGGGCGGCTCGTGCAGGATCACCATCAGGTGGCCCTGCTCGTGAATGACGCGCTGCGCCCCGTAGGTGGTGCCGCCCAGGCGCTGCTGCATCTCGGGAGGCAGCTCCCAGTCGTAGTCGATTCGTCTCGCCATCAGTCGGCCTGCAGTTCTTTCCACAAGGTGTCGAATTCGTCCGCGAAGCGGCGAACGAGCGAAGGGTCGTTGCTGAGGATCACGTTCTCCTCGTTGTATTCGCAGGCGCTGCGCGTCCAGTTGTAGCTGCCGTTGATGAGCCGCGCGCCGTCGAAGATGGCGAACTTGTGGTGCATGTGCGCCTCGGTGCGGTCCACCGCGACCGGGATGCCGGCCGCGCGCAGTTGCCCGACGTCGCTGCCGCGGTCGAACTCCTTGTCGTTGTCGGTGATGAACCGCACCGCCACGCCGCGCCGCTGCGCGGCCAGCACCTCGGCGGTGATGCGGTCGTCCGACAGCGTGAAGACGCACAGGTCGATCGAGCGCTTCGCCGCCTTCAATTGCTGATTGATTGCCTGCAGGCAAGCCGTGCCAGGGCTGAAGAAGGCCTGCGAGTGCACCGCGATCGCATCGGGCGAGCGGCCCGTGTCGATCGAGCGGACCACACCTTCGAGCCACTTGAGCAGCGACAGCTGCTCGGGGTCGGCGGTGCGCGCGCGCACCAGGTCGAAGGCACGGTTGCGCAGTTGACGCAGGCCGTCCTCGGGCGGCGAGGCTTCGCGCAACGTATGGACCAGCACGCGGCGCTCGTCGTCGCTCAGGCGCGCGTCGGCCATGGTGGCGTCGAGCTGGGCGAGCAGTTCGGGCAGTGCGGACATCAGTGATCCTTGTCTGGTTTGGGCGGGGGCGTGCGCTTGGGTGCCGCGCGGCTCGCCTGCACCTCGGCCGCGAGGCGTTCCATGTCCTGCTTGATCGACCGGTCGAGCTCGAGCCGGCGCTCCGTGGCGGTCACCAACGGCAGGATCAGCTCGCGGTAGGTCACTGCGATCTGGAGCATGGCGTCGGCCAGGCGCTGGCCTTCGCTCGGGCCTTCTGCGACAGGCTTGGGTTCTGGCTTGAGCGCTTCGACCGCACGCGCCACGTCGAGCATGCTGCTCGCGATACGCTGGCTGCCGTCCACGTCGGCGCCGCCGAGCTTGCGCTGGCGCACGAACTCCTCGCAGATGGCTTTCCAGCGAGCGCTTTCTTCCGGCGTCGGGCTGCCGAGCAGTTGCGCGAGGCGCAGCAGGTTCTCTTCCGCGCCGGTGGTCAGCGTCTGCGCTTCGCCGCGATAGTGGTCACGAAGCAGCGCATCGAGCTCGTCGTCGCGCATCAGCGGCGTGATCTTGCCCGCGAGCTTGGTCATGTTGCGGTAGCTGCCCTGCAGCTTGAAGGGCGGCGCGACGCGGTAGCTCTCCTGCTGCGCGGCCGATTCGATGTACGCGAGGTTGACCTTCAGCAGCAGGTCGCGCGCCCGGAACAGCCGTTGCAGCAGCGCCTTGATTTCTTCCAGCTCGACCGCGCTGTACGCGTGCGAAAGCGCGCTGCTCGGCACGTCGTGGCCCTGCGCCATCTTCACCAGCAACTGCACGTCCTTCGGGTCACGCGAGGCCAGCGGCATCAGCGTGGGGTTGGAGGTCAGACTGTTCTCGATGTACGAGAGCGCGAACGCCGCCTCGCGGCCCGAGAGCACGTCGCCCAGGTTGTAGATGTCGGCGCGATTGGCCAGCATGTCCGGGATCTTGAACACGTCGCCCGACTCGGTGTACGGGTTGCCGGCCATCACGATCGCGAAGCGTTTGCCGCGCATGTCATAGCTGCGCGGCTCGCCGTTCCACACGCCCTCGATGCGGCGCGTGCCGTCGGCCAGCGCAATGAACTTCTGCAGGAACTCGGGGCTCGTGTGCTGGATGTCGTCCAGGTACAGCATCACGTTGCTGCCCATCGCGAGGCCGAGGTTGAGCTTTTCCAGCTCCTGCCTTGCCGCGCTGTTGGGCGCGTTGGCCGGGTCGATCGCTGTCACGCCGTGGCCGAGCGCCGGGCAGTTGATGCGCACGAAGATGAGGCCGAGGCGGTCCGCCACGTACTCCATCAGCGTCGTCTTGCCGTAGCCCGGCGGCGAGATCAGCAGCAGGAGGCCCATGCGGTCGGTGCGGCTGCCCTCGCCCGCCGAACCGATCTGCTTGGCAAGGTTGTCGCCAATGATGGGCAGGTAGAGCTCGTCGATCAGTTGGTTGCGCACGAACGTCGAGAGCGGCTTGGCCTGGAACTGGCCGAGCTTGAGCCGCGCCTTCTCGCGCTCGAGCAGTTCGTGGCGGAGGCTCTGCAGCGCCTCGTAGCCCGGCACCGCGTGCATGGTGTGGAACAGGAAGCGGCGCCAGAAGTCGTTGAGGTTCAGCGTCAGTCGCCCATCGGCCACGCGCGGATGCTCGCCGCGCAGGCCTTCGACCGTGCGGTCGAGCGCCGCGTTGACGCGGGTGCGCGACAACGGAATGGCCAGCACGCTGGCCGCGTCGTCGACCCAGTCGATCGACTGCGGCGCCTGGTGCACGGCGTAGGCACGCACCCAGTCACGCGCGAGGCGCCAGCGCTCCGCGGGCGGTGCGGCGTCGAGGTCGTGCTGCCAGGCATCGCGCCGGCCGCCGCGTTCCAGCTCGCGCAGCAGCGCGGCCGCCAAGTCTTCGCCCGCACCCGAGACGGCCCAGGCTTCGCCGCCGCGCTCGCCGGCCAACTCGCGCACGAGGTACGCGGCGGCCTGGTCGCACAGCGTGGACACGCGGCCTTGGTGCGCCTCGCGCTCTTCTTCGCTCGCGGTCTCGGCCAGCGGCAGCATGTCGGGCACCACGTCGTGCGCGAAGTGCTTCAGCGCACGCGCCGTGTCCGCTTCGAGCTGCTCCAGCGCATCGCGCCGGCCGAACAGGGTCTGCATCTGCATCGCGGCGCGCGCGCGGCGCAGCATCGATTCGCGATGGGCGATCAGGTGTCCGTGCTGCCAATAGAGCAAGGCCAGCGCGCGCTCGGTCGGGCCCCAGGCGAGCAGGCCGGCCTGGTCTTGCATCGCGACGAGCGCGCCCAAAAGGCGCAGTGCGTCGTCATCGTGGATGCCCTTCTGGTAGCCCTCCTGATACCGCGCGGCAGCGAAGCGGCGGACCATGTCGAGCAGCTGCGGATGCAGCGGGTCTTCGGCCAGCAGCGTGAGCACGTCAGCCCAGTTGCGCTCGGCCTTGCCGTCGAGCAATGCCTCCAGCAACCGACCGGCGAGGTATTCGGCACGCGACAGCTCGGGCGTCTCCGATACCAGCGCTTGGTTCCAGTAGCGCTGCAGCGGCAGCAGCCGCGGCTCGTCCACGGGGCTCTGGTAGTCGGTGCCCGTCACCTGGTAGGCCATGCCTTCGTCGCGGGCCACCAGCGTCAGGTCCACCGGCTGGCGGTGCACAGTGAAGGCGTGGCGGCCCAGGCGCAGCGTGTCGCCGCCCTCGCTCACCAGCTCGCGCTTGTCGCGAATGGAACGCAGCGCCTGGTCGCGCGCGGTCTTCAAGCGTGTGTCGAGCTCGTCGGCCGGCACCGCGGCGCCCAGCGTGCGCAGGTCGGCGATCAGCGTGCGCAGCTTGCCGATCATCGGATCGGCCGCGAAGTAGCTGTGCACCTGCGTCAGGTCGGCCAACTGCGCGATGCGGCGCGGAATGCCGTCGAGGATGCGGCCCGCCGCATCGACCACGCCTTGCGCGCGGCGCTGCCGAGCTTCCACCAGGCTCTGCCGGCGCGCGGAGAGCGCCTCGTACACGGTCTCGCGCTTCTCGGCGATGTCGGCCAGGAAATCTTCCTGCTCGGCGAAGCGGCCCTCGATCTCTTCGAGCTGGGCCAGCAGGCGCGTGAGCGCGTCGTCGCACTTTTCGGGTGTGTCGGCGAACTCCAGCGCGTTCTCGACCGCCTGGCTGAAGAGCTTGAACTGCGCGCCGAACTCCGCGCGCGCCTCGGTCGCGCCCAGCGACTTGCGCCGCACACGCGCATCGGCGCGCATGCGGTTGATGTCGGCGTAGATCAGCGAGATGCGGTCGAGGATGGACGTGCGGATCACCGCGTCACCGCCCGGCAGGCTGCCCAACTGCTCGGTCAGCAGATCGAGGCCCGCCGCCTGCTCGTCGAGCGTAGCGAGCATCTGCCCGAGCGCAGGCGATGTCGCCAGGTTGGGCAGGTCGAGCGCGAGCTTGTCGAGTGCCTGGCGCTGGCCGTTGAAGGCCGTGTCGGCCGCGAGGAACTGCATCGCGCGTTCGCCGATGCGCTGCTGCTCGACCTCGAGCGCAGCATCCATCGCGGCGATGCGCGGCAGGTCGGCGTAGCGCAACTCCTTGAGCATCTGCAGCGCGCCGCGCCGTTCGCGCAGGCGACCGAGCGCCTTCACGAAATCGTCGGGCGCGCGCCAGATGGTGCTGGCGATGTCGACCAGCAGCGCATGCTGCGCGTCTTCGGCCCGCGCCAATGCGCGCGCGGTTTCGCGCCGGATGGTGTCGACCTTCTCGAACTCGGCCAGCGTGCTGCGCGCCACGTCGGCAATGCTGCGCAGCTCGGCCATGAGGCCGGTGGCTTCGGGCGCGTCGAGCCAGAAGTAGGCGTCGCTCACCCGGGTGCACTGGCGGATCAGGTCTTCGTAGGCAGCGCGCGTGGGTGCCTGCTCGCGCACCGCGCGCGCGATGCCCATGAGGTCGCTCACGCCGCGCACCAATTCGGCGTTGCCGATCTTGCCAAAGAAGCCGGTGGCGGGCGGCTGCGCGCTCACATGTTCTTCGCTGGCGAACGGCGTCTGCCACAGCTGCATCGGGTGGACGCGCGTCGGTTCGCCGTCGTCGCCGTTGAACACCAGGATGCGGCCGTCCGCAAAGCGCGCGTAGCCGTTGGCGATGATCGGCGTGGCGAGCTTCTTTTCGATCAGGTTGTAGTTGAAGAGCGCATAGCGCCCGGGCTTCGGGTCGTAGAAGACATAGGCCACGTCCTCGCCGTTGGGCGAGCGCAGCATGCGCTTGAAGCGAAGGTGCTCGACCACGTCGGCCGGCAGATCGAAGCGCTTGTACTCGCCCGACTGCAGGTAGTAGCCGCCCGGAAAAATGATGCCGTGGTCTTCGGGCAGCTGCACGCAGGAGCCGCCGATGGCGTCGATGCGCTCGACCTGCTGCTTCCGAATGTTGAACACCAGGTAGCGCGTGACCTGCTCGCGGTAGGGCTTCACGCGCAGCAAGATCAGCATGCCGAGCTTGGCCCAGGCGATTTCGGCGTCGGTGAGCGACTGGCTCTTGTCCTCCACCGGCTCGCTGTAGATACCGAGGCCCGTTTCGGTGTTGTTCTCGATCTTGATCGTGAGGTCGCCGCCCAGCGTTTCGACGAACACGGTGTCCAGCACGTTCACATGCGGGTGCTTGCCGCCGACGTGGTCTTCGCGCGTGGCGACGGTCCATTCGAAATCGTGGCTCGCGGGCAGCGCGATGTCGCGCTCGCCTCGGTTGTCGATGTAGTGGATGCTGCCGTCGCGCTCGATGGCCCAGCGGAACACGCGCACGTCGTGCAGTTGCTGGCCGATCTGGAACGAGGCGAGCAGCTTGTCCTGCGTCACGCGCAGTTGCAGCAGCGTGGCTTGCTTGTAGTAGGCGTAGAGCTCGCGGAAGTCGGAGGCGAAGCGCGTGTCTTCGAGGAAGGTGCCAGCCAGCGGCACCGGCTGCAGCTCGTCGTTCTCGGTGGCGGCTTCGCCGGGCGCTGCGAGCCGGTAAAGGCCGAACACGTCGCCCACGGCCGTTTCCTTGCGAAGGCCGATGAAGACGTTGTAGCCGAACAGCAGCAGGTCGCCGATGCGCACGATGTCGCGCGCCACGGCGTTGTTCTCGGTGCGCGCGCGGGTGCGCAGGATCAGCGTCTGGTCGGAGCGGCCAAATTCGGCCAGGCGCTGCTCGTTGAGCGCCTGCGTCTTCTTGAGCAGGCCTTCGCCCTGGGTTTCCAGCCGCTTCTTCAGCAGGTCGTAGCTGCCGCTGCCGGAGACCAGGGCTTCGGTCTGGTCGGTCGGCGCCTGGGCGCCGGGCGGCGCTCCCGTTTCGTCGGTGGGTTGCATGGATCGGCGCGGTCAGTCCGCGCGCAGCAGTGCGAGCAGTTCGTCGCGGTGAGGCTGGGTGTCGAGCCAGGCGCGGATGCGGTCCAGCTCGTCGATGCAGTCGTCGCCGTAGCGGCGGCGCAGCGCGACGAGGCGGGCTTCACGTACCTCTTCGGTCTGCAGCCGACGCTGGTAGCCATCGGACAGCAATTCGTCGAGCCGGCCCGCGAGGCCGCGGCTCACGATGGCGCGCCACTCGCCCGCATCGAACCACAGGTTCTGGCAGGCCACGCAGCGGTCGATGCGGAAATCGGGGCCGGCGCTCACACGCAGGCGCTGCATCAACCGGTCGCATTCGGGGCAGTGCCGCACCGCGGCGATGTCGAACACCTCGATGACTTCGTCGTCGACCGCATGCGGCACGCGCTCAGGGTCGGCGGACTTCCAGGCGCGCCAGTCGTCCATGGCCATCACCATGCCGTGGCAATCGCCGCATTGCACGCCCAGCAGCGCTTCGGCCAGCGCCACGGGCTGCATCGCCGCGCGGCCAGCGCAGCTGCACTTCAGGTTCGGATTCATTGCACGTTCCCGTTCAATGGACGGAAGGTGGAGATCAGGTTCTGCAGCGCCGACTTCTGGGTATCGGTGCCGTCGGCGGCAATGCGGCTCATCAGCGAGGCAACGCTGAGGTTCTGGATCTCGCCCGACGAATTGCCCAAGGCGCCGACGATGTCGCGCAGGTCTTTCACCACGTCGCGTTCGCCCGAGAGCTGGTCCTTGAAGGCCACCTGCACCGCCTGGCTCTTGGAGATGACGCCGTCGATGCCCTTGCCCACCGAGAGCGAACGCACGAAGCTGTCGAAGTAGTCGCCCGAGCCGCCCACGATGTCGATCTTGGCGTTGGCGAGCGCGGTGCCCAGCACATCGGCCTGCTCCTTGGCGATGGAGGTTTGCGCGTCGATGCCCTTCATGGTCTCGATGTGCGACTTTTCCAGGCGCATGCGGAACTCTTCGTGGTCGCGGGTTTCCGGGCTCATCGACTTCATGGCCTCGAACTTCTCGTGCAGGCCCTTGGCCTCGGCGTTGAAGCGGGCTTCGATCACCTGCGCATCGGCCTGGCCGGACTTGAGCGTGGCTTCGGCATCGGCCGTGCGCACGCTCACATCGGCAAGGCCGAGCTTTTCCTTGCCCGAGGCTTCTGCGTCGAACTTGGCACGCATGCCGGCGGCTTCGGCCTGCGAGCGCGCCTCGATCACCTGCGCGTCGGCCTGGCCAGCCTTGAGGATGGCGTCGGCATCGGCCTGGCGCACATGCACGTCGGCGAGGCCGAGCTTTTCCTTGCCCGAAGCTTCGGCCTCGAACGTGGCCAGGCGTGCCTGCGCGGTGGCGATCTCTACCTTGGCAGCCGCCAGGCCCGGCGCGGCGGAGAGCGCTTCCATGCCCTCGGCTTCGCGCTTCTTCGATTCGGCATCGCGCTCGGCCACCTTGAGCTTGGCATCGGCCAGCGTCAGTTCTTCGGCCGCCTTGTGGCGTGCGCGTTTTTCCTGGGTTTCGGCGGCCTTCACGTCGATCACCATCTTCTCGTCGGCCTGGCCCTCGGCCATGATCACGACCGACTTCTTGGTGCGCTCGGCCTCCGCGACCACGCGCAGTTCCTTGATCGCTTCTTCCTGCTCGGCCACCGTGCGCTCGACCACGATGCGCTCGCGGATCACGTCGGCAATCGCCTTCTTCTGCACTTCGACGGCCTTGTCCTTCTCGATGCGCTGCAGCGTCACTTCCTTCTCGCGGTCGACGATTTCCAGGTCGCGGGCGCGCGTGACCTTTTCTTCCTCGATGGCGACCGCGCGCTTGCGGTTGTTCTCGGCCACTTCCTTTTCGCGCTGCACGTTCTCCTGCTGCACGGCCACGGTCTGCTCCGAGAGCAGGCGCGCGGTTTCGGACTTGGTGCGCTCTTCGGACTGGATCTTGGAAGTTTCAGCCTCCTCGCGGGCGCGCACGCTGGCGATCTCGCGGTGCTGGCGCGAGGTGGCGTCGGCCTGCTGGCGCTCGAGTTCGAGCAGCGCTTCCTGCGTCTCGACGTTCTTCTTCTTGATCTGCATTTCCTCGTTGCGGCGCAGCTCGTTGGTGCGCACATGCTCGACCGCCGTGAGTTCGGTGATCTTCTTGATGCCCTGCGCATCGAGGATGTTGTTGGCGTCCAGCTCCGACAGCGGCGTCTGCTCGAGGTAGTCGATCGCCGCGTCTTCGAGCACGTAGCCCGAAAGGTCGTTGCCGATCTGGCTGATGATCTGGTCGCGGAAGCCGTCGCGCGCCTGGTAGAGGTCGACGAAATCCATCGACTTGCCGACCGTCTTGAGCGCTTCGGAGAACTTGGCAGAGAACAATTCTTCGAGCGTCTCGTGGTTGGAGGCCCGCGCGCAGCCGATGCCCTGCGCCACCTTCAGCACGTCGTCGGCGGTCTTGTTGACGCGCACGAAGAACTTCACCTTGATGTCCGCGCGGATGTTGTCGCGGCAGATGAGGCCCTCGTTGCCGGAGCGGTCGATCTCGATGGTCTTGACCGAGATGTCCATCAGCTCGGCCTTGTGGATGATCGGGTAGACCATCCGCCCGGTGAAGGTCACCTCGGGCTCGGCGCGCAGCGTGTTCACGATGAGTGCGTGGCCCTGTTCGATCTTTCGATAGAACTTGGCGAACATCGCGAACAGGCCGAGGATGACCACGGCCAGAATGACCACGGCAAAGATGATGGGCTCCATTTTTTCTCCAGAATTGCTTTGAGAGCGGACGAACAGTAAGGGATGCGCGTGATCAGACGATGTCTTCGTGCGCCGCGATGAGGTAGCGGCCGGCCACCTCGTCGTATTCGAGGATCAGCGCGTGCGAGCCGCGCTTGAGGGTGTTGGGCGTCGGCGCCCAGACGCGGATGTTCAGGCTGGCGCCACGACGGGAAATCTCGGCGCGGCCGTCCTTCTCGTTCACCACGCCGGTGACGACGCGGCAGGCCTGGCCGACCAGCGCCGCGTTGCTCACGGCCGTGTGGCTCACGAAGAGCCCGCGCAGCGGCCGGATCGCGACGGCGGTGACGGGAATGGCGATGGCCGCACTGACCACCAGCAGCGCCGTGCCGGCCACGAGCTTGAGCAGCATCGTCGGCACCAGCGGCAGCAGCCACTCGCCGCCCAGGCACGAGACGGTCCATGCAACGAGCACCAGCAGGCTCACGGCCACCGAGAACGGCACGCCGTTCAGGCCGAAGGCGACGACGTAGCTCGCGAGCTGGCCGACATCGCTCGTGTCGCCATCGGCATGCGTCTGCACGTCGACATCGATGCCGCTGCCTTCGATGTCGACCATGCCGAGCACCGCGAGCACCCAATAGATCACCACGACGCCCAGCAGCACCGTGTAGATCGCGGTGGGGTAGCCCACCACCGCATCCATGAAATTGCCCATTGATCCTCCCGCTTGCGGGTTGTTGTTCGTTGTTCTACTTGCGGCCCGGCCTCCCTGCGCCGGTGCTCTTCTTCCCACTGCTTGCAAACGCGATCAGGTCGCGCGTGGCCCTCTCCTTGATGGCCAGGCGGTCGTCGGCGGCGAGCCCGTAGCGCTTCGCCAGGAATTCATAGTCTGCCCCACTGAGCGACACCGTCAGGCGCGGGCGCTTGGGCCTGGACGTGGTCGCCAGGCCCAGCACCTGGCGGATCTGGTCGGAGGTGGACACATGCTGCTCGAAAGCCGCCTTGCGCACCGCCTCCAGCACGGCCTCCTCCACGTCGAACGCCACCTGGACGGCGCGTATCGCCTCGTCCGAGCCTTGCCAGCGAACCGGCTTGACCCGCACGTTCATTCGGAAGCGGTCCCGCCCGGGTTGGCCTGGCGGGCGCGGATGCGTTCCATCACCTTGCCGGTGCGGTCGGCGTCGCTGCCGATGCCCGCGGCGGCCAGCTTCTTCTCGAGCGCCTGGTGGCCCAGTTCGTTCTCGAGCGCCTGGCTGGCCGTCATGCGATCGGCCAGGTCTTCGTGCCGGGCGCGGATGCGTTCGAGCGATTCGCGCGCATTCGCCAGCCGTGAACCGCCGCTGCCGATGTTCTCGGAGATCGACTGCGTGGCGCGGTAGACGCTCTCGGTGGTCTTGGCGATGCCGATCTCGCGCTCGTGCTCGCGGATGCGCGCCTCGGCCGACTTGATCAGTTCCTTGAGCTTGGAGACCTGCAGCGCGTAGGACGCATGGGCCTTGGCCTGCTCCTCGAGCTCCTGCTCGATGGTGCCGACCTTGGCCGCCACGTCGAGCGCGAGGCCTTCCTGCGTCTTGTTGAGCGCTTCGATCGCGAGGCCTTCGTAGCGCGTGATCTCCTTCTTCAGGCGCTCGATCTCGCGGGCCGACTGCATCTCCTTGGCCATCACGCCGGTGAGGTCGCCCTTGGCCTTCTCGATGCTGTGCTTGGCATCGATGATTTCCTGCTCGTAGATGCGCGTGGCGTTGCTGTCGACCACGCTCTCGCCGATCTCGCGCGCGCTGCCGCGCAGCAGGGTGACAAGCTTCTTGATGACGGTCATGTGGATCTTTCGCTTAATTCAGGAATTCGGACAGGGCGTCCAGGGCATCGATCGCGTTGTCGCTGAGCACTGCCACTTCGCGTGCAACGTCTTCCACGCGCGCATTGCGCCCCAGCGCACCGGTGAGCACGTAGCGGCCATCGACGCGACCGAAGGACGACAGGGGCACGGAGGGGTTGAGGTCGAGCAGCGATTCGAGCAGCTCGGTGCGGCGCTCGGGCTTCACTTCATCTTCGGTCCAGAGATAGCAGATGCAGATGATCTGCATGTCGGAACTGGTAATAAAGATAGGCAGCTCATCGCGCCCCTCGATGCTCACCTGGACCACGGGCGTGCTGCCCGGAATGGGTTGCAGCTGCACCGGCAGCCCTCCCATTGCGGCGCCGGCCAGCGCATCGAGGCCCCTGAGTTGATCGAGCAGTGATTGCATACCTCTCCTTGTGGTTGAAACCGTTGGAAGCGAGCGGGGCTTCGATGGATTCACTATAGGTGCGTCGACATAACATGTCAAAAATTTTCTTTTCACCATCCCATGACTTTCGGCACTGGCGTGCTTCATAGAATCCGCCGATGCGCACCCCGACATCGCCCGTCATCTCGACCGCCACGCAAGAAGAAGTCCGAAGCGGCGTGCTCGGCCGGCACCTGCGGCAGTTCAATTACGGCTTCGTCGGCGAGTACCCCGAGTCGCAGCCGGTATGGCTCAACGCCAAGAACGCGAATGGAGAACTGGTCGGTGGATTGCGTGCCTACGTCTTCCTGTATTGGCTGCGCATCGACTCGCTCTGGGTCGCGGAGTCCGCACGCGGCCAGAGATTGGGCACGCGACTGCTCGCCGAAGCCGAAGCGCGTGCCAGGACCCTGGGCGCCCACAGCGCCGCGCTAGAAACCTTCGAATGGCAGGCGCGAGGCTTCTACGTGAAGCAAGGCTACGAGGAATACGGGCGCATCGACGACTATGTCAAAGGCTTCTATCTCGCCTCGATGAAGAAGAAGCTCTGAGGCCGCGCCGGCCCGGCAGGCTGAACGAAAGACTGACTTGCCCAGGCGTGCGGGAGCCGCCAGACTTTGCGCATGACCTCGCTCCTGCATCCATGACGACCAGCAAGCTCGCACAGCGTCTGTCGGCCGTACCTTCCACCTTGCGCATTCCCCTGGCCGCGCGCGCATCCGGCGATGCCATCTTTCCGCAGGTGGCCGTGCGGGACGCCTACGCCGCGGACATCCTCGAGAAGATCCGCGACGACGGCCATGCCCTGCCGGAGGACCGGGCGACCATCTACGGCATCCTCGCGCGCACCCGGCGCTTTCGCAGCCTCGCGCAGGATTTCCTCAAACGGCATCCCGGCGCCCGCGTGGTGAACATGGGCTGCGGCCTCAGCCATTACTTCCAGTGGCTGGACGACGACAAGTCGCACATGACCGATGCCGACCTGCCCGAGGTGCTCGCGCTGCGCCGCGAGCTGATTCCCGAAACCCATCCGCGCCACGACGTGCGCGAACTCGACCTGACCTCGCCTAACTGGTGGGACCAACTCGGCCTGCCGAAAAAGCGAAAAGCACAGCCCGTCTTCCTCTTCACCGAAGGTGTGCTCATGTACCTGAAGCCCGAAACGGTGCAGGCGGTGCTCGCCACTTTCGGCGAGCGGGCGCCGCCTGGCTCGGTGCTGGCCTTCGATGCAATGTGCTGGATCGCCACCGGCCGCGCCCGCAACCATCCCTCGGTGCGGCCGACGGGCGCCGAATTTCTCTGGGGCCTTCGCCGCCCCGCCGACCTGACCGAACCGCATCCGCGCCTGCGTCTGGACGGCACCTACCGCGTGATGGAAGGCCTCGGCCTCGCCTACACGGTACTCGGCCCGATGTTCAGGATGGTCTTCGGCGTGCCGCTCTATGCGGTGTATGCGTTGAGCGCCATGGACCCGATCGAAGTGGCCGATACATAAACGCACAATTTTCCCAATCGCCGGCTTTGTCCGGCCTGCATTGCGCGGATTGGCTGACGCGGTCGTCCAGCGCCATGCGGCAAGCTACTGGCTGTCTTCATCGCGCAAAATCCTTTGCGCATCGCTCCGCCTCCCCCTTCCCAAAGATTCGAAACCCTCAAGAAACACATGCTTGATCGCCGATCCTTCCTTGCCGCAGGTGGTGCCGCCGCCGCACTCGCCGCCCTTGGACTGCCCGAAGAGGCGCTGGCCGCCAACGGCCTGCAACTGAGCCAGCCGTCGCCCTTCTCGTTCGACCGGCTCGTCGCACAGGCCAAGCGCCTCGCCGCGCAGCCCTACGTCGCCGCGGCGCCGCTCGCACCCGACGTGCTCGAGAAGATCGACTACGACGCCCACGGCAAGATCAAGTTCGACCCCGCCAACTCCCTCTTCCGCGAAGGCCCTGGGGCATTCCCCGTCACCTTCTTTCACCTCGGCCGCTTCTTCCAGACACCGGTGCGCATGCACGTGCTGGAGAACTCCGACGGCGATGCCTTCGCACGCGAGGTGCTCTACAGTCCCGACTACTTCTCGATGCCGCCCGACAGCCCCGCGCGCGCGCTGCCGGCCGGGGCGGGCTTCGCGGGCTTTCGCCTGCAGGAAAGCCGCCTGGGCGACCAGGGCAAGCTCGACTGGCAGAAGAACGACTGGGTCGCCTTTCTCGGCGCTTCGTACTTCCGCGCGATCGGCGAGCTGTACCAGTACGGCTTGTCGGCGCGCGGCCTCGCGCTCGACGTGGCGGTGCCCGGCAAGCCCGAGGAATTCCCCACCTTCACGCGCTTCTATTTCGAGACGCCCGCCGCGAACAACACCACCTCAATGACGGTCTACGCCCTCCTCGAAGGGCCGAGCGTCACGGGCGTCTTCAAGTTCGTGATGCAGCGCGGCAAGGCGGTGATCATGGACATCGATTCGCGCCTGTTCCTTCGCCGTGACGTGGCGCGCCTGGGCCTCGTGCCGCTCACCTCGATGTACTGGTACTCCGAGACCATCAAGCCCACCGCCATCGACTGGCGCCCCGAGGTGCACGACTCCGACGGCCTTGCGATCTGGAACGGCGCGGGCGAGCGCATCTGGCGCCCGCTCAACAACCCGACGCAGACCCGCGCCTCCGCATTCGCCGACACCAAGCCGCGCGGCTTCGGCCTCTTGCAGCGCGACCGTTCGTTCGACCATTACCAGGACGGCGTCGGCTACGAGAAGCGCCCGAGCCTCTGGATCGAGCCGCTGGGCGACTGGGGCGAAGGCTCGGTGCAGCTCATCGAGATTCCGACCGACGACGAGATCCACGACAACGTCGTCGCCTTCTGGGTACCCAAGGCCGATGCCAAGGCCGGCGCGAGCTACAGCCTGCAATACCGGCTGCACTGGACCGACCAGGAGCCCTTTCCCTCGCCGCTCGCGCGCTGCGTGGCCACGCGCATCGGACGTGGCGGCCAGCCGGGCCAGCCGCGGCCGCAGGGCGTGCGCAAGTTCATGGTCGAGTTCATCGGCCAGCCGCTCACCACCGTGCCCTTCGGCGTGAAGCCCGAGCTGGTGCTGACGGCGCCGCGCGGCAAGTTCTCGTACGTGTTTGCAGAAGCCGTGCCCAATGGCGTGCCCGGCCACTGGCGCGCGCAGTTCGACTTCACGCCCGAAGGCAACGAGCCGATCGACATGCGGCTTTATCTGAAGAACGGCGACCAGACCTTGACCGAGACCTGGCTGTACCAGTACCAGCCGGGTTGAGTCTTCAGCCCGCGTCGCGCGGGGCCATCGCCGGATTGTTGGTGATTCGGAAACTGACAAGTCCCCCACGGCATCTTGGTCTGCGAGGGGCCCGCACCCAAACTTCCTTCCCTCGTCAACGCTGCATCACAGCAACCCCAAGGAAGAAGCCATGTCCCAACTCAAGCTCAACGACAAGATCGCCCTCGTCACCGGCGGCACCAGCGGCATCGGCCTGGCCACCGCGCAGCGCTTCGTGGCCGAAGGCGCCCACGTATTCATCACGGGCCGCCGCCAGGCGGAACTCGACGCGGCCGTGAAAACCATCGGCCGCAACGTGACCGGCGTGCTCGGCGATGTCTCCAAGCTTGCCGACCTCGACAAGCTCTACGCCACCATCAAGGAACAGAAGGGCCGGCTCGACGTGCTGTTCGCCAACGCCGGTGGTGGCAGCCTCTTGCCGCTGGGCCAGATCACCGAAGAACACTTCGACAAGACCTTCGGCACCAACGTGCGCGGCCTGCTCTTCACGGTGCAGAAGGCACTGCCGCTGATGGCCAAGGGTTCATCGATCGTTCTCAACGCATCGATCACCAGCATCAAGGGCAACCCGGCCTTCAGCGTCTACAGCGCGACCAAGGCGGCGGTGCGCAGCTTCGCGCGCGGCTGGGCGGTGGACCTGAAGGATGCCGGCATCCGCGTCAACGCTGTCAGCCCCGGCGTGGTGCCGACCCCGGCCTATGAGCTGCTGGGCCTCACGCCGGAACAGGTGAAGGGCTTCATCGAAGGGCAGGCACAGAACATTCCACTGGGCCGGGTCGGCACGCCCGACGAAATCGCCAAGGCGGTGGTGTTCCTCGCCTCCGACGACAGCAGCTTCGTGAACGGCACGGAACTGTTTGTCGACGGCGGCATGGCGCAGATCTAATCGATCAGCGCTTGGTGACCGACACCAGTTCCACTTCGAAATTCAGCGTGGCGTTCGGCGGAATCACGCCGCCCGCGCCGCGCGAACCGTAGGCAATCGACGGCGGGCAGGTCAGCTTGGCCTTGCCGCCCGGCTTCATCTTCTGCACGCCTTCGGTCCAGCACGGGATCACGCCGTTGAGCGGGAACTCGGTCGGCTCGCCGCGCTTGTAGGAACTGTCGAATTCCTTGCCGGTGTCGGGGAAGGTGCCGCGGTAGTGCACCTTGACCGTGTCGGTGGCCGCGGGCGATGCGCCGGTGCCTTCCTTGAGCGACTGGTAGATGAGGCCGCTGGGCGTGGTCACGGGCGCGGATTGCGCGAATGCTGCGGGAATGGCGAAGACGGACACGAGAGCGGCACAGAAATAAGACTTCACGAAACACCTCGGGGATTGAAAGGCCCTGATTATGGCCAGCGCCATGTCCTGCTGGCCTCCGTCGATGTAGCGCGATGTACGTAGTGGAACGACCCTTGCTTTGCTGAATGCGCACTGTCAACATTCACGAAGAGAGGAAGCCTCCATGCACTCCACCGAAGCCGCCCCGGTCGCATCGACTGCCCAGGGCACGGGTCATCTGAAAAAGGTACTCGGTCCCATCCAGCTGTGGGGCATCGCGGTAGGCCTCGTCATCTCCGGTGAGTACTTTGGTTGGAGCTACGGCTGGAACACCGCCGGCACGCTCGGCTTCCTGGTCGCCACGGTGCTGGTGGCCACGATGTACACCACCTTCATCTTCAGCTTCACCGAGCTCTCCACGGCCATTCCACACGCGGGCGGGCCCTTTGCGTATGCACGGCGCGCGTTCGGTCCCAACGGTGGGTTCGTCGCGGGCTTTGCCACGCTGATCGAATTCGTCTTCGCGCCGCCGGCCATCGCGCTGGCCATCGGCGCCTACCTCAATGTGCAGTTCCCGGGCATCAACCCGAAGTGGTTTGCGCTCGGGGCGTATGTGATCTTCATCGCGCTCAACTGGGTCGGCGTGGGCATCGCCGCGGCTTTCGAGTTGTTCGTGACTGTGCTCGCCATCGTCGAGTTGCTGGTGTTCATGGGCGTGGTCACGCCGGGCTGGACGATGGCCAACTTCGTTGCGAACGGCTGGGCCGGCGGCAGCGTGCTCAACGGCGCGGCGATCTCGGGCATCTTCGCGTCGATTCCGTTCGCGATCTGGTTCTTCCTCGCCATCGAGGGCGCGGCCATGGCGGCCGAAGAGGCGCGCGATCCGCACCGCACCATTCCCATCGCCTACACCACCGGCATCGTCACGCTGGTGGTGCTGGCCTTCGGCGTGATGATCTTCGCGGGCGGCGTGGGCGACTGGCGCAAGCTTGCCAACATCAACGACCCGCTGCCGCAGGCCATGAAGGCGGTGGTGGGCGACAACAGCGGCTGGCTGCACATGCTGGTGTGGATCGGGCTCTTCGGGCTGATCGCGTCATTCCACGGAATCATCATGGGCTACTCGCGCCAGATCTTCGCGCTGGCGCGCGCCGGTTATCTGCCGGCCTATTTCGCGGGCCTGAGCCCGCGCTTCGACACGCCGCACCGCGCGCTGCTGGCAGGTGGCGTCATCGGCGTGATCGCGATCTTCAGCGACGAGTGGGTGCAGTTCGGCGGGCAAACGCTCACCGCCAACATCGTGACCATGGCGGTGCTCGGCGCGATCGTGATGTACCTCATCTCCATGGCAGCGCTCTTCAAGCTGCGAAGGAACGAACCGAACCTGCTGCGCACCTACCGCGCGCCCTTCTACCCCGTGTTCCCGGCGATCGCGCTCGGCCTTGGCGTGGTGTGCCTCGGTGCGATGGTGTGGTTCAACTTCATGCTGACGGTGCTGTTCCTGGTGCTGATGGCGGCGGCCTACGGCTACTTCCTGTTGACCTCTTCGCAGCGCAAGGCGGCGGCGCCCGACGAGATGCTTTCCTCCACCGCCACCAACGCCTGAACCAACGCCTGAAAGACGATGCGCTACCGCACCACCATCGCAGAACAGGTCTTCAGCTTCGACGACCTGAAGCAGGTCATGGCCTTTGCCAGCCCCGCGCGCTCCGGCGACTACCTCGCCGGCGTCGGCGCCGCCACCGCGCAGCAGCGCATGGCCGCGCGCCATGTGCTGGCCGAGACGCCGCTCAAGCAATTCCTGACCGAAGCGCTCATTCCCTACGAGAGCGACAACATCACGCGGCTCATCATCGACAGCCATGATGCGGAGGCCTTCGCGCCGGTGTCGCACCTCACGGTCGGCGACTTCCGCAACTGGCTGCTGTCGGACGAAGCCACGACCGCCACGCTCACCGCACTCGCGCCCGGCCTCACGCCCGAGATGGTCGCGGCCGTGTCCAAGCTCATGCGCAACCAGGACCTCGTGTCGGTCGCGAAGAAGTGCAGCGTGGTCACGCGCTTTCGCAACACCATCGGCCTGCCGGGGCATCTGTCGGTGCGCCTGCAGCCCAACCACCCGACCGACGACCTGCGCGGCGTGGCCGCGTCCACGCTCGACGGCCTGCTCTACGGCGCGGGCGATGCGGTGATCGGCCTCAACCCGGCCTCCGACAGCATGCCGGTGCTGGGCCAGCTGCTGCACATGCTGGACGAGGTGATCCAGCGCTTCGAGATTCCTACCCAGAGCTGCGTGCTCACCCATGTGACCAACACGCTCAAGCTCGCGGAGGCCGGCGCGCCGGTGGACCTAGTGTTCCAGTCGATCGCCGGCACCGAAAAGGCGAACCTGTCGTTCGGCGTGACGCCCGAGTTGCTCGACGAGGCCTATGCCGCAGCGCTCGCATTGAAGCGCGGCACCGTCGGCGACAACGTCATGTACTTCGAGACGGGCCAAGGCAGCGCGCTCTCGGCCAACGCCAACTTCGGCGTCGACCAGCAGACCTGCGAGGTGCGCGCCTATGCGCTGGCGCGGCGCTACAAGCCCTTTCTCATCAACACGGTGGTCGGCTTCATCGGGCCGGAGTACCTGTACGACGGCAAGCAGATCATCCGCGCGGGCCTGGAAGATCACTTCAGCGGCAAGCTGCTCGGCCTGCCGATTGGCTGCGACATCTGCTACACGAACCACGCCGAAGCCGACCAGGACGACATGGACACGCTGCTCGTGCTGCTGGGCACCGCGGGCATCAACTTCATCATGGGCATTCCGGGGGCGGACGACGTGATGCTCAACTACCAGAGCACCTCGTTCCACGACGCCCTGTTCCTGCGCCAGACGCTGGGTCTCAAGCGCGCACCCGAGTTCGAGGCGTGGCTGCAGCGCATGCAGATCACCAACGCAGCGGGGCAACTCGCGCCGCCCTCTTCCAACCGCCTGCTGGCTGACATGAGCGGGCTCAAGGCCCTTGAATCATGAGCGATGCCGTCACTCCGAACCCCTGGGCGCAATGGCGCTCGGCCACACCGGCACGCCTCGCACTCGGCCGCGCCGGCGCCGGCATGCCCACTGACGAGACGCTGCGCTTCGGCTGGGCGCACGCGATGGCGCGCGACGCGATCCATGCGGCGCTCGATGTCGATGCGCTCGAAGCCACGCTCGGCGCACAACATTGGGAAGTCGCCCGCGCCCGCAGCCGTGCGGCGGACCGCACCACGTACCTCCGCCGCCCCGACCTCGGCCGCCAGCTCGATGAGGAGGACGACGGCCGCCTGCGCGCCATCGGGCGCTACGGCTGCGATGTGTGCGTCGTCATCGGCGATGGGCTTTCGTCGCTCGCGGTCGCGCGCCATGCCGCACCGCTGCTCGCCGCGTTGCGCTCGCAGTTGCCGGCCGACACCCGCTTCTCGCCCGTGGTCATCGCCACGCAGGCGCGCGTGGCGCTGGCCGACGAGGTGGGCGAGCTGTTCGGCGCGATGCTTTCGGTGATGCTGATTGGCGAGCGGCCAGGCCTGAGCTCGCCCGACAGCCTGGGCATCTACCTGACCCATTCGCCCAAGCGCGGGCTGAACGATGCGGCGCGCAACTGCATCTCCAACGTGCGGCCCGAAGGCCTGCCCTACGAAGCCGCGGCGTTCAAGCTGGCGTGGCTGATGCGAGAGTCCCTGCGACGGGGGCTGACCGGCGTGGCGCTCAAGGATGAGAGCGTTCTTGCATCGCTGGAGCAGCGCGATGGGCGACGACCACGCCTGCCCGGATAAGGCGCCCTTCCTTTATCTACGAATACGCAATAAAATGACTCTTAAGCCGTTTAATAGTCATTTTATTGATGTCAAGAAGCAGCCACAGCCTCTCAGCCCTGCCCCCGCAGACCATCGCGCCTCTTGAAAGGCTGGGCCTGCGCCTGCGCGCGCACAGGGTCCAGCGCGAATGGACGATTGCCGAAATGGCCGAGCGCCTGCTCTGCTCGCCCAACACGCTGCGCGCGCTCGAATCCGGAAAGCCAGGCACCAGCATCGGCCTGCTGGCCCATGCGCTGTGGCTCTTCGGCGAGATCGATTCGCTCGACGGTGTGGCCCCGGCACCCACCGGCCTGGCGGCAAAGCGCCGCGTCCGCAGGTCGGCTGCTCAACAAGGCACGGCAGGCGTGATCGCGGAGAACGAACGTGATTTCTGACGACGGCATCGATGCCGAGCGGCGCATCTACGTCGGCCTCGCGCACCACACCGGCGAGCGGGTGCAGCCGGCCGGCCTGATGAAGCTCGTTCGGCGCGGCGTGGTGGAGTCCGGCGAATTCGCCTACGGCAGGCGCTATCTCGAAGACCCGGTCGCCGCACCGCTCAACCCCGAGCACCTGCCGCTGCGCGATGCGGCCTTCGTGCTGCCCGAGCGCCGCCTGCGCGAAGGCGGCGCCATGCCGCTCACGCTGCGCGATGCGCTGCCCGATAGCTGGGGCCGCAAGGTGCTCGAAATACGCCAGGGCAAGCCCCTGTCCGACATCGATGCATTGCTGCTCACCAACGAGGACCGCATCGGCGCGATGGTGTTCGCCGAAGCCCTGCCCATCGAGAGCGAGGAGCCGCCCTCGGCGCTCCTGTCGCTGGAAGAGCTTGCCGAAGCGTCCGGGCGCGTCGAAGCCGGCATGGAGATCGGGCCCGACATGCACCGGCTCCTGCGCGGTGGCAGCCTGGGCGGCGCGCGCCCCAAGGCCGCCTTCGTGCATGAAGGCCGGCGCTTCATCGCCAAGTTCGCATCGCGCGGCGACGACCACGACGTGGAAGTGATCGAAGCCGCCACGCTTTGGCTGGCCGACGCCTGCGGCATCGACGTTCCGCCCTTCCTGCTGCAGCCCCTCGCGCTGGGGCGTGCATTGCTGGTCGAACGCTTCGACCGGGCGGGCCCGGTGACCGACGAGCGGCGCTTTCACTACCTCTCGGCCTCGGCGTTGCTCGATGTGCCCTATGAATCCAGCCGCGGCAGCTACGTCGAGCTGGCGCAACTGCTGCGCCGCATCTCGCGGCGGCCGCAGGAAGACCTGTCCGAACTGTTCCGCCGGCTGGTGTTCAACCTGGCGGTGGGCAACAGCGACGATCACGTCAAGAATCATGGCGCGCTGCGTGGCGAAGACGGGCTGTGGCGCCTCGCCCCCGCCTTCGACCTCGTGATGCAGCTCGGCGGGCACACGGGTTATCAGGAGCTGGCCATTCTTCCGGGGCAGCACGCATCGAGCCTCGCGCTGGTACGCGAGGCGGCGCCCCACTTCGGCTTGGCGGCTGCGGCGGCCGACGAAATCATCCTTGCCATTGGCGAGACGGTCGCCGTTCATGCGGCAGCCAGCGTGGCGTCTGCCGGCGGCGATCAGGCGCTCGTGCGGCGCGTGGCGGCCTTCATCGAGCAGCAGGCCGGGCGCATCGCCGCCTAGGCACCCGCGCTCGACTGCACTCGACTGCCAAAGGGCAGCACAGATAGACTTTGATTCCCCTGCCCCGGACAGGTCGAACGCAGGCGCCGAAGATCCGATCCGCGGATCGTTTTTCAGCGACGCGAATTACTTATTCATTCAGCAACAAGACAGAAAGAGATCGCCATGGCAAAAGCCTATTGGGTCAGCGCATACCGAGCCGTCAAGGACACCGACAAACTCGCGGCCTACGCGAAACTGGCCGGCCCGGCGATCGCGGCCGGCGGCGGACGTTTTCTCGCGCGCGGCCTGCCCGCCAAGGTCTACGAGTACGGCTTGGCCGAACGCACCGTGCTGATCGAGTTCGACAGCGTCGAGCAAGCGACGGCCGTGCACGACAGCCCCGACTACCAGGCCGCGCTCGCCGCGCTGGGCGACGGCGCCGAACGGGACCTGCGCATCGTCGAAGGGGTTTGAGCAACCCGGGGCGCGTTCGCGCTCGCAAGGCCGAAGGACATTCACGATGACCATCACCATCACCGCCTTTGAACGGTCGCCCGACGGCGGCAAGGGCCTGGCGCGCGACACGCGCGTGCGCTGGGCGCTGGAGGAAGCCGGCCTGCCCTACGAGGTGCGCCTGGTGTCCATGCGCGCAATGAAGGAGGCAGCGCATCTGGCGCTGCATCCCTTCGGCCAGATTCCCACCTACGAGGAAGGCGACCTCGCGCTGTTCGAGACCGGCGCCATCGTGCTGCACATCGCCGAGCGCCGCCCCGGCCTGCTTCCGGTCGATGCCAACGCAAGGGCGCGCGCCATCACGTGGATGTTCGCGGCGCTCAACACGGTCGAGCCTCCCATCCTCGAACTCGTCACCGTCAAGTTCGTGGAAGGCGACAAGCCCTGGAAAGACGAGCGCATGCCCCTCGTGCACGACCGCGTGCGCGCCCGGCTCGCCCAGCTTGCCGCTCGCCTGGGCGATGCCGACTGGCTGGACGGCGACTTCAGCGCGGGCGACCTGCTGATGGTGTCGGTGCTGCTGCGGGCGAGACCGTCCGGCCTGCTGGACGAGTTTCCCAGCCTGGCCGCTTTTGTCGCTCGCGGGGAAGCGCGGCCGGCCTACCAGCGGGCGTTTGCTGCGCAGTTGGCGATCAACGCTGCGCCCCTGCCAGCGGGTCGGGAGTGAGGCGGCCGGCAAGCAACATGAGTTCGAGGTTGGGCTGAGCCTCGCACTCCAGCTGCTGACTGGACTTGATGCGATGCGCACCGCGTTGTCTTCGCGGGGCCCACAGCCAATCTCGGCTACTGGCCCTACAGTGCCCCCATGACCAGCACAACCCTGCTCCCTTCCGACCTTCAAGCCGCCATGCGCGCACGTGACGACGCCTTCTACGCCGTCGATTCGGCGCAGTGGGGCAAGTACACCGCGAGCGACTTCACGACTGTCCAGCAGAACGGCCAGTTCATGTCTCGGGCCGAACGGATCGGCAATCTTCAGACGCAGAAGCAGCGGCCCTATGTGCTGCGCGAACGCGAGCAACACGAGCAGCAAGGCGACCTTGTGGTCACTCGCTTCTTCAGCGGCGGACTATGGGTAATGGAAGTCTGGAAGCGCATGGACGGTGCGTGGGTCACCGTCATGACGCAAGCCACGACGGCGGCCTGACCAAGCGTTGTTGAAAAATCGCCTTTGTCCGGCAAACGTCATGCATCAAACCAATGAGCGCGCATGCTGCTCAGAAATTCGTGAGTGATAGGAACTCCAGCGGCGGAGCCTACGACAGAGTCAATGCCGCATTTTGGACATATGGCAGTCCGACCTACATCGACCCACTCAACGATAGTCGCCGGTGGAAATGAAGCCATGCAATAGAAGCAGCCGCAGATCTCGCTCGCCTCGATTTGGCATCTGTGATTGCTGCTGAAAGTGTGGGCCGTGATGACATCCATCTATCTTCAATCTGTCAGGAACTGAGGCCCTCGAAAATCCGCCCCTGGCCATTTCCTCATGACGTTCCCACTACCCTTGTGCTTCGCACTTGGCTATTCGGAGGCAATCTTGCAGGCGCTGGATGAGGGTCTCCACTTCTTGTTCCCCCAGCTCAAGCGGATCACCATGCGAGCCGACTGCGATGAGGCAGGCAGTGGATCCATCGACCCAAACATCGAGGCGTTCTTGGGCTTCGGAAACAGGCTGCTCGTTCAACGGCACAGTGGACCCTTGCTCATAGGTTGACCAGGAAATTCGGCATCCATCTTGAAGAGGCATCCAGGGCCTGCTGAATCTCAGTAGTTCCGCGGAGATGTCGGCGACTGGCTTACTTCAGAAGCTACCGAGGCGCGTGGATCGTATCGTGCTTCGCAATCGTGACGCGCTCCTCGAGGCGCTCCATCTGCAAGTGGCTCGGGCCAAACGCAACCGCAATTACCGTCACCGCTTGCTGGCGCGTCGCCGCTTCGATCACCTGAATCTCAATCTGAAGTTCCTCGCCTTCCACCTCGACTGTTTTTGAAGTGGGTCCAGCGCTGGCATGCGCCGCAAGCGTCGACCAGGGCAACAGGCGGAACGCCTCCAACTCCCTTGCAAGTACTGCATAGGCGCTCCCACGCTTCATGACACTCCTCCCAAAGCTTGTTGATTAGTTGCTCCGCCGATTGCCACCATCACTGCAAAACCGCATCCCGCCGCTCCTCGGCAGAAGCGACCAACGCCCGCTCCAGAACATCGAACACACCACGCCCTGCACTCGTCACGTAGTAGTCGCCCAAGCTCGTGATGTGCGATGCGATGTTGCTCCCCCACGGCGGCCTCGCCTGGCGGTTTTCGATATCCCAGACTACAGCCGAGGGCGGCAACTTGTCCAACGCGGCTTTGGCCAGCCACAGTTCATCGAGCGCGAGCAGCGCATTCCCGTGAGGCAGGCGCCCCTGATAAAGCTCGTTCATCAGATGCGGAAAGCGGCTTCCCCAACCATCGGGTTCACAGTGCGCGCTGATGGTCGAGAAGAACGAGTGCACGAACGACGGCGCGCCGAGTTCGTTCGTGCTGGATCCGACTGTCACTCCCACTGCCATCAGTGCTGCTCCTTGTGAACTGGGCGCCGCCCGATGCGTCGCCTTGCATGACTGCTGTCCGGTCGGGCGGATTCTGCCTTGCGGCTGGCTGCGTGGCCGCTACGGGCCGGTCACTGGCGCCTCGCGCCGCGCTTTCTCGCTCAACTCAAACAACGCCCCGGCGACGAAGGCATGTGCCAGCCGCGCACAGCAAACAGCTGGCACGGCTGATGCGTAGGTCGATGCTGAAGTGTCATGGGCGTTGCCTACGCTCGTGCTTCTCATCCATCGACAACGCACCACCACAGGGAACGCATGCAACGCCGCCTCGCCCTCCTCACCCCGCTCGCCGCCGCGCTCGTCGCCACCGGCTGCGCGAGCCTTTCGCCCGCCATGGGCCTCTCTCCTGCCCACTGGGACGCCTTCAACCGCGCGCAGATCGAAGGCCTGATCGCCAGCCTCGGCAAGGGCAGCCCGGGCTACAACGCCACCAGGTCGCCCTACGTGGTGTTCGACTGGGACAACACCAGCGTCTTCCTCGACATCGAGGAAGCCTCGCTCATCTACCAATTGGAGAACCTCGCCTTCGGCGCGACGCCGGCGCAGCTCGAAGTGGCGCTGCGCAAGAACATTCCGAAGAAAGACTTTTTGCCCGCTTACAACAACGCGGCGGGCAAGCCGGTCAACATCGACTTGGTAGTGCCCGACATCGTGGCCAGCTACACCTGGCTCTACCAGAACAGCAGCACCCTCAAGGGCAGCAAGCCGCTGGCGGCCGTGAAGCTCGATCCGAACTACATTGCCTTCACCACCAAGGTGCGCTATCTCTACGAAGCCATCGGCGACACCTTCGATCACGACACGGCCTACCCGTGGGTCACCTACCTATTCGTCGGCATGACCGAGGCGCAGGTGCGCAAGCTCACGGCCGACACGGTGGCATGGCAGTTGAAGGAGCCGGTCGTCAAGGTGAAGTGGATCTCGCCCGCCGCGCTGCCGGGCCAGGCCGGCGTGGTCTCGGTGAGCTGGAAGAACGGGCTCCGGCTGCAGCCCGAAATGCAGGAGCTGTACGCCGCATTCCGCAACGCGGGCTTCGATGTGTGGGTGTGCTCGGCGTCGTTCGTCGACGTGATCAAGGAGATCTCGTCGAACCCCGCCTTCGGCTACAACAACCCGCCCGACCGCGTGCTCGCAATGGAACTGGAGCGCGATGCCAACGGCGTGATCCAGCCCGAGTTCCGCCGCGGCTACGACCAGACGCAGGGGCCGGGCAAGACGAAGAACATCCAGCGCTTTCTCGTCACCAAATACGGCTACGGCCCGAGCTTCATCGCCGGCGACAGCGAGGGCGACCAGAACATGATGGCCGACTTCGCCGACACGAAGAAGGTGCTGATCGTCAACCGCCTGCGCGATCCGAAGACCGACATCGGCAAGTTCTCGGCGATGGCGGTGCAGAACTACGGCAAGCCCGACACGCGCTACCTGCTGCAGGGCCGCGATGACAACACCGGGCAGTGGGTGGCCTCGCAACTGCACACGCCGCTGGGCGCCACGCAGGGGAAGGCGCTCAAGTAGTCGGAGACAGGCAGGTGGCGGGCACCTGCCTATGATCCTGGCATCGAACGACACCAGGAGACAAACCATGGCTGCCCGCTACCCCCTCGCCGAACTCAAGGACCTGCCCGAAGACATCCGCACCGCGATCCTCGCCGTGCAGGAAAAGGCAGGCTTCGTGCCCAACGTGTTCCTCGGCCTTGCACGCCGCCCGGCCGAGTGGCGCGCGTTCTTCGCGTACCACGACGCGTTGATGCTCAAGGAAGAAGGCTCGCTCACCAAGGGCGACCGCGAGATGATCGTCACTGCCACCAGCGCGGCCAACCAGTGCCTGTACTGCGTGGTGGCGCACGGCGCGTTGTTGCGCATCTACGAGAAAAAGCCGCTGGTGGCCGACCAGGTAGCGGTGAACTACCGCAAGGCCGACATCACGCCGCGCCAGCGCGCGATGCTCGACTTTGCAATGAAGGTCTGCGACCGCTCGCACGAGATCGACGACAGCGACTTCCCGCCGCTGCACGCCCACGGCTTCGACGACGAGGACATCTGGGACATCGCGGCCATCACCGCCTTCTTCGGCCTGAGCAACCGGCTGGCGAGCTTTAGCGGCATGCAGCCGAACAACGAGTTTTTCCTGATGGGGCGGCTGCCGCGGGAGAAGAAGTGATGGCCTGCGTCCGATAGGGCTCGATCCGTTCCTTTTCGGCTCTTGTCGAAAACAATCCGTTCACGCTGAGCCTGTCGAAGCGCAGCGCAAGGCTTCGACAAGCTCAGCCCGAACGGTCCGGGAGACGTCGCCCACCACAACACCGTTCGCCCTGAGCTTGTCGAAGGGCCTTCCACTGCACATCCTGGATTCGACAAGCTCGGCCCGAACGGTTCTCGATCGATCGCAGTCCGCATCAGGCCTTCGCGCGGCAGGAGGCGAGCGCGTCCAGCGCGGGCTTGTAGGTGGGCGTGTTCACGTCCAGCAGGCCCAGCACCGTGTGATAGAGGTTGTCGTGCGTGAGAGGTGCATCGAGCCCGGCCTCCATGCACGAGCGCGAGAGCTTGCGGCGCTCGCTCATGCCATCGCTGAACCAGGTGACCATCGGCACGTGCTTCTGCGCCTCGGGCGCAAAGCTGTACGGCACGCCGTGCAAGAAGAGGCCGTACTCGCCGAGCGATTCGCCGTGGTCGCTCACGTAGAGCATCGCCGGGTCGTATTGCTTCGATTGCGCCTTGAGCCAGTCGATGGTGTCGGCCAGGAAGCGGTCGGTCTGCACGATGGAGTTGTCGTAGACGTTCATCAGCTCGTTGTGCCCGCACTCGGCCAGCGCATTGGTCTTGCATTCGGGCGTGAAGCGTTTCACGTCGGGCGCCGAGCGCTTGTAATAGGCCGGGCCGTGGCTGCCCATCTGGTGCATCACCAGCACCACGCCCTTGGCGCGGCGCTCGGCCGGCAGCGCGGCGATGCGCGCGTCCAGGTTCTTGAGCATCACCTCGTCCAGGCACTCGTCGCCATCGCACAGGGCCTTCTTGGTGGCCGCATCGAGTCCGTCGAAAGCCGATGCATTCGGAATGCGCGTGCACACGTCCTTGCAGCCGGCCTGGTTGTCGAGCCAGAGCACGGCCAGGCCCGAGGCCTGCAGCACGTCGACCAGGTTCTCGTAGTCGTCCTTGCGCGATTCGTAGCCCTGCTTGCCCAGTGGCGAGAACATGCACGGCACCGAAGCCAGCGTGTTGGTGCCGCACGAATGCACGTCGCGGTAGCTCAGCACGTTGCGCTTGGCCAGCTCGGGCGTGGTGTCGCGTGCGTAGCCGTTCAGCGCGAAGTGATCGGCACGCGCCGTTTCGCCCACCACGACCACGAACATCGGCGGGCGTACCTGCGCTGCGTAGCTCGCGCCGAGCGTGGTGCCGGCGGTGATCGGAATGAGCTTGCCGCTGCGCTTGAACAGCGGCTTGATGAACACGGCGCCCGTCGAGTAGAGGCTCGCGATCGGGTTCATCATGTAGCGCAGGTGGATGTTGTTGCGCATCAGCGGCGCGAGCTGCCGGTTCATCGCCACGCCGGTCGCGAGCGCCACCACCACGGCCAGCACCAGCAGGGCCGCGTTGCGCCAGAGCTTCGAGAGAAAGCCCATCGGCGCGATGCGCATGCGCCAGAGCATCAAACCCGCGGGCAAGGCGACGACCAGCACGTTGAAAGCCATGCGCCAGCTCAGCAGGTCGCGCGCTTCGTTGGGGTCGGTCTGCAGCGCATTGGCGATCATGGTCGGGTCCATGACGACGCGGTACTCCAGCATGTAGTGCTGCGTCACCGCGGCCAGCACGACCACCAGGAACCACAGCGGCTTCAGCCATCGCGACCAGGCGGTGAGCGAAAGCATCGCCACGGTGCCGCACAGCGTGAGCAGGCTCATGGCAATGACGGTCGGCAGGTAGGTGCTCGGCGCCCCGCCGATGCGGGCCAGCTCGTTCCAGAGCGGCCAGTTGGTGGTCAGCACCAGGTACAGGCCGAGCCAGAGCATGACCAGCGCGGCCGATCGCGGGCGCGTGAGCCACTGGTCGACACGTTGCCAGAGTGCACCGGGCGAGGAAAGCTGTTGCGCAGAAGCCTCGAAAAGAGGTGCGCTGTGCACGGGTGCAGGCTCGATACGCGAAAACGACATGCAGCGACTGTAGGGACGCTGCCTGAAAGGAGCCTGAACCGGGCGTTCAGTCCGCGTTCAGACTTGTCCGCCGTGCACGCGCAAGCCGGCGGCGGGCCGGCATTCTGGCAAGGGCCAGGCTCAGCGGGCGGCTCACGCCGCGCTCGACCATGATCGACACCAGCGCCGCAAGGAGCACGGCCGCCGCAATGTCCGAGGGAAAGTGCACCCCCAGGTAGAGGCGGCTCCAGGCCACCACCGCCGCCACCGCGAGCGCCGCCAGCATGGGTGCGCGCTGCGGCAGGCACCACAGCGAGAAGGCGGCGGCGAAGGTGCCGGCCGCATGCAGGCTCGGAAAGCCCGGCCGCATGCCCTGCGGCTCCCACTGGATGCCCAAGCCGAAGAACGCGGGTCTCGGGAACGGCAGCGCCGAGCGGAACACGTTCACGATGACCCACGTCGCGATCACGCTCACCAGCGCGGTGAAAAGCGCGTAGCGCCAGCGCTTGTCGAACATCGCGCTCGCGATGATCGTCACGGCCAGCAGGGCCGGCAGCACTTCGGAGGCGAAACGGGCGAATTCGATGAGCCACAGCGGCGCCGAAGCGTCCGCGTTGAGCCAGCCGAACAGGGCGAAATCAAGAGCTTGCATGAAGGGAGGCCGCTGGTTCGAGCGGAGCCTGGTTCCGGCGGGTCACCGCCACGTCGATGGCGAATCCGACCACCCAGCAGACCCAGGCGGTCCAGAGCGTGTGGCTCATGTAGTGGGCGCCGCGCAACTGCTGCGCGAAGCCCAGCACCAGGCCGGCCACCACCGCCACGCCCAGCCAGATGAACGCCGCGCGGGCGGACGCCCGGCGCAGCACGAAATAACCGCCGACGTAGGCGAACGCGGCCGACGCGTGCCCGGCCGGGAAGCACCCGCCGGGACCGCCGTCGCCCACGCCCCACGACCAGTGCGACACGTAGTGCGCGACGCCGCCGAACTCGTTCAGGTCCCAGGGGCAGCTGGTGTCGCTGAAATGCTTGATGGCACTGACGGCCAGCACCGAGGCCAGCACGGTCACCGCCAACTGCACCCGGTCGCGCGTGGGAAGCTTCCGCAGGATGCCCAGAGGCCAGCGGATGGCCACGAACAGGCCGATCACCAGCAGCCAGCTCAGGTTTCTGGCGCCCTCGTGCATCACATGGACCAGGAAGGGGTTCTCGCGCCACGGAAAGCCCATGGGCGTACCGGCCATGCGCGCCAGGACCAAGTCGCCATGGGAAGCATCCCAGATCATCAGCAAGGCCAGTGCGAGCAAGGTCAGGGCTCCGAGACGGAGATTCGCGGTACGTGTCATTGAAAAAACCAGGCCTCGACAAAAACTGGCGCGAGCCTACGTTCGCGAAATGAACCCAGTCTGAAGCGACCTGAACGAATGCTGACGCGGCCCCCCGACCGCCCTGCGGCGATAGACTTCGTGTTTTTCAGAGACACACCGCGTGCGCATATTGCTCGTCGAAGATGACACTTCCTTGGCAGACGCCGTGTGCAGCTATCTGCTGGCCAAGGCTTTCGTCGTCGACGTGGCGCCCAGCCTCGCCGAGGCACGCGGCGCCCTGCTCTCGGTGCAGTACGCCGCGGTGCTGCTCGACCTGCACCTGGGCGACGGCGACGGCCTCTCGCTGCTGCCGCAGGTGCGCGCGCTGCGCGAGCCCCCCATCGTCATCGTGCTCACGGCCCGCGACCAGGTCACCGACCGCATCCGCGGGCTCGACGCGGGCGCCGACGACTACCTCATCAAGCCTTACGACCCCGCCGAACTGCTGGCGCGGCTGCGCGCGGTCGAGCGGCGGCGCAGCGCCAACACATCGCCCGTTCTGCACTTCGGCACGCTGGAGATCGACCTGGCCCACGACCGCGTGCGCAAGGACGGCACCCCCGTCGTGCTCACGCAAAAGGAATGGGCCCTGCTGCGCGTGATGGCCACGCGCCCCGAGCGCATCCACACGCGCGAGAACCTCGCCGACGCACTCTACGGCTTCGGCGACGAGGCCGACAGCAACACGCTCGAAGTCTTCATCAGCCGCCTGCGCCGCAAGCTCGGCAAGAGCCATATCCAGACGCTGCGGGGCCTCGGCTACCGGCTGTCGTTCTCGGCGGACGACGAGGAATGAGCGCCGCGCTGCCTATGAGCGGTCGCGACTCGCTGGCGGGGCGCCTCACGCGCACCCTCATCCTGTGGGTCGGCGGCGTGTGGCTCTTGTGCGTGCTGGCCGTGGTCTGGTATGTGGACCGCGAGATCAACCACAACTTCGACAACGAACTGGTCGAGGTGTCGCACCGCATGTTCGACATGGCCGTGCAGGAACTCGACAAGCTGCAGCACAGGGGCGAAGCAATGCCGGCCACGCCGCTGGTCGCGCCCAAGCAGCTGTTCGCCGAAGACGCGGTGATGTACCAGGTGGTCGACATCCACGAGCACGTGCTGCTGCGTTCGGCCGAGACGCCCATCGACACCTTCGATGTGCCGCTCGCCCCCGGCTTCGCCAACAACCCGACCTGGCGCATCTATACCGTGCGGCATCCGACGCTCGGCCTCTACTTCCAGGTGGCGGACCCGCTCGACGAGCGCCGCCACGCGCTCAACCGCACGCTGTTCGGCCTGATCATTCCGCTCGGCGCGGTGCTGCCGCTGCTCGCGCTGGTGCTGCGCAACGTGGCGCGCACCGAGCTGCGCGTGCTGCAGCAGCTCGCGGGCGAGATCGAAAAGCGCAGCGGCACCGACCTCCGGCCGATCACGCTGCCGGGGTTGCCGCAGGAGCTGCGTTCGGTGGGCGACCACGTCAACAGCTTGCTGGAGCGGCTGTCGCAGTCGCTCGACGTGGAACGCGCGCTCGCCGCCAACGCGGCTCACGAGCTGCGCACGCCGCTGGCTGCGGCGCGCCTGCGTCTGCAGACCGCGCTCGACCACGACCTCAAGCGCGAAGACGTGCAGGGCGCGCTCGAAGCGCTGCAGATGTTGAGCCATCGCACCGAGAAGCTGCTGCAGCTCTCGCGCGCGGAGTCGGGTGCGTCGCTCACGCGCGCGCGGGTCGACCTGGTCCAGCTCGCGGGCACCGTGGCGCAGGAGTTCTGGCAAGACCCGCTGAACAACGAACGCCTGAAGCTCAAGGTGCCCGACAGCGCGGCGCCGGTGGCGTTCGGCGATGTCGATGCACTCGCGATCGCGCTGCGCAACCTGGTCGAGAACGCACTGCGCTACGGCGGTGACGGGCGCGTGGTGATCGAAGTGGCAGCACCGTGCACGCTGGTGGTGAGGGACTTCGGTGCGGGCGTGAATGCAACGCAGTTGAAGACGCTGCAGCAACGCCACGTGCGGCACGGCTCGGACCGCGCGGGCTACGGGTTGGGGCTGTCGATCGTGGGCACGATCGTCGAAAAGCACAACGCGAAGCTGGAGTTGGCATCGCCGCCGGTGGGGGCTGCGCAAGGGTTCGAGGCGCGGATTGTGTTGCGGCCGGCCTAGCGCGCTTTCGCCTTCTTTGGCATGAAGTCGTCGGAGTTGTCGAAGCCGAACTGTCCAGCCTCGTACATGCGCGCCATCTTCTTGACCAGGTGCTCACGCACGGACTTCGGCAAGGCGAAGAACTCGGCGTTGGCCCTCGTGCTCCGATCGCCGTCCAGGTTGCCTGTGATGGCGTGGATCACCACCTTGCGGCCTTGGTGAAATGCAATGATCTTGATGGCACCCGAGAAGTCGTCGCTGGCGAAGTTGTCCTTGTCGCCCGGCGCGAAGAAGCGATAGACCAGGATGGGATCGATCAGCCCGTCCGCATCGATATCGGTGAACTCGGAGAGCTTCGACCTGAAGTTGATGCCGGCATCGTCCTTGCCCGCGAAGTCGCGGATCGACCATTGCCGCGTCAATGCGCCATCGCTTCCCACCTTGAAGAGCGTGGCCTGGATGGTGGAAGACAGCGTCTCCTTGGTGAAAGGCAAATCCTGCTTCTCGGCGAGCAACAACGCGTAGCTGCCTGATTTGTCGGTGTAGCAATAGCGCTTGAAAACCGGCAGTTCGACGCCGGCTTTCTTCACCGCATCGGCGTTCAGGAACGGCGCATCGGCCGGACAAGCGTTCTTTTCGGCCTGTGTCTGGGCATGGCTTGCGGTAGCGAGCAGCGCGCACGCGGCAAGCGCCAGTACCTTGCGTTTCATGGTGCGCCTACTCGCTCACCAGCGCGCGCAGCCACTCCGGCAACGCCAACGCCTTCTGCTTCGGAAAATCCACCCAGATCGTCGTCGCCCCGCCCGCCGCGCAGATCACGTCGGGCGCTTCTTCGCGCGCCATCGTGCCCCAGCTCTCGAAGGTGGTGCGGCCCGGGTCGCTCACGTACATCTTCAGCAGCACGTTGCCCGGGTATTCGATCTGCCGGTAGAAATTGCAGAAGGCGTTGACGATCACCATGCCCTCGCCGCCGGGCTCGGGTTCGAAGCCGATGGAGCGCATCCAGTCGATGCGCGCGGTTTCTAGATAGCGGAAGTAGGTGCCGTTGTTCAGGTGGCCCATGGCGTCCATGTCGCCCCAGCGGATGGGGATGGACATTTCATACACGAGCTTCTTCTTTTCGGGGATTTCGATTCTCATCGGTGCGCCTTGATGGATGCGAGGATGCCCAGCACGAACAGCAGCGCCGCCACCCACTCGGTGGCCTGCGGCCAGCGGCCGTCCCAGACGAAGGAATAGAGCAAGGCGAACAGCGTCTCGCTCACGATCAGTTGGCCGCACAGGCTCGCCGAGAGGCGCTGGCTGGCGATGTTCCAGAGGATGGTCGCGAGCCACGACGAGCCGAAGCCGCCCGCCAATGCGATCCAGACGAAGAGCATGCCGTCGGGCTGCGCCTTCAGCGTGGCCATGTCGCTTCCCGCCACCAGCCACAGCAGCAAGGCACCGAGGCCTGTCGAGATGCCGAGCCAGTTGGCCCAGTCGGTCGCGTTGAGTTCGGTGTGGCGCTGCAGCCATTTCGCGTTGAGGAGGCCGTAGATCGTCCAGCTCACCATCGCGCCGAGGGCCAGCGCAATACCCCACCCGAAGCGCACCCCACCCTCGCGATGCTGCGTCGACCAAGCACCCCAGATCATCAGCGCGATGCCCGCACCCGTGAGCACGAGGCCTGGCAGCAGCGCACGCATACGCAGTCCCGCGGGCCGGCCGAGCAGCATCATCCAGACGGGAATCGTGCCGATGACGAGGCTGGGCACCTCGGTGCCGGCCGCCACGATGCCGAAGGCCAGCAGCAAGTAGTAGCCGCTGAAGCCCAGCACGCTGAGCCCGAGCGCCGCGAGCGCCTGTCGCCCGTTGGGCCAGCGTACGGCCGCCGGTCGCGCGAACACTGCCAACGCCGACACAGCACCAAACACCGCGAAGCGCGCGGCCGTGATATCGACCATGCCGAAGTGCCCCACCATCCGCGGCACCACGAACACCAGGCCCCAGAGCGCGCCAGCGCCCAGCCCGGCAGCAATCCCGATCCAAGCCCTCGGAGTCAGACCGCGAACCCGTCGTCGGCCGCGATGATGGCGCCGTTCACGAAATGGCTCTGCCCACTGGCCAGCAGCACGATCAGGCCGTCGAGGTCTTCGGCCTTGCCCACGCGCTTGCGCGGCAGGATGCCGACCAGCTTGGCGCCGGCCTCGGTGGCCCAGAGCGCTTCGTTGAGTTCGGTCGCGATGTAGCCCGGGCACAGCGCGTTCACGTTGATGCCGAACCGGCCCCACTCGAGCGCCATGGCCTTGGTCATCTGCACCACCGCGGCCTTGCTCATGCCGTAGGCGCCGATGTTGGCCACCGACTTGAGCGCGGACACCGAGGCGATGTTGATGATGCGGCCGCCGATGTAGGTGCCGGGCGCCGAGCCGTCGGCGCGCGCCAGCATGCGCTTGCCGACTTCCTGCGCGACGAAGAAGGCGCCCTTCAGGTTGGTGTCGAAGATGAAGTCGTAGTCGTCGGGCGTCACGTCCTGCAGGCGCTGGCGGACGTTCACGCCGGAGTTGTTGACCAGGATGTCGATCGGGCCGACCTCGGTCTCGGCGCGCGCGACGGCGGCCTTGATGCTGCCGTGGTCGGTGACGTCGAGTTCGACCACGTGGGCGTCGCCGCCCTCGCCTTCGATGCGGGCGCGCAGTTCCTTGAGTTTTTCGACCCGGCGGCTGGCCAGGACCACCGCGGCACCGGCGCGCGCCAGCGTTTTTGCGAACTGGGCACCGAGGCCGCTGGAGGCGCCGGTGACGAAGGCCACGCGGCCCGAGAGATCGATGCTGTAAGCCATGGAAAACAGGTCCTGGTGAGTCGCGGAGGTGACGGGTTGCGCTCCCCCTAAAATGTTTCGCGCCCTCGTAGCGTCCGAGCCTCAAAACATTATCGACCAGACCCACATGACCCACGACGAAATCCTTGCCCAGTTCGGCCCTCGCGAAGCCATGGAATACGACGTGGTCGTGGTCGGTGGCGGCCCGGCGGGCCTCTCGACCGCGATCCGCCTGAAGCAGCTGGCTGCCCAGCACGAAAAGGAGATCTCGGTCGTGGTGCTCGAGAAGGGCTCCGAGCCCGGCGCGCACATCCTCTCGGGCGCGATCATGGACCCGCGTGCGCTCAACGAACTGCTGCCCGACTGGAAGCAACTGGGCGCACCGCTGAACCAGCCCGTGACCGACGACGCGATGGTGTTCCTCGGCGAGAAATCGGGCCTGCGCACCCCCAATGCGTTCCTGCCGGCGTGCTTCCAGAACCACGGCAACTACATCATCAGCCTGGGCGCCTTCACCAAGTGGCTGGCGCAGCAGGCCGAGAACCTCGGCGTCGAAATCTTCCCGGGCTTCCCGGCCGCCGAGGTGCTCTACAACGAAAACGGCTCGGTGCGCGGCGTCGCCACCGGCAACATGGGTGTCGGCAAGGATGGCGAGCCGACCGAGAACTTCCAGCTCGGCATGGAGCTCCTGGGCAAGTACACGGTGTTCGCCGAAGGCGCGCGCGGCCACCTGGGCCGCCAGCTCATCAGCAGGTTCAAGCTCGACGAAGGCAAGGACCCGCAGACCTACGGCCTGGGCGTGAAGGAAGTGTGGGAAATCGACCCCAAGCGCCATCAGCCCGGCTTCGTGCTGCACACGGCCGGCTGGCCGATGAAGAGCGACACCTACGGCGGCGCGTTCCTCTATCACATGGAGGACAACAAGGTCACGATGGGCTTCATCACGGGTCTCGACTACAGCAACCCGTACCTCAGCCCCTTCGAGGAAATGCAGCGCTGGAAGCTGCACCCCAACATCCGCTGGTACCTCGAAGGCGACGAGGCCAAGGGCATCAAGCCGGCCAAGCGCATCGGCTACGGCGCGCGCGCCATCACCGCCGGCGGCCTGCAGTCGCTGCCCAAGACGGTGTTCCCGGGCGGTGCGCTGGTCGGCTGCGAAGCCGGCTACCTGAACGTGAGCCGCATCAAGGGCAGCCACGCCGCCATCAAGACCGGCATGCTCTGCGCCGAAGCCGCCTTCGACGCGGTGCAGGCCGGCCGCCAGCACGACGAGCTCACGGCCTACCCGGCCGCGTTCGAGAAGAGCTGGCTGTACACGGAGCTGAAGAAGGCGCGCAACTTCAAGGCCTGGTTCAAGAAGGGCCTGGGCGTTGCCACCCTCATGAACGGCATCGAGCAATGGCTGCTCAAGGGCAACATCCCCTGGACCCTGCGCCGCACCAAGCCCGACCACCTGTACCTGAAGCCCGCGGCCGAGTGCAAGCCCATCGTCTATCCGAAGCCGGACGGCAAGCTCACCTTCGACCGGCTCTCCAGCGTGTTCATCAGCAACACGAACCACGAAGAGCAGCAACCGGCCCACCTGACGCTCAAGGATGCGACGGTGCCCGTCAACATCAACCTCGAGAAGTTCGCCGGCCCCGAGAGCCGCTACTGCCCGGCAGGCGTCTACGAGTTCGTGGGCACCGAAGACGGCAAGCAGCGTCTGCAGATCAACGCGCAGAACTGCGTGCACTGCAAGACCTGCGACATCAAGGACCCGACGCAGAACATCGTGTGGGTCACGCCTGAAGGCGGCGGCGGGCCGAACTACGTGGGCATGTAAGACGCCTGGCCCCTCTTTGGGTGCTTTTCAGAGAGCCCTCTTCGGAGGGCTTTTCTGTTTCTGGCGGGTGTGCGTCCGTGAAACTCCCGACATGCGCAAGCCCCCGCTTGCGGCATAGTCGAATGCGCCTGACGCATTCCTGACCCTGACCACATTCCCCCCGGAGACACCATGAAACTCGGCCACATCGCCGCCGCCTGCCTTTCGCTCGCCCTCTGCACATCCGCCCTCGCACAACAACCGACGGTGCTGAAGATCGGCTATGCGACGTCCAAGGAATCGCACTACGGCGTCGGGTCCACGGTGTTCTGCGACGAGGTCGAGAAGGGCACGCAAGGCCGCTTCAAATGCCAGCACTTCGCCAACTCGGCCCTGGGCGGCGAGCGCGAGCAGATCGAGGCGATCCAGCTGGGCACGCAGGACCTGGTGAACACCTCGACCGGCCCCGTGGGCAACTTCGTGCCCGAGGTCAAGATCGTCGACATCCCCTTCCTCTTTCGCGACTACGACCACGCGCGCAAGGTGATGGACGGCCCCATCGGCCAGGACATCCTCACCAAGTTCCCGAGCAAGGGCATCATCGCGCTGGCATGGACGGAGAACGGCTTTCGCCACATGACGAACAGCAAGCGCGACATCGTCAAGCCCACCGATGCCGCGGGCCTGAAGATGCGCACCATGGAGAACAAGGTTCACATGGACGGCTACCGCACCTTCGGCATCCTGCCGACGCCGATGGCCTTCCCCGAACTCTTCGGCGCGCTGCAGCAGGGCACGGTCGATGGCCAGGAGAACCCGATTCCGGTGATCCTCGCGTCCAAGTTCTCGCAGGTGCAAAAGCACCTGTCGCTCACGGGACACGTGTACTCGCCCGCACTGCTGCTGCTCTCGCCGAAGGTGTGGAACAAGCTGTCGGATGCGGACAAGAAGGTCTTCGTCGATGCGGCCAAGAAGGCTGCGATTGCCCAGCGCAAGAAGGTCAACGACGACGAGAACAACGGCATTGCCCAGCTCGAGAAAGACGGCATGAAGGTCACCAAGGTCGTGGACGGTGCCGCCTTCCGCGAGGCCCTGAAGCCGGCCTATGCGGGCTACGCCAAGGAGTTCGGCGCGGACAACATCAAGAAGATCACGGACGTCCAGTAAGCCTCGCGCGCCAGACCCCAACCGTTCACGCTGAATCCCCAACCGTTCACGCCGAATCCCCCACCGTTCACGCTGAATCTTCCACCGTTCACGCTGAGCCTGTCGAAGCGCCGCGCAAGGCTTCGACAAGCTCAGCCCGAACGGTTTTTTTGTCCCGACCCAAACGGTTTTTTGTCCCGGCCAAACGGTTTTTTGTCCCGGCCCGAACGGTTTTTTCTTTGCTTTCCGCCAGACCCGAGAACAACAACGTGCAAGCCTTCGAGCGCTACTTCCTCACCGCCAACCGCTGGGCGCTGATCCTTCTGCTGGCCGCCATGTCGGTCATCATCTTCACCAACGTCGTCATGCGCTACACCACCAGCAATTCGCTCGAGTGGGCCGAAGAGGTGTCGCGCCACATGATGATCTGGCTCACATTCCTCGGCGCCGGGCCGGTGCTGCGCTACGGCGGCCACATCGCGGTCGAGAACCTTCAGGACGCGTTGCCGCGCGCGGGCGCCATCGCGGTGCGCGCCTTCGTCGCCGCGCTGCTGTTCGCCTTCTTCGGCTTCATGGTCTGGTACGGCTGGCTCTACATGCAGCGCACGATGTTCCAGCTCACCGCCGTCACGCAGATTCCGTTCGCCTACATCTACAGCGCGATGCTGTTCGGCGGCGCGCTTCTGATCGTGCACTGGCTGCTGGTGGTGCGGGGCTATGTGCTGCGGCGCGAGTTCGCGTCGGACGCCCACTTCGACGCCAACGCCTCGGCGTCGCTGTAAGGAGAACGACCATGGATGCCAGCATCGTTCTCATCGTCTCGGCCTGCATTTTCCTGGCCATCGGCGTGCCCGTGGCCTTTGCGCTCGGGCTCTCGACCGTCACCACACTGATCCTCGCGGAGAACTATCCGCTGATGGTGCTGCTGAAGGAAACCTTCACCGGCATCGACAGCTTTCCGCTGATGGCCGTGCCCTTCTTCATCCTCGCGGCCGAGCTCATGAGCGGCGGCTCGCTCACCGAGGTGCTGCTGCGCTTCGCGGGCCAGTTCGTCGGCCACCGGCGCGGGGGCCTGGGCTATACCAACGTGGTGTCGCTCACCTTCTTCTCGGGCATCTCGGGCTCGGCGCTGGCCGATGCGGCGGGGCCGGGATCGATGCTCATCAAGATGATGGACAAGGCCGGCTACGACCGTTCGTACGCGGCGGCGCTCACGGCCTCGACCGCGATCGTCGGGCCGATCATTCCGCCCTCGATCATCATGATCATCTATGCGCTGCAGGACGAGACGGTCTCGGTCGGCACCCTCTTCGCGGCCGGCATCCTGCCCGGCATCCTGATCGCGGTGGCGATGTGCGTGGTGAACTTCTACGTGTCGAAGAAGCGCAACTACAAGGGCGACGGGCAAACGCCGCCGCTGCGCGAAATTCTCATCACGACCTGGAAGGCGATTCCCGCGATCCTCTTGCCCGTGGTGATCCTCGGCGGCATGCGTGCCGGCTGGTTCACGCCGACCGAAGCCTCGGTGGTGGCGGTGTTCTATGCGCTGGTGTGCGGCAAGTTCATCTACCGCACGCTCGAGTGGAAGATGCTGCCCGACATCCTCTCGCGCTCCGCCCTGCTCTCGGCCTCGGTGCTGATCATCATCGGCCTCTCGGCCTCGTTCGCATGGGTGCTGACCATCGAGGGCATTCCGCAGCAGATGGCCGAATGGCTCATCAGCATGAACCTCTCGCCGTGGATGTTCCTCATCATCGTCAACGTGTTCCTGCTGCTGTTCGGCATCTTCATCGAGCCGCTGCCGGGCGTGATGGTGCTGGCGCCGATCCTCGCGCCCGTCGCGATCAAGCTGGGCGTGGACCCAGTGCACTTCGCGATGATCGTGATCTTCAACCTCACGCTCGGGATGATCACGCCGCCGGTCGGCGGGCTGCTGTTCGTGACCTGCAACGTGTCGAAGGTGCCGATGTCGGCGCTGGTGAAGGAGCTGGTGCCGTTCCTGTGGGCGCACGGCGCGGTGCTGATGATCCTGACCTTCGTGCCGGCGCTCAGCACCTGGCTGCCGCGGGCGCTCGGGTTCAAGTAGCGGCGCCGCTGCCTCTGCAGCGGTTCGCTGCCAGAATCGGCGCCACGCCAACAACCGACAACCGAGGGAACCGCTCCATGAACCGACTCGCCACCTGCCTGCTCGCCGCAGGGCTGCTGTCCACGGCCGCACTGGCTGCCACGCCCGCCACGACCCCTGCGGCAAAGCCACCAGCACCTGCCGCATCGGCGGCCGCTGCAGCGGCAACGCCGGCGCCGGCTGCGCCAGCAGCCGCTCCCGCGCAAGCGCCCAGCGCGGGCATCGCCGAAATCGAAACCGCCGTGCGCGCCTGGGCCGACGCCTGGTCCGCACGCGACGTGGACCGCTACCTCGCGGCCTACGCCCCCGACTTCACACCGGCCAGGAAGCAGGACAAGAAGCAGTGGGAAGCCGAGCGGCGCACCCGCATCTCGAACAAGTCGAAGATCAGCGTGACGGTCGACGACCTCGTCATCAGCGTCAACGGCCAGACCGCCAGCGCGCGCTTCAAGCAGGTCTACACCGCCGACAAGCTCAAGAGCACCGACCGCAAGACGCTGGAGCTGCAGCGCGTGGGCGACAAGTGGCTGATCCGCAAGGAAAGCACCGGCGCCTGAAGACTTGAGCGTCCGATGGGGCGGCGGCGGTAATCTCCCTGTAAGCCGAACAGGTTCATGAAGATGTCACCGCTCGCAACGATGCTGCAGCCTTCGATCTTCGAAAGCTGTGGCAGCCATGTTTCCCACCAAGACCGACAAGGCACGCGACGAACTCCAGGGCGGGCAGCGCACGCTCAGCCAGCGTGAACGCGCCCTGCTGCTGATGGCCGACGGCCGGCGCTCGCTGACCGACTTCAGCCCGCTGTTCGCGAACCGCACCGAGGCGGAGCAGGCGATTCAGGCGCTGATGAGCAGGGGCTATCTGCAGGATGCGCAGGCGATGGCCGCTGCTGCTGCGGCTGCTGCGGCTGTACCAACCCCGATGCCGGTGCCCGCGGCCGACCCGATCCGCATCGCCACCTCGGCCGACACCTTCGACGGCAAACGCTCGCTGGCCACCACGCGGATGTTTTTGTTCGACATCTGCGAGCGCATGTTCGTGCGGCGCGACCCCAAGTTCGCCCTGCAGATGCGCGACGCCCTGCGCGAAGCCCGCGACCGCGAGGCGATGCTGACCATCGCCGCGCTGATGCTCAGCGAAATCGAGAAGACGGCCGGCGCCGAGCGGGCCGAATCGCTGCGGGAGCGCATCGAGCGGCTGCTGCCGCCCGCGGAACTGGTGCATTGAAAGTCCACCATGGCCCATTTCAGGCCGTCGTTGAATATCTCGCGGCATCGGTCATTGTTCGAGACATTGGCCTTGCTCATTTGATTCCGCATATCCAGGGCGCAAATTTCAATTCGGTTCGGCGTATTGAATTCGACGCGGCAATGTCCACCGCTTTTGCATTTCATTCAGATCATTATGAAAAAATGCTGAACTGCCCCGACGACTCCGGCAATCTTCGGCAATCGCCGGTGTGAGGCTGCAAAACTTGGCCCGGAATCGCATCAACCGTTATTGACGTGGTCGCCGCCTATGGCGAGCTTTTCGTAAGCCTTGACCTTGTCCGGCGCGCCTTCGAGTGCAGCAATGAGCCACGGCGGTTGGCGGCCCTTTGTTCCCCCCGTCCAGGTCGCGCTGGAATTGGGATCCTTGTACACGGTGCCCTTCACATAGGCCTTGGCTTCCGATGCCTGGCTGCCATTGGGTGAACGCGTGCGTTTTGCGCCCGATTTGTCATAAGGGTCCAGCGCGGCCTTGCCCTCCGGGATGCTGAAGCCGGCTGCCTCGAGCTTCTTCGCATAGGCATCGGCCAGCACCTTTAATTCTTCTCCACGCTTGGCCTGCAATGCCAGCTCCAGTTGGGCCCGTTCATTGTCCATTTCCTGGATGCGCTTCTGGATATCCGCGAAGCTCATATTCCTGGCATCTGTCATTCTTTGCGTTCCTTTGGGGGTGTGTTGGTGTGCCCAATATGCTAGTGCCAAAAGAAGAGGCCAACCAGACGGATTTATCCAAGCCTTGGTGCGGTTCTGCTGCTCCACGCCGAGGCCCGGAATCCCGCGCCGACGCCGTTGAGTTTCGAAGTCGTGCGATTCGTCCACTACACTCGGCGGGGTCAGGAGAGAGCCCCGCACGACGGGGCCGCCGAAGGCGCAGGGGATCCCCGAACGCTCAGGCAAAAGGACTGACAAGGCGCCGGTTCACACCGGCGTTTCCTTGCTGGAGAGAGGCCATCGCACCATGTGCACCGGCCCACCGAAGGAGCAAACCCCGATCGTGGGGCGAATCTCTCAGGTAAAGCGGACAGCAGGGGTGGCCCGTGGCGTTGCAGCCATGGATTTCGACTGCCCCTTTGGAGTGCCCCGTGGCCGCTTCTTCCGCTCCCGATACCCATACCCAACTTCTCAAGACGCCGCTGTACGACCTGCACGTGGAACTCGGCGCCCGCATGGTGCCCTTCGCGGGCTATTCGATGCCGGTCCAGTACCCGGCCGGCCTCATGGCCGAGCACAAGCACACGCGCGATGCGGCCGGCCTCTTCGACATTTCCCATATGGGCCAGCTGCGCCTTGTCGGCCCCGACGCCGCAGCCGCCTTCGAAACCCTGATGCCCGTCGATGTGATCGACCTGCCCGCCGGCAAACAGCGCTACGGTCTGCTGTTGAACGATGAGGGCGGTATCCTCGACGACCTGATGTTCTTCAACGAAGGCCACTGCTCGATCTTCGTGATCGTGAACGGCGCCTGCAAGGTGGCGGACATCGCGCACATCCAGCAGAAGATCGGCGCGCGCTGCGAGGTGCAGCCCCTGCCCGACCATGCACTGCTCGCGCTGCAGGGCCCGCAGGCCGCGGCCACGCTGGCACGGCTGTCGCCCGGCATCGAGCGCTTCGTGTTCATGACGGGCGGCGCGGTGCAGATCGGCGGCATCCCCGCCTTCGTCACGCGCAGCGGCTACACGGGCGAAGACGGTTTCGAGATTTCCGTGGCCGGCAAGGACGCCGACGCCCTCGCCCGCTTGCTGCTGGCCCAGCCCGAGGTCAAGCCCATCGGCTTGGGCGCGCGCAATTCGCTGCGGCTCGAGGCGGGCCTCTGCCTCTATGGCAACGACATCGACACCACCACCACGCCCGTCGAGGCCTCGCTCAACTGGGCGATGCAGAAGGTGCGCCGTGCCGGCGGTGCGCGCGAAGGCGGGTTCCCGGGCGCGGGAAAGATCCTCGCCCAGCTCACAGCCGCGACCGTCGGCGCCGCAGGCCACACCGACCACGACACCTTGAAGCGCAAGCGCGTCGGCCTCGTCGCGCTGGAGCGCATTCCGGTGCGCGACGGCACGATGCTGCAATCCTTCGAAGGCCAGGACATCGGCATCGTCACCAGCGGCCTGCTCGGCCCGAGTGCCGACCGCTGCATCGCGATGGGCTACGTGGCCACGGCGTTCTCCGAGCCCGGCACGCGCGTGCAGGCCATCGTGCGCGGCAAGCCGGTGCCGATGGAAGTCTCGACCATGCCCTTTGTGCCGACCCGCTACTACCGAGGCTGATCGCGGCTGACCGCGGCTAGGCTCTGCATCCCCTTATTCGATTTTTTCCACGAGGAGTTTTCCCATGAGCATCAAGTACACCAAGGACCATGAGTGGGTCTCGGCCGAAGGCGGCGCCGCCACCGTCGGCATCACCGTGCATGCGCAGGACGCGCTGGGCGATGTCGTGTTCGTCGACCTGCCCGAAGTCGGCAAGACCTTCGCGCAGGGCGAAGTCGCCGGCGTCGTCGAATCGGTGAAGGCCGCGGCCGACGTGTTCATGCCCGTGTCGGGCGAGATCACCGAAGTGAACGAAGCGCTGCGCGCCGACCCCTCGCTAGCCAACAGCGACCCGCTGGCCAGCGGCTGGTTCTTCAAGGTCAAGCTGAGCGAGCCCGCGCAGCTCGACGCCCTGCTCGACGCTGCCACCTACGACAAGTTCGCCGCCGAATCCTGATCCCCCGCGTTCCCCGCCTTTCCTTCTTCTCCTCGAGCCTTCACCGCCATGCCGATTCCCGCCCTTCCCTCTTTGCAAGAACTAGAGAACGCCGAAGAATTTCTCGCCCGCCACATCGGCATCGATGCGGCGGACGAGGCGCGCATGCTGCCGGTGATCGGCTCGGAAACGCGGGCGGAACTCATCGACGGCATCGTGCCCGCGGCCATCCGCCGCGCGAAGCCGATGCGCCTTCCGGCCCCGGTGACCGAGGCCGAGGCGCTGGCCGAGCTGAAGGCGATGGCGTCGAAGAACAAGGTGTTCAAGAGCTTCATCGGCCAGGGCTACTACGGCACGCACACGCCGGGCGTTATCTTGCGCAACGTGCTGGAGAACCCCGCCTGGTACACCGCCTACACGCCCTACCAGGCCGAGATTTCGCAGGGCCGCATGGAGGCCCTGCTCAACTTCCAGACGATGGTGTGCGACCTCACGGGCATGGCCATCGCCAACGCGTCGATGCTCGACGAAGCCACGGCCGCAGCCGAGGCGATGACGCTGGCCAAGCGCAGCGTGAAGAGCAAGAGCAACGTGTTCCTGGTCTCTGGCGACTGCCATCCGCAGACCATCGAAGTCATCAAGACGCGCGCCGCGCCGCTGGGCATCGAGGTCAAGGTGAGCACCGTCTCCGAGACGCTGCCGCACCTGATGGCGAGCTGCGAATTCTTCGGCGTGCTCGCGCAGTACCCCGCCACCACCGGCCACGTGCACGACCTGCGTCCGCTCGCGGGCCACGCCCACCAATGCGACGCCGCGTTCTGCGTGGCCGCCGACCTGCTGGCGCTGACGCTGCTCGCGCCTCCGGGCGAATGGGATGCCGACATCGTCTGCGGCACCACGCAGCGCTTCGGCATGCCGCTGTGCAACGGCGGTCCGCACGCCGCATACCTGGCCTGCCGCGATTCGTTCAAGCGGTCGCTGCCGGGCCGCCTGGTCGGCGTGAGCGTCGACTCGCACGGCCAGCCCGCCTACCGCCTCGCGCTGCAGACGCGCGAGCAGCACATCCGCCGCGAGAAGGCCACCTCCAACATCTGTACCGCGCAGGTGCTGCCGGCCGTCGTGGCCAGCATGTACGCCGTGTACCACGGGCCCGATGGCCTAGCCCGCATCGCGCAGCGCGTGGCGGCGCTCACCGCCATCCTGGCGCAAGGCCTCACGCAGATGGGCCGCGCGCCGGTCAATGAATTCGCCTTCGATTCGCTCACGATCCGCACCGGCGACGACACGCCGAAGATCATCGAGCGCGCCACCGCCGCGGGCGTCAACCTGCGCCAGCGGCTGCAGCAGCACCTGGGCATTTCGCTCGACGAAACCACGACGCGCGCCGACATCGAAACGCTCTGGGCCCTGTTCGTGCCTGCCGGCACCGCGATGCCGCGCTTCGACGACCTCGCCAACACCGCGCCGCGCCTGCCCGAAGACCTGCGCCGCAGCAGCGCCTTTCTCACCCACCCGGTGTTCAACACGCACAAGAGCGAGACCGCGATGCTGCGCTACATCCGCAGCCTCTCGGACAAGGATCTCGCGCTCGACCGCAGCATGATCCCGCTCGGCAGTTGCACGATGAAGCTCAACGCGACCAGCGAGATGATCCCGATCACCTGGCCCGAGTTCGCGAACATCCACCCCTTCGCGCCCGCCGAGCAGCAGCTGGGCTATGCGCAGCTCGATGCGCAACTGCGCGCGTGGCTCTGCGAAGCGACCGGCTACGCGGGCATCAGCCTGCAGCCCAATGCGGGATCGCAGGGCGAGTACGCGGGCCTCCTGGCCATCAAGTCCTTCCATGAAGCCAAGGGCCAGGGCCATCGCAACATCTGCCTCATTCCCTCGTCGGCGCACGGCACCAACCCCGCGAGCGCGCAGATGGTGGGCCTGCAGGTGGTGGTGACGGCCTGCGATGCGCAGGGCAACGTCGACATGGACGACCTGAAGCGCGCCTGTGAGAAGCACAGCGACAAGCTGGCCGCGGTGATGATCACCTACCCCAGCACGCACGGCGTGTTCGAGACGCGCGTGAAGGAGCTCTGCGAGTTGGTGCACGAGCACGGCGGCCGCGTGTACGTCGATGGCGCCAACATGAACGCATTGGTCGGCGTGGCCGCGCCGGGCGAGTTCGGAGGCGATGTGAGCCACCTGAACCTGCACAAGACCTTCTGCATTCCGCACGGCGGCGGCGGCCCGGGCGTCGGCCCGGTGTGCGTGGTCGAAGACCTCGTGCCGTACCTGCCGGGCCATGCGACGGCCGGTGTCGCATCGAATGGCGTGGGTGCTGTTTCCGCAGCGCCTCTGGGCAACGCGGCCGTGCTGCCGATCAGCTGGATGTACTGCCGGATGATGGGCGCCAAGGGCCTGCAGGCCGCGACCGAAACGGCCATCCTGAGCGCCAACTACATCAGCGCGCGCCTGAAGGACCACTACCCCACGCTGTACGCGAGCCAAACACCGGAAGGAAAGGGCCACGTCGCGCACGAGTGCATCCTGGACCTGCGCCCGCTCAAGGACACGAGCGGCGTCACCGCCGAAGACGTCGCCAAGCGCCTCATCGACTACGGCTTCCACGCCCCCACGCTGAGCTTCCCCGTGCCCGGCACGCTGATGGTGGAGCCCACCGAGAGCGAGCCGCTGGCCGAGCTCGACCGCTTCATCGACGCGATGATCGCGATCCGCGGCGAGATCCGCCGCATCGAAGAAGGCGTGTGGCCCAAGGAAGACAACCCGCTCAAGCACGCACCGCACACCGCGGCCAGCCTGCTGGGCACCGAATGGGCGCACCCGTACTCGCGCGAACTCGGCGCGTTCCCGCTGGCCGAACTCAAGCTCGCAAAGTACTGGCCGCCGATCGGCCGCGTGGACAACGTGTATGGCGACCGCAACCTGTTCTGCAGTTGCGTGCCGGTGGGCGAGTACGAGGAAACCGAAGCGGCGCGAGGCTGAACGCGCGGGCGCCGCGGCGCCCTGTCCGTCTCAGCGCCTCATCAGACTTGGTCTCAGCCTTCGCGGCGGTACATCGCCCACTTCACCGTGAGGATGTCGGCGGCGATCTTGGCCGCGTTGACCCCGGCATAGGTTCCGGAAGGATCGAATTCGAAGGCCTCCTGGTAGCGCTTGACCTGCGCATAGTCGCGGTCGAAGGTCATCGGCCCCATCAGCTCGGCGGGGTTGATGCCCGTGGGCAACGCCAGGAATTTCTCGGGATCGGTGGCACTCTGGTAGAGGTCGACGCTCAGCAGGCTCATACGGTGTCCTCGAAATTTTTGAAGGTCGGGCCATCATCTGCGGCATCCCGGCCGACCGCAATCGGCCTGCGCCTACATGGCGCGCGGCCTCGGTTCGAGCCCCGCCTCAGGGCTGCTTCTTCTTCGCCAGCTCGCCCGTTGCGATCTGCTGGCGGAACCCGCGCAGGCTGGTCTTCACCTTGCGTTCGTTCTCCGGCCCCATGCGCACCATGATCTTCTGGCCGGAGGACATGGCCTCCAGCTTCGGATCGACGTACTCGTAGCGCACCCACGGGCGCGTGGAGGGCACGTCGCCCTTCACCTCGACCAGCCGCACCTGCACGGGGCCGCTGGGCTCGGGTGCCTGCAAGAGGTGGTCGATCACCGCGATGAGCCGGTCGTTGAAGTAGCGCCCCGGAAAGCCGAGCTCTTCGTACGCCTTCTGGAACAGTGGATAGAGCTTGGCGTACACCGTCGCCGCCTTGGCCGGATCGACCGTTTCGGCGAGCAGCACGATGCCGTTGTAGCGCGCCGCGTTGTTCGCCGCGATGGTCTGCGTGCCGCCCTGCGGGCCATCGGTGATGAAGCGCTGCCCCGTGGGCTGCACCGGCCACGCGCTGGCGGGCGCCTGCTCGCGCGCGAGGTTGTCGACCGTGGCGACGAAGCGCCGCACGATGCCGTCGGAGCGCAGGTATTCGGAAGCGTGCTTGCCACCGAGGAGTTCGGCCAGCGCCTTCATCACACGCGAATCGGATTCGGCGAGCGCCGGCAAGGCGGCATCGGGCGGTGCGAGCGCTTCGATGGGGTTCTGCGGGCCGGTGGGCTCGGTGGCCGCAGGGGCCGGCGCGGGGCCGTCGTTCGGCGCAGTGGCCACCGGCGCGGGCTCGGGCGGCTTCTGCTGTTGCTGGTACCAGCGCCAGCCGAAGAACGCGGCCACCAGCACCACGAGGCCGATGGCGACGATCATGCCGATCGGCGTTTCGCGGCGGGGCCTGAAGTCGGGGGCGTCGTCCCTGGAGCCGGGGGAGTCGTTGTCGGTCATGGCGGCACTTTCCTTTTGCTGAAGGCTGTGTGATGCAGGAGACCGGTCGATGTTGCATCAATCGGCACCGCGTCATGCCACAAGCTCGTAACGCCTTGTGACGCAACCGCCCTCGCGGTGACAACCCAGGTCAGGCTGCGCTGGCCGGCGCGCTCAGCGATTGCAGCCACGCGATCGAGCCCTGCAGCTCGGCCGGCCGGATCTCGTGCGCGCCCGGAAAGTCCGAGCCCGACAACGCCAGCGGCAGCGTGCGCGCCAGCTCGCGCGTGGCCGCCGCGGCGGCCGGCGGAATCACGTTGTCGGCGCTGCCGTGGCTCACCCACAGCGCCTTGCCCTCGAAGGCCTCGGCGGGCGCGATGTGCGGCGCCACCTGCGCGAGCAGCCGGCTGTGCCACACCATCGCGGCGCGCAGCTTCGCGGGCTGCGTGAGCAGCAACGACAGCGCCATGATCCCGCCCTGGCTGAAGCCGCCCACCACGATGCGCTCGGGCGGCACGCCCAATTGCTGCGCGGCGGAATCGATCATCTCGCCGACCAGGAAGCGGCTCTCGCGCTCCTGCTCTTCATCGATGCGGCGCTCGCCGTTCGGCAGCACCTCGAACTCGAACCACGCATAGGCATCGGGCGACAGCACATACGGCGCGCGCAGGCTCAGCACATGAAACTGCGGCGGCATCAGCCGCGCGAGGCCGAACAGGTCCTGCTCGTTGCTGCCGACGCCGTGCATCAGCACAAGCAGCCAGGGCTCGCGCACGTTGGCCTGTGCGCTGTGTTCGAGAAACTTGAGGGGCAGGTGGAGTTGGGTCATGAATGGAACGAATCAGCGGGATGCTTGAAGAAAGCCTTGGGCCAGCGCGCGCGTCACTTCGGCCGCCGGCACCTCGCGGCAGCCGGTGGCGTTCTGCCCCGACCACAGCGGAGAAAAGTCGCCGCTGCCCTGCGCCTCGGCCTTGGCGCGCAGCGGCGCGATGCCCGATGTGGCGAGCGGAAATTCGGGTGCGGCTGCGCCGATGGGCCCCAGCTCGCGCATCACGCGATTGACGATGCCACGCGCCGGCCGGCCGGTGAAGAGATTGGTGAGCGCGGTGTGGCGCGCCGCTTCGCTTTTGAGCGCCGCGCGGTGGATCGCGCTCGTCGTGGCCTCGGGCGTCAGCATGTAGGCGGTGCCGATCTGCACGCCTGCCGCGCCCAGCGCCATGGCCGCGGCCACGCCGTTCGCATCGGCGATGCCGCCGGCCGCGATCACCGGCACCTTCAGCGCGCGCACCAGCTGCGGCAGCAGCGCGAAGGTGCCAAGCTGCTTCGTCAGGTCATGCGAGAGAAAGTGCCCGCGGTGCCCGCCAGCCTCGAGCCCCTGCGCGATGACCGCATCGGCGCCATGCGCTTCGAGCCACAGCGCCTCTTCGACCGTCGTGGCCGAGGCCAGCACCTTCGCGCCCCATCCATGCACCCGCGCCAGAAGTTCGGCGGGCGGCAGCCCGAAATGAAAACTCACCACCGGCGGCTTGAACTCGGCCAGCAGATCGGCCACGTCGGCGCTGAAAGGGTTGCGCCCCGGGCCGGTCGGGATGCTCGTCGCATCGATGCCGTATTCCGCGTAGTACGGCGCGAGCGCGGCGCGCCAGGTGGCCTCGCGCTCGGTGCTCGGCACGGGCGGCGTGTGGCAGAAGAAGTTGACGTTGTAGGGCTTGTCGGTGCCGGCACGGATCGCCGCGAGTTCGCTGCGCATCACCTCGGGACTCAGCATGGCGCAGGGCAGCGAGCCGAGCCCGCCCGCGTTGCTCACCGCGATGGCCATCGCGCTGACCTGGATGCCGGCCATCGGCGCCTGGATGAGGGGGAGTTCGGTGCCCAGGATCTTCTGCAGCGTCGTCATTCGAATGCTCCTTCTGTGTCGAATGCCGGCGATTGTCTCGCCAAGCCGCGGAGCGCTCCGGCCGCGGGGTCATCGCGGCACGGTCGGGGCCGCCGTGCGCTGGCTCATCGGACCTCGTGCCGGTCACTTGCGCTGGAGCGCCTCGGCCTTGTGGATCGCCTTCTTGCCCGACTTGCTGCTCTTGACCTCGAACTCGGGATGGGCCTTCGTCGCCTTCGCGGTGTGGCCCTTGACGCTCGCGGTGCCCGTCACCTTGCGGGTCACCACGCCCGTCGTCTTTCCTTGCGAGGTGGTCCAGGCGACCTTGTCGCCGGGCTTGGGTTCGGTCTTCATGGGTGTGCCCTCGTTGTGCTGCATCTGTGATCTGTGTTGGCGGCTTGCCGCTGCACAGTCTGGACAGGCACCGACGCCGGAAACGTCGAGATGACCAACGAAAGGCGTAGGACGGTGCCGCCTTGCGCCCGCCTCGCCCGGTTACTCCTCGCTCGTCCACTCCACCTGCACACCCAGGCTGCGCAGGTTCTCCACGAAGCGCGGATGCGCGCGGCGGATCGGCGTCGCGTTGCGGATCTCCGAGCGCCCTTCGATGCTCGCTGCCACCATGAAGAGCGCGATCGCCACGCGGATGATGTAGGGGCTCTCGACCACCGCCGGCGTCAGCGGATTGCCGCCAAAGGTGATGAGCCGGTGCGGGTCCGACGAGAACACGTGCGCGCCGAATTTCGAGAGCTCGCCGGTCCAGCCCAGCGCGCCGTCGTACACCTTGTTCCAGAACATCGCATTGCCCTGCGCGCGCACGCCCAGCGCGATGAAGATGGGCAACAGGTCCACCGGAAAGTAAGGCCACGGCGCCGCCTCGACCTTGGTGAGCACGTTGCTCGTGAACGGCGTCTGCACCTTCAGCGGCCCGGTGCGAATGGCGCGCGACCAGCCGTCCGCATGCTCGATGCGCACGCCGAACTTCGCGAAGGTGCGGTCCAGCAGCGGAAAGTTCGACGGCGCGCTGTTGCGCACGATCACGTCGCCGTCGGTGATGGCGCCGAGCGCGAGAAAGGTCGTGATCTCGTGGAAGTCTTCGTCGAAGCGGAACTCGCCGCCGGTGAGCGCGCCGCCGCCGTGCACCGTCACGCGCGAGGTGCCGATGCCCTCGATGCGCACGCCGATCATCGCCATGAAGCGGCAGAACTCCTGCACGTGCGGTTCCGAGGCGGCATTGGTGAGCGTCGAGGTGCCGTCCGCGGCGGCGGCGCACAGCACGAAGTTCTCGGTGGTCGTGACCGAGGCGTAGTCGAGCCAGTGGTCGGTCGGCGTCAGACGGCCGTCGCTGTGCACGAGCAGCGAGCCTTCGGTGCGCTCCACCTGGCCGCCGAAGCGCTGGAAGACCTCCACATGCGGATCGATCTCGCGCACGCCCAGCGTGCAGCCCTTGACGTTGTCTTCCAGCCGCGCCACGCCGAAGCGCGCGAGGAGAGGCGGCACCAGCATGATCGACGAGCGCATCTCTTCGGGCAGGCGATGCAGCGCCGCATCGAACGCGGTTTCGCGGTGGTGCAGTTCGAGCGTGCCGCTCGCGTGGTCCATCTGCACGTCGCTGCCGAGGGTGCGGAAGATGTCCAGGATCTTGCGCACGTCGGTGATGTCGGGCACGCCGAGCAGCCGCAGCGGCTCGTTAGTGAGCAAGGTGGCGCAGAGCACCGGCAGCACGGCGTTCTTGTTGGCGGAGGGGGTGATGCGGCCGCGAAGCGGCGTGCCGCCGTGCACGATGAGGTTGGACATGGAGGTGCGGGGAACGGGAAGCGGGAGGGAATCGAGGGAAAGATCGCGGAACGTCCGCGACCGGGTGCCGGGACTTTACCGTCGGCGGATGGCGCCCACGGAAGGGGAAGTACGAACTTGCCTGGGCCGACGGTGCCAGGCGCCTGATTGTCCATACATATGAACAGTCATGCCATGAATAGCGGCTGTCGGTTTCGCTCGCAAGTCCATACCATTCAGGTCATTGGACAACCGAAAGGATTGAAATGAGCAAACCCGAATTATTCGTCACCCCCGGATATGGAAAGCAATTCCTCGACAGATTGCATTATTCGCAAGCCGTCAAGATCGGCAATCGCGTGGAAACCTCAGGTCAAGGCGGCTGGAGCGACGATCTGCAATTTCCCAATTCGCTTGAAGATGAAATTGCGCAGGCATTCAAGAATGTCGAGCGGACGCTGGCAACTGCCGGCGCCAGTTGGGAGCACGTCGTTCACGTCAATTCATACCACGTCGGCGGATTTCCGCCGGTGGTCAATGAAACGATGGCCAGACTTTATCGTCAATACATGCCGAACCACGCGCCTATCTGGACGGAATTGGATGTCGCATCCCTCGCGCATCCGGATATGCATATCGAAATTCGCGTGACCGCAATTATTCCGTAATGGGCAGATCAACTCCGAATTTCTGAACCACCCAATCGGCAAACGCTTTCAATCTGGCATTCTGGTGGCGATTGGGTGGATAAAGAATATGAAAAGGCATTGCGGGCCTTGACCAATCTTCCAGAACCGCCACCAATTCACCCGAATCCAGATAAGGCTGGACGATGCGCCTGAAATGCTGCCCGACGCCCAGGCCCGCCAACAGCATTTCCTTCAGGCCATTGCCTTCGTTGGTCGAGAAGACGCAATTGCCGATTTCGAAGCGCTCATTTCCACGTTCGAATATCAAAAGCTCCGGTTTCCCTGTCGAAAAGAAATAACACGCGGCGGCGTGATTCAATTGAAGATCTTCTGGGGAAGAGGGAATTCCCTTGCAATCCAGATAAGCCGGCGCGGCGCAGGTGACATATTGAAGTTCGGTCACCCTTCGCCCAACCATTGCCATATCGTCGAGCCTGCCAGCGCGAATTACGCAATCCACGCCCTCTTCCACGATCTTCAATGGCCGGTCGCTGATTCCGACTGCAACGGTAATTTCGGGATATTCGCGATGAAAGTCCGGCAATTCGGGAATCAGCAGGCTATTGGCAAATACCGCTGGCGCATCAATTCTCAGATGCCCGCTCGGCTTGACCTTTTTACCCCGCACTGCGCTTTCGACCGAATCCATTTCGGCGATCCAGCGCATTGCGTGTCCGTAATACTCGATACCGTCCGATGTGGGAGTCACCGCGCGCGTGGTCCGTTGCATCAATTTGATGTTCAGGTGCTTTTCAAGATCGGTAATCAATTTGCTGACCGTCGACCGCGGAAGTGCCAATTGATCCGCGGTGCGGCTGAAGGAACCCGTGTCCACCACTCGTACGAAAGCCCGCATTGCGAGGAGTTGGTTCATTGAAATCCATTCACTCAAGACGGATAAAAAGGCGGCCACATTATCCATCCATGTGTTCAATTACGCCCAAACAGAGCATCTTCAAGACGCTGCCCTGCAACCCGGAGGCCGACTTCGCCCACGTCACACGGACGCGCGATGATTTCCTCTCTCTCTGCTTGGGTCTTCATCAACGCACAGCGCCACGGCCCGGGCAGTCTGGCTCTATTGCTTTTTCCCGTTCGAGTATTCGTGGCGCAGCAACGAGAGCTGCACCAGGTCGTGATGCTCGCCCCACCAGAAGCCGGCCTGCCGCTGGCGTCCTTCTTCGACGAAGCCCAGTCGCCGCAGAAGCTTCAGCGAGGCTGCGTTCTCCGGATGGACCTGGGCTTCGATGCGATTCAACGCCATCGATTCGAACCCCCAAGGCAAAGCGGCAACTAGCGCCTCCGTCATCAGGCCATCGCCCCAGGCATCGCGTGCGAGTTCGTAGCCTACGGTGCAGCTTTTCCAGTTCCTGTTCCATCGGAACAAGCCGCATGTGCCGATGAGGCGGCGGTCCTGGTTGCGCTCGATCGCCCATCTGGTTCCCAGGACCGGCGGTTGGCGCCAACCCGCGAAGGTCTGCACCATCTTCTCGGCTTCCGCCAGGCTCGCGATCGGATCGTTGCCGAACCAACGCATGGCCTCGCGGTCACCGTGGATGGCGAGCAAGGAGGCTGCGTCGGTCGGGACGATCTCGCGCAGCGTGAGGCGGGGGGTTGTCAGGGATGGGAAGGGCTCGGCAGGTGCGTCTGCGGTGTTGGCGTTCGTCATGACAGGTTGCTCCAGTTTTTCGACCCGGCCTTGATTTCAACTTCGAACAACCCGGCCTTCGACACGGCTTGGTATGGCTTGAAGATCGGCTCCGACTGGAGCCTGCATTTGCGCCGCGAACTCAATATTCGCTGGACCAGAGTAAGCACGTTTTTGATCTTGCCCCCGTATTTCAGGACACGGGCTATTCGCAATGTAGCGTCTGCTCGATCTGAGCAAGACGCTGGTTGGCAGCGCGATGCTGCCTGAACTGAATCGCCCCGGCTTTCATGGAGGCCGATTGGTTTAAGTCAAGCCGCCATCTTGGCGGTCTGACTGGCGAGTTGCCGGTAATAGTTTGCCTCAGCTTCTGCAGGCGGGATGTAGCCGATGGGTTCGAGCAGGCGATGGTGGTTGAACCAGGCCACCCACTCGAGCGTCGCGAACTCCACCGCCTCCTTGGTCTTCCACGGTGCTCGGCGATGGATCAACTCGGCCTTATAGAGGCCGTTGATCGTCTCGGCCAGGGCGTTGTCATAGGAGTCGCCTTTGCTTCCCACTGATGGCTCGATGCCAGCCTCTGCAAGCCGTTCGGTGTATCGGATGCTGACGTATTGCGACCCGCGATCGGAGTGACAAATCAAGCTGCCGTCGCGTTCGGGTTGACGGTCGTACAGCGCTTGCTCCAAAGCATCGAGCACGAAGTCCGTGCGCATCGAGTTGCTGACCCGCCAGCCCACGATGCGTCGGGCGAACACATCGATCACGAAGGCGACGTACAGCCAGCCCTGCCATGTCGACACGTACGTGAAATCCGAGACCCATAGCTGGTTCGGGCGCTGTGCTCGGAACTGCCGGTTGACACGATCCAGCGGGCATGGTGCTCTGGCATCGCTGATCGTGGTCTTCACCACCTTGCCGCGCATTACGCCTCTCAGCCCCAGGCGCCGCATCAGACGCTCGACTGTGCAGCGGGCCACAGCCGTGCCTTCGCGTGCCAGTTGCCTCCAGACCTTGTCGGCGCCATAGACCTGCATGTTGGCCTGCCAGACGCGCTGTATCGCCGGCATGAGGACATCGTCGCGGTGTGCTCTGGCGCAGCGCTTGTGCGGCTCACGCAGCAGCGCCGCGTGCCGCCGGTAGCCCGACGGGGCGACCTGCAAGACCTTGCAGATCGGCTCGACCCCGAAGGTGCCGCGATGCTTGTCGATGAAATCCCTCAGGACTTCAGCCGGCGGTCGAGCTCCGCCTGGGCGAAAAACGCGCTCGCCAGCTTCAGGATCTCGTTGGCTCGGCGCAGCTCCTTGACCTCGCGTTCGAGCTCCTTCATCCGCTGGGCCTCGCTGGTCGTCACGCCTTCTCGAACGCCGTTGTCGACCTCGTCGCGCTTGACCCATTCGTTCAGCGTCTGCGGCACACAGCCGATCTTCGGTGCGATCGACTCGACTGCCGCCCACAGCGACGGGTACTCCCCGCGGTGCTCCTGCACCATCCTCACCGCGCGCTCACGCACCTCGGGTGAAAACTTGTTCGACTTCTTCATGGCTCAATCCTCTCAGAGTGTTGAGCCTCCACAAAAGCCGGGGCGATTCAGAACTCCCTGGGTGATTTCATCTTCAATGCCGAGTGCGGATGCACCTCATTGAAGTGCTCGAAGGCTGCGGCCATCTGCGCCATCACCGTTCTCGCATCGGCAAGGTCCATGCGGCTGACGTAGTCGCGCTTGAACGTGTTCACGAAGCTCTCGGCGATGCCGTTGCTCTGGGGGCTGCACACGGGCGTGTTGACTGGGCTCAGGCCCAGTTGTCGAGCGATCTGCCGGGTCTCGGCAGCGATGTAGGCGCCCCCGTTGTCCGAGAGGAACTCCAAGACGTGGGTACTGGGAACACCCTCGACGCCGCCGAAGCGCTTCTCCACGGCCTCGATGAGCATTTCGCGCACCGGCTCGCCCGGCAGCCCTTTGCCCTCCCATGCCGATAGGCCAGGATCTCACGGTCGCAGCAGTCCTTGGTGAAGGTCGCGGTCACGGTCTGCCCCCAAATCACACTTGATCTCGAAGCCGTCCGAGCACCAGCGCATGTCGCTGTGCGCGACGGCCACCTTGCCCTCATGGGGCCGGCTGGACTGGCGCCGTCTCGGCGCCTTCGGTAGCAGCAATGCATGAGCCGCCATCACGCGGTAGATGCGCTTGGCGTTCACTCGCGTCGCACCGGTGGTGGCTCGATGCCGGTTCACCAACGCGCAGGCACGCCGGTAGCCATAGGTCGGCAACTCGGTGATCTGGGCCTTGATCTCGTCGAGCAAGGCCACGTCGCTTGCAGGCGCCGTGCGTCGTGTCCGGGCGTCGATCCAGGACTCGGGGCGAGCTTGCAAGCGATGAATGTTCGAGCGCGCCAACCCAAGGGCCTGGCAGACGGCCTTCACTGGCCGTCCCCGTCCAGCAAGGGCGAGCGCGCAATCCATTTTTTTTCCGCGGCGTACTCCACAGCTTCCTTGAGGATCTCGTTCTCCAGCGTCTTCTTGCCAAGCACGCGCTGTAGCTTGGCGATCTCGGCACGAGCGGCTGCCAGTTCCGAAGCCGGCACCACAGCCTCGCCCGCCGATACAGCCGTCAGCGCCCCTTGCCGCTCCAGCTTGCGCCACTGGAACAGCAGGCTGGCGGCAACGCCTTCCTGACGTGCGACGAGCGACACGCTCATGCCAGGTTCGTAGCTTCGACGAACCAGCGCGGCCTTCTCTGCAAGGGACCAGCGCCTGCGGCGCTGGTCCCTCATGATCACTTCGACGGTATCCGTATTCCTAGTCGTACTCACAGTCCTACTCCTATCTTTAAAGATAAGCGATAGACCGTGTCCTGTCATTCAAGGGGCCAGCTCATTTTTAGATTCCTACAAAGTTGGTGGGCGATGTCTTGTGGCCGAGCGCAGCCCTACGCAGATGGACGAGGGATCGCGTTGTCGTGAAGCCCAACGATCCGCTCGATCTCCACATCACCGATCTTTCTCGCCCCCTCCATGAAATGTCCGCGCACGCCAACCCTGGCGCGAGATCCATGCACAGACATTCGCATCTCGGGATTCAAGATCCACATGGTGGCCCTTCCTTCCAGAGGAACGGCAACGCCCTCCTCGATCGGTTCACCGCGTTCGTCGAGAAACTCTGGATGAATCATGAAGAGGTCGCCTTTCATCGGGTCATCGCTTTCGTACATGAAGTCGCAGCGCAGATGCTGGAACGTGATTTTTCGGCCGTCCTCGGAAGGCGAATAGAGACGGTACTTCACGGTGAAATCCTCTCGATGCCCGCGAGCTTCCTTGTATGTCTTCATATGCGGCTTCAAAACATTGTGCTTCGGGGTACACACACCATGTAGATGCGAAACGCGAAGCCACCAGCGGCCTGTAGATGGTTGGCTTCATTGGTCATGCATTTGACTTGACGGAGTGAATCGGAGACACCCGATGAGCGTCAGGCATGGCTACGTCGCATGTATGCAAACGCATCAACGCGGCGCGGGGTTCTGCAAACGCTCCTGAACGGCTTGCTTGGCGCGTGCGTTCATTTGCCGAAACTCGTCCAGCAACTTGTCGCAGGACAATTTCTGTGCCTCGCACAAGGCAGTTGTTTCTATGAAAACACCGCCGCTCCCGGCGATCTTGATTCCACGCCGGACCACAGCCGGATGTGCGTAGTGGCCCGCGGGTGTAAATGACCATTGCGTATAGGTAGGCCCCGGCTCACTGATGATGGTCCACCTGTCCGGCTCGGTGACCGTTACCGAAGAGCCCGGCGTCTCCTCGAGTACCCGCATTGCCTCAGCGACGCTCGGATAGCCGATGACTGTTGTCCTCTTCTGCGTGTCGGCGCCCGATACGTCAGCAGGTTGCGACTGAACATCCGCACCAGCGACAAGCAACGCGCCTGCGAATATCGCTCCGAGCGCAAATCGAGAGGAGGGATGTGATCCGACCGCCCTGGCCTCAGTGAAGTGAATTCTTCTCAATGAAAACTCCTTTCATGCTCACTTCGCCCCACAGCAAAGACTTCAAAGTCGAGATGATGCTCAAGATGTCTGCTCCGGGAGATGAGTTGCCTCGAAAAGGGTTGGTTCAGGCCGATGAAATCGAAGCTTCGATTTTTCTCTTCAACCGTTGCCCGGCGAGAAGAAGAATCTTCGCGAATCGCTCATCGCTGGCTGGGTCCGCGAGGCCCATGAGCACCCTCCAGTTTGCGAGAGATACAAGGTACTCGCCCCACCCCATTCGCTCCACGACCCGGGCCACCATTCTTTGCTTGCCGTCTTGAATGTCGTAGAGCCGTGCGCAAAGACAAATCTTCGGTCTCCAGCCCAGCGGCAGCGCGGCGAAATCAAGGGCGAAGTCGGTAAAGCCGCCGCGGGAGTGACTTTCAACGGCGATGTCCACACACACATCGCCATTGCCCGGGTTTGCGACACCGGCCGCGTCCGCATACCCGAACGATTCACCGAGGACGGCGAGAAGGCTCGGACGCAGTTCCTTGCCTTGCCGCAGCCCCGCTTCCAAGTGGCGCCACACATCCCGACGCGGCACCACGCGCACCACGCCGAGGTGAAGCTTGATCGGAGGACGGCGGCGGAACGAGAACATCTTGATGAGGCGGATTGAAGCCACTCAATAGGCTGGTTCTTCAAGGACGATGCAGCGTCTCGCCATCAAAAGCAATGAGGCCACGGCTGTTTGCGGCTTCCACGATGTGCGCAATCAGCGGATCGATGTCATGCCGTCCGGAAAGTGCGAAGTGAAGCAGCTTCCCGTGGCCGTTGCCCTCAAGTGGAGACTCCGCCCAAACGCATTCGTCTGCTCGTTCATCGGGCAGATCCCTTGGTTCGGGATAGATGCGCACCAACGCAGCAACCAGGTCCTTCAGTCGTTGATCGAGCGGCTGGGGCCGAGCTGCAAGCGACTCGTCGAGTTCGAAAATCCAGTCGATCGCTTCGGCGTCGTCATCTGGAACAGGAGGGACAAGAACCATCATCGAATATGGCATGACGTCAGGACCTCGATTTCTTGACTGATCGCCCGGATTCCGCCCAGACGACGACTTCGGCAACAGGGTTGAACGACAGATCCGATTCGCCCCAAAATCGAATGCTGTGACTCGGTTAGCTTCATGCGAATCGCGCGCCAAATGCACTCGAAAGTGCGACCGGCGCCGGGCCGAATAGTAGACGCTTTGGGCTCCCGGTTGGGCGAGCCATCGACGGTGAGCATGCTTGCGAATGCTGCGGCTGCCGTCGGCCTCGGCCTTCAGGCCGAAGCGAAAGTCTCCCCCAGTCTTGACCCAGGTCAAGCGCCGTCCCCTCCCCGCTGGCTAGCATCGAAGGCAACACGAGGAGACACCGTGGAACTCGAGATACCGGAAATGCTGGCCGCTGTACTGCAGGGTCAGGTCGGCGCGCAGTCGCCGCTTGGCTTGCAGTTGGGTGGGTATGGCGCCGGCAGCGGCGTGCGCATCGTGTCCAGCCAGCATTTCGACGGCCACTCGCTCAACCTGCTCTTCCAACTCGGCATGGCCGCCGGTGCGCGCGACCTGGTGTTCCAGCTGCTCGCGCTGGACAACCTCAACGGCGAACCGCTCGCCCGGCCCATTCCGAGCCTGGAGCTGATGGTGCCGGCGCTGATCGAATGGCTGCGCCGCGACCTCATCGACGGCTGGCTCTATCAGCGCGGCAAGGACGGCGCGCTGCTTCCCTGGCTGGTGCACACGGTGCGCCTGGTGAAGCCCACGGACGGCGAGGCCTATGTGCTGGTGGGCCTCTTGGCCAACACGCTGCAGGCGGCCGGCCGCGAGCCGCCCACCGAGCCGCGGCTGCGCTTCTCGGGCATGACTTGGGGCCTGAGCTTCTACGCGGAAGACCTGCCCGGCCGCACGCTGGCCGGCCTCTTCGCCGACCACGGCTTTCACAAGGAGTGCGCCGAGTTCAAGCGCGAGTACGACAAGCAGCTCGCATGCTTCACGCGGCTGCAGCCGCAGTTCGGCGCCCAGTTCAGCGTCGACGGCTGCGTCTGGACGGCCGGCGAAGGCCCGCGGGCCGGCATGTCGTGCCACCGGATGCCCGAAGGCGCGACCGTGCGCTGCGTGAACGACGAAGAGCTGCTGCGGCGCCGCTTCGACCCGGCCGCCGACGCGCACTACTGGCGCGAGAGCGGCGTCGCCAGCGGCTTCGACCGCATTCCGCAGCACTGCTATCTGCATCTGTTTCATTTGGACTGGCACCGCAACGTCTGGGTTCATGCGCAGCATGTGCAGGCCTACACATATCAACCCCAACTGCGCGAGCGGCTGGTGCTGCCGCAGGCGCATCGCGACCTGATCGACATCCTCACGGCCGACCGCAGCTTCCTCGTGGAAGACGTGGTGCCCGGCAAGTCGGGCGGCACCACCATCCTGTGCAAGGGCGCGCCGGGCCTGGGCAAGACGCTCACGGCAGAGGTTTATGCCGAGGTGGTCGGCAAGCCGCTGTACCGCGTGCATTCGGGCCAACTGGGCGTGACGGCCAACTCGGTCGAGGCCAGCCTCACGAAGATCCTGCAGCGTGCCGCGCGGTGGGATTGCGTGCTGCTGCTGGACGAGGCCGACGTGTACATCCGCCGGCGCGACAACGACCTGCAGCACAACGCGATCGTGGCGGAGTTCTTGCGCACGCTCGAATACTTCAGCGGCCTGCTCTTCATGACCACCAACCGCGACGGCGACATCGACGAGGCGATCCTGTCGCGCTGCATCGCGGTCATCGACTACCAGCCGCCGGGCCCCGACGACGCGCGGCGCCTCTGGTCCACGCTGTCGGCGCAACTGGGCGTGGAGCTGCCGGGCACGGTGATCGACAGGCTGGTGGCCGACTACGCCGGTGCGAGCGGGCGCGACATCAAGGAGCTGCTCAAGCTCACCAGCAAGTACTGCCGCCGGAAGGAACTTCCGCTCTCGACGCAGGCGTTCGCGCAATGCGCCGTGTTCCGCGGCATCGCCTGCGCTTCGCAAACCGGCGCGCGGACGAGGAACGACGAATGATCGATGCCGGCAGCCTGCTCGGTGGCGCGCTCACCGGCCGCCTGGCCTTCCGGCCGGGCGCTCTGCCCGCTTCAGCGCCGCTGCCGCCGGGGCGCCACAGCCTTGCGTTCGCCGAAGCACGCGAAGCCGTGCTGGTGGTGCCCGAGGGCTTACCGCTAGATGCACCGCTGCCGCTGCTGGTGATGTTCCACGGCGCAGGCGGTGAAGCCAACCGGGTGCTGCCGCATTTCGTGGCGCACGCGCGGGCGCGGAAGTTTCTTCTGCTTGCGCCGCAATCGATGTACCCGACGTGGGACATCGTGGTCGGCGGACACGGGCCCGACCTGGAGCGGCTCGACGGCGCGCTCTCGACGGTGGCCGGGCACTTTCGCATCGACCCCGCGCGCCTCGCGTTCGCAGGCTTCTCCGATGGCGGCAGCTACGCCCTCTCGCTCGGCGTGACCAACGGTGATGTGGCGAGCCATGTGATCGGCTTGTCGGCGGGCTTCATGAACGCATTCACGCAGACCGGAAAGCCCCGCGTGTTTCTGGGACACGGCCGCGCTGATAGCCAGTTGCCCATCGAGACCAGTGCGCATCCGCATGCACGGCGGCTGCTGGAGAGCGGGCACGACCTGACGCTTCAGCCCTTCGATGGCGACCACGTCATCGTGCCGTGGGTCGTTGCGCGGGCGGTCGAGTTCTTCATGGGACGGCAGGAACCGTAGCGCCCGCCTGCTCCTGGCATTGCACCTCGCGCAGCCGCTGGTGCGCATCGCCATCCCACACGATCGGCTGCTGGTTCTTCGCACGCAGGTAGTGGTGCGTGAACACGGCCAGATAGGCCTCCAGCGTTTGCTCGGCGACGTGCTCGCCCGCCAGGTTCATGCACAGGGCCGCCACTTCGCTCGTGCAGAAATGGTCGTCGCGCCCGGAGCGGCGCAGCTTGTATTGCGATATCTGCTCGGGCTCCAGGCTCAGCACCGGCAGCGCATCGAGGTACGGGCTTCTGCCGAACATCTTGCGGGCCTCGCCCCAGGTGCCGTCCAGCAGGATGAAGAGCGGGCGTTTCACTGTTGCACCATCCAGCGATTCGAGCGAAAGCGGCACGGTGTGCACCACGCGCTCGGGCGCGGCATATTGGCCGGGAAACACCACGTAGGGCTGCCACTGCGGATCGGCCAGCAAGGCAAGCAGCGCGGGATCGGTCTCGGTGCGCGCCCAGCCGAAGGCGAAGGTGTCGGGCACCACATCGGCGATCAGCCAACCCGTGTTGCTCGGCTTGAGCGGCTCGATGTCCGCCATGAGCAGGCACACGCCCGCACGCGTGGTCACCGACGGGCGCAAGGCGCACATGCAATGGCTGGGCAGCAGCCGGCAGCCCGCGCAGCGCTCGCGCTTGAAGCCGCCGCGGGCCAGGAAGGGCTTGGCGCTGCGCGCAAGGCGTGCGGCGCGAAGGAGAGAGACGGCGTGAGGCATGCGGGGATTGTCGACCCGAGGCCGGCCCGCACCGGATGCGCCGTCGCCGGGGCTCACTTGCTCACGACCAACGGCTTCCCCTTCTCGACCAGATAGGTCGCGAGTTCCGCCGCGTTGTCGCTGCCGACGTTCTTCGCCGAGTGAACCGTACCCGCCGGGATGAACAGCGAATCGCCGACCTTGAGCGTGATCGGCGGCTTGCCCTCGAACTGGTACTGCACGGTGCCTTCGAGCACATACGCGATCTCTTCGCCGGGGTGCGAGTGAAAGCCGAAGGCAGCGCCCTGCGCGAAATCGACGCGCACCTGGATCGCTTCGCGGCCGGGATCGGCCAGGTCGTGCTTCAGCGATTGGGTTCGCCCGATGCCCGGAGGTTGCTGCGCGAATGCGAAATGCGAGGCCAGGGTGCTGCCGGCGAGCAGCAGCATTGCGGCCATCGTTTGGAACTTGAACGTCTTCGTCATGGGAGTCTTTCGATGTGAGGAGTGGATGACGAAGGCGATTCTTGGAGCGATGCACCCTGCTCTGCGCGCACACCGTATGCCTGTGTATCCGGGCGCGCTTTCACGACAATAAATTTCACGGGCCGCGTGGTGCGCACGCGCATCGATCGACCGCTCGACTGTTTCGTGCGCGGCGCCGTGGCCCCTTGTTGCGGGCGAAGTACGCGCCTAGCATGCAGCCCATCCACCACCATCCGCTTGCCAGGAGAGACCATGCAGCTTCACACCGCACGCATCTTTGTCCGCGACCTTGCCGACGCCTCCCGCTTTTATGAAGAGGTACTAGGCCTGCAACTGAAGGCCGATGGGCGCGAGCAGGGCTTCTGCGTGTTCGATGCCGGACCGATGAGCCTGGTGGTCGAGCGTGTCGAGGACGATGCGCCGGAAGAAGACCGGGTGCTGGTCGGACGTTTCACCGGGCTGTCTTTCGACGTGGCGGACATCCAGTCGAAGTACAAGGAGCTTTCGTCGCTCGGCGTTGACTTCAGCGGGCTTCCGGAGCGGCAGCAATGGGGCGGCGTTCTTGCAACGCTTCGCGATCCTGCGGGCAATGAGCTTCAGTTGGTGGAGCAGCCTCGGGCGTAGCGATGGATCTCCGGAGCCAGCCGTTTGTGCTGGCTAGTAGCCGGGTAGCCAAGGCTCCTGATCGATAGCCGCGAGAGCTGCCTCGCAGCCGAAACTGCGCTTCAGAAAGAAAATCAAACGTCCCTGATGAACGACCTCTTAGGGCCGCATTGCGCTTGGGCAACGAACGATGGTTATGGCCGACTCCAGCCAAAGGGCGTGAAGGCCGCAGGGCCCGTTGCAGACATAGGCGTATCCCGATAAGTGGGGCTGCGGGAGTCCTGGTGAACCGTAGGCATTTTCATTGCCACATTTCTCGTAGAAACCTGACCTGGCGATCCAGTACCTCGTCTCGAGTTGGTCTGTCGAGCACATGCCCCTGCCCTTCAAGAACGATGAGTTCGCACCGGCTTCCCAAGCCTCGCGCTCGTTCGCAGAACACCTTGCTCCGCTCGATCGGGGTAGTGTGATCCGCGTTGCCCTGCATGATGAGAGTCGGAGCAATACTTCTGGTCAAAGTGTGTGTGGGGGACAAAGACGAAGGCTTTCCGTGTCCTTTCATCAGGTCTCGAAACAACCCGTCCGAGACGGCATCCACTACAGGCGAGACGAGCAGTAATGCGTCGGGGCCGCCATTGCCAGAGCTACCCTCTGCAGAATCGCAGCCAACCGTCGCCGCAGACGCCACGAGTTGGCCGCTCGACGAGATTCCCCAGAGTGCAACCCTCGATGGCGCAAGTCCAAGCCTGCCGGCATTCTTTCTCAGGAATGCGAGCGAGTAGCAAACGTCCGAGAACGACTCGACTGGCGAACTCGTTGCATCCGCCAGTCTGTACTCGACAACCGCGGATACAAACCCTTTTTCAGAAAAGTATCGCGCCGATCTGAAGAGCTGTTCGGGGCTGCCGCGCGACCATGCGCCGCCTTGTACCAAAAGGATGGCGGGCCGCGCGCTACCCGCGATGTCTGCAGGCGGAAATTCGAAAACTCGAAGATCGCGACCGGCGATGTTCCGGTACACCGAAGTGTTCGGTGGTGCAACTTGGTTCGCTGGATCTTCTGCAGCTCGTGGTGACGTTGCGAGAGTTACTCCGGCCAGAAGGCCAATCGCTACAGCGCAGGAGCGGCGCAGTTTGCGCGAGATCACAGAGGCCTTGGTTTCACGCATCGAATATCTCCTCTTGACCCGTTTGCAGCCAATAGTCCGAGTGTTCATTTTCGCCCGCGAACCAGCCCATAGCCACCGTGGCAATGCCAACCAACGCACCCTACGCGCGAAACCAGACCTTGAGCGTCACATACATCGCATAGCCGAGGCCAAGCACGAGCCACGCCAGGAAGAACATGTTGGCCCAGTACTCACCGGGGTTTGCCGCCAGGGTGTAGACCTGCATCTGGCAAGCCTTGCCCATGCACGGCACCTCCGCGCGAAGCAGCGCGCGCAGCAAGGCAAACAAGAGGTAGCAACCGACGACAGCGATCAAGAGAAATCCCACCGGCCCGACGAATCCTTCGGTGCGTTGGTCGCGCTCATCGCGATATCCCTTGCGAAGCAGGTTCTGCCCGAATTTGTACCAGGCGAATCCGAGCAGGAGCATCAGCAGGTAGTAGAGGGCGGTCAGCATGTCTGTTGTCGAGTCGTTGTACTGCGAGGGGAGTGATTTCGGCGACGGGATGGTATCCGCGAGTTCTGGCCACCGTTATTCTGTGATGGCCGGGCGTGCAATGCGCCCATTGATTGCATCGAAAACCGAGCGGCTCCATCTCATTTTTCGCGCTGTTCGAAAGTACGCGGGCCTGCGAACAATTGTGACCGTTCGTTTCTTCCCGCCACGTACTCACCACTCCTCGTCAATGAAACACCTGCTCGCCCTTGTCGCCCTGACCGTCACGCTGGTCGCCTCGGCGCAGGAGAAGATCCTGATCGGCCAGTCGGCGCCTCTCACCGGCCCCGCGGCCGCGGCGGGCACGGCGTTCGTCGGGGGCGCCCGGCTCTACATCGACCAAGTGAACCGTGCGGGAGGCGTCAAGGGGCGCCTTGTCGAACTGCGCACGCTGGACGACATGTACGTGCCCGAGCGTGCGGCCGCGAACGCCAAGACCTTGGTCGATGCGGGCGCGATCAGCCTCTTCGGTTTCGTGAACACGCCGGCCTCGGTGGCCGGTGCGCAGGTTGCCGTCGAGAACCGGGTGCCGTTCATTGCACCGGCCACCGGCGTGAGCAGCCTGCGGCAGCCCGGCAACGACTACGTCTTCAATGTGCGCAGCAGCTTCAAGGACGAGACGAGCCACATCGTCTCGCACCTGCAGGTGCTGGGCATCAAGCGGATCGGGTTCTTCTCGCTGGAGATTCCCGAATCCAAGGTGATGTTCGACCACATGGGCGGGCTGCTCGGCAAGGGTGGGCAGAAGTTCTTCACCGCCGTCAACCAGCCGCCCGGCAAGGTCGACCTGAAGAAGGCGGCCGAAGAACTCAAGCCGAAGGAAGTGCAGGCCATCGTGATGTTCTGCCCCGGAAAGATGTGCGCGGACCTGGTCGGCGAAATCCGCAAGCAAGGCGGCGCGCCGACCTTCTACACCATCTCCTCGGCAGGCGACGTGTTCGGCGAACTGGCTGCCCAGGGCGTGAGCATCGCGGTGACGCAGGTCATGCCCTACCCATGGACCGTGGGTGCGTTCCCGATCGTCGCCAAGTACCAGCAGGCGATGAAGGCCGCCGACGACACCCGCATCGGCTACTGGAGCCTGGAGGGCTACATCAGCGCCCAGGTGCTGGTCGAAGGGCTGCGCCGGATCAACGGCACGCCTTCGCGCGCATCGATGCTCGCGGCCATGCAGAACCTCGGCCATCTCAACCTGGGCGGCTTCGACCTGACGATCGACCAGAACGATCGCAGCGGTTCGCACTTCACCGACCTGACGCTGGCGCGCAGTGGGGGCAAGTACATCCGCTGAGCGTGGGGCGGCGCGCGATTGGTTAGCGGCGCCAAGCCCGCAAGACTCCGGGCGACGCGACGGCCTTGGCGAGCCGTCGATCGCACGCCCGCGCCGATAGGCAGCGCCCCGCACACTGCCGCGATTGAAATTTATTGTTGGCCAACGCAGCCCGGATACAGAGGCATACGAAAGCCGATCGGCAAGCCGCCTTCGCATCGAAGAATCGCGCCATCCCTTCGGAGAGCGCGCGGCAACTGAGTGACGACTGCGCCTCCGGAGTGTCTCAACACACACTTCCAGGAGTTCCCGATGACCGCTTCCTCCCCGCTGCTTCGCCGCTCTTTCCTCGCCAAGGCCGCGCTCGGCGTGGCCGCCGCCCAGATGACTTCGATGGTGCCCGCCTTTGCCCAATCCGCCGGCACCGCCGCGGGCGGCGCGAGGCACCTCGAGCCGCTCAAGCGCATCGAGGCCAACGGCCTGAGCGTCGGCTATTACGAAGCCGGTCCGGCGAATGGCGCGCCTGTGATTCTTCTGCACGGCTGGCCCTACGACATCCACATGTTCGTGGACGTCGCGCCGCAACTGGCCGCCGCGGGCTTCCGCGTGATCGTGCCGTACCTGCGCGGCTATGGCGCCACCCGCTTCCTGTCGGCCGACACGCCGCGCAATGGGCAGCAGTCGGTGGTGGCGGTGGACATCATCGCGCTGATGGACGCGCTGAAGATCCAGACCGCCACGGTCGCGGGTTGCGACTGGGGCGCGCGCACCGCCTGCATCATGGCCGCGCTGTGGCCCGAGCGCGTGAAGGCGCTGGTGTCGGTCAGCGGCTACCTCATCGGCAGCCAGGAGGCCGGCAAGGCGCCGCTGCCGCCCGCGGCCGAGTTGCAATGGTGGTACCAGTACTACTTCGCGACCGAGCGCGGCCGCGCCGGCTACGAGAAGAACCGCCACGACTTCGCCAAGCTCATCTGGCAAATCGCATCGCCGAAGTGGAACTTCGATGCGGCCACCTTCGATCGCAGCGCCGTCGCCTTCGAGAACCCCGACCACGTGGCCATCACGGTCCACAACTACCGCTGGCGCCTCGGCCTCGCCGACGGCGAGGCGAAGTACCAGGCGCTGGAAGACCGGCTCGCCAAGGCGCCGGTGATCGGCGTCCCGACCATCACGCTGGAAGGCGACGCCAACGGCGCGCCGCACCCGGAACCCAGCGCGTACGCAAAGAAGTTCTCGGGGCGCTACGAGCACCGGCTGGCGAGCGGCGGCATCGGCCACAACCTGCCGCAGGAAGCGCCCGAGGTGTTCGCGAAGGCCGTGATCGACGTGACGCGCGGGTGAGCTGCAGCGTCAGAGGCGGAGGGGTCCCGCGGCCTGGTCCGCCGGGCCTCTAGACCAGTCGCAGCTCCCGCGGCGCCACGCCCTCGAACACCCGCCCGAGCTGCGCGGGCGAAAGCCCGTACATCCGCCTGAACAATCCACCGAACACCGCCCGGTATTCGTTGAGCACCGGGTAGTCGCGGTTCTGGAACAGCGTGGCCTGCGTCAGCGCCTGCTGCTCGCCGACGATGCGCCCGCCCGCCTCGGCCGAGAGGCCTCCGCCGAGCACCCAATAGACGCTGCCGTGGCCATGGTCGGTGCCGCGGTTGCCGTTCTCGCGGAAGGTGCGGCCGAATTCGCTGATGACGACCACCACGGTCTGGCGCCAGGCGTCCTCGCCCATCTCCTGTGCGAAGCCGGCGACGCCGCGGCCCAGTTCTTCGAATCGGTTGGCGAGGTAGCCGGTGGCGGCGCCCTGCCCCACGTGCGTGTCCCAGCCGCCGACGTCGACAAAGCCCAGGTCGAAGCGGTCGCGCATCAGCACGGCCATGCGGCGCGCGACGAGCTCGAAGCCCTTGGCGCTCATCGCATTGCGGCTGGCCGCGTCCATCTCGGCCTGCACCGCGCGCATGACTTCGTCGCGCACCTGAAAGCCTTCGGCCACGGGCTGCGCAAGCGATGTGTTGCGGTACATGGCCGCGATGATCTGGCTCTGCCGCGCATCGATGCTGGAACGCGCATTGCCCGCGAGCGCCATGTTGGCGGCCTTGGCCTCGCCGCGCAGCGAGATGGGCAACTGGTCGGTGAAGGAGATGGGCGACACGTCGGTCACCGGGCCGCCGCCGAGCACGCCAGCCAGTCGGTTGAGAAAACCCGAGCGGTAGTCGCGCCGCTTGTCGAGCGCCTGGCCGAGCTCGATGGAGTCCTGCGTTTCGAAGTGGCTGCGCGTGAGGTCGTCGGTGCCCGCGAAGGCGATGAACGAGGCCTGCTTCTGCTGGAAGAGCGGCATCACGCTTTGCGCAAGCGCGGGGTGAAGACCCCAGTTGCTGTCGAGCGGCAGCGCGCCGTTGGGCTGGCCCGGTCGCGCGATGGCGATGTTCGGGCGCGAGGCGTAATAGAAATCGCCGGCGGTCGGCACGAGCAGGCTGGTGCAGTCGTAGGCGCCGCGCAGGAACACGACGAGCAGCTTGGCGCCCTCGGCGGAAGGCGCGGCGATCAATTGACCGGCGGCGCCCGCGAGCGGTGCGGCGGCGATCAGCTTCAGGAGTTCTCGGCGTTGCATCACATGTGTTCCTTTCTTCTGCCTTGCTCCTTCCCCCTCTGGGGGAAGGTTGGGATGGGGGCTCGACGGCATTCGATCCGCCACGGCGCTTCATCGAACGCCGCTTGCCCCCACCCCTGCCCTCCCCCAGAGGGAGAAAAAACAAAACCTCAACGACGCATCAGCTCGGGCGATGCGAGCAGGAAGGTGTTCCATTCCTGCGGGGTCTTCGCTTGCGCGAGCGCTTCGCGCGTATCGGTGCTCAGCCCGACCTGCATCGCGCGGACCGCACTCGATTCGGCCAGTGGCGGAAACGCGGGCTTCTCCAGCGGCGCCTTTTCGTCGGCGCGGAACAGCACGGCACCGTTCGCTCCGATGGCCCGCGCGATCTCGAAGCGCGTGTTCATCTGCCCCGCGCTCGCCCATGCGGCCTCGTTGAGCGGATAGCCGTCGGGCGTCTCGTGCCCATACAGCGGCTCGCCCATGCGGTTGATCCAGCCCAGCATCGGGCTCACGTTGAGCACCACGCGGTCGTCGTAGGCGAGCCGCACCCCGGCCATCACGTAATGCACCGGGTCGCGGAACTTGCGGCCGAGCGAAGCGGCGAACTCGGGCGATTCGAACAGCGCCTTCAATGTGATTGCGATGTCGCCATCGCTGCCCGTGAAGGCGGCAGCCATGCGGTCGATCAGCGCGGGCGATGGCTCGTCGGCGACGAAGTACACCGCGAGCTTGCGCGAGATGAAGCGCGCGGTGGCGGGCGCGCGCGCCAAGCGGTCCAGCGCCTCGTCGGCTTCCGCGAGACCACGCGCCTGTATCGGCTGGCCCAGCAGCGTCTTGGCACCGTAGTCGTGCCGGTTCGGGTTGAACTCGAAGAGCCCCTTGCGCACATAGTCCGCGCGCACCGCGGGCCGGACGTTCGGCGGCGCCGCGTCGAGCGGCTGCTGGCTCACGCCCACGCCGGTGAGCACGCGCGCGAGTTCCTGCACATCGGCCTGCGAATAGCCGCCGCCCACGCCCAGCGTGTGCAGCTCCATCAGCTCGCGCGCGTAGTTCTCGTTGATGCGGTTGGCGGCGTTCTGCGCGTTGTCCAGGTAGCGCAGCATCGCGGGGTGGTGCAGCGTGGCGCCGAGCAGGTCGCGGAACTTCCCGAGCGCATGCGGGCGGATCGCGTTCTCTTCGTAGTCGCCGACGAGCGCGCGGATGTTGTCCTTGCGCAGGTTGACGTTGAAGTGGTTCATCCAGAACCAGGTCATCTGCTCCTGCAGCTGGTTGGGCGAGTACAGCGCGCGCAGCACGAAGCGTTGCTGCGCCTCGCGGGCGAGCCGGGTCAGCTCCTGCTGGTAGGCCTGGCGCGCGGCTTTCTTCTGTTCTTCGTCGGGCAATGCATCGGCGGCCTTGCGCTGGGCGTCGAGGCCGATCACGAGCTGGTCGAGCGGCGTCCGCGTGATCGTCATCGCATCGATCTGCGCTTGTGCGGCCGGGGGCAAGGGTTCGGGCTGCGGCTTCAGCTGCCGCCCCATCCAGCGCGCGAGGCCGGTCTTCGCCAACTCGGCCTGGCTGCCGGCGTTCGCGCCCCAGGTCACGCGATGGAGCCATTGCAGTTGCGCGGCCGGGCTGTCGGCCGCAGTGCTCGAAACAGACAGCGGGGGCGCATCGGATCGCAGCGATCCGGTCGTGCAAGCCGCCAGCAGCGCTGTCGCCATGGCGGCCGACACCATGCAGAGACGGCCAGGATGCAGCATGGAACTCATCATGAACCGATCAACCCGCAGCGGGCCGATGCGGTTGACGGCCCCTCGGTGCCAGTCAGGTAAAGCTGGCGGTCAGCTTCGTTGCAAGCCGAAACGAAAGCAGGCGAATCAGGCGCTCACGACCTGGCTCGGCTCCGCACCCGCAATCTGCTTGAGCGCCCGCTCGAACACCTCGACCGGCTGGCCGCCGGAGATCAGGTGCTGATCGTTGATGATGATCGCGGGCACCGAGTGGATGCCGGCATCGGTGTACATGCGCTCGCGTTCGCGGGTCTCGGCGGCGTACTCGTCGCTCGCCAGGACCTCGCGGGCCCGCGTTGCATCGAGGCCCGCTTCGGTCGCCGCGCGCACCAGCACCTCGGGGTCCGAGGGGTTCTGGCTGTCGGTGAAGTAGGCCTTGAGCAGCAGCTTCTTGAGCGCCGCCTGCTTGGCCGGGCTCTCGAGCTCGGCCCAGTGCAGCAGCCGGTGTGCGTTGAAGGTGTTGTAGACCCGGGGCCGGCCCTCGGGGCTGAACTCGAAGCCGACGGCCGCGCCGCGCTGGCGGATCATTTCGCGCGCCTCTGCTTGCTGCTCCCGCGAGGAGCCGTACTTCTGGTTCAGGTGCTCGAAGGTGTCCTGCCCTTCGGGCGGCATCTGCGGGTTCAGCTCGAAGGGCTGGAAGTGCAGTTCCGCGGTGACCTCCGGTGCCACCCTCTTGAGCGCCGCCTCGAGCGAACTCAGGCCAACGGCGCACCAGGGGCAAGACACATCGGAGACGAAATCGATCTTGAGGTGGGATGAAGAGGTGGTCATGGCGCCATTCTTCATGGCGCCACAACCCTTGGTGCGGGCAAGGTTTTCGGGCTTCAGGCCGAGACGACCTTGCCCAGCCGCGCGTCCGACAGCGTCTGCTCGCGGAGGCGCTCGTATTCGGCCTTGTCCACCGGCACGGCATTGGGGTCGCCCAGGTCGCGCATGTGGATGCGGTAGGTCTCGCGGGCGCTCATCGCAGCGAGGGCCGCGAGGATGGTCACCGCGAAGGTGATCGCGCCCACGGTGAACCACACATTGGTCGAGCCCGGAGGCGCGACGGCGGCGAACAGCGCCGGCAGGAGCGCGGTGAAGGTGGTGCCGATGTTCTGCGAGATGGCCATGGCCGACACGCGGTTGCGGGTGCGGAAGAGCTCCGGATAGAAGCTCGGGAAGGTCGCGTTGTAGCCCTGGTACACGATGCCCCACATCAGCAGCGACATGCAGATCGCGAGCGGCACGTTCTTGATGCTGATGGCGTACAGGTACACGAACGACAGCAGCCCCGAGGCCAGCGCGCCCACGATGATCGGGGGCTTCCGGCCGATGCGGTCCGAGAGGTTGCCCACGAACGGAATCACCAACACCGCGAGGATGTTGCCGAGCACGGGAATCCACAGGTACACGTCTTTCTGGAAGCCGATGCCGTAGGCCGCCTGCACCGCATAGGCCGCGCCGAACACGGTGGCGACCACCGGAATCACGTTCATGAGCGCCATGCAGACCACGCGCAGCATGTCGGCCCAGCTGTCGGTGAAGGCCTGCACGATGGGCGACTTCGCCACTTCGCCCTTCTTGTCGACTTCGGCAAAAGCGGGCGTCTCGTCGACCTCGCGGCGGATGATGTAGCCGGCCACGATGACCAGGAAGCTCAAGAGGAACGGAATGCGCCAGCCCCACGAGTTGAAGGCGTCTTCGGGCATGTAGTGCGCGAGCGGCAAGAAGACCGCGGCCGCCAGAATCTGGCCGGCCTGCACGCCCTGCAGCGTGAAGCTCGCGAAGAAGCCGCGGCGCCCGAAGGGTGCGTGCTCCAGGATCATCGAGCTCGCGCCCGAGATCTCGCCCGCCACCGCGAAGCCCTGCACCAGGCGCAGCAGCACCAGCAGCACCGGTGCCAGCAGGCCGACCTGGTCATAGGTCGGCAGCAGGCCTACGGCCACGGTCGAGAAGCCCATCAGGAACATGCACAGCACCAGCACCTGCTTGCGCCCGTGCGTGTCGCCCCAGTGGCCGAGCACGAAGGCACCGATGGGGCGCGCGACATAGCCCACGCCATAGGTCGCGAGCGATGCGACGATGGCGGTCGTCGGGTCGCCCTTCGGAAAGAAGATCTGCGGAAAGATCAGCGCCGCCGCGGTGGCGTAGATGAAGAAGTCGTAGTACTCCAGCGCCGAGCCGATCCAGCCGCTTGCGGCGGCTTTCTTCGACTGGTGCCTGCCTTGGGGCTCTTTGGCTGTTGTAGTGGCCATGGGGTTGTCTCCAGTGATGTCCAGTGGTGAGTCAGTGTCGAACGGGGAAAGAAATCAGTCCTGCGCCTGCGAGGCCAGGCGCGCGGGTGCGTTGAGCGCACCGTAGGCGTCGTAGGCGCCGATGCGCTGCGCGACCTCGAAGAACAGGCCGCCTTCGAAGCTCTCGGTGTAGATGTGCAGGTAGTCGCCGGCCGGCGAGCGGTCGAACAGCACGCCCGCGGCGCGCATGCGTTCCAGCAGCTCGGGCGCGAGGTCGATGCGCGTGGCGAGGTCGTCGTGGTAGTTGTCCGAAATCGGCACGAAGCGCGTGCCGTTGGCGCGCAGCTTTGCGGCCGTTTCGAAGATGTCTTCGCAGTTCAACGCGATGTGGTGCACCGCGCCGCCGCCGGTCACGCTGAGCGTGCGCGCGGTGCGTGTGCGCTGGCTCAGCGACACGTTGAGCACGAGGCGCACGCTGCGTTCGGCGTTGGCGACGCCGCGGCTGCGGATCAGGCCGAAGGGGTCGGCGAGTTCCAGGCTTTCGCCGGGCTCCAGGCCGAGCACGGCGCGCGTGAAGAGCACCCAGGTGTCGAGCTGATCGAGCGCAAGGCCGAGGGCGACGTGGTCGATCTGCTGGAGGCCCGCATCGTTGTCGGCGGTGGGCAGCTCGTCTTCGAGGATGAAGTCGGCTTCGTACAGGCCGTTCGCACCCAGCGACTCCGCCACGAAATGAATGAGGTTGCCGCCCGGCGCGACGACCGCCGGCACGCGCAACTCGTTCGGGCCGACCGGACTGTCGTGGCGCTTGGAGCGCATCGCGGTCGCGCGCTCCACTGCTGCAAGCGGATCGGCGCAGCGCACGCCCAGCGCGCACACCGAGGTGCCATGCGCCTCGAAACGGTCGCGCGCAAAGGAGTCCGGCTGCGCATTCACGATGAAGTTGATCTCGCCCTGCCGGTACAGCGTCACGGCCTTGGAGCGATGCTTGCCGATGCGGCGAAAGCCGAGCTGCCGCACCAGCGTGTCGAGCGTGAGCGCCGAGGCTTCGTTCGCCGCGAACTCGATGAACGACAGCCCCGAAAGCGCGGCCACCGGCGGCGGATTGAAAAGCTCCACGTGCTGCTGCGGCTGCACCGCGGCGAGCCGCTGGCGCGCTTCGCTCTCCAGGTACAGCAACGAACGCATCGCATCGACGGCGGTGCGCCGGTTCGGCGTCTCGCGAAAGATGTCGTTGAAGATTTCCAGCGACAGCGGCCCGGTGTAGCCCGCGCGCAGCACCTGCGTGAAGAACCCGGTCACGTCGAAATCGCCCTGCCCCGGAAACGAGCGGTGGTGGCGCGCCCACTGCAGTACATCCATCGCAAGCAGCGGCGCATCGGCCATCTGAAGGAAGAAGATCTTCTCGCCCGGGATGTCGGCGATGCCCGCCGGGTCGTCCTTCAGCGACAGCGTGTGGAAGCTGTCGAGGATCAGCCCGAGGTGCGGGTGATCCGCCTGCTTCACGATGTTCCAGGCCTGCCCATAGAGCGAGGTGTGGCGGCCCCAGGCCAGCGCCTCGAAGCCCACGCGCAGGTTGCGGCGCGCGGCACGCTCGGCCAGTTCGTGCAACTGCGCGGCGGCGAGAGCCGGGTCGTCCATGGCCAGCGGCGAGGTGTTCGAGCAGCACAGCACCATCGGCGCGCCCATCGCTTCCATCAGGTCGAACTTGCGCTCGGCGCGCTCCAGGCTGCGGCGGAACTGCGGCTCGGGCATGCCTTCGAAATCGCGGAAGGGCTGGTAGAGGTCGATAGCCAGGCCGAGGTCGGCCACGATGCCGCGCAGTTCGGTGGCCGTGCCCTTGAAGTTGATGAAGTCGGCCTCGAACAGCTCGATGCCGTCGAACCCGGCGGCCGCGACCGCTTCGAGCTTCTGGCGAAGGGTGCCGCTGAGCGAGACCGTGGCGATGGAGCGATGCATGGGAGTGGACTTTAGGAACCCGGGCCCTGCGCCACAACCAATTCGGGCCTCTTCGGGGCGATTAACGAACGCCTTCGTTCATTAATCGCACGAAATACGGGATTCACCTAGGTCCGAGCCGCCTTCGCCGGCGCTCAGAGGCTGCGCCAGTAATCGATCAGCAGTTGCGCGAATTCGGCCGGACGCTCCACGGCGCTCAGGTGCGCGGCATCGATGGTCGCCAGGCGCGCACCGGGAATCGCCGCGGCCATGGCCCGCGACATGTCCATCGGGGTGGCTTCGTCCTGCAGGCCGCCGACCACGAGGGTGGGCACGGCGATGCGGTGGTTGCTCTCGCGGAAATCGATGGCGGCGACCGCGTTGCAGCTCTCGATGTAGCCCTGCGCGTCGGTCGCGACCAGCACGTCGTGCAGCGACTTCGCAGCGGCTGCTCCCTCGGGGGTCGCGGCATACGCCGGCGTGAGCCAGCGCGCCACTGCGCCCGACGCGATTGCGCCGACGCCCTTCGCCGCCACCGTCTCGGCCCGCGCGCGCCACGGCGCCTGGTCGGGATAGTGGGCGGACGAATTGGCGATCACCACGGTCTTGAGCAGTTCGGGGTGGCGCACCGCGAGCGCCTGCGCGGTCATGCCGCCCATCGAGAGACCGACGAAATGCACCGGCTCACCGTCCGCCTCCCGCTGGATCAGTTCGGCCGCGTCCTGCGCCAGCGTCTCGATGCGCAAGGCGCCCGGCACCACCTCGGAGCCGCCGTGGTTTCGGTGGTCGTAGCGGATCACGGTGTGCGCGCGCGCAAGCTGCGCGGCCACGCCGTCCCACATGCGCAGGCTGCAGCCCAGCGCATGGCTGAGCACGACGAAGGGGCCTTCGCCTTCGCGAACGACATTCAGGCGGATGGTCATGGTGCGGTTTCCTTTTTACGGATCTTTTTACGGATCTTTTTATGGGTGCTTTGGAGGTTGAAGACGCGGGAGCCAGAGGAACGCGATGGCCAGCAGCACGGCACCGGCCACCAGCATCGGCACGACCATGGGCCATGCGCCATGGGAGTAACCGGTATCGACGAACAGCGCGGCGATTTGCCCCACGCAGAACGCGACCATCATCATGCCGAAGCCCGACCACGACACGGCCCGCCCTGCAAGATGCGGCAGGTCGCCCACCGCGCCCGCTTGTCCGCAGGGCTGGTGGATGCCGTGGCCGAGGCAGTACACCGCGTGGCCCACGAGCAGCGGCACGGCGCTCAGCGGCATGAGCCAGCAGCCCAGCGCCTGGATGATCGCGCCCGTCATGCTCAGCGATGCGCCGAGCCGCACGGTGCGTACCGGCCCGTAGCGCCGCAGCAGCGTGCGGCACATGGTGGTGCTGAAGATGTAGACCAGCGAGCCGCCGGCCGGGATCCAGCCGTACCACGCGGGCGACCAGCCGAGGTAGCCGATGTAGACCATCGGCGAGAGCAACAGAAAGCAGAAGAGCCCGCCGTAAGTCGTCGCGGCCACCGAGGCCCACGCACGGAACGAACGGCTTGCGAACACCGCGCGCGTGCTGCCGCGCGGCGCGGACGATTCGCCGGTGAGCGGCTTGCGCGTTTCGCCGAACGAGCGCCAGCACATCGCGAACAGCAGCGAGGCATACACCGCCATCGCCACCATCACCCAGCGCCAGCCCGCGCCCTGCACGAGCCATGCGCCGAGCAGCGGCGCGATCAGTCCGACCACGCCCAGCCCCGTGAGGCCGCGCGCCATCACATGCGGGCCCTCGTGCGCGGGATAGAGATCGCGCACCGCCGCGCGCGAGCACACGAGGATCGCGGCCATCGAAAAACCCTGCAGCGTGCGCCAGCCCGCAAGCAGCGCCACGCTGCCGGCGAACGCACCGCCGAGTGCGGCGATCGCATAGCAGGCAAGCCCTGTGAGCAGCACGGGCCTGCGTCCGAAACGATCGGCCAGCGGGCCGCAGAGCAGCTGCGCAAAGCCGAAGGCCAGCACGAACAGCGTGAGGCTGGTGCTGGCCGAGCCGAGCTCCTTGGCGATGGCGGGGAGCGCCGGCAGGTAGCTGTCGGTGGCGACGGGCTGCGCTGCCAGGAGCAGCGGCAGCATCAAGGTGAAGCTGACGTCGAGGCGGCCCTTCGGGGCGACCGGCGCGCTCACTGCGCAGGCGTCGCAGGCGATGCGGGGGCCACGGGCAGCAGCCCCTTCTCGCGCAGGATGTTCGTGGCGATGCCGAATGCATGGTTGGCCACCGGCACGCCGCAGTAGATGGCGGCCATCATGATCACTTCCTTGATGTCGTCTGGCGTGAGGCGCGACTCGGGCGGGCCGTCGAGCGCGGCGCGCACGTGCATCGCGAATTCTTCGTACGCGTGGATGCCCAGCATCATCGACAGCACCATGTAGCGGCGCGTCTTGTCGCCCAGCGCGGGGCGACCCCAGATGTCGTTCCATGCATGGCGCGTGATGAGTTCCTGGAACTCGGCGTTGAAGCCGTTGCGGTTGGCGAGCGACTTGTCGACCCAGGCATCGCCGAGGACGCGGCGGCGATTCACGAGGCCGTCTTCGTAGTCGTTGCTTGAGGTTGCGGGGGCGGTCATTGCGAGAGTTCCTTGTCCTTGAGTTGGGTTTGCAGCGCCTTCACTTCCGCCAGCGCGGTCTGGCCCGCGCCGATGGCGAGCGCGGGGTCGAACCATTCGTCCGCCGCATCGCGCGGCAGCTCGGCGCGCAGCCGGTCGATGTTGGCGCGCATGCGCGCGGCGTCCACCTGCAGGCCGGGCAATGCGCCGGCCATCGCGCGCACGCTGCCGTGCGCCGACATCAGGAGCTGCGGCCATTCGGCCAGCTCGGCCTGCCAGGCGCCGAGGGCGCGTTCGTGCTGCTGCGGCATCGCGCCGAGCAAGGCGGCCACGCGCTGCGGCGCGCGGTGCGCGGCGGCGATGGCGACCATCGAGGCCACCGGGTTGCGCTTGTGCGGCATCGCCGACGAGCCGCCGCGGCCGGGTTCGCTGGGCTCCGCCACTTCGGCCACTTCGTACTGGCCGAGCAGCGCGATGTCGACGGCGATCTTGCCGAGGCTGCCTGTCATGAGCCCGAGCTCGCAGCCGAGCGCCACCCATTCGTCGCGCTGCGTGTGCCAGGTGGCGCCGGGGTCGCCGAGGCCCAGTTCCTTCGCCATGCGCTTGCGCACCGCGGCGCCCTGCCCCTTCATCTGCGCGAGCGTGCCGACGGCGCCGCCCAACTGCAGTTGCAGCGCGTGCTTCGCCGCTTCGCGCAGGCGCAAGCGGCTGCGCACCAGCGGCGCGGCCCAGCCCGCGCACTTGAAGCCGAAGCTGGTCACCGAGGCCGGCTGCATCAGCGTGCGCGCGAGCATCGGCGTTTCGGCGTGCTGCGTGGCAAGGCGCAGCAGCGCATCGGCGGCCTTGGCAAGGTCGGTTTCGACGAGCGCCACCGCCTCGCGCGTGACCAGCGCCATCGCGCTGTCGATCACGTCCTGGCTGGTGCTGCCGAAGTGAACGAACGGCGCGGCCTCGGCATTGAAGAGGCCCACGGCTTCGCGTAGCGCCTTGACCAGCGGAATCGCCACGCTGCCCGCGCGGCCGCTCTCGCGAACGATCTTGGCAACGTCGAACAGCTCGACCTTGCAGCTCCCGACGATGGAGTGCGCGGCGCTCTCGGGAATCAGCCCTTCGGCCGCCTGCGCACGTGCGAGCGCGGCCTCGAAGCGCAGCATGGCGTCGACGAATGCGCGGTCGCTGAAAGCGCCGAGTGTTTCGGATGTGGAGAGGAAGCCTTCGAAAATGCTCATGCGGGGACCTGGGTGTTCATCGTCAATATTTCAGTTGGGCCACGGCGCGCAGTTCCTCGGGGGACGCGGTGCCGAAGCCGAAGAATTCGAGGTAGGCCGGGATCATCTCGAACAGCATGTCGGTGCCGACCTGCACCGCGCAGCCCTTGGCCTTCGCGGCCTGCAGCAGCGGCGTGTATTCGGTCTTCATGACGACCTCGCCGACGAAAGTTTTCGGATCGATGCGGTCCACGTCGAAAGGGAGCGGGTCGCTGTCCTTCATGCCGAGCGGCGTGGCGTTGACGACCACGTCGTAGCCGGCCGGGTCCTTAGAGCCCGTGGCGACCTTCATCCGCGGGTAGTGCTCGCGCAGCCGCGCGGCAAGCGCCTCGGCCGATGCATCGCTCATGTCGAACAGCATCAGCTCGGCGGCGCCCGCGGCGGCGATCGAGGCCGCGATGGCCGAGCCCACGCCGCCCGTGCCCGACACCAGCACCCGCGTGCCCTTGAAGAGCCTGCCCTTGCGCTCCACGCCGCGCACGAAGCCCGCGCCATCGAACTGGTCGCCGAGCAGCGTGCCGTCGGGGCGCTTGAGGATGGCGTTGCATGCGCCCGCGATGCGCGCCGTCGGCGTCACCTCATCGACCAGCCCCATCGTCGTGACCTTGTGCGGCATCGTGACCAGCGCACCGCGGAGGTTCGAGAACCTGAACACCTGCGGCAGCGTGGCTGCGTAGTCCTCGGGCTTCACGCCCATCGGCACCACCACCGCATCGATGCCCTGCTTGTCGAACCAGGGGTTGTAGATCATCGGCGCCTTGAAGGCCTCGGTCGGATAGCCGAGGTGGGCGATGAGCGTTGTCTTGCCGGAAATCATGAAAGTCGTTCTCTCAAAAAAAGTGAGGCTCAGACCAAGTTGCGTTCAAAAAGATAAAAACCGTTCACGCTGAGCTTGTCGAAGCGCCGCGCGAAGCTTCGACAAGCTCAGCCCGAACGGTTCTTGTGGATTGATCGCCAATTCGCATCAGGCGACGCTGGGCGAGTGATAGCGCAAGGGGTTCGCGATCTCGGCCTGCATCGCCGGCGGATAGACGATTTCGCGCAGGAAATTCGCATCGGCCTGCAGCGCATCGGCCGCGTCCAGGTGGCCGAAGTAGCGCAGGTAGTGCGGCATCTGCTGGATCAGCATCTCGAAGCCGGCCTGCGCATTGAGCCCGCGCGCACGCGCCGCACGCACCAGCGGCGTGGGCTGGTTGCGCAAGAGGATGTCGAACAGCGCCGCGTGGCTTTCCATGCGCGACACGTCGAGCGGCAGCGCATCGCCTTCGACCAGCCCGAGCGGCGTGGCGTTGATCACGAGGTCGTAGCCTTCGGGCGCATTGCTCTCGACCGCGACCACGGTCGCATCGAAGAAGGCATCGAGCTTGGCCGCCAGGCCCGCCGCCTTGCCGGCCGCCGTGTCGAAGAAGGCGATGTGTTCCGCGCCGTTCACCGTGCCGCCCTCGGCCAGCGCCACGCCGATGGCCGCGGCGCTCACGCCCGCGCCGAGGATCAGCACGCGCTTGCCGCGGAAGGGAATGTTGCAGTGGTCGAGCGCGCCGATGAGGCCTTCGCCGTCGAACAGGTCGCCCTCGAGTTGGCCGCCTTCGGTGCGGCGCACCACGTTGACCGAGCCCGCCACGCGGCCGAAGAGGCCGCAGCCGTCGAGCAGGTCGACCACCAGCGGCTTGTGCGGCGGCGCGATCACCATGCCGCGCACGTTGCGCGCGAGAAAGGCCGACTTGAAGAACACCGCGAAGTCGCGCACCGGCACCTGCATCGGCAGCAGCACCGCGTCGATGCCGAAGCGCTCGAAGGTGGCGTTGAACATGCGCGGCAGCCGCACATTGCGAACCGGATCGCCCGGGATCAGGTAAGCCTGGGTGCTGCCGCTGATGGAATGGCTCATGTGCTTGCTTTCCGTTCGTCAATCGCTCTTTGGGAGGCCGGATGCCGAGCTTTATAGTCCCTTCGGCCCTTTTCCACAGTGCCGAGAAGGCCAAAACGATCGATCATCGATCTTTGAAATTCGATAATCGCTCAAACCAAGGGTTTTCACCGCCCACGAATGCAACTTGCCGGCGATCGACCGGCGGCACACTTCCGACCATGAGCAAAGAGAGCAAGGACAGCAAGGACGACTCCCCCGTACCCGCGGGCCTGGACAAGCGCGACTGGATCGCTGGCCTCGAGCGCGGCGTGAGCATCATCGAGGCCTTCGACGATGCCAACCCGCGCCTCACCGCCAGCCAGGCCGGTCAGCGCACGAACATGACGCGCACCGCCGCGCGTCGCTACCTGCTCACGCTGCAGCACATGGGCTACGTGGCGAGCGACGGCAAGCTGTTCTGGCTCACGCCACGCGTGCTGCGGCTGGGCCGCTCGTACCTCGAATCGGCCCGGCTGCCGCGCGTGGTACAGCCCTTCCTGCAGCGGGTGGCGGCCGGCACCAACGAGATCGCCTACCTGAGCGTGATGGACGGCGACGAGGTCGTCTACATCGCGCGCAACGGCCCGAACCGCAGCATGAGCACCGGCTATGTGCTGGGCGCGCGCGTGCCGGCGCAGGTCACGGCCTCGGGCATGTTGATGCTGGCGCTGCGCAGCGATGCCGAGCTGAACGAGTGGCTGGCGACGCGGCAGCTCACCGTGTTCACCTCGCACACCATCGCGAGCATGGAGCGCATGAAGCTCGAACTGGCGCGCATCCGCGCACAGGGCTGGGCGCTGTCGGAGCAGCAGCTCGACCTCAATTCACGCGGCATCGCGGTGCCGCTGCGCGACCGGCACGGCACGCTGGTGGGGGCGCTGAACATCACGATGCCGATGGGCCACGAGAGCTCCGAGGACGCGGTGGCACGCGTGCTGCCTGTGCTGCGCGAGACGGCGCAGGCGATGCGCAACCTGATCTGAAGCGGGCCGCTCGCGCGCTGGCGATGCCTGCGCTGTCGAGGCGGCCTCACCTCACCACTTCACCCGCACACCCGCCGCTGCGTTGATCGAGCTGCCTACGCGCGCATCGCCACCCGAGGCCCACTGCTTGCCCAGTTCGCCGTAGAGGCTCGTGCGCTGGCTCACCGACAACGTGAAGCCCGCGGCCAGCTCGGTGCTGGTGCCGCCGATCGGCGCACCCACCGGCGTGATCGCCGCCGGGTTCACGAAGCGCGCAACGTCGTTGCCCTTGGCGCTGCGATAGACGTTCAGGCGCGCATACGGCTGCAGCGTGCCGGCGCCGGTCGCGAAGCTGCCCTTGATGCGCACGCCCGCACGGCCGATCCAGCCGCTGTCGGCGTCCTGCTGCACCAGCGCGCCCGGGATGGACACGTCGTCCAGCCGCAGCCGTTGATGGATCAACTGCAGTTGCGGTTCCACCGACCAGCCGCCCGAGCCGATCGCGAAGGCCTTGCCCACTTCGATCGATGCCAGGAAGCTGTTGCCCTTGCCCTCGACGCCGCCGCTCAGCAGCGGCTGCACCGTGTAGCGGTGGCGGCCGGCCTGCAGCACCGCGTCGGCATAGAAGCCGTCTTCGGTGGCGAAGGTGCCGTAGAGGCCCAGGTACTGGCTGCGCAGGTCGTTGCGGCCGGTGGCGGAATTCAGCAGGCCGCTGCCGACGCCGCGCACGCGGGTGTCGCCATCGAGCTGGCCCACATAGATACCGGCGCGCCAGTCCGGGTTGGCCCACAGGTCGGTGCCGGCCTGCAGGCCGGTCACGCGGCCCTCGCTGTGCGGCGAGACGGTGCCGCCCTGGCGGATGTCCATGTCGGTGGAGATCAGCCGGCCCCAGGCGCGGCGGTAGCTGCCGTCGGTGCTCGACGAAGTGCTGCCCGCACCACTGCTTGCACCGCCGCGTACATCGTCGTCGCCGACGCGCTGGCTGCGGCTCGCGAGCATGCCCAGGTTGCTCTGGCGCAACTGGTTGGGCAGTGCCGCGAACAGCGAGGCCTCGGCGCGGTAGGACGGGAGCCCGGCTCCCGGCTCGGCCTCTGTGCGCAGGTACCAGTTCTCGCCTTCGCCGCTCGCGTCGCCAGCGTGCAGCCGGTACTCGAAGGCACCGGCATCGACATGGCCACCTGCGAGCACGAAGGCGTCCTTGGTGGTCTGCGCGGTGGTGGTCGCGCCGTTTCGCGCGCTCACCACCTCGATGCCCGCGCCGCTGGTGCGCGCACCCAGGCCGCCGATGTTGGCGATCTGCACGCTGCTCTTGCCGCTGGCCGCGCCGCCATCGATCACCAGCCGGTCCGATGGCCCCGCGCCGCCGTTGAGCACGGTGCCCAGCTTCAGCACGCCGTTGTTGCCGACGTAGTTGCCCTTGACCGTCAACGTGGTGCCGGGCGTGGCGCCCGCCAGTGCCACGGTGCCGCTGTTGGCGAGGCCCGCCACGGTCTGGCTGAAGCCCGCGAGGTTCAGCGTGGCGCCGCTGGCCACCACGGCGCTGGAAGCCGCGCTGAAGGCGTTGGCAGCGCCGGCCTTGAGCGTGCCCGCGGCCACGCGCGTCTCGCCGCTGTAGCTGGCCGTGCCCGCGAGCGTGAGCGTGCCCGCGCCGACCTTGACCAGCGAACCGCCGGCACCGGCGATGGCGCCCGAGATCGTGCTGTCGCTGCCGATCGCGCCGGTGGTGAGCGCCTTCGCGCCGAGCACCACATCGCCCGCGCCGCCGAGCGCGCCGATGCTCGCGCCGGTGGTGGCCAGGTCGATGCGCACCTGCGCGCCGGCCGCGTTGGCCACCGTGGCGCTGGCGGCATTCGCGCCGTCCTGCAGCCGCAGCGTGCCCTGGTTGGCGATGGCGAGCTTGCCCGCATCGGCCTTGCCGCCGAACTGCAGCGCCGCGCCCGAGGCGATGCTCACCGCGCCCGTGCCCAGTGCGCCGCTGGTGTCGGTGGCGAGCGTGCCCGCATCGACCAGCGTGCCGCCGCTGTAGCTGTTGGCGCTGGCCAGCGTCAGCGTGCCCGCGCCGATCTTGCGCAGCTTGCCGGTGCCGCTCATCGCGCCCGCATAGATGCCGGCGGTCTTGTCCTGGTCGAACGCGACCTCGGCGTTGTTGACGATGCTGCCCTGCAGGCTGGTGGCGCTGCCCTGCAGCACGCCGCCCTTGACGGTGGTGCCGCCGGTGTAGGTGTTGGCACCGCCGAGGATCAACCGGCCCGCGTCTTCCTTCGAGATGCCGCCCGTCCCCGAGAGCGCGACATTCATCGTGGCGGTCATGTTCGCGCCCGCGGCCGTGCCGTCGCCCACGCGAATCACGGAGTTCGCGTTGTCCAGCGTGATGCCGTCGCCCTGCACGGTGTAGCCGTCGACCGCGAACTGCGCGCCCGCGATGCGCACCGCCCCGCCGCCGCCATCGACCGTGACGGTGCCGGCCTTGCCGCCGAACACAGCGAACTGGTTCTGCGCCCAGTTGGCGTTGAGCTTGCCGTCCATGTCGGTCCAGCCGTCCTGCGAAGGCTGCGGGCTGCCCACGCGCCACGTACCGTCGCCGCCGGCCACCTGGCCGTCGTTGTATTTGCTGCTGTCGCCGCCGTCCCAGAAGTTGAGCGACAGGCCCGCGCGGTTGACCAGGTTGACCTGGTTCGCCACCGAGGTCTGCACCTGCAGGTCGGCCAGCTTGGCGCCGGCCGGCGCGGTGCCGATGTCCAGCCCGTTGTCGGTGAACGTGCCGCCGTAGCTCATGAGCCGGTACAGGCCCGGCCCGAAGGTGCCCCCCGCCGACTGCGCGATGTTCAGCGTGCCGTCCAGCTGCAGGTTGCCCGTGACGTTGATCAGGTCGTTGAGCGCGCCGCCGGGCACGCCGGCCTGGCCGAGTTCGTAGTTGAGCGTGGAGCCGCCGGCCAGCGTGAGCGCGCCGAGCGTCAGCGTGCCGGGGCTGTTGCCCGCGGCGAGGATGCCGCCCTTGGCGATGGTGACCGCGCCCGCGATGCTGCCGCTGCCCGCGAGCGTGGCGCCCGACTGCACCTGCACGGCGCCCGTGCCGGTGCCGCTGCCGCTCGTGTTGTTCACGCGCAGCGTGCCGGCCGCCACCGTGGTGGCGCCGGTGTAGGTGTTGGCGCCTGTCAGCACGAGCGTGCCGGCGCCGACCTTGACGACCGAGCCGCCGGTGCCGCTGATGCTGCCCGACAGGGTGCTGTCGCCGCCGCTGCCGCCGAGCGTGAGCGCCTTGGCGCCCAGCACGGTCTCGCCCGCGCCGCTGAGTGCGCCGAAGGTCACGCCGGTGGTCGCCTGGTCGATGCGCACCTGTGCGCCGGCCTGGTTGATCACCGTGGCCTTGTCGGCCGAGGCGTCGCCGGCAAAGTCCAGCACCCCGCCCGCGGCGTTGGTGAGGGTCGATGTGCCGGCGCTCGACTTGTCCTGCAAGCGCACCGTGCCCTGGTTGCCGATGGCGGTGGTGCCGGCATCGAATCCGCCACCCAGTTGCAGCGTGGCGCCCGTCGCCACGTTCGCCGCGCCGCTGCCCAGCGCGCCGGTGACGTCGGTGGCCAGCGTGCCGGCATCGACGAAGGTGCCGCCCGCATGGCTGTTGGCGCTGCCCAGCACCAGCGTGCCGCTGCCGATCTTGCGCAGCTTGCCGGTGCCGCTCATCGTGCCCGCGTAGGTGCCGGCGGTCGTGCCCTGGTCGAACGCGACTTCGGCGTTGTTGACGATGTCGCCCTGCAGGCTCGCCGTGCCGCCCTGCAGCACGCCGGCCTTGACGGTAGTGCCGCCGGTGTAGGTGTTGGCGCCGCCCAGCACCAGCGTGCCCACGTCGTCCTTCACGAGGCCGCCTGTGCCGATTAGCGCGACATTCAGCGTCGCGCTGCGCGTGGTGTCGGTGCCCGAGCCATCGCCCACGCGCACCACCGTGCCGGAGGCGCCGAGTTCGATCGCGTCGCCCTGCAGCACATAGCCGTCGGCCGCGAACTGCGCGCCGGTGATGCGCACCGTGCCGCCCGCGTTGCTGACGTTGACGGTGCCGCCCGTGCCGCCGAACACCGCGAACTGGTCCTGCACCCAGGCCGCGTTGATCTTGCCGTCGGCGCCCGTCCAGCCATCGCCCGGCACGCCCACGCGCCAGGTGCCCGAGCCGCCGGCGATCTTGCCGTCGTTGTACTTGCCGGCGTCGCCGCCGTCCCAGAAGTTCAGCGCGAGGCCCGCGCGGTTGACCAGGTTGACCTGCTGGGCCACCGAGGTCTGCACCTGGAGGTCCTTGGACGCGACCGGCGCGCTGCCGATGTCCAGGCCGCTGTCGGTGAGCGTGCCGGTGTAGTCGATCAGGCGGTAGATGCCCGCGCCGAACACGCCGCCCTTGGACTGCGCCACGTTGAGAGTGCCGTCGAGCTGCAGGTTGCCGTTGACCTTGACCAGGTCGTTGAGCGCACCGCCGGCGGTGCCGGCCTGGCCCAGGTCGTAGTCGAGCACCGCGCCGGCGGCGAGGTTCAGGCTGCCCGTCGTGAGCGTGCCGGCGCCGCCGTTGCCGGCCGACAGGATGCCGCCCTTGGCGATCGTCACCGTGCCCGCCACCGCGCCGGTGCCGGCCAGCGTTGCGCCGCCCTGGACCTGCACCGCACCGGTGCCGGTCGCGCTGCCGCTTGTGTTGTTCGCGGCGAGCGTGCCGGCCGCCACCGTGGTGCCGCCGGTGTAGGCGTTGGCGCCGCTCAACGTGAGCGTGCCGCTGCCGACCTTGACGACCGAGCCGCCATTGCCGCTGATCGCGCCCGACACCGTCGTGCTGGTGTTCAGCCCACCCGTCGTCAGCGCCTTCGATCCCAGCAGCACATTGCCCGCGCCTTCGAGCGAGCCGATCGACAGGCCCGCATTGGTGAGGCTGTCGATGCGCAACTGCGCGCCCGCGTTGTTGACCACGGTGGCCTGGTCGGCGCTCGTGCGATCGGAGAAGCTGATCGCCCCGCCGCTCTCGTTGACCAGCCGCGCCTGCCCGGCGCTCGCGTCGTCGAGCAGGTCGATGCGCCCGCCGTCGAAGTTCGTGATCTGCGCCTTGCCCGCGATCGCGTTGAACCACAGCGTGGTCAGGCCGCCGCGGTTTTCGATCACCGCGTTGCCCGCGCTGGAGGTGTCGCGGAACTCGACCGCGGCGCCCTTGTTCGTCGTGATGGTCGCGTTGCCGGCCGAGCTGCTGTCGCGGAAGGCGACGAAGCCGCCGTTGTCGGTCGGTGCACCGCCGCGCGCGGCCACGGTGATGGCGAGCTTGCCCGCTTCGGCCGTGTTGGCGAAGGCCAGCGATGCGTTGTCCGCCACCGAGACCGGCCCGGTGCCCAGCGCGCCCGTGACCAGCGCCTCGAGCGAGCCCGCCGCGACTTCGGTGCCGCCCGTGTAGGCATTGGCAGCGCCCAGTTGCAAGGTGCCCGCGCCTGTCTTGCGCAGGCTCCCGGCGCCGGTGACCACGCCATTCAGTGCCAGCGTTCGGATCGGGTCGATGTCGAAGGTGCCGACGCCTGCGCCGAGGCCCACGACGCGCGTGCTGGCCGTGTCGCCGGTCACGCGCAGCGTGGCGCCGCCTTCGAGCGCGAGCCCGCCCGCGACCGTGCCTAGGTTGGCGTCGGAGGCGATCTGCAGGATGCCGCCCTTGACCAGGGTGCCGCCGCTGTAGCTGTTGATGCCATCCAGCACCAGCGTGCCCAGGTCTTCCTTGACCACGCCGCCGGTGCCGGTGAGCTCCGAGGCGATCGTGGCGGTCATGCCCGCGCCGGCCGCGGTGCCGTCGCCCACGCGCACGGTGGTCGCTGCGTTGGCCAGTTCGATCGCGTCGCCCTGCACGCGGTAGCCGTCGGTGGCGAACTGCGCGCCGGTGATGAGCACCCTGCCGCCGAGTCCGTCGACGCTGACGGTGCCGGCCTTGCCGCCGAACACCGCGAACTGCCCCTGCGCCCAGGCGGCGTTGATCTTGCCGTCGATGCCGGTCCAGCCGTCGCCGGGCGTGCCCACGCGCCAGGTGCCGCTGCCGCCGGCCACCTGGCCATCGTTGTACTTCGTGCTGTCGCCGCCGTCCCAGAAGTTGAGCGACAGGCCCGCGCGGTTGACCAGGTTGACCTGCTGCGCGACCGAGGTCTGCACCTGCAGGTCGCCCACGGCGCCCGGCGCGATGCCGATGTCCAGGCCGTTGTCGGTCAGGCCGCCCGTGTAGCTGATGAGCCGGTACAGGCCCGCGCCGAAGGTGCCGCCCGCCGACTGCGCCACGTTGAGCGTGCCGTCCAGTTGCAGGTTGCCGTTGACCTTCACCAGGTCGTTGAGCGGACCGCCCACGGTGTTGGCCTGGCCCAGTTCGTAGTTGAGCACCGCGCCGTCGGCCAGGTTCAGGCCGCCCAGGGTCAGCGTGCCGGGGCTGTTGCCCGCGGAAAGGATGCCGCCCTTGGCGATGCTCACGGTGCCCGCGATGCTGCCGTTGCCGGCCAGCATCGCGTTGCCCAGGATCTGCACCGCGCCCGTGCCGGTCGCGCTGCCGCTGGCGTTGTTCACGCTCAGCGTGCCTGCGGCGATGGTGGTGCCGCCGGTATAGGTGTTGGCACCGCTCAACGTGAGCGTGCCGGCGCCGACCTTGACGATCGAGCCGCCCGTGCCCGAGCCCGGCTGCGCGAAGATGCTGCCCTTGTCGCTGACGGTGCCCGAGATCGTGTCGCTGTTGCCGAGGTTGCCGAGCGCGAGTTGCGTGGCGCCGAGCACCACGACGCCCGCGCCCGTGAGCGAGCCGAGTTCGACCGCGGGTTTGCCGCCCGTCGCGCCCGACACGTCGAGCGTGGCGCCTGCTGCGTTGGTGACCGAGGCATTCGTGCCCGTCGCGGCATCGACAAAACGCACAACGCCGCCGGCCGTGTTGGCGATCTGCGCACTGCCGGCCGTGGCCGTCTGGCCGAAGAAGAGCAGGCTGTTGCTGCCGTTCGTGATCGCCGCCGTCCCGGCGCTGGCACTCTCGAAGAAGTTGATCGCGCCGCCCGCATTGGCAAGAGTCGATGTCCCGGCGCTCGAGGTGCCGCCGAATTGCAGCGCGTTCGAACCGGGGGTCGCCCATCCCGTGCCATTGAGCGTGATCTTCGAGGCAGCCGCCGTGGCGCTCTGCGAAAACGACAGCGTGTTGCCGCCGTCCGTGCTCGCGGCGCGGCCCACGGTGTATTCGTTGCTGCCGGCGCTCGCCGTGCCGAGCAACGACAGGAGCGTGCCGTTGCCCTGCTGCTGCACTGCGCCGCTGCCCAGCACGCCGCTCGCGGTGGTGGTGATGCTCGCGCCGTCTTTCAGCAGCGTGCCGCCGCTGTAGCTGTTGGCCGCCACAAGGCCGAATGTGCCGCCCTTGCCGGTGATGGTGAGCAGGCCAGTGCCGGTGATGGGGCCGCCCACGCCGTACAGGCTGTTCGACAGATCGATGGTGCCGCCGCCCGCGCCCAGCGAGAGCGCGCGCATGCTGAAGAACGGCGCGGAACCCGTGGCGATGCGCAGGGTGCCGCCGTCCAGCGCCAGCCCCGTGCCGTACGCGCCGAGGTTGGCGTCGGCCGAGATCTGCAGGATGCCGCCGTTGACCGTCGTGCCGCCGCTGTAGCTGTTGGTGCCGGTCAGCACCAGGGTGCCGCCCTCTTCCTTGACCAACCGGCCTGTGCCGCCGATCGCCGCGTTGATGGTGGCGGTCATGCCCGCACTCGCGGCGGTGCCGTCGCCCACGCGCACCATGGTGTTCGCTGCGCTGATGGTGAGCGGGTCGCCGTTGACCACGTAGCCGTCGACCGCGAACTGCGCGCCGCCGATGCGCACCGCGCCGCCCGCGCTCTTGTTGTCGACCGTGACGGTGCCGGCACTGCCGCTGAAGATCGCAAAACCGTCCTGCTGCCAGCCCGCGTTGAGCTTGCCGTCGACGCTGGTCCAGCTGGCGGTCGAGCCGCCCGCGCGCCAGGTGCCGCTGCCGCCGGCGATCTTGCCGTCGTTGAAGTTCGCCGGGTTGCCGCCATCCCACAGGTTGAGCGTCGCGCCGTCGAAGTTGATCAGGTTCACCTGGTTGGCAATGCTGGTCTGCACCTGCAGGTTCTTCGCGGCCGTCGGCGCGGTGCCGATGTTCAGGCCGTTGTCGGTCAGCGTGCCGGTGTAGTCGATCAGCCGGTACAGGCCCGCGCCGAACTTGCCGCCGGCGGTTTCGCTCACGTTGAGCGTTCCGTCAAGTTGCAGGTTGCCGTTGACGCTGATCAGGTCGTTCAGCGCGCCGCCCGCCACGCCGGCCTGGCCGAGGTCGTAGTTCAGGATGGAGCCCGACGCCAGGTTCAGGCCGCCGACGGTCAGCGTGCCCGCGCTGCCGTTGCCCGGCAACACAATGCCGTCGCCCACGCTCACAGTGCCTGCGATGCTGCCGTTGCCGGTGAGCGCTCCGCCCGCCTGCACCAGCACGGCACCACTGCCGGTGGCGCTGCCGGCCGGATTGACGACCCCGAGCGTGGTGCCCGAGACGGTCGTGCCGCCGCTGTACGTGTTGGCGCCGGCCAGCGCCACCGCCCCCGGGCCGCTCAACGCGAGCGCGCCGCCACCGTCGATCGTGCCGACCAGCGCCAGCGGATTCGAGCCGTCCACGTTGAGCGTCGTGCCGGCGCCCAATGTCAGGGCGTTGCCCAGCAGGGTACCCGGCACGTTGGCGCGCAGGTTCGCGTTGCCGGTCACTGCGAGTGCGCCTTGGCCCAGCGCGAAGTTATTGCCGACGTTCAGCGTGCCGCTCTTGAGCGTGGTTCCACCGGTCCAGAAGTTGGCGTTGGCCAGCGTCAGCGTGCCGCTGCCGCTGTACGAGAGGGGGCCGGTGCCCGTAATGACCCCGCCGAGTCCGATGTTGTTCGCGCCGCCGATGTCCAGGCCCGCGTTGAGCACCACCGCGTTGCCCAGGTCCACGTCCGCGCTCGCGTCGAGCGCGGCGTTGCCGTTCACCGTCAGCGTGCCCAGGCCCAGCGAGGTGTTGGTCCCCACGCGCAGCGCGCCGCCCTGCAGGTTGACTCCGCCGAAGAAGGTGTTCGCACTACCGAGCGTGAGGCGGCCCGTGCCGTTTTTCGTCAGCCCGCGCAGGCCGCCGATCGCGCCGTTGAGCGCGAGGTCGTTGCTGCCGCCGATGGTGAGCGCCGCGTTGAGGTTGAGGTTGTTGGTCAGGCTGACCGTCTTGTTCGAATCGAGCGAACTCGCACCGCTGACCGTGACGCTGCCGAGGCCCAGCGCGGAATCGTTGCCCACGGTGAGCGCACCACCGCCGATGTTGAAGCCGCCGGTGAAGGTGCTCGCACCGTTGAGCGTGAGGCCCGGCGCACCGGCCAGGCTGATGCCGCCCGCTCCGCCGATCACTCCGTTGAGTGTGAGCGCGCCGCCGCTGCCGCCCGCGCCGAAGTTCAGCGTGTTGTTGAGCACGACGTTGTTGGCAAGCGCGACGCCGGCCGCGCCGGTCAGCGTGGCGGCGCCGTTGACGGTGAGGTCGCCGGTGCCGATCGCCGAGTTGCTGCCCACGTCCAGCGCACCGCCCTGCAGCGTCGTGCCGCCGCCGTAGTTGTTGCTGTTGGCGAGCGCGAGGTTGCCGCTGTTCAGCGTCAGGCTGCCGGCCCCCGAGATGTTGCCGCCGAAGGTCAGCGTGCCCGCGCCGTTGAGCGCCAGCGCGCCGTTGAGCATCATCTGGTTGCCGAGCGTGCCGCTGAAGCCGGTGTTCAGCGCGACGGGGCCGCCGACCAGGAACAGGCCCGAGCCGAGCGAACTCGCATTGCCCAGCGTCACGCCGCCGCCGTTGAGCGCGAAGCCACCGCTGAAGTTGTTGCTGCCGTTCAGCGTGAGCGTGCCGGTGCCGTTCTTGATGAGGCCGCCGGTGCCGCCGACAGTGCCGCCCAGCGTGAGGCTGTTGTCACCCTGCACGATCAGCCCGCCCGTGAGATTCACGTTCTGGGCCAGCGCAAGGCCGTTCGCCGCAGCCTGCATCGCGCCGCCGTTGCCCGTCAGCGTACCGGTGCCGAAGGCCAGTGCGTTGTCGAAGATCGCGACGCCGCCGTTGAGCAGGGCGCCGCCGCTGGCCACCGCACCGTTCAGTGTCCAGGTGCCGCTGTCGACCTGGAGGTTTTCGAAGTTCAGGTACTGGCTCGATGCGATCGCGCCCGATCCGCCGTTGCCCGAGCCGGGGCCGGAGGCCACGTTGCGCAGCGTCAACGTGTCCGTCGCGCCGGCGCCCGCGTCCACCGTGCCGCCCGCGGCAAAGCCCAGCGGGGTGATACCCGGCGTCGGCACCAGGATGCCAGGCAGAGGAACCAATCCGCCGTTCACGCTGGAGCCGGTCACCGCGATGAAGGTGTCGCTGCTCGCGCCGGTGCCCAGCAAGACACTGCCATTGATCGTGCCCGCATTGACGAAGCGGTTGCCGCCGCTGGCTGCGCCCTCGAAACCGATGCGGCCGGTGATCGTGCCCGTTTCCGCATTCGTGAAATCGACGTTCCCGCCGCCGTAGATCCCGATGGCGATGCCGTTGACCGGATCGAAGAGTCCGAGCGGCGCCAACCCGATCCCGCCCGCGTTGTTGACCGTGGTCGTGCCCCGGTTGGCAATCACCATCGCGGCGCCGTTCAGGCTGAAGGTGCCGTTGAAGGTGCCTTCGATCGAGCCCTGGTTGTTCACCGCCAGCGCGCCGCTGCCGGGCGTCAGCAGACTGCCCATGGCCAGCGCGCGCGCCAGGACCAGCGAACCGGCGGCATTGGCGTCGATGGCGCCCAGGTTGGTGAGCGTGCCCCCCGTGCCGCCCAGCGTCATCGCAGTGCCGCCCGGCAGCGTGCTCATGATCGCGCCGGCCTGCACCGTGACATCGAGGTTGTTCGCGTTGCTGAGGAAACTGTTGGGATTCGGCGGCAGCAGCATCGGCACGCCGGTGCAGCTGACCGCGGCACCGTCCGCCGGCGCAGCAGGTGCGCACGCGCCCCACGCGGGCAATGTCATGGCGAAGCCGGTGGCGGCAAGCAACGGCCCTGCGAGGCGTGCCGTGCGACCCGCGCGCCGGCTGGTGCTTCGCTTGCCGCGCGCACACGTCGCTTCAGAAACAGCCACCCATGCGCCGATCGCGGCGTTCCAGATCGTCTTGTACGCAGTATTCATCGACGGTTCTCCTCCGTAGGCAGCGTGCAGAAAGCGCTGCAGTAACAATCCAATGCAGCCGGGAACCCTGGCGCGCCGCGGCGCTGCCTGTCGTACTGCTTTTCATGGGGTCCCCTCCTGCCATGCCATCGCAAGGAGCGCATGGCATGCGCGGCATCGCTGCGCTGCCGCTTCGAGCGAAATTCTCAAGCTCGGCTCTCTTATTTGCACCTTACATTTTCTTGCAGCGGAGCCCGTTGGCACCTACGGAAAACCGTGGTTTTGCCGACAGAAAACGGGCCGACCCACGTGTGGTTCCAGGCTTGCGGCGATGCGGAAAAAAGCGGCGTCGACGAGCCGCATGCGCGGGCAGAGGCCCGCCGGATCATTCAGGCGGCGGCGCTCAAGGCGCGATGCGCACGTTCCCCTGGAAGCTGTAGCCCTCGCCGCGCACCGCGACGATCGGCAGCTTCTCGCCGCTGGCCTGCTCGGCCTTGCGACGCAGCCGCGAGACCGTGACGTCGAGGTTGCGTTCGTAGGCCTCCAGCCCGGGACGCCCCATCGCCGCAAGCAGCGTGGCCCGGTCCACCACTTCACGCGGCCGCTCGATCAGGCACTGAACGAGCCGCGCTTCCGCGCTGGACAACTGCACGCGCTGGCCGGCCGGCGACAGCAGCAGCCAGGTGGTGCCGTGATAGCGCCAAGGCGCTTGCGCCGTGGCTTCGTCGGCTGCAAGGGCATCGGGCTCGCGCGTGCCTTGCCCCTGCACTTCCTGGCTGCGCTGCAGCAGGTTGTGCAGCACCATCTCGAGCTCGCGCAGGTTCACCGGCTTGACCAGGTAGTAGTCGGCGCCGAGGCCGAGGCCATGCAGCCGATCGTTCGCCATGCCGCGCGCGGTCAGCATCACGATGCGCATGGCACTGCGCGATCGCAGCCGGGCCAGCACGCTGAATCCGTCTTCGCCCGGCAGGTTGACGTCGCACACCACGGCATCGAAATCCTGTCGTGCCAGTTCCGCGTCGAGCCCCTCGGCGCTCTCCAGTCCGCGGGCCAGCATGCCGACGCCGCGCAGGTACCGCAGCAGCGTGTCGCGCAGATCGTCGTCGTCCTCGATGACCAGCACGCGGGCCGGGGTGCCCATCATCTGCAGCCTCCCTGGTCGAGCGCTACCGCGTCGTGGGTACCCCGGGTTTCCGATTCCTCGGCACTTCCAAGAAGCGGGAGGGTCAGGGTCAGCACGGCACCCTTGCCGGCTGCGTTGGAGGCGGCCACGCTGCCACCATGAACCGTGGCGACGCGGTGCACCATGTGCAGGCCCAACCCGATGCCCGGAATCCGCCGGGTGCCGGCCGCGCGATAGAAGCGCTCGAAGACGTGCGACAGGTCATGCGGCATGAAACCGGGGCCTTCGTCGCACACCTGGATGTACACGCCCGGCACCGTGTCCTCGCCTTTCGGAATGCCGTCGGCAAGGCCGCGCCGGATTCCGGCCCTCACCACGATCGGCGAATGTGGCGGCGCATATTTGATGGCGTTGGTCAGGAGGTTGTCCAGCGCGATGTGCAACAGCGTCTCGTCCGCCAGCACCGGCAATTCGCGCGCACCGAGATGCAATGAAATACGCCTGCCACCGATGCCTTCGCTGTGCTCCTCGATCTTCTCGCGGAGGAACCCGGCGAGCTCGACCGGAACCAGGCACAGGTTGTCGCTGGACGCATCGAGCCATTCGTCGGCCAGCAGGGTGTCCACCAGGTCGCGCATGCGAAGTACGGTGCGGCTGATCTTCTCGGCTTCCTTCTTGACCTCTTCGCGGACCAGGCCGAGCCGGTCGTCGGCGAGGATCTGCGCCGCGCCGCCGATCGTGCCCAGCGGCGTGCGGAACTCGTGCGACACCATGGCCAGCAGGCCGCGCTGCTCGCGCAGCGCCAGCGCCAACTGGTCGTGCGTGCGCTGGTGCTTCGTGATCTCCTGGCGCAGATCGAGGGTGCGCTCGTTCACGCGCTGTGCCAGCCGCGCGCGGTGCCGGCGGGACAGCGACAGTGCCCGCCGCTCGCGATGGCGCACACGCCAGCCCAGCGCGAAGAAGAAAGCCATGATGTGCAGGATGCTGCCGATCGCATAGCTGGACTGGGTGGCCAGCGTGTAGGGCACCCACTGCAGGTTCTTCGCAAAGTGCACCACGCCCATCAGGAGGTAGATGGCATAGCCGACCAATCCCGGCCAGGCCTGGAGGTTCCGGCGCAGCGCAACGGCGCACATCGGCACGATGCAGGCCGCGAACATCACCCACATCAGGTTCAGCGGCCGCGCGATGCGCCCGTACCAGCCGGCCATGGCCACCGCGCAGGCCGCGAGGCAAACCAGCGTCATCACCTGGAACACGCGGTTCATGCGCGGGAACTGCCGCTCCATGTCCAGCAGCACGCGGGCGAATCCGAATGCGGCGGCGGTGTGCAGGCAGACCGAGAAGTTGTGCAGGCGAACGGCGGCCAGCGGGTGGTTTTGCAGCCACAGGGACGCCGGCAGGCCCTCCGAGCTTCCGAACACCAGTGCGAGCGTGAGGAGATAACCGGCGTACGCAATGAATCGCCGGTCGGGCAACGCGATACCCATCATCAGGCTGACCACCGCCATCAGCAGGACCATGCCGGCGACGGCCGCATCGACGTAGTCCAGCTCCTGCTGCACCACGGCCTGCTCGCGCAGCGGCGATACGCCGCCGGCGAGGGTCAGCGAGCGATCGCCCGCCAGCCGCACCCAGACCCAGCGCGGTTCGGTATCGGGCAGGTCGGGCAGGCGCACGGCAGGGATCGACCAGGGCAGCTCGCGCGCGGAGGCGGCGCGCATCCCGCCGAGCGCGCGGTGCGTGAAGCCGCCGCTCGTGCCGCCCGCGCCGTCGGGCCACCACACGTCGATGTAGTCGGCGTACGGCGCGTTCAGCCGCAGCCACCAGCCACCCTCCAGCGGATGCGCAATCTGTTCGGGCGAGGCCTGGATCTGGAAGCGCACCCACCAGGCGCCCTTGACATAGCCGCCGTTGAAGACGCCCTCGACCGTCTTGAATTGCTGCTGATGGGAAGCCGATGCCACCTGTTCGCGCGTGAGCAGGCCGCTCTTGTCGTGATAGGCCTGCAAGCGCCCGTTGAAGCTGCGCTCCAGGATGTCCAATCCGGCATCGAGTCTCAGCGGCTGAGCCTGTGCATGGCTCGGTATGGCAAGGCATGCCAGCAGGAACAAGGCGAGCCCCGCCATCGCGCGGATCGCAGCGAGCCGCAACCCGAAATTTGTCAAGCAAAGCGCGATGAACAAAGTTGCCGTCCGTGTCCTCGAAAGTGTCATCGCGGCGCCGTCTGCGTCGCCGCTTCGCACCGGATTCTGGTGCGTGGCCGCGGAGTTTGCACCTTACTTTTTCTTTCACCCCGCACTGACAGCATTCCGACAGCCGCCACCGGGCACCATGCGGCCTTCCCTAAAAAATCACGGAGACGCATCCATGCACGCCAAGCCTTTTCCCCTCTCCCCCAGCCGCCGCCAGTGGCTGCAATCCGGCGGCGCCCTCGCTCTGGGCGGCCTGCTGCCCTCCCTGGCCTCGGCCCAGGACGCCTGGCCCAGCAAGTCGGTGCGCTTCGTCGTGCCCTTCGCACCGGGCGGAAGCTCCGAGATCGTCGCGCGCTCCACCGCCGCCGAGCTCTCGCGCACGCTCGGCCAGAGCGTCTTCGTGGACAACAAGCCGGGCGCGGCCGGCAACATCGCGATGAGCGAAGTGGCACGCTCCACCGACCAGCACACGCTGATCCTCGGCCACATCGGCACGCTGGCCGTGAACCCGTACATCTTCGCCAAGCTGCCCTACGACGCGAACAAGGACTTCAAGCCCGTGAGCCTCCTGGCCAAGGTGCCGAGCTTGTATGTGGTGCACCCCGACGTGCCGGCGAAGAACCTCAAGGAGTTCATCGCCTATGCCAAGTCCAAGCCCGGCAAGCTGAGCTACGGCTCCGCGGGCAACGGCAGCGCGGGCCACCTGGCCTTCGAGTATCTGAAGATGACCGCCGACGTGTTCATGCTGCACGTGCCCTACCGCGGCACCGGCCCGATGGTCACCGACCTGCTCTCGGGCCGGCTCGACGCCTCGGCCATCGGCGCGGCGGCGATCATTCCGTTCATCAAGGCCGGCAAGGTGCGCTGCATCGCGACCGGCTCGGCCAAGCGCCTCGCGCAACTGCCCGATGTGCCGACCGTCGCCGAGCAAGGCTTCCCCGGCTTCGAGATGACGCAGTGGTACGGCATGCTCGCGCCGGCCAACATCGCGCCCGCGAACCTGGCCAAGCTCTCGGCCGAGACGATGAAGGCGGTGAAGTCGCCCGATTCGATGCAGCGGCTCACGGCCGATGCGGCCGAGGCCGTCGGCGGCACGCCGGAGCAGTTCGCGCAGTTCATCGCGGCGGAACAGGCGCGCTGGCAGAAGGTGATCGCAAGGGCAAACATCAAGCCGGACTGAGCGTTCAAGGCCCTAGCATCGGCGCCATGCGCATCCTGCTGGCCGAAGACGAACACACCCTGGGCACCTGGCTCTGCAAGGCGCTGGAGCACGCGGGCATCCAGGTCGAATGGGTGGACGACGGGCGCCTGGCCGACCGCGCGCTGCAGCAGCGCGACCACGATGCGCTGGTGCTCGACCTGGGCCTGCCCGGCATGGACGGCCACACGGTGCTGCAGCGGCTGCGCGAACGCGACCAGCGGCTGCCGGCCCTGATCCTCACGGCGCGCGATTCGCTGAACGAGCGCGTCGCCTCGCTCAACGCGGGCGCCGACGACTTTCTTGCCAAGCCCTTCGCGCTCGCCGAGCTCGAAGCGCGGCTGCATGCGCTGGTGCGGCGTGCGCGCGGCGTGGAGCATCCGCGACTGGCCTGCGGGCCGCTGGTGTACGACAGCGCGCGGCGGCACTTCGTGCTGAACGGCGAAGCGCTGGCGCTCTCGCCGCGCGAGCAGGCGGTGCTGCGCGCGCTGGTGCAGCGCAGCGGCGAGCCGTTATCGAAGCAGCAGATTCTGGAACGCGTGTTCTCCGACGACGAGGAGGTGCACCCCGAAGCGGTCGAGGTGTTCGTCTATCGCCTTCGCAAGCGGCTCGATGGCACCGGTGTGCGCATCGTCACGCTGCGCGGCCTGGGCTACGTGCTGGAAGCCGACTAGGTGCGCGCGATGCCGAGCTTCCTGCGCCGCGCGAGCCTCTGGCAGCGGCTCGCGCTGCTGTTGTTTCCTGCCCTCCTGGTGGTGACGGGCCTCGAACTCTGGATGACACGGCACGATGCGCTCGCCGCCGCCAACGCGGCGTATGACCGCTCGCTGCTGGGCGCGCTCAAGTCCATCGACGCCAACATCTCCACAGCGTCGGGCGGCCTGTCGGTCGAGCTGCCGTACACGATGTTCGAGTTCTTCGAGCTCACGGCGAGCGGCCAGGTGTTCTTTCGGGTGGCGACTTCCGATGGGCTCGTCGAACTCGGCAGCGCCGATCTGCCCGCGCCGCCCGCCGAACTGAAGATGGGCGTGCCGGCCTTCTACGACGCGACCTACTTCGGCGAGGCCGTGCGGCTCGCGGCCTACCGGCGCGACCTGGACCGTGCGCCGGCCGGCAGCACCGGGCGCAGCGTGCTGATCCAGATCGGCGAGAGCACGCGCTCGCGGCAGGAGTTCACGGCGCGCTTCGTGCGCAGCGCCGCGTTGCGCGACGGGCTGGTGCTGGCGTTGCTGCTGTGCGGCACCGCCATCGCGTTGGCCGCGGCGCTGCGGCCGCTGTCGCGGCTCGCGCGCGAGGTCGAGGCGCGCACGCCCGACGACCTGACGCGCATCGCCGAGACCGACCTGCCCGCCGAAGTGCGACCGCTGGTGGATGCGGTCAACCAGCAGATGTCGCGCACGCAGGACCTCGTGACGCAGCAGCGCCAATTTCTGGACGACGCCTCGCACCAGTTGCGCACGCACCTCACCACGCTGCAGATGCAGGCCGACTACGCGAGGCGCGAGGAAGACCCCGCGCAGGTGCGCGCCGCGCTCGATGCGCTCGGCACCGAGATCGGCCGCGCCACGCGCAGCGCGCAGCAACTGCTTGCGCTGGGCCGCAGCGACACGGTGGCGGTGGAACCGGCCGAGTTCGACCTCGCGGCGCTGCTGCGCGAAGTGGCGGTCGACCTGTTGCCGCTCGCGCGCGCCAAGCGCATCGACCTGGGCATCCATGCGCCCGCGCCCGAGTTCTTCGCGGTCGCGGACCGGGGGCTGCTGCGCGAGGCCTTGAGCAACCTCGTGGCGAACGCGATCACCTACACGCCGGTCGAAGGAACCATCACCCTCTTTGCCGCGGGCGATGCCGCGGGCTGGAGCCTCAACGTCGAGGACAACGGCCCGGGTTTGAGCGACGAAGAACGCGCCGCGCTGGGCCAGCGCTTTCGCCGCGGCGCGCGTGCGGGCAAAGGCGGCTTCGGTCTCGGGCTGGCGATTGCGCGCTCGATCGCGCAGCGGCACCGGGGCGAATTGCGGCTCGAGGCGCGGGAAGCCGGCACAGGGCTGCATGCGATCATCTGGTGGCCCCGGCCGGCGGCCAGCTAGCGGCGTAAATTTCCATGCAGTCTCCCCTTCTCACCCGACGCGTTGTGCTTCGTGCAATGCCTGCACTGCTCGTGCCCGACATCGCCACAGCGCAGTCCGGCGACCCGTCTCTGGCCGCGGCCGATTGCGTGATCCCTGCCAAGGCCGGCGGCGGCTTCGACCTCACCTGCACCCTCGCGCGCGATGCGCTGCAGGCGGTGCGTCCTTCGCGTCCGCCGCTGGGCCAGCGCTACCTGCCGGGCGGCATCGGCGCCGTCGCCTTCGACCGCATCGCCACCGGCCAGCTCGGCGGTGCGGGCACGCTGGTCGCGTTCTCCAGCGGCTCGCTGCTCAACCTGGCGCAGGGCCGCTTCGGGCCGCATCCGCCATCGGCCGTGCGCTGGATCGCCACGCTCGGCACCGACTACGGCGTGATCGCCGTGCACCGCGACTCGCCCTACAAGCGCCTGCAGGACCTGGTCGCCGCGCTGCGGCAAGACCCCTCGCGCATGACATTCGGCGCGGGCGGCACGGTCGGCAGCCAGGACTGGGTGAAGGCCGCGCTGCTGGTGCGCGCCGCGGGCCGCGACCACAAGGCGATGCGCTTTGTCTCCTTCGAAGGTGGCGGCGATGCGCTCGGCGCGCTGCAGGGCAAGCACGTCGATGTGTTCCCCGGCGATGCGGCCGAAGCGCTGCAGGCCATGGCGGGCGGCGCGGCGGTGCGCCTGCTGGCCGTGCTGTCGGAAGCGCGGCTGGGCGGCGCGCTCACCGGCGTGCCGACCGCGCGCGAGCAAGGCGTGGACATCGTCTGGCCGACCGTGCGCGGCCTGTACCTGAGCGCCAACGTGCCCGAAGCTTCTGTGCGCGCCTGGACCGCCGCATTCGCCGAAGCCACGGCCGCGCCGGGCTACGCGGCGCTGCGCGAGCGGCACAGCCTTTATCCTTTCGCGCTCACCGGCGCCGCGCTCGACGACTACGTGCAGGCCCGCATCAAGACCTACCAGGCGCTCGCGGACGAGCTCGGATTGCGCCGCTGGAAGCCTTGAAGAACATCCTTCCTTGCCATGACCGAAGACGACATCACCCAACACATCATCGACATGCTCGGCGGCGGCCACTTCCAGGTCGCCGATGACAACACCTTCTTCTTTCATGGTGCGGACAACAAGTTTCCCTTCGCGACCATCGTCACGAAGGACCACGAATCCGACAACGCGTCGAAGCTGGACCGGCCGGGCGTCTTTCGCCTGAACATCGGCGTCGGCAAGGAGAGCTTTCGCGCGCTGTTCGGTGAGCAGGAACCCGCAGGCATCGACTACGCCGCGCTCGACCGGCTGATGCCGCATCCGGTGTACGGAAAGATGCACTGGGTCAGCGTGATCAACCCGAGCGACAGGACCTTCGAGACGGTGAAGCCGTTGATCGCCGAAGCCCACAACCTCGCGGCCGCGCGAGACAAAACCAGGTAACCCGTCGGCGGCCGACCCTTGGTGCGCTCGCGCCAAGGGGCGGGACAGCGATCTTCTCCGTAGCGGTTTCGGGGTGGATTCCGTCAAGACGCATGGCGCAGGCCTACAGCGGCGCGCAGCTTCCGCCGCTTACAACCGCAGGACACGAATACGGAGCCTGCGCCATGAGCTTGCAACACACGATCGACACCTTCGAGGCGCGCGATGCCTCGCCGTCCCGCGCCGGTTCCGAACAGTACTGGGCACCGTGCCTGGCCGTGGCGCTGGTGGCGATGTCTCTCTTCTACGTGACGTTGAAAGACCTGGTGCGCGAGAACGCGGCGCGCGCACCGGCCCCGCCGCCTGCGGTCATGCCCGCCTATGTCGAGGCCACCCAATCCGCCGGCCGCCTCGGGTTGCCCGATTCGGTGAAGCGTTCATCAGTCGAGCCGGCCATGCCGGTGTTCCAGCGCGCATCGCCGGCGAATGCGAACTTCGAAGCTTCCGCCGAGCCCGCCAAGGCAGCACCCGCCGTCACCGTGGTGAGCAAGTGCGTCATGCCCGAGGGCGATGCGATCTATTCCGACGGCCCCTGCCCCGAGGGAGCCAGCGCAAGCACGCTGCGGCTGCCGCGCGACCTGCACGCATCGGCGAGCCAATGAGCGCAGCGGGCGAGCCGCCGCGCACGGACAAGGACTCACTGCGTGCGACACATCAGTGCTGCGTCAGCGTGATTGATCGGGATGGCGGAGACCTCCGAACAGGGGAGTTCCCGAACATCAATTTCGGCGGGAATTCGAGGTCTGAACTCAGATTGCACTTGGCAGCCAAAAGCATAATGGCGCCGCTCGTGGCATCCCGCCGCAAGCGGCCGGGTTCAGGGAGGACTCGGTCTTTATGTGCACTACCGAGATCAGAAAAATGAAGATCAATCACAAGAGCAGCATCGTTGTCCTGTCGGCGCTGCTGATGACAGGATGCGCTTCCGTCAACATGGCCAGCAAGGAGGAGAGCGACAAGGCCAAGCAGTTCAGTGCCCCGGCCGCAGGGAAATCCGGCCTTTATGTCTATCGCAACAGCTTCGTCGGAAAGGCTTTGAAGAAAGACATCCTGGTCAACGGAAAGTGCCTGGGCGAGAGTGCATCCGACGTGTTCTTCTACACGCAGGTCGAGGGCGGCAAGAAGAACAAGATCGAAACGGAATCGGAGTTCTCGCCCAATTCCCTGGAGGTCTTCATGGAAGCCGGCAAGAACTACTTCGTGCGGCAGTTCATCAAGATGGGCGCTTTCGTAGGCGGCGCCGACCTGGAGCAGATTCCCGAGGCGCAAGGCAAGGCTGATATAGCCTCACTCGGCATGGCCCAGCCGGGCACTTGCGGCAACTAAACCGTGTTTCTGGGGAAGTGATCGCAAGCGGCCGATCGCTGTCCCCAGGCAACTCCCATTGGCCTTCACCCAAGAAATGGTCGGCCACCCCGACTTCACGCAGCTTGCATCGGGCACATTCAAGCGGCAGGAAGCGGGAACTCGTCCGCGCTGAAGACCGTGTGGAAAACGGTCCCGTCGAACATGTCGAAGAGCGCCTTGGAAGCTTCGCGGCTTTCGTAGCGAACGGGTGAATCGAGCGCCCGCGCGATGTCTTCGCGGGTCGCGTAGCGGATCGACAGCACCATCGCCAGTTCCGGATCGCCCACATCGCTTTCCAGCTGGCGCAGCACGCGCACTTCGAGCGCGCCGGGGAAGCGGGTCCACAGCGGCACGAGTGTCTCGTGCACATGGCGATTGAAAGCCTGCTCCATGCCGGGCTTGACCTGCCCTTTGAAAAACGCGCAGCGGATGAACATGATTTTTCGTTTCCTTGATTGAGTTCGATGGATGTGAATCGGTGCGCGTTCAGGACTTCTCAGCCGCGGGCATAGCCGTCGAACTGCCGCATCATGGCCGCCGTGTCCTCGGGTCCGAGGCCGGCCGCCACGAAGGTGCGATGCAGCTCCGAGACGGTGCCCGCGAGCGGCAACGGCAGTCGCTGGCCTTGCGAAAAACCCTGGACCGCCTCGAGGTCCTTGAGCATGTTGTCGATGCGGCCGGTGGGCGTGTAGTCGCGCGCGGCCATCTTGGGACCGAACTCGCGCAGGATCTGGCTGTCGGCGCGTCCGCCAGCGAGGGCCGCGGGCAGCTTCGAGGCATCGACGCCGCCGGCTTCGGCGATTCGCACCGCCTCTGCCACGGCCTGGAAGCCGATGGCGCACAGCAGTTGGTTCACCAGCTTGGTGGTCTGCCCGGCGCCGCTCTCGCCCATGTGGGTGTAGTTGGCGCAGAGGCTGTCCATGACGGCGCGGGCGCGCGTCACATCGCCGGCGCTGCCGCCGGCCATCACCGTCAATTGCCCGAGCAGCGCCTTGGGCGCGCCGCCCGAGAGCGGCGCATCCACGAATCCCATGCCGGTGCGTTCGCGCAGCGTCTGCGCGAGCCGGCGGGTGGATGGAGGATCGATGGACGACATGTCGATCACCAGGCGCTGCGCGTCCGCCGGTGCATCGGCCACGCCGTTCTCACCGAAGAGTGCGCGTTCGACCACGGCGGCCGCGTTGAGGCTCGTGATCACGAAATCGCTCGCAGCCGCTGCATCGGCCGCTGTCGGCGCGGCGTGGGCGCCCTGCGCTTGCAGCGCCTGGACCTTGGCCTCGTCGAGATCGAACACGCTCACCGCGTGCCCGCATTCGAGCAATCGGCGCGCAATGGCCGAGCCCATGATGCCGACGCCGATCACGGCGATGCGCTGGCGGTTGAATGTCATGGTCAGAGGCTGGCGGTGATGCCGCCGTCGACGTAGAGGATGTGGCCGTTGACGAAGCTCGAGGCATCCGAGGCCAGGAAGATGGCCGCGCCGCCCAGTTCCTGCACATCGCCCCAGCGGCCGGCCGGCGTGCGGCCCGAGAGCCACGCGGTGAAGGCTTCGTCGTTCACCAGCGCTTCGGTGAGTTCGGTCTTGAAGTAGCCGGGGCCGAGGCCGTTGACCTGGATGCCGTGCTTGCCGAGGTCGATGGCCATGCCCTTGGTGAGCATCTTCACCGCGCCCTTGGTGGCGGCGTAGGGCGCGATGTTGGGCCGGCCCAATTCGCTCTGCACCGAGCACACGTTGATGATCTTGCCGCGCTGCCGCTCGATCATTCGCTGCGCCACGAAGCGGCCGACGAGGAACACGCTGTCGATGTTGGTGGTGGTGATCTTGTGCCAGGCATCGATCGGAAATTCGGCGAAGGGGCCGCGGTGCTGCATGCCGGCGTTGTTGACGAGGATCTCGATCGGGCCGATCTCCGCTTCGATGCGGGCCACGGCGGCTTCCACGGCAGCTGCGTCGGTGACGTCGAAGGACACGGCCTCGGCCGCCACGCCCTGGGCGCGCAGCGCATCGCGGGCCACAGTGAGCGAGGCGGCGTCGCGCGCATTGAGCACGACGCGCGCGCCGGCCGCACCGAGCGCCGCGGCCAGCGCGAAGCCGATGCCCTTGCTGGAGCCGGTGATGAGGGCGATGCGCCCGGACAGGTCGAACAGTTTCAAGAAAAGCTCCTTGCGAAGGAAAGCGGATGCGGGATTGGTGCGTGACAGCTTTTTTAAGTTACCGGTATCTTTAAAAGCCGTCAATGGGTGAAACCTGCATTCCATCTCTCCTTCTGGGCCTCTAGAGTTACCGATACCTTATTTGCAGTTGCACCGCAGGAGAACCGTTTGACCGCTGCCACCCCATCCCCGCATGTGCTGATGCCCGGCACCTACCCCGAATGGGACATGGCGCCCCTGCGGTCGCAGTACACGCTGCATCGCTTGTGGGAGGCGCCCGACCGGCAGGCCTTCATCGCCGAACACGCGCCGAACATCCGTGCGGTGGCCACGCGCGGCGAACTGGGCGCGAACACCGAGCTCATCGCCGCCTTGCCCGCCCTGGAGCTGATCGCCTGCTACGGCGTCGGCACCGACGGCATCGACCTCGCCGCCTGCCGCGCGCGCGGCATCCGCGTGACCAACACGCCCGACGTGCTCAACGGCGACGTGGCCGACCTCGCTGTCGGGCTCACGCTGGCGCTGCAGCGGCGCATTCCGGCAGGCGATGCCTTCGTGCGCAGCGGTGCCTGGGCCAACGGCGGCATGCCGCTGACCACGCGCGTCTTCGGCCAGCGCATCGGCATCGCGGGTTTCGGGCGCATCGGCAGTGCCATCGCGCGGCGGCTGTCGGGCTTCGACGTCGAGCTGGGTTACTTCAGCCGCACGCCGAAGGCGGACAGCCCGCACCTCCACTTCGCCAGCCTGACGGCCATGGCCGACTGGTGCGATGTGCTGATCGTCATCCTGCCGGGCGGCGAGGCCACGCGGGGCATCGTCGACGCCGAAGTGCTGCAGGCGCTGGGCCCCGCCGGCTGGCTCGTGAACGTGTCGCGCGGCACCACCGTCGACGAGGGCGCGATGCTGCAGGCGCTCGAAGAGAAATCCATTGCGGGCGCGGCGCTCGACGTGTTCCTCAACGAGCCGCGCATTGACCCGCGCTTCGCGGCGCTCGACAACGTGGTGCTGCATCCGCACCATGGCAGCGGCACCGAACAGACGCGCCGCGCCATGGGCGAGCTGGTGCGCCGCAACCTGCAGGCGCACTTCGGCGGCCTGCCTCTCATCACCCCCGTCGCCTGAAGGAAAAATTCCATGCGTATGCGTTGTATGTGCCTCGTGATCCATGCGCCGGACGACCTCCGGCTCGACGAACAGGACGCCGGCGAAATCGGCCCGGGCCAGGTGCTGGTGAAGGTCGGCATGGGCGGCATCTGCGGCTCCGACCTGCACTACTTTCACAACGGCGGCTTCGGCACCGTGCGCATCAAGGAGCCGATGGTGCTGGGCCATGAAGTGGCGGGCACCGTGGTCGCGGTGGCGCCGGGCGTGGAGAGCGTGCGCATCGGCGACAAGGTCGCTATCAACCCGAGCCGGCCGTGCGGCGCCTGCAAGTTCTGCCTCGAAGGCCTGCCCAACCAGTGCCTGGAGATGCGCTTCTACGGCAGCGCGATGCGCACGCCGCATGTGCAGGGGGCGTTCCGCAACATGCTGCTCTGCGAGGCCACGCAATGCGTGAAGGTGGCCGACCACGTGCCGCTTCGCCTCGCGGCATTGGCCGAGCCGTTCTCGGTCGGGCTGCACGCGGTGTCGCGGGCCGGTTCCTTGCTGGGCAAGCGCGTGCTGGTGTCGGGCTGCGGGCCCATCGGCGTGCTGGCGATTGCGGCGGCGCGCGTGCACGGCGCGGCCGAAATCGTCGCGACCGACGTGGTCGACGAGCCGCTCGCGATCGCGCGCGCCATCGGCGCCGACAGCACCGTCAACGTCGTGCAGGACAAGACCTGGGTGTCGCGCTACGCGGCCGACAAGGGCACTTTCGACGTGATGCTCGAATGCTCGGGCAACGAGCGCGCACTGCGCGACGGCCTGGAGGTGATGCGTCCGCGCGGCATCGTCGTTCAGCTGGGCCTGGGCGGCGACGTGAGCATTCCGCAGAACATGGTGGTGGCCAAGGAGCTGAGCATCTGCGGCTCCTTCCGCTTTCATGCGGAGTTCGCGCTTGCGGTGCGGCTCATCAACGAAGGGCGGATCGACCTGTCGCCGGTGGTGTCGCACACCTTCCCGATGCTGAAAGCGCGCGAGGCCTTCGAGCTGGCGAGCGACCGGAAGCAGGCGATGAAGGTGCTGATCGATTTTGCGGACTTCGGGGAAGCCGCAACCGCCTGAGCCTGCCTTCGCGGGAACAGCCTCAGGAACTCTCGCGCTGGGTGATCTGGAACGGGATCATCACCGTCTCCGGCGGCGGGCGATGGCCGTCGGCGGCGCCATCCATCACGCGCAGCAGCAGCTCGCCGGCCGCCTTGCCCAGGCCCACGCAATCCACCGCCACGGTGGTGATGCGCGGATGGCAGGCGCGCGCGACTTCGAAGTCGCCGAAGCCCGCGATCGCGATGCGGCCCGGTACGTTCCAACCGCGGCGCTGGCATTCCATCAAGGCGCCGAACGCCGAGAGGTCGGACACGCAGAGCACCGCGTCTACGTCGGGCCACTGGCGGATCAGCTGCGCCACCGCTTCGCCGCCCTGCGCCATCGAGATGGGCGGCTGGCCGAAGCTGATCACGCGGCCGTCGGGCAGGCCGAGTTCGCGGATCGCCTGCGCGTAGCCGCGCTGCCGGTCGGCACCGCGCGTGTCGCGGTTCGAGGTGCCTCCGATGAACGCGATGCGCCGGTAACCCTGGCCATGCAGGTGCCGCACCATGGCGCCGGCCGCCTCCGCATTCGAGAAGCCGACCGTGTGCTCCACCGGTTGGTCGGGCAGATCCCAGGTCTCGACCACCGGCACGCCGGCCGCTTGCAGCATGGCGCGCGCGGCGGGGGTGTGCGAGCCCCCGGTGAGGATCACGCCTTCGGGCCGGCGCGCGAGCATGGCGCGCAGCAGGCGCTCTTCGTTCTCCACGCGGTAGTCGGTGTACCCGAGCAGCACCTGCAGGCCGCGCGCTTCCACGGCCGCGGTGATGCCCTGCGCGGTCTCTGAAAAGTTGGAATTGTTGAGAGACGGAATCAGCACCGCGATGAAGCCCGAGCGCTTGCTCGAGAAGGTGCGCGCCGTCTGGTCGATCACATAGCCCATGTCCTCGCAGGCCTGCAGGATGCGCTGGCGCAGCGCCTCGGAGGTCGCGCGGTCGCTGCCCGCGCTGCGGTTGAGCGCGCGCGACACCGTCATCTTCGAGACGCCCACGCGCGCGGCCACGTCGGCCATCGTTGCCGGGCGGGACGGGGGAGCGGGGGCTTTGGTCGGGGGCAAGTTGCTCTCTCTGGAATGGGGTCTGAGGATATGCGAGGGATGCGAGTGAGTCGGCAGATACCGATAACCAAAAATCCGCTTCCTTGATTCGATCCACCGACCTCCGACATCGAGGAAATTCTAGAGTGATGACCGGTTCTATCCGTGTTCGGGAAAAGCCTAGGTTACCGGTATCACATTCGATGCCAGACTTCGGCCATGACCATCGAAGTCTTCGACGCCCGTTTCGCATCCGTGGCCCATGGCTCACCCCTGCTCGAACGCCTGTGCACCGGGGCCGCATGGAGCGAAGGCCCCGTGTGGATGCGCGAAGACGGCGCGGTGCTGTGGAGCGACATTCCCAACAACCGCATGCTGCGCTGGCACGCCGACACCGGCATGACCGTGTGGCGCGAAGGCGTGGAGTTCACGAACGGCCACACGCGCGAGGCCGATGGCGCCCTGCTCCATTGCTCGCACGGCCGGCGCGCCATCGTGCGAACGCGCTTCGGCCCGGGCTTCGTGCCGCTGGTCGACGAGGTGGTGGTCGACCGCTACCAGGGCCGGCGCCTCAATTCGCCGAACGACGTGATCGTGAAGCGCGACGGCAGCATCTGGTTCACCGATCCGCCCTACGGCATCGTCTCGGACCATGAAGGCCACAAGGCCGAGAGCGAACTGGGCCGCAACCATGTCTTTCGCTTCGACCCCGCCACCGGCGCACTGCGCTCGGTGAGCGACATCATCGAGGAGCCGAACGGCCTGGCCTTCTCGCCCGACGAAAGCATTCTTTATGTGAGCGACACCTCGGCCGCGCTGCGCACCGACGGCTCGGGCCACCACCACATCGTCGCCTTCGATGTGATCGGCGGGCAGGACCTCGCCAACCCGCGCGTGTTCGCCGTGGTGAACCCGGGGCTCTCCGACGGCTTTCGCATCGACGTGAACGGTTTTCTCTACACGAGCAGCGCCGACAGCGTGCAGGTCTACCACCCCGACGGCACGCGCATGGCGCGCATCGCCGTGCCGGAGAAGGTGGGCAACCTCAGCTTCGGCGGCAGCGACGGCAACGAGCTCTACGTGTGCGCCTCCACCTCGCTCTATCGCATCCGCCTCCACACACGCGGAGCGACATGCCCATGAACGCGCCCCTGCTGCAATTCCAGTCCCTCTGCAAACGCTTCGGCGGCACGCAGGCCGTGGACCACGTGACGCTCGATGTGCGCGCCGGAGAAATCCTCGCGTTGCTCGGCGAGAACGGCGCGGGCAAGTCCACGCTCATCAAGCTGCTCGCGGGCATCTATCCCGCGGACCAGGGCGAGATTCTTTTCGACGGCCAGCCGCAAGCCGCATGGCGGCGCACCGACCGCCGCGAGCAGCCCGTCGCCTTCATCCACCAGGACCTGGGCCTCGTCGAATGGATGACCGTGGCGGAGAACGTGGGCCTGGGCACCGGCTACCCGCGCCGCTTCGGGCTCATCGACTGGTCCGCCGCGAACGACACCGCGCGCCGCGTGATGGCGCGCGTGGGCTGCGACATCGACCCCGGCCGCCGCGTGTTCTCGCTCACGCGGGCAGAGAAATCGTTGCTCGCCATCGGCCGCGCGCTCGAAGTCAAGGCCCGCCTGCTGGTGCTCGACGAACCTTCGGCCAGCCTGCCGATGAGCGACGTGGAGCGCATGTTCGGCGTGCTGCGCGAACTGCGGCGCCAAGGCATGGCGATGCTCTATGTGTCGCACCGGCTCGACGAAGTGATGGCCATCTCCGATCGCGCCGCCGTCATGCGCGACGGCAAGCTGGTGGCCGTCAAGACCACCGCGCACACCAACGAAAGCGAACTGGTCGGGCTGATCGTCGGCAAGGCGCTCTCGGCCTCGGTGCCCAAGGCGAGCGTTCCGGCAGCAAGCGCGCCGGTGCTGCAGCTGGACGGCGCGGCCAGCGGCAATGCCGGCCCGCTGAGCCTCTCTGTGCGCCGCGGCGAAGTGCTGGGGCTCGTCGGCCTGCGCGGCGCGGGGCACGAAGCCATCAGCCGCGCGATCTTCGGGCGCGAGCCGTTGTCGGCCGGCCGCATGCGGTTGCTCGGCAACGAATGCGCGTTCACCTGCCCCGCCGATGCCATTCGCGCGGGCGTGGCGTATGTCGCCGGCGAGCGCCTCGAAGAAAACCTCGCCGGCTCGATGACGGTACTGGAGAACCTCTTCCCCAACGCCGCGCTGCATGGCGATCGCGGCCTGGCCTTCGACCGCCCGCGCCGCGAGAACGACAGTGCGCTCGCATTGATCCGCCGCTTCGACATCAACCCGCCCGCGCCGTCCGCCGAAGTGCAGCAGCTCTCGGGCGGCAACCAGCAGAAGGTGGTGCTGGCGCGATGGTTCCACCTCGACAAACCGCTCGTGGTGCTCGAAGAGCCCACGGCCGGCGTCGACGTCGGCGCCAAGCGGCAGATCTACGGCGTGCTGCGCGAGCGCGCGGAGGCCGGCACCGCGCTGGTGGTGGTCTCCACCGACTTCGAGGAAATCGCGACCGTGTGCACCCGCGTGCTCGTCTTCCGCGACGGGCTGATCGCCGCCGAACTGACGGGCGATGCGATCACGGTGGAAAAACTTTTGGCATTGGCAGCAGGCGCCGTCGCGGCGCACGAGGAAATTTCCGCATGAGCAGTTCGATCAAATCCACCGCCCTCGAGCCCGACAAGTCGCTCGACGGCGAAGCTGTTTCTCTTGCGCAGCGCATCGGCCGCGCGATGCCGGTCTATGGCCTCGTCGCGCTGATGGTGGGCCTCGCCCTGCTGTTCTCGCTGCTGCTGCCCGACACCTTTCCGACGCTGTTCAATCTGCGCGCGATCCTGGCCGACAAGTCGGTGATCGCGCTGTTGGCGCTCGCCGCGACCATCCCGATGATCACCGGCAAGATCGACCTCACCGTGGGCTACGGCATCGTGCTGTGGCACATCCTGGCGATCAGCCTGCAGACGCAACTGGGCCTGCCGTGGCCGGCGGCGGTGCTCATCGTGTTGCTGTGCGCAGCCTTGTTCGGCGTGCTCAACGGCCTCCTGGTCGAGCTCGCGCAGATCGATTCCTTCATCGCCACGCTGGGCACCGGCACCGTGATCTATGCGGTCGCGATGTGGCACAGCGGCGGACGCCAGGTGGTCGGCGACCTGCCCGATGGCTTCGTCGGCATCGCGGGCGGCAGCCTGCTGGGCCTGCCCATCGGCGCGTTCTACGTGCTCGCGGTGAGCGTCACGCTCTGGGTCGTTACCGAGTTCACGCCGCTGGGGCGGGCGCTGTATGTGATCGGCGCCAACCCGAAGGCGGCGCAACTCAACGGCATCGCGGTGCGCAAGCACGTGATGGGCGCCTTCGTCGCCTCGGGCCTGCTCTCGGGCTTTGCGGGCGTGCTGCTCGCCTCGCGCCTGCAGATCGGCCAGGCCAGCGTGGGACTCGAATTCTTGCTGCCGGCGCTGGTCGGCGCCTTTCTCGGCTCCACCACCATCCGGCCGGGCCGGGTGAACGTGTGGGGCACGCTGGTGGGCGTGGCGATTCTTGCGATCGGCATCTCGGGCATCCAGCAGTTCGGCGGTGCTTTCTATGTCGAGCCGCTGTTCAACGGGCTCACGCTGCTGGTGTCCATCGGCATCGCGGGCTGGGCACAGCAGCGGCGCAACCGCTCGATCAAGCGGCGCATCGCCGAGCGCCAGCTCGACCATGCGCAACAACCGGTTCCCTCAACGCCGTCGAAGTGACGGTTCACCGCAACGACTGGAGACAAGCATGAAGAAGAAGAGTGAGAAGAGTGTGGTTCCCGCGCGCGCCGTCGCCGCCGCCGTGCTGGCGCTGTGCGCCGCCGCGCTGGCGCCCAAGGCGATGGCCGACGACTTCCTGGATGCAGCCAAGAAAAAGGTCGAGATCGCCACCATGACCAAGGAGAAGTGGGACGGCCCCACCACCGGCCCCAAGGCCGCCGCGGGCAAGACCATCGTCTTCGTCGCGGGCGACATGAAGAACGGCGGCATCGTGGGCGTGAGCAAGGGCGTGGAGGAAGCGGCGCGCGCCATCGGCTGGACGGTGCGCGTCATCGACGGCCAGGGCACTGTCAGCGGGCGCACCGCGGCACTCAACCAGGCGCTGGCCGTCAAGCCCGCGGGCATCGTGGTCGGCGGCTTCGACACCACCGAGCAGAAGGCGGCGTTCGCTGGCGCGGCCAAGTCGGGCATTCCGCTGGTCGGCTGGCACTCGGGCGAGCAGCCCGGGCCAAACGACAAGGCCGGCCTCTATGCCAACGTGACCACCGTGACCGACGACGTGGCCGACGTCGCCGCCTCGTGGGTGGTGGCCGACTCGGGCGGCAAGGCCGGCGTGGTGATCTTCACCGACTCGCAGTACGCCATTGCGCTCTACAAGGCGCGCGCGATGGAAGCGGTCATCAAGAAGTGCGGCGGCTGCACCGTGCTGAGCTTCGAGGACAGCCCGATCTCCGAAAGCTCCACCCGCATGCCGCAGCTCACCACGTCGCTGCTACAGCGCTTCGGCGACAAGTGGACGCATTCGCTGGCCATCAACGACCTGTACTTCGATTTCATGGGCCCCTCGCTCACGGCGGCGGGCAAGAAGGGCGATGGATCGCCCAAGGCGGTGTCGGCCGGCGACGGCTCCGAGGCCGCCTACCAGCGCATCCGCACGCAGCGCTACCAGGCCGGCACGGTGCCCGAGCCGCTCAACATGCAGGGCTGGCAGATCGTCGACGAACTCAACCGCGCCTTCGCCAAGGAGAAGTGGTCGGGCTATGTGCCGAAGGTGCACCTGGTGACGACGGGCAACGTGGGCAAGGACGGCGGGCCGAAGAACGTGTTCGATCCGGACAACGGTTATCGGGCGCAATACAAGGCGGTGTGGGTGGCCGCGCCGAAGTAGGCGCGATCGGTGGCGATGGAACGGCCCACGCCGCCAGCGAAGCCTTCGCTTCGCAAGGTCTGCAGGCCGCGCTCAGGCCGCTTTCAGGAACACGTCGTGGTCGGGCGCGAAGTTGGCGTGCAGCGGCAGCATCGCCCCGCCGAGCGCACAGGCCTGCGCGCCTACCCTGCCACCATGCAACTGCGGAGGCCATAGCCCTTCCCAGTTGCATTGCGCGAGCGCGGCGCGCGTCTGATCGAGCAGCGCCTGCAGCAATGCGCGCGACATGGAACCGTCCATCACCACGTCGGCGAGATCGAGCACCGCGGTGCTGCTGACGATGGCGTGCGCCAGTGCCAGCGATGCGGAGCCGAGCCAGGCCTGCGTCGCGGCGGCAAAAGGCGGCTGCAGCGCGCGGTCGTCGTAAGCGGCCGTGGGATCGAGCCCTTCGCCTTGCAGGCGCTGCTCCAGCTCCCACAGCGAGGCCTCGGCCATCACCTGCGGCGGCAGTGCGCCATCAGCCCGCACCGACTGCATCGGCAACGAAGCCAGCGCGCCCGCGTTGCTGTGCGCGCCCGTGTGCAGGTGCGAGTTGATGACCAGCCCGCCGCCCACGAAGGTGTCGACGAAGATGTAGAGAAAGCTCTTCAGGTCGTGCCCGCGTCCGCCGACCAGTTCGGCCACGCAGGCCGCGACCGTGTCGCGCGCGAAGCTCACCGGCACCTCGGTGCGCGCCCGCACTTCGGCCAGCAGGTCCATCTGGTTCCATTCGTCCGACTGCGCCTTCGAGAGGCCCAGCGTGCGATGCCAACCGCCGAGCAGGAACGGCGCGGCCAGGCCCACGCCGACATTGCGCGCGGCCAGCGGGCCGAGCCCATCACGCAGCCGATGGATGTGCTCGGCAATCGCCGGCAGCAGCGCATTCGCATCGGGAAAGTCGTAGCTCATCGCATGGCGCTCGCGCACCTGCGCGGTGAAGTCGATCAAGAGCCACTCCGCGCCGCGCCGCCCCACCTTGATGCCGACGGCGAAGGCGCCATCGGGGTTAAGCGCCAGCGGCACCGAGGGCTGCCCGATGCGCCCGCGCACCCGGCTCTGCTTGACGATGAGTTGGTCTTCCTCGAGCCGCGCGGTGATGAGCCCGATGGTCTGCGCGCTCAGTCCGGTCAGCCGCGCGAGGTCGGCCTTGGGCAGGCTCGTGTGAACGCGCAGCGCCTGCAGCACCACGCGCTCGTTGAACTGGCGCATGCCGACCTGGTTGGAGCCGCGAGGGCGCAGCAGGTCGGGTGGGCGCGCAGAAGAAACTTCCGCATCAGGCATGCGCCTCCGCGGGCAGTTGGTCGGCAGTCATGGCACCGGTCATCACGGCCACCGTGTCGCTCATGCTGATCTTCTTCGGGTTGAGCACCGCCGCGCGCTTGCCCAGCCGCGCGACGTGAATGCGATCGGCCACCTCGAACACATGCGGCATGTTGTGGCTGATGAGCACCACCGGCAGGCCGCGGTCGCGCACCCGGCGGATGAGCTCGAGCACCATGTTGCCCTCCTTCACTCCGAGCGCCGCGGTCGGCTCGTCCATGATGACCACGTGCCGCGCGAAGGCCGCGCTGCGCGCCACCGCCACGCACTGGCGCTGGCCGCCCGAGAGGGTTTCGACCGCCTGCGTCATCGACTGGATGCCGACCTTCAGGTCCGCCATGCGCGCTGCGCTTTCCTGCAGCATCTTCTTCTTGTCGAGCATGCGCAGCACGTTGCCGAGAAACCCGGGGCGACGCAGTTCGCGGCCCAGGAACAGGTTTTCGTAGATGGTCATCGCAGGCGCGACGGCCAGGTCTTGATAGACCGTCTCGATGCCCGCGCGCCGCGCGTCGAGCGGATTGCGAAAGTGCACCGGCGCGCCGTCGAGCAGGATCTCGCCCTCGTCGGGAATGGTCGCGCCCGAGAGCGCCTTGATGAGCGAGGACTTGCCCGCGCCGTTGTCGCCGATCACCGCGAGGATTTCGCCCTCGCGCAGTTCGAAGTCGACGCCGTCGAGCGCGGTGACCTGGCCGTAGCGCTTCACGAGGCCCTTGGCCTGCATGACGATCTTTGGGTTGGCTACGGTGTTCATCAGCGTGCTCCCTTGCGCGAGAGCTGGTCCGCGGCCACGGCAAGAATCACGAGCACGCCCGTCACCAGCACCTGATAGATCGACGACACGCCCATCAGCGTGAGCCCGTTGCGGAACACGCCCACGATCAGCACACCGATGAGCGAGCCCAGCACGATGCCGCGGCCGCCGAAAAGGCTGGTGCCGCCGAGCACCACGGCGGTGATGGCGTCCAGGTTCTCGGTCTGCCCCGCATTCGGATCGCCCACGCCGGTGCGCGCCACCGACAGCAGCGAGGCGATGCCATACAGCACGCCCGCCGCCACGTACACGCCCAGCAGCACGCGCTGCGTCGGAATGCCCACGAGGCGCGTGGCCTCGGCGTTGTTGCCCACCGCATAGATGTGGCGGCCCGCACCCGTCTCGCGCAGAACGAACCAGGCGAGCCCGTAGAGCGCCACCATCAGCACCGAGCCCCACGCCACTTCGGCGCTGCCGATGGCGAAGGTGGTGCCCAGACCGGTGAGGCCGGCGGGCAGGTCGGTGATGGTCTGCGACGACGAATAGAGCTGCGTGATCGCGAATGCGATGTTCAGCGTGCCCAGCGTCACGATGAAGGGCGGCAGCTTGATGCGCGTGACCAGCAAGCCATTGATGAGCCCGAAGAGCGTCGTCACGCCGATGCCGCAAAGAATGGCGATCGGCACGGGCATGCCGAGCTCGGTCGCGAACTTGGTCATGATGATCCCGCCCAGCGCCATCACCATGCCGCACGACAGGTCGATGCCGGCCGTGAGGATGATCAGCGTCTGGCCGATGGCGATCACGCCGACCACCATCACCTGCTGCAGGATGAGCGACAGGTTCTCGCCGGTCAGGAACCGGTCGGACTGCGTCGCGAAGAAGATGCATGCGCCGAGCAGGGCCAGCCACGGCCCCAGGGCGCCCCACGGAATGTGGTGCGTTGCTGCTGCGGATTTCGCCATCGATGTGTTCTCTCTGGGACTACCCGCCGCTTACTTCTTGCCCCAGCACAGCTCGGCGCCGGTCTTGGTGTCCTTGCTGTCGACGCCCGCCACGCTCTTGCCGGCGATCAGCGTCACGCCGGTGTCGACGTAGCCCGAGGCCTTCTTGCCGGTCTTGGCGAATTCCACGCCCGCCGCCACGCCCATGGCGGCCATCTTCAGCGGGTACTGCTGCGAGGTCGCGGCGATGATGCCGGCGTTGGTGTCCTTGATGCCCTGGCAGCCGCCGTCCACCGAGACGATCAGCACGCCCTTCTCCTTGCCCGCGCGCTTGAGCGCGTTGTAGGCACCGGCCGCGGCGGGTTCGTTGATGGTGTAGACCAGGTTCACCTCGGGCGCCTTCTGCAGGCAGTTTTCCATCGCGGTCTGCGCCTTGGCCTGGTCGCCGAAGCTGTCGGCCATGCAGACGATTTCGGGCGCCTTCGAGAGCTCGTTCGACTTGGCGTCGTTCGCAGCGAGACCGAAGCCCTTCATGAAGCCGTTGTGGCGCTGTGCACCGACCGGGTGACCCGGCAGCAGGTCGAGCGCGACGATCTTGGGCGTCTTGCCGGCCATCGCGGCCTTGGCGTATTCGCCGATCAGGACGCCGGCGGTGTAGTTGTTGGTGGCGAAGAGCGCATCGGTCGCGTCCGGCGGATCGGCCGGGCTGTCGAGCGCGATCACCATGATCCCCTTGTCGCGCGCCTTCTTGATCGCCGGCACGATCGCCTTGGCGTCGCTCGGCGTGATGAGGATGGTCTTGGCGCCGGCCGCGATCATGTTTTCCATCGCGGTGATCTGGCCCGCGTTGTCTCCGTCGGCCTTGCCCGCGCCCGACAGCAGCTTGGCGCCGAGCTTCTTGGCTTCTTCCTGCGCGCCCTCTTTCATCTTCACGAAGAAGGGGTTGGTTTCGGTCTTGGTGACGAGGCCGATGACCGGCTCGCCGGCGGCGAAGGCCGTGGATGCGGCGACGGAAAGGATGGCGAGGGTCAGGGTGGAGCGGCGGCGGCTGCGCGAACTGAACATGGTTGGTCTCCTTGGCAGGCAATGCGCCTGTGGCTTGTTGAACGGGGCCAACTATGTTTCAGGGAGCCGACTAAATCAAGTGCTTGTAGTTATCGAAAACCCGCACTTGCGGCGCACCGCGAAAGTCAACTCACCGCTCAGCCACGGCCTGTCGAGCCGCTTCGTTCGACCTGCTCCAGCTTCACCACGCGCCATGCGCAAAGGCTGCCCACCACAGCCAACACCGCCGCTGCGGTGAACATCGCCCGATAGCCAAACTCCTGCGCGACAGCCCCGCCGAGCAGCACACCCAGAACCCCACCGAACCCATATCCGATCACCGTAAAGAGCGCCTGCCCTCTCCCCCGCAACCGTCCCGGAAAGCGCCGCGACACCACGGCGATGCACGTCGTGTGATGCGCCGCGAAGCTCAGCGCATGCAGCCATTGCGCGATGACCAGCGCGGCGATGAAGCCACCCAGCCCCGCGGTGAGCCCCAACCGCGCGACCGCGGCGATGCTGCACACCAGCATCCACCGCGGCATCGGCAACAAGCCGATGAGGCGGCCCTGCAAAAAGAACCAGACGATCTCCGCCACCACCGACAGCGCCCACAGTAGGCCGATGGTGCTCTTGCCGTAGCCGATCGAGTCGAGATACAGCGAGAAGAACGCGTACACCGAGAAGTGCGACATCACCTGGAAGAACAGGGACGCGAAGAACCACCGCACCACCGGGTTGCGCAGCACGGGGCCGATGGGCTCCTTCACGGCATCGTGCGCCGCCACGGGCTCGCGCACGTCGGGCAGTTTCATCGTCGCGATGAGCACGATGGCCAGCGTGCCGGCCGCCCACGCCGGAAAGTGCTTCATGCCGAAGCGCTCGAACCACTCGCCCGCGAAGAACACCGTGACGAGGAAACCTGCCGAGCCGCACAGGCGAATGCGTCCATAGCGCCCCCAGTCGCCCGCTACCAATTGCGCCATGGCCGCTTCGGTGAGCGACATCATCGAACTGGTGTGGGTGAACATCACGAGCAGCACCAGCGCAAGCCACCACGCGCCGCCGTGCCACCAGAGTCCGAAGGAACTGACCAGCGCCACGGCCGCGCTGAAGCGCAGCAGCATCACGCGGTGGCCGGTGTGGTCGCTGAGCGCGCCCCAGGCATAGGGCGCAAACACACGCGTGACCGACTGCACCGAGGCCAGGAGGCTGATCGTGAAGATCGGCAGCCCCAACTCCTTGAGCCACAGCGGCAGGTAGGGGTTGAAGAAACCGATGTGCGCGAAATAGCTGGCCGACAGACCAGCGAATGCCAGCAGGTGGCCGCGCTGGGCGACCACGGGTGGCGGGGCGGACACTAGAGGAAAGACGCCTGCGGGGACGCGGCTTCGGTCTTCTGCGCGTCGGTCTGCACGTCACCGCATTGGGCGCGGTTGCGCAGCACGTGCTCCATCACCACCAGCGCGAGCATCGCCTCGGCGATGGGCGTCGCACGGATGCCCACGCAAGGGTCATGACGGCCCTTGGTGACCACCTCGACGGGGTTGTTGTTGACGTCGATGGACTGGCGCGGGCTGATGATCGAGCTCGTGGGCTTGATCGCGATGCTCACCTCGAGGTCCTGTCCCGAGCTGATGCCGCCCAGGATGCCGCCCGCGTTGTTGGTGACGAAGCCGGTCGGCGTGATCGAGTCGCCGTGCGTGGTGCCGCGCTGGGTGACGCTGTCCCAGCCGGCGCCGATTTCCACCGCCTTCACCGCGTTGATGCCCATCATCGCGTAGGCGATTTCGGCATCGAGCTTGTCGAAGAGCGGTTCGCCGAGGCCGATGGGCACGTTCGTCGCTGTGACCCGAATGCGCGCGCCGCACGAATCGCCGGCCTTGCGCAGGCGGTCCATGTAGTCCTCCAGCGCGCTCACGTCGGCGATGGGGGCGAAGAACGGGTTGTGGGGCACATGGTCCCAGCTCTCGAAGGGGATGACGATTTCGCCGATCTGCGTCATGCAGCCGCGAAACACCATGCCGTATTTTTCGGCCAGCCACTTCTTGGCGACCGCGCCGGCCGCCACCATGGGCGCCGTGAGCCGCGCCGAGGAGCGCCCGCCGCCGCGCGGATCGCGGATGCCGTATTTCTTCCAGTAGGTGAAGTCGGCGTGGCCGGGGCGGAACTGCTGGGCGATCTGCCCGTAGTCCTTGCTGCGCTGGTCGGTGTTCTGGATCAGGAGGGCGATGGGCGTGCCGGTGGTCTTGCCTTCGTACACGCCGGAGAGGATCTGCACCGCGTCGGGTTCGTTGCGCTGCGTGACGTGGCGGCTGGTGCCGGGGCGGCGGCGGTCCAGATCGCCCTGGATGTCGGCCTCGCTCAATGCCATGCCCGGGGGGCAGCCGTCGATGACGCAGCCGATGGCCGGGCCGTGCGATTCGCCGAAATTGGTGACCGCGAAAAGTGTTCCGAAAGTGTTGCCGCTCATGGCCGGGATTATCCCTACAAAGCGGCCGCCCCCTCAGCCGGTCGTGCTTTCGGACGTGTTCTCGAGGCGCTTCGTGAGCGCGCCCACCTGCAGCTCGATCGCGAAGAGCCGCTCGTTCAGCACGGCCGTCTGCAGGCGGATGGCCTCGACGATGGCCTTGGTCTGCGGGTCGGTGGTGTTCTCGGCCAGCTCGGCCAGGTCGTGCAGCTTCTTGCGCAGTTCGTTGCTCATGGGAGGCTCCGTTGGTCTCGTCGTGGAAGCCCCAGTATGGGTGTTCGTCAGCGCTCCGGCAATGCGGCGGCACCCGGTGTCCGAGGGGCATTGGCCTCCCCCGCCCCGCGCAATCGGAAGGCGACGAGCCCGGCCACGACCAGCAGCACGGCCGCGCAGATGCCGGCCGTCAGGCGCAGGCCGTGCAGCAGCGCGGCGCGGCCCGCGTCGAGCAGTTCGGCGCCCGCGCTCCCGGTGAGCTGGGAGGCCAGCGCCACCGCGCCGCCGAGCGTGCTGCGCGCGGCCTCCACTTCGACCGCACCCGCCAGCCCCGCGGGCACCGCGTCGGCCATCGTGCTGCGATAGATCGCCGCGCCGATGCTGCCCAGGATCGCAATGCCCAGCGCCCCGCCGAACTCGGAACTGGTCTCCGAAATGGCCGAGGCCACGCCGGCCCGCTCGGGCGGTGCGCTGCCCACGACCACGTCGGTGGCCAGCGTGAACACCGGCGCGAGGCCGAGTGACGAGATGACCGCGCTCGCCACCATCCAGGCCAATCCACCCTGCGCAGGGAGCACAACGAGCATCGCGAACCCCACGGCAGCCACGGCCAGCCCGCCGCCCATCACGTAGGCCGGCCGCATGCGCTGCACGAGCGCGGACACGACCATCGACCCCACGATGAAAGCCGCCGCGCTCGGCACGCTCCAGAGCCCCGCATGCAGCGGCGACAAGCCGAGCACAAGCTGCAGGTACTGCGCGTTGTAGAGAAAGAGCCCGAACATCACGAAGCACGCCAGCATGTAGGCCGCGAGCGAGACAGTGAAGGCCGGCAGGCGAAAGAGCTGCAGGTCGATCATCGGATTGGGGAGCCGCTTCTGCCGCCGCGCGAACACCCAGCCCAGGGCCACGCCCACCGCGATCGACAGCGCCGGGACCACGTCGGGCCCGTGCTCGGCGATCTGCTTGATGCCGTAGATGACGGCCAGCACCGCCGCCAGCGACAGTGCCACGCTGGCCAGGTCGAGCCGCCCCGCCTCCGGGTCGCGGTACTCGGGCAGAAGGAGCGGCCCGAGCACCAGCAGCAGCACCATCACCGGCACGCCGATGAGGAACACCGAGCCCCACGGAAAGAACTGCAGCAGCACCCCGCCCAGCACCGGCCCGATGACGGCGCCGGCCGAATAGCTGGAGATCCACACGCCGATGGCTACGGTGCGCTGCGCCGGGTCGAGGAACATGTTGCGGATCAGCGAGAGCGTCGAGGGCGCGAGCGTTGCGCCCGCCACGCCGAGCAGCGCGCGCGTGGCGATGAGCATGTTCGCGCTGCTGGAAAAAGCCGCCAGCACCGAGGCGATGCCGAACGCGGCAGCGCCGATCAGCAGCAGCCGGCGCCGTCCGATGCGGTCGCCCAGCGTGCCCATGGTGACCAGCAGGCCCGCCACGAAAAAGCCGTAGATGTCGACGATCCAGAGCAACTGCGAGGCCGTGGGCTTGAGCTCCTCGCTGATCGCCGGGATCGCGAGGTTCAGCACCGTGAGGTCCATCGAATAGAGCATGCACGGCAGCGCGATGACGGCCAGGCCGGTCCATTCGCGCACCGTGGCACGGGCGGGCGGCGACGCGGGATGCGCGCCGCTCATGGCGTTCGCGCTCCGCCGCCCCTGACCCGCCGCACCTCGACGCTGCTGAAGCGCGCGGACGGAATGCCGGCCGCGAGCTCCAGTGCTTCTTCGTCGCTCCCGGCTTCGACCAGATAGAAGCCACCGAGATATTCGCTGGTCTCGGCAAAGGGGCCGTCGGTGACGGAGAGCTTGTTGCGGCGCATGCGCACGACGGTCGCCGTCTCGGCGGGCTGCAGCGCTTCGGAGGCGACGAGCTTGCCGCGGGCCTGCAACTGCGCGTCGTAGTCGATGTGTTCGTCGATGTACATGTTCATCTCGTGCGGCGAGAGGTGGCTCGTCTGTTCGTCGGTTCCATAGATCAGGCAAAGGTATCTCATGCGGCATTCCCCCCAGTCATTGCGATGATTTCGATGGGCCGCACTTCGATGGCGCCGTAGCGCGCCATGGGAATGCGCCCCGCCAACTGGATCGCTGCATTGAGGTCGCGCGCCTCGATCAGGATGAAGCCACCGAGCTGCTCGCGCGCCTCGGCGTAGGGGCCGTCGACATGGGAGCGCTTGCCGCCCCGCACCTGCACGACCTTGGCGGTCTTCACGGATTCGAGCGCGTTCGAGGCGATGTAGTGGCCGGCCCTTTCGAGCGCGCGATCGTAGGCGTGGGACTCGTCGCCCAGGGCCTTGAGTTCGTCGGGCGGCATCGTGTCGATCACCGCTTCGTCGTAGTGAACGAGGCAGAGGTATTTCATGGCGCTATCTCCTTGAAGTCCTTGAAGATGGAATGTGGACACCACTGGTCGATTGCCGATGCCGGAAATCGACATGTCCGGCACGGGCGGCATCAAAAAAATCTACTTGAGGTGCAGCAGGGTCAGTTGCCGCTCCAGGAATTTCCGCTCGGGCAACTGGCGCGCCAGCGACAGCGCGCGCTCGTAGGCGGCGCGCGCTTCGTCGATGCGGCCCAGGCGGCGGCACAGTTCGGCGCGGGCGCCGTGGGCCAGGTGGTAGTCGGCCAACTCGCCGCGCGCGAGCAGCGCATCGATGAGCGCCAGCCCCGCCGCGGGCCCGTCGCGCATGGCGATGGCGGCGGCGCGGTTGAGTTCGGCCACGGGCGACGGATCGAGGCGCAGCAGCACGTCGTAGAGGCCGACGATCTGCGACCAATCCGTGGCAGCAGCCTCGCTGGCTTCCGCATGCACGGCGGCGATGGCGGCCTGCAGCGCATAGGGGCCGAAACGGCGCGACAGCAATGCGCGCTCGACCAGCGCTTCGCCCTCCCCGATCTGCGCCCGGTTCCAGAGGCCGCGGTCCTGCGCATCGAGCAGCACGAGCTCGCCTTCGGGCGAGGTGCGGGCCGCGCGGCGCGAATCGTGCAGCAGCATCAGCGCGAGCAGGCCGAGCGCCTCGGGGTCGGGCAGCAGGTCGACCAGCAGCCGGCCCAGCCGGATCGCCTCGGCCGAGAGATCGGCCCGCGTGACGCTCTCGCCCGACGAGGCCGCATAGCCCTCGTTGAACACGAGGTACACCACGCGCAGCACCGCATCGAGCCGTTCGGGCAACTCCGCCAGCGACGGCACCTGGTACGGAATGCGCGCATCGCGGATGCGGGCCTTGGCGCGCACGATGCGCTGGGCGATGGTGGGCGCGGGCACGAGAAAAGCACGCGCGATTTCCTCGGTGGCAAGGCCGCAGACCTCGCGCAGCGTGAGCGCCACCTGCGCATCGGGCGCGAGCGCCGGGTGGCAGCAGGTGAAGACGAGGCGCAGGCGGTCGTCTTCGAGGTCCTCGGTGTCGTCGTCCCACGCCGGGGCCGGGTCCGCAAGGGCCGCCGTGTGCTCGACCGCGTCGTCCCATGCGGTGAAGCGCGCCTGCCGGCGGATGCCGTCGATGGACTTGAATCGCCCCGCCGACACCAGCCAGGCGCGCGGGTTCGCGGGCACGCCATCACGCGGCCATTGCTCGAGGGCGCTACGGAAGGCGTCGTGCAGCGCCTCTTCGGCCAGGTCGAAGTCGCCGAGCAGCCGCACCAGCGTGGCGAAGATGCGGCGCGACTCGGTGCGGTAGATCGCGTCGATGGCGTCGGCGACCGGTGCGGTCATGCGATTGCGCTGCTCAACCATTGTTCGAGCTTGACAAGGGCGCCGCTCCAGCCGTGGTTGTGGCCGTCGCGCGCCGCTTCATCGAAGAACTGTTCGTGCAGCAGCATGAGTTCGCAGCCATCGCCGTCTGGCTCGATCTGCACCGTGACGCGCGATTCGCGCTCGGGCGTGCTGCGCCAGGCCCAGCTGAAGACGAGCTTGCGGTTCGGTACGACCTCCAGGTAGGTGCCGCTTACGTCGTGCGTCTCGCCATCGTCGGCCAGCATCGTCACGCGAAATCGGCCGCCGACGCGCAGGTCGATGTCCACACGCGGCACCGAGACAATTTCGCCCGGCCCGAACCAGAGCTTCAGCGCTTGCGGGTCGGTCCAGGCGCGCCAGACTTTTTCGGGCGCGACGCGGTAGTGCCGGCGGAGGATGAGCGAGGGGCGCTCTTGTTCTTCGGTGTCTCGGTCGGCAGGTTTTGCCATTCGGTCTGCTCCTGGTGGTAGAGAAAGCGCGCCAGTGCATCGAGGCGCCCGGTCCAGAATTTCTCGTAGCGCGACAGCCACACGGCGGCCTCTTGCATGGGCCGGGGCGAGAATTCGCAGCGCACGATGCGACCCTCTTTCGTGCGCGAGATGAGGCCGGCGTTCTCGAGCACGCGCAGGTGCTTCATGAAGCCGGTCAGCGACATGCCATGCGGCTCGGCAAGCTCGGTCACGCTGAGGCTGCGCTCGCCCAGGGTTTCGAGCACGGTGCGGCGCGTGGAATCGGACAACGCGGCGAAGACGGCGTCGAGGGTCGCGGCTTCAGGAGGGGCGGTTGGGTGAACCATGCGGTTGAGTATGGAAAGCGCCCACCAAGGCGTCAAGGATTGACCCCAGCTGTTGGCGAGCGCGCAGAAAGTCACGGATGCCTTCGCCCACGAAACAAAGACCTCGGCTCAGGAACGCTTTATGCGTGCTGCGGCGCAACACAACCACCCTGCGAAGGAGCGCCCCATGCTGGACCGTACCGCCACCCAGTTCTCCCACGTCAAGCCCGGTGACACAGAGTTCGTCTCGGGGGGCCTGCGCGATTTCTTCCTCTACCGCGACCTGGGCGTGGCCGAGGCCACCAACGGCAAGGTCATCGCGCATCTGGTCAAGGCCAACATGGCACCGGAAACGGGCACCGGCTGGCACCGCCACGAGGCGGACTTCCAGATCGTCATCATGCTCAAGGGCTGGGCCCGCTTCATGTACGAAGACAAGGAAACGCTGGTCGAGGCCGGCGACGTGGTGCACCAGCGCCCGGGCATCCGGCATTTCCTGTTCGACTACTCCCCCGACATGGAGTACCTGGAGATCGTCTCGCCGGCGGACTTCAAGAGCATCGACGTCGAGCCGGTGTGCGAAATTCCGCCGCCCACGCCCTGGGCCTGAAGGGCTGCGACGGCTGAGCGAGCGACGTGCTCAGCGGCCGGTGAAACGCGGCGCCCGTTTCGCGACGAACGCCGCCACGCCTTCGCGCGCATCCGCACTGCCCGCGCGGTCGCGCAGCAGCTTCTGCTCCATCGCGAAATGTTCTTCGATCGACCGGTCTGGCGCACCGCCGCACAGCGCCTTGATGCCCGCGAACGACGCGCTCGCACCGGCCGCCAGCCGCGCCACCAGCGCCTCGCTCGCCGCGGCGAGTTCCGCATCCGGATACACCGCATCGACCGCGCCCGTCGCCAGGCAACGCTGGCTGTCGATGGGTTCGCTGAGCATCAGCCATTGCTGCGCCCGCACCGGACCCACGCGGCGCGACAGGAAATACGAGGCGCCCGCGTCCGGCGAGAGGCCGATGGCCGCATAGCCCGTGCGCAGCTTCATCGACTCCGCCGCCAGCACGAAGTCGCCGCACAGCGCGAGCCCCACGCCCGCACCGCCGGCCGGTCCGTTCACCGCAACCACCAGCGGCGCCGGACTCGTCACCAGGCGCAGCAGCGCGGGATGAAGCCCGTCGAGGATTTCGTTCACCAGTTCCGGCAAGCGCTCGCCGGCCGCCACGAATTCGTCGATGTCGCCGCCCGCGCAGAAGGTCTTGCCCTCGCCGGTCAACAGGACGGCGCGCGGCTTCTGTTCGAGTACCTCGTCGATGGCTCGGACCAGGGCTCGGGCGCTCGGCGATGTCAGCGCGTTCGCGCTGCCGGGCCGCTTCAGCACGATGCGGCCGATGTCGTCGCGTACGCCCCAGGCGATGCCTTCGACGGTGTCCATGTCAGATGCCGGTCAAGCCGCCGGTGCACATGAGCGTCTGGCCGCTCACGTAGTCCGACTCGGGCGCGCACAGCAGGTACACCGCACCGGCCGCTTCTTCGGGTGTGCCGCCGCGGCCGAGTGGAATCGACTGCTCCATCATCGCGAGCAGCCCGGGGTTCACGCCGACCTTGATCTCGCGCCCTTCGATGTTGGCGGTGGACGCATCGGCGGTGCTCGCGGTCAGCCGGGTCTGGATGAAGCCGAACGCCACGCAGTTGACCGTGACGTTCATGCGTCCCCATTCCTTGGCGAGCGTCTGCGTCATGCCGACGATGCCGGCCTTGGCGGTCGAGTAGTTGGTCTGCCCGGCATTGCCGAAGAGCCCGGCCACCGACGAGATGTTGACCACCTTGCGCACCACGCGCCGACCGGCTTCGCCCTCGGCCTTGGAGAGCGCGCGGATCACCGGCTGCGCCGCGCGCAGGATGCGGAATGGCGCGGTGAGGTGCACGTCGATCATGGCGTACCACTGCTCGTCGGTCATCTTCTGCACGACGCTGTCCCAGGTGTAGCCGGCGTTGTTCACGACGATGTCGAGGCCCTGGTATTCGCTCACCGCGGTGCCGACGAAGCGCTCGGCGAAGTCCGGCGCCGAGACGCTGCCGACACAGGCCACGGCCTGCCCGCCCGCGGCACGGATGGCCTCGACGGTCTCTTCGGCGGGTTCGGCATCGAGGTCGTTGACCACGATGCGTGCGCCCTCGGAAGCGAGCTTGAGCGCGATCGCACGGCCGATGCCGCGGCCCGAGCCGGTGATGAGGGCGACCTTGCCTTCGAGCTTGAGTGTCATGTTGATTTTTTCTTTCGTTGGAATGGATCGATCAGCGCAGCGCCACCAGCGCCTCGCCGGCGATGCGGGCCTGGCCGTATTGGTTGGCGCTCAGCACCTCGACGCGAACGCAGCGCTCGCCGTTGTGCTCCAGCTTCTCGACCACGCGGCCGGTGCAGCGCACCGCATGGCCGATGTGGGTGATGCCCTGGAAGCGCACGTCGAAGCGGCGCAGTTGCGACTGCGGCGCCCACTGCGTGACGAGCCGGCCGAGCCAGGCCATGCCCAGCATGCCCTGCGCGAACACGTCGGGCATGCCGGCCTTGCGTGCGAAGTCGGTGTCGATGTGGATCGGGTTGTGGTCGCCCGAAGCGCCCGCGAAGAGCGCGAGCGTGGTGCGGTTGACTGGTGGAAGCTGCAGCGCCGGGAGCTCGTCGCCGATTTGAATGCTGTCGTAGGTGGCGGTGGTCATCGTGCGTTCCTTCGTCAGTGGCGGCAGACGATAACCGTGCGCAGCTCGGCCACGAGCTCGTCGCGCTGGTTGGTGGCGCGCGAGGTCTTCACGACGAATTCGAGCGCGCCGTTCTTCTTGTCGTAGATGTCGCTGATGGTGGAGCGCACCGTCACCGTGTCGCCCACGCAGGCCGGCCGGTGATAGCTGAAGCTCTGCTCGCCGTGCAGCAGCTTCGACAGCGGGATCTGCAGGTCGTCGAGCATCCGGCTCGAGGCGCCCGAATCGAGCTCGGCCGCGAACAGGAAGGTGGGCGGCGCGGGCAGATCGGGGTAGCCCGCATCGCGTGCGGCGGCGGCATCGGTGTAGACCGGATCGGTCTCGCCGATGGCCTTGGCGAAGAACTGCAGCCGGGTGCGCTCGATGGGGAGCACCGAGGCGGGCAGCTCGTGGCCTATCCATTTCTTGTCGATCATGTTTGGCTTGTTCCTCAGACGCGTTCGTACAACGTGACCACGCAGGCGCCGCCCAACCCGAGGTTGTGCTGCAGCGCCATTCGCGCGCCTTCGACCTGTCGCTTGTCTGCGGTCCCGCGCAGTTGCTGGACCAGCTCCGTGCATTGCGCAAGGCCCGTCGCCCCGAGCGGATGCCCCTTCGACAGCAGCCCGCCCGACGGGTTGGTCACCACCTTGCCGCCATAGGTGTTGTCACCGTCGACCACGAACTTCTCCGCGCCGCCGACCGGGCAGAGGCCCAGCGCCTCGTAGCTGATGAGTTCGTTGTGCGCAAAGCAGTCGTGCAGCTCGACCACGTCGATGTCGTGCGGCCCGACGCCGGCCGCGTCGTACACCTTCTGCGCGGCTTCCTGCGCCATGCTGAAGCCGACGACCTCGCGCATGTCGCGGCTCTCGAAGGTCACGGGGCGGTCGGTGGTCATGGCCTGCGCCTTGATGCGCACGCTGCGGTCCAGGCCGTGGCGTTCGGCAAAACGCGGCGAGCACACGATGGCCGCGGCCGCGCCGCAGGTGGGCGGGCAGGCCATGAGCCGCGTCATCACGCCGGGCCACATGACGGGCGCGGCCATCACCTCGTCTTCGGTGACGACGGTGCGGAACAGCGCCACCGGGTTGTTCGACGCATGGCGGCTGGCCTTCGCGCGGATCTTCGCGAAGGTGGACATCTGCGTGCCGTACTGCTGCATGTGCGCGAGGCCGGCGCCGCCGAAGTAGCGCAGCGCGAGCGGCACCTGCTCGTTGCCGACCAGCTCGTCGGTGATGGTCTCGAAATTGTCGAAGGGACTCGGGCGGTCGTTGAACACCGCGCCCAGCGCGCCGGGGCTCATGTGCTCGAAGCCCAGCGCGAGCACGCAATCGGCGGCGCCGCTGGCCACGGCCTGGCGCGCGAGGAAGAGCGCGGTCGAACCCGTCGAGCAGTTGTTGTTGACGTTGACGACCGGGATGCCCGTCATGCCCACTTCGTACAGCGCGCGCTGGCCGGCGGTGGAGTCGCCGTACACGTAACCCACGTACGCCTGCTGGATCAGCTCGTAGCCGATGCCCGCGTCCTTGAGCGCGGCGTTGGTGGCGTGCGCCGCCATCTGCGGATAGGGCTGGTTCGCGCCCGGCTTGGTGAAGGGGATCATGCCGACCCCGACCACGTAGACGTCTTGACTCATGAAGGTCTCCTTGATGTTCGGATTGGAAAAATGGTTTGCAAGAAAGAATGTCAGGCGACGCTGCGTTGGCGGCCCTGCCAGAACGGTTCGCGCAACTTGGTCTTGAGCACCTTGCCCGCACCCGAGAGCGGCAGCGCATCGACGATGGCCACGCTGCGCGGGCACTTGTAGCCCGCGATCAATGTCTTGCAGTGCGCGATGAGCTCGTCGTCGCGAATGCCCTGCCCCGGCTTGAGCACCAGCGCCGCGTGCACCGCCTCGCCCCACTCTTCGCTCGGGATGCCGATGACCGCGCAGGCCGCCACCGCGGGATGCTGGGTGATCGCGTTCTCGACCTCGGCCGAGTAGATGTTCTCGCCGCCGCTGATGATCATGTCCTTGAGCCGGTCGACCACGAAGACGTAGCCGTCATCGTCCATGTAGGCGCCGTCGCCGGTGTGCATCCAGCCGTCGCGCACGGCGGCGGCCGTTTGCTCGGGCTTGTTCCAGTAGCCCTGCATCACGTTGGGGCCGCGCACCGCGATCTCGCCCACGGTGCCGCGCGGCGCCTCGGCGCCGTCGGCGTCGACGATGCGCACCTCGGTGCAGTAGCTCGCACGGCCGGCCGAGCGCAGCTTTCCGAGCTTGCGGCCCTCGGCCGTGTGGTTGCGCGCGGGGTTGATGGTGGCCAAGGGCGAGAGCTCGGTCATGCCGTAGGCCTGCACGAAGTCCACGCCCGGGAAGGCATCCATCGCGCGATTGAGCACTGACTCGGAGATCGGCGATGCGCCATAGGCGATGCACTTCAGGCTCGCCAGGTCGCGCGGCTCCCGCATCGCCGGGTGGTCCACCAGCATCTGGATCATGGTGGGCACCAGCAGGATGTGGGTGACACGGTCTTTCTCTATGGCGTGGAGCACGCCCTCGGGGCTGAACATCGGGATGATCGAATGCGTGTTGCCTTCGAGCCAGTGCGGCGTGGCCAGGCCCATGTCGGCCAGGTGGAACATCGGCGCGGCGTGCAGGTAGCAGCCGCCGGGCGGCGCCAGGCGCTCGGCATGCAGGGCAAGGCCGGAGCTGCCCATGTTGGTGTGGCTCAGCATCACGCCCTTCGGGAAACCGGTGGTGCCGCCGGTGTAGAAGATGCCGGCCAGGTCCTCGTCGCGGCGGGCGGCGTCGGGTACGGGCGCTGCCGTATCGAGCAGCGCTTCGTAGCCGTGCATGCGCGCGGGCAGCGCGCCGTCGCCGCAGTAGATCACCTCGCGCAGGCTCGTGGCCTGCTCGCGCATCTGCTCGACCATGGGGCGGAAGGTCTCGTCGACCAGCAGGATGGTCGAGCCCGAGTCCTCCAGCGAGTAGAGGATTTCCGCGGCCGACCAGCGGATGTTGCAGGGGTTGAGCACCCCACCGCCCCAGGGCACGGCCATCTGGTATTCGAGGTAGCGGGCCGAGTTGAGCGAGAGCATCGCCACGCGGTCGCCCGTCCGCATGCCCAGCTTCTGCAGCGCGCCCGCCAGGCGCGCGACGCGTTCTCCGTATTCGCGAAAGCTGAGCGTGCGGCCGGCAAATTGCACGGCCGGTTTGTCGGGGTGCTGCTGCAGGCTGCGGTGCAGCGGCTGGGTCATGTACATGGCGATGTCTCCGTCTCTCTTTTGGTGTTGCCGGATGGTAGAAATCCGGCCCCCGCCCGGCGATTGCGCTTCGCTTCGATCGCATTGCAGAAAACGTCAATCGACACGGCGGCGTGCTTGGTGTCTGATCGCTGCGTCCCCATGCTGCAACCACCCGTCACCATTCCGATCGCCTTCGTCCAGGGCATGCTGTCGGGCATCCGAGCCCGGGGTGCCGATGCGCCAGTCGACATCGGCATCGCGCTGGAAGACGCCGGCATCGCGCCGTCGCTGCTCGAAGAAACAGCGTCGCGCGTGACCGCCGAGCAGTACGTCGACCTGTTCGCGCTGCTGATGAAGCGGCTTGACGACGAGGCCTTGTGCTTTCTCACGCGGCGCCTGCGCCGCGGCAGCTTCGCGCTGATGCTGCGTTCCACGCTGGGCGCACCGACCTTCGAAGTGGCGCTGCGGCGCGTGGCGCACACCTTCAGCCTGTTGCAGGACGACCTCTCGCTGGTGCTCCTCCACGAGGGCCCGCTCGCGGGCTTCGGGCTGAGGCTGAACAACCTGCGGGCGCCACACCAGAACTTTCTGCACGAGCTGATGCTGCGGGTGTACTGGCGGCTCTTCGCGTGGCTGCATGGCGGCCGGCTGGTGGCGCGGCGTTTCGATTTCGGCTTCGAGCTGCCGCCGTACGCCGACGGCTACGCCAAGGTGTTCCCCGGCCCGCTGCAGTTCGGCCAGCCGCTGACGGCCATGTGGTTCGACGCGAGCGCGCTCGCCACGCCGATGCATCGCGACGCGCACGCGATGCAGGTCTTCCTCTCGGCCTCGCCGGCCAATGTGATCCTGCCCCGGCTGGCCGAGCAGGCCGTGAGCGCGAAGGTGCGCGCGGTGCTGCAGCAGAACCGGCCCGCGTGGGCCGATCTCGCGACCACGGCGAACAGCCTGCACATGTCGGTCAGCACGCTGCAGCGCCATCTGGCGACGGAAGGTACGTCGTTCCAGTCGCTGAAGGACCAGCTGCGGCGCGACGTGGCCATCGTGCGGCTCAACACCAGCAGCGTGCCGCTCGCGGCGCTGGCCGAGGAGCTGGGCTTTGCCGACAGCGCGGCGTTCCAACGGGCCTTCAAGACGTGGACCGGCGGTGCGCCGGGCTCGTACCGATCGGCGGCGGCGCGCGCGGCGCCTCGTGCAGGCAACGGCCCGCCCGCGGGCTCGGGCTAGAGCGAAACGGCGATGCCGCTGAGCAGCAACGCGGCGAACAACGCGAACACGGCGCGCCACGATGCCGGGCGCGCCTCGACCCAGCGGTAGAGCAATGCCGCCGCCGCCACGGAAAGTCCAAAGGTCGCCACCATCCCCAACAGGTCGACCCACGGCCCATGCGGCGCGAGGTTCGCGACGAGGGCATTCATCGCGAGAAGCACCGGAAAGTGGATGAGGAACAGCGAGTACGACATGCGCCCCAGGCGCTGCAACGGCACCGCTGCCAGCGGCCACTTGGCGGGCGACAGCCAATGCCTGTGCTGCGCGAGCGCGATCAGCAGCGCCGTGACAAGCGCAGTAGCGATGCGGCTGCGCCATTCGATCGCCAGCGCGCCCGCCCCGACCAATACCAGCAGCGCCACTGCGCCCTGCCAGGTGCTGGCACGCGTCGCGCGGCCGATCCAGAACACCAGCATGCCGAGCCCGTAGGCGCCGAAGAAATACAGCGCGGTGTCGTCGAGGGCGGCGTTGCGGTTGAAGAGCACCAGCGAGGTCACGGCCAGCGCGAGCACCAGCAGCACGGGCATCCATCGCGACGATGGATTCACCACACCCGGTGCCGGCGGACTCAACATGGCCGGGAGGCCGACGAGCATCAATGCGAGCGCGAACAACTGGAAGTCGATGGCCACGTACCAGACGCCGGTGGAGAGCGATTCGTAGCCCAGCAGGTCCTGCAGCAGAAACCCGTGCGCAAAAAGCTGCCCGATGCTCGGCGATGCCGGCACCACGTCTTCATCCAGCCACGGCCGCACCAGCGCGGCCACCAGCACGCAGACGGTGAGCGCGGCCAGGTACGGCATCACCAGCCGTCCATAACGCTGAAGGATGCGCGCGATGGGCCGGTCGACGCGCAAGAGGCCATCCGGCGCAAGGCTCGCCGCCGCGAGGAATCCCGCGATCACGAGGAACACCTGCACCGCAAGCCGGCCGTCGTCGGCCAGCCATCCGAAGAAATCGGGCGCGAGCCCGTAGGCGCCCGCCGGCATCGGGCCATAACGCGAGAGGTGATGCCCCACGATCACCGCGCAGGCGATGCCCTTCGCGGCGTCGAGCAGCGGCATGCGCCCCAGCGACGGGGGCGCGATGGCGGAAGACACAGTCAGCCGAGGCTCAGAGCGCGAGCCGCTGCCGTGCTTCCTGGTATTCGCGCTTGAGCTTCTCGATGAAGGCCGCGGCGCTGGCCACTTCGGTCACGGCGCCGATGCCCTGACCCGAGCCCCAGATGTCTTTCCAGGCCTTGGCCTTGCTGCCTTCGCCGCCGCCGAAGTTCATGGTCTTCACGTCGCCTTCGGGCAGGTTCGCGGGGTCCATGCCGGCCGCGACGATGCTGGGCGCGAGGTAGTTGCCATGCACGCCGGTGAAGAGATTCGAATAGACGATGTCGTCCGAGTTGCCGTCGACGATGGCCTGTTTGTAGTCGTCGCTCGCACGCGCCTCTTCGGTGGCGATGAAGGCGGTGCCGATGTAGGCGAAGTCCGCGCCCATGGCCTGCGCCGCGAGCACCGCGCCGCCGGTGGCGATGGAGCCCGACAGCGCGATCGGGCCGTCGAACCACTGGCGGATTTCCTGCACCAGCGCGAACGGGCTCTTCACGCCCGCATGGCCGCCGGCACCGGCCGCCACGGCGATGATGCCGTCGGCGCCCTTCTCGATCGCCTTCTGCGCGAACTTGTTGTTGATGATGTCGTGCAGCGTCACGCCGCCGTAGCTGTGCACCGCATCGTTCACATCGGTGCGTGCGCCCAGCGAGGTGATGACGATCGGCACCTTGTACTTCACGACCATCTCCATGTCGTGCTCGAGGCGGTCGTTGCTCTTGTGCACGATCTGGTTGATGGCGAACGGTGCGGCGGGCTTGTCGGGGTTGGCCTTGTTGTAAGCCGCGAGCTCTTCGGTGATCTCGATCAGCCACTCTTCGAGTTGCGCCGCGGGGCGTGCGTTGAGCGCCGGCATCGAGCCGACCACGCCGGCCTTGCATTGCGCGATCACGAGCTTGGGGTTGCTGATGATGAACAGCGGTGAGCCGATGATCGGCAGCGGCAGGTTCGCGAGGACGGGGGGCAGCTTGGACATGTTTGTTGTCTCCGGGAATGGGTTCGGTTTTATAAGAGAGGAAGGCCCGTGCCGCCGGTCAGGTGGGCGACACGGAACGCGGCTCAGAACGCGTCGAGCGCGAGGGCCGTGACGCTCTCGGCGCCATCGACGATGCTGTCGCGGATGCCCGGCGCCTTGTTGAGGATGTGCTCGGCGTAGAAGCGCGCGGTGGCGATCTTGGCGAGCATGAAATCGGTGTCGAAGCTGCGCGAGGCGAGGTCTTCCGCAATGATCAGCGAGCGCGCAAGCTGCCAACCGGCTACGAGGTTGCCCGCGAGCATCAGGTACGGCACGCTGCCCGAGAACACCGCGTTCGGCGATGCCTTGGTCTGGCCCGCGACGAAGTCGACCACTTCGATGAAGGCTTCGCGTGCGGCTTTCAGGCGCTTGTGCACGGACGCGGCTGCGGCGCTCTCGCTCTTGGCCAGTTCGGCTTCGGTCTTCTCGATCTGCGCCGCAATCGCCTTGGCGGTCTGGCCGCCGTCACGCGCGGTCTTGCGGCCCACGAGGTCGTTGGCCTGGATCGCGGTGGTGCCTTCGTAGATCGTGAGGATCTTCGCGTCGCGGTAGTACTGCGCCGCGCCCGTCTCCTCGATGAAGCCCATGCCGCCGTGCACCTGCACGCCGAGCGAAGTCACTTCGAGGCTCATCTCGGTGCTGTAGCCCTTGACCAGCGGCACCATGAATTCGTAGAAGGCCTGGTTCTGCTTGCGCGCATCCGCATCGGGGTGGTGATGCGCGGCGTCGTAGGCGGCGGCGGCCACCGACGCCATCGCGCGGCAGCCCTCGGTGTAGGCGCGCATCGTCATCAGCATGCGCTTGACATCCGGGTGGTGAATGATCGGTGCGCTGGCGTTGATCGAGCCATCGACCGGGCGACTTTGCACGCGGTCCTTCGCGTAGGCCACCGCGTGCTGGTAAGCGCGCTCGGCAATTGCGATGCCCTGCATGCCCACCGCATAGCGGGCCGAGTTCATCATGATGAACATGTACTCCAAGCCCCGGTTCTCCTGGCCGACGAGGTAGCCCACGGCACCGCCGTTGTCGCCGTACTGCAGCACGGCAGTCGGCGAGGCCTTGATGCCCATCTTGTGCTCGATGCTCACGCAGTGCACATCGTTGCGCTCGCCGAGGGCACCGTCCTTGCCGACCATGAACTTGGGCACCACGAACAGGCTGATGCCCTTCACGCCTTCGGGCGCGCCGGTCACGCGGGCCAGCACGAGGTGCACGATGTTCTCGGCCATGTCGTGCTCACCGTAGGTGATGAAGATCTTGGTGCCGAACACCTTGTAGGTGCCGTCGGGCTGCGGCTCGGCGCGGCTGCGCACCATCGCAAGGTCGCTGCCGGCCTGCGGCTCGGTGAGGTTCATCGTGCCGGTCCACTGGCCGCTCACGAGCTTCTCCAGGTACACGGCCTTGAGCTCGTCGGAGCCGGCCGTGAGCAGCGCTTCGATGGCGCCATCGCTCAAGAGCGGGCACAGCGCGAAGCTCATGTTGGCCGAGTTGAGCATCTCGCCGCAGGCCGCACCGATGGTTTTCGGCAAGCCCTGGCCGCCGAAGTCCGCCGGATGCTGAAGACCTTGCCAGCCACCCGAGACGTACTGCGCGAAAGCGTCCTTGAAACCCGGCGTGGTGGTGACTTCACCGCCCTTGAACGACGAGGGGTTGCGGTCGCCTTCGATGTTCAGCGGCGCGACCACGTCCTGGTTGAAGCGCGCGCATTCCTCGAGCACGGCCTGCGCGGTTTCGAGGCCGGCGTCCTCGAAGCCCGGCAGCTTGGCGATCTCGCCGATGTTGGCCAGGTGCTCGATGTCGAACAGCATGTCCTTGAGGGGGGCGGTGTAGCTCATGTCTTGTCTCCAGATACAGCGGATACGAAAAGGGCATCGCGAACGATGCCCTCCGGCTCAATGCAGCGATTCGGTCAGAGCGCCTTGACCAGTTCGGGCACGGCCACGAACAGGTCGGCCACGAGGCCGTAGTCGGCCACCGAGAAGATCGGCGCTTCCTCGTCCTTGTTGATCGCCACGATCACCTTGGAGTCCTTCATGCCGGCCAAGTGCTGGATCGCGCCCGAGATGCCCGCCGCGATGTACAGCTGCGGTGCGACGATCTTGCCGGTCTGGCCCACTTGCCAGTCGTTCGGGGCGTAGCCCGCGTCGACGGCTGCGCGGCTGGCGCCCAGGCCCGCGTTGAGCTTGTCGGCCAGAGGCGCCATCACTTCGGTGAACTTCTCGGCGCTGCCCAAGGCGCGGCCACCGGAGACGATGATCTTGGCGGCGGTCAGTTCGGGGCGTTCGCTCTTGGTGACTTCACGGCCCACGAAGCTGCTCTTGCCGCTGTCGGCGACGCCTTCAGCGGTTTCGACCGTCGCGCTGCCACCGGTGGCGGCTGCGGCGTCGAAGCCGGTCGTACGAACCGTGATCACCTTGGTGGCATCGCTGCTCTGCACGGTGGCGATTGCGTTGCCAGCGTAGATCGGGCGCTCGAAGGTGTCGGGGCTGACGACCAAAGTGATGTCGCTGATCTGAGCGACATCGAGCTTGGCGGCCACGCGCGGGGCGACGTTCTTGCCGTTGGCGGTCGAAGGGAACAGGATGTGGCTGTAGTTGCTGGCGATGGCCAGGACTTGAGCGGCCACGTTTTCAGCGAGGTTCTCGGCCAGGCTCGGGCTGTCGGCGGCGATGACCTTCGAGACGCCAACGATCTGGGCGGCAGCCTTGGCGGCTTCAGCCGCATTGGCGCCGGCCACGAGGATGTGCACGTCGCCACCGCAAGCCAGCGCTGCGGTCACGGTATTCAAGGTAGCCGGCTTGATGCTGGCGTGGTCGTGTTCGGCAATAACAAGTGCGGTCATGTTCAGATCACCTTCGCTTCGTTCTTCAGTTTGTCCACCAGCGTTGCAACGTCAGGCACCTTGATGCCGGCGCCGCGCTTGGGCGGCTCGCTGACCTTCAGGGTCTTCAGGCGCGGCTTCACATCCACACCCAGGTCTTCGGGCTTGAAGACGTCGAGCTGCTTCTTCTTGGCCTTCATGATGTTGGGCAGCGTGACGTAGCGCGGCTCGTTCAGGCGCAGGTCGGTCGTGATGACGGCCGGCAGCGTGAGGGAGATGGTTTCCAGGCCGCCATCGACTTCGCGGGTGACCGTGGCCTTGTCGCCAGCGACTTCGACCTTGGAGGCGAAGGTGGCCTGCGGCAGGTCGGCGAGCGCAGCCAGCATCTGGCCCGTTTGATTGGCGTCGTCATCGATGGCTTGCTTGCCGAGGATGATCAGCTGGGGCTGTTCCTTGTCGACCAGCGCCTTCAGGAGCTTGGCGACAGCTAGGGGCTGCAGCTCTTCGGTGGTCTCGACCAGGATGCCGCGATCCGCACCGATGGCCATCGCGGTGCGTAGCGTTTCCTGGCACTTCGCATCACCGCAGGAGACGGCGATCACTTCAGTGACAACGCCCTTCTCTTTCAGCCGCACAGCTTCTTCGACAGCGATCTCGTCGAAGGGGTTCATGCTCATCTTGACGTTGGCAATGTCCACCCCGGTGCCGTCGCTCTTGACGCGCACCTTCACGTTGTAGTCGACGACCCGTTTGACAGGTACAAGAACCTTCATTGACTTGACTCCATTGGATTGCAAAAAGGGGGCTTCGAGGGCAACCGGTCATTCTAGGACGCGACCTTTGCAGCCTCTCCATTCTTCCTGTCGGTACTGCGGATCCGAAAAAAGAACGATCGTGCTTTTCAGCGATTATAAAACAGCGTCGGGCGCCGGAGCGATTCCCGGCGGCAAAGATTCCACGCGCAGCACGCGCTGCGGATAGGGAATGTCGATGCCCGCCCCGCGCAGTCCTTCGAGAATCGCGATGTTGATGGCCGAGCGCAGGTTGTCCTTGCCCTTGTCCGGGTCGGCCACCCAGAAGTGCAGGCTGAACTCGAGCCCGTCGGGCGCGAAGTTCACGAGGTAGGCCACCGGCGCGGGGTCGGTCATCACGCGCGGCTGCGCCTTGGCGGCTTCGCACAGGATCGTCTGTACCTGCGCCACGTCACTCTCGTAGCCGACCACGATATTGGTCGTGATATTGAACTTGCGGTCGGCCAGCGAGAGGTTCTCCACCCGGCTCGTGATCAGCGATTCGTTCGGCACGATGGCCTCGCGCCCGTTGCCTGCGCGGATGAGCGTGTAGCGCGTCTTGATGTCGGTGATGCGGCCTTCGAAGGTGTCGACCTTCACGTTGTCGCCGATGCGGATCGAGCGCTCCAGCAGGATCACGAAACCGCTCACGTAGTTGGCCGCCAGCTTCTGCAGCCCGAAGCCCAGGCCCACCCCGAGCGCACCGCCCAGCACCGAGAGCGCCGTGAGGTCTACCCCCACCGCCGACAGCGCGAACAGCAAACCGATCAGCAGCAGGAAGGCGCGCACCGCGTTCGACGCCACCTTTCGCATCGACAGGTCGGTGACGGCCTCGCGCAGGATGCGCTTCTCGATGGTCGAGGCGATCCACAGCGCGATCACCAGCACCAGCCCGGCCGACAGCACGCCCTGGAAGATGGTCTGCACGCTCACGCGCGTCTTGCCGAAGGCCAGCGTGATGTTGTCCAGTTCGGCCAGCACGGGCGGCAAGAGCCCGACGATCCAGAGCACCGCCGCGATCCAGGCCAGCCACGAGATCGTGCGCTCGATCAGCCGCACCAGGTTGGAGGTGGGAAACACCGCCCTGAGCACCCGCGCGAAAAGCCGGATGACAGCGAGCGACAGGAACACCGACACCGCGATGCGCAGCACCAGCACCGCCTGGAAATCAATGACCACGCGCCGCGCCAGATCGGTGAATACCAGCGAGAGCAGCGGGAACAGCAGACCGTCGAAGGTGCTTTCGCCGAACCAGATGGAGTCCTTGGGCTGGTCGCGCCCGAACCATTTGCAGATGGCCCAGGCCAAGGCCACGCAGGCCACCAGCACGCTCAGTTCGATGCCGATGCCGGTCGCATCGACCAGTTTCAGGCGTTGTAGGAAGTCGTTGAAATTCATCGGTTCGGAAAACATGGCGCCGTGCTCGCGCCCGTGGCGTTACAGATCGGCCAGGACGCGGATGTGCGCTTCCACGCTGCGTGCCAGCGCATCGAGGTTGTAGCCGCCTTCGAGCATCGACACGATGCGGCCGCGCGCATGGCGCTTGGCGACGTCGTGGATGCGACTGGTGATCCAGGCAAAGTCGTTCTCGGTGAGGCCGAGCTGTCCCAGGTCGTCCTCGCGGTGGGCATCGAAGCCCGCGCTGATGAACACCATCTGCGGACGGAATTCTTCGAGCCGCGGCATCCACGCGGCCTCGATGAGTTCGCGCACGTCCATGCCCCGCGTGTACGCCGGGATCGGCAGGTTCAGCATGTTCGACGCCGGGTGGTCGGTGCCGCTGTACGGATAGAACGGGTGCTGGAAGAAGCCGACCATCAGCACGCGCGGATCGTTCGAGAGGATGTTCTCGGTGCCGTTGCCGTGGTGCACGTCGAAATCGACGATGGCGACGCGGTCGTAGCCATGCACCTCGAGCGCATGCCGCGCGGCGATGGCGATGTTGTTGAAGAAGCAGAAGCCCATCGCCCGCTCGCGGCAGGCGTGGTGACCCGGCGGGCGCACCGAGCAGAACGCGTTCTCGATATCGCCGGCGATCACCGCATCGGTCGCGGCGATGGCCGCGCCGGCACCGCGGCGTGCGGCCAGCAGCGTGAAGCGATTCAGGGAGGTGTCGGGGTCGAGCTGCGCGTGGTCGGGGCCGCCGGCGGGTTCATCGGCCACAAGGCGCATATGAAGCTCTTCGAGGAGCTCGACGTGCTCCACGCTGTGGGCCCGGGTGAGCTGCTCCAGGGTGGCCAGCGGCACTTCGCAGTGCTCGAGCGCGTCACTGACGCCCGTAAGCAGCAGCCGGTCTTCGATGGCATCCAGCCGCTCGGGACACTCGGGATGACCCCGGCCCATGTCGTGCTTCCAGAAGTCGCGGTGTGTGAAGTAGCCTGTCTTGCCCATGTGTCTCTGTCGCCACGTCTAGACCTCACGCGGCATGGGGCCGCCAGGTCTTACGGTATCGTTTGCATATGGATACAAATATGGACGTTGCTGCGAAGCTTGCCACTTTGCTGAGTCAGCTTAACACGGTGATTGTCGGCAAAGAGGCGCAGGTGCGCGACTGCGTGGCCTGCCTGCTCGCTGGAGGACACCTCCTGATCGAGGATGTGCCGGGCGTCGGCAAGACCACCCTCGCCCATGCGCTTTCGCACACATTCGGTTTACAGTTTTCGCGGGTTCAGTTCACCGCTGACCTGATGCCGGGCGATCTTTCGGGCGTCGCGATCTACGACCGGGGCCAGCAGGCCTTTGTCTTCCACCCCGGTCCGATCTTTGCGCAGGTGCTGCTCGCCGACGAAATCAACCGCGCAAGCCCTAAGACCCAGAGTGCCCTGCTCGAGGCGATGGAAGAAAAGCAGGTCACCATCGAAGGCGAGACCCGCCCGCTCCCGACGCCCTTCTTCGTGATCGCCACGCAGAACCCGCAGGACCAGCTCGGCACTTTTGCGCTGCCCGAATCGCAGCTCGACCGCTTCCTGATGCGCATCTCGCTCGGCTACCCCGACCGCGCCGCCGAGCGGCTGCTGCTCTCGGGTGCGGACCGGCGCGAGATGCTCGCGAGCCTGCCCGCGATGCTGACCGCCGGCGAACTCACCGCCATCCAGCAGCGCGTGCAGCAGATGCACGCCTCCGAGCCGCTGCTCAACTACGTGCAGGACCTGATCGCCGCCACGCGCTCGGGCCGCTGGTTCCTGCAGGGCCTGTCGCCGCGCGCCGGCATCGCGGTGCTGCGCGCCGCCAAGGCACAGGCACTCTTGGCCAATCGCAACTACGTCGCGCCCGACGATGTGCAGTCCGTGCTGCCGCAGACCATCGCGCACCGGCTCACGCCCGTGGGCGATGCGGGCCGTGGCGCCGTCGAGCAGGTGCGCGCCATGATCGCGGCGGTGCCATTGCCGTGAGTCCGGTCGGCGCCCTGCGCGCGCGCATCGACGGCTGGTTCCTGTCCCGGCGGCCGCCGTCTGACACGCTGGAGCTTACCCAGCGCAACGTCTACATCGTGCCCACGCGGGCCGGCTGGACGCTGGCGGCCACGTTGCTCGTGCTGCTGGTCGCGTCGATCAACTACCAGCTCAACCTCGGCTACCTGCTGACCTTTCTGTTGGCCGGCAGCGTCGCCGTGGGCATGCACGTGTGCCACGCCACGCTGCGCGGCCTCGCGATGCGCATGATGCCGCCCGAGGCGCATTACGCCGGTGCCGCCGCCGTCTTCCGCGTCGTGCTGCACAACGAGCGGCGCAGCGTGCGCTATGGCATCGGGATGGCGGTGCGCGGCAGCGGGCAGTGGGCCTGGACCGATGTGCCGGCCGAGGGCACATCCACCGTCGAGATCGCGTTCCTGCCCGAGCGGCGTGGGCTGCATCCGGTGCCGCCACTGACTGCGGAGACGCGCTTTCCGCTCGGCACGTTTCGCGTGTGGACGGTCTGGCGCCCCGCGGCGCAGATGCTGGTGTATCCGGCGCCCGAGGCGCATCCGCCGCCGCTGCCGCCTGGCGAGACCTTGTCGGGGCCGGCCGCCATCTCGGCTGCGCAGCGCGCGCAGGGGGCTGGCGAGTACGACGGTGTGCGCGCGTACCGGCGCGGGGATCCGCTCAAGCTGGTGGTCTGGAAGAAGGCTGCGCGTGCGCAGGCGGCTGGGTCGGAAGACCTTGTCAGCCGCGATACGCAGCACACGCAGCGCGAGGAGCTCTGGCTTGATGCGCACGCTGCTGGGCTCGCTGACACCGAGGCTCGGGTGTCGCGGCTTTGTGCGTGGGTGTTGATGGCGGATCGACTGGGGGTGGACTATGGGGTTCGGGTTGCTGGGCGGGTGGTGAAGCCATCTCAAGGGGAAGCTCATCGGAGGGCTTGCCTGGAGGCGTTGGCTTTATGTTGAGGTTTTGTGGGTTTTCTTTCCGAGGCCGGGTCTCGCCCCGGCAGGCGACCTACTTTTCTTTGCTTCGCCAAAGAAAGGTAGGCAAAAGAAAGGCGACCCTGCTGTCTGCGTCCCTACGCTTCGCTTCGGGCAACCTGCGGTGCTCACGTTCCGCGGGGTCTCGCCCAAACTCGCTTCGCTCAAACAAGGGCGAGCCCTCATCCGCGAAACGCTCCGCTCCTCGGCGCATACAGAAGGGCTTTCGGCCGCGCCATCGCTGCGCTCGGCGTTCAAGCCAGACCGGGCCGTCGCTGCGCTCGGCCCTTGCGGCATCCAACAAGCCAAAGAAACACAAGCACACAACCGATTCGAGGCGGACGCGCGCTCGCGTGTGTCCGCCCTTCGGGCCGAGCGAAGCAATGGCCCGTTCGGTGCCCAAGCCCCTCTGGCTGCGCCGAGGAGCGCAGCGGTTCGCGGATCAGGGCTCGCCGCTGTCTGAGCGCAGCGAGTTCGGCGAGACCCCGCGAACCGCGAGCACCGCAGGTTGCCCCGTAGCGAAGCGCAGGGGTCGCAGCCAGCGGGGTCGCCTTTTCTTTGCTTGCTTTCTTTTGGCGAAGCAAAAGAAAGTGAGTCGCCCGCCGGGGCGAGACCCGGCCTCAGCCCCCCGCCAGGGGCACCCCGCATGAACAAGCTGATGCTCAAGCTCGCAGCCCTCCCAAGGGATGCAAGAGACACCCTCTTCCTGCTGACAGTCATCGCATTGATCGTCCTGCCGCAAGTAGAAAACCTGCCTTGGTGGTGCACAGCCCTGACAGCCCTGGTCCTCCTCTGGCGCGGCTCGCTCGCCATCGAGGCCCGCCCGCTCCCCGGCAAATGGTGGCGAATCGCCCTCCTCGCGCTGGCCTTGGCTGGCACCTACGCCACCCACCGCACCCTGCTCGGCCGCGACGCCGGCGTCACGCTGATCGTGATCCTGCTGGCCCTCAAGACGCTGGAGCTGCGCGCCCGCAGAGACGCCTTCGTCGTTTTCTTCCTGGGCTTCTTCGCGATGCTCACGAACTTCTTCTATTCGCAGTCGCTCCTGACGGCCTTCACGATGCTGCTCGCGCTGCTGGGCCTGCTCACGGCCCTGGTCAACGCGCACATGCCCGTAGGCAAACCGTCGCTGCTGCAGGCCGCGCGCACGGCCGGATGGATGGCCCTGGCCGGCGCGCCGATCATGCTCGCGCTGTTTTTGCTGTTCCCGCGCTTCGCGCCGCTCTGGGGCACGCCGAGCGATGCGATGGCCGGGCGCATGGGGCTCTCGAACACGATGCGCGTCGGCACCATCGCCGAGCTGGCGCTGGACGACAGCATCGCGGCGCGCATAAAGTTCGAAGGCGATCGCTCGCCGCCGCAGAGCCAGCTCTACTTTCGCGGCCCGGTGCTCGGGCAGTTCGATGGCCGCGAGTGGTCGGCATTGCCAGCATGGGCACGCGGCGGCCAAGGCGCTGCCAACCTGAGGGTGACCGGCGAGCCGGTGCGCTATGAGGTCACGCTCGAACCCAGCAACCGCCCCTGGCTGCTGACGCTCGATGCAGCGCAGAAGGCGCCCGAAGCCCCCGGCCTCGAAGTCATGGGTACGCCCGACCTGCAGTGGCTCTCGAACCGCCCCGTCACCGACCTGCTGCGCTATCGCGCGGAGAGCCATCCGCAATTCCAGAGCGGTCCGGTGCGGCGCATGGGCGGGCAGTTGCAGGCCTACCTCGCCTTGCCGCCCGGCACGAACCCGCGCACCGCGGCGCTCGCGGCGGAAATGCGCAACGACCCCGCACTGGCCGGTGCCGCCACGCCCGCCCTCGTCCAGGCCGCGCTGCGACGCCTGCGCACCGGCGGCTACACCTACACGCTGGAGCCCGGCCTCTACGGCAACGACACGGCCGACGAGTTCTGGTTCGATCGCAAGGAGGGCTTCTGCGAGCACATCGCCTCGGCCTTCGTGGTGCTGATGCGCAACCTGGGCATTCCCTCGCGCATCGTGACGGGCTACCAGGGCGGCGAGCTCAACAGCATCGACAACTACTGGATCATTCGCCAGCGCGACGCGCACGCCTGGGCCGAGGTCTGGCAGGAAGGCGCCGGCTGGGTGCGCGTGGACCCCACGGCTTCCGTGGCGCCCGGCCGCATCGGCCAGTTGCAGCGGCTCGTGCCGCAGCCGGGTCTCTTCGCCGGCGCCATCGGCGCAATGAGCCCAACGCTGGTGCAGAACCTGCGCGCCGCCTGGGAGGCGGTGAACAACGGCTGGAACCAGTGGGTGCTCAGCTACACGCAGAGCCGCCAGCTGAACCTGCTGAAGAACCTCGGCTTCGACGCGCCGAGTCTGGAAGACCTGGCCTATGTGCTGCTCTATCTGGTCATCGCCGCGAGTCTGGCCGGCGCGGGCTGGACGCTTTGGGAACGCAGCCGGCACGACCCGTGGCTGCGCCTTCTCGGCCAGGCCCGCGCGCGCCTCGCGAAAGCCGGCCTCGCGGTGCCCGAGACCGCCCCGCCGCGCCAGATGGCCGCCCAGGCCGATGCACGCTTCGGCCCCGCCGCGCGACCGGTGCGCGACTGGCTGCTCAAGCTCGAGGCACAGCGCTATGCAGAGGCTGCGCCCGAAACGCTCGCGGCCCTGCGCGCGGAGTTCCGGCGGCTCGCCTGGCCTGTCGCAAATCCACGCGGCTGAAACCACATGTGTCCCGCCGGCAGCCCCGCGCGGGCGGGCGGCACAATCGGCCGATGCGATTCCTTCTTCCCAAGCCCTCTCGCGCCTCCGCCGCCATCGTTCTTCTCATTGCTTGCTGCGTAGGTTCCACAGGGGCTTCGGCCCAGAAATCCGCCAGCACCCGCAGCGGCGCCTCGAGCCCCGTACGCGGCAGTACCCCCTACGCCACGCGCGACGACGCGATGCAGTTCGCGGACGACGTGGCCGCACGCCGCGGCCTCGACCGCGAATGGGTGCGCGCCACCATCGGCAGCGCGCGCTTCCTGCCCAACGTGCCGCGGCTGATGCTGCCCGGCCCGGTGGGCACGGTAAAGAACTGGCAGACCTACCGCAGCCGCTTCATCGACCCGGTGCGCATCGCGGCCGGCGTGCGCTTCTGGCGCGACAACGCGGCCACGCTGGCGCGCGCCGAGCAGGTGTACGGCGTGCCGCCCGAAATCGTGGTCGGCATCATCGGCGTGGAAACCATCTACGGCCGCAACATGGGCAACTTCCGGGTGATCGATGCGCTGGCCACGCTGTCCTTCGATTTCCCGCAGGGCCATCCGCGCGCGGCCGAGCGCGAAGCCTTCTTCCGCGGCGAGCTCGAAAGCTTTCTCAGCACCGAGAGCCGCACCGCCGAAGACCCGCTCGTTCCCCTCGGCAGTTACGCCGGCGCCATGGGCATGCCGCAGTTCATGCCCAGCAGCATCGCCAAGTACGCGGTCGATTTCGATGGCGACAGCCGCATCGATCTGGTCAACAACCCTGCCGACGTGATCGGCTCGGTCGCGAGCTATTTCAAGGGCTTCGGCTGGACGCCCGGCATGCCCGCCACCTACCCGGTGCATTTCGAGGAAGCGCGGCTGAAGAAGTCGCTGCTGCTCGCACCCGACATCCTCCCCACCTTCAGCGCCGACAGCTTCGTGGCCGCAGGTGCGGTGCCCGAGGGCGAAGGCATCCGCCACAAGGGCCTGCTCGCGCTCGTCGAGCTGCAGAACGGCGCCGACGCACCGCCGACCTACGTGGCGGGCACGCGCAACTTCTACGTGATCACGCGCTACAACTGGAGCAGCTACTACGCGATGTCGGTGCTCGACCTCGGCCAGGAGGTCAAGGCCGCCATGGACCAATAGCGCTCACCCATGATGACGCCCGAGGCGCTGCTTGCGAACTGGACCGGGGCCTGGCGCGCCCTGGGCGTCGAAGCGCCCGACCTGGCGCTCTGCACCGAGTTGCAGCGCCGCTACGGCGAGCCGCAACGCCACTACCACACGATGCAGCACCTCTGCGAATGCCTCGCCTGGTTCGAGCGCGAGAAAGCGCTGGCCGAACGCCCCGGCGAAGTGGCGCTCGCCCTCTGGTTCCATGACGCGATCTACGACGTGCACGCGCACGACAACGAAGCACTCAGCGCCGACTGGGCGCGTGAAGCTGTGCGGGCTGCGGGTGCGAGCGACGAAGCGGCCGAACGTATTCATTCCCTCGTGATGACCACGCGCCACGATGCAGTGCCCGAAGGTCGCGATGCAGAACTGCTGATCGACATCGACCTCTCCATCCTCGGTGCCGAGCCGGCGCGCTTTGCCGAATACGAGCGCCAGGTCCACGCCGAGTACGCCTTCGTGCCCGACGAAGTGCGCCTGCCGCGCCGACGCGCAATCCTGCAGCGCTTTCTCGATCGCGACGCCATCTACGCCACGCCCCGGATGCACGCGCTGCTCGAGGCCCGCGCGCGCACCAACCTCCAGCAGTCCATTTCCCAAGCGCCGCGGCGCTGACCGGCTCGCAGCGCGAAGGCTCAGGCCGGCATCAGCCGCCACCATTCGGTGCGCGGCAATTCCTCGTTGCGCTCTTCTTCGACGAGGCCGAACAGCAGGCCGTCGCTCGAAGCGCCCAGCTTCGCCAACTGCAGCAGGCGCTCGGGATCGCGGCACAGCATGAAGCTCGCGTCGCCCTGCCATTCGAGGCACCGGCCGACCTCGGCGAGCATCAGCGCCGGCTGGCTCTGCATGAAGGTGAACGGCATCGGAAGGCCCGCGTCGAGCTGCTCCAGCCCCGTGTAGGTGGCGCCCCATGCGCCGCGTTTGCTGGCGACGCGCAGGCGCGCACCCTGCGGCAGCGCGGCTTCGTCCGCGATGTCGAGACAGCGGCGCGCGCCGAACATCGCCAGCTCGGTCCACAGGCCGACGCGGCGCGGCCGACGGCCCAGGCGACGTGCCAGTTGGTCGCGCCATTCCGCGGGGGGCGGATGAACGACGAAATGGGCGACGGTGCGCCAGACGGTTTCGATCCCGGCATTCATGGCGATATCTCTGGGCAAAGCGCTCATGCCTGGCAATCCTTCAGCAGCAACGAGGCATGCCCGCCGCCGAAGCCGACCACGTTGAGCAGGATGTTGCGCAGCTTCACGGGCGGCTCGGCGCTCAGCGTGATGCCCAGCGTCTCGTCCAGCGGATAGTCGGTCGAGGGCCAGGCGCCGCCCTCGATGCAGCCGACCAGGAGGGCCAGCTCGGCGGCACCCGCCGCGCCGAGCGTGTGGCCGAGCGACGACTTGAGCGACACCAGCGGCGGCAATTGCTCGAACACCTGCTTGAGCGCTTCCACCTCGATCGCGTCGTTGACCGGGCTGCCCGCGGCCTGAACCTTGATGAGGTCGATGTCTTCCGGCCGCAGCCCGCTCTGCGCGAGCGCCGCCTGGCACATGGCGCGCACGGCGCTGGCCTCGGTGCCCGACGGGTTGCGCCCGTCGACCACGTTCGCGCCGCCCGTGATGCGCCAGCGGGACGGCCGCGCGCAGAGGCGCAGCGCGGCCACGGCTTCGCCCAGCACCAGCCCCCTGCGCTCCGCGCCGAAGGGTTGGGCGTTGCCCGGTGCGAGCAGTTGCATCGCGCGAAAACCGGCCGCGGTGAAGCGGTTGTCCAGCTCGGCGCCGAGCACCAGCGCCTCGTCGGCGCCGCCGCTCCTGATGAGGTCGGCGGCCGCCAGCACGGCGTTCAGCGCCGAGGTGCAGGCCGTGGAAATGGTGAAGACCGGACCTCGCCAGTCGAGCGCCTCGGAGACGACGGTGGCGAAATCCTGCAGGTCGCCACCGAGCCGCAGGTCCGGCTTCGCGTACTCCATGTAGCCGATGTCGAGCGAGGACGATGCGACGAAGAGCGGCGCGCTGCGATCGCCCCATTCCCCGGTCTGTGCGACGACGTTGCGCGCGGTGCGCCGCACCCGCTCCAGCCAGTTGCCTTCCTGACGCGGCAGCTTGTAGACCGGCCAGCCATTCCCCTTGGCGATGCTCACCGGCGTCGGCGGCACACCGCCGCGCCGCAATGCGTCGAGCGCACCGGGCATGTCGTTGCCGAGCACACAGGCAAGGCCGGTAGAACTCAGGTAAACGCCGCCGTTCATGGGCGCACTCCTGGCGCTGCTGCGCTCATGCTTTCCCCGCCTGCACGAGGTGTTCCGCCAGATGGGCGATGGAGGTGAGCGCGCGGCGCGTTTCCTTGCTGTCGGGCATGCGCACGCCGAACTGCTGCTGGATGGTCATCGAGACCTGCAGTGCATCGAGCGAGTCGAGGTCCAGCCGGGCCTCGGGGCCGAACAGGGGCTCGTCGTCGCCGAGGCCGCCGGGGGGCGCGTCCCGCTCGACGGCTTCGAGCACCATCGCCTTGAGGCTGGCTATGAATTCAGGGGTCACGCTACTCACGGGGTACTCACGATGTGCGCCTGCGAAACAGAAAGACTGCGAGAAGGAACATGGCGGCCGCAAACGCGACCAGCCGACCGACCTGCGGCAATGCATCGGCCACGCCGCCGCCGCGCAACAGCACGGTCAGCAGCGCCTCGAGGCCCCAGTTCATCGGAGAGACCTCGACCAGCCGCTGCATGAAGCCCGGCATGACGAACTTGGGCACCATGATGCCGCCTGCCGCCGCCATCAGCACGTTGACCATCGGTCCGAGCGTAGCCGCTTGCGCATGGGTTCGCACGAGGCATGCCAGCGCGAGCGACAGGCTCACCGCGGCAAGGCTCACGGCCGCGAGCGACAGCAGCAACGCGGCCCAATGGATGCCCGCGAGCGAGAGCGCATCGCCCCCGATCAGCGGCATGAGCCAGATGCCGGCCGCGAGCATGAGCAGCGCCTGCAGCGCGTTCACGCCCAGGTACGGCAAGGCCTTGGACGCCAGCAGCATCGTGCGCGAAACGCCCAGGCTCTGCAGCCGGCCGAGCGCGCCCGAGCCGCGCTCCTGCACGAACAGGCTGGAGAGCGAGGCCACCACGAAGAACATGCCGAAGACGAGCCACGCCGGCACGTTCTGCTGCACCGAAGTGGGCCGCGGGCCGGCGGTCGAGAAGCGCTCGGCCTGCACCATCGCCTGGATGGAAGCGTCGGGCGCCGGGCTGGCGGTGCCGGGCGCGGCCAGCGCGAGGCGCGCCTTCAGCTCGCCCGATGCGCCGATGAGTTCCGCGCGCAGTGCATTGAAGAGATTGGCGTCGATGCCCGGCTCGGCCAGCAGCCGGATGTGCGCCTTGGTCGAGAGCGCGGCCGATTCCAGTTCTTCCGACAGGCCCGGCTCCAGCACGATCACGTACTTGAGCGACCCGTTGCGAAGGCGCTCCTGCCAGTCCGCGCCGAGCGGCTGCGGCGCACCGTGGCTGCGCTGCCAGATCTGCAGCAGCCACTTGGCCGGCGTCGCGGTGTCGCGCGCATCGACCGCGTAGGTGAGCTCGGCGAGCGGCGGGCGGTAGATGTCCTTGAGCGTGAGCGACATCAGCACGATGAAGACCATCGGCATCAGGAACAGCACGGCGAGGCCGTGCATGTCGCGCACGAGGGCGAGCAGTTCCTTCTTGATGAGCGCGGGCAGCATGAAGTTCGGTCTGTCTTTCAGTCGCGCAATGAACGATGCGTGAGGGCCATGAAGAGTTGCTCGAGATCATGCCGGCCGAACTCGGCGTGGCGCACCGCGATGCCCGAGGCTTCGAGTGCCGCCAGCACCGGGCCGGGGCCGCTGCCGGGATTCAGGTGGATGCGCCACTGCGCGGCCCCCTGCTCCACCGTGCCGAAGCGCGACAACATGTCCATGTCGAGCCCGTCGGCGGCCAGCGTCAGGAGCATCGCACTCCTGGACAGCAGATCGTCGAGAGACCCTTCACGCAGTACGCGGCCATGGTCCAGGATGGCAACGCGATCGGCGATGGCCTCGATCTCTTCCATGTAGTGCGAGGCGTAGATCACCGCCGCACCGGCTTGCGCGAGGCTCTTGATCGCATCGAGGATGAACGCGCGCGACTGCGGATCGACGCCGACGGTCGGCTCGTCGAACAGCATGAGTTCGGGCTCGGGCAGCAACGCGATGGCAAGGTTCAGCCGGCGCTTGAGGCCGCCCGAGAGCCGGTCGGCACGCACGCCAGCGAACGAATCGAGCTGCGAGAAGTGCATGCAGGCGTCGATCCGCTCGCGCTTCCGCGCACCGGAGAGCCGGCTCGCCGCAGCAAAGCACGCAAGGTTCTCGGCCACCGTGAGCATCGAATAGAAGGCCTGGTCCTGCGGCGCGACCGCGATGCGCGTGGGCGTTTTCGCGCGCACCTGCCGCAGCGGCTGGCCGTCGATCAGGATCTCGCCCGACTGCACGGCGAGCGCGCCCGACAGGTGCGAGATCAGCGTGGTCTTGCCCGCGCCGTTCGGACCGAGCAGCCCCAGCACGCAGCCCCGCGGCACGGCGAGCGAGACATCGGCCAGCGCGGGGGCCGTGGCGTGCGGGTAGCGGTGTCCGAGATTCTTCAGCTCAAGCATTGTTCAGGCGACGGCAGCCTTCAGATCGCGAAAGAACGTCTCTTCCTGCTGCGCCTGCTCCCGCAGCTTGCCCGCGAGCGCAGCCGGATCGACGGGCTCACGCCCCTTCACCATGCGCGCCGCCTTGAGCGCGAAGGCGCGCCAGTCGTCGCCGATGGCAATGAGCCGCTCCGACATCTGCGTGAGCTGCGGCTTGCCGAGCAGTTGCGCGGCCTCTTGCAGGAAGCCCGCGTAGATGAAGCGAAAGCCCGCCCCGCCGGTGCCGATTTCTTCCTGCATGCGCACGAGGTGGCCGATGAAATCGACGCTGCGCGGATCGGTGGCCGACAGCCGCTGCATCCGGTTGGCCAGCGTGCGCATGCCGCGCACGCCGACGATGGGAATGGGCGCGAGCATGTTGCGCACCGTCTTGCGGATGGCCCTGGTCACCGAGGCCGGATCGACCGCCTTGCGATCGATGGCCTGCGGGTAGTACATGAGGCCCTTGGGCGCTAGCACGCCCTTGGCGAAGCGCGCGCGCGCAAGGTCGGCGCTCGCGCAGCGCACGGGCTCCTCGAACACCGGGTCGCTGATGAGGTAGTCGTCGCCGTCCTTGCCGTAGACCAGGAGGTTGTGCGCGTTGAAGTGAAAGCGCATGTTCGGCGGAAAGTACGGCAGCCAATAGACCGAGGTCTGCAGGCCCACCAGCCGGCCGTCGGCCAGCAGCGCATCGAGCCGCTGCTGCCCGGCCTCGGGACTGCGGAAGGTCTCGAAGCTGAAGCGCGCGGCCATCGGTGCCAGCAGGCCCTTGATGATGGCCTTGGGCGGCATGCGGTACGAGATGAGCGGCAGGCCCGACAGCTTGATGAACGGCAGGTACGCGAACGACAGCGCCGACGACAGGCCCAGCGCCATGCTCTCGGTCATCGGCGCGCCGTGGTGGCGCATGAGGCTGGAGATCACGCCGCTTTCGCAGTGCGCCGCCTGTTGATGTTGAAAGTTCACGGCACGGCCTGCAAGGTGGAAATCGGAAGGCCCAGCGCCTCGGCATAGCGCGCCAGGTGCGCCTGGGACAGCGCCGAGAAATGCCGCGGCTGCAGGTGGCGCCGCACGCGCCATTGCCAGAAGCCGCTGGTCTGCGAGAGCAGCGCCACGTCCATGCGGCGCTCGTACATCCAGTATTCGAGCGGCGATGCGAGCCCGGTCTTCGCCCGCTCCTTCGCTTCCTTCGCCTGCTCGACCAGCACGTCGACCGCGTGGCTGGTGACGATCTCTTCCGCTTCCCAGCCGCGCGAGGTGGTGGTGACGACGCGGCCTTGTGCATCTCGTGCGTACATCAGCTTGGAATGGCCGTCGAGGGTCGCGTTGCCCTCTTGCGGAACAGCGTCGAGGTCCATGGCTACACCGCTTCCATATAGATGAAGCCGCTGGAGAAGCGACCGCTCTCCGGAACGAACATCAACAGCTTGTGACCGGGCTGGATGCGCCCGGAACGGAACAGCTCGTCGAGCATGATGTACGGCGATGCCGACCCCGTGTTGCCCTTGCGCGCGAGGTTGCTGAACCAGCGCTCGCGCGGAATCGAGAAGCCCATGGCGTCGAGGCAGCGGCTCACCGGCTCGACGAAATAGTTCGACGAGAGATGCGGCAGGAACCAGTCGATGTCCGCCGCCTTGAGCCCGCGCTTCTCGATGACGGCGGCGAGCGGCTCGGCCAACGTGGCGCGCACGATGTTGTCGTTGAGCAGGCGCACGTCCTGCTTGACGGCGAAGGTCGAGTCGCGGTGCCAGTCGGCGGCGTCGGTGCGAGCCCAGCCGTCGAGGCCGCCTTCGGCGTTCTTGTCGGCACCGGCGTACATGCACACCGGCAGTTCGTGCGCGGCGGACGACAGGTCGATCCAGTCGATGCGCAGCGAGAGCGGCCCGCGCGGCTCGCGCTCCAGCAGCACCGCGCCCGCGCCGTCGGACAGCATCCAGCGCAGGAAGTCTTTCTCGAAGGCCAGCTCGGGCCGTTCTTCGAGCGCTTCGAGCTTGTGCTCCAGCTCGGCCTCGAAGCGCGAGCCGCGCATCACTGCCGATGCCAGCTCCGAGCCCGTGGCGACCGCACGGCGCGCATCGCCCGAGCGCACCGAGAGCCATGCGTGCTTCAGCGCCGCTGTGCCCGCGAGGCAAATGCCCGCGCAGGCCACCACTTCGAGGCGCGGCCACCCGAGTTCGCCGTGCACCATCACCGCGTGGTTGGGCATGAGCTGGTCGGGGAGCGAGGTGCCGGTGGCGAGGCAGTCGACCGGGCCGATGTCGTCGCCCAGCCCGCGAATGGCCGAGGCGGTGAGCTGCGCATTGGTCATGGCCAGTTGGCCGGTGGCGCGGTCGATGGCGTAGTGGCGCGACTGGATGCCGTTGCTGCGAAGAATCAGCCGCCGCGCGCGCGACGCCTTGCCGCCGATACGACCGAGCACTTCTTCGATGTCTTCATTGCTGACCGGGGAAAAGGGCAGGAAGGCGGCGGTGCGGGTCAGGAAGACATCAATCGTCATAGAGATAGGAGCGGTCCGTGGCGGAGCCCGACGGGCACTCGAATTGGGCCGTCATTTTAGTCAGCCACCCCTTGAACAAAGGTCGCAAAAGCGCCTGCAGCGTCAGGCTCACCGGCACGACCGTGACGATGAGCGCGAGCAGGAACACCACATAGAGCAACAGCAGCGGCTTGCGCGCCCAGGCGCCGGGCCCGCCGGCCGCCATGATGAGCTTGCCCCATAGGAAGAAGCTGCGGGTGCCGGCCTTCTCGCTGATGAGCAGGCGCGCATTGGCCTGCACTGCGCCCAGGCCCGCCAACAGCGGCGCGGTGCCGCGCTCCAGGTCGCCATGCAGCGCATCGCGCAGCGCACGACCGAAGCGGCCCGAGCTGCGAATCTGCGCAGCACTGAGCCCCGCATCGGGCATGCCCCAGAAGCCGCGCTTGCGGCCCCATATGAGCCACGCCGGCGTGGTGAAGAAGGTGGCGAGCGTCGGGCCGGGGTCGGTCAGCACCACGTTGTCGATGAGGCGCGCGCCCACGTCGTCGAGCATGCCCTTGAGCTTTTCATGCGCCAGCAGCCACATGTTGCGGCAGGCAATGACGGTGACCACGGGTTTGCCCTTGAGCAGCCGTGCGGCCAGCGGATGCTTGAGGAACGCGGTGACCGGCTGCGATGGCGCCAGGAACCACACCTGGTACGGGAGGATGACGAGGTCGAAATCCTCGTCGCCCGTGAGCGAGAGCGGTGCGAGCGGCGGCGGCTTCAGGTGGGCCGATTCCGGAAAAGCGTCGAAGAAGGTGATGAAGGGCCAGGGGAATGGAAACGGCGCCAGCGGACGCAGGGTTTCCTCGTGCACCTGGATGGCCGGGTCGGCCCGCAGCGGCGCGACGATCTGCTCGGCGACGCTGTCGAGCTGCCCGGATTGGGAGTAGTGGATCACCAGGACGCGCTTGGGGCGGACGACGGGGCTTGCAGAGCTGGAAGAACTGGGAGAGCTGGAGGTCACTGGGTGGGCGGTTTCGAGGGCCGTCGAATGTAAGCCAAGCATTGGCAAAACGCATCTGCCATTGGTCATGCCGTCGCGCCGATCCCACGACCGGGGCGCGGCCCGTGTTATTCCCCATAGTCCCAATAGCAAAAAAGGGGCCGCACCCTTCGGCGCGGCCCCTTTCACTGATGGATCAGGCTGTTCGGGCAGGCGCGCGCTCAGCGCACCTTGCCTTCCTTCCAGGCGCCCAGCAGCTTGTTGTAGTCGATGGTCTCGCCCTTCGGCTTTTCGTTGGCCAGCTTCTTCCACGGTGCGTGCTGGTCGCTCAGCCACTTGTTCGGGTCGCCCTTGGCATTGAGCTTGGGCGCGCAATGGGCCATGCCAGCGCGTTCCAGGCGTGCCATCACGGCGTCCATCTCGTCGGCCAGGTTGTCCATTGCCTTCTGCGGGGTCTTCTCGCCGGTCACGGCCTCGGCCACGTTCTTCCACCAGAGCTGCGCGAGCTTCGGATAGTCGGGGACGTTGGTGCCGGTGGGCGTCCATGCCACGCGCGCCGGGCTGCGGTAGAACTCGACGAGGCCGCCCAGCTTGGGCGCCATGTCGGTCATGGCCTTGCTCTGGATGTCCGATTCGCGGATCGGGGTCAGGCCCACGATGGTCTTCTTGAGCGAGACGCTCTTGGAGGTCACGAACTGGGCGTAGAGCCAGGCGGCTGCCGTCTTGTTGGCGTCATGGCCATTGAAGAACGACCACGAACCCACGTCCTGGTAGCCGTTCTGCATGCCCTGCTTCCAATACGGGCCGTTCGGGCCGGGCGCCATGCGCCACTTGGGCGTGCCGTCCTCGTTCACCACCGGCAGGCCCTTCTTGGTCATGTCGGCGGTGAAGGCCGTGTACCAGAAGATCTGCTGGGCGATCTGGCCCTGCGCCGGCACCGGACCCGATTCGCCGAAGGTCATGCCCATGGCTTCCTTGGGCGCGTACTTCTTCATCCAGTCGATGTACTTGGTGAGCGCGTACACGGCGGCCGGCGAATTGGTCGCACCGCCACGCGAGACGGCGGCGCCCACGGGCGTGCACTTGTCGTCGGCCACGCGGATGCCCCACTCGTCGATCGGCATGCCGTTCGGGTTGCCGATGTCGGCGGTGCCGGCCATCGAGAGCCACGCATCGGTGAAGCGCCAGCCGAGCGACGGGTCCTTCTTGCCGTAGTCCATGTGGCCGTAGATGGGCTTGCCGTCGATGGTCTTCACATCGACGCTGAAGAACTCGGCGATGTCTTCATACGCGCTCCAGTTGAGCGGCACGCCCAGCTCGTAGCCGTACTTGGCCTTGAACTTGTCCTTCAGGTCCTTGCGCGCGAACAGGTCGGCGCGGAACCAGTAGAGGTTGGCGAACTGCTGGTCGGGCAGTTGGTAGAGCTTGCCGTCGGGCGCGGTGGTGAACTTGGTGCCGATGAAGTCCTTCAGGTCGAGGCCCGGGTTGGTCCACTCCTTGCCCGCGCCGGCCATGTAGTCGGTCAGGTTCATCATCTTGCCGTAGCGGTAGTGCGTACCGATCAGGTCGGAGTCGGAGATCCAGCCGTCGTAGATCGACTTGCCCGACTGCATCGAGGTCTGCAGCTTCTCGACCACGTCGCCTTCCTGGATCAGGTCGTGCTTGACCTTGATGCCGGTGATTTCCTCGAAGGCCTTGGCCAGCGTCTTCGATTCGTACTCGTGCGTGGTGATGGTCTCCGACACGACCGAGATTTCCTTGACGCCCTTCGCCTGCAGCTTCTTGGCCGCATCGATGAACCATTTCATCTCGGCCGCCTGCTGGTCCTTGCTCAGGGTCGACGGCTGGAACTCGCTGTCGATCCATTTCTTGGCTTCGGGCTCTGCGGCCCAAGCACCGTGCGCGGCGAACATCGCCGCTGCCATTGCCAATGCCGTGTAGCGCATCTTCATGAATGTGTCTCCTCGGTTGTGCTTCCCCGGTTTTTTCATCGCGGCTCCGGGGAGGCGGAGAGCCGGACGCGTTTGCGAAATTGGTAGGGCTAACCTTTGCGCATCACCAGCGCGAGCACGAACATCGACAGCACGAAGCTGATCCAGATCGAGGGCTCGGCTTCCAGGCTCATCCATTCCTGGAACTTGCCGGCCAGGCCGATGAAGATCAGGTTCACGTAGGCCGCAGAGAGCAGCCCGATGAAGAGCCGGTCGCCGCGCGTGGTGGCAATCGGCAGCCAGCCGCGCCGCATCGTGGTGGGCGACTTGAATTCCCACACCGTCATGCCGACCAGCATGAGCGCGATGCAGATGAAGAACACGGCCACCGGGGTGGTCCAGACCATCCAGTCGAACATCTTTCGACCTCCTTAAACGCGCCCCATCGCGAAACCCTTCGCGATGTAGTGACGCACGAACCAGATCACGATCGCGCCCGGCACGATGGTGAGCACGCCGGCTGCCGCGAGCGTCGCCCAGTCCATGCCCGAGGCGCTCACCGTGCGCGTCATCGTCGCGACGATGGGCTTGGCATTCACGCTCGTGAGCGTGCGCGCCAAGAGCAGTTCGACCCAGCTGAACATGAAGCAGAAGAACGCCGCCACGCCCACGCCCGCCTTGATGAGCGGCAGGAAGATCGTTGCGAAGAAGCGCGGGAACGAATAGCCGTCGATGTACGCCGTCTCGTCGATCTCGCGCGGAATGCCGCTCATGAAGCCTTCGAGAATCCACACCGCCAGCGGCACGTTGAAGAGCAGGTGCGCGAGCGCCACGCCCAGGTGCGTGTCCATCAGGCCGACCGTGCTGTAGAGCTGGAAGAACGGCAGCAGGAACACCGCGGGCGGCGTCATGCGGTTCGTCAGCAGCCAGAAGAACACGTGCTTGTCGCCGAGGAACGAATAGCGCGAGAACGCATAGGCCGCCGGCAGCGCCACGGCGAGCGAGATCACCGTGTTGATCGCCACGTAGATCAGGCTGTTGATGTAGCCCGAGTACCACGACTCGTCGGTGAAGATGCGCGCGTAGTTCGCCCAGGTCAGGTGCTGCGGGAAGAACGAGAAGCTCGAGAGAATCTCCTCGTTCGTCTTGAAGCTCATGTTGATCATCCAGTAGATGGGCAACAGCGCGAACAGGATGTACAGCACCAGGAAGATGCTGCGCTTGTGGAAGCGTTTTTCGTTCATTGTTCTTTCTCCACTTCTTGCGTACCGACCCGCTGCATCCAGTTGTAGAGCACGAAGCAGAACAACAGGATGATCAGGAAATAAATCAGCGAGAACGCCGCCGCCGGCCCGAGGTCGAACTGCCCCACGGCCTTCTGCGTGAGGTACTGGCTCAGGAAGGTCGTCGCATTGCCTGGCCCGCCGCCCGTCAGCACGAAGGGCTCGGTGTAGATCATGAAGCTGTCCATGAAGCGCAGCAGCACCGCGATCATCAGCACGCCGCGCATCTTGGGCAGCTGGATGTAGCGGAACACCGCGAACTTGCTGGCGCCGTCGATGCGCGCGGCCTGGTAGTAGGCGTCGGGAATCGAGCGCAGGCCGGCATAGCAGAGCAGTGCCACCAGCGGCGTCCAGTGCCACACGTCCATCACCAGCACGGTGAGCCAGGCATCGGTCGCATTGCCGGTGTAGTTGTAGTCGATGCCCAGGGTCTGCAGCGCATGGCCCAGGAGGCCGATGTCGGCACGGCCGTAGATCTGCCAGATGGTGCCGACCACGTTCCATGGAATCAGCAGCGACAACGCCACCACCACCAGCACCGCCGACGACTTCCATCCCTTGGCCGGCATCGAGAGCGCGAGGCCGATGCCCAGCGGAATCTCCACCAGCAGCACCGACAGCGAGAAGCCCAGCTGGCGCCACAGCGCCTGGTGCAGCTCGTCGTCGCGCATCACCGAAGCGAACCATTCGGTGCCCACGAACACGCGGCGCTCGGGCGAGATGATGTCCTGCACCGAGTAGTTGACCACCGTCATCAGCGGCACGATGGCCGAGAAGGCCACGCAGATCAGCACCGGCAGCACGAGCCACCAGGCCTTTTGATTGATGGGTTTGTTGGTGGCGTTCATGCGACCAGTTCCTCGTCCTTGTAATAGCAGGTGTGCGTGTCCAGAACGCGCAGCCACACCGTGTCTCCAACTGCAGGCGGCTCGTCGTCGGAGTGCAGCCGCACCTTGACGACGATGCCGTCGACTTCGGCGCTCAGCATCGCGTGCGTGCCGACGTCCTGCACCTGCTTGACCACCGCCGGCACGGCACCCGCGGCACCGGCGTTCGACAGCCGCAGGTATTCAGGGCGAATGCCGATCTTGAGCGCGCCCTGCGGCAGCTCGCGCGTCGGCACCAGCGGCGTACCCGCCACTTCGAGCGCGCCGTTCGCGCTGGTGGCCGAGAGGAAGTTCATGCCCGGCGAGCCGATGAAGTGACCGACGAAGGTGTGGGCCGGCCGCTCGAACAGCGCCTCGGCGCTGCCCACCTGCACGGCCTTGCCGCGCGTCATGACCACCACCTCTTCGGCGAAGGTGAGCGCCTCGACCTGGTCGTGCGTCACGTAGATCAGCGTGAGCTTCAACTCGCGATGGATCTGCTTCAACTTGCGGCGAAGCTGCCACTTCAGGTGCGGATCGATCACGGTGAGCGGCTCGTCGAAGAGCACCGCCGACACGTCGCTGCGCACGAGGCCGCGGCCCAGCGAGATCTTCTGCTTGGCGTCGGCCGCAAGACCCGCCGCGCGCTGGTTGAGCTGGCCGCTCATGTCGAGCATTTCGGCGATCTCGCCGACGCGCTTCTTGATCTGGTCTTCGGGCACCTTGCGGTTGCGCAGCGGAAACGCGAGGTTCTCGGCCACGGTCATGGTGTCGTAGATCACCGGGAACTGGAACACCTGCGCGATGTTGCGCTCCTGCGGCGTGGCGCGCGTCATGTCGCGGCCATCGAAGGTCACCGTGCCATGCGAGGGCACGAGCAGGCCCGAGATGATGTTGAGCATGGTCGTCTTGCCGCAGCCCGAAGGGCCGAGCAAGGCGTAGGCGCCGCCGTCGCGAAAGCTCATCTTCAACGGCAGCAGCGCGTAATCGCTGTCCTGCGTGGGGTTGGGGCGGTAGGCGTGGGCCAGGTCGAGATCGATGCGTGCCATCTCAGTTTCCCTTGCGCCATGCAGGCGCGAGCGCCAGCTTTTCGCCGGCATCGAACACATAGGCTTGCGACGCGCTGAAGTACAGCGTGATCGAAGCGCCCAGCTCGAAGCGATGCACGCCGGTGAGCTGCGCCACCAGTTCGCCCACCGCGGTGTGCACGTGCACGAAGGTGTCGGAGCCGGAGATTTCGGCCAGCTCGACCTTGCCGGGCAAGGCGATGTCGCCCTCGCCCGCATTCACGTTCAGCGCGCTCGCGCGGAGGCCGACCGTGACCGCGCCCGACACGCTTTCGGGCAAGGCCATCGCCAGCGCCGGGCCGCCTGCGAGCTGCACCTGGCCGGCGGTTGCGGTGGCGGCCAACAGGTTCATCGGCGGATCGCTGAAGGCACGCGCCACGCGCAGCGATTGCGGCGCATGGAACACCTCAGCGGTCGGGCCGTACTGCAGCAGTTCGCCCGCATCCATCACCGCGGTGTAGCCGCCGAGCAGCAACGCCTCGCCAGGTTCGGTCGTCGCGTAGATCACGGTCGAGTCGCCGGTGGCGAAAAGCTGGGTGAGCTCTTCGCGCAGGCCCTCGCGCAGCTTGTAGTCGAGGTTCACCAGCGGCTCGTCGAGCAGCATCAGCGGTGCGTTCTTGGCGAGCGCGCGCGCCAGCGCCACGCGCTGCTGCTGGCCACCCGAAAGCTCGGCCGGCAGGCGATCGAGGAACATGCCGATGTGCAGCTTGTCGGCCAGCGCCTTCACGCGTGCATCGATGTTCTTCTCGCCGCGCAGCTTGAGCGGCGAGGCGATGTTGTCGCGCACCTTGAGCGACGGGTAATTGATGAACTGCTGGTAGACCATCGCGACGTTGCGCTCGCGCACCGGCATGCCGGTCACGTCCTTGCCATCGACCAGCACCTTGCCCGTGGTGGGCGTGTCCAGCCCCGCCATCAGGCGCATCAGGCTGGTCTTGCCGGCCTGCGTGGCGCCCAGCAGCACCGTCACCGCTCCGCTCTTGGGGGCGATGCCCTGTTCATAGAGCCATGTCTGCGCGCCGACCTTCTTGGTGACGCGCTCCAGAGTCAGCTGCATCAGCTCACCTCCACTTCCACTTTGTCGTTGTTCTTCGCGTTGGCTTCGAGCCAGGCCGCAACCTGTTCGCGCTCGGCCGGCGTGTAGTGCAGGCCGAGCTTGGAGCGGCGCCAGAGCACGTCATCCGAGCTCACGGCCCACTCATGGGTTTGCAAGAAGCGCAGTTCGCGTTCGTGCAGGTCGGGCGCCACCGCGGGGCCCAGGTCGGCGAGCGACTTCGCATCGCCGAGCAGTTCGGACACCCGGGCGCCGTAGGCGCGCGCGAGGCGGCGCGTGAGCTTGCCGTAGAGCCACGGGTATTTCGCCTGCACGGCCGACACGAAGCGCTCGAAGTCGTCGTCGGGGCGCTTGGGAGCACCGATCCATGCCGAGAGGTCGCCGCCGGCGAGGAACGCGCCGTCGGTCCACGCGGGACGCTGCGCGTTCGACTGGCCCAGCATCTTGCCGACCTCGTCGGCCGCGTCTTCCGCGAGCTTGCGGAAGGTGGTGATCTTGCCGCCCCACACCGACAGCAGCGGCGCGGCGGTGGTGTTCGACTCCAGCATGTAGTCGCGCGTGACGGCCGACGGGTCGCCCGAGGCATCGTCCAGCAGCGGGCGCACGCCCGAGTAGGTCCACACCACGTCGGCCGGCACGATGGGCTTCTCGAAATAGCGGCTGGCCTGGGTGCAGAGGTAGTCGATTTCTTCCTGCGCGATGCGCGCGGCGCCGGGGTCGTCGCCGTTCAGTTCGATGTCGGTGGTGCCGATCAGCGTGAACTCGTCCTGGTAGGGAATGGCGAAGATGATTCGCTTGTCGGGGTTCTGGAAGATGTACGCGTGGTCGTGCTCGAACAGGCGCGGCACGATGATGTGGCTGCCCTTCACGAGGCGCAGGCTCTTGGTGGCCAGCGATTCGCCCTTGGCCGATTGCGCGACGCCGCGCAAGAACGATTCGGCCCACGGCCCGGCGGCATTCACCACGGCGCGGGCGCGAACGGTGCGTGTGCCCTGCGGGCTTTCGAGCGTGGCGGTCCAGCCGTCGGCATCGCGCCGTGCATGGGTGCAGCGGGTGCGGGTGAGCACCTCGGCGCCGCGCGCCTTCGCATCGAGCGCATTCAGCAGCACGAGGCGCGCGTCGTCGACCCAGCCGTCGGAATAGATGAAGCCGCGCTTGTACTGGTTCTTCAGCGGCTTGCCGGCCGCATGCTTGTGCAAATCGACACTGCGCGAGCCCGGCAGCACTTCGCGCTTGGCGAGGTGGTCGTACATGAAGAGGCCGATGCGGATCATCCAGGCCGGCCGCATCGACGGGTCGTGCGGCATCACGAAGCGCAGCGGCCACATGATGTGCGGTGCGCTCTTGAGCAGCACCTCGCGCTCCTGCAGCGCCTTGCGCACGAGCGAGAACTCGTAGTACTCGAGGTAGCGCAGGCCGCCGTGGATCAGCTTGGTGGAAGAGGACGACGTGTGCGAAGCGAGGTCGTCCTTCTCGCACAGCACAACGCGCCAGCCGCGGCCGGCGAGGTCGCGTGCGATGCCGCAGCCGTTGATGCCACCGCCAACGATCAGCACGTCGCAATCGGTGGTGGGCAGCGGCGGATGGGAGGAGGAATCGCTCACAGGCAATGGGTCCGTAGAAGCGTGACTTTGGTCACTGAAGGGCGCCATTGTATTTTCGTGTTTTTTCATTTGGATTCCTTTTGGCGCGATTTTCCTCCGAGTTTTCCCTTAGTCGCGTTCGTTTTGGTTCGCTTTAAAGTGACGCGCCCTGTACCCTCCCCTGCACTACCCCGCAGTCTTCACGCACTCCACGACGCTTTTGTGAATTCCAACCCGCGCCAGATCAACCTCCTGGACACCGTGCGCACGCGCGGCTCCGTCACCGTCGAGCAACTCGCCGACATGCTGGGCGTGACCCTGCAGACCGTGCGGCGCGACGTGCAGCGGCTGGCCGACGAGGGGCTGCTCACGCGCTTTCACGGCGGCGTGCGCATGCCGAGTTCGACCACCGAGAACATCGGCTACCAGCAGCGCGAAACCCTGAATGCCGAAGGCAAGGCGCGCATCGCCCAGCGCGTGGCCGAGCTGGTGCCCAACGACTGCTCGCTGATCCTGAACATCGGCACCACCACCGAGGCCATCGCCAAGGCGCTGATGCGCCACACGGGCCTGCGCGTGATCACCAACAACCTGAACGTCGCGACCATCCTGAGCGGCAACAGCTCGTGCGAAGTGATCGTGGCCGGCGGCTCGGTGCGTGCGCGCGACCGCGCCATCGTGGGCGAGGCCACCATCGATTTCATCCGCCAGTTCAAGGTGGACATCGCGCTCATCGGCGTTTCGAGCATCGAGGCCGACGGGTCGCTGCGCGACTTCGACCTGCGCGAGGTGAAGGTCGCGCAGACCATCATTGCGCAGGCGCGCGAGGTGTGGCTCGCGGCCGATGCGAGCAAGTTCAACCGGCCGGCGATGATCCAACTGGGCACGCTCTCGCAGATCGATCGGCTCTTCACCGACGCCGCACCGCCCGCGCCCTTCGCCGACCTGCTGCATGCGGCGCAGGTGCGCCTCGAAATCGCGCGCGGCCACTAGCAGACAAGCAACGAGATTCGAAGAATGACGACTACCTACCTCCTCGCCCTGGACCAGGGCACCTCCAGCTCCCGCAGCATCGTCTTCGACCGCGAAGGCCACATCGTCGCCATCGCGCAGAAGGAGCTCACCCAGATCTACCCGCAGCCCGGCTGGGTCGAGCACGACCCGATGGAAATCTGGCGCAGCCAGCTCGCCACCGCGCGCGAAGTGCTCGTGAAGGCGAAGCTCAAGCCCACCGACATCCACGCCATCGGCATCACCAACCAGCGCGAGACCACCGTGCTGTGGAACCGAAAGACCGGCCAGCCGGTGCACCACGCCATCGTCTGGCAGGACCGCCGCGCCGAGCCCCTGTGCGCGCAGTTGCGCGACGAAGGCATGACGGACACGATCCGCGAGAAGACCGGCCTCGTGATCGACGCGTACTTCTCCGGCACCAAGCTGCGCTGGCTGCTCGACAACGTGCCCGGCGCCCGCGCCGAGGCCGAGCGCGGCGAGCTGGCCTTCGGCACCGTCGACAGCTGGCTCATGTGGCAGCTCACCGGCGGCAAGGTGCATGTGACCGACGTGAGCAACGCCTCGCGCACCATGCTCTTCAACGTGCACACGAACGAGTGGGACGCCGACCTGCTCGCCGCGCTGAAGATTCCCGCCGCGCTGTTGCCCAAGGTGCAGCCTTCGAGCTCGCACTTCGTCGACACCGATGCCGCGCTCCTCGGCCACAGCCTGCCCGTGGGCGGCGTGGCGGGCGACCAGCAGAGTGCCCTCTTCGGCCAGGCCTGCTTCGAGGCCGGCATGGCCAAGAACACCTATGGCACCGGCTGCTTTTTGCTGATGCACACGGGCGCCGCATTCCAGCCCTCGCACAACGGCCTGCTCGTGACGAGCGCCGCGCAGGTCGATGCGACGCCGCAGTACGCGATGGAAGGCAGCGTGTTCGTCGGCGGCGCCGTCGTGCAGTGGCTGCGCGACGGGCTCAAGGCGATCAAGGGCAGCGCGGAAGTGCAGTCATTGGCCGAGAGCGTGCCCGATGCGGGCGGCGTGATGATGGTGCCGGCCTTCACCGGCCTCGGCGCGCCCTACTGGGATGCCGATGCGCGCGGCACGATCACCGGCCTTACGCGCGGCACGACCGTCGCGCACATCGCGCGTGCCGCGCTCGAAAGCATCGCGTACCAGAGCGCCGCGCTGCTGCAGGCGATGAGCCGCGATGCGGTGGCCGCGGGCGGCAAGCCGGTCGCCGAGCTGCGCGTGGACGGGGGCGCGAGCGTCAACGACCTGCTGATGCAGTTTCAGGCCGACCTGCTGGGCATTCCGGTGGTGCGGCCCGAAGTCATCGAGACCACCGCGCTCGGCGCTGCGTACCTCGCGGGGTTGTCGACCGGCGTCTACACCGATGCGCGCCAACTCTCGAAGCTCTGGAAGGTGGAGCGCCGCTTCCTGCCGACGATGGGCCGCGCGCAGGCCGAGGAATCGATGGCGCGCTGGGAGCGCGCCGTGCGTCAGGCCACGGCGACCTGAGGCGCCTTGCCGGCTACCAGCCCCAGACGAGGCGCCGCGCCACCCATCCGGTGCCGCCGCCTTCGTGTGTGACCTTGACCCAGTCGCCGCGGCGTTGCAGGGTTCGCAGCACATCGCCGTAGGCTGCGCGGCGCACGACCGGGCTGCGCGCATTCGGCGACCTGCGCAGCACGACCGCCTTCGCCTTCACCACGTGATGCGGCGTCTTATTCGTCATCGGCCGGTAGATCCAGGCCTTGTCGTTCTCGAAGTCGCTGACATGCAGCCAGCTGCCTTTGCGGCCGATGACGCGGAACGGATAGCCCTTGCTCACGGTCCAGTGGGATTCGTAGCGCTGACCCGGGCCGGTGCGCATGTTCAGTGTGCCGACCGCGGCGCTGACCATCTGTCTTTGGGGTGCGGCCGACGCGGAAGGCAAGGCCATCCAGGCGAGGGCGAAGGCAAGCAGGAGCGCGGGCAGGCGGCTGAATCTGGACATGGAGAGAGGGTTCCTTTCTAGGAGGATCGGGAGTTTCCGGCGAGGTCGAGCCTTGCCGGGCGAGCCCGTCTGGGACCATCGAGCGCGATAAGTTCCGTGAGGGATATCCCCGACTCATCCCCGACTCGCGGCTGCCATGGCCCCCTCGGGCATCGGGACACTGGGCCTTGCAGCGCATGCGCGGACGCAGAATCCGCACGCCTTCGACTGTTGCGCCGTCTCGTTTGACTTCTTCCTCCTCTGACACAACCGCCCCGCGGCGCACCTCCCGCCACAACGCCCTGCTCGCCTGCGGCGTGGTCGGCGCCACCTTGCTTGCACTGATCGCGCTCGGCCACGACGGCCGCCGCATAGCCCAGCTCGCGGTGCTCGCCTCGCCGATGGTGCTGTGGCTTGCATGGCCATTGCGCAGTGCGCGGATGCGAAATGTGCGCACAGTGCTCGTGTGGCTCTGGGCCATGGGCTTTGCGCTCGACGCCGCGGTGCGCGCCTACCTGCTCGACACCTACCAGGCTGCGCCCGATGGCGCGATGGTGCTCGGCGCCGCGGCCAACACCAATGCGCGCGAGAGCACGGAATACCTGTGGATGCATTGGCGCTCCGCGGTCATCTGGTCGGGCGCGCTCGCGGTGGCCGGCGTGCTCGTGGGCATGTTCGCGCGGCGCGGTGCGGTCGTCGATGCGGGTGCGTCTTCGGTGCGCGCGCCGCGGTCGCCCTTCTGGGTCCGATCGCTGGTGCTCGTTCTCTTGCTGGTCGCCTGCGTGGCCTATGCGAGCAAGCCGTGGCGCCGGCTGCATCCTGCGATCTTCTGGGCCGGCTGGTCGCAGTCGGTGCACGCGCAGCGCGCCGCATGGGCCGGTCAGGAGAAGGTGCGCGACCGCTTGATGGCGCAGGCGAAGGCCATCGCCCCCGTCGCCTTGCAGGCCGGCCCGTCGACGGTGGTGCTGGTCATTACCGACAGCATCAACCGCGACAACATGGCGCTCTACGGCTACGGCCGCCCGACCACGCCGCGCCTCCTGACGCACAAGGCGCAGGCCGGCGAGCAGATGGCGGTGCTGAAGAACGCGTGGTCGGTGGATGCGAGCACCCTGCCCGCATTGCGCAACATGTTTCACTTCGGCCTGCCCGAAAGCGAAAACCCGCCGCATCTCCTGGCGCTGGCGCGCGCCGCCGGCTACAAGGTCTGGTGGATCAGCAACCACGACGACCTCGCCATCGAGCAGCAGCATGCGCGCCTGGCCGATGTGGTGGACATGGTCAACCGCACGCCGGGCCGCGCCAGCGCGTCGCTGGACGGCGAGATCCTCGACTGCGTGCAGGAAGCCTTTGCGGACACGAGCACCGACCGCAAGCTCATCGTGGTCCACCTGATGGGCGCGCACCCGCACTACAGCCTGCGCTTTCCCGAGAACGCCAACCCGTTCGACGACGACGTCGATGCGGTCGAGAACGGCCTCGTGAAAGACGGCCGCTCGGCCTGGGTGCGCCGCTTTCGCCAGGAGTACGACGCGGCGCTGCTGTATCACGACTTCGTGGTGTCCGAGCTTTTGCAACAGACGCGCAGCGCCGGCAAGCCGGCCGAGGACCGCGCCTGGATGTATCTGTCGGACCACGGCCAGGAGGTCGGCCACGGCAGCGACCGCGCGGGCCACAGCCCATCGACCGCTTCGGGCTACCGCATTCCGACGATCATCTGGCGCAACCGGGAGCCGCTGCCGAACGCCGCCGCGCAGCAGCAGCCCTTTCGCGCGGACTGGACCGGGTGGGCACTGATGGACCTGCTCAAGATCCAGTGGAGCGGGCAGGTGCCGGAGCGCAATGTGCTGGGCGATGCCTACCGTTGGCTGGCGCCGGCGATTCCGGTGGCCGTCGAGTCGTTTTCACGCTAGCGACGCCGCAGATTTGCCATCTGTCCGCGCTTGCCTGCCTGCGGCTTCTACTTCCTGTTGACGATTTCCTCTGGCCCGGAATAGGTGTACGACTCGACCTTCTGTCCCTTGCACAGTGACTGCAGGTCGCGCGCAACGGCTGGCAGAAGGTTGTTCAAGCCGTAGTTAAGCGTGGTCACGTATTCCGAGTCCGCGCCCCACATGTTCGATTTGTCCCCGTGGGCGCGGTAGTACTTCTCTTGAAGCACGCCGTTGCGGTCGATGAACTGGGCCTTGAGTGCGACCATGCTGAAAATCTTGACGCTCAGGTGCCATGTGTAGGCACGGGTCAGGCTGGTCTTGACCGTAATGCCCGTAGCCGGTGGCTCCAGGCTTTTGGTTTCATCGACCACGTAACCGTAGTCCTTGAGCGCGCCAAGGCCATCGGCCACCCAGCGGCTGACGCCACCGGCCAGGAGTGCGCCGCTTCCCGACTGCCCGATGGTTTCCTTGTTCTGCCGAGCGTCTTCCGTGAGCACGATGTGGACCGGGCAAGTGCTCCTGTAGGGTTCGAGTGCGAAGGTTTCGCGCGCGCCCCGGTCGTACTTCATGTCGATCTTCGCACCGTAGTCGGTGGTCGTTGCCGAGGCAGAAGACGTGACAACGAAGAACAGTGCAGCGGCAATGCGCAGGCCAGCGGAGGCATTCTTTTTCATGTTTTCACCTGCAGTCATTTAGCGGCAGCCGTGCTCGTGCTTGCGGCTGCACTCGCGGAAGTGCTTGTCCTCGGCAGCGAGTAGAGCTTCTGGTCGCTTGCAAGCAGGATCGCGCGGGTGTCGCCGTTCTTCACGACCTGACCCTTCAGCTTCGTAGTGATCACGCCATTGTTGAAGGAGAACTCTTCGAGATTTCCTCCCTTGGCCGCAGGCTCCGCCGCCACGTCGAGATCGATCATGGCCATGCGCAAGGTCTCTGTGATCGACTCGCGCATGGCGCTGCGAAACAGCTCCGCGTTCTGCGCTCCCCAGAGGTCCAGCGATTTCCTGCCGCCCGTGCCGACGGATTGCGATTGAAAGTACAGCACGCTGCGCTGAATCGGGGTGTTCGTCCCGCCTGCCGCACTGGGGCTGTCCGAGCGGGCCCACATCGACACCTGCGACTCCGAATCGAAGTTCCGGAAATCCGCCGTCAATGAATAGCGCGGATAGATCAGCAACAAGGCCTGGCCCGGCGGAAGCTGGTTGCGCAGCTTGGCAAGGATGTCCATGTTCAGGGCGCGTGGTGTGGTCGTGACCGTCGCCACCTTGATCTGATAGTTGGCCAGTTCGCTGCGGATCGCTTCGTTGAACTCCTTGCGGTAGTCGACGTCCTCGATCACGGTATAGAAGGAACCAAGCGCCTGCTGGGACTCCTTGACGCGGCTGTTGGCGATCGATGCATCGATCATGGCGCCGATCAACCCTCCACCTGAAGCTGCGCCGGCATTGGGCGCGTGGACCGCGGCGATCACCTCGTCCTGCACCACGACAACATGGGCCGCAAGCGCCGTGATCTTGCTTCTGTCCTCGGGCTTCAGTCCAATTCGCATGGGCATCGCACAGGCGCCCAGCATCGTCGTCACGCAAAACAACATGAAAACGCGCAGCAGGCGCGTCGATGGCAATCGCATTGAATCCTCCCTTTTGTTCACCCAAATGTAATAAGAATGATACGGAGGCACTTCAAATTTCCAACACTGGTGAAACTACCTGTGCCGCGGCGTTCCGCCGTCGGCACAGGAAACCTCCACGCCGGACGGATTGGCTCTGCTCAATGCGCCGGGACGAGGAAGTCCTGGCTGATGCGCCCACCCAGCTCATTCACCCGATCGAGGAACTGCGTGAGGTAGGCATGCAGCCCCGTCGCCAGGATCTCGTCGACCCGTGCGTACTGCAGGTCGGCCAGCAGCTTGCCGGCGCGGCGCTGCGTCTCGGCGCTCTGCTCGTTCTGCACCTTGGCGAGGTTGCTCACGACCTCGGCCAGGCTGGCATGCAGCGAGCGCGGCATGTCGGCGCGAAGAATCAGGAGCTCGGCCACACGCTCGGGCTTGATCACGTCGCGGTAGACCTTGCGGTAGACCTCGAAGGCCGAGACGCTGCGCAGGATCGCGCTCCAGTGATAGAAGTCGTACTCTTGGTCTTCCTCGGTGGCAGCGCCGAAGAACTCGCTGTTCAGCGCATGGAACTTCACGTCCACCAGCCGCGCGGTGTTGTCGGCGCGTTCGAGGAACGTGCCCAGGCGCGAGAAGTAGAAGGCCTCGTCCTGCAGCATGGTGCCCAGCGTCACGCCGCGCGAGAGGTGCGAGCGGAACTTGACCCATTCGAAGAACTGGCCGGGGTCGCGCTCGAAGTCGCCCTGGCGCAGCATGCGGTTCACTTCGAGCCAGGTCGTGTTCTGCGTTTCCCAGGCTTCGGTGGTGAGCGCGCCGCGCACGGCACGCGCGTTCTCGCGCGCGGCCTTGAGGCAGGAGACGATCGATGAGGCATTGCTCTCGTCCTTGACCATGAACTCCATCACCTCGTTGGGCGTGATCTGCTCGTACTTCTTGTTGTAGAGCGGCAGCAGTTCGCTGATCGACAGCACGCCCTGCCAGCCGTACTTGGCCACTTCGGCCGACTGCGGCAGGAGCGAGGTCTGGTAGTTGACGTCGAGCATGCGCGCGGTGTTCTCGGCGCGCTCGGTGTAGCGGGACATCCAGTAGAGATGATCGGCGGTGCGCGAAAGCATCGTTTGTTCTCCTAAATTCTTGCTTGCACTCAGGCCGATGCCGATGGGCTCTGCGACTGGGATTGGGATTGGGACTGTGATTGCGCCTTGGGCGCACGCTCGGCTTCGAGGATCCAGGTGTCCTTGGTGCCGCCGCCCTGCGACGAATTGACCACCAGCGAACCTTCCTTCAGCGCCACGCGCGTGAGGCCGCCAGGCACCATCTGCACCTCCTTGCCCGAGAGCACGAAGGGGCGCAGGTCGATGTGGCGCGGCGCGATGCCGGCATCCACGAAGGTCGGCGAGGTCGACAGGCTCAGCGTGGGCTGGGCAATGTAGCCGTCGGGCTTGGCGATCACGGCCTTCTTGAAGTCCTCGATCTCGGCCTGCGTGGCGGCCGGGCCGATCAGCATGCCGTAGCCGCCGGCGCCGTGCACTTCCTTCACGACCAGGTCCTTCATGTTGTCGAGCGTGTACTGCAGCTCGTCCTTGTTGCGGCACATGTAGGTGGGCACGTTCTTCAGGATCGGCTTTTCGCCGAGGTAGAACTCGATCATCTTGGGCACGTAGGGGTAGATCGACTTGTCGTCGGCCACGCCGGTGCCCACTGCATTGCAGATCACGACGTTGCCCGCGCTGTAGGCACGCATGAGGCCGGCCGTGCCGAGCGTGGAGGTGGAGCGGAACACGTCGGGGTCGAGGAAGTCGTCGTCGACGCGGCGGTAGATGACGTCGACGCGCTTCGGGCCGCGCGTGGTGCGCATGTAGACGAAGTCGTCCTTGACGAACAGGTCCTGCCCCTCGACCAGCTCGATGCCCATCTGCTGCGCGAGGAACGCGTGCTCGAAGTAGGCGCTGTTGTACATGCCGGGCGTGAGCACCACCACCGTGGGCTCGGCCGTGGCGGGCGGCGCGCTGGCACGCAGGGTTTCGAGCAGCAGGTCGGGGTAGTGGGCGACCGGCGCGATGCGGTTCTGGTTGAAGAGCTCGGGGAAGAGCCGCATCATCATCTTGCGGTTCTCCAGCATGTAGCTCACGCCGCTGGGCACCCGCAGGTTGTCTTCGAGCACGTAGTACTCGCCGTTGCCCTGTGCGTCGGGCGCTCGCACGATGTCGATGCCGGCGATGTTCGAGTAGACGTTGTGCGGCACGTTGACGCCCATCATCTCGGGGCGGAATTGCGCGTTGTTCAGGATCTGCTCGGCCGGAATGATGCCGGCCTTGATGATTTCCTGGTCGTGGTAGACGTCGTGCAGGAAGCGGTTGAGCGCGGTGACCCGCTGCACCAGCCCTTTTTCCATGCTGTCCCACTCGTGGGCGGGAATGATGCGGGGCAGCAGGTCGAATGGAATGAGCCGCTCGGTGCCCGAGCCGTCCTCATCCTTGGCGCCATACACCGCGAAGGTGATGCCGACCCGGCGGAATATCAGTTCCGCCTCTTCGCGCCGCGATCGCATCACCTCGCCGGGTTGCTTCGCAAGCCATTGGTCGTAGCGCTTGTAGTGCTGTCGGATTGCAGCCCCCGTATAGGGCAACTGCTCATACATCTCATCGAATTTGTGCATGGAACGACCAATCTCCTTGTTCCATAGCTTAGCAAGTTCAAGGCCAGTAGAACCCCTTATGCGAAGCCGAAAGGCTTGTGAAAGGCCGGAATCGCTCGCCCCGGTGCTATCCCTTCTTGCGGGCTGCGAGGAATTCCTTGATCCGCTTGCCGCTTTCGTCGCTGTAGAGGCTCTCGACGAGCACGCCGCGCTCGGCGTCGAGTTGTTCGCGGCGGCTGCGCCCGCGCGCCGAATGGACCAGTTCCTTGATGCGCGCCTGCACATCGAACGGGCCTTGCGCGAGCTTCTGCGCCCAGGCGAGCGCGGTGGCGTACGCGGTACCGCGCGGCACGATGCGGTTCACCACGCCCCAGTCGTGCAGCCGCCGGGCGTGCTGGACCGAGCCGCCCAGCAGGATCTCGATCACCGCCTGCGGCGGCAGCGAGCGCGCCAGCGAATCGGTGCCGCCGCCATCGATCGACAGGCCGAAGTTGACGTTGGACATCACGAACTCCGCATCCTCGGCCGCAACGATCAGGTCGCAGGCCAGGCAGAGCGAAAAGCCGCTGCCCGCCGCCGTGCCCTCCACCGCGGCGATCACCGGCTGGGGCGCTTCCTGCATCGCCATGACCCATTCGTTGAGGGCGTCGGAGTGCGCCATCTGCTCGGTCTGCGGGAGCTTGCGCTGCCGCACGAGCCGCCGCAGATCGCCGCCAACGCAGAAATGCTCGCCCTCCCCGGTCAGCACGATGGCGCGAACCGTGCGAAAGCCGGAAGTGGCGCGTATCGCCTTGGCGGCGGCGCGGTAGATCGATGGATTGACGGTATTGCGCGCCGCGGGGTTGCTGATGGTCAGCACCAGCACCGCCCCCTCGCGGTGCATCTGGAGTTTGGCGGCGGGCGCTGAAGAAGCCGCTCCGGCGCTGGTGATGGCGGGCACGGCGGCGGACGTCATGACGCCTGCCTGCCAATGAATCCGCGCTGAAGCTTGTCTCTGCCGCGCATGGCGCTCCCTCCGTGTTGTTTCCGGGCGATACAACGCATCAGGCGCCTCAAAGCGCGACGTGGCAACCAGCCAGCGGCCCTCCATTTAACAATTTATTCACGATTTTGAAGAGTTCTCCGGTGCGGCTCGACCGACCCGTCGGCGTGTTTTCAAGGCACGCGGTGGTGCCAGTAGCGGGCACTTTGCTCACGTTCGCAGCCCAGCTCGGCGGGCCGCTCGCTGAACCAGTGCGCCGCGCCGCAGCGCGCGCTTTCCACCAAGCGCACGCCCCTCTCCGTGTAACGCGCGACCACCTCCCCGGCGGGGTGCCCGAACCGGTTGCGATAACCCGCCTGGACCAGCCCGATGCGCGGGCGCACCGCATCGAGCAGCGCCTCGCTCGACGACGTCTTGCTGCCGTGGTGCGGCACCAGCAACACGTCCGCCCGCAGGTGCGCCTCGGCCGTTCGCGCGACCAGCGCAGCCTCTTGCAGCCGCTCGATGTCGCCGGCCAGCAGCACCGTCGCACGGCCGTTGCCGATGCGCAGCACGCACGAGACGGCGTTGGGCCGGGTGAAGCTGCGGTAGTCGGTATCGAAGGGATGCAGCACCTCGAAGCTCACCCCGTCCCAGGTCCAGCGCTGGCCTGCTTCGCACCGCTCTGTCGGGCGCAGCGCCTGCAGCGGATGGGTGGCTTCGATGGAACTGAGCAACGCGGCCTGCGGCTGCATCGCAAGCACCGCGGGCGCGCCGCCGGTGTGGTCGGTGTCGCGGTGGCTCAGCACCAGCATGTCGAGCCGCTCGTCGATGGCGCGCAGCAGCGGCACGAGCACGCGGTGGCCGGCATCGCTCTCGAGGCTGTAGCGCGGCCCGGTGTCGTAGAGCAGGCTGTGCTTGGCGGTGCGGACCAGCACGGCGTTGCCCTGTCCGATGTCGGCCGCGAGCAGTTCGAATTCGCCGGCGGCGGGCCGCGGCATCTGCCACAGCAGTACGGGCAAGAGCAGCGGCAGGCCGAGCGCGCGCATCGACCAGGGCAGGTGCATCGCGAGCAACGCGCCGCCCGCCACGCCGCAGGCGGCCATCCACCACGGCGGCGCGGCCATGGAGAGTGTTGCGAAAGGCAGCCCCGCCGACCACTGCAGCAGGACGGCGAGCGCCTGCACGGCCCAGGCCGCAACGTCCCACAGCGGCGTCACGACCGCGCCCCCCATCGCCAGCGGCGTGACCACGAGCGTGACCCACGGGATCGCGATGGCGTTGGCCAGCAGGCCGACCAGCGACACCTGCTGGAACAGCAGCAGGCTCAACGGCGTGAGCGCAAGCGTGATCACCCATTGCTCGCGGAAGAACAGGAAGAGCCGGCTCCCGGCGGTCGGTTTTCTTCTCTCGCCCGCTTCCGTTGTTGATGAATCGGTGGCGAAGAGCACGCCCACCGCCACGAAGCTGAGCCAGAAGCCCGCCTGCATCAGCGCCCAGGGATCGAGCGCCACCACCACCGCAGCGGTCAACAGCCAGACATGCGGCCACGGCCAGCGCCGGCCGGTCAGGCGCAGCAAGGCGATGGTGGCGAGCATCCACACGGTGCGCTGCGCGGGCACGCCCCAGCCGCTGAAAAGCGCATAGAGCGTGGCGAGCAGCACGCCGCCGATCAAAGCCGCCTGCGGCACGGGCAGCCGCAGCATCAAGCGGCCGCTGCGCCGCCACAGCGCGCCGACGACGTGCGCCGCGAGCCAGGCGAACATCGTGATGTGCAGGCCCGAGATCGACATCAGGTGCGCCACGCCGGTCGCCCTGAACACATCCCAGCCGGCACGGTCGATGGCACGCTGGTCGCCGGTGACCAGCGCGGCGATCACACCCGCCTGATTGCGGTCGGCCACGCGCTCGAACACGGCGTCGCGCACGGCCTCCCGTGCGCGCTCGATGGGGTGCCGCCATGTGCTCGCCACATACGCCGGCGCGGCATCTCGCGTGCCGGTCCGCACATAGCCATTGGCATGCACGCCCTGCTCCCACAGCCAGAGCTCGCTGTCGAAGCCATGCGGATTGAGATTGCCGTGCGGCGCCCTGAGCCGCACCGTCAGCTGCCATCGCTCGCCGGCATGCAGTTCGCCGACGATGGCTGAGGAAGTTGCCCGCCCTTCGACGGCATGCCCCCAGATCCCGGTGTTCTCGCCATACCAGCCCAGCGCGATGCGCGAGGGCACTGTGGGTGGCGCGTCGTTGCGGGCATCGGCCCATCGGACGGATTCGACATCGAGATGAAACCGCGTTCCAGTCTCGTTGCGCTGCGGCATCTGCGAGACCACGCCGGTCACGCGCAGGTCGCGCCCCTCGAGCGACGGATCGAGCGCCCCGTTCGCGTAGGTGACGGCACGCCAGCCCGCGAGCCCCGCACCGGCCATCGCGCCGCAAACCAGCGCAGCGACCAGCAGCAGCGGCCCGAAAACACGCCGCCACCACAGTCCCGCCGCGCCTGCGAACAGAAGGGCCACATAGACCGCCACCATCCACAACGCCGGCTGATGAAGCTGCAACGCCGCACCGGCCAGCGACCCCGCCAACGCCACAAACGCCCACGACCCGCCCCTGCCGGACGCACGCGACGGCGTCAGCACACAACCTCACGACACATGATGCAAACCCTCCCCGAACCCGCGCTCGATGGCGCGTTAATTGCTTGTTATCTCGGCTAGTATGCGTCTCACAAGAGACATCTTTTCGATGCAATCTCGCAGTACTGCACACAAAAACGCATGTCCATTCACGCCGCACTCCACCACGTCACCCACTACAAATACGACCGCCTGGTGCAGTTGGGCCCGCAGGTCGTGCGCTTGCGGCCCGCGCCGCATTGCCGCAGCAACGTGATCTCGTATTCGCTCACGGTCGAGCCGGCCGAGCACTTCGTCAACTGGATGCAGGACCCGTTCGCGAACTACCAGGCGCGGCTGGTGTTCCCCGAGAAGACGCGCGAATTCAAGGTCACCGTCGACCTCGTGGTCGAAATGGCGGTCTACAACCCCTTCGATTTCTTCCTCGAGCCGCAGGCCGAGAACTTTCCGTTCAAGTACACCGCCTCGCAGGCCGAAGAACTCGCGCCCTACCTCGTGGCGGACCCGGTCACGCCGCTGGTGGAGGCCTATCTCGAAAAAATCGACCGCAAGGAACAGCGCACCATCGACTTCCTGGTGGGCCTGAACCAGCAGGTGCAGCAGGACGTCAACTACCTCATCCGCATGGAGCCCGGCGTGCAGACGCCGGAAGAAACGCTCACCAACGGCAGCGGCTCGTGCCGCGACTCGGGCTGGCTGCTGGTGCAACTGTTGCGCCACATGGGCCTGGCCGCGCGTTTCGTCTCGGGCTACCTGATCCAACTCACGCCCGACGTGAAGGCGCTGGACGGTCCGAGCGGCACCACGGTCGACTTCACCGACTTGCACGCCTGGTGCGAGGTGTTCCTGCCGGGCGCCGGCTGGATCGGCCTCGATGCCACCTCGGGCCTCATGGCCGGCGAAGGCCACATTCCGCTCGCCTGCACGCCCACGCCGTCGAGCGCCGCGCCCATCGAAGGCGGCGTCGATGAGTCCGAGGTCGAGTTCGGCCACGAGATGAAGGTCACGCGCATCTACGAATCGCCGCGCGTCACCAAGCCCTACACCGAAGAGCAATGGGCCGAGGTTCTCTCGCTCGGCGACGCCGTCGATGCGCGCCTGAAGGCCGGCGATGTGCGCCTCACGATGGGCGGCGAGCCCACCTACGTGGCCACCAGCGACCGCGATGCGCCCGAGTGGAACACCGACGCGCTCGGCCCCACGAAGCGCGGCTACGCGACCGAACTCGTTCACAAGCTGCGCGCCGAATACGGCAACGGCGGCTTCCTGCATTTCGGCCAGGGCAAGTGGTACCCGGGCGAGCAGTTGCCGCGCTGGGCGCTCTCGATCTTCTGGCGCGCCGACGGCCAGACGCTGTGGCACGACCCGGCGCTCTTCGCCGACGAGCGCTTCCCCACGCACTACACGAGCGAAGACGCCCAACGCTTCACCGCCACGCTGGCCGGCAACCTCGGCCTCACCGAGCGCTACATCCAGCCCGGCTACGAAGACACCTACTACTATCTCTGGCGCGAACGCCGCCTGCCGGTGAACGTCGATCCTTTCGAATCGAAGCTGGACGACGAACTCGAACGCGTGCGCCTGCGCCGCGTGTTCACGCAGAAGCTCGATGCGGTGATCGGCTACATGCTGCCCATCGAGCCCGGCAATGCGGATGGCGATGCGCCCGCGCTCGCCGGCCCCGGCTGGAAGACCGGCCCCTGGTTCCTGCGCGACGACCGGCTCTATCTCATTCCGGGCGACTCGCCGATGGGCTACCGCCTGCCGCTCGACTCGCAACCGTGGGCGAGCAAGGGCGACTATCCCTACCTGATCGAGCGCGACCCGACCGCGCCGCGCGGTGCGTTGCCGAGCGCGGCCGACTACCGTGCGCGCTACAGCACGGGCGCTGCCGGTGTGGCCGGTGCAGTCGGTGCGAACCTCGGCGACGTGCCCTACACCTTCGGCACACCGCCGGTGGTGCCCGCCTCGCTGCGCATGCAGAGCCCAGGCGATGCATCGAACGGGGATGCGGCAGCTGCGGCGGCAGCGGCCTTCGCAGCCGCAAACGCCGGCGCCACGCCAGCGATCCGCCAGCCCCTGCGCGGCGAATCGGCCCATTGGGTCACGCGCACCGCGCTGTGCGTCGAGGTGCGCGACCCGCGCCGCGCCAACGGTCCGTCGGCCGAGAAGAAGGGCAGCGCTTCCGGCGTGCTCTACGTCTTCATGCCGCCGCTCGCGCGCCTGGAGGACTACCTGGACCTCGTCGCCGCCATCGAAGCCACCGCGCGCGACCTGGGCATGCGCATCGTGATGGAAGGCTATCCGCCGCCGCGCGATCCGCGTCTGAAGATGCTGGCCGTGACGCCCGACCCGGGCGTGATCGAAGTCAACATCCATCCGGCCCACAACTGGAAGGAACTGGTCGCCCACACCGAGTTCCTCTACAACGCCGCGTTCGAGACGCGCCTGTCGGCCGAGAAGTTCATGACCGATGGCCGCCACACCGGCACCGGCGGCGGCAACCATTTCGTGATGGGCGGCGCCACGCCGGCGGACAGCCCCTTCCTGCGCCGGCCCGAACTGCTTGCGAGCCTCTTGCTCTACTGGCACAACCATCCGTCGCTGAGCTACCTGTTCTCGGGCATGTTCATCGGCCCGACCAGCCAGGCGCCGCGCGTGGACGAAGCGCGCAACGACCAGGTCTACGAGCTCGAAATCGCTCTGCAGGAAATCGCGAAGAACCGCGAGATCTACGGCGCCAACATGCCCGCGTGGCTGGTCGACCGCACGCTGCGCAACATCCTGATCGACGTGTCGGGCAACACGCACCGCAGCGAGTTCTGCATCGACAAGCTCTACTCGCCTGATTCCAGCACCGGCCGCCTGGGCCTGCTGGAGCTGCGCGCATTTGAAATGCCGCCGCATGCGCGCATGAGCATCGCGCAGCAGCTGCTGATTCGCGCGCTGGTCGCCCGCTTCTGGGACGAGCCCTACAAGGCGCCCGTCACCCGCTGGGGCACCGAGCTGCACGACCGCTTCCTCTTGCCGACCTTCGTGAAGATGGACTTCGACGACGTCATCAGCGAGATGCGCCAGGCCGGCTTTGCCTTCGATCCCGACTGGTTCGCGCCGCACTTCGAGTTCCGCTTCCCGCTCGTGGGCCAGATGCAGGCGATGGGCGTGGAGCTGTCGCTGCGCAACGCGCTGGAGCCATGGCACGTGATGGGCGAGGAAGGCTCGGCGGGCGGCACGGTGCGCTATGTCGACTCGTCGCTCGAGCGCATCGAAGTGCGCGTGACCGGCCTCAACGAGAGCCGCCACGTCATCACCGTCAACGGCAAAGTTCTGCCGCTGCAGCCGACGGGCGTGACCGGCGAATTCGTCGCGGGCGTGCGCTACAAGGCCTGGAACCCGCCTTCGGCGCTACATCCGAGCATCGGCGCCCATGCGCCGCTGACCTTCGACTTGGTGGACACCTGGATGAAGCGCTCGCTGGGCGGCTGCCAGTATTTCGTGGCCCACCCGGGCGGACGCAACTACGACAGCTTCCCGGTCAACGCCTACGAGGCCGAGAGCCGCCGCCATTCGCGCTTCACGCGCATGGGCCACACGCCCGGCCTCATGCGCACGCCGCCGGCCACCATCGAGCTGCCGGGCAGCCGCGAATTCCCGTTCACGCTGGATCTGCGGCGATAAGGGGTCATTTAGCACACTGCCGAAGCGGCCTCGCCGTGACGGCGGTGTGACAATCCCCCACCTGTGGAACCTTTGAACGAATCCCTGTTCGACGCCCAAGCTCTGGAGTTTCCAGCGGCCTTGGCGTCGACGCTCGCACCGGCCGCCCTGCCCGGCCACTTCGATGAATTGCGTGGCGGGGCCACGCCGGTGGCGCCTCTGCGGCCCGCATCGCCGGGTACGGCCCCGGCGGCAAGTGCCCCGCTGCTGTACGACGCGGCCGCGGAACGCCCGGCTGCCACCCAATCGCAATCCCAGCCCCAATCTTCCGCATCGCAGTCCCAGAGCCAATCGCAGTCGCAAGCGCAGCAACCGTCAGCGGCGACCAGCGAAACCCCACCGCTCACCCCCGCCTGGAACGCCTTCTTCGACCAACTCGGCCCGGGCGGCTTCAACGACCTGCCGCGCCGCGCGGTCAGCCTGGAGCGGCAGATCCGCGACAACGGCGTCACCTACAACGTCTACGCCGATGCCACCAACGGTCCGCAGCGGCCCTGGTCGCTCGACCTGTTCCCGCTGATCGTTTCCCCCGAAAGCTGGAGCCAGATCGAGGCCGGCGTGCTGCAGCGGGTGCGCGTGCTCGACCGGGTGATGGCCGATGTCTACGGCCCGCAGCAGTTGCTGAGCGAAGGGCTCATTCCGCCGGCGCTGGTGCGCGGCCATCCGGGCTACCTGCGTGCCCTGCACGGCGTGAAGCCGCCAGGCGACACCTGGCTGCACATCGCGGCGTTCGACCTCGCGCGCGGCCCCGACGGCAACTGGTGGGTGGTGTCGCAGCGCACCCAGGCACCTTCGGGCCTGGGCTACCTGCTGGAAAACCGGCTGGCCATCACGCGGCAGTTTCCGCAGGCCTTCGAGGCGCTGCACGTGCAGCGTCTGGCCGCCACCTACAGCGCCATGATGGACGGCCTGCAGCGCATGTGCCCGGCCGGCGTGCCGCCCCATATTGCGCTGCTCACGCCCGGCCCGTACAACGAAACCTACTTCGAGCACGCGTACCTCGCGCGCTACCTGGGCGTGACGCTGGTCGAGGGCAGCGACCTCACGGTGCGCGACCAGCGGCTCTACCTCAAGACGCTGCAGGGCTTGCGTCCGGTGCACGGTCTCATCAAGCGGCTGGACGATCAGTTCCTTGACCCGCTGGAGCTGCGCCCCGATTCCACGCTCGGCGTGCCCGGCCTGCTGCAAGCGATTCGTGCCGGCAATGTGCTGGTGGCCAACATGCCGGGCTCGGCGTTTCTCGAATCGCCCGCGCTGCTTGGCTTCCTGCCGGGCCTTGCCCGCCGGCTGATCGGCGAAAAGCTGAAGCTGCCAGCCCTCCCCACCTGGTGGTGCGGCGAGCGCGCCGCGCTCGAGGCGGTGCTGCCGCAGCTGGGCGACTGCTTCATCAAGCCGACCTACCCCGGCATCGACGGCCGCACGAGCTTCGATGCGGTGCTCGGCAGCCAGCTGGGGCGGCGGGAACTCGACGAGTGGGCCGGCCGCATCGTGCGCGAGGGCGACGCCCACACGGTGCAGAGCTACCTGCCGCTGTCGCAGATCCCCACCTGGACGAGCGACCTGGGGCCCGGCCACATCGCGCCGCGCGCGGCGCTCTTGCGCGTGTTCGCGGTGAGCGACGGCGCGCAGTCGTGGCGCGTGCTGCCCGGCGGCCTTGCCCGGCTCGCGGGCGCCGATGCGCAGATCGCCTCGATGCAGCGCGGCGGCAGCAGTGCCGACGTGTGGGTGCAGACGCACGGCGAGGTCGATCGCACCACGCTGCTGCAGCCGCACGCCACGCCGGCCTCGCTCGCGCGGCACCGCGCACCGGTCACCAGCCGCGCCGCGGAGAACATGTTCTGGCTTGGCCGCTACACCGAGCGCGCCGAGAACGCGGTGCGCCTGGCGCGCCTCACGCTCAACCTGCTGGGCGGCGAAGACCAGTCGTCGCGCCCGCTGCTCGAATGGCTGCACCGCATGGCCGTGCGCAATGCGCTGGTGCCGGCCGAGGCGCCGAGCGCGCCGCAGTCGCGCCGGGTGTTCGAGCGTGCCCTGGTGGCCGAGCTCGGCGATGTCGATGGGGGCGGCAGCGTCGGCTACAGCCTCCGCTGCATCCGCCAGGCCGCGGCCGCGGTGCGCGAGCGGCTCTCGCAGGACAACTGGAACCAGATCGTGCGCGCCGAAGCCGAGTTCCTGCGCCGCGCCGCCGAGCAGGCCGGCGAAGGCAGCTTTGCCGCCAGCGCCGCGCTGCGCGCGCTCGAATCCGCCAGCACCGCGCTGGCCGCCATGACCGGTGCGCAGACCGACCGCATGACGCGCGACGATGCCTGGCGCCTGCTGTCCATCGGCCGCCACATCGAGCGGCTGGGCTTTTTGTCGAACGCGCTCGAAGTCGGCTTCGACAACGGCGCGGTGCACGAGGTCAGCGGCTTCGAGGCGATGGTGGCGCTGTTCGACAGCACCATCACCTTCCATGCGCGCTACCAGCAACGGCGCGACGTCGCCACGCTGGTCGACCTCCTGGTGCTCGATGCCGAGAACCCGCGCTCGCTGGCCTGGGTCACGCAGACCCTGCGCGGGCGCATCGCTCGGCTCGCGGGCAGCGCGCCCGGCAAGCTCACCGCGCTGTCGTACGAACTGCCCGATCCGGCCACCTGGACGCTCGAGCACCTGTGCGCCGCGGGGCCGGAGGCCAACTATCCCGCGCTGATCCAGTTGCTCGCCAACTGCGAGACCGCGGCCTACCATGTGTCGGACGCCATCGGCACGCGCTACTTCACGCTCACATCCGAATCGCTGCGCTCCGTCGGCGCCTGAAAAACTGGCTCTCTCCCATGCTTCGCGCACTTCGTGTCGCTTCGCACTCCCCCTCACCGGGGGGCAACGCCTGCGGCCCGGCAAAGCCGGTTCCGCGGCGTTCCACAATGAATCCAAGGAGACAGAACATGCTCATCAATCGCCGTCTCACCCTCACCGCAGCCAGCCTCCTGGTCGGCCTCGCGCTCGCCGGCTGCGGCAAGCAGGAAGCCGCCGCACCCGCCGCCGCTTCTGCGCCTCCACCACCGGCTGCGGCGCGCGTGCTGGTCGTCGGCACCGATGCGGCCTATGCGCCCTTCGAATCGCAGAACGAAAAGGGCGAGGTCGTGGGCTTCGACATCGACGTGGTGAAGGCCGTCGCGCAGAAGGCCGGCATCGAGGTGAAGTTCGTCAACACGCCGTGGGAAGGCATCTTCAATTCGCTCGACCAGGGCGACCGCGACCTCTTGGTGTCGTCCATCACCATCACCGACGAGCGCCGCCAGACCATGGACTTCTCGCCGCCCTACTTCGAGGCCAGGCAGCTCATCGCGGTGAAGAGCGATTCGCCCGTCGCGAAGTTCGACGACATCAAGACCCTGAAGGTCGGCGTGCAGAACGGCACCACCGGCGACGAAGTCGTGGGCAAGCTGCTCGGCAAGTCGAACACAGCCATCAAGCGCTTCGAATCGACACCGCTCGCGCTGAAGGAACTCGAAGCCGGCGGCGTGCAGGCCGTGGTGGCCGACAACGGCGTGGTGGCGCACTACCTCGCGAACAATGCGGGTGGCGGCTTCAAGACGGTGAGCGATGCGGGCTTTCCCTCCGAGCAGTACGGTATCGCGGTGAAGAAGGGCAATGCCGAGCTTCTGGCGAAGATCGACAAGGGCCTCGCGGACATCAAGGCCGACGGCACCTACGCGAAGATCTACGCCTCGCACTTCGGCGCCGCGTCGAAGTAAGAACCCGATTGCCGACGCCATGCTGCTGCACGTCACCCACGAAACCCGCTACGAATACGCGCCGCCCGTCGAGACGGCGCAGCACCTGGCCCACCTGAAGCCGCTGGCCACCGGTTCGCAGCGGCTCGTGAGCCACCTGCTCACGATCGATCCGCCGCCGGCGCAGCGCGGCGAACTGCCCGATGTCTACGGCAACACCCGCGCCTTCTTTGCGCTCGAAGCCACGCACGACCGGCTGGTGGTCACGGCCGAGAGCGTGGTCGATACCTCGGTGCCGGTGCTCTCGGACGCCATCGCCCGCGAGCTGCCCTGGGAGACCGTGCGCGAGCGTTTCCGCTTCCGCAAGGACGCCACGTTCGACGCAGCTTCCGAGTTCGTCTTTCCCTCGCCCTACGTGCCGCGCCACGACGACTTTGCCGCGTACGCGCGCGCGAGCTTCGCGCCCGGACGCCCCACCTTCGACGTGGCGATGGACCTCACCGAGCGCATGTACCGCGACTTCGACTACGACGCCGACAGCACCGAGATCAACACACCCGCCGTCGAGGCGCTGGCCCAGCGCAAGGGCGTGTGCCAGGACTTCGCGCACATCATGATCGCGTGCTTTCGCACGCTGGGCCTGCCCGCGCGCTACGTGAGCGGCTACCTGCTCACGCAACCGCCGCCGGGCCAGCCGCGCCTCGTGGGCGCCGATGCCTCGCACGCGTGGGTGTCGGTGTACATGCCCGGCGAGAGCGGCGAAGGCGACGGCGGCTGGGCCGACTTCGATCCCACCAACGGCCGCCAGCCGGGCGAGGACTACGTCACGCTGGCCATCGGCCGCGACTACTCCGACGTTTCGCCGATGCGCGGCGTACTGCATGGCGGCGCGAGGCACACGCTCAGCGTCGGGGTGACCGTGCAGCCGGTGGGGGAAGTGGTCCAGCTCACCTCGCAAAGCCAGACACAATCGACATCCCAAGACAAGGAGTCTCCATGAGCGTTTACGACAAACTTTCCAGCCTCGGCATCACCCTGCCCCCGGTCTCGGCCCCCGCCGCCGCCTACGTGCCTTTCGTGCAGACCGGCAACCTCGTGTTCCTGTCGGGCCACATCGCCAAGAAGGACGGCAAGGTCTGGGCCGGCCAACTCGGCGTGAACATCACCACCGAGGAAGGCAAGCAGGCCGCACGCGCCATCGCCATCGATCTCCTGGGCACGCTGCACGCGGCCGTGGGCGACCTCAACAAGGTCAAGCGCATCGTCAAGGTGATGAGCCTCGTGAACTCGGTCGGCACCTTCACCGAACAGCACCTGGTGACCAACGGCGCGAGCGAATTCTTCGCCGAAGTCTTCGGCCCCGAAAAGGGCGCGCATGCGCGCAGCGCGTTCGGCGTGGCACAGATCCCGATGGGCGCCTGCGTCGAGATCGAACTGATCGCCGAAGTCGGTTGATCCGACTGAGAAAAAATGCCCCGCCGGTCGGGGCTTTTTCTTTTTGAAGCCTTCAACGCCATGAACATCGTCCTGCGCACCTTCGCCTCGACTGCGCTTTTGCTCGCTGCCCTGCAACCGGGCGGTGCATCCGCGCAATCGCTCAGTTGCGGCGGCTTTCTCGCAGGCGTCGGCGAATCGAAGTTCTCCGTGCTCAACAAATGCGGCGAGCCGGTCCTGAAGGACATCGTCTGCGTTCCTCGCCCGCAGGTCGAAGTGATCGTCGCGCCGGGCCTGCGGGGCGGCGGCACGCGGCAGATCATCAGCCAGCAGTGCGTTCCGATGGAAGACTGGACCTACCACCGCGGCCAGGGCAACTTCCTCGGGATCGTGCGGTTCTATAACGGCGCGGTCGAATCAGTGCGAGACGGCGACCGGGTGCAGTGAACTAGCTGCCGAAGCTCTCCTCCAGAAACTCGATCAACGCCTGCACCCGCGCCGTGCGCCCCTTGCGCGTCGGCACCAGCAGCACGACCGGTGCGCTGTCGAACTCCCAATCTTTCAGCACCCGCACCAGCGAGCCCCGTGCGATCGCGTCCGCCGCGTCCCATTCGGAGCGCAGCACCAGCCCCATGCCCTGCTCGGCCCAGTGCCGGGCCACGCTTCCGTCGTTGGTGACAAACGCCGGCGCGATGCGCAGCGTTTCACGCGCACCGACGCGCCGTTGCTGCGCCTTCGGCTTTGCTGCGCGGCGCACATGCCACAGCGTCACGTCTTCGTCGTTCTCGCGGATGACGATGCAGTCGTGCCCCACCATCACGTCGCGCGGAACACGGGGCGTGCCGCGTGCGCGCAGGTACTCGGGGCTCGCGCACAGCCAGCGCTCGTTGGCGCTCAGCGTGCGCGCAACCCACGACGAATCGCGCACCGCGCCGATATGGATGATCGCGTCGGCATCGTGCCGGTCGGGCCACGGCGTCTCGCGCAGGTCGAACTGGATGCGCAGGCCCGGGTGCAGCCGGGCGAAGCGCGCGAGCATCGGCGCCACGTACTGCCGGCCGTAGCCGAAGGGCGCGGCAATGCGCAAGGTGCCGGTGAGGCGGCGGTCGTCGCGCTGCATCGATTCGCGCAGGCCCTCGATCTGCCCGAGCAGCGCCGCGGCCTCGCGCGCGAAGCGTTCGCCCTCGGCCGTGAGGCTGAGGCGCCGCGCCGTTCGGGTGGCCAGCGACAGGCCGAGCGTGACTTCGAGCTTGCGCAGCCGCATCGACAGCGCGGGCGGCGTGACGTCGAGCGAACGTGCCGCTGCGCTCAACGAAGGCTCGCGCAACAGGGCCGCCGCAAGTTGCATGTCTTCGATCTGGATCATTAAGCTGTGCTGAACGATTGATGAGTTCGCATTGAAGCACAACGATGGTCTCAAACCGTACAGTCGATGCGCATGCAAGCCTCCATCACCTCACGCAGCGCCTACCCGCGCGCCGTGCTCTTCGACCTGCTCACCGCCCTGCTCGACTCCTGGACCGTCTGGAATGCCGCTGCCGGCTCCGAAGAGAAAGGCCGCGCGTGGCGCGCCGAATACCTGCGGCTCACCTACGGCTGCGGCGCCTATGTGCCCTACGAGCAGTTGGTGAAAGACGCCGCCCGCCGCACCGGCATGGCCGACTCCGCGCCCGACGCGCTAGAAGCGCACTGGGACGCACTGCCCGCATGGGACGGCGCACGCGAGTTGCTCCACGCGCTCAGGCCGCACTGCAAGCTCGCGGTGGTCACCAACTGCTCGCGCCGTCTCGGCCACCGCGCGGCGGCGTTGCTCGGCGTCGATTGGGACGTGGTCGTCACCTCCGAAGAAGCCGGCTTCTACAAGCCCGATCCACGCCCCTACCGCATGGCGCTCGACCGACTGGGCGTACGGGCCAGCGACGCCGCCTTCGTCGCCGGCTCGGGCTACGACATGTTCGGCACCTCGGCCGTAGGCCTGCGAACCTTCTGGCACAACCGTGTCGGGCTCGCCTTGCCGAACGGTGCACCATCGCCCGAGCAGCAAGCCGCCACGCTCGCGCCCGCGCTGCCGTGGCTCCAATCCTTCGCATCGATTTCCTGAACGGACGACTCCCATGACCGCCCTCACCCTCGCCACCATCGACACGCCCGCCGCCATCGTCGAGCGGCCGCGCATGCAGCACAACATCGCGCGGATGCAGGCGCGCATGAACGCGCTCGGCGTGCGCTTCCGCCCGCACGTGAAGACCAGCAAGTGCATCGACATCGCGCGTGCACAGCGCGATGCGGGCGCGCAGGGCATCACCGTCTCCACGCTGAAGGAGGCCGAACAATTCTTCGTTGCGGGCTTCACCGACATCCTCTACGCCGTCGGCATGGCACAGCACCGGCTGCCGCATGCGCTCGAACTGCGCCGCCGCGGCTGCGCGCTTTCGATCATCACGGACGGTGTCGCCTCGGCACGCGCCATCGCCGAGTTCGGCCGCGCGAACGGCGAGGCCTTTGACGTGCTGATCGAAGTCGACACCGATGGCCACCGCTCCGGCATTCGCCCGGACGACGACGTGCTGCTCGAGGTCGCCCACGTGCTGCACGGCGGCGGCATGCACCTGGCCGGCGTGATGACGCACGCCGGCTCCAGCTACGACCTCGACACGCCGGAAGCGCTCCGGGCCATGGCCGAGCAGGAACGCGCCGGCTGTGTGCGCGCCGCACAGCGGCTTCGCGATGCGGGCCTGCCCTGCCCCATCGTCAGCGTGGGCTCCACGCCCACGGCGCTGATGGCCGAGCGCCTCGATGGCGTGACCGAAGTGCGGGCCGGCGTCTATGTGTTCTTCGACCTCGTGATGCGCAACGTCGGCGTCTGCAGCACGGACGAGGTCGCGCTGAGCGTGCTCACCACAGTGATCGGCCACCAGGTCGAGAAAGGCTGGGCCATCGTCGATGCGGGCTGGATGGCGATGAGCCGCGACCGCGGCACGCAGAAGCAGAAGCGCGACTACGGCTACGGGCAGGTCTGCGGCCTCGACGGTGCAGTGCTCGACGGCTATGTGCTCAGCGGTGCGAACCAGGAGCATGGCATCCTGTCCCACGAAGGCGCGTCCGACACCGACATCGCGACGCGCTTTCCGATCGGCACGCGCCTGCGCATCCTGCCCAACCATGCGTGCGCCACCGGTGCGCAGTTCCCGGAATACCAGGCGCTTGGCGAAGACGGTGCGTTGCAGACGTGGGGACGCTTCCACGGCTGGTGACACGCTCAGGCTGCGCGCGGCAGGGAAAACCCGCAGCGCCTCGGCGGGCTGCATACCTTCGAGCAGCGGGAAAACGCTAACTGCCTGCCTGCACGTTCTTCCTACAGTCGATCCCGCCCGACTGGACGCACAACAAAAGGAAGACAAGCGCCATGGAATTCGACTACGTGATCGTGGGCGGCGGCTCCGGCGGCGCCACGCTGGCCTCCCGCCTCAGCGAAGACCCAGGCGTGACGGTCTGCCTGATCGAAGCCGGTGGGGACGGCCGCGGCATCCTGGTGCGGGCACCCGCCGCCACCGTGGCGATGCTTCCGGGACGTCCGCCCATCAACAACTACGCCTACAAGACCGTGCCGCAGCCAGCCCTCGGCGGACGCAGCGGCTACCAGCCGCGCGGGCGCGGCCTCGGCGGATCGAGCGCGATCAACGCCATGCTCTACGTGCGCGGCCATCGCGACGACTACGACGACTGGGCGCGCGCCGGCTGCGAGGGCTGGTCGTTCGACGAGGTGCTGCCGTACTTCAAGCGCGCCGAGGGCAACGAGCGCGGCGAGAGCGCGCTGCACGGCGCGGGCGGGCCGCTGCAGGTCTCCGAGCAGCAGAGCCCCCGACCGATCACTGAAGACTTCATTCGCGCGGCTGCGGAATGCGGTATTCCGCGCAACGACGATTTCAACGGCGCCGAGCAGGAAGGCGCGGGCCTCTACCAGGTCACGCAGTTCCATGGCGGCACGAAGAACGGCGAGCGCTGCTCGGCCGCCGCGGCGTACCTGCATCCGGTGATGCATGCGCGCCCAAACCTCAAGGTGCTGACCGGCGCACAGGCCCTGCGCGTGGTGCTCGACGGCAAGCGCGCGACCGGCGTGGAAGTGCGGCGCGGTGGCAGCACCGAAGTCATTCGCGCCCATCGCGAAGTGGCGCTGTGCGGCGGCGCCTTCAACTCGCCGCAGCTGCTGATGCTCTCGGGCATCGGCGACCCGGCAGAGCTGGGCCGCCACGGCATCGCTGTGCGGCATGCGCTGCCGGGCGTCGGGCAGAACCTGCAGGACCACACCGATTTCATCCTCGCCTACACCTCGAAGGACATCGACCTCTTCGGCATCGGCGTGAAAGCCGGGTTGAAGCTGATGAAGGCGATCTTCGAGTGGCGCAAGAGCGGCAAGGGCCTCGTCGCGACGCCCTTTGCCGAAGGCGGCGCCTTCATCAAGTCGTCGCCCGAGTTGCGCCGGCCCGACCTGCAGCTGCACTTCGTGATCGCGATCACCGACGACCATGCGCGCAAGCTGCACATGGGCTTCGGCTTCTCATGCCACGTGTGCGTGCTGCGCCCCAAGGGCCGGGGCGATGTGCGGCTGAACGATTCGAACCCCCTGTCGGCGCCGCGCATCGACCCGCGGTTTCTGTCCGATGCCGAAGACATGGCGCTGCTGCTGCAGGGCGTGAAGAAGATGCGCGAGATCCTGCGCGCACCGGCGCTCCAGAAGTACCGACACCGCGAGGTCTACACGGCCGATGCGCACACCGACGAAGAACTCACGCAGCACATCCGCGCGCGCGCCGACACCATCTACCACCCGGTGGGCACCTGCAAGATGGGCGTGGATGCGATGGCGGTGGTCGACGCGCAACTGCGCGTGCACGGCATCGAGAACCTGCGCGTGGTCGACGCCTCGGTGATGCCGACGCTGATCGGCGGCAACACCAATGCGCCGACGATCATGATCGCCGAGCGTGCGGCGGATTGGATGCGCGGGCCGATCACGTTCGACCGCGCGGTAGTGGACGCTAGAGCGCCTGCGACGATCCCCGCACCATCAGTTCCCCTGGAAGCAGCAGTTGGCGCGGTGCTGAGTCCAGCCCCCGCAACCGCTCGATCAGGCATGTAGCGGCGGTGCGGCCGATGGCGTCGGTGGGCTGTGCCACGGTGCTCAGGCCGGGGCCGATCAGCGAGGCCCATTCGGGATCGTCGAAGCCCACGAAGCCCAGGTCATCGCCGAACTGCAGGCCCAGGCGCGCCATGGCCTGCGCGACGCGCAGCGTGACCACGGCGTTGCCAGCAACCACGGCGGCACGGCGACCGCGCTTGGCGCGCTTGCGCAAGGCGATCAGCGCCGCGTCGAGCGCATCGCTCTCACCTTCGACCGATTCGAACACCTCGCCCGCCACGCGCGGCTCGTGCGCGGCCACGCAGGCGCCGAACGCGGCCGTGCGCTCGCGCCGCGAGCTCACACCCTTCTGCGGCTCGGTGACGTAGAGCAGTTCGCGGTAACCGCCTTCGAGCAGATGTCCGCAAGTGGCCTGCATCGCCGCGTGGTTGTCGAGAGAGACGAAGTCGGTGTGCATGCCAGTGTGGCGCCGGTCCACCAGCACCGCGGGCTTGCCGTGCAGCGTGACCGCATCGACCACGTTGCTGCCGCGGCCCAGCGTGTTGAGGATGAAGCCGTCGACCTGGTAGCCCGCGAGCGCATCGATCGCCTCGCGCTCACGTTCGCTCTCGTTGCCGAGGTTGAACAGCATCACGAGGTAGCCGGCGTCCTGGCAGGCCTTCTCGGCACCGCGCAGCACCGCGACCGAATACGGGTTGGTGATGTCTGCCACGATCAGGCCGATGAGCCGCGAGCGGCCATGGCTCAACGCCTGTGCCATCGGGCTCGGCGAATAGGCCAGTGCCGCAATTGCCACCTCGACGCGGGCGGCGATATCGGGGCTGAGCAATCGCTCGCGGTGGTTCAGGAAGCGCGAGACAGTGGCCTTGGAAACGCCCGCCGCTTCGGCGACATCGGCGATGGTGGCGCGGCCTGTGGGCTTCATGCGTCGGTCTCGCTCCCTCTCCCCTTGGGGAGAGGGAGCAAGACAGAGTCTTCATGCGGCCGTGGTGTCGTAAGGCGCCGTCGGCTTCTCGCCGGCCAGCACCTGCAGCAGGTTGGTCGTCGCGAGTTCGGCCATCGCATGGCGTGTCTCGTGCGTGGCCGAGCCGATGTGCGGCAGCGGCGTCACGCGCGGGTGCGTGCGCAGCGGCGAATCGGCCGGCAGCGGCTCCTTCGCGAACACATCGAGGCCGGCGGCGCGCAGCGTGCCGTGGTCCAGGGCGTGGAGCAGTGCCTCTTCGTTCACCGTGGCGCCGCGTCCACCATTGATGAACGATGCGCCCCGCTTCATGCGCGCGAAAAAGGCGGTGTCGATCATGCCGCGCGTGGCATCGGTCAGCGGCAGCATCGCAAGCACGATGTCGGCGCGCGCGAGCAGATCGTCCAGCGGTGTGTGCGTGGCGCGGCCTTGCAGCTCGGGCGCTTGCGTGGCCAGGTCGACCGGGCGGCGCGAGTGATAGAGCACCGGCATGCCGAAGCCCAGCGCCGCGCGCCGCGCCACGGCCTGGCCGATGCGGCCGAAGCCCAGGATGCCCAGCGTCTTGCCGTGCACGTCGGTGCCGAAGAGTTCTTCGCCGATGTTCTTGTTCCAGCGGCCGTCGCGCACGAGGTTCGAGAGCTCGACGACGCGGCGCTGGGTCGCCATGAGGATCGCGAACACCGTGTCGGCCACGGTCTCGGTGAGCACGTCGGGCGTGTGGCACAGCACGATGCCACGCTTGTGCAGCTCGGCGAGCGGGTAGTTGTCGACGCCCACCGACACGCTCGAAATCACCTCGAGCTTGGGCGCCGCGTCGAGCAGCGCGGCATCGACTGTGTGGCTAGATCCGATCAGGCCGTTCGCGGTGGCGAGCGCGGCGGCGAAGGCGTCGGGCTCCTTGCGCGGATCGGCCACGGTGACGTGGTGTGCGGCCTGCAGGCGCGCGAGTTGGTCTTCGGGCAAGGGCCGGAAAACAAGCACGTTCTTTTGCTGTGTCATGGTCTTCAGAGTCCTGCTTCTTCAAGTTCGACCCGCGTCGGCAGGCCTTCGGTATCGCCCAGCACCTGCACCGCGCGGGCGCCGATCCAGGCGCCGCGGCGCACCGCCTCGGGCACGCTCTTACCTTCGAGCAAGGCGCTCACCACGCCGGCCGCGAAGCCGTCGCCTGCGCCCACGGTGTCGATCACTTCCTTCACCGGGAAGCCTTCGACGCGGCCGGTGCCGGCCACGTCGCTGTCGTAGTAGGCGCCCTCGGCGCCGAGCTTGACGACCACCAGCTTTGCGCCGCGCTCGCGATAGAAACGTGCGACGGCCTCGGGCTCGCTGTGGCCGGTGAGCAGCAGCCCTTCCTCGATGCCGGGCAGCACCCAGTCGGCACGCGAGGCGAGTTCGTTGATCCAGTGGCGCATCGTCTCGGTGGAAGACCACAGCGTAGGGCGCAGGTTGGTATCGAACGAGATGGTGCGGCCTGCGGCGCGCATCACGTCCATGGTCTTGAGCGCGGCCTGCAGGCTGGTCTCGGAAATCGCCGCGAACACGCCGGTGGCATGCAGATGGCGCGCCGAGCGCAGCCAGCCCTCGTCGATATCGGCCGGACCCATCTGGCTCGCGGCCGAGCCCTTCCGGTGGTATTCGACCGGCGGGTCGCTGCCGTCGGTGACGCGGCCCTTGAACTGGAAGCCGGTGCGCTGCGTCGGGTCGCAGATGACGTGCGAGCAGTCGATGCCCTCGCCCTTCATCGTCGCGAGCAGCGCGCGCGCCATCGAGTCGGTGCCCAGGCGGCTCGCCCAGCCCACCTTGAGGCCCAGCCGCGAGAGGCCGATGGCCACGTTGGTCTCGGCACCGGCGGTGCGCTTGTGGAACGACTGTGCGTCCTCCAGCGGCCCGGGCCGGTCCGCCACGAGCAGCATCATGGCCTCGCCGAACAGGGCGACATCGAAAGCGGTGGGTTCTGGCATGTGTTGGGTTCTACGCCCGTGCGGCGCGGATGAAGTCGATTTGCGAGCGGGTGACGGCCAGCAGGTCGTCGCCCACCAGAGGGTATTCCATGGCGTGGGGCACGTCGGCGGGCAAGGCGCGCAACACCGCGCGCCACGGCGCGACCGAATCGCCGAGCGGCACCGCCACCCATTTGTGCGGCAGGCGCTGCGCGCCCTTGCAGTGCACATAGCGCACGCGGTGGCCGAGCGCCTGTGCCGCCTGCAGTGGGCATTCGCCGAGCCAGTGCCAGTTGCCCATGTCGAAGGTCATGCCGAGCGAAATGCCGGCGCGGTCGGCTGCATCGAAGAAGGCCTGCAATGCGGGCAGCGTGCCGGCGCGCACGGTCTGGTCGTTCTCGATCAGCAGCTCGACGCGGGTCTCGGCAAGCTCCACTTTCAAGCCCCAGAGCGAGCCATGCGAAGACGCCTGGAAATCGCCGATGGACATCTTGAGCCGCTTCGCACCGACGCGCGTGGCGGCGGCGATGCCACGCTTGAGGGCCGCGCTGTCGAGCCAGCCGCCCTCGGCCCACAACCCCTCGGGGCTGGAGTACACGGAAGCAAGACCTTTGAGCGCAGGCAGCTCGGCCTCCGCATCGCGCAGCATCTCGCCGCGCACTTCCACCGAATCGGCGCCAGCGGCGCGCGCAAGCTGCGAGCACCAGAGCTGGCCGTGCCGCCCCACCTCGGCCGCGCCGAAGGACGACAGAGAAATCAGGACCTCGAAGGACATCGGTGGGCGATCAGTGGGCTTGGTGGGAACTGAGAATCTGGCCGAGGAACTGGCGCGTGCGCTCGTCCTTCGGGTTGCCGAAGAATTCTTCGGGCGGTGCCTGTTCGACGATCTTGCCTTCGGCCATGAAGATCACGCGGTCGGCCACGCTGCGGGCAAAGCCCATCTCGTGCGTCACGCACAGCATGGTCATGCCGTCTTCGGCCAGGCCGATCATGGTGTCGAGCACTTCCTTGACCATCTCGGGGTCGAGCGCCGAGGTGGGCTCGTCGAACAGCATGATCTTGGGCGCCATGCACAACGCACGCGCAATCGCCACGCGCTGCTGCTGGCCGCCCGAGAGCTGGCTCGGGTACTTGTTCGCCTGCTCGGGAATGCGCACGCGGGTGAGGTACTTCATCGCCACCTCTTCGGCCTGCGCCTTGGTCATGCCGCGCGAACGCATCGGCGCGAGCGTGCAGTTCTGCAGGATGGTGAGGTGCGGGAACAGGTTGAACTGCTGGAACACCATGCCGACTTCGGCGCGCACCGCGTCCACGTTCTTGCCGCCGGCCGTGAGGTCGATGCCATCGACCACGATGCGGCCCTTCTGCACCGTCTCCAGCCGGTTGATGCAACGGATGAGCGTCGACTTGCCCGAGCCCGAAGGGCCGCAGATCACGATGCGCTCGCCCTGGCGCACCGACAGGTCGATGCCGGTCAACACCTGGAATTCACCGTACCACTTGTTGACCGCTTCCATGCGGATGATCGATTCCGTCGTCATGCCAGGGATTCCTTCAAGCGCTTTGGCTTATTGCATCTTGGGCAGGTCGGCCTGCAGCCACTTCTGGTACAGCTTGTTCAGCTCGCCATTGGCGGTGTTCTTCTGCACGAACTCGTTCACCGCCTTGGTCAGCTCTTCCTGGCCCGGGCGCATCGCGATGCCCATCGACTGCTGCACCAGCGTGAATTTGTTTTCGTAGGTGCCGGCGGGCACGCGCTTGGCGATCTGCGCGGCCACGGTGACCGAGCAGCCGATCGCATCGACCTGACCCGAGATCAGCGCCTGCATGGCCGAGGCGTCGTCGTCGAAGCGGCGGATCTCGGTGCCTTCGGGTGCGGCCTTGGTCACGGCCACGTCTTGCGTGGACGCACGGGCCACGCCCACGCGCAGGCCCTTCAGGTCGGTCGCTGCCTTGATGGGGGTCTTGGTCGCGCCGTACAGCACGATGGTCGCGGCCGCGTAGGGCTGCGAGAACTGCACCTGCTTCGCGCGCTCGGGGGTCACGGCCAGCGAAGCGACCAGGAGGTCGACCTTGTTGGTCAGCAGGAAGGGAATGCGGTTCGGGCCGGTCACCGGCACGATGTTGGCCTTCACGCCCCAGTCCTTGGCCAGGAGCTTGGCCACGTCGGCGTCGTAGCCGTCGGGCTGGTTCTTCGCGTCGGTGGTGCCGTAGGGCGGAAAGTCGACCAGCATGCCGATGGTGATCTCGCCCTTCTTCTTGATGTCGGCCACGCTCTGCGCCGAGGCGAAAGGCGCGAACACGGTCAGTGCGGCGCCGAGGCCAAGGGCTGCCAGTGCGGCGCGGCGGGTAGAGGTACGGGTCATGGGTTGTGTCTCCTGAATAAAGAAAGGAAGCGACGAGAAAAACGAAAACCGGTCAGCGTGCGAGGGCGCGAGCGCGCTTGCGCTCCATGCGTGCAGCCAGCAGCGACAGGGGCCAGCAGATCACGAAGTAGATCGCCGCCACCACCGAGAACACGATGAGCGGCTGGAAGGTGGCGTTGTTGATGATCTGGCCCGCGCGGGTGATCTCGGTGAAGCCGATGATGGCCGCGAGCGACGTGCCCTTGATGATCTGCACCAGATACCCCACCGTGGGGGCGAGCGCAATCTTGAAGGCCTGCGGCAGCACCACGTCGCGCATGCGTGCGCCGTACTTGAGGCTCAGCGCCTCGGCCGCTTCCCATTGGCCGCGCGGAATGGCTTCGATGCAGCCGCGCCAGATCTCGCCGAGAAAGGCCGCGCTGTTCAGGATGAGCGCCACGCCCGCGGCGATCCACGGGTTGATGTCCAGCCCCAGCACCGGCGCGCCGAAGAAGATCAGGAAGAGCTGCAGCAGCAGCGGCGTGCCCTGGAACACCTGGATGAAGACCATCGACGCGTTGCGCGCCCAGGTCGAATCGGAGGTGCGCATGAGCGCGATGATCAACCCCAGGATCGCACCGCCGACGAAGGCGATGGCCGACAGCGCCAGCGTCCACTGGGCCGCTTCGAGGATGAAAAGGAATTCGGGAAAGCCGAAGGTACGCATGATGTTGTCTTCCGTGCAGCTGCGTTACCGGCGGTCCGGATAGTTGAGCGTGCGCTTGTAGATCAGCTTGAACATCGCCGAGAAGGCCAGCGCCAGCGCCAGGTAGATGGCGGCCACCACGATGTAGATCTCGAAGCTGCGGAAGGTCTGCGACTGCAGGTTGGCGGCCACCGAGGTCAGGTCGTCCGCCGAGATGACCGACACCACCGCCGAGCTCAGCATCAGCAAGATGAACTGGCTCGTGAGCGCCGGGTAGATCGCCTTGAGCGCGGGCTTGATGATGACGAAGCGGAAGATCTCCCAGGGTTTGAGGTTGAGCGCCCTGCCCGCTTCGATCTGCCCCTTGGGAATCGACTCGATGCCCGCGCGGATGATCTCGGTCGCATACGCGCCCAGGTTCACCACCATCGCCACCAGCGCGGCCGTCTGCGGCGACCAGCGCAGCCCGATGGCCGGCAGCGCAAAGAAGAAAAAGAACAGCTGCACGAGGAACGGCGTGTTGCGGATCACCTCGATGTACGCGTTGACGATGAAGCGCAGCCACCCCGGTCCCGAGGTCTTGCCCCAGGCGCAGAAAATCGCGACCACAAGGCCCAGCACCGTCGCGATGAGCGAGAGCTGGACCGTGATCCACGTGCCCTTGAGCAGCAGCGGCCAGGCGGCGAAAACGGCGTCGAATTGAAACTGGTAGTTCATGGTTCGGCGTACACGGCAGGGCCGTGCGCAGGCCTCCAAAAGAATGCTTGCAGCTTATATGAAACCGGTTTCAGGATTGACTAGGGATTCCCCTAGGTGGGCGTTTTGACCTACCTTCTGCCTACACTGAGCGATGCTGAACCCACACGCAGCCGCGCGGCCCACAGAGGCTCATGCACCTGTCTCGGGTGCGCCCGTTGTTCAGCATTTCAGGCAGGCACTGCTCTGGCCCCTTCGGCTGATGCCCTCGCCCGATGCCAAGCCCACGCACCACGGCCCCTGGCAAGTGCTGCGCGACATGGGCGATGCCTCGCCCTGGCGCGAAGAGGTCGACGAATACACCGGCGACAGCAGCCGCTTCCACGAGCGGCACTACAACGAGTTCGTGAGCTTCCTGCCCTATGTGCAGCGCTTCCTGTACGGCGAAGGGCGCTCGCGCAACAAGGGCGATGACTCTGCTTCCGGCACCGATGGCGATTCGCCGATGCGCATCTTTCGCCGCCACGACATCAAGGCGGTGCGCGTGGTGTCGCAGCCCGGCGATGCGCCGATCACGCTCGACGTGGTGCACTGCGACCTCTACTTCTTCTTCGACATCGACGTGGTGCTGCTCAACCTCGAAGTCGGCGTGAACAACATCAGCCTCGCAGAGGCGCAGGACATCCTCTACCGCTTCGGCCGCGCCTACCCCTCGGGCTGGGAGCCCGACGGCTCCGCGCTGCATTGCATGGCGAGTGTCGAATGGCTTGGCGCCGACGGCCGTGTGCTCGCGAGTTCCGATGCGCAGCAGCGCGAAAGCTTTCTCTCGCACGTGGCCCAGCACCGCGCACCGCGCATCTCCTCGCACTGGGCCTACCTGATGCAGCCGCTGGTCAGCGACCATTCGGAAGACTCCGGCACGCTGCGCTACCGGCAGATCGAGTACTACCGCATGCCGGTGATGGCGTACCTCTCGATGGATGATCCGCGCCGCCTCACGCGCGACGACTTCGTGCGCCTCGCGCTGGTCACGGGCGCGGGCACGACCGATGCCCACCTGCCCTACGCCGACCACCACCTCGCGGACTTCGAGCACAAGTACTGCTACGACCGCTTCTGGGTCGACGCGGGCGCCGCACCCAACACGCGCTACCTGTGCAACGGCCACGCGCTGGTCGTGGTGGGCGATGCGCACTCCGAGTTCTTCTGCTGCCGCGACCGTGGCGTGCTCGCGCAGTTCAGGCACCAGCACTTCCTGCTGTTCCTCATTGCGCATTTCCAGAAGGCATCGCTCTTGATGTTCTCGGACCAGCTGGTCGAGGCGCTCAAGCGGCTGGACATCCGCAGCACCCCGAGCGTGAAGCAGTTCAAGCGCGCGATCCGTTCGAGCTTCGAGCGGTTCCTGCGCTTCACGCACCGCTACTGGTTTCACGAGATCTCCGAGCAGGCGCAGGTGCGCGCGCTCTCGCACATGTGCGCAGCGCACCTCGGGCTCGATCCGCTGTACGACGAAGTCAAGGCACGCATCGCCGACATGAACAACTACCTCGATGCCGACAGCCTGCGCCGGCAAGCGAGCACCGTCGTGCGGCTCACGGTGGTCACGCTGTTCGGGCTGATCGGCACCGTCACCACCGGCTTCCTCGGCATGAACCTGCTGGCTGAAGCCGATGCGCCGCTGTGGCGCAAGGCGCTCTGGTTCGGCGTGGTGTTCGTTGCGACGACTTGGCTCACGATCTACACGATGGTGAAGTCGCAGCGGCTGTCGGACTTCATCGATGCGCTGTCGAACGACAGGCTAGGGTTTCGCGGAAAGCTGGCTGCGCTGGCGCGGGTGTGGCGACCTGGGGCGGATTAGAGTCTGCCGATGCGCATCGCCCTTGTCTCCGACATCCACGGAAACCTCCCCGCGCTCGAAGCCATGGTCGAGGACATCGAGCGCCGAGGCGTGGACGCCATCGTCAACCTGGGCGACAGCCTCTCAGGTCCGCTTATGCCGCTGGAGACCGCACGCTTTCTGATGGCGCAGGACTGGGTTCAGCTTGCCGGAAACCACGAGCGCCAACTGCTCACCGTTCCCGCGGATCGACGCGGCGCATCCGATGCATTCGCGCACGCACGGCTCGGTGCGAAGGAGTTCGATTGGATGGCATCGCTTGGGCACACGCACCGCCTTAGCGCGGACGTGATGCTCTGCCACGGCACGCCGGCTAGCGATCTCGAATACTTCCTGGAGACCGTTACGCCCGGCGTCTTCCGCGCGGCCACGCAGGCGGAGATCGATGCGCGGCTCGGCGATGTCGATGCGGCATTGATCGCCTGCGGGCACACGCATGTGCCGCGCGTGGCGCGTGCCTCCGGCGGACAACTGATCGTCAACCCAGGCAGCGTCGGCCTGCCGGCCTACGACGACATCCATCCCTATCCGCACGCCGTCGAAACCGGCTCTCCCCATGCGCGTTACGCCATCGTCGAGCAGCGCGACGGCGACTGGACCGCCAGGCTCATCGCCGTTCCGTACGACCACACGGCGATGGCGAAACTTGCCCTCGAAAACGGGCGGCCGGACTGGGCCCATGCGCTCAAGACAGGGCGCATGCCCTGAGAATCAATCGCTCAACGCGATCCTTGCGCTGTCGACCGCGCTGATGCGCACGCCGAAGCTCGTGATGTCCGCCAGCGTCGCGTTGTGGTGCGCGCGGATGAAGGCGCCGGTGGCATGCGGCTTGTCGTGCGAGGTGTGCGCATCGGCCGCGAGCACCACTTCGTAGCCCAGTGCGGCCGCGCGGCGGACGGTGGTGTCCACGCAAAACTCCGACGAGTAGCCGCAGACCACCACACGCCGCACGCCCTGTCCCATCAGCCACGCTTCGAGCGGCGTGCGCAGGAACGAGTCGGGTGTGGTCTTGCGGATCCGGGTGTCGGCCGCATCGACCTGCAGCGCATCGGCAAGCTGCCAGCGTTCGGAATCGAATTCCAGGTCGACCGCGTTCTCGTGCTGGATGAAGGCCACCGGTGCGCCAGCCGCGCGGGCCCGCACGGTGAGCGCGTTGATGCGCTCGATCACTTCCCCGGCCTCGTGCGGTCGCGGCGGGTCGTCGCAAAGGCCGCGTTGCACATCGATGACGAGAACTGCAGTTTTCATGGTGCTGGTTAGAAGGCAATGCCCTTGACCGACCAGAGGATGGCACCGGACAAGAGAGTGGAGATGATTGCAACGACCGCGCTGGCACCGAACGAGGTGCCGATGCCGATCTGGAAACCCAGCGTGTAGGCCACGAACAGCCCCGCCATCACCGCGATCGCGGGCAGCCCCTCGACATGGTGAATGCCGGTTCCGCTGGAGAAGCTCATGTAGGCCAGCAACACCAGCGCCACCAGCAGGGATGCATAGAACACCGACTTGAACGATTCGCCCAGGCTCGGCGACACGCCCGCCACGACCTGCGCCGAGACCTTCACCACCACCGTCACGAACAGCACCAGCGCGCAGACCGCGACAGCGAGCTTGAGCGGCGTCATGAACGCGAAGAAGATGAGCGCGCCGACGAAGAGGAGGTAATGCATGTGAGGTGCGATTGTGGGGCCCACCGTCGGGTTCGCGACCTCAACTCCAGGCGCTCACTTCCAGCCGCACCTTGCCGGAGATGCCGGGCGCCGCCGCCGCGGCACCGAGGCTGGAGAGCGGCACGATGAACTGCAGCTTGCCGCCGGCCAGCTGCTTCGGACTGATCGGCAGCGACGCCTGCCCTGCCGTGTCGGTCTGCCAGCCGTACTTGAGGTTCCAGTTCTGCGCCGGGTCGTCGGGCCGGGGCGGTGCGATCTCGATGACGAGCGTGTCGCGGAAGAGCGAACTTCCCTCGTAGTGCCCATCGAGCCAGAACTTCTTGTTCACCTGGTAGTCGGGCACGCGCACGCCCAGCGTCATGGCGTAGGCGAGCGTCGGGCGGTCCTGGTTGACGCGGGCCTTGTTGGCCAGGAACACGGTCGAGAGATAGATCGAGCGGCGCTCGGGCTTCTTCGCATCGGTCAGCTCCTTGTGGGTGCGGCAGGCGGGCGAGTCTTCCTCTGCCACGCGCCGGCTCAGGTACCAGCGCTTGCCACGCGGCGCGGCCAGCAGTTCGACCTGGTAGAGCGCATCGATGTCGGCGTCCTTGGGCAGATCGGGCGGCAGGGTCACGCCGTCGACGTCGAACCAGAGGTCGACGCGCACATCGCCGAAGAGAAAGCGCACGAGGTTCTGGTACGCCTCCTCGGAGTTGACGATGCCGAAGTAGCCCGAGTGCGAACGAAAGGCGTAGGCCGTGGCCACGGGCTGCGTCTTCTTGTTCGCGTCGATGGACCAGAGCGAGGCGTTCTCGATGCGCACCAGCCCGTCGCTGCCGTGACCCGCGAACATGCGCGAGAGCCCCTTGGCGGTTTCGTAGTCGCCGCGGTTGGAGCCGACCATGCAGAAGAAGCGCTCGGCCGGGAAGGCCGAGGCCGGCAGGTAGTCCATGCGGCCGTCGATGGCGGGCGTGGCGAGGAACTCGGACATCTTCTCGCGATTGAAGGTGTTCATCTCGTTGGCCGTGAGCCAGGCCGGGATGTTGACGCCGCCCATGTCGATGCCGTTGTGCGGCGTGGCATAGGTGAACACCTTGTCGACGCAGGCCCGCGCCGCAGCGTCGCCCAGCGCCGGGTTCTGCAGGAAGGCACGCACCACCAGCCCACCCATCGAATGCGCCACGAGGTAGCAGCGGAAGTCGGCTGCCGCGGCGGCCCCCTCGCGCTGCCCCACGAGGTCGCGCACCCGCAGGATCAGCTTGCTCAAACCCTGCGCGTAGAACTTGATGTTGCGCGCCTTGCCGTCACCCAGCAACTCGGAGCCGGTGTCGTAGTAGCGGTAGATGATGACCGAGGCGGAGGGGATGCCGTCCACGTCCTTGCCGGTGGCGTCGGGCGAAGGCTTCCAATCGTCGTCCAGGATGTCCAGGCCGTTTTGATAGACGCTCTGGTACTGGAAGTCGGCCAGGAGGCGCACCACCGGCGACTCGAAGACGAACTTCTGCGCGGGCGCGTCTTTCTTGACGGTGGCGCGGTAGACCGTGGAGCCCACGTTGAAGCCGCAGAACGGATCGGCCGCGGTCTCGTCGCGCTCGGATTCGGTCATGGCGTAGCCACGCACGTAGATGATGGGATAGCGGTTGCCGCTCATTTTTGTATCACCTTCTCCTGGCCCATGAAGGCCACGAGTGTGCCGCGCCGAAGCGGTGCGTGCCATAGGGCGCATGGCCTACGGACGGGCTTGGCTGGGCATGGCGCGCCTGTCTTGAAATTCCCTTGCCCGCCGAATGTTTCTGTCGCTGAAACCATTGAAACATCCGCCCGGGATAGTCTCGCGCCTCACCACAAACACACGTCCAGAGGTTCTTTCCATGGCTGACGAATCGGCTTCGCAGGGGTCCTACCTGCCCCAACTCCTGCGCCGGGGCACGGCGCTCGCCGCAGCCGGCTGCGCCTTCGTCGCGGGCTGCAGTGCCGCCGGTGGCGGTGAAACGCGCTACGAGAACTCGCCGCAGTTCCGGGACGGCGTGTTCCAGAACATGGCCAACCCCGACGAGAAGCCCTCGGCCAGCGCCTGGCGCATCTGGTCGCGCTTCATCGTCGGCAGCAAGGTCGATACGGTGCCGGTCGATGCGATTCCGGTGCGCGAGATCAGTGCGAAGGACCTGGACGCGCTCGACGCCAAGGCCAACCACGTGGTGCGCCTGGGCCACTCGTCGCACCTGCTCAAGCTGCAGGGCAAGTACTGGCTGATCGACCCGGTGTTCAGCGAGCGCGCCTCGCCCGTGCAGTGGGCCGGGCCGAAGCGCTTTCACAAGCCGCCGCTCACGCTGCAGCAGTTGCCGCCCATCGAAGGCGTGATCCTCTCGCACGACCACTACGACCACCTCGACGTGGCGACCATCGAATACCTCGCCAAGAGCGTGAAGCGCTATTTCGTGCCGCTGGGCGTGCGCTCGCGGCTGGTGGTGATGGGCGTGCCCGCCGACCGCGTGACCGAACTCGACTGGTGGCAAGACGCCGAGCACGACGGCGTGAAGCTCACCGCCACGCCGGCCCAGCATTTCTCGGGCCGCACGCTCTCCGACCGCGGGCGCACGCTGTGGGCCTCATGGGTGGTGCAGAGCGGCGAGCAGCGCATCTTCTACAGTGGGGACTCGGGCTACTTCCAGGGCTTCAAGCAGATCGGCGACCGCTTCGGCGGCTTCGACCTCGCGCTGATGGAAAACGGCGCCTACGACGCCTACTGGCCCGGCGTGCACATGACGCCCGAACAAAGCGTGCAGGCCTTCGAGGACCTGCGCGGCAAGGTGTTCTTCTCGGTGCACAACAGCACCTTCGATCTTTCGTTCCACACCTGGCACGACCCGCTGGACCGCATCGCAAGCCTCACGGAAACCAAGAAGATCGAGCTGGCGACGCCGGTGATCGGCGAAGTGGTGACGGTGGGGCAGGCACGGACGAATACGCGGTGGTGGCAGGGGCTGCGGTAGCCCCTCGCCTGCACGCCCGGCCTACCTGCCGCCTTCGCGCCGCTCGCGCGCCCGGCGCACCTGCCGGGTCTCGATGGCCTGCGCCGCGGCGCGATCCTTCTCGCGCCGCTTGGCCGCCCGCTTCATCCGGAAGTGCCGGCCCACCAGGAAGCTGGCGAGGCCGGTGACCACCGCGATGAACAGGCCGATGACGCTGATGTCGATGCCGCCCATCACAGCACCCGCACGATGCTGGCCGGCTTGAAGCCCAGGTCGGCCGCCTTGCCCTTGCGCGCTCGGGTGCCGCGCGCGTTGTTGAGGGTGCGGATCTCCAGCGTCTCGTCGCGCTCCTTGCCGCCGCGGCCGATGCCTTCGATCTTCACGCTGCGCGTGTAGGCCGCGGCGCCCGCGAGGGTGTCCTTGGGCTCCAGGTCGATCAGCGTGAGGCCGCGACCGCCCTTGGGCAGGCTCTTGAGCTCGGCGATGTCGAAGGTCAGGATGCGGCCGCCGGTCGAGGCGCAAGCCACGTGCGTGGCAGCCGGCATCGGCTCGGCACCGCTCGCGCCGCCCACCAGCGAGGGGCGGCAGAGCTGTTCGCCCTCGCCCACGTCGATGAAGGCCTTGCCGCCGCGCTGGCGCGACATCATGTTCTCGACCGTCGCGATGAAACCGTAGCCGCCGGTGTTGGCCAGAAGCACGCTAGCGCCCACGGGGCCCGCGAAGAAATGCGTGACGTGCGTGCCGGCATCGAGCTCGATGAGCGTGGTGACGGGCTGGCCGTCGCCGCGCGCGCCGGGCAGAGAGGCCACGGGCACGGTGTAGACGCGCACGCTCTTGTCCTTGGAGGAGCCGAAGACCAGCAGCGTGTCAACGCTGCGGCATTCGAAGGCGCCATAGAGCGTGTCGCCCGACTTGAAGCTGTACTCGGGCGCAGCGCCTCCGTTGCCGGCGGCCTTCTCGCTTGCCCAGCCCTTCTGCGCGCGGACCCAGCCCTTCTGCGACACGATCACGGTCACGGGCTCGTCGACCACCTTCACTTCGGCGACGGCACGCTTCTCGGCCTGGATCAGCGTGCGGCGCGGATCTTCGAAGGTCTTGGCGTCGGCTTCGATTTCCTTGATCAGCAGGCGGCGCAGCGTGGCGGGGCTGCCGAGGATGTCTTCGAGCTTCTTCTGCTCTTCGCGCAGGCCCTTGAGCTCCTGTTCGATCTTGATGGCTTCGAGCCGCGCGAGTTGGCGCAGGCGGATTTCAAGAATGTCCTCGGCCTGCCGTTCGCTGAGATTGAAGCGCGCGATGAGCGCCGCCTTCGGATCTTCCGCCGCGCGGATGATCGCGATCACCTCGTCGATGTTCAGCAGCACCAGCTGCCGGCCCTCGAGGATGTGGATGCGCTCCAGCACCTTGTTCAGGCGATGCCGCGAGCGCTTCTCGACGGTGATCTCGCGGAACGCAATCCACTCGTTGAGCATCTGGCGCAGCGACTTCTGCGTGGGCTTGCCGTCGATGCCGACCATCGTGAGGTTGATCGGCGAAGAGGTTTCGAGCGAGGTCTGCGCGAGCAGCGTCGTGATGAATTCTTCCTGGCTGATGCGCGAGGTCTTGGGCTCGAACACCAGGCGCACGGCGGCGTCCTTGCTCGATTCGTCGCGCACCACGTCGAGCACAGACAGCATCGCGGCCTTCAGCTGCGTCTGCTCGGCCGAGAGCGCCTTCTTGCCGGCCTTGACCTTCGGGTTGGTGATTTCCTCGATTTCCTCGAGCACCTTCTGCGTGCTCACGCCCGGCGGCAGTTCGTTGACGACGAGCTGCCATTGGCCGCGCGCGAGGTCTTCGATCTTCCAGCGCGCGCGCACCTTGAGCGAGCCGCGGCCGGTGCGGTAGGCGTCGGCGATGTCGCTGGCGCCGCTGATGATCTGTGCGCCGCCCGGGTAGTCGGGGCCGGGCACGATGGCGAAGAGCTCTTCTTCGCTCAGCTTGCCGTTCGACTTGATCAGCGCGACGCAGGCGTCGGCGATCTCGCGCAGGTTGTGGCTCGGGATTTCGGTGGCCAAACCCACGGCGATGCCGCTCGCGCCGTTCAGCAGCGTGAACGGCAACCGCGCGGGCAGGAGGCGCGGCTCTTCGGTGCTGCCGTCGTAGTTGGGAATGAAATCGACCGTGCCTTCGTCGATCTCGTCGAGCAAGAGGCTGGTGATGCGGGCAAGCCGCGCCTCGGTGTAGCGCATGGCCGCGGCGCCGTCGCCGTCGCGGCTGCCGAAGTTGCCCTGGCCGTCGACCAGCGGGTAGCGCTGCGAGAAGTCTTGCGCCATGCGCACCAGCGCGTCGTAGGCGGCCTGGTCGCTGTGGGGGTGGAAGCGGCCGAGCACGTCGCCGACCACGCGCGCGCTCTTGACTGGCTTGGCGCCCACGGTGCCGTTGGTGCCGCCGAAGCCCAGGCCCATGCGCGACATCGAGTACAGGATGCGCCGCTGCACCGGCTTCTGGCCGTCGGACACATCGGGCAGCGCCCGGCCCTTGACGACGCTGAGCGCGTATTCGAGGTAGGCGGTCTGTGCGTAGTCGGCCAGCGTGAGGGTGGTGTCGCCGTCGGTCGGGCCGCCTAGGTCGAGCGGAGGTTGGGAATCCATCGTCTGTCGTTTCCGGAAGATTTTTGTTGCTTGTTTATTCGGACATGGCCACCGAAGGCGCGCCCGTCATTGACGAGACCGGCACTTCGGGCATGTAGGGGGATGTCGGCACGTCGGCCGCTTCCGGCAGAACGGGCGCGGCAGGCTTGGTGGCAGGCGAAGCAGCCGGCAGCCAGGGCCGGTCGGGCGGCATGTTGCCGCGGCCGACGGCACCGCCCATTTCCATGCGGATGCGGCCAGGCGACTTGCCGCCGCCACCGATGCGCCCCCCGGTCGCGCCGGGCTTCAGGTACGCGTAGAGCTGCAGCACTGTCTGCACGTAGTTCTGCGTTTCCTTGTAGTTCGGGATCTTGTTGCCCGCGCGCTGCACCGCCCCTTCGCCCGCGTTGTAGGCGGCGAGGGCCAGTTCGATCTGCCCAGGGAACATCGCGATCAGGTCGCGCAGGTAGCGGGAACCGGCGGCGATGTTGATGCGGGGGTCGAACAGCTTCTTCTCGATGCTCGTGCGCTTGTCCGCCGCAACGCCGTAGCGCTGCGCGGTCGCGGGCATGAGCTGCATGAGGCCCATCGCGCCTTTGGGCGAGACGGCCTGCGCGTCGAAGCCCGATTCGGTGGCGATCAGCGCCTGCAGCAGTTCGTAGTCGATCGAATGCTTGTTCGAGGCATCGCGCAGCGCCGCCTTGGCGGTCTTGTAGCTGGGCGAGGCCTCGAAGAGCGCCAGCAGGCTCTGCGACGCCGGCGGCACCTTGCCGTCGAACTTGCGCCCGCTGCGCGAGAGCGGCGAGATGCCCTGCGCGGTGTCGAAGCTCTGGCCGCCGCGAAAGAAGATCTGGTAGCGCTCGTCGACCTTCTCGGCGGCGAAGTGCGCGACGCCTTTGCTGTCGATGTAGCCGTAGATGTCAGCGGCGTGCGCCATTCCCTGCTGCAAGCACAGCAGCAAAGCCAACAGCAACGGACGCATGAAATCTGTGAGGGTCACGGGGGTCAAACATCGATGTCGACGTCGTCGGCGCGCAGTTCCATCAACTCGCGCCGGGCGGCCGCTTCGCCCTTGCCCATGAGCTTGGTGATCTCGCCTTGGGTAGATGTGAAGTCGAAGCGTCCCAGCTGCACCTGCATCAGGCGCCGGGTATCGGGATTGAGCGTGGTTTCCCACAATTGTTCCGCGCTCATCTCGCCCAGGCCCTTGAAGCGGCTGATGCTCCAGGCGCCTTCGCGCACGCCATCCTTACGCAGCTTGTCGAGCGTGGCGGTCAGTTCGCCCTCGTCGAGCGCATAGACCTTGGAGGCCGGCTTCTTGCCACGCGCAGGCGCATCGACCCGGAACAGCGGCGGCTTCGCGACATACACGTGGCCGGTTTCGATGAGTTTCGGAAAGTGACGGAAGAACAGCGTGAGCAGCAGCACCTGGATGTGCGAGCCGTCCACATCGGCATCGGAGAGGATGCAGATCTTTCCGTAGCGCAGGCCGCTCATGTCGGGCGTGTCGTTGGGGCCGTGCGGATCGACGCCCACGGCCACCGAGATGTCGTGGATTTCGGTGTTGGCGAAGAGCCGGTCGCGCTCGACTTCCCAGGTGTTGAGCACCTTGCCGCGCAGCGGCAGGATGGCCTGGCTTTCCTTGTCGCGCCCCATCTTGGCGCTGCCGCCGGCGGAGTCGCCCTCGACCAGGAAGACCTCGTTGTGGCTGATGTCCTTGCTCTCGCAGTCGGTCAGTTTGCCCGGCAGTACGGCCACGCCGGAGCCCTTGCGCTTCTCGACCTTCTGGCCGGCGCGCTGGCGGGTCTGTGCGGCCTTGATGGCGAGTTCGGCGAGCTTCTTGCCGTAGTCGACGTGCTGGTTGAGCCAGAGTTCGAGCGCGGGGCGCACGAAGCTCGACACCAGCCGCACCGCGTCGCGCGAATTCAGCCGCTCCTTGATCTGGCCCTGGAACTGCGGATCGAGCACCTTGGCGCTCAGTACATACGAAGCGCGCGCGAACACGTCTTCGGGCAACAGCTTCACGCCCTTGGGCAGCAGCGAATGCAGCTCGATGAAGCCCTTCACCGCGGTGAAGAGGCCGTCGCGAAGGCCGCTTTCGTGGGTGCCGCCGGCGCTGGTGGGAATCAGGTTGACGTAGCTCTCGCGCACCGGCTGGCCGTCTTCGGTAAAGGCTACGCACCAGTCGGCGCCCTCGCCTTCGGCGAAGTTGTCGGCGTTCTTGTCGGCATGGCCGCTGCCCTCGAAGAGCGGGATCACCGGGTCGCCGTTGAGCGTCTGCATGAGGTAGTCGCTGAGACCGCCCTTGTAGAGCCACTGCTGCGTTTCCTTGGTCTTCTCGACCGTGAGCGTGACGCTCACGCCGGGCATCAGCACGGCCTTGCTGCGCAGCAGGTGGGTGAGCTCGCTCATCGGGAGCGCGGCGGTCTCGAAGTATTTGGCGTCGGGCCAGGCGCGCACGGTGGTGCCTTGCTTGCGCTCGCCGGCTTCGAGCTTGCGGATTTCGAGCGCCTCGATCACGTCGCCGGCGCTGAAGGCCAACCTGGCGATCGAGCCTTCGCGGTGGGAGGTGACTTCGAGCCGCTTCGAGAGCGCATTGGTCACCGACACGCCCACGCCGTGCAGGCCGCCCGAGAAGCTGTAGGCGCCGCCGGAGCCCTTGTCGAACTTGCCGCCGGCATGCAGGCGGGTGAACACCAGCTCGACCACGGGGGCCTTTTCCTCGGGATGCAGGCCGAACGGAATGCCGCGGCCGTCGTCTTCGATGCTCACCGAGTTGTCGGCATGCAGCGTGACCTTGATCTTCTTGCCGTAGCCGGCCAGCGCCTCGTCGGCGGCGTTGTCGAGCACTTCCTGGATGATGTGCAGGGGGTTGTCGGTCCGGGTGTACATGCCCGGGCGCTGCTTGACGGGCTCGAGGCCCTTGAGCACGCGGATGGAGCCTTCCGAGTAGCCGGAAGCGGAGTCTGAGGTTGTCTTGGGAGGAGTCGCCATGGGGGCGGATTGTAGTCAGTCGCCGCAAAACAACTGGATACCCATACAGCAGGCGCTTTGATGCCGGATGCGCATTGAAACGGCCCCGATAAATCATCAATGGCTGAAGCCGCCCGCCCGCCTGCCACAGCACGCAAATGGCTACATTCGACGGCATGCAAGCCTCCACGCCCACTCTCTCGATCAAGCAGGTGCTGTTCTGCGGCGCCATGATCGTCACGCTCTCGATGGGCATCCGCCACGGCTTCGGCCTCTGGCTGCAGCCGATCACGCAGGCGCAGGACTGGAGTCGGCAGACCTTCTCCTTCGCGCTCGCGATCCAGAACCTCTCCTGGGGCATCTTCGGCGTGTTCGCCGGCATGCTGGCCGACCGCTTCGGGGCGTTCCGGGTGCTGATCGGCGGTGCGATCTTCTACGGGCTGGGGCTGCTGGGCATGGCGCATTCGCCAACGCCGCTGCTGTTCACACTGAGCGCAGGCGTGCTGATCGGCGCGGCGCAGGCGGGCACGACCTACGCGGTGATCTACGGCGTGATCGGGCGGCAGATTCCGGCCGAGCGGCGCTCCTGGGCGATGGGCGTGGCCGCGGCGGCCGGCTCGTTCGGCCAGTTCCTGATGGCGCCGATCGAGGGACGCCTGATCGGCCAGTTCGGCTGGCAGACCGCCTTGGCCGTGCTCGCGGTGCTGGTTCTGGTGATCGTGCCGCTGGCCTTCGGCCTGCGCGAGCCGAAGACGGCGGCGCTCGCCGGGCACCGCGACCAGTCGGTGCTGCAGGCGGTGGGCGAAGCCTTCCGCTATCCGAGCTTCGGCCTCCTGATGGCGGGCTATTTCGTCTGCGGCTTCCAACTGGCCTTCATCGGCATCCACATGCCGACGTACCTGCGCGACCGGAGCCTGTCGGCCGATGTCGCCGGCTACGCGCTGGCGCTGATCGGGCTCTTCAATGTGTTCGGCACCTACACGGTCGGCCTGCTGGGGCAGACGCTGGCCAAGCGCAAGATCCTCGCGGCGATCTACTTCGCGCGAGCAATCTCTATCGCGCTGTTCCTGATCGCGCCGATCTCGCCGATGAGCGTGTATGTCTTCTCGGCGGCGATGGGCTTCCTCTGGCTCTCGACGGTGCCCGCGACGAATGCGATCGTGGCGGGCATCTTCGGGGTGGCGCATCTTTCGATGCTCAGCGGCTTCGTGTTCCTGAGCCACCAGGTCGGCTCGTTCCTGGGCGTGTGGCTCGGCGGCTACCTGTACGACACGACGGGCAGCTACGACATCGTCTGGTACATCGCGATTGCGCTGGGCGTGTTCGCGGCGCTGATCAACCTGCCGGTCAAGGAGCACGCCATCGCCCGCGCGGCGCGGCCGGCGGCCGTACCAGGTTGATTGCGGGCAGACACAATCAGGCCATGACTCCGCAGATGCGCCATCACCTCGCACACGCCGGCTGGCTCGCGGCCGTGCTGGCGGCGCTGGGGGGCGTGTTCATGCTCTACGCCCACCCGGCGTTTCTGGTGACGCTCGTCGACCAGGTGTGGTCGTGTTTCTGAAGCAGGCTGAATTGCTATGAAAGATGTAGCGCCATTGCACGGCACGGGCACGCCTTCGGAATGGATCGTGCGCTGGTCGCACCTGCTGGCCGCCGATGCCACGGTGCTCGATGTGGCCTGCGGCGCAGGCCGGCACATGCAGTGGTTTGCCGGGCGCGGGCATCCCGTCGCAGGCGTCGACCGGTCACCGGAAGCGACCGAGCCAGCCGGCGCCTTCGGACAGGCGATTACGGCCGACATCGAATCAGGCCCCTGGCCCTTCACCGGCCAGACCTTCGGCGCAGTGGTCGTCACCAATTACCTGTGGCGCCCCCGCATGGCCGACATCGCGGCGGCCGTGGCCCCTGGCGGCGTGCTGCTCTACGAAACCTTCGCCGCCGGCAACGAAACGGTGGGCAAGCCGTCGCGGGCCGACTTCCTGCTGCAGCCCGGCGAGCTGCTTGCGGCATGCGCGGACTTGCGCGTGGTGGCTTACGAAGACGGGTTCCTCCCCGAACCCGCGCGCTTCGTGCAGCGTATTGCCGCCATCCGTGCGCCCGCGCCCCTCGGGGACCATCCGCTGCGTGCCCTGCTTAAGGGAAACTGAGGGGGCCGGTCCCGCTGCCTCGGCGGTGCCCGGAGTAAGTAGAATCGGCGCTTTCGTCCACCGACAAAGAGATTCCCCCTTGGAGCAACTGACAGGCAGCATCGTCGCGCTCGTCACGCCGATGCACGACGACGGCAGTGTCGACTACCCCGCCCTGCGGCGACTCATCGACTGGCACATCGACGAAGGCACCGACTGCCTTGGCGTGGTCGGCACCACCGGCGAATCGCCGACGGTCGATGTCGAAGAGCACTGCGAAATCATCCGCGTCTCGGTCGAGCAAGCCAAGGGCCGCGTGCCCGTGATGGCCGGCTGCGGCGCCAATTCGACCAAGGAAGCCATCGAGTTGGCCAAGTTCGCCAAGGGCGTTGGCGCCGATTCGCAATTGCAGGTCGTTCCTTACTACAACAAGCCCACGCAAGAGGGCCAGTACCAGCACTTCAAGGCCATCGCCGAGGCCGTGGGCGACTTGCCCATCGTGCTGTACAACGTGCCCGGCCGCACCGTCGCCGATATGGCGCACGACACGGTGCTGCGTCTCGCGCAGGTGCCCGGCATCATCGGCATCAAGGAAGCCACCGGCAACATCGAACGCGCCCAATGGCTCATTCGCGATGTGCCCAAGAACTTTGCCGTGTATTCCGGCGACGACCCGACCGCCGTTGCGCTCATGCTGTGCGGCGGCCAGGGCAACATCAGCGTCACGGCCAACATCGCGCCGCGCAAGATGCATGAACTGTGCGTGGCCGCCATCGCCGGCGACGTGAAGCGCGCGATGCAGATCCAGTTCGAACTCATGCCGCTGCACCGCAACCTGTTCGTCGAACCCAATCCGATTCCGCTCAAGTGGGCCATGGCCCGGCTCGGCCTGTGCGGCGGCGCCCTCAGGCTGCCGCTCACCGAACTCGGCGAAGCCAGCCGTCCGGCGGTCGAGGGCGCCCTGCGCGCCACCGGCCTGCTCAAGAACTGAGCCAATCCCCCAATACGCCTGCGATCCGCTTTTTCCCTGGCCGCAACAAGGTTAAGCAACCTTTTGCCCGAACCGTGCTCAGAGATGGCGGGCACTGCGGCCCATAGATTGATCGAACCATTCCAACAAGGAAGACGACGTTGAAGAACCTTTCGCAACTTTCGCGATATGCACTGCTGACCACCCTGGTTGCCAGCCTCGCCGCCTGCTCCGTGCTCGAGAGCGACAAGATCGACTACAAGAGCGCCGGCAAGGCCCCAACGCTCGAAGTCCCGCCCGACCTGTCGCAACTCTCGCGCGACAACCGCTATGCGGTGCCCGGCGGCGCCGTCAGCGCCAATTCGTACCAGACCGGCATCGCCAATGCGCCGGGCGTACCCACCGCCGTCGCCAACATCGGCGATGTGCGCATGGAACGCGCGGGCACGCAGCGCTGGATCGTCATCAACCGCACGCCCGACCAGCTCTGGGAGCCGGTGAAGGACTTCTGGCAGGAAAGCGGCTTCCTCCTGACCACCGAGCAGCGCAACCTCGGCATCATGGAAACCGACTGGGCCGAAAACCGCGCCAAGCTGCCGCAGGACATCATCCGCGGCACGCTGGGCAAGCTGGTCGACTCGGTCTACTCGACCGGCGAACTCGACCGCTTCCGCACCCGCATCGAACGCACCACCAACGGCACCGAGATCTTCATCAGCCACCGCGGCATGCAGGAGGTCTACAACAACTCGCGCCAGGACCAGACCGTGTGGCAGCCGCGCCCGAGCGACCCTGAACTCGAAACCGAGTTCCTGCGCCGCCTGATGGTCAAGCTGGGTGTCTCGCAAGAGCAGTCGAAGATCCTGGCCGCCACCTCGGCACCGGCAAAGACCGCGACCACCGCCAGCGTGGGCAACCAGCCCGTGGTGCAGATCAGCGAAGGCTTCGAGCGCGCATGGCGCCGCGTCGGCCTCGCCCTCGACCGCACCGGCTTCACCGTGGAAGACCGCGACCGCAGCGCCGGCATCTACTACGTGCGCTACGTGACGCCGAACCCCGACAAGAAGGAAGAAGGCTTCTTCGGCAAGCTGTTCAGCAGCTCGTCCAAGGACGAAAAGCCGATCAAGTTCCGCATCCTCGTGAAGAGCCAGGGCGAATCGACCACCGTCTCGGTGCAGAACGAAGCCGGCGCGCCCGAAACCTCGGCCAACGCGCAGCGCATCGTCAAGGTCATCGCCGACGACCTGAAGTAACCCGCATGCTCCGCTTCCGAAGCCTCGGTAGCGGCAGCACGGGCAATGCCGCTCTGGTCGAGGCGACCAGCGGCGGCCGCACCTCCCGGCTCCTGGTCGACTGCGGGTTCGGCATCCGGCAGCTCGATCAGCGGCTGGCCCAGGCGGGCCTCGTCGCTGGCGACATCGACGCCATCTTCATCACCCACGAGCACGGCGATCACATCGGCTGCGCCCACACGCTCTCGCGGCGCAATCGCATTCCCGTCTGGATGAGCGAAGGCACCTGGCTCGCCACGGGCGGCCGCGACTTCGAGGGCCGGTTGAACCTGGCGCGCGACGACGCGGAGTTCGCCGTCGGCGATATCGGCGTGCAGCCCTTCACCGTGCCGCACGACGCGCGTGAGCCACTGCAGCTTCGCTGCACGGACGGCGCGCGCTCGCTCGGCGTATTGACCGACCTGGGCCACGCCACGGCCCACGTGCTGAATCGCCTGGCCGGCGTGCATGCGCTGCTGCTCGAGTTCAACCACGACAGCGACCTTCTGGCCAATTCGGCCTACCCGCCTTTCCTCAAGCTGCGCGTCGGCGGCAACTACGGGCACCTGTCGAATGCAGCGGCGGCGGAGATCGCGCGCGCGGTGCGCCACGACGGCCTGCGCCACGTGGTCGCAGCGCACTTGAGCGAGCAGAACAACCGGCCCGACATCGTGCGGCGCCTGATGGCCGAGGCGCTGGGTGGCCATGAGGCGGAAATGCTGACCGCCACCGCGGCCGAGGGCTCGCCCTGGCTCGATGTCTGACCGCCAGCTGACCTGTAGGCGACCCCAGTAGAAAAGCCGCCCTCGGGCGGCTTTCTGCTTGGTGAAGGACCTGGCTTATTGCTTGGGTGCTTCGTTCTTCTTCGCGGCCTCTGTCGCGGCATTTGCAGCGTCCAGCGCCGACGAAGCGGCGGGTGAAGGTGCGCTCGCAGCCGATGAAGGCGCCGGCGCGGCGGCAGGCGGCGCCGCGGGTTCGGTCACGGGAGCGGGCGGAGGCGTCACCACCGCGGGAGCGGCGTCCTCTTTCTTGCCGCAGGCAACGAGTGCGGCAGCGGCGATCAACGAGGCAATCAGGACGGACGACGACTTCTTCATGAGAACTCCTTTGGCAAAGAATGTCTGGAACGAAAAAATTCTAGACCCGCATCTCCGCCTGAATGTGTCTCGCGGCCGCATTCGCGGCATTGGCTTACAAGCCGAGTGTCGATGCCGGAAATGCCGGCCGCCCCACGCGCCAGCTCTCGTCGATGGCTTCGCGCAATTCGCGGCGGGCGCGAGGATCTGCACCGCAGACGCCGCGGCAGCGCTCGGGGTCGATGCGGTGCGCGAACCAGGTGGGTGTCCAGATCGCGCTCGGCGGCTCGGCGCCGGCCACCTTGGCGGTGGCCCGGCATTCGATGATGTGGTCCCACATGCGGCGCCACGGCACGAAGCGCGCGTGGCCGCGCTCGATCACGTCGAAGCGCTGGGCCAGCAGCACGAAGCGCCGGCCGCTGGCCGACCAGGCCTGCAGCGCCTCGATGCTGGCGCGCTCACCCAGGGGCCAGTCGGCGAAGTCGGGATCGCTGAAGACGATCTCCTTCCAGCCTTCGCGCGCGGCGGCCGAGAGCGCATGGCGAACGATCGCGCCGAAAGCCTCCCGGCCATCGAAGCGGCCTTCGGGCAACAACGGCAGCGGCGAAGTACTGTTGCCGTCAGTCGGCATGAACCCAGCCCGCCTCGCACCACTCGCCCAGCAGCGCCAACGCCCCTTCGCTGGCCCGTGCCAGCTCGCGCGGGCCGAGCGCGCGCCGGTCGGCCAGCTTGCGCATCAGCGCGGCATCGGCGCCGCCTGCACGAAAGCTCTCGCCGTTGATGTAGATGTGGCGCGTGTCGTAGAGCATGCGCGTGCGGCGATCGAGCGATACCTGCTGCATCGCGTCGGGCACGTCGCCGCCTTCGTCGAACCAGATGTTGGCCTTGGGCTCGGTCAGCGATTCGCCAAGGGCGCGGGCTATGGCGTCCGGGTCGCGCAGCGCGGCCTCGACGGCCTTGCGCGCGAAGTCCTGCAGCGCGGCGGGCATTGCGGCGGGGGCATCGACCGCAGGCTGCGTCGGGTCGCGGTAGCGCGTCAGTTCCGCGGGGCCGGCGTCCTCGAGGTCTTCCGAATAGGCCTGCGCCATGCGCGCGAGCAGATCGGCGCCGAGCTCGCCCAGGGCGGACGAGCGCAGGCCGATGGAAAAGGTCATGCAGTCGTCGCCCACCGCGACGCCTTCATGGGCGTACTTCGGCGGCAGGTAGAGCATGTCGCCCGGCTCGAGCACGAAGGTCTCTTCGGGCTCGAAGTTCTCGAGGATCTTGAGCGGCACGCCCGGCTGCAGGCGCAGGTCGCCCTGCTTGCCGATGGACCAGCGGCGGCGGCCCTGGGCCTGCAGCAGGAACACGTCGTAGCTGTCGAAATGCGCGCCGACGCCGCCGGTGTCGCTCGCGTAGCTGATCATCAGGTCGTCCAGCCGCGCATCGGGCAGGAAGCGAAACTGCCGCAGCAGGTCGTGCACGCCGTCGTGGTGCAGGTCGACGCCTTGCACCAGCAGGGTCCAGGCGGGTTGCTTGAGGGGTGGCAGGGCACGTCTTGGCAGCGGGCCGTGCTTGAGCGACCAGCCTGATTTGCCGTGGCGGATGAGGCGCGATTCCACCTCTTCGCGCTCGGCCAGCGCAAACAGCGCGCTGCGATCGATCGGTGGCACCATGGCGGGAATTGCCTGGCGGACCAGCAGCGGCTTTTTCTGCCAGTACCGCCGCATGAACTGCGCGGCGCTCAGGCCGCCGAGCAACGGCAGCGGTTGTGTAATCTCCATGGGAGAATTCTGCAATGGAAATCTCTGAACAATGCGTGGTCGGTTTGACCTGGACGATGAAAGACACGCTCGGCGACGTGCTGGATGTGCTCGACGAGCCGGTCGAATTCATGGTGGGCGGCGACGATCTCTTCGACGTCATCGAGGCGGCCTTGCAAGGCCATGAGCCTGGCGCCCGTGTGCAATTGCAGGTCGAGCCCGAACAGGGCTTCGGCGACTTCAACGACCAGATGCTCTTCCTGGAGCCGCGCTCGTTGTTTCCCGAGGGCACGGAAGAAGGCATGACCTTCGACGGCTCGGCATTGCCGAAGGGCGTGAGTGACGGCATCCCGCGGGACGCGCTCTACACGGTCGCCGAAATCTACCCCGACCACCTGGTGCTCGACGGCAACCATCCGCTGGCCGGCATCGCGATCCGACTGGACATCACCGTGCGTTCGGTGCGCGAGGCGACGGAAGAAGAAGTCGGCCGCGGCACGGCCGGTACGGCCTTCTTCAAGGTGCCGCCGATGGCACCGGGCAACCAGATGCTGCACTGAGGACTGCAGACGTAAAAAAACCGGGCACTGCCCGGTTTTTTTACGTCTGCATAGACCGCTTACATGCGCGAAATCTGGCCGTTGTCGATGCGCACCCGGTCGCCGATGCGCAGGTCACCGGGGCTTTGCACGTCGAACGCCCGATAACCGCCGTGGTCGGTTTGCACCGACACCCGATAGCTCTCGTAGACACGCGGCCCGTTCTGCTGCGCCTCGATGGTGTTGCCCAGCAAGGCACCGCCCACGATGCCCAGCGCGGTCGCCGCGGCCCGGCCGTTGCCGCGCCCGAACTGGTTGCCGACCACGCCGCCGATGACGCCACCGGCGACAGCACCGCCGCCGGAAGTACCGGTGCCGGCAGTCTCGCTGCGCAGCACCTCGATGTTGGCCACATGGCCGTATTCGACGTGGGAGGCTTCGCGATACTGGATGGCTTGCGGCGGCGCCTGGTAAGGGTAGCGGGAGGTCTGGTAGACCGGCATGGGGGCAACACAGGCCGTGAGCGTGGCCAGGGCCAGCACGGAAGCGGTGACGGATACGAAGCGCATTGAGATCTTCATGTTGAGAGGCTCCTCGAATAGAACTGCGCGAGAAAGTGCGCTGCCTGTGAATAACGCCGCAGCTTTCGCTGCGATGACGCAAGACACATGCTGAAACTTTCGAGTGCGGCGCCGCTGCGGCGGTTCCGCTCTTTACCCCTCGCTTACCTGGTAGTTACTCAGGCTGGCTTCAGCTTTTGGTGCTCGCTCAGTGCTTGCCCGTGGAGCCGTAGCCGCCCTCGCCGCGCTGCGACGCCTCGAATTCCGTGACCACCCGGAACTGCGCCTGCACCACCGGCACGATCACCAGTTGCGCGAGCCGCTCCATCGGCTGCAGCACGAAGGGCGTGTCGCTGCGGTTCCAGGCGCTGATCTTGAGTTCGCCCTGGTAGTCGCTGTCGATCAGCCCGACGAGGTTGCCCAGCACGATGCCGTGCTTGTGGCCCAGCCCCGAGCGCGGCAGGATCAGCGCCGCGAACGCCGGATCGGCCAGGTGGATCGCGATGCCGGTGCCCACCAGCTGCCAGCCGTTGGGCTCCAGCGTGACCGGCGCATCGAGGCAGGCCCGCAGATCGAGGCCGGCGCTTCCGGGAGTGGCATATGCGGGCAATTGATCCACCATGCGTGGATCGAGGATACGAACGTCGACTTTCACTTACTTGCCTTGCTTTTGTTGCTGCTGTTCTCTTTGCTTGCGGGTGGCCTCTTCGAGCACCTGCTGCCACTTGGCCACGCCGGGCGTGAGCTTCAAGCCCTTGAAAAAACTCTTGCCGAACCAGGCCGCCACGGCGAACCCTGCGACCAGCACGAAGAACGGCACGCCGATCGACCACAGCACCAGGAACACCAGCGCTCCCACCGCGCCCAGCACCTTGAGCAGCACCGGGTCGAACGAGCCCGGCTCCCGCTTCGGCACGGCGCCGTTCGGCAGGTCGGCGCGCTGCATCGCGGCCGAGACTGGGCCCTGCTGGCCGGGCGACTGGTTCATGCCGACGTCCAGCCCGGGCTCCCCCGGCTGCGCCGGCCGTTTCGGCTGTGCCGCCCGCGCCGAAAGCTGCTCGACGTAGCGGGCGAAGTCGCCATTGGGCGGCGTGTTCGATTCGGTGTTCATCAGGCTCTCCAGTCGGGAAGTCGTGCGGCAATCTCCGTCATCAGTTCACGCGCCAGCGTGAGCTTGGGCGCGCGGGGCAGTTCGCGCACGCCCTTGGCGTCCACGAGCAGCAATGCGTTGTCGTCCTGGCCGAAGGTCAGCGGGCCGATGTTGCCCACCAGGAGCGGAATGCCCTTGCGCTCGCGCTTGGCCTTGGCGTGTTCGACGAGGTTCTCGCTCTCGGCCGCGAAGCCGACGCAGAACAGCTTCTTGGCCTGGGCCCGCTCGCTCTTGGCGACCGTGAGCAGGATGTCGGCGTTCTCGACGAAGTCGAGCACCGGCGTCTTGCCGCTGCCGTCCTTCTTGATCTTCTGGTCGCTGTGCGTGGCCGGGCGCCAGTCGGCGACGGCGGCGGTAGCTACAAAAATGCTAGCACTCTGCGCTGCACGGGCGGTGGCTTCGAGCATGTCCTGAGCGGACAGCACATCGACGCGGGTCACGCCGCGCGGCGTCGGCAGGTGCACGGGGCCGGCCACCAGCGTGACTTCGGCACCGGCCTCGCGGGCGGCGCGGGCAATGGCAAAGCCCATCTTACCGGACGAGTGATTGGTGATGCCGCGAATCGGGTCCAGCGCCTCGAAGGTCGGGCCCGCGGTGACCAGCACCTTCTGCCCCGCCAGCAGCTTGGGCTGAAAGAAAGCCGTGATGTCCTCGAGCAGTTGCGCAGGCTCGAGCATGCGCCCGTCGCCGGTCTCCCCGCACGCTTGCCAGCCGCTGCCCACGCCCAGCACGGTCGCGCCGTCGGCCGACACCTGCATCAGGTTGCGCTGAGTGGCCGGGTGGGCCCACATCTCGCGGTTCATGGCGGGCGCGATCAGGAGCGGAATGCGGTCCATCGGGCGGGCCAGGCACATCAGGCTCAGCAGGTCGTCGGAGCGGCCCTGCACCAGGCGGGCGATGAAGTCGGCGCTGCACGGCGCCAGCACGATCGCGTCGGCCTCTCGGCTCAGGTTGATGTGCGGCATGTTGTTGGGCTCGCGGGTGTCCCACTGCGAGGTGTAGACCGTGCGGCCGGAAAGCGCCTGCATCGTCACCGGCGTGATGAACTGCTCGGCCGCCTCGGTCATCACGACCTGGACGGTGGCGCCGGCCTTCACGAAGAGCCGGCAAAGCTCGGCCGACTTGTAGCAGGCGATGCCGCCCGTGAGTCCCAGGACGATGTGTTTTCCGGCGAGATCTTGCATGGGCCGTATTGTTGCTCATAGGCCATCGAACAAATGGCAACAAGCCCTCGGCGGAAGGTGTCGCAAAGGGCACACCTATAATCGCAATTTCCCACTGCCCGGATTCACGCATCCGGAACTGGCATGACCAAATTTGTCTTCGTCACCGGTGGTGTCGTATCTTCCCTTGGCAAGGGAATCGCCTCCGCCTCTCTCGCTGCGATCCTCGAATCGCGCGGCCTCCAAGTCACCCTCATCAAGCTTGATCCGTACATCAATGTCGACCCCGGCACGATGTCGCCCTTCCAGCATGGCGAGGTGTTCGTCACCGATGACGGCGCCGAGACCGACCTCGACCTCGGCCACTACGAGCGCTTCATCAACACGCGGATGCGCAAGGCCAACAACTTCACGACCGGCCAGATCTACAAGACCGTGCTCGAGAAGGAACGCCGCGGCGACTACCTCGGCAAGACGGTGCAGGTGATCCCGCACATCACCAACGAAATCCAGGAATACATCAAGCGCGGCGCCGGCATCGGCACCTCGCACGAGGTCGACGTGGCCATCGTCGAGATCGGCGGCACGGTCGGCGACATCGAGTCGCTGCCCTTCCTGGAAGCCGTGCGCCAGATGAGCCTGCGCAACGGCCCGAACAACTCCGCCTTCGTGCACCTGTCGTACGTGCCCTGGATCGCCGCCGCCGGCGAACTCAAGACCAAGCCCACCCAGCACACGGCCAAGGAACTGCGCGCCATCGGCATCCAGGCCGATGTGCTGCTGTGCCGCGCCGACCGCCCGATCCCCGACGATGAGCGCGCCAAGATCTCGCTGTTCTCGAACGTGCCCGAATGGGGCGTGATCTCGATGTGGGACGTGGACACCATCTACAAGGTGCCCCGCATGCTGCACGAGCAGGGCCTGGACGGCCTCATCTGCGACAAGCTGCGCATCAACACCCCGCCCGCCAAGCTGCAGCGCTGGGACGACCTGGTCTACGAGGTAGAGCATCCGCAGCAGGAAGTCTCGATCGCCATGGTCGGCAAGTACGTCGACCTGTCGGACAGCTACAAGTCGCTCAACGAGGCGCTGCGCCACGCCGGCATGAAGAACCATGCGCGCGTGAAGATCGACTACATCGACTCCGAAACCATTTCCGCGCAAGACGTCTCGCGCCTCGCGAAGTACGACGCCATCCTCGTGCCCGGCGGCTTCGGCCAGCGCGGCGTGGAAGGCAAGATTTCCGCGGCCCGCTTCGCCCGCGAAGGCAAGGTGCCGTACCTGGGCATCTGCCTGGGCATGCAGGTGGCCACCATCGAATACGCACGCCACGTGGCGGGCCTGAAGAACGCCAACAGCACCGAGTTCGACCCCGAGACGCCCACCCCCGTGATCGCGCTGATCACCGAATGGAAGGACGCCGACGGCACCGTGAAGACGCGCGACGCGAAGTCCGACCTGGGCGGCACCATGCGCCTTGGCGCCCAGAGCTCCGATGTCTCGCCGGGCACCTTGGCCCACAGCATCTACGGCGACGTGGTCACCGAACGCCATCGCCATCGCTACGAAGCCAACGTCAACTATCTGGACGAGCTGCGCGCCGCCGGCCTCGTGATCTCCGCGCTCACGCAGCGCGAGCACCTGACCGAAATCGTCGAGCTGCCGCAAGACGTGCACCCCTGGTTCATGGGCGTGCAGTTCCACCCCGAATTCAAGTCGACGCCATGGGGCGGCCACCCGCTCTTCAACGCGTTCATCAAGGCAGCACTCGATCACAAGGCACAGGGCGCGGGCGGCTCGAAGAGCCTGAAGGCTGTTGCATGAGCCGTTGGGGCGTTTCGAAGGCGAACACCGCAGTGCGCAGCGTGGAGGCGTCCGAATGAGGCTCTGCGGGTTCGACGTCGGGCTGAACCAGCCCTTCTTCCTGATCGCCGGCCCCTGCGTGATCGAATCCGAGCAGCTGCAGATGGAAACGCACCCCGATCCCGCCAAGGCATTGAGCGACGGCCCCAACGCCGTGCCGCTCAAGCACATGAAGGCCCTGCTCGAGACGCTCGTCGCGCTCGACCGGGTCACCAAGAAAAACGCTTTTCTCGAGGACATCTTTCAGCAATGACCAGCGCCTACATCATCGCCAACGTCGAAGTCACCAACCCGGTGCAGTACGAGGACTACAAGAAGTGGTCCACCGAAGCCATGAAGGCGCACGGTGCCGAGGTGTGCGCGCGCGGCGGCAAGGTCGAAGTGCTCGAAGGCGACTGGGCGCCGCAGCGCATCGTGATCCTCAAGTTCCCGAGCGTCGAAGCCGCAAAGAAATTCAATGAATCGCCCGAATACGGCAAGGCGCGCACAGCGCGTCAGGGCGCCGCGATCATGCGCATGATCGTTGTCGAAGGTGTGTGATCCGTTTTATTTGAGAAAGACAAAAGATGAGTGCAATCGTTGACATCGTCGGCCGCGAAATTCTCGACAGCCGAGGCAACCCCACCGTCGAGTGCGACGTGCTGCTCGAGTCGGGCACCATGGGCCGTGCGGCCGTGCCCTCGGGCGCATCGACCGGCTCGCGCGAAGCCATCGAGCTGCGCGACGGCGACAAGAGCCGCTATCTCGGCAAGGGCGTGCTGAAGGCCGTCGAGAACATCAACACCGAGATCTCCGAAGCCGTGCTCGGCCTCGATGCCAGCGAACAGGCCTTTCTCGATCGCACGATGATCGACCTGGACGGCACCGACAACAAGGCGCGCCTCGGCGCCAACGCCACCCTCGCCGTCTCGATGGCCGTGGCCCGCGCCGCGGCCGAAGAGTCGGGCCTGCCGCTGTACCGTTATTTCGGCGGCATGGGTGGCATGCAGCTGCCAGTGCCGATGATGAACGTCATCAACGGCGGCGCGCACGCCAACAACAGCCTCGACCTGCAAGAGTTCATGATCATCCCCGTGGGCGCCAAGAGCTTCCGCGAGGCCGTGCGCTATGGCGCCGAAGTGTTCCATGCCCTGAAGAAGATCCTGGGCGACCGCGGCATCAGCACGGCGGTCGGCGACGAAGGCGGCTTCGCCCCCAGCGTCGAGAGCCATGAAGCGGCCATCCAGCTCATCCTGGAAGCCATCGACAAGGCCGGCTACACCGCGGGCGAGCAGATCGCCCTGGGCCTCGATTGCGCGGCCAGCGAGTTCTACAAGGACGGCAAGTACGTGCTGTCGGGCGAGAACCTGTCGCTGTCGGCCGAAAGCTGGACCGACATGCTCGCCAACTGGGTCGACAAGTACCCGATCATCAGCATCGAAGACGGCATGCATGAAGGCGACTGGGACGGCTGGAAGCACCTGACCGAGCGTCTGGGCAAGCGCGTGCAGCTGGTGGGCGACGACCTGTTCGTCACCAACACCAAGATCCTGCAAGAGGGCATCGACAAGGGCATTGCCAACTCGATCCTGATCAAGATCAACCAGATCGGCACGCTCACCGAGACCTTCGCCGCCATCGAGATGGCCAAGCGCGCGGGCTACACGGCCGTCATTTCGCACCGCTCGGGCGAAACCGAGGACAGCACCATCGCCGACATCGCCGTTGGCACCAACGCCGGCCAGATCAAGACCGGCTCGCTCTCGCGTTCGGACCGCATCGCCAAGTACAACCAGCTGCTGCGCATCGAAGAAGACCTCGGCGACATCGCCAGCTACCCGGGCCGCGGCGCGTTCTACAACCTCAAGTGATGCCAGCCACCCGGCTCGCCAGGCCACGCACTTCGCCGCTCCATCCGGAACGGCAGCGCGGCGGCCCCGGTGTGCGGGTGGCGTAGACAGACACTCATTCATGCGCGCGCGCTTCGTTCCTCCCATCGTCCTGCTGCTCCTGCTGGTCGTTCTCCAGTGGCAGCTGTGGAACGGGCGCGGCAGCGTGCGCGACGTCGTGCAACTGCAGACCAAGCTGACCGATCAGAAGGAAGCGAACGCCAAGGCCACGATCACCAACGAGCGGCTGGCCTCGGAGGTCAACGACCTGAAGGACGGGCTCGAGATGGTCGAAGAACGTGCGCGAGCGGAACTCGGCATGGTCAAGCCGAACGAAGTATTCGTGCAGATCGCGCACTGACCCTTCAACACTCCGCCTGCTGATGCCCGAGTTCCTCTCGGCCCCCGCCTTCGCGCTCTGGGGCTCCCCCGTCAGCTGGCTCGAACTCGTGGCCGCCGTCCTCGCGCTCGCGATGGTCGGCTGCAACATGCGCGAGATCCACTGGGGCTGGCCGCTGGCCATCGCCAGTTCGCTGCTCTACGTCGCGGTCTTCGCCAAGGCGCGCATCTATGGCGATGCGTCGCTGCAGGTGTTCTTCGCCTTCGTCGCGCTCTGGGGCTGGTTCCAATGGCTGAGCGGCCATCGCAGTGACGGCAGCGCGCTGCATGTCAGCCGGCTGTCGTCGCGCGGCATCACGCTGACCCTGGTCGCCTGCGCCATCGCATGGCCCGCGGTCGCCCTCTTCCTTGGCCGTTTCACCGACACCGACGTGCCGTGGTGGGACGGTTTCGCCACCGGCCTCAGCCTCATCGGCCAGTTCCTGCTCGGGCGCAAGTTCATCGAGAACTGGCTCATCTGGCTGGCGGTGAACGTCGTGAGCGTGGGCCTGTTCATCCACAAGGGCCTGTGGCTCACCGTCGGCCTGTACGCCGTGTTCGCGGTGCTCAGCGTGGCCGGCTACCTGGCATGGCGGCAGCGCCTGCCGGCGCTGGAGCGCGCATGACGCCGATGCTGCCGACCGGTTGCGTCATCGCGGTGCTGGGCGCCGAGAGCACCGGCAAGACCGAACTGGCGCGCGCCATCGCACAGCGCCTGCAGGAGCGCGGCATTCCGGCCACGCTGGTGGGCGAGTACCTGCGCGAATGGTGCGATCGCGAAGGCCGCACGCCGCGCCCCGACGAGCAGCAGGCCATTGCCGACGAACAGACGCGCCGCATCGACGCCGCAGCAGCAACCGGCGTCGTGATCGCCGACACCACCGCGCTCATGACCGCGGTCTACAGCGAGCAGCTCTTCGACGACCGCTCGCTCTACGCCGGCGCCCTCGCAGCCCAGCGGCGCTACGCCATCACGCTGCTCACCGCGCTCGACATTCCCTGGGTCGCCGACCACCTGCGCGACGGCCCCCATGCCCGCCAGCCGACCGACACGCTCGTGCGCGCAGCGCTGACGGGCGCGAAGCTCTCGTTCACCGTCGTGCACGGCACCGGCGGCGAACGCCTGGCCAACGCGTGGAACGCCATCAACTCGATCGCCAGTGGCGAAGACCGCGAAACCCGTGCGCGTGCGAGTGGCAAGGCCGACGCAAAGCCCGCCGCGTGGACATGGCCTTGCGAGAAGTGTTCCGACCCGGAATGCGAACATCGGCTTTTCACAGACCTGATCGGGCGGCGCGAATAAGCAAGCCGCCGTTCTTCTTCCACGGAGACCTGATGCCCCTGCACCCCGCCCCGCGCACCGCCTCCCTCCTGCCCTTTTTTATCGCCGCGCTACTGTCGGCCGGCCCTGCCCTCGCAGCCCCCGTCGCCGCCACTGTCGAGAACGGCACCACGACCACCGCCTGCGCCGAGGAAGACAACGTCTCCATGGTGCTGCGTGGCGAGGGCATCCGCCACATGCGCATCGAGGCGCTGCAGCCCGACTACCTCGACAAGATCGGCAACGACGTCACCGCGCCTGATTTTTCTGGCTGCAATTTCGATGGCGGCACACACCCCACCGATCCCGCGCACCGCTTCAAGAAGCGCACCGTGGTGCTGCTGGACAACGCCGAGTGGCGCATCGTCGGCATGACGCTGCCCACCTTCTGGCGGCCGCAGCGCGTGCCGGTGCAGGTAGGCAAACGCAGCGACCGCGGCTTTCACCTGCTGCAGGTGTTCAAGAAGGAGAACGGCAAGGCGCTGGAGGCCATCGTGCTGTATCCCTCCGACGGTTACTGGCGCCTGAAGCCGCTGCCCGAGGCGCGCTTCGGCGACGGCGTGTACGGCTCGTCGTTCCTGCTCGGGCCCGTCGAGCAGGCCGGGCGGCCGGTGGTGAACATCGCGTCGATCCGCGTGGTGCCCAAGCCACTGGCGATCCACCTGCGCTTCACGAACGGCGGCAGCGCGGTAGCGCGCGTGGACGAGATCAGCCGCAAGCGCACGGCGCTGGATGTGACGCTGTCGAAGCCCACTGCGAGCGCGCAACCCTTCGCGGTGCTGCGCTCGATGTACGTCACGCCCGACAACGCCGATATGAGCGAAGTGCGCTGGCAGGAGTCGCCGGGCGCCGCATCGCAGGCCAGATCCTTGCCCGAAGTGAAGTCGCTCAACGCCACGCAGGTGCGCTTCGGCCGCAGCCTGCCTTCGAAGCACAACACGAGCGCGCCGGACATCGAATTCAGCGGCTTCGACAACGAAGCCCGCTGAGCGCAGCAGCGGTCAACCAGCGCGCCGCACCTCGCCCGGCGTCACACCGAGCACGCGGCGCATGCACCGCGCCATGTGGCTCTGGTGCGAGAAACCGCTCTCCAGCGCCACGAGGCTCGCCGGCATCGCGCTGCGCAGCAGCAGGCCGCGCGCGCGGTCCACGCGCCGGTGCACCACGTACTCATGCACCGGCAGGCCGGTGGAGCGCTTGAATTGCGTCTTCAGGTGCGAGGCGCTCAGGCCTGCGATGTCCGCCAGCGCGGACAGCGACAGATTGCCGTCCAGATTCGCCTCGATGTACTCCGTCACACGCCGCAGTTGCGGCCGCGACAGCCCCTGCACGGGCGCCGCCTCGACCTTCTGTCCCGCAATCAAGTGCACTGCCAGCGCGGTGCCCAGGCTGTCGGTGTACAGCGTGCCGTTCGGAAATCCCGCGCGCCGCTCGGCATCGAGCGCGAGGGCGATGTGCTCGATCTGCGCATCGCGGAACTGGTGGCGTTCGCCGAGCCGCGCACGCTCGGCGGGCAGGGCCATCTCGTCGGCGGTGCGCTGCAGCAGCGAGGGCGCCATGCGCACGACGATCGAGGTGCTGGGCGCCTCCTCGTGCCAGACGTCGGTCGCGCCGGCCGGCAGGATGTCGAGGTCGCCGCGCGTGTAGAGAAACTTGTGCAGCCGGCAGGCGCCCGGCACAGGTGCGCCCGCGTGCAGCTTGATGCGGTGGTCGGGCAAGGCCTCGTAGCCGACCACGCCGGCCGGGGTCTGGCGCATGTCGACGCGCAGGCCGGAGGGTGCGGGCATCACGAAGCTGTCGGCCGTCAGTGCCAGGTCGTTGTAGCTCATCGGAAAGATTATCTGCCGCGACCGCGCCGCATGCCATCGTCCGTTTGTGCTCCCGCACGGCCGAATGTGCGCGACCTTTTGCGCGGCAATCCCGATCATTCGCAGCCATGAACTCCAATCGTTTCAAGGCATGCGAACCATGAACAAACCCTACGCGGGCAAGAAGGCCGTCATCACCGGCGGCACCATCGGCATGGGACTGGCGACGGCACAGGCGCTGATCGAAGGCGGCGCCGAAGTGCTGGTGACCGGGCGCAACCCAGAGAACCTCGAAGCCGCGCGCCGCACGCTGGGCCCCGGCGCCCATGTGCTTGCGTCCGATGCGGCCTCGCTCGCCGACATCGATGCCCTCGCCGTCACGGCGCGCGAGCGCTTCGGCCGCATCGACCTGCTGCACATCAACGCCGGCATCGCGACACTGGAGCCCTTCGCGCAGGTGACCGAAGCGGGCTACGACCGCGCTTTCGCGATCAACACCAAGGGCCCGTTCTTCACAGTGCAGCGCCTCGCACCGTTGATGCCGCAGGGCAGCGCGATCGTCTTCACCTCGTCCATCGCCGACGAGGGCGGCATGCACGGCATGAGCGTCTACAGCGGCACGAAAGCCGCGCTGCGCTCGTTCGCCTCGGGCTTCGCGGCCGAGCTGGTGACGCGCGGCATCCGCGTCAACGTGGTGAGCCCGGGGTTCATCGACACGCCCACGCTGGGCATCGCCGATGCTACGGCCGAGGAGCGCGCGGAGTTCATCCGCGTGGGCGACCAGATCACGCCGATGCGGCGGCATGGCACGGCAGCCGAGGTGGCGCGCGCGGTGCTCTTCTTCGCCTTCGAGGCGACCTTCACGACGGGCGCCCGGCTCACCGTCGATGGCGGGCTGGGGCAGAAGCTCACCCCGGCCGCCGCCTGAAATCCGCACCCAAAGGAACACACGAAATGACCGACGTTTCCCTCATCGGCCTCGGCCCCATGGGCATCGCCCTCGCACGCGCCCTGCAATCGAAATTCACGCTGACGGTATGGAACCGCACCGCCGAACGCGCGAAGCCTTTACTGAACCAGGGCACGGTGCTCGCACCCGGTGCGCTCGCCGCGGTGCAGGCCAGCCCCGTCGTGCTGGTCTGCGTGGCGGACTACACGGCTTGGCGCGCCATCCTCGCCGCGCCCGGCGTGGCCGACGCGCTGCGCGGCAAGGTGCTGGTGCAATTGAGCACCGGCACCCCGCAGGACGCGCGCGACGACTGGGCAGCCCTCGGCGGCGTCGCGTATCTCGACGGCGCCCTCCTCGCCACGCCCGGCCAGATCGGCCGGCCCGACACGCCGCTCTTCATCTCCGGCGAAGAGCGCGCCCTCGCCGCCTGCCGTCCGGTGCTCGAAGCCATCGCCGGGAACATCCAGTACATGGGCGAGCCCATCGGCAACGCGGCCGCGTGGGACCTCGCCACGCTCTCTTGCATGTTCGGCGCGATGAGCGGGTTCTTTCACGGCGTGCGCATCTGCGAATCCGAAGGGCTCGGCGTGGCCGCCTTCTCGCAGATGATCGGCGCGATCTCGCCGGTGCTCGGCGAAATGATCAGCGCCGAGGGCCTGGCCATCCACGCCGACCGCTACGGCGAACCCGAGAGCTCGATGGCCACCTGCGCGGGCGCGGGGCGGCTCTTCGTGAAGCAGGCGCGGGAAGCCGGGCTCGATGCGAGCTTTCCGGATTTCCTGATGGGGTTGTTCAAGCGGTCGCTGGATGCGGGCTTTGCGAACGAGCGGTTGGCGGCGATGGTGAAGGTGATGCGTTAGCCCAACGCTGATGTCGTTGCGCAGCATTGCGATAACCGGACTCCCCGCGTCATAGAACTAGAACCGCAACCACGCGACGTTCCTGCTTTGAAGCGGCAGCGTGCTCTTCCACTGCACTGCAATGCGATGGACTACGGGAACGCGCCGTACCGCTTCAACGATGCCGATACCGCATGCCGTTCGGCTGAATATTCCTGGCGGCTGCGAGGAACACCCGTCACCACAGACGCGCTTTGGTTTGGCCTAGCGTCTCGACGCACTTCGCCAAGGCCTTGGCGCGTTCCTCGCGCAGACGCAGCCAGCCGTCGGCTTGCCATGTGGTCCAAGCCACCGGCTCCGACTGATAGAAGCAATTGGCCGGCATGGGCGGAAGACCGAAACGCAGGCTTGCCAAGGCCAAGCCGGCGCTGAACTGCAGGCGGTACAACTCGTCCTGGCCCGACAGGTTTTCGTAGACGAGTCGCCATGCGCCGGGGTTGATCGGCGCGTCGGCCTCGGCAGGCAACTGCGCGGCAGCAACCATGTCTTCGCGCGTCCATCCGCTTTCGCTGCGGCCCCGCTCCAGTTCCTTCCACGCTCGGGCCGCATAGACACGGGTGGCGATCTCATTGAGCGCCTCAGGTAATTCCTTCATGCCGGGGTTATTCGCCCATGGCTGCCCTGCCAGTTCCAATACCGGGTCGCCGACCAGGTTGTCCTTGGAGAAGCCTTCTGCCGCGAAACCGCCCACCCGCCCCGTGACCGCCGCAAGACCGACATTGAGCGCCACCTGCGCCGCAACGGCACGGCCCGTGTGATCGCGGCGCACGATGCGCAACCGATCGAAGCCGTCGGGATAAGACTTGCCGCGCAGACGCACCTTGGTCGTGCCTACCGGCACGAGGCCGTCGGCTGCGGCGTAACTGCTCAGCGCGGGCGCCGAGGCAGCCGCTTCGTCCGGTTGGGTCGCTGCCAGCGGCGGTTGGGTGACGCATGCGGTCAGGAGAAGTGCGATGCCGAGTGCACCCCGTCGCAGGGCAGCAGCAGTGTTCATTGATATTTTTTCTGTCTTTGTTTGCATTGGAAAAACCTCCCTTGATCAAAAGCTCGCGTTCAAATTGAAGCCGAGCGTGACCTTCGCGGTGCGATAGCCCTCGGGCTTGCTGATGGGTGCACCGACGAAGAAGTCGTAGCTCAACTTGCTCCACTGGCCGCGCACACCGACCACGGCCCCCGCCAGGTTCTGGCCGAGCGTGTCGATGGTGGAACGCCCGCCGACGTGGCCGTAGTCCATACCCGCATAGAGCTCGGCGCCGCTCTGTCCCATGGCCCAGCCGATGTCATTGCGCAGCAGCCAGCCGCGCTCGCCCATCAGGTTCGCCTCGCCATCGAAGCCGCGCACTGTGTAGCGCCCGCCGATGGCGAAGCGATCCTGCGGTGTCAGCGGCGTGCGGTTCCACTGGGCGCGAATGAGGCCCGAGTACCGCAGCTTTTGCTCGCCGAGCTTGAATGGCGCGTTGAGGCTGATGTCGGCGGTGTAGAGCTTCAGGCGCGAAGTGCCCTCCAGCGGGTCATTCAGATCGTCGCGATTGCGATAGGCGATCTCTTCCGACGATTCTTTGGCGCCAAAAGCGCGGGTGCCACGCTTGTAGGCCAGCGTGCCTTCGAGCGTCGCCTCACCGATGTACTCCTTGTGATTCAGGCTCAGCTCCCAGCCACCGGCCACGCGGTGCTGCACGTCCAGTTCCAGGTCTTCGATGAAGCTGCGCGACTCGCGGCGAAAGCCCTTGATCGCCACCGTCGTCTTGCGGCTTTGATCGCGGTAGACCAGGCGCGAGAGCTTGACCTCGGCGTTGCTGGTCTTGCCGGCGTAGACGATATCGCCGTTCAGACCGGCGATGCTCTGGTGATACTGGCTGTTCGATGCAGTGAAGCCGAGCATCCAATAGCCGAAGGGCAGCGAGTAGTGCGCGACCTGGCCTTCGGTGCCGTAGCTCGGTTCCCAAAGGAAGTGACTGTTGATGCTGTGGTTGGCGCTGACGTAGAACAGGTCGTTCAGACCCAAGGGGTTGTCAAACGATGCGGTAACGCCGGCTTGATTGCGGCCTGTGGCCTTGGTGCCACTGTCGTCCAGGCTCAGATTGACGCGCCATTTCTTGGATTGAACGTACTTGACGACCAGATCGCTGTCGCCAGGCCTGGCGTTCGGCGCTGTCGATGGTTCGATCTGGATGTCGGCTTCGGCGGTGGGTGCGCGCTTCAAGTTCTCGAGGCCTTGCTCGATGTCGCGCAGGTTCAATAGATCGCCAACGCGTGCAGGGATCGCCGTGGTCAGCAAGGCGGAACTGCCGAGCAACGTGGACGAAGAATCCGGCGTCAGGCGAATGGCGGCGATGCGCCCCGGCACCAGCGAGAGCGTCAATGTGCCGGTGGAGAGATCCTGGGGCGCGGCGAGAACGCGGGTCGTGACGTAACCGCGAGCAATCGCGGCTTGCTGCGCTCGCGCGAGAACGACGTTGACACCGGCGGTGCCGAGGCATCGGCCAATGGGTGAGTCGTTGCCATCGGGGCCCGACAGATCGGCGACGACCCATTGGAAGGCTTCGGACTGCTCGCCTGCCAGCAGTACGCGGTCGATGCGAAAGCACGGGGACTCGGATTCGGGGATGCGCTGTGCGGGTGCTGGCGGGGCAGCTTGGGGGCGCTGGTCAACAGTACGTTCGTTCTGCTCGCGCAAGGCGCGTTCGCGCTCCTGCTGGCGCTGTTGCTCGACGAAGGGTTGCGGTGTGCTGGGAGCCTGGGCGTGAGCCCACAGTGGGCCGCCCAACAGCACGCCGGCCAGCATCGCTCGCGAATTCGTTTTCAATTTCTCTCCCTGCTTGTTTCTTCTACCTACGTGCATTGCGCGGGCTACGCGCTCAGCGCCGAGGATCCAGTGACCCCACCCAGCTAAAGCCTCAAGACCCGGCAGACCGTGCAGAAGCTGGTGGAGCTTGCGCACGAATGTTCTAAGCGATCTTTTTTTTGCTAGAGCGTTGACCGCGTAGTCATAACTCTCGGCGATCTGCTGCGGGTGCTCGAACATTTCATTGAAGCTCGACCAGCGATGCTCCGGATTTGCTGGCACGCTCCACGACGCCTCACCACTCGAATCGGCGCCGTAGTAAAGCGATTTCTTTCAATATGAGCGCGCAATCCTGCCAAGTGGGTGAATGTCTCATTTTAAATCAATGATTTAAAATAACTTAAGAACCTTGGCATCGTGCATAAACAACTCCATCTCTTCGATCGAGATTTCATCAAACAAGTCATTAATATCGTTATTCACTTTCCAGGCCTCAATCCATAAACGACAGTTTCTCTCCACATCTTCATGCCAGCCGCCCGATAAAATTAGCTCTATTACACAAAACATCAATTCCTCAATAGGATGATTGAGTGCTCCTTCGAAATGATCATTGATTCGCGCCAGCACTTGCATGTGAGATGAATTTCCGCCCCCTACTTCATCTCGACAAAATTCATAGTATGCATCTAATGCTTGATTTTTCATATCTTGATAAGTGCTTCTTTTTGCGTGCGTCATTATTTAAGACCTTTAATCAATCGGAACAAGCTTTCCAGAATTATCGAACATATTAATTTTTATATTTGGGTAATTTGTTTGAAACTTTTTAATCACTTCAGAGCAGCTGAGGTCGTGACGTAACCGCGAGCAATCGCGGCTTGCTGCGCTCGCGCGAGAACGACGTTGACACCGGCGGTGCCGAGGCATCGGCCAATGGGTGAGTCGTTGCCATCGGGGCCCGACAGATCGGCGACGACCCATTGGAAGGCTTCGGACTGCTCGCCTGCCAGCAGTACGCGGTCGATGCGAAAGCACGGGGACTCGGATTCTGGGATGCGCTGTGCGGGTGCTGGCGGGGCAGCTTGGGGGCGCTGGTCAACAGTACGTTCGTTCTGCTCGCGCAAGGCGCGTTCGCGCTCCTGCTGGCGCTGTTGCTCGACGAAGGGTTGCGGTGTGCTGGGAGCCTGGGCGTGAGCCCACAGTGGGCCGCCCAACAGCACGCCGGCCAGCATCGCGCGCGAATTCGTTTTCAATTTCTCTCCCTGCTTGTTTCTTCTATCTACGTGCATTGCGCGGGCTAAGCGCCCAGCGCTAAGGATCCAGTCGCCCCAGCTCAGAAAGCCTCAAGACCCCGCAGACGCGCGACAACCGATGGAGTCTGCACACAAATGTTCTGGGGTTGGTGCGAGAGGCATCAGAGGCGCCCCGTGTCCAATAGATGTCCAACAAAGTCTTGATGCAATCCTTCTCCCAAGCGAACATCATTTTCATCAACGACATATATCCGTCCCTTTTCCGCGAGCGCCGTGCCACCATCCAAGGCTGTCAAAAATGAAACTGCGAATCCTCGAAATAATTCTGAGAAAACCTTCGCAACATCCAGCTCGTTCACGCCTGAATCCATCAGCGCCTCCTGAATCTTTTTATATGGCTCTTCTTCTTCGACCCATCCCAAATTGGCGTGTCTGTCTGTTAATGCTTTTGACGCGGATTTGGTCCAAAACTCCATTGACACCGCAATATCTTCAAATAAATCAATCTTAGTGACGTTCATTGAAATTCCTTTTAGTAGCCGGGCCACACAAAATCCCCGCCATATTTTCGATCGAGTTGCTTCGCAAACTCTGCAACTTGAGGCGCCGATGGATTTCCTCCAGCCGCCTTATCAAATCTTGCCCACTCTGTAGTTATTTTAGTGTGAACGTCTGGAGCAACTCCTCGAAGAAATTGCACATCATTCACATTTACACCTGCGACCCGCAAGAGCTCTTCATATTTCTGCGGCATGCTGTGATGAACCTGCCATCCCGCAGGAAGGTCTGGTCTGGCCTTCATGAACAGAGTTCGATAATTGGAGGAGGTTGCAACTTCTACCGCTTTTCCTGAGGTTCGCATCCAACCCGCAATCGCATCCACTGCAGGCTCTCCGGCGCGACGAACCATCCCCCCCGCAATTGGAACCAATCCCACGGCCGACCAAAAGCGATTGGCATCCTCCCCAGTAATTGAGCTATTACCCGTTATCAACTGAATCAAAGACTCACCAGTGCCGTAAATTGGCACGAGCTCAGTGATCAATTGCGCCAACTGTTTGGCCTGATCCTCGGTCATTGTGGAGAGCTGTGCAATGGCCGCCAGAGTGGCCACACGCTCAACCTTTGCTACCTGCTGGTCAATGCGCTGAAAATCCGCCTCACTACAATCTGCTCCGCACTCGGCCGTTAACCTTGCATTCTCCTTAGCAACAGCGATCCGCACGCTTGCAAAAGGTGAATGACTCAAATAGTTATTTGCCGCCGCATTCGCCCCTGCTTGACTGCCAAGATTGATCTGCGCAGCATCACCGCCCGTGATCGCAACAGCTAGACCGGAAATCAGGGCTGCAAATTGCGTCGTGTCCGCATGTTTGCCATAGGTCTCGGCAGCCAACTCGCCAATGGCTGCACCCAACGCACCCGCACCGCACCCAGCCCCGTTGTCTGCCCGAACGACTCCGACCATGCAGCCGGCAATCGCATGCGCGACCTTGTTTGTGAAATCGTCAAGCACGCCGCTCTGGGTCAGATTTCCAATTTCATACGCTGTTTGAGCCGCCACCGTGTCGAGAATGGCGTTCTTTAGACTGTCCTTTAGGTTCTTCTCAAAACTACCCCCATTGATCGCTGTCCCGATCACAGCCCGCGCGGCACCTGCAACCAGGTTCTGCCGCAGTTGAGCCGGGAGCGACTGTGCGCCCCCACCGAGGGTGGGACCGCCCGTCGGATTGAGATCCATCGCACCGAGCACACCACCCGTTACGACGGCCGTTAGCAGGTTCTTCACATTGGCGCTGCTGCCCAAGTCGCGCAGAGCGGCGCCGAGATCTCCTTGGTTATTGAGGAGCGCTACGGCCACTTGACCTGCCAAAGCTGTAAGACCAGCAGCAACCGCTCCACTAACAGCACCCGAGATCGTGATGCCAGTCCCAGTCAAAAATGCCCCGCCGCTCGTCAGTGCCACGCCTTGGCCTGCCCCCACTGCAGCGGCATTGCCAGCCGCGCCACCGATGCTCGAGGCCGCGCCCGCTGTGAAGTACGCGGCCACCAACGTCACAATGGCCGCCCCCTCCGGCGTCAATCCTTGCTGGCTGTAGTTCCAGTTCTTGTGAACTTCCTCGACCTTGGTCCAGTCGATCTTGTCATTGAGCTTGGGGTCATTGGTGATCTGCTTGACCCAGTCCATGCCCGGCTGCTTGGCCAGCTCTTCGATGCTGTCTCTGGCCCCCAGTCCAGCCTGGATGCGGTTCGCCGTGACCGCCAGATTCCCGACATTGAACTGGTTGTAGTTCGTCGTCTGGTCCTGAGTGCCCTTGTCCTTGTTCTTCTGATAGCCCAGGTCACGCCCTTGGCTGGTGGTCTGCTCTCTGTGCTCCGTCGTCTGCGTGCCGAGGATGAGTTGATCGGCCTCTAGCGTCAGCTTGCCTGGCGTATTGACCGTTGTGGCGGCCATCGCCAACGTATCGGCCGCCGAGATGTTCACATTGGCCCCCGTGATCGTGGTGCGCGTCAGCGTGCTGTCCTCGATCTTGGTCTCGGTCGTTTTCTTCGCGTTGATGCCCGTGCTCGGGTCATGCCAGAGAATCTTCCCAGGCTCGATGCCCTTGGTGCGGGAACTGCTCGTGCCTGTCACCGCGCTGCTGTTGGTGGCCGCCTGAGCGACGACATTGCCGCCGGTGATGTTGACGTCCTTGGCCGCATCGATCTGCACGCCTTGCAGGAACACGCTGCCGCCTTGCAGCAACACCCCTCCCTGACCACCGCTGATCGTGCTCGCCACTGCGGTGTCGGACTCGATCTCGACACCCGTGGTGCTCTTCTTCCCATAGGGCAACGCTGGAATGACCGGATTGCCAGTGAGCAAGCCCGCCATGCCGCCGATGCCCCGTTTGTTCTTCTCGAACTCTGTGCTGGCGCGTGCGGTGTTGCGTCCTTCGACCACGGACAGGTTCCTCTCCGCGATGATCGCTACGCCCTGCTTGCCGATGATGTGCGATCCCTCCATGGCGAAGTCGCGTTTGGCATGCATGAACGTCGTTCCGCCAGAGAAGACGCTGCCCACGCTGGTGCTGCTCTCAAAGCTCCCGGAAAGCTTGCTGTCGGTGCGACTGATGAGGCTCTTGCTCTTCCATTGCCTGAAGAAGTCTCCCGAAGTCGTCGTCTGGCCGGATGCAATGTTGATGTCCCGATCCGCCCGCACGCTCAGCAGCCCGCCACCGACATTCACAGTCGCTTGTCGCGCGTTGACGTCACGGTCTGCCTTGAGCAGCGTGGTTCCGTTGGTGGAGATCGTCGTGCCAAGCTCCTGGTTCGTCGTGGAGCGCCAGCTCGATTTGTCGCCTCGGGCCACCGTTGTCGCAGACATGGTGACCGTGCCCAGGTTGATATCGTTCGTCGCAGTGATGGAGGTGTAGCCCGCCATGCCCTGATTCGTGATGCTTGCACCGATCAGGTTCACGTCACGGCCCGCGCTGGCCACCAGCGCGCCGCCGAGGTTCGTCACGTAGAGGCCGGCGGTGCGATCCAGGTTCGTGTTGAGTCCATCGGTCTGCATGGCGGACCGGACGTTGATGTCGCGCCCGGCTTTCAGCGTCAGCTTGTCACGCGCATCCATCACGCCACCGACGTTGTCGATATCGGTCTTGGCGATCAGTTCGACCTCGCCGCCGCTGATGCGTCCGCCCAGGTTGTCGATGCTGTCCTTGTCGATCTTCACCAGCATGCGCCCGGCGATGGTGCCGGTGTTGGCCAGATCGCCGCCGCCCTCGATCTTCAAACGATCGGCGCTCAATAGCGCACCCGAACCGTCGATGTCACCAGGGCGCACGCGGACATACACCTGCGGCACCAAGGCCTGTTGCGCGCTGCCGTCCGGCAGGGTCACCGTCTGCTCGACCAGCCACACGATGTCGCTGGTGAGTTGGGCCATCTGCGCCGCGCTCAGACCGATACCGGGGCGAAGACCGTATTGCTTGGCAAACGTTACCCCCGCATTCATCAACGCGATGTACTGGTCGTCGTCGTTGCCAAAGCCATCCAGGAATCGGTAACCCGTGAGCTGCGCGACCTGCTCGCGGATGAGCTTCTGTTCGTAGAAGCCGTCGCCCAGCCGCTTGAGGGTGTGGTTCGGGTCCTGCCCGAGGTTGTTCAGCAAATAGTCGCTGCTGAGCCAGCTGCGGTAGTTCGCAAAGCGCGGATCGGTCTCGATCAGGTAACGGCTGCCCGCCTCGGACCGGATATTGAACAGGCTGGCGCGTGGGATGTTGATGTCGGGACTGCTGGTGCGCACAACCATGGGAATGGTGCGGGTGGCGCCTGCCTGGGCCGTCCCGGTTGCGGCCGTACCGCTGGAGCCGATCGATACACGCGTGGCATTTGCATTGCCGGCTTGCAACGTCGACATGCCTTGCACCGCGTCGGCGGCACCGGCGCTGCCGGCGCTTTTCCCGGACACGCTCTCCACTGCGCCCACCTTCGCCGGAACCTCCACGATGGTGGCGCCACTGGTTCCCGTCTTGACTGAACCGATGCCGTTGGCGTTGGTCGCGCCGTTCACGCCAGCAGGGGCTTTGCCCGTATCGTGGCCCCTGGTGGCGTTGAGGTTGCCCACCTTCTCATAAGCGCCGACGTCCTTGGTCACTCTGATCGCAGGCACGAAGACATCCGGCTCCCGGTTGCGTGCACGCGAATGCACGATGGCAACAGTCTGCGTCGTGACCTCGCCTTTCAACGCCTCGTTGCTGATGCCCGGCGCCGTCAAGGTTCCGCCCGCGACAATGCGGCTGTTGCGATTCCGTCCGCTGCCATCGAGGGTCACGTCCCTTCCGGCGACGATGGCGGCAGGATCGGCATCGATGGCCGTATCGGCCGTGGTGGTGACGATTGCGTCCCACACCCCCCAGATATGCCCGTTGGCAGGCCTCCACGTGCCATCGGGATTGCGAATCTGGAGATTGGGCTGGCCCGGTGTGTAGATCACGTCCTCGGGCTTGAAGTGGCCGATGCCTTCCACACCGATGCTCTTGAAGGACTGCTTGGTCTCGATCTTCGGCCCGAGCTTGATGTGCGTATCGATGTTGTCGATGGTGCCCATCGCAATGGACATGCTGCCCAGCGATTCGATGCGGGCACTCTCGTTGTTGAGCGCGCCACCCTTGCCGATCGCTTGGCGCTGTGCGTCCAGGGCACCACCGATGTACATATCCCCGGCGCTGAAGAGCAGCGCATGCTCGCGGTTGTTGATCGTGCTCGCGCCGATATCAAGATCGCCACGTGACGCAATGGTCCCGGCTTTGGTGATGCCGGTGGCGGTCTCGGCATCGTTGTTGAGCGTACCGGTGCCGATGGAGACCGCATCCCCGTAGATGCGACCAGTGCCGATATTGTTGAGAGTGCCCGCATTGATTTGCGTCGCCCCCTTGCTGTCGATCAAACCGCGATTCGTGAGCGTGCCGCTGGCGTTGACGACAGTGTCCGCCCCCGACATCTCTGCATTGACGGTGTTGTCGACGTTGTTGCCGCCTACCACGAGTGTCTGCCCCGCCAGCAGCTTGCCGTTGTTCGTGAAGTTGCCGGTGGTGGTGTAGCTCAGGTTCCCGTTGGCGGCCACTTCGCCGTTGTTGACGATGTCCTGCTTGACCGCAATGCTCAGATTCTTGCCCGAGACCGCCTTGCCGTCACCGCTGAAAGTCGCGGCATCGATCTTCAGGCTCTTGTCTGCCACCATCGTGCCACCGGTGTTGACGAGGTTCAGTGTCTTCGCACCGGGGTTCGCGCGGTTGCGATCGAGGATGCCCAGTTCGTTGCCTGCCGAGATCAGGCCGTTGGTGTTCATGACCGTGCCGCCGCTGGTGACGATCGCATCGACATCCGCGCGAATGGCACCAGACGTGTTGTTCAAGCTGCCCGTATCGATCGCAACGTTCTTGCCTTCGATACCCTGGTCCTTGCCTTGAGTGCTGTCGTTGGCGACGCTGCCTGCGTTGAGGGTGGTCGTCGCTGCAGACCGAATCAGGCCTGCGGTATTGGCGATGCTGCCCGCGCTGACGCCCAGGTCACCCACGGCGAGCGTCTGGCCGCCGCTGTTGTCGTAGGCGCCGCCATTGGTGTTGATCGTCACGCCGGATTGGCCGAGCACCGCGCCGGTGCCCGTGTTGGAGAAGGCCTGCGTGCTGGCGGTCAGCACGCTCTTCGCACCGATGAAGCCAGCAGCGTTATTGACCGTTCCCGTCTTCAGGTCCAGCGTATCCGCGCTCGTGATGCCACCCTGCTTGGTGCTGTAGCCGGCCGCATTGGTGTTGGTCAGCGCCTTGCCGTTGGTGTCGATGGTCATCGCACCGCCGGACTGGATCAGGCCGGCATCGTTCGCCAAGGCACCCGACTTCAAGGCAACCGTCGTGGTTGCTGCCAGCGCGCCATGCGCATTGTTCAACGCGTTGCCTTGGGTTTCCACGGAAAGGCTGTCTCCCAGGACCTTGCCGCCGACGTTGCGCAATCCGCCATTGCTCAGGGTGGTCTTCGCACCCGCCTGCAGGGTGCCGGCATCGTTCGTCGTCGTGCCTGTGGTGGTGACGTTGAGGTTGCCCTTGGCGGCTGCGACGCTCCCTCTGCCGTTATCCAACGTATCGGCAACGAGCGCAATGCTGCCGTTGGCGGCCACCGCGCCGCCGACGTTCGTTGCAGTGCCGCTGATGATGGCACTCAGGTCACCGACAGCGGTCACGCGGCCCGCATTGTTGTTCAAGCTTCCGGCTGCAACAGTGGTGTTGCCACCTGCGCCGATCACGCCCTTATGGCTGTTGTCCAGGAGGCCGCCAACCCTCAACGCAAGGTCGGAGGTTTCGGCTGCCCGGAGGGTTCCGCCTTGGTTGATCCAACTTCCCGCAGCGACGTTCATGCTGCCGTTTGCGGCAATGGTCCCCGTGCCGTTATCCACGGCGCCCACGACGGTGATGCGTGCAGCATCAGCGCCGGTCTGCACGATCTGCCCGCCGCGGTTGCTCAAGGAGCCTGCGTCGATGGTGATTCGCTTCGCGCTGGTCGTTGCCTTGCCGCCATCCTGATTGAACGCATTCTTCATCGCAACGACCAAGGCACCGTTGGCTGTAATCTGGCCGTCGGTGCCGCTGTAGTTGCCGCCTGCGACGTTCAGTGTTCCGGTGCCGGCATGCTCGATCTTGCCGGCCACGTTGCCGGAAGTTGTCCAGGCCACCGAACGCATTGAGTTGCGGCAGGCCCGTGGTCAGCGTGGCACGGCTCGCATTGATGAAGCCCGCACCGTCCACGTTGATGCCGGCCGGATTCGCGATGATGATTTCTGCACGTCGACCCGCAACCTCCATGTAGCCGCGAAGCTGACTCACGTTCCCGCCGTTGACTTCGTTCAGGATGATTCGCGCCGGCCCCCTGGCGAGGAATGGATTGCCCTGAACGATGCCACCGAGTTGCGTTTGTGCGTTCGTGCGGCTGTTGTTGAAGATCGCGCCGTTGGGCCCGACGTTGAGCTGGTTGTAGACGTTGCGCGAGACGCCCGCGGCCGAGGGCGTCTGGATGTTGATGAGCGGCACACCGTTCGGCGCCACCAGCACGGTGGGACGCAGGTTGCCCGGGACGTTGGGCGCTCCGACGATCTGGGCGTTGGCTGTGCCCACCGCCATTGCCGCCAGTACCGTGCGGATGAACGCTCTTCCGCCTGAGGTGGAGGTCGCCTTGCTGGCGCCTTTGCCGGTGCTGGTCGCAGTCTCCTGAACCACCATCCGCATGCCTCTGGTGGCATTGAAGACGATGCGGTGCAAATGGCGATTCATTCTTTTGGCGCTCCCGGATAGTTGACAGTTCGCAACAATCTGTGACAAGACGCGCGAACAGGGACGCGATTATGGGAAGGCCAAACACCAGCGCTTGGGCACTACTTCACGAATGAATGGGTGCTGCGGACAGATGCACGCGGATGCGGTCCGTTCGCGTGCAGTTCATCCGAAACTTGTTGGGTTCGTACGACGAACTCGCACTTTCTGCGAGCCTGTTTGGCCAGTACAACCGACCGTGGTGTCTCAACGGGTGTGCACTCGACCGGGCCTTGGATCGACGTGCGCGAGATATTCGGCGGCGGCTGGTCGCCTCACCGCCCCACCGCCCCACCGTCCCAATGCGTCCTACTGAACGATCGAACTGCCCGGAATCTGATCCGTAGGCGGCCTGAAAATCTGCGCCGCATCGACCGCATCGAAGCGGTACTGCTTGCCGCAGAAGTCGCAGCCGACCTCGATGTCGCCGCGCTCGGCCAGGATCTCCTCGGCCTCTTCGACGCCCAGCCCGCGGATCATCTGCGCCACGCGCTCGCGGCCGCAGGTGCATGCGAAGTGCGGACCCTGCGGGCCGGCCTGCGGCTCGAAGCGCAGCAGCTTTTCTTCCCAGAACAGGCGGCGAAGAATGGTTTCGATGTCGAGCGTGAGCAGCTCGTCGCGCGTGAGGCTGGAGGCGAGGATCGAGATGCGGTTGTAGTCCTCGTTCAAGCCGATCTGGTCTTCGTTGGCCTGATCGCGGTCCTTGTCGGACGTGCCTTCGAGGTTGCCCTCGCCCTTCACGGGCAGGCGCTGGATCAAGAGGCCGGCCGCTACCTTGTCGTCGGCTGCGAGCACGAGCGTGGTGTCGAGCTGTTCGCTCTGCAGCATGTAGTGCTGCAGCACGTCGCTGAGCTTGCCGAGCTTCTCGCCTTCGTCGTCGAAAAGCGGCACGACGCCCTGATAGGGGGTGGCGCCCGGGAGCTTGTCCTTCGGATCGAGCGTGATCGCGCAGCGGCCCTTGTTGCTCACGTTGACCATGTCGGGCAGGCGCGCATCGGCCGGCAGGTCGCCGATCACCTTGGCGGTGGCGCGCAGGCTCAGGTCGGGCTTGGCCTCGGCCACGGCGACCTTGACGGGGCCGTCGCCGAAGATCTGCAGGATCAGCGCGCCGTTGAACTTGATGTTGGACTGCATCAGCGTGGCCGCGGCGGTCATCTCGCCGAGCAACTCGGCCACGGGAGGCGGGTAGGCACCGGTGGCGGTGTTGGAGGCGCGCCGCGCAAGAATCTCCTGCCACGCATCTGTCAGGCGCACGATCATGCCGCGCACCGGCAGGCCATCGAACAGGAATTTGTGCAGCTCGCTCAAAACGGATTCTTCTTTCTGTTGGGCCTGCGCGGGGTCAGGCGATTTTCTTCAAGCCCTTCGCATAGCGAACGGCGTTTTCGACGTAATGGTCGGAACCATGGCGCAGGCGGGCGGCGTCTTCGTCGCTGATCGTGCGCATCACCTTGGCGGGCGAGCCGAAGATGAGGGAGTTGTCAGGAAACTCCTTGCCTTCGGTGACCACGCTGCCGGCGCCAACGATCGAATTGCGGCCGATCTTCGCGTTATTCAAGACCACCGCCTGGATGCCGATGAGCGAGTTGTCGCCGATGGTGCAGCCGTGCAGCATGACCTGGTGGCCGATGGTGACGTTCTCGCCCACGGTGAGCGGGCTGCCGGGGTCGGAATGCAGCATCGACATGTCCTGCACATTGCTGTTGCGGCCGATGGTCATGGTCTCGTTGTCTCCGCGCAGCACAGCGCCGAACCAGATGCTGGCGTTCTCGCCCAGCTTCACGTTGCCGATCACCTCCGCGCTGTCGGCGACCCAGGCGCCTGTGCCAAGTTGCGGCGCAACGCCGTCGAGTTCGTAGAGGGCCATCGTGGGTTCTCCGGGGGCAAAAACTAGAATTGTAGGGATGCACCCCCGATTGAGCGCGCTGGCCGCGCTGCGCCTCTCCGATCCTGAACAAAAGGTGGCTGCAACACGCGCCACCGCAGCGCTGGCCGCTACCGATTCCATAGCAACCGGCCCGATCCGCACCGAAGGCGACGACCTGGGCGTGCCGGGCCGCCCCGAGAAGCCCGTGCGCGTGTCCGCCACCGCGGTGCAGAAACGCTCGCCCTTCACGCCCGAAGGCCGCGCCTCGCTGATCCATTCGATCTGCCACATCGAGTTCAACGCGATCAACCTCGCGCTCGATGCGGTCTGGCGCTACGACGGCATGCCCGAGGCCTACTACCGCGACTGGCTGCGCGTGGCCGACGAGGAGGCGCTGCACTTCACGCTGCTTCATGCGCACCTGCAGGACATGGGCTGGCGCTACGGCGACTTCCCCGGCCACGACGGCCTGTGGAACATGTGCGAGAAAACCAAGGACGACGTGCTCGCCCGCATGGCGCTGGTGCCCCGCACGCTGGAGGCGCGCGGGCTCGACGCCACGCCCTTGATCCAGGCGAAGCTGCGGCGCGTCAACACGCCCGATGCGCTGCGCGCGGTGGAGATCCTGGACGTCATCCTGCGCGACGAGGTGGGCCATGTCGCCATCGGCAATCACTGGTACCGCTGGCTCTGCGAGCGCACGGGGCTCGATGCCGAAGCGAACTACCCGGCACTCGTGGCGCGATACGACGCGCCGCGCATCAGGCCACCATTCAATCTCGAAGCCCGTCAACGCGCCGGCTTCACCGCCGAAGAACTGCGCATGCTGGCAGCCGGCTCCGACACATCGACATGAACACCACTGCCTCCGTGATTTCCGACCAGACCTGGTCCCGCGCCGACCTCGTCGCCTGCCTGCAAGACCGCGACGCCCCCCTGCATTTCGAACGCTGCAACTTCGACGAAGCAGACCTGTCCCGGCTCGACCTGCGCGGCGCGCAATTCACGCTGTGCAACTTCGCCGAGGCATCGTTCGACCGCGCCCTGCTGTCGGAAACCCGCTGGGCCGGATGCCGGGCACGCCAGGCCGACTTCGGCCTTGCGGACCTGACGAATGCGCGCTTCCAGGACTGCGACCTCAACAACACGCAGTGGACGCGTGCCAAGCTCGCGTCCGCACTTTTCACCGGCGTGAAGCTCACGGGCGCGCACTTCGCCGAAGTGTCCGCGCTGGGCATCGTCTTCAAGGATTCGCTGCTGGTCGATGCGCACCTGCGCAGCCTGTCGTTCCGGAAGCAAACGCTCGCGCAACTCGACTTCTCCGAAGCCGACCTCTCGGGCTGCGATTTCCGCGAGGCCGTGTTCGAAGGCGGGAGCCTGCGCAATGCGCACCTGAAGCTCGCGCGCTTCGAAGGTGCGGACTTGCGCGATGCCGACCTGGGCGGCCTGCGCCTGGCCAACGCCGCGCAGTTCAAGGGCGCGACCATTTCGCACCGGCAGGCCGCGTCGCTGGTCGAGGAGCTCGGCCTGCGCGTGGTCTGAGTCCGGCAGGTCAGGCCGCTGTGGGCCTGCTGTGCACCACCAGCTTCGGCGTGAAGTACTGAACCACCTCGCCGCGCTGATTGCGCGTCTGGCAGCGCATCGTCACCATCGCGCGGCCGGGCTTGGAGCGCGAGGGCGTGATGTCGACCACCTCGCTCACCACATGCAGCACGTCGCCGGGCCGCGTCGGCTTGGGCCACTGCAGCTCGCCGCCCGAGCCGATGATCCCGTCGGCCAGCGGCACGCCGCTCTCCACCAGCAGCTTCATCGTGAGTGCGGCCGTGTGCCAGCCGCTCGCCGCGAGGCCGCCGAAGAAGGTGTTCTTCGCAGCCTCTTCATCCGTATGAAAAGGCTGCGGATCGAACTGCAGCGCGAACGCCTTGATCTGCGCCACATCGAGCGTGTGTTCGCCGCTCTGGAAACGGTCGCCGACCGACAGGTCTTCGAGGTACAGCGCGCGCTTCGCGCCGGTGTCAGTGGATGCGGTCATGGGGTCTCCTTGTCGTGGGTTCGCGCATGAGCGCATTTTCGAACTTTCCTTCGGTCAGACGCGCTCCAGGATGGTCGCGATGCCCTGCCCGCCGCCGATGCACTGCGTGGCCAGCGCATAACGGCCCTTCTCGCGCACCAGCAGCGACGCCGCCTTGCCCGTGATGCGCGCGCCGGTCGCGCCCAGCGGATGGCCGATCGAAAGACCGCCGCCGTCGAGGTTGATCTTCGACGGGTCGAGGCCCAGGTCGCGGATGCACGCGAGCGCCTGCGACGAGAAGGCTTCATTGATCTCGATCACGTCGAGGTCCGCCGCGCTCAGGCCGGCGCGTGCGAGCGCCTTGCGCGTCGCGGGGATCGGACCGATACCCATGATGGCCGGGTCCACGCCCACGGTTGCGAACGACTTGATGCGCGCGAGCATCTGCAGGCCGTGCTTCGCGGCGAAGGCATCGCTGGTCACGAGCACGACGGCCGCGCCGTCGGTGAGCGGCGACGAGGTGCCCGCCGTCACCACGCCGTCGGGGCGGAAGGCGGGCTTGAGGTTCGCCAGCGCTTCGGCCGAGGTGCTCGGGCGGATGCAGCCGTCCGCATCGACCACGTCGCCCGAAGCCAGGCGCACGGGCACGATCTCGCCTGCAAGCCGGCCTTCCGCGCGCGCGGCGGCCGCTTTGCGGTGCGAATCGACCGCGAACGCTTCCTGGTCGGCGCGGCTCACGTTCCAGCGCTGCGCGACGTTCTCGGCCGTCTCGCCCATCGAGATGTACGCGTCGGTATTGGCCAGCAACTCGGGGCTGGGCGAGAAGTTGAAGCCACCCTGCGGCACCATCGTCATCGACTCGACGCCCACGCAGAGGAACGCCTCGCCCATGCCCGCCTCGATCTGCGCCGCGGCGATGTGCACGGCCTGCATCGACGAGCCGCAGAAGCGGTTCACCGTCATGCCGCCCACCTCGTGCGGCAACCCGGCCAGGAGGCCGACGATGCGCGCGACGTTGTTGCCCTGCGAGGCTTCGGGGTACGCGCAGCCCAGGATGATGTCTTCGAGCAGCGCGGGGTCGAGGTCGGTGCGCTGCAGCAGGCCCTTCACCACGCCGGCGGCCAGGGTGTCGGGGCGCACCTCGGCGAGGGCGCCCTTCTTTGCGAAGTGGAACGGCGAGCGGGCGTAGGCGGAAATGACGGCTTTCATGAAGATGCTCCTTGAGAAAATCTACCATCCAATCGGTAGGCTGATGGGTCAAAAAATAGGCACGTCGATGCGTGCCTTGCGATGCCGCCCGGCCGTCAGCCGGGCAATGAACTCCTGAGCTGCGCGATGGCTTCGTCGAAGTCTTCGACGCGCCCCGTCATGCGCGATGCGAGCAGCGCGCCCTGGCACACCGAGAACACATAACTGGCCTGCGCAGCAACCGAGGGAGCACCCTTCTTCCGCGCCCCTGCCGGTGCCAGCGCGCCCAGCACGCCGGTGAGCCACAGCACCTGCGTGTGGCGCAGCTCCTGCACCGCCTGGCGCAGTTCTTCGTTGATGCAATCCCACCCCGGGGCCAGCGAGCCGGCGGGGCACATGCCCGAGCCGGCCTTCAGCGTGTTGCGGTACATGCGGAAGTAGGAGTCGAGCGCGTCCTGGGGTTCGCGCTCGCGGGCCGCATCCCAGTCCTTGAAGTACTGCGCGGCCTGCCGGATCACCGCGATGCCCAGCGCTTCCTTGGTCGGGAAGTGGTGGTACAGGCTCGCCTTGCGAATGCCGACCGCGTTGGCCACGTCCTGGAAGCTGAAGCCCAGGTACGAGCGGGTTTCGATCAGGCCGCGCGCCACGCCGAGGATCTGGTCCCGGGTGCTGCCGGCGGCAAGCGCGGCGGGGGTGGCGGTGGCGTCGTTCATCTACCTACTATAAGGTAGGGAAATTCCAAGCACAAGCCTCAGGGTCATTCCTCAATCCGCCTTGATGTTCGCGGCCTTCACGATGCGCCCGTTGCTCTCGAACTCCGAAGCGATCTCCTTGGCGAAGGCCGCGGCCGCGCCGCCGGTCGGCACGTTGTCGGTGGCCGTGAGCTTGGCGCGCAGCTCGGGGCTGGCCAGCGCCTTGTTGATCTCGGCGTTGTATTTCGCGACCAGTGCGGGCGGCGTGGCTGCCGGCGCGAACACGCCGAACAGCGAGTTGATGTTCGCCGCGTTGTAGCCCAGCTCGCCCAGCGTGGGCACCTGCGGCAGGCTGTCGAGCCGGGCCGGAGCGCCCACGGCCAGCGGCCGCAGCTTGCCCGACTGGATGTGCGAGGTGAGCGTCGGGCTCGCGTTGGTCGAGAGGATCTCGAACTGCCCGCCCAGCGCATCGTTGAGCTGCTGGCCGCCGCCCTTGTAGGGCACATGCGTGATGTCCACACCGGTCGCCGCCCTCACCTGCTCCAGCACGATGTGCCCGAGCGACGCCGGCCCCGAGGTGGCCCAGCGCACCGCGCCGGGCTGCGCCTTGGCATCGGCGATGAGCCCGCGGAAATCCTTCGCCTTGCTGGCCGGCGTGGCAATCAGCAGCACCGGCGAATACATCACGCTCGCGACCGGCGCGATGTCCTTCAGCGGATCGAAAGGCAACTTGCCCAGGTGCGGGCTCAGCACCAGCGGACTGATGGCCGAGAAGCCGAGCGTCGCGCCATCGGGCGCGGCCTTGGCGACCGCGTCCATGCCGATGGCGCCGCTCGCGCCGGCGCGGTTGTCGACGACCACCGTGGTGCCCATCTGCGCGGCGAGCCTGTCGCCGAGCGCGCGTGCGACCACGTCGCTCACGCCGCCTGCGGGGTACGCCACGATGAGGCGGATGGTCTTGGGGATGGATGGGGCCTGTGCCTGCGCGCCGGCAGCGCAGAGCGCGGCCGCAGCGAGAAGGAGCCACGACGGCTTGAACTTGAAATGCATGTCTGTCATGAGGAGGGGAAATCAGTCGAGTTGCAGCTTGCGCTCGCGGATGAGCCTGGACCACTTCTCATTGTCCGACTTGACGAAGGCCGCGAACTCGGCCGGCCCGAGCGAATGCACCTCGGCGCCCGCAGTCGCGAACTTGGCCTTGATCTCGGGCTGCGCGAGCGCACGCGCCAGCTCGTTCGAGAGCCGGTCAACCACATCCTTGGGCATGTTGGCCGGCCCCACCAGCCCCTGGAAGCCCACCGACTCCATGCCCGCCAAGCCAAGTTCCTTCACCGTCGGCACATCGGGCAGTTGCGGATCGCGCACCGGCCCGGTCACCGCCAGCGCCTTGAGCTTGCCGCCCTTCACCTGCGGCAGCAGTACGCTGCCCGCATCGATGAGGATCTGCGTCTGCCCACCGAGCAGATCCTGCACCGCGGGCGCGCTGCCCTTGTAGGGCACATGGGTCATGTCCAGGCCCGTCACCTGGTTCATCAGCTCGCCGTTCAGATGCGTCGAGGTGCCGTTGCCGCCCGAGGCGAAATTGACCTTGCCCGGCTGCCCCTTGGCCCAGGCGACGAACTCCTTGAGGTTCTTCGCGGGGTGGTCTGGCCGCGTCACCGCGATGTAGCTCCCCTGGCTGATCTGGCCGATGTAGGTGAACTGCTTGATAGGGTCGTACGGCGGCTTGCTCTGCAGGTACGGCGCGATCGCGAAGGGGCCGGTGTTGGCCAGCAGCAGCGTGTAGCCGTCGGCCGGCTGGCGCGTGAGCTCGGTCGCCGCGATCATGCCGCTCGCGCCGGGCTTGTAGTCGACCACCAACTGCTGCTTGAGCGCCTCCTGCAGCGGCACCTGCACCGTGCGCGCCGCGAAGTCGATGCCGCCGCCGGGCGGGTAGCCGACGATCAGGCGGATGGGCTTGGCGGTGGGAAAGCCTTGCGCCGCGGCGAGCCCCGCGGCGGCAGCCAGCGCAACGCCGGCGCAAAGTCTGTTGAAGTTCATGGGCATGTCTCCTCGAATGAATCAGCGATTTTGTAGCAGCCGCGCCAAGGTCATCGCGTTGCCGACGGCCTCGCCACCCGCTGTGTTGTCCAGGATGCACCAGCACACGGCGCCCTCCTCGCGCGCGAGCCGCAGACGCGATGCGAGCCGCTCCAGCAGCGCATCGTCGTAGGCCGACCAGTAACGGCGCGGCGACCCGTGCAGCCGCAGGTAGACGAGCCCCGGCCATCCGCCGGGCGCCGCCGCTTCGTCGAACAGCACCGGATCGGCCAGCACGCGACCGACCTCGAAGCGCGACAGCAGCGACTCGGCCACCGGCACGAACCAGCCGCGATGCCTCGGCTCCAGTGCCACGGGACCGGTGTGCCTCCGCCGAACATCGGTGAGAAACCGTTGAACGACGGCAGCATCGAACGCGAGGCTCGGCGGCAGTTGCACGACCAGACACCCGAGCCTGTCGCCCAGCCCCGCGACCTGCGAAAGAAATTCATCGAAGGCCGGCATCGCGCCGGCCAGCCGCTGCTCATGCGTGACGGTCTTCGGCAGCTTGACCGCGAAGCGAAATCCGTCGGGCGTGCTGCCGGCCCAGCGCTCGTAGGTTTCGCGCCGATGCGGCCGATAGAACGAGGTATCGATCTCCACCGCATCGAAGCGCTGCGCGTAGCGCTCGAGGTGTGAGCCCTCGGCGGGAAACGCCGGCCACAGGTCGCGCGGCAGGCTCCAACCCGCGCACCCGATGCGCGGCATTCCGGGAATGATCTGCGTCATCCCCGCATCGTAAGCAAGGCGCCCGTTCAGCCCCAGGGCATCGTGAAGGTCTTGCCGTTGGTGAACGACTTGATCGCCTCCTGCACCCCCTCCTTGTAGCCCAGCCCCGAGTCCTTGATGCCGCCGAAGGGCGTGAGCTCGATGCGGTAGCCCGGCACCTCCCACACGTTCACCGTACCCACCTTCAGCTCGTTGGCGAAGCGGGTCGCGTAGTCCATGCGGTCGGTGCAGATGCCCGACGACAGGCCGTAGGCCGTGCCGTTCGAGATGGCGATCGCCTCGTCGATGCTGCCGAAGCGGATGATCGGCGAGACGGGGCCGAAGGTCTCCTCGCGCACCACCGTCATCTCGGGCCGCACGTTGTCCAGCACGGTCGGCGAATAGAGCGCGCCCTCGCGCCGGTTGCCCACGAGCAGCCGCGCACCCAATGCCACCGCCTCGTCCACCAGCAATTCGAAGCGGCGGGCTGCGGCCTCGTCGATCACCGTGCCCATGTCGTTGTTCGCGTCCGCGGGGTCGCCGTATTTCCAGCGCTTCGTCTTCTCGACCACGCGCTCGGTGAACTCGCTCGCCACATCCTTGTGCACCAGCATCCGCTTGACTGCCGTGCAGCGCTGGCCCGAGTTCTTGTACGAGCCCTGCACCGCGAGGTCGGAGGCGCGGTCGAGGTCCGCGTCTTCCATCACGATCAGCGGGTCGTTGCCGCCCAGTTCCAGCACGATGCGCCGGTAGCCGGCCTTCGCCGCGATGTACTTGCCGATGGCCACGCCGCCGGTGAAGGTGACGAGGTCCACCTGTGCATTCGTGATGAGCTCGTCGGCGATCTCGCGCGGGTCTCCCGTCAGCACCTGGAACATCTCGGGCGGCAAGCCTGCCTCATAGAGGATGTCTGCCAGGTAGAAGGCCGAGAGCGGCACCTTCTCCGACGGCTTGAGCACCATGCGGTTGTTGGTCGCGATGCTCGGCACCACTTTGTGCGCGACCTGGTTCATCGGATGGTTGAACGGCGTGATCGCGGTGATCACGCCCAGCAACGGCTCACGCAGCGTGATGACCTTGCGCTTCTTGCCGTGCGCGGTGAGGTCGCAAGAGAACACCTGCCCGTCGTCGCGCAGCGCCTCGGTCCCGCCGAAGGTCAGCACGTCGGCGACGCGGCCGATCTCATACAGCGCATCCTTCTTGCACAGGCCCGATTCCATCGTGATGATCGCGGCCCCTTCGTCGGCGCGTGCGCGCAGCAGCGCACAGGCCCGCTGCAGGATGCTCGCGCGCTCGTAGCGCGACAGCGTCGAGCGATACGCATGGCCGACGCGGAAGGCCTCGCGCACATCGTCCACCGAAGCGAGCGGCACGGTGCCCACGCGCTCGTTGGTGTAGGGGTTGAACACATCGAGCTTGCGCTCGCGCCGCACGCGCTCGCCGCCGATGCGCAGGGACTCGGCACGAAAGCCGGCACTGTCGCGATGCGGTGTCGAAGTCGTCGTCATGCCTGGTTCTCCGCAAGGTCGTTGCCGATGAAGTTCTTTCCGCGCGCGCCGCCCTGGGCGTGCAGCAGCATCTCGCGGGCTTCGTCGTCGCCCACGCCGTAATCGGCGAAGCGCGTCTTCACGCCCAGCGATTCGATGAAGGCCGCCAGCTGTTGCGGCGCCTCCGCTAGCGGCATGCCAAGGGCTTCGCGCAGCACCGCATCGCGGTCGGCGCGCCGGCCGATCGCGCGCTCCAGCACCATCGGCAGCAGGAACGAACAGGCGATGCCGTGCGGCAGGCCGTAGCGCAGCGTCATCTCGTAGGAGATGGAATGCGCGAGTGCCGTCTTGGTGTTGGAGAACGCCATGCCGGCCTTCAGTGCCGCGAGCGCCATGCGCCCCCGCAGTTCGACGTTGTCGAGCTGGGCCATCAACTGGGGCAGCACCTCGAGCGTGTCGCGCACGGCCGAGACCGCAAAGGTGTCGGACAGCGGATTCGCATTCACGTTCCAGATCGCCTCCAGTGCATGCGACAGCGCATCGAGCCCGCTCTGCAGTGTGACGGCCGCGGGCAGAGACAGCATCAGCTCCGGGTCGACCACCGCGTAGCGCGGCCAGGTCTCGGGCAGGTGCAGCGAATACTTCTTCTGCCGTTCGCGGTCCCACACCGTGGCCCAGGGCGTGACCTCGCTGCCGGTGCCTGCGGTGGTAGGCACGGCGATCAGCATCTTGCTGCGCGTGGGCACGAATGGCCGCTCGCCGGCAAGGCCCGCCACCAGATCGGCAAAGCTCGCCGCATCGTTCGCGACCATGAGCGCCTTCGCCGTATCGATGGCGCTGCCGCCGCCGACCGCGATGAGCACTTCCACATCCGCATGCTCGCGCCAGAACCACTCGTAAAGGCTCGCCAGTTCAGCGACATCGGGGTTGGGCCGCGTCTGATCGATGGTGCAGGCCAGTGCGCCCTGCAGCACAGACTCCAGCCGGCCCAGCAGGCCGATGGCGCGGGCCTCCGGAAAGGTCACCAGCGCGGCGCGGCGGCCGTCGAGCAGTTTCGGCAGGGACGACAGGGCCCCTGCCCCGTACACGCTCTGTACGGGGTTGTGGTAGTTGGCGCTCATGGGTTTCTCGTCAGGTGGCAGCGGGTGCTGCAGGGATCGCGTGATTCAGTGCCAGGTCGAAGATGTCGAAGTTGCGCAGCCGCCGCTTCGGATCGACGCCCTGCAGCTTCCGGTTGAACAGCAGCGGCACTTTCTGCTCGGAGAGCCCGCCGTGCGAACGCAGCGGCACCGTGAGGCCGCTCAGGTCGTGCTCCGAGGCGCGCGTGCCGATCACGGCGAGGTGGTCGGACACCACCACGAGGTCGCCGATGCGGTCGGGTGGCAGCTCGAAGCGCTGTGCCGCTTCGTCGCGCGTGAGCACCTGTTCGATGCCATCCGTTCCGCGCAGCGCTTCGATCAGCGCGGGCACATCGACACCCGCTTCGAGGTACACGGTCGCAAAGGAGCCGAGCGCGCCGTGATGCACCACGTACGGATCGGTGATCGGCAGGATCACGCGGCCGCGCCCCGCGCCCAGGCGCTCATCGAGCACCTCCTGCAGGAACACGATGCGCGGATTGCCGGCCGCATCGGTCTTCGGGCTCATGCCGTGGTCGGCGGTGAGCGCGATGGTCGCGCCCAGCGCATCGAGCTGTGCGAGGTAGCCGTCCATCATGGCGTAGAAGTCGTTGGCGCCGGGCGTGCCCGGCGCGCACTTGTGCTGCACGTAGTCGGTGGTCGAGAGGTACATGAGGTCGGGCCGCTCGGTCTCCATCAGCTTCACGCCGGCCGCGAACACGAACTCGCTCAAGTCCGCGCTGTAGACAGAGGGCACGGGCTTGCCGACCAGCGCCAGCACATCGTCGATGCCGCCGTTTGCGCGCGTTGCCTGGTCGGCCTTCTCGGCCGAGAAGCAGATGCCTTCCATGCGGTGGCCCAGGAGCGTGCGCAGCTTGTCCTTGGCGGTGACCACCGCGACCTTGGCGCCGGCCTTGGAGAACACCGCCAGCAGCGTCTCGGCACGCAGGTAAGCCGGGTCGTTCATCATCACTTCCTTGCCCTGTGCGGTGTCGAGGAAGTAGTTGCCGCAGATGCCGTGCACCGAGGGCGGTGCGCCGGTCACGATCGAGAGGTTGTTCGGGTTCGTGAAGCTGGGCACCACGCAGTCGCCCACCAGTGAACTTCCAACGGCCAGCATCTTCTTCATGAAAGGCGCGACACCGGCCTGGATTGCCTGCGTGATGTAGTCGGGCTCGCAGCCATCGACGCACACCACGACGACGGGTTGCGTGGGCGACCTGTAGGTGCGGCCGTTCACCGAGACATCCGGAAGGGACGACTTGCTGCTGGTCATTGATGCGCTCCTTGTTGAATCCATGCGCGCAACTTGGTCGACAGGTAGTCGGCCGTCATCACCATGACGACGATCACCAGGATGCAGGTCGCGGTGTCCTGGTACTGGAAGAGCTTCATGCTCCCCACCAGTTCGAAGCCGATGCCGCCCGCGCCCACCATGCCCAGCACCGTGGCCTGGCGCAGGTTGGTCTCGAAGCGGTAGACGATGACGCCGATCCACGCGGTCACGACCTGCGGGATCACGCCGAAGATGATGGTCTGGATGGGCCCGGCGCCGGTGGCGCGCAATGCTTCGAGCGGACCTTGGTCGATCTCCTCGATCGACTCCGCGAAGAACTTGCCGAGCATGCCCGCGCCGTGCAGCGCCAGGGCCAGCACGCCGGGGAATGGCCCGAGGCCCACGGCCGCCACGAAGATCAGCGCGAGGATGATCTCGTTGATGCCGCGCGTGATGTTCAGCACCTGCCGCATCGCATGGAACACCGCGATGTTCGGCGAGATGTTGCGCGCCGCGAAGAAGCACAGCGGCACCGCAAGAATCACCGACAGCAGCGTGCCCCAGAGCGCGATCTGCACCGTCTCGATGGCCGGCTTCACCAGCCGCTGCATGAACTCCCAGTTGGGCGGCAGCATGCGGCCGAGGAAGTCGGCGATCCACGGCATGCCCTTGGCCAGCTCGCTGAAGCTCACCTGGCTGCCGATGGCGGCCCACCACATCACGCCCAGCGCAGCCAGGCCGACGAGGGCGTACTTCCACCAGCCCGGGTTGCCGCCGCTCTTGGCGACCAACAGGTTGTAGCGTCCGATGGCGATCATGTTTGCTCCAGGGCGAGTTGCTGGGCGGGGCGCACCGCGGCCACGGGAGCGGCTGCGGGCGATGCGGCGGGTGCGGTAGGCTCGATCGGGCCGTCTTCCAGGCCGCCCGGGTAGATGCGTTGCAGCACCTCTTCGGTCAGTTCGTCAGGCCGGCCTTCGAACACCACGCGGCCGGCGGCGACGCCGATCACGCGCTGCGCGAATTCACGCGCGTAGTCCACCTGGTGCAGGTTGCAGATGACGGTGATGCCCGCCTCGCTGCTGGCCTGCTTCAGGTAGTTCAGCACCTTGCGCGAGGTCTTCGGATCGAGGCTGGCGACGGGCTCGTCGGCCAGGATCACCTTGGGCTGCTGCGCCAGCGCCCGGGCGATGCCCACGCGCTGCTTCTGGCCGCCCGAGAGCGTGTCGGTGCGCAGGTCCGACTTGTGGTCGAGCTCCACGCGGCGCAGACACTCGCGTGCAATCGCGATGTCCTTCGCAGGGAAGATCTGGAACCACGAGGCGATGGCCGGCATCGAGCCGAGCCGCCCGGTCAGCACGTTCTTGAGCACCGACAGGCGCGGCACCACGTTGTAGTGCTGGAAGATCATCGCCACGTCGCGGCGCACCTTGCGAAGGCCGCTGCGGTCTCCCCGCGAACGCTCGCCGTCGACATGGATCTCGCCCTCGCTCGGCTCGGCCAGGTGGTTGATGCAGCGAAGCAAGGTGGACTTGCCCGCGCCCGAGGCGCCGAGGATGACGACGAACTCGCCCTTGGCCACCGTGAGGTCGACGCGGTGCAGCGCGGTGAAGTCGCCGTAGCGCTTGCAAAGGCCTCTGATCTCGATCATTTCATCTTCCTCAGGTCGAGGTTCAGCACCTTGGCCGTGTCGCGGATGATGTTGTAGGCCGCGTCGTTGGTCGGGTGGAAACCGTTGAGCTCGCCCTGGTCGGACCAGGGAATGTCCTTCACCTGCAGGAAGGCGGCCTGCACGCGCGTCTTGAGGTCGGCGGGCAGGTCCTTGCGCCAGACGGTGGGCGACTCGGGAATCGGGTCCGACTTCCACACCTCGACCAGGTCTTCGCGCTTGACGAGGCCTTTCGAAACCGCGGCATCGAGGATGCGGTCGGCAATCGCCGCTGCCTCCACCTTCTTGTTCTGCACCGCGATCGCGCTGGAGTCGTGCGAGCCCGAGAAGATCACGCGGCCGAAGTCCTTGTCGGTGTTGAAGCCCAGCTTCATCAGCCCCGCCTTCGGGAACAGGTGGCCCGACGTGGAACTCGGATCGACGAACGCGAAGGTCTTCCCCTTCAGGTCGGCCACCGTCTTGATGCCGGTGTCCTTGTGCGTGACGATCTGGCTGTAATAGAAGGTGCGTCCGGCCTTCTTGGTTTCGGCGACGGCGAAGGCTTCGATGTCGGCGACCGTTGCGCCCAGCACGTACGAGAAGGGGCCGAGGTAGGCCACGTCGAGACGCTTGGAACGCAGCGCTTCGATCACGCCGTTGTAGTCGGCCGCCACGAAGGGCTTGACCGCGAATCCCAGGGCCTTGGACAGCATGTCCATCATGGCCTGGCTGTTGGCGATCATGGCGCGCGAATCCTCGGAAGGAATCAGCCCGACAGTGAGAACCTGCTGTGCCCGTGCCATCGGCACGAAGGCGGACGCTGTGACGGCGGCAGTGCCGAACAGCAACTTTCTGCGCTTCATCATGGTTGTCTCCAGTGGTCTGTGTTGCATGAATTCCTCCTGGTGGTTTCGAAGGGCAAAAGCGCCCGTTCCGAGTCTTCCAGTGCTTCGTGTCGTGGTCATGACATCGAGAGGATTTCGGGACGTCCGGCGTATTTCTGTCGCTGCCTGGTCCGTCTTGAAGCGGAGTAAATCACCGAGGCTCGTATCGAACAAATTCAATTTTTTTCGATGATCTATATACTGAATCTATAGATTCAAAGGGTCTTCCCCATGCGCCTCACACAGCTGCGTTCCTTCTATGCCGTGGCCCGCGAGGGCAGCTTCACCAAGGCCGCCGAACACCTGCATGTGAGCCAGCCCACCATCACCACGCAGGTGCGGTTTCTCGAAGAGGCGTATCAGGTGGAGCTCTTTCACCGGCGAGGCCGGCGCGTGCAGCTCACCGAAATCGGCGAGCAGCTGATGCAGCTCGCGCAGCAGATCTTCAGCCTCGAAGGCGATGCGGTCGCGCTGCTCGGAGATGCGGGCACGCTGCGCACCGGCCACCTGCGCGTGGCGGCCGTGGGGCCCTATCACGTGACCAAGATGCTGGTCGACTTCAGCCTGCGCTACCCCGGTGTGAAGGTCACCGTAAGCACCGGCAATTCGCAGGACGTGCTCGACAGCCTCGTGGACTACAGCGCCGACGTCGGCGTGCTCGCGCAGATGGTGCGCGACGACCGGTTCCTGTCGGTGCCGTTCAGCCAGCACCCGGTCGTGATGTTCGTGCCATCCACGCACCGCTTCGCGCGCCGGCGCAACATCCGGCTTGCGGAGTTGCAGGGCGAGCGGCTCATCATGCGGGAGCAAGGATCGACCACGCGCAAGGCGCTCGAACTTGCGCTCGCCAAGGCGAAGGTCGAGGTCGATGTGGTGATGGAGATCAGCAGCCGCGAGGTGATCCGCGAAGCCGTGTCGCAAGGCTTGGGCATTGCGGCGGTATCGAGCGTGGAGTTCGTGCCGAGCCCCGACCTGCGCATGGTCGGCTTCAGCGACACCGAGATCTTCACGTATGCGCACGTGCTGTGCCTCGCGGAGCGGCGCGAGATGCGCATGGTCAGCGCCTTCTTCGACACGCTGGTGCCGGCCATCGAGGCGCGCAAGCGCAAGGCCTGAGCGAACGCGGGTTCAACCGCGCGGATGGTGCGCCGCGTGCAGTTGCTTCAGGCGTTCGCGCGCCACGTGCGTGTAGATGGTGGTCGTTGATATGTCGGCATGGCCGAGCAGCAGTTGCACCGCGCGCAGGTCCACGCCGTGGTTCAAGAGGTGCGTGGCGAAGGCGTGCCGCAGCGTGTGCGGCGACAGCGGCACATGGATGCCCGCAGCCGCGGCCTGCTTCTTCACGATGATCCAGAACATCACGCGCGTCATGCCCGCGCCGCGTGCGGTCACGAAGAGATCGGGCGTCTGCTGTCCATCGAGGATGACCGGGCGCGACTCCTCGAGGTAGCGCTCGATCCAGCGCCGCGCCTCGCCGCCGAAGGGCACGAGCCGCTCCTTGTTGCCCTTGCCGAGCACGCGCAGCACGCCGTCGTTGAGGCTCATGTCGATGACCTTGAGCGCCACCAACTCGCTCACGCGCAGGCCGCTGGCATACATCACCTCGAGCATCGCGCGGTCACGAAGGCCCAACGGCGTCTCGACATCCGGCGCGGCCAGCAGATCGTCGACCTGTTTCTCCGACAGCGTCTTGATGGCACGGGGCATCTGCCGCGCAGGCGCGAGCCGGATCGTCGGGTCCGCCGTGATGCGGCGTTCGCGCAGCGCCCATCGGTAGTAGCGCTTGAACACGGTGAGCCGCCGGTTGGCCGAGGTGGCCTTGCCCTTGGTCGAGAGGCGCACGCCCATGTAGGCCTGCACGTCGGACTCCTGCGCCGTATCGAGCGCAATGCCGCTGCGCTGCTTGCCCAGCCATTGCGAGAACAGCGCGAGGTCGCGGCGGTACGCGGCCAGCGTGTTCTTCGAGAGCCCGTCCTCGAGCCAGAGGGCGTCGATGAACTCGTCGATTTCAGGGGTGGGTGCTGCGGCGGCCTCGGTCATGCGGTGCAAGATAACAAAAGAAAAAGCCGCCCCGAATGCGGGGCGGCTTTTGCGGGGCGAAGGCCGATCAGTCGAGCTTCAGGTTCTGCTTCTTCACGACCTGCTTGTACACCTCGTACTCGGCCTTGATCTGCGCTGCGAACTGCTCGGGCGAGTTGGCCACGATCAGCGAGCCGGTGTCTTCGATGCGCTTCTTCACCGCAGGATCTTCCACCGCCTTCTTCACGCCCGCGGCGACCTTGTCGATCACGTCCTTCGGCAAGCCCTTCGGGCCCAGGATGCCGTAGTAGGCCATGCGGTTCACCGGCTCCAGGCCCACTTCCTTGAAGGTCGGCACGTTCGGCAGGGCGGCCAGACGCTGGGGCGCCGACACCACGATCGGGATCAGCCGGCCGCTGGTGATGAAGGGCATCGCCGAGGGGATGTTGTCGAACATGATCGGCACCTGGCCGGCCACCACGTCGTTCAGCGCCGGACCCGCGCCGCGGTACGGGATGTGCGTCACGAAGGTGTTCGTCAGGCTCTTGTAGAGCTCCATCAAGAGGTGGCCGATGCCGCCCGTGCCCGACGAGGCGTACGAATACTTGCCGGGGTTCTTCTTCAGCTCGGCCACGAACTCGGCGTAGTTCTTCGCCGGAAAGCTCGGATTCACCGCAATGATGTTCGGCGTGGCCGCGATGTTGGTGATCGGCGTGAAGTCGTTGATCGGGTCGTACGGCACCTTGGGGTTGATCGCCGGATTGGCGGCCGTGCTCGACACGGTGGCCACGCCGAGCTTGTAGCCATCGGGCGTGGCGCGGGCGGTTTCGGCCGCGCCGACGATGCCGCCGCCACCGGCGCGGTTGATCACCACCACGGGCTGGCCCAGGATCTTGCCCAGCGGATCGGAAATGACGCGCGCCACGATGTCCGTCGTGCCGCCCGGAGCGAACGGCACGCTCAGTTCGACCGGCTTGTTGGGATAGCCTTGCGCAAAGCTCTGGCCCGCGACTGCGGCCAGGGCGACTGCCCCCATCAGGGCGCTCCATTGACGACGTTGCATCGAATAACTCCTTGAATTGACTGGCTTTGACTGACGAATGTCGAAAAAAGCGAAGCCCGGATGCTAGCGGCTCCGGCGCCGGCCTCGTGCTCTGGATTACCCATGGTCCGTGCGGTTTATGCTCGAAGCGGTGAACTATGCGCAGCTGCTTTTCCCCGACTTCTCCCTCATCGCCATCGGCTGGCTCCTGTGCCGCTACACCGCGCTCGACCGCCGCGTGTGGGACCAGGTCGAGAGCCTCGTCTACTACTTTCTTTTTCCGGTGCTGCTGTTCCACTCGATCGTGCGCAGCCCGCTCGACTTCGGCGCCACCTCGAGCCTGCTGACCGCGGGTGTCGGCGTCGGGCTCTGCGGCATCGCGCTGGCCTACGCCCTGCCCTTCGTGCCCGGGCTCGGTACGCACATCGACCGGCGTGACCATGCCGCGAGCGCGCAGGTGGCGTTCCGCTTCAACTCCTTCATCTGCCTCGCGCTGGCCGACCGGCTCGCTGGCCCTGAAGGCCTCTTGCTCATCGCGGTGCTGATCGGCGTGTGCGTGCCGATGTTCAACATCGCCGCCGTGTGGCCGATGACGCGGCATGCGCAGACCGGCTTCGTGCGGCAACTGGTGCGCAACCCGCTGATCGTGGCCACGGTGGCCGGGCTGCTGGCGAACCTGCTGGGCTTCACGGTGCCGACCTGGCTCACGCCGACGCTCACGCGCATCGGCGCGGCCTCGCTCGCGCTGGGCCTCCTGGCCGCCGGCGCGGGCATGCAGTTCGCGACGCTCGGGCGCGGCAAGGTGCTCGCGGCGTCGGTGCTGGCGATCCGGCACCTGATCCTTCCGCTGGTGGCGTGGGGACTGGCACGCGCGCTGCGGCTCGACGGCATCCAGGCGTCGGTGCTGATGGCTTTTTCGGCAGTGCCGACCGCTTCGAGCGCCTATGTGCTCGCGGCGCGCATGGGCTACAACGGGCCGTATGTGGCGGGGCTGGTGACGCTGTCGACGGTGCTGGGGGTGGCGAGCCTGCCGTTTGCGCTGGCGTTGCCGAGATAGCTCAGCGCTGCAGCAGCGCCGGCACTGCCGACGCCAGCATCGCAACACCCGATGCGGTGAGCAACCCCAGCACCAGCTTCCTGAACGCCGTCTCGCTGATCCCGATATAAAGCCGCGCGCCCAGCAGCACCGGCACCGCGACGGCCAGCGCCACGAGCCCCAGCAGCGGCACCGTCGAAGGCACGATGCTCCCGCTGAACAGATGGATCGCGAACGCCACCAGCAGCATCGAGAGATTGAAGTTCTGGATCACCGCCCGCTGCGTGTCGCGCTGAAAGCCGCGCAGCGTGCACCAGAGCGTCGGGATCGTCCCGGAGAAGCCCCCGATACCCGCCATCGCTCCGCCGATGGCGCCGACGATGCCATCCGCCACGCGGCCACCGAAGGTGATCTTCGGCAGGTGCTGCGACATCAGCATCGCCGGGCACCACAGCACCAGCAGCGTGCCCAGGCACACCTTGAAGACCACGAGATCCAGATGCGGCAGCAGCCACACGCCGAACGGTACGCCGACCAGGCCGCCGAGCACGAACGGCCAGAGCAAGGATTTGTCGAAAGCACGCCGCACCGTGACAGCCGCGATCACCTGCCCCGTCAGCGCACCGAACAGCGCAAGCACCGCGGCGAGTTGGGGCTCCAGCGTCCAGGCCCAGACCGACATCGCGACCAGTCCGAACGCAAAGCCCGAGAGGCCCTGCACGAATCCCGCCAGCACGGCGCCGACGATCACATAGACATACAAGGCTTGCATGCGGCCGATGATAGAAGCCGCCGCACTGCGCCCGCCTCAACGGGGCGGGGCACAGAGGTGGTGTCAGGCCGAAGCCGGCACCAGCGCCGTGCGGCGCACCCGCGTGACGTTGAACGCGCTCGCGATCAGCACGCCCTGCACCAGCGCCAGTCCGACGATCACGCTCGTGTACTGGCCGTGGTCCATCAGGCGGCCGAACACCAGCGGCGCGAGCGCCTGGCCGATGTCGAGCCCCGCGTACACCACGCCGTAGACGCGGCCCGTGGCATTGGGCGGCGTCGAGCGCTTGACCAGCAGGTCGCGCGACGGGCCGGCCACGCCGGAGACGAAACCCATCGCGCCGAACAGCACCGGCACGAGGATCGGCGGGAACTGCGCGAAGGCCAGCACCAGCGCCAATGCCGCCGCAATGCCGAAGCCCGCGCCCACGATGCGTTCGCAGCGCGACGGGTCGGAGGCAAGAAAGCCGCCAACCACCATGCCGGCCGCGCTCGCCACCATGTAGACGGTGAGGCACACCGCCACCAGCGCCACCGGCACGGCATGCAGATGGCCCGCGGCCACCGGCGCGAAGGTCTGCACCACGCTGATCACCGCGGCATAGAAGAAGAAGAAACCGAAGCACATCCACACGGCCGGGATGCGCAGGAAATCGAACTCGCCGCCGATCGGCGCGGGCTCGCCCTGCCCCGTGGCCTTGTGCACGGCCGCGACGTCGAGCGACAGCACGCTGCGGTAGACCCACAGCACCAGCAGCACCAAGATGGCCAGCACGCCGGCCGATGCCAGCGCCACGCGCCACGAGAACGCAATGGCGATCGGCACGACGAAGGCCGGCGCGAGCGCCCAGCCCAGGCTGCCGGTGATGCCGTGCACGCTGTACGCATGGCCCAGGCGCGTGGGTGCGACCTTGCGGTTGAAGAGCGTGTAGTCGACCGGGTGGAACACGCCGTTGCCGACGCCGCCGACCACGGCGCACACCAGCAGCATCCAGTAGCTCTGCGCCATCGCATAGCCGAAGGCGGCGAGGCCGAGCGCGCCGAGGCCGACGAACAGCACCGGGCGCGGGCCGAGCTTGTCGACGATGAAGCCCGACGCTGCCTGCACGATGCACGAGACCACGAAGAACACAGTGAGCACCGCGCCCAGTTCGGTGTAGCTCACGTTGAAGGCGTCCTTGAGCCAGGGGAACAGCGGCGCCAGGATGAGCTGGCTGAAGTGGCTGATCGCGTGGGCCAGGCCGACGAGGCCGATGAGCTTCGCGTCGGAGCGCAAGGAGGTCGCTGGGGAGGTGGTGGTTGCGTGGGAAGACATGGATTGCTACAAAAAACCGGGGCAGGCACCGATGCTATGTCCGCGGGGCGCGGCAGAATGGCGATACAGCGACAACATTTGTCGAAACCATGCCACGCACCGCTTCCGCCTCCTTTCCCGCTCCGGTCACCAGCGTTGCCTCGCTCACGCCGCACCTCTTCGCACCCGACGCGGTGCGCCCGCTGCGCGCCAAGGAACACTTCCTGAGCGCCGACACCTTCGTCGAACTGCACCAGCATCCGTGGCCGCAGCTGACCTTCTCCACCCGCGGCGTGATCCGCCTGAGCACCGAGGACGGCAGCTACATCGTGCCGCCCTCGCGCGCGCTCTGGGTGCCGGCCAACATGCCGCACAGCATCATGCTGATCGAAGACGCCGAGCTGCGCACCATCTACCTGCACGCCTGGCTCGCGCCCTCGTGGGAGAAATGCGAGGTGCTCGAGATCAGCCCGCTGATGCGCGCCCTGATGCTTGCGCTGGACACCACGCCCGACGGCATGCCGCCGGCCGATCCGCAGGCGCCGCAGCGCGAACGCATGATCGCGCCGCTCCTGGTCGACGAGATCGAGCGCGCCACACAGATCCGCATCGACGTGCCGCTGCCCACCGACAAGCGCCTGCGCCAGCTCTGCGAGGCGCTGCTGCGCAACCCGGCCGACCGCTCCACGCTGGCCGAGCGCGCGGCCACCATCGGCGCGAGCGAGCGCACGGTGGCGCGGCTTTTTCGCGACCAGCTCGGCATGAGCTGGCAGCAATGGCGCCAGCAGGCGGTGATGGCGCATGCGCTGCCGCTGCTCGCGCGCGGCATGGCGGTGAGCCAGGTGGCGGCCGCCAGCGGGTACGCCACCGACAGCGCGTTCTGCGCGATGTTCAAGGCGGCGACGGGGCGCTCGCCCACTTCGTTCCAGCACAAGAAGCGATCCGCCGCGACCGCTTGAGCCTTTGCAATGCGAGGGCGTCACGACGCTCTGGCAAGATCGGCGAGCCCCAAGAACCACGGACCTTCCATCGATTCGCACATGGCATCGCCTCCCCGACCGCGGACCTGGACCGCCGACATCGGCCTGCGCATTCGCCGCCTTTTCCTATTGAAGGCGGTCGGGACCACGGCCTTCACCTGGCTGTTCTTCATCGGCTACTTCCACCTGCTGCGCAACCCCTCCTACCCGGTCGCGGTGATGCCGCTCACGGCGCTGGACCACCTGATTCCGTTCCAGCCCTACACGCTGGGCGCGTACCTCTCGCTCTGGGTCTACGTGGGCATCGCGCCGGGACTGCAGCTCACCTTTCGCGAACTGGTGGTCTATGGGCTGTGGATCGGCGGGCTGTGCCTCACCGGCCTGGGCCTCTTCTATTTTTGGCCGACGCAGATACCGCCGCTGACCATCGACGTCTCGGGCTATCCCGGGTTCGCGATGCTGCAGGGCGTGGACGCGGCCGGCAATGCCTGCCCGTCGATGCACGTGGCCGTCGCGATCTTCACGGCCCTGTGGATCGAGCATTTGCTGCGGCAGGCGCGCACACCCATCGTGCTGCGCATCGTCAACTGGATGTGGTTCGCCGCCATCGCCTATTCGACGCTGGCCGTGAAGCAGCACGTGGTGCTGGACGTGGTGGCGGGCGCGCTGCTCGGCATGGCGTTTGCATTTCCCTCCCTGCGCTGGCGGCCGGGCAAGCGTTTGCGAGGGGATTCCCCTCTGGTTGGAGCGGATATCATTGGCCATCACTGACCAACACAGGCCGAGCGAGGAAGGGATCGACCCCATGGCACACCCCTCAAAGGTTGCATCGATCGATCAACGGCGGCACAAGACGACAGGCATCGCACGATGAGTTCGCTGAAGGAATTGCAGGACCTGATTCACGAGAAGTACGGCATCGAACCGTCCAAGCTCGACCCCAACGCCTCGATGCGCGAAACCGGCGGACTCGACTCGCTGGCGCTGGCCGAATTCCTTTTTGCCATCGAAGACCACTTCGGCATCACCATGCCCGACGAGGACGCAAGCATCGACACCCTGGCCGAGCTCGCGCAACTGGTCGACAAGGTCCGGGCCGCGAAGCCAGCGTGAACCGCCACGAGGTTGCCGTCACCGGGCTGGGCGTCATGGCGCCCCATGGCGACGAGCCCGGCGCGCTGTTCGAGGCGCTGCTGCAGGCCCGATCGGCCATCCAGCCCGTTTTTCCTGAACTGCCCAAGCCGGCCGCCGCCGCTTCGGTGGCTTTCGACGAGACGCGCTGGTTCACCAAGCTGCAGCTCGCCGGCGTCGACCGCGTCAGCCAGCTCGCCGTGGCCGCGGCCGATCTCGCGCTGCGCGATGCGAACCAGCCCCTGGCCGATGCCGACCTCGAACGCGTCGGCGTCTACGCCGGCTGCGGCATGGGCGGCGCGGCGGCGCTCGAAGCGGCTTATCGCGGCAACGGGCGCGTGTCGCCGCTCACCATTCCGGCCTTCATGCCCAATGCGCCCGCGGCCCACGTGGCGATGCGCAACGGCGTGCTCGGCCCCGTGCTCACTTACTCCGTCGCCTGCGCCTCGTCGTCCGTCGCGATCGCCGAAGCGGCCAAGGCGATCGAGCGCGGCGAGGTCGATATCGCCATTGCCGGGGGCAGCGAGGCGCTGATCGTGCCGGGCGTGGTGTTGGCCTGGCAGGTGATGCAGACACTGGCCACCTTCCAGCCCGGCGAAGCAGCGGGCGCGGTGCGGCCGTTCGCGAGCGATCGCAGCGGCTTCGCGCTCGGCGAAGGTGCGGCCTTCCTGGTGCTCGAATCCGCCGAGCGCGCACGCAATCGTGGTGCCCGCAGCTACGCCACGCTGGCCGGCTGGGGTTTGAGCAGCGATGCCACCCACCTCACCAAACCCGACGCACCCGGCCAGGCACGCGCGTTGCGCCAGGCGCTGCGGCAAGCCGGCCTGCAACCACGCGACGTGGGCTACTGCAACGCGCACGGCACGGCCACGCGCATCGGCGACGTGGTCGAGCGCAATGCGCTGGCCGAGGTGTGGGGCGACGATTTCGACGGTCTGCGCGTGAGCTCGACCAAGGCGCTGCACGGCCACATGCTCGGCGCGGCGGGTGCCATCGAGGCACTGATCACAGTGCTCGCGCTGCATCGCCGGCAATTGCCGCCCAATGCGAACTGCAGCGAGATCGATCCGGCCTGCCAGATGAACCTCGTGATGCAGGACGACAGCGCCGCACCGGCGCTCGAAGCGGCGATGAGCAATTCCTTCGCCTTCGGCGGCACGAACTCGGTGCTGCTTTTCCGCCGCGCTGACTGACTAGGCAGACGTCTGCGACGCGCCCCCCGCCTCGCAGAGCCATTCGACGAACGCCTCCGCCAGCGGATCGGCCGTGCGATTCGGCGCCATGAACACGCTGTAGCCGCGGCTCGACGGCGCACGGTGCGCGCATGCGAGCTGCAGCTCTCCCGAGCGCAGCTCGCGCTCGACGTAGTACAGCGGCACCAGCCCCACGCCAAGATCGGCCCGCACCGCGGCGACCAGCGAAGAGAAGAGATCGAAGCGGTGTCCGGTCACCAGGTTGTCGGGCGGTTGCGCGTGCGGCGTCTGCGCGAACCATTCTTCCCACGCCCCCATGCGCGTGCGCAGTTGAAGCAGCGGCGCTACGCGAAAGTCGCCGCGCGCCATCGCGGCCCGGCCCTTCGCGCGCGGGGAACACACGGCCACGCAGAACTCGCCCATCAGCGGCCGCGCATCGGCGCCGGGCCACACCGCGTCGTCGTACTGCACGCCCACATCGAACGGCATGTCGGCCATATAGAGATCGGTCGGAAACACCTGCAGGTGCAGGCTGCAGCCCGGGTTCCGCGCGATGAACTGCGGCAGCAGCGGCGTGAGCCAGCCCTCTGCGAGCACCGGCACCGCGCCGACGATCAGCCTGAGGCCGTCGACGCGCTGCGCCATGGCTTCGAGCGTGTGGTTCTGCAGCCGCATCAGGTCGCCCGCGATCTGCCCGTGGTAGCGGCGACCGGCGTCGGTGAGCTCGGTGCCGCGCGCGGTGCGCTGCACCAGCCGCACGCCGATCTGCGATTCGAGGAGCCGCAGCTGCTGGCTCACGGCGCTGTGCGTGAGGCAAAGCTCCTCGGCCGCCTTGCCCACGCCGTGATGGCGGGCCACCGCGTCGAAGATCAAGAGCGCTCGGGTGCTCGGAATGTGGCGGCGCATGGCGGTGTTCGTAAGAAAAACTGACAAGGCCAAAGATTAAACCAGAGCAGGCGCCTCACTTGCCCCTAAGAATTGCTGACGGCGCCGCGCCGGCGGCGCCCTCCCGCGCCTTCTCAACTTTCAAGGACAAATAACCGCCATGCCTCGCTCTGCGTCATTCCGCCTTGCCCCGATCGTCCTCGCCCTGGCCTGCGCCGCCGGGGTCGCCCAAGCCCAGAACGCGGCCGTCGCGGCCACGCCCGCGCAGGTCCGGCCCGAGATCGACAAGGCCTACACGCAGCTGATGGCGGCGCCCGCGATCCAGAAGCTGCTTGACGCGGTGAAGGCCGACCACGAGCGCTCGGTCGAAGACCTGAAGATGCTCACCGAAATCGAAGCGCCTCCGTTCAAGGAGCAGAAGCGCGCCGAAGCCTTCCTCGCGCGCATGAAGGCGCTGGGCCTGAGCGACGCGAAGATCGACGCCGAAGGCAACGTCGTCGGCCTGCGCAAAGGCTCGGGCAATGGGCCGAAGCTGCTGATCTCCGCGCACCTCGACACCGTGTTCCCCGCCGGCACCGACGTGAAGGTGAAGGAGCGCGATGGCAAGCTCTATGCCCCCGGCATCTCCGACGACACGCGCGGCCTCGCCGTCTTGCTGTCGTGGCTCAAGGTGCTCAACGACAACAAGATTCAGACCGTGGGCGACCTCCTGATCGTCGGCAACGTCGGCGAGGAAGAACTGGGCAACCTGCGTGGCATCAAGGCGATCTTTCGCGACAACCTCGACATCGACGGCATGGTCGGCCTCGAGCCGGCGCCCGACGGCACGGTGCTGATGCTGGGCACGGGCAGCCACCGCTACGAAATCACCTTCAAGGGCCCGGGCGGCCACAGCTTCGGCGCGTTCGGCCAGGTGCCGAGCGCGATCCACGGCATGGGCCGCGCGATTGCGAAGATCGCCGAAGTCCGCACGCCGACGTTCCCGAAGACCACCTTCACCGTCGGCACCGTGGGCGGCGGCACCTCGGTGAACACCATTGCGCCGGACGCACGCATGGCCATCGACATCCGCTCCGACGAAATGGCACCGCTCTTGGAGACCGAAAAGAAGATCCTCGCGGCCATCGACGAAGCGGTCGAGGAAGAAAACAAGCGCTGGAACGTGACGACCCTGAGCGCGAGCCGCAAGCTGATCGGCGACCGGCCCGGCGGCCGCACGCAATCGGACACGGTGATCGTCGAGGCCGCCACGCGCGCGAACAGCGCCTTCGGCCACAAGACCCTGCTGACGGGCGCGAGCACCGATGCGAACGTGCCGATGTCGCTGGGCATCCCGGCCATCATCATCGGCGCCGGCGGCAAGACGGGCGGCTTCCACGCGCTGTCGGAATGGATCGACGTGACCGATGGCTGGAAGGGCGCGCAGAACTCGCTCGTGACGGTGCTGGGCCTGGTCGGCGTGCAGGGCACCAGCGAACCGCTGCTGGAGAAGCGCGCCCCGCGCAAGAACTAGCGCGAGCCCGCGGGCCATGCCCCCGGAAACGCCGGGGACTCTCCGGTATGCTGGCGGGCGCTTCTCCCCTTTGCTTTCCAAGGAGACCACCATGCATGCCCGCTCCACACTCATTGCCCTGGCCCTGCTCGCCGCAGGCGCCTCGGCACAGGCCAACGACCTGCTCGACCAGTTGAAGGAAAAGGCCGGCGCCGCCGCCAGCTCGCAAGGCAGCAACCTCGGCTTCAAGATGCCCGCCATCGGCTCCAGCACCATCGGCAGCGCTGCCGGCGTGCTGCAGTACTGCGTGAAGAACAACTATCTCGGCGGCGATGCGGCCTCGGTGAAAGACAAGCTCCTTGCCAAGATCACCGGCCAGAAGCAGCAGGAAAAGAATTTCGAAAGCGGCGCGAAGGGTTTGCTGAAAGGCGGCGACGGCAAGACGCTCAACATCAAGATCCTGTCGTCGAAGGTGAAGGAAAAAGCCTGCGACTACGTTCTGAAGAACGCCACCTCGCTGATCTGACACCGCTCCCCGCATTGCCCCCGCGCGGCGCACCGCGCATGTGCTTGCCTGTTTCTCCCCGTGCGCGCGTAACGACTCCATGACCCCGGCTGCCTCCCCCTCTTCCCTGCGCCAGCGCCTCGCGCGCTGGGTTCCCTGTCTTGCATGGCCCCGTCCTTCCGCGGGGCTGCTGCGCAGCGAGGCGATGGCCGGCATCACCGTGGCGCTGATGGTCATTCCGCAAGGCGTGGCGTATGCGGCGCTCGCCGGCATGCCGCTGGTCACCGGCGTGTATGCCGCGCTGTTCCCCGCGCTGATCGCGGTGATGTTCAGTTCGTCGCAACGGCTGTCGGTCGGGCCCACGGCGCTCACCAGCCTGCTGGTCGGCGCCTCGCTCGCGCCGCTCGCGGTGGCGGGCAGCGACGAATGGGTGGCGATGGCGGTGTGGCTCACGCTGATGTCCGGAACGATCCAGATCGTGCTGGGCGCGGGGCGCTTCGGCTGGCTGCTGCGGCTGGTCAATTCACCGGTGCTGATCGGCTTCACGCAGGGCGCGGCGGTGCTGATCGCGATCTCGCAGTTGCCGTCGCTGCTGGGCTTCACCGGGCGCACCATTCCGCAGGTGCTGCAGGGCGGACCGCTGCCCGACCTCGTGGCCATCGCCTTCGGCCTCGGCAGCATCGCGGTGCTGTGGCTGGGCAAGCGGTTCGTGCCGCGTTTTCCGACCACGATGGCATTGGTGGCCGGCGCTGCCGCCATCAGCTGGGTCATGAATTACGCGCTGCGCGGCGGCGCGGTAGTCGGCAGCCTGCCCTCGGGCCTGCCCTCGTTCTACTGGCCCGGCCTGCTCCCGTTGAGCACCTTCAGCGCGCTGGTGCTGCCCGCGCTGATGATCACGCTGGTGAGCTTCCTGGAAACAGCCTCCAGCGCCAAGGTCGACAACGCACGCGCCGGTACGCTGTGGAACGAAAACCAGGACCTGATCGGGCAGGGCCTCGCCAAGCTGGCCTCGGGTTTCACTGGCGCTTTCCCGACCAGCTCGTCGTTCTCTCGTTCGGCCATCACGCTCTATGCGGGTGCGCAGACCGGCTGGGCGACGCTCTTCAGCGTGGTGGTGGTGGCCGGTGCGCTCCTGTGGCTGATGCCGCTGCTCTATCACGTGCCGCAAGCGGTGCTGGCGGCCGTGGTGGTCACAGCCATCCTGGGGCTGGTGAAGCCGGCGAGCTTCACGGCGCTCTGGCGCGTCTCGCGCATCGAGGCGGGCATCGCCTTCGGCACCTTCGTTCTGACGATCGCGACCGCGCCGAGCATCTACTGGGGCGTGCTCGGCGGCCTGCTCGCGAGCATGGCGCACTACATGTACCGCCACCTGCATCCGCGCATCATCGAAGTGGGCCTGCACCCCGACGGCAGCCTGCGCGACCGCAACCTCTGGAAGCTGCCGCCGCTCGCGCCGCAGCTCTATGCACTGCGCATGGACGCCGAACTCGACTTCGCCTCCGCCTCCACGCTCGAACGCGCGCTCACCGTCGCGCTGGCCGAGCGCCCCGACCTCACCGACGTGTGCCTCTTCGCACAGCCCATCAACCGCATCGACATCACCGGCGCCGAAGTGTTCGGCTCGATCCGCCGGATGATGGAAGCCAAGGGCGTGCGCCTGCACCTGAGCGGCATGAAGCTGCCGGCGATGGAGGTGCTGGAGCGCGCCGGCTTGCTCGCGCCGGGCCCGATGCTCTTCAGCTACCGAACCGACGGCGAAGCGCTTGCGGCGCTGATGCCGCGCATCGAGGTGCCGACAGAGGCCGAGACCGCGAGCTGACGGCACGAGCAGCGGCCCCATGAAAACCACCATCGAAGAACTCGTCGCGTTTCGCACGGTGGTGGACACCGGCTCGATCACCGCCGCGGCCGAGCAACTGGGCCACACGGTCTCGGGCATCAGCCGTGCGCTGAGTCGGCTCGAGCAGAAGCTCGATACCACGCTGATGCGCCGCACCACGCGGCGCCTCGAACTTACCGAAGAAGGCGCGGCGTTTCTGCAGCGCACCCGCGCGATCCTCGATGCCATCGACGATGCCGAAGAGCAGATGGCCGCGCGCCGCGAACAACCGGCCGGCCGCCTGCGCGTGAACGCGGCCTCGCCCTTCATGCTGCACGCCATCGTGCCGCTGGTGCCCGAATTCCGGAAGCTCTACCCGCAGATCAGCCTGGAACTGGACACCGACGACCTGCCCATCGACCTCCTGGAGCGCCGCACCGACATCGCGATCCGCATCGGGCCGCTGCGCGACTCCACGCTGCATGCGCGGCCGCTGGGCACGCACCGCCTGCGCGTGCTTGCGAGCCCGGCGTATATCGAAGCGCACGGCAAGCCGCGCACCGCTGCCGAGCTGGCCGATCACGCGCTGCTGGGCTTCACACAACCCGAGTCGCTCAATCGCTGGCCGCTGCGCGGGGCGCATGGCGACGAATGGGCCATCGCGCCGACGCTCGCCGCATCGAGCGGCGAGACGCTGCGCCAACTCGCCTTGGCCGGCGCAGGCATCGTGTGCCTCGCGGATTTCATGACCGCCGCCGACCGCGCGAGCGGTGCGCTGGTGCAGGTGCTCGCGAAGGAAACGGTGGATGTGCGCCAGCCGGTGAACGCGGTGTACTACCGCAACACGCAACTGTCGGCGCGGATCACGTCGTTCCTGGACTTCCTGTCGCAGCGAATGACGTGAATGCGGTCGCTTATTTCGGCTGGGCCGGAACGAAGCGCTCCACCGCCGCCGACTTGATCTCGTACCCGCTCACGCCCATGTCCGCCGAGGCGTAGCGCGCGGCCTTCAGGACGCCGCTGACCTTCACCGTGTCCATTGCGTGCAGGCCCTTGAAGGCCTGGTCGGCGATCACGTGCACGATCTGGTTGGCGGGCGGGGGCGGCGTGTGGATGCAGGCGCCGAAGTACGGCACGAGAAGGAACTCGCGGATGCCGTCCTGCGTGCTGTCCAGCGGCACGACAAAGCCCGCGAGCTTGGCCGCGGTGCCGTCGAGCGCCACGTTGACCGGCGCGTTGTCCCAGACGGCGCGCATCTCGTCGAGCATCTGGATCGCGCGGGGGTCGTTGTCGCGCAGGGCTTCAAGGCTGATGTTGCGGTAGCGCTTGGTCGGATCCCAGCTCTTGGGGATGAGTTCGTCCCAATTGAGCTCCGGGGCCGAGGCGACGCTCGCATTGCTGGCGGTGGCGGACCCGGGTCCGCAGCCCGCGAGCCCGAAGGCCGCGAGCGCGAGGAACAGCGCCGTCAGGGCACGCGCGAGGAAAACTGTCATGGCGTCGATTGTGCTTGGAAGATGTTTCAGACCCTGTTTCAGACCCATGACGCGGGGCCGAGTTGCCTCTTTTTGAAGCAAATGGCACAAATTCGGTCAACGCGCCAGAATGCCGCACCACGATATCGAGGAGATCCGCATGGCAGCTACAGGATGGCTGGGACTCACGTCCCTCGGCTTGGTTCACACCGCGATCAGCCTGATCGCCGTCTTCGCGGGGATCGTCGCCCTGCTGCGCTACAAGGAAATCACCCTGCGCACCGGATGGGGCCAGGTCTTCGTCTGGACCACCGTGCTCACCTGCCTGACCGGCTTCGGCATCTTCCAGCACGGCGGCTTCGGCAAGCCACATGCGCTGGGCATCATCACGCTGGCTGCGCTGGCGGTCGGTGCACTGGCCGGCCGGGGCAGCCTCGGGAAGAACTCGCGCTACGTCGAGGCCATCGCCTATTCGGCGAGCTTTCTCTTCCATTGGATTCCGGCTTTCACCGAGACGCTGACGCGGCTGCCGCTCGGTGCGCCGCTGCTGTCGAGCGCCGAGGCGCCCGAACTCAAGGCGATCACCGGCGTGCTGCTGGTGCTGTACCTTGCCGGCGTGGCACTGCAGATCCGCCGGCTGCGCGGCACCGCCGCCGCGAGCCCGCTGGCGGCGACGACCGGCGCCTGAGCTTCAGCTGCCGGTGAAGCGCGGCGGGCGCTTCTCGGCCCAGGCGCGCTGGCCTTCGCGCAGGTCGGCGGACGCGGCCGAGCGCGCCATGTCGTGCCGCAGCGCTTCTGCATCGAGCGTGCCGCGCGCGATGTGGTTCAGGTGCTTCTTCATGCCGACGAGCGGAATCGGCGCCATGCCCGCCAGCGTTGCCACGAGGCGCTGCCCCGCCGCCGCGAGTTCGGTGGGAGGCACGAGGTGCGTAAGAAAGCCGATGGCCTTCATCTCCCCGGCATCGATGCGCTCGGCCGTGAGGAACAGCCGCTTCGCGTGGTCCAGCCCGAGCCGCGTGACGTAGCGCTCCAGCCCCCGTTGGTAGAAATGAAGCCCGAGTCGCGCGGCCGGCATGAACATGTCCATGCCCTCGATGCCAAGCCGGAAATCGCAGGCCAGCGCGAAGTCGGTGGCGCCGCCGTAGACGCTGCCCTGCATCAGCGCGATGGTGACGGGGCGCGCATCTTCAAGTGCGTTCACCACCTCGTCGAACGCCACGTCGCGCGAGGCGCCGATGCGGCCGATGTCGTAGCCGCTGCAGAAATACTTGCCCTCGGCCTGCAGCACGAGCACCAGCACCTCGGGCCTGGCGTTCACTTCTTCGATGTGCGCGGCGATAGTCGCGAGGTCGTCGGGCTCGAGCCGGTTGGCCTGCCCGGGGCGCCGCAGCGTGATGTGCGCGACCGCGCCGTCGATCGTCAGTTCGGGAATGCCCATGCTCAGCGTCCTTTGAAATGCGGCGTGCGCTTGTCCATGAAGGCACGGCGGCCCTCGCGGTAATCCTCGCTGTCGAAGCAGCGGTTGACCAGCTCCTCGATCGCCTCCGCCTCGGGCGTGGCCGAGTAGCGCTCGAAGGCGCGCACCGCGGCCTTGGCCGCATGGACGGTGAGCGGCGCGTTGCCCGCAATGCCCTGCGCATAGGCGCGCACCTGCTGGTGCAGCTGGCCGTCGTCGGCGATGGTGTTCACGAGCCCGATGCGCAACGCCTCGTCGGCCGCGAGAAAGCGCGCGCTGAAAAGGATGTCCTTCGCCGCGGACGGCCCCACCAGCCGCGCGAGCGCCGCGATGCCCGCGTACTCGTAGCCCAGCCCGAGCTTTGCCGCCGGAATGCCGAAGCGCGAGCCCGCGGTGGCGATGCGCACGTCAGCGGTCAACGCCAGCGCGAGGCCGCCGCCGATGCAGAAGCCCTCGATCATCGCGATGAGCGGCTTGGTGAGCTGCGCGAGCCCGAGCTGGCCGCGTGCGGCGATCTTTCCATAGGCCTCCTTCTGCTCGGCATTGGCGCGGAACTGCTCGAACTCCGAAATGTCGGCACCGGCCGCGAACGACTGGCCGCCGGCTCCGCGCATGACGACCACGCGCACCTGCGCATCGGCCTCGAAGGCCTCGGCCGCGTCGCCGAGGCCCCGCCACATCTCCAGCGAAACGGCATTGCGCCGCTCGGGGTTGTTGAAGGTGAGCCAGCCGACGCCGTCCTCGACCTCGGCCACGATCTTCGAAGTCGTCAAGGGCAGGCGGCGCGCGTTGGAGGTGCCGGGCGCGCTCATGCCACGGCTCCTTCGGCGCGCATCGCCGCGATGGCACCGTCGTCGTAGCCCAGCTCCTGCAGCAACGCGTCGCTCTGCTCGCCGGGGTCGGGGCCGGCCAGGTGAAAGCGCGGCGGATGCGGCACCGCCGAGAGATTGATCGGCGAACGCAGCAGCTCGATGTCGCCCAGCACCGGATGCCGGGCGGGCCTCGTCATGGCGAGGTGCTTCACCTGCGCGTCCTCGAAGGCCTGCCCGATGTCGTAGATCGGCCCGCAAGGCACGCCCGCCGGATTGAGCCGCGCCACGAGCTCGGCCGTGTCGAAGCCCGAGGTGATCTCGTCGATGTCGGCGTCCAGCTGCGCGCGGTGCGCGAGCCGCGAGGCGGCTTCCTGGTAGCGGGCGTCGGCGAGCAGCGACCGCGCATCGAGCGCCTCGCAGAAGCCAGCCCACATGCGCGCCGTGGTGGCCGCGATGTTGACCATGCCGTCGCGCGCCCGGTAGGTGCCCATCGGCGCGAGCGTGGGGTGCGCATTGCCCTGCTGGCGCGCCACCTCGCCGTCGACCGTGTAGCGCGCGCCCTGGAAGTCGAGCTTGTTGAGCATGCTCTCGATCAGCGAGGTGTGGACCCATTGCCCCTGGCCCGTGCGCTCGCGATGCAGCAGCGCGAGCAGGATGCCCTGCCCGAGGAACATGCCGGCGGTGGTGTCCGAGATGGCGATGCCCACGCGCACCGGCCCGCGCCCGGGCTCGCCGGTCACCGAGCTCAGCCCGCACATGCCCTGCACGATCTGGTCGACGCCGGGCCGGTCGCTGTACGGGCCGTCCTGCCCGAAGCCCGAGATGCTCGCGAGGATGACGCGCGGGTTGATGCGCTGCAACTGCGCATAGGTCAGGCCCAGGCGCTCCTTCACGTCGGCGCGGAAGTTCTCCACGACCACATCGCTGCGCGCGATGAGCCGCCGAAGCACCTCGGCGCCGCGCGGCGACTTCAGGTCCAGGCACAGGCTGCGCTTGTTGCGGTGCAGGTTCTGCTCGTCCGAGCCACGGCGGCGTCCGGTGACGGAGCCGCGGTCCTGCGCGGGCGGCGGATCGACGCGCGTCACGTCGGCGCCCCAGTCGGCCAGGAGGCGCACGGCCACGGGGCCGGCGCGGGCGATGCTGAGGTCCAGCACCTTGTAGCGGGAGAGCGGAAGTTCGGCGGGCTGGATGTCGGTGTCGGTGTCGGCCATGGCGATGTGCTTTCGGTGGTCGGTGTGTGTTCGCCCGCGCCTCAGCGCGCGGCCCAGTAAGTGCGGAAGGCCTGGCGCGGATCGTCCTCGGCACGCGTGCGGCTGCCGTCACCCTCGAAGACCAGCGTGCCGCGCCGCTGCGCCGTGTAGGCCGGCCACTGAGGCGTGCGTGCGTTGTTCGGATCGCCGGTGGCTGCGAAGGCGACCCAGGCGCCCGCGAGCTGGTCGGCCAGCCGCACGCTCTCCGCGCTCGGGCCGTTCAGGCCGTGGCGGATGTCGTGCAGGCTCGGCCCGATGTCGGTGCCGTGCGGCGCGCCGTAGCGCCCGCCATAGGCCGGGCTCGGAATCTTCCAGAGGTAGGCGTAGGCCGGCGCGGCACCCGCGGCTGCCGCGGCGGCCTTGCGCTCGGCCTGCAGTTGCGCAGCCCGGCGGAAGGTCATGTCGGTGTCGATGCGCGCCTGCAGCACATAGGGCGACGCGGACGGGTCCTCGTCGCGGTACATGGCCACGAGGCGGCGCGCATCGTCGCCCACTCGGGCTTCGGCGAATTTCAGGAGAGCCGCCTCGTCGGCGTTGAAATCGATCCGGCGGTAAGCCCTCTCGTCGAGCGTGGTGCCCACGATCATCGGCACCTCGGCCGATAGCGCGGGCGCGTCCGGATCGAACGGATGCCGCGCGATGGCCGTGCCGTCGAGCACCGGCGAGAAGGCGCGCGGCGCCTCGCCCTTCGCGCGGTCGGCATTCTCCATGGTCACCTGCGCCGCGAGCAGCGTGTGCATCGGCAATGCCTGCAGCCGGGCGATCGGGTCCTTGCCGAGGCCCAGCGATGCGACGAACTCGCCGGCGGCCTTGCGGGAGGCTTCCTGCGGCGCCACGCGCAGGCCCGAGCCGCTCATCACGCCCGCTCGGTGAAAGAGCCCGCGCGCCGAGGGCATTGCCATCAGCACGCTGGTCTTCAAGCCGCCGCCGGACTGGCCGAACACCAGCACGCGCGACGGGTCGCCGCCGAAGGCCGCGATGTTCTCCCTGATCCAGCCGAGCGCCGCGACGATGTCGAGCATGCCCGCCGCGCCCGATTGCGCCATGCGCGCATCGCCCAGCCCCGAGAGGTCGAGGAAGCCGAAGGACCCGAGCCGGTGGTTGAGCGTGACGACCACCGCGTCGCCGAAGCGCGCGAGCATCTCGCCGTCGAACTGCGGCGAGTTGCCCGAGCCCGCGTAGTAGCCGCCGCCGTGCAGGTGCACCATCACCGGCCGCCGGCTGCGGCCCGAGGGCGAGGCGGAAGGCGTCCAGATGTTCATCACCAGGCAGTCCTCGCCCATGCCGCCCGGCTGCAGGTCGTACATGATGAGGTCGGCATAGGCGCGGCGCCGGTCGGCCGGCATCTGCGGCGCGTAGTTGCCGTAGGCGGTCGCGTCGCGCACGCCGGCCCAGCGCGCCACCGGCGCGGGCGGCATGAAGCGGTTGGCGCCCGAGGTGTCGGCGCCGTAGTGCACGCCCTTGAACACGGCGATGCCGCCGGACATGAGCCCGCGCAGGCGGCCGTTCGCCGTCTCCACGACGGGAAATATTTCGCTCTCGGTCATGGCGCGCACGCCCTTGGCGCACCACAGCGCGCCGGTGGCGACGGTCGCGCCGAGCAGGCCGCGGCGGTTGAGAAAAGGCGTTGATCGAGGTTGCTGCTGCATCGTCACGTCGGAGGTCTTTCTGTTGTTGTTGCGTGGATTCGCCGTCAGCTCACGACGGCTACGCCGCGCGGGTCCACCGACAGCGCCGATTCGTGCCCGATCTCCAGCACGCTGGAGGGCGGCGCATGCACCTTGAGCGTGTCGCCGCCGCCCAGCGGCCGCACGACGTAGTCCCAGTACTCGCCCAGGTAGGTGCGCGACACGACGGCCACCCGCCCCATCGGCAGCGCGCCCAGCACGTCGGTGCCCAGGTAGAGCGACTGTGGGCGGATCGACACGCGCGCATCGGCGCGGTCGCGCGCGGCCTCGTCCTGGATCGGCACCTCGCCGTGCAGCCCGTCCAGCGTGATGCAGCCCGCGCGCAGTGTTGCACTCACGAGGTTGGTGCGGCCGATGAAGCCGGCCACGAACGGCGTGTGCGGACGGTTGTAGAGGTTCCAGGGCGTATCGATCTGCTCGAGACGGCCGAGGTTGAGCACCGCGATGCGGTCGGAGATGGTCATTGCCTCCGACTGGTCGTGCGTGACGTAGACCGTGGTGAAGCGGAACTCGTCGTGCAGCCGCCGGATCTCGTTGGCCATTTCCTCGCGCAGGTTGGCGTCCAGGTTCGAGAGCGGCTCGTCGAGCAGCAGCACCTCCGGCCGCACGACCATCGCTCGTGCGAGCGCCACGCGCTGCTGCTGGCCGCCCGAGAGCTCGGCCGGGTAGCGGTGCGCCAGGTGCCCGAGGTGCACCACCTCCAGCATTTCGCCCACGCGCCGCTTCGACTCGGCGGCCGGCGTGCGCCGCACGTCGAGGCCGAAGCCCACGTTTTCGGCGACCGTCATGTTCGGCCAGATCGCGTAGCTCTGGAAGATCATCGACATGCCGCGGTGCTCGGGGGGCACCGTGCGGCCCGCGCCGGAGATCTGCTGCCCGTTCATCTCGATCGAACCGGCCGTGAGTTCGATGAAGCCCGCGATCATGCGCAGCGTGGTGGTCTTGCCGCAGCCCGAGGGGCCCAGCAGCGTGACGAGCTCGCCCTGGCGCAGCTCCAGGCTCAGGTCGTTCACCACGGCGGTGGTGCCGTAGTTCTTGTGGATGTTCTTCAGGTGCAGCTTGGACATGTTGGACATGTTGGACATGTTGGACATGTTGGACGTGTTGGGCATGTTGGGCATGGCGTCGGTTCTCTTTCCTTGTGTCTCGGTTCTTCAGAGCCGGCGCAGCATGAAGTCGCGCCCGGCGATGCGCATGCCCGCGGCCACCACCAGCGTGGTGATCATCACCAGCACCACGCCCATCGCGGCCAGCGTCTCGTAGTTGCCCTGCTCGCTCAGGTCGAGCGTGAGCACCGAGACCACGCGCGAGGCCGGGCCGGTGAGGAACACGGCGGTGGACAGCTCCTTCGTGCAGATCACGAAGACCAGGATGAAGACGCCCACCAGCGTGGTCTTGAGCAGCGGAAACACCACCCGCGCAAGCACCGTGATGCGCCCGCCGCCGAGCACGCGCACCGCCTCTTCGAGCTCGGGGTTGAGGGAGCGCACGGCTGCCGCGCAGGCGGTCACCGCGATGGGCAGGAAGCGCGTGGTGAAGGCCACCACGATCAGCGCGCCCGTGCCGTAGAGCGAGAACGGCGGGCCGGCGTAGGCGGCGTAGAGGCCGATCGCGAGGATCAGTCCCGGCACCGCCACCGGCGCCAGCGCGAGGAACTGCACCACGCCCGGCCAGGGCGTGATGCGCCGCTGCACCGCGTAGGCCACGCACAGCCCCATGAGCACGCAGACCAGCGCGGTCGCGCCCGAATAGAGCACCGTGTTCACGATGGCTTCGCGCACCGTGAGCTGCTGGAAGAAGATGTCGTAATAGTTCGCCAGCGTGAGGTTGCCCTTGGTCACGCCGCGGCCCCAGGCCTTGGAGAGCGACGCGAGCACCAGGATGGCCAGCGGCATCACCACCGTGAGCAGCGACACCAGCGCTGCATAGGCCAGGAGCGGCCACTTCCACCAGCCGATGTCGAACGGCCGGCGCTCGCCGCCCTTGCCCGACACCGAGACGAAGCCCTTGCGCGAGAGCAGCCGGCGCTGCACCCAGAGCATGACCACCGTGAGCACCAGGATCGGCATGGAGAACGCGGCCGCCTGCTCCACCCGCAGCGGGTATTCGAAGAAGGACACGATCTGCGTCGTCGCGAGGTTGATGCCCGCCGGAATCGCGATGAGCGCGGGCGTGCCGTAAAGCGCCACCGACTCCAGGAAGATCAAGATCGCCGCGCCCACGATGGACGGCATCACCAGCGGCAGCGTGACGCGCGTGAGCGTTCTGAACTTGCCCGCGCCGTGGATCGAGGCGGCGTCCTCCAGCTCGGTGGAGATGAGGTCCAGCGCCGACTTGGTGAACACGTAGATCAGCGGGAAGGTGTAGAGCGCGATGACGAACGCGAGCCCCCAGAAGCTGTAGATGTTGAACGGGCCCCTGTCATCGCCCGCGCCGCCGAACACCTCCAGCCACAGCCGGTTGAGCCAGCCCGCGTTCGGGCCCGCGAGCAGGATCCACGCGATGGCGCCCAGGAAGTTCGGCATCACGAACGCGGCCAGCACGCCCATGTGCGTGAGGTTGCGGCACGGCATGTTGGTGCGCGAAACGGCCAGCGCGAGCGGCACCCCGAGCGCGAGCGCGAGCACCGTGACCGCACCGCCGAGGTAGAGCGAATTCAGCAGCGCCTGCAGGTTGCGGCTGCGCCCGAGCGCGCTCGTGTAGTTGCGCAGCGTGGCGCCGCCGTCGGCGCTGCTGAAGCTGTCCCACACCAGCCGCAGGATCGGGTTGGCCACCAGCAGCACCAGCGCGACGACCAGGATGCCGAAGAGCCAGAGCGCGGGGTCGGCCAGCCGCGAGGGCACGGCCATGCGCACCGGCTGGGCCGATTGCGGTGCCACCGCCTCAGACGCCGAAAGCATCGCGCCACAGGTCGATGACTTCGGGCACGCCGTCCACCGACTCCTGCGGGTCGGGGCGCAACGCGGTCTTGCTGTCGTCCAGGCCCAGCACGCCGGGGCGCGGCTTGGCACCGGCGCGCTTGGGCACGCCGAAGCGGTCGATCGAGAGCTTGTCGACGTCCTCGCTACCGAGCAGCCATTCCATGAAGAGCTTCGAGGCGTTCGGGTGCGGCGCGTTGGCCATGACGGCCGAGGGCGAGAGCATGAGCACCGGCCCTTCCTTCGGCGCGACGATCGCGAGCGGGTTGCCCTTCTCGGCCATCATCGCCGCGAGGTTGATGGGACCGGCGCCGATGGAGCGCTCGCCCGAGGTGACGGTGGTGACCGTGTCGATGATCGAGCGGCCCACCTGCGGCTTGTTGGCCGCGAGCTTCTTGAACCAGCCATCGCCGTAGAGCTTGCGCATCTCGATGGCCCAGACGCCCACGAAGCCGCTGAAGCCCGGATGGCCTACCGAGGCGAGGCCGCGCCACTTCGGATCGACGAGGTCGTTCCAGCTCTTGGGCGCGTCGGCGGCCTTGACCTTCTGCGTGTTGTAGACGAGCCCGACCATCGCGACGCTGGCCACGTGGTAGTAGCCATCGGGGTCGAGGTTCTGCAGCCGCTTGTCCATGGTGGCGGAGGCCGCGGGCACGTACTTCATGAGCAGCTTGCGCTTCTTCAGATCGAGGTAGTGCGCGATGTCGGTCGAGGAGAAGACGTCGCAGTTGGCCGTCTTCGCCTTCAGGTCCTGGTTCAGGCGCTGGAACGCGACCTGCGCCGTGGTGCGCACCACGTTCACCTTCACGCCCGGGTAGCGCGCGGTGAAGGTGCGCGACATGAGTTCGGCGTCTTCGGAGGGCAGGTAGACGATGTACCAGGTGAGTTCGCCCTCTTTCTTCGCGGCTTCGTGCAGCGCGTCGAGCGAAGTCTGGGCGCTTGCGCTGTGCCACGGCGCGAGCGCGGCCGCCGAAGCGGCGGCGCCGGCCAGGGCATGGAAATGGCGTCGGTTCAGTTGCATGAATGTCTCCATGGCCGGATCTGTGGATGAATGCGCCGGCTCGTTTTCAGTGTATTCATGAGTCTCATAAAAATACATATCTCGTTTCTACGTATTTTTATGAAGCACCTGCGTGCACGATGATGTTTAGAATCCAGCGCATCGGAGACCCTTCATGCCCCCATCGCCACGCATCAATCTCAGCGACAAGATTCGCGCCGCCCTCGAGGCGGAGATCACTTCCGGCCAGTTGGTGGCCGGCTCCCGCATCGACGAGCAGGCGCTCATGGACCGCTTCGAGGTGTCGCGCACCCCGGCGCGCGAGGCCTTGCTGCAGCTCATGTCGGCCGGCCTGGTGACCACGGTGCCGCGCCAGGGCGCGGTGGTGGCGAGCCTCTCGCTGCCGGAATACGTGGCGATGCTGGAAATCCTCATGGAGCTCGAAGGCCTGGCCGCCCGGCTCTCGGCTCGCCGCATGCCCGCCGTGCAGCGCAAGCAACTGGCGTTGGCCGACCAGGCCTGTCGCGACGCCGCCGCGAAGGACGACGCCGAGCTCTACGGCGCAGCCAACAGGAGCTTCCACGAGATCATTTACGACGGCAGCCTGAACGAGGTACTGGCCCGCCAGCTGCGCGCGATGCGGCTGCGCATGCGGCATCCGCAGCGCACCCTCTTCGATCGGCCGGGGCGCATCCGCAATTCGCTGGTGGAGCACAAGCAGGTGCTCGATGCCATCCTGAACGGCGACGAGGACGCCGCCTATCGCGCGATGACCGGCCACATCTCCAGCGGCGGCAACGTGTATGCCGACGCCATCGCCAGCATGCCGCACGGCGTGCCGGTGGCCGCGCCCGTGGCCACACCCGAGGTGGCGGCCGATGCGCTGGCGGTCACGGAGCGTGCCGCGCGCGGGCGCAAGCCCACGGCCAAGTCGACCAGCAAGGCCTGACGCCATGCGCACGCAGGCCATTCGCATCCAGGCCCACGGCGGCCCCGAAGTGCTCGAACAGGTGGAGGTCGAGGTGGGCGATCCCGGACCGGGCGAAGTGCGCATCCGGCAGTCGGCCATCGGCCTGAACTTCGCCGACATCTACCAGCGCCGCGGCTCGCACGGACCGCATGCGGTCACCGCGTTTCCGGTCGTCCTCGGCGCGCAGGGCGCGGGCACCATCGATGCGATCGGACCCGGCGTGGAGGCGGGCCTGCACATCGGGCAGTCGGTGGCGTACTTCCATCCGGGCGCCTATCAGGCGGTGCGCAACATTCCAGCGCACCGGGTCGTGCCGCTGCCTGTGGGCATATCCGAAGAAGTCGCGGGCGCCACGTTGCTGCGCGGGCTCACGGCCGAGTACCTGCTCAGGCGCCTGTACCCCGTCGCGCCCGGCGAGGCGGTGCTGGTGCACGCGGCGGCCGGGGGCATGGGCGTGATCCTTTCCCAGTGGGCGCGCGCGCTCGGCGCGACGGTGATCGGCACCGTCGGCTCCGAGGCCAAGATGGCGATCGCGCGCGCGCACGGCTGCCACCACGTCATCGACTACCGCCGCGAGGACTTCGTGGCGCGCACGCTCGAATGCACGGGCGGCCAGGGCGTCTCGGTGGTCTACGACGCGGTCGGCAAGGATGTGTTCCTGCCCTCGCTCGATTGCCTCAAGCCCCTGGGCATGGCGATCAACTACGGCACCGCGTCGGGCGACGTGGAAGCCTTCGACCTGCAGCGGCTGCATGCGAAATCGCTGAGCGTGTCGCGGCCCACGCTGCGCACCTTCATCGCCACGGCAGCCGACCTGCGGCGCGGCGCGGCGGCGTTGTTCGACGCGGTGCTCGGCGGCCAGGTGACGCTCGAAGTGGGCCACCGCTATCCGCTCGCCGAGGCGCGCCGCGCGCACGAGGAACTCGAAAGCCGCGCCACTACCGGCGCCGCTGTGCTGATCCCCTGAAGGAAACCTTCGCCATGAAGCTCTACCACGGCTGGCTCTCCAGCGCGTCGCGCCGCGTGCGCCTGTGCCTCGCCGAAAAAGGCCTCGCCTACGAAAGCATTCCCATCGACATGGGAAAGCAGGAGCACCATTCGCCCGCTTATCTCGCGATGAACCCGAACGGCGTCGTGCCGGCGCTGCGGCTGGACAACGGCGCTTCGCTCTACGAGAGCTCGACCATCTGCGAGTACCTGGACGACGTGCATCCGCAGCCGCCGCTCAGGCCGGCCGATGCATACGACCGCGCGGTGATGCGCAACTTCGTGCGCTGGACCGACGAGAAATCCCTGCCGCATCTCCTCGTCCTGAACTGGAGCATCGCGCTGCAGCCTGGCGCGAGCCAGTGGAGCGACGCGCAGCTCAAGGAGCGCCTTGAACGCATTCCGACGCCCGAGCGCCGCGAGGCCTGGACACGCATCGCGCGGCAGCCCTATACCGACGAAGAGAAAGCGGTGGCGCTCGAGAAGCTGCTGGCGCTGCTCGGCAAGATGGAAGCGATGCTCGCGGACAGCGGCGACTGGCTGGTCGGCGGCGCCTATTCGCTGGCCGACATCGCGGCCGTGCCGTTCGTGGCGCGCATCGCCGAACTCGCACCGGATGCGCTGTCGCACGACCGCTGCCCGCGCACGGCCGGCTGGTGGGCGCGCGTCCAGCAGCGCCCCGCCTTCGCGCTCGCACGCTTCGATCGCTTCGACGCCGCGCTGCGCCAGCGCGACGCGGCGGCTGCGCTCAGTCCTGCACCCGCCCGCGCAGGCTCTTGATCTGCGAACGCTGGCTCTTGCCTTCGAGCCGGCGCTGCTTCGAACCGTAGGTGGGCTTGGTGGCGCGCCGCACGCGCGGCGGCGTGGCCACGGTGTCGACGACCGCCTGCAGCCGCGCGAGCGCGTCGGCACGGTTCATCTCCTGCGTGCGGTGCTGCTGCGCCTTGAGCACGAAGACGCCCTCCTGCGTGATGCGGCTGTCGCGCAATGCGAGCAGCCGCTCCTTCACATCGGCGGGCAGCGAACTGGCGTGGATGTCATAGCGCAGGTGCACCGCGCTCGACACCTTGTTGACGTTCTGCCCACCCGCGCCCTGCGCACGAATGGCGCTGATCTCGACTTCGTCGGGGTCGATCAGGATGGGTGGGCGGAGCATGTCCGCAAGTGTGCCCCGAACGCGCTCAGACGCGCTCGAACACGGCCGCAATGCCCTGCCCGCCGCCGATGCACATCGTGACCAGCGCATAGCGGCCACCCGAGCGATGCAGCTCGGCGATCGCCTTCGTCGTGATGATCGCGCCGGTCGCGCCCACCGGATGGCCGAGCGAAATGCCCGAGCCGTTCGGGTTCACCCTGGCCGGATCGAAGCCCAGCTCCTTGATGACCGCGCAGGCCTGCGCCGCGAAGGCTTCGTTCGACTCGATCACGTCGAAGTCGCTGACCTTGAGGCCCGTGCGCTCCAGCACCTTGCGCGTGGCCGGCACCGGGCCGATGCCCATGTACCCAGGTTCGACGCCGGCGTGCGCGTAGCCGACGAGGCGCGCGAGGGGCTTCAGGCCCAGCGCCTTCACGCGGCCGCCTTCGGCCAGCACGACGGCCGCCGCGCCGTCGTTGATGCCCGAGGCATTGCCGGCGGTGACGAGGCCGTCCTTCTTGAACGCGGGCTTCATCTTCGAGAGCGTGTCCACGGTGGTGTCGGCGCGCACATGCTCGTCGGTGTCGAACAGCACGACGCCCTTGCGCGTCTTCATTTCGACCGGAACGATCTGTTCCTTGAAGCGGCCCGCGGCAATGGCGGCGGCGGCGCGCTGCTGGCTGGTGGCGGCCAGCTCGTCCATCTGCTCGCGCGTGATGCCGTAGCGCGCGGCCACGTTCTCGGCGGTGATGCCCATGTGGATCTTCTCCCACGGGTCGTGCAGGATGCCCAGCATGTAGTCGACCAGCACCGCGTCGCCCATGCGTGCGCCGTAGCGCGCCGAGGTGTCGAAGTACGGGCCGCGGCTCATCGATTCCGAACCGCCGCCGATGGCGATGTCGCAGTCGCCCAGCGCAATCGCCTGCGCCGCCGACACGATAGCCTGCAGGCCCGAGCCGCAGAGGCGGTTGACGTTGAAGGCCGGCGTCTCGATGGGGCAGCCCGCATCGATGGCGGCCACGCGGCTCAGGTACGCGTCCTTCACGTCGGTGGGGATCACATTGCCCATCACCACATGGCCGATGGCATCGGGCGCGAGGCCGCTGCGTTCGATGGCGGCCTTGACAGCGGTGGTGGCCAGTTGGGTGTTGGGCACGTCCTTCAGCGCGCCGCCGAAGGTGCCGATGGCGGTGCGGGCGGTGCCGACCACGAAGATGTCGCGTTGGGTCATGGTGTGGTTCTCCTGGATTGAAAAAAATCGGTTCGCGGCCGGTCACCCGGCCTTCACGGCGGCGGGCTTGCGACGCGCCACGGCCGGGCGGTGCAGCACGCCATTGAGCAGCAGCTCGATGCCCTGGTCGGCGATCTGGTCGGGCGTCAGGTCGCCGTCGGGGCGGTACCAGCGGCCGATCCAGCTGAGCGCGCCGGCCAGCATGAAGGCTGCCATCTTCGGATCGCAGGGCGCGAGCGAGCCTTCGGCCACGCCGTCCTCGATGAGCCGGCGGAACTGGCCGTCGATGCCGGCCTTCAGGCGGCGCAGCTCCTTCTTGAGCGGCGCGGGCAGCGGGTCTTCGCCGATGCGGATCACGCACATGCCGAAGTCCTGCGTCACCACGCCCGAGTAGATGCGCATGCAGGCCTTGAGCTGGTCGATGGCGCTGCCGCCCGCGGCGCGCACCTCGTCGATGCCGGTCTGCATCAGGTCGAGCGCGGTCTTCACGCACTCCAGCAGGATCTGGTCCTTGCTCTCCACGTAGTAATAGAGCGTGGGCTTGCTCACGTTGAGCCGCTCGGCAATGTCGTCGAGCGAGGTCGCATGGAAGCCGCGCTCGTTGAAGAGCTGCGCGGCCGTCTGCAGCACGGCATTGCGCTTGACTTCGCGCTGCTGCGCGCGCTTGTCGGCAGGCTCCCAGGGGGAGGGAGAGAGGGGTTGGCGGAGTGCTGGGGCTTGGCGAGGCATGGGAGGCATCGGGTTTCTGCGGGCGGGGAAAGTCCGGATGCCGCGCAATGCGGCGAACTGTGACATTACCCGCCAGTAGGAATTTTACGGGCCAGTAGCTTTTCTGCCCCTGGACACAAACCCTGACCCTATCGCCTCCCTCTTAGCCATGCCTGACGAGCCCTCGCGGGGCGCCTCCCCGCACCCTTCTCCGGCTGCCACCGTGCTGCAGGTGGAGGCGTTGACGCTCGCATTCGGCGGCGTGAAGGCGCTGACCAACGTGGGCTTCGACGTCGCGCCCGGCTCGATCACCGCGGTGATCGGCCCCAACGGCGCAGGCAAGACATCGCTCTTCAACACCATCTCGGGCTTCTACAAGCCGGCAGAGGGCCGCGTGCTCTTCGAGGGCGAAGACATCACCCGCGTGCCCGCGCCGAAGCGCGCCGCGCTCGGCCTCGCGCGCAGCTTCCAGAACATCGCGCTCTTTCGCGGCATGACCGTGCTCGACAACATCAAGCTCGGCCGCCATGCACACCTGAAGACCAACGTGTTCGACGCTCTCTTCTACCTGGGCCGCGCCCGCCGCGAGGAAGCCGAGCTGCGGCGCGATGTGGAGGAACGGATCATCGACTTCCTGGAGATCGACCACATCCGCCACGCCTCGGTCGCCGCCCTGCCCTACGGCCTGCAGAAGCGCGTGGAGATGGCGCGCGCCCTCGCCATGCAGCCCAAGGTGCTGATGCTCGACGAGCCCGTGGCCGGCATGAACCGCGAGGAGACCGAAGACATGGCGCGCTTCATCCTCGACGTGCGGCGCGAGTGGGGCATCACGGTGCTGATGGTGGAGCACGACATGGGCATGGTGATGGACCTGTCCGACCACGTGGTGGTGCTCAACTTCGGCCAGGTCATCGCAGAGGGCACGCCGTCGCAGGTGCAGGCCGACCCCGAGGTGATCCGCGCATACCTCGGCGCGGGCGACGTCGGCGAACTGCGCCGGCGCCTGCGCGGCGAAACCGCGGCGGGGGTGGCCTGATGGATTGGGCCTACCTCTTCGAGATCGCGCTCACCGGCATTGCCGGCGGCGGCCTCTATGCATTGGCCGCCCTCGCCTTCGTGCTGGTCTACAAGGCCACGCGCGTGGTCAACATCGCCATCGGCGAGATGCTGATGGTCGGCGCGTACCTGTTCTTCACTTTTGCCGCGAGCTTCTCGCTGCCGATCTGGCTCGCGGTGCTGGGCTCGGTGATAGGCACCGGCCTCCTGGGCGCTGTGATCGAGCGCACGATGATCCGCCCGCTGCTCGGCGAGCCGCCGATCTCGGTGTTCATGGTGACGGTCGGGCTCGCATCGATCCTCGTCGGCCTGGTCGAGATCATCTGGACCGCCGACCAGCGCCGCCTGCCCGAGTTCCTGCCCAACGCGCCGGTGATGGTCGGCGAGGCGTTCCTCGCACCCAAGATCGCCTACGGCGCGCTGATCGCCGTGGTGCTGATCGGCATGGTGCTGCTGCTGTTCCGTTTCTGGCGCGGCGGCGTGGCACTGCGGGCCACCGCCTCCGACCAGGCCGCGGCCTACTCGATGGGCATCAACGTGCCGCGCGTGTTTTCGCTCGCCTGGGTGGCCTCGGCCATGATCGCGGCGGTGGCCGGCATCATCGTCGGCGCCATCGGCGGCATCTCGTCCTCGATGGGCGTGTTCGGCCTGTCGGTGCTGGTGGTGGTGATCGTCGGCGGGCTCGACAGCGTGCTCGGTGCGCTGGTCGGCGGTGTCTTCATCGGACTGGTCGAGGCGCTCGCGGGTTCGTACCTCGGCGGCGAATACAAGCTGCTCGCCACCTTCATCGTGCTGGTGCTCGTGCTGATGGTGCGGCCCTACGGGCTCTTCGGCACGCACGAGATCGAGAGGCTCTGAAATGCGCATCGGCACCCTCAAGCAAAGCTATGTCGCCGATGCGGCGCTGTTCGACTCGCGCACGCAGAAGATGTGGCTCGCGATCGGTGCGGCGCTGCTGGTGCTGTTCCCGTTCATGGCCAGCGACTATTGGCTGTACCTCGCATGCCTCGTGGCCATCAACGTGGCGAGCGCCACGGGCCTGAACATTCTCACCGGCTACACCGGCCTGGTGAGCCTGGGCCAGGCGGCGTTCATGGGCCTGGGCGCCTACACCGTCGCGATCATGCAGACGCGGCTGGGAACGCCCTTCCTGCTGAACATCGCCGCGGGCGGCGTGGTCGCCATGCTCGGCGGCTTGATCGTCGGGATTCCCTCGCTGCGCGTGAAGGGCCTGTACCTGGCGATCGCGACCATCGCGGCCTCGTTCATCACGCACTTTCTGTTCGCCAACCTCAAGCTCACGGGCGGCACCACCGGCATCTCGCTGCCGCCGGCGCAACTCTTCGGCCTGCCGCTGGACACCTCTTTCCGCCTCTACTGGGTGATCGTGCCGGTCATGCTGCTGATGGTGCTGGGCGCGGCCAACCTCTTTCGCACCCGCGTGGGCCGGGCCTTCATCGCGATCCGCGACCGCGACATCTCGGCCGAGGTGCTGGGCATTCCGCTCCTGCGCTACAAGCTGCTGTCGTTCGGGCTCTCGTCGTTCTACGCGGGCGTAGCCGGTGGCCTGTGGGCCTACTTCTTCCGCGTGGTCACGCCCGAGAGCTTTCCGCTCTTGATGTCGATCTTCTTCCTGGCCGCCATCATCGTCGGCGGCATGGGCACGATCCTGGGCGGCATCTTCGGCGCGGTGTTCATGACGATGGTGCCCGAGCTGCTCAAGCTCATCGTCGACCTGCTGCCCGGCGGCGTCGAGATGACCGTGTTTCTCTCACCCGTGCGCACCGTCGTGTTCGGGCTGCTGATCGTCGGATTTCTGGTGTTCGAGCCGCACGGGCTCGCAGAAGTGTGGCGGCGCATACGCCGCTTTTTCCATCTATGGCCGTTCCGCAACTGAGCCTATTCCAACAGGAGACAAGCATGCCCAAGACACCGAAGACACCGAAGCTTTCACAACACCGCCGTGCACTGCTGATCGCCGCGGGCCTCGCTGCCGCCGTGCCGTTCGCGCACGCCCAAGGCACCGAGGACATCGTCATCGGCGGCTCCATCCCGATGACCGGCGTGTTCGCCTTCGCGGGCGTCGGCATCAACGCCGGCATTGCCGACTACGTGAAGATCGTCAACGACGCGGGCGGCATCAAGGGGCGCAAGCTGCGCTATGTGCCCGAAGACACGGGCTACAAGGTCGACGTGTCGGTCGCAGCCTTCAAGAAGATCACGAGCCAGAACAAGGTCAACCTCTACTACGGCGACTCGACGGGCTTCTCCAAGACCATCAACCCCGAGCTGGACCGCAGCGGGCAGATCCTGATGGCGGGCGCCTCGTTCGCGACCGAGCTCAACGACGCCGCCAAGTACCCGAACCAGTTCCTGGTCGGCCCCGACTACACCGAGCAGATCGGCATCCTGCTGCGCCACATCGCCAAGGAGAAGCCGGGCGCGAAGGTGGCCTTCGTGTACTCCGATTCCGAATTCGGCCGCGACCCCATCGAAGCCAGCGAAGCCGCGGCAAAGAAGCTCGGCCTCACGGTGCCGGTGAAGCTCATGACGCCGGCCGGCAGCGTCGACGTGTCCACGGAGGTCATCAAGCTGCGCCGCGCCGCGCCCGACTACACCATCTTCCACGGCTACATCCTCGCGCCGATTCCGGAGTTCGTGCAGCAGGGCAAGCAGATGGGCATGACCAGCAAGTGGATGGGCACCTTCTGGACCATGGACAGCTCCACCGTGATGAAGATGGGCGAAGGCGCCGATGGCTTCATGGGCGTGATGCCCTACCGCTACTACTACGACACCTCGGCCAAGGCGCCGATGCTCGACAAGATCCGCGCGCTGCGCCCCGAGTACCAGAGCACGGCCTACACGCAGGGCTTTCTCACCGCGATGCTGTTCACCGAGGCGGCCAGGCGCACCCTCGACGCGGGCAAGCCGCTGGACGGCAAGAACCTGAAGGCCTCGCTCAACACCATCAAGGACTTCGACACGGGCGGGATCATCGGCACGCCGATCACCATCAAGGGCAACTCGATTCCGGTGGGCCGCGTCTACAAGGCCGACATGAAGGCGCAGAAGATGGTGCCGGCGTCGGACTGGATCTCGCTGAACTGAGCCATGCATCCGCCCGCGGCCGCGCCTGCTTCCGGAAAAGTTGACCTCGTTCTGGAGGTCAACAACATCGAAGTGGTCTACAACAAGGTGGTGCAGGTGCTGCGTGGCCTGTCGCTGGCCGTGCCGCGCGGGCAGATCGTCGCGCTGCTGGGGAGCAACGGCGCCGGCAAGTCGACCACGCTGAAGGCGGTGTCGGGGCTGCTGGCGCTCGAGGACGGCGAGGTGGAAGCCGGTCGCATCGTGTTCGATGGCGCGCCGACCGCTCAACTGGCGCCGCAGCAGCTCGTGCGGCGCGGGCTCAGCCATGTCATGGAAGGCCGGCGTGTCTTCGAGGACCTCACGGTCGAGGAAAACCTCGTGGCCGCGACCTATGCGCTGACGGGGCGCGAAGGCGCCGCAGCGCCGCGCAACTTCGACGACGTGTACGCCTATTTCCCCCGCCTGCACGAGCGCCGCAAGGGCCTTGCGGGCTATCTCTCCGGCGGCGAGCAGCAGATGCTGGCCATCGGCCGCGCGCTGGTCGCGCAACCCAAGCTGATCCTGCTGGACGAGCCCTCGCTGGGCCTCTCGCCCAAGCTGGTGGAAGACATCTTCACGATCATTGCGCGCATCAACGCCGAGCGCGGCACCTCGATGCTGCTGGTCGAGCAGAACGCGAGCGTCGCGCTGGCCATCGCGCACACGGGCTACATCATGGAAAGCGGCAAGGTGGTGATCGACGGCAGCGCCGAGCGCCTGGCCGCCGACCCCGATGTGCGCGAGTTCTACCTGGGCGTGGGCGGCAGCGGCGAATCGCGCAGCTTCCGCGCGCTCAAGCACTACAAGCGCCGCAAGCGCTGGCTCTCATGACCGATGCCGCCCTTCCCTTGCTGACCCTGCCGCAGATGCTGCGCGAGCAGGCGCGCCTGCGGCCCCACGACATCGCGATACGCCAGAAGGACTTCGGCATCTGGCATCCGCTGGACTGGACCGGGTACCTGCAGCGCGCCACCCGCTTCGGCCTCGGCCTGCATGCGATGGGCCTGGCACCAGGCGGGCACCTGGGCGTGATTTCCGAGAACCGCGTCGAATGGCTGCTCGCGCAGATGGGCGCGGGGCTGATCGGCGCGGTCACGGTCGGCGTCTACCCGACCAGCCCGAGCAACGAGGTGGCCTACGTGGTCGGGCATGCGGACATCGAGGTGATCGTCTGCGAGGACCAGGAGCAGACCGACAAGGTGCTCGACGCGATGGCGCAACTGCCGCGCCTGCGCAAGATCGTCGTGATCGAGACCAAGGGCCTCGCGAGCTATCTGCCCGAAGTGCGCGGCCTCATCGCGACGTTCGCGGAGGTCGAGCAAGCCGGCGCCGAGGTGCAGGCCCGGGACGGCACCTCGCTGGTCGATGCCGCGCTCGCACGCCAGACGCTCGCCGACACCGGCTTGATGATCTACACCTCGGGCTCCACCGGCAAGCCCAAGGGCGCGATGATTTCCTACCGCAACATCCGCGGCGTGGTGCCCGGCATCGTCGAGCGGCTCGGGCTCGATGGCGACACCACGCACCTGTCGTACCTGCCGCTGTGCCACGTGGCCGAGCAGATGCTCACGGCCTTCGTGCCGGTGTACCTGGGCTCGCAGGTGAACTTCGGCGAATCGATCCGCACCGTGCAGGAAGACCTGCGCGAAGTCGCGCCCACGATGTTCCTCGGCGTGCCGCGCATCTGGGAGAAGCTGCATGCGGGTATCAGCATCAAGATGCAGGAGGCGGGGCGCGTGCAGCGTGCGCTCTTCCATCGGGCCATCGCGGCCTGCGCGCCGCTCGCCGAGAAGCCGCGCAACACATGGACGCTGGCCGAGCGCGGCCGCTTCGCCCTCGCCTACTGGACGGTGCTGCGCGCGCTGCAGAACTTCATCGGCTTGCGCCGCGCGCGTGTCGCGCTCACTGGCGCGGCGCCGATTCCGGCGGACGTGGTGCGCTTCTTTCGCACGCTGGGCGTGCCGCTGGTGGAGGTGTACGGCCTCACGGAATCGACCGGCATGATCGCCGGCCACCGCAGCGACGCAGTGAAGATCGGCACCGTCGGTCCGCCCACGCAAGGCACCGAACATCGCGTCGGCGAAGCGGGCGAACTGCTGGTGCGCGGCGAGATGGTGTTCGAGGGCTACTACAAGAACCCCGAGGCCACGGCCTCATCGATTCGCGACGGGTGGCTGTACACGGGCGATGTGGTGCGCGAGGAAGACGGGCATCTGCGCATCGTCGACCGGCTGAAGGACATCATGATCACGGCGGGCGGCAAGAACCTCACGCCGTCCGAGATCGAGAACACCATGAAGGGCAGCCCCTTCATCAAGGAATGCATCGTGGTGGCGGATGGCCGAAAGTTCGTCGGCGCGTTGCTGCAGATCGACTACGAAACGGTGGGCAAGTGGGCGGAGGCCGAGCGCATTTCGTTCACCCATTTCCGCTCGCTGGTGGAAGAGCCGCGGGTGCGATCGCTCATCGAGGCGGAAATTGCGCGCGGCAACGAGAAGCTGGCGCAGGTGTCGCAGATCAGGCGTTTTCATCTGCTCACCAAAGAGTTGGATCATGACGACGGTGAAGTCACCGCGACCATGAAGGTGCGGCGCTCCAGCATCTACAAGACCTACGCCAGCGAGATCGAGGCGCTGTACAGCGCCTGATCGGCTGTGTCTCAGTCGCCGCGAACGGGGCGGGCACGCACGTCGGTCACATCGTCCGCGCGTCCGCCCAGCGCCATGGGGCTGCGCACCGATTCGCCGCGTGCGCGCGCGCTGACCACGTCGGCGGCCGTGGGCTCGGCCGGCTTTGCCGCATTGCGAAATCGATCGAAGCCCGAGCGCGGATTGAAGCGCCCGCCCATCGAAGTCATCCAGGGCGTCACGGGCTTGCCCGTGAGACGCCCCCAGGCGTAGCGCACGCCCCACACGGCGGCCAGCAGCATGACCGCGACGGCGAGGCTGGCCGCGAAAACCAGCCCCAGGAGCAGAAGAATGACGCGAAGAATGAAGTTCATCATCCGACTTTAGGCCGAGGCCGCCGCCGTTGGTTCCCTGCCCTTGCTGAACGAGAACTGGCCCGGCGACTGGATCGGGTCGGTGTTGACCTCGATCGTGTCCTTCGGCCCGAAGCTGCCGTCCAGCAGCAGCTTCGAGAGCGGGTTCTCGATGCGTTGCTGGATCGCGCGCTTCAACGGCCGCGCACCGAACACCGGGTCAAAGCCGACCTTGGCGATCTCGGCCAGCGCCGCGGGCGACACCTCCAGGCCCAGGTCCATCTTCGCGAGGCGCGCCTTGAGCACCTTCAGCTGGATCGCGGCGATCGATTCGATGTTCTTCGCGTCGAGCGCATGGAACACGACCGTCTCGTCGATGCGGTTCAGGAACTCGGGGCGGAAGTAGTTCTTCAGCTCGTCCCACACCGCTTCCTTGATCTCTTCGGAAGGCTTGCCCACCATGGCCTGGATGATCGGCGAGCCGATGTTGCTCGTCATCACGATCACGGTGTTCTTGAAGTCCACGGTGCGGCCCTGGCCATCGGTGAGGCGGCCATCGTCGAGTACCTGCAGCAGCACGTTGAAGACGTCCGGGTGCGCCTTCTCGACCTCGTCGAGCAGCACCACGCTGTAGGGCTTGCGGCGCACGGCCTCGGTGAGGTAGCCGCCCTCTTCATAGCCCACGTAGCCCGGCGGCGCGCCGATGAGGCGTGCGACCGAATGCTTCTCCATGAACTCGCTCATGTCGATGCGGATCAGGTGGTCTTCGCTGTCGAACAGGAAGCCCGCGAGCGCCTTGCACAGCTCGGTCTTGCCCACGCCCGTGGGGCCGAGGAACAGGAACGAGCCCGTGGGGCGGTTGGGGTCGGACAGGCCCGAGCGCGAGCGGCGGATCGCATTGGCGACCGCACCGATGGCCTCGTCCTGGCCGACCACGCGCTCGTGCAGCTTGTCTTCCATCACGAGCAGCTTGTCGCGCTCGCCCTGCATCAGCTTGGCGACCGGAATGCCGGTGGCGCGCGCCACGACCTCGGCGATTTCTTCCGCGCCGACCTGGGTGCGCAGCAGCGTGGGCGCGCTGGACTTGCCCTTGCTCGCCTCGCTGGCCTCGGCTTCCTTCAGGCGCTTTTCGAGCGCGGGGAGCTGGCCGTATTGGAGCTCGGCCAACTTGTTGAAGTCGCCCTTGCGCTCCCATTCCTTGATCTCGGTCTTGAGCTTCTCGATTTCTTCGCGGATGTGCGCGCTGCCCTGGGCCTGGGCCTTCTCGGCCTGCCAGATCTCGTCGTAGTCGGCGATTTCCTTCTGCAGCTTGGCGATCTCGTCCTCGATGAGGCCGAAGCGCTTCTGCGAGGCTTCGTCTTTCTCGCGGCGCACGGCTTCGCGCTCGATCTGCAGCTGGATGAGGCGGCGGTCGAGGCGGTCCATCACCTCGGGCTTGGAGTCCATCTCGATCTTGATCTTGGCCGCGGCCTCGTCGATCAGGTCGATGGCCTTGTCGGGCAGGAAGCGGTCGGTGATGTAGCGGTCGGACAGTTCGGCCGCGGCCACGATAGCCGGGTCGGTGATCTGCACGCCGTGGTGCACTTCGTACTTCTCCTGCAGCCCGCGCAGGATCGCGATGGTGGCCTCGACGCTCGGCTCGCCCACGATGATCTTCTGGAAGCGGCGCTCCAGGGCTGCATCTTTCTCGATGTACTTGCGGTATTCGTCCAGCGTGGTGGCGCCCACGCAGTGCAGCTCGCCGCGCGCGAGCGCGGGCTTGAGCATGTTGCCCGCGTCCATCGCGCCCTCGGCCTTGCCGGCGCCGACCATGGTGTGCAGCTCGTCGATGAAGACGATGGTCTGGCCTTCGTCCTTCGCGAGCTCGTTGAGCACGGTCTTCAGGCGCTCCTCGAATTCGCCGCGGAACTTGGCACCCGCCAGCAGCGAGGCCATGTCGAGCGACAGCACGCGTTTGCCCTTGAGCGAATCGGGCACCTCGCCCGCGACGATGCGCTGCGCGAGGCCTTCGACGATGGCGGTCTTGCCCACGCCGGGTTCGCCGATGAGCACGGGGTTGTTCTTGGTGCGGCGTTGCAGCACCTGGATGGCACGGCGGATTTCCTCGTCGCGGCCGATGACCGGGTCGAGCTTGCCGAGGCGCGCGCGCTCGGTCAGGTCCATGGTGTATTTTTTCAGCGCCTCGCGCTGGCCTTCGGCATCGGCGCTGTTCACGCCCTGCCCGCCGCGCACGGCGTCGATGGCCGACTCGAGCGACTTGCGGCTCAGGCCGTTTTCCTTGGCGATCCTGCCGATGTCGGACTTGCTGTCGGCCACGGCCAAAAGGAAAAGTTCGCCGGCGATGAACTGGTCATTGCGCTTGATGGCTTCCTTCTCGGTGGCCTGCAGCAGCTTGCCCAGCTCGGGGCCGACCTGCACGATGTCGTGGCCCTGCACCTGGGGCAGCTTCTTGATGGCGGCTTCGGCAGCCTGTGCGAGACCCGGCACATTGACGCCGGCACGCTCCAGCAGGGCGCGCGGGCCGTCGTCCTGGCGCAGCATCGCGACCAGCAGGTGGGCCGGTTCGATGTAGGCGTTGTCGTTGCCGAGCGCCAGCGTCTGCGCGTCGCTCAGCGCTTCCTGAAATTTGGTGGTGAGTTTGTCTTGTCGCATGGTGGTATTCCTGCATCCAAAATAGGGCCGTTCGGGCACGATTCAAGGTTGCAAACCGGGCTCGCGCCTTGGGCACGGGTATTGCACGGTGCCCCGCACCTTTCTGCCGTAGGCATTTCTCTCTCTCGAATGGAGTCGATCATGGTTTTTTCAATGCAGCGCGTCCAGCCGGTGCGCCGCGCGCTCAGCGTGGGTCTCTTTGCGGCTGCCGCATGCCTGTTCGGCCTGCCCGGCCTCGCGCAGGCCCAGAGCGGCACGCCGATCCGCATCCTGGTGGGCTTCCCCGCCGGTGCCGGCACCGACGCCATTGCGCGCACCTTGGGTGAAAAGCTCAAGGACGTGCTGGGCGTGCCGGTGGTGGTCGAGAACCGCGGCGGCGCGGGCGGGCAGATCGCCGCGACGGTGCTGAAGTCGTCGCCCGCCGATGGCCACACCCTGCTCCTCTCGCACGACCACACGATCTCGATCCTGCCGCAGGTGGTGAAGAACCCGGGCTTCAACCCCGCCACCGATTTCGTGCCCGTGGCTGGTTTCGCCACCTTCGCCAACGTGCTGGCCGTCTCGGGCGGCACGCCGGCCCAGAGCATCGACGAGTACGTCAAGTGGGTCCGCACGCAGAAGGATGGCAAGGAGACCATCGGCATTCCGGCGCCGGCCTCGATTCCCGAATTCCTGGTGAAGATGATCTCGGACAAGTACAAGATCGACGCACAGCCCGCGCCCTACCGCGGCAGCGCGCCGATGGTGGCCGACATGCTGGGCAACCAGATCACTGCGGGCATCGCCTCGGTGCCCGACTTCATCGAGAACCACAAGGCGGGCAAGGTGCGCATCGTGGCCTCCATCGGCGCCAAGCGCCAGGCGGTGATTCCGAACGTGCCGACCTTCACCGAGCTCGGTTTCTCGAACCTGGAAGACCTGCCCTACTACGGCATCTTCGCGCCGGTGGGCACGCCGCAGCCGATCATCGACAAGTACGGCGATGCGCTGCAGAAGGTGCTGGCGATGCCCGACGTGAAGCAGAAGCTGACGACGATGGGGCTGACGGTCGGCTACGAGCCGCAGGGCCAGTTCGCGGGCCGCGTGCGCTCGTACACGCAGACCTGGGAACGGATCATCCAGGCCAGCGGGTTCAAGCCGCTCTGAGCCTCTTGCTCCCTCTCCCCTCGGGGGGAGAGAGTTGGGGTGAGGGTGAGCAGCGACCAACACCCCACGATGTTGTGAAGCCGCTGCCCTCACCCTATCCCGCTCCCAGAGGGAGAGGGGACAAGTCAGGCGTTGTTGGCGCTGATGCCCCAACGCGCCAACGCCGCGTCGTCGCTGACGCGCGCATCGACCCAGCGGGCGCCTTCGGGCGTCTGTTCTTTTTTCCAGAACGGGGCTTGGGTCTTCAGGTAGTCCATCAGGAACTCGCAGGCCTCGAAGCTCTGGCCGCGGTGCGCCGAGATCACCGCCACCATCATGATCTGGTCGAGCGGCTGCAGGAGGCCGACGCGGTGGATCACGCGGGCGCCGAGGATATCGAAGCGCTTGTGCGCCTCGTCGATCATGGCCTCGATGGCCTTCTCGGTCATGCCCGGGTAGTGCTCCAGTTCCATCGATGCGACGGTGCTGCCGTCGTTGCGGTCGCGAACGGTGCCGATGAAGCTGCAGACCGCGCCCACGCGCTTGTCGCCCGCGCGCAACGCGCCCAGCTCCTGGCTCAAGTCGAAATCACCCGTCTGGATCGAAACACGCGCAACGCTCATGTCCGGATTGTGTCATCGAGATAGACTGCGTTCATGCCTTGCTTCGCCACACTCTTCACGGTGCCCTCGCACCCCGAGAGTCGTTGCGCGCGCCAAGGCAGCAAAGCCAAAAAACCAAAGCTCGTCTGACCGGAGCTGCGGTTCCGTCGTCGGATGAGCGACGGAACCTGCCAAGAGGCTTTGATCCCAGCATGGTTGTGCGCGCATCGGACGGTGGTTCTTTCCATCGGTCGATTCCTGAAAGGAAGCCTGCGTGCCACAACAACAAGCCACCCGCCCCACCCCTGATTTTTCGGGCCTCTGGATTCCGCTCGTCACGCCGTTTCGCGACGGCGCGGTCGACCATGGGGTGCTCGCCGCGCTGACCCGGCGCCTCGCCGCCGACGGCGTGGCGGGCTTCGTGGTCTGCGGCTCGACCGGCGAAGCCGCCGCGCTCGACGAGGCGGAACAACTGGCGTCGCTCGACACCGTGCAGGCGGCCGCCGCTGGCCTGCCGGTCGTCATGGGCCTCTCGGGCTATCACCTGGGCAAGACGACGGCCTGGGTGCGCAAGCTCTCGGAACGGCCGCTCGCGGGCCTGCTGGTGCCCGCTCCGAACTACATCCGCCCGTCGCAAGCCGGACTGCTCGAATGGTTCCGCGCGATTGCCGATGCAAGCGCGCTGCCGGTGCTGATCTACGACATCCCTTACCGCACCGGCGCCACCCTCTCGCGCGAGACGCTGCTCGCGCTGGCCGCGCACCCACGCATTCGGGGCATCAAGGACTGCGGCGGCGACATGGCCAAGACGCGCGCGCTGATCGCCGATGGCCGGCTGCAGGTGCTGTCGGGCGAAGACCACCAGATCTTCTCGACGGTGGCCGAAGGCGGCGTGGGCGCCATCGCTGCGAGCGGGCATGTGCAGACGAAGCGCTTCGTGCAGGTGCTGCGCCTCCTGGCCGACAACCGCGTGGCCGAAGCGCGCGCCGAATGGCAACCGCTTCAACCGTTGATCGAGATGCTGTTCGCCGAATCGAACCCCGGCCCGGTAAAGGCATTGCTCGCTCATGCCGATGCGATGCGCGACGAACTGCGCTCGCCGATGACGCGCGCCTCCGACAGTCTTCGCGAGCGCCTCGTGGCGCTGGACGCGCGGCTCAGCCGCCCGTAACCGGCGGGAAGAACGCGACCTCGCAGCCTTCGTGCAGGGCTGCGGCTTCGTCGCTCATCACTTGGTCGAGCGCCATGCGCACCGCCTTGCCGCGCGCGAGGGCGGTGGCGTGCGCACCGCCGCGTGCGATGAGTTCGTCGCGCAATGCGGCGAGCGTTTCGGCGTGGGTGTCGACGGTTTCGTTGCTGCTGGAGAGTGCCTCGCGCACCGAGGCGAAATAACGGATCTGGACCTTCATGGGAATCTCAGGCAAGCAGCGAGGCGAAGGGAATGAAGTTCACGGTGTCGCCCGACTTGATCGTCTGGCCCGAGGGGTTGTCGACCACGCCGTCGCCCCAGACCATCGAGGTCAGCACGCCCGAGCTCTGGTTGGCGAACAGGTCGAGCCCGTCCGCGGCGTTGCGCCGCGCGCGCAGGAACTCGCGGCGCTTGTCGGCGCGGAGCCAGTCGAAATCGGCACGCATCTGCACGGCCTCGGGTGTCACGCGCTCGGCGCCCTGCAACGTCAGCAGGAACGGGCGCACGAGCATCAGGAAGGTGAGAAAGCTCGACACCGGATTGCCGGGCAGCCCCGTGACATGGCACACGCCCTGTCCGTTGCTGCGCGCAATGGACCCATAGGCGAAGGGCTTGCCGGGCTTCATCGACAACGACCACAACTGCAGTTCGCCGAGCGTCTGCAGCGCGGCGCGGATGTGGTCTTCTTCGCCGACCGAAACGCCGCCGGTCGTGATGATCAGGTCGCTCGACTCGGCCGCGTCGCGAAGTGCCGCGATGGTGGTCTCGCGGTTGTCCGGCACGATGCCCAGGTCGTTCACCTCGCAGCCCAGCCGGTGCAGCAAGGCGCGCATGAAGAAGCGGTTGGAGTTGTAGATCGCGCCGGGCTTCATCGCATCGGGCGCTACCTCGCCGGGCATCACCAGCTCGTCGCCGGTGGAGAGCATCGCCACGCGCGGCTTGCGCGTCACCTGCAGCTTGTGGAAGCCGACGCTGGCGGCGAGGCCAAGCGCCGCGGGCGTGAGGCGTTCGCCCTTCTTCAGCACGACGTCCCCGGAGGCCACGTCCTCGCCCGCGCGGCGCACCCATTGGCCGGCCGCAGGAACGATCGCGATGCGCACCGAACCCAGGCTGCCTTCCTGCGGCGTGGCGGTCGTGTCTTCCTGCATCACGACGGCGTCGGCGCCCTCGGGAATCTGCGCGCCGGTGAAGATGCGCGCCGCGGTGCCGGCCGCGAGCGGCGTGCCGACGGTGCCGGCGGGAATGCGCTGCGTCACCTGGAGCACGGTGCCGGGCTCGGCGCAATCGGCTGCGCGCACCGCATAACCGTCCATCGCGCTGTTGTCGCGCGGCGGCACGGTGAGGCCCGAGACGAGATCCTGCGCAAGCACGCGGCCGTCGGCGTCGAAGGTGACGACGCTCTCCTCGGGAAGCTTCGGTGCGGCCTTGGCCAGCAACTGCGCGATGGCCTCGTCCAGCGGCATCAGCGGAGGCCGCGCGTTGGACGCGGAGAACGGAACGGGAGGTGTGTCAGCCATGGTGTTCCGGGTTGTACTCGAAGCGCTCGCCATTGGCGATGAGCCACCGCGCGATGGCCTCGGCGTCGTTGAGGTCGAACAGCGGCCGGGCCGTGGGCTCCGGCAAGCTGTCCGGCGCGTCGGTCGCGATGGCGGTGACGAAGGGATCGTCCGGATAAAGCACGGGCCGCAGCGCCTCGCCCGCCCCGGGCTGGCGCCAGACTTCGATCTTGTGCACGTTGCCGTGGCGAAAGCCCTCGACCAGCACCCAGTCGGCAACCGGATGCACCTCGGCGAGCAACTGGTGCACGCTGAGCTCGACCGGCGTTTCGAATTCGCGCATCACCGCCAGGCGCTTGTCGGAGGCGACGACCACCTCGAAGGCGCCGGCCTCGCGGTGGCGGTATGTGTCCTTGCCCGGATGGTCGATGTCGAACTTGTGGTGCGCGTGCTTGACCACCGAGACGCGCTGGCCGAACCGCTTGAGCACGGGAATCAGCTTTTCGACCAGCGTGGTCTTGCCCGCGCCCGAGTAACCGGCGAAGCCGACGACCTTCATGCCCGGGCTCGACCGCGCTCAGTCACAGTTCTGCGCGATGTAGGCCTTCACGGCCTCGGCGTCAGCCGGCAGCTTGACCACGCGCTTGGGCAGCGCTTCGATGCCCTCGAACTTTGCGGGCCGGTCGGGCTCGTGGCCCAGCGCTTCGACGATCGTCGCCGCGAACTTGATCGGCAGCGCCGTCTCGAGCACCACCATCGGCACGCCCGGCGCGAGGAATTCGCGCGCGGCTTTGAGACCGTCGGCTGTGTGCGGATCAACCAATGTGGCGAAGCGCTTCTCGGTGTCGCGGATGGTGGCCAGGCGGTCGGCATGCGTGCTTCGGCTGCTCACGAAACCGAAGCGCCCGGCCGCATCCTTGAACGCCGCATCGGCGCTTAGGTCGAAGCGGCCTTCCAAGCCCAGGTCTTCGACGAACAGCTTGCGCAGCTTGCCAGCATCGCGGCCCACCAGGTCGAACACGAAGCGCTCGAAGTTGCTGGCCTTGCTGATGTCCATCGACGGGCTGGAGGTCTCGTGCGTGTCGGCCGCGCCGCGCACGCGGTAGATGCCGGTGCGGAAGAATTCGTCGAGCACGTCGTTCTCGTTGGTGGCGACCACCAGCGTCCGGATCGGCAGGCCCATCATGCGCGCCACGTGGCCCGCGCAGACGTTGCCGAAGTTGCCCGAGGGCACGGTGAAGCTCACCGGCTTGTCGTTACTCGCCGTGGCCTGGAAGTAGCCCGCGAAGTAGTAGACGACCTGCGCCAGCAGCCGCGCCCAGTTGATCGAATTGACCGTGCCGATGCGGTACTTGCGCTTGAAGCCCAGGTCGTTGGACACCGCCTTCACGATGTCCTGGCAGTCGTCGAACACGCCGGTGATGGCGATGTTGTGGATGTTCTCGTCCTGCAGGCTGAACATCTGCGCCTGCTGGAACGGGCTCATGCGGCCGTCCGGCGAGGTCATGAAGACGCGCACGCCCTTCTTGCCGCGCATAGCGTACTCGGCCGCGCTGCCGGTGTCGCCGCTGGTGGCGCCCAGGATGTTGAGTTCGGCGCCGCGGCGGGCCAGTTCGTACTCGAACAGGTTGCCCAGGAGCTGCATCGCCATGTCCTTGAAGGCCAGCGTGGGGCCGTTGGACAGGGCTTCGATGTACACGCCGTCTTCGAGCTCGCGCAGCGGCACGATCTCGTCGGTGCCGAACACCTCGGCGGTGTAGGTCTTGGCGCAGATCGCCTTCAGGTCGGCCGCGGGAATGTCGTCGATGTAGAGCGAGAGGATCTCGAAGGCCAGCTCGGCGTACGGCAGTTCGCGCCATCTGGCGAGCGTGGCGGCATCGACCTGCGGGTAGGTTTCCGGCAGGTACAGGCCGCCATCGGGCGCGAGGCCTTCGAGGAGGATTTCGCAGAAGCGCTTGCGGTCCGGGTGGCCGCGGGTGCTCAGGTAGTTCACTTCAACTCTTCCTTGCGGATGCGCACGATGGGTTCGAGCACGGTAGGCAGCGCCTGCAGCTCGGCCAGCACGCCGTCGACGGTGCCTTCGCGCGCGTCGTGCGTGAGGATGATGAGGTCGGTTTGCGTGGAGCCCTCGCCGCCCACCTCGTCGGCTTCGCGCTGCAGCACGGCGTCGATGCTGATGCCGGCGGTGGCCAACAGGCCCGTCACCTTGGCGAGCACGCCGGCTTGGTCGGCCACGCGCAGGCGCAGGTAATAGCTGGTGACCACCTCGGCCATCGGCAGCACCTTGAGGTCGCTCATCGCGTCGGGATGGAAGGCCAGGTGCGGCACTCGGTGCGCGGCATCGGCCGTGTGCAGGCGGGTGATGTCGACCAGGTCGGCGATCACGGCGCTCGCGGTCGGCTCGCTGCCGGCGCCCTTGCCGTAGTAGAGCGTGGTGCCGACGGCGTCGCCGTGCACGACAACCGCGTTCATCGCGCCTTCGACGTTCGCCAGCAGGCGCTTGGACGGCACCAGCGACGGGTGCACGCGCAGCTCGATGCCCTTGGCCGTGCGCTTGGTGATGCCCAGGAGCTTGATGCGGTAGCCGAGCTGCTCGGCGTACTTGATGTCCTGCGCGGCGAGCTTGGTGATGCCCTCGATGTGCGCCTTGTCGAACTGCACCGGGATGCCGAAGGCGATGGCGCTCATCAGCGTGACCTTGTGGCCGGCGTCGACGCCTTCGATGTCGAAGGTCGGGTCGGCTTCGGCGTAGCCGAGGCGCTGGGCTTCCTTCAGCACGGTGGCGAAGTCCAGGCCCTTGTCGCGCATCTCGGAGAGGATGAAGTTCGTGGTGCCGTTGATGATGCCGGCCAGCCACTGGATGCTGTTGGCCGTGAGGCCTTCGCGCAGCGCCTTGATGATCGGGATGCCGCCGGCAACAGCCGCTTCGAAAGCCACCATCACGCCCTTGGCGTGCGCAGCCGCGAAGATCTCGGTGCCGTGCACCGCGAGCAGCGCCTTGTTGGCGGTGACCACGTGCTTGCCGGCTGCAATGGCTTCGAGCACCAGTTGCTTCGCGACGCCGTAGCCGCCGATCAGCTCGATGACGATGTCGATGTCGGGGTTGGCAATGATCTCGCGCGCATCGGCCACCACCTTGACGCCTTCGCCGGCCCCTTCGCCAGCCACGTTGCGGGCGCGGGCGGTGTCCAGGTCGGCCACCATGGTGATCTCGATGCCGCGGCCGGCGCGGCGCTTGATTTCTTCCTGGTTGCGCTGGAGCACCTTGAAGGTGCCGCTGCCGACCGTGCCTGCGCCGAGGAGGCCTACTTGGATGGGTTTCATTGGGAAAGTCGCGCTCATGGCGTTGGTGATTTGGAGGAGGCAGGCTTCAGGTGTCGCCGCCAAGGCCACGGCACACGCCGTGACCGGCAGATTTCAGGATGCCGTCTTGCGGCGCAGTCGGTACTGCTCCAGGAACTTCGCGATGCGGTTGATGGCCTCGCGCAGGTCGTCTTCATGGGGCAGGAACACGATGCGGAAATGGTCCGGAGTGGCCCAGTTGAAGCCGGTGCCCTGCACCAGCATCACGCGGGTTTCCTTCAACAGCTCGAGGAAGAACTGGCGGTCGTCGGTGATCGGGTAGACCTCGGGGTCGAGCCTCGGAAACATGTAGAGCGCGGCGCTGGGCTTGACGCAGGTCACGCCCGGAATGGCGGTGATCAGTTCGTAGGCGAGGTCGCGCTGGCGGCGCAAGCGCCCGCCGTCGCAGACCAGGTCGTTGATGCTCTGATAGCCGCCCAGCGCGGTCTGGATGGCCCACTGACCCGGCACGTTGGCGCACAGGCGCATGTTCGAGAGCATGTTCAGGCCCTCGATGTAGTCCTGCGCGGCGCGCTTGTCGCCCGAGACCACGACCCAGCCGGCGCGGTAGCCGCACGAGCGGTAGCTCTTGGAGAGCGAGTTGAAGGTGAGCGTGAGCACGTCGGTCGACAGGCTGGCGATGGCGGTGTGCTTCACGCCGTCGTACAGCACCTTGTCGTAGACCTCGTCGGCAAAGATCACGAGGCCGTGTTCGCGGGCGATGGCGACGATGCTCTTGAGCAGATCGTCGGAATAGAGCGCGCCGGTCGGGTTGTTCGGGTTGATGACCACGATGCCCTTGGTGCGGGGCGTGATCTTGGCGCGGATATCGGCCAGGTTGGGCATCCAGCCATTGGCCTCGTCGCAGAGGTAATGCACCGGGGTGCCGCCCGAGAGGCTGGTGGAGGCAGTCCACAGGGGGTAGTCGGGGGCCGGCAGGAGCAGCTCGTCGCCGTCGTCGAGCAGCGCGTTCGTGGACATCGCGATGAGTTCGCTGGCACCGTTGCCCAGGTAGATATCGTCCAGCGTGACGCCGGCAATGCCCTGCTTCTGGGTCTCGTGCATCACCGCCTTGCGCGCGGCGAAGACGCCCTTGCTGTCCGAATAGCCTGCCGAATTCGGCAGGTTGCGAATCATGTCCTGCTGAATCTCCTCGGGCGCATCGAAGCCGAACACGGCGAGATTGCCGATATTGAGCTTGATGATCTTCTGGCCGTCGTCCTCCATCTGCTTGGCCGCGTCCATGATGGGACCACGGATGTCGTAGAGAACGTTGGCCAGCTTGGCCGATTTCTTGAGCTGCTTCAAAGGGCCCTCCCGGGCGGGTTTACGCGAGGATCAAAGGCCCCTGCAGGCCTCGTGTCACTGGGGAAAACCTATAATTTGACCACAGTTCACAGTGACCAGATGAAGCTCCAGCCCGACAAATCAGACGCCCAGTCCCTCACCGCACACGGCCCCGGCTGGGTCGCGATCAACAACGAAAAGGTCGAGGGCAGCGTGGTGGTCGGCTCCCGCGGGGAGCGTTTCGAATGGAATTGCACCCGTTTCGACGAACTCGGCCCGGAACACTTCGCGCAGCTTGCCGAGCTCGGGGCCGAATTGATCATTTTCGGCAGCGGAACCCGCATCCGCTTTCCGCAGCCTGCCTGGCTCCAACCCCTGATGGCGCGGCGCACCGGCGTCGAGACCATGGACACCCCGGCGGCCTGCCGGACCTACAACATCCTGGCTGGCGAAGGCCGGCATGTGATTGCCGCCCTGCTGATCGAGAGCCCGTCGGCTGACTGAGAGGGGTATTTTCGGGGTAAAATAGCGGGTTGCGAACAGGCCAGCTACCCCAAAGTTAGCAACGACCAATCCTCCGTGCATCGAGTCTGCCCCGAAGAACTCGATCCATGGAATCTAACGGAGAAAACAAGTTTCATGGCGATCGTTGTCAACAAACCCATTCCTGAATTCGACGCCAACGCCACGGGCGGCCTCAAGGTCTCGAATACCTCGCATCTCGGCCACGTGCTGGTCATGTATTTCTACCCGAAAGATAACACTCCGGGCTGCACGACCGAAGCGATGCAATTCCGCGACCGCTACAAGGATTTCGAGAAGGCCGGCGCCACCGTTTTCGGCGTTTCCCGTGACAACATGAAGTCGCACGACGAATTCAAGGCCAAGCTCGAGCTTCCCTTTGAACTCATCGCCGACACCGAAGAGAAGATGTGCCACATGTTCGGCGTGGTCAAGAACAAGATCATGTACGGCAAGAAGGTCAAGGGCATCGAACGCAGCACCTTCCTGATCGGCGCTGACGGCATCCTGAAGGCCGAATGGCGCGGCCTGAAGGTTCCGGGCCACGTCGACGACGTGCTCAAGGCAGTCAAGGCGCTCAAGAAGGCCGCCTGACGCCGCAAGACGACGAGGAGTTGCTTTGATGGATTGCGTGGGGAATGCCCAACGCAGTACGTAAAAGCCGCAAAGAGCCTCTGGCGCGTCATCTGCGGTGTGCATAATGGCCTCATGCCGTTGAGCTCCACGACCGCATCCCCCGAACAAAGCCGCCTTGGTCTTCAGGCGGCTTTTTCGTTTCTTGGTTTCCACTTTCCTGCGAGCGACCCCACACATGCCATTGCCTCCCGCCCCCACGAAACGCGCCGCATTGCTCTCGCCGGACGCGATCGACGCGCCCGCCCGGTCCTCGCACAGGGGGTCGCGCCGCTCCGGCGACCAGCGCGCTGATGAAACGACCTCGAACGGACCGCAGCCGCTGGAGTTGTTCGATAACCTGAGTTCCGAGGCAGCAGGTGGCGGCGAAGCCGCGCGTCCGTCGCGCCGGGCCAAGTCCCGGCCGGCGCCTGCATCCGCCCCGGCTCCGCAGCAACCCGCCGCCATCCAGGTCGAGACCCGGGTCCCTACAGCGCCAGCCCCGACCTACGCCCCCGCTCCCGCGGCGGCCGCGCCTCAGGCCCCCGCGCGCCCCAAGCGCAGCAAATCCACCGGTCCGGCCAAGCTGTTCGTGCTCGACACGAACGTGCTGTTGCACGACCCCATGTGCCTGTTTCGCTTCGAGGAGCACGACATCTTCCTGCCGATGATCGTGCTGGAAGAGCTCGATGGTCACAAGAAGGGCACCACCGAAGTCGCCCGCAACGGCCGCCAGACCAGCCGCACGCTCGATGCGCTGGCCGGCGCGCAGGACGCCGACATCGACAAGGGCCTGAAGCTCGACACCACCGGCCATCGCGAGGCCGGCGGCCGGCTGTTCTTCCAGACCGCCCCGCTCGACTACTCGCTGCCGATCAGCCTGCCCCAAGGCAAGGCCGACAACCAAATTTTGGGCGTCGTGCACGCACTGCGCGACGAATACGCCAAGGACCGTCCCGGCAAGCCGAAGCAGGAAGTGGTGCTGGTGTCGAAAGACATCAACATGCGCGTCAAGGCGCGCGCCCTGGGCCTGGCCGCCGACGATTACCAGAACGACAAGACGCTGGAAGACGGCGACCTGCTCTACGCGGGTTCGCTGGCTCTCCCGCCCGACTTCTGGACCCGCCAGAGCAAGACCGTCGAAAGCTGGCAGAGCGGCAGCAACACCTTCTACCGGATCAGCGGTCCGATCGTGCCCAACCTGTACATCAACCAGTTCGTCTTCTTCGAGGCGCCGGGCGAGCCGAGCATGTACGCGCGCGTCACCGAAATCCGCGACAAGACCGCGGTGCTCAAGACGCTCAAGGACTACAGCTCGGGCAAGAACGCGGTGTGGGGCGTGAACACGCGCAACCGCGAGCAGAACTTCGCGATGAACCTGCTGATGGACCCCGAGATCGACTTCGTCACGCTGACCGGCACCGCCGGCACCGGCAAGACCCTGATGGCGCTGGCCTCGGGCCTCACGCAGGTGCTGGACGACCGCCGCTACACCGAGATCATCATGACCCGCGCCACGGTGAGCGTGGGCGAGGACATCGGCTTCCTGCCCGGCACCGAGGAAGAAAAGATGGGCCCGTGGATGGGCGCACTCGACGACAACCTCGAGTTCCTGGCCAAGGGCGATGGCGGCGGGGCCGGCGAGTGGGGCCGCGCGGCCACCAACGAGCTGATCCGCAGCCGCATCAAGGTCAAGAGCATGAACTTCATGCGCGGACGCACCTTCCTGAACAAGTACGTGATCATCGACGAGGCGCAGAACCTGACGCCCAAGCAGATGAAGACGCTGATCACCCGCGCGGGCCCGGGCACCAAGATCATCTGCATGGGCAACCTCGCGCAGATCGATACGCCGTACCTCACGGAAGGCTCCTCGGGCCTGACCTTCGCGGTCGACAAGTTCAAGGGCTGGCCGCACGGCGGGCACATCACGCTCGCGCGCGGTGAACGCTCGCGCCTAGCCGACTTCGCGAGCGACGTGCTCTAAAAAGCCGCGACTCGCGGCCATCGAGCCCGCGCATGCCCCCAAAGGGCATCGCGGGCTTTTTTTCGCCCGCCATGACAGGCTCCTGACAAGACGTTGTCAGGAGGCGGCTCGCACCATCGAGGCTCCTTCCAACGAAACAAAAAGAGAGCTCCTCATGCAGAACGCAATCACCTGGTTCGAGATTCCTGTCAGCGACCTGGACCGCGCCCAGGCCTTCTATGAAACCGTGCTGGCGCGCAAGCTGCGCCGCGAAAGTCTCGGCGGCGGGGCGCTGGCGATCTTTCCGTATGACGCACCTGGCGTTGGCGGCGCATTGCAATCCGGCGCAAGTGCCGCCGCTCGCGCAGGCAGCAGCATCCGCATCTACCTGGACTGCATGCCCAGCATCGACGCCGTGCTCTCGCGCGTCGAGGCGGCCGGCGGACAGATCGTGGCCCCCAAGTCCGCGCTGCCGCCGGGCATGGGCTTCATCGCCCACCTGCGTGACACCGAAGGCAACGAAGTCGGCCTTCACGCCCTCGCCTGAACCGCCATGGCACAGCGCAACTGGATTGCAGTCGCCAGCGCCGAGCATGCGCGGCGCGGGCGCGACCACCGGCCGCTCGGCTTCATGCAGGTCGGCCACGGCAAGCTGGGCCCGCTCAAGCGCATCGCTGCGGGCGACCGCGTGGCCTACTATTCGCCGGCGACGGTGTTCGGTGGCACGGACAAGCTGCAGAGCTTCGTCTCGATCGGCATCGTGCTGCCTGGCGAGCCGTACGAATTCGACATGGGCGGCGGCTTCATCCCGTGGCGCCGCGACGTGAGCTATGCGGCCTCGCACGAGGCGCCCATTGCGCCGCTGATCGAGCACCTCGCCTTCATCGAGACGCCCAAGCAGTGGGGCTACAAGTTCCGCTTCGGCATGTTCGACGTGACCGACGCCGACATGGCGCTGATCGCCCGGACCATGAAGGCCGACCTGAAAATGCTCGCCCTTTGAGCGGCATCGCCTAGACAGAACATCGCAGACGCAGGAGAAGAATCCATGGAACCCGCCCGCCAACACCACGACGCCTTCCGTGTCGCCGGCCTCACGGCCCGCACGACCAATCGCGAAGAGAACGATCCCGCCACAGCCCGCATCGGCGCGCTGTGGGGCCGCTTCTTCGGCGAGCAAACCTATGAATCGACGTCCCGCCGCACGGGCGACACGCGCATCTTCGGCATCTACTCCGCCTACGAGGCCGATGCCCATGGTCCCTTTGACATCACTGTCGGCGTGGCTGTCTCGGACGGCGCGGACAGCGTGGAGATCGAAGCCGGCGACTACCTCGTCTTCACCGGTCAGGGCGAGATGCCGCAGATGGTGATCGCCACCTGGCAACGCATCTGGCAGTATTTCGAGGCGCACCCGGAAATCGCGCGCCGCTACCGCAGCGATTTCGAAGCCTACGAGGGGCCCGACAAGGTGGCGATCCATATCGGAGTTGCATGAGCATGAAGAAGAGCTGGCGCGACAGGCTCTCCAGCTACCCTCACCTGCCGAACGTCAAGGAGATCCCTCCGCCCATGCGCAAGCGCCACGGCGAGGGCACCATCGCCACACCCTCCCCGCGCGAGGTCGAGGAGGCGATGCGCGGCGTGCCCGAAGGCCGGCTCGCGACCGTGCTCGGCATTGGCGAGGACATCGCGGTGCGCCACCACGCCACCATCGGCTGTACCGTGACAACGGCGATCTTTGCGCACATGGTCGCGCACGCCACCGAAGAGGCCCAGGAGCGAACGCCCTACTGGCGCACCCTCAAGATCGGCGGCGAACTCAACCCCAAGTACCCCGGCGGCATCGAGGCGCAGATGGCCAGGCTCGAAGCCGAAGGCCACACGGTCGTACAGCGCGGCAAGCGCTACTTCGTCGAGGACTTCGCCAAGAAGCTCTCCGGAACGCGCTGATGCGCCGCGCCGACCGCCTCTTCCAGCTCGTGCAGCTCATCCGTGGGCGCCGGCTCACCACGGCCGCGTTTCTCGCGCAGCGCCTGGAGGTGTCGGAGCGCACGGTCTACCGCGACGTGGCCGACCTGCAGCACCAGGGCGTGCCGATCGAAGGCGAAGCCGGCGTGGGCTACCGGCTGGGCATGGGCTTCGAGTTGCCGCCGCTGATGTTCACGCAGGACGAAGCCTCGGCGCTCGTGGCGGCGGCGCGGCTCGCGCAGAGCTGGGTCGATCCGGCGCTGGCGCGCGACATCGAGTCGGGGCTGGGCAAGATCCTCTCGGTTCTGCCGCCGGCCGCGCGCGTTTCGGCGGAAGCGCTGGCGCTCTATGCTCCCGCGCTGGGTCTGGACGACGTCATGGGCGCCCGGCTGCAGGCCTTGCGGGAGGCCGTGCAGGCGCGCCAGAAGCTGCGCCTGAACTACCGCGACGTATCGGGCGATGCCAGCGAGCGCACGGTGCGGCCGCTCGGCTGCTTCTACTGGGGAAAGGTCTGGACGCTCTCGACCTGGTGCGAGCTGCGCAACGACTTTCGCGGCTTCCGCGTCGACCGCATGGACGCGGTCGAGGTGCTGCCCGATCGATTCCGCGATGAACCTGGCAAAACGCTGGCCGATCTGTTGCGCCAGGTGAAGGCCCGGCAAGTGGAGACGACGACGCCTGAACCACAGACATGGCCGTCGAAGGCCCAACAAGGTCCGTTGGTTCTTTGACTCGCGTCAGTACTGGTCGCTGTGGCTGTAGCCTTCCAGGTTCTCGAACTTGGTGATCGGCTTCAGGAAGGCCAGCTTGATCGTGCCCGTCGGGCCGTTCCGGTGCTTGCTGATGATCACCTCGGCCACGCCCGGCTCCTTGCTGTTCTTGTCGTAATAGTCGTCGCGGTAGATGAACATGATGATGTCCGCGTCCTGCTCGATGGCGCCGGACTCGCGCAAGTCGCTCATCATCGGGCGCTTGTCGGTGCGGCTTTCCACGCCGCGGCTGAGCTGCGAGAGCGCGATCACCGGGCACTTGAGCTCCTTGGCGAGCATCTTCAGGCCGCGCGAGATTTCGCCCACAGCCGTGGCGCGGTTCTCGTCGCCGCTCGAGCTGGTCGACATGAGCTGCAGGTAGTCGACCACGATCAGGCCCAGGCGCCCGTACTGGCGCGCAAGCCGGCGCGCATTGGCGCGCAGTTCGCTGGTCGAGAGACCCGGCGTCTCGTCGATGTGCAGCGACACGGTGCGCAGCTTTTCGATGGCTTCGGTCAGGCGCGGCCACTCTTCGTCGCTGAGCTTGCCGGTGCGCAGGTGCCCCTGGTCGATGCGGCCGATCGAACCGACGATACGCACCGCCAACTGGGACGCGCCCATTTCCATCGAGAACACGGCAACGGGCAGCCCTTCGTTGAGCGCCACGTGCTCGGCGATGTTGATCGCCAGCGAGGTCTTGCCCATCGAGGGACGCGCGGCCAGCACGATCATGTCGCCGGGCTGCAGGCCCGACGTCATCTTGTCGAAGTCGTGAAAGCCGGTGCGAACGCCCGTGATGTCGTTCGGGTTCTCGGCCATTTCGGTCACGCGGTCGAGCAGCTCGACCACCAGGGCATCCATGCTCTGGAAGCCCTGCTTCATCCGCGAGCCTTCTTCGCCGATGTTGAAGATCTTCTGCTCGGCTTCGTCCAGGATCTTGTCGACCGGCTTGCCCTGCGGGTTGAAGGCGTTGGTCGCGATCTCGTCGCTGGCCGAGACGAGCTTTCGCAGGATCGAGCGCTCGCGCACGATCTCCGCATAGCGCCGGATGTTGCTCGCGCTCGGCACGTACTGCGCGAGCGAGTTCAGGTAGACCAGCCCGCCGATATCGTCGGCCTTGCCCAGGCTCTGCAACCGCTCGAAGACGGTGATGACGTCGGCCGCCTTGCTGGCATTGATCAGTCCGCCGATGGCGGCGTAGATCAGCTTGTGCTCATGGCGGTAGAAGTCGTCGTCGACCAGCAGGTCGCCCATGCGGTCCCAGGCGCCGTTGTCGAGCAGCAGGCCGCCGAGCACGCTCGATTCGGCCTCGATGGAGTGAGGCGGAATGCGCAGTTGGGCGATCTGGCGGTCGGCCGACGGATTACCGTCGGAGTAGGAGAAAACGGCGGACATGGACTTCCCTTGCAACCCTGCATGCTAAGCCGCACGTGGCGCTGCGCTTGTGGACAAGGTTGTTGATAAACGGTGATCTTCCAGTGCAGCGCGCTGGAAAACTCCAGCGGCACGGAGACGCCAAAAGAAAAGCCGCCCGAAGGCGGCTTTTGCGGTAGCGCACGAAGCGCCGCGAACGATCAGGCGGTTTCGCCGTAGACCGTGACGGTGATCTCGACGACCACGTCGGTGTGCAGCGCAACGGCCACCGTGCTGTCGCCGACGACCTTGATCGGGCCGTTGGGCAGGCGCACTTGCGACTTGGCAACCTTGTAGCCTTGCTTGCCCAGTTCTTCGGCGATGTCGCCGTTGGTGACCGAGCCGAACAGGCGACCGTCAACGCCAGCCTTTTGCGTCAGCTTGACGGTCGTGCCGCCGAGCTTTTCGCCTTGTGCTTGCATTTCGGCCAGCTTGGCGGCCGCAGCCTTTTCGAGTTCGACGCGCTTGGCTTCGAATTCGGCCTTGTTGGCAGCGGTGGCGCGGCGAGCGCGGCCCGACGGGATCAGGAAGTTCCGTGCGTAACCGTCCTTGACCTTGACGATTTCGCCGAGGGTGCCGAGGTTGACGACCTTGTCCAGAAGAATGACTTGCATGGTGTCGGCTCCTTAGACGCGGTGTTGGTCGCTGTACGGGACCATGGCCAGGAAGCGCGCACGCTTGATGGCGGTGTTGAGCTGGCGCTGGTAGATCGCGCGCGTGCCGGTCAGGCGTGCGGGGATGATCTTGCCGTTTTCGCTGATGAAGTCACGCAGCGTGTCGATGTCCTTGTAGTCGATTTCCTCGACGCCAGCGACGGTGAAACGGCAGAAGCGCTTGCGCTTGAACAGCAGCGACTGGGTGTTGCGCTTCGGGCGCTTGTCTTTGTTGAATTTCTTGAACGTGGCCATTTGGGGACCTCTTGTCGAAAATTAATCTTGCTGAAAATCCTGGATGTGCAGGACCGGATGCTTGCCGTTGCCCGGTGTCGCGAGAAACCCCTGAAAACGCCAGAGACTTCCCATCGACTGTCTTGCGAGCCGCTCGGCGATGGCGCCGAAGGCAACGGCCTTGAGCGCCGTCTTCACCTGCCGGGGTTTGCCTGCCTCATCGAGGGTGGACTCGTGTTCGAGTCGAAGGTCGATGGCGGGCAGGCCGGCTGGCGTGTATCGCAAGGCTCCGAGTTCGGCAACCGAGGCGGTCAGCAGCAGCTGATTGACACCGGTCGCCAGAGCGGCAGCAGTCACGCCATCAGTTGTTGTTGGCGGCGTATTCGGCCTGCTGGGCCTTGCGGGCTTCTTCGCGCTCGACCGTCTTCATCATCGACGAAGGACCGGTTTCAGCCTTCTTCTTCTGGACGGTGAGGTGACGCAGCACGGCATCGTTGAACTTGAACGCGTGTTCCAGTTCGCCCATCACGGCTTGCTCGGCTTCGATGTTGACGCACAGGTAGTGCGCCTTGTTGAGCTTGTTGATCTGGTAAGCCAGCTGACGGCGGCCCCAGTCTTCAACGCGATGGACCTTGCCACCGCCGGCCGTGATCAGGCCCTTGTAACGCTCCAGCATGGCCGGAACTTGCTCGCTCTGATCCGGGTGGATCAGCAAAATGATTTCGTAGTGACGCATGGCACTCCTTGTGGATTCTTCCGAAGAAGAGGAAAAGCCACCTGCAGCGTCGGGCGCAGTGTGGCAAGGCAAAGCCGGCGATTATAGCCCTGGAATTGACAATCCGGCAAGGCACCTCAGTCGTTGAGGGCCTTGTCCAGAGCGGCGGCCTTCTCCGCGCCGACGGCGGCCCGGATCTTGGGTGCCAGCGCCAGCAGGTCTTCGTAGCTCGTCGCGCCCTCGACCTGCAGGTTGAGCCGGAACCCCATCAGGCCCAAGCCGCCGGTGAGCTGGATGGCGATGGGGTAGGCATCCTTGTAGCGCTGCTGCTTGCTGCGGCCAGAGGCGTCAGCTGCGGGTGCGGCCGGAGCGACCGGCTTCGCCGCCTCGGCGGGAGCGCTTCCCTCCGCCGGCCCCAGAAGCCCCAGCGCAAACATATGGTCGATGTCCTCCCGGACGATGCCCATGCCGTTAGCGAGCACCTCGTCGACCGTGCGTTTGCCATCGAAAAGAATGAACGCCGAGCGCTGGCGCGGCGTCATGGGAACCGAGCGGTCCTTCAGGGCCTGATGGCCCGCTGGCGTCTTTACAAGAATCATGTGGTCTTCCCCTTCCGGGATACGCCCGTGAGTCTTGGAAGTCTGGCATCAAATACGCAATTTGTTTCAAAAACACCCACGCCTCGCGGGAATCCCCCCATGGGGATTTCCGCAATCCGGCGCGACGGCCGAGCTCAGCGCTTGGCGAGTTGCTGCCAGGTGTCGATCACACTGTCGGGGTTGAGAGAGATCGATTCGATCCCCTCTTCCGCCAGCCAGAGCGCGAAGTCCGGATGGTCGCTGGGGCCCTGGCCGCAGATACCAACGTACTTGCCCTCGGCCTTGCAGGCCTTGATGACACGGCTCAGGAGCGCCTTAATGGCCGGGTCGCGCTCGTCGAAATCGGCTGCCAGCAGCTCGAGCCCCGAATCGCGGTCCAGGCCCAGCGTGAGCTGAGTCAGGTCGTTCGATCCGATCGAGAAGCCGTCGAAGTACTTCAGGAACTCTTCCGGCAGGATCGCGTTGCTCGGCACCTCGCACATCATGATCAGCTTGAGATCGTTCTCGCCGCGCTTCAAGCCATGCTCGCCCAGCAGCGAGGTCACGCGCTCGGCCTGGCCCAGGGTGCGCACGAAGGGCACCATGATCTGCACGTTCACCAGGCCCATGTCGTTGCGCACGCGCTTGAGCGCCTCGCACTCCATCGCGAAGGCCTCGCCGAAATCGGCGCTCAGGTAGCGCGCCGCGCCGCGGAAGCCCAGCATCGGGTTCTCTTCTTCCGGCTCGTAGCGGCTGCCGCCGATCAGCTTGCGGTACTCGTTCGACTTGAAGTCCGAGAGGCGCACGATGACCTTCTTCGGCCAGAAGGCCGCCGCGATGGTCGCGATGCCTTCGGCCACCTTGTCGACGTAGAAGGCGCGCGGCGAAGCGTGCCCGCGGGCCACCGACTCCACGGCCTTCTTCAGGTCGTTGTCGACATTCGGGTAGTCGAGGATCGCCTTCGGGTGCACACCGATGTTGTTGTTGATGATGAACTCGAGGCGGGCCAGGCCCACGCCGTGGTTCGGCAGTTGTGCGAAGTCGAAGGCGAGCTGCGGGTTGCCCACGTTCATCATCAGCTGGATGTCGATTTCCGGCATCACGCCGCGCTGCACTTCCGTCACTTCGGTCTCGAGCAGGCCGTCGTAGATGAAGCCGGTGTCGCCCTCGGCGCAGCTCACGGTGACCAGCGTGCCGTCCTTCAGCAAGTCGGTTGCGTCGCCGCAGCCGACCACAGCTGGAATGCCCAGTTCGCGCGCGATGATGGCCGCGTGGCAGGTGCGCCCGCCGCGGTTGGTGACGATGGCAGCGGCACGCTTCATCACCGGTTCCCAGTTGGGGTCGGTCATGTCGGTGACGAGCACGTCGCCGGCCTGCACCTTGTCCATTTCGCTGATGTTGTGCACCAGGCGCACGGGGCCGGTGCCGATCTTCTGGCCGATGGCACGGCCTTCGGCGAGCACTGCGCCCTTGCCCAGCAGCTTGTAGCGCTGCTCGGCCTTGCCCTGCTGCTGGCTCTTCACCGTCTCGGGGCGCGCCTGCAGGATGTAGAGCAGGCCGTCGGTGCCGTCCTTGCCCCACTCGATGTCCATCGGACGGCCGTAGTGTTCCTCGATGACCAGTGCGTACTTGGCCAGTTGTTCGACGTCGGCGTCGCTCAGCGAGTAGCGGTTGCGCTGCTCGGCCTTGACGTCGGTTGTCTTCACCAGCTTGCCGCTGGCCTTTTTCTCTTCGGGCGTCGCGAACTCCATCTGGATCAGCTTGGAGCCGAGGTTGCGGCGGATGACGGCCTTCTTGCCGGCACGCAGCGTCGGCTTGTGCACGTAGAACTCGTCGGGGTTCACCGCGCCCTGCACCACCGTTTCACCCAGGCCGTAGCTCGACGTGATGAACACCACCTGATCAAAGCCCGATTCGGTGTCGATGGTGAACATCACGCCGGCCGCGCCGAGGTCGGAGCGCACCATGCGCTGCACGCCCGCCGATAGCGCGACCACGTCGTGCTCGAAGCCCTTGTGCACGCGATAGCTGATGGCGCGGTCGTTGTAGAGGGAGGCGAACACCTCCTTCATCTTGTGCAGCACGTCGTCGATGCCGACCACGTTCAGGAAGGTTTCCTGCTGGCCCGCGAACGAGGCGTCGGGCAGGTCTTCGGCGGTGGCTGACGAACGCACGGCGAACGAGGCTTCCGGGTTGCCGGCGCTCAGCGTGGCGAAGGCCTCGCCGATGGCTTTCTGCAGGTCGGCCGGAAAAGGCTGGGACTCGACCATGGCGCGGATCTCGGCACCGGCCGTGGCCAGGGCGCGCACGTCTTCGGTGTCGAGCGCCGCGAGGCGCTTGCTGATCTTGTCGGCCAGGCCGTCGTGGGCCAGGAACTGGCGAAAAGCGTGGGCCGTGGTCGCGAAACCGGTCGGCACCCGCACGCCCTGGGGCAGTTGCGAGATCATTTCGCCGAGGCTGGCGTTCTTGCCGCCAACCGCCTCGACGTCGGTCATTCTCAGGTTTTCAAACGGTACGACCAGGGCGGTCGCGTCGAAAAGTGCAGACATGGGGAAGCTCCAGAAGTTGAAACCGGTGCTGCATGCAGGCGGCACGGCACGATCGTTGTCGTTGCTTTGGGTGCGGAAGCGGCCTGCATGAGAAGAATGGGGGGTTGGGAAAGCGGATTCCCGATAATGGACCGGATTGTAGGCGTGGCAAGGTCGCCCGCGCCGCAGGACAAGGCCGCAAGAGCAACACCATGCAGACACGCACTGTTTTCTTCATTTCCGACGGCACCGGCATCACCGCCGAGACTTTCGGCAACGCCGTGCTCGCCCAGTTCGAGATGAAGCCGCGCCACGTGCGGCTGCCTTTCACCGACACGGTCGACAAGGCGCACCAGGCGGTGCGGCATATCAACCACACGGCCGAACTCGAGGGCGTGCGGCCCATCGTCTTCACCACGCTGGCCAACATGGACGTGCTGGAAGTGATCGAAACCGGCTGCAAGGGGATGCTGCTGGACATGTTCGGCACCTTCGTGCGGCCGCTGGAAATCGAGCTGGCGGTGAAGTCCAACCACCGCATCGGCCGCTTCAGCGACGTGAGCAAGAGCAAGGAATACAACGCCCGCATCGCCGCGATCGACTTCAGCCTGGCGCACGACGACGGCCAGAGCAACCGCGACCTGCAGGGCGCCGACGTCATCCTGGTGGGCGTGAGCCGCAGCGGCAAGACGCCCACGTCGCTCTACCTGGCGATGCAGCACGGCCTGAAAGCCGCCAACTACCCGCTGATTCCCGAAGACTTCGACCGTCGCCAGCTCCCTCCTGCTCTGATGCCGCACCGCAAGAAGATCTTCGGCCTGACGATCCAGCCCGAGCGGCTCAGCGAAATCCGCAACGAACGTCGCCCCGACTCGCGCTACGCGAGCCTGGACAACTGCCGCCACGAGGTGAGCGAGGCCGAGGCGATGATGCGGCGCGCCGGCATCCGCTGGCTCTCGACCACCACCAAGTCGATCGAGGAAATCGCGACGACGATCCTGCAGGAGTTGCGGCCGGAGCGGTTGACTTACTGAGCCGCTATGTTTTGGATAGCGATCTATCGAATACCGGTGCGGGCTACCCGAACAGATATTGCACCGTGCCGTCCGCGCTGGTGACCGGCTGGCAGGGCATGCCCCAGACCGATTCGATCAACGCGGGCTGAAGCACCTCGGCGGTCGGCCCCTGCCGCAAACCGTCTGCGGCGCCCAACACCACCACCTCGTCGGCATAGCGCCGCGCCAGGTTCAGGTCGTGCAGCACGGCCACCACACCCACGCCGCGAGCCGCCCAGGCACGCAAGAGGCGCATCGCCGAATGCTGGTGCGCCAGGTCTAGCGCTGCGGTGGGTTCGTCGAGCAGCAGCCAGCGGGTCGCGCCATCGGGACGCGGATGCCAGAGCTGCGCCAGCGCCCGCGCCAGGTGAACCCGGGCCTTCTCGCCGCCAGAGAGCGTGTTGAGGACGCGCGGCGCCAGCGCCGTGACATCGGTCAGCACCATCGCCTCGGCAATGATCCCGTCCTCATTGGTCTCGGGCGCGCGCCGGTGCGGGTAACGGCCCAGCGCGACGATGTCATGCGCGGTGAAGTCGAAGGCGACCGCGCTTTCCTGCGGCATCAGCGCGCGGCGCAGCGCCAGCGTCGGCATGCCGTGGTCCGCGAGCGGCCGACCGTCGAGCATCGCCCGACCCCGCGTCGGTTCGCGCTGACCGGACAACACCGAGAGCAACGTCGACTTGCCCGCGCCGTTGGGACCGAGGATCGCGGTCACGCGGCCCGGCGCCAGTTCGACGGAGGCATTCGCCAGCAGCATCTTCGCGCCGATGCGCACCTCGACGTCCGCGCACGACAGCGCGCCCTGCCCCGCCTTCATATCCCCCGCCGTCATATGCGTCCCCTGAAATGTCGCAGCATCAAGAGGAACATCGGCACCCCGATGAAGGCGGTGAGCACGCCAAGCGGCAACTCCGCAGGCGCCATCACTGTGCGCGCGACCGTGTCGGCCGCCAGCACCAGCGCAGCGCCCAGCAGCGCGGAGGCCGGCAGCACGATGCGGTGATCGGGGCCCGCCACCATGCGCACCCAGTGCGGCGCGATCAGCCCGATGAAGCCGATGATCCCGGTCGTGGCCGTCACCGCGCCGACGGCCACCGCGGTGATGACGATCGCGCGCCGTTTGGTGCGCTCGACGTCCACACCGAGCAGCGCCGCCTGCGCCTCCCCAAGTGCAATGGCGTTCAGCGGCGATGCGAGCGAGGCCGCCGCCCAGCATGAGAGAAACACCGCCGCGCATACCAGAATCACCGCGCTCCACCGCGCCCCGCCCAGGCTCCCCAGCAGCCAGAACTGCAGGCTGCGCAACTGTTCGTCGGTCGCCATCACGCTCAGCAACCCGAGCCCCGCGCCCGCCAACGCATTGATCGCAATGCCGGCGAGCAGCATCAGCGCCATCCGCGTGCCACCCTCGCTGCGCGAAAGCCCGTAGATCAACAGCGTCACGAGAAAACCGCCGCCGAAGGCCATGAGCACCAGCGTCCAGCTGCCGAGCGTGCGCGGCAGCACAGGCCACAGCCACGCGCCCAGCACGATGGTGATGCCGGCCGCCAGCGCCGCGCCGCTGCTGATGCCGATGAGCCCGGGGTCCGCCAGCGGATTGCGGAACAGCCCCTGCATCAGCGTGCCCGCCATGCCCAGCCCCGCGCCAGCTGCCACCCCGAGCACGAGGCGCGGCAGGCGAATGTTGAGGAAGACCAGGTGCTCGGGCGACCGGTCGACCCCGCCCTGTCCCAGCGAAGTCAGCACGTTCCAGAGCTGCGAAAGGCTGATGGCGTAGGCGCCCGAAACAGCGCCCACCGCAAAGGCTGCGACGAGCAGCGCCAAGCTGCCGCCCAGCACGGCACGCGCCCCGAAGCGTTGGCTCATTGCGTAGCCTTCGCGCTTCGCGCTGCGGTATTCGCCTTGAGAGTGGCCCGGCGGCTCATGCCAGTGCGGCATGGAACTTGCCGTGCAGCTCGCCGATGGCTGCTGGCAGGCGCGGCCCGAAGCCAAGCAGCAGCAAGGCGTCCTGCGTGATGAGCGCGCGCTTCCTGTAGGCCGGCGTGAGCGCCAGTTCGGGCCGCTCCCAGAACCTGTCGATGCCGCCGTGCGCCTCGATGCTCTGCGTGCTCGTGAGGATGATGTCGGGCGCGGCGCTGGCCATCGCCTCGGCGGTCATCGGCCGGTAGCCGTGGAAGCCGCCGAGCGCATTCACCCCGCCGGCAAAGCCGATCACCGAATGCGCCGCCGTCTTCTCGCCCGAGACCTGCGGGCTCGCGCTGTGCGAGAGCACGAACAGCACCTTGGGCTTGCGCCCCTTCGCTGCGCCCACGCGCTGCTGCACCTGCGCCCACTCGGCATCGAGCCGGACCTGCAGCTCGCGCGCCTGTGCTTCCTTGGCAGCAGCGCGGCCCACGGCCTGCACCTTGCGCTGCACTTCGGCCCAGGTGTGATCGGCCTCGATGATCTCGACCTTCACGCCGGCCGTGCGGATCTGGTCGAGCACCACGCTCGGACCCGATTCGTTGGTGGCGATGATCGCGTCGGGCTTCAGGGACAGGAGCCCTTCCGCCGACAGCTGGCGCATGTAACCGACCTTGGGCGTGCTGCGCGCGGCGGCGGGATAGAGGCTGGTGGTGTCGGTGCCCACCAGTTGGCCTTCGGCGCCGAGGATGTAGACCACTTCGGTGATCGCGCCGCTGACAGTCACCAGTCGCGGCAGGCGCCTGTCCTGCGCAAGCGTGGGCCAAGCAGTGGCGCCGAGTGCCGACGCGGAAAGAACGCGCAGCACATCGCGGCGACGCGTCGATGGAGGAAGAAGCAAGTCGTGTCGTTCGGTCATGGAGTCACAGCCAGCGAATGAGAGGCGAGAGGCGCGGATCAGTCGCGCCGGGGGATGTTGTGCGCGATGCGCCAGAGCACGCCGCTCGGATCGGTCAGCGTGAAATCGACCATGCCCCACGGCCGCTCGCCGGGCGGCGTGGTGCTGACGGCATAGCGTTCGGCAAGCCGCTGCGCCCGCACGTGTGCCCACCACGCATGCGCGTCGTCGACCAGCAGATGCATCATGAAATTCTCGGCATGGCTCTGCACATAGAACTGCTGCAGCAGGAAGCTGCTGTTGCCGTGCAGGAAGTAGGCGATGCCGTCTTCGTTCGAAGCCATCGTGAAACCCAGGTCCCGGTAGAAGGCGCACGACAGCGCGAAGTCCTTCGCCGGCACGAAGGCCTTGATCTCCACGACGTTCAGCGCGGTGCTCACAGCGCCTCCTCCCCGGAAGTGGCCACGCGCGAGAGCTTGCGCACGATCTGCCGCCATTCCCCGCGCTCGGGCACACCCGGCTTGCGTGCGCCGAAGAAGATCGCCATCAGCTCACCCTCGCCGTCGAAGGCTTCGACCGAAGTGACGACACCATCGCTGGTCGGCTTCTCGACGATCCAGACGCTCGCGATGCGGTCCTCGCGCAAGTGCAGGTTGAAGTCGGGGTCGAGCACGTTGAGCCAGAGCATCCCGCGAATCTCCATCGGCTCGACGCGCACGACGGGACCGGAGTGGATCTGGATGCAGCCCGGGCTGCCGACGAACACCATGATGGGCGTTCCGTCGAACGTGGCCTCCTGCAGCAGTTCGCGCACCGCCGACGTTTCCGCGCGCTGCGTGAACTCTCCCTCCGTGAGACGAAAGCTCTGCTGCCGCTCGACGCCGAACTTGTTCAGGAGGCCGAAGAACTCGTGCGTGTCCTGCATGCCGCGCCAGGCTTCGGAGAGTCCGCCTGCATCGATGGCGCTGTCGTCGCGCGGCGCGGCCTTGGGCTCGGCCGGCACGAACTGCACGGGCGCGTCGGGCGCGTCGGGTGCGGTGTAGGTGTCGATGACCGACTGAAAGGCTTCGCGGTCGGTGGCCTCGCGCACGAAGATCTTGTGGACCGCCACGCCGTTCGCATTGAAGAACTGCAGGCTCAGCGAAGGCGGCACGCCCGCATTGGCTGCTGCCTCGCTTACCGCGAACCCGGCATGCCAACGGCTGAAGAAAAGGCGCAGGTCGATGGCCTCGCCCAGCGCGAGCCCCATCGCCTCGCTGCCGGAGACCTTCTCGTAGACGCCGGTCTTCTCGTGCACCGTGGTCTCGTTGCGCGTGAGCGCGAGCACCGGGCCGCAAAGTTCCAGCGCCTGCAGCAACTCGACCCACGGGCCCTTCAGCAGCGTGGCGTGCAGGACCTTGTCGTGCGCGCCGATGTGTGCGGCGATGGCGGCGCCTTCGCTCAGCCCCATGGCCGCCGCGGCGTCCTTGTGGCGCATGCCGTTGGCACGCAGTTCCGCGAAATGGGACCGGATTTCTTCAACGTTCATCGGGTTTCCTTTGTTGTTTGCGATGGCGGTGGCTCGAATCAGAAGTCCGCCACGAGCGAGACATTGAAGGCGCGCCCCGGCTGGGTATAGGCATCGCGCAGGTTCGAGGTCGTCGTCAGCCCGCGCACGTCGCTCCACATCCAGAAGCGCTTGTCGGTGAGGTTGGTCACCGATGCGTTCAGGCGCAGGTCCTTCTTGATACGCCATTGCGCGCTGATGTCGAACGTGGTGGCTTGCGGCGTACGGAACTGCAGGCCAGTCGTCACCTCGCTGCGATCGACGTCGTTCCACTTCTTGGCGCCATGGTGAACCGCGTCGAGGCGAACGCTCCAGACGGGCGCCTGGTACTTGAGGCCGGCATTGAACTTCTGCGGATCGATGGAGTTGAGCGGCCGGTTGTTGGTGCGGTCGCGCCCGCGCGTCTGGCCATAGGCGAAGGGCACGGAGAAGCCGATGCCGTTCTCGGTGAAGTCGAGCTCGCCCTTGATCTCGAAGCCGCTGATGCGCGCGCGTCCGACATTGACCGACTGGTAGATCGACGGGTCGATGCGCGGGATGCCGCGCCCCCCGACAAGCTTGTCGTTCACGATGAGATTCTTGTAGTCGCCGGTGAACGCGGCCACGTCGAAGCTCAGGACGCCGGTGCGACCGCGTACGCCCAGCTCGATGTTCTGGCTCTTTTCGGGCTTGAGGTTCGGGTTGGGAATCGTCTTGTAGCCCGAGATCACGTTTTCGAAGAAGTTGTTGACCTGGAACGCGTTGGGCGCCTTGAAGCCGGAGGCGTAGTTGCCGTAGACACTGAACTGCGGCGTAGCGCGGAACAGCACCCCCAGCTTGGGCGACACTGCCGAACCTGAAAGCGACACCGCCTGCGCGCTGAAGCCCGCCTGCTTCGCATCGAGCGAGAAGCGATCAAAGCGGATGCCGGGCGTGATGCTCCAGCGGTCGTGGATGAACTCGTCCTGCACATAGAAGGCCGACGAGGTCTCGCGCGTGTCGGGGAAGCGCTTGAGCGGATAGCTCTCGCCCGCCGGCGGCACGAGGCCGGTCTGCAGGTTCTCGACGTTGGTGCGGGTGTAGTCCAGGCCGTAGGTGATCTTCTGCGCCCAATCGCCCATGCGGATGGTCTTGTCCGCCTGCAAGCCGAGTTGCCAGGTGTTCTCGTCGTAGGTGACGTCGCGCGTGCGGTCGGCGGCGGTGAAGCGGTCTTCGTAGATGTACTCGCGCGACTCGGCCTTCTGGTAGCTCACGACAGCCAGCAGGTTGTCGGCCACGACGGTGTTCAGGCGCAGGCGTCCTTCGTAGGTGAGGCGGTCGCGGTCGAGATCGGTTTTCGCGTTGAGGCCGACGACCGAGGTGGACGCATACGGCGGTTTGGCAACACCGGAGAGCAGGTTGTAGCGGCTGCTCTTCTCGACATGCTCGAAGGTGAACGAATGCCGCTGGTCGGCATTGGGCGTGAGGATCGCCTTGGCCAGCAGCGAGCGGGTGTTGTCGCGCTGCGGATTGGGCGTGGTGCGGTCGACGTTGGGCACATCGAGCCGGCCCATGTTCTCGAGCTCGCTCGCGCGGCCGAGGTTGGCGGAGATGAGCCACTCGAGCGCGTCGTTCGCCTTGCCCGCCAGCGTGACGCCGCCGCGCACGCCGTTGTCTTCGCCGCTGTAGCCGATGTTCGCGCTGCCGCCGAAGGTGCGGCCATCGCGCAGGAACGACGAAGGTTCGCGGGTGATGAAGTTGACAAGGCCCGCGAGGCCGTCCGAGCCATAGAGCGCCGACGCCGGGCCCTTGATGATCTCGATGCGCTCGACGAGGCCGATGTCGAAGTAGTCGCGGCCGAAGGCGTTGGCGCTGAAGACGTAGCTGCGCGGCGTGCGGATGCCGTCAGTCAGCAGCAGCACGCGGTTGCCGTCGAGGCCGCGGATGTTGAAGCCCGCGTTGCCATCGCGGCCGGTGTTGCCCTGCGCGAGCCCGAAGCGCGCGGGCGAGCGCTTGACCGAGACATTCGGCAGGTCGCGCACCGCATCGCGGATGTCGTGGATCTGCTTGGATTCGATATCGTCGCGGTTGATGACCTCGATGCTCAGCGGCAGGTCGTCCTTGGCCTGTTCCGAGCGCGATCCGCTCACGACCACTTCACCGAGCGCGGCAACTTGCTGGGACCACGCGGTGGTCGCGGCCATGCCGAAGCCCGAAGTGATCAGCAGCGGCAGGAGCGCGAGGCGATGGGGATACGTGCGAGGGGAATGAGTGGCCACGAAAAAGGTCCAGAAAACAGTTGGAGAACTGCTTGCTGGACCTTGATGCGCAGGGCAACTGCGCGCGTGACCTGGCTGGCAATGAGGGGCGAAAACGAGGTATTCGCCCGCGCTTTTTATTGTATGAGAATAATTCTCATCTGAACAACTTAAGACTTACTCACGCAGGGGCCGAAGTGCGGATCAGGTGGTCGAACGCGCCGAGCGCCGCCTTCGCGCCGTCGCCGGCCGCGATGATGATCTGCTTGAACGGCACGGTCGTCACGTCGCCTGCGGCAAACACGCCCGGCACCGAGGTCTGGCCGCGCGCATCGACAACGATCTCGCCGTGCTTCGTGAGCTCGACCACGCCCTTGAGCCAGTCGGTATTGGGCACGAGGCCGATCTGGATGAACACACCTTCGAGTTCGACCTTCTTCAGCTCGCCCGTCGCGCGGTCCTTGTAGACGAGGCCGTTGACCTTCTGGTCGCCGGTGATCTCGGTGGTCTGCGCGTTGGTGAACACGTCGACGTTCTTCAGGCTCTTGAGTTTGCGCTGCAGCACCGCGTCGGCACGCAATGCGGTGTCGAACTCGATCAGCGTGACGTGGCCCACGATGCCGGCCAGGTCGATCGCCGCTTCGACGCCCGAGTTGCCGCCGCCGATGACCGCGACGCGCTTGCCCTTGAAGAGCGGGCCGTCGCAGTGCGGGCAGTAGGCCACCCCCTTGTTCTTGAACTCGTGCTCGCCGGGCACGTTGATGTTGCGCCAGCGCGCACCGGTCGAGATGATGAGCGACTTGGCTTTGAGCGAGGCGCCACTTTCCAGTTGCACTTCGATCAGGTCGTTGCCGGGCACCAGGGCCTTGGCACGCTGCAGATTCATGATGTCGACGTCGTAGTCGCGCACATGCTCTTCGAGTGCATGGGCAAACTTCGGTCCTTCGGTTTCCTTGATCGAGATGAAGTTCTCGATGCCCAGCGTGTCGAGCACCTGGCCGCCGAAGCGCTCCGATGCCACGCCGGTGCGGATGCCCTTGCGCGCTGCATACACAGCGGCTGCCGCGCCTGCGGGGCCGCCGCCGACGATGAGCACGTCGAACGGGTCCTTGGCGGCGATCTTCGCGGCTTCGCGCTCGACGCCGCTGGTGTCGATCTTGGCGAGGATTTCTTCCAGGCTCATGCGCCCTTGGCCGAATTCGGTGCCGTTCAGGAAGACGGTCGGCACGGCCATGATCTGGCGTTCCTTCACTTCATCCTGGAAGGTGCCGCCTTCGATCATCGTGGTGCGGATGCGCGGGTTCTGGATCGCCATCAGGTTCAGCGCCTGAACGACATCGGGGCAGTTGTGGCAAGTGAGCGAGACGTAGATCTCGAACTCGAAATCGCCGTCGAGCGCCTTGATCTGGTCGAGCACCGCTTGCTCGACCTTGGGCGGGTAGCCGCCGATCTGCAGCAGCGCAAGGATCAGCGACGTGAATTCATGGCCCATCGGCAGGCCGGCGAAACGCGGGCCGTGGTTCTCGCTTGGGCGATTGACCGAGAACGAGGGCTTGCGGTGGTTGTCGTCGCGGCTTTCAGTCAGCTTGACCAGCGGCGAGGACTCGGCGACGTCCTTCAGCAGCGACAGCATCTCGCCCGAGGCCTTGCTGTCGTCGAGCGAAGCGACGATCTCGATCGGCTGCGTGGCGCGTTCGAGGTAACTCTTCAATTGGGCTTTGGTGCTGGCGTCGAGCATGACGGACTCACTTTCGATAACTGAAAACTATCAACTGGGAACAAAAAAGCCCGGGGCTTGTGAGCGCCCGGGCTTTCGCACGGGAGCGCTTAGATCTTGCCGACGAGGTCGAACGACGGAGCGATAGTCTTGTCGCCTTCGTTCCACTTGGCCGGGCACACTTCGTTCGGGTGAGCGGCGGTGTAGACCGCTGCCTTCAGCTTGCGCAGCGTTTCCTTCACGTCGCGGGCGATTTCGTTGGAGTGCACTTCGGCGGTCTTGATGATGCCGTCAGGGTTGATCACGAAGGTGCCGCGCAGTGCCAGGCCTTCTTCGGGGATGTGCACGCCGAAAGCGTTGGTCAGCGTGTGGGTCGGGTCGCCGACCAGGGGGAACTTGGCCTTGCCGACGGCCGGCGACGTGTCGTGCCAGACCTTGTGCGAGAAGTGCGTGTCGGTGGTCACGATGTAGACCTCGGCGCCCAGCTTCTGGAACTCGGGGTAGTTGTCGGCCGCGTCTTCGACTTCGGTCGGGCAGTTGAAGGTGAAGGCCGCCGGCATGAAGATCAGCACGGACCATTTGCCCTTGAGCGTCTCGTCGGACACATCGATGAACTTGCCGTTGAGGTAGGCCTGGGTCTTGAAGGGAAGGACTTGGGTGTTGATCAGGGACATGGGTGATTCCTTGGATGCTGCGGGTGGACAAAAAAAGTGCGAGCCATGAGTATAACTACCAATATCTAGTTTTCAATAGATATCAACTATTAAAAGTATTGGAGCTTGCTATGTTTGCGATGAGCCGAGTGCGGCTTTCGGCAAGCCTCAATACGAACGTGTATCACCATCACACGCATGCAGACCGGCGCAGCATGGGATTGCTTGCAAGCACGCATCCGCCCCTCTGACAATCACCGCTTTCAGAACAAGGAAAAATCATGAAGGGCGACCCCAAGGTCATCGAACATCTGCAGGCGCAGCTCAAGAACGAGCTCACCGCAATCAACCAGTATTTCCTGCACTACCGCATGCTCAAGCACTGGGGTCTGGACAAGCTGGCCAAGAAGGAATACGAGGAATCGATCGGCGAAATGAAGCACGCCGACAAGCTGATGGACCGCATCTTCATGCTCGACGGCCTGCCCAATCTGCAGGATCTCGGCAAGCTGAACATCGGTGAAGACGTGCCCGAACTGCTGCGCTGCGACCTGGGCGCCGAAACGGGCGCGCAAGCCACCATCAAGGACGGCATCCAGCATTGCGAATCGGTGCGCGACTATGTCTCGCGCGATCTGCTGCAGGAAATCCTGGACGACACGGAAGAGCACATCGACTTCCTCGAAACCCAGATCGACCTGATCGACCGCGTCGGCCTGCAGAACTACCTGCAATCGCAAATGGGCGAGCTCGAATAAGAGCGATCTTTCGACCTCATGCAACGGGACTTCGGTCCCGTTTTTTATTGCTTTACGTAACTTAACGACTGTCAAATAGCAGTCATTCTCATCTGCGCGGATAGAATCCGCGCCTTCGATGACTGCCGCCGCCCGCCCCGACAACCGCCGCCGTGCCTACTGGCTCAAGACCCTGCACGAATGGCACTGGGTGAGTTCGGCGATCTGCCTCATCGGCATGATCCTGTTCAGTGTCACGGGCTTCACCCTCAACCACGCAGCGCAGATCGAGGCCAAGCCGGCCATCACGAAGCTGAACGGCACGATCGACCAGCCTCTGCGCGCCCGCCTCGAACAGCAACTGCCCGCCGCCAAGGCACAAAAAGGCAAGGCGCCCCTGCCCGCCGAGTTGCAAGGCTGGGTCCAGAAGAACTGGGACGTCAGCACCGCCGGCCACGATGCCGAATGGTCCGATGACGAAATCTATCTCTCGCTCCCCCGCCCCGGCGGCGACGCCTGGCTGCGCCTGAGCCTGGCCGACGGCGAGATCGAATACGAGCGCACCGACCGCGGCTGGCTCTCCTACTTCAACGACCTGCACAAGGGCCGCAACACCGGCACCGCCTGGAGCTGGTTCATCGACATCTTCGCGGGCGCCGCGCTGGTCTTCTCGATCACCGGGCTGTTCATTCTCAAGATGCACGCGGGCAACCGGCCGTTCACCTGGCCGATGGTGGGCATGGGCCTGGTCGTGCCGGTGCTGCTCGCGCTGCTGTTCATTCATTGATCTTCGATTCAGGAAAAAGAGGTTTTCCCGTGCACGTTCGCTACTCACTCGCGCCGATCGCCATGTCGGCGTTGCTCGCAACCCCGGCCTTCGCAGCGAGCCTGGCCGTCAACATCGAGATTCCCAGGCTCAACGTTTCCGAGTACCACCGCCCCTATGTGGCAACCTGGATCGAGCGCGCGGACAACACGGTCGCCGGCACCCTCGCCGTCTGGTACGACGTGCGCACCAAGACGAACAACCCCGAAGGCGAAGGCACGAAGTGGCTCAAGGACATGCGCCAGTGGTGGCGCCGCGGCGGCCGCGAACTGGCGGTGCCGGTCGATGGCGTGACCGGCGCGACCAAGCCTGCAGGCAAGCATCAACTGAACTTCACCGAAGGCTCCGCACCGATGCCCAAGCTCGCACCCGGCGCCTACAAGCTGGTGGTCGAAGCGGCGCGTGAAGTCGGTGGCCGCGAGGTCGTGAGCATTCCGTTCCAGTGGCCGCCCACCGCGGCGGCACAACCGACCGCGGCGGGCAAGGAAGAGCTCGGCGAGATCAAGCTCGAACTCAAGCCCTGATCGACGACGAACCGCCCTTCTCCGCAAGCTTCATCCATCAAGGACCTCCCATGACCCTCTCCATCCTGCGCGCCACCGGCCTCGCCATCGCCCTGTCGGCCATTGCTTCCGCTTCCATGGCGCACAACGCCTGGCTGCTGCCCTCCTCCACCGTGTTTTCCAAGGCCGACACCGTGTCCGTCGATGCCGCCGTGTCGAACGACCTGTTCGTCGCGAACCACGCGCCGCTGCGGCTCGAAGGCCTGCAGATCACCGCACCCGATGGCAGCAACGTCAAACCCGAGAGCGAGGCCAAGCTCAAGCTGCGCAACGTGTTCGACGTGAACGTCGCGCAGCCAGGCACGTACCGCATCGCCGTGGTCAACGCAGGCGCCTTTGCAAGTTGGAAGGACAAGGCCACGGGGCAGAACAAGCGCGCACGCGGCACGGCCGAGACCATCGGAAAGGAAATTCCGGCCGATGCGCAGGACGTCGCCATCACGCAGTCGTCGGGCCGCATCGAGACCTTCGTGACGGTCGGCAAGCCCTCTGCGCTCAAGCCGATCGGCCAGGGGCTGGAACTGATCGTTGCCGGCAGCCCGACCGACCTGGTCAAGGGCGAAAAAGCCAGCTTCACGCTGAACCTCGACGGCCAGCCCGCGAAGGACCTCGAAGTGACGGTCACCGCCGGCAACACGCAGTACCGCGACAAGCTCGAAGAGATCAAGCTCAAGACCGACGACAAGGGCCAGTTCAGCGTGACATGGCCGACCGCCGGCATGTATTGGCTGGACGCCAGCACCAAGGACACCAAGACCACCGTGCCGCAAGCCAAGGAACGCCGCCTGACCTACGCGGCCACGCTTGAAGTGATGCCCTGATCCCTGAGACGGCGCGCTCCCTTGGGACTTTCATTCAGCACCTGGCGCGCAGGCGGTTACGCCAACGCGGCCGTCCCGCGTCGCGCCGACCCTGCCCGCCTGCAGCAATTGGGCGGGCAGACGATGGGCACGACCTGGTCGCTTCGCTTCGACAACCCGCGGATGCTTCCGCTGGAACAGGTGCGCGAAGCGGTCGATGCGGCGCTTGCGCGGGTCATAACGCAGATGAGCCACTGGGAGCCGACGTCGGACATCAGCCGCTTCAACATTGCGCCTGCGGGCTCGCGGCACGCGCTGCCCGAGGAATTCGCCGAGGTAATGCGCTGCGCGCTTCACTGGGCGCGCGTCAGCGGAGGCGCGATCGATCCGACTGTCGGTCCGCTGGTCGCTGGCTGGGGATTCGGCCCTGACGCGGAAGAGAACAGTTTTCCCACGCCCGAAGCCATCGCCGAACTGCGCACGCGCACGGGCTGGCAGCAGCTGGAATTCGACGAAGCGCGCGGCACCCTGCTGCAGCCGGGGAACATCACGCTCGATCTCTCGGGGATCGCCAAGGGTTTCGCGGTCGATCACGGCGTCGAGACATTGCGCGGGCTGGCCCTCACCGACCTGCTGTTCGAGATCGGCGGCGAACTGCGCGGCATCGGTCGCCGTCCGGATGGGCAGCCGTGGCGGGTGCTGATCGATGGCGAATCGCTCGCCGCGCAGCGCATTGCGCTGGCCGACATGGCCACCGCCACATCGGGCGACCGCTGGCATCGCCGCGAACACGAGGGACGCCGCTGGTCGCACACCATCGATCCGCGCAACGGCCAACCGGTCGGGCACGCACTGGCGAGCGTCACGGTGCTGCATGCGCAATGCATGCAGGCCGACGCGCTGGCCACCGTGCTGACCGTGCTGGGGCTGGACGACGGCCTCGCCTTCGCAGAGCGCCACGAGATCGCGGCCATGTTCATCGCCCACGACGACTTGGTTCCGCGAGCCACGCGCGCCTGGATCGCGCAGACCGGCGCATGACCGAGGCGATGTTGCGCACGCTGGGCGCGGGCGCCACAGCGACGGCCTATGCGGCGCTTTGCCTTGCCGTCTACGCGCGGCAACGACGGCAGCGCACCGCGGCAGTCCGCGAAGCGGCAGCGCTGTCGACCGACGGCGAAACGCCGCCGACCCTCGTGCTGTTCGCCAGCCAGACCGGCCAGGCGGAGACGATCGCCTGGCAGACGGCGCGGCGACTGCATGCGGCAGGCACACCGGTGCGCGTGATGGAGCTCAACGCACTGGATGCCGCCACGCTCGCCTCTGCAGACCGCGCGCTCTTCGTGGCAAGTACGTACGGCGAAGGCGATGCACCCGATGGCGCCAGCGTGTTCGCGGAGCGGGTGATGGATTCACCTGTCACCTTGTCTTCGCTTCGCTATGCCGTGCTGGCGCTCGGAGACCGCCAGTACAAGAACTTCTGCGGCTTCGGTCGCGCACTCGATGCGTGGCTGCATGCGGCCGGGGCCAGGCGCGATTTCGAATGCCTCGAGGTCGACAACAGCGACCCTGCCGCACTGGCCGACTGGCAAGCCCGGTGGGGCGACGTTGCCGCCGATCAGGAAGATCCCGCCGACGCATTCGCACCGTGGCGACTCACGACGCGCGAACTGCTGAACGCCGGCAGCGCCGGTGCGCCGGTCTTCCAACTGGGCCTGGTGCCGCAGTCGGGAGCGATGCCTCACTGGGCTTCAGGCGACCTGGTACAGATCGCCGTTGCGAGCGATCCGGCGCGGCCCCGCGATTATTCGATCGCGTCGCTGCCCGCCGATGGCGAACTGCAGTTATTGGTGCGCCAGGAACAGCATCCCGATGGCACGCTCGGCACCGCATCGGGCCTGCTCACCTCGACGCTCACGCTTGGAGATTCGGTGGCACTGCGCCTGCGGCCACATCGCACCTTCCGCCTCGACGGCAATGAAACGCGTCCGCTGATCCTCATCGGCAACGGCACCGGGCTGGCCGGCCTTCGCGCTCATCTGCGCGCCCGTGCGGCAGCAGGCCGCAACGACAACTGGCTGGTGTTCGGCGAACGGCGGGCTGCTCATGACTTCCTCTGCCGCGAGGAAATCGAGGCTTGGCAGTCTTCCGGTGTGCTGCAGCGGCTCGACATGGTGTTCTCGCGCGATCAACCCGAACGCCTCTACGTGCAGCACCGGCTGCTGCAATCGGCCGACCAACTGCGTACATGGCTGGACAACGATGCGGCCGTTTACGTTTGCGGGAGCCTGCAGGGCATGGCATCGGGCGTGGATGCCGCCTTGAAGCAGATCGCCGGCCCTGCACGCTGGGCGGAGTTGTCGGTCGCCGGACGATATCGCCGCGACGTCTATTGACCTTCGAGCGGACTCGCAGGCGGGTCAGTTGCTTACTGACAACAGTGCGGCAAAACTTATGGCTTAAGTTTGCAAATGCCCCTCAAAGGCTAATGAGAAACACTATTATTCGCATCGCTTTGCGCTCCAGCGCAAATTGACTCACCCAGCCAGTCCAGCGGTTTTCTCATTCTGAAAGCGTGCGTGCGGACATCGCCAGTCGAGTCCTTCAGTTCGCCGCCCCTTTTTCGGAGAAAACTACATGGCCTACATCAAGAGCCGCAAACACGCCGTCGCGCGTGCCGTTCCCAGCCTCTCCGGCGCTGCCGCCGCAACGCTGATGGCCATTGCGGCCCCCGCCGCCTTTGCACAGGCAAACAGCGCACTGCCCGAAGTTCGCGTGCAGGACTCCGCGGGCGTCGACTACAAGACCGACACCTCGGCCAACCCCAAGTTCACGGCACCGCTGTTGAACACGCCGCAAACCGTGCAGGTCATCAAGGAACAGGTCATCCGCGAACAAGGCGCGACGACACTGACCGAGGCGCTGCGCAACACGCCCGGCGTGGGCACTTTCTTCCTCGGGGAGAACGGCAACACGAACACCGGCGACGCGGTCTTCATGCGCGGCTTCGACAGTTCGAGCAGCATCTTCGTGGACGGCATCCGCGACCTCGGCTCGGTCTCGCGCGACGTGTTCAACATCGAGCAGGTCGAAGTCGTGAAAGGTCCGTCGGGTACCGACGTCGGCCGCACCTCGCCTACCGGCTACATCAACCTCGTGACCAAGAAGCCGAAGCTCGAAGACAGCTTCCTCGGCTCGATCGGCTTCGGCAGCGCCGACTACAAGCGCGGCAGCATCGACTGGAACAAGTCGCTCAGCAGCGCCAACGGCATCGGCGCGGCATTCCGCCTGAACGCGGTGACGGAAGACTCGGGCGTTGCAGGCCGCGACTTTGTCAAGAACAAGCACACGGCCATTGCACCGTCGATCGCACTCGGCCTGAACTCGCCCACGCGCTTCTATTTCGACTACCTGCACGTCGACCAGAACAACGTCCCCGACGGCGGCGTGCCGACCATTGGCCTGCCCAGCTACTCGAACCCCGATCCGACGGCGCTCGGCGCACGTCGCCGCAGCTTCCTGAACTACGCTGCACCGGTCGATTCGAAGAACTTCTACGGCACGTCGTACGACTTCAACAAGGTCACGGCGGACATGTTCACCGCACGCGTCGAGCACGACTTCACGCCCGATGTCACGCTGCGCAACACCACGCGCTACGGCAAGACGAAGCAGGACTACATGCTGACGTCGTTCATGCTGGGCGGCCTGGGAACCAACGGCAACCCGCCTCCCTCCGCCAATACGGCATTCCTCAGCACGCCGATCCCGGGCCTTCCCTCCAGTTGGGCAGTCACGCGCAACTCGCCAACCAGCAAGAACCAGGAAAACACGATTTTCGTCAACCAGACGAACGTGACCGCCAAGTTCGACACCGGAAGCGTGAGCCACTCGCTGAGCGCAGGCGTGGAGCTGATCCGCGAAGAACAGTCGAACCTGGGCTACTTCGCTCCAGGCGCGCTGTTCAACGGCAAAGCGATCCAGAACGGCGCCTGGCCGGCTGCGAACCTCTACGCACCGAACCCCTATGTCAACGGCTACAGCCGCATCCAGAGCGGCGCCGACAGCAAGGGCGTGACCAACACCGTCGGCCTGTATGCCTTCGACACGGTGAAGCTCAACGAGCAGTGGCAGATCACGGGGGGCCTGCGCTTCGACCACTACAACACGTCGTTCCAGGGCTCGACGCTGTCGACCGCAACGACCAACCCGGGCCTGCCGGTCGGCACGCTCGTGCCCTCGTCGCTCAAGCTCTCGGACAACCTGTTCACCGGCAAGATCGGCGTGGTCTACAAGCCCGTGAAGAACGGCAGCATCTACGCGGCCTACGGCACGTCGGCCCAGCCTCCGGGCGGCGCGAACTTCTCGCTGTCGGCCGCCGGCTCGGGCAACAGCGCTGCGCGCACCGACTTCCTGCCGCAGAAGGCCAAGACCTTCGAAATCGGCACGAAGTGGGACGTGATGAACGACAAGCTGTCGCTGACCGGCGCGCTCTATCGCACCGACGTGACCAATGAAGTGGTGCAAGACCCGACCAACCCCTCGGTCTACTACCAGAGCGGCAAGAAGCGCGTTCAGGGCATCGAACTGGGCCTGGCGGGCAGCATCACCGAACGCTGGGGCGTGACGGCCGGGTTCACGACGATGGACACCAAGGTCCAGAGCGGTCCCAACGTCACTGCCGACGGCACCAACGTGCTGGTCTACACGCCGAAGAACGCCTTCACCGCCTGGACCACCTACCAGTTCCCGTTCGGCCTGACCATCGGCGGCGGCGCGCGCTACAACGGCAAACTGCACCGCGGCACCGACGGCGCGGTGGGTACGCCGGCCTATATCGACGCGTACTGGGTATTCGACGCCATGGCGTCCTACCGCATCAACAAGAACGTCGATATCCAGCTGAACATCTCCAACCTGTTCGACAAGGAGTACGCGGCGGCCATCAACAAGAGCGGCTACCGCTACACGCCGGGCACGCCCCGCTCGGCAAAGATCACCGCGAACTTCGCGTTCTGATCCTTGTTGCCTGCCGGGTCCGCCCGGCGCGGTGCGAAACTCGAGCCCCGGCCCCGTGCCGGGGCTTTTCTCTTTGCGGAGTGCCTGAAAAATGATGCTGCACGTGCCCGACGTCTTGAGTCCCGCCCAGGTGCGCGACATGCGCGCCGCGCTGGATGCGACGAAATGGATCGATGGCCGCGAGACGGTTGGCGCGCAAGGCGCGCAGGTCAAGCGCAACCGGCAGTTGCCAGAGTCATCGGCTGTCGGGCGCGAACTCGGGGCCACGGTGCTTGCTGCGCTGGCGCGTCATTCGCTTTTCTTTTCGGCCGCCCTGCCCTCGCGGTTTGTTCCGCCGCTCTTCAATCGCTATGAAGGGGGCGAGCACTACGGCGTCCACATCGACGGCGCGGTGCGCGCGCTGCCCGGAGGTGGCCAGCAACTGCGCACCGACCTGTCCTGCACGCTGTTCCTGTGCGATCCGGAAGATTACGACGGCGGCGAGCTCGAGGTGATCGACACCTATGGCTCGCACGAAGTGAAGCTGCCGGCCGGCGACCTCATTCTTTATCCGGCAAGCAGCCTGCACCGCGTTCACCCCGTGACGCGCGGGGCGCGGGTTTGCTCGTTCTTCTGGCTCCAGAGCATGGTGCGCAACGACCAGCAGCGCAGCATGCTGTTCGAGCTCGACCAGAACATCCAGAAATTGCGCGCCCGGCTGGGCGAATGCGAAGAGACGGTGGCGCTGACGGGCCACTACCACAACCTATTGCGGCTCTGGTCGGAGGTATAGCGGGCGCCGGAGAGTCGTCGATAAGCCCAGTAACACCATAGTTATTGCAAATGCGATGGATTCTTATTTATAATCGGGCAACCAACAGCCAGCCAACTGCCCGCTTCACAGCCATGATCGTTTGCGTCTGCCATCGAGTTTCTGACCGTGAAATCGCACGCCATGTGCGAGCCGGCATGACTTTTGACGAAGTGCAATTCGAACTGGGCGTGGCCACACAATGTGGCCAATGTGAAGGATGTGCGCGCGATATCGTCGCGCAATGCAGCGCTTCGCATCCGACCGCCGCGTTGAATCGCGAATCGGGTCCGAGGGCGATCCAGCTTGCCAACTCCATTACGGAAAGCAAGGCATGGAACTCGTCTCGGCACTCGGCGGCAGCCTGATCCTGGTCGCAGGCTCGGTCTGGTGGATTTTTCGCAAGTAACGTCGTAGCGGTTTTGCTGCAATCGGGGCACGTTTAGGCGTGCCCGCATTCGAATGGTTGATCGTGACTGACCGCTTTGCCCCTCCCCCCTCGGTTTTTGGCCTCTCGCGCAATGTCGTCATTGCGAGCGGTGTCATCGTGTTTCATGCGGCTGCGCTCTGGGCGCTGCAAAGCGGGTTGCTGCGGCGCGCTGCCGAAGTGGTGATTCCGGTCGAAATAATGAGCCAGTTCATCGAAGCGCCGAAGCCCAAGGTAGACCCTCCGCCACCCCCGCCACCTCCTCCGAAAGTGGCCAAGGCGCCGCCTCCACCGCGGCCGCAAGCCATCCGCGAACCCAAGCCCACGCCAGCCCCGCAGGCACCCGTGGGCACCACGGAACCGCCTCCTCCGCCAGCACCCCCGGCTGCGCCCATACCGCCGGCTCCGCCCGCACTGCCGCCGGCACCTCCGGCCCCGCCCGCGGTGCAACTGCCCTCGAGCAACGCCGACTACCTGCAGAACCCCAAGGCCGTCTACCCCGCCATGAGCAAACGGCTCGGCGAGCAGGGCAAGGTGATCGTCAAGGTGCTCGTCGGCGTCGACGGGCTGCCCAAGAGCGCCGAGGTCAAGAAATCCAGCGGTTTCGAACGCCTCGACGAGGCCGCCATCGAATACATCATGAAATGCCGGTTCGTGCCCGGCAAGGTCAACGGCGTGGTTCAGGCCATGTCCTATGACGCCCCCGTCAACTACGTCTTGAACTAATTTTTCTCTGGAGCAACTTCGTATGGAATCCCATTTCGGCTTGATGAACGTCTGGAATCAGGGCGACTTCGTCACCAAGGCCGTCGCGGTGCTGTTGATCGGCATGTCGCTTGCATCGTGGATCGTGATCATCGTCAAGGCACTCGACGTCATCAAGTACAAGCGCCTTGCCAAGAACTCGCAGGACTTCTGGCACAGCGAAGACTTCGCCACCGCGCTGAACAAGCTCGGCAAGGACGACAGCAACCCCTTCCGCGCACTGGCGCTCGAAGGCCGCGAGGCGGCAGCTCACCACCGCAACACCAAGGCCCACCTGCACGATGCACTCGACGTGAGCGACTGGATCACGCGAGCCCTCCGCAACGGCATCGACGCATTCACCGCACGCCTTCAAACCGGCCTGGCCATCCTGGCATCGGTGGGTTCCACGGCGCCGTTCATCGGACTCTTCGGCACGGTCTGGGGCATCTACCACGCACTGATGAGCATCGGCTCGGCCGGCCAGGCCACCATCGACAAGGTGGCGGGTCCGATCGGCGAGGCGCTGATCATGACGGCGCTCGGCCTGGCAGTGGCGATCCCCGCGGTGCTCGGCTACAACGCGCTGGTTCGCGGCAACAAGTTCGTGCTGACCAAGCTCAACAGCTTCGCCCACGATCTGCACGCCTACTTCGTGACCGGCGCCCGCGTGCAAAGCGGTAGCGGCGACGCGATCGTGGTTCCGCTCAAGAAGGGCTGAACGCCATGGCTTTCGGAACACAAGACGAACCCGATGAGGTGATGAACGAGATCAACATGACGCCGCTGGTCGACGTCATGCTGGTGCTCCTGATCATCTTCATCATCACCGTGCCGGTGATGAAGCACGCGGTCAACATCGACCTGCCGCGCGCCAGCAGCGAGCCCGAGCAGCCCAAGCCGCAGAACATCCTGTTCAGCGTCACGGCAGACGGCAGCTACTACTGGAACGAGCAGAAGATCGACGACAGCGAACTGCCAAACCGCCTCGCCGCCGAAGCCGCCAAGGAGCCGCAGCCCGAACTGCACATCCGCGGCGACAAGGCCGTGCGCTACGAGCGTGTTGCCAAGGCCATGTCGGAAGCGCGGGAAGCCGGCGTGCGCAAGATCGGTTTCATCACCGAACCCGACGCGAAGTGAACTGAATTCGAAGCGTGTGAAAAAAATCAATCTTCGCGATTGACTTCTTGTTGAGAATCATTATCATTCACTCATCGCTTCGATAAGGGAACTCCAAATGCCAGCCACACCGAATGCCTTCACTGTTCTGAACCATCCTTCGCTCGACCAATCGGGTGGCGGCCATGCGTCGATCCAGGCATCGCGTCCGGTGCCAATGGTCGAAAGCACAGAGCTTCTCAAAGGAAGCAAGACCGTGGGCATCATGCACAACGGTTCGCTCTACCGGCTCCAGGCCACCAAACTCGGCAAGCTGATCCTGACCAAGTAAGTCGCTCAGCCCGCCCTTCGCGCAAGTTTCATCGTGGGGCGACTCAAGGAGATTTATCTCCGAAGGGTCGTTTTTTGCTAGCCAACGGTTCGCCGACTAGCCAAGCTTTTTTTCACGCTGAACGCTCCAAAGAAAACGCCGACCTCGAAGTCGGCGTTTTGCTTTGTGCGGAGAGAAAAGACTCAGAGGCCGATCGCGGCAATGCCCGCCTTGGCAATCTGCGCGTCTTCGTTCGACTTCACGCCGCTCACGCCGACTGCGCCGATGACCTGACCGTCTTTCACGATCGGCACGCCACCTTCAAGCAGGCCCTGGACAGCAGGCGCCGTCAAAAACGCTGTGCGGCCGCCGTTGATGATGTCTTCATAGACCTTGCTCTCGCGCCGGCCCATGGCAGCCGTATGCGCCTTGGCGGGGGCAATGTGCGACGACAGCGCCGCGGCACCGTCCAGGCGCTGCAGCCAGAGCAGATTGCCGGCATCGTCCGAGATGGCGATGGTCACGGCCCAGTTGTTCTTCAGGGCTTCGGCTTCGGCCGCCGCGGCGATGGCCTTGACGTCAGCGAGTTCGAGGAATGATTTGGTCTTCATGTTGAGCTCAGGTTGCGTAAAAACCCGACAGCATAACGGCCGCCCACCTCGAAGCCGCCAGGACGCTTAAGAACAACCTGGATACGGTCTTTCAGTCGCCCTCCTCTTGCAGACACCTAGAATGCGCCCAACTGCGCAGCAGCAACCACAGGAGCTTCGGCCATGAGCGACCGCGTCACCACCCTCGACACTTCCACAGGCTACGGCCAGACGTTGCCGCAGGCGGAGCGCCAACGCGTCCTGCGCAATACCTATTGGCTATTGGCATTGAGCCTGCTGCCCACCGTGCTGGGCGCCTGGCTCGGCGTGAGCACCGGCCTCACGCGCTCGCTCACCGGCGGACTCGGCCTGATCGTATTCATGGGCGGCGCCTTCGGTTTCATGTTTGCCATCGAGAAGACAAAGAACTCGGCAGCCGGCGTGCCGGTGCTTTTGGCCTTCACCTTCTTCATGGGCCTGATGCTGTCGCGCCTGATCGCGATGGTGCTCGGCTTCAAGAACGGCTCCGAACTCGTCATGACAGCCTTCGGCGGCACGGCGGGCGTGTTCTTTGTTATGGCCTCGCTGGCCACGGTCATCAAGCGCGACCTGTCGGGCATGGGCAAGTTCCTGTTCGTCGGCGCGATGGTGCTGATGTTCGGCGCGATCATCAACGTGTTCGTCGGCTCGACCACCGGCATGCTCGTCATCTCGGTGGCCGCCATCGGCATCTTCTCGGCCTACATGCTCTATGACCTGAAGCAGATCATGGACGGCGGCGAAACCAACTACATCACCGCCACGCTGGCCCTGTACCTGGACCTGTTCAATGTGTTCCAGAGCCTGCTGGCCCTGCTGGGCATCTTCGGCGGCGAACGCGACTGAGCGAGCGAAAACCGCGCTCAAGAACAAAGGGCCCTTTCGGGCCCTTTTTCATTCCAGGTCGAAGACCGCAATCGACTCGACGTGCGCCGTGTGCGGGAACATGTTGACCACCCCCGCGAAGGTGCATCGATATCCTGCCTGATGCACCAGCAACCCGGCATCGCGCGCAAGCGTCGACGGGTTGCAACTCACGTACACGATGCGCTTGGGCGGCGTCCATCCATCGGTGCGCAGCTCGGGCTGCTGATGCAGATCGGCCATCGCCTTGGCGAGCGCGAAAGCGCCTTCGCGCGGCGGATCGACCAGCCACTTGTCGGCACTGCCATCGGCCACCAGCATGGCCGGCGTCATCTCGAACAGGTTGCGCGCGACGAACGTGGTCGGCGAAAGCGCCCGCCGAGCGCTCGTTGCGGGCTCGTTCTTCTTGAGGTTGTCGGTCGCGCGCGCCACGAGCGTGTCGCTGCCTTCGATGCCCAGCACCTCGCGCGCCCGGCTCGCCAGCGGCAGGGTGAAATTGCCGAGACCACAGAACCAGTCGATGACGCGTTCGTCGGACTGCACATCGAGCAGGCGAAGCGCCTTGCCCACCAGCGCGCGATTGATATGCGGATTGACCTGCGTGAAATCGGTGGGCTTGAACGGCATCGTGACGCCGAATTCGGGCAGGCGGTAAGCCAGCGGCGTGCCGCCCTCTTCCAGCAGCTTCACCGTTTCCGGCCCCTTGGCCTGCAACCACCACTGGACACCCTCGTTCTGGGCGGCAAATGCCTTCAGCCGGTCGATGTCGGCACGCGACAGGGGCTCCAGATGCCGCAGCACCAGCGCGATCGTCCCAAGTGCGGTGGAGTCCGGCGCATCGCCGCAGGCCAGTTCGATCTGCGGACAGGTCTCGCGCGCGTCCATCGAGCCGATCAGCGCGCGCAAGGGCATCAGCATCTCGCTGACCTGCTTGGGCAGCACCGGGCATACCTGCATGTCGGCGAGGTAGCGGCTCTTGCGCTCATGAAAGCCGATCAGCACCGTGCCCTTCTTGACCACGTGGCGCACCGACAGCCGCGCGCGGTAGCGGTAATGCCATGCCGGGCCCTCGAGCGGGCGCAGCACGTTTTCGGGGCGCACCTTGCCCAGGTGCCAGAGGTTGTCTTCCAGCGCGCGCTGCTTCACGGCCACCTGTGCCGCTGCATCCAGGTGCTGCATCTTGCAGCCGCCGCAGGCACCGGTGTGCAGGCCGAAATGCGGGCAGCCCGGGCGCACCCGCTGCGACGATTCGCGCCGGATGTGGGTGACCGTGCCTTGTTCCCAGTTGTTCTTCCGGCGATGGACGTTGAACTGCACTTCCTCGAAAGGCAATGCACCTTCGATGAAAACGACCATGCCGTCGGCCTTGTGGGAAACGCCCTGCGCGTCGAGGTCGAGCGACTCGACTTTCAGCCATTCTTCGCCGGGATTCGTGGGGACTTTCTTTTCTTCGATGGGTTCCGTCATCCCCCGATTGTCTCAGCGCGGCCGCCCCGCTTTTTTGCCTCCGCTAGAACAGCGCATCCCGCCCGATGCCCGAGCGCGCCAACTGCCGGCGCATCTTGGCCAACGCCTCGTTCTGGATCTGCCTGACGCGCTCGCGCGTGAGGCCCAGGCGCACGCTCAGCACCTCGAGGGTTTCGGGTTCTCGGTCATGCAGGCCATAGCGGCCTTCCAGCACCTCGCGCTCGCGTGCGTCGAGCGCGTGGATCCACTGGTCGAGCAGACGCTCCACCTCGTGCGCCTGGGTCACGCCGCTCGGATTGCCCTGCTCATCGTCGGATGCCACCGTGTCGGCGAGCGTGAAGCCCTCGTCCCCGCGCGCATCGCCAGCGTCCAGAGAGCGCGGCGCTTCGGAAAGGGCCAGCAGGTCGGCCACCTCCTGCACGTCGCGGCCGAGCAGCGCTGCGATGTCTTCCACGCGCACGCCGTCGGGGCGGCGTGCAACGAACTCCGCATCGCCTTCGAGGGCACGGCGCGCGCGCAGCACCTGCTGCAGTTCGCGCACCACGTGCACCGGCAGGCGAATCGCGCGCGCCTGCGTCATGACTGCGCGTTCGACCGACTGGCGAATCCACCAGGTCGCATAGGTGGAGAAGCGAAAACCGCGCTCGGGCTCGAACTTGGTGATGGCATGCATCAGTCCGAGATTGCCCTCTTCGATGAGGTCCGAGAGCGGCACGCCGCGGCCGAGATACCCCTTGGCAATGTTGACCACGAGCCGAAGGTTGTGCTCGATCATCGATTGCCGCGCCGCGAAGTCGCCTGACCGCGCAGCGCAGGCGGCCTGGAATTCCTCGTCGGGGGTGAAGAGCTCGGTGCGCCGGACCTGGCGCAGGTAGATGGTCAGCGCGTCAGCGCCTTCGCCACCGATCAGCTCGGCCTTGGCGCCGCGTGGCAGCGCCGCGTTGAGCTCTACAGGGTCGGCCGGAATATTCTCGTCGGGCGAGATTTCCTTGTCGCCGGAAGACCTGCCACCTCTGCCCGCCAGCCCGCGCACAGGCAGCGTGCGACGGGGGCGGGAGGCAGCCATGGCATCACCGACCGGGCAGGTAGCGTGACGGGTCGACGGGCTTGCCCTGGCGGCGGATCTCGAAATGCAGCTTCACGCGATCCGCGTCGCTGTTGCCCATTTCGGCGATCTTCTGGCCCTTCTGAACCGACTGGTCTTCCTTCACGAGCAGCGCCTGGTTGTGCGCATAGGCCGTGAGGTATGTGTTGTTGTGCTTCAGGATGATCAGGTTGCCGTAGCCGCGAAGGCCCGCGCCCGCATAAACCACACGACCGTCGGCTGCGGCCAGCACGGGATCGCCCGCCTTGCCGCTGATGTCGTAACCCTTGTTCTTTGCTTCATCGAAGCCGGCGATCAGCGAACCGCTCGCGGGCCAGATCCAGCCGAGGTCTTCGTCGCCCGAACTTCCGCTGCCAGGGCTTGCCGGAGAAGCCGTGACAGGCGTGGCCGGCTTCACCGGCGTGCTTGCGCCGCCGGCTGGAACAGGTGCAATCACCGGGGGCGGCGTCACCGGCTTGGTGACGGCGCCTTCCGAACCCGAGACTGCGGGAGCGGTTGCAACGGCCGTGCCCGAACCCGACGGCGGAATCACGCGCAGCACCTGGCCCACTTCGATCAGGTCGGGGTTGTCCAGATTGTTCCAGCGGGCAATGTCCTGCCAGCGTTGTCCGGTGTCGCTGCCGATGCGGCGGATCGTGTCGCCGGGTCGCACGGCGTAGTAGCCCGGCTTGCCGTAGTTCTCGATGCCCTGGAGCGGCTTGCCGTTGGCATCGACGGTGATGGGAGAACCACCCGGCGTGGCACCGGGCGCTCGCGACATGGTGCCGCGGTCCTCGACGGGTGCCGGCCCGCGCGGTGCGGAGCAGCCCGCGATCACGAGCACAACGGCCAACGTGATGCCCGCGAACAAACTCCGATTGCCAAAACCCTGCATTTGTTATTCCTTCAAGCGATGCCCGATTTTAGGGGGACAAAGTGAACCGCCTCAAGAATGAGACGCTCCAGTCCGCGGGCGGTTTTGTCGATGACGACGAGGGCTTGTCCGCCCTTGTCCGAATGGGTCGGCGCAACGATGCGCCCGCCGACCGCGAGTTGTGAAATCCAGGCTTCCGGAACGGCTTCGCCGCCCGCCGCCGCGATGATGCCCGCATAGGGCGCGCCCTTGGCATAGCCGATCATTCCGTCGCCCAGCATCAGGTGCACCGTGGCCAGCCGGAAGTGCCGCAGGTTCGTGCGCGCACGCTCGTGCAGGCCGCGCAGGCGCTCGATGCTGTAGACCTCGGTCGCCACGTGGTTCAGCACAGCGGCCTGGTAGCCGCAGCCGGTGCCGATCTCGAGCACGCGGCCAAGCCGGTCCTGCGGCTTGCCGGCCAACGCGGGCGCAGCGAGCAGGAGCTCGATCATTCGGGCCACCACGCTCGGCTTGGAGATCGTCTGCCCCAGGCCGATCGGCAAGCTGGTGTCTTCGTACGCCTGGTTGACCAGCGCGCTGTCGACGAAGCGATGCCGCTCGACGGCGCTCATTGCGCGCAACACGCGCGGGTCGGAAATGCCCTGCGCCGCGAGCTTCTGCACCATGCGCGCGCGCACCGCGTCGGAGGCCATCGAAGGCGTGGACGGCACCATCGGCTTGGCCGGCACGGCGGGCATGCGCCCGCGCGTGGCAGCCGAAGCGGTGGGGGTCAGTCGAACCGGGAAACTCGGCCGTTGCGTGGCCATGTCAATTGCCGAGACGGGCCACCGTCTCGCGCCATTGGCCCAGGTTGGCGTGGTCGGTCAGGTCGATCTGCAATGGCGTGAGGGCAATGTGGCCGGCGGCGGTGGCGTGAAAGTCGGTGCCTTCGCCGCTGTCCTTGGCGCTGCCCGCGCCGGCAATCCAGTACATCGTCTCGCCGCGCGGGCTGTCCTGCGTGATGACCTTCTCCGCCGCATGACGCCGACCGAGGCGACAGACCTTGACCGGCTTCAGCTCGTCGAAGGGCCGGTTCGGCACGTTCACGTTGAGCAGGAAGGCCGGGCCGCCGATCATCTTTTCGCGCTCGATCTGCTGCACCAGTCGACGCGCGACTTGCGCTGCCGCATCCACATGCGCCCAACCCTTTTCGATCTGCGAGAAAGCAATCGCTGGAATGCCGAAGAGATACGCCTCCATGGCCGCGCCGACAGTGCCTGAATAGATGGTGTCGTCGCCCATGTTGGCGCCGTTGTTGATGCCGGAGACCACCAGGTCGGGCCGGTAGTCGAGCAGGCCCTTGAGTGCGATGTGCACGCAATCGGCCGGTGTGCCGGTGACGTAGCGAAAACCGTTGTGCGCCTTGTGCACGTAGAGCGGTGCGGCCAGCGTGAGTGCGTTCGACTTGGCGCTGTTGTTGTGTTCGGGTGCGACCACCTCGACGTCGGCGATGTCCTTGAGCGCGTCGTGCAGTGCGACGATGCCCGGCGCCTGGAAGCCGTCGTCATTGGAAATAAGTATCTTCATGGTGCTTTTCGGTGCACCGGATTGTAGGCGTCGGGTGCGTCGCAGCAGGGACAAGGACGCCCTGCCGCGGCACCTATCATGCCCGCAGTCATTGCCTCAACATTACCCATCCGAAGGAGACCCGAGCATGCACGCATGGCTTTGCGAAAACCCCGTTGGCGTCGACGCGCTCACCTGGAAAGAACTGCCGACACCCACGCCGGGCCCCGGGCAGGTGCTCATCGAGATCAAGGCCGCCAGCCTGAATTTCCCCGACCTGCTGATCGTGCAGAACAAGTACCAGATGAAGCCGCCCCTGCCCTTTGTTCCCGGTTCGGAATACGCGGGCGTCATCCAGGCGGTCGGCGAAGGCGTGACGCACTTGAAGGTGGGCCAGAACGTGGCGTGCCTGTCCGGCACCGGTGGTTTCGGCACCCACACGCTGGCCCCCGCGGCGCTGTGCATGCCGCTGCCCGAGGGCTTCGGCCATGTCGACGCGGCCGCGTTCATCATGATCTACGCCACATCGTGGCACGCGCTCATGGACCGCGCGCAGCTCAAGGCCGGGGAAACCGTGCTGGTGCTGGGTGCGGCAGGCGGCGTGGGGACCGCAGCCATCCAGATTGCAAAAGCCGCCGGTGCAAAAGTGATTGCAGCCGCTTCGACCGATGAGAAATGTGAACTCTGCCGGTCCATTGGCGCCGATGCGACGATCAACTACACGACGCACGCATTGCCCAACGGTTTTCGCGATGCCATCAAGGCCGCCACCGACGGCAAGGGCCCGGATGTCATTTACGACCCCGTGGGCGGCGATTTTGCAGAGCCCGCTTTTCGTTCCATTGGCTGGCGCGGCCGCTATTTGGTCGTGGGTTTTGCGTCGGGTCCCATTCCGTCGCTGCCATTGAATCTGACGCTGTTGAAAGGCGCATCGCTCGTGGGCGTGTTCTGGGGCGATTTCGCCAGGCGCGAACCAAAGGCCAATGCGCAGATGATGGCCGAATTGGCACAGTGGTACGGCCAGGGAAAGATCAAGCCGGTGATCGACAGCACGATGCCGATGGCCGAATTGAAGGCCGCATACGCGCACATGGGTTCGCGCGGCGTCAAAGGAAAACTGGTGATGGTGAACTGAGCAGCACTCGTTTCAGCCGCCCAATAAAAAAGCCCGCTCATGCGGGCTTTTTTATTGATAAAAGTTCGGCGATTCGCAGTGCTTACTTGATCTCGTAATCAGAAAGCGACTTGCCGGCAGCCAATGCTTCGGTCACCCAGCGCGGCTTGCGGCCACGGCCACCGGACCAGGTTTCGCCGGTCGGGCCGCGGTATTTGGCGGCTGCCTTGGGTGCTGCGGCACCTGCACTGCGTTTGACGGCTGCACCGCGGCCGCCGAGTTTCAGGTCGGAAGCGGTCAAACCGAATTCCGCGATCTTCTTGCGCAACTCTTCGATCACGCCCGCGCGTTCTTGGTTACGGAGGTCTTCAGCCTGCTTCCGCAATTGAGCAATCTGCTCGTCGTGCTTCTTGATCTGGGAATTGATATCGGCGAGGGTCGAAGCCATTGTTGGACTCCTGTAAATTGAAAACGGGTGGATTTTAATTCAGTTTGCATTTGTCACAAGCCCATTGGCGCTAGAAAAATTGACTGCTCAACGGGTTAATGCAACAGCGCGCAACGTAAAGCGGGTCGCTTTGGCTCTGTATATCGAGGAGAACTAGGGGGAGAAGTCGGCGGGCAACTGTTGCAACGAACAGAGCGCCGGAAATGACAACGCCGGGTAAACCCGGCGTTGGAATCCCTTGAATGCCATTGCGAAATAGCGACAGGGAGATATTTTTTGGGGTGGCTGATGGGACTCGAACCCACGACGACCAGAATCACAATCTGTGGCGTCGAGCCAACATCCATGCGGGTTGCAGCGGCGTTCGTGGGAAGTTTAGCCGATTTTCGCGTTCGATCTGGTGCGGCCTGCGCCGTGGCCGTTCCCAGCTCTATGCTACTTTGTAAGCCGCTCAACAGCCTTTTGCTGCTGATCGATTGCTTTTTCCAGCTCGACGATCAATTTCTGCAGAGCCTTCACCCACTTGGCGTCGGCGAGGGCCTTCTTCCGAAATGACTTTCCAAGCGCCTTCCCCTCGGCGCGAGAAATTCCAGCGGAGACGACTTACATCCACTCAGTTCCAAGTGAACCACGAAGCCAGGCGGAACATCCTGAATCGCTACAGCAGGGAAACCGGTGAAGACGTGTCCATTTACGTGCAAATCATGCAGCACGGCGACTGCGATCGCGCCTGACACGTCGTTGGTGCTGAAGCCATCGCCCGAGTAATAAGTGCTCATCTTGCCTCCAATTTTGAAGCGTCGATTATCTGGCCGGCGCCACGAATAGGCCGCGCCCTTGTACGCGAGACGTGCGGGACCTAGTATTTCGCTCATGCGGAAGCCCAACATAGACATCGAAATCAAATTGAGGCCGAGCGCGACATCATGAAGCGCGAATCCACAAAATCGCCGCTTCGCCGCATCGCGGTCTACGTCAACGAGCCCGAGCCCAACTGGTTCGCATGGGCACTCGCTGAGGCCGACAAAGGCGCATCGAATTGGGCGCAGATCGCGAGCGCCGACGAGTGGGTGGGCAGCTACAAGGAAGCGATGGCTGCCGGCCTGCTGGTGCTACAGCAAATGATCGACGACCTGGACATCGGCCCGCGCGACGAGCCACCGGCGGCCGCAAAGAAACCCAAGGGCAGCCCGTTCGGTTTCGGGTTCGGCACGAACCTGACATGACTGCGCTATGGCAACTAAAGTCATGAACGCCAAGGAGCGACGGCTGTTCGACCTGCTTCCCGCCTGGACGCTGGATCGGCATCTACACGGGGAATTGCGCGGCCGAGGGTCCTGCACGTAGGAGAGCCGCTGTCAGAAAAAGGCGGAAAACCGGCATGGTTCCGCACTCGCGGCCCTGTCATCTTGGTTTTGCGACGGGCTGTTCCGCGCGCTAACCTGGAGACCCAAATGACCGACGACACGAAGAAGACCGGGCTGGACCGCAAGCTGATCGCCATGCATGAGCCTCACGAAGTGCGCTCGTGGATGGAATCGCTCGGGTGCACGGAGACGCAGCTGCGCGACGCCGTGAAGGCAGTCGGCAATTCGGCCGAAGCCGTGCGCGAGTACTTGGCCGGGAAACGCTGATGAGCCACATCAGGCGAATCTCTGTCCACGTCGACGAGCCAGATCCCGGGCACTTTTACTGGGTGCTCATGGAGGAAGGCGGCGATGCGAGCCAGTGGGTCGAGCTCGAGTCAGCGGATGAGCCCTGCGACATGTGGCTCGATGCTCTGCAGGCTGGTATGCGCGCTCTTGAGGGCTACGCACCTGATGAGCGCATCGGGCCCCGCTCGAAAGGCGACGACGAAGATGGCGCCGCGGTCGGTATACCGACGCGGTGAGCATCATGGCGCTCTACGCTCTGTTGCGCGTTTGGCGGAGGTTCGGTTGGTACGTCCGGCGAGGCCCCCTCGCTTAGGCGCCCATCAACCTGCACTCGTTGGCCCGCGGAGTCTACTAAGTTCTGCTCTGCCCATTGGCGTGATGCGAAGGATCACGGCCCCCTTGCCGGCAGGATCTCCAGGTTCGGGCAGGTTGGCTTCGACCAGCTGTGCAGCGGCTAGGACTGCTGCGCACTGGATGTCGGCTTCCTCATTGATGTGCAGGGGAAACGACGCATCCTCGATGCGTTGCAAAAAGTTCATCGGCATCGCCGCCCGCCTCCGTTATGGGTCTAGACATCGGAGATGTTACTTCGGCTGGTGCGCGGTTCACGCGCGAATCGATTCAGCCGCATGGTCATACCAACACGTCCAAGGTCCACTGGCCAGGCCTCGGGAGTTGTCCCCATCCCTCGCAGCAAGCTGCAAGAGCCGCCTTTCTCGCCTGCGCCAAGGCAAACGCCGCGCCCACCGCGCCGGGGCGGGGCTTGGCGCTCCGTCCCAATGAATCGTCAAAGCTCTCAAGCTCATGCAGGCCCCACGCACCTTGCACATCGGTCACGCCCGCCGCGTCCAAGACTGCCTGCGCGGCCCGAAGGCCCTTCGCGATTTCTTCCGGGTTGGCACCCGGGACCTTCAGCACCATCGTCATAGGCAGTCCTTGTCGCACGCAGTTTTGTGAGTCGCATTGAGGCGTCAGAACGGCAGTTCCTCTTCCTCATCATTCATTCGCTTCTTCCCGGCAGGCTTCACATCGACCGGCGCCGGCGCTGCGATCATCCGATCTGCCGGTATGAGTTCGACCATCTCCCGCGCTTCTTCAGGCGTGCAGGTCAGCCAGCGGTCGAAGTCGTGCTCCTCGATCGCAACGACCGAGCGCTTGTCCTGCACCTCCAGCGGCTTCTTCGTCGTCTTGTCGATCTCGGGCTTGTGCATGCGCGACATGATCGGATGCAGGTTGGCGTTCAGGGTGAGCATTGTGTAGCTCTCCCACATGATCTCAGTCTCGTAGTCCAGCCAGTTGCTCCACAGGCCGGCCAAGCCCCAGAGGCGACCATCCGCACGGCCGAAGCGCCACCACTCGTTCTTGCCGGATTCCCAGTTCGGCTCATCGAAATTCACCGCAGGGATGATGCAGCGCCGCCCGTGCGCCCATGCATCCTTGAACGCCGGCTTCTTCTCGATGCCGGCGAAGCGCGCGTTGAACGTCGAGAGGAGGATTCCTTTGGTGTCGCCCTTGCGCGGCTTGGTCTGGGGGATGTGATTGGGCGAGAACGCGGGTATCAGCCCCCACTGCCCGACCACCAGCTCGCGCTCGTACTCGGTCACGTCTCGCGCCCGACGCATGAACGGCCCCATGTACAGCGGCCGCATGCTGCGAACCCACCGCTCCGGCGTACGTGCGCCGATGTGCCAGGCCGCCTCGATCTCGCGATCCTCGGGGGAAATGTAACGAGTACACATGGCCTCATTTTGCGCTCGGAGACCCATTGACGGCTGAAAACCCCAGGAAGATACTGTTTATCCATCCAGTACTTTTAGGAGATCGACATGGTCGTCAACATCATCACCCCTCTGGACCTCGAAGAGGATCGCCCCCCCCCAGACGCCGCCTCGACCTGGGCCATGGCGTTCGCCGACGCATGGCACGAGATCGCCGATGGCAAAGCCGACATGGAGTACCTGTTTGAGCAAGGGTGCGAGCTGTTCAAGGTCCACGGCAACACCGCCCCAGCCGAATACGCGCAGCAGCACTTCAACGAGGCCGAAGAGCGCTTCCAAAGTCAAGGACAAAGGGTGCGCGATCCGTTGGGCGCCTTCACGGCCCTGGCCGCCGAGCACGGCATCATCAAAGCCGGCGACAAGCTCGATCAGAACCTGGTCGACTACGCCTACGGTGTGGTGGCCCTCTGCGCCAAAATCGGCGACGGCTACGGCGACCCGGACTTCCAGAACGCGGGCGAGCACATCCGAGCGGTGTATGGACCTATCCCGGGTTGAGGACGCGTGAGGTGAATCGTGGCCAAAGTGGTGCTCTTGCGCGAACGCGGCTCGTGGCGGTCGCGCAGCCAGGTTCTTGGCTCGCCGCACTTTGTCGGCGAAGTGATCTATGGGGCGGCCAATCGCGAGCATTGGGGACCGACAAAGCACGCCCGCTTGATCGATCCGGGCGCCCCCCAAATAGATATTGTGAAACCCCTGCAGTACGCGAAGTGGCTAGAGACGCGAGAGGGCGGCGCCTTCATCAGGGGAGTGGAGTTTCACCACCGCGGCGTGAAGAGCAAGCCTGAACCGAAGTACCAGATGTGGTGGTGCATGTTCGACCTCGAGCGTGCTCTCGCCGCGCTTGCACGCATGGACGCGCGCAGTTCCTCAGGCTTCCACACAAACGACGATGACTACCCCTGGTGACGGGGATTTCGTAGGTACAACCATGACCCAAGCTGAACTGTTTCATCCACGGCCGGCGGCGCCGGCACCTGTCCTTCCTTCGCCACAAAACCTCGCAGAAGATGACGCACCGTTTGTCTTCGAGGACACCGAGCCGGTGTATCGGGTCGCGTACACCGTGCGCCTGCTCGACTACCCCGCTGTCGACGAAGCACTCAGGGGTGCTGAGCAGCGCTTCCGGCGCGAGCTCGACCGCCAGCTCGGCGCCGACGTGGTGCCGGCGCTGCGCGCCTTCCAGAACGCCAGCGAATCCGGCGAAGCGGACCTCACGAAGGCCGAGATCGCGCTGGCCATGCGCTGGGCCAAGGCCTACGACGCTGCACGCACGGCCGGCTTCCGCGACATGGGAGACACCCAGGAGGCGTACTTCGAGGTTGGCCCGGTCTAAACGCGTTCGCGGTCTCGAAGCAGGAAGCGCGGAAACCCAGTCCGCCTTCGGTCGCGACCGCGCTCGATCCCGAATCTCGTCTTGTCATCACCTGCCCGCCACCGTTGTTGCAGGCAATTTTTATAACTTTGCTTGCATTTGTGTTTTTTGCAGGTATATTTCAGCCTTCTTTTAAAGAAAGGCTTCAAATGTCCACCGCCAAGAAGACACCAGGTCGCGCAGCAGGCGGGCTCGCCCGAGCGGCTGCTCTTTCTGAGGAGCGCAAGCGCGAAATTTCCAAGAAGGGCCATCTGGCCAAGCAGCAGGCCGCACTCGCCCTCCGGGCGACTCACGGTTCCGATGAGAAGCCGCTCACGATCGGCGACGTAGAGATTCCGTGCTACGTGCTTGAAGATGAAACACGCGTGCTCTCACAACGCGGCCTTCTTGCGGGCCTTGGTCTTCCGCGCGGCTCGACACCATCGGGCGAAGACCAGTTGACCGTCTTGGCCAACGCCTTGCTGGCGCAAAAGCTGATCACCCCGGACCTCGCACTGATTCTGAAGAAGCCCATCGTGTTCCGTCCGAAGCACGGGGGACGCCCTGCCCACGGCTATCCGGCAACCGTTTTGGCAGATCTCTGCGAAGCGATCCTGGCTGCTCGCGCTTCGGGCCAACTTGTCGGCGAACGTCAGCAAATGATCGCTAAGCAATGCGAGATTCTGGTGCGTGGATTCGCACGTGTTGGCATCATCGCGTTGGTCGACGAGGCTACGGGCTATCAGGCCGATCGTGCACGCGACGCGCTTGCCAAGATTCTTGAAGCGTTTGTGGCCCAGGAAATCCAGCCCTATGTTCAAACTTTTCCTATCGAGTACTACAAGGAACTGTTTCGCCTTCGCGGTCTCCCCTTCTCGACCGACTCGGTTAAGCGCCCGCAGTACTTCGGCGTCCTGACCAACGACATCGTCTACAAACGCTTGGCACCTGGCGTTCTCGAAGAGTTGCAACGCGTGACCCCACGGAACGAGGATGGTCGCCCGAAAGCGAAGTACTTTCAGAGCCTCACGGGAAATCTGGGCTATCCCAAGCTCCAGCAGCACCTTGGCAAGGTCATCGCCACCATGTCGTTCAGCGAGAACTACGATGAGTTCAAGGTGAAGCTCGACAAGATCGCGCCACGAATGGACAAACCCACGGGGCCGGAACAAGAAGACACGGGCAAGGGCATCTGACGCCCCAAACCCAAAAGCCGCCTTCGGGCGGCTTTTTCATGGGCGGTCGTCGCGCCAAAAAAGTCGACACGTTCTGTCAACGGGCGGAAAAGTGACCCGTTGCATCGCATCCCCTCCGGCGCCAACGCCACCGCTACCGGCGAACCATCTAAAGATGTGGGAACGGTAGTCCCTGGTTGTCCTCATGTGCAGATAACCTGACGCCGGGACGCCCAGATCATCGACTGGAATGCCGGCGGCTCGGAGCGCCGTCAGTTCTGCGTCGGGGGCGGTCGCGGACGGCAGCTTCAAGGTCACCGTCGCCTTGTGATAACTAGCCTTACCCATCAAGGCTCCTACGGGTGTTTTTTGGCGTGCCAGTAAAACCCGGGAGTTCGCTTCGCGCAATACGGCTTTCGCATGGGGTCGCCGCCAAAAAATCTGGGACTACCGGTTGCGTCCGGGGCTGCGGATGGGGTGATCGCCAACCTCGAGCCCTTCCGCGGCGCCGAACCGGACTTTGGCACGGTGTTTGAGGTGGGCGGGGCAACCGCGCTGGGCCTGCCCGTGGTTGCGTACGGCGCCGAGGGCGTTGGGAAGATACTGGCCAACGCGGCCACCTTCGTGCCCACGGCCGAGGAAGCGTTGCCGGCGTTGGCCAAGCAGCTTGGAGCGGCCCGCTGAGCCTGCGGCGCGGCCGGTACGATCAGGCGATGGCAACCCTGTATCTCACGATGACCGAAAAGCTCTCCGCGCACTGGAGGGCCAACAGCAACACCTACCCGAAGAAATTCGTTCTGACGCCAGCGCAACGCGCCGAGTACAACGAATCTCGTCTGATGTGCGGAGCTGACCCGAAGACCATCAGCGAGCCCAAGCACATGGGCGTGCCGATCGAGGTCACTGAGAACACCCCGGGAGTGATGATCGCGGCCGATGGCGGCGAAGTGCCGCTGCAAGCCTAGTTATTTGGACTCGGTCGCGTCGGCGTGCCGCTCACAGGTGGTGCCGGCGGCACCCCTTTCATCAGCGATCCGCGCCAGTTCTCCCGCTCGAGCGTCAGCCCGGCCGAACAGGTCGGCAAGCAGATCGAGGGGGTCGGCGGCTGCCGCCCCTCCTTCGGCAGGGGTGGGCGCTGTGCTGGCTGTACGGACTGCGGCACGGAAGGCTGCGAGTTGTGTGCGCAACCGGCGCTCAGCATCTGCAGCGGAAGCAGCATCAGCACGAGCAGCGGCAATCTGTTTTTGGCCATCTTGAATCACTCCATCGACGCGGGCGCGCCAGGTCTGTTCGGTATTGCGGGCCGCTCGCTCGGCCAGGCGGCCGGACTCCGCCTGCGTGGCGCGGAACTCGGCAAGATCCTTTCGCGCTGTGGAGGCTTCAGCGCGAGCACTGGCGGCGCGTGTGCGCTCGACGCCTGCCGTCAGCAGTGCTCCGGCGAGACCCAGGCAGAGGGCCCAGAGCATGGGGGTTCGTAGGTCGGGCAGCATGACTCCTCCTACTGCGCGGCAATGCAGGCCTGATGCCGCGCCTGCTGTCGCAACCAAACGCCCTTGCAGCCAGTCGGGCCCCAGTTCTGCGGCAGCTTGCAATCGCGGCCTGCTTGAAAGCGCCAGTTGAGCAGCGCGTCGCACGCCGCGCGCGGCCGCCCGGCGAGCAGCTCGCGCCGCATACTGGAGCCCAACCAGTTGGGCATGCCGTACTGGCCAACGAAGTCCATGTAGAGGTCGAACTCCTCCTGGGTGAGCAGCACACCCGGCAGCGAGGCAGCGAAGCGCCGCTCTTCGGAGCGGTTCAGATTGCGCGCGAGCTCCTCGGCGCGCCGGCGCGTGATCGCCGGATCTGTCAGCGTCACGCGCGTACCGTCTTCGTAGCGGGTCGATCCATGACCGATCGTTGGAACATCCCCTTGGGTGGGGATGTAGGGCTTCAGCACCTCGGCGCCGTCCGCACGGACTGCAACAGGGCCGGTGCCCTCGTGCTGCACCCACGCAGCGAAACCAGCTGCCGATAAGGTGAGGGCGGCAACCGCGATGCGCACGCCCTTCATCAGTCGTCCCTGCCCAGCTCGCCGAGGTCGGTGTCCGATCTCATGCCGCGGCGCAAGCGCGCAACGCGCAGCTCATGCTCGACCAGTTGCCGACGGTTGGCCTCGCGCTTGTAGTACCACGCCAGCACCAGGCCGCCGATGGCTACGAGCGCGCCGACCAGCCCAAAAAACTCGTTGGAAAGGAACCAGCCCACACCGGTCATGCCGACGCCGGTCACGGATGCTTTCCCGCCGACGGCGGCCAGGGTGTCGATAGTTTCGTTTCGCATGAGCCTGGATGATTCCGGGCCCTGCCTGACCTGTGAAACCCTACAGGGGCCCCGCCTCTTCCGCGGGCGGGTGCCCTACTTCCCACACCGCGACGGCGTTGCTGATGTCGGCGATGGTCTCGTTCAACGCATCGCGCTCGATGGTCTGCCGGTAGACCTGATCCTTGCAGCGGACGTACTCGTCCTCGGTGGTGATGACGGTGTGGTCGGTCATGGGATCAGCTCGTTGATGGTCTGGATGGCCGTCGTATGCACGCCGGGGTTCGCTTCGCCGTACATCCACGCGGGGAGCGCGACTTGAAACTTCTGGCCGGCTTGTGCGTAGATGTTCGGCGATGCGTTCTGGTAACCGATGGCGCTGCGAATGACCACACGGACGTGGCACCACCCCATGGCAGGTGTGATGACCGCTCCAGCGCTTACACCGGCTTGGCGCACACCATTGAGGTAGACCTGCTGCACCCCAGCTGCCTGCACGCCAACCACCACCTGGTCGTTGTCGATCGCACGAATCCAGCCGGCGAACGTCACAGCGCGGTCGGCATTCATCACGGCCTGCACGACCGAGTTCATGGTCGAGGAGAGGTAGTTAGCTGCGAAGAGCGGATGAGGGTTCGCTGTGCCAGCACCGGCAGTGCGCTCAGCGATGTAGAACTCGGAGCCGTAGCGAGCCGAGGTACCAGTGCGACCCATGGCCGCGATCAAGTCGGACGTGGTTGCAGTCAGCGCGCCCGCCGCACCGCCGTTCGTGGTGTTGTCGAAGATGAACTTGCCGACCTCGGACCATGCGCTCGAGCCGTTGTACGCCACGAACCACAGCGTCATCTTTCCCGCGTCGAACGCTCCCACGTTGAGCGCCAAAGGGTTGGCGCGCGCCGTCATCTTTCCGCTGTCGCTCATCAAGTTGACGACGCCCACACTGCGTTCGAACGCTTGCGATTCAGTGCGCGACTCGATGATCCAGCGGCTGCCGTCCGAGCGCAGCGTGACGGCGCTGAGAATTCGCTCCAGCGAGTAGAACGTTAGGAAGTCGACCAGGTCCGCGCCGTTCGGGACAATCGTCACCGTGTTCACGCTGGAGTCGATCCGTTTGATCGGATACACCCGCCCAGGGCAAGAACTCGCGGCCGGCAAGGTGATGACGATGTTTCCAGCGGTGGCGTTCGCCGTGATCACGCCGTGCGTGATGCCCAACGTGGTGCTGGCCGTGATGGGAGTGACCAGCACGGCGAGAGAGCCGAGCGAATTGAGGAACGAGCTGCCAGTAGCAAGGCCGTCGCTCGAACCTGCCGTAACGCTACCGCGCGTCGCAAAAGACCCGTTGGAGCGGAAGCTGCCCCAAGTCACGTTGGTGACCTGCCAGGTCTGCAGGAGGAAGTTCCCCGACCCGGTGGTCGTGATCTGCGGGTTGACGTTGAAGGCGGTGTAACCAGCAGTCCCCGTCTGGGCGATGGTGGGGAACACCTCGAAGGTGGTCTGAGTGCCTGAAGCGGCAGTGTGGTTCGCGATGGCGCGCGACTGCGTGCCAGCGGTGGTCACCGCGTTGGCTGCCCCCAACGTGACGTATGGCAATGAGCCACCTGTAAAGCGGGCAACCTGCTGAAGAGAGATGGCACGGTTCACGCCGGTGCCGCTGTTCGCCGTCGCCCAACGGAACTCGTTACCAACCCAAGTGAAGTACGAGTACTCCGTGTTGGTGACCTTGTCAGCGGTGTTGTAGAACCGCATGGAAGACCCGGTGTTGAAATCCACCCGGTTCGTCACCGACTTCATGCCGGCCACATCTTGATCACCGGTGATCTTGACGTTCTGAGCGTCTAGAGCAACGAGCGCCGAGATCTGGGCCTGCAGCTTCTGGAACGCCCCGATAACTGAGTCGGTCGCAGCGATGACGGCATTGGCGCCGGCCACCAGACCCGTGAGCACAGCATTGCGCACGCGCGCAACCGTGAAATAGAGGTTCGACACGCCCTCGACCACGTTGTCGGTCGTGCCAGGTGACGCCAGCAGCTCGGTGTAAGCGCTACCGCTCCAGCGGTACTGCCTGCTGGTGTCCAGGGCGATGTAGATCTTCCCGGCCTCGCCGGCACCGGGGAAGCTGCCCAGAGATGCAAACTCCAGCACGTCATCCACATAGCTGGGCAAGTAAATCGAGGGCACAAGACCGGCCACCAGCGGCGCAACACCGATACCAACCTGGGCGGTGTCGACCTTGCCCGCAAGGCTCACCGCCACGGCGCTCAGTGCGCTCGACGTAGAGGTCGACAAACTCGCGATGCCGCTCACCGAAGTGGACAGCCCCGAAGATGTCGAGGTTGAGAGGCTGTTGATGCTGCTGGTGGATGTGCTCAGGCCGCTCGACGTTGAGGTCGAAAGGCTGCTGACATTGCTGCTCGCGGCGCTCAGAACAGTGGACAGGCTCGCGATTCGGCTCGTGGCGGTGCTCCAGCCCGTCGAGGTGGACGTGGACAAACTGCCGACATTGCTGTTGGTCGTGATGAGCGAGGTGGCGGCGGCGAAGAACTCGACGTTCTGCGCAGCGGCACTGCCGAGCGTCGGCGTGTTGATCAGGTCGTTGTAGTCGGTGGTCCCCGGGGGACCGGGGTCGCCGTCCGCTCCAGGAGGGCCCGGCGGACCCTGTACTGCCACTTCGAGAAGGGTGGGCGTTTCCTCTTTCAGGACCAGCGTCTCGCAACCGCCCACTTCCAGCGACTCGCAGCTCATCGAGTCACCTCAGGGGACACGCTGACGGATCCGTGCATCAGGCGCCGCACCGTGTCGTCAGCGAAGATGATTTCGAGGTCGTAAATGCCGCTGCGCCAGGCGTAGGCGGCCGTGACGGCTGCCTCGATGCGCATTGTGATGGCGCCGGTGCTGCCGCCGAGCAGGATGCCACCGTTCTCGGTGGTGAGGTCGACCAGCACTGAAGGGGCGGCGAGCTTCTCGCGGATCTGCATGCGCGCCGTGCACCCCGTCAGGTCGACCGGCACGCCCGGCCTCTTGCCAGTCCTCCACGTCGCCAATTGATTGAACGTGGCGCCCTGATCAATCCTGAGGTTGAGTTTGAATCCGGCCATGGATCGGCATGCTGCCGCCCCCCGGCCCCGTGGTCTAACCCTAGAGGGGGCGCGAGTTCAAACTTGTACGGGGGGCAGGAGATTGCCACGCTGGGCTCGGGACGGGTCTCGCTTATGAATGGTTGGCCGCCCAACGTCACACCATCACTTTGGCGGTGGAGCCGATATTCGAAAATGAGCCCGAAAGGAAGCGGCCAAGCGCTCAGCCGACTCGTTTGAAGTGCAGTTGATTACTCGGTAACTTGTGGGGTATGACTGTTCAGCGCCGCTCATGCCAGATTTGATTACGTTAAGACAAGATCGATCAGACTTACAGGTGGCGGTTACTGTGCTACCGTGCACAAAGAACTGGCGGACTTGCGCCAAGAATGTGACGACGCTCAAGTCTGCCGCGCCAGATTTCGACGCTACTTCCCAGTTCATTTGCATTGTCTCGTCGTCAATGCCCCAGTCGGTCTTTCCGTACGGAACGGTGCCTTCAGGCTGGCCGTCACATGCGCGAAGGTCCTGACTGAATATCGATTCGGCGGCCGCGGTACGAAGGGCAAGAATTAGCAAGAAGACAACTGCTATTGGTTTCACGCGCATGTGAGCACCTTTCGTCCAGGCTAGCTTTCACCATCTACTTGGCACGTCCACTTCGTATAGCTTCCCTCGACAGACTTGTGTGCAATGCCTTCGGCGCTTTTTGGGTCAAGCTCCTTTTTTGAGCAATCGCATCCACCCGTTCTTGCCTTACTTCCCATTCGTCGCTGTGCTTCGTTCTTCGCCGAATTGCAGGCCGTTGCTTTATCTCCAGATGAGGCTACAAAAGACCGCTGTGCAGCGAGACACGTCGAAGACCACATTGCTACGGCAACCAAAAACCAAGTTGCAGAGGTTTTGAATGAAACGTACATAGCGATAGGCGAGACATTAGCTTCTTGTCATACTGTCTGCGCCGCCCGGTTGCGTCAATACTCAATATTGAGTATGGAGGCTTAAGCGATAGCATGCTAGATGCCGATGCGTCCTCCGGAAAGGCTACGCGGTGCTGTGGACGTCGCCGGCGCAACTCTCACAGTTGCCTGGGCGCGTGGACGCGAAGCAGCCGCCCCTCCCCCCGCCCTATTCCAATCCGATCGCTGTGCGCGCTCGCGCAGAATCTTCGCGAAGACGGGTGCGCATCGCCTGTGGCGCGGTGTCCGCAATCCGTTCGTCCTTGGTCTTGCGCATCTCGCGCACGCGCCGCATCACGTCAGGGATTCGCACCAGCATCGGCTGTTCGGGGTTCTTCTCGTTCCACGTCGCCACCTGGTCGCGCGCGGACTGCACCTTCTTCGGGTCACTCTCGAAGATGCCCTGAGCCCACAGCGCGCGGATCTCCTGAGCGCGAAGGTTGTAGAAGGCCTTCGCGCCCTGATTGATGCGGTTTGCCTCCTGGATGGTGGCAACGCTTCCGGGCTGGAAACCGATGGCCTTCATCGCCGCCTCCAGCGAGTTGGTATCGAGCACCTTGTAGCCCTTGGCATCGCGATACATACCGGTGGCCGCCATGTCGGCGCCCTTTGCGGCGTTACGCACCGCCGCCGGCGACATTTCCAGGACACCGGCTCCCACGTCGCCCGTGAGCACGCTGCGGCCGCCGGAAAGAATGCGGCTGGCGAAGTCGCCGGCCGGGCCCGCGATCTCCAATACGTCGCGCGCATGGCTCGTCTTCTCCAGTAGCAGCCCGGTGCCGGGAATCAGGTTGCCCATGCCCAGGCGGCCCGAAACGTCGAGCGGCGCGCCAGGCAGGCCGCTCACGCCCTTGTCGATGAACTGCGCGATGCCGCGCGGCAGCATGCTCTCCAGGAACTCTTGCCGCGCCTTCTTCGACGAGAAGTTGTAGCCCATCATCTGCGCCAGGCCGTCGGCCGCATCCTCCAGGTCTTCAGCGAACGGAAGGCCGCCGGCGCCGCCCATCAGCATCAGCATGCCCAGAGCCAGCAGCGCCGCGCGTTTTCCCTCGGGCCCGCCCTGCGTGTACATGCGGTGCAGCAGCTCCAGATACGCGACTGAGTAGGTTTTGAAGGTCATCAGCGTGCCGCCGACGGCGCCGCGGCCCCACTCCATTTTGTTGGCCTTCGAGTACAGGAACTGCGTCTCGGTGATGGCCTGGCGCGCGAAGCCTGCGGGGTCTGCAATGCCCTGCGCTTTCGCGGTGCGGTAGGCAGCGATGAAGGTGATGCGGCGGTTCAGTTGCTCGGCCGCGCCAAACACCTTGCCCCATGCCAGCGACACACGCGATAGCGCGTTCTGGCCCAGCGCGCGCAGGTCGCCGCCACGGGTGCCGTCGCCCGAGCGCAGCGAGCCAGCGCCGCGGGCCTGGGCCATGAGCTGGTGCACCTCCTGCGGCGCCACTACGCCCTCGGCCTCGGCGCGCTTGAGCGCCGCCGCGAGGTCGGGCTCGTAGTTCTTGCGGCGAGCGGCCAGATTCTTCGCGGCGCGGCCGATCTGCGCAGCCGCCGCCTTGGCGCCGCCGTACTGGCTCAACCAGGGGAACGTCACCTGCACGGGCTGCAGCGCGTTCACCAGCGCCGACGCAATCGAGCCGCCCAGATACTGCGCGAACAACAGGCCGCGCACCGCCTGCGCTTCTTCCTGCGGGTTCTTCACATACTCGGCCAGGCGCACCGCGGCGTCCTTCAATTCGCCCTGCTCCTTCGGGATCGCGGTCACGGCCTCGCCGAGGTCGCCCATGTGCAGGCCGGCGGCGGTCTGTCGCGCGTTGCTGTACACGAACGTCGCCAGCACGCGGCCCACCTCCTCGCTGAAGCCTGCGATGCCTTTGCGGTGGATCAGCCGGCGCATGGCACTGCGGTTGGTCTTCGTGAGGCGCAAGTAGTCCTGAAAGGCCTTGTCCTGCGCGCTGTCGCCGGTGGAATCGAGGCCCAAGGCATTGCCGAACAGCTCCAGCGTCTCCGGCGTCACGCCCGCGAACATCTTGAAGGCCTCCTCCGACAGCGTGCCCTGGCTAACGCCTGTCTCGCCGAACTCTTCACGCATGCGCGCGGCCATCGTGTTGGCCTCGCGCGCCGTCTCGAACAGACCGAAATACTGGCGCTCGCCAGCAGCATTCACTGCATCGACAGTGAATCGCCCGAACCGCGATAGCGGCGCATAGCCGCGGGCCTGCAGGTCGCGCACTTTGTCGGCGCGGTCGATGATGCCGTTGGCGGTGTTCAGCAGCAGGGTCGCGCGGTCGGGCTGGTCTCCCGCCAGTTGCACCAGGTGATCGCGAATCAGCACGGCCGCCGTCTGCGCATCCGGCGCGTCCATCACGATACCGCGCAGCCCTTTGGCGTCGTCGCCGGCGAAGCGCAGCATGTCGGCTCGCGCCATCGTGTCCAGGCTGCGGTCGGTGGCATTGCGGAACTCGCGGTAGAGCTCCACCTGGCCATCGTTGAGGTTGAACATGGAGCGCAGTTCGGCATCGCTCCAGACCACCCCCGGCTGCAGCATGCGCGACTCGAAGCGCGTGCCCACCGCCTTTTCATAGGACTCCAGCGGCATGCCCTGCCAGGCCTTCAGCATGCGCTCATCGAGGTGGCCATTGCGCAGCAGGCGCTGCGCCTTCTGCTCGGAGGTCAGGCCGGCCGCCGCGTCGATCAGGCTCTGAACCGGCACTGCCTTGCCCTGCTCGTCGCGGGCCCACGTCAGCGTGCCCTCGAACACTGGCTTGGCGATCGCCCTGTTATCGGCCGCGGCCACGGGCGACTTCTTGATGTCGCGCCACGTCTCAAGTTTCGGCAGCAACTTGGGCGCCAGCTCGGCAGCGTCGTTTGCAAAGAAGCTCACGTCGTCCACGAAGCCCTGAGCGGCGTCGAACACCGATTTGAAAGCGGGCGAGCGCTCGGCGAGGTTGTACATCGTGCCCACAGTCTTGTGCCACCAGGACAGCGTGCCGGGCGCGCTGAAGGTCTTGTTCAGTTCAGCCGTGGCCGTGCGCGCGTAACCCGCCACCTTCGAGCGGCTGAACATGATGTCGGCGTCATCCCCCTCACCGCCGGCCGCGTTGCCGCGCTCGATCTGTTCCGCTAAACTGAGTACTTCCCCTGCAGAGCGGATCGAAGTCAGGTTGATGCCATCGGCATCGGCAGATGCGGCGACCCACTGAGCTGCAGGGGATTTTTCGTTGAATTCAACAGCTTCAACGGTGTAGAGCGGGTTCGGATCACGCTCGATGGCGGTTTCCTTCACCGTCAGCTTCACCAGCAGTTCGCGCCCGTTCCGCGTCATCGGAACGAAGAAGCGATGCACCGCGCTGATGTTGGAGTTCCCTTCCCGATCAGGCTTGCTCCACCCCAGCACCGCGCGCTCGAACAGCGCGTCGAGGTTCGCGACCGCCAGCGAATGTGCCGCCGGGCTGGCCGACTTCCCCACTGCCTTCGCGCTGAGCATCTTGTCCAACGAGTTGCGCGACACGACCGCCTGCATGCCGGTTTCGGTGTTCAGCAAGGGCGTGCCCTGGAACGCCTTGGCCGCTGCTCGAGCTTCAGCAAAGGTCGATGCCTGGCGCTGCGGCGCCGCGGCGTCCTCCGCGCGGCTGAAGCTCGGCCCGGCGTCCGGCGCGGCCGCGCTGGCTCCACGCTCAACGAACTGGCGCGCCGGCAGGATGAAGTTGCGGATGATCTCGTCGTCGGTCAGGCGCAGACCGCGGAAGCCCGGCACGTGCTCGCGCAACCAGGCGCGGATCGCCGCCACAGCGCGCCGCACGAAGTGCAACTCGGGCGTGCGCTGTGCCATTTCGGCCAGCACCTCCTCGGCGGCCGCGCGGCGGTCAAGCTTGTTCACCCCGCGCAGGCCGTACTCCTTGATCTTGGCATCGACGTCCGAGCGCCGCATCGTCGCGATCTGGTTGAGCACGCCGTCGAGCCGCTTGCCGAAGTGGCCGCGCAGCCCGTGGTGACCCAGCACCTCGTGAAAAAGCACGCGGGCGGCGTCCTCGGCGCTCGCCAGTCGAGACGCCATCAGGTAGGCCTTGCCGCGATAGTAGAAGCCCTCCGGCGCGCCGCGTGCGCCGCCGCTGCGCTGCTTCAGGTCGGCGCGCCGCGCGGCGGCCGGCACTACAGGGTCTCCCATGTCGAATGCGACGACGACGTCAGGCCCGTTGCCCCAAGCAGCCCGAATGGCGTCCACGGTCTTCTGCACGCCGGTGACTGCTTGCATGCGGGCCTCCGGAGAGTAGGACGGCCGGCTGAGTGCGCGCATCGCGTTCGCGACTGCAGGCGTCAGGCCTGCCAAGCCGTCTTCCGAGCGACGGAACAGTGCCACGTTCCCGCCCTCACCTTCTCGGGCCTGAATGACGTCCACGAGCCTGTCCAGCGCCTTGTTGATGGCGACACGCTCTGCGCCGTGCGGGAAGGGTCGCTTGAAGCCCCACGGCGTCGGGATGGCGACGTTCTCGGGGCCGAAGTTGAGGAACGGGCTCGCGCCGCCGCGTTCAGTAATCTTGTCTTCGACGTAGCCCTGGAAGGCCCGCGCGGCCATCTCGTGCGGCGTCGTCCAGTAGTCGGTGCCCCGCCCCTGATCCAGCTCCTTCGCGTCCATCACGAACTGGGTGGGCACCATGCGGGTCTTCTCGCTGCCCTGCTGCGCTTCGGCCAACATCTTGAGCCGGGCGCTGTACAGCTGCATGTCACTGCGCAGCTTGTCCAGCGGGCCGTTACCGTCGGCGCCGAAGCCGTTGCGCCCTCGCGCGGCCTTCATGATCGCGCTGATCTTCTCGAGCGCATCGTTGGTCCAGCGCACGCCGGCCAGCACGCCGCGGGACTTCCCGGTCTTCTCCCCGAGGCGCAGGTCGAGCGCAACGCCGTCGAGGATCTGCTGCGTCACCGTGTCGAACTCGGCAAGCTGCTCGGACGTGGCTGGCTTGTTGTTGCGCTTGAAGTAGCGCGCATCGAGTGCCTGAGCCAGGCCCGCGCGGATGTCCGCAAGCCGGTGCTGCACACCCTCGCGCGCTCGCGCCACGAATCGGTCGGCGTTCGCCGTATCTTCCACGTAGTGCTCGGACTTCTTTGCGATGGTCCGCATCAGGCCGTCATAGGCCTCACGCACCTCCGCACGCACACCTGAGCGCTCGCCGCGCAGGCCGCCGCTCGCTGCTTCGCCCTCGAACGCGGGTCCGACCTTCAAAGAGCGCGTGCCGTCCTTGTCCGTCACCCACTCGGTCGAGGACTTGCCGTCCTGGCGGCCGAAGTAGTGGTCCATGGCATGGAACCACTCGTGCGCGAGCGAGCCGGCGCCGTTCATCTTCGTCAGGTTGATGACCGCCTTCGCGGGTTCGTAATGTGCGCGTGCGCCGCTCAGCCCGCTACCCCGGGCGCCGAACGCCAGGGCCAACTCGCCGTCGAGACTGATGGCCCGCGGCGGAATGCCCATGACCTCGGCCAGGTCCAGCAGGCCGTCGTAGGCATCGTTCAGCAGCTGCTGACGGTCGACCTGGTTGTTCCAGTTGCCGAACTCCACGCCGCGGAAGCCGAAGGTGCCGCCGAAGTCACCATCCTTCACGTCGCCCGTGCGGCGCTCCACGCCGACACGCTGCTCGCTGGCCGGCCGCGGCAGGTCGGCCTCGCCGAAAGTGGTGTTCGTCTCGATGATGGCCTGAGCGTTCTCCGCCATGTAGCGCAGCGCAGCCTCGCGACTCTCGAAGGCCTGGTCGACCACCTTCACGCGCTTGCGGTCGGTCACATCGCGCCAGATCTCGAAATTGCCGTCGCGCATCGGCACCGCCCGGTGCTTAAGACTGACGGCCGCCAGGGGAATGGCCGCTTCCGCCGCTTCGCGCGTGGCGAAGTTGTCGCGCCCCACCTGCCGGGGTTGCTTCATGAAGTCCAGCGAGCGCTTGTCGCGGATGACCCAGCGCCCCTCTTCGGCAGGGTTCCGGCTCTTCGCGATCTGCGACACCTCAAATCGACGAGCCCAGGCGGGCCGGTCATCCTTCGGCGCGGCCGATGCGCGCGTCCCGGTCTTCTCGGCGCGGTCCTTTCGGGCGCCGCCGATCTTCTCGCCGAAGTCCACGATCCGATCATCCCGTGGCGCGGTCTCGGCCGAAGCTGGAGGCGCGTCGGATTCTGTAGATCGGGTTGGGGCCTCACTTCCCTGCACCTGTGCCAGTTCAGTCCGGTAGACGGCCACCGTAGTCGCGTTCGGGTCGGTCTGCCAGCCTTCAGGCGCCACCGGCTCGTTGAACGCCACGCCGTCATATCCCATGTCCATCAGCCGCCTGCGAAACTCCTCCCCGGCAGCCTTCTCCGAATTCGCGGCCTCGAAGAGGCGCTGCAGATCGGCAGGTTGCTCCCCGGCGCGCATGTCATAGATCCGGGCCTTCGGCGAAAGCCGCACGCGCAGGATCACGCCGTCGCTGTCGTACAGCGCTTCGCGCTGTTCCTCGGAAAGGCTCGCGTCCTTGTTTGCCCGCTTCGCCACGGCATTGCGCGCGAAGAAGCGGGCATAGCCGGTGCGGTCGGAAGTCAGGTAGACCGCGCGCCCCTGGTGGTCCTCACCCGATCCCATCTGCCCGAGGCGGTCAGCGTCGAACCTCTCGAACGGCAGCGGCGTGCCGTGGTAGAGCTCACCGAACGACTTTCCGTTTTGTACAGGCGGAGGAGAAGACGCGGCCTTCGCCTCGCGCTGAACCTTGGCCTTCTGCATCTTGGCCAGCACCCCACGGGCTGACCTGGCGGCCGGCTGCAAGCTCGGCGACAGCGCGTTCTTGAAGCGCCCCGCCGCCAAGCCAGCCTTGAACTCATCCACCGACATGGCGGTGATCGGCCCCACCTTCCAGTCAGCGTCATAGCTGCCGCGGTAGGCGGCCACAGCCTCGGCCTCCGTGTTGAAGCCGAACAGGGCCTTCGCCTCGTCGTAGGAGCCATCCGCGTTGACCTGGTCCACCACGTAGACCGTTGGCGCAGTGGCAGCGTGCGGGCCGACGAACACGTCGACGTGGTCGCCGTCGGCGGCCTCGGTTCCCTTCACATAGCCGTAATGCGCGGCCATCGTGTTGCTCCACTCCACGCCGTCCGGCGAGGTGCCGCTGCGCGTACTGCCCTGCGGGTTTTCGATGCTGATCCGCAGGCCCTGCACGTCTGCGCCGGACAGGTGACCGAGCTTGTAGTTGCCGGCGTCCTTCTGCGCGGGCGTCGGCTCTGGAGTCGCGTTCAGCGGGCTCGTCGCGGCCTCGTGCGCTGCGGCATCCACAGCGGCCGCGGGCGCAGCGTTCTCGCTCAGTGGAGGCTGGCGCTCGCTGGCGCGAGCTGCATCAGGTACAGCTTCGAGCACAGGGGAAACGGCTCCGCCGGTATCGGCGCCTCGCGCGGCAGTAGCTCCATCAGGCTGCGTGTCTCGTGCCGGCCGGCCTGCCGTGTTCGGCGCAGCACCAGCAGGGCTGCGTGCGCCGTCATCTGCCACCCGAACACCACGTGCGGCTGCAACATCTTCACCTCCTTGGGGTTGCGTTTGGACCTGTGCGTCGCGCGAATCGATGGCCGCCACGATTTGCGGCGTGCGCAGGCCGCCGGCGTCGATGCCCAGCGACTTCGCGACCTTGCGCGCCTGCAGAGGGTTCGTGCGCCAGGCGCTCGGCCGCGCGGCTACAGCGTCGGATGGCACGGCGGCACCCCGCGCCGGCACGGTGGCGGGCGCAGGTGCCGTCCCCTTCGATGCGCCGCGGCGCGCGCGGGCCTGCGCAACACCTTCCGTCACGCTTGTGGGTGCGGGCGCTGATGCCGCTACTGCGGGCGCCAGCGCGTCCAGCTCTGCCTGCACGCGGTCACGTTCTGCGATGAGCCGCGCATCCCAGCCGCCGGCGCGCCCTTGCTGCTGCAAAAAGTCCAGGCGCTCCCTCAGATCAGCTGCGTGCGCTTCGACGAGCTGCTCGCGGCCCGGTCGCTCGGCGGAGAAGTCGAGGCCCACCTGCTCGGTGTCGCCCTGTTCCTTCGCCTCCTCGGCTGCCTGCTGGAGCGCGGCCTGCGCGACCAGTTGCTGCGATGCGCCGCTGTCCACCGCGACCACTGCAGCGGACGACAGCGGGCCGGCCGCCGGGTCAAGGCCCATGCGCTGCGAAGGCAGCATGGGAGCGGCATCGGTTGCACCGATGGATTGCAGGATCTCGTCATCGGGTCCAGTCACGGCGCGCGATGCTTCGATCTCGGCCTGACGTGCCGCCTCCTCCGCAGTGCGCTGCTGCGCCAGCGCGGCCGCGCCATCGGGCGGAGCTACCTGCGCCACCGCGGGCTCGCCGCGCTCCTGCTGGTTCAGTTCGTTGAGTCGGGTGATGGCACTGCGGCGCGCATCCTCTGCGGCCGCAGGGACGGACGCTGGTGCAGGTGCAACCGCCTCGGGCGCCAGGCCCATCATGCGAGCGCGGGCCGCAGCGCGTTGGTCTTCGGGAAGGCTCGCCAGATAGGCGTCGATCTCGGATCGACGGCCTATCGTGCCGTCCGGGAAACCCACCAGTGGGTCGGGCTCGTTTCTGAGCAACAGCGGTGCGGCAACCGGAGCAGGCGCCTCGGCGCCTCCGTGCCCGCCTGTCAGCAATGAGACGCCGCCGCCGGTGATGCCGCCCAGCGCGGCGCCCATGCCGGCCGCGGCGGCCACCCCCTTCGTTGGGTCGATGGTGGGATCGAACGGCACCGCGGCGCGCTGGCCCTCGTACTGCGTGATGCCTTCTTCAAAGCCTTCCTGTGCGGCCTCAACGGCCGCCGTCTTGCCCGCGCGAGCGAGGGCACTGCCGCCGAAGCCCTTGGCGCCGGCGACCAGGCGTTCAGCACCGACCAAGCTGCCCGCGCCGCCCACGATTGCCGGGATGACGCTGGCCTGCCGGCCCGCGGCAGTTGCTTGTTCGTCGGTGGCTCCCGCCTTCGATGCGAGATCGTAGGCAGTACCAGCGGCATCGCCACCAGCCATCGCGCCACCTGCTGCAGCACTGCCGGCGAGGCCAGCGCGCTCCACTGCCTTGGCGCCAGCGCCGACGGCGCGCGCGGCCGCACCAGCGCCCTTGATCGCGGCTCCTGGGCCAACGAAAGAGCCCGCTGCCTGAGCCGCTGACAGGACGGGGTTCTCCAGCACATAGCTGCCGACTGCCTTCAGCTCGCCGCCGACTCCATCGGCGCCTTCAACGTCGTCGCGGAACTTCTTCTTCGATGCCTTGACCACGTCGCTCTGCGATTCCTCGCCGGCCTTGATGATCTTGTCGTCGATGAACTTCGAGATGGCATTGCCGGGCTTCACGAAGTTCGCAGCGGCAGAGACGCCGCCGGCTGCCGCGTTGGCGGCCTCGATCACCGTGTCGTTGGCGACGGCGAGGGCACTGCGACTCGAAGGCGGTTTGAGTTCGCCCTTCTCCCAGTCCGTTGCTGAAGTGCTTGGCGGGCGGAGGTCGCCCTTTTCCCAGTCGGTATCGCTCATCCCCCCAGTCTTCCGCCGCTCCCCAGCGGCGTCGAACCCTAGAGGGGGCCTATCTACCCTGGTGTACGCTCACTCGAGGTCAAAAATTTGGAGACACACATGGGCGATAACACCCGCGCAGAAGTACAGGCGCTTGTGGGGGAAGCGACGATCATGAAGGCGATGCTCCGAGCGTTGATCCTGACGCATCCGGACAAAGCTCGCCTACGTGCGGAGTTCGACAGCTTCAGTGAACACCTGATCTCGCAGATGCTGGCTGCATCTCAGGTTGGGGACACTTCGGTCAGCGCAGCACAGGACTTGAAAGCCCGTCTGCTTCAGCAACTGCCTTCGCCCACATCAAGTTGATGATCTGAGTGACGGTCGACGTGCTTGCGCCCCGCCGCGCGCGCCGGGCGCGCCCGGGGCGGATGCGTTCGAGAACTGCGGCATCTACTGCTCGCTTGCGGTCGAAAGAACGAATTTTCATCTGGCCAGTGTCCGGCCGCTCACGGCATTCCGGCGAACCCTACGGGGGGTCGACTTGCTGGGACGCACGCGCACCTCGATGGCGGGGATCATCCTCGGCATAGCGATTTTGCCGGTGGCTTTCGCAGTGGTCGTCTTGTTCGCTGGAGTCGCGGCCGATCCCCACGGTCGAGGCATAGCCAGCAGCCTCCCGCGGGCACCTGCCTTGAGACCCACGGACAATGGTGAGTTCGGCTGGGAGAAGGGAACGATGAACGCTTCCACGCCCAATCCGTCGAGCTAGCCTACAAAGGCTCCCAGGCCTTCCCGTTCCATCGCGCGCTCTTCCCGCCGACGGTGGAAATCGTCCCAACAGGGCGTGTCGTGGGCGAGGCAAGCTCAACAGGCGCTGCAGCACGTTGACTGCTGCCACCGCCCTGCCCGTCCACCCGCTGCACATCACCCGTGGTCTTGTTGACCCGGTAGATGCTGCCCTCGGTTGAGCTGCCGTCCGCGTTCTTCGTCGCGGGCGTGACCTGCACACTCCACTCTGGCGACGCGACCTTGCCCTGCGCTGCCAGCAATGCCTGCTGCGCCTTCGCGCGATCGGCAGTGGAAGCATTCGGGTCCAGCAGCGTGCGGCGCAGAGTGGCTTCATCCTGGGCGGCCGACACCTGCACGTCTCGCAGCCGGTTCGCGCCGGCCACCTCGTCGCGCCGAATCGAGTTGGCATCGGCTGCACGGCGGTCATCGGCAGCGATGCGTTCCCCCTGCATGCGTGCTGCGGCCGCTTCGCGCTGAGCCATCGATTGAAAGCCCAGTCCAGCACGTTGCACCTCGCCTTCCTGGCGCACCTGCTCGACGTCAGCCGCAGCGCGCGCCTGCACGGGCAGCGCAGCCGCACGCACCGCGCCTTCATCGGACTGGTAGCCGCGACGGGGCGACCACGAGCCGCGCGCGGCCGCAGTGCGAAGGTTCGCGTCATCGAAGAAGCGCTGGCGCGTCCCCTGCGCGGCACCCGCGCCGTCGATGATGGTCGCGCCACCTTGGGGCAACGTCGCATTCGAAGCGCGGATGTCCGCAGCCTGGGCGTTTGCGTCGGCCTCCGAACCCAGCGGGTTTCGCCGTTGCCCAGTAGAGCCGAAGCCCAGCGCGGCGGCCGGCGCCGCCTCGGCAGCAGGGCTCGCACCAGTCGTTGCTACTGGTGCCGGAGCAACGTCGGCGCTTGCCTCTGCCGTGGGGGACTTTGCTGCGGTAGTGCCCGCCGCCGAGAACCCGAGCGGCGCGCGCTCGGCCGTCGGTCCTGCGAACTGTGTGCTGCGCGGGTCGGTGAGGTTGTTCAAACGCATTGGCGCGCTCGCAGCGGGAAGAACACTCGCAGGCTGGAACGACGAAGGGCCAGTGGCCACCACGCCGCGCTGCAGCGCGGCATCATTGAGAGGGGTCGAACGCGCAGCCGAAGGACGCGGATAGATGCCGAAAGCGGCGCGCTCCTCTTCCTTCACAGCTCCGCCATTCGCGAAGCCTCGCGGCTGAAAGCCAAAGCCATCCGGCGCCGGCGCGCTGGGTGCGCGTGCGCTACGCGGCGCGAAGCCCTGGGCAGCCGCCGTGCCCGCCGTTGCCTGGTCGAAGAATTGCTGGCCCTGCGCCGAGCTGTCGATGACGCCAGGGCCTGCGCTGGTGGCGACTGGCGCTGCAGCGGTTCCCGCCGCGGGAAGCGTGGACGCCACCGCGCGGACAGCTGGCGCGGGTCCGGTTGCCGCAGGCGTCGAGAACTGGTCCACCACACTCATTGTTCCGCGCGGCGCGCCGCCGTTGATCGTCACCTGGCCCGAAACATCCCCGCCGCTGTACGAGTTGCCGATGCGCGTTACGTCGCCGCCATTGGCAAAGAACATGGACGATTCGTCGACGCGCGGCTTGAACCCGGGAGCGCCACCTACTGGCGCATGCGTGGCGTCCTTCATGGCATTGAGCGCCTTCACGCCGACGGCATGCACCTGCTCGGGCGGCAGCTCGTACTCGCCATTGCTGACACGCACCGGCATTGGCGCACCCAGCCCGGCCAGACTGCCCTCGCCGAGTTGCTCAGTGGAGTCAGCCGGCATGATGTAACTGCCCTCCGGCACCGTCTTCTCGATGGAATCGGACGTGCCGGTACCGGGCCCTCGAATGGGCCCGCCGTTCGCCTTTTGGTCGGACTTGCGTGCCGAGCGTGGTTGAAAGCCGTGCATGGGCTACCCCTTCATATGTCGCATCGCGCGATTCTTTCGGCGGCGGCGTCAGGCATCAAACCCCAGAGGGGGCGGTGCGTCACACCGGCGAGCTATCGCCGCCGCTGATGGACGACGAGGCGTTGACGGCATTGATACCGGCGCTGGCCTGCGAGGCCAGCATCGTCGCCGCGGCCTTGGCCAGATCGGCCTTCGACTGCGCGGTGACCACGATGGCGCGCTGATTCGCCTCGTTCGTGCCGGCCTGCAGCCGTGCATCCTCGATCGCGAGCTGCACGCGCGGCTGCAGCGCCTGCACCTCGGCCGAGTACAGCGCGACCATCGAGCGATTCACATCGAGCTCGAGCCCGGCCAGACCGGTGGCCAGCTGCATAGCCGTCTGCGGCCCCATCATCAGCGTGCGGATGTAGTCGGCCATCGCGCTCATGGCCTTCGAGCGCAGATCCAGCGTCTGCTGAACTGCGAAGCGCACGTTCTCGACCTCGGTGTCGAAGCTCTTGATGGCGATGTCGCGGCTGATCTCGGCCAGCTTGCGGCTGCGGTCCAGTTGGATGCGCTGTAGCCCGTGGACCAGCGCGCCGGGCGGCAGCGGGTAGCCGCGCGCGGCCCAGCCTGCGGTCAGGTTGTCTTCGGCCTCCATGCTCTCCTCCAACACGCGGGCCTTGCCGCGCTGCCAGAGCTGCTGCTCGACGCCGGCATTAATACCGGTCCCACTATCCACGATGGCCTTGCGAAGCCACTCCACCGCCTCGTCGTACGGCCCCAGCGGGAAGTAGTTCTGGAAGAAGTCCGCGATGCCCTGGCCGATGAGGTTCACCAGCTTCTGCAGCTGGGTGTTGTACATCGCTTCCCCGTTCATGATGTTCGGGTCTTGCAACTGTGGCCGCAGAGGCGGCACGTAGCTCTTGTCGAGCACCGGCACACCGATGATCGGCGCCGGGCCGATGTCGCCGAGTCCGGCAGCGATGCGCGCGTTGGATTCGTTGGTGCGCGTCTGGGAGTTGTCCCACATCGCGTTGATGACCTGCGTGGTCGTGACCGCGGCGCCGGCACCGCCGGTGATCGGATCGGGAACGGTGACGATGGGCATGCTAGATCTTTCGTTGAAGGTCGGCCACGAGGAAGTTGACCGTGTCGATTTCGAAGTCGGCGCCGTCTTCGTTGAAGAACTGCACCGTGACGTAGTTGGACTTCAGGCCCTTGCCCGGGGTGAAGCGCTGCTGCTGCATGTGCTCCGAGAAACCGCGGGTCTTGTAGATGAACTCGCGCCCCTCAACGATGACCTTGAGGAAGAGGTTCCCGCTGGCGGACATGCCGACGTAGCACTCGGCGATGGTCTTCTGCGAGGATGTGCCGAAGTCCATCTTTCCGAGGTCAACGCTCGCGCGGATCGGCGCGCCCGCGTCGTCGTCGCCCTCCAGCAGGAACAGGCCGTCGGCGCTGGCGCCGTACTGCTTGCCGTCGATCACCGCAAAGCTGTTGAACGGGTAGCTTCGGTAGATCGTGCTGCCCTTGGCGTCCGCGTGCCAGACCCAGGTGTCCTGGTCAGTGCGCCCGGTAGCGCCCTCCAGCACACCGGTGGAGCCGGCCTGGATGAAGGTGCGAGCTACGGCCTCCAGCAGTTGCTCTGTCGCCACCGACGGCGCCGCGTTGATGACTTCCTGGATCACCGCGTCCAGCAGCGTCGTGGGCACCGCCGTGCTTCCGAGCGTGATGTGTTCCAGCACCGCAACCAGCAGTGTGAGGTTGCCATTGGCCGTCGCGCCAGTGGCCATCGTCTCCAGTGCATAGCCTTCGTCGTTCGGCTCACCCCAGCTGAACGTCGTGAGGGCTGGCAGCGAGACCTTGACTTCACCATAGGTTGCGTCGGCCGCGAGCACGGTCAGGACGGGCAGCTTCACAGCCACTTCGCCCAAACCGCCGCCCTGCCCGAGGGCCGTTGCCACAAGAATTGGCAGAGAGACATCCACGCCGCTCGATCCGATGCCGGGGACCATGCCGCCGTAACTCGTGGTCGTGAGCGCCGGCAGTGTGGACTTCACCTCGCCGTAGGCGCCGCTGGCCGCCAAGCTCGTCAGCGTCGGCAGCGACACGAGAACATAGTTGCCCGATCCGGCATCGACGGTCAATGCTGGGAGCATCGCCGAGGATTCGCCGAGGGCCGCGTCAGAACTGAGCACTTTGAGCACCGGCAGCATCGTGCTGCTGACGCCGTAGCCCACCTCCTGCAGCGAAGGGTTGTCCACCATGTCGCCCACGTCGTGCATCGCGACCGTCAGGTAAAGGGGTTCCCGTCGGTAGGTGGATGGCTCGGAGTCCAGGTCGTTGCCGTTCAGCAGGAACACGACCTCCCTGCCGTCGTAGTCGATCTCAAACTCGTCGTCATCGAAGAAGGTGCCGAGGTCCACGCCGGTGCGCGCGTTGTAGACGCGGTTGCCGGCGAAGCGAAGGCCGTGGCGGATGTGGCCGTAGCCAGCGTTCGGAATGGAATACTCGGTCAGCCCTGCGACCACGCCGCTGACACCCGTGGGGATCTTGAACTTTGCCGACCCTGCAGTGATACCGCGACGCGATCGGCCAAAAGAATTCCAACCAGACGGCGGCTCGGAGACTCGCTGGCCGGGAGCACCCTGCTGCTCGGCCTGCTCTGGCACCGTGATGAATCGATAGCCGACGATCCCATACGAGGGCTGGGAGCCGCCGACAGGGACCTGGATTCCGGCGCCCGGCGCGTTGGGAGGCGTGAGCCCCTTTACGACCAAGGAGTAGCCCGCAGGCAACCATGTTCCGTCGGGCAGCAGCGTGCCCGGTCCAGTAGGTGCCCCGCCTGAAGGAGCGGTGTATGCAGCCCCCACATCCATTGACCAGCCATCCGGTCGGGTATATCCGAGGATCGGTTCGACGTAGGTATACGCCGGGCGGTAGGGCACGTACGGCGTCGCGGGGATCGAGTAGGCCTGACCCAGGCGCTTCAGTGCGTTGCTCATGGTGGAGTAATCCTGTCGTCCGACAGCCAGGGGGCGCCGGGTGTTGCGTTCTGTGCGCGGCCGTCGTTGCGAAGAAAGGCCAGGGCACCGAATGATCTTGGGCCCGTGTTGGCACCGTTCGCGCCCGGCAGCGTCTCGGTTGCCAGCGTGGAGATGGCCGCGCGCTTCGTCCATGTGAGCCCGCGATTCTTCGACTCGAAGAGCGCATGCACCCCGCCGTCGTAGACGGGCATGAAGAGTTGGCTGCGCGAAACCGCGAGCGGCACTCCCGCCCTGCCGGCCTGCAGCGGCATGTTGCCCAGCAGCGTGAGCGGCCCGTCCTCGGTGAAATAGATCGTGGGGTTCGAAGTCCAGTTGGCGCTGTAGTTCGCGTCGTTGAAGAACAGCAGCGCGCCGCCGCCCGGCGCGATGCAGGCGCCTCGCTCCCAGCGCGGAAATGCCAGGGCGAGGTAGTCCGTGCTCAGCGCTGCGAACGGTGGGTCGAAGAGCGTGCCGAGCAGGGCGACCGTGCCGGCTTCGAGGTCGGCCACACCGAAGCGCACGCGAGCATTGCTGTATCGAGTGCCCGGTGACCATGGGCCGGGCGGCGCCTCGTCAGGCGAGGACAAGATGGCATACACCAGCGCCTTAGTGCGCGACAGCGGCACGATGGTGGCGCCGGTGTTCATCGCCGCCGTGTTGCACGTCGCCCAGGCGCCCAGCGGGCCAGTATTGGCCGCGTATTCGGCCTGCTCGTGCGCGGTGAGCGACGGTGCCGAGAACGTGGTCCAGGTGACGCCGCCGTCCGTCGAGGCGAAGAAGAACAGCCCCGGGTGCTGGGTGCGGTCGTACCCGGGAACCGCGGCACCGCGCCAAAAGTAGGCCCCGCCCATGCCGAGGAACGTGCTAGGCCCCACGCGATTGAACGCAAGCGGGAAGATGATCTGGCCTGGGATCTCGGCCGCGATGACCACGCGCTGCGTCTCCCCGTCGTCGAACGCCACGGCGATGATGTTGTCGCCGTCAGCATTGAGCGCCGGGTAGGCCATGGCGTGCTCGTAGCGGCCGCCACGGCGCGCGCCAATGGTCGTGAAGATCGACGCCGTGCGGATGCCGGCACCATCGTTCGCGCCCACGGCGCCCAGCGGCGGCCGGGTGGTCGGCGTCTTGCCGTCGCGCGTGATGTACGAGTCGATGCGGTAGACGCGGTTCGGGCCGAACTTGCTGGGAATGTCGCCCACGTTGGCGAACGCCGAAAGGGTCCAGGCGGAGCCGTTGCCGCGCGTCAGCAACTGCGGGATACCGAGCTCAGAGGTGGGCGCAGGGCCGCGCAGTGAGAAGCTGCCGCGCGCGGTGGCCGAGCCGCGGACGACGGCACCCTCGCCTTCGTCCCCCTCGATGCCGAGCGAATAGAAGCCGTCCAGCGCCTGGTCTGAGACCTTGACCGTGAGGTGCCCACCCTTGTTGCGCGCCTCGGCGCCGAAACGGCGCTTGCGCGACCAGGTCGTGGAGCTATCGCCTTCGCCGGCAAGCGTGTAGGCTGCCGTACGACCAGGGCCGCTCCAGCCACCCCGGTTCTTGGGGAATTCGTCGGTCATACCTCTTCGATGACAAGCACCGCTCCTTCGGGAACATTGGTCGTTCCACCCGTCACAGCCCAGTCGTTGTCGGCCGAGCCCTCAAACGTCGAGATCACGAGGAAGTACGTCCCCGCCACGAGTGTCTCGATGATCTCGGACCGGTAGTCGCTGCCACCAGAATTGATGTCTTCGTTGGAAGCGATCAGGTTCCCGAAGGAGTCATAGAGTGCAAGAAACGTGTCGAAAATCTCCGGGTCAGGAGACGTGGCGGTCGAGAACTTCCAGTTCCCGCTCCCCGGCGTGATACGGAGCCAGACCGGTGTGCCATCCAATGCGGGCAATGGCAACTCGAAGGGCACATCAACGTCAATCGGATTCGTGTGCGACTCGCCCGGTTCGCCCGGTTCGGGATCAGGCGGTGGCGGTGCTGCTGCCGCACCGCCCACCTCGTACGAGTTGACGAAGCCAGTCCAGAACGGCGGCGCGGGCGCGGGAGGCGCAGAGCTTTCCAGAATGTCGTTGCCGAAGACGTGGATGTACTCCACGTAACCACCGTTGCGGATACTGATAGGGACTTCCCACCGCCACTGCGTGGTCGCCGGGAGGCTTCGCGTTCCGGCAAGGACGCCATCCACGTAGAACTCGATGTCGTACCCCGCCGTCACGACCATCTTCAGGATGTGGGTGGCTGCCGACGCAGGCGGAGGCGACATCGTGTCGAGGTCACCCTCAAGACCGAAGAAGACACTCCCCGAGCTGTTGAGCTGAATGCCCGGTCCAACTGCGGCAGAGAAGTCCTCGTTGAACGCAGTGATGCGCAGCATCGAGAAGTTCGACCCCGGCGTGCTGAACTCAGCCTCGACGGTCATGCCGACGAGGTTGCGGCTGGTAAATCCGACAACGTCGGGACTGATGTTCAGAAGGACGTTAGCCAGCGTGGTGATACTGTTCAGGCGCCCGCCCGAGACAGTCACTTCCGTGTAGTTGCCATTCCAAGCCGGTGAGATGCCCGCAGCACCGGTTGACGACGAGATCAGACTGGCGTTGTCCGACAGGTCCGCATCGACATTGAAGTCGTCGCGAACGTCATAGGTTGCGGGAAGCGTCGCCATTGTTTATCGCTGCTCTGATGCCGTGCCAACCGGCACTTCTTACATGCCCTTGGGCGAGCCGACGTTGTAGTAAGTGATGGGCGGCGCCGTAACGCCGCTGACCAGCGCCACAGAAGTCAGATTCATATCGGCGCCAGCCAGGCCCACCGAACCCTGCAGGCGCAATGCCGAGGCCGAGGCGGAACCGTCGTCTGCCGAGAGGACGTGCCGGTAGAACGACGCCGTGCCCGTCGCCACGCTGGTGCCCGACCAGGTCTCGCCAGCCGCCTTCAGCATCACGCCATCGCTCGGCGCCGCGAAGGTGAGTCCGCTGCCACCGTTCTTGATGGTCACGAGCAGCGTAGCGCCGCCGATGGCGTCTTCGGCGTCGTCCGGGATCGCCCCGGCGTAGATGCGGATCTCTCCGCCGTCCAGATCGGCTTTGAGCTTTGCCAGCATGGAGTTGCGTTGAGCGATTGAGAGCTTCATGAGGTATCTCCTTAAACGGAAGCGAAAGCGAAGCCAGCGACCACGCGCAGCGTGCTGCCGGCGTCCACGGTCTTCTGGGAAGCGAAGCGCACGACAGAGATCAGCGTGCCGGTGTTGGCGCCCTTGGGTGAGGCCGACACCAGGAAGACACCGCGGATGACCTTGGGCGCGTTGAAGACGAATTCGGCCTTGTTTGCCGAGTTGTCCACTGCGCCGTTGTTCACAGCGCCTTCTACAAACTCCAGGCGCGCTGCCGCGCTGTAGGCCGTACTCTCCTGCGCCGCTGCCGCGATGGTTGCGGCCTTGTCGTCAGGCGTCGGCGTGTAGTCGCCCTCGAACGGCGCGATGTACCAGGTGCCCACCTGAGCACCGTTCTTGAAGGTGCCGGCGGCCATATGGTTCAGCCCCTCGATGGGCACCAGGTTGTGCTCGACCGAGCACTGCGACACGGAGCCGTCCGGCGCCACCACCTCGGTGGTGTAGGTCACGCCAGTCTTGATTTCAGAGGTCATCGGAGGTTTCCTTTCGGATCACGTCCGCATCGGCCCACGCAAGGGCTGCGGCGCGGTTGGGTTGAACACCGTTGCGGGTGGTGACGACGCTGGAACGGCCGTCTCGCATGCGGTACAGGGTTGCGCCGAACGAGGCCGGCGGCAGGCGGAGTGCGTTGGCCTGAAGCAGCTCAACGGTGCCCAGGGCATCGCCGGATGCGAGGCCCTGGGGTGTCTGCCAGTACGCCTTGAACTCTTCGGGTGAGAAAACACCGGTGCCGGGGATGGCTCCGAAGGGGAAGCGAGGCACCAGCGCGGCTTCGCCGAAGAAGTCGGTGATCCAATACGTCTTCTGCTCGGTGCAGACGTAGACGCCACCTTCGACGGGTTCCATCACCGTGACCTTCGAGGGGAATGGCACGTAGCCCCGCGCGGGCTGGTAGATGCCACTGGCGTAGGGCACCGACACGAAGACGATGTTCTCGTGCGCCACGAGCAGGCTGCCGTTGTGCATGCGCACGATGTGGCCGGCCGGCATCGGCGCGGTGTTGAGCGTGCGCGAGACCCGGCCGCCGGGCGCCAGCACGGCCACCGAGGTGACGATGCCGTAGCTGGAGACGTGATCGCCGTTCGGGCCGGACAGCCACACGGTGGCGCCCGCGGCGTCGGCGATGTCGATGCGCCCGCCATCCGGGACCTCGATCTGCACAGCGTGCGTCGGCGCGCTCTCCCCTTGCGGGCCCGACCAGGTGAAGGCAACGATGTACAAGCCCTCCGGCAGCGCACCGCCAGCGCTGGCCACCACCTCGGGCGACAGGGCCGGCGCGGCCGACATCGGGTAGTCCACGCCGTCGACGATGCAGCGCAGCTCGAGCCCGTTGCTCCACGACACGATGCCGTTGGCCGCCCGCGCGTAGCTGACGGGCATCTTCGGCAAGCCGGCGCGCAGCACCGTGGCGGCAAGGCCGGCGCCAGCGGGCGACAGCGCGCACAGGTCGTCATCGACCATGGCGAAGGCACCGAGCGGATCGCTCCACAGCGAATGCACGGCGCCAGCAAGTTGCAAGCTGAAGCCTTCGCGGCGCTTGAGGCCGCCCCTGCCCGTGAGGTCGACGTTGTCGGCGCCATAAAGGTAGCGCGCGCCTTTGGAGTCGCGCTGCGCGGCATCCAGCTCGGTCGGGCGGAGCTTGTTGTTCAGGCCGAGGAACGGACCGACAGGTACGTCTCGCGCCATCAGAACCGCCACACGATGGTTTGGTGCGGCTCGTCGGCGCGGGCATCCTTGCGAAGGTCGGCATCGGGGCGCAAGCCGAAGTAGCGCTCGAAGGTGGCCAGCTCGCGCTGGGAGCGCGATGCGTCGAAGGCCTCGGCATCCTGGATGCCATAGGCGCGATGCAGCGCCCAGTGCACCAGGAAGCGATGGTGCACCGGTGCAATCTCCGGCGTCGCGGTTGGAATATCGGCGCTGAGCGGATTCTTCGGCAGCCGCAAACCTTCCAGGTAGAGCGAGTAGGCCTCTGCGACCTCGCCGGCCAGCACGATGCGCACGTCTTCCTGAATCAGGGTGCGCGGCTTGCACGAAGCACGGCGCCATTCCGGGTCGATCCGGTTCATCGCGTCGCGGCTGACGATCTTCAGGACGATGCGATCGCCCGCCGCCGGCACCAACTCGGCGTAGGTGATCTCGAAGAAGCTGGTGAATGAATAGGCCCGCGTCGGCGCCGTGATCGGGATCGAGACCTCATCGGGCAGAAGCCGCCTGCGGATGGCTGCCTCTTCCTCCGCTTCGGTGAGCCAGCCTGCGATCTCCTCGTCGGACCAGAGCACATCGCTCTGGCCGCCGCCTTCGCTGCGTGCCTGGTCTCCCGATTCAAGGCGGAAAGACTTGATGAGGTCGTCGGTGGTCATTGCACCCCGAACTGGTCGATCAGCCCGACGACTTTCGCGCGCATGTTGTCCAAGCTCAAGGTCTTCGGGACCGTTTGCTGGAACTTGTCGCGCGCGAAGTTCTGCAGCGCGTCTTTGTCCATCGAGTCCAGCGTCTGCACCAAGTCGAGGCGGTTCTGTTCCAGCAGCTTCTGCTCGTCCTCGAGCTTCTTGGCGGCCGCGAGGCGAGCTTCTGTGTCGTCCTCTGGCACCTGCGTGGACTCGTCCTTACCCTGGGCCGCCTCGCCCGTCGGTGCAGCCGAAGTCAGCGACGTGGCACCGGTCTCGCTGGAGCTACCCTCACCCGTTGGGGCAACGGGCGACTGCGTGGGTGCAGGGGCGAGCACGGGCGCGGCAGCCGGGACCACAGGCTCGAGCACGACTCGTTCGAAGCAGTCATCGTGTCGCAGAAACTTCGCGACCAGATCCAGGTCGGTGATGACGCGCACCTGGCCGGGCTCGAACGGGAGGTTCGAACCATAGAGGCGGTCGTAGAACGGGTCCTCGCGCCCGATGTACTTCACGGGCACGCCATTCGTGTTGGTGGGCATGAGAGCTCCTTGAGTAAGAGAACAGGGGAAGGCGATGCCGCCTTCCCCTTCGACATCACTTCGCGCCCAGGCGCTCGCCGTGGACGATGAAGTCGACGCGGCTGACCTTGGCGTTGGCGGCGCCCGCGAGGGTCAGCACCAGAAAGGCTTCCTTCGCCAGCGTTACCGGCGCCTTCGACGAGCTCGTGCGCAGGCGAGCGGCGGCATTGAGAACGATGCCCGCGCCGAAGTAGGCAAGGTCCTGGGGAACCTCCGCACTGTCCTCGCCGTCGGCGTACTCGAAGCCGATCGAGCCGGTCACCGCCGCGGTCATGGCGGTCGACACGATCGATTGCAGGTCCTCGAGCCGGAATCCGGCCGGCAGGCTCTGCAGGTACACCTTGTCGCCGACGCCGAGGGGCGTGGTCGCATTCGCGCGGACAGCGGCACCGGTGGCATCGGTTTCGAGCGTTGCCCGCAACGTGGTGACGTTGCCGTAGGCGGCCATGCCGCCGAACTGGTTGATGCCCAGTCCCTTGAGTTTGATGTTGGCCATGTATGGCTCCTTGATGGGGTGAAGGGAGAGAGGCCGGGTTGCCCCGGCCCTGGGTCATCAGCCGCGCGGCTTGATGATCGGCACCACCGTGTCGAGGACCGTCACACCGTGGTCGGTGAACTGGGTCTCATCGCCGTGGTCGATCGCGAAGCGAACCTTGGACATGCCCAAGATCGCGCCGATCAGGATTTCGAGCTTGTCGCCGTGGTCGTCCTTCTCTTCGCTCCAGAAGAACGGCATGCCACTGTGCTCCGAGGCACCGAAGGCCTGCGCCAGGCCCTGGCCGCCCATCAGGATGGCGCGGTCGATGGCGAACTTCGTGGTGAAGCTGGCCGGCACGACGGCACTCGACTCCACCTCGGTGTCATAGGCAGCGCAGTACCGGATGGTGTCGCCGGCGTAGAAGCGAATCGGCTTGGGCATCTTGACCATCAAGATGCCGCCCCACAGACCAGCTTCCATCAGGAACAGCGGGTGGTCCTTGGCCAGACGCGCACGTGCCACCGCATTCGCCTGGAAGTTGCGGAAGGCCGGGTCCGTAGCGAAGCCGCTGTACTGCGCAGGCGAAAGCAACATCACGCGGATCGGGCTGTCGGTCGCGGCCTGGTCGTCGTCGAACTTGACGGGGGGCGGCGGCAGCGGAATCTGGTCGATGTAGGTGCGAACTGCATCGACGGTTCCCATCTTCAGTAGGTCGGTCGAAGCGATGTCGAGTTCACCGGCATTGACGGTGAACTGGTCGATCGCGCCGGCCTTGGCCATGAAGTGGCGGTTCTTGGTCGGCGCCTTGACCCGGTTGACCAGGATCTCGGAGAACGCCGGGTGCGTCTCGACCGGCACACGCCACTCGATGTTGTCGTGGAAGCCGCGCGCGCCCGCCGCGTGGACCAGGATCGACTGGTCCAGATAGTCGTCCATCTTCTGTTGCGCGAGCGGGCGCCCGACACGGCGCAGGTCGACCGGACTGCGGATCTGCGACATCACATCGCCCATGTCGATCGGGAAGCGCGCCTGATTGACGCGCAGGCGGTCTTCGGACAGCTTGATGCCCACGCCGCGACCCTTGGCGTACGCGCTGCCCATGATCGGGTAACCGCCGCTCGGGTTGATGAGGTTGAACTTCACCTCGTCGCCCTTGCCCTGGCCCAGGTCCTGCGCCTGCACGATCGGCATGTGGTTGCTGGACTGCTTCTTGATCGTGCTGATCGCACCTTCCAGCTTCGGCATCTTGCCGACCAGCCGGTTCATGGTGGTGTTGCGTTGCTGGCTGACGGCGAATACGCCAGCTGCTTGCTGGACCATCGCTTTCGGGTCGCCATACGCGGTTTGCGTCTTCGTTGCGGTCATCAAGACCTCCTTGTGTGTGGTGCTGCGTGGGCCTGACGGCTCACAGGGATCGGTTCAGGAACGCATCGATCTGCGCCGGCGACATGCCTTGCATGGCATCGGCCATCGATACGGGGTCCATAGCCGCCAGTCGCTCGTGCGGCGACAGCGCGTCGGCCCGCCCGCCCGGGATGTCCGAGAGGGAGGCCGGCACGGCTGGTGCCGCGGCAGCGATGGCGGCTTGCGCCGCGACCTTGGGATCGGTCACGGCGGCTTGGCCTTTTCCAGGAGCCGGAGCCGCCGCAGGTGCGGCGGTGGCCTTCTTGAAGTCGTTGAACAGCTCGACCACCTTCTGCGCGCTGCCCTTCGCCAGCACCTCGTGCAGCGTGGGCTGCACGTAGCTGGGCTGACTGGCGATCCACGCCTTCAGCTCGGCACTCTCCGCCACGGAATCCGCGTCGGGGTGCGCTTTGTAGATGGTGTCGAAGTGCGCGTCATGCGCACTGCGCTGCTGGTGTTGTTGCAGGGGAGCGATCGCCTTGCTGATCCGCTCCTCCACGCGTTGGTCTACCAGCGTCGCGATGCCCTTCGCCAACGCCTCCTCGGAGAAGTCACCGAAGAGGGCGGGGTCCACCCCGCTGGCGATCGCCGCTTGCGCAGCCGCCACCTGGTTGTCCGTCTTCGTCGGCGCTTGCCCCGCTTCAGCGCGCTGTTGCGCTTGGGTTTGCAGGTCAGCGAGTTGGCGCTGGGCCGTCTCCGCTTGCGCCTTCCAGTGCTGTTCGCCCTCGCGAGCCTGCACCAGCTTCTCGTAGGGGATGGTGTGCTTGCCATCCTTCGCGAGCAAGACGGCGTTGGACGCATCGAGCTCGGCTGCGGGAGCTGCTGCCGGCGCCGCGGCGGGCGCTGGAGCGGGGGAAGGTGCAGGCGAAGCTGCCGTAGCGGCTGCGCTGCTGTTCGTGTTGGCGGCACCCGCTTCGGTAGAAGCGGCGGCGTCTGCAGCAGTGGTGGTCGCGGGCGCGCCACCGTCGTCCAGCCCGAAGCTGGTATCGCCCGATGCGAGCTCGAGGAGCTGCGCAGCCTGCTGCGGCGTCAGTGCGCCAGTGATTTCGTTGTTCTGGAAAAAGTCGTTGGATGTCGTCATGCCTGTCCCGCCACATATCGCCGTGGCCGCAATGGGGGCCAGCAATCCGGTGCGAGCCACGTGGGCCCGCGCCATCTGCCTTGAATCCACGGTGTTGCCACCGTGACGTCGCCCCAACGCTCGCGCGCGGTGCTTGAGGGGCAGTTTCAAGAAGCGGGCTGCAAAGAGGAAACCCTACAGGGGGCTGCGCCACGCGGTAGCATCCCACTCCAAACTTGGAGAAGTCATGAAGAACAGCGAGATCCTTGCGCGTCTAGACCTCGGCCAGTCGGTCGCAGAGAACGATCGCAATCTAGCCAGCTATTTCGTGCCGACGGTAGCCGTCTCCGACTTCGTGACGGATCGCTACGACCTGATCCGCGGCGTTAAAGGAAGTGGGAAGTCGGCTCTGCTGCGTGTTGTTTCTGGTGGACAAGCAAACTACCCCGAGCTCAAGGACGTATTGCTGCACGTTGCGACTGAGCACGCCGGGGAGCCCTCGTTTAAACGCGCTTTCGATCAGATCAAGAAAGACTCTTTCAGTGAAGCCGAACTTGTTGCGGCCTGGAAGACATATCTCCTGAATCTGGTGCTGGACGCGCTCTCCAGTTCGTCGTCTGCCGAAGCTAAAGCTGCACTCGCGTACGCAGAGAAGGTTGGCATCCGATTCCGTACAACAAGCAACTACAAGAAAATCTTCTGGTCGCTGCTGCGCTTTCTTCATGTCGAGAAATTCAGTGTCAGTGCCGAGGGCCTGATGGCTGAGTTTCCAGATGCGCCACCGGCGATTTGGACAGATAAGCCGCACGCAGTTGTAGATTTTCCCGAGGCGTTGCGCCTGTGCTCAGACGCCCTCAAAGCTCAAAGCCAGCGTTGCTGGGTTCTGGTTGATCGACTTGACGCGGCATTTCAGGATGAACCAGCGTTGGAGCAAGCAGCCCTCAAATCACTACTAGTCGCCTACAAGGACTTCATGGGCTACGACACTGTCCGCCTGAAGCTCTTCCTCCGCACCGACTTGTTCGATCAGGTGACTCGCACTGGCGGTTTCCGAGAACTCACTCACGTCCTTGATCGCACCTCCCCTCCTATGGCCTGGGACAGTGATCAACTGTTGGCCATGATCATGGAGCGGTTCATGTTTAATGAATCAATCCAAAAAAAGTATGGTTTGGTCCAAGTGGATATGCGCGATCCCGACTTGCGACAAGCGGGCTTTTTTTCCATCTTTTCGGGCCAGATCGAAGTCGGCTCCCGCCAGTCTGATAGCTGGACGTGGATCTTCAACCGTATACGTGACGGCAACGGCATTCGCACTCCACGTGACCTACATGCTCTCGTTACGAACGCTGCACGAAAAGAGTCCGACATTTTGAGTCGCGGAGGTGATGAAGCGTCGGACTCGTTGATCAGCCCGGCGGCAGTGAAAGCCGGTCTGGACCAGATGTCCCAGGACAAAGTTCGGACTTCTCTCATTGCGGAGAACCCAGGTCTCGAATCCTCTATCCGCGCATTTCAACGAGGGAAGGCGGAGCACAATGGAGAAACACTGAAGAAGCTCCTAGGTCCAGAGTGGGACAAGATTGTCGAGGATCTTCAGCGCATTGGTTTTGTGGAGCGCGTCGGCGATAGTTGGAAAATCCCTCAGCTGTATCGCTCAGGTCTGGAAATCACACAGGGCGCTGCGTTCGAGAAATAGCGCGCAAATTCGCGATGCTTCAAGGACCGGAGGGCGATGTTTGCTAGGCTCCGAAGATGACCGAACAGACCCCACCCGATTCGTGGTTCCTTCCCGCTGAGATTGCGATTGCTCGACTCGCCGCGCTCTACGGAGGACACGAAGCGGTTTGGAAGAATGTGGAAGGACGGCGCGCAGCCTTCAACACCGTTTGGCAACAGGACTCGGAAGAATTGGGTCAGGTGCTGCACGCGCATCTAGTCGTGGAGTTTTTCCTCACAGAGTTCCTCCAGCGCCTTCACCCCGCATTGGACCTTGACCAACTCCGCCTGCGCTACGAGCAAAAGGTCGGGATGATTCCGAGCACCCACGCCCTCCTATCAGGCGCGAAGCCGGGTCTAAGAGCCCTTGGAACAATTCGCAATCGAATGGCCCATGTCAGGCGCGTGCAAATCTCAAAGGATGACATCCAAGCTATCGTAGGGATCGCAATGTATTCGGCCTTCACCAAGGCAGGGGGCACCTTCGATTTGACACAGGCAAGCCCCAAGGAAGTGGTCATCCACTTTTCCGAGTGGGCGGCAGGCATGTTTCACAGCGCAGCCGACCCTGACAAACAAAAATGGGCGACGGCGTTTGACGCATCGCAAGACGTTCCAGGCTACGAGTTCTTCCTGAAGCCACCGCCTTCGGATGGTGTCCCTGGTGTGGGTCGAAAGACCTCCCTTCTCGGCGATTCCTAGTCACTCACGCTGGCACGTTGTCGGTGGTGCGCGCCGTCTCGATACCATCCATGCCCTGCCCGCCCTCACCAGCTCGCGCGGGGAATGTCGGGCTGGTGTTCTCGCGCAGTGGCGGTGCCGCTCCCGCCTCCTCCTGCGCCTCGGGCGCCACAAGCTCGGCCCCCTGCCCTTGGATGTACGGGTCTTTGATGTTCATCGCCGCGGTCTGCGCCGGCGTCGGGAAGTTGGGATCGTCGCCGCCTGGCGTGGGCCGCTTGTAGCCCGCGCCCTGCATGATGGCGTCGGCGATCGGCGCGATCATCGGCATCTGCGCCACCTGCGCGCCGCCCTGCATGGCCGCGAACGCTGCCTGCACACCGGTCTGCACTGCCTGCGCCATCACCTGCTTGATCTGCGCGTCGGTCAGGCGCTCCTTCATGTCGAGCTCGCGAGCCTTCAGGTCGTGACCGGCCAGCTTGACCTCCTGTGCAACGCGCTCCTGGATCTGCTTCTCGATGTCTTCTGAAGAGGCCTGCTGGCCAGCTGCGCGAAGCGCCTCCACCAGGTCGCGCTTGAACGGGACGTTCATGAGGCTGGCCAGGAAAGGCATGGCCGCGGCCTGGTACTGCGGGGGCAGGCTCTTGACCGCCTCGCTCATTGCGTTGAGCTGCTGACCTTGGTAGCTCGGGCTACTCGGCACGTCCTGGAGCGCGACCTTCAGGCGCGTGCGCTGCAGGTCGTTGCTCAGGTAGGCCACACCGGTCTTCGGATCGGTCTCGGGCTTGTTGATGAGGATCGTGCGATCGGGCGTGATGGCGTCACCCTCGATCACGACGGTGTGCGGCTCGCGGCCCATGTCCTCGACGATCATCGCCAGCAGCAGTTCGCCGACCTGGGAGCGCGCAGCCTTGAAGTTGTCCATCAGGTGGGCGAGGCCCTGGTTCGCCTGCTCCACCTGCGTATCCTCCTGCACGCCGCTGGTGGCGGTACCGCGCCGGCCGGAGAACGCCGAGGCAGCCGCCGGCGACACGCGCTCCAGCGCCATTCGCGCGTCATTGAGCATCTGCAGTTGTTGGTCGGTGAGTTGCACATCGCGCTTCACCTCGAACCGGGCGCCTGGCTGCGACATTGCAGCCGGGTCCAACACGATGTCGGCGTTGCGGCGCCCGACCTGCCGACGCAACTGCTCGTCGGTCATTGCCACCGCGCCCTTGGTGCGCTCTACACGATAGGCAGTCATGCCCCATGTCATCGCCGCGGTGCCGCTGTTGAGCCGGTCCTGCTGGAAGATCATGCCGCGCACCAGACCGTATGGAACGCGCGTGCCGTCCTCGCGGTACCCCCAGAACGGCACGTAGGGAAAGTGCCGATGGGTGTACGGGCTGGGACCGTCATGCAGGCGGTGTGGGCCAAGCCAGAAGCTTCGACGCACGCGAGGAATGACGGCGTGTTGAGGCCGCACGAGGCCGCGCGCCAGTGAGTAGTTGTGCACCGCGTTGTCTCGGTCGTACTCCACCACGCGGCCGTCCGGCGAGCGCAGCACCACCGCCTCGGACCAGCGCCGATACCAGAGCTCGGCCACGCACATGTCCTTGCTGACCGGGTCGTACCAGTTGTGCTCGGCCACCGTCCAGCCGCGCGCCGCATCCCAGGCGCCCGTCGTCAGCCCGGTCGAACTGCCACCGTCGAGCGCTTCGGGAGACAGGTTCACCCACCAGGACTGGCCATGTCGACCGCATTCGAGAATGAGCTCGCGATGCTTCGGGAAGACCTTGGCGATGCGGCTTGGCGGCAGCCAGCGCTCTCGGCGCAGGTATCGCGCATCGCTCAGGTCGTCCTCCTTGGCGTAGAAGTCCCAGTGAATCTCGTTGCGGTGCACGGAGGAGCACCGGTACGGATACTTGAAAGGGTCCGACTCGCGCGAGACCTCCACCCATCCGAGACCCACGGCCGCCTGGGGCCGGAATGCCTTCGAGCATGCCTGGTCGGCCTTGGAGTGACGCTCAGCCTCGTTGAGTCGGAAGTTCAGGGCGTCGGCGACGTCCTGGCCGTCCGGCTGTCCGTTGGGCGAGACGCGCCAATCGGTGCGCACCGAGGCCTCGTAGCCCTGAATGGCCAGCAGCGCGGGGCCGATCAGGTCCTCCTTCGCCGGCGGAATGCCAAGGTCCTTCTGCGCGCGCAGCAGCTCGGTGTCGAGCTGATTGCCGTCGGCATAGTCGAGCTCCTTGTCTGCCACCGCGCGCCACGGCGGCTGCTGCTCGATCTCGTAGATGAACTGGCGGTATTCCTCAAGGGTGAGTGCGCCATCGGCGTCCATCTCTTCCTCGATGCTCGGGGTGGTGGTGCTGTTGTTCATGTTCATTGGGTGCTCCTACGCGCGCCAGTCGGAGACCGGTGCTTCGACGTAGGCGGTGTTCTGGGTGAGGTTGGCCAACATGCCCAGCTCCTTGGCCTGGGCCCATTGGCGTAGCGCGTCCGCGCCTTCAGTGCAGCCGTTGCTCTTGTCAGGCTGGTCGATGAAGCGGTTCTCCGAGGTGCTGTACTTCTTCTTGTAGCCCTGGATGCGCTCGATGCCCTGCTTCGTGCCATCGAGGTCGAAGAAGGCGCCCTTGATGTGCTTGCGCACGCTGTAGATGCCGGTCATCAGCTCGGTGACGCGCGGCACGATGAAGAAGGCCTGGCCGGGCATCAGAAGCTGCAGCTGCTCTCGAGTGCTGCGGTTGTAGTCGCCGAGCCGCTTGTGGTCGGCGTCGTGAGGCAGGAAGTGGCCACCGTAGAGGTAGCCGCGCTCTTGGAGGTGGCGCGCGTAGTGGCGCAGGTCCTCCTCGTGCTCCTCGTAGTAACCGATGAAGCGGTCTTCGTTGCGCAGCATCTGCATGAACCAGATCGCCGTGCCGTCGCTGTTCCCGATGTCCCAGAACGTGAATACGGGCAGGTCCAGCAGTGGCACCTGGCAGATGGCGCCGCGTTTGCGCAGCAGCACCATGTCCTTCGCGTAGTAGTGGCCGGCGGTGGACTGCTGGAATGCCTCCTCGGGCGTCGAGGGGTACTCCTGCCACATGCGCTCCTCTTTGCCGGAGAAGTCGTTGCGCAGCTTCTCAACGTACCAGGCGCGCTGGGCCGGGTCTATCTTGACGTCGACCTTCGTCTCGAGCTCGTCGAAGTAGTCGTGCTGCTCTGGGCTGATCGGAACACCGACCGGGTCGATCGAGTAGTTCGGGTCCTGCCACCACGCATAGAAGTGGAAGCGGTACTGGCTGGGCGTGAGCTTGCGCGCTCCCGCGACCAGGGCCTGCGCGCGCTGGCATATCTCGTAGAACTCGCCCTCGGTGCCTTCGGCGGTGCTCTCGATGACCAAGATGCCCGACAGCGGCACGGCCTGGAACGAGCCGGTGACCACTTCGTTGGCCTTCGCAGGGAACTTCGCGCAGATCTTCCCGAACTCGGAGACGTGCAGGCGGTGGATGGTGCCGCCGCGCACGCTGGTGGCCACGCGGATGCTGCTGTTGTTGTGGCCGAACAGCAGTTCCTTCGTGCTGGCGCGGGCGAGCGGGAAGCGCTGGCGGATCTCTTCAGGCAGGTGGTCGTAGGCGAACACCACCTTGTCGCGGAAGATGGCCTCGGCCGTCTCGCGGTCCTGGGCAATCATCCCGCAGCGCTGGTTCCCGTTGAACAGCGCGTGGTCGAGCCAGAGGATGGCAATCAGCGTGGTGAAGCCGAGCTGCCGGGCCTTGAGGATGGCGTTGCGGTGCCAGAGCCGCGTGATGAAGCGCCGCTGGGCCCGGTTTGGCTTGAACGGCATGACGAAGGAATCGCCCTCGTCGATGATCTCGCCCGCATCGTTCTTGACCGGCTCGCCCTTGACGATGATCTGGTACAGGCAACCGCTGAACAGGCGCCATTCCGGGTCGCGCAGGCAGCGCTCGAGCTCCGCCGCGTTGGTGGGCAGGAGCTCGGCGTGCTTGGCGATGTGCGGCCCGCGCTTGGGTCGGCGCCGGTTGTCCCAGCGATGCCCGAGCTGCACGTCGACCGCGCGGCCGGCCTCTACGTCCAGCGCGGTGTTGTCTTCATCGAGCGTGCCGGTGTCGTCTTCGTCGAGCGTGCCGGTGTCGGCCAGGCCCGACGCCTGTTTAGCCTGGGCGGCCATCGTCGATGTCCTCCCGCGGCATCAGGCTGTTGGGGCCCGTCGGGGCTTCTGGCGTCTCAGGGTCGTTCGCGACAGGCCGGAACCCATTGCCGTTTCCGTTGGCGATGCTGTGCAGCAGCGCCGCCAGCGGGTCGGTCTTCTGCTGGTTGTCCTTCTCGTAGAGGCCGAGGTGCTTGAATAGCTTCTCCATCGCCGCGCCCTTGTCGTGCATGGCGATCTCGATGCCGAACTTCGTCATCTTGGCGCCTGCGTAGAGCGCGATGGCCCGGGGCGAAAGGCGCCGCGTGTCGGCCAGCACGGTGCGCGCGTGTCCATCACCACCACAGTCTGGGCAGGATGGATGCGGTGGCTTGAGCGGATCGAAGCCGATGCCGCCCTTCTCGTCGAAGTCAGCCAGGCTGCCAGCCTTCAGGGCGTGCTGCTCCTGGTCGTGATTGAACTCGCCGATGGTGCGTTGGAACTTGAAGCCCTCGCCCCAACAATGCCGACAGCAACCGACCTTCACCTGCACCAGCTCTCGCGGGTCAGCCAGCATGATGTTCCACGCTTCCGTCACCACGCGATCGGCATCGACCTGGGTGCGCTCCTGTTGCAGCTTCCGTGCGGCAGCGATAGCAGCCTGGATGTACGGTTTTGACAGGTTCTCGGACGCCATCTGCCGGGCGCTGTCTGGGCTGTATCCGGCTCGGATGGCAGCCTGGGTGCCGTTCAGGTCGACCAGATACTCGTCGACGAAGCGCTGTTGAAGGTCAGTAACTACTAGCTGCGCGGGTTGGGATGCTGGTGCTGGGCGAACTGGTCGAGCCGGCTTCTTCTTCGTCGCCTTGGCGGGCGGAGCCTTCTTGCGCGCAGGTGCGCCCGCGGCCTTCTTGGCGGCTGCGGGCTTGGTGGTGGTCTTCTTCGATGCGGGTGCGTGCTTCTTGGCCGGCTTGCGAGATGCCATGCACGTGAGTCTTCCCGCCATCGGCGGCCGGGTCGAACCCTATAGGGGGCCCATACTGGAAAAACGCATCACGAATCTAGTCCCTTCCTCCGAGGAAGAAACAACCTCCATCTCGCCGCCGTGCGATTTGGAAATTTCGTTCACGATGAAGAGGCCAAGCCCAACACTTCGTGTCGAGTTGCCTGCCCCCACGCCTCTCACCATAGGCTCAAACAGCGTTGCGACCATCTCAGCTGGGATCGGGGCCCCTTGGTTCTCTATCGAAAGCGTCGCGCTCGCTCCATCGGTCTCGGTTCGAACGATGATGGGCGTTCCCGGAAGCCCGTAGGTTGCCGCGTTGCTTGCCAAATTCCCTATAAGCTGCGCAAGTCGGTCAGCATCAGCAATGCAATGCCCCTCTCCCCGCACGACATGCATGATCTTCCGGTTCGGAAACGCAAGGCCCAGTTCGTCAACTGCATGTGCTGCAACCTCGTGAAGATCGATTTCACCGAGCTTGACCGACAAACCTTTTCCGATGCGCGCCTGGGTGAAGTCGAGAAGCTCTTCGATAAGGCGCTGAGCCCGCTCTGCCGAGTCGCGGACATGGCCGAGCACGCGAGTTCGACGCTCTTTCTCCACACGCGCAAGTAACTGCACCCCCATAAGAATTGCCGACAAGGGGTTGCGCAGGTCGTGGCTGACGATGCCGACCATCTGCTCGGCAAAAAGAGCTCGATCTCTCAGCAGGTGCTGCGCTTGACGCTCCGCTTCCAGCAAAGAATCCGCCTTCTTCCGCGCGTTCATGAGTTCTCGCTCGTAGCGGTTTCGGTCTTGCGCGACGAACGCCGCAACTTCGTCGAACTCGCCTTCAGCTCGTTTGCGGCGCCGAGCGTTCAGGATCATGGGAATGGTCGTGCCGTCGCGATGACGAACCTCGAACTTCACTTCCGCCAAAGAACCCTGCATCTGCAGGGAGGGTGCCCAGTGAGTCTGGTGAAAGATTCGTCCGCCCATGGTGAACATGTCTTGCAGTCGCTTCTTCTCGACGAGCTCTTCGCGAGCCATGCCAACCCACTCGCAGAACGTGACGTTGACCTTCAGAATGGTCCCGTCCAGAGCGGTCACAAGCATGCCGCAAGGCGCCTCGTCGAAGAGCGCGCCAACATCCGGCAAGGGGCTAGTCATGGCAGTTACGGCCGGTCGAGCCTGTCGAGAAATTCATCCATCGCGTCACTGCTCTCGCTGGGGGCGCTTAGATGCGGGCAGTGACCGATGTTCGTCACAACGCGCAACATGCTATGGGGCAAAGCGCGGTGCATGTAGTCACCGACGGCCATCGGAGCGATCAGATCGTCCGAAGACTGAATGATCAACGTCGGAGTCCGGAAATCTGGGAGATCCTTCCGGTTGTCGGACATGAAAGTGACCTTCGCAAACTGCTTGGCGATCTCCGGGTCCGTCCGGCAAAAGCTGGCCGTCAGCTCGGCACCGAGTTCGGGCCGGTCAGGCACGCCCATGATCGCCGGCGCCATGTTGCTCGCCCAGCCCAGATAGTTGCTTTCCAGCGTGTCCAGCAAGGAATCAATGTCTTCGTGCGTGAAGCCACCGACGTAGTCCCCCTCGTTGATGTAGCAAGGCGAGGGGCCAATCATCATGTGAGAGGCGAAGGTGCCTGGCGCCTTGAGGTCAGCCAGCATGCCGATCATCGCGCTGACCGAATGACCAACGAATTGCACAGGACCGATCCCATACTCGCACGCAATCTCTATCAAATCATCTGCGTACCCCTGCAGGCTCGCATACTTGGATCGATCGTAGGCGCGCAGGTCGGACCCACCGGCTCCAACAAGATCCAAAGTGATGACGCGGAAGCGGTCAGCAAAGCGCGGCGCCATGAAACGCCACATGTTCTGATCACAGCCAAAACCGTGCGCGAAGATCATGGTCTGCTTGCCATCGCCTTGCACGTGAATGTTGTTGCGTTGCTGGAGATTCATGGCGATGCCAACAATGAAAACGCTCATTCTGCCCAAATCGACGGAAAACGTCTTTACTTCGAGTTTTTTCCCCACAAATTACAAGATCTACTTGCCTTTGTGCAGGACAAATGCCCGTGCAAGAGAAAGTAGGGGAGCGCCGTGGCATCGTGCGTCCTCTCTCCGCATCCCTTTCCCTCTATGCCTCAGGAACTCAAATGATCAAGATCGGCCTCGTAGATGACCACGCCATCGTTCGCGCAGGAATCAAGGCGTTTTTGACATCGTTCGTCGAGTTCCGTGTGGTCGGGGAGGCTGGTTCTGGCCGCGAGGCCATCGATCTTGTGCGCAGCACTGATCTGGATGTGCTCGTCATGGACTTGTCGATGCCCGGCCAAAGTGGCATCGATGCTCTCGCCATGATTCGCGCGAAGGCTCCGGACATCGGCGTGCTCATGCTCAGCGGCCACCCCGCGGAACACTATGCACTGAACTTGATCCGCCAAGGCGCCTCCGGTTATCTGAACAAGGATTGCGATCCCCAGGAGATTGCAACAGCGATTCGCACGGTTGCACTGGGACGCCGCTATATTTCTCCAAAGGTTGCCGAGCTCCTCGCCGGCGAACTGGACCGCAAAGACAATGCGCCACCTCACAAACACCTGTCTGAACGCGAGTTTCAGGTGTTCCTGAAGCTGGCACAAGGCGAGTCCGTCGGTACGATAGGCGAGGAGCTGTCGCTGTCCGTGAAGACCATCAGCACCTATCGCACGCGCCTGATGGAAAAGATGAATCTCTCTTCAAACAGTGATCTCACCTACTACGCGATGAAAGCCCAGCTGATCGACTGAGCCAGAAGCTGGCCACTTCTCAGGTGCAGCAATGACGAATCGTAGTGTTGAATTACCGACTACAGCTGCGCTATGCGAGAGAGCCCGCAGGGCCATTGCGAGCTGTGTAAGTGCCGCCGCAACCTCGCGCGAGCTTCGCAAGCAAATCGTGAAGCAGTTTGTCATGCTGCCTCGTCCGCGGCCCGAATTGCATCATATGCGGGTGAGGTTCGGTGCAAAGGCGGCTCCTTCAAGCGGGCTGGTCATAGGCTTGTGTTGGAAACTCCAGCTGCGGGTTCGAGGCCCACTACCGTGACTTGGCTTCAGGGGCGCATAAGGGCGCGTATGAAGTCCCGTTGGCCGCTTCCTTACTCGTTTGGACGATCGCAGCGAACAGTTGACCCTGACCAGGATTGACCCGGACTTCTAGTGCGTTTACTTGCCGCCGCAGACGTTTCACCTCTTCCCCAAGCTCGGCCGCCAAGATGGCAGAGTTCCGGCCGGCCTCGATTGCCGCGGCTTGGGCCGCTGCGCCAGCCATGAGGTTGGCGAGCGAGCGGTCCTCTCGAGGCGTCAGCGTGAGTACGTCGTCGCCAATCTCAATCTTGACCATGCCGTTGGGCATTACGGTCTTCGACATCGGGCGGGCCGGCGGGTGCTGCGGCGCCGGCACGTACACCCCGCGCTGCACGCGCAGGATCGCGCCATCGTCGGCCAGGGTGCCCACGCGGTCGTCGATCACGCTCAACTTCAGGCCAGTGAGCTCGGCCAGCGTCTCGCGGGTGACGATCTGCTCCTGGGCGTGCAGGTCTTGCACCGCCTCGAGCACCAGGGCGGTAGTGGATTTGCGGGCATCTGCCATTCGATTGTTCTCCTCGTTAAATTCTGGCCAGCGCCCATTCGGCGGCGCGGCGCTCGCGGGGTGTGGCCGGCTGCATGCCCGCCACGATGTCTTGCCAGATGGCAACCATCCAGCGGTGAGCAGTGCTGAACCGCTCCACCTTCTCTTCCGCCGGTGCGGACCCTTGGTCGAGCCATCGGTGGCAGGCATCACAGCCGTACACGTGCCATTGGTCGTCAGCCTTGCGCGCGCCGGCCTTGCCGTGCACCGACTGGTTGCTGTGGCACGCGACCGTGGTGGCCGGATCCGGCCGGCACACGCCTGGCACCTGCAGCAGGCATCGCTGTCCTCTGGCCATCGCCAGCAGCGCGGGGTTGCGCTGCGGAGCGGTCTTCGGCACGGCGCCCCGGAAGTCGGCGTCGTTGATAGCGACCATGCGGACGATTCGGCCGGGCACCGGCAGCACCTTCGCGATCACTGTGCGGTCCGGGCCCGAAGCGAGATCCACACCGATGACCTTCGGCTGACGGCGCTTGAACCCGGTGCGCATGAGCGGCGCGCTGCGCTTCATGGCAAAACCCGATCCATCCAATGCTCGCGCACCCCTGGCCACAGCTTGCCGCCCACGACGTCACACGCAACTGCGTAGGCGTCGCCCATCTCGTGCGCGATGGTGGGCACCGCCTGCAGCTGCTCGAAGTACCGGCGATGCACCTCCATCGCTTGCGCGTGGGTGATGCCGCCGTCCAGCTGCGCCATTGCGGGACGCGGAAATTGGACTACCGTCATGGGCACACAGCTCCGACGATTTCGCCCGTGTCCGGGTCGACCTGCATCCGCTCCCACTGTTCGAAGCTGGCGGGGAACGTCACGCCGAGCTCGGTGGCGGCGAACGCGCTCACGCGGTCGATGAACCTGCTGTAGCCCTTCACGCCGAGATCCTCGGAGCTGACGCGCACGCGCCGGCGCACCTTCTTGCCCGTGAGAGGGTTCTTGGTCGTGACGGTCTTGTAGCCCAAGTACTCCTCGCGGAAGTGCTCCTTCCAGACCTTGAGCGTGAACTGGGCACCGTTCGGTCGCGCCTGCGCCGCGATTGTCTTCAGCACAACCCCGTGGTAGTACTTCCGCTGCCGGTCGGTCTTCGCGTCTTCATGCAGGCGGACCTCAATTTCGAGGAGACGGCCCGCTGCCCACTGCTCCTTGCACCACGGCGCAACACGCTCGAGGAAGCTGGAGCGGGCCCGTTCCTGGTCGGGCCAAACAACAGTGAGGGCAAGGTCGGTCATCGAGCAGTTCTCCGGTAGGGCCACGCCACCATGGCAGCGTCGCGTTCGTGTTGGTTGCTGCGCGCGGACCAGCGGGTAACGAGCGCAAAGGCCTCTGCATCCAGCTTGGCGCCCTTGGCGGTCGGGCTGATGCCGTGGGCGGGAATGCCGAGGTCGGCGCAGATGGCGGTGATGAGGGAGCACCAGGCATCCACCTGGCCCAAAGAGCGCGCGGTGGCCAGCGCCGCGCCGTAGTCCTTCTTCGTGCGCGCGTTCCAGGCACGGCGCTCGAGGCGGCTGTCCTCAAAGACCACGCGCGCTGGCATGCAGTGGCGCAAGTTGTGCTCGATGGAGTGAGGCTCGATGGTCTTCAGGAACGTGAGGGCGCCACCGTCGAAGGCGGCCAGCCCGGTGCTCGCGCCGGGGTCGATGCCGAGGATGTGGACCGTCACAGCAGCGCTCCTTGCGGCGAGCTGCGCAAGGCATCCATGCGCGCGGCCGCGGTCTTGACCGCGTCGTGGCCGGCCTTCCACTCCTCGCCCCAGATGGTCCGCAGCGCCGTCTTGTACTCGTCGCGCAGCGTGCCGTCTTTGCGGGAGCGCCAGTACTCTGGCCCGTTGGCAATGCCGCGGGCGAGGCATTCGCGACAGTTGGCGGTGTAGCCTGGCCAGTCAGCGCGCACAGCTGCGCGGGCGCAGTTCGGGCACGTCATGCGCGGCGCCTTTCCGCATCGTTGGCAGCGTCAAGACCTGTAAAAGGCGTGGCGCGGTAGTTGCGCCAGCGATCGCCAGACCTCACTGCCTGCACCGTGGCCTGACTCACGTCCATCTCGCGCGCGAGACACCGGGTGCTCTTCTCGCTCGTGAGGATTAGGGCGACCCTCTCGTCGTTGAGCTTCCCCGTGGCCTTGCGCTTGGCTGCCGCAATGGCGTTCCGGTGCAGCAGCGTCTTGGGCTTGCCCTTCAGCTTCACGCCGCGGTTGGCGCGCTGCATGTGCTCGAACAGCACGCAGTCGTCCGGATTCGCACAGGTCATCGTGATCGTGGTGGCGCGGTTGAGCTTCCGCTGCCTGACTCCCCAGATGCGCCGGCGCACAGAGCGCTCGGTGCCAGCCCAGGCGGCGTACATGGCCGGGCCCCGGTCGGGGTCGATGCGCCCAGTCCACAACATGCAGCCGTCGACCGCACGGCAGCGGCCGTAGATCTCGTCCAGTTGCTCCTGCTTCGACGGGCACCATGCCGCCACGGCGAAATGCCGGCTGCCATCAAGGCGCACGAACTTCACTGCACCGCTGGCCAACAGTTCGTCGATGATCGGGCGCAGCAGGCGGCGTGCGGTCTTAGTTCTTGCCAGGTCACTCCAGCGAACCGGCGTTTCCCGGATACAGGCGAAAACCTCGTCCAGGTCGAATTTGATGATCGGGCGGCGCGTGTTCATGCCGGTTCAGGCTCCTGGGTTGGAATAAAGGCGCAGTCGTTCGCCGGTACAAGGGCGGCGAAGTGCTCGGCGCACACAGCGAGGCGGCTCTGCTGCACTGCGCGATACCGATTGAAGGCTTCGCTGGCCGGGACCGAAAGCTCGCCGCGCTGAAGCAGCGAGCGCTCCATGCAGGCGATCGCGTGCAATTGCTGCTGCGCGGACACAGCAACGCGGGTGATGGCTGTTGCGTTGGTCATGCGGGTACTCCTTGTCGTTGCTCCACCGCGCGGCGAATGCGGGCGGTGTATTGCGGGAACGTCTCGCGGCTGACGCTGAGGTCGTGCTCGTTCCATCGGCCCAGGCATAGCTCCTCGCCCTTCGCTTCGATGGTCGAGCGGTTCTCGTCCCAGGGCTTCTCAGGCATGCCGACGCCGGAGGCGATCTGCGCGGCCTCGCCGAGCTGGCGCTTCACGATGCCCAGCAGGTAGGCGAAGCCCTTGGGCGGGGTGGCCTTGGCGCAGATGTCGGCCGCGGCTTCAAAGGTTTCGACGGGCACGCCCTTCGCGATCAGCGCGACGAGCTCCGGGTTCGACGGATTGACGTCGGCGACCTTGCGCGCCTTGATCGCACGGCAGACCTCCCCTGCCTTCGTTGGGCTTTGCCCATCCACCCCCACCGATCCGGCCGTAGTTCGGGCGTGGTGGTGGTTTTCTTCTTTACCAGTACTGGTTCCGGTTCCGGTTCCGGTGCCGTCTCTCCCGGTGTCGCTCCGGGTGTCGTCCTGCTGGTGTCCATCGTCTGTCCCATGGGACAGACCAGTCCTTTCCGCCTCTTTCCGTTGGCGGTACTCGGCCTTCCGGCGGCGCTCCGCCTCGCGGGCGGCCAGCATCTCCAGGACGCGCTTCGTCACCGTGTCGTGATATAGGCGGCCGTCCGAGGCCTCCCACCAGCCGCGCATGAGCTTGGATCGCACCTTGGCGAAGGTCTTCATGGGCATGCCAATGCGCACCGCGATGAGCTCGTCTTCGTTGGGCAGGGAGCCGCAGGGTTCCTGGCGCCAGGCCGAAAGCCACAGCATCAGCAGCCACGGCTTCACGTCCGCTGGCGCGAGCGCCCAGGTGTCTGATTGCTCGATACGCTCGTGGTCAAGCTCGAAGCGCCAGCCCTTCGCGCGGGTATCTGCAGGGTATGGAACTGGTCTCGTCACGTCAGTCCCCACAGAAGCATGCGAGGGCTTCCTCGTCGTGGTCGAACATGTCAACCTGGTCGGCGGCGTACTGCTCGATCTGGGCGTAGCTCGGGCCGTCCTTGGTGAACCGCGCTCCCCGGCCGGTGGCGCCCGGGATCATCGAACCGTCTTCGGCGCGAACCCACCACGTGATCGGGTAGCGCCCCGCGCGGGCGATCGAGAGGCGCTGTGCCGGCGGCTTGTTGAAGCAATAGACACAGTTCCCTTCCATCGTGCGTCCGTTGGCTGTCCCCAGTTCGAGGTCGAAGGCTTGGGCTTTCCAAAACGCCGCAACGTCTTGCACGCTCACGCCGGCATCGGCCAACGGCATGCACATGGTCTCGTCCTTGGTCTCGGTGCTGGTGCCGCGGGCGCGAATCTTCGACACGCGGCGCTGCTCATCGGCGCGAATGCCGATGAGCTGGTCCCACTCCGGCCACGCATGGAAGGCGCGCAGGTAGCGGTGCATGGTGCGGATCTTCAGTTCGCTGGTGCAGAAGCGACTAACCGGGTTTGGCAAAAACTGCCGGCGCCGAATCAATGCTGTGAACGGTTCACCCTCTCGCGCCGCCCACCTCGGATCGGTGAAGGCGCGGAACATTCGGTCATCGTCGCCCAGGTACTCCAGCCACACGATGCGCACTCCCCACTCGTGAGAGCAGCGCGCGACGAACTGCAACGTCTCTTCGGCCTCCAGGCCGGTGTTCGCGAAGCACACCACCAGCCAGCGCGCGCGGTCCTCGCGCGTGTTGGCCTGCAGCACGCGCCACAGCATATATGCGCTGGTGCGGCCACCACTAAAGCTCAGGCAGGTGGGGCCGATCAGCTTGAAAGGATCGCGCATCAACTTTCCACCTCCGGAAAAAGGCGGGCCTGATCGGGCTGCGGGATGCGCAGCAGCTTCTGGCGCTTGTTGGTTTTGGGATCGATGCGGAAGCCACGCTCTTCGAGCCGGCGGGCGGCCAGCAGGGAATCGACGCGGCCGCACACGCCGTTGATCGGCATGCGGGCCTTCTGGCTGATCTGCTGGCGGCTCAGCGACACGCCGGGACGGAACAGGCGCATGACCTGCTCCTCCTTCGGCGACAAGTAGAGCGATGGGGACAGCGAGCGGTAGGCTTCGGCGGAGGTTTCGGAGACGCTCATTGGCCACCAACCTTTCCCTGCAGGTCGCGCAGCGATTCGAGCGCCTGCTCGACATTGCGGACGGCACCCGGTAGACCGCGCCACGAAGACATCGGGTCGGCTTGCAGCGCGAACTTGATGGCGTGCACCTGGCTTTCTTCGGGCTGCCAGCCGAGCAGATCAATACCAGTCGCCTCCTGGAGCTTGGCCAGCTTGTCGACCAGCTCCTGGTGCTTCTCGCCGCGCCGGCGCATCTCCTTCGCAATCCGCTCTTCGACGGTCTTGTCGACCTCGGCCAGCGCCGCGTTCTTGGCGCGGTTGACCATGCCTTCGACATCGCGCACCGGCTTGCGCAGCAGCGCGCCGAGGAAGGTCTTGGTCACGGCCTTGGGCTCCAGCTTCGGCGCCGGCTTCATGACTCGGCACTTCAAGCCGTTGAATTCCATGAACCCCCAGTTCGAGGGGATCTCATCCAGCTTCGCCACGTTGGGCGCTGCGAGAAGCCACCAGCGGTCCATGTACTGCATGACGGGCCAAGCCTTCTCCGGCTGCTTGAGCTCGCGCAGCCAGTCGGAGCGCGCGGTCTTCACCTCGTAGCCGTTGTAGTCCATGCCACGGGACGGCCAGAGGTTGAGCACCACGATGTCGGCAGCGCGCGATGCATTCGAGCCAGTGCCGTTGGCGACCTCGAACAGGCAGGCATAGCCGTTGGCCTCGCTGTAAGTGGCGGCCATGTGCGCGTTGACCATCGGTGTGGTCACCTTGCCGATCGGCGCTGCCGCGGCAGGCTCAGGCGCTGGCGTGCCGGAATCGACTGCGTCCAGCGCCTGAGTCGTCAAATCATCGAGCTGCAATTGGCTCATGCCGCCTCCAGACGAAGCGACGGTTGCCGCAGTCGATCGGCCTGCAGCGACTCGTTCGCCGCGTTGAGCTCGATTCCGATGAAGTTGCGCCCCAAGGCTTGCGCCACTTCACCGGTGGTACCCGAGCCGAAGAAGATGTCGAGGACGGTTCCGCCGACCGGGCATCCGGCCAGAATGCAGGGTTCGATCAACTTTCGCGGGAACGTCGCGAAGTGCGCGCCGCTGTAGGGCTCACTCGGCACCGTCCAGACGCTGCGGCGGTTGCGTTTGGTGGTTAGGTCGCCCGAGCCGATCGCGGCGTCATAGCTTGCATTGAGCTTCGTGCCGCTTCCAGCTTCGGCCAACTTGCGAGCGCGGCGACCTACACCCGGCTGCGGGTCATTTGCTGCGCGCGTGGTTCTCGCCTTCGGGTCGGCATCGGAATACCCCCAGCCCACCCCGTTTGTCTTTCGGTGGGCTTCCGCTGTCTGATGCGCCGCGGCGGTGTGCGGTGCGTCGCCTTGGGCCCAACCAGATGGATGCTTGGGCATTGCACGACGCGCGTGCGCTGTGCCCTGCACAGGCTCTTGCATGGCCTCGAAGTCGTAGTAGTAGCGCTCGCTCTTTGCCAGCAGGAAGATGTACTCGTGCGCCTTCGTGCAGCGATCACGAATGCTCTCGGGCATCGGGTTCGGCTTGTGCCAAATGACGTCCTGACGCAGCCACCAGCCAGCGTCCTGCAATGCAAACGCAAGGCGCCAGGGCTGGCCCACCAGGTCCTTGGACTTCAGCCCCTCTCCTGGCATGCGCCGCGGCGGGTTCTCCCAGGCTGCACCCGGCTGCAGCGCGCCACGGCTGTTTGTTGCCGGCGTCGCTTTGCCGCGGCCGTGGTTCGATAGGCTCGACGCGGCGTAGCTGTCGCCCATGTTCACCCACATGGTCCCGTCATCACGCAGCACTTGTCGGCATAGGTCGAAGACCTCGACCATGCCGGCGAGAAATTCAGCCAAGGTCGGCTCGCTGCCGATCTCATGCACCTTGTTCGGATGACCTGCGGGCAGATAGGAGCGCAGCCCCCAGTACGGCGGCGACGTCACGATGGTGTGCACCTGAACGCCGTCCGCGATCATGCGCCGCAGGACCATGCGCACGTCACCGAAGTGGCAGCGGTTGAGCCAGTCCATCAGTGGTGCCCTCCCCGCTGCGCGAATTCGGGGCCCTCAAAAGGCCCTGTCAGTTTGCGCATCGCGTCGGTACGCTCCCCGTCATGAATCAACTTCTCCGCAACCATTTGTCGCCACGTCTTGCCGTAGCAGGTCAGGTAGATGAAGTCGCGCAGCAGCGTGGCCGTGTCGGTGTTGCTCAGGCGGCAGTGCCTCAGGAATACCTCGTTAGTCGTTTCGTCAACCTTGGTCTTCAGGTCCTCGGTCAGCTTTCCGAGTGGCCCGGCGATGCCGCGGGCGAAGGCCGGCTCTTGGTCTTGGTCGATGGTGGACATCTCGAACTCGTGGTGGGGGTGAAGTGGTCAGCCGATCGGCTGCAGGTCGGCGACGCGGGCAGCGAACACGTCGCGGAAGACGGTGTGGCGCCAACTGCCTTCGGGGAACGGGTTCGCCAGGGCGAGCTCTTCGCCCCGCTCGGCAGCCTGCTCGGCGAGGTCGACAACCTCGGAGTGGTCCAGTGTGAAAAGGGACTTGATGTGCATCAGGCGGCCTTCGGGGGACGGAGGTGACGACGAGGTGCCCGCGCCCCCGCGGGGTAGAGTCCGAGTTCCTCAACACGGACCCCGCGAGGGGCAGACAAAATGGATGTGGAGTCCCTCAAAAAGCTCACGGACACGATGGAGCTGATTGCGGCTCGCAGTGCAGCGACCGAACTCATGGTGCGAGCCCTTCTGCACACCCATCCGAACCGCGAGGCTGCTCAGATTTATGCGGAGCGGATGCTTGGGCAGTCCCTGGCACAACCGGGCTTGGTTCTGAACCCGTCTGGAGCGGCGCACGCCAAGGCAGCGTTTGCATTTCTGATGCAACCGCCTCCGCCAGCGATGGACCCCGAAGCCTGAGGTCGACACGAGCGCAGCCGTCCTGCACGGCTGAAAAGAGCATTTCCACCCGGCTGACGTTTCGGCGCACGAGCGCTCGCGTACGCGGCCCTTGCTTGGTCGTGCTCCGCATCACGCAGCCTCCTCTGCGTTGGCCCGTGCAGCGAAATCGAGTACCGGGCGGCCCTGAGGGTTCGGCCAAGCCGAATCAGGTATGCGGCGCCAGGGCTCGTTTGGGTTCAACGTCTCGCACGTCACCACGCCGCTGGTCGCCCGCTCGATCGGCGGGCACCTCTCGGCTGGAACCGGCCGCGCGTCCGATGCCCACTGGGAGATCAATACGGGCGAGACACCAATTTCGCGGCTAAGCCGGGAAGCGGCGCCCCGGCCGGCGCCGGAGAGGTATGTTTTCAGGTCCATAGCCTCTAATTTAGCGTTACGCGAAAGCATCGTCAATAGCGAAACGCGCATGTACGTTTTTCGCGTTTTGCTATCGAATCCCGCCCATGAAAGACATTGACGAAATCAGGCGAGAGAACCTGCGATTGATCGAGCAGGAACGGGGCGGCCCAGCTGAAGCTGCGCGCATCGTCAACATGTCTGCCGCGCAGTTCGCAAACCTGCGCGATGGAGCGAAAGACTCAAAAACAGGCAAGCCGCGCGGGATGCGAAAAGAGACCGCGCGCCGCATTGAGGAGGCCGCTAAAAAGCCCGAGGGCTGGCTGGACCAGGAACATCAAGCCTCGACCGTCCCGCCATCGCCCGCGCCGAGCGTGAGCGAAAACGAGGTGGTAATCGTCCAGTACGAAGTCGGCGGCGGGATGGACACGCGGGGCAAGCTGCTGCTGGAAGCGGAGCCACCCGGCATCATTAAGAGCTGGAAGGTCGATCGAGAGTGGTTGCAGCTGAACGTGCGCTCGTACACCAGCCTGGCGAACCTCTGCATCGTCACAGGGTTCGGTCCGTCGATGAAGGGGATGTTCAACCCCGGCGACCCGCTGCTGATGGATCGCGGCGTGAATCGCGTCGATCACGAAGGGGTCTACTTCTTCCGCGTGGGCGACGAGGGCTACATCAAGATCTTGCAGCGGGTCCCCGAGTTCAACGGGCCCGGCTTTGTTCTGCGCGTCATTTCCAAGAACAAGGACGACTTCCCGCCCTACGACATCTCACCCAAGAATCCGCATCTACACATCATCGGGAAGATCCTGACGGTGTGGAAAAGCGAGCAGTACTAGCCCCAGCCTCCCCCCTCCCCCCGCACACCGAAGCCCGCCTCGCGCGGGCTTTTTTGCGCCCCTCGCCACAGGGCCAAAACCAATATCGAGGCAATTTCGCGTTTCGCTATTGACAGTCATTTTGCGTTTCGCTAAATTACTTCTCAGGGCCACCAACCGGCCTACGAGGAGCGCAAATGCACAACAACCCCGGGCGAAGCGCCCACCCCACGCTGGCCGCGGTATCGCCCGGCGATGACTTCAGCGAAGAGCAGCTGATCGCCTTCGACCGCGCCTATGCGGTCGCCAAGGACGCCGGGGCACTGGACCGGCTGCGGGCCGCGGCCGCCGTGAGCCTCGAGCTCTCCCACAACCGCTCGGCGAGGCTGGCGTGAAGGCAGTCCTGCAAGCCCAGCTGCTGGAAATCCAGCGCCAGATCGCCGCCATGCGGCGCCGCTACGCCGAGGTGCGCCGCGAGCGCGCCATGGCTCCACTCAAATGGTGCGCAGCATGAGCCGCCGCATCGATTCCGCCGTGCTCGCTGTCATCGAGCGCGCCGACACCAGCGGCAACGCGCTGCGCCTGGTCGGACAGCTCGATCGCAAGACCTACACCGCGGTGAATGGTGTCCTCGAGGCCGTGGGCGGCCGCTGGGACCGCAAGGCGAAGGCCCACCTCTTTGCCTGCGACGCCGATGACGCGCTCGAGCAGATCCTGCTGACCGGCGAGGTGCTCACAACGAAGACCAAGCAGCAGGAATTCGGCTTCTTCGAGACGCCGGAGCCCATCGCCCGCAGGGCTGTGGCCGCCGCCCACATCCAGCCCGGCGCGCTGGTCCTGGAGCCATCGGCTGGGCACGGCGCCATCGCTCGCATATTGCGCGCCGCCGGCGCCACCGTGCGCTGCATCGAGCTTCTGCCGGAGAACGCCAGCGAACTCGTCGGCCAGGGCTTCAACGTGCAGGAGGCTGACTTCCTGACAGTAGCCCCGACCGCCATCTACGACCGCGTGGTGATGAATCCGCCGTTCGCGAAGCACGCGGACATCAAGCACGTCACGCACGCGCTCCAATTCCTCAAGCCCGGCGGCCGGCTGACCTCGATCATGTCGAACGGGCCGACCTTTCGCACCGATCGCCGAACGGTCGAGTTCAATGACTTGATCCGCTCGCTGGGCGGCACCGTCGAGCCGCTGCCCGAGGGCGCCTTCAAGGCGTCGGGAACGATGGTCAACACGATCATGGTGTCAGCCGAGGTCGCAGCGTGAGCACCGCCCGCCGCTCCTTCGCTCAGCACGCCGTCGACTGGGCGCTCGGCACCTTCGCCTGCTTCGTCCTGCTGGTGCTCATGGCCTGGATGGACAGCAAGAAGTCGGAAACCGCCGCGCTGCGCCGGTCGACCGCGGTGTCCACCGATCGCACCGCCGAGCACGCAGCCACGAGAGGCACGCGATGAACCGCGTCCGTCTCAACACCCTCCTCGCCGACCCGCACAAGGTGGTCACCGCCGCTTGCGCGCTGGCCGGCATCTTCGTCTTCGCCCTCCTCCTCTACGAAAGGATCGCATCGTGAGCGTTCGCCTTGTCCATCCGCCGCGCCCGCACGCCGGCGTCACCGCCCCGACCGGCTTTCCGCCGGCGGCCAACGACGAGGTCATCGGTGACCTCTGGTTTCCTTCCACCGGTCGCGACTATCTGATCGTCGGCGCCCTGGTGCTGTTGCTGATCCTGGCCGCCGTGCTGCTCGCCATGTACGGCGAAGGCCCGCGCGATTCCTGGTTCGCTCTCTGGGGCACCGCAAAGTGACAGCCGCACTCGCCCGCCCAGAGCCGGAGGTTCTTGCGCCGCAAGCGCAGTTGGTCCTCCCGCCGCGCAACGAGATTGCGACCGTCATGCACGCCATCACGGCCGCTGCCAACGACCCGAACGTCGACATCGACAAGATGGAGCGGCTGTTGAGCATGCACGAGCGCATGCACGCCCGTGCCAACGAACAGAAGTTCAACGCGGCGATGACCAAGGCGCAGGCCGCCATGGGGCCGATCTCGGCCGACGCGGTCAATCCGCAGACCCGCAGCACCTACGCCAGCTACGCGCAGCTCAACCGAGCCCTGCGCCCGATCTACACGAAGAACGGCTTCGCGCTCAGCTTCGACACCGCCACGAGTGACCAGGCGGGCCACGTCCGAATCCTCTGCTACGTCTCGCACGCGGCCGGCCACATGCGCACATACAAGTGCGACATGCCTGCCGACGGCAAGGGCGCCAAGGGCGGCGACGTGATGACCAAAACCCACGCTTCCGGCTCAGCCATGACATATGGACAGCGCTACCTGCTGAAGCTGATCTTCAACGTGGCCATCGGCGAGAACGACGACGACGGCAATGGGGCCGGCCCCGGCCCCAACGACCCGAGACAGGTCAGTGATGCGGATCGCCTCGCCGACTCGCTGTTCGATCGTCTCCAGGGCACCAAGACCGATGGCGAAGCAGCGGCACTGTGGGCAGAAGGTTGCATCGCGCTGGCGGATACGAAGCGCCGCGACCTCTACACCGAGTTCAAGGACGCGGTCATCGCCCACCGGCGGAAGTTGAAAGCAGGAGGTCGCCCGTCGTGATCCTGCTGAACTACACCCAGGGCAGCGAAGACTGGCTGCGTGCACGCTGCGGCGTGGCCACCGCCTCCCGTTTCAGCGAGGCGCGCGAGAAGGTGGGCGGCCTGACCGACCAACAGCGCCTCTATGTCGAAGCGCTGCAGCTTGGCATGGATGAGCCTGATGCACGCGCCAAGGCCGGCTACAAATCCAAGCCGGTGGCGGGGGGCATCGCCAAGGCGCTGAACGGCGAGCCGACTGAAGAGCCCGGCGCCTCGGCGATCAAGTACGCCTGGCTCGTGGCCTTCGAAACGATCAGCCGCGAACCGCTCGACGACACGTTCGTCACGTACGCAATGCGCCGTGGGCGGGATCTCGAACCCAGGGCGCGTGTGGTCTACGAGAAGCGCACGGGTGCGCTGGTCGAGGAAGTCAGCCTGATCCTGACCGATGACGAGCGATTCGGGTACTCGTCCGACGGCCTGATCGATGACGACGGCATGGTCGAAATCAAATGCCCGTTCTCGTGCGACAAGCTGGGGCAGGTCTGGGCTAGTCCGGAAACCGCGCACCTCGAATACATCGACCAAATCAACGGCGGCCTCTGGATCACCGGGCGCCAGTGGTGCGACCTGGTGGTGTATTGCCCGTGGCTGGAACCGGTCGGCAAGGATCTGTTCGTCAAGCGCATCTACCGCAACGAAGACGCCATCGCTGCTCTCGAAGCCGACCTGATCGGCTTCATGCGGCTGGTGGACAGCCACCTCGAGGTGCTGCGCACGCCCGCAAAGATGTCCGGCGCTCCCAAGGTCGCGCCGGCAGACGCGCCCGCTCCAGCCGTCGTGAGCGCGGCGGACCCTGACCCGGCTCCCGCACCCATGCCCCCCCTGCTCCCTGAGCCCGCCGCGCCCGCGCGCAGCGGTCGTCCTGTTGTCGACAACCCGTTTTGAGAGGCTTTATGTCCGATCTATCCACCATTACTCCCAGCGAAGTAGCGACCCAGCCGCAGACCATTGCCCAGGCTGCACTGGCGCTCTTCGCGCCCCTTGAAACCGAGGTTAAGACCCTCGCGGAGCGGTACCGCGATGTCGCCTTCGACATGAGCACGCCGAAGGGCTACAAGGCCGCCAAGGATGCACGTCTGGAGCTTCGCGAATCGGGCCGCTTCGCCCTGCAGCGCCTGCGCGACAAGACCAAAGACCAACTCAACGACTGCAAGAAGGTCGTCGACGGCGAGGCCACGCGGTTGATCGAACTCGTGGAGCCCGTCGAAACCGTCGTCGACGACCAGATCAAGGCTCACGAGAAGAAGCTGGCAGACGAGAAGGCGGAGCGCGATCGCATCGAAGCCGAGCGCAAACAGAAGCACCTGGACGCAATCGCCACGATCGAGGGCTACGTGGCCAAGGCCGAGGGGCTACCCATCGACCGCATCGAAGCCGGGTTGGCCTACGTGCGGGACATCGACGTGAGCGCAGAGGTCTTCGCGGACTTCGCCGTGCGCGCCGCGGCGCAGAAGGACGCGACCATCCGCGTTCTGGAGAAGCTGATCTCCGAAGCGCGCGAACGCGCCGCAGCAGAGGCGCTGCGCCTGGAGAACGAGCGGCTGCAGGCCCAGCTCGATGAACTGAAGCGCCAGCAGCCTGCCGCAGCGCCCGCAGCAGAGGAAACCGCCGCGCCAGTCGCGCAGGACGAAGAGCATCGCCAAGAGGCCGAGCAGGCGCGCCCTCGCCCGACGCTGACCAGCTACTCCGTCCGCCGCGCTGTGCACGCACCGGTTGCTGCGCCAGCGCCGATCCAGCAGGCCCTACCGGTTGCGCCCGCCGCCAATGAAGCCGCCGACCACGGCACACCCGCGCTGCGCATCGGCGTCATCGCCGAGCGGCTCGGATTCGCCTTGACCGCCGAGCAGCTGCGCGGCCTGGGCATCGGACCCGCTTCGCGCGAACGAGGCGCCACGCTCTATCACGAGCACCAGTTCCCGCAAATTTGCGACGCCCTCGCGCGCCGCGCCGCAGAGGCCAAGGCCGCTCACGCGCAGCCGCTAGCCGCATGAATCACCTTCAGCAGGAGAGAGCATGAGGCCTTCGCCGACCATCCAAACTGCCCGCATGTGGCCGATGCCTCCGTGCCGAGCGGTGTTCGGCGATCGAATCGCTACCCCTCGTGAAACAGCGTGGCATGGGACTCGGTCGCTAGTCCTATCACTCGTTGAACAGCTTGGCCGCCAGGTCCTCAATCGATTCAAGGCGGGCACGAAAATCTTGGCGCTCACCGTCTCCAAAGGTGGAGCGCGGCTCCATGTCCGCGATAGCGAGCTTCATCTCCTCAGCCATTGCAGCCAGCGCTACGAAGATCGCTATCTTGTCGGTTGGAAGGAGATCAACGGGTACGAGAGGGCCAAGGCGGGCCGATTGCTCGACAAGATGCTTCAGCGATTGCAGTCTCGCGGGGCTGTTCGCTTGAACCACTTTGTCCGCGCCTCGAGCGGCGCTAACGAGCAGCGCTGTGAAGCTAAGAGCTTTTCTTCGTGCATCCGAGCGCTCAAGCGATCGCTGCCGCCTCGGAAGCCAGATTGCAATCCCGAGAGCGATGAGAGAGCCAACGGCTTGCACCCAGGCAGGGGCTGCCGACTCCAAAAACTTGGCGAACCACGACCAACCGCCCGCAGCGACGAGGGCAAGACTGGCAAGCAAGAGGACGAGGGCGAGTGCCCCGATCGCGGGAGCCCAATTTGGGTCGTCATCTTGCTGCATTTATTCCTCCGGTTCGAACTGTCCCTGCTTGGCGGGGCGTACGGCCTTTGCCTTTGCCTTGGTCTGGCCGGCTTAGAAAATCGGGGTTGCATGAGTCCCGGCAGCGATCTGGTCCGCTCTTGCCTTCAGGTTCTCGAAGCTTGTTTTGCAGTGCCCAATGTGATTGTCGAATGCCTCGAAAAGTTGGGCGGCACTCGTCGTGTTAAGCGTGCGGGCTGCAGAAACGCCAAACGCGAGCAAGCTCCTCAACTCCCGACAGTGCTCCATCAGGATTACGAAGTCACGCAGCATGACGGGGTCATCGAATTCGTGGAGTGGCACGGACGTAATGTGCAATCCGAGTCGAGCGATGTCGTCCATTTCGAAGTAGATGGTCTTGTCGTGGATTTCGACGACGGTAGCGCGATCAGGCATCTTCGTTCGCAGCCACTTTGCCTGCGTCAAGCTGGTGTGCGCGAGGGCGACCACGACCGCATGCCTGCGCTTGCGAGTCTCGACATCGACCTCCTTCTGGCGCCCACGCTCCAGATCGTGCTGCCAAAAGACGACGCCTGCCGTCGCCGAGATAGCAAGCACAGAAAACACCGCTTGAACCCAGGATGCGAGGCCGCTGTTGGCGTTTGTCCAGTTGACGACAGTGGGCCAGCCAGCCACCAAGGCGATGAGCAGCGCGCAGAGAGTCCACGCGATCAGCATTTTCCAACCGTTCATTTTCCCCATCCTGACTCCTTGAAGGCGGCAGTATGAACCTCCTCAATACTTCCCCCGAAAGCGCGCACGCACGAGATCCAAGTCGTGCTCAAGGAGCCAACGGCCCGCGCATTCACCGACAGCGCGGCGTCGCGCCGTCCGTTCGCGAAATCGTCATGACGCGTGCCAAGGCCGCCGGCATGAGCCTCAACGAGCTCGAACGCCGTGCCCGCTGGTCCACGGGCACGCTGTCGCGGGTCCTGCGCGCCAACATGACGCTCGCCTCGCTGGAACGCATCGCCGCCGCGCTCGGTTGCCCCGGATGGGAACTGCTACGCGATGCCACGGCTGAAGCCACTCCATCGACCAGAGGCGTCCGAAACCAATGACGCGTACTTACAAGGTCATGGGGAAGGATGAGTTCGGCGTCGAACTTGAGCGCACTGGCGACCTGGTGCGCCTACGCACACACACGCCCGGCTGGCCGTTCCCGGCCGAGCGCACGTTGCCGCGCAAAGCGCTGGTCTGGATCTGCGGTGATCCCGAGCCGACGGCTAGCCCGCAGGAGGCGGGCACGGCATGACCTCAATCCTCGTCGAGGTCGAATTCCATCTGCGCCTGCTTGATGACGCGCGCAATGTCGGGCCGGTGCTGATCGCGGTCGCGAAGGATCGGCACCGTCCACGTCGGGCCGCCCTCGCCTCCATCCGTCCATCGCACGCCGCCGAGATGCACGTCGGTGACCTGCCCGGCCAAGCCCGGCAGCGATTCGATGCGCTCAATCAGGATCTCTTGCAGCTGGCGCGCCGTGCGCGTCGCCTTGCTCATGGGCGAGGCGCGGAAGCCTCTGTATCGGGCTCCTCGTCGAAGGACTCTGGCTCGAGCGACGCCTTGGCCGCCCTTTCAGCCACCATTTTCCGGGCTGCGAGCACCAGGGCCTTGGCCCTCCGAATGGCCATCACCTTTCGGAGTAGGTCGTCTTTTGGCGCTGTGGCGCCGAACGCCGCGATGGCCTCCTCGGCCTCTGCAAGCTCGCAATCCAGGAGCCGCTGCAATTCACCAGCGGTCCAAGTCTTGACGTTCGCTCCTGACATTCTTTCTCCTCTGTAGGCCTCTGCAGTATGCCCTCCGCAGCCAACGAGCCACTTGAGCTCACCCCCGACGAGCTGAAACGCATCACAAGGCGCAGCCGGTACGCCGCCCAAGCGCGCGTGCTGGAGCACCTTGGGATTCCACATCACCGGCACCCGATTGACGGCACGGCCATCGTCGGTCGCGACGCCGCGCGCGCTGCGCTGGCAAAGGCCACCAACCAGCCCGGCGAAGGCCGGGAAGAGGCATCGAATGGATTGAATTGGGGCAAGCAAGCATGAGACAACGTGATCGACAGTCTCAGCTCGGCCTGCTGCCGCGCATGGAAGCCCGCCCCCTCAAGAACGGCGGCTTCACGTACCGGTATCACCCCTTCAATGGGAAGCCGATCAACCTTGGCCGAGACAAGGGCGCCGCGATCCAACAGGTGTTGGACCTAAGCAACAAATCGACGGATGAAGGGCAGTTCTCGCGCCTCTGGCGCCTCTACCAAGAGCGGCCCGAGTTCAAGCGACTGGCCGAAAGCACCAAGGCCCAGTACCGCGACAACTGGAAGGAACTGGAGAAGGTCTTCGCCCGCGGCGTGGTGGCCGCTACGAAGCCCAAGGACATCGCGCGCTACCTGCGCGTGCACCGGACCAGTGCGCCCGTGGTGGCCAACCGCGAGGTTGCGCTGCTGTCCAACCTCTTCAACTTGGCCGTCGAACTGGGCGACATCGACCGCAACCCGTGCAAGGAGGTGCGCCGGAACCCGGAGGAATCCCGCGACCGGCTGGTCGAGAAAAAAGAATTTGATCCGTTTGTTGCATGGGCGCTACAGCAAGGCCCCAGCAATGTCGTGCTGGTCAGCATGGCCCAGTTCGCCGCCCTGACGGGCAACCGGCGCGCCGAGTTCCTGAAGCTGCATTGGCCCCAGGTCGATGAGGAAATCATTCGGCTGCAGCGCGCGAAGCAACGGGGTAAAAAATCGAAGCGCGAATTGATCGGCGTGAGCACGGCCCTTCAAGAAGTCCTCGACCGAATGAAAGCGACTGAAGGCTATTCGCCGATGGGTCCGGTATTCCGCGCACCACGCACCAACAACGCCTATTCCGAAGCCGGATTCAAAGGGATGTGGCAGCGTCTAATGCAAAAAGCGCTCAACGAAAAAATAATCGAAGAGCGCTTCACTTTTCACGACCTGCGCGGTCACTACACGACGTATTTCAAATTGAAGTTTGGCGAACTACCAGAATTGCACGCTGATCCGAAGACAACGGCTGGGGTGTATGAACGCAGCCGAGAGGTGCGCCGCAAATCACTATGACCCCTCACACAGTTGAAAGCATTATCGCCGGCGCCGCTGAATCGCCGTTCTGGTCGCAGGTCGATATGTCGGGCGGCCCTGACGCCTGCTGGCCGTGGAAAGGACCCGTGGACTCGGACGGCTACGAGGGCCGAGAGCGGGCGCACCGCACCGCCTGGGAGCGCTTCAACCGCGAGTCACTAAAGCCTGGCGAGGTGGTCATGCACTCGTGCGACAACCCGCCCTGCTGCCACCCGGACCATGTCATCGCAGCCCGTCAGCGGGACAACAACGCGGACCGCGCAGCGAAGGACCGGGGCGCCAAGGGCGAGGAAAACGGGCGCGCAGTTCTTACAGAAGCAGAGGTATTGGAAATTTTCAATTCAATTGGCTCGTATGCGGCAATTGGAAAGAAATTCAATGTCAGCAAATGGAGTGTGCGCGACATTAAGACCGGCAAGAACTGGGCTTGGCTGACCTCTTCAAATTCCCAAAATGGGAACGTTGGAGCGAAGTCTTAGCGCAGTTGCTATCTTTGCGATAGCAGCGCAGCGAGGCTACGTGCGGAAAATGTTGGGGTGGCTGATGGGACTCGAACCCACGACGACCAGAATCACAATCTGGGACTCTACCAGCTGAGCTACAGCCACCGCAGAGCCCGCAATTGTAGCGTGAAAAATCGCGGTTTCGGCCTCAGCGAGTTGCGATGTGGTTGAAATTCACATTCAGCCCGTCGCCAGAGGGCCCGGGGCGCCGGCGGCCTCTTCTATCTTGATGGAGCCATCGGATCGCTCGCACGTGCCGATCAGCAGGCCGCTGGCAACCGCGTGATCGCGCAATTCGCCGAATACCTCGTCGCGCCCTGGCTCTTCTGAAAACACGGGAACGGTGTCGAGCGCGAACAACTGGAAAGCGTAGCGATGCACACCATGGCCGGGCGGAGGGTCCGGCGGCAGCCAGGTGGCCTGCAGGCTCGAATTGCGCCCGACGTGCAAACCGGCGCCTTCCTGATCGTTGCCGGGAATGGCGGCCTCCACCAGCCGGTCGTCTTCGGGCCTCAAGCCGACCACGATGGCATGCACCAGCGGATTCGGCGTGGGCGAGTCAGCGTCCTCCACGATCAGCACCAGCGATGCGACGCCCGAAGGCAGCCCCGTCCATTGCAAAGGCGGCGAGACGCCTTCTCCATCGGCTGTGTAGCGCTGCGGTATCGGCGCATGGTCGGCAAATGCCACGCTGGTCACCGCAATCGACGCCATGCCTTCGCGCAGGCCGAGCGTGTTGAAAACGATGTTGTCCAGACCGGCGCGCACGCCGTGTAGTGCGCGGCCGACGGCTTCGGGTAATTTTTCAAGCATGCACCGGTATAGCCCGGCATGCACCCGTGCGCTGTAGGACGCCGCAGCGCGCTCGCCGCCGACCTTGCGGCAGAAATTTCCGTTCACTGCGCCGATGCACATCACGGGTGCGACCGCTCACATGGCTCCGCTATCATCGATGCGGCCCGCGCAGATGGGCACGGCTTTTCGCCACTTCCACTTCACCGCCAAAGGAATTTCTTCATGAGCATCGTCTGGACTATTCTGATCGGGTTCGTCGTGGGTCTGGTGGCACGCGCCGTCAAGCCGGGCGACGATTCCGCGGGCTTCATCGTCACGACGCTGATCGGCATTGCGGGTTCGCTGATCGTCACCTATGTCGGCCAGGCCATGGGCTGGTACACCGCGGGCCAGGGCGCCGGCTTCATCGCCTCCGTGCTGGGAGCGATCGTGCTGCTGATCCTTTATGGCCTGATCAAGCGCAAGAGCTGATACCCCGCGGCCTTGCCGAAGCCGCACCGTGCGGCCAGGCCGCGGACCCCATGCCCCGCAAGCCACGCGCCAAGCACCACGTCTACGTGGTCGAACTCGATGATCGCGTGTGGAACAGCAGCCGCTTCAGGCGCGCCAATCCCGACTACCAGCTCGGCAAGCCCTTCGTCTATGTGGGCATGACCGGGCTGGATCCCGACATCCGCTTCGACAAGCACAAGGCCGGCATCCAGGCCAACAGCTTCGTGCAGGAGTTCGGCTTGCGCCTGCTGCCCGCGCTCTATGAGCGCTACAACCCGATGCCCTACGACGACGCGCGCCTGATGGAGGTCGACCTGGGCATCGCCTTGCGCAAGGCCGGCTACGGCGTGTGGCAGGCCTGACACGGCGCAGCGCGATCCAGGGGGATATCAGGAGTACGTGACCCAGTCCTCGTACGCCGGCCCGTCGAGGTGCGGCAGCGTGTTGTAGGTCACCAGCATGTGGCGCTTCGGCGTGAACGCGAACTCCGTCACCGAGGTGTTGCGGATGCGCAGGTTGAGCTCGATGGTCGTCTCCGCGCTCGTGCCCAGCACGTGACCGACCGCGGTGCTGATCGGCCCCCCGCTCGACACCACCAGCACCTTCGCACCGTGATGCCGGTCACGCACGTGGTCGAGCGCAGTCGTCACACCGGCGAGAAAGTCGACATAGCTCGGCATGCCGGCCGGCGCCGTCTTGCCCTGCATCCAGGCGCCCAGGCCCTGGCGCAACAAGCGGAAGTGATGGCGGTACATCTCGGGTGAATCCGGCTTCTCGAGCTTGCCTTCGTGGATCGTGGCGATGACCGCTTCGCTGTCGTATTCGTTGAGCCCCGGCCACGGCAGCACGTCGTCTCGCTCCAGCCCCAGGCCCTTGGCAATGCCCTCCCATGTCTGGCGATGCCGCTTCAAGGTGCCGGTGATGACGGCATCGAATGCCATGCCGCGCTCGCGCCAATATTCACCCAGGCGCACGGACTGCCGGTGCCCGAGTTCGCTCAGGTTGTCGTAGTCGGCAGCGCCGAAACTGGCTTGCCCATGGCGCACGAGGTAGAGGGTTCCCATGCGCCGGATTCTGGCAAGAAGCGCAGGCCGCGCTTGTCCCACGTGCGACCAAAAAAAAGCCCGGGTCATCGACCCGGGCGTTCGTTTTGCGGAGCAGCCTCGCGTCAGCGGGCGGATGCCACAGGCAGCGTGTCCGCCGGCTTCGGCACGAGGATCTCGGCCTTGAAGCGTTCCTTCAGCAGCTTGTAGTACGCATCGGCCTCTGCCGCCGTCACCGACTGGCCGACCTGCGCGCTCTCTTGCTGCGCCTGCTCGGGCGGCGGCGGCGTGCGCGGAACCACCTTGGTCACACGCACCACCGCGTAGCCTTGCGCGCCCAGGTCCACGCCCACCAGCGAAGGCAGCTTGGCTGCGTTGGCACGAAGCGCAGCGTCGATCACCGGCATGGGTTGCGACTGCGCATCGATGCGCGAGACGGTGACCGGGGCAGCGAAGGTCGCACCATCCGCCTTGGCGGTCCAAGCCGCGAGCTTGGCTTCGCCTTCGGTCTTGGCCAGCACGGCTGCACGCTCGGTGACGAGCTGCGCACGAATCTTGTCCTTGACCTCGGCCAGCGGGATCGGATGCGCGGGCGTGTACTGCGTCACGCGGCCCGAGGCGAGCTGGCTGGAACCGACCTCGATCGCTTCGGTGTTCTGCTTGCGCTCGAGCGAGTCGCTGGCATACAGCGCGCTCAGGAAGTTGCGGCTGGCCAGCGGGCCCTTGGCGCCCGGCGCGGGGGTGCGCGGGACATTGGTCGCGGTCTGGATCGTGAGCTTGAGCTTTTCCGCAGCGGGCTTGAGGCTGTCGGGCTGCTGGTACACCGCATCGGTGAACACCTCGGCGGCCTTGGCGAATTCCTGCGCGGCCTGCGCAGCGCGGACTTCGCTTTCGATGGTCGCGCGCACCTGCTCGAAGGGCGGCACCACAGCCGGCTTGATGTCGACGAGATGGATGATGTGATAGCCGAACTCGGTTTCGACGACGCCGCTGATCTCGCCCTTCTTCAACGCGAACATCGCGTCTTCGAACGGCTTGACCATCGCGCCTTTGGTGACGAAATCGAGGTCGCCGCCCTTCTCGGCCGAGCCCGGGTCCTGCGAGTTCTTGCGCGCGACGTCGGCGAAAGTGTTCGGCGCCTTCTTCACTTCGGCGAGCAGCTGCTCGGCCTTGGCCTTCGCCTTTTCGCGATCGGCCGCGGACATGCTGGCCGGCGCGGTGATCAGGATGTGGCTCGCGCGGCGCTCTTCCTTCGTGCCGAAGCGCGCGGTGTTCTGTTCGTAGTAGGTCTTGAGGTCGGCTTCGTTGACGACGACGTTCTTCTTGGCCGCATCGAGGTCGAGCACCAGGTATTCGATGTTGGCCTGCTCGGGCGCCTGGAACTGCGAGGTGTGGTCCTTGTAGTAGGCCTCGATGTCGGCGTCGCTCACTGTCACCTTCGAGGCGAAGCCATCGGGAGCGAAGCGGGCCACCTGGATTTCGCGGCGATCGTAGAAGGCGTTGACCGTGGCGGCCACCAGTGCCGGCGGCGTGAGGGCCGTGCCCGACACGCCGAGCAGCACCTGCTGCGTGGACATGTCGGCGCGCACCTGCGCTTCGTACTGCTCGGGCGTGCGGCCCGTCACGCGAAGGAAGGTCTCGCGGTCGAACTTGCCGTCGGGCGTGCGGAACGACGCGAGGCCCGGATCCTGCGCGAATATCCGCGAGAGACGATCTTCGGAGACGGTCATGTTCGCCTTGGCGGCGGCTGCGGCCAGCACGCGGTCGCGCACCATGCGCTCCAGCGTGGCGTAGCGCAAGGCGTCAGAGTCGAGCACCGTCGGATCGACGTTGGGCGACTGCTGGCGGATGCGGTCCGTCTCAATGCGATGCTGCGCATCCCACTCGGGCTTGGTGATGTCGCCGCCTTCGATGTGGGCAACCTTCTCGTCGCGGCCGGAGCCCTGGTAACGCTCCACACCGAAGAGCACGAACGAGGGAATGATCAGCAAGAACAAGAAAATCATGACGATCTTGTTGTACTTGCGGAAGAAATCAAACATGCTTGAACACTCTTTTTCGACGGATGTCGGACGGCAATAAAAAAGGCGAACTGGTGTTCGCCTTTGCATCTGGGTGGTGGTGGGTGCTGAGGGGCTCGAACCCCCGACCTACGCCTTGTAAGGGCGCCGCTCTACCAACTGAGCTAAGCACCCCACCGGAATACTCTCCGAGTCTAGTCTCAGTTCAGCGCGTCTTTCAGCGCCTTGCCCGGACGGAACTTCGGAATCTTGGCTGCCTTGATTTTAATCGCGTCGCCGGTGCGGGGATTCCGGCCGGTGCGGGCGGCCCGTTTGCCTACTGCGAAAGTGCCGAAACCGACGAGCGAAACGGAGCCGCCCTTTTTGAGCGTGGTACGAATGGCGCCGATGGTGGATTCGAGCGCGCGGGTGGCAGCTGCTTTGGAAATATCGGCGTTCTTTGCGATGTGCTCAATCAGTTCGGTCTTGTTCACAAGGGCCCCTTGTAGAGAAAAAGTTGGTCGGCTTTCGTCAGCTGCGACCTGGCCGCGGGTGGGTGCGACTCAAGAGCTTGGCAGGCCTGACGCCTCGGCAGCGCGCTGCCAGCGAGGATTACAACCACTGCCCTGCGGGGTGTCAATAAGACACGACGGCATGCAGAACAGCGGAGCGCGCGATTTTAGGGGCGTTTCGTCGCGCACTTTTCGGCACGTTTCGTGAAGTACTTTTCAAAGCGCTTCAGCGATTGCCTTTCCGAGGTCGCTGGTGCTCGCGGTGCCGCCGATATCCGGTGTACGCGGTGCTCCGCTTTGGGGCGCGAGCACCTTCTCGATGGTCGAGAGGATCGCGTCGTGCGCCTCCTTGTGGCCGAGGAACTCCAGCATCATCGCGCCGCACCAGATCTGCCCGATCGGGTTCGCGATGCCCTTGCCCGCGATGTCCGGCGCCGAGCCGTGCACCGGTTCGAACAGCGACGGCGTGGTGCGCTCTGGGTTCAGGTTGGCGCTCGGCGCGATGCCGATGGTGCCGGTGCAGGCCGGCCCGAGGTCCGAGAGGATGTCGCCGAAGAGATTGCTCGCCACCACCACGTCGAAGAAGTCTGGGCGCTGAACGAAGTGCGCGGTGAGGATGTCGATGTGGAACTTGTCGAGCTTCACGCCCGCGTAGTTCTTCGCCATCTCGGCCACGCGCTCGTCCCAGTAGGGCATGGTGATCGAGATGCCGTTCGACTTGGTGGCACTCGTCAGGTGCTTCTTCGGCCGCGACTGCGCGAGCTCGAACGCGAACTTGAGCACGCGGTCCACGCCCACGCGCGACATCACGGTTTCCTGCACCACGATCTCGCGCGGCGTGCCTTCGTACATGCGCCCGCCGATGCTCGAGTACTCGCCTTCGGTGTTCTCGCGCACGATGTACATGTCGATCTCGCCGGGCTGGCGCGGCGTGCCATCGCGGCGCACGACGGGCGCAATGATGCCGGGCATGAGGCGCGCGGGGCGCAGGTTGATGTACTGGTCGAACTCGCGGCGGAACAGCAGCAGCGAGCCCCAGAGCGAGATGTGATCGGGAATCTTCTCGGGCCAGCCCACCGCGCCGAAGAAGATCGCATCGTGGCCGCCGATCTGGTCCTTCCAGTTGTCGGGCAGCATCTTGCCGTGCTTCTCGCAGTAGTCCCAGCTGGAGAAATCGAAGTGGTCGAACTTCAGGTCGATGCCGAACTTGCGCGCCGCCGCATCGACCACGCGCAGGCCCTCGGGCATGGTCTCCTTGCCGATGCCGTCGCCGGCGATGACTGCGATTCTGTGGGTGCTCATGGATTGGCTCCTGCTTGTTGGATGGGTGAAAAGAATGCGAGCGCCTCGGCGAGCAGTTCGGCCGGGGCTTCTTCGGGAACGTAGTGGCCGCACGGCAGCGCGCGGCCTGAGATGTCGTTGGCGCACGCACGCCACAGCGCGAGCACATCGAAGCACTTGCCCACCGCGCCGTGCTCGCCCCAGAGCACGCGCAGCGGCTGCCCGAGCTTGTGGCCGGCGGCGAGGTCCGCGCGGTCGTGCACGAGATCGATGGTGGCGGAGGCGCGGTAGTCCTCGCAGATGGATTCGGCCGTGCCGGGGATGGCGGCGCATCGTTCGTACTCGGCCAGCACCTCGGGCGCGAAAGGCGCAAGGCCTGCATGCCGACCGCCCATCACGCTGCGCACATAGCGCACCGGATCTGAGGCGATCAGCGCCTCGGGCAGCGGCGGCGGCTGGATCAGAAAGAACCAATGCCAATAGGCTTTCGCGAACGCCTCGGAAGTGTTCTCGTACATCGCGAGCGTGGGCGCGATGTCGAGCAGCAGCATGCGCTCGACCGCAGTGGCATGGTCTGCCGCGAGCCTGTGCGCCACGCGCGCGCCGCGATCGTGCGCCAGCACGCCGAAGCGCTCGAAGCCATGGTGTCGCATGACGGCGAGTGCATCGAGCGCCATCTCGCGCTTGCTGTAGACCGCGTGCTCGGCATCGGCCGCCGGCCGGCCCGAGTCGCCGTAGCCACGCAGGTCCACTGCGACCACGGTGAACTGCTCGGCCAATTGCGGTGCCACGCGATGCCAGATCGCATGCGTCTGCGGATGGCCGTGCAGCAACAGCAGCGGCGCGCCCGTGCCGCCGATGCGGCCATGGATGCGCACGCCGTTGCGCTCCATGTCGAAGGGGGGGAATGAGAGAAAGGAGGCAGTCACGGAACGATTGTGCGTTGCGCCCTCGCGATCATCAAGCAACAATCAGCCAATTCATACTTTCCGGAACGGCATGAATCCTTCCTCGCTGGAACGCAGCGATCTCGAACTGGTGCTGGCGATTCGCGATCAGGGCAGCCTCGCCGGCGCGGCCGCCACGCTCGACGTCGTGCCCTCCGTCATCACCAAGCGGCTGGGTGCGCTCGAGGGCCGGCTCGGACAGCGGCTGTTCGACCGCACCACGCGCCGGCTCAGTGTCACGGCCGAGGGCGAGGCGGTGTGCCTGCATGCGCGTGCGCTGCTCGAAGGCTTTGCAGCACTCGAAAGCGAACTCGGCGAGCGGCAGAACGAACTGGTCGGCACGATCCGCCTTGCCGCCACCTTCGGGTTCGGCAGGCGCTGGCTTGGACCGGCGCTGGCCGCCTTCCAGGCGCGGCACCCCGCGTTGCAGATCGAACTGCTGCTGACCGAGCAACTGCCCGACCTCGGGGCCGAAGGCTACGACGGCGCGCTGTGGCTGTGGGCCGTGCAGCAGCACCGCGCGGCCGACTGGGTCACGCGGCGCATCGCGCGCAACCAGCGCGTGCTGGCGGCAGCGCCCTCGTACATCGCACAGCACGGCATGCCGGCCACGGTCGATGCACTGACTTCGCACGCCTGCCTGGTCGCGCGCGAGAACGGCGAGGTCAACCAGCGCCAGTTCGTACTCTGGACGCTGCGCCATGTGCGCGACGGCAGCACCGCGCGCGTTCGCGTGCAGGGGCCGCTCGCGAGCAATTCGGGAGAGATGGTGCGCGACTGGTGCATGGCGGGCCACGGCGTAATGCTGCGCAGCCTCTGGGACATCGCGCCGCAACTGGCCAGCGGCGAACTGGTGCGCGTGCTGCCGCAGTACACGATGCCCGATGCCGACATCCACTGGATTGCACCCTGGCGGCCGAAGACACCGCGCCGCGTACGGCTGTTGGTCGATCACCTCGCGGAGCAGTTTCGCGGCGAGCCCTGGAAGCCGGCGAAGACTGGGAAGACGGGGGCGCGCTGAGGTTCAGCGCTCGCTGCGCACCACCAGGCTCACACCGATCGCGGTGAGCCCGATGCCCAGCAGCGTCACCAGCGTGATCGGCTCCGCGAACAGCAGCCATGCCATCACCGCCGTGCATGGCGGCACGAGGTACAGCAGGCTGGTGACGGCCGTGGCCGTGCCGCGCTGGATCAGCATGTAGAGCAGCGAACTGCCGCCCAGTGACAGCGCCAGCACCGACCAGGCCATCGCGCCGGTCGAGTGCGCGTTCCATTCGATGCCTTGCGACTCCATGGCCGCAAAGGGCAAGGTCACGAGCAGCGCGGCCGCCATCTGCACGGCACTCGCGCTGCGCACGTCGCACGGTGCGACGAAACGCTTCTGGTACAGCGTGCCCGCCGTGATCGACAAAAGCGCGAAGACGGTGAGCGCCATCGTCAGCGCGCTGACCTCGGTGCCCTGACCGAACTTGCGCGAGACCACGAGCACCAGGCCCGCGAACCCGAGAACGAGTCCGGCCCACTGCCGCTTCGAAATGCGCCCGCCGTTGAAAGACAGCCAGATCGCGGTGAGCACCGGCTGGATGCCGACCAGCAACGCCACCAGCCCCGCGCCCATGCCAGCGTGTACCGCGGCCCAGACACCACCGAGATACCCCGCCTGCATCAGCACACCCGTGACTGCGAGATGCCCCCATTGCGATCGCTCCTTCGGCCATGCGACCTTCGCGAGCGCGACCCACACGCCGAAGCACACGAGCGAGAGCGCATAGCGTACGGCAAGAAACTTGAGCGGCGGCGCATAGGGCATGCCATAGCGCGCAACGATGAAGCCCGTGCTCCAGATCAGCACGAAGACCGCCGGCATGGCCCGCAGCCACCCCGAGCCGCCCGGGCCGGGCACGGTGGCCGCCGCCGTCATTTGGAGTGCGCCCGAATCTCCGGAATGGCCTTCTGCAGGTAATAGACCATCGACCAGACGGTGAGCACCGCCGAGATCCAGATCAGCCACTGGCCCCAGAGGCCGGTGTCGATCACCTTGAAGAGGTGCCCGTCATAGAGCAGGAATGGAATCGCGACCATCTGCACGGTCGTCTTGACCTTGCCGATCATGTGGACCGCCACGCTCTTGCCGGCACCGATGCGCGCCATCCATTCGCGCAGTGCCGAGATGGCGATCTCGCGGCCGATGATGATGAGCGCCACGAACACATCGGCGCGCTGCAGATGCACCAGCACCAGCAGCGCGGCGCACACCAGAAACTTGTCCGCCACCGGATCGAGGAAAGCGCCGAAGGACGAGGTCTGGTTGAGCTTGCGGGCCAGATAGCCGTCGAGCCAGTCGGTGGCCGCGAAGACGATGAACATGACCGTGGCGATCAGGTTGCGCATCGGCTCGGCCATCGGCAGGTAGAACACGCCGACGATCAAAGGGATCGCGACGATGCGCGTCCAGGTCATGATGGTCGGTAGGGTCCAGAACATGCGGGCGATTGTGTCACGGCGGGATGACCCCGCAGCTTGATTCGGCTCTCAGTGCAAAGCCTTGTAGATTTCTTCGGCAAGGTCGGTGGCGATGCCCTCCACCGAGGCGATGTCCTCCACGCTCGCCGCGGCCACGCCGCGGATGCCGCCGAAGCGCTGCAGCAGCCGCGCCCGGCGCTTCGGCCCGATGCCCGGAATATCTTCGAGCTGGCTGCCGCCCACCCGCACCTTCGCGCGCTTGGCCCGCATGCCGGTGATGGCGAAGCGGTGCGCCTCGTCGCGGATCTGCGCGACCAGCATCAGCGCCGCCGAGTCCTTGCCGAGATAGACCTTCTCGCGGCCGTCGGCGAACACGAGTTCTTCAAGGCCGACCTTGCGGCCCTCGCCCTTCTCGACACCGACGATCAGCGACAGCGGCAGGCCCAGCTCGCTGAACACCTCGCGCGCCATCGACACCTGGCCTTTGCCCCCGTCGACCAGCACCAGTTCGGGCATGCGCGCGGTCCGGGTCTTGGGCGATGCCTCGCTCCCCTCTATGCCTTCGCTCTCTGCGTCGCCGGGTGGCAGCGCCTCGGTCTCGGCCGCCATCGCCTCGGCCAGCTTGCCGTAGCGGCGATGCAGCACCTGGCGCATCGCGGCGTAGTCGTCGCCCGGCGTGATGCCTTCGATGTTGTAGCGGCGGTATTCCTTGTTCTGCATCGTGTGGTGCTCGAACACCACGCACGAGGCCTGCGTGGCTTCGCCGGCGGTGTGCGAGATGTCGAAGCATTCGACGCGGAAGTTGTCCAGGTCGTCGCACGCGAGCTCGAGCGCCTCGGCCAGTGCGCGGGTGCGCGCCTGCTGCGAACCTTCTTCGGCCAAGAGGCGAGCCAGCTGCAGGCCCGCATTCGTCTCCGCCATCTCGAGCCAGTGGCGACGCTGCTCGCGCGGCTGGAACACCGCCGTCACGCGCCCGCCGGCCTGCTGCGAGATCGCCTCGATCAGCTCGCGGCTCACGAGGTGGCTCAGCACCAGCGTGGCCGGCACCGGCACGTCGATGTAGTGCTGCGCGATGAAGGCTTCGAGCACCTGCACTTCGATGGGATCGGCCGCGACTGCTTCGACACCCTGTTCCGCATCCATCTCGCCATGGTGGATCTGCGCGGCGTCTTCCACGTGCACCGGAAAGTAGGGCCGGTCGCCCAGATGGCGTCCGCCGCGCACCATCGCGAGGTTGACGCAGGCCTTGCCGCCCTGCACCTTGACCGCAAGGATGTCCACGTCCTTGTCCGATGCGATCTCGATCGACTGCTGGTGCAGCACCCGCGAGATCGCCGACATCTGATTGCGCAGCTCTGCCGCCTGCTCGAACTCGAGCTTCTCGGCGTGCGTGGTCATTCGCTGCTCCAGCTTGGAGAGCACGAGCTGCGTGTCGCCCATCAGGAAGGCCTCGGCGCTGGCCACGTCCTGCGCATAGGCCTCGGGCGTGATGTAGCCGACGCAAGGACCGGTGCAGCGCTTGATCTGGTACAGCAGGCAAGGCCGCGTGCGATTGGCATACACCGTGTCCTCGCAAGTGCGCAGCTTGAACACCTTCTGCAGCAGTTGGATAGATTCCTTTACCGCCCAGGCGCTCGGGTACGGGCCGAAGTAACGGTGCTTCTTGTCGACCGAGCCGCGGTAATAGGCCAGGCGCGGAAACGCGTGCGACGCAATCTTCAGGTAGGGGTAGCTCTTGTCGTCGCGAAACAGGATGTTGTAGCGCGGCTTGAGCGTCTTGATGAGGTTGTTCTCGAGCAGCAGCGCCTCGGCCTCGGAGCGCACCACGGTGGTCTCCATCCGCACGATCTTCGAGATCATGTGGCCGATGCGGGTGCCGCCGTGGCTCTTCTGGAAATAGTTGGCGACGCGCTTCTTGAGGTTGCGCGCCTTGCCCACGTAGAGCACCGCGCCGGCGGCGTCGAAGTAGCGGTACACGCCCGGCAGTTGCGGCAGTGCCGCGACCTCGCTGAGCAGTTGATCGGAATGCACGTCTGACATGGCGGCTATTGTGGCGTCACGCTGAACCCGCGTCGCAGGCCTGCGCGCAAACCCCGAGCTGACTGGAATGAAATATGCTGATGATGAAAAACGGGCGCGAGGAGCGCCCGTGTCGTTTCACCAAAACCATTAGGGAAGAATTCCATGACGAAGAAGATCCAGGCGCGCGCCTGGTGGGTACTTTCACCCCTGGCGCTTGCATTGACCGTGGCCGGCTGCGGCGGCGGCGGTAGCGGACAGAACAACGACGCTGCGCTGATCGCGGCGATCGTCGCGGCCAACGCCGCAAACGAAGCTGCCGCTGCGGCCGAAGCCGCCAAGGGCTGTCTGATCGGCGAGAGCGGCAGCCCGGTCGTTGTGGGCTCAGGCAATCCGGGCGACCCCGCCGCGCCCGAGCCCGCCTCGGGCTATGTGCTCGGCCACAAACTGGTCTACGCGAAGAACTACATGGTGGTGGCCAACCATCCGCTGGCCACGCGCGCGGGCTGCGACGTGCTCAAGGCCGGCGGCAGTGCGGTCGACGCGGCGGTGGCGGTGCAGGCCGTGCTCGGCCTGGTCGAGCCGCAATCCAGCGGCCTGGGCGGCGGTGCGTTCATGCTGCACTACGACGCGAAGACGAAGAAGGTACAGGCCTACGACGGGCGCGAGACCGCTCCGGCCGCGGCCACCGAGAACTACCTGCGCTACATCGACGATGTGAGCGACAAGACCGCGCCCAAGCCCTCGCCGCTGCGCGCGAGCGGTCGCTCGATCGGCACGCCGGGCGCGGTGCGCATGCTCGACATCGCCTACAAGGACCACGGCAAGCTGCCGTGGAAAGACCTCTTCAGCTACGGCATCACGCTCGCATCGGACGGCTTCTCGATCGGTGGCCGCATGGCCGCCGCGATCTCCACGTCGCAAGCCGAACTGAAGCGCGACGCCGAGGCAACCGCCTATTTCTTCAACGCCGATGGCACGCCCAAGGCGCTGGGCACCAAGCTCAGGAACCCGGCCTACGCCCAGACGCTGACTACCCTCGCCACCCAGGGGGCCGATGGCTTCTACACCGGCCCGATCGCGCAGGCCATCGTCGACAAGATCGCAGTCACGGCGGCTGTCGACGGCTCCGCCATCACACCGGGCAAGACGACCATGGCCGACATGGCCAACTACGTGGCCAAGCGCCGCGACCCGGTCTGCGGCACCTACCGTGATTACTACGTATGCAGCATGTCGCCGCCGTCCTCGGGGGGCATCGCAGTGCTGCAGACACTGGGCATCCTGGAGAACTTCGACATGGGCCAGCAAAAGCCCACCGCCATCGATATCGAGGGCGGCAAGCCGACCGTGATGGCCGTGCACATGGTGAGCGAGGCCGAGCGCCTGGCCTACGCCGACCGCGACAAGTACGTGGCCGACACTGATTTTGTCCCGCTGCCGGGTGGCTCGGCCGACACCATGCTCGACAAGTCCTACCTGCGCAAGCGCTACGACCTCATCAACCCATCCAAGAGCATGGGACTGGCAACAGCGGGCGTCCTGCCCAGCGCGCCGCTGGGCATCGACAAGACCGAGGAACACGGCACCACGCACTTCACCGTGGTCGACAAACAGGGCAACGTGGTGACGATGACGACCACGGTCGAAAGCACGCTCGGTTCGTTCCACATGACGCAGGGCTTCATGCTGAACAACCAGCTGACCGACTTCTCGGCCAACCCGAACGACACCAAGGACCCAAGCATCAAGGTCGCCAACCGTGTCGCCCCGGGCAAGCGTCCGCGCAGCACGATGGCGCCGACGCTGGTGTTCAAGAAGAACGGCGACGGCAGCATGGGCGAGTTCGTGATGGGCACCGGCTCGCCCGGAGGCGGCACGATCATCCAGTACGTGGTGAAGACACTGGTTGGCGCGCTCGACTGGGGCCTCGACGCCCAGCAGGCCACCTCGCTGGTCGACTTCGGTGCCACCAACACCCCACCACCTACGCCTCCCGGCGCCACCTACAGCCTTACAAACGTGGGGGGCGAGCATCCCAACGTCGACACTACCAACGACGGCAAGAACGACCCGCTGATCGAGGGGCTCCGCGGCTTGGGCCACGTGGTGAACTTCGGCGCCCAATCCAGTGGCGTAAGCACCATCATCCGCACGAACGTGGGCGGCAAATCAGTGCTCACCGGCGGCGCGGACCCGCGGCGCGAAGGCATCGTGCTGGGCGACAGCTTCACGCCCTGACCGAACGAGGGGCGCTGCGATCGCAGCGCCCCTTTTTCCGCTTACTTCGCGACTTCCGAAACGAGCCGATACAGGAACTCTCGCCCGTCGTACAGCCGCTGGATCTCGATGCGCTCGTCCAGCCCGTGCGCGCGCGCATCGGCTGGCTCGAGGAACATGCCGGTCACGCCGTACATCGGAATACCGGCATTGCGCAGGAACCGGCTGTCTGTGGCGCCGGTGCTCATCGCGGGCACCACGGGCACGCCGGGCCACATCTGCTGCGTGAGCGATTCCACCGTCTTCACGAGGTCGCCGTTCAGCGGCGAGGCCGGGCTGCGCAGCGGCTTGCCCATGTTGCGCACGACGATCTTGTCGTTGCCCACCGCCTGGGTCAGCAGGCGCTCGACTTCGTCGGGATCGTCGTGCGGCAGGATGCGGCAGTTGACCGTCGCCTTGGCCGACTGCGGCAGCGCGTTCTCGGCATGGCCGGCCTGCACCATCGTCGCCACGCAGGTGGTGCGCAGTTGCGCGTTGTAGGCGGGGTTGGCCGTCATGCGTTCGAGCACGCCGGCATCGGGATTGCCGGTGCCGATGGCGCGCATGTCGTCGGCGAGCTGGCCGGTGGCGAACGGGGCGCTGCGCGCGAAGTAGGTCCTGGTGACGTCCGCGAGCTTGATCGGGAACGCGTAGTTGCCCAGCCGTTCCAGCCCGGCGGACAGCGCGTAGATCGGATTGGTCTTCGTCGGCACCGAGCTGTGGCCGCCCACGTCGCGCGCCTCCAGCATGTAGGTCGTGTACATCTTCTCGGCCACCTGCATGCGGTGCAGGTTCGGCTTGCCGCCGCGCAGTTCGCCGCCGCCCCCTTCGTTGATGCCGAACTCCGCTTGCAGCAGCTCGGGCTTGTTGCTGATGAGCCAGAAGGCGCCGTTGCTGAGCGCGTCGCCACGCTCTTCGTCGGCGGTCAGCGCCAGGATGATGTCGCGGCTGGGCTTGAAGCCCTCTTGCTTGAGCTGCCCCAGCACCGACACCAGCGCCGAGGCCATGGCCTTGTCGTCGATGGAGCCGCGCGCGGTGAAGTAGCCGCCGGTTTCCTGCAGCTTGAACGGGTCGGTCTTCCAGTCTTCGCGCCGGGCCTCGACCACGTCGATGTGGGCCAGCAGGAGCAGCGGCTTCTTGCTGCCGTTGCCCTTGAAGCGCAGCACGAGGTTGCCCTTCTTCGGGAAGGGTTCGAAGATCTGGATGTCGCCGGGCGCGAAGCCCGATTCGATCAGGCGCTTTTCCATGGCGCGCGCAGCCAGCGTGTTGTCACCCGTCGAGTGGGTGGTGTTGATCTCGATCAGCTCTTTATATATGTCGTGAAAGCGCTGCTGCTGCGGCGTGAGCGATGCCGGCGCGGTGCTCGTCTGGGCCGACGCACCGGTCATGCCGCGATGCCGCACAAGGCCAGCGACAGAGCGAGCACGGTCCTGGCGGAACGAAGGGAAAACTGCGAACGGGTCTGCATCCTCATGGTCTTTCTCTCTCCGGGGTTGTTGTGACGGCCAGCATAGCAAGCCGAGCCCTGAATTGCCTCCCGGCACAGGCACACTCGCGACCATGGGCACGCACATGCAATGGGACATCTTCTGCAAGGTCATCGACAACCACGGCGACCTCGGCGTCTGCTGGCGGCTGGCCAGGCAACTGGCCGCGCTGGGCGAACGGGTACGGCTCTGGATCGACGACGGGACGGCGCTGAACTGGATGGCGCCCGCGGGTTGCGATGGCGTGAAGGTGATCGACTGGAGCGACCCCGTCGCAGTGCGAGCGGCCGTGGCCGGGCCGGTGCCGGATGTGCTCATCGAGGCCTTCGGCTGCGAGCCGGCGCCGGAACTCGTCGCACGCTTTGCCGCAGCGGCCACAGCTGAGGGCGCGCACCGGGCGTGGATCAATCTCGAATACCTGTCGGCCGAGCCGTACGTCGAGCGTCTGCACGGCCTGCCCTCGCCGGTGTTCAAGGGACCGGGCGCGGGGCTGACCAAGCGCTTTTTCTACCCCGGCTTCACGCCCGCCACCGGCGGACTGCTGCGCGAGCCCGATCTCGCGGAACGCCAGGCCGGTTTCGATCGCGCCTCCTGGCTCGCGGCGCAGCAGATTCCCTGGAAAGAAAACGAGCGCCTCGTCTCCCTGTTCTGCTACGAACCACCCGCGCTGGCGGCGCTGCTCGCGCAGTTGGCAGAAGGCCCCGAGCCCACCCGGCTGCTGGTGACGGCGGGCCGCGCCGCCAACGCCATGAAGGCGCACTTTTCGAATGCTTCGCCAGAGAACCCCGCGCTCCATGGGCATGGCGCGCTATCGATTTCATACCTCCCCTATCTCACGCAGCCGGACTTCGACCACCTGCTCTGGTCCTGCGACCTGAACTTCGTGCGGGGCGAGGATTCGCTCGTGCGCGCGCTTTGGGCCGGCGCACCGCTGGTCTGGCAGATCTATCCGCAGGACGACGACGCCCACCACGCCAAGCTGAACGCCTGGCTCGACTGGCTCGGCGCCCCGCCCTCGCTGAGGCGTTTTCACCACGTCTGGAACGGCTTCGACGACGAGCCCCTGCCGCCCCTGGAAACGCCGGGGCTGTGGCGGGAAACGGCTCGGGCGGCGCGCGACAGGCTGTACGCACAGGACGATCTGGTCGTCCAACTGCGGCATCTGATCGCCCAAAAAAGCTAAAATAGCGGGCTTTGCGGATTTCGGCCCGGGTCGTCAAGACTCGAGATGCTCTCCGCCAAACCTGCAAAACCGCCGCAAGACCTGTACCTCGGGGCCCGCCACACCGGCAAAAACGTTTCGAACGTCGCCGGATGTCGCAGAAGGCCCCGTGCACCGAGCGGCCAACATCCAGAGAACCTGTTATGAAAATCGCTCAAGAAATCCGCGCCGGCAACGTCATCATGCACGGCAAGGACCCGATGGTCGTCCTCAAGACCGAATACAGCCGCGGCGGCCGCAACTCCGCCACCGTGCGCATGAAGATGAAGAGCCTGGTGGCCAACTTCAACACCGAAGTGGTCTTCAAGGCCGACGACAAGATCGACCAGATCGTGCTCGAGAAGAAGGACTGCACCTACTCCTACTTCGCCGATCCGCTCTACGTCTGCATGGACGCCGAGTACAACCAGTACGAAGTCGAAGCCGAGAACATGGGCGACGCGCTGAACTACCTGGAAGACGGCATGGCCGTCGAAGTGGTGTTCTACGACGGCAAGGCCATCTCGGTCGAACTGCCGACCAGCGTCGAGCGCGAAATCACCTGGACCGAGCCGGCCGTCAAGGGCGACACCTCGGGCAAGGTCATGAAGCCTGCCAAGATCGCGACCGGCTTCGAAGTCGGCGTTCCGCTTTTCGTGGCGCAAGGCGACAAGATCGAAATCGACACGCGCACCGGCGAGTACCGCAAGCGCGTCTGAGCGTTCCCGGCCTTACGGCCGGTCACCGTCTCTCTGAAAAAAGGCTCCGCAAGGGGCCTTTTTCGTTGGTCGGGCACGGCGGTTGCAACGCTGCACAATCCATCAGGTCCTTCTGTCCGAGTCATTCATGAACAACACGCACGATCTTCACGACAAACGCCTTGCCGATGCTTGGGCCACGCTCCAGTCTCATTCCGAAAAAGGCCTTCCGCTCGATCCCGATCCCTCGCGCATAGCCTTCGCCGATCCCGAGTTCCTGCTGCGCCGCGAGACCCGCGGCATCCGCATGCAACTCGAATTGATGAAGCCCGACCTCGAGCAGCGCGCCCACGGCATCGAGAACACGGTGGTGGTTTTCGGCAGCGCCCGCTTTCGCAGCGAGGAAGACGCCGCTGCGCTGATCGCGCAGGCCGATGCCGCCGGCGACACAGTGGCCGCCGAGCGCTGGCGCCGCCTCGCACGCAGCTCGCACTACTACGAGAAGGCGCGCACCTTCGGCAAGCTGGTCGCGCAGTACAGCAACGGCAAGGAGCCGCAGGACAAGCTCTTCGTCTGCACCGGCGGCGGCCCCGGCATCATGCAGGCGGCCAATCGCGGTGCGCACGAAGGCGGCGGCATCTCGGTCGGCTTGGCCATCGCGCTGCCGATGGAAGAAGAAGCCAACCCCTACGTCACGCCGGCGCTGAGCTTCAAGTTCCACTACTTCGCGATCCGCAAGATGCATTTCATGATGCGTGCGAAGGCGCTGGTGGCGTTCCCGGGCGGCTTCGGCACGCTGGACGAGCTGTTCGAAGTCATCACGCTGGTGCAGACGAAGAAATCGAAGCCGGTACCGATCGTGCTGTTCGGCTCGGACTACTGGAAGCGGATGATCGACTTCGACTTCCTGGTCGATGAGGGCGTGATCTCGCCGGGCGACGTGAAGCTCTTCGAATACGTCGACGCGCCCGAAGACGCGTGGGACTACATCAAGCGCTTCTACAAGCTGTAGCCAGCCCCCAGGCTGCGTGCACTTCGTGTCGCTTCGCCAACCCCTTACCGGGGGCAACACCAGAGGCCCGGCAAAGCCGGCTCCTCGGTGTTCCACGAAGGAACACGGTCAATTCCTTCAGATGTCGGGATCAACGACGTCCGGGTGCAGCGCCTGCTCGAAGAAGCGTGTGAGCGCGCGGGCGCGGCGGCGGCGGTCGGCAAGGCCAGCAGCAGGATCGCCGGCCGGCCCCATGGCCACCGCATCGTCGGCCACGCCGTGCAGCGCATTGAAGAGGATCACGGCCGTGAGCGTCGCGTCCTCCACCTCCCACACACCCGCGGCATCGCCCTCCTTGAGCAAGCCGACGAGTTGCGTGATGACCGCGTTGTCGTTGCGCATGCGCCGGTCTTCGGGCCGGTATTCATGGAACACCACGTCGTGCAGGGCGACGTTGTCCAGGTAGGTTTCCAGGCCCGTCTCCACCCAGGCCTTCAGGCGCGCATGGTGGTTGCCTGGGCGATGGCGGTCCATGGCGTTCTGCAGGCGCTCGCAGAAGGTATCGACAAAGCGCTGCTGCAGCGCGCCGAGCATGGCTTCCTTCGACGGAAAGTAAAGGTAGAACGTGCCCTTGGCCACCTGCGCGCCGGCCGCGATATCGTCGATGCTGGTGGCGGCGATGCCCTTCTCGATGAAGAGGCGCTCGGCGGCGTCCATCAGCGCGACGGCACGGATCTCGGGCGCCTTGGTGCGCCGGCGCGGCGCGACTTCGGCCTCGCCTGCTGGGACGGAATCGGCGATCGGGTCACTTCGTGTCATGGCAAATCTCGGTGAACGGAGGGGGCGCGGTGTCGATGACCGTGTCGAGCTGCAGACCGCGTGGCACAGGCGCCTGCTTGCCGAGACCTGCGAACGCGTTGTCGGTGGCGGCGAAGGCGGCGAGCGGGAGGCCGGAGCGTTTCTCGATTGTCAACTTGCGGATTTTCTCGTATTGCTCGACGGGCGACGTGCGCGCAGTGGCCGCGGGAAGCACGTGATCGGGTGTCGATCGAATTCGTGGGCGCAAGCGCACAGGCACAAGAGCGGCGGGCATGGCGTCGTACGGCCTCAGGCACGAACCGTCAAAGCGGCGGCGCGCGGCCTGACGCGCACCAGCAATCCCGCAGCCAGCAAGCCCGCCACTCCGGCGCAGGCCATGGCGGCATGGAACCCGCCGGCGAGTGCGCCGGCCAGCAGCGTCCGCGCCGTGTCCGCATCGAGCGAAGCCAGCGCGCTCAGGTCATGCCGCGAAACGGCCGCGACAGCCGCCTGTTGCGCATCGCGCAGCCCGGCCTGTTCGAGCGCGGTGGCCAGCAGCGTGGTCGCCCGCGTGCTCATCAGCGTACCGAGCAGCGCGATGCCGATCAGCATGCCGGCCTGGCGCAGCGCGTTCATCGTGGCCGACGCCATGCCGGAGCGTTGCGCGGGCACGGACGCCATCACGGCCATGCTCGTGGACGGAACCGCGAGACCCGTGCCCGCGCCGAGGAACACGAACAGGAGCGCCAGCAGCACATAGGGCGTGTCGGCCGAGAACAGCGTCAGCAGCAGCATCGAACTGCCGATGAGCGCGTAGCCCGCGACCATGAGCGTGTGCACGTCGTAGCGCCGTGCCAGCCGGCCGAACTGCGAGGCGATGAGTCCGGTTGCGACGAACTGCGGCACGAGCCGCCAGCCGGTCTCGCTGGGCGACCAGCCCTGCACCTGCTGCAGGAAGAGCGAGAAGAAAAACAGGCTCGCGTACGACGAGAAGCCGAGCACGAACGAAGCGAAGTTGGTGGCCGAGAAGCGCGCATCGCGGAACAGCGCGAGCGGCAGCAGCGGCCGCTCCACGCGTGCTTCCACCATCAGGAACAGCGCGAGGCCGATGGTTGCCGCCACCAGCGCGGTCGCGGCGCGACTGGAGCCCAAGCCGTATTCCGGCCGCGATCAGTCCATAGGTCAGCGCGCCGAGCCACAGCACGCTGAGCACCTGCCCGAGCGGATCGAGCGCCGCATGCTCGGGGTGCGAACTCTCGCGAATGCCCCAGAGCCCGAGCCCCACGGTCAGCACGCCAATCGGCAGGTTGATGAGGAAGATGCTCTGCCAGCCCGCGTGGTCCACCAGCACCCCGCCCAGCATCGGCCCGAGGATCAGCGACAGCGCCGTGAACGACGACCAGCCGCCGATCACCCGCGCGCGGCTGGCGGGCTCGGGGAACGCATGCGCCAGCAGCGAGAGCGCGCCGGGAATCATCAGCGCGCCGGCGACGCCCTGCACCGCCCGTCCGGCGAGCAGCATGAAAAGGTCGCCGGCCATCGCGCACATCGCCGAACCCAGCGTGAACACGATCACACCGGCGAGCCAGGCGCGCTTGCGGCCGTAGCGGTCACCGACCGGCCCGGCCGAGAGGATGAAGGCCGAGAGGCACAGCGCATAGATGTCGATCACCCACTGCAGGCCGGCGAGATCGGTGGACAACGCGCGCTGCAGCGTGGGCAGCGCGACATTGACGATGCTCACGTCGAGCGTCGCGATGAAGCTGCCGAGGTACACCGCCGCCACGAGCGCGATGCGGCGGCGCGGATCGGTCGGGGCAGGATTCGGGGAGTCCATGAACGCCTTCAAGCCGTTGAAGAAGGCGCCGATACTGACCATGAGTCAGTTAAATGTCAATTCAGATGAGAATTGATCTTATTTGTAACGTGGATTTCGCACCTGCTGCTAGAGCTTCAAACCCCAGGTCGCTCGCGCTCCCAGCGCCAGTACGCCGCCCACGACCCAGAACACACCCGCGATCCCGATCAGCGCCCCGAGCGAGCCGAACAGCATCGGCATCGCCACGCTCGACGCATTGATGGTCATCAGCCGCAGCCCCAGCGCCTCGCCGTGCCGCGCGTGCGGAGTGATCTGGTGCAGCATGCTCATCACCATCGGCTGCACCGCGCCGAGCGCGAAACCGAGGATCACCGAGCACATGCCCATGGTCAAGGCCGAGTCGAGCAACGGATACACCGCGAACACCGCCGCCGTGACGATGGTGGAGCTCAGGATCACGCTGCGCTCCGAGGCGCGCGAGGCGATGAGCGGCAGCACCACACGGATCGCGGCCGCCGCAATGGCGAACGCGCCGAGGATCGACCCGATCACCGACGCGCTGATGCCGCGGTCGTGTCCCAGCACGGGCAGCACGAAGGCGTGCACATCCCAGCTCGACGACTGCAGCCAGTTCACGAACAGCAGGCGGCGGAACATCGGCTCGCGCAGCAGGTCCCAGGCCCGCGTCGGCACGGCACCCACGGCGGGCGCAGTGCGCGGCGGTTCGTGCGCGCCGCGCGCGAGCATCCAGCACAGGATCGGCAGGAGGGCCATGACTGCGAAACAGACGCGGAACGCCAGCATGTCCGCTGGCGCGCGGCCGGCGTGATCGATCAGCATGCCGGCGAGAAAAGGCCCGACGAAATTGGCCGCTGCAGGCGCGATGGCCAGCCAACTGAACACCCGCTTGAGCTGCGTCGCGTTGGTGGCGGAACGCCCCACGTGCCGCTGCAAGGCGATGACGGTCGCGCCGGTGGCGCCGCCGGTCAGCAGCGCCGCGACGCACATGGCCGGAAAGGTCGGAAAGACCAGCACGAGCGCCGCGCCACCCGCGGCCGCGATCACCGAAAACCAGAGCGGCCGCTTGAATCCGTGCCGGTCGGCGAAGCGCCCTGCTGGCAGGGCCAGGAACACCTGGGTCAGCGCGAACAGCGCGATCAGTACGCCGACTGCCGCTGCGCTGTAGCCCTGTTGCAGCGCCAGCAGCGGTGTGGCCAGGCGCATACCGGCCATCGTGGCGTGCAGGCAGACCTGGGCGCCGATGACACGCAGCAGTTCGGAGCCTTTCACGGGGTGTCGTCGCCCTCGGAATCGGTGTTGGCTGTCGGCGGCAGCAGCACCTGCGCCTCTGCCTCCGGCAGCGCCTCGACCTTGCGCAGCGCCAGACGCATCTGCTTGGCGCGCGTGTCTGCCTTGTCGAGCGTGTCGGAGGCCTTGGCCACCTGCTCCTTGATGCGCGCGACCCATTCGCCATAGCGCTCGAATTCGGTCTTGACCGCGCCCAGCACCTTCCAGACCTCGGAGGCCTGCTGCTCCAATGCGAGCGTGCGAAAGCCCATGTGCAGGCTGTTGAGCATCGCAAGCAAGGTGGTCGGGCCGGCGAGGGTCACGCGGTGCTGGCGCTGGATGGCGTCCATCAGCCCGGGGCGGCGCAGCACCTCGGCGTAGAGGCTCTCGACCGGCAGGAAAAGGATCGCGAAATCGGTGGTGTGCGGCGCGGCGAGGTAGTTCTCGGCGATCGAGCGCGCCTCCAGGCGGATGCGCGCTTCGAGCGCCTTGGCCGCGAGTTCGGCGGCGGGCGCATCGGCGCGCTCGTGCGCATCGATGAGGCGCTCGTAGTCGTCGCGCGGAAACTTGGCATCGATGGGCAGCCACACCGGCGCGCCGTCGTCGCCGCGGCCCGGAAAGCGGATCGCGAAATCGACGCGCTGGCCGCTGCGCGGCTTGGTCTCGATCTGCTTGGCGTACTGCTCGGGCGTGAGCACCTGCTCGAGCAGCGCTTCGAGCTGCACCTCGCCGAACACGCCGCGCGTCTTCACGTTGGTCAGCACGCGCTGCAGGCTGCCGACGCCGACGGCCAGCGTCTGCATTTCGCCAAGGCCCTTGTGCACCTGTTCGAGCCGGTCGGCCACCTGCTTGAAGCTCTCGCCCAGGCGCGCCTCGAGCGTGCTCTGAAGCTTTTCGTCGACGGTCTTGCGCATCTCGTCGAGCTTGGCGGTGTTGCTCTGCTGAAGCTGCGCGAGCTGCGTTTCCATCGTCGTGCGCACTTCGGCCAGGCGCCGTGCGTTCGATTCGCTCAGGCCCTGCAGCTGGGTGTTGAGCGTGTCGGCCAGCGTCTTCTGCAGCGAAGCGAGCTGCAGCGAGAAGGCGTCGAGTTGCGCGTTCTGCGTGCGCGTGGCCTCGGCGCCCTGCTGCACCAGCGACTGCTGGAAGGTCGCGAAGGCCTGCGCGGTTTCCTGCCGCGTACCGCGCGAGTTCTCGCCGATCTCGCGGCGCAGCTCGCGCTCTGTGCGCTCGTTGGCCGCGCCCATTGCGGCCAGCACGCCGAGCATTTCGCTGTGGTCCGGCCTGGGCTGCCGGCGCGCAAGCAACCAGATCACCAGCACGAGCTGCACGACGGCGAGCGCAGCCAGCGCGAGAAGAATCAACTCAGTCAGTTCCAAGGAGAGTCGCTGCGTGTCGGTTAGTTACTTCGTGGCCGCTGGCACGGGCGTGACCGGCGTCAGCGGCCCCTTGCCGCTGAAGTACGCGATGAGGTTGTCGGCCGCGAGGTCGGCCATGGCGCGCCGTGTGGGCACCGTGGCGCTCGCGATATGCGGCGTGAGCACGACATTGGGCACAGTCAGCAGGTCGGGATGAACCTTGGGCTCGCCCTCGAACACATCCAGGCCCGCCGCCGCGATGCGCTTTTCGCGCAGCGCCACGGCCAGTGCCGCGTCGTCGACGATGCCGCCGCGCGCGATGTTCACCAGCGTGGCAGTCGGCTTCATCAGCGCGAGCTCGCCAGCGCCGATGGTGTGGTGCGAAGCGGGCGAATAAGGCACGACCAGCACGACGTGGTCGGCGGTCTTGAGCAGCTCTTCCTTGCTCACGTAGCTGGCCTTGCAGTCGGCTTCGAGCGTCGCATCGAGGCGCGAACGGTTGTGATAGATCACCTTCATGCCGAAGCCGTGCGCGCCGCGCTTGGCAATGCCCTGCCCGATGCGGCCCATGCCGATGATGCCGAGCGTGGCGCCGTGGATGTCGGAGCCCGCGAACATGTCGTAGCTCCACTTCTCCCACTTGCCGGCGCGCAGGAAATGCTCGCTCTCGGTGATGCGGCGCGCGGTCGCCATGAGCAGCGCGAAGCCGAAGTCGGCGGTGGTCTCGGTCAGCACGTCGGGCGCGTTGGTGCCGAGCACGCCGTGCGCGGCCATCGCATCGACGTCGAAGTTGTTGTAGCCCACGGCCATGTTGGCGCAGATCTTCAGGTCGGGATTCGCGTCGAGCACGGCCGCATCGATGCGCTCGCTGCCGGTGGTGAAGGCGCCCTGCTTGCCCTTGAGCTTCGCGATGAGTTGCTCTTTGCTCCAGCTCTCGTCGGACTGGTTCGATTCGACCTCGAAATGCTGCGACAGGCGCTCGATGGTTTCGGGAAAGATCGCGCGGGCGACCAGGATCTTGGGCTTGCTCATGGTGTATTCACTCAGCGAAAGAAGAGGAAGGTGGTAATGACGAACAGCGGGATCAGGATGGCCACGGACCAAGCCATGTAGCCGAAGAAGCTCGGCATGGGCACGCCGCGGCTCTCGGCGATGGCCTTGACCATGAGGTTGGGCGCGTTGCCGATGTAGGTGTTGGCGCCCATGAAGACGGCGCCGGCCGAGATAGCGGCCAGCGTGCTCGCGTAAGTGGTCATCAGCGCGGCCGGGTCGCCGCCCGCGGTGTTGAAGAACACGAGGTACGTCGGCGCGTTGTCCAGGAACGAACTCAGCACGCCGGTCGCCCAGAAGTACATCGCGGGGTCGGGCTGGCCGTCGGGGCGCGTCACGGCCGAGACGACCGCGCCGAACGGCCCTTGCGTGCCGGCCTTGAGCATTGCGATCACCGGGATGATCGTGAGGAAGATGCCTGCGAAGAGCTTGGCCACCTCGGCCATCGGGCCCCATTCGAACTGGTTGTCGGCGTGCACCTTCGGCGCGGTGAGCTTGTAGGAGATGAAGGCGATCAGCAAGAGCCCCACGTCGCGCACGAGCCCCGGCAGCCCGACCTCGGTGCCGAACACGTCGAATGCGACCGGCGACTTCCAGAAGCCGCTCAGCAGCACCAGCGCCACCACGCCGCCCAGCAGCCAGAAGTTGGCGGCGCCGTCGAAGCCCAGGCGCGGGGAGTCGGGCGTCGGGTCGACCGGCAGCACGCCTTCCTTGCGGTAGTAGTGGCGGTCGATGGCATAGAACAGCGCGAGCAGCACGCCCACGATGAAGAGCGTGTCGGGCAGGATGTTCTGCAACGTCCAGAAGAAGCCCACGCCCTTGAGGAAACCGAGGAACAGCGGCGGATCGCCCAGCGGCGTGAGCGAGCCGCCCGCGTTGGAGACGATGAAGATGAAGAACACGACGACATGCACCCGGTGCACGCGGTTGTCGTTGGCGCGGATCAGCGGGCGGATCAGCAGCATCGAGGCGCCCGTGGTTCCCATGAAGCTCGCGAGCACCGCGCCGATCGCGAGGATCGCCGTGTTGAGCCCCGGCGCACCGTGCAGGTTGCCGCGGATGTGGATGCCCCCCGCCACGGTGAAGAGCGCCGTGAGCAGGATGATGAACGGGATGTACTCGGCCAGCAACGCATGCACCAGCTGCCCGCCCGCGAGGCCCACCCCGTAGGTGGCCGCAAAGGGCACCAGGAAAGCCAGTGCCCAGGCCGCGGAAATCTTGCCGTAGTGGTGATGCCAGAAAGAAGGTGCGAGCAGCGGCAGCAACGCGATCGACAGCAGGATGCCGGCGAACGGCACGCCCCAGAGCGGGGAGAGCACGGCGCCATCGAAATCGGCGGCGCGGGCCAGGGCCGGAAAGAGCATGGGCAGCGCTGCGGCTGCGGTCAGTCGGAGTGTCTTTTTCATGGGTGCCGTACCGTACCAGACCGGGGTCGGGCCAAGGCCGGGCCGAGGTCAGGCGGCCGGATGCTCGATCTCGAAAACCTGGCGCAGATAGGCCAGGTATTTTTCGTCCTCGCACATGTTCTTGGACGGTGTGTCCGACAGCTTGGCCACCGGCTGGCCGTTGCAGTTGATCATCTTGATGACGATCTGCAGCGGCTCGTAGCCCAGGTCGTTGGTGAGGTTGGTGCCGATGCCGAAGGCCAGCTGGCAGCGGCCACGGAACTGCTGGTAGAGCTCGATGGTGCGCGGCACCGTGAGGCCGTCGCTGAAGATGAGCGTCTTGGTGAGCGGATCGACCCGGTTCGCCACGTAGTGCGCCAGCATGCGCTCGCCCCACTGGAAGGGGTCGCCACTGTCGTGGCGGGCGCCGTCGAAGAGCTTGCAGAAGTACAGGTCGAAGTCGCGCAGGAACGCGCTCATGCCGTACACGTCGGACAGCGCGATGCCCAGGTCGCCGCGGTATTCGCGCGCCCAGCTCTCGAAACCGAAGATCTGGCTGTCTCGCAGCCGCGGCCCGAGGGCCTGGCAGGCCTGCAGGTATTCGTGTGCCATGGTGCCCAGCGGGATCAGGCCGAGCTTCATCGCATAGAGCACGTTGCTGGTGCCCGCGAGTTGCGGCAGGCGCGCGCCGGGCTTGGCCTGCATCGGCGGCGGCGTGACGGCGCCCAGGCGCGAGTTCAGGGTGCGCAGCACCTCTTCATGCCAGTCCTTCGAGAAGCGGCGGCGCGTGCCGTAGTCGGCGATCTTGAGGTCGGCGAGGCCCGCGTCCTGCAGCTGGGTGATCTTGGTCTCGAGCCGGCGGCGGCCCTCGTCGATGTCGGGCTTCTTCTGCGTGTTGCGGAAGTAGACCTCGTTGACGATGGCCAGCACCGGGATCTCGAACAGGATGGTGTGCAGCCACGGCCCCTGGATGCGGATCTCGAGCTCGCCCGAGGGCTGGGGAATGATGTTGATGTACTTCTCGTTGAGCCGGAAAAGCCCGAGGAAGTCGACGAAGTCGCTCTTGATGAAGCGCATGGACCGCAGGTAGGCGAGCTCGGCGTCGCGGAACTGCAGCGAACAGAGGCTTCGCACCTCGTCGCGGATCTGGCCCGCGAACTGCGCCAGGTCGACCCCGGGGTTGCGGCACTTGAAGCGGTACTCGACCCGGGCGCCCGGGAAGTGATGCAGAACGACCTGCATCATCGTGAACTTGTAGAGGTCGGTGTCGAGCAGGCTGTGAATGATCATGGTCGTCGTCGGTGCGCGGTGTCTCAAACTTTTCGGCGTCCGTTCGATTATCACGGGCAGCGTCGGCCTCTGCCTACTCGGCCTGCACAGCACGTCCTACCGTCAGGGTGAATGGAGCACGAGACATTGATTTCACGGCGGCGACACAGCCCGCCGAATCAACCTCTCAAAGGAGATTCGCAATGAACAAGGACACCATCGAAGGCAACTGGAAGCAGCTCAAGGGCAAGGTCAAGGAGCAATGGGGCAAGCTCACCGACGACGACTTCGACGTCATCGCCGGCAAGCGCGACCAGTTGCTCGGCCGCATCCAGGAACGCCACGGCATCAGCCGCGATGAAGCCGAGAAACAGGTGAAGGAATGGGAGTCGCGCGATGGCCGCACCCCCGATGCCCTCTGGTACGAAAAGTACTGACCGCCACACCCACCTACAAACACAAACGATTTCAACAACCTCGAAGGAAAACTCCAATGAAAAAACACCTGCTCATGCTCGCCCTCGCTTCCACCTGCTTCGTCGCCACGCAAGCCAGCGCGATGACCGGTGACGAACACAAGGTCGCGAAAGAAAAGATCGAGGCCGACTACAAGGTCGCCAAGGCGCAGTGCGACACGATGAAGGACAACGCCAAGGACGTCTGCCAGAAGGAAGCCAAGGGCAAGGAAGACGTCGCGAAAGCCGAACTGGAACAGCAATACAAGCCGAGCGACAGCAACGCACGCAAGGTGGCCGAAGAGAAGGTGAAGGCCACCTACGAAGTCGCGAAGGAAAAGTGCGACGACCAGAGCGGCGACGCCAAGTCGGCTTGCGTGAAGCAGGCCAAGGCGGACGAGGAAAAGGGCAAGGCCGACATCAAGGCCATGAAGAAGGCGATGTAAGCCTTCGCGGCCAGAAGGCCGCATGACAAAAGACGACGGCGCCCTCGGGCGCCGTTTTTCATGGCGCGGCGGTCAGGCTTTCAGCGCATCGACCACGCGTTGCAGGGCTTCGGGCAACGGCATCGGCCGCTGTGTGGCCCGGTCGACGTACACATGAACGAAGTGGCCCTGCGCGGCGGCGGTGTCGGCACCCTCGGCGAACAGCGCGATCTCGTAGCGCACGCTCGAACGCCCGGCTTGCGCCACGCGGATGCCCGCCTCCACCGTCTGGGGGAACGCGATCGGCGCGAAGTAGTTGCACTGGGTCTCCACCACGAAGCCGATGGTCTGGCCGTGGTGGATGTCGAGCGCACCGCGCTCGATGAGGAGGGCATTCACCGCCGTGTCGAACCAGCTGTAGTAGACGACGTTGTTGACGTGGCCGTACATGTCGTTGTCGGCCCAGCGCGTCGGGATGCTGCGGAACGCACGGTAGCTGCTGCGGGAATTCGGGGTGGGCTTGGCGGCGGAGGAGGAGCTCATCGCGCGGCATTTTGCCAGCGGCGCCAGTAGTCGAAGGCCACCCGGAAGGTGCCCAGTTGCACCTGCACGGTCTCGGCGATGTCGCTGGCGTAGCCGCCGGCCATGGCAAAGGCCACCGGGATGCGGCGCTGCCAGGTCCAGTCGAAGACGCGACGGTCGCGCGCCTCCAGGCCGTCGAAGCTGAGTTTCAAGCGGCCGAGGCGGTCGCGCTCGAAGGGGTCGGCGCCTGCGAGATAGATGACGAGTCCGGGAGAGAAGCGGCGGTCGAGTTCGTCCAGGGCGTGCTCCAGGGCAGTGAGGTAGTCGGCGTCGCCGCAGCCGTCGGGCAGTTCGACGTCCAGGTCGCTGGCCTCCTTGCGGAAGGGAAAGTTCTTCTGGCCGTGCATCGAGAGCGTGAAGACGCTCGGGTCATTGCGGAAGATGCTGGCGGTGCCGTTGCCCTGGTGAACGTCGAGGTCGATCACCGCAACCTTGAGCAGCCGGCCGGTGCGGCCGTGCTCCGCCTGCATCAGCCGGGCCGCGACGGCCGCGTCGTTGAAGACGCAGAAACCGCCGCCCTTGTCGGCATAGGCGTGGTGTGTTCCGCCCGCCATGTTTGCCGCGATGCCGCCGGCGAATGCGGCGCGGCAGGCCGCGATGGTGGCGCCGGTGGAGCGGCGCGAGCGCTCGACCATCGCCTCGCTCCAGGGAAAGCCGATCTCGCGCATCGCTTGCGGGCTCACGCTGCCGTCGTTGATCGCGGCGATCCATTGCGGCGTGTGGGCCAGCGCCAGCTCGCCGTCGCTGGCGCGGGGAGCCTGGTCCATTTCGACCGCGGGCAGATGCTCCTCGAGGCGATCGCGCAGCAAGGCGTAGCGCGACATGGGGAAGCGATGCCCCGGCGGCAGGGGCAACACGAACTGACCGGAATAGAAGGCGCGCATGCCCGGCATTCTGCGATGCGGTCCGATTTAGAAAGCGCCCTCTAGATTGCTGCACAGCAGCAAAAACCCCTTGATCGCAGAACTCAGCTGCCTATACTTGAGGCCATGCTGCACCGCAACAAAGACGACGAGGCGCAGCGCAACGTGAATCGACCACCATCCCTTCTGGAGATCCCAAATGGCCCTGACCGCTGACCAAATCCTCGCCGCCCAAAAAGCAAACCTCGAAACCCTGTTCGGCCTGACCACCAAGGCTTTCGAAGGCGTCGAGAAGCTCGTCGAACTGAACGTGACCGCTTCGAAGGCTGCCCTGGCCGAAGCCGCCGGCACCGCCCAAGCCGCCCTGAACGTCAAGGACGCTCAAGAACTGCTGACGCTGCAAGCCAGCCTGTTCCAGCCCCTGGCCGAAAAGACCGCCGCCTACAGCCGTCACCTGTACGACATTGCCCAAGGCACCGGCGCAGAATTCTCCAAGGCTTTCGAAGCCAAGGCCTCTGAAGCCCAGCAAGCCTTCGTCGGCCTGGTCGACAGCGCTTCCAAGAACGCACCCGCCGGTTCGGAAACCGCCGTTGCTGTCCTGAAGAGCGCCGTGGCTGCCGCCAACAACGCATTCGAATCGGTCCAGAAGGCGGTCAAGCAAGCCTCCGACGTCGCCGAAGCCAACTTCAACGCCGTGTCGACGCAAGCCGTCGCCGCCGCCAAGACGGCCACCGCTTCGCGCAAGCGCTAAGCACCGGCTACAACCAGTTGTCTCCTTGGGTCCTCACGGATCCAATTCAGGGCCTCATCTTCGGATGAGGCCTTTTTTTATGCACGGCGAGCGTCTTCGATAATGCGGGTCTCATTTCAGGAGACTTTTCATGCAGATCGACGGCAAGGTTTTTATCGTGACCGGGGGCGCTTCGGGCCTCGGCGAAGGTGCGGCGCGCATGCTGGCCGCGAACGGCGGCAAGGTGGTGATCGCCGACATGCAGGCTGAAAAGGGCGAAGCCGTCGCCAAGGACATCGGCGGGGTTTTCGTCAAATGCGACGTGAGCCAAGAAGCTGATGGCCAAGCCGCCGTTGCGGCCGCCACGAAGCTCGGCAAGCTTGTCGGCCTCGTCAACTGCGCGGGCATCGCGCCGGCCGAGAAGACCGTCGGCAAGAACGGTCCTCACGCCCTGGCCGTCTTCAGCAAGACCGTCACGGTCAACCTGATCGGCAGCTTCAACATGATCCGTCTCGCGGCCGACGCGATGAGCAAGAACGATCCCGAAGCCACCGGCGAACGCGGCGTGCTGATCTCGACCGCCTCGGTCGCGGCTTACGACGGCCAGATCGGCCAGGCCGCGTACAGCGCCTCCAAGGGCGGCGTGGTCGGCATGACCCTGCCCATCGCGCGCGACCTCGCGCGCAACGGCATCCGCAACATGACCATCGCCCCCGGCATCTTCGGCACGCCCATGCTCTTCGGCATGCCGCAGGAAGTGCAGGACGCGCTGGCCGCCAGCGTGCCCTTCCCCTCGCGCCTGGGCACCCCGGAGGACTACGCCAAGCTCGCGAAACACATCATCGAGAACGACATGCTCAACGGCGAGGTGATTCGTCTGGACGGAGCGATTCGACTCCCTCCACGCTGACACCGGGCACTGCGGGCGGCACGGCCGTGCTGCCGGTGCGGTCCAGCCGCTCGTACTGGGCGATCACCTGGGCGCCCAGCAGCACGAGCGTGGCGGCGATCTCCAGGCTCAGCAGCACCACGATCGCCGTGGTGAGCGAGCCGTAGACCACGTTCACTTGCGAGAGCGTCGAGAAATACCAGATCAGCACCCGCCGCGTCGCCTCCCAAAGCAGCGCGGCAGTCACGCCGCCCAGCAGCGCGTGGCGCAGCGACATCCGGCCGGCCGGCATCACGAGGTAGAGCGAGGTCAGCATGAAGATCTCGCCGCCCAGTCCCAGCAGGTACAGCAGCAACCCCGACACGCCCGAGAGCGACCATTCGCGCCCGAACAGGTCCACGCTCTCCTGCCCTACCAGTTGCAACGCGCCCGACACCAGCGTGACCAGCAGCAGCCCGACACACAGGCACAGGATGTAGATGTACGGCATGGCCACCGAGACCAGGAAGTGGCGCTTGTGGTCGGCCTTGCGATGGTGAAAGATCACCGCCATCGCGCTTTCGAGGATGCTGAAGGCGAGCGAGCTGAAGAAGATCATCGTCACCAGCAGCACCGGGCCCATCACGTCGCGGTGGTCCAGGAAGCTCGACAGCTCCGTCACGATCGCCTTCGATTGCCCCGGCAGCAGCCACTCGAGATACCGGCCGATGGTGCGCAGCAGTTCCGCCTGCTCGATGACATGCGACATCGCGATCACGCTCACGATCAGGAGCGGCACGATGGACAAGAGCGCGTAATACGCCACCGCCCCCGCGAGCAGCAACCCCTGGTTGGCGCGGAAGGCCTTCAGGGCGTCCCAGAAGAATCGGAGCGGGTGGCGCAGCAGCGGTGCGACGTGTTGCAATGGGTTGGGCGTCGTCATGCGTATGGGAATCCGGATCGCGTTCAGTATGCCGCCCACCCGCAGGAGGCCGGCCGCTTGCGTATGATTTGCCGCTCTTCGCCTACATGACCATCCCCGCTTCATTCATCCAGGAACTCATCGCGCGCGCCGATGTGGTCGAGATCGTCGGCCGCTATGTGCCGCTCAAGAAGGCCGGCGCCAACTTCATGGGGCTGTGCCCCTTTCACGGTGAGAAATCCCCCTCTTTTTCCGTCAGCCCGACCAAGCAGTTCTATCACTGCTTCGGCTGCGGGGTGCATGGCAACGCCATCGGCTTTCTCATGGAGCACGCGGGCATGGGCTTCGTCGAGGCGGTGCACGATCTCGCCGGCCAGTACGGCCTGCAGGTGCCCGAGGACGACGCCTCCCCTGCCGAGCGCGCCCGCGCCGCGAGCCAGCGCCAGAAGCAGGCCACGCTGACCGACGTGCTCGAAAAGGCTGGCGACGCGTACCGCAAGTCGCTGCGGCAGGCGCCCGGCGCCATCGAATACCTCAAGGGCCGCGGCGTCTCCGGCGAAGTGGCCAAGCAGTTCGGCATCGGCTATGCGCCCGCGGGCTGGCGCGCGCTGGCCAGCGTGTTCCCCGACTACGACGATCCGCTGCTCGCCGAGAGCGGCCTCGTTATCGTCAACACCGAAGATGGCCAGCTCGAGGCCAGCGAGGCCAAGCGCTACGACCGCTTCCGCGACCGGGTGATGTTCCCGATCCGCAACGTCAAGGGCGAATGCATCGGTTTCGGCGGGCGGGTGCTCGGCGACGAAAAGCCCAAGTACCTGAACTCGCCCGAAACGCCCGTGTTCAGCAAGGGCCGCGAGCTCTACGGCTTGTACGAAGCGCGCGCCGCCTTCCGCGACCGCGGCTATGCGCTGGTCACCGAGGGCTACATGGACGTGGTCGCCCTCGCGCAGCTGGGCTTTCCGAACGCGGTGGCCACGCTCGGCACCGCCTGCACGACCGAGCATGTGCAGAAGCTCTTCCGCTTCACCGAATCGGTGGTCTTCAGCTTCGACGGCGACGCCGCAGGCCGCCGCGCCGCGCGCAAGGCACTCGACGGCGCCCTGCCCTATGCCACCGATGTGCGCAGCATCAAGTTCTTGTTCCTGCCTGCCGAGCACGATCCCGACAGCTTCATCCGCGAACACGGCGCCGAGGCCTTCGCCCGCTTCGTCGCCGAGGCCACGCCGCTGTCGCGCTTCATGCTCGAAGCCGCCCGCGAAGGCTGCGACTTGACCACCGCCGAAGGCCGGGCCCACATGACCAGCAACGTGCGCCCGCTCTGGAGTGCGATGCCGGATGGCGCGCTCAAGCGGCAGTTGCTGAGCGAGATCGCCACGCTGGTGCAACTCGATGCGGCAGCGCTTTCGGACCTTTGGGCCTCCACGCCCGGCCCGCGCAAGGTCGCGGCCCCGCCTTCACCTCGCTACAGCGAATCCAGCGGCGATGGCGGGGACTATCCGGACATGCCGCCGCCGATGGAATTTGAGGCGCCGCGCTATGAAACCGATAGCAAGCCGCGCAAGTTCGTCAAGGGCAAGCGCTGGGGTGGCAAGTTCGAAGAGCCTATCGAGCCATTGCGCGGTCGCGGCAAGCCGCCGAGCCGGCCCGACGTGGCGGTGCGGCTGCTGCTCTCGAACATGGCGCAGTGGGATGCGCTCTCGCACGAACTCCATCTGATGCTGTGCGACCTGCCCGGCACGCACGGCGCGCTCTTCACCTGGCTCGACAGCCAGTTGCACGAGCACGGTGTGCAACCCTGGGCGGCGCTGCGCGAAGGCATGCGAGGGCTGGATTTCGAAGCGCTGGCCGAACGGCTCATGAACGTCGCCGATGCAGTGCCGGTGCCTGAGGGCGAGGAGGAGCAGCATCTCGCCGACGCGGCGAAGGAGCTTTCCAGCGTGCTCGACTTCATGCTGGACGATCGGCTCAAGGCCCAGCAAAGCGAAGCCATCGCCGCCGTCGGAAAAGACCCGAAAGCGCTGGAGCGCTACAAGGCGCTCGAGGCGCGGCGGTTGGAATTGCGCAACCGCCTGAGTCCACGCGGTTCAGAAACTGCTTGAAATTTGTGCAATACGCTATAATGTAGGGCTTCGCAACTGGCGAAATCAGACAAGAGCGACAGCAGCACCTCCGGGCCGACCCCTAGCGCAACGCACTCCAACGGTAAATTCCGGCGGAAAGGGTCAATAACCGCAAGGACTGCACACCAAATGTTCGCCCGACATCTTGTCTGCTGAGGAATTAATTTCCTCTTTCCCAATTGTTTTATGTCCGTGCCTGTGCGCGGGCTCGGTGGCGCTGCCTGAATGGCGGTGCGCCTGTGATTTCCGCTTGTCCATTCTTGTCGTAACGAGGTCGTATGCCCAGTTCAAAGAAGCCTGCTATTTCACTCGCCAAAAGCGTCGCCAAAAAGCCTGTAGCAGAGAAACCGTTGAAAGCCGGCACTACGTCGGCATCTAAGACGGGTGCCGCCGCGTCCAAATCGGCATCCGCAACGAAAGTGAAAACCGTGCCCACGAAAACGACCACCCTCGACGATCCCAAGAAAGTCGCCGCTCCCGCCGCCAAAAAAGTCGGGCGCCCCCCCAAGGCTGCCGGTGCCGCCGCACCTGCCACCGGCGCCAAGCGCGGCCGCAAGCCCAAGGCCGGCAATGACGCGCCCGAGAGCGACGTCGACCTGTCGGACATCGAGGAAGACCTGGCCGGCGACGAGCCGGCGGTTGCCACGACCACTGAAGAAAAGGTCAAGCCGCTGCGCATGAAGATCAGCAAGGCGAAGGAACGCGCCTTGATGAAGGAGTTCGGCCTCGACGAGACCGTGCTCTCCGAAGAAGACCTGGCCAAGCGCCGCTCGCGCCTGAAGACCCTGATCACGCTGGGCAAGACCCGCGGCTACCTCACGCACGGCGAAATCTCCGACCACTTGCCCGACAAGCTGGTAGACGCCGAGACCATGGAAGTCGTGGTCACCATGCTCAACGACATGGGCGTGGCGGTGTACGAGCAAACGCCCGACGCCGAAACCCTGCTGCTGAACAACACCGCGCCCACCGCCACCACGGTGGAAGAAGCCGAGGAAGAAGCCGAAGCGGCCCTGTCCACGGTGGACAGCGAATTCGGCCGCACCACCGACCCGGTCCGCATGTACATGCGCGAAATGGGCACGGTCGAGCTGCTGACGCGCGAAGGCGAAATCGAAATCGCCAAGCGCATCGAAGGCGGCCTGATGGCCATGATGGAAGCCATCTCGGCCTCCCCCGCCACCATCGCCGAGATCCTGCGCCTGGCCAATGAAATCCGCGAAGGCAAGGTCGTCATCTCGACCATCGTGGACGGCTTCTCGAACCCCAACGAGGCCGACGACTACGTGGCCGAAGAAGACTTCGACGAATTCGACGAAGAAGACGACGACGACGGCAAGGGCGGCTCCAAGGCCCTCACCAAGAAGCTCGAAGAACTCAAGCGCGACGCGCTCGAGCGCTTCGACCGCATCGCCGGCATGTTCGAGAAGGTCCACAAGATCTACGACAAGGAAGGCTACGGCACGCCCGCGTACGTCAAGGCCCAGGAGGCCCTGTCCGAAGAGCTGATGACCATCCGCTTCACGGCCAAGACCATCGAGAAGCTGTGCGACCTGGTGCGCACGCAGGTGGACGACGTTCGCAAGAAAGAACGCGAACTGCGCCGCATCATCGTGGACAAGTGCGGCTTCCCGCAGGACGAGTTCATCCGCGACTTCAGCGGCTACGACAAGAACGGCAATCGCATCGCGTCGAACCTCTTGAACCTCAAGTGGGTCGAGAAGCAGGCCGCCGCCGGCAAGCCCTGGAGTGCCGTGCTCGCGCGCAACATTCCGCCGGTGCAGGAACTGCAGCAGCGCCTGGCCGACATCCAGTCGCGAGTGGTGGTGCCGCTCACGCAGCTCAAGGACATCAACAAGCGCATGAACGAAGGCGAATCGTCTTCGCGCGATGCCAAGAAGGAAATGATCGAGGCCAACCTGCGCCTCGTGATCTCCATCGCCAAGAAGTACACCAACCGCGGCCTGCAGTTCCTCGACTTGATCCAGGAAGGCAACATCGGCCTCATGAAGGCGGTCGACAAGTTCGAATACCGTCGCGGCTACAAATTCTCGACGTACGCCACGTGGTGGATCCGCCAGGCGATCACCCGCTCGATCGCCGACCAGGCGCGCACCATCCGTATTCCGGTGCACATGATCGAGACGATCAACAAGATGAACCGCATCTCGCGCCAGCACTTGCAGGAGTTCGGCTTCGAGCCCGACGCCGGCATCCTGGCCGCCAAGATGGAGATCCCGGAAGACAAGATCCGCAAGATCATGAAGATCGCGAAAGAGCCGATCTCGATGGAAACCCCCATCGGCGACGACGACGATTCGCACCTGGGCGACTTCATCGAGGACAGCAGCAACACGGCGCCCATCGAAGCCGCAATGCAGGCGGGCCTCCGCGACGTGGTCAAGGACATCCTCGACTCGCTGACGCCGCGCGAAGCCAAGGTGCTGCGCATGCGCTTCGGCATCGAGATGTCGACCGACCACACGCTGGAAGAAGTCGGCAAGCAGTTCGACGTGACCCGCGAGCGCATCCGCCAGATCGAAGCCAAGGCGCTGCGCAAGCTCAAGCACCCGTCGCGTTCGGACAAGCTGCGCAGCTTCATCGATACGCTCTGATGAGCCAACGGCTTTGTCCGGCAGCAATGCCGGACAGGCTCAAAAAAAGGCCCGGAACCGCACACGCGGTTCCGGGCCTTTTTCTTTGGCCGATGCGCCGTTCGTTCTCAGAGCGCCGCGAGCCCCTCCACCAGCGCTTCCCGGTTCAGCTTGCGCTGCTCGCCGCGCGACCACGAGAAGATGTCGTAGCCGTTGCTGTAGAGCACCGTGCCGTCCGGCGCGAGATCGAAGTGCGCCACGTGCGAGGCGACCACGCGCGGGTTCGCGCGGCGGCCTTCCTGCGCGATCAACTGCCACGAGCCCGGCACCAGGTTGCCCGCGTACTGCGGGTCGTTGCGCACCTTCGACAGCTCGATCATCCGGCCGTGCAGCCAGAGCTGGCCCAGGTCCTGGTCGAGCTCGGGGGTGCGCGGCCCGCCTGCCGAACGCAGCGGCTCCTTGCCGTAGATCATCGAGAAGAAGTTGAGGTACCCGAAGACCGCCTTGCCCAGGCGCAGCGGCATCATCAGCGTGTCTTTCACCGCGCCGCCGGCGCGCTCGTGGGCCGGCTTTTCGACCGGACGACGGATGGCGTAGAGCGTTCCGTCGGCCGCGATGCGCGGGGCGATGAAATCCCATTCGGGGTCGTCCAGCAGGCTGTCCATCTGCGCGCTCTTGTAGTCGAGCCAGTTCACGGTCGAATGCGCCATAGCGACGACGCCGCCGTGGGTTGGATGCCGCGCCACGCCGCACGACTGATAAACCAGCGTCGAGGCCGAGCCCGGCATCACGGCCGGCGCAGCGTCCAGGCTGTCGCCGCCGGTGATCGCGCCCTTGGCGTTGCCCTCTTCGTCGAACACCTCCAGTTGCGCGGTTCCGTCAGGCAAGCCGACGGCCAGCACGAGGTGGCGAGTCTCGGGCACGTAGGTGAGGCCGAGCACCGGCGCTTGTTGCCGGTGGAAGAGCCGGATCTCGCGCTTGTCGTCGAGTTCGTAGCGAAAGAGGCCGATGCTGCGGCCCACCGTCAGCACGTAATAGATGCTGCGCGGCCCGCCGCGGCAGACGTGCAGGAAACGCGCCGGCGCCATCGCCCCGCCCGGTCCGCCGCGGCCCCAGAGCGATGCGCCCGAGAGCATGCCGGTGGACTCCTCGCGCTCCGCGTGCTTCCATGACGTGGTGCGGCGGCTGTCGGCCTCGCGCTGGAGCAGTTCGCGCGCAAATGGCGATTCGATCTGCACCGGCGGGGCATCGCCGCTGCGCAGCCAGAGTTCGCCGCGGGTGATCGACAGGAATTCCGAAATCATCTTTTCCCTCCTTCTTCTTCAACGCGTGCAGGCGCGCAGTTTAGTGGCCGGCCGGCGCCAGCGGCCCTTCGGCGCGTCTGCTACGCTCGCACTCTTTCGGTGCGTACCTCACGCGCCATTCTTCTCTCCCATCACGACATGAATCCAGACGCCGACAAACTCTGGCAGGCCCCGCGTTGGGCGCTGGCCGTCCTGCTCGCGGTGCTCGGCATGCTCGGGCCGTTTTCCATCGACACCTACATCCCGGCCTTCTCGGGCATCGCGCGCTCCATCGGCGCGACGCCCGCCGAGATGCAGCAGACGCTCTCTGCCTACCTGTTCGGCTTCGCGTTCATGAACCTGTTCCACGGCGCGCTGTCGGACAGTTTCGGCCGCCGGCCCGTGGTGCTGTGGGGCCTTGCGGTCTTCACCATCGCCTCGCTGGGCTGCGCGCTCTCACAGACCATCACGCAGCTCGTGCTCTTCCGCGGGCTGCAGGGCCTCTCGACCGGCGCCGGCATCGTGGTCTCGCGCGCGGTGATCCGCGACATGTTCCCGCCCGCCGAGGCGCAGCGGGTGATGAGCCAGGTGACGATCTACTTCGGCGTGGCGCCGGCCATCGCGCCGATCATCGGCGGCTTCCTGTTCGTGCATGCGGGCTGGCACGCGGTGTTCTGGTTCCTGGTGGCCGTGGGCGTGGTGCTGTTCGTCGCCAACTACAAGCTGCTGCCCGAGACGCTGCACGCCTCGCACCGCCAGTCGTTCCATGTGCGCCACCTGATGCGCGGCTACTGGGACCTGTGCTCCGATCCGCGCTTCCTGCTGCTCGCGCTCGCGAGCGGCGTGCCCTTCAACGGCATGTTCCTCTACGTGCTGGCCGCGCCCGCGTTCCTCGGCGACCACCTCGCGCTGCAGCCGCAGCAGTTCTTCTGGTTCTTCCTTCTGACCATCGGCGGCATCATGCTCGGCGCGCGCGCCAGCGGCCGCATGGCCGGCAAGGTCACGCCCAAGCGGCAGATCCGCGACGGCTTCCTGATCATGCTGGTGACCTCGGTGGTCAACGTGGTGGCCAACTTCTTCTTCGACGCGCACGTGGCCTGGGCGCTGTGGCCGCTCGCGGTGTTCGCCTTCGGCTGGGCGCTGATGGTGCCGGTGGTCACGCTGCTCGTGCTCGACCTGCACCCCGAGCGCCGCGGCATGGCCTCGTCGCTGCAGGCAGTGATCGGCTCGACCGCCAACGGCGTCGTTGCCGGCGCGATCGCCCCGCTGGTGATGCACTCCACGTTGGCGCTTGCAGTCACCTCCACGCTGATGCTCGCCATCGGGCTGGTCGCCTGGGTCTGGCTACACGGCCGCTGGCCGGAGATCGGGCGCAGCCTCGCCAACGAGATCTGAAAGGAACGTCTCGATGCGGCTCTCCGCAGTCCTGACCTACGCGCGCGCCTGGCTGCCAGGCCGCACCACCGTCGACATGCGCGAGCGCCTGCGCGCCGTGTGCGGCGCGGCCATCGGCCTCTTCGTCACCGCGGTGCTCTGCCGCTGGCTGGCGGGGCCGCTGGGCAGCGCGGTGTGGCTGATCGCGCCGCTGGGCGCGAGCGCCGTGCTGGTGTTCGCGGTGCCTGCAAGCCCGCTCGCGCAGCCCTGGTCGGTGATCGGCGGCAACACGCTGTCGGCGGTGGTCGGCATCGCGAGCGTGAGCTTCATTCCCGACCCGGCCCTCGCCGCCGCCATCGCGGTGGCCGGCGCCATCGGCGTGATGTTCTTTGCGCGCTGCCTGCACCCGCCGGGCGGCGCCGCGGCGCTGCTCGCGGTGCTTACGCACACCACGCATTTCTCGTCGGCGCTCTTTCCGTTCTTCACCAATTCGCTGCTGCTGGTGCTGGCCGGCGTGGCCTACAACTCGCTCACCGGCCGGCGCTATCCGCATGTGCAGGTGGCGCAGCCGCCGCGCGCGGACGCCCGCTTCAGCCAGGCCGACATCGATGCGGTGCTGGCCCGCTACAACCAGGTGCTGGACATCAGCCGCGACGACCTCGAATCGCTGATCCAGCAGACCGAGCTCGAGTCGTACAAGCGGCGCCTGGGCACGCTCGATTGCGGCGACATCATGTCGCCCAACCCGATCTCGGTGGAGTTCGGCACACCGCTGCAGGAGGCTTGGGCGCTGATGCACGAGAAGCGCATCAAGGCGCTGCCGGTGACCGACCGCACGCGCCGCGTGGTGGGCATCGTCACGCAGGCCGACTTCTTCCGGCAGCTCGACCTGCAGCACCACGAAGGCATCGCGGGCCGGCTGCGCGACCTCATCCGCGCGACGCGCACCGTGGTGTCGAACAAGCCCGAGGTGGTCGGCCAGATCATGACGCGGCAGGTGCGCGTGGCCAGCGCCGAGCGGCCGGTGGTCGACCTCGTGCCGCTCTTCTCGGAAGGCGGCCACCACCATATCCCCATCATCGATGGTGAAAAGCGTCTCACCGGCATGATCACGCAGTCCGATTTCGTGCGCGCCCTCTACCGTGCCGTGCGGCCGGAGAACTGAACCCCTTTTGTTTTCACCAAGGAGCGCGCATGGCCTGGGTCGTATTGCTGGTGGCTGGTCTGCTTGAAATGGGATGGGCCATCGGCCTCAAGTACACCGAAGGATTCACGAAGTTCTGGCCCTCGGTCGGCACTGTGATCTCGATGATTCTCAGCGTGGTGCTGCTGGGCTGGGCGATGCGCTCGCTGCCCGTGGGCACGGCCTACGCGGTGTGGACCGGCATCGGCGCCGTGGGCACGGTGATCCTGGGCATCGTGCTGTTCCACGAGCCGGCCAATGCGGCGCGGCTCGCGTGCGTGGGGTTGATCGTCGCGGGCATCCTCGGGCTCAAGCTCACGAGCCCCGCCTGAATCTGCTGGCTTATTCCAGCACCACGTTCGCCTTCTTCACGAGCGCCGCATAGCGCGCGGCCTCGCTGCGGAAGTAGCTCGCGGCTTCCTCGGGCGAAGTGGGCTTGATGACGTTGCCCTGCTTGTCCATCGCCTCGCGCACCTCGGCGCTGGTGTAGGCGGCCGCCACGGCGTCGTGCACGCGCTTGATGTCGGCCGCCTGCATCTTCGGCGGGCCGATCACCGCGAACCAGCCTTCGACCGCGTAGTTCGGCAGGCCCTGCTCCGCGATCGTCGGAATGTCCGGCGCAGCCGGCGAGCGCGCGGGTCCGCACACGCCGATGGCGCGCAGCGCGCCGCTCTTGATGTGCTGCTGCACCGCGGGCAGCGCGACCACGCCGATCTCGACCTGCCCCGCCATCATGTCGGTCACCATCGGGCCGGTGCCCTTGTACGGAATGTGCCGCGCCTTCACGCCGGCCTCGTCCATGAACATCTCGCCGGCCAGGTGGATGATGGTGCCGTTGCCCGACGAGGCGTAGTTGTAGCCCTCGGGCTTGGCGCGCAGCAGCGCCACGAGCTCCTTCACGTTCTTGGCGGGCAGCTTCGGATTCACCATCAGCACCAGCGGCGTCGCGCCCACCACGCTGATCGGCGTGATGTCGTTGATCGCGTCGAACGGCATCTTCTTGAACACGCTCGGATTGATCACATGGTTGTTCGACACCATGCCCAGCGTGAGCCCGTCGGGCGCCGCCTTGACGATGGCCGCGGTGCCGGTGATGCCACCCGCGCCCGGCATGTTCTCGACCACCACCGGCTGGCCGAAGGCCTTGCCGAGCGCCACCGAGGCGGCGCGCACGATGTTGTCCACGCCCGAGCCCGCGCTGATCGGCAGGATGAAGCGGATCGGTTTGTCGGAGCCCTGCGCGAGCGCGGGGAATGCGGCGAGCGCCGCGGCGCCAGCGCCCAAGCCCAGCATCGCGCGGCGGTTCATCGGAAAAAGGTTCGGGGTCATGGTCTTGTCTCTCGTATTGTTTTTGATGAAGCTATCAGGCGATGGCCGCGTCGGCCTGCATCGCCGCGATCTGCGCGCCTTCGTAGCCCAGTTCGGCCAGCAGTTCGCGCGTGTGCTCGCCCAGCGTCGGCGGATGCAGCCGCACGCCCAGGCGCTCGCCGCCGAGCGTGATCGGGAACAGCGTGGTCTGCGCCATCTCGCCGGCGCGCTCGCCGTCGGGCAGGCGGATGTTCGCGAGGCCGCCGGTGGCCTTCAGGTGCGGATCGGCATACAGGTCTTCGGGCCGCGTGATCGGCGCGAACGGCAGGCCGCGCGCCTCGAAGATCGCCGACAGCTCGGCCGCCGAACGGTCGACCAGGCGCACGCGCAGGTCGGCCAGCAACGTGGGCCGCAAGCGCACGCGGTCGTTGTTCGTGCGCAGGGCCGGATCGGCCTTCAGGTCGTCGAAGCCGAGCGCGTCGCAGAACACCGTCCACTGCGCGTCGCTCACCGCGGCCAGGAAGATCTGCTCGCCGTCCTTCACGGTGAACACGTCGTACAGCGCCCAGGCCGAGATGCGCTCGGGCATCGGCGCGGCCGCCTGCCCCGTGATCGCGTACTGCAGCATGTGCTGGCCGACCAGGAACACGTTGTTCTCGAAGAGCGCGGACTGCACCTCCTGCCCCTTGCCCGTTTCGGCGCGCTGCATCAGCGCGGCGATGGCGCCGATGGCGCCGAACATGCCGCCCATGATGTCGTTCACGCTGGTGCCCGCGCGCAGCGGATCGCCTGGGCGGCCCGTCATGTAGGCCAGGCCGCCCATCATCTGCACCACCTCGTCGAGCGCGGTGCGGTGCTCGTAGGGTCCGGGCAAAAAACCCGTGTGGTTCACGTACACAAGCCGCGGATTGAGCTTGCCGAGCGCGGCGTAGCCCAGGCCGTACTTGTCCATCGTGCCGGGGCGGAAGTTCTGCGCCACCACGTCGGCGGTGGCGCACAGGCGCAGCGCCGCCTCGAGCCCCTGCGGATTGCGCAGGTCGAGCGCGATGCTCTTCTTGTTGCGGTTGAACATCGGGAAGAAGCCCGCGCCCGCGCCCAGCAGGTGCCGCGTGCGGTCGCCGTCGATCGGCTCGACCTTGATCACTTCCGCGCCCAGGTCCGCGAGGACCATGCCGCAGGTCGGCCCCATCACCATGTGCGTGAACTCGACCACGCGGATGCCGGTGAGCGGCAGGCGTTTTTCTTCCGTGCTCATACCGCGACGCCTTCCGCAGGTGCAAAGGTCTTCGGGAAACCCGCGCGCCACACGGTGCCCTGCAGCGTCTCGCCATCGAGCCAGCCGGCCACGCGTTTCCTCAGGTCGAGCAGCTTCGGCAGATCGACGCCGGTGGCAACCCCCATGCTCTCCAGCATGAAGACCAGGTCTTCGGTATCGACGTTGCCGCTCGCACCCGGCGCATGCGGGCAGCCGCCGATGCCGGCCAGGCAGGCGTCGAAGCGGGTGATGCCGACCTCCAGCGCCGCGTAGACATTGGCGAGCCCGAGGCCGCGCGTGTCGTGGAAATGGCCGCACCAGAGGCGCTCGCCCGCGATGCGCAACGCACGCTCGAACAGGCTGCGGACCATCGCAGGATCGGCGTAGCCCACCGTGTCGGCGAGGCTCACGCGGTCGGCGCCAGCGTCGAGCAGCGCCTGCATCAGGCGCAGCACTTCGTCGGGGTCGACGTGGCCCTGGATCGTGCAGCCGAACGCGGTGCCCACGCCGCCGTCGATCAGCGTCTTCGAGCCCGCGGCATCGCGCGCGGCGCGCATGCGGCCGACCTCGGCCACCACCTCGTCGGGCGTCTTGCGCAGGTTGGCGAGGCTGTGCGCGTGGCTCGCCGAGAGCGGCACCATCATCAGGTCGGCATCGCCCGCGATGGCGCGCTCGGCGCCCTTGAGGTTGGGCACGAGCACCGAGGCGAAAAGGCCCGGCAGCGTCTTGGCGTACGCCAGCAACTCGGCCGTGTCCGCCAGCTGCGGCAGCAGGTGCGCCGGCACGAAGGAGCCGACCTCGATCTCGCGCTGGCCGGCCGCGTGCGCATCGCGGATCCATTCGAGCTTGCGCGCGGTGGGCAGCACGCGGGCGATGCTCTGGAGCCCGTCGCGCAGGCCCACTTCGCGAACGACCGCGCGGGGCGGCAGGAAGGCGTGAATCAAGTTTTGTCTCCATCGTGAGGGGTACGGCGTCGATGTTAGAAGTTCCGATTCAGTCCAGAAGGTATATTTTGGAAGCCGATTGCTTCCAAAACGGAACACCACCAACATCATGAGAGACCTCGACCTGACCACTCTGCGGCTCTTCGTCGCCGTCTGCGAAACCCGCAGCATCGCGCGCGCCGGCGAGCAGGCCAGCATCGTCGGCTCGGCGATCAGCAAGCGCCTCGCGCAGCTGGAAGACACGGTCGGCACGCCCTTGCTGCTGCGCAAACGGCGCGGCGTGGTGCCCACGCCAGCCGGCGAAACCCTGCTCGAACACGCGCGCGCCATGCTCGGCAGCGCCCACCGCATCGAGCGCGACATGGCGGCCTACGCCGGCGGCGCGCGCGGGCATGTGCGCATCCTGGCCTCGGCCTCGGTGATGGCCGAATCGCTGGCCGAGGACGTGGCCGGTTTCCTGCAGGACCCCGCGCACCGCAACATCCGCGTCGACATGGAAGAGCGCGTGAGCCCCGAGATCGTTCGCGGCATCCGCGAGGGCATCGCGTCCATTGGCCTGTGCTGGGACGCGGCCGATCTCGAAGGACTGGAGCGGCGCGACTATCGCTCGGACCACCTGGCGATCGTCGCCCACCCATCGCACCCCGTGGCCCGCCACGACGCGGTGCGCTTCGAGCAGGTGCTCGACCACGAATTCGTCGGCATGCCCGCGCTGAGCGCCGTGCAGCTGATGCTCGCGCGCGAGGCGGCCGTGGCCGGCAAGCCGCTCGTGTACCGGGTGCTCGTGTCCAACTTCGACGCGGCGCTGCGCGTGGTGCGCGCCGGCCTCGCCATCAGCGTGGTGCCGGCGGAAGTAGCGCGGCCTTTCGCCGATGCGTTCGGCCTGCGCCTGATGCCGCTCACCGACGACTGGGCGCGACGGCGCTTCGCGATCTGCTTTCGCAGTGAAGCAGCGCTGTCGCCCTCGGCGCAATTGCTGGTCACGCACCTCGAACGGTGTGCGACGGACCGCAAGGCAGACGCCTGATCTGACCGATAACAGAAACGATCCATTGCGGCGGCGGTGGTTTTTGTTTCGTTTTTCGCAACCTAACATCCGGTCTGTTCGCTGTCACCCTCATCCAACCGACCGAAAGACCGCCATGTTCCGCAGAGCCCTGATTTCCACTGCCGCCCTTTCCGCCACCTTGGCGCTCGCGCCGCTGGCGGCCAACGCCGCCGGGCCGCTCAAGCTCGATGTCTACAACCCCGGCACCAAGTCGATGTTCCCGGTGTCGTCCGAGCTCGTTACTGGCCAGACCGACGCGGTGCTGATCGACGCCCAGTTCCAGCGCAACGACGCCGAGGCGCTGGTGCAGAAGATCAAAGCCAGCGGCAAGAAGCTGACCACCGTCTACATCAGCCACAGCGACCCCGACTACTACTTCGGCCTCGACGTGATCCAGGCCGCTTTTCCCGACGCGAAGATCGTCGCGACGCCGACGACCGTGGCCGCGATCCAGGCGTCCAAGGACGGCAAGCTCGCGTACTGGAGCCCGATCCTGAAGGAGAACGCGCCCAAGGCGGTGGTCGTTCCACAGCCGCTGGCAGGCGACAGCATCGAACTCGAAGGCCAGAAGATCCAGATCGTCGGTCTCGACGGCCCCACGCCCGCGCGCACCTTCGCCTGGATTCCTTCGCTCAAGACGGTGGCCGGCGGCATCCCGGTGTCGGCCAACATCCACGTGTGGATCGCCGACACGCAGACACCAGCTTCCCGCAGCGAGTGGCTCAAGACGCTCGGCCGCATCGAAGCCCTGCACCCCAAGACCGTGGTGCCCGGCCACTACCTGCTGAATGCGGATGGCAGCACGCCCTACTCGCTCGCTTCGGTGAAGTTCACCCGCGGCTACCTGCAGGCCTTCGAGACCGAAGCGAAGAAGGCCAAGGACTCGGTCGCGCTCATCGCCGCGATGAAGAAGCGCTACCCGAAGCTGGAACACGCCTCGTCTCTCGAACTGAGCGCCAAGGTCATCAAGGGAGAAATGAAATGGCCGCAGTGAACGACGCCCCGAACGCAGCCACGCTGCACTACATCTTCGATCCGATGTGCGGCTGGTGCTACGCGGTCGCCCCACTGGTCGACGCGGCGCGCGACGTGCCGGGCCTCCGGGTCGAAATCCACGGCGGCGGCATGATGACCGGCGCCAACCGGCGCCCGATCACCGCGCAATGGCGGGAGTACGTCAAGCCGCACGACCTGCGCATTGCCCAACTCACCGGCCAGCCTTTTGGCGAGCGCTACCTCGAAGGGCTGCTGCGCGACACCGGTGCGACGATGGACTCCGAACCCCCGACCACGGCGATCCTCGCGGCCGAAGCGCTGCGTGCGGGCGGCGGGCTGGACATGGCGCATCGCGTGCAGCAGGCGCACTACGTGGAAGGCCGCCGCATCGCGGATGCCGATGTGCTCGACGCGCTGGCGGTCGAACTCGGTTTCGATGCCGAGGCTTTCGCATCCGCGTTCGCGCGCTTGTCCGGCGAGGCGACCGCGCAGCACATCGCGGCGAGCCGCCAATTGCTCCAACGATCGGGCGGCCAGGGGTTTCCGACTTTCGTGCTGGAGCCGGCCGACGGCCCCGCAAGCCGTATCGACATCAGCCCGTGGTTCGGGCGCGCGGACGGATGGAAGGCGCAACTCGCCACCTTCGTCGCCCCGCCGCAGGCCGCAGGAGCAGCACCCACCGCTTGCGGCCCCGACGGCTGCGCGATCTAGGCTTTCGCTACTTGGCGCACTGGAAGCTCGCCGCCTGCGACGCATCGCCGCTCACGTAGCGTGGCCACAGCGGCCACTCGCACAGCGGCCGCGCGCGGATGGTCTTGAACGGCGGCTGCACTTCCTGTTCGACGAGCTGCAGCCCGCCCGGCGCACGGCCGCGCTCGACCCAGTCGGCCAGCGCGCCGAGCATGTCGACATTGGCCGGCGCGCCGCTGCCCACGTGGTCCACACCGGGCGCGGTATAGAGGCGCATGAAGCGGTCCACGTTGTCGCGCCCCATGCGCGTCACCACCGATTCGTAATAGCGGATGCCGGCGAACGGGCTCTGCGCGTAGTCGGCCATGTGCTCCAGCATCAGCAGCTTGCCGCCGCGCGCGTTGAAGGCGGCAAGGTCGGGGTTGGTCGAATCCATCAGTTGCGACACAGTGGCGATGCGCGCAGCGAAGTCTTCGGCGCGGTAGTTGCGCACGTCGAGAGACGGATTGCGCGCATAGAAGTACTGCAGCGCCCCGCTGCCGTAGAACCACGCGATGCCGTTGCTCGGCTGCGGCGGCACGGTCGGTGCGGCGATGCCCGTCCACCACGCGTTCCAGCCGCCCATCGAGGCGAAGGCCGGCGTGCCTTCGCCGCCGATGCCCCAGCCGGGATATTCGGTCACGCCGTTGGCCAGCGGCACGGGCGAACGCCATGGCGAGCGCAGCGTGCGCACCGCCTGCACCTGTGCATCGTTGAGGCAGTTGTCGCCGCTCGTGCCGGCCGCGCAGCGCAGGCTGGCCGCATCGAAGCGCTGCAGGCACGCGACCGGGTTCGACACGATGCGGTCGGCCACGCCGTCCGCGGCATCGCATGACGCGAGCACCGCGTTGTGCACCAGCTGCACCTGCGCGGGCCGCAGCCACCCTTCGCCAAAGGTCGCGATGCCGTTGCGTGTGCCCGCATGCTGCAGACCCGTCCAGTTGATGACGGGCACGCGGCTGAAGATGCCGTCGAAATCCTGCGGATAGCGCTGCGCCATGGTGAGCGCCTCGCGCCCGCCTTCGGAGCTGCCCATGAAGTACAGCTTCTGCGGCGCCTGCCCGTAGGCGCGCTGCATCAGCGCCACCGCCACGTCGCGCACCTTCTTGTACGAGGCGTGCGCAAAGTTGGTCAGCGCCTCGTCGTTGAGCGCAAAAGCTTGCGGCGGCTGGCCCTGCACGTTCTGGTGGCCCGAGTCGGTGCCATAGGTCACGTAGCCCTGCGCGAGCGGCGTCGGCTGGTCGAAGCGGCCGGCCGGCACCAGCGAAAGGCCGGTGATCAGCGTTCCGTTGAAACCGCCACCGCCGTACTGCACGCTGCGCCCGTTCCAAGCGAGCGGCAGGTTGACCTGGAACAGGATCGGCGGCGCGCTCGCATCGAGCGGTGCGATGCGGCCGAGCACCTTGCAGTGCGCGGGCGTCGTCGGCGTGATGCGCGACGCGGGGCTGGGCCCGCGCTCCGCGACCGCCAGCGGGGATGCGGCAACGAGCGTCGCCGAGTCGATGGTCGCGGCGCCACTCGGCAGGCCGATCGCAGCGGGCGCGATCGGCGAAGCGAGGGCCGCGCAGGACGTTGCCGGCTCACCGCCGAGCGTGAGCGCCCTCGGCCCGGTGGGAGTGCCGCATGCGGCGAGCAACGCGGCGGCCGCCAGCATGGCGCCCCCGCAAAACACTGTCTTCGGGGCCGTCATCTGTCTGTCTCCTTCGTTGTTCCTTAAAGGCCGCTACCGCGCCACGCCCAGCAGCCGTTCGAGCACCTGCGGCTGGCTGCGCAGCGCCGCCGCGCTGTCGGTGTGAACGATGGTGCCGTGGTCGAGCACCACCGCGTGATCGGAAATCGCGAGGATCGCCTGCGGATGCTGCTCCACGATGATCGCGGCCAGCCCCTCGTCCTGCGTGATGCGTCGGATGGCGCGCAGCAGCTCTTCCACGATGATCGGCGCGAGGCCTTCAAGTGGCTCGTCGAGCAGCAGCAGCTTGGGGTTGAGCACCAGCGCGCGGCCGACTGCCAACATCTGCTGCTCACCGCCCGACAACTGCGTGCCTAGATTGGTCTTGCGTTCTGCAAGGCGCGGAAACATCTCGTAGACGCGCTGCGGGTTCCACTTGCCCGGGCGCTCCACCGCGGTGAGGTTCTCGTGCACCGTGAGCGACTTGAAGATGTTGCGCTCCTGCGGCACCCAGCCGATGCCGGCTGCCGCACGCTGATGCGGTGCCAGCTTGTGCAGTGCCTGTCCACCGAGCGCGATGGTGCCGCCGTGCTGCCGCGTGGCGCCGGCCAGCGTGTTGATGAGCGTCGTCTTGCCCGTGCCGTTGCGGCCGAGCAGCGCGAGCGTCTGCCCCTCGCCGAGCGCGAACGCCACGTCGTGCAGCACCACAGCTTCGCCATAGCCCGCACTCAGGTTCTCGATGCGCAGCAGCTCAGACATGGGCGCCCTCCGTTCCCGTTCCATGGCCCAGGTAGACCTCTTTCACCTTCGGATCGTTGGCGATGGTCTCGGGGTCGCCCTCGGTCAAGAGCGTGCCGTTGACCAGCACCGTCATGCGGTCGGCGAAGCTGAACACCAGGTCCATGTCGTGCTCGATCAGCAGCACCGACACATCGGCCGGCAGTGCGGCCACGGTCTCGAGCAACTCCTCGCGCTCGCCAGCGGGCACGCCCGCCACAGGTTCATCGAGCAGCAGCACACGCGGCTCGCAGGCGAGCGCGATGGCGATCTCCAGCAGGCGACGCTTGCCGTAGGCCATGAACTTGGTCTGTTGCTTCGCGACATCCGACAGGTGGAACTGTTCGAGCAGTTGCCCCGCCCGCTCCGCAATCCCCTTGGTGCCGCCGAGCGGGCGCCACCATTGCGCGGCAATGCCCTTCTGCTGCGACACCACGAGCGCCAGCGTCTCCAGCGGCGTCATCGAGTCGAACAGCTGGTTGATCTGAAAGGTGCGCACCAGCCCGCGCGCCACGCGCTTGTGCGGCGCGAGCGTGGTGATGTCTTCGCCGAGCAGCGTGATGCGGCCTTCGGTCGGCACGAGCACGCCGGTCAGCAGGTTGATCAGCGTGGTCTTGCCCGCGCCGTTCGGGCCGATCAGCGCATGGCGTGCGCCCCGCTTCAATTCCATCGTGACGTTGTTGGTGGCCGTGATGCCGCCGAAGCGCATCACCAGTCCTTGCGTCGAAAGCACGGTATCGGCGGTGGTGGGGGTGGTGGTGATGGTCATGCCGCACCGCCTTTCTTCTTGCCCATGCCGAACCACGTCCACGGCTTGAGCAAGCGGTCGCGCCCCACGAGCACCAGCAGCACGAGGATGAGGCCGATCCAGAACATCCAGTACTGCGGCGTCACGGCCGAGAGCCAGTTCTGCAGCAGCTTGAAGACGATCGCGCCCGCCACGCCGCCATAGAGCCAGCCCACGCCGCCGATCACCAGCATCAGCAGCACATCGGCCGAGCGGTCGAAGGCCAGCACGTCGAGCGAGGCGAAGCCGGTGGTCTGCGCGAGCAGCGCGCCCGCCGCGCCGGCAATGCCGGCCGCCACGGTGTAGATGACCGCGAGCCGCGACACCACCGGAATGCCGATGGCCATCGCGCGCAACCGGTTGTCGCGGATCGCCTTCAACGTCGCGCCGAATGGCGAATGCACCAGCCGGCGCATCACGAGGAACAGCACCAGCATCACCGCCAGCGAATACCAGGCGGCGGTCCGGCCGTACAGGTCGAACTCGAACAGGCCGAGCACCGGTCCCATCACCACGCCCTGCAGGCCGTCGGCGCCGCCGGTGAGCCAGTCGAGCTTGTTGGCCAGTTCGAGCAGCAGCAGCGCGGTGCCGAGCGTGACCATCAACCGCGTGAGGTCGCTGCCGCGCAGGATCGTCACGCTGGCCACGAGGCCGAGCAGCGCCGAGAGCACGGTTGCGAACACCAACCCAACGGTCGGGTCCGGCATCACGAGCTTGGCGAACAGCGCGGCCGCATACGCGCCGAAACCGAAGAACGCGGCATGGCCGAGCGAGACGATGCCGGTGTAGCCGAGGATGAGGTCGAGCGACATCGCGAACAGCGCGACGATGGCGATCTCGTTGACCAGCAGCGAGTGCGAGGGCATTAGGAGCGGCAACGCGAAGGCCACGGCCCAGACCACGAACTCCCAAGGCCGCCAGCGCGCGGTGCGCAGCAGGGCCGATTCGTAGGTTGCGGTGTTGGTGGAAGAAGACGAAGAAGGCGCGCTCATCTCAACGCCCTCCCTTGCGCGTGAACAGCCCTTGCGGCCGCCACATCAGGATCAGGATCATCAGCAGGTAGACGGTGAACGCGCCCATCTTCGGAATGAAGTACTTGCCCGCCACGTCGGCGATGCCGAGCAGCAGCGCGGCAGCGAGCGGGCCGGTGATCGACGAGGTGCCGCCCACCGACACCACGATCAGGAAATAGATCATGTACTTGAGCGGAAAGGTCGGATCGAGCCCGAGGATTTCCGCGCCCAGCGCACCGCCCAGCCCCGCGAGCCCCGAGCCCACGGCGAAGGTCATGAGGAACACGATGTTCACGTTGATGCCCAGGCCCGCAGCCACGCGCGGGTCGTCGACCGCGGCGCGCAGCCGGCTGCCGAAGCGCGTCTTCGAGAGGATGAGCTGCAGCACGACGGTGAGCACCGCGCACACGGCAATGATGAAGATGCGGTAGTGGCCCATGCCCAGAAGAAACGCGCCATCGCCGAACTCGCTGCGTCCGCGCAGCCATTCGGGCAGTTGCAGGTTCTGCTGCGACGAGCCGACGAAATAGTCGACCGCCGACACGGCCATGAAGGCAAGGCCGATGGAAAAGAGCACCTGGTCGAGATGCGGCTTGCCGTACATCGGACGGTAGAGCGTGCGCTCGAGCAGCGCGCCGGCCAGCGCGACGACGATGAACGCGAACGGCAGGCAGGCCAGGAACGGCATGCCGAGCTTCTGCATCGCGAATACGGTGAGATAACCGCCGGCCATGGCGAAGGCGCCGTGCGCGAGGTTGATGAAGTTCATCAGCCCGAGCGTCACGGCCAGTCCCACGGCGAGGACGAAGAGCAGCATGCCGTAGGCGATGCCGTCGAAAAGAATGGTCAGCATGTCTGTTGTCTGCGTCTGAGGGTGCGTTCGTTCTGGATGCTGTTGTTCAGGGCGGGTGCACAGGCCACCGGGTACTCCCCTCCGCGAATGTCCCCCGGGGCTTCGCCCCTCCTCCTTGATTTCGCTGCGGGGAGCACCCGATGCCCCGCGCACTTGGGCACGCTGCTGGCATATCGCTGATCAACGCCGGCCCCGAAACGATCCCGCCGATGGGGTGCCTTGCGCAGCGAAATAAAGGAGGAGCGAAGCGGGGGACATTCGCTTCGCCGTGTACCCCGTCGGCGGGATCGCTGCCCTGAACGCCCCCCACCACGAGGCACCGAATTACTTCGCCTTGCCCGGGTCCTTCACACCCTTGATCACATCGAACTCGACGTTGTAGAGCTGCCCGTCCTTCTTCTCGACCTTGCGCAGGTACACGTCCTGCACGATGTCGCGGGTCTGCGCATCGATCAGCACCTGGCCGCGTGGGCTCTCGAAGACCTGGCCCTTCATGGCCGCCAGCAGCGCTTCGCCGCCGCCCTGGCCCTTGGTGGTCTTGAGCGCTTCGTAGATCACGCGCATGCCGTCGTAGCCGCCCACGGCCATGAAGTTCGGGCGCATCTTGGGGTTGGCCTTCTGGAAGGCTTCGACGAACTTCTTGTTCATCGCGGAGGGGTGGGCGGCCGAGTAGTGGTGCGAGGTGACCACGCCCAGCGCGCCGTCGCCCATGTCGTTGAGTTGATCGTCGTCGGTCACGTCGCCGGTGGCGATCAGCTTGATGCCGGCCTTGTCCATGCCGCGTTCCAGGAACTGCTTCATCACCGCCGCGCCCGCGCCCGAGGGCACGAAGACGAACAGCGCATCGGGCTTGGCGTCGCGCACCTTCTGCAGGAACGGCGCGAAGTCGGGGTTGCGCAGCGGCACGCGGAGTTTCTCGATCACCTTGCCGCCGTTGAGCTGGAAGCGCTCGCTGAAGAACTTCTCGGCGTCGTTGCCGGGGCCGTAGTCGGCCACCAGCGTGACCACCGTCTTCACGCCGTTCTTCGGCGCCCAGTCGCCCATGACCACCGACACCTGCGGCAGCGTGAAGCTGGAGCGCACGATGTAGGGCGAGGCCTCGGTGATGCTCGACGTGGCCGCGGCCATCACGACCTGCGGCGTCTTCGATTGCGTGGCCAGCGGCGCGGCGGCCAGCGCGGCCGGCGTGACGCCGAAACCGGCGATCACGTTCACCTTGTCGTTGACGATGAGTTCCTGCGCAAGGCGCTTGGTGACGTCGGGCGTGGCCACGTCGTCCTTGACGATCAGCTCGATTTTCTTGCCGGCCACGGTGTCGCCGTTCTGCGCCATGTACAGGCGCGCCGCGGCTTCGATCTGCCGGCCGGTGGAGGCCTGCTGCCCGGTCATCGGCAGGATGAGGCCGATCTTGAAGGTGTTGCTCTGCGCGCTGGCCAGCGGCAGTGCGAAGGCGGTGGCGAGCGCGATCGCCGAGAGGCCCGCGGTCTGGATGAGGTGGCGTCTTTGCATGAGGTTTTCCTAGGAGGGACGGAATGCGAAACCGGGGCTATTTTCAACACTTTGCAACATTCGGCGGAGCAGGCAATCACCTAGCCGGCCCCTCTCGCGGGCCTTTGTTGCGCGATCAATAAATGAACTGCGCGATGATCGCGCAGCACTCTTCGCCGCCACCGTTGCGGCTGATCTCACCACCGTTGCGGCTGATGTCACCACCGTTGCGGCTGATGTCACCACCGTTCGGGCTGATGTCACCATCGTTCGGGCTGAGCCTGTCGAAGCCTTGCGCACGGCTTCGACAGGCTCAGCCCGAACGGATGGGGCGCACGGCCCGAACGGATGGGGCGAACGGCCCGAACGGATGGGGCGAACGGCCCGAACTAATGGGGGCGAGCAGCCCGAACGGCCGGGGGATATCAACTGTCGGCGCGGTAAGCGGAATCGAGCGTGAGCGTACCCACGGCGCGTGACACGCAGGCGCAGATGCGGGTGGTGGCTGCTTTCTCGTGGGCGCTCAGGAACACGTCGCGGTGATCGACTTCGCCTTCGACCGAGAGCACGTCCGTGGCGCAGAGGCCGCATTCGCCGCGCTTGCAGTCCGAGAGGGTCTGCACGCCGGCGGCGTCGAGCGCATCGAGCAGGGTGCAGTCGGCGGGCACGGTGATCGACAGGTCGTGCCGGGGGATGCGCACCGTGAAAGCCTGCGTTGCAAGGCGGCCGCTGCTGCCGAAGGTTTCGAAGCGCAGGTCCGCCGGGGCGCGGCCGGCCGCCTCCCAGGCGCGCTTGACGGCTTCGAGCATCGGCACCGGGCCGCAGGTGTAGAGCTGACCGCCGGGCGGCAGCTCGGCGATGGCGGCTTGGAAATCGATTGGCTTCGAGCCTTCGTGCGCGGCGACGTTCTCGCCGAGTGCCTCCTGCAGATGCGGGAGGTAGCCGAACTCGCCGGCATGGCGTGCGCCGTAGAGCATCTTCACCGGCACCCCGCTGCGCTTCGCATGGGCGCCGAGGCGCTGCGCCATCAGCACGAGCGGCGTGATGCCGATGCCGCCCGCCACCAGCAGGTACCCGGGCGCGGAAAGGTCGAGCGCAAAGTGGTTCTGCGGCGCGCTCACCTGCAGCCGGTCGCCGGGCGCCAGTTGCCACATCGCGAGCGAGCCGCCGCGGCCGTCGTCCAGGCGCTTGACCGCGATGCGCCAGCACTGGCCGTCGCCCTCGCCGACGAGCGAATACGAGCGCGTCTGCAGCCTGCCCTGCGCAGTCATCACCTGCACCTGCAGGTGGGCGCCGGGTTCATACGACGCGGCAAAGCCCGACTCGGGCCGGAGCTCGAACTCGCGCACCGTGGGCGTGACATCGCGCAGCGCAACCACCTGCGCCTGCATCCATTGAAGATCGCTTTTCATCGGGGGACACCAACAAAGAAAGAGAGAGAACGGTCGCGATCAGCCGCGGCGGCGGATCAGTTGCACGCCGGGCAGCGGGCGCTGCTCGGCGGTCGGCGTGCCGTGCAGCGCCTCGCGCAGGTTGCGTCGCGCGATGCGGCTGTGCTCGCGCATCAGCGCCTCGGCGCGCGAGCCTTCGCCGGATTCGATGGCGTCGAGCACCTGCAGGTGCTGGTCCTGCGCAATCACGAGCATGTCGCGCGCGGCCGGCGAATTGGCCTGCACGATGACGAAGCCCGACGGCGAGGCGAACGGCAGGTTGACCACGCGCTCCAGTTGCTGCGCGATGACCGGGCTGCCGGCCATCTCGCACAGCAGCGCATGGAATTTCTCGTTGTGCGTGACGTAGCGGGAGAACGCCGCATCGTCGAGCGCGGGCTCGCGCAGCAGTTCGTCGATGCGTTGCAGGCAGGCGCGCGCTTCACGCAACACGACGGGCGCCGCGCCGCGTTCGGCCGCGAGACGGGCGACCAGTCCTTCGAGCGTGCCGCGCAGCTCGATGGCATCGGCCACGTCGCGCTCGGAGAACGTGCGCACCGCGTACCCACCGTTGGGCAGCGCTTCGAGCAAGCCTTCCTGTTCGAGCCGCATCAGCGCGCTGCGCACCGGCGTGCGCGAGACGCCGAGCTGTTCGGAGATCGCCACTTCGGCGATGCGCGCACCGCCGGGCAGTTCGCCCGCAAGGATCATTTCGCGCAGCCGCAACTGCGCCTTCACGGCCTGCGAACTGCCGGTGTCGCCGGGTTCGATGGGGGAAACCACGGCGGCCTTCATGCGGCCTGCTTCTGGTCGACGGGCCGGATCGGGATCGCGGCGCGCGCGGGCTTTTCCTTCTCGACCATGCGGTCGATCAGCCGGCGCGCCCACATCGAACCGGCATCGATGTTGAGGTTGTAGAACTGGTGGTCGGGGTGGTCGTCCATCGCCTTCTGCTGGGCTTCGAGCACCAGTTCGTCTTCGCGGAAGATGCCGGCCACGCCTTCGCGCAACTCGTGCGTGAGGCGCTGCTCGCCGAGGCAGTAGTTGCGCGCGAACGCCCAGAAGTAGAGGCAGGTCTTGTCGGTCTCGGGCGTGATGGTGTTGAGCACGTAGCCGTTGACGCCCTTGCTGCGGTCGCCGGGGTTGCCGTCCTTGGGTACCGCGCCGCTGCCGGCCTCGGCCACGCCGACGTCGATGTTCACCGTGCACGGACCTTCGAAACGGATGATCTGCCAGCGATCGACCTTGCCCGTGTAGCCGCGCGCATGGCGGATCTGGCCGCCCCAGAACGGCGGCGCGTCGATGCCTTCCATCCAGCGCGTGACGGTGGCCGAGCGGTCGCCGTGCGTGGCGACGAAGGGCGCCTCGGCGACTTCGCGGTTGCCGATGGAGGAGCCGTGCACGAAGGTCTCGTGCGTCAAGTCCATGAGGTTGTCGACCACGAGCCGGTAGTCGCAGTTGACGCGGATCATCTTGCCGTCGCCGGCCCAGGCGGGGTCGTCGTTCCAGTGCATGTCGGGCACGAGCGCCGGGTCGGCCTTGGCCGGGTCGCCGGGCCAGATCCAGACGAAGCGGTGCTTCTCGACCACCGGAAAGCTGCGCACGCAGGCCGAGGGATTGAGCGTTTCCTGGCTCGGCATGTGGGTGCAGCGGCCCTGGCTGTTGTAGACGAGGCCGTGATAACCGCAGACCAGTTCGTCGCCTTCGAGGCGGCCGAGCGAGAGCGGCATCAGGCGGTGCCAGCAGGCGTCTTCGAGCACTGCCACCTGGCCGTCGGTGCGGCGGAACAGCACCACTTTCTGGTTGCAGATCGTGCGGGACAGCAGCGCGTGGCGCACTTCGACGTCGTAGGCGGCGGCGTACCAGGCGTTCAGTGGAAAGGCGGTCGTGGGCGTTTTCATGAATACCCAATGTATACAGAAATCATGAAATAGACAGCTTGAAACGCCTGATCCAAGGGTAAATACCGACATCAACGTATACAAACAAGTCACTTTCGAAGGCGATAGGATGCTCCGTTCGTTATCAGCCACGACGGAGTTCACCCCATGTCCCAGCACGCCGCCCTGCCCGCACGCTACGACCACGTCGGCAGTTTCCTGCGCCCCAAATACCTGCTCGAAGCGCGCGAGCAGAAAGCCAAGGGCGAGATCACGCCCGAGCAACTGCGCACGGTCGAAGACAAGGCCATCACCGAGATCGTCCGCTTCCAGGAAGACATCGGCCTCAAAAGCATTACCGACGGCGAGTTCCGCCGCACGTACTTCCACATCGACTTTCTCGACCAGTTGGGCGGCGTGAAGACCGACATTCCGGTCACCATCCGCAAGCCCGACGGCACCGAGGAACTGGCGCCGCCCGCGATGCGCGTGATCGACAAGGTGCGCCACGTCAAGGACATCCAGCTTGCCGATTTCCAGTACCTCAAGAGCCAGGTTTCCGCGGGCCGCACGCCCAAGGTGACGATCCCCTCGCCGACCATGCTGCACTTCCGCGGCGGCCGCGCCGGCATCAGCAAGGACGCGTACCCCGAGCTCGACCCGGTGTTCTACGACGACGTAGCCAAGGCCTATGGCGACGAACTGCGCTCGCTGGCCGCCGCCGGCTGCACCTACGTGCAGATGGACGACACCAACCTTGCCTACCTCTGCGACGAGCACATGCGCGAAGCCGCCCGCAAGCGCGGCGACGACCCGAACGAACTGCCGCATCGCTATGCCGCATTCATCAACAAGGTGGTCGCGCAGAAGCCGCCGGGCATGTTGCTCGCGATGCACCTGTGCCGCGGCAACTTCAAGAGCACGCACGCCGCGGCCGGCAACTACGAGCCGGTGGCCGAGGCGCTCCTGAAGGAGATGGACCTGGACGCCTACTTCATGGAATACGACGACGCCCGCTCGGGCGACTTCAAGCCGCTGCGCTATCTGCCCAAGGGCAAGACGGTGGTGCTGGGCCTCGTGACCACCAAGTTCGGCGAGATGGAGGACAAGGACGAGCTCAAGCGCCGCATCGAGGACGCCGCCAAGTACGCGCCGCTCGAGCAGCTCGCGCTGTCGCCGCAGTGCGGCTTCTCCAGCACGGTGCATGGCAACAACATCGCAGTGGAAGCGCAGCGCAACAAGCTGCGCCTGGTGGTCGAGACGGCGCAGGAGGTCTGGGGCTCGACCTGAGGCACCGTTTCTGGTGAAGTCGGGGGCATGACGACTCACATCTATTCCGGCCCCCTCAGCATGTTCGGCGCCAAGGTCGAGATCGCGGCACGCGAAAAAGGCGTCGCCTTCGACCTCGTCATGGTGCCGTTCACCAAGGACGACGCCTACGAGCCGAAGCACCCCGAGGTGCTTCGGGTCAACGCCGTCAAGCAGCAGGTGCCCGTGCTGGTCGACGACGCGGTGGCGCTGTTCGACTCGACCCAGATCTTCGAATACCTCGAAGACCGCTACCCCACTCCCGCCCTGTGGCCCGAAGGCATCGCCGACCGGGCACGGGCGCGGCAGCTGGAGCAGAAGGCCGACGAGGTGTTCTTCCCGAACGTCATCAAGCTCTTCGGCCTGCAGAACGACATGCAGAGCGCGCCGGCCGTCGCCGCGTGCGCAGCCTGCGCGCGCTACTACGCCGAGATGGAAGGCCTGCTCGCCGGACGCGAATACCTCGCGGGCCCCTACTCCTTCGCGGACATCGCCTTCTACATGGCCTGCATCTTTGCCGACCGCAAGGGCGCCGGCATGACCGATGCGACGCCACGCCTCATCGCCTGGCGCAACCGCGTGCGCGACCGACCCGCGGTGCATGCGGTGGTCGATCCGATGATGAAGTTCCTCGCCTCCGAGGGCCGCGAGGTGCCCGCCTTCCTGCAGCGCTGATCCATTGCAGGCGCGCTGAGGCATCATCGGCCCCATGCCGACTCCTGCGTTCGACTGGCTGCCCTCTCCCTCGCAGCATTTCCTCGTCGTCACTTTTGCGCTGCTGGTCTACGTACTGACCACGCGCGCGCGCCGCGAGCAGCGCGCCCCCACCACCGCCATCGCGTGGGTGATGGGGCTGGTGCTGATGCCCTACCTGATCCTCCCGATCTACCTGCTGTTCGGCCAGCGCAAGCTGCGCCCGGCCGGCTCGCCGCGGCCGCCGCGCTCGGTGCCGCCGGGGCACTGGGCGGCCGACCTGATCGAGAGCTTCGGCCTCGCGCCGCCGGGGCGTTGCGCGGTGCGCCTGCATGCCGACGGCGAGCAGGCGCGGCTCGCGTTGTTCGAGGTGATCGACGGCGCGCGCGAGCGCATCGACGTGTGCACCTTCATCATCGGCGACGACCCGCTGGGCCATGCGGTGCTGGCACGGCTCGCGCAGCGTGCGCGGGACGGCATCAAGGTGCGGGTGCTGCTCGACGGCTTCGGCGCGCTCTCGCTGCCGCGCCATCACTTCGACCTGCTGCGCGCGGCGGGCGGCGAGGTGGCGGTGTTCCGTCCCTTCTTCAGCCTGCGCCGCACCGGGCCGCGCAACCTGCGCAACCACCGCAAGTTCACCATCGCCGACGACGGCTGGCTCTGGTCGGGCGGGCGCAATCTCGCGGGCGAATACTTCACCGGCAACGACAAGCACCCCGAGGCCTGGCGCGATCTTTCTTTCGACCTGCGCGGCAGCGTGGCGGCCGCTGCGGCACGCCAGTTCGATCACGACTGGCGCTCGGTGCGCGTGCGCAAGGCGCGGGCCATCACCTGCGACGACCTGCTCGAAGCCCCCGGCACCGCGATGGCCCAGTTCCTGCCGAGCGGCCCCGACCAGACCGAGGACACGGCGCATGCGCTGCTGATCGACGCGTGCTTTCGCGCCGAGCACCGCATCCTCGCGATCACGCCCTACTTCGTGCCCGGCGACGGCCTGCGCGATGCGCTGCGGCTGGCGGCCCGGCGCGGCGTGCAGGTGACGATCGCGATGCCCGCGCAATCCAACCATCGCCTGGCCGACTTCGTGCGCGCCCGCGCCATGCGCGACCTGGCGCGCGCGGGCGTGAGCTTTCGCATGCTGCCCTTCATGGCGCACGCCAAGGCGGTGGTGGTCGACAACGAGCTGGCGATGTGCGGCTCGATCAACCTCGATCTGCGCAGCCTGCTGCTGAACCACGAGGCGGCGGTCGTGTTCTACGGCGCGAACGAGATCGACTGGCTGGCCGAGTGGATCGACACCACCGCCTCGGCCGGGGAGCCGTATCGCGCGCGGCGGCCGGGCCTCGTGCGCGACGTGGCCGAGGGGCTGCTGCTTACCGTCGCTTTCCAGCTTTAGCCGGCGCTGCCACGGACTCGGCCGGCTCAGCGGCCTTGGCTTCCTTCGCCACCGCATCGAGACCGGCAAGCACGTAGCGCATCAGGTCGTCGGCCAGGGCCTGGGTGTCCTTCAGCGCCGGCAGCACCTTGTTGCTCAGGTCCTTGGGCGCCACCATCATCACGATGCACGGCAGCACGGTGAACAGCAGTGCGCGCTGCACCGCCGGATGGTCGTCGGGCAATCCCACGATGGCACCGAGCAGGCCGCGCAGCAGCTTGGCCTTGGGCAGCACCGCGCGCTTGATCATCATCGGCAGCGCCGGCGACGGCGACAGGGCTTCCCGCAGCACCACGCGGAAACCCCAGGGCGCCTTGGGCTGGCTGCCCATCTCGATCAGGTGCGTGAGAAACGCACGCAGCTTGAGCCGCGGATCGCTCGATGCGCTGGCGAGGCTGGCCAGCTCGTCGATGCTCACCACCTGTCGGTGCGCCTCGATCAGCACGGCCTCGTAGAGCCCGTCGCGGCCGTTGAAGTGGTAGTTGATCGCGGCCATGTTGGTGCCGGCGCGGGTGCAGATTTCCTTGCTCGTGGCATCGGCGAAACCGCGTTCGGCGAACAGCTGGCCCGCGGTCTCCAGGATGTGCAGGCGCGTGGTGTTGCCGTCGGTGCGCTGCGCGCGCACGGAAGTACTGGAAGAGCTGGTGGCCATGGGCCAAGGTTAATCGAATTGAAAAATAACTTCAAATTCAAATTTGAATTTGATAACATCCGGCCGCATCCGAGTCCGCAAACCGGCAGGAAACACGCCATGAACAAGAAACCTCTCATCGCCGTCGCTGTCGTCGCGCTGCTGCTCGCCGCGGCCGGCGGCTGGTGGTACGCCCACCGCTCGGCCGCGCCGTCCGACCGGCTCGTGCTCTACGGCAACGTCGATGTGCGCCAGGTCTCGCTCGCCTTCAACGCCAACGACCGCGTGGCCGAGCTCGCGGTGCGCGAAGGCGACCACGTCCGGGCAGGCCAGGTGCTCGGCAGGCTCGACACCCGCACGTTGGCGTTGCGCGTGGCGCAGTCGCAGGCGCGCATCGGCGTACAGGAGCAGGCCCTGCTGCGCCTGAAGACCGGCAGCCGCCCTGAGGAAGTGGCGCAAGCCGGCGCGCAGGTGGCCGGCGCGCAGGCGGATGCCGACCTCGCGCAGCAGCAGCTCGCGCGCCTGCAGGGCATCAGCCAGACCACCGCCGGCCGTGCGGTGAGCCAGCAGGACCTCGACAGCGCGCAGGCCAAGCGCAAGGTGGCCCTCGCGCAACTGGACAACGCACGCAAGGCGCGGCAACTCGTCGTCACCGGCCCGCGCAAGGAAGACATCGCGCAGGCGCAGGCCCAGCTCGAATCCGCGCGCGCCGACCTCGCGCTCATGAACCACCAGCTCACCGAAGCGGAACTGAAGGCGCCCATCGACGCCGTGGTGCGCGCCCGCCTGCTCGAACCCGGCGACATGGCCTCGCCGCAGCGTCCGGCGTTCACGCTCGCGATCACCGATCCCAAGTGGGTGCGCGCCTATGTGGCCGAGTCTGATCTGGGCCGCGTGAAGCCGGGCCAGGCCGCCAGCGTGAGCACCGACAGCCACCCTGGCGAGGCCATCGCCGGCAAGGTCGGCTACATCGCCTCGGTGGCGGAGTTCACGCCCAAGACCGTGCAGACCGAGGAGCTGCGCAGCAGCCTCGTCTACGAGATCCGCGTGATGGTCGAGGACAAGCAGGACCGCCTGCGCCTGGGCATGCCGGCCACCGTGCGGCTGCAGTTCTCCGACACCACCGGCAAGCCCTGATGTCCGCCACCGGGCCGGCGGTTGCCGGACGCTCCCTGCACAAGCGCTTCACGCTCAAGTCGTCGAAGCAAGCTGTGCACGCGCTCGACGGCGTGTCGCTCGAAATCCCCGCGGGGACGCTCACCGCGCTGGTCGGGCCGGACGGCGCGGGCAAGACCACGCTGCTGCGCCTGGTGGCCGGCCTCATGCGAGCCGACCAGGGCGAGCTGCGTGTGCTCGGCATCGACGTGTCGGCCGACCCGCAGGCGGTGCAGGACCGCATCAGCTACATGCCGCAGCGCTTCGGCCTCTACGACGACCTGAGCGTGCAGGAGAACCTGGACCTCTACGCCGACCTGCACGGCGTCTCGAAGGACAAGCGCCGCGAGCGCTATGCGCGGCTGATGGAAATGACCGACCTCGGCCGCTTCACCGACCGCCCCGCGGGCAAGCTCTCGGGCGGCATGAAGCAGAAGCTGGGCCTGGCCTGTACGCTGGTGCGCTCGCCCGACCTGCTGCTGCTCGACGAGCCGACCGTGGGCGTCGATCCGCTCTCGAGGCGCGAACTCTGGCAGATCGTGCAGCAGTTGGTGGACGACGAAAAACTGTCGGTGATCGTGAGCACCGCCTACCTCGACGAGGCCGAGCGCTGCAGCCATGTGTTCGTGCTGCGTGAGGGCAAGCTGCTCGCGCAAGGCACGCCGGCTGAGATTCGCGACCATGCACAGGGCCTGTGCTTCATCGCCGCGCCGCCGGAGGGCGAACCGCCACGCCTGATGCAGGCCCGCCTGCTCGATGCGCAGCAGGACATCGTCGATGCCGTGCCGCAAGGCGGCGAGGTGCACTTCATCCGTCGCAAGGACACGGACGATGCGGCGCTCGCCACGCTGCTGGCTGGCGCGCACGCGGAGCCGGTGCCGCCGCGACTCGAAGACGGCTTCATGACGCTGCTGCGCACGCAGCAAGCATCCGCGCCAATCACGACCGCAGCCGCGACGGCGAACCGCGCCAAGGGCAACTCCGACGAAGTCGTCATCGAAGTGAAAGACCTCGTGCGCCGCTTCGGCGACTTCGTCGCCGTCGCGAGCACCAGCTTCTCGGTGCGGCGCGGCGAAATCTTCGGCCTACTCGGTCCCAACGGCGCGGGCAAGACCACCACCTTCCGCATGCTCTGCGGCCTCTTGCCTGCGAGCGGCGGCCAGTTGCGCGTAGCCGGCGTGGACCTGCGCCATGCGCGCGCAGAGGCGCGCCAGCGCATCGGCTACGTCTCGCAGAAGTTCGCGCTCTACGGCAACCTCACGGTGCGTGAAAACCTCTCGTTCTTCGGCGGCGCCTACGGCCAGCGTGGGCAGCGGCTGCGCGACCGCATGGACACGGTGCTGCGCCAGTTCGACCTCGAACGCGAACTCGACACACCCAGCGGCCAGTTGCCCGGCGGCTACCGCCAGCGCCTCGCGATGGCCACCGGCCTCTTGCACGAGCCCGAGATCCTGTTCCTGGACGAACCCACGAGCGGCGCCGACCCGCTCGCGCGCCGCGAGTTCTGGCGCCGCATCACCGCGTTGGCCGAAGGCGGCACCACCATCGTCATCACCACGCACTTCATGGAAGAGGCCGAGTACTGCGACCGCATCGTGATCCAGGACGCCGGCAAGGTGCTCGCCATCGGCACACCACGCGAGGTGCGCGCGCAGGCGCTGGACGGCGACGACGGCGACAAGCGCATCGACATGGAACAGGCCTTCATCGGCATCGTCGAGAAGGCGCGGCGCAGGGGCAAGGAAACCCCGGCGAAGCAGCGTGAAGGAACCACGGCATGAGCGGCTTCTGGTCACGCCTCATCTCCCTCACGCGGAAGGAATTCCGCCAGTTGCTGCGCGACCGCAGCAACCTCGCGATCGGCATCCTGCTGCCGACGGTGCTGATCCTGATCTTCGGCTACGGCATGTCGCTGGACGTGAAGAACGCCCCCGTGGCCGTGGTGATGGAAGACGCCTCGCCGACGGCGCACGAAGCCATCGCCGGCCTGCAGCTCTCGCCCACCATCGCGCCGGTACTGCTGGGCTCGATGCACGACGCCGAGGAACTGATGCGCGAGCGCAAGGTCGACGGCATCGTGCGCATCCCGAGCGACTTCTCGCGCGCGCTGGCCGCGGGCAACGCGCGCGTGCAGCTGATCGTGCATGGCGCCGACGCGGGCCGCGCGACCATCATCCTCGCCTACGTGAGCGGCGCCCTCGCCCAGACGGCCGTGCGGCGGGCCGACCGCCTCGGCAGCACGACGGGCGCCGACGCGCCGCCCGTGGGCAGCGTCACCGTCGAGCAGCGCATGTGGTTCAACGCCGCGAACACGAGCACCTGGTACCTGGTGCCGGGGCTCATCGTGCTCATCATGACGCTGGTCGGCGCCTTCCTCACCGCGCTGGTGATGGCGCGCGAATGGGAGCGTGGCACGCTCGAGGCGCTGTTCGTCACGCCGGTGCGGCCGGTCGAGATATTGCTGGCCAAGATCATTCCGTACTTCGGCGTCGGCATGCTGGGGCTGGCGCTGTGCCTCCTGGCCGCGCGCTTCCTCTTCGCGGTGCCGATGTACGGCTCGCTCGTCGTGGTGGTGTTCAGCTCGATGCTCTACCTGATCGTGGCCGTGAGCCTGGGCCTGGTCATCTCGTCGGTCACGCGCAACCAGTTCCTCGCGAGCCAGATCGCACTGATCGCGACCTTCATGCCCTCGATGATGCTGTCGGGCTTTCTCTTCGACCTGCGCAACGTGCCCACGGCCGTGCGCGTCATCGGCCATGCGCTGCCGGCCACCTACTTCATGGACCTGATCAAGACGCTGTTCCTCGCGGGCGACGTCTGGCCGCTCATCTGGCGCAACTGCGGGATCTTGCTGTGCTACGCCGTCGGCCTGCTGCTGATCGCACGCGCCGTCACGCGCAAGAGCCTTGACTGAGGCGCGAAGGAAAACACGATGATCGATTTCCTGCTGCGCATCGCCAACCTCTGCAAGAAGGAGCTGCTCGCGATCCTGAAGGACCCGGCAACGCGCACGATCCTCTTCGCGCCCGCGCTGCTGCAGAGCCTCATCTTCGGCTACGGCGCGACCTACGATCTTGCGAACGTGCCCTATGCGTTGCTCGACCAGAGCCGCACCGGCGCGGCAACAGAACTCATTGCGCGCCTGGACAGCACCGGCGTCTTCCAACGCGTGGCCACGCTGCGCACGCAGGGCGACATCCGCGAGGTGATCGACACCGAGAAGGCGCTGCTGGTGATCCAGATCGCGCCCGATTTCGAGCGACAACTCAGCGCGGGGCAGCCCGCCGCCATCCAGCTGATCCTCGATGCGCGCAACTCCAACACCGCGGGCTCGGCAGCCGGCTACGTGAGCGCGGTGGTCGAGCGCTACAACGCCGAACTGCGCACGCGCGCGGGCGCACCGCCCGTGCCGCTGGTCATCGAATCGCGCGCCTGGTTCAACCCGAACCTGGAGACGCGCTGGAACCTCCTGCCCGGCATGATCGCCGCGCTCAGCATGCTGCAGACGCTGCTGCTCACCGCGCTTTCGGTGGCACGCGAGCGCGAGCAAGGCACCTTCGACCAGTTGCTGGTCACGCCGATGTCGCCGCTCGAAATCATGATCGGCAAGGCGCTGCCGCCGGTACTGGTCGGGCTCGCGCAGTCATCGCTGATCCTCGTGGTGGCGCTCTTCTGGTTCGGCATTCCGATGGCGGGCTCGCTGGTCACGCTCTACACCGGGCTCATCTTCTTCACCGTGGCGAGCGTGGGTATCGGCCTGTCGATCTCGGCCGTGTCGGCCAACATGCAGCAGGCCATGCTCTACACCTTCGTGCTGCTGATGCCGATGATGCTGCTGTCGGGCCTGACCACGCCGGTGCGCAACATGCCGCATGTGCTGCAGGTGATCACCATGGCCAATCCGCTGCGCTTCGCCATCGACCTGGTGCAGCGCGTGTACCTCGAAGGCGTCGGGCTGGGCACGGTCTGGCACAACCTGATTCCGCTTTCGATCATCGCGGTCGTCACGCTGCCGCTGGCGGCCTGGCTCTTTCGCAGTCGTCTCGTCTGATAACGGGAGCACCTCATGCCTCTCACTTTCCATTTCACATGCAACGCCGTGGCCGCTGCCGCGCTGGCACTTCTCATCGGCGGTTGCGCCGTGGGTCCAGACCACAAGCCTTCGGAACCGCGCACGCCCGCGGACTGGTCGAGCTGGCACGGCGGCTCGCCCACGTTGCTGGGTGCAGAACGCAGTGCGGCGCCCGCGACGGCATCCATCACATCCGGCGACTGGAAGGCCTTCAACGATCCGGTGCTCGACCGGCTGCAGGCGATGGTGCTCGCCGCCAACCCCGACCTGCAGACCGCCGCGCTGCGCTTCGCGCAGAGTCGCGTGCAGCGCGCCACCGCGGCCGCCCAGCGCGGCCCTCAGGTCAACGCGAGCGCGGGCGTCACGCGGCAACGGCAAAGCGAGAGCGGCGCGGCCACGCGGATGATCGATGCGCTGGGCTCCTCGGTTGCCAACAAGGATCAGTTGATCCGCACGCTCAGCGAGCCCTACAGCCTCTACCAGGCCGGCTTCGATGCCTCGTGGGAAATCGACCTCTGGGGCCGCGTGCGTCGTGCGGTAGAGGCCGCCGACGCGGATGCGGCCGCGTCAGCCGCGATGCTGGAGCAAGCCAAGCTCAGCGTGCAGGCCGAACTCGCGCGCAACTACTTCGAACTGCGCGGCATGCAGCGCGAACTGCGCATCGCGCGCGCCGACATCGCGGCCGCCACCGAGTCGCTCGAACTCGTGCAGGCGCGCGCCGATGGCGGCCTCGTCACCGACCTCGACCCGGTGCGCCAGCGCACCCTGCTGGCCGAACTGCGCGCGCGCATTCCAGCGCTGCTGCAGCAGGAGGCCGATGCGATGAACCGCATCACGCTGCTGATCGGCGCGCCACCCGGCAGGTTGAACACGGAACTTGCGGACGCTGCCACCGACAGCGCGGGCGATGCGCCACCTTTGCCCGACCTCGCGCTCGGCCTCCCCGCCGATCTCGCGCGGCGCCGCCCCGACATCGCTGCGGCCGAAGCGCAATTGCATGCCGCCACCGCGCGCGTCGGCGTGGCCGTGGCCGATCTCTATCCGCGCGTCACGCTGGGCGCGGGCTTCGGCTACGAGTCGGTCGGCAGCGAGCGCTTCGGCGATTGGGGCGGCCGGCAATGGCATGTCGGCCCGTCGCTCAGCCTGCCGATCTTCGACAACGGCCGCCGCCGCAGCACTGTCGACCTGCGCGAGCTACAGCAGCAGGAGGCGGCCGTCGCCTTTCAGCAGATGGTGCTCAAGGCCTGGCACGAGATCGACACCGCGCTCAACGCCTACAGTGCCGAGCGCCAACGCCATGCCGAACTCGTCGAGCGCGAGCGCCAGAGCCACGATGCGCTCACGCTCGCGCATGCGCGCTATGCGAACGGTCTCACCGATTTCAGCGTCGAACTCGACGCGCGGCGTGCGCTGCTGCAGGCGCGCCGAGAACAGGCGCAGAGCACGAGCCGGCTCTCGGTGAACCTGGTGTGCGTTTACAAGGCGCTCGCGGGCGGCGTGCCGTCGATGAAGGAGCTCAGCGCCGGTTCGTGAAGCTCGCGTTTCCGAGCCCGGTGCCGATCGTCAGCACGCCCCAGTGCTGCACGTCGCGCATGAAGGGCAGCTCGCTCAGACCCTGCACGACGGCGTCGTTGTGCATCAGCACCAGCGTGGGGCCGGAGCCGATCATCGGCATGCGGCGCCACAGTGCGCTCGGCAGATGGAAGGCGTGGCTTTCCCAGTCGCCCGGCAGGTTCTGCGCGCCGCGAGCGATCGAGCCGTCGGGGCGTATGAGCCCGGGGCAGCCGATGCCGATGAAGGGCGCGAGCCGGATCTTCTTGCGCTCGCTGTAGCGCACCATGTCCTCGAGCATGTCGGCGATGTGCTCGACCATGTTGCTGCGGTTCGGCTCGTCGTCCGCATGGCGCCATTTCTCGCGCCGCACCACCTTCGCGAGCGAGAAGTCGCGCGCCTTGCGGTGGCGGGTCTTGACGATGCCGCAGCGCACGTTGGTGCCGCCGATGTCCACCGCGAGGATGGCGTCGTGCCCTTTGAGCATCTCGCGCGGCGCCAGGTGCACCCAGCCGATCAGGCCGCCGTCGTCGACGTTGTGCGAGAGGCGCCCGAGCTGCACATGGACGCCCAGGTCTTCGAGGATGGCCCCGGTCTGCAGAACCGCCCGCTCGCCCACATGGCTCTCCGGAAAGCCGCCGCCGACGACGATTCGCTGCACGTTGTGCCATGAAGGCTGGCGCAAGAAGCGCTGGATCACCGAGGCCAGCTCTTCCGAAAATTCCGAGACGGCCGCGTGCATCACGTAGCCGGCGTCGAACTCCTTTTTTTCCTGCAACGCGAGGTCGAGTTCGCGCTTGCTGAGATCGCGCGAGTGCTGGCCGCCGAGCGGGTCCTTGCCGTTGTTCTTGCGGCTGCGCTTGCGCCAGCGTTCGAGCAGTTCCCTGAAAGCCGTCTGGCTGGCCTGGTCGCCGACGAAGCCGTCCTTGTCGCGTAGCTGGAGGCTGTAGCCCTCGACCGTCAGACCGGGCAACTCGCGCAGTCCGTGAACGTCGGGGCCGGGCAGATCCTCTTTCGAGGTGCGGGTCGATTTCTTCTTGGCGGTCTTGGGCTTCATGGCATTCACTATGGCCCGCGCGCGCCCTGGCATGCATCGGCTCCGCACACCACGGCGTGTAGGAGAGCGGCGGGTACGCCGAACGAGGTGTTCTCTATACACTGCCCCGATGCTGCACCTGCCCCGCCGCCTCTGGCGCGCCGCCCTGTTGTTCTCGATGGCCTGGATGGCCGCGGTCTCCGGCCCCGCGCAGGCCGCGGACGAGGCGCTGCGCGTCGGCTCCAAGCGCTTCACCGAGTCGTACATCCTCGCCGAGCTGCTCGCGCAGACGGCGGCGCCGCATACCGCGTCGCCGCCCGTCGTGCGGCAGGGGCTGGGCAACACGGCCATCGTCTACGAAGCGCTGCGCTCGGGCGCCATCGATCTCTATGCCGAGTACACCGGCACCATCGCGCTCGAAATCCTCAAGGGCTCGCCGGCGGACACACGCGAGGCGATGAACGCAGCGCTTGCGCCGATGGGTTTGGGCGTGGCGATTCCGCTGGGCTTCAACGACGGCTATGCGCTGGCCGTGCGTGCGGCCGATGCGGAGCGGCTCGGGCTTCGCACGCTGAGCGATCTTGCGAAGCACCCCGAACTCAAGCTCGGCCTTTCGAACGAATTCCTCGGCCGTGCCGATGGCTGGAAGGGCCTGGCCGCTCGCTACGGGTTCACGCAAACGCCGACCGGCCTCGACCATGGCTTGGCGTATGAAGCGGTGGCCGCCAAGCAGATCGATGCGATCGACATCTACACCACCGACGCGAAGATCGATCACCTGGGCCTTCGCGTGCTGGAGGACGACCGGCGGTACTTTCCGCGCTACGACGCGGTGGTGCTTTACAAGCTCGATCTGCCCACGAGGCTGCCGAAAGCATGGGCCGCGCTGCAGACGCTCGAAGGCAAGGTCGACGAGCACGCGATGATCGCCATGAACGCACGCGCCGAACTGCAGAGCGTGCCCTTCGACGTGATCGCGCGCGACTTCATCGCCGGCACCGGCAAGACAGGAGCGGCGCCAGCGCAGGACACCCGCCGCGGCTTCACCGCCAAGCTCTTCGGCCCCGACCTCTGGAAGCTCGCGCGCCAGCACCTGCTGCTGGTGGCAGTGTCGGTGGGCATCGCGATCCTGATCGGCGTGCCGATCGCGATCCTCGTGTTCTCGCATGTGCGGCTGCGTGCCGTGGTGCTCGGCATCGCGAGCCTGATGCAGACGGTGCCTTCGCTGGCGCTGTTGGCGGTGTTGATTTCGATGCTCGGCGCGATCGGTGCGCTGCCGGCCTTGATCGCGCTCACCCTCTACTCGCTGCTGCCGATCATGCGCAACACGGTGACGGGTCTGGCCGAAGTGCCGAACGGGCTGCGGCTCGCGGGCACCGCGCTCGGCATGACGCCGCCGCAGAGCCTTCAGCTCGTGCTGCTGCCGCTGGCGCTGCCTACGCTGTTGGCGGGCGTGCGCACGGCCACCGCGATTGCCATCGGTACGGCGACGATTGCGGCATTCATCGGCGCAGGTGGATTCGGCGAGCGCATCGTGACCGGCCTCGCACTGAATGACCGCGAACTGCTGCTGGCCGGCGCACTGCCGGCTGCGGCGATGGCGTTGATCAGCGAAGGGATCTTCGAACTGATCGAGTGGACGATGCGCCGTCGCCGACGCGCACCGCCATCTTCGCTTCCGCAATGAGGCAGTCGCGCCGCCCCTAGCCGTTCACGCTGAGCCTGTCGAAGCGCCGCGCGAGGCTTCGACAGGCTCAGCCCGAACGGTTTTGCGGATCAGGCCAGCGTGTAGGCCGTCTTCACCGTGGTGAAGAACTCCTGCGCGTACTTGCCCTGCTCGCGCGGGCCGTAGCTCGAACCCTTGCGGCCACCGAACGGCACGTGATAGTCCACACCGGCCGTCGGCAGGTTGACCATCACCATGCCAGCCTGGCTGTGGCGCTTGAAGTGCGTCGCGTACTTGAGCGAAGTCGTCGCGATGCCGGCGGAGAGGCCGAACTCGGTGTCGTTGGCCGTGGCCAGCGCTTCTTCGTAGTTCTTCACGCGGATCACGCTCGCGACCGGGCCGAAGATTTCTTCCTTGTTGATGCGCATGCCGGCCGCCGATTCGCTGAAGAGCGCGGGCGACATGTAGTAGCCGTCGGTCTCCAGCTTCAAGAGTTCACCGCCGGCTGCCAGCGTGGCGCCTTCGCCCTTGCCGATGGCGATGTATTCCATGTCCTGGTTGAGCTGCGACTTCGAGGAGACCGGGCCCACGTCGGTGCCCTGCGCCAACGCGTCGCCGACCTTGATCTTGGCCATGCGCGTCTTCATCGCCTCGATGAACTTCGGGTAGATGCCTTCGGTCACGATCAGGCGGCTCGATGCGGTGCAGCGCTGGCCGGTCGAATAGAACGCGCTCTGCACGCTGAGCTCCACGGCCTGCGCGAGATCGGCGTCGTCGAGGACGATTTGCGGGTTCTTGCCGCCCATTTCGAGCTGCACCTTCTTGTGGTTGGTGACGCACTGGATCGCGATGTTGCGGCCCACGCCCACCGAGCCGGTGAAGCTGATCGCATGAATGCCGGGGTGGCTGACCAGCGCCTCGCCGATCACGCTGCCGCGGCCCATCACGAGGTTGAACACGCCGGCCGGAATGCCGGAGCGGCTGATGATTTCACTCAGCGCCCAGGCGCTGCCCGGCACGAGGTCCGCGGGCTTGAGCACCACGCAGTTGCCAAAGGCGAGCGCGGGCGCGATCTTCCAGGCGGGAATGGCGATGGGAAAGTTCCACGGCGTGATGAGGCCGACCACGCCGACCGGCTCACGCGTGATTTCCACGCCGATGTTCGGGCGCACCGAGGGGAGCAGTTCGCCCGAAAGACGCAGGCACTCGCCCGCGAAGAACTTGAAGATCTGGCCCGCGCGCGTGGCCTCGCCGATGCCTTCGGCCTTGGTCTTGCCTTCTTCGCGCGCGAGCAGCGTGCCGAGCTCTTCCTTGCGCGCGAGGATTTCGGTGCCGATCTTGTCGAGCGCGTCCGAGCGTGCCTGGATGCTGCCCGTGGCCCATGCCGGGAAGGCTGCGGTGGCAGCAGCCACGGCGGCATCGACATGCGCTGCATCGCCCTGCGTGTACTGGCCCAGCACGTCGGCCAGGTTGCTGGGGTTGACGTTGGGGCTGTAGCTCTTGCCAGCCAGCCATTCGCCATTGATGAGGTTGTTGAATTCAGTCATCGTCGATGTCCTTTGTTTGTCTGTTGCGGTGATGGTTTTTCTGAAGTCCGGCGGCTAGGTGGCGCCTTCGGACTCCACGTAGAGGGCGTACAGCGAATGGCTGGCCGCCATGTAGAGGCGATTGTTCTTCGGGCCACCGAACGTGAGGTTAGCGCAGCGCTCGGGCAGGCGGATGAAACCGATGGGCTTTCCCTGCGAGTTGAAGATCTTGACGCCATCGAGGTCTTCGGACTTCGCGAGCGGCTGATAGACCTTCATGCCGTTGCCGGCATCGGTGGGCTCGGACGCCAACGCGCCGTTCCAGCCCCAGCCCATCCAGATATTGCCGTCGCGGTCGACACGAAAACCGTCGAGCGCGGCCGCGCCCACGCCGTCGATCAGCTTGGCCTTGTTCGACACGCTGCCGTCGGCCGCCACGTCGTAGCTCCAGAGGCTGCGGTTGGGCGTGCCCTTCCATTCGATGACGTAGAGCTTTTTTTCGTCCGGCGAGAAGGCCAGGCCGTTCGGGTTGACGAGGTCGGTGATCACTGCCGAGAGCTGGCCGTCGGGCGCGAGCCGGTACACGTTGGTCGTCGCCTGCTCGGGCGTGGCCCGGTCGCCTTCCCAGGTGCCCGAGATGCCGAAGAGCGGATCGGTGAACCACACGGTGTCGTCCGACTTCACGACCACGTCGTTCGGCGCATTCAGCCGCTTGCCCTGGAAGCGGTCGGCCAGCACGGTCATGCGTCCGTCGTGCTCGGTGCGCACCACGCGCCGCGTCAGCGAATGCTCGCAACTGATCAGGCGCCCCTGGCGGTCGCGCGTATTGCCGTTGCAGTGATTGACGTTCGACTTGTGGACCTTGAATTCGCCGGTCTTTTCCTCGTAGCGCATCAGCCGGTTGTTCGGGATGTCGCTGCAGATCAGCCAGCCTTCGCGCGGCATGTACACAGGACCTTCGGCCCAGCGCATGCCCGTGCCGACCTGCTCGAGCGTGCTGCTGTAGAGGCGGTACTTGGCGAAGCTCGGATCGAGGATCAGCACTGCCGGGTCGGGGTAGCGCTGCTGCGGCTTGTAGGGAAACGATTGGGCGCCCGCGGCGGCAGCCACCGCGCCGAGTGCCGAGCCGGCGGCCGCCTGGAGCAGGCGACGGCGATCCATGTGGTTGTTCATGCAGTCTCCTGGGATGTCGAAGCCGCCGACGCGCAAAGGCACCGGGCACTCAGCGGACCATGCAGGGCCGCTTGTTGTCGAAGGTCCAATTGGGGATCAGGTATTGCATGGCCTGCGCATCGTTGCGCGCGCCCAAGCCGTGCTTCAGGTAGAGCTGGTGCGCCTTTTCGACTTCGGCCATGTCGAGTTCGATGCCGAGGCCACCGCGCGTCGGCACCTTCACGAAGCCCTCTTCGATCTGCAGCGGCGCCTTCGTCAGGCGCTGGCCGTCCTGCCAGATCCAGTGCGTGTCGATGGCCGTCACCTTGCCGGGTGCGGCAGCGGCCACGTGCGTGAACATCGCGAGCGACACGTCGAAGTGGTTGTTCGAATGCGAGCCCCAGGTGAGGCCCCAGGCCTGGCACAGCTGCGCCACGCGCACCGAGCCCTGCATGGTCCAGAAATGCGGATCGGCCAGCGGAATGTCGACCGACTGCAGCGAGAGGCTGTGCACCATCTCGCGCCAGTCGGTGGCGACCATGTTGGTCGCGGTCGGCAGGCCGGTGGCGCGGCGGAACTCGGCCATCACTTCGCGGCCGGAGAACACGCCTTCGGCGCCGCACGGGTCTTCGGCATAGGCCATCACGCCGTGCAGGTCACGGCACAGGCGGATCGCGTCAGCCAGCAGCCAGCCGCCGTTCGGATCGAGCGTGACGCGCGCCTTCGGAAAGCGTTCGTGCAGCGCGCGGATCGCTTCGACTTCTTCCTCGCCGCGCAGCACGCCGCCCTTCAACTTGAAGTCGGTGAAGCCGTAGCGCGCATGCGTCGCTTCAGCGAGACGCACGATGGCCTCGGGCGTCATCGCCTCTTCGTGGCGCAGGCGGAACCAGTCGTTGTCCGCACCCGGGTCAGTCTCGTACGCCAGGTCGGTCTTCGTGCGGTCGCCCACGTAGAAGAGGTAGCCGAGCATCTGCACCGCGTCGCGCTGCTGGCCTTCGCCGAGCAGGGCCGCAACGGGCACTTCGAGGAACTGGCCCAGCAGGTCGAGCAGCGCGGCCTCGACGGCGGTGACCGCATGGATGGTCACGCGCAGGTCGAAGGTCTGCTGGCCGCGGCCGCCGCTGTCGCGGCCGGCGAAAGCGCTGCGCAGGCTGTTGAGCACCGCGTTGTGGCGGCCGATGGGTTGGCCGACGATGAGGTCGCGCGCGTCTTCGAGCGTCTGGCGGATCTTCTCGCCACCCGGCACTTCGCCCACGCCGGTGTGGCCGGCGCTGTCGGTCAGGATCAAGAGGTTGCGCGTGAAGAACGGGCCGTGCGCGCCGCTCAGGTTCATCAGCATGCTGTCGTGGCCCGCGACGGGGACCACGCGCATGCCGGTGACGACGGGCGCGCCCGACACGACTTTGGAAACGGATTCAGGACTTGTCATCTTCGGGCTGGGGCCTCAGTCGGCAGTGATGTGGCGGGTGTCGATCAATGTCTTCCAGCGCGCCCATTCGCGCAACTGGAAAGCGGTGAAGTCTTCGGGCGTGCTCGCGACGATTTCGAGGCCCTGGTCGAGCATGCGCTTCTTCGTCTCGGGGTCCTGCATCGCGGCGATGACCGCGTCGCTCAGCTTCTTCTTCAGCGCAGGCGGCAGGCCCTTCGGCGCGGCCATGCCCTGCCACGAATAGACCTCCGCGCCCTTCACGCCCGCCTCGGCCAGCGTGGGCACGTCGGGCAGCACGGGCGAGCGCTTGTCGCCGGTGACGGCAATCGCGCGCAGCTTGCCCGCGCGGATGTGCGGCAGCACGGCATTCACGTTCTGGAACGAGAAGTCGACCTGGTTGCCCAAGAGGTCGTTCACCGCCGGCGCGCCGCCCTTGTAGGGCACGTGCACGCCTTCGGTCTTGGTCTGCTGCCAGAAGAGTTCGGCCGACAGGTGATCGGAGGAGCCGTTGCCCGAGCTCGCGAACGAGACCTTGCCCGGCGTCTTGCGCAAGAGCGCGAGCACGTCGGCCACGGTGTGCTCGGGCCGCGCGACATTCGCGACGAGCACGTTGGGCGCCTGCACGGGCACGCTGATGTAGTCGAAGTCCTTCGTCGCGTCGTAGGGCACGCTCTTCTGCAGGTGCGGCGTGACGACGAAGGCGCCGAGCGACGACACCAGCAGCGTGTAGCCGTCAGGCAGTGCGCGCCTGACGAAGCCGGTGCCGATGGTGCCCGTGGCGCCCGGGCGGTTGTCGACGACGAAGCTGCCGCCGAGCCTGGTCTGCAGTTGCAGCGCCAGCGCGCGCGCCACCATGTCGGTGGAGCCGCCGGCGGGGAACGGCACGATGATGGTCACGGGTTTCTGCTGCGGCCATGCGTCGGCTTGCGCCGAGGCATGCAGGGGCAGCATCGCGGTGGCGGCGAGCACGAGGCCCGTCGCAAGAAGCTCTCGTCTCTTCATCCGTTGCTCCCGATCAGGAGGGAAGGCGAACAGCCTGGCGCGCGAGCAGCTTCCAGTTGCCGCCCTGCTTCTGCCAGACACCGAGGATCTTCAGCGCGACCTTGCCGGGCTTGCCCGAGTCGTTGGTGTCGGCCGCAAGCGAGTGGCGCACGATGGCCGTGTTGGCATCGACCACCTTGATGGTCTGCTCGGTGATCGTGATCGTCACGAAGTCCGACTTGCCGTCGAGCAGGTCGCTGATGAAGCTGGCCTTGGTGTCGACCTTGCCGCCCGAGTGGCCGTAGCTCAGGTCGTCGGCCACCAGCGCGCCGAGCGCGGCGGCGGTCGGGTCGACCATGGCGATGCGCAGGCGCTCGGCGGCCGCGGCCACCGACGCCTGGTCCGACGCGCCACCGCCCGCGGGCATCATGGCGCAGCCGGTGAACACGATGGCCGAAGCGGCGATGAGGAAGAGTTTCTTGATGAGCATGTCGTTATCTCCTGTTGTTGTGAATTGGTGTCGTCGACGGCAAAGCGAAACTTCCGAGGCTTCTTACTGTGGGCCGAGCGTGGCGATCAGCGCCTTCAGCTCTTCCATCTCGGCGGGCTTGAGGTCGGTGAGCGGTGCGCGCACCGGGCCCGCGTCGTGGCCGACGATCTTGGCGCCGGCCTTGACGATGCTCACTGCGTAGCCCGGCGTGCGGTTGCGCAGCTCGAGGTAGGGCATGAAGAAGTTCTTCAGCAGGCGGTGCTGCGTGGCCATGTCGTCGTTGGCGACCGCGTGATAGAAGTCCATCGCCGTCTTGGGGATGAAGTTGAAGACGGCCGACGAGTACACCGGCGTGCCCATGGCCTTGTAGGCCGCGGCATAGACCTCGGCGGTCGGCAGGCCGCCGAGATACGCGAAGCGGTCGCCCATCTTCTGGTAGATCGCGACCATCGCCTCGATGTCGCCCACGCCGTCCTTGAAGCCGACGAGGTTCGGGTTGCGTTCGGCCAGGCCCGCGAGCGTGTCGGGCTTCAGGCGGCTCGACGCGCGGTTGTAGACGATCACGCCGAACTTCACGCTCTTGCACACGGCCTCGACGTGCGCGGCCAGGCCTTCCTGGCCGGCTTCGGTGAGGTAGTGCGGCAGCAGCAGGACGCCGTGCGCGCCGGCCTTCTCGGCCGCTTGCGCGCACTGGATGGCAAAGCGCGTCGGGCCGCCAGCGCCGGCAATGATCGGCACCACGCCGCGGCAGGTGTCGACGGCCGTCTGGATGATGCCGGGGTACTCGTCGCCGGTCAGCGAGAAGAACTCGCCCGTGCCGCCCGCGGCGAACAGCGCGCTCGCGCCGTAGGGCGCCAGCCATTCGAGGCGCTCGACGTACCCCTTCTTGTTGAAGTCGCCGTTGCTGTCGAAGTCGGTCAACGGGAACGAGAGCAGGCCGGAGCCCATGATGGTCTTGAGTTCTTGCGGGTTCATCGGGAATTCCAGGAAATAGTTAAGAGAAAAATTCAGAAAGCGGGAAGGCGGCCGCCGCCGGGCCGCCCCAAGGCGAGCCGCGCCTCCCCCTTAAGGGGTGGCGAATTACACGGAGCGCAGCGAGTGAAAAGCCGGGGGGCAAACATGACTAGTCGAGCTTGACGTTGGCCTCTTTGATGACTTGCGCCCAGCGCGCGCGCTCCTTGGCGAAGAACTGGTCCTGCTCGGGCGCGCTCATGGTCACGACCTCGGCGCCCTGCCCTGCCAGGCGGGCACGGATGTCGGGGGTGCGGATGATGCGGACCAGTTCCTTGTTGAACCGGGCGACCACCGCATCGGGCGTGCCGCGCGCGGCGACCACACCCTGCCAGGTGCCCGACTCGTAGCCGGGAACGCCCTGCTCCGAGATGGTCGGCACGTTGCCGATCAACGGCATGCGGGTGGGCTTGGACACCGCGATCAGCTTGAGCTTGCCGCTCTGCACATGCGGGTAGGTGGCGAGCATGCCGTTCATCAGCACCTGCGTCTGGCCGGCGACGGTGTCGAGCACGGCCTGCACGCCGCCCTTGTAGGGCACGTATTCCCACTTGGCGCCGCTCTTGCGCTGCAGTTCGACGCCGGCCAGGTGCGCGGTGCTGCCGCTGGCGGTCACGGCGAAGTTGAAATCGCTCCTCTTCGACAGTTCGACCAGTTCCTTCAGCGTATTGGCCTGCACCGAGGGATGCACCACCAGGAGGTGCGGCGAGTAGGCCAGCATGGCCACGCTGCGCAGGTCCTTGGTCGGGTCGAAAGGCAGCTTGGGGTACAGCGACGGGCTGATGGCCAGCGCGCCGAGGTCGCACAACATGAGCGTGTGGCCGTCGGCCGGGGCCTTGGCGAGCATGTCGGCGCCCAGGTTGCCGTTGGCGCCCGCGCGGTTCTCGATCACCACGGGCTGGCCCAGCGCGTCCGACAGCGGCTGGCTGATCGAGCGCGCAATGATGTCGGACGAGCCGCCCGGCGGATAAGGAACGATGAGCCGGATCGGCTTGGAAGGCCAGTTGCCGCCGCCGCTCTGCGCAAAGGTGCGCGCCGGCAGGCTGGCGGCCAGGGTCGTGGCAAGGGCGGCGCCCAGTGCGCCGCGTCGATTGATGGTCATGCGGATGCCTCCAGTTGTTCGATGTGTGCCATGGCTTCGCCCGAGGTCAGAGCGAGAGATCAGTCATCGTACAACTACAAAAACAAGTTGTCCAGACTTGGTCCCAAAAAATTCCGCGAAGGGGTTAGTTGTCGGACGAAGCGGCGTCGCCGCCGCCCTTGCCAGCCGCGCCCGAACCTTCGGCTTTCGCCTTTTGCTGCTGCGCGGCCTCTTGCGCCATGCGCAGGCGCTCGCGGCTGTTGGTCAGGTGGATGCGCATGGCTGCGCGGGCCGACTCGGGATCGCGGCGCGCGATGGCCGCATAGATTTCTTCGTGCTCGCGATTGACGCGGCTCAGGTACGCGCCGCCGTCCTGGATGCGGATGGCGCTGATGCGCGTACGCGGAATGATCGTGGTGCCCAGGTGCCGCATGATGTCGGCGAAATACGGGTTGCCGGTCGACTGCGCGATCTGCAGGTGAAAGCGGAAATCGGGCGCGACGGTGTCGCCGGCGATCGTCACGTTGTGCTCGAAATCATCGAGTGCCTGGCGCATGGCGACCAGTTGCTCCTCGGTGCGCCGGCTCGCGGCAAGCCCGGCGGATTCCGTCTCGAGGCTGATGCGCAGCTCCAACACGGCCAGCACATCGACGGAAGCGGCAATTTCGCCCGGATCGAGGCGAAACACCCCGCCCGGCCGCGGCTGCAGAACAAAAGTGCCCACGCCATGCAGCGTTTCGACCAGCCCGCCCGCCTGCAATTTGGAGAGCGCCTCGCGCACCACGGTGCGGCTGACACCATAGGCCTGCATGATGGCCGACTCGGTGGGGAGCTTGTCGCCCGGGCGCAGCGACTGGCTGCGGATCTTCTCGCCCAGGTCTTCCACCAGCCCGTGCGCCAGACCGCGGGCACGCTGGCGCGGCCGCCCCACGAAGGGGGCGCCACCGGCGACTTCTGTCGCCGCATCGGTTACCAAGGGATTACCCGCAGTCGTCTGGACCATGGCCACGATAATAATCTCCAATTAGTTGTACGACAACAGATAACTCATCACCTGGATTGCTCTGACGGCCGTTTCGTGACGTATTGCGACCTGACTGCCCCGGCATCGTAACGGCGGCTCCGGCGAAAGCATTCCACCGCTTCACCCTTCATCACACCCGAAAAAACGTCGATGTCCCCACAAGCTTCCAACAACAAGCTCGATCGGCTGCTGCTGACGGGCGCCGCCGGCGGCCTCGGCAAGGTGCTGCGCGAGCGGCTCAAGCCTTATGCGAGGGTGCTTCGCCTCTCGGACATCGCATCGCTGGCACCGGCCGCCGACGCGAGCGAAGAAGTCGTGCCCTGCGATCTCTCGGACAAGGCCGCGGTGCATGCGCTGCTGGAAGGCTGCGACGCGATCGTGCACCTGGGCGGCGTGTCGGTCGAGCGGCCGTTCGAGGAAATCCTCGAAGCCAACATCAAGGGCATCTTCAACGTCTACGAAGCCGCGCGCCGCCACGGCGTCAAGCGCGTGGTGTTCGCGAGCTCCAACCACGTGATCGGCTTCTACAAGCAGACCGAGCACATCGATGCGCACGCGGCGCGCCGGCCCGACGGCTACTACGGCCTGTCCAAGTCCTTCGGCGAGGACATGGCGCAGTTCTACTTCGACCGCTGGGGCATCGAGACGGTGAGCATCCGCATCGGCTCGTCGTTCCCCGAGCCGCTCAACCGCCGGATGATGAGCACCTGGCTCAGCTACCGCGACCTGACGACGCTGATCGAGAAGTCGCTCTTCACGCCCGACGTGAAGCACACCGTCGTCTACGGCATGTCGGCCAACCGCGACGTGTGGTGGGACAACAGCGCTGCCGCGCACCTGGGCTTCGTGCCGCAGGACGGCTCCGAGGTGTTCCGCGACAAGGTCGAGGCGCAGCCGCCGGTGGCGCCGACCGATCCGAACGCCATCTACCAGGGCGGCGCCTTCACCGCGCAAGGCCCGTTCGGCGATGAAGGCTGAGCTCGTTCTCGATGCGCGCAACGGCACCGGCGAAAGCCCGGTGTGGCATGCCGCGGAGCAGGCGCTCTACTGGGTGGACATTCCCGCGCGCGCACTGAACCGCTGGCATGCGAGCGAAGGCCACGCGCAGTGGCATGCGAATGAAATGATCGCCTGCATCGCGCCGCGCGCCGACCAGCCCGGCGCATGGATCGCCGGCATGGAAAGCGGTCTGTTTTCGCTGCAGCCCAAGGCCGAAGGCACGCTCGCAGCCACCTCGCTCGCGCCCGTCGCGCACGCCGCACCGGCCATGCGCTTCAACGACGGCCGCTGCGACCGCCAGGGCCGCTTCTGGGCCGGCACGATGCTGCTGGACATGGCCGCTGGCGCACGCGTCGGCCGCCTCTACAGCTACGGCAAGGGCGGCGACAACGCGACCCAGCAGCTGGACGATCTCATCGTGCCCAACGGCCTCGCATTCAGCCCCGATGGCCGCACGATGTACCTCTCGGACTCGCACCCGAGCGTGCAGGCGATCTGGGCCTTCGACTACGACACCGAGACCGGCACGCCGAGCAACCGCCGTCTCTTCGTCGACATGAAGCCCCTGCCCGGCCGCCCCGACGGCGCGGCCATCGACGTGGACGGCTGCTACTGGATCTGCGGCAACGACGCCGGCCTCGTGCACCGCTTCACGCCCGACGGCCGGCTGGACCGCTCGCTCGAAGTGCCCGTGAAGAAGCCCGCGATGTGCGCGTTCGGAGGCCCGGCGCTCGACACGCTCTTCGTCACCTCGATCCGCCCCGGCGGCATCGACCTAGCAGACCAGCCGTTGGCCGGCGGCGTGTTTGCCCTGCGGCCCGGCGTACAGGGCGTGCCGGAACCGACCTTCGGCAGCTGAGCTTTTTTCCTTCCGCTTCCCCTTTCCTTTTTCTTTTCGATAACCACCACCAGAGGACGAGACAAATGAAGTTCCACAAGACCCTGATCGCACTTGCCGTGGGCGCCGCAGCCGCGCTCACCACGCTGGCTGCCAGCGCCACCGAATTCCGCTCGGCCGACATCCACCCCGACGACTACCCCACCGTGACCGCGGTCAAGTTCATGAGCGAGCGCCTGAAGGCGCTGTCGGGCGGCAAGCACACCATCAAGGTGTTCAACAACAGCTCGCTCGGCAGCGAAAAAGACACCATCGAGCAGACCAAGATCGGCGCGCTGCAGATGGTGCGCGTGAACATCGCCCCGATGAACAACATCTGCGCCGAGACGCAGGTGCCGACCATGCCCTTCCTGTTCCGCTCGGTCGACCATCTGCACAAGGTGCTGGACGGCCCCATCGGCGAGGAAATCCTGAAGTCGTGCGAGAAGCAGGGCTTCGTCGGCCTGGCCTACTACGACAGCGGCGCGCGCTCGATGTTCACCGCCAAGAAGCCGGTGCGCAGCTTTGCCGACATGAAGGGCCTGAAGGTCCGCGTGCAGCAGTCCGACTTGTGGGTCTCGATGCTCGAAGCAATGGGCGCCAACGCCACGCCGATGCCCATGGGCGAGGTGTACACGGGCCTGAAGACTGGCCTGATCGACGCCGCCGAGAACAACTACCCCACCTACGAAAGCGCCCGCGCCTTCGAAGTGGCCAAGTACTACAGCAAGACCGAGCACTCGATGGCGCCCGAGATGCTGCTGTTCTCCAAGCGCGTGTGGGACAAGCTCTCCGCCGAGGAGCAAGGCTGGATCCGCCAGGCCGCCAAGGAGTCGGTGCCCTACATGCGCAAGCAATGGGAAGAGCGCGAAATCAAATCGCTGGCCACGGTGAAGGCCGGCGGCGCCGAGATCATCGAAGTTGACAAGGCGCCGTTCCAGGCCGCGATGAAGCCGGTGTACGACAAGTTCATCACCGACGCGAAGCTCAAGGACCTGGTCAAGCGCGTGCAGGACACGAAGTAAGCAAGTCAGTCGGTTGAATTGGCTCCTTCCCCCGCTGGGGGAAGGCCGGGATGGGGGCACGACGGCGCTGGCATGGCAACGCCGCTTGCCCCCACCCCAACCCTCCCCCAGAGGGGGAGGGAGTAAGAGAGAGAAGAACCTTCATGTACACCAAACTTTGCCGCACCCTCGCCCGTGCCTGCATGTGGTTGGGCATCCTCGGTCTCGTCGCGGTGATCTGCGCGGTGAGCTGGCAGGTGTTCGGCCGCTATGTGCTCAACAACACCCCGACCTGGGCCGAAAGCCTTGCGCTGCTGCTGGTGATCTACGTCACGATGTTCGGCGTGGCCGTCGGCGTGCGCGATGCCGGCCACATCGGCCTCGAATCGTTCCTCGTGCTCGCGCCCGACTGGCTGCGCCTGAAGATGGAATACCTGATCCACGCGCTCATCCTCATCTTCGGCCTGGCCATGGCCTGGAATTGCGCCTCGCTCGCCGAATCGGTGTGGGACTACCGACTGCCCACGTTGTGGATTTCGGAAGGCTGGAAATACGTGCCCGCGTCGATCGCCGGCGTCTTGATCGTGATGTTCTCGATCGAACACATCATCGCTTTGGCCCAAGGCCGCGAAGTAGAACCCGCCTGGGGCTGAACAGCATCATGACGATTCCTCTCCTCATTCTTTGCCTCTCATTCACGGTCTTCCTGCTGCTGGGCGTGCCGGTTGCTTTCTCGATCGGCCTCTCGGCCCTGGCCACGCTGCTCTATGAGGGCCTGCCGCTCGCGGTCGGCTTCCAGCAGATGACCTCGGGCATGGGCATCTTCTCGTTCCTTGCGATTCCGTTCTTCATCTTCGCCGGCGAGCTGATGCTCTACGGCGGCATCGCGGACCGCATCGTCAACTTCGCGCGCAACCTCGTGGGCCATGTGCGCGGCGGCTTGGGCATGTCGAACGTGGTGGCCTGCACGCTGTTCGGCGGCGTCTCGGGTTCGCCCGTGGCGGACGTCTCGGCCATGGGCGCCGTGATGATCCCGATGATGAAGAAGGAGGGCTATCACGCCGACTACGCGGTCAACGTGACGACCCACGCAGCGCTCGTCGGCGCGCTGATGCCGACCAGCCACAACCTGATCATCTATTCGCTCGCGGCGGGCGGCAAGGTGTCGATCGCGGCGCTGATCCTCGCGGCGCTGCTGCCTGCGGCCGTGCTCACCATCAGCAACCTCGCGGCCGCCTACCTGGTGGCGGTGAAGCGCGGCTACCCGGCCGGCAGCTTCCCGGGTTGGGCCATCGTGGCGCGCTCGTTCGCTGCGGCGCTGCCGGGTCTCTTCATCGTGGTGCTGATCCTCGGCGGCATCCTGTCGGGCATCTTCACGGCGACCGAATCGGCAGCGGTGGCGGTGCTCTATGCGCTGGGCCTCACGATCTTCGTGTACCGCACGCTGAAGTGGGAGCACTTCATCAAGGCCGCATCGAAGGCGGTGCGCACCACCGGCGTGATCCTGTTGCTGATCGGTATCTCGAGCACCTTCGGCTACCTCATCAGCCTGTACGGGGTGGCCGAGCTCACGGGCCAGATGCTCTCGCAGATCACGACCACGCCGTGGATGATCTTCCTGCTCATCAACATCATCCTGTTCGTGCTGGGCACCTTCCTGGACATGGCCGCGACGATTCTGCTGTGCACGCCGATCTTCCTGCCGATCGCCCAGCACTACGGCATGACGTCGGTGCAGTTCGGCGTCGTGATGCTGATCAACTGCGCGCTCGGCCTGAACACCCCGCCGGTGGGCACCACGCAGTTCGTCGGTTGCGCGATCGGCGGTGTGTCGGTGGGCACGGTGATGAAGACCATCTGGCCGTTCTACGGCGCGCTGATCTTCGCGCTCGGCGTGGTCACTTTTGTCCCCGCGTTCTCCACCTGGCTGCCCGGCCTCTTCATGGTGGTGAAGTAAAAAAAGAAAGGGCCCCACGATGGCCGAGACGAACACCCGCCCCCCGCTCTACATCCGCATCCATGCGGCCGACAACGTCGCCATCGTCGCGAACGACGGCGGCCTGAAGACAGGCGCGACGTTCGCCGACGGCCTCGTGCTGGTGGACAACGTGCCGCAAGGCCACAAGGTGGCACTCGCCGACCTGGCCGACGGCGATGCCATCGTTCGCTACAACGTGGTGATCGGCTACGCCCAGAAGGCGCTGCCGCGCGGCAGCTGGGTGCATGAGCGCGTGATGCGCATGCCGACGGCGCCCGAGCTCGACGGCCTGCCCATCGCGACGGTCAAGCCCCCTGCCCTGCCGCCGCTGGAGGGCTACACCTTCGAGGGCTACCGCAACGCCGATGGCTCGGTAGGCTCGCGCAACATCCTGGCCATCACGCAGACCGTGCAGTGCGTGGCCGGCGTCACCGAGTTCGCGGTGCAGCGCATCAAGGCCGAACTGCTGCCGAAATTTCCGAACGTCGACGACGTGGTGGCGCTGGAGCACAGCTACGGCTGCGGCGTGGCCATCGACGCGCCCGACGCGATCATTCCGATCCGCACGCTGCGCAACATCAGCTTGAATCCCAACTTCGGCGGCGAGGTGATGGTGGTGAGCCTGGGCTGCGAAAAGCTGCAACCCGAGCGCCTGCTGCCGCCCGGCACCATTCCGATCACGGACCAGCGCGGCGAAGGCGCGACCGATGCGCCGCTCGACGTCGTGTGCCTGCAGGACGACGCGCACGTCGGCTTCATGTCGATGATCGATTCGGTGATGCGCCAGGCCGAGGTGCACCTCGCACGGCTGAACACGCGCCGGCGCGAGACAGTGCCCGCGAGCGAACTCGTGGTGGGCGTGCAGTGCGGCGGCAGCGATGCCTTCTCGGGCGTGACCGCGAACCCGGCCGTGGGCTTTGCGACTGACCTGCTGGTGCGCGCAGGCGCCACCGTGATGTTCTCGGAAACCACCGAGGTGCGCGACGGCATCGACCAGCTCACCTCGCGCGCCTCGTCGCCCGAAGTGGCCGAGGCCATGATCCGCGAGATGGCCTGGTACGACGCCTACCTGCAGAAGGGCCGCGTGGACCGCAGCGCCAACACCACGCCGGGCAACAAGAAGGGTGGGCTCTCCAACATCGTCGAGAAGGCGATGGGCTCGATCGTGAAGTCGGGCTCCGCGCCGATCACGGGCGTGCTCTCGCCCGGCGAGAAGGTCAAGCAGAAGGGCCTGATCTACGCCGCCACACCGGCCAGCGATTTCATCTGCGGCACGCTGCAGTTGGCCGCGGGCATCAACCTGCACATCTTCACCACCGGCCGCGGCACGCCCTATGGCCTCGCCGAAGTGCCGGTCATCAAGGTCGCCACGCGCAGCGACCTCGCACGCCGCTGGCACGACCTGATGGACGTGAACGCGGGCCGCATCGCCGACGGCGACGCAACCATCGAGGACGTGGGCTGGGAGCTGTTCCGTCTGATGCTCGACGTGGCCAGCGGCAAGAAGAAGACCTGGGCGGAGCACTGGAAGCTGCACAACGCGCTCGTGCTGTTCAACCCCGCACCCGTGACCTGACACATCGAAAGGAAGCATCCATGGAAGACCTCAAGGACAAGACCGCGCTCGTCACAGGCGCCAGCACCGGCATCGGCGCAGCGGTGGCCATCGCCTTCGCCGCGCGCGGCATGCGCGTGGCGGTGCACTACAACAGCTCGGCCGACGCCGCGAACCAGGTGGTGGAAACCATCCGCGCCGCCGGCGGCACCGCATTCACGGTAAAGGCCGACGTGCGCGACACCGGTGCGATCCGCGCCTGCGTGAAAGAGAGCGCGGCGCAGCTCGGCCGCATCGACGTGCTGGTGAATAACGCCGGCAGCCTGGTCAAGCGCGTGCCCATCGCCGAGTTCGACGATGCGCTGTTCGACGAGGTGATGCACATCAACGCGCGCTCGGTGCTCGCGTTCTGCCGCGAGGTGGTGCCGCTGATGCGCACGCAGGGCGGCGGCAACATCATCAACGTGACCTCGGTCGCGGCGCGCACCGGCGGCGGGCCGGCCGCGTATCTGTATGCGGGATCGAAGGGCTTCGTGAGCACCGCGACGCACGGCCTCGCGAAGGAACTGGTGGGCGACCGCATCCGCGTGAACGCGGTCGCGCCGGGCGTGATCCAGACGCCCTTTCAAGACCGCTTTTCGACGCCCGCAATGCTGGAGAACTTCAGGGCGAGCATTCCGATGGGCCGCATCGGCGAGCCCGAGGAATGCGTGGGTGCCTTTCTCTATCTCGCCTCGGAGCAGCTCTCGGGCTATGTGACGGGCCAGGTCATCGAGGTGAACGGCGGGCAGTACATGCCCTGAGATTTTTTGGAGAGACGGCCCTCGCCAAGGGGCCGTTCGAGGATCAGATCAACAACGGAGACAAAAGACATCATGAAAAGAAGCAACCTCGTTCGCGGCCTTGCAGCCATCTCGGCCACCGCCGCGCTCTCGCTCGGGCTGGCCCCGGCAGCCTTCGCGCAGGCCGCCAACGACTTCCCGAACCGCACCATCGAACTGCTCGTGCCCTACCAGCCGGGCGGCGGCACCGACGGCCTCGCGCGCGCTTTTTCGGAAGCGAGCCGCAAGCACATCTCGCAGAGCATCGTGATCGTCAACCGCCCCGGCGCGGGCGGCGCCATCGGCTGGACCGAGGTGATCAACGCCAAGCCCGATGGCTACAAGCTCGCGGTGCTCACGGTCGAGCTGCTCACGCTGCCGCACCTGGGCCTGGCCAAGTTCAACTACGACGACTTCCAGCCGATTGCGCAGCTCAATGCCGATCCGGCAGCGATCACCGTGAAGGCCGATGCGCCGTGGAACACCATCGAAGAATTCCTCGCCGCCGCGAAGAAATCGCCCGAGAGCATCCGCGTGGGCAATTCGGGCAACGGCTCGATCTGGCACCTGGCGGCCGCGGCGCTCGAAGACAAGACCGGCACCAAGTTCGGCCACATCCCGTTCCAGGGTGCGGCGCCCGCGGTGCTCGCCCTCCTGGGCGGCCACATCGAAGCCGTGGCCGTGAGCCCGGCCGAAGTGACGACGCATGTGCAGGGCGGCAAGCTCAAGGTGCTGATGGTGATGGCCGACAAACGGGTGAAGGGCTTCGAGAAGGTGCCGACCGCCAAGGAGCGCGGCATCGACCTGTCGATCGGCACCTGGCGCGGCATCGGCGCGCCAAAGAACACGCCGCCCGAGGTGATGGCCAAGCTGCGCGAGATCACCGCCAAGACGGCCGCCGAGCCGCTGATGCACGAGGTGATGGACAAGCAGAACCTGGGCTACGTCTACACCGACGGCGCCGTGTTCAAGGAGACGCTGGCCAAGGACAACGTCTACTTCAAGCAACTGATCACCAAGCTCAACATCAAGCCCTGAGCACGCGGTCATGAGAAAAACCATCGCATCGCTGCTGTGGCTGGCCGTCGCCGGCCAAGCCTCTGCCGCCACCTGGGTCTACGTGTCGAACGCCGACAGCCAGGAGATCTCGGTGCTCGCGCTCGACCGCGACAAGGGCACGCTCACGCCGGTGCAGACGCTCGCCGTCGGCGGCACGGTGATGCCGATGGCGGTGAGCCACGACAAGCGCGTGCTGTACGCCGCGCTGCGTTCGCAGCCGTTTCGCGTGGCGTCGATGTCGATCGACGCCGGCACCGGCAAGCTGCAGAAGCTCGGCGAGGCGCCGCTGGCCGACAGCATGGCCAACATCGACCTCGATGCGAGCGGCAAGTGGCTCTTTGCGGCCTCCTACCAGGGCGGCAAGATCTCGGTGAACGCCATCGGCAAGGACGGCACCGTTGGCGCCATCCAGCAACTGGTGCAGACGGGGCCCAACGCGCACGCGATCCATGCGGATGCCGCCAATCGCTACGTGCTCGCGACCAGCCTGGGCGGAGACAACATCTCCAGCTGGCGCTTCGATGCCGATAAGGGCCTGCTGTCGCCGAACGATCCGGCGCTGACGACGACCGCGGCGAAAGCCGGCCCGCGCCATTTCGTCTGGGACAAGGCGCAGCGCCACGTCTATCTGCTCGATGAGCTCGACGCGGCACTGCACGTGTTCGCGTGGGATGCCACGCGCGGCACGCTGAAGCTCGAGCAGAGCACGACCACGCTGCCCACCGGTTTCACCGGCAAGCCATGGGCCGCCGACCTGCACCTGACGCCGGACGGCCGCTACCTGTATGCGTCGGAGCGCACGTCGAGCACGCTGTCGGCGTTCAAGGTCGACGCCGCCACCGGACAGCTGCAGCCGCTGGGCCAGACGCCGACCGAGAAAGGTCCGCGCGGTTTCGCGATCGACCCGAGCGGCCGCTACCTGATCGCGGCCGGCCAGGAGTCGCACAGCATTTCGCTCTACGCCATCGATGCCGCGACGGGCGCGCTCGGCAAGCCCGAGCGCCTGGCCGTGGGCAAGAACCCGAACTGGATCGAGATCGTGGATCTGCCTTGAACGGCTGAAGCCCGCCCATTGCCTATCAACACACTGGAGACAACGACATGCAACGCCGCACACTGATTCAAACCGCCCTCGCCTCTTCGCTTGCCACGGCACTGCCCGCGTTCGCGCAGAGCAGCAACACCTGGCCCACGGGCAAGGCCATCACCTACCTCGTGCCCTTTCCCGCGGGCGGCACCACCGACGTGCTGGGCCGGCTGATCGGGCAGAAGCTGGGCACCGTGCTGGGCACCAGCGTGATCATCGACAACAAGGGCGGCGCCGGCGGCAGCGTGGGCTCGGAAGTGGGCGCGCGCGCGGCGCCCGATGGCTTCACGCTGGTGGGCGGCACGATCAGTTCGCACGCGATCAACGTGAGCCTGTATCCCAAAATCGGCTACGACCCGCAGAAGTCGTTCGCGCCGGTGACGCTGATCGGCACCAACCCGGTGGTGCTGGTGGTGAACCAGGCGAGCCCCTACAAGACGCTGAAGGACGTGCTCGATGCGAGCAAGGCGAGGTCGGGCGGGCTCTCGTCGGCCTCGGCTGGCACCGGCACCTCGCAGCACCTGGCACTGGAGCTGCTGGCCTTCAAGTCGGGCGTGAAGTTCACGCACATTCCCTACAAGGGCAGCGGCCCGGCCATCCAGGACGTGATCGGCGGCCAGGTCGACATGATGTTCGACACGACCGTGGTGGCGGGCCCGCACATCCAGAGCGGCAAGCTGCGCGCGATTGCGGTCACTTCGGCCAAGCGCCTGGCCTCGATGCCCGACGTGCCGACGGTGGCCGAATCGGGCATCGCTGGGCTGAAGGATTTCGAAGTGGTGTCGTGGCAGGCGATCTTCGTGCCCGCCGGTACGCCGGCACCGGTCGTCGAGCGGCTGCACACGGAGATCCGCAAGATCCTCGCAACGCCCGAAATGCAGGACAAGCTCAAGGGCTTCGGCATGGAGCCAGCGGATCTCTCGACGGCGCAGATCGCGGCGTTCCAGAAGGCCGAGGTCGAGAAATGGGCCGGGGTGATCAAGGCTGCCGGCATCAAGGCGGAGTAAGTAGTTCGCCGCCGGCCGGCACCCACGCACAACCGAGGGAAGTTTCCTACGCTTCTTGGGGAGGGCGCTTTATAGAATGCCCCTCCGATCCGCATTCGAGGCTTCCCACAACGTGTCCGACCGCTCCGCAGTTCTGCCCCAATACCTGTTCCCCAAGCAGGCCCTGACCAATTTCGCCGGCTGGGTCGCGGGGAAGGAACGCGGTGCCGTCACGACGTGGATCATTCGCCGCTTCGTCGCCAAGTACGGTGTCGACATGGGCGAGGCGCTCGAGTCCGACATCGAGCACTACAAAAGCTTTAACCAGTTCTTCACGCGCGCGCTCAAGCCCGGCATGCGCCCGCTCGCGCAGGCCGACCTCGTCAGCCCCGTGGACGGCGCCATCAGCCAGTTCGGCGCGATCGAGGGCGACCAGATCTTCCAGGCCAAGGGCCACAACTACACGACCACCGCGCTGGTCGGCGGCGACGCCGCGCTGGCCGCGAAGTTCGCGCACGGCAGCTTCGCCACGCTCTATCTGAGCCCCAAGGACTACCACCGCATCCACATGCCGTGCGACGGGCGGCTCGTGCGCATGATCCACGTGCCCGGCGACCTGTTCTCGGTGAACCCGACCACCGCGCGCGGCGTGCCCGGCCTCTTTGCGCGCAACGAGCGCGTGGTGTGCGTCTTCGAATCGGCGCGCGGCCCCTTCGTGCTGGTGCTCGTGGGCGCCACCATCGTCGGCAGCATGGCCACCGTGTGGCACGGCGTGGTGAATCCGCCGCGCGTGGGCGAGTTGCGCGAGTGGCATTACAACGACCAGCAGATCGACATCAAGAAGGGCGACGAGATGGGCCGTTTCTTGCTCGGCTCCACCGTCGTCATGCTGTTCCCGGCGCCTGCATTGGCGTTCAACCCCGACTGGTCGCCCACCCGCGCGATCCGCTTGGGCGAAGCCATGGCCGACTACACGAATTTGTGAGGCTTTGTCTCACAGCCCGCATGCAGCATGCCCTTACAGCTATAAAACTAGTAGCATCCACATCGTTTGCGCTATAGTCGCCGGCCAGCGGGACGGTCCATAACCAATCACAAACAAGAGCGCGCGGCATCGGCCAGCCCCAGGCCAGCGGCCCGCCCAGCTTCGAGGAGATGATGTCGATGAGTACCAAGGAAAACGCAGCCGTCAGCCAGTTGCTCGCATTGCTCGAAGCCCGCTATGCGCTGCGTGTGCTCTGGGCCCTGCGCGACGGCCATGCCCAGACCTTTCGCCTGCTGCAGGACAGCGTGGGCGGCATCACTCCCAACACCCTGAACACCCGCATCAAGGAACTGCGCGAGGCCGGCATCGTGAGCCACGGCAGCGACGGTTATTGCCTCACCTTGAGCGGGCAGGACCTGCTCAAGCGGCTGTCCGACCTGCAGGCCTTTGCCGGCAAATGGCAGTTGGGGCAGCTCAAGAAGGCGGCCGCACCGGCTGCTCCCGCGGCCACTGCGCCAGCCGCTCCCGTTGCGCCTCCGGCCTCCTCGCCGCCTCCCCCGCCCCCCGCACCGCCCGCAGACACGACGAACTGAAGAGGCCGTCAGCCGGCATCGGTAAACTCCGCGCCTTCGATCCAATTCACCATTCATCGACGCAAGGAGCGTTTTCCCATGCCTACCACTCCCTCCGGCCTCCAGTACGAAGACACCGAAGTCGGCACCGGCGCCGAAGCCAAGGCTGGCCAGCACGTGCATGTGCACTACACCGGCTGGCTCTACAACGACGGCGTGCAAGGCGCCAAGTTCGATTCGAGCCGCGACCGCAACGACCCCTTCGCGTTCTCGCTGGGCGCAGGCCAGGTCATCAAGGGCTGGGACGAAGGCGTCGCCGGCATGAAGATCGGCGGCAAGCGCACGCTGATCATTCCCGCATCGCTGGGCTATGGCGCCCGCGGCGCCGGTGGCGTGATCCCCCCGAACGCCACGCTGAAGTTCGACGTCGAACTGCTCGACGCGCACTGATCGCTCACTGCCCACGTTGGCGAACAGGCCCGATTTCGGGCCTTTTTCATGCCTCCACGGCCCCTTTTTCCGCATTTTTTCGCTTGAAATGCCTCTGGCCAGCCCCAAGTGGCTGGCTATCGTTTGTTTTCCGGCGCACGCCGTTCTTTGAAAAATGTCTGACCCGCAACAATCCGCACAGAATTCACAAATGCTGCAAGGCGAGCCCAGTCCCGAAGAACTGGAGGCCGCGCAGGCCGCCAATGAAGCCGACGCTTTGGCCGCGGCGCAAGGCGAGCTGGCTGCGCTGCAAGCCAAGAACGCCGAATTGGCCGATCAATACCTGCGCGCCCAGGCCGACGTTCAAAACGCCCGCCGCCGCGCCGACGACGAAATCACCAAGGCCCGCAAATTCGCGGTCGAGGCCTTTGCCGAAAGCCTGCTCCCGGTCACCGACAGCCTGGAAGCCGGCCTCGCCATCAAGGACGCCACCCCCGAGCAGATCCGCGAAGGCGCCGAAGCCACGCTGCGCCAGTTGAAGAGCGCGCTCGAACGCAACAAGGTGATCGAAGTGGCGCCCGCCGCAGGCACCAGGTTCGATCCGCATCAGCACCAGGCCATCTCGGTGGTGCCCGCTCCCGAGCAGGAACCCAACACCGTGGTGAGCGTGCTCCAGAAGGGCTACACCATCAACGAGCGCGTGCTGCGCCCGGCGCTGGTCACGGTCAGCGCGCCGAAGTAAGTCGTCCGCACATCCGCACACACGATTCCCACAGGAAATCCCCGCTCCATCCCCTTGAATCGAGCCGGGTTATCCACAAGTTCATAACAACATTTTTTTCAGGCTTTCAGGAGTAAAGAACATGGCAAAGATCATCGGCATCGACCTCGGCACCACCAACTCGTGCGTGTCGATCATGGAAGGCAACACCACGCGTGTGATCGAGAACTCGGAAGGTGCCCGCACCACGCCGTCGATCGTCGCGTACCAGGAAGACGGTGAAGTGCTGGTCGGTGCCTCGGCCAAGCGCCAGGCGGTCACCAACCCCAAGAACACGCTGTACGCGATCAAGCGTTTGATCGGCCGCAAGTTCGAGGAAAAGGAAGTGCAGAAGGACATCGACCTGATGCCCTACACCATCGCCAAGGCCGACAACGGCGACGCATGGGTCGAAGTGCGCGGCAAGAAGATGGCGCCGCAGCAGGTCAGCGCCGACATCCTGCGCAAGATGAAGAAGACCGCCGAAGACTATCTCGGCGAAACCATCACCGAAGCCGTGATCACGGTGCCGGCGTACTTCAACGACGCACAGCGCCAAGCCACCAAGGATGCCGGCCGCATCGCGGGCCTGGACGTCAAGCGCATCATCAACGAGCCCACCGCTGCGGCCCTGGCCTTCGGCCTGGACAAGCAGGACAAGGCCGATCGCAAGATCGCCGTGTATGACCTGGGCGGCGGCACCTTCGACGTGTCGATCATCGAAATTGCAGACGTGGACGGCGAGAAGCAGTTCGAAGTGCTGTCGACCAATGGCGACACCTTCCTCGGCGGTGAAGACTTCGACCAGCGCATCATCGACTACATCATTGCCGAGTTCAAAAAGGAACAGGGCGTCGACCTGAGCAAGGACGTGCTGGCACTGCAGCGCCTGAAGGAAGCTGCTGAAAAGGCCAAGATCGAACTGTCGAACAGCGCGCAGACCGATATCAACCTGCCCTACATCACGGCCGATGCCTCGGGTCCGAAGCACCTGAACATCAAGCTCACCCGCGCCAAGCTGGAGAGCCTGGTCGACGAACTGGTCGAGCGCACCATCGCGCCCTGCCGCCTGGCCATCAAGGATGCCGGCATCAGCGTGAGCGACATCAACGACGTGATCCTGGTCGGCGGCATGACCCGCATGCCCAAGGTGCAGGAAAAGGTGAAGGCCTTCTTCGGCAAGGAACCGCGCAAGGACGTGAACCCCGACGAAGCCGTGGCCGTCGGCGCCGCCATCCAGGGCCAGGTGCTCTCGGGCGACCGCAAGGACGTGCTGCTGCTGGACGTGACCCCCCTGTCGCTCGGCATCGAGACCATGGGCGGCGTGATGACCAAGATGATCACGAAGAACACCACGATCCCGACGAAGTTCGCGCAGACCTTCTCGACCGCGGAAGACAACCAGCCGGCCGTGACGATCAAGGTGTTCCAGGGCGAACGCGAGATCGCCTCGGGCAACAAGGCGCTGGGCGAGTTCAACCTCGAAGGCATTCCGCCGGCAGCGCGCGGCACGCCGCAGATCGAAGTGAGCTTCGACATCGACGCCAACGGCATCCTGCACGTCGGCGCGAAGGACAAGGGCACGGGCAAGGAAAACAAGATCACCATCAAGGCGAACTCGGGCTTGAGCGAAGACGAGATCCAGAAGATGGTGAAGGACGCCGAGCTCAACGCCGAAGACGACAAGAAGAAGCTCGAGATCGTGCAGGCCCGTAACCAGGGCGAAGCCATGGTTCACAGCGTGAAGAAGTCGCTGGGCGAGCACGGTGCGAGCCTCGAGGCCGCCGAGAAGGAAGCGATCGAAGCCGCGATCAAGGACGTCGAAGAAGCCCTCAAGGGTGAAGACAAGGCCGTGATCGAGGAAAAGACCAACACGCTGATGACGGCCAGCCAGAAGCTGGGCGAAAAGATGTACGCCGAGTCGCAAGCCGCGGCGGGCGCCTCGGCAGCGAGCGGACCGGCTGGCGCGGAAGCTGCTGCGCATGCGCAGGCCGACGACAACGTGGTCGACGCCGAAGTCAAGGAAGTCAAGAAGGGCTGATCGCCAGCCGCTTGACCAAGGCTGGATCACCCCACGGGGTGCTCCAGCCTTTCTCGCTTCAAGCCACCCGAGTTCCCGCTGCCTCCCGAGCCCCCTGATCGACCTGCCATGGCCACCAAACGCGACTACTACGAAACCCTCGGCGTCCCCAAGAACGCGAACGACGACGAAATCAAGAAGGCTTATCGCAAGCTAGCGATGAAGCACCATCCCGACCGCAACCACGGCGACACCAGCAAGGACGCCGAGGCCAAGTTCAAGGAGGTGAAGGAAGCGTACGAAATGCTGTCCGACGGCCAAAAGCGCGCGGCCTACGACCAGTACGGCCACGCCGGCGTCGACCCCAACATGCGCGGCGGCCCCGGCGCGGAAGGCTTCGGCGGCTTCGCGGAAGCCTTCGGCGACATCTTCGGCGACGTGTTCGGCGGTGCGCGCGGCGGCCGCCAGAGCGGCGGGCGCCAGGTGTTCCGCGGCAGCGACCTGAGCTACGCGATGGAAGTCACGCTCGAGGAAGCGGCCGAGGGCAAGGAAGCCCAGATCCGCATTCCGAGCTGGGACAACTGCGACACCTGCAAGGGCTCGGGCGCCAAGCCCGGCACCAAGCCGATCACCTGCACCACCTGCCACGGCGCGGGCGCGGTGCAGATGCGCCAGGGCTTCTTCAGCGTGCAGCAGACCTGCCCGACCTGCCACGGCAGCGGCAAGATCATTCCCGAGCCCTGCACCGTGTGCCATGGCCAGGGCAAGATCAAGAACAACAAGACGCTCGAAGTGAAGATCCCCGCCGGCATCGACGACGGCATGCGCATCCGCAGCACCGGCAACGGCGAACCGGGCACCAACGGCGGACCTCCGGGCGACCTGTACATCGAAATCCGCCTGAAGAAGCACGAGCTCTTCGAGCGCGACGGCGACGACCTGCACTGCGTGGTGCCGGTCAGCGTGACCACTGCGGCGCTCGGTGGCGAGATCAGCGTGCCCACGCTCAAGGGCGCGGCGGCCATCGACATTCCCGACGGCACGCAAAGCGGCAAGCAGTTCCGCCTGCGCGGCAAGGGCATCAAGGGCGTGCGCTCGAGCTATCCGGGCGACCTGTACTGCCATGTGCGCGTCGAGACGCCGGTGAAGCTCACCGAGCACCAGCGCAAGCTGCTGAAGGAATTGGACGAGTCTCTGAAGAAGGGCGGCGACAAGCACAGCCCGACCGACAAGGGCTGGTTCGACAAGGCCAAGGAATTCTTCAGCTGATCTGAGAGAGAGAAGACAGACCCCAGACCCGTTACGCCCAGCACCAAGGGTGTGCGGGAACGATCAGGCCTCGAGCCTCTGTGAGCACCGGTTGCTTCAGGGCCTCGGGGCTTTTCTTCGTCTGCGGGGTCTGCTTTGCCGTCTTTCCTTGCGACGCCCAGCCGCGCTTCGTCAAGCCGGTGCATCCAGACCCTTGCAAGCGCCGTAGAGCACAGAGCCGGTGCCCGCCGCACCGTGACGGTACGCACCGACCGGGCGCTGCGCTGCTTTCCCACGCCGGCATGCGCCAGCCGCTCATGAAAAAGTGGCGCGAGGATTGCTTTTAGATAATTTTCGGATGTGCAATAAACCAAACGACAGATCGCGCGTTATTGCTGGAGGGCACATTTCTTATTGAGCTACTGCGCTCAATAGGTGTTGTGTTCTCGGGAAAACACCAATGCCGTTCGATATAGGCATTTCACCCGGAGAGAATTGCGCAAGCGAGCCTTTTAATTTATCTGAGATTTTGAAAACTAGTTTGTATTTTTTGGAACTTTACTCAGGAGCGGGGTCCCCAATAAATAAAACATTTGCCGCTTTGAATGTTTGCTTTATCCTGATTGTTAGCAGAATGTTGTAGGGAGTTTTTCACCGCATGCAGCGGGGGCGGGCACCTTTAAATGCGCGCATTGCCTTTGCTGCAGGCTCCGGGGCCAAAAGCCCCACTGACCTGATGGAGGCGTGACCATGGATGTGATCAGCAACTTTGCCGCCCGCTACGAGCGCACCCGCGAGGAGGTGATCTCCCTGCAGGAATATCTCGATATCTGCAAGCGCGATCCCACCGCTTACGCCACCGCCTCCGAGCGAATGCTCAAGGCCATCGGCGAGCCCGAGCTGGTCGATACCCGCAACGACCCCCGGCTTTCCCGCATCTTCGCCAACAAGGTCATCAAGATCTATCCGGCGTTCAAGGAGTTCTATGGCATGGAGGACGCCATCGAACAGGTGGTGTCCTATTTCCGCCACGCCGCGCAGGGGCTGGAGGAAAAGAAGCAAATCCTTTACCTGCTCGGGCCGGTCGGCGGCGGCAAGAGCTCGATCGCGGAGCGGCTGAAGCAGCTCATGGAGCACGTGCCCTTCTATGCGATCCATGGTTCGCCGGTGAACGAATCGCCGCTCGGCCTCTTCGATGCGCTCGAAGACGGCGAGATCCTTGAAAAGGAGTACGGCATCCCGCGCCGTTACCTGAATCGAATTCTTTCTCCCTGGGCCGTCAAGCGCCTGGAGGAATACGGGGGCGACATCCGCCAGTTCAAGGTGGTCAAGCGCTTCCCCTCGGTGCTCCGGCAGATCGCGGTCGCCAAGACCGAACCGGGCGACGAGAACAACCAGGACATCTCCTCGCTGGTCGGCAAGGTCGACATCCGCAAGCTGGAGACCTACGCCCAGGACGACCCCGACGCCTACGCCTACTCCGGGGGCCTCTGCCTGGCCAACCAGGGCCTCTTGGAGTTCGTGGAAATGTTCAAGGCGCCCATCAAGGTGCTGCACCCGCTGCTGACGGCCACGCAGGAGAGCAACTTCAAGGGCACCGAGGGCTTCGGCGCCATTCCGTTCGACGGCATCGTGCTCGCGCACAGCAACGAGAGCGAGTGGAAGGCCTTCCGCAACAACAAGAACAACGAGGCTTTCCTCGACCGGATCTACATCGTCAAGGTGCCCTACTGCCTGCGCGCCTCGGAAGAAATCAAGATCTACGAGAAGCTGGTGCGCAACTCGTCGCTGGCCCAGGCGCCCTGCGCCCCCGGCACCTTGCGCATGATGGCGCAGCTCTCGGTGCTCACGCGCCTGAAGGAACCCGAGAACTCCAGCACCTTCAGCAAGATGCAGGTGTACGACGGCGAGAACCTCAAGGACACCGACCCCAAGGCCAAGTCGATCCAGGAGTACCGCGACTACGCGGGCGTCGACGAGGGCATGAGCGGCGTTTCCACGCGCTTCGCCTTCAAGATCATCTCCAAGGTCTTCAACTTCGACAGTTCCGAGGTGGCCGCCAACCCGGTGCACCTGATGTACGTGCTCGAGCAGCAGATCGAGCGCGAGCAGTTCCCGCCGGAGGTCGAGCAGAAGTACATCAGCTACATCAAGGAGCTCTTGGCGCCGCGCTATGCCGAGTTCATCGGCAAGGAAATCCAGACCGCGTACCTGGAGAGCTACAGCGAGTACGGCCAGAACATCTTCGACCGCTACGTGACCTACGCCGACTACTGGATCCAGGACCAGGAGTTCCGCGACGTGGACACCGGCGAAGTGTTCGACCGGGCCTCGCTCAACGCCGAGCTCGAGAAGATCGAACGGCCCGCGGGCATCGGCAACCCGAAGGACTTCCGCAACGAGATCGTCAACTTCGTGCTGCGCGCACGGGCCGGCAACGCGGGGCGCAACCCGGCGTGGACCAGCTACGAGAAGCTGCGCGCGGTGATCGAGAAGAAGATGTTCTCCAACACCGAAGAACTGTTGCCGGTAATCAGCTTCAACACCAAGAGCAGCGCCGACGAGCAGAAGAAGCACGAGGACTTCGTCACGCGCATGGTCGAGAAGGGCTACACCGCCAAGCAGGTGCGCCTCTTGTGCGAGTGGTATCTGCGCGTTCGCAAGAGTTCATAGCTATGGCTCGCCCCCAGGCTACGCGCACTTCGTGTCGCTTCGCCAACCCCCTACCGGGGGCAACACCAGAGGCCCGGCGAAGCCGGTTCCTCGGTGTTCGACGAAGGAATGCGTCGTGACCCGTCTTTGAATGGAGGTTTGACATCGTGGCCATCCTGCAGCAGATCATCGACCGCCGGCTATCGGGCAAGAACAAGTCCATTGGCAACCGCGAGCGCTTCCTTCGGCGCTACAAGGGGCAGATCCAGGAGGCGGTGCGGCGTGCCGTCAGCGGCCGCAACATCCGCGAACTGGAGCAAGGCGAAGACGTGACCCTGCCGCGCCACGACGTGTCCGAACCGGTGTTCGGGCACGCCCGCGGCGGCGACCGCGAGTACGTGCATCCGGGCAACCAGGAGTACCTGAAGGGCGACCGCATCGCACGCCCCGACGGCCAGGGCAGCGGCGGCTCCGGGAGCGGCGAGGCGGGCGACAGCGGCGAAGGCGAGGACGACTTCGTCTTCCGCCTCACGCGCGAGGAGTTCATGCGCGTCTTCTTCGACGACCTCGCGCTGCCGCACCTCATCCGCACGCAGATCGCCGACGTGCCCGAGTGGAAGAGCCACCGCGCCGGCTTCACGAGCGACGGTTCGCCCAACAACCTGCACGTGGTGCGCTCGATGCGCGGGGCGCTCGCGCGCCGTATCGCGCTGGGCGGCGAACCACGCAAGGAGCTCAAGCGGCTGGAGCTGCATCTCGAACACCTGAAGGCGCATCCGCAGGCCGCCTCGGCGCTGATCCAGACGGAAATCCGCGAAACAGAGGAGCGCATCGCCGAACTGCGCCGCACGATGCGGCACGTGCCCTACATCGACCCGATCGATCTGCGCTACCGCAACCGCGTGAAGACGCCGGTGCCCAGCGCGAAGGCGGTGATGTTCTGCCTCATGGACGTCTCGGGCTCGATGGACGAAGCGCGCAAGGACATGGCCAAGCGCTTCTTCATGCTGCTCTACATGTTTCTCACGCGGCACTACGAGAAGATCGACCTGGTCTTCCTGCGCCACCACACGCAGGCACAGGAAGTGACCGAGGAAGAGTTCTTCCACGCGACCGAGACCGGCGGCACCGTGGTCTCGAGCGCGCTGGTGCTGATGGACGAGATCATCAAGGCGCGCTACCCGAGCGGCGAATGGAACGTCTACGGCGCACAGGCCAGCGACGGCGACAACTGGCACCAGGACAGCGGCCGCTGCCGCGAGCTGCTGGTCAACGACATCCTGCCGGTGGTGCGCTACTACGCCTATGTGCAGGTGGCAGAGACCGAGCAGAACCTGTGGCAGGAATACGCGCAGCTCGAAGGCGTGCAGCCCAACTTTGCGATGCGCAAGGTCGCTGACGCGCAAGACATCTACCCTGTGTTCCGCGACCTGTTCAAGAAGGAAGGGGTCACCTCATGAACGCCGCGCCGGGCCGCCCCAAGCAAGCTCGCACCGCAGTGCGAAGCACGGAGGTACTCCAATGAACACCACTGCCGCCACTGACCGCCCGCCCTCGGGCCTGAGGCTGGAGCGCCTGCCCAGCCCCTCGGACTGGACCTTCGAGCTGATCGAGCAGTACCACACCGAGATCGCCAAGACCGCCAAGGGCTTCGGTCTGGACGTGTACCCCAACCAGCTCGAAGTGATCACCGCCGAACAGATGATGGATGCCTACGCGAGCGTGGGCATGCCGATGATCTACCGCCACTGGTCGTACGGCAAACAGTTCATCGCGACCGAGAAGAACTACAAGCGCGGCCACATGGGCCTGGCGTACGAGATCGTCATCAACTCCGATCCGTGCATCGCCTACCTCATGGAAGAAAACACCATGGCCATGCAGGCCCTGGTGATCGCGCATGCGGCTTACGGCCACAACAGCTTCTTCAAGGGCAACTACCTGTTCCGGATGTGGACCGATGCGTCGTCGATCATCGATTACCTCGTGTACGCACGCCACTACATCGCCGAATGCGAGGAGCGGCACGGCCTCGATGCCGTCGAGGAACTGCTCGACTCCTGCCATGCGCTGATGAACTACGGCGTCGACCGCTATCGCCGTCCGCAGAAGCGGTCGTTGGCGCAAGAGAGCGCGCAGCGCGCCGACCGCGAACGCCACATGCAGCAGCAGGTGAACGACCTCTGGCGCACGCTGCCCAAGCGCGCCGAGCAGGCGGCCGAGTCCGACGCCACGCGCCGCTTTCCCTCGGAGCCGCAAGAGAACCTGCTGTACTTCATCGAGAAGAACGCGGCGCTGCTCGAACCCTGGCAGCGCGAGGTCGTGCGCATCGTGCGCAAGATCGCGCAGTACTTCTATCCGCAGCGCCAGACGCAGGTGATGAACGAAGGCTGGGCCACCTTCTGGCACTACACGCTGCTCAACACCATGTACGAGCGCGGCCAACTGGCAGACGGCTTCATGATGGAATGGCTCAGCTCGCACACGGGCGTGATCTTCCAGCCGCCGGTGGGCCACCGCGCCTACAGCGGCATCAATCCCTATGCGCTGGGCTTCAAGATGTTCACCGACCTGCGGCGCATCTGCGAGAAGCCCACCGAGGAAGACCGTCGCTGGTTCCCCGATTTCGCGGGCACCGACTGGGTCAAGACGCTCGACTACGCGATGCGCAACTTCAAGGACGAGAGCTTCGTCGGCCAGTTCCTGAGCCCGAAGACGATGCGCGACTTCCGGCTGTTCGCGATCCGCGACTACCAGAGCGAGGCCGAACTCGAGGTGTCCGCCATCCACGATGACAGCGGCTATCAGTCGCTGCGCGAATCGCTCTCACGCCAGTACGACATCAGCAGCCGCGAGCCCGACATCCAGGTGTGGAGCGTCGCGACGCGCGGCGACCGGTCGCTGACGCTGCGGCACACGCAGCGCAACAATCTGCCGCTGCACGACGGAGCGGAAGAAGTGCTCAAGCACGTTGCGCGGCTCTGGGGTTTCGATGTGCACCTCGAAAGCATCGACAGTGCGGGGCGTATCAGCCGCAGCTGGAAGGCTACGGCGCCCAAGCAGATGTACTAACGGGTCAGGGTCAGGGCACCAGCGCGGCAATCGCCAGCGGGTAGCCCTTCACCCCCAGCCCCACGATGATCCCGCGCGCCGCGGGCGAGATATACGACTTGTGGCGAAACTCTTCCCGCGCATGCACGTTCGAGATGTGCAGCTCGATGAGCGGCACGCTCGCGCCCTTGATCGCGTCGTGCAGCGCGATCGACGTGTGGGTGTAGGCACCGGGGTTCATCACCACGCCGAGCATGTTGCCCGCGGCCACTTCGCGGCCCGCTTCCTGGATCCAGTCGATCAGCACGCCTTCGTGGTTCGACTGGCGGCATTCGACCTCCACGCCGAGCTTCGCGCCCGTGTCCTTGCACAGTTGCTCCACATCGGCCAGCGTGTCGCGTCCGTATTGCTCGGGCTCGCGCGTGCCGAGCAGGTTGAGATTGGGGCCGTTGAGAACGAGGATTTTCTTCATGGTGAATCGGGGTCTGGTCGAGGCGGAGACGACAATTATGGTCGCCCGACGGCCCTGCGAAATCCACACCATGAACACTGACCCTGCTCCCCACGACATGCCTCGTTGGCACCCCGTGGCCCGTTCGGCCGATCTGCGCCCCGGCGCCAACATCGTCGCCGGCTTCGCGGAAGGCCAGGAGCTCGCGCTCTGGCGTTCGGCAGACGGCGCGGCGCAGGCCTGGGACAACCGGTGCCCGCACCGCAGCGTGCGCTTCACGCTCGGCCAGGTGATCGAAGACCGCCTCGCCTGCGCTTACCACGGCTGGCAGTACGCCGCGGGCAACGGGCAGTGCGTGAACATTCCGGCGCACCCGGCGATGCAGGCGCCGCGCAACGTCTGCGCCAAGGTGTTCGGCGCGGTCGATGCGGCCGGCATGCTGTGGGTCAATCTTGTTGCCGAGGACGCGTCTGCTGCGCCGCCATCGCTGGCCGATGCCATACCGGCCGGCTGGCACTTCTGCCGCACGCTGACGCTGCGAGCCGGCGCGCATGACGTGCGTGACGCCCTCGCACAGCAGGGCTTTGCGGCCGACGCGGCAACGGGCGCATTTCGCGGTGCGCTCGAAGAAGTGCAATCTGTTGCGCTCGTGCTCGACGCGCAGCCGCAACTCACTTTCGTCCATCTGTGGACCGAGGCACCTCCGGGGTCCGACGCGATGAAGACCCTGCACACGGCCGCGCGCAACCTGCGCAGCGCCATCGAAACCCAGGGCTGAAGGAGTCGCGATGCCCTTCGTCACCGACGATCCCAACATGCTCGACGACTGGCTCGTCGTTGGACCCGCAAGCGCGCTCGCCGGCGCCTCCGAACAACGGCCGTACACGACCCGCCTGCTCGGTGAAACGCTGGCGCTCTGGGCCGATGCCGACGGCACGCCGCAATGCCGCCTCGCCGCACAGCCGCTGGCGGTGCAATCGCGCTACGGCTACCTATGGGTCTGCCCGAGCGGCCGCCCCGCACGCCCGCTCTTCGCGTTCCCCGAGTACACCGAGCCCGGCCGCCGCACCGTCGATTGCGGCGGCATCGGCGTTGCAGTCTCAGGCCTGCGCGTGATCGAGAACTTCCTCGACATGGCGCACTTCCCCTTCGTGCACGCCGACTACCTCGGCAAGGTGCCGCACACCGAGGTGGCGCCCTACCAGGTGGACATCGACCCTGCCACCAACGAGATCTGGGCGACCGACTGCCGCTTCTGGCAGCCGCGCGCCTCGGCCGCGCACGACAGCGGCGCCGATGTGCTTTACAAGTACCGCGTGATGCAGCCCTTGTCGGCCATGCTCTACAAGTCGAGCGCACGCCCCGGCGCGCAGGACGCCATCGCCCTCTTCCTGCAGCCGATCGACGACGAGCACGTGCTCGCGCACACGATGCTCGCCTGCTTCGACGAGGTTTCCACCGACGCCGAGCTCGTCGCCTTCCAGCAGACGATCTTCGGACAGGACAAGCCGATCCTGGAGAACCACGCCTTCAAGCGCATGCCGCTCGAAGGCCGCGCCGAGACGCCGACGCGCGGCGACACCTCCTCGGTCACCTACCGGCGTTGGCTGCGCGAGCGCGGCATGCGCTTCGGCACGAGGGCCGCCGCATGACGACGATGCTGAAGCTGTACGACTACCCGCTCTCGGGCAACTGCTTCAAGGTCCGCCAGATGCTGGCGTGGCTTGGCATGGCCTACGAAGCGGTGCCGGTCGATTTCCATCCGGGCCGCGCGCATAAGTCGGCCGCGTTCCTCGCGAACGTCAACCCGCTCGGGCAGCTCCCGGTGATCGACGACGACGGCTTCGTGCTGCGCGACGCACAGGCCATCCTGGTCTACCTCGCGAGCCGCCACGACGCGCAGCACCGCTGGTATCCGGACGACGCAAAGCTGCGCGGCCAGGTTGCGATGTGGCTCGCCACGGCCGACGAAATCACCCGCACCGCCTCGGCTGCCCGGCTGCACGACGCGCTCGGCTACCACCACCTGGACATCGACGCCTGCCGCAGCGGCGCGCGCGCCGTGTTCCGCGTGCTGGACGACCACCTCGCCGAACAGGCCAGCGCGGGCCTGCGATGGCTGGCTGCGGCGCCCGAGCCGACGATTGCCGATCTCGCCTGCTTCCCGTATGTCGCACTGGCGGGCGAAGGCGGCATCTCGCTCGACGAGTTTCCCGCCCTCCGGAACTGGGTCTGGGATTTCCGACACCTCCCCGGGTTCATCGGGATGTCGGGTATCTTCCCTGCTGGCCCTGCCTGAGTATTCTTGGGCCCTCGCCTCACTCACCCCCCTCTTTCTCCCTCTTTCCCCCGAACCCGCCATGAAAACCAAAGCCGCCGTCGCCTGGAAATCCGGAGCCCCGCTCACCATCGAAACCGTGGACCTCGAAGGACCGAAGTTCGGCGAAGTGCTGGTCGAGATCAAGGCCACCGGCATCTGCCACACCGACTACTACACGCTCTCGGGCGCCGACCCCGAAGGCATCTTCCCGGCGATCCTGGGCCATGAAGGCGCGGGCATCGTGGTCGATGTCGGCCCCGGCGTCACCACGCTGAAAAAGGGCGACCACGTCATCCCGCTCTACACGCCCGAGTGCCGCCACTGCAAGTTCTGCCTCTCGCGCAAGACCAACCTCTGCCAGCTGATCCGCGGCACGCAAGGCAAGGGCCTGATGCCCGACGGCACCTCGCGCTTCAGCCTCGACGGCAAGCCCATCGCCCACTACATGGGCACCTCGACCTTCAGCAACTACACGGTCGCGCCTGAAATCTCGCTCGCCAAGATCCGCGAGGACGCGCCCTTCGACAAGGTCTGCTACATCGGCTGCGGCGTGACCACCGGCATCGGCGCGGTGATCTTCACTGCGAAGGTGGAAGCCGGCGCCAACGTGGTGGTGTTCGGCCTCGGCGGCATCGGCCTCAACGTGATCCAGGGCGCCAAGATGGTGGGTGCCGACAAGATCATCGGTGTCGACCTGAACCCCGAGCGTGAAGCCATGGCCCGCAAGTTCGGCATGACGCACTTCATCAACCCGAAAGACACCGAGAACGTCGTCGATGCCATCGTGCAGCTGACCGACGGCGGTGCCGACTACAGCTTCGAGTGCATCGGCAACACCAAGGTGATGCGCCAGGCGCTCGAATGCACGCACAAGGGCTGGGGCCGCAGCATCATCATCGGCGTGGCGGAAGCGGGCGCGGAAATCAGCACGCGGCCTTTCCAGCTGGTCACCGGCCGCAAGTGGGAAGGCTCGGCCTTCGGCGGCGCACGCGGCCGCACCGACGTGCCGAAGATCGTGGACTGGTACATGGAAGGCAAGATCAACATCGACGACCTGATCACGCACACCATGCCGCTGGAAGACATCAACAAGGGCTTCGACCTGATGAAGCGCGGCGAGTCGATTCGCGGCGTGGTTCTTTACTGATCGACAGGAGGCGTTCGCCATGAACCGCATGGAACCCCTCCGCAAGATCGAGGCGGGCGTCCTCGAAATCGCGTACCACGAAGCCGGCCCCGCGGACGGGCCGCCCGTGCTGCTGATGCACGGCTTTCCGTACGACATCCACACCTACGCCGAAGTCGCGCCGATGCTCGCCGACCAGGGCTGCCGCGTGATCGTGCCGTACATGCGCGGCTACGGCGGCACGCGCTTCCTCTCCGACACCACGCCGCGCTCGGGCGAACAGGCGGCGTTCGGCGCCGACCTGCTCGCGCTGCTCGACGCGTTGAAGATCGACCGCGCGGTGCTCGCCGGCTACGACTGGGGCGGCCGCGCCGCCTGCGTGGTCGCCGCGCTGTGGCCCGAGCGCTGCGCGGGCCTCGTCTCGCTCAACAGCTACAACATCCAGAACATCGCCAAGGCGATGGAGCCTGACACGCCCGAGAACGAATACAGCCTCTGGTACCAGTACTACTTTCACAGCGAACGCGGCCGCGCCGGGCTCATGAAGGACCGCAAGGCGATCGCGAAGCTGCTGTGGAAACTGTGGTCGCCGACATGGCAGTTCGTCGACGCCACCTTCGAGCGCAGCGCCGCCGCCTTCGACCATCCGGATTTCATCGATGTGGTGATCCACTCGTACCGCCACCGCTTCGGCCTCGTGCCCGGCGACCCGGCGTATGCGGACATCGAACGTCGCCTCGCCGCGCAGCCTGCGATCACCGTGCCGGCGATCACCTTCGACGGCATCGACGACGGCGTGCGGCCACCGGCCGATGCATCGGCCCACGCGCACCGCTTCAGCGGACCGCGCTCGCACCGCCTCGTGCCCGGCGCCGGCCACAACCTTCCGCAGGAAGCGCCGCGCACCTTTGCCGATGCGGTGCTCGAACTGGTGCCCGCACTGCGCAACGAAAAGACATGACCGATCACACCCCCAAGACCCTTTCGGAACACCCCTGCTTCGGCGGCGTGCAGAGCTTTCACGAACACGCCTCGCAAGAGATCGGGCTGCCGATGCGCTTCTCGGTCTACCTGCCGCCGCAGGCTGCGAACGGGCCGGTGCCGGCGCTGCTGTACCTTGCAGGCCTCACCTGCAACGAGGAGACCTTCGCCATCAAGGCCGGCGCGCAGCGCATGGCCGCGAGCCTGGGCCTTGCGCTGATCGCGCCCGACACCAGCCCGCGCGGCCCCGCCGCCGAATGCGTGCCCGGCGCGAAGGACGACTGGGACTTCGGCATCGGCGCCGGCTTCTACCTCGACGCCACGCGCGAGCCCTGGGCCACGCACTGGCGCATGGAGAGCTGGATCGTCCACGAGCTGCTGCCGCTGGTGGCGCAGCACTTCGCGATCGACGGGCAGCGCATCGGCATCTTCGGCCACTCGATGGGCGGCCATGGCGCGCTCACGCTGGCGCTGCGGCATCCGGGGCGCTTCAAGTCGCTGTCGGCTTTCGCGCCGATCTGCGCGCCTACCCAGTGCCCATGGGGCGAGAAGGCCTTCAGCGGTTATCTCGGCGCGCCGGGCGTGGACCGCGCGCAGTGGCTCGCGCACGACGCGAGCGCGCTCATGCAGTCGCAGACCGTCGCGCCGTATCCGCAAGGCATCCTCATCGACCAGGGGCTGGCCGACAAATTCCTCGCGGAGCAACTGCATCCCGAGGCGTTCGAGTCGGCCTGCTTCGCCGCGGGCCAGCCGCTCACGCTGCGCCGGCACGCGGGCTACGACCACGGCTACTACTTCATCCAGAGCTTCATGGCCGACCACATCGCGCACCACGCGCAATCGCTGCACGCCTAGCGGCCCTGATCGACTGCGGCGGACGCCCGCCGTATCATGAAACGCATGTCCGCCGCCCAAATCCCCGCCTTCCACCTGCGGTCGCGCGATGGCACCGCCGAAGAGAGCATCGTGTTGGCCGGCATCTGGCGGCGCGCATGGATCTCGGCCAACCGCAACGCCGCCTTCACCGAACCGATCTCGCACTGGCTCAAGCGCGTGCAGACCGAATTCGTGCCGCCGGCCGAAGTGGTGCTCGCGGAGCGCGATGGCCAGGTGCTCGCGTTCATGGTGCTGCTGGAGCGGCGCGAGTACGTGGCGCAACTCTTCGTCGAGCCGCACCTGCGCAACCAGGGCCTCGGGCAGGCGCTGCTCGATGAAGCCTGCGTGCGCATACCTACGGGATGGCGGCTCCATGTGGCCACCACCAACACCGCCGCACAGCGCTTCTACGAACGCTACGGCCTCGTGCGCGGCACGGTCGACCGGCATCCGACCAGCGGGCGCGAACGCATCGCCTACCATTGGTCGCCCTCGCGCCCGCCATGGCGGATTGGCTGAGCGGCCCTCACCTTCTTCTTGTGTCATGCGCATCGATCACATCGCACTCTGGACCACCGATCTCGAACGCTGCAAGCGCTTCTATGTCGATTACTTCGGCGCGACGGCCGGCGCGGGTTATGTGAATCCGGCCAAGGGTTTCGCCTCCTGCTTCCTGAGCCTGGGCGATGGCGCGCGCATCGAGGCGATGACGACGAGCACGCTCGCGCCCGTCGCCGCCGAGGCCGGCGCGCAGCGCATGGGCTGGACGCACCTGGCGATCAGCGTGGGCTCCGATGCCGCGGTCGATGCGCTCACGCAACGGCTGAAGGCCGACGGCTATCCGCTGCTCGACGGCCCGCGCCGCACCGGCGATGGCTACTACGAGAGCGTGGTGCTCGACCCCGACGGCAACCGCGTCGAGATCACCGCATGAGCGATTTCGTCCAGAGCCTGCACGAGGTCTTCGAGCGCCTCGGCCGCATCCAGACGCGCCGCATGTTCGGTGGCCACGGCGTGTGGCACGAGGGCCGCATGATCGCGCTCGTTTTCAAGGACACGCTGTACCTCAAGTCCGATGCCGGCAGCGCCGAGCATTTCGACCGGCTGAACCTGCCGCCCTTCACCTATGTGCGGCAGGGCAAGGAGATGCCGATGTCGTACCGGCAAGCCCCGGCCGACTTCTTCGAAGACCGTGAAGAAGCCGCGCGCTGGGGCCGCCTTGCCTACGAAGCCGCCTTGCGTTCGGGCCAGCCTCCGAAGCAGCCAAAGCCCAAGACCGCAGCGAAGAAAACCGCTGCGAAAAAGACACCCGCAAAGAAAGTCCCAGTGAAGACCAAGAAAGCAGCCTCTCGGTGAGCGACGACACCTCCTCCTCGTCGTCGTTGCAGCCCCTCCCCGAACGCGAGCAGATCCTCCTGCTCGAGCCCTTCGAGGGCCTGGACCTGAAGGACATCGTCGTCGTCACCACGCTGCAGGAGGCCGAACACGCGGCCGCCACCTTGCTGGCCGCCGGTGTCGCCGGCTTCGACACCGAATCCAAGCCCACCTTCGCGAAGAACGAAGTCTCGGGCGGACCGCACGTGGTGCAGTTCTCGACGCGCGACAGGGCCTGGCTCTTCCAGTTGCATCGCACCGAATGCAACCCGGTGGTCGCCGCCCTGATCGCCTCGACCGAATTGAAGAAGGTCGGCTTCGGCCTCTCGACCGATCTCACGCTGATCCGCAACCGCCTGAATATCGAGCCCGGCGCGGTGTACGACATCGACAACGAATTCCGCCGCCGCGGCTACCGCAAGTCGGTGGGCGTGAAGACGGCGGTGGCGCTGGTGTTCGACCGCCGCTTCATGAAGTCGCGCAAGGCGACCACCTCGAACTGGGCCAACAAGCAGCTGACGGAATCGCAGATCCGATACGCGGCGAACGATGCCTATGCGTCGATCCGCGTGTACGACGCGCTGTTTGCTGGCGATTGAATCCCCGAGGCTTCAGTCCCGCCCCGCCTCCAGGATCGCCTGCGCGAGCCGCGCAGGATTCGAGAAGAACATCTCGTGGCTGCCGGGGCACTCCACCAGCCTGAAAAGCCCCAGCCGCTCCGACAGGCGCGGATGCCACGGCAGGCTGTGCGGCAGCGCGATGTCCTGCTGGCAATTGACGTAGGACTTGCCGAGCGCAAGAGCGGCCAGCGGCTGCTTCAGCTGGATCTTGTCGGTGAAGGTGCGGTACGCGTGCGGGTTCAGCTTGTCGTAGGCGGCCTGCGCGAGTGCGAGGTCGGCATCGTTGATGAACGCATCGCGCCAGACCTCGAACGGCAAGGTCACGGCGTTGCCGTTCGCGCCGGCGATGGCGTCGAACATCGTGACGTAATGCGGCGGCACCATGTCGTTGAGCGATTCGCCATCGAGCGGCACGAAGGCGTTGATGTAGACCAGCCGCTTGAGCCGCTGCGCGATGCGGTCCGCCACGCCCGAGATCACCATGCCGCCATAGCTGTGGCCTGCGAGGCGCACTTCGGTCAGATCTTTCTCCTCGATGTAGCGCACGGCCGAGGCGATCGCGTCTTCGAGGCTGGTGATCGCGCGGTCGTCGCCCGGCCGGTTGCCTGCCAGCGTCGGGCAATGCACCGTGTGGCCGGCTTTGCGCATGTGATCGGCCACGGCTTCGATTTCGGCGCCGGTGTGCCAGGCGCCGTGGACGAGAACATAGGTGTCGGGCATGGGTGTCTCCTTCTTGGTTGGGGGTTTGAGGCAACGCGACTGTAGGAACGCGCATGCGCCATGGATGGCCGATCCGCGCCAGCGCAATGGCCGATTCGTGTCACGGGCAGGGTTGGCAGATCGGCAGGGTTGCCTTCATTCAATAATTCAAAGATACTTGAATAATGGAAGAAAACGACGTCGTCCGATCGCTGGCTGCCCTCGCCCAGCCTATTCGCCTTCGGGTATTCCGCTCCCTCGTGGTGGCCGGCCCCGCGGGCCTCACCCCCAGCGCGCTGACCGAGGCGCTGGAGGTTTCGGCCACTGGCCTGTCCTTCCATCTCAAGGAGCTCGTGCACGCAAGCCTGATCTCGCAGGAGCGACAGGGCCGCAACCTCATCTACCGCGCATCGTTCGAGCGGATGAATGCCCTGCAGGGCTACCTCAGCGAGAACTGCTGCGAAGGCGAAGCCTGCGCGGTCGACGGCAGCAAGGCCGCGGCCTGCAACTGCTGAGACAAGAGCCTTCGCCCGAATGCTGCCGGCCGTCCTGATCTTCGTCTTCACGCTCGTGCTCGTCATCTGGCAGCCGCGAGGCCTCGGCATCGGCTGGAGTGCATCGCTCGGCGCGGCGATCGCCCTGTTCTCCGGCGTGGTCCAGCTCGCCGACATCGCGGTCGTCTGGGGTATCGTGTGGAACGCGACCGCGACCTTCGTCGCCGTCATCCTCATCAGCCTGCTGCTCGACGAAGCGGGCTTCTTCGAATGGGCCGCGCTGCACGTGGCGCGATGGGGCGACGGACGCGGCCGGTTGCTCTTCGGATTCATCGTGCTGCTGGGCGCCGCGGTGTCGGCGCTCTTCGCCAACGACGGCGCGGCGCTGATCCTCACGCCCATCGTGATGGCGATGCTCGTCGCACTCGGCTTCACGCCCGCCGCCACGCTCGCGTTCGTGGTGGCGGCCGGCTTCATTGCCGACACGGCCAGCCTGCCGCTGGTCGTGTCGAACCTGGTGAACATCGTCTCGGCCGACTTCTTCGGGATCGGCTTCAACGCCTATGCGTCGGTGATGGTCCCTGTGAACCTCGCGGCGGTGGCCGCGAGCCTCGTGATGCTGATGCTGTACTTCCGCCGCGGCATTCCCGCGCGCTACGACGTGGCGCAGCTCAAGGCGCCGGCCGATGCGATCCGAGACCCCGCAACATTCCGCGCGGGCTGGGTCGTGCTGGTGCTGCTGCTCGTGGGCTTCTTCGGACTCGAACCGCTCGGCGTGCCGGTCAGCGCCGTGGCTGCCGCCGGTGCGGCGCTGCTGCTCGCGGTGGCTGCGCGCGGCCATGTCATCAGCACGCGCAAGGTGCTGCATGGCGCGCCATGGCAGATCGTCGTGTTCTCGCTCGGCATGTACCTCGTGGTCTACGGGCTGCGCAACGCGGGTCTCACGGCCCACATCGCCTCGCTGCTGAACGTGTTTGCGCAAGGCGGCGTCTGGGGCGCGGCCCTGGGCACAGGTTTTCTCGCCGCCGCGCTGTCTTCGGTGATGAACAACATGCCGACGGTGCTGGTCGGCGCTCTCTCCATCGATGCGTCGGGCGCGAGCGGCCTCGTGAAGGACGCGATGGTCTACGCCAACGTGATCGGCTGCGACCTCGGCCCGAAGATCACGCCCATCGGCAGCCTCGCCACGCTGCTCTGGCTGCATGTGCTCGAAAAGAAGGGCATGCGCATCGCCTGGGGCTATTACTTCAAGGTCGGCATCGTGCTGACCGTGCCGGTGTTGTTCGCGACGCTCGCGGCACTGGCCTTCCGGGTGAACCTCTCCCTGCCATGAACGACATCACCATCTATCACAACCCCGCCTGCGGCACGTCGCGCAACGTGCTCGCATTGATCCGCAACACCGGCGACGAGCCAAAGGTCGTCGAGTACCTGAAGACCCCGCCCGACCGCGCCACGCTGACAAGGCTGATTGCAGACATGGGCGTGCCGGTGCGCGAGGTACTGCGCCAGAAAGGAACGCCGTATGGCGAACTCGGCCTCGGCGATGCGAAGTGGAGCGACGAGCAGTTGATCGATTTCATGCTGCAGCATCCGATCCTCATCAACCGGCCGATCGTGGTGACGCCGCTTGCCACGCGCCTGTGCCGGCCTTCCGAAGCGGTGCTCGATATCCTGCCGCGACCGCAGCAAGGCGCGTTCACCAAGGAAGACGGCGAAGCCGTCATTGACGCAAAGGGCCAACGTGTCGCCAATCCTTGACGATCTACCCAACCTCGACGCCGGGGCCTTTCTCCAACCCGGGTTGCAGCAGTTGCTGCCGACAACGCGCGCAACGCATGCGCCGCGCATCCTGCTGCTCTACGGATCGCTGCGCGAGCGCTCCTACAGCCGCCTCCTGACCGAGGAAGCCGCGCGCCTGCTGCGCGCGATGGGCGCCGAGCCGCGCATCTACGACCCGCGCGGCCTGCCCCTGCCCGACAGCGAACCTGAAGACCACCCGAAGGTGCAGGAGCTGCGCGAGCTTGCGCAATGGTCCGAAGGCATGGTGTGGACATCGCCCGAACGCCACGGCGCGATGACCGGCATCATGAAAGCGCAGATCGACTGGATTCCGCTGGCCGTCGGCTCCGTGCGGCCCACGCAGGGAAAGACGCTCGCGGTGATGGAGGTGTCGGGGGGCTCGCAGTCGTTCAACGCGGTGAACCAGTTGCGCGTGCTCGGTCGCTGGATGCGCATGATCACGATCCCCAACCAGTCGTCGGTGGCGAAGGCCTTCCTCGAATTCGACGACGACGGGCGCATGAAGCCCTCGCCGTACTACGAGCGCGTGGTCGACGTGATGGAAGAGCTGGTGAAGTTCACGCTGCTCACGCGCGACTGCGCGGATTACCTGGTCGACCGCTACAGCGAGCGGCGCGAGAGTGCCGAAGCGTTGTCGAAGCGGGTCAACCTGCGCAGCATCTGAGCCAGGCGAGCCCGAGTTGCAAAGCAAGACCACGACGACGGTGATGCTGGGTGTGGCCCAGACCTTGGCGTGGGCTTCGTCGTACTACCTTCCCGCGGTGCTGGCCGGTGCCATCGGGAAAGACGTCGGCATCTCGGCATCCACCGTCTTCGGCGCCTTCTCGGTGGCACTGCTCGTTGCCGCCGGCATCGGACCCTGTGCCGGGCGGCTCATCGATCGCCTGGGCGGACGACCGGTGCTCATCGCCAGCAACTTGGTGTTCGCCGCGGGCTTGGCAGCGCTGAGCCAAGCCACGCATGGCAGCCATGTCTTCGTCGCCTGGGCGTTGATGGGCCTGGCCATGGGCAGCGGACTCTACGAGGCGGCGTTCGCCACCGTTGTACGCCTGCATGGACAGGATGCGCGGATAGCAATCACCGGCATCACCTTGCTCGCAGGCTTTGCGAGCACGGTAGGGTGGCCGTTGTCGGCCTATCTGGAAAGCACCGTGGGCTGGCGTGGGGCCTGTCTTGTGTGGGCGGCATTGCATCTGGTGGTCGGCCTTCCACTCAATGTGCTGCTGCCGCGCGTCGGCCGGACCGATCAGGCTTCGAAGGAGGCAACTGTCGCCGACCAGGGCGTGGGCGCCGACCTTGCCCCGGCGCAGCAGCGCCGCGCCGCGTTCCTGATGGCTTACGTCTTCGCAGTGACCTGGTTCATCAGCACGGCAATGGCCGCGCACCTGCCAGAACTGCTGCTGGCCAGCGGTGCTGCGCTGGGCGCGGCGGTCGGCATCGCCGCCTTGGTGGGACCGGCCCAGGTTGCGGGACGCGTGATCGAGTTCACTTTCCTTCGGCGCGCGCATCCGTTGTTGTCGGCCCGATTGGCAACACTCGCTCACCCGCTCGGTGCGCTCTGTCTAGGCATGCTCGGCGCATCGGCGGCCACGGCCTTCGCGGTGCTGCATGGCTTGGGAAACGGCATCCTGACCATCGCGATCGGGACGCTTCCGCTGTTGATCTTCGGCGCCAAGGGCTATGGGCAGCGACAAGGGCTTCTCATGGTGCCGGCGCGCATCGTTCAGGCCGGCGCACCCTTCTTGTTCGGGCTGGCGGTGGAACGGTGGCACGACGGGGCCTTGTGGTTCTCGGCGCTGCTCGGCCTGTCTGCCTTCCTGGCGCTCTGGATCATGGCGACGGACATGCGAAGGAAGGAACCCGCCTCGCCCTGACCTCAGGCACGAAGGCGCCGCAACTCCCCCGGCGTGCGCCCCAGGTGCCTCCGGCACTGCCGCACGAAATGCGAGGCATCGCAGAGCCCGACACGGAACCCGATCTCCGCGATGCTCAACCGGTCGAAGCGTGCATCGGCCAGCATGCGCTGCGCCACCTGCATGCGAAAGCCCGTGAGCGCGGTCGCGAAGGTGGTGGTGCCCTCGGCCAGGCAGCGGTGCAGGCTGCGCTCCGAAATGCCCAGCTCGCGCGCCACGCCCGCGGCCGTGAGGCCCGGCTCGGCATGGCGCTCGCGGACCGCGTCGAGCACGCGCCGGCGCAGGGCCGCGCGGCCGCCCTGGTCAGACGCCACTGTCGCCCCCGGCGTCTGCTGCCCGAACGCCAACGAGAGCAGGCCACCCAACTGGTCGGTCAGCAACGCCGGCATCAGCGGCGGCTTCGCGGCCGCCTCGGGCGTCAGTTGCTGGGCGAAGGCGCTGAGCACGCCGCCCCAGCCACTGCGCCCGTCGATGCGGCGCGCCACGAGGTCGCCGGCATCGGGCAGCCACGACTCGACCCAGGCGGTCGGCAACTCCAACGAAAGGGTGTCGGCCGATTGCAGGAAGTGAAACGCATAGCAACGCCGCGAGTCCACCAGCACCACGTCGCCCGGCAGCATGCGGGCGGAGCGCTCTTCCTGCACGGCCACCCACGGCGAATCGGTCTTGCAGAGCAGGTAGTAATAGTTGCTGCGGCTGTGGGCGATGGCGCGGCGCGTGCGGTAGACGTCCTGCGCGGTGCCGCGCACCCGGTTCACGCCGATGGAACCGAGCGGCGCGGATTCGAGCGTCGCGCCGAACGCGCCGGCCTCGGTGCTGGTCACGTCCATTTCGAGAAAGCCCTCGCAGACGGCGCCGATCCAGTAGTCCAGCCGCTGCGACGGCGGCACGGCGTCGGTCGACCAGGCGTGGATGGCGACGGGTGCGGAAGCAGCGGCGGTGGCGGCGGGGGTCATCCCGCCCAACATAGCCAGCCCGGGCCCGTTTGCCAAGCGGGTATAGACGCGCTCGGACGCCGCCCTCCGGTGGCCCCGGCACAATGACCGCCACATCCAACCGTCATCAACCGCATACCAAGGAAGGGCTCCGGGAAAACATGAGCAAGAAAAGCGATTTCGGACTGATCGGCCTGGCCGTCATGGGCCAGAACCTGGTGCTGAACGTGGAGAGCCGCGGCTTCCAGGTCAGCGTCTACAACCGCACCGAGGCCACGACCGAAGCCTTCATCGCCGACAACCCGGGCAAGAAGCTGGTCGGCGCGAAGACGCTCGAAGAGTTCGTCCAGAGCCTCGCCAAACCCCGCAAGATCCAGATCATGGTCAAGGCCGGCGCGCCGGTGGACCAGGTGATCAAACAACTCATTCCGCTGCTGGAGAAGGACGACATCGTCATCGACGGCGGCAACAGCCTCTACACCGACACCGAGCGACGCGACGCGTACCTGAGCAGCAAGGGCCTGCGCTTCATCGGCGCGGGCGTCTCGGGCGGCGAGGAAGGCGCGCGCAAGGGGCCCTCGATCATGCCGGGCGGCCCGCTTTCCACCTGGGAGGTGATGAAGCCGATCTTCGAGAGCATCGCGGCCAAGGTGGACGGCGAGCCTTGCGTCATTCACATCGGCCCGGGCGGCGCGGGCCACTACGTGAAGATGGTGCACAACGGCATCGAGTACGGCGACATGCAGCTCATCTGCGAGGCCTACAGCCTGTTCAAGGCGGCAGGCTTCACGACCGAAGAGATGGCCGCCATCTTCAACGAGTGGAACGACGGCGAGCTGCAGAGCTACCTCATCCAGATCACCGCCAAGGCGCTGGAGCAGAAGGACCCCGAAACGGGCAAGCCCATCGTCGACCTGATCCTCGACAAGGCCGGCCAGAAGGGCACGGGCCAGTGGACGCTCATCAACGCGGCAGAGAACGCGGTGGTGATCAGCACCATCAACGCCGCCGTCGAGGCGCGTGTGCTCTCGTCGCAGAAGAAGGCGCGCGTGGCCGCCAGCAAGGTGCTGCAGGGGCCGAAGGTCGAACTCTCTCTTGAGAAGAAGGCGCTGGTGGCCAAGGTGCACGACGCGCTCTATGCGTCGAAGGTCATCAGCTACACGCAGGGCTTCGACCTCATCAAGACGATGGGCGACAAGAAGGAATGGAAGCTCGACCTGGGCGGCATCGCGTCGATCTGGCGCGGCGGCTGCATCATCCGCGCGCGCTTTTTGAACCGCATCACCGACGCCTTCCGCACCGACCCGGCGCTGGCCAACCTGATGCTCGATCCGTTCTTCAAGGACCTGCTGAACCGCACGCAGCAGAACTGGCGCGAAGTGGTGGCGCTGGCGGTGAGCAACGGCATTCCGGTGCCGGCGTTCAGCGCCTCGCTCGCCTACTACGACAGCTACCGCACCGAGCGGCTGCCGGCGAACCTCTTGCAGGCGCAGCGCGACTTCTTCGGCGCGCACACCTACGAGCGCACCGACAAGCCCGAAGGCCAGTTCTTCCACACCGACTGGCCCGAAGTCATCGGCTGATGCCATGCCCGCCGTCGGCTACCCCAGTCACCTCATCGAGGACTGGCACCTCGCCGACGGCACGCACGTTCGCATCCGCCCGATCCACGCCGACGACCTGCCGATGCACACGGCGTTCGTCGCGGGTTTGTCGAACGAAACCGGCTATCACCGTCTCCTCTCGCCGCGCAAGCCCCAGCCCGACGAGCTCTGGCGCATGACCCACATCGACTACGACCGCGAGCTCGCGCTCATCGCGACCACCATGGTCGATGGCGCGGAGCAGCAGATGGGCGTGGTGCGCTATGTGCGCGGCGACACTCCCGATACAGCGCACGTCGCCGAATTCGCCGTCGTGATCGGCGATGCCTGGCAGCACCGCGGCGTTGCCATGAAGCTGATGCGCAAGCTGATCGACGCAGCCGCCGAAGCTGGCGTGAAGCAGCTGGCGGACATCACGCTCTACGACAACGTCGGCATGCTGGCGCTCGCGCGCAAGCTGGGGTTCAAGGTGCAGCGCGACCCGGGCAATCCGAACGTCACGCGGCTGCGGCTGGCGCTCGATGCGCCCGCGCGCTCCTAGCCAAGTAATCCGAGCTTCGACACCACCTTGCCCAGCGGCTTGCGCTCGCCGACGAGCGCCACCGCAACGTAGCGGAGCGCCTCCCCAGGCACCGCAGCCACGGCGTCGCCGAAGGCTGCGTAGTTGGTGGTCTGCTGGCCCTGCACCGGAAAGTCGACCACGTCGCATTCGGTGGTCGCCATGGCCTTGTGGCGCACCGCGGCCAGTTCCTCCTGGCTCGCGCCGAGCACGGCGATGCCGATGGGGATCAAGCCCGGATGCACGCCGCCCGACGCATCGAGCAGCGGCGCGCCGACAAGCCCCGGATGGCGCTGGCCCACGGTGAGCGCCACCACGGCTGCAGCGTTGGCGGCGAGCCCGGCGGGCAGTGCGTTGTCGACGACGATCACGCAGCGTTCGGGCACTGCGGGCGAAGGGGCAAGTACAGAGTCGTTCATGAAGAAGCCTTGCGAGGCGTGGGAGACGATGAAGGCGATGAAGGCGATGACGGCGACGAAGGGACGGCCGCGTCGAGCCGCCGCAGCGCATGGCCGACCTCGGCGCGGAACTGCGAGAGCGCATGCAGCGACGCATCGGCGGGCACGAAGGCGCTCCATAGCAGGTCGGTGAGCTGCGATGCGGTCTCCTCGATGTCGGGCTTCTTGCCGGAGACGACGTAGTCCCAGAGCACGTGCTCCATCGAGCCGAAGACCATGTCGCGCAGCAGCCGCAGCGGCACGCCCTCGCGCAGCTCGCCGGCTTCGCGTGCAGCGGCCAGCGCATGCATGAACGGCGCGGTGTAGCGGCGCTTGAGGTCGGCGATGACGCCGCCGAACGCCGCGTCGGCCGTGCGCCCTTCGCTCAGCACCAGCGCGCAGATGCCGGCGCCCTCGCCCATCAGGTTGACCAGGTGCTTGCGCACGACAAAGGCCAGTTGTGCGCGCAGGCCGTTGATCTGCGGCAGCTCGCGCTCGACCTCGCCGGAGATCTGGTCGTACCAGCGGCGGATGACCTCCAGGCACAGCTCGCGCTTGCTGCCGAAGTAGGTGAACACGGTGGCCTCGGAGACGCCCAGGCGCTGGGCGATCTCCAGCGTGGTGGCGCGCTCGAAGCCCTTCTCGGCGAAGACTTCCCTGGCTACCGCGAGCAGGCTCTCGATGCGGCGGCCGGATTTCTCGGTGCGTGCGGAACGCGGCGCACTGGCGATGTCGTCTCGAGGCATGGCGAATGAGTTTTTGAGTGTTGCTTAATCATATTTCACTCTCAATATCATTGCACACCATAATAAATTGAGCCTCGCTTAGATACCCTGGACTCGCTGCCGAAGATGAGCAACACGCCGAAAACTGCGGCCGGCGCTGCGCCCCCTGCACCTCGCAGCCACAAGCCGAACTGCGTCCACATGCGAGCTTTTGGTAAAGCGCCACACCAAAGAAATGGCGGGAGCAAACTTAAATCTACTTCCTTATGATGCGAAACCTTTTTCCGCCGGAAGCAGAGAGCCCTGTCCATGGTCCAGCTCGCGTTGCGTCGCCCTTACACCTTCATCGTCATGGCGATGCTGATCGTGCTGGCCACGCCTTTTGTCCTGGCACGCATGGCCACCGACATCTTTCCGGAGATCAACATCCCGGTGGTCAGCGTCATCTGGAACTACACGGGCCTGCCGGCCCAGGAGATGGGCCAGCGCATATCGGGCCAGGTCGAGCGAGGGCTCACCACCACGGTGAGCGACATCGAGCACATCGAATCGCAGTCGCTCGCGGGCGTGTCGATCATCAAGGTGTTCTTCCAGCCCACGGCCAACATCGAGATGGCGATCTCGCAGGTGGTGGCCTCCATGCAGGCGCAGGTGCGGCAGCTGCCGCCGGGCATCACGCCACCGCTGGTCATCAAGTATTCGGCCTCCAGCGTACCGGTGATCCAGCTGGCGCTCTCCAGCCCCACCCGGTCTGAAAACTCGCTCTTCGACGCCACCGTCAACCAGTTGCGCCCGCAGCTCATCACGGTGCCGGGCGCGGCCATTCCCTTTCCCTACGGCGGCAAGAACCGGCTGATCTCTGTCGACCTGGACACCCAGGCGATGCAGGCACGCGGCCTCGCGCCGTCGGACGTTGTGAACGCGATCAACACGCAGAACCTGATCCTGCCCTCGGGCACCGCCAAGTTCGGCGCCACTGAGTACGGCGTGCGCATGAACGGCTCGCCCGATGCCATCGCGGGACTCAACGACCTGCCGATCCGCACCGTGAACGGCGCCACCGTCTACGTGCGCGACGTGGCCTACGTGCGCGACGGCTTCTCGCCGCAGACCAACATCGTGCGCCAGGACGGCGTGCGCGGCGTGCTGCTGTCGGTGCTCAAGAACGGCGGCGCCTCCACGCTGGACATCGTGGCGAACATCCGCGCCATGCTGCCGATCGCCACGCAGTCGATGCCGCAGGACATCAAGGTCACGCCGCTCTTCGACCAGTCGGTGTTCGTGAAGGCGGCCGTCAAGGGCGTGGTGTTCGAGGCCATCCTGGCGGCCGCGCTCACGGCGGCGATGGTGCTGCTGTTCCTTGGCAACTGGCGCAGCACGCTCATCATCGGCCTCACGATTCCGCTGTCGATCCTGGCTTCGATCCTGGTGCTGTATTCGCTCGGCGAAACGCTCAACCTCATGACGCTGGGGGGCCTCGCGCTCTCGGTGGGCATATTGGTGGACCAGGCGATCGTGACCATCGAGAACATCGAGCGCCACCTGCACATGGGCACGCCGCTGCGGGAAGCCATCGAGGTCGGCGCCGGGGAGATCGGCAGCGCCGCCTTCGTTTCCACGCTGTGCATCTGCATCGTGTTCGTGCCGATGTTCTTTCTCTCGGGCGTGGCGCGCTTTTTGTTCGTGCCGCTGGCCGAGGCGGTGGTATTCGCGATGCTGGCTTCGTACCTGCTCTCGCGCACGCTGGTGCCGACGCTGGTGATGCTGCTGATGGGCGGCGTGCATGCGCAGCCGGTCGAGGGCAAGAAGCCGAGCGCACTGCAGCGCGTCTATCAGAGCTTCGATCGCCGCTTCGAACGCGTGCGCCGCGCCTACACGCTGCTGCTGTCGGTGGTGCTCTCCAAGCGCGGCGGTTTCATCGGTCTCTTCCTCGGCTTCTGCCTGCTCTCTTGTCTGCTGTACCCGGTGCTGGGCCGCGACTTCTTCCCGACCGTGGACGCCGGCCAGATCCGCCTGCACGTGCGTGCCCCCACTGGCACCCGCATCGAGGAAACAGCGCGCCTGACCGATCGCGTCGAAGTCGCCATCCGCGAGCTGGTGCCGGCCGACCAGCTCGAGACCATCCTGGACAACCTGGGCATTCCCAACAGCGGCATCAACCTCTCGTACAGCAACGCCGGCACCATCGGCACCTTCGACGCCGAACTGCTGCTATCGCTGAAGGACGGCCACCGGCCCACCGAGGAGTTCGTCACGCTGCTGCGCGCGGAGTTGCCCAAGCGATTTCCGGGCATCGAGTTCTTCTTCCAGCCCGCGGACATCGTCACGCAGATCCTGAACTTCGGCCTGCCCGCGGCCATCGACGTGCAGTTCAGCGGCGCCGACATCGCGGGCAACGCGGCGCGCGCGGCCGAGCTCACGAAAGCGATCAAGCAGATTCCGGGCGCGGTCGATGCACATGTGCATCAGCGGCTCGACGGCCCCAGCCTCAACCTGCAGATGGACCGCACGCGGCTGCAGCAGTACGGGCTCACGGCCGCCAACGTAGGGCAGAACGTACTGATCGCGCTCTCGGGCAGTTCGCAGACGGCGCCTGCCTTCTGGCTCAATCCGGTGAACGGCGTGGTCTACAGCATCGCGGTGCAGACGCCGCAATACAACATCGACTCGCTCGATTCGCTGCTCAACATTCCGGTGGGCACGGGCGGTACAGCGGCCGCAAGCGGCGCCTCGCAGCAGCTCCTCGGTAACCTGGTCGATGCGCAGGCGGCGCGCCAGCCGGCCGTGATGTCGCGCTACAACATCGCGCCGGTCATCGACGTCTACGTGAGCGTGCAGGGCACCGACCTTGCGAGCGTCGCCTCCAAGGTGCAGGTGCTGGTCGACGAGATGCGGCCCAAGCTCTCGCGCGGCAGCCAGGTCACCATCCGCGGGCAGGTGCAGACGATGCAGTCGTCGTTCATCGGCCTGGGCGTGGGGCTCGCGATGGCGATCGTGCTGGTGTACCTGCTGATCGTGGTCACCTTCCAGTCATGGCTCGATGCGGCCATCATCATCACCGCCCTGCCAGCGGCGCTCGCGGGCATCGCGTGGATGCTCTTCATCACCGGCACCACGCTGAGCGTGCCCGCTCTCACGGGCGCGATCATGACCATGGGCGTGGCCACGGCCAACTCCATCCTGCTGGTGTCGTTCGCCCGCGAACGGCTGCAGGCCGGCATTCCGCCGCTCTCGGCGGCGCTCGAAGGCGGCGCCACCCGCATCCGCCCGGTGCTGATGACGGCGCTGGCGATGATCATCGGCATGATCCCCATGGCCCTCGGCCTGGGCGAAGGCGCCGAGCAGAACGCGCCGCTCGGCCGCGCGGTCATCGGTGGCCTGCTTTTTGCCACGGTGTCGACATTGTTTTTCGTGCCCGCCGTGTTCGCGGGGGTGCACAGTCGGCTTGCGCATCGCAAGGCGGCACGCGAAGAAGCCGGCCATTCGGGTCACACGCCAGCGGGCGCAGCGCCCCAGGAGAACTGATTTCATGACGGAGCAACGCCACTCGGCATTGGCCATCCACCCCATCGCCGTCGAAGAGGGCGAGGGCGAATTGCTGCGCCGCCGGCAGATCGTGAAGCGCACGCGCTGGCTCGTCGTGATCGTGCTCGTGCTGCTGGCGCTCGGTGCGGCGCGCACGGTGTTCGTGCGCATCGCCAACGCGCGTGCGCTCGAAGCGGGCACCTCGGAGCGCGCCAAGCTCCATGTGCAGACCGCCCTGCCGCGCACGCCCACCGCTGGCCAGACGCTGGCGCTGCCGGGCACGCTGCAGGGCTTCGTGCAGTCGCCGATCTCGGCGCGCGCGAGCGGGTACCTCAAGCGCTGGACCAAGGACATCGGCAGCCGCGTCGAAAAGGGCGAGCTGCTCGCGGAAATCGAAACGCCGGAAATCGACCAGCAGCTCTCGCAAGCCGTGGCCGCGCGCGCGCAGGCCGCCTCGGGCCTCGCGCTCGCGCAGAGCACGGCCGAGCGCTGGGAAAACCTGCGCAAGAAGGACGTGGTCTCGCAGCAGGACCTGGACGAGCGCCGCAGCGCCGTCGCGCAGGCCACCTCGAACGTGGCGGCCGCCGATGCCAACGTGCAGCGCCTGAAGCAGACCGAGGGCTTCAAGCGCATCGTCGCGCCGTTCGCGGGTGTCATCACGCGCCGCAACGTCGACGTGGGCGACCTGATCGATGCGGGCGCGGGCGGCGGCGCCGGGCGGGCGCTCTTCATGCTGGCGCAGACCGATCCGCTGCGCGTGTACATCAACGTGCCGCAGGCCTACGCGCAGCTCGTGAAGGCCGGCCAGCCGGTGGTGGTGACGCAGGCCGAGCTGCGGGGCCAGACGTTCAAGGGCGAAGTGGCGCGCACCTCCGGCGCCATCGACGCGACCACGCGGATGATGCAGGTCGAGGTGTCGCTGCCCAACCGCGACGGCGCGCTGCTGCCGGGCGCCTATGTGCAGGTGTCGCTGCCGCTGGCCGCGGCCCGCACGATCACGGTGCCGGCCAATGCGCTCTTGTTCCGCGCCGAGGGCACGCGCATCGCGGTGGTCGATGCGCAGGGCCGCATCGGCCTGCGCCCCGTGACGCTGGGCCGGAACTACGGCGAGAACGTCGAGGTGATCGACGGCCTCGGCACCAACGACCGGATGGTGCTCAACCCCTCCGACTCGCTGGCCGAAGGCGATGTGGTGACGGTGGCGCCCGACGCACCACCCGCGGACCCGAAGGCGCCCGCCAAGAAGGAACCGGCGTGAGACTGCTGGTCATTGCCGCCGCGGCGCTGCTGGCCGCGGGCTGCGCGGTCGGCCCCGACTACAAGGCACCCGAGACACCGCTGCCCGTCAGCTGGAAGCTCGAAGCGCCTTGGCGCCAGGCCACGCCTAACGACGTGGCCGATAAGGGCGCATGGTGGAAGCGCTTCAACGATGCGCAGCTCGATGCGCTGCAGGACAAGGCCCTCGCCGGCAGCCCGACGCTGGTCATCGCCAACGCGCGGCTCGCCCAGGCGCGCGCCAATCTCGATGCAAGCTCGGCCAGCCGGTTTCCGCAGCTGGGCCTCGGCGCCCGCGCCTCGCGCCTGAAGATTTCCGCCAACCGTCCGCTCACGAACTACGCAACCACCAACGCATCGACGGTGCAGAACGACTTTGCGCTGTCGCTCAACGCCAGCTACGAGCTCGACCTCGCGGGCCGCGTGCAGCGCACCGTCGAAGGCGCGACGGCATCGGCCGAGCAATCGGCCGCAGACCTCGCGAACACGCGCCTCGTGCTCACCGCCGACGTGGCGAACAACTACTTCAACCTGCGCTCGACCGACATCGAACTCGATGTGCTCGCGCGCTCCATCGGCCTGCAGCGCCGCGCGCTCGAACTGGTCACCGCGCGGCACGACCTGGGCGCCGTGTCGGGCCTCGACGTCGCGCAGCAGCAGGCGCTGCTCGAGACCACGCTGACGCAGGTCGATGTGCTGAAGAAGCAGCGCGCGCAGTACGAGCACGCGCTCGCCACCCTCACCGGCACGCCCGCGCCCAGCTTCGCGCTGCCGGTGGACCTGCGCGAGATCCGCCCGCCCGCGGTGCCGCTGGGCGTGCCGTCCGAAATCCTCCAGCGCCGGCCCGACGTGGCTTCGGCCGAGCGGTCGATGGCCGCGGCCAATGCGCAGATCGGCGTGGCAACCGCGGCCTTCTACCCGAGCTTCATCATCTCGCCGACCGTGGGCGTGGACAGCCGGTTGATCGAGTCGCTGTTCAACGGGCCGAGCCTGTTGTGGTCGGTGGGCGTGTCGGCCACGCAGGTGCTGTTCGACGGCGGGCGCGTGCGCGCGAACGTCGATTTCGCCAAGGCCGGCTATGACGCCACCGTGGGCAACTACCGCCGCACGGTGCTCGTCGCGATGCAGGAAGTGGAAGACGGCATCACCGGCCTTTCCGCGCTCGACAGCGCCACCACGCAGGCGCAGGCCGCCGTTGCCGCCGCGCGCCGGGTGCTCGACATGGCGACCAGCCGCTACGAAGGCGGCGCATCGACGTACCTCGATGTGATCACCGCGCAGCAGTCGCTGCTGACCGTCGAGCGGCAGGCTGCGCAACTGCAAGGCCAGCGCTTGCTGACCTCTGTGTTTCTCGTGAAGGCGCTCGGCGGCGACTGGGACGCGCCGGCCTGAGCGATTGCGGCGCGCGGGGCGCGGGCCCCAGAGGACGCCGCGTGCAGAATCTCATCCGCCGCGCCCGCCGGCCCCGCTTCCCATGCCGCCTCTCACGCCTGAACCGCCGACTTCCCACGCCCGCTCCGGCCGCCGCGCGCTGTTCGCCTGGGCAACGGCCATCGCGCTGACCGTGGCATTGATCGCCGCCGCGGGCCAGTGGGCCGCGAACCGCGAAACGGCCTTCCAGACGGACTCGATCCGCCGCGCGATGGAGGTCCATGTGCTGGGCCTGCGCGACACCGCCGGCAAGTACGGCTACCTGCCGCTCACCGCGGGCATGCACCCCGACGTGCTCGCCGCGCTCGCGCATCCGCAGGACGCGGCCGTGCGCCAGCGCGCGAACCGCTACATCGAGGAAGTGAACCGCGATGCGGGCTCCGACGTGCTGTACCTGATCGACCCGCAGGGCTTCACGCTCGCGGCGAGCAACTGGGCCACGCCGCAGAGCTTCGTCGGCCAGTCGTATGCCAACCGGCCCTACTTCATCGATGCGCTCGCGGGGCGCCAGGGCCTGTTCTACGGCGTTGGCCAGACCACCGGCGAGCCCGGGCTTTTCGTTTCCGCGCCCGTGCGTTCGGAGAGCGGTGCGGTGCTGGGCGTGATGGCGGCCAAGGTCGTCCTGCGCCAGGCGGCGTGGGCGTTCCTGCGTGACCCGATCCTCCTGACCGACGCCCACGGCATCGTGTTCCTGAGCTCGGTGCCATCGTGGATGTACCGCGCCACGCGGGCGCTGAGCGAGGCGGACCTGGGCGAGGTGCAGCGCCACCAGCAGTACGGCGACCGCAACCGCTTCCCGGCGGTGCCCTGGACCGTGGAACGCGGCGACGGCGAGAAGCCCGCCTACCTCGTGCGCACCGACATCGATAGCCGGTCGCGCCGCTTCCTCGCGGTGGACGAGGCGCTGCCCGATCTCGGCTGGACCCTGACGGTGATGGCCGACCACGACGAGGTGACCGCCGCGCGCGAGCGCACCTGGATGCTCGGGCTGCTGGGTGCCGGCGTGCTGCTGCTGGGCGGGCTGTACTGGCAGTTGCGAGAGCGCCGCTTCGCCGAGCAGCGCGATGCACGGCGCGACCTGGAGCAGCGGGTGCGCGAGCGCACGCGCGCGCTGGACGAGGCGCACGCCTTCCGCAAGGCGATGGAAGACTCGCTGCTGGTCGGCATGCGCGCGCGCAACCTGGAGGGCCGGATCATCTACGTCAACCCGGCCTTCTGCGAGATGGTCGGCTACGGCGCCGACGAGCTGCTCGGGCGGCTGCCGCCCTACCCTTACTGGCACCCCGACGACGTGGCGCAGCACTGGCGCCACAACGACACCATGCTGAGCGGGCAGACCGACCTCTCGGGCTTCGAATCGCGCCTGCGCCACCGGGACGGCCACGAGGTGATCACCATGGTCTACACCGCGCGCCTCATCGATGCCGGCGGCCAGCACAGCGGCTGGATGAGCTCGGTGGTGGACATCACCGCGCAGAAACGCGCCGAACTGCGCCAGCGCGAGAACGACGAGCAGCTGCAGCACGCGCAGCGCCTGGCGAGCCTGGGCGAGATGGCCTCCACCCTCGCCCACGAACTGAACCAGCCGCTGATGGCGCTGAGCAATTTCGCGAGCGCCGCCAAGGCCTTCGCGGAGCAGGGCAACCAGGCGCTCTTGGCCGACAGCCTCGACGAGACCGTGGCGCAGGCCCAGCGCAGCGCCGAGATCGTGCGGCGCATCCGCGGCTTCGTGCGCCAGCGCACGGCCGGTGCCGAGGACTGCGCGGTGAGCGCGCTGGTGGCGAATGCGATGGCGCTGCTGCAAGGCGAGATGCGGCTGCGGCAGGTGCGCGCCGAGGTCCGCATTCCGCCCGCTCTGCCCACGGTGCGCGGCGACCGCGTGCTGCTGGAGCAGGTGCTGCTGAACCTCTTGTCCAACAGCCTGCAGGCCATGCAGGCCACGTCGCCCGAACTGCGGATGGTGGAGGTCGAGGCCGAGGTGGTCGAGGGCCGCGTGCACATCCGCGTGGCCGACCGCGGCCCGGGCATCGATGCGTCGCTCGCCGAACAGGTGTTCGCGCCCTTCTTCACCACCAAGGCCGGCGGGCTGGGGCTGGGCCTGAACATCTGCCGCACGATCGTGGAGGCCCACCGCGGGCGGCTGTCTTTTGCGGACCGGCCCGGCGGCGGCACGGTCTTCACCCTGGAACTGGAGGTATCGACGTGAATGCCACCCTTGCCAACAACCTGTGCGTGGTCGACGACGACGAGGCCGTGCGCCGATCATTGGGCCTGTTGCTGCTGTCGCGCGGCTACGCGGTGCAGACCTTCGCCTCGGGCGAGGCGTTCCTGGCCAGCGCCGACATCCAGCGCGCGGGCTGCGTCGTGCTCGACCTGCGCATGGAAGGCATGAGCGGCCTGCAGGTGTTCGACGCGCTGCGCGCACAGGACAGCCCGCTGGTCGTGCTGTTCCTCTCCGGCCACGGCGACATTCCGATGGCCATCGAGGCGGTGCAGAACGGCGCGTTCGGCTGGCTCGAGAAGCCCTGCAACGACGAGCGCCTGCTCGAGAGCATCGCCAAGGCCTTGCAGCAGGCACAAGCCATTGCCGTGCGCCGGCAGGCGCGGCAGGCCGCGCAGTTGCTGTGGGCCAAGCTCACGCCGCGCGAGATGCAGGTGGCCCGGCTGGTCGCCGAGGGCAAGCCCAACAAGAAGATCGCGCTCGAACTCGCGCCGCTGGAACTGCGCACGGTGGAGACGCACCGCGCCCACGTGTTCGCCAAGCTGGGCCTGTCGAACAGCCACGAGCTCGACCGGTTCCTGCGGGAACACGCACTCTAGGTATTTACCCTTGCGTACACGTACGTAGCAGCGCGGCGGGCGGCTACGGACGACGGCGCGGCGGCGGCGAAAGAGACTCCGGGGACAAGCTTCAAGCGGTCCCACGGGCCGCGCCCAGAGACAAGGACCTCCAATGACCGCCATCGCCAGCGCCGGTGCCTCCAGCCCGGACGCATCCGCCCCCGACACGTCTTCCACGCCCTACACCTTCGAGGAAAAGCGCAAGCGCATCTTCGCGATCTTCGCGGCCTCGTCGGGCAACCTCGTGGAGTGGTTCGACTTCTACGTCTACGCGTTCTGCGCCATCTACTTCGCGCCCGCGTTCTTTCCCAAGTCGGACCCGACGGCGCAGTTGCTGAACACGGCAGGCGTGTTTGCCGCCGGCTTCCTGATGCGCCCGATCGGCGGCTGGATCTTCGGCCGGCTGGCCGACCGCAAGGGCCGCAAGACCTCGATGGTGGTCTCGGTGACGATGATGTGCGTGGGCTCGCTGGTCATCGCCTGCCTGCCCACCTACGCCAGCATCGGCGCGGCGGCACCGGTGCTGCTGCTGGCCGCGCGGCTGCTGCAGGGTCTGTCGGTCGGTGGCGAATACGGCACCACGGCCACCTACATGAGCGAAGTGGCGATGCGCGGACAGCGCGGCTTCTTCTCGTCTTTCCAATATGTGACGCTCATCGGCGGCCAGTTGCTGGCCGTGGTGGTCGTGGTGGTGCTGCAGCAGTTCCTGGACGACGCCGAACTCAAGGCCTGGGGCTGGCGCATTCCCTTCGTGCTGGGCGCGGTGGCCGCGGTGGTGGCGCTCATGCTGCGCCGCTCGCTCACCGAGACGGCCAGCACCGAGACCCGCGCCGTCAAGGGCGCCGGCACCATGGGCGAGCTGTTCAAGCATCACAAGCGCGCCTTCTTCATGGTGCTGGGCTACACGGCCGGCGGCTCGCTGATCTTCTATACCTTCACCACCTACATGCAGAAGTACCTGGTGAACTCGGCCGGCATGTCGATCAAGACGGCCAGCAACGTGATGACGGCGTGCCTCTTCATCTACATGTGCATGCAGCCGCTCTTCGGCGCGCTGTCGGACCGCATCGGCCGGCGCAGCAACATGCTGCTGTTCGGCGCACTCGGCGCATTGATCACCGTGCCCGTGCTGACCAGCCTGCAGAACGTGACCAGCCCGCTGCTCGCCGGCATCCTGATCGTGGTGGCGCTGGCGGTGGTGAGCTTCTACACCTCGATCAGCGGCATCGTGAAGGCCGAGATGTTCCCTCCCGAAGTGCGCGCGCTGGGCGTAGGGCTGTCGTACGCGGTGGGCAACGCCATCTTCGGCGGCAGCGCGGAATACGTGGCGTTGGGCCTGAAGTCGATCGGCCACGAGTCGTACTTCTACTGGTACGTGACAGCCATGATGGCGGTGGTTTTCGCGGTCAGCCTGCTGCTGCCGCGCCGCGCGACGTATCTGCATCACGACAAATAAGAGCAGAACACAGAAACGGCCTGATGCTCGAACGGCGCCGAGCGAAGGCCGCCACCGCGCGCAGATCCGCTAGAACAGGTTGCCCTGCCCCGCCGCCCCCGGCGGCCGGAACGCGGTGGTGTCCATCGGAATGCGCTCTCGATTGAAGCCCAGGCGATTCGTCGCTTTCTGGAAGCGCTGGTGGATCAGGTCGGCCCACAGGCCCGAGCCCTTCATGCGCGTGGCGAAATCGGCGTCGTAGTCCTTGCCGCCGCGCATCTCGTGGATGCGCGCCATGATGCGGTCCGCGCGCTGCGGGTAGTGCAGCGCGAGCCATTCCTTGAAGAGCGGCGCCACCTCCCACGGCAGCCGCACCACCGTGTAGAAGGCGCTGCGCGCACCAGCCTCCCAGGCGGCTTCGAGCACGTGCTCCATGTCTTCGGTCACGAAGGGAATCTGCGGCGCCACGCTCACGCCCACCGGCACGCCCGCTTCGGCCAGCGTGCGGATCGTGCGCAGCCGACGGTGCGGCGCGGCGGCGCGCGGCTCGAGCTTGCGGGCGAGTTCACCGTCGAGCGTGGTCACGGTCACGTACACCGCGGCGAGGTGCTCGGCCGCCATCGGCGCGATCAGGTCGAGATCGTGCTCGATGGCGCTCGACTTGGTGACCAGCGCGAACGGATGCCGCACTTCCTGGAGCAACTCGATGACCGAGCGCGTGAGCCGCAACTCGCGCTCGATCGGCTGGTAGCAGTCGGTGGCGGTGCCGATGGCGATCTGGCTCGGCCGGTAGCTCTTGCGCCCGAGTTCGGCGCGCAGCACCTCGACGATGTTGCGCTTGGCGATGAGCTTGGTCTCGAAATCGAGGCCGGGCGAGAGATTGAGGTAGCTGTGCGTGGGCCGCGCGAAGCAATAGATGCAGCCGTGCTCGCAGCCGCGGTACGGATTGAGCGCGCGATCGAAGTAGATGTCGGGCGAGTCGTTTTCGGTGAGCACCGACTTCACGTCCTCGAAGCGCACCTCGGTCGCGAGAGGCATGAGTTCCCCGGCCTCGGCCACGCCCTCTTCGAGCGTGCCCCAGCCGTCGTCGAACGCGTTGCGCTCGTCTTTGGAGAAACGGTGCGCCAGCCGCGTGGCTGCACCTCGGCCTTTGATGATGTGAATGGGAACGGGGGATGCGGGTGGCATGGCAAATCCTCTCGATGAATTTACTGTGTATTCATACAGTATTTCACTATTCATCAGCGGCCGGTGATTTTTCTATTTCTCTATTGACAGAAATTCAGGAAATCCTAGACTCGACGCCATGGAACTCACAGAAATTCAACGCAAGTTCGTCGTCCACTGGGGCGAAATGGGCTCCATGTGGGGCGTCAACCGCACCGTTTCGCAAATCCACGCGCTGCTCTTTGCGCACGGCAAGCCGATGCACGCCGAGGAACTCTCCGAAACGCTGGGCGTGGCCCGTTCCAACATCAGCAACAGCCTGAAAGAACTGCAGGCCTGGAACCTCGTGCGCATCACCCACATCCTGGGCGACCGGCGCGACTATTTCGAGACCAGCGTCGATGTGTGGGAGCTGTTCCGCACCGTGGTGCGTGAGCGCAAGGAGCGCGAATTCGATCCCACCATCCGCGTGCTGCGCGAGCTGGTCTCCAGCCCCGATTTCCAGAAGGAGCCGGCCGATGCGCAGGACCGCATCCGCTCCACCATGGAACTCATGGACAAGCTCGCCACCTGGGCCGACGAGATGCTGCGGCTTTCGCCCGGCACGCTGGACAAGGTGCTGACGCTCGGAGCCAGCGTGCAGAAGTTCGTGCGTGGCGATGCGGCTCCCGCAGCACCAACCGGCAAGGGAGAAGACCCCGACGCGCACCACGCCAGCCTGCCGATGATCTGAGTTCTCTTTTTTTGCCTGTCTATTTCTGTTTTGACTGAAATATCGAGAGCCAAGAACACCATGACGCGCATCGCCCCCGCCATCTATCCACTGACCGTCTATTACGACGCTACCTGCCCGCTGTGCGTGGCGGAAATGGGCGCCATGCATGCACGCGATGCGGCCGGCCGGCTGAACCTCGTCGACTGCTCGCCCCTCGGCTTCTCTGCCGGTCCCGCCCCGCGCGAGGCATTGATGACGGCCATGCACGCGGTCGATGCATCCGGACGCGTGCTCTCCGGCGTTGCGGCGATCCGCGCCTGCCGCGCGGCCGTGGGCATGCCGGCGGGAGGCGCACTGCTCGACCTGCCCATCGTCGGCGCGCTCGCCGACCGCGCCTATGCCCTGCTCGCACGCAACCGCTACCGGCTGCCGCGCTGGCTTGTCGCACGTCTCGCGGGCCGCGGCGCCATCGCGCCCACCAACTGCGCCGACGACCAGTGCGGCCTCTGAACCGATCACGCTGTCACGCCCCCAGGGAATCACAAGAACCAACGCCAGAAGGAGCCTCGATGCCCACCGTCTTCCAGCCCGACTTCCGCATGCCGGCCAGTGCGACGCACGCACCCGTGAACACCACGGGCGCCCCCATCACGGCCGAGGAAACGCAGGACTACTTCACCGAAGTCGCGGTCGACTACAGCGCCTGGAGCCCGAGCTACAACATGCACTTCGGCTTCTGGCGCGCGGGGCTCAACCCGCTGCGCCGCGAAGGCATGCTGGTGGAGATGAACCGTGCCGTCGGCCGCGCGCTGCGGCTCGATGAATCGCAACCCGCCGCGGGCCGGCAACGCCGCTGCGTGATCGACATGGGCTGCGGCGCCGGCGCCACCGCGCGCACGCTGGTCGGCGACGACGCCTCGCTCTACGCCGTCACCGTCACCAACGTGCCCGTGCAGAACCGCATCGCCGCGCGGCTCGATGCCGCAGCCGGCGTGGCCGACCGCATGGCCCACATCGAAGCCGACTACACCCGCACCGGCCTGCCTGCCGCGCAAGCCGACGGCGCCTGGGCGGTGGAGAGCGCCTGCTATGCCGAAGGCGCGGCCAAGGCCGACTTCGTGCGCGAGGCCGCGCGCCTGCTCAAGCCCGGCGCGCGGCTCGTGGTGGTCGATGGCTTCCTCCTGCGCAAGAACCCCGGCCGCATCGCCGCCTGGCTGCACCGCCTCTGGGCCGACAGCTGGGCCGTGCCCACGCTCGCCGTGCGCGACGACTTCACCGCGGCCCTGCGCGACAACGGTTTCGAGGACATCGAATGCAAGTCGCTGCGCTGGCGCGTTGCGCCGAGCGCGCTGCACATCCCGGTGCTGGCGACGCGCTTCACGCTGGCCGAACTCTGGAAGGCGCGCGGCAGGCTGAGCCCATGGCGCCGCAAGCACATCGTCGCGAGCTATTGCGCGCTCGCGCTGGGCATGTTCTGGCGCGACTTCGACTACTGCATGGTGACCGCCAGACGCGCCGGCTGCTGAAAAAACAAAACACACGAGGAGAAGACGTTTCCATGAGCACCGAACCCGAAGAAAGCAGGCTCTCCGAGCTCGCTCCTCTGGACGCCCATCCACACGAGAACGAAGACAAACCCCGCCGCCGCATGCCCTTCGCGTGGTTCTGGCCGCTCCTGGTCGGCGCGGCCGCCGCGCTCGTGCTGCGCATCGCCTTCAGCGGCGGGCCGGGCCGACCGTTCTCGGCGATGCTCGGTGCCTTCATCTACCTCGCGCCCGCGGTGTGCGGCGCCGTCACGGTGTACATGGCCGAGCGCATGGAACGGCGAAGCTGGGGCTACTACATCTGGGCGCCGTGGGTGTCGACCGCGCTCTTCGTCATCGGCACGCTGCTGGTCTTCATCGAGGGGATGATCTGCGCCGTCGTCATCGTGCCGCTCTTCGCGGTCATGGGCAGCGTCGGCGGCCTGGCGATGGGGCTGGTGTGCCGCGTCACCAACTGGCCCAAGCCCGCGCTCTACAGCTTCGCGATGCTGCCGCTGGCGCTCGGCGCCATCGAGCCGCATCTGCCCAACCCGGACCTGTTCTCGAACACCTCGCGCACGCTCTTCATCGCCGCGCCCGCCGAGCGCGTGTGGCACGAGCTGAACAATGCGCGCGACATCCGCCCCGACGAAGTCGGCGATGCCTGGGCCTACCGCATCGGCGTGCCGATGCCCGTGGCCGGCGTGACGCACGAAACGCCCGAGGGCCGCGTGCGCCAGGTGCAATGGCAGAAGGACGTGCATTTCGAGGAACTCGTCACCGAGTGGCAGCCGCAGCAGCACATGAAGTGGCAGTACCGCTTCGCGCCCGACTCGTTCCCCGCGGGCGCGCTCGACGACCACGTCGTGATCGGCGGCCATTACTTCGACCTGCGCGACTCGGCCTTCACGCTGACGCCCCGCGACGGCGGCACCGAACTGCGCATCGACGTGTCGTGGCGCGTGAGCACGCGATTCAACTGGTATGCGGACCGCGTCGCGCAGTTCCTGCTCGGAGATTTCTCCGAGCACATCCTGCACTTCTACAAGGTGCGCAGCGAAGGCGCCATGGCGGTGGCGGGATGACGCGCAACCACACGCAGCCCGTCTTCCAGCAGGCGCTCGGATCTGCCTGGGAAAAGCTCGGCGACGTGATCCGCCGCCACTACACGATGACGCCGTTCTCCGACGACTACGTGTGCGTCCGCGGCACCATGAACGAGGTGCATCACGCGCCATGGGCCGCGCTGCTGATGCCCTTCGGTCGCCTCTTCGGCGCGCTCGTGCCGTACACCGGAACCGACGTGCCGATCGAAGTGCACTACCGCTGCAGCCCTGGCGATGCCAACCTGTACTGGGACCGCGTCTTCCACTTCGCGGGCCGCAAGCCCTTTCACTTTCGCTCGCACATGGAACACACCGCCGCGCACGGCGCCGAGGTCATCGAGTACGTGCGCTTCGGCATCGGCATGCGCCTGGCGGTGAGTGCGGAAGACGGCGCGCTGGTGTTCCGCGACCAGGGCTACATCTGGCGCGTCGCGGGCCTTCGCATTCCGCTGCCGCTCGGGCTCTTCATGGGCACGGCCTATGTCGAGGAACGGCCCGACCCAACGAGCCCCGAGCACTTCACGATGAAGATGCTGCTGCGCCACCGCTGGTTCGGCGACGTGTTCCGCTACAGCGGGCGCTTTCACCTGCCTTCGTCCCCGGCATCGCGCACGGGATCACAATGAGCGCACCATGCCGCGCCGCCCCGAAAACCTCTACCCCCAGTACCACGCCCACGTTTACTTCGCCCCCGCCACGGTGGCACAAGCGCGTGACCTCTGCGAGCGCGCGGGCCGCGAGTTGATGGTCGTCGTCGGCCGCGTGCACGAGCGGCTCGTGGGCCCGCATCCGCATTGGAGCTGCCAGCTCGCCTTCGACGCGGCCGAGTTCGATCAGGTGATTGGGTGGCTCGATGCCAACCGCAACGGCCTCGACATCTTCGTGCACGGCGTGACGGGCGACGACCTCGCCGACCACACGGCGCATGCGATGTGGCTCGGCGAGGAAAGCGCGCTCGATCTGCGGATGTTCCGGCGCTGACGCTTCAGCGCTGCTCTTCGCCTGCCCGGCAGGGTGCCGCGGCCAGCATGCGCGCGGCGCGCAGAAACTCGGTCGGGCCGACCCAGCTGACATCCCAGTTGCCGGCCACCGGCACCTGGCGCTTGTGCGCGATCACCATCGCCCGTTTCGGCACGACGAGGATGTACTGGCCGTGCACGCCCCAAGCCATGTAGGCACCGACCAGCGGTGAGTCCGGCGGTTCTTCGAGCAGCCACCAAAGGTAGCCGTACCCGAAACCGCGCCGCGCGGTGTGCGCCGGATGCATCTGCGCGGCCGGCGTGGTCTGCCGCGTGATCTGCGCCACCCAGTCGGCTGGAACCAGTTGCTGCCCGCGCCAGTTGCCCTGGCGCAGCATCAGGTAGCCCAGGCGCGCCATGTCGCGCGTGGACAGGAAGAAGGGATAGGCCAGGTGCTCCGACCGGCTGGCGTTGCCGCTGCGCTTGTGGCGGGCGGGATCGAAGTCTTCCAGTTGCAGCGGCGCGGCCAGATCCGTCGCGAAGGCCTGATAGATGCCGCGCCCGGTCAGGCGCTCGAAGGCGGTGCCGGCGGCATTGAAGTCCCAGTTGTTGTAGAGGAAGTAACTGCCCGGCGCCTTGGAGCCGCGTGCAGGTGCGGCGGCCGCATCGTCGCCACCGTTGGCGGCCGCGTGGTAGACGCCCGAACGCGCGGCGAGCAGGTCGCGCAATCTCGCCTGCCGTTCGATGGGCAGCAGGCCACCCGTGTCGTCGATGCCCAGATCCGCCAGCGTGCGGTCGAGGTCGATGGTGTCGTTCACCACGTACTTGCCGTACATCATCGACAGCACGCTCTTGCGCACCGAGAAAACGATGCTGACCGCCTGGACCGGGCCCTGGCTGAACAGCACGCGGCCACCCTGCACGGCCATGAGGGCGGTCGTGTCCAGCGTGCGAACGTAGTCGCGAGTGGCGTCGAGGTCGCGGCGACAGGCCGGCCCGAGTTCCGCCTCGGGCGTTGCCTCCCAGGACGCGCTCGGGAATGTCGCCTGCGGTGCGGGCGTTGTCGCCGCGCACCCGCTCGCGAGAAGAAGTGCGAAGGCGCCGGCGCAGTACAGCGTCCGCATCCACAGCGGGCAGGCGGTGCTGCCTGGCATCCGGCGGCCGACAGAGCGGGGATTGGTCATGGGTTCTTCGGAGCCGTCCTGGCGCTCCTTGCCGGCAAAGAAGAACGAAGCGGTGCCAGGTCATAGAAGAAGTACGGCCCCGCGTACGTCACGACGCCGTCGTCGGCCTTTTCGGTGCTGCGTGGAACGATCACGACGGCCCTGTAGGGCTGCTTCGGCACGGAAAAGAGCACGCGCCGTTGCATGCTCTGCCCCGCTGCAAGCGGATCGCCGAAAGGCACCTGGCCTTCCTGTGGCGGGTTGACCAGCTTCGTCAGCAGTTCGTGCGGCTCGTAGAGCGCCCCTTTGGCATCGATCAATCGGAACACGGGTTGGAAGCGCGCGAAAAGCGGTTGCTCCGCGGTGTTCGTGATGTTGACCTGCAGCAGGACGAAGTCGCCCTTGTATTGCCTGGGCGATTCGCCGCCGCTGCTGTCGACAACCAGGTTGGCATACCTGGCCTCCTGGAATTCGAAGGCGACGTTGTCCCGCGTCACCTGCGTGCCCCAGGCGAAGTTCTTGCCGTCTCCCTCGGCGGCGGTCGAGAGGCCGGGCATGAAAGCCACGCCGACGGCGAACAGCAGTGCCGCCCACGCGCCCCGGCCGCGCCGACGCGCGGCCGCCCGTTGATGCGGATTTTCCATCAGGACCACTCGTAGCGAAGACCCGAGCGCAGGGTCCACGTCCGCCGGATGCCCCTGGCCGCGAGGCTGGACGCCTCGAAGTAGACAAAGCCCCGGCGCGGCAGAAAGGCAAAGCGGCCGCCCAGCCCGACTTCGCCGCCGGTGCCGTTGCGGCTTTCGGTCTCGACGGGAAGGCTGCCGCCGCCCTTGGCCGCCGTGATCGCCAGGTTGTCGCCGAAGTAGTTGATCGCCGAGAGCCTGAGATACACGTCGCCGCTCAGCTCGAGAAAGCGCACCGACTTGCCCAGCAGCATGCCGACCCTGACCGAGCCCGCGTCGAGGCCCTCCTGGCTGATGGCAACGCCGTTGCTTGCGGTGTGCGCGTCGGCCGCCAGGCGGCTGGCGGTCAGCGCGACCTGCGGCTCCACGAAGGCGTCTTGCGGCAGCGGAAAGCGATGCCCGGCTTCGGCACTGACCTCGTAGCCCTGGGTTTTGTAGGTGCCGGTGACGCGCCGCGAAAGCGAATCGGTGGACGCGTACTTGTTCTCCAGCGACGCAGTGCGTGCGCCGATCTGCACATAGGTGCCGAGGCCGTTGACCCACATGCCGTAGCCGGCGAGTTCGATCGCGGAGGCCTTGCCGTTTCCACGCTCATAGCCGGCGCTCGAATTGATGTAGCTCACGGAGCCGCCGGCATGGCTTTTCCAGCCGCCGAGGTCGCCCAGGCGCCGGTCGACGCCGGCGGACAGGGCGCCATAGCTCTGGCTGTACGACCTCGCGTAGCCCGTGCGCGCATCGAAGCCGCCGCCGTCCACTTCGGCCCAGATGCCGGTGGCTTCGGGGGCTGTGTCGCGACGCAGCGCCTCGGTCCGGCGCGCGATGCCGTTGGCGCGCAGCGCCCAGAGATTGCGAAGGCTGTCGCCGGCCTCGGCGGCGGTCTTCACGGACTCCGAGGGTGTGATGCTCGCCGCAGCACCGGCAGCACCGACCGCGCTTGCGATCAACCCTGAACTGCCGCTCACGATGCCGGCCGCTCCATCGGTGCCGGTCGCCGCGGCCGTGCCCGAACCCGCGATGGTCAAGCCGTTCAGCACGACCTGGCTGCCGTCCGCGCTGAGCGCCACATTGGGCGCGTAGGTAAAGCGCACCAGGTCGTTCTCGTAGGTCCACGAGCTCGTTGCGCCCTGGACGGCCTGCAGCCGCGCCGTGCCGCCGCCGGCCGCCGTGGCGTCGATCACGACGATGGGTTTGCTTGCCGGGATCACCGTACCGGTCTTCGTCGTCGCGGCGTTGACCCAGCTCGTGTCGTTGAGCGCGGGGTCGTACACCACGTTGACCACCTGCGTTCCGGTCGCGTTGAAGCCCCTCACGCCGCTGCCGAACCGAATACTGTCGGCCACGCCGTTGCGCACATCGCTGAGGATGCGAAAGGTGGCGCCGTCCCCCAGGTTGACGGTCGCCGCATTCGTCGAACTCTGGATGTCGAGCACGCGCAGCGAGTGGGCCGGCGTGCTCGCCGGACTGAAGTTCCCCCAGCTCGCGGCCATGTCGATCGCACCGCCGCTGGCCAGGGCCAGGGTGCCCGAGCCCAGGTCGGCGGCCACGGTCCCCGTACCGGTGGGAATCCACGAGGCGCCCTTGGAAAACGACAGATTGGGCGAGCCGGCGGTAAAGACCGTGGTATCCGATGTGTTCGGGTCCACGAAGCCGCCGACCGATCCGCGCAGGTACGAGTCCGGGGTGTCCAGGTTCACGTTCAATGCGCCGGTGTACTTGGTGCCGCCAGCGTTCGTCACGCTGCCGGTCACCAGGTCGCCCTGCAGCTTCACCGGCTGCCCGCCCGCGGCGTTGACCGTGACCGTCGCATCGCGCACGTCCGCGGCCACGTTCCATATGGCGTAGCCCTTGCCCGTTCCGCTGGGCGAAGTCGCAATGCTCAACCCGCCTGCGGCCTTCAGCGTTCCGCCGTAATTGCGGATGCCGTAGACATTGCAGCCGCTGCATGACGAGGCGACCTGCAACGCCACGTTGTCCGTTGCCGAGTTGAAATTCAGCGTGCTGGCGTTGTTGACGGCATAGGCTTCCGCCGCGGCGGACACCTTGACCGTGACGGCTTTGCCGAAGTTGATGGAGGACGTGCCCGGGTATCTGTTTTCGATGCCCGTCGGATTTCCGAAAGGGGCGTAACCGGTAGTGCTGGTGACCGCGATGTCCACGTTGCCCCCGAAAGTCATCCGGGCCGTCCGGTGCGTGTTGGCAATGCCGAGCGCGGAGCGGCTTCCGGTGGCCGTGAAGCTGGCGTCTCCGTCGATATTGAGCACGCCCTGGTTGCGGATACCGAACACCGTCGAGCCGTTGGCGGCGGCGGTGAGCTTCAGGTTCCCCGTCACATGCAGCCGGCTGTTGACGTTGTCGTTGTAGATGCCATGCACGTTGTCGCTGGGGTACTGGCCTGTGGATGAAATGTTCAGGTTGCCGTTGAAGGTGATGCTGCTTACGCCGCCGCCGGAGTTGTAGACCCCGTTGTTGTCCGATCGCTTCCCGCTCACGACGATCGTGGTGTCTCCATTGAACGTGACCTGCCCCTGATAGACCCAAAGGCCGCGCGAATAGCCCGGCGTGCTGGTGCGTATCAAGGTATCGCCATTGAAGATCGCCGTACCCCTAGATACGTTCACACCGATGGCAATACTTTCCTTGCTGTCAGCCTGCGCATACACGGACGCATTGCCGTTGACCACGAGGCTGCCGCCATCGACGCTGATGCCCCTCGACAGTGCCAGGACCGAGGGCGAGGCCGAACCCGGCGCGCTATTGGCCGAGGAGATATTCAACTTGCCGCTGGCGGAATCGAGCACCACGGGCGACGAGCCGGAAGCCGCTGTCAACAGAACGCCATACACATCGCCGCTGCCCCCTCGCACGTCGATGCTGTCGTCCGCTCCAAAGGCGTAGTGCAGCGTGCCCTGCGAGGGCGTGATGACGTAGGCCGGCGAATAGTTGCCGGTTCCACCCGCCCGGTCGTTGGCCTGCACGCCGGTGAGCGTTCCTTCGTAGGTCGTGGCAGCAAGAGCGTCAGCGGGGCATCCCATGGCTGCGACAACCAGCGCCACTGCGAGCAACGGCACCAGGTGCTGCGAAGCGTCCTTTGACGCGCCGGTGGATATCCCGACCGCGCGGGGTCGACTTGTGCAGGGGTAGAGCAAGCGATGTCCTCGGAAACGTGGCCCGGCGCAAGCCCCGCTCTCGGGAAAGCTCAAGACGCAGCACGCACTTAAATTGTGACGAAGTGCTACTTTCTCACGGAAAACGTATTTTTATGACCCTTAGAGGATTGATTTCTTCAGCGAACCCACTCCGGTTGCCTTTTGACGACAACAGGGCAAACCCCCGACGTGCCTCCTATGAACGAGGGATGCCACGACCGCCTCCTTCGGATCAACTGGCCTGCCAAGAAGCAGAAGGAGGCGAAGCAATGCCAAGGCATCCCATCCACAGCTCGACGATCACCTTGAAACTGCCCTTCGGCATGGAATCCGACAAGGAGATCACCGCCTTGCGCGCCGCGGGCATCCCGGTCGATGCACTCGGCAATGCAGAGCGGGGCTTTCTTTTCGTGCGATTCAGCGACGGCTGGAGAAGCCAGGCCAACGTGTTTCGATGGTTCGCCGGCGACCTCGGCCAACGCATTCGCCATGACGACATCCAGCATCCGCCCCGGCAGCGCGGAAGGCGCTTTCAGGCTGCCCGGCCGCTCGCTGACTAGAACTCCGCGTCGAGCTCGTCGATCTCTTCAGGCTCCTGCTTCGCCGCAGTCACCCATTCCTTCATCGCCGGCAGCTCCATCACCCGCTTGCAATAGGCCGCGCATGTGCTGTCGAGCGCCACGTCGTAGCTGAGGAACCGCGTGACCACCGGCGCATACATCGCATCGGCGATGCCCGGCTGCTTGCCGAACAGGAACGGCCCGCCGTAGGCCTTGAGGCACTCGCGCCAGATGGCGACGATCCGGTCGATGTCGGCCTGTGCGCGCGACCACACCTTGAAGTTGGTGAAGTGGGCCTTGATGTTCATCGGCAGCGCGCCGCGCATCGACGCAAAGCCCGAATGCATCTCGCCGCAGATCGCGCGGCAGTGCGCGCGGGCCGCCGCATCGGCCGGCAGCAGCCCGGCCTTGGGCTTGATCTCGTTGAGATATTCGCCAATGGCCAGCGTGTCCCACACCTTCACGCCGCCGTGCTGCAGCGAGGGCACGAGCATCGACGACGAGAGCAGCAGCATCTCGGCCTTCATGGCCGGGTCGTCGGGCGGAATGATCTTCTCGCTGAAGTCGAGCCCCGCCAGCCTGCACATCAGCCAGCCGCGCAGCGACCACGCGCCGTAGTTCTTGCTGCTGATGGTGAGAACGGGTTTGGCCATCGGGAAGCTCCTTGACATTGCCTACCTCGCGTGCAAGCGCCATGCCACGTCGTACGCAGCGTGCTGGCCCGCAACTTGCCTGCACCCCTTGCATGCTTTACCGGGCCTACCAGAACCAAGCCGACCTTCTCTCGCCCTTGCGGCTCGCGGCGCAGTACTGGGGCAAGGCCCTCTGGAAAGACGACACGGACCGCACCATGGTGCGGCGCCTGGCCGCCCAGTTCGAGGTGTTCTCGCGCATGCGGCTGACCCATTCGCGGCCCGCCTACGGCATCGATTCGGTGATGGTCGATGGCACGCAAGTCCTTGTCCACGAAGAGAAAACGCTGGTCTCGCCTTTCGGAACGCTGTTGCACTTCCGCAAGGACATCCAGGCCGTGCATCCTCCCGTACTGCTGGTCGCACCACTTTCGGGCCACTTCGCGACGCTGCTGCGCGAAACCGTGCGCACCCTGCTGCGCGACCACGACGTGTACCTGACCGACTGGCACAACGCGCGCGATGTGCCGCTGTGGCATGGCGGCTTCAGCCTGGACGACTACACGCTGCAGCTCATCCAGTTCCTCGAGACCATGGGCCCGGGCGCGCACATGGTCGCGGTCTGCCAGCCCTGCGTGGCCGCGCTGGCCGCCACCGCGCTCATGGCCGAAGACGACAACCCCGCCACGCCGCGCAGCCTCACGTTGATGGCCGGGCCGGTCGATTGCCGCATCAACCCCACGGGCGTGAACGTGCTGGCCACCAGCAAGCCCATCGAGTGGTTCCGCCGCAACCTCATCAGCCACGTGCCGTGGCCGCATGCGGGCGCGATGCGGCGCGTGTACCCCGGCTTCCTGCAGCTCTCGGCCTTCATGAGCATGAACCCGGAGCGCCACAAGAAGCAGTTCCAGGACATGTTCCAGCACCTCGTGGAAGGCGACGTCGAGAAGGCCCGCACCATCGGCACCTTCTATGACGAGTACCTTGCGGTGAACGATCTGCCGGCCGAGTTCTACCTGGAGACGGTGGAGCGCGTGTTCCAGACCTACGACCTGCCGCGCGGCGTGCTCACGGTGGGCGACCGCACGGTGAACCCCGCGGCCATCCGCCGCACCGCGCTGCTCACGGTGGAAGGAGAGCGCGACGACATCTGCGCGGTCGGCCAGACCGTCGCCGCGCAAGACCTCTGCAGCAACATCCGGCCGTATCTCAAGACGCATCACCTGCAGGCTGGCGTAGGGCACTACGGGGTGTTCAGCGGCAGCAAGTGGAACGCGCAGATCTATCCACGGGTGCGCGAGACGATTCACGCAGCGGCCGAACTGCATTGAGCCGGCGCCTGCACCACTACTGCGGGCCGCCCGCCCGCCTCCAGGTACTTGCGGTACGCCACGAAGCCTGAAAGGTAATGCTCCACATCGTCGATGCGCACGCGAAAGCTGTGGTGCCGGATGAAGAAGCTACCCACGACGTGCGCCGGATTCCTGAAGAACATCGCGAGCTCGGGCCAGAAGTGGCCTGTCAGCAGGTAGCGCGCGCGCTGTTCGAGGGCGCGGTAGAACTTGTCGACGTCGAAACCTTCGAGCAGGTGCGCGTGTTCGGGCTCTGCCTGCAGCCGCACGATCATTTTCTGAGCCGCCATCATCAGCTCCAGCAGCGTCGGAAAGGTGGTGATGCGGTCGAGCACGAAGTCCAGGTGGCCGCGCACGTTGTCCAGGCCGAAGCGCAGATAGCGCGCATCCGGCTTGTAGATCGTGAGCTCGTTGACGCAGTAGCTCAGCCAGTGATCGTGCGCCTCCCAGTGGCGGGCCGCGATGAAGTGCTCGAATGCCTTCTCGACCGCCTGCAGCCAGCGCGCATCCCGCGTCAGCCCGTACAGGCGCATGAGGCCGAAGGCGGCTTCGCCGTCGTAATAGATGATGCGGCTCTCTTCCTTGACGCTCAGGTCGGGATGGTTGAGCACATGGACGAAACGCCCGCTCTTCGCATCCTGCATGTGGAGGATGCCGAGCGCCAGCTGCTCCAGCAGCGCCAGGTATTGCGTGTCGCCGGTGAGTTCGGTGTACTTGACCAGTGCCAGCAGGCACACGGCATTGCCGCCCAGCTTTATTTCGTCGCCGGTGTCGACAAGAAAGGCCGCGCCCTCGCCGCCGGGCAGCACCGCACGCTGGATCAGCGTGCCGGTCAGGTAGCCCAGCGCCAGGTCGATGGCCGCCTTGTGTTCGGGCCTGCGGGTGAGTTCCCAGCCTTCGATGAGCGCGTAGGTCGAACTCGCATGGCGCAGCGCGTTGTAGGTGGGGATGGCACGGTCGAAGCACGGAAACCAGCCGTAGTGATAGGCGCCCGATGACTTCACCTGCCGCGCGAGATACGCCGTGCCGGTGGAGACGATGCCGTGGACCCGGCCTGCATCCCACGTGGCCAGGCGCCGGTGGCCGCGGTTGCGCCCTTGGTGCTCGATGGCATGGCACTCGCTGCCGTCGGTGAACACCGCCCGCGTGTCGAACACCCACACCGGCTGCTGCGCCTCATTGGGCCATTGCAGTTCGCGCCCGTAGCGATGCTGGCCGAAAAGCTTCAGGTTGGCGGCATTGGGCGTCGCCTCCTCGAACTTGCCGTCGTACAGCACGGCGTTCGCGCCGATGTCCTCCTCGAGCATGGCCACCGACAGTTCGGCGTCGAAGGCGATGCCGTGGCGAAAGTAGTTGCGCTTGGTTGTCGCGAGCGCCTGCTTGAGCGCCTGCCAGGTCATGGTGTCCACCGTGTGCACCACGTCCACGCGCAGCCAGAGTGGCGCGCCGCCCTGCTTGCGCAACCAGGCCTGCAGCAACTGCGCGCCGCGGCGCCAGACCTCTTCGAAATTCTTGCCGCGGACCGTCACCACGTGTGCGCGCTCCTTGCCGTTGCACACCGACATGAAGAGCACGCCCGGGGCCGGCGCGGCCACGCATTCGTCCCATGTCGCCGCAAGAGCCGGCTTGGCCGATGCCAGCAGTTCGCCCAGGCTCATTGCGCGTTTCCCCGTCCACTTCCGATCGCGATGTTCATGCCCATTTCCTTGCCCCTGCCTCCTCGTACTCCTGCGGATTGCCGCAGAACACCACCTCGCTCCGGTCGATCAGTTCGTAGACCACGCGCGCGCCCTTGGCGATCAGCGCGTTGTAGCAAGGCGCGATGTAGAACTCGCCCCGGTTCATGAGCTTGCCCGCGCGCTGGTGCTCGAAGGCCTCGTCGAAGACCCGCGCATCGGCGAAGTGATAGAGGCCGTCGCTGCAGAGGTTGGAGATGCGCTCTTTTTCCGTGGTCCTTCGCACCGTGCGGTCGGGACCGGGCTCGACGAAGGACCAATGCTCGCCCTCGCCCTCGAAGACCTCCAGGTACCCCTGTGCACCGGCCGCCAGCGCCGACTTCCTGAAGCCGGGCCGGATGGTGTCGATGTTGAAGATGTAGAGCGCATCGCCGGCGTCGACCTGCCGCAGCCCCTGGTGGACGGTGTCGGCCTGGCCGAGCGTGTCGCCGTCGAGTTCGACGATACGGAACTCCTTGACGCCCAGGTTCTTCAACTCCTGCTTCAAGTAACCCGCGACGTCGTGATCGCGTCGCACCACGAACAGGAACAGGTCGTCCTCGAAGTAGTGCTCGAACGACTTCACGACATGGAAGAAAACAGTTTCGCCGTGCAGCGGCAGGCGGTACTTGGGCAGCGCATAGCCGGCCTCGGTGAATCGGCGGCTCTTGCCGACCATTGGAATGACAAACATTTTTTCAGTGCTCCATTTGCTCGAAAAGGCGCAATGCATTGGCGAGCATCGCGCGCTGGCGGCGCGGCGTGTCCTGGTGCAGCGGCAGCATCGACAGGAACAGCATGACGGTGATCGGCGCGACATGGCGCGCGGTCATGCCGCTCAGCAGCGGCAGGCCGGCAAACAGCTTCTGGATGGCGGCCGCGTCTTCGTCGGCGTGGATGCGCAGGTGAAAGTCCAGCCCGGTGCCCTCATCGATGTCGAAGGCATCGGCAACGATGTAGTCGTACAGCCCCAGCACCGAATGCGAGACCTTCGCCAGGTCGTAGCGCAGGTCGCCCAGCAACCGGGGCTCGCCCTCGAAGTTGAGGCCGCGCGGGTCGATCACCTTGATGCAGTCCGAACGCGTGTCGAACAGGATGTTGCTGAAGCACAGGTCGCCGTGCATCACGCCGGGCACCAGCGGCACGCGCGCGGCGGCATCGATGCAGCGCTCCAGGATGGCGGCAAGCGACGGCAGCGGCCGCCCGTTCAGGCGTGTCGGCGCCGACAGGCTCAGCCCATTGGCCGACGCATGGGCGCCCATGCGGATGCGGGTTTTTTCGGCCAGCATGCCGTGGCTGTCGTCGGCGGCCATTCGTCGTTCGCTCTCGCCCATGGGCACGGCCGACTGGCAGGCCGCGAACCAGCCGGCCAGGTGCCTGAAGACGCGGGACCAGAACGCCGCCGAGTTCCGGCCGTGCACATACAACTCGTTGAGCGGCGCCATGCACATGTACTCCAACTCGTAGCTGTAGCCATCCGGCTCGACGGCGCCGTACGCCAGCAGTTGCGGGGCGTACACGCGAAGCCGCGAAGGCAGCGCCTCGAACCAACCGGCTTCGGCCTTGATCTTTTCGGCGGGCCGGCCGGTCTTGCGCACGCGCCGGTCGCCAATGGCGAGGTCGTTGAACGCACGCTGCGTGGTGATGCGGGCGCGCGACCGGTAGAAGGTGTTGACGTGACCGAAGTCCGACCAGTTTTCGGTCTCGACGCGCTCCAGATAGCAGGCCTGGTCGTAGGCACTCACGGCTTTTTCGAACGACCCGCGCGCGGCGACCAGGCACTTGGCGAGCCGGCCCGCCGATTGGAAGGCGAAATAGCCGCACCACACGCGCGCCGCGGCGTCGGGGCTCGGGTCGGCGTGCCAGTTGTAGTCGTCGGCCGACTCCGCGACAGAGAGGCAGTCCCAGGCGGCCGGGAGGTCGAGGATGAGCGTGTCGCCGTGGAGGATGCGCAGCCCCTCGTCGTACCGGCCGATGGTGTTGATCGAGAACAGCACCGAATCGGCCAGCGAGAGCCCGTCCGGCACCCGCAGCACCTGCACCGCTTCGGTTTCGAGCGCGCGAACGTCACGGTGAGGGATCGCATAACTCTCGGGCAGCGAGAGGTAGATGCTCTCGCCCGGAAGGCGCGCATGCAGCACCGCGAACTGCCGCAGGAACAGGCGGCGGTTGCCGACGGGAAGAAAAGCCGGAGGCAATCTGCCGAATTCGGATTGCAATTCGGAGTCGACATAGGCGGCGGACGTGATGATGATCACAGGCCATGTCCTCGGCCGGGAATCGATGGAATCAAGCTGTTTTCTCCTTCTCTCAGTTCGACGCCGCCGGATCGATGGCGAGGAACTGCCTGACCTCGGCACCGGCGATTCCGTAGGAGGCCAGCGCGCGCTGCACCACCTTCATGAGCCGCGGGTTGTGCGCCGTATTTCTTTGCTCTTCATTGGCCCAAGCGTAGGGCTGTGACTTGTTTTCGTGGGCGGCGGCATCGTCTTCCGCATCCAGCCCTTCCAGGATCTTCAGCATGAGCGCGCGGCCGCGCCAGATGTTGTCCCTGATCACAGGGGTTCCATCGGCGAATCTCCGGTCTCGCACATCCGGCGGCACGATCATCGGAAACTCCTTTTTCTTCGCGAGCTCCGCCAGCCGGTTCCAGAAATGCCTGACGTCGTATGGATTGGGATTGAGGAACACACGCTCATTCAATTCCTGCGCCGATGCGGGCAAGGGCGTGCTCCACAGCTTCGGATTGCGATCGTTCTCCGCCAGCGTGACCCATTCCGCCCATTTCGCCATGCCCTCCAGGAACCAACTCGCACGGAACATGGTGTAGCCGTACTGGTACAGGTGGAACAGCTCATGCGGAATCAGGTAGTCCTTCACCCGCTCGTGATTACCCTTCAGCGATGAATTGATGGCCATCGAAATCGAGCATTTGTCGGCCCTGATGCGGCTTCCCGGATAGCGGATGACCCCCGAGAACGACAGGCCCCGCTTGTCGGTGATCTCGGGGCTGTAGACATCGAAGTTCAGGAAATCGATGTCGATGGATTCGGCATGGCGGAATCGCGGGCTGTCGAGCGGATCGCGGAATCCGTTGCGGTTGAAGATCTGGCGCACCGTGTCCAGGTGAAGCGCCGCGTCCTCCACCATGTCGGGCACGCCGTTGCGATTGAGATCGGCGCCGGTGTACAGCGCATGGGGCCCCGCCTGCGTGTAGAAAACGCGGATGCCGTTGAACTCATACTTTTGCTCGAGCTTCAGGCGGTGCTGATTCCTCGAAGTCCTGCACTCCGGAATGTCCTTCAGTTCCTGTGCGGACACCGACGGAACACAGGCGGCGCATGCGAGGGTGCCGCCCGCGAACAACTGCTTCCATGGCAACTGGATGGCCGGCGCCACCGCGCCGCTTGCGGACATTCGCATGACGATTTCTCGGAGTCGGAGCCAGGCGTTCAAGGAATGGCGGCTATCTTCAATTCAGGGAGTTCCAGAGCAATTTATCGATCTCGCTCACAGGGCCCGAAGGCAAATCGGCGGACAGCAATTTCTTCAGCTCTTCCTTGCCGTATGTCGCGGCCGGCATCGCTTCGGTCGGATAAATGTCCTCCAGCGGTCGGCGCCGAACGCCCTGGAACAGCAGGGAATGCGCGAGCGAGCAATGGGAACGCAGTCGCCCGGGGAAGCCGAACCATTTCTCCTCGATTGCCTGCGTCTGCAGCTTCAGCGTGTTGGCATAGCAGCTGATCGCCTCGGGCGATCCAATGGCGAATTGATCCCCCGCATAGAGCGTCTTGGTGAGCATGAGGTTATTGAAATAGATCACGCGCTGGCTGCGGCATTCCTTGGCCATCTTTGCCCAGTCGGGCTTCGCGGGACCGGCGCGGAAGGTGCGGTCCGGCCGGATTCTCAGCACGAGGTCGAAGGCTTCGCCGTCCTCCGCCATCAGGCGGTGCGCCTCCTGGATCTTGTAGAACATCTTGCGCTGGTTGTTGGCGTCGTTCTCGAACTGGGGCGTGCGGTGGTCTTCGATGACAACCGCCGCATCGCTGCCGTACAGAGCCTTGATGTCCGCCTCGCCGATCGTCGAGGACACGGTGAGCGAGGCGAAGAAATGCGGATAGGCTTTTTTCAGGACGTCGGTGCCGTACTGGAATCCAGCCTGCCTGTAGGCCTGCGCGAACGGCGCGTGCTTGAAGATGCGGTCCACGCCGTTGCCCGAGATCGGATCGGGAAACCGCCAGCCCGTGTCTTCCCAAGTGTGAACGAAGTACCTGACCCGGTGCCCGTCGAGATGAAGATGCTTCCAGGTCTGGAACGCCTCGACGTATCCGCGCATCTGCCCCGAGACGCACACGGCGATGCTCAGGTCCTTTCTTGCACCGGCCGCCGGCCGCCGGACATCGGTGCAGAAGGCGCGGGCAATTCTTGCGTTGGAACGCGCCTGCCTGCTGGCCTCGGTGCCCGGGGCGCCGCAGGTGTCGTGCACCTGGCGGACCATGCGGTCATGGGTGGCGTCGTCCAGCAATGCATATCCAAGGATCAGCAAGCGGCAGACGCCGGCCTCGTTCAGAGAGCGCACGCCGTTGTCGGCCTGCAGGATGTCGGCGACGAAGTCCCTGAATATCTTTCCATTGGCGGGAAGCACCGTCTGGAAGAACTTGCACAGCACTTCGTGGTTGTTCTTCTCGAAGAAGTCGATCAGCGTTTCCTTGTGGATGTCTTCGCCATAGCCGCTGAATCCCTCGATCGCGAGCGTCATCGCGACCTTGTCCTGCGGCTCCGGAAACGACCGTTCCTCGACCAGCGGCCTGACGATGCCGGCAAGGCTTCCGTAGGTGGCGAGGTGGTGCCTTTTCAAGCCGGCCAGATAGGCGGCGAATTCGAAGGGAGAGGCATCGATCACCTGCTCCAGCCTGCGCGCCAGTTGGCCGATCTGCCCCGCGATCAACTGGGTGAACGCGACATCCATGCCCTTGGCATCTTTCTGAAACTCTTCCTTCCAGGGGGCGCTGCCCCGGAGCTCCAGCGCGGCATTGACGTTGCCGGACAGAAGCAGCGCGTCCTGGTATCTCGGAAGGATCTCTTTCCTGAATGCGGGGTCCTGCTTCAATGCGCTGCGCAAGCGGTACAGGCTGAGCTCCAGCTGGTCCGACTTGCTGAAGGCCTGCAATTCGGCGTCGATGTCCGCCGCGGACTTCCAGGCGCCGAAACCGTCGGGTTCACCGTTCGGCATCGGGTCAGCCCGCCACGGCAAGGGCGCCCTCGTTCCGGAACACCGGCAGCCAGGGCTCGGCAAGCATCCGGAATTCAGGTCCCGGGTTCAGGCCCATCAGCAGATGCGCGCGGCTGGCAGGCTCGTTGCTGCGGTTTACGGCGCGATGGTTCACATCCACCCGCACCAGCCAGGCCGAACCGTCGGCGGGCAGGTGCACGCTCTCGATGCTGCCGTCCGCGCGCTGCCATTCGAAGAAGCAGTTCGGATTTGTGATGATCGGAATGTGCAGGCGCCAGGTCTCCTTGAGTGCGTCGGTGTGCAGCGGCATCTCCGCGCCTTCGCTTTCCAGCTGCATGATGCGTGCGCGAAAAGGCTGGAGGCCGGCGTCGTGCAAGGCATCCATCACCGTGGCAAGGTAGCCGGAGCAAGCGTCGGTCGGGGCAGTGCCGGGCACGAAAGGCTGCTTGCCGGGAATGCGGCGGATGCCGTCGGTCAGCGTGCCGTCGCGGCTGGTCACGGCCCAGCCGATGTAGTCGACGCGGTTGTCGCGATAGGGCATCGACGGCAACTGGCGGACGTGGTCCAGGAAATGTCGCCGCAGCGCATCGGCATCGATTCGGAAATTGGCCAGCCTCGCGAACATGACATCTCTTGAGTGCTTCATGTCTTCTCCTCGTTCCTCTTTTTGGGTGCCATCGCGAACGGATGGCGCGGATCGCGCAGGCGCTTGCATAGACGATGAGGCAAGGCCGCGCGCACAAGCGCGGCGGTCGACAGGCCGAAGGCCCGGACCTACGCGCAGGAAGAGAGCGGCTGGGGCGGCCGCGTCGGCCGCTCGAGGAAGGTCAGCGAGAAGAACGCCGGCGCGAATTCCGGCTGCGATGCCGGCAGCGGCGTGAAGCCGAACAGGTGCTCGACGAAGGGCGCTTCGATGCTGTGGCCGATGTCCAGGTCCGCGTCGTCCGCGGGCTGGGTGGCACCGGCCGTGCCCGCCGAATCGGCCGCCGCGGTTGCGTCGGCAAAGAGCACGTGCGCCACCTCGTCGCGCTGGTTCGCCGCGTCGACCAGCCCCTGCGCGAACACGACGAGGCCGTGGCAGCAAAGGAGGACCGCGAAGACGGCGGCGACGAGCGAGCGTGGCATGACCGGCGCATCTTAGCGACGCCTGCGGATGGCGTCGAGCGGGTGTCCACGCGTTACGCGGCGCGATCTGGGCTCCTCCGCCTGGGGCAATCGGTTACGCAGTAATGCGATGAGCTCCTGCGCCACAACGTTGCGCATCGGCCCCGGCAGGTAGGCCAGCACCACGCGACGCTCGATGCGCGGCTTCAGCAGCGGCACCACCGCGAGCTCGGGGTCGCGCAGCGACGCGGTGTACAGCCGCGGCATCAGCCCCAGCGCCTGGCCGCTGCGCACCAGCGCGTAGAGCGTCTCGGAATAGCTCACGCGATAGGGCTCGGCGCCCTGCGCGAACTGCGCGCGCGCTGGGTTGCCCAGCGCCGGCATGCTGCCGCTTTCGAACAGCACGAGGCGCTCCTTGCCGATGGCCTCCCAGTTCGCGTCGCCGGCCGCGGCCAGCGGATGGTCGCGCCGCACCACCAGCACCAGCGGATCGCGGAACAGGTCGATGCAGGTCAGGCCGTTCGGCGGCTCGGTGATGGCGGCCACCGCCATGTCGAGCTGGCCGCTGCGCAGCTCGGCCAGCAAGGTGGTCGAGGGTGCGTCGCGCCAGGCCAGTTCGACCTCGCGCTGCCCATCCTGCTGGAGGAATTCGCTGACCGCCGCGGCAACGCGCGCGCTGGCCGAGGGAATCACGCCAACGCGCACGAAGGCGCGGCCGCGCTGCACGGTGCTCTCGATGTCGCGCAGCGCCACCTCGAAGGTGTTGACGAGAAAGTCCGTGCGCGCCAACACCTCGGCGCCCACGGGCGTGAGTTCGAGGCGGTGGGTGGAGCGGGTGAGCAGTTCGGCGCCGAGCAGCTTTTCCATCTGCTTGATGGCATTGCTGAGCGCGGGTTGCGTGATGGCCAGTCGCCGCGCCGCGCGGCCGAATTGGCCCTCTTCCACCAGCACCGAGAAGAACTGCAGCTGGCGCAGCGTGAGTGCGCGCAGGGGCAAGGCGGCCATGGCATCTCCAATCACCGATGGTTATTGATTCAGTGAATCAAATTATAGAAATTCAAAATTTTCCCTATAAGCCTCCGCTCCCTAGACTGGTCAGCATGACCAGCCCCATCCCGCCTGCGTTCACCCTGGAATCGTTCCTCCGCGCGATTCCCAAGGTCGAGCTGCACTGCCATCTGTTCGGCACGGTGCGACACGAGACCTTCAAGCAACTGAACCTGCGCGCCGGGGCGCCGCTGGCGGCCGACGAGATCGAGGGCTTCTACACGCGCGGCGAAAAACCGGTCGGCGTATTGCGCGTGCTGCGCGCGCTCGATGCGCAGCTGGTGCGCAGCCCGGGCGACCTCTACCAGCTCACGCTCGAATACCTGCAGGACGCCGCCTCGCACAACGTGCGCTACGCCGAATTCTTCTGGAACCCGACCGGCACGGTGCACGGCTCGGGCATTCCGTATGCGATGGCGCAGGCCGCGATCGTGCGCGCCATACAGGATGCGCAGCAGGAGTTCGGCATCACCGGCCGGCTCATCGCCGCCATCGACCGCGAGGCCAGCCCCGAGGCAGCGGTGGAGATGGTCGAGTGGATCGTGGCGCACCGCTGCGACGAAGTAATCGGCATCGGCATTGACTACCGCGAGGTCGACCGGCCGCCGGAACTGTTCACGCAGGCCTATGCCGCGGCGAAGAAGGCGGGCCTCAAGACCACCGCGCATGCCGGCGAATTCGGCATGCCCTGGACCAACGTGCGCACCGCGCTCGATGTGCTGCAGGTCGACCGCATCGACCACGGCTACACGGTGGTCGACCAGCCGGATTTCGCGCGCGAATGCGCCGAGCGCGGCGTGCTCTTCACCGTGGTGCCGACCAACTCGTACTACCTGCGCACCCTGCCGCCCGAGCGCTGGGCCATCGACCATCCGATCCGCCGCATGCCCGGCCTCGGCCTGCGCATCCACCCCAACACCGACGATCCGACGCTGCACAAGGTCACGCCCACCGGGGCCTGGCTGATGATGGTGCGCGACTTCGGCTTCGGCCTGGACAACCTGCGCGGCTTCATGCACAACGGCCTCGATGGCGCATGGATCGACGACGCCCAACGCCGCGCATGGCGCACGCAGTGGAGCGAGGCGTTCGACACGCTGCGCGCCCGCCTCGACACCGAACCGACGCCCTCCACCTTCGAATGAACCACGCCATGAACACGCCCCGCCGACTTCTGCTTGCCGCCGCGCTCTGCGCTGCATTGCCCACCGCCGCGCTCGCGCAGGCATGGCCGACCGCCAAGCCCATCACGCTGATCGTTCCGTACACGGCCGGCGGCAGCGTGGACGTCAACGCGCGCCTCGTCGCGCAGCGTCTTGGCGAGCGGCTCAAGCAATCGGTCGTGATCGACAACGTGAGCGGTGCGGGCGGCGCCATCGGCGTGGCCAAGGCGGTGAATGCGGCGTCCGATGGCTACACGCTGGTGGTCGGGCCCGACAGCGCGATCGCCATCGGCAAGCTGGTGAATCCGACGGCGTTCCGCTTCGACCCGCTGAAGGACTTGGCGCCAGTGGGCCTGCTCAACACCGCGCCGATGGTGCTGGTCGCGCGGCCCGGCCTCGAGGCGCAGACCTTCGCCGACTTCGTGAAGCTCGCCAAGGCCAAGCCCGGCCAGTACAACTACGCGACCTCGGGCGTGGGCACCGTGCTGCAGCTGGCGACGGAACTGCTCAAGGAACGCAGCGGCATCTTCGTCACGCACGTGCCGTATCGCGGCGGCGCGCAGATCGCCACCGACGTGATCGGCAACCAGGTCGACCTTGCGATGCTGGTGAGCACCAGCGCCATTCCGCATGTGAACGGCAAGCGCCTGAAGGCGCTGGGCATCACCAGCAACAAGCGCCTGGCCGCGCTGCCCGGCGTGCCCACCTTCGACGAAATGCCGGGCCTCAAGGGCTTCGACATGGTGAGCTGGACGGGCATCTTCGCGCCCGCCAAGACGCCGCCTGCCGTGGTTGCGCAGATCAACCAGGAACTCAATGCGGTGCTGCAGGAGGAAGGGGTGCGCTCCAAGCTGATGGAGCAAGGCGCGCTGCCGGGGAGCGGCACGCCGGAATCGTTCGGGAAGTTCGTGCAGGCTGAATACGCCCGCAATCAGAAGATCGTGCAGACCGCCAACATCAAAGAGTGATGCCGCCTGCTGCAGGTCGGCAGATCAGCCGGTCTTGCTCTCGTCTTCCGCAGGCCAGTCGCGGATGTAGGCCTTGAGCATCTTGTTCTCGAAATTCTGGCTGTCCACCACGGCCTTGGCCACGTCGTAGAAGCTGATCACGCCCATCAGCATGCGCTTGTCCATCACGGGCATGTAGCGCGCGTGGCGCTCCAGCATGATGCGGCGGATTTCGTCGAGGTCGGTTTCCAGGGTGCAGGTGACGGGGGCATCGTCCATCGCCTTGCGCACCAGCGTGGTCCCGACCTGGCCGCCGTTGTTGACGATGGCCACGATCACCTCGCGGAAGGTGAGCATGCCGACCAGGTCACCGTGTTCCATGACCACCAGGGAGCCGATGTCCTTTTCCGCCATGGTGGTGGCGGCTTCTGCCAGCAGGTCGTCTGGCGTGATGGTGAAGAGCGTGTTGCCCTTGACGCGAAGGATGTCGCTGACTTTCATCGTGTGCTCCTCTCGGACTCTCGAACTCTCTTGCTGGGCGGGGTGCCGATTTGAATATAGCCCACAATCGACGCCGACCTGAACGCCCCTGTCGCCCACGCATGCTTTGCAGACGTAACGGGGCTTTGCGAGAGACAACAGAAAGGCCCTCATGCCCGGTTATTCCGACCCCGGTTTCGACACCCTCGCGCTGCACGCCGGCGCCTCGCCCGACCCCGCTACCGGCGCGCGGGCGGTGCCGATCCACCTGACCACCTCCTTCGTCTTCGAGTCCAGCGACCACGCGGCCGCGCTCTTCAACCTGGAGCGCGCGGGCCATGTGTATTCGCGCATCAGCAACCCGACCAACGCGGTGCTGGAGCAGCGGGTGTCGGCGCTGGAAGGCGGCATCGGCGCCATCGCCACCGCGAGCGGCCAGGCGGCACTGCACCTGTCGATCGCCACGCTGATGGGCGCGGGCTCGCACATCGTCGCGAGCACCGCGCTCTACGGCGGCTCGCAGAACCTGCTGCACTACACGATGCGCCGCTTCGGCATCGAAACCACCTTCGTGAAGCCCGGCGACCTCGATGGCTGGCGCGCCGCGGTGCGCCCCGAGACCAAGCTCTTCTTCGGCGAGACCGTGGGAAACCCGGGCCTGGACGTGCTCGATATTCCGGCCGTGAGCGACATCGCCCACGAAGCCGGCGTGCCGCTGCTGGTCGATTCCACCCTCACCTCGCCCTACCTCATCAAGCCCTTCGACTGGGGCGCCGACCTGGTCTATCACTCGGCGACCAAGTTCCTCTCGGGCCACGGCACTGTGATCGGCGGGATCGTGGTCGATGGCGGCAGTTTCGACTGGGAGAAGTCGGGCAAGTTCGCCGAACTCACGCAGGCCTACGACGGCTTCCACAACATGGTCTTCAGCGAGGAGAGCACCGTCGGCGCCTTCCTGCTGCGCGCCCGCCGCGAGGGCCTGCGCGACTTCGGCGCCTCGATGAGCCCGCACACCGCATGGCTCATCCTGCAGGGCATCGAGACACTGCCGCTGCGCATGGAGCGGCACATCGACAACACGCAGAAGGTGGTCGAGTTCCTCGCGACGCACCCCTTCGTCTCGCGCGTGGGGCATCCGCTGATCGAATCGCACCCGAGCCATGCGCTCGCGCAAAAGCTGCTGCGCCACGGCGCGCGCGGCGCGGGTGCAGTGTTCAGCTTCGACATCAAGGGCAGCCGCACGCAGGGCAAGGCCTTCATCGAGACGCTCAAGCTCTTCAGCCACCTGGCCAACGTGGGCGACTGCCGCAGCCTGGTGATCCATCCGGCGAGCACCACGCACTTCCGCATGACCGATGAAGCACTCGCGGGCGCCGGCATTTCGCAGGGGACGATCCGCCTGTCGATCGGCCTGGAAGACCCGGCCGACCTGATCGACGACCTGAAGCGCGCCCTCAAGGCCGCGGAAAAGGCAAGTGCCTGACATGCACTACACCGTCAACGGCCACGCCACCTACTGCTACACCGGCGGCAAGCCCTTCGATGCGGCGAAGCCCACGGTCGTGTTCATCCACGGCGTGCTCAACGACCACAGCGTGTGGATTCTGCAGAGCCGCTGGTTCGCCAACCACGGATGGAACGTGCTCGCGGTCGACCTGCCGGGCCATTGCAAGAGCGAAGGCCCGCCGCCCGCGAGCGTGGAAGAAGCGGCGCAGTTCGTCATCGCGCTGCTCGACGCGGCCGGCGTGCAGAAGGCCGCGCTGGTCGGCCACAGCTTCGGCTCGCTGATCGCGCTCGAAGCGGCCTTGCGCGCGCCTGATCGCGTGACGCACTTGGCGCTGGTCGGCACGGCGTATCCGATGGTGGTATCGCCCGCGCTGCTCGACGGTGCGCTGAACGATCCGCAGCGCGCCATCGCGATGGTCAACACCTTCTCGCATTCGCTGCTCGCGCCGCCGCCCTCGTCGCTCGGCCCCGGCACCTGGCTCTACGGCAGCTCGCGCGCGCTGATGCGCCGCGTGCTGGCGAGCAACCGCAACCACAACGTGTTTCACATCGGCTTCAAGGCCTGCAACGACTACGCGAACGGCGAAGCCGCGATGCAAGCGGTGCAGTGCCCGGTGCTGTTCCTGCTTGGCGATGCCGACCAGATGACGCCGCCGCGCGCCACCAAGGCGCTGGTGGGCAAGGCGCGCAACGCCAAGGTGGTGACGGTGCGTGCCGGCCATGCGCTGATGAGCGAGGCGCCGGACGAGACGCTGTTCGCGCTGCGCGACTTCGTGAGCGCAACGGCGGCCACTGCCGCCTGAGCGTCTTTACTCCACCGCGATGCCCGCGCGGTGCGCCAGCGCGCGGTAGCGCGGAATCTCTCTTTCGACCTGCTGCCGGAAGGCGGCCGGGCCGATCATCGTCGGCTCGATGCCTTGCGCGCGCAGTTGCGCCTGCAATGCGGGGCTGGCCAGCGTGTCGGACATGGCGCGCGTGAGCCTCGCGAGCACGGGCGCTGGTGTGTGAGCGGGCGCGGCAACGCCGTACCAGGCGTCGAAGCTGGCCTCGGGCAAGCCCTGCTCCGCCAGCGTGCGCACGCCGGGCAAAAGACCGGATCGCGCGGCGCCCACGATGCCCAGCGCGCGCACCTTGCCGGAACGCGCGTGCGGCGCGACCGAGGCCACGGTGTCGATGCCAAGGTCGACCTCCCCGCCGATCACCGCCACCATCGCCTGGCTGCTGCCCCGGTACGGGATGTCCTGTAGCCGGATGCCCGCGGCCAGCGCGAACAGTTCGCCGGTGAGGTGCGAGCCCGAGGCATTGCCGAAGGTGGCATAGCGGATCTGCCCGGGGCGCGCCTTGGCCGCGCCCACCAGCTCGGAAAGCGAGTGCCACGGCGCGGTTCCGCCTGCGAACAGCACCAGCGGTACCCGCGCGACGATGGCAATGGGCGCCAGGTCGCGCGACGGGTTGTAGGCGCGGGCGGCGCGCAGTGCCGGATTCACGCTGTAGCTGGTGGAGGCCGCCAGCAGCAGCGTGTAGCCGTCGGGCCTTGCGCGGGCCGCCATCTCGGTGCCGATGAGCGTGGAGGCGCCGGGCTTGTTGTCGATCACGACGGGCTCGCCCAACTGCTGCGACAGGGTGCGGCCGATCATCCGTGCCACGATGTCCGTGCCGCCGCCCGCCGCGAAGGGAACGACGAGGCGGATCGGCTTCTGCGGCCAGGTGTTCTGCGCTACCGCTGTAGCTGCGGCTGCCACCGCTGAATGCGCCACCAGCGCTGCGCTCGAGGCTCCGCAAAGAAGCAGCCGGCGCGAGATGCCGGAGGCAGTCTCTCTCAAGGCGGGGGCGGACATGGGCACGGAAGAACGCGGGTCCGCGGCCAGTCGCGAGGGTCAGTCGGTCAACGCAGCGCGTTGATGTCCGCCGGGTCGAGCACCACCTTCGGCGCGCCGCTGCGGGCCAGGGCCAGCATGGCGAGGCCGATCTGCTCGGTGGTCGTCACCTTGTCCGGCCAGCGCCGGTAGGCGAGGCTCAGGAGCGGCGCGATCACCACGTAGATGCCGTGGTACAGCGGCGTCTTGGAGCGCGCGCCGTGCAGCGGCTGGATCACGCCGGGGCGGAACATGTACGCCGCCTTGAACGGCAGGCGCAGCAGGGCGTTCTCGGTCGCGCCCTTCACCCGTGCCCACATGCTGCTGCCGCGCTCGCTGCTGTCGGTGCCGGCGCCCGTCACGTAGGTGAAGGTCATGCCCGGGCTGAGCCGGGCGAGCACGGTGGCCGCGGCCATCGTGAGGTCGTAGGTGACGCGGCGGTAGTCGTCTTCCTTCATGCCGACCGACGACACGCCCAGGCAGAAGAAGCAGGCGTCGAAGCCCTGCAACTGCGGCTCGATGGCCGAATAGTCGTACATGTCCTTCACAACCACGTCCTGCAGCTTGGGATGCTGCTGCCCGGTCGCACTGCGCCCGACCGCGACGACGCGCTCCACGTCAGGCGCCAGCAGGCACTCGCGCAGCACGCCCTGCCCCACCATGCCGGTGGCGCCGAAGATCAGGATGTTCATGGAAGGAAGGGGCCGGTTAAACCGAAAAGGTCGCCGGCTTCTTGTTCAGCACGGCGAGCAGCAGATCGATATCGAGGCTCGATGGCTGCGGAGGCTGCAAGGCGCCGAGCATGCGCGACAGCGTTTCGGCATGCGGCAGCAGCGGGCCCAGGAAACGCGTGCCGTCGGCACCGGCGACCAGCATCGTGGGGAAGGTCTCCACGTCGAAGCCGTCGGCGATGTCGGCGTGGTCCTCGATGTCGACCCAGCCGAAGCGCAACTGCGGATGCGCGCGCGCCACCTGCTCGAACAGCGGCCGGTACTCGCGGCAGGTGCCGCACCATTCGGCGCACAGGCAGACGACCCACAGCGCGTCGCTGGCCGGGTCGGTGGAATCGGTGGCTGTGGGCAGGGCGCTCAAGGCTGATGCGTCAGTGGTGTGAAGGAGAGCCGGGGTGGTGCGGCCAGGGGGTCGTGGCTATTATGGACAAAGCCCGCACAAAAGGCGCTCCGGCGCCAAGGAGACCCGCACGATGACCACCACGACTGCCCCGGAATCTGCCGTCGATCCGCGCCGTTTCAAGAGCTTCGCGGAGTTCTACCCGTTCTACCTGACCGAACACGCCAACCGCACCTGCCGCCGCCTGCACTTCGCGGGCTCGACGCTCTCGCTGCTGTGCCTCGTGGCGCTGGTGGTCACGCTCAACCCGTGGTGGCTGCTGGCCGGCGTGCTGGTCGGCTACGCCTTCGCCTGGGTCGGGCACTTCGGCTTCGAGAAGAACAAGCCGGCTTCCTTCAAGCGCCCGCTCTATTCCTTCATGGGCGACTGGGCGATGTACCGGGACATCTGGCTGGGCAAGGTCAAGATTTGAGTCGCGCTGCTAGATCAGCAGCACGTCACCGAGGCGAAGCGACCTCAGCGGCCCCTTCTGCCAGAGGTCTTCGAGCGGCTCGGCCTGCGGCATCAGCAGTTCCTTGAGCAGCGGCTCGATGGGCGTCGACGGGTCGGCCAGCAGCACGTAGCGCGGGTCCTCGTTGGCGGGCTCCTCGGCCAGCGGGGCGATCCAGTCGAGCGCCACCAGTGTCTCAAGCACGGGGAGCAACTGCAGGGTGTCGACCCGCATGCGCGTCACCAGTTCGGTCGCACCCATGCCCTTGGCCGGCGTGGCCTGTGCGCGCGCCAGGTGCTGCAATGTTTCCATGGCGAGTTGCAGCGGCCAGCCGGCAGCACCGCCACGGCGCGCCACCCCCGTCAGCAAACTCGGGAGGTACGCGGCAATCACCGCCCCCAGAAGCACGATCACCCACGCCACGTAGATCCACACCAGCAGGATCGGGAAGGTGGCGAACGCTCCGTACAGCACCGAATAGGTCGGCACCAGGCTCAGGTAATAGGCCAGCACGCGCTTGGCGATCTCGATGGCCGCCGCCACGAAGATGCCGCCGGCCCAGGCATGCGACCAGCGCACGTTGGTGTTGGGCACGTAGTGGTAGAGCGAGGCCATGCCGACCGCCAGCAGCGCGAATTCGAAGGTGTCGAAGAACAGCTTGACCATGCCGCGCCCCACCACGTCGCTCGTGGCCGAGACCACGTACGAGGTGGTCGACAGGCTCACCGCGAGGATGAGCGGCCCGAGCGTGATGGCGGCCCAGTAGATCAGCACCCGCTGCGCAAACGGCCGCGGCGTGCGCACGCGCCAGATGTTGTTGAGCGTCTTGTCGATCGTGAGGATCAGCGCAATGGCGGTGATCAGCAGCACGATCAAACCTGCGATGCCCAGGCCGCTGGCCTTGCTCGCGAACTGGTTCAGGTAGCCGAGCACCTGGCGCGCGATGTTCTCGGGGATCAGGCTCTCGATGAGCCAGCGCTGCAGGCGGCCCTGCATCTTGGCGAACATCGGGAACACGGTGAAGAGCGCGAGCGCCACCGTGAAGAACGGGACCATCGCGATGGTCGTGGTGAAGGTCAGGCTGCTGGCGGTCAAACCGAGCCGGTCTTCGCGAAATCGCTCGCCCAATACCGCAGCGGTGTTGCGCCACGGAAAACGCGAAAGATCCCTCCAAAGCTGCCGACGATTCATGGCCGGTATCATGCCATCCGCTCTTCAATGCGCCGCCTTCCACCGGGCGCCCTCTCCTTCGTCGCACCGTGACCGCCACCCCGCTCCCGCCCTCTTCCGTCCGCGCCACCCGATGGCTTGCCGTGGGCAGCCTCGTCGGCCTGATCGTGCTGGGCCTGGCCTGGGAGCTGTGGCTCGCGCCGCTGCGGCCCGGCGGCTCGCTGCTCGCGCTGAAGGTGCTGCCGCTGGTCGTTCCGCTCGCGGGGCTCTACAAGAACCGCATGTACACCTACCGCTGGGTCAGCCTGATGATCTGGCTCTATTTCACCGAGGGCGTGGTGCGCGCCTGGAGCGACACCAACGGCGTAGGGCAGCTGCTCGCGCTGGTCGAGGTGCTGCTGTGCCTGGTGCTCTTCGCGGCCTGCGCGTGGCATGTGCGCCTTCGCTTGCGCCATGCCAAGGCTGCCGCTGCTGCCCGTCAACTGGAGGCTTCCGCCCAATGACTTCTTCTTCCGCCACCGCATTGATCGACCAACTGCGCGCCATCGTCGGCGCCTCGCATGTGCTCAACGAGGGCGACCTCACCGCCTACGAACAGGACTGGCGCAAGCGCTCGCGCGGCAAGTCGCTCGCGGTGGTGCGCCCGGCCAATGCGCAGCAGGTGGCCGACGTGGTCAAGGCCTGCGCCGCAGCGGGCACGGCCATCGTGCCGCAGGGCGGCAACACGGGTCTGGCGGTCGGCTCGATTCCCGACGACAGCGGCACGCAGGTGGTGCTGAGTCTCCAGCGGCTGAATGCGATCCGCACCTTCGATACCGCCAACCTCACGATGACCGTCGAGGCCGGCTGCATCCTTCAGACGCTGCAGGAGGCCGCGGAGAAAGAGGGCTACCTCTTCCCGCTGAGCCTCGCGGCCGAAGGCAGCTGCACCATCGGCGGCAACCTCGCGACCAACGCGGGCGGCACGCAGGTCGTGCGCTATGGCAACACGCGCGAGCTGTGCCTGGGCCTGGAAGTGGTCACGCCGCAGGGCGAGATCTGGGAAGGCACCAGCGGCCTTCGCAAGGACAACACCGGCTACGACCTTCGCGACCTCATCGTCGGCAGCGAAGGCACGCTGGGCATCATCACCGCCGCGACCATGAAGCTCTACCCGCTGCCGGCCGCGCAGCTCACGGCCTGGGCCGCGGTGCCGTCGCTGGACCACGCGGTCACGCTACTGGGCCTCGCGCACAAGCACCTGGGTTCGGGGCTCACCGGCTTCGAGGTGATGGGCAAGTTCGCACTGAGCCTGGTCGACAAGCACATGCCGCAACTGCGCGTGCCCTTCATCGGCGACGAAGCGGTGCCCTACTGCGTGCTGCTGGAGAACTCCGACAGCGAATCCGAAGACCATGCGCGCGCCCGCTTCGAGGCGCTGCTCGAAACCGCCTTCGAAGACGGCTGCGTGACCGATGCGGTGGTCGCCGAGAACCTCACGCAGGCGCACCAGCTCTGGCACATCCGCGAGAGCATTCCGCTCGCGCAGGCCGAGGAAGGCCTGAACATCAAGCACGACATCTCGATCCCGGTGTCGCGCATTCCGGCCTTCGTGGCCGAGACCGATGCACTGCTGCAGCGCGAGATCGCCGGCGTACGGCTCGTGAACTTCGGGCACCTGGGCGACGGCAACCTGCACTACAACGTGCAGGCGCCGGAGAACATCGACACCAAGGCCTTCCTGAAGAATGAGGAAGACCGCATCAACACGCTGGTGTACGACGCGGTCGAGAAGTTCGGCGGCTCGTTCTCTGCCGAGCATGGCGTGGGCTCGCTGAAGGTCGACAAGCTCGAGAAGCACAAGTCGCCGGTGGCGTTGGAAATGATGCGGGCGATCAAGCGCGGGCTCGATCCGAAGAACACGCTCAACCCCGGACGCGTGATCCGCGTCTAGCCCGGAAAGTCTTCGCCGCGCAGCTCGATCGGTTGCCCGTGCGGCGTGCGGTCGGCCGCGTGGTCCCAGGCGTGGCGGTAGCGCGCGAGTTCGGCGCCTGAGCTCGCGCCTTTGCGGGCCACGAGGCCTTCGAGCGCGGCGAGCCAGTGGCGGTAGTAGGTGTCGCCGGTGTCGGGGTCGCCAGCGGCTTGCGCGGTGGCGATCTCCGCGGCGAGCGCCTCGGCCCACTCGACCCAGGTGAAGAGGCCACGCTCATGCAGCGCGAGCGTCATCGCGAAGGCCTGTGCTTCCCAAGGCTCCTTGAACACCGGGCCGTCGGCGTCGCGCGGCATGCCCGGCGCGAGCGGCATGTCCCCGGTCATGCGACCGCTTCCAGATAGCTTTCCCACGCATCGACCGACACCGAGAGGTTCTGTGGCGTCGCTTGCTCGCCCCAGAGTTCGGCTTCGTCGAAGACCACCGTGTACAGCCACTGCGGCTGTTCGCCCAGCCCTTGCGCGTGCGCATCGGCGAACACATGCGCGCCGTGGATGTGCTCGATCGTGCCGCGCTTGCCCTGCACATAGCCCGGCAGCCGCGTGTGATGGTCGACCTTGCCCAAATGCATGCGCACCGCCTGCCCGACGGCGAAGCGCGCCGGACCCGGCTCAGGGCGTTCGGTCGGCGAGCCCTTGGCGAGCACCGCGGGCACGTTCGCGGCCTGCAGCACGCGGGCGACCGGCGCGGGCGGATGCTTCATCTCGCCGGACGCGATCTCGTCGGGGAACACCTGCGCGCGCTGCAGCATCAATTGCTCCAGCGCGCCGAGCCAGATCTGGTAGTAGCTCAGGTCGCGGTAGTTGGGCAGCGTTTCGCGCACGGCGCGGCTCGCATCGATGTTCCAGGAGCCGGTCGCGCCCATCGCCAGCGTGAGGGCCAGCGCGCGCGGCTCCCAATCGGCGTGGAACAGCTCGCCCTCGGGCTCCGGCGTGACCGGCCCGAAGCCCGGCTGGCCGCCGAGGTCGGCATGCGTGACGTAGCTCATGCGGCGTCCCCCGCAGAAGGTGCTTCCACCAGCCGCGTGCCAATCATCGAATCGCGCGAGACCAGATCGGCGAGTTCCTCTTCGCTCCAGCCTTCTGTGCCGGCGGGCCGCTGCGGAATCACGAGATAGCGCACCTCGGCGGTCGAATCCCAGACGCGGATGCGCGTGGTCTCGGGCAGCGTGGTGCCGAAATCGGCAAGCACGCCGCGCGGGTCCTTCACGGCGCGCGATCGGTAGGGCGCGCTCTTGTACCAGGTGGGCGGCAAGCCGAGCACGGGCCAGGGGTAGCAACTGCAGAGGGTGCAGACGACCATGTGGTGCTGGTCGCTCGTGTTCTCCACCGCCACCATGTGCTCGCCCTGCCGGCCGGTGTAGCCGAGCGAGGCGATGGCGGCCGTGGCATCGGCCATCAGCCAATCGTGGAAGGCTTGATCGACCCAGGCCCGCGCCACCACCCGTGCGCCGTTGCGCGGGCCGATGCGGGTCTGGTAGGTGTCGATCAGCGCATCGAGCGCGGCGGGGTCGATGTAGCCCTTCTGCGTGAGCACGCTTTCCAGGGCGCGGACCCGCAGGTCCATCTCGCCGAGTTCGCTGTGGTCGTGGGCATGATCGTGGCCGTGTTCGTGGCCATGCTCCTGGCCGCTCGTGGGGTGGTCTTGGCTCATGGCCGCCATGCTAAGCCCGGGCACTTAAAATTCGAAAACCCGCCTCTGAGAGCCCCTCTTGCCATGACCTCCACGCCCACCCGCCCCGTTCGCTCCCAGTACGAAGATTTCATGCGCCACGTCGACACCCACGGGGTGTTCAAGAGCGACCGCACCGGCACCGGCACCAAGAGCGTGTTCGGCCACCAGATGCGCTTCGACCTGAACGAAGGCTTTCCGCTGGTGACCACGAAGAAGGTGCACCTCAAATCCATCATCCAGGAACTGCTGTGGTTCCTGACCGGCTCGAGCAACAACAACTGGCTCAAGGAACGCGGCGTCACCATCTGGGACGAATGGGCTCGCGAAGACGGTGACCTGGGCCCGGTGTACGGCGTGCAGTGGCGCAGCTGGCCCACGCCCGACGGCGGGCACATCGATCAGATTTCCGACGTCATCAAGACCCTGAAGACCAACCCCGATTCACGCCGCATCATCGTGAGCGCCTGGAACGTGGCCGAGCTCTCGAAGATGGCGCTGATGCCGTGTCACGCGTTCTTCCAGTTCTACGTGGCGCCGCCGCAGGCCGAAGGCGAGCGCGGCAAGCTCAGTTGCCAGCTCTACCAGCGCAGCGCCGACATCTTCCTCGGCGTGCCCTTCAACATCGCGAGCTACGCTCTCCTCACGCACATGGTCGCGCAGCAGTGCGACCTCGACGTGGGCGACTTCATCTGGACCGGCGGCGACTGCCATATCTACAGCAACCACGCCGAGCAGGTGAAGCTGCAGCTGAGCCGCGATCCGTATCCGTACCCCACGCTCAACATCAAGCGCAAGCCCGATTCGATCTTCGACTACCAGTACGAAGACTTCGAGGTGCTCGACTACAAGCACGGCGATCCGATCAAGGCGCCCGTCGCAGTCTGAGCGACCTGAGCGACCCAAGCCACATGACCGAGCCCCGCATCAACCTCATCTACGCCCGCGCCGCCAACGGCGTCATCGGCGTCAACGGCACGATCCCCTGGCACCTGCCCGAGGACATGGCGCACTTCAAGCAGAAGACCGCCGGCGCGCCGGTGATCATGGGCCGCAAGACCTGGGACTCGCTGCCGCCGCGCTTTCGCCCGCTGCCGGGACGGCAGAACATCGTGGTCACGCGGCAGGCCGACTGGCGCGCAGAGGGTGCGCTGCCGGTGGGCAACCTGCGCGATGCGCTCTCGCTCTGCGCGGAGGCGGCATCGCCCGAGGTGTGGGTGATCGGCGGCGCACAGATCTACGCCGAGGCCGAGCCGCTGGCGCAGCGCGCGGTCGTGACCGAAATCGCGCGCGACTACGAAGGCGATGCGCATGCACCCGTGCTCGACGGCGCGGCGTGGCGCGAGACGCAGCGCGAATCGCACGTCTCGGCCAAGGACGGCCTGGGCTTCAGCTTCGTGACTTACGAACGCATCGCGCCCACGCACGCATGAGCGACGAGCGCCCCGCCCTTCCGCCCGCGCCGCAATTGAAGCGCCGGTCCGTGGTGATGGGTGCGGCCTTGCTCGCAGGCCTCGCGCCGCTGCAAGCGCTGCAGGCCGCCGAACCGCTCGAACCCGACGAAGAAGCGCTCTTCATGCCCGGCACGGCTCGCCCCACTGCCGACGGCCGGATCGAGGTCGACATCCACGCCTGGATCTTCGAGCGCGAACGGCGCTGGGGCCTCAACGCAGCGCTCGCGCGCTACCTCGGGCTGAGCCTCAAGACGCTCTCGCCCGCCGCACGGCTGCGCTTCAACCAGCGCACCGCGCTGTTCCACACGGAGTCCGAGGAAGGCAAGTTGATCGACGTCGTCTTCGACGGCACGCAGACCCGCGTGAAGATGCCGCCTTCGACGGCGGACGGCCGCACCAACCTGCGCGTGGTGGTCGACGCGCCGCGCACCGCCGCGCCGGTGCAGTGGCTGCAGTTCCACGGCGTGACGGGGCCGGGCGAACTGCTGCACCGCTTCAGGGGCCAGGCGCTCGTGGTGCCGCCGGAAGGCGTGTCCGTGATCTCGGACATCGACGACACCATCAAGCGCACGCAGGTGCGCGACCGCCGCGAGATGCTGCTGAACACCTTCGCGCGGCGCTTCGAGGCGGCACCGCGCATGGCCGCGTACTACCGCGCGCTGGCGCAGGTGCCGGACACGCGTTTTCACTACCTCTCGGCGAGCCCGATCCAGCTCTATCCGGCGCTCGCGGACTTCGTTCGCGACAACGACTTCCCGGCCGGCAGCATGCATCTGCGCGAGAGCACGACATGGCGCACGCTGATCCCCGGCGCCGAGGATTCGCGCGCACACAAGCTCGGCGTGATCGACCGGCTGCTCACCGAATTTCCGCAGCGCCGCTTCGTGCTCGTGGGCGATTCGGGCGAGGCCGATCCAGAGATCTACGCGCAGGTGTACCGCGCGCATCCGCAGCGCATCGACAGCATCGTGATCCGCGACGTGACCGACGAAGGCCGCCTCTCCGATCGCTACCGCGCGACCTTCGAAGGCATCGACGCGGTGCTCTGGCACATCCTCATGCCGGACACCACCGCCTGGCCGCTTCAAGCCAGCAGATAAAAACCTGCTGCACTGCAGCGGCAAACGGTTGCGCTTGTACTGCGCGCACAAAGTGAAAACTTCCGTAAGCGCTTCAAAAAGGCATGCCCACCGCAGGGATTAGCCACGGCTAATTGTTTGTGCGCACAATGTCCGGACCGCCATCAAGACAAGGAGACGGCTCATGTCCATGGAGTTTCTTCGGGTGATCTCCGAGCAGAGATTGCCCTATGTGATCCACACGCCCGCAGACATCGACAGGCTGCGTGTGCTGCGTGCGGCCGATCTGGTCACTGCCTTCATACCGCCTTCCGAGCGTGCGCCGGATCAGCGTGCGATACGGCAACTGGCCCAGGTCGAATCGATCACCGCGAAGGGCAAGCTGGCACTGAACAAGGCCACATCCGCATTCATCGAGTTGTGAACTCAGCAGCCTTTCAGGGCTGCGCATCCGCCAGCGGATGGCTGGCCGAATAGCGCTCCAGAAACAGATAGAGCACGATCCCGCCGGCCAGCGGCAACAGGTAGTAAAGCGCGCGATACGCGAGCACGGCGCCCATCAGCGCACCCTGCTTCACCGAACCCGAAAGCAGCGCGAGGTACACCGCTTCGAGCACGCCGAGCCCCGCGGGAATCGGCGTGATCACCCCCACGATCGATGCCGCCAGCAGCACGCCCAGCGTGGTCGTGTAAGGCACCTGCTGACCGAGCAGCAGGTACATCGCAGAACCCATCAACGCCCAGTTCGAAGCCGACAGCGCGAGCTGCACCAATGCGAGCCGCGCGGAAGGCAGCTTCAGCCGCCGGTGCCGCACGCGCCATTCGCGGCCACGAAGGACCGCGCAGGCCACGACATACGCAACGGCCAGCAGGATCATCACAACACCGATGACGCGCAGCGCGCCAGGACCGATCGGCGCCCGGCTCGGCGGCGCAATGGCGCCGGCTGCGAACAGGCCGCCCGCCAGCAGCCCGTAGCCGAGCCAGTTGGTCGCAAGGCTGATCCCGACGATCTGCGCCACGGTGGTTTCGTCCAGGCCCGCGCGCGCATAGAGACGCGCGCGCATCGCGACACCGCCGACGAGCGAGCCGAGGTTCAGGTTGAACGCATAGCTGGTGACCGCGATCGCCCAGGTGCGCCAGCGCGGCAGCGCGTGGCGTGTGTGCCGCCGTCCGATCAGGTCGAAGCAGCCATACAGCGCATGGCTCGCGGTGGCGAGCCCCAGCACGCCGAGCAGCAGCCAGGGGGAATAGCGTTGCAGCGCATGCCATGCGCCGGCCCAGTCGACCTTGTGCGCATGCGACAGCAAGAGCCCGAGGATGGCGATGCCGACCAGCGGCAACACCCAGCGGCGGCTGCGCTGCCAGAGCGATGCCGATGTGGCGGATTCGCGGGAAGGTTCAGTGCTGGTGCTGGCGCTGGCGGTGGCTGCGTTGCCGTTCATGGGCGCGACCCTGGACCGCGGCGTCAGGACTTGCTCTCGCGCGACTTCTCCGCCTTTTGCGGCGTCTTGTCTTCCGCCGGGCCCGGGTCCTCGAGCTTGCGGTTGACCACCTTCTTCATCATCTCCTCGCCTTCGGTGTCTCGCCCGTCGCTGGGCACGGACTCCTCTTGCGTGACCTCGGGCTCCTCGTGGGTGGGGGCTTTGGTTCTGGAACTCATGGGAAATCTCCTGTGGAACACCCGAGTGTCCGGAGGCGCGGCGCCCGGCTCGCCAGCCGGCGACGACGGGGAATGCAGGACATCGCCCCGAGTGCGGGGCCTCGCGAAGGAGGCTGGCTAAGGCGCGCTGGCGCCGCCGACCAGTTGCCACAGCGCCTCGGCCACCGGCGTCATGACGGCGAGTTGCCGGTACAGCCGGATTTCCACCGGCACCCGCCAGCCACCCGCGCCGGCGTCAACCAGCGCGCCGCTGCGCAGGTCATCCGCCACCAGGCTCATCGGCAGCCACGCGAGGCCGCGGCCTTCGAGCGCCATGGTCCTGAGCAGCGCGGCATGGTGCGCCGTGAAGACTACCGAGAGGGACGGCGCGAAGTCCTTGCCGAATTCGCTGTCCTGGATCGACCGCATGATCCGCCCGAGTCCCGAGGCCTCGCTGTAGGCCAGCACCGAAGGCGACTGCTGCATGCCGAGTGCATGCCGGGGCGCGCCGTCTGCATCGGGGGCCGCGACCGGCACCAGCACGTCATCGCTGAGGCGCTGCACCGGGTACTGCGCGTCGTCGAGCCGGCCCGGTGCACCGGCGTGCCCGTGGCACAGCACGAACTGCACGCGGCGCTGCAGCATCAAATCTTCGCAGGCGCGAGAGCTGTCGGAGATGGTCTGGATCGGCCCCATGCTCAGGCCCGCCTCCACGCTCGCAAGCCAGCGCGGGAAAAAGGTGAGCGACAGCACATGCGTGGCGGCGAAGCTCAGGCTTGCCGCGGCCAGGTCGTGCGCGGCCCGCGTCTTGATGCGGGCTGCCTCGAGGCCAGCGAGCACCTCCTGCAGCAGCGGCTGGAAGCGCCTGCCCGCGGGCGTCAGCGCAGCCGGATGCGCACTGCGGTCGAACAGGTCGACGCCCACCCATTCCTCCAGCGCGCGGATGTGCCGGCTGAAGGCGGGCTGGGCAATGGAGCGCGCCTCTGCTGCGCGAGAGAAGTTGCCGGTCTCGGCCAGGGCCAGGAAATCTTCCAGCCATTCCATGTCGAGCGGTCGGTTGCCGGGGCCCATGCGCGGTGCGTTTGGATAGTTCTATGCAATTGGAGTATTGGACGGTCCGCGCCCCGCCGGGAAAGATGCACCCAGTTCTGCACCTTGACCCCAAAACGGAGACACAGCATGCCTTCCATCGCGAATTATCGCGGGATCATTCCCGCCATTTCCTGCCCCTTCACCGCCGACCACCGCATCGACGAGCCGGCCCTGCGCAAGCTCGCATCGTGGCTCGCGGGCCATGACGGCGTGGTGGCAGTCATGACCAACGGCCACACCGGCGAGGTGTTTTCCCTCACACCCGCCGAACGCGCCGAGGTGACCCGCATCGTCGCGGACGAACTGCGCGGCCGCATGCCGGTGATCTCGTCCATCGTGTGCGAAGGCCTCGCCGAGGCGGCCGAGCATGCGCGGGCCGCGCAGGCCGCGGGCGCGGTCGCGCTGGACGTGATGCCCCCGCACCACTGGCTGCGCTTCGGCTTCACGCCCGGGCATGCGCTGCAGTACTTCGAAGCCATCCACCGCGCGGCGCCCGAGCTGGACCTGGTCTGCCACGTGTACCCGGCCTGGACGCGCGCCTCCTATTCGTCGCAGCTGCTGGCCGAACTGGCGCGCCTGCCCTACCTGCAGGCCTTCAAGGTCGGGCAGCGCGACATGAACAAGTACGCACGCGACATCCAGGCGATCCGCGAGGCCGATGCGTCCAAGGCCATCCTCACCTGCCACGACGAATACCTGCTCGCCTCGATGGTGCAGGGCGTGGACGGCGCGCTGGTCGGCTTCGCGACCTTCATTCCGCAATTGATCATCGACCTGTGGGATGCGGTGAAGGCCGGCGACCTGAAGAAGGCGATGGCGGTGCAGGCGCTCATCACGCCGCTCAAGGATGCGGTCTACGGCGGCGGCGAGCCGACCGGCGAAGCGCATGCGCGCATGAAGGGCGGCATGTACCTGGCCGGCGTGCTCGACAACGCCACCGTGCGCCCGCCGACCGAGGCGCCGAACGCACGCGAGATGGACGCGCTGCGCGCCGCCGTCGAGCAGGCGGGCCTGTCCAAGCGCTGAGCCTGTGGGGCCCAGGTGCCCCGATGAAAAAAACCAAGGAGACAAGAGACATGCAACGCAACCATTTCCTGCGGGCCGCGCTCGCCGCCCTCGCGCTGGCGGCAGCATCCACCGCCGGCTTCGCGCAGACCTGGCCGAGCCGGCCGGTGCGCATGGTGATCCCGTTCCCGCCGGGCGGCACGCTGGACACCATCGGCCGCCTGCTCGCGCAGAAGCTCGGCGAGCAGACCGGCCAGTCCTTCATCGTGGAGAACCGCGCCGGCGGCAACGGGATCATCGGTGCCGACCTGGTGTCCAAGGCGCCGGCGGACGGCTACACGCTGCTATTCAATGCCTCGACCTTCACGACCGCGCCGATGACCATGAAGGCGGTGCCCTACGACGTGGTGAAAGACTTCGCGCCGGTCGCGCTGGTCGCCAAGGCGCCACTGTCGGTGGCCATCAACAAGAACCTGCCGGTGACCGACGTGAAGTCGCTCATCGCCTATGCCAAGGCGCACCCGGGCAAGATGACTTTCGCGGTGGGCTCCATCGGTTCGGCGGGGCACCTGTCGACCGAGTTGCTCAAGCGCGCGGGTGGCGGGCTCGACTACCTGATCGTGCCGTACAAGGGCACGGCGCCTGCCTTCCAGGACTTGATCGGCGGGCAGATCGACGGCTTCATCGATCCCATCCTGGGTTCGCTGCAGTACCACAAGAGCGGCATGGTGAAGGTGATTGCCGTGACCTCGGCCACGCGTGCCACCAGCCTGCCGAACGTGCCTACCGTGGGCGAAAGCATTCCCGGCTACGAGTTCTACAGCTGGTATGGCTTGTGGGGTCCGGCGAAGCTTCCGGCGGCCGTCACGCAGCGGCTCAATGCCGAGGTCAACAAGGCGCTGGGCACCGACATGCGCGAGACGCTCCAGGCGCAAGGCCTGCTGCTCACGCCGGGCAGTGTGGAGGAGTTCGTGAAGTTCCAGGCCGACGACATGGCGCGCTCCAAGAAGATCATCGTGGAGGGCAACATCCATGTCGAATGAGACAGACGCTCATCCAGCGCATCCAGCGCATGCGCCGCATGCCGTGGTCACCGGCAGCAGCGGCGGCATCGGCCGCGCGATCGCGTCGCACCTGCTCGACCAAGGCTGGCGCGTGAGCGGCCTCGACCTCGCGGCGCCGACGCTGGCGCATGCGCACTTTGCGCATGTGGCGGTCGACCTGTGCAATGCCGATGCCATCGCGCACGCGACGGGCGCGCTGGAGGACGCCGATGCGCTGGTGCATGCGGCCGGCGTGTTGCGCGTCGGGCCGCTCGGCGCGCTCGACCATGCCGGCGGCGAACTGATGTGGCGCCTGCACGTCGATGCCGCCACGCGGCTGGCCGATGCGCTCGTGCCCGCGATGGCCGCACGCGGCCGGGGCCGCGTGGTGTTCGTCGGCAGCCGCGTGGCGCAGGGCCTGCCCGGGCGCGGTCAGTACGCGGCGACCAAGGCGGCGCTGATCGCGCTCGCGCGCAGTTGGGCGGCGGAGGTCGCGGCCCAGGGCGTCACCGTCAACGTGGTCTCGCCGGGCGCGACGCAAACCTCGATGCTGCAGGACCCGGCGCGCGCCGCCAGCGCGCCGCGCCTGCCGCCCATCGGCCGCCTGATCCAGCCGGAAGAAATCGCCGCGCTGGTCGCCTTCCTGTTGTCGGCAGAGGCCGCGGCCATCATCGGCCAGGACCTCGCCATCTGCGGCGGCGCGTCGCTGCACCGCTGAATTCATCCGCTCTCTTTTTTCCTCACCCAATCGACCATGAAAATCGTCAACATCCTCGAGTCCACGCGTCCGATCAAGTCTGACATCCGCAACGCCTACATCGACTTCTCGAAAATGACCCTGAGCCTGGTGGCCGTGGTCACCGACGTGATCCGCGACGGCAAGCCCGTGGTGGGCTACGGCTTCAACTCGAACGGCCGCTACGGCCAGGGCGGCCTGATCCGCGAGCGCTTCCTGCCTCGGCTGCTGGAGGCCGAACCCGCATCGCTGCTCGACGAGACCGGCGAGAACCTCGATCCCCAAAAGATCTGGGCCCGCATGATGATCAACGAGAAGCCCGGCGGCCACGGCGAGCGCTCGGTGGCCGTGGGCACGATCGACATGGCCGTGTGGGACGCCGTCGCCAAGATCGCCGGCAAGCCGCTCTACCAGTTGCTCGCGGAACGCTACGGCAGCGGCACGCCCGACCCGCGCGTGTTCGTCTATGCCGCGGGCGGCTACTACTACCCCGGCAAGGGCGTCGAAGGCCTGCAGCGCGAGATGACCAGCTATCTCGAGCGCGGCTACTCGGTCGTGAAGATGAAGATCGGCGGCGCCACGCTCGCGGAAGACTGCGAGCGCATCGAGTCGGTGCTGAAAATCCTCGGCCCCGGCCAACAGTTGGCAGTGGACGCCAACGGCCGCTTCGACCTGCCCACCGCCATCGACTACGGCCGCGCGCTCTCGCAGTACCCGCTCTTCTGGTACGAGGAAGCCGGCGATCCGCTCGACTACGAGTTGCAGGCCAAGCTCGGCGAGGTGTACGCCGGCCCGATGGCCACGGGCGAGAACCTGTTCTCGATGCAGGATGCGCGCAACCTCATCCGCCACGGCGGCATGCGGCCCGACCGCGACTGGTTGCAATTCGACTGCGCGCTGAGCTATGGCTTGGTCGAGTACCTGCGCACGCTCGACATGCTGAAGGAACACGGCTGGTCGCCCTCGCGCTGCATTCCGCACGGCGGCCACCAGATGTCGCTGGCCATCGCCGCGGGACTCGGCCTCGGCGGCAACGAGAGCTACCCCGACCTGTTCCAGCCCTACGGCGGGTTCCCCGATGGCGTGAAGGTGCAGGACGGCTACGTCACGCTGCCGCCGCTGCCGGGCATCGGCTTCGAGGGGAAGTCCGATCTGATCGCCGAGATGCAGGCGCTCGCGCAGTAGTTTTCAGCCGATGCGCCAGGCCTGTGTCCACAGGGCCAGGCCATCGAGCGCTTCGTCCAGCGCGTCCTCGTTCGAGCGTCCGCTGCGCTTGGGCACGCTGAACGAGTGGTCGGCGCCCTCGATCTCCATCGACGTCGCCAGCATTCCCAGGCCGCGAAGCACGGGCCGCATCTGCCCGGGCTCCGCGAGCTTGTCGCGCGTGCCATGCACGAACAGCATCGGCACCTCGACCTCGTACAGATGGGCGGCGCGATCGACGGACGGCGCGCCCGAGGGGTGAAGCGGGAAGCCGAGAAAGACCAGCCCCTCGACGCCCGGCATCGCATCGAGCGCCTGGGCCTGCGAGGTCATGCGGCCACCGAACGACTTGCCGCCGGCGAACAGGCGAACGCCATCGAAGTGCTGCGAAGCGCATCGGACGGCCGCTCGCACGGTGGCGTGGGCGAGCACTGGCGAGTCCACGCGCTTCAGGCCTTTTTCCATGTACGGGAACTGATAGCGCAGCGTCGCGATGCGCCGCTCTGCAAGCCCCGCGGCGACGGCGTTCATGAACGGATGCGCCATGCCCGCGCCCGCACCGTGCGCCAGGACAAGGCAGGCCTGGGCATCCGCCGGCGACACCGCCAGGGCCGAGACATCGACACCGGATGCGACGGAGATTGCGATCTGCATTGTTTTCATGGCAAAGCCCCGATCCTCGGCCACGGACGCATTCGCATCAAGCAGCCAGACGCTCGCGGCGCTTCTGCTCCAGCTGGCGCCGGCGCTCCGCCACGGCCAGCGCCCTGGCCTTGTCGTGGCCATGCGCGGCCACCGAGAACGCCTTGCTCACCGTGCCCCTTCCCGCGATGTAGGTGATGGCCATCCAGTAGCCCGGGTGCCGGGGCCGGGGCGCTTTGAAGGTGACGCCGGAAATGCCGCTGCGGTTGTTCTTTCGCACGATCTCGGACGGCGGGCGTTTCGGCGAAAGCCCCTCGATCGGTTGCGAAGGCGCATTGCGGATCGCCTCTTCGGCCGGATGCACCTTCGCCAGCCCGGACATCTGCGCGAGCTGCCGCTCGCGTTCCCGGATCGCCATCGACCGCGCCGCACTGCCTTGGTCGCCCGCGAGAAACAGCGCCCGCAGGATCTGGTCGTGGGCGATGTAGGTCTTGGCGAGCCAGCCCAGCATCTTTCCGTGGGCCGACAGCAGGCGGAACACGCCGGGCACCCCGGTCTTGTTGTTGGGCCGGAGCTTCTCGGCCCGGGAGCGGCGCGTAGGCGGCGGCAGGCTTTTCACCAGCGCATCGCGCCACCGCTGCGCGTGCAGCAGCGCCTGCGAAGCGCCGCCGTAGCTGGCCTGGCCGAACCCCTCGCGATACCGCACGCCGGCCCTGACGATCGACACCTCGAAGCCCCAAGGCCGGCTGTAGATGCCGTACATGTCGGCCGAATTCGGAACACCTTTTGGCATGGGTTGAGCAGTGCGAAACGTGTATCGGGTTACCTATCGTAATAACGACCGGGGAGCAGCGCTTGCATTGGGGGTTGGGCCGTGGTCCGACACGGCGCGGTCCCCGCGGCAACGTACATTTCTGGTTCGGGACAGCGCCCCGCGGTTCCGCTGGACAAGCGTCTTTACGCGGATCCGGCGTATCGTTACGCGAACATCATCGAAACCAACAACTCGACAGCGATCCATGAAAATTGCCACCTGGAACGTCAACTCCCTCACCGCCCGCCTGCAGCACGTGCTCGACTGGCTGATTGCCAACCCGGTCGACGTGCTCTGCCTGCAGGAGCTCAAGATGACCGACGACAAGTTCCCGCTCGAGGTGCTCAAGTCGGCCGGCTACGAGGCCGCGGTGTTCGGCCAGAAGACCTACAACGGCGTTGCCATCCTGAGCCTCGCGCCGATGCGCGACGTGGTGAAGAACATCGGCGGCTTCACGGACGAGCAGTCGCGCGTGATCGCCGCCACCGTCGAGACGCCCACGGGCCCGCTGCGTGTGGTCAACGGCTACTTCGTGAACGGCCAGGCGCCGGGCAGCGACAAGTTCGAATACAAGCTGAAGTGGCTGGATGCTCTGCGCGACTGGCTGCGCCAGGAACTCGTCGCGCACCCGAACCTCGTGCTGCTGGGGGACTTCAACATCACGCCGGAAGACCGCGACAGTTTCGACCCGGTGGGGCTGAAGGAAACCATCCATCACACGACCGAGGAGCGCGAGCATTTCAAGGCGCTGCTCGGCCTGGGCCTCACCGACAGCTTCCGCATGTTCGAGCAGCCCGAGAAGAGCTATTCGTGGTGGGACTACCGCATGCTCGGCTACCAGAAGAACCGGGGCCTGCGCATCGACCACATCCTGGTGAGCGAGACGCTGCTGCCGCGCGTGAAGGGCTGCATCATCGACCGCGTGCCGCGCAAGTGGGAGAAGCCGAGCGATCACGCCCCCGTGGTGCTCGACCTGGCCCCGGGCGCCTGAGCCCCAGCACGCCATGACCGAGCACCTGCTTCTGCGAACCTGCCGCACCCTTGGGATCTTCGCCATCGCGCTGACGCTGGGCGCCTGCTCCATCCTCAAGCCCACCGAGAAGACGGAAGACGGCAAGAGCGCCACGGCGCCCACGGACGAAGCGGCGCCGCCCGGCAAGAGCGACGTGCCGACGGTGCGCCTGATCACCGCGCAAACGCCTGCCGTGCGTGCCTACCGCAAGACCGGCGCGCGCCACATCTACAAGGCGTACGCCAACCGGATCTACAAGGGAAAGATTCCGCCGCTGGTCTACGCGGTGGTGGTGGTCGAAACGGACATCGACGCGGACGGCAAGGTGACCAACGTGAGCTTCAGCCGCGTGCCGAGCCATGCGCCGGAAGTGCCGCCGATGATTGCCGAGCTCATCAAGGCGACGTCGCCGCTGCCGTCGCCGGGCAAGCTGGGCGGCCACACGTATGTCGATACCTGGCTCTGGGACAAGAGCGGAAAGTTCCAGCTCGACTCGCTGACGCTGGGCCAGCGGAGCCGATAGCCCCCGAGGCACGATGCCTCGGGCTCGCGCTTACTCGCGCTTACTCGATGCCGAGTTCCTGGATCTTCCGGGTGATGGTGTTGCGCCCGATGCCCAGCTTTTGAGCGGCTTCGATGCGGCGGCCGCGGGTGCTGCCCAGGGCTGTGAGGATCAGGCGCGATTCGAAGCGGCGCGAAAGCACATCCCAGACGTCGGTGCGGCCGGCGGCCAGCAAGGCCTGGGCTTCGAGTTCCAGGCCGCTTTCCCAGCTGCTCACGCCAACAGGCGCTTCCACGGCTTCGGGAACGGCGGAGGCCGACACCGATTCGCGCTCGACGCCCGGGACCGGCAGGCCCGGCGGGCTCGGCTGTGGCACAGCCGACGGTTGTACAGCCGCGGCCACCGGTGCGGCGACCTCGGCCGCATGCGTGTCCAGGCCGACGGCCATCACCTCGGGCGGCAGGTCCTTGGTTTCGATCAGCTGCGCGGGCGCCATCACGGTCAGCCAGTGGCAGATGTTTTCGAGCTGCCGGACGTTGCCCGGGAAACCGAAGGTGGCGAGCTTGGCGAGCGCTGCATCGGAGATGCGCTTGGGCTCGACGCCGAGCTGCCTTGCGCTTTGCTGCAGGAAGTGGCGCGTGAGCGCGGGCACGTCCTCGCCGCGTTCGCGCAGCGCCGGTAGACGCAGGCGGATCACGTTGAGGCGGTGGAACAAGTCTTCGCGGAAGCCGCCGAGCTTGACGCGCTGCTCCAGGTCCTGGTGGGTCGCCGCGATCACGCGCACGTTGGCCTTGACCGAGTTGTGGCCGCCTACGCGGTAGAAGTGACCGTCGCTCAGCACGCGCAGGAGGCGCGTCTGCAGGTCGAACGGCATGTCGCCGATTTCGTCGAGGAAGAGCGTGCCGCCTTCGGCCTGCTCGAAGCGGCCGCGCCGCATGGTCTGCGCGCCGGTGAAGGCGCCGCGCTCGTGGCCGAAGAGTTCGCTCTCGAGCAGGTCCTTCGGGATAGCCGCGGTGTTGATGGCCACGAAGGGACCGTTGGCGCGCGGCGAGTGCTTGTGCAGCGCACGCGCCACCAGTTCCTTGCCCGAACCCGATTCGCCGGTGATCAGCACCGTGACATTGCTCTGCGAGAGCCGGCCGATGGCGCGGAACACGTCCTGCATCGCGGGCGCCTGGCCGAGCATTTCGGGCGCGGCGACCATGCGCTCTTCGGAGACTTCCTCGCGCTGGCTTTCGTCGACAGCGCGGCGGATGAGCTCGACCGCGCGCGGCAGGTCGAAGGGCTTGGGCAGGTATTCGAAGGCGCCGCCCTGGAAGGCCGAGACGGCGCTGTCGAGGTCGGAGAACGCCGTCATGATGATGACCGGCAGGCCGGGGTGCTTGGCCTTGATCTTGTCGAGCAGATCGAGCCCGGAGCCGCCGGGCATGCGGATGTCGCTCACCAGGACCTGGGGGCCCTGCTGCTCGTCGTCGTCGGCCTGCTCCAGGGCTGCGAGCACCTCCCGGGTATTCGTGAAACTGCGGGTGGGCAAGTCTTCGCGCAGCAAGGCCTTCTCGAGCACGAAGCGGATCGATTGGTCGTCATCAACTATCCAGATCGGCTTCATGCATCTCCTTGTTGCCGTGCTGCGCTAGGGCAGCGGTATCAGTATCTTGAAATCGGTTCGGCCCGGGACGCTGTCGCACTCGATCACGCCGTGATGCTGTTGCACAAAGGTTTGTGCAAGGGTCAGCCCGAGGCCTGTTCCGCCCTCCCTGCCCGATACGAGCGGATAGAAGATGCGGTCCTTGATCGTGTCCGGCACACCCGGTCCATTGTCGATGACATGCAATTCCAATGCCAATCGATACCACTGCTTGTTGAATATCACTTGCCGGGCGATGCGGGTCCTGAAAGTGATCTGCGCATCGCCTGCCGCGCGACGCTCCGTCAGGGCCTGCGCGGCGTTGTGCACGATGTTGAGGGTGGCCTGGATGAGCTGCTCGCGGTCGCCGCGGAACTCGGGGATGGACACGTCGAAATCGCGCTCGATGTGCAGGTCGCGCGGAAACTCCGCAAGGATCACCGAGCGCACGCGTTCGCAGACTTCGTGGATGTTCACGTCGCCCACCACGTGCGGCCGGCGGTGCGGCGCCAGCAGGCGGTCGACCAGCGTCTGGAGCCGGTCGGCCTCGTGGATGATGACCTGGGTGTATTCGATGAGGTCGCGCGACTCGACCTCCATCTGCAGCAGCTGCGCCGCACCGCGAATGCCGCCGAGCGGATTCTTGATCTCGTGCGCGAGGTTGCGGATGAGTTCCTTGTTCGCCTGCGCCTGGTCGATGAGCCGCTCTTCGCGGTCTTGCCGCACCTGGTGCTCGAGCGGCGACATCTCGATGATGAGTTCGCCCTTCTTGTCGCCGTGCGCGAGCGTGACCTGCACCGGCATCAGCTCGTGATTGACGCGCCGCAGAAAGGCTTCGTAGCGCAGCGTGGCGAAGTCGTTGCTGCTGGCGCCGTCGAGCGCGGTGCGCAGCACCTGCGGCTCATGAAAACAGGCGCCAAATTGCGAGCCTTCGAGCGTTCGCCGCGAGGTGCCCAGTGCGTCTTCGAGGCCTGCGTTGGCGAACAGCACGGAGCCGTCGCTGTTGACCACGGCAATCAGCGTGGACAGCAGGTCGAAGGTCTGAAAGCGCGTGTTGGCGCCAACCGCCTTCTTCCCGAATGCCATGCGATTACTGGGGTTTGTTGGTCGGCAACCGGCCGATTTCCCGGCGGATGCCTGCGATGTCGCTCTCGTTGCGCGCGAGTTCGGCCTTCATTTCGGCCACGCGGTCGAGGTACTTCTGGTAGTTGCGGCCTTCGCTGCCCTGCTTTTCGGGCTCGCCGTTGTTGTAGTCCTTCTGCAGCTCGGCCTGGCGCGCCTCGGCCTTCTTGAGTTCGGACTCGAGCACCGAACGGGCTTCGCCGTCCCGGGCGCGCTGGTCGACGCCTTCGACGCGCGGGCTGCCGGCCGGCGCACGCGCGGCGGAAGCGCCCGACGAGCCGCTCGACGAGGACTTCGTCGTACCACCGCCACCCTGGACGACGGTGACGTTGCCGCCCTCCATGACCTTGCAGCCCTTCTGCTGGGCGATGGTGGCGTTGTTGGTGTATTCATTGCCGCAGCGCCACACGCGCTCTTGCGAGGACGCCGGCAGGGCGGCCAACAATGAACCGGCCAGGAAAATGAGAGAAGCAGTCTTCATGTGAATCGGTGGGTGGCGCGACAAAGGCGCATTTTCATGCAATTCCGCGCCACTGGTGACAAGATGTTCCGCGTCAAGGAAAAAGGACGGCCGAGGCCGTCCTTTTGTCTTACTTCCCCGCGAGGGGCTCGCTTTACAGCGAGTAGTACATGTCGAACTCGACCGGATGGGTCGCCATGCGGAAGCGGGTGACTTCCTGCATCTTCAGCTCGATGTACGCATCGATGTACGAATCGGTGAACACGCCACCCTTGGTCAGGAACGCACGGTCCTTGTCGAGGTATTCCAGGGCCTGGTCGAGGCTGTGGCACACGGTCGGGATCAGCGCGTCTTCTTCCGGCGGCAGGTGGTACAGGTCCTTGCTGGCAGCTTCGCCCGGATGGATCTTGTTTTCCACGCCGTCGAGACCGGCCATCAACAGCGCGGCGAAACCGAGGTACGGGTTCATCAGCGGATCGGGGAAGCGCGCTTCGACGCGGCGGCCCTTCGGGTTGGCCACGAACGGGATGCGGATCGAGGCCGAGCGGTTCTTGGCCGAATAGGCCAGCTTCACCGGGGCTTCGAAGCCGGGCACCAGGCGCTTGTAGCTGTTGGTGCCGGGGTTCGTGATGGCGTTCAGGGCACGGGCGTGCTTGATGATGCCGCCGATGTAGTGCAGCGCGAAGTCGGACAGGCCTGCGTAGCCGTCGCCGGCGAACAGATTCTTTCCGTCCTTCCAGACCGACTGGTGCACGTGCATGCCGGAGCCGTTGTCGCCGACGATGGGCTTGGGCATGAAGGTGGCGGTCTTGCCGTAGGCGTGGGCCACGTTGTGGATCACGTACTTCTGCAGCTGGACCCAGTCGGCGCGCTGGACCAGCGTGCTGAACTTGGTACCGAGTTCCATCTGGCCGGCGTTGGCCACTTCATGGTGATGCACTTCGACCGGGATGCCGAGCGATTCGAGCACCAGGCACATTTCCGAGCGCATGTCCTGGAAGCTGTCGACTGGGGGAACCGGGAAGTAGCCACCCTTGACTGCGGGACGGTGGCCGGTGTTGCCGTGCTCGTATTCCTTGTCGGTGTTCCACGAGGCTTCTTCGGAATCGATCTTCACGAAGCAGCCCGACATGTCGTTCTTCCAGCGAACACCGTCGAACACGAAGAATTCGGGTTCCGGACCGAAGAAGGCGGTGTCGCCCAGGCCCGATGCCTTCATGTACGCCTCGGCGCGCTTGGCGAGCGAACGCGGGTCGCGCTCGTAGGCCTTGCCGTCTGCCGGGTCGATCACGTCGCAGGTCAGGATCAGCGTCGTTTCTTCGAAGAAGGGGTCGATGTTGGCGGTGTTGGGGTCGGGCATGAGCTGCATGTCCGAAGCTTCGATCCCCTTCCAGCCAGCGATGGACGAGCCGTCGAACGCGTGCCCCGACGTGAATTTGTCTTCATCGAAAGCCGAGACCGGCACGGTGACGTGCTGCTCTTTGCCACGGGTGTCGGTGAAGCGGAAGTCGATGAACTTGACCTCGTTTTCCTTGACGAGCTTGAGTACATCGGCGACGGTCTTTGCCATCAGTTTCTCCTGAGTTGGATGGTGGTTAGGAATACGGGAACGAAGGATGCAGTTTCTGTGCCATTGTCGCCTCACGGAATGAGGCTTTATGAACAGATGCACCGCTTAAATACGTGCGAGGCGTCACCAGTTTGGTGCATTGACTTTTAACGCACCAATTCTGGGCCAAGCTTGGCATCGAAAGTGTGCAACCCTTCGATCAGCTGGGTATAGGCCGCATCGAGCCGGCCGGGGTCGCCTTTGACGCCCAACTCGATGTGACGGCCGTATTGGGGGTGATCGACGCTCGGCAAGCTGAACACCTTGATGCCCGCGTGGGTCTCCTCGATGGCCTGCATCAGGGGCGTGAGGGTGGCCTCCATCGCACCGAAAACGATCACCGACTTCTCGGCGATGGCGTTGCGGGTGAAGAGATCGGCATAGCGGGTGTCGAGCACCGATTCGATCATCGGCCAGGCCATGACCGGGAAGCCCGGCACGAAATGCACATGCTCGACGCTGAAGCCCGGGATCTTGTTGTAGGGATTGCGGATGATCGTCGCGCCCTGCGGGAACACGCCCATGTTCAGGCGGTGGATGTTGTCGGGCCGGTCGGGCTCGTAGACGGTGCCCTGCTCCTTGGCCGTGTCCTGCATGCGTTCGCGGATCAGCACCTCGGCTTCGGGGTGCAGCGCGAGCGGCACGCGCAAGGCCTTGGCGGCGCACTGGCGGGTGTGGTCGTCGGGCGTGGCGCCGATGCCGCCGGTCGAGAACACAATGTCGCCCGAGGCGAAGGCGCGCATGAGCGCGGCGGTGATGCGCGTCGGCTCGTCGCCCACGTACTCCGCCCAGCCCAGCTGCAGGCCGCGCGCGGCGAGCAGCTCGATGACCTTGGGCATGTGCTTGTCGGCGCGCTTGCCGGAGAGGATCTCGTCGCCGACGACGATGAGACCGAATGCGCGTGTCATGGTGAACCCCATTGAGAAAGAGCGGCCTGGTTGGCTTCGGCCGCCTCGAGGGCGGGCGTGCCGCCTTCGGCCGAGGCCAGCGCCGCGGCGCGCTGCGTGCGCAGCTGGGCCAGGGCATCGAGGCAATAGTGCGCGAACCAGAGTGCCGAGAAGGCGAAGACCAGTGTGTAGATCCAGATCGCGATCGGCACCAGCACGAAGAAGGCGGCGGCGAACAGCAACCCAGAAGCCCAGACGATGCTCGGTGCGGCGCCGAGGTAACCGCACAGCACGCCGATGCACAGGAGCGGCAACCGGTGGGTGCGCAGCAAGGTGGCGCGCTCCTCGGGGCTCGCGTGCTCGGCCAGGGCGTCGAAGCTCATGACCCGGTAGGTGAGCCAGCCCCAGATGAGCGGGGGAAGAATCAACACCAGCGGCGGAATGAGCCAGAGCGGCATCGAGACCACCAGCGCCAGCAACGCGAGGAGGGTCACGCCCAGCGAACGCGCCACGCTGCCGAGGAAGGAAGCGCCCTTCTTCTGCTCCAACGACGGAAAACGGCGTTCGCCCACGAGCTTGGTGAGCGCGGGGGACATCAGCCCCGCCACGATCAGCAGCGACACCACCACGATCAGCGGCGTGGCGGCGAACACCACCACCAGCGAGGCCAGCACGAAGGTCACGTCGCCCGAGAAAAGCCGTCCGATCCAGGCCCAGAAGCTCGCGAGCAGCGGCCAGGCGTCGAGCGCGCTGCGAGTCCAGGTGACGGCCGAGTCCCAATAGAAATAGCCGAGCCCCGCGGCCAGCAGCACCATCAGGCCCAGCGGCAGCAGCGACAGCACGATCACGCGCGGCAGCATGCAATAGGCGACCGCGCGCCAGAAGGAGTCGAGGAGCAGGCGCATGAGGCAGCGAGGATAACGCCTGGGATCCGGCCCGGGGCGATTCAGCCGCGGCCGACCATGCGCTTGAGGCCCAGCCACTGCTGCGCCCAGAAGCCCCGGCCGTAGTCGCGCGTGCGGCCGCTGGCGTCTGGCTCGACCTGGTCGCGGATACCGGTCGGGTCGTAGCGGTCCTCGAAGTTCGCGGTGCGGAACAGCATGTCCCACCAGGGCAGCAGCACGCCGAAGTTGTGGCCGCCCAGCGTGCTCTTGCCGCGCGACTCATGGCCGAGGCCGATGCTGTGATGCAGCCGGTGGAAGCGCGGGCTGACCCAGAGCCGCTCGCCGATCGCGCCGAAGCTCAGCCTCAGGTTCGCGTGCTGCAGGCTTTCGCTGAGCTGCGTGAAGGCGACGAAGGCAATGAACTGCCCCGGCGCCACGCCGATCAGTTGCGCCACGATGACGATGATCGCGTCGTGGACGATGTCGTCGACCAGGTGGTTGCGGTCGTCGCTCCACATCGTCATCTGGCGCTGCGAGTGGTGCAGCGAATGCAGGCCCCACCACCAGTTGAACTGGTGCTGGCCGCGGTGGATCCAGTAGCCGACGAAGTCGAGCACCACGAGGTAGATGGCAAAGGCCACCACCGGCACGTCGGTCACGCCGGGCCAGACTTCGTCCAGGTGGAAGGTGCCCCACCCGGCCGTACGCAGGCTCCCCAGCGCATCGTCGAAGAAAGGCTGCAGCGTGAAGAAGAGCGCAAGGCGGAAAAGCCCAAGCTTGTGGATCAGCGTGTAGAGCACGTCGATGCGGATCGCGTGGCGGTCGACCACCGGTTCCACCGAGCGCCAGCGCTGCAGCGGCCCGATCACCGCGAGCAGCACGACGATCTGGATGAAGCCGACCAGCAGCCAGCCGGTGGCGTCGAAGGCGTCCTCGGTCCAGCCGCCCAGGCCGACCGCGTACACCAGCGGCTGCACCGCCGCCTCGAAGAACCAGCCCTGCAGGGCGGAGAAAAGGTCCGTCAACCAGTCGATCACGGCGGCAACCTCAGGGGTGGGATGCGATCCAGGCGCGGTAGTCCGGATGCTGGCGCAGGGTCTGGAAGCAGAAGCCCTTGGCCTTCAGGCCGACGATCAGCGGCTCCAGGTTGGCCGGCGCCCACGGGTCCTTGCGCGACCAGATGCCCAGGTGCGCGAGCAGGATGTCGCCGGGGCGGATGGTGTCCAGCGCCTGCGTCAGCAGTTTCTCGTTGCTGAACTTCTCGCTCGGGAGTTCGTCGCCGAGGAAGCCGGCGGGCGCCCAGCCCACGTGCTCATAACCGCAGGCCTTGGCGGCCGCCAGCAGCTTGGGCGAAGTCTTGCCGCCCGGCGCGCGGTACAGCGGCAGCGGCTTCTTGCCGGTGATGAGCGCCAGCCGATCGGAGGCCTTGCTGATGTTGGCGCAGTACTCGGCGGCGGTCCAGGTGAACTCGCGGCCGGCGAAAGCGCCCGCCGAGGGCTTCACCCGGAAGGTCGGCGTGGTGCCCTTCAGGTCGGCGCGCCAGTAGGTGTGGTCGTAGGTGTGCGAGGCGAACTCGTTGCCCTCGGCCGCCCTCGCCTTCCACCAGGGCGCCCAGTGGTTGTCGAGGCTGTCACCATCGGTCGTCGTGCGCTCGGCGGCGGCGAAGAAGGTGACGCGAACGTCCTGCCGCTTGAGCACCTCGGCCACCAGCGGGGCGATGCCCATGTGGCCGGTGTCGAAGGTCAGGTAGACCGGCTTTTCGCAGGTGCCGCCCTGCGCCCAGGCGGCGGGGACGACAGCGACGGCCATCGCCAGCGCGATGGCCCGGCGGGCGCGGCTAGATGCGCTTGGCATGGTCGAGGGTCCAGACGCCGTGTGGCGAACGGCCGACGTTGACTTGCCGCACCACCTTCTGCGTGGCCAGGTCGATCACGCTGAGCTTCTTGGCCCAGCGCGAGGTGACGTACAGCGTCTTGCCATCGGCCGACACGTCCATGCAGTCGGGGCCGCCCGGCACCGCGTAGGTCGCGCTGACCTTCAGCGTCGCGATGTCGATGCGGCTGATCGTGTTGGCCACCCGGTTGCTCACGAACACGCTCTTGCCGTCGCCGGCCGAGCGGAAGGCGTGCGCGCCCTTGCCGGTGGGGATCTTGCCGACCAGCTTGGGCTCGGTGCCGGCCACGTCGAACACCTGCACGCCGTCGCTGCCGGTCAGGCCCACCAGCAGGGTCTTGTCGTTGTGAATGCCGTAAATGTCGGCCGGCATCGCGCCGGTGGCCACGCGCCAGCGGATGGTCTGCGTGGGCAGGTCGATGGCGATCATCTCGTCGCTGTCCTGCATCGTCACGTAGGCAATGGTGCTGGTGTTGTCGATCCAGATGTGGCTGGGCGTCTTGCCCGAGGCGATCCGCTTGGCGAGCTTCAGGTCCTTGCCGTCCCAGCGGTACACGTCCACGTGGTTGAGCCGGTTGCCCGCGGTGACGAACCACTTCATGTCGCGCGAGAACTGCAGCTGGTACGGATCGATGATCCCGTAGACCACCCGCTGCACCTCCGCCGTCTTCGGATTGAGGAACGTGAGCGAATCGCCCGCCGAATTCGCCACGATGACCGACTTTTCGTCAGGCGTCATGTAGATGTGGTGCGGCTCCTTGCCCGTGGGAATGCGCAGCTTCTCGGTCCAGTCGACCGGGTTGATCACGCTGACGTTGGCGTCCAGCGAGTTGAGCACGAAGATGGGAGGAGGTTCGGCCGGCGCGGCGGTGGCGGCGTGGGCCACCAGGACGGTCAGGCAGGAAAACAGGAAGGCCGCAACGCGGCCGTTCGGGCGGGCAGGGAGTCGCAAGGGGAAGGTTCCGGGAAAGAGCTGAGGATCTTAACGGCCGGCCCTGAAGGCTGGCTGACCGTTCCGGCGCTCTTTCTCTCCCCTTCTGCCCCTACTGTGGCGGCTTGGCAGGTTTCGTCGGCGCACGCAGCGCTGCCACTTCTTCGGCCGTCAGCCAGCGCCACTGCCCCGGCGCCAGGTCCGCGGGCAGCGACAGCTCGCCGATGCGCGAACGGTGCAGGCCCTCGACCCGGTTGCCCACCGCGGCCAGCATGCGCTTGACCTGGTGGTATTTGCCCTCGGTGAGCGTGAGCCGCAGGTGCAGCGGGCTGTCGGATTCGCAGGCCGCCGCGCGCACCGGCTTCGGGTCGTCGTCGAGCACCACGCCGGCCAGCAGCTTCGCGATCTGCGCCTCGTCCACCGGGTGCTTCGCCGTCACCTCGTAGACCTTGGGCACGTGGTGCTTGGGCGAGCCCATCTTGTGGATGAACTGGCCGTCGTCGGTCATCAGCAGGAGACCGGTGGTGTCCTGGTCGAGCCGGCCGATGGCCTGCACGCCCTGTACCGCGCCCTTGTTGGGCCGCAGGCGCAGCGGCGACGGCAGCAGCGTGTAGATGCTCGGGTAGGTCGAAGGCTTCTGCGAGCACTCGGTGCCGGCCGGCTTGTGCAGCATCAGGTAGGCCTTCTCGTGATAGGCCCACGGCGTGCCCTGCACGGTGTAGAGAAGGCCTTCGGGGTCGACGTCGGCGAAGGGGTCCGTCACGGCCTTGCCGTCGATGGTCACGTGGCCTTGCTGGACCAGCCCCGCGCAAACGCGTCGCGTGCCGAAGCCCTGGGTGTAGAGGATGTCTTGCAGATGCATGGGAAATGAAAAAGGCGGCCGCGCCAGCGTGGCACGACCGCCCTGAGTTTGCAGGATCAGTACCCGGCCGCCAGACCGGTGTTGCGGCGGGGGTCGTTCGCGCCGTAGAAGCGGTTGGCGCCGACCGGCTTGCCGCCCAGCGACGGCGCGCCGACGATGATCGCCGCGAGGTGGTTCGCCGGCTGCGGCACGCCCAGGTTGTGGCCCATGTCGCTCAGGATCTTGCGGGTGTCGGGGCTGATGGCGAAGGTCTCGACGTTGGTGACGTCGGGCAGCCACTGCTGGTGGAAGCGCGGCGCATCGACGGCTTCCTGCACGTTCATGCCGTAGTCGACCACGTTCAGGATCGTGTGCAGCACCGCCGTGATGATGCGGCTGCCGCCGGGCGTGCCGACCACGAACACCGGCTTGCCGTCCTTGGAAACGATGGTCGGGCTCATCGAGCTCAGCGGGCGCTTGCCCGGGGCGATGGCGTTGGCCTCGCCCTGCACCAGGCCGTACATGTTGGGCACGCCGATCTTGGAGGTGAAGTCGTCCATCTCGTTGTTCAGCAGCACGCCGGTCTTGTCGGCCGTGACCTTGGCGCCGAACCAGTCGTTCAGCGTGTAGGTGACCGAGACCGCATTGCCCCACTGGTCGGTGATCGAGTAGTGGGTGGTGTTGCTGCCTTCGTGCGGCGCGACGCCGGGCTTGATGTCCTTGGAGACGCCCGCCTTCTTTGGATCGATGGCCGCGCGGATCTTCTCCGCGTAGCCCTTGTCGAGCAGGCGATCGAGCGGGTTCTTCACGAAGTCGGGGTCGCCCAGATAGCTGTTGCGGTCCACGTAGGCGTGGCGCATGGCTTCGATCTGGTAGTGCACCGATTGCGCCGAGCGGAAGCCCAGGTCCTTGAGCGGGTAGCCCTCCAGGATGTTGAGCATCTCGCAGATGATCACGCCGCCCGAGCTCGGGGGCGGTGCCGACACCACGCGGTAGCCGCGGTAGTCGCACTCGACCGGGGCGAGTTCGCGCGTCTTGTACTGGTCGAGGTCGGCCTGCGTGATGATGCCCTTGCCGGCCTGGCTCGATGCCACGATCGCCTTGCCGACCCAGCCCTTGTAGAAGCCGTCGGTGCCCTTGGAACTGATTTCCTTCAGCGTCTTGGCGAGGTCCTTCTGCACGAGCTTCTGGCCGACCTGGAAAGGCTGCCCCTTGTTCAGGAAGATCGCGCCGGAGACCGGGTCTTTCTGGAAATCGGCGGTGGAGGTCCACAGCATGTCGATGTCGCCCTGCTCCAGCGCGAAGCCCTTGTCGGCCAACTGGATCGAGGGAGCGATGAGGTCGGCGCGCTTCATCGTGCCGTACTTCTCGCGCGCGTATTCCATGCCCGACACCGAGCCCGGCACGCCGACGGCGAGGTGGCCGTTGGTGCTCAGGCCCTTGATGACGTTGCCGTCCTTGTCCAGGTACATGTTGGCCGTAGCGGCCAGCGGCGCCTTCTCGCGGAAGTCTAGGAAGGTCTTGCGGCCGTCGGCCAGTTGCACGGTCATGAAACCGCCGCCGCCGAGGTTACCCGCTGCCGGGTACACCACCGCCAGCGCATAGCCCACGGCAACCGCCGCATCGACCGCGTTGCCGCCGCGCTTGAGCACATCGACGCCGACCTTGCTGGCCAGGTGCTGCGCGCTCACGACCATGCCGTGCTCGGCCGCGACCGGCGCCTGCGAGGCCGCCTGCGACGCGCCCGCGGCAGTCAGCGCGAGCGCGGCTGCGACGGCGGCGCGCAATGTCGGCGTCCATTGGAATTGCTGCATGGGAAGTCTCCTCTTTGAGTTGGATGAAGAACGAGGGAATGAAAACGGGAACGGTCAGGCCGTGAGCAGCGCCTTGCGCCGCAGGTCCTTCAGGGCCAGCGCGACCTGCTGCTGCGCGAATTCCTTCAGCGCCTCGGGCTCGGTCAGCGGCTTCTCGTCCTTGATGAAGCGCAGGCGATCAGCCCGCACTTCACTGGCCAGGTGCTCGGCAAGCGCTTCGTGCGAATGTGCGCCGTCGAGCAGCGGCAGCAGGCTGCGCTCCAGCAACGTGAGGCCGACGGGCTCGTGCCACTGGTTGCAGGCCTGGGCATTGGCGCCGGCCGTGAGCGCAAGGCCGAGCGCGCCCCGCACGGTGGACAGGGCCTGCGGAAGGCCGGACACCTCGGTCGCCGCAGACACCGGCGTGCGCCGGAACCGCAAGGCGCCGAGGATCACCAGTTCCTCGAGCATGGCCAGCACGACGCGTTCGACCGCATCGCGCGGCTCGCCGTTGAGCTTTGCCGCGGCATCGATCAGAGCTTCTGCCGACACGGACGCGGGATAGCGCGCCTCCAGCACCTGCGCCACGGCCTTGTGCGCGGGCAGGCGCAGCGTGACCTTGAGATTGCGCATCGCATGGCAGGGCTGCTCGCGCGCATCGAGCGTCAGCGCGCCACCGTCCTCTGTGGTGAACACGCCGGCGAATTCGAGGGCACGGATGCGCGCCGGATCGAGGCGGTAGCGGATGTCCCGGGCGCACTCCTGCTTGACCAGGAGGGTCTGGCGGAAGGTGCGGTTGACCAGGAAATCGAGGTACTGCTCCATCATGATCTGGCTGCCGCCGCATTCGCGCAGCAGCGGATCGCGCACCTTCTCGCCGTAGTTCTGCACGAACATGGTCGAGGGCTCCGCATCGCACAGGTAAGCCAGGCCGCGGGCGTCGGCACGCGCGGCGAACTCCTTGAAGTAGCACGGCTCGTTGCAGGGCTCGAGGAATTCGTGCAGCAGGTAGGAGCTATTGGCGCCACGCACGATCGGCATCGTCTCTTCGAGCGTTTTCTTGAGCACGCTGTCGGGGCGCGCCGACTGCTCGAGGAACTCGAGCATGCCGCGCGCATAGGCCAGCTTTTCGTCGGGCGTGTCGCGAGGGCCGCCGCGGAGAATCATCGCGTCGCGGACGATCTCGCGCGCCTTCCAGCCCGGGTACACGTTGTAGCTCACGTAGGCCACGCCGTTCGGCGCGAGGTTCTCGGAGCAGATGCGCAGGATCGCGTCCTGCACCGGCCCTGGCACCCAGCTGTAGACGCCGTGGCAAACGATGTAGTCGAACTGGCCGAACGAGGCGTCGATGTCGGCGATGTTGAATGCCCTCAACTCCACGTTCGACAGGCTCGCATGGGCGATAGCTGCGACGCCTTGCGACACCTGCACAGGCGACAGGTCGACGCCGAGGGCGCTCGCCTCGGGATGGCGTGCCGCGAAGGGAATCAGGTTGCCGCCGGCCGCGCAACCTAATTCGAGCACGCGGGCCGTGGCGGGAGCAGGCGCATCAAGGCCGAACAAGAAGGCCAGCGCCTCCAGGTGCTCCATCGCGGACTGTGGGAACGGGTGCGAGTCGTAGGGCACCGTGTCGTAGTAGCTGGTCAGCGTGGAAGTCAGTGAATCCGGCACGAACGTCCTTTGAGGATCTGCGAAGGTCTGGGGGTTGCGCTGTGACGGCGCTGGCCGACTATAGCCTCGCGATCGGGCAAAAAAAACCCAGCGGTGACGCTGGGCTCAAGCCTTTCTGCTGGCATGGCATCAAGGACCCCGCACAGGTGGCTGGCGGGGGACGGCTGACCCGTCAAGGAGAAATCGGAAGTGGCCCTGAAGGCAACCGGTTGGGTGGAGCGGCCGGCCCTTGCGTCGAGGTTCCCGTGAGAGGACGAAGCCAATCGTCGGCCGCATCCTCGGGCGGCATGGCCCTCAGCCGCGCATCGCGTCGAAGCGTGCGCGCCATGTCTTCCAGTTCGAAGACGTCGACCGAGTGCCAGCGCTGCCGCAATCGATGCGCGCAGGCGGCAATCCAAAGGGTGGCCGGGATATTTTCCATGAGAGGATTTTACTGTATATTTGTACAGTCATTTCATCAAGGATGTCGCAATGTCTACGACCGAAGATATGGCTCCCGCTCCCAATCACGCATTGACCGAGGCCTTGGCCTGGATCTCGAAGTTCGCGCACGCTTGGAAGGCCATCGAACCCGCCCCCAGGACTCTCAGCATCGACGGCTTCATCATCTGGGGACCGGTGCTCTACGAGAAGCACAAGGGCGAGGACCCGGTGATGCTCGCACAGCAACTTTTCGGCAAGTCCGGTGCGTATTGCACGTACCTCTATCCTGGACGCACGTCCGGTACGGGCTCGAACCTCGCGTCTTAGAATGCCCCGATGAATTGGCGCACTCCTCTCCTTCCGCTTGCCTTGATCACCACCGTCATCACCGGTTGCACGGCCCCGAACGAGATCGTGCCGTTTCGCGAAGGCGTGCTGCGTGCGCCCAGCTACACGCTGGCGGCGGACTACTGCAGTGCGAAGAGCCTGACGCCCAAGTGGATCGGCAGGGCACCGGCGGAATCCGGCGTGCTGTTTCAGTGCTACTGAACTTCAGAGGCTGAAGCAAGAAAAAACGGCAGTCGTTGGTGACAACGACTGCCGTTCTGTTGAGTGGTGGAGCTGGGGGGATTTGAACCCCCGTCCGCAAGCCTTCATCGCGCAGTTCTACATGTTTAGTGATCTGATTTGAGTCTCGCTTCCGGAGTCGCGCAGTCACACGCTAAACCGGACGCCAGCACCCTATTTTCTCGCCCCGACCCAAGGTACCCGGATCGGAGCCAGCCGATGTAATTATCTTTGCAGCCGGGAGGATTCAGATTGCTCTGTCACCCCCTTGCCCAGCCCATCGGCCTGCTGTTGCAAAGCTCACTGGCAATTAAGCAGCGAGTGCGAAACGTTCGTCGTTTGCAGTTAGTTTGTTTGAATCTGTTTTACGAGCGCATTCAGCTCGACATGCCCCGCTGCGACTCCGAACCCACGTCGAAACCAGTGCAGCCCCAAGCGCCCTATTTTAGGCGCTATCGAGCAAATGCAAGAGCTCCATGGGCAAAGAGATTGAGACGTCGGCCTCCCAGAGCGTGGCATCGGCCCGCGAACCCATGTAGCCATAGGTGGCGGCCACGGTCCGCATGCCGGCCGCACGGCCCGCGATGATGTCGCGCTCGTCGTCGCCCACGTAGATGCATGCTTCGGAGGGAACACCCAATCGGCGCGCCGCTTCGTGCAGCGGTTCGGGATGCGGCTTGGCATACGGCGTGGTGTCGCCGCTCACGATGGCGCCAGCGCTGGCGAAGAGCGGCATTGCCCGAGTCAACGGGTCCGTGAATCGCATCGACTTGTTGGTGACCACACCCCAGAGCAGGCCGCGCGCCTGGATGGCGTCGATCAGCGCCTGGATGCCATCGAACACCTGCGTGTTGAGCAACATGCGACGCTCATAGGCGACAAAGAATTCTTCCCGCAGCTCGGGGAATTCGGGAGCATCAGGCGTGATGCCGAATGCCACGCCGAGCATGCCGCGCGCACCTGAACCCGCATGCGGGCGATAGCGTTCGAGAGGATAGGATTCGAGGCCACGATCCGTTCGCATCTTGTCGGCGGCAGCACCCAGGTCAGGCGCGCTATCGATCAGCGTGCCATCGAGGTCGAACAGCACGGCTTGCGTGAGTGCCCCCTTCATCGCTGCGCGCCCGGCAGCGGAGGCCTCTGCGTAGCAAACATGTAATTGACGCTGGTATCGGCACTGAGCCAGTACCGGCGGGTCAGCGGGTTGTGCTCCATGCCGCGGGCGTGCCGCAGATCGAGGCCCGCCGCGCGACAGTAGGACGCAAGCTCGCTGGGGCGAATCAGCTTCGCATATTCATGGGTGCCGCGCGGCAGCATGCCAAGGATGTATTCCGCGCCAACGATCGCCAGCGCGAAGGACTTTAAATTGCGGTTGATGGTCGAGAAGAAGACCCACCCACCGGGCTTGACCAGCGTGGCACAGGCCTGGATCACCGAGGCGGGCTTCGGCACGTGCTCCAGCATTTCCATGCAGGTGACGACATCGAAGCTGCCGGGCTGCTCAGCAGCGAGTGCTTCGGCGCTGATCTCGCGGTACTTGACGCCGCGCGTACCGGCTTCGAGCGCGTGCAGCTGAGCGACCTTGAGCGCTTTGCCCGCCAGATCGATGCCCAGCACCTCGGCGCCCTTTCGGGCCATCGAATCGGCGAGGATTCCGCCACCGCAACCGATATCGACAACGCGGCGCTGAGAAATTGGCGCAATACCGTCAATCCATTCCAGGCGCAACGGATTGATTTCATGCAGCGGGCGGAATTCGCTCTCCAAATCCCACCATCGATGCGCAAGTTCTGAAAACTTGGCGAGTTCTGCCGGATCGGCATTCACGTTTTCTGTCATATGGCAATTATGAAGCGGGCAATGGATGACCTGTATCGGGCGATCTTGTCGAATGCTTGCCAACGGAATTCGACAGGCATAAAAAAACCCCGCCGAGGCGGGGTTTTCATCATCGATGGAATCGATTGATTAGTTGGCGCGGGTGCCGACCACTTCGATTTCCACGCGACGGTTCTTGGCGCGGCCTTCCTTGGTGCGGTTGTCAGCCACTGGCTGCTTCTCGCCCTTGCCTTCGGTGTAGACGCGGTTGCGTTCGATGCCCTTCGAGACCAGGAAGGCCTTGACGGCTTCGGCGCGACGCACCGACAGACGCTGGTTGTAGGCGTCCGTACCGATCGAGTCGGTGTGGCCCACAGCGATGATCACTTCGAGGTTGACGCCACGGATCTTCTCGACCAGGTCGGTCAGCTTGGCGCGACCTTCAGGCTTCAGAACCGACTTGTCGAAGTCGAAGAATGCGTCGGCAGCGAAGGTCACCTTCGAAGCAGCGACGGCCGGCGGTGCGCCAGGAGCAACGGGAGCTGCGCCAGGTGCTGCAGGCGCAGCGACTGCGGGAACCAAAGCGCCGTCGCAACCGGCGGCGGCGGTAGCCGGCGTCCAGTTGGCATCACGCCAGCACAGTTCGTTCGTGCCGTTCTTCCAGACCAGCTCGCCGGTGCCGTTTTGCCAGTTGTCGATCGTAGGACCGCCGTTCGCAGCGGTGACACGGGTCTGCGCGCCGGCGGCAGTGGCGAGCGCAGCGACTGCAAACATCATCGCCACTTTATTCAGTTTCTTCATGGTTCTCCTCTTGGGGAAAAAGCCGCAGCCGCGCTGCGAATCAAGGACGCTTTAAGTGACCACCACCCAAAACGTTGAGACGATTGTGCCATAGGGTCTTTGGCAAACAGGCCGCCGGACGCCCCCGAAGCGTAGGACGGAGGCGGAATAGCCGGCTTGTGTTGCGGCGGAGCGACACCCCTCACAGCGTAAAATTTCGCCTTCCTGCCGCCAGCCTCTCGCTCAATGACATCCTTCGCCAAAGAAACCCTGCCCATCAGTCTCGAAGAGGAAATGCGCAGCAGCTATCTCGATTACGCAATGAGCGTGATCGTGGGCCGGGCGCTCCCCGATGCACGCGACGGCCTCAAGCCCGTGCACCGGCGCGTGCTCTTCGCCATGCATGAGCTCAACAACGACTGGAACAGGCCGTACAAAAAGTCGGCCCGTATCGTCGGTGACGTGATCGGTAAATACCATCCGCACGGCGATCAATCGGTCTACGACACCATCGTGCGATTGGCGCAGGACTTCTCGATGCGCCACATGCTGGTCGATGGCCAGGGCAACTTCGGGTCGGTCGATGGAGACAACGCAGCCGCAATGCGTTATACGGAAATCCGGCTGGCCAAAATTGCGCATGAAATGCTGGCCGATATCGACAAGGAAACCGTCGACTTTCAGGACAATTACGACGGCTCCGAAAAAGAGCCGAAAGTTTTGCCGAGCCAGTTGCCGAATTTACTGGTCAATGGCTCCGGCGGTATTGCGGTCGGCATGGCCACCAATATCCCGCCGCACAATCTGAATGAAGTGGTGGACGCCTGCCTCCACCTGCTGCGCAATCCGCAAGCGACCATCGACGAGCTGATGGAAATCGTGCCTGCGCCCGACTTCCCCACCGCCGGCATCATCTACGGCATCAATGGTGTGAAGGACGGCTACCGCACCGGTCGCGGCAAGGTCGTGATGCGCGCCAAGTGCCACTTCGAGGACATCGACCGCGGCCAGCGCCAGGCGATCATCGTCGATGAGCTCCCCTACCAGGTCAACAAGAAGACGCTGCAGGAGCGCATGGCCGAGCTGGTGCACGAGAAGAAGATCGAAGGCATCAGCCACATCCAGGACGAGTCCGACAAGTCGGGCATGCGCCTGGTGATCGAGCTCAAGCGCGGCGAAGTGCCCGAGGTCGTGCTCAACAACCTCTACAAGCAGACGCAGCTGCAGGACACCTTCGGCATCAACATGGTGGCGCTGGTCAACGGCCAGCCCAAGCTGTGCAACCTGAAGGACCTGATCGAGGTCTTCCTGCAGCACCGTCGCGAAGTGGTCACGCGCCGCACCGTCTTCACGCTGCGCAAGGCCCGCGAACGCGGCCATGTGCTCGAAGGCCTGGCGGTGGCGCTGGCCAACATCGACGAGTTCATTCGCATCATCCGCGAATCGCCGACGCCGCCCGTCGCCAAGGCAGAGCTGATGACCCGCAGTTGGGACAGCAAGCTGGTGCGCGAAATGCTCACGCGTTCGCGCGCCGATGGTGGCGTGATCAACGCCGACGACTACCGCCCCGAAGGCCTCGAGCGCGAATTCGGCATGGGCTCGGATGGCCTCTACCGCCTCTCGGAAACGCAAGCGCAAGAAATCCTGCAGATGCGCCTGCAACGCCTGACCGGCCTCGAGCAAGACAAGATCGTCGCCGAGTACAAGGATGTGATGGCAGAGATCGACGACCTGCTCGACATCCTTGCCAAGCCCGAGCGCGTGTCGGTCATCATCGGCGACGAGCTGGGCACCATCAAGCAGGAGTTCGGCCAGAGCAAGCTCGGCGCACGCCGCAGCCTGGTCGAGCACAGCGCGTTCGACCTCTCGACCGAAGACCTGATCACCCCGACCGACATGGTGGTCACGCTCTCGCACAGCGGCTACATCAAGAGCCAGCCGCTGGGCGAATACCGTGCGCAGAAGCGCGGCGGCCGCGGCAAGCAGGCCACCGCCACGAAGGAAGACGACTGGATCGACCAGCTCTTCATTGCCAACACGCACGACTACATCCTGTGCTTCTCCAACCGCGGCCGGCTCTACTGGCTCAAGGTGTGGGAAGTGCCGGCGGGTTCGCGCGGCTCGCGCGGCCGGCCGATCGTCAACATGTTCCCGCTGCAAGAGGGCGAGAAGATCAACGTCGCGCTCGCCCTGACCGGCGAGAAGCGCAACTTCCCGGCTGACCAGTACGTGTTCATGTCGACCTCGATGGGCACCGTCAAGAAGACCGCGCTCGACGAGTTCAACAACCCGCGCAAGGGCGGCATCATTGCCGTGAACCTGGACGACGGCGACTATCTGATCGGCGCCGCCCTCACCGACGGCAAGCATGACGTGATGCTCTTCAGCGACGGCGGCAAGGCCGTGCGCTTCGCCGAAGACGACGTCCGCCCGCTGGGCCGCAATGCGCGCGGCGTGCGCGGCATGTCGCTCGACCCGGGCCAGGGTGTGATCGCCATGCTGGTGGCCGAAGACGAGCAGCAGAGCGTGCTCACCGCCACGGAAAATGGTTACGGAAAGCGAACAAGCATTACGGAATACACGCGTCACGGCCGCGGAACCAAAGGCATGATCGCGATTCAACAGAGTGAGCGCAACGGCAAGGTCGTTGCCGCCACCCTCGTGCATGCGGACGATGAGATCATGCTCATCACCGACAAGGGCGTGCTTGTGCGCACCCGGGTTGCCGAAATTCGTGAACTGGGTCGCGCGACGCAAGGCGTCACGCTGATCGGGCTTGACGAAGGCGCCAAACTCAGCGGGCTACAACGTATCGTCGAGAACGACGCGAACGGCGAAAGCGAGCCGGACGCGGACGATACTTCCTCATCTTCAACGGAGAATCCTCAGTGAAAAAAATCAAACTCGCACTTCTGACGGTAGCTTTGGCCAGCAGCTCGATGGCCGCCATGGCCCAGGACAAGGCCACGCTGATCAAGCAGTTCATCGACATCCAGCGCCCCGGCATCGAGTCGCTGGCGCGCGGCCTGGTCGAGCAGTCGAGTGCCCCGATCGCGCAAGCCGGTTCGCAATACCTGCAGACGCAAGTGCCTGAGGCCAAGCGCGAATCGGCCGCCAAGGCTGCCGACGCCGAGCTGAAGAAGTACTTCGACGACGCCTACCCCCTCGTGCGCGACAAGGCCGTGCAACTGGCACCGGGCGCCCTGACCCCGCTGCTCGAGCAGAACTTCAGCGAAGACGAGCTCAAGCAACTGCTGGCCTGGATCAACTCCCCGCTCAGCAAGAAGTATCAGGACCTGAATCCGAAGATGCAGACCGCATTGACGGAAAAGCTGGTGGCCGAAACCCGCGCCTCGATCGAACCCAAGATGCGCGCGCTCGACACCAACGTTGCCAAGGCACTCGGCGCTCCGACCGATGCCCCGGCCCAGGGTTCCGCACCCGCCAAGGCACCAGCCAAGGCCTCCACCAAGAAGTAAATCAACGTGACTCAGCAGCAGACGCCGGCCGGCAAGCGCCCCTACAACTTCTCGGCCGGTCCGGCTGCCATGCCGGAGGCGGTGCTGCAGCGCGCCGCCGCCGAAATGCTCGACTGGAACGGCAGCGGCATGAGCGTGATGGAAATGAGCCATCGCGGCAAGGAATTCGGCGCGATCTGCACGCAGGCCGAAGCCGACATCCGCACGCTGCTGGCTATTCCCTCCCACTTCCACATCCTGTTCATGCAGGGTGGCGGCCTTGGCGAAAACGCCATAGTGCCGATGAACCTGTCGCGCGGCAAAACCGCCGATTTCGTCATCACCGGCAGCTGGAGCATCAAGTCGCACAAGGAAGCGCAGCGCTATTGCACGGCGCGCGTGGCTGCAAGCAACGCCGACGACCAGCACACGAAGCTGCCCGATCCCTCGACCTGGCAGCTCGCCAAGGATGCCTCGTACGTGCACCTGTGCACCAACGAGACGATCAATGGCATCGAATTCCAGCAGTTGCCTGACCTCGCCGCACTCGGCAGCGATGCGCCTCTCATCATCGATTTTTCGTCGCACGTGGCTTCGCGCAGCGTCGACTGGAGCCGTGTGGGCCTCGCCTTCGGCGGCGCGCAGAAGAACCTGGGCCCGGCGGGCCTCACGATCGTCATCGTGCGCGACGACCTCCTGGGTCACGCCCTCGAGATCTGCCCGAGCGCCTTCAACTACAAGACCGTGGCCGACAACAACTCCATGTACAACACCCCGCCGACCTGGGGCATCTACATGGCGGGGCTCACGTTCCAGTGGCTGCTGCAGCAGACCGAAGGTTCGCTCACCGGCGTGGCCGCGATGGAGCAGCGCAACATCGAGAAGGCGAGGCTGCTGTACGACTTCATCGACGATTCCGACTTCTACGCCAACCGCATCGATGCAAGCTGCCGCTCGCGCATGAACGTGCCGTTCTTCCTGGCCGACGAAAGCCGGAACGAAGCCTTTCTGGCCGGCGCTCGCGAAGCCGGGCTGTTGCAGCTCAAGGGCCACAAGTCGGTCGGCGGCATGCGCGCCAGCATCTACAACGCCATGCCGCTGGCAGGGGTGCAGGCCCTCGTGGGCTACATGCGAGAATTCGCGCGATCGCATGCCTAGGCGCATGCCCTAGCTGCTCGCACCGATGACCGCCTCCGCACCCACACCGCCCTCCTCCAACTACAACTCCGAAAGCCTTGCCGATCTGCGCGTGCAGATCGACTCGCTCGATCAACGCCTGCTGAGCCTGCTCAACGAGCGGGCCCACGTGGCCGAACTGGTCGGTGAGGTCAAGAAACGCGAAGGCACGCCGTTCTTTCGCCCCGACCGCGTCGCCGCCGTCATCGACAAGATGCAGAAAAGCAATGGCGGCCCGCTCAAGGACCTCCATGTGGCCGCCATCTGGCGCGAAATCATGTCGGCCTGCCTGGCGCTCGAATCGCCGCAGCGCGTGGCCGTGCTGGGACCTGAAGGCACCTTCTGCGAACAGGCCGCCATCGAATACTTCGGCGGCGCCGCCGACCTGATCTATTGCGCCAGCTTCGACGAGGTGTTCCACGCCACCGCCGCGGGCAGCGCCCAATACGGTGTGGTCGGCGTCGAGAACTCGACCGAAGGCGTGGTCACCCGCTCGCTCGACCTGTTCCTGCATTCGCCCACCCATGTGGTCGGCGAAGTCAGCCTGCTGGTGCGCCACCATCTGCTGCGCAGCGAGAACTCGCTCGAAGGCATCGAGGCCGTGCTGGCCCATCCCCAGGCGCTTGCTCAATGCCAGACCTGGCTGTCCAAGCACCTGCCCAATGCCGAACGCCGCGCCGTCTCGAGCAATGCCGAAGGCGCACGCCTCGCGGCTTCCAATCCGGCTTGGGCCGGGCTCGCCGGCGAACGCGCCGCCACGCGCTTCGGCCTGCACATCGTGGCGCATGCCATCCAGGACGATTCGTACAACCGCACCCGCTTCTCGGTGATTTGCCTGCCGCAGACGCTGGCCATGCCACCGGCATCGGGCAAGGACTGCACGAGCCTGATCGTCTCGGTGCCGAACCAGCCCGGCGCGGTGCACGACCTGCTGGTGCCGCTCAAGGCCAACAACGTGTCGATGACGCGCTTCGAGTCGCGTCCCGCGCGCACCGGCCAGTGGGAGTACTACTTCTACATCGACCTGGACGGCCATCCCTCGCAGCCCAACGTGGCCGCGGCGCTGGCCGAGCTGCGCGGACTCTGCGCGTTCTACAAGGTGCTTGGCGCCTACCCCGTCAAAGCCTGAGCCGGACAGACACGATGTTCGAGCAACTTGGATTGATCGGCTGCGGCCTCATGGGCGGCTCCTTTGCGCTCGCGCTCAAGCGCGCGAAGCTGGTGAAACGCGTGGTCGGCTACAGCAAGTCGCCCTCCACCACCGAACGGGCACGCCAACTCGGCGTGATCGATGTGGCGGCGCCCTCCGCGCTCTTGGCGGTGTCGGGCGCCGATCTCGTCCTGCTGGCCGTGCCGGTGGCCGCCTCGGAAGCAATGTTCAAGGCGATTCGCCATGGCATCTCGAACGAGACGCTGGTGATGGACGTCGGCTCCACCAAAGGCGACGTGATCGAAGCCGCCCGCAACGGCCTGCAGAAGCAGTTCGCGAACTTCGTTCCGGCGCATCCGATCGCCGGCAAGGAAGTCTCAGGCATCGAGCATGCCGAAGCTTCGCTCTTTACTGGCCGCCAGGTCGTGCTGACGCCAGTGAAAACGACGCTGCGCTCGAACGTGCAGCGCGCCTCGCAGGTCTGGAGCGGCATCGGTGCCAACGTCGTCACGATGACGCATGAAGCGCACGACGCCGCCTTCGCCGCCGTGAGCCATCTGCCACACCTTCTGGCCTTCGCGTACATCAACGCGCTGACCGCGCAGCCCGATGGCGACCGCTTCCTGGACCTCGCCGGGCCGGGCTTTCGCGACTTCTCGCGCATCGCCGCCAGTGATCCGGTCATGTGGCGCGATGTGCTGCTGGCCAATCGCGAGCAAGTGCTCCAACAGTCGCGGGCCGTCCGCCAGGCGCTCGATGATCTCGAAGCGCTGATGACCGCCGGCGACCTTCAGGGGCTGGAGCAATCCATCGCCTCCGCCAGCAAGGCGCGCGCGCGATGGAAGCCGAATTCGAGCTCCGACGCCTCGGCGCAGCAGGACAGCTGACCCTCATGTTCTCGACCGCATTCCTCGACCTTCCGCCCCTCGTGGGTGCCGCCGGCACGGTCCGGCTGCCGGGCTCCAAGAGCATCTCGAATCGCGTGTTGCTGCTGGCCGCGCTCGCGAGCGGCACCACCACGATCCACGACCTGCTCGACTCCGACGACACGCGCGTGATGCTCGACGCCCTGCGCGCGCTCGGCTGCGGCATCCAGCCTTCGGGGAGCACGCTGCAGATCACCGGCCTTGGCGGCCAATTGAAGTCCAGCGGGGCGCTGCTGCCGCTGTTCCTCGGCAACGCCGGGACCGCGATGCGCCCGCTGACGGCCGCGCTCTCGCTGCTGGGCGGCGATTTCGAACTGAGCGGCGTGCCGCGCATGCACGAGCGGCCGATCGGCGACCTGGTCGACGCGCTCACCCAGCTCGGCTGCAACATCGACTACCTCGGCAACCCCGGTTACCCGCCGCTGCGCATCCACCCGGTCGACCATGACGACCTGGCGCTCGACGCGCCGATCCGCGTGCGCGGGGACGTCTCCAGCCAGTTCCTCACGGCCCTGCTGCTGGCGCTGCCCATCGCAGCCCGCAACGACATCGTGATCGAGGTGGTCGGCGAGCTGATCTCCAAGCCCTACATCGAGATCACGCTGAACCTCCTGGCGCGTTTCGGCATTACGGTGCGGCGCGACGGCTGGGAGCGGTTCACCATTCCCGCCGGCAGCAGCTACAGCTCGCCGGGCGACATCCACGTCGAGGCCGACGCCTCTTCTGCTAGTTATTTCATAGCACTGGGCGCTATCGCCACGGGTGTTTCCGGCAAGACCGGCATCCGGATCGAAGGCGTGGGCGCCGATTCGATCCAGGGCGACATCCGCTTCATCGACGCGGCCCGCCAGATGGGCGCCGAGGTCGACAGCGGTCCGAACTGGCTCGAAGTGCGCCGCGGCGCTTGGCCCCTCAAGGCCATCGACCTCGACGCGAACCACATCCCCGATGCGGCGATGACGCTCGCCGTCATGGCGCTCTACGCCGATGGCCCGAGCACGCTGCGCAACATCGCCAGCTGGCGGGTGAAGGAAACCGACCGCATCGACGCCATGGCCAACGAGCTCCAGAAGCTCGGCGCCACGGTCGAAGCCGGCCCCGATTTCATCCGGGTGCATCCGCTCGCGCAGGCCGGCTGGCAGGCGGCGAGCATCCGCACGTACGACGACCATCGCGTGGCGATGTGCTTCTCGCTCGCGGCGTTCAACCCGGCGGGCGTGCCGGTGCGCATCCTCGAGCCGCACTGCGTCGCCAAGACCTTCCCCGACTACTTCGAAACCCTGTTCTCGGTCGCCGAGGCCGCCGAGGTGCCGGTGATCTGCATCGACGGCCCGACGGCCTCGGGCAAGGGCACGCTCGCGGCCGAAGTGGCGCGCCTCCTGGGCTACCACTACCTGGATTCGGGCTCGCTCTACCGCGTGACGGGCCTTGCCATGCGCCGCGCCGGCCTCAGCGCCGATGCGCAGCACGAGGCGCAGATCGCCGCGCTGGCAGCAGCCCTCCCTCTCCAGTTCACCGAGGGCAAGGTGATGCTGGACGGTGAGGATGTGAGCGACGAGATCCGCACCGAAGCTGCCGGCATGGACGCCTCGCGCGTCTCGACGCTGCCCGCGGTCCGCGAGGCGCTCCTGGCGCTGCAACAGCGCTTTCGGCAGCTCCCCGGCCTGGTAGCCGACGGCCGCGACATGGGCACCGTGATCTTCCCGGACGCCACGCTCAAGGTCTTCCTCACGGCGAGCGCCGCCCAGAGGGCGGAACGGCGTCATAAGCAGTTGATTTCAAAGGGTATTTCGGCTACACTCGACAGTCTTCGCTCCGACTTGGAAGCACGCGACGCCCGGGACTCCTCCCGCAGCGTCGCTCCTCTGAAGCCGGCGCAGGATGCCCGCCACCTCGACAACTCCCAGCTGTCCATCGAAAAATCGATCGACACGGTGTTGGACTGGTGGCAGCAAGTGCAGCCTTTCAAGTCCGCTTGAAGGGCCCGCGCCAACCGGGTTTTCCGGGTGGCGCCTACCGCTCCAGCAGGCTCTTTTCGCGCGACAGCGCACCGGCCTTCTGGTTGTTCAACCAACCCGGGCACCAGCCCACAAAACCGCCGTCTCCAGATCCACAGCAGCCGCACGCAATTTCGCAAGAGCGCCTGCCAACCCTGCCTGACGGAAGGAACCATAAATGTCTGAATCTTTTGCCGACCTATTCGAAGAGTCCCTGAAGCGTTCCGAAATGCGCACCGGCGAGGTCATCACGGCCGAAGTCGTGCGTGTCGAACACAACCACGTCGTCGTCAACGCCGGTCTGAAGTCCGAAGCGTATGTGCCGATCGAGGAGTTCAAGAACGACAAGGGCGAACTCGAAGTCCAGGCCGGCGATTTCGTTTCCGTTGCCATCGGCAGCGTTGAAAACGGCTACGGCGACACCATCCTCTCGCGCGACACCGCCAAGCGCCTCGCTTCGTGGCTCGCCCTCGAGAAGGCCCTGGAATCGGGCGACTTCGTCACCGGCACCACCAGCGGCAAGGTCAAGGGCGGTCTGACCGTCCTGGTCAACGGCATCCGCGCGTTCCTGCCGGGTTCGCTGATCGACACGCGTCCGATCAAGGATCTGACCCCGTACGAAAACAAGACCCTCGAATTCAAGGTCATCAAGCTCGACCGCAAGCGCAACAACGTCGTGCTGTCGCGCCGTGCCGTGGTCGAAGCCAGCATGGGCGAAGAACGCGCCAAGCTGATGGAAACCCTGAAGGAAGGCGCTGTTGTCCGCGGCGTGGTCAAGAACATCACCGAATACGGCGCGTTCGTGGACCTCGGCGGCATCGACGGCCTGCTGCACATCACCGACATGGCATGGCGCCGTGTCCGCCACCCGAGCGAAGTCGTTCAGGCCGGCCAGGAAATCACCGCCAAGATCCTCAAGTTCGACACCGAAAAGAACCGTGTCTCGCTGGGTCTGAAGCAAATGGGCGACGACCCGTGGATGGGCGTTTCGCGCCGCTACCCGCAATCGACCCGCCTGTTCGGCAAGGTCACGAACATTGCCGACTACGGCGCGTTCGTCGAGCTCGAGCCCGGCATCGAAGGCCTGGTGCACGTCTCCGAAATGGACTGGACCAACAAGAACATCGCTCCGAACAAGATCGTCTCGCTGGGCGACGAAGTCGAAGTCATGGTCCTGGAAATCGACGAAGACAAGCGCCGCATCAGCCTGGGCATGAAGCAGTGCAAGGCCAACCCGTGGCAAGAGTTCGCGCAAAACACCAAGCGTGGCGACCGCGTCAAGGGCCCGATCAAGTCGATCACCGACTTCGGCGTGTTCGTGGGTCTGGCTGCCGGCATCGACGGCCTGGTTCACCTCTCGGATCTCTCGTGGAACGAAGCCGGCGAAACCGCCGTTCGCAACTACAAGAAGGGCCAGGAAGTCGAAGCGATCGTGCTGGCAGTCGACGTCGACCGCGAGCGCATCTCGCTGGGCATCAAGCAGCTCGACAGCGACCCGTTCACCACGTTCACCACCGTGAACGACAAGGGCCAGATCGTGACCGGCAAGGTCAAGACGGTTGATGCCCGCGGCGCTGAAATCGACCTGGGCGAAGACATCCTCGGCTACCTGCGTGCTTCGGAAATCTCGCGCGACCGCGTCGAAGATGCCCGCAACGTGCTGAAGGAAGGCGACGAAGTCACCGCCATCGTCGTGAACGTGGATCGCAAGACCCGCAACATCCAGCTGTCCATCAAGCAGAAGGACATGGTCGACGAACAAGGCGCCATGGCCAACCTGAGCCAGCAGTCGGCACGCGAAAACGCGGGCACGACGAGCCTGGGCGCCCTGCTGCGCGCCAAGCTCGACAACAACGACAGCAAGTAAGCTGAGTCCGAAGACAGAGCAGGCCAGGCGCTCAGCTTGGCCACTCTGTCTTTTTTTTCGTCCACGTTTTCTCTGCACTGGCCTTATGACCCGCTCTGACCTCGTCGAAGAACTCGCAGCGCGCTTTGCGCAGCTCACGCACCGCGATGCCGAATACGCCGTCAAGACCATCCTGGACGCGATGAGCGACGCATTGGTGCGCGGGCATCGCATCGAGATCCGCGGGTTCGGCAGCTTCTCGGTCAACCGGCGTCCGCCGCGCATCGGACGCAATCCGCGTTCGGGCGAGAGCGTGCAGATCCCGGAAAAACGGGTGCCGCATTTCAAGCCAGGCAAGGCCTTGCGCGAGGCTGTCGATGCGAAGACCGCCGAGCTCGACGCCAAGGAAGCCAAGGGCCGCAAGGCCTGATCCGCGTGGATGTTGCAAACGTAGAATGCCTCCGGCAACGGGAATGGCAATGAAATACCTCCTGTGGCTGCTCAAGGCAGCCATTTTTTTTACGCTCTTCGCCTTCGCGCTGAACAACCAGCACGACGCGACCGTCTACTTCTTCTTCGGCACCCACTGGCGCGCACCGCTGGTGCTCGTCGTGCTCGCCGCCTTTGCCGGCGGGCTCGTGGTGGGCGCCCTGGGCATGCTGCCGGGCTGGTGGAAACACCGCGCCGCCGCGGCAGCACAAGCACCCTCGGCGACCGAAGCCCTCTCCACAACAACGGCATCGACGGCCGTGCCCGCCCCGGCCGCGGCACCGTCCATCTCCGCCACCGACCTTCCCGCCGTACGTCAACATGGACTTTGATCCCAGCTGGCTGCTGATCGGCCTGCCCGTCGCCTTCGTGCTCGGGTGGCTCGCATCGCGCTTCGACATCCGCCAGCTCAAGCTCGAGAACCGGCAGGCGCCCAAGGCCTACTTTCGCGGCCTGAACTTCCTGCTCAACGAGCAGCAGGACCAGGCCATCGACGCCTTCATCGAGGCCGTGCAGAACGATCCCGACACGCAAGAGCTGCACTTCGCGCTCGGCAACCTGTTCCGCCGCCGCGGCGAATACCAGCGCGCCGTGCGCGTGCACGAGCACCTGCTCGGCCGCGGCGACCTGAGCCGCACCGACCGCGAGCGCGCACAGCACGCACTCGCGCAAGACTTCCTGCGCGCCGGCCTGCTCGACCGCGCCGAAGCCGCGCTGCAGAAGCTCGAAGGCACGCGTTACGAGAACGAGGCGCGCCTCTCGCTGCTCGCCATTTACGAGCGTTCGCGCGAATGGGCCCAGGCCGCCGACGTGGCGCAGAAACTGGACGAGTCCGACCAGGCCAGCTACGCCACGCGCCGCGCGCATCACCTCTGCGAGCAAGCGACCGAACGCGTGGCAGCCGGCGACTTACCCGCAGCAGCAAAGCTGCTCGCGCAGGCCGTCGAGCTGGCCCCGCAAGCGCCGCGCCCGGCCATCGACACCGCCAACCTGCAACTGCGCAACGGCAACGCGGCCGCAGCCTTCGACACGCTCGTGGCACTGAGCGACACCGCGCCGCTCGCGCTGCCCCTGTACGCCGCGGCGCTGCAACAGGCGGCGGTGGCAGCGCACCGCGAAGCCGAGGCGCTCGCGCTGCTGCAGCGGCGCTATGCCGACTCGCCATCGATCGATGTGCTCGAAGCGCTGATCGCACTCGGCGGCACGCCGTCGGCGACGGCCGCCGCCGATGAGCAACAGCCGCCCGCTCCGCGCGACGGCTATATCGCCCACCTCGCGCACCAGCCCTCGCTGGTCGCCGCATCGCGCTGGCTCGCGGGCGAAAAGTTCGAGCACGAGCAGTTCCATCCGCAAGTGCAACGCGCGCTCGACCAGGCCACCCGCCCGCTGATGCGCTACCGCTGCGCCGCCTGCGGTTTCGAGGCGCACCAGTACTTCTGGCACTGCCCCGGCTGCCAGGCCTGGGACAGCTATCCGCCGCGCCGCGTCGAAGAACTCTGAGCAAGGTTCCGACCACGTTTCGGAACAATGGTCACCGGGGCGGAGACCTCGTCAACGCCCCTTTCCCTGGTCTCGTTGAACGCCAGCCGACGTGTTTGTCGGCTGTCAGTCATACCAACAAATCAGGGAGTTTTTCAATCATGTTCAAGAAGATCCTGGCCCTCTCGGCCATGCTGATCGCGGCCGCTTCGTTCGCTGCCGTCGACGTCAACAAGGGCACCGAAGCCGAGCTCGACGGCCTCAATGGCGTCGGACCCGCCATGTCCAAGCGCATCCTCGAGGCGCGCAAGCAAGGCGAATTCAAGGACTGGCCCGACCTCATGCAACGTGTGAAGGGCGTGAAGGAGAAGAAGGCCCAGAAGCTCTCGGCCGAAGGCCTCACGGTGAATGGCCAGGCCTTCGGCGGTGCGGCACCGGCCACATCGAAGGAAGCGAAGGCTCCCAAGGCTGCCAAGCCCTGATCCCGCATATATAGCAACCGCAAAAGCCGCCCTCGAGGCGGCTTTTTCATGCGTGCACCAAGGCAGGGAAATGCCTCAGAGATGGCCCGGAATTTGCACGTATGCTCATTTTCGTTTTCACTTTCATACGTTCCGGAGCGCTCAATGAATCACAAGTTCGGCATTGCCCTCGCTGGCCTGACCCTCGGCGCAGCAGCCTTTGCGCAGACCAAGTGGGACCTGCCCACCGCCTACCCGGCGAGCAACTTCCACACGGAGAACATCACCCAGTTCGCAAGCGATGTCGACAAGGGCAGCGGCGGCAAGCTCAAGATCACCGTGCATGCCAACGCGTCGCTCTTCAAGGCGCCCGAGATCAAGCGCGCCGTGCAAGGCGGCCAGGCGCAGCTCGGCGAGATCCTTCTGGTGAACTACCAGAACGAATGGCAGATGTTCGGTGCCGACGGCATTCCGTTCCTGGCCGACAGCTACGACGCCGCCTGGAAGCTCTACCAGGCGCAGAAGCCCGCGCTCGAGAAGAAGCTCGCCGAGCAAGGCATCCAGCTGCTCTACACGGTGGCGTGGCCGCCGCAAGGCATCTTCGTGAAGAAGGAAATCGCATCGGCCGCCGACCTGAAGGGCGTGAAGTGGCGCGCCTACAGCCCCGCCACGGCGCGCATCGGCGAACTCGTCGGCGCGCAGCCCGTCACGGTGCAGCAGGCCGAGTTGTCGCAGGCCATGGCCACCGGCGTGATCGAGTCGTACATGTCCTCGGGCTCCACCGGCTACGACACCAAGACCTACGAGTACATCAAGAACTTCTACGACACGCAGGCGTGGCTTCCGAAGAACGCGGTGCTCATGAACAAGAAGGCCTTCGACGCGCTCGACAAGCCCACGCAGGACGCGGTGCTCAAGGCCGCGGCCGACGCCGAGAAGCGCGGCTGGGACCTCTCGAAGAAGAAGAACGTCGAATACCTCGACCTTCTCAAGAAGAACGGCATGACGGTGCATGTGCCCTCGGCGCAGCTCAAGACCGACATGAAGAAAGTGGGCGACACCATGATCAAGGAGTGGACCGAAAAGGCCGGCCCCGAAGGCCAGGCCGTCATCGACGCCTACAAGAAGATGTGATCGGGTCTAGAACTGCACCCGATGCGCAAGACGCTTGATCTTCTCTACATGAGCGCCGCCGCACTGGCGGCGCTTTTCATGATCGGCCTGCTGGTGATGGTGCTCCTGTCCATCATCGGCCGGCAACTTCACTTCAACATTCCGGGCATCGACGCCTACGCCGGCTACCTGATGGCCGGTGCCGGTTTTCTCGCGCTCGCGCACACGCTAAAGCGCGGCGAACACATCCGCGTGACGCTGGTGCTGCAGCACCTGCCGCCCGCGGCGCAGCGCTGGCTCGAACGCTGGGCCATGGGCGCCGCGGCGCTGCTTGCACTGCTTTTTGCCTGGTACAGCGTGCGGCTGGTCTGGCAATCGCTCGACTACCACGACATCTCCACCGGCAACGACGCCACCCCGCTGTGGATACCGCAGCTGTCGATGGCGCTCGGCACCATCGTCTTCGCCGTCGCGGCGCTCGACGAATTCGTGATCGAGTGGCGCGGCCGCCCGGCCAAGCCCATCGAGACGGAGGCGCTGCGCCATGAGTGACATCGCCATCGCGGGCCTCCTGATCGCCGCGCTCTTCCTCATCCTGGGAAGCGGCGTGTGGATCGGCCTCACGCTCTCGGGCGTGGCATGGATCGCCATGCAGATCTTCTCGTCGCGCCCTGCCGGCGACGCCATGGCCGTGACCATCTGGGGCTCGGCCTCGAGCTGGACGCTCACCGCGCTGCCGCTCTTCGTGTGGATGGGCGAGATCCTGTTCCGCACGAGGCTTTCGCAGGACATGTTCAAGGGCCTCGCGCCCTGGATGCAGAGCCTGCCGGGCCGGCTCCTGCACACCAACGTGGTGGGCTGCGCGGTGTTCGCCGCGGTGTCGGGCTCCAGCGCCGCCACCTGCGCCACCATCGGCAAGATGAGCCTGCCGGAGCTCAAGCGCCGCGGCTACCCCGACGACATGGTCATCGGCACGCTGGCCGGTGCCGGCACGCTCGGGCTCCTGATCCCGCCCTCGATCATCATGATCGTCTACGGGGTGAGCGCGGACGTTTCGATCGCGCGGCTGTTCATCGCGGGCGTCATCCCGGGCATCCTGCTCGCGCTGCTGTTCTCGGGCTACATCGTGTTCTGGGCGCTGCGCAACCCCGACAAGGTGCCCGCGGCCGACGCGAAGCTGCCTTTCAAGGAGAAGCTCAAGGCCTCGATGTCGCTGATCCCCGTGGCGCTGCTGATCCTGTCGGTGCTCGGCTCCATCTACGCGGGCATTGCCACGGCCACCGAGGCGGCGGCCGTGGGCGTGGTCGGCGCGATGGTCATCTCGGGCGCACAGGGGTCGCTCACCTGGCACAGCTTCAAGGAAGCGCTGCTGGGCGCCACGCGCCTCTACTGCATGATGGCGTTGATCCTCGCAGGCGCAGCCTTCCTCACATTGGCGATGGGCTACATCGGCCTCCCGCGGCACCTGGCCGAATGGATCGGTTCGCTCGGGTTGTCGAAGTTCCAGCTCATCCTGATGCTGGCGGCCTTCTACATCGTGCTGGGGTGCTTCCTGGACGGCATCTCGATGGTGGTGCTGACCATGGGCGTGATCATGCCGACCGTCATCGCGGCGGGCATCGATCCGGTGTGGTTCGGGATCTTCGTCGTGCTGGTGGTCGAGATGGCGCAGATCACGCCGCCTGTGGGCTTCAACCTCTTCGTGCTGCAGGGCATGACGGGCAAGGACCTGCTCTACATCGCGCGCGTGACGCTGCCGATGTTCGTGCTCATGATGGCGGCGGTGCTGCTCATCTACTTCGTGCCGCAGCTGGTGACATGGCTGCCCCAGCAGATGGCACCCTGAACCCAGCGAAGCCAGGCCCCTCGCGCCGACAATAGCCCCATGCTGCTTCCGATTCTTGCGATCTGCGTCGGCGCCTCGGTCGGCGCTTTGGCCCGCTGGGGCCTGGCCCTCTGGTTCGGCGTTGGTGGTCTCATGCCCTGGGGCACGCTGGCGGCCAACCTGATCGGCGGCTATCTCATCGGCATCGCCATCGCCGTGTTCCAGTTGCTGCCCGACCTCGATCCGGTCTGGCGGCTCGCGCTGGTGACCGGTTTTCTCGGCGGCCTCACGACCTTCTCGAGCTTCTCGGCCGAGGTCACGACCATGCTGCTCGAAGGCCGGCTCGGCGTGGCCATGCTGACGGCCTCGGCCCACCTGGGCGGCTCGCTCTTTTGCACCTGGTTGGGCATCCGCACGGTGCAGGCGTTCTCAGCCTGATCGCCCCCAAAACCTCCTTATGTCCTGCGGTTATAGATAAGAGCTTCCATAGGGGCCGCCGATAGAATCGCCCCCAATGCCCCTGGTCTTTCTCGTCGCACTCCCCTTCATCGCCAGCGTGCTGGCCGCGTTGATGCCGTCCAACGCGCGCAACAGGGAGTCGACCCTCGCGGGCCTCGTCGCACTGGGCTGCGCCCTCCAGGTTGCATGGTTCTTTCCGCAGATCGCGCACGGCAATGTGCTGCGGCAAGAGATCGAATGGCTCCCCGCCCTGGGCCTGAACCTCGTGTTCCGCATGGACGGCTTCGCGTGGCTCTTCTGCATGCTGGTGCTGGGCATCGGCGCGCTGGTGGTGCTCTATGCGCGCTACTACATGTCGGCCTCCGACCCGGTGCCGCGCTTCTTCTCGTTCTTCCTCGCGTTCATGGGCGCGATGATGGGCGTGGTGCTCTCGGGCAACCTCATCCAGATGGTGCTGTTCTGGGAGCTCACCAGCCTCTTCTCGTTCCTGCTGATCGGCTACTGGCACCACCGGCGCGATGCGCGGCGCGGCGCGCGCATGGCTCTCACCGTCACCGGCGCGGGGGGCCTGTGCCTGCTGGCGGGCGTGCTGGTGCTGGGGCGCATCGTCGGCAGCTACGACCTCGACGTGGTGCTGGCCTCGGGCGACCTGATTCGCGCGCATGCGCTCTACCCGGTCGCGCTGGTGCTGGTGCTGCTCGGCGCCTTCACCAAGAGCGCTCAGTTCCCGTTCCATTTCTGGCTGCCGCGCGCCATGGCCGCGCCCACGCCGGTGTCGGCCTACCTGCACTCGGCCACGATGGTGAAGCTGGGCGTGTTCCTCATGGCGCGCCTGTGGCCCGTGCTCTCGGGCACCGAGCAGTGGTTCTGGCTGGTGGGCGGCGCGGGTGCGATCACGCTGCTGCTCGGCGGCTTCATCGCGATGTTCCAGCGCGACCTGAAGGCGCTCTTGGCCTACTCGACCATCTCGCACCTCGGGCTCATTACGCTGCTGCTGGGCCTGAACAGCCCGCTCGCAGCCGTGGCGGCAGTGTTCCACGTCATGAACCACGCGACCTTCAAGGCCTCGCTCTTCATGGCCGCCGGCATCATCGACCACGAGACCGGCACGCGCGACATCCGCAAGCTCAGCGGCCTCATGCGGCTGATGCCGATCACCGGCACGCTGGCCATCATTGCCAGCGCCTCGATGGCCGGCGTGCCGCTGCTCAACGGCTTTCTCTCGAAAGAAATGTTCTTCGCCGAGACGGTGTTCATCCAGTCCACGCCGTGGGTCGATTTCAGCCTGCCGGTCATCGCGACCATCGCCGGCATCTTCAGCGTGGCGTATTCCGCGCGCTTCGTGTTCGACGTGTTTTTCGGCCCGCCGTGCGGCGACGAAGTGCCCAAGCATCCGCACGAGCCGCCGCACTGGATGCGCGTGCCGGTCGAGCTGCTGGTGCTGATCTGCCTCGTGGTGGGCGTCGCGCCGGCGTGGTCCGTCGGGCCGATGCTGGCGGCGGCCGCCACCCCGGTCGTCGGCGGCACGCTGCCCGAATACAGCCTGGCCGTGTGGCACGGCTTCAACCTGCCGCTCGTGATGAGCTTCGTGGCGCTCGCGGGCGGCGCGGCGCTCTACCTGCTGCAGCGACGCCGCCGCGCGGGCGGCGGCCTCGAACACACGCCGCTCCTGCACCGCTTCGACGGCCAGGTCATCTTCGAGCACCTGCTCGCGCTCATGAGCGAAGCCGGCCGGCGCAGCCGCCGCCTTTTCGGCACGCGCCGCATGCAGACGCAACTCCTTCTGCTGGTGGTCGTGGCGGTGGCCGGCGCCTTCGCCGCGCTGATGCAGACACCCGCGGGCACCGGCACGCGCGAGCTGCTGCCGTTCTCGCCGATGTTCGCGATGACCTGGCTGATCGGCGGCGTCTGCGCGATCGCCGCTGCCTGGCAGGCCAAGTTCCACCGCCTCGCCGCGCTGATGCTGGCCGCGGCCGCGGGCCTGGTCTCGTGCGTGACCTACATCTGGTTCTCGGCGCCCGACCTCGCGCTCACGCAGCTGGTGGTCGAGGCGGTGACCACGGTGCTGATCCTCCTGGGCCTGCGCTGGCTGCCGATGCGCAGCAAGGACGTCATTCAACCCGCGCGCGCCCGCCTTCGCCCCTGGGGCCGGCGCGGGCGCGACCTGCTGGTGGCCATCGTGGCCGGCGGCGGCATGGCGGCGCTGGCCTGGGCCATGATGACGCGCACCTTCCCGCAGAGCATCTCGCCCTTCTTCCTGGAGCGCGCGCTCACCGAGGGCGGCGGCACCAACGTGGTCAACGTGATGCTGGTCGACTTCCGCGGCTTCGACACCTTCGGAGAGATCACGGTGCTCGGCGTGGTCGCGCTCACCGTGTACGCGCTGCTGCGGCGCTTCCGCCCGGCCATCGAGTCGATGGCGTTGCCGCCGCAGCAGCGCGCGCAATCCGACGACGGCAGCAGCGATTTGCTGAACCCGCGCCGCGCCAAGGACACCGCCGTGGGCTACCTCATGGTGCCGGCCGTGCTGGTGCGCCTGTTGCTGCCGCTGTCGGTGCTGGTGTCGGTCTACTTCTTCATGCGCGGCCACAACGCGCCGGGCGGCGGCTTCGTCGCGGGGCTGGTGATGTCGGTGGCACTGGTGCTGCAGTTCATCGTCTCGGGCACCGAGTGGGTCGAGGAGCACCTGCGCATCTACCCGCGCCGCTGGATCGCCATCGGCCTCCTGTTCGCGCTCGCGACCGGCAGCGGTGCGGTGTTCTTCGGCTATCCGTTCCTCACCACGCACACCGCCCACCTGCATCTGCCGGTGCTGGGCGACATCCACGTGCCCAGCGCCCTCTTCTTCGACATCGGCGTGTTCGCGCTGGTGCTCGGCGCCACCATGCTGATCCTCACCGCGCTGGCCCACCAGTCCATCCGCAGCCACCGCTGGGCCGACGAGCAGGCCGAGAAGGAAGCGCAGGCCGAGTCCGAGGCTGTGGAGGGAGCGCACTGATGGAAATCGTGCTCGCCATCGCCATCGGCGTACTGACCGGCTCGGGCGTCTACCTGCTGCTGCGTCCGCGCACCTTCCAGGTGATCATGGGCCTCACGCTCATCTCTTACGCGGTCAACCTCTTCATCTTCAGCATGGGCCGGCTCAAGGTCGACAGCGAGCCGGTGCTGATCCCCGGCTTCGCGGCCACGCTGGCCAACACCGCCGACCCGATGCCGCAGGCGCTGGTGCTCACCGCCATCGTCATCGGCTTCGCGATGACCGCGCTGTTCCTCGTGGTGCTGCTGGCTTCGCGCGGATTGACGGGCACCGACCATGTGGACGGCGAAGAGCGCCAGGAACAGGAAGAGGCGCGCGAATGAGCGAAGTCTTCCGCCTTCTCGACCAGCTGCTCGAATTCAGCATGCCGCACCTGGTGGCGGTGCCGATCCTGGTGCCGATGCTCACCGCCGCGCTGATGCTGCTGCTGGGCGAGAACCGGCGCCGCGCCAAGTCGTTCCTGAGCGTGGTCTCGGGCCTGGTGGGCCTTCTGGCCGCGCTCGCGCTGCTGCGCTGGGTGAACGCGGCCGACACCGGCGGCGGGGCGGGCTCCATCGGCGTCTACCTGCCCGGAAACTGGCACGCGCCCTTCGGCATCGTGCTGGTGGCCGACCGGCTCTCGACCATGATGGTGGCGCTCACCGGCGTGGTCGCCTTCGCCGCATCCATCTATTCCACCTCGCGCTGGGACCGCGCGGGCGTGCACTTCCATCCGCTGCTGCAATTGCAGCTCATGGGCCTGAACGGCGCCTTCCTCACCGGCGACCTGTTCAACCTCTTCGTGTTCTTCGAGGTGATGCTGGCCGCCTCTTACGGCCTGCTGCTGCACGGCTCCGGACGGCTGCGGGTGCAGGCCGGGCTGCACTACATCGCGATCAACCTCGCGGCTTCGTCGCTGTTCCTCATCGGCGCGTCGATGCTCTACGGCGCCACCGGCACGCTGAACATGGCCGACCTGGGGCTGCGCATCGCCCAGATCGCGCCGGCCGACCGCGGCCTGGTGCATGCGGCCGCGGCCATCCTCTTCACCGCCTTCTTCGCCAAGGCCGGCGCGTGGCCGCTCAACTTCTGGCTGGTGCCGGCCTACAGCGCGGCGGTGTCGCCGGTGGGCGCGGTGTTCGCGCTGCTCACCAAGCTGGGGGTCTACACCGTGCTGCGCCTGTGGACCGTGCTCTTCGCGCCCGACACCGGCGACTCGGCGGCGTTCGGCCAGGTGGTGCTGATCGGCGCGGGCATCGCCACGCTCTTCGTTGCCGCCATCGGCATCGTCGGCACGCAGCGCCTGTCGAACCTCGCGGGCTTCAGCGTGCTGATCTCGGCCGGCACGCTGCTCGCGGCGGTGGGCCTCGGCCAACCGGCGGTGTGGGCCGGCGCGCTGTTCTACCTCCTGAGCTCGACGCTGGCAGTGAGCGCCTTCTTCCTGCTCACCGACATGATCGAGCGCTGGCGCAACGCCGGCATGAGCGTGGCGCCGCACGAGGCCGCGGGCAACGCGCCGTTCCTTGCGGAAGACCTGCGCGCGCTCGACGACGTGAACCTCGACGACAACGCGCAGGCGCTCTACGGCCGCGCCATCCCGGCCGGCGTTGCCTTCCTCGGCCTGAGCTTCATGATCTGCACGCTGCTGCTCACCGGCTTGCCGCCGCTGTCGGGCTTCGTCGGCAAGTTCGCGATGCTCTCGGGGCTCATGGGCGGCAGTGCGGCGATCACCGTCGCGGGCTGGACCTTCCTCGTGCTGCTGATCGCCTCCGGCTTCCTCGCGCTGATCGCGCTCACGCGCACCGGCATCCGCCACTTCTGGACCCAGCCGCACGGGAACCTGCCCTCGCTGCCCGCAGTTGAAGTGCTGCCCGTGGCCGGCCTCATCGCCGCCTGCATCGCGCTCACTGTCTGGGCCGAGCCGGTGATGCGCCATGCAATGGCCACCGCCGAAGGTCTGCGCACGGCCGGCGCCTACCGCGCGGCGGTGATGAGCGCGCGACAGGTGCCGAATCCGCCGAAGGCCGACGCGAAGGGCGCCACGCCATGAAACGCCTGATTCCTTCGCCGCCGCTGTCGTTCGCGCTCTTCATCGTCTGGCTGCTGCTCAACCAGTCGGTCGAGGCCAGCACGCTGCTGTCCGGCGTGCTGCTGGCCATCGTGGTGCCGCTGCTGACCAAGGGCCTGCGGCCCGCCACGGTGCGCATGCGCCGCCCCGGCGTGGCGCTGAAGCTCTGGCTGGTCGTGCTCTACGACATGTCGCATTCCGTGTTCGCGGTCACGCGCGCGCTGCTGAGCCGGCGCAGCGAACAGATCCAGTCGAAGTTTGTCCTCATCCCGCTGGACATGCGCGACCCCAACGGCCTCGCGGTGCTCGCGATGATCATGTGCCTCACGCCCGGCACCGCCTGGGGCGAGGTCGCCTTCGACCGCAGCGTGCTGCTGATCCACGTGTTCGACCTGGAGGACGAAGCCGCCTTCATCGCGCAGATCAAGACCCGCTACGAACGCCCGCTGATGGAGATCTTCGAATCATGACGCCCATCCTCTTCTGGTCGCTCAAGTTCGCGCTGTTCCTGCTGGCGGTGGCGATGCTGTGCGCCCTCACCCGCCTCCTGATCGGACCCTCCGCGCAAGACCGTGTGATGGCGCTGGACTGCCTCTACATCAACGGCATGCTGATGATGCTGGTGCTGGGCATCGTCTACGCGAGCGACGTGTACTTCGGTGCCGCCATGCTGATCGCGCTGTTCGGCTTCGTGGGCTCGACGGTGATGGCCAAGTTCCTGCTGCGCGGGGAGGTGATCGAATGACCGATCCAGTGCTGGGCCCGCTGCCGCTTTGGGCCGAAATCGTCACCGCGGTGTTCGTGGTCTTGGGCGCGGCCTTCGCGGCCATCGGCTCCTTCGGCCTGGTACGGCTGCCGACCTTCTTTCGCCGCATCCACGCGCCCACGCTGGGCGCCACCGGCGGCGTGTGGTCGATGACGGTCGCCACCATCGTCTATTTCTCGGTGCAGAGCCACGGCATCTTCCTGCACGCGGTGCTGATCGTGCTGTTCGTGGCGCTCACCACGCCGGTCACCACCATCTTCCTGATGCGCGCGGCGCTGTTCCGCGAGCGGCAAAAGAGCGGCGACGTCCCTCCTTCTGCGCAGTCGGACCAGGCGCCGATCCCCAAGCGGATGGCCGAGGAAGAGTAGAAGAAGAAAAAGAAGGAAGGGCTGGCGGGCCTGCGGCCAACGCCGTCTCAAGCGGCCAAGCGCTCCTTGGCGCGTGCCACTTCCATCTCGCGCGGCAGCGGCACCGTGTTCTTCACCGCAAGAATCTCGGCCATCACGCTCACCGCGATCTCCGGCGGCGTCTTGCTGCCGATGTAGATGCCGATGGGGCCGCGAAGGCGCGCGAGCGACTCGTCGGTCTGGTCGAAGTGCTCGATCATGCGGTCGCGCCGCGCCTCGGCATTGCGGCGCGAGCCGATGGCGCCCACGTAGAACGCATCGCTCTGCAAGGCCTCGAGCAGCGCAAGGTCGTCGAGCTTCGGATCGTGCGTGAGCGCGACCACGCAGCTGCGGCGGTCGGGCCGGAAGGCCAGCACCGCGTCGTCAGGCATCTCGGTCGTGATCGTCACGCCGGGCAGCGACCACGCGGTGCGGTACTCGGCGCGCGGATCGCACAACGTGACCGCGAAGCCGCTGAACTTGGCCATCGTCGCGAGGTACTCGGCGAGCTGGCCGGCACCGATGAGCAACATGCGGTACTCGGGGCCGAAGGTGTTGGTGAGCTCGGTGTCGTCCACCTTGAGCTCGTCGGGTGCGGTGGCTTCGGTGAGCTTCACCGCGCCGGTCGCGAGCGTCACGGTGCGCTGCATGAGCCGGCCTTTTTCGAGCTGGGCCACGAGCGTGTCGAGCGCGGCGGCATCGGGGTCGTATTCGAGCAGCAGCTCCAGCGTGCCGCCGCAGGGCAAGCCGAAGCGGTGCGCCTCGTCGGCGGTGATGCCGTACTTCACGAGTGCGGGCGGCGTGCCCAAGGGCACGCTCTCGCCGTTGCCGTGCGCGCGGCTGTAGCGCGCGATCAAGTCGTCCTCGATGCAGCCGCCCGAGACCGAACCGACCACCGCGCCATCGTCCGCCAGCGCCATGATCGAGCCGACCGGCCGGGGCGACGAGCCCCAGGTGCGCACCACGGTGGTCAGCAGCGCGCGCTTGCCGGCCTGCCGCCAGTCGCGTAGCGTGCGCAGGACCATGACGTCGAGGTTTTCCATGGCGTCGTTGCCTTCAGTTCGCGTCGTCCGATGCGGGATCGCCATCCTTCTTGCCCAGACCCATCTTCTTCATGAGGCCGGACATCATGCCGGCCTTCTCGGCTGGCGCCTCGGCCGCGTCCCCGGCGGCGGACGGCGGCGGGCCGTAGCGGCTTTGCATTTCGGCCTCGAAGCGCTTGAAGAAATCGTCGGCGGTCGACTTGGCGGCGCCGTCGATCAGGCGCTGGCCCAGTTGGGCGATCTTGCCGCCGACCTGCGCCTGCACGGTGTAGTCGAGTTCGCAGCCGGCCGGAGCCGGGGCGGCCTCGGCAGGGGCGCTGTCAGCGGGGGCGGCATCTGCGGCGACAGGCGTCTCGGCTGCACCGGCCACCGGCTTGAGCGTCACGCTCGAAGAGCCCTTCGCAAACCCCGCCACGCCGCCCTGCCCTTCGAAGGTGAGCTTGTAGCCATCGGGCGCCACGATGTCCGACAGCACCACCTTGCCGCTGAACTTGGCCGACACCGGACCGATCTTCAGTGCGAGCCCCACGCTGTACTGGTTGTCGCCGGTGAGCTCGAACTTGTCGCAGCCGGGAATGCACTTCTTGAGCGTCTCGGGGTCGTTGAGCGCTTCCCAGGCCTGTTGTTGGGTGACGCCGAGGCGGCGGTTTCCGAGCATTTCCATGGTGGTTCTTCCTTGTTTTATTTGGGGGTCTAGCGACCGGACCGCATCAGCGCGGCGAGGCTGGCGGCGAGTTGTTCGAGGGCACTGAGATTGTGAACCGCGAGCATCGCGTCCGCGTGGCGGTGCAGCACGGTGGCCCCACGCGCCAGAGGGGCGTAGCCCTCGAAGCGCAACAGCGGGTTGAGCCACAGCAGCCGGCGCGAATGGCGCTTGAGCCACAGCAATTCGTTCTCCAGCACGGCGGGCTCGCCGGTGTCCAGTCCGTCGCTGATCACCAGCACGAGCGTGCGGCGGCCGGTGAGGCGACGCGCATGCGCACGCCGGAGTTCGGCCAGCGAACTGCCCAGCCGCGTGCCGCCCGCGAAATCGTCGATGGCGAGGCTGGCCGCACCGAGCATGGCGTCGGTATCGGCGAGCCGGAACGCAGGCGTCAGGTCGGTCAACCGGGTGCCGAAGGCGAACACGTCGCGCCGCCCGGCTCTTCGCGTGGACGCATGCAGAAACGCGAGCAGCAGGCGCGCATAGCGCTCCATCGAGCCCGACACGTCGACCAGCACCAGCAACGGCAGGGGTTGCTCCCGCCGAGAGAGTCGCGGCAGGCGCAGGATCTCGCCGCCGGTGCGCGCGGCCTCGTGCAGCACGCCGGGCCAGTGCATGCGCGCATGCTGCCGGCCGGCATCGCCCGCCGCGCGCAAACGGCGCGAAGGCAGCGAAGGAATCGGCAGCGTCACGTCGCGCGCGAGCCGCTCGACCAAACGGTATTCGGAGGCGCCGAGCGCGTTGAAATCCGCATGCTGCAGACTCTGGCGGTCGCTCGATGTCATGGCGGCATCGAACTCGATTTCCTTGTCGGGCTTGGCGGCCACGGCCGGCTTCGTGGGATCGCGCGGCGCCGTCAGGGCCTCGCGCACGCGCGGCCGGCGCTTGGAGGGTTCGGCCTTTCCCTCGGCGCTCGGCAGCATCTGGGCAAGCAGCTTGTTCGCCAACTCGGGATCGCGGAACCAAGCATCGAAGAGTTCGCGGAACACCATGCGGTCCTGCTCGCGGCTGACCATCACGGCTTCCATCGCGGCGCTCAGGTCGAGCTTGTCTTCCACGCCAACCAGGGTGACCGCTTCGGCGGCGAGCGCGATGCGCATGGCATCGGTGCGCACACCGGCACGGCGCAGCGCGCGGCCAAAGGCGGTGATGTTGCTGGCGAGCTTGCCGCTGCGGACGTCGCCGAGTTGCTGGATGCCGGCCATGCGCAACGGCCTCGGTCTGCGGCCGCGCTCAGGGCGCGACCGGCTCCTCGGGTTTCAGGAGGTCCGACGCCAGCTCGCGGGTGAGCGCCGCCACGTCGTCGCGCTGCTTGAAGAGGATGCCGGCGGTGTCGACCACCACCTCGGGATCGAGCTCGACGGTATCGAGCGCAATCAGCGCCCTCGCCCATTCGACGCTCTCGGCGATGCCGGGCGCGCGCTGGAAGGCGTTGATGAACGGCGCATCGCGCAGCCGTGCGACGAAGGCGGCGACCTGCGCCGAGAGCTTCTCGCCGGCCTGCGGCACCTGGGCCCGCACGATCGCCAGTTCGCGCTCGCGCTCGGGGTAGTCGAGCCAGTGATAGAGACAGCGCCGCTTCACTGCATCGTTGAGTTCGCGCGTGCGGTTGCTCGTGAGGATGGTGACCGGCGGCACGACCGCGCGCACCGTGCCGAGTTCGGGAATGCTCACCTGGTATTCGCCGAGGTACTCGAGGAGGAAGGCCTCGAAGGGCTCGTCGGCCCGATCGACTTCGTCGATCAGCAGCACGGCACCGGGCGCGGGCGTCTGCAGCGCCTGCAGCAGCGGACGGCGGATCAGGTAGTGCGGCTGATAGACCTCGGCTTCCACGTCACGTGCCGCACCTGTGGCTTCTGCCGCGCGCATGTGCAGCAGCTGCGCCGCGTAGTTCCATTCGTAGAGCGCCTCGCGCTGCTCCAGCCCGTCGTAGCACTGCAACCGCAGCAGCTCGCGGTTGAGCGCCTTCGACAGCGCCTTGGCCAGCTCGGTCTTGCCGACGCCGGGCTCGCCCTCGAGCAGCAGCGGACGCTGCAGCTTGAGCGCGAGGAACACGGCGGTCGCCAGGCGCCGGTCGGCGAAATAGCCGGCCTGCATCAAGCCTTCGGAGAGGGAGTCGATGGTCGGGAAGATCATGGCAAAGGGTAGCGGAAGACGCGAGCGCATCGCGCCTTCCGGTGATCGGCTTGCTGCTTCAGCCGAGCGCCTTGGTGACGGCGCGTTGCGTAAGCACGCTGATCAGGTTCGCGCGATAAGCAGCCGAAGCGTGCAGGTCGCTGTTGAGATCGCTCGCATCGATCTTCACGGCCGCAGCGGCTGCCGCGGTGAAGTTCTTGTTGAGCGCATCCTCGAGCCCCGCATGGCGGAACACGCCGTTGCCCGCGCCGGTGATGGCCACGCGCACGCCGCTGTCGTACTGCGCGAGAAAGATGCCGACGAGCGGGAAGTGCGAGGCCTTCTGGCGCAGCTTCTCGTACACGGCGCGCTTCGGGACAGGAAAGCGGATCGCGGTGATCAGCTCGTCCTCTTCCAGCGCGGTGGTGAACAGGCCCTGGAAGAAATCGTCGGCTGCAATTTCGCGCTTCGAGGTGATGACCGTGGCGCCGGAGCCCAGCACCGCGCTCGGATAGCACGCGGCCGGGTCGTTGTTGGCCACCGAGCCGCCGATGGTGCCCATCGCGCGCACCTGCCGGTCGCCGATGCGCGAGGCCAGGTCGGCCAGTGCCGGGTAGGCGGCTTTCACGTCGGCGTTGTTCGCCACGTCGAGGTGACGCGACATCGCACCGATGGTGATGGTGCCGCCATCTTTCTTGATGCCGGTGAGTTCCTTGATACCGCCCAGGTCCACCAGCTGCTCGGGTGCGGAGAGCCTGAGCTTCATGGAGGCAAGGAGCGTCTGGCCGCCGGCGAGCGGCTTGGCGCCACCGGCAATGAGTTTGGCCGCATCGGCCACGGTGGCTGGCCGTTCGAGTGTGAAGGCGTACATGGGGTGTGATTCCTTCTGTGTTGTTGTTCAGGGAGCGGGACGGCCTTGGGTGCTGGCGGCGAGCGAGGGCGCTTGCGCGTCCTGCGGCGTGCCGCCCTTCTGCATGGCTTCCCAGACGCGGCTGGAAGATGCAGGCATGTCGAAATCCTTGACGCCGAGCGGCGCCAGTGCGTCGAGCACCGCGTTGATCACGGCGGGCGGCGAGCCGATGGCCCCCGCCTCGCCGCAGCCCTTGGTGCCCAGCGGGTTGTGCGTGCACGGGGTGCACACGGTATCGAGCTTGAACTGCGGAAAGTCGCCAGCGCGCGGCATCGCGTAGTCCATGAAGCTGCCGGTGAGGAGCTGGCCGGTCTCGTTGTCGTAGACGCAGTTTTCCAGCAGCGCCTGGCCTATGCCCTGCACCAGCCCGCCGTGCACCTGGCCCTCCACGATCATCGGATTGATGATGGTGCCGAAGTCGTCCACCGCGGTGAAACGGTCGACCTTCACTTCGCCGGTCTGCTTGTCGATCTCGACCTCGCAGATGTAGGTGCCGCCCGGGAAGGTGAAGTTGGTCGGGTCGTAGAAGGCTGTTTCGTTCAGGCCGGGCTCCAGCTTGTCGAGCGGGTAGTTGTGCGGCACGTAGGCCGTGAGCGCCACCTGGCCGAAGGGGATCTTCTTGTCGGTGCCCTTGACGGTGAACTCGCCGTTGGCGAACTCGATGTCGGCATCGCTCGCCTCCATCAGGTGCGCGGCGATCTTCTTGGCCTTGGTCTCGATCTTGTCGAGCGCCTTCATGATGGCCGCGCCGCCCACCGAAATGGAGCGCGAACCGTAGGTGCCCATGCCGAAGGGCACGCGGCCGGTGTCGCCGTGCACCACGTCGACGTTCTCGACCGGAATGCCCAGCCGCGCGGCTACAACCTGCGCGAAGGTGGTCTCGTGGCCCTGGCCGTGGCTGTGCGAGCCGGTGAACACCGTCACGCTGCCGGTCGGGTGCACGCGGATCTCGCCGCATTCGAAGAGACCCGCCCGTGCACCGAGTGCACCCGCGATGTTCGAGGGCGCGATACCGCAGGCCTCGATGTAGCTGGAGTACCCGATGCCGCGCAGCTTGCCCTTGGCCTCGGTCGCCGACTTGCGCTGCGCATAGCCTTCGACGTCTGCCAGCACCCGCGCCTTGTCCATGCACGCATGGAAGTCGCCGGTGTCGTACTGCAGCGCCACGGGCGTCTGGTACGGGAAGGTCGTGATGAAGTTGCGCTTGCGGATCTCGTCCTGGCCCAGGTTCATTTCCCAGGCGCAGCGCGACACCAGTCGCTCCAGCAGGTAGGTGGCTTCGGGCCGCCCCGCGCCGCGGTAGGCATCGACCGGCGCGGTGTTGGTGAACCACGCATCGACCTCGACGTAGATCTGCGGCGTCGTGTACTGGCCCGCGAGCAGCGTGGCGTAGAGGATGGTCGGTACCGCGGTCGAAAAGGTCGAGAGGTATGCGCCGAGGTTGGCGTCGGTGTGCACGCGCATCGCGAGGAACTTGCCGTCCTTGTCCATCGCCATCTCGGCGTGGCTCACATGGTCGCGGCCGTGCGCATCGGACAGGAAGCACTCCGAGCGCTCGGCCGTCCACTTGATGTTGCGGTTGAGCTGCTTGGCGGCCCAGGTGAGGCACACGTCTTCGGCGTACAGGAAGATCTTGGAGCCGAAGCCGCCGCCCACGTCGGGCGCGATCACGCGCACCTTGTGCTCTGGCAGGCCCAGCACGAAGGCCGTCATCAGGAGGCGTTCGACGTGCGGATTCTGGTTCGACACGTACAGCGTGTAGTCGTCGGTGCCGCGGCTGTAGCTGCCGATGGCAACGCGCGGCTCGATCGGGTTGGGAATGAGCCGGTTGTTGACGAGGTCGAGCTTGGTGATGTGCGCGGCCGTGGTGAACACGTTGTCGACCGCCGCCTTGTCGCCGAGCACCCACTTGTAGCACTGGTTGTCGGGCGCTTCGTCGTGCAGCGTGGTGCTGCCGGTCTTCTTCGCGGCATCGGCCACGCTCACCAGCGCGGGCAGCACCTCGTAGTCGACCACCACGGCTTCGGCGGCGTTCTTGGCCTGCTCGACCGTCTCGGCCACCACCATGGCCACGTGGTCGCCCACATAACGCACCTTCTTGATCGCGAGGATCGGGTGCATCGGCTCCTTCATGGGGGTGCCGTCGGGGTTGTTGATGAGCCAGCCGCAGGGCAGGCCGCCCATCTTTCCCTCGATGTCCTTGCCGCTGAAGATGCCGACCACGCCGGGCATCTTCGAGGCCTCGGCGATATCGATCGACTTGATGACCGCGTGGGCGTGCGGCGAGCGCACGAAGACCGCATGGCTCTGGTTGGCCAGCGTGATGTCGTCGGTGTAGTTGCCGGCGCCGGTCAGGAAGCGATAGTCTTCCTTGCGCCGCAGGGCCTCACCGATATGGGGCAGGTTCGAGAAGTCGGAAGCACCCATGATGTTGCTCCCTTCACGCCGTGGCGGTGGTCTTGACCGGAGTGCCCGAGGCCATCGCCTCGCCGCCCATCTTCACGGCCTTCACGATGTTCTGATAGCCGGTGCAGCGGCACAGGTTGCCGTCGAGCAGCTCGCGAATTTCCGATTCGCTCGATTTGGGGTGGTGGGTGCAGAGGTCGATGGCGCTCATGACCATGCCGGGGGTGCAGAAACCGCACTGAAGGCCATGGCATTCCTTGAAGGCCGCCTGCATGGGGTGCATGGTGCCGTCGGCTTCGGCGATGCCCTCGATGGTGGTGATGTCGGCGCCGGCCGCCTGGGCGACCAGCACGTTGCAAGACTTGATGGCCCGGCCGTTGACGTGGACGGTGCAGGCGCCGCACTGGGCGGTGTCGCAGCCGACGTGGGTTCCGGTGAGGTGAAGGTGCTCGCGGATCGCGTGCACAAGGAAGGTGTTTGGCGGTGCGTCGACCGTGACTGCGCGGCCGTTGACCTTGAAAGCTACCTGCATGTGGCTGTCTCCGTGAAAGGTGATGGCTGGTTCAGCGAAAGGCATCTTGGATGCCCACCTTTCGCACTATCCTAGGCAAAACCCTCGACACTTGCGCAGTGCCCGCGAAATTCTCAAAATGAAACAGCTTGCCTTTCGGTGAGCCAGGAAAAGCGGGGCCACCCGCGCGAACCCACACGATGAATACCACGATCGTTTCGCCTCCCCCCGAGCGCTCCCTGGCCATTGCCCAAGCCCGGCGCGAGCTGCTCCACGGCGATGCGCCGCACGCCCGGAGCACGGTGCGCATCGATCCCTGGATCACCCGTTCATGGCAGCGCTGCATCGAGGCCGGACGCCGCCCGCAGCAGCGGGTGAGCTTCGATCCGGTGAGCCGGTCGGCCAGCCGCGAGGCAACCGAGCGCAACCGGGCGCTGGTCACGGCCGCCCGGCCGGTGATCGAACGCCTCTCCCGCGCCATTGCCGACACCCGCTATTTCGCGATCCTGACCGACGCCGACGGCATCGTGATCGACGTGGGCGCGCTGCCCGACGGCACCGACACCGCCAGCCGCTACGCGCGGGACATCGGCCGGATCGGGGTCGATCTTTCGGAATGCGCGATCGGCACTTCGGCCATCAGCACCGCGCTGGCCGAGCAGGAATCGGTGTGGCTGCACCGCGGCGAGCACTTTTTCGACGACACCAGCGTCTACAGCTGCGCCGGCGCGCCGCTCTTCGGCCCCCGGGGCGACTGCATCGGCATGCTCGACCTGAGCGGGGTCCAGACGGTGGAGCGGCCCGAGTTGCGGCACCTGGCCACCCTCTCGGCGCGCAGCATCGAGAACATGCTGGTCATGCAGGACCCGTGCGAGCTGCGGCTGCACCTGGCTTGGCCGGGCCATCCGGGCAACGAGGCCACCGAGGGCCTGGTCTGCATCGACGCCAGCGGCAACGTCACCGGCGCCAACGCCGCCGCGCGGCAGATGCTGCACCAGCCCCTGGCGCGCGGCCAGCACGCCCTGCATTTCAACGACCTGTTCGCGCTCCCGCTGCACATGATGTTCGATGCCGCCCGCCGTGGCGATGCGGCGCTCGAGGTGCCGCTGTGGTCGGGCCTGCGGGTGCAGGTGCGGCCCCAGCGCGGCGGCAGCGGCGCGGGCGGGACAGTGCCCGATGCGCGGCCAAGGCTGCGCGATGTGGAAACCGCATTGATTCGCAAGGCCGTGGCCGATGCGCGCGGCAATGTGGCAGAGGCCGCACGCGCGCTGGGCATCAGCCGCGCGACGGTGTATCGCAAGCTCTGGCGCGGCCGGCCGGCCGGCGCGCCGGACTGAACGACCGGCGCGCTCAGCTCTCTTTCAGGCGCCGACCGGCACCTTGTCGAGAAAACCGGTCACCGACCGCAGCTTCCCCGCATCGAGCTGCGCGAAATCGGTGCCCTGGATCAAGTCTTCCGCCCCGCTCGGGCCGAGCGTCCACGAGAAGCGCAGGTTGTCGCCATGCGCCTCGGCCTTGCCGAACAGGTTGAAGCGAAAGCCCGGGTAGCGCTGGTGCACCGCGCCGACCAGCGCACTGATCTGCTCGCGGCCGCTGGCCTGTGCGATGGGATCTACGTAGTGCGCGTCGGCAGTCCAGCCGGCCTCGATCAGCGAAGCGCGGCGCCCGGCATCGGTCTCGTTCCAGACGGCGATGTAGCGTTGGGCAATCGTGGTGGCGTCGTGTGCGGCGGTGTTCATGATGACCATTCCTTTCGAGGGTTCGACCCGCAACATCGCGGGGTGAATGAACGGTCGCGCCGCACGCGCGCAGCGTCGATGACGTGGGAGGTTATGCAGCGAGTTCCGCATCCAGCGGGAACACCGGCCGGCGTACCTTGCTGAACGGGAACAGGCTGTAATCCGAACTGGTGACACCGGGGCTGTCGCACTCCACCAGCGCCGCAGAGAGCGGCTCGAACACCGGCCGGCAGTACATGCGCGACTTGAGAAGAAGAAAGCGTTCATTGCGCGGATCGAGCCCCGCGCATTCGAAAACGCCGATGTCCCACGGTTCCTGCGTGCGCTCGGTCACCACGATGCGCGCCGCGCCGATGTCGAACAGCACCGTGCGGCCCATGCTGCTGCGCTGGCCGGTGTAGGTGGGGCCGGTGATCACGTACTCGCCATTGCCGATGGTGCGCACGGTGCCAGTCAATCGCACGGGCGTTTTCTGGAGGCCGATGCCTTCGAGCGACACCTTGTTGCCGAGCGCGACCGTCACCTCGGCGCCCTCGCCCGCCGCGATCAACTCGGACACCGCCTCGGGGTCGCACAGCGGCCCGACGCCGATGCCGTGCAGCCCTTGCGCGAGCGCTTCCTGCAGCACATCCATCGTGTCGCAGCTTCCGCCCGACATGCAGTTGTCGCCATGGTCGAGCAGCAGCACCGGACGCGTGGCGCCGTCGGCGATGAGCTTGGCGCGCCCGACCGATTCGGCCAGCGGCTCGCTGCGGTAGATGAAGGCTTCGCGCTCGGCCCACATCTGCGCGGCGATGCGGTCGGCCGTGGCCTGTGCGCGTTCGGGCGACGTGGCATCGACCACCACCACGCTCATGCAGGGCGCCTCGATGTCCGACAGCGAGAAGCCCGCGAAGATCGAGACCGCGAGAGATTCCGACTTCTCGGCCTCGCGCGCCGCCTCGATGGCCCGCTGCATCGCGCCGGTGAACGAAGCGCTGCGCAGCGTGTGCGCCATCAGCGGCAGCGGATGCCAGCGCAGCGCGGGCTTGCTGCGCCCTTCGAGCAGGTCGAACAGCAGGCGGCCCGCATGCTCGCCGGTCTCGTACATGTCGATGTGCGGGTAGGTCTTGAAGCCGACGATCACGTCCGCGTTGCCGACCATCGCGGGCGTCACGTTCGCATGCAGGTCGAGCGCCACGCCGATGGGCACACCCGGCGCCGCGGCGCGCAGCCGCACCAGCAGGTCGCCTTCGCCATCGACGCTGTTCTCGGCCACCATCGCGCCGTGCAGGTCGAGAAGGATGGCATCGCAGCCCGGCGCCGCATCGACGATGCATTGCGTGAGGGTGGTGTAGGCGCCCGCATCGACCGGCCCGCTCGGATTGGCCGAGGCCGATACCGGCGTGACCAGCGTCGCACCCGCCTGCTCGGCCAGTTCGATGAACGCCGACATCGCGGTGCGCATGCCCTTGTTGTCCCTGTAGGCCTCGTCGCCGAAGGTCGGGCCATCGGGCCCGAAGGCCGCGAGCGGCGTGGGCACGGGCGAGAAGGTGTTGGTCTCGTGGTTGAGACGTGCGATCAATACTTTCATTGGGCAAACTTTCCGGCGCTTCCCAGCATCGTGATATCGCCGAAGCTGGAGCCGTTGCGGTTGTCGGGGCGGAACGCGACCTGGAAACCATTCAGGGTCATGGGCGGCGAGTTCTCGATGCTGCGTCGGAGCGATTCGGTGCTGATCGGCCCCTTCACGCGTTGCAGCGATTCCGCAAAGGCCTTGGCCGTGACGTAGCCCTCCAGCCCCAGGTAGGAGCCCTCGCCTTCGCTGCCCGCGGCCTTTCGTGCGCGCTGGTATTCGTCGACGATGGGAAAGCGCGTTTTCCAGAACGGCGGCATCACCTGAGACAGCACGATGCCGCGGCTCTTGTCGCCCAGCTCCTTGTACAGAAGGAACGAGCTCGCCACCGAGTTCGTGTAGATCTGCGGATGGAAGGGCGCGGCCACCAGCGAGCGGATGATGTTGATGGCCGGCGTACCCGCCGCAATGACGTACACCGCCTGCGCGCCGCTCGCAATCACCTGCTGCGCGATGGCGGGATGGTCCTTTTCCTTCGGGTCGAAGCGCAGCGACAGCAGCGCCGGCTGCTTGCTTTTCTCGAGCGCGGCCAATGCATCCTTCTCGATGCCCTTGCCGTACGCGTCGTCGCTGGAGACGATCGCGATGCGGGTCAGGCCCACGGTCGTCAGGTGGTTCATCACGCGCGCGACCTCGTCGGCATACGACTCCCGCACGTGGTAGATCGGCACCTTCGGCCCGCGCAGCACGGCCGCGCCGGTCAGCCCGCCGAAAATGAAGCTGTCGTACTTCGCCGCCACAGGCACTATGGCCGCGCCGATGCCGGTGCCCATGGTTCCGAACAGGCAGACCACGCGGTCGGTGGCAAGCAGCTTCTCGGCATTGACGGCCGCCTTCTCGGGGATGTAGGCATCGTCGTAGGTGATCATCTTGACGGGTCGGCCGCCGACGCCGCCCGCCTTGTTCAACTGGTCGAAGAACAGCGTCTGGCCTTCCATGAACGCAAGGCTGTTCGGCGTGAACGGGCCGGTGAGTACGGCGGACTGGCCGACCAGGATCGGCTCTCCGGCGGCCAGGGCAGCCGTCGATGCCGCGACCATGCCCATCGCCAGGAAGCGGCGAAGCGCCGCCTTCACGCGGCGACTCCCGCGCTCTGCAGCATCGCCTGCAGCAGCACGTTGCAGCCGGCTTCGAGGTGCGCGGGCTCGGCGTCTTCGATCTCGTTGTGGCTGATGCCGTCCAGGCAGGGCACGAAGATCATCGCGGTCGGGCACACGCGGGCGAGGTACACCGCATCGTGGCCAGCGCCGCTGATCACGTTCATCCAGGTGAGACCCTGCGCCTCCGCGGCGTCGCGCACCGCGGACACGAGCTTCGGCGTGAAAGGCTGGGGCGGGAAGTACACGACCTGCTCCACCGTCGCCTCGACCTTGCCGGCGACGGCGATGCGCTGCACGGCTTCCTTCAGCGCCGCGTCCATGGCGGACAGCACCACGTCGTCGGCAGCGCGCAGGTCCACGCTGAGCTTCACGCGGCCCGGAATCACGTTGCGCGAGTTCGGGTAGTTGTCGATCCAGCCGACCGTGCCGCGCGCATGCGGTGCGTGCGCGAGGGCGATGCGGTTGACCTCGATCACGAGCTCGGCGGCGGCGAGCAGCGCATCCTTGCGCAACTCCATCGGCGTGGGACCGGCATGCGCTTCCATGCCTAGCACCACCACGTCGTACCAGCGCTGGCCGAGCGCGCCTTCGACCACGCCGATCACGCGCGCGTTGGCTTCGAGCACCGGGCCTTGTTCGATGTGCGCCTCGAAATACGCGCCCACGGGCGATGCTGACGCCGAGGCGGGCACCTTGCCTGCGTAGCCGATTGCATCGAGCGCCTCCGCCACGCTCACGCCCTCGGTGTCGCGCTGCGCGAGTGCGTGTTCCAGCGTGAAGGCATCGACGAACACGCCCGAGCCCATCATCACGGGCACGAAACGCGAGCCTTCTTCGTTGGTCCACACCGCCACTTCAAGCGGTGCCTCGGTCACGACCTTCGCATCGTTGAGCGCGCGGATCACTTCCAGCCCCGCGAGCACGCCGTAGTTGCCGTCGAACTTGCCGCCGGTCGGTTGTGTGTCGATGTGGCTGCCGGTGGTGACGGGCGGCAGCGCGTTGTTGCGGCCGGCACGGCGCGCAAAGATGTTGCCGATGGCGTCCACGCGCACTTCGCAGCCCGCTTCGCGCGCCCAGCGCGTGAAGAGGTCGCGGCCCTGGCGGTCGAGGTCGGTGAGCGCGAGGCGGCACACGCCGCCTTTTTCGGTAGCGCCGACCTGGGCCAGTTGCATCAGCGAGTCCCAGAGGCGCTGGCCGTCGATGCGGAGGGCGCGCACATCGGGTGCGGAAGAAAGTTCAGTGGTGGTGTTCATGGCTTTGCGAAAAAAATCTGAGGAACGAAACGCTCATGCAAATGTGTGATTGGTCAGCAAGACAAGAGCCGTTCGGGCTGAGCCTGTCGAAGCCTTGCGCGGCGCTTCGACAAGCTCAGCGTGAACGGATAGCCGGCAAACGCGACTGCCCATCACGCAAGGCCGACGCCGAGGTAGCGGTCTTTCACGTCGTGGTCGGCCATGAAGGCGGCGTTGCCGGCTTCATGCACGATCACGCCCTGCTCCACGATGTAGTGGCGGTCCGCGAGCTGCACGCACACCTCGAGGTTCTGCTCGACGAGCAGGATGGCGACGCCCGCGGCCTTGATGGTTTTCAGCTGCGCGACGATTTCCTCCACGATCACCGGCGCGAGGCCTTCGACGGGCTCGTCCAGGATCAGGAGGCGCGGGTGATTCATGAGCGCGCGGCCGATGGCCAGCATCTGCTGCTCTCCGCCCGAGAGCTGGCCGCCGCCGTTGCGGCGCCGCTCCTTCAGGCGCGGAAAGATGCGGTAGATGTCGTCGAGCTGCCAGGGCGAATCGCGCCGCTGGCCGAGCAGCAGGTTCTCCTCGACCGTGAGCAGCTTGAAGATGCCGCGGTGCTCGGGCACGAGGCACACGCCGCGCGTGGCGATGCGATGCGGCGGCAGTCCGGCGATGTCCACGCCCTGGAAGCGCACGCGGCCCTTCGTCGGCGTGACGGCACCGGCAATGCTCTTGAGCGTGGTCGACTTGCCCGCGCCGTTGCGGCCCAGCAGCGTGACGAGTTCGGCTTCGCCCACGGTCATCGACACGCCCTGCAGCACATGGCTCTTGCCGTAGTGCGCATGCAGGCCTTCGACTTCGAGGATGTTGGCAGCGCTCATGCCTTGCCCCCGGTGATCATGTTGCCGAGGTAAGCCGAACGCACGCGCGCATCGGAACGGATGTCGCCCGGCAGCCCTTCGGCCAGCACGCGGCCCAGCTGCATCACGGTCACGGTGTCGGAGATGTCCATCACGATGTTCATGTTGTGTTCGATCAGCACGACGGTGTGCGCCTCGCGCAGGCTGCGGATGAGGTGCTTCATCTCGTCGAGGTCGTCGATGCCCATGCCGGAGGTCGGCTCGTCGAGAAAGATCGCCTTGGGCTTCGCTGCAAGCGCCATGCCCACTTCGAGCCGGCGCTGCTGGCCGTGCGAGAGCACGCTGGCGGGCGTGTCGGCCAGCCGCTCGAGCCCGACGCGCGCAAGCACTTCGGCCACCGTCTCGGCACAGGCGCGTTCGCCGACCGGCGCGCGCCAGCAATTCATGGCCTGGCGCGGCGCGATGCCCTGCGCCGCGACACGCAGGTTCTCGCGCACCGAGAGGCTGGGGAACAGGCTCGTGACCTGGAACGAGCGCGCCATGCCGCGCTGCACGCGCTTGTGGTCGGGCTCGTGCGTCACGTCGTGGCCGTCGAACAGGATGCGCCCACCCGTGGTGGTGCCGGTGCCCGTGAGCATGTGGAACAGCGTGGTCTTGCCCGCGCCGTTCGGGCCGATCACCGAGTGCACGGTGTTGGGCTTGATCTTCAGGTCCACGCCGCCGAGCGCCGCGAACTTGCCGTAGTGCTTGGTGACGCCGATGGCTTCGATGAGGACGGGTTGCGTCATGCTTTTTCTCCCTGCGCTTCAGTGGCGGCCGGGGTGGAAGGCGTCTTTCGGAACACGCGCCGCCACACGCTCTCGCCCAGGCCCCAGAGGCCGCGCTGCATGCCGATGCTCACGCCGATCAGCAACAGGCCCAGCAGCAGCAGCCATCGCGGCCACAGCGTGGAGAGCCAGTCGGCCAGCAGCACATAGAAGGCCGAGCCCAGCACCGAGGCGAAGAGGTTGCCGGTGCCGCCGATCACGGTGATGACCAGGATCATCTCGCTCGTGTGGTACTCGGCGTTCGACAGCGGCGCGATGCCGGTCATCATCGCGTGCAGCCCGCCCGCGAGGCCGGTGACGGCGCCAGAGATCACGAAGGCCAGCAGCTTGAAGCGCTTGAGGTTGTAGCCCACCGCGGCGGCGCGGTCCTCGTTGTCGCGGATCGCGAGCAGCGTGCGGCCGAAGATCGAATCGGTCACGCGCAGCAGCAGTGCGAAGGCAATGAGGAACATCACGGCGACGAAGGCGTAGTACTTCCAGGGCGTGTCCATGAACGCGGGGCGCGGCACGTCGAGGAGGCCGTTGTCGCCGCCCGTGAGGCCCGACGCGGTGTACGCCACGAAATAGAACATCTGCGCAAACGCCAGCGTGAGCATCACGAAGTAGGTGCCGCGTTGGCGGATGGCGACCCAGCCGACCACTGCCGCGCCCAGCGCGCCCATGGCGATGGCGGCGAGCAGCGCGAGCGGCATCGGCAGTTGCAGCCGCGTGAGCAGGATCGCGATGGTGTAGCTGCCGAGGCCGAAGAAGATGCCCTGTCCGAACGACAAGAGCCCCGTGTAGCCCAGCAGCAGGTTGCAGCCCAATGCGGCAAGCGCATAGATCAGCACCTCGCTCGCGAGCGAACCCGAGCGCATGAACAGCGGCAGCGCGAGCGTGACGATCAGCGCCAGCAGGAAAGTGATTTTTCTTGGCATACGTTGTTCACCCTCTGCGGCCGAGCAGGCCATGCGGGCGCAGCAGCAGCACTGCACCCATCGCGATGTAGATCATCAGGCTCGCCCCCGGCGGCCAGATGGTGCTCATGAGGCTCTGCACGATGCCGATCAGCACGCCGCCGACGAGCGCGCCGCCGAAGCTGCCGAGCCCGCCGATCACCACTACCACGAAGGCGACGCCGAGCGCCTCGACGCCCATGAAAGGTTCGGCGCCGCGGATCGGCGCGGCCAGCACGCCGGCCAACGCCGCCGTGGCCGCACCCAATGCGAACACCAGGCTGAACACGCGGAACACGTTGATGCCGAGCAGCGACACCATTTCGGTCGATTCGCTGCCCGCGCGCACCGCACTGCCCAGGCGCGTGCCTTCGAGCACCCACCAGAGGAGCACCGCGAGCACGGCGGTGAAGCCGATCACGAAGAGCCGGTACTTGGGATAGACGAAGTCGCCCCACATCACCACGCCCTGCAGCAGGTCGGGCGTCGCCACGCTGTTGCCCAGCGGCCCCCAGAACACGATGACGATCTCCTGCACCGCGAGCGCAAGGCCCACCGTCACGAGGATGTGGAACTCGTGCGGCTTGGCGTACACGCGGCGCAGCAGCAGCTTTTCAGCGAGCCAGCCGAGCGCGCCCACGAACAGCGGCACCAGCACCAGCGCGGCCCAGAAGTTGAGGCCCCACTGCATCGCCTGGAAGCACAGATAGGCGCCCAGCAGATAGAAGGCGCCGTGCGCGAAATTCACGAATCGCAGCAGGCCGAACACGATGGACAAGCCAACGGCCAGCAGGAAATACAGCATGCCGATGCCGATTCCGTTGATGGTCTGAAGCAGGTAGACGGTCATGGAGATTCAGTGGATTCGTGGACCGCAAAGGATCGGAATGCAGGCAGGCGCCTCCCCCACCCCGTTCGCCCTGAGCCTGTCGAAGGGCTGGGCGCGGCGTGAAAGGCTTCGACAAGCTCAGCCCGAACGGTGGGCGGGCACTGCCAAGGCTGCCCAGGCGGGGTGGGATGCACTTGGGTTCAGGCCAGCTTGCAGCCGGTCTTGTCGATGGGAAGGAACGACTTGCCGGAGCTCACCACGTCCACGTAATCAGCCGCATCCTTCATCTTCGACTTCGCCTTGCCCTTGAGCAGGTAGTAGTCCTTGATGACCTGGTGATCGGCCTTGCGGATTTCCTCGGTGCCCGTGAGGCCGTCGTACTTCATGCCTTCGAGCGCGGCGATGACCGCCTTCTGGTCGACCGTGCCGGCTTTCACGATGCCGTCGATCAGGATCTTGGTGCAGATGTACGAGCCCGCGAGGCTGTAGTTGGGCACGATCTTGAGCTTGTCGGCGGTGCGCTTGACCAGGTCCTTGTTGAGCGTGGTGTCTGCTGTGTGCCAATACTGCGCCCCGAAGTAGACCCCGTCGCACAGGTCCGCACCAAGCTCATCGAACTGCTCGAGGCCCGAAGCCCACGCCATGAGGATCGTCATGTTCTTGTGCATGCCGAAACTCACCGCCTGGCGCAGCGCGGCCGACGATTGCGCGCCGAAGTTCAGCAGCAGCAGCACATCGGGCTTGGCGGCCATCGCGTTGGTGAGGTAGCCGCTGAACTCCTTCTCGTTGAGCGAGTGGTAGCTGTTGCCCACGTGCTCGATGCCCTTCTCCTGGAAGATGTTCTTGGCCGCACTCAAGAGGCCGTCACCGAACACGTACTGCGGCGTGATGGTGTACCAGCGCTTGGCCTTGGGCATCGAGGCGATCAACGGGCGCACCGTCTGCTCGATGGCGCCGAAGGTGGGCACCGACCAGCGGAAGGTGGCGGGATTGCAGTCCTTGCCGGTGATCTCGTCGGCGCCGGCGGTGGTGATGAAGAGGCCGCCGGCCTTCTCGGCTTCCTTGCCCATGGCGAGCGCTTCGGACGACAGGATGCCGCCCGCGAAGAACTTGGCGCCTTGCTGCTGCGAGGCTTCCTGCACCTTGCGCACGGCGGTGGCGGGCTTGCCCTCGGTGTCGAGCACCGTGTAGGCCAGCGGGCGCTTCAGGACGCTGCCGTACTGCTCGATCGCCAGCTTCATGCCCAGATCGGCGAACTTGCCGTTGGCCGCGAAGGCGCCCGACATCGGGACCGGGCAGCCGAAGCGGATGGCCTCCGCCGATTGCGCGAAGACCGAGCGGCTCGCCAGGAGCGAAGCCGGGGCGGCCGACAGGGCGGCCAGCTGAAGAAGGTGTCTGCGTTGCATGGAAGTTTCTCCGGTCGTGGTGTGAAGTAAGTGAAACGGGTGCCTGCGAATGCCGGCGAATTTAAGCGGATAAATAGGATTAATATGCTGGTAAAAACCCGCTAGCAATCACCGTGCCAAAATCCGGCGCACGTTCCACGGTCCAATACCTGCATACAGGCCGCCATCTACTTTCTCCACTGCTCTGACCGCATGAATTCGTCTCCACCCGATCGTGAAATGAACGCCGGAGCGCCATGGCTGCCGCATGGAGCGTTTCAATGAAAGTCGGAGAGAACCGCCCCAAGCGGCAAAAGCTCTCGGACGTCATCGTCGAAGACGTCAAGCGATGGATCGTTGCCGAGCGAAAGCAGCCCGGCGACCGCCTGCCGAACGAGAAGGAACTGATCGAGCTCTTCGGCTATTCGAAGAGCACGGTTCGCGAGGCATTGAAGGCGCTGGAGGTGCGCGGCCTCATCTCGATCCGCACCGGCCCGGGCGGTGGGGCGTACCTGCAGCAGGTGTCGGTCGATCACGCGTCCGAGCCGCTGCGCAACTTCCTGCACTTCCATCACCTGGACGGGCATCACATCTACCAGTTGCGCAAGGTCCTCGAGCCCGAACTGGCCGTGAGCGTGGTCGGCCGGCTCACGCCAGAGCAGTTCGAACGGCTCGAAGACAACGTGCGCCTCTGCACCATCGAGCCGACCAACGAGGACGAACTGCGCAAGCAGCGCGAGGCCGAACTGGGGTTCCACATCATGTTGGCCGAGGCCTGCCCCAACCCGGTGCTGTCCTTCATGTGCCGCTTTCTCAACGACCTGCTGCGTGACCTCGTGGTCTACAAGAAGGCGCTGGACCATCACCACTTCGGCGAGGCCAACGTCGATTACCACACGCAGTTGCTCGCGGCCTATCGCAAGGAAGATGCGGAGGAAGTGCGCCGGCTGATGGCCGAGCACATGGTCGATGCGGAGGTGCACATGCACGAGATGGAGGCGCACATCGGCGCCAAGCACCTGCTGCTGCCGAGCGGGCAGCGCTAACCACCTGACTAACTAGCGCGCGTGCGCCTTCTCCAGGCACGCCTGAAACGCCAGCACCGCCCGTGACGGCTTCGGCGACCGCCGCAGCAAACTCACGAACCGGCACGCGTAGTTGAAGCGCGCCGGCAGCACCGCCTTCATCAGCCCGCGCTGCTCGAACACCTGCGCGTAGTGATCGGGCAAAAAGCCCAGGAAGCGCCCCGACAGAATCAGCGTCGCGATCGCCTCCTGGTCGAAGCCCGTCGCCTTGCGCGATAGCCGCGCGCGGTGGCTCAGTTCCATGTTCGGCGAGTGATAGCCGAGACCCGCGAAGTGGTGCTCGCCCAGCTTCGACCATGTGAGCTTCGCGTGCGGGCTGTCGAACAGCGGATGCCCTTTGCCGCAATACAGCAGCATCGTCTCGTCGAACAGGTCCGCATACACGAGGCTCTTGGAACTGCGGTGCGCCGGGATGATGCCGATCTGGAAGTTGCCCTCCAGCACGCCCTGCTCGATCGCGTTGATCGAGCCCACGTGCACCGCGAGGTTCACTTCCGGCGCGATCTCGGTGAAGCGCGCGATGGCCTCGCCGATGCGCGCCTTCGGATTGGTCGCGGTCTTGTCGAACAGCGCCACCTCCAACTGCCCGCCCATGCGGTTGTGGATGTCGTCGATGCTGCCGCGGAAGGCGTCAACCGAGGCCAGCAGGCGCAGTGTCTCGTCGTACACCCGCTGCCCCTCGGCCGTGAGCGCGAAGCCTGCCCGCCCGCGCCGGCAGAGCACGAGGCCGAGACGCGTCTCCAGGTCCTTCACATGCCGGCTCACGGTCGACGTGCCGATGTTCAGTTCCAGCTCGGCCGCCGCCATGCCGCCGCAATCGACCACGCTCTTGAACACCTTGAGCAAGCGCAGGTCCATGTCGCTGAGCTGCCCCAGAACGGCGCGGTTTCGTGTGCTTTGAGCACTGTTTTGGGCTTCAACCTTTACTTGCATGGATCATCAAGTGAACATTGATATTGCGCCATTCTCCACACTGAAGGCTCTGCGAATAATCGGGCACATCCCATCACCCCCGGAGCCCGCCTGCGTGCGGGAAGCGCCATGACCCTCGCAACGCCCGCCATCGAACCGACCCCCACCGCGCGCACCGACGCCGCCTGGCTCGACGCGCACTGGATGCCCTACACCGGCAACCGCAACTTCAAGGCCGATCCGCGGATCATCGTGGAGGCCAAGGGCGCCTACTTCACCGACAACGACGGCCGCAAGATCTTCGACGGCCTCTCGGGCCTGTGGTGCTCGGGCCTGGGCCACGGCCGCCCAGAGATCACCGAGGCGGTGAGCCGCCAGATCGCCAAGCTCGACTACTCGCCGGCCTTCCAGTTCGGCCATCCGCTCTCGTTCGAGCTGGCCAACAAGATCAAGGAATTGACGCCCGCGGGCCTGGACTACGTGTTCTTCACCGGCTCGGGCTCCGAGGCCGCCGACACCTCGCTCAAGATGGCGCGCGCCTACTGGCGCACCAAGGGCCAGGCGAGCAAGACGCGCCTGATCGGCCGCGAGAAGGGCTACCACGGCGTCAACTACGGCGGCATCTCGGTCGGCGGCATCGCGGCCAACCGCAAGCTCTTCGGCCAGGGCGTCGAGGCCGACCACCTGCCGCACACGCAGATTGCCGCAAACGCCTTCACCCGCGGCATGGCCGAGCACGGCGCCGAGCTGGCCGACCGCCTGCTCGACCTGATCGCGCTGCACGACGCATCGAACATCGCGGCCGTGATCGTCGAGCCGTTCGCGGGCTCGGCCGGCGTGGTGATTCCGCCCAAGGGCTACCTGAAACGCCTGCGCGACATCTGCACCGCAAACAACATCCTCCTGATCTTCGACGAGGTCATCACCGGCTTCGGCCGCTGCGGCGCGCTCACCGGCGCGGAAGCCTTCGGCGTGACGCCCGACATCATGAACATCGCCAAGCAGGTGACCAACGGCGCGCAGCCGATGGGTGCGGTGGTCGCGAGCAAGGAGATCTACGACACCTTCATGGCGGCAGGCGGTGCCGACTACATGCTCGAGTTCCCGCACGGCTACACCTACGGCGCGCACCCGGTGGCCTGCGCCGCGGGCATCGCCGCGCTCGACGTGCTGCAGAAGGAAGACATGATCGGCCGCGTGCAAACGCTGGCGCCGCACTTCGAGAACGCGGTGCACAGCCTCAAGGGCAGCAAGCACATCACCGACATCCGCAACTACGGCCTCGCCGCTGGCCTCACGATCGCCGCGCTGCCGGGCGAGCCCGCACGCCGCCCCTACGAGATCGCGATGAACTGCTGGAAGAAGGGCTTCTACGTGCGCTACGGCGGCGACACGATCCAGCTCGCGCCGCCCTTCATTTCTGAGAAGGCCGAGATCGACCGCATGGTCAACGCCCTCGCCGACGCGCTCGCAGAAACCAACTGATCAACCTCACCCCCTTAGCCCTGAGTCCTTTCCTCCCGTTCGCCCTGAGTCCGTTCCCCTCGTTCGCCTGAGCCCTTGCCCCCGTTCGCCTGAGCCCTTGCCCCCCGTTCGCCCTGAGCTTGTCGAAGGGCTGTTCGACACGGGCGCAAGGCTTCGACAAGCTCAGCCCGAACGGGTGGTGTTCCAACCCGAACGGGTGGTGTTCCAGCCCGAACGGGTGGTGTTCCAACCCGAACGGGTGGTGTTCCAGCCCGAACGGGTGGTGGGTAATTCCATCCCTATCAAGACCCTAACCATGCAACACGACAAGAACGTCACCGCCACCATCGGCCACTTCATCGACGGCAAGCGCGTCGATGGTGGCACCCGCGTGCAGCCGGTGTTCGACCCAGCTACCGGCTTCTCGGACAAGAGCGTCGCGCTCGCCGACAAGCTCACCGTCGAGCAGGCCATCGCCTCGGCGCAGGCGGCCTTCCCGGCATGGCGCAACACGCCGCCCCTGAAGCGCGCCCGCGTGATGAGCAAGCTCAAGACGCTGCTCGAAGCCAACGCCGACCGCATCGCCGCGCTCATCACCGCCGAGCACGGCAAGGTGCTGTCGGACGCGCACGGCGAGCTGCAGCGCGGCATCGAGAACGTCGAATACGCGAGCTACGCGCCCGAACTCCTCAAGGGAGAGCACAGCAAGAACGTCGGCCCCGCCATCGACTCGTGGAGCGAGTTCCAGGCGATGGGCGTCACGGCCGGCATCACGCCGTTCAACTTCCCGGTGATGGTGCCGTTGTGGATGTGGCCGATGGCCGTGGCCTGCGGCAACACCTTCGTGCTGAAGCCTTCGGAGCGCACGCCCTCCTCCACGCTGCTGGTGGCCGAGCTCGCGCTCGAAGCGGGCCTGCCGCCCGGCGTGCTGAACGTGGTGAACGGTGACAAGGAAGCCGTCGACACGCTCCTGACCGATCCGCGCGTGAAGGCCGTGAGCTTCGTCGGCTCCACCGCCATCGCCGAATACATCTACACCACCGGCTGCGCGCACGGCAAGCGCGTGCAGGCCCTGGGCGGTGCGAAGAACTTCGCGGTCGTCATGCCCGACGCCGACATCGGCAACGCCGTGAGCGCGCTGATGGGTGCGGCCTACGGCTCGTGCGGCGAGCGCTGCATGGCGATTCCGCTGGTCGTGGCCATTGGCGACGACACGGGCGATGCCGTGGTGGCTGGCCTTTCGGCCGAGATCGCCAAGATGAAGGTCGGCCCCGGCAACGACAACGGCAACGACATGGGCCCGCTGGTCACCAAGCCGCACTTCGAGAAGGTCAAGGCCTTCGTCGATGCGGGCGTGGAAGCGGGCGCCAAGCTCGTGGTCGACGGCCGCGGCGTGAAAGTCGAAGGCCACGACGGCGGCTACTACCTCGGCCCGTGCCTGTTCGACGGCGTGAAGCCCGGCATGACGATCTACCAGGAAGAAATCTTCGGCCCGGTGCTGGGCGTGGTGCGCGTGAAGACGCTCGCCGAAGCCATGGCGATGATCGATGCGCACGAGTACGGCAACGGCACCTGCCTCTTCACGCGCGACGGCGAGGCCGCGCGCTGGTTCAGCGACAACATCCAGGTCGGCATGGTAGGCATCAACGTGCCGCTGCCGGTGCCCGTGGCGTACCACTCGTTCGGCGGCTGGAAGCGCTCCCTCTTCGGCGACCTGCACGCCTACGGCCCGGATGCCGTGCGTTTCTATACCAAGCGCAAGACCATCACGCAGCGCTGGCCCTCGGCCGGCGTGCGCGAAGGCGCGGTGTTCGCGTTTCCGTCGAGCCGCTGATGCGGTCGCTGCGGGTCAGAAGGTGGGAATGAATTCGCCGTGTCCGAGCAGCCCGCGCAGGCGCGCGCCATCAAGGCGCAAAGCGCAGCCGTAGCTTGGGCTACGGCGAGCATTTGCAACGCCGAGGGCGCGCGCCTGCGCGGGATGAGCGGGCACGGCGGGTTCGTTCACACCTTCTCAAGCCTTGTCGGCCTTGCCCGCGGCGTTGGCGAGCTTGCTGAGCATGCGGTCCATCAGCCACGGCTGGCGATCCTGGTCCTCGGCAAGTTCCTTCCGGCGGATCGCGTTGCGCACGACGATCGAGCCCACATAGCGCATCGGTTCCGGCGGAAAGTGGCCGAGCGGCCCGTTCGTGATCGGGCTGCGCGTCCACGCGTTGTCCTGGTCGAGCACCAGCGACGAGAGGATCTGTCCGCCCATGTAGGTCGGCCCGACGCCGTTGCCCGAATAGCCGAAGCCGTAGTAGATGTGCGGCGCGCCATCGAGCTTGCCGAAGAACGGAAAGCCTGTGACTGACCGGTCCGACGGACCGTTCCAGCTTGCGGTGATCGGCGTTTCGCGCAGTGCGGGAAAGAAGGAATGCAGGGCCTCTGTGAGCTCGGCCTCGTACGGCGAGCGCTCGTCGAACACCTTGGCCATGCGGCCGCCCCAGGCGAAGGTGTTGCCGCCCTTGCCCAGCATGACGCGGCCGTCGACCGTGCTGCGGTAGTAATAGACGAAGGTGCGCGAATCGAGCACCGACACGCCATCGGCCAGGCCGATTTGCCGCAGCAATTCGGGGCACCGCTCGGTGATGATCATGTCGCTCGACACGATGGCGATGGTCCGCTCGAACTGCGGGAACTTGCTCGCCATCCATGCATTCATCGCGAGCACCAGCTTCTTCGCACGCACGCTGCCCGCAGGTGTGCGCACCACGACCGGATGGTCGGTGCTGAAGTCGAGCATCGGCGTGCGCTCGTGAATGCGGATGCCCATGGCCAGCGCCACGCGCCGCAGGCCGCGCACCAGCTTGCCCGGGTGCACTGTGGCGGCGATGGGCGAATACACGCCCGCCAGGTTGCGCGCGGAGCCCGAGCGCCGTGTGACCTCTTCGGGCGGCAGCGTGCGATAGGAGTGAATGCCGCGCGCCTCCAGCGCCCGCATCATCGGATCGAGCGTACCGATCTGCGCCTGCGAGGTCGCGGTGTAGAGCGTGCCGTCCTTTCGCAGTTCGGCATCGATGCCGTGCGCGGCGCAGAAGTCGGCGATGTGCTGCACCGCGGCCTCGGACGTCTTCACCAGCCGCACCGCTTCGTCTTCGCCGAACAGCCGCCGCAGCGTCAGGAACTTGGCCGACCAAGTGAGCAGGCAACCGCCGTTGCGGCCGCTCGCGCCGGCGCCGCAGAGGTCGCTTTCGATGATGACGATGTCCAGCGCAGGCGCCTGCAGCTTGGCCTGGATCGCGGTCCAGAGGCCGGTGAAGCCGCCGCCGACGATGCAGACATCGGCGCTCTGTTCGCCTTGCAATGCAGGGGCCAGGTCGCCGTCGTTGAAGAGCGCCTGTTCGATCCAGAAGGGGCGCATCCGTGTGCCTTAAACGTTGCGAGCCTGCCGGTGCTCGGCGGTGCTGATTTCGAGATGGCGCAAGAAGTGCGCAAGATCGGGCATGTCGGCATCGGCCAGCTTGGCCGTGTCGTCCCATTGCCGCAGGCGCACCGCGTCCATTGCATAAGGCAGCGCCTCGAAGGCTTTCGCCTGCGCCTCGTCGAAGACGCCGCCCTGCAATTGCAGGCTTCGCTTCGAGTCGGGCGACAGCGCCTCCAGATAGCCTGGCACGCGCGCGCACAGGAAGCGCTTGGCGTCCACGTGCAACCTGATCGGTTCCAGCGTGGCCGGACCGAACAGCGCGCGCAGGAACGGCAGGCAGCGGTACTGGTGCAGGTCGTCGAGCCCCTGCTGCGTCGGCGTGCCGCCGAAATCGTGCAGCAGGTGGCCCAGGTCGTGCAGCAGCGAGGCCGCGATCAGCGCGCTGCCCGCGCCCTCCTGCTCGGCCAGGTGGGCCGACTGCAGGGCGTGCTCCAGTTGCGTGACGGGCTCGCCGTCGTATTGCGCATGGCCCTTCGTCTCGAAGAGGCCGACGATGTCGTCAAGGCTCAGGCTCATGATGCTTGCGATTACCAGGGCAGCGAATAGGTCTTGGTGTTGGTGAAGCTCTTCATCGCCTCGAGCACGCCTTCCTTGTAGCCCAGGCCCGAGTCCTTGATGCCGCCGAAGGGCGTGAGCTCCAGCCGGTAGCCCGGCACTTCGCGCACGTTGACGCTGCCCACGTTCAGTTCGCGGATGAAGCGCGTGATGTAGTCGAGGCGATTGGTGCAGACCGCCGACGAGAGGCCGTAGGCCGTGCCGTTGGAAATGCGGATCGCCTCGTCGATGTTCTTGAAGCGGATCACCGGCGACACGGGCCCGAAGGTTTCGTGCTTGGCCACGGTCATCTCGGGGTCGACGTGGTCGAGCACCGTCGGCGAATAGAGCGCGCCGCGGCGCTCGTTGCCGTAACGCAGCTTGGCACCGGCGGCAATGGCTTCGTTGACCACCGCCTCGAACTGCTTGGCCGCGGCTTCGTCGATCACGGTGCCCATGTCGGTGTCGGGGTCCATCGGGTCGCCGTACTTCAGCGCGCGGGTCTTGGCGACCAGCAGTTCGACGAACTGGTCGGCCACCGACTCATGCACCAGCATGCGCTTGACTGCCGTGCAGCGCTGGCCCGAGTTCTTGTACGAACCGTTGGCGGCGAGCGTGGCGGCTTCTTCCACGTCGGCGTCTTCCATCACGATGATCGGGTCGTTGCCGCCCAGCTCCAGGATCTGGCGCTTGTAGACGGCCTTGCCCGCGATGTACTTGCCGATGGGCACGCCGCCGGTGAAGGTGACGAGATCGACATCGGCATTCGTGAGCAGCTCGTCGGCGATCTCCTTCGGGTCGCCGGTGAGCACCGACAGCATCTGCGGCGGCAGGCCCGCTTCGTACAGGATGTCGGCCAGCAGGAACGCCGTGAGCGGCGTCTTCTCGCTGGGCTTCAACACGATGCGGTTGTTCGTCGCAATGGCCGGCGCCACCTTGTGGATCACCTGGTTCAGCGGATGGTTGAACGGCGTGATCGCGGTGATGGCGCCCAGCAGCGGCTCGCGCATCGTGTAGACCTTGCGGCTCTTGCCATGGTGCGTGAGGTCGCACGAGAACACCTGGCCGTCGTCCACCAATGCCTGGTTGGCGGCGAACAGCAGCACATCGGACGCACGGCCCACTTCGTACAGCGAGTCCTTGCGGCACAGGCCCGACTCCATCGTGATCACGCGCGACATTTCATCGAGGCGCGAGGCGATGATCTCGCCCGCGCGCATCAGGATCTTGTAGCGCTCGTAGCGTGTGAGCGTGGGCTTGTAGTCGCGGGCGATGCGCAGCGCATTGCGCACGTCGTCCAGCGTGGCCTTGGGCACGGTGGCGATCACTTCGCCGGTGTAGGGATAGGTGACCTCGATGGTGCGGTCGCGGTGGACGCGTTCACCGGCGATGCGCAGGGCTTCGCGGTGGATGGTGCCTGGCTTCAGGATGGCTTGGCTCATGGAGTGCTCCGGGGACGTGTCTGTTCGGGTTACTGGGCGTGGTTCAGCGCAATGTCGAGCGCATCGAAGTTGCGCAGACGCCGGCTGGCAGCGATGCCCGTCACGGGGCGATTGCAGATGAGCGGCACGCGCTGTTCCGACACGCCGCCGTGCGAGCGCAGCGGCACTTCGAGCGCCGACAGGTCGTGGCGGCTCGCCGCGGTGCCGATGACGGTGTTGCGCTCGCTCACCACCACGATGTCGCCGATGCGGTCGGGCGGCAGCTCGAAGCGCTGCGCGGCGTCCTTGCGGGAGAGCACGAGTTCCATGCCCGGCACGCGCTGGATGCGGTCGATCCAGCCCGCCACGCGCGCCTCGTCGGGTGCGTACACGGTCGCGAACGAACCGAGGGCGCCGTGGTGCACCACATACGGGTCGGTGATCGGCAGGATCACGCGGGCCACGCCGGCGCCGTACCACTCATCGAGCACGTCCTGCAGGTAGATGACGTTGGGCGAGCCGTCGGCGCCGTGCTTGTCGTTCATGCCGTGGTCGGCAGTGACGACGATGGTGGCGCCCAGCGCATCGAGCTGCGCGAGGTAGCCGTCCATCATCGCGTAGAAGGCATTGGCCGCGGGGCTGCCCGGCGCGGCCTTGTGCTGCACGTAGTCGGTGGTCGAGAGGTACATCAGGTCCGGGCGGCGCGATTCCATCAGCTTCACGCCCGCCGCGAACACGAACTCCGACAGCTCCGCGCTGTAGACCGAGGGCACCGGCATGCCGACCATGCCGAGCACGTCGTCGATGCCGTTTTCTTCCATCGTCACCTGGTCCGACTTCTCCGACGAGAAGCAGATGCCCTTCATCTTGTGGCCCAAGAGCTTGCGCAGCTTGTCCTTGGCCGTGACCACGGCGACCTTGGCGCCTGCATCGGCGAACGCGGCCAGCACGGTGCCGGCACGCAGGTACTTGGGGTCGTTCATCATCACTTCCTGGCCGAGCTCGCGGTCGAAGAAGTAGTTGCCGCAGATGCCATGCACCGCGGGCGGCACGCCGGTCACGATCGACAGGTTGTTGGGGTTGGTGAACGAGGGCACGACGCAATCGCCCAGCAGGTTGGCGCCGGACTTGATCATGCGATCGAAGTACGGCGCGACGCCGGCCGCGATGGCCGCATCGAGGTAGGCCGGCTCGCTGCCGTCCACGCACACGACCACGACGGGGCGTGCCATCCAGCGATAGCTTCGGGCATTGACTTCGAGTGTCTCCGGTGTCATTTCAGACTTCCTTCTGGGGTGGGTTGTTCGATGCCGCGGTCGTGCCGGAATCGGCGCGGCCGAAGGCCTTGTGCATGCGCGAGCGGCTGCCCGCGACGTGTTCGCGCAGCGCGCGCCCCGCCGTCTCGGGGTTGCCGCTGGCAATGGCCTCGACGATGTGACTGTGTTCGTCGGCCGAGACCCGGAGGCCCCCGCCGCTGTCGAGCGCGCGCATTCTGAAAAGGTGCAGCTCCTTCACGAGGCGCTTGTAGGTCTCGGTGAGCTTCTTGCTGCCCGCGGTGTCAAGCAGGATCTCGTGGAACTGCAGGTTGAGTTGCGCGTATTGCTCCACGTCCTGCGCCTGGGCCGCGGAACGCATGGCATCGACCATGGCGCGCAGCCGCTCGATCGCGTCGGGCGCGATGGCCAGCGCTACGCGGCGGCCGATGATTTCTTCGAGCGCCTCGCGCAGTTCGTAGATTTCGTCGGCTTCTTCGAAAGCGATTTCGCGCACGAAGACGCCGCGGTTCTTTTCGTTGCGCACGAGGCCGGCTTCCTCGAGCGCGCGCAGCGCCTCGCGAATCGGGCCGCGGCTGGTGTTGAAGCGCTGCGAGAGCTCGCTTTCGTTGATGCGGCTGCCCACGGGGAGCTCGCCGGTCATGATCAAACGCTCGATTTCTTCCTGCATCAGCATCGGCAGCGAGCTGGATTGGAGAAACGCGAGGGCGGCGGAGTGATTGCTGGTGACCATGGGGCGTATTTTCCCGAAGAATTGAAAACTGTCAACAATCTTTTATTGACAGTCATCAATCGTCAATCTACATTGCGTTGACCGGACGGCGCTCGCCCTCTTGCGTCAAGCCAGCCCCTCACCCTCTCAGTGACAGCAAGCCCTCTCAGGAGAAACAGATGACGATGAAACAAAGCACGCGCCGTCTCACGGCCGCCCTGTGTGTTGCGGCGCTCGGCCTCATGGCCGGCACGGCGTGGGCGCAGAAGACCCCGCTCCTGGTCTATACGGCGCTCGAGACCGACGCCATGAAGCTCTACAAGGACGCCTTCGAGAAAGCCAACCCCGACATCGAAGTGAAGTGGGTGCGCGACTCCACCGGCATCGTCACCGCCAAGCTGCTGGCCGAAAAAGCCAACCCGCAGGCCGACGTGGTGGCGGGCCTGGCCGCCAGCAGCCTCGCGCTGCTGCAGCAGGAAGGCATGCTCCTTCCGTACGAACCCAAGGGCTTCAAAGAGCTGAACCCCGCGTACTCCGACAGCGCCCGTCCACCTGCCTGGGTCGGCATGGACGTGTGGGCCGCGACCATCTGCTTCAACCGCATCGAGGCGCAGAAGCTGGGCCTGCCCAAGCCCGAGAGCTGGAAGGACCTGGCCAAGCCCGTCTACAAGGGCACGATCTCGATGCCGCATCCGGCCTCCAGCGGCACCGGCTACCTCGACGTGTCTTCCTGGCTGCAGAACATGGGTGACGCGGAGGGCTGGAAGTACATGGATGCGCTGCACCAGAACATCGCGCAGTACGTGCATTCGGGCTCCAAGCCTTGCAAGCAGGCGGGCGCGGGCGAGTTCCCGATCGGCATCTCCTTCGAGTTCCGCGCGCACCAGGTGAAGAAGTCGGGCGCGCCGGTCGACCTGATCTTTCCGAAGGAGGGCCTCGGCTGGGACATCGAGGCCACCAGCCTCATGAAGACCAGCACGAAGCTGGAGCAAGGCAAGCGCTTCGCCGACTGGATGGCCAGCAAGGAAGCCAACCAGATCAGCGCGCGCTGGTGGGCCGTCGTTGCCTATCCGGGTGTCGTGTCGAAGCTCGAAGGCATTCCCGACAACTACGAAAAGCTGCTCGCCAAGAACGACATCAACTGGGCCGCAAAGAACCGCGAACGCATCCTGGCCGAGTGGAGCAAGCGCTACGAAGGCAAGGCCGAACCGAAATAAGGCTTGCTCGCCCCCAGGCTGCGCGCACTTCGTGTCGCTTCTCCAACCCCCTACCGGGGGCGACACCTGCGGCCCGGCGAAGCCGGTTCCGCGGTGTCCCACGAAGCAACCCGATACGTCCACGGCCTTTTTCAAATCCGCGACGCCGAGCCCTGCGGCGCCCCAACGACGAGTGCGAAAAATGGACATGACCGACACCCGATTCATCACCAGCCCCGTGTCCACAGCCGCCCCCGCGGCGCTGGAGATCATTGGCGTCCGCAAGGACTTCGAGACCTTCAGCGCATTGCGCGATGTGCACCTGCGCGTGAACCCCGGCGAGATGCTGTGTTTTCTCGGCCCCTCGGGCTGCGGCAAGACCACGCTCTTGCGCATCATCGCGGGCCTGGAGACGCAGACCGCCGGCCAGATCCTACAGAACGGCAAGGACGTCTCGTGGCTCTCGCCGGACAAGCGCGACTACGGCATCGTGTTCCAGTCGTACGCGCTTTTTCCCAACCTCTCGATTGCCGAGAACATCGGCTATGGCCTCGTCAACAGCCGCGCCAAACGCGGCGAGATCAAGGCGCGTGTCGAGGAGTTGCTCAAGCTCGTCGGCCTGCCGACCTCGGGCAACAAGTACCCGAGCCAACTCTCCGGCGGCCAGCAGCAGCGCGTTGCATTGGCCCGCGCGCTCGCCACGCGCCCCGGCCTCCTGCTGCTCGACGAGCCGCTCTCGGCGCTCGACGCGCTGGAGCGCATTCGCCTGCGCGGTGAGATCCGCCGGCTGCAAAAGCAGGTCGGCATCACCACCATCATGGTCACGCACGACCAGGAAGAAGCGCTGTCGATGGCCGACCGCATCGTGGTCATGAACCACGGCGTGATCGAGCAGGTCGGCACCCCCATGGAGGTCTACGAACAACCTGCCACACCCTTCGTGGCGGACTTCGTGGGCAAGGTCAACGTGCTGCGCTCGGTGGCGCTGGGCAACCACCGCTTCCAGGTGGGCGACATGGAACTCGAATGCGATGCCTGCGATGGCGCTTTCGATCCCGGCGAAGCCGTCAACCTCTACCTGCGACCCGAAGACCGCGCGGTCGAGCACCTGGGTGACGACACGCCCAACCGGCTGCAGGCCAGGGTCACCAAGGTCGAATTCCTCGGCGGCCTCTGCATCGCCGAGGTGACGGCCGATGCGCTGCACGGACAGGTGCTGGGCCTGCACTTCTCGCTCAACCAGCTGCACGACCTGGACATCCGCGAAGGCAACACCATCGACATCGCGCTGCGCGCCAACCGCATCCGCGCTTTCTCGGCCGCACGCACGCCCAAGCCATGAACACGCTGGCCCACCCTTCCGCCGTGAAGGCTTCGTCGTTCGCCGCGCGGCCCACGATGCGCTGGAGCCGAGACGAAACCATCGCGCGCGCCATCCTGTTCGTGGTGATGGCGATGCTGTTCGTGTTTCTCATCGCACCGCTGGTCACCATCCTCGCGCACGCGGTGCAGGACAAGGACGGCCGCTTCGTCGGCCTTGCGCACTTCATCACCTACTTCCAGACGCCGAGCCTGCTGCGCGCGGCCTGGAACTCGGTCTGGGTGTCGGCGGCGGTGGTGATGATCTCGGTGCCCATCGCCTTCGTCTTCGCCTACGCGCTCACACGCAGCCGAATGCCGGCGCCGCTGAAGGCGGTGTTCCGCCTCATCGCGCTGATCCCGCTGCTCGCGCCCTCGCTGCTGTCGGCCATCTCGTTCGTGCAGTGGTTCGGCAACCAAGGCGCGCTCAAGTTCCTCTTGGGCGGCATGTCGATCTACGGCGCGCCGGGGATCATCCTGGCCGAGGTCTACAACACCTTTCCGCATGCGCTGATGATCCTGGTCACCGCACTGTCGCTGGCCGACGGCCGGTTGTACGAAGCAGCGGCCGCGCTGCGCACGCGGCCGTTCCGCCAGTTCATGACGATCACCCTGCCCTCCTGCAAGTACGGCCTCATCAGCGCGGCGACCGTGGTCTTCACCTACGTGGTGAGCGACTTCGGCGCGCCCAAGGTGATCGGCGGCAATTTCAACGTGCTGTCGGTCGATGTGTTCAAGCAGGTGGTCGGGCAGCACAACTTCTCCATCGGCGCGGTGGTGGGCATGCTGCTGCTGCTGCCCTCGATCGTCTCGTTCGTGATCGACTACGTGGTGCGGCGCAAGCTCAAGGCGCAGCTCACCGCGCGCTCGGTGCCCTACAGCCCCAAGCGCCGCAAGGTGGCCGACACGCTGCTCACGCTCTTCTGCACTGTCGTGTGCGGCCTCTTGCTGGCCACCATCGGCATGGCGATCTACACCTCGCTGATTTCGCTCTGGCCCTACGACCTGTCGTTCACGCTCAAGCACTACCACTTCGTGCTGGTCGAGAGCGACATGGCCGCGGCCTATGGCAACAGCCTGCTGGTGGCCATGGTCACCGCGGTGGCCGGTTCGCTCATCGTCTTCGTGGGCGCCTACCTCATCGAGAAGACGCGCAACCTCGGCCTCATGCGCAAGGGCATGCACCTGATGGCGGTGCTGTCGATGGCGGTGCCAGGCCTGGTGCTGGGTCTCGGCTACGTGATGTTCTTCAACCATCCGGCCAACCCGCTGAACTTTCTGTACCAGACGATGGCGATCCTCATCATCTCGATGGTGGTGCACTACTACACCTCGAGCCACCTCACGGCGGTGACGGCGCTCAAGCAGATCGACAACGAGTTCGAGGCCGTCTCGGCCTCGCTCAAGGTGCCGTTCTTCAAGACCTTCCTGCGGGTGACGGTGCCGGTGTGCCTGCCGGCCATCCTCGATATCGGGCGCTACTTCTTCGTGGTGTCGATGGCCAGCCTCTCGTGCGCCATCTTTCTCTACACGCCCGAGACCATCCTCGCCTCGGTCGCGATCATGCATCTGGACGACGCCGGCGACATCGGCCCGGCATCGGCGCTCGCGAGCCTGATCGTGGTCACTTCCACGCTCGTGTGCATCGCCTACTCGCTGCTGACCCGCGTGCTGCTCGCGCGCACGCAGGCCTGGCGCAACCTCGCCCGCGGCTGAACACACAACGCATCTCTCTCATTCCTTTCCCCGCCTGGAGACACCATGAGTCAAACGCCCTACCCCATCCTGCTCACGCCCGGCCCCCTGACCACCTCGGACCGCACACGCAACGCGATGCTGCGCGACTGGGGATCATGGGACGCCGACTTCAACCAGATCACCGCGCGCATCCGCAAGGAAGTGCTGAACATCGTGCACGGCAGCGGCACGCACGAATGCGTGCCGCTGCAGGGCAGCGGCACCTTCTCGGTGGAAGCGGCCATCGGCACCATCGTGCCGCGCAACGGGCATGTGCTGGTGCCGAGCAACGGCGCGTACTGCCAGCGCCTGGCGAAGATCTGCAAGGTGCTCGGCCGCAAGCTGACCACCATCGACTACACCGAGGAAAAGCAGGTCTCGCCGGCCGACGTCGATCGCGCGCTCGCAGCCGACCCCAGCATCACCCACGTGGCCGTGGTCCATTGCGAAACGGGCGCCGGCGTGCTCAATCCGCTGCACGAGATCGCGCTGGTGGTTGCCAAGCACGGCCGGGGTCTGATCATCGATGCGATGAGTTCCTTCGGTGCGCTGGAGATCGATGCACGCAAGACGCCCTTCGATGCGGTCGTCGCCGCCTCGGGCAAGTGCCTCGAAGGCGTGCCGGGCATGGGCTTCGTCGTCATCAAGCGCAGCACGCTCGAGAAGTGCGAAGGCAACTGCCACTCGCTGAGCATGGACCTGTACGACCAGTGGGTGTACATGGAGAAGACCACGCAGTGGCGCTTCACGCCGCCCACGCACGTGGTGGCGGCGCTCGACACCGCCATTGCGCAGTACATCGAGGAAGGCGGCCTCGCCGCGCGCGGCGCCCGCTATGCGCGCAACTGCAAGGGCCTCATCGACGGGCTGGCCGCGCTGGGCTTCAGGAGCTTTCTCGACCCTGCGATCCAGGCGCCGATCATCATCACCTTCCACGCGCCCGACGATGGCAACTACGACTTCAAGACCTTCTATCAAGAGGTCAAGAAGCGCGGCTACATCCTCTACCCGGGCAAGCTGACGCAGGTGGAAACCTTCCGCGTGGGCTGCATGGGGCACTTCGGCGAGGCCGGCATTCCGGGTGCGGTCGCGGCGATTGCGGACACGCTCAAGGCCATGGGCATCCGGCAGGTATCGGCGGCGCCCGTCCCGGCCTGATCGCACGGCGTCCGGCCGCGCGAGGCCGGCAGGCCGGCATATTGCAGTACGGGTCCTACACCGGAGGGGACGCCGCGCTTCGCATAATCGCCCGCATGACGGCGCTCAGCAGCGACATTCCCGCCCGGCTGGACCGCCTGCCCTGGTCGCGCTGGCACTGGCGCGTGGTCATCGCGCTGGGCGTGGCATGGATCCTGGACGGCCTGGAGGTCACGCTGGTGGGCTCCATCGGCGCGGTGCTCGAGCGGCCCGACACGCTGGGCCTCACGGCGGGTGAGATCGGCTGGTCGGGGTCCATCTACATTGCGGGTGCCGTCGTCGGCGCGCTCGTCTTCGGACGGCTCACCGACCGGCTCGGGCGCAAGAAGCTGTTCCTCATCACGCTGGCGGTCTACACGGTGGGCACGCTGGCCACGGCCTTCTCACCCGACTTCGCGTTCTTCGCGCTGTGCCGCTTCGTCACGGGCCTGGGCATCGGCGGCGAGTACGCGGCCATCAATTCGGCCATCGACGAACTCATTCCGGCGCGGGTGCGCGGGCGCGTCAACCTCGCGATCAACGGCAGCTTCTGGATCGGCGCGGCACTGGGCGCGGCGCTCAGCCTCGTGCTGCTCGACGCGCGCGTGATCGGCCCGGTGTGGGGCTGGCGCGCGGGCTTCGCCTTGGGCGCGGTGCTGGCGGTGGCGATCCTGCTGGTGCGGCGCCATGTGCCCGAAAGCCCGCGCTGGCTCATCGCGCACGGGCGTGTCGACGAGGCCGAACGCATCGTGGCGGGCATCGAGCACGAAGTCCAGGCGCAGCACGGACCGCTGCCGGCGCCGCGAGGCCACGTGAACTACACGGCCGCGCGGGCGAACAGCCCCTCGATGCGCGAAGTGGCGCGCGTGCTGCTGCGGCGCTACACGGCGCGCAGCGTGGTGGCTGCGGCGCTGATGATCTCGCAGGCCTTCTTCTACAACGCGATCTTCTTCACCTACGCGCTGGTGCTCACCCGTTTCTACGGCGTGCCCGAGGGCCGCGTGGCGCTCTACATCTTTCCATTTGCGCTCGGCAACGTGCTCGGGCCGCTGCTGCTGGGGCCGTTGTTCGACAGCGTGGGCCGGCGCCGGATGATTGCGCTCACCTATGTGTTCGCCGGTGTCGGCCTCGCGCTCACCGGCTGGGCCTTCATGAACGGCTGGCTCGATGCGCGCAGCCAGGCGCTGTGCTGGTCGGCGGTGTTCTTCCTCGCCTCTGCCGCGGCGAGTTCGGCCTACCTGACGGTCAGCGAAGTGTTCCCGCTCGAGATGCGCGCCATGGCCATCGCGATCTTCTATGCCATCGGCATGGGCGCGGGCGGCTTCGTGGCACCGGTACTGTTCGGCGAACTGATCGAGACCGGCAGCCGCGGCGCGGTGATGGCGGGCTACCTGATCGGCGCGGCGCTGGTCATCGTCGCGGGACTGCTCGCGCTGCGCTATGCGGCAGATGCGGAGCGCAAGCCGCTGGAGGAAGTGGCGCCGCCGCTGTCGTCGGAAGCAGGCGGCGAACGCTGAGCGGCGCTACAGCGCGCAGGTCCTGAAGCCGAAGAAGCCGTCGTCTCGTTCCGGCAGCGCAAAGCTCCGGCGGCGCGGCGAACGAAGCCGCGCACGCGTGGCGAACGATGCACCGCGCAGCACGCGCGCCCGGCCGAAGGCAGCCACCGGATCGAACTCGCCGCCCGCGCTCCAGGGGTCGGCCCGGAACCCGGGCCATGGCTGCAGCGTGCCCGCCGTCCACTCGTGCACATCGGCCCAGCGGAAGCCTCGCCGCGCGGCCGTGTGCGCCGCGATTTCCCACTCGACCTCGGTCGCGATGCGGCGCCCCGCCCAGCGCGCCCAGGCGTCGGCCTCCCACCAGCTCAGGTGCACCGCGCTGTGGTGCCCCGCCGCGCGCACGGTGACGCCGAAGCGGTGCTGCAGCACCGAGCCTCCGGTTCCGTTGCGCGCCACGCCGATCTGCTCGACATGGCGCGGCCCGCGCCGCCCCTCGACCTGCGCGGCCAGCCAGCGCCAGCCTTCGGGATGCCACAGCTCGTCGCGGTCGTAGCCGCCGTCGTCGACGAATTCGATGTACTGGTTCCAGGTGACGGGCTGTGCATCGATCTCGAACTCGGGCACGTCGATGCGGTGCACGGCGCGCTCCTGCGCAAAGGCGAAGCCGCTCTCGGGCAGGCCCAGTTCCCAGCGCGTGGCGGGCACCAGGAGCGGCTCGCGCGTGACGGCGATGGGCGCCTGCTCGATGCCAAGCGGCAGCCCGAGCGTTTGCGCCATCACCACGAACTGCTCGCCGCGCAGGTCTTCGTGGAACAGCGCGAGGCGGTAGAAGTAGAGGCCCGCGTCGGTCTCGGCCGCGTGCTCGAGCAGCTCGAGCGTGCTCTCCAGCGTCTCGAGCAGGTAGGCCTTGGTCTGGCCGAGGTAAGGCAGGTCGGCCGACCAGCGGCGGCCGGGCGAACTGTGCGCCGGATTCCACCAGTCGTCGGCACTCGGTTCGATGGCCGCGAGGCGCGTGGGACGCACCGGGCAGTCGATGCCGAAGGCGCGCTGCGTGTTGCGGCCGATCCACCACTCGGCGAACCAGCCGATGTGCCCGGCCAGCCACACCGGAGGCACCACGCCCTCTTCTTCGGGCACGGGCGGCACGGCGAGGGCTTCGGAGCCCAGCGCCTCTTCGTACAGGGAGAGCAGGTGGAGCGTGTGGTTGCGCGCGTCGATCAGGGCCAGCGAGAGCAGGTCGCGGCCAGCGCTGCGAATCTCGGGAGCGTCGATCGACCACGATGCCGCCCCGGCGGCAGACGGTGTGTGTCGCGGTGTCTGGGCCATGGTGACATTATGAACAGCCGACGACCCTGGGTACGCCCTCAAGGAACTTTCCGGCTACACCGATAGAATCCGCACCGCCTCACCCACCCGACCCGCTGGCACACAAGGCCAGCGCGTCGGGTGCCGTCGTATCTGGAGGCTCCCAATACAAAAATGGAGATGTAATGCAAGGCTTGCTCAAGCTGTCCCGGGCCATCGACTGGCTCAATGCCCAGGTGGGCAAATACGCCATCTGGCTCATCCTGGCCGCCACGGTGATCAGCGCACTCAACGCGATCGTCCGCAAGGTCTTCAACACCAGTTCCAACGCCTTCCTCGAAGTGCAGTGGTACCTCTTTGCGTGGTCGTTCCTGATCGCCGCCGGCTACACGCTGCTGCATCGGGAGCATGTGCGCATCGACGTGGTCAACAGCCGCTTGTCCAAGAAGAAACAGGTGTGGATCGACGTCATCGGCTTCGCCTGCTTCCTCACGCCGCTGTGCATCACGGTGCTCTACCTGTCGATGCCCGTGGTGATCCAGATGTACCAGTCGGGCGAGATGTCGGGCAACTCGGGTGGCCTCATTCGCTGGCCGGTGTGGGCGGCCCTGCCGGTGGGCTTCACGCTGCTGCTCTTGCAGGGCTGGTCGGAGCTGATCAAGCGCATTGCCTTCCTGCGCGGACAAGGTCCCGACCCGATGGGCCGGCTGACCGACAAGACGGCCGAGGCCGAACTCATCGAGGCGCTGCGCCTGCAGGCCGAGGCGGACGCCGCCAAGGCTGCCGCAGCAACAGCAGGCACGGGCGCAGCCCCCAAGCCGCAACACTGAACGACCAGGCGCCAGACAAACACCATGGAATTCATCGTTGCCAACTTCGCCCCGATCATGTTCGCGGGGCTCATCTGTTTCCTGCTGCTGGGTTTCCCGGTGGCCTTCAGCCTCGGGGCCTGCGGCCTCTTCTTCGGTTTCGTGGGCGTCGAGCTCGGCGTGTTCCAGTCGTCGGTGATGGCGTGGCTGCCGCAGCGGCTGATCGGCATCATGGCCAACGACACGCTGCTGGCCGTGCCCTTCTTCACGCTCATGGGACTCATACTCGAGCGAAGCGGCATGGCCGAGGACTTGCTCGACACGGTCGGCCAGGTCTTCGGTCCGATGCGCGGCGGCCTCGCGCTGGCGGTGATCTTCGTCGGCGCGCTGCTGGCGGCGACCACCGGCGTGGTGGCTGCCTCGGTCATCTCGATGGGCCTGATCTCGCTGCCGATCATGCTGCGCTACGGCTACGACCGGCGCCTGTCCAGCGGCGTCATCGCCGCCTCGGGCACGCTCGCGCAGATCATCCCGCCCTCGCTGGTGCTGATCATCATGGCCGACCAGCTCGGCAAGAGCGTCGGCGACATGTACAAGGGCGCCTTCCTGCCCGGCTTCATGCTGATGGGCCTGTACGTGCTGTACGTGGTGTTCCTCGCGATCTTCAAGCCCACGCACGTGCCCGCGCTGCCGCCCGAGGCACGCACCTTCCGCGAACCCAACGGCAGCGGCGGCTACGCCTCGCTGGTGGGCATCACCGCCCTGTCAGCAGTGGTGGCCGTGGTGCTGGCGCGCAACATGGAATTGGTGCACACCTGGTTCCAGGGCCGTGAAGTGACCTCCGTGGCGACCGACGAAAAGGTCGTCGTCGCCATGTGCGGCGGCGTGTTCGTGGCGCTGGTGATCGCGCTGATCAACAAGGGCCTGAAGCTCAACCTCTTGTCGCGCCTGGCCGAGCGGGTCACCTTCGTGCTGATTCCGCCGCTGCTGCTGATCTTCCTGGTGCTCGGCACCATCTTCCTGGGCGTGGCCACGCCGACCGAAGGCGGCGCAATGGGTGCCATGGGCGCGCTCATCATGGCCTGGGTCCGCCGTCGCATGAGCTTCTCGCTGCTCAAGCAGGCGCTGGGCTCGACCACGCGGCTCTCCAGCTTCGTGATGTTCATCCTGATCGGCGCCACGGTGTTCAGCCTGGTGTTCCAGGCGGCGGACGGCCCGATCTGGGTTGAGCACCTGCTGACGTCGCTGCCCGGCGGACCGGTGGGCTTTTTGATCGCGGTGAACGTGCTGGTGTTCTTCCTGGCGTTCTTCCTCGATTACTTCGAGCTGTCGTTCATCGTGGTGCCGCTCCTGGCACCGGTGGCGCACAAGATGGGCATCGACCTCATCTGGTTCGGCGTGCTGCTGGCGGTGAACATGCAGACCTCGTTCATGCACCCGCCCTTCGGGTTCGCGCTCTTCTTCCTGCGCTCGGTCGCACCCGAGAAGCAGTACGTGGACCGCGTGACGCAGAAGGTCATGGAGCCGGTCACGACGATGCAGATCTACAAGGGCGCGGTCCCGTTCGTGCTGATTCAGCTCACCATGGTGGGCGTGCTGATCGCGTTCCCGCAGATCGTGACGGGCAGCCTCGACAAGGAAGTGAAGGTCAACCTCGACGACATCGGCGCGCAGATGCGTGACAGCCTGAAGTCCGACGAGGGCGCAACGCCGACCGATCCCTACGGCGGCCCCGAGGAAGCCGCACCGGGCGCCGAGCCGGGCGCGCCGGGTGCAGCCGCACCTGGGGCGCCGGAGCCCTCGGTGGAAAGCACCGAGAGCGATCCGATGAAGGCGATGGAAGACGCGCTCAAGGCGCAGAACCCGAAGCCCTGAGTAAACACCGCCTCCTTCCCCAGGAGGCGGCCCATGAAAAAAGGCCGGCCCGCGCAAGCGGACCGGCCTTTTTGCTGCACGCCGCCGGCAAGCCGGCGGCGGTGCATCGCATCAGATCTTGACCGAGTTCATGTACTGGTTGAACGGGTACTCCGAGAAGCGGTTCCACAGGATCTGGTCGCGCTGGAAGGCGCGCATGTCCTGGTGAATCTTCTTGAAGTCGGCCGACTTGGCTTCGTGCTCGGCGAACACTTCCATCGAGGCCTTGAAGCCCGCGTCCATCACGGCCTTCGGGAACGGCTTGAGCTGCGTCTTGGCGGCCACGAGGCGCTTGATCGCGAGCGGGTTGAAGGCGTCGTACTTGGCGATCATGTCGCGCGCGGCAACCTTGGTGGCCGCATCGAGGATGGCCTTGTTCTCGTCCGACAGCTTGGCGTAGGCCTTGTTGTTGATGAAGAACTCCAGGTCGGCGCCGCCTTCCCACCAGCCGGGGTAGTAGTAGTACGGGGCGACCTTGTTGAAGCCCAGCTTCTCGTCGTCGTACGGGCCGACGAACTCGGCGGCGTCCAGCGTGCCCTTCTCGAGCGCTTGGTACACGTCGCCGGCGGGCATGTTCTGCGACACCACGCCCAGCTTGGCCATGGCCTCGCCGAACACGCCGCCGCCCATGCGCATCTTCAGGCCCTTCAGGTCTGCGACCGTCTTGATTTCCTTGCGGTACCAGCCGCCCATCTGCGTGCCGGTGTTGCCGGCGCTGGCGGTGCGGAAGTTGTACTGCGCGAAGAAGGCATCCAGCAGCTTGCGGCCGTTGCCGTACTCTTTCCACGAATCGGTCTGGCGTGCGGTGAGGCCGAAGGGCACGGCGCAGCTGAACGCGAAGATCGGGTCCTTGCCGGTGAAGTAGTAGGCGGCGGTTTGCGCCATTTCGAGCGTGTCGCCCTGCAGCGCATCGACGACGCCGAATGCGGGCATCAGCTCACCGGCCGGATGGACCGAGATTTCGAACTTGCCGCCCGACAGTGCCTTGACTGTTTTCGAGAGCATTTCGGCACTGCCGAAAATGGTGTCGAGCGAACGGGGAAAGCTGGACGCGAGACGCCAGCGAATCGCAGATTGCGCGTGAACGGCCGGCGCAATGCCGGCGGCCAAAACGCCGGCGATGCCCGCGTTTTTGATGAGGGAACGACGATCCATTGAATGCACTCCGAGTTCTTGGGAAAAACGAAACGCGGCTTGTGACCGCGTTGGGGACTTTTGTATAAGTCTTCTTGATTGTAAAAACCGCCTTACAGGCGTCCGGCGGGGGTTTACCCTGCGACGGCGCCGAAGCGTTGCGTGATCGATGCCGCAATGCCCGTAGCATCGAGTCCGATCGATGCAAGCAGCTTGGCCGGATCGCCATGTTCGATGAAGCGGTCGGGCAGGCCCAGTTGCAGCACCGGCTTCTGCACATTCGCAGCCTGCAATGCCTCGAGCACCGCACTGCCCGCGCCGCCCATCGTGGCGCCCTCTTCGAGCGTGACGATGGCATCGTGCGTGCCCGCCACCTGCAGCAGCAGTTCGACGTCGAGCGGCTTGGCCCAGCGCATGTTGACCACCGTGGCATCGAGCGATTCGGCCGCGGTGAGCGCCGGGTACAGCAGCGAGCCGAACGCGAGGATCGCGATGCGCTTGCCTTCGCGGCGCACCTCGCCCTTGCCGAGCGGCAGTGCGTCCAGCGTGAGGTGCGGCGCAACGCCGGCACCCGCGCCGCGCGGATAGCGCACCGCCACCGGGTGGTTCTGCTCGTAGGCGCTCGTGAGCAACTGGCGCAACTCGCGTTCGTCCGCGGGGCAGGCGATGCTCATGTTGGGAATGCAGCGCAGGAACGGAATGTCGTAGGCGCCCGCGTGCGTCGCGCCATCGGCGCCGACGAGGCCGGCGCGGTCGAGCGCGAACACCACCGGCAGGTTCTGGATCGCCACGTCGTGGATCAGCTGGTCGTACGCGCGCTGCAGGAAGGTCGAGTAGATCGCGACCACCGGCTTCAGGCCCTCGCATGCCAGACCGGCCGCGAAGGTGACCGCGTGCTGTTCGGCGATGCCGACGTCGTAGTAACGATCGGGAAAGCGCTGCTCGAACTCGACGAGCCCCGAGCCTTCGCGCATCGCGGGCGTGATGCCCACGAGCCGGCCGTCGTGCGCGGCGGTATCGCACAGCCACTGGCCGAACACCTGCGTGAAGGTCTGCTTGGCTACCGTGGTCGACTTGACGAGGCCGACTTGCGGATCGAACTTGCCCGGCCCGTGGTAGGCCACCGGATCGGCCTCGGCCAGCTTGTAGCCCTGCCCCTTCTTCGTGACCACGTGCAGGAACTGCGGGCCGCTCAGATGCTTGAGGTTCTCCAGCGTGGGCACCAGCGAATCGAGGTCGTGCCCGTCGATCGGGCCGACATAGTTGAAGCCGAACTGCTCGAACAGCGTGGCCGGCACCACCATGCCCTTGGCATGCTGCTCGAAGCGCTTGGCGAGTTCGAACAGCGGCGGCGCGGCGCGCAGAACGCTCTTGCCGACGTTCTTGGCGGCGGCGTAGAAATTGCCGCTCATCAGCTGCGCGAGGTAGCGGTTGAGTGCGCCCACCGGCGGGCTGATCGACATGTCGTTGTCGTTCAGGATCACCAGGAGCTTGCAGTCGCACACGCCCGCGTTGTTGAGCGCTTCGAAGGCCATGCCGGCCGTCAATGCGCCGTCGCCAATGATCGCCACGGTGTAGCGGTCTTCGCCCTTCTGCTTGGCCGCCATTGCCATGCCGAGCGCGGCCGAGATGCTGGTGGACGAGTGCGCGGTGCCGAAGGTGTCGTACTCGCTTTCGCTCCTCTGCGGAAAGCCCGAGATGCCGCCGATCTGCCTGAGCGTGGGCATGCGCTCGCGGCGGCCGGTGAGGATCTTGTGCGGATAGGTCTGGTGGCCAACGTCCCACACGAGCCGATCGTGCGGCGTGTTGAACACGTGGTGCAGCGCGACGGTGAGCTCGACCGTGCCGAGGTTGGAACTCAGGTGGCCGCCGGTGCGCGAGACGTTGTCGAGCACGCAGGCGCGCACCTCGTCGGACAGCTGCCGCAGCTGTGCGCGGTCGTACTGGCGGATCGGCGAGGGGTCGTGGAGAGTGGGAAGCAACGGAGCCATGTGGGATTTGTTCTTTTTTCAGCGGTCGCGGTCGACCACCATGTGGGCCAATGCACGCAGCGCGGCGGTGTCGGCCAGGCCGCTCTTGGTCAGGGCGGCGAGCGCATCGGCCAGCAGTTGGCGGGCCTGCGTGCGTGCACCGTCGAGGCCGAGCAGCGACACATAGGTGGGCTTGTCGGCGGCGGCGTCCTTGCCGGCCGTCTTGCCCAGGGTTTGCGAATCGGCGGTGACGTCGAGGATGTCGTCCACCACCTGGAATGCGAGGCCGATTGCCGCGCCGTAGTCGCGCAGCGCCGCCAGCGCAGCGGCGCTCACATTGCCGCACGCAGCGCCCATCTCGACGCTGCCCTGCAGCAGCGCGCCGGTCTTCAGCCGGTGCATTTCGCGCAGCTGGGTTTCGTTGAGTGCAATGCCGACGCTGGCCAGGTCGATCGCCTGGCCGCCCGCCATGCCCTGGCTGCCGGCGGCGCGCGCGAGCAGGCGGCACAGCGTGGCCTGCGTGGCCGCGGGAATCTCGTCGCCCTCGGGCGCCAGCAGCTCGAAGGCCAGGGCCTGCAGCGCGTCGCCCGCGAGCAGCGCATCGGCTTCGCCGAACTTCACATGCACCGTGGGCTTGCCACGGCGCAGCACGTCGTTGTCCATGCAGGGCAGGTCGTCGTGCACCAGCGAATAGGCGTGGATCAGTTCGGCGGCGCAGGCCGCGCGCAGCGCAGCGGCTTCATTGCCGCCGACCGCCTCGCTGGCCGCGAGCACCAGGAGCGGCCGCAGGCGCTTGCCGCCGTCGAGCACCGCGTAGCGCATCGCATCGCCCAGCAGTACCGGCGCCTCGACGCCGACCCAGCGCGACAGCGCCGCTTCGACACGCATCAGGTGCGGTTCGCTCCAGCCGGCGAGCCGGGCGGGGGTCCAGTCGGTCATGGTGGCCGCGCTCATTCGGCCGTCCAGACCTTGAGGCTGCCCGCGTCGAGCACCTTGATCTGGTCTTCGACCGCCTGCAGCTTGTCGCGGCAGAAGGCGAGCAATGCGGCGCCGCGCTGGTAGCTGCCCAGGAGCTGATCGAGGGGCAACTGGCCCGATTCGAGTTCTGCAACCAGTTGTTCCAGTTCCTGAAGCCCGGCTTCGTAACTGACGGGCAACGGCCCCGTATCGGGCGTGGCCGCCGGGCTGGAAGAGGAAGGGGAAGGCACCTTGGGCATGCAACGGAACGTGGGTGAAACGGGGCATTTTAGGACGGGGGGACAAATGGGGGCCCCCGGGTACAATGCGAATTCTTCTTGTTGGCAAAACCGACACATTCTTCGGGCCGTCGCACTCTCAGACGGCGCCTTCCGTTATTTCCTCTTTTTCTCCCTGTGGGGAGCTTGGTCAGGTCCTCCATGTCTGATTTAAGTCTTCAACTGCAGCAGGCCGCGAGCCAACTTCCAGTTTCCGCGTATTTCGACGAGGCCCTGTACGCCCGCGAAATGCAGAACCTTTTTGCGCGAGGGCCCCGCTATGTCGGCCATCGCCTCGCCGTGCCCGAAATGGGCAATTTCCACACCCTGCCGCAGGAGCACCAAGGCCGCGCGCTGGTCCACACGCCCAAGGGCGTGGAGCTGATCTCCAACGTGTGCCGCCACCGCCAGGCGCTGATCCTGCAGGGCCGCGGCCAGCTGGACAACCAGGCCGGCGGCAACATCGTCTGCCCGCTGCACCGCTGGACCTACGCCGCGAGCGATGCGCGCACCACCGGCACGCTGATCGGCGCCCCGCATTTCGATCAGGACCCGTGCCTGAACCTGCACAACTACCCGCTCACCGAGTGGAACGGCCTCCTGTTCGAGAAGAATTCGGACGGCACCGGCCGCGACGTGGCCGCCGACATGCGCGGCCTGGGCCCGCAGGCCGACCTCGACTTCTCGGGCTACGCGCTCGACCGCGTCGAGCTGCACGAGTGCAACTACAACTGGAAGACCTTCATCGAGGTCTATCTGGAGGACTACCACGTCGGCCCGTTCCACCCCGGCCTCGGGAGCTTCGTCACCTGCGACGACCTGCGCTGGGAGTTCAACCAGAACTATTCGGTGCAGACGGTCGGAGTGGCCAACCGCCTCGGCCGAGCGGGCAGCCCGGTCTACCAGAAGTGGCAGGAGCAGTTGCTCAAGTACCGCGACGGCAAGCCGCCGAAGTACGGCGCGATCTGGCTCACCTACTACCCGCACGTGATGGTCGAGTGGTATCCGCATGTGCTCACCGTCTCGACGCTGCACCCGGTGAGCCCGACCAAGACGCTCAACATGGTGGAGTTCTTCTACCCCGAGGAAATCGTCGCCTTCGAGCGCGAGTTCGTCGAGGCCCAGCAGGCCGCCTACATGGAGACCTGCGTGGAAGACGACGAGATCGCCGAGCGCATGGACGCCGGCCGCCGCGCGCTGATGCTGCGCGGCGACAACGAGACCGGCCCGTACCAGAGCCCGATGGAAGACGGCATGCAGCAGTTCCACGAGTGGTACAAGGCCGCGATGCAGAGCACCTGAGTCGATGACTGCCGCATCGACGGGTGTTCTGGGAACACCGCGGAACCGGCTTTGCCGGGCCGCTGGTGTTGCCCCCGGTGAGGGGGTTGGAGAAGCGACACGAAGTGTGCGAAGCCTGGGGGAGAGTCAATAGTGCAAGCGCTCTGGATGGTGCTCGGCGCCTTTTTGTTCGCGACGATGAGCGTGGTCGTGAAGGTCGCCTCGCAGTGGTTCAACAGCGGCGAGATGGTGCTGGGCCGCGGCCTCATCGGCATCGTTTTCCTCTGGCTCCTGGCTCGCAAGATGCGCGTCTCGCTCGCCACCAAATACCCCGGCATGCACGCGTGGCGCAGCACCATCGGCGTGATCTCGCTGGGAGCATGGTTCTACGCCATCGCGCACATGCCGCTCGCCACCGCCGTCACGCTCAACTACATGAGCAGCGTGTGGGTCGCTGCCTTCCTGATTGGCGGCGCGCTGCTCGCATGGGTGCCGGTGCCCGGACGCGACGGCCGCGTGGCGCGCCCGCCGCTGCAGGGCGCGCTCGCCATGACGGTGCTCGCAGGCTTCATCGGCGTGGTGCTGATGCTCAAGCCCACGGTGAGCGGCAACGAAGGCTTCGCGGGCATGCTGGGGCTGCTGTCGGGCCTCACGGCCGCCTTCGCCTACATGCAGGTCGTGGCGCTCTCTCGCATCGGCGAGCCAGAGCTGCGCACGGTTTTCTATTTCGCGGTCGGCTCGGCCGTCGCCGGTGCCTTCGCCACGGCGGCCACCGGGTTTTCGGGCGGCAGTTCGTGGACGTGGCAGCATGCGCTGTGGCTGCTGCCCATCGGCCTGCTCGCCGCCCTCGGGCAGCTCTGCATGACCCGTGCCTACGCCACGGCCAAGACAGAAGCCGGCACCCTCGTGGTGGCCAACCTGCAGTACTCGGGCATCATCTTTGCGGCGTTCTACAGCGTGGTGGTGTTCGATGACCGCATCGATGCCGCCGGCTGGGGCGGCATGGCGCTCATCATCGCGAGCGGCATCGCGGCCACCGTGCTGCGCCAGCGGGCGGTGCCCAAGGCGCCGGCCGAAGAACACTGAAGACAACCTCTCCGAAGGAGATCACGACCATGTACACCACCCTCGTCAGCGTCGAACAACTCCAGCAACTGCAAGCCAGCGATGCACCGCTCATGGTGTTCGACTGCAGCTTCGACCTCATGAAGCCCGAAGCCGGCCCGCAGCTCTACGCCGCGGCCCACATTCCGGGCGCGCAATACGCCAACCTCGACACCGACCTGAGCGCCAGGCACGGCCTGCCCGGCGCGCACGGCGACGTGGTCGTCGCGCAGGAAGACGGCGTGCCCGCCTCGGGCGGCCGCCATCCGCTGCCCAGCCGCGAGAAGTTCGCGGCGTGGCTTTCCAGCGTCGGATTCTCCAACGACATGCAGGCCGTGGTGTACGACCGCAACGGCGCCAACTACTGCGGGCGCCTGTGGTGGATGCTCAAGTGGATGGGCCACGACGCGGTGGCCGTGCTCGACGGCGGCCTGCAGGCCTGGCAGGCCGTGGGCGGCGAAGTGACCGACCGCGAGGAGCCCGCGCGCTTCCAGTCGAATTTCGTACAGGGCGAGCCGTTGGCGAAGCTCGTGACTACCGACACCGTGTTGCGTCGGCTCGGCCAAGCTGACCAGCAGCTGATCGACGCACGGGCCGGTGCACGATATCGCGGCGAGGTGGAACCTCTGGACCCGATTGCCGGTCACATCCCCGGGGCCCTGAACCGGCCCTTCGCCGACAACCTCGGCCCCGACGGCAAGTTCAAGCCAGCATCGCAATTGCGTGCCGAGTTCGAAGCGCTGCTCGCGGGACGCGATGCGGCGACAGTCGTCCACCAATGCGGCAGCGGCGTGAGCGCGGTGCCCAACCTGCTTGCGATGCAGATCGCCGGGCTCGGGACGACCGCGCTCTATGCCGGCAGCTGGAGCGAATGGAGCAACACGCCGGGGCTGCCGACCCGGCAAGGCGCAGAACCATGAAACCCATCCGACTCCGACGCATCTCCGGTCTCGCAATCTCCGCAGCCTTGTTCGCTGCAGCCCCGTTCGTTTCCGCGCAAGCCCAGCAGCAACACGCCCATGTGCACGGCCAGATGAAGCTGGACGTGGCCATCGACGGCCCCACCGTGGTGATCGACATGGAATCGCCGCTGGACAACATCGTCGGCTTCGAACGCGCCCCGAAGACCGATGCCGATAAAGCCACCGTCGAAGCCGCCGTCGCCCAATTACGCGCGGCCGACAAGCTCTTCACCATCGACCCCGCCGCCAACTGCAAGCTCGGCCCGGTCGACCTGCGCTCCGGCGCGCTCGGCCTCGGCAACCCCGACCCGAACGAGCCTCCGGGCCATGCCGACCTGGACGCGACCTTCTCCTTCAACTGCACCAACGCGGCCGCCGCGAAGTTCATCGACCTGAACCTGTTCAGCGTCTTCAAGGGCCTGCGCCAGATCGATTCGCAGATCGCTTCGTCGCAAGGCCAGTTCAAGCGCCAGCTCAAGCGTCCCACCGGTGCGCAAGCGGCCCAGCCCGCTCGCTTGAGCTGGGGCAAGTAGCACTGTGAGCACCGCTTCGCAGGCCGACTCGACGCCCCTGCGCGTCGTGCTCGCGGCCGAATCGCTGCGCTTTACATGGCCCGGCGTGAAGGCGCCCTGCATCGACATCGAGGCCTTCCGCATCACCGCCGGCGAATCGGTGTTTCTGCACGGCCCGAGCGGCTGCGGCAAGAGCACGCTGCTGTCGCTGCTGGCCGGCGTGCTGGTGGCCGACGAAGGCCGCGTGAGTTTGCTGGGCCACGACTGGTCACAGCTCTCCAGCGCCGCGCGCGACCGCTGCCGCGTGGCGCATGTCGGCTACATCTTCCAGCAGTTCAACCTGCTGCCTTACCTGAGCGTGCTCGACAACGTGCTGCTGCCCTGCCGCTTTTCGGCGCGGCGCGAAGCGCAGGCCGCGCGCCGCGGCAGTTCGCACGGTTCACGCGAAGAAGCAGAGCACCTGCTCGACCAGATGGGCCTGGACCGCAACCTCTGGAAGCGCCAGGCGCTGCAGCTCTCGGTGGGCCAGCAGCAGCGCGTGGCCGCGGCGCGTGCGCTCATCGGCCAGCCCGAAGTGGTGATTGCCGACGAGCCGACCTCCGCGCTCGACGAAGACCGGCGCGAGGCCTTTCTCGACGTGCTGTTGACCGCCTGCGTCGAGAACCACAGCGCCCTCGTCTTCGTGAGCCATGACCAGCGCATTGCGCAGCGCTTCGCGCGGCATGTGCTGCTGCCCGAGATCAATCGCGCGGCTTCGACGGCGATGGCGGTGGACGCATGAACGCCCTCTTTTCCATCGCGTGGCGCAGCGCCTGGAACCGCCGGTTCACGCTCGCACTCACTGTGTTCTCGATCGCGCTCTCGACCTTCCTGCTGCTTGGCGTCGAGCGCATCCGCACCGAGCTGCGCGAGAACTTCGCCTCGTCCGTTTCGGGCACCGACCTCATCGTCGGCGCGCGCACCGGCTCCACGCAGCTCCTGCTGTACTCGGTGTTCCGCATCGGCGCGGCCACCAACAACATCTCCTGGAAGAGCGTGCAGGCGCTGGCCGCGCACCAGGGCGTCGACTGGGTCGTGCCGCTGTCGCTGGGCGATTCGCACCGCGGCTTCGCGGTGCTGGCGACATCGCCCGAGTACTTCGCGCGCTTTCGCTACGGCGACAAGCAACTCCTGAAGCTGCGCGAGGGCAAGCCCTTCAGCGAACTCTTCGATGCGGTGGTCGGTGCCGAAGTGGCCGACAAGCTCGGCTACCACGTGGGCCAGAAGATCACGCTCGCGCACGGCAGCGGCGAACTCAACGTGGCCGAGCATGCCGACAAGCCCTTCACCGTGGTCGGCGTGCTCGCACGCACCGGCACGCCGGTGGACCGCACGGTGCACATCGGCCTCGAAGCGATGGAGGCCATCCACCTCGAATGGGTGGGCGGCGCGCCGATGCCGGGCGTGAAGATTCCCGCCGAGCAGGTGCGCAAGTTCGACCTCACGCCCAAGAACGTGACGGCCGCGCTCGTGGGCCTGAAGAACCGCGCCGCGGTGTTCGGCGTGCAGCGCTGGATTTCCACCTACAACGGCGAACCGCTGATGGCCATCCTCCCCGGCGTGGCGCTCGACGAGTTGTGGAGCGTGATCGGCATCGGCGAGAACGCGCTCTTGCTGATGTCGGCGTTGGTCGCGCTGGTGAGCCTCGCGGGCCTGGTCTCCGTGGTGATGGCGGGCCTGAATGAACGGCGGCGCGAGTTGGCTGTGCTGCGCGCCGTGGGCGCGGGCCTGCGCCATGTGCTGGCGCTGCTCGCGCTCGAAGGCGCGATGGTCACCGTGCTCGGCGTGGCCTTCGGCGTGGTGATGGCGGTGCTCGGCATCGCCCTGCTCTCGCCGTGGCTGCAGTCGCAGTTCGGGCTGACACTGAGCCTCTCGGAACCTACACTCAACGAGTGGCTGCTGATGGCGAGCCTGCTGGTCGCAGGCTGGCTGGCAAGCTTGCTCCCTGGCATTCGCGCCTACCGACTCTCACTGGCGGACGGCCTCTCACCGAGGATTTGAACCATGCGCATCGCAAAGAAGATTTCCACGATCACGGCTTTCAATCGGCTTTCATTGCTGCTGGCCGGCGCCGGCCTCGCAGCGATGGCATGGGCCGCCGAACCAGCCCCCAAGGACACCACCGCATCGAACCCGCTCGGCGGCAAGGCTGCCGCACCCGCCGTTGCCAAGGGCACGCCGGGCCAGCCGCGCCAAATCACCTGGGAAGAACTGGTGCCCAAGGACTGGGACCCGGCCAAGGACTTCAAGGGCATGGACCTGAGCGCGCTGGACGACGGCGACCCGCGCGCCAACGAGATGCTCATGAAGATGCAGGAGGTGTCGAACAACGCACCGACCAACCCTGCGATGAACGGCGCCGAGATCAAGATCCCCGGCTTCATCGTGCCGCTCGAAGAGGCCAAGGGCGAGGTCACCGAGTTCCTGCTCGTGCCCTACTTCGGCGCCTGCATCCACACGCCGCCGCCGCCGGCCAACCAGATCCTGCACGTCATTCCGCAGAAGGGCGCCAAGTTCCGCGCCATGGACACCGTGTGGGTCACCGGCAAGCTGCAGACCCAGCGCAACGATTCGATGATGGGCGTGAGCGGCTACCACGTGAGCGCGAGCAGCGTCACGAAGTACTCGGGCGGCGCCAAGTAAGACAAACGCCCGCGCGCCGCTGAAGTCGCCCCCTGTGGGCGATGCCCCACAGAGGCAGCAGCGCGCGGACGACACAGACGGTTGCATCACCGGCGCACAGTCGGTCATCGCAGACCGTCAGGGACCGTTGAGAGAGTCAGGCGTGACGTCGGCGCCTTGATGGAACTCCAGATGAACATCCAACGTCCCGCCCCTCAATCCCTCCCCCGCGTGCTCGCGATCTCGCTGTGCATCGGCGCACTCGTTCTCGCGGGTTGCGACAAGGCTGCACCGCCGAACGCCGCGCCGCCCGCGACAGAACCTGCAGCGGAGCAGCAACCGATCTCGATGCCTCCGCCCACGGTGCCGCAGGCGCCCGCAGCGCCGGTGCCGGCGGCCTACACACCGCCCTCGGCCGAGCAGCTCTACCAGCTGGTCGCCCCCATCGCGCTCTATCCCGACAAGCTCGTCGCGCAGATTCTCGCGGGCGCCACCTACCCCGAGCAGATCACCGCCGCACACGACTGGCTCGGGCAGAACCAGTCGCTCAAGGCCGGCCCGCTCGCCGATGCGGCTAACCAGCAGCCTTGGGACCCGAGCGTGAAATCGCTCACCGCCTTCAGGCCCGTGCTCGACCAGCTCGCCGGCAACATCACGTGGACCGAATCGCTCGGCAAGGCTTATTACAACGACCCGGCCGACGTGATGAACGCGATCCAGGTCATGCGGCAGCGCGCATCGAAAGCGGGCCGCCTGAAGAACAACGACAAGCTGCGGGTGGCCAGCGCCCAGGCGCCGCGCGACTACGTGCCGGCACCGGACATGCAGGCCGCGTACGGCGGACCCGCCGTGATCGAGGCGCCGCAGCAACTGATCACCATCGAGCCCGTGCAGCCCGACGTGGTGTACGTGCCGCGCTACGACCCGCAGGTGATCTACGGCGAGCCCTTGCCTGTGTACCCCGGCTATGCGTACGCACCGCCGCCGCCCGTGGAGGTCGCGCCGGGCTACAGCCGCGGCCAGGTTGCCGCGGCCGGCGCGCTGGCGTTCGGCACCGGCGTGATCGTGGGCGCCGCACTGGAACGCCACGGCTGGGGCTGGAACTCATGGAACGTGAACTGGGGCGCACCGCGCGATCGCAGATATGACCGCGATCGCGACCGTGACCGCGTGGCGCAGCCGGCCTTTGCACGGCCTGCGGTGGTCTACAACAACAGCACCTACATCTCGCGTTCGACCACGGTGGTCAACAACGTGCGCAACGTCTACAACAACAACGATCGCAGCGACCGCAACGGCGGACCACGCGGCATGCCGCCCGGCGCGCCGCCGCCCAACTTTGCGCAGCAGCAGCAACAAGCGCAGTTCGCGCAGATGCAACAACAACAGGCACGCCAGCAGCAGGCCGCGGCGCAACAGCAGCAGGTGCAACAACAGCAAGCACAGCAACGCGCACAGCAGCAGGCTCAACAGCAACAAGCGCAGCAGTTGCAAGTCCAGCAAGCTCAACAGCAACAACAGGCGCGGCAGGCCCAACTTCAGCAACGCGCGCAACAGCAACAGCAGGAACAAGCGCGCCGTCAGCAAGCGCAGCAGGCCCAACAACAGGCACAGCAGCAGGCACGCGCCGCCAACCAGCAGCAACCGCAGCAACAGCAACAGGCCCGGCTCCAACAGCAACAACAGCAGGAGCAGTTGCGGCGCCAGCAAATGGAGCAACAACAGCAGGCACGCACCGCGAGCCAGCAGGCCCAGCAACAGCAGCAGCGCGCGTTGCAGGACCGGCAGCGCCAGCAGCAACAACAACAGCAATCCCAACAGGCGCAGCAGGATCAGTCACGGCGCCAACAGATGCAGGCGCAGCAGCAAGCGCAGGCTCAAACCCGCGCCGCGCAGCAGCAACAGGCTCAACAGCAGCAGATACAGCGGCAGCAGGCGCAGCAACAGCAACGCCAGCAGCAGGCCCAGAACGAGGCCCGTCAGCAGCAGGACCAGATGCGCCGCCAGCAACAGCAACAGCAGCAACAACAAGCCCAGGCTGCACGCGCACAGCAGCAACAGGCGATGCAACAACAGCAGCAGCAACGCCAGCAGCAGATGCAGCAACAGCAGCAGGCGCAACAGGCCCAGATGCGACAGCAGCAGCAACAGGCGGCCCAAGCGCGCCAACAGCAGCAGCAACAGGCTCAACAGCACGCTGCGGCGGCGGTCGCCGCAGCCGCTGCCCACAAGCCGCCGGCCCGCCCCGGCGAGCCACCTCGTCAGCAGCCCTGAGGCCGGCTGCCCCTGCGCCGCTTACTGCTTGCCGATCTCGGTCAGCAGCCGCGTGACGAGGTAGATGCGCGGCACGATCGAATCGACTTCGATGTACTCGTCGCGTGCGTGATAGCCGAAGCCCGCGAGGCCGAAGCTCTCGACCACCGTCGCCTTGCCCGATCGGCCGGCGAAACCAGCGTCGGTGCCGCCACCGGTCATCGGCGTGAGCGCGAGGTCGCGGTCGATTTCCTTGTAGATCGCCTGCGCCTTCTCGGCCAATGCGCGGCCCTTCGCGCCCGCCACGAACGCCGGGCGGCCTACCTCGACCTTCACCGTCGTCTCGGTATCGGGAATCAGCTTGCCGCTCGCGATCTTCGCCTGCAGCACTTCGTTGAGCTTCTTCTCCGCACCCGGCTGCGTGATGCGGATGTCGCCCAGTGCCTGCGCCTTCTCGGTGATCTGGTTGATCGGGCCGGTGGCGCGCGCCACGGTCCAGTTGAGCGTCACGCCCGGGATGTCTTTCGCGAGGTCCTTGGTCTGCAGCATCTGGTACGACAGCTCGTACAGCGCATTGCGGCCCAGCTCGGGCGCGGCGCCCGCGTGCGCCGCGCGGCCCTTCACTTCCATCGTCGCCTGCGCGATGCCGGCCGCGCCGAGCAGCAGCGACTCGCCCTTGGCCACCGACTTGGCGGCCGTCGGCTCGAACGACAGCACCGTGTCGTGCAGGTCCGCCGTGGTGGCGATGAGTTCGCCCGAGCCCACCGAGCCCACTTCTTCATCGGGGTTCACCAGCACGGTGAGCGTGTCGTAGTCGCGCCAGCCCGCGTCGGCCAGGATCTTCAGCGAGGCCAGCATCACCGCGATGCCGCCCTTGTCGTCGGCGATGCCCGGGCCGTAGATGCGGTTGCCGTCTACCTTGTAGGGCTGGCTGCCGAGGATGCCCGCCGCATACACCGTGTCCATGTGGCCCTGCAGCATGATCTTGCGCTTGCCCGTGCCCTTGAGCGTGCCGATGACGATGTCGGCGCCCGCGCCGGCCTCTGTCTTGCGGCGCTCGGTCTTGAAGCCCGCAGCCTTCAGGCGGCCCTCGATCACATCGGCCATCTTGAGCAGGCCATCGACGTTGAGGCTCCCCGATTCGATCTGCACCATCTCCTTGAGGTTGTCGATGACGGCGGGCTGCGCCTTCTCCGCGGCGGCGAGCAGCTTGGCATCGGGCGCGGCCTGCACGGCGATGGCGGCCAGGGCGAGACCGGAGGCCAGCGCGATGGAACGCAGGGCGAAGAAGGACGAAGAGCGCATGGACATGATGGTTCTCTTTTCTCGAAGTGAATGGCGGGCGCCAGCATAGCGACCCGGCGTGGGAACGCGGCGCAAGTCGGCGACAGGGCGATGACTTGACGGGCGTCGTCGGGAGCGCTTACATTGCCTTCGCTTCGTGATGAGCGAAGTCGGGTTTAGCAGCCCGTCGACACCCTGCGACGAAAGCCGCAGTTACCGCACATGGTCTGCGGCTTTTTCGTTCGCGCTTCCTTTTTAGGCGGCTCGAATGGGAGGGCTCGCGCCCTGCCGGTGTCCGCAAGGGTGTCCCGGTCTGCTAACCCGTTCGGGCCGCCGCCTTCGTTTAGCAGCGAGTGCGTCGGTTATTGCAATCGACACCCTTGGAGGCCCATGGCCAAAAATTCAAACGCGAGCACCGGCGCCGTCTGCTCTTGCGCGTCTTCTTCTGTTCCCACCGCCCAGTTCAAACCCTTCGAGTGGGTGCAGATCGAGCGACTCGATCCTTCCCAACAACGCCACGCCGCATTCCTGAACGACGCGCGCGACGTGGTGCAAGGCGCGCAGACGCTGGCCCAATTGCTCAACTGGGATGAAGACCGGCGCGATGCCGCTTCATCCGAGGCATCCGCCGACTCCGCACCGCTCTTCGATGCATGTCAGCGCGACGCACTGCACCGGCTTCTTGCCGTATCGCTCGGGCTGCTTCACGCCCGCATCGAAGGCGAGTGCGAGGCGCTGACGCCCTAGCCCAGGGCGTTGTTCCTCGCTCCTTTCAGCGAGGATTTCGAAACTGCCGCCGGTATTGCTTGATCCTTGCAGTGCGCCAGAATCCGGCGAGGAACGAGCGCCCCGCGACAGCGCTCTCTTCACGTCGGCACACCGAGGCAGCATGCGTTTCGAGCGCTGATACACAGGAAGGAAGAGCGACGATGCCCAAGCATTCAATTTTCACGATGGCCTTCGCGAAGGTCTATCCGATGTACGTCCAAAAAGCGGAACGCAAGGGTCGAACGAAAGAAGAAGTCGACCAGATCATTTGCTGGCTGACGGGCTATGACGAAGCAGGACTGCGTCGGCAGATCGAACGGCAGAACGACTTCCAGACTTTCTTTGCCGAGGCGCCGGCCCTTCACCCGAACAGCTCGCTCATCAAGGGCGTGGTCTGCGGCGTTCGCGTGGAAGACGTCGACGATCCACTCATGCAGAAGATCCGCTACCTGGACAAGCTGATCGACGAGCTTGCCAAAGGAAAGGCGATGGAAAAAATTCTGCAGGTGTAGCTGCTTGTGAAGATCCGCGCCAAGAGCGGGATCTTTAAAGCCGGCCGATCGCCTCAATAGATATCAGGCAAATCGGCCCATCGAGGCAGGACCACCTCTGGGGCCGCGAGGAAGCATCCTGGTGATTGTCCTCATGCCCGCGAGCTCAGCAGACCTGAACGAATGTTGTGAACGCGTTCTTCGCCGGATCATGGAAAACATACACCGCCGCCTCATCATGAAAGTAGCCGGCGACAGGAAACTGGCCCAAGAAGACCAAGGGGCCAGCATCTCCGATGGGCCACGCCGGGGACTGCAACCAGCGCGGGGGCTGCTTGGCGTACTTGAACAGTTCCAAGATTCGCTGACGCAGCCATGCCTTTCTCTGTTTGGCAGGCAGGCACGGCGCCACATCGAGCAACGAGGCAAGGAACTTGGCGTCCGCGTCGAGCCAGCGCGGTTGGGCCTCGAGCAGCAGCGCATATTCCGCCGCTGCGGCCCCGGACGGCACTGTCTTCACTCCGTGCTTCTGGAGCAACGAGACCAATACGTCCTGTGCGCTGAGCACGTGGCCTGGGTCGCTGAGGTCGAGTCCGATGAGGTAGTGGAATAGCGTTGTCCCCGTTTGGCAATAGCGAGGAGCGCTCTCTGCCGAGAGCAACGCTTCAATATCCGGATCGTTGTAGAGCTGTTGCTCGAACTCAGGCGCCGGAGTTTTGCCGGAGACGAAGTCGCTCAGTCGCTGCAGGGCTTCAGTCGATGGAGGCATTCTCGAAGTCTTCCAGATTGGCATGCGGCCGAACTCGGGCCTGGCCGCACGTGAACGTTCGAGTCCTGACCTTTTACTACTTCTTCGTCAGGAATGCCGCCACCAGCGCGTTTGCGTGTCCGTGGCCGATTTGATGCTCCGTCTTGAGCCGGTTCACGAGCTCCATGTGTTTGAGAGGGCCTGCATCCTGAAGAACATTCATCCAGTGGGCGATTGGCTTCTCGTAGGTTTTTTCAATCGAAGGAAAGTACGAGGCAGGGCCTTTGACTTTGGTCGTTTCTGTCATTGACATCCCGTTGGTGAGTGGGCTGGTGGGGCAAGCGAACAATGGCATCGAAGAATGACGGGCCAGGCGTTCGACCTCGAATCGTACTTCCGCTCCCGACCGGCTGGAGCCGGCCGCACCTTCATCGTGAATGGGTCCGAAGCGATTAGACATTCGTTCCGAGGCAGCTCTCTTCTGGCCGGCAGAAGCTCCGCGATACCGAGACCGAACTTTGACTCCCGAAGCCCCCTTGCGTCAACACATCGAACTCACGCCACAGGCAACAATGCCCCCGCCATCAACCGCAGGTTCTGCACCGCCGCCCCCGCGGCCCCTTTGCCCAGGTTGTCCAGAACCGCCCCCAAGACGATCTGCCCCGTGCGTTCATTCCACGCGACACCCAAGCTCATGTCGTTCGATCCGTTGTGCACTTGCGGATCGAGCTCCGTCATCGGCGCGGCAGAAGACATCGGCATCACGCGCACATGTGCCGCATCGCGGTACCGCTCCATGAGGCACTCATGGATGCGCGCGCCAGACACACCGACGGGAAGCATCCGCGCGTGCAGTCCGATGGTGAGCACGATGCCCTGCCGATAACTGCCGTATGCCGGCACGAAGATGGGACGCTCCGTCAAGCCGGCATAGGTCTCGATTTCCGGCACGTGCTTGTGCTCGAGTGCAAGGCCGTAGACCTTCAGTGAATGCGCGCCCGCGCCCACCCCGGCCTCATACGCTTCCACTCCCGCCCTGCCCTGGCCCGAATAGCCCGAGACGGCGTGAATGACCAGCGGATAGTCGGCAGGCAGCAGCCCCGCATCCGTCAGCGGTCGCAGCAGGGCAACCGCGGCCGTGGGGTAGCAGCCCGGATTCGTGACCCGCAGTGCAGACGCGATGCGCTCGCCCTGTTGCGCATCGAGCTCCGGCAGGCCGTAGACCCAGCCGGGGCTGGTGCGGTGCGCCGAGCTGGCGTCGATGACGCGCACCGAAGGGTTCTCGATCATCGCCACCGCATCGCGCGCCGCGGCATCGGGCAGGCACAGGATGGCGATGTCGCTCTCGTTGAGGGCGGCCCGGCGCGCAGCCGCGTCCTTGCGCAGGTTGGCCGGCAATGTGCGGATGCGAAATTCCCCGCCGCGCAGGCGGTTCTGCAGGTCGAGGCCAGTGGTGCCCTGATCGCCGTCGATAAAGATGTTGAGGTCCATGGAGCGCAATCGTAGGGACGCGGTCTCGATGGCTCCAGCTAAATATCTTCAATGCAGGATTAAGAAAAGTTAAATTAGCGCGATGCGAGAACTCAGCCTTGACCATCTGCGCACCCTCGTCGCCATCGCCGATCTCGGCTCCCTGGCGAATGCTGCGCGCGCCCTTCACCTGGCGGCCCCCACCGTCACCGTTCAGATCGCGGAACTGGAGTCGCGCCTGGGTGGCCAGTTGCTCGTTCGCGGGAGAGGGCCCGCGCAAGCGACCGCCCTGGGCGAGCGATTCATCGCGCGTGCCCGCAGGCTGCTCGCGGACGCGGACGACGCAGTGGAAGACGTTCGACGCCAGCTCGCCGGCCAGACGGGCCGCGTGCGCGTGGGTGCCTCGACGGGCACCATTGCGCACCTGCTGCCGCCCGCGCTCAAGCGTCTTGCCCAGCACCATCCCGGCATCGACGTGAACGTGCAGGTGCTGACCTCCAACGACAGCATGGCCCGGCTCGCCGCGGGCAGCCTGGACCTCGCGGTCGTGGCGCTGCCGCAGCCGCCTGTGCGCGGCGTTCATGTCACGCCGCTGCGGCGCGAGGCCGTCGTCGCCTTTCTGCCGGCGGACTGGAAGGCACCCAGGCGGCTCACGCCGCAATGGCTGGCCGAACGGCCGCTGATCATGAACGACGCCTCCACGCGTCTCTATCGACTGACCGCGGAATGGTTCTCCGCGGCTGGCGTGCATTGCCGGCCGCGCATCGAGCTCAACTACAACGATGCGATCAGGACGCTGGTCGCGGCCGGTTATGGAGCGGCCTTGCTGCCTGAGGAATCGCACGCCGACGACAAAGAGCCCGCGCATGACCCTCGCATCGCCATTCGTCCGCTCAGCCCGGCGCTGTGGCGGCAGCTGGGCCTCGCGGTCAGCGACCGTGGTGCGAGCGGGCCGACGCGTTTCGTGCTGGAGGCATTGCAGCCTGGGAAGCACGCTTCGGCTGCTTGATCGATAGCGCAAGGTGGCAGGCGGAAGCAGTGCTGCAGGCCATCTGCCGAGCTACAGTGAAGCGCAACAGCACCCCTCGAACGGAGACAGCGCATGACCTATATCGACTGCTACCTGGCACCCGTGCCCCGCGCCAACAAGGCCGTCTACGAGAAGATGGCCGCTGCCTCCGCCGAGGTGACCCGGGCGCACGGCGCGCTGCGTGTGACGGAATGCTGGCTCGATGAATCCGGCCCCGACGCATCGACCTACCACGGTGAAAGTGCGCGCCGCGACGCAGACCAATACACGAGCTTCATCGAGGCTGCCGGCGCCAAGGAAGGCGAGGCTGTCGTGATGTCCTGGGTCGAGTGGCCCGACAAGGCCGCGAGGGACATAGGGATGGCCAAGATGACAAGCGATCCGCGGATGCAGTTCGAGGGGCAGGTTCCCGTGTTCGATGGCTCTCGCCTCATCGCCGGGGGCTTTCTGCCCATGATCTCCCTGTAGAGGCTTGCGAGAAGTCCGGCAGCGCCACGGTCTTCGCGCTGAGGATGCCGTGCTCTGTGCTCATGGTGAGGTGCGGTTTGCAGATGTCCCCAGTCCCCGCTCGACGACTTCCACTCGCGCCCCAAGCGCTTCGAAGCGATGAACCAGGTAGTCCTTCGCCGCATCGCTGACGTTGTCGACCAGCAGCGGCAAAGGCAGTTGATGCTTGAGCTTCAGCAGGCTTGCGCCGGCCAGGTGCCTGTAGTCCGAATGGGTCTTGAGCGCGGTCAGCACCTGCAGAGGCTGAGGGCCCAGGTCCGCGAGATGCACCGTGTAGAAAAGGATCTTCGACGGAACATCGTCCGACGGAACCGGCGCATCGATTTCGATGCGCTCCATCAGCATTCGAAGATTCGGAAACAGCGGCTGCGGCGACCAGCTGCCGCTCCCGTGCCAGTCCCAGAGCACCGGCACTTCGGGCTGGCTGATATCGCCGATCAACGGATCGCCATTCGCGTTTTGCAGAACCACCCAGTGCGGCTGCCATTCGCCGGTCTGCACGGCGTCGCGCCACACCAGATGCTCCGGCGTGCTCGCCTCTTGATCCAGGATGAAACGGTAGCCCTCCATCTCCGCCAGGAGGCCGGGCACATCGATGGCGCCCGCGCCGGTGAGCTCGCCACGCCAACCCTCGCGCCAATCCGCCTCGTCCAGCACGAGTGACTGGGTCCCCATGCTGCGGCACCAGGCGAACCAGTCCTGCATCGGTGGAGGCAAGGGCGGCAGAGCGAACTGGGCCGCCAGCGAGGCTTGGACGACGGCCCGGCTGGGCCAGTTTTCAGGGGTCAGTGCCATTGGATATTCGAGGATTTCTTCAGCTTGCTTCCGCGATCTGTGCGCCGCGTCAGCTCTTGCCGCCGCGCCCTGCCTTCTTCGCCACCGCCTTGCGTGCCGGCTTCAGCACAGGCGCCTCGCGCGCCGACTTCATGTGTCCGCTCTCCCCGGAGGTCACGCCGACGATCTTCGCGAGCTGCCGGCTCACGCTCACGTACGCATGGCCGATGCTGCTGTCGTAGTACAGCGAATCGCCGCGCGCGAGGTGCACGACTTCACCCGTGTCGAAGTGCACCTCGATCTCGCCCGACAACACATACGCGAACTCTTCGCCCGGATGCCGCGCGAAGTCTTCCGGGCCGTTGATGCGGCGCGCATGCACCGTGCCGACGACCGGGCTCATCTGCTTGCCGGCCGCCGTGGTGCCAAGGAACTCGTAGGCGAACGAGAGTCCGCGGTAGACCACGCCCTTGCCCGCGCGCGTGACCACCGGTCCATCGAACTGCGCGGGCTTGACGCCGGCGCCCGCGAACATCGCGTTCATGTCCATCTCCAGCGCTCGGCCCAGCGCGGCGAAGTTTTCATAGCCCAGCGCGAGCTGGCCGCGCTCGGCGCGCGAGATGGTGGTGATCGACACGCCCGAACGCTCGGCCAATTGCGCCAGCGTCCAGCCGAAACGCTTGCGCGCGGTGCGCAGGCGGTGGCCGAAAGTGGTGCGGTCCAGCGTGGGCGCCTCGTCCTTTGGCTTCGTCCCCGGCTTGGTCCCTGTGTGTGGATTCACGCTTGGCTTTCTCTTTGTAGTGCATGGCGATTCTGCCAGCGGGCCCGCACGCCATCCATGCCAACCCGGATGACTCGGGCGCGGAAGTTGCGTATACGCAAATTGCATTGACGCAAATTTCACCGATGAGGTGCACCATGGTTTCCCCTTGGTGCGCCGCAAATAATTTGCGTATCCGCAAATTTCTTTCTACACTTTTCGGCGATGACCTCAACAACAACAGCGCCCATGGTGGCCGACTACCTCGTGATCGGCGGCGGGATTGCCGGGGCTTCGGTGGCCAATTGGCTCGCTCCGCATGCCCGCGTGATCCTGCTCGAACGCGAAGCCCAGCCGGGCTATCACTCCACCGGCCGCTCGGCCGCACTCTTCATGGAAAGCTACGGCACGCCGCAGGTGCGCGCCCTCACCATGGCGAGCCGCGCGTTTCTTCAGCATCCCCCCGAAGGCTTCTCCGAGCACCCGCTGCTCACGCCGCGCGGCGCGCTGATGGTCGGCGGCACGGCACAGCTCGCGGAGCTCGATGCCCACTGGGATGTACTGCGCGCGATGGATACCGGCGCCAGTCGCCTGAGCAGCGAAGAAGCCCTCGCGATGGTGCCCGCCCTCCGGCCGGACCAGGTGGCCGGCGCCGTGTACGAACCCGATGCGGCCGACATGGACGTGCACGCCATCCACCAGGGCTACCTGCGTGGCATGCGCAAGGCCGGCGGCAAGCTCGTGTGCGATGCGGACGTGACGGCCGTGGAGCGCATCGGCGAGATGTGGCGCGTGACGGCCGGCGGCAACGTCTACGAAGCCCCGGTGGTGCTCAATGCCGCGGGCGCATGGGTCGACACCATCGCCAGGCTCGCGGGCGTGCGGCCCATCGGCATCGAGCCGCGGCGGCGCTCGGCCTTCATCTTCGCGCCACCCGAGGGCGAGAGCGTCGCGCACTGGCCCATGGTCTTCAATGCCGACGAGGGCTGGTACATCAAGCCCGACGCCGGCATGCTGCTCGGCTCGCCGGCCAACGCCGACCCGGTCGATCCGCAGGACGTGCAGCCCGAAGAGCTCGACATCGCCATCGCCATCCACCGCATCGAAGAGGCGACCACGCTCGCCATCCGCCGCCCCACGCGCACCTGGGCGGGCCTTCGCTCCTTCGTGGCCGATGGCGACCTCGTCGGCGGCTTCGACCCCGATGCGCCCGGCTTCTTCTGGGTCGCGGCGCAAGGCGGCTACGGCATCCAGACCTCGGCGGCGATGGGCGAAGCCTGCGCCGCGCTGGCCCGCGGGCTGCCGCTGCCCGAGCGCATCGCGAACTTCGGGCTCACGGCCGAGATGCTCGGGCCGCAGCGGCTGCGCATTGCCGCGGCTGCCTGAAAAAGAACACCCACAACAACCACAGAGACCATCCCCATGCGTGTCTTCAGCGCCTCGCTCGCCACCGAAACCAACACCTTCGGCCCGATGCCGACCGGCCTCGCCTCGTTCAAGGACCGCGGCCACTTCCCCGCCGGCAAGCACCCGGATGCGATGACGCTGTTCTCGGGCCCGCTGTGGGCCGCCCGCATGCGCGGCGCGGACAAGGGCTGGCAGCTCTTCGAAGGCATGGTGGCCGGCGCGCAACCCAGCGGCACGACCACGCGCCACGCGTATGAAACGCTGCGTGACGAGCTGCTCGACGACCTGCGCGCGGTGCTGCCCGTGGACATGGTGCTGCTCGGCCTGCACGGCGCGATGGTGGCCGACGGCTACGACGACTGCGAAGGCGACCTGCTGGCGCGCGTGCGGCAGATCGTCGGGCCCAAGGTGGTGATCGGTGCCGAACTCGATCCGCACAACCACCTGACGCCCGAGATGATCGCCAACGCGGACCTGATGATCTCCTTCAAGGAGTACCCGCACACCGACGTGCTGGAACGCGGGCTCGAGCTGGTGGACATCTGCGCCGCGATGGTCGAAGGCAAGGTGAAGCCGGTGGCCGCGGTGGTCGACTGCGACATGATCGTCACGGTCCACACCTCGCGGGAACCTGCACTTGGTTTCGTCAAGCGCATGCAGTCGCTCGAAGGCAAGGACGGGGTGCTCTCGATCTCGCTCACGCACGGCTTCTCGTGGGGCGACGTGCCGGAGATGGGCACCAAGGTACTGGTCTACACCGATGGCGACCAGGCCAAGGCCGACGCGCTCGCGCGCCAGCTTGCGGATGAAGTGATCGCGATGCGCGACGGTCTCACCGTGAATTACCCGAGCATCGATGCCTCGCTCGACGAGGCATTGGCCTTCGACGGCGGCCCCGTGGTGCTGTCCGATGGCGCCGACAACCCCGGCGGCGGCGCGGCCAGCGACTCCACCTTCATCCTGCGCCGCATGGTCGAGCGCGGCATCACCAACGCGGCGCTCGGCCCGATGTGGGACCCGATCGCGGTGCGCATCGCCTTCGATGCGGGCGTGGGCGCGAAGCTCGCAATGCGCATCGGCGGCAAGATCAGCCCGCTCTCGGGCGATCCGCTCGACCTCGAATGCACCGTGAAGGCGCTCAAGCACGAACTGGTGATGACGGGCCTTGCCGGCACGCCCACGCTGATGGGCGACAGCGCGCTCATCGAAGCCAACGGCATCGAGATCGTGCTGATCACCCTGCGCAACCAGGCGATGGGCACTGACCTGTTCACGCAACTGGGCTGCGACCTCGCGGCCAAGAAGATCGTCGTCGTGAAGTCGTCGCAGCACTTCTACGCGTCGTACTCGAAGGTCGCGAAGCATGTGATCTACGCGGGCGCACCAGGCGCCGTGACGTTGGATCTCAACACCCTGCCCTACAAGAAAGCGCGCCTGCCCAAGTGGCCTATTGGCGTCGCGGCCTGATCTCCTTTTCTCTTCCTTCTTTCGCCCCACCGGAGTACCGACGATGAAACGACGAACGCTTGCCGCCTCTGCCGCCTTTGTTGCCCTGGCGCTTTCCGCCGCGTGCCTCCCGGCGCTCGCCCAGACACCCGCGCCCAAGACGCTCAAGGTGGTGGCGCATGCGGACCTGAAGATCCTCGACCCGACCTTCACAACCGCCTACATCTCGCGCAACTTCGGCTACATGGTCTACGACACCCTGTTCGCGCAGGACTCGACGGGCAAGCCGCAGCCGCAGATGGTCGAGAAGTACACGGCCTCGAAAGACGGCAAGCAGTGGAGCTTCACGCTGCGCCCGGGCCTGAAGTTCTCCGACGGCAGCGCCGTCACCTCGGCCGATGTGGTCGCCTCGTTGCAACGCTGGGCCGCGCGCGACAGCCTGGGCCGCGCGATGACCGCGAGCGGCGCGGAGTGGAAGCAGGTCGATGCGCGCAACTTCACGCTCACCCTCACCGAGCCCTTCGGCATGGTGCTCGATGCGCTGGCCAAGCCCTCGGGCTTTCCGCCGGTGGTGCTGCCCGAGCGCCTGGCCAAGCTGCCGGCCACCGCGCCGCTCACCGAGGTGCTGGGCTCGGGCCCCTTCATCTTCAAGCGCGACGAATGGGTGCCGGGCAACAAGGCGGTGTTCGTGCGCAACCCCAACTACGTGGCGCGCAGCGAACCGCCGAACGGCCTCGCAGGCAGCAAGAAGAGCAACTTCGAGCGTGTCGAATGGCTGTACCTGCCTGATTCGAACAGCGCGATCGCGGCCCTGAAGCGCGGCGAAGTCGACATCGTCGAGCAACTGCAGCCCGACTACATCGCACCACTGCGCACCGACTCGAGCGTGAAGATCGGCTCGGGCGGCGCCTACCAGGGCTTTCTGGTGATGAACCAGCTGCATCCGCCCTTCAACAATCCGAAGGTGCGTCAGGCCTTGCTGCAGGCGGTGAACCAGGAGCGCTTCGTCGCGGCCATGGGCTATCCGCTCGACATGCGCATGGCTTACTGCCCCACCTTCTTCATCTGCGGCAGCCCGAACGAAACCTCGGCCGGCGCCGAGCCCTACCGCAAGGCCGACGCGGCCAAGGCCAAGAAGATGCTGGCCGATGCGGGCTACAAGGGCGAGAAGGTCGTGCTGCTGGTGCCGAGCGACGTGCCCTACCTCAACGCCGAGGCGCTGATGGCCGCGCAGACCATGAAGAGCATCGGCATCAACGTTGACGCGCAGAACCTGGACTGGGCCTCCATCGGCGCGCGCCGCGCCAAGCGCGATGCGCCCGAGGCCGGCGGCTGGAACATGTACGTGACGGTGGCCGGCGAGTTCGATGCCAACTCACCGATCAGCAACGCTTACCTGGGCGCGGCCTGCGGCAACACGCTGCCGGGATGGCCCTGCGACAAACAGCTGGACGAGCTGCGCACCGCCTGGCTGAAAGAGACCGTGCCCGCCAAGCGCAAGGAACTGCTCGACGCCTTCCAGGCCCGTGCCTACGAGGCCGTGCCGTACATCAACGCGGGCCAGTACTCGGCCGCCTTCGCCGCGCGCGCCAACCTCAAGGGGCTGGACAAGCTCTGGGCCGGCATGCCGATGTTCTGGGCGCTCGACCGCTGACGGGCACGCACGACGCGCAGCGCCATGGGCTACATCGTTCGACGCTTTCTTTCGACGCTTCCCGTCATGGCGGTGGTGGCCGTGGTGGTGTTCCTCCTGATCCACCTGTCGCCGGGCGATCCGGCGGCGCTCATCGCGGGCGATCTCGCGAGCGTGGAAGACATCGAGAAGCTGCGCGCCGCGCTCGGGCTGAACCTGCCGCTGTGGCAGCAGTTCGCGGTGTGGCTCGGCAAGCTCTTCACCGGCGACCTGGGCACCTCGATCTTCACGCAGGTGCCGGTGTCGCAACTGCTCGGCCAGCGGCTGGAGCCCACGGTGTCGATCGCTGCGCTCACCATGCTCATCACGCTGGTGGTGGCGGTGCCGCTGGGCACGCTCGCGGCCTACCGCGCGGGAAGCTGGGTCGACCGGCTGGTGATGGTGTTCGCGGTGCTCGCGTTCTCGGTGCCGGTGTTCCTCGTGGGCTATCTGCTGATCTACGCGTTCGCGATTCAGCTGCCGTGGTTTCCGGTGCAGGGCTATGTGCGTTTTGCCGAAGGGCCGGGCGAGTGGCTGCGCTCGCTGGTGCTGCCGTGCGTGAACCTGGCGCTGGTGTACATCGCGCTCGTGACCCGCATGACGCGCGCCACCGTGCTCGAAGTTCTGCATGAAGACTACATCCGCACCGCGCGCGCCAAGGGCCTGGGCGTGCTGCCGGTGCTCGGGCATGCGCTGCGCAATGCGGCCATTCCCATCGCCACGACCATCGGCGTGGGCATCGCGTTGCTGATCGGCGGCGTGGTGGTCACCGAGACGGTGTTCGCCATTCCGGGCGTGGGGCGCCTCGTCATCGATTCGGTTCAGCGTCACGACTACCCGGTGATCCAGAGCGTGCTGCTGCTGTCGGCGGGTGTGTACGTGCTGATCAACCTGCTGATCGACCTGAGCTACCGCTTGTTCGATCCGCGCATCCAGTACTGAGCCCCGACCATGTCCATCGCCTCTCCCTTGATGAAGCACGAACCCGGTCAAGCTGATAAAGCCGTTCACGCTGAGCTTGTCGAAGCGCCGCGCAAGGCTTCGACAAGCTCAGCCCGAACGGCTCTCGCTCCGGCCGACGAAGCCCCCTTCGTCCCCGCGCGCTGGCGCTGGGTGCGCAAGCATCCGACGCTGATCATCGGCGCGCTGCTGCTGATCGCCGTGGCCGCGCTCTCCATCGCCGCGCCGTGGATCGCCACGCACGACCCGCAGGACATCGACCCGCTCGCGCGCATGCAGCCGCCCTCGGGCGAGCACTGGTTCGGCACCGACGCGCTGGGCCGCGACGTGTTCAGCCGCGCGGTGTGGGGCGGGCAGGTGTCGATGATCGTCGGCGCCTCGGTCGCGGTGTTGGCGACGGTGTTCGGCGTACTGATCGGCCTGTTCGCGGGCTTCGTGCGCTGGGCCGACGGGCCGGTGATGCGGGTGATGGACGGGCTCATGGCCATCCCCGGCATCCTGCTCGCGATCGCGCTCATGGCGGTGACGCGGGCGAGCCTCACGACGGTGATCGTCGCCATCACTGTGCCCGAGATTCCGCGCGTGGTGCGGCTGGTGCGCTCGCTGGCGCTCACCTTGCGCGAGCAGTTGTATGTGGAGGCCGCGCATGCCGTGGGCACGCGGCTGCCGGTGATCCTGTTTCGCCATGTGCTGCCCAACATGGTGGCGCCGTTGATCGTGCAATCAACCTTCGTCGCGGCCGCCGCGGTGCTGACCGAAGCCGCCCTCTCCTTCCTCGGCGTGGGCGTGCCCGCGCAGACGCCGAGCTGGGGCAACATGATGGCCGAGGGCCGCAACTTCGTGGCGGTGGCGTTCCACATCATCCTGTACCCGGGGCTGCTGCTGGCGGCGACGGTGCTGGCGATCAACCTGCTGGGCGACGGCTTGCGCGATGCGCTCGATCCGCGTCTTGCGCGGCAACTGTGAGCACGCCATGAAGACTCCCATGTCCCACGTGGCACTCGCCCCCGGCGAACCCCTGCTCGAAGTCGACAACCTGCGCACGCACTTCCACACGCTGAACGGCGTGGTGCGCTCGGTCGATGGTGTGTCGTACACGGTGCGCGCGGGCCGCACGCTCGGCGTGGTCGGCGAATCGGGCTGCGGCAAGAGCGTGACCGCGCTGTCGATCCTGCGGCTCGTGCCCACGCCGCCCGGCCGCCATATGGGTTCTGTGCGGCTGCGCGGCACCGACCTCATGCAACTGAGCGAGCGCGAGATGCGGCAGATCCGCGGCAACCGCATCTCGATGATCTTCCAGGAGCCGATGACCTCGCTGAACCCGGTGCTCACCGTCGGACGGCAGATCGCCGAGACGGTGCAACTGCACCAGAAGGCCAGTCGCGCCGAGGCGCTGCAGCGCGCGGTCGAGATGCTCCGCGTGGTGCAGATCCCCGAGCCCGAGCGGCGCGTGAACGAGTACCCGCACCAGCTCTCGGGCGGCATGCGGCAGCGCGTGATGATCGCGCTGGCGCTGGCCTGCAACCCCGAGGTGCTGATCGCGGACGAGCCGACCACGGCCCTGGACGTGACGATCCAGGCGCAGATCCTCGACCTCATCAAGCGGCTGCAGAAGGAACTGGGCATGGGCGTGGTGATGATCACGCACGACCTGGGCGTGGTGGCCGAGAGCTGCGACCGCGTGGTCGTGATGTATGCCGGCAAGAAGGTCGAGGAAGCCGATGTGATCGATCTCTTCGACCGGCCGCTGCACCCTTACACGCGCGCGCTGATGGCCTCGATGCCCGCGATGAACACGGCGAGCGCGCGGCTCACGGAGATTCCGGGCCTGGTGCCGGCCGCGCATGAACTGGGGCGCGGCTGCGCGTTTGCCGCGCGCTGCAGCCATGCGCGCGAACGCTGCCGCGTCGAGACGCCGCAGCTCACGCAGCAAGGCGGCGACCATGTGGTGGCCTGCTTTGCCGTCGAAGAACAATGGGCCGATGCCGAGGTGACCGCATGACGACGACCGCAGCCCCGCTGCTCCAGGTGCGCAACCTGCGCAAGCACTACATCTCGCCCAAGCGGTGGCTGCGGGCCGACAAGCCGGCGATCCAGGCGGTCGATGGGGTTTCGTTCTCCGTTGCGCGCGGCGAAACGCTGTCGCTGGTCGGCGAGTCGGGCTGCGGCAAGACGACGACCGCCAAGTCGGTGATGCGGCTGGTCGAGCCGACCTCTGGCTCGGTGTCGCTCGATGGCGAGGAACTGCTCACGCTCTCGCCCAACGAGATGCGGCTGCGCCGCCGACAACTGCAGATCATTTTTCAGGACCCGTATGCCTCGCTGAACCCGCGCCTGACGGCCGGCGACATCGTGGCCGAGCCGCTGCGCAACTTCGGCATGGGCGCGGCGGCGGAGCGGCGCGAGCGCGTGCAGTGGCTGTTCTCGCGCGTGGGCTTGCGGCCTGAAGCCTCGAAGAAATTTCCGCACGAGTTCTCGGGCGGGCAGCGGCAGCGGCTGGGCATCGCGCGCGCACTGGCGCTGAACCCGAAGCTCATCGTCTGCGACGAGCCGGTCTCCGCGCTCGACGTGTCGGTGCAGGCGCAGGTGGTCAATCTGCTGATGGACCTTCAGGCGGAATTCGGCATCGCGTATCTCTTCGTCGCGCACGACCTCGCGGTGGTGCGGCACATCAGCCATCGCGTGGCGGTGATGTACCTCGGGCACATCGTGGAAATCGCGGACCGCGACACGCTGTTTTCCGCGCCGCTGCATCCGTACACCGAGATCCTGCTGTCGGCCGTTCCTGTGCCGAATCCGCGAACGCCCGCGCGGCGCATGTTGCTGCAAGGCGATCCGCCGAGCCCCGCGAATCCGCCTTCGGGCTGCCGCTTTCACACACGCTGCCCGATGGCGCAGGCCGTGTGCAAGGAGAAGGTTCCCGAGCTGAGCGAGCGGCCTTCGTCTTCCAACGGTGGCACCAGCGCGCACCTGGTCGCCTGCCACTTCCGCTGAAGAAAGAGCCTCACCGATGACCGACAAGACACCCCACTACGACTTGCTGATCCGCGGCGGCACCGTCATCGACGGCACCAAGGCGCCGCGCTTCGACGCTGACATCGGCATCTCCGGCGGCCGCATCGCCGCCATCGGCAAGCTTGCGGGCCACACGGCCGACCGGACGCTCGACGCCACGGGCCGCATCGTCGCGCCGGGCTTCATCGACTCGCACACGCACGACGACCAGGCCGTGCTCTCGCAGGCGCAGATGCCGTTCAAGGTGTCGCAGGGCGTGACGACGGTGGTGGCGGGCAACTGCGGCATCAGCGCCGCGCCGCTGCGCGTGGACATGGACCTGCCGATGCCGCTGAGCCTGCTCGACACGCCGGCCGAGGGGCGCTTCACCACCTTCGCCGCGTACCTCGATGCGCTGCGCGCCACGCCGTCATCGGTGAACGTGGCCGCGATGGTGGGCCACTCGACGCTGCGCGCGGTGGTCATGTCTGACCTCGACCGCCCCGCGAACGAAGCTGAAATCGCCGCGATGCAAGCGCTGGTCGAAGAGGCGATGCAGGCCGGCGCCATCGGGCTCTCGACCGGCACCTTCTACCCGCCAGCCGTGAAGGCGACCACCGAGGAAATCATCGAAGTCGGCCGTCCGCTCACCTCGCGCAAGGCGCTCTACGTGACGCACATGCGCGACGAGAGCGACCGCGTGATGGAATCGTTGGAAGAAACCTTCCACATCGGCCGCGCGCTCGACATTCCGGTGGTGGTGTCGCACCACAAGGTGCAGAACGCGCAGAACTTCGGCAAGACGAAGGTGACGCTGCCCTTCATCAAGGAAGCAATGCAGCACCAGTGCATCGGTCTCGATTGCTACCCGTACACCGCGGGCTCCACCATGATCCGCACCGACCGCGGAATGATGGACGGCCGCGTGCTCATTGCCTCGAGCGTGCCTCACCCCGAGTGCGCGGGGCGCGACCTGAAGGACATCGCTGCCGAATGGGGCGTGTCTGGCGAAGAGGCGGCCCAGCGCTTGCAGCCGGGCAGCGCGATCTATTTCATGATGGACGAAGACGACGTGCAGCGCATCCTCGCCTTCGACGACACCATGATCGGCTCGGACGGCATCCCGCTCGGCGAGAAGCCGCATCCGCGCCTGTGGGGCACCTTTCCGCGCGTGCTCGGGCACTACAGCCGCGATGTCGGGCTGTTCCCGCTGGAGACTGCGGTGTGGAAGATGACCGGGCTCACCGCGCGCAACTTCGGCCTGCATGAGCGCGGAACGCTCAAGCCGGGTCACCATGCCGACGTGGTGATCTTCAACGCGGCCACGGTGCGCGACACCGCGAACTACGAAACACCGACGCAGCCGGCCGAAGGCATCGATGCGGTGATCGTGAATGGAGCTGTGACCTGGCAGCACGGCGTGCACAGCGGTGCGCGCAACGGGCAGGTGATCGTGCGGCGCGAGGCGGCCTGACGAGGATCAGTCCGGCGCGTTCATCACCCGGTCGAACTCTTCGTCCGCCGGCACGTTGTCGGCATCGAGTTCGCTGGCATCGGTCAGATCGATGCCGGTTTCTTCCGAGAGGTCATCCGTGATGTCGCTGTCGGTTTCCTCGAAATCGTCGGCTGGCGTGTTGTCGTCATCGTCTTCGGATGGCGAGGCGGAACGCGCGGTGGCGTCGACGTGATTCATGATCGGCTCCTCGGCAGATGAATGCTGTACGGCCCCCTATGGTGCGCCTGTTTGGGCCGTTGCGGTTCATTCGGGCGGCAGCGTCGGTGTCGGAAAGTTTCCCGCCCTGCTCCCACTGCCCCTGCAAGCCGCGCCGTCAGTCCTTGTGAACGTGCCCGTGCTCCCCGTGTCCCGGGTCGTCGTGGCCATGGTCATGTCCGTGCTCGCCGTGCGCGAGCCGGCTCACCAGCGTGACCAGCACGATGCCCGCGACCAGCCACAGCACCTGCGCCGCGGTCTGGCGGGCGGGCAAACGTTTTTGCAGTTGCGGAATCAGGTCGGCCAGCGCTACATAAACGAAGCTGCTGCCGGCCAGCACCAGGAAGTACGGCAGCCAGCCGTGCAACTGGTCGACCAGCCACCAGCCGGCGATGCCGCCGAGCATGGTCATGGTGCCGGCGAGCGAAACCTTGACGAGCGCCGCGCGCTGGTTGGCCGAGCTCTGGCGCAGCACGACGAGGTCGCCGATGTGGTGCGGCACCTCGTGCGCGAGCACGGCGATGGCGGCCACGAGACCGAGGCGCATGTCGGCGATGAAGGCCGAGGCGATCAGGATGCCGTCGCCGAAGCAGTGCACGCTGTCGCCGGTGAGCACGGCCCAGCTGCCGCTGCCCTTGGGCGCGTGGGCATGTGCGTGACCGTGGTGGTCGTGTGCGTGATCGTGACCGTGGTCATGGCCCTTGTGCGCGTCCGGCGTTTCACCATGGTGATGCTCATGCCCGTGGTGCCACAGCTCGGCCTTGTCGAGCAGGAAGAAGAACACGAGGCCGAACAGGAGCACCGCGAAGAGCAGCGCCGGTTCGATGCGGCTTTCGAAGGCTTCGGGCAACAGGTGCATGAAGGCGGTGGCGAGCAGCGCGCCGGCCGCCAGGCTCAAGAGATGCTGCGGGTTCACGCCACCCGAGCCGTTGCGTACGCCCACGCGCAACAGCAACGCCGCCAACCAGACGCTTCCGATGCCGGCGACCAGGGTCGCGGCGATGATGACTATCAAATTCATAGCTGCTTGCGCAAGAGGAGCGGTCGGAAGGACCGCATACCGTTCATAAAAAGGAAAAGGCCGTCACACAGGACGGCCTTCGGCGGAGAGTGGCTACAAGGCGCCGTCTTCAGGCGACGCCATTGGCTTTGAACCAGGCTGTGGCGCGTTGCCAGCCGTCGTCCGCTGCGCTCTTTACATAGCTGGGGCGGTAGTCGGCATGGAACGCGTGGCCTGCTTCGGGATACACGACGAAGCTGGATGCCTTGGCCGCCGCAGTTCCAGTGGCCAAAGCAGCTTTCATCTTATCAACCGTGTCAAGGGGGATGCCCTGGTCTTTTCCGCCGTAGAGGCCGAGCACCGGCGCCTGCAAGTTGGCGGCGATGTCGATGGGGTGCTTGGGCGTCAAATCGCTCGCCTGGCCGACCAGCCGGCCGTACCACGCCACGCCCGCCTTGACCTTGCCCGTGGCCGCATACAGCCACACGATGCGCCCGCCCCAGCAGAAGCCGGTGATGCCGGCCTTGCTGGTGTCGCCGCCGTTGGCCTTGGCATAGGCGAGCGCGCCGTCCAGGTCGGCGATGACCTGCGCATCGGGCACCTTGCTGACGATGTCGGCCTGCAGCTTCGGGATGTCGGTGTAGCCGCGCGGATCGCCCTGGCGCGCATAGAGCTCGGGCGCGATGGCCAGATAACCCAGCTTGGCGAAGCGGCGGCAGGTGTCGGCGATGTATTCGTGCACGCCGAAGATTTCCTGGATCACCAGGACGACCGGCAGGCCGGTCTTGCCGGCCGGTGCGGCGGCATAGGCCGGCACCTCGAAGCCGTTGACGGTGTACTTGATCGGGCCGGCCGTGAGGCCTTCGGTCGAGGTGCTGATGGCGGTCTGCGCAATCACCGGCATCACGGCGGCTGCATAGCCGACACCGATGGCGGCCTTCAGTGCGGTGCGGCGCGTGGCGCCCTGCTCGGTGCTGTCGCCGGGGCGAAGCGAATCGAAGTCGGAACGGCTGTCGTCGAGTTGGGACATTGGACGGGCTCCAGTTGATCGTCGGACAAGGGGCGTTGCGCGAAAAAACGCACGCCGCAATGTAGGCGAAATCGACCGGGCGCCTCTATGCCCGGGAATTCAGTGGGGTTGGCCCTGCAGTCCGTAGGCCCGACGGGCCAGCGCGGCGGCCAGCACCTCCGCCGGATCGACCAGGCTCAGCCCGGCCACGGCGGCCGAGCCCTGCAGGCCCAACGGCACCTCGGTGCAGCCCATGATGATGCTGACGGGCCCGTGCCGCTCGGCCAGCCGCAGCGCGACTTCGGAGAAGCACTGCTCGGCCAGCGGCATGTTGCCGGCTTTCACGCCGTCGAAGATGCCGCGCATGATGGTCTGGCGCTCATCGGCCAGCGGCACATGGCAGCCCAGGCCGGCTTCCGCCAGTGCCTGTTCGTAAAGACGCACGCGGTAGGTGCCCTCGGTGGCCATCAACGCCACCTCGGTCGCGCCCTGTGCGGCCAGTTGCTGCGCGGTCTCGCGCGCCATGTGCAGCAGCTCGACCTGCGGAAATCGCTCCTGCAGGTTGGCATGCCAGGCATGCGCGGTGTTGCAGGCGATGGCCACGGCCCGGCTGCCGAGCGCGGCCAGCCGGCCCAGCGCCTGCAGCATCGGCTCGAGCGGCTGGTGCGCGCCGATGTCTGCCGAGGCCAGCGCGCCGGTGCGGTCGGGCACCGGCACCTGCGCGAGCCAGTGTTCGGGAAAGGACTGGTCGCGCACCGGCTCGCCGCGTGCGCGCATCTGCTGCGCGCAGGCCTGCACGAAGAGCCGGACGAAGTCAGCGCCCGCCGCGGGGCCCATGCCCCCGAGGATGCCGACGACCTGCGTTGCTGCGACCATGTCTTTTCTCTTCAGGCGGCCCGAATCAGGTCGCGGGTTTGTCGCTGAAGGCTTTCAGGTTTTCCTTCAGCTGATCGCTCATCGGCAGGTTCAGCGGCACGTTCTTCGGCGGAATCGGCTGCATGAACCACTTGGTGTAGAGCTTCTCGAATTCGCCGCTCTTCATCATGCCGATGAAGGTGTCGTCCACCAGCTTCTTGAAGGCCGGGTCGTCCTTGGGCAGCATGCAGGCGTAGGGCTCGACCTGCAGCGACTCGCCCACCACTTCGTAGTCGGCCGGGTTCTTGGAGTTGGCGATCAGGCCGAACAGCAGGATGTCGTCCATCGCGAAGGCGACGGCGCGGTCGCTCTCGACCAGAAGGAACGCATCGGCGTGGTCCTTGCCGAGCACGATGTCCATGCCGAGGTTCTTCTCGGTGTTGTACTTGCGCATGACCAGCGCGTTGGTGGTGCCGGTGGTGCTGGCCACGGTCTTCTTGGCGAGGTCGGCGTAGTCCTTGATCTTGGAGGACTTCTTCGTCAGGAGGCGCGTGCCCGTGTAGAAGTGATTGACCGCGAAGGCCACGTCCTTGCCGCGCGCGGTGTTGTTGGTGGTCGAGCCGCACTCCAGGTCGACCGTGCCGTTGGTGATGAGCGGAATGCGGTTCTGCGAAGTGACCGCCATCAGCGAGACCTGCAGGTTGGGCTTGTTCAGCTTTTTCTTCACCGCTTCGACCACGGCGTTGGAGAGCTCCACCGAGAACCCGATCGGCTTGTTGGGGCCGTCCAGGTAGCTGAAGGGCACCGACGATTCGCGGTAGGCGAGCGTGATCTTGCCGGACTCGGCGATCTTGGCGAGCGTGTCGGCGGCTTGCGCGCCGGTGGCGGTGAAGAGCACCGCGGCAGCCATGGATGCCATCAAGACGGAGAGTTTCATTCGAGCCTTCATTCGGTTGGATTGAACAGAAGCGCAGTGTAAGAAGGAGTGACACATCGGGACAATTCCAAATAACCCCGGGGTCATGCCCAAAGGTTATGGGCGGGGGTTCTTTTGGCATTTCCGGGCGGCGCGGGGCACCCCTACAGTCGCAGGCAATCTCTTCTTTGTCTTCACTCCCGAAAGTTGCCTTCATGCATGTGTGTGTGCTCGGTGCCGGCATCGTGGGCCTGGCCACCGCCTGGCAGCTCGAACGCCGGGGCCACCAAGTCACGGTGATCGACCGCGCGGCGCCCGGCGCGGGCGCAAGCGGCGGCAACGGCGCACAGCTGAGCTACTCGTACGTGCAGCCGCTGGCCGATCCGTCGATCTGGAGGCAGCTGCCCAAGCTGCTGCTCTCGCCCACCTCCCCGCTCAAGCTTCGGCCGCAGCTCGACCCGCTGCAATGGCGCTGGGGCATGGAATTTCTCGCGGCCTGCAATGCAGCGACCTCGCGCGACACCACGGCGAAGCTGCTGGCGCTGGCCGCGTCGAGCCGCACCGAGTTCGAGGCCATGCAGGCCGACGTCGCACCCGACTGCGACTTCTCGGCCACAGGCAAGCTGGTGCTGTACGCGAGCTCGGACTCGCTCGAAGGCGCGCGTGCGCAGCTCGAGCTGCAGCGCACCATGGGAAGTGAGCAGCGCATCGTCACGCCCGACGAGTGCATCGCGATCGAGCCCGCGCTCGCGAGCTACCGCAGCCAGATGGCCGGCGCGGTCCACACGCCGAGCGAGTGCGCGGCCGATTGCCTGAAGGTGTGCGCCGAACTGATGCCCGTGCTCAGTGCGCGCGGCGTGCGCTTCCTGCTCGGCACCGATGTGCATGGCTTCGCGCGCAACGGCCATCGGATCGCGGCAGTGAACACCAGCCAGGGCGACATCGAGGCCGACGCCTTCGTCATGGCATTGGGGTCGGCCTCTCACAAGCTCGGCCGGGCACTCGGCGCCTACCTGCCGGTGTATCCGCTCAAGGGCTACAGCATCACGGTGGAGGTCGATCCTTCGCCCGGCGCGGCACCGACCGTGAACGTGACCGACAGCGCCCGCAAGGTGGTGTTCGCGCGCATCGGCTCGCGCCTGCGCGTGGCAGGCATGGCCGAGCTGGTGGGACACGACGCGAGCATTCCGGCAACGCGCATCGAGACGTTGGCAGCCGCCACGCGTGCCGTCTTCCCGCATGCGAGCCGGCTCGAGGAACTGCACCCTTGGACCGGCATGCGGCCCGCAACGCCGAAGGGGCTGCCGATCATCGGGCGGCTGGAAAGCGCACCGTCGAACATGCTCTTCAACACCGGACACGGCGCGCTCGGGTTCACGCTGGCCTTCGGCTCCGCGCTGCGGATCGCGGAGGCGCTGGTGGCGTCTTCCGCACCGACGCCCTGAGCTTGCGGCCCAGGCGCCGCCAGCCGATCACCACGCCGGTCAGGCTCAGCAGCGCGCCGCCGAGGCTCAGCGCCACGAGCAGCACGTCCCACACCGGGCGATGGTCGAGCAGCGGCAGCCAGTCCCAGCTGTGCAGCATCGCGAACAGCCAGCGGCTCAGGCGCCGCATCTCATCGGAGCGGCCGATCACCGCGCCGGTGTGCGGATCGACATGCAACCAGGTGGCGTGCGCGTCGGCGAACACCACGCGCCAGACGGGCAAGGGCTTGTCCGTGCCGCCCGTCATGGTGTGCGGCTCGCGGGTGTAGTAGTGGCTGTCGTAGGCGGTGAGCACGTCGATGCGCTCGATCGCATCGGGCAGCAGGCGGGCGACCGCGGCGCGCAGCACCTCGGGGCCGGGCGTGTGCGGCCGGGCGCTCTGCGCATCTCGCACCATCGGCCGGCCGTTGCCCGTGCTCGCGAGCACCAGCGTCTGCCCTGCCACGCGCACCCAGCGCAATTCGCGCACGCCATTGCCTGTGGCGGCCAGCAGCGCGGCGGGTGTCGCGTCCCCGGCGGCGACAACGAGCGGCCCGCCGTTCATCGCCTCGGTACGCAGCGCTGGCGCGCCGCTGTCGAACACGCGCCACGGATTCATCGACATCAGCCCGCTGAAGATCCACGTCAGCGTCACCAGCGCGAACAGCAGCCCGGTGATGTGATGCCAGCGCATCATGAAACCCTGGTACGGCGAGTGCGAACCGCTCTTGTAGGTCCGCCGGAAGCGCCAGCGCATCACGCCCATCACGGTGCCGGTCAGCGTGACCGCGATGCCGACGATGGAGAGCCAGTTGACGATGTCCGCCCAGTAGAGGTCCAGCGCGGTGCCGCGCAGCGGGTACAGCCAGTGGATCCACGCGCCCGCGTAGTTCCAGAGCCGCTCGGCGCGCGGCGCATCGCGCACCACTTCGCCGGTCTTGCCCGAGATGTAGAGCCGCGTGGCTTCTGCATCGCCGAGGTCGACGAGGTGCAGCGGGCGATGGGCATCGAGCCCGCGCGAATGGGTGAAGGCGTCCTCGCCGATGGCGCCGCGGTAGTCGAGCGCCACACCGGCACCCGCATACGCCTGGGCGCTCGCGAGCACGCGGGCGCGGTCCACGTCACTCGGCACGGCGCCGGTCTCTGCATCGATCACCACCGTTCCGCTGCCGGGCGGCACGCGGCGCCGGCCGGCGTCGGCTTCGCGGGCAGGCACCGCCAGATACACCGCGCGTCCGCCGCTGGCCGCCGTCAGCCGCAGCTCGCGCAGAGGCCCCGCGATGCCGGCTGCATCGAGCGCGCGCCGAGGCCCCAGCAGCGGTACCGATGCGTCGAGCGGCGGCAGGTGCTGCAGCCGCTCGGCCTCGGTGAGCTTGGGATAGCCCACATACATCATCACCACGCCCGAGACGAACCACATCGCGAAGAAGGCGCAGACGACCACGCCCAGCCAGCGGTGGACGAGGAACAACCAGCGTTTGGCATGCATGGCATCTCTCCCTGGGTCAGAACGCCACGCGCAGCGAGACGTCCGCCGTGCGCGGTGCGCCGAGGTAGGCGAAGGTGCTGCCGACGTTCAGCGCGTGGATGCGGTCCGTCGCGTTGCGGATGCGACCGACCACGGCGACGGTGTTGCTGACCTTCCAGCTCAGCCCGAGGTCCAGCAGCGTGTAGCCCGGCCAGTTCGCGGTGTTTGCCGCATCGGCGTACACCTTGCTCACATGCCGCACGCCCACGCTGGCTTCCAGGCGGGGCGTGAACGCATACGACACCCAGAGGTTCGCGACCATGGCCGGCGTGTTGGTCGGCGTGCGGCCCGCGAGCGACACGCCGCCCTGCGTGAAGCGCTCGTAGCGCGCATCGACGTAGGTGAGGTTGCCCTGCAGCGACCATTGCCGCGTCGGCTGCAGGCCGAGCGCCAGCTCCACGCCCTTGGACGACTGCTCGCCCACCAGCACGGTGAGCGTGCTGTTGTTCGGGTCCTGCGTCGCGATGTTCTTGCGGCGAATGCCGTAGGCCGCAAGCGTGGCCGTGCCCTTGCCTTGCCAGAAATCGAGCTTGGTGCCGATCTCCACCTGCCGGCCGGTGGTGAGCTCGCTGTTGTTGCGCACGTCGGCGAAAGACGCGGTGGAGAGCACGCCCGAAGGCGGGTCGGCCGCGGTGGCGTATTGCGCATACAGGCTCGCGCCCGGCGCCAGATCCCACACCAGGCCGATGCGCCCGGTCGTGGGCTTGTAGCCGCGTTGGAAGGTGGCGGGGTTCGCCGCATCCACGGTGCGCCGGTTCACCAGGTCGAGGTCGATGCGCTCGTGGCGCAGCGCGGCAATGAGGTGCAGCGAAGGCAGCAGCGCGGTGCGGTTCTCCAGGTAGAGCGCGGTGGTCCGCACCTTGTTGTCGCGGTCGGGGCGAAAGCCCGGCACCATGCCCTTCACCTCGAAGAAGCGCTCGACAGTGAAGGCATACGGATTCACGGTGCTCACGGTGCCGGTCAGGCTGTTGGGAAAGCGCGTCTGGCGGTTCACGCTGAAGTCCAGCCCGAAGGACCAGTCGCTTTTCAGGCTGCCGAGCCGGCCCTTGTAGAGACCCTCGACGCGGTTGCCCCACACGTCCTGGTCGTGCCGCTGGAGCAACGCGCCCGAGCGGATCACCGCGGTGTTGCCCGGGTTGTAGCGGTAGCTCTCGACATTGCGGTAGTCGCGCAGTGCGTCGTAGGCATAGAAGGTGTTCTTCAGCTGAAACGCGTCGGTGGCCTGCCATTCGGTGACCGAGCGCAGCCACTGCACGCGCTGCGCGTAGAGGCCGTCGCTGCTGTTGAAGTTCCTGAAGCGGATGCCGGGATCGATGCGCATCGTGCCGGCCACCGGGTTGAGCACGGGCGTGCCCCAGTAGGGCCGGTCGACGTTCTCGTCCTGAAACTCGTAGGCCAGCGTGTGCTTGAGGCCTCCGCCCAGGTCCGAGAGCTGCGAGGCCGCGAGCTGCGTGGAGCGGCTGCCCGTGCCGTCGGTCCATCCGTTGGCATCGCGGTGGTTCACGTCGATGCGCGCGTAATGGCTGCCCGCGCCGCCATCGCCGGCCACCCGGCGGTTCAGCCCGAAGGAGGCTTCCTGCAGGTGCTGCGTGCCCAGGCGCAATCGCGCTTCGGCAAAGTCGCTGCGCTCCGGCGTCTTGGTGATGTAGTTGATCGAGCCGCCCAGCGCGCCCGAGCCGAACAGGAAGCTCGACGGCCCGCCGATGGCTTCGACGCGGTCGTAGATCCAGCTGTCCACCGGCCGCGCGGCGATCGAATACTGCACGTTGATGCCGTTGAAGAGCTGGCCGATCGAGCCGGCGCCGAAGCCCCGGTAGCTCACGCCGATGTTGCCCGGCGCGTCGTGCGCGGTCACGCCGGGAATGGCGCGCAGGATCTCCTGCGTGTTCTGCGCGCCGCGCGCATCGATGACCGAGCGGTTCACCACGGTGACCGAAGCCGGCGTCTCGCGCGGCGTGAGGCCCAGGCGGCTCGCGGTGTCGGAGGGGGTATCGAAGTCGAGCCGGCCGTTGGGACTGGGCGCATCGTCGGTCACTTCGACCTGCGGCAGCGACCGTGCGGCAGCGCCGGCGGTGCCAGCCTCTTGCGCGATCGCGAAGCCGGGTGCGGAGGCGACGCCGAACAGGGCCGCGAGCCCCAGCGTGGGGGCGGAAGGAATACGGGACATGGAATCTCTCTGGCGGCGGCGGCGCGCGCAAGCCCGACAAGGGCGACCACGTTGCGCCGGCCGCGGAACGACCGAAGACCCACCGCGCGCCCGGAGGCAGCGTCAGGTGGAAGAAATACGGGAGTTCAGGAGAGCGCGGGCGGCCCGCGCGCCGGCAGCGGCGAGGCCGTGGCGGCCGCGATGCGGGCCGCGGGAATCGATTGCAGCGCGCGGCCCAGCGGCAGCGGCGTGGGCAGCTTCACCTGCGTGGCGGCAGGCGGCGGCGCGGAGACCATGCACAGCGGGCAGTCCATCGCCGCCATGCCCATCTCGGCGGGGCCGTCGTCGCCCTGCACGATGAGCTTGACGCTGCCGGTGGCGGAGCACACCAGCTCCATCGCCTGCGGATTCACGAGGGGCGAAGCCCCCGCGACCAGCAGCGAGGCCGTGAACCATGCCAGCGCCAGGCGGCGCAGGAAGCAGAGGGTTCGAAGGACGTGCATGGGGCCGGATTATGGCGCGGGCCGATGCCCGCCCGACCCCTTCATTCCCTTCGTCAGTCGATGGTGACCAGCTTGAGCCCGATCACGCCGGCCAGGATGAGCGCGATGCACAGCAGCCGCAGCGGCGCGGCCGAATCGCCCAGCACCGCCATGCCCACGATTGCTGTGCCGGCCGCGCCGATGCCGGTCCATACCGCATAGCCCGTTCCCATCGGCAGCGTGCGCATCGAGAGCGCCAGGAGCACCACGCTCGACAGGCCGGCACCCACCGTGAACAGCGCGGGCACCAGCCGCGTGAAGCCTTCGGACGACTTCATCGCGAAGGCGAAGACGATTTCCAGAAGCCCGGCGATGCCGAGCAGTGTCCAGGCCATGGCGCTTCAGGCCGCAGCCGCCGCGGCAACCGTGGCGGCGGGCGTCGAGCGGAAGGTGACACCGAAGCGGTTGAAGGCGTTCATCAGGCTGATCGCATAGGTGAGATCGGCCAGCTCCTTGTCGCCGAATTCGGCGGTGGCGGCTTCGTAGTCGGTATCGGGCACGCCCGTCTCGGCGACGCGCGTCACGGTTTCGGCCAACGCGAGTGCCGCGCGTTCGCGTGCACTGAACACCGCGCCCGCGTCGTGCCACACCGGCACCAGCACCAGCTTGTCGACCGCGAGGCCGGACTTGAGCAGGTCGCGCGAATGCATGTCGATGCAGTAGGCGCAGCCATTGATCTGCGACACCCGCAGGTAGACGAGATCGACCAGTTGCTTGGGCAGGCCGCTTTTCTGGACGGCGACATACACCCCGCCGAAGGCCTTGTAGACGTCGGGCGAAACCTTGGCGTAGTCGATGCGATTGCTCATGAGGAGTCCTTGTGTGTTTGCTGATTGAGAAGGACTCTATGGTCGGAGATCTTGGTCCAGTTCAGAAGAGCCAAGAATGGCATTCGGTTCTAGACCATGATTCCCCGCATCACATCAAGGCCAGGATGCGCTTGCCCAGTTTCTCGGCCGTGGCCCGGGAATCGATGTTCGTGAAGTTGACGAGCAATGCCGACGGGCCCTTGCCGATCTGCTGCCATTCCGACAGCGCCTCCGCGAAGAGGCCGTCTGCCCGCATCCGAAGCATGAGCTTGCGATCCGACTGGCGGCCCGCAAGCCGCAGGATCAGGTGCATGCCGCCGGGCAGCGCGTCGATCTTCACGTGCTTTCCCAGCACCTTCTCCAGTCCCGCCTTGGTGGCTTCGCGGCGCTCGGCGTAGAGCTTGCGCATGCGCTGGATGTGGCGCGCGAAGTGGCCTTCCTTGATGAAGGCCGTGACGATGGACTGCGTGAGTTCGGGGCTGCCCCCGGCGAAGGTCTGGATGATCTGCTCGAAGCGCTCGACCTGCGCTTGCGGCACCACGAGATACGCCAGCCGGAGGCTCGGAAAAAGCACCTTGCTGAAGGTGCCCGCATAGAGCACGCGCCCGTCGCGGTCCAGGCTCTTGAGCGCAGGCAGCGGGCGGCTCACATAGCGGTACTCGCCGTCGTAGTCGTCCTCGACGATCCACGCGTTGTTCCGCCCCGCCCAGTCCAGCAGTGCGAGGCGCCGCTGCAGGGAAAGGGACACGCCCAGCGGGCTCTGGTGCGCCGGCGTGACCACGGCCATGCGCGCACGCGGCGCCGCCCGGACGCCTTCGGCAACGACCATGCCGTCCGCGTCGACCGGCACCGGAACGGTCGCGATGTGCATCTGCGCGAGCAGTTCGCGCGTGGGCGGATAGCCCGGGTCTTCGAGCCAGACGCGGTCGCCCGCCTTCAGCAACGCAAGGCCGATCAGCTCGATGGAGTGGCGATATCCCGAAGTCACGAACACCTGCGACGCCGCGCAATGGATGCCGCGCGATACCTGGAGGTAGGCGGCGATTTCCGCGCGCAATGCGGGCTGGCCGTAGACGGAGGGATGCGTCATGTCCGACGGCTGCATGGCCCGCGCGCACCGCGCACCGAGGCGCGCCCATATCTTTCGGGGAAATTCGTCCAGCGCGGGCAAGCCCATCTGGAACGGAAGGATCGAATAAGGACGAAAGCCGATCGAGGAAGTCCCGGTGTCGATCACGGGCGACGGCATGGCCACGGGCGTGCGCGGCTTGAGGCCCGGCGTGACGATGGTGCCCGCCTGGCCGCGGGCCTGGATGTAGCCCTCGGCGGTCAGCAGGGAATAGGCCGTGTCGATGGTGCCCCGGGCCAGGCCCAGCTCCTTGGTCAGTGCGCGCGCCGAGGGAATGCGGTCGCCCGGCTTGAGCAAGCCGCTGGCGATGGCGCTGCGCAATCGCTCGTAGATCTGGCGGTAGTAAGGCTCGACCGCCGTGGGGTCCAGGGGCGAGATGGAGGTGGGCTTTCCGGCGGTCTTCATGCCAAATTATGGATCAGCCCCAATCTTCATTCATGGCTCTATGACATAGGCCATGTGCTTCCTAGACTGCCTCCTTTCACAAGAATCTGAAGTGGTCACTATGAAGATCCTGCACATCGTCTGCAGCCCCCGCGGTGAAGCCTCCGAGAGCTACCGGCTCTCCCGAAAGATCGTCGCGCGCCTCATGGGTCGCGAGCCGGCTGCCACGGTGACGAACCGGGTGATCGGTGGCAACGCCCTGCCCCACATCGACGCGAACTACGCGCTTGGCCAGCACTCGGCCACGGCGGAGATCGCGCACGGCGGTTCCATGGCCCAGTCCGACGAACTGATCCGGGAACTGGAAGATTCGGATGCCGTGGTCATCGGAACGCCGATGCACAACCTGGGCGTTCCCTCGGCGCTGAAGGCGTGGATCGATCACGTCGTGCGGGCACGCCGCACCTTCGACACGGGACCGGGCGGCAAGGTCGGCACGCTTCGCGACCGGCCGGTATTCATCGCCATCGCTTCAGGGGGCAGTTTTTCCGGAGAGTACGCACGGCAGCCGGATTTTTTGACGCCGTACCTGACGGTCATCCTGGCCCAGATCGGTTTGAAGGACCTGCACTTCTTCTCGGTGCAGGGAACGGGCCTGGGGCCACAGATTCTTGAGAAATCGAGGACGGGCGCCGACGACGCTCTGCAGGCGTATTTCCCGCTGCGCGTCTAGAGCGTTTCCTGAATCGCCTGCTGCATGCAGCGCGTGATGCCGCGCACCGCCACCGAATCGGGCCGGCCGGTGAAACGCAGCGCGCGCACCGGCACCGGGATGTGCGGCTCGAGCGTGAGCACATCGACCTTCTCGCGGTCCGCCGAATGCGCGGTGCAGCCGTCGACCAGCGCCACGCCGAGGCCGTGGTGCGCCATGGCCAGTGCCGCGTGGTAGGTCTGCACCGTCACCACCGCCTGCTGGAAGCCGACGCCGGCCTGCCGGCAAGCTTGACTCAGGCTGGTGCCGACGGGGTCTCGGCTGTCGAGGCCGATCACCGGGCGATCGACCAGGTCGTGCAGCGCCACCGAGCCGTTGCGCACCAGCGCGCGCGGGAGCGTCCCCTTGGGCGCGATGCAGACCATGCGGCTGTCGGCCAGCGTCTCTTGCGTAAGCGAGGGGTGCACCACGGGGCTGAAGGCGAAGCCCACGTCGGCCTCCTGCAGCAGCAGCGCGGACATGATCTGCGGCGAATGCAATGACTCGACGGTGATCGCGTAGCCCGGATGCTTTTCGCGGAATGCCTTGAGCGCGCGCGGCAATATCTCGTAGCTCAGCGCCAGCACGCTCAGGATGCGCAGCTCGCCCGTGTCGCTGCCGGCCTTGAGGTTGGAGGCCAGCCGCTGCACTTCGTCGAGCTGCGCGAACAGGCGCTCGATGTGCGGGTACAGCGTGAGCGCCTCGGTGGTCGGCGAGAGCCGCCCCTTGGCGCGCTGGAACAGCGGAAAACCCAGCTGCAGCTCCGCGTGCTGCAGGGTGCGGCTCACCGCCGGCTGCGTGATGTTGATGAGCCGCGCCGCCGCGCTCACGCTGCCCGTGAGCATGATCGCGTTGAAGACCTCGATGTGACGCAGCCGCATAAAGGGCCCAGACGGATCAGTTGCCGGTCTTGCCGCGGGCGATGTCCATCACCATGCGCGTGGCGAGATACAGGCGTGGCTCGATGGAATCGATCAGCACGTATTCGGCATCGGCCGAGTGCGCGCCGAAGCCCTGCAGGCCGAAGCGCTCGACAACCGGCGCCTTGGTCTTGAGCGAGGCGAAGGCGGCATCGGTGCCGCCGCCAGCAGCCTTGTCGTCCGCACCCAGCGGGCGGCCGAGCTCGTCCTTGTAGATCGCCTGCGCATGCTTGGCGAACGCGATCGAGGCGGCGGTGGCTTCGAGCGGCGGACGGCGGCGCTCGAACTTCAGCTCGACCTTGGCCTCGGGAATCAGCTGCTTCTTCACACGCTCGTTCACCTGCTGCTCGATGCGGTCGTAGTCGGCCACCTTGAGCACGCGCACGTCGGCGCCTGCGGTTGCCGATGCCGGAATCACGTTGCGGTTGCTGCCTGACTTGGAGATGGTCCAGTTCATCTTCAGGCCCGTGGCCGGGTCGGAGAGGTCGCGCATCTGCAGGATCTGGTGCGAGAGCTCGTAGAGCGCGTTCACGCCCAGCTCGGGCGCGGAGCCCGCATGCGAAGCCTTGCCGGTAACGTTCAGCGTGACCGAGGCGATGCCCGCGGTGGCCAGCGATAGCTTGTCATCCTTGATGGAGGCGCCTTCGAACGACATCACCGCATCGTGCTCGCCGCCCAGCCGCGTGAGAAGCGCGCGCGAGCCGGGCGAGCTGATTTCCTCGTCGCCGTTGATCAGCACGGTGAGCGTGCCGTACTCCTTGAACTTCAGCGCCTGCAGCATGGCCACCGTGTGCGTGATGACGGCCACGCCTTGCTTGTCGTCGGAAATGCCCAGGCCATAGGCCTTGTCGCCGTCGATGCGGAACTGCTGCTTGTTGAGCATGCCCACGGTGTAGACCGTGTCCATGTGCGCGATGAGCATGATCTTCTTCGTGCCCGTGCCCTTGAAGGTGGCGCGCACGACGCGGCCGATTTTCTCGGGCGTGTCTTCCATGCGGTAGGCCTCGGCGCTCGGATCGATCAGCTCGACCTCTCCGCCCAGCGCCTTGAACTTCGCGGCGATGAGGTCGGAGATTTTTTCCAGGCCGTCGAGGTCGCGGCTGCCCGACTCGATGGAGACCAGCTCCTTGAGCGTGTCGAGCAGCGCGGGCTTTTCTTTCGCGGCGAGCGAGGCGATGCGGGCATCGGGGGCGGCGAAGGCGGTGCCGAGGAAGGCGGCGCAAACGGCGGCGAGCAGGAATTTGCGGGGCTGGATTTTCATGGGTGCGGTTCTTCTTTGGTTTGTCTCGTGTCTTGTTTCGCTCTTGTGTCGCGTCAGTGGGCCTTGTCCCAGTTGGGACCGATGCCGATCTCGGCGAGCAGCGGCACCTTGAGCGCCGCCACGCCGGCCATCAGGCGTGGGATTTCGGCGCGCACCCATTCGACTTCGGCCTCGGGCACTTCGAATACCAGTTCGTCGTGCACCTGCATGATCATCTTGGTGGCGCGCTTTTCTTCGTCAAGCACGTTCTGTACCTTGACCATGCTCAGCTTGATGAGGTCGGCCGCCGTGCCCTGCATCGGCGCGTTGATGGCCGCGCGCTCGGCACCGCCGCGGCGCGGGCCGTTGGGCGAATTGATCTCGGGCAAGTACAAGCGCCGGCCGAACACGGTCTCGACGTAACCCTGCTCCTTGGCGAGCGCCTTGGTCTCGTCCATGTACGCCTTCACGCCCGGGTAGCGCGCGAAGTAGCGCTCGATGTAGGAGGCTGCGGCCTTGGTCTCGATGCCCAGGTTCTTCGCGAGGCCGAAGCTGCTCATGCCGTAGATGAGCCCGAAGTTGATGACCTTCGCATAGCGGCGCTGCTCGCTCGACACCTGGTCGGGCGTGGAGCCGAACACTTCGGCGGCGGTTGCGCGGTGAACGTCGATGCCTTCGGTGAAGGCACGCAGAAGCGACTCGTCGCCGCTGATGTGGGCCATGATGCGCAGCTCGATCTGCGAGTAGTCGGCGCTGGCGATCACGCTGCCTGCGGGCGCAACGAAAGCCTCGCGCACACGACGGCCTTCGGGCGTGCGGATCGGGATGTTCTGCAGGTTCGGGTCGTTGCTGCTCAGGCGCCCCGTGACCGCCACAGCTTGCGCGTAGTGCGTGTGCACGCGCCCGGTGCGCGGGTTCGCGAGCTGGCCGAGCTTGTCGGTGTAGGTGCCCTTGAGTTTCGACAGGCCGCGGTGCTCGAGGATCTTGGCGGGGAGCGGGTAGTCCTCGGCCAGTTTCTCCAGCACTTCTTCATCGGTGCTGGGTGCGCCGCTCGGTGTTTTCTTGACCACCGGCAGGCCCAGCTTGGTGAAGAAGATTTCGCCGATCTGCTTGGGCGAACCAAGGTTGAAGGGCTGGCCCGCGATCTCGTAGGCCTCCTGCTCCAGCGCCATGATGCGCGTGCCGAGTTCGTGGCTCTGCGCGGCGAGCGTGGCGCTGTCGATCATCACGCCGTTGCGCTCGACGCGGTAGAGCGCCTCGCTCGAATCCATTTCGAGCTGGTAGACGAAGCGCAGCTTCTCGTTGGCTTCGAGCTGCGGCCACAGCGTGCGGTGCACGTCCAGGGTCTGGTCGCTGTCTTCGCACGAGTATTCGGCCGCCTTGGCGATGTCGACCTGGCTGAAGGAAATCTGGTGCGCGCCCTTGCCGCACAGGTCTTCGTAGGAGATGCCGCTGCGACCCAGGTGGCGCTCGGCCAGGGACGCGAGGCCGTGCGGCTTGTGCACTTCGAGCACGTAGCTCTGCAGCATGGTGTCGTGCGCATAGCCCTCGACCTCGATGCCGTGGTTGGCGAACACATGGCGGTCGTACTTGATGTGCTGGCCGAGTTTTTTCTTCTCGGGGTTCTCGAGCCAGGGCTTGAGCTTCGCGAGCACCTCGTCGATGGGCAGTTGCGCGGGCGCGTCGGGATAGTTGTGCGTGAGCGGAATGTAGGCCGCCTCGCCCGGCTCGACGCTGAAGCTCACGCCGACGATCTGCGCGACCATTTCGTCGAGCGATGTGGTCTCGGTGTCGATGGCTGCGAGCTCGGCAGCTTCGAGCTTCGCGAGCCAGCCGTCGAACTGCTCCCAGGTGGTGATGGTGTCGTACTTGAGGTTGCTCGCTGGCGCGGCGGCGTCGAGCGCGCTCAGGTCCGAAGGCTCGTCGAACAGGCCACCCTGGTCGGTGTTGGCCTTGGCGGCCTTCTTCTTGATGTTTTCCTCGATCAGCTCGGGCGGAACTTCCTGCGCTTCGAGCGTCTTCACGAGGCTCTTGAAGCCGAACTTCTCGTAGAAGGGCTTGAGCTCGCTGGTCTGAGGCGCGCCGACCGGCAGGCCTTCGAGCGACGGCAGGCCGGTGACGTGGCCTTCGAGGTCGCAGTCGGTGCGGATCGTGACGAGCTTGCGGCTCAGCGGCAGCTTGTCCAGCGCCTTGCGCAGGTTTTCACCGGCGGCGCCTTTCACTTCGGCAGCGCGTTCGACCAGCGCATCGAGCGAGCCGTATTCGAGCAGCCATTTGGCTGCCGTCTTCGGGCCGACCTTCTCGACACCGGGCACGTTGTCGACCGAGTCGCCCACAAGCGTCTGGTAGTCGACCATGAGGTTCGGCGGCACGCCGAACTCGGCCGTCACACCCGCCACGTCGCGCTTCTTGCCGTTCATCGTGTCGATGATGGTGATGTGCTCGTCGACCAGCTGGCTCAGGTCCTTGTCGCCGCTGGAGACGATCACCTCGACGCCCTGCGCGGCGGCGATCTTGGCGAGCGTGCCGATCACGTCGTCGGCCTCCACGTCGGGCACCGTGAGCACCGGCCAGCCCAGGAGCTTCACCACTTCATGGATGGGGTCGATCTGGCTGCGCAGGTCGTCGGGCATCGGCGAGCGGTTGGCCTTGTATTCGGGATACCAGTCGTCGCGGAAGGTCTTGCCGGGTGCATCGAAGATGCAGGCGGCGTAGTCGGCGCGCACCTCGCGGCGCAGCGCGGTCATCATGTTGATCATTCCCCGGATGGCGCCGGTGGCCGGGCTCTTCGGGTCGCCGGGCACGGCGCGCAGGTCGGGCATGGCGTGGAAGGCTCGGTAGAGATAGCTCGAGCCATCGACGAGCAGCAGCGTTTTCTTGTCGGTCATCGGGCCATTTTGCCGTGCCCGGACCGGCGTACAGAACCACGGCGCCATGCACACGGCACCGACACCCTTGGCGCAGGTGCGCGCCTACAATGAAGGCATGCCTAGCTCCACACTCCTGATTGCCCGCCGCATCCTGCTGGCGCTGGCCTTTGCAGCCCCCTTCGCCGCCGCGCAGGCGCAGTCCGCGCCCGCTGCCACCCCGGCCCCGGCGGAGCCGCTACAAAATCAGGAGCAGGCCGACGGCCGCCGCAACCAGAAGATCGAGCACATCCACACGGAAGACAGCGGCGCCTCGGTCGACGAGGTTCGCTACGGCGGCCGCACGCAGAGCATCAACGTCAAGCCGAAGTCGAACATGCCGGGCTACGAAGTGCTGCCCAACGACGGCGGCACCGCCCGGGGTTCGAGCGACGCGAATTCCGGCAGCAGCGGCGCCCGCGTCTGGAACGTGATGAAGTTCTGACCGTGCCCTCGTCGTTCCAGTCCCCCGCATTCCCGGCTCGTCGCTGAGCACCCCCATGGCAGTTTTTACCGAAGTCGAGTTCGGCGAGGCAGACGCGCTCGTCCAGCGCCTGGGCATGGGCGCGCTGCGCGACCTGCGCGGCATCGAGGGCGGCATCGAGAACACCAACTACTTCGCGACCACCGAGTCCGGCGAGTTCGTGCTCACGCTGTTCGAGCGCCTCAGCGCCGAGCAATTGCCCTATTACCTTTGCCTCATGAAGCACCTGGCGGCCGGCGGCCTGCCGGTGCCGGAGCCCGTGGCCGATCCGGCCGTGGAAGCTCCCAAGGGCCATGTGCTGACGGTTCCCGCCAATGCGCCCTGCGAGCTGATGCACACCGTGGCGGGCAAGCCGGCGGCGCTGGTGCAGCGCCTGTCGGGCCACAGCGAGCTCGCACCGACGGCCGCGCACTGCGCCGAGTTGGGCGAAATGCTGGCGCGCATGCACATCGCCGCGCGCGACTTTCCGCGCATCCAGCCGAACCTGCGCGGCCTCGCGTGGTGGAACGAGACCGTTCCGGTGGTGCTGCCCTATATCGACGAATCGCAGGCCGCGCTCCTCCGCGCCGAGCTCGCCTACCAGAACCACATCGCCGAATCGTCGGCCTACGCGGCGCTGCCACGCGGGCCGGTGCATGCCGACATGTTCCGTGACAACGTGATGTTCGCGACCGACGGCGAGCCCGGTTCGGCCCCTCGCCTGACCGGCGTGTTCGACTTCTACTTCGCAGGCACCGACACCTGGCTCTTCGACCTCTCGGTGTGCCTGAACGACTGGGCCATCGACCTCGCCACCGGCGTGCACGACGCCGCACGTGCCGACGCCCTGCTCTCCGCATATGAAACCGTGCGCCCGCTGAACGCCTCCGAGCGCGCCCTGCTGCCCGCGATGCTGCGCGCCGCGGCGCTGCGCTTCTGGATCTCGCGCCTGTGGGACTTTCATCTGCCGCGCGAGGCCAGCATGCTCAAGCCCCACGACCCCACGCACTTCGAGCGCGTGCTGCGCTGGCGCGCCAACCACCCGCATGCCATGGCACAGGCCCTCGAGCCGCTCATGGCCGCATGATCCGGACCCCATGAAACTCAACCTCGTGCCGGCGCGAACCGGCGCCGCCTGGGTCCGCTCCGGACTCAAGACCTTCTGGCAGCAGCCGCTCGCCTTCATCTCGCTGTTCTTCCTGTTCATGGCGGCGATCTCGATGGTGTCGGTGCTGCCCATCATCGGCAGCGTGATCGCGCCGGTACTGTTGCCCTTCATGACGCTGGGCCTGATGGTGGCGACCTCGGTGGCGCACGAGAACAGCAACCCCGACGCACTCATCCGTGCGACCCGCCCCGGCGATCTGCAGCGCCCCACGGGCTCCGCGATGTTCGTCGAGGTGTTCGGCGCCATGCGCGCCGAATGGCGCTCGCTGGTGGTGCTGGGCGTGATCTCGGCGGTGTACTTCGTGTTCGCGGTGATGGTCACCGCGCTGGTCGACGGCGGACAGCTCATGCGCGCCTACCTGCTGGACGACGCGATCTCGACCGAGGTGATGGCCAGCAGCGATTTCCAGCTGGCCCGCGTGCTCCTGATGTGCCTGAACCTGCCGCTGTCGCTGGCCATGTGGCACGCGCCGGCGCTGGTGCACTGGCACCGCGTGGAGCCGGTCAAGAGCATCTTCTTCAGCATCGTTGCGCTGTTCCGCAACTTCGGCGCCTATGCGCTCTTCGTGCTCTCATGGTTCGGCGTGTTCCTCCTGGCCGGCATCGCGATGGGCTTGGTGGCCACCGTGCTGGTGGGCGTCGGCGCACTGGGCGCGGGCGGCGCGGCCGTGGCGGTCGGCAACATCCTGATGATCGGCACGGCGCTGGTGCTGGCGGCCATGTCGCTGAGCTCGACCTGGTTCACCTTCCGCGACAGCTTCGATCCGAACTGACCGTCACCGGTCAGTCGTTCGCAGCCCTGTCCTTGCGCAGGCTCGCGAACAGCGACCACGCCATGCCTGCGAGCAAAAGCAGGCCGACACCCAGGGCACCCCATAGCCACCACTTGCGCGACGGATCGTTCGGCGCCGTCTCGGGAACGGGCGCGAGCGCTGCAGCGGCGACTGCCGCTTCCACCGCCGCCACGGGCAACGTGACGGACGCATCGTCCGCCACAACCGGTTTGTCCGCGGCGTAACCAGGGATCAGCGTCGACAACGCGAGTGGCGCCCCCGGCAACGCACCTTGAACCGCGCCCTTGTCGGGCGCCGCGCTCCAGGCCAGCGAGAACGGCGCGCCGCCCTGTGCAAGAAACACCAGCGTGCGCGGCGTGGCACCCACCGCAATCGTCGGCGGCGTCGCACCGAGCACGCTCACCGGACCTGAAGTGCGCAACCTGAGGCGCGAATACACCGCGCCGTCGAGCGCCAGCACCGGCGACCGCGCTTCACCGCCGGCCTGCGCGAGCCGGTACACGACCGTATCGAGCAGCGGTGCCTCGCCCGGGCCGGTGGGCAACGGGGTCGTTCGACGCTGCTGGTGCCGCAATGCGTAGAGCGGGTTGCGCGGCACGAACTGCGGCTGTGGCATCGCCGAAGCCGGTGCGGCATCGACCAGGCCCGACACGCCGACCTGCGCCAGCGTGTTGATGTCGGCCAGGTCGATGCGCAGGCTCTGCACCGGCAGGCCGCGCGGCAGCAGGTAGTCGCAGTAGTCCTCGGCGCAGCGCTCGGGTTTCAGCGGGCCGGACCATTCGATCGGCGCCGCCGGCTCGACCTCTTGCACGCTGTCGATCTCCACCTTGGCGAGTGGTGCGCCTTGTTGCGGATCGCTCCAGCGCAGGCGCAGGAAGCGCGTGCGCAGGTTGCCCAGCTCGACCGCCATCCGCTCGATGGTCTGGCCGCCGTGAGCCAAGCGCACCAGTTGCTCCTCGCCGCCCACCGGACGCCATTGCCGCAGGTCGTCGCTGGCCTCCAGCCGGAAGGCGAATAGGCCACGCGCATCGGGCGCGACTTCGAAGCGCGCCTGCAACAGACTGCCCTTGACCTGACTCACGTCGATGAGCCACTGCGTCGCGTCGTTCGGCTTGGGGGTGGCTTTGTTGTCCAGCGCCAGCGAGCCGTCGGGTCGCACGGTGAACGCAAGTGCGGTGTCGCCCGGTGCGGCATTGCCGGGCAACGCGAAGATCGGCACCGCCTGCGAGGCCGTTCGCGGCGCTGACGCTTCATTGCGCAACCAGGCATAGGGCACCGCGTGCCCGGCGGCGTTGTGGACCCGCAGGTCGCCGAGGTCGCCATAGGCGGCACGGCCGTAGATGGCGAGCGGCAGCGTGAGCCGGTGGTACGGCCCGGTGCCGTGCAACGCGATGGGGGCGGAAGTGACCGGCTGCGCCTGTGCAGCGCCTGCCGCGGCCGCGGCCATCAGCGCGACGAAGACGAGACGAATCGAACGATCGCTCATACAGCACCTCCTTCGGCCGGTGCCGTTTTCGGCTCTGGCTCTTCCTTCTTCGGCGGCACCGGCGCGAAGTACCCCACCAGCAACAGCAAGGCCCCGACGGCGATGAACGACACGATGCGGAACAGCCCGCCGCGGTCCGCCAGTTCGACGAAGAAGAGCTTGAGCACCACCACGCCGAGCAGCACGGCACCCGCGATCCACAGCGTGCGCACCCGGCGCCCGTGGCCGAGCACCATCGCGACCACGCCGCAGATCGCCCAGGTGATCGACAGCGCCGCCTGCGTGAGCCACGAGGCGTAGAGCGCGTCGAAGCGCCATTCGACGCCCGCGTAGTGATGGCAGGTGCGCAGCACCATGCCGGTCAGCAGCGCGAGGCCGGTGAAGCCGACCGCGCCCTTGGCGACCATCGGCTGCACGCGCGCGAACGAGCCGGGCGGCAGCGCGCGCCACCAGAGCACCATCGCGAACAGCACGAGCCATTGCGCGAGTTCGAGCGGGTTGAGTAACGGCACATACGGCAGCGGCACTGCATCGCCGGGGCTCACCGCGTTGGTGACCCAGACCCATGCGAAAAGGTACACCGCCACCGGCGTTGCGGCGAGTTCCAGGTACGCGCTGCGGTATTCGCTGAGCGGCCAGCGCTGCAGCAACACGCGCGAGCGCAGCGCCCACAGCATCAGCGCAGGCACGAGGGCCCAGCCCAGCAGTTGCCAGCTCGACCACTCGGCACCGACGCGGCCGAGCTGCCATTGGCATTCGCGCGCCGCGAGCAGCAGGAAGAGCCAGAAGCCCGCGACGTGGAACGGCGTCAGCGCTGCGGCATCGAGCCAGCGCTTCTGCGCGCGCAGCAAGCGCAGGTGCCACGCGAGCGCCAGCGGCCAGGCGATCCAGCCGAGCGCGCTCGACGGCACGTAGAACAGCGTCAGCCCACCCGCGATGCCGTAGGCGGCGATCAGGCCGAAGCCGGGCAGCGTGGCGAGCGTCGCCCGGCCGAGTTGCGACCAGTCGCGCCGGTGTGCCACGAGCGCCGACAGCACGGAAGTCACGAGCACCACCGCCATCGCGACCGCGGGCACGCGGCTCGCCAGCGCGTGGAGGTTCAGCACCCGGACGCTTTCGTCCAGCGCGCCGAAGAGCCACCAGAACAGGCCCCAGACCACCGGCGTCCACAGCACCGCGGGAAGGGCACACCATGCGTTGACCCAGCGCTTGCGCGCCACACCGCCAGGCTCGCCCGCGCGTGGCCGCGCTTCGTCGCGCAGCCAGTCGCCGGCCAGCAGTGCCGTGAGACCCATCACCAGCGGCGTCCAGAAGCCAAGATGCCCGAAGGCGGGACGCAGCATGCGCATGTCGCCGCCCATCTCCGCCAGCATGACGAAGAGAATCGCCGAGACCGCATGCAGCACGCCCGCGAACGCCGCGAGCGGCAGGTGCGCCATGCGCAGCGCCACCCACAGCACGACAGTGGCAGTCAGCGGCCACAGCAGCGCGGCTTGGGCGAGGCTGATCTGGAACAGCATCGCCAAGTGCAGCAGGCCCACGCCCGCGATCACGCCCACCACATTGCCGACAGACCACACCGGCTGCACGCCGCGCGCGAGTGCCGCGCGGTGCGCCTGCAGCATCGACCAGGCCGCGCTGCCGAGCACGCTGAGCGCGATGAGGCAGGCGGCCGCGGCGCCCTGCCAGCCGCTTTGGAGCGCCTGCCCGGCGTCGAGTCCATCGCCCGTGCGGTGCAGCGTGGCGACGAAGCCCGCCACCGCCAGCGCCTGCATGCCGAAGCTCACGTAGGTGAGCGGCAGCAGCGCGAAACGCACGGCAACCGCGAAGGTGACCGATGCGAGCACGGCCGTCGCCGCCGCAGCCCACGCCGGTGTGAACCACTGCCACAAGAGCAGCGTGAGCGCGGCCATGCCGAGCCACGGCAAGGCGCTGCCGACGATGGCTTCGAGGCTGTCGCCTTCATCGAGCTTGGCGCGGCGGTGCATGGCCCACATCGCGAAGGCACTCGCCGCCACCAGCAGCGGGCCGATCACCGAGCCCTGCAGCAGCGGATGCCCGGCGGCCCCATCGACCTGCGTGGCTTCGAGCAGCTTCCACACGGCGCCGGCGAACACCAGGAACGAGAAGGCCCGCGCATAGACACGCCCCTGCCGCGCACCCAGCCAGTACATGCCGGCCGCCTCGACCGCCCACGCCGCGCCGGTCCACTGCCCTTCGAGGCCGAGCGGAATCGCGAGCGTGCCGAAGATCACGCCGGCGATGGCGTAGGCCTCCGCCAGCAGCGCCAGTCCCTTGGGCTGCGTGGCGAACACCAGCCGGCCCATCACGAGGTAGAAGGCCGAGAGCGCCATCGCCGAGAAGGCGGCGCCGTATGTCCACGGATGCATCAACAGGTACTGCATGCCGAAGGCGACCATCGGCGTGCCGAACACCAGAGAGCTGTCGACACGGCCTGCGCGGCGCAGCGTGTCGAGTGCGCGCGTGGCCAGCGGCTGCGCAGGCTGCACTGGCGCATCGAACAGCGTGCGGCGCGCGAAGAACAAGCCGATGGCGGTGAACAGCAGGAAGAACACGATGAGGAACGGCTGCACGATGCCGTACTGGTCGTCGGTGTAGTACTTGTGCGCCCAGCCGGCCGCCAGCGTGAAGGTGCCCACGAAGCCGATCAGGTTGAGTACGCGCCAGGCCTTGAACCACGCGATCAGCACGATGCCCACGTCGAGCACCAGCAGGTAGGTGAAGAGGCCGACCGGCTGATTGGAGCCGGTCGATGCCAGCACCGGCGCCGCGAAGCCTTCGAGCGCGGCGACGATGGCGAGCAAGGGCGCGTTCTGCAGCACCGCGAGCGCAGCGCTGAGCACCGCCACGCCGAACAAAAACGCGAAGCCCACGCTGGCCGGCAGCAGGCCGCTGAGCTTCATCGCCGCGAGCGTCGTGAGATAGAAGACGCCGATGCCGGCGCCCTGCAATATCAGCGCATAGCCCGCGCGCTTGTGGCGCAGCAGCCAGCCCAGCACCAGCAGGCCCGCACCCACCAGGGCGACTGCGGCGTAGCGCAGCTCGATCGGCACGGTGACGCGTTCAGCCGTGTAGCGCAGCAGGAAGGCGAGGCCGAGAAACAGGATCAGCACGCCGAGCTTCACCAGCATGTTGCCGCCGAAGATCAGGTTGGCGATCGGTGCGGGCAGGCGGTCGCGCAGCGGGACCGGTGGTGGCGGAGGCGGCGGGGGTGGACGGCGAACCAGCGGCGGCACCGCGACCTGCGGCGTGGGTGTGACAACGGGCTCAGGTGCGCGTGGCGCGACGGGTTTTTCTGCGGCGGGAGCGACGGTTGCTGCGGGCGGGACCGGCGCTTCTGCAACCGGCTTCTCGGCAACGACGACGGGGCGCGGGACCTGCATGGTGGCGATGCGGGGCCGCGTCATCTCGGCAGCTTGTGCCGCCGCAGGTTGAGCCAGCGGCAGCGAAGGCGACTCCGCAACCGGCGTGCTGGCCATGGAGGTGGCGAGGTCGCCGATTGGCGCGGCTGCCGTCGGGACGACGGCTACATCGCTAGCGCCCTGCGCGAGCCGGCGTTCGAGTTGGCTGACGCGCTCCTCGAGTTCTGTCACTCGCTGCTGCAGCTTCAGCACGCCGCCTGCGGGTGCTGTCGCGGCCGGCGTAACGGCGACGCGGCCATTCGGCAAGCCGCCCTCAGCTTCGGTGCGCTGCGGTTCGCCCTTTTTCTTCTTGCCGAACAGCTTGGCGAACGCAAACGCGCCAACGAGCGCGAGAACCAGCGCCACAGGCACCGATTCGAACAGCGCCCCAATGAACAGGCCGGCCATCATGCCTATGAACCACATCCCCGACTCCCCTTGTTTTGGCGAGTCCGGAGTGTACGGCTGATCCCGGAAAAACCGGGCTGACGCCCGCCCGGCCTATGCTGTCAGCTATAGGTTTAGTAGCAGCCTCAGACTGGCGTGAGCTTGGCCACCGACAGCGCCAGCCACTTCACGCCGTGCCGCGTGAACTTGACCTGCGCGCGCGCGTCGTCGCCCGTGCCTTCGAGGGCCAGCACCGTGCCCTCGCCGAACTTGTTGTGGAACACCTGCATGCCCGAGCGCAGGCCATGCGACGGTGCAGTCTTCTGCGGTGGCACCGGCGGGCTGGCGAAGGTGTCCTTGCTGCCGCCATAGCCACCGCCTCCATATCCGCTGCTTCCACCGCTGTAGCCGCCGCTGCCGCCGCGCGTGCTCCCGTAGCCGCCGCCGTAGCCGAAGGCCGATGGCGTGAAGCCCTGGTTCTTGGGCGTGAGCCACTTGAGCGCCCCTTCGGGCAGCTCATCGAAGAAGCGGCTCTTGACGTTGTAGCGGGTCTGCCCGTGCAGCATGCGCGTCTGCGAATGGCTCAGGTAGAGACGCTTGCGGGCGCGCGTGATCGCCACGTACATCAGGCGGCGCTCTTCCTCGAGGCTCTCGAAGTCGCTCATCGAGTTCTCGTGCGGGAACAGGCCCTCTTCCATGCCGGTGATGAATACGCAGTCGAACTCCAGGCCCTTGGCGGCGTGCACCGTCATGAGCTGCACCGCGTCCTGGCCGGCCTGCGCCTGGTTGTCGCCCGATTCGAGCGCGGCGTGCGTGAGGAACGCGGCCAGCGGGCTCAGCGTTTCACCGGTCTCGGCGTCGGGTGCGAGCGGCTCGTCGAGCACCGGGCGGGTCGGATCGATGCCCTGGCTCGCGGGCGACTGGCGCAATTCGTCGACCGGCAGCGCCACCGCATCGCGGCCGAAGCCTTCCTGCGTGACGAAGCTCTCGGCCGCGTTCACCAGTTCGTCCAAGTTCTCGAGGCGGTCGGCGCCTTCGCGATCGGCCTTGTAGTGCTCGACGAGGCCGCTGTGGTCGAGCACCAACTCGATGATCTCGCGCAGGCTCACGCCCTGGGTCTGCTCCCGCAGCACGTCGATCTTGGCGACGAAGCCGGTGAGGTTCGCGCCCGCCTTGCCGCCGACGACGCTGACCGCATCGTGCAGCGAACGCCCCGCCGCGCGCGCCGCGTCCTGCAGGGTTTCGAGCGTGCGCGCGCCGATGCCTCGGGGCGGGAAGTTGACGACGCGCAGGAAACTGGTGTCGTCGTCCTTGTTCTCCAGGAGGCGCAGGTAGGCCAGCGCGTGCTTGATTTCGGCGCGCTCGAAGAAGCGCAGGCCGCCATACACGCGGTACGGCACCGAGGCATTGAAGAGCGCGGTTTCGATCACCCGGCTCTGCGCGTTGCTGCGGTAGAGCACCGCAATCTCTTTCCTGTCGAAGCCGTCGCGCACGAGCTGGCGCATTTCCTCGACCATCCACTGCGCCTCGGCGAGGTCGGTGGGCGACTCGTACACGCGCACCGGCTCGCCCGGGCCCTGGTCGGTGCGCAGGTTCTTGCCCAGGCGCTTCTTGTTGTGGCTGATGAGCTCGTTGGCCGAGTCGAGGATGTTGCTGTAGCTGCGGTAGTTCTGCTCCAGCTTGATCTGGTGCTGCACGTCGAACTCGCGCACGAAGTCGGCCATGTTGCCCACGCGCGCGCCGCGAAAGGCGTAGATGCTCTGGTCGTCGTCGCCCACCGCGATCACGCTGTTGTTCGGGTTCGGGGTGAACTGCCCGCCGACCGTGTTGCCCGAGAGCATCTTGATCCACGCGTACTGCAGGCGGTTGGTGTCCTGGAACTCGTCGATCAGGATGTGGCGAAAGCGCCGCTGGTAGTGCTCGCGCACCGGGTCGTTGTCGCGCAGCAGTTCGTAGCTGCGCAGCATGAGCTCGCCGAAATCGACCACGCCTTCGCGCTGGCACTGCTCTTCGTAGAGCTGGTAGAGCTCGACCTTCTTGCGGTCGTCGTCGCTGCGGATCTCCACGTCCTTCGGACGCAGGCCGTCTTCCTTGGCGCCGGCGATGAACCACTGGGTCTGCTTGGCGGGAAAGCGCTCGTCGTCGACGTTGAACTGCTTCATCAGTCGCTTGATGGCCGAGAGCTGGTCTTGCGTGTCGAGGATCTGGAAGGTCGAAGGCAGGTTGGCGAGCTTCCAGTGCGCGCGCAGGAGGCGGTTGCACAGGCCGTGGAAGGTGCCGATCCACATGCCGCGCACGTTAACCGGCAGGATCGCCGTCAGCCGCGTCATCATTTCCTTGGCGGCCTTGTTGGTGAAAGTCACGGCGAGGATGCCGCCGGCGGAGACCTGGCCGGTCTGGAGCAGCCAGGCGATGCGGGTGGTGAGCACTCGTGTCTTGCCGGAACCGGCGCCCGCGAGGATGAGCGCATTGCCCTGGGGCAGGGTGACCGCAGCGCGCTGCTCCGGGTTCAGGTTCTGCAGCAGTGGCAGTTCCGAGGGGTTGGCATCAGCCGCAGGATCGTTAAACAACATCCTCCGATTGTAGAAACCACCGCGTATGCGGGTTATACGAAGAACTGGAAGACCTGCCTTCGGGACCCCGCGTAAAATCAATCACCGGGCCCAAGATTCTTGCGCCCGGTTTTTTGTGGGCGTTTTCTTTTCGAGACGCACCGCGAAGACCGGCCGGACCAAGCGCTCATTCGTTTCTTTCAACGATTCCTTTCAGGAGCCTGGTCATGCAGATTTTCGATTACGACAACATCCTTTTGCTCCCCCGCAAGTGCCGCGTGGAGAGCCGCTCGGAATGCGACGCCAGCGTCACGCTGGGCGAACGCACGTTCCGCCTGCCGGTGGTGCCGGCCAACATGAAGACGGTGGTCGACGAGTCGATCTGCCTGTGGCTCGCGCAGAACGGCTACTTCTACGTGATGCATCGCTTCGACCTGGACAACGTGAAGTTCGTCAAGGAGATGCAGGGCAAGGGCGTGTTCGCCTCGATCTCGCTCGGCGTGAAGAAGCCCGACTACGAGACCGTCGACCAACTGGTGGAACAGGGCCTCGTTCCCGAATACATCACGATCGACATCGCGCACGGCCATGCCGACAGCGTGAAGAACATGATCGGCTACCTCAAGGAGAAGCTGCCGAAGGCCTTCGTGATCGCCGGCAACGTCGGCACACCCGAAGCAGTGATCGACCTGGAGAACTGGGGGGCGGACGCAACCAAGGTGGGCATCGGCCCGGGCAAGGTCTGCATCACCAAGCTCAAAACCGGCTTCGGCACGGGTGGCTGGCAGCTGTCGGCGCTCAAGTGGTGCGCGCGCGTGGCGACCAAGCCGATCATTGCGGACGGCGGCATCCGTGACCACGGCGACATCGCGAAGAGCGTGCGTTTTGGCGCCTCGATGGTGATGATCGGCTCGCTGTTCGCGGGCCACGAAGAGTCGCCGGGCAAGACGGTGGACGTGGACGGCACGCTCTTCAAGGAGTACTACGGCTCGGCCAGCGACTTCAACAAGGGCGAGTACAAGCACGTCGAGGGCAAGCGCATCCTCGAGCCCATCAAGGGCAAGCTGGCCGACACGCTGGTCGAGATGGAGCAGGACGTGCAGAGCTCGATCAGCTACGCGGGCGGCCGCACGCTGATGGACATCCGCAAGGTCAACTACGTCACGCTGGGCGGCGCCAACGAGGGCGAACACCTGCTGATGTAAGCGCCCTGCCCCGGGCCGTCTCGGTCAGGCCTCGAGCAGTTGCACCGCGTGGCGGTGCAGCGCGTGGGCCGGGTCGGCGAATGCGTCGACCACGCTGAAGTGATCAAGGCCCGGGAGCACCTCGCACACCGGCACGGCGTTGCGGCCCCAGGCGTTGCGGATCATCGTGTTGTGGCGGATGAATTCCGGGCTCTCTTCTCCCCCGGCGACTGCATAGAGTTGGCCGCGCGGCGGTGCTGGCCAGAGCGCAGGGCTCGCACGACGGGCGTCGGCATCGGTCAGCTTCAGCGTGTGCTCCAGGAACGGTGTGTGTTGCAGTGGCCGCAGGTCGTAGAGGCCCGAGATCGAGAGCGCGTTGCGCACCAACTGCATGGGCAGATCGGGCGCGACCGCTTTCCAGTCGCACGCCAGCAGCGCCGCCGCCATGTGGCCGCCGGCCGAATGACCCGCGACGGTGATGCGCGAAGGATCGCCGCCATAGGCCGCTACGTGGCGCCAGGTCCACTCGAGCGCACGCACCACCTGCATGAGGATGCCCGGCACGGTGACGGGCGCCTCGACCGGTCCGGGACACAGCGCGTAGTTGGGCACGACGACACAGATGCCGCGGTCGTTGAACGACGGCGCGATGAAGGAGTGCTGGCTCTTGTCCATCGCACGCCAGTAACCGCCGTGGATGAAGACCAGGACCGGCGCGTCGGGGATCGGCGCCGGAAAAATGTCGAGTGTTTCGTTCGAACCGTCGCCGTAGCGAAGATCGATCCGGCCGGGCAAGGCGTCGCGCACCGCCGCCGATTCGCGCGTCCAGCGCTCGAAATACACGGGGTGGTTTTTCACCCGCGCGAGGTTGTTGTACATGCCTTCCAGCCAGGCGGGGTCGTACGAGGCCATGCGGTTGCTGCTCTTGTGTTCTTGGTTTGCGGGGCGCGAATCTTGGCACGACACCACGTGCGGCGAGACGGGAGTCTGGTTAGAATTTACGCCGTGTTGGGGGGGTAGCTCAGCTGGGAGAGCGCCGCGTTCGCAATGCGGAGGTCGTGAGTTCGATCCTCATCCTCTCCACCAACCGATTTGAAAGGGCCTTGGCAATCGCCAAGGCCTTTTCTTTTTGGCGCTCAGGTATCAAGCGTCAGGTGTTGGCCATGTAACGCCGCGGCGGCGGGCGATGCGAGGAAGCCGATGGTCTGCGCCGCGACCGACGTCGACACCCACTCGGCCGGATTGGCATCGGGCATCGCCTGGCGATTCGCTGGTGTGTCCAGCACGCTCGGCGCGACGCTGTTCACGCTGACGCCGTGCGGTGCGGCTTCGGCCGCCATCGCTTCCACCAGGCGCTGCAATGCGCTCTTCGATGCGATGTACGCCGCCATTGCCGGCACGCCGCGCGCCGCCACTTTTGCCGTCACCGCGACGATGCGGCCGCTCTTGCGTTCGATCATCGAGGGCAGCACGGCTTGCGTCACTGCGACGAACGACCACGCATTGAGATTCATCATGCGATCCCAGCTTGCGCGCGACAGCGCATGCGTCGCCTCGCCCATCTCGAAGCCGCCAGCGATGTGCACGAGCGCGTCGACACGGCCGAAGGCCTTGAGCACCTGGCCGGTCAGCAACTCGGCCATGTCGGGCGCCGAGGTCACGTCGCCCGCGAGCAGCAGATGCTGCGAGTTGTCGAGGCCCGGAAAGACCTCGGCCAATCGACCGACATGGTGATCGACCAATGCAAGGCGTGCGCCTTGCTCAAGGAAGTGCTGCGCCACGGCACGACCCAGCGCGCCCGCAGCGCCGGTGATCACAACATGGGGCGTGGTGTTTGCATCGCTCATAAGAAAATGCTCCTGATTGAGGAGGGGCATGGCCCCGTCGGTGGCGCATCCTAACGCCGCGGTTCACAATTTTTTTGGACACCGGAAAATTCTGGGATATACTCGTGGTCTTGCCTGAAAACGCTAGTCGCTTACAGCGCAGGGGCTCTTAGCTCAGTTGGTAGAGCAGCGGACTCTTAATCCGTAGGTCGAGTGTTCGAGTCACTCAGGGCCCACCACCAACATGGCGGAAACGCTGAAAAAGCCTGCTACCTCACCGGTAGCAGGCTTTTTTATTTGCCCGCCGACATCACGATCACGGCGCTCTCGCTCAGCCTTGGCGCTCAATCCAGTCTTCGACAAAGCGCGCGAGCACATCGCGCTTCTCGCCGACTTCCGCCATCAGGTACTGCCGTGCATGCGTCTGTGCCAGTTCGTTCGACAGGAACCATTGCTCCCGCTCAGGGCTGCCTTGCGGCGGTGGCGTGCCCCAGGCCGCGATGCTCTTGCCGAGAAATGCCTCGGTGACAGGCAGTCGCCCATCCGTCTTGCCGATGTCCGACAGCGCATTGCGCGGCTCGCCGAGCGCGACGCGCGCCCGGACGATGTCGCCGTCCATGTGAATGGAGGCACCAAGCCCGCCGGCCTGATGCACCTGCCAGAGCTGGTCCGCCGAGGCATGGCGAATCCAGCTTTCAAGTGCGCGGGTCAGGCTCTCAAGGATGATTTCGTGGTTCATATATGCACTATTTCACATTTACAAATGGCGGCTTCGGCCGACGGCGCCCCGTATCCATGAAGTGCGGTGCGTGACATGGCATCTTGTACCCGCTGTCACACAGCACAACAACCAGGACTTCAGGGACATCACATCGAAGCAAAAAAGCTCGTTGAACCCGCTTCGGCGGGTTATTTTTTGCCCTCCTCGATCCAGTGCAATCGGCAATGTCCGACGACAACACAATCCACCGACCGGGCAAAGTGATTTCCGGCCTGCGCTATATTTCTTCCATGGAAAAGGCTTCCGACATAGGCAAACCCACCGTCCCCATCGACCTGATCGGGCCGGAGCACTGGGGCCGCTCCAGACGCGGCAATGGTCGGGTCACCAAAGTGCTCTGCATCATCGTTGGCGGCATCGCGGCTGCAGGGGTGATCGCCTATCGATTCTTCGGCGTCGGACGCTGAACACCACATCCGCACAATAGAAAGCCCGCTGTCCAAAGGCAGCGGGCTTTTTTCTTGAGGGACGAGCCAAAGCACAGCAAAACCCCCTCTCACTGAAGCCGCGAGCCCTTGGGCAGCCGCCTCGCCAGCCACTCGTGCACGTCTGCGCGGATGTTGCGGCCTTCGAGCAGGAAGCTCTCGAAGCGGCTCGGCACGTAGGGAAGATAGACCAGCGGCATGCCGGCTTCCTCCGGCGTGCGTGCGGCCTTCCTGTTGTTGCAGACGGCGCACGCGCTCACCAGGTTGGTCCAAGCCCACGGACCGCCGCGCGATTCGGGCATCACGTGCTCGCATTGCAGATCGCGCTCGTGGAACACGCCCGCGCAGTACGCGCAGGTGTGGCGGTCGCGACGCACCAGCTTGCCCTTGGTGACACCGGGCACCACGTCGAACAGGTTGATCTTCGATGCGCCACGCAGCGCGATGATGGGCGCCACTTCGATGCGCGACTGCACGCCACGCGCGACGTTGAAACCGCCGCGCAGCGTGGCCAGCGGCAGGTCGCCGTCTTCCCACGCGACCGATCCGGTGGCGTAGTGCAGCACCGCCTGCTCCAGCGAAATCCAGGCTTGCGGCGTGCCCTGAATATCAAGTTGCAGGACGTGAGGGTGCATGTTGGCTCGCCTCCTTTGCGGCGATGGTCGAAGCGGTTGAAAGAAAAAGATGGATGGGGTGCACGAACGGAATCGAACCGTCGTCAGCGGGATCACAACCCGCGGCTCTGCCGTTGAGCTACGCGCACCGTGAAAAGAAAACCGATCGGCCGGCTACCACTCGCCTACTTCACGCACGCGCTGGTCGAGGTCGAGCACTTCGAGCAAACGCTCGCGGCCAGTCGAGGCGGACAGGCCATCGGTCGCGCGCCTGCCGATGCCGAAGCGTTGTGCCAGTGCCAGCACCATGTGCCTGCGCGGCTGGGCCGGGCGCACGGTGATCATCCGGATCGGGGTGTTGCGCTTGCGCATGGTGGCTCCTTGGTTGTAGTGATGACAGCAAACAAAAATGGCCCCACGTGCACGACTCGAACGTGCAACCCCTTGCTTCGTAGGCAAGTGCTCTGATCCATTGAGCTAACGCGGGATGAAAAAGCGAAAACCAAAAAGTGTCCGGTTACGAGTTCCGGCGCCGCCCAATCTTTGCGGCCGGTTTCCGCGGAAGGACCATCTGCAATGGCCCGGTTCCGCTCGGGTTCGATGCGAAAAAGCGAATGACCGCTTTTCCATTTCGGTTGTGTCCTCACGCGACGGACAGCGCGCTGGGCGCTGTCCCGTACGACGTCGCTGCACAGGAGGGATCAGTTCCTGCACATCCCGCCAGACCGTCTACGCGGTGGGTTCTGGCGGTGTGGTGAAGGCACACCCGAAATGGCAAAGCACGAAAAACGAAAGCAAAAAACAAACAAAAAGGCCCGGAAACCTTTCGGTGTCCGGGCCTCTGCTGGAGAGAGCTTGGAAGGTATGCGCTTATGCGCAACCTCCACCCGGTAGCACCTGATCCTCGAACTTGCCAACGCGCAGGCGGGCTGCGGTTTGCGTGGCATGCACGTAGCTCTGGCGCAGATTCGATTTCGACGACGGCATGCCGAACCCACCGCCACACGACCACACGCGCACGAACGCCCGGCCCGATGCGGGTCGAATGTTGGTGAGGGTCAATGCGGTGTTCACGATGGTTCCTGGATCAAAAATTGCCGCTGTCGGCTGTTAAGGGTTGGAAAAAGGGGACGGCTTGAGCCGCGAGTGAGGGCAACTGTAAATAGTGTTTACGGCGACGTCAACAACCGGGACAATCTTTTCTTGTCTTGTTGTTGTTTTTGAACAGTGCCCAATACCACCGTCGCGCGCCGTCGCAATGTCCTTGCGCTGCATCGCCGCTTTCTCGAGGGCGCCATTGCCGCCGGCCTGCCAGCCAAGGGGCTGGACCAGTCCTTCGCGAAGAAGATCGAAATCTCCCCGAGCATGTGGAGCCAGATCAAGAGCGCCCGCCCCATCGGCGACAACCTCGCGCGGCAGATCGAGCGGCACTGCGAGGTGGAGCCAGGTTGGCTCGACAAGGAAGACCGTCCCTCCGAGGTGCCCGATGCGGCGGAAGAGCGCTTCATTGCGGCGGCGCGCGAGGCGTGGCGCACCGCCAATGCCAAGGGCAAGAGAGAACTCAGCGGCTGGCTGAAGAAGCACGCGCAGGACGCCGACCCGGCGCCCTGAAGTTCAACTCGCCAACGCCGTTGCGCCGCGCAGAATCGCCACGCGCATGTCGTCGGGAATGGCAACTGCGCGATGCGTCTCAAGCGACGTCGTCACGATCACCTGCGTCATCTGCATCCGTACTTCGCCGCTCTCGGCGCCGAAGCAGCGCACCGCCAGCGTCATCGAGCGTGAGCCCAGTCGCTCCACGGCAAGACCCAGCATCACCTGATCGCCCATGCGGCTCACTGCACGAAAGTCCACATCGAGCTTCACGGTCGGCAGCCCGATGCGGCGCTCCGCCACGAGCCCGTGGTAACTCAGGCCCAGCCCTTCGTTCACCCAGTCTTCGACCAGCCCGTTGAGCATCACGAAGTACTGCGGATAGAACACGATGCCCGCCGGATCGCAGTCCGAAAACCGGATCAGCCGCGGCCGCCGGAACTCCGCGCTCGGCGCCGCCAGGTCGACATGCGTGGCATCACTCACGCTCACGCCTCCTCGCCGGCTGCCTCGCCGCGCATCACATGCACGCGCAGCAGCCCGAGCTGGCTGTGCATCTGCTTGACCGTCTTCATGTCGAGACCCGAGAACATCTCGAGGATCCACTGCTCGTGCTCGCTCGCCATCGTCTCGAAGGTGCGCCGCCCCGTGGGCGTGAGGCTCACGATCCATGCGCGGCGGTCGTCGGGGCTGGGCGCGCGCGCCACCATGCCTTCGCGCTCGAGCTCGTCGGTCAGGCCCGTCACATTGCCGCCGGTCACCATGAGGTAGCGCGACAGCACGCGCATCTTGAGCCCATCCTTGTAGCGGTACAGCTGCGCCATGTAGTCGAAGCGCGCGAGCGAGATGCCGAAGCGCTCGCGCAGACGGCGGCGGATCTCGGCCTCGATTTGCGTGGTGCTCGCGAGCATGCGCAGCCACAGCTTGAGCATCGCGTGGTCTTCGTGACCGGCGCGTGCTTCGTGACCGAGTTCTTCGGCGTCGCTGAGCGCGGCGTGCGAGGCATCGTTGCGTGTCATGTCACTTCTCCTCCCGAAACCGAAATCGACTGGCCTGTGACCGACGCCGCGCCTTCGCCACACAGCCAGCGCACCGTATCGGCCACCTCGGACGGCTGCACGATGCGCTTCTGCGGATTCACGCTGGAGAACTCAGCGAGTGCATCGGCCTCGCTGCGGCCTGTCTTGCCGACGACGTTGGCGACGCTGTTGCGCAGGATGTCGGTGTCGGTGTAGCCCGGGCACACGGCATTCACCGTGATGCCCTTGCGCGCCACTTCGAGCGCGAGCGAGCGCGTGAGGCCGATCACGCCGTGCTTGGCTGCGGTGTAGGCCGAGACGTAGGCGTAGCCCTTCTGCCCCGCCGTGCTCGCGATGTTGACGATGCGGCCCCAGCCGGCTTCCAGCATGTCGGGCAGCGCGGCCTGCGCGCACAGGAAGCTGCCCGTGAGGTTTACCGACAGCATCCGCTGCCAGAGCTCGACAGAGGTCTTCAGGAACGGCGCGCTCTCGGCGGCACCCGCGTTGTTGACGAGGATTGCGATCGGACCTCGCGCCTCGCGCGCCTGCGCGAAGGCGGTTTGCACGCCCTCCGGATCTGCCACGTCGGCGGTGGCCACGCCATGCCCGCTGCCGGCGAGCGTGTCGGCCGCGCGCTGCAATGCTTCACGGTCGCGCCCGAGCAGCGTGAGCACCGCACCCTCGGCCGCGAGGGTTCGCGCGATCTCCGCACCGATGCCGCGTGCAGCGCCGGTCACGAGCGCATGACGGCCAATGAGTAGATTTGATTGCATACCTGAATTGTTTAGTCCTGAATCATTTTAAGGGCGACGCGCTGTTGAAGCTGTCACCGCGTGAAACGCCCGCTATTCATCCAGGTCCAGCGGCAAGGTGCGCACGGGCCTACGACCTCGCGGGCCGGCCGTCCCAGGTCTGCGGCCCCACGCCGCGCTCGCGCAGCTTGAACTTCTGCACCTTGCCGTTCTCAGTGCGCGGCAGGTCGAGCAGCACGTCGATGTAGCGCGGCACGGCGAAGTACGGCAGGCGGCCCTCGCAGAAGCGCGACAGCTCCACGGGGTCGATGCGTTCGCCCTCGCGTGTGACCAGCGCGGCCATCACCTCGTCCTCGGCCAGCTCGGAGCGCACGGGATACACCGCGCACGACGCCACGCCGGGATGGCTCAGAAGCACCTGCTCGACCTCGAACGAGGAGATGTTCTCGCCGCGCCGGCGGATCGCATCCTTGATGCGGTCGACAAATCGAAACGCGCCGTCCGCATCGCGCACCACGCGGTCGCCCGTGTGGAACCACAGGTTGCGCCAGGCCTCGACCGTCTTCTCCGGCATGTTGAAGTAGCCACTCGCGAAGGCATACGGCTCGTCCGCGCGCAGCAGCAGTTCGCCGGCCTCTCCGGGCGGCAGCGCCACATCGTCCTCATCGGCCACGCAGGCCTGGAAGCCCGGACGCAGCCAACCCATTACGCCGCCGCGCGGCGAATCGGGCGCCGTGGCGATCGCGAAGTTGGTTTCCGTCGAGCCGTAGCCTTCCAGCAGCGACACGCCGGTGCGCGCCTTGAACGCCTGCCCCGCCGCCGATGGCACGCCAGGCCCAAGCCCGATGCGCACGCGGTGATCGCGCTCGCCTTCGCCCTCGGGTTGCGCAAGCAGGATCGGCACCATCGCGCCAAGCAGGTAGACCACGGTCGCGCCATTCGCCCGCATCGACGGCCAGAAACCCGATGCCGAGAAGCGCGATTCGAAAACCACTTCGGCCCCGGTCAACGCGGCCTGCGCGAAGGTGTTGAGCGCGTTGATGTGAAAGAGCGGCAGCGTGGTGCACAGCACGTCGTCGCGGCCGACGCCCAGCACCTCGGCACTGTTCACGCCCCACCAGAAATACTGCGCATGCGGGCAGATCACGCCCTTGGCCGGGCCGGTCGTGCCAGAGGTGTAGAGGATGGCGAGCGGATCGCCCGGCTGGACGGCCGCAGGCGCAATGGCCTCCGAGCCTTCCGGGTAGTTCGAGACGCGCACACCAGCGGGTGGCTCCCACGATGCAGCACCCTCGCCCACCACCCACACGTCGCGCAATGCCGTGCGCCCGAGATCGGCCGTCTTCAACCGCTCGAGAAAGCCGGCCTCGATCACCAGCAGCTTCGCCGCGCTGTTGGCCAGGAAGTACTCGATCTGCGGTCCCATCGATGCCGTGTTCACTGGCACGACCGAAGCACCGAGCCATCCCGCACCGAGAAAGATTTCGAGAAACTCTATGCGGTTGCCACACATCACCGCGATGCGGTCGCCGCGCGCCACGCCGGCCTGCGCCAGCGCGCCGGCGCGCACCGCTGCCGCCTCTGCCGCGTCGCCGTGCGTCCACTGCCGCCCTGCGATCCGCAACAGCGGGCGCGCGCCGAACAGCGCCGCTTGCCGCCGCAGCATCGCCGGCAGCGTGCGCTGCGCGGGCGGCACGGCGCGCACCTCACTCGTCATCGTGCGTGCCTCCGCCGAGGTACGTCGCTTGCACGCGCGGGTCGTTCGCCAGCTCGGCCGACGCGCCCGAGAGCGCGATCTCGCCCGTCTCCAGCACGTAGCCCTGGTCCGAACTTTCCAGCGCGGCACGCGCGTTCTGCTCCACAAGCAAGATCGAGACGCCGTCTTCGCGCAGCTTGCGCACGATGGTCAGGATGTCCCGCACGATCAGCGGCGCAAGGCCCAGGCTCGGCTCGTCGAGCATCAAGAGGCGCGGCGCCGACATCAGCGCGCGCCCCACCGCCAGCATCTGGCGCTCGCCGCCCGAGAGCGTGTCGGCGCGCTGCGCACGGCGCTCCGCCAAGCGCGGAAAGCGGTCGTACACCGACTGCAGCCGCTTCTTCATCGCATCGCCGCGCAGCCGCTTGGCATAGGCGCCCAGTTGCAGGTTGTCGAGCACGGTGAGTTCGCCGAACAACTCGCGCTTCTCGGGCACGAGGCAGAGGCCCCGCTCCACGCGCGCCTCCACGTCGAGTCCCTGCAGGTCTTCGCCTTCGAAGCGCAGCGTGCCCTTGCAAGGCAGGAGGCCCATCGCGGCAGCCAGCAGCGTCGTCTTGCCCGCACCGTTCGGCCCGATCACCGAAATGATCTGCCCCGGCTGCAGGTCGAGCGACACGCCGCGCACCGCCTCCACCTGCCCATACGACACATGCAGGTCGCCAATCTCCAGCATCGCGGTCATACAACGCTCCCCAGGTACGCAGCCTGCACGCGCTCGTCGGCACGCACCGCCGATGGCACGCCCTCCACGAGCTTGGAGCCGAAGTTCATCACCACCAAACGGTCCACCAGTTTCATCACAAAGTCCATGTCGTGTTCGACGATGAGGATGGTCACGCCCTCTTCGCGCAACTTGCGCAGCAGATCGCCGAGCGCCATCTTTTCCTTGCGGCGCAAACCGGCCGCGGGCTCGTCGAGCACCAGCAGCACAGGGTCGGCGGCCAGCGCGCGCGCGATTTCCAGGATGCGCTGCGTGCCCAGCGGCAGGCTGCCCGCGAGCTCGTGCGCGCGGTCGCCCAGGCCGATGCGGTCGAGCTGTCGCTGCGCCTCCTGCAGGATCTGCGTTTCCTCCTTGCGGTCGAGCCGGAGGCCCGCTTTCAGGATGCCCGAGCGCGTGCGCGAATGCGCGCCCAGCGCCACGTTGTCCAGGAGGCTCATGTGCGGCCGCAGCTTCACGTGCTGGAAGGTGCGCGCCAGGCCCAGCCGCGCCACCTGCCGCTGCGGCATGCCGGCAATGTCATGGTCGAGAAAGCGCACCTGGCCCGATGTCATCGGCAGCGTGCAGGTCAGCAGGTTGAACATGGTCGACTTGCCCGCGCCGTTCGGGCCGATCAGCCCGACGATCTCGCCGGCCTTCACATCGAAGCTCACGTCGTTCACAGCCACCAGACCACCGAAGCGCTTGACCGCGCCGTTCACCGACAGCACCTGCGCACCGCGCGCCGGCAGTTGCCGATGCGCGAGCGGATCGACCGGCGGCGCTGCATAGCGCGAGGCGCCTTGCGTGCCGCCGCGCCGCCGCGTCCAGCGCCGCAGCAGCCCCATCAACCCGCCGCGCGCAAAGTGCAGCAGCAGGATGAAGAGCGCGGCAAAAGCCACGGCCTCCAGTTGCCCCGCGCGCTGCGTGAGCATCGGCAGCACGTCCTGCAGCCCGTTCTTCAGCACCAGCACCAGGGCGGCGCCCACCAGCGCGCCCGCCAGTTGCCCGAGCCCGCCGGCCACGGCCATCAGCAGGTACTCGATGCTCGCGCGCACGTCGAAGGGCGACGGGCTCACGAAGCGGTTCATGTGCGCATAGAGCCAGCCCGCCAGCCCCGCGAAGAGCGCTGCCGTCACGAACAGCGTGAGCCGCACGCGGTACGCATCCGCGCCGACGCTCGCCAGCAGCGTCGCACCGCCGCGCAGCCCGCGAATCGCACGGCCGGGCCGCGACTGCAGCAGGTTGTGGCTGAACAGGCAGGCAAGCCCGACCACCACCCAGATCAGGTAGTACATCGACCGTGGATCGGCCAGCGACCAGCCACCGACCTGCAGCGCCGGAATGTTCGACAGCCCCGTGTGCCGCCCGAGCGCATCGACGTTGCCGAACAGCATCGCGATCGACAGGCCCCACGCGATGGTGCTGAGCGGCAAAAAGTGCCCGCCGAGCCGCAGCGTGAGCATGCCGATGGCAAGTGCCGAGATACCCGTGAGCAGCAACGCGAACAAGAGGCCGATCCACGGCGACATGCCTTGCGTGGTGGTAAGCCATGCCGTCGCATAGGCCGCGATGCCGACGAAGGCCGCCTGGCCGAACGAGGTCGCACCGCCCACGCCGGTGAGCAGCACCAGCCCAAGCGCCACCAGCGCACCGATGCCGATGTCGTTGAGGAGCGATACCGTGAAGCTGCCCGCCACCGCCGGCACCAGCGTCAGCACGACGATCACCGCGGCGATCCACAGCATGCGTTTGCGGTTGCCGTTCATTGGTCCACCTCGTCTTCTTCCTCTTCCGAATGGGTCACCATGAACGACCGCAGCATCAGCACCGGGATGAGCAGGCTGAACACGATCACGTCTTTCAGCGCGCCGCTCCAGAACGAGGCGAAGCTCTCCACCACGCCGACCGCGAGCGCGCCCACCGCCGTCATCGGGTAGCTCACGAGCCCGCCGATGATGGCGGCCACGAAGGCCTTCAGGCCGATGATGAAACCGGAGTCGTAGTACATGGTCGTAACCGGTGCGATGAGCACGCCGATGAGGCCGGCGAGCAGCGACGCGCAGCCGTACGCCAGAAGCGCGGTGCGCACCGGCCGGATGCCGACCAGCCGCGCGCCCACTCGATTGACGGCCGTTGCGCGCAGCGCCTTACCGGCCACCGTGCGCTCGAACACAAGGAAGAAGAGGCCGCTCAACACGATCGCCGCCCCCACCATCAGCACCACCTGGCCGCTGACCGTGAAGCCATCTCCCAGCGTGAACACCGCACTCGTGAGCGGCGTGGTGCGCGAACCTTCAGGACCGAAGAACAACAAGCCCAGGCCCGACAGCAGGAAGTGCAGCGCCAGCGACACGATCAGCAGCACCAGCACCGATGCATCGGCAATCGGCTGGAACACCACCCGTGCGAGCAGCGGCGCGATCGGCACGACCAGCAACACAGCCACCGCGATGTGCACCGCCACCGGCACGCCGGGCCGCGCGGCAAGCCACGCGAGCACGCATGGAATCGCGGGCAGCACGCCCCACATGAGCACCGCCTTCGGTATGCGCGAGCTCTCGCCGCGCCGCAGCAGGCTGCCGACTTCCGTCGCCAGCGCGAGCACCGCGAGCACCGCCACCATGCCGATGGTCGCCGGCACGCGGCCGGTCTCGAATGCCGCGAGCGACAGGGCCGCGAAGGCCGCGATGTCGCCGAACGGCACGAACACCACCCGCGTCACGGAAAAGATCAGCACCAGCCCGAGGCCGGCCAGCAGATAGACGGCACCGTTGGCGAGGCCGTCGGTGATGAGAATCAGCGCGACGTCCCACGTCATAGGAAAACCTCAGGCATTGCTTTCATCTTCTTGTTCGTCGTTCTTGGCGTTTGCGAAAAAGAGCGGGCCGCTCAGGGAGCGAGCTTCCATTGGCCGTTGTCGAGCTTGACGATCACGCGGGCGCGCTCGTCCACGCCGTAGAGGCTGCCTAGCTTGAAGCTGTAGACGCCGTGCGTGCCCACCACTTCCTTGGTGCTGAAGATGGCATCGCGCAGCGCGACGCGGAACTCGGCGGTTCCCGGCTCGGCCTTCTTCATCGCGCGCGAGGCGGCGTCGGCGAACACCAGCCAGCCGTCGAAGGAATAGGCCGAGAACGCATCGCTGGTCGGCGCGTTGTTGACCTTCTGGAACACGGCACGGAACTCGGTCGCGATCTTCTTGGTCGGGTATCCGTCCGGCAGTTGCTCGGCGACGATCACGGGGCCGGTAGGCATCAGCGCGTTCTGGCCCGCGGCGCCGACCACGCGCACGAAGTCGGGGTTGATGAGCCCGTGCTGCCCGTACACACCGCCCTTGTAGCCGCGCTCCTGCAGCGCGAGGAACGGCAGCGCGCCCGGCGTGCCGGCGCCACCGGTCATCACCGCGTCGGGGCGCAACGCCACGATCTTGAGCACCTGGCCGGTCACCGAAGCATCGGCGCGCGCATAGCGTTCGTTGCTCACCACCTTGATGCCAGCGCCGGGCGCGGCCTTCATGAGCGCGTCGTACACCAGGTCGCCCCAAGCGTCGGTGAAGCCGATGTAGCCCACGGTCTTGACGTTGTTGCGCTTCATGCGCTCGACCACCGCGTCGATCATCAACTGCGTAGGCTGGGCGACCGTCATGACCCACGGGTTCTCATTGGGGTCGAGCAGGATGGGCGTGAGGCCGATCATCGGCGTCTTCGCATCGCGGCCGACTTGCGCCATTGCAATGGCTGCTGGCACCCCCGAAGTGCCCATCAGCACATCGACCTTTTCCTCTTCGACGAGCTTGCGCGCATTGCGCCCGGCGGTCGTCGGATCGGAGCCGTCGTCCAGCACGATGAGCTGCACCTTGCGGCCGTTGATCTCGGGCTTGTAGGCCAGCGCGGCCTGCATGCCCTTCGCATAGGGCACGCCCAGCGAGGAGTTCGGCCCCGAGAGCGACACGCTCAGGCCGACCTTGAGGTCGGCCGCGAAAACGCTCGCAACGCCGCAGGCGGCGAGCGCCGCGGCGAGGGCACCGCGCGTGAGGGTCAGCATCAGGCTCTTCATGTCGTAGCTCCGGTGAGGATGGTTGGAATGAACAGGTAACTCAGATGAACAACTGGATGGCCGGCAACGCGCGTGCGGCATTGAGCAGGTCGATGCGCTTCTGGCGAATCGACCATCCCGAAGATGTGTGCACGAGGTGGTGGCGGGCAGTGCCACTCAGCAGGATCTGCGATTCGCCGCGTGCTTCGACGTAGAGGAACGGCGTGCGAAGGCGCACTTCGCCGTCCGTCTCCTCCTCGATGCGCGAAGGCTGCAGCACATGCTGGCTGTGGCTCGCGGGGTGCTGCGAATGCGCGCGCGGGTTCTTCAGGCGGTCCACGCGCAGTTGCAGCAGCAACCGGTCTTCATAGGCCAGCGAGTTGTGCGAGAGGGGATCGGCCTGCGCCGCACCGAGCAGAGGCACCCAGTAATGGCCGTCGTCGGCGAAGAGCGCGAGCCAGTCATCGAAGCGCCGCTCGTCGAGCAGCGCGGCCTCGTGGGCGATGAAATCACGGGGATCGTTCATGCCGCGGCCTCCGGTGCCATCGCCTTCGCCCAGGCGCGGAACTGGTTGCGCATGAGCAGCTCGTTCGTGCCGTTGGTGGTGATGGTCGATTGCGCGAGCTCGGCCGCGTCGAAGTTGCGGTGCAGGCTCACCCATTCGTTGCCGCCGGCGCGCAGGCCCTGCTGGATGCTCTCGAAGAGGTGCACGTCGTCGTGCGCCACCACCGACATCGGCGAGAACACGAGGCGGTTGTAGCTCATCGCGCGCTCGAAGAGCAGCGCGGGCGCACCGGCTGCGCGGAAGCTCCAGGCCTCGATCAGGGTGCGGTCGGCAGCCAGCGGGCGGATCACGCGGATCGCCTGGGGCGACCCCTTCACCGACAGGCTCGGATACAGCACCGAGTTCTGCGGCGAGCGCTGCAGGATGTCGGCCGCGCGCTCGGCGCCGTGCGCGGCCTGCATGGCGGCCTCGTACTCGGGCAACTGCGCGTAGTTGGAGTGGATGCTGAAGTTCACCCCGAGCACGCTGTGCCCGTTGGCGAACACCCGCCCACCCATCTTGTCGAAGAACTCGTAGCCCGAGCCGAAGGGCAGGATCTGCTCCATCGCCATCGGCTTGGGATCGGTAGGCGCGTGCCCCTCCCACAGCGCCTCGGCCGCCTTGGTGGCCGATTCGTGCGTCGACATCGGATGCACCGTGTCGTTGATGTTCTCCAGGTACATCTTCCAGTTGCAGTGGACGATGTTGCGCAGCACGCCGCCGCCCACGGTGAGCCTGCCCTCGGGCGAGCGGTCGACCATGTTGTCGATGGCGCCGAGCACCTCGCCGAAGTAGTCCTCGAACGACGGGCCCGTGTCGGACAGGCGCACGAAAACGAAGTCGCGGTACACCTTCACATGCTTCACCACCGACAGCCCCTGCCCCGATTCGCAGGCCTTGAGCTGCGTGCCTTCGTAGCCGTTCTTGAGCGGCAGGCCGAGCGGCGCGCCGTCGAGCTTGTAGGTCCAGGCGTGGTACGGGCAGCGAAAGAAGCGACCGGTATTGCCGCTCTCGTCCGTCACCAGTTGCGTGCCCTTGTGGGCGCAGCGGTTGTATATGACGTGCACCGCGCCATCGGGCTGCCGCACCATCAGGAGCGGCCGGCCTGCGACGTCCTGCGTCACGAAGTCGCCCGCCTCCGGCACCTGGCTCGCGTGGCCGAGGAAGACCCAGGTGTCCGCAAACAGGCGCTCCTGCTCGAGCGCGAAGATTTCCTCGCTCAGGTACAGGTCGCGGTGCACGCGGTCGTCCTGCACCAGGGCGGCGATGCGGTCGGGATGATGGCGGTAGCTGGTCATCGGCGGGCGCTCGGTTTTATGTCAGGGGACCAGCTTCCACTGGCCCTTGCTCATCTGCACGATCACCACGCCGCGCTGGTCGGAGCCATAGCGGTCGTCGGGCTTGAAGGTGTAGATGCCGTGCGTGCCCACCAGCTCCTTGGTGCTCACGATGGCATCGCGCAACGCGGTCCGGTATTGCGGCGTGCCCGGCTCGCCCTTGGTGCGCGAGGCGGCGTCGGCCAGCAGCAGGTAGGCGTCGTAGGTGTACGAGGAGAAGGCATCGGTCGGCACCGCGCCGTTCACCTTCTGGTAGGCCGCGCGGAAGCCCATCGACACCTTCTTGATGGGGTTGCTGTCGGGCAGCTGGTCGGCCACGAGCACCGGGCCGCTGGGCACCTGCAGCCCTTCGATGGAGGCGCCGCCCACGCGCACGAAGTCGGCGTTGATGAGCCCGTGCGTGCCGTAGATCTTGCCCTTGTAGCCGCGCTCGGCGAGTGCGATGTAGGGCAGCGCGCCCGGCGTGCCGGAGTTGCCGGCGAATACGGCATCGGGCCGCGCCGCGACGATCTTCAGGATCTGCCCCGCCACCGACGAATCGCTGCGCGCATAGCGCTCGTTCGCCACCACCTTGATGCCGGCCGTGGCCGCGCTCTTGACCAGCGAGTCGTAGGCGAGATCCCCCAGCGCATCGGAGAAACCGATGAAGGCCACCGTCTTCACGCCGGACTTCTGCATGCGCTCGACCACGCCCGCGACCATGAGCGGGAACGGTTGCGACACCGTCACCGTCCATGCGCCTTCGGGGCCGGCGATGGTCACCGGCGTGGGCGAGATCAGCGGCGTGTTGAGTTCGCGCGCCACCGAGGCGATGGCCATCGCGCCCGGCACGCCCGAGGTGCCGATGAGCACGTCGACCTTGTCTTCGGTCACCAGCTTGCGCGCGTTGCGGCCTGCGGTGGTCGGGTCGGAGGCGTCGTCGAGCACGATGAGCTGCACCTTGCGCCCGCCGATTTCCGGATGCTCGGCAATGGCTGCGCGAATGCCCTTTTCATAGGGCACGCCGAGTGCGGCGACAGGGCCCGACAACGAGCTGATGAAGCCGATCTTCAGGTCGGCCGCCATGGCTTGTGCGGCGGCCAGTGCGACGGCAGTGAGGCCGACGATGCGGGCCAGTTTCTTTTTCATCGAGGTTGCTCCAGCGAGTTGGTGTGTGGTGCGCGTTGAATCAGGGAACCAGCTTCCATTGACCCTTTTCCAGCTTCACGACGACACGCGAGCGTTCGTCCGACCCATAGCGATCGGTCGGCTTGAAGTTGTAGACGCTGTGCGTGCCCACCAGCTCCTTGGTACTCACGATGGCATCGCGCAGGGCAAGGCGGAACTGCGGCGTGCCCGGCTCGGCCTTGGTGGCAAGCGCACGCTGGGCCGCATCGAGGTACAGCAGCCAGGCGTCGAAGGTGTAGGCCGAGAAGGCATCGGTCGGCGGTGCGCCGTTGGCCTTCTGGTAGGCGGCGCGGAAGTCCATCGACACCTTGCGGATCGGGTTGTCGTTGGGCAACTGCTCGGCCACGATCACCGGGCCGGTGGGTGCGAGCAGGCCTTCGACGGCAGCACCGCCCACGCGCACGAAGTCGGGGTTGATGAGCGCATGCATGCCGTAGATCTGGCCCTTGTAGCCGCGCTCCGCGAGCGCCAGGTAAGGCAGCGCGCCGGGCGTGCCCGAGGTGCCGGTGATTACTGCATCGGGGCGCAGCGCCACGATCTTGAGCACCTGCCCGGTCACCGACGAATCGGCGCGCGCATAGCGCTCGTTCGACACGATCTTGATGCCAGCCGGCTCCGCGCTCTTCTGCAGCGCGTCGTACACCAGGTCGCCCCAGGCGTCGGAAAAGCCGATGTAGCCGACCGTCTTCACGCCCGATTTCTTCATGCGCTCGACCACCGCGCTCACCATCAGCGGCGCAGGCTGCGGCAGCGTGACCATCCACGCGCCCTCTTCGCCCGGCAGGTTGGCATTGGCGATGGAGATCAGCGGCGTCTTCGTCTCGCGCGCCACGCCGGCGATGGCCAGCGCACCGGGCGATCCCGCGGTGCCGATGATGACGTCGACCTTGTCCTCGTCGATCATCTTGCGGGCGTTGCGTGCGGCCGTGGACGGGTCCGACGCGTCGTCGAGCTGCACCATCTGGATCTTGCGGCCGCCCAGGTCCGCCTTGTAGGCGAGCGCGGCCTTCATGCCCTTTTCATAGGGAATGCCGAGCGACGAGACCGGCCCCGAGAGCGAGGTGATGAACCCGACCTTGAGATCGGCCGCCCAGGCGCCCGCCACGGCACTCAGGGCGCCGAGGCCCACGGCAATGCTTGCGAGGGCACGGAATCGGTTCAGGACTTTCATGGCGATGCTCCAGGAGGTGATGTTTTTGAATGAAACGGACGGACTGACACTGAAAACTAGAGGGCCAGGCTGCCGACGCTGGTGCCGCCGCAGACGTAGAGCACCTGGCCGGTGACGAAGCTGTTGTCAGGGTCGGCAAAGAAACGCACGGCGCGTGCCACATCGGCCGATTCGCCCAGGCGCTTGACGGGCACGGAGGCCGCGAGCGCGCGTTCCTTCTCGCTGCCGGCTTCGACGACGTCGTAGAACATGTCGGTGCGAATCGGGCCCGGCGCCACGACGTTCACCGTGATGCCGTCCGCCGCGAGTTCGAGTGCCCAGGTGCGGGCCATGCCCAGCATGCCGGCCTTGGTCGCGGAGTAACTGGTGCGGGTCGCGAGGCCCAGCGCCGCGCGCGACGACAGCAGCACGACGCGGCCGAAGCGCTGCGCGCGCATCGCGGGCAGTGCGCCCTGCACGAGCTGGATTGCGCAGCCCAGGTGCAGGTCGACCAGCGCATCGAGGTCGTCGAGCTTCACCTCCGGCAGCAACGCTGCGCGGATGACGCCGGCGTTGTGCACGATGGTGGTCGGCGCAAAGCGCTCGACCAGTTCGCGCACCGCCTCGCCCGTGGCGGCGCGGTCGCTCAGGTCGACCTCCAGGCTGTGCAGTTTCGGATGGTCGATCTCTGCCTTGCGGCGCGCGAGCGACACCACCTCGTAGCCCTGTGCGAGCAGGTCTTCGCATATCGCCTTCCCGATGCCGGCGCTGCCGCCGGTGACGGCCGCGACCTTGGGCTGCGTGGTCATGCCTGCGCTCCCACGAGTGCCAGCACGCGCAGCGGACTGCCGCTGCCCTTCTCGATCTTCAGCGGCGGGCAAATCAGCACCGCACCCGCGGGCGGCAGCAGGTCGAGGTTGCTCAGGCACTGCAGGCCATAGCGTCCCGCGCCGTGCATGTAGTAGTGGCACGGGTACGGCGGCCGCAGGTGATAGCCCTGTCCCGCGTCGGTGCCGATGGCCTCCGAGCCGAAACCCAGCACGTCGCGCTGCTCCACCAGGAAGCGAACGGCCTCGGTGCTCGGGCCGGGGGTGTGCTGGCCCGTCTCGTCGAAGTTCTGATACGCCTCGGGGTCGCTGCGCTTGGACCAGTCGGTGCGCATCAGCACCCACGCACCCTTCGGGATGCGGCCGTGCGCGGCTTCGTAGCGCTCGATGTCGGCGACGCTCAGCAGGTAGTCGTCATTCGATTGCACATCGGCCGAGCAGTCGATCACGCAGGCCGGCGCGACGAAGTTCTGCACGGGGATGGTGTCGACCGAATTGTTCGGCAGGTCGCGTCCGGATATCCAGTGGATCGGTGCATCGAAGTGCGTGCCGGTGTGCTCGCCGCAGGAGAAGTTGTTCCAGTACCAGGCCGGACCGCGCTCGTCGTACTTCGACACTTCCTCGATGCGGAAGGGCCAGCACTGGCCCATCTCGGGCGGCAGTGCGATCTGCGGGAATTCGGGCGTGAGCGTCTGCGTGAGGTCGATCACGCGGATGCGGCCGCTCGCCATGGCGGTCACGAGGCCGCCGAGGATTTCGGCGGCGGACATCAGTTCGGTGGTTGTCGTCATCGTGGGTTCCTTCTTCAGCCGCCTGCGGCCAGCTCGCGTTCGAGCACCTTCGGGTTGTCGCGCCAGCGCTCCAGCCACTCCTGCGCGACGTCGCCGGGATAGACGTCTTCGACGCCGTCGCGCAGCGCCTTCACGATGGCGTTCGCCAGAGCGGTGGGCGCCAGCTTGGGCGGCGGCGTGTGCTGGTTCCATTCGTCGTCGATGGGGCCGGGGAACACGTTGATCACGCGGATGCCGGCCGGCCGCATCTCGGCGCGAAGGCATTGCGCGAGCGAATGCGCCGCCGCCTTCGAGGCACTGAATGTGCCGTGCGGCGGAAAGTTGCTGAGCGCGTAGATCGACAGCAGGTTGACCCATGCGGTCGCGCCGGTCGCGCCATCGGCCGAGCGGCCCTTGAGCGCAGGCCCGAACTCCTGCGCGAGGCGCAGCAGGCCGAAGTAGTTGATGTCCATCTCAGCCTTGGCCACGTCGGTGCCGCGCCGCGCGCCGATGCCGAAGGTGCGGTGCACCTCGGCGTTGTTGATGACGATGTCGACCTTGCCGCCGATGGAGCCCGCAAGCTCGGTCACCTGCCGGCCGTTGGTGAGATCGAGAGGAACCAGCGTGACCTGCGGCAGCGCCGAGATGTCGTCCAGCCCGTCGCCCATCTTCTTCCAGGGTTCGGCGTGGCCGACCCAGACGATGTCGGCGCCCGCCTTCACCAGCGCGCACACGATGGCCTGGCCGGTCTCGGTCTTGCCGTCGGTCACCAGCGCCTTGCGGAACTTGGGGTCGCTGGTCATTTCACGCAGCATCTTGTCGTCGGCCATATGGGCACTCCCTTCATTCGGAAAACCAATGAGAACGGCCTGGCCCGCGCGGTCGAGCCGGGCGCCTACGCGCACGCGCGTGGGCGCATCACCGACCTCGCCGTGCAGGTGGACCATGAGCGTGGGGCCGGCATCCAGGTGCACCAGGCCCAGCCGCCAGGGCAGCCGCTCGCGGAAGAACAGGTCGTTGCTGTGGTGCAGCGTGGTGCTGCCCAGCAGCTCGCCCTCGCCGCTCTGCGCGCGCCAGCGCAGTGCAGCAGACAGGCACTTGTGGCAGACCTCGCGCGGCGGATACTGCACGGTGCCGCAGTCTTCGCAGGTCTGCAGTTCGAAGCGGCCTTCGGCGGCGGCGGCCGTGAGGCCGAGCGCGACGCGGCCGCGCGCGCCGGGCGGCAGGTTCATCTGCCGGGTGCGCAGCACCGGGTTCTTGCGCGGGGGGCGCATCAGGGGCATCGTCATGCGGGTCTCCCCAGGATGACCGCGCCGGTACACAGGCAGCGGTCGTAGGTCACCATCCCGAAGCCGGCAACAAGGCCGAGTTGTGCGTCGGGCACCGCGCGCGGTCCGGCTTGATCGGTCAACTGGCGGATCGCCTCGACCATGCCGAGGAAACCACCCGCCGCCCCCGCCTGCCCCGCCGAGAGTTGCCCGCCGCTCGTGTTGTTGGGAAAGCTGCCGTCGAAGGTCATGGTGTGCGACTGCACGAAAGCCGAGCCCTCGCCCTTCTCGCAGAAGCCCAGGTCCTCGAACTGCATCATCACAATGACGGGGTAGTCGTCGTAGGTCTGCACGAAGTCGAGCGCGGCGGGCTGCATGCCGGCCTGCGCATAGAGGTCGTCGCGGTCCTTGCGCCAGCCGCCCTGCACCATCACCGGGTCTTCGGCGTAGGCGTTGTGGCGCTCGATGGCGCCGCGGATCACCGCATGCGGCAGGCCCAGGTCGCGGGCGCGCTCCTCGCTCATCACGAGGAAGGCGTCGGCGCCTGCGCAGGGCATCACGCAATCGAAGAGATGGATCGGATCGGAGATGGGCCGCGCCGCCATGTACTCGTCGAGCGTGAGGCCCTTCTTGAACATCGCATTGGGGTTGCCGAGCGCGTTGGTGCGCTGGTCCACGCAGATGCGGCCGAAGTCCTCGCGCTTCGCGCCGTAGGTACGCATGTAGTTGGCGGTGATGAACGCGAAGATCGAGTTCGGCCCGCCCGAGCCGTAGGGGTAGCTCGCATCGCGTGCGAAGTTGCTGAAGCTGCCGAGCGTCTGGCGGAAGGAATCGACGTGGTTGGTGTCGGCGCCCACGCAGGCGACGATGTCGGCATCGCCCGCCTGCACGGCGCGCGCGGCGCGGCGCAGGCACATCACGCCCGAGGCGCCGCCGGTAGGTACATGGTCGAGCCAGCGCGGCGACATTCCAAGATGCTGCGTCACGCCCACAGCCGTGTCGGGCGCGAGCGAGAAGCTGCTGAGGCACAGGCCGTCGATCTCTTCCTTGGCGACGCCGCTGGCTTCGACCAGCGCCTGCACGGCCTGCCCGATGAACCAATGCGCGGTGTGCGTGGAGTAGCGCACGTAGGGCACCGTGATGGGCACGGCCACCGCGACGCCTTCGTAGGAAAGCCGGTTGCGACTCATGCTTGCCTCTTCTTCATCGACCGGGTGTCGATGCAATGGCCCTGCCCCGGCAGCGAATGCGCCATCTCGCGCAGTTGCCCGCGCTGGATCTTCTGGGAGGGCGTGAGCGGCAGCGCATCGACGAAGGCGACGTAGCCCGGCGCCTTGTAATAGGCCAGCTGCGCGAGCGCGTGCTGCACGATGCTGGCTGCGACCTGCTCGCGCTGCGATGCATCGGCATCCTCGCGCATCACGATGCAGGCCAGCACCTCGTCGCCGCGCACCGCGTCCGGCGTGGCGGCCACGGCCGAGGTCTTCACGGCGGGATGCTGGTTGAGCACGCTCTCGACCTCGACGGCCGAGATGTTTTCGCCGCTGCGGCGGATCACGTTCTTCTTGCGGTCGACGAAGAAGAAATTGCCCTCGGCGTCGCGGCGCACGAGGTCGCCGGTGTGGAACCAGCCATCGGCCCAGGCTTCGCGCGTGGCTTCCTCGTCCTTGAGGTAGCCGGAGAAGAACCAGCGCTTCGGGTCGTCACCGGCCGAGCGCACGAGCAACTCGCCCGGCGCATCGGTGCCAACATCGCTGCCGTCTTCGCCCACGAGGCGGATCTGCACGAAGTCTTCCTGCCGGCCGAAGCAGCTTGTGCCCACCAGGCGCGGCTCGCGGTTGGCCATGATGCAGGCGGCCGCACCGGTCTCGGTCATGGCCCAGGCCTCGACCAGCGGGAAGCCGAATCGCTCCTCGAAGGACGCATGGTTCTTGCGGTCCACGCCGGCACCGAAGCCCCAGCGGATCGCGTGGTCGCGGTCGGCGGCGGAGGGCGAGGCAGAGAGCAGCATCGCCGGCATCACGCCGAGGTAATGAACGATGGTCGCGCCGCTTTCGCGCGCGCTGGCGAGCCACGTCTTCGGATGGAAGCGGTCGAGCTGCACCAGGCAGCCGCCCGCCACCAGCACCACCATGGTGGAGAACGCCATCGCGTTCATGTGATTGAGCGGCAGCGGCGTGATGACGCGTTCGGTATCAGGGCGGATGCTGCACACGCCGTCGAGCGCGGCATACCACTCGCCCGCGCGCAGGAAGTAGGCGTTGCTCAGGATGCAACCCTTGGGGCGCCCGGTCGTGCCCGAGGTGTAGAGCAGGCCGCATTCGGTGTCGACACCGATGGGCTCGCTAGCACGCGGCGCGGTAGTCCTTGCGCTCGGCACTGCGTCGCCCGGCCCCATCGTCTCGAAGGTCACGCCAGCTTGTGCCGCGGCTGCGCGCAAGTCGTTCGCGCGTTCGGGCAGCGTCACGGCGAGGCCGATTTCGCTGTGGCCGATCAGGTAGACCAGCTCGGCCGATCGCATCTCGGCGTTGATCGGCACCACGCTCACGCCGAGGGCATTGAGCGCGAACCAGTGGAAGAGGAACGCGGGCCGGTTCTCCAGCAGCAAGCCGACACGATGGCCGTGCCCGTAGCCGGCCTCTGCATAGGCCGCGCGCAGGCGCTCGACCTCGGCAGCGGCTTCGCCCCAGCGAATGGCGCCGGCTGCGATGCCATAGGCCGCGGCCGTCACCGATTCGGTGAACAGGAACTCGGCCTCCGGCGTGCGCGCCGCGGTCGCCGAAAAAACTTGATGGACGGTGGCGTGTCGCATCGCGTCCTTAGATAAAAAGCTGCACGGCAGGAAGCGCCGCGTCGCAGTTGAGCAGGTTCACGCGCTTGAGCGTCATGCGCAGCGCGCCGTCCTGAAGCGTGAGGTGATGAAAAAAGGTGCCGACGTAGAACTGCAGCTCGTCGCCTTGCGATTCGGTGTAGTGGAAGCTGGTGCGCACCACGAAGCGGTTGCCCTCGGCGTCGAAGGTCTCGACGACCGGCACCTGCAGCAGATGATGGCAGCGGCTCGGCGGCTGCTGCGAAAACGCGCGCGGGCTCTTCAGGCGCTCGATGCGCAGGTCGCGCAGCAGCTTGTCTTCGTAGAGGTGCGAGGTGTGATTGAGGCCGTCTTCCTGATCGGGCACGAGCGGCACCCAGTAGAAAGCGTCGTCGGTGAAGAGCGCGTTCCACTCTTCATAGCGGCGCGTGTCGAGCAGGTGCGCTTCGTTCACGACGAAGTCGATGAGGTCCTGGCGGGTGACTCGGGTGTCGGTGCCGGCCATCACATCGTCTCTGTCATGCGTTCGACCCAGCTGCGGTACTGGTTGCGCATCGGCAGCTCGTTTGTGCCACCGGTCGTGATCTCACCGCCCTTCAGTTCGGCGGGGTCGTAGTCGCGGTGCAGGCTCACCCATTCGTTGCCGCTCGCGTGCAGCCCGGCCTGCATGCCGCGATACGCCTGCAGGTCGTCGTGCCCCACCACCGAGAACGGCGAGTTGATGAGCCGGTTGTACATGGTGGTGCGCTGCAGCAGCTCGGGCGGCGCGCCCTTCAGGCGGAAGGTCCAACTCTCGATCAGCGTCTTGTCGGCCGAGATCGGCTTCACCACGCGGATCGCCTGGATCGCGCCCTTGATCGTGAGGTTCGGGTAGTACACGGTGTTGTGCCGCGCCATGCCCAGGATCTGCGCGGTCTTCTCTTCGCCGTAGCGCGCCTTCATGGCATCGTCGTATTCGGGGATCGCCTTGTACTTGCTGTGGATGCTGAAGTGCACGCCCGTGAAGCTGTGGCCGTGGTCGTAGGTGCGGATGCCCATGTCCTCGAAGAACTTGTAGTCGGACATGAAGGGCACGAACTGCTCGACCGCCATGGGCTTGGGTTCGTCAGCCGGCTTGTCGGCCCACATGCGCTTGGCGGTGCCGGCCGAGGACTCGTGCGCCACCATCGGATGCATGGTGTCGTTGAGGTTCTCCACGAACATCTTCCAGTTGCACTGGTGCATGAAGCGAAGGCAGCCACCGGCGATCTCGAGTTCGCCTTCAGGCGAGCGGTCGGCCATGTTGTCGATGGAGCTCAGCGAGTCGCCGAAGTATTCGTCGAAGTCGGGGCCCGCATCGTTGATCTTCACGAAGATGAAGCCGCGGTGGCTGCGCACATGCTTGAGCGTCGTCAGGCCCTTGGCCGACTCGCATTCGTGCAGCGCGGTGTTCTCGTAGCCGGTCTTCAGCGGAATCGCGAGCAGCGAGCCATCGGTCTTGAAGGTCCAGGCGTGGTACGGGCAGCGGAAGAACTTGCCGGTGTTGCCGCAAGGCGCGCTCACCAGGCGCGAGCCTTTGTGGGCGCAGCGGTTCATCATCGCGCGCACGCTGCCGTCGGTGTGGCGCACCACGATCAGCGGGCGGCCGGCAATCTCGTTGCTGATCCAGTCGCCGGGCTTGGGCAGCTGGCTTTCGTGGCCGACGTAGTTCCAGGTGTTGGCGAAGAAGTGCTCCTGCTCCAGCTCGAAGACCTCCTGGCTGGTGTAGAGGTCGCGATGCACGCGGTCGTTCTGCACGAGCGCGCGGACGGCGTCAGGGTTGTCTCTGTAGGAAGGCATGGTTCTCGTGGTCCTTGCTTCAGATATCGAGCACCAGGCGCGCACCCTTGGCGCGCGAGATGCAGATCTGCATGACGTTGCCTTCCGCCTTCTCGCGGGCAGTGAGCACGTAGTCGCGATGATCGATTTCGCCTTCGAGCACGGGCACGGCGCACACGCCGCATTCGCCGCGCTTGCAGTCGAACATCGGATCGCAGCCGTTGTCGATGAGGCAGTCGAGGATGCTCTGGTCGGCCGCAACGGTGAAGCGCTGGCCCGACTGGGCGAGCTCGACCTCGAAGGGCTGGTCACCTTCTTCGGCGACCGGTTCGGTGAAGAGCTCGAAGTGCACGCGGTCGTGGTCCCAGCCGCGTGCCTGGGTGCGGGCAAGCACGGCATCGAGCATGACCTTGGGGCCGCAGACGTAGAGGCGATCGCCGGCGGGCACGCTGTCGAGCAGCGCATCGATGTTGAGCGGGGCGCCGGCTTCGGCGTCCGCATGCACGCGCAGGTCGTCGCCCAGCAGCGCCTGGAGCTCAGGCAGGAAGGCCATCAACTCGCGGCTGCGGCCGGAGTAGTGCATGCGCACGGGCGCCTCTTCGGCGCGGCGGCGTGCGGCCATGGTGGCGAGCGGCGTGACGCCGATGCCGCCTGCGACCAGCACAGAGCCGCCGGGGCCGGTGTGCAGCGGAAAGTCGTTCTTCGGCGCTTCGATGGCGAGCGTGTCGCCTTCCTTCAAACGTTCGTGCATGAAGCGCGAACCGCCGCGGCCTTCAGCCTCCTTGCGCACGGCGATCACGTAGTCGGTCGGTGCGTTCGTCGCGTTGCGCGCGGTCGCGAAGTTGATCAGCGAGTAGTGGCGCCAGTCGGTCTTGCCATCGGGCAGCGACACCTGCACGCGGATGTGCGCGCCTGCCGCGAAGCCCGGAAGCGGGCGACCGTCTTCCGCGCGCAGGCGCAGCATGCGGATCAGCGGATTGAGTTCGCGCGCTTCGGCGATGCGAAGCTGGAGCGTGGCGGTGGGAGCGGTCATGGTGTGTCCGTTGTCTCTTCAAGCCAAGGCGTGCTGCGCCAGCGCAGCCTGCAGCTTGTGGCCGTGTTCGTCGGCGAGCGCCGCGTCGCGCAGTTCGCGCAGGGTGGCGGGCGCGAGCTGCGCGCCGGCGCGCTCGACCGCGCGCATCACCGTGTCGTAGTTGCGGATGCCGCGCTCGTGCGTGTCGCTGTAGCCCTTGACGAGGCGCTGGCACTGCGCGAGTTCCACCGCCAGCTCGGGATTGCGCTGGGCGGTGGCGGCGATGCGTTGCAGCCATTCCTCGATGCGGCGGTTTTCTTCGGCGTAGCGCATCGTCGAACGGCGCCAGCGCTTCATGGCGGCCACGGTGCGCAGCATCAGGTAGCCGCGCAGCGAACTGGTCTGGATCACGCGGCCTTTCTGCGTGAAGCGCTCGACAAACTTCTTGGGCGTCGAGGAATTCATGAGCCAGCGGCCGATGCCGCCCGGCAGCGTTTCGCAGATTTCCTGCAGGCGCGGGTGCATGTATTCGTTGATGGCGAGCACTTGGCCTGCTTGCACGCGGGCTTCGCCGCGCACGCGCTCGAAGCGGGTGGCGCGGGTCTTGAGGGCCGCCACGCGGGCGGTGTCTTCGTAGGACATCCAGAGGGCGAGATGCCGCGCCGTTTCGCGGAGCAGACGGTGATCGCCAGTTCCCGGCAAGGCGGCGATGGTGGCCATCCGGTCCAGGTACAGGCCGGCATAAGCCACGTCCTGGTAGTCGATGAGGCGGCGCACGCCTTCGAGGAGGAAGTCTTGCGCAGCGGGCGGGAAGTCGTGCTGCACGCGTTCGACCAACGCGCGCACGGCCGGGTGACGGGGTTGCGGCGTGGGCGTGGCCAACGCGGCTTCAGGCGGCGTCTCACCATCGTCACCGCCTTGAGCGCGAGCGAACGCGCCACCGAAGGCTTTAAGACTGGGCTTCACGCCGACGCCGCCGCGTTCGATGGTCGCTTCGAACTGCGCGCGGCTGAACGGCAGCACGCCCGAGCCCGCGAGCGCGCCGAAGAGCACGGCGCTGATCACGCTGCCCGAGGCTTCGGCGGCTTGTGCCATGTCGAAGCGGATGAAGCGCTTGGCGGCCTTGGCCGTGTGCGCGAGCAACTGCGTGCTGTCGACGCGGCCATCGCCCAGCGCGCTCTTCTCCGCAATGGAGAACACGCGGTGCGTGGAGGCGATGAGCGTGGTGCGGTCGTTGGTGACCAGCCCGCGCTGCACCGCGCGGCCAGCTTCCATGAGTTCGGATGCGAGCACCACATCGACGTCGCCCGGCAATGGCATCAGCGCCAGCACGGGCCGGCCGCCATCCGCTTCGGCTTGCGCGACCGGATAGAGCTCGACGTAGTAGATGGTCGCGCCAGTGCGCTGCGCCACGCCGGGCACCGAGGTGGTCTGGGCGACATAGCCGTTCGCCTCGCCCATGTCCACGATCCAGTCGGCCAGCACGCCACCGCCCTCCCCGCCCATGGCGAGGATCGCGATCTTGATCGGTTGCGCCTTGGTGTTCGTCATCGCTTCAGAACGCATAGGTTTCGCGACGGCGCGCTTCGCCGCGCTGCAGCCAGCCGATGACGGCGGAACGCACGCGCTCGCACAGCTTGTCCCAGCCGGTGGGGTTGCTCACGATCTGCGCCTTGTAGAACGAGGGGCACAGCACCGCGGCATGCGAGACCTCGCCGCACACGCCGCAGCCCACGCAGCTGTCGAGCACGGCCGCGACCGGGTCGGTGCGCAGCGGATCGGGGTTGGGCTTGATGGAGAGCGACGGGCAGCCCGACAGGCGGATGCACGAGTGGTCGCCGGTGCAGGTGTCGGAATCGACGCCGAACTTCTCGCGCACCATGCGCTTGCCATCGGCGATGGCCTTGCGCACCAGCGGCTTCTCGCGGCGCTGCTTGTTGAGCATGCACTCCGATTGCGCGATGAGGACCTTGGGGCCCTTCTTCGTGGTGGTGAGCGCTTCTTTCAGCGCGTCGCGCATGCCGGCCACGTCGTAGGTACGGCGCAGCGTCTTCACCCATTCGACGCCCACGCCGCGCACGGCGCGCTCGATCTCGTGGCCGGTGCTGCGTGTCTTGTTGACGGCGTTCGACGAGAGGATGTCCTGCCCGCCCGTGGCCGAGGTGTAGTTGTTGTCGACGACGATGGTGAGGTTGTCGCTCTTGTTGAAGACCGCGTTCGCCACGCCGCTGGTGAGGCCGTTGTGCCAGAAGCCGCCGTCGCCCATCATCGAGATCGCGCGCTTGCCGGCAGGGGCGTTCAATGCCGCCGCACCGGCACCGCCGAGGCCGTAGCCCATCGTGGTGTTTCCGATGTTGAAAGGCGGCAGGATGGAGAAGAGATGACAGCCGATGTCGGCGCTCACGTGATGCGCGCCGAGTTCGCGCTCGACCAGCTTCATCGCGCTGAAGATCGGGCGTTCGGGGCAGCCGGTGCAGAAGCCCGGCGGGCGGGCGTGCACGACATCGCCGAGTGCCGACGATGGAATGGCCGGTTCGAGCGCGGCATCGACGCCGATGGCAGCCACTTCCTTCAGCGGGATGACCTTGCGCACCGGGACGGGCACCGGCAGCGGCGCGAGTCGCTCGTAACGCTCGCAGAAAGCCCGCGCGCCCTTGAGCAGTTCGGAGGACGTGTACTCGCCGGCGACGGGCAACATGTCCTTGCCGTGCAGCGCGGTTGTCGAGCCCGCCTGGCGCAGGATGGTCGCAAGGTTCTGCTCGACGAAATTCGGCTGGCCTTCTTCCACGATCAGCACCGCGCGCTTGCCTTCGCAGAAGCGGATGACTTCGCTTTCGATGACGGGGTACGCCACGTTCATCACGTAGAGCGGCACCTTGGTGTTGCCGTACACGTCGGCGAGGTCGAGCCGCTCCAAGGCGCGAAGCAGCGTGTTGTAGCTGCCGCCCTGCACGATGATGCCGATGTCGTCTGCGTCCTCGGAGAAGAACTCGTTGAGCCGGCGCTCCTCGATGAAGCGCACCGCGGCGGGCCAGCGGTCCTTCACCTTCTCTTGTTCGTGTACGAAGCTCGCGGGCGGCAGCACGATGCGGCTGACGTCGCGCTGCGGGTTCTCCAGCGCCTCCTGCAGCGTGAATTTGGCGCGCTTGTTGTCACCGGCGATGAAGTGGCCGTGCACGTGGCAGGCGCGGATGCGCAACTGCAGCATCACGGGTGTGTTGCTGGCTTCTGAGAGATCGAAACCCGTCTTCACCGCATCGACGATGCTCGGCAGGTTGGGACGCGGATCGAGCAGCCAGATCTGCGACTTCATCGCGAACGCGTGGCTGCGCTCCTGCATGATCGAGGAGCCCTCGCCGTAGTCCTCGCCCACGATGATGAGCGCGCCGCCGGTCACGCCGCCCGAGGCGAGGTTGGCCAGCGCGTCGGAGGCGACGTTGGTGCCTACGGTGGCCTTGAAGGTGACGGCGCCGCGCAGCGGATAGTTGACCGAGGCGGCGAGCGTGGCGGCGGCGGTGGCTTCGCTCGCGCTGTTCTCGAAGCGGATGCCCTGCTCGGCGAGGATGTCCTGCGCGTCGGCCAGCACGTCCATCAGGTGCGAGATGGGTGCGCCCTGGTAGCCGGCTACATAGGAAACCCCCGATTCGAGCAAGGCCTTGGTGACCGCCAGAATGCCTTCGCCACGAAACACATCTCCGCCGGAAAGCCGCAGCTTCTTGACTTCTTCGACGAACGAACGCTCAGCCATGTGGGTCCTTCTTCTTTCTCGTGGGAGGATGCGCTTCAGTTGCCACATCACGCTTTCTATAATGTTGACAAATGAATGTATCCACAATCATGAATTACCCTAGACATGCAAGCAGCGTGCCCACGGCTGGCTTGACGTGCATGGCAGCGAGGTGCCTTCGTGGCTGAACAAGACCAACCCAGCGAATCGCATCGCTTCGTCGACGACTACCTGCCGGCACTGCTGGCGCAGGCCAGCCAGTTGATCTCTTCGGAGTTCCACGAGGTGGCGCGACAGCAAGGCTTCTCGGTGTCGGAGTGGCGCGTGATGGCATCGCTCGCGGGCAGCGAGCCGATCAGCATCGGCCAACTCGCGCAGGTGACCGTGACCAAGCAGCCGACGGTGACGCGCCTGCTGGACCGCATGGAATCGCGCGGACAAGTGGAGCGCCTGCCCCACGAAAGTGATCGCCGCATCACGCTGGTGCGCATCACGCGCAAGGGACTGAAGGCCGTCGAGCACCTGATGGAACTGGCGCGCGAGCACGAGCGGCGCGTGCTCGAACCCTTCGGCCTGCGGCGGGCCGAAGAGCTCAAGCAGACGCTGCGGCGAATGATCGAACTGCACGTGCACGTGCCGCTCGAGGAACCGGAAGAAGAGTGAGGCCGCCTAGGGCACGAGCACCGCGCGGCCGCGATGTCCGCGCTGCGCAATCCATTCGAGTGCGATAGCGGCATCGGCGAGCGCGAAGCTCTGCACGTCGAGGCGCAGGCGCCCATCGGCCAACCGGGCGAGCAACTCGGGCGCTGCGGCACGGCCCTCGGCCTCGCGCCTGAACATGTTGAGCGGCAGCAGCGCCACGTCGCGCTGCAGGAAGTGCGCGATGTCCAGTTCCAGCGTGGGCCCGGCGGTGTAGCCGATCAGCACGGCGCGTCCGCCGGGGCGCACCGCAGGCAATGACGCTGCGAGCACATTGCCGCCGACGGCATCGATGAGCAGGTCGGCGCTGGCAGCGGCGGGTGCAATGTTCGGATCGACCGGCGTTACCGTGCACCCTGCATCGCGCGCAAGTTGCATCACGAGAGAACCCACCGCGCCGCTCGCACCCGTCACCAGGACCTGCTCCCCAGCTTGCAGCTTCGCGACCTCATGCAACGCTACCCATGCCGATGTGGTGGGCGAGAAGAACGCGGCGCCGAGTTCCATCGGCACCGCATCGGGCAGGAGGCCGAGCGTTTCATCGGGTGCATCGATCTGCTCGCACCAAGTGCCGTCGAACAGGGTACCCAGGCCGCTGCCGCGCAGCCACACGCGTTGCCCCACCTCGTAGCGCCCGCTCGCGATGACGATGCCCGCGGCTTCCACGCCCGGCGTGTAGGGCAGCGGCGGGTGCCGCAGGAAACTGCCACGCCACACAGTGCGGTCGATATGGCCAACCGTGGCGGCTTGCATGCGAACGAGGGTGCGGCCAGGGCGCGCGACGGGGTCGGCCACCTCTTCCATCACCGGAACTGCGTCGAAACCGTGGATGCGGATCGCTTTCATGGCAACGTAGAAAGAAACTCGAGCACAGTCTGCGCGAAGGCTTCGGGCATCTGGTCCGGCAAGGGCACCATGCCGCCTTCGATGGCGACGATGCGCGCGTGCGGCAGATGGTGCTGCAGCTCGGCCGCATGCGATGCAGCAAACGGATCATCGGTGGCGCGGATGATGAGTGTCGGTTGCGTCACTCGGCCGATGCGATCTTCCATGCGGTAGGACGCAACGGCGCGATGGCCCTCCTCCACGCGATGACCGACCTTCAGCGCATCGAGCACAAAGGCTTCGAGCAAGTCGGGTCGCCCCGCCGGATAGAAGCCCTGACGCTTTTGCCACAGCGCGGCGAGATGGCTGCCGTCTTCGCTCGGCGCGACCTCGTCGATGGGCGGCCGCTGGGCACGCGCGATGCGAAAGGGCTCGTCGGTGTATGGCGCGGACGACAGCACCAGACCGCGCACGCGATTCGGAAACGCGGCAGCCAGTTCGATGGCGATGACGCCGCCCGTGTGGTGGCCCACAACATCAGCTTGTTGGATACCCAGCGCATCGAGCAACTCGCACGCCACGCGAGCCCATTGCTCAATGCTCGCGGGCACGCCGCCGTCCGAAGAATCACCGAAGCCTGCGGTGTCCATCGCGATAGCGCGGTAGCGTGCGCCGATCAGCGGAAGCACCTCGCGGTACTCGGCCCAACTGCGCGGCGACTGGTGCAGCAGAAGCACGGCCGGTGCATCCGTGTCGCCGCATGCGGCGTGGTGCACCTGCCCCACCGACAGATCGGCAAAAGCGCGGCGGATCGTCATGACAGCGTCTCGTCGGCAGGCGCGCGCCAGAGGCCCGCGTGCTTCAGTTCGCCGAGCGTGCGCGAGAGCACGTCGCGCCGGTATGCGGCGACGTCGCGGCCTTCGTAGTCGTAGAAACCGCTGCCGCTCTTGAGACCGAGGCGCCCCTCGGCGACCATGCGGTCGACGATGGCCGGTGCGGTGTAGCGGCCCTTGTCGATCGAGGCGGACATCTCGCGGCTCGCATGATGCAGGATGTCGCAGCCGCCGAAGTCGATGAACTCGACAACGCCGAGCGCGGCGAAGCGCAGGCCGAGGCCGTAGCGCGTGGCCTTGTCGATTTCCTCGGCGGTGGCGGCGCCCTCCTCGATCATGCGGGCCGCCTCGTTCATCACCAGCGCCTGCAGGCGCGGCACGATGTAGCCGGGCGACGCGCCGCACACCACGGGCAGCTTGCCTATCCCTTCCATCAGCGCCTTCGTGCGTGCGAGCACTCCGGCGTCAGTGCCCGGGTGGCAACTAAGTTCCACCACGGGGATCACATACGCCGGGTTAAGCCAGTGCATGTTGAGAAAGCGCTCGGGCAGCCGCACCAGCGCCGCGAGTTGCGTCACAAGGATGCTGCTGGTGGTCGAGGTGAGGATCGCGTCGTCGCGGCAATGGCGGTTGAGGTGTTCGAAGGCTTCTCGCTTGGCCTCCATGGTTTCGGGGACGCCCTCGAATACCAACTCGGCGGCGGCGAGTGCTTGCGGGGCGGCAGTGGCATTCACGAAGTCCACGCGCGCGGCGATGCACTCGATCTGCGCCGCATCGATCACACCGAGTTGCGCGAGGCCAGCGAGGCTGGCTTCGATTTCCGTCTTTGCTTCTTCGCGAAGGCGCTGCCAGGCCTCGTCGCTGCGCGGGCGCAGGTCTATTAGCGAGACGCGGTGACCGGCATACGCGAACGCGATCGCGATGCCGCGCCCCATGCGGCCGGCGCCGACGGCTGCGAAGCGGGCTCGCGCGGGCTCATTCGCCATCGTGCAGCCTCTGCTTGAGCTGCGCCGCGCTCAGCTCGGCGAGGCCCAGGCTTTCGAAAGTGCGTGGGCCGTGGCGCAGGTCGCGGCCGAGAAAGCCGCCGACGATGGCCAGCAGGCCGTGAGCGATGGGCGCATCCACGCCTGCATGGCGGGCGGCCGAGGCGAGGAAGGCCAGCCCAAGCTCTGTGTCTTCGGTGATGTAGCGATGCGTGTGCAGGTCGATGTTCTCTCGCCAGTCGCCGGACTTGACGAGCTGCTTGTGAGCGTCGCCGTACATCCACTGGTCGTTGTTGTAATGGTCGGCCAGCGGATAGTGCGGCGCGCCCTGCCCGAAGGCTTCGCGCACGGCCATGCGCTCGCGGTCGAGGCGGTCGGTCACATCCCGCACCGCGCGCTGGGTGCCTTCGTTGTGTATGTCCCAGCGCTCGAAGTGCTGCAGCGGCGCGGCGTTCATCACCATCAGCGGCGGGTGGATGACGGGGCCGGCGTTCATGAGCGCGCCCGAGAGCGCATCGCCGCAGCCGTGCACTGCCGGGTAGGCCTTGCGGATCACCTCGATCGCCTCGGCCTCCTTTCGCGCCGGGTAGACGCCGGTCGGCAGGCGGATCGCGCGGATGGTGACGTTCACCTCGCGCTCCCCGTGCTTGCGTGCGAGGTAAGGCAAGGTGCCGGTCTCGGCCCAAGCCACGTCGGCGTGGTTGCCGGCCTCCTTCACCGTTCGTGCCATCACGTAGCTGCCGAAGGTGCCTGGCGGCAAGAAGACGACTTGGCCGTCGACGAGGTGCGGGGCCATGGCGAGCGCGATGTCGTGCTGGGCGATGGCGGGCGTGGGGACGACGATCAGCTCGGCGCCTTTGAGCGCCGCGGCGATGTCGGCGGTCGCGAGCGACAGCGGCACCTCGCGTACGCCGCCGGCATCCTTCAGCGTGATCGCGCCGGCCTGCACAACCGGCTCGAGTGCTGCGGCATCACGACGCCACAGGCGCACCTCGTGACCGGCTTCGGACAGGTCCGCTGCGGCTGCGTAAGCGCCGTGACCACCGCCAAGAATTGCAATTTTCATGTTCGGAATTTGAAAAGCAGATGTCGATGAACCGGCAGCCGCGGCGCGGACCGGGGAGCAATGCGCCATTACATTACTTTTCATCGATTCAGATGTCAATCAAATACCAAGACGGTGGCCCCCTCGAAAACCCGCAATGAAAAAGCCCGCGCTTCTTGCGAAGCGCGGGCTTTCTTTTGGGGCGAGACGGCTGCTGGGCCGTCTCTGGAATGGGTCAGCGCGAGGGCTTGAACGCACGCTTCTGTGCGTCGCGGGGCACGAACACCTTGCCCGGGCCGCCATGGCCTGCGCCATTGCCGCGCGGCGCGAAACCTTCGCGGGGTGCGAAGCCTTCACGGGGCGCGAAGCCGCCGTCGCCGCGACCACCACCGTGGTGGCCTTGGCCGCCGCGCGGGGCGCTGTCGCCCCAGCCCGGCTTGCGGCCGTAGCCCGCGCCACCACCGTTGTTGCCGCCATCATCACGACCGCCGCCGAAGCCGGCGTTGTTGCCGCCCTGGAAGCCGCGCGGGCCTTGGTGACCTTGGCTCGGGGCCGGACCGCGTGCGTTGCGGTCGTTGAAGCCGCTGGCGCCGGCATAGCCACCGCCGTTGTTGCCGCGATAGCCACCGCCGCCGCCTGCACCGCCGTTGCCGAACTTGCGATCGCGCGATTGGTTGTCGCCACGGCCACCGCGGTATTCGCCCATCGGCGGACGCGATTGCGGCATGCGCTGTTGCGGCTCGAGGCCGGCAACCACTTCAGCCTTGAACTGTTGGCGGCTGTATTGCTCGATGTCCATGATCTTGCGGCGATCGCGGAACTCGGCAAACGTGATGGCCAGGCCATCGCGGCCTGCACGGCCGGTGCGGCCGATGCGGTGGGTGTAGTCCTCGGCCTTCATCGGCAGGCCGAAGTTGAAGACGTGGGTGATGGTCGGCACGTCGATGCCGCGGGCGGCTACGTCGGTGGCAACCAGGATCTGCACCTGGCCCTGGCGCAGCGCCATCAGGCGACGATTGCGCAGGCCCTGGCTCAGGGCACCATGCAGCGCCACGGCGCTGAAGCCTTCTTGTTGCAGGTCGTTGGCGAGGCCGTCGCACTCGACTTGCGTGCTGGCGAACACGATTGCCTGGTTGATGCTGGTATCGCGCAGCCAGTGATCGAGCAGCTTGCGCTTGTGCTGGCTGTTGTCGGCCCAGTACAGCGATTGCTTGATGTTGGCGTGCTTTTCCTGCGGGCTGTCGATGGTCACGCGCTGCGGCTCGCGCATCACGCGCTGGGCCAGTTGCTGGATGCGCGGCGCGAAGGTGGCGCTGAACATCATCGTTTGCTGGCGCTCGATGGTGAGCTGGTTGACTTCGGCCAGGTCGTCGGAGAAGCCCAGGTCGAGCATGCGGTCGGCTTCGTCGACCACCAGGAACTTGACCTGGTCGAGCTTGAGTTGCTGCGAGCGTTGCAGGTCGAGCAGACGGCCGGGCGTGGCGACCACGAGGTCGGCGTTCTGCAGCTTGGCGATCTGCAGTTGGTAAGGCATGCCGCCCACCACGTTGGCGATGCGCAGGCCGCGGCAATGGCGAACCAGTTCGATCGCGTCGTGTGCGACCTGCTGCGCGAGTTCGCGCGTCGGGCACAGGATCAGGGCGCCGGGGGTGGCAGCCTTGAAGTGACGGGTGTTGGTCGGGTCCTTGCGCTTGGGCTTCTTCGGCGCGGCTTCACCGCGGGCAGCGGCTTCGGCGGCCAGGCGCTGGAATTCGGCCTTGGCTTCCGCTTCGGCTTCGGCCTGGCGCTTCAGGAGGGTGTGCAGCACGGGCAGCAGGAAGGCTGCGGTCTTGCCCGAACCGGTCTGGCTAGAGACCATCAGGTCGACGAAACGGGCCTTGCCGTCCTGACCGGCTTCGCCGCCCATGGCGAGCGGGATCACCTTGTCTTGCACAGTGGTCGGCTGGGTGAAGCCCAGGTCGGCCACGGCGGCGATCAGTTCGGGTGCGAGGCCCAGGCGGATGAAGCCGTTGGGCAGGCTGGGCTCTTGTTCGACCGCAGCGACCTCGGGGGCGGCTGCATCGAGCGCCTCGAGGATCGGCGCTTCGGACACAGTGTCCACAGCGGCGGTGAATTCGTTGTTGGTAGAGGATTGCACAGGCGCGAACTCGCCCTGCGCTTCAAAAGCGTCGGTCATGTAGATATCAATCTCAAACGCGAGCGCTGCCGTAGGCGGCGCCCCGTTGGTGGTTAAAAACATCAACCATCCAACGACATTCAGCTTCCGGCTAACGCCTGAGGCTGTGGCCCTTTTGATCAGCGAATGCGATCGGGCGCGGTGTGCAAGATAGGGAGATGCAAGAGACGCTGATCTGTGTCCTGTGACAAATGCAAATCAGCGAAGCCTGCGATTATGGCACGGCTTCGGGTTTTTACCTAATCTCTTGTCGATGAACCTCAATCGGTCAGGCGAATGAAGGTTTCCCTGTAATGGGCGAGCTCCTCGATGGACTCGTGCACGTCCGCCAGCGCCGTGTGCGCCTGCTGTTTCTTGAAGGCGCTGTAAGCCGAGGGCTTCCAGCGCTTGGCCAGTTCCTTGAGGGTGCTGACGTCGAGGTTGCGATAGTGGAAGTAAGCCTCCAGCTTGGGCATGAACTTCACCAGGAATCGCCGGTCCTGCCCGATGGTGTTGCCGCACATCGGCGAGCCGCTGCGGGGAATGTATTTGGCGATGAATTCGAGCAGTTGCTGTTCGGCCGCGGCCTCGTCCAACGTGGAAGCCTTCACCTTGTCGATCAGGCCGCTACGGCCGTGGGTGCCTTTGTTCCAAGCGTCCATGGCGTCGAGCACGGCGTCGCTCTGATGGATGACGAGCACCGGGCCGTCGATGCGGGGCGTGAGGTCGGGGCCGGTGACGACCACGGCGATCTCGAGCAGGAACTCTTTCTCGGGATCGAGGCCGCTCATCTCGCAGTCCAGCCAGACCAGGTTCTGGTCGCTTTTCTTCAGGGTGGGCACGGTTGCGGGGGGCGTCGGGTCAAGGGTTTCAGGCATCGCAGGATTGTCGCCCAAGGCCTGCACCCCGATTTACCGGGGACTAAACTCGCCGCTCCATGTCCTATTCGCTCATCTTCACCATCGCCTTCGCGGCTGCGCTCGTTGCAGGCCTGCTCGTGAAGTTCTGGCTCGCTTCGCGGCAGGTGCGCCATGTGGCGCAGCACCGCCGCGCCGTGCCGGAAGCTTTCGCGCAAACCATCACGCTCGCCGCGCATCAAAAGGCCGCCGATTACACGATCGCAAAGGCCCGCTTCGGCTTGGTCGAGATGGCCTGGAGCGCGGCGTTGCTGCTCGGCTGGACGCTGCTTGGCGGGCTCGACGTGCTCAACAAGCTCTTGCTCATGTGGCTGGGTGGCGGGATGGTTCAGCAACTGGTGCTGCTGGGCGCGTTCGCAGCCATCGGCGGGCTGCTCGAGCTGCCTTTCACGCTGTGGCAGACCTTCCGGCTCGAAGAGCGCTTCGGCTTCAACAAGATGACATTCAAGCTCTGGCTCGCCGACACCGTCAAGTCGACGCTGCTCGGCGCGTTGATCGGCTTGCCGATCGCCGCGTTGATCCTGTGGCTCATGGGTGCGGCCGGCACGCTCTGGTGGCTCTGGGCGTGGGCCGCTTGGATGGGGTTCAACCTGCTCCTGATGCTGATCTACCCGACCTTCATCGCCCCGCTTTTCAACAAGTTCAAGCCGCTGGACGATCCCACGCTGAAAGCGCGCGTCACGGCGTTGATGAAGCGCTGCGGCTTCGCAGCCAAGGGCCTGTTCGTGATGGACGGCAGCACCCGCAGCGCCCACGCAAACGCGTACTTCACCGGCTTCGGCGCAAGCAAGCGCGTTGTCTTCTACGACACGCTGCTGCGCCAGTTGAATGCCGGCGAAGTGGAAGCCGTGCTCGCCCACGAACTCGGCCACTTCAAGCACCGCCACATCGTGAAGCGGCTCGTCGCGATGTTCGCGCTGAGCCTCGCCGGCTTCGCGCTGCTGGGCTGGGTCTCGACCCAGGTCTGGTTCTACAGCGGCCTGGGCGTACAGCCGAACATGTCGCCCGCCGCGCCCAACAGCGCGCTGGCCCTCCTGCTGTTCATGCTCGCGGTGCCGGTGTTCGGCTTCTTCGTGGCACCGTTGCCGGCGCGTCTCTCGCGCAAGCACGAGTTCGAGGCCGATGCCTACGCCGTCGCGCAGACCAGCGGCGCTGACCTCTCCGCTGCTCTGCTCAAGCTCTACCAGGACAACGCATCGACGCTCACGCCCGATCCGGTGTTCGTCAAGTTCTACTACTCCCATCCCCCCGCGTCCGAGCGTCTTGTGCGCATGACTGCGGCGTGATCAACCACCCCAAATTTCAGCAGAGCCCCTCATGAGCAGCATGTTCAAACCCAAGGACTGGAAGAACCTTCCGGCCCGCAAGGCACTGAGTGCCACGGAGATCGTTTCCGGCCTCTCCAAGCTCGACGGCTGGAAGCTCACCGGCGACGGTGCCGATGTCGCCATCGAGAAGACCTTCACCTTCGCCAATTACTTCGAGACCATCGCCTTCGTGAACGCGCTGGCGATGGTTGCGCACACGCAGGATCACCACCCCGACCTGTCGGTGCACTACAACCGCTGCGTGGTGCGTTTCAACACGCATGACGTGAAGGGCCTGTCGGTCACCGATTTCGATTGCGCACGGCAGGCCGACGCGCTGGTTGCGAGTCCCTCCGCGTGAGGAAACACGCCTGTGGCTAAGCCGGGCCGCGCCGCCTTCACCCCTGCTGCGCACAACACGGGGAAGGCGCAACACGACGGCCTCGTCGTCGCCAGCCATGGGCGTCACTGCCTCGTCGAAACGCCCACGGGCGAGCGGTTGATCTGCCGCCCGCGCGGCAAGAAGAGCCAGGCCGTGGTCGGCGACCGCGTGCGCTGGCAGGCCACCGAGGACGAGGGCACCATCGAGGAAGTGCTGCCGCGGCGCAATCTCTTCTATCGGCAGGACGAGATCCGCACGAAATCCTTTGCAGCGAATCTCGACCATGTGCTGATCCTGATCGCCGCCGAGCCGGAGTTCTCCGAGCACCAACTGGCGCGCGCGCTGATCGCGGCGGAAGCCGAGCGCATCACGCCGATCATCGCGCTCAACAAGAGCGACCTGGTGGAGCCCTTCGAGCGCGCCTGGACCAAGCTGGCCCCTTATCGCCGCATGCATCACGGCGTGCTGCCGCTGTCGCTCAAGGCGTCGGGCGAGGCGGACTATGCATCGCTGATGAAGCTGCTGTCCGGCAAGTCCACCCTCGTGCTCGGCCCTTCCGGTTCGGGCAAGAGCACGCTGACCAACCTGCTGGTGCCCGGCGCGACCGTGCTGACCCAGGAGATCTCGCAAGCGCTGAATTCCGGCAAGCACACGACCACGAGCACCACCTGGTACTGGATCGACGAAGCGCGCACCACCGGCCTGATCGATTCGCCGGGCTTCCAGGAATTCGGCCTGAACCACATCGAGCCGATGCAGCTCGCCGGGTTGATGCCCGACATTGCCGAGCACACCGGGGACTGCAAGTTCTACAACTGCACCCACCTGCACGAACCGGGCTGCGGCGTGATCTCGAATGTCGAGACACCGACGCATGCTGGCCCGATCAGCGCATCGCGCTACAGGATCTACGGCGAGCTGTTCGCCGAATTGAGCCAGACGCGCTACTGAGCGTCCAGGATGGCCTGCAGCGCCTGCACCAGCGCGCTGCACTGCTCTCGCGTGCCGATGCTGATGCGCAGGTACTGCGCGATGCGCGGTTGCCTGAAATGCCGCACCAGCACCGCACGCTCGCGCAGCAACGCGGCCAGCTCGGCCGCATCGCGTTGTGGATGGCGCGCGAACACGAAGTTGGTCTGCGAAGGCAGCACTTCGAAGCCCAGGTCTTCGAGCTGCAGGTGCAGCCCTTCGCGGGTGTCGACGATCTTGTCGCGGGTGCTGTTGAACCAGGCCTCATCTTCCAGCGCCGCGACGGCGCCCGCCGTGGCGAGCCGATCAAGCGGATAGGAGTTGAAGCTGTCCTTGACGCGCACCAAGGCGTCGATCAGGTGCTGCTGACCGCACGCGAAGCCGACGCGCAATCCCGCCAACGAACGCGACTTGGAAAGGGTCTGCACCACGAGCAGGTTCGGATATTTGTCGATAAGCGGCAAGGCGCTTTCTCCGCCGAAATCGACATACGCCTCGTCCACCAGCACCACGCGGTCGGGGCATGCTGCGAGCAGCCGTTCGATCTGCGACAGCGGCAAGCCGATGCCCGTGGGGGCGTTCGGATTGGCGATCACGATGCCTGCGCATCCATTGCGCGCACGCGCCGCAATGGCTTCGACGTCGATGCGCAGGCCCTCATCGACCGGCTGCAGCTCGCAGGCAATGCCGTAGAGCTGGGCATAGACCTTATAGAAGCTGTAGCTCACATCGGGCATGAGCAATGGCTCGGCCTGTTGGAAGAAGGCGAAGAAGGCGTGCGCGAGCACTTCGTCCGAACCGTTGCCTGCGAACATCTGGTCGACCGTCAGGCCGTGCCGCCTCGCTACCGCTTCGCGCAACGCGAGCGAAGTGGGATCGGGGTAGCGCTCCAACCCGTCTGCAGCAGCTTGCTGAATCGCGTCGACAGCAAGCGGCGACGGCGGATACGGGTTCTCGTTGGTGTTGAGCTTGACGAGGTTCGCGATGCGCGGCTGCTCGCCCGGCACGTAGGGCTCGAGCGCGGCGATGCGCGGGCTCCAGAAGGCCGGCACTGCGGTGGTCATGTCACGCCACTCAGCCCAGCAGACGGGCCAGCGTCAACAACGCCAGCAGCACCATCCACATCACGACCGAGCGCCAGACGAGACCGACCACGCTGCGCAGGTGCCCCGGCTCGGGCTCGCGCCCCGGCGTGCTGCCGCTATCGGGCCTGCGACCGTCGATCACCGATTCACCGGCCTGAGCGCGCGGCAGTGGGTCGGTGACCGGAATGGGGCTCAGCGAACCGCCGCCCAGTCGCACATTGACCGCGCCCGACGTGGCCGCGAGGATCACGCCGTCGTTCTCGTTCGGAAAGCGCCGGGCGTCGTTGCGCCAGCAGTCGATGGCTTCCTCGAAGCTGCCGACCACCGCGAAGCCCAGCGCCGTGATGCGCGCGGGCAGCCAGTCGATGCCGTGCCAGGCGCTCTCGGCCGCCTGCTGCACGGAGACGCTCGACGGTTGCACCGCCGCGCCGTTCTTGTGGGCCCAGTAGCGCGCGACGAATTCGCTCATCCGATAGAACACCGCGCCGGCTGGTCCGAGGCCGATCGCGGCGAGCACCGAGAACCACGCCAGCACGCCGAACACATGGCGGTGCGCCGCAATGACCGAATGCTCGATCACATGGCGCACGATCTCGCTGCGCTTGAGCTCGGCCGCATCGACGCCCTGCCAGTGCGCGAGCAGCGAGCGAGCGAGCGGCTCGTCGCCCTCGTCGAGCGCATCGCGGATGTCAGTGAAGTGGTGGCTGAATTGCCGAAAGCCCAGCGTGACGTAGAGCACCGCGATGCTCCAGAGCACAGCGAACGGCAGGCCCAGCGTGAGCACCAGCAGCCAATGCACACCGAGAGCCACGAGCGTGGGCACGAAGACGGCGAGCCCCCAGGCGATCCATCCGTGATGGGGCTTGCCCGCATCGAAGTTGCGGCTGGTCCAGCGGGTCCACGCAAGGAGGGTGCCGTACACAGGGTTGTGAGGGCCCAGCGGCCTCACTTGCTCGATCAGCAACGCGCACAGGATGGCAAAGAAGCTCATCCGTCGATGATAGCGAGAGAGCCCGCGGATTCAGCCGGGATTCAGGCGGCGAGGAAACGGTAAAGATTGCGCAGCATGCCGGCAGTCGCGCCCCAGACGAAGCGCTCGTCGGCGCCGTCCTGATAGGGCATCGAATACCACTGGCGCTTCGTGCCGTCGGGTGCGGGCACGGTGTGGTGGCGATGGTTGGCCGGGTCCATCAGCCACGCGAGCGGCACCTCGAAGGCATCGGCGACTTCGTAGGGATTGATGGCGAGTTCGAAGCCGGGCTGCACCAGCGCGACCACTGGCGTCACGATGAAGGACGTGACCGTCGTATAGGTCGGCAGGTTGCCGAGCACCTCGATGTATTGCGCGGAGAGGCCGACCTCTTCCCAAGCCTCGCGCAACGCGGCGGCTGCAACGTTCGCATCTTCGGGATCGACGCGGCCGCCGGGAAACGCGACCTGACCCGAATGGGTGGAGAGGTGCGCAGTGCGCTCGGTTAGCAGCACGGTCGCGCCTTGCGGGCGCTGCACGATCGGCACGAGCACGGCAGCCTGGGCGGGTACGCGCTCGGTCATTCGCGGCTCGCGGCGCAGTTCCGGCGTCCAGACCGGCGGCGTTTCGAAACGCGCCCGCAGGGCCTGCGCCGTCAACTGCGCGGGCGGCACCGCCGGCAATCCATCGTTCCTCACCGTGAAGGGCGCCTTGCGCGGATCGAACGGCGGCAGCGTGGACGGAGCCACGGCGTTGACCGGTTCGAGGGAGGCGTCCTGCGGGGATGTGGATGAGGTGGTCAAGAGATGAAAAGTGCCGGAGCCGGAAGGAAGAAGTAGAGCGGAAAAACGGAAAGTTGTCTTCGAGCGGAGCAACAACGCAAAAAGCCGCCAGAACGGCGGCTTTTTGCACTGCAGGAAAACGGCTTACTTGGCGGCCGCTGCTGCTTGCGACTTGCCCGGCAGCTTTTCCTTGATACGTGCCGAACGGCCGCTGCGCTCGCGCAGGTAGTACAGCTTGGCGCGGCGCACATCGCCACGACGCTTGACTTCGATGCCGGCGATCAGCGGGCTGTAGGTCTGGAAAGTACGTTCCACGCCTTCGCCGCTGGAGATCTTGCGCACGGTGAAGCCGCTGTTGAGGCCGCGATTGCGCTTGGCGATCACGACGCCTTCGTAGGCCTGCACGCGCTTGCGGGTGCCTTCGACGACGCTCACACTGACGATGACCGTGTCACCGGGCATGAAATCGGGGATCTTCTTGCCGAGGCGGGCGATTTCTTCCTGCTCGAGGGTTTCGATGAGGTTCATGATTTCCTGATATTCGATCGTGTCGGGCTACACAAAAGGCGCCGTTGGTATCTGTCACCCGGGGGTGGGCAGAAGGCCAGGCGCGGCCGGGCAGAGGATCGGGGAGCCTGAGATTATAGCTTTTTTTTCAGAGCCGTCTCATCGGCTTTGTCCAGGCGGTCGGCGGCGCGGGCGGCGTCGATCAGATCAGGGCGCTTGGCAGCCGTCATGGCCAGTCGCTGGTCGCGGCGCCAGCGCTCGATCTGCGCGTGGTGGCCCGAGAGCAACGGCGCGGGAACACCCTGCCCGTTCCACTGCTCCGGCCGCGTGTAGTGCGGGCAGTCGAGCAAGCCATCGAGCGCGGGGTTGAAGCTGTCCTGCACATGGCTGGCCTCGTCGCCCAACACCCCCGGCTGCAGCCGCGCCACAGCATCGAGCAGCGCCATGGCCGCGATCTCGCCGCCGGAGAGGACGAAGTCGCCGAGGCTGATCTGGTGGGTGACGCGCGTATCGATGAAACGCTGGTCGATGCCTTCGTAGCGGCCGCAGACCAGCACTGCGCCCTCGCTGGCCGACCATTTTTCGACCGCCCCGTGGCGCAGCGCCTCACCGATGGGCGAGAACAGCACGACCGGCGCTTCCGCTCCGCGCGCAGCCAGCGCCGCATCGAGGCAGGCCGCCAGCGGCTCGGCCATCATCACCATGCCGGGACCGCCGCCGAAGGGGCGGTCGTCCACGCGCTTGTAGTTGCCCTGAGCGAAATCGCGCGGATTCCAGAGCACGACCTCGACCTGCTTCGATTCGTAGGCGCGACGCGTCACGCCGCTGGCCATGAAAGGCGCGAACAGTTCGGGAAAGAGCGTGAGGACGTCGAAGCGCATGCGCGCAAGCCCCGGGATCAGAACTCGGGTTGCCAGTCGACCGTGATGAGACGGCCGGCCAGATCGACCTTGTCGACGAAAACAGAAACGAAGGGCACCATGCGCTCGACGTTCTTGCCGTCTTCTTCGGCGGTGAGCACCAGCGTGGTCTGCGGGCCGGTGGCGAGCAGCTCGCGCACAGTGCCGAGCGTCACGCCTTCGCGGTTGACGACCGACAAGCCGATCAGATCGACCCAGTAGTACTCGTCGTCGCCGGCCGTCGGGAAACTCGAGCGCGGCACGAACACGCGCGCGCCGCGCAGGGCCTCGGCCGCATTGCGGTCAGGCACCTCTTCGGACGAGGCGACGATGCAGTCGGAATGTTCTTTGGCTTCGCGGATCGCGAGCCGGAAAGCGGCGTTCGCCGAGGCTCCGGGAGCCTGCAGGAACCAGCGCTTGGAAGAAAAAAGCGCCTCGGGCTGGGCGCTGTGGGGCAGGACCTTGAACCAGCCCTTGATGCCCCAGGCATCGGCGATGCGTCCTACCTCGATCGCGTCCGCCGGCAATTCGGCGGCTTCGAGTGCGGGCAACATCGCCGTGCGTGACGGCTTAGGCTGCCGCCTTGGGGGCTGCGGCTGCAGCTTGCTTGATCAGGCGCAGGACCGTGGGCGAGGCTTGGGCGCCAACGCTCTTCCAGTAGGTCAGGCGATCCTGGGCAATGCGGATGCTTTCTTCGTTTTCCTTGGCGGTCGGGTTGTAGAAACCCAGGCGCTCGATGAAACGGCCATCGCGGCGAACGCGCTTGTCCGACACGACGATGTTGAAGAACGGACGGCCTTTGGAGCCGCCGCGGGAGAGTCGAATGACGACCATGATTTATCCTTGGGTGGTCAGCGAGCCAGTTGGATGAGAAAGAGGCCCGCTCACAATGTTCTTCCAGCGTCGAGACACGCGACATGGCCACCCGGCCAGCGACACGCTGAAAAGCCTGCGATTATAGCCCGCTACGCGTTTTCTCCGAATTTTCGGCCCCGCGCCGTCTCTTTTTCACCCATGACCCTCTCCATCCGCCCCAGCCGCGACGACGACGTCGCTGCCATCACTGCCATCTACGCCCACCATGTGCTGCACGGCACGGGCACCTTCGAGACCGAGGCGCCCTCCGCCACCGACATGGCTGCGCGCCGCGCTGACGTGCTGAGCAAAAATCTGCCCTACCTGGTCGCCGAAGAAGACGGCGAAGTGCTCGGCTTTGCCTACTGCAACTGGTTCAAGCCGCGCCCGGCCTACCGTTTTTCGGCCGAAGACTCGATCTACATGGCGCAGTCAGCACGCGGCAAGGGTCTGGGCGCCAAGCTGCTGGCGGCGCTCTCGCAGGCCGCCGAAGCCGTTGGCGTACGCAAGCTCATAGCAGTGATCGGCGACTCGGCCAACGCCGGTTCTGTCGGCGTCCACCGAAGCCAAGGCTTCACCCACGTGGGTGTGCTGAAAGACTGCGGCTGGAAGTTCGGCGAATGGCGCGACGTGGTCCTGATGGAAAAGGTGCTCGGCGAAGGCAGCACGACAAAACCCGAATGAAAAACAAAACTACCGCGGCCTGGCTCTCTTTCCTCGGCGGCCCCCTGGGCCTGCACCGCTTCTACCTGCGCGGCATGGGCGACCTGCTGGGCTGGCTGCTGCCCATTCCGACGGCGCTGGGCATCTACGGTATCGAGCGTGTGCGCATGTACGGTGTGGACGACGGTCTAAGCTGGGCGCTGATTCCGCTGCTGGGCTTCACCATCGCGGGCTGCGCGCTGACGGCGATCGTCTACGGCCTGATGGCGCCCGAAAAGTGGAATGCCCGCTTCAACACCAGCGCACCGGAAGACGCCGCGCCGGGCCAGACCAACTGGTTCACGATCGGCGCCGTGGTGCTGTCGCTCTTCTTCGGCAGCACGATCCTGATGGCCAGCATCGTGTTCAGCTTCCAGCGCTACTTCGAACACCAGATCGAAGAAGGCCGAAAGATCTCGCAGTAGCCGTCAGAAGAGCTGCATGCTGAGCCAGTAGGCTATCGCGGCCACGAAGGCCGACGCCGGGATCGTGAAGATCCACGCCCACACGATGTTCCCTGCCACGCCCCAACGCACTGCGCTCGCACGCTGCGTAGAGCCCACGCCGACGATGGCGCCGGTGATGGTGTGGGTGGTCGACACCGGAATGCCCAGCGCCGTTGCCAGGAACAGCGTCAGCGCGCCGCCGGTTTCTGCGCAGAAGCCGCCCACGGGCTTCAGCTTGGTGATCTTCTGGCCCATCGTCTTCACGATGCGCCAGCCGCCGAACATGGTGCCCAGCGCGATCGCGGCGTAGCAACTGATGATGACCCAGCTCGGCGGTGCCGCGTCGCCGGCCGAGGCGTAGCCGGTGGCGATCAGCAGCATCCAGATGATGCCGATGGTCTTCTGTGCATCGTTGCCGCCGTGGCCCAGGCTGTAGGCGCCGGCCGAAACCAACTGCAGCCGCCGGAACCAGCGGTCCACCCGCGACGGCGTGGCGCGCCGGAAGCCCCATGCCACCACGACCATCATTGCCGAGCCCAGCAGGAAGCCCAGCAGCGGCGACACGAAGATGAACGCCACCGTCTTCCAGATGCCCGAGGCCACGAGGCCGGTCGTGCCGGTCTTGGCGATCACGGCGCCCACGATGCCGCCGATCAACGCGTGCGACGAGCTGCTCGGGATGCCGTAGTACCAGGTCACGAGGTTCCAGCTGATGGCACCGATGAGCGCACCGAACACCACGTGCACATCGACCACGCCGGGCTGGGCGATGCCCTTGCCCACCGTGGCCGCCACGCTCAAATGGAAGATGAAGATCGCAATCAGGTTGAAGAACGCCGCGAACACCACGGCCTGCCCCGGCTTGAGCACGCCCGTGGAAACCACCGTCGCGATCGAATTGGCGGCGTCGTGGAACCCGTTCATGAAGTCGAACAGGATCGCCAGCGCGACCAGAACTATCACCACCCAGAGGGCGACCTGAACCGTTGCCATCGATCGCTACCCGCTCAGGAATTCTCGAGGACGATGCCCTCGATAACGTTGGCCACGTCCTCGCACTTGTCGGTGATCGTCTCGAGCAGCTCGTAGATCGCCTTCAGCTTGATCACCTCGCGCACATCGGGCTCCTCGCGGAACAGCTTGCTCATGGCGCTGCGCATCACGCGGTCGGCGTCCGATTCGAGGCGATCGATTTCCTCGCAGGTCTTGAGCGTCGCCTCGGCCACGGCCGGGTCGGCGATCTTGCCGAGGAACTTGACGGCGTCCTTCAGGCGGTCGCAGCACTTCACGCTCAGGGCGGTCAGGCGCACGATCTCGTCGGTCATGTGGCGCACGTCGTACAGCGCCATCGTCTCGGCCGAGTCCTGGATCAGGTCGGCCACGTCGTCCATCGTGTTGATGAGCTTGTGGATCTGCTCGCGGTCGATGGGCGTGATGAAGGTCTTGTGGATCAGCCGGTTGACGTCGTGCGTCACACGGTCGGCCGCGCGCTCGGCGTTGTCGACGTCGCGGTTGTACTGCTCCCGCAGGTGCACGTCGCTGTAGTTGGCGACGAGTTGCTCGAAAGCCCTCGCCGCCTCCACGATGCGCTCGGCGTGCTGGTTGAACATCTCGAAGAAATTGCCCTCGCGGGGCAGCAGCTTGCCGAACATGGAAACTCCTGGGGTGTGCCAACCACAACTGGATGACACCTTCATGAAAAACCGGCGAAGTTTAACGGGAGCGACGACCTTGTCCCGGCGCGCCGGCTTTCCCGGTCGCCGGATTGCCCGAAATCAGGGTGCCGATTGCCGAACCATCGCAAGGCAAAGCGGGGCGCTTGCCGTGCGGTTTCTCAGACGATGCGCTTGACCACCTGGCCCGTGACGCGGGCCAGCGCCGCGCGCGGCACCTTGTCCGGGGCGATCTCCGCGAGCGGCTTCAGAACGAAGGCGCGTTCGCGCATGCGGGGATGCGGCAGGGTCAGCGTAGGCGTGTCCATCACCGAATTGCCATGCATCAGGAGGTCCAGGTCGAGCGTGCGCGGCGCGTTGGGAAACGGCCTTTCGCGGCCGGCCTGCGTCTCCAGGCGCTGCAATGCCACGAGGAATTGCTCGGCATCCAGGCCGGTTCGCACGGCCACCACGGCGTTGACGAAATCCGGGCCTTCGGCATCCACCGGTTCGCTGCGGTAGAGCGACGAGCGGGCGGTCACCGTGGTGCGCTGCAGCGCGCCGATGGCGGCCATGGCAGCCTTCACCGAAGCCTCGGCATCGCCCAGGTTGGCGCCGATGGCGACGAAGGCCTGCACGGTCGGGTAGTCCTCGCGCGGGCCGCGGGGGCGGCTCGTGGGGGCACGGGCAGGCGCACGGCGTGCGGGGGGACCGCCGGGCGGGCCTTTCCTGGCACCTGCCGACGGGGGCTTCGCACCACCCGCGCGCGACGGAGCGGCCTTGGCCTTGTCACTGGCCTTGGGGTTCTTCTTGCCGTCCTTCGGCTGGTCGGACGCGCTCATGCGCCGTCGGCGCTCCCGCCGCCCTCACCACCACCGCCACCGGTCCGGGGTTTGCGGCGACGCCGGCGCTTGCGCACCGCGGGTGCCTCGCCATCGGGCGGCACGGCGCCAGCCTCGACTTCGACTTCTTCGTCCTGTTCCGAATCCTGGACCAGGGCTTCACCCTGGCGCTGCCGGCCGGCCGGCTCGCTGCGTGGCTTCGACGGCGGCGGGGTTTCGCGCACTCGCACGCGCTGGCGGGTCTTCTGCTCGTCGCGCACCTGCTCCAGCAGGTCCTGGCGGCGCACGTCGTCGGCCGTGCTGAATTCCTGCCACCACTCGGCAATCGCCTCCCCGACCTCGCCCACGTCGGCGCGCAGCCGCATGAAGTCGAAAGCAGCGCGAAAGCGCGCCTGCTCGACCAGGCTGTAGGGCGTGGAGCCGGTGCGCTTGTCGAAGCGCGGCTGCATCATCCAGATCTCGCGCATGTCCGCAGCCAGCTTGCCGCGGCCCGACACGTCGCCGATGCGCGAATTGAACACGTCGTCGATCGCGTCCTGCAGCGCCGGGAACGGCGGCTGCGGGCGCTGGCCGTGCCGGCCTTCCTGGCGCTGGGCCCAGCCGTCACGCACGTCGGCCCACAGCACGCAGGCCAAGAGGAAACTGGGCGCCACAGGCTTGCCTTCGCCCACGCGGCGGTCGGTGTCCTGCAGGGCCGCCTTCACGAACGGCTGGTCGGCGCGCTCGACCACCACGTCCAGCAGCGGATAAATGCCGGTGGCGAGCCCCAGCTTTCGCAGTTGCTCGATCGTCGCGATGGCATGGCCGGTCTGCAAGAGCTTGAGCATCTCGTCGAACATGCGGCTTTGCGGCACGTCGGCCAGGAGCTTGCTCGACTCGATCAGCGGCGCGGCGGTCTTCGCCTCCATCTTGAAGCCCAGCGCCGCGAGCTTGGCCGAGAAGCGAATGGCGCGAATGATGCGCACCGGGTCTTCGCGGTAGCGGGTTACCGGGTCGCCGATCATGCGCAGCGTGAGCTTCTGGGCGTCCTTGATGCCGTTGTGATAGTCGACCACCACCTGGTTGGCCGGGTCGTAGTACATGGCGTTGACGGTGAAGTCGCGGCGCGCCGCGTCTTCTTCCTGCGGACCCCAGACGTTGTCGCGCAGCACCCGGCCGCTTGCGTCCACCGCATGCTTCATGCTCGCGAGCTCGCCCTTGCTGGTGCGCTCGTTGCCGGCCACCTGCTCGGCGGCGGCGCTGTCCATGTAGGCGCGGAAGGTCGAGACCTCGATCACCTCGTGCTCGCGCCCCCGGCCATACACCACGTGCACGATGCGAAAGCGCCGCCCGATGATGAAGGCGCGGCGAAACAGCGATTTCACCTGCTCGGGCGTGGCATTGGTGGCCACGTCGAAGTCTTTCGGACGCAGGCCCAGCAGCAGGTCACGCACCGCGCCGCCCACCACGTACGCCTCGTAGCCCGCCTGCTGGAGCGTGGTGACCACGTTCTTCGCGCGTTCGTCGACCAGGGCCGGATCGATTTTGTGAACCTCTGCCGGCACCTCCTGGCGCTTGCCGAAGCGGCTCTTGCCCTGCGTGCCGCCGGCGGATTTGCCCAGCAGCTTGTCGATGAATGTCTTGATCATTGGTTGTGAAAGCTCTTCTTATTCGTTTTCGAGCATGGATCGGATCAACGGGATGGTGATCGCGCGTTGTGTCTGGAGCGCGTAGCCGTCGAGCTGCGTGAGCAGTTCCATCAGGCTGCCGAGGTCGCGGCTGAAGCGGTGCAGCATGAAATCGAGCACGTCGTCGGACAGCATCACGCCGCGCGCATCCGCCGCCTGGCGCAACACCGCGCGGCGTTCGGTTTCGCTGAGCACCTGCAGGTGGAACACATGGCCCCACCCCAGGCGGGTGCGCAGGTCTTCGCGCAGCGGCAGGTCGGCCGGCGGCAGCGCGCCGGCGGCGACCACGCCGCGCTGCAGGGTCTGGGCGTTGACGAACCAGTTGAAGGCCGCGTGCTGCTGCACGGCGGTGTAGAGGTGCACGTCGTCGAGCAGCACGGCGCCCCAGCGCTCGTCGAACTCGGGCGGCTCGAGCAGGCCGGCGTGCAGCCAGCCCACGCTCGCGCCCTGCTCGCGCAGTGCGACACGCACCGATTCGAGCAGATGGGTCTTGCCACTGCCGCCTTCGCCCCAAAGATAGGTGGGCACCGGCGAGTGCAGCGCGGGGCTGCCGGCGCTGCCCACCCACACTTGCAGGTGGCGCAGCGCCGCCTCGTTGGGGCCGGCAAAAAAGGCGTCGAAGCTGGGGCCCGTCGCAATGCCGATATCGAGCGCGAGCTGTTTCATCCCGGGAAGGTTCATGGAGGGGGCCGCTGGGGCCCTTAAAATCAACAGGAATTCTATCGGCCGGGCCGCTCCGGTTGCCGGCGCCTCTACCACCCCGCCTCTTGTGGGCTCTCTTGTTCGCTTTCGCACACCCATGACCTCCCCTACGCCCACCCCGCTCAGCTACAAGGATGCCGGTGTCGATATCGATGCCGGCGACGCGCTGATTGACCGCATCAAGCCCCTGGCCAAGAAGACCATGCGCGAAGGCGTGCTGGCCGGCATCGGCGGTTTCGGCGCCCTGTTCGAGGTGCCCAAGCGCTACAAGGAGCCGGTGCTGGTGAGCGGCACCGACGGCGTGGGCACCAAGCTCAAGCTGGCTTTCGAGTGGAACATGCACGACACCGTCGGCATCGACCTCGTGGCCATGAGCGTCAACGACGTGCTGGTGCAGGGCGCCGAGCCGCTCTTCTTCCTCGACTACTTCGCCTGCGGCAAGCTCGAGATCGACACCGCGGCAGCGGTCATCGGCGGCATCGCGCGCGGCTGCGAGCTCTCGGGCTGCGCGCTCATCGGCGGCGAAACCGCCGAAATGCCCGGCATGTACCCCGCTGGCGAGTACGACCTGGCGGGCTTCGCAGTCGGTGCGGTCGAAAAATCGAAGATCCTTACCGGCCAGAACGTCAAACCCGGCGACGTGGTGCTCGGCCTGGCCTCGGCCGGCGTGCATTCCAACGGCTTCAGCCTGGTACGCAAGGTGATCGAGCGCGCGGGCACCGACCTGCCCGCCACGCTGGACGGCAAGCCCTTCCGCGAAGCCGTGATGGAGCCCACCCACCTCTACGTGAAGCCGGTGCTCGAAGCGCTGGCCAAGCACCCGATCAAGGCACTCGCCCACATCACCGGCGGCGGCCTGCTCGAGAACATTCCGCGCGTGCTGCCCGAGGGCACCGCCGCTCATCTCAAGAAGGGCAGCTGGCCGCAGACCGAGCTTTTCGCCTGGCTGCAGAAGGTCGCCGGCATCGACGACATCGAGATGAACCGCACCTTCAACAACGGCATCGGCATGGTCGTGGTCATCGATGCGGCCGAAGCCGCCGCCTGCGCCGCCACGCTGCGCGCATCGGGCGAAAAGGTGCATGAGATCGGCGTCATCGCCGAGCGCGGCGCAGGCGCCGCGGTGGTCGTGGGCTGATCGCCGACGACTCCACCTTCCCCAAGCACCCGAGCAGCGCACCCGAACCCCGGATGGCCAAAAAGCCGCAACCCACCTTCACCGCCGCCGCACCCGCGGCGCCCATCGTCCGGACCACGGCCTCGCGCGGCGTGATGCTCGCCAGCTATCTGCTGATGCTGGGCGCGCTGATGTTGGTGATGTGGGAGCACCTGCTGCCCGGCCTCATCTGCGTGTGCATCGGCTTCCTGCTCACGCGCTGGTTCGCCCGCCTGCTCGAAAAGGGCCTGCTGCGCATTCCGGCCATGCGCTCCAGCGCCGCAGGCTGGGCCGGCGTACTGGCGGTGATCGTGGTGCTGCTGGCCCCGGCCGCGCTGGTCACGCTGGGGCTGTCGCAGGCGCGCGAGTACATCGTCGATGCGCCTGACCAGTACCGTGAACTGCTCGACTACACCGCCCGCACGGTGCTCGAGCTGCGCTCCAAGCTGCCGCCCGACATCGCGACCTACCTGCCCGAAGGCGCGGCCGAGATCCAGCGCGTGATCGCCAACTACCTGCGCGCGCAGGCCGGCTCGCTCGCGATGGCCGGACGTGCCTGGCTGCACGGGCTGCTCTTTTCCTACGTGGGGCTGATCGTCGGCAGCCTGGCCGCCGTGGCGGCAGCGCCCCTGCGGCGCAAGCCCCTGGCCGAGCAACTGCACCAGCGCGTGGAGACTTTCGGCGAGGCCTTTGCCCAGATCGTGGCGGCCCAGTTCTGGATCGCCGCCTTCAACACGCTGCTGACCGCCATCTTCCTGCTGTTCCTGATGCCGCTGTGGGGCGCCCACCTGCCCTACACGCCGGCGCTCATCACCCTCACCTTCCTGGCGGGGCTGGTGCCGATCGTGGGCAATCTGGTCTGCAATTCGGTGATCACGCTGGTGGGCCTGTCGGTTTCGCCGGTCACGGCGGCGGCCTGCCTGATCTTCCTGATCGTGATTCACAAGGCCGAGTACGTGATCAACGCCAAGGTGGTCGGCGCCCGCACGCAGATGAGCGTGTGGGAGCTGCTCGCGGTGATGTTCGTGGCCGAGGCGGTGTTCGGGCCGGCCGGGCTGGTGGCAGCGCCGCTGTACTACGCGTACCTGAAGAAAGAGCTGCAGGCCGCATCGCTGGTCTGAGGCTCCGCAGGACATTCTTGATGTCCTGATCTGATCGGTTCTGGTCCGCTTCGGCGCGGACCGAACCCCTGGCGGCGCATAAGAATTGGCGGCATCATCCACTCCGCTTCCGCGCCAGCCACCGCCATGAAAACCTGTCTGATTGTGATCGACGCCCAGGAATCGTTCCGCCAGCGCGCCTACTGGGACGAAAGCGTCGCGGCGCCCTACTTCGCCGCCCAGAACGCGCTGATCGAAGGCGCCGCGGCGGCCGGCCTGCCGATCGTGCGCATCTTCCATGTCGATGAGCCCAGCGATGCGAGCAATCCATTTGCCGTGGAATCCGGCCATGTCCACCCAATCGACGGGCTCGTGCCGTTCCAGGCTGCCGCCACCTTCACCAAGCACCGCCACAGCGCGCTGGTCAACAGCGGGCTCGATGTCTGGCTCACCGAGAACGGCATCCGCCGGCTGATCGTGAGCGGCATTCGCACCGAGCAGTGCTGCGAAACCACCACCCGCCACGCCTCGGACCTGGGCTGGGAGGTCGACTACGTGACCGACGCCACGCTGACCTTCGACATGGTGCAGCCCGACGGCCAACCGCTGCTGGCGGCCGACATCAAGTCGCGCACCGCCGCCGTGCTGGCCGGCCGTTTCGCGACGATCTGCAGCGTGCCGCAGGCGCTGGAACGCGCTGGTTCAGTGGCATGACCGCGTTGCGCGTGCTGATCCTGGCCTACGACGGCGTCGAGGCGTTGGATTTCGCCGGCCCCTTCGAGGTGTTCACCACCGCCAGCCGCGTCAGCCAGCGCCTGCAGCCGGGCACGGCGGCGCCGTTCGAAGTCGCGTCGGTCGCGCTCACGTCGCCCGGCCGGCCCGTACAGGCGCGAGCCGGCCTGCAACTGCTCGCCGACCACACCGTCGCAAGCAACCCGGCCGCCGACGTGCTGATCGTTCCCGGCGGCGTGGTCGATGCGCCGATGGCGAGCCCCGAAACCCTGCGCTGGATCGCCGATTGCGCGGCCGGCGCGCAGATCGTCGCCTCGGTCTGCACCGGCGTCTTCCTGCTCGCCAGGAGCGGCGTGGTCACGCAGGAGGCCGTCACCACGCACTGGGAAGACATCGCCGACCTGCGCGCGCAATTCCCGAAACTCGACGTGCGCGACGACGAGCGCTGGGTCGACACCGGCCGCATCGTCAGTTCGGCCGGGATCAGCGCAGGCATCGACATGAGCCTGCACCTGGTCGAGCGCCTCGCAGGCCGCGCGTTGGCCGAACGCACCGCGCGCCAGATGGACTACGCATGGACGCACAACAGCAGCCACCCATCCGCGTAGTTTTCGTGCTGCTCCCCGGCAGCCTCGTGCTCGACTGGGCCGGGCCGGCCGAGGCGCTGCGGATCGCGAACCAGCGGCTCGTGGCGTCGGGCCGGCCCGAGCGTTTCGCGATCGAGTTCGCCAGCCCGCGGCCGACGTCCATGGCCTCGGTCGGCGTCGCGCTCGCCGGGCTCTCGCCGCTGCCCGCGCAATGGGACGGCCCCGCCTGGGTCGTGCTCGTCGGCCTGACCGGCCAGACCATCGCCATCGACAACCCCGAGACACAGGACCTGCTGCACTGGCTGCGCGGCCAGCGTTTCGAGCGCGGCCGCGTCGAGCTGGTCACGGTCTGCGCGGGAGCGGTGCTGGCGGCGCATGCCGGCGCGCTCGCGGGGCGGCGCGCCACCACACACCACCATCACCTGGACGAGTTGCGCGCGGTGGAGCCGCGCTGCGACGTGGTGAGCAACCGCGTGTTCGTGATCGATCCGCCGCTCTACAGCAGCGCGGGCGTCACGACCGGCATCGACCTCGTGCTGCATCGCATCGCCGAGACCTGCGGCGAAGCGCTCGCGGCGCAAGTGGCGCAGACGATGGTGGTGGCGCTGCGGCGCGGCCCGCACGACCCGGAGCTCTCGCCCTTTCTGGCCTACCGCAACCACCTGCACGCCGCACTGCACCGCGTGCAGGACGCCGTGAGCGAACAGCCGCAGGCCGAATGGAGCGTGCCGCGCATGGCCCAGGTAGCCCACACCTCGGCGCGGCACCTCACGCGGCTCTTCGTGGAGCATGCGGGCGTGGCGCCGCTGGCCTATTTGCGGCGGCTGCGGCTCGCGGCGGCGCAACTGGCGCTGTCGTCGGGCGCGAGCGTCACGCGTGCGGCGGAGCTGTCGGGCTTCGGCTCCGACACGCAACTGCGGCGGGCGTGGCACCAGTTCGGATTGCCCGGCTCGCCGTCGGAAGCGAACACCGCACTGAAGACTTAGGCCGTGCAGGCCCGCGCACGCGCCCGCAGCAACGCCTGTTCGCGGGTGTTGCGCGTGAGCGAGGCGGCGCGGTCGAATTCCTTGCGCGCCTCGTCGCGGCGGCCGAGCTTGAAGAGCAGATCGCCGCGCACCGTCGGCAGCAGGTGGTAGCCCTTGAGCGCCGGCTCGTCCATGAGCGCATCGACCACCTCGAGCCCCGCCGCCGGCCCGAAGGCCATCGACAGCGCGACCGCGCGATTGAGTTCGACGATGGGTGACGGTGCAAGTTCGGCCAGCGCGTCGTAGAGCGCGGCGATGCGCGGCCAGTCGGTCTCCTCGGCGGTGCGCGCGCGGCCGTGGCAGGCGGCGATGGCGGCCTGCAAGGCGTAGGGGCCCAGTGCGCCTAACGCCTCCGCCCGCGCGAGTCCCGCGAGGCCGCGGCGGATCAGCATCTGGTCCCAGCGCGCGCGGTTCTGTTCGAGCAGCAGCACCGGTTCGCCCGAGGCGCCGACGCGCGCAGCCGTGCGGGAGGCCTGGATTTCCATCAGCGCCACGAGGCCGTGCACCTCCGACGCGTCGGGTACCAGCCCGGCCACGATGCGGCCCAGGCGCATCGCCTCATCGCAGAGCGCGGGACGCATCCAGTCGTCGCCGGCGGTGGCCGAGTAGCCCTCGTTGAAGATCAGGTAGAGCACCTCGAGCACCGAAGCCAGACGCGCTTCGAGCTCGTGGCGGCGCGGCACCTCGAAAGGCACGCGCGCCTCGAGCAGGGTGCGCTTGGCGCGCACGATGCGCTGCGCCACAGTGGCCTCCTGCACCAGGAAGGCGCGGGCGATCTCGTCGGTCGTGAGGCCGCCCATCAGCCGCAATGTGAGCGCCACGCGCGCCTCGGTCGAAAGCACCGGGTGGCAGGCGGTGAAGACGAGGCGCAGCAAATCGTCGCCGATGTCGTCGTCGATGGCCGCATCGACCGCTTCGGCGAAATCGGCCTGCGCCATCTCGTGCTGCGCGTCGAGTTCGCGGCCGATCTTGGGCGCCTTGCGTTCGGCCAGCTGGCCGTGGCGCAAGCGGTCGAGAGCGCGGTGCTTGGCCACCTGCGTGAGCCAGGCGGCGGGGTTGTCGGGCACGCCGGCCCCGGGCCATTGCTCCAGCGCGGCGACCAAGGCGTCCTGCGCCAGTTCTTCGGCCAGGCCCACGTCGCGCACCATGCGCGCGACGGTGGCGATGATCTTGGCCGATTCCATGCGCCAGACGGCGTCGATGGCGCGGTGGATGGCCGCTTGGTCCCTGCTGTCGCTCACGCTACAGCCCCCTCTTTTGCGCTCGTTGCGCGCGCTAGCATGCGGCCATGAAACAGTGTCTTCTGATCCTGTGCCTCATCCTGGGCAGCGTCCAGGCTGCCGAGGTCGAACGCAACAGCCTCGGCATGGCCTTCGTCAAGTTGCCGGCCGGCGAATTCATGATGGGCAGCGACGAGACGCCCGAAGCGCTGGCCGCCGCCTACCCCGAGCTGCCGAAGGAGCGTTTCACCAAGCTGGGCGACGAGGGGCCGGTGCATCGCGTGCGCATCACGCGCTCGTTCTGGATGGGTCAGCACGAGGTGACGGTCGGCCAGTTCCGCCGTTTTGTCGAAGCCTCGGGTTACGTGCCGGAGTCGGTCGCCGATGGCACCGGCGGCTACGGCTGGCGCGCCGACTACGACCCGGCCACGACCCGGCGCGGCGATGCCTTCGAAGGGCGGGACGTGCGCTACTCCTGGCGCAACCCGGGCTTTGCACAAAGCGACGAGCACCCCGTCGTCAACGTGACCTGGAACGACGCGCAGGCGCTTGCCGCTTGGCTGAGCAAGTCCGAAGGCAAGCGCTACCGGCTGCCGACCGAGGCCGAGTGGGAATACGCCTGCCGCGCCGGCACCCGCACGCGCTACAGCGCGGGCGACGATCCGCAATCGCTGCTGCGCACGGCCAACGTGTTCGATGCGCGCACCGCCAGGTACTGGCCGCGCTGGGCGCCGATGGCGCTGAAAGGCGACGACGGCTTCGCATTCACCGCGCCGGTCGGCAGCTTCGCGCCGAACGCCTGGGGCCTCTACGACATGCACGGCAATGCCTGGGAGTGGGTGGCCGATTGGCATGGCGAGGAATACTACGCGCGCTCCCCGGTCGACGACCCGCAGGGCCCAGCCGAGGGCACGGTGCGGGTGCGCCGCGGGGGCTCCTGGCACACCTGGCCGTTCTACGCGCGCGCCGCGTACCGCAACTGGAACGCACCGGACACGCGCTACACGCTCGTGGGCACCCGGCTGGTTCGCGAACAGTAAGACGGCTATTTCTTCACCGTCTGCATCGACGGGAAGCTCTCGGCCACGGCCTGTAGGTCGGGCGAATAATCCTCCAGTTCCTGGATCTGCCGCACCTCGATGACCTCGTTCTCCCCGCCCGGGCAGCGCGTGGCCCATTCGATGGCCTCGGCGCGCGAAGCGACTTCGATGACCCAGTAGCCGCCCAGCACTTCCTTGACCTCGGCGAAGGGGCCGTCGACCACCTTCGGCTTGCGCCCCGGAAAGCTCACGCGCGCGCCCATCGAGGGTGGATGCAGGCCGTCGCAGCTGATCAGCACGCCGGCTTTCTGCAGGGATTCGTTGTAGGCCATCATCGCGGCCATCGCCTCGCGGTCCTCGGGCATCGTGCCGGGGGCGGCCGTCTCGTAGCCGTGGGGAATCATCAGCATCATGAATCGCATGGTGTGTCTCCTTGGGATTCGAGTGTTCAGCCTGCAGCGCCGGTGCGCTTGGCGGATTCGGCCCGCAGGCGGTCTTCCTGCGCCAGCAGTTCGGGCGTCATCGAATCGCCGAAGTCGGTGGCTTCGAACACCTGGCGGATCTCGATCTCGCCCTCCTGGAAGGGGCTGCGCTTGATCCACTCGATGGCTTCTTCCTTCGACTTGACCTGCAGCAGCCAGAAGCCGGCCAGCAGTTCCTTGGTTTCAGCGAAGGGCCCGTCGATCACGGTGCGCTTCGAGCCTTCGCAGCGCACGCGCGCGCCCTTGGAACTGGGATGCAGGCCCTCGCCCGCCAGCAGCACGCCGGCCTTGACCAGCTCTTCGTTGAACTTGCCCATCTCGGTGAGGATTTCGGTGCTGGGCATCACGCCCGCTTCGGAATCCTTGTTCGCCTTGACCAGAATCATGAATCGCATGTCGTTTCTCCTGAAAGTTGATGAAATCGGGAGCCGCTGAAATCGCCTGCTCCTGTACTCACGTCGGACGAACGGAAGCCGGATCGACACGCTCGCATCGGTCCAGATGTAATTTTGCGTTTCAGAAATTCAGGGCAAGTAGCCGCAGAAGCGCAGCACATGTCCATCGGGTTCGCGGATCGCGAATTCGCGCAGGCCCCAGGGTTGGGAGACAGGCGGCTCGATGACCGTCACGCCGCGCTTCACATAGGCGTCGTGCAGGCCGTCGATGTCCTTGCCCACGTGGATGACGATTTCGCCGCGCCAGGGCGGAGTTCCGCGGGTGTTGCACTGCCAGAGGCGCAGGTAGACGGGATCGCCGTAGCTGCGGTCGCCCTTTTTCACCCGCGCATAGCTGGGCGGCTCGCCGGCGATGAAGTCGAGTTCGAAGCCCAGCACGTCGCGAAACCAGCGTGCGGCGCGGGACACATCCGATACGGGCAAAACCGGCTGCACGCCATGGAATTCGTGCAGGGTGCCCAGGTCGGGCGCCGTGCCGCCCACGCCGCTCACGCCGGCCTTAGCGGTCATCCGTTGGCCGTTCGTCGCAAGGCGGCCACGCGCTCGGCGATGGCGTCGATGTCCAGGGCGTCCTCCGCGTGGGTCAGGTAGACCTCCAGGTCGTGCACCGCCAGCGCGGTGTTGCCCTGCTCCGCGTGCGCGATGCCGCGGTCGCGGTACTCGCCCCAGGCGCTGGGCAAGAGCGCGATCAGGCGATCCTGCACGGCGATGGCGCGCTGCCAGTCTTCCTGCGCGCGGTGCACTTCCTTCAGGTTGCGCAGCATGCGGCCAATGATCTCGCGCGAACTGGCCGGTTGCAGGTAGAGGCCCAGCGGCACGTCGAAGTCGCCGACCAGCCCGTTGCTGCGCTTGTAGGGCTCCAGCCGCTCGCCAAGCTCTTCGCGCGAGAGCGACTTGCCGGTGAACGGATCGATCACCACCTGCCCCTTGGGCAGCGTGACCTTGAGCATGAAGTGGCCCGGAAATCCGATGCCGCGTGCCTGCAGGCCCAGGCCCTGCGCCAGTTCCATCCACAGCACCGCCAGCGAAATCGGAATGCCGCGGCGGGTGCGCAGCACGGCGTTCAGGTAGCTGTTGTCCGGGTCGTAGTAGTCGTTGACGTTGCCGCCGAAGTTCAGGTCGTTGAAGAAGAACTGGTTCAGCGCGCGCAGCCGGGCGAGCGGTGCGGCGTCGGCCGGGAGGCGGCGCTTCAGGCGGGCGAGGAGTTGGTCGACGTCGCCGAGGACCTGCTGGACATCGAGTTCGGGGTATTCGTCTTGCGCCAGGCTGGCGGCCGCCTCGAGCAGCGGGAAATGGTCATCGCTGCGGACGAGCGATTCGAAATATTCCAGAGCGGTTGGGACCTGAAATGTGAACGTCATGTGTCTTTGTAGAGGAGCATCCGGGGAGCGTCAAGGCGGGACACATGCGTATTGCACAGGTATCGCCAGGCGGCCTAACGGCGCATGAAACTGCGCAGCCGCACCCCAACGGCCGCCAGGATGGCGAAATAGATCAGCGCGGCGCCCGCGACGAGCCCGGCCAGGAGGCCGATGCGATGCAGGGGCTGCGCGCGCAGGCCGATCCAGTCGAAATAGCGTGCGCCCCACACCAGGAAAGCCGCCAGCACCAGCGTACCGGCCAAAACCTGCAGCGTGAACTTGCCCCAGCCGGGTTCGGGCTTGTAGCTGCCGCGGCGCACGAGGCCCACCAGCAGCCAGGTTGCATTGACCAGCGCGCCGATGGCGATCGTGAGCGTCAGTGCCGCATGCTGCAGCACCGGCACCAGGAAGAAATTGAGCACCTGAGTGAATACCAGCACGCCCACGGCGATCAGCATCGGTGTGCGCGTGTCCTGCTTTGCGTAGTAGCCGGGCGCGAGGATCTTGATGGCCACGATGCCGACCAGGCCCACGCCGTAGCCCATCAGCGCCAGGGTGGTGCGTTTCACGTCCTCGTCGCCGAAAGCGCCGTTGTGGAAGAGCACAGCGACCAGCGGCTGCGCGAAGAGCAAAAGCGCGATGGCACACGGGGCAGAGAGCAGCACCACGAGGCGAAGGCCCCAGTCGAGGAGCGCGGAATAGCGCGCGTCGTCCTTGGCAGCGCGGGCGCTGGACAGCTGCGGCATCAGCACCACGCCGAGCGCGACGCCGAGCATTGCTGTGGGGAACTCCATCAAGCGGTCGGCGTTGACCACCCAAGTCACGCTGCCGGTCGCGAGGTGCGAGGCGATCTGCGTGTTGATGAGCAGCGAGATCTGCGCGACGCTCACGCCGAGCAACGCGGGGAGCATCAGCTTCATCACCTTGCGGGTGGTCGGGTCGGTCCAGGCGGCGCGCAGCGCCTTGAAGCTCGCGCCGACGCGCGGCATCAGGTTGAGCGCGCGCAACGCGGGAATCTGCAGGGCCAGCTGCAGCACGCCGCCGACCAGCACGCCCACGCACTGGGCGTAGATCGGCTCGATGCCATAGCGCCGGAACAGCGGTGCGCCGACCACGATGGAAAAGATCAGCGCCAGGTTCAGCAGCACCGGCGAGGCCGCCGGCACCGCAAACTTGCGCCATGTATTGAGGATGCCGCCCGCCAGCGCCACCAGCGACATGAAGCCGATGTAGGGGAACATCCAGCGCGTCATGACGATGGCCGCGTCGAATCCCTTCAAGCCGCTGGCCATGGCCCAGACCAAGAGCGGCGCGCCGACCACGCCGGCCACGCAGACCACCAGCAGGGTCCAGGTCAGCAGCGTGGCGACGTGGTCGATCAGCTCCTTGGCGCCCTCCTCGCCGGATTCCGTCTTGCGCCCGGCCAGCACTGGCACGAAGGCCTGGCTGAAGGCGCCTTCGCCGAAGACCCGCCGGAACAGGTTGGGGATGCGAAAGGCGACGTTGAAAGCATCGGTGAGCGCGCTGACGCCGAACACCGAGGCGAAAAGCACGTCGCGCACGAGGCCCGTGATGCGCGAGGCGAGGGTCAGCAGGGAAACGGTGGAGGCGGATTTGAGCAGGGACACCGGGCGAGTGTAGGGGTGCCCAAGGGCCACCAAATCGGCCAAATTGGCTGGGGAGGGCCGGCCAGCTTATAATCGCGGGCTTTGCTGCATCATCCTCAGACACCTAAGGAACTAAATCATGGCATCCGCCAAGCCCAAGAAAAAGAACCCGCGCCTCGCCTCCGGCCGTAAGCGCGTCCGCCAGGACACCAAGCTCAACGCTGCGAACACCTCGCTGCGCTCCAAATACCGTACCGCGGTCAAGAACGTCGAAAAGGCTGTTCTGGCTGGCGACAAGACCAAGGCAAGCGAACTGTTCGCGAAGGCCCAGAGCATCGTCGACACCGTCGCCGACAAGGGCATCTTCCACAAGAACAAGGCAGCCCGCGACAAGAGCCGCCTGTCGGCCAAGGTCAAGGCCCTCGCCCTCGCGCCTGAAAAGGCCGCCGCCTGACACCTGTCAGGCAAGCCCGGATCGGAATTCTCCGGTCCGCCGTTTGATCGGGGTGCGCTGCAGCAAAGTGTAAAAAACCGCCTTCGGGCGGTTTTTTCATGGGCGTCAGGTTTTGGGCTGCTCGACGGGAATCACCGGCGCGGTGGGCTCCGACCGCACCACGGTCGCCACCGGGGTCTGCGCGGCCTTCGGCGCGGCCGGTGCGGGCGCCGCCGGACACACCTCGGAGACCTGCAGGTCGTTGTCTTTTGCGAAGTTCACGCAGAAATCCCAGGCCATGGGCTCGGCATCGCGCAGGTCGCGGTTCACGATCACGCACTTGATCCCGTTGATGCTCGTCGGCACGCACCACGGCGAATAGCTCAGATAACTGCCCGGAAAGGCGCCGCCGGGCCGGAAGGAGCTCATGACGCCCGCCAGCCGCTCGGCCCAGTCGCTGGGGCGGAAGGTCCGGCCATCACGGGTGATGCCCTGGATGAAGATTTCTTTGGCGGTGGGGGAAATCATCGTTGATTGAGGCGACCGAAACAGGTGCTGCGGTGCAGCAACGGATTCTATCCGGGGCACTTTTTGCATCCTGAAGAGCGGGCATTGCTGTAATGCGGAATCCTCAACGAAGCCGTCAAAACGCACGCCTAGAATCCGCGTTCCCTATCTGGAGAACCCAATGAGCGCTACCGCCCAACCCACCTCGCCCCACGTCATGAACACCTACGGTCGCCTGCCGATCGCACTGTCGCATGGCCAGGGCTGCCGAGTCTGGGACACCGCGGGCAAGGCCTACCTGGACGGCCTGGGCGGCATCGCCGTCAACACGCTGGGCCACAACCACCCCGAGCTGGTGCCCGCGCTGCAGGACCAGCTGACCAAGCTGATCCACAGCTCCAACTATTACCACGTGCCCGGCCAGGAGCAGCTCGCCACCAAGCTGACCGAGCTCTCGGGCCTGACCAACGCCTTCTTCTGCTGCACCGGTCTCGAAGCCAACGAAGCGGCCCTCAAGCTGGCGCGCAAGTACGGCCACGACAAGGGCATCGAGCGTCCCGAAATCGTCGTCTACGAAGCCGCCTTCCACGGCCGCAGCATCGCCACCCTGTCGGCCACCGGCAACCCCAAGGTGCAGGCCGGCTTCGGCCCGCTGGTCGAGGGCTTCATCCGCGTGCCGCTGAACGACATCGAGGCGCTCAAGAAGGCCACCGAAGGCAACCCCAACGTGGTGGCCGTGTTCTTCGAGACCATCCAGGGCGAAGGCGGCATCAACCCGATGCGCGTGGACTACCTGAAGCAAGTGCGCCAACTCTGCGACGAGCGCGACTGGCTCATGATGATCGATGAAGTGCAGTGCGGCATGGGCCGCACCGGCAAGTGGTTCGCGCACCAGTGGGCGGGCATCAAGCCCGACGTGATGCCTCTGGCCAAGGGCCTGGGCTCGGGAGTGCCGATCGGCGCCGTGGTGGCCGGCCCGAAGGCCGCCAACATCTTCGGACCGGGCAACCACGGCACCACCTTCGGCGGCAACCCGCTCGCGATGCGTGCCGGCGTGGAAACCATCCGCATCATGGAAGAGCACAAGCTGCTCGAGAACGCCGCCACCGTCGGCGCGCACCTGAAAGCAGCACTGGAACGCGAAATCGGCGGCCTGCCCGGCGTGAAGGAAATCCGCGGCCAGGGCCTGATGCTCGGCATCGAACTCGACCGTCCCTGCGGCGTGATCCTGAACCGCGCCTGCGACGCCGGCCTGCTGCTGAGCGTGACCGCCGACAAGGTGATCCGCCTCGTGCCGCCGCTCATCCTGAGCATTGCCGAGGCCGACGAAATCGTCGCGATCCTCGCGCCGATCGTCAAAAACTTCCTGTCGGAGCCTGCCGCGCAATGACGACCGCCACGACACAGCCCACCATCCGCCACTACCTGCAGTTCGCCGACCTCACGGCCGACGAGTACGTCTACCTCTTCGATCGCATGGCGATCATCAAGAAGAAGTTCAAGACGTATGAAAAGCACCAGCCGCTGGTCGACCGCACGCTGGCCATGATCTTCGAGAAGGCCAGCACGCGCACCCGCGTGAGCTTCGAGGCCGGCATGTACCAGCTGGGCGGCAGCGTGGTGCACCTGACCACCGGCGACAGCCAGCTGGGCCGCGCCGAGCCCATCGAGGACAGCGCCAAGGTCATCAGCCGCATGGTCGACCTCGTGATGATCCGCACCTATGAGCAGACCAAGATCGATGCCTTCGCCGCGCACTCGCGCGTGCCGGTCATCAACGGCCTCACGAACGAGTTCCACCCCTGCCAGATCCTGGCGGACATCTTCACGTACATCGAGCACCGCGGATCGATCCAGGGCAAGACCGTGGCCTGGGTGGGCGACGGCAACAACATGGCCAACACCTGGCTGCAGGCGGCCGAGATCCTGGGCTTCACGGTGCACGTGAGCACGCCCAGCGGCTACGAGGTGGACCAGTCGATCGCCGGCATCCGCTCGGGCGACAGCTACAAGGTCTTCAAGGACCCGATGGAAGCCTGCCGCGGCGCCGACCTCGTCACCACCGACGTCTGGACCAGCATGGGCTACGAGGCCGAGAACGAGGCGCGCCGCAAGGCCTTCGCCGATTGGTGCGTCGACGAGGACATGATGCGCATCGCCCAGCCCGGCGCCCTCTTCATGCACTGCCTGCCCGCGCACCGTGGGGAGGAAGTGCAGGCCGAGGTCATCGACGGCCCGCAGTCAGTCGTGTGGGACGAGGCCGAGAACCGCCTCCACGCACAAAAGGCTTTGATGGAGTTCCTGCTGCTCGGCAGGCTCTGACGAGCACCTGAGAAAGAAGGCGCGGCCGCGTGTCTCCTTGCCAGCAATGCGGCGCCTGCTGCGCCAGCTACCGCGTCGATTTCAGCGTGCATGAGCTCGACGAGAACGGTGGCCGCGTGCCGTCCGGCCTTGCAGTCGAGGTGAACGACGCGCTCTGCCGAATGCGCGGCACCGACCACACGCCGATGCGCTGCGCGGCGCTCACCGGAAAGATCGGCCAGACCGTCGCCTGCGGCATCTACGAATGGCGCCCCAACCCGTGCCACGAGTTGCAGTCCGGCAGCGACGCCTGCGAACGGGCGCGCGCCCGGCACGGCCTCCCCGCGCTGGACGCCTGAGTCACAGCATCTGGTCACGAGGTGTGTTGGAAATAACCGACACCACGACCCCTCGCCCGGCGCTAACTTCGCGCCATGCGTTCTCTGCAACCCCAACCCCGCGTCTGGGACATCTCCCCTCCGGTGCATGAAGGCGCGCCGGTGTTCCCCGGCGACACGCCCTACCAGCAGCGCTGGGCCGCGACCATTTCACCGGAGTGCCCGGTCAACGTCAGCGAGATCAAGCTCTCGCCCCACATCGGCGCGCATGCCGATGCGCCTCTGCACTACGACCCCGAGGGCCAGACCATCGGCCACGTCGACCTCGCGCCCTTCCTCGGCCCGTGCCGGGTGATCCATGCGATCGCCAAGGGGCCGCTGATCGAGTGGGAGCACATCGCGCATGCGGTCACGAGCGACCTGCCGCCCCGCGTGCTGGTGCGCACCTACGCCACCATGCCGGTTGGCCACTGGGACCCGCAACTGGCGGCCTATGCGCCCGCCACCGTCGAGCGCCTCGCGGCGATGGGCGTGAAGCTCATCGGCATCGACACCGCCAGCATCGACCCGGCCGACAGCAAGACGCTGGAGAGCCACCAACGCATTCGCCGCCTGGACCTGCGCGTGCTCGAAAACCTCGTGCTCGACGCCGTGCCCGAGGGCGACTACGAACTCATCGCGCTGCCGCTCAAGCTGGTGAGCGCCGATGCTTCTCCCGTTCGCGCCGTGCTGCGCGATCTTCCCCGCTGAAACCTTTCACCATGACGACCCTTGCAGACTGCCGCGCGCTCGACGCGCAAGACCCGCTGCGCGCCCTGCGCGACCAATTCATCCTTCCCGAGGGCGTGCTGTACCTCGACGGCAACTCGCTCGGCGTGCTGCCCAAGTCCGCGCCAGCCCGCATCGCCGAAGTCGTGACCAAGGAATGGGGCGAAGGCCTCATCCGCTCGTGGAACACCGCCAGTTGGTTCGACCTGCCGCAGCGCCTGGGCGACAAGGTGGCCCGACTCATCGGCGCAGCGCCCGGCGAAGTGGTGTGCACCGACAGCACCTCGGTCAATCTCTACAAGGTGCTGTTCGCCGCGCTCTCGCAGCAGAAGGAAAGCGGCCGCAGGCTGGTGGTGAGCGAGCGCAGCAACTTCCCGACCGACCTCTACATCGCCGAGTCGCTGTGCCGCGAGCGCGGCTTCACGCTCAAGCTGATCGACGCGAGCGAACTACCTGCGGTGCTGACAGACGAAGTGGCCGTGTTGATGCTCACGCACGTTAACTACCGCACCGGCGAAATGCACGATATGAAGGCCATCACGGCCGCCGCGCACGCAGCCGGCGCGCTCACGGTGTGGGACCTCGCGCACAGCGCGGGCGCCGTGCCGGTCGCACTCAACGACAGCAACGCCGACTACGCGATCGGCTGCGGCTACAAGTACCTGAACGGCGGCCCCGGCGCACCGGCTTTCGCCTGGGTCAATACGAAGCACGCGGGCCAGTTCGAGCAGCCGCTGTCGGGTTGGTGGGGGCATGCGGCGCCATTCGAATTCACGCCGCACTACCGTCCCGCGCCGGGCGTCGGCCGCTATCTCTGCGGCACGCAACCCATCATTGCGCTGGCGGGTCTGGAATGCGGCCTGGACACCGTGCTTGCCGCCGAAGCCTTCAACAAGGACCAGGGCGCGATGGCTGCGCTGCGCACCAAGTCGCTCGCGCTCACCGACCTCTTCATCGCGCTGGTCGAGGAGCGCTGCGCCGGACAAGGTCTCTCGCTCATCACCCCGCGCGACCACGCACAGCGCGGCTCGCAGGTCTGCCTCAGCCGCGAAGAAGGCGCCTACGCCATCGTGCAGGCGCTGATCGCGCGCGGCGTCATCGGCGACTACCGCGCCGGCGATTCGCAGATGCCCGACATCCTGCGCTTCGGCTTCACGCCGCTGTACATCGGCTTCGAGGACGTGTGGAACTCGGTCGAACACCTCGTGCAGGTGCTCGAATCCGGCGAGTGGAAGCGCGAAGAATTCAACCGCAAGAACGCAGTGACCTGAGCAACGCCTTTCCATGAAACATCGATTGATCGCGTTCTTCGCGTCGCTCCTGATGCTGGCTGCCCCGGCCTTCGCGCAGCAGCCGAACTTCACCCTGCCCCAGCTCAAGGCCTTCGTCGCCATGTCTCCCGACGCCTTCCGGCAGGAGATCAAGCGCCAGGGGTTCTCTTACCGGGACAAGACCACGACCGAGTGGGTCAGCATGATCGAGTACGACAAGTTCGCGGGCGACCACACCACCAACGTCATGAAGTCCACCTATGTGGAAAACCGCGCCGGCGAAAACAGCATCCAGTTCTCGACGACCGACAAGGCTGTCTTCGACGTGCTCGTGAAGGAAGCTCGCGCCGCGGGCTACGCACCGGCCGACAAGGGCCGCATCCCGGGCGGCGAGACCTACCAGGAGTTCAAGCGCAAGAACGAGGTCGTGCGCTTCGTCTATCCGAAGAAAGAATCCGGCATGGGCCTGTCTTCCTACACCGCCGTGGTCTGGCGATGACCGGCCGGCACACATCATGAGCACAGACAAATCCCCCGAGAACATCGTCCACGAAGAGAAGGCGCAGCTGGACTTCAGCAAGTCGATGAGCTACGGCGACTACCTGCACCTGGACGAGATCCTCAACGCCCAGCATCCGCTTTCGCCCGCGCACGACGAAATGCTGTTCATCGTGCAGCACCAGACCAGCGAGCTCTGGATGAAGCTGATGCTGCACGAACTGCGCGCCGCCACCACCTGCATCGCCGACGAGAAGCTGGCCGACGCCTTCAAGATGCTCGCGCGCGTGAGCCGCATCATGGAGCAGCTCGTGAGCGCATGGACCGTGCTCTCGACCATGACGCCGCCCGAGTACACGGCGATGCGCCCCTACCTCGCGAACTCCAGCGGCTTCCAGAGCGCGCAGTACCGCTGCATCGAGTTCGCGCTCGGCAACAAGAACGCCGCGATGCTCAAGCCGCACGCGCACCGCGCCGATCTGCTCGCGCAGGTCGAAGCGGCCTACCGCTCGCCGTCGCTCTACGACGAGTCCCTGCGCCTTCTCGCGCGCCACGGCCTGCCGGTGCCAGCCGACCGGCTGGAGCGCGACTGGACGCAGCCTTACGAATCGAGCGACGGCGTCGAGGCGGCATGGCTCGTGGTCTACCGCAACCCGCACGACCACTGGGACCTGTACCAGCTCGGCGAAAAACTCACCGACCTCGAAGACGCCTTCCGCCTCTGGCGCTTTCGCCATGTGACGACGGTCGAACGCGTGATCGGCTTCAAGCGCGGCACCGGCGGCACGGGCGGCGTGAGCTACCTGCGCAAGATGCTCGACGTGGTGCTGTTCCCCGAGATCTGGAAGCTGCGCACCGACCTCTGAGCGTCGCAGGCCGCGTGCAACAATCGCCGCGGCACCGGACCTTCAAGACTCGACAAGGCAAGCGATTCGTCGCTTTCCTTGTGCTGCGGGGCACCCCCGCGGTGGATGGATGGGTACACATTTCGGCGCGTGAGCGGGACTGCGCTGTCGCGCAGCGCAGCTGGCGCATCACCGGCTGGTTGAAGGGCCGGTTGCCACCTTCGTTCCACTTCACCGCCTTCATGACGACGCGCGAACCGAGCTACAGGGAATGGATTGCACGCGGCCTCGCGCATGCCCTGCTGGCCGACGCGAGGCAGCCCGGCGGCACCACGCCGGATGCGTTGCGTGCGCGGGCCGAGGCGGCACTTGGCGTCAACCTGCCGTGGCTGAAACTGCTGGCCGAAGAACTCGGCAAGCGATCGCTCGCGACTTGGGAGCGCACCGATCTTCCCGGACTGACGCAGGCGATCCTCGAGACGCCAGCGCTGGAACTCGCCTTCGAACAGGACGAGCCGCCCCGCATCCGCAGGCTCATCCTGCGTCCCGCCGACATGCTCCCGCGCCCGATGGGCCTCGATCACTTCGCCTTGCCTCGGCTGCCCACGCTGGCCGATCTTGCGCAATGGCTCGAACTCGAACCCGACCGCCTCGCATGGCTCACCGCCGCATCGCAGGCCTTCCGTACACCCGACGCATCGAGCCCTCGCCTCGCATCGCACTACCGCTACCAGTTGCAGCCCAAGCGCCTCGGCGGTCTGCGGTTGCTCGAGATTCCCAAGGCCGACCTCAAACGTGCGCAGCGTCGCATCCTCGACGACCTGCTGCAGCGGGTGCCCGTGCATGAGGCCGCCCACGGCTTCGTGCAGGAACGCTCGGTCGCGAGCCATGCGGCCGCGCACGTTGGCAAGGAGGTGGTGATCGGCTTCGACCTGCGCGACTTCTTTCCCAGCATTCGCGCCTCGCGTGTGCATGCGCTGTGGCGCACGCTGGGCTATCCCGAGGGCGTGGCGCGCGCTCTCACCGCGCTGTGCACGCACCGCACGTCGGCAGCGGTGATCGAGCGCCTTCGCGACGACGGCGGGCTCGACTGGATGGGCGCCAAGCGCCTGGCCGAGCCGCATCTGCCGCAGGGGTCGCCCTGCTCGCCCGCGCTCGCGAACCTGTGCGCCTTTCGCCTCGACCTGCGGCTCGAAGGGCTGGCGTGGATCTTCGGCGCGACCTACACGCGCTATGCGGACGACCTCGTGTTCTCGGGGCCCGCGTCGCTGCGCGGACGGTTCAGCGCGCTGCGTGCCTGGGTCGATGGCATCTCGGCCGACGAGGGTTTCGCGCTTCATCCGCGCAAGGTGCGTTGCATGCCGCGGCATCACCAACAGCGCGTGACAGGCGTGGTCGTGAACGAGAAAGCGAATACGCCGCGCGCCGACTTCGACCGTTTGAAAGCAGTGCTGCATCAGTGCGTGCTGCACGGCCCCGCGAGCCAGAACCGCGCGAAGGTCGCCGATTTCCGCGGCCACCTCCTGGGCCACATCGCGTGGATCGGCCAGTTCAATCCGGCGCGCAAGGCGAGGCTGATGCGCCTCTTCGAACGCATCGAATGGCCAGTCGTTTCGCAATCAACAGGCTGAACGCTCGCATGTACCGGTTGCCACACCCGCGCAAAGCGCTACATTTTTGGCAACAACGACGGAGGCCACTGCCATGCACAACATCCGGTTCTCACCCGACGAGATCTCCACCTTGCGGGCACACGGCGTCGTGATGTTCGCGGACCGCGTGATCTTCGATGCGCAGCCGCCGATGCCGGCACAGCAGATCGCCGCCGTGCAGGCCCTCTGCGCAGGACCGATTCCCGAGGCACTGGTCGCGTTGTGGCAAGAGACGGCGGGCGGGCGCCTCGACTACGACCTTGCGCTGCCGATGAACGGCAACATCGAGAGCGTGAGCTGGTCGGAACTCTTCTGGGACGGCAGCGACGGCTACCACGACCTGCAGGGCTGGATCGAGCACGAGCAGGCGCTGGCCAAAGACGCCGCTGCCGAGAACGGCGCGCCCTGGAACGGCAAGCTCACGCACCTGCCGTTCGGCGGCTTCGAGTACCTCGACCGCATCTACGCCGTGGTCGAGCCCGGCGAGGCGTACGGCCGGGTCATCGCATGGAAGCAGGGCCTGCCGCCGGCCTGGACGCACGCCTTGCACGAAGACACGTTGAGCACCATCGCACCGGACCTGCAAGGCGCCTTCGCCGCATTGCACCTCGACGAAGACCCGCTGGCCCCCACGAGCGATTACTTCTCGGGCCAGACCCTGCTGCAGTACCTGGACGACCGCCATCAGGACCACGGGCTGGACCTCGACCTGATGGACAAGCTGGTCACCTTCTACTGCCGCGCCGTGGTCGACTGGCGCACGCCGCTCGCGGACGGCACGCTGCGCCGTCACTCAGCGCTCGCACGCGCGGCGCTGCACCACGCGATCGCGACCGACGATGCGCCGCTGGTGGTCGATCTGGCGGCTTCGGGCGTGAGCTTCGACGGGCCGCAGCAAGGCAGCGCCCTCGCGACTGACGTGGCGTTGAGCCAGAGTGCCTTCGCAGCGGCCGCGGCCTTGGTGCGTGCGGGCGCGCCGGTGGCGGCCGACGCCTTGCGCAACGTCGATGGCCAGATCGCGCCCGAACTCACGAGCGCGCTGCTGGCCAATGGCGCCGAGCCGAGCGTGGCGGCTATCGTCAAGTGCGTGGCATGCGGTGCGCCCGCGAGCGCGCACCTGATCGCCGATGCCTGCACCGAAGCCGGCATCGACGTGCCGCCGGCCTTTGTCGCGGAACGCGATGCGATGCTGACGGAACTGGAAACGACATTGGTGAAAGTGCGCGATGGCTCGCTGGGGCACTACCTCGGGCCGGAAGGACTGGCGGAACGCATCGAACACCTGCAGACCTTCAGGCTCTGAAGGCCCGGGGGTTCATTCAACCGCCGTACAGCCAGGGCTGGTCGAGCAAGCGCGCGCCGAGCGTGCGCATCGCGAGGTCGCGCCCCAGGCGCATCGCGCCCGTTGCATGAAAGACCTCGCCGTTGCGCCGCGCGCGGGCCTGCACCTGCGCATTGCGCTGCCAGCGCGCCTCGGCGTAGCGCGCGAAGGCTGCGGGCACCTCGGCCGCGCTGCCATCGCCCAATGCTTCGGCCAGCGCGACCGCATCCTCGATCGCCATGCCAGCGCCCTGTGCGAGGTACGGCACCATCGGATGCGCCGCATCGCCCACTAGCGCGACGCGCTCGTGCGCCATGTCGGCGGCGGAGGTCAACGGCGCGCGGTCGCTGAGCGACCAGGCGCGCCAGCCGGGCATCGCTTCGAGCAACGCCTGCAGGCCGCCGCCGCTGCGGCCCGTGGCCTGCTGCAGGGCCGCGATGCTGCTGGACTGGTCCCAGTCGCGTGCATCGCCGGCCGGTGCGGATTCGGCGATGACCACCACGTTGAGCCAGTCGCCACCGCGCACCGGGTACGCCACGGCGTGGAGATGCGGGCCCAGCCACACATCGATCTGCTGGCGCCGCAATGCCGCGGGCAAGTCGGACTGCAAGGCCAGCGCGCGCCATGCGGTGTGGCCGGTGACGCGAGGTGGCTCCGCAGCCGCGGGCGTATCGAGTTGACGCCGCACCATGCTCCAGAGACCATCGGCGCCCACAAGCGCCTCGCCCTCCCAGGCGCGGGCATCGGCGCTCGAGACGCACACGAGGTCGTCGCTGGTCTCGACCTGCTTGATCTGCGCGGCCGTCACCAGCGTGCCGGTGCCGCGCGTGCGCACCGCTTCGAGCAGCAGTGCATGCAGGTCGGCACGGTGTGCGCAGAAGTAGGGAGCGCCGTAGCGCTGCTGCATCGCATCGCCCAGCGGCAGGCGGGCCAGCACGGCATCGCTGCCGGCGCTGCGGACCACCAGTGCATCGGGGCGCGCCGCGATCTTCGCGAGGCCGGTGGCCAGGTCCAGTTGTTGAAGGCGCCGCGTGACGTTGGGTCCGAGCTGCACGCCGGCCCCGATCTCGCCGAAGACCGCCGCCTGCTCGAAGACATCGGCGCGGTGCCGGCCCCGCGAAAGCGCCAGCGCCGTGGTCAGCCCCCCGATGCCGCCCCCGGCGACGAGGATGTGCGTGGGCATCGATCTCAGCGGCTGTTCGAGAGGGCCGTGTCGGCTTCCGTGGCCTTGGTGTTGCCGGGTTTCCTGGGCGCGCAGCTGCCGCAGGTGTCGCACGAGCCGCAACCCGAGGTCTTGGCGAGCGAGGCGGCCAGCTGGTTGGCACGCTCCTGGTCGACCAGACCGGCGCGCTGCGTGCCGGCCGCGAGCTTGTGGGCCGCGCTGCGCCGCCAGCCTGCGGGCATCCAGCGCCAGACCGCGTAGAACGCAGCCGCTGCGACGATCAATCCGACGATCAGTTGTTGCGTCATTTCTTCTTCAAACCTTTCAGCGTCAGGAGCGGTTTTAACCCGCGCCCAGTGCCACTGCAACGTGGTAGGTGATGAAGCACGCCGCGTAGGCGAGCGCGAACAGATAGCCCGCCATGATCCACACGTACTTCCACGAGGCCGTCTCGCGCTTCACGGCGGCCAGCGTCGAGATGCATTGCGGCGCGAACACGTACCAGACCAGCAGCGACAGCGCCGTCGCCAGCGACCAGCTGCCGGCGATCAGCGGTTCGAGCGCGCCCGCCACGTCGTCGCCGGTGGCCGAGAGCGCGTACACCGTGCCCAGCGCGCCCACCGCCACTTCGCGCGCCGCCATGCCCGGCACCAGCGCGATCGAGATCTGCCAGTTGAAGCCGATGGGCGCAAAGATGTATTCGAGCCCGCGGCCGATCATGCCGGCCAGGCTGTACTGGATGGCCGGTCCGGTCGCGCCTTCGGGTGGCGACGGGAAGGTCGACAGGAACCACAGCAGGATCGTGAGCGTGAGGATGATCGTGCCCACGCGCTGGATGAAGATCCACGCCCGCTCGTAGAGGCCGAGCGCCAAGTTGCGCAGGTTCGGCCAGCGGTAGGCCGGCAGTTCCATCAGCAGCGGCGAATGCTGCGTGTTGTCGCGAAAGCGCTTCATCACCCAGGCCACGGCCATCGCCGAGACGATGCCGAACACATACAGAGCGAAGAGCACCACGCCCTGCAGGTTGAAGACACCGCCCACGGTGCGCGCCGGAATGAACGCCGCGATCAGCAGCGCATACACCGGCAGCCGCGCCGAACAGGTCATGAGCGGCGCGATCATGATCGTCGTGATGCGGTCGCGCCAGTTGCTGATGGTGCGGGTCGCCATCACGCCCGGAATGGCGCAGGCGAAGCTGGAGAGCAGCGGAATGAACGAGCGGCCCGACAGACCCACGGTGCCCATCACGCGGTCGAGCAGGAAGGCCGCGCGCGGCAGGTAGCCCGAGTCTTCGAGCGCGAGGATGAAAAGGAACAGGATCAGGATCTGTGGCAGGAACACGATCACGCCGCCCACGCCCGCGATCACGCCATCGACCAGCAGGCTCTGCAGCATGCCTTCGGGAATGGCTGTTTTAAGCAGGTTGCCGAGCGCCTCGGTGCCGGCCTTGATGGCGTCCATCGGCACGTTGGCCCAGCTGAACACGGCCTGGAACATCAGGAACATCGTGACGGCCAGCACCACCATGCCCCAGACCGGGTGCATCACCACCCGGTCGATGCGGTCGCTGGTGGCGAGGCTGCCGACCGGCTCCTTCACCGCGAGGCCGAGGATGCGGCGCACCTCGCGCTGCGTGGCGAGCACGTCGTCCAGACCGGGCGCCTGCCAGGGCTGCGGTGCGGCGGCGGCGACCGGTGCGTCGAGCGCTTCGAGCAAATTCTTCGCGCCGCCGGTGTGAACACCGACAGTTTCGATCACCGGCACGCCGAGTTCGCGCGAGAGCACGGCGGTGTCTACCGCGATGCCCTGCTTCTTGGCCATGTCGGTCATGTTGAGCGCGACCACCATCGGCAGGCCGAGCTTTTTCGCCTCGAGCACGAGGCGCAGGTTCAGGCGCAGGTTGGTGGCGTCGGTCACGCACACCAGCAGGTCGGGCAGCGCTTCGTTGCTCTTGCCTGTGACGATGTCGCGGGTGACGGCTTCGTCGGCGCTGAGGGCGTTCAGGCTGTAGGCGCCCGGCAGGTCGAGCACGAAGACGCGGCGGCCCGAGGGCGTGCGCAGCGTTCCTTCCTTGCGCTCGACGGTCACGCCGGCGTAGTTGGCGACCTTCTGGCGGCTGCCGGTCAAGAGGTTGAAGAGCGCGGTCTTGCCGCAGTTGGGATTGCCGAGCAGCGCGATGCGCCCCGGCTGGGCGGTGGGGGCGAAGCCGCCGGGTCCCTGGATGACGGCTTCAGCCATGGTTGGCGGCTCCCGGCGTGACGTGGATGAGCGCGGCCTCGTGGCGGCGCAGCGCGAAGGTGGTGTGGCCCAGGCGCACCGCCAGCGGCTCCCGGCCCGGAATGCCGCTCGCGACGATGCGGACGGCCTCGCCCGGCACGAAGCCGATTTCGGTCAGGCGCAGCACGAGCTCGCGGTCGTCCACGCCCTCGGGGCGCGCCACGTCGAGCACGGTGGCCCACTGGTTGTTCGGAAGCTGGTCGAGGCGCAGGGCGACGGCCATGGTGTTGGCCGGCGCGGTGCCGAAATCGTTTGTTCGCACGGTGGGGCGGCGCCCTGGAGACCGGGCGCACCTGTAAGCAAAACCTAGATGCTATCAATTCTCAATTGCAGACACCTGACTAAAGCCCTATGACCACGAAGATCGGGGCTTTTCTGCAGGAGGAATTCAGACGAGCTCGACGATGCGCGCCGACACCGCATTGCCATCGACGATGAGCTCGGCGACCGCGATCGGCAATTTGAATCGCCGCGGGCCGGCGCTGCCCGGGTTGACGTAGAGCACGCCGTCGCGCTCCTCGATCTTCGGCTTGTGGGAGTGGCCGGAGACCACCACGCGGACGCCGGCGCCGGCGGGATCGATGTCGATCTGCGAGAGGTCGTGGATGGCGTAGATCACCACGCCGCCCACCTTCAGGAATTCCGACTCGCCAATGCCGTCGGCCCACGGCTCCCGGTCGTTGTTGCCGCGCACGACCGTCAGCGGCGCGATGGCGGCCAGCGCTTCGAGGATGCCGGCGTTGCCGATGTCCCCGCCGTGCACGATGAAATCGCTGCCCTGCAGGGCAGCCACGGCCTCCGGACGCAGCAGGCCGTGGGTGTCGGAGATGAGCCCGACGCGGATCAAGCTCAGGCGGCCAGCAACTGCCGCAGCACGAACGGCAGGATGCCGCCGTGCTTGTAGTAGTCGACCTCGATCGGCGTGTCGATGCGAAGGCGCACCGTCACCTCCTGGTGGTTGCCGTCTGGGCGGTGCACGACCAGCTTCACGTCCATCTGCGGCTTGAGTTCGCCGCCGATCACCACGTCGATCTTCTCGTCGCCCGTGAGACCCAGCGTCTGCCACGAATCGGCGCCGCGGAACTGCAGCGGCAGCACGCCCATGCCGACGAGGTTGGCGCGGTGGATGCGCTCGAAGCTGCGCGCCACCACGGCCTTGATGCCCAGGAGCTGCGTGCCCTTGGCGGCCCAGTCGCGCGAGGAGCCGGTGCCGTATTCCTCGCCGCCGAACACCACCGTGGGGGTGCCCTCTTCCATGTACTTCATGGCGGCGTCGTAGATGAACATCTTCTGGTTGCCCGGCTGGAACAGCGTGACGCCGCCCTCTTCCTGCGTGCCGTTGGCGTCCGGCGGAATCATCAGGTTCTTGATGCGCACGTTGGCGAAGGTGCCGCGCATCATCACGTCGTGGTTGCCGCGGCGCGAGCCATAGCTGTTGAAGTCGGCCTTGGGCACGCCGTGCGCCTTGAGCCAGATGCCCGCGGGCGAGCTTTCCTTGATGGAGCCGGCCGGCGAGATATGGTCGGTGGTGATCGAGTCGCCGAAGAGCGCCATGATCCGTGCGCCCTTGAAGCCCGCATCGGCGGCATGCGGCTTCATCTTGAAGCCCTCGAAGAACGGCGGCTCGGCGATGTAGGTCGACTTGGGCCAGTCGTACACCTGGCCCTCGGTGCCCTTGATGCTGCTCCAGAACTTGCCCGGGTCGGTCTTCACCTTGTCGTAGTTCGCGCGGAACGACTTGGCGTTCATCGCAAAGCGCAGGTTCTCGTCGATTTCCTTCGGGCTAGGCCAGATGTCGCCCAGGTACACGTCCTTGCCGTTCTTGCCCTTGCCCACGGGCTCGGTCATGAGGTCGGTCATCACGTTGCCCGCGATCGCGAAGGCCACCACCAGCGGCGGCGAGGCCAGGAAGTTGGCCTTCAGGTTCGGATGGATGCGCGCCTCGAAATTGCGGTTGCCCGACAGCACGGCCGCACCGATGAGGTCGTTCTTGGTGATGGCTTCGTTGATCTCGGGCGTGAGGTCACCGGCATTGCCGATGCAGGTGGTGCAGCCGTAGCCCGCGAGGTAGAAGCCCAGCTTCTCCAGGTACGGCAAGAGGCCCGCCTTCTCCAGGTATTCGGTGACGATGCGCGAGCCCGGGGCCAGCGAGGTCTTGATGTGCGGCTTGACCGTGAGCCCAGCCTCCACCGCCTTCTTCGCCAGGAGGCCCGCCGCGAGCATCACGCTCGGGTTCGAGGTGTTGGTGCACGAGGTGATGGCCGCGATCAGCACGTCGCCGTTGCCGATGGTGACCTGGCCCTTGGGCGCGGGCGGCGCCGTGGCGCTGGTGTGCGCGGCGGCCTTGGTCGAGCGGTTGGCGACCATCTCGACCAGTTCGCGCGGCGAGCCGGCCGGCGGTGCGGCGGCCTCTTCGTCGCCGCCCTGGCCGGCAATGGCGAGCGGATAGCGCTGCTTGAGCTTCTCGGGCGGCTGGTTGAAGCCGTTCGCGTCGTTGGGCTTGCTGTAGAGCTCGGAGAACTTGGTGGACAGGTGACCGAGGTCGATGCGGTCCTGCGGGCGCTTGGGGCCCGCGAGGCTCGGCGACACGGTGCCCAGGTCGAGCTTGACGATCTTGGTGTAGTCGATGTCGCCCGGCGCGGGCATGCCGAACAGGCCCTGCGCCTTGTAGTAGGCCTCGAAGCGCTCGACCTCTTCCTTGGTGCGGCCGGTGCCTTCGAAGTAAGCCACGGTCATTTCGTCGACCGGGAAGAAGCCCATCGTCGCGCCGTATTCGGGCGCCATGTTCCCGATGGTCGCGCGGTCGGGCACGGCGATCGATGCAGCGCCGGGGCCGAAGAATTCGACGAACTTGCCGACCACCTTTTCGGCGCGAAGGATCGCGGTGACGTACAGCACCAGGTCGGTCGCCGTGACGCCTTCGCGCAGCTTGCCGGTGAGTTCGAAGCCCACCACATCGGGCGTGAGCATGTAGACCGGCTGGCCCAGCATCGCGGCCTCGGCCTCGATGCCGCCCACGCCCCAGCCGACCACGCCGATGCCGTTGATCATGGTGGTGTGGCTGTCGGTGCCGACCAGCGAGTCGGGGTAGTAGGCGGGCACGTCCGCGTTGTCATGCGGGCTCTTGTAGACACCGCGCGCGAAGTATTCGAGGTTGACCTGGTGCACGATGCCGAAGCCCGGCGGCACGACACGGAAGGTGTCGAAGGCCTGCATGCCCCACTTCATGAACTGGTAGCGCTCGTTGTTGCGCTGGAATTCCAGCTTCATGTTGAGGTCGAGCGCCTTGGGGGTGCCGTAGTAGTCGACCATCACCGAGTGGTCGACCACGAGGTCGACAGGCACCAGCGGCTCGATGGTCTTGGGCGACTTGTTCAGCTTGGCGGCCACGCTGCGCATGGCGGCCAGGTCGGCCAAAAGGGGCACGCCGGTGAAGTCCTGCAGCACGACGCGGGTGACGACAAAGGGAATCTCGTCGGTGCGCTCTGCGTTGGGCGCCCAATGGGCCAGCTCTTCGACGTGCTTGGGCGAAACCTTCTGGCCATCGCAATTGCGCAGCACCGATTCGAGCACGATGCGGATCGACACGGGCAGCCGCTCGATCGTGGGGTATTGCTTGGCCAGCTCCTTCAGGGACCAGTATTTGCCGGACTTGCCCGATGCGGTCTTGAAGGTCTTGAGGGTGGACGCAAAGGCGTGAGCCGGTGCTTTGGCCATAGAGGAACTCCTGTTGTTTCGTGGAAGCTCCTCAAAGATATCAGGGATCGATGTCAGTAGCTGTAGTCGGTCTTCCCTCTCACGCTCTCTCCGCGCTATGTTCCTCATAGCGAGAAATGCCGGGTAGACGGGCGTTGCCGGCACCTCTCGCGTCGCCTCTCGTTCAGGCCAGCGCCATTCCGGCGCGGCTGCGGGTGCGGCGAAGGCCCGTCCACTGCAGTTCGGCCAGCACGACCACGCACAGGGCCTGCGCCAGCACCCAGGCCATGCCCAGCGCAGTGACCGCGAACACGCCGCTCACCAGCAATGCGATGCAGGCCACCGCCCAGCCGAAGTTGCCGAAGATCACGAGGCCGATCAGCGTGCGCGGCGGCGTGGCGCGGCTGGCCATGAAGGCGGCGAGCGCCGCATACGCCAGCAGGAACACGCCGGTGCCCATCAGCAGTGCGGCGGGCAGCCCGGTGAGCGCCGCCAATGCGTCGGTGAATACCACCTGCAGCGCACCGGTCGCGGCGCAGGAGGCGGCGTCGGCCCACATCACGTTGGGCAGGAAACGGGGGGAAGCGAAGACGGACATGTGAATCTCCTTGGGGGTCACTGGGGTGGTACGCCGCAAGCCAGTCCTGCCGCGTTGGAGCCAATGATTCCGCCGGGCATGCATCGCGTCGATGACCTGGGAGGTCATGGCGCCGCGCCGGCACCGCGCCAGAATGCGGGCCATGAACACCACCCGCAGCACCCATTCGTCCAAGGCCGGCCAGCCCGGCGCGCGCGATCCGTTCGGCGCGCACCTGCGGCACTGGCGCACCCACCGGCGCCTGAGCCAGCTCGACCTGGCGCAGGAAGCCGAGGTCTCGACCCGCCACCTGAGCTATGTGGAAACCGGCCGCGCCGCGCCCAGCCGCGAGATGGTGCTGCGCCTGGCCGCACGGCTGGAAGTGCCGCTGCGCGAGCGCAATGCGCTGCTGGTGGCCGCGGGCTTCGCGCCGATGTACCGGCAGCGTTCGCTGGACGATCCGGCGATGGCCGCGGCGCGGCGCGCGGTCGACCTGGTGTTGAAGGGGCACGAGCCCTTTCCCGCGCTGGCCGTGGACCGACACTGGAACCTGGTGGCGCACAACGCGCTGGTGCCGCTGCTGATGGAAGGTGCCGCGCCCGAGTTGCTGAAGCCGCCCATCAACGTGCTGCGCCTGAGCCTGCATCCCGAAGGCGTGGCGCCGCGTATCGCCAACCTTGCGCAATGGCGCACCCACCTGCTCGAGCGGCTGCTGCAGCAGATCGCAGCCACCGGCGACGCGGTACTGCAGGCGCTGCACGACGAACTGGCGGCCTACCCCGCGCCCACCGTGAGCCACGACGCGCCCGTCATCGACACCGCGCTTTCGGCCGTGGCCGTGCCCTTCCAGGTGGTCATGCCGAGCGGCGTGCTGAGCTTCATCAGCACCATCACGATCTTCGGCACGCCGGTCGATGTCACGCTGCAGGAACTCGCGGTGGAGTCGTTCTTTCCGGCGGACGAGCAGACGGCTGCGGCGCTGACGGCGCTGGCGGCGGCTCAGCAGGCGGGTTGACTGACGACGAGCCGGCAGGCCGCTCGAGATCGGCCCGGCCGTCCGCGTTGCGCGGCGGGCCTTCGAAATCGTCCACCTGAATGACCTTGTCGGCCGCCTTCAGGTAGGCCAGTGCCAGCTCGGGATCGGGCGCCGAACGAGCCGCCTCTTCCAGCGAATTCGTGCGGCGCAGCACCTTGTTGAGCGCGGCCGTCGTGTCGCCGAGCTGCGCGCCCAGTTCCATCGCATGCATCAGGTCGCGCAGGCCCCCGGCTGCCGGTTCGCTGAGGTCGGGCGCCAGGCGCTCGACGATGCGCGGATTCGTGCGCAGCAGGTCCGCGAGTTCGATGAGCTGCACATCGCGCAGCGGTGCCAGGTGCGCGGTGCGGCGCAGCACCAGCGCGCCGATCACGCGCCGGCCGGCCTTCGGCAAATTGGCATACAGATCGCGCAGGATCTTGCCGGCCTCGTCGAGCTGCAGCCGGATCGCGGCCTGCGCGAACGGCAGCAGTTCCGGCGCCGCATCGACGCGATAACGCCAGACGCAGGCGCTCGCCAGGTACAGGTGCGCGAGCACATCACCCAGCCGCGCCGACAGCAACTCCATGCGCTTGAGCTTGCCGCCGAGCATGCCCATCGCGAGATCGGCGGTGAGCGCGTACTTGGCGCTCATGCGCGCGATGAGCCGCGCCTCGCGCGCCAGCTCCTGCGGCGGTTCGCCGAGCACCGGCGCACCGAAGAGGCTGTGCCACAGATTGACCGCCACATGCTTGCCGTGCGCGATGAGCGCCTTGCCGAGCGCGGTTTCGTCCTTCGCCTGCACGGCCGCCATTTCGTCGAGCACATGCGGATGGCAGCGCACCGCGCCCTGCCCGAACACGATGAGTGCGCGCGTGAGGATGTTCGCGCCCTCCACCGTGATCGCGATCGGCGCTTGCCGGTACGCGACACCCAGCAGGTTCGACGGGCCCGAGATGATGCCCTTGCCGCCGAGGATGTCCATGCCATGGTTGACCGCGCGGCGCCCCGCCTCGGTGAGCTGCACCTTGAGGATCGCGCTCGCCACGCTGGGCCGCTCGCCCTTGTCGAGCGCGGCGGCGGTGAAGCGCCGCGCCGCATCGCTCGCATAAAGCTCCGCCGACATCTGCGCGACCAGTCCGGCAATCGCATGGAACTTGCCGACGGGCAGGCCGAACTGCTCGCGGATCTGCCCGTAGCCGTTGCTCACGTACAGCGCCGTCTGCTGCATCGAAGAACCGAGTGCCGGCAACGAAATCGCGCGTCCCGCGGCCAGGCACTCCATCAGCATGCGCCAGCCCTGGCCGACCTGTTTTTCGCCGCCGATGATCCAGTCCATCGGCACGAAGACCTGGTGGCCGTGGATCGGGCCGTTCATGAAGGCGCTGTCCATCGGGCGATGGCGCCGGCCGATCTCCATGCCCTCGTGCGGCACGGGAATCAGCGCGCAGGTGATGCCTAGGTCTCGCTGGCCCTCGGGCCGGCTCTCGTCCACCGCATGGAAGGCCAGGCCCACCACGGTGGCGACGGGCGCGAGGGTGATGTAGCGCTTGTCGAAGTCGACCAGGAAGCCGCGCGTCGGCTTGCCGTTGAACTCGCGCTCGACGATCACGCCTCGATCCGGAATCGATGCTGCATCGGAGCCGGCATAGGGCGAGGTCAGCCCGAAGCACGGCAGCTCGCGGCCATCGGCCAGGCGCGGCAGGTAGTGCTCCTTCTGCGCATCGGTGCCGTAGCGCAGCAGCAGCTCGGCCGGCCCGAGCGAGTTGGGCACCATCACCGTGACGGCCGTGGCCACGTTGACGGTGGCGATGCGCGCCACCACCGTGGCGTGGGCGTAGTGGCCGAAGCCGAGGCCGCCGAATTCCTCGGGAATGATCATTCCGAAGAAGCGTTTCTCGCGGAGGAACCGCCACACCTCGGGCGGCAGGTCGTGCGCCTGGTCGATGGCGTGGTCGTCGAGCATATGGCACAGCGTGCGCACCTCGTTGTGCAGGAAGGCCTGCTCGCGTTCAGTGAGTTGGTTGGGCCCCATGGCCGAGAGCACATCGAAGTCCGGGCGCCCTGCGAAGAGCTGGCCTTCGAAGCCGACGGTGCCGGCCTCGAGCGCCGCACGCTCGGTGTCGCCCAGCGGCGGCAGCGCCTTCGAGAAGGGCTGCATCGCCCATCGGCCGATCAATGAAGCCAGAGGCATGGGGTCTCCTTCGCCGCGACGGATGCGCGGATCGGCCTTCATGCTGAACTTCAACGCGCCCGCGCCGGGCCGGTCAAGGGCGTCCCTGCGTGTCGGATGCGGACGCGCCCCAGCCCGCCCGCGATGGGTCCGGCTAGCGGCGCTTGGGAGCCTGTCCGGCCGGAGCTGCCGCAGGTGCAGGCGCAGCGGCGGCGGCCGACGGATCGCGCCAGCCGTATTCGACATAGCGGCGGATCACGAGGCAGCCCGGCGGCGAATCGATCAGCGATACCGACGAGGTCGGCTCCTTGGGATCGGTGTAGACCGCGTAGATGGGCAGCAGGCGCGTCATCTGGTAGTCCTTGAGCTCCTGCTCGGCGACGCTCTGGCAGGTGAAGGGAGCGACCGAGATGCGCTCGGCCGACACGGTGCAGCTGCCGCCGTCGCCGGGAATCGCGGTGATCGAGGCCGCCACGCCGGCGTTCGGGTACTGGATGCCGACCAGCGAGAACATCGGGCCGTCGTCGGGGCGCTTGCGGTCCCAGTCGAGCAGCACGTCGTGGCCGCGGCTGCCCTGCACGGTGAGCGTCGCGAGCCGCGTGATCGCGGGCAGGCAGCGCTTGATGCCCACGCTGGCGGCGGCGCGGGTCAGCGTGTCTTGTGGCGCTGCGGCCGGTGCCTGGGGCACCAGCACGCCTTGTGCGAGCGCGGTGCCGGCGATGGCCCACGCGGCCACGGTTGTCGCAATGGACAGCAGCCGCGCGGATCGTTGTGTTGCAGCAGTCTTCATCCGGGTTCTCCTCTCACGCGTGCTCACGTGTAAAGGCTCTCGATGGCGGCGGTGTAGATGCGCACGTTTTCCTCGCCTTCGGGGTCGAGCCTGGCGACGAGCTGGCGTGCGCGCTCACGGTAGGCCGGCAGGTTGGCGTCGTGCGTGGCAAAGGCCTCCTGCAGCGCGCGGCCGCCCTCCTCGCAGTCGAAGTCGTGGTAGCGGTAGCCGCAGTCGCCGATGAGGTGCGAGTTGTGAATCAGCGGATAGCCGCCGTAGAGCGCCTCGTAGTAGAGATAGTTCTGCGCGTTCTCCCAGTGGTGCGCGAAGACGGCATCGACGTTGCCGGGCAGCACCTGGTACAGCGGGAAACGCCCTTCGAAGGTGGCCAGCCCGTGTTGCACGATGTTCAGGCTCTGCGCGAAGCCAACGAACAGCGGCTTCTCTTTCAGGTGGAAGCTGTTGTAGACCCACACCCGCTCGAGCAGCCGCGGCTGCGCGCGGTGCGCCGCCTCGCAGCCGAGCATGGGGATGAAGCTGGTCTTCACCATGCAGATGTTGGGCTCGAAGATGGCCACGCGCCAGTGCTTGCGGCCGGGCACGTAGTCGAAGCCCTTGTCCTTGTCGTTGCCTTCGGCACGCGCCATGGCTTTTTCCAGAACCATCGGGCTCCAGAGGTGGGGCATCAGCCGCACCGGCGCGCGGAAGGTGCTCGCGAAGTACGGCTTGCACGATACCTCGTACTCCGGCAGCGTCCAGACCTCGTCGTAGGGCGCGCCCGAGACCAGCATGCCGTGCGGCTTGTTGAAGATCATGCGTTCGATGTCGATCACGTAGTCGTTGCCCACGCGCATCGAGACGATCTTGCCGCCGCGCTCCTTGAACGCCACCGACCACTCGCGCGCCAGTTGCGCGCTCATCTCGATCATGAGATCGAGCTCCTGCGCGGCGGTGGCCATGTCGATGATCGGCACGGGCGAATCGGCCAGGAAGTTGGTGGCGTCCGCCGGGCCGCCGTCGCCGCCGCCGGCCACCAGCACGGTGCTGCCCACGCGCGGCGAGCGCATCAGCAGCATCACGAGGAACAGGCAGTTCTGGTAGACGCCGTTCTCCCAGAGGCTCTGCTCGCCCTTGCGGATGAAGATGGAAACGCCGACGCGGAGCTTCGCGGGCATGGCGCCGTGCTGTTGCTGCTGTTGTTCGCTCATGCGGCCCTCACGCCATCGGCACGGAATGCGGGGTCGCCGCCCACGAGGTGCAGCAGCCGCTGCGCGTAGCCATCGATGTTCGCCTGATGGAGCGGATCGATCGCATCGAACACGCGCTGGCTGCGGGCGCGGTAGTCGTCCAGTTGCGCATCGTGCCCGCGCACCGCCTGCAGCAACTGGTCGGTGCCGGCGGCGATGTCGAAATCGGGGTAGTAATAACCGGCATCGCGCAGCCAGGGCGAGTTGTGCACCAGCGGGTAGTTGCCGTACAGCGCGTCGAGATAGCTGTAGTTCTGATCGTTCTGCCACTGGTGCGACACCACCGCGTCGGCAAACTGCACCATGAACCCCGCGAAGTCATGCCGCCCATGGAAGATGGCCTTGTGCTGGCGCACGATGTCCAGCGAGTTCGCCATGTAGAGCATCGTCGCGTGGTCCTTCAGGTGCAGGGTGTTGAGCACCTGCATCGAAGTGACGGCGTTCGGGTCGATGCGGTAGGCGCCGTCGCAGATCAGCATGGGCACGCTGCTGGACTTCACCACCGAGATGTTGGGCTCGAAGATCGCCACGCGGAATCCGGGTTGTTCGGCGGTGCGCGGCGTGTAGCCGAAGCGATAGCCCGACGCCTCGACCTCGGCCACGCGCTGGTCCAGGAACTGCGGCGACCAGAGGTACGGCACCTCATGCACCGGGCAGCGGTGCAGGGTGCGCATCATCGGTGCGAAGACGCCGTCCTTGGGCAGCAGCCAGACCTCGTCGCAGCGGTCGGGCTTGCTGAAGTGGCCCTTGTCGCTGAACACGATCGGCTCGGCCAGCGCCACGAAGGGCTGCCCCACGCAATGGAAGACGGCACGCCCGCCACAAGCGCGGAAGTAGGAGAGCCATTGCACGTCGAGCGCGCCGGCCATCTCGATGACCACGTCCAGCGCGTCGGTCAGCTCGCGGGCGCGTCCGAAGGCCAGGCCCATGGCGGACAGGTCGACCTGCGGCGGCATGGCCTGCTGGTCACCCGCATCGACCAGCGTGACGGACTCGACGAAGTCGATGCGTTGCAGCAGCCGGGCAAGAAACAGGACGTTCTGTCCCATTCCGTTTTCCCAGATGTTCTGCCCCGCGTGGGTGAGGACTGAAATACCAATGCGCATGGGGGTGAGTGTGTACCAAAAAAAATGGCTCCCACACCCTCGGTGCGGGAGCCACGTTGCTGCGGCAACGCTGGTTCAGTGGCTTATTTCCACTTCCAACCGATGCCGGCGTTCACGCCCCACTCCTTGCCGGTGGTCGACAGGCCCGCGCCCCAGGACATCTTGCCGTCGTCCGACAGGGCCTTGAAGGTCAGTGCCACGGCGCTGTAGCCCTTGTAGTTGCCGAAGCCCACGCCCACGGTCTTCTCACCCGGGTAGAGCGTCGGCAGGTAGGTGCCCGACATCGCGAAGGCCATCGCCGAGCCCGAGTAGGCGATGCGCGCCACCTCGCCGACCTGGCCCTGCACCTGGTTCAGCTGCTGCACGTTGACCGCATCGCCCGGCAAGATGCCCGGCGCCACGTTCGAGATGCGCGTGCCGCCCGGCGCCTGGCCGCCACCCAACGTGATCTGGTTGTAGTTGACCGACCCGTCCGGGTTGGTCGCGTACTGCACGCTGCTGGCCTTGGCTGCGGTCGATGCGGCCTTCAGCTGGGCGACGTTGGTCGCGTCGCTGTCGGCCGAGCCTGCCGCCACACCGGTGATCTGGCGGAACTGGCCGTTGGCTGCGTCGCCCACGGACACCGCGGCTTGCGTGCTGGTCGTGGCCTTGATGGCTGCTTCCTGCTGCGCATTCGCACTGCCGGGGACATAGCCGACCATGCCCGCCGCGGTCGTCGCCTTGGACCCCGCGCCCAACGCCACGCCACCGCTCTGTGTGACCAGCGAGTTGAAGCCGATGGCTGTGCCCTGGGAGACGTTCTGCGCCTTGCTCAGCACCGTACCGCCGGCGTCGGCCTTGTCGCCCAACGCCACGCCTCCGCCACCTGCGCGGGAATCGACACCGATCGCCTGCGAGCCGGTCGCCAGCGCGCCGGAGCCGATGGCAATCGCGTTGGCCCCCGTCGCCTGCGCGCCGAAGCCAATCGCCACGGCACCGTCTGCCGTCGCCTTTGCACCATTGCCCGCGGCGAAGGAGTTGGCGCCGCTGGCCAGCGACTGCGGGCCGATCGCCACGGCTTCCTGGCCGCTGGCCACCGCGTCAGCAGCGGTCGACTGGGCGTGGAAGTACTTCGTGCCCTTGTCGTTGATCGTGTTGACCGTCGTGCTCAGGCTGCTGATGCTGCTCGTTGCAGTACTCAGGCCCGAAGAAGTCGAGGTCGACAGGCTGGCCAGGCCACTGGTGGTGCCGCCCACGCTGGTGGACAGGCTGGTCAGGTTGCTGTTCGTCGTGCTCAGGCCGGTCGACAGGCTCGAGATGCCGCTGGTGGCAGTGCTCAGGCCGCTCGACGTAGACGTCGACAGGCTGTTGACGTTGCTGTTCGTCGTGCTCAGGCCCGTCGACAGGCTGCCGACGCTGCTGGTCACGGTGCTCAGACCGGTCGACAGGCTGCTGATGCTGCTGGTCGCAGTGCTCAGGCCGCTCGACGTGGAGGTCGAGAGGCTGTCGACGCTGCTGGTGACCGTGCTCAGGCCGGACGAGGTCGAGGTCGACAGGCTGTTGATGCTGCTCGTGGCAGTGCTCAGGCCGCTCGAAGTCGAGGTCGAGAGGCTGTTGATGCTGCTGGTGGCAGTGCTCAGGCCCGACGAAGTCGAAGTCGACAGACTGTTGACGCCGCTGGTCGCCGTGCTCAGGCCGCTCGACAGGCTCGAGATGCCGCTGGTGGCGGTGCTCAGGCCCGTGGAAAGGCTGCCAATGCCGCTGACCGCAGTGCTCAGGCCGATGGACAGGCTGCCGATGCCGCTGAACGCCGTGCTCATGCCGGTGGACAGGCTGCCGATGCTGCTCGTCGCTGTGCTCAGGCCGCTCGAAGTGGAGGTCGAGAGGCTGCTCACGGTGCTGTCGGTCGTGCTCAGGCCTGTGGAGAGGCTCGTGATGCCGCTGGTTGCAGTGCTCAGGCCGCTCGAGGTCGAGGTCGAAAGACTGCTAACGCTGCTGGTCGCGGTGCTCAAACCAGACGACGTGGAGGTCGACAGGCTATCGATGCTGCTTGTGGCCGTGCTCAAGCCACTCGAAGTAGACGTCGACAAGCTTCCGATGCTGCTCGTAGCAGTGCTCAAGCCGCTCGAAGTAGAAGTCGACAAGCTGCCGATGCTGCTGGTCGCGGTGCTCAAACCCGACGATGTGGAAGTCGACAGGCTTCCAACGGTGCTGTTGGTCGTGCTCAGGCCTGTGGACAGGCTGGAGATGCCGCTGGTTGCGGTACTCAAACCAGACGACGTCGAGGTCGACAAGCTGTTGACCGTACTGTTCGTTGTGCTCAGGCCCGTCGACAGGCTCGAGATACCGCTGGTCGCCGTGCTCAGACCCGACGACGTGGAGGTCGACAGGCTGCCGATGCTGCTGGTCGCGGTGCTCAAACCCGAGGACGCGGAAGTCGACAGGCTGCCAACGGTGCTGTTGGTCGTGCTCAAGCCGGTGGACAGGCTGGAGATGCCGCTGGTCGCAGTGCTCAAACCTGACGACGTGGAGGTCGACAGGCTATCGATGCTGCTGGTGGCAGTGCTCAGACCGGACGATGCCGACGTCGACAAGCTGTTGACCGTGCTGTTGGTCGTGCTCAGGCCGGTAGACAGGCTCGAGATACCACTGGTCGCCGTGCTCAAGCCCGACGATGTCGAGGTCGACAGACTATCGATGCTGCTCGTGGCAGTGCTCAGACCCGAGGAGGTCGAAGTCGACAGGCTGCCAACGGTGCTGTTGGTCGTGCTCAGGCCGGTGGACAGGCTCGAGATGCCGCTGGTCGCAGTGCTCAGACCCGACGACGTCGAAGTCGACAGGCTGCCGATGCTGCTGGTAGCGGTGCTCAAGCCACTCGAAGTAGACGTCGACAGGCTCGATATACCGCTGGTGGCAGTGCTCAGGCCCGACGATGTCGAGCTCGACAGGCTGTCGATGCTGCTGGTCGCCGTACTCAGACCCGACGATGTGGACGTCGACAAGCTGCCGACAGTGCTGTTGGTCGTGCTCAGGCCGGTGGACAGGCTGGAGATGCCGCTGGTTGCAGTGCTCAAACCAGACGACATCGAGGTCGACAGGCTACCGATGCTGCTCGTCGCAGTGCTCAACCCGCTCGAAGTAGACGTCGACAAGCTGCCGATGCTGCTGGTTGCAGTACTCAGGCCAGACGATGTCGAAGTCGACAAGCTGCCAACCGTGCTGTTGGTCGTGCTCAGGCCGGTAGACAGGCTTGAGATACCACTGGTCGCCGTGCTCAATCCCGACGATGTCGAGGTCGACAAGCTATCGATGCTGCTTGTGGCGGTGCTCAGACCGGACGACGTGGAAGTCGACAGGCTGCTGATGCTGCTGGTAGCGGTGCTCAAGCCACTCGAAGTAGACGTCGACAGGCTCGAGATACCGCTGGTGGCCGTGCTCAGGCCGGACGATGTGGAGGTCGACAGGCTACCGATGCTGCTGGTCGCGGTGCTCAGACCTGACGACGTGGAAGTCGACAGGCTGCTGATGCTGCTGGTGGCCGTACTCAGACCAGACGACGTGGAGGTCGACAAGCTGCTGATGCCGCTGGTTGCAGTACTCAGGCCAGACGACGTCGAGGTCGACAGGCTGGAGATACCGCTGGTAGCAGTGCTCAGGCCGCTGGACGTGGAGGTCGACAAGCTGCCGATGCTGCTGGTCGCGGTGCTCAGACCCGACGATGTGGACGTCGACAAGCTGCCGACAGTGCTGTTCGTCGTGCTCAGGCCGGTAGACAAGCTCGAGATGCCGCTGGTCGCAGTGCTCAGACCAGAAGACGTCGAGGTCGACAGGCTGTCGATGCTGCTTGTGGCAGTGCTCAAACCAGACGAGGTCGAAGTCGACAAGCTGCCGATGCTGCTGGTCGCCGTGCTCAGACCAGACGACGTCGAGGTCGACAAGCTGTCAATGCTGCTCGTTGCGGTGCTCAGACCCGAGGAGGTCGAAGTCGACAGGCTGCCGATGCTGCTCGTTGCGGTGCTCAGACCCGAGGAGGTCGAAGTCGACAGGCTGCCGATGCTGCTCGTAGCAGTGCTCAAGCCGCTCGAAGTAGAAGTCGACAAGCTGCTGATGCTGCTGGTCGCGGTGCTCAGACCTGAGGAGGTCGAAGTCGACAGGCTGCCAACGGTGCTGTTGGTCGTGCTCAGGCCAGTGGACAGGCTGGAGATGCCGCTGGTTGCAGTGCTCAGACCCGACGACGTCGAGGTTGACAGGCTGTCGATGCTGCTCGTCGCAGTGCTCAGACCTGACGACGCGGAAGTCGACAGGCTGGAGATGCTGCTGGTCGCCGTGCTCAAGCCACTCGAAGTAGAAGTCGACAAGCTGCCGATGCTGCTGGTCGCGGTGCTTAGACCCGACGACGTGGACGTCGACAAGCTGCCGACGGTGCTGTTGGTCGTACTCAGGCCGGAGGACAGGCTGGAGATGCCGCTGGTCGCCGTGCTCAGGCCGCTCGAGGTCGAAGTCGACAGACTGGAGATACCACTGGTCGCAGTGCTCAAGCCCGACGATGTCGAGGTCGACAAGCTGTCAATGCTGCTCGTTGCAGTGCTCAGACCGGAGGAAGTCGAAGTCGACAGGCTGCCGATGCTGCTGGTAGCAGTGCTCAGACCCGACGATGTGGACGTCGACAAGCTGCCGACAGTGCTGTTGGTCGTGCTCAGGCCCGTCGACAGACTCGAGATGCCGCTGGTCGCAGTGCTCAGACCAGACGACGTCGAAGTAGACAGGCTATCGATGCTGCTCGTTGCGGTGCTCAAACCGCTCGAGGTCGAAGTTGACAAGCTGCCGATGCTGCTCGTCGCAGTGCTCAACCCACTCGAAGTCGAAGTCGACAGGCTGCCGATGCTGCTGGTTGCAGTACTCAGCCCAGACGACGTCGAGGTCGAAAGGCTGGAGATACCACTGGTCGCCGTGCTCAGGCCACTAGACGTGGAAGTCGACAGACTATCGATGCTGCTCGTTGCAGTGCTCAGACCGCTTGAGGTCGAAGTCGACAAGCTGCCAACAGTGCTATTGGTCGTGCTCAGGCCGGTGGACAGGCTAGAGATGCCACTGGTTGCAGTGCTCAAACCCGACGACGTGGAGGTTGACAGGCTGCCGATGCTGCTGGTCGCAGTGCTCAGACCGGACGATGTCGAGGTCGACAGGCTGCTGATACCGCTGGTGGCAGTGCTCAGACCAGACGACGTGGATGTCGACAGGCTGTCGATACTGCTCGTAGCCGTGCTCAGGCCGCTTGAGGTCGAAGTGGACAAGCTACCGATGCTGCTGGTTGCAGTGCTCAAACCACTCGAAGTCGAAGTCGACAGGCTGCCGATGCTGCTTGTAGCGGTGCTCAAGCCACTCGAAGTAGACGTCGACAGGCTGTCGATACTGCTCGTAGCAGTGCTCAGGCCGCTTGAGGTCGAAGTGGACAAGCTACCGATGCTGCTTGTGGCAGTGCTCAAACCAGACGAGGTCGAAGTCGACAAGCTGCCGATGCTGCTGGTAGCGGTGCTCAGGCCACTCGACGTCGAGGTCGACAGACTGCCAATGCTGCTGGTGGCCGTGCTCAGCCCGCTCGAGGTCGAAGTCGACAGACTGGAGATACCACTGGTCGCCGTGCTCAGACCACTGGAAGTCGAGGTCGACAGGCTATCAATGCTGCTGGTAGCAGTGCTCAAGCCGCTCGAAGTAGACGTCGACAGGCTACCGATGCTGCTCGTCGCCGTGCTCAGACCCGAAGAGGTCGAAGTCGACAGGCTGGAGATACCGCTGGTCGCAGTGCTCAGGCCAGATGACGTCGACGTCGACAGGCTGCCGATGCTGCTGGTAGCGGTGCTCAAGCCAGACGAGGTCGAAGTCGACAAGCTGCTGATGCCGCTGGTCGCAGTGCTCAAGCCAGACGACGTCGATGTCGACAAGCTGTCGATGCTGCTCGTCGCGGTGCTCAGACCCGAAGAGGTCGACGTCGACAGGCTGCCAATGCTGCTGGTCGCAGTGCTCAGACCAGACGAGGTCGAAGTCGACAGGCTATCGATGCTGCTCGTGGCGGTGCTCAGACCCGAAGATGTCGAGGTCGAAAGGCTGCCGATGCTGCTCGTAGCAGTGCTCAAGCCAGACGAGGTCGAGGTTGACAAGCTGCTGATGCCGCTGGTCGCCGTGCTCAAGCCACTCGAGGTCGAGGTCGAAAGGCTGTCAATGCTGCTCGTCGCGGTGCTCAGGCCGCTGGAGGTCGAAGTGGACAGGCTGTCAATGCTGCTGGTAGCAGTGCTCAAGCCGCTCGAAGTAGACGTCGACAGGCTACTGATGCTGCTCGTCGCCGTGCTCAATCCCGACGAGGTCGACGTCGACAAGCTGTCGATGCTGCTCGTCGCGGTGCTCAGACCCGAAGAGGTCGAAGTCGACAGGCTGCCAATGCTGCTAGTTGCAGTGCTCAGACCAGACGACGTCGAAGTCGACAGGCTGCCGATGCTGCTCGTCGCCGTGCTCAAGCCAGACGAGGTCGAAGTCGACAAGCTGCTGATGCCGCTGGTCGCAGTGCTCAAGCCAGACGACGTCGATGTCGACAAGCTGTCGATGCTGCTCGTCGCGGTGCTCAGACCCGAAGAGGTCGACGTCGACAGGCTGCCAATGCTGCTGGTCGCAGTGCTCAGACCAGACGAGGTCGATGTCGACAAGCTGCTGATGCCACTGGTCGCCGTGCTCAAGCCCGACGATGTCGAGGTCGACAAGCTGTCAATGCTGCTCGTCGCAGTGCTCAAGCCACTCGAGGTCGAGGTCGACAGACTGGAGATACCGCTGGTCGCAGTGCTCAGACCAGACGATGTCGATGTCGACAGGCTACCGATGCTGCTGGTCGCAGTGCTCAGGCCAGACGACGTCGAAGTCGACAGGCTGCCGATGCTGCTGGTCGCAGTGCTCAGGCCCGACGACGTCGACGTCGACAAGCTCCCGAGGCTGCTCGTTGCTGTGCTCAAACCACTCGACGTGGACGTCGACAGGCTGTCAACGTTGCTGCTGACCGTGCTCAGGCCGCTGGACAATGAGGCGGTGACGGTTTTCAACTGCAAGACGTTGACTGCGTCCTGGTCTGCACTGCCCGGAGCCACGCCTGTGACCTGGCGATTGCCCACATTCACTTCGCCTGCCGAACTCTGCTTGCCGGCCAGACCGAAAGCGAGGTAATTGATCAGCGCGCCCACATTGGCGGCGGACCCTGCTCCCAGAGCTACGCTGTTGGGCATGTTGGTCACAGCGCCCCTGCCGATGGCAACGCTGTCGGTGCCATTCGAGATGGCCCCCTGCCCGATCGCCACGCTGTCGGCGCCGAGTGCCTGGCTGTCGGCCCCCGTGCTGTTGGCATGGAAATACTTCGTGCCCTTGTCGTTGATGGTGTTGACGGTGGTGCTCAGGGCGCCCAGATTGCTGTTGGTCGTGCTCAGCCCCGTCGACAGGCTGCCGATACCGCTGACGGAAGAGCTCAGCCCTGTCGAGAGGCTGCTCACGCTGCTGTTGGTCGTACTCAAGCCGGTGGACAGACTCGAGATCCCGCTGGTCGCCGTACTCAGTCCGCTCGAGGTCGAGGTCGACAAGCTACCAACGCTGCTCGTAGCGGTGCTCAGACCGGACGAGGTGGAGGTCGACAGGCTGCTGATGCCACTCGAGGTGGACGTCGACAGGCTACCGATGCTGCTCGTGGCAGTGCTCAGGCCAGAAGACGTCGAGGTCGAAAGGCTGCCGATGCTGCTGGTGGCCGTGCTCAGGCCGGACGAGGTGGAGGTCGAGAGGCTGCTGATTCCGCTCGAGGTGGACGTCGACAGGCTACCGATGCTGCTCGTAGCAGTGCTCAAGCCAGACGACGTCGCGGTCGACAGGCTAGAGATACCGCTGGTTGCCGTGCTCAGACCAGACGACGTGGAAGTCGACAGGCTGGAGATGCTGCTCGTGGCCGTGCTCAAGCCACTCGAAGTAGACGTCGAGAGGCTGCTGATGCCGCTCGAGGTGGACGTCGACAGGCTACCGATACTGCTGGTCGCGGTGCTCAGACCAGACGACGTCGAGGTCGACAGGCTAGCGATACCGCTGGTGGCCGTGCTCAGGCCAGACGACGTGGAAGTCGACAGGCTGGAGATGCTGCTCGTAGCAGTGCTCAGGCCACTCGAAGTAGACGTCGAGAGGCTGCTGATGCCGCTCGAGGTGGACGTCGACAGGCTACCGATGCTGCTGGTCGCGGTACTCAGACCAGAAGAGGTCGAGGTCGACAGGCTGCCGATGCTGCTCGTCGCAGTGCTCAGACCGCTCGAGGTCGAAGTCGACAAGCTGCCAATGCTGCTGGTCGCGGTGCTCAGACCAGAAGAGGTCGAGGTCGACAGGCTGCGGATATTACTGGTCGCAGTGCTCAGGCCCGACGACGTGGAAGTCGACAGGCTGCTGATCCCGCTGGAGGTAGACGTCGACAGGCTTCCGATGCTGCTGGTTGCAGTGCTCAGACCAGACGACGCAGAAGTCGACAAGCTACTGAGACCACTCGAGGTAGACGTCGACAGGCTGTTGATGCTGCTCGTGGCCGTGCTCAACCCGCTCGATGTCGAGGTCGACAGACTCGTGATGCTGGTCGAGAGGCTGGTGTTGCTGGTGCTCAGCTGCGCCACAGTCACCGCGTCCTGCTGTGCCGCGCCATCGGCCAGGTTGGTGATGCGTCGCGTCGGCGTGGCGCCGGACGCCCCCACCGAGACTTCCGACGCCGGAGCTGCCGTGCCGGTCATGAAACCGGTGCCGGTCGGCGAAGTCGCGGCGGTGGTCGAGCCCGCACCCAGCGCCACCGAGTTGTCGGTCCGCACCAGTGCTCCAGCGCCCAGGGCGACGGCGTTCACGCCTGTGCCTTGAGCCCCTTGCCCCACCGCGATGGCCCCAATCTGGGTCGCATTGGCGTTGGTGCCAAAGGCGATCGCGCTGGTATTGCTGGCGTTGGCCTGGTCGCCCAATGCGACGCTGCGCAAGCCCGATGCCTTGCTCTGGTTGCCCACAGCCACCGCGGCGAAGTTCGATGCGACGTTGCCGACACCCAGTGCCAGCGAATTGCCGCCGCTGGCGTTGGAAGCATTGCCGAACGCGGAGCTAGAACCGCCAGTGGCTCTGGCGGTGACGCCAATGGCCGTGTCCTGTGTTCCCGATGCCAACGCGCCGTTGCCGAGTGCCGTGGCGTCGGTGTTGGCGGCATTGGCGTTGACGCCGATTGCCGTACTGGTCCCGACACTCGCCCTCGCCCCGTTGCCGATGGCGGTGATGCCGCTGCCGCTGCCGGATGCATTGGCACCATCGCCAATTGCCAACGCATAGATACCGTTGACGACCGCGCCGCGACCGACCGCGATGCCCGAGGTGGCCGTAGCGGCCACCGAAGACTGTCCACCGATCGCGATTGAGTCTTTTGCCGCCGCCGACGCGCTCGCGGTGGTGTTGCCCCCCACCGCTACTGCGCCATCGGCGCTTGCCTTTGCAAAGTTGCCCACCGCGGTACTGGAGTTCCCGCTCGACGTCGTTGCTGTGCCGATCGCGACGCTATCTACTTTGCTTGCCGTCGCGTCATAGCCGAACGCAAGAGACCTGGTGCCCGCGGCATTCGAGATCGTTCCGAATGCCACGGACGCACCGCCGGTGGCTTTGGCGAGATTGCCGAAAGCCATCGCAGGTGACGATCCATCGGTACCAACGGCAAGCGAACTGACGCCGAAAGCAACGTCGTTCACGCCAGCGGCATTGGCATTCTGGCCAATGGCCATCGCCGCGCCCCCGCTCGCGCGGGCATTGGTGCCGATGGCGAGCGTATTGCTGCCGGTCGCATTGGCGCTCACCCCGAAAGCCGCCGCGCTGGTGCCACTGGCCAAGCTGTTCTGCCCAAGCGCCATCGCTCCCGCACCCGCGGTGGCGTTGGCATTCTGGCCAATGGCAACACCCGACGGCGCTGTGGCCGTCACGATGGATTCAGCTCCAATGGCAACCGAATTAGCTCCGAGTGCCCTTGCCGCAGCAGTCCCGCTGGCACCAATCGCCGTCGAGCCAATACCGCTTGCGGTTGCTCCTGCGCCCACTGCCGTCGCGTAGTTGCTCGTTGCGTTGGCGCCCACGCCGATGGCAGAGGAATTGGTGCCGGTCGCGCCACCTTCGTTGCCGCCGATGGCCAGGGAATTTGTGCCGCTCGCGTTGGCTTGCCCACCGATCGCGATTGCATCCTGCGCCGTAGCCTTTGCGCCGGTGCCGATTGCCATCGAGTCGCCGCTTGTCGTGTTGGACGAAGCCAGGGAATTGGCGCCGATTGCGATCGCAGTCCCACTGCTGATGGCAGCCGCGTTGGCGGTTGCTCCAATCGCGATGTTGTTGCTACCCGCAGCGATGGAGTTGTGCCCCATCGCAACACTGTCAATGCCGAAAGCGTTGGCATTGAGACCGAAAGCCGAGGCATATTGCCCGGCGGTCGACCCCATGCCGTACATGCTGGCGCCCTTTCCCGTGGCAGTCGTGAAAGAACCGAAAAGGGTCACACCAAGAAAGCCCGCGCCATTGGCAGAGCACCCGCCGACCACGGTCGAGTACACGCCAGAACCGTCAGCGGGGTTGCCTGCCGCCGGATATATCTTTCCATCGGGACCAGCGTTGGAGCCGATGGTGCAGGAGCCGTTTGGCGGCCCGACGATGTAGGCGTTCGCGCTCTGCATCCAGCCGAAAGATGCCATTGCCACACTCAGCACTGCAGCGGACATCGCAAGGCGCGAACTGCTTCGCTTTCCTCGTGCAGACGTCACTTCCGATGCCGCCACCCATGCACCGAGCGACTCGTTCCAGATACTTCTATATGACTTATTCATGTGCTTTGGGCTTGTGGCAAATGGCCGATACGGATCGAAGCGCAACGGTTGCCAGCGGATGGACAACCGTTTGTCGATCACTCAGGCGCAACAGGCGCCATCGTTTACAGGAATGTCGGAATGTACGCAGTCATTTACATTCCTGATGCAATGCAGCAAGACCAAACATGCAGAGGGATGATTTAGTTCACAAAAACTAACGTTTGGCGCCCAACACCGGCCCAGGCCGTTGCAACCAAGAGACGGTGGGCGCAGCGCAACCTAAAATTGCCAGCCTTTCTTCTTCTCGCCTTTTCGGCCGCTGGCGGGTTGGCACAGGCCAAGCAAGCATCTCTTACACAACAAACAATGACCCCCAGCACCGGCCTGCGCATCGGCATCACCATCGGCCTGCACCACGAAGCCGAAACCCTCTGGAACAACGGCATCAAGCAGAACGCCGTGTTCCTGGCCGAAGCGCTCAAGCACTGCCCGAGCGTCGCCTCGGTCGTGCTGGTCAACACCACCGCCACCGCGATCACCCCGGCCCTGCCCTGGGACCAGACGCGCTGGCCTACCGTGACCTTCGAGGCAGCCAAGGACAACGTCGATGTGCTGATCGAGCTCGGCGGCCAAATCGACGGCGCGCAGACCGACTACCTGAAGCAGCGCGGCGCACGCCTCGTGTCGTACTGCTGCGGCTTCGAGTACGTGCACGCCATGGAGTCAATGCTGTTCAACAAGCCCCTCTGGGGCCAGAACCTGTACGTCAACCAGCGCTACGACGACATCTGGATGGTTCCGCAGGTCGCCAACATCAGCCAGCCGTTCTTCGAGGTGTTGCGCCGCACCGAGGCGCGTCCCGTGCCTTTTGTCTGGAGCCCGGTGTTCCTGGACGAGCGCAGCCGCACCCTGCCCGATGCCGGCGTGTACCAGCCGCGCAGCGGGCCGCGGCGGCTCAGCGTGATGGAGCCGAACATCAATGTTGTGAAGTTCTGCCTTTATCCGATCCTCCTTGCCGAGCTGTCTTATCGCGCGCGGCCTGACGCCATCGCCCTGCTGCAGGTCACCAATTCCGAACGGATGGCCAAGGAGAACATGGAGTTCATCATGCTGATGAACCAGCTCGACCTGGTTCGCCAGCACAAGGCGGTGTTCCTGGGCCGGCACGAAACGCCGGTGTTCCTTGCGCAGAACACCGACATCGTGGTGTCCCACCAATGGGAGAACCCGCTCAACTACTTCTATCTGGAAACCTGCTGGCAGGGTTACCCGCTGGTGCACAACGCGCACCTGTGCGCCGACCTCGGTTACTACTACCGAGGCAACGACGTGGCCGCGGGCAGTGCCCGGGTGCTCGAAGCCATCGACACCCACGATGCCGAGGCCACCGCCTACCGCGAGCGCCAGCGCGGACTGATCGACCGTTACCTTCCCGGCAACGCAGCGGCCACCGAGGTCTACAACCAATTGCTGCTCGGCCTGATGCAGCGTCCTGCCCGATGAACGGACACCTTTTCCATGCTTGACCCTTCCGAGCTTCGGCAGTTTTTCCCGGTGGTCGTATCACCCAGCCATGACGGCAAGTTCTTCCAGAACTATGTGACCTCGCTGCTGAACTTCGCCATCGAGTCCGAACGCGCCGGCATGCGCATGCAGGTGCTGTTTCACCAGGGCGAGAGCCTGGTGACGCGCGCGCGAAACAACTGCGTGGCCCAGTTCCTTGCCAATCCGAACTGGACGCACCTGTTCTGGATCGACGCCGACATCGGTTTCTCGGCGCAAGCCGCGTTCCGGCTGCTGCTGTCGGGCTACGACATCGCGGCCGGCGTCTATCCGCTCAAGCGCGAGAACTGGCCCGCCGAGGGCGTGCCGGCGGGCACCACACAGCAGCAATTCGAAGCTACCTTCACCCGCTACACGGTCAACGCAAAGGCGTCCGAGCTCACTTCGCAGGTCGAGCTCGAGGTGCAGCCCGACGGCTTCATGAAGATGACCGAGGCGCCGACCGGCTTCATGGTGATCAAGCGCGCCGTGTTCGAGCGCCTCATCGCGAGCTATCCCGACCTGAACTACGTTCCCGACAGCATCGGCGAGACCGACCAGGGCCTGCACTACCGCTTCTTCGACGTGATGGTCGACCCCGAGACGCGCCGCTACCTGTCGGAAGACTACGGCTTCTGCCGCCTGTGGTCGGGATTGGGCGAGTCGATCTACATCGACGCGAACTCCAACCTGAGCCACCAGGGCGCCAAGATGTACCGCGGTGATTTCGCCAGTTCGCTGCTGACGTCGCTGCCGCACGCGGTGGGTGGCCCTGCCGGCGCGGCGATGGTGCTCAAGGGCCAGGAATACCTGCAGCCGAACCTGCCAGGCTGAGCCAGGCGCAGCACCCAAGAAAAAGCCCCGTCGAGACGGGGCTTTTTCAATGGACCTGCGGGATGAAGATCAGGCTGCCGCCGTCTCCGTCACCTTGTAGTCGTCGATCTTGTCGAAGTTCAGGTATTGGTAGATCTGGCTGCTCGATGCATCGAGCACGCCGGTTGCGGCCATGTATTCCTCGCGCGTCGGGATGCGGCCCAGGCGCGAGCAGATCGCGGCCAGTTCGGCCGAGCCGAGGTACACGTTGGTGTTCTTGCCCAGGCGGTTCGGGAAGTTGCGGGTGCTGGTCGACATCACCGTCGCGCCTTCGCGCACCTGTGCCTGGTTGCCCATGCACAGCGAGCAGCCCGGCATTTCGGTGCGGGCGCCGGCATTGCCGAACACGCCGTAGTGGCCTTCTTCGGTGAGCTGCTGCGCGTCCATCTTGGTCGGCGGCGCGATCCACAGCTTGACCGGGATGTCGCGCTTGCCTTCGAGCAGCTTCGATGCGGCGCGGAAGTGACCGATGTTGGTCATGCACGAACCGATGAACACTTCGTCGATCACGGCACCAGCCACGTCGCTGAGCGTCTTCACGTCGTCCGGATCGTTCGGGCAGGCCACGATGGGTTCGTGGATCTCGGCCAGGTCGATCTCGATGACGGCGGCGTAGTCGGCGTCGGCATCGCCCTTGAGCAGTTGCGGGTCCGCAAGCCAGGCTTCCTGCGCGGCGATGCGGCGCGCCAGTGTGCGGGCGTCGGCATAGCCTTCGGCAATCATCCACTTCATCAGCGTGATGTTGCTGTTGATGTACTCCTGGATCGGTTCCTTGTTCAGGTGCACCGTGCAACCGGCGGCCGAGCGTTCGGCCGAGGCGTCGCTCAGCTCGAAGGCTTGCTCCACCTTCAGGTCGGGCAGGCCTTCGATTTCCAGGATGCGGCCCGAGAAGATGTTCTTCTTGCCTTGCTTGGCCACGGTCAGCAGACCCGACTTGATGGCGTACAGCGGAATCGCGTTGACCAGGTCACGCAGCGTGACGCCCGGCTGCATCTTGCCCTTGAAGCGCACGAGCACCGATTCGGGCATGTCCAGCGGCATCACGCCGGTGGCAGCCGCGAAGGCCACGAGGCCGGAGCCTGCGGGGAAGCTGATGCCGATGGGGAAACGGGTGTGGCTGTCGCCGCCCGTGCCCACGGTGTCGGGGGTCAGCAGGCGGTTGAGCCAGGAATGGATCACGCCGTCGCCCGGGCGCAGCGAGACGCCGCCGCGGTTGGCCATGAACTCGGGGAGTTCGTGGTGCATCTTGACGTCGACCTTCTTCGGGTACGCCGCCGTGTGGCAGAACGACTGCATCACGAGGTCGGCCGAGAAGCCGAGGCAGGCCAGATCCTTGAGCTCGTCGCGCGTCATCGGGCCGGTGGTGTCCTGCGAGCCGACCGAGGTCATCTTGGGTTCGCAATACGTGCCCGGGCGAACGCCGGTGCCCTCGGGCAGGCCGCAGGCGCGGCCGACCATCTTCTGCGCGAGCGAGTAGCCCTTCTTGGTGTCAACCGGGCTGGTCGGCAGGCGGAACAGCGTGGAGACCGGCAGGCCCAGCGCTTCGCGCGCCTTGGCGGTGAGGCCGCGGCCGATGATCAGCGGAATGCGGCCGCCGGCGCGCACTTCGTCGAACAGCACCTCGCTCTTGACCTGGAATTCGGCGATGACCTTGCCGTCCTTCAGTGCCTTGCCTTCGTAGGGACGCAGTTCGACCACGTCGCCCATGTTCATCTGCGCCACGTCGAGCTCGATGGGCAGTGCGCCCGAGTCTTCCATGGTGTTGTAGAAGATCGGCGCGATCTTGCCGCCGAGGCAGACGCCGCCGAAGCGCTTGTTCGGCACGAAGGGAATGTCTTCGCCGGTGAACCACAGCACCGAGTTGGTGGCGCTCTTGCGCGACGAACCCGTGCCGACCACGTCGCCCGCATAAGCCACGAGATGGCCGCGCGCGCGCAGGTCTTCGATGAACTTCACCGGGCCGCGCTTGCCGTCTTCTTCAGGGACGATGCCGGGGCGGGCGTTCTTGTGCATCGCCAGGGCGTGCATCGGAATGTCGGGACGCGTCGTCGCATCGGGTGCAGGCGACAGGTCGTCGGTGTTGATTTCGCCAGCCACCTTGAAGATGCTGACAGTGATGCTCTCGGGCACTTCGGGGCGGCTGGTGAACCACTCGGCATCGGCCCAGCTCTGCAGCACGCCCTTGGCGTTGGCGTTGCCCTTGTCGGCCTTTTCCTTGACGTCGTGGAACTGGTCGAACATCAACAGGGTTTTCTTCAGGCCCTCGGCCGCCACGGCGCCGACTTCGGCATCGTCCAGCAGATCGATCATCGGGCTGATGTTGTAGCCGCCGAGCATGGTGCCGAGCAGTTCGGTGGCACGGGCGCGCGAAAGAAACGCGCTCTTCTCGGTGCCATGCGCCACGGCGGCGAGGTAGCTCGCCTTGACCTTGGCCGCATCGTCCACGCCGGCAGGCACGCGATAGGTCAGCAGGTCCAGCAGGAAGGCGCCGTCTTTTTCGTTCGCGCTCTTGAGGAGCTCGATCGCTTCAGAGGTCTGCTTCGCGCTCAGGGGCAGCGGCGGGATACCGAGCGCGGCGCGTTCGGCAACATGGTCAACGTAGGCTTGCAACATCTTCTTTTCTCCGGAAACTGACTGGCGGGTGTGCAGCGCGGCAAGCAAGAGCCGCGCCGCATCCCGTGGGGACTCTTACTTCTTGGCCGGGTCGGCGCCTTCGAAAAGGCTCTTCGGCGGGTTCTTCTTCATTTCTTCGGCAAACGCGACCTGGGCGGCCGTCTGGCACTCGTCGGCGATGCGCAGGCCCGCCTTCTGGTTCATCAGCATCGACTTGTTGCCCAGCTGGAGCCACATGGCGCCGGCACGCGGGTCTTCGAGGCGGATGGCGCCGGTGCGGCTTTCGACCGGGTGCATGCGGTACTTCAGGCCCTTGGTGGTCACGTTGAAGAAGCCGGGCTTCTTCTCGTCTTCGGTCACCGTCACGTCAGCGCCGAGTTCGCACTGGGCCTTGCCGGTGGACACGCGCTTGGCGACTTCCAGATCGGCGTCGGTCAGCACAACGTTGGTTTCGTCGGCGATCGGCGTGACTTCCTCGACCGCCTTGGCGGCCTTGCGGGTCACTTGGCGCTTGGGCGGGGCCTTCTTCTTTGCTTCGGTGGACTTTGCAGCCGGCTTGGCAGGCGCCGCGCTTTGTGCCATGGCACCGAACGGCAGAGCCAGGGCCAGTGCGGCGATCAGGGCAATTTTCTTCATGTGTGGGTTTCCTTGAGGCTGGGTTCGAAGGTTTCGTTTCAGGAGGCCGCGAATGCAAACCAGGCTTTCGCCTCGGAGGGCAACGCGCGCCCTGTTGCGTGGGCGCGCGTCAGAACCTGCCAGAAGTGGCGGTAGCTCGCGCGGTCGTGCAATGTGCCATCAATTTGTGTCGGCGCCCAATCGGCGGCTGCGGCTTTTGCAATGATTTGTGTAGCAACCTGGATCTGCGCCTCGTCGGGCGCGAAGGCCTCGAGGATGGGCCGGATCTGGTTCGGATGGATGCTCCACATGCGCGTGTAGCCGAATTCGGTGGTCGCCTTGCGGGCCGCGACGCGCATCGCGTCGGTGTCGTTGAATTCGGTCACCACGCAGTGCGAAGGCACCTTGCCGTAGGCGTGCGCCGCGGAGGCGATCGCCAGCTTGGCGCGCACCACCAGCGGATGGGTGAACTGCCCGGCCGCGCCCATGCCGTCAGCGGGAATGGCGCCGGCATGCGCCGACACGAAATCCATCAGGCCGAAGCTGAGCGACTGCACGCGCGGATGCGCGGCGATTTCAAAGGCGTTGTGCACCGCCAGGGGGGATTCGATCAGCACATGCAGCGGCAGCGTGTCGGCATCGGCCGCCTCGAGCGCGGCCACGGCCTGCAACACATCGGCCACCGATTCGACCTTGGGCACCATCAGATGGCTCAGGCGCTGGCCGGCGCGGCCGGCGATGGTGATCACGTCGCCGGCGAAGGCCGGGTGATCGACCGGGTGCACGCGCACGCCGACACGCATGCCGGGCTTGGCGGCCAGCGCCAATTCGGTGACGAGCGCGGCATGCTCGGCCTCGCCGCCCACCGGGGCGCCGTCTTCGCAATCAAGGGTGACGTCGAACACGCAGGCGCCGAACTCCTCGGCCATCTCGGCCTGGAGCGCGAGGCTCTTCTTCATGCGCGCTTCGACGCCGCTGTAGTGGTCGCACACGGGCAGCGTCACGGCGCCGGCCTGCGCGCCGAGCAGCACTTCACCTGGGTGAACGGCGGCACGAGCCCCCACGCTCGGCACTTGCGTGTCCTCGCTGCCCCCCGAGGGGGCGCTCGCTGGCTTGGGGCGGCCCGGCGCGGCGCTCGTCATACCTTCTTCTGCGCCACGATGAACATGCGCGGGAACGCAAGCAGCCGCTTGCCGTCGGGGCGCGCCGGATAAGCCTCGTGCACGCGGCGTTCGTATTCGGCGAGGTAGCTCGCCTGCAGGTCGGGCGGCAGCCGGTCGACGAAGGGCTTCAGGCCCGTGCCGCGCACCCATTCGACGATAGAAGCTGCGTCGGCCATGCGGTGCTGATAGATCGTGTGCCAGACATCGACATTGGCCGCATGCGGCGCCAAGAGGTCGTAATAACCGCCGAGCGGCAGCAGCTTGGTGCGCAGCCGGTCGGCATCGCCGATGGGCTCGGCCCAGGGCGCTTCGGCAGCGAGCGCACGCATCAGTCGGTGCGTGGGCTCCTGGCGGTTGTCGGGCATCTGGACGGCGAGCACGCCGCCCGGGGCCAGCGCGTCGAACAGGCGGGGGATCAGCGTTTCGTGATCCGGCACCCATTGCAGGGACGCGTTGGCGTAAATGAGGTCGGGCGCTTTGTCTTGCGGCACCCAGGTCGCGATGTCGCTCAACTCGAAGCGCGCACTGGGCAGGCGCTCGCGAGCGCTGACCAGCATGGCCTCGGAGTTGTCGGTCCCGAGGGCTTGCGCCTTCGGGAACCGGTTGACCAGCAGTTCGGTGGAGTTGCCCGGCCCGCAACCGAGGTCGACCACGCGGTCGGCTTCGGCCAATGGCACCCGCGCCAGGAGTTCCTGTGCGGGTCGGGTGCGCTCGTCTTCGTAGCGACGGTAGAGCGCGGGGTTCCAGTCGAGCATGCGGGCAGCTTTGCTTGGCTTACAGCAAGTGGGCGACGCCAGCGCGTTCGCCTTCGAGCTCTTCGAGGGTCTTGTTGATGCGTTCCTGGCTGAATGCATCGATTTCCAGGCCTTCGACCAGCTTGTACTCACCGTTTTCGCAGGTGACCGGGAAGCCGAACATCACGTCCTTCGGAATGCCGTACTGGCCGTCCGACGGGATGCCCATCGTGACCCACTTGCCGCTGGTGCCCAGGGCCCAGTCGCGCATGTGGTCGATGGCGGCGTTGGCGGCAGAGGCAGCCGACGACAGGCCGCGCGCTTCGATGATCGCCGCGCCGCGCTTGCCGACGGTCGGCAGGAACGTGTTGGCGTTCCATTCCTGGTCGTTGATCATCTTGGCGACGCTTTCGCCGTTGATGGTGGCGAAGCGGTAGTCGGCGTACATCGTGGGCGAGTGGTTGCCCCAGACGGTGAGCTTCTCGATGTCGGCCACGGCCTTGCCGGTCTTGGCGGCGATCTGGCTGGCGGCGCGGTTGTGATCCAGGCGCAGCATGGCGGTGAAGTTCTTGCGCGGCAGGTCGGGCGCGCTCTTCATGGCGATATAGGCGTTGGTGTTGGCGGGGTTGCCGACCACGAGCACCTTGACGTTGCGGCTGGCGACGGCGTTCAGCGCCTTGCCTTGCGCGGTGAAGATGGCGCCATTGACGGCCAGCAATTCGGCACGTTCCATGCCGGGGCCGCGGGGGCGCGAGCCAACCAACAGAGCGTAGTCGGCATCCTTGAAGGCCGTCATCGGGTCGCCATGGGCTTCCATGCCGGCCAGCAGCGGGAAGGCGCAGTCGTCCAGCTCCATCATCACGCCCTTGAGCGCCTTCTGGGCCTTCTCGTCGGGGATTTCGAGCAATTGCAGGATGACCGGCTGGTCTTTGCCGAGCATTTCGCCGGATGCGATACGGAACAACAGGGCGTAACCGATTTGACCGGCGGCACCGGTAACGGCAACGCGGACAGGCTTTTTGCTCATGGGAAGACTCCAGAAGGTGGTGAAACGGTGTCGGCGCTCTCGTGGGGCGCCAAGGTCCGACGGGGGAAACAGTGTCCCGCGGCGCGAGACCGGCCCGCATTTTAAGCCGATTCAATGAGCCTCGTCTTATGTCTTATATAAGATATCCTCGGGGGCGACGCCAAGGCGCACCCCACCGCTGCCATGAACACCCCCACTGCCCTCGACGAGCCCCCTACGCCGTCTACGCCGTCCTTCAGTCCGCTCTACCAGCAGATCAAGACATTGATCCTGCAGAGCCTGCAGGCGGGCGAGTGGAAGCCGGGCGAACCCATTCCCAGCGAGATGGACCTGGCCGTGCGCTATCGCGTGAGCCAGGGCACGGTGCGCAAGGCCATCGACGAACTCTCGGCCGAAAACCTGGTGGTGCGACGCCAGGGCAAGGGCACCTTCGTCGCCACGCATGCCGAGCAGCATGTGCAGTACCGCTTCCTCAAGCTCGTGCCCGATGCCGGCGACCCGAACATCGAAGGCCCCGCCGAACGCACGATCGTCGACTGCAAGCGCCTGCGCGCATCGGCCGACGTGGCGCGCGCCCTTGGCCTTCGCACGGGCGACGCCGTGCTGCAGGTGCGCCGCGTGCTCGCCTATGCGGGCGTGCCGACCATCCTGGAAGACCTCTGGCTGCCCGGCACACCCTTCAAGGGACTCACGGCCGAGCGCCTGCGCGCATGGCCCGGCCCGATGTATGCGCTCTTCGAAACCGAGTTCGGCGTGCGCATGGTGCGCGCCGAAGAAAAAATCCGTGCGGTGCTTCCCGATGCGGAGCAAGCTGCGCTGCTCGCGGTGACGTCGCAGATGCCGCTGCTGAGCGTCGAACGCGTGGCGCACACGTATCACGACATGCCGATGGAACTGCGCCGAGGCCTCTATCGCACCGACACGCACCACTATCGCAACCAGCTCGGCTGACGACGCATCGACATGGACCATCGAACCGACCGCCTCGAAGCGCCCGCACAGCGCGCACAACACGCTACGAAGTCAATAGCATCCGACTGCTGCGGTGCGCCGACTCGAACGCGTCCGATACGCAATGGTGCATTGCAATAGAATTTTGCGTTGTTTGCATTTCCGCAGAAGAGAAACAAAAGCGTTCGCTCTCAGAACAAGCCACCAACAAGCCACGAAAGCCCCTCAATGACAGAGCTTGCATCTCCCCCCCGGCCACCGCGTCGCGAATTCCGAAACATCAATGCGTTCACCGATCTCACGACGTACCGGCTCCCGCCGGCCGGCATCGTGTCGATCCTGCACCGCGTCAGCGGCGTGCTGATGTTCCTGTTGCTGCCGTTCACCATCTGGATGTTCGACACCTCGCTCTCTTCGGACTATTCGTTCGCCAGATTCAAGGCCGCATTCAACAGCGGCCTTGGTTTCGTTCCGGGATGGTTTTTCAAGCTCGTCGCACTCGCGCTGATCTGGGCCTACCTGCACCACTTCATCGCCGGTCTGCGCCATCTCTGGATGGACGTGAGCCACGCCGCCGTGACCAAGGAGTTCGGTCACACGTCGGCCGTCGTGACGCTGGCACTGAGCGTTCTGCTCACCGTCGTGCTCGGCGCCAAACTGTTCGGCCTGTACTGAGAAGGAGCCCCCATGTCTGTGAATTACGGCTCCAAGCGCATCGTCGTCGGTGCTCATTACGGTTTGCGCGACTGGCTCAGCCAGCGCATCACGGGCGGCCTGATGGCGCTCTTCACGGTCATCCTGCTCGCGCAGATGATCTTCACGCGCGGCCCCATCGGCTACGACCTCTGGGCCGGCATCTTCGCCGCGCAGTGGATGAAGGTGCTGACCTTCTCCGTGATCGTCTCCCTGCTATATCACGTGTGGGTCGGCATGCGCGACGTGTGGATGGACTATGTCCAGCCCGTCGGCATCCGTCTTGTGCTGCAAATTTTCACCATCGTCTGGCTTGTCGGTTGTGCGGGTTGGGCCATTCAAGTGCTTTGGAAGATCTGACCTGACATCCCCACCATGACCTATACAAAAGAACAAATCACCAAGCGCAAGTTCGACGTCGTGATCGTCGGTGCCGGCGGCTCCGGCATGCGCGCTTCGCTGCAACTCGCACGCGCCGGCCTCAACGTGGCTGTGCTCTCCAAGGTGTTCCCCACCCGTTCGCACACCGTCGCCGCGCAAGGCGGCGTGGGCGCATCGCTCGGCAACATGAGCGAAGACAACTGGCACTACCACTTCTACGACACGATCAAGGGCTCCGACTGGCTCGGCGACCAGGACGCGATCGAGTTCATGTGCCGCGAAGCCCCGAAGGTCGTGTACGAGCTCGAGCACTTCGGCATGCCTTTCGACCGCAACCCCGACGGCACGATCTACCAGCGCCCGTTCGGCGGCCACACGGCCAACTACGGCGAGAAGCCCGTGCAGCGCGCCTGCGCCGCGGCCGACCGCACCGGCCACGCGATGCTGCACACGCTCTATCAAAAGAACGTCGAGGCGCGCACCCAGTTCTTCGTCGAATGGATGGCGCTGGACCTCATCCGTGACGACGAAGGTGACGTGGTCGGCGTGACCGCGCTCGAAATGGAAACCGGCGACCTGCACATCCTGCAGGCCAAGACCGTGCTGCTGGCCACCGGCGGCGCGGGCCGCATCTTCCAGGCCTCGACCAACGCCTTCATCAACACCGGCGACGGCCTGGGCATGGCCGCGCGCTCGGGCATTCCGCTGCAGGACATGGAGTTCTGGCAGTTCCACCCGACCGGCGTGGCCGGCGCGGGCGTGCTTCTGACCGAAGGCTGCCGCGGCGAAGGCGCCATCCTGCTCAACAGCAACGGCGAACGCTTCATGGAGCGCTATGCGCCCACGCTGAAGGACCTGGCGCCGCGCGACTTCGTCTCGCGCTCGATGGACCAGGAAATCAAGGAAGGCCGAGGCTGCGGTCCCAACAAGGACTACGTGCTGCTCAAGCTCGACCACCTGGGCGCCGACACCATCCACAAGCGCCTGCCTTCGGTGTACGAAATCGGCGTCAACTTCGCCAACGTCGACATCACGAAGGAACCGATTCCCGTCGTGCCGACCATCCACTACCAGATGGGCGGCATCCCGACCAACATCAACGGCCAGGTCGTCATCCAGAAGGGCGAGGACAACAGCGCCGTGGTAAACGGCCTCTACGCGGTGGGCGAATGCTCCTGCGTGAGCGTGCACGGCGCGAACCGCCTGGGCACGAACTCGCTGCTCGACCTCTTGGTGTTCGGCCGCGCGGCCGGCAACCACATCGTCGAGTTCAACGACAAGCTGAAGGAACACAAGGAACTCCCGAAGGATGCGGCCGACCGCACGCTGGAGCGTCTGAACCGCCTCGAATCGACCACCACCGGCGAATACGCACAGGACGTGGCCGGCGAGATCCGCGCCGTCATGCAACAGCACGCCGCGGTGTTCAGGAAGCAAGCCTCGATGGACGAAGGCGTGGTCAAGATCGCCGCCGTGCGCGAGCGCGTCAATTCGATCGGCCTGAAGGACAAGTCCAAGGTGTTCAACACCGCCCGCATCGAAGCGCTGGAAGTCGACAACCTGATCGAAGTGGCGCAGGCCACGATGGTCTCGGCCGCCGCCCGCCGCGAATGCCGCGGCGCCCACACGGTGGAAGACTACGAGCGCCCCGCGGACGACCCGGTCGCGCCGCTCGGCCGCGACGACGCCAACTGGATGAAGCACACGCTCTGGTACAGCCAGGACAACCGCCTCTCGTACAAGCCGGTCAAGCTGCAGCCGCTCACGGTGGCCTCGGTTCCACCGAAGGTCCGCACGTTCTAAGTCACGGCTAACAGTCAGCCAATAAAAGCATTCACAAGGTCACTACGATGAAGCGCACATTCCAGATCTACCGCTACGACCCGGACAAGGACGCCAAGCCCTACATGCAGACCATCGAGATCGAACTCGACGGCCACGAACGCATGCTGCTGGACGCCCTGATGAAGCTCAAGGCGCAAGACCCGACGCTGTCGTTCCGCCGCTCGTGCCGCGAAGGCGTCTGCGGTTCCGACGCGATGAACATCAACGGCAAGAACGGCCTTGCCTGCCTCACCAACATGCTCACGCTCAAGGGCACGATCGTGTTGAAGCCGCTGCCGGGCCTGCCCGTCATTCGCGACCTGATCGTGGACATGACGCAGTTCTTCAAGCAGTACAACTCGATCAAGCCGTACCTGCAGAACGACAACGTGCCGCCCGAGAAGGAACGCCTGCAGTCGCCCGAAGAGCGCGAAGAGCTCAACGGCCTGTACGAATGCATCCTGTGCGCGAGCTGCTCCACGAGCTGCCCGAGCTTCTGGTGGAATCCCGACAAGTTCGTCGGCCCGGCAGGCCTCCTGCAGGCCTACCGCTTCATCGCCGACAGCCGCGACGAAGCCACCGCCGAGCGCCTGGACAACCTGGAAGACCCGTACCGCCTGTTCCGCTGCCACACGATCATGAACTGCGTCGACGTGTGCCCGAAGAACCTGAACCCCACCAAGGCCATCGGCAAGATCAAGGAATTGATGGTGCGTCGCGCCATCTGATCCTTCTTCGAGAAGAAATCATCACCATGCAAACCGCCGACGAACTCCAGCAGCCGCTCAGCGAACGTGCGCTGAGCAAGCTGAAATGGCGTTGCCGGCGCGGCCTGCTCGAAAACGACCTGTTCATCGCCCGCTTCTTCGAGCGGCACGAATCCCACATGACCAATGGTCAGGCGGGAGCGATGGAGACATTGATGGACCTGTCGGACAACGACCTCCTCGACCTTTTGCTGCGCAGGAAGGAGCCCGAGCCCGAATGGGCCGGTGCCGAGGTGGTCGCATTGCTGCAATTGATGCGCACCGACGGCGCCCAGCGCCCCGCAATCTCTCCTTCGTCCTGAATCCTCCTCTGAAAGTAAATCGAAATGAAAGCATCCGATACCAAGGCCACGCTGTCGTTCAGCAACGGCGGCGACAGCGTCGAACTGCCGATCTACAAGGGCACCGTCGGCCCCGACGTGATCGACATCCGCAAGCTGTACGCGCAGACCGGCATGTTCACCTATGACCCGGGCTTCATGTCGACCGCCGCCTGCCAGTCGGCCATCACGTACATCGATGGCGACAAGGGCGAGCTGCTGTACCGCGGCTACCCGATCGAGCAGCTCGCGACCAACTGCGACTTCCTGGAAACCTGCCACCTGCTGCTGTACGGCGAACTGCCGGACGCACCCAAGAAGGCCAACTTCACCAAGCTCGTGACGAACCACACGATGGTGAACGAGCAGATGCAGTTCTTCCTGCGCGGCTTCCGCCGTGATGCCCATCCGATGGCCATCATGACCGGCCTGGTGGGCGCGCTGTCGGCCTTCTATCACGACAGCACGGACATCAACAATCCCGAGCACCGCGAGATCGCCGCGATCCGCCTGATCGCGAAGATGCCCACGCTCGTGGCCATGGCCTACAAGTACACGATCGGCCAGCCGTACATGTACCCGAAGAACGACCTGAGCTATGCGGGCAACTTCCTGCACATGATGTTTGCCACGCCCTGCGAGGAGTACAAGGTGAACCCGGTGCTCGAGCGCGCGCTCGACCGCATCTTCATCCTGCACGCGGACCACGAGCAGAACGCCTCGACCTCGACCGTGCGCCTGTGCGGCTCGTCGGGCACCAACCCCTTCGCGGCCATCGCGGCCGGCGTGGCCTGCCTCTGGGGTCCCGCCCACGGCGGCGCCAACGAAGCAGCGCTCAACATGCTGTACGACATCCAGCGCGAAGGCGGCGTGGAGAAGATCGGCGAGTTCATCAAGAAGGTCAAGGACAAGAACTCGAACGTCAAGCTCATGGGCTTCGGCCACCGCGTGTACAAGAACTACGACCCGCGCGCCAAGCTGATGCAGGAAACCTGCAACGAAGTGCTGACCGAGCTGGGCCTGGAGCAAGACCCGCTGTTCAAGCTGGCCAAGGAACTGGAAAAGATCGCCCTCGAAGACGAGTACTTCGTCTCGCGCAAGCTCTACCCGAACGTGGACTTCTACTCGGGCATCGTGCAGCGCGCCATCGGCATCCCGGTGCCGCTGTTCACCGCGATCTTCGCGCTGGCCCGCACGGTCGGCTGGATCGCCCAGCTGAACGAAATGATCGGCGACCCCGAGTACAAGATCGGCCGCCCGCGCCAGTTGTTCGAAGGTTCGCCAAAGCGCGATGTGAAGCCGATTTCGGCCCGCTGAGCGATTCGCGAAACCTCGCCCCTCAAAAAAGCTGCCTTCGGGCAGCTTTTTTATTGCCCGTTCGAGATGCCTCTCTTCGCAGGCCGGCAGCAAGGCCATCTCAGATGACGATGGCGACAGCGAGAAATCGGTAAGAAAATAGCCATCTCATCGCAAAACGCGATGCCCCACACCCCATGAGCACGTCCGAACGCAACTTTGCCCGCCGCATCGACCTCACGTCGTTGCAGTTGTTCGTGGCTGTGTGCGAGTTGGGCAGCATTGGTCGCGCGGCCGAGCGCGAATTCATCGCGGCATCGGCCATCAGCAAGAGGCTGTCGGACTTGGAGGCCACGCTGGGCACCAACCTGCTCTATCGGCATGCGCGCGGCGTGGACCTCACGCCGGCCGGTGAAAGCCTCCTGCACCACGCTCGCTCGGTGCTCTACAGCTTGGAGAAGATGCAGGGCGAGCTCAGCGAATACGCTGACGGCGTGCGCGGCCATGTGCGGGTGCACGCCAACATCTCGGCCATCGTGCAGTTCCTGCCCGAGGACCTGGGCGTGTTCACGCGGGCGCATGAAGCCATCAAGATCGACCTCGAGGAGCACCTGAGCAGCGAGGTGACCCGCGCGGTGCAGGAAGGCGCGGCCGACCTCGGCGTGTGCCATGTGGCGGGCGGCGCGGGCGAGTTGCAGAGCCTGTCGTACCGGCACGACCGCCTCGCGCTGATCGTCCCCACGGGGCATGCGTTGGCGTCGCACGTCGCCGTCGACTTCATCGACTCGCTGGACTTCGACCACGTCGGCCTGCACACCAACAGCTCGATCTACGTCGCGATGCACGAAGCAGCGCTGGGTGCGGGGCGCAGCGTCAAGCTGCGCATCCACGTCACCGGCCTCGATGCCATGTGCCGGATGATCGAAAACGGCCTGGGCATCGGCGTGATGCCGCAGCGCGCCTTCGAGCTGATGCAGAACGGCATCGGCCGCGGCCTCGTGAGCGTGACGCTCAACGACGCCTGGGCGGCGCGCGAAATCCGCCTGGTGGCGCGCGACTTCTCCACGCTGCCGGTGGCGGCGCGCACGCTGGTGAACCACCTGCACGCGGCGGCTGATTCTGCCGACGCCCCCGAACAGCTCGCGGCACGGGCCGCATAGACAGACAATCCATTTCCCCACGAAAGACAAGAGACCGACATGGCACGCACGCTCTACGACAAGATCTGGGACGAACACGTCGTCCACACCGAGGAAGACGGCACCGCGATCCTCTACATCGACCGCCACCTGGTGCACGAAGTCACCAGCCCGCAAGCCTTCGAAGGGCTGCGCGAAGCAGGCCGGAAGCTCTGGCGCATCAGCTCTGTAGTGGCCACGGCCGACCACAACACCCCGACCACCGGCTGGGCACGCGGCTACGAAGGCATCGCCGACCCGACCAGCAAGGAGCAGGTCACCACGCTGGACAAGAACATCGCCGAATTCGGCGCCGCCGCGTTCTTTCCGTTCCTGAGCAAGCGCCAGGGCATCGTGCACGTGATCGGCCCGGAGTCGGGCGCAACGCTGCCGGGCATGACGGTCGTCTGCGGCGACTCGCACACCTCCACGCACGGTGCGTTCGGCGCGCTGGCGCACGGCATCGGCACCAGCGAGGTCGAGCACGTCATGGCCACGCAGACGCTGCTGGGCAAGAAGGCGAAGAACATGCTGGTGAAGGTCGAAGGCAAGCTGCCCCTCGGCTGCACGGCGAAGGACATCGTGCTGGCCATCATCGGCAAGATCGGCACCGCCGGCGGCACCGGCTACACCATCGAATTCGCGGGCTCCGCCATTCGCGACCTGAGCATGGAAGGCCGCATGACGGTCTGCAACATGGCCATCGAGGCCGGTGCGCGCGCGGGCCTCGTGGCCGTCGACGAGAAGACCATCAGCTACATCAAGGGCCGACCGCTCGCACCCACCGGCGTGGAGTGGGAACAGGCGACCACCTACTGGCGCACGCTGCAGTCCGACCCCGGCGCGGCCTTCGACGCCGTGGTCGAGCTCGATGCCGCGCAGATCCCGCCGCAGGTCACCTGGGGCACCTCGCCCGAGATGGTGGTCGACATCAACGGCCGCGTGCCCGATCCCGACAAGGAAAAGGACGCCAGCAAGCGCGGCGCCATCGAGCGCGCGCTGGTCTACATGGGCCTGGAGCCGAACAAGGCGATGAACGACATCTTCATCGACAAGGTGTTCATCGGCTCGTGCACCAACAGCCGCATCGAAGACATGCGCGAAGCCGCGGCGGTCGTGAAGAAGCTCGGCCAGAAGGTCGCGAAGAACGTGAAGCTCGCGATGGTCGTGCCCGGCTCGGGCGTGGTGAAGGAGCAGGCCGAGCGCGAAGGCCTGGACGTGATCTTCAAGGCCGCAGGCTTCGAATGGCGCGAACCCGGCTGCTCGATGTGCCTCGCGATGAACGCCGACCGCCTCGAGCCCGGTGAGCGCTGCGCATCGACCTCGAACCGCAACTTCGAAGGCCGCCAGGGCGCCGGTGGCCGCACCCACCTCGTGAGCCCGGCCATGGCCGCCGCTGCCGCTGTGCACGGCCATTTCGTCGACGTGCGCACCTTCGCCTGACCTGGAGACATCACATGCAGAAATTCACCGTGCACAAGGGCCTCGTGGCCCCCATGGACCGCGAGAACGTCGACACCGACGCGATCATTCCCAAGCAGTTTCTCAAGTCGATCAAGAAGACCGGCTTCGGCGTGAACCTGTTCGACGAATGGCGCTACCTGGACGCCGGCTTTCCGGGCCAAGACCCGGCCACCCGCAAGCCGAACCCGGACTTCGTGCTGAACCAGCCGCGCTACGCGGGCGCTTCGGTGCTGCTCGCGCGCAAGAACTTCGGCTGCGGCTCGTCGCGCGAACACGCACCGTGGGCGCTCGACCAGTACGGCTTCCGCGCGATCATCGCGCCGAGCTATGCGGACATCTTCTTCAACAACAGCTTCAAGAACGGCCTGCTGCCGATCGTGCTGTCCGAAGCACAGGTCGCACAGTTGTTCGATGAGGCCTTTGCCTTCCCGGGCTATTCGCTGACCATCGATCTGGAGCGCCAGGTGGTCGTGAAGCCCGATGGCGGCGAGCTCGCGTTCGACATGCAGGCTTTCCGCAAGTACTGCCTGATCAACGGCTTGGACGACATCGGCCTCACGCTGCGCCACAAGGACAAGATCAAGGCCTTCGAGACCGAGCGCCTGGCGCAGAAGCCCTGGCTCGCGCACACGATGATCTCGTGATCAGCCTCACCATTTCCGCATTCAAACCTCAGACCAACTTATGAAAATCGCAGTTCTCCCGGGTGACGGCATCGGCACCGAAATCGTGGCGGAAGCCGTCAGGGTCCTCGACGTCCTCGACCTGAAGTTCGAGATGGAGTCGGCGCTGGTCGGCGGCGCGGCCTACGAGGCGCACGGCCACCCGCTGCCCGAATCGACGCTCAAGCTCGCCAAGGAATCCGACGCGGTGCTGTTCGGCGCGGTCGGCGACTGGAAGTACGACAAGCTCGACCGGCCGCTGCGCCCCGAGCAGGCCATCCTGGGGCTGCGCAAGAACCTCGGGCTCTTCGCGAACTTCCGCCCGGCAATCTGCTACGAGGAACTGGTGGATGCATCGAGCCTGAAGCCCGAACTGATCGCGGGACTGGACATCCTCATCATTCGCGAACTGACTGGCGACATCTACTTCGGCCAGCCGCGCGGCCGCCGCATCGCGACGGATGGGCACTTTCCGGGCGCCGAGGAAGCGTTCGACACGATGCGCTACTCGCGCCCCGAGATCGAGCGCATCGGGCGCGTGGCCTTCGAAGCGGCCCGCAAGCGCAGCAAGCGCGTGACCAGCGTCGACAAGAACAACGTGCTGGAAACCTCGCAGTTGTGGAAAGACGTGATGCTCGACGTCGCGAAGGAATATCCGGACGTGGAACTCGACCACATGCTGGTCGACAACGCAGCCATGCAGCTCGTGAAGGCGCCCAAGAAATTCGACGTGGTGGTCACCGGCAACATGTTCGGCGACATCCTCTCGGACGAGGCCGCGATGCTCACCGGCTCCATCGGCATGTTGCCCTCCGCGTCGCTCAATTCGAGCAACCAGGGCCTGTACGAGCCGAGCCACGGCAGCGCGCCCGACATTGCCGGCAAAGGGGTTGCCAATCCTTTGGCTACAATCCTGTCCGCTGCCATGATGCTCCGCTTTTCACTCAACCAACCCGAAGCTGCCGACCGTATCGAGTCGGCGGTCAAGGACGTGCTGGCCTCGGGGCTGCGCACGGGTGACATCTGGTCAGAAGGTACGAAGCGCGTCGGCACCCGCGAAATGGGCGACGCGGTCGTTGCAGCAATCACCAAAAAGACGATTACCGGCTAACCGCAGCCCGCTTCGTCACGCCCCTCCCCGGCTCGACGAGTCGGGGGCAAGAAAAGACAACTTTTTCTTTTTTCATAAGGGCAAACTGAAATGGCGAACGCATCTCAACCTCTGGTCGGCCTCGTAGGCTGGCGCGGCATGGTCGGCTCGGTCCTGATGGACCGCATGCAGGCCGAAGGCGACTTCGGTCTCATCGAGCCAGTCTTCTTCTCGACTTCCAACGCCGGCGGCAAGGCCCCGGCGATGGCCAAGAACGAAACCGCGCTGAAGGATGCGAACGACATCGAAGCACTGAAGAAGTGCGACATCGTCATCACCTGCCAGGGCGGCGACTACACCAGCGAGGTCTTCCCCAAGCTGCGCGCCGCCGGCTGGACCGGCCACTGGATCGACGCCGCCTCCACCCTTCGCATGCAGGACGACGCGGTCATCGTGCTGGACCCGGTCAACCTCCCGGTAATCCAGAACGCCCTCACCAACGGCGGCAAGAACTGGATCGGCGGCAACTGCACCGTGAGCTGCATGCTCATGGGCGTGGGCGCCCTCTACAAGGCCGGCCTGGTCGAGTGGATGACCAGCATGACCTACCAGGCAGCCTCGGGTGGCGGCGCGCAGCACATGCGCGAACTGCTGACCCAGTTCGGCACCCTCAACACCGAAGTGCGCGCGCTGCTGGACGACCCGAAGTCGGCCATTCTCGAAATCGACCGCAAGGTGCTGCACAAGCAGCAGAATCTGAGCGCGGCCGAAACGGCCAACTTCGGCGCCCCGCTCGGCGGCTCGCTGATCCCCTGGATCGACAAGGACCTGGGCGACGGCATGTCGAAGGAAGAATGGAAGGCCGGCGCCGAAACCAACAAGATCCTCGGCCAGGGCGCGGGCTTCGGCACCGCCGCCGTGCCGGTCGACGGTTTCTGCGTGCGCATCGGCGCCATGCGCTGCCATAGCCAGGCGCTGACCTTCAAGCTCAAGAAGGATGTGCCTGTGGCCGACATCGAAGCGATGATCGCCGCGGACAACCCTTGGGCCAGCGTGGTGCCGAACACCCGCGAAGCCACCCTCAAGGACCTGACGCCGGTGGCGGTGACGGGCACCATGAACATTCCGGTCGGCCGCATCCGCAAGCTGGCGATGGGCCCCGAATACGTCGGCGCCTTCACCATCGGCGACCAGTTGCTGTGGGGTGCCGCAGAACCGCTGCGCCGCATGCTGCGCATCCTGCTCGAAGCCTGATGCGGGTCGCTCAGGCCTTCGAATCCCGAATTGTTGCAGTTTGGCAACGAAAAGTGTGTTCGTAAGTATGCGCGCACTGGGTAGAACAGGCGCATTGCCTTGTCAGCCCGGGGTGATGATGCTAACGTCCTCTTACAAATTCTGGGCCTGAGCCGCCCCTATCAGCATGACAAGACATCTGTTGCCCGCGGCCCGCCCATCGGCCGTTCGCCCCTCCCCATCGTTCAGCGGTTGGCGCCTTTCCATCCTGGGTGCGGCCGCCGCCGTGGCCCTGGGAATGGCCAGCACCGACGCCAGCGCGTTCACGCTGGGGCAGTTGAAGGTGCAATCGGCGCTGGGTGAACCGCTTCGCGCAGAGATCGATGTGACCGAGATCGCGGCCGCCGAAGCGGACGGCCTGAAGATCAACATCGCCACCCCTGAAGCCTTCAAGAACGCAGGCATCCCCTACAACTCGGCATTGGGCGACGTCAAGGCGACGCTGCAGCGCCGTGCGGGCGGCCAGTATGTGGTGCGCCTGAGCGGCAGCCGCCCGCTCAGCGACCCCTTCATCGACCTGCTGCTCGAAGCCAACGGCTCCTCGGGCCGCATCGTTCGCGACTACACCGTGCTGCTCGATCCGCCGGTCACGCGACAGGCGGCGGCTCCGGCCGTGCCGATCGCTCCCCAGATCAGCACCCCGGTCGAGCGCCCTGCCGTGGCGGCAGCCCGCGCACGCCGTGAACGTGCCGCGGCCGTCGCATCCGCAGCGCCCCCCGTCGCAGCAGCTGCGCCCGCACCCGCAACCCCGGCCACCGCTCCTGCAGCGGCGGCAGCAACGGCGCCCCGCGCGGGCGGCGAGCAAGTCACGGTTCAGCGCGGCGATACCGCCGGCAAGATTGCCGGTGCCCACAAGCCGGCCGACGTGTCGCTCGACCAGATGCTGGTCGCCCTGCTGCTCGCCAACCCCGATGCGTTCATTGGCGGCAACGTCAACCGCATCAAGGCAGGCGCCGTGCTCGAACTGCCGGGCGCCACCGAAGCGAGCGCCGTTCCCGCCGCCGAGGCACGCCGCACGGTCACCGCGCAAAGCCGCGACTTCGGCAACTACCGCCAGCGCCTCGCAGAGAACGCACCGACGTCGAACGTCGCCGCCGCCAGCCGCAAGGCCTCAGGCAAGCTGCAGGCGAACGTCGAAGACCGCAATGCAGCGGCCAGCGCCCCCGACAAGCTCACGATTTCGCAAGGCAGCGCTTCCACCCGTGCAGCCGACGAAAAGATCGCGCAGGCCCGCCAGGCGCAAGAAAGCAGCAACCGCATGGCGGAGCTGTCCAAGAACATCAACGAGCTGAACAAGCTCAAGGCTGGCGCCGGCTCCTCGGCACCCGCTGCCGCACCAGCACCTGCCGCGCCCGGCATTCCTGTGCCGACGCCATCAACCAGCGCCACGACGCCGCCGCCGGTCGCCGCCAACCCGGCGCCAGCAGTCGTTGTCCCTGCCCCCACGCCCGCACCTGTGGCAGCACCCGCTCCCGCAGCGGCAGCCGCCGCACCGACGCCTGAGGCAACGGCCGCACCCACGCCTGCGCCAGCAGCGGACCCGGCCGTCACGCCCCCCGCCACCAACGCTGCGGCCGCAGTGCCCGCGGCAGCCGCCAGCGCCGCGGTCGCGACGCCTGCACCGGCTGCCGCTCCAAAGCCGGTGGTCAAGGCCGCTCCGCCTCCGCCGCCGGAACGCAGCTTCTTCGAAGAACTGCTGGACAACCCGCTGATGCTCGGCGGCGCCGCGCTGATTGCGCTCCTGGTCGGCTTCCTGCTGTACCGCGTGCTGGGCCGCCGCCGGGAGGAAATGAGCGAAAGCGTGTTCCTCGAGAGCCGCATTCCGAAAGACTCGTTCTTCGGTGCCAGCGGCGGCGAATCGGTCGACACCAAGCACCGCGGCGACTCGAGCGTGTCGTCGCTGTCTTACTCGCCGAGCCAGCTCGATGCGGGCGACGTTGATCCCGTCGCCGAAGCGGACGTCTACCTGGCCTACGGCCGCGACCTGCAAGCCGAGGAAATCCTGCGCGAAGCACTGCGCCTGAACCCGGACCGCACCGCCATCCACCTCAAGCTGCTCGAGATCCACGCCAAGCGCCGTGATGTGCGCGCCTACGAAGGCCTGGCCACCGAAGTGCACAAGCTGACCGGCGGCTCGGGTTCCGACTGGAACCGCGTAGTCGACATGGGCAAGGACCTCGATCCGGGCAACCCGCTGTACGAATCGGGCGCGCCCCGCAGCGCAAGCCAGGCCGAAACGGCCGCCTTCGCAGGCGCCTTGGCGTCCGCCGCCAAGCCGCCAGTGGCCGCAGTGCCGACGCCCGTTGCACCGCCGCCGATTGCCTCGGCCCCGCCGCCGGCCTTCGTGCCTTCCGTGGCACCGCTGGACTTCGACCTGGACCTGAGCCAACCGATGCCGCTGGCACCGGCACCAAGCCACGCACCGGTCGGCGCGAGCCTGCCGAAGTCGGCCTATGCACCCGCTCCGACGACGGCACGCCCCGCAGCACCGCTGTCCAATGGCCATGTGACGCCGCCCGTCGACCTCGAGAACGATTTCGACACGGCCCCCGGCGCCCTCACGCCCAATACGCGCCCCTTGAACCTGAACGATGCGGACAACACGCGTCCAGCTACGCTGGGCAATGCGTTGCCTGCCGACTCGGGCTTCATCGAGTTCGACATGAGCGCCCTGGCAGGCCTGCCGGCCCGCTCCAACGGTGCGTCCGAACCGGCGCGCGCCGCCAGCGCGTTCGACGACGAAGGCGAAGACAGCCCCCACGCCGTCAAGCTCTCACTGGCGCGCGAACTGCAAGCCATCGGCGACGTCGAAGGCGCGCGTTCGCTGGTCGAGGAAGTCGAAGCCGAAAGCGCTGGCGACCTCAAGTCGCAAGCCAAGCAACTGCTCGCGGAACTGCGCTGAGCCATTGCTGTTTCCGTTCCTGAATTCGTGAGGCTGGCGCTCGGCATCCGCTACAACGGCCAGGCGTACGAGGGCTGGCAGAGCCAGCGCTCGGGCCGCACGGTGCAGGACAAGCTCGAAGCGGCCCTCGCGAAGTTCGCCGCCGACCCATCTGGTCGCATCGGCACGCTGTGCGCCGGCCGGACCGATGCCGGCGTGCATGCGCTGATGCAGGTGGTGCACTTCGACACCGAGATCGAACGCGAACCCTTCTCCTGGATGCGCGGCACCAACCGCTTCCTGCCCGACGACATCGCGGTGCAGTGGGCCCAGCCGGTGCCCGACGAGTTCCATTGCCGCGCCAGTGCCCTCGCGCGCCGCTACCTCTACGTGCTGTCGCAATCGCCGGTGCGGCCGAGCCTGGATTCGGGCCGGGTCGGCTGGTCGATGCATCCGCTCGATGGCGATGCGATGCGCAAAGCCGCCGCGGTGCTCATCGGCACGCATGACTTCAGTTCGTTCCGCGCCTCGGCCTGCCAGGCCAAATCGCCTGTGAAGAATCTGCGCCGCATCGAGATCACGCGTGTCGGCGACGGCGAGCGCTGCCGCTGGCACTTCGAATTCGAGGCCGACGCCTTCCTGCACCACATGATCCGCAACCTGATGGGCTGCCTCGTGCGCATCGGCCGCGGCGATGAGCGGCCCGAGTGGATCGCCGAGGTGCTCGAGGCGCGCAGCCGCAAGGTGGCTGCGCCCACCTTCTCCGCGGACGGTTTGTACTTCCTCGGCCCGTTGTACGACGCCAAGTGGGGTCTGCCGGCCGAGGCCACGCTGCAGGCTGGCGGCGCTCCTTATGATGGCCCGCCATGACGTCATCGCTCCCCCGCACCCGCATCAAGATCTGTGGCCTCACGCGCGAGGCCGACGTGGATGCCGCGGTCGAAGCGGGTGCCGATGCCGTCGGTTTCGTGCTCTACACCAAAAGCCCTCGCGCCATCACGGCTGAACGTGCCGCCGAACTTGCCGCTCGCCTCCCCCCCTTCATCACGCCAGTGCTGCTGTTCGTGAACGAGGATGCTCCCAAAGTCATAGCGTCGCTTGCCCGCGTGAAGGGCGCCATCGCACAGTTCCATGGCGAAGAGACGCCCGAACAGTGCGAGGAAGCCACCGGCCCCGGCCTCTTTCGCTACATGCGCGCCGCCCGCATTCCGCTGGGGGCTGCCGGTGCCGGCTTCGACCTCGTAAAATACGCGTCCGATTACTCCCACGCCCAGGCCATCCTGCTCGACGCGCATGTCGAAGGTTATGGCGGTGGCGGCAAGGCTTTCGATTGGTCACTTCTTCCACCCGCCGTCGACGCTCACCTCGTCTTGAGTGGTGGGCTCACACCTGCAAACGTGAGCGATGGCATTCGCATCCTGCGGACGCGCTGCAAGACGCTGTCCGTTGATGTGAGCTCGGGCGTCGAAATCGACGGTCCCGGGAACAAGGGCCTGAAGGACGCCGGAAAGATCCGGCAATTCGTCGCAGCCGTCAGAGCAGCAGACGCCTCGTCCTTCTCCAGTTAGCCGCCGCACCCGATCGTCATTCGGGCTGCGGCCCAACGATCGAGAACCATGCAAAGCAATTTCCAGGATTACCAGCAACCCGACGCCACCGGCCACTTCGGCAACTACGGCGGCACCTTCGCAAGCGAAACGCTCACCCACGCGATCAACGAGCTGCGCGACGCGTACGCCAAGTTCAAGGACGATCCGGCGTTCCTCGCCGAATTCCACTACGAGCTGAAGCACTTCGTCGGCCGGCCCTCGCCGATCTATCACGCTGCGCGCACCAGCCGCGAAATGGGCGGCGCGCAGATCTACCTCAAGCGTGAAGACCTCAACCACACTGGCGCGCACAAGATCAACAACGTGATCGGCCAGGCGATGCTCGCGCGGCGCATGGGCAAGCCTCGCGTGATCGCCGAGACCGGGGCCGGCCAGCACGGCGTGGCCACCGCCACGATCTGCGCGCGCTACGGCCTGGAATGCGTGGTCTACATGGGCAGCCAGGACGTGAAGCGCCAGAGCCCCAACGTCTACCGCATGAACCTGCTCGGCGCGACCGTGGTGCCGGTCGAATCGGGCAGCAAGACGCTGAAGGACGCGCTCAACGAGGCGATGCGCGACTGGGTCACCAATGTGGAAAACACCTTCTACATCATCGGCACCGTGGCCGGCCCGCACCCCTACCCGACGATGGTGCGCGACTTCCAGAGCGTGATCGGCACCGAGTGCATCGAGCAAATGCCCGCCATGCTGGCGGCCGACGGCATCACCGGCGAAGCCGAGGGCAAGCAGCCCGACGTGGTGGTCGCCTGCGTGGGCGGCGGCAGCAATGCGATCGGCATCTTCCATCCCTACATTCCGTTCGCCGGCACCCGGCTCATCGGCGTGGAAGCGGCGGGCGAAGGCCTGGACAGCGGCAAGCACGCAGCCTCCATCCTGCGCGGCAGCCCAGGCGTGCTGCACGGCAACCGCACCTACCTGCTGCAGAACGAGGACGGCCAGATCACCGAGACGCACAGCATCAGCGCCGGCCTCGACTACCCCGGCGTGGGCCCGGAGCACGCGCACCTGGCCGACATCGGCCGTGCCGAGTACGTCGGCATCACCGACGTCGAGGCGCTCGAAGCCTTCCACTACCTGTGTCGAACGGAGGGCATCATTCCCGCGCTCGAATCCAGCCACGCCGTGGCCTATGCGCTGAAGCTCGCGAAAACCATGCGCCCCGACCAGTCGATCCTGGTGAACCTCTCGGGCCGCGGCGACAAGGACATCGGCACCGTCGCCGACCTGTCGGGCGTCGATTTCTACGACCGCCCCTCGATGCGCGGCCTGAGCGTGAAGGGAGGCAAGTGATGAGCCGCATTGCCGCCACCTTCAAGACCCTCGAGGCGCAGGGCCGCAAGGCGCTGATTCCGTATGTCACCGCCGGCTTCCCCTTCGCCGACATCACCCCCGAGCTAATGCACGGCATGGTCGAGGCAGGCGCCGACGTGATCGAGCTGGGCGTGCCTTTTTCCGACCCGATGGCCGACGGCCCTGTGATCCAGAAGGCCGGCGAAGCCGCGCTGGCCCTGGGCGTCGGCATGAAGCAGGTGCTCGCCATCGTGGCCGCGTTTCGCCAGAAGGACACGACCACGCCGGTGGTGTTGATGGGCTATGCGAACCCGGTCGAGCGCTATGACCTCGTGCACGGCAAACAGGCCTTCATCCGCGACGCATCGGCCGCCGGGGTCGACGGCCTGCTGGTCGTCGACTACCCGCCCGAGGAATGCGAGGCCTTCGCTGCCGACCTGAAGGCGGCGAACATCGACCTGATCTTCCTGCTGGCGCCCACGAGCACCGACGAGCGCATGGCGCAGGTCGCGCGCATCGCGAGCGGCTACGTCTACTACGTGTCGCTCAAGGGCGTGACCGGCGCCGGCCACCTGGACACCGAGGCGGTCGGCCAGATGATCCCGCGCATCCGTCAGCATGTGAGCATCCCGGTCGGCGTGGGCTTCGGCATCCGCGACGCACGCACCGCGCAGGCGGTCGGTTCGGCGGCGGACGCCGTGGTGATCGGCACCAAGATCATCCAGCTGATCGACGGGCAACCGCGCGAGAAGGTGGTGCCCGCGGTGCGCGAATTCCTCGCCGGCATCCGCGAGGCGCTGGACGCCCTGCCGGCGGCTACCCCCAAGAATGCGGCTGGCCGATAATCTCGGTTGCCCTCACCCCCAGCCCCTCTCCTTCCAAGGAGAGGGGAGCTAATTCCGGAGTCCTATGAGCTGGCTTGAAAAACTGCTACCCGCCAAGATCGCACAAACCGACCCTGCCGAGCGCCGCCAGGTGCCCGAGGGCCTGTGGATCAAATGCCCGGCCTGCGAGACGGTGCTCTACAAGACCGACCTGGAGCACAACCAGAACGTCTGCCCGAGCTGCAGCCACCATCACCGCATCGGCGCCCGCGCGCGGCTCGACGCGTTCCTCGATGCCGAAGGCCGCTACGAAGTCGGCCAGGAAGTGCTCCCGGTCGACGCCCTCAAGTTCAAGGACAGCCGCAAGTACCCCGAGCGCCTGAAGGAAGCCCTGGAAAACACCGGCGAGACCGACGCGCTGGTCGTCATCGGCGGTTCGGTCCACAGCATCAACGTCGTTGTCGCCTGCTTCGAGTTCGAATTCATGGGCGGCAGCATGGGCAGCGTGGTCGGCGAGCGCTTCGTGCGCGGCGTCGAAACCGCCATCGAGCAGAAGGTGCCGTTCATCTGCTTCACCGCCACCGGCGGCGCGCGCATGCAGGAAGGCCTGCTCTCGCTGATGCAGATGGCCAAGACCAATGCCGCGCTCACGCGCCTGGCGAAGAAGGGCCTGCCCTACATCAGCGTGCTGACCGACCCGACGATGGGCGGCGTGAGCGCCGGCTTCGCCTTCGTGGGCGATGTGGTCATCGCCGAACCCAAGGCGCTGATCGGCTTTGCCGGCCCGCGCGTGATCGAATCGACCGTGCGCGTGACGCTGCCCGAAGGCTTCCAGCGCGCCGAGTTCCTGCAGACCAAGGGCGCGATCGACTTCATCAGCGACCGCCGCGAACTGCGCAAGACCATCGCCAGCACGCTCGCGATGCTGCTGCGCCAGCCGGCCGACGCGGTGAGCTGAACGACGACCGGCAAAACGCGGCAAGCCAAAGCAAAAGGGCCCGGGTGCAATGCACCCGGGCCCTTTTCTTTTGTTTGTTTGTTTGCTGGCTGCGGCTCAGAAAGTCAGTTGATAGGCAAACACCAGCAAATTGCTCAACACGATCGCAATTACCTGCAGCACCACGATGGCGGCAAGGGGCGACAGGTCCACGCCGCCGATCAGCGGGATGAAGCGCCGGAATGGTCTGACCAGCGGTTCCGCCAGACGGGAAATCAGGTCTAGCAGCATCGGCGACGCGCCCGGCACCCACGACAGCACGGCATAGACCACCAGGAGCGCGGTCAGCCCCGAGATCGCGAGCTGCAGCAATCCCACGAGCGACACCAGCGGCAAGGTGGCGATGCGGCCGAGATTGCCGATCAGGAGCCACAGCAGCAGGAACTTCAGCAGCACCAGCAGCCAGGCGGCGATCAGGCTCGCCAGGTCCCAGCGCTTGACCGAAGGCACGATGCGCCGCAGCGGCAGCACGATCCAGTCGGTGATCGCGAAGATGAAGCGGCCGAGCGGGTTGCCGAACGGCACCCGGTGGTACTGCATGTAGAGGCGCAGCAGGCAGGCGCCGCCGAGCAGGCCGACGATCACGTCGAGGAGGAACGAAGGAATCTGGTAGAGCATGGGGGCGCGGTCGTGAGCGGAATGCGATGATAGCCACGCAAGGTTTTTAGATGACGACACAGCCCCTTTTGCATTCACTGCCATTGTTCCCGCTCGGTACGGTTCTGTTCCCTGGCGGCCTGCTGCCTTTGCGCATCTTCGAGGTGCGTTATCTCGACATGGTCGGCAAATGCCGCAAGGCCGATGCGCCGTTCGGCGTGGTCAGCCTCACGAGCGGCAGCGAGGTCCGCAAGGCCGGCGCCGATGCGGAAAGCTTCGCTGCCATCGGCACGCTCGCCGTCATCCGCGAATTCGAATCGCCACAAAGCGGCCTCCTTCAGATCGAATGCATCGGCACGCAACGCTTTCGCGTTCGCAGCACCGAGTTGCAGAAGCACGGCCTGTGGGTCGCCGAGGTGGAAGCGGTGATCGAAGACATCGCGCTCGAAATCCCCGACGACCTCAAACACACGGCCACTGCACTGCGGCGCTTGGTCGACACGCTCGAAGAACGCCGTCGGGCCCAGGGCGCCAAGACGGTGCGGCTGCCCATCGGCGAGCCCTACCGGTTCGACGACTGCGGCTGGGTCGCGAACCGCTGGTGCGAGCTGGTGCCGATGCAGCTCGAACTGCGGCAACGGCTGATGGAGCTCGACAGTCCGCTGATGCGGCTCGAGCTGGTGAGTGATCTGCTCGCACGCACGGGCATCGCTGAATAGTTCGCTATATTTTCCGTAGCGCATCGCGCAGGATTGGCGGGCGCTTCGAGCCAGTTTCATTCGAATCTGATCGGCTAAAATCCCGGGCTCGCGCACGCTCCCGTTGCGCCTCACCCGCTCCCCATGTCCGATCACCTGACCCCTCCCATTCCTACGCCCGCTGCAGCCGCTGCCGCAGCCCCCGCCGTCGACGACAACAAGCTCATTGCCGAACGCCGCGAAAAGCTCAAGCTGCTGCGCACCGCACAGGTCGAGGGCAAGGGCGTCGCGTTCCCCAACGACTTCAAGCCGGGCCATCGCGCCGCGGCGCTCGTCGCGGCGCACGATGCGGTCGAGGCCGAAGCGCTCGAGGCACAAGCCATTTCCGTCAGCGTGGCGGGCCGCATGATGCTCAAGCGCGTGATGGGCAAGGCCAGCTTCGCGACCCTGCAGGACGCCACCGGCCGCATCCAGCTCTACGTGACGCGCGACGCCGTCGGCGAAGAAGCCTACGCAGAGTTCAAGCGCTGGGACCTCGGCGACATCCTGGGTGCCGAAGGCACGCTGATGAAGACCAAGACCGGCGAACTGTCGGTCAAGGTGACGAAGCTGCGTCTTCTCACCAAGAGCCTGCGCCCGCTCCCTGGCGATTTCTACGGCATGGCCGACCAGGAGCAGAAGTACCGCCAGCGCTACGTCGACCTGATCACCGACGAGGCGGCCCGCGTGCGCTTCACCGCACGCAGCAAGGCCGTGAGCGCCCTGCGCGAATTCATGGTCGCCAACGACTTCCTCGAAGTCGAGACGCCCATGCTGCACCCGATTCCGGGCGGCGCGAACGCCAAGCCCTTCAAGACGCATCACAACGCGCTCGACCAGGAGATGTTCCTGCGCATCGCGCCCGAGCTGTACCTGAAGCGCCTGATCGTCGGCGGCTTCGAGCGCGTGTTCGAAATCAACCGGAGCTACCGCAACGAAGGCATCTCGGTGCGGCACAACCCCGAGTTCACGATGATGGAGTTCTACGCGGCCTACTGGAACTACCGCGACCTGATGGACTTCACCGAGACGCTGATCCGCACCATCGCCGACAAGGCCGTGGGCTCGCAGCAGCTGACGTACGGCGGCAAGCCCGTCGACCTGAGCCAGCCCTTCGAGCGGCTGACGATCCGCGAAGCGATCCTGAAGCACACCGACGCCGGCGATGGCGTGGACGACACCGCTTGGCTCATCAACGGCCTGCGCAAGCTCGGCCTGAGCGAAGAAAAAGACAAGCTTTCGCAGCGCAGCCTCGCGAGCCTGCAGGTGATGTATTTCGAAGAGACCGTTGAAGAGAAGCTTTGGCAGCCGACCTTCATCATGGAACACCCGACCGAGATCTCGCCGCTGGCACGCGCCAACGACGAGCGCCCCGAGGTCACCGAGCGCTTCGAGCTCTACATCACGGGCCGCGAATTCGGCAACGGCTTCAGCGAGCTGAACGATGCCGAAGACCAGGCCGCCCGCTTCAACGCGCAGGTGGCCGCCAAGGACAGCGGCGACGACGAAGCGATGTACTACGACCACGACTTCGTGCGCGCGCTCGAATACGGCATGCCGCCCACCGGCGGCTGCGGCATCGGCATCGACCGGCTGATGATGCTGCTGACCGATTCGCCGAGCATCCGCGACGTGATCCTGTTCCCGGCGCTTCGGCGGGAACTCTGACAACGGAGACGCTGTGACCGATTTTCTCTGGCAAGACCGCGACAAGAAGGAATACGTCTACCCGTTCAATCCCAGACCCGAGTGCCTGGACATGCTCCGGCGCCCCCCCACCGTCGCACTCGATATCGGTTGTGGCTCCGGCGGCGTTGGGCATTTGCTGCGCCAGCGCTACCCCGGCTGCGAGCTCTGGGGGTGCGAATTCGATGCATCGGCCGCGCAGATCGCGCGCCAGCATTTCGACAAGGTCGTCGAGCGGGACGTGGAAACCGTCGATTTCGGTGCACAGGGGCTGAAAACCCCCTTCGACCTGGTGTGCCTGTTCGACGTGCTCGAACACCTGGTCAACCCCTGGCAGTTGCTGAACAGCCTGAATCGCACCATTGCGCCCGATGCGCAGATCCTGGTCAGCCTTCCCAATGCGTCGAATCTGCCGCTGCTGTACGACGCGCTCCGAGGGCACTGGCGCTATACCAACTGGGGCCTGCTCGACTTCACGCATCTGCGCTTCTTCACTGATTTTGACGCGCGCAAGATGTTCTACCAAACCGGCTTCCGCGTGCTCGATCATCGGTGGAACTTTCTGGGTCCCGGACGTGACATCCTCGAGCGCCACAAGGGCGAGACGTTCCCGTCGACGCTGTCGCTCGAGGGCCTGACATTGCAGGTGCAATCCGTGGCCGACCTGACCCGGCTGTGCGCCGACCAGAACCTCTACCTGCTCAGCCCTCACCGCGGCGAGTTCCGCGACGACACCGAGCGGGAGATGGCTTCAAACTCGTATCCGCCCACCTACGCCTTCGGCGGGTGAAAACGGTACGCATCCATCTCACCTCCCTCGGCGTTGAAGACGTCGTCGGAGACATCGTCCAGACGTTTCGCATCGCGCTCGAGCGGCTCGGCCATGAGGTCACCTACCAGCATTCGGTGGTGGCGCCTGGCATGCTCAACATCGTCTTCTTCTGCTGGGGCCTGCGCTGGGAAGACCTTGCGGCACTGCAGCCGAATTGCATCGTCGTCAATTTCGAGCATCTCACGCCCGGCGGCCAGTTCTTCCCCGAGCCGTACCGGGACATCCTGCAGCGAGCCTACGTCTGGGAGTACAGCGAAAGCAACTTCCAGCGCATGCCGCAGCTCGGCATGCTGCATGCGGACTACACGCCACTCGGATACGAAGACGGCGCAGCGCCCGTGCTAGCACTGGATGCATTGCTGCCCGAGGCGCAGCGCGACATCGACGTGCTGTTCTTCGGCCTGCAAAGCGTGCGTCGGGTCAAGGTGCTCGACGGTCTGCGGGCGCTGGGCCTTCGCGTGGAGACGACCACCCAGCGGCACTGGAGCCCGGAGGAACGCGATGCCTACTTGCTGCGCTCCAAGGTGGTGTTGAACATCCATAACTACGACGATTCGCGCATTGTCGAGATCCCGAGGTTGTCGATCTTCTTTCGCCACCGCAAGGCCATCGTGTGCGAGCTCTACCCCGACAGCGAAATCGACCCATCGCTGCGCAATGCCGTGGTCGGCGCAGGGTACGAGGGGCTTGTCGCCGCCACGGCCGCGCTCGTTGCGGATCCGGCAAGGCGTGCCGCGCTCGAAGGCCGGGGGCTTTCACTCTTCAGCACGCGCTCGCAGTCCAGCGTCCTGGCGCCTGCGCTGGAACGCTTCCTCGAGTGGAGAGACCACACCCGCTGCATCTGCGCGCTGCCGCACGGGCAACTCGCCGCAACGGCCCGGATCACAGTGATCCTCGCGCTGGACGGCGGCGCGCTGCCCGCGGGCCTGTCCCCCGATCTCCTGGCGGCATACGACCATCTGAAGCTCGACGTGATCCCGGTTGGCTCGTGCGCGGATTCAGAGAGCCGGTGCACCGCCTTCAACGCCGGCCTGCGCAATGCCCGCGGTGATTTCGTCGTCTTCATGCACGGCGCAGAAGCCCTGGAGCCGAGCCGACTCGCGGCGCAGGCGGCCTATCTTGCGGACCGCGCCGAGGTGGAAGTCGTCGGCTACTCGTCGGAAACCTGGCAGACCTCGCTCGACCACGAGATCAGGGCCGGCATGCTCGCCAGCGCGCCCGTTTCGACGCACGGCCGAATGTTCCGGCGCCAGTTCCTGCTCAACCGGGGCGTCGCGTTCGACCCCGGGTTTGCAGGCGGCGCCGATGCGCATTTTGTCTTCCAATGCGTTGCCGCCGGGGCCCGCTTTTCGAACGTGCGGGTCGGTGCCGGGACCTGCGATACCGTAACGCCCACCGCAGGACGGGCGTCCCCGCCCTCCCATGATGCGACGGAATCGATGCACGCAGGTCGGTGGATGCTGGCCCGGGTGTTTCCCGACTTGGCCACAGACGAGCTAGACCTGCTGGTGCTTCTCTATGCCCCGCTGTGGGAGCCCACGGCCGCCTTTGCGAAGCGTTTGCTGGGCGTCATGGCCAAGGCTGCCCGGCAAGACGCCCTGGGCCTGCATTTCTCTCCCGCCGAAGTTCGCCGGGTGTTGCGCAACGAAGCACTGCGGCTGCTTCGCATCTATCGCGATGCCAGGCTCATCGATGCACAGTGGCTGCTGCACTGTCAGAACGACGATGCGATGGTCGCCTTCTTCCTGGCGCCGCTGCGCGATGCGATGGCCTTTCTCTATCAGCCCTGACGCTGTGACCTCGCGTCGAGGTCGGCCATGTACACGGACCGGTAGGGCTCGCCGAGGTTCACGAAGTGAACCAGCAGGCTTTCGTCAGTTGCCAGCTGAGGCGGCGTGTTGATGCTCAGGTTGTCGAGCACGCAGTCTTCACCGACCAAGCCCTGCTCCTGGAGCACCTCGTTCGTGTAGAACTGGTCGCCTTGGCTGCTGTAGACGGTCGATTTGTCGTCCACCGTCGTGATGCGCTCCCAGATGCACGTCAGCAGACCGGCATTGCGCTCGGTATTGCGGAACCCCATCACGCCCGCATTGAAAGCCCAGTTGCCGATGTCCTTTGCAAGCAGCAGTTCGCGACCTTCCAGCAGGGGATCGACACGCCTGGACTGATTGACGAAAAGGATGTCCGCATCGATCCAGATGACCCATTGATGTTGCGGCAGGTGACGCCGGACAAGCCAGCTCTTCACCCAGGTGCCATTGATCGCCGGATCCAGCTCCGCGGGAATGCCCCGGTAGACGTGATACGCATAGCCGTGACGCTCGCAATAGCGCCGCACGTTGTGCTCCGACACCCGCGCGTAGGTGTTGATGTGGTGGGTGTAGAGCGTGACGAAGGCGATCGGCGCGCCTTCGTTGATGCTCGTTACCGCGTCCTCCGAGATCGGGGGATATGCGGGCGGCAACAGCACGGGCTCTGCGTCGATCAGCGCTGCATTCACCCTGCGCACCAGCAAGCGCTGCAAGTTGATGTCGTGCAGCATGTCCTGGGTCACGCGGCCGTCGGGCTGAAGTGTGCGCAGGACATCAAGGTTCACCACGAAGATGCGGGCGTTGAACCAGGAGGTGATCCGCCAGGACACGTTGACATAGCAGTCATTGATCAGTGCATTGCATTCGAGCATGCCGGCCGGCCGCAGAAGCGTGGATTCGTCCAGGTAGGGCGACACCAGCGCGAGCACGCTGCCAACGGCGGTGATCAGCGAGTAAAGCAGGGCGCGATTCGCGGCCGTGTTTCGCAGGATCATCATGTTGGTAAGCGGCAGGCCACCCGGCCCGTCGACCACGAGCAGGTTTCGCCCCGCCATCAGCGTCTCGACCGGCATGGGGTGGAATATCACGGAGTGGTCGTCCAGGAACAGCAGCCAATCGCCTTCTTCGAGCGTGCGCAGGCGTCGCAGCATCTCGGAGTACTTGGCGGAATCGCGCAGCGCAGGATGCGAGAGCCGGTCGACTTCGATCCAGGCATGGGGATAGCCGAACTTGCGGCAATAGTGCGCATGGTTGCGCAGGACCGGCTCTTCCAGCCGGTCGAAGAATGTCACGCACAGCGGCATTGGAGGGTCTCCCGCACAAGGTATTTGGGCAGCAGTCTATCTTGGGCCATTGCGACCTTCTAAACTCCGGGGCCCTCTGAACCCTTGATTGAATGACTCTTTCCCACAAACCGGCAATCGGCATCGATTTCGGCACCTCGAACTCGGCCATTTCCTGCGTACTCGACGACGGAGTCGCCCGGTTGCTCCCCGTCGAAGGAACCGCGACCACGCTGCCAACCGCAGTCTTCTTCAATGCCGAAGACCGCAGCACGCATTTCGGCCGCGAAGCGGTCGCGCTGTACCTCGCGGGCGTCGAAGGCCGCCTCATGCGCTCGCTGAAAAGCCTGCTCGGCAGCCCGCTGATGCAGGAGCAGACGGCTGTCTACAACGGGTCCGTCAGTTTCGAGGACATCATCGCGCGCTTCCTGCGCGAGCTGCTCGACCGCGCCGAACAGGAACTCGGCCAGCGCCCCGAACGCATCGTGGTCGGACGGCCGGTGCATTTCGTCGACGACGACAGCAAGCGCGATGCGCGCGCCGAAGAGAGCCTGCGCCACGCTGCGCGCGCCGCGGGCGTGCGCGACGTCTCCTTTCAGCTCGAGCCGATCGCCGCGGCGTTCGACTACGAACAGCGCGTGACCCGCGAGTCGACGATCCTGATCGTGGACATCGGTGGCGGCACCTCCGACTTCACCGTGGTGCGCCTGGGTCCGGAGCGCGCACTGCGGGCCGACCGCAGCGATGACATCTTGGCCACGAGCGGGGTGCATATCGGCGGTACCGACTTCGACCAGCGGCTGAACCTGGAGCGAGTGATGCCCCTGCTCGGCCTGCGGCACATCGGCGCACAGGGTCGCGAGGTGCCGAGCAAGGTCTTCTTCGACCTCTCCTCCTGGCACCTGATCAACTGGCTCTATGTGCCGAAGGCGACGCGCCAAGCCAGGGAGCTGCGCACCAGCTACAGCGATGTCCGCCTCCACAACCGCCTGATGAGGGTGCTCGACGAGCGGCACGGCCACCGCATCGCCAGCGAGGTGGAACAAGCCAAGATCGACGCCTCGGTCACCGATGCCGGGGTGCGCATTGACCTCTCGTTCTTCGAGCAGGGCCTGGCCTCCAGCCTTGTGCCCGCCGACATGACCCATCAGCTCGCGGGCCTCCTCGACAACGTGGTGGCTTGCGCGCATGCCTGCGTGAAGCGCGCGGGCCTGCGCAGCGGCGAACTCAGCGCCATCTATCTCACGGGCGGTTCCTCGGCACTGAGGCCTTTCCAGCGCGCCCTGCGCGCGAGTTTCGCCGGCGTGCCGCTGGTGGAGGGCGACCTGATGGGGGGCGTTGCGGCCGGCCTCGCCTACGCGGCGCGCTCGCTGTGAAATACCTCGCCGGTTATCCGCCAGCGCTGCTCGACCAGGTGCGACAGCTGATGGCGGAAGATTCTTTGGGCGCCCTGCTGCGCAAGCGCTATGCCGGCATCCATGACATTCGCACCGATCGCGCCCTCTATGCGTATGCGAGCGAACTCAAGAGCGAGTTCATGCGCAAGGCCGAGCCCCTGTCCAAGGCTGTTTTCGACAACAAGCTGCATGTGATCCGCAATGCGCTGGGCACACATACCACCATTGCCCGCGTGCAGGGAAGCAAGCTCAAGGTCAAGCGCGAGATTCGGGTGGCGAGCCTATTCAAGGAAGTCCCCCTCGAATGGCTGCGCATGATCGTCGTCCACGAACTTGCCCACACCAGGGAAAAGGACCATGACAAGCACTTCTACGCACTTTGCACCCACATGGAGCCGGACTATCACCGCTTCGAGCTCGATCTCAGGCTGTACCTGACTCACCTGGACTCCGGAGGGCCATCGCCTTGGCAGGACATGGCCAGCGCCCGGCCGGCAACCGTTTGATCGATCCGATAGAGTGCGCCTGATGCAGCTTCACGCACACCGCTCCTGGGCACCATGACGCTTCCACGGCTGAACTTCACTTCGCTGTCCTCGGAGGAAATCTGCGGCGACATCGTCAGGAGCTATCAGCTTGCCGCGCAGCGGCTGGGCTATCCCACGAGCTACACACCAGCCAACATCGATCCGGGTGCGATCAACATCTTGTTCTTCTTCTGGAATATTCCGTGGAAGTCCATCGCGCCGTTTCATCCGAATTGCATCGTCGTCAACTTCGAGCCGATGGTGGAAGGCTCGCATTCCTGGAACGACAACTATCTAGAAGTGCTCAAGAACGCCTACCTTTGGGAGTACAGCCAGAGCAATTTCCAGCGCTATCGCGAACTCGGCTACAGGAATGCCGACTACGTCGCACTGGGTTGGGAACCGGACGCTGCGAAGATCGTCCCATTGAGCGATGTTCTGCCCGACAGCGAGCAGGATATCGACGTCGTCTTTTTCGGATCGTTCACGCAGCGGCGCATCGACATCCTGGACGCGCTGACCCGCCGGGGCCTGCGGTTGAAAACCACGCGCGATCGCTCGTGGTCGCTGCAGGAGCGCGACAACTATTTGCGCCGTGCAAAACTCGTGTTGAACCTGCACAACTGGGACGACTCGCGCGTGGTCGAGATGCCGCGCTTGTCCATCCTTCTGCGTCATCGCAAGGCCGTGGTCTGTGAGCTCTATCCCGACAGTGAAGTCGCACCTTCAATTCGCGAAGCGGTGGTCGGGGCACCGTACGACAGGCTGGTCGACACCATCGAGGCATTGCTCGCCGACGCGCCGCGCCGTGCGCGACTCGAACGCGACGGACTCGAAAGAGCCAGCCTTCCACTGTCGCCGCCGGACGTGGGGCCTGCGCTGGAGCGGTTCCTGACCTGGCGGGCGCAGCAGCCGGATCGCATCACGCCGGCGGTGATGCCGCGCGTGACGATCTGCATGACGATCGGGGACACGCCCGATGACTGGCAATCGAGCCTGCAGAGCTGGTCGCGGCAGCGTGACGTCGCGCTCGAACTCATCGTCGTCGTGGCAGGCAGTCGGCGGGACGTGGCTGAAGCCGCTGCACGAGCAGGCATTCAGAACGTCCAGCTGATCTCGATGCCCGTGGCGTGCGACCGCCCCACGGCACGAAACATCGCCCTTGCGCAGGCCAAGGGGGAGTACATCGTCTTTTCCGACGCAGGCGATAGTGCCCCGGTCGAACGCCTGCAGCGGCAAGCCGCTCTGCTAGAAAGCTGTCCCGGCGTGGACATCGTGGGCTGCTGGTGCGAAGCGCAAGCGGCGACCCTGTGTTTCGCTCAACGGCATCACGAAATCCTGACAGAGTATTTAGGCCCGGCGCCACTGATGCTGTCGGCCTGCATGATCCGTCGCGAGTTCCTTGAGCGCAGCGGGGTGCGGCACGATCCCGAATTCACTGTTCACGACGATCGCCACATGCTCTGCAAGTGTGCAGTGGCCGGCGGCCAGTTTTCGGTGATCCCTGAATTGCTTCATCGTCCCGCGGCGATGGGTCCTCCAGGCGATCCGGCACGAGCGGCGTCGTTCGATTCGCGGGCTCGCGTGCTGATGCTCAGGCATCTCCTGCCGCACTGCAGCTCGGAGGCTCTCGACCAGATTGCGCAGCTCTATGCACAGTGGTGGCCTCCGCAACTTGACTTTGCGCAGCGCCTGCTGGCGACGCTCGCACATGCCTGCGCGATGCCGGCGTCGTCCGTCCAGCCGCCGGTGGTCGAGCACGAAATGCTGACGCGTGCGCTGAGGAATGGCGCATTGCGGCTGTTGCAGGTGTTCTTTGAGGCCGGGCTGGCAGACAAGCCGTGGCTGGAAGCACGGTTCACGGACCCGGAGATCGCGCGGTTTCTTGCGCCTCTCGCGAACCAGTTGCCGGTTCGCCCTTTCAGGACCTGACCGGCAAGAGAAGCACCAGCTCGGCGGCCAACAGTCGCAGGGCGCTGGTGTAGTTCTTCGAAGCCACAAGCGCTGGCCATTCGAGGGCATCGGGGAAAGGCAGAAGCGCGCGCCGCCGAGCTTCGCTCGCTGCTGCACCCTTCCAACGACCTGCGGCCGCCATCGCGCCGAACCCCTCGAGCAATGCATCCAACGGCAGTCCCGCACCGATGATGCTTTGATTGCAGACCATGGCCAGGTCGCATCCCGCATCCAGCGCCGCCAACGCCGCATCGGTGAAGCTCAACAGCTCGCCATCGATGTACCGTCCCGCCTCCATGCTCAGGTCGTCACTGAAGATCGCGCCATCGAAGCCGAGCCGGATGCGCAGCACGTCCTGCAGCCACTTCGAAGAAAAGCCCGCCGGCCGCGCATCGACCTTGGGATAGATGACGTGCGCCGGCATCACGGCGGCAAGCGTGCCGGCGAGCCAGTCGTAGGGCTTGGCGTCATCGGCCAGGATTGCCTTGAGGCTGCGCCTGTCGACCGGAATCTCGACATGCGAGTCCGCATTCACAAACCCATGCCCCGGAAAGTGCTTCCCGCAATTGCGCATGCCCATCTGCAGCATGCCGTGCATCACGCTCTTGGCCAACAGCGACACCACGCGCGGGTCGCGGTGGAAGCTGCGGTCGCCGATCACGCTGCTGCCGCCGTAATCCAGGTCGAGCACCGGTGCAAAGCTGAAGTCGATGCCGCAGGCCCGCAGTTCACCGGCGAGCACCTGCCCCGCCGCCGTCGCGGCCTGCGTGGCGCGCATGGCGTCGCGCATCCACAACTCACCGAGCGAACGCATCGATGGCAGGTGCGTGAACCCGTCCGTGCGAAAGCGCTGCACGCGCCCGCCCTCGTGGTCGACGCAGATCAGCAGGTCGGGGCGAATCGCCTTGATCTCGGCATTGAGCGCGGTCATCTGCGCGCGGTCCTGCCAGTTGCGGGTGAAATGAATCACGCCGCCGACCAGCGGGTTTGCAAGGCGCCGGCGGTCGGCGTCGTTGAGTTCGGTGCCCGCCACATCGATGATGAGCGGCGCGTGGATGCTACTGGTCGTTGTCGCGGTCATGCTTCGTTCTTGATGTCTTTATGCTCCACCACGACGAAGCTTGCGGCGTATTCAGTTTCGTCGGTCACCGTGACGTGGGCAGTGAGGCCCTTGGCCTCGAACCAGTCCTTGAGCTCGCCGTGCAGCACGATGACCGGCTTGCCGCTGCGCAGGTTGGCGATCTCGCAGAGACGCCAGGTCATCGGCATGCGCATGCCAAGGCCGATTGCCTTGCTGAAGGCTTCCTTGGCCGAGAAACGGGTAGCCAAGTAGCTCAGGCCGCGCTTGGGCCAGCGCGCACTGCGGGCTTGCCAGACCGCGAATTCGCCATCGCTCAGCACCTTGCGCGCGAACCGTTCGCCCTGGCGCTCGAAGGTCGCGGCGATGCGGCGCAGGTCGCAGATGTCGGTGCCGATGCCGTAGATCATGCAGGCCGGGCCTGTTGTTGCGCCTCTGTGATGCAGCGCAGGTATTCGCGCGTGGTCGCGGTGTAGCCGAGTTCGAGCGCGTCGGCGACGAAGGCATGGCCGATCGAGACCTCGTGCACGCCGCGCACTGCGCGTAGGAAGGCAGTCAGGTTGTCGCGGCTCAGGTCGTGGCCGGCGTTGACGCCGAGGCCCGCGGCCTGCGCCGCGCGCGCCGATTCGACGTACCGCGCGAGCACAGCCTCTTCGTCGGCGGTGCCGCGCGATGCGGCATAGCCCTCGGTATAGAGCTCGACGCGGTCCGCGCCCACCGCCTTGACCGCGGCCATCATCTCGGGAATCGGGTCCATGAACAGGCTGACGCGCACGCCCAGCGCCTTGGCTTCGGCGATCAGCGGGCGCAGTCGCTCGGCGTCGTCGGGGAAGCTCCAACCGTGGTCGCTGGTCGACTGGGATTCGCTGTCGGGCACAAAGGTCGCCTGGTGGGGACGCAGTTCGCGCACGAAGTCCATCAGGTTGTGGAAGGGGTTGCCTTCGATGTTGAATTCGATGCCCGGCCAGTCTTTCGCAAGCAGAGCCGAGAGGTCGCTCACGTCGTGGGCGCGAATGTGGCGCGCGTCGGGCCGGGGGTGCACGGTGATGCCCTGGGCGCCGGCGGCGAGGCATGCATTGGCTGCGGTCAGCACGCTCGGAATGCCCAGGTGGCGCGTGTTGCGCACCAAGGCCACCTTGTTGAGGTTGACCGAGAGGGAAGTGGTGGTGGTGCCGGCGTTGCCTGAAGTGCTCATAGTGCTTGCAGATCTCTCATCATTTGCCGCGTGCGCAGCGTGGACACGCCGCAATGGTAGTTGAGCAAGGCGCGCAGCTGGTTTCTGAGGGCGCTGTTGCTGCCGGCGTTCATGGTGGCAATTTCGCGCAGGGTGGCGGTGAAGGGCGCACGGTCGTCGAGCACGGCTTGCAGGGTCTGCCAGTCGGCACCGACCAGGCCGGCTTCGCCCTCCATCGCCGTACGAAGTCCCGCCTCGGGGACGAGGCTGTAGCGCGCGCCGGCGTCGAGCGGCTCCAGGGTCAGCGTCTGCACGTCGAGCGAGGGCAGCAGGCCGACTTCGCGCAGCAGGATCAGTTCGAAGGCGCGCAGCGCGGCGGCCTGGGTTGCCGCCTGGGCCCCGACATGGTCGCCCGCCAGCACCTGCACCACGCCGGCATAGGCGTCGAAGAGCGCCTCGTGCGCGTCGTCGCGCGCCAGGAGGCGCAGCAGCAATTCATTGATGTAGTAGCCCGAGAGCAGTGCCTCGCCTGTCGGCATGACATGGCCGCCCATCCACTCCGCGCCCTTGAGCGTGCGGATCTCGGCATCGCCGCCGTAATTGAGCTGCAGCGGCTGCAGCGGCAGCAGCACCGGCCTGAAATTGGAACTCGGCCGCTTCGCCCCCTTGGCCACCAGCGCGATGCGCCCATGGTGCCGGGTGAAGACCTCCAGAATCAGGCTCGACTCGCTCCAGTCGTAGCGATGAAGCACGTATGCCGGTTCGTGCGAAACGCGGTGGGCAGCGGCCACTTCATTCGTAGCCGAAGGAGCGTACGCGCGCCTCGTCGTCGGCCCAGCCGGAACGCACCTTCACCCACAGTTCGAGGAACACCTTGGCGTCGGCCAGCTTCTCCAGTTCGACGCGCGTTTCCATGCCGATGCGCTTGATGCGCTCGCCCTTGTCGCCGATCACCATGGCCTTGTGGCCGTCGCGCTCGACCACGATGGTGGCGGCGATGCGCAAGAGGCGCTTCTGGCCCTTCTTCTGGGGCGGCTCTTCCTCGAACTTGTCGATGATGACGGTCGAGGTGTAGGGCAGCTCGTCGCCGGTGAGGCGGAAGAGCTTTTCGCGCACCAGTTCGCCGGCGAGGAATTTCTCGCTGCGATCGGTGAGCTCGTCCTCGGCGTAGAACCAGGGCTGTTCGGGCAGGTACTTTTCGCAGATACCGAAGAGGCGCTCGACGTCCTTCGAATTCTTGGCCGACATCGGCACGAACTCGGCGAAAGCGTGCTTCGCCTGCATGGTCTGCAGCCAGGGGGCGATGTCGCCACGGCGGTGCACGTTGTCCAACTTGTTGGCGAGCAGCACGGTCGGAATGCCCTTGCCCAGGAGCTTGAGCACGCGCTCGTCAGCCGGCGTGAAGCTGCCGGCCTCGACCACGAACAGGATCAGGTCCACATCACCGACCGCACCTTGCACAGTCTTGTTGAGCGACTTGTTCAGCGCGTTGGCGTGCAGGGTCTGGAAGCCCGGCGTATCGACGAACACGAACTGCGTCGCCCCCAGCGTGCGCATGCCGGTGATGCGGTGGCGCGTGGTCTGCGCCTTGCGCGAGGTGATGCTGATCTTCTGGCCGACCAGCGCATTGAGCAGCGTCGACTTGCCCACATTGGGCTTGCCGACGATGGCGATGAGGCCACAGTGTTGGGGACCGCCTGCGGCAGCGCCGTCGCCTGCGGCATCTTGGGGTCCGGCTTCTGGATTGGTAACGTCGTTCATTGTGATTTCACGCGGCGCCGCGTGCCTTGAGCCGGATCAGCATGGCAGCCGCGGCAGCCTGCTCGCCGGCGCGGCGCGAGCCGCCGATGCCGCGTTCGCGAAAGCCCAACTCGGGCACCTCGCACTCGACATCGAAAGTCTGTTTGTGCGCTGCACCCAGCGTCGCGGCCACGCGATACATCGGCAGCTTCATTTTGTGGCCCTGCAGCCATTCCTGCAATTCGGTTTTCGGGTCCTTGGCCGCCGCTTCCATGCGCGGAGTGATCTCGACCGATTCGTACAGGCGGCGCACCAGCGCCTCGGCGGCTGCAAAGCCCGCATCGAGGTAGACCGCACCGATCAGCGCCTCGAGCGCGTCGGCCAGGATCGAGGGCCGGTTGGGACCGCCCGAACGCGCCTCGCCCTCGCCGAGCCGCAGCAGCGGCGACAGCTGGAGTTCGAGCGCCAGGCGGTGCAGGGTGTCCTGCTTGACCAGGTTGGCCCGCACCCGCGACAAGTCGCCCTCAGGCAGGGCCGACAGTCGCGTGTACAGCAGGTGCGACACCGCCAGGTTGAGCACCGAGTCGCCGAGAAACTCAAGGCGCTCGTTGTGGTCGGCCGAGAAACTGCGGTGCGTGAGCGCGAGCTGCAGCAGCCGCGTATCGGAGAACGAATGCTTGAGGCGCGCCTGCAGCGCGACGAGGCTGCCGTCCACCTTTTTCAGCGCCGCGTTCAGCGGGTCTCGCCCTTGTACTTGAGCGTCAGGTAGGCCGGGCCGAACAAGGGGATCTCGCGTTCGTAGGCATACGAGACGACAACCTTGTCGCCGACTTTCTTGATGTCCAGATCACGGCCGCTGACCGACTTGAAGTCGTCGATGGCCTGGGCACGATCGAAGATGGCGCGCACTTCGGGCACTGTCGCGCCCTCCTTGGCCTTGTTGGCGGCCTTGTCGATGGCCTGCCATTCGATCAATGTCGGAATGACCTGCGCGACGACCACGCCCAGGCAGCCAAGTACGACCGCAACGAACAGCAGGCCGATGAACGAAATGCCGCGCTGGTGCGCGGCCCTGCTGCGGATGGACCGGTTTGCTCTCATGCCCTCTTACCCCTCGAACAGTGTTGATGACTGCTTATTGAAATGGACCGATGCGGCCGAAATCGCCGAAATTCATCCAGACGAAAAACGCCCTGCCCACGATGTTCTTGTCCGGAACGAAGCCCCAGAAGCGCGAATCCGCCGAATTATCGCGGTTGTCGCCCATCATGAAATACTGGCCGGCGGGCACCTTGCAGACCACGCCTTCGACGGAGTAGCGGCAGTTCTCGCGGAACGGAAAGTCGCTGGCACCCGGCACGAAGGACGGTGCGCCCTCGTCGTTGAGGATCTTGTGCTGCTTGTCGCCGAGCTTCTCGTCGAACTGCTTGAGCAGGCGCATCGATTCGCCATCGAGGTAGTCGGGCGCCGCGTCCTTGGAAACCTGCTGGCCGTTGATCGTGAGCTTCTTGTTCAGGTAAGCCACCTCGTCGCCAGGGATGCCGACCACGCGCTTGATGTAGTCCATGCTGGGCTTGGGCGGATACCGGAACACGACCACATCGCCACGCGCAAGCGGCGTGCCGTCGGTGATCTTGGTGTTGATGACCGGCAAGCGCAGGCCGTAGGTGAACTTGTTGACCAGGATCAGGTCGCCGGTCAGCAGCGTGGGCATCATCGAGCCTGACGGAATCTTGAAGGGCTCGTAGAGGAACGAGCGCAAAAGAAACACCACCAGGATCACCGGGAAGAGCCCCGCCGTCCAGTCGAGCCACCAGGGCTGCATCAGCAGGCGCTCGCTGGCCTTGGTGTCGGCCGTGTCGACCTGGGTGATGCCCTGCCCGGCCAGGCGCGCATTGCGCTCGGCCATCGAGGCTTCGAGTTTGGCGGCAGCCGCCTCCCGCTTTGGCAGGAAATAGAAGCGCTCGGCCAGCCAGTAGAGGCCGGTGACCACCGCGGCCACGAACAGCAGCAATGCGAAGTTGCCTTCGATCGCGCCGAAATACCAGGCGCCGACATAGCTGGCGAATGCCGCAAGGACCAGGGAGGTGATGAGTGCCATTTTTTGATCAGTCTTCGACTTGCAGAATGGCCAGGAAGGCCTCTTGCGGGACCTCGACGGAACCGATCTGCTTCATTCTTTTCTTGCCCGCCTTCTGCTTCTCGAGCAGCTTCTTCTTGCGGGTGATGTCGCCGCCGTAGCACTTGGCCAGCACGTTCTTGCGGAGGGCCTTGATTGTCTCACGCGCAATGATGTTGACCCCGATGGCGGCCTGGATCGCCACGTCGAACATCTGGCGCGAAATGATCTCGCGCATCTTCGATACCACCGCCCGGCCGCGGTACTGCGACTGGGTGCGGTGCACGATGATCGAGAGCGCATCGACCTTCTCGCCGTTCAGCAGGATGTCGACCTTGACCACGTCGGACGCGCGGTACTCCTTGAACTCGTAGTCCATGGAGGCATAGCCCCGGCTGACCGATTTCAGCTTGTCGAAGAAGTCGAGCACGATCTCGCCGAGCGGCATCTCGTAGGTCAGCATGACCTGGCGGCCGTGGTAGGCCATGTTCATCTGCACGCCGCGCTTCTGGTTGGCCAGCGTCATGACGGCGCCGACGTATTCCTGCGGCATGTAGAGATGCACCGTCACGATCGGCTCGCGGATCTCGCTCATCTTGCCGACGTCGGGCATCTTGGACGGGTTCTCCACCATGATGACTTCGCCGTCGTTGCGCACCACCTGATAGACCACGCTCGGCGCGGTCGTGATCAGGTCTTGGTCGAATTCGCGCTCCAGGCGCTCCTGCACGATTTCCATGTGCAGCAGGCCGAGGAAACCGCAGCGGAAGCCGAAGCCCAGCGCCTGGCTCACCTCGGGCTCATAGCGCAGCGATGAATCGTTGAGCTTGAGCTTTTCGAGCGCGTCGCGCAGCGAGTCGTACTCGCTGGCTTCGGTCGGATAGAGACCGGCAAACACCTGCGGCTGGATTTCCTTGAAGCCCGGCAGCGCCTCGGTGGCCGTCGCGGCTGCGCCGCCCGTGCCCGCCTTGATCAGCGTCACGGTGTCGCCGACCTTGGCGGCCTGCAGCTCCTTGATGCCCGCGATGATGAAGCCCACCTCGCCCGCCTCGAGCGAAGCGCGCGGTTCAGTGGCGGGCGTGAAGACACCGATGTTGTCGGCGTTGTACATCGCGCCGGACGCCATCATCTTGATGCGCTCGCCCTTCACGAGCCGGCCGTCGACCACGCGCACCAGCATGACGACGCCCACGTACGGATCGAACCAGCTGTCCACGATCATCGCGCGCAGCGGGCCGTCGGGATTGCCGCGCGGCGCCGGCATCTTGTGCACGATGGCTTCGAGGATCTCGTCGATGCCGAGACCGGTCTTGGCGGAACACGGAATTGCATCGGTCGCATCGATGCCGATGACGTCTTCGATTTCGGTGCGCGCGTTGTCGGGATCCGCGTTGGGCAAATCCATCTTGTTGAGCACCGGCACCACTTCAACGCCGAGGTCGAGCGCGGTGTAGCAGTTGGCCACCGTCTGCGCTTCGACGCCTTGCGATGCATCGACGACGAGCAGCGCACCTTCGCATGCCGACAGCGAGCGGCTCACTTCATAAGAGAAGTCGACGTGGCCCGGCGTGTCGATCAGATTGAGGTTGTAGACCTGTCCATCGAGTGCCTTGTAGTGCAGCGCGGCGGTCTGTGCCTTGATGGTTATCCCACGCTCTTTTTCGATGTCCATCGAGTCGAGCACCTGCGCTTCCATCTCGCGTTCTGCGAGGCCGCCGCAACGCTGGATCAAACGGTCTGCGAGCGTCGACTTGCCGTGATCGATGTGCGCAATGATCGAAAAATTTCTGATGTGATTCATCAACGGGAACGCTTAAGTACTTGAATTGGCTCGTGCCCAGCAGCGAGCGGGCAAGAAAAAAGGGCGCGTCTTCTGGAGACGCGCCCTGAACCAACAAGCAATGGCAACTGCAGTAGTTGGAACTTCATTGTAGGCAAAAAGGGAGGCACGTACATCCGGGAACAGGGTCCAAAGGGCTCGTTGCGGGTCCACAACATCAAAGATATATACAGGTTATCCACAGAATCGGTGGAGCAGTCTATGAACAACTTGTGGGCGATCTGTGGAGCACCGGTGGACTGCTGTCTGACATCTCGCATCGTGAAGGTCGTTGCACTCCTTATGCGCTGACCGGCCGCCGCAAGTGCTCTATTCTACCGAAAACCGTCCTTAGCCCTCAAAAATGTTAGTGGGCGCAAACAAAAATCGAGGTGTTTGGAGGCCCAGATTTTTTTAGGGACCTGCGCCTGATCGTCGTAAACACCTCAAAAAAACGGCCCCAAACCCGACTGCCGGGTGGGGCCACTTGACGGCGGCGCCGTATCAGCGTGCGGGACGGATCAGGGCGTATTGCGCCCAGTCGCCGCGACGGAACAGCACGCTGAGTGCCTTGCTCTTGTCGGCCTTGGCCAGTGCGGCCTCGAATTCGCGGGTGTTGGCCACCTCGATGTTGCCCACGGCCAGGATGATGTCGCCTTCGCGCAGCCCTGCACGTGCAGCACCTTCGCTGGCGGCATCGACCTTCACGCCGCCCTTGAGCTTGAGCTCCTTCTTCTGCGCATCGTTAAGGTCGCTCACGGCGAGGCCGATCGACTTGGCCGCGGCGGAAGCCGAGGGCTTTGGCGCTGGCTCGTCGCGATCGGACGCGCGCTTGGCCGGCTTGTCGGGCTCGATCTCGGCAATGGTCACGCTCAGGTCGCGCGAGCTGCCGCGGCGGAACACCGTGAGCGTGCTCTTCGTGCCGGGCTTGGTGTTGCCCACCAGGCGCGGCAGGTCGCTCGGCTTCTCGATGGCCTTGCCGTCGAACTTGGTGATGACGTCGCCCGGCTCCACGCCGGCCTTCTCGCCCGGCGAGCCGGCTTCGACGCCGCGCACCAGCGCGCCCTGCGCCTTGCTCAGGCCGATGGCTTCGGCCACATCCTTCGTGACCTGGTCGATCTGCACGCCAATACGGCCGCGGGACACGCGACCCGAGGTACGCAGCTGCTCGCTCACTCGGATCGCCTCGTCGATCGGGATCGAGAACGAGATGCCCATGAAGCCGCCCGAGCGCGAATAGATCTGGCTGTTGATGCCCACCACTTCGCCGCGCATGTTGATCAGCGGGCCGCCCGAATTGCCGGGGTTGATGGCCACGTCGGTCTGGATGAACGGAAGGTATTCGCCGGTGTCGCGCTGCTTGGCGCTCACGATGCCGGCTGTGACGGTGTTTTCCAGCCCGAAGGGCGAGCCGATGGCCATCACCCATTCGCCGACGCGCAGCTTGGAGATGTCGCCGACCTTCACTGCGGGCAGGCCTGTGGCTTCGATCTTGACGACCGCGACGTCGGTGCGCTTGTCGGCACCCACGATCTTGGCCTTGAACTCGCGCTTGTCTGGCAGCGTGACCAGCACTTCGGAGGCGTCTTCCACGACGTGCGCGTTGGTCATGACGTAGCCATCTGCCGTCAGGATGAAGCCGGAGCCGACACCGCGCGGACGCTCCTCTTCCTGAGGCTGCTGCGGCCTGTTGGGACGCGGCCCCTGGCGCGGCGTGCCCGGCGCGGGCTGCCCGAAGAAACGACGGAAGAACTCCTGCATCTCCTCGTCCATCTCGCCGTTGCCGGCGCCGCGCTGGGCGACCTTCTCGACCGTGCGAATGTTGACGACGGAGGGGCCGACCTGGTCGACCAGATCGGTGAAGTCAGGCAGCGTGCGCGTTTGCGCGTGGACGGGCTCGACCGGAAGGAAAGTGGCCCCGGCTGTGAGTGCGAGCGCGAAAGCCAGAACGCCGGAACGAAGCTTGTGTCCCTCGACTTTGAACATCATGGGTTTTCTTTCAAAAGAACAGAGAGCGGCTAAAACAACAAAGGGCTATGAGTCTGCGTTGCGAGCTTGGTTCAGCGCAATCCGCGGGGCAATGGCCATCAGTGTGTCAACGCGTGCGGGCGAGGCTTTGGGCGAATGCGTTGAGCGTTTGCGGCGGCACTTCGCCCACCGCGGTCAGCCACCAGTCGCTCGCAGGTTCGGGCAACCGCCGGCGGATGGCGTTGGTGGCGCCGATGGTCAGCACGCCGTCCCGCGGCGCGCGCGCGGCATCGTAGCGCTCGATGAAAAGCGAGACCGAGGCCAAGCCGTCGGAGAAAGTCCACTGGACCGTAGCCGCATCCTGCTTCGACTTGTCGCTGCCGGTCGCGGGCCGACGGAAGAAGCTGCGGGGCTTGAAGCCTGCCACGGGCGCGCTGAGCGTCCAGCCTTCATCCTGTGCGGTCGTGCGCTCGAGCTCGAGCTTTTCGACGCGGTAGCCCGCGGTGTTGGTCATCATCTGCGCGAGCGCCTGCGCCTTCACCGGTGCATCGAGCTGCAGTTCGGAAAACGCCGACTGCTCCACCACCCGCGATTCGCTGTCGATGGTCTGCAGCTTCACCACCAGGCCCGAACGGCGCTCGCTCCAGATGCGATAGCCGAAACGCAGGCCGTCGTGCGGCACCAGCTGCACCACATCGGCATCAAAGCCGGCCACGCGGTCCTTGCCGATCGCGCGTACGTCGTAGAAGTCGCCGATGGACGAATCGGTCTTGTCCGGCAGGTTGGGAAAGAGATCGAGGTTCTCGCGCTTCTCCACCTTCACGACCTTCGCCTCGGGCAGGAAGGTCATGACATTGCGATTGCGCCGGAACGTCGAGCGCGGCGGCCCCGACAGGGCTTCGATGCGCTCGATCTGATGGTCGCCATCCCGCACATGCCAGATGCGCGCGCTCGACAGGTCGCCGCCCGGTGCCGACACCACGAAGGTGCCCACGTAGTTGCGTTGCCGCGCACCGGTGTGCATGCGCTGCAGCCAGTCGGCCACGCTCATCGTCGGCGGCGGCTCGTCCGTCTGCGCCGAAGCCGCATTCTTGGTGGTCGCCGGCCCGGAACGGTTTTGTGCGGTCGCAACCTGCGCGAAGCAGAAGGCTGCAAACACAAGCACGAACGCGCGTGCGGAGATCGGCATCTGAACGGTCATTGCGGGCAGTGACGGGCGCGCGATCAGCGCGTAGGTCCCTCGAAGGTGGCGTTGCGCAGGAAACCGGAAGGCATTTGCGAGGCACCGCCGGCCTGCTGGTGCGCTTCGAGCAGTTGATCCAGGCGCGGATCACGCAGCATGACTTGCGGATTGCCGTTGCCGACCATCACGCGGGTCGGCGTCAGCGTGGCGCCTGCGGGCTGCTGGCTGTTGACCGCCGCGGCCGCCAGAACCGAGTTAATTGCGGGCTGTTGCTGGGCCGCGATTTGGGCGTCGGCCTGCGAACCGGCGGGGCCGCTGCCGATCAGCGTCCAGCTGATGGCCGCCACGGCGACCATCGAGGCGGCGCCTGCCACCAGCTTCCAGCGGAAGACCGGCTCATTGGCCGCATCGGCCCTGCGCTGGACCTGTACGGCGACCGGTGGGGTCACCGGCTGCAGCGCAGGCATCGCGACCACCGGTTCCGCGGCCAATCGCTGCTGGAAGCGCGCGAGGAACGCCGCACTGTCGCTGCACGGCGAATGAGAACCCGAGCGCAGCACATCGCCCACCACGTGGTACGCGTGCCAAGCTGCGCGCGACTCGCCCTCGGTGCAGACGGCTCCGATCGCTTCTGCGAACGCCTCGCCCTGCAAATGACCATCCGCAAGTGCGGACACCTGTTCCCGAACCGTCATCGTCTGATTCATTTCATTCACCTGCTTACTTACCAACGCTTGCCGGACTGGTTGTCGAGCAGCGGTTTGACCCTGGCCGAAATGGCTTCGCGCGCCCGGAAAATACGTGAGCGCACCGTGCCGATAGGGCAATCCATGACCTCGGCAATCTCTTCGTAACTCATCCCCTCGATCTCGCGCAGCGTGACGGCCTGGCGCAACTCGGCAGGGAGCGCTTCCATGGCCGCCTCGACGGCGCTGGCGATTTCATTCGCCGCCATGACCGATTCGGGGGTTTCGTCGCTGATTGGTTCGTTTCCGGGACGGTAAGTTTCATCGTCGTCCTCAGAAGAAGGCCTCAAGGCGCTTTCGGAGATGGTCGGGTCGCGCTTCATGTCCACCAGCGCCTTCTTGGCGGTATTCACCGCGATCCGGTAAAGCCAGGTGTAGAACTGCGCCTCGCCGCGGAACTGGTGCAGCGCGCGGTAGGCGCGAATGAAGGTTTCCTGGGCGATGTCCTCGACCAAGTCAACATCGCGCACCATGCGGCCGATCAGCCGCTCGATGCGGCGCTGGTACTTGATGACCAGGAGTTCAAAGGCCTTCTGGTCGCCCGCGACCGTGCGCTGGACCAACTGGAAATCGACCTCGCCCGGGCGCGGGGTCTCGGCCGACGCGTCGGTCAGGCCGGACTCCGGTGGTACGGGCGGGGGAGACGTTGTCATCGATGGAATTTCAGGGCGCGTCGGCAGGAGCCGTTGCGCGCCACGGATCGCCCGCGGGCTCGGCGGCCGGCGCGCGCGAATAGACCGCCCGACGCACATCGCGCCAGCGCTCCGGCATGGCCCGCTGCTCGAGCCAGACCCAGCGCGCGGCGCGGCCAGGCTCCGAGAGCCTGACCAGCATCAGCGACTGAAAATCGAGCGCGACCATGGCCCGCGCTGCGCGAACACCGCGGGTCGGATCGGACCCTGTCAAGGACCAATAGAGCCCGTCGAAGTGCAGTGTGGCGGCGCCATCGCGCCGCAAGCCGAAGCCCGCGGCTACGCCAGAGAAGACGACGCTGAGAACCAGCAGCAATTGGCGCCATCCCGCGCTATCGAAGAGATAGCAGGATGCGCCTGCGCAGCAGGCACCCAAGGTCCAGAGAACGACAAGAATCCGGGTAGCGCCACGCGAGCGCCCCACCGGATAGGTCACCGACGGCGCGCTGTGCATGAGAGAGCAATGCTCAAGCGCGCTTGAACACCAGCGTGCCGTTGGTGCCGCCGAAGCCGAAGTTGTTCTTGACCGCGACATCGATCTTCAGATCGCGCGCCTCGTTGGCGCAGTAGTCGAGATCGCACTCCGGATCCTGGTTGAAGATGTTGATGGTCGGCGGGCTCTTCTGCTCGTGCAGTGCAAGCACCGTGAACACCGATTCGATGCCACCCGCGCCGCCCAGCAAGTGGCCGGTCATGGACTTGGTCGAATTCACGACGAGCTTCTTCGCGTGATCGCCGAAGGCGAGCTTGACCGCGTTGGTCTCGTTCAGGTCGCCGATCTGCGTCGAGGTGCCGTGCGCGTTCAGGTATTGGACCTGGTCGGCATTGACACCCGCGTTGGCCAGTGCCATCGCCATCGAGCGGCGGGGGCCGTCGACGTCGGGCGCGGTCATGTGGTACGCGTCGCCGGTCAGGCCGAAGCCCGCGACTTCCGCATAGATCTTGGCGCCGCGCGCCTTGGCGTGTTCGTACTCCTCGAGCACCAGCACGCCGGCGCCCTCGCCCAGCACGAAACCGTCGCGGTCCTTGTCCCACGGGCGCGAGGCCGTGGCGGGATCGTCGTTGCGCGTGCTCAGTGCACGAGGCGCGGTGAAGCCACCGATGCCGAGCGGCGAAATGGTCGACTCGGCGCCGCCCGCAATCATGACGTCGGCATCGCCGTACTCGATCATGCGTGCCGACGTGCCAATGGCATGCAGGCCCGTGGTGCAGGCGGTGACGACGGCGATGTTCGGGCCTTTGAAGCCGTACTTGATCGACACATGCCCCGAGATCATGTTAATGATCGATGCCGGCACGAAAAACGGCGAAATGCGGCGCGGGCCGCGGCTCGCGTATTCGGCGTGCGTCTCTTCGATCATCGGCAGACCGCCGATGCCCGAGCCGATGTTGCAGCCGATGCGAACGGCCTTTTCATAGGACAGCGCTTCGCCGGTCGGCAGTCCGCTGTCCTGCACCGCCTGGATGGCGGCGGCAAGCCCCAGATGAATGAAGCGGTCCATGTGACGCGCTTCTTTCTCCGAGATGTATTGGGTGATGTCGAAACCCTTCACCTCACCGGCGAACTTGCAGGCGAAGGCGCTTGCATCGAACGCGGTGATGTTCGCAATGCCCGACTTCCCGGCCAACAAGTTGGCCCAGGATTCGGTTGCGGTGTTTCCGACAGGAGCGATGCAACCGAGTCCGGTCACGACGACGCGGCGTTTGGTCATGCCGGCAAACCTTTCTGGAAGCGCTGAACAGTTGCTGGTCGGCGCGTGCGGTTCGATAAAAAGCCGCCGGCCGCAATCGCAGTGTCAGCTGGCCAATCAGGCCTTTTGATTCTTGGTGGCGTAGTCGACGGCGTTTTGCACCGTGGTGATCTTCTCGGCATCTTCATCGGGGATCTCAATGCCGAACTCGTCTTCGAGTGCCATCACGAGTTCGACCGTGTCGAGCGAGTCAGCGCCGAGGTCGGCCACGAAGGCCTTTTCGTTCGTCACTTGGGACTCTTCCACGCCGAGTTGCTCGGCGATGATTTTCTTGACACGTGCTTCGATATCGCTCATTTGGTTCCCTCTGAGGGTTGTAGGTAATCGGTGGATTTTAGCCGGGCGGATTGTGGCATTTGCCTCACCCCCGGTACGGGAAAAGATTGCGCCTTGCGGCTACATGTGCATGCCGCCATTCACATGCAACTCCTGCCCGGTCACGTAGGACGCCTGGGGCGATGCGAGGTACGCCACCGCATGCGCGATGTCGGCCGGCTTGCCCAGATGTCCCAGCGGGATCTGCTGCAGAAGTGCTTGTTGCTGCGCCTCGGGGAGGCTTGCCGTCATGTCGGTTTCGATGAAGCCCGGCGCGACGCAATTGACGGTGATGTTACGGCTGCCCAATTCGCGGGCCAGGGCGCGGGTCATGCCCGCGACGCCCGCCTTGGCGGCTGCGTAGTTGGCCTGGCCGGCATTGCCGGAGGCGCCCACCACGCTCGTGATGCTGATGATGCGGCCGTAGCGCTGCTTCATCATCGGGCGAATCACTGCGCGCGAGAGGCGGAAGACGGCCTTGAGATTGGTGTCGAGCACCGCATCCCAGTCGTCGTCCTTCATTCGCATCGCAAGCGTGTCGCGCGTGATGCCGGCGTTGTTGACCAGCACGTGGATCGAACCGTAGGCCTGCACGATCTCGTCGATCAGAGCTTCGACGGCTGCGGCGTCATTCACATTGAGTGCACGGCCACGGCCATCGAATGCGCTCAGGGCCGACGTGATCTTGGCCGCGCTGTCTTCGGTGGTGCCGGTGCCGACGACCTTCAGGCCGCGCTGCGCCAGCTCGAGCGCAATCGCTGCGCCGATGCCGCGCGATGCGCCGGTGACCAGGGCAACTTGCCCTTCGAATTTGGGAGTGCTCATATAAAAAGTATCGGGGCCTTGCGCCATTCAGGCGGCGAGCGATTGTCGGGTGTCCGCGAGCGTCGCCGGGTCGTACACCGACGCAGCTTCCAGATCGGGGGCGATGCGCTTGACCATGCCGGCCAGCACCTTGCCGGGCCCGCACTCGATGATGGCGGCTACACCGCGCAGTTTCAAGGCCTGCACGCTTTCGACCCAGCGAACCGGGCCGGCGGCCTGACGCACCAGAGCGTCGCGGATGCGATCCGGATCATTCTCGACAGCCACGTCGATGTTGTTCAGCACCGGAATCTGCGGCGCGGCGAGCGTGAGGGTGGCGAGTTTTTCGCGCAGCGCCTCGGCAGCGGGCTTCATCAGACTCGAATGGAATGGCGCCGAAACAGGCAGCAGCAGCGCGCGCTTCGCGCCATTGGCCTTGAGCAGTTCGCAAGCCTTGTCGACAGCGGCCTTGCTGCCGGCGATCACGGTCTGCGCAGGGTCGTTGAAATTCACGGCCTCGACAATTTCAGCGCTGCCTGCGCCGAAGGAAGCCGTCGCTTCCGCGCAGCCCGCCACGACCTTGCCGGACTCCATGCCCAGCACGGCAGCCATGGCGCCGACACCGACAGGAACGGCCTGCTGCATGGCCTGCGCACGGAAACGCACCAGCGGGGCGGCTTGCGCCAGCGTCAGCACGCCGGAAGCCACCAGCGCCGAGTACTCGCCGAGCGAATGACCCGCCACGACGGAAGGCGTCGCGCCGCCTTCGGACAGCCAGGCACGCCAAGCCGCGACACCGGCAACCAGCATCACGGGCTGTGTGTTGGTGGTGAGTGCCAGCTCTTCCTTGGGGCCGTTCTTGATCAGCGCGCCGATGTCTTCGCCCAGCGCTTCGGACGCTTCGCGCAGCGTTTCGGCCACGGCCGGATGGCCGCCCCAAGCTTCGAGCATGCCGACAGCCTGCGAGCCCTGACCCGGAAATACAAAAGCAAAGGATTTCATTGTTCTATGCGTCATATCGCATCGCAGCCCTGAAGAGGACCGCAAATACGCTACAGATTGAGCAGCACGGCGCCCCAAGTGAAACCACCACCCACGCCTTCGAGCATGAGCGTTTCGCCCTTCTTCACCTTGCCGGAGCGCACTGCCTCGTCGAGCGCCAGCGGAATCGAAGCGGCAGAGGTGTTGCCGTGCTCGTTGACCGTGACGATCAGCTTCTCGCGTGGCAGCTTCAGCTTCTTGGCCGTGCCTTCCATGATGCGGATGTTGGCCTGGTGCGGAATGAGCCAGTCGATATCCGCCTCGGTCTTGCCAGCCTTGGCCAGCGCAGTTCGCGCCGCCTCTTCGAGCACCCGAACCGCCAGCTTGAAGACGGCCTGGCCGTCCATGTGCAGCAACGGCGTGCCCAGCACATTGCCGCCGGACACATGGCCCGGCACACAAAGAATGCCGACATGCTTGCCGTCGGCATGAAGATCGCTCGACAGGATGCCGGGCTCGTCGCTGGCCTCAAGGACCACCGCGCCCGCGCCATCGCCGAACAGCACGCAGGTGGTGCGATCGTTGAAATCGAGGATGCGGGAGAACACTTCGGCGCCGATCACCAGCGCGCAGCGCGCAGTGCCGGTGCGAATCATCGCGTCCGCCACGGTCACCGCATAAACGAAGCCGCTGCAGACCGCCTGGACGTCGAACGCCGGACAGCCGGCGATGCCAAGCTTGTTCTGGAGGATGGCGGCCGACGACGGGAACACCATATCGGGCGTCGAGGTCGCGACGATGATCAGGTCGACGTCGCTCGCCTTGCGGCCCGCCGCCTCGAGTGCGTGCTTCGCAGCCTCTAGACCGAGATCGCTGCTGCCGACATCCGGCGCTGCAAAGTGGCGCGCGTGGATGCCGGTGCGCTCGACGATCCACTGATCGGAGGTTTCGATGCCGCGCGACGCCAGTTCCTTGGCGAGATTGTCATTGGTCACGCGGCGTGGGGGCAGATAGCTGCCGGTGCCGGTGATGCGTGAAAAAGGGGTCATCAAACGTGAAGGGCCGTCGCGTCGACCGGCACCGCCGGTTCCTGCCGCGCGAGCAAAGGCGCGGCGTGGGCGATGCGGGCCCGCACGCGATCGAGCAGGTTGTTGCGAGCGGCATCATAAGCGCGATCCAGCGCATGTCCGAAAGCCACTTCGTCGGCCGAGCCATGGCTCTTGAAAACCAGGCCGCGGAGGCCCAACAAGGCCGCTCCGTTGTAGCGACGGTGGTCCAGACGGCTTTTGAACGCTTTTAGGACCGGATAGGCGACAATTGCCGCAATCTTCGTAAAAACGCTCCGCGAAAATTCGACGCGAATGAACTCGCCAATCATCGACGCAACGCCCTCGCTAGCTTTCAGCGCCACGTTTCCGACAAAGCCGTCGCAGACGACAATATCGGTCGTCCCCTTAAAAATATCGTTGCCCTCGACGTTGCCGTAGAAGTTCAGATCTTTAGAATTGGCAGCCGTTCGCAGCAGTTGGCTTGCCTTTTTGATCGTTTCGCTGCCTTTAATGGCTTCTTCGCCAATATTGAGCAGGCCGACCGAAGGCGCCTCGTTGCCGGTCAGCGCCGAGACCAACGCCGAGCCGAGTACGGCGAACTGAAGCAAATCCTCGGCATCGCAATCAACGTTCGCACCCAAATCGAGCACGGTAGTCGCTCCGCCTTTTGCGTTGGGGAGTTGCGGGGCGATCGCTGGGCGATCAATGCCGTCGAGCGTCTTGAGCAGGTAGCGCGCGATCGCCATCAACGCGCCGGTGTTGCCGGCGGAAATGGCCGCCTGAGCGGCGCCATCCTTGACTTGCTGAATCGCGATGCGCATCGAAGAGTCTTTCTTCTTGCGCAGCGCGATTTCAATGGGATCGTCCATACCCACCACTTCGCTGGCAGCAACGATGCGGGCGCGTGGATGTGCGGCGAACCCCGCCAATGCGGCCGGCGCACCGACCAGCAGCAACGAGGCCTCGCTGTGCCGCTCGAGAAACGCGCGGCAGGCCGCGAGCGTGACGCGCGGCCCGTGGTCGCCCCCCATGCAATCCACGGCGAGCGTGATCGCGGAAGGCGCAGCAGTGAATTCGGGAGAAGAAGGCGTAGCCATCAAAACAAAGGCCCGACGCTACAGGAAAAGTAGCTTCGGGCCTTGGCCTTGGAGTGCGAAATCAGGCTTCGGACTTGTTCTTGAGCACCTGACGGCCACGGTAGAAACCGTTCGGGCTGATGTGGTGGCGCAGGTGCGTTTCGCCAGTGGTCGGCTCCACGGCGATGCCGGGCACGACCAGTGCATTGTGGGAACGGTGCATGCCGCGCTTGGAAGGCGACTTCTTGTTTTGCTGGACGGCCATGATGGCTCCTGGACTGTTAGGTGAGTGACTGGATACGGGCTCAAGCGGTGGCAATACAAAAAAGTGAGCGGCATGTATGGAATGCCCCTGTTTGTCATCTCTGTATCGCTGCTCACGGCGGCGCGCGCGAAGCCCATGATTATAGCCTAGGCGCCGGGAAAGGGCTACTTGCCCTCATCCGGCTTGCGCGAACGCAACGCTCCGAGCATCGCGAACGGGTTCGGCTTGGCTTCCTCGGCCGCCTGGAAATCATCGTCGCTGGACGACAGGCGAACCGGCTCGGGGCAGACATCGTGGACAGGCATGACGGGAATTTCCATCAACAGCTCGTCCTCGATCAGGGTGTGAAGGTCGAAATCCCTGCTGATGACCAGCAGATCTTCGTCGGCTTCATCGTCTTCGGCCTCCGCCGTGGCTTCGTCGGCAACGAAACGGAACCAGCGGTCCACCACGAGTTCCGCCTCGACGGGCGCCAGACAGCGTTGGCAAGTCAGCGGAACGATCGCCTCCGCTTCCAGGTGCAGCCAGGGCGCGGCCTTGCCGTCGGCGCCCGGCCGTTCCTCGCCGGTGGCTTCCCAGTGGACGACGGCATCAGCGGCCGGATCCGCCAGTTCGGCGACAAGGCGCACATAGTTAGGAACCGGGTCGGCGGCATTCAGGGTTGCGGCTGCGGCGGCAAAGCCGGCCACGTCGAGCCGTTCGGGGGCAAATTCTCTCTTCATCCGCGCCAGTCTAGCGCGCCGGCCGCTTCACCGGCAGGGTGCGTGACAGAAGGTTTTTGCGCGGCTCACGCACAATCGTCCCCATGCAACGCCCCGTGATCCTCGCCTCGACCTCGCGCTACCGCCGCGAACTGATGACCCGCCTGCACCTGCCCTTCGATGTGCACGCCCCGGAAGTCGATGAAACCGCGCTGGCCGGCGAAACGCCCCGTGCCCTGGCCGAACGCCTTGCCCTGGAAAAAGCCAACGCCGTCGCCGTCCGCTTTCCCGAAGCGGTGGTGATCGGCTCCGACCAGGTGGCTGACCTCGCCGGCGAGGCGCTCGGCAAGCCCGGCGACCATGCCCGCGCCACCACCCAGTTGCGCCGGATGCGCGGCCAGACGCTGATCTTTCAGACCGCAGTCGCCGTCGTCTGCCACGCCACCGGCTTTGTCCAGCGCGACCTGGCGCCCGTGCGCGTCGTGTTCCGTGAACTCAGTGACGCCGCCATCGAGCGCTACCTCCAGGCCGAGCAGCCTTACGACTGCGCCGGCAGCGCCAAGAGCGAAGGCCTCGGCATCGCCCTCTTGAGCGCCATCGACAGCGACGATCCGACCGCACTGGTCGGCCTCCCGCTGATCCGCACCTGCCAGATGCTGCGCGCCGCGGGGGTCGAACTCCTGTGACCCACGGCAAGCTCTACCTCGTTCCCGCGCCGCTCGATTTCGGCTGCGACCTCCAAGCCCCGCTGCAAGACGCGCTGCCGCTCGGCACCCTGCAGGTGGCCGCCGGCATCACGCACTGGATCTGCGAGAACGCGAAATCCGCCCGCGCCTACCTCAAGCGCATCGACGCGGTCGCGCCGCTGGCCGCTCCGCTGCAGGCGCAGGTCATCCAGGAACTGCCGCGCGAAGTGCACAAGAAAGGCGATCACGCCGGCCAGTTCGACGCCCGGCCGCTGCTGGCCGCCGCGCTCGAAGGCCACGACATCGGCCTGCTGAGCGAAGCCGGCATGCCGGCGGTGGCGGATCCGGGCTCCTCGGTGGCGCGCGCCGCGCACGACCTCGGGATCACCGTGGTGCCGCTGACCGGCCCAGTCTCGCTGCTGCTAGCCCTGGCCGCGAGCGGCCTGAACGGCCAGAACTTCGCCTTCGTCGGCTACCTGCCGCAGGACGCGAGCGAGCGCCAGATCCGCATCCGTGAACTCGAAGCGATCGCCCTCAAGACCGGCCAGACGCAGCTTTTCATCGAAACGCCCTACCGCAATGCCGCGCTGTTGCAGGCCTTGGTTCAAACGATGCATCAAAACACCCGCCTCGCCGTCGCGCGCGGCCTGACCCTCGCAACGTCCCATGTGCGCAGCGAGACCGTGAAATCCTGGCGCGCCAAGCCGCAGACCGCAACCGACGAGCGCCTGCCCGCCGTGTTCGCGATCGGGCGTTGACGATGGTGGTGGTGACCGCCGGCACGCGCTGGGCCTCGCGCGCGCAGTTCTTTTCTTCCGGCTTCATCTTCGCGACCTGGGGCGTGCATGTGCCCACGGTCAAGGCGCACTACGGCCTGGACGAAGCCCAACTCGGGCTGGCCCTGCTCGCCGCAGGCGCCGGCGCCATGTTCGGCCTGACCAGCGCGGGCCGCTGGATCGGCCGCCACGGTCCGCGACGGATCGCCGCCCTTTCGGGCTGCGTCTATGCGCTGCTGCTCGCCGGCTTGATCGCCATGCCGGGCTACTTCGCGCTGATGGGTTTGCTGGCCGCGTTCGGCCTCGTCACCAGCGTGTTCGACGTGGCCATCAACACTGAAGCGGCGCAGCTCGAAATGCAAAGCGGCACGCCGCTGATGAGTGGCATGCACGGCATGTTCAGCTTGGGCGGCATGGCAGGCGCCGCGAGCGGCAGTGCGGTGCTTGCAGCGGGCATGAGTGCGCAAACGCATCTGCTGCTGGTCGCGGCGGTGATGGTGCTGCTCGTTGCCCTGTCCTCGACACGCATGCTGCCCAAGGCGGCCACGGGCAACGCAGCCGGTGCCGACCACAGCTTTCGCCTGCCCCGCGGCCCGCTTGCGGTGCTCGGCGTTCTGGCCGCGCTGGGCCTGATCGCTGAAGGCGCGATCTACGACTGGAGCGTTCTCTATATGCAGCAGGAGCTGGGCAGCCCGCAGAAGCAGGCGGCGCTGGCCTATGCGGCCTTCTCCGCGGCCATGGCGGCTGCGCGTTTCGGCGGCGACGCGATGCGCGCCCGCTTCACCCCGATTGCCTTGCTGCGGGGAAGCGGCGCACTCGCCGCTGCATCGATGACGTTGGTGCTGCTGACCGATCTCCCCTGGCTCGCGCTGGTCGGCTTTGCGGGCGTCGGAATCGGTTTTGCGAATGTCGTGCCGATCCTGTTCGGCGCTTCGGCCCGCGTGCCGGGCGTCGAGCCCGCCAGCGGCATCGCGTCGGTGTCGGCCGTGGCCTATCTGGGATTCATGGCCGGCCCCGCGGTGATCGGCCTGCTGGCGCGGGCCAGTTCACTGACTGCCGCGCTCTATGTGGTGGTGATCTTCGCTGCGGCGCTGGCCGCGTCAGCCCGCTTCACGCGCAGCGAAGCGGCCTGAGGGCTTTTGATCTGCTTCAGCGCAGCGCGGGTGTCGCCACCTGCAGCGAGCGCACCGAGGCTTCGCCCATCGCGGCGCCGAACTTCTTGGCCAGCTTTTCGGCCACGTTGTCGCGACGGGTGTAGTCGATGACCTCTTCGGCCTTGATCACTTCGCGCGCCACGAAGTCGACGTTGCCGAGCTGATCGGCCAGGCCGTACTCGACCGCCTGCTCGCCGCTCCAGAACAGGCCGCTGAACAGGCCCGGGGTGTCGAGCTTCAGCCGATCGCCGCGGCCGGTCTTCACCACGTTGATGAACTGCGCGTGGATCTGGTTGAGCATCGTCTGGGCGTGTGCACGCTGCGCATCGCTCATCGGGCTGAACGGATCGAGGAAGCCCTTGTTCTCGCCAGCCGTGAGCAGGCGGCGCTCCACGCCCACCTTGTCCATCACGCCGGTGAAGCCGAAGCCGTCCATCAGCACGCCGATGCTGCCGACGATGCTGGCCTTGTCGACGAAGATCTTGTCAGCGCCGGCGGCAATGTAATAGGCGGCAGAAGCGCAGGTCTCCTCGACCACCGCGTAGACCGGCTTCTTGTGCTTGGCCTTCAGGCGCTTGATCTCGTCGTTGATGATGCCGGCCTGCACCGGGCTGCCGCCCGGCGAGTTGATCAGCAGCACCACGCCCTTGGCGCCTTCGTCCTCGAAGGCCGTCTTCATGGCGGCCACGACGAACTCGGCGCTGGCGTCGCCGCCCGCTGCGATCTCGCCCTTGATCTCGACGACCGCCGTGTGGGCCGTGGTCTTGGCGGTGCTCGGCGTGCTGCGCGAGAGCGCGAACCAGGCCAGAAAGATGAAGAACGCGAGCCATGCGAGACGCACGAAGGTCTTCCAGCGGCGCGTGGCCTTTTGCTCGCCGAGCGCGGCGAAGGCAAGCTTTTCAAGCGTTGCGCGCTCCCAGCCGGGGCGCTGTGTAGGGTCTTGAGCCATGTTCTTGGGGGTGGTGAGGGGAGCTACCGGTTCCAACGGATCGAAACCCTCGGGTTCCCTGCGATTCGGGTCGGTCATGTGTCAGAAGGTGAGAGGTTGGAGGTTCCAGGCAGTATGCCAGTGCACCACGCCGTCTCGTTCGCTCAAGGCGATCTTCACGAGGCCGCCGCGGCAGGGGCCGCCCATGCATTCGCCGGTGTCGGGCTGGTAGACCGCGCCGTGGGTGGCGCACAGCAGCCACTGGCCGGTGTCGTCGAAGAAGCGGTCGGGCTGAAAGTCCATTTCCATCGCCACATGACTGCACCGGTTGAGGTATGCGTGCGCCTGGCCCTCGAAGCGCACCGCAAAGGCGCGGCAGGTTTCGCCACCATGAACCACATCGAAGGGCACGGCGCGGCCGCCTTCGACGAGGTCCGAGGCATTGCACAACGGGATGCACTCTTCGCTCATGACGAAATCTTCAGGCGTTGTCGAGGAGCCACGTTTCGAGCGCGGGCACCGAATGGGCGACGAAGAGCGGCTTGAACTCGTCGAAGCTCGACGGCTCGTGCGCGCCATAGCTCACGCCCACGCTGGCGCAGCCGGCATTCGTCGCGAGTTGCAGGTCGTGCGTGGTGTCACCGATCATCAGCGTGCGCTCGGCGGGCACGTCGAGCTCCTCCATCAGCTCCAGCAGCATGCGCGGATGTGGTTTGCCGAAGGTCTCGTCGGCGGTGCGCGAGGCGTCGAAGCGGTCGCGCAACGCGACGGACTTCAGTGCTTCGTTCAGCCCGCGGCGCGACTTGCCGGTGGCAACGGCCAGCTTGTGGCCGCGCGCGCGCAGGGCGTCGAGCATCTGCAGCACGCCGTCGAACAGCACCAGGTCATCTTGATGTTGCAGGTAGTGGTAGCGGTAGCGCGCGCCGAGCTCGGCATATTTTTCCTTCGGCACATCGGGTGCGGCGCGTGCGAGCGCTTCGGCAAGGCCAAGGCCGATCACCCAGGCGGCGTCGTTCTCGGTGGGCTTCGCGCCGCCGACATCGATGACCGCAGCCTGGATGCAGCGCACGATCAGGCGCGTGGAGTCGTAGAGCGTGCCGTCCCAGTCGAAGGCGATCAGGTCGAAGCGGGGAGGTCTGGCGGAAGAATCAGTCATGGGCCGTGGGAGTGGGGTGTTGGGCCAGCGCCTGGAGCGCGGAAGGCGGCATCAGCGCGTGCAGTTCGGGCGGCAGGTCGGCCTGCAGCGCGACGCGCTCGCCGCCCGCCGGGTGATTGAACTGCAAGCGCCATGCGTGAAGAAACATGCGCTTCAAGCCGAGCTTCTGCAACGTGCGCTGGCGCTCGAAGTCGCCGTATTTGTCGTCGCCCGCGATCGCGTGGCCGGCCGAGGCCAGGTGCACGCGGATCTGGTGGGTGCGTCCGGTCTTGATCGTCACCGCCAGCAATGACAGCGGCGTGGCGTCGCCCGGCAGCGTGAGCCGCGCGAGCACGCGAACCAGCGTGATGGCGCGCATCGCGTCGGGATGGTCCTTGGCGACCACGCGCACGCGGCGTTCGCCGGCACCGGCGCCGGAACCGTCGGGCAACAAATACTTGGCGAGCGGCGCATCGAGCACCTTCTTGTTGGCAGGCCAGTCGCCTTCGACCAGCGCCAGGTAGGTCTTGCCTGTTTCGCGCTCGCGGAACTGGTCCTGGAGCGCGACCAGCGCGCTGCGCTTCTTGGCGACTAGCAGGATGCCGGAGGTTTCGCGGTCCAGCCGGTGGACCAGCTCCAGAAATTTGGCGCCCGGTCGCGCGGTGCGCAACTGCTCGATCACGCCGAAGCTCACGCCGCTGCCGCCATGCACCGCGACGCCGGCGGGTTTATCGATGGCCAGCACGGCATCGTCTTCGAGCAGCACCGGGAATTCGCGGGCCGGTGCCGGAGATGTGGCGCCCTCTTCCGCGCGCGGCGAAATCCGCACCGGCGGAAGCCTCAGCACATCGCCGACCTCGATGCGAGTCTCGGCCTGGACGCGCCCTTTGTTGATGCGCACCTCGCCCGACCGGATGATCCGGTAGACATGCGTCTTGGGTACGCCTTTCAGATGACGGAACAGGAAGTTGTCGAGCCGCTGCCCCGCGGACTCCGCGTCGACGGTGATGAATTTGATGGCCGCATGCACGCCTGCCTCGGCCCCGGCATTTCGATCTGCGGGATTTGGAGCGGTCTCGGGGCTTTGCTTCGCACCTATAATGTTTTTCACCAGCGCGGTCGTGTAAGTGCTTGATTAGACAGAAGTTTAGAGCACTGACGATCATGCTGTGAGGTCGATGCCGCTTTGGCGCCGAGCTGCAAACCCCGCGCAATTGCGCAAAGTGGCAGGCCCGGCACCCAAGTCAAGCCGACACCCACGAAACACCGATACGGAATACCCAGCCTGCAGCTTCCAAGCTGCCGGCGGATCGAAGCGAGTCCCTTGTTGTGTTGATGCTGCTGATTCAAATATGCCTTCGCTGGCCGACCTGGCTTCTGCCAGCGGCCTCCGGCATTGGATCTTTTGCAGCGCGCGCCCCCCTTGCGCAACCGGCGATCGAAAAGATCGCCACTCAACACCGAATCTGGCTCGCGCCCATCCACGCGCCCCCACCCCGGCTGTCTTCTTGAGCTGACGCTCGAGAGGCCTGCTCGCGCCTGGCGCGGCAGCGACAGCATCCGGGGCCAAGCGGCAATTCCCTGGTTTCGCGGGCGTCGTCCGTGCATCGTTGGCTCGTCAAGAGCCGGTAAACGATACATATAAGGACAACGCATCATGAAGCGGATGCTGATCAATGCCACGCAAGCCGAAGAACGGCGCCTGGCCATCGTCGACGGGCAAAAGCTCCTCGACTACGAAATCGAGATCGAAGGGCGCGAACAGCGCAAGGGCAACATCTACAAGGCGGTCGTGACCCGCGTCGAGCCTTCGCTCGAAGCCTGTTTCGTCGACTACGGCGAAGACCGCCACGGCTTCCTGCCGTTCAAGGAAATCTCCAAGCAGTACTTCGCCGAAGGCGTGTCGGCCAGCCAGGCCCGCATCCAGGATGCGATCCGCGAAGGCCAGGAACTCACCGTCCAGGTCGAAAAAGAAGAACGCGGCAACAAGGGCGCGGCCCTCACCACCTTCATCTCGCTGGCCGGCCGCTATGTCGTGCTGATGCCGAACAACCCCCGCGGCGGTGGCGTTTCGCGCCGCATCGAGGGCGACGACCGCGCCGAGCTCAAGGAGGCGATGGACCAGCTCGAGTACCCCAAGGGCATGAGCATCATCGCGCGCACCGCCGGCATCGGCCGCTCGGCGCCCGAACTCCAGTGGGACCTGAACTACCTGCTCAAGCTCTGGTCCGCCATCGACGGCGCGGGCAAGGGCGGCAAGGGCGCCTTCCTGATCTATCAAGAATCGTCGCTCGTGATCCGCGCGATCCGTGATTACTTCAATCACGACATCGGCGACATCCTGATCGACACCGACGACATCTACGACCAGGCGCAGCAGTTCATGGCGCACGTCATGCCCGAGCATGCCGCCCGCGTGAAGCGCTACCGCGACGACGCGGCCCTGTTCAGCCGCTTCCAGATCGAGCACCAGATCGAATCGGCCTACGCCCGTACCGTGCAACTGCCCTCGGGCGGCGCCATCGTGATCGACCACACCGAGGCGCTGGTCTCGGTCGACGTGAACTCGGCCCGCGCCATCAAGGGCGGCGACATCGAAGAGACCGCCACCCGCACCAACCTCGAAGCCGCCGACGAAGTGGCCCGCCAGATGCGCCTGCGCGACCTGGGCGGCCTGATCGTCATCGACTTCATCGACATGGACGAGTCGAAGAACCGCCGCGAAGTCGAAAGCCGCCTGCGCGACGCGCTGCGCCAAGACCGCGCCCGCGTGCAGTTCGGCTCGATCAGCAAGTTCGGCCTGATGGAAATGAGCCGCCAGCGCCTGAAGCCGGCGCTCAGCGAAGGCTCGTCGATCCCCTGCCCCCGTTGCGGCGGCTCGGGCCACATCCGCGACACCGAATCGAGCGCGCTGCAGATCCTGCGCATCATTCAAGAGGAGTGCCTCAAGGACAACACGGCCGCCGTGCACGTCCAGGTGCCGGTCGAAGTGGCTTCGTTCCTCTTGAACGAAAAGCGCCCCGAAATCGCCAAGATCGAGCTCAAGCAGCGCGTCACCGTGCTGATGGTGCCCAACAAGACGCTCGAAACGCCGAACTACAAGCTCGAGCGCCTCAAGCACGACGATCCACGCCTCGATCACATCGAAGCCAGCTACAAGATGGCCGACGAGATCGAAGATCCGACGGCAGTCACCCGCCGCTCGCAGGAGCCGACCAACAAGCAGACGCCGGTCATCAAGGGCGTGCTGCCCGACGCACCCGCGCCGGTCGTTCCGCCCAAGCCCGAAGCGGTGCGTGCGCCTGTCGCGGCACCCGCACCGGTCGCACCGCCTGTGGTGAGCGCGCCGGTTCCGGCGCAGGGCGGCTTCTTCGGCTGGATCAAGAGCCTGTTCGGCGGCGCGCCCGCTGAAGCGAAGGCGCCCGCACCGGCTGCGATTCCGGTCGAGGCACCGAAGCCCCGCCGCGATGGCCGTCCGGGCCGCGATGGCGAAGCCCGCGGCGGTGCGCGTGACGGCGAACAGCGCCGTGGCGGCCGTGGTGGCGAAGGCCGCGGCGAAGCGCGCGGTGAAGGCGGCGAACGCCGTGGTGGCCGTGACGGCGAACGCCGCGGCGGCCGCGGTGGCGAGCGCCGCGAAGGTGGCCGTGGCGAAGGACGCAGCGAAAACCGCGAAGGCCGCAGCAGCGAACTGCGCAACGACGCAGCCGCAGGCCAGCCGCGTGAACAACGCGAGCCGCGCGAACAGCGCGAACCCCGCGAACCGCGTGAGGCACGCGCCCCGCGCGACGGCGAACAACGCCGTGGCGGCCGTGGCGAGCGCCGCGAAGGCGAAGGCCGCAACGCACCGGCCGAGGCACTGGTCGATGGCAACGTCAACCTCGAAGCCCAGCAGACAGCGCCCGGCGCCGACGAAGGCAACGCAGCGGAACGCGCACCGCGCGCCCGCGGCGAGCGTCGTGAACGCGGCGAGCGCGGTGGTGACCGTGGCGAACGCGGCGAGCGCAGCAACGACCGCGGCGGCGAACGCAACGGCGACGCACAACCGCGCGGCGAAGCCGTCGCCGGTGACGACGCCTCGCAAGGCGAACGCCAGCCCCGCAACGGCCGCGACGAGCAACGCGCCCCGCGCGGTGACCGTGGCGAACGCGGCGAGCGCAACGACGGCCGCCGCGAGCGCCGCAACGATGCACCGCCCGCCGCCAACGAAGGCGAAGCGCGTGTGGCCGAAGTGGCGTCCGCCGATGGCGAACAAGGCATCGACAACGCAGGCAACGACCAGGCACCGCGCCGCGAAGGCGAAGAACAGCGCCGCGGTCGTTCGCGTGACCGTTACGGCCGCGACCGCCGCGAACGCGGTCCGCGCGACGAGAACGAAGCCAACAACGCAGCCGAGACACCGGCAGCCGAAGGCGCCGTCGCAGCGGCCATGGAAGCCACCGGCGAGTCGTACGAAGCGCCGGTCGCGCGCCAGCAGCAGCAACTGCCGCTGGCTTCGGAACCCGTCGCCGAACGCCAGGTGAGCGAAGTCGCCGCACCCCCTGAAGTGCGCGAACCCGCACCGCAGCAGCAGCCGCAGCGCTTCGAGCGCCCTGCAGCCGCGCCGGTCGCAGCGCCCATCGTGGTCGAAACCGCCAAGGCAGCACCCGCCGGCAACGGCCGCGCCCTGCCCAAGGTGCAAGCCTTCGAACTGCCGTTGAACGAACTCGCGCAGATCGCCGAGAGCTCGGGCCTGCAGTGGGTCAACTCGGATGCCGATCGCATCGCGCAAGCGCGCGCCGCGATCGCCGCCGAGCCGAAGCCGGTGCATGTGCCGCGCGAACGCCCACCGGTGATCGTGCTCGACGAAGGTCCGCTGGTGCTGGTCGAAACCCGCCGCGACCTGGGCTCGATGTCGCTGCCGTTCGAAAAGACGGCCGCTGACGCGCAGCAGCAAAACACGCACTGACCGAAGCAAGCTCGGCCAACAAGAAACGGCGCCTCTGGCGCCGTTTTTTTATGCCCGCGCGCCGACCGCCAGGTCGGGCATCTCCAGGATCATCTGACCGAAGCGGCAGGCACACGGCGTCTTGCCGCTCTCGCTCCAGATCAGCGCGAACTCGACGCTCGGCAACGGCGGCAGGCCGTAGCGGCCGTCGACGAACTTCATGCCCGGCTCGACCTCTTCGCGCGTGAGCACCGTCACCGCAAGCCCCGCGAGCACGGCCGCGCGAATGCCTTGCGGGCTGGCCGAGGTGAAGACCACGTGCCAGTCGATGGCCGTGAGGTCGAGCGCCGATCCGGCCACCTGCCGGTTGACGCAAGGCTTGGGAAAGAAGGCCAGCGGCAGCGATGCGCCCTTGGGCGCCTCGAAGGTCTCTGCCGCGGCCCAGACCAGCTGCGTGCGCCGCAGGCACGTGCCCTCCGCCACGTTGGGCGGCGACATCACTACCGCAAGATCGAGCTCGCCGGACCGGATCGCCGCGCGCAGGTCGGTGTGCATGCTCACGCAGACCTCCATCCGCACCGCCGGAAACGCCCGTGCGAATTGCGACAGCAACGGCGGCAGGCGGTCGCCCATGAAGTTGTCCGGCACGCCGAAACGCACCACGCCCGTGATCGGCGAGGGCTGGAAGCGCCGCGTCATCGCGTCGAGCGTGTCGAGGATCTGCTGCGCATAGCGCAGGAAATCCTCGCCGTCTTCCGTCACAGTGAGGCGGCGCGTCGTGCGGTGCAGAAGCTGCCGGCCCACCTGCTCCTCGAGCTTGCGGATCTGGTGGCTGACGGCGGACTGCGTCAGGTGCAGCCGCTCGGCCGCGCGCGTGAAGCCGCCGGTTTCCTTGACGGCCACGAAGGCGCGCAAAAGCGTGGGGTCGAAATCCATGGGTCGGCAATAAATGATGGTTTGAAATGAATCTCAGGAAATTAAATCATTTCCATCATGAAGATGCTTTCCACAGAATCGCCCGGACCTGATTCCGGAAAGCCTTTCGATGCCCCTCTCCCATATCGGCAAGAACCGCATTGCCCTCGCCGCGGTCTGCCTCGTCGCCCTCATGTTCGGCCTGGAGATCTCCAGCGTGCCGGTGATCCTTCCCACACTGGAGAAAGTCCTGCACGGCGACTTCAAGGACATGCAATGGATCATGAACGCCTACACCATCGCCTGCACCACGGTGTTGATGGCCGCCGGCACACTGGCCGACCGCTACGGCCGCAAGCGCATCCTCGCCGTCGGCATCGTCCTGTTCGGCATCACCTCGCTGGTCTGCGGCATCGCGCAGGACGCACCGGTGCTGATCGCGAGCCGCTTCCTGCAGGGCCTGAGCGGCGGCGTGATGCTGATCTGCCAGCTCGCGGTGCTGTCGCACCAGTTCCAGGAGGGGCGCGAGCGCAGCAAGGCCTTCGCGATCTGGGGCGTGGTCTTCGGCATGGGGCTGGGTTTCGGGCCGATCATCGGCGGCGCCATCGCGGCGCTGGCGAGCTGGGAATGGGTGTTCCTGGTGCACGTGCCGCTGAGCGTGCTGGCGCTGGCACTCGTGCTGGGCAGCATCGAGGAGTCGCGCGATCCGCAAGCGAAGCGGCTCGACCTGCCGGGCATCGTCACGTTGTCGCTGGCGGTGTTCGGGCTCACATGGTTCATCACGCAGGGGCCGGACATCGGCTTCACGAGCCCGCTGGCGCTCGGCATCCTCGCCGCTTCGGCCGCCAGCTTCGCGGTGTTCCTGTGGGTCGAGAAGATCAACCCGCATCCGATGTTCGATTTCTCGGTCTTCCGCATCCGCAATTTCTCGGGCGCGATCCTCGGCTCCATCGGCATGAACTTCAGCTTCTGGCCGTTCATGATCTACCTGCCGATCTACTTCCAGAGCGGCCTGGGCTACGGCGCCGTCACCGCAGGCTCAGCCCTGCTGGCCTACACGCTGCCCACGCTGCTGATGCCGCCGCTGGCCGAGCGCCTCTCGCTGCGCTGGCGGCCGGGCGTGGTCATTCCGCTGGGCATGTTCGTGATCGGCGTGGGCTTCTTCGCGATGCGCTACGGCAGCAGCGCAGCGCAGGCGAGCTGGATGACCATGCTGCCCGGCTGCCTGCTGGCCGGCATCGGCCTCGGCCTGACCAACACGCCCGTGACGAACACCACGACCGGCTCGGTGCCCAGCAACCGCGCGGGCATGGCGTCGGGCATCGACATGAGCGCGCGGCTGATCACGCTGGCGGTCAACATCGCGCTGATGGGGTTCATCCTGCTCGGGGGCATCTTCTCGTCGCTGAAGAATGCCCTGCCCGCTTCGTTCGACGCGCAGCAACTACGCCTGCTCGCGGAGAAGATCGCGGCCGGCAACTTCGCATCGCTCGCACAGGGCTTTCCGGACCTCGCGCAGTTCGATCCGTCCGGTGCGATCGTCCATGCGGCGCTGCTGCACGGCTTCGAGCTGGTGATGCTCTACGGCGGCATCGGCATCTGGGTGCTGGCGGCGATCAGCTTCGCGATCTTCGGCAGCCGCAGGCCGTCGGTGCAGCCTTCGGGTGCGTGCCCCTGAAGCCGGACAAGATCAGTTGCTGGGCGCCTGCGCCGCGCGCTTCCAGGCGGCGGCGGCCTGCTCGGCATCCTCGCGCGCTTCGGCCAGTTCGGCCAGCGCGAGCCAGGCGCGGCGATAGAGCTCCGCGTCCTGCAACGCGAGCCCGGCCTGCGTCAGCAGTTGCTGCGCCTTGCCCCAGAGCTGGCGCTTCATGCAGGCCATGCCGGCGAGGTACTGCAGGTTCGCGTCGCGCGGGTTGTTGCGCTGGGCACTTTCGATGCGGGCGAGCCAGTCGGCGTCCACCGAGTCGAGCCCCGCTTCGAGTGCGCGCGCGAGCTTCACGCGCAACGCATCGCCGAGGCCGCGCGGGTTCGCCACCATGCGCTCCCAGGCGGGCAGCAGCCAGCCACGCGCGAGCGACAGGTCGCCGTGAAGCAGCACCATGCGTTGCGCGCCATGGATCGCCACCTCGGGCATTTCGCGTTCGTTGGTGTCGAGTTCGGACCAGGCGCGCATCAACTGCGCCGGGTCGTGCGCGCCAGACAGCAGTTCGGTTGCGAGGCCGCGCACGATGCTTTGCGCCGCCGCATCCGAGAAGGCGCGGTGCTTGGCCAGCAGGCGGGCGGTTTCGAGGGCTTCGAGCGTGCGCCGGTCCTGGCGTGCCGCCTTCAGGCGAAGGCGCAGGGCCAGCGTGCGCCGCTGTGCGCCCTGCGGAAGTTCTTCGAGGCGGGCAAGCGCGGCGGCCGCATCACGGTCTTCGAGCGCCCAGCGCGCAGCGCGCAGTTGCACGCCTTCGCGTGTCTCGGGGCTTGCGAGCAATGTGCGGTCGACGCTCTCTTTGAGCGCCTGTTGCAGATGAGCGTCGCGTGCCGGCTTGTCCTGCAGCGCCTGCGCGCTCTCGGCGGCCAGCAGGTGCGACAGCACGCGCACCTGCTGCGCCTGGGGCAGGTTCGCATCGAGTGCAGCCAATGTTTTTTCCTGCACCAGCGCGGACTGGGCCGCCTTGCGTGCGCGCGAGAAGCGGCCGGCGATCAGCTGCACCATCGCATCGAGCAATGCGGCATGCAGCGTGCGTTCCTTCTGCTGGAGGCGCCACTGGCGCGCCTGTGTCGGCAGCGAGAAGAGCGCGGCCAGCGCACGCAGCGCCACGTGCAGCAACACGAAAGTGCCCAGCAGGATCACGAGCACGAGGTTCAGCGACAGGTCGACGCGCCAGGGCGGCCAGAACACCGTGATCGTTCCCTGGTTGTTGCCCGCGAAAAGAGCGACTGCCGCGGCGACGGCGAACAGCGCGAGGAGCCAGATTGCAGCGCGCATGACCGGATCAGCGTCCCGCGGCCGCAGTGGCCAGTGCCGCGAGCGTGTCGTCGACGCGCGCCGGCTCGGTGGTCTTCACCTGCGCCTGAAGCTGCTGCAACAGCGTGGCGGCTGCCTGCGTGCGGCGCGAGGCGGGGTCGAAATAGCGGTTGAGCGACGCGCCCACCTGGGCCAGTTCGGTGCGCGTGGCATCGACCTGGCGCGACAGCAGCGAGAGGCGCGCGTTGAGCAGCTTCAGCTTGAGGTTCTCGCGCAGAAAGTAGGTCTGCTCGGGCGCCAGCAGGATCGCCTCGGGGCTCTGGATGCGGCCGACGCGCACCAGCGAACGCGCTTCGCCGCGCACCGTGAGCAGCGCACGCCGCCACCATGGTGCATCGGCCGGAATCGGTTCGGGCTGCCACGCGTTGACACCCGTGCCGCGCACCGCCACCGCATTGATCGCGGGCAGGTCGTCCACGTTGCGCATCAGTTCGTCGAGCTTCTGCAGTGCTTCGGCGCTGTCGACGCTCGAGTTGCTGCGGAGGCGATCAGCGTCGCGCTGCATCGCGCGCTGCAGCGGTGCGAGCCGCGGCTGCGCGGCGCGTGAAATGCGCAGGTCGCCCGCCTTCAACGCAGCCAACAAGGGTTCCACGTTGCCGGTGACCTGCGCCTGCTGCAGCGCAAGGCGCACAGCCGACTCGATATCGACCACGAGGTTTTCATCGCGCGAACGCGACAGGCTCTGCATCAGTTCTTCGAGTTGCGAACGCTGCAGTGCGACTTCGGCCACGCGGGTTTCGATGAGCGCCACGCGGGCCGCGGCATCGCGCACCGTGTCGCTGGCCTGGCGCGCCAGCGTGCGCGCTTCCATCGACTGGGCGGTGGCCTCGGCGCTCTGGCGTGCCAGCTGCTCCTTCATGCCGCTGACCTTGTTCCACAGCGCGATGGTCATCACCAATGCGAGCAGCGCCATGAGAGTGAGGAGCCCCAGGCCGATGCGGGACAGCAAAGTGGCTGCGGCGGCCATGGCGGCGGGCGTCTGATGCGGCGCCAGCGTGGCGGGCACCGGCGCCGTTGCGGCAGTGGGAGAAGAAGGAGAAATGTCGTCTGACGGGGACGCGGCGCTCATGCCAACGATTCTATCGACGCGATCAACGCATCCCGCAGAGGTGTGCAGACACGCAACGCACCAAAACCCGCGGCCCGCGCGGCTTCGCCGATGCGAGCGTGCGTGGCGACCGCGCTTGCGGCGTGCCAGTCGGTGCCGGGCATCGCGCGCTGGAGATTGGCGATCGCTTCCGAGCTGCTGAAGAGCCAGATAGCGCGGCCTTGCGCACCATCGATGGCGAGTTGACGTTGTCCGACATCGAACAACGGCGGCAATCGGCGATAGGCCACCACCGTGTCGCGCTGCCCGCTCGCGGCGTCGATCTCCTTGGCGAGCCAGTCGCGGCCGGCGGGTTGCCCGGCTTCATCGCCGCCGCGCACGATGAGCACGCGCACGCCGGTCGATACCTGGGCCTGGACACGCTCCCACAGCGCCTCGGAGTCGAAGCGCGTGGCCTCGGGCGGCGGTGCATCGATGGCTTCGGGCGGCACGCCGGCGCGCAGCAGGGCACGCGTCGTGCCGGGCCCCGTGGCCCAGAAGCGGCGGCCGGCCATCGCTTCGTCGGATGAATCCGCGTCCCTGCTCTGGAAGAAATGCTCGACTGCTGTGGCGCTGACGAACATCAGCGCGGCGTAGTCTTCGATGCGCCGCCAGGCCGCGCGCAGCGGCTCGGCATCGTGGACCGGCTCGATGACGATCAATGGGAGCGCCACCGCATCGAGCCCGGCGGCGCGCAGGTCGTCGACCCACTGCACGGCCTCGCGCGCGGGCCGCGTGACGATGACGGGCCGCGCAGTCATCGGACGACCACGGGTTTCAGTGGGCGCCTGCGTCGCGCAGTAGCGCAGCCGCGTGTTCGCCGAGCGCGTCGGCGCGTCCGAAGTCACCGACGTCGGCCTGCGCATGAACGCGAACGAGCGGCGCATTGCCTTCAGGGTCGCCCCAGGCAGCATCGATGCGCAACACGCCATCGGCCTGCCAGCGGGCATGCGCCGCGAGCGGCATCGAACAACTGCCACCCATCGCACGGCTCACTGCGCGCTCGGCGGCGGTCGAGAGCCAGTCGCCGCGGTGCGCGAGCGGCGCGAGCAGTTCGATCAGATCCTCGCGGTCGGCGCGCACTTCGATGCCCAGAGCGCCCTGCCCCGCTGCCGGCAGCATGTCGTCTGGTTCGAAGGCCACGCGGATGCGGTCTTCGAGGCCGAGGCGCTTCAAGCCCGCGGCCGCCAGGATGATCGCGTCGTACTGCCCCTCGTCGAGCTTGCGGAGGCGCGTATCGAGGTTGCCGCGCAGCGGTTCGATGCGCACGTCGGGCCGCCTGGCCTTGAGCAGCACCACGCGGCGCAGGCTGGAGGTGCCGACCACCGCGCCGTGCGGCAGTTCGTCGAGCGAGGCGTATCGGGGGGAGACCATTGCATCGCGCGGGTCCTCGCGCTCCAGCACGCAGGCGAGGACGAAGCCTTCGGGCAGGTCCATCGGCACATCTTTGAGCGAGTGCACCGCGATGTCGGCGCGACCGTCTTCGATCGCCGTTTCGAGTTCCTTCACGAAGAGGCCCTTGCCGCCGACCTTGCTCAGGCTCTTGTCGAGGATCTGGTCGCCCCGGGTCGTCATGCCCAGGAGGCTGACCGTATGGCCTCTTTCTTGCAGAAGCGCTTGCACGTGTTCGGCTTGCCAAAGGGCCAACCGGCTTTCGCGCGTCGCGATCACGATATTGCTCAAGACCGCTCCCAAAAAGTACATGTTTTCAGACGCCGGAATGCTAGCATGTTGCGCCGCAGCAACGCAGGCGGCGCGTCCATTCAAGTCCCCAGGAACAACATCGAATGAAAGCCAGCAAGACCCCTGCCCTCCCCAAGCGCCGACAGGCCGAAGACCAGCCACTGATCGACGACATCCGGCTGTTGGGCCGGATCCTCGGCGATGTGATCCGGGAGCAGGAAGGAGACGAAACCTATGCGTTGGTGGAAAAGATCCGCACCCTGTCCGTGGCCTTTCGCCGCGACGCGGACCAGGCGGCCGACCGGGCGCTCAAGAACCTGCTCAAGGGCCTGAGCGCCGCCGAGACGGTGCGCGTGATTCGCGCCTTCACCTACTTCAGCCACCTGGCCAATCTTGCAGAAGACCGCCACCAGATCCGTCGCCGCACCGAGGCCGATCGCGAAGGCGTGCTGGCCGACGGCGACCTGCAGACCGCCCTCGCGCGCATCCGCAAGGCGGGCGTTAAGCCCGACGAAATCGTCGCCTCGCTGGCCCACAGCTACGTGTCGCCCGTGCTCACCGCGCACCCGACGGAAGTGCAGCGCAAGAGCATCCTGGATGCCGAGCGCGCGATTGCCCTGCTGCTCACCACGCGCGACGAAATCAAGCTGCGCCAGAGCGCCTACGCGAGCGGAAAGGATGCGCTCTCGCCCATCGAGCTCGCCGACAACGAAACGCAGATGCGCACGCGCGTCACGCAGATCTGGCAGACGCGCCTCCTGCGCTTTTCCAAGCTCACCGTGGCCGATGAAATCGAGAACGCGCTGAGCTATTACGAAGCCACGTTCCTGCGCGAGATTCCGCGCGTCTATGCCGACCTCGAAAAGGCGCTGACCCAAGGCGGCCACACGCCGTCGGTTGCGCCGTTCCTGCGCATGGGCCAGTGGATCGGCGGCGACCGCGACGGCAACCCGAACGTCACCGCCGAGACGCTCGAATACGCGCTCGGCCGGCAGGCCGAACTGGCGCTGCGCTTGTACCTCACCGAGGTGCACTACCTGGGCGGCGAGCTTTCGCTTTCGGCCACGCTGGTCGATGTGTCGGTCGAGATGCAGGCGCTGGCCGAGCGCTCGCCCGACACCAGCGAGCACCGCAAGGACGAGCCCTACCGCCGCGCGCTCACGGGCGTGTATGCGCGCCTGGCGGCCACGTTGCGCGAGCTCACCGGCGGCGAGGCCGCGCGCCATGCGGTCGCACCGCAGAACCCGTATGCGAAGGCCGAGGAATTCCTCGCCGACCTGCGCACGGTGGAAGAGTCGCTCGGCGAAAAGCACGGCAGCGTGCTCGCCGCGCCGCGCCTGCGGCCGCTGATCCGCGCGGTGGAAGTGTTCGGCTTCCACCTCGCCACGGTCGACCTGCGCCAGAGCTCCGACAAGCACGAGGCAGTGATCGCCGAGCTGCTCGCCACTGCGCGCATCGAGCCGTCGTACGCCTCGCTCGCCGAAGAGGCCAAGCAGACGCTGCTGCTCAAGCTGCTCGACGATGCGCGTCCCCTGCGCGTGCCCGATGCCGACTACTCGCCGCTCGCAAAAAGCGAGCTCGCCATCTTCGCCGCCGCCCGCACCGCGCGTGCGCGCTACGGCGCCGCGGCCATTCGCCACTACATCATCAGCCACACCGAAACGGTGAGCGATCTGCTCGAAGCGCTGCTGCTGCAAAAGGAAGTGGGCCTCTTGCGCGGTGCGATGGCCACCAATGCGGTGTGCGACCTGATCGTCGTGCCGCTGTTCGAAACCATCGAAGACCTGCGCAACGCCGCGCCCATCGTGCGCGCCTTCTATGCACTGCCGAACATCCAGGCGCTCATCGAGCGCTCGGGCGGCGAGCAGGACGTGATGCTCGGCTACAGCGACAGCAACAAGGACGGCGGCATCTTCACCAGCAATTGGGAGCTGTACCGCGCGGGCATCGCGCTGGTGTCGCTGTTCGACGAACTCAACAAGAAGAAGGCCAACCCGATCCGCCTGCGCATGTTCCATGGCCGCGGCGGCACGGTGGGACGCGGCGGCGGCCCGAGCTACCAAGCGATCCTTGCGCAGCCGCCGGGCACGGTGCGCGGCCAGATCCGTCTCACGGAGCAAGGCGAAGTCATCGGCTCGAAGTACGCCAACCGTGAGATCGGCCGACGCAACCTCGAGACGCTCGTGGCCGCCACGCTCGAGGCCACGCTGCTGCCGCAGGGCAAGTCGGCGCCTGCCACCTTCCTTTCGGCCGCGAGCGAACTCTCGGCCGCCAGCATGGCCGCGTACCGCAAGCTGGTGTACGAGACCCCCGGTTTCGGCGACTACTTCTTCGGCTCCACGCCGATCCGCGAAATCGCCGAGCTCAACATCGGCTCGCGCCCCGCATCGCGCAACCCGAGTCACAAGATCGACGACCTGCGCGCGGTGCCGTGGAGCTTCAGTTGGGGCCAATGCCGCCTCACGATTCCCGGCTGGTTCGGCTTCGGCGCGGGCGTGGAGCAGTTCCTCGCCTCGGCCGGCAACGCCGCCGGCAAGAAGGAGCGCGTCGCGCTGCTGCAGCGCATGTATGCGCAGTGGCCGTTCTTTCGCACGCTGCTCTCGAACATGGACATGGTGCTCGCCAAGAGCGACCTCGCGCTGGCCTCGCGCTATGCTGAACTGGTGACCGACCGCAAGCTGCGCCAGAAGGTGTTCTCGATGATCGATGCCGAATGGCACCGCACCTCGGATGCGCTCACGCTCATCACCGGCGCGAAGCAGCGCCTCGAAGGCAATGCGGAGATGCAGCGCTCGGTGCGGCATCGCTTCCCGTACATCGATCCGCTGCATCACCTGCAGGTCGAATTGATGCGCCGTTATCGCGCGGGCGACGGCGGCGAGCGGCTGCAGCGCGGCATTCACATCTCGATAAACGGGGTGGCCGCGGGGCTGCGCAACACGGGATGAAGCGCAGCGCCGAGGGTGCGCGGTGAGCACCATCCAGTCCCGCCGCAGATTGATCGTCGTCATCCTGCTGTGCGTGGCGGTTGGCGGGGCGGTGGTGCGGCACTACGCGGAGCGCGGCACGACCACGCGCGACATCGCCACGCTGCTGATGGTGCTGTGGGTGCCGATCATCGGCAACGTGATCGCGTGGCTCATCGGCAAGCTGCCGCGCCGCGCGCCGCCGCCCGAACCCGTGACCTTCGATGCGCTGGGTGCGTTCACGCCGCATCTGCGTGCCGACGTCACGCTGCGCCCGCCGGCGCTGCCGATCCATGACGTGCCGCTCGCCGCAGGGGAATACCGCTGCGCGCTGGTGATCGACAACGAAGGTTTTTCCGCGCGATGGTTCGTGCCGCAGGGCGAACTGCTGGAGCGCGGCAAAGCGCATGCTCTCGACATCGAGTTCCTGAAGCCCGACCTCGCCAAGCCTCGCTTTGTGCAGGGTGCGGACTTTCGTGTGCTAGTCGGCGATTCGTTCATTGCCGACGGCCGGGTGCTGCAGCTTCGATAGGGAATGGTGGTGGTGGCGATAGCCGCCACGGTGAACAGGTCAGCAGCCACCCAGTTGCAAAAAGGCCCGATTGTTCGCCCACGGGAAACTGACTACTGTCGCGAGCCCCCTTTGTCGCGAGGACATCCGCTTTCACACTCCCTGGACTCCCGCAACAAGCATCGGCACGCGCTTCGCCGATGCGCTCCAGGATCCCTTCCCATGATGAATGCACCCAGCAGCAATCCCTGCATCGACGACGTGTCGTCGTCGCCGTCCGGGCTGGTCAAGACGACCCGTTCCGCCTGGCTCGCGGTCGGCTCCATCGCCGTCGGCACCTTCGCGATGGTCTCCACCGAGTTCATGCCCATCGGGCTTCTCACCGACATCGCGCGCGGCCTGAACGTGTCCGACGGCACGGCCGGCCTCATGGTCACGATGCCCGGCGTGCTCGCCGCCTTCGCCGGGCCGGCGCTGATCGTCGCCTCGGGCAAGCTCGACCGGCGCACGGTGCTGATCGCGCTCACCACCTTGCTGATCGCCTCGAACCTGCTCGCGGCCTTTGCGCCCAACTTCGCCACCATGCTCGTCGCGCGCCTGCTGCTCGGCTTGTGCGTGGGCGGCTTCTGGACCTTCGCACCCGCCGCCGCCACGCAACTTGTGCCCGACGCTTCGAAGGCACGCGCCATGTCGCTGGTGCTGGCTGGTGTTTCCGCCGCCACCGTGCTCGGCGTGCCCGCGGGCTCGTTCCTCGGCACGCTCTTCGGCTGGCGCGCTTCGTTCGCGGTGACCGGCGCGCTCGCCGCGGTGGTGCTGCTCGTGCAACTGTGGCTCTTGCCCGCGATTCCGCCGGTGCGCGCCATCGGCGCACGCGATCTGCTCACGCCGCTCACGCGCCGCATGGCGCAGGTCGGGCTGCTCGCGGTGCTGTTCTTCATCGCCGGGCACTTCGCGGCCTATACGTACCTCAAGCCGCTGCTGCAGCAGGTGTTCGGCCTGGAGCCCAACGCTGTCTCGACGCTGCTGCTGGTGTACGGCGCGGTCGGCTTCATCGGCACCTTCGTCGGCGGCAGCCTCGTGGCGCGCAGCGTACGCGGTACCACCTTGCTGGCTGCGCTGATGTTGGCGACGGCACTGCTGCTGTCGACGCTGATCGGCAGCGGCTTCGTGCCGGGCGCGGTGGTGGTCTTCATCTGGGGCGTGGCCTTCGGCCTGATCCCGGTGGCGCTCACCGGCTGGATGATGGAAGCCGTGCCCGATGCCCCCGAAGCCGGCCAGGCGCTGCTCGTGAGCGGCTTCCAGATCGCGATCGCCTCGGGCGCGCTCATCGGAGGCCTCACGGTCGACAACTTCGGCATCTCCAGCGCGATGGTGCTCAGCGGCGGGTTGGTGCTGATCGCCGCGCTGATCGTTGGAACGCTGGGCCGGGCGCGCGGCGGTCCGGTGCTGGCTACCTTGCCCGAGTAACCGGCCCCGCCTTCTTGCCCGCTGCCGCGATTGCATCGAGCACCACGCGCAGGGCCTTGTTCACCGGCTTGTCGCGCCGGATGACGACGGCCAGCGTGCGGTGCATGCGCGGCGCGAGGCGGCTGATCTTCAGGTCGGGGTGGGCGCCGCGTCCGGCCATCGCCATGCGCGGCACGATGCCGTAACCCAGCCCCGCAGCCACCATCTCCTTCATCGCTTCCACGCTGCCCAGCTCCATCACGGGCTGCGGCTGCAGGCCTTCGGCGGCGAACCAGCGATCGACCAGCTTGCGCGTGTTGGCCGCGGGCTCGAACAACACCAGCGGCAAGCCGCCCAGGTCGGCCGGCGTCACCCGCGCCTTCAGCGGTGCGAGGTCGCTGCGGCCGATGGCGACGAACTCGTCGTCGAGCACCGGCGTCACGCTCAGCGAACGGCCGGCGGCGGGTAGCGTGACCAGCGCGAGGTCGATGCTGTTCTCCTCGACCCTGCGCACCTGGTCTTCCGTGTTGCCCGTGCTCACCACAATGCCGAGCGCCGGAAACTCCTCCCGCAGCGCGCGCAGCACGGCCGGAAGGAAATGCAGGCAGGCTGTGGCACCGGTGCCCAGGCGCACCCGGCCCGTGACCCCGCTTGCGTGATCGGCCAGCGCGTCGATGGCGTTGTCCACCGCGGTTTCGATGTGGTGCGCATGGCGCAGCAGTTCCATGCCGGCCGGCGTGGCCCTCGCGCGCTTGCCGACCCGTTCGATCAAGCGCACCGCAAGCCTGCGTTCCAGCTGGCGCACCTGCAGGCTGATGGCCGGCTGCGTGAGGCCGAGCCGGTCGGCCGCGGCCGAGAAGCTGCCTGTTTCGATCACCAGACCGAAGGACTTGAGCTGGTCGAGGTTCAGTGTCTTTTCCAAAGTATTCCTTATGCCCTGCATAGGCAGGCCAAGCTTCACTTATCGGTGGTGGCGCGTCAAGATCGAGGCATGCAAGCACCGCCCCTTCTTTCCTCCGCCCTCGAAATCCTCGATGCCGAGCCGCACCACATGGCCTCGGTGCAGGCGATCTACAGCCACTATGTGCAGCACGACCTGTGCTCCTTCGAGGAAGAAGTGCCCACTGTGGAAGACATGCAGACGCGCCGAACCGAGGTGCTGCGCCGCGGTCTTCCCTATCTGGTCGCACTGAAGAACGGCGAGGTGGCTGGCTATGCCTACGCGAGCCCCTACCGCGCCCGCTCCGCCTACCGCCACACGGTGGAAGACTCGATCTACGTCGCGCGCGGCATGCACGGCCACGGCATCGGCATGGCGCTCCTGCGGGCGGTGATCGCGCACTGCACCGAGGGCGGCTTCACGCAGATGGTGGCGGTGGTGGGCAACAGCGCGAACACCGGGTCGCAGCGCCTGCACGAAAGCCTCGGCTTCGAGACGGTCGGCGTGCTGCGCAGCGTCGGCTTCAAGTTCGGGCAGTGGGTCGATACCGTGCTGATGCAGCGTGCACTGCGCTGAACCCACACCCCGGCGCGGCTGGCTCGCGCTGCTGTGCACGAGCCGGCTGCTTCAGGCCATGATCGTCACCGCCTACTCGGGCGTGCTGCCTTTCATGATGATCGACTGGCACATGACGGCCGCCGAGGCCGGCTCGATCCAGAGCGCCTGGCACGTGGGCTACATGAGTTCGCTGTTCGCCGTGGGCCTCCTGGCGGACCGCTACGGGCCGCACCGGGTCTTCTTGGCCGGCAGCGCGGTCAGCGCGGTCGCGGCGCTGGCCTTTGCGACCTTCGCGCACGACCACCTCTCCGCGATGCTGCTCTACGGCCTCGCGGGCTTGTGCGCGGGCGCGTCGTACACGCCGGGGCTGCAACTGCTCGCGCGCAACACCGAGCCGGCGGTGCGCGGCAAGGCGATGGGGCTGTTCCTCGGCGCATCGTCGATGGGCTACGCCTTGTCGCTTGCGGTGGCGGCGGCGTTCAGCCATGCGCAGGGCTGGCGGCTGGGGTTGCTGGCGGCGGCAGGCTGCACGGCCGCGGGCGCGCTGCTGACGATCCCCGCGCTGCGACGCATGCGCCCGCCCGCGCCACCCGCCCCCGCGGGCACGGTGCGCGAAGGAACCTGGCATGCGCTGAAGGAAACGGTGCGCGACAAGCCCGCGATGGCCGGCAACTGGGCCTACGCCTTCCACTGCTGGGAGTTGATGGCCCTGTGGGCCTGGCTGCCCGCCTATCTCGTGGCATCGGCGGGCGGCGCGTCGCCGTGGCAGGGTGCGGGCATCGCGCTGGCGGCGTTCGCGCACCTGGTCAGCGTGTTCGGCAGCATCGCCGGCGGCGCGGCATCGGACCGCTTCGGCCGCGCGCGAATCATGATGGTCGCCACGCTCGCGAGCCTGTGCATGTCGTTCACCTTCGGCTGGATGTGGACCTGGCCGCTGTGGCTGCTCGCCGCGATGGCCGCCGTCTACAACCTCCTCGCAATCGCGGACTCGTCGGTCTACTCGACCGCGCTGGCCGACGTGGTGGCGCCGCATCGCCTCGGCGTGGCGTACTCGGTGCGCTCGGTGATGGGTTTCGGCGCGGGCGCGCTGAGCCCGTGGGTGTTCGGCCTCGTGCTCGACTGGGGGCAGACGCGCTTCGGCTTCGGCAGCACCTACGGCTGGGTCGCTGCATGGAGTTCGGTCGGGCTGGGCGCGTTGCTCGGTCCGCTGATGATCGCGCGCTTCGGTCGGCTGGAGCGCGCCCGGCGTGCTCAGCCGGCTTCGTCTTCCGACCACTCCGGGCTGTAGCCGCCCAGCGTCGGGTGGTACATCTCATCGCCCGAATGCTGGGTGAACTCGACGTTGAGCCGGTCTTCGCGCAGCCCCAGCATGTCGATGCAATCGCGGCACAGGGCCTTCGCGACCTCGAGCCGCAACTCGGCGGAGCGGCCGCGCCGGATGTCGCACATGAGCACCGACACCTCGACCACCTCGCCGTCCACCATGCGCCAGACGCCGCCCTCGCCCACCTCTCGGATCGCGACGCTGATGCGGCGGATGTCGACGCTCATCAGTTGCGCATAGGTTTCGCAGAGCTGGCGCGCGAGGCGCTTCTTGTCGGCCACTTCGTGGCGGCCGTTCACGTCGAGCTGGAGATAAGGCATGCCGGGCACCTTACGGAAATTCGATGCCATCGGTTGCGTTGCAGGCATTCAGGTTTTTATTTGCCACCGGAAGACCATCGCCGTTCTAATACGGACCATGGCCAAGAGACGAAGCCTCAAATCAGACACCTGCCCGATGGCGCGCTCGCTCGACATCGTGGGCGACCAGTGGTCGCTGCTCATCATTCGCGATGCGTTCGACGGCATGAAGCGCTTCGGCGAATTCCAGCAGAGCCTGGGCGTGGCGAAGAACATCCTGGCGGACCGGCTGAAGAACCTGGTGCAGGAAGGCGTGCTCGCGCTCGCGCCCGCATCCGACGGCACGATGTACCAGGAGTACGTTCTCACGCCCAAGGGCAATGGCCTCTTCCCCGTGGTGGTGGGCCTCAGGCACTGGGGCGAGCAGCACCTCTACGGCAAGGGCGAGGCGCACTCGGTGCTGGTCGAGCGGGGCAGCGGCAAGCCGGTGCGCAAGCTCGACCTGCGCACGCACGACGGCAAGCCGCTCGATGCGGCCGACACGTTCGTGAAGAAGCTCCCGGTGAAAAAGCCGGCGGCGAAAAAGCTGCCGGTGAAACAAGCGGCGCGCGGCAAGGCGCAGCCGGGCTGAGCGCCCCTATTCGCCCAGCAGTTCGCCTATGGGTTGCAGGTCTTCCACCCGGTCGCAGATCGACTTGATCACCATCGTGATCGGAATACCCAGCAGCAGCCCCCAGATGCCCCAGAGCCAGCCCCAGAAGATCACGCCCACGAACACCGCCACCGGGTTCATGCGGCTGGTTCGGCTGGTGAGCCAGGGCAGCAGCAGGTTGCCGATGATCGTGTGGATGGCCAGCGAAGTGCCGGCCACCGCAAGGCCCATCTGCAGGCTGTTGAACTGCAGGAAGGCCACGAGCCCCGCCGCCGCGAGCACGATGACCGAGCCGATGTAGGGAATGAGGTTGGTCACCGCGGCGATGATTCCCCACACCGCGGCGTTCTCCAGCCCGATGGCCCAGAACGCGAGGCCAGTGGCCAATCCCACGAGCACGCTGGTGAAGATCTGCACCAGCAGGTAACGCTCGATGTTGCGGGTGATGTCGTCCAGCACATGCACCGTGACCTTCTTCTTCTGCAGGCTCGAGCCAGTGATCTTGATGAGCTTGCGCCGGAAGGTGTCGCCCGAGCACAGCGCGAAGTAGGTGAGGAAGGCCACCAGCGTGAACTGGCCCAGCGCGCTCAGCAGGCCGACCGTGCCGCTCAGCAGGTAGTCGCGCACGTTGAAGCCCGGCCGCTCGATGATGACGCGGGCCACGCCGCGCCTCGAGGCGACGCGCGCGGAGTTCTCCTCGGCCGCTTTCTCCAACTGCGCGGCCGCCTGCTGCACGCTTTCGAGCGGCGTGGCGCTCGCGCCCTTGTCGCGGCGCATCGCCTGCCCGAGCTTCTGCGCGGCGACCGGCAGCGAATCGACCAGTTGCGAGGCGTTGCCCGAGAGCGAATAGCCCGTCCAGCCGATGCCGCCGAACAGGCCCACGAGGATGAACGCGGCGCCGATCCAGCGCGGCAGGTGCCAGCGGTGGAGCAATTCGACCAGTGGCGACAACGCATAGGTCAGCAAAAGGCTCAGCATCAGCGGGATGAACACCGCCTGGCCCCACTGCAGCGCGAAGACGCTGGCCAGCACGGCGAGCACGACCAGCGAGGCGCTGCGCACGTCGACCGGCATGTGCAGCATGAGGCGCCGGCGCTGGGCCGCGGTGGGCTCGGCAGCCGGCTCCTCCGGCGCGGCTGCGGCTTCCGGCGCAGGCGCGGCAGGAGAAGACGTCGCGGGAGGCTCGACGGCCGGAGGCTCCGGGGTGGGCTGCGGCGCCTCCGCAGCCTGAGGTTTGTCGGACGCAGGCGGCTTGTGTTCGTCGGTCATCGCGTTTCCTTGAGCACTTCGCGCACTGCGGCAAGTTGGCGCCGCGACACCGCGACGGGTTCGGGAATCGCATCCAGCCGGAGGGCCCAGCCTTCGGCGTCTTCGCCGTCGTCGTATTTCTCGAGCGCGCGGATGGCCGAGCGGGCCACCAGCGCATTGCGATGCACCCGCAGAAAGCGGTTCGGATAGCGCTCCTCGAACTCGTTGAGCGAGCCATCGAGGATGTGGCTGCGCGTGGCGGTGCGCACGGTGAGGTACTTGTATTCCGACTTCAGGTACAGCACCTCGGAGAGCGGCACACGCTCGGCGCGGCCGCGGTCCTGGATCAGCACGGTCTCGGGGGCGGCATCGGCCTGCAGCGCGCGGCGCTCCTTCAGGAAGCGCTCGGCCTTCAGCAGCGCCTGCTGCAGCCGCTCGGCGCGCACCGGCTTGGTCAGGTAGTCGACCGCGTCGAGCTCGAAGGCGGTGACCGCGTGCGTCGCATGCGCGGTGACGAACACCACGGCCGGCGCATCGGGGTTGCTGCGCAGCGCGCGCGCCACCTCGATGCCGTCGACGCCGGGCATGTGCACGTCGAGCAGCACGAGGTCGAGGTCCATCGTGGCCAGGTGCTGCTGCGCCTCGGCGCCCTGCGAGGCCTCGGCCACCACCTCGGCGGCGGGCGTGGTGCAGTCGCGCAGCAGGGTGCGCATGCGGGAGCGCGCCAGGGCTTCGTCGTCGACGATGAGGGTCTTGAGGGTCATGATGATTCGGCGGGGATCGCGATGCGCACCCGGTAGTTTTTCTGGTCCATGCCGGCGCTGAACTGCATCTGCATGTCGTGCAGCAGGCGCAGCCGGTCGCGCACGTTGGCCAGCGCGATGCCGTGGCCGCGCGGCAGCGGCTCGTCGGCCCAGCGCAGCGGCGGCAGGCTGTTGACCACCTCGATCACGACCATGCTGCCGCGCCGCTCGGTGCGGATGCGCAGCTTGGCGCCCTCGGGGCTGGGCTCCACGCCGTGCTTGATGGCGTTCTCGACCAGCGGCTGCAGCAACAGCGGCGGCAGGCGTGCATTGCTGGCGGCGGCATCGAGGTCCCAGCGGATGCGGAGGCGGTCTCCGAAGCGCACCTGCTCGATGGCGAGGTAGCGCTCGGCCAGCGCGATCTCGTCGGCCAGCGTGCCCGATTCGCCCGGGTCGGCCAGCGCCTGGCGGAACAGCTCGGCCAGGTCTTCGAGCATGGTCTCGGCCTTGGCGGGCTCCTCGCGCACGAGGGCGATGGCGCTGTTGAGCGTGTTGAAGAGAAAGTGGGGGCGGATGCGCGACTGCAGTTCCTCGAGCCGGGCCGTGGTTGCGGCGGGCGTCTGGCCGCGTGCGCGCAGGGCCATCGCGGTCATCACGAGCCCTGCGAACAGCGCGCCGGCCAGCCCGCTGGCCAGCCACGGCGCATTGGCGAGCACGCCGGTCAGGCGCAAGAGGCCGCAGCCGTAAAGAGAGGCCAGCGCGCCCAGCAAGGCGCCGGCCACGTACTGCCACTGGCGCGGCAAACGCCGCAATTGCTTCTTGAGCCCGCAGGCCGTCACCAGCCAGAGCAGCGTGGCAGGCAAGGCGCCGCCGGTGACGGTGGCGGTCTGCACCAGCCATTCGCCGGGCGTGGAGATCACGAAGAGCGCGGCGATGGCGACCACCACCTCCACGAACACCACGGTGCGCAGCACCACGCCGATCTGGCAGGCATCGAACAGCGACGGCTCGGCGCGCAGGGGCGCGCGAGCCCTCTCCGACGGCGTCGGGGGCGTGGAGCCAGAGGTGGCCGATAAAATCGCCGGGTTGCGCATCGCGGACATCACAGTTACATCGGGTGACCAACCCATTATTGCCTCCTGGACGGCTCCCATGACCCAAAACCAACTCGACAAGAAATCCGAAGCCTGGTCGGCCCTTTTCTCCGAACCGATGAGCGACCTGGTGAAGCGCTACACCTCCAGCGTCTTCTTCGACAAGCGCCTCTGGCAGGCCGACATCGAGGGCTCCCTCGCCCATGCCGGCATGCTCGCCGCCCAAGGGATCATCCAGAAGCAGGACCACGCCGAAATCGAGCGTGGGATGGCGCAGATTCGCAGCGAAATCGAATCCGGTGCCTTCGAGTGGAAGCTCGACCTGGAAGACGTGCACCTGAACATCGAGGCGCGCCTCACGCAGCTCGTCGGCGACGCCGGCAAGCGCCTGCACACCGGCCGCAGCCGCAACGACCAGGTCGCCACCGACGTGCGCCTCTGGCTGCGCGGCGAGATCGACCTCATCGGCGACCTGCTCACCGAACTGCAGAAGGCCCTGGTGGACATCGCCGAGAAGAACGTCGAGGTGATCCTCCCCGGCTTCACCCACCTGCAGGTGGCCCAGCCGGTGAGCTTTGGCCACCACATGCTGGCGTACGTGGAAATGTTCAGCCGCGATGCCGAGCGCATGGGCGAGGTGCGCAAGCGCGTCAACCGCCTGCCGCTGGGCGCCGCCGCCCTTGCCGGCACCAGCTACCCGCTCGACCGCGAACTGGTCGCGAAGACCCTGAACATGGACGGCGTCTGCCAGAACAGCCTGGATGCCGTGAGCGACCGCGACTTCGCGATCGAATTCACCGCCGCGGCGAGCCTGTGCATGGTGCACATCAGCCGCATGAGCGAAGAACTCATCCTGTGGATGAGCCAGAACTTCGGCTTCATCCAGATCGCCGACCGCTTCACGACCGGCTCGTCGATCATGCCGCAGAAGAAGAACCCCGACGTGCCTGAGCTGGCGCGCGGCAAGACCGGCCGCGTGGTCGGCCACCTGATGGCGCTCATCACGCTCATGAAGGGCCAGCCGCTGGCCTACAACAAGGACAACCAGGAAGACAAGGAGCCGCTGTTCGACACCGTCGACACGCTCAAGGACACCCTGCGCATCTTTGCCGAGATGATCGGCGGCATCACCGTGAAGCCCGAGGCAATGGAAGCCGCGGCGTTGCGCGGCTACGCCACCGCCACCGACCTGGCCGACTACCTCGTGAAGAAGGGCCTGCCCTTCCGCGACGCGCACGAAACCGTCGCGCACGCCGTGAAGGCGGCGACGTCGCACAAGGTCGACCTCGCCGAGCTGCCGCTCGCGGTGCTGCAGCAGTTCAACCCGAACATCGAGAAGGACGTGTACGACGTGCTGAGCCTGCGCGGCTCGCTGAACGCACGCAACATCCTCGGCGGCACCGCGCCTGCGCAGGTGAAGGCGCAGATCGCGCGCCACCGCAAGCGCCTGGGCTGATCGCGGCACCGCATCAGCAGCAGCAACCGGCCGCCCCACCGTGTTCTACGCCATCCCGCTCGAGAACAAACCGAGCTGGCGCAATCCACCGTGGCTGACGGTGCTGCTGATCCTCGTCAACATGATCGTCTGGTGGGGGCCGCAGACCAGCGAAGAGAACGGCCGCGAGCGCGCTGGCCAGTACTACGTGAAGAGCGCGCTGCCCGCGCTGGAACTGCCGCCCTTCGTGGAGTGGCTGAAGAAGACCGACGCGAAGCGCGGCAAGCTGGGCGAGCGCATGTTGAAGGCCGAGGCCTACGAGCAGTTGATCCAGGCCATGAAACACGACCGGGCCTTCCAGAAGAAGCTGAAGGCCGAAGAGATCATCACGCCCACCCATCCGCAGTACGCCGAGTGGAAGCGCGACCGCCAGCAGTACGAGTCGATGCTGCCCGCCCCCTTCACCGAGCGCTGGGCGCAGGACTACGGCAAGGACGCCGGGTTCAGCAAGCCCTGGACGCTCATCACCTCGGCCTTCCTGCACGGCAGCACCGGCCACCTGCTGGGCAACATGCTGTTCCTCTTCCTGTTCGGCGCCTCGGTCGAGCTGGCCCTGGGCCGCAGCACCTACCTCACGTTTTACCTGCTGGGCTGCGTGGGCGCCTCGGCGCTGGCCGCCTGGGCCTACGCGGGCAAGGGCTCCTATGGGCTGGGCGCCTCGGGCGGGGTCTCGGCGCTGATGGGCATGTACGCGGTGATGTATCGGCTGCGGCGCATCCGCTTTTTCTACCAGCTGTTCTTCTATTTCAACTACGTCAGCGCACCGGCCCTGCTCCTGCTGCCGGCCTGGATCGTCAACGAACTGATGCAGCACTGGCTCGCCGACGAAGGCGTTGCCTACATGGCGCATTTGGGTGGACTGCTCACCGGCGCCGCGCTGATGGCCGGCGCCATGCTGCTCGGCCGCGTGAAGACGCCCGAGACGGTGAAGTCGGAAATGGTGAACGACGACGACCGCTTCGATGCGCACGTGGCCGCTGCCCGTCGGCTGGGTGCCGCGATGAAGTTCGAGCAGGCCGCCGCCGAATGGCGTGCCGCCGCGGCGCTGCACCCCGGCGACACCGACACGCTGCGCGCCTGGTTCAACACCGCGCGCCTGCAGCCCGCGAGCGAAGACTTCCACCAGGCCGCGCGCCGCATCTTCCGCCTGCCCGCGACCGATGCCGAGACGATCGCCCTGCAGCACGCCAGCTACCGTACCTACCTCGACCAGGCCAAGCCGGGCCTGCGCCTGAAGCCCGACGACATGGCGCGGCTCGCGCGCCGGTTCGCGCGCATCCGCGAGTTCGGCGATGCCGACATGCTGTGCCGCATCCTGCTGAAGACGGCGCCTGACCATCCGCAGCTGGCCGACACGCTCTCGGTGTGCGCCAACGGCCTGCTGCACGCGGGCGAGCGCGAGAAGGCGATCGGCCTCTTGCCGCACCTGCTGCGGCTCGCGCCCAACGACATGGTCACGCGCGCCCTGCAGCGCGCCTGAAATCGCGACGATCCCCTGGGGGTTGTCATGCCCCTGTAGACCGCCGCTGACACCATGGGCATTGCAGGCACTGCAATTGCTGCGTCTCGCGTGTAAAGCCGGCCCTTGCGCCCGCGCCTCGTTGAACTTGAGGCTGCCCGCTCGCTCCATCTGGAGCTTTTTCCTACTTCCGTTGCCTGATTCATGCCTGACCACACCCGCTCCCGCTTCGCCCTGCTTGTTACAGCCCTGGCCATCGCCGCGCTCGCAGGGTGTTCACGCACCAGCGTGGAGGCGCCCGGCACCGCCAAGGCGGCCGCCGCCGCACCAGAAAAGGAAGTCGGCGCCGTCACCCTGAAGCACGAGCCCCTCGCCCTGAGCACCGAACTCCCCGGCCGCACCGCCGCGCCGGTCATCGCCGAGATCCGCCCGCAGGTCGGCGGCATCCTCAAGGAACGGCTCTTTACAGAAGGCTCGCAGGTCAAGGCCGGACAGGTGCTCTACCAGCTCGACCCGGCCTCGCTGCAGGCAGCCCATGCGAGCGCGCAGGCCAGCGTGCGCAAGGCCGAATCGGCTCTGGCCACGGCCCGCACGGTGGCCAAGCGCAACTCCGAGCTGGTGAAGATCGACGCCATCAGCCGCCAGGTGTTCGACGAATCGCAGGCCGCCGAGCAGCAGGCCGAAGCCGACCTCGGCGTGGCCCGCGCGGCCGAGCAGACCGCGCGCATCCAGTTGGGCTACACGCGCATCACCTCGCCGATCACCGGCTGGGCCGAACTCTCGACCGTGACCCCGGGCGCGCTGGTCACAGCCAACCAGGCGGCGGCCATGACCACCGTGCAGCAGCTCGATCCGATCCATGTGCATGTCACGCAGTCGAGCAGCGAGCTCTTGCGCCTGAAGCGCGAACTCGCCAGCGGCCGGCTGCAGCGCGCGAACAATGCCGAGGCGAGCATCCAGCTGCTGCTCGAAGACGGCAGCAAGTACCCGCATGCCGGGCGCCTGACCTTCAGCGGCGTCACGGTCGATGCGGGCACCGGCAGCGTCACGCTGCGTGCGGTGGTTCCCAACCCCGACCGGCTGCTGATGCCCGGCATGTACGTGCGCGCGGTGCTGCAGGAAGGCGTGAACCAGGCCGCGCTGCTGGTGCCGCAGCAGGCCGTCACGCGCGCGCCGGACGGCAGCGCCTCGGCGCTGGTGATCGACATCGAGAACAAGGTCGCCAAACGCCCGATCACCGTGGGCCGCGCGGTCGGCACGCAATGGCAGGTGCTCGACGGCCTCGCAGCGGGCGACCGCGTGATGATGGAAGGCTCGCAGCGCGTGAAGGTCGGCGACAAGGTGCGCGTGGTCGATCTCGGCGCGAAGCCGGTCACAAGCCCGGTGGCCATCGCCAAGCCCGACGCCGCTTCAGCAACGCTCGCGCGCTGAGGCCACGCCATGGCCCAGTTCTTCATCGACCGCCCCATCTTCGCGTGGGTGCTCTCCATCGTCGTCATGCTCGCGGGGTTGATGGCGATCCGCACGCTGCCTCTGGAGCAATACCCCGACATCGCGCCACCGCGCGTGTCGATCAACGCCACCTACACCGGCGCCTCGGCCAAGACGGTCGAAGACTCGGTCACCCAGGTCATCGAGCAACAGATGAAGGGGCTGGACAACCTGCTCTACATGCAGTCGACCAGCAACTCCTCGGGCGTGGCGCGCCTGTCGCTCACCTTCAACGCGGGCACCAACATCGACGTGGCCCAGATGCAGGTGCAGAACAAGCTGCAGCAGGCCATGTCGCGCCTGCCGCAGCAGGTGCAAAGCCGCGGCGTCACCGTCACCAAGGGCGGCAACGACTTCCTGCTGATCGTCTCGATGTACTCGGGCGACGGCAGCGCTTCCGCGGTGGACGTGGGCGACTACATCAGCAGCAACCTGGTCGACGTGATCAGCCGCATCGACGGCGTGGGCGAGGTGCAGACACTGGGCACCGGCTACGCGATGCGCCTCTGGCTCGACCCCGACAAGTTGCGCAAGTACGCGCTGATGCCCTCGGATGTGGGCAACGCCATCACCGCGCAGAACGCGCAGGTCTCGGCCGGCCAGTTGGGCGCACTGCCCGCCGGCGCGCAGCAGCAGCTCAACGCCACCATCACCGCGCGCAGCAAGCTGCAGACGGTTTCGCAGTTCGAGAACGTGGTGCTGCGCGCCACGCCCGACGGCGCTGTGGTGCGCCTGCGCGACGTGGCGCGCGTCGAGCTTGGCGCCGAGAACCTCACTGTGCGCTCGCAGCTCGGCGGCCGTCCCGGCGCGGGCCTGGGCGTGGTGCTGGCCGACGGCGCCAACGCGGTGCAGGTGGCCGAGGCGGTGAAGGCCAAGGTGGCCGAGCTGCAGCCGCTCTTTCCGAACCAGCTGCAGACCTTCGTGAGCTATGACACCACGCCCTTCGTGAGCGCGTCCATCGACGAGGTGGTGAAGGCGCTGGCCGAGGCCATGCTGCTGGTCGTGCTGGTGATGTACGTCTTTCTGCAGAACTTCCGCGCGACGCTGATCCCGGCCATTGCGGTGCCGGTGGTGCTGCTGGGCACCTTCGGCGTGCTCTCCATGGCCGGCTATTCGATCAACACGCTCACCATGTTCGGCATGGTGCTGGCCATCGGCCTTTTGGTGGACGACGCCATCGTGGTGGTGGAAAACGTCGAGCGCGTGATGCATGAAGAAGGCCTCTCGCCCAAGGAGGCCACGCGCAAGTCGATGGCCGAGATCACGCCCGCGCTCGTGGGCATCGCGCTGGTGCTGTCGGCGGTGTTCATCCCGATGGCCTTCTTCGGCGGCTCGACCGGCGTGATCTACCGGCAGTTCTCGATCACCATCGTCTCGGCGATGGCGCTGTCGGTGTTCGTGGCGCTCACGCTCACGCCGGCGCTGTGCGCGACGCTGCTCAAGCCCGTGGCCAAGGGCCAGCACGCGGTGGCCCGACGCGGCGTGCTGGGCGCGGTCGACCGCTTCTTCGCGGGCTTCAACCGCAACTTCGACAAGGGCGCCGACCGCTACCAGGGCGTGGTGGGCGGCATCGTGCGGCGCGGCAAGCGCAGCCTTGTGGTGTACCTGCTGATCGCGGCCGCGATGGCGGTGCTGTTCATGCGCCTGCCCACCTCCTTCCTGCCCGACGAGGACCAGGCCTTTTTGCAGGTGCAGGTGACGCTGCCGCCGGGCGCCTCGGACGCGCGTCTGCAGCCGGTGGTCACGCAGATGCAGGACTACTTCACCAAGCAACCCGAGGTGGTGAGCGTGAACGTCATCACCGGGCAGAACGGCGACCAGAGTTCGGCGCGCGCCTTCGTGAAACTCAAGGACTGGGCCGAGCGCGAAGGCGACGGGCAATCGGCCGCCGCGCTCGCGCGCCGCGCCAACAAGGACCTTTCGACCATCCGCGATGCGCGCGTGTTCGTGCTGCTGCCGCCGGCGGTGCGCGGGCTGGGCGCCAACGCGGGCTTCAACTTCCACCTGAAGGACATCAACGGCCTCGGCCACGACGCGCTGGTGAAGGCACGCGACCAGGCCATCGAGCTGCTCTCCAAGCGCTCCGACGTGGTCGTGAACGTGCGCAGCAACAACCTGGACGACACGCCGCAGTTCGCGGTGGACATCGACGATGCACGCGCCGGCGCGGCGAGCCTCGCCACGGCCGACATCGACAGCACGCTCTCCAGCGCGATGGGCGGCACCTACATCAACGACTTCCTGGACAACGGCCGCGTGAAGCGCGTGTACATGCAGGGCGACACCGCCTTTCGCATGCTGCCCGCCGACATCGATCGCTGGAGCGTTCGCAACAGCCTCGGGCAGATGGTGCCGTTCCCCGCGTTCTCGAGTTCGCGCTGGACCTACGGCTCGCCGCAGCTGCAGCGCTACAACGGCAGCCCGAGCTACGAGTTCGTGGGCGATGCCGCGCCGGGCGTGAGCTCGGGCGACGCCATGGCCGCGGTAGACGAGGTGATGAAGCAGATGCCCGCCGGCATCGGCTACGAATGGACCGGCGCGTCTTTCCAGGAGCGGCTCTCGGGCGCGCAGGCGCCTGTGCTCTACGCGATCTCGATCCTCTTCGTGTTCCTGTGCCTCGCGGCGCTGTACGAGAGCTGGTCGGTGCCGTTCTCGGTGATCCTGGTGGTGCCGCTGGGCATCGTGGGCGCGCTGCTGTTCACCAGCTTTCGGGGCCTGAGCAACGACGTGTACTTCCAGGTCGGCCTGCTGACGACGGTGGGGCTCTCGTCGAAGAACGCGATCCTGATCGTGGAGTTCGCCAAGCAGTTGCAGGAGCAGGGCAAGGGCGTGATCGAGGCGACGCTGGAAGCGGTGCGCCTGCGGCTGCGGCCCATCCTGATGACCTCGCTGGCGTTCGGCTTCGGCGTGCTGCCGCTGGCCATCGGCACCGGCGCGGGCGCGGGCGGCCGCCAGTCGATCGGCACCGCGGTGCTGGGCGGCATGGTGGTGGGCACCGCGCTCGGCATCTTCTTCGTGCCGCTGTTCTTCGCGCTGATCCGCGGGTGGCTGGAGGGAAGGCGTAAGCCGGCGAAGGCCGAAGTGACGGACGCATTGCCGGCGACCACCGCGGAACAGGGAGGCCACTGATGCGGCGCACATCCCTCTCCCGCTTTCCGCTGCGCGCACTGGCCTGCGCGGCCATGGCTTCGGCCGTGCTCTCGGGCTGCATCAACCTCGCGCCGGCGTACGAAACACCGGCCTCGCCGGTGCCGCAGGCCTTGCCTTCGGGCGGCCTCGCCACGGCCACGCCGCTCGACGTGAGCTGGCGCGATTTCTTCGTCGACAAGCAGCTGCAGGGCGTGATCGAACTCGCGCTCGCCAACAACCGCGACCTGCGCGTGGCGGCGCTCAACATCGAGCGCGCACGCGCCCAGTACGGCATTGCGCGCGCGGGCCTGTTTCCGACCGTCGAGGCCGGCGCAGGCGGCAGCCGCTCGCGCACGCCGGGCAGCCTCTCGACCAGCGGCGAAGCGCGCATCTCCTCGCAGTACAGCGCCGACCTCGGCATGACAGCCTACGAACTCGACCTGTTCGGGCGCGTGCGCAACCTCAGCGAATCGGCGCTGCAGAGCTACTTCCAGACCGAGGAAACCCGGCGCAGCACGCAGATCAGCTTGGTGGCGTCCGTGGCCACGGCCTGGCTGCAACTGGCCGCGGACGAGCAGCGCCTGGCGCTCGCGCGCAGCACGCTGGAGAGCCAGCGCAAGTCCTACGACCTGATCCAGCGCAGCCATGCGCTGGGCTCGCAATCGGGGCTGGCCCTCGCGCAGTCGCAAAGCACAGTCGAAGCCGCGCGGGCCGATGCAGCCGCGTTCGACAGCCTGGTGGAACAGGACCGCAACGCGCTCACCCTGCTGGTCGGCACCACGCCGCCGGCCGAACTGCTGCCGACCACGGCGACGACCGAAGCCGCGCAACTGCTCGTGCCACCGGCCGGCCTCTCGTCGAGCGTGCTGCAGCAGCGCCCCGACGTCCGCGCCGCCGAGCACGCCCTTCGCGCAAGCAACGCCGACATCGGCGCGGCGCGCGCCGCCTTCTTTCCGCGCATCGCGCTCACGGCGTCGGCGGGCACGGCAAGCAGCACGCTCTCGGGCCTGTTCACCAGCGGCAGCAAGGCATGGAGCTTTGCGCCTTCGGTGAGCGTGCCGATCTTCGACGGCGGCGCGAACCGCTCGAACCTGAAGGTGGCCGAGGCGCAGCAGAAGATCCAGCTCGCGACCTACGAGAAGACCGTGCAGACGGCCTTCCGCGAAGTGGCCGACGCGCTGGCCGAGCGCCGCACGCTGGCCGAACGGCTCGATGCGCAGCGCTCGCTGCTGGGCGCGACCTCGCGCAGCTTCGAGTTGTCGCAGTCGCTCTTCAGGAGCGGCGCGACGAGCTTCCTTGATGTGCTGGATGCGCAGCGCGCGCACTACGCGGCGCAGCAGACGCTGATCGGCCTGCAGCTCACCGAGCAGACCAACCGGCTCACGATCTACAGGACGCTGGGCGGCGGCTGGAGCGAGGGCGCGGACGGGAACGGCTAGCCGAGGGGGGTCGCATGCGCAGGTGGGTGATGTGCCGCGTGCAGCTTCATACGCCATCCGTGCTCGAAACGAAGTGCCACTGCTCGAACTCTGGATCGAAGAGTCCAAATTCGCAGTTGTCGATCGCACCTCCCGGGTGAACGAATGCCTGCGACGAACGAACCGCCCGTTCGGCGAGCTTGTAGAGCCCCGCAGGATCCCAACTCCAGGGCGTATCGTTTATCTCGCGCCATGAAAAAAGTCCGTCGGATTCGTGCAGGCGATCCACGATAGCCAACGAGCTATCGTCCACCTCGAATGTGCAGGGTTCCGATGGGATTGGCACAAGAACCAATGAACGTAAATATTGGCATGGCGTACCGCTCGGGCGCACCATCAGCCGTCTGTTTTGCGTCAGCCAGGCCAGATGCAAACTGGCCACCAGCAGGCCGGTGGGCACCATGAGTCTGCCGATGGGGACAGTCGAGCCCGGCATCACGCGGTACTGCAGACCTTGCCCCTGCTTTGTCCGAAAGGCCCCTCGATGTGCGCATCGATCAACGACAGAAAGCACAACAGTGCCTCGCCCTCGGGAACGACTTCAGTGACATAGAGACACTGCGACTCGTAGAGCATTGCGAGTACATAGACTTCGCGATCCCTAAAAGGCGAACGGATGTGATTGAGCGATCTCTGCTGTGGCTTGTTCTTCATTGATCGCTCCCTGGTTTGAATTCGAGGAAATCATCAAAATCGTGCAAGGTCATCGACCGGGTGGATCGAAACCGCGATGCCGGGGTGTCACAACAATGGCGACTGAATGCGAGGGTTGGGGTCGTGTACCGCGGCCCGCTCCCATAGGGAGCCTGCAGGCCGCCACCGATAGTTGGTGGGTTCCTTCACGAACTTGACGATGATTGGGAGCGAGGCGCGGGAGGAGATGGGAAGAACTGCCATCGCACTCAATGCGAGCAATGTCTGTCGGCGCGTTGGCGTTGTATTGACGGTCATCAATGCTTGCCTCATTTGATCGCCACTGCATCGGCCGGTGCGCCGGGCACAGCCACACGGAACTTGAGCCCGTCGAGCAACTTGTCCCACAAGGCAATGGCTTCTTCATCGTTCAGGGAAGAGATTGCAGCCGCTCCCACGCGATCCGATGCGACCTTGGTATGCATCGTCACATTCAGCCGCGCGGGGCGCGCGACGTTGCCGCTCTGGCCGATGAACAGCCATTCGAATTCTTGCGTTCCGTCGGGGTAGCGCGCGAGCGACTCTTCACCGGCCCAGCCGTGAACGGTTTTCTTGCCCTCGCGCAAGGTTGCGAGCTTGGGGTAGCTGCTGCCTGCTTCGCGCTTGCGGTCGCCGATCAGCTTGAGCAGGCCGTCGCCGTTGCTGCCCCGGGTGCTTGCGGCCTGATTGCTCTCGACGCTGAAGACCACATCGGGCAATGCGGCCATGTGCAGGCCGACTTGCGAGAGGGCACTGCTGAACGAGGCGTCGTAAGTGAATCCGTATTCGTGGCAAAGGCCTTGATCGGTAGGAACCTCGTCCGGTTCGCGCACGCGCAAATTCTTGGCCGTCTCAACGGTATCCCGAAGAATGGTCCTTTCGGTTGACCCGCTATCAGTGGCGTCGCCATAAAAATATGCGGCCCAGCAACGTAGTAAATGCGAAAGCCTTCCAGTTCAAGTTCTTTTGCGGAGCCACTCTTGTACGACCTAATCAGCCACGTGTTTGGAGCTGGTCCCTTGCCGAAGTAGGTGATCTCGGCAGTCTTGTTGGCCGTCAGAATCTTCGCTCGCTCGGCCTGCATCACCTTCTCAATGTCTTTGGCCCGATTGGGCAGGGTCGGGAAGTCGCGTCCGAAGGCGAGGCGCGAATCCACGGGAACAGTCAGCACATAGCGCCCGAAACACAGCAGTTTGGTGTGTTCGAACAGTTTCTCGATACGAGGGTTCATGGTTGCATCCTTCATTGCTGTTCTTTCGTGGGGTAGTCCCACTCCTTCTTGGCCCACCACGCGGGGTCGTAGGCATTGGCAATGCGAACGATGCCGTAGAGCGTCGAGGCAATGGCACCGCTGTTCTCGTAGCTGCCCTGATGGTCGTAGCCCGTCTGGACGAACTTGATCCTGGCTTGAACCTTGTCTGCGCTGCGTTGCACCGGCACGGTGCCATCTGCTGCCGTGTCGGGCGGCTGGAGCCTGAGTTGCAGCGCTACCCCATTTGCCCCTTTCACTCGCAAGGAGCCCGTGGCGTCGTCGCCTTTTTCGCCCTCTACTGGCGTCCACATCAAAGGGTTGCCTGCGGCAGCGGCATCGCCGTCGACGACGCGCCAGACCACCTCGTTCCAAGCCGTTGCGACAGGTCGCGACCATAGTGCGCGTAGGTGCAGTCATGGAAGGTGTCCTGGATCGCGTCGGCGAATTTCATCGCCTCTTTGATGCGCTCCATCGTTGCCTTCGGCCCGATCTGTTCCTTGGTCTTTCCACCTTTCTTGGGAGGCATCTTTATCTGTTCCGCAGGATCAATCCAATCTGGATTGATCAGCCGCCACCACTTCTGCGTCCCCAAGGTATAGATCTCATCCACAGCGGCAGCTTGAGGTAGTTTGACCAGGGTCTTTCCCTCCTGGTCCTGCACATGCAGCCATTGCGTGCCGTAAGCCGTAGCCGGCAACAGTTCCAGGCCGCCTTGTGCGTTGGCCAGCACCGCCGTCACTTTCTCCCCGGTTTCTCCCAGCACCTTCTGGGTGATGTTTCCCGGCACATCCCAGAAACCCTTACCGCCCTCGAATCCCGCGCGAATGCGCTTGTAGGCCGCGGCTGCGCCGGTCGTCGGCATCACGCCGTGCACGACTCCCAATACCTTGCTCTTGATCTTTCCGTAGTCCGGGTGAATGAGGGCGCGCGCCAGAAGCCCTCCCATGCTGTGGGTCACGAGGATGACGCCCGGACAGTTGAATCCGTTTTCGTTGTAGGTGTCCACCAGCTTCTTGATCTTTTTCGCCAACGAATCGGCCTCTTCACCATTGCTTTTGAGCCAGTTGTAGCCAAAGGCGTGCACGGGATACCAGCAGTCGCCGATTCTCTTGAGGTCGTCTTCCGTCAGTGGGGCTCCGCTCTGGCCGCCGAAGCTCGAAGGCTCCCGGCCCACCAGTGCTTCGGGGTTGTTCTTGTCGGACCAGATGGGAGAGACTTTCACTTCCCCGCCCTGGCCTTGCAGCATGTCGTTGAGCTGCTGCTCCAGGCGCTTGATGACGTCGCCGTAGGAGCTGAACATCACTTCGCTCCAGCCACGTGCCCGGGCTTTTTGCGCAGCGGTGAAGCTTTGCCGGTTGCTTGCCAGTGGGTGATCGGGGTCGGCCTTAGGATCTCTCACCAGCAGCTTGCTGATGTTGCCAAGATCGTCGGGAACGTTGTCGTGACGCTGATCGGAACTGACGGTCTCATTGCCCGTTGCATCGAAGCGGTCGGCGTCGGCGTCGGTGACGCTGTCGGTGACCTTGTAGCGATCCACCTCGACTTCGTCCGGGTCCAGGCGCATTTGCCGGTCTGCAGCGCTCGCGTTGCGCCGACTCAAGGCATCGCCCTTGTTGTCGGGCCACCAGGAGCGGTTGTCCTTGCGTTTGATCAACGCCTGCCGTGCCTTGGACAAGCGCAGGTTGCTGCCCATGATGCCGGGCAGGAACACGATGGGAATGAGCTTGCCCGGTGGCACGCGCACATGGACCTTGCGTTTGTCCGTCACCGGTGTCGTCACAACTGCTACGTCGGCAAAACCACCAATCCCCAAGCTGAAGTCCAGCCACGCGTCTTCGTCTTCGCCCTGTACCGCCATTACTTGCTCCCGCCCTTGGTTTTTCCCATCCAACGCAGCCTGTAGACCTCTGGCCCGTCAGAGCGCTGCATGCGTGTGGCGCCATCCGTGCCCGTGGCGGCGCCGTTCTTCTTTGCCCGATCGCCGGGAGTCGGTGCCGGCTCGCCGTCGCGGGTGAGTTTGAAACCCTGTTTGGCTGCAGGAGTGTTCTTCTCGTCGAGGTGATGAAAGATCACCTCCTGATCGAACGGTGCCTTCACATCCTGGTTCATCATCTCGGACGTCCGGCTGTCCGGCCCTGCAAAGCTGTGCGTAGCGGCATGCTCGAGCCACACACCTTGAGTGCCATGCACGATGCCCGAGGCATTCCAGCGCGTGTAGCTGCTCCCCCCGTTGATCAGGATCTCCTCCTTGGCGGTGATGGTGATCCTGTTGGCCTCCAGCTTGATATCGAGCTTGGCCATGAGCTTGATGCTGTCCTGCAGTGCCACGATGTCGATGCCGGCCGTGGCCGCCGTCAGGCGAATGGCCTTGTAGGCAAACAGGCGCACTGCGTCCTTGACGCTGGCCAACAGGCTCTTGCCCGCGCTGATGCTGGTGTGCCCGCCGCTGCTCAGCGCGGTGTGCTCGATGCTCGCCATGTGCGTCGTCGTGCCGGCAGTGCTGTGAATGCCTGTCGGGCTGGCGAGCACCAGATGGGGTTCGGCGAGCTCCGGGAACTGCCCTTGCGCCGCGCCACTTCTTTTGCCCTTGATCGCCTCGTTGTGCTCCTTCAGAACCCTCGTCACGGCATCCTGATCGCCCGATTTGTGCGCTTTGGCCTGTTGCGCAATCTCGCTCATACCCTCGTGCAGATCGCGTGCCTGCGTGAGCCTGACGATGGTCTCGCCCATGTCTGTGATGTGTGCCTGCGCGTTGGGCCTGGCCTCGGTGGTGACCAGCAAGCCCATGGCGGCGCGGACGGCGCCATGGCCATCGGTGCGCAATTCGACCCCTTGACCCCGATCGTCCTTGCGACCGGCCGTGTCCTCGATGCGCCCGATGTGCCCGAGACTCAAACTGCTGCTCAGATGATCGCTCTTGAGTTGCGCCTGAATCTTGCCGGGATGGTCGTCCAGTTCGAGGTGGTTGCCTCGTGCACCCAGGCCGCTGCCATCTGCGCTCAGCTCGCGGCTGCGAAATCCAGAGAGGTTCTTCTGCCCGGGCAGTTGCCTCGGCGGCATGTTCAACCGGTTGTAGACACGGCCGGTGACGACGGGTCGGTCGGGGTCGCCGTTCTCGAAGTCGACGATGACCTCTTGGCCGATGCGAGGCACGTGCATGCCGCCGAACTGGGAGCCGGCCCAAGGGGAGGCGACGCGGATCCAGCAGGACGCGTTCTCGTCCTTGGTGCAGTAGCGGTTCCAGTGGAAGCTGACCTTGATGCGGCCGTACTCGTCGGTCCAGATTTCCTGGCCGCTCGGGCCGGTGACGATGGCTGTTTGCGGCCCCGTGGTGCTGGGCTTGGGCTGGGTCTGCGGCGAGCGAAAGATCTTGTTGGCGGGTTGAACCTCGAAATCGGTGTGGCAGACGTAGTCTTCCTGGCCGCTGGCATGCCCGCTTTCATGCAGGTGCAGGGTACTGGCGATGACCAGATATTCCTGGTTCGCCGCATCCTGCGGATAGTTGACCAGCGAGAAGGTGCATCCCGTCACCACGGTCCGCAGGTTGCCGCTTCCCCGCCCGCGGCTGCCGGGTGCACCTATTGCCTCCATGCGCGTGCGCGCAATGTCCCGGCCTTCGTCCGGCTCACTGTAGTCGCCCGGCCACTTGTACATCTCCTGCGTGCTGTTGCCCGTATTGCGCTGCATCCGGGAGGTCTGCTGGAGCCTTGCGCGCGGCTTGGTGAAGTCGAAGTCGTCGGTGACCCACTGGCCCGATTCGAGGGTTTCAATGCTGCAGAAATCGTTGCAGTATTCCTCGTCGATCTTGTGCCCGGGTGGGTAGTGGCGAATGGCGTGATAGGCCTCGCTCTCGAATCTCTTGTGAGCCCCCAGGTCGTCCACCAGCACCAACCTGTGGGCACCCTCCTTGTGTTCGAAGAAATAGTAGATGCCGAACTGAGCTGGCCCCTTGAATGACAGGACACGGTCTATCGCTTATCTTTAAAGATAGGAGTAGGACTGTGAGTACGACTAGAAATACGGATACCGTCGAAGTGATCATGAGGGACCAGCGCCGCAGGCGCTGGTCCCTTGCAGAGAAGGCCGCGCTGGTTCGTCGAAGCTACGAACCTGGCATGAGCGTGTCGCTCGTCGCACGTCAGGAAGGCGTTGCCGCCAGCCTGCTGTTCCAGTGGCGCAAGCTGGAGCGGCAAGGGGCGCTGACGGCTGTATCGGCGGGCGAGGCTGTGGTGCCGGCTTCGGAACTGGCAGCCGCTCGTGCCGAGATCGCCAAGCTACAGCGCGTGCTTGGCAAGAAGACGCTGGAGAACGAGATCCTCAAGGAAGCTGTGGAGTACGCCGCGGAAAAAAAATGGATTGCGCGCTCGCCCTTGCTGGACGGGGACGGCCAGTGAAGGCCGTCTGCCAGGCCCTTGGGTTGGCGCGCTCGAACATTCATCGCTTGCAAGCTCGCTCCGAGTCCTGGATCGACGCCCGGACACGACGCACGGCGCCTGCAAGCGACGTGGCCTTGCTCGACGAGATCAAGGCCCAGATCACCGAGTTGCCGACCTATGGCTACCGGCGTGCCTGCGCGTTGGTGAACCGGCATCGAGCCACCACCGGTGCGACGCGAGTGAACGCCAAGCGCATCTACCGCGTGATGGCGGCTCATGCATTGCTGCTACCGAAGGCGCCGAGACGGCGCCAGTCCAGCCGGCCCCATGAGGGCAAGGTGGCCGTCGCGCACAGCGACATGCGCTGGTGCTCGGACGGCTTCGAGATCAAGTGTGATTCGGGGCAGACCGTGACCGCGACCTTCACCAAGGACTGCTGCGACCGTGAGATCCTGGCCTATCGGGCATGGGAGGGCAAAGGGCTGCCGGGCGAGCCGGTGCGCGAAATGCTCATCGAGGCCGTGGAGAAGCGCTTCGGCGGCGTCGAGGGTGTTCCCAGTACCCACGTCTTGGAGTTCCTCTCGGACAACGGGGGCGCCTACATCGCTGCCGAGACCCGGCAGATCGCTCGACAACTGGGCCTGAGCCCAGTCAACACGCCCGTGTGCAGCCCCCAGAGCAACGGCATCGCCGAGAGCTTCGTGAACACGTTCAAGCGCGACTACGTCAGCCGCATGGACCTTGCCGATGCGAGAACGGTGATGGCGCAGATGGCCGCAGCCTTCGAGCACTTCAATGAGGTGCATCCGCACTCGGCATTGAAGATGAAATCACCCAGGGAGTTCAGGCAGCATCGCGCTGCCAACCAGCGTCTTGCTCAGATCGAGCAGACGCTACATTGCGAATAGCCCGTGTCCTGAAATACGGGGGCAAGATCAGAACTCCTGCATCAGCCGCGTGATGAACTCGAAGTCGGTCTCGCCGTACTGGACCTGGAACACCCGCTGGGGATAGCGATGGGTGACACGCTTTTCAGTGAGGAAGTTGTAGTCCGCAAGGACCTCCTCGATGATCTCCAGCGGCGTCTTGTTCTGGAATATCTTGTAGTCGCTGGTACGTGTAGCCAGCACCAGCCACGGCCGCAGAGTGATTTCGTAGATGCCTCGGCGGTTCTCGTGTTGCACGAACCGGGCGCTGGTCACCAGGCCGTTGATCTCCCGCGTACCGGCGCCCATGCGGACCGCAAAGCCCTTGCCGTCCAGTTCGATGCAGATGCCGAACTCCTTGCCGATCAGTTGCTTGACCGGAACATTGGCTGTCACGTACTCGGTAAGTGCTGGGCTATCTGGTGTTTGCAGGCGGACGGTGTATTCGAAGAGTTCACCCAGCGCCTCGCGACCGTCGAGTGATTTGAATTCCAACGCAGGGCTGCCCAGCAAACTGGGCATGGCGGCACTGCCAACCGAGATGGTCCGAGAAACGGCAAAGATGGATGAGGGCACGCACAGACCTTGACGAGTGATCGTTCAAAAAGTCTGAGGCTTGGATGTCCAGCACCTTTGCAAACAATGGTCGCCCGACCTCCGTCAGCGGACAAACCCAGAAAGAGTGCGAAGTAGTTTGCAGAGTTTGTTGTGCGGTGACTTCGTCAACGCATCGCTACAGTCGCCGTGAAGTGGAATTTGGAGTTTTTTAGCTGGCTTCCGGCGCCGGCCGCAACAGCCAGCGCACTTCCTGCGTCTGCTCGCTGTTCGGATAGCGCGACTCCATCGTGGTGAGGATGGGCTGCGCCATATCGGCGCGCCCCAGGCCCTGCACCAGCGCGCGGGCCGCGAGTTCATAGGCCTGCGGGATCGCCTCGTTGCCCCGGAAGCGCCGATCGAAGCCCGACAGCAGCGCCAGCGTGGCGTGCGCATCGCCGTTGCGCCATTCGGCACGCGCCATCGCGATCACCATGACGGCGTCGTCGAGCGAGAACGCCTTGTCCTTCTCGCGGCAGGCCTTGAAGACCTTGAGCGCTTCGGACGACAGGTCGCGCCGCATCAGCAGCGGAATGAAGCGCCTGGCCTGGTCGAGCAACGTGCTCTGCTTGTCCGGCATCATCGACAGCACCCGGTAATAGCGGCGCTGCGCGGCCAGGTCGTCGATGGGGGCGGTGCGCTGCGCCTCGTAGGCGGTGCCCAGCGCGGCGGCCAGGTCGCCTTCGGTGATGAACTGCGCCACCTCGGCATCGATGCGCTGCGCGGCGATCTGCGCGGGCGTGCGGCGATCCACCGGCATGCCCTCGCCCACACCGCCGCCGGACACCACGTCGATGCCGAAGGCGTCGTGGTGCTGGTACATCACGTAGCCGAGCAGGCTCGCCATGACCCAGCCGAAGTAGATGAACGCGAAGTTGACGATCGGCAGGATGATCCGCCCGTCGAACATCGGCACCACCATCGAAATGGCGATCTGCGCGCCCGTGCTCAGCATGAACAGGAACAGGCACAGCAGCGCATAGGGCCAGCCGACGGTGCGGATCGCATCCCACACATGCCCCGGGTTCATCGCCTGGAAGAAACTGCCCGACTGCACCAGCACCAGCACCGCGGCCGGGAAGCTGAACGACATGACGAACAGCGCGACGGTGCCCAGCACCGGCTCGTACCAGGCGAGCCACGCGATCAGGACGCCCTGCACCAGCGAGATGGCGAAGAGCTTCCACGGGAGATACGTCCACTCGTCGCTCGACTCGCGCCCGAACTCGGACGACTGCCAGATGCCGCGTGCGCCCAGCGCAGTGATCTTGAAGCCGTAGCGGCTGGCGGCCAGCATGATGCCGATCTCGATGACGATGAATGCCAGCGCATCGGGCAGGAAGAAGATCGCCTCGAACAGCAGGCTGCAGAACGACAGCACGATGCCGTAGGCCAGCGGCCGCAACTGGAGCGGAAAGGCGAAGAAGCTGTTGAGGCGGTGCCAGAACGGCGGCGGGGGTGGCAGCGAATCCTGGACGATCATGGCCAACCCTTGTTTATTTACGGAAGAACTCGCTCTGGCTCATGGCGCCGCGCCCACCGACGCGCACCACCGTGGCCTCTTCGGCATGCACCAGGCGCACCTGGCCCAACTCGCGCTCCAGGCGCTGGGTGAAGCTGGTCTTGAACTGCAGGAGCGACTCGCCCATCTTCAGCACGCTGGTGCCCTGCACGGAGGCGCTCTTGCGGTCGGGCGCGAGCTCGACCTTGTCGATCTGGTAGTCGTACTCGATGGCAAGGATGCTGCCGACCTGGTCGCTGATGCCACGCAGCTTCTCGAAGGTCCGGTGCTGGGCCTCGCAGGCCTCGTCGCGGTTGTGCGTGGTCTCCACCGTCTTGCCCATCATCGTGGTCTTGCTCTCGATGACGGCCTTGCGGCTGAGCTGCTTGCACAGCTTGTCGGCGTCGTTGGCGGAAATCGCGCGCGCTTCCTTGTGGTAATAGTCGCGCACCATCGGCTCGTCGAGCTTGCGGCCGCCGATAAAGAAGTACCACGCGCCCACGCAGAGCACGATGACGATCGCAATTTGCTTCATTCCACCTCCCGCGCTTGGCGGCCCGCTCCGATTTTGCGGGGCAGTATACGTTAACGAATGTTTCCAAAACCGGGGTTGGCCGAGGTTCTGGCGGTCTGTTGTTTGAATCCGGCGACCCGGTGCGGCCGTACCTTGTCCATGCCCACCGATGCCCGACAATCCGCCGATGACAGCACCCAGCCCCGACGCCGAACTGATGGCGCTGATCGATCGGATCGGCCATCGCGACGAAGCCGCCCTGCGCCAGCTCTACGACCGCACCGCACCCAAGCTCATGGGCTTGGCGATGCGCGTGGTCCGGCAACGCGAATGGGCCGAGGATGTGTTGCAGGAGGCGTTTCTGACGGTCTGGCGCGTGGCCGGCGACTACCGCGCCTCGCTGAGCCCACCGCTCGCCTGGCTCGGCCTCATCGTGCGAAGCCGTGCGCTCGACCTCCTGCGCCGCCGTACCGCCGACCGCGCGCAGCTCACGCAGGAATTCGACGAGCTGATGGCCGACACGCTCGAATCCGATGCGCCCAACCCCGCCGACACGGCCGATGCGAGCGAACAGGCCTGGGCCCTGCACCAGTGCCTGAGTCAGCTCGAGAGCAAGCAGCGCGAAGTGGTCAGCCTCGCCTACCTGCGCGAAATGAGCCACGGCGAACTGGCCGAGCAGCTCAAGCTGCCGCTGGGCACGGTCAAGACCTGGATCCGGCGCGGCCTCGAGAAACTGCGCACCTGCATGGGACGCTTCGCGTGACATTCGTATGAAACTCACCGCCCACCCCGAACTGCTCGAACTGCTGGCCGCGAGCCACGCGCTCGGCACCTTGCGCGGCGGCGCGCGGCGCCGCTTCGAAGCCCTGGCGCGCGAACAGGCCCCGGTGCGCGCCGCGGCGCTTGTCTGGCAGAGCCGGCTCGCGAGCATGACCGAGCTGCAGAGCCCGATCGTTCCCGACGCCGCCGTCTGGACCCGCATCCGCAACATCATCGACGCCGAGAAGGCGCAGCACGCCATCGAGCGGCAGCGCGACGATGCCAATGCCCGGGCGGCCACCGCCAAGCCCCAGCCGCAAGGCGGGTGGCTGCGCAGCCTGGCGCTCTGGCGCGGCGCCACGGCGGCCGGCGCGCTTGCGACCGTGCTGGCCGTGGTGGTCGGGCTGAACCTGCGCGACCAACTGGTCAACGCGCCGGCCGTGCAATACGTGGCCGTGCTGTCCGACGACCAGGCTGCCGCTTCGATGCTGGTGACCTTCGATCCGAAGAAGAAGCAGCTTGTACTCCAGCGCGTGGGCACCTACAGCGAGGGCACCGACAAGTCGCTGCAGCTCTGGGCCTTGCCGCCCGGCGGCGCGCCGCGCTCGCTGGGCGTGCTCGACAACGCGCCGGCCCTGCGGCTGGCTGCGTCAGAATCCGATGTGCACCAGGTGCCGACCCTGGCCGTTACCCTGGAAGCCAAGGGCGGCGTGCCGCCGGGCAGCGGTCCGAAGGGCCCCGTCGTGTTCAAGGGCGCCCTGATCGAAAAAACAATCTGATTTGCTTTCTTCCGTCTTTCCGATGCCTTCGATGAAATCCGCGCTGGCCGCGGCCGCGCTGCTGATGGCGGCGCTCGCCTCCCACGCGCAAACGGCGTCTGCCGCCTTCCCCTACGAGGCGGACGGCGCCACCGCCGCCGACGCCACCTCCGACTACCTGGCCGCCAAGGCGCGCTGGCACAACGAGCTCGCGGCCTTCGCGCGCGCCGACCAGGAGCGCCTGCCGCCCCCCGGCGGCGTGGTGTTCGTGGGCAGTTCCACCGTCCGCATGTGGACCCGCCTTGCGCAGGACTTTGCTCGCGTGCCCGGCGGCGTCGTCAACCGCGGCTTCGGCGGTTCGACGCTGGCCGACTGCAGCCTGTTCGCTCGCGAGCTGGTGGTGCGCTACAAGCCCCGGCAGGTGGTGGTGTACGCCGGCGACAACGACCTGGCCGAGGGCCGCACGCCGCTGCAGGTGCTCGACAGCTTCGCGCGCTTTGCCAACACGGTGCGCGCCGAGTTGCCCGACGCCCGCATCAGCTTCATCTCGGTCAAACCCAGCCCGTCGCGCGAGCAGCTGATGCCGCAGATCCGCGAGACCAACCACGTGATCTCGGCGTATCTCAACCTGCTGCCCAACAGCGAATTCATCGACATCTACACGCCGATGCTCGGCGCTGATGGCCGGCCACGGATGGAGTTATTCCGCGGGGACAGGCTGCACATGACGGATGAAGGCTACCGGCTGTGGCATTCGGTGATCGCGTCGCATCTGCCGGGTGCGAACCCGCCCCCCGCGCCCGCCAGCCTGCCCTGAACCTGTTTCAGGCCTTCGCCGGCGCGGTCGGCACATCGTCCGCCGGCGGCGGCACATCAGCGGCGCGCGTGAACCGCGCCACGAAATACATCCCCGCGAACACCGCCAGCAGCAAGAGGCCGTCGCCCCACCACGGCCGCGCGGTCTGGCTGTCGCCGTAGAAGGCCAGCACCAGCAGCACCGCCACGAGGTGCGCGCAGAACACGGGCAGCGATGCCGAACCCATCGCTTCCAGCCAATGCAGCCGCGGAATGCGGCGCATCAGCCAGGGCCCGAAGCGCACCGCCAGGATGCCCAGCGCCACGAGGTTCACCAGGCGCAGCGGGCCGAGCTGCCACTTGTCGAACAGCAGGTTCAGTTCGACATCGCCGCCGAATGGCGCCTGGCCGTTGATGCCGGTGTGGCGCCAGTAGACCCCGTAGAGCGCGATGCCCGCCGCCAGCACCAGCAGCCACCACGGAAAGCGCAGCGGCCGCGCCTCGGGCCCGTTGCGGGTGGCGCCGATGCACAGGCCCGCGAACCAGAGGAACTGCCAGGCGTAGGTGTTGAAGGCGCCCATCTCGTGGAACGGCACCGGGATGTGCAGGTAGTGCACCGCCAGGCCGTAGATCCACTCGCTGACGCCGAACTGCGCCGCCGCCCAGACGACGACGCTGGCCACCATCACCAGCGTCCAGCCGTGGCGCATGGCGAAGGCCAGCACCCAGGGGCTCATGAGCATGAAGAAGATGTACATCGGCAGGATGTCGAGCAGCGCCGGCTCGTAGATGAGCAGCAGGCCGAAGAAGAAGCCGTCGCGCGGCTCCGCCAAGTAGTACGACACCAGGTTCTTCACCGCCGGCTGGTCGATGTGCAACCCGAGCGCCGCGATCACGGTGAACAGGAACAAGAGGATCGCCGCCTGGCACAGGTAGACCTTGACCACGCGCCGCCAGAAAGCGACGCGCATCGATTCGACCCCGCGCACATAGCCGATGCGGCTGTAGACCAGCCCCGCCACGAAGGCCGACAGCAAGACGAAGCCTTCCGCGGCCGAGACGAAGCCGAAGGGCTGTCCCAGCGGGTCGGTCAGGCGGGTGGGCAGGTGGGTGACGGTCATCAGCACGAGCATCAGCCCGCGCAAGGCGTCTATTTCCCAGTAGCGTTTCATCGGTCGGCGGCGAGGTCTTGGTGGCGGTCTGCGCGGCGCACGCACGACGGGGTGGATTGTAAGAAGACTGGCGTCATCCTCGCCTGACGGGGGTCGTGGACACGAACGACATATGACCGTTGGCACTGACGTTTTGAAGCACAAATCGGCTACGCTGCGCGCTGCCCCAAGGAGGAGATTCCGTGACCCGTTTCGTTCCCTCATTGCTCCTGGCCGCGAGCACGCTGCTGGCCGCCCCGAGCTTTGCCCTTCAGATCACCAGCCTGACCCCGCAGGGCGAGGTGGCGCGCGTGCGCCAGATCGTCGCCAAGTTCGACCAGGCTGCCGTCAATTTCGGCGACCCCAAGGCGCCCGCACCGCTCTCGGTGAGCTGCTCCGATGCGCAGGCCGGCAAGGGCACCGGCCGCTGGACCGACGCCAAGGCCTGGGTCTACGACTTCGAGAACGACCTGCCGCCCGGCGTGCGCTGCACCGTCACCCGCATTCCCACCTTCAAGCCCAGCGCGGGCGGCGAGCTCACCGGTCCGGAGCGCTACCAATTCAATAGCGGCGGCCCGTTCGTGCGCAGTTACATGCCGGGCACCTACTCCCCCATCGACGAGCAGCAGATGTTCGTGCTCGAGCTCAACGGCGCGGCCACCCTGGAGAGCGTGCGCCAGAACGTCTGGTGCTCGGCCGACGGCGTGGGCGAGCGCATTCCGGTCAAGCTGCTCGACGGCGAGCAGCGCACCGGCGTGCTCAAGGCCTTCAGCCGCGACAAGGCGGCCGAGAAGGAGCCGCTGCGCTTCATCACGATGCAGTGCAACCGCACGCTGACGCCGGGCACCAAGGTGCAGGTCGTCTACGGCAAGGGCGTCGCCACACCCTCGGGCGTTGCCAACAACGTCGAGCGCCGGCTCGACTACCGGGTGCGCGAGCCCTTCGCCGTGTCCTTCACCTGCGAGCGCGAGAACGCGCAGTCGGCGTGCCTGCCGCTGCGGCCGATGCAGTTGCAGTTCAACGCGCCGGTCACGCGCAAGCTGGCTTCGCAGATCGAGCTCAAGGGCGACGGCAAGACGATCAAGGCCAAGCTGGACAACGATGGCGGCACGCAGAGCGACGACGACGTGGTCAACAACGTGAGCTTCGGCCCGCCGCTGGCCGAGAGCATGCAGTACAGCATCGAGCTGCCCTCCAAGTTCGAAGACGCCTCGGGCCGCCCGCTGGCCACGCCCGGCACCTTTCCGCTGAAAGTGGCGACCGGCGCGATGCCGCCGCTGGCCAAGTTCGCCGCCTCGCCTTTCGGCGTGATCGAGCGGCTCGCCGAGCCCGACACCCCGGCCATGATGCCGGTCACCGTGCGCCGCGTGGAGCCGCAACTGCTGGTGAACGCGCTCACGCCCGGCAAGGTGAGCGACATGAACCCGAAGACCGACGCGGAAATCATCGCGTGGTTCCGCAAGGTGCGCCGCTACGACAGCTACACCGTTTCGCGCGAGCAGGCGCGCAAGGACGTCAAGGGCGCGCTGCCCCCCGTGATCGACAAGGACGACCGCACCAGCCTGCAGACCCGCATGCTGTCGCTGCTGGCCGGCCAGCCGGGCGTGAAGGCGCTGGACATGCCCAAGTCGGACGCCGGCGACCCGCGTCCGTTCGAAGTCATCGGCATTCCGCTGACGCCGGGCTTCCACGTGCTTGAGATCGCCTCGCAGAAGCTGGGCGAAGCCCTGCTCGACGAGCGCTATCCCGCCGGCCGCACGATGTACGTGCGCACCACCGCGCTGGCCACCAACCTGGCGGTGCACTTCAAGCTGGGCCGCGAGAACTCGATGGCCTGGGTCACCACGCTGGACAAAGGCAAGGTCGTCGCGGGCGCCGAGGTGCGCGTCTCCAGCTGCGACGGCAAGGCCGTGGCCACCGGCACCACCGACGCCAACGGCATCGTCACGCTGCAGGGCGTGTCGCCGCAGGCACCCAGCTGCAACGGCCCGAACGAATACGACAGCGGCGCCTGGTTCGTGAGCGCCCGCGCGAAGGACGAGAAGGGCGTGGAAGACCTCGCCTTCACCTTCAGCGACTGGCAGCGCGGCATCGAGCCCTGGCGCTTCAACGTGCCCACCAACCTGCAACCCGAGCCCGACCGCATCGCCCACACCATCTTCGACCGCACGCTCTTGCGCGCCGGCGAAACGGTGTCGATGAAGAGCCTGATCCGCACGCAGACCAGCAAGGGCTTCGGCCTGCCGGAAAACCGGCCCGACACGCTCGTCATCACCCACACGGGCAGCGGCCAGCGCTTTACCCAGCCGCTCGCCTGGCGCAAGACCGCCACCGGCGGCCTGAGCGCGGAGAACAGCTTTGCCATTCCACCGGCCGCCAAGCTCGGCGTGTACGAGGTGATGCTGCGCAGCGGGGGCGGCAAGGACGCCAACGGCGACAGTGAAGAAGGCGAAGGCGACGAAGGCGGCGGCAGCCGCAGCTTCAGCACCGGCATGTTCCGCGTCGAGGAGTTCCGCCTGCCCGTGCTCGAAGGCCGAATCTCGCCCACCGAGAAAAAACCGCTGGTGGCCGCGACGAGCGTGCCGACCGACGTTCAGATCAACTACGTGGCCGGCGGCGGCGCGGCCAACCTGCCGGTGCGCGTGTCGGCGATGGTGCGCGGCAAGAGCCTGAGCTTTTCCGACTACGACGCCTTCAGTTTCAACCCGCCGCGCGCCGACCAGGGCGACGGCACGCAGGCAGCCGCCGCAGCCGACACCGCAGGCGCCGACGAAGACATCAACAGCGCGAGCGACACCCGCGTCATCGCCGACAAGCTGCCACTCACCCTGAACAAGGATGGCGCCGGCAAGGTCACGATCGACAAGGTGCCGAAGGTGAAGTCCGCGCGCGAGCTGCTGCTCGAAGCCACCTACGCCGACCCGAACGGCGAGGTGCAGACGATCCGCAGCACGCAGACGCTGTGGCCCGCTTCGGTCATCGCCGGCATCAAGACCGAGGGCTGGGTCTCCACCAGCCAGAAACTCAAGTTCCAGGCGCTGGCGCTCGACCTCACGGGCAAGCCCCAGGCCGGCGTGACGCTCAACGTGCGCGCCGTGGCACGTATCACTACCACCAGCCGCAAGCGCATGGTGGGCGGCTTCTACACCTACGACAACAAGACCGAGACCAAGGACATCGGCACCGTCTGCAGCGGCAAGAGCGATGCGCGCGGCCTGCTGCTGTGCGAATCGGAATTGAAGGAAGCCGGCGAAGTCGAACTCATCGCCAGCGCAACCGACGGCGACGGCCGCGACGCCAAGGCCGTGAGCTCCGTCTACGTGACCAAGCAGGGCGAACTCTGGTTCGGCGGCGAGGACAACGATCGCATCGACGTGCTGCCCGAGAAGAAGAGCTACCAGCCCGGCGAGGTCGCCAAGTTCCAGGTGCGCAGCCCCTTCCGCTTCGCGACCGCGCTGGTCTCGGTGGAACGCGAAGGCATCATCGAAACCCACGTCGTGCAGCTCGACGGCAAGGACCCGACGGTCACCCTGCAGGTCAAGCCCGAATGGGGGCCGAACGCTTACATCAGCGTGCTCGCGCTGCGCGGCCGTTTGCGCGAAGTGCCGTGGTACAGCTTCTTCACCTGGGGCTTCAAGGCGCCGCGCGAGTGGTGGACGGCCTTCTGGTACGAGGGCAAGGAATACGTCGCGCCGACCGCGATGGTCGACCTGAGCAAGCCCGCCTATCGCCTGGGCATGGCCGAGATCCGCGTCGGCACGCGCGCTCACCAGCTGGACGTGACCGTCACCAGCGACAAGCCCAGCTACCCGATCCGCAGCAAGGCGCAGATCACCATCACCGCCAAGCTGCCCGACGGCAAGCCCGCAGCCGGCGCCGAAGTGGCGCTGGCCGCGGTCGACCAGGCCCTGCTGGAGCTGATGCCCAACGACAGCTGGAACCTGCTGAACGCGATGCTGCAGCGCCGCAGTTGGGGCGTGAGCACCTCCACCGCGCAGATGGAAATCGTCGGCCGGCGCCACTACGGGCGCAAGGCCGTGCCCGCGGGCGGCGGCGGCGGCAAGGGCCAGACGCGCGAACTGCTCGACACCCTGCTCGTGTGGAACCCGAAGGTGGTGCTCGACGCCAACGGCCAGGCCGTGGTGACGGTGCCGCTGAACGATGCGCTCACCACCTTCAAGATCGTGGCCGTGGCCGATTCGGGCACGAGCCTCTTCGGCACCGGCCAGGCGAGCATCCAGGCCACGCAGGACCTGCAGATCATCAGCGGCCTGCCGCCGCTGGTGCGCGAGGACGATCAGTTCCGCGCCCAGATCACGCTGCGCAACACCACGCAAAAGCCGATGAAGGTCGAGGCCACGCCGCGCGCCACGCTGCTCACGCTGGAGACGCAGACCGTGGACATTCCGGCCGGCGAAGCGCGTGAAGTCGCATGGACCGTGACCGCGCCCGCGCAGCTCGCGCAGACGCGCGCCGAAGCCATCCTGTGGGAAATCGAGGCGAAGGACACGCTCGGCGGCGCACGCGATGCGCTCAAGGTGCGCCAGCGCATCGTGCCCTCGGTGCCGCTCACGGTGCAGCAGGCCACGCTGGTGCAGATCGACGGCCCGTTCACGCTCGACGTGGCACCGCCCGCCGACGCCCTCCCGGGCCGCGGCGGCCTGAAGCTGTCTCTGCAGCCCAAGCTCGCCGAAGGCCTGCCGGGCGTGCGCGACTGGTTCGCGAACTACCCCTTCATCTGCCTCGAACAGAAGACCAGCAAGTCGGTGGGCCTGCGCGACGCGAAGATGTGGCAGGGCGTGCTGGCGACGCTGCCGACGTACCTGGACGGCGACGGCCTCGCCAACTACTTCCCGCCACGCGACGGCGAAGCCAACCGCGGCAGCGACATCCTCACCTCGTACCTGCTCGCAGCGACGAACGAGGCCGCGCAGCTGAACCCCGCCTTCGCGCTCGCCGACGACGTGCGCGCGCCGATGGAATCGGGCCTGATCGCCTTTGTCGAAGGCCGCATCACGCGCGAGTTCTGGAGCCCGCGCAAGGACCTGGACGTGCGCAAGCTCGCCGCGCTCGAAGCACTCTCGCGCTACGGCAAGGCGAAGGGCAGCATGCTGGGCAGCATCACGATCGCGCCGAACCAGTGGCCCACCAGCGCGGTGATCGACTGGCTCAATATCCTGAAGCGCGTGAACGACGTGCCGCAGCGCCAGCAACGCCTGGACGAAGCCAACAACGTGCTGAAGGCGCGCCTGTCGTATCAAGGCACCAAGCTCATCTTCAGCACCGAGCAGGACGACTACTGGTGGTGGCTCATGACCAACGGCGACGTGAACACCGCGCGCCTGCTGCTCAGCGTGATGGACGATCCGAGCTGGAAGGACGACATCGGCAAGCTCGCCAACGGCTTCATCGGCCGCCAGCAGAACGGCGCCTGGCACACCACCACCGCCAACCTGTGGGGCGGGCTCGCGCTGGAGAAATTCAGCAAGGTGTTCGAGAGCACGCCGGTGGCCGGCGTCACGGCCGCCACGCTCGGCGCGGTGAAGGCCCAGGTCAACTGGAGCCAGGTCGAACGCGTGAAGACCAGCGACGCGGCCGGTGCACCGAACCAGACCACCTTCTTCGGCGCGCCCGCATCGCCGGGCAACCTGAAGAACAACACGATGTTCCTGCCGTGGGCCGCATCGCCTTCCGGTGCGCCCGTGCGCGACACGCTGCTGGTGACGCAGCAAGGCACCGGCAAGCCGTGGCTCACGCTGCAGTCCATTGCCGCCGTGCAGCTGAAGGCGCCGTTCGCCGCCGGCTACGCGATCAAGAAGACCATCACGCCGGTCGAGCAGGCCACCGCGGGCAAGTACACCCGCGGCGACGTGCTGCGCGTCACGCTGGAAGTGAACGCCAGTGCCGACATGACCTGGGTGGTGATCAGCGACCCGATCCCGGGTGGCGCGACCATCCTGGGCGGCGGCCTCGGCCGTGACTCGCAGATCGCCACGCAGGGCGAGAAGAAGTCCGGCGCCGGCTGGGCCGCTTTCGAAGAACGCAGCTTCGAGGCCTTCCGCAGCTACTACGAGTACCTGCCCAAGGGCGTGGTGAAGATGGAATACACCGTGCGCCTGAACAACGTCGGCGACTTCGCGCTGCCGCCGAGCCGAGTCGAAGCGATGTATGCGCCCGAGATGTTCGGCGAGGCGCCGAATGCGCGCGTGAAGGTGGAGGCGGCGAAGTAACGAAGCAACCCACGGTGAAGGCCGGCCGTCATGCCGCCTTCACCGGCTGTCGCCACCATCGCATCGCAGCGAACCCACCCACAACCTGGAGAACCCCATGGGCCTGGCCATTGCCGTCGGCATCCTCGCCGACCTGATCGAAAACGATCCCGAGAGCGCCGAGCATTTCGATGAAGACTTCGCGGTCGTGAACCGCAAGCTCGCCGAGGCGGGCCTGCCGCCGCACGTGGAGCCCCGCATGCTGCCGCCGCTCGATTCGCGCGCACCCATCGACGGCCTGCCCTACTCGTTCATCCACTACCTGCGCCGCGCCTACGCGCACCGCGTGACGACGCCCGGATGGATGGCGACGCCGCTGCCCGAAGACACCGACCCCACGGAAGACGAGACGCTCGAAGACGTGGCGAGCACCTTCGAGAGCCACCTGCTGTGCCACTCCGACGCGGAAGGCTTCTATGTGCCGGTCGACTTCGAGGAAGTGATCTTTGCCGATGAAGACGAGACCGACCTGCCCGGCGGCATGCTCGGCTCCTCGTACCGTTTGCTCGAGGAACTGGTGCTGGTCGCGCCTGCGCTGGGCATCGCGCTCACGGACGGGCAACTGTCGGACGAGGAAGCCGAACGGATCAGCGACAGCATGGGCGAAGACGAAGGCCTCTACCGGGAAATCGAATCGTGGCTGCTGCTGTATGAGTCGGCCCGGTTGAGCATTGCGCACAAGACGGCGATTGTTTTCACCTGATCGATCGGGCCAGCCGATGCCCCGACATCTCGCCACCGTCACCCTCCTCGTCCACGACTACGACGAAGCCATCCGATTCTTCACCGAAGCGCTGCGCTTCGACCTTCTCGAAGACACGCCGCGCGGCCCCGGCAAGCGCTGGGTGGTGGTCGCGCCTTCGCGCAATGCAGGTGCCACGCTGCTGCTCGCCAAGGCCGCGAACGACGAACAGCAGGCGGCGGTCGGCAACCAGGCCGGCGGCCGCGTCTTCCTGTTCCTGCACACGCGGGACTTCGCCGCCGACCACGCACACATGAAGGCGCACGGCGTCCGCTTTCTCGAAGAACCGAGGCACGAGCCGCACGGCACGGTCGCGGTCTTCCTGGACCTCTGCGGCAACAAGTGGGATCTTCTCCAGCCTGCATGACCTCCCTCCGACAGCACGCCTCGAACACGCAGAGGTAGCACGCGACACCAGCCCAGGCCTACACTCCCGCCTCCGCCATCCCCCTGCGTCTTTCATAGGAGAACTCATGAACACCCTGGAAATCGCCAACAAGCTCGTGGCGCTCTGCAAGGAAGGAAAGTTCGACGAGGCCCGCGTGCTCTACGCACCCGAAGCCGTGAGCGTGGAGGCGGGCGGTCCGCCCGGCCAGTCGCGCGAGGCGGTCGGCCTTGCGGCCATCCAGGCCAAGGGCGAATGGTGGACCGCCAACCACGAGGTGCATTCCTGGCAGGTCGCGGGCCCGTGGCCGCATGACGACCGCTTCATCGTCGGCTTCAAGTTCGACGTGACCATGAAGCCCACCAAGCAACGCTTCACGATGGAAGAAATGGCGCTCTACACCGTCAAGGACGGCAAGATCGTGCGCGAGGAATTCTTCTATTCAATGGGCCAGTGAGCGAGGATGCGCAGCGGAGTGTCGCGATGAGCCTCGAATGGCGACACACGCTCGAAGCGCTCGACTGGAACGAGCTCTCCCGCCTCTACGAGATCGCCCCGCTCGGCCACAAAAAGCCGGCCGACCTGCAGGTCGTGTTTTCCAACAGCCTGTTCAAGTGCCTCGTCTATGAAGATGGCCGGCTGGTCGGCGCCGGCCGCGCAGTGGCCGACGGCCTCGACTGCTCCTACATCTGCGACGTGGCCGTGCACCCGGACTGCCAGGGCACCGGCCTCGGCAAGGCGATCGTCGCGAAGCTCGTGGAGTTCTCGCGCGGGCATCGCAAGATCATCCTGTATGCGGTGGCGGGCAAGGAGCCCTTCTACAAGAAGCTGGGCTTCAAGCGCATGCGCACCGCGATGGCGATCTTCGGCAACGAGCAGCAGGCGCGCGAGCGTGGGTTGATCGACGACAGCTGACGGCGCCCCGCGGTTACGGCCGTTACGCGGGTGACGAAGCGACAGGCTGCTTGCGTTGTGGATGGCGAGCGTGCGCCGGATGATCCGGCACGTTCCATTCCGCATAGCACGCAAACCATGCCTCTTGTTCCAGCCCCGTTCACGACCCGCACGCCCCGCGCCGCACGCCGCAGGACTTTTCTTGCCCAGAGCGGCTGCGGCCTGCTCGCCGCTCTCGGCGCCACCCCTTTTGCCGACGCGGCCAGGCCCGTCGTACATGTCGAGGAGCGCCCTGACCTCGCCACTCACTTCAAGGAAGCGGGTGTGCGCGGAACCTGGGTGGTGCTCGACAGCGCCACCGCGAAGCTCACCGTGGTCGACCGCCGGCGCGCCGACAAGCGCTACAGCCCCGCATCGACCTTCAAGATTCCCAACAGCCTGATCGCGCTGGAGACCGGCGCGGTGAAGGACATCGACGAAATCCTCCCTTACGGCGGCGGCACCTACAAGCGCAAGGAGTGGGAGCGCGACATGAACCTGCGCGACGCGATCCGCGTCTCGCACCTGCCGATCTACCGCGGGGTGGCGCGCCGCATCGGCCTCGCGCGCATGAACGAATGGATCGCGAAGCTGCACTACGGCAACGAGACACTGGACACCGAGGTCGACCAGTTCTGGGTCAACGACAAGCTGCAGATTTCGGCCGCCGAACAGGTGCGCTTCTTGATGCGGCTCGCGCAGCGCAGCCTGCCGATGTCGACGCGTACGCAGGACATGGTCCACGAGATCACGCTGCTGGAAAAGATGCCGACGCACGCCCTGCACGGCAAGACCGGTTGGTACGAAACGCCGGGCTTCTCGCTCGGCTGGTGGGTCGGCTGGGTGGCGCAGGCGAACGGCAGCGTGCAGAGCTTTGCGCTGAACATCGACATGCACGGCGAAGCCGACGTGGCCAAGCGCATTCCCCTGGGCCGCAAGCTGCTCGCGCGGATGAACCTGCTCGCGGCCTAGCGAGGGGATGACTTTTAGTCATTTCTCGCATGAGTTAATTGTGATTGAAGCGCAGCGGCCAGAACGCTATCTTTGGCGCCTAAATCATTAAGAGACAAGGCTTTTTCCGGCGTCGTGCACGTCGGAACAGGTCGAGCGAGATCATGAAAATCCTGGCCGAGGGTCTGCAATTTCCTGAAGGCCCGGTGGCACTGGGCGATGGCTCGGTGGTGCTGGTCGAGATGCGCGCCGGGCGCATCGTGCGGGTCGCGCCGGACGGGCAAATCCACACGCTGAGCGACTGCGGCGGCGGCCCGAACGGTGCCGCGATCGGGCCCGACGGCGCGCTCTATGTCTGCGACAACGGCGGCAGCGCCTATGTGCCTGGCCGTTTCACCTCGACCGGGCCGGCGCCCGACTACGAGGGCGGCAGCATCCGGCGCGTCGACCTTGCCGGCGGCAGCATCACGACGCTCTACACCCACTGCGGCGAACACCGGCTTTCGTCGCCCAACGACCTTGTGTTCGACGCGCATGGCGGCTTCTACTTCACCGACTTCGGCAAGAAGCGTGCGCGTGCGCGCGACAGCGGCGGCGTGTACTACGCGCTACCCGACGGCTCGCGCATCGTCGAGCTGGCCTATGGCCTGTTGTCGCCCAACGGCATCGGCCTGTCGCCGGACAACCGGGTCCTGTACGTGGCCGAAACCGAGACCGCGCGCCTGTGGGCCTTCGACATCGTCGCACCTGGCATCGTCGACAAGCACCCGTTTCCCTCGCCGCACGGCGGGCGCCTGGTCTGCGGGCTGCCGGGCTTCCAGCGCTTCGACAGCCTGGCGGTGCAAGCGAGCGGGCATGTGTGCGTCGCCACGCTGGTCACGGGCGCGATCTCGGTCATCGCGCCCACCGGCGAGCTGGTGCGCCAGCAGGCATTTCCCGACATCTACGTCACCAACATCTGCTTCGGCGGCCCGGACCTGAAGACGGCTTACCTGACGCTGTCGGCCACCGGCCAGCTCGTGTCGCTGCCATGGCCCGAGCCCGGCCTGCGGCTGCATTTCAACGCCTAGCCGCCCGCACCTTCGCCTCCCCGTCCCCATCGCACGTCAACACCGCCATCAGCGCGCCATCACCCGGAGAACACCATGAACCGTCGAGAACTCATCACTGCGCTGGCCGGGGCCTGCGGCACCGGCCTCCTGGGCGCGGTGCCGTCGCATGCCGCCAGCCCCTACCCCAACCGGCAGGTGCGGGTGGTGGTGCCCTTCACGGCCGGCGGCGGAACCGACGTGGTCGCGCGGGCGATCGCGGTGAGCATGTCCGAATCGCTCGGTCAGACCTTCTACGTGGACAACAAGCCCGGCGCCAGCACGGTGATCGGCTCGGAGTACGTGGCCAAGGCGGCGCCCGACGGCTACACGCTGCTGGTGGCGAGCGTGCCGCACGCCACCAACCCGTCGATGATGAAGAACCTGCCGTTCGACACCGTCAAGGCCTTCGCGCCGGTGAGCCTGGCGGTGCAGTCGCCCTTCATCATGGTCGCGTCGTCCACCTCGTCGATCCATTCGATGGACGAGGCGCTCGCCCAGGCCAGGGCGCGGCGCCTGTCGTTCGCATCCACGGGCAGCGGCACGGCCGACCACCTGTCGATGGAGCTGCTCGCGCTGCAATCGGGCGTCTCGATGACGCACGTGCCCTACAAGGGCACCGGCCCTGCCTTGGCCGACGTGATGGGCGGCCACGTCGACCTCATGTTCGCCAACGTGGTGGCGGCCGGGCCGCTCGTGAAGTCCGGCAAGCTGCGCGCCCTCGCGGCGTCGACGGCCAGGCGCTCGGCGTCGCTGCCCGAGGTGCGAACGGTCGGCGAGATCAGCGGCAAGCCCTTCGACGTGAGCGCCTGGACCGGCGTGCTCGCTCCAGCCGGCACCGACCCCGCGGTGGTCGAGCGCCTGAGCGCCGAGGTGCGCAAGGCGCTGCAGACGAACATCACGCGCGAGGCCCTGGTGACCAACGGCGCCGAGCCGGTGGGCAGCACGCCCGCGCAGTTCCAGGCCTTCATCGCGCGTGAGATGCAGACCTGGAGCGCCATCATCGCCAAGGCCGGCATCACGCCGAGCTGAAGAGGCCTCCTCCGCAAACGACCGCCGGGAAGTCCCCATGCCATTCGCCATCATTGCGCTCGACAAGCCGCACGCAGAGGCGCTGCGCGCAGCGCTCAAGCCCGCCCACCTCGACTACCTGACCGCGCGTCAACACATGATGCTGGCCGGCGGCGCGCTGCTCGACGCCGACGGCCAGCCGATCGGCGGCCTGATCGTCGTGGACACCGACGACCTGCAGACCGCGCAGGCATTCGCGCGCGAAGACCCCTTCAACAGCGGCCAGCTGTTCGCCTCTGTCGAGGTCATGCCCTGGCGCCAAGCGTTCTTCGACAGGAAACGGACCCGGTGATCCGGCGCGTGTTCGCGTCCGCAAGCGCGAACGTGAGCGCCATTGCAGGACAGGTTGCGGGCAAAATGCCCCGCAGGTGCCCTCATGAATACAAGATTTGTCGAAGCCTTCCTCTGGGCCGCACGCCTCGGCAGCTTTCGCGCGGCGAGCGACCGGCTCCACATCACGCAGGCGGCGGTGTCCAACCGCGTGGCCTCGCTGGAAGAAGACATCGGCGCGCGCCTCTTCGAGCGCGACGCGCGCGAGTTGCGGCTCACGCCGGTGGGTGTGCGGCTCATGGACTACGGCGAGCGGCTGCTCGAGTTGCGCCGCGAGATCGTCTCGCTCGGCCGCCCGCGCGGCGACATCCTCGGGCTCGTTCGCATCGGCGCCATCGAGACCGTCGTCCACACCTGGTTGCTGGGCTTTCTGACCAACCTGCGCTCCACCTACCCGGGCATCGAGGTTCAGCTCACCTCCGAAACCACGCTCGCGCTGCACCGGGGCCTGCGCGAGGGCGCGCTTGATATCGCGCTGCAGACCGATCACATCGCTGGCGCGGGCATCGTGAGCACGCCGTGCCTGCCGATGCCGATGGGCTGGGTCGGCCCGATCGGCGCCGAGGGCACGCAGACCGTCGAGCAGTTGCTGCGCCAACCCGTGCTGACCATGAGCCCCGGTTCACAGCCGCACGAGGCGCTCAAGAACCTCTTTCGCGCGGCGGGCATTCCGCTCGGCAAGGTCCATTGCGTGAGTTCGATCTCGGCGCTCGCGCGGCTGGTGAAGGCGGGCTTCGGCAATGCGCTGGTGCCGCTGCCGCCCTGCTACGAATACGTGGCCGCGGGCGATGTGCGGATCATCGAATGCGATGCGCTCATCTCGCCGCAGCGCATTGTGGTGAGCCACCTGGAAGCGGCCGACTCCGACGCGATCCGGCTCGTGGCCGAGCTGGCCTGCCGGGCCTCCGACCAGTTCACGACCTCGGCAATCGCACCAACCTGGAGCGCAGCTTCAGAGGGTTAACCCTCAAATTGGCGCATTCCGGCCCCGAAAAGGGGCCAGTAATTCTTGTGGCTGTCGCCCAAAAAAACTCGTTTGTGACAGTCCGACCTCGCGACGGAAGATCGCGCCTTCATTTTTCGAAGGCCCGCCTCCTCTTCCGTCGCCATGAACAACGCACCTGACTCTTCCCCTCTCGCAGCGAACGCGAACGGCATGCTCTTCGTCGCGTCCGACGTGGAGCCGGCCGACGAGGCCGACTTCAACCGCTGGTACGACAAGGAGCATGTGGAAGAGCGCGTGCGCATCCCCGGTTTTCTCTCGGGCGGACGCTATTTCTCGCTCGAAGGCGGGCGCAAGTACCTGGGCCTGTACCGCACCGAATCGCTGGCCGTGTTCGGCTCGCCGGGCTACCGCGCCGCCTTCGAGAAGCAGACGCCGTGGTCCCTCGCCAACCTCGACCGCATGCGCCAGCCGATCCGCCGCGTGTGCGCCGTGCGGGCGGTGACGGGCTTCGGCAGCGGCAGCCACGTGGTCGTGCTGCCGCTCGCTGTGACTGGCGACGTCGAGGTACTGGTCGCGCATGCCGCCGCGGCCGGCCGCCAGCTCGCCGAGCAGGCAGGCTTCGTGCAGTCGTACCTGCTCGCCCCCGACACCACGCTCAGCACGCCGCTGCCGCGCGAAGCCACCGAAGGCCGCGTGCTGCAGCCGATGCTGGTGATTGAAACCAGCAGCGCCGATGCCGCGCGCACCGCACGCACCGCGGCAGCCGCCGCGCTCGACGCCGACCCGGCCGCCGGCTGGCTGCTTGCACTCGGCTGGAAGCTGAGTGCAGCCGAGCTGAACTGATCTCACGCCTCCCGACTTTCCTCTCTCCATTGAACAAGGGCATCTCCATGACCGAACACGTTCTCAAGGCCCCGGCCACCGCCGCGGCACCGCCCAAGATGGGCCGGCTCGCGATGGCCAGCTCCATCGGCACCACGCTGGAGTGGTACGACTTCACCGTCTACAACATCATGGCCGCGCTGGTCTTCAACGCGGTGTTCTTCCCGTCGTTCGATCCGCTCACGGGCACCATCCTCGCCTTCTCGACCTATGCGGTCGGCTACATCTCGCGGCCGCTCGGCGGCGTGGTGTTCGGGCATCTGGGCGACCGGCTCGGCCGGCGCTTCGTGCTGGTGGCCACGCTGGTCATCATGGGTGTCTCCACCGGCCTCATGGGGCTGCTGCCGACCTACGCGACCTGGGGCATCTGGGCACCGGTCGCGCTGGTCGCGCTGCGCTTCGTGCAGGGCGTGGCGCTCGGCGGCGAATGGGCCGGCGCGGTGCTGCTGTCGATGGAACACGGCAAGCCCGATGAACGCGGCCGCAACGCCTCGTTCACGCAGATCGGCCCGTCGTTCGGCACGCTGATCGGCACCGGCTTCATCGCTGCGGTCTCGGCCTGGCTGAGCCCGGAAGACTTCATGGCCTGGGGCTGGCGCATTCCCTTCATCTCCAGCGTGGCACTGGTGCTGTTCGGCCTGTGGCTGCGCAGCGGCGTGGAAGAAACGCCGGTGTTCCTCGAGATGGAACAGAAGAAGGCCACCGCCAAGACGCCCGTGAAGGAAGTGTTCAGGCAGCACTGGCGCCGCCTGCTGGTGGCCGGCGGTTCGCGCATCGGCTCCGACGTGCTGTACGCGCTGGTCGTGGTGTTCACGCTGACCTACGTGACAACGGTGCTGCACCTGTCGCGTCCGCTGGCGCTCACCGCCACGATGATCGGCGCGGCCTGCAACGCGATCGCGGTGCCGTACTTCGGCAGCTTGTCGGACCGCATCGGCCGCAAGCCCGTCTACATCGCCGGCGCCCTGCTGGGCATCGTCTGGGCCTTCGTGTTCTTCGTGCTGATGAACAGCGCACAGCCCATCGCGATCTGCGCGGCGGTGGTGGTCGGACTGATCATCCACGCGATCATGTACGGCCCGCAGGCGGCCTTCGTGACCGAGCAGTTCCCGGGCCGCGTGCGCTATGCCGGCTCGTCGCTGGCGTACACGCTGGCCGGCATCCTGGGCGGCGGCTTCGCGCCGCTGATCATCGCCAGCCTCTACAAGTCGTGGGGTACCACGGTGGCCGTGTCGCTGTACGTGACGGTGGCCCTGTGCATCACGCTGGTCGCGCTCGTCATCGCCCGCGAAACCGCCAAGAAGCCCCTGGAAGCCTGAACCCCAACCGAGACCGACATGCATCTGCGTTTTGCCTGTGAAACCGTGAGCGCCGACGGCGCCCGCGCCATCGAACTGCGCTCCATCGAACCCACCGCGCTGGTGGTGGCCGGATGGACCGGCCGCGACGTCGCGGCCATCGAACACCACATCGAGGAGCTGGCCGCCATCGGCGTGCCGCGCCCTTCGAGCGTGCCGCTGTACTACCGCGTGGCCGCGCAACTGCTGACCCAGTCGCCCGCCATCGAGGCGCTGGGCGACCAGAGCTCCGGCGAGGCCGAGCCCGTGTTCTTCTTCTCGCAAGGCGAGTGGTGGCTGAGCGTGGCCTCGGACCACACCGACCGCCAGGTCGAGAGCTACTCGGTCGCCGTCTCCAAGCAGATGTGCGCCAAGCCCGTGGCCCAGGTGGCCTGGCGCTGGCGCGATGTGCAAGCGCACCAGGACGAGATCGAATTGCACTCGCGCATCCTCGAGGACGGCCGCTGGGTGGACTACCAGCGCGGCACGCTCGCATCGATCCGCCCGCTCGCCGCATTGCGCGACGGCATGCCGGGCGCGGATGCGGCACCCGAGGGCCTTTTCATGACCTGCGGCACGCTCGGTGCGCTGCCGAATGCGAAGGGCGAAGGCATCCGCCCGGCCGCGCAGATGGAAATCGAACTGCACGACCCGCGCCTGCAGCGGCGCATCGTGCATCGCTATGCGGTGAGCGCACTGCCGGTGGTGGCGTGATGCGCGGCACCGGCAACCTCCCCATCGCCACGCTGCGCGAACGCATCGCGCGCGGCGAGCTGACGCACGAAGCGCTGATCCGGCAAGTGCTCGAAGCGGCCGCGCTGCCCTCGGCGCAGCATGTGTTCACGAGGACCTACGCCGATGCGGCACTCGCGGCAGCGCGCCATGCGGACGCGGCGCAGAAGGCCGGCGTGCAGCTCGGCGCGCTCGCGGGCCTGCCGGTGTCGGTCAAGGACCTCTACGACGTCGCGGGCGAAACCACGATGGCCGGCTCCGCCGTCTGCGAAGGCGAACCGCCGGCCGCGCGCGATGCAGTGGCCGTGGCGCGGCTGCGCACGCAGGGTGCAGCCATCGTCGGCAAGACCAACATGACGGAGTTCGCGTTCTCGGGCGTGGGCATCAACCCGCACTACGGCACGCCGCACAACCCGGCCGATGCGGGCATGCCGCGCATTCCGGGCGGCTCGTCGTCAGGCGCGGCCGTGTCGGTGGCGCTGGGCCTCGCGGTCGCGGGGCTGGGGTCGGACACGGGCGGGTCGATCCGCATCCCGGCCGCGCTCTGCGGGCTCGTCGGTTTCAAGAGCACGCAGTCGCGCGTGCCGCGCACCGGCGCCTTCGAGCTCGCGCGTTCGCTCGACACCGTCTGCGCCATGGCACGCAGCGTCGAAGACTGCCTCGTCGCCGACGCGGCGATTGCCGACGTGCCGCTGGTGGTGCGCCGCCGTCCGCTCCGAGGCCTGCGCCTCGCGGTGCCGCGCACGCTGATGTTCGATAGCATCGAGACCCCCGTCGCGCGCGCTTTCGAGCGTTCGGTGCAGGCGCTGTCGGCGGCGGGTGCGGAGGTGGTGGACATCACGCTCGCCGAACTCGCCGAGATCGCGTCGATCAACGCGCCCGGCGGTTTCTCGCCCATTGAAGCATCGGCTGTTCACCGCGAGCGCTTCGCTGCGAAGCGCGAGGGGTTCGACTCGCGCGTGGCCGCCCGCATCGCGCTCGGCACCGAGGTGCGCGCCGCGGACTACATCGTCATGCAGGACCACCGCCGTGACTGGATCGGCCGTGTCGGACACGCGCTCGAAGGCTTCGACGCGCTCATCTGCCCGACCGTGCCGATCATCGCGCCGCCGATCGCATCGCTGGCCGAGGACGCGGCGTTCTTCCAGGCCAACGGCCTCCTGCTGCGCAATACCTTCGCGATCAACTTTCTCGACGGGTGCGCGTTCAGCCTGCCGTGCCATGCGCCGGACGAACTGCCGGTGGGGCTGATGCTCTCGTCGGTGCGCGGCGACGACGCACGGCTCGCGGCCGTGGCGCTGGCCGTGGAGCCGGTGCTGCGCTTCGCCTGAAGCGGACGGCGCCGGATCAGGGGTGCCCCCTTGATTCGGCTATCTTCTTGCGAAAGCCGCTTTCCGCCGGCGGATCCACTGGCAACGAGGCCTCTCGCATGACTGTCCATTCCATCGTCGCTACCGCAGAGCGCCACTTCGAGAGCCTGCACAAGGCGCTCGACGTCGTGGCACGCGAACAAAAATACCTCGCGCTGACCCAGGCGCCGCCGTGGGAGAACTCGCTCGCCTTCTACCGCGACGTGCTGGCTCAAGGCTTCCCGCACGTCGTCGCTGTCGATGCCGATGCCGAGGACAAGGTCGTGGGCTGGTGCGACGTGTCGCCGGTCTTCGGGCATTCGCGCGCGCACATCGGGATCCTGGGCATCGCCCTGCTGCCCGAGGCGCGCGGCCGGGGCATGGGCACGCAGCTGCTGCAGGCGGCGATCGACAGGTCGTGGGCGCGCGGGCTCACGCGCATCGAGCTCTCGGTCCGCGCGGACAACCTGAACGCCAAGGCGCTGTACGAGCGGCTGGGCTTCGAGCACGAAGGCCTCGCGCGGCGCGCCAGCCTGATCGACGGCACCTACCACGATGCTTTCAGGATGGCGCTGCTTCGCTAGACTGAAACCTTCACTGCAATCGGAGAACCCGCCCATGTGCAGAAGCATCAAGACCCTCTACAACTTCGAGCCCCCCGCCACCGAGCAGGAGATACGCGCCGCCGCGCTGCAGTTCGTGCGCAAGCTCAGCGGATTCAGCGTGCCGTCCAAGGCCAATGAAGAAGCTTTCGAGCGCGCGGTCGACGAGGTGGCCGCGACCGCGGCGCGCCTGATCGACTCGCTGGTCACCACCGCCGAGCCGAAGGACCGCGCGGTCGAGGCCGAGCGCGCCAAGGCCCGGTCGGCCGCCCGCTTCGGCACCGCACCGGCCTGAAAAGAAGAAGAAAAGCCCTCGCCGATGCCTGTCGGCACGGCCTTTGATATCGTGTTTGCCGGCTGCTCCCATCGACTCACGGAGCACCGAACAAGCACATGAAAAAGACCTACACCGGCGGCTGCCACTGCGACGCCGTGCGATTCGAAGCCGACATCGACCTGAGCCTGGGCACCCTGCGGTGCAACTGCGCGATCTGCACCCAGACGCGCTTCTGGCCCGCCATCGTCGCGCCCGACGCCTTCCGGCTGCTCGCGGGCGAATCCGAACTCACCGAGCAGATGCTCGACACCAGCAACAGCCACTACATCGTGTGCAAGCGCTGCGGCGTGCGGGCTTTCGGCGTGGGCCATTCGCCGGACACCGGCGCCAGCGCCTACGGCGTGAACGTGACCTGCCTGGACGATGCGGACCTGGACGACCTGGCCAATTCGCCGATCAGCTACGTGGACGGGCATCGCGGCGCCTGGCATGTGGCGCGCACGGCTATCGGTAGCTGACGAAGCGCCCCGCTTTCACCAACCCGAACACCAACACCACCAGGAGACAACCTCATGCCCATCGAACTCTGGCTCGCCTTCGTCGCGGCCTCCGCCGTGCTCCTGATCATTCCGGGGCCGACCATCCTCACGGTGATCAGCTACTCGATGTCGCACGGCCGCCGCGCCAATGTGCCGCTGGTCGCCGCGGTGGCGCTGGGCGACTCGACCGCGCTGGTGGTGTCGCTGCTGGGCCTGGGCGCGCTGCTCGCGACTTCGGCGTTCTGGTTCACGGTGGTGAAGTGGATCGGCGGGCTGTACCTGCTGTACCTGGGCATCCGGCTGATGCGCGCGGGGATCATGTCCACCGAGATGGCCGCGCCCGCGGCGCCGGCCTCGCGCTGGAAGCTCTTTGCCAACACCTATTTGGTGACAGCGCTGAACCCCAAGGGCATCGTGTTCTTCGTGGCGTTCCTGCCGCAGTTCATCAGCCCGGCCGCCGACGTGACGCGGCAGATGTGGGTGCTGGCCGTGACTTTCGTGGCGATGGCGGCGCTGAACGCGACGCTGTATGCGGTGTTCGCGGGCTCCGCGCGCAAGCTGCTTTCGTCGCCGCGCGCGCAGCGGCGCTTCAATCTCACGGGGGGTTCGCTGCTGAGTGCAGCGGGCATCTGGGCGCTGATGGCGCGCCGGCCGGGATAAGGCGAGCCGCGCAAGACTCAAGAGAAAGGCCGCGAAGCGCAGTGCTTCGCGGCCTTTTTTTCTTTAGCGGTTCGGGTTGTTGGGCGCCCGGTCGTAGCGGTTCGGGACACCGTCGCCATCGCGATCACGGTCGGCGCGGTTCGGTATGCCGTCGCGGTCACGGTCGCGCTGGGCGCGCGGCGGCGGGTTGTTGTCGTACGGTGCGACCACGCAACCGGCCAGGGCGGCCGATGCGGCCAGCACGATCGTCAGTGTCTTCATCATCATGATGCGTTCTCCTTGGAGTGGTTATGAAACCGCGCTCGCCTCCAGCGAGCCGGTAGGGCATTGAAGGCCACGCCGGTACGCGTTGGGTTTCTCCATTGAAGCCTTCGCGTGAAGTTCGTTACCGGATGTGGAATCTGCTGTGAACTTTGGGTCGAAGTCGTCGTGCCGGCAAGGCGGCAAGCCACCCGTTGCCGAGTAGGCGGGGGTCTCGTGGTGCATCGCAGAGAATGCGGGCACCCGTTCTGAACCACCTTGCCTTCGATGCCGTTGCTTGCGCTTTCCATTCATCGGGCCTTCGCCGTGGCCCTGCTGTCCGCGGCCTGTGCGCACCCGGCGTGGGCACTCGTCAGCTTCGAGGACGTGAAGCGCGATTTCCGCTCCTCCGACACCGCCGTGCTCGACCGCAACGGCGAACTGCTGCAGCGCGTGCGCACCGACGCCACCGTGCGGCGCGGCCAGTGGATCGCGCTGGCCGACGTGTCGCCGGCCCTGCGCACGGCCATGGTGCTGAGCGAAGACAGACGCTTCTACGAACACAGCGGCATCGACTGGCGCGCGGCGTCGTCCGCCGCTTGGAGCAATCTCTGGAACACGCGCACCCGAGGCGCATCGACCATCACGATGCAGCTCTCGGGCCTGCTCGACGACGACCTGCGGCGCGCGTCCGGCGGTCGCAGCTTCACGCAGAAGATCGGCCAGACCGTGGCGGCCACCCAGCTGGAGCGCAGCTGGCGCAAGGACCAGATCCTGGAGGCCTACCTCAACACCGTGCCCTTCCGCGGCGAGATCGTGGGCATCGATGCGCTCTCGCGCACCTTGTTCAGCAAGGCGCCCAGCGGCCTCGATGCGCGCGAGGCCGCCGTGGCCGCCGCGCTGGTGCGCGCGCCCAATGCCAAGCCCGCGCTCGTGGCTCAGCGCGCCTGCGAGGTGCTGCGCGCGATGGAGCCCGGGCAGAAGGTCGATTGCGATGCCATCGACATGTTCACCAGCGCGGCGGTTCAGCGGCGCGCCTTCGATGCGAACGAGGGCATTGCGCCGCATGCCGCGCGCCGCGTGCTGCGCGAGCTGCGGGATGTGGCAGCTACCAATCCGACTGCTCCGCAGAAAGGGAAAGACACGAGCGTTCGCACCACCTTGCGCGCGCCGTTGCAGCGCTTTGCGCTCGACTCCTTGCAGCGCCACCTGCGCGAGCTGCGCGACCGGCACGTGGAAGACGGCGCGCTGGTCGTGCTCGACAACGCGAGCGGCGAAGTGCTCGCATGGGTCGGCTCGTCCGGCCCGTTGAGCCAGGCGGCCGAGGTTGACGGCGTGACCGCATTGCGCCAGCCGGGTTCCACGCTCAAGCCGCTGCTCTACGGCCAGGCGATTGCCGAGAAGCGGATCACCGCGGCCTCGCTGATCGAGGACTCGTCGGCGCAGATCAGCACCGCGAGCGGCCTCTACATTCCGCAGAACTACGACCGCCAGTTCAAAGGCCCCGTCTCCGCGCGCACCGCGCTGGCCGCATCGCTCAACGTGCCGGCGGTGCGCACGCTGGTGATGGTGTCGCCCGAATCCTTCGCACGCAGCCTGCGCGCGGCCGGCCTGCCGCTGCGCGAGAGCGGCGACTACTACGGCTACAGCCTCGCGCTCGGCAGCGCCGAGGTGTCGCTGCTGTCGCTCGCCAACGCCTACCGCATGGTGGCCAACGGCGGGCGCTACGGCACGACGACGCTGACCGCGCGGCCGCCCGCAACGCCCGCCGACAAGGCCAAGGCCGCGGCCGCCCCGCCGCTGCTCGATCCGCGTGCCGCCTTCATCGTCGGCGACATCCTCTCCGATCCGAACGCGCGCACGCGCACCTTCGGCCTCGACAGCATCCTCTCCACCCGCTTCTGGACCGCCGTAAAGACCGGCACCAGCAAGGACATGCGCGACAACTGGGCCGTGGGCTGGTCGCAGCGCTACACGGTCGGCGTGTGGGTGGGCAACGCGAGCGGCGCATCGATGTGGGACGTGAGCGGCACCAGCGGCGCCGCGCCGGTGTGGGCCGAGGTGATGCGCTTCCTGCACGCGCGCGAGGCGAGCCGCGCGCCCGCACCGCCCGCCGGCCTCGTCGAGGCACGCGTGGAGTTCGGCCCCGCCGCCGACGGCAACGCCATCGAGGCGGCACGCAGCGAGTGGTTCCTGCAAGGCACCGAGCAGCCGCTCTTCGCGCTCGACACCGGCATGGCGACCGACGCCTTCGCCGCGCGCATCACCTCGCCCTCGGACGGCACCATCATCGCGCTCGACCCCGACATTCCGCCGCTGCGCCAGCGCGTGCGCTTCGAGTCCGAGGGCCGAGGCGTGCAATGGCGCATCGACGGCAAGCCCTTTGCGCGCGGCAACAGCGCGCAGTGGCTGCCATGGCCCGGGCGCCACGTGATCGAACTGGTCGATGCTTCCGGCAAGGTGGTCGACCAGCGCAGGCTCGAAGTGCGCGGCGCGGGCGTGGTGACGAAGAGCGCGCGCCGATAAGCATGCACGGCGCCACGACAACAACAACCATCGCAACTGGAGGACCGATTCCGATGCAGTGTCGCAAGGGGCAGAAGACAGCCTGGCCATGGCTGCAGTTGTGGATGGGGCTTTTGTTCATCGCCATGCTCGCCTGGCATGGCGGCGCTGAGGCCAAGCCGGTCCCCGTGCCCGCCATGGACTCGCGCGTGGTGGACCTTACGAAAACGCTGGGCGCGCGCGAAGCCGATGCGCTTCGCAGCGACATCCGTGGCCTCGAGCAGAACACGCAGGCCCAGCTCGCGGTGCTGATCGTGCCGACCACGGGCGAGGACTCCATCGAGCACTACGCCACCCGCGTTTTCGCCGAGTGGCAGCTCGGCCGCGAGGGCGAAGACGACGGCGTGCTGCTGCTGGTGGCACTGAAAGACCGCAGGATGCGCATCGAAGTCGGCACGGGCCTGGAAGGCCGGATCACCGACATCCAGGCCGCCCGCATCCTCGACCAGCAGATGAAGCCGCGCTTTCGCGAGAACGACTACGCCGGCGGCATTCAGGCGGCCGTGCAGTCGCTGTCGGCGCTGATCGAAGCGCCCGTGGCGATGCAGCCGGTCGAATCCGAAGCGTCCGCGCCGGAGGAAAAGAAGCCACATCCGCTCACGGCGTTCCTGCAGCCTCTCGAAAACGTGCAGGTGAACTGGGCCGTGCTCGGCGCGATGCTCTGGACGCTGGCCATCGGCATCTGGTACGGACGCACCGCGCCCGCCACCGGCTCCGGACCGCGCGTGGTGGTGCGCGGCACGGGCAAGCGCGGCCGCAAGGTGCGCCGCGCCGCCGACCGCGAAGCAGCGGTGGGCTCAGCGCTGTGGGCCGACCTGCAGACGCAGGAAACGCCGCCCCGCAAGCGGCCGGGCCGGCTCACGGTGCTGGGGCTGGTGGTCGCCGGCCAGGCGGCCGCGGCGCTGGCGGTGATGAACCTCGCGCTGCCGCTCTTTCTACTCACGCCCGCCGGCCTGGTGTACGGCGTCGGCTACCTGTCGGGCCGGTTCAAGGGCGCGCGCTGGTTCTTCATCGGCCTGGCGGCTCTGATCGCGGGCCTGGTCGCCCTCGGCTTCTACCTCGGCGCGGACCGCTTCTTCTGGGGCCTGCTCTGGGCCATGTGCGGCGGCGTCGCGCTGCTGTTCACCAGCCTCATCGTCGTCGGCATCGCAAAGAGCTGGCGACGCAGCCAGCTCGGCTTCTTCATCCGGTGGGTCATCGTGCTCGGCATCCTCGGCTTCATGCTGGTGGAGACGAACCCGGGTCCGGTGCCCGACGAGAGCTGGATCCCCGCCGCGCTGGCGACCTTCCTTGCGCTGCTGTTCGCATTCCTGCCGTTCGACGGAGGCGGTGGGGGCGGCGATGACAACGACAGCAGCGACAGCGGGTGGAGCAGTAGCAGCAGTTCTTCAAGCAGCAGCAGCTCGTCGTCGTCTTCGTCTTCCGACAGTGGCGGGGGCGGTTCCAGCAGCGGCGGCGGGGCATCGGGCAGTTGGTGACAGGTTACCCACCCGGTCAAACGCCAGCTATTCACCGCCTCGCCAGTGCCTTAGGATGGCGCCGCCTCCCACTCCCACGGCCTCCCTATGGATTCATTGACCGCACTCTGGGGTGACTTCCTCGTCTTCGCGGGCGTCATCTTCGGCATCCTGCGGAAAGTGCCCGACGTCTTCTGGGCCGCGCTGATCGCGGCAGCCCTGGCCCTGTGGGGCGTGAAGGTGGCGAACCGCGACAACGCGCGGCACTTCATGCGGCAGCTTCGGCACGACAAGGACGAGAAGGCGGCCCAGCGGCTGGCGGACCTGCGCCGCGATGTCTACCTGCATGCGATCGACCAGTTCGTGCACGCCAGTTCCTACCTGAGTTCGCTGCCGACCGCGGACCTCAACAAGGCCGACGCGGCGCAGCCGCTGCAGGGCTTCTTCGCGGCGGCGGCCAAGCTGCAGATGGTGTCGGAGGCGAAGACCTCGGCGCTGGTGTCCGACCTCATCGGCACCTTCAGCGCGCTGCATTTCAAGCTCATCGGCGCGGCCCAGCCGATCCAGCAGGTGCTCAGCGAAATCGACTTCTACACAACGCTCTGCGAAGGCGCGGTGGCCGAGCAGAAGCGCGCGCTCTCGGCCATCGATCAGTTCGTGCCCTCGGGCAACGCCGAAAGCGATGAGGCCCGGCGCCGCGCGCTCGACCTCGCGCTCGACACGCAGACCAAGTTCCTGCGCGATCACAGCGAGATGCGCCAGGCCCTGCACGTCGAACGGCATGCGCTGCATGGCGAGTTCGTGAAGAGCCTGATGCTGGGGCTGCAGGCCATCAACACGAAGATGCAGCCGATCATGGTGGCAATCCGGCGCGAGCTGAACATCGACAGCCAGATCGATGTCTACGCGGACGCCGTGTCCGAGCAGCAGGACCGTGTGGCGGGCGCCGTCGCCGAGCTGATGGCGCAGTTGGACGACCCGCGGCAGGCGCCGCCGCGGACCAAGCCCGCCAGCCTCGAGAACCGCTGAACCCGGCGGGGAGGGCCGAAGGGCCGGAAGACGAAGAGCCCATGAAGCCGACTGCGGCTTTTCACGAATGCCAAAATTCATCCAATGATTCAATGAATAGGCACCCGAGACATGCTCGCCCAAGCCCCCCGAACCTCGCTGGCGGACGCCGCCGCCGACAGCATCCGCAATGAAATCTCCGCTGGCCGCTGGGCCATCGGCGCGCGCATTCCCATCGAGCCGCAACTGGCGCAACTCTTGGGCGTGAGCCGCGGCACGGTGCGCGAGGCCGTCAAAACGCTGGTCTCGCGCGGGCTGCTCGAAGTGCGGCAGGGCTCGGGCACCTTCGTGCGCTCGGGCTACGACCCGTCGGCCAGCCTGCAGAAGATGCGGCTGGCCAGCCTGCGCGACCAATTCGAAGTGCGCCGCGCGCTCGAAGTCGAGGCCGCCCGGCTCGCCGCGGTGCGCCACACCGCGCGCGACCTGCGCCGCCTGCACACCCTGCTCGACAAGCGCGGCGTGCCCGATGCGGAGGACGACGGCGACGGCTTCGTCGAACGCGACCTCGCCTTCCACCTGGCCATCGTCGACATCTCGGGCAACCTCGCGCTGGCCGAGACCTGCCGCTTCATCACCGGCTACATCAAGGAAACCATCGCGAGCACCCTGAGCACCAGCCTGCCCGAGCCCGACGAGGCCGCGCACCGCGCCGTCGTCGAAGCCATCGCGAGCCGAGACCCCGAACGCGCCGCCACCGCCGTGCGCGACTTCATGGCGCCGATGCTCGACGCCCTGGCACGGAGGACCGCATGAGCACCGCGCCGGGCCGCCCCAAGCAAGCGCGCGCCGCAGTGCGAAGCACGAAGACGAAGGCATTCCAATGAGTGCGATTCCTTTGCAAGCCGGCGTCGTTCACCGCGATCCGCCCGCCGCCAACACCACCGAAGAGCTGCTGATCGACGCCGAGGTCGACAGCCTGCCCGCCCCTCGCCCCACGCCGGCCCCCAGCCTCGCGCGCCGCATCCTGCTCGGCGCGAGCGTGGTGCTGATCGCCTTCAACTTGCGGCCGGTGTTCGCGAGCCTCTCGGTCGTGCTGCCCGAGATCATCCAGGCCACCGGCCTCTCGGCCACGGCCGCTAGCCTTCTGACCACGCTGCCGATCCTGTGCCTTGGCATCTTCGCGCCGCTCGCGCCCTGGCTTGGCCGGCGCTTCGGCACCGAGCGCACGCTGCTCGGCTGCATGGTGCTGATCCTCGTGGGCACGGTGCTGCGCGGCACGGGCAACATCCCGCTGCTGTTCCTGGCCTCGGCCATCGCGGGCAGCGGCATCGCGGTGTCGAACGTGCTGCTGTCGGGCCTGGTGAAGCGCGACTTCGCGAAGCAGGCGGCGCTGATGATGGGCCTCTACACGATGGCCGTGTGCGGCGGCGCCGCGAGCGCCGCGGGCCTCACCGTGCCGCTCGAACATGCATTGGGCGGCGGCTGGACCTACGCCCTCGCAATGTGGGCCGTACCGGCCCTGCTGGTCACGCTGATCTGGGCGCCGCAGGCGCTGCCGCTGAAGCCGGTGGCGAGCGAGTCGGGCTTTACTGTGCAGGGCCTCTGGCGCGACCGGCTGGCATGGCAGGTCACGCTCTTCATGGGGCTGCAGTCCGCCCTCGCCTACATCGTGATGGGCTGGCTCGCGCCGATCCTGCGCGAGCGCGGGCTCGGCGGCGAGATGGCCGGCTACGTTGTGTCGCTGTCGGTCATGACGCAGGTGGTGACCTGCCTCGTGGTGCCCGCGCTGGCCGTGCGGCTGCGCAACCAGCGCGGCCTGGGCGTGGTGCTGGCGCTGCTCACGGTGAGCGCGATGCTGGCCATGCTGTTCGCGCCGCTGGGCGGGGCGTGGGTCTGGGCGTGGGCCGTGATGCTGGGCATTGCGCAGGGCGGGACCTTTGCGCTCGCGCTCACGATGATCGTGCTGCGCTCGCGCGATTCACATGTCGCCGCGCACCTCTCGGGCATGGCGCAGGGCGTGGGCTACATGGTGGCCGCGTGCGGGCCGCTGCTGGCCGGGCTGCTGCACGGGTGGACCGGCAGCTTCCGCGCCTCGGCGTGGCTCTTCGTCGGGCTGGGCATCGCACTGGTGATCGCAGGGCTGGGCGCGGGGCGCACGCTGTACGTGGGAGCGGTGACAGTGCCGAAGCACTGAACGGGGCCGGCGTCCGATGAGGTACAACCTCGCCTCGTGAATACCACCCCCTCGCACTCCCCCGTCCTTCGTCTTCAGGACATCGACTTCGCCTACCCCGACCAGCCCGCCATCGCCGCCGGCTGGAACGCCGCCATCGGCCCCGGCGTCACGCTGCTGTACGGCGACACCGGCGCCGGCAAGTCGGCGCTGCTCCAGGTGATCGCGGGCGTGCTGCCTGCCACCAAGGGCCGGCTGACGGTCGCGGGCGCGAGCCTCGACGCCAAACCCGAGGCCTACCGTCGCAGTGTGTTCTTCGTCGATCCGTCAACGGATCGCTTCGACCAGGTCACTGCGCGGGCCTGCACCGCGACCCTGCGCGAAGGTGACGCCGGCTTCGACGACGGCCTCTGGCAGGCCCTGGTCGAGGGCTTTTCCCTGCCCCCGCACATCGACAAGCCGATGTACATGCTCTCCACGGGTTCGAAGCGCAAGGTGTGGCTGGCCGCCGCCCTCGCCTCGGGCCGCCCGCTGGTGCTGCTGGACGAGCCGACCGCGGCGCTGGACGCCGGTTCGGTCCGCCGCCTGTGGAGCGCCCTGGCCGACGTGACAAGCCGGCCGGGCCGGGCCGTCATCGTCGCCAGCGCCGCGCGCATCGACGAGGTGCCGCTGGCCGCCACCATCGAGCTTCCCCTCCATTGACAGAGCCTTGCGCGGGGAGATAACCCCGGCGGCTGTCCGGGCGGGTCGCCGCCCGGCGACAATCGCGGATTCCGGCGGTCAGATCCCGCCGGAGTCTCCGGCGGAAGTTCCCGCCACCCCGACCTCCCTCAGCTTTACGGAAGCAAGCGCATGAGCACGAAGCAACCCACCATCGTCTACACCCTGACCGACGAGGCGCCCCTCCTGGCGACCTACGCGTTCCTCCCCATCGTGCGCGCCTTCACGGCCCCGGCCGGCATCAACGTCGAGACGAGCGACATCTCGGTGGCCGCCCGCGTCCTGGGCGAATTCCCCGAATTCCTGAGCGACGCACAGAAGGTGCCCGACAACCTGGCCGAACTGGGCAAGCTCACGCTCAAGCCCGAAGCCAACATCATCAAGCTGCCCAACATCAGCGCCTCGGTGTCCCAGCTCAAGTCGGCGATCAAGGAGCTGCAGGACAAGGGCTACAAGATTCCCGACTATCCCGAGAACCCGACCACCGACGAAGACAAGGACATCCGCGCGCGCTACAACAAGTGCACCGGCAGCGCCGTGAACCCGGTGCTGCGCGAAGGCAACTCGGACCGCCGCGCCCCCAACGCGGTGAAGGAATACGCCCGCAAGAACCCGCACAGCATGGCCGACTGGAGCCAGGCCTCGCGCTCGCATGTCTCGCACATGCACGGCGGCGACTTCTATCACGGCGAAAAGTCCATGACGCTGGACCGCGCGCGCAACGTCAAGATGGAACTCCTGACCAAGAGCGGCAAGACCGTCGTGCTCAAGTCCAAGGTGGCGCTGCTGGACCGCGAGGTCATCGACTCCATGTTCATGAGCAAGAAGGCCCTGCTGGCCTTCTATGAAAAGGAGATCGAGGACGCGCACAAGACCGGCGTCATGTTCTCGCTGCACGTCAAAGCCACCATGATGAAGGTCTCGCACCCCATCGTATTCGGCCACTGCGTGAAGATCTTCTACAAGGAAGCCTTCGAGAAACACGGCAAGCTGTTCGACGAGCTGGGCATCAACGTCAACAACGGCATGGTCGATCTCTACAACAAGATCGCCACGCTGCCCCAGAGCACGCAGGACGAGATCAAGCGCGACCTGCACGCCTGCCACGAGCACCGCCCCGAACTGGCCATGGTCGACTCGGCCAAGGGCATCACCAATTTCCATTCGCCCAACGACGTGATCGTGGACGCATCGATGCCCGCGATGATCCGCAACGGCGGCAAGATGTGGGGCGCCGACGGCCGCCTGAAGGACGTCAAGGCCGTGATGCCCGAATCGACCTTCGCCCGCATCTACCAGGAGATCATCAACTTCTGCAAATGGCACGGCGCCTTCGACCCCAAGACCATGGGCACGGTGCCCAACGTCGGCCTCATGGCCCAGAAGGCCGAGGAATACGGCTCGCACGACAAGACCTTCGAGATCCCCGAAGACGGCGTTGCCAACATCACCGACCTGGACACCGGCGAAGTGCTGATGAGCGAAGACGTGGAACAGGGCGACATCTGGCGCATGTGCCAGGTCAAGGACGCCGCGATCCGCGACTGGGTGAAGCTGGCCGTCACGCGCGCACGCAACTCCGGCATGCCGGTGGTGTTCTGGCTCGACGCCTACCGCCCGCACGAGGCGCAGCTGATCACCAAGGTCAAGATGTACCTGCACGAGCACAACACCTCGGGCCTGGACATCCAGATCATGAGCCAGGTGCGTGCCATGCGCTACACGCTCGAGCGCGTCGTGCGCGGCCTGGACACCATCAGCGCCACCGGCAACATCCTGCGCGACTACCTCACCGACCTGTTCCCCATCATGGAACTGGGCACCTCGGCCAAGATGCTGTCGATCGTGCCGCTCATGGCCGGCGGCGGCTTGTACGAAACCGGCGCGGGCGGCTCGGCCCCCAAGCACGTGCAGCAGCTGGTCGAAGAGAACCACCTGCGCTGGGATTCGCTCGGCGAATTCCTCGCGCTGGCCGTGAGTCTGGAAGACCTGGGCCTGAAGACCGGCAACGCGCAAGCGAAGATCCTGGCCAAGACGCTCGACGCCGCCACCGGCAAGCTGCTCGACAACAACAAGAACCCGTCGCCCAAGACCGGTCAGCTGGACAACCGCGGCAGCCAGTTCTACCTGGCCATGTACTGGGCGCAGGAGCTTGCCGCGCAGACCGACGACAAGGAACTGCAAGCCAAGTTCAAGAAGCTCGCCGAGACGCTGACGGCCAACGAGAAGAAGATCGTCGACGAACTCGCGGCCGTGCAGGGCAAGCCGGTGGACATCGGCGGCTACTACCTCGCCGACCCGGTCAAGTTCGAGACGGTGATGCGCCCGAGCGCAACGCTGAACTCGGTGCTGGCATCGGCGCAAGCCTGACGAAAGACCGGCGGCATCTGCGCTTCGTCGCCGAAGCCTGATGCATGCCTTTGCAACGGCCTGCCGCGCATGCGGCAGGCCGTTGCCATTTGTGAGCCGCAGCCGACAGCACCGGGACTAGACTGTTTGCCCGTCAACCACGCTGCGAAAGGCAGGCTAATCATGAAACCCTGGTTGATTTCCATCGCGTGCATCGCAACGGTCGGCGCAGCCCACGCCGCCGAAAGCTGCGAGACCCTGCGCGCGCAGATCGAAGCGAAGATCAGCGCAGCGGGTGTCACGCGCTTCGCGGTGCTCGTCGTCGATGCCAACGCGCCAGCGGCCGGCCAGGTGGTGGGCAGTTGCGAACTGGGCACCAGGAAGATCGTCTACCAGCGCGAGGGCGCAGGGTCGGCGCCGGCAGCAGTTCCGGCACCCGCCAGCTCGCCCGAAGACGATGACATCCTGACCGAGTGCAAGGACGGCACCGTGTCCGTCGGCGGCGACTGCAAACGCTGAGAAGAAGGTGTGAACGATGGCTGACAATATCCTGGTGTTCTATGGCTCGTACCGCTCGGACCGCATGGGCGTGCGGCTCGCCGACTTCATCGTGAGAGGCCTCGCCGCACGAGGCGCCGATGCGGAGCTGATCGACGCCAAGGCGGTCGACCTGCCGATGCTCGACCGCATGTACAAGGAATATCCGAAGGGCACGGCGCCCGCGGCGATGGAAACGCTGGCGGAGAAGATCCGCACGGCGGACGCCTTCATCTTCGTGACGGGCGAATACAACTGGGGTCCGCAGCCCGGACTGAAGAACCTGACGGACCACTTTCTCGAAGAGTGGTTCTGGCGGCCGGCTGCGGTCGCGAGCTATTCGGCGGGACGGTTCTCGGGCGTGCGCTCGGGGACAGTGTGGCACTCGATCCTCTCGGAGATGGGAATGGTGGTGGTGTCGAGCACGCTGGCGGTGGGGCCGATTTCGCAGACGCTGGATGAAGACGGTCAACCGACGGGCAAGGCGGGCGAATCGCTGGAACGCGCCTTCCCCCGATTTGCAGATGACCTGGCTTGGTGGACCGAGGCAGCGCGCGCGCAGCGGGCGCGCAAGGCGCCGCCTTACTGACGCAGCGCGGCCAGCACCAAGGCCATCTTCTGCAGCGCCGCCTCGGGCGTCGCCTCGATGTGGATCGAGCAAGCCAGCATGAGATTCAATGGCTGGCCGAAGTCTTCGACCGCGATGCCGGTGCCGCTCTCGCGCAGCACGCCGTTCGCGTCGTGCGTGCATGGCAACGTGGCACGCGCACGGTCCGCGTAGCTGCCTTCGGGCACGCCATAGGCCACGACGGGAATGCCCAGCGCCACGGCAGCACCGACCTCGAACACCGTGCCCGAATCCGGCTCCAGCCCTCTGAAGGACGAGAGGTTCGCCACCACGCCATCGGCGCCGCGAAGGCGCTGCATGTTGGCTTCGTAGATGCGCTTCTCCAACGCGTCGGGCGATGGCTCTTCTTCGCCATCGGCGGGCAGCAAGGCCGCCAGACCCAGTGCATCGCACGCCACCTTGAGCCGCACGAAATGGTCTCGGGCATCTGGGCGGAAAACGTCCGGCCCCGCGAGATAGATCCGGGGGCGCATCGGGGTGTCGGAGGGCTCGTCCATCGCAGGAGCTTCGCCGATTTTCGGGCTCAGCTCAATATGCGACGAAGCACTGCATCGCGGCGCATCACTGCTGCTGCGCAGGCGGCAACGGACGCGACCACAGCCACGCCAGCACGACCGCCATGCACCCGATGGCCAGCGCGGCCATCCACACGCGATGGGCAGTGAACGACACGATGACGGCGCAGACCGCCATGGTGATGGTCGCGCTCCACTTCGCGCGGCGGCTCACGGAGCGGCCGTTCTCCCAGTTGCGAAGCAGCGGGCCGAAGATGCGGTGATTGCGCAGCCACGCGTGAAGGCGCGGCGAACTGCGCGCCGCCGCCCATGCGGCCATCAGGATGAACACGGTCGTCGGCATGCCGGGAAGCACCACGCCGACGAGCCCGAGGACGAGGCACAGCACCGCGAAGCAATGCAGCAGCACGCGTGCAAGGGGCGACAGGGGCTTGGGATCAGGGTTCAACGCAACGTTCTCGAAAGGATCGGACGACGAAGGCGGACCGGACCGGTGCCTTCGCCAGTGCCCATTCTTCACCAGCTTGCGGCCCGAGTGCCAAGGAACGGGCAGAACGCCGACGGAGCGCCGGGCACTTACAGTCACGCGAACCAATGAAAGGCCCCCATGCCCCGTCCCGTTCTCGAAGAAGCCCGCATCCACCCCGCCATCCGCAACAAGGTCGCCGAGAGCCGCCAGACCATCGTCCGCGAGGTCATGGCGGCCATTGCAGCCAACGATGTGGTCGTGGTGGGCATGGGCATCAACCCGCATCCGAAGCAGGCGCGCAAGGCGCTCGACGCGATCGGGCAGCCGTACAAGTACCTCGAGTACGGCAACTACCTGAGCCAATGGCGCGACCGCAACGCGCTCAAGATGTGGACCGGCTGGCCCACGTTTCCGATGGTGTTCGTGAAGGGCACGCTGGTGGGGGGTGCTTCGGATCTGAAGAAGCTCATCGACAGCGGCGAGCTGAAGGGGCTTGTCGGCTGACCGGCTGCCGCCGAAGATGGCAATGTCCCGCGGTCTCGAAGGGACGGTAAAGTCTCACCCGGTATCGAAAGCAGTTCCAAAAAAGGGAATGTCACCATGATTTTTCAGTTCATCTTTCCGCGCAAGACGTTGGCTTTCTGTCTGGGTACGCTCCTGTTGGGCGCTTCCTCGGCGCATGCCGTCGAAGCAACCGCCCCGCAGTCGAGCGAGCAAAACGTCCTCGTCGAAACGCTGCTCGCACCGGCCCGCGCCGAGAGAGTCCGCGTCGAGGAGACTGGGGCTTACGGTGTAGACATGCGAGACGTCAAACGCCACCTGGCCGCGGGTCTGAAAACCGACATGGGACTTTTCCCTCGCAGCGAGGCACGGTCTTTCCTCGATGGCGGTGTGAAGATGGACTATCAAGTCGCGCGCCCTGCAATCGACCGTCCTTTCGGCAACGAACGCGCCCTTGTGGAACTGCCCAAGGTGTCGAGTGCCTTCCAGCGTGCGATCCGGTCGATTTCCACGAACTGATCTCCCGTCAGCGCGCTTTTTCCAAGCCCTCGCATTGGCATTCGATATCCGCGTGCAACATGCCGAGCGAGGCGATTGCCAGCCGCTGAAGCGATGCGCGATCGGCCGCGCCGAACAGCGGCACCGGGGCGGGGCCGTTCGATGAATGCGCTTCGTCGCGTCGATCTTCATCCCACGCGAGCAACTCCATCAGCGTGTGCGCCCCCTGCACCACGTCGCGCGCATCGTTGAGGAACAAGGCGTATCGCCGCTCCTTGTGGTCGAGCCCCTGCAAGGGATTCCACACAAAGGGTTTGAACTCCGCACTGTCATGCGCAGTGCTTGATGACTCGGCCATGTTGGCCCTCCCTGTCGGTTCAGCTTTGCTACAACCGCTGCATTCGCTGTCAAACGAAGGCGGCGGCTCGAACGGGTTGACAGACCGGGAACCGCTAGGCGAAACCGGCAGGGCGCGAGCCCTCCCATCCGAGCCGCCTAAAAAGGAAGCCGGAATGGCAAAAGCCGCAAACCATTGCGGGTGTGCGGCTTTCACCGCGGTTCTTTCAGGCTGTCAAACCCGGCCTCGCTCATCACGAGGCGACTGGAATGTAGCGGTGGGGTTGGCTCGCGTCAATCAAACGCAGGGATTCGGCAAGGCATACGTCAACAAGCACACAAAACTGATAGAAGGCCTGCGTTAGCGTACTTCGGATTTTTCGAAGGTCTTCGCTAGCGGTAATTTAAGGCTCTCGTGCCGAGATCCGATGAGCTTTGACGAAAGGTTGGCATTTCACTGCGCCTTAGTTGCTGGAACAGCGCGCAACTGAGCATCGGCGAAATCGCCGTTGGCTCTTGTCTGCCTGAATCGTGCGGGCAGGTAGCCGTAGGTCGGGGCAAGCCAGAGTTCGAGCTTGTTGTCGACATCGCTTCGGGAACTGCGGGTAAGTTTGCGCACAACAATTTCACCGACTGGGAGCGTCATTTTTTCGTCCTCGCCGATCACGAAGACCCAGACACCAGCATCACGCAGTCCGGCTGTTTGAATCGAGATCAGTGCGCCACTTGGATAGCGTGCCGGGTTCGCCTTCAGGATGGCACCGAGTTGCATCATGACGCTCAAGCGGTCCTGCGCGCCACCCCTCAACTGCGCGCTTGGTGCGTTGCTACTGAATACGATTTTCTCTTGATCGCGCAAAAAACGCGTTATTGACTCGTCTTTGCGGCCTTCGGAATACTTTTCCGGCTCGATCCCCGATGGCCCGATTCGACCCGTGCTGCGCTGATTCAGGATTGTGTTGCGAAGCACCTCGAACGTCAGTTGGGCGTCATAACCGTAGCCGTTCTGCCACCAGACCAGTTCACCATTGACGCCGCGCATAGGAGAAGATTGGTACTGCCCCGTCACAGCGTATTTGAGTTGAATTGGCCCAGCAACCCAAAACTCTCTGGGCGACACATCCGGAACCTCTGGTTCTGCCGCGCACCCGACCATCAAGACTGCGACGAGGATCAACGCGAGAAATCTAGGCATGTTGAGACTGAGGAAGATGTCAAACACTCCTCTATTGAAGAGCGGTGGTAACAAGGAAGCAGTTTCTTCCTTGTTGTCGGTACGCGATGGCTCGCCCAAGCTTGCAACGCAACTGTAGCGGTGACGATTCAATTCAATGCACCGATTACCTGCCAGTGCTCACCCATTTCGCAGAATCAGGCAAGAACCCCGTTCAATCCGGATACCGCTCCAACCCTCATCCGCACGAAACTTCTCTTCATGCCCGGCGCGCCCTTTGCGCCATGGTCCACCAACCAGCACGAGGAGTTTTGTATGAGCGCAATCCAGGAAAAAGTCGTCCTCATCACCGGTGCGAGCAGCGGGATCGGCGAGGCCACCGCGCGGCTGCTGGCGCGGCGTGGTGCCAGCGTGGTGCTCGGGGCGCGGCGCACCGACAAGCTTGAAGCCCTTGCGGCCGAGATCAACGCTACGGGCGGCTCGGCGAGCTTCCAGCATCTCGACGTGACGCATCGGCCCAGCGTGGAAGCCTTTGCCGAGTTCGCCTTCGACACGCACGGCCAGATCGACGTGCTGGTCAACGCGGCGGGCGTGATGCCGATGTCGCCGCTGTGGAACCGCAAGATCGAGGAGTGGGAACTCATGATCGACGTGAACCTGCGCGGCGTGCTGCTCGGCGTGGCCGCCGTGCTGCCGACGATGCAGTTGCAGGGCTGGGGCCACATCGTGAACGTGGCGCCCGTGGCCGTGCAGGGCGTGACGCCGGAGTCGGCCGTGTACCACGGCACGCAGTACGCGGTGAACGCGATCTCCGAGGGGCTGCGCCAGGAGCATGCGGGCCACCTGCACGTCACGGTCGTGAGCCCCGACGTGACTGGCTTCAGCGACCCGCTGGCCGAGCGCCTCGCCGCGAGCTACCGCTTCGAGCGCATGCACACGCGGCGGCGCCTTGCCTCGCCGGCCGAGAGCGTCGCGCGATCGGTGGCCGGCGCCATCGAGGGATACGGCATCACGATGCCGGTGCGGCCGGGCACGGTGTCGAGGCCGGCCGAGCACGCGTGGTGATCGGCCAGCCGGCGAACTCGGCGAACTGCGGCCGCGTCAGTAGGTCTTGTACGGCAGGAACTTGCCCGACAGCACCACGTTGACGCGGTCGCCCTTCGGGTCGGCCTGGCGCTGGATGTCCATGCTGAAGTCGATCGCGCTCATGATGCCGTCGCCGAACTCCTCGTGGATCAGCTCCTTGATGGTGGTGCCGTACACGCTCACGATTTCGTACCAGCGGTAGATGAGCGGATCGGTCGGCACGGGCGTGGGCAGCGAGCCCTTGTAGGGCACGAGCTGGAGCCACTTCTGCTCTTCCGCGGTGAGGCCGAAGATCTTGCCGATGACCTTGGCCTGCTTGTCGTCGAGCGTCATCTGGCCGAGGCAGGCGGCGGTGGTCCATTCCTTCGACTGGCCGACTTTTTTGGCCACGTCGGCCCACTGGATGCCCTTGGACACCTTCACGGTGATGATCTTCTCGGTGACGTCGTTGCGGTTCATGCGCGCTCCTTCTTTGTTGAATGGGTACAGGCAAGCAACACCTGTGCCCATTCAAGCCATGACCGGTTACGCGCGATCCCAGCGGAACTTGCGCTCCGACTCCGCGATCGGCTGGTCGTTGATGCTCGCGTAGCGCTTCTGCATCAGACCCTTCTCGTTGAACTCCCAGTTCTCGTTGCCGTGGCTGCGGAACCACTGGCCCGCGGCGTCGTGCCATTCGTACTCGAAGCGCACCGCGATGCGGTTGTCCATGAAGGCCCAGAGCGTCTTCTTCAAACGGTAGTCGTGCTCGCGCTCCCACTTGCGGGTGAGGAACTCCACCACCTGCTCGCGGCCGTTGACGAAGTCGGCGCGGTTGCGCCACTCGGTGTCGGGCGTGTAAGCCAGGCTCACGCGAACCGGGTCGCGGGTGTTCCAGGCGTCTTCGGCGGCCTGGACCTTCTTGGTCGCGGTCTCGAGGGTGAAGGGCGGCAGCGGCGGGCGGGATTCCATGAAGAGTCTTTCGATGGTTGAGGAGTTGTCGAGGGCCGCAATGTGCCACAAAGTAGACAGGTCTGTCTACATGCCTACAATCGCACCATGGACATCTCGGCACTGCCCGCGCGCGAGCGCATCCTCATCACTTCGCACGACCTCTTCTATCGCGACGGCATCCGCGCCACCGGCATCGACCGAGTGATCGCCGCCTCGGGCGTCACCAAGGTCACCTTCTACCGGCACTTCCCCTCCAAGGACGACCTGGTGCGCGAGTTTCTCGACCACCGGCACACGCGGTGGATGGCATGGTTCGTCGATGCGCTGGGACGACGCGGCGCGCATGAACGCGCGGGCGACGCCCACGCCCTGCTGCTGCTGGCCGACGTGATGGCCGAGTGGTTCGCCGATCCGGTGTTTCGCGGCTGCGCGTTCATCAACGCGACGGCCGAAGTAGGCGGCAGCGTGCAAGGTGCGCTGGAGCGTGCGCGCGAGCACAAGCGCGAAATGGTCGAGGTGATCGCGGGCCTCTTGCCTTCGCAACTGCCCGCGCGCACGGCGCTCGCGCAGGCTGCAGGCATCGGCATCGACGGCGCCATCATCAAGGCCCAGATGGGCGATGCCGCATTGGCGCGCGAAGCAGTCGAAGACCTGCGACGGCTGCTGGAGGCTCTGGTGGCCTCCGCCGAACAAACTACTTCACGACCATCAGCGTGAACGGCCACACATAGGCCTGCAGCGTCACGTAGAAGCCGACGAGGCACGCCAGCGCGATGGAGTGGAAGAACACGTAGCGCAGGATCTCGCCCTCGTGGTTGAACCAGCGCGTGGCGGTGGAGGCGACCACGATCGACTGCGCATCGATCATCTTGCCCATCACGCCGCCCGAGCTGTTGGCCGCGCCCATGAGGTTGGGGCTCAGGCCCAGTTGGTCGGCCGCGACCTTCTGCATGCCCCCGAAGAGCACGTTCGATGCGGTGTCCGAGCCCGTGAGCGCCACGCCCAGCCAGCCCATCAGCGTGCCGAAGAATGGGTAGAACACGCCCGTGTTGGCAAAGGCCAGGCCCAGCGTCGTATCGAGCCCCGAGTAGCGCGTGAGCGTGCCGAGCGCGAGCATCAGCATGATGGTGAGCAGCGAGAACTTCACCAGCCACAGCGTGCGGCCGTAGGCGGCGACGAGCTGGACCGGGTTGTACTTCATCACCAGCCCGCCCACGAGGGCCGCCACCAGAATGCCGGTGCCCGTGGCCGAGAGCAGCAGCAGCTGGTACGCCGCGCCCTCCTTCGTCGGCTTGGGCACCACCGGCGCCACCTTCTCGATCATGTTGTGCAGACCGTCGATGGGGAAGTTGGGCGCAAAGATGCCGTTGAGCCAGGTCTTGACCACCGGCAGGCCCCAGATGAAGACGAACACTGTGAGGATGAGCCACGGCGTCCAGGCGCGCACGATGTCGGCGCTCGAATGCTTCTTCGGCGCGACCGCGGGGCCGGCCTCGCCGCCGTCTTTCTCGTGGCCCTTGAGCGAGACCGAGGTCCACACGGTCTTGGGTTTCCACACGCGCAAAAAGAGCACCAGGCACACCATCGAGACGATGGCCGCGATGATGTCCACCAGCTCGGGGCCGATGTAGTTCGACACCAGGAACTGCGGGATCGCGAACGACAGGCCCGTCACCAGAATGGCCGGCCACACCTCCATCATTCCCTTGCGCCCCGCGAACGCCCAGATGAGCCAGAACGGCACCAGCAGCGAGAAGAACGGCAGCTGCCGCCCGATCATCGCGGTGACGGCCATGAGGTCGTAGCCATGCACCTTGGCCAGCGTGATGACCGGCGTGCCCAGCGCACCGAAGGCCACCGGCGCGGTGTTGGCGATGAGCGAGAGCCCCGAGGCCGCGAGCGGCGAGAAGCCCAGGCCGATGAGGATCGCCGCCGTCACCGCCACCGGCGTGCCGAAGCCCGCCGCGCCCTCGAAGAAAGCGCCGAAGGCAAAGGCGATGAGCAGCAACTGCAGGCGCCTGTCTTCGGTGATGCCGGCGATCGAGTCCTGCAATATCTGGAAGCTGCCGTTCTGCTGAGTGAGCTGCTGCAGGAAGATGATGTTCAGCACGATCCAGCCGATGGGCAGCAGGCCCGTGATGCCGCCGAGAAAGGCCGCCTTGCCCGCCATGTCGGCCGGCATGCCGAAGGCGAAGACCGCGATGAGCACGGCGCTCAGCAGGCCGAGCCCCGCCGCGTAATGCGCCTTCACGTGCAAGAGCCCGAGGCACACGAGCATGACCACCACCGGTATCGCGGCCAGTGCCGTCGATACCACCATATTGCCGAACGGGTTGTAGACCTGTTGCCAGACCATGGGTTTGTCTCCTGTTGGATTTGGTTATGAGACGGTGTGCGGAACGCACCGAAAAATCGCCGAAGGCAACACAAGACAAACGAGAACGACGCCACGAGCCACCGACAGCGATTCGCTAACATCCTACCCCCCGGCACGCAACAGCACATGGCATCCACGCGACTCCCCTCGACCCAGGGCCTGCAGGCCTTCGAGGCCGTCGCGCGGCTGCGCAGCGTGAACCTTGCGGCCGAAGAACTCAGCGTGACGCCCAGCGCAGTAAGCCACCGCATCCGGCAGCTGGAGACGCAGCTCGAACTCAAGCTCTTCACCGGCAGCGACTTCGGCCTGAGCGCCGATGGCGTGGCGTATCTCGCCCGCGTGCGCGAGGCCATTGCGGCGCTGCAGCAGGTGCCCGGCCGCGAGCCCGCATCGCAGGTGCGGCGCCTGCGCGTGGCGGTGACGCCCACGTTCTCCCGCCAGATGCTGCTGCCGCGGCTCGCGCGGTTTCGCGATGCCTATCCGAACATCGAACTGATGCTGCAGGTGACCATGCCGGTGCGCAACATGACGGCCGAAGAAGCCGACCTGGAGCTGCGCTTCGGCACCGGACCTTTTCACGACCGCGAGTTCTGCCAGTTGCTGGCCGACGACGTGGCGCCCGCCTGCAGTCCGGCATACCTGCAGCGTCACGGGCCGTTCGAGGGCTTCGCGACCGATGCGGAGGTCTCGCGCGTGCAACTGCTGCGCACGCCGCTCGAATCGTGGCGCACCTGGTTCAAGGCGCACGGCATCGGCCTGCCGGAGCCGGCCACGGGCCATCAGTTCAACGACCTGGGCCTGGCGCTCGACGCGGCGGCCGAAGACTTCGGCGTGGTGCTCATGCACCTGAAGCTGGGCAGCGCGTGGCTGGAGAACGGGCGCCTGGTACGGCTCTCGGCCGAGAGCGTGCCCTCGCCCAACGCCTACTTCCTTTGCTGGCGGCCGGGAGCGATGGAGCGCTGGGAGTGCGCGACCTTCGTCGAATGGCTGCGGCAGGCGCTGCGGGACTGATGGATTGATCGACGGCCCGGCCGGCTGAATTCTTTTCAGGCACGGCCCGGGTATTTTTCAGATGAGGGTCCGTTTCGGACGCCACACTCGGCCCGCGGCGGAGCCTGCCCATAATCCCCGCTCGCGCGATCGAACAAACAGAGACAACCCAGGAGACTCCCCCGTGGCCGACCTTTCCAAGATCACCAACATCGAAGACCTGCGGGTGATCGCCAAGCGGCGCGTGCCGAAGATGTTCTACGACTACGCCGACTCCGGCGCGTGGACCGAGGGCACCTACCGCGCCAACGAGAGCGACTTCCAGAAGATCAAGCTGCGCCAGCGCGTGGCTGTGAACATGGAAGGCCGCTCCACGCGCACCACCATGATCGGCCAGGACGTGGCGATGCCCGTCGCCATCGCGCCCACCGGCCTCACCGGCATGCAGCACGCCGATGGCGAGATCCTCGGCGCCCGCGCGGCCAAGGCCTTCGGCATTCCGTTCACGCTCTCGACCATGAGCATCTGCTCGCTGGAAGACATCGCCGAAAACACCGACCGCCATCCCTTCTGGTTCCAGCTCTACGTGATGAAGGACCGCGACTTCATCGAGCGCCTGATCGAACGCGCCAAGGCCGCCAACGTGACGGCGCTGCAGCTCACGCTGGACCTGCAGATCCTCGGCCAGCGTCACAAGGACATCAAGAACGGTCTCACCGCGCCGCCCAAGCCCACGATCGAGAACCTCATCAACCTCGCGACCAAGCCGCGCTGGTGCATGGGCATGCTGGGCACGAAGCGCCGCACCTTCGGCAACATCGCGGGCCATGCCAAGGGCGTGAAGGACTTGTCGTCGCTCTCTTCGTGGACCGCCGAACAGTTCGACCCCGCGTTGAGCTGGGCCGACGTGGAGTGGATCAAGAAGCTCTGGGGCGGCAAGCTCATCCTGAAGGGCATCATGGACGTGGAAGACGCACGCCTCGCGGCGAGCAGCGGCGCCGATGCGCTCATCGTGTCGAACCACGGCGGCCGCCAGCTCGACGGCGCGCCCTCCTCCATCGCCGCCCTGCCGGCCATCGTCGAAGCGGTGGGCAGCGAGATCGAGGTGTGGATGGACGGCGGCATCCGCAGCGGACAGGACGTGCTCAAGGCCCGCGCGCTCGGCGCGCGCGGCACGATGATCGGCCGCAGCTTTCTCTACGGCCTCGGTGCCCACGGGCAAGAGGGCGTGACCCGCGCGCTGCAGATCATCCACAAGGAACTGGACATCACCATGGCCTTCTGCGGCCACACGCAGATCGACACGGTCAACTCCGGCATCCTGCTGCCCGGCACCTTCTGAAAAGAAGAAAGAGACAGGTAAGAGGCAGGGCCGACAAGGCCACTTCGACGGCAGGTGGATGCGGCGCCTGCTGACACGCGCAGCGGGCGTGCGGGACAGAATGTTGCAGCAGACAACAACACAGCCGCCCTGCATGGCGGCACAGCCACCATGAGCGCAGTCACGCCCACTCAAGGAGGCCAGACGGCCTCACCCTCTTCGCCCCCGCACTACACCGCCGAAGAAAAACGGCACCGCGTCTTCGCCATCATGGCGGCCTCGTCGGGCAACTTGGTCGAGTGGTTCGACTTCTACGTCTACGCGTTCTCGGCGCTCTATTTCGCGCCGGCCTTCTTCCCCAAGTCGGACCCCACCGCGCAGTTGCTCAACACGGCCGGCGTGTTCGCGGCCGGCTTCCTCATGCGGCCCATCGGCGGCTGGCTCTTCGGCCGCGTGGCCGACCGGCTCGGGCGCAAGACCTCGATGCTGATCTCCGTGACGATGATGTGCGGAGGCTCGTTCGTCATCGCGTGCCTGCCGACCTACGCGCAGATCGGTGCGTGGGCACCGTTCCTGCTGCTGGTGTGCCGCCTGTTCCAGGGCCTCTCGGTCGGTGGCGAATACGGCACCACGGCGACCTACATGAGCGAGGTCGCGTTGCGCGGACAGCGCGGCTTCTTCTCGTCGTTCCAGTACGTCACGCTGATAGGCGGGCAACTGCTCGCGGTGCTCGTGATCGTGGTGCTCGAGCAGTTGCTCACCGAGGCCGAACTCAAGTCGTGGGGCTGGCGCATTCCGTTCGTGATCGGCGCCATCGCCGCGGTCGTCGCGCTGCTGCTGCGCCGCACGCTGCATGAAACGCAGAGCGCCGAAGCCAAGGCCAACAAGGAGGCCGGCAGCATGGCAGGGCTCTTCAAGCACCACACGCCCGCGTTCTTGACGGTGCTGGGATACACGGCCGGCGGCTCGCTGATCTTCTACACCTTCACCACCTACATGCAGAAGTACCTGGTGAACACGGTGCACCTGCCGATCAAGACGGCAAGCTATGTGATGACCGGCGCGCTGTTCGTCTACATGTGCATGCAGCCGGTCTTCGGCGCGCTGTCGGACCGCATCGGGCGGCGCAACAACATGCTGCTGTTCGGTGGCCTCGGTGCGCTTGCGACCGTGCCGATCCTTACTGCCCTGCAGCACACGACGAGCCCCGTGCTGGCCTTCGTGCTGATCATCGTGGCGCTGGCGATCGTGAGCTTCTACACGTCGATCAGCGGGATCGTGAAGGCGGAGATGTTTCCGCCCGAGGTGCGGGCGCTCGGTGTTGGCTTGGCCTACGCCGTGGCCAATGCGATCTTCGGCGGGTCGGCGGAGTATGTGGCGCTGGGGCTCAAGTCACTGGGGCACGAGTCGGCGTTCTTCTGGTACGTGAGCGGGATGATGGTGATTGCGTTCCTCGTCAGCCTGCGCCTTCCGAGACAGGCGAGCTACCTGCATCACGATCATTGAAGACTTCTTAGGAAGCGGCTGTGAATTTGTGAAGTATTTCCCAGCGCATCAGCCGATATAGCGCGATCACTGTAATCCACCCTCGATTTGAAAGGCAATCTCCAATAATCGCGGCTCACTTAAAAAGGGAGCGATTTTGAAGAAGACCAATTTCAATAACTTGCCGCGTTTTCGGCTGCTGGCGATTGCCGCTGCTGCTGTAGCAATCTCTGCATGTGGCGGTGGTGGTGGAGGCGGCGGCGGATTTCCCATCTTGCCAATTGCACCGGCACCAGAATCCACGCCAGCACCACAGCCGCCAGCGCCGGTGGCGGACAACTCGGCACCCTGCTTCAATGAAGCTGATTTCCGCGAAGGAACAACGGTCGAGTTCGAGGGAGCGAAGCCGGGAGCTGGCAAAGAGTCCGCGTCCTTCTACAGAAGGAGCGTGACCGAGGGTCGCGAAGTGTTTGCCGGCGCCAATCCAATCGCCGTCAATGTCGGATCCGAAACGGTCCATGTCATGCGAACGCAGCGGAGCACCGTCAAGAAAGAGTACAAGGATCTTGTCGGTGGGAGCATCCTGCTTTACGGCAAGTCCTCGACTTACAAACAGACGATCGATCCGGATTTTGCGGCTACGCTTCCTCCCGGTTTCCTCAAAGATCTGGTCGTTTTTACTTCCCAGGTTTTCGAGCCGCCGTTCTCCTTTCCAGTCGACATGAAGCCTGGTCAAGTAGTCAACCAGAAATCCTCGATCACCAAAAGCAGCACTGTCAATGGGCGCAGCGAATCTTCGACCTCCATCCCCGCCACTGGCGAGCTGATTTATCACGGCCGCGAGAAGCTGGAAACACCACTGGGCACTTTCGATACCTGCAAGCTTTCGCTGAAGATCACAGTCGGTGCCTCGGTGATCACAAAGGATGCGACCCAAGAGCTCTGGCTGGCTGCCGAAGGCCCCTATCGAGGCCAACTGCTCAAGGGCAGCGATGCAAAATCGTCGAAGCTCGTGACGAAGATGACCTACTCGCCCAAATAAACGGGCGGTCGGTCTCTCAACAAGCGGACCCTTCGGGGTCCGTTCTTCGTTACAGCTCGAAGATCCGCTCCATCCCCACCCACTTCTCCCCTTCAGGCGTCCAAGGCGTAGGCGCCTGAAACTTCCACATCAGATCCTCCCATTCCCGGATCTTCGGATCGTTCTGCGATGCAAGCGCCATCGCCTCCGCGTCATACCGCGCGTCGTCCGTCTCCATCAGCATCACCATCCGTGTGCCGAGCCGGTAGATCTCCATCCCCGTCACGCCATGCGCATGCAGATGCGCACGCACCTCGGGCCAGATGTTGCGGTGATAGGCCTCGTACTCGGCGATCAGTACCGGGTCGTCTTTCAGGTCGAGGGCAAGGCAGTGGCGCATGGGTCGGTCGATGCAGTAGTGGGCAGAAGAAAAGGAGAGCGATGAGAGATCAGGTCAGCGCCCGATCCAGATGCGTATACCCGCCGTCCACGAACACCCACTGCCCCGTCGTGTGCGAAGAAGCCGTATCGGACAGCAGGAACACCACGGAATTCGCAATCTCCTGCGGCGTCGTCATCCGCCGCCCCAGCGGAATCTTGTCGGTGATCGTCGCGAGCTTGCGGTCGGGCTCGTCGAAGGCCGATATCCAGCGCTGGTACAGCGGCGTCATCACCTCGGCGGGAATCACCGCGTTGACGCGCACGCCATCCTCCAGCAACGACGCAGCCCACTCGCGCGTCAGCGACAACTGCGCGCCCTTGGCTGCGGTGTAGCCGCTGGTATTGCCCTGCCCCGTCAGCGCAGTCTTCGACGAGATATTCACGATGGCCCCGCGGCTCGCCTTCAAGTGCGGCAGGCAGAAATGCGCCATCACGTAGTAGTGGATGAGGTTGCGGTCCAGCGACGCGATGAACGCTTCGCGCCCCGCTTCGAGCCCCACGCTGTCGTTCACGCCCGCGTTGTTGACCAGCCCATCGATGCGCCCGAACTCCGCGACCGTGCTTTCTATCGCCTTGCCGCAAGCCGCCTCCTCCATCAGTTCGAATTGAAGAAACCGCGCCCGCGGCTGCAATCCGCGCAGCTCCTCCTCGAACGCGGCATCCAGCGGATTCTTCCCGCAGATAACCGGCACCGCGCCTTCGCGCGCGAGCGTGAGCGAAACGGCTGCACCGATGCCGCTGCCGCCACCGGTGACGAGCACCACTTTGTCTTTCAGATTCAAGTCCATGACCGCGCGACGCCCTTCCTGTTGTTGTCCACTTACCCGCGAAAGCGATAACGCTCGAGCGATGCCGGCTTCATCGTGATCGAGAAGCCCGCTCCCGTCGGCGGAAAGTACGCCGCATCGCGCACCACGCAGGGCTCGACGAAATGCTCGTGCAGGTGGTCCACGTACTCGATCACCCGCCCTTCGCGCGTGCCAGAGATGCACAGGTAGTCGATCATCGACAGATGCTGTACGTACTCGCACAGTCCCACTCCGCCCGCGTGCGGGCACACGGGCAGCTTGTATTTCGCGGCCATCAGCATCACCGCGAGGATTTCGTTCACGCCACCGAGCCGGCATGAATCGATCTGCACCACATCGATGGCGCCGCGCATGATGAACTGCTTGAACATGATGCGGTTCTGGCACATCTCGCCCGTGGCCACCTTCACCACCGGCGCGATGCCTTCGCGGATCTTGCGGTGGCCTTCGACGTCGTCAGGGCTCGTCGGCTCCTCGATGAACCAGGGCTTGGCGAACGCGAGCTGCTTCACCCAGTCGATGGCCTGGTCGACCTCCCACACCTGGTTGGCGTCGATCATCAGATGGCGATCGGGTCCGAGTACCTCGCGCGCCACGGTCAGCCGCCGGATGTCGTCCTGCAGGTCACGACCCACCTTGAGCTTGATGTGATTGAACCCCGCATCGACCGCCTCCTGCGCGAGCCGCCGCAGCTTCTCGTCGGAGTAGCCGAGCCATCCCGCCGACGTGGTGTAGCAGGGGTAGCCCTCGGCCTTCAGCGTAGCGATGCGTTCGGCCTTGCCGACAGAGGCTTCGCGCAGCAACACCAGCGCCTCTTCAGGCGTGATGCAGTCGGTGATGTAGCGAAAGTCGATGCAACGCACGAGCTCCTCGGGGCTCATGTCGGCCACCAGTTGCCACACCGGCTTGCCTTCGGACTTGGCCCAGAGGCCCCACATCGCATTGACCACCGCGCCGGTCGCCAGATGGATCGCGCCCTTGTCCGGGCCGATCCAGCGCAGCTGGCTGTCGGAGGTGATGTGCCGCCAGAAGCGGCCCATGTCCTCGGCCACCCACTGCAGGTCGAGCCCGACGACGAGGTGACGCATCGACTCGATGGCCGCGCAGCAGATCTCGTTGCCGCGGCCGATGGTGAAGGTCAGGCCGTGGCCTTCGAGCCCCGGCTGGTCGGTCTCCAGCACGACGTACGCCGCGGAGTAGTCCGGGTCGGGGTTCATCGCGTCGGAGCCGTCGAGCTGCTGCGAAGTGGGAAAGCGCACGTCCAGTACGCGCATGGATCGAACGATGGTCATGAACGAGGTCTTCAGAGAAAAGGGAAATCAGTCGTACAGAACCGCCGCGATCTTCGGGTCGGTGATGTTCGTCTTGTCGTACCAGAAGAAGCCCGTGTCCACGATCTTGGGCAGCTTCTCGCCCTTGATCGCCTTCACCGCCATCTCCACGGTCTTGTAGCCCATGCCCACGGGGTTCTGCGTGATCGCGCCGGCCATGCTGCCGTCGACGATGGCGTTCTTCTGCTGCTTGCCCGAGTCGTAGCCGATGATCACGATCTTGCCGTTGCGCTTCATCTCCTTCACGCCGTTGACCACGCCGATGGCAGAGCCCTCGTTGGCGCCGAAGATGCCCTTGAGGTTCGGCGAGGCCTGCAATATCGACTTGGTGATTTCGGTCGACTTCAGCTGGTCGCCGCCGCCGTACTGCACGCTCACGATCTTGATGTTCGGGTAGGTCGACTTGATGCGGTTCACGAACCCATCGCGCCGGTCCACGCCGGTGCGGCTGGTCTGGTCGTGCACCACGAGCGCCACCTCGCCCGACTTGCCGATCAGCTCGGCCATCTTGTCGGCGGCCAGCGCCGCGGCGGCCTTGTTGTCGGTCGTGGTGGTGGTCACGGGAATATCGCTGTCCACGCCCGAGTCGAACGCGACCACCGGAATCTTCGCGGCCTGCGCCTTCTTCAGCAACGGAATGGCGGCTTGGCTATCAAGTGCTGCGAAGCCGATGGCTTGCGGCTTCTTGGCGAGCGCGGCGGAGAGCATGTCGATCTGCTTGTCGACCATCGCCTCGGTCTCGGGGCCTTCGAAGGTGACCTTGACCTTCAAGTCCTTCGCGGCCTGCTCGGCGCCCGATTTCACGGCCTGCCAGAACTGGTGCTGGAAGCCCTTGGAGACGAGCGGGATGTAGATCTCTTGCGCCTGCTGCGCGTGTGCAAGGCCCGACAGGCCGATGAGGGCCGCGCCCAGCGTGGTGGTGACTGCTCTTCGTTGAATCATGCAAAGGTCTCCTGTGGTTGTAGAAATAGGAAATCGGAATTCGGGTCAGTGCTTGTTGCTGCCGCGGCGGCGCAGGATGTCCGCGTACACGGCCAGGATGATGATCACGCCCGTGATCACCGTTTGCCACTCCTGCACGACCGAAAGAATGCGCAGCCCGTTGGTCAGCACGCTCATGATGAAGGCGCCGATGATCGTGCCGACGATGGTGCCGGTGCCGCCGCTGAGCGAGGTGCCGCCGATGACCACGGCAGCAATCGCGTCGAGCTCGTAGCCCTGCCCGAGCGCCGGCTGCGCCGAGTTCAGGCGCGAGGCGATCAGCAAACCCGCGATGCCGCAGATGCCGCCGCTCACCGTGTAGACCACGACCTTCCAGAAATTGGTGTTCACGCCCGAGAGGCGCACCGCCTCCTCGTTGCTGCCGAGTGCGAAGGTGTAGCGCCCGAGGATCGTGCGGTTGAGCAAAATGCTCGCGGCCACGGCCACCAGGAACAGGATCAGCACCGCGTTCGGAATCGGCAGCGACGGAATGAGGTCGCCGATCAACGAATCCTGCGAGATGGCGGTGAAGCCCGGCGTGTCATTGAAGTAGATCGGCTTGGTGCCCGAAATCACCAGCGACAGGCCTTTGAGCAGCATCATCATCCCGAGCGTCGCGATGAAGGGCGGGATCTTGAGCTTGGCGATCAGCACGCCCGAGATGAAGCCGGCCAGTGCGCCGAAGAAGATCGCTGCCGCGATGCCGAGCGCGAGCGGCATGCCCATGTAGGTGAGCACCACGCCGGCCATGACGGCGCAGAAAGTCATGAGCGTGCCCACCGACAGGTCGATGCCCGCGGTGATGATGACGAAAGTACAGGCAATGGCCAGCACGCCGTTCACCGCAGTCGACTGCAGGATGCTCACGAGGTTGTCGGTCTGCAAAAACTGCGGCGAAGCGAAGCTGAAGAACACCATCAGCGCGATGAGGCTGGCAAAGGCCAGGAGCTTCTGCCGCGTGGCGGGGCGAAAGAGCCGCGCCCTCAGCGAGAAGCCAGGTGTGGCGGTGGCGGCGGTGGTAGCAGTGGGGGTCGTCAAAGCGTGTCTCCAGTCTTCATGCGGTGGCTGCAGCTTCGCGCCGGGTGGCGAGCTGCATGATCTTTTCCTGCGAGGCTTCGCGCCCCGTCAGTTCGCCGGTGATGCGGCCTTCGCACATCACCAGCACGCGGTGGCTCACGCGCAATATCTCGGGCAACTCCGAAGAGATGATCACGATGGCCTTGCCCTCGGCAGCCAGCTCGTTGAGCAGGCGATAGATCTCGGCCTTCGCGCCCACGTCGATGCCGCGCGTGGGTTCGTCGAAGAAGAGCACGCTGCAGTCGCGCAGCAGCCACTTGGCGATCACGATCTTCTGCTGGTTGCCGCCCGAGAGCAGCCGCACCTGCTGGTGCACCGAGGGCGTCTTGATGTTGAGCTGCTTCACGTAGCGCTTGCCGGCTGCCTCGATGGCCGCCTGGTCGATGAAGACGCCCATCGACACGAACTTCTTCATGCTCGGCAGCGCGATGTTGGTTTCCACATCCATGCCGGTGGCCAGGCCGAAATGCTTGCGGTCTTCCGAGAGATAGCCGATGCCATGCGACACCGCATCCTCGGGCGACCTGATCGACACCCGCTTGCCGCGCACGAAGACCTCGCCTGCATCGATGGGGTCGGCGCCGAACACCGCGCGCGCGAGCTCGGTGCGGCCCGCGCCCATGAGCCCCGCAAAGCCCAGGATCTCGCCCCGGCGCAGCACGAAACTCGCATCGCGCACCATCGCGCCGCGCGTGATGCCGCGGGCCTCCAGCACGATCTCGTTGTCCGAGGTGTCGGGAAAATCGTTCTCCACCTCGGTGAGTTGGCGGCCCACCATCATGGCGATGAGCGAATCCATCGGCGTATCGGCCATCGACACGGTGGCGATGTATTGGCCGTCGCGCATCACGGTCACGCGGTCGGCAATGCGCTTCAACTCATCCATCTTGTGCGAGATGTAGACGATGGCCACGCCCTGCGATTTGAGCTGGCCGATGATGCGGAACAGGTCGGCCACTTCCTCGTTGTTGAGCGCGGCGGTGGGCTCGTCCATGATGAGCACGCGCGAATCGAACGAGAGCGCCTTCGCGATCTCGACCATCTGCTGCTTGGCCACGGTGAGTTCGCCGACCGGCGTGTGCGGGTCGAGCCGCAAGTTCATGCGATCGAAGATGCGCTGTGTCTCGGCGCGCATCGCCTCCTCGTCGATGAAGAAGCCGAAGCGCCCGCGCGGCTCGCGGCCGATGAAGATGTTCTGCGCAGCGCTCAGGTGGTTCATCAGGTTCAGCTCCTGATGGATGATTCCGATGCCCAGCGCCTGCGCTGCGCGCGGGCTCGCGATGTCCACGGGCTGGCCGTCGATCAGCACCTCGCCCGAGTCCTTGCTGTAGACGCCGGCCAGCACCTTCATGAGCGTGGATTTGCCTGCGCCGTTCTCGCCCATGAGCGCGTGCACCTCGCCGGGCCGCAGGTCGAACTGGGCCTTGTCGAGGGCGCGCACGCCGGCAAAGGATTTGCAGAGATCGCGAATGGTGACGATGGGTTGCATGGTGGCGCGTTCAATCCGGCTGGAGGTCATAGAAGCGTTGCGCCGTGCCCCGCCAGACTTGCGCCTGTTCGCCGGCCGAGAGGCCGCCGATGCAGGCCTGGCTGACCGCGATCCAGCCCGCGTAGTCACCCGCCAGGTTGAGCACCGGCCAGTCGCTGCCCCACATGAGGCGCGAGGGGCCGAAGCCGTCGAGCAGGTGTTCCCACACCGGGCGCACGATGCGCGCCGCCACGTCGACATCGTGGTGTGCAGCCTGTGGCGATTCGCCCCAGAGGCCCGAGAACTTGCAGCACACCTGCGGCAGCGCCGCGAGCGCATTCATGTCCTTGCGCCAGGTGGCGAAGGCTTCGCTGTCGCGCGCACCCAGCGGCGGCTTGGCGGCATGGTCGATCACCACGGGCAATTGCGGCCACTCCTTCAGGAAGCGGATCAGCGAGGGCAGATGCTGCGGCTTCACCAGCGCATCGAAGCGCAGGCCCAAGCGCACCAGCGCCTGCACCGCATCGGGATGCGGCATGCGCGCGATCCAGTCGTCGTCGGCCAGGTCTTGCAGCATCGGCCGCACGCCCTTGAACTTGGGGTGCCGCGCCATGCGCTCGAGCGAGGCCACCGCCGCGGCGCTGCTCAGATCGACCCAGCCGACCACGCCACCGACCACGTCGTGCGCGGTGGCGAGCTCCAGCATGAAATCCGTTTCGGCTTCCGAGTCGGCGGCCTGAACGAGCACCGTTCGCTCGACGCCGTGCGCTTGCAAAAGAGGCGCGAGATCTTCGGGAAGAAAGTCGCGCACCAGCGGCGCGAGGGCGGGCACATCGGCGTGCAGCCACGCGTAGTCGCCGCGCGCGGGTCGCCAGAAATGCTGATGCGAGTCGATGCGTGGAGTCATGCTGCTTGGCACCCTTCGTCTCTCGTCAAATGGTAACGCCGCCATCGACGAGCACCACCTGCCCGGTGACGAAGCGCGACTCGTCGCTCAGCAGGTACACGACCTGCGGCGCGATGTCTTCCGCCACCGCGAGGCGGCCCATGGGCTGGCGTGCGATGAAGTCGCGCTCGGCCTGCACCGGGTCGGGCGCGGCGGCGATGCGCTCGCGCAGCGAAGGCGTGTCCACCGTGCCGGGGCACAGCGCATTGCAGCGCAAGCCCTGCTTCACATGGTCCGCCGCGAGGGCTTTTGTCATGCCGATCACCGCGGCTTTGGAAGCGCCATAGGCAAAGCGGTTCTGGAAGCCCTTCACCGACGAAGCCATCGACGCCATGTTGACGATCGATGCACCGCCACCTTCCTTCTGTGCCTTGTCGAGCATGCCCGGCAGGAAGGCCCGCACCATGCGGTACATGCTCTTGACGTTGAGGTCGAAGCTGAAGTCCCACGCGGCCTCGTCGCACTCGAGCACGCTGCCGTGGTGCACGTAGCCTGCGCAGTTGAAGAGGCCATCGAGCGGCGGCAGTTTGGCGGCCAGCGCGGCAATCGCATCTGCATTGCGCACATCGAGCACCGCGGTGCGGATGCCGGGTGACGCATGCGCCAGCTTGTCGAGGAGCGCGGCGTTGATGTCGGTCGCAATCACCTCGGCACCTTCGCGCGCGCAGGCCAGGGCGGTGGCAAGGCCGATGCCTTGCGCTGCCGCGGTGACGAGGATCGTCTTGTTCTGGAGTCTTGTCGAAGTCATCTGTTCATTGCGTCACGTGGGCGTGACATCGCGTTCTTCACCGTTGATGCGTACGCGCACCGGCTTCTTGTCGCGCGCCTTGTCCGCGACGATTTCATAGGAGGTGACCACACCGTTCTTCCACACGCAGCTCACGCGGTAGCCGCCGCGTGCGCGAAGTCCGTTGAACGCACCGGCCGCCTTCCAGTCGTCCGGGCAGGCAGGCAGCAGCACGATCACGCCCTCGTGGCTTTGCAGCAGCATCTCGGTCAGCGCGCCGGAGATGCCGAAGTTGCCGTCCATCTGGAATGGCGGGTGGTTGCAGAAGAGGTTCTGCAGCGTGTTGTAGGTCAGCAGGCCGCGAAGCATCGTCTGCGCACGCCCGGCATCGCCCAGCCGCGCGAAGAGCGCGCAACGCCAGGGCCAGGTCCATGAGCGGCGGCTGTCGCCCGTCACCATCGACGCGGTGAACGGCTGGCCGGCCACTTCGCCGCAGCGTGCCTTCAGCGACACCAGCGCGGCGGCGGCGAATGCAGGCGTCTTCGCCGGCGTGACCTGGCGCCCCGGGTACACGGCGAACAGGTGCGAGGTGTGGCGGTGGTGGTCCTTGGGGTCGTCGATGTCGCCCTGCCATTCCTGCAGCTGGCCCCACTTGCCGATCTTGTTCGGAGCGAGCTTCGCCTGCATGCCGGCCACGGTCGTTTGATAGGCCGCGTCGACGTTCAGCGTGCGGGCCGCGTCCAGATAGTTCTGGAACAGGTCCCAGATGATCTGCTGGTCGTACATCACGCCGTCTTCGGTCGGCCCGTGCTCGGGCGACCAGCCGTTGGGCGCCACGAGCAGGCCGTCGGCGCGCAGCTTCAGCCGGTCTTCCCAGAACTGGCAGATCTCCTTGAGCATCGGGTAGGCGGTGTTGCGCAGGTAGTTCAGGTCCTGCGTGAACGCGAAGTGCTCGTACAGGTGCTGCGCATACCAGGCGCTGGAGACGTTGTTCCAGTTCCATGCGTTGCCGCCGAAGATGCTCTGGCTGGTGCGCGCCGTCCAGCCGCGCGTATTGGCGCCGAAGGCGTTCCTCGTCGCGATGCGGCTCGGTCCGGCGACCTGCGAGACGAAGTCGACCAGCGGCGTGTGGCAGTCCGGCAGCCCGGTGCTCTCCGCGCCCCAGTAGTTCATCTGCACGTTGATGTTGGTGTGGTAGTCGCTCGCCCAGGCCGGCGAATTGCTGTTGTTCCACAGGCCCTGCAGGTTGGCGGGCAGGCCGCCTTGCCGCGACGAACTGACGAGCAGGTAGCGGCCGTAGTCGAACATCGCCTGCTCCAGGCCCGGGTCGGCCGCGCCGCCTGCATAGCGTTCGAGCCGCTGGCGCGTGGTGAGCCCCACCACGGCGGCATCGCTATTGCCCCAGGTAACGGAGGCGCGCGACATGACCGCGCCGAAGTCGGCGACATGCGCCTGGCGCAATGCGGCATAGGTCTTCGAGGCCGCCGCGGCAAGCGCCGCCTGCACGCGCGGTGCGGGATCGGTGCTCCGCCAGCCGGCGGCGTAGTCCAGCTTGTAGTCGGTGCGCGCATCGACCAGCAGGGTGAGGCTGGTGCATTGATCGAAGCTCAGCGCATTGCCGGACACGGCGAGCTGGCCGTCTTCCTTCACCACCTGCACCGCGCAGGCGTATTTCAGGCTGTTGGCCATGGCGCCGCTGAACGACACCTGGCCCGTGGCGGCATCGGCCGTCGCGGTGGCGCCCTGCATGGACGTCAGCGTGAGCGTGCCGGAGAACGCACGCGAATCGCTGGCGGTGTAGCGGAACACCATCACGTCGGCGACCTTGCTGGCGAAGGCCTCGCGCACGATCTTGCGGCCGCTGGTGCTGAACTCGGTCGTGTGCACGCCAGTGCCGAGGTCCAGCGTGCGGCGATAGCCCGTGGTGGCCGCTTCGGCACCGGGCTTCAGATCGACGCCCGCGAGCGCGATCTCCGCCACCTGGAAGTGGCTCACGCCCGCCTTGGGCACGAAGGCGAACCGGTAGAAGCGAAAGGCCGCCGTGTTGGTGAAAGTGAACGCCTTGGCTTGCGCGCGCGATTCGAACGGCGCGGGCAGCGAGCGCGTGTCGAGTGCAGTCCATGCCGCGCCATCGTTCGATCCCGAGAAGGTCCACTGCTGCGGATCGCGCGCCGGCACGTCGTTGGCGCTCGTCAGCGTGTAGGCGGACACGGCGGCCGCCTGCGGCAGCTCGGCCTGCCACAGCACCAGAGCGCCCGGGCCGTCGATGCACCACTTGGTTCCGCTGCTTCCATCCACGCTCTTGGCCACGCCTTCGCTGGCAGAAGCAGTGCCTTGCGGCGCGGGCCACGTCACCTGCGGCAACGCGGTGCCGCCGCTGAAGGCGAGCGCGATGTCGCCGAAGGCCCGGTAGCTGCCGAAGCCCGTCACGCTCGTGTCGAAGGCATCGTCGTTCTTGCCGGCGAGCGCGTTGTCGTAGTTGTTGACGCCGCCCCACAGGCTCTGCTCGTTGAACTGGATGCGCTCGTTGAAGGCGCCGCCGAACAGCATCGCACCGAGGCGCGCGTTGCCGATGGGCAGCGCCTGCGATTCCCAATCGGTGGCCGCGCTGTCGTACCAAAGGGCGCGCGAGGCGATCGCCGCCGGGGCGAACAGGGCTGCCACCTCCCCGGCGGCGAGCGCCGAAGAGGCCGTGGTGCCGCTGCCGGCAGCGGGTCCGCCCGCCACCGCGCTGCCATTGGCACCACCGCCGCCGCCGCAGGCCTGCAGCACGGGCAGCATGGACACTGCGCCGCTCAGCTTGAGCAACGCGCGACGTCGAAGGTCTTGAGGATTGCGAGGCGCTTCCATGGATCGGCTCCTTCTGTTTCTCAGAACGTATGGCTGATGCCGAAGTACGTACCCGACTGCTTGCCGCCCGCGGGCGGGTTGTTGTTGGTGGCTTCCACCGAGAAGTTGGCGTTCTCGCTGTTGTAGACCTTGCCCACCGATGCGTAGAGCAGCGTGCGCTTGGAGAGCGCGTAGTTCGCTCCCAGCATGTACAGGTTGGCGCTGCCTGCGTTGCGGTTCTGCGTGACGCGGAACATCGAGCCGATCAACGTCAGCAACGGCGTGATCCTGTAGTTGGCGCCGACCCAGTAGTGATTGGCCTTGCTCGGCGCGCTGAGCGGCGCATCGGGCGCCGACAGCCGCTGGTAGCCGACGAACATCTTCAGGTCGTCGAACAAGGTGGCGGTGCCGCCGAGCGTAAGCTCCTTGGACTGATTGAAGAGATCGGAGTACTTGCCGTTCTTGTCGCGCGCCACGTCGTAGATGGCACGCACTTCGAACGAGGGCGCGATGTACGACACCGAGATGCCGTCCTTGCGCAGCTTCGTGAAGCCGTCGGTCTGCTCGCCGAGGCCCGTCTGCACGGTGGCGCTGAAGCCGCCCCAGGTCGGCGTCGTGTACTCGACGCCGTTGTCGTTGCCCTGCCAGTTGCGCCCGCGCACCAGCGTCGCGGTGCCGATGAACTGCTGGCCCGTCGGGTCGAGGTACCAGACGTCGTTGGAGATCGACAGGTTCTTGCCCAGCGCCAGCTTGCCCCAGTAGTCCTGCAGGCCGACGTAGGAACGGCGGTTCAGCAGCAGGTCGGCGCCGTTGGGCTTGGCCTTGGGCAGGTCGAAACCGCCTTCGAGCACGAAAAAGGCCGCCATTCCGCCGCCCAGGTCTTCGGTGCCCTTCACGCCCAGCATGCTGGTGCCCCATTGGTTGCCGGCCGCGCGCCACAGGTGGCCCCTGCCCTGGCCCGCGTCGTTGGCGATGTTGTTCTGGTAGTCGGCGCCTGCCACGGCGCGACCGTAAAGGGTCACGCTGCTCTGGGCCTGGGCCTGGGCCTGGGCGCTCGTCGCTCCGAAGCCGAGGCAGGCAAGGCAGGTGCCGAAGGCGCTCGCCATGGCAATGGATCGCAAATTCATCTTCTTGTCTCCTGTTGTTTTCTGAATGGACAGATGCAGACCGGGGGTCCAGACTGGTGTGCGACCTATTTTTGGCCTTACCAATTTGGTATGACCACTTTGCCATATCGATGAATTGGTCTTACCAGAAGAAACCCTTTTCGGGTTTTCCCAGCGGAAGAACGGGGGAATAAGCGGAAAGTAGGCGTTTGGAAATGTCAAACTGGCATGACCACATTCCGTTTTACTGTTCCATCGATCCCATGCAGCCGCCCGCCAAACCCACCGACACCCGCCGCCTCTACCAACAGATCGCGGACCAGATCCGGGCTTTCATCCGCGACCGCAACCTGCCTGCGGGCGCACGGTTGCCGCCCGAGCGGGAACTGGCGCTGCAGCTGGGCGTGTCGCGGCCTTCGCTGCGGGAAGCGCTGATCGCCCTGGAAATCGACGGGCGCATCGAGATACGGATGGGTTCAGGCGTCTACGTCTGCGCGTCGCACGACGCATCGGAGCGCGCAACGCCGGCGGTCGGCGAGAGCCCTTCGGAAATGATGCAGGCCCGCGCAATGCTCGAAGGCTCGGTGGTCACGCTGGCGTCGGCGCGCGTCACGCCGCAGACCCTGGAGCGGGTGAAGGCAACGCTGGAAAGCATGCGCCAGGACGGACTCAATGGCCGCACGCAAACCGAGAACGATCGGCGCTTTCACATCGCCATTGCGGAGATGACGGGCAATTCCGTTCTGGTCCGGCTGGTGGGGGAACTGTTCGATAGCCGGCACAGCCCGATCTCGTCGCGCATGACCGCGCGCACGGAGGATTCACACGCGTGGAAGGCGGCGTTTGTCGAGCACGAAGTGATCTATCGCGCACTGGAGTCGCGGGATCCGCAGGCCGCGGTGGCGGCGATGCTGCATCACCTGCATGCCTCGCATGCGCGGTGGACTGCGGAATCCACGTCGGCGTCTGCGGAGTAAAAGGCAGGGCAGTTCGGGGCGAGCGCACAGGCCACCGGGTACTCCCCTCCGCGAATGTCCTCCGGGCTTCGCCCTCCCCCTTTACCGGGACTTCTCGCGCGGTCAAGCACGGGTTCAGGGTTGTTTTCTTGCCATGCTGTATTGCCTGCAAGGCGGTGAGGATCGAGTCGCAACGAAACGAGGAACAGACTGCACATCTACCGACGGTCTTGTTGCACGGGCGTGTGGCCGTGCGGACCCAGATACGAACCGCTCAGCGGGGCTCCATTCATTTCTCGTGATGCCCACTTCAATTGGCATCACCAAGGGGGAGTCGAGCTTGCCCGCTGCCGGTCTGACCTGTTCATTGCATCTTGGAACTCACGTCTGGCAAACAAACAAACATCAACAAAGGCTCTTCGAACAGCTCGCGCTACACCGCGATGACCGCAGCGATGGCGCCTGGTGGTTTGGTACTGACGTGGTGCGCATCGAAGGCCCGCCCGCGTGCGAACACGGCCCACAGGATGCGCGCGTTCTTGTTGGCCAACGCCACCACGGCCTTCTGCCACCCGGAGCGCTCGCGCAAGGCCTGCACCCAGCGCGAGATCGGGTCGTCGCGTCTGTGCGCCGTCAGCACGATCGACTTGGCCCCCTGGATCAGCAGCGTGCGCAGGTACGCGTCGCCTCGCTTGGTGATGCGCCCCAGGTTGTTCTTGCCGCCGCTGGAGTTCTGTCGAGGCGTCAGACCCAGCCAGGCGCCGAACTGCGCACCGTTCTTGAATTGCTTGAAGTCGCCCACCGTGGGCCCACCACCGCGGATGCCGTGACCGGTCCCCACGCCCAGCAACTGCTCGGCCTGGCGCACCTGATCGCTGGCCTTGCCGTGTGCAGCGATGCGCTCGTCGCACCATCGCAGGTGTGCATCGAGTTCTTGCCATTGCGCATAGGCCCGCTGCAGCGTCAACCGGGCCAGAGCGCCCAGTTCATTGCTGGCATCTTCCATCGCGTCGGGAAGCACCTGGCGCAGCGCCTCGGGGCTTTGGGCGAACACCAATCCGAACTCCGCCAACAGGCCCCGGATGCGGTTGATGCAGGCGGTGCGGTCTGCCTTGACGCCCTCTCGCAGGCGGTGAATGCACAGCATGCTTTGCTGCTCCACGCTCTTGATCGGCACGAAGTGCATGTGCGGGCGCGAGGCCGCCTCGCAGATCGCAGCGGCATCGTTGGCGTCGTTCTTGCCGCTCTTGCCTTGGAGGCGATAAGGCACGACGTGCGGGGCGGCAATGATGCGGGCATCCAGCCCCAGAGCAAGCAGCTTGCGCGCCCAGTAATGGGCGCTGGAGCTGGCCTCCATGGCAACCAGGCAGCCCGCGGGCAGTTGCGCGCACCAAGCCAGGAATTTATCGCGTGCCAAGGCGCGCCCGGTGACGCGCAAGCCCGCGGCATTGACCGCAAAGACCTGGATCACGCGCTTTGCCAAATCCACGCCGACTCGGGTAATCTCGTTCATGGGGCTTCTCCTTTCAAAGGTTTCAGATTGACTTCGCAAATCAATCTTGGCACTCGATGCCGTGACCAGAAAGCGAGAAGTCCCTTCGCATTCATTTCGCTGCGGGAAGCACCCGATGCCCTGCGCACTTGCAAGCGCTGCTGGTGTATCGCTGATCAACGAACGCTCTGAAAGCGCTCACGCTGATGGTGGGCTCTGTTTCGCGAAATCAAGGCGGGGGACATTCGCAAAACAGAGCCCACCGTCGGCGGGAGCGCCGCCCTGAACAGCGGCGCTCTCAAACCACATACGTCAGTCCGCGTAAACGCCGGCCGCCTTGATCACAGGCGTCCACTTCGCGATCTCACCCATCACGAACTTCTTGTGGCCCGCCGGTTCGATACGGCCATCGGTTGCGACCACCGCGCCCAGCAGTTCTTCGCGCTTGATGAAGTCAGGGTCCTTCAGCGCAACCTTGAGCGCATCGTTGAGCTTCTTCAACACCGGCGCCGGCGTGCCCTTGGGCGCATACAGGCCGTGCCAGATCGTGACCTCGAAGTTCTTCAGGCCCGCTTCGTCGAGCGTGGGCAAGTCTTTCAGCAACGGCGTCGTCAGGCGCTTGGGCGTGGTCACTGCATAGGCCTTGACCTTCTTCGCCTCGATCTGCGGCGAGGTGTTGGTGCTCTGGTCGCACAGGAGGTCGATCTGCCCGCCGATGAGGTCAGTGATGGCCGGCGCGGTGCCCTTGTAGGGCACGGGCGTCATCTCGGTCTTGGTCGCGCTCTGGAACAGCAACCCGCACAGGTGCGAGGCCGAGCCCACGCCCGCGTTGCCGATGTTGATCTTGCCCTTGTTGGCGGCGATCCAGGTGCTCAGTTCCTTGTAGTTGTTGGCCGGCAGGCTGGGCTTGGAGATCAGCGTCATCGGCACGTCGTTGACGATGCCCAGGTATTCGAAATCGGTCTCGACCTTGAACGGCACGTTGCGCACCAGCGTCGGCACTGTCGCCATCGCGATGTGGTTCAGCAGCAGCGTGTAGCCATCGGGGTTGGCGCGCGCCACCTTGGCCGCGCCGATGGAGCTGCCCGCGCCGGGCACGTTGTCGATGATCACGCTCGCGCCGCCCAGCGGCTTGCGCAGCGCTTCGGCGAGGTCGCGTGCCACCCGGTCGGTCGGGCCGCCCGCGGCGAAGGGCACGACGATGGTCACGGGCTTGCCCGCGGGGAAGTCCTGCGCGTGCGCGCCGACAGCCAGGGTGGCAAGGGCGATCGCTGCGAGGGCGAACAGTTTTTTCATGAAGTCTCCGTCAAGGTCAAAAAGAAAGATTCAGGGGGCGCGCGAGGGCACGCGGCTCTCGAGCGTGGGCGATTGCCACTCGGGCTTGATGTGGCAGCCGTTCTTGCCGTCGGTGTCATAGCGCGGTGCGAGCGATGCGCAGCGTTGCGCGAGGCTCTGCGGCGTGGGCTTCTCGCCCTTGTCGATCCAGTCCATCAGCGCGCCGAACAGCGCGGGGTATTCCGAATCGCTGAGATAACTGTGCTCGCGCTCGGCGCTGAAGCTCTGCACGAGGTTGCCGCCGGTGCCGGCCGCGTCGCGGATGCGGCGGTAGGCGTTCTCGAGTTCGACGAACGCGGTCGGGTCGTCGATGGCATGCAGCCCCACGGTGGGCAGCGAGGTGCGGCCCGTGGGCTGGCTGTCGGCCGCGAGCGCGCCCTTGGCCTGCGGGTCGGTGGCATAGCGCAGCACGCCGGCGTTGAGCGCCGCATCGTCGGCCGAGCCGCTGTAGACCACGCCGATGTTGCCGAAGGGGTTGCGGCCGTTCAGGCGCTTCTGCACCAGGTCCTGGAACAGCCACGTCGCCCAGTTCAGGTGGCCGACGAGCGAGCGCTCCTGGATCTTCACGACCGAGAGAATCGTCTTCAGGCGTGCCGCCTGCTCGGGCGTGCGCTGCGCGGCGGGCATGCCGATGCCGGTGCATTCCTTGACGCGCGCGGCGAGCTCGGCGCGCGTGAGTTTCGAATCGAGCGGCAGGCCCATCCACAGCGGGTACTGCGGCTCGTCCGGGCGCGGATGGTTGCGGCAGACGTACTGATAGACCACGCGCAGGTCGAGCCGGAAGTCGTAGTTGTTGTTGCCGCCGCCGATCACACCGCTCGTGAGCAGCAAGCCGTCGTAAGGGCTCTTCGCATCGCCGACGGGCGCATACAGCTCGGCCGCCTTGGCGGCCACACCGCCGCCGTAGCTCTGGCCGTGCAGCAGCGTGCGCGTGGGCTGGCCGAAGTGGCGCACGAAGATCTGGCGCAGGCGCTCGGTGTCTTCGGCGGCCATCGTCACGCCGTAGCCGCCGCGCCGGTAGGTGGAGCCCGCCCAGGCGTAGCCGGCCTTCACGGTGACGGCCCAGCGCTTGAGGTCTTCCTCGCCGCGTTCCAGCTTGGGCGGGCCGGTCTCGGGGCCGCCATGGGCGTGCATCACGAGCACGCCGCGGTTCCAGTCGTTCGGAATGGCGATCCAGTAGAGCGCGCCCGTGCCGTCTTCACCGGTGTAGCAGCGGGCGGCCTCGGGTACGGGGGCCGGGCAGGTTGCGGGCTTCGGTGCTGTTGTCGGCGCCGCATGCGCGGAGAGCAGCGGCGCCGAGCCGAGCAGAGCGAAGGCGGCGAGGTGCGAGAGGTGTTTTTTCAATGGCGTACTCCGAATTGCAAACCAGCGCTCGTGCCCGCGCCGGACGCGTAGCCGATGACGCCGCTGTTGAAGATGAAATGGTCCGGCGTACCGCCGCTGGACTCGATCACGCCGCGCACTGGCTTGTTGTAGGTCAGTGTCGCCGCCGCGCCCGCCAGGTTGAAGCCCGTGCCGGTCACCGTGGCCGCACTGTTCTCGCCCGACACGCTCGACATCGCGTAGGTGCCGTCCGCCGTGCCAACGGGCAGTTCGACACCTTCACCCGGTTGCAGCCCGTAGAAGCGCATGCCGAAATCGGTGGGCGACACGCGTACCAGGTGCAGCGGCACCGCGGTGCCATTCACCAGGCCAATCACCATCGATCCGGTGCGAGTGCCTCCGGTGGTGGCGGTGTCGGGCGTAGTGAACACGTTGAAGGCCTTGTGGGTGGTGTCGTAGGTGATGTAGCCCTTCTCTGTCGTCGTGCAGGAGGCGTTGTAGATCATGAAGCTGCCGGCGTTGCCCGCCGCGCTGCGGCAGTACTGGAAGGTGCCCGCATCGCGCAGACGCACAGCACCGGCAAAGACCTTCGCATCACCCGTGACCTGCTGCACGCCCACCGTGTTGAAGATGTCCGAGACCGGCTTGAATTCCGTGGGGTCGAGCGTGTTCTCGAAGGTGTTCTGGAACGCGAGCAGAGGGGCGAAACTGGTGCCTACCGGCGCCTTCACCCCCCCCTGCAGCACACCGCCCGACGCGAACGTGAAGACGGCGCCCGCCTCGTCGCTGGTGTAGCTGCAGAGCTGCTGCAACACCAGCTTGCCGCTGCTGGTGGTGGCCGCCGCACGCTGCAGGCTGGCATCGATGGTCACGGTGTAGGCCATCGTGGCCGGATCGATCCGTACGCTGAGTTCCTCGCCGAAGCTGTTGCCACCCTTGTAGGTGGTGACGGCGGCCGGCAGGTTCGGACAAGCCAGCGGATCGGCGGTTTCCGTCACGCAGCTGTAGTTGACCGCCGCATCGAGGCTGCCGCTGCCGCCGTACTTGGGCCAGCTCGGGTACTGGCACAGGGGACGGGTCCGCCCGTAGGTAGCGGGCACCGCATCGACTGCCACGCCAGTGGCCGGGGCGAGGCCACTCTCGGCCCAGCTTTCGAGCGCCGCGAGCGAATCCCAGTTGGGGATGAACACGCCCGTGCCGTGGCCCATGCCGGGCACGGTGTAGAAGCGCACGTTCTGGTCGACCATGGCCTGGCCCATGGTGGCGATCATCTCCTTGTAGTAGTCGATGGTCGAGTTGTTGCTGATCACCTCGTCGGCCAAGCCGTGCAGCAGGATCAGCTTGCCGCCATGCCCGAAGAACGGCGAGAGGTCGGGGTCGGTCGCATCGGTGAGATTCGAGACCTCGGTCACGCGCGCGGCATAGCTTCCGGGGTTCTGCGGATCGAAGGTCAGCGAATTGAATTCGGCATTGCGCGTGACGAAGAACTTCACCCACTGGTCGCCGGTGACATACATGTTGGCATCGGCCGAGGTGGCCGGGTTGCCCGGCACCGGGCGCGTGCCTAGATCGCGCGTGGTGTAGGGCCCCGCAACCAGCGTGCCTTCCAGGAGGTTGTAGCCGCCTGCGCGCTTCACGCCATTGGCCAGCGAGTAGGTGGTGAAGTCCAGCGGGTTCTTGATGGCGTGCACCGTCTCGATCTGCTCCTTCGACAGGCATGTGGGGCCTGTGTCCAGGCCGCCGGGGCATGTCAGCGACGCGAGTATCTGGTCATTGAGCAGCCGGCAGCTCTCGACGTTGCTCACGATGTTGTCGACCGCCCCATCCAGCTTGTCGCAGGCCTGCTTCACCCGGTCCTGCACCAGCAGTGTCTTCGGCACGTTCAGGAAGCCCGCGGCGTTGTTGTTGTACAGCGCTCGCCCCACCGCCACATTCGACAGCCGCGTGCCCGTGTAGTTGAGCGCCGGCTCGTTCGCGATCACGCCGTCGTAGTCGAGCGGCCAGCGCTGGATGTAGCCCAGCGCATCGCGCCCGCCGGTCGAGGTGCCGAGGAAATACGACTTCTTCGGCTTGACGCCATAGCGTGCGAGCACCAGCGCTTGCGCCACGTCGCGCGTCTTCTTGAGCGACTGGCCGCCGTAGTTGGCCAGTTGCTCGTCGTTGGCCGCGAACCTGCCGTCGGTGATGCTGCTCGATTGATGGCCCGAGTCGTCGCCGTAGGTGGCGTAGCCGAGCGCGAGCGGCGCGGGTTTTTCTCGGGGGCCGAAGCGGATCTGCTCGGTGCCGTCGATCAGCACGCCATCGAAGCCACCGCCGCCGAAGTGGATCGTCTTCTGGTTCCACTTCTCGGGCAGGTTGACCGCGAAGTTGATGGATTGCGAGGCGGGATCGATCGGCTGAATCGTCCCGCGCACCTTGCAGTAGTCGCCATTGGGATTGCCGACATCGCCCGCCGCCACGGCCGTGGCGCTGACGACGGTCGCGCCGCCCGTAGGCAGGCTGATCAGCGAGGCTGGCAGGCTCTTGCCCGCGAGGTCCGCGCAGGCCACCACCGGCACCACGGCCGGGGGCGGCGGGTTGTCGGGCGGACCGCCACCGTCGGCCGGCGGGTTGTTCGGCACGATCGGGAAGAAGCCGCTGCCGCCGCCTCCTCCGCCACCGCCGCCGCCGCAAGCGGCCAAGACCAGTGAAACCAGCGAGATGCCGACCGCGGGGCCGAACGAACGGCGGGCGCGGCGAGCGGCGTCAAGCATCGAGAAAATCGAACGGGGGCGCGGTGTGCGCATGTCTTGTCTCCGGCATGCGGCCTCGGTGGGCCGCTCTTTGTTTTGAATGGGCGGCCGGACGATAGATTCGGGGTGACTTAGGGTCAAATAAAATAAAGAGGTCGTTTCGATACTAAAAAAATATGGAGACACCATGGAGATGAGACCGCTCCGGTATTTCGTGGCCGTCGCCGAGACTGGCCACATGACGCGCGCCGCCGAGCAGTTGGGCATCCAGCAGCCGCCGCTCAGTCAGACCATCAAGGCGCTGGAACGCGAGCTGGGCGTGCTGCTGTTCCGCCGCCATCCGCGCGGCGTGGCACTCACCGATGCGGGGCGCCTCTTCCAGGTCGAGGCGCTGCGCATGCTGCAGGACATGGAAGCCATGAAGCAGCGCATGGCGCGCGTGGCCAATGGCGAGGTCGGCACGCTGGCAGTCGGCTTCACCAGCTCGGCTGCGGCGCATCGCTTCGTGCCCGAGGCGCTGCGCGCCTTTCGCCGCGAGCACCCGGGCGTGGAGCTTCAACTGCGCGAGAACAACGCCGCCGAATTGACCGAAGCACTGGCGGCCGGCCGCCTGCACTGCGGCTTGCTGCGTGTGCCGGTGGCGCGGCCCGAGGGCCTGCTGTTCGAGACGCTGCTGCGCGAGCCGGTGCTGGTCGCGATGCCCAACGACCACCGCTTTGCCCTCGCGCGCAACAAGGCCTCGCGCCCGCTGCCGCTCGCGCGGCTGTGCGAGGAAGGCATCATCCTCGTGCGCCGTCCGGGCGCACCGGGCCTCTATGCCGAGCTGCTGGCGCTGTGCCACGCCAAGGGATTGCGCCCGCGCGTGGTGGCCGAGGTAGACCGCATGATGACCAACCTGAATCTCGTGGCCGCGGGTGTCGGCCTGTCGGTGGTGCCGGCCTCGATGACCGGCGTGCACGCGCATGCCATCGCCTACACGCGGCTCGCAGACGGCGGCCAGCTCGATGCGCCGCTCACGCTGGTGTCGCGCGTGGAAGAAGACAACCTGCCCGCGCAGCATTTCGCCGCGCTGCTGCGCAGGCATGCGAGCGAGCACCCCGGGTCATGAGCGTTACCTTGCTGCACCGTCGCCATTTCGTACGCAGTACGGGCATCGCGCTGGCCGCTGCCTGCGGCATGCCGCACCTGCTGCGCGCCGCGCCATCCTCATCGCCCTGGCCGAACCGTCCCGTGCGCCTGATCGTGGTCTATCCACCGGGCGGCGTGAGCGACGGCATGGCCCGCGTGCTGGCCGACCCGCTCTCGCAGGCGCTGGGCGTGCCGGTGCTCATCGAGAACCGTGCCGGCGCGGGCGGCAGCATCGGCATGGATGCGCTCGCGCGCGCCGCGCCCGACGGCAGCGCCCTCGCCTTCTCCGCCATCAGCCCGCTCACGCTGCACCCGCTGATCGCGCGCGTGCCCTACGACCCGCTGCGCGCCTTCGCGCCGGTGGCGAGCGTGATGCGCACGCCGGTGCTGGTGGTCGGCACGCCGGCCTTTGCGGGACACGGCTTCGGCGACCTGATCGCGCGCGCCCGCAGCCAACCCGGCGCGGTGCGCTGGGCCACCTCGGGCGTGGCCACCATCGGGCACCTGGTGCTGGCGCAAGTGCGCATGCAGAGCCGCACCGATATCACGCACATTCCGTATGCGGGCGGCGGGCCGCAGCTCAACGATGCGCTCAGCGGGCAGTTCGAGGTGCTCTCGACCAACGTCGCGGCGCAGCAGCTGCAATACATCGAGGCCGGGCGGTTCCAGGCGCTGGCGGTGGGGGCGCCGGCGCGCATCGAGGCGCTACCGGCGGTGCCGACGCTCGCGGAGCTGGGGTACGAGCGGGCGAATCGCGATTCGCTTTTTGGCATCTTCGCGCCGGCGCGCACGCCGGTGGTGGTGGTGCAGCGGCTGAATGCGGAGATCAATCGCGTGCTGCGCAGCGATGCGGTGCGCGAGCGGCTGCGTGCTGCGTACAACCTGCCGGCTGGGGGGAGCATCGAGGACTTTGCGCATGAGATCGCCGTGGATCGGCGGCGCAACCGGGCGCTGGTGGCGGGGGATCGGTCGCAGTTCGACTAGGGACTAAGTTTCGGCAACCCAAAGCCGCGGGTAGTCGCTCACGAAACCATCCCCCGTGACCTTCAACACCGCCTCATAGTCGAAGCGTTTCGCCACATACGCGTACTCGCTCTCGCTGCGCCGCTCGTACCTCTGCATCAGCTCGCTCAGCACACCGCCGCCATCGAGATCGACCCACGCAGCCGGCGCATCGGCCGCCTCGCCCACCGAGAGACTTAGCCTTCGCAACTGCAACAGGTTGGTCGCAGGCGTGAACCCCAAGTCGAGGTCCACGCAATGCGACAGGTCGGGCACCGCTTCGTCGTTGAGCTTCCAGTGACCATGCGCGTCGCGTGCGATCGACAGTTCGATGGCCGAGTCGCCGAGCCAGCCGCGCACCATGCCCCACTGCGTGTGCCAGTGCAGGTCGCAGCGCACCCGGTAGTGCAGCTGGGCGATGCGGCCGCTCTCGTGGCGGAACACCGCGGCGCCGTCGAGTTGCCAGGCCGAGGCATTGCGCTCGAGCCGGCACGCGTCGTGGCCCGGTGCATCGAGCCTGCGCCAGAGAATGGAGGCGACGGTTTGCATGGCGCGGATGATGGCACCGGCATGCGGCGCCGCGCAAGCGCCATCGCTCAAAATGCCCCGCATGACGAAGGCTCTTTTCACCGCGCTCCTCGCTCCTCTGCTCACCCTGCTGGCGGGCAGCGCCGTGCATGCGGCGGCGCTGAAGGACGGCGACATCATCTTCCACACCTCGCGCTCGGCCCAGAGCGTGGCCGTGCAGCGCGCCACCGGCTCCCGCTACAGCCACATGGGCATCGTGCTGCTGCGGGACGGCAAGCCCTTCGTCTTCGAGGCGGTCGGTACCGTGCGCTACACGCCGCTCGCGCAATGGACGGCGCGCGGCAACGGCGGGCACTACGTGGTCAAGCGCCTGCGCGATGCCGACAAGCTGCTGACACCCGGCGCCATCGCCCGCTTGCACGCCCGCACCGCCGACTTCGCGGGCCGCCCCTACGACCTGACCTTCGAATGGTCGGACGGCCGCATCTACTGCTCCGAGCTCGTGTGGAAGCTCTACCAGCGCGCGCTGGGCGTGCGCATCGGCGAGCTGCAGAAGATCCGCGAGTTCAACTTGGCCGATGCGGCCGTGCGCGCCAAGATGCGCGAGCGTTACGGCGACAAGGTGCCGATGGACGAACCGGTGATCTCGCCCGTGGCGATGTTCGATTCGCCGCTGCTCGCGACCGTCGAAACGCGCTGACCGGCGACCGATTCCTGTGCCCCTCGGCGGGCGAAACCCCTCCGGTCGCGAGACAATCGTTTCCGTGAGTTCCCCGCCCCCCTCGACAGGCCCGATCCGCCGCATCGCCCACCTCGACATGGACGCCTTCTACGCGTCGGTCGAGCTGCTGCGCTATCCGCAGCTCAAGGGCCTGCCGGTGGTGATCGGCGGCGGGCGCCGCAGCGTCGACGAGGCCATCCGCAACCTGCCCGAAGGCGGCACGCTGGCCGACATTCCCGTCGATGCCTTCCCTCGGCTGAAGGACTACGCGGGCCGCGGCGTGATCACTACCGCCACCTATCCCGCGCGGCAGTTCGGCATCGGCTCGGCGATGGGGCTCATGAAGGCCGCCAAGCTGTGCCCGCAGGCGCTGATCCTGCCGGTCGATTTCGACGAATACCGGCGCTTCTCGCGCGCCTTCAAGCAGGTGATCCTGGAGATCGCGCCGCTCATGGAAGACCGCGGCGTCGACGAGGTGTACATCGACTTCACCGACGTGCCCGGCGGCCAGCGCGACGGCGGGCGCTCGCTGGCGCGGTTGATCCAGAAATCGATCCTCGATGCCACCGGCCTCACCTGCTCGGTCGGCGTCGCGCCCAACAAGCTCATCGCCAAGATGGCGAGCGAGTTCAACAAGCCCAACGGCATCTCGGTGGTCTACGAAGGCGATCTGGAGAGCCACATCTGGCCCCTGCCCTGCCGCAAGGTGAACGGCATCGGTCCCAAGGCCGACGAGAAGCTCAAGCGCTTCGGCATAGAGACCGTCGGCCAACTCGCGGCGCGCGATCGCGACTGGCTGATCCAGAACTTCGGCAAGGCCACCGGCGCATGGATGCACGAGGTGTCCTGGGGCCGCGACGACCGGCCGGTGGTGACCGAGAGCGAGCCCGTCTCGATGAGCCGCGAGACCACCTTCGACCGCGACCTGCACGCGGTGCGCGACCGCGCCGAGCTGGGCGCGATCTTCACGCACCTGTGCGAGAAGGTCGCCGAAGACCTGCAGCGCAAGGGCTACGTGGGCAAGACCATCGGCATCAAGCTGCGCTACGACGATTTCAAGATCGCCACGCGCGACCAGACCATCGACCGCTTCACCGCCGACGGCAAGACCATCCGGCAGGTCGGCGGGCTGTGCCTGAAGCGCGTGCCGCTGGAGCGGCCGCTGCGCTTGCTGGGCGTGCGCGTGGGCGCACTGGCAAAGGCCGGCAGCCCGGAAGCGCTGGCGCCCACGGGCGCAGCGCGCTCGACGACGGCAGAGCCGGCTGCGACCACCGCGTCGCTCTTCTGAAGAAGCCGCAGTGATCCAACGCTGGCTCCGGCGCCTCGCATTCACGCTGCTGGGGTTCGTGCTCGCGGTCGCGCTGTATGTGGCCGTGGCCTTCGCGCTGGTGCTGTGGCCGGCCAATGCAACGCCGCCCGCGGAGGCCCCCGCCATCGAAGCCTGGGTGCTGAGCAACGGCGTGCACACCGACCTCGTGTTCCCGGTGCGCTCGACCACGGTCGATTGGCGGCAGCTCTTTCCGCTCGCCGACTTCAAGGCCGTGCCGCCCGATGCCGAGTTCATCGCCATCGGCTGGGGCGACCGCGAGTTCTATCTGCACACGCCCACCTGGGCCGACCTGACGGCCTCGCGCGCCTTCGGTGCGCTCGCGGGCGGCAACCGGGCGCTGATGCATGTGACTTACCTGCAGCGTGCGCAGATGCGGCGCGGAGCCTTCAAGCTGCCGCTCTCGCAGGCGCAGTACGCGCAGCTCGTGGCCTACGTGCGCGCGTCGCTGCCCTCAGGCCGCGCGACGCCGATCGCCGGTGCGCACTACGACAGCCAGGATGCCTTCTACGAAGCCGAAGGCGGCTACAACCTCTTCGAGACCTGCAACACCTGGACCGGCCGCGGCCTGCGAAGCGCGGGCGTCAGGACCGGCCGCTGGACGCCGTTCGACTTCAACGTCGTGTGGCACCTGCAACCCGCAACGCCCTGAGCATCGGGGGTTCAGTCCAGCCCATCGAAGTCCGCATCGTCGGGGCCGATGTGCGCGGGCGAGCGCCAGCCCGCATCGCGCATCGAACGCGCCACCTGGTGCTCGACGCCCATCAGCACCGCGAACAGCGCCATGCGCACCGGGATGCCGTTGTCGGTCTGCCGGAAGATCGCCAGCCGCGGATCGTGGTTGAGGTCGATGCTCAGGTCGTTCGCGCCCGGGCGCCCGTCGCGCGGCAGCGGATGCATGAGGATGGTGTCGGGCTTGCAGAGCGTGTCCACCAGCGCCTTTCGGATCTGGAACTCGGGCGTGTAGCCCTCGATCTCCTCGCCCGCGAAGCGCTCCTTCTGGATGCGGGTGGCGTACACCACGTCGGCGCCGCGCAGGCCCTCCTCGAGCGACTGGGTCTGCTCGATCACGTGGCCATTGCGCGCCACCAGGTCCAGCAGGTAGGCCGGCATCTCGAGCGACGGCGGCGCGATGAGCGTGAATTTCAGGCCCCGGTAGAGCGACAGCAGGCGGATCAGCGAATGCACCGTGCGGCCGTACTTCAGGTCGCCGACCATCGCCACGTGCGTGCCGTCGACCAGCTTGCCCATGCGCGAGAACTCGCGCTGGATCGTGTACAGGTCAAGGATGGCCTGGCTCGGATGCTCGCCCGGCCCGTCGCCGGCATTGATGACCGGGATGTTGGTGGCCCGCGCGAATTCGGCCACCGAGCCCTGCTCGGGATGGCGCACCACCAGCGCATCGACGTAGCCGCTCATCACACGGCTGGTGTCGTAGATCGATTCGCCCTTGGCCATCGAGGAGAAGGTGAATCCCGTGGTGTCGCAGACCGTGCCGCCGAGCCGGCAGAACGCCGCGCCGAAGCTCACGCGGGTGCGGGTGCTGGCCTCGAAGAACAGGCTGCCGAGCACCGCGCCTTCGAGCACGCGCGTGACCTTCTGGCGCCGCGCGATCGGCTGCATGACATCGGCCACCTGGAACAGGGCCTCGAGGCTGTCGCGGTCGAACTGCGCGACCGACAACAGGTGCGGCCGCCCCTCCGCCGCAATGCGCTGCGCCAGGGGCCGATCGTCCGCGCCGGTGGTTGCCTGCGCCTCGCGCTGCAGGATTTCGGCGACGAACTTCCCCACCATTTCGGGCATGGCCCGCGACTCGCCGGAGTCGGCGGGCAGCAACCAGGTGTCGAGCGCCCGGCGGCGGACACCCAGGCGCTCGGAGAACGCATCGCGGGTGAGATTGAGGCGGCGCATGGCGTCGCGCAGGATGTCTTGTTGCTGGCTCATGGATGAAATGTACGCCATGCGTACAAGTTCACCAAGTCAATTTACGCAGTGCGTATATCAACTACCGCCAGTTCGCCCCTTTGAAGGGCCCTGGAGCAACCCTCAGGGCTTCGGCACGCCGGCACGCCACTGCGGCCAGTTCTTCACGATGTGATCGACCACGCGCGTGCCGACCAGCGCGATGTTCTCCACCGTCTCCGCAAAGCCGCCCGCCGTCTCGCCCGGCGCCGGGTCCAGGTGCTGCAGCGTGCTTTCCTTCGGATTGCCCTGGTCGAAGTTGACCGCGCCGCGCAGGCTCATCACGCGGTCGGTGCCGTGCGTGCGCTTGATCACGAGGGTGATGGCCGCGGCTTCCATTTCGGTGATGACGTAGTCGTCCGCGCCGTAGAGCTTCGCGATGTACTGCGCCTGCTTCGACATGCCGGGGCCATGGAAGAAGGTGTCGCCGGTCATGTGGGTGCCAGTGCCCACGAAGGGCGCACGGCGCGCCGCGGCATCGGGGTAGCGCAGGCGGTATTTGCGGGCGGCGTCGGAGTCTTTCAGCGGCGTGTCGGCCGAGAGCTTCATGGCCCAGCCGACGAGGTCGGGGTTGAGCTTGAAGCGGCGGTAGTCCTCGTAGCCCTTGCGCGGCATGAAGGTGGGCTCGCCCGCCTTGTTTTCCTCGGGCGCCCAACGGTGGCCGAGGTCGTAGTCCACGAGCCAGGTGGCCCAGCTCACTTCGCCGATGGTGCCGCGCGAAGGCGGCGTGCCGGCCACGCCGGAGATCACGTAGTAGGCCTCGGAGAAATCGAACTGCGGGTTCAGCAGGATCGCCTGCATCGACGACGACGAATTGACCTTGCCCATGCCGAGCACCGCGCCGCACACGCCATCGGCGTTGCAGTACACGGGCTGCAGCGCGCCGGGCACGGCCATCGGCTTCGCGCCCTTCCAGTAGCGCTCGTACCAGTACTGGAACTCGCCGGCGCGGTCGCCGGTGTTCTGGCCGATCTCGAACATGGCGGCGACGAACACCTTCACCTTGACAGGCGCGGCCGGGGCGCTCGCCGATGTGGTTGCAGGGGAGGTCGAAGCACAGGCCGTGGCGAGCAGCGCCGCGGCGCACAGCGCCGACCAGCGGGCGCAGAGAGAGGTCCAACGAGGAAGCATGATTTTTCGGGCGGAGATAAGTGGAAGGGAGGGCACCAACAGCTTGCGGCGTCCTACACCGGGCGATTCTCGGTGCTGGCACAAGCGGATGCATCTCCAGACGCAAACCCCATGCCGGCCTCCACCTCGCCCGTTCCCAGACCGCCTGCCAAGGCCCCTTCCAAACCCACGCCCATCGCAAACGGCCTGGTCTACGTGAACCCCGACATGCCCGGCATCGCGCGTCTGAAGCACGGCGAGCGCTTCCGCTACCGCGATGCGAAGGGCCGATGGGTGCGCGACGTGGACGAGCTCTCGCGCATCCGCATGCTGGCCATTCCGCCGGCCTACACGCAGGTGTGGATCTGCCCCCTGCCCAACGGCCACCTGCAGGCCACCGGCATCGATGCGCGCGGCCGCAAGCAGTACCGCTACCACGCCGACTGGCGCGTGATGAAGGACGAGACCAAGTTCGAACGGCTCGAAGCCTTCGCGCTCGCATTGCCACGCATCCGCGCCCGCGTCGCGCGCGACCTGCAGCCCGAAAAAGGCCAGAAGATGCCCGGCCGCCGCCAGGTGCTTGCCGCACTGGTGCGCCTGCTCGACACCACGCTGCTGCGCGTGGGCAACGAGGAATACGCGAACACCAACGGCTCCTTCGGCCTCACCACGCTGCGCAACCGCCACGCGGCCGTTCAGGGCACGGCGCTCAGGCTCCGCTTCAAGGGCAAGAGCGGCGTGATGCACGAGGCGAAGCTCGAAGACCCTCGCGTGGCGAAGGTGGTGCGCCAGTGCCAGCAACTGCCGGGGCAAGCGCTTTTCCAGTACGCGGACGAAGAAGGCGAGCTGCGCGGCGTGTCGTCCACCGACGTCAACGACTACATCGCCGAAGCTGCGGAAGGCGCCGAAGGCGACCGCTTCACCGCCAAGGACTTCCGCACCTGGCACGGCACGGTGCAGGCGCTGGAACTCACGCGGCTGGCGTGCGAGCCGGGCCGTGTCGCAGTGGATGGGAGCCGCTACAGCGCCAAGGACATCCTCGCGGCCGTGGCCAAGCAGCTCGGCAACACGCCGGCCGTCTGCAAGAAGGCTTACGTGCACCCGGCCGTGCTGGCCCTGGGCAGCGCGCTCGCAAAAGACGACGAGGACGCAGCCACCGCGCTGTTCGAGAAGATTGCCGGCCGCCCGACGGCCAAGCCTTCGCGCGGGCTCTATGCGGCGGAGCGGCGGCTGCTGGCATTCCTGCGGACGCACCGGCAGGCGCAGGCGCGAGAACGACGTGCCGAGGGGCGGGCCAACCGGCGGCCCACCGCCGGCGCGCCGCGTCGACCTCAGCCGGTGGCGAGCGCGAAGCGCACGCTCTCGCCTTCCAGCGCGATGGCGTAGCCCATGTCCTCGGCGAGGTTCTGCAGCGCGACGGCATCGATGGCCAGCGCGCGCGGTGCGCGGTGCGCATCGAGCACCGGATTCGCGCCACCGGCCTCGCGCGGCACCGCGACGAAGCGCAGCGCATCGCTGCCGACCGGCTCGACGCGGATCGCGCCGGCTTCGGCCGCGCTGTCGTGCAGGTAGCCCAGCGCGCCCAGGAACAGATAGCGCAGCGCGGCCGCGGCCGGCCAGCGGGCTTCGTCTTCCTGCGGGTCGAGCGCGGCGTCGACATCGAGCGTCACGCCGTGCAGATCGAAGGCCGAGCGCATCAGGTTCACGCACTGCGCCACCAGCGCGCTGCGGGTGATGCCGTCGTCGGTGGTGGCCAGCTCCCAGTCGCGCAGCGACCGGATGGCTTCCACCAATTCAGAGACCTGGTTGTCGATGAGGGCCACGCGCTCTTCGCACGCGGCACGGTCGATGGGATTGGCTGCGACCTGGCGCTTGAGCATCAGCACCGCCATGCGCACCACCGAGACGGGCGCGGCCATGTCGTGGCGCAAGGCCGGCAGGGCGCGCGTGAGCAGTTCGTGGCGCACGCCGGCAGCGATCCAGCTGCGCGCTCCGGGCGAGGACTTCATTGCGCTGCAGCCCTGGTCGGGGCGCAGCCCACACGGCGGAGGGCGACTGGAGACACGGTCACTGGGAAAATTCCTGAAACGGGGGGAGAAGGCAACAAGTATCGTGCGGCCCTCCCAGTCGCGATGTAGGAGCGTGCCTACGCTTCGCGCCGCCCGTCGCCCCGTCGCCCCGTCGCCCCGTCGCCCATTCAGAGGGTCAGGGTTTTCCGAGGTAGGTGCGCACGTCCTTCACCTCGACACCGGCAGCGGCGACCGCCGAGCGCAGTTGCGCCTCGGTCACGCCCAGCGTCTGCGTCCAGTAGCGGACCTCGTGGGATTCATTGACGTTGATGCGGGCTGCATCCTGCGGTCCGCGCTTGCTCAGGTCATCGGCCATGGTGTGGGTTCCTATTCGAAGACCTTCACGATGCAGCGTCATGGCACAGCGGATTGGCGGACGGCAGCGCGCCTGCGTGCAGGATAAGTCCGAGGTTTCAGGGCTGCCGCGCGCGAGCCTGCAACTCGCGCTTGAGCAGCTTGCCGTTGGCGGTGGTGGGCATCGCGTCGATCACCTCGATGCGGGCCGGCCGCTTGTAGGGCGAGAGGTGCTCGGCCAGGTAGGCCCGCAGCGCAGCCTCGTCAAGGGAGGCGCCTGGCTTCATCTCGGCGAAGGCGACGATCTGCTCGTTGCCGTCGGCCTCCGGCACGCCGACCACCGCGCACAGGTGCACGCCCTCGAAGCGGCCGATCACCGCCTCGATCTCCGCCGGGTACACGTTGAAGCCCGAGCGGATGATCATTTCCTTCAGCCGCCCGACCACGAACAGCGCGCCGTCGTCGCCGAAGCGCCCGAGGTCGCCGGTGGCGTACCAGCCGCCGGGGCGCATCACCTGCGCGGTGGCCGCGGCATCGCGGAAGTAGCCGAGCATCAGGCCGGGGCCGCGCAGCCAGATTTCTCCGGTCTCGCCCTGTGCCGCGTCCTTGCCGTCGATGCCCACGATGCGCGCCTCGCCGCCCTCGACGGCATGGCCTGCGGCGGTATCCGCGCGCGGCGCCTCGGTGCGCGTGAGGAACACCGAGCCCGCGTACTCCGAGAGGCCGTAGCCGTAATGCAGCGGCTGGCCGAACAGGCGCTCCACACGCTGCTTGAGCCCGAGGTCGAGCGGCGCGGAGCCGGTGTAGACATAGCGCAGCCGCGGAAAGCGCGGCGCCACGCGTTCGGCCTCGATGTGCGCCAGCAGCCGCGCATACATCGTCGGCGGCCCGAGCAGGTTCGACACCTCCTCGTGCGCCAGCGCATCCAGCACATCGGCCGGCGAGAAGCTGCCGCGCAGCACCAGCGATGCACCGCCCGTGAGCGCGGCCATCAGCACCGTGCCGATGCCGAAGATGTGCGTCATCGGCAAGAACGCGTAGACCCGGTCGCGCGAGTCGAGCGAACGCACACCGGCCGATACTCGCCCGAAATGCAGCAGCCCGCGGTGCGACACCATCACGCCCTTGGGCGTGCCTGACGTGCCCGACGTGAAGATGATTGCGGCCGTGCCGGCCAGCGCCGCATCGGGCTCCGGCTGCGCCTCGGCGCGAACGGCCGAGTACATGACGCCCGGCAGCCCGGCCGGCGTTGCGGCTGCGCGCTCCGCATGCAGCCGCGCGGCCGCCGAGGCGCCGGCCGTGAAGCAGCAAAGGCGCGCATCCGCCCGCTCGACGATGGCCGCGATCTCGCCCTGCGCCATGCGCGCATTCACGCCGCACGACCACGCGCCGACGCGGCTGCACGCCATGAGCAGCGCGATGTGGGCGGCGCAGTTCTCGGCGACCAGCACCACGCGATCGGTCGGGCGCACGCCGGCGTCCCGCAGGTCTTGCGTGGCCGTCTCGGCCATCGCCTGCAGCGCCGCGTAGGTCGTGGTTCTGCCGGGTTCGAAAAGGAAGACTTCCTCAGGCGTGCGGGCCGCGCGTTCTTCGAGCAGGCTGTGAATGCGGTGCTGCATCGGTTATTCCGCCTCGATGCCCTTGGACGCCGTCGCCCAGAGCTTGCGGTCGGATTGCCCCTTGGTCGCCAGCAGTTCCGCCCCGCCCGACCACACGTCGTAGCCCTGCTCGCGCAGGCGGCTCGCGATGTCCTCGCGCGCCAGCATCCTGTGCGCCGCAGCGTTGATGCGCGCGACCAGCGCCGGGTCCATGCGCGCCGGGCCGTAGAGGCCGAACCAGCCGCCCACGTCGTAGTCGGGCACGCCCGATTCGATCATCGTCGGCACGTCGGGCAGCATGCGGTTGCGCTGCCGCGAGGTGACCGCCAGCGCGCGCAGGCGCCCCGACTGGATGAAGGGCCGCGAGGTCGCGATGATGTCGAACATCATGGGCACCGTGCCCGCCATCACGTCGGCGAGCGCGGGCGCGCTGCCCTTGTAGGGCACATGCGTGAGTTGCACGCCGGTCATCTTTTCCAGCAGCGCGCCGCTCAGGTGGTTGGAGGCGCCCACGCCGGCCGAGCCGTAGAAGAGCTTGCCGGGCTTCGCCTTCGCATAGGCCAGCAACTCAGCCACGTTGCGCACCGGCAGGTCCTTGTTGACCACGAGCACATTGGTGTAGTCCACCAGCGGCGCGATGGGCGTCAGGTCCTTCATCGGATCGAAGGGCATGTTGCGCTGCACGTTCGGGTTGATCGTGATGGTCGGGCTCGCGCCGAGAAACAGCATCGCGCCATCGGGTGGCGCCTTGGCGACCGCATTGCCGCCGAGCGAGCCGCCGGCGCCGGGACGGTTGTCCACGATCACCTGCGTGCCGAGTTCCTGGCTCATCGCGGGCGCGAGCAGGCGCGCGGCACCGTCGACCGGACCGCCGGCGGAATAGCCGACGACGAGCTTGATGAGCGATGGCAGTGCCGGCTGCTGCTGTTGCGCGAAGACGCGCGTGGGCAGCATGGACAGCAATGCACTGCCCGCCAGCGCGGCCACGGCACGGCGCCGGTTGAGGTCGAGGGATTCCATGAGCGTTGTCTCCTGTTGTGTATTTCTTTTGGCGCTCGCACCGCTCAGGCCGGCAGCTCAAGCACTTGCCGCGCGAGGATGTTGCGCTGTATCTCGTTCGTGCCGCCGTAGATCATTGCGGCCGTCGAACCGATGAGTGGCGAGAGCACGTTGAAGGTCTGCCCGTCGAGCACCTGGTCGCCCGCGACCGCGCCCTGCTCTTCGCCGGCCTCGACCAGCAGGGCGCCGATGCGGTGGTAGGTCTCGCTCGCCCAGATCTTCAGCAGCGACACCGATGCAGGCAGCGGCTTGCCGGCCCGTACGATGTCGGCGAAGCTGGTGTACGCGGCAGTCAGGTCGGCCACATCGAGCCTGAGCGCCGCGAAGCGTTGCGCGAACACCGGGTCCGCGAACAGGCGCCGCGCCTCCGCGAGCCGCGCAAGCTGCCCCAGCGCGTACTGCGACTGCTTGGGACTGCCGAGGAAGATGCGCTCGAAACCCAGCAGCGCCTTCGCGATCGTCCAGCCGCCATGCAGCTTGCCGACGAGGTTGTCCGCCGGCACCCGCACGTTGTCGAAGAACACCTCGCAGAACTCCGGCTCGCCCGCCAGCGTGTGGATCGGCCGCACCGTGATGCCCGGCGTGCGCAGATCGCACAAAAGGAAGCTGATGCCCTCTTGCTTGCGCGCCGCCTTGTCGGTGCGCACGAGCATGAAGATGTGGTTGGCGTCCTGCGCGAGCGTGGTCCAGATCTTCTGGCCGTTGACGATGAAGTGATCGCTCTCGCCATCACCCTCAGCATCGCGCCCCGCAACGGCCTCGGTGCGCAGGCCCGCGAGGTCGGAGCCGGCATTGGGCTCTGAATAGCCCTGGCACCAGACGTGCTCGCCGCGGAGGATACGCGGCAGAAAACGCTGCTGCTGTTCGCGCGTGCCGTGCTGGATGAGCAGCGGCCCGATCATCACGATGCCCTGGTCGGGCGCGCGCGCCACGCCGTATTGCTCCAGCTCCTCGATCCACGCGATGAGCTTGTCGGCCGGCAGGCCCATGCCGCCATGCGCCTCGGGCCAGGCCGGCGCGATCCAGCCTTGCGCGGACAGCGTGAGGTACCACTCGCGCATCTCGCTCCATCGCGCGCGGTGCGAGAGGTAGCGAAGCGCCTGCGGATAGCGCTGCTGCAGGAAGCCGCGCACCATGCGGCGGAATTCGGCTTCGGGCATGGCGGACCAGTCGGCAGTGCGGGGAAATTCGCCAGCCCATGCGACGGTGCTCGTTGCGGCCTCGTTTTCGCTCGTGAGTGCAGCGTGCCGATGTTGATGCGCGGTGACATTGCCCAGCCACGCCGAGAGGCACAGCACGCGCTTGTAGAACAGGCTCAGGTCGCACTCCTGCGTGTAGCCGATGGCGCCGTGCAACTGCACGGAGGTGCGCGAGGCTTGCAGCGCGGCGGCCGTGCAGCGCGCATTGACGCGGCTCGCCTCGGCTTCGAGCCGGTCCACCGGCAGCCCTGCACCGGCCAGCGCCAGCACTTCGTTCAACGTGGCCTGCGCGACTTCGAGATGAACGAACATGTCGACGCACCGATGCTGCAAGGCCTGGAAGCTGCCGATGGGCTTGCCGAACTGCGAGCGCGTGCGCAGGTAGACCAGCGTCTGCGCGAGCATCGCCTGCCCGGCGCCGAGCAGCTCGGCCGCCTGAAGAATCTGGCCGGCCGCGAGCGCATGGCGCAACGCTTGTTGCGCGGTCGGCCCTTTGGCCAGCACCGCATCGGGCGGCAATGCAACCTGCTCGAAGCGCAGGCTCGATGCCTGTCCGCCATCGACCAGCGGCATCAGCGTTTCCGTCACGCCTTCGGTGCCGCGCGGCACCCAGAGGATCACCGCGTCGTCATCGCCGCGGGCCGACACCAGCCAGCCGCTGGCGGCATTGCCGGGCAACACCATGAGCTTTTCGCCTTGCAGCAGCACGCTGCCGGCGCGTCGCTCGCAACCGCAGGCGAGCGGCACCGCGCTCAGGTCGCCCGCACTCTCCTGCCACGCCAGTGCGGGCAGGCTGCGACCCGTAATCAGATCGGCGAGCAATGCCCGGGCGGCGGGCGTGTCCAGCCGCGCCAGCAGCATCGCACTGAGGCCGGCCACGGCCAGCAGCGGTTCGGGCGCCGCGTGCTCGCCGGCCGCACGCAGGATTTCCGCCGCGCCATCGAGTTCCAGCCCAAGGCCGCCCGCGGACTCGGGTGCCAGCATGCCGGCCCAGCCCAGTTCCGCCATCGCGCGCCAACCCTCCGCTTCACCCGCATCGGGCTGCTCCATCAACGCCCGTCGTCTTTGGGTCGCGCGGCTGCGCACGAAGTAGTCGAGCGCCGCTTCGCGCATTGCCGAGAGTGATTCGATATCCATGGCCGCAGCGTGGCAGAAGACCCCGGCGGGCGGCATTTGCATTTGCCGAAGGGAGGGTTTCGCAATCACGGAGCCGCCTCGCGCGAGACGGGACTAGATTCGGCGCATGACCACCAAGATCAAGAAATCCCTGCACACCGAGCTGGGCCACAGCACCCCCGACAGGATCACCGTGCGCGGGCGCGACCTGCCCTCGGAAATCCTCGGCCACCTGAACCTCGGCGACATGGCCTTCCTGGAACTCACGGGGCGCATCCCGACGCCGCAAGAGTCAGTGACCTTCAACGCCATCGTCGTCACGCTGGTCGAGCATGGCGTGACGCCCAGCGCGCTGGCCGCGCGTCTCACTTATGCGGGCGCCCCCGAAGCATTGCAGGCCGCGGTCGCCGCGGGCTTGTGCGGGCTGGGCTCTGTGTTCGTCGGCAGTACCGAAGGCGCGGCCAAGATGCTGTACGAGGCGATCCCCTTTGGCGAGAAGCCGACCCGTCCGCTCGCCGACATGGCCAAGGACATCGTGGCCGATTTCCGTGCGCGCAAGCAGATCGTGCCGGGCCTCGGCCATCCGCTGCACAAGCCCATCGACCCGCGCACGCCGCGCCTGTTCCAGATCGCGGCCGAGAACGGGCAATCCACCCACTACGTCGCGCTGATGCAGGCGGTGCAGGAAGAGGCCGAGCGCGTCTCGGGCAAGTCGTTGCCCATCAACGCCACGGGCGCCGTCGGCGCGATCGCCGCCGAGTTCGGCTTTCCCTGGAAGATCATTCGCGGCCTCGGCGTGATGGCGCGCGCCATCGGTCTCGTCGGCCACATCCTGGAAGAGATCGACGATCCGATGGCCATCGAGATCTGGCAGCGTGTGGAAAAGGAAGCCGGCGGCCCTCGCCAAGACTGACATGCACCCCAAAACCGTTCGGGCTGAGCTTGTCGAAGCCTTGCGCGGCGCTTCGACAAGCTCAGCGTGAACGGTTTTTCTCAGCGCGAGCGGTTTTTTCTTCTCAGCGCGAGCGGTTTTTTCTTCTCAGCGTGAATGGATCACTTTTTAAGCGCAACCTTGCATGAACAACCACCATAGCGAACTCCGCTTCCCCGACATCCGCGACGCCGTGCGCGACCTGTGCGCGGAGTTTCCCAACGAGTACTTCCGCAAGATCGACGAGGCCCGCGGCTACCCCGCCGAATTCGTCGATGCGCTCACCAAGGCCGGCTGGATGGCCGCGCTGATCCCGCAGGAGTACGGCGGCTCGGGCCTCGGTCTTACCGAAGCCTCGGTCATCATGGAAGAGATCAACCGCTGCGGCGGCAACTCCGGCGCCTGCCACGGCCAGATGTACAACATGGGCACGCTGCTGCGCCACGGCAGCGAGGCGCAGAAGCGCGAATACCTGCCCCGCATCGCGACCGGCGAGCTGCGCCTGCAGTCGATGGGCGTGACCGAGCCCAGCACCGGCACCGATACCACCAAGATCAAGACCACCGCGGTGAAGAAGGGCGACCGCTACGTCATCAACGGCCAGAAGGTGTGGATCTCGCGCATCCAGCACTCGGACCTGATGATCCTGCTGGCCCGCACCACGCCGCTCGCGGACGTGAAGAAGAAATCGGAAGGCATGTCGATCTTCATCGTCGACTTGCGCGAAGCCATCGGCAAGGGGATGACGGTGCAGCCGATCCTCAACATGGTGAATCACGAGACCAACGAACTGTTCTTCGAGAACCTCGAGATTCCCGCCGAGAACCTGATCGGCGTGGAAGGCCAGGGCTTCAAGTACATCCTGGACGGCCTCAACGCCGAACGCACGCTGATCGCTGCCGAATGCATCGGCGATGGCTACTGGTTCATCGACAAGGTGACGGCATACACGAAGGAGCGCGTCGTGTTCGGCCGCCCCATCGGCCAGAACCAGGGCGTGCAGTTTCCGATTGCCGAAGCGTTCATCGAGATCGAAGCGGCGAACCTCATGCGCTACGAAGCCTGCCGCCTGTTCGATGCGCACGAGCCCTGCGGCGCGCAGGCCAACATGGCGAAATACCTCGCGGCCAAGGCGAGTTGGGAGGCGGCCAATGCATGCCTTCAATTCCACGGCGGCTTCGGCTTCGCCTGCGAATACGACATCGAGCGCAAGTTCCGCGAGACGCGGCTGTACCAGGTGGCGCCGATCTCTACGAATCTCATCCTGAGCTATGTCGCCGAACACATGCTCGGCCTCCCCCGCTCGTTCTGAAGGGACAGCACCCATGACCGACTCGAACCACCCCAGCAAGGTGCTCGCCACCTTCGCCGCCGACCTGAAGTTCGCAGACATTCCCGCACCGGTTCTGCGCCGCACCGAAGACCTGATGCTCGACTGGCTCGGCTCCGTGCTCGCGGCCCGCACCGCACGGCCGATACGCAGCATCGAGCGCTTCGCGCAGATGATGGGACCCGCCGAAGGGCCGAGCGAAATACTGACTTCGCGCCGCACCAGCTCGCCGGTGTTCGCCGCGCTCGTCAACGCCGCGGCTTCGCACTTCGTGGAGCAGGACGATGTGCACAACGGCTCGGTGTTCCACCCCGCGGCCGTGGTCATCGCGCCCGCGCTCGCCGTGGCGCAGAGCATCGGTGCGAGCGGCGCGCAGTTGCTGACTGCCGTGGTCGCGGGCTACGAAGTCGGCATTCGCGTCGGCGAGTTCCTGGGGCGCTCGCACTACAAGACCTTCCACACCACGGCGACGGCCGGCACGATCGCCGCTGCGGCGGCCGTGGGTCGCCTGCTCGACCTCACGCCGCAGCAGATGCTGCATGCATTCGGATCGGCCGGCACGCAATCGGCTGGTGTGTGGGAGTTCCTGCGCGATGCGGCGGACTCCAAGCAACTGCACTGCGCGCACGCGGCGGCGAGCGGCTTGATGTCGGCCTACCTCGCGCAGGACGGTTTCACCGGCGCCGCAAAGATCCTCGAAGGCGCGCAGGGCCTCGGCGTCGGCATGTCGAGTGACGCCGATCCCGCCAAGCTCACCATCGGCCTCGGCACGCGCTGGGCGCTCGCCGAGACCTCGTTCAAGTACCACGCCTCCTGCCGCCACACGCACCCCGCCGCCGACGCGTTGCTGCAGGTCATGACGCAGAACAAGCTGAAGCACAGCGACGTCGCGCACGTCACCACGCATGTGCACCAGGGCGCCATCGATGTGCTCGGCCGCGTGACCGTGCCCGCGACGGTGCACCAGGGCAAGTTCTCGATGGGCACGGTGCTCGGCCTCATCGCGGTGCACGGTCGTGCGGGCCTGGGCGAATTCGACCGCGACTTCCTCGCGCCCGAGGTCGCGGGCTTTCGCGACAAGGTGGCGATGCAGCTCGACACCGAAGTCGACACCGCCTACCCCGCCCGCTGGATCGGCAAGGTCAGCGTCGAGACGGCTGACGGCCGCACGCTGCAGGGCCGCGTCGATGAGCCGAAGGGCGACCCGGGCAACAGCCTGAGCCGCACGGAAATCGAGGACAAGATGCACCGCCTTGCGCACTACGGCGAAGGCGCCACCGCAGAAGAAGCCAGCGCCATGTGCCAGCGCATCTGGCAACTCGCCGACACGCCAAGAGTCGCTCGCTGGCTCCCCTGACAACAGCGATCACCCCGCAACCGAGCCCGGTCTGCGGTGCGGCGCAGCCGGCCCCTCTGCGCCGCCGAGGAGCGCAGCGTTTCGCGGATCAGGGCTCGCCGCTGTTTGAGCCGCAGGCGAGTTCGGCGGGCCCCCGCGAAACGCGAGCACTGCCGGGGAGCACTAAGGGCCGGCGCAGTGGGGCCGGCTGCGCCGCACCGCAGACCAGGCGGCACTCCAAACAAGCCCCTAACAGCAGCGTGCGCTAAGGCGGCGCAACGAGATGGTCGAACAGCTCCCGCGCCGACGCAGGCAGTTGCTCGCGGTTGCGCGCAATGAGCTTGAGCTCCCGTTCCGCCCACGCATCGCTGAGCGCAACCGTAGAGATCCGCATCGCCATCGACAAGCGCTGCGCAGACGAAGCCGGCAACACACCGACCCCCACACCCGCTTCGATCATCAAACAGATGGCTTCGAAACTGCTGACCTGAATGCGTGGATTGAAACCGCGCCCTGCCAGCTCTGCGCGTCGCTGCAAAAATCGATGAATGGCGCTGCCATGATGCAGGCCCACGTGCTGCTCGTCGAGCGTGTCGGCAAAGGCCACGGAAGGCGCGCCGGCCAGGTGATGCGTCTTCGGCACCACCAGCACGAGCTGATTGCTGCCGAAGGCGCGCGCATCGAAATCGCCGGTGTGCACATCGCCCGCGAGGATGCCGATGTCGGCCTCGCCATCGGCCACAGCGCGCACGATTTCCTCGCTCAGGTATTCGCGCAGGTCCACCTGCACGGCCGGGTGCTGCGTGAGAAAGCCCGCGAGCTTCTGCGGCAGGTATTCGGTGATCGAGGTGGTGTTGGCGAACACGCGCACATGGCCCTTGATGCCCTTGCCGAAGTCCTGCATGTCGCAGCGCAGGTGCTCCATCTGCTGCATCACGCGCTTGGCGTGATAGAGCACCGCCTGCCCCGCAGCGGTGAGCGTCACGCCCTGCGCGCTGCGGTGCAGCAGCTTGCCGCCCACGGCTTCTTCCATCTGCTTGATGCGGGTGGAGGCGGCGGCCAGCGAGATGCAGGCCTTCTCGGCGCCGCGCGTGAGGCTGCGCGCGTCCGCCACGTAGACGAACAGTTTCAGGTCGAACAGGTCGAAGTGCAGGTTCACCGGGCGGGCACGAAGGAAGCGGGAGGAAGGCGCATTGTCCGGCGAACAGCGCCGCCCGCATCCGCTTGCGGGTTTGTCCTCATGTGCTCAAACAGGGTCCCAGCTGAACACATCGGCCGAGCGATCCAGCGGATAGAAGCTCGCGCGCATCGCGGGCATGGCGTGCTCGGCAATGCTCTGCGGCGTCCAGCCTTCGGAGCGATGCACCGAGCGCACAGGCCGCGGCTGGCTGATGAGCGAGATCTCGTTGTTGCGCACCGAGAAGATCTGCCCGTTGACCGCGCTGGCCGCATCGCTCGCCAGGTACACCGCGAGCGGCGCGACCTTGGCCGGCGTCATCTGCTTGATCTTGTCGACGCGGGCGCGCTGCTCGTCGGTGTCGGTGGGAATCGCGCCGATCATGCGGCTCCAGGCAAAAGGCGCGATGCAGTTGGAGCGCACGTTGAACTTCAGCATGTCCAGCGCGATGGATTTCGACAGCGCCACGATGCCCAGCTTGGCCGCCGCGTAGTTGGCCTGCCCGAAGTTGCCGATGAGGCCCGAGGTCGAGGTCATGTGCACCATCGCGCCCGCGTTCTGTTCCTTGAAATGCGTCGCGGCCGCGCGGCTCACGTAGTAGGCGCCGTACAGGTGCACCTTGAGCACCGCATCCCACTCGTCCATCGACATCTTGTGGAAGAAGCGGTCGCGCAGGATGCCGGCGTTGTTGACCACCGCGTCGATGCGGCCGAAGCTTTCGACGGCGCATTCGACGATGCGCGCAGCGCTGGCGGCATCGGCCACGCTGTCGGTGTTGGGCACGGCCTCGCCGCCTGCGGCGCGGATTTCATCGACCACCTGCTGCGCCGGGCCTGCGCTGCCGCCCGCGCCATCGAGCGCAGCACCGATGTCATTGACCACCACTCTCGCACCGTTCTTTGCCATCGCCAACGCGATGTCGCGCCCGATGCCGCCGCCCGCGCCGGTGACGACGACCACTTTTCCTTCAACCATGTTTGTCTCTGCTCCGGAGGTTCGTTCGGCCGCGGGTTCGCGGGCTCGACCCAGAATGCCACAGGGGGCACAGAGCGGGTTTCTGATTTCCGAAGAGGGGCTTCAGCCCCTGTCGCGCCTACTGCCGCGCGGTGCGGATGTTCGGCGGCAGCGCCTGCGGCCAGCTAGTGCGGAACGGATTGATGTCCAGCCCGCCGCGCCGCGTGTAGCGCGCGTACACCGCGAGCTTGACGGGTTTGCAGCGGTTCCAGATGTCCGTGAACATCCGCTCGGCGCACGGCTCGTGGAATTCGTTGTGGTTGCGAAAGCTCACGATGTACGCGAGCAGCCCGGCCTGGTCGATGGGCGGGCCGCTGTAGCGGATCTGCACGCTGCCCCAGTCGGGCTGACCGGTCACGAGGCAGTTGCTCTTGAGCAGCCGGCTGGTGAGGGTTTCGTTCACATGCACCTGCGTGGTGTCGCTCGTGAGCAACTCGGGCGCGGGCTGGTAGTGGGTGCATTCGATGTCGAGCCGGTCGAGGTCCAGGCCGTCGATCTCATGCACCGGCTCGCGGTCGAAGAGGTCGGGCGTGAGCAGCTTCACGCCGATGCCGGCCGACTGGTCGCTGCCTCGCCACGCGGCTTCGGCCAGGTCGGTGCGCAGGTGCTCGCGCACCGCTTCGATGCTCGCGAAGGTGCTGTTGTTGAAGCTGTTGAGGTACAGCTTGAACGACTTGCTCTCGATGATGTTGGGCGTTTCGCAGGGAATAGTGAAGTGCGCGATGGCCAACTGCGGCTTGCCGCGCGGGTTGAGCCAGCTCACCTCGAAGGCGGTCCAGAGGTCGGCGCCGAAGAAGGGCAAGGCGCCGGTCTTGATGCCCATGGCTTCGCGCTGCGTGGCGCGGGCGATGGGGAAGAGCAGCGACGGGTCGTAGTGGTCGGCGTAGGCCGAGGCGCGGCCCAGTTGCGATTGCTCGGGGGTGTTGGGGTTGTCCGGGTGGTTGTCGAGGCTCATGGCGTCTTGTCCTTGGCGTCCGCGGCGGCATCGGCTGCATGTGCGAACGGGGCGATGTGGTTGGCGAGGATGGTGCAGACCTCGGGCGGCAGGTCGTGGCCCATGCCGGGCACGGAGATGAATGTCGAACCCGGGATGCGCGCAGCCGAATCCTTGCCGCAGGCGATGGGCACGAGCGCATCGGCTTCGCCGTGCAGCACCAGCGTCGGGCGCTGGATGCGCGCGAGCACGTTGGGGCGGTCGTCGTCGGCGCCGATGGCGAGCATCTGGCGCATCAGCCCGGCCGGGTGGTAGGCGCGGCGCATGCTGAAGGTGAGGCGCTCGGCCAGCTCTTCGTCGGTCTGCGGATAGGCCGGACTCTGGATGAGCCGCAGCAGCCGGATGCTGTGCGCGACGAGCTCGGCCTCGCCCTTGCCCATCGGGCGGCGCATGAGCATCGCGGCCACTTCGCGGCGCGGACCGGGCAGGCCGCGCGCGCCGCTCGAACTCATGATGCTCACGAGGCTGGCGGTGCGCTCGGGCGCGGTGGCGGCCAGGCGCTGGGCGATCATGCCGCCCATAGAGGCGCCGACGATGTGGGCCTTGGCGATGCCGAGCGCATCGAGCACGCCGATGGAATCGAGCGTCATGTCCTGCAGCGTGTACGCCGAACGCACCTTCAGGCCGAGCCGATGGCGAATGGTTTCCCACACGATGTTGCCGACGCCCGCATGATCGAAGCCCTGGCTGAGGCCGATGTCGCGGTTGTCGTGCCGCACGACACGAAAGCCCGCATCGACCAGCTGCTGCACAAAAGCGGTCGGCCATGCGACCAGCTGCATGCCCAGGCCCATGATGAGCAGGATGACGGGGCGCCCTTCGCCTCCGGTGTCGTCGACTTCGATCTGCAGCCCGTTGGCGGTGACTTTCATCGGTTCCTTGTTGTTATTTGAATTCGCGCTCTCGCAGCCACTTGGTGGCGACCCACTTCTCGCCGGCCAGCACCGGCGCGCCGCCATGCAGCGTGCGAGTGACCGGGTCGGGCCGGTCGTAGCTGAAGAAGACGCCGGTGCCGCGCACGGGCGCCACTTCGAGCCCCACGTCGGGGAAGGTGGTGGCGCCGCCCTGCTCGGGCTCCTGCAGGTACATCACGAGCGTGGCCACCCGCTGGCCGCCGCGCTTCAGGATGGTTGGTGTGCCGGGCTCGTTCGGATCGAAATAGTCGTAGTGCGGACGGTACTGCGCGCCGGGCGCGTAGCGCAGGATCTGCAGGCCTTCGCCGTATTCGAGCGGCCAGCGCAGCAGCATGGCCAGGCGCTGCTCCAGGCGCGCGACGATTTCGTTCTCGCCGCGCTCGAAGAACATGCCGTCGCTGGTGCGATCGACGTTGAGCACCTCGCCGCCTGTGCGTGTTTCCACGGTGAGCGAGCGCGCGAGCCGCACGCGCGCGGCGGCGATCAGCCCTTCGCATTCCTCGGTCGACAGCAGGTTGCCGAAGACGATGACGCGCGGATGCCGCATCGTCTGCAGCACCTGCACCTGGCGGTCGCCGGCATCCAGGTACAGCGGCGCGCCGTCGAGGTCGGGGCCGGGCATTTCGGTGCGCGCCGGCGTCAGCGCCACCTCGACATTGGGGAAGCCGGCCTCCAGCTGGGCCAGCGCCACGTCGGTGGCCGAATCGTGCCAGCCGGCCGCGCGCATCGACGCACGCAGCGCAGGCACCGAATGGCCGGCCGCCAACTGGGCCACCAGCCATTCGCGCAGCTCCGGACTGATCGGTTGGGACATCAGACTTTTCTCCTGAACACCAGCCTTTCGGCTGTCGATGCACTCGCGTCGAAACCATAACCTTCGAGGTCGAATTTTTCCAGCGCCTTGGGCGTGGCCGCCTTGTGCTGCACGGCCCAGCGGGCCAGCAGGCCGCGGGCGCGCTTGGCGAAGAAGCTCACGATCTTGTACTTGTCGCCCTTCCACTCCTGGAACACGCACTCGACCACGCGGGCCTTGAGCACCTTCTGGTCGACCGACTTGAAGTATTCCTGCGAGGCCACGTTGACGACCACCGGCGTGCGGTCGGCCGCGAGGCGCTCGTTCAGGTGTTCGGCGATGCGCGAGCCCCAGAAGGCGTACAGGTCCTTGCCGTGGCGGTTGGCCAGTTGCGTGCCCATTTCGAGGCGGTACGGCTGCAGGCGGTCGAGCGGGCGCAAGAGGCCGTAGAGGCCGCTCAGGATGCAGACGTGGTCTTGCGCCCAGGCCAGTTGCGCGGGCGTGAGGCTGCGGGCATCGAGGCCGCCGTACACATCGCCGTCGAACGCGAAGGCCGCCTGGCGGGCGTTTTTCGCGGTGCTCCTGGAAGACCAGGCCTCGTAGCGCGCCGCGTTGAGGGCGGAGAGCTTGTCCGACAGGTGCATGAGCTCGGAAATCTCGAGCGGGGACTTCTCGCGCAGGATCTTGATCAGCTCGGTCGAGGGACCGCGCGGGCTTTCGAAATGGGGTTGGGTGGCAGGGACTTCAGGAGGGACCGGAGTGTCGTAGTCGAGTGACTTTGCAGGGGAAAGCAGGAAGAGCATCCCGGAATTATGAGTGGCTGCCGTGTCGGCAAGCCGCCCGGTAAAATCATCGGCTGTCCCACCTGTCCCCACGCGGCGCCCTCGAAGGCGCCGCTCTGCACTTCCCTGCATTCCCCATGAGCGAACCCACCACCCCTGCCGCCCAACCTGGTCTGGAGAGCCTCTCCAAATCGTTCGAACCCATCGCCATCGAGGCGCACTGGGGCCCCGAATGGGAAAAGCGCGGCTACGCCAAGGCCGGCTACCGCGGCACGCAGCAACCCAAGGAAGGCGCCGATTCGTTCGCGATCCAGCTGCCGCCGCCCAATGTGACCGGCACGCTGCACATGGGCCATGCGTTCAACCAGACGGTGATGGACAGCCTCACGCGCTACCACCGCATGAAGGGCGACAACACGCTGTGGGTGCCGGGCACCGACCACGCCGGCATCGCCACGCAGATCGTGGTGGAGCGCCAGCTCCAGGAACAGAAGATCAGCCGCCACGACCTGGGCCGCAAGAACTTCGTGGCGCGCGTGTGGGAATGGAAAGAGAAGTCGGGCAACACCATCACCCAGCAGATGCGCCGCATGGGCGATACGGTGGACTGGAGCCGCGAGTACTTCACGATGGACGACGACCTCTCGGCGGTCGTGACGCAGACCTTCGTGAAGCTGTACGAAGAGGGCCTCATCTACCGCGGCAAGCGCCTGGGCAACTGGGACCCGGTGCTCAAGACCTCGGTGAGCGACCTCGAAGTCGAGAGCGAAGAGGAAGACGGCTCGCTCTGGCACATCGCCTACCCCCTTGAAGACGGCAGCGGCACACTGACCGTGGCCACCACCCGGCCCGAGACCATGCTCGGCGACACGGCCGTGATGGTCCACCCCGAAGACGAGCGCTACAAGCACCTGATCGGCCAGCGCGTGAAGCTGCCGCTGGTGGACCGGCTGATTCCCATCATTGCGGACGACTACGTCGACAAGGAATTCGGCACCGGCGTCGTGAAGGTCACGCCCGCGCACGACTACAACGACTACGCGGTCGGCCAGCGCCACAAGCTCGAGATGATCGGCATCCTCACGCTGGACGCGACCATCAACGACAACGCGCCCGAGAAGTACCGCGGCATGGACCGCTTCGTGGCGCGCAAGGCCATCGTGGCCGACCTGGACGCCCTGGGCCTGCTCGTCGAGGTGAAGAAGCACAAGCTGATGGTGCCGCGCTGCGCGCGCTCGGGCGCCATCGTCGAGCCGATGCTCACCGACCAGTGGTACGTGGCAATGACGCGCCCCGGCGCCGACGGCCAGTCGATCGCGCAGAAGGCGATCGACGTGGTGAAGTCCGGCGAGGTGCGCTTCGTGCCGGAGAACTGGGTCAACACCTACAACCACTGGATGGAGAACATCCAGGACTGGACGATTTCGCGCCAGCTCTGGTGGGGCCACCAGATTCCGGCCTGGTACGACGAGGAAGGCAATGTGTACGTGGCCGAGAGCGAGGCCGATGCGCAGGCCAAGGCGCCGGGCAAGAAGCTCACCCGCGACGAGGACGTGCTCGACACCTGGTACTCCGCGGCGCTGGTGCCCTTCTCTTCGCTGGGCTGGCCCGCAAAGACCCAGGACCTCGAGCTCTACCTGCCTTCGCAGGTGCTCGTGACGGGCTACGACATCATCTTCTTCTGGGTCGCCCGGATGATCATGATGACCAAGCACTTCATCGGCAAGGTGCCCTTCAAGGACGTGTACATGCACGGCCTGGTGCGCGATGCGCAGGGCAAGAAGATGAGCAAGTCCGAGGGCAACGTGCTCGACCCGGTGGACCTGATCGATGGCATTCAATTGCCCGAGTTGCTCGACAAGCGCACGCAGGGCCTGCGCAAGCCCGAGACGGCCCCCGCGGTGCGCAAGAACACGCAAAAAGAATTTCCGGACGGCATTCCGGCCTTCGGCGCCGATGCGCTGCGCTTCACCTTCGCATCGCTCGCATCTCTGGGTCGCAACATCAACTTCGACTCGAAGCGCTGCGAGGGTTATCGCAACTTCTGCAACAAACTGTGGAACGCCACGCGCTTCGTGCTGATGAACTGCGAAGGCCAGGACTGCGGCCTGATGGAGCACACGAAGGAAGAGTGCAAGGTCGGCGGCCCGGCCCACGGCTATCTGAAGTTCAGCCGCGCGGACTACTGGATCGTCTCGCAGTTGCAGCGCGTGGAAGCCGAAGTGGCCAAGGGCTTCGAGGAATACCGCCTCGACAATGTGGCCAACGCGATCTACCAGTTCGCCTGGGACGAGTTCTGCGACTGGTACCTGGAAATCGCGAAGGTGCAGATCCAGACCGGCGACGACTCGCAGAAACGCGCCACGCGCCGCACGCTGATCCGCACGCTCGAGACGCTGCTGCGCCTCGCGCATCCGATCATTCCGTTCATCACCGAAGAACTCTGGCAGAAGGTCTCGAAGGTGGCGGGCCGCGAAGGCGAGTCGATCATGATCGCGGCCTATCCGAAGAGCCAGCCCGAGAAGATCGACGAGGCGGCCGAGGCGCACGTTGCGCGCCTGAAGGCGCTGGTGGATGCATGCCGCACGCTGCGGGGCGAGATGAACGTGTCGCCCGCCACGCGCCTGCCGCTCTACGCGCTGGCCGACGATGCCGAAGGCGCGGCGTTCCTGCGCGAATCGGCGCCGGTGCTGCAGGCGCTCGCCAAGCTCAAGGAAGTGAAGGTCTTCGACGACGAGGCCTCTTGGCAGGCGGCGGCCGAAGCGGCCCCCGTGGCTGTAGTGGGCGCTGCGCGTCTGTGCCTGCACATGGAAATCGACAAGGCTGCAGAGAAGCTGCGCATCGGCAAGGAGATCGCACGCATCGAAGGCGAGATCGCCAAGGTGCACGCCAAACTCGGTAACGAAGCGTTCGTCGCGAAGGCGCCGCCGGCGGTGATCGAGCAAGAACGTAAACGTCTGACTGACTTTAGCGCCATGTTGGAGCGACTTCGCGACCAACTTGTACGCCTAGGCTGACAGACGGAGGGCATCGAAGGCGTTTAGCATTCTGGATGCGGCCTCTTGCCGTCCCGCATCCGGAATTTCCCTCCCCTTTCAGAAAGACGCTGAACTGCCCATGTCCACTTCCTCGACACGCATCCGCAAGGCCGTATTTCCTGTTGCTGGCTTTGGCACCCGCTTTCTGCCAGCCACCAAGGCACAACCGAAGGAAATGCTGCCGGTGGTCGACAAGCCGCTGATCCAGTACGCCGTCGAAGAAGCCTATGCCGCAGGCATCCGCGACATGATTTTTGTGACCGGCCGCAACAAGCGTGCGATCGAAGATCACTACGACACCGCCTACGAACTCGAAAGCCAGCTCGAAGCCAGCGGCAAGGATGCGCTGCTGAACATCGCCCGCTCGGTGATGCCCGACGACATGACCTGCTCCTACGTGCGCCAGCCGCGCATGCTGGGTCTCGGCCATGCCGTGCTGTGCGCCGAGCACCTGGTCGGCAACGAGCCCTTCGCCGTGCTGCTGGCCGACGACTTGATGGTCGGTCCCGAGGGCGGCGAGCCGGTGCTCGCGCAGATGACGGCCGCATTCGCGCGCCTGGGCGGCTCGCTGCTGGCGGTGCAGGAAGTGCCGCTCGCGCACGTCAAGCGCTACGGCATCGTGGCCGGCGAGCAGATCGAAGAGGGCCTCGTTAAGGTCAACCGCATGGTCGAGAAGCCGAAGCCAGAAGACGCGCCTTCGCGCCTGGGCGTGGCCGGCCGCTACATCCTCACGCCGGGCGTGTTCGACGAAATCCGCAACCAGCCCAAGGGCGCGGGCGGCGAGATCCAGTTGACAGACGGCATCGCGGCGCTGATGAAGAAGGAATCGGTCTACGCCTATTCCTACAAGGGCATCCGCTACGACTGCGGCAGCAAGGAAGGCTTCCTGCAAGCCAGCGTGGAACTGGCGCTCGCGCACCCCGAGGTGGGCGCCGAATTCCGCGAATACCTCAAGAGCCTGAAGCTCTGAGGGGTGCCGGGAAGCATTGAATAAAAAAGGGGCCCGCGCAGGCCCCTTTCCTTTGGTGCGTGCTCTCGCTAGCGCCGCTTCAATACGTGGATGAAGTCGGTGCCGACCGTTTGCTGCTCCATCAACTCGTTGCCGGTCTGGCGCGCAAAGGCCTGGAAGTCGCGCACCGAGCCCGGGTCGGTCGACACCACCTTGAGCAGTTGCCCGCTCGCCATGTCGTTGAGCGACTTCTTCGCCTTGAGGATGGGCAGCGGGCAGTTCAGGCCGCGCGTGTCGATTTCGCGGTCAACTTCCATGCTTGGGCTCCTCGGGCGGCAGGTTGAGCCCGCGGCGGCGCTCTTCGTTTTCGGCAGCGGTGAAGAAGACGGGCTCGTGGCCGCGCGTGCGGAGCCAGTCGGCCAGCGCGTAGCCGGTGCCCGCGGGCCAGCACCGGAGGTCGGGCAGGTCGTAGAGGCGGTAATCGACCAACTCGGGCGAGAGCTTCACCTCGCCATCGGCCACCACGTGGTAGGCGATGATGATCTGGTTCATGCGCTGGAAGTCGTAGGCACCCACGAGCTTCGTGGCGCTCACGTCGAGGTTGGTTTCTTCCTTCACCTCGCGCGCAATGCCTTCCTCGGGCGTCTCGCCGGCCTCCATGAAGCCGGTGATCAGCGCGAACATCTTGCCGGGCCATGCCGCATTGCGCGCCAGCAGCACCTGGCCGCGGTACTCGACGATGGCGGCGAGCACGGGCGTCGGGTTGTTCCAGTGCGTGTGGCCGCAGTTCGGGCAGCGCAGGCGCTCCTTGGGACCGCCGTCTTCCATCAACGCGATCCATTCGAGGGGCGTGGCACAGACCTGGCAAAACTTGGGGTGGGGCATGGGGCGGCTCTTGTTATGGCTTGCAGCGCCCATTGATCGGGGCGGCAGCAGATTCTGTTATTGATTTATGCGGGAAAGACGCCGGTCGACAAATAGCGGTCGCCTCGGTCGCACACCACGAACACGATGGTGGCGTTCTCGACCTTCTTGGCGACCTCGAGCGCCGCCCACAACGCGCCGGCCGCCGAGATCCCGCCGAAGATGCCCTCTTCGCGCGCAAGGCGCCGGCACATTTCCTCGGCGTTGTCCTGGCTCACGCTGATTTCTTCATCGACGCGGCTCGGGTCGTAGATCTTCGGCAGGTACTCGGTCGGCCACTTGCGGATGCCCGGGATGCGCGAGCCTTCGGCCGGTTGCGCGCCGATGATGCGCACCGCAGGGTTCTTTTCCTTCAGGAAACGCGAGACGCCGGTGATGGTGCCGGTGGTGCCCATGGCGCTCACGAAGTGCGTGATCTTGCCCTTGGTGTCGGCCCAGATCTCGGGGCCTGTCGTCTCGTAGTGGATGCGCGGGTTGTCGGGGTTGGCGAACTGGTCGAGCACCCGGCCCTTGCCTTGGGCGACCATCTGCTCGGCGAGGTCGCGGGCGTATTCCATGCCGCCGCTCTTGGGCGTGAGCACCAGCTCGGCGCCGAAGGCCTTCATGGTCTGGGCGCGTTCGACCGAGAGGTCCTCCGGCATGATCAGCACCATGCGGTAGCCCTTGATGGCCGCGGCCATGGCGAGCGCGATGCCGGTGTTGCCAGAAGTGGCTTCGATCAGTGTGTCGCCGGGCTTGATTTCGCCGCGCTCCTCGGCGCGCTTGATCATCGAGAGCGCCGGCCGGTCCTTGACCGATCCCGCGGGATTGTTGCCTTCGAGCTTGCCGAGGATCACGTTGCCGCGCTTGGCGTTTTCGGCTGCATCGATGCGTTGCAGGGCGACCAGCGGGGTCTTGCCAATGGCATCTTCGATCGTCGGATAATTCATGGCAGCCACTGTGCCATAATTTTGGGCTTCGTTCAGAACCCTGCCCGGGTGGTGAAATTGGTAGACGCAGGGGACTCAAAATCCCCCACCGAAAGGTGTGCCGGTTCGATTCCGGCCCCGGGCACCATCGATACCTTGCTGTCGATATGGAAAAAAGGCTTCCCCGGTCATCGTCGAGAGGCACACTGAACGCCATGCGAAATCGCTCGCGCCGCACCGTGCGCCCCCTTCCCGTTCTTCTCTGGCTGGCCCTGGCACTTGGTGCCGCACCCGCTCTTGCAGCACCCGATTGCACCGTGGCCCTCTGGGGCGATTCGATCCTCTACGGTGGGTTCGGGGCGTCGCTGGCGAACCGCATCAAGGAACCGCCGGCCGCTGCGCTCAAGCGCATTCGCCCCGCCTGGACGATTGCCGACTACAGCTCGCCGGGCGACAGCGCCCACAAGCGCCTGCCGACCTTCGTGCTGCAACCGATGCCGGCGCGCGTCGTGGTGCTGCAATACGGGATCAACGATGCCGGCAACAACTACCAGTACGAGCCGGCCCTGCGCGGGATGGTCGATTACGTCCAGGCCGCCCGCAAGACATCGATCGTCACGGGCCTCTCGCAGGTGAAAGCCGACCGCATGCCGCAGCGGGACGGTTACGACGCCACGGCACGTCGCGTGGCGCAAGAAGAAGGCGTTCTGTTTGCCGACTGGGGCGCCGCGCGCTTTGATCCCGCCGACATGGTGGATGACATCCATCCGCAACAACCGTACAGCACACGCCTCGTGGAGCGGCTCGTGCTGGCACTCGACCAGATTGCGCCCGAGTGCGCGTCCCCTGCCAAACGGAGTTAGCCAGCTAACTCGGCCACGGTGACGAGCGCATCACGCCTGCCGTTGCGGCACCGGCGTTCGCAAGCCGCGCCACGTTGCGCATGGCACCGCGTTGTCAGCCGTCCTCGCGCAGGCCGGTGTGCACTGTCGGATGCGCGAGCCGCACGCGCAACTCACGCTTGAGCCGCGTGTTGTCGAGCCGGCGCGATTCGCCCATGAAGCTCAGCAACTGCAGCGGCAACTGGCGCTCGGCTTCCTCGCGCGCCACTCGCGGCGGGCGGGGCATGCCGTAGAGATCGGCCGCGAGATCGAAGTAATCGCCCATCCGCAGCTCGGTGTCGTCCGACGCATGGACGATGCGCTGCGGCCGCCCCCGGAACAGCGATGCGATGCAGGCGCGCGCGAGGTCGTTGGCGTGGATGTGGCTGGTGTAGACGTCGTCCTCCTGCCGCAGCACCGGCGTACCGCGCTGCAGGCGCCCGCGAGGCGTGCCGTTCTCCCGGTCCGGCGCGTAGATGCCCGGGATGCGCAGGATGCTCGCGCGCACGCCGGCGCTGCGGCCGAGCCAGCGCACGGCGCGCTCGGCGTCCACGCGGCGGTGGGAGCGCGGCGTGTCGGGCCGCACGGCGCGGGTTTCGCTCACGCGGGCGCCGCCGCAATCGCCGTACACGCCGCTGGTCGAGCCGTAGACGAGGGCCAGGGGTACCGAGCGCAGCCTCAATGCACGCGCCAGAGCCGTGGTGCGCTGGTCGCGCCACCAAGCGGCGCCGCCGTCGCGCGCAGGAGGCGCGAGGTGCAGCACCCGCGTCGCGATGCCGGCCAGCCTGCGCAGCGTGGCCGGCTCGTCCAGGTTGCCCACCAGCGGGCGGATCCCCGCTTCGCGCAACGCGGCGACCCGCTCCGCCGAAGACGTGAGCGCCACCAGCTGCATGCGGCCGCGCAGCTCGCGCGCCACCCGCTGTCCGACGTCGCCGCAACCGACGACGAGGAGACGCTCGCGCCGGAACCGCGCCGGCAGCGCGCCGGAGGGGCTATTGATTGAAGGCAAAATCCTGTTCCCTTTCCGATTCAGACCCAGGCTGAAAAACAAGCCGAAGAATACAGATGACTGCTGCACCGCCGCACGAAGCCGGTTTTTCCATCACCGTCGAGCCCAGCGGCCGCCATTTCACGGTCCATGGCGACGAAACCATCCTGGCAGCCGGCATCCGCCAAGGCATCGGCCTCCCCTACGGCTGCAAGGACGGCGCCTGCGGTTCCTGCAAGTGCAAGAAGCTCTCGGGCGAGGTCACCCTCGGCCCGCACCAGAGCAAGGCCCTGAGCGCCGAGGAGCAACTCGCGGGCTACGTGCTGACCTGCTGCGCCCACGCCACCAGCGACGTGGTGCTCGAATCGCGCCAGGTCACCGAGGCGGGGGCACTGCCGATCCGCAAGATGCCGGTGCGGGTGCTGGCCCTCACGCGCCAGTCCCACGACGTGATGATGCTGCGCCTGCAGCTGCCGGCTGGCGAGCCGCTGCAGTTCCATGCGGGGCAGTACGTGGAATTCATCCTGCGCGACGGCGCGCGCCGAAGCTACTCGATGGCCAACGCGCCGCACACGCTGAGCCAGCCGGGAACGGGCATCGAACTGCACCTGCGGCACCTGCCGGGCGGCAAGTTCACCGACCACGTCTTCGGCGTCATGAAGGAAAAGGAAATCCTGCGCATCGAAGGCCCCTTCGGCAGCTTCTTCCTCCGCGAGGACTCCGACAAGCCGATGATCCTGCTGGCCTCGGGCACGGGCTTCGCGCCGATCAAGGCGCTGCTGGAGCACATGAAGTTCAAGGGCATCGAGCGGCCCGCCACGCTTTACTGGGGCGGCCGCCGGCCCGAAGACCTCTACATGGACGAATGGGTGCGCGGGCAACTGGCCGAGATGCCGAACCTGCGCTACGTGCCCGTGATCTCCAACGCCACGCCCGACGACAACTGGACCGGCCGCACCGGCTTCGTCCACCAAGCGGTGCTGGAAGACTTCGCCGACCTCTCGGGCCATCAGGTCTATGCCTGCGGCGCGCCCATCGTGGTCGACTCGGCCAAGCGCGACTACGTGGCGCTGGCAGGCCTGCCCGAAGAAGAATTCTTTGCCGACGCGTTCACCACCGAGGCCGACAAGGCCATGCCCTGATTTCCCGGTTTCCCGATCACCGCTCCCTGATTTCCCACCTGCAGAAGACAAAAAATGAAGACGAGACGCTTCCTCCTCACCCTGCTCGCAGGCGCCGCCGCCATCGCCGCGGGCCACGCCACGGCCCAGCAGCAGCGCCCCATCCGCCTGGTCGTGCCTTATGCCGCGGGCGGCCCCATCGACGTCACCGCGCGCATGCTGGCCGAGCGCGTCAAGGACACTCTGGGCACCGTCATCGTCGACAACAAGCCCGGTGCGGGCGGCAACATCGGTGCCGACATCGTGGCCAAGGCGCCACCGGACGGCCTCACGATCGGCGTTGCAGCCACGGCCACCAATGCGGTCAACCCATGGCTTTACAGCAAGATCCCGTTCAACGCCGCCACCGACTTCGCACCGATCACGCAGATGGTCCGCGTGCCCAACGTGCTGGTGATGAACGCCGACACCGCGAAACGCCTGAACATCAATTCGGTGTCCGACCTCGTCCGCTATGCCAAGGCCAACCCCGCCAAGCTCAACTACGGCAGCGGCGGCAACGGCAGCGCCGGGCACCTGGCGGGCGAGCTGTTCAAGAAGGAGGCGGGCATCTTCGCGGTGCACATTCCGTACAACGGCGGCAACCCGGCGCAGTTGGCGCTGATCTCGGGCCAGGTCGATTTCAACTTCGACAACCTAGCGACCGCGGCGCCGAACATCCGCTCGGGCAAGCTGAAGGCGATTGCGGTGACGACGCTGCAACGCAGCAGCGCGCTGCCCGAGGTGCCGCCGGTGGCCGACACGATCAAGGGCTTCTCGATCGACACCTGGTGGGGCCTGGTCGCGCCGGCCGGCACGCCGCCCGACATGGTCGTGAAGCTGAACCAGGCCTTCGTCGCCGCGCTGAACGCCCCGGAAACGAAAACCCGCTTCGCATCGCTGCTGGCCGAGCCGGTGGGCAACTCGCCGGAGCAGTTCGGCGCTTTCATGAAGACCGAACTGGTCAAGTACGAGAAGGTCGTGAAAGCGACCGGCGCAAAGGTCGACTGAATCGAACGTTCCGGCTGAGCCCGTCGAAGCCTTGGCGCTTCGACAAGCTCAGCGTGAACGGATTTTTCTGCTCAAGCGCAAGCGGCCATCAAGGGCCGCCGCCGGTTATTCGCCCAGGTAAGCGGCGCGAACGCGCGGATCGCGCAGCAGTTCCTTGGCGTCGCCGTCCATCGTGATGAGCCCCGACTCCATCACATAGCCACGGTCGGCCAGTTGCAGCGCGCGATTCGCGTTCTGCTCCACCAGCAGGATCGTCACGCCCTGCGCGGCGACGGTCTGCACCACCTCGAAGATCTTGTCGCACATGATCGGCGACAGGCCCATGGTGGGTTCATCGAGCAGCAGCACCTTGGGGCGCGCCATCAGCGCGCGGCCCATGGCGAGCATCTGCTGTTCGCCGCCCGACATCGTGCCGGCGAGCTGGTCCTTGCGTTCGCGAAGGCGCGGGAAGGTGACGAACACGCGTTCCATGTCGCTCGCGATGCCGGCCTTGTCGCTGCGGATGTAGGCGCCGATCTGCAGGTTCTCGGTGATCGTCATGCGCGTGAAGACGCCGCGGCCTTCGGGCACCATCACGAGGCCCTCGCCCACGAGGTCCCAGGCGCCGCGGCCCTTGATGCTGCGGCCCAGGAATTCGATGCTGCCCGCGCCCGCCGGCAGCGTGCCGGTGATGGCCTTCATGGTGGTCGTCTTGCCGGCGCCGTTGGAGCCGATCAGCGAGACCAGCTCGCCCTCGCGCACCTCGAAGTCCACGCCCTTGACGGCCTGGATGCCGCCGTAGCCGACCTTCAGGCCGCTGACCTTGAGCAGCGTCTTGCCAGCGGCCTTGACCTGCACCGCGGTGGCGCGGGTTTCTTCTTCGCTCGTCATCGTTGCTGTGCTCATTTCAATGCCCCCCCGTTCCGAGGTAAGCCTCGATCACTTTTTCGTTCTTCTGCACGTCGGCCGGCGTGCCCTCGGCAATCTGCTTGCCGTAGTCGAGCACGGTCACACGATCGCACAGGCCCATGATGAGCTTGACGTCGTGTTCGATGATCAGGATGGTGCGGTCGTCCTTGCGGATGCGGTCGATCAGCTCGCGCAGCAGCACTTTTTCGGTCGAGTTCATGCCGGCGGCGGGTTCGTCCAGCGCGATGAGCTGCGGGTCGGTGGCCAGCGCGCGGGCAATCTCGAGGCGCCGCTGGTCGCCGTAGCTCAGCGTGCGCGCCTTGTAGTCGGCGAACTTGCCGATGCCCACGTAGTCGAGCAACTCGTGCGCGCGGTCGGCGATAGCCTTTTCCTCGGCCTTGAAGCTGCCGGTGCGCAGCATCGCGCCGAACACGCCCGAGTGGGTGCGGATGTGGCGGCCGACCATCACGTTCTCGAGCGCCGTCATTTCGGCGAAGAGGCGGATGTTCTGGAAGGTGCGCGCAATGCCGGCCTTGGCCACTTCGTGCACGGCCGTCGGCTGGTAGGGCTTGCCGGCCAGCTCGAAGGTGCCGCTGTCGGGCGTGTAGAGCCCGGTGATCACGTTGAAGAAGGTGGTCTTGCCGGCGCCGTTCGGGCCAATGAGGCCATAGACCTGGCCGCGCTTGATGGTGATACCGACGTCGGAGAGGGCCTGCAGGCCGCCGAAGCGCTTGGAGATGCCGCGAACGTCGAGGATGGTGTCAGTTGTGGTGGTCGTCATGTCTGTTTCTCCTCGGCTCACGGATTGATCGACATGGGACGCTCGGCACCGCCGGGCAATTCGTCGGCTGGGCTATCGATGCCCGGCGCGTGGGTCTGCAGCGAGCCGGGAGCGACCGCCGCATGGGCCGGGTCGACCGGCACGCCGCCCTTGCGGGCCAGTGTCTTGCCGTGCTCGGGCGACGGCCAGAGGCCGCGTGGGCGCATCAGCATGATGACGATCATGGCGAGCGCGATGAAGAGCTGGCGCAGGATGGATGCATCGAGGCGCCCGTCGGTCAGCGACTGCAGCGGGCCGGCCACGTAGCGCAGCACTTCGGGCAACGCAGCCAGCAGCACCGCGCCGAGGATGACGCCGGGCAGGTGTCCGATGCCGCCCAGCACGACCATGGCCACGATCATCACCGACTCCATCAGGCTGAAGGACTCGGGCGACACGAAGCCTTGGAAGGCCGCGAACATCGCACCCGAAACGCCGCCGAAGCTCGCGCCCATGCCGAAGGCCAGCAGCTTCATGTTGCGGGTGTTGATGCCCATCGCCTTGGCAGCAATTTCATCTTCGCGGATGGCCATCCAGGCGCGGCCGATGCGCGAGACCTGCAGGCGGTGCGAAATGATGATGGTGGCGATCACCAACGCCAGGAACAGGTAGTAGTACAGCGACACCGACGAGATCGTGAAGCCGTCGAACTTCCAGGCCTTGCCGAGGTCGAGGCCCCAGAACTTGATCGAGTCGATGGCCGTGATGCCCTTGGGACCGTTGGTGATGTTCACCGGCTGGTCCAAGTTGTTCAAGAACACGCGGATGATTTCGCCGAAGCCGAGCGTGACGATCGCGAGGTAGTCGCCGCGCAGCTTGAGCGTGGGCGCGCCGAGCAGCACGCCGAGTACGCCGGCCACCACGAGCGCGAGCGGAATCACGATGAGCAGCGAGGTGTGCAGCCCGTTCGGGAACATCTGCGCGAACCACGGGAAGGTCTCGGTCAGGTGCGAGGAACCCATGAGCGCGAAGAGGTACGCGCCCACCGCGAAGAAGGCCACGTAGCCCAGGTCGAGCAGGCCGGCGTAGCCGACCACGATGTTGAGGCCCAAGGCCAGCAGCACGTAGAGCAGAGCGATGTCGGCGATGCGCACCCAGGCGTTGCCCTGCATCTGCAGCAGCAGCGGCAGCGCGAGCACCGCAATGGCGCCGATGACGTAAAGAGCGAGGTTTTTGCTGTTCTTCATGTCGGCCTCCTTACGCACGGTCCGCCACGCGTTCGCCGAGCAGGCCCGACGGTCGCAGGGTGAGCATGACGATCAGCACGATGAACGCGAAGATGTCGCTGTAGTTGCTGCCCAGTACGCCACCCGTGAGGGTGCCGATGTAGCCGGAGCCGATGGCCTCTATGAGACCCAGCAGGATGCCGCCGACCACCGCGCCGGCCAGGTTGCCGATGCCGCCGAACACCGCCGCTGTGAAGGCCTTCAGGCCGGGCAGGAAGCCCATCGCGTGCTGCGCGATGCCGTAGTTCGATGCGTACATCACACCGGCGATGGCCGCGAGCACGGCGCCGATGATGAAGGTGGCCGAGATGACCATGTCGGGGCGGATGCCCATGAGCGCGGCGACGCGCGGGTTCTCCGCGGTGGCGCGCATCGCGCGGCCGAGCTTCGTGTAATTGACCAGCCACATCAGCACCACGAGCGAGAACGCCGTGACGCTCAGGATCATGACCTGCGTGGGCGAGATCACGGCACCGCCCACGTGGATGGGGTCGGTGGGCAAGAGGTTCGGGTAGGCCTTGTTGGTCGGCTTCCAGATGATCATCGCCAGCGTCTGCAGCAGGATCGACATGCCGATGGCGGTGATGAGCGGCGCGAGCTTCGGGCTGTTGCGCAGCGGCCGGTAGGCCACCTTCTCGATCACGAAATTGAGCGTGGCTGCAACGATGCAGGCAATGATCAATGCGATGAGAAGAACGAGCCAGCCCGGTGTGTTGGGCATGCCGTCCTTCATGAGTCCGATGATGGTCCAGCTTGTGAGAGCCCCCACCATCAGCACTTCTCCGTGCGCGAAATTGATGAGGTTGATGATGCCGTACACCATGGTGTAGCCCAAGGCTATCAAGGCATACATGCTGCCGAGAACCAGACCGTTGATGATCTGCTGCAGCAATATTTCCATAACGCGATTTCCTATGTGTTGCACCGTTGCGGGGTGCCATTCACCCACCGTGGCACCGGTTTGGCGCCCTTGGCTGGACAAGCAAAAAACCAGCCAGCATGTGTCGCAGGCGGATTTGTGGGCGGGATTGTAAGCAAGCACCAGCGCTGATTTGGTGCGCAGCGACCGGGGTTTACCCGCTCACGCCATGCTGTATGGGCGTAAGTTCATGCACGGCGTGGCAGAGCGGTTGCCCGAGGGTGTCAGCCGTCTTTTTCGGTGTTCAGGCGGCGCAGTTCGCGCAGCTTTTCGCCAATGCGGATCTCCAGGCCGCGCTCCACGGGCTCGTAGAAAACCTGGCCCTCCAGCCCCTCGGGAAGGTAGTTTTCACCGGCGGCGAAACCGCCCTCCTCGTCGTGCGCGTAGCGGTAGCCCTTGCCGTAGTCGAGCTCTTTCATGAGCTTGGTGGGCGCATTGCGCAGGTGCATCGGCACCGGACGCGTGCTGTCCTTCTTGATGAGGGCGCGCACCGCGTTGTAGGCCTTGTAGACCGCGTTCGACTTGGGCGCGATCGCGAGATAGACCACGCATTCGGCCAGCGCCAGTTCACCCTCGGGCGTGCCCAGCCGCTCGTAGACCTCGGCTGCATCGAGCGCCAGGCGCAGCGCGCGCGGGTCGGCCAGGCCGATGTCTTCGCTCGCCATGCGCACGAGACGGCGCGCCATGTAGCGCGGATCGGCACCGCCGTCGAGCATGCGCACGAACCAGTAGAGCGCGGCATCGGGATCGCTGCCGCGCACCGACTTGTGCAGCGCGCTGATGGTGTCGTAGAACTGCTCGCCGCCCTTGTCGTAGCGCCGCATGCGCTCGCCGAGCACGCGCAGCAGCCATTCGTCGCTGATGTTCGCGAGCTTCTCGGCCCGGGCCGCGACGGCCAGTGTCTCGAGCGTGTTGAGCAGGCGGCGCGCATCGCCGTCGGCATAGGCGACAAGACGATCGATGGCCGTCTCGTCGATGGCCGGTACCGCCTGGATCGACTGCGCCTTGGCGACGATCTGCTCGAGGTCGCCCTCTGTAAGCGGTTGCAGCACATACACCGCGGCCCGCGACAGCAAGGCCGAATTGACCTCGAACGAAGGGTTCTCGGTGGTCGCGCCGATGAAGGTGAAAAGCCCGGATTCCACGTGCGGCAGGAACGCGTCCTGCTGGCTCTTGTTGAAGCGATGCACCTCGTCAACGAAGACGATGGTGCGCCGCTGCTCCAGCCCGTCGCGCGCGGCCGTGGCGCGCTCGACGGCCTCGCGGATGTCCTTCACGCCGCCCAGCACCGCGCTGATGCTGAGGAACTGCGCATCGAAGGCATCGGCCATCAGGCGCGCGATGGTGGTCTTGCCGGTGCCCGGCGGCCCCCAGAGGATGCAGGAATGCGGCTGGCCCGACTCGAAGGCGATGCGCAGCGACATGCCCGGGCCGAGCAGGTGCTGCTGGCCGATCACTTCGCCGAGCGTCTTCGGACGAAGACGCTCGGCAAGGGGTTGGTGGGAGCTGGTGGCCAAACCTGGCGGCGATTGATTAATTACTGCTTGACGACGTCGGCGCCTGCTGGCGCCTTGAAGTCGAACACGCTGGCCGGAAGCGAAGGATTCACTTCGACCTTGCTGAACTTGAGCACCGAGCGCTGGCCGAAGCTGTCGAGGATTTCGAGCGCCGCCAATGCATCGCCCTGGAAGCCGACCAGCACGCTTTGCAGTTGGCCGTCCTTGTTCTTGGGGGTGGCCTTGACCCATTCGAGGCCGTCGCGCTCGGGCGCGGCTTCGAGCGCGAAGTCGGCTTGCAGTGCACGCAGGTCTGGAGCCGCGGCAATCAGCGCGGCGGGCGTGGAGCCGAGTGCCTGCGCCTGGGCTCGCTGCGTGACCTGGTTCAGGTCGGCGTCGTAGAGCCAAAGCGTCTTGCCGTCGGCCACGATGCTCTGGGCGAAGGGCTTGCGGTAGTCGAACTTGAATTTGCCGGGGCGCTGGAATTCGAAGGTGCCGGTCGATGTCTTCACGCGGCCGGGCTGGCCTTCACGCGAGGGCGCGGTCACGGTCTGGGTGAATTCGGCGCGGCCGGATTTGACCGTCTTCACGAAGGTCTCGAGGCTTTCAAGGCCGCCGGCCCAAGCGTTGGCGGAACAGAGAAGGCCGATCAACAGCCAATGACGCAATTTCAATTTGGATTCCTCGAATAGCTATGGCACGGAGCTTCAGCCTACGCGCCGCGAATTGCGCCAGTTGTAGGCGTGCATGAAGATTTGCAATTCCAATCGGCACTTCTGCAAATTGGCTTTCAGCACGTAACCAATTGAGAACTCAACGCCCGCGAATTACTCCGCGGCGCGCGCCGGCACTAGGATCTCGCGCTGGCCGCTGCCGCTCATGGCGCTGACCAAGCCTGCCTTTTCCATGTCTTCGACGAGGCGCGCGGCGCGGTTGTAGCCGATCTTCAGGTGGCGCTGCACCAGCGAGATGCTGGCCTTGCGATTCTTGAGCACGACCTCGACCGCCTGGTCGTACATCGGATCTTTTTCGGCATCGCCGCCGCCGAGCAGGTCGCCGTCACCGTCGCCGTCGACAGTGCCGCCTTCGAGCACGCCTTCGATGTAGTCGGGCTCGCCCTGGCTCTTGAGGTAAGCCACCACGCGGTGCACTTCCTCGTCGCTCACGAAGGCGCCGTGCACGCGGATCGGCAGGCCGCTGCCGCTGGCCATGTAGAGCATGTCGCCCATGCCGAGCAGCGCCTCGGCACCCATCTGGTCGAGGATGGTGCGGCTGTCGATCTTGGAGCCCACCGAGAACGCGATGCGCGTGGGGATGTTGGCCTTGATGAGGCCGGTGATCACGTCCACGCTGGGCCGCTGCGTGGCCAGAATCAGGTGGATGCCGGCTGCGCGCGCCTTCTGCGCGAGGCGGGCAATGAGCTCTTCGATCTTCTTGCCGACCACCATCATCAGGTCGGCCAGCTCGTCGATGATCACCACGATGTGCGGCTCGCGCTTGAGCGGCTCCGGATCGTCGGGCGTGAGGCTGAAGGGGTTGTAGATGAACTCCTCGCGCGCCTTGGCTTCGTCGATCTTGGTGTTGTAGCCGGCCAGGTTGCGCACGCCGAGCTTGCTCATGAGCTTGTAGCGGCGCTCCATCTCGGCCACGCACCAGTTCAGGCCGTGCGCGGCCTGGCGCATGTCGGTGACCACGGGCGCCAGCAGATGCGGAATACCTTCGTAGACCGACATTTCGAGCATCTTCGGGTCGATCATCAAGAGCCGGACGTCGCGCGCCTCGGCCTTGTAGAGCAGCGACAGGATCATCGCGTTGATACCGACCGACTTGCCCGAGCCGGTGGTGCCGGCCACCAGCACGTGCGGCATCTTCGCGAGGTCGGCCACCACGGGGTTGCCGATGATGTCCTTGCCGAGGCCCATGGTGAGCATCGACTTGCCTTCGTTGTAGATCTGCGAGCCCAGGATTTCGCTGAGCTTGATCGACTGGCGCTTGGCGTTCGGCAACTCGAGCGCCATGTAGTTCTTGCCCGGGATGGTCTCGACCACGCGGATCGACACCAGCGAGAGCGAACGCGCGAGGTCCTTGGCGAGGCCCAGGATCTGCGAGCCCTTGACGCCGGTGGCGGGCTCGATTTCGTAGCGCGTGATCACCGGGCCCGGTGAGGCGAGCACCACGCGCACCTCGACGCCGAAGTCCTTGAGCTTCTTCTCGATCATGCGCGAGGTCATCTCGAGCGTGTCTGCAGAGACGGTTTCCTGGCGCACGAGCGCCGCGTCGAGCAGGTCGACCTGCGGCAGCTTGCTGTCGGGGAGTTCCTTGAAGAGCGGCTTCTGGCGCTCCTTGACGACGCGATCGCTTCGGGGCACCTCGGTCATCGCGGGCTCGATCTGCACCGGCGGCGACGGCGGGCGGCGCTTGGGACGCGGTTCGATGAGGATCTCTTCGTCGTCGGGGAAATCGGTGGCCATGGCGGGCCCACTGCCCTTGCCGCCTGGCTCGTCGCGCGTGAACGAAGGCTCGTCGGCTTCGGCCCGTTCGCGCGCGGCCTGCTTGCCCATGGCGATGTCGGCGGCCATTTCACGCTTTTCACGGCGCGACTCGAAGAGCGAATAGGCGCGAGCACCGATGCGCTCGGCAATCAGGCTCCACGAGAACCGGAAGACCAGCGCCGAGCCGATCACGCCACCGGCAATGGCGACCAGCGCGGAGCCGGTGAAGCCCATCCATCGAACGCTGGCCGGCCCCACGAGATAGCCGAGCGCACCGCCGCCCGAGCCCGGCAGGTGCGATTCGAGCCGGTACAAGCGCGACCATTCGAGCATGGTGCTTGCGCACAGCAGCAGGATGAGGCCAAACCAGAACGCAAGGCGGCTGCGGTTGAAGCGGCCGCGAGGTGGCTGCTCGGCCGGTGCGGCTTCACCGCCGCGCAGCCAATTGGCCAGTGAAGACAGCCAGGCACGCAGGCCGGCTGCGAGGCACCACCAGACGGAGTAGCCGGCCGCGTAGTAGCTGCCATCGGCCAGCCAGGCGCCGATGCGGCCGCCCCAGTTCTTGATTTCGCCACCGGTGCCGGAGGTCGACCAGGCGGCGTCGGAGGGCGTGAAGCTCAGCATTGCGAGCAGCCAGAACAACAGCGCCGCGAATCCGGCGATCAGCGTGATCTCGTGGGCGAAGCGCATGGCGCGCACGCGCACGGGTTGCCCATCGGCGGCGGAAGAGGATTGAAGCGTATTGAGCGAATAGGTCATGAAAAACACGGCAGCCGGCACTGAAAATCGGAGGCCGGACGCCCGAACACTACAACAAAAGGCCGGCGCCGCCAGAGGCGCCCGGCCCGGATGCTCAGGTGAGCGTCAGCAGCCGTTCCTTGACGATCATCGCGCCGTCGTCCAAGGTTTGAACGAAGCCGCGCTCTTCCAGATCCTTCATCACGCGGCTCACCATTTCGCGCGAGGCGCCGACCATCTTTGCCAGGTCCTGACGGGAAATCTTGTCGCGCACCTTGAGATTGCCGGCGCCGTCGTCAACGGCGAATTCGAGCAGCGAGCGGGCCACGCGGCCGTACACGTCCATCAGCGCCAGCGACTCGATCTTCCGGTCGGCGTGGCGCAGGCGCTGCACCAGGCCGCGCATGATGTTGTAGGCCATCGAGGAGTTCTCGGGCAAGCAGCGCGCAAACGCATCGCGGCCGAGCATGAGGACGTCGCACTGGATTTCGGTGCGCACCGTGGCCGAGTGAGGCTCGTCGTCGATCAGGCTCATTTCACCGAGGTAGTCGCCGGGGTGCAGCGTGGCCAGAATGACCTCGCGGCCCCGGCTGTCGGCGCTGGTCACGCGGGCACGGCCGGTGAGGATGATGTAGAGCGCATCGGACTTCTTGCCCTGCTCCACGACGACTTCAGCACGCTTGAAGCGCTTCTTGATGATCGCGTCCGCGATGCTTGCGGACTGCGTGGCCGTCAACGACGCGAACAAAGGAACGCGCCGAAGCAATTCAAGGTTGGACAGCATCGACATTTATCAATCCCTGAGACAGCACGCGGAGTTGGTCCAGGAGGCAAGCCAATGGATTACTACAATCGCGCGCATTGAAAACACCGTGCACCCGGTGTTGAACCGGGCGGTGATACTCCATATATATCGCTACCACCCTGAAAATGTACACGCTGATGCAGCGTATATCCTAGGCTTTCCATCCATGTCCGCTCCCCAACACGCCAAGGTTTTGATTCTCGGCTCCGGCCCAGCCGGCTATACCGCGGCCGTCTATGCAGCCCGCGCAAATCTTCAGCCCTTGCTCATCACAGGCATTGCCCAGGGCGGGCAATTGATGACCACCACCGAGGTCGACAACTGGCCCGCCGACGTGCATGGCGTGCAGGGCCCGGAGTTGATGCAGCGCTTTCTCGAGCATGCCGAACGGTTCAAGACGCAGATCGTTTTCGATCACATCAACAAGGTCGACCTGAGCAAGCGCCCGTTCACCCTGACCGGTGACAGCGGCACCTACACCTGCGATTCGCTGATCATTGCAACAGGCGCATCCGCCAAATACCTGGGCCTCGATTCCGAAGAGAAGTTCATGGGCCGCGGCGTCTCCGCTTGCGCAACCTGCGACGGCTTTTTCTACCGCGAGCAGGAAGTCTGCGTGATCGGCGGCGGCAACACCGCTGTCGAGGAAGCGCTGTACCTGGCCAACATCGCGAACAAGGTCACGCTGGTGCACCGTCGCGACAAGTTCCGCGCGGAGCCGATCCTGATCGACAAGGTCAAGGAAAAGGTCGCCGAGGGCAAGATCGTGCTGAAGCTGCATAACGAACTCGACGAGGTGCTGGGCGACGGCACCGGTGTGACCGGCATCCGCATCAAGAACACCCAGACTGGCGAGACCGAGCAGATCGATCTCAAGGGCTGCTTCATCGCCATCGGGCACCACCCCAACACCGATATTTTCCAGGGCCAACTGGAGATGAAGGACAACTACATCCTGACCCGCTCGGGCCTGCAGGGCTTTGCGACGATGACCAGCATTCCGGGCGTCTTCGCCGCGGGCGACGTGCAGGACAACGTCTATCGCCAGGCCATCACAAGCGCAGGTACGGGCTGCATGGCAGCGCTGGATGCGCAGCGCTTCCTTGAGCAGGACGGCACGCTCTAAATCCGGGGCAGCCCAAAAGGGCTATAATCCGAGGCTTTGCCGAAACGGGGCCCTCTCACGGGGGCTCAACGCATTCAGGCAAAGCCGGGGTACCGCCACCCGTTTCTGGCGAGGTCAAGCTGCAAAACACCTGCAATCGCCACGATTGCGCCGGTGCCAGCTGTTCAAGAAAGAGTGTCCACATGGCACGCGTATGCGACGTAACGGGCAAAGGCCCGATGGTCGGAAACAATGTTTCCCACGCCAACAACAAAACCAAGCGCCGGTTCCTGCCGAACCTGCAATACCGCCGTTTCTGGGTCGAGACTGAAAACCGCTGGGTTCGCCTGCGCGTTTCGAGCGCTGCACTGCGCCTGATCGACAAGAACGGTATCGACGCCGTGCTCGCAGACCTGCGCGCACGCGGCCAAGCTTAAGGAGCTGAATCATGGCAACGAGCAAAGGCGGACGCGAAAAGATCAAGCTGGAATCCACCGCGGGTACCGGCCACTTCTACACGACCAGCAAGAACAAGAAGACGATGCCTGAAAAGATGTCGATCATGAAGTTCGACCCGAAGGCGCGCAAGCATGTCGAATACAAGGAAATTAAGCTGAAGTAATTCAGTCCTGGTTTTCCAAATAAAAACCCGCTGCTTACCCAGCGGGTTTTTTGTTGCCTGTCGTTCTGACGCTTGCTTGGGGGCAGGCGTAAAAAAACCGGCCCTCCGGCCGGTTTTTATCGAGGCGTGAGATGCTGCGCCAGTTAGCTCAAGCGCGAGCAGAACGCAGACGCGTGGAGAACTCGCGCAGACCAGCAATACCACTCGCTTCCGCACGGTGGCACCAAGCAGCAAGGTCGGCCGCCAGTTGCTCGCGCGACTGCGAGGTGTTCAGCCAAAGCTGGCGCAACTCTTCGCGCATCGTCACCATCTTGTCGAGCACCGGATGGGCTGCGCGAGCCTGCACGATATGCGTGCGAGCGGATGCGGGCACCTTGTCGTCGTCACGGTGCAGCCAGCGCTTGGCTGCCTTGAGCACCGACAGGTCGGCACCCTTGGTCTTCAACTGAGCCAGTTCTTCACTGGTAGCACGGCGCATTTCGCGCGCATAGCCAGCCATGACTTCGTAGCGATTGGCTATGACAGCCTCGAGCGTCTTCTCGTTGGCCACGGGCTGGATATCGCCCATCTGCATCTTCGGCGGCACCTTCTTGACCTTGGCCCAGCCGATGGCCTGCATCGCCTGGATGTAGACCCAGCCGATGTCGAACTCGTATTTCTTGACCGAGAACTTGGCCGACGTCGGGTAGGTGTGGTGATTGTTGTGCAGCTCTTCGCCACCGATGATCAGGCCCCAGGGCGTGATGTTGCGGCTGGCATCGGGCGCCTCGAAGTTGCGGTAACCCCAGTAGTGACCGATGCCGTTGATGATGCCGGCGGCGGTAATCGGAATCCAAAGCATCTGGACTGCCCACACGGCCATGCCGAGCGTGCCGAACAGCGCCAGGTTGATCACCAGCATCAGGCCCACACCTTGCCAGCTGTAGCGCGAATAGAGGTTGCGCTCGATCCAGTCATCGGGCGTGCCGTGGCCGTAACGATCGATCGTGTCCTTGTTCTTCGATTCCTTGCGATACAGCTCTGCACCGCGCCAGAACACCTCGTCGATGCCCTTGACCTGCGGACTGTGCGGATCTTCCTGGGTTTCGCACTTGGCGTGGTGCTTGCGGTGAATGGCGACCCATTCCTTGGTCACCATGCCGGTGCCGAGCCACAGCCAGAAGCGGAAAAAATGCGAGGGGATCGGGCCCAGATCCATGGCCCGGTGCGTTTGCGTGCGGTGCAGGAAAATCGTGACCGCGGCAATCGTGATGTGCGTGGTGACGAGCGTGTACAGCACGACTTGCCACCAAGTGAGGTCCCACAAGCCGTGTCCGAGCCATTGGATGGCCGCATTGAGAACGGCAGAGTCAGGAAGCAACATTGAGTCAGGTACTCCATAGCCACACGAAGGTGCAGCCTTAAGCTAACCCGCGATTTTAAAGGGGCCGGCCCAAAACAAGGCCGTTTACCCTTCAAGAAAATCGCTGATTAACCCTAGTTTGGAGTCCCGCCCCTATTTGCGGTTCCACACGGCTGCGAAGAAACCGTCGGTCGAATGGCGATGCGGCCACAGGCGCAGATAACGCCTGCCGTCCGCCCCACCAGCGCAAAGTGCCTCGAAACCCTCCACTTTGAGCCCTTGCAGCAGTTCCGCGGCGTCCACGGGTTCGAAATCGGGATTCGCGGCACTAAAAGCCTCGGCGATGGCCTCGTTTTCCTCAGGCAGCACGCTGCAGGTGGCATAAACCAGCCGGCCGCCCGACTTCACAAGCCGGGCCGCGCTTTGCAGGATGGCCGTCTGCTTGACCGTCAATTCCTCCACCGATTTAGGCGATTGGCGCCATTTCAGGTCCGGATTGCGCCGCAGCGTGCCGAGCCCGGAGCACGGCGCGTCGACCAGCACCCGGTCGATCTTGCCTGCCAACCGCTTGATCCGGTCGTCCCGTTCATGGGCGATGGCAGCCGGGTGAACGTTCGACAGCTTGCTGCGCGCCAGCCGTGGCTTGAGCGCATCGAGCCGGTGCGCCGAGGTATCGAAGGCGTAGAGACGCCCTGTATTTCGCATCGTGGCACCGACGGCCAGGGTCTTGCCCCCCGCCCCGGCGCAGAAATCGACCACCATCTCACCGCGCTTGGCGTCCAGCAGCAACGCGAGAAGTTGGGAACCCTCGTCCTGCACCTCGACAGCGCCGCGAGCGAACGCGTCCAGCTTGGTCAGCGCCGGCTTGCCTTCGATGCGCAAGCCCCAAGGCGAGAACGGAGTCACTTCAGATTTGATAGCAGCCTTCGCAAGCTCCGCCTTCACCTCCGCACGCTTGTCGGTCAGTGCGTTCACGCGCAGATCGAGCGGCGCCGGCTGCTGCAGGCTCTCGACCAGCGGCCAGAACCCGTCGCCGAGTTGAGTCTTGAGCGGCGCCACCAGCCATTCCGGCAGGTTGTGGCGATGGCGTTCCAGCAGGTCTTCCGGCTTGACCGCATCGCAGTTGTCGAGCCAGCGCTTCTCCGTGTCGTTGAGCGCGCTCTTCAGAAAATCGCGCGGGCCATGAAAGCCGAGGATCGCCATGCGGCGCTCCTTCGACCCGCTGCCAGAAGGTGAGAGGTGGTCGAACAGCAGCTTCTTGCGAAGCACGGTGTAGACGGTCTCTGCCAGCGTGGCGCGCTCGCGCGGGCCGAACTCGCGGTGGTCGCGAAAGAAGCGGGAAACGACCTGGTCGGCCGGGTGATCGAATTTCAGGACAAGGCCCACCAGATCGGCGGTGGCCTCCAACAGGGCTTTGGGGTGCATCCCCCGATTGTCTCAGGCGCCCGCTGTGCTACGCCTCGCGCGTCCAGACCGCCCCGAAAGCATGCTGCTCAATGTCAGCCAGCGTGGGCGAGTGACCGGCCCAGAGCACCAGCGCAGCGCCCGGCAGCGTCAGCGTCTGCTCCAGTTGGCGGCATAGCTGCCAGCGGTCGTCGTCGTCCAGCCCCGGCAGTTCGACGAAAACGATGTAGGCGCGACGCCACGGAAATTCGCGCAGGTTCTTGCGCACAAGCCAGGCCCGCGACATGGGCAGGCAGCGAACGAAATCCGCCTTCAACTCACCCAGTTCGTGGTCGTTCAGGTCGTGCCGCCCGATCTGGCTGAAGAACGGCGTCTCGGTGATTTCCTCCCAAGCGCGCGCCTCGGCCTCCTCCGCCTCCTTGAGCCGGCCGCGCCAAAGCTTCAGTGCCTCCTCGTCATGAGGCCCGGCATCGGCGTCTTCCAGCGAGGCGACAGCGCTCTTGGCGGCCCACCAGCGGCTGGCAGCGCCCGAGTGGTGCAGCCGCTCGAGCACGGCGAGCCGGCCGGCGCGGTCGCTCACGGGCAGCATCTGGACCAGCCCGCGCAATGCACCCGGGTGCTCCGGCGCGATGCGCAGCGCGCTCTCGTAACGCACGCGCACCGGCGCTGCCGGATCGAGTCGGCGCTCCGAATCAGCCCACTCGACCATCTCGTCGGGCGTGTTCCGCTCACCCCGTGCCGCCAGCACCGTGATGCGTTCGCGGATGCGCGCGCGGTGCGCGTGATGCTGCTTCCAGTCGCTGGCGTGGGCACGGCGCCACTGGTTGTCGAAATGCCCGATCCATTTCGCGCTGTCGGCCAGCAGATCGAGCGCCGGCCGCTCCGACCACGGCGGCAAGGCCGCCTTCTGCCCCAGCGCTTCCAGCCGGTCGCGCAGCACCGGATGCGTATCGTCCAGATCGCTGACGCGGCGCATCGCCTCGCGCAGCGCCTGGCGGGCGAAATCGTCGCTCGGCGGCACGTGCGCGAACTTGCGCAGGGCGGCAAAGGGCCCCGGGGCTTGCGGCTCCAGCTCGGCGCGAGCCCAGTGCGAGGGCCAGAACCCGTTGGCGTACCAGTTGCCCTTGATCGCGATCTCGGTCAGCGCGGCAGCCGCCACCGCGGTGCCCAGCAGCCGGCCCGAGATGCGGTCGGCCTCGTACTCGTCCTGCCGGGCCAGCGCGAAAGTCTTCGCCGCGAAGCGCGGGAAGTACCAGCGGAAAAAGGCGTGCGACACCAGCGCCATCACGCCTTCGTCGCTCTGCAGGCTCGCGTCCAGCTTGAGCCAGGAAAGCCGTGTGCGGTAGATCCAGGCACTCAGCTTGCCGTGGTTGCCACGCAAGTGGCCGTACTCGTGCGCCAGCACCGACAGCAGCCGCTGCCGGTTCAGCATCATCAAAAGAGGCAGGCCGATGCTGAGCGAATTGACTGCGCCGCCGAACAGCCCGAAGCGCGGCACCTGGCGAATGCTGGCGTTGAAATCGTCATCAAGGAAGACGCGGTGGACCGGCGGGCCCTTGATCTTGCTGCGGATGCGGTCCAGCGCCTCGAAGAGCGCCGGCGCATCCTCCCGAAAGAGTTCCTTGCCCTCCGGCTCGTCGAAGCGCACCCAGAGTGCGCGCACCGTGGCCCAGAGCAGCCCCAGCGCAAACACCAGCAGCCAGCCGCGCGACACGCTGAAGCGCTCACGCCCGAACGACGAGACTACCCACGCGATGATGCCCACCGAGAGCCCGAGGCAGCCCAGCACCCAGAGATAGCCGAGTGCGGCAAACGCCGCCACGCCGCGCCGGTAGCGCGCGCTGTTGTCGGCACTGGCATGCTCGCTCAGTCGAACCAGGTGAACAAAATTCGCGCGATCCATTCGACTCCCGTCAAATCAAGCACCGACCGTTTTTTAAAAAGAAAGAAGCTCCCGTTGAACGACGACAACCTGCCACCCCTGATCGAAACGCCTCCAGGCCGCTATCGCCACTACAAGGGCGGTGAATACGAAGTGCTGGGCACCGTGCGACACAGCGAAACCCTGGAGCCCATGACGCTGTATCGCGCGCTTTACGGGGCTCAAGGCCTCTGGGTCCGCCCCGCGGCAATGTTCGGCGAAACGATCGAGATCGAAGGCGTGGTGCAGCGCAGGTTCGCGCCGATCTAGCCGGGCTCGCGGGACACGGGTCAGCCGCAGCCAACCGCGGTCACGCGGTTGCGCGCATCGACATGGAGGTTGAGCCGCCCGCCGTTGAATTCCATGGTGACGGCCTCGCCCGGCTTCAGCACGCGGACTATCCCCGCGCCGGACCGGGCGCGGGCCGCGGCTTCCAGCTGCGGCGTCAGAGGCTGCCCGACGGCGAACTTGGCGCTGTCGGCATTGCATTGATAGACCGGCTCCGTCCGTGCGGCAGGCGCCGGAGCGGGGGCAGGTGCGGGCGCCGGTGTCGACGCTGCACAGCCCGCCACGAGAGCGGCGCCGGCGACAGTCGCCAGCAGGTTTGGGTATTTATTCCTCACTTCGTACTCCCCCGAAAACCTGCCAATATAAACAAAATTAACGAATGTGACTCGATGTATCCGCAAGCCATCCGGCAATGGCGCGTGGATACAACTGATGCTCCTGCGCCAGCACCCTGCCCGCCAGCGTGGCGGCGGTGTCGTCGGGCAGCACGGGCACCACGGCCTGCGCGAGGATCGGTCCGTGGTCGAGTTCGGTGGTGACCTGGTGCACGGTCACACCGGCCACCTTGCAGCCCGCATCGATGGCGCGCTGATGCGTATGGAGCCCCGGAAAAGCCGGCAGCAGCGAGGGATGGATGTTCACCAGCCGCCCCGCATAACGCCCGACGAAGCCCGGCGTCAGGATGCGCATGAACCCCGCCAGCACGACCAAGGCCGGCGAATGCGCGTCGACAACCTTTGCCAGTGCCTCGTCGAAAGCCTCGCGCGTCGGAAATTCCTTGTGCGGGACGACTTCGGCGGCAATACCCTGCGACCTGGCGAGCGCCAACCCTCCGGCCTCGGCTTTGTTGCTGACAACGGCGGCGATGCGCGCGCCGAAGCGCGCGGCCCAGCGGTCGCGCTCGGCGGCACGCACGATGGCCGCCATGTTGGAGCCGCCGCCGGAAATCAGGATCACGATGTTCTTCATGGGAGGGCGGGATTATCCGTGTACGGCGGCCGCCGCCGGGCCGCCCCAAGGCGAGCCGGCCTCCCCCTCGGGGGTGGCGAACTACACGTAGCCAAGCGAAGTGAAAAGCCGGGGGGTACATGCCCGGCTTGTCGCAACGCGGACACCGGATCGCAGCACGACCGTGCTAAAACTCGGAGCTCCGGAGACACACCGCGTCTGCGGTGGACCGATCAACACAGCGAGGCACGCATGGATTTGAGCTTCACACCCGAAGAACAGAAGTTCCGCGAAGAAGTTCGCGCATGGGTCAAGGACAACCTCCCCCAGGAGATTTCGCACAAGGTGCACAACGCGCTCGAATTGACGCGCGACGATCTGCAAGGCTGGGCCAAGATCCTCGGAAAGAAGGGCTGGCTGGGCTACGGATGGCCCACCGAATTCGGCGGTCCCGGCTGGACCGCCATCCAGCGCCATCTCTTCGAGGAAGAAACCGCCCTCGCCGGCGCGCCGCGCATCGTGCCCTTCGGCCCCGTGATGGTCGCCCCGGTGATCATGGCCTTCGGCAACGCCGAGCAGCAAAAGCGCTTTCTCCCCGGCATCGCGAGCGGCGAAGTCTGGTGGAGCCAGGGCTACAGCGAACCCGGTTCGGGTTCCGACCTGGCTTCCGTCAAGACCAAGGCCGAGCGCAAGGGCGACAAGTACATCGTCAACGGCCAGAAGACCTGGACCACGCTCGGCCAATACGGCGACTGGATGTTCAACCTCGTGCGCACCAGCAACGAAGGCAAGCCGCAAACGGGCATCAGCTTCCTCCTGCTCGACATGAAGTCGCCCGGCGTCACCGTGCGCCCGATCAAGCTGCTGGACGGCGGCCATGAAGTCAACGAAGTGTTCTTCGACAACGTCGAAGTACCCGCCGAGAACCTGATCGGCGAGGAGAACAAGGGCTGGACCTACGCCAAGCACCTGCTCTCGCACGAGCGCACCAACATCGCCGACGTGAACCGCGCCAAGCGCGAACTCGAGCGTCTCAAGCGCATCGCCAGGAGCGAAGGCGTCTACGACGACACGCGCTTCCGCGACGAGATCGCCAAGCTCGAGGTCGACATCGTCGCGCTCGAGATGATGGTGCTGCGCGTGCTCTCGGCCGCCACCTCGGGCAAGAACTCCCTCGACGTCGCGGGCCTGCTCAAGATCCGCGGCAGCGAGATCCAGCAGCGTTACAGCGAACTGATGATGCTGGCCGGCGGCCCCTATTCGCTGCCCCTCATCCGCGAAGCGATGGAAGCCGGCTGGCAGGGCAACTTCCCGGGCGGCAACCCGGCCCTCGCGCCGCTCGCATCGACCTTCTTCAACATGCGCAAGACCACGATCTACGGTGGCAGCAATGAAGTGCAACGCAACATCGTCGCGCAGACGGTCCTGGGCTGAGCCCTTCGACCAAGCTCAGGACGAACGGAGATAAATATGGATTTCAATTTCACCGACGACCAGGAACAGCTGCGCGACGCCGTCCGCAAATGGGTCGACAAGGGCTATGACTTCGAGCGCCGTCGCGGCATCGAGGCCAAGGGCGGTTTTTCGCGCGAGGCGTGGGACGAACTGGCCGAACTCGGCCTGGGCGGCCTCTACATCGCCGAAGACGACGGCGGCCTGGGCATGGGCCCGGTGGCCGGCATGGTCGTGATGGAAGAACTGGGCCGCGGCATCGTGCTGGAGCCCTTCGCGCAGACGCTGATCGCCGGCGCTGTGCTCAGCGGCTACGCCGACGCAGGCACCAAGGACAGCTGGCTGCCGCGCATCGCCGGCGGCCAGGCCATCGTGGTGCTGGCCTACCAGGAGCGCAAAGCCCGCTACCGCCTCGACGTGTGCGAGGCCACGGCGGCCAAGTCGGGCAGCGGCTACTCGCTGACCGGCGCCAAGAGCGTGGTACCCGTGGGCGACGAAGCCGATGCGTACATCGTTCCGGCGAAGGTGGACGGCAAGATCGCCCTCTTCCTGGTCGAGCGCAGCGCCAGCGGCGTCGAGGCCCGCGGCTACGGCACGCAGGACGGCGGCCGCGCGGCCGAGGTGGTGTTCGACAAGGCCGACGCCACGCTGGTCACGGCCGACGGCCTGGCCGCGCTGGAATACGCGGTCGATGTCGGCATCGCCGCCACCTGCGCCGAAGCGGTTGGCGTGATGGACAAGACCGTCGCTCTCACCGTCGACTACATGAACCAGCGCAAGCAGTTCGGCGTGACCATCTCCACCTTCCAGGCGCTGCGCCACCGCGTCGCCGACATGAAGATGCAGCTGGAACTCGCGCGCTCGATGAGCTACTACGCGACGCTCAAGCTCAACGCCCCAGCCGAGGAACGGCGCCAGGCGCTGGCGCGCGCCAAGTACCAGTTGGGCACGTCGATGCGCTACGTGGCCGCCAACTCGGTGCAACTGCACGGCGGCATCGGCGTGACCGACGAATACATCGGCAGCCACTACTTCCGCAAACTCACCCAGCTGGAGATGACCTTCGGCGACACGCTTCACCACCTGGGCGAAGTGTCGGCACGCATGCAGGACACGGCCGGCGTCTTCGCCTGACAGCCGTTTTCCCATAGCATCCAACGCCCGCCCGCCTTGCGCCGGCGGGCGTTTTCACTTGGAACCCCGCCAGGAACGAAACATGCAATCACGCCGCACCATCCTCGCACTGCCCCTTACCTTGGGGCTCGCATCGACCGCCATGCTGACCGCCTGCGCCACAGCGCCATCGCCTTCGTTCACCGAACGCCCGCCGATCGTCTTCATGCACGGCAACGGCGATTCGGCGGCGCTCTGGCAGACCACGATCTGGCGCTTCGAATCGAACGGCTGGCCGCGCGACCGGCTCTTTGCCGTCGACCAGCCGAACCCGCTCGCCCGTGACGACGACGCGGTCGCCCAGCCCGGCCGCAGCTCGACCAAGGATTCGGCCGTCTTCCTGAAGGCCGAGGTCGACAAGGTGCTGAAGGCCACGGGCGCCAGCAAGGTCGTGCTGATCGGCAACTCGCGTGGCGGCAACACGATCCGCAACTACGTGCAGAACGGCGGCGGCGCAGCGGTGGTGAGCCATGTGGTGCTGGGCGGCAATCCGGCGCATGGCATATGGGCGGTGAAGGGCTTCCGTGAGAACAACGAGTTCTCGGGCCTCTCGGGCTTCATGCAGCAGCTCAATGCGCCCAAGGGCGCGAACGGCGACGAGGTCACGCCCGGCGTGAAGTGGCTCACCTTGCGCTCGGACAACAACGACAAGTACGCGCAGCCTGACGGCGTGTGGATCGGCGCACCTGGCAAGCCGACCAACATCGGCTTCGAGGGGCCGGCGCTCAAGGGTGCGACCAATGTCGTGCTGCCGCGCGTCGATCATCGCGAGACCTCGTTCTCGCCCTCTGCGTTTGCCGCGACGTGGCAGTTCCTGACCGGCCAGGCGCCGCGCAGCACGGCGGTGGCGGCCGAGACCAACGTCGTGCTCGACGGCCGCGCGATCGGCGCGGAGAACCTTTCGCTGAATGGCGGGCAACTCCGCGTCTACGCCGTCGACCCGGCCACGGGCGTGCGGCAGGGCGATGCGGTGCACAGCAAGAACATCGGTGCCGACGGCCGCTGGGGTCCGTTCAGCGCGCGCGGCGGCACGGCTTACGAGTTCGTCTTGAGCGCACCCGGCTACGGCACCACGCACATCTACCGCAGCCCGTTTCCGCGCAGCAGCGGGGTCGTGAACCTGCGACCCGAGCGCATCACGCCCAGTGACGGCAGCGCCAATGTGGTCGTGGTCTTCACGCGGCCGCGGGGGTATTTCGATGCGGAGCGCGACACGATGCGCTTCGACGGACAAAGCCTGCCGGCCGGGGTGCCGCCCAAAGGCCCGGGCGTGTCGAGTTCCAGGCTGCGCATCGCCGCGAGCGAGCCGCAGCGCGCGGTCACTGGTGAATTCAACGGAGAGCGCATCACCGGCCTGACCTGGCCGGCGGTGAAGGAGCATGTGACGGTGCTCGAACTGACCTATTGAGGATCACGCCATGAACGACACGACCTCTCCTTTCGTGCTGAACACACGCGACGCGCGCGGCGTGGTCACGCTGACACTGAATCGCCCGGCTTCCTTCAACGCCTTGTCGGAAGGCATGCTCGGCGCGCTGGAAACGGCGCTGGGCGATATCGCATCCGACGAGAGCGTGCGCGCCGTCGTCATCGCGGCCGAAGGCAAGGCTTTCTGCGCGGGGCACGACCTGAAGGAAATGCGCGCCGAGCCGTCGCTCGGCTACTACCAGCAACTGTTCGAGCGCTGCGGCGCGATGATGCTGTCGATCCAGCGGCTGCCCGTGCCGGTGATTGCACGCGTGCACGGCATCGCGACCGCTGCCGGATGCCAACTGGTCGCGGTGTGCGACCTGGCCGTGGCCTCGAGCGAGGCGCGCTTTGCCGTCAGCGGTGTGAACGTGGGACTGTTCTGCGCCACGCCGAGCGTCACGCTTTCGCGCAATCTTGGCCGCAAGGAAGCGTTCGAGATGCTGGTGACGGGCGAATTCATCAGTGCTGAGGACGCACGGGAGAAGGGATTGGTCAACCGGGTGGCGGTGCCGGCTGAACTCGATGGCGCGGTCGAGGCGCTGGTCGCCAGCATCGTCGCCAAGCCCCGCAAGGCACTGGCGCTCGGCAAGGCCCTGTTCTACCGCCAGCTGGAAACCGGCATCGAAGCCGCGCTGGCCGATGCCAGCCAGACCATGGCCTGCAACATGATGGACGAGAGCGCCCTCGAAGGCGTTCAGGCTTTCATCGAAAAGCGCCCGCCGGATTGGACGCGCTGAAAAACAAGCTAGGTGTCGTGCAGCCGCGAGCTTTGCGGCAGGTGCGCCATCAGGAATTCCATCTGGTCCGCGAGGATGCGGCGGTTTCGCAGAATGAAATCTTCCCAGAGGCTGGGCACGTAGGGCGCATAGAGCAGCGGCATGTTCGCCTGCTCGGGCGTGCGGCTGCTCTTGCGGTGGTTGCACGGTTTGCAGGCCGTGACCACGTTCATCCAGGTGTCGATGCCCTTCTGGGCAAACGGAATGATGTGCTCGCGCGTGAGCTCGTCTTCATGGAAATGCCCGCCGCAGTAGGCGCAGACATTGCGGTCCCGCGAGAACAGCTTGCTGTTGGTGAGGCCCGGGCGCTGGGTGAAGGGATTGATGCGCGGCACGCCTTTGGTGCCGATGATGCTGTTGATCGCAATCTGCGACTGCTCGCCCGTGACAGCGTTGTGCCCGCCGCGAAACACCGCCACCTGCGCACCCACTTCCCAGCGAACTTCGTCCGCCGCGTAGTGAATCACCGCCTGTTCGAGCGATATCCATGACTGGGGCAGCCCTTGGGCCGACAGCTTCAAGACCTTCACACACGCCTCCTCAAGAAAGTGAGAGAACACGGAAAGACCAGGGACACGGAGTGCATCGGAGACCCACGCCAGGCAACGCACTGCGTCACAATATACCGGCTTTGTGACAAATCGGCCTGATTCGCCCAATTGGCGGGCGAAAGGCGCTATCAAAAAGATACTCACCGATGCAGGTTTTTCGCGGCTTCCGGCACCCAGGCGTAGCCCCTGCCTGCGCCCTCACGATTGGAAATTTCGACGGCGTGCACCGTGGCCACCAGGCCATGCTCGCGCTGCTGCAGACCGAGGCCCGCCAGCGCGGGCTGCCCAGTTGCGTGCTGACCTTCGAGCCGCACCCGCGCGACTACTTCGCCGCCCTGACCAAGAAGCCCGACCTCGCGCCAGCCCGCATCGGCACACTGCGCGACAAGCTCAGCGAGCTCGCGGCCTGCGGCGTGGCGCAGACCATCGTGCTGCCCTTCGACGGCCGGCTCGCCTCCCAATCGCCCGAGGATTTCATCCAGAACGTGCTGGTCGACGGCCTGCGCGCGCGCTATGTGCTGGTGGGCGACGACTTCCGCTTCGGCGCCAAGCGGGCCGGCGACTACGCCATGCTCGACGCGGCCGGCGATGCGCGCGGCTTCGACGTGGCGCGCATGAACAGCTACGAGGTGCACGGCCTGCGGGTTTCGAGCTCCGCAGTGCGCGAGGCCCTCGCCGAAGGCCGGATGGCCGATGCCCAGACGCTGCTCGGCCGGCCCTACACAATCTCGGGCCACGTGGTCCACGGCCGCAAGCTCGGCCGTGCGCTGGGCGCCTCGGCGCCGGGCCAGGACGACGGCTTTCGCACCCTCAACCTGCGCTTCAAGCACTGGAAACCGGCGGCCAGCGGCATCTTCGCGGTGCTGGTGCATGGCCTGGCCGACAAGCCGCTGCCGGGCGTCGCCAACCTCGGCGTGCGCCCCTCGCTGGACGCCAACGACGTCAACGCCGGACGGGTGCTGCTGGAGACGCACTGCCTGGAGTGGCCCTCGCATCTGGGGTCCGAAGGGGCCTACGGTAAAATCGTCCGCGTGGAACTCCTGCACAAACTGCACGACGAATTGCGCTACACCAGCCTCGAGGCCCTCACTGCGGGCATCGCCAAGGATGGGCGCGACGCACGTGCGTTCTTTGCATCGACCCACGCCCAACACCACGCGGAAGTCCACCGCCAGACCACGCGCGACCGAATTTAGCCCTGCACGCCCCGTGCTGCCGCCCTTCGACAAGCTCAGGGCGAACGGCTATATCTTCCGCACCGACCGCTCAATGCAGTTCGGGCTGAGCCTGTCGAAGCCCCTCTGTTTCGCACCCCCAACATGTCTGACGCTGCTTCCCCCACCGATTACCGTTCCACGCTGAACCTGCCCGACACCCCCTTCCCGATGCGCGGCGACCTGCCCAAGCGCGAGCCGGGCTGGGTGAAGGAATGGAACGACGAAGGCCGCTACCACCGCCTGCGCGACGCCCGCCACGGCGCGCCCAAATTCATCCTGCACGACGGCCCCCCGTACGCCAACGGCCAGATCCACATGGGCCACGCGGTGAACAAGATCCTGAAGGACATGATCACCAAGGCGCGCCAGCTCGAAGGCTTCGACGCGCTCTACGTGCCCGGCTGGGACTGCCACGGCCTGCCGATCGAGAACGCCATCGAAAAGCAGTTCGGCCGCAACCTGAGCCGCGACGAGATGCAGGCCAAGAGCCGCGCCTACGCCACCGAGCAAATCGCCCAGCAGATGCTCGACTTCCAGCGCCTGGGCGTGTTGGGCGAATGGGACCATCCCTACAAGACCATGGATTTCGCCAACGAAGCCGGCGAGCTGCGCGCGTTCAAGCGCGTGATCGAGCGCGGCTTCGTCTACCGGGGCCTGAAGCCCGTGTACTGGTGCTTCGACTGCGGCTCGTCGCTCGCTGAATTCGAAATCGAATACGCTGACAAGAAGAGCCAGACCATCGACGTCGCCTTCAAGGCGCACGAGCGCGAGAAGGTGCTCAAGGCTTTCGGCACAGACCACACGATCCTCGGCGACATCTTCGCGGTGATCTGGACCACCACCGCGTGGACCATCCCCGCCAACCAGGCGATCAATCTCAACCCCGAGATCGAGTACTCGCTGGTCGACACCGAGCGCGGCCTGCTGATCCTGGCCAACTCGCTGGTCGAGATGTGCATGACGCGTTACGCGCTCGACGGCAAGGTGCTGGCCACGGTGAAGGGCGAGGCGCTTGGCGGGCTCGAATTCGAGCATCCGCTGTACGACGTGGACGCTGGCTACAAGCGCCTGTCGCCCGTGTACCTGGCTGACTACGCTACAGCCACCGACGGCACCGGTCTCGTGCACTCCTCGCCCGCCTACGGCGTGGATGACTTCAACTCCTGCATCGCGCACGGCGTGGCGTACGACGACATCCTGAACCCGGTGCAGGGCAACGGCAGCTACGCGCCCGACTTCCCGCTCTTCGGCGGCCAGAACATCTGGAAAGCCGTGCCGGTGATCATCGCCGCGCTGCGCGACGCCAACCGCCTGCTGACCACCGAGACCATCACCCACAGCTACCCGCACTGCTGGCGCCACAAGACGCCGGTGATCTACCGCGCGGCCGCGCAGTGGTTCGTGCGCATGGACGAGGGCGAAGGCGTGTTCACCAAGGACAAGGCGCCCAAGACGCTGCGCCAGACAGCGCTCGATGCCATCGAGCAAACCAGCTTCTACCCAGAGAACGGCAAGGCGCGACTGCACGACATGATCGCCGGTCGGCCCGACTGGTGCATCAGCCGCCAGCGCAGCTGGGGCGTGCCGATCCCGTTCTTCCTGCACAAGGATTCGGGCGAGCTGCATCCGCGCACCATGGAAATCCTCGACCAGGCCGCCGACATCGTCGAGAAGGGCGGCATCGAGGCCTGGAGCCGCGTGACGACCGAGGAAATCCTGGGCGCCGAAGACGCGCCGAGCTACACCAAGAGCACCGACATCCTGGAGGTGTGGTTCGACTCGGGCTCGACCTTCTATCACGTGCTGCGCGGCACGCACCCCACGGTGCATCACGAGACGGGCCCCGAGGCCGACCTGTACCTCGAAGGCCATGACCAGCATCGCGGATGGTTCCATTCGTCGCTGCTGATCGCCTGCGCGCTGGAAGACCGCGCGCCCTACCGCGGCCTGCTCACGCACGGTTTCACGGTCGATGCCAAGGGCATCAAGATGAGCAAGTCGCTCAAGAACGGCATCGACCCGCAGGAAATCAGCAGCAAGCTGGGCGCGGAAATCATCCGCCTCTGGGTGGCTGCGAGCGACTACTCGGGCGACATCGCGGGCGACGACAAGATCCTCGCGCGCGTGGTCGATTCGTACCGCCGCATCCGCAACACGCTGCGCTTCCTGATGGCTAACACCAGCGACTTCGACATCGCCAAGGATGCGGTGCCGCTCGACCAGTTGTTCGAGATCGACCGCTACGCGCTCGCGCGCGCTTCGCAGTTCCAGGCCGAGATCCTTGCGCACTACAAGGTGTACGAGTTCCACCCGGTGGTGTCCAAGCTGCAGATCTACTGCTCGGAAGACCTGGGCGGCTTCTACCTCGATATCCTGAAGGACCGTCTCTACACGAGCGCGCCGGGCTCGCTCGCGCGCCGCAGCGCGCAGACGGCGCTCTGGCACATCTCGCAAGCGATGCTGCGCTGGATGGCGCCGTTCCTGAGCTTCACGGCCGAAGAGGCGTGGAAGTTCGTGAGCACCGGCAAGCCGGGCGAATCGATCTTCGCCGAGACGTACTGCAAGTTCGACGCACCCGACGAAGCACTGCTCGCCAAGTGGAGCCGCATCCGCGAGATCCGCGACGTGGTGAACAAGGACATCGAAGCCGTGCGTGCCGAAGGCAAGGTCGGCTCATCGCTGCAGGCCAACCTGCAGTTGAGCGCACCGGCCGACGACTTCGCGCTCCTCGGCACGCTGGGCGACGACCTGAAGTTCGTCTTCATCACCTCGGCCATCGCGCTGGCGGCGGGCGAGACGCTCGCCACCACCGTCGCGCCGAGCACCGCGCAGAAGTGCGAACGCTGCTGGCACTACCGCGAGGACGTGGGCCACGATGCGGCGCACCCGACGATCTGCGGCCGCTGCACGAGCAACCTGTTCGGCGCCGGCGAATCGCGGAGCTTTGCCTGATGGCCACGACACGCTCTGCATCGGCATCGCGTTCGCGCGGTGGCAGCCTGGGCATCTGGCCCTGGCTCGGGCTGGCGGTGATCATCGTGATCATCGACCAGTTCACCAAGACGCTGATCCTGGGCTACTACAAGCTCGGTGATGCGACCTACGTGACGAGCTTCTTCAACGTCGTACGGGCGCACAACACGGGCGCCGCGTTCTCGTTCCTGGCCGACCACTCGGGCTGGCAGCGCTGGTTCTTCACGGCGATCGGCGTGGCGGCGGCGATTTTCATCGTCTGGATGCTGAGGTCGCACGCGGGCCAGAAGCTCTTTTCGTTCGCAATGGCCTGCATCCTGGGCGGCGCTATCGGCAACGTGGTCGACCGGATGATGCACGGCTACGTCGTCGACTTCCTGAGCTTTCACGCGGGCAACTGGTACTTCCCGGCGTTCAATGCAGCGGACAGTGCGATCACGCTCGGTGCCATCTGCCTGATCGTGGACGAGATCCGGCGGGTTCGCCGAGGCAAGTAGAGCCAGTCACGCAAGTTACTCAAGGGCCTTCGGGCCTTTTTTCTTTGGGGCCGGCTCGCCCCTTCGCCGAGACGGCGAGGGTTTCTCCCCGCTTCAATCGATGTCATGACGAAGTCATACTGCCGCGGTTCAATGTAATCGATTACATGAATACCGCACGATGAGCATCCAAGCCGTAGCCGCCAAAGCCAAGGTCTCCGTAGCCACTGTGTCGCGGGCCTTCAATTTCCCCGACAAGGTCACGCCCGCCACGCGCGAGCTGGTGGAGCGCGTGGCGCGCGAACTGCACTACGTGCCCAACGCGAGCGCGCGCACCCTGCGCACCCAGCGCAGCCGCACGCTGGGCGTGGTGCTGCCCACGCTGCTGAATCCCACGTTCGCCGAATGCCTGCAGGGCATCGCGCGCGCGGCGCTCGCCGGTGGCTACGCGATCCTTCCTGTCACCACGGGCTATCGGCTCGACGAAGAAGAGCGGGCTGTGCAACTGCTGCTCGCCGGCAATGTCGATGGGTTGATCCTCGTGGTCTCCAACCCATCCACCTCGAAGGCGCTCGCCCGGCTGCGCGCGACCGGCACGCCTTATGTGCTCGCGTACAACCGGCATGCGGACCACCCCTGCGTCACCGTCGACAGCGAAGCCGCCGTGGCCGATGCGGTCGCGCGCCTCGTGCTGCTCGGCCATCGCCGCATCGCGATGGTCAGCGGCACGCTCGCTGCGTCGGATCGCGCGCAGCAGCGTTACCGCGGCTACCAGAAAGGCATGTCCGATGCGGGGCTCAAGGCCCCTTCGCTGATCGAAGTGCCTTTTGTCGAAAGCGCCGTCGATGCGCTCGCCAGCGTGCTGCAGGCCGACAACCGGCCCACCGCGCTTGTCTGCTCGAACGACCTGCTCGCCATCCGAAGCATCCGCGCCGCGCACCTGGGCGGTCTCTCGGTGCCCGACGACCTCAGCGTGATCGGCTTCGACGGCATCGCGCTCGGCGAAGACCTGACGCCGGCCCTCACCACCATCGCCCAGCCCAACAGCGACATCGGCCGCCACAGCGTTGAGCTGCTGATCCAGTCGATGGCCGGCGGCACCACGCTGCAGGCCGACGCGAGCCTGCTGCTGCCCCACACCTTCCGCGACGGCGAGTCGTGCGCATCCGCGTGCGACGTTGCCGTCGATTGATCTCCCCGCTACACCCACCTCGTCCCTTCCAAGGAGCTTCTTCATGTCCCTCCGTATCTCCCGCATCGCCCGCCTCGGGCTGATCGCCGCCACCTTCGTTGCCGCAGGCAGCGTCATGGCCCAGACCGCCATTTGCTACAACTGCCCGACCGAATGGGCCGACTGGGGCACGCAGCTCAAGGCCATCAAGGCCAAGACGGGCGTCACCGTGCCGGCCGACAACAAGAACTCGGGCCAGTCGCTCGCGCAACTGGTCGCCGAGAAGGCAAGCCCCGTGGCCGACGTCACCTACCTGGGCGTGACCTTCGCCGTGCAAGCCGCGAAGGACGGCGTGGTCGAGCCCTACAAGCCGGCGGCGTGGAAAGACATCCCCGACGGCCTCAAGGACCCGGCCGGCAACTGGTTCACCATCCATTCGGGCACCCTCGGCTTCATGGTCAACGTCGATGCGCTCAAGGGCAAGCCCGTTCCCAAGTCGTGGGCCGACCTGCTCAAGCCCGAATACAAGGGCCTCATCGGCTACCTCGACCCCGCCTCGGCCTTCGTCGGCTACGTGGGTGCGGTGGCGGTCAACCAGGCGCGCGGCGGCACGCTGGACAACTTCACGCCGGGCATCGATTACTTCAAGGCGCTGCAGAAGAACGAGCCGATCGTGCCGAAGCAGACCTCGTACGCACGCGTGCTGTCGGGCGAAATCGCGATCCTGCTGGACTACGACTTCAACGCCTACCGTGCCAAGTACAAGGACAAGGCCAACGTCGCCTTCGTCATCCCGAGCGAAGGCACGCTGGTCGTGCCCTACGTGATGAGCCTGGTCGCCAAGGCGCCGCATGCGGCCGACGCGAAGAAGGTGCTCGACTTCACGTTGTCCGACGAAGGCCAGGCGATCTGGGCCAAGGCGTACCTGCGCCCGGTGCGCGCGAGCGCGATGCCCAAGGAGATCGAGGCGCAGTTCCTGCCCGCGAGCGAATACGCGCGTGCCAAGAGCGTGGACTACGGCCGCATGGCCGAAGCGCAGCGCGCGTTCTCCGACCTGTACCTCAAAGAGGTGCGCTGAGCCGCCCTTGAAATGAAGTCCGCCAACGCCTGGAACCCACGCTGGCGGCTGCTCGCCTGCGTGGCCCCCGCAGCCGCCTTCTTCACCGCCTTCTGGCTGCTGCCGGTTGTGCGCCTGCTCGCCCTGCCGGCCGACAAAGGCTGGGCCACCTACTTCGCGGTGCTGACCGACTCGCGCTACCTGCAGAGCATGGTCAACACCGTCGTGCTGTCGGTGGCGGTGACGCTGGCGACGCTGGTGCTCGGCGCCGCGGTGGGTATCTATCTCGCGCGCCATGCCTTCGTCGGCAAGCGCGTGCTGCTGTCGCTGCTCACGCTGCCGCTGTCGTTTCCGGGCGTGATCATCGGCTTCTTCGTGATCCTGCTGGGCGGCCGGCAAGGCCTCGTGGCCGACGTGAGCGACAGCCTGATCGGCGAACGCATCACCTTCGCCTACGGCCTGCTCGGCCTCTTTCTCGCGTACCTGTATTTCTCGCTGCCGCGCGCCATCGCGACCTACGCGGCGGCGGCCGAGGCAATGAACGTGCAGCTCGAGGAAGCCGCGCGCTCGCTCGGCGCCTCGCGCCTTCGCGTGGCGCGCGACGTGTGGATGCCCGAGCTCGCGCCCACCACGCTGGCCTGCGGCGCGATCCTGTTCGCGACGTCGATGGGCGCCTTCGGCACGGCCTTCACGCTGGCCAGCAAGTTCGAGGTGATCCCGATCACCATCTACAACGAGTTCACCAACTACGCCAACTTTGCGCTCGCCGCGTCGCTGTCGATTTCGCTGGGCCTCGTGACCTGGCTGGTGCTGTTCGTCGCGCGTCGCTTTGGGGCCAACCCCGTGGCGCGCTGAAAGGGAATCGGAATGCGCACGACATCGCAACCCAAGGCGCCCTTCCTGCTCGCCATCACCGTGCTGGTGAGCCTCTTCATGATCGCGCCGATGCTGCTGTCGGTGATGGCGGGGCTGGTCAACAACTACAGCGCTGGCCTGAAAAGCGGCCTCACGCTGCGCTGGCTCGGCGAGGTGTGGGAGAACTACGGCGGCACCGTCGGCTGGTCTATCGGGCTGGCCGTCGCCTGCGTGATCTGCACCGTGCTGCTGGGCGTGCCTTGCGCCTATGCACTCGCGCGCAGTCGCTCGCGGGCCGCGCGCATCTTCGAGGAACTGCTGACGCTGCCCGTCGCCGTGCCCGGCCTCGCGACGGCGCTCGCGCTGATCCTCGCCTACGGCCAGCTCACCGCGTTTCGCACAAGCTTCGCCTTCATCCTCGTGGGCCACATCGTCTTCACGCTGCCCTTCATGGTGCGCACCGTGAGCTCGGCCTTCCAGCGCGACGACCTGCTCGCGCTCGAGGAAGCCGCTCGCTCGCTGGGCGCGAACTTCCGCCAGCGCTTCATGGGCATCCTCGTGCCCGCGGTGTTCCCCGCCATCGTGGCCGGCAGCCTGATGGTCTTCACGCTCTCGGTGGGCGAATTCAACCTTACCTGGATGCTGCACACGCCGCTCACCCGCACGCTGCCAGTGGGCCTGGCCGACAGCTACGCCTCGATGCGCATCGAGATCGGATCGGCCTACACGCTGGTCTTCTTCGCAGTGATCCTCCCGGTGCTGTGGGGCCTGCAGTACCTTGCCAACCTGATGCAGAAACGCCATGGAACTTGAACGCATCCCCATCGACATCGCGAACTGCGCGAAGACCTATGCCGACGGCACGCGCGGCCTGCAACCCACCAACCTGCATGTGGAGGCCGGCGAGGTGCTCGCGCTGCTCGGCCCCTCGGGCTGCGGCAAGACCACGCTGCTGCGGCTGATCGCGGGGCTGGAGGCGCCCGATGCGGGCAGCCGCATCGTCTTCGGCGACCAAGACGTGACCGAGCGTCCCGTCGAGCATCGCGGCGTGGGCATGGTGTTCCAGAGCTACGCGCTTTTTCCGCAGATGACGGTGGCGGCCAACATCGGCTATGGCCTCCGCATCCGCGGCGTGTCGCCCGCTGAAGAGAAACGCGCGGTCGGCGAACTGGTCGACCTCGTGCGCCTCGGCGGGCTGGAGAACAAGCGCCCCGCCGAACTCTCCGGCGGCCAGCGCCAGCGTGTGGCCCTTGCCCGTGCGGTCGCCGTTCGCCCCCGCGTGCTGCTGCTCGACGAGCCGCTGGCCGCACTCGACGCCAAGCTCAAGGAGTCGCTGCGCGACGAGCTCGCCGAGCTGCTGCGCCGCCTGCACATCACCGCCATCCACGTGACGCACGACCAGCAGGAGGCGCTCGCCATCGCCGACCGCCTCGCCGTGATGCGCGCCGGCCGCATCGTGCAGATTGGCCGTGGCGAGGACCTCTACCGCGCGCCCGCGCATCCCTTCGTCGCGGAGTTCCTCGGCCGGGTGAACCGGCTCGAACGCGCGCCAGAGGCCATCGCGCAGGGCGTTGTCCGACTCGGTGGAGGCACGCTGCCTTGCCCGCCCGCCTGGCAGGACCATGCGACGCTGCTGGTGCGGCCCGAAGACGTCGAAGTGAGCGCGCCCCGGCCCGACTGGGGCATTGCCACCGTCGAGCGCCGCACCTTCCTCGGCGACCGCGTGCAGCTTCAACTGCGCGTGCACGACCAACCGCTGCTGGTGGCCGACGTGGAGCGCGACAACCCCTTCGGTCCGGGCGATCCGGTCGGCCTTCGCGTCCATCCCGATCGCCTGATGACGTCGCAGGAGCCCACGGCATGAGCACAACAACGATGCAAGACACTTTTCTGGTCCAGTTGACCGACCTTCACATCCGCGAGCCGGGCCGGCTGGCCTATGGCCGCATCGACACCGCGCCGTATCTGCAGCAGGCGGTGCAGTCGGTGCTCGCCCTGCCGCAGCAGCCCGATGCGGTCGTGATCACCGGCGACCTGACCGACTTCGGCCGCGCCGCCGAGTACGAGCACCTGGCGCGCCTGCTCGCCCCGCTCACCATGCCGGTCTACCTGATGCCCGGCAATCACGATGACCGCGACCAGCTGCGCAAGAGCTTTCCCGGGCATGCGTACCTCGGCACGGGCGACGACACGGCGGGCTTCATCCAGTACTCCGTGCGCGTCGGCGCGTTGCGGCTGCTGACGCTCGATACCTGCGTGCCCGGCGCGAGCCACGGCACGCTGTGCGACAAGCGCCTGGGCTGGCTCGAAGCCCAGCTCGACGCCTGCCGCGGCGAGCCGGTGGTGGTCGCGATGCACCACCCGCCCTTCACGACGCTGATCGGCCACATGGACGAGATCGGCCTGCTCGAAGGCGCTGGCGCGCTCGAAACGCTGATCGCCCGCTATCCCAATGTCGAGCGCGTGATCTGCGGGCACCTGCACCGTGCCATCGACGTGCGCTTCGGCGGCACGCTCGCCTCGACCTCGCCGGCGCCTGCGCACCAGGTTTGCCTCGACCTAGCGCCCGGTGCGCCCTCGGCGTGGACACTCGAACCGCCGGGTTTTCGTGTGCATGCATGGTCCACGCGCAGTAGCCGGCTCGTCACCCATCTGGCGGCTTCCGGGCGCTTCGAAGGCCCTTTCCCGTTCCATGACAACGGGGCGCTGATCGACTGAACCGCCACTTGTGGAAAATGGGGTCGAAACGAACCAAAACGAAAAGGACAGAACCCGACACCCATGAAGCATCTCCTGAATCTGCTCGCGGCAGTGGCACTGCTGGTGTGGGGCACCCATCTGGTTCGCACCGGCGTGCTGCGCGTGTTCGGCGCCAACCTGCGCAAGATCCTCGTGCAGAGCATGCGCAACCGGTTCACTGCCGCTCTCTCGGGCATCGGCGTGACCGCGCTGGTGCAGTCGAGCACCGCCACCTCGCTCATGACCTCGTCCTTCGTCGGGCAGGGCTTGGTCACGCTGCCCGCGGCGCTGGCGGTGATGCGGGGGGCCGACGTGGGCACGGCGCTGATTTCGGTGCTGTTCTCGGCGGACCTGTCATGGCTCTCGCCGATGTTCATCTTCGTGGGAGTGGTGCTGTTCATCACGCGCTCGGCCACCGTGGCGGGACGCGTGGGGCGGGTGCTCATCGGGCTGGGGCTGATGCTGCTCGCGCTGCAGTTGGTGGTGGAAGCGACCGAACCCCTGTTCTCGTCGCCCGCGGTGCGTGCGCTGCTCGCGTCGATCAACAGCGACGTGCTGCTGGAGATCACCATCGGCGCGGTGCTGGCCATCGTGGCCTATTCGAGCCTCGCGGTGGTGCTGCTGGTCGCGGCCATGGCCACGTCGAACGTGGTGCCGCTGGATGTGGCGCTCGGCCTCGTGCTCGGCGCCAACCTCGGCAGCGGTTTGCTCGCGGTGCTGACCACGGCCAAGTCGGCCGTGTCGGTGCGGCAGGTGACGGTCGGCAACCTCGTCTTCAAGGCACTGGGCGTGGCGATCATCGCGCCTTTCGTGGGCTTGTGGATCCGCTACGTGCAGCCCGAGCTGCCGAACCAGACGCACGGCGTGGTGCTGTTCCACCTGGCATTCAACGTCGTGATCAGCGTCGGCTTCATCGGCCTCACGCAGTGGATCGCGAAGCTCGTCACGCGCATGCTGCCGACCCCGCAGGCCTCGGGTACCAGCCGCCCGCACCACCTGGACCCCTCGGCGCTCTCGACGCCCTCGCTCGCGATCTCGAACGCCGCCCGCGAGGCGCTGCACCAGGCCGACATCGTGGAGACCATGCTGATCGGGGTGCTCGACGTGATCCGCAACAACGACACGCGGCTGTCGCAGGAGCTGCGGCAGCTGGACGACACGGTGGACGAGCTGTACTCGGCGATCAAGTACTACATGACGCGCATCTCGCGCGAGGCGCTGGGCGAAGAGGAAAGCCGGCGCTGGACGGACATCATCAGCTTCACGATCAACATGGAGCAGATCGGCGACATCATCGAGCGGGTGATCATCGATGTGGAAGACAAGAAGATCAAACCGCAGCGCAACTTTTCCGAAGCCGGGATGGCTGAAATCGTCGAACTGCATGGGCGGCTGGTTGCCAACCTGCGGTTAAGCATGAGCGTGTTCTTGAACGGGAATGTTCGGGATGCGCAGAAGCTTCTGGAAGAGAAGGCTCGGTTTCGGGATCTGGAGCGGGCTTATGCGACGACTCACCTGGATCGGTTGTCGGATCGGACCACGCTGAGCATCGAGACGAGTTCGCTGCATATCGACTTGATCAGCGATTTGAAGCGGATCAATTCGCATATTTGCTCTATTGCTTATCCGATTCTGGAATCGGCTGGGGCTTTGGCGCCCAGCCGGCTACGAGAGTCTCGGCTTGGGAAGATCGAGGGCTAAGTTTCTTTTTTTGTTCCGAGGCCGGGTCTCGCCCCGGCAGGCGACTTACTTTCTTTTGCTTCGCCAAAAGAACGTAAGCAAAGAAAAGGCGACCCTGCTGTCTGCGTCCCTGCGCTTCGCTTCGGGCAACCTGCGGTGCTCACGTTCCGCGGGGTCTCGCCCAAACTCGCTTCGCTCAAACAAGGGCGAGCCCTGATCCGCGAAACGCTCCGCTCCTCGGCGCATACAGAAGGGCTTTCGAACGCGCCATCGCTGCGCTCGGCACTGAACATTCACGAGCCTTCGCTTCGCTCGGCTCGAGTTCCTCCCTCTCCCCTTGGGGAGAGGGAGCAAGTCCGGTCGCCAAACGAAACAGCGGCCCGACCGAAACAAGGCCGAGCGAAGCGAAGGCCCGATTGCAAGCCGAGCAAAGCAATGGCCCGTTCGGCTCTCCCTCCCCTCTGGCTGCGCCGAGGAGCGCAGCGTTTCGCGGATCAGGGCTCGCCGCTGTCTGAGCGAAGCGAGTTCGGCGAGACCCCGCGAAACGCGAGCACCGCAGGTTGCCCCGTAGCGAAGCGCAGGGGTCGCAGACAGCGGGGTCGCCTTTTCTTTGGCTACTTTCTTTTGGCGAAGCAAAAGAAAGTAGCTCGCCCGCCGGGGCGAGACCCGGCCTCGGAAAATAAAACCTACTCCGCCGTCTTCAAGACAGAACGCTCAACAAGCCCCCGCCGCGCATACCTCTGAGCCAACACAGCACAAACCATCAACTGCATCTGATGAAACAACATCAAAGGCAGCACGATCGCCCCCACAGCATGCGAAGGAAACAGCACCTTCGCCATAGGAATCCCACTCGCCAGGCTCTTCTTGGACCCACAAAAGACGATGGTGATCTCGTCCTCCAGATCAAACCCCAGCTTCCGCGCCATCAGCGTCGTCAAGCCCAATGCAAGCCCGAGCACCACCGCACAGGCCACGAGCAACCCGACGAGCGCATGCGCAGGCACCTGCCGCCAAAGCCCCTCGATCACCGCCGCACTGAAGGCGGTATAGACGACAAGGAGGATCGACCCCTGGTCCACGAACTTCAGCACCGAAGCCCGACGCTGAATCCATTTGCCGATCCAGGGGCGCAAGAGATGCCCGACGAGAAAAGGCACCATCAACTGCAGCAGGATGCGCCCGATCGACCCCAGCGAAGAACTCGCATGTCCCCCATTCGGCAGCACCACGAGATTGACCAGCAAAGGCGTGATGAACACCCCCAGCAAGGTGGACGCCGACGCACTGCAGATCGCGGCAGGCAGGTTCCCCCGCGCCATCGCCGTGAACGCAATCGCCGACTGCACCGTCGCGGGCAACACGCAGAGATACAGCACCCCGGTGTAGAGCTCCGGCGTCATCAGCGGCAGGAGCAGCGGCTTGAGCGCCAGCCCCAGCAGCGGAAACAGCACGAAGGTGCTGCAGAACACCAGCAGGTGCAGCCGCCAGTGCGTGATGCCGTTCATGATCGCCTCGCGCGAGAGCTTGGCGCCGTGCAGGAAGAACAGGAGGCCGATGGCGACGGTCGTCAGCCGCTCGAACAGATGCGCCACATCGCCGCTCGCGGGCAGCAGGCTGGCCAAGGTGACGACCGAGAGAAGCGCAAAGGTGAAGTTGTCGGGAAGAAAACGGGAGCGGGACATGACGGGAAGGAACGCCCCACGGACGCGACCCGTGCGGCTGATTCAGCAGCAGAAAAATGAGTGATTTCCGCGCATGAATCTCGTCGCCAATTTGCGGAGCCCGGCGCGTGCTCCTCGCGCCTGAAGGGGTGATTTTCGCGAAGACCCGCATCGCTTGCAGGCCACCCGCCGAATGCCCGACCTCAGTGTGCTGCCTGAGAGCTGAACCGCTCCTGACGGCGGCGCTGGCAGTAGTCGATCAGGTCGTCGATTTCGGTGGCCTTGTCGAACACGGCGTCGGCGCCCAGGTGCGCGCACTTGCGCCGGATCTCGGGCGTGGCGTAGTTGCTGAGCACCACGATCTTTTGCGCCGGGTGGCGCTGGCGGCAGGCTTCGAGCACCCGGAAACCGGTGCCGTCCTTCAGGAACAGGTCGACGATGGCCAGGTCCCACAGCGCCAGGTTGCGCGTGAGCCAGCGCGAACCCTCGGCCTCCGTCTCGGCCTCGCCGACCGGATCGACGCGCGCCACCTCGCGCAGCGTGCCCACGAGGCTCTCGCGGATGGTGGGGTTGTCTTCGACGATGAAGGTGCGAATGTTCATGACCGGCTTGTCTCCTTGCTTGGGACACAGCCTACAAATTGCGCCCGCCACAAGTCGAAGGCATGACACCCCACCGCGGGTAGGACAGGACTGGCTGAGCCTGTCCTGCCCCTGCTCCGCCCCGCTTCGCCTCAGAGCGTGAGGATCGTGCAGCCCGTGGTCTTGCGCGCTTCCAAGTCGCGGTGCGCCTGCTGCACGTCGGCCAGGGCATAGCGCTGGTCGATCGGGATCTTCACCGCGCCGCTCGCCACCACCGCAAACAGGTCGTCGGCCATCGCCTGCGTGGCCTCGCGCGTGGCGATGTGGGTGAACAGCGTGGGCCGCGTCACGTAGAGCGAGCCCTTGGAGGCCAGCGTGCCCAGGCTGATCGGCGGCACCGGGCCGGAGCCGTTGCCGAAGATCGCGAGCAGGCCGAAGGGGCGCAGGCAGTCGATGGAACCCTCGTAGGTGTCCTTGCCCACCGAGTCGTACACCACCTTCACACCCTTGCCGCCGGTGATCTCCTTCACGCGCGCCGCGAAGTTCTCGGTGCTGTAGTTGATGGCGTGCGCCGCGCCGTGGTCGAGCGCCAGCTTGCACTTGGCGTCGCTGCCGGCGGTGCCGATCAATTGCAGACCCAGCGCCTTGGCCCACTGGCAGGCGATGAGGCCGACACCGCCGGCCGCCGCGTGGAACAGGATGAAGTCGCCGGCCTGCAGGCCTTCGGCGGGCAGCGTCTTCTTGAGCAGGTACTGCGTGGTCAGGCCCTTGAGCATCATGGCCGCGCCGGTCTCGAAGGAGATGGCATCGGGCAGCTTGCAGACGTTCTTGGCCGGCATCACGCGCGCCTCGCAGTAAGCGCCGGGCGGCTGGCTCGCATAGGCGGCGCGGTCGCCTGCCTTCAGGTGCACGACGCCCTCGCCCACCGCCTCGACCACGCCCGAGGCTTCCATGCCCAGCTGCAGCGGCATCTGGAACGGATAGAGACCGCTGCGCTGGTAGGTGTCGATGAAATTCAGGCCCACGGCCTTGTGGCGGATGCGGATCTCGCCGGGGCCGGGGTCGCCGACTTCCACGTCGACGATCTTCAGTTCTTCGGGGCCGCCATGGCGGTCGATACGGACAGCTTTGCTCAACATCGTTGCAGTCTCCACGCGCAGAAAAAGAAGACGCGCATCGTGCCACGTTTGGGCCTTTGGCGAAGCCGCGGGGCGATGCCCGAGCAGAGCCGGTAGAGTCGGCGGCCATGTCGACATCGCAGCCGCGCCTCACTTCCCTTACCGTTCTTCTTCTCACCGTGCCGCCGCTGCTGTGGGCCGGCAATGCCGTCGTCGGCCGGCTGGTGCGCGAGCTGGTGTCGCCGCTCACGCTGAACTTCGTGCGCTGGGTGATCGCATTCGTTCTGCTGCTGCCGCTCGCGGCCTCGGTGCTGCGCAGCGGCAGCCCGCTCTGGGCGCACTGGAAGCGCTACGCGGTGCTCGGGCTGCTGGGCATCGGCCTGTACAACGCGTTCCAGTACCTCGCGCTGCAGACGTCCACGCCGATCAACGTCACGCTGGTGGGCTCGAGCCTGCCGCTCTGGATGCTCGCTGTCGGCATGCTGTTCTTCGGCGCCCGCATCAGCACGCGCGAGATCGCCGGCGCGCTGCTCTCGATGCTCGGCGTGCTGCTGGTGCTGAGCCGCGGCGAATGGCGCCAGCTGATTGCGCTGCGGCTGGTGCCGGGCGACCTCTACATGATCCTGGGCACCATCGCCTGGGCTTTCTACAGCTGGCTGCTGGCGCGCACGCACGAGCCGAAGCAGGTGCGGCAGGACTGGGCGGCCTTCCTGATGGCGCAACTGGTGTTCGGCCTCGCCTGGTCGGGCGCGCTGGCCGCCGGCGAATGGACGCTGACCGACGCCCACATCGACCTGGGCTGGCCACTGGTCGCCGCGATGGCGTTCATCGGCATCGGCCCCGCGGTGGTCGCCTATCGCTGCTGGGGCACCGGCGTGCAGCGCGCGGGGCCACAGGCGGCGAGCATCTTCATGAACCTCACGCCGCTATTTGCGGCGGTGCTGTCGGCGGCGTTTCTCCGCGAGGCGCCGCACTGGTACCACGGGGTGGCGTTCGTGTTGATCGTGAGTGGGATCGTGGTGGCGTCGCGGCGCTGAGTCGCTAAAGTCTGTGCATGCCCATTCCCGCCGAATCGACCCCGATCACCGAAGCCTTTCAATTCACCAACGACTGGTTCGGCGTGGTCAAAGGTGTCTGGGAAGAGCTGGTACCGCAGATCCAACCGCAGAGAATGCTCGAGATCGGCTCCTATGAAGGAGCCAGCGCCTGCTACCTCATCGACAAGCTGGCGCACCAGTTTCCGATCGAGCTGCACTGCCTCGACACCTGGGAGGGCGGCCTGGAGCATCAACAGGACGGTGGCATCTCGATGACGCAAGTCGAGATGCGCTTTCATCACAACACCGCCCTGTCGATCCGTCGTGCAGCGCATCCGGTGAATCTGGTCGTGCACAAGGGGCCTTCGGATCTCGGCCTGGCCCGATTGCTTGCACAAGGTGCATCCGGCCATTTCGATTTCATCTACATCGACGGCTCGCACCAGGCGCCGGATGTATTGGCTGACGCCGTTCTGGCCTTCCGGCTGCTGCGCAATGGCGGAGTGATCGTGTTCGACGACTACCTCTGGGCCGAAGAACTCGCGGGCGGAAAAGATCCGCTGCGCTGCCCGAAGCCGGCGATCGACGCTTTCGTCAATTGCTATTTCCGCAAGCTCCAGATCCTGCGAGCGCCCCTGTACCAGCTGTACGTACAAAAAACTTCGGATTGACCGGCGCACCATCCGATGCGCGGGTGCCCGGCCGATGGCTGGCTCCAACCAATTACCATCCCCGGCAGACCTTCAACTACCGGATGCATTCCGGCGAATGGAATTCCGATGCTCACGCCAGGTGCCCCTTCTCTTCCCGATGCCAGGCGCCTGCTGTTGATCGGAGGTTGCGGCTACATCGGAAGTTTTCTTCATTCGCGTCTGCTGTCGGGCGGCTTCGAAGTCACGGTGTGCGACCTTCTTGCGCGTGGCAATCCGCTGGGCATCGAGGTCATCCGCAGCGACTATGCCGTCCTGCCGGCCGACTTCCTGCAGCAATTCTGCGCCGTGCTCTGGTTCGGTGGTCACTCCAGCGTCAAGCAAGCCATCGAAGACCCTGACGGGGCCGTGTCGAACAACTGCCTGAATCTCTTTGTCTTTGCGAAGAAGCTCCATCCGTCGACCAAACTGATCTACGCCTCCACCGGTAGCCTCTACTCGACCAAGGAGCGCGATTTCGCCCCGGCATCAGAGAGTTCGACCGCCCACATTCCGACGCAGAACGCCTACGACATGTCGAAGTTCGCATTCGACTATCTGGCGCAGAACTTTCTCGAGAATTTCCATGCCTTGCGGATGGGAACGCTCGCGGGCTACAGCCCTAACTTGCGCGAGGAACTCGTCTTCAATGCCATGAATCTCTCGGCCATGCGCACCGGACGCGTGCACCTGAAGAACAGCGGCGCGCGCCGCACCATTCTTTTTCTCTCGGACCTCTGGGTGCTGATCGAGAAACTGCTCACGACCGAATGCAAGCCGGGCATTTGCAACGCAGGCAGCCTGTCTTTCACATTGGGAGAACTGGCGCACGCAGTCGCCGCAACATGGCAAGCCGAGGTAAGCGACGAAGGCGAATCGGAGACCTACTCCTTCCTGCTCGACACCACCCAGATGAAGACGCTGTGCGGGCATCCTCTCGCAACCATCGGCATCGGCGAGCACTGCCGGCAATTCATCGATGAATATCGAACAGCCAGGGGCATCTCATGACCGACCACGCCATGGCCCGGTGCCTCTGCTGCGATGCCGCTCGGCTGCGGCCGGTTCTCGACCTGGGCAATCAGCCGCCAGCCAACAGCTATACGCGCACCGCCGCAGAACAGGTGCCTCCGTTCCCGCTGGGCTTGAACCTGTGCACCCAGTGCTGGCATGCACAACTGACCTATTGCGTAGACCGCCGGAACATCTTCGATCGCTACGCCTACGTCAGTGGAACGTCTGCCACGTTGAACCGCTTCTTTGCCTGGTTCGCGCAGTCGCTGGCGGGCGTCGTTCCGGCCGGAGGCCGCGTGCTCGAGATCGCGGCCAACGACGGCAGCCTTATCCGCGAAATGCAAGCTGCGGGGCTTGACTGCATCGGCGTCGATCCCGCGGCCAACATCGTCGACGCGGCGCAGAAGGCGGGCCTTCCGATCACTTGCGCCTACTGGCCCGAGGCGAGCGCGCAGTTGACTGGAACCTTCGACGCGATCGTGTGCATGAACGTCGTCGCGCATGTGGATGCGCCCTTCGAGTTCTTGCAGGAGTGCGCGCTCAAGCTCAGTCCCGGCGGGGTGGTGCTGGTACAGCCTTCGCAGGCGCGCATGTTCGAGAACGGCGAGTTCGACACCATCTATCACGAGCATCTTTCGTTCTTCAACACCCGCTCGATGAGCCGGCTGGCAGCGCGCGCAGGCCTGAAGCTGGTGGACGCATTCATGGTGAAGATCCATGGCGACAGCCCGGTCTATGTCCTGCAGCATGCGAACGAGGCATCCGCACCGCCGTCGGTGCGTGCGGCTTTCTCGACGGGGGATTTCGCGATCGACGAAGGCTTGGCTGCGTATGAGGAGCGGGTGAACCTCTACCAATGGGACATCTACGAAAGGTTTGCCGCCCGCGCGACACAAACGCTGAAAGACGTGGCCGAAGCAGTCCGGCAACACGAGGTCCGCGGATTCGAGATTGTCTTCGTCGGCGCCGCCGCCAAGGCCATGACGCTGATCAATGCAGCCGGCATCCGGCCCACACGATTCCTCGATGAGAATCCGCTGAAGATCGGCCTGCACGCACCGGGCTGCGGCACGCTCATCGAACCGCTGGAGACCTGCCGGCGCTTGGACAAGCCGGCGCTGTTCGTTCTATCGGCCTGGAATTTCCGTCACGAACTCGCGCAGAAGCTCGAAGCATTGGGCGTCCCCGAGGGATCGAGCTTCTACGCCTATTTCCCCAAAGCTGGCATTCTTTGAGACCAGTCTGCAGGAAGAAAACCCCGCCATGCGCACCGTCATCTGCCACTTCTTCAATGAGGAATACATGCTGCCCTGGTGGCTCAGGCATCACCTCTCGCTGTTCGATCATGGTGTGCTGATAGACCACGGATCAACGGACAACTCGGTCGAGATCTGCCGCACCCTGGCTCCCGAGTGGCGCGTGGTCCGCAGCCGGCTGACCCACTTCGATGCCTTCCTGACCGACCTCGAGGTCATGAACTATGAAAACGAATTGCCCGGCTGGAAGATCGCCCTCAACGTGACCGAGTTCCTGATGAGTTCCTCGCCGCTGGCGGAGGTCGAGCGATTTCTGCTCGACTCCGGCAAGAAGGGATGCGGGGCGTCGGGCATGCTGATGGTCGATCCGAACCAGGGGTCGCAGCCAGATCCCGACAAACCCCTTCCGCTGCAACAGCACTTCGGCATCGACGACAACGCGATCGTCGATCCCGCGGAGCGCGCGGCGCTGGCGATGAGCCATGCACCGCAGCGCAACCGCTTCTATCACCGGCTGCAAGTGGGCATGTACCAGCCGGGACGGCATCACTCCTACCACCCGGACGCCGCCACCCGGCTCTTCGACCTGATGGTCTTCCACTATGGCTACGCCCCCTGGAACGACCAGATGAGGCAGCGCAAGATGCAGATCGCCGGAAAAATCCTGCCGGAATACCTCATCAACCAATGGGGCGGCCAGCATTTCAGAAAGAGCGCAGAGCTCGATCAGGACCACGCCAGGATCAGCGCCGGCGCCGTCGATCTCCGGGGGCATTCATATGCCGGGCCCGCCCTCGACCTTTGCTGCCGCTACTGAGTAGGCCCCGGAAACCAGCCGCTGACCTGCTCAGGAGACCGGCCGTGCAGCGAAGAGGTGCCGTAGCTCTTCCTGTGCTGCCAGCCATGCAGGTGCCTCGTCACGCCCGACCAGTCGCCACGCGTAGCCCGGACGGTCATACAAGTCCTTGCCCGAAGCCAGAAGCGCCGGAATATCGATGGCCGCAAGGAACCCCGGCGCGTTGTATTCCTGGTGCGCAAAGCCACGTATCTTCGCCCGCACCGCAGCCTCATCCATTGCGAGGTACGAGAGATGCCAACCGGCCTCCTCGAGGATCAGCGCGGGCTGGGCCCCAGTGCGCACCCGCATGCGCAACTGATCGGGCGTGAGCACATCCAGTTGCGCGCGCGTCGCCGCGACAGTCCAGACCGACGATGCCTCCGGCCCTTCGACATTGCGGTAATTGGCATAGAAGTAATAGAACGCCAGGCACAACCCGAAGATCGCGTGCCGCCGTTCGTCGCGCATCGCCTGCACCACCGACGCGCGCGGAATCTCGTCTGCATCGGAAATCAGGATCAGGTCGTCGGGCGCCGCGTCGTGCAGCCCTCGCACGATCTGGTTGCGCTGGAATTTCTCGCGAATCCAGAAGCCGGAGGTCGGCGTGTCGGAGAGCCAGTCGCCGACCACGGGCACGGCGTCCGCGGCTTCGTCGACGACCGGCATGTCGTGCACCGCGATGTAGCGGATACGCGGCAGGAACGATGCGATGCGTGGGTCGGCGGCATCGAAGCGCAAGGCCTTCGGCTCGCCGCTGAAGGTGCGGTCGGCTTCGACGATGACGAAGCAGTCGACCACCTCCGACAGCTCATGCAGCCGAGCCGCGAGGATGTCGGCCTCGCCGTTGTAGGTGATGCAGTCATACACCCTGCGCGGCGCGGCATTCGGCGCCACCGGTTCAGGCGCGAATTCGATGCGGTAACCATTGCGCTCGAACATCTGCAGGATGTCGCGCTCGCCATACCAGGCATCGAGCTGCGACAGCGGAATCAGCGAACGCAGCGTGAGCGGCGACAAGCTCGCCAGTTGCCGCACCTTCGCGTGGTGCCCGAACAGCAGCATCGCGTTGTAGCCGTGGTGCAGCTGCGGCCCCGCATGCTCGATGGAAAAACTGCGCGCCAGCTCCAGTGGGGCGAAGCGCATGCCAACGGCTTCGAGCGCGGGGCGCAGCACGCCGCTCAGTTGCACGTCTTCGAGCAGCGCGTTGTGCTGCCAGTGCATCTTCAGCGGATCGCCTTGCACCGCATCGGGCGGCGGAATCTCGACGCGGATGTGCGGGTGGTCGACCAGCGCGCGCATGAAGCGCCGGCTGCGCAGGCTGAAGCCGCCGTTCTGGATCGGCGTGACGACGTGGCCGGGCTTCTGCAGTTCATCGGCCCACTCGAAGCGGTTGCGCCAGTACGTGCCTTCGGGCGTATCGATCTTCGCAAGATGGATCGGTGCGCCGATGTAGTCGAAGTCCAGGAACTCGTCACGCCAGTTGTTTGCGTTGACGACCCAGCCGTCTTCCTGCACCACCAACGCGAATTCGGTCTGCACCACGCGCCAGAGCGCGAACATCATGAACCAGCCGTACTCGTGGTAGTTCAGCGGTGCGATCGGCACATGCGCGATGCCCGCTGGCAGATCATTGGGCGCCTGCGGGCTGCACAGCAGGGCGCGGGCGCCGGGCATCTGTGCCTGGCTGTGCTTCAGCGCCATCGCCGCGCCGCGCGCGTCGGGCAGGCCGGTGACCGACACCAGCGTGATCTTTTCGAAAGACCTATTGCTGCTGTTGCTGCTGTTGTTGTTGTTGTTGCTCACGATGCGCCTCCCCTCGCTCGTGAGCTTGCTCAGTAGGTGCCGGGGTAGGCGCCGCCGTCCGCCAGCACGTTCTGGCCCGTCATGTAACCGGCCTGCTGGCTGCAGAGAAACGCGCAGATGGCGCCGAACTCCGCTGGCGTGCCGAAGCGCTTCGCGGGGATGTTCTTCTTGCGGGCTTCCCACACGGTGTCGAAGTCCTGGCCGGTCTTCTGCGCCGTGCCGGCCATCGTGCCCTTGAGGCGGTCGGTCTCGAAGGAGCCGGGCAAGAGGTTGTTGATGGTCACGCCCTGCGCCGCGACGGCCGTGCGCGCCACGCCGGCCACGAAGCCGGTGAGGCCGCTGCGCGCGCCGTTCGAGAGGCCGAGGATGTCGATAGGCGACTTCACCGAGCTCGACGTGATGTTCACGATCCGGCCGAACCCGCGCTTGGCCATGCCGTCCACCGTGGCCTTGATGAGCTCGATGGGCGTGAGCATGTTCGCGTCGACCGCCTTGATCCACGCCTCGCGGTCCCAATTGCGGAAGTCGCCGGGCGGCGGGCCGCCGGCGTTGGTGACGACGATGTCGAAGTCATGGCCCAGCGCGAACACGGCGGCGCGGCCGGCTTCGGTGGTGATGTCGGCCGCCACATGCTTGACGAAGGGGCTGCCCGATGCGCCCGCCGCCTCTGTGAGCTTCTTCGCAGCCGCTTCCAGCGCCTCGGCGCCGCGCGCCACGATCACCACGTTGACGCCTTCGCGCACCAGCGCCTCGGCGCAGCCGAAGCCCAGTCCCTTGCTCGCGCCGCACACCAGCGCGGTCTTGCCTGCAATGCCCAGATCCATGTTTGTTGCTCCTAACGTGCAGGGGCTTCGCGCCCCTTGCGTGTGAAAACGAAGATGCCCGCAATGACGAGCACCGTGCCGGCCGCGATCCACGCGGTGAACGGCTCATCGAGTATGACCACCCCCATGAGGATGGTCGACAGGGGCCCGATCATGCCGGTTTGCGCTGCCACCGCGGGGCCGATGCGCTCGATGGCCATCATGACCATCAGGACAGGCACCGCCGTGCACACCGTGGCATTGAGCACCGAGAGCCAGATGACTTCGGGCGCCAGCTGCATTGCCACGCTGATCGGCCGCGTCAGCACGAACTGCAGGATGCACAGCAGGCAGGCCACCGTGGTGGCCAGGCCCACGAGCCTGAGCGAGCCGAGCCGCTTGACGAATTCGCCGCTGTAGACGAGGTAGCCCGCATAGCTCACCGCGCTCAGGAACACGAGGAATGCGCCCCAGGCCGCGGCGCCTCCGCCCTTGCCGCCGCCACCGGTCCAGAGCTCGTGCCCGAACACCAGCAGCACACCCGCATAGCTCACGACCATGCCCAGCACCTGCGGACGCGTGGCGCGGCGCCGATACAGGATCCAGCCGAACAGCAGCACCAGCGTGGGGTTGAGATACAGGATCAGCCGCTCGAAGCTGGCCGAGATGTAGGCGAGTCCGGCAAAGTCGAGAAAGCTTGCGAGGTAGTAGCCCGAGAAGCCCAGGCCGACGACGCCCAGCCAATCGCGAAAGGTGAGCGCCGGCTTGCCGCGCCCCGCCCACCAAGCCATCACCGCGAACAGCGGCAGCGCGAAGAGCATGCGCAGCATGATGAGCGTGATCGCGTCGACGCCGTAGCGGTAGGCCAGCTTGACGATGATCGCTTTGCCGCTGAACGCGATCGCGCCCAGCGAGGCGAGGATGAGGCCGGGCGCAATGCTCTTGGCGCCGGCATGAGAAGAAGGGGGGATGCCGGTCTGCGCGGCGGTCTTGGTCATCCCCCGATCATCGCGCGCTCGTTAAAACCCTGCCGCCACGCCGTCGCGGCGCGGGTCGCTCGCGGCCACGTAGCCTTCGACCGACGGCTCGCCCGCGCGCCAGATGAACTGGCCGGCACCGAAGTCCTGGTACGAGTCGTTGATCACGTCCAGGTGATGCCCGAGGTCGCGCAGGCCTTGCACGGTGTTCGGGTTCATCGCGGCCTCGACGTTGATCTCCAGGCCCGCGTTGAAGCGCCAGCGCGGCGCATCGCAGGCCGCCTGCGGGTTCTGCCCGTAGTCGAGCATGCGCACCAGCGTCTGCATGTGGCCCTGCGGCTGCATGTTGCCGCCCATCACGCCGAAGCTCATGACCGGCTGGCCGTCCTTGGTGAGGAAGGCCGGAATGATCGTGTGGAACGGCCGCTTGCCCGGTGCCACCACGTTCGGGCTCTCGGCCTTCAGGCTGAAACCGTGGCCGCGGTTCTGCAGGCTGATGCCGAACTCGGGCTCCACGCAGCCCGAGCCGAAGCCCATGTAGTTGCTCTGGATGAAGCTCACCATCATGCCGCTCTCGTCCGCCGCGGTGAGGTAGATGGTGCCGCCCTTGACCGGGTTGCCGGCCTTGAAGTCCTGTGCCTTCTTTCGGTCGATGAGGCGCGCCTGCGAGGCCAGGTAGGCGTCGTCGAGCAGTTGCTCGGTCGTCACCGTCATCGTCTTGCGCTCCGACACGTAGTGGTACACGTCTGCAAAGGCGAGCTTCATCGCCTCGATCTGCAGGTGCTGCGATTCGACCGAATCGACCGGCAGCGAAGCGATGTCGAATTTCTCGAGGATGCCGAGCGCGATCAGCGCCGCGATGCCCTGGCCGTTCGGCGGAATCTCGTGCAGCGTGTGGCCGCGGTACTCGCGCGAGATCGGTTCGACCCACTCGGGCTGGTAGGCCGCGAGGTCGGCCACGGTGAGCGAGCCGCCCTGCTCCTTCGCAAACTTCGCGAGCGCTTCGGCGATCTCGCCGTTGTAGTAGGCCTCGCCCTTGGTGCGGGCGATGGCCTTGAGCGCACGCGCCGCTGCGACGAAGCGGAACAGTTCGCCGATTTCGGGCGCGCGGCCCCAGGGCAGGAAGGTCTGCGCAAAGCCGGGTTGCGAGCCCAGAAGCGGCGCGGCCGCGGCCCACTTGCCCTGCACCACCGGCGGCACGAGATAGCCGCGCTCCGCGATGTCGATGGCCGGTGCCAGCAGGTCGGCGAACGGCAGCTTGCCGAAGCGATCGCTCATCGCGACCCAGCCGCGCACCGCGCCCGGCACGGTGACCGAGTCGATGCCGCGCATCGGCGGCGTGGCGGCGTCGGCGCCGTACTTCGCCTTGAAGTACTCGGGCGTCCAGGCCTTGGGCGCGGGGCCGGAGGCGTTCAGGCCATGCAGCTCCTTGCCGTCCCACAGGATGCAGAAAGCATCGCTGCCGAGGCCGTTGCTCACCGGCTCGACCAGCGTCATCACGGCCGCCGTGGCGATGGCCGCATCGACGGCATTGCCACCCTGTTGAAGGATGCGCAGGCCCGCTTGCGAGGCGAGCGGGTGCGAGGTCGACACCACGTTGCGCGCGAAGATCGGGATGCGGGTGGAGAGGTAAGGATTGTTGAAATCGAAGTTCATTTCGGCACTCTCTTCATTCGTTGGTGATCTTGCGTTCGACCACGATCTTTTTCCACTTGGCGGCGTCGATGGCCACCATCTTCGCGAACTGCTCGGGCGTGCCTGCGGCGGCAGGCTCGATGCCCAGGCGCGCGAGCTTGTCCTTCACTTCCGGATCGGCAATGGCTTCGTTGGCCGCCTTGTTGACGCGCGCCACGATGTCGGCCGGCAGGTTCTTCGGGCCGTAGAAGCCGAACCAGGTGTTCGACTCGTAGCCCGGCAGCGTGTCGGCAATCGGCGGGAGTTCGGGCGCGAGCGGCGAGCGCTTGAGCGTCGTCACGCCCAGGGCGCGCAGGCGGCCGTCGCGCACATGCGGCATGCCGGTGGGGAGCGAATCGAACAGCACGTCGATCTTTCCGCTGATGAGGTCGGGAATGGCGAGCGCCGTGCCCTTGTAGGGAATGTGCGTCACGAACACGCCGGCCTGCGCCTTGAAGAGCTCGGCCGTGAGCTGCACGATCGTGCCGTTGCCGCTCGATGCGTAGTTGAGCTTGCCAGGGTTCTTTTTCGCGTAGTCGATCCACTCGCGCACGGTCTTCGCGGGCGACGTGACCGGCACCAGCATGATGCTCGGCGCATCGCCCACGTGGCCGATGGGCGTGAAGTCGCGCACTGTGTCGTAAGGCAACTTGGGCACGACGGCCGGGCCGATCGAATGCGTGCTGGTGGTGGCCAGGAGCAGCGTGTAGCCGTCGGCCGGTGCCTTCGCAGCTTGGTCGGAGCCGATGGCCCCGCCGGCGCCGGGCTTGTTGTCGATGATCAGCTGGGTGCCGAGCTTCTCGCCCATCTTCTGCCCCAGCGTGCGGGCGAAGAGGTCGGTGGCACCGCCCGCGGGGAACGGCACGATGAGCCGGATCGGCTTGTTCGGATAACCCTCGGCCAAACTGGCGGACGATGCGGCCATGCACAGCAGCGCAACGGCGGCCCCTTGAAGGAACTGGATTCTTTTCATGGTGCTTGGATTCTGGCCCCGTGGGAAAACTCGCATGCTATGCAGCCGCCGTGCATCAAGCCAGATAATCCACCTTATTCAACTATGAGCGCGGCTTATGACAAAAAACGCCACGGAAGAAGTCTCGCTGCAACAGTTGCGGGCACTGGCGGCGGTCGCCGAATCGGGCAGCTTCACATTGGCAGCCGAAAGCCTGCAGCTCACGCAGCCGGCCATCAGCCACTTGGTCAAGCGCATGGAAGAACAGCTTGGGCAGCCGCTCATCGTGCGGGGCCGCCGCATCCAGCTCACCAGCGCGGGCCAGGTGATGGTTGAGACAGCGGTGCGGGCGCTGAGGCTGATCGACGAATCGGTGGGCGCCTGCCGCTCGCAGTCGCAATTGCGTGAAGGGCGCGTGGTGCTGGCCGTGGGCCACCTCACGGCGGGCGCCCTGCTGCCACCGATGCTCGGCCGCTTTTCGCAGAAGCACCCGACGCTCGCGACCACGCTGCTCGACAGCACGGCAGAGCAGATGATCTCGCGCATCCTCTCGCAGGAGGCCGACCTCGGCTTCGGCTCGGACATCGGGCAGAAGCACTCGGAGCTGGCGACCGAGCCGCTGTTCACGGAACGCATGGCGCTCTTCGTACGCGACGACCATCCGCTCGCGCAGCGCGTGGTGGTCGATGCGAAGCACCTCGATGCGCTGCCCTTCATCCACGTCAACCCCGACGCCAACATCTGGCGCGCGGTGAGCCGCCAGTTGTCGAGCGTGGCGAACGTGTACCCGCACGTGGTGCATCACGTGTCGATGCTGTCGACGGCGTTCGGCCTCATCCAGGCGGGCGCGGGTGTGGCGTTGCTGCCGCGCTATGTGGAGGTGCTGATGCCGGGCAATCTTCGCGCCGTGGCGGTGACGCGGCCGACGCTCGAATACCCCGTTGTTGCTGTGCGGCTGGCAAAGCATCCATTGAGCCCGGCCGCCTTGGCCTTCCTGGCGATGGCGCGGCAGCACATGAAACCGCCGCGTGCTGCCAAGCCGTAGGAGGCATTCAGGGCGCGATCACGCCGACAGGGACATTCGCCGAGGGGAGTACCGGTGGCCTGCGCACACGCCCTGAATATCCCGCAGCAGAAATAAAAAACGGCGCCCGAAGACGCCGTTTCGCAAGCAAGCAGAGAGCCGCGATCAGTCTTCGACGAACGCCTCTTCGCGCTTCGCCTTCACCGCAGGCAGCAGCACGATCACGAGCAGCAGCAAAGCGGCCAGCAGCAGTCCGAGCGAGATCGGACGGGTGACGAACACGCTCCAGTCACCGCGCGAGAGAAGCAGCGAGCGGCGCAGGTTCTCTTCCATCATCGGCCCCAGGATGAAGCCCAGCAGCAATGGCGCAGGCTCGCATCCCAGCTTGAAGAAGGTGTAGCCCACCAGTCCGAAGATGCCGACCATCCAGATGTCCCAGGTGTTGTTGTTCGTCGAGTACACGCCGATGGCGCAGAACAGAACGATCGCCGGGAACAGGAACTTGTAGGGCACCGACAGGAGCTTGATCCACATGCCGATGAGCGGCAGGTTCAGGATGATCAGCATCGCGTTGCCCAGCCACATCGAGGCGATCAGGCCCCAGAACAGCTCGGGGTTGCTGGTCATCACCTGCGGACCCGGCTGGATGTTGTGGATGGTCATCGCGCCCACCATCAGCGCCATCACGGCGTTGGGCGGAATGCCCAGCGTCAGCAGCGGGATGAAGGAGGTCTGCGCGCCGGCGTTGTTGGCGGCCTCGGGGGCTGCCACGCCGCGGATGTTGCCCTTGCCGAAGGGCACTTCGCCCGGATGCAGCTTGGTCTTCTTCTCGATCGTGTAGGCCGCGAAGGCCGACAGCAGCGCGCCGCCGCCGGGCAGGATGCCCAGCGAGGAGCCCAGCGCCGTACCGCGCAGCACGGCCGGCACCATGCGCTTGAAGTCTTCCTTGGTCGGGAACAGGCCCGAGACCTTGGCGGTGAAGATCTCGCGTTCGTCGTCGGGACGCGACAGGTTCGCGATGATTTCGCCGTAGCCGAACACGCCCATGGCAATCGCCACGAAGCCGATGCCGTCGGTGAGTTCAGGCACGTCGAAGCTGTAGCGAGCGACACCCGAGTTCACGTCGGTGCCGACCAGGCCGAGCAAGAGGCCCAGCACGATCATCGCGATGGCCTTGAGCAGTGAGCCCGAAGCCAGCACCACGGCGCCGATCAGGCCCAGGATCATCAGCGAGAAGTACTCGGCCGGGCCGAACTTGAAGGCCAGCTCGGTCAGCGGCGGTGCGAAGGCAGCCAGGATCAGCGTGCCGACGCAGCCGGCGAAGAACGAGCCCAGGCCCGCAGCCGCGAGCGCGGGACCCGCACGGCCCTTGCGCGCCATCTGGTAGCCGTCGATCACGGTCACCACCGAGGACGATTCGCCCGGCAGATTCACAAGGATGGCGGTGGTCGAACCGCCGTATTGCGCGCCGTAATAAATACCGGCCAGCATGATCAGCGCCGACACGGGCGGCAGCGCGTACGTGGCGGGCAGCAGCATCGCGATGGTCGCGACCGGGCCGATGCCCGGCAGCACACCGATCAGGGTGCCCAGAATGCAGCCGACAAGGCAGTACAGCAGGTTGGTGAAGGTAAAGGCAACGCCAAAACCCATCGAGAGGTGGTCAAACAATTCCATGTGCGCAGCTTTCTTCTCAACCGGTGATGAAGGTCGGCCAGACCTGGATCTGCAGCTTGAGCGCCCAGATGAATGCAACGTAGCTGCCGACGGCCAGGATGGTGGCCAGGATCAGCACGGTGGGCAGCTTGAACTCGTGGCCCGCGAGGCTGGAGATGATCACGAGCGCGTAGATCGCGATGATCATTCCCATGGCAGGCACGCCCAGGCTCGGCAGGCCGCCGAGCAGGATGCCGAATGCGATGTTGGCGCCCAGGATGAACACCACCTGCTTCCAGGCCCACTTGCCGATCTTCTCGCCGTCGGTCGTTTCAACGGTGAGCCCGCTGAACGTGATCGCCAGGCCGATCACGGCCATCAGGATGCCGAGCATCAACGGGAAGTAACCCGGCCCCATCCGGGCGCCGGTGCCCACGCTGTAGGTGGTGGCGCCCCATGCGAACGCCACACCCACGACAGTGAACATCAGACCCGAGAAAAATTCTTTCTGACTTTTGATTTTCACGAACAGTCTCCTCGAACAAGTTTCGATGCGGGATTGTCCAGTCAGCTTGCGGTCAGGCGGATGTGGGTTTCACTAACCGAACGATTAGGGTTAACCCAAAGAACTACATCACTCCAATGGCGGCGTGGCGCTCAGGACCTCTTCGATGGTGGTCACGCCCTCTGCCACGCGCAGCGCGCCGGCTAGGCGCAGGGGCCGCATGCCGTCGATCACGGCCTGGCGCCGAAGCCCCGTGAGGTTGGGCTCCTTGGTGACCTGATTCTTGAACGGTTCGGTCACGCTCAGCAGTTCATAGAGGCCCATGCGGCCCATGTAGCCGGTCATGCGGCAATCGACGCAACCCACGGGCTTGTAGGCGCGCACGGAGCCGGTGATCTGCCACGGCTTGACGATGGCTTCGAGGCTCTCGCGCGTGACCGTGTCGTCGGGCTGCTTGCAATGCGGGCACAGCGTGCGCACGAGGCGCTGCGCGAGCACGCCCAGCATCACGGCGGTGATGAGGTAGGAGGGCACGCCCAGTTCCATCATCCGCGTGATGGCGCTGGGCGCATCGTTGGTGTGCAGCGTGCTGAACACAAGGTGGCCGGTGAGCGCGGCCTGCACCGCCATCTCGGCGGTGGCGAGGTCGCGGATTTCGCCGACCATGATGATGTCCGGGTCCTGCCGCATCAGTGCGCGCAGGCCCTCGGTGAAACCGAAGTCGAGTTGCGGCTGCACCTGCGTCTGGTTGAACGAGGGCTCGATCATTTCGATCGGGTCTTCCACCGTGCTCACGTTCACTTCTTCGGTCGCCACGCGCTTCAACGTGGAGTACAGCGTGGTGGTCTTGCCCGAACCCGTGGGTCCGGTCACCAGGATGATGCCGTTGGGCCGCGTCACGAGCTGTTCCCAACGCTGCGCATCGTGTTGGGCGAAGCCCAGTGCGTCGAGGTCCTTCACCGCGGTGTCGGGGTCGAAGATCCGCATCACCATCTTCTCGCCGAAGGCGGTCGGCAAGGTCGACAGACGCATTTCGACTTCGTCGCCGCGCATGTTGCGGGTCTTGATGCGGCCGTCGAGCGGACGGCGCTTTTCCACCACGTCCATGCGGCCCAGCAGCTTGATGCGCGCGACCATCGCGTTCATCACGCCCATCGGCATCTGATAGGCCGGGTGCAGGATGCCGTCGATGCGAAAACGGATCACGCCTTGCTCGCGGCGCGGCTCCAGGTGGATGTCGCTCGCGCGCTGGTCGAAGGCGTACTGCCAGAGCCAGTCGACCACCTGCACCACGCTCTGGTCGTTGGCGTCGAGCTGCTTGGTGCTCTTGCCGAGTTCGACCAGCTGCTCGAAGCTCGCGCCGCCGGTGTTGCCGCCGGCTTTCTGCGCGGCGCGCACCGATTTCGCTAGCGCGAAGAACTCGGCGGTGTAGCGCTGGATGTCGGCCGGGTTCGCCACCACGCGCCGCACCGTGCGCTTGGACTGGCGCTCGACCTCGGCGATCCAGTCGGTGAGAAAGGGCTCGGCCGTCGCCACCACCACCTCGTTGGGCAGCACCTGCACCGGCAGCACCTTGTGGCGCTCGGCGTAGGCCGCGCTCATGGTGTCGGCGACCTTGCCAACGTCGACCTTCAACGGATCGATGCGCAGGTACGTGAGGCCGGCACGGCCGGCGAGCCATTGCGTGAGCGCTTCGAGATCGAGCGGCTTGTTGTCGCTCTCGCGCGTCATCGCCACGTTGGCCAAACGCACCAGCGGCGCCTGGCGGCTTTCTGCCTGTGCGCAGCGCGCGATGGTGCGCTTGGCTTCGACGGGGGAGATGACGCCGTCGGTGGCCAGCCATTCGATCAGGCGGCGCAGGTCGAGCGGGCCTTCGTGGCGGGCGGCCAGGGGTGCGGGGGCGGAAACTGCGGGAACAGCGCTCATGGGCCGGAGGTTCGGGTGAGGGAAGTATTCAGGGGCTTGAACACCCGCAGCCACTTCGGTGCGGGAAGACTCCAGCGAGTCTGGATCGTTTGCGCGCGCTCGGCAAGCACCTCGCGCTTCGGGCGGCTCGGCGTGCGCTGCGCCAGCACCACCGTGTTGCCTTCGCGCGTCGGCTTGAAGGCCCAGACCGCATCGGCACCGAATGCGGCGGCGATCTTCTCGAGGCTGCGCTCGTAGCTCGACGAGCGGCCGAAGAGGTTGACCGTCATGCAGCCGTCTTCGGTGAGCAGCGCGCGGCAGTCGGCGTAAAAATCTTCGCTGTCGAGCACGGGCGCCGCTGCTTCATGGTCGTACAGGTCGACCTGCAGCGCATCGACGGTGCCGTGCCACTCGGGCTTGCGGATCTCCACTGCCGCATCGGCGATCACCACGCGCAGCTTCGGATCGTCGGCCGGCAGCTTGAACCAGCCGCGGCAGGCCGACACCACCTGCGGGTTGAGCTCGACCGCCGTGGTGCGCATGCGCAGGGTCTTGCGGCTGAACTTGGTGAGCGTGGCCGCGCCGAGGCCCAGTTGCATCGCATGGCGGCTGGCGACGGTCTTGCCATCGACGAAGAGCAGCCAGGCCATCATGCGCTGCACGTATTCGAGTTCGATCTCGAACGGCGCATCGAGCTTCATCGAGCCCTGGACCCACTCGGTGCCCAGGTGCAGATAACGGATGTCGCCCCAGTCGGAAAAATTGACTTCGGGAAGGACGGGGGTGGTGCGCGTGGCCATCGGATCAGGTGAGTTTGTGGGCGTCGAAGACCTCGCGCCAGGCCGCGAGCTTGCGCTCGAAGCTCCACGACGCATTGGCGGGGCTGGTGGAAGGCAGCTGGTAGACCGGCACGCCGAGCGTGCGCGTGTGGCGCGCATGCTTGAAGCTCTCGCCACCGTTGTGCGCGATGGCGGCGAGCTTCGGCAGCTTCAGGCCGGCGATGTCGTTCGCGACCGGCGCGCGGATCGCCGAATCGAGGCTGCCTTCGCGCTCGCAGGCCGCGTACACGTCCCACACGCCCAGGCCGCGATCGAGCAGCCATGCCTTCTTTTGTGCATAGCTGTCGGCGCCGGTCGGCAAAGGGTGGTCGGGCCAGACGGCTTGCAAGATCTTCCAGAACTGGTTTTGGGGATGCGCATAGTACTGCTGCTGTTCGAGCGACCGGACGCCCGGAAAGCTGCCGAGGATCAGCACGACGGTGGCGGGCGAGACGATGGGCGCGAGGCCTGTGAGCACCAGGTTGTCGGGGTCGGGTGCGGCGGATCGGTTCATGGATTGCATCTTGGCAGCACTGTCGCCGCCCACAAAAAAACCCGCCGAAGCGGGTTCTTTCGAGGGCGAGGACCGAAGCCCTGCTTACTTCTTGGCGGCTTCGTTCTCGGCCGTGCCGGGGATCTTCTCGCCGATGGCGGCACCGGTGCTGCGCATGCCGTCGGCCGTCTTGTGGCCCGCGTTTTCAACAGCGTTGCCGGTCTTCGCGGCCACGTTCTTCGTGGCGTTGGTGGCCTTCTTGGTGGTGTTCTTGGTCGCGTTCCAGGCCTTCTTGGTGCCGCGCTCGGTCGCGTTCGCGGCCTTCTTGGTGGTGCTCTTGGTAGCGTCCCAGGCCTTTTCGGCACCGTTTTCGGTGGCGTTCACGGCCTTCTTGGTCGTGCGCTTGGTGGCATCCACTGCCTCGCTGCCGGCTTCCTTCACCTTCTCGGTGGTGGTCGGCTCGGCCGTTGCGGGTGCCGAGGTCTGCGCCACGGCGGACACGCCGATGGAGGCGAGCGCCAGTGCGAGCACGACGGGCATGGTGCGAATGAAAGATGTGGTCATGGAAGACTCCTTTTAGAGTGAAGTGTTGGAGTGACGGACTTGCCACTGTGCAAGCAACGCCACTTCGAACTTCAAGGATGACAGCAAAAAGTCGCCCCATGCCGGCCCAAGCCCAACTCGGGACGTTGGCCTACGCGGTGTGCGGCGCGCGCTCCGACAGGGCCATCAGACTTTCGAGCTTCGGCAGCGTTTCGATCGCATTCCGGGTGGTGGCGTCGGCCAGCGCATCGATGCCGATGCCGCGCAATCCGGCCACCACTTCGGCGATGCGCGGCAGTTCGCCGGGGTCGTTCCGGCCCTGCGCTTGGCCGGCATCGCGCTCTGCCTGTGTGCGGTAGAGCCAGTGCGGCTGGATGTCGGGTGCGTCCGTTTCCATCACGATCGAGGCAAGCGGCAACGTGGTCGCGAGGCGCCGCAATTGCAGCGCGCGTTCGAAGGTCACCGCGCCGCCGAAGCCGAGCTTGAGCCCGAGTTCGATGCATGCGTTGGCCTGTTGTTCGCTTCCATTGAACGCGTGCGCAATCCCTTGCCATGGCCGCCCGCCCGCCGTCTGCCGCAGATGCTTGAGCACCTTGTCGACCGAACGCCGCACATGGATGAGCACGGGTAACCCGTGCTTGCGTGCCAGTTGCAACTGAGTGTGAAAAAAACGCTCCTGCTTCGGGCCGTCCAGGCCTTCGACGAAGTAGTCGAGCCCGATCTCGCCGACCGCCACGAGCCGGGGGTCGCCCTGTCGCGCGGTCAGCTCCGCGTCGAGCCTTTCGAGGTCCGCGTCCTGCGCCTGGCCCGTGCAAAGTGGGTGGATGCCCAGCGCGTAGGCATCGCCCTGCTTGTGGGCCAGCTCTCGCACGGTCTCGAAGTTGAAGACGGCCACGGCGGGAATCACGCACAGGGAAACCCCTTGGGCCGCGGCGCGGGCACGGATCTGCGGCATCTCCGCACCGAATTCGGGCGCGTCCAGGTGGCAGTGGGTATCGACAAACGAAGCCATCGCGCCATGATGCCCGAAGGGATGCGCAGGCGCGGAAAGCGTGCTACTGTGAACTCCTTCACGCGTCTTTTTTGCCGGAGGTTCTCCGATGCGCAGGCCCGCTTTCTACAGCCGTTCGCCCCGCACGCCGCCGCCGGCCGCAGAACAAGCGGCCGATCAGACGGCGGATGCCGCGGCATCCCCGGACACGGCAGGCGCAGGTGGCACCGTGCAGCCGCCGGCCCCCCGCTCCGGGTGGCAACCCGGACGCAAGAGCTTCGCCTTCCTCCTCGTGCTGTGCGCGGCGCTGGTCACCGGCGGCACCGTGTGGTGGCCGCGCCAGGGCAAGGTGATCACGCAGAAAGACATCGACGCGGCCGTGCTGCGCACGATGCAGACAGCGACCCTCCCCTCTCCTGCCGCAAGAGCGGCCGACATCATCCGGCCCTCGGTCGTTCGCGTGGTGGGCTACGGCCCCGAGAAGGCCACGCCCGAAGCCAAGACCCAGAAACGCGGCCGCAACATGGCCAAGGGCAAGCCGCCCGAGGCGCCGCTCGACGGCGCCGCGCCCGGCGAGGTCGAGCGCGGTGTCGGCACCGGCGTGGTGATCGTCGACAAGGGCGTGATCCTCACCAATCTGCACGTCGTGGCCGGCTCCGAGAAGATCAAGGTCACCTTCGCCGACGGACTCGAGGCAGTGGCCGTCATCACCGGCGTGCAGCCCGAGAACGACCTCGCCGTGCTGCAGGCGCAGAAGATTCCCGACGACCTGATTCCCGCCGCGATGCGCTCCACCGCCGACCTGCGCCCCGGCGACCAGGTCGCGGCAGTGGGCTTTCCGTTCGGCATCGGGCCTTCGGTGTCGGCGGGCGTGGTGTCGGGCCTGAAGCGTTCGTTCCGCTCGCCCGAGGGCAAGCAGGAGCTGGGCAACCTCATCCAGTTCGACGCGGCCGCCAACCCCGGCAACTCGGGCGGCCCGCTCATCAACATGGACGGTGAGGTGCTGGGCATCGTCACCGCCATCCTCAACCCCACGCAACAGCGCACCTTCATCGGCATCGGCTTCGCGGTGCCTATCGAGAACGCGGCCTCTGCGGCGGGTTCGCCGCCTTTCTGATTTCCTCGAAAGAAAGCCCTTCGCATGAGCACAGAGACAACCCCAATCTCGACCTTCGCCACGGCGCCCGCCACCGCCGAGCTGATGGAGCAGATCCTCTATGAGGTCAAGCGCGTGGTCGTGGGCCAGGACCGCTTTCTGGAGCGCGTGATGGTCGCGATGCTCGCGGGCGGCCACCTGCTGGTCGAAGGCGTTCCCGGTCTCGCGAAGACGCTCACCATCAAGACGCTGGCCGACACGGTGCGCGGCCATTTCAAGCGCATCCAGTTCACGCCCGACCTGGTGCCGGCCGACCTGGTGGGCACGCGCATCTACAACCAGAAGACGGGCGAATTCAGCACCTCGCTCGGCCCGGTGTTCGCCAACCTGCTGCTGGCCGACGAAATCAACCGCGCGCCGGCCAAGGTGCAGAGCGCGCTGCTCGAAGTGATGCAGGAGCGCCAGGTCACGATCGCCGGCGAAACGCACAAGGTGCCGCGCCCCTTCCTCGTGATGGCGACGCAGAACCCCATCGAGACCGAAGGCACCTACCCGCTGCCCGAGGCACAGGTCGACCGCTTCATGATGAAGGTGCTGGTCGACTACCCGAGCGACGAGGAAGAGTTCGTCATCGTCCAGCGCGTGATCGGCCCGCCGGTGGAGGCCAGCCCGGTCGCCACCACCGAGCAGCTCGCGGCGTTGCAAGCGGAGGCGCGGCGCGTGTATGTCGACCCGTCCCTCATCCAGTACGCGGTGAAGCTCGTCTCGGCCACCCGCACGCCCGAGAAGCACGGCCTGAAGGACATGCGCCGCTTCATCACCTTCGGCGCGAGCCCGCGCGCCAGCATCAGCCTCACCGAGGGCGCGCGTGCGCTTGCGCTGCTGCGCGGCCGCAGCTACGCGCTGCCCGAGGACATGACGGCGCTGGTCGCCGACGTGCTGCGCCACCGCGTGACGCTTTCCTACGAAGGCTTGTCCGAAGGCCTGACGCCGGACGGCCTGATCGAGAAGATCATGCGGGCGATCCCCGCACCACCCAAACCCCTGGAACATGAAAAGCTGGTGGCGTAAGGCCCCTGCGGCCGCGAACGACGACCGGCTTGCAACGGAAGCCGGCGGGGCCGAACGCGCGCTGCGCCGGCTCGAATGGACGGTCATCCGCCGCCTCGATGGCCTGCTGCAGGGCGACTACCGCACGCTGATGCGCGGCAGCGGGCTCGACCTCGCGGACCTGCGCGAATACCAGCACCACGACGACGTGCGCCACATCGACTGGAACGTCACCGCGCGCCTGCAGACGCCGCATGTGCGCGTCTTCACCGAAGACCGCGAGATGGCCGCCTGGTTCGTGCTGGATCTCAGCCGCTCGGTCGACTTCGGCTCGGGCCTGAAGGCCAAGCGCGAGATCTCGGCCGGCTTCGTCGGCGTGCTCGCGCGACTGCTCACGCGGCATGGCAACCGGGTCGGCGCGCTGGTCTACGGCAACGACCTCGAAGCCGTGATCCCGCCGCGCAGCGGCCGGCGCCATGTGCTGCATCTGCTGCATGCGATGGAGCGCCGCGCCGACAAGGCGGACGGCCCCGCGCAGAAAGGCATGACGCGCCTGGACGACCTGCTGAAATCCGCCGCCACGCTGATGCCGCGCCGCTCCACCGTCTTCGTCGTGTCCGACTTCCTGAGCGAGCCTGGCTGGGAGCGTCCGCTGGGCCAACTGGTGCAGCGGCATGAAGTGATCGCCGTGCGCCTCTTCGATCCGCTCGAACTCGAACTGCCTGACCTCGGCCTCGTGCCGCTGCGCGATGCCGAGACGGGCGAGCAGCTGTGGGTCGACACCCACGATGCCGGATTCCGCAAGCGCTTCGCGCGCCTGGCCGCCGAACGCGAGGCGACGCTGCGCGCCTCGCTCGCCAAGGCCGGCGTCGACGCCCTGGAGCTTTCGACCAGCGACGACCTGGTGGAAGCCATCGTTCGTTTCGCCGACCTGCGCAAGCGCCGCACGCGCGTCGGTTCAGGAGCAAGTTCGGGCAGCGTGAAGGCGGTGGCAGCATGACATTTCTCTGGCCTCAATTCCTCTGGTTGCTGGCGGCGTTGCCGCTGCTGGTGCTGCTTTACGTCTGGCTCATCCGCCGCAAGAAGAAGATGGCGGTGCGCTACGCCAGCCTCTCGATCGTGCGCGAGGCGATGGGCGCGGGCCAGAGCTTCAGAAGGCACCTTCCGCCCTTGTTGTTCCTCCTGGCCATGGCCGCGATGCTGGTGGCCGCGGCGCGGCCGATGGCGGTGGTGATGCTGCCTTCGAACCAGCAGACCATCATCCTTGCGATGGACGTCTCGGGCAGCATGCGCGCGGCCGACGTGCTGCCCAACCGGCTGGTGGCGGCGCAGGAAGCGGCCAAGAGCTTCATCAAGGACCTGCCGCGCACCGTGAAGGTGGGCATCGTCGCCTTCGCGGGCAGCGCGCAGGTGGCGCAGTTGCCCACCACCAACCACGACGACCTGGTGACCGCGATCGACAGCTTTCAGCTGCAGCGCGCGACCGCCACGGGCAACGCCATCGTGGTGTCGCTGGCCACGTTGTTCCCCGATGCCGGCATCGACGTCGAGCAGTTCAGCGCACCGAGCCGCCAGCGCGGCACGCCCATCGACCAGACCGAGAAGAAGCTCAAGGACTTCACCCCCGTGGCGCCCGGCTCCTTCACCTCGGCCGCGATCATCATGCTGACCGACGGCCAGCGCACCACCGGCGTCGATCCGCTCGATGCGGCCAAGGCCGCGGCCGACCGCGGCGTGCGCATCTACACGGTGGGCGTGGGCACGGTCGATGGCGAAACCATCGGCTTCGAAGGCTGGTCGATGCGCGTGCGGCTCGACGAGGAAACGCTCAAGGCCGTCGCCAACAAGACCAATGCCGAGTACTTCTACGCGGGCACCGCGAACGACCTGAAGAAGGTCTACGAAACGCTGAGCTCCAAGCTCACCGTGGAGAAGAAGGAAACCGAAATCTCGGCGCTGTTCGCGCTCGGCGCGGCGGTGCTCACGCTGCTGTCGGCGGGGCTGTCGCTGCTCTGGTTCAACCGGATTCTTTAGCGCTGGACTTAGACTTCGGCGCGGCCTCGAGGCCGGCGAGCACCTCGCGCAGGATCTCCTCCGACAGCGCCTCGTCGTCCACCGCGCGGGCCATCACGACGCCGCCGTACATCGACGCCAGCGTGCGGATCGCATCGCCCCGCGCATTCTTCTTCGATCGCCACGGAAAGTTGCAGGCGAACCGGTCGATGACCGACTTCAGGTACGCCGTGAGCGACGCATTCACGCCTTCGCCGTTGCCCGCCTGGCCGGCGAACGCCGCGATCAGGCAGCCCTCGGCGCGCGCGTCGCGGTGCTCGTGGCTCAGGTAGCCCTGCACGTAGGCGCGCATGCCCTCGGACGTTTCGCCGGCCACATCGAGATCGGCGAGCGCGGACGCGGCGGAGTGCGTGATGCACTCGGCCATCAGCGCCTCCTTCGAATCGAAGTGGTTGTAGAAGGGCCCGTGCGTCAGGCCCGTGGTTTTCATGATCTCGCTCACGCTCACGCCAAAGCCGCGCTCCTTGAAGAGGCGCGAAGCCTCGGCAAGGATCTTCTGGTGCTTTTCGGCGGTTTCCGCTGCGGGGTATCGCATGTGACCTCTTTCTGTTCCGGGGTAATTCGATCCCCCGTTTGACGCTATTCATGATAACCATCATGCTTCGCCACCTCAAACATGATGGTCATCATGCTTGCAGTGAAAACGGCTTTCCGACGACCTCCAACCTACCTTTTGAACGGATTCGAAATGAGCGAACAAGCAACCCTCGGCACCGCCGTCGTCACAGGCGCCTCGGCCGGTCTCGGCAAGATCTACGCAGACCGCCTGGCCCGCCGCGGCCACGACCTGCTGCTGGTGGCGCGGCGCGCCGAACTGCTGGAAGAAGTCGCAGCCGACCTGCGCACCAAGTACGGCGTGAAGGTGCAGACGCTGGCCGCCGACCTGGCCGCCGCCGGCGACCTCGAACGCGTGGCCAAGGCCGTGTCCACCGATGCCTCGATCACGCTGCTGGTCAACAACGCCGGCCTCTCGACGCTCGCGCCCGTTGCGCAGACCACGGCCGCGCAACTGCAGAGCATGCTCGACGTGAACATCAACGCCCTCGCGCACTTGAGCCACACCGTGCTCGCCGCCTTTAAGTCGCGCGACCGCGGCACGCTGGTGAACATCGGCTCGGTGCTGGGCTTTCACACGCTGCCGATCAGCAGCATCTACAGCGGCACCAAGGCCTTCGTGGTGGCGTTCACGCGCGGGCTGCAGGACGAAGTGGCGGGCACCGGCGTGAAGGTGCAGCTGGTGCTGCCGGCAGCTACGGCCACCGACATCTGGGAACTCTCGGGCGTGCCGATGTCGGCGCTGGCCGAAGGCACGATCATGGCCGCCGAAGATTGCGTGGACGCGGCCCTGGCCGGCCTCGACCTGGGCGAGCCGATCACCCTGCCGTCGGTGAACGATGCGACCCTGCTCGCGACCTTTGTCGATACAAGCGCCAAGCTGTTCGGCGCCTCGCAGACCAGCAAGCCGGCCGCGCGCTACCTCGCGACGGCCTGATCGGGCTCGGCCTCGGCCTTGATCGCCGCGTAGTCCGGCGACTTCACGGCGCCGATGCCTCCGAGGAACAGATCGGCCACGATCGGCGCAATCGCTGCGTGGTCGAGCTTTCCGCTCGGTTTCATCCAGGTGAACATCCAGTTGATCATGCCGAACAGCAGCATGGTCAGCGGCTTGGCGAGGTCGTCGCTCGGCGCGCCGGGCCGCAGGGCCGACACCGCACGCGCAAAGCCCGCGACCACCTCGCGCTCCTTGTCGAGCACGCGCTCGCGGTCTTCCTCTTCGAGAAAGCGCACATCGTCGGTGAGCACGCGGTGCGCGTCCTGCGCGCCGGCGTATTCCTCGACGATGCGGTAGATGAAGCGGCGAAGGCGCTCTTCGTCGGTTTGCGTCGAGGCCTCTTCCTCGGCCACCAGCGCCGCGAGCTTCGACACGTGCGTCTCGGCGATGCTGATGAGCAAACTGCTCTTGTCCTTGTAGTAGTGATAGAGCGTGGCCTTCGAGAGGTTGCACGCCTCGGCCACCTGGTTCATCGACGTGGCGGGATAGCCCCGGCGCGCGAACAGCTGGGCGGCCTGCGCGAGGATCAGTTCGCGCTGGTCGTCGTAGGTGGCGGATCTTCCACGCGGCATCGGGTCGGGTTCCTTGGATTCAAGCGGTTGGGGACAGCGCGCGATCTTGCATGAAGCGGGCGGCGGGTTGGAGGCTCAGCCTCTCAGCCGCGCCGCGTGGCGATGAGCGAGCGCACGTCGATCGCCGGCAGGCGCGGGCGGTCCGCTTCCATCTCGGCCAGCGGCGCCACTTCGCGCAGGCTCTCGAGGCTGCGCACCGTGAGCGCCTGATAGACGTGCGTACCTTCGAGCTTCCAGGCGATCTCGTCGTCGCTGAGCTCGCGTTTCACCTTCGCCGGAATGCCCGACACCAGCGAGCGCGCCGGCACCTTCATGCCGGCCGGAACGAAGGCGCAGGCCGCGACGATGGCCTTCTCGCCGATCTCGGCCTCGTCCATCACCACCGCGTTCATGCCCACCAGCGCGTCGCGCCGCACGATGCAGCTGTGCAGGATCGCGCCGTGGCCAATATGGCCGTTGACCTCCACCACCGTGTCGTTCTCGGGAAAACCGTGGATGCAGCAGTGGTCCTGCACGTTGGAGCCCTCCTCCAGCACGATGCGGCCGAAGTCGCCGCGCAGGCTCGCCAAGGGGCCGACGTAGCAGTTCGGGCCGACGATCACATCGCCGATCAGCACGGCGCTGGGATGCACATAGGCGCTCGGGTCGACGACGGGAATCACGCCGTCGATGGAATAGCTGGGCATTCGGTCGGTCTCCTTTTTTTAGGGGGACTCAGGGTTTGCCCTGAATCGACCCGCTTGTGCCGGGATTGCGGTCAATCCTAAAATCAACCGAACGGTCGGTCAATAGTGTTTACTAGCCGATTCGTACCCACACAAGGATGAAAGACACGCCATGTCGGAACCTTTAGTTCTCGTCAGCAATGCCGGTGCCGTCCGCACGCTGAGCCTCAACCGCCCCGCGGCGCTCAACAGCTTCACGACCGGGCTGCATGCCGAATTGATGGCGGCGCTCGAATCGGCGGCCAAGGACGACAGCGTGCGCTGCGTCGTCCTCACCGGCGCCGGACGCGCCTTCTGCGCGGGACAGGACCTCGCCGATCCTTCGGTCGCCCCCGACCCCACGCCCGGCGCCGCGCCCAAAGACCTGGGCCACGTCATCTCCACTTACTACGCGCCGCTCGTCGCGCGCCTGCGCTCGATGCCGGTGCCGGTGGTCGCAGCCGTCAACGGCGTTGCCGCCGGAGCGGGCGCCAACCTCGCGCTGTGCTGCGACCTCGTCGTGGCCGGCCGCTCGGCCAGCTTCATCCAGGCCTTCACCAAGATCGGCCTCGTGCCCGACACCGGCGGCACCTGGCTGCTGCCGCGTCTGGTGGGCTCGGCGCGCGCCCTCGGCATCGCGATGCTCGGCGACAAGCTGCCGGCCGAAGAAGCCGCGCGCATCGGCCTGATCTGGCAGTGCGTAGACGACGCGGCATTGGCCGACACGGCCGCCGCACTCGCATCGAAGCTCGCCGCGATGCCGACCCGCGCCCTCGTCGCGACCCGCGAAGCGATGGCTGCTGCGCAGGACTTGGACCTCGACGCGGCGCTCGCCGAAGAAGCCCGCATCCAGCGCGAGATGGGCAACGCCGACGACTACCGCGAAGGCGTCGAAGCCTTTCGCGCCAAGCGCGCGCCGGTGTTCAAGGACCGCTGAGCATGACCGAACCGACCCGCACGCCCCAGCAGACGGCCGAGTACGTTCGTGACGGCATGCTCGCCAACGACAACGCCACCAAGGGTTTGAACATGCGCATCGTCGAGGTCGGCCCCGGCCAGGCCACCATCGAGATGCGCGTTCGCCCCGACATGCTCAACGGCCACGCCACCTGCCATGGCGGCTTCATGGCCACGCTGGCCGACTCGACCTTCGCCTTCGCCTGCAACTCGTACAACGAGCTGACCGTGGCCTCGGGCTTCTCGATCGACTTCATCGCCCCCGCGCGCGAAGGCGATGTGCTCACCGCGCGCTGCCACGAGGTCTCCAAGGCCGGCCGCACCGGCGTGTACGACACCGAAATCACCAACCAGCGCGGCGAGCGCATCGCGATGTTCCGTGGCCGTTCGTACACCGCCAAGGGCCGCCCCGCCGTTCCTGCCGTCCCTGCCTGAACGAAGAGACAAGAAGACCCACCATGACCGCCCGACACCCCGCCCCCGGCGAACTCGACCCCATCGAAACCGCGAGCCGCGACGAGATCGCTGCACTGCAGCTCACGCGCCTGCGCGCCACGCTGCAGCGCGCCTACGACAACGTGCCGCACTATCGCCGAGCCTTCGATGCGAAGGGCGTGCACCCCGACGATCTGAAGTCGCTCGCCGACCTGTCGAAGTTTCCGTTCACGGTGAAGAGCGACCTGCGCGACAACTATCCCTTCGGCATGTTCGCCGTGCCGCGCGAAAACGTGGCGCGCATCCATGCCTCGTCGGGCACCACCGGCAAGCCGACGGTGGTCGGCTACACGCTGAAAGACATCGACACCTGGGCCGATCTCGTCGCCCGCTCCATCCGCGCAGCGGGCGGACGGCCCGGCGACATGGTGCATGTGTCGTACGGCTACGGCCTCTTCACCGGGGGCCTCGGCGCGCACTACGGCGCCGAGCGCGCGGGCTGCACGGTCATCCCGATGTCGGGCGGCCAGACCGAGAAGCAGGTGCAGATCATCCAGGACTTCAAGCCGAACATCATCATGGTCACGCCCAGCTACATGCAGGTGATCATCGAGCAGTTCGAGCGCCAGGGCCTCGACGCGAAAGACAGCTCGCTCAAGATCGGCATCTTCGGCGCCGAGCCGTGGACCGAAGCGATGCGCCGCGACATCGAGACCAAGGCCGGCATCGACGCGGTCGACATCTACGGCCTCTCCGAAGTGATGGGCCCCGGCGTCGCGAGCGAATGCGTCGAGAGCAAGGACGGCCCGGTGATCTGGGAAGACCACTTCTATCCCGAGATCATCGACCCCGAAACCGGCGAGCTGAAAGCCGACGGCGAAGAAGGCGAACTGGTCTTCACGTCGCTCAGCAAAGAGGCAATGCCCATCATTCGCTACCGCACGCGCGATCTCACGCGCCTGTTGCCGCCCACCTCGCGTTCGTTCCGCCGCATGGGCAAGATCGTCGGGCGCAGCGACGACATGATGATCATCCGCGGCGTGAACGTCTTTCCCACGCAGGTGGAGGAGATCGTGCTCGCGCACAAGAGCCTGTCGGGCCTCTACCAGGTGCACGTGAGCCGTGTCGACAAGCTCGATCAGGTCGAGGTGCACTGCGAACTCAACCCCGCCGACGCCGCCTCGGCCGACCGCACCGCCATCGGCGAATGGGTGCAGCACCGCGTGAAGACGCTCATCGGCATTTCGACGCGCGTGGTGGTTCACGCGCCTGACGAGATGGAACGCACACAGACCGGCAAGGCGCGCCGCGTGATCGACACGCGCCCGCGCTGAATCCCCCACACACGAAAGGACACGCACATGTACACCCAGGCCATGGACACCATGGGCAAGGACGCAGGCGACGGCAAGAAGGCCGTGCGTTCCGCCGACGAGATGCGGCTCGAGGAGCGCTTCGATGCGCAGATCGATGCAGGCGAATTCATCGAGGCGAAGGACTGGATGCCCGAGCACTACCGCAAGACGTTGGTGCGCCAGATCAGCCAGCACGCGCACTCCGAAATCGTCGGCATGCTGCCCGAGGGCAACTGGATCAGCCGCGCACCGACGCTCAAGCGCAAAGCGATCCTGCTGGCCAAGGTGCAGGACGAAGGCGGCCACGGCCTCTACCTGTATGCCGCCGCCGAAACGCTGGGCACCTCGCGCGACCAGATGTTCGACGCGCTGCACAGCGGCAAGGCCAAGTACAGCTCGATCTTCAACTACCCCACGCTCACCTGGGCCGACATGGGCACCATCGGCTGGCTGGTCGATGGCGCGGCCATCATGAACCAGGTGCCGATCTGCCGCTGCTCGTACGCACCGTATGCGCGCGCCATGATCCGCATCTGCCGCGAGGAGAGCTTTCACCAGCGCCAGGGCTACGAAGCCCTGCTCACCATGATGACCCACGGCACCGACGCGCAGAAGGCGATGGTGCAGGACGCGGTCAACCGCTGGTGGTGGCCCTCGATCATGATGTTCGGCCCGCCCGACGACCAGTCGCCCAACTCGGCGCAGTCGATGCGCTGGGGCATCAAGCGCTTCAGCAACGACGAACTGCGCCAGAAGTTCATCGACGCCGCCGTGGAACAGGCCGCCATCCTCGGCGTGACCCTGCCCGACCCCGACTTGAAGTGGAACGAAGAGCGCCAGGCGCACGACTTCGGCGCCATCGACTGGAGCGAGTTCTGGCGCGTGGTCGGCGGCGACGGCCCCTGCAACCGCGAGCGCCTGCAGGCGCGCGTCGACGCCTGGGAAGACGGCGAATGGGTCCGCGAAGCCGCGATGGCCCACGCCAACAAACAACCGATGAAGGAGGCCGCATGAGCGCCGATACGACCAAGCAAGAGTGGCCCCTGTGGGAAGTGTTCGTTCGCAGCAAGGCGGGCCTGGACCACAAGCACTGCGGCAGCCTGCACGCGGCCGATTCGAAGATGGCGATCCAGATGGCGCGCGACGTGTACACGCGCCGCCAGGAAGGCAGCAGCATCTGGGTGGTGCGCTCCGAGCAGATCGTGGCGAGCGACCCAGGAGAGAAGGACATGTACTTCGACCCGGCCGAAGACAAGGTCTACCGCCATCCGACTTTCTACGCGCTGCCCAAGTCCGTGGACCACATGTGAGGCCCCGATGAGCACCCGCACGTGGACTTCGCGTTGTCCCCTCTCCCTCTGGGAGAGGGCTAGGGTGAGGGCCGCCGGCCTTCGCCACCGACAGGCTTTATCCACCGCCCATGCCCTCACCCCAGCCCTCTCCCCAAGGGGAGAGGGAGCAAGACAGAGTTGGAGCCGCTGACATGCAAGCATCGATCGAACTGAACCGCACGCCCGCCGTGCAATACCTGCTGCGCATCGGCGACACGTGCCTCGTGCTCGCGCAGCGCCTGGGCGAGTGGTGCGGCCATGCGCCCGTGCTCGAAGAAGACATCGCGATGGCCAACATCGCGCTCGACCTCGTCGGCCAGGCCCGCGCGCTGCTCACGCATGCCGGCAAGCTCGAGGGCGAAGGCCGCGCGCACGACGAAGACCAGCTCGCGTACCTGCGCGACGAGCGCGACTACTTCAACCTCACGCTGGTCGAGTTGCCGCGCGGCGACTTCGCTTTCGCCGTGCTGCGCAACACCATGGTCGCCACGCTGCTCAAGCTGCTGTGGCAGCGCCTTGCAGCATCGAGCGATGCGGAAGTGGCAGCCATCGCCGGCAAGGCGGTGAAGGAAGCGCGCTACCACCAGCAGCACTCGGCCGACTGGGTCGTGCGCCTGGGCGACGGCACCGACGAATCGCGCCGCCGCACCGAGAAGGCGTTGAAGCAGCTCTGGCTCTATGTGCCTGAACTCTTCGAGAGCGACGCAGTGGACGCTGAAGCCAGCGCCAGCGGCCTCGGCCCCGCATGGAGCGAACTGCGCGAGCCGTGGCACGCCGAGATGCAGCAGGTGCTCGATGCGGCCGGCCTCCCGATGCCCAAGGAGGCCGCCTTCCGCAGCACGGGCAAGCAGGGCGTGCACAGCGAGCACATGGGCTACATCCTCACCGAGATGCAGCATCTGCAGCGCAGCTTCCCCGGAGGCGTGTGGTGAACACCGACGTGGCATCGCGTGTCGAGGCTGCCTGGGCCGTGCTGCACACCGTGCTCGACCCCGAGGTGCCGGCCGTGTCGGTGTGCGACCTGGGCATCGTGCGCGAAGTGATCGAGCATGACGACGGGCTGGAGATCGTGCTCACGCCGACCTACTCCGGTTGCCCCGCGACCGAAGCCATCGAGCACGACGTGCTGGCTGCCATCGAGCAGGCCGGTCTCGGCCGCGCACGCGCCACGCTGCGCCGCGCGCCTGCATGGACGAGCGACTGGATCAGCGACGAAGGCCGCGCCAAGCTCAAGGCCTACGGCATCGCGCCGCCGGCGCACCTCACACCCGAAGCCGCCGCCAGCACCGCGATGCCGATCAGGCTCTTCGGCCGCATCGCCGGCGAACGCATCGCCTGCCCGCGCTGCGCGAGCGAGCGCACCGAGCGGCTCTCGGCCTTCGGCTCCACCGCCTGCAAGGCCCTCTATCGCTGCATGGCCTGCCGCGAACCTTTCGAACATTTCAAGCCGATCTAAGGCACCCCCGATGAGCACCCTTTTCCATCCCCTGCGCGTGAAGGCCATCGAGCCCGACACGCACGAGGCCGTCATCGTCTCGTTCGAGGTGCCGGCCGACCTGCAGGAAGTCTTCGGCTTCACGCAGGGCCAGTACCTGACCCTCCGCCACGACATCGACGGCCAGGACTTGCGCCGCTCCTATTCGATCTGCGCGGGCCTGGACGACGGCGAGCTGCGCGTCGGCGTGCGCAAGGTGCGCGGCGGCGTGTTCTCCAACTGGATCAACGCCAGCCTGCAGCCCGGCGACACCTTGCAGGTGATGGCGCCGCAGGGCCGCTTCTTCGTGCCGATCGAGCCGGCCTCGGCCCGGCACCACGTCGGCATCGCGGGCGGCAGCGGCATCACGCCGATCCTCTCGATCATGAAGACGGTGCTGGCGCGCGAACCCGCGAGCCGCTTCACGCTGATCTACGGCAACCGCCAGCTGCAGTCCACGATGTTCAAGGAAGAGATCGAGGACCTGAAGAACCGCTACATGACGCGCCTCGTGCTGCTGCACGTGTTCTCCGACGAGCACACCGATTCGCCGCTGGGCTTCGGCGTGATGAACCGCGAGAAGATCGGCGAGTTCCTGCAGTCGGTGGTGCCGGCGAAGAAGATCGACCATGTGTACGTCTGCGGCCCGTTCCAGATGAACGACGAGGCCGAAGCCGCGCTGCTCGCGGCCGGCGTGCCGGAAGACCGCATCCACATCGAACGCTTCGGCGTGGCCCTGCCCTCGACCTCCTCCTCCGGCCAGGTCGGCGCCGTGGTGCACGAGCCGCAGCCGGGCGACGCCAAGCAGGCCCGCATCACCATCGTGCGCGACGGCCTGCAGCGCGAGATCACTTTCACCGAAGGCCAACCCAGCATCCTCGACGCGGCATCCGCCGCCGGCCTCGAAGTGCCGTTCTCGTGCACCTCCGGCGTGTGCGGCACCTGCCGCGCGAAGTGCGTGGACGGGGAAGTCCGCATGGAAAGAAACTTCGCGCTCGACAAGAATGAAGTGGCCGCCGGGTTCGTGCTGACCTGCCAGGCCCACCCCCTCACCGACCGTGTCACCTTGTCCTTCGACGAGCGTTGACACCTCGGTCAAACAACGATTTTTCAACCCGGAGACAAGACCCAATGAAATTCTTCTTCCAGCCCCTTCTGATCGCCGCGCTGTGCGCCACCGCCGCCGCGGCGTGGGCCGACGTCAATGTCGGCGTGACGGTGTCGGCCACCGGCCCGGCCGCCTCGCTCGGCATTCCCGAGAAGAACACCATCGCGCTGATGCCCAAGACCATCGGTGGCCAGAAGATCAACTACATCGTGCTGGACGATGCCTCCGACACCACCGCGGCCGTGGCCAACACCCGCAAGCTGATCGCCGAGAACAAGGTCGACATCGTGCTGGGCTCCACCACCACGCCCAACTCGCTCGCGATGATCGACGTGGTGAGCGAAGCCAAGGTGCCCATGATCTCCATCGCCGCCTCGGCCCGCATCATCGAGCCGATGGACGCGAAGAAGAAGTGGGTCTTCAAGACGCCGCAGAACGACATCATGATGTCCCTCGCCATCGCCGAGCACATGGCTGCCAACGGCGTAAAGACCGTCGCCTACATCGGCTTTTCCGATGCGTACGGCGAAGGCTGGTCGGAAGAATTCGCCAAGGCCGCGGCGCTCAAGAAGATCACCGTGGTCGCCAACGAGCGCTTCTCGCGCAGCGACACCTCGGTGACCGGCCAGGCGCTGAAGATCATGGCCGCCAAGCCCGACGCCGTGCTGGTCGGGGGCTCGGGCACGCCGGCCGCACTGCCGCAGAAGACGCTCAAGGAGCGCGGCTACACCGGCAAGATGTACCAGACGCACGGCGTGGCGAATTCCGACTTCCTGCGCGTGGGCGGCAAGGATGTGGAAGGCACCTTCCTGCCCGCAGGCCCCGTGCTCGTGGCGGCCCAGTTGCCTGCCGACAACCCGGTGAAGAAGTCCGCACTGGCCTACGTGACGGCCTATGAAGCGGCCAACGGCAAGGGCACCGTGTCGACCTTCGGCGCGCATGCATGGGACGCGGGCCTCTTGATGACCTCGGCCGTGCCGGTCGCGCTGAAGAAGGCGCAGCCGGGCACGCCGGAGTTCCGCGCGGCGCTTCGCGATGCGCTGGAGCAGACCAAGGATGTGTCGGGCGCGCATGGCGTGTTCAATATGACCGAGAAGGACCACCTGGGTCTGGACCAACGCGCGCGCGTGATGGTGAAGATCGAGAACGGCGCCTGGAAATACCAGCCCTGATGTCTTTGCCTTTCTCCCTCCCCCTCTGGGGGAGGGCGGGGGTGGGGGCACGACGGCATTGACGTACGCGTAGCCGTGACTGCGGGGGCGGCCCCCATCCCAACCTTCCCCCAGAGGGGGAAGGAGCCATACGGTGCAGCGACTGATTCGATAAACGGGCCAAGCCCGAAGGTTCTCTTATGGATTTGCAGATCGCCCTGTTGTTGGGGCAGGACGGCATCGTCAACGGTGCCGTCTACGGATTGATGGCGCTCGCCCTCGTGCTGGTGTTCTCGGTCACGCGCGTCATCTTCATCCCCCAGGGCGAGTTCGTCGCCTTCGGGGCGCTCTCGATGGCGATGCTGCAGGCCGGCCGCGTGCCGGCCACGCTGTGGCTCTTGCTTGCGCTCGCGGTGACGGTGCTGATCGTCGAGTTCTGGCGCTGGAAGCGCGGGGCGGTGGTCGACTGGGCCTCGGCGATCGCCTGGTGCGTGGTGCTTCCGCTGGCCGCCGCCGCGCTGGTGCTGCTGCTCAAGCCCACGTCGATGGCGGGACAGACGCTCACCACGCTCGTCCTCATCACGCCGCTCGGCCCGCTGCTCTACCGCCTGGCCTATCGGCCGCTGGCGGATGCCAACGTGCTGATGCTGCTGATCGTCTCGGTCGCGCTGCACGGCGTGCTCGTGGGCCTGGGCCTGCTCTTCTTCGGCGCCGAAGGCTCGCGCACCACGGCCTTCTCGGACGCACGCTTCGACATCGGCGGCATCCCGGTCAGCGGGCAATCGCTGGTGGTGGTCGGGGTCACGCTGCTGCTGGTGATCGCGATGTTCCTGTTCTTCGGGCGCTCGATGGTCGGCAAGGCATTGCGCGCGACCGCCATCAACCGCGTCGGCGCACGGCTCTCGGGCATTCCGACCGAACTCTCGGGCGACCTGAGCTTCGCGCTCGCGGCGCTCATCGGCGCGGTGTCGGGCCTGCTCATCGCACCGCTCACCACCGTGTACTACGACACCGGCTTCCTGATCGGCCTCAAGGGCTTCGTCGCGGCCATCGTCGGCGGGCTCGCGAGCTATCCGCTGGCGCTGGTCGGCGCGCTGCTGGTCGGGCAGCTCGAAGCCTTCGCCTCTTTCTGGGCCAGCCCGTTCAAGGAAGTGCTGGTCTTCACTTTGATCATTCCCGTGCTGTGGTGGCGTTCGCTGCGCAGCCATCATGTGGAGGACGAGGAATGAGCTCGCCATCCAACAATATCGCCGTGAACGCGCCGCCCGCCGGCAAGCCGCTGGTCACGCCGCGCCAGCTCACGCTGGTCTTCGTCGTTGCGCTCGCGCTGGCCTGGGGCTTCCTGCCCGAGTTCACCGTGTCCGTGCTGAGCAACATCGGGCTCTATGCGCTGGTCGCCGCGGGGCTGGTGATGCTCACCGGCGTGGGCGGCATGACCTCGTTCGGCCAGGCCGCGTTCGTCGGCATGGGTGCGTATGCCACCGCGTGGATCTGCACCTCGCCCACCGCCGCCGCATGGCTGGGCGGCGCGGTGAGCCCCGCGCTGCTGCCGTGGGCCGGCCTCGCATTGGGCCTGGTCTTCACCTTCGCGCTCGCCTGGGCGCTGGGCGCGGTCACGCTCAAGCTGCAGGGCCACTACCTGCCGCTGTGCACCATCGCCTGGGGCCTGAGCCTTTACTACCTGTTCGGCAACATGGAGTTCCTGGGCGGGCAGACCGGCATCACCGGCGTGCCGCCGCTGGTGGTTGCCGGCGTGTCGCTCGCCACGCCGCGTGCGCTCGGCGTGGTGATCTGGGGCGTGCTGCTGCTCGCGCTGTGGGCGATGCACAACCTGCTCGATTCGCGCGAAGGCCGCGCCATCCGCGCGCTCAAGGGCGGGCGGCTGATGGCCGAGTCGATGGGCGTCGATACCGCGCGACACCGCATCAAGCTCTTCGTCTTGGCCGCGCTGCTCGCGGCGCTGTCGGGCTGGCTCTATGCGCACCTGCAACGCTTCGTGAACCCCACGCCCTTCAACCTGAACATCGGCATCGAGTTGCTGTTCATGGCGGTGGTCGGCGGCGCGGGACACCTGTGGGGCGCGGTGCTCGGCGCGGCGCTCATCACGCTGCTGAAGGAAAAGCTGCAGGACGTGCTGCCCGCGCTGCTGGGCACGAGCGGCAACTTCGAGGTGATCGTGTTCGGCCTCCTGATGCTCTTCGTGCTGCAGCGCTTTGCGGACGGGCTCTGGCCCACGCTCTCGCGGCTCGCGAGCCGCTGGGTGCGCAACGAGGCGCCGAAGGCAGCGCCCGCGGCATCGAAGGCCGCGCCCGCTCAACTGGCGCAGCGCACCCTGCCCGCATCGGGCGAGCTGCTGCTCGAAGCCAGCGACGTGAGCAAGCGTTTCGGCGGCCTCGTCGCCAACAACGCGATCTCGATGACCCTGAAGGCCGGCGAGATCCATGCGCTGATCGGCCCGAACGGCGCGGGCAAGAGCACCTTCTTCAACATGATCTCGGGCGTGGACGATCCGACCTCGGGCGTGGTGCGGCTCTCCGGCCAGTCGATGGCGACGAAGCCCTCGCGCGCCTTCGCCGCACTCGGCCTCGGCCGCACCTTCCAGCATGTGCGCCTGCTCGGCCAGCGCAGCGTGGTCGAGAACGTCGCGCTCGGCGCCCACCTGCGCGCCAAGCGCGGCTGGCTCGCCGCGATGCTGCGGCTGGACCGTGCCGAAGAAGCGGCGCTGATGGCCGAAGCCCGCCGCCAGATCGAACGCTGCGGCCTCGGCGCGCATGCCGACACGCCGGCCGCATCGCTCTCGCTCGGCCAGCAGCGCGTGGTCGAAATCGCGCGCGCCCTCGCCGGTCAGCCTTCGGTGCTGCTGCTCGACGAGCCCGCCGCGGGCCTGCGCCACCTGGAAAAGCGCGCGCTCTCCGTGCTGCTGAGCCAGCTGCGCGCCGAGGGCCTGGGCATCCTCGTGGTGGAGCACGACATGGAGTTCGTGATGAACCTGGCCGACCGCATCACGGTGCTGGAGTTCGGCACCGTCATCGCCACGGGAACGCCGGCCGAAGTGCAGGCCAATCCGCGCGTGCTCGAGGCCTACCTCGGCGGCGCCGACGACGAACTGCTGGAAGACGCACGATGAGCCATCCCCTGCTTCAACTGGACGACTTCTGCGTCGCCTACCGCACCGTCGAGGCGGTGCACAGCGTGCGCCTGCATGTGAACGAAGGCGAGATCGTCACCGTCATCGGCCCCAACGGCGCGGGCAAGACCACGCTCTTGTGCGCGACGATGGGCCTCCTGCCTTCCACCGGCGCGCTCACGCTTTCGGGCGAGCGCATCGCACGCCCCGGCGTCGAGACCATGGTCGCGCGCGGCGTGGCGCTGGTGCCCGAGCGGCGCGAGCTGTTCGGCGAGATGTCGGTCGAAGACAACCTGCTGCTCGGCGGCTTCTACCAGTGGCGCAAGGGCAAGCGCGACCAGCGCGCGCGCATGGAAGAAGTGTTCGAGATCTTCCCGCGCCTGCGCGAGCGCAAGCCGCAGATGGCCTCCACGCTCTCGGGCGGCGAACGCCAGATGCTGGCCATCGGCCGTGCGCTGATGGCGCGGCCGCGCCTCCTGATGCTCGACGAACCCTCGCTCGGCCTCGCGCCGCTGGTGGTGCGCGAAGTGCTGCGCGTGGTCTCGCAACTGCGAAGCCATGGCGTCTCGGTGCTGCTCGTGGAACAGAACGCGCGCGCCGCGCTGCAGGTGGCCGACCGGGCGTATGTGCTGGAGATGGGCGACGTGGCGCTGGAAGGCAATGCACGCGACCTGCTGCACGACCAAAGAATCATCGACACCTACCTGGGCATCGGCAACAAACACTGAACCCGCCTTGCTCTCCCTGTCTTTCTCCCTCCCCTTCCGGGGGAGGGCTGGGGTGGGGGCACGACGGCATTTGATGAAGCACTGCGCCGAACGAACGCCGCTTGCCCCCATCCCAGCCTTCCCCCGGAAGGGGAAGGAGCCAATACGAAGCCAAAGGACACCTTCATGACCACCCTTCAAAGCTACATCGCCGGCCGCTGGATCGGCAAGGAAAGCGCGCAGCAACTGCGCAGCGCCATCAACGGCAAGCCCGTCGCGAGCACGCATGCCGAGGCCATCGACTTCGCCGAAGCGCTGCAGTACGCACGCCGCACCGGCATCCCCGCGCTCATGAAGCTCGACTTCCAGCAGCGCGCCGAGCGCCTGAAGGCGCTGGCCAAGTACCTCGCCGCGAACAAGGAAACGCTCTATGCAATTTCGGCCCACACCGGTGCCACGCGCGCCGACAGCTGGATCGACATCGAAGGCGGCGCCGGCACGCTGAGCGCCTACGCCGGCATCGGCTCCAACGAGCTGCCCTCGGGCAACCTGGTGCACGAAGGCCCGGCCTTCCCGCTCGGCAAGAAGGGCGGCTTCGCGGGCACGCACATCCTGGTGCCGCGCGGCGGCGTGGCGGTGCACATCAACGCCTTCAACTTTCCGGTGTGGGGCCTGCTCGAGAAATTCGCGCCCAGCTTCCTCGCGGGCATGCCGTGCATCGGCAAGCCGGCCTCGGCCACGAGCTATCTCACCGAGGCCGCGGTTCGGCTCATCGTGCAGTCGGGCATCCTGCCCGAGGGCAGCCTGCAGCTGGTGATCGGCGGCACGGGCGACCTGCTCGATCGCCTCGAAGGGCCGGACGTGGTCACCTTCACCGGCTCGGCCGACACCGCTGCCAAGCTGCGTGTGCATCCGAACATCGTTCGCCAGTCGATCCCGTTCAACGCCGAGGCCGACTCGCTCAACTGCGCGATCCTCGCGCCCGACGTGACGCCCGACGACGAGGAGTTCGATCTCTTCGTAAAGGAAGTGGCGCGCGAGATGACGACCAAGGCCGGCCAGAAGTGCACCGCGATCCGCCGCGCGATCGTGCCGCGCCAGCACCTCGACGCGGTGGCCGAGCGCCTGCGCGCACGGCTCGCGAAAACGGTCATTGGCGATCCGTCGCGCGAAGAAGTGCGCATGGGCGCCCTCGCCTCGCACGCGCAGCAGGCCGACGTGGCCGAGCGCGTGGCCACGCTGTTGCAGGGTGCGGAGCTGGTCTACGGCGGGCGCGACGGCTTCTCGCCCGTGGGCGACGGCGTGAGCGAAGGCGCCTTCTTCGCGCCCACGCTGCTGCTGAGCCGCAAGCCCCTCGAACACGATGCGGCGCACGACGTCGAGGCCTTCGGCCCCGTCAGCACGCTGATGCCGTATGACGGCATCGACGAAGCCCTCGCACTCGCCGCACGCGGCCGCGGCAGCCTCGTCGGCACGCTGGTCACGCGCGATCCGGCCATCGCGGCCAAGGCCATTCCGGTCGCTGCCGCATGGCATGGCCGCCTGCTGGTGCTCGACCGCGAAGCCGCCACCGAATCGACCGGCCACGGCTCGCCGCTGCCGCAACTCAAGCACGGCGGCCCCGGCCGCGCGGGCGGCGGCGAAGAGCTGGGCGGCCTGCGCGCCGTCAAGCACTACCTGCAGCGCGCCGCGGTGCAGGGCTCGCCCACCATGCTGGCCGCGATCACCGGCGAGCACGTGCGCGGCGCGGCCGTGCGCGAGAGCGAGGTGCATCCGTTCCGCAGCTACTTCGAGGACCTGCGCATCGGCGACTCGCTGCTCACCCATCGCCGCACCGTCGGCGAGGCCGATATCGTGGCCTTCGGCGGCATCTCGGGCGACTATTTCTACATGCACTTCGACGAAGTCGCGGCGAAGGAATCGCCGTTCGGCAAGCGCATCGCGCACGGCTACTTCGTGCTGTCGGCGGCGGCGGGCCTGTTCGTCTCGCCCGCGCCGGGCCCGGTGCTCGCCAACTACGGCCTGGACACGCTGCGCTTCGTCAAGCCCGTGGGCATCGGCGACACCATCCGCGCGCGCCTGACCTGCAAGCGCAAGATCGACCGCAACAAGAAGGACGCGAGCGGCCAGGGCCAGGGCGTGGTGGCATGGGATGTCGAGGTGACGAACCAGGACGGCGATGTGGTGGCAAGCTACGACATCCTGACTCTCGTCTCCAAGAAACCGGAAGGAACCTGATGTTCGATCTCACAGGAAAAGTCGCGCTCGTCACCGGCGGCAACGGCGGCATCGGCCTCGGCATGGCACAAGGCCTCGCGAAGGCAGGCGCGCGTGTCATCGTCGCGGCGCGCAATGCACAGAAGTCCTCTGCCGCGGTCGAGGCGCTCAAGGCGCTGGGCAGCGACAGCTTCGCGCTCGAACTCGACGTGACCAGCGAAGCGTCGGTGCAGAAGGCGTTCGACGAAGCCGTCGCGCGCTGCGGCCGGCTCGACATCCTCGTCAACAACGCCGGCACCACGGTGCGCAAGCCGGTCGACCAGCTCGCGCTCGCCGAATGGCACCAGGTGATGGACACCAACCTCACGAGCGCCTTCCTCTGCAGCCGCGCCGCGCATCCGCATCTTCAGCGCGCGGGCGGCGGCAAGATCATCAACATCGGCTCGATGATGTCCATCTTCGGCGCGCCCTATGCGCCGGCCTACGCCGCGAGCAAGGCGGGCATCGTGCAGCTCACCAAGTCGACCGCGCTCTCGTGGGCGGCCGACAACATCCAGGTCAACGCAATCCTGCCCGGCTGGTTCGAGACCGAACTCACGGACGGCGCGCGCAGCCAGATTCCGGGCCTGTACGACCGCGTGGTGGCCCGCGCCGCCGCCGGCCGATGGGGCCAGCCGGCCGATATCGCCGGCACCGCGGTGTTCCTCGCGAGCCCCGCTTCGGACTACGTGACGGGCACGGCCATTCCGGTCGACGGCGGGTTTTCTATCTCTGGCTGAAGACGGGCGGCCCGTGTAGATTCGGCCGCCATGCTCTTCTGGTTCCAGATCTTTCTTTTCGTCGCCGGCACTGCCGCGCTGCTCTATGTCTCGCGCGGGCCGCTGCAGCAGCCCGGCTCGCATGGCTTCTATCGCTTCTTCGCGTGGGAATGCATGCTGGTGCTGATCGTGCTGAACCTGCCGGTGTGGCACGTCGATCCGTTCTCGGCAACGCAGATCGTCTCGTGCGTATTTCTCGCGCTCTCGATCTGGCTGCCGATCCACGCGGTGCGGCTGCTCAAGGCACAGGGCAAGCCCAGCGATGCGCGCAACGACGATCCGGCCCTCTACGGTTTCGAGAAGACCTCCTCGCTCGTGACCTCGGGCGCCTTCCGCTACATCCGCCACCCGATGTACACCGCGCTCATGCTGCTGGCCTGGGGCGCCTTCCTCAAGCAGTTCACCTGGCTCACGCTGGCGCTGGTGCTGGCGGCCACGCTGCTGCTGGTGCTGACGGCGCTGCGCGACGAGAAGGAATGCATCGCGCATTTCGGCGATACCTACCGCGACTACATGCGCGGCACGCGGCGCTTCATTCCGTTCTTGGTGTAGCCGAGGCCAGCGGTCCCAATGGCCGCGCATCCACCGCCTCGCCATCGACGATGAAGTGCCCGCCCGCCACGTGATGCAGCGTGCGCAGCTCGTCGTGGCCGGTGAAGTTCCAGCGCCCGTCGGAGAACACGCGCGCATCGGCCTGTGCGGCGATCACCTCGCCGAGAAAGAGGTCGTAGCGCTCCTGGATCGGCGGCTCGGGCAAGAGGCGGCATTCGAGCCATGCGGCGCAGCCTTCGAGCAATGGCGCATCGGTCGCGGTGCCTGCGAAGGTCTGAAGGCCATAGGCCGCGAACTTGTCATGCCCCGAGGTCTCGACGATCTTGCGGCCCGAGCTGTTGCCCAGCGCTTCGGTCAGGTCGAGTTGCGCGCGCACCGGCACCTGCAGCGCAAAGGTGCCCGCGCCTTCCAGCAGTACGCGCGTCCAGGTGCTCTTGTCGAGCACCACCGCCACCTTGGGCGGATCGAAATCCAGCGGCATCGCCCACGCGGCCGCCATGATGTTGCGCTGGCCGCCGTGCGCGGCACTCACGAGGACCGTGGGGCCGTGGTTGAGCAGGCGATAGGCCTTGGCGAGCGGGACGGGGCGGCGATGCGAAGACGAGGAGGCGTTCATGAAGTCGTCGGAAAATGAAGCAGGAACTGAGGCCGAAGCGGCGGCAAGCGTCGCACAAAGCCCGCCCTTCGTCATCTTCTGCCCGGAGCGCCCCTTCATGGAACCCTCGAAAGCCAGCTACACCGCCCTCGTCACCTCGCTGATGCGCGCGGTTCACACGCGCAGCGATCCCGCACCGCTACTGGACGACCCGTGGGGCGACCGCCTCGTGCCCGAGTCGGTGCAGGCAGGCCTGCGCGAGCGGGCGATGGCACGGCTGGACCCCGCACTGCGCGCCGAAGCCGCGCCCGCCAGGGTGCTGGATGCCGCGATGCGCGCAAACGCGGCCTATCCCGGCGTCATCCTGCGCAGCCGCTACACCGAAGACATGCTGGAAGCCGCGGTCGCGCGCGGCATCACGCAGTACGTGCTCATCGGCGCGGGCTTCGACAGTTTTCTCTGCCGCCGCCCGGCCTGGGCCGAAGGCCTGCAGATCTTTGAAGTGGACCACCCCGCGACGCAGCAACTGAAGCGCGAGCGCCCGCGGCACTGCGGCATCGCCGAATCGGATGCGGTGCATTTCGTGGCGGCGGACCTGTCCGAAGAGACGCTGCAGTCGGCGCTCGCACGCTCGTCCTTCGATCCGACGCAACCGAGCTTCTTCTCGTGGCTCGGCGTCACCGTGTATCTCACGCGCGAAGCGAACCTCGCAACGCTGCGCGCCATCGCCTCCATCGCACCCGCGGGGAGCGAGCTGGTCTTCACCTACATCGACGAAGCGGCGCTGCAACCCGGCCATGTGGGCACCGAGGGGTTCCGCAAGCTGCGCAGCGATGTGTCGGGCGTCGGCGAGGCCTTTCTCTCGGGCTTCGATCCAGCGGCGCTCGCTGCGCTGCTGCTGGAGACCGGTCTTGTGCTCACGGAGGACCTGGACGGCGAACAGACCGTGGTCCGCTACGACGCGGAGGGCGTCAACGGCCTGCAGCGGGCGGGCGCGGGGCACATCGCCCATGCACGTGTGAATGACCGCGTGCAGCCTCGTGCGGTCAGCGCTGCGCCGCCTGCCGCCTGAACTCGCTCGGGCTTCCGCCCGTGTGGTCGCGAAACAGGCACTGTTCGCTCGGAGACCCCGCCTCGGATTACGACCGGCCGGCTTCTTCCCGCGCGGTGGTCGCGGGAATCCACATCACCAGCGGACGGAGCCAGCGCGGGCGCCAGCTCAGCGTGAAGGTCACGACCAGCGCCGCACCGGCGAGCGTCATGAACCAGACCAGCGAGGCCATCGAGACATGGTCCGCACCGAGGCACAGCGCGAGCGATGCGAGCACGCAAGCCGCCCCCAAAACCCGCAGCAGCCGGACCATGCGCGGGGAGCACTGCGGATCGGCGCGCACCTGCTCCCAGTGCACATCCATGGACAGCGCGAGAAAGCCCGCGGCGGCAATGCTGGTGACCATGGCGGCGAAAAGGAGCATGGCGTCAGTCAGGCACGGGCGGCCGAGGTGTTGGCGTCGGGCGCGAATCGGGCGGAGGCGACCATCGCCGCATCGGCACGGCGCTTGAGCATGCGCGCGGCCACCACGGCCAGCGCGGCACTCGCGATGAGGGACAAATCGACGCCCGCCACCGGCCAGTAGCCGCTGCCGATGGTGCGCAGCAGGTGGTCGCCCGTGGTGACCCAGTTGAGCAGCACCGCGGCCACCGCCATCACGGCCACGGCCCAGCACTGCTCCGCCCAGGCGGGCGACAGGCGGCCTTCGGCGGTGGGCGCGGTGCGCCAGATGCCGTGCGCGAAGGCCAGCAGCCACGCGCCCAGGAAGATGCCCTTCTCCCAGCTGCCACGCAGCGGCAGGCTGTCGGGCAGCAGGCGGTTGCCGATGAGCATGGCGAAGGTCGCGACCAGGAGGCCGGTCACCGTCGCGACCGCGCAGGCATCGACCCAGCGCGCGCCGCTCACACCCTGCTTGGCGTGCTGGCGCTTGCGCTTTTCCACGAAGAAGATGAAGCCGGTGGCGATGCACGCGCAGCCCGAGAGGCCACCCAGCACGTACAGCCAGCGCAGCAGCCAGTGCTCGAAATGCTGCAGGTGCAGGCCGGTGAGGAAGTCCACGATGCCGGCCACGACCGTCGGCGGCGGGTCTTCGCGGATCAGCTCGCCCGTGGACCCCTTGAAATGGATGCCTTCGCCGGTGAGGGTGACGCGGTCGCTGCCCGCGCGATAGACGCTCACGTAGGCATTGGCATCGTTCACGTGCTGCACCACCAGCATGCCGACCTCGCCCGCCGCGTCACGTGCGGCCCAGCGCCGCTTGGCCTCGGCCACCATCGCATCCACCGACGCCAGCGTGCCGGGGACGCCGGCGCGGTCGTGCGGCAGCCCGGTCTTTTGCGCGTCTAGCTTTTCGTGCAGTTCGTGCAGCGGCTCCAGCTGCGTGTGCGTGACCGGAAAGTAGACGCCCGCGAAAACCACCAGCCCCGACAGCGCGAAGATGAAGTGAAACGGCAGCGCCACCACGCCCGTCAGGTTGTGAAGATCGAGCGCGCTGCGCTGCGTGTGCTTGGCCGGACGGAAGGTGAAGAGCTCGCGGAAGATCTTGCGGTGCATCACCACGCCGCTCACCAGCGCCGCCAGCATCACGAGCGCCGCGAGGCCGACGATCCAGGTGCCCAGGTTCAGCCAGTCCAGGTGCAGGCTGTAGTGCAGCGGATAGAAGAACTCGCTGCCGAGCTTGAGCCGGTCGTCCGGCAGCGCCTTGCCCACGCGCGGGTCGATGGTCCGGTTGCCGAATACGGCGTCTTCCGGGTCCTTGGCATTGGGCAGCGTGTAGCTCGTGAACAGGCTCAGCACCGGATCGCGATGGGTGGTGTAGGCGGTCCATTGCTTGGGGCTGAAGCTCTCGGCCATCGGCCCGTTCACTCGGCTGCGCGCCTGATCGATGCTCTCGGCGGTGGGCTTGATGTCCTGGAAGATGGGCAGCAGCATGCGGTCGAACGACGGCATCGGTTGCGGCTCAAAACGGGTCTCGGGAATCGCCCAGCGGTCGATCTCGCGGTCGAACACCGATAGCGAGCCGAAGAAGAAGACGACCATCAGAACGAAACCGAGCGTCAGGCCGAACCAGGTGTGCAGCCAGGCCATGGACAGCCGGAAGTTCTGATTCACGGGAAGATTCCTGGAAAGAAAAGAGTCAGAGCAGCGCCCACTGCACCAGGGAGGCGGCCCCCGTCATCGCGAGCCCTCCTCCCAGCAGCACGAACCACACGCGCGCAAGGCTGCCGGCCGCAAAGGCCCAGAGGAACGCAACCAGGAACACGAGAAAGGCCAGCATGCTGCTGAGCGACTCGGCATCGTGGAACGGCATGCCTGCGCTGTACAGCAGGCCGACGCCCAGCGCGATGAAACCCCAGCAGAAAACGTAGCTGCCCAGCACCCCGGCCGCGATGCGGGAGACGACGTGGACGGCGGAGGCAGCGCTACGGGCCATGGCTTGGACGGGATCGAAAGAACGGACCAAATGAGAATGGCTCGCATTATCCTCGATGCGAGCGGCGATCCGATCGATCAACCCTACGGCGCGGACTTGGATACCCCCGGCCAGGTCAGACGGCCGCCGCGATCTCCTGCGTGGCCTGGAGAAACCGCTCCACATCGGCCATCGAATGGCAGTGCAGCGGCGAGACGCGCACCGTGCCTTCGAGCCCGAAGGATTCGAGCATCCGCTTCGAATAGATGCTCGTCGCCACGCGCTCGTACACCGTGACGCCGCGCTTGCCGTACTCGACCACCGCCTGCGTGCAGTCGATGCGGTCGAAGCCGATGCCCAGGATCAGGTCGCGCTTGGTCAGGTCTTCGTGGTCGAGGAACACCTCGACGCCCCGCATCTCGCGCAGCCCGGTCGCATTGCCGGTGCCATCGAGCAGCGCGGCGAGCAGCGCGCGCTCGTGCAATTCGATGCGCCCGATGCCTTCGACGAACAGCGCGCGGCGCTCGGTGGCGTCGGTGAACTGCTTGCCGATCCAGCACACGTAATCGACGATCTCCGTGAGCGCCGCGAACTGCCACGGCGCGGAACTGCCCAGGTCCCAGTAGTCCGGCTTCTTGCCCGCGAGCTTGTGGTGCGGCAGCACGGCCGCGCGGTCGGACATCCACGAGAGCCCCGAGCCGCGGCAACCGAAGAACTTGTAGGGCGCGAGGTTGATGCCGTCCACCGGCGTCTTCTCGAGGTCGATGGGGCCGTGCGGCGCATGCTGCACCGCGTCCACGAGGATGTAGAGGTCGGGCTTGACGGCGCGCGCGCGGCGCACGATCTCGGCCATGTCGAGCTTCGCGCCCGAGATGTTCGAGGCGTAGATCACGTTGAGGAGGCACGTGTTTTTGTCGACGAGGCGAACGATCTCTTCCACATCGACGCCGCCCGTCACCGGGTTGCTCTTCGCCACGCGCAGCTCGCGGCCGAGCCGGTCGGCGTAGAGACTCATCGCATCGAACGCCGACGGATGTTCGAGCACCGTCGTGACCATGTTCGTGCCCGGCACGTTCTCGGCCACCGCGCGCACCATGTCGAACATGGCGCCCGAAGCGGTGAGCGAGGCGTAGACGCTGCCGCCGCGCGCATTGAGGATGGTGCGCAGATCGTCGCCGGCCTTCGCCTGGATCTGCTGCAGCTCGACGGCGGTCGCGTGGATGCGCTCGGCGTTGTCGGGAACCGCATCGACCTGTGCGAAGCGCTCGGCCGCGGCCTTCAGGCGAAACGAGCCGCCGGCGTTGTCGAAGTACAGGCGTTCGTGGCCGTGGTGGTCGCGGTCCACGAGGAGGAAGCGCGACTTCACCTCGCGCATCAGCGCCTCGGAGAACGCGAGACCGCGGGGGTGGTTTTCGAGGGTGGTCGTCATGTGTGTGCTCAGACGCCCTTGTTGTTCGGGTTCTTGTAGATGTCGCGCACCGCGTCGGACATCGGGAAATTCAGGTTCGCGTTCTTCGGCGGAACCGGCGACATGAACCACTTGGCATAGAGCTGCTCGATGGCGCCCGACTTCATGAGCCCGGTGACCGTTTCATCGACCAGCGCCTTGAACTGCGGATCGTCCTTGCGCAGCATGATTCCGTAGGGCTCCTGGCGCAGCGACTCCTTCAGGAGCTTGTATTCGCCCGGGTTGGTGGCGCTGGCGATCATGCCGGCGAGCTGCACGTCGTCGAGCACGTAGGCATCGGCGCGGCCGGTCGAGAGCAGCAAAAAGCCGTCGGAGGTGTCCTTGCCCGCGATCTCGTTCACTTCGATCGTGCCGCTCTTGCGCGCGCCGCGCAGCAGCTGGATCGAGGTGCTGCCCGAGACCGTGGCCACGTTCTTGCCGTTGAGGTCGGACAGTGCATTGATGCCCGAGTTCTTGCGCACCGCGGCGGTGATGTTGGTCACGAAATGGCTCGGCGCGAAATCGACCTGCGCCTGGCGCTGCGTGGTGTTGGTGGTGGTCGCGCAGTCGAGGTCGACCGTGCCGTTCTGCAGGAGCGGAATGCGGTTGGTCGAGTTCAGCATCGTGTAGCGCACCTCGATCTTCGAGAGACCAAGCTTGGCCTTCACCGCATCGACGATCTTCAGGCAGATGTCGTTGGTGTAGCCAATGGGCGCGCTGTCGGCGCTGAGCTTGTAGGAGAACGGAATCTGGCTGTCGCGCGCGCCGATCTGGATCGTGCCGCTCTCCTTGATCTTCTGCAGCGTGCCGCCGTCCTGGGCGCTGGCGGCGCCGCAGGTGAAGGCGAGGGTGAGTCCCAGGGCAAGGGCAGAAGGCAGCTTGAAGAAGTCCATGGCGTGTATTCCTTGGTTTGCAGTGAGGGGGTGAGCTGGGCGAATCTTCTGCGCCTCGATGAATTTCTAAAAGCGATTTTTTGTGATCGAATCGCATGAACAAAAGCGTTCTTTCGGACCGCCTGCAGAGGAGACACGCACCGTGATGACCTTCAAGCAACTCGAAGCCCTCTACTGGATCGGCCAGCTCGGCGGCTTCGCCCAGGCCGCGAACCAGTTGCACACATCCCAATCGGCCGTATCCAAACGGGTGCATGAACTGGAGCTGCTGTTCGACACCGAACTCTTCGACCGCAGCCAGCGCACCGCGCGCCTCACCGAAAAGGGCGAGGAGATGTTCGTGCTCGCCAAGAAGCTGCTGGAGCAGCGCGATGCCGCGGTCGAGCAGTTCGGCAAGCCCGGCGTGGTGGAGCGCCGCATCCGCATCGGCGTGACCGAACTCACCGCGATGACGTGGCTGCCGCGCCTCGTCGGCCTCATCCAGCAGCACTACCCCAAGGTGATCCTCGAACCCGACGTGGACGACAGCCTGCAGTTGCGCGACAAGCTCCTGGTCGATGCGCTCGACGTGGTCATCGTGCCCGACACCTTCACCGACTCGCGCATGCAGAGCAAGGTCATCGGCAAGGTGAAGAGCGCGTGGATGTGCAAGCCCGGCGTGGTGCAGACGACGGGCACCGTGCGCCTGCACGACCTCGCGCGGCACCGCATGCTGGTGCAGGGCAACAACTCGGGCACGGGGCGCGCCTACGACGCGTGGATGAAAGACCAGGGCGTGCAGCCGTCCAACGTGATCGTGGTGAGCAACCTCGTCGCGCTCACCGGGCTCACCGTGTCCGGGCTGGGCGTGAGCTACCTGCCGCGCGAATGCCTCGCCCCGCTGGTCGCGGCCGGCATGCTGTCGGTGATCGAGGTCACGCCGCCCCTACCGGTGGTGCGCTACGTCGCGATGCACAAGGGCGAGCACCGCAGCGCGCTCACCTCGTCGATCGTGATGCTGGCGCAGGAGTGCTGCGATTTCACGCGGATGTTCCAGGCGCAGGCGGAAGACGAAGAAGCTTCCTAGGACTCATGCGGCGCACCGCGCACGCACGAATTGCTCGATCCGCATCGCAAGCTCCCGCGGTGCTTCGCTGCTGTCGAACCGCGCGCACTGCAGCGCCATGAACGCGGGAAACCGCTCGCGTATGCGCGCTTCTTCGTTCGCCCGGTTGCCCGACAGGTACGGCCGCGCCAGTTGTCTTTGCACGATGGCCTCAACGCATGTTTCCAGATCGAAAGACGGCAGCAGTAACGCGGTCAGCGCGCCGTGCTCGATGGCCTGTCGAAGCACCGCGTATTGCGCCTCCGTCGTTGCACCGTAGGTCATGAAACCGGACGAGAGCGCGAAGACGGTGGGTGCCGAGCGTGCGTTCATCGCCTCGCGATAGACAGCTACGTTTCGCTGCGCATAGCCCGCATACCCATGGACTGCCATGTACGCGGCGACATCGCCTTCCCGCGCGATGAACTCCCGATCCAGATCCACGAAGCGCCAGCCGAGCCGGCCTGCCAGCAAAGGGCCGGCCGTGGTCTTCCCGGCGCCGCCGGGGCCGACGAGGTGAACGACGAAATGAGGTGCCGCTGTGTGCATGGATAGGGCCGTGGGAAGTGGCGCACATCCTATCGACCGCCCGAATCTCCACAAGTCATTGAAAAGTTATTTCAAAACGGAGGGAAATATGAGTGAATAGGGTGATTCATCGCAGATTTCAAGCAATTTCAACGCAATTAAGAAAAAACCTTTCATTTCCTAGGCCAACCAAGAGCAACGCACACCTTCTCCTTCCCCAGCTCCCACCGTCGCAAACACCTCCACCAGAAAGTGCCCATGTCAATCACCGTGACACGCCAGGATGCGCGCTACAACACCCTGAAAAAGGGCTTCAACCTGCGATGGCCGTCCACGGAGTCGGACGCGGCTTCGCGCATCGAGCTGGTGGAAAACGCGGGCGATGCCGCGGCCGCGTTGCAGCGCATCGTCGATGCGGGCCTGCGGCCCACGTTGCGCAGCGGTGGTCATTGCTATGAAGACTTCGTCTCCAACAACCCCGACGGCGCCATCCTCGACCTGAGCCTGCTCAGCGGCGCGAGCACCGGCAAGACCGACGGGCGCTATCGCATCGGCCCCGGCACGCAGAACTGGAACGGCTACCTGGAGCTGTACAAGCAGAGCAATGTCACGCTCCCCGGCGGTTCCTGCTATTCGGTGGGCGCGGGCGGACACATCTGCGGCGGCGGCTACGGCCTCTTGTCGCGCCTGCAGGGGCTCACGGTCGACTGGCTCTCCGCGGTGGACATCCTCACGGTCGATGCGCGCGGCAAGGTCGTGCCGCGCACCGTGGACGCGGCCCGCGAGCCCGAACTGTTCCGCGCCTGCCGCGGCGCGGGCGGCGGCAACTTCGGCGCGATCACCAATTACGTGTTCGACACCCTGCCGACGGCGCCGCGCGAAGTGGCGATCGCGGTGGTCGCGTTCGACTGGGCCACGATGACGCCCGCGCGCTTTGCCGAACTGCTCTCCATCTACGGCGACTACTGGGCCACGCGCGGCAAGGCGCCCGACACCTGGGGCATGTTCTCGCTGCTCAAGCTCACGCACCGCTCGTCGGGCCAGATCGTGATGCTCACGCAGTTCTGCAACCCCGACGGCACCTGCAACGACCTGACGGTGCTCAACGATTTCCTCGACCGCTTCCGCGCCTGCACGCCCGTGCCGCTGAAGGGCCGCCCACCGGGCGTGGGTCCGGCGCCGCAGCGGGGTAGCGGGCAGTTGCTGTGCTCCAAGCCGCACACCGTGACGCGCTACGACTGGCTCACCGCCACGCAGTACCTCAACGGCTCGGGCGAGAACCAGCGCGGCAAGTACAAGTCGGCCTACATGAAGCAGAACTTCAGCGCCCGCGAGGCGCAGCGCATCTACACGCACCTCACGCGCACGATGCCCGGCGTCGATCTGAGCCAGTCGCTGGTGCAGGTCGACTCCTATGGCGGCGCGGTCAACAAGCCCGAGCGCATCGGCGACACCGCCGTGCCGCAGCGCGCATCGATCATGAAGCTGCAGTACCAGACCTACTGGCGCAGCGCGGCGGACGATGCGGGCCACCTGCGCTGGATCAGCGACTTCTACCGCGACGTGTACGGCACGCCCGACGTGCCCGAGCGCTATGCCGGCACGCCCTACCCCGGCGAGCGCTACGAAGGCTGCTATATCAACTACCCCGACAACGACATGCTGGCGTATCCGTTCTGGTCGCAGCTTTACTACGGGGACCAGGGGCTCTACGACTTCCTGCGAAAAGCGAAGCGGCGCTACGACCCGAACAATGTCTTTCACCATGCCATGTCGGTGCGGCCCTGAACGAGAGAGGAAGGAAACCCATGACACACAGCCCCAGCCTCCCCGGCCAGAACCGCCGCGCCGTGATGCAGTGGATCGGCGGCGCCTCCGCCCTTGGCGCGTTGACGCCGCTGGTCCCTGCCGGTGCGCAGACTCCTGAGACAGCGAACAACAGCGCGGCCGCCAGCACCGCGCCCGCGCCCCGTTTCGCCTACGTCGGCACCTACACCTTCGACGCGCCCGGCGGCACCGCCGGCGGCCCGGCATCCAAGGGCATCTACGTGCTCGCCATGCGCGACGGCGGCTGGACGCCGGTGCAGACCGTCGCAAGTGCGAACCCATCGTTCCTCGCGGTGCACCCCAGCCGGCGCTTCCTCTACGCGATCAACGAAATCGACACCTACCAGGGCCTGCCCACAGGCACGGCCGAGGCCTATGCGATCGATGCGAACGACGGGCGGCTCACGCTGCTCAACCGCCAGCCGCTCTCGCTCTCGGGCGTGATCCCTGCGCACCTCGCGGTGTCGCCCGATGGCCGCGCGCTGGCCGTCGCCCTGTATGGCGGCGGCGCCTACAACGTGCTGCCGATCGAGGCGGACGGCAGGCTCGGCAAGGTCTCGGGCATCGAGAAGGAAACCGGGTCCGGCCCCGTCACCGAACGGCAGGAATCGCCGCATCCGCACATGGTGCTGTTCGATGCCTCGGGCCAGCGCGTGCTCGGCACCGACCTCGGCACCGATCGCATCAATGCGTTCACGCTCGCCGATGGCAAGCTGGCCGTGCTCGGCCGCACGTCGGTCGCGTCCGGCAGCGGCCCGCGCCACCTCGCACTGCATCCGTCGCAGCGCTTCCTGTACTTGGTGAACGAGCTCGATGCCACGGTCGCCTCTTTCAGCTACGACGCAGCGAGCGGCAAGGTCGAGGAACAGCGCCAGCGCGTCTCGACCCTGCCCGATGGCTACAGCGGCCAGACGAGCGCGGCGGCGCTGGTGATGCATCCGTCAGGGCAGTTTCTCTATGCGACCAACCGCCGGTTGAAGTCGGACCACCCGATGGCCGACAGCATCGCCGCGTTCCGCATCGATGCAGGCAACGGCGCGCTGACACCGCTGCAACACTGGAGTGAGGGCCTGCGCTTTCCGCGCGCGCTGGCGATGGCGCCGGGTGGCGGCCACCTCTACGCGCTCAGCCAGAAGGGCGACACCATCCTGCGCCTGCACATCGATCCGGCGAGCGGCAAGCTCGACCAGCCGATGCAAGTGGCGCAGGTGCCTACGCCGGTGTGCCTGGTGTTTGCCTGACGGCTAGCCGTGACCTCACCTGCGGGTCCGGCACGGTCTATCAGTACCCGAACGTCGACGCGAAGCTGCATGCAGACCTCTTGGCGGCAGACTCCATCGGCACGTTCTTCAGCAGGAACATCAACCAGCGGCCCTTCAAAAAGCCCGCCCCGCTCAAGGCGGCTTGACCCGGCCATGAGCGAACGCACACCAGAAACAAAGCGCGCCCGGCGCGTTGGGATGCTCCGCCACCGACAAAACGCGACGATGCGATACCTTCGCTTGGCTTTATTGCGCCGTAAATCCGGTAATTTCGTACTCTTGAGTTCTTGTAGGCGATTTGAACTCGAGGGGAATCGCAAGAGCGTAGTCGATCAGGTAGACCGATTTTTTCTTGGAATCGAAGCCTCTGTCGTTCTTGCTAGTGCACGCCAACCACACGCCATTCCCAGAAAAATTCTTTTGCAAGCTGGCTGCAGGCGCTATTTTTTCAGCAATGCATTCGGATTTTTCAGTTATGAAGTTAAAAGCTTGAGGACGATTGCCCAGCTTTGTTTCGAAAACCAATTTATCCCCGACTTTCATATTTACCGGGTCAAACTTAAATTGCGCCACATCCTTAACTTCTTGGTATGGCACCGGGAAAGTGTCCCCACTGACGATTGTGTCGCTCTTCAACTGCAAGAGCCCAGCCCACGTCAAATACACAAATCGCGCCGTGAGAAAGTCATTATTTCGAAGCTCACGGACCTCGCGATAAAAGCCATTACCAAGATTCGTGAATCGCACATCGAAAGGACTGACCTTAGGGGTCTGCTCTCCAATACCAGCCTGACTTAAATTCATTTTCATCGAAAACTCTTTAATTCCAGGTTTTGGCTTCAGATTAACCTCCGTCAATTTTGCTCGCAAAGCTGCAGACGGGTAGGAAATGCTGTATTCCGAATTCAGATAGCCGCCGAAATCAGCGTTAATTTTCTCGACGTTAGGATAAGCAACGCACCCTGAAAGGACTGTCACAGCGGCAAAAATGAATGCGCATTTAGTAGCCGAACCATTTGAAATCTTCACGCCCTACCTCCTATTAAAAAATCGGGTCATCCTATCAGACGGAATTGAATGCGCTGTATGAAAAATCCTGGTTGCCGTCGCTTGCAAGCGACGCGGCGTCCCCCCGATACGGTCGATCAGGATCTGTGCGACCGCCGCACGCTGTCACGGGCCCATGACCGCGGTGATATACGGCCAGGAATGCCCCGTCTACAGCTTTTCGTGCAACACGCCTGGAGAGAAGGGGCTGCCGGCATGAAAGAGCGCGCCATCCTCTGTTGCGCTCCGATGGTGCTCGCGCTGCCCGGGTTGGGAGCTGCTATGCGATGCAGCAGTCGAATCGACACCGACTACCAGGAACGTCCAATGCCAATGACGCGCACCTACAAGGTCATCGGCAAAGAGGAATACGGCGTCGAGCTTGAGCGCTTTGGCGGCTAGCTTCCGCGCGTGAGCATCCGCCCCGCGCGCGCAAGCACGCGGGCTTCGCCCTCGCCGCCGCGATACGCCAGCACGCCGTTTACGAACACCCGCTCCACGCCCAGGCTCACGCCGTGCGGCTTGTCGTAGGTGGCGGTGTCGGCGATGGTCTCGGGGTCGAACACCACCACGTCGGCCATCGTGCCGACGCGCAGCAGGCCGCGGTCGGCGATGCGCAGGTTGCGCGCGGTCATGCCGGTCATCTTGTGAACGGCCTGCTCCAGCGTGAACAGGCGACGCTGGCGCCAGTAGCGCGCGAACACGCGGGGGAACGCACCCCACAGGCGCGGATGCGGATGGCGGTCGTGCGGCAGGCCGTCGCTGCCGATCATCGTGAGCGGGTGTGCGATGACACGCTCCACGTCTTCTTCCTGCATCTGGAAGTAGCAGGCGCCGCCGGGCTTCAGCCGCACGCACGCCTCCTGCTCGGTGGTTCCCCATTCGCGCGCGATGTCGGAGAGCAGCCGACCTGTCATCTCGGGATGCGGATCGGACCAAGTGAGCAGCACGTCGATGACGCCATCCACCAGGTCTTCGCGCAGCACGGTGGAGCCGGCCACGTAGGGGTACACGTCCATCGCGATCTGCTGGCGCTGCGCGAGCGATTCGATCAGCGGCAGCGTCTCTTTCGTGCGGCCCCAGTTCGCGGGGCCGGCGCACTTGTGGTGCGAGATGACCAGCGGCACGCCCGCGTTGAAAGCCGAGTCGCCAGCCTCGTGCAGCGCCTCGATGATCTGCTGCATCTCGCTGCGCAGGTGCGTGGCGTACACGCCCCCGTAGCGCGCGACGACACGCGCGAGCGCGGTCACTTCCTCTGCCGGCGCAGCGAAGGCCTCTTCATAGAACAGGCCTGACGACATGCCGTGCGCACCGTCTGCCATGCAACTGTCGAGCAGCGATTCCATGTGCGCCAATTCATCGCCACTCGCGGGTCGGTCGAGCGCCTGCATCGTCGCGAAGCGCAGCGTGGTGTGGCCCACGAGCGCGGCCACATTGAGCGCGGGCTGCGTCGCATCGACGGCGGCGCGGTACTCGGCCATCGTCGCGTGCTTGAAAGAATCGGCGCCCAGCAGCGTGAGCGGCGGTTGGGATTGCGGCGTGCGGTACGGCGCGAGCGAGATGCCGCAGTTGCCCGTCACCACGGTGGTGATGCCCTGCGACACCTTGGGCAGGCACAGCGGATCGCGCAGCACGATCGCATCGTCGTGCGTGTGCGCGTCGATGAAGCCGGGCGCGATGACCTTGGCGCTGCAGTCGATCACCTCGACGTCGGCGAGCGTGAGCCCTTCGGGCAAGCGCCCGCGCAGGCCCTCGCCGAGCGCGAGGATGCGGTCGCCCTGCAGCAGCACGTCGCCGGGCCACGAGGGTCCACCCGAACCGTCGACCACGAGGCCGGCTTCGAGCAATACGGCTTTCACGGCTTGGGGGTCGCTCACGATGCGCGTCCTCCTTTTTCGTCATTGATGCCGCCGCCGTCCCAGCTTTGCAGCGGGTGCGTGGTCGCGTCGATGCCATGGCGCTGGAAGGCTTCGCGTGCGCGCTGCAGGCGCTGCACGGCGGGCTCGCCGCGGCGTTGCGCGACCAGCACCGTGAGAATCTCGATGGCGGTGAGGTGCGTGAGATAGGCATCGATGCCCACGTGCATCACCGCATCGTCGGGCACGGAGAGGCCCAGCAAAAAGTCGGCCTTCGCCGCGAGCGCCGTGCCGGGCCGCGTGAGCGCGACCACCTTGGCGCCCTGCCCGCGCGCGATGTCCACCGCGTCGAGCAGCGAGGGCATGCCGCCGACGTGCGAGATGGCGATGACCACGCCGCCCGGCCGCTGCGCCGCGCCGGCGACTTGCTGCAGGTGGTAGTCGGCCCATGCGTTCGCCGAAAGGCCGAGGCGGAAGAGCCGCGCCTGCAGATCGTTGGCCATGAACCACGAGGTGGCGCCTGCACCGTACAGGTCCACGTGCGGCGCGGCCGCGATGGCCGCCACGGCGCCGTCGAGCACCTGCATGTCGAGCTGGCCGCGCACGCCCGAGACAGAAGCCGCGGCGCTGCGCGCGATCTTGCCGACCACTTCGTCGGCCGCGTCCTCGATGTTGACGCGGCGGTGCAGCGGCGAGCCGCCGAGCGCCAGCTCCTGCGCGAGCGCGAGCTTGAATTCGCGCAGGCCTGCAAAGCCCAGGTCGCGGCAGGTGCGCATGATGGTCGGCACCGAGCTGCGCGAGCGCTCGGCCAGTTGCTCGAAGCTCTCTTCCAGCACGCGGTCGGGGTCTTCGAGGATCAGGTCGAGAATCGCGCGCCGCGTGGCCGGGGCACCGCTGCGGATCTCCGCGATCTTCCGGAGCAGGGAGGTGGTCATCGTTGCGATTTCAGAAATGCATGGCGACGGCGTCGCTCACGCGGTAGTCGTTCTCGACGATGGGCATCCAGTGCCATTTGTCGAAGGTGGTGCAGGGGTGCGAGATGCCGAGGCCGACGCGGTCGCCGACCTTGGGCGCCTCCGCTTCCTCGTTCGCATCCCAGCGCAGGTACGCGTGCTGGTCGTTGAGTGCGGTGATCTTCCAACCGGCGGGCACGGCCTCTGCTTCGCGCGCCCCGCGTGCCGCGCGTCCGATGGGCACGGGCATCGAGAGATCGAACGAGATGTCGCGCTTGCCCACGGCAAGGATCGCAAGGCCCGGCTCGGGGCGCGATTGCACCGTGGCCCAGACTTCCATGGCGGGGCGCAGGCTTTCGCCGCAGTCGCAACCCAGGCGCTCGTCCACCGCGCTGACCATGCGCTTGTAGAAGCCGTGGTCGTGCGTGACGTAGCAGCCCGAGCGCAGCAAGCCCCGCACCGGAGAACCTAACGCGGGCTTCAGGCGCCCGGCCACGAGGTCGAAGATCGCCGAGCCGCCGGCCGATACCAGCACCTCGTCGGTCTCGAAGAGCTTCTGCGTGTCGCAGTGACGCGCGATGGCTTCGACGCGGTCCATCAGCGTGTTCGCATATGCGGTGTCGGGCTCGCTGACGCCGGTGGCGCCCTGCCCTTCGTAGGTCTCGATGCCGACGAGCTTGACCTTCTCGCTTGCGCGCAGGCGCGTGGCGAGTGTCACGGCCTCTTCGTGCGTGCGGCAGCCGGTGCGCGCGCCTTCGACGCCGATCTCGATCATCACTTCGAAGGGCACGCTCGCGGTGTGGCGCTTGGCCCAGTCTTCGATGAGCGCGAGCTGCGCGAGCGAATCGACCAGGAACACGATGCGCAGACCCGCATTCGCACTCAACAGCAGCTGGATGCCCGCCAGGTCTTCATCGCTCACCACCTGATTCGCAATGAGCGTGCGGCGCGCCCCGGCCGCCACGCCCACGGCCAATTGCGTGACAGTGGCGAAGGTCAGCCCCCACGCGCCCGCATCGAGCTGACGCTGGAAGAGCTGCGGCGACATGGTCGTCTTGCCGTGCGGCGCAAGGTCGATGCCCCACTCGCGCACCCGCGACTGCATCCACGCGAGGTTGTGCTCCAGCGCCTCGCGCTTGAGCATTGCCAGCGGCAGCGGCAGGTCGCCGGCCAGCACGTTCCAGCCAGCGGCACCGACTTCGCTGCGCAGGCGCGGCGGCTGGGTGCGCGGGTAGCCCTTGAAGTTGCTGCCGAGCAGCGGGTCGGTGAAGTTGGCTTTGATAGCGGAGGTTGCGGCGGTGTCTGTCATGGTCGTCATGCGGCGATGTTGGAGAGCAGTTCCTTGCGGATGCAGGCGCTGTAGTGTCCGGGAGAAATTTCTTCGAGCGGCGGCACGGTCTGCGCGCAGGCCTCGATGGCGTGCGGGCAGCGCGTGCGGAACACGCAGCCCGAAGGGGGAGAGATGGGGCTGGGGATGTCGCCCTTGAGCGCGATGCGTTCGGTCGCGAGCGTCGGATCGGGCTTCGGGCTCGCGGCCAGAAGCGCCTGGGTGTAGGGGTGCGAAGGCCGCGCGAAGAGCTCGTCGGTCTCGGCCACTTCCATCACCTTGCCCAGGTACAACACCACCACGCGGTCGCACAGGTACTCGACCACATCGAGATCGTGCGAGATGAAGAGCATGGTCAAACCCAGGCGCTCGCGCAGGTCCGCCAGCAGGTTGATGACCTGCGACTGGATCGATACGTCGAGTGCGGACAGCGGCTCGTCGGCCACGATGAACTCCGGCTCGACCGCGAGCGCGCGCGCCACGCCGATGCGCTGGCGCTGCCCGCCCGAGAACTCGTGCGGAAACCGGCTCGCATGCTCGGCGCGCAAGCCGACGGTCTCCAGCAGTTCGGCGATGCGCTTGTCGCGCGCCGCTGCCCCTTTGTGCAGCCCGTGCGTCGACAGCGCCTCGCCAAGGATCGCGCTGATGCGCATCTTCGGATTCAGGCTCGCGTACGGGTCCTGAAAAATGATCTGCAGCTTGCTGCGGAGCTTCCGCATGCGCTCGCCCGAGAGCGCGCCGATGTCGTCGCCGCGGTAGAGCACCTGGCCCTCGGTGCGCTCGACCAGGCGCAGCACGGTGCGGCCGATGGTGCTCTTGCCCGAGCCTGATTCTCCAACCAGCCCCAGCGTCTCGCCGGGCTGGATGGCGAACGACACGTCGTCGACCGCGCGCACGGGGCGGTCGCTGCTGCCGAAGTATTTCTTCAGGCCGCGGACTTCGATGAGGGGAGAGGAAGAAGAAACGGCGGTCATCGTGGGCTTGTGGTTTTGGCTCCCTCCCCTTCCGGGGGAGGGTGGGGGTGGGGGCACGACGGCACTGGATGAAGCACTGCGCCGAACGAACGCCGCTTGCCCCCATCCCAGCCTTCCCCCGGAAGGGGAAGGAGCAAAACGCCAGGCAGCGCGCTTGTCATGCGGCCCTCACCAAAGGCTGGGCCGGCTGCACGCGAATGCAGCGCGCTTCGCGCCCATGGTGCGTCTCGATCAGCGGCGGCATTGCCACGCTGCATTCGGCCAGCGCCAGGTCGCAGCGCGGCTCGAAGGCGCAGCCGGGCGGCGGCGCGAGCGGGCTCGATACCTGCCCGCGGATCGCAAAGAGCCGCTTGGGCTTCGGTTGCCCCGGAACGCGCGCCTTGCCCGGGAGACACGCCAGTAGGCCCTGCGTGTACGGATGCTCCGGCTGCGCGAACAGCGGCCGCACCGGCGCGCTCTCGACCACGCGGCCCGCATACAGCACCACCACATCGTCCGCATGGTGCGCGACCACGCCCAGGTTGTGCGTGATGAAGAGGATGCTCATGCCGGTCTCGGCCTGCAGGCGCCGCATGAGCTCCAGGATCTGCGCCTGGATGGTCACGTCCAGCGCGGTGGTGGGCTCGTCGGCGATCAGGAGCGTCGGGTCGCAGGCCATCGCGAGCGCGATCATCACGCGCTGGCGCATGCCGCCCGAGAGCTGGTGCGGGTACTCGTGGATGCGTTGTGCCGCGGCCGGAATCTCGACCAGCTCCAGCATGCGCAGCGCATGCGCGAGCGCGGCCTTGCGGTCCAGCCCCTTGTGCAGGCGCACGCTCTCGGCGATCTGCTCGCCGATGGTGAAGACCGGGTTCAGGCTGGTCATCGGCTCCTGGAAGATCATCGACAGCTGGTTGCCGCGCAGCGACCGCATCTCGGGCTCGCCGATCTTCAAGAGGTCGAGCGTCTTGCCTTCGCGCGTGACGAACGAGGCGCTGCCGCTGACCTGCGCGTTCGCGGTCCTGGGCAACAGGCGCATCAGCGTGAGGCTGGTGACCGACTTGCCCGAGCCCGATTCGCCGACCAGCGCGGTCGTCTTGCCCGGCTGGATGGAGAAGCTCACGTCGGCCACCGAACGGATCAGGCCGTCCTCGGTGGGGAAGCTGGTGCTCAGGTTGCTGACCGTGAGGCGTGGCGCGTGTGGCGTGTTGTTGGCGTTCGCCATCACGAGGTCTTCTTGAGCTTGGGGTCGAGCAGGTCGCGCACGCCGTCGCCCAGCAGCTGCAGCGAGAGCGCCGTGAAGATGATCGCGAGCCCCGGGAACAGCACCACCCAGAAGGCCTGGTGCGCGTACTGCTGGCTGCCCGCGACCATGGTGCCCCAGGTCGGGATCTCGGGCGGCACGCCGACGCCGAGGAACGACAGGCCCGCCTCGGCCAGGATGGCGTAGGCGAAGATGAACGACACCTGCACGAGGATGGGCGACATCAGGTTCGGCAAGATGTGCCGCCACAGGATGCGCGAGGTGCGAACGCCCAGCGCGCGCACCGCCTCGACGAACAGCAGCTCCCGCACCACCAGCGTGGAGGCCCGCACCACCCGCGCCACGCGCGGCGTGTAGACCAGCACCAGCGCGAGCACGGTGTTCATGAGCGACGGCCCGAGGATCGCCACAAGTGCGATGGCCAGCAGGATGTCGGGGAAGGACATCATTGCGTCGACCACGCGCATGAGCGGCGTGTCGAGCCGCCGGAAGAAACCGGCCATGAGGCCCAGCACCGTGCCGGCGATAACCGAGCCCAGCGCAGTGAGCGCCGCGATGGCGAGCGAGTAGCGCGCGCCATGCACGATGCGCGAATAGAGGTCGCGGCCGAGCTCGTCGGTGCCCAGCAGGTGTTCGGCGCTCGGCGCCTTCAGGCGGTCGAGCACTGCGGTGTCGTTGGGGTCGATGGAGGCGAACAGCGGCGCGCCGATGGCGAGCACGGCAATCACCAGCAGCACCAGCGCGGAGACCATCACGATGCGGCGGTGCATCAGTTGGCGGAGCATTCGGGGCATCTGCACGGCTCAGACCTTCACGCGAGGATCGACGACGGCGTAGAGCAGGTCGATCGAGAAATTGATGAGCACGTAGATCGCGGCGATCACGAGCAGCGCCCCCTGGATCACGGGGTAGTCGCGCCGCAGCACCGCGCTCACCACGAGGTTGCCGACGCCGGGCAGGCCGAACACCGTCTCGGTGATGACGGCGCCGCCGATCATCAGCGCGACCGTCAGGCCGATCACCGTGACGATGGGCACCAGCGCATTGCGCAGCGCGTGCTTGAGCACCACCTTGCTTTCGGAGAGGCCCTTGGAGCGCGCGGTGCGCACATAGTCTTCACCGAGCACATCGAGCATCGAGGCCCGCGTGAAGCGGATGATGAGCGCCGAGTTCAACAGGCCCAGCACCGTCGCGGGCAGTACCAGCGCATGCAGCCGCTCCATGAATGGCGCATCGGGCGCGCCGTAGCCCGACACCGGGAACCAGCCGAACGACACCGCGAAGATCTGGATCAGCACGATGCCCAGCCAGAAGCTCGGAATGCTCGCCCCGAGCATCGCGATGCCGGTGAAGAGCTGGTCGACCACCCGCCCTCGGAACACCGCCGAGACGATGCCACAAGGAACGCCGATCAGCGCCGCGATGGCCACGGCCATGAGCGCGAGCAGCGTGGTGGGCTCGGCGCGCTCCCAAAGCGCCTGTGTCACCGGGCGCTGCAGAAAGATCGAGGTGCCCAGGTTGCCCTGCAGCACTTCGCGCAGCCAGTAGCCGAACTGCACGGGCAGCGGTTTGTCGAGGCCGTAGTCCTTCTGCACGCGCGCGATGTCGGCGGCCGTGGCCTGGTCGCCCAGCAGCACCGAGACCGGGTCGCCCGATGCGGCGCGCGTGAGCACGAAGACCAGCACCGCCACGATGGCGAGCACGATGAGCATGCCGCCTGCGCGGGAGGCGATGTAGCGGAGCGAAGCGCTCTTCATCTTCATCATCACGACGAGAACTCGATGGCCGCCGCGCTGCCGACGGCCACGTACTGGCCGGTGAACTGGATGTCGCCCTTCTTCACGCGGAACACCGTGACGTTGTCGCCCTGCTTGTTGTGGCACACATAAAGAAAGCGCCCGCTCGGATCGAGCGTGCAGCTGCGCGGGTAGTTGCCACGCGTCCACTCCTCGCGCACGAGCGTGGGGGCGCCGGTGCGGGCATCGATCCTGAAGAGCGAGATCGAATCGTGCAGGCGGTTGAGCGACACGAAGTGCTGGCCGTCCGGCAGCATGCGGATACCCGAGGCGTAGCTGGTGCCCTTGAAGCCGGCCGGCAGCGCCGAGGTTTCGCTCACCAGCGTGAGCACGCCGGTGGCGCCGTCGTAGCGCATGAGGGCGATGGTCGAGGCTTCTTCGTTCACAAGGTAGAACCACTTGCCGTTCGGGTGAAAGACGAAGTGGCGCGCGCCCGAGCTTTCCGAAACCGCGACGGTGCTCGGCTGGCTCAGCACGCCGGTGATGCGGTCGAAGCGGTACGAGATCACGCGGTCCAGCCCCAGGTCCGCGACCAGCACGAAGTTGCCGGTCGGGTCGCTGTGCACCATGTGTGCATGCGGGCCGTCGTGGTCGCTCGTGGCAAAGCCTTCGTGCGATCGGGCCGCGGCCGGCACCACGTCAGCGCCGGGCTTGCAGGGCGTGGCGCCGCAGGCGGCCGCGTCCTTGTAGACGACAGCGGCGACGTCCGGATCGAAGCCGCCGTCGGTGCGCAGCGCGATCACGCTCACATCGCCACTCGCGTAGTTCGCGGTGAACAGAAAGCGCCCGTCGGGATGCACGCTGACGTAGGCCGGGTCCTTGCCGCCGCAGGCCATCTCGGCCACGAACGACAGCGCGCCATTCGCTCCAATGCGGAAGGCGGAAACGGAGCCGGCCTCGAACTCGTTGGCCGCGTAGAGCATCGGCAGCTTCGGGTGCCGCGCGAGCGATGCGGGGTTGCGCAGCTTGGCATCGCTGCCCGTGCTGGCCACGGCCGGCGGCGCGCCGGGAATGGGCTTGAGCGCACCGGTCGCGCCGTCCACCACGAACTGGTGGACGCCGAGCCCGCGCCCGCCGCGCCACGGCTTGCCGCCGTCGCTGTAGGTGCCGACGTAGGCGTAGACCGGGCCGGAGGTCGCGGCCTGAACAGTAGAGGTCGTGAGACCCAGGGCTCCGAGACCGGAGGCCAGTGCGCTGGCTTGCAGAAGTTGGCGACGCGATGGCATGGCTGCGGCTCCTGCTTACTTGATCTTCGCGTTCCAGAAGAACGGCCAGGTCGCCGGCTGGTAGTTGTCCAGCGCAGGGCTCTTCGCCGAGAGGCCGTTGAACTTGCCGACGTTGATGTACGGCACCTCGTCGTAGACGACCTGCTGCACCTTGCCCCACAGCGCGCCGCGCTTGGCGGGGTCGCTCTCGACATTGAAGGCCTGCAGCGCCGACTTCTTGGCGGGCGAGTCCCACCAGCCCGGTGCGCCGTCGCCCAGTTGCGGCGGCGAGAGCATCGGCTCGGGGAACTGGCCCGAGTGGGTCACGTAGATGTCCCAGAGCTTGGCATCGTTGCGGCGCTGAACCAGCGTGGCCCAGTCGACCACGTTGAGGTCGACCTTGAAGCCCGCGCGCTTGAGCTGCTCGGCCATCAAGAGCGACATGTTGTAGTGAAAGTCGTACTGGCGGCTGGTGAGCACGCGGATCGGCTCGCCCTTGTAGCCGGCCTTGGCCGCGGCCTCCTTGGCCTTGGCGGCGTTGCGCTGGTTGTACTGGTCGCCGCCGGCGGTCGAGTAGAACGGCGAGCCCTTGGGGAAGTGATTGGCTTCGGCCACGAAGAAGCGGGTGTCGCCGAAGCCGGCGGCCAGCATCTCGCCTTCGCCGAGCGCGGTCTGGATCGCCTGGCGCACCGACTGGCTCGCGGCCACGCCTTCCTTGGTGTTGAGCACGAGGTACGGGAAGCCGAACGACGGCGTCATGATCGGCACGGTCTTGCCGCCCGACTTCTCCAGGCGCGGCAGCGCTTCGACCGGCAGCAGGTCGGCAAAGTCGTACTGGCCGGCGAGCGCGCCTTCGACGCGCGTGCTGGCGTTGGGCACGGGCACGAAGCGCAGCTCTTCGATCACCGCTTCGCGCTTGCCGCCATAGCCGCTTGCAGGTTCCTTGCGCGCTGCGTACTTGTCGAAGCGGGTGAGCAGCACGAACTGGTCGGGGCGGCGCTCCTTGAACTTGTAGGGACCGGTGCCGACGAACTCCTTCAGCGGCGAAGCGATCGAGTCCTTCGCCATGATCGCGGCCATGCCGCTGGGCAGTGCGAGCTGCGAGAGCAGCGGTGCGTACGGCGCCTTCAGCACGATCTCCACGCCCAGCGGACCCTTGGCCTTGAGCGTCTCGATTTCCTTGCCCACGGCCTTGCCGCGCGGCGACTGGTCCATCCAGCGCTGCAGGCTCGCCACCACATCGTCGGCGTTGAGTTCGCGGCCGTTGTGCAGCATCACGCCCTTGCGCAGGGTGATGGCGTAGGTCTTGCCGTCGGCCGAGATCTTCGGCATCGTCTCGGCCAGCATCGGCACCACGTTCCACTTGGCATCGAAGGTGTAGAGCGTCTCGTACACGTGCTGCATGATGGTTCCGACCAGATCGGCGGTCGATGCCATCGGGTCGAGCGTCTGCGGCTCGGCCACCATCGCGAGCGTGGCGAAGTTGCGCGGCCCCTGGGCATGCGCCTGCTGATACGGCAGCGCGGCGCACAGCATCGCGAGGAGAGACACACCCAGCAGGCTGCGTTTGGACAGCTTGGGCAGGCGCCGGGCAAGACCGGCGTTGGCGGCATGGGGCATGGGGAACTCCTTCGTGGGGCAGGCTAGGGTATGAAAGAAATTTTCTTTTCCGCCCGGACTTTGAAGCATCAACCATGCCAAATCATCCGTGTTAACCCTTGTTCAAGGGTTATTCTGAAATAGATTTTCAGATTAGATCGATACTTGCGATCCCTTTTCCTTTCACTTCCCTCATTTCAGGAGTCCTCCCATGCCCCTCGAATACCTCGGTGCCCCGCCCGTCGCTTCGGACCGCCAGGCCCGCCCCTTCTCCCCGGCCGTGCGCGCGGGCGACTTCATCTATGTGTCGGGCCAGGTCCCGGCGAATGCCGATGGCGAAATCGTGGTGGGCGGCATCGAGGCGCAGACGCGCCAGGTGATGGAGAACCTGAAGAAAGTGCTCGCACTGGCCGGTGCCACGCTCGACGACGTGTGCAAGAGCACCGTATGGCTGCACGACGCGCGCGACTTTGGTGCCTTCAACCGCATCTACATGAGCTACTTCGGCGAGAACAAGCCGGCGCGCTCGACCACCGAGGCGCGCCTCATGGTCGACGCGAAGGTCGAGATCGACGTGGTGGCCTACAAGCCGAAGTAATCGGCCGATATCGGCCGATTGCGGGCTACTTCAGCTCGGTCTTGCGCTGGATGATCCGCGAGACCAACCCGTATTCCACCGCCTCCTCGGCCGAGAGCCAGCGGTCGCGCTCGATGTCGGCCAGCACCACGTCGATGTGCTTGCCGGTTTCGCGCGCGATCTCGTGCGCGATGCGCTGGCGGGCCTTGATGATTTCCTGCGCCTGAATCGCGATGTCGGTCGCCTGCCCGCCCGCGCCGCCGCTGGGCTGGTGGATCAAAAAGCGCGTGTTCGGCAGGCACACGCGCCGCTCGCGCGGGGCCGCGAGGAACAGGTGCGTGGCCGCGCTGCCCACCCAGCCGGTGCCGATCATGTTCACCGGCGCGCTGATGAAACGCACGATGTCATGGATCGCATCGCCCGACTCCAGGTGCCCGCCGGGCGAGCTCACGAGGATGTCGATGGGTTTCTCGGCGTTGTCCGCGTCGAGCGCGATGAGCCGGCGCGTCACGTCGGCGGCCACCGAGTCGGTGATGCTGCCGAAGATCAAGAGCGTGCGCGATTTGAACGCCTTTTCCTCCAAGTAGGAGTTGCGCGGCTCGGCCGTGGCCGCGGGCTGGGTGTCGTCGTCGGTTTCCATGATCAAGAAAAACTCCTGTGGTTGAACTGTCTTGACGAACAAGGCCACAGTTTCGTGACATTGCAGGGGCTGTGGCAAGCTGCGCCGATGCTCGATGAACGCTACCTGTCGCAATTGCCGGCGCATCGCGGCCGGCTCGTCCGTGCCGCGGCACGGCTCCTGGGCAACACGGCCGAGGCCGAAGACGTGGTGCAGGACACGTATCTGCGCGCCCTCGAGGAAGGCGACCGGCCGGCACTCGATGCGGCTCAGGCCTGGCTGACCACCGTCATGCAGCACCTGGCCATCGACCGGCTGCGGCGGCGCAACTGGATGCAGCGCTGGCTTCAGGATTCACAGGTGCTCGCGCCTGCGCCGGAGACTTCTTCCATCGAGGCGCGCGCCGCGCTGGCCCAGGAGGTCGAACAGGCCCTGCGGCTGCTGGCCACGCGGCTGGGTCCCGCCGACGGCGCCGCGGTACTGCTGCGCGAGGTGTTCGAGGCCAGCTTCAAGGAGATCGCACAGGCCAGCGGCAAGACCGAGGCGGCTTGCCGGCAGCAGTTGCATCGCGCGTTGCTGCGGCTGCGGCAGGACGACAGGGACGTGGAAGAACGCGGCGCTGATGCCGTCTTCCATGTGTACCGGCAAGCACTGCACGACTGCGATGCGCGAACGCTGTTCGCGATGCTGCGCCAGCCACCGGCGCGTGCGCTCGCCATGTCGGCTGCGACGGCACCGAAGTCCGATGCACCGCGCGTGGTGTGCCAGGTGATGCAGATCGGCGGACAGCTCGGACTTGTGCTGACCTTGGGTGGGAAGGTGCTGTGCGTGCTGCCGCTGGATGCGCGGCAGACCGAAGAAGCGTTGTATTAGCTCCTTCCCCCTCTGGGGGAAGGTTGGGATGGGGGCACGCGCGGCCTTCGAGGCTGCATGGCGTTGAAGGCCGCTGCGCCCCCACCCCGGCCCTCCCCCGGAAGGGGAGGGAGAAAGACAAAAAACTCAGCCCGCGAGGCGGCCCGCCACCAGTTGCAGCACCCGGTCGCAACGCTTCGCCAGTTCCTGGTCATGCGTGACCATCACGAACGCCGTGCCATGGCGGTGCGCCAGATCGAGCATCAAATCGAACACCGTGTCGGCCGTGCTGCGGTCCAGATTGCCAGTCGGCTCGTCCGCCAGCACGCACGCGGGTTGCGTGACCAGCGCACGTGCAATCGCCACACGCTGGCGCTCGCCGCCCGAGAGTTCGGCCGGGCGATGCTGCACCCGCTCGCCCAGGCCCACGCTCGTGAGAATCTTGCGAGCCGACTCCGCCGCCTGCGACGATTCCACGCGGCGGATCTTCAGCGGCATCGCTACGTTGTCCAGCGCGCTGAATTCGGGCAACAAATGATGGAACTGGTAGACGAACCCAAGGTGCTGGTTGCGCAGCCGCCCCTGCTCCGCCGCATCGGCATGCGCGATGTCCTTGCCGAGCAGTTCGACCTTGCCTGCGGTCGGCGAATCGAGCCCGCCCATCAGGTGCAGCAGCGTGCTCTTGCCCGAACCGGATGCGCCGACGATCGCCAGCGTTTCGCCGGCATGCACGTCGAGGTCCACGCCGTGCAGCACCGTCAGGTCGATGCGACCTTCGTGAAAACGCTTCGTGAGACCACGCGCCTTCAGAACAACTTCACTCATAGCGCAGCGCCTCCGCGGGATTGACGCGACTGGCGCGCCAGCTCGGGTACAACGTGGCCAGGAAGGCGAGGACGAGGGAGATGATCGCAATCGGCATGATGTCGCTCTGCTGCGGGTCGCTCGGCATCTTGCTGATCAGGTAGATGTCCTTGGGCAAGAAGCTCGCATGGAAGAGCTGTTCGAGGAAGGGCACGATCACGTCGATGTTGTAGGCAATGCCCAGGCCCAAGAGCAGGCCGGCCACGGTGCCGATCACGCCCACCATCGCGCCCTGCACCACGAAGATGCCCATGATGCTGCGCGGCGAGCTGCCCAGCGTGCGCAGGATGGCGATGTCGGCGCGCTTGTCGGTCACCGTCATCACGAGCGTGGACACGAGGTTGAAGGCCGCCACCGCCACGATCAGCGTGAGGATGATGAACATCATGCGTTTCTCGACCTGCACGGCCGCGAACCACGTCTTGTTCTGGCGCGTCCAGTCGCGGATCAGGAATTCGCCGGGCAGGCTCACGGCCAGCTGGTCGGCCACGTCGCGGGCCTCGTTCAGGTCCTTGAGCTTGAGGCGGATGCCGGTCGGGCCTTCGAGGCGGAACACCTTGGCCGCGTCCTGCTCGTGCACCATCGCCAGCGCCGAGTCGTACTCGTAATGGCCCGAATCGAAGGTGCCCACCACGGTGAACTGCTTCAGGCGCGGCACCACGCCGGCCGGCGTCACCTGGCCGCCCGGCGCCACCAGCGTGACCTTGTCGCCGGGCTGCACGAACATCGAACGCGCGAGCTCGACGCCCAGCACGATGCCGAATTCGCCCGGCACCAGCTTGTCGAAGGTGCCCTTGCTCGCGATGCCGCCGGTGTCGGTCACTTCGGGTTCGAGCTTCGGGTCGATGCCTCGGACGATCGCGCCCTTCATGTCCTCGCCGCGCGCGATCAGCGCCTGCGTGTTGATGAAGGGTGCCGCGCCGATGACCTCGGGGTTCTTGCGCGCGGCGGCCATGATTTCGTCCAGGCTCTGCAGCGCCTGGCCATCGCGCGAGAAGATCTCGATGTGCGACACCACGCCGAGCATGCGGTCGCGCACCTCTTTCTGGAAGCCGTTCATCACACTGAGCACAATGATCAGCGCCGCCACGCCCAGCGCGATGCCGAGCATCGAGACACCGGAGATGAAGGAGATGAAGCCGTTGCGCCGCGTCGCCCGGCCTGCGCGCGTGTAGCGCCAGCCGAGCTGCAGTTCATATGGGAGTCGCATCAAATTTCCTGCCAAGCCGCCTCAAAGGAAATCTGCCCGCCCTTGGGGGGCAGCGAATACACGAAGTGAGGAGCGAGGGGGTAGGTCATATACGGCGGGATTGTGGCATCCCGAAACGTTTGAGGGCTTCCGGGACAATAGAGGGATGGCCGAACACCCCCCACGTCACTTGTTGATCCCCTTCGCCGGCCGCGGTTCCCCGGCGTGCCGTGCCGCTCTGCCGGCACTCAAGCTCCCGAATCTCGAATCCCTGCTCTCCCGCCTCTCCCTCGCGGACACCGACACGCAGGACGAAAGCACGCGCTCGCCTCCGCACGAGCGGGCGCTCGCCAAGGCGCTGGGCATCGCCGCCGCCGACGGCTGCATCCCCTGGGCCGCGCTCGAAGCCCGCGAGGCCGGTCTTGCCGCCCCCGACGACACCGAAGGCTGGGGCGTCGTCACCCTATGCAACTGGCAGGTCGGCATCGACGACGTGGCGCTGGGCGATCCGGCCGTCATCGAGATCGATGCCGCCGAATCGGCCGCGCTGCTGGAGGTCGCCCGCCCCTTCTTCGAGGAAGACGGCATCGCGCTGCACGCCTCGCCCACGCCGGGCCGCTGGCTCGCTCGCGCGCGCATCTTCGACGGCCTCGCCACGGCCTCCATCGACCGCGCGGTGGGCTACCCGATTTCGCAATGGTCGCCGCTGGGCGACTCGGCGCGGCCGCTGCGCCGCCTGCAGAACGAGATGCAGATGCTGCTCTACACGCAGCGCGTGAACGACGACCGCGCCGCGCGCGGCGTGCCGCCGATCAACTCCTTCTGGCTCAGCGGGACCGGCGCATTGAAAGGCACCACGCCAGCATTCACCTCGCCGACGGTCACCGACGCGCTGCGCGTTCCCGCCCTGCGCGACGACGGCCCAGGTTGGGCCGAAGCCTGGCAGGCGCTGGATGCCGGCGCCATCGCCTCGCTGCTGGCCGACTACACGCGCGGCGCCGATGTGACGCTCACGCTCTGCGGCGATCGCGCCGCGCAGCGCTACACCGTGCAGCAGCGCGGCCTCGCGCGCTGGGCGAAGAGCCTCTTCGACCGCACACGCGCCGCCACGGTGCTGGAGTCGCTGTGAAGATCATCGCCCGCGACATTCCCCCGCGCACCGTCTGGGCCCTCGAGCAGGCCGGCGTCCATCCGCTGCTCGCGCGCCTCTTTGCCGCGCGCGGTGTGATGGCCAAGGATGAGCTGGACGACGGCCTTGCCCGCCTGCTGCTTCCCGACACCCTGCGCGGCACGCGCGAAGCCGCCGTGCTGCTGGCGGACGCGATGGCGCAGGACAAGCGCCTCTGTATCGTCGCCGACTACGACTGCGACGGCGCCACCGCCTGCGCGGTCGGCGTGCGCGGCCTGCGCCTCCTGGGCGCGAAACACGTGAGCTACCTCGTGCCCGATCGCGTGGTCGACGGCTACGGCCTTACGCCGCCGATTGCCGAGCGCGTGGCCGACAGCGGCGCCGACATGCTGATCACCGTCGACAACGGCATCGCGAGCGTCGAAGGCGTCGCGGCTGCGAAGGCGCGCGGCCTGCAGGTGCTGGTGACCGATCACCATCTGCCCGGCCCCGAACTGCCCATCGCCGACGTGCTGGTGAATCCGAACCAGCCCGGCTGCGACTTCGAGAGCAAGAGCATCGCGGGCGTCGGCGTCATGTTCTATGTGCTGCTCGCGCTGCGCTCCGAGCTGCGCGCGCGCGGCGTGTTCGACGTGGCGTCGCAACCGAAGCTCGATGCATTGCTGCCGCTGGTCGCGCTCGGCACGGTCGCCGACGTGGTGAAGCTCGACGCCAACAACCGCCGCCTCGTCGCGCAGGGCCTGCGCCGCATCCGCGCAGGCGCGATGCCCGCGGGCGTCGCCGCGCTCTTCAAGGCCGCGGGCCGCACGGCGTCGGTCGCCACCACCTTCGACTTCGGCTTCGCCCTGGGCCCGCGCATCAATGCGGCCGGGCGCCTGGCCGACATGACGCTGGGCATCGAATGCCTGCTGACCGACGACGCCGGCCGCGCCGACGAACTCGCGCGCATGCTCGACGGCATCAACCGCGAGCGGCGCGACATCGAGGGCGGCATGCGCGACCAGGCGCTGCTGCTGGCCGAATCGCTCTTCGCCACCGACGGCGAAGGCATCGAGGCGCCGCCGCCGGCCATCAGCGTGTTCGACGCGAACTTCCACGAGGGCGTGGTCGGCATCGTGGCCTCGCGCATCAAGGACCGTTTCCATCGTCCGACCTTCGTGTTCGCCGCGAGTGGCGCGCCGGGCAAGGAACAGGAGTTGAAGGGCTCGGGCCGATCGATTCCGGGCTTTCATCTGCGCGACGCGCTGGACCTCGTGGCCAAGCGCCATCCGGGCGTGCTGCTGCGCTTCGGCGGCCATGCGATGGCGGCGGGCTGCACGGTGGCGCGCGAGCATTTCGAGACCTTCGAGCAGGCGCTCGCACAGGTGGCCGGCGAGTGGCTGGCGGCATCGGCGCTCACCCGCCAGATCGAGACCGACGGGCCGATCGCGCGCGAGTACATGCGCATCGACCTCGTGGACACGCTGCACCGCGAGGTGTGGGGCCAGGGCTTTGCGCCGCCGACCTTCAGCGAGGAAGTGGAAGTGGTGTCGCAGCGCCTCGTGGGCGAGAAGCACCTGGCGCTCAAGCTCCGGCACCAGGGCCAGCCGATCGATGCGATCTGGTTCAGCCACACCGAACCGTTGCCGCCGAAGGTGAAGCTCGCGTTCCGCCTCGATGCGGACGAGTGGCAGGGCGTGCGGCGCCTGCGCTTCCTGGTCGAAGGGGCGGAGTTCTAGAAGAAGAAGAAAAAGAAACCAGGCCTTTCCGGAGGACCTGGATTGCCTTGATTACCTGGTTGGAGGGGGGAGACTGCGTTTAGCCGCGCCGATTTCCGTGGTTTCAGGCACGTGCAAGCCGGCAGATGCAAGCGGTCGAATGCTCGTCGGAGCACCGTTCGACGGGTTGCACCCGCGCTCCCCCGGAGTCATCGCACGTACAAAGCCACCGACACGACCAACGCCCAGCTGTAGGCCACGACCACGCACAGCCCCATGAGGAAACCTTCCGCCCTGCGGCTGGCTTCCGTCGCACGGGAATGCGCGCACAGCGTCTCCGAATTCCGGAGCAGCAACCCGTCGATGTCCACAGCGTCAACCCCCCTCCTCGCAGCACCTCCCTGATTCACAAGCCGGCCCCATCGAAGCAATCGCTCCTCCGTCCGTGGACAGAAAAAGTCGTCACGCTCCCTCCCAGGATCTGCGTCCGATGCGGCCTGCATTGCGTTCTCTCCCCGCGCCTCCGATGAGCGCACGCCGCGACTTTAGAGACAACTGAATTTCAAACAACCAATGACTAATACCAGTCGGGCCGTGACCCGTGCAATTGCGTTGTGTGGAACAGCGACTTCGATTGGAAATAAAACTTCCGTATACGCGCCATTGCGCAACACCAGTGAATTCTGCGTATTCCCAATGGCGGGCCACGGTGCTGGAGTGCGCGATCGGTTGTGACCACGAACATCGACGCCAGGTTCAGTGCGTTGCGGCCTTGCAAGGGTGACGGTGGTCCGCCATTGCAAATTGGAATTGATGCATTGCGCATCGAATTAAAAAGCCGGCGCGGTATTTACCCAAACTTAATTGGCAATTTAAATCTCACGCCCATGCCTCGACCAATTCGAATCACCGGGAATTTTCGATCGTACCCGGCCCTATCACGAATTCCCTCGGAATAAGAATTCTGAAAAGCGTCCCCTGCCCCATCACCGATTTGACATCAATACGGTAATTGAGGCGCGTGGCAAATCGCTTCACGATGGCCAAACCCAATCCCACGCCTTTGCTGCGGCCTTGATCGTCGACTTCTTCCTGATGAAATGCGTCAAAAATCCGCTGCCGCGCTTCAAGTTTTATTCCGGGCCCCTGGTCCCAGATTTCAATGGAAGCGCCCCTCGATGTTCTGCGGGCGCATACCAGCACACCATTCTTGGTGTATTTGAGCGCATTGGAAACCAGGTTTTCAAGCATGCGCAGCAGCATGGAAGCATCGGTGCCCACGGTAATTCTCGCAATTCGAAAACGCAATTGCACGCCATCGCGTTCGGCGATTTTCTCGAAATGCAGATCGAGCTTTTGAAATAGCGATTGAATTTCCGTGGCTCGGATCTTTACGCCGGCATCGAGCGCTTCAATTCGCGCGAATTCGAGAATATTGTTGATATAGATCTGAAGCGCATCGATTTCCTGTCCCAGCCGATCCAGCGTCGATTCCGCGGATTGATGCGTCTTGGTCGCCGCCATGGCGGACAGCACCCACAATTTCGCGGCATGCAGGCGCTGCTGGAAATCGTGGCTCGCACCCGCGAAGAATTCCGAGCGGGTATCGAGCGTTTTGTATGCGGTGTCCTTCAGCCGTTCGAGCTTGTCGTTGGCAATTTCGAGCTGGTTCACCAATTGACTGGCTTCATGGGTGCGCGCGAGCAAGTCGTTGAGCTGGCGAACCGCAATGAAAATATTCAGCCACAACACGGCCAGCACCCCCATGTCGAGCGCCACGATGACCGACAGGCTCGCCACGCCGTTGGAATACAGATTGGCCGAAAAAGCGCCCCACAGCAGCACGTTGTAAAGAACCACGGCAATGGGAGTCACCGGCCACATGCCGGTCATCGACACGCTGATGCTGAGCAGGCCGATGCACATGATCAATACGCGCACCGTGAGCACCGGCCCCACGAACAAATGGATGGTCCAGATCCAGTAGAAGCAGGCAATGACGATGATGACGATCGGGATCAGCTTCAGCCCGAGGGATTTCTTGACGACCGCCGGTGGCAATTGCGTCAGCGGCCAGAAAAGCGCGACGCGGATCAGCCAGGTCACCACCGAGACGGTGAGCCAGGTCCACATCGATGCCGAATCCAGAATCGGCGCGCTCGCCTCGGCGACCAGGAGCCCGAAGATCGTGATCCAGTAAGCCACCTGCTGGACAAAGAATTGGCGCTCCGCCAGATGACGGTGCGCCAGCGTCGCGTGAATCAGGGAGCGGGAGAGCCGCCCCTGCTTTTCCATCAGCGATTCGTCGAGCGGCTCGCTTTTGTTCTTGGTGAAGCCCCGAAGAAGCTCCTCAAGCATTCCCATCGCTGCTCCTCGTGGCGAAACCTGCCAGGAGCCCGAGTTGCAATGCCTTCTGAACGGCGTGTGCGCGCGATTTCACGCCCAGCGCTTCCATGGCGGAATCGATGTGGTAATTGACCGTTCCCGGGTGCAATGACAGCAATCGCGCGATTTCCTTGGTAGAGCGCCCCGCGCCGACGAATTCGAGGCATTGGCACTGGCGGTTGGTCAGCCGGATGGCATTCGGATTCGCGCCCAGGTCGGGCAATTCGGGAAAGACCTTTTCGCCCGCAATCGCCTTGTCCAGGCTCGCCTCGAGCTCCTTGATTTCGATGGCTTTGAGGATGTAGCCCTGGAACCCGCTGGCCTTGGCCTGGGCGATGTAGTCGGTCCGGTGCGTGCCGGTCAGGATGCAGGTGCGCCCTTCCTTGCCCAGCTTCTTGATTTCCATGGCCAGCGACAAACCGACCGCGCCGGGCACGTCCAGGTCGAGCAGGATCAAGCCCCATCGGTCGGGCGTTGCCTTCAATGCAAGCAGCGCTTTATCGGCGCTGTTGCAGACCTCGATATTGGCGACGAGCGGACTTCGCGCAATTTTTTCTGCTGTCGCTTCCGACACCAGAGGTTGGTCTTCTATGAACAGGACGTTGATCATTGGTACTTTTCGCCGGGGTGTTTTTGTTCTGCCGAATGGAAGTCAGGTATTGCAATGTCGGCCGCGCGGCTCGATGGTCTGCAGCGGAACGAGCGCGGCAATTCGCCGGGGCAGGGGCAGATGGCGGATCGGCCAGTCGCGGGCGCTTTGCCCGCGCCGGAAGGCGTAGGAGCCCTGGGCAATCAGTTGGGGAAGTCGGCTCATGTGGGGTGGCGTCGAGCCGTATTTTGCGGAGACCTTGCTGGGGCGACCCGCGTCGTCGATGACATCGTGAAGCGCTGCGCGGCGTGCTTCGATCAGTTCATCCATGCCCCCTACTTTACTCAAAGCAAACAAAGTCAATTGGCAAGAATAACTGTGAACTATGGCTTGGCGGCGATGTGATTTTGCAAATGAAATTGACTACTTTTATCTAAGCAACCAACCCGCGTTTCCATACAGCGGCGCGTCGCTTCCACTCTGACCGCCGCGAGCCCACGACATGGCGGGCGCAGATTCGGCACGCATTCCTACGCGCAGCCGATCGCAAGGTTTTACGGTGGTTTTTCGAATGCAGGCGCCCGCGGTCAAGCCCGGAGGCACAACGGACAACGGGCCCGGCGCGCTTCGTTTCATTCAACTTTTCCAAGGAGACCGACATGGAAACCACAGACCTTCGCCCCCTTGCCGTGGTGACGGGCGCCTCGTCAGGCATCGGCTTTCAACTCGCGCTGCTCGCCGCGCGCAACGGCTACGACTTGTTGATCGGCGCGGACGAGCCCCTGGAGCAGGCCGAAACCGAGCTGCGCGTGCTGGGCGCGAACGTGGTGTCGGTGCGCGCCGACTTCGCCACGCGCGACGGCGTGGACGCGCTGCTGGCCGCCGCCGAGGGCCGGCCCATCGACGCGCTGTTCGCGAATGCGGGCCACGGCCTCGGCCACGGCTTTCTCGACCAGGACTTTCACGACGTGCAGCACGTGATCAACACCAACATCACCGGCACCATCTACCTCGTGCAGTGCGTGGGCCGCGAGATGCGCAAGGCGGGCCAGGGGCGCATCCTCATCACGGGCTCGATCGCGGGCTTCCAGCCGGGGAGCTTCCAGGCGGTCTACAACGGCAGCAAGGCGTTCATCGACTCGTTCGCGATGGCGCTGCGCAATGAGTTGAAGGGCACGGGCGTCTCGGTGAGTTGCTTGATGCCCGGCGTGACCGACACCCACTTCTTCGCGCGCGCCGACATGCTCGACACGCGCGTCGGCCAGCAAACCGACAAGGCCGACCCGGCGGAAGTGGCCAAGGCCGGCTTCGACGCGATGATGAAGGGCGAGAGCGGCGTGATCGCGGGATGGCGCAACAAGATGCAGGTGGCGCTGTCGCGGGTGATGCCGGGGCCGAAGCTGGCGGAGCAGCATCGCAAGCTGGCGGAGCCGGGGAGTGCCGAGCGGAAGACGGCGCTGTCGTAGCCACCTCTCGCTCATCTGTCGCCTAAAGAAAAGCCCTCCGAGCGGAGAACCGCGGGAGGGCTTTTTCGGGTTTTGGTGCCGCTTGTCGGAATCGAACTGACGACCTTCCGCTTACAAGGCGGGTGCTCTACCAATTGAGCTAAAGCGGCTGAATTTCTTCGGAGTGCGTGATTCTAGTAGTCCGTTGCAAGCGCCTACTTGATGCGCTTGAGCGAGGGCCTCGAACCGCCACCGGCCGGCGGGCGCGGCGGCTCGTCGACGGGGTCCATGGGCGCGCCGGCAGAGTCGGCATCGACCACTTCGCCGCCTTCTTCACCCGTGACCAGGTGAACGATCTTGCCGGCATCGCCTTCGGTGCCGCGCGAGGCGTCACGCAAAGGCATGCGCGCCGGACCCGTGGGCGAGGCTGGCACATCGCTGCCGCTGTCGACCGCAGGCGCTGGGGCGGGAAACGCCATGCCCTGTCCGTTCTCGCGCGCATAGATCGCGATCACGCGCCCCACCGGCACGCTGATCTCGCGCGCACTGCCCGCAAAGCGGGCCTTGAACTCGATGAAATCGTTGCCCAGCTTGAGCGAGCTGGTCGCATCGAAGCTGATGTTGAGCACGATCTCGCCGTTCTTCACATACTCGCGCGGCACCTGGACGGTGTCGTCGACCTGCACAGCGACATAGGGCGTGAACCCGTTGTCGGTGCACCATTCGTACAGCGCCCGGATGAGGTACGGGCGGGTGGAAGACGACTCGAGCGCGTTGATCATGAAAGAGCAGAGAACGGGACTTGGACGCAGCTTTTACTTGCGCATGACCTTTTCCGAGGGCGTGAGCGCTTCGATGTAGGCGGGACGCGAGAAGATGCGCTCGGCATACTTCAGCAGCGGCGCCGCGTTCTTGCTGAGGTCGATGCCGTAGTAGTCCAGGCGCCAGAGCAGCGGCGCGATGGCCACGTCGAGCATCGAGAAGTTGTCGCCCAGCATGTACTTGTTCTTGAGGAACACGGGCGCCAGTTGCGTCAGGCGGTCGCGGATGTGCGAGCGGGCCTTTTCGATGGTTTTCTCGTTGCCCTTGGTGGTGCGGTTCTCCAGCGTGGACACATGCACGAACAGTTCCTTCTCGAAGTTGAGCAGGAACAGGCGCACGCGGGCGCGGTCGACCGGGTCGCCGGGCATCAGTTGCGGATGCGGGAAGCGCTCGTCGATGTACTCGTTGATGATGTTCGACTCGTACAGGATCAGGTCGCGCTCGACCAGGATCGGCACCTGGCCATACGGATTCATCACGCTGATGTCTTCGGGCTTGTTGTAGAGATCGACGTCGCGGATCTCGAAGTCCATGCCCTTTTCGAACAGAACGAAGCGGCAGCGGTGGGAAAAGGGGCAGGTCGTTCCTGAATACAAGACCATCATGGCGAGAGACTCCTAAAAATCAAAAAGAGTGGGTCGCGTTGGCAACCCACTCTGTGGGACCGGATGCACGAGGCAACCGGTCGGCGTGGACGGAACTACTTGACGTCTTTCCAGTACGAGGCGTTCAGTCGCCACACGAAAACCACCGACATGGCCAGGAACAGCAGGACCCAGACGCCAATGCGAATGCGGGTGTTCTGCGCGGGCTCGGCCATCCACTGCAGGTAGCTGACCAGGTCGCCAACGGCGTTGTCGTATTGCACCGAGTTCAGGGTGCCGGGGGTGACCTGCTCCCACTTGCCCGTGAAGACTTCGGTGGCATGGCCGTGCTGCTCGACCTTGGTGTAGACCGGCCGGCGCTCGCCCTGCAGTTCCCACAGGGGGTTCGGCATGGCGACGCTCGGGAACACGAGGTTGTTCCAGCCGGTGGCCTTGGTGTCGTCGCGGTAGAAGGTGCGAAGGAAGGTGTAGAGGTAGTCGGCGCCCGTGCCGCCGTGGCCGGCACGCGAACGCGCGACCAGCGTGAGGTCGGGCGGCGTGGTGCCGAACCACTCCTTGGCCTGGCGCGCGTCGATGTTGGCCTTCATGGTTTCGCCGACCTTGTCGGTCGTGAACAGAAGGTTGTCCTTGATCTGCTGCTCGGTGATGCCGATGTCCTGCAGGCGGTTGTAGCGCATGAAGGCGGCCGAGTGGCAGTTGAGGCAGTAGTTGACGAACAGCTTGGCGCCGTTCTGCAAAGCCTGCACGTCGGTCGTCTTGTTGGGCGCCTTGTCCCAAGCCAGGCCACCGGACTCGGCCGATGCGGGGGCGGAGAAGGTCAGCCCCAGCGCCAGACCCAAGGTAGCCATGACCGCGAGCCAGCCGGAAATTCTTTTCTTCATCGTGTTTCTCTCAAGCTCTTGCACTTCTCGTGTCTCGTCTCAATGCGCGGCGAAGACCACGCGCTCGGGCACGGGCTTGAATTCGCCCTTGCGGCTCCACCAGGGCATCAAGAGGAAGAAGCCGAAGTAGAAGAGCGTGCCGATCTGCGAGATGGTCTGGGCGATGTCGAGGGCAAAGGAGCCGATCACCAGGTTGCCCCAGACGCCGGGCGGCTGGATGCCCAGGTAGCCCAGGATCAGGAAGAGGAAGACGAAGACGCCATACACATACTTGTGCCAGCTCGGGCGGTAGCGGATCGACTTGACTTCGCTGTGGTCCAGCCACGGCAGGAAGAACAGGATGATGACCGAACCGCCCATCACGACCACGCCCCAGAACTTGGCGTCGAAGGCCTTGAGCAGGAAGATGGCCACGGCCGCCACGACGACGATCGCGATCTTCAGCGCCGTACCCGACTTGCCCTTGACGAAGTTCAGGATGGCAGCCAGGCCGATGATCAGCGCGAACACGTTGACCATGTCGTCGGTCGTCGCACGCAGCATCGAATAGAACGGCGTGAAGTACCAGACCGGGGCGATGTGGTTGGGCGTCTTCAGCGAATCGGCCGGGATGAAGTTGTTGTACTCGAGGAAGTACCCACCGGCTTCGGGCGCGAAGAAGATCACCGCCGAGAAGATCGTGAGGAACACCACCACGCCGAAGATGTCGTGCACCGTGTAGTACGGATGCGACGGAATGCCGTCGAGCGGATGGCCGTCGGGACCGCGGTTGGCCTTGATCTCGATGCCGTCGGGGTTGTTGGAACCCACTTCGTGCAGCGCGATCAGGTGAGCCACCACCAGGCCGAGCAGCACCAGCGGCACGGCGATCACGTGGAAGCTGAAGAAGCGGTTCAGCGTGGCGTCGCTCACCACATAGTCGCCGCGGATCAGGAGGGCCAGGTCAGGACCGATGAACGGAATGGCGGCGAACAGGTTCACGATCACCTGGGCGCCCCAGTAGGACATCTGGCCCCAGGGCAGCAGGTAGCCCATGAAGGCTTCGGCCATGAGGCACAGGAAGATCGCGCAGCCGAACACCCAGATCAGCTCGCGGGGCTTGCGGTAGCTGCCGTACATGAGGCCGCGGAACATGTGCAGGTACACCACGACAAAGAACGCGGAGGCGCCCGTCGAGTGGATGTAGCGGATGAGCCAGCCCCAGGGCACGTCGCGCATGATGTACTCGACCGATGCGAACGCCTGGTTCGCGTCGGGCTTGTAATGCATGACGAGGAAGATGCCGGTGACGATCTGGATCACGAGGACCAGCATCGCCAGCGAGCCGAAGATGTACCAGAAGTTGAAGTTCTTCGGTGCGTAGTACTTGCCCCACTGGTCGTTCCAGAGCTTGGTCAGCGGGAAGCGATTGTCGACCCAGTTGAGCAGCTTCTCGCCAGCCGGCGCGTTGGGGGAAATTTCGTGGAATTCAGCCATGTTCTTCTTCTGCCTCAGGCCTTCTTGGAGTCTTCACCGATCAGGAGCTTGGTGTCCGACAGGTACATGTGCGGAGGCACAGGCAGGTTGTCGGGCGCGGGCTTGTTCTTGAAGACGCGGCCGGCCAGGTCGAACGTGGAACCGTGGCAAGGGCAGAGGAAGCCGCCTTCCCAGTCGGCCGGCAGCGAAGGCTGGGGGCCGGCTTGCAGGCGGTCCACCGGCGAGCAGCCCAGGTGGGTGCAGATACCCACCACGACCAGCACGTCGGGCTTGATCGAGCGATGCTCGTTCTGGGCGTACTTGGGTGTGAATTCGTCGGGGTGGCGCTTGGAGAGCGGGTCGGCCAGTTGGCCGTCCAGCTTGGGGAGCTCCGCGACCTGCTCGGGCGAGCGCTTGAGGATCCAGACCGGCTTGCCGCGCCATTCGACGGTCATTTTCTCGCCAACCTTGAGGCCCGAAATGTCGACTTCGACAGCAGCGCCGGCGGCCTTGGCCTTCTCCGACGGCTGGAAAGTACTCACAAATGGAACTACGGTGGCCACGCCACCCGCTACGCCGGCACAGCTGGATGCGATCAACCACGTCCGCTTGCTTGTGTCGATCCGGGGCGAGCCGGAGGTCATGTCACTCATGGGGATCCTCTTGTCTTCTTCGCTGGAGCAGGGGTCAACCCGCGATTGTAGCGGGGCGCCGAAGGGATATTCAATGGCTGCCATGCGCGTGGCCGGCGAACGATGGCCGGCGCTGCGCGTCCGTGGAACGCGCACCACACATGCCGGGCGGCGGGGCCGCGGTGGCTCGACCGGGCAGCCTTCAGTTCAGAAGCCCGTGCTGCATCGCCTCGTGGACCGCCTGGGTCCGCGACTTGACCGCGAGCTTCCGATAGATGCTCTTGGCGTGGAACTCGATCGTGTTGACCGACAGGTAGACCGCCTCCGCGATCTGCCGGTTGCTCCATCCCTGCGCAATCAGCCGCAGCACCTTGAGCTCGCGCGGCGAGAGCCGGGCGGGTGCCGACGGCGGCTCGGCAAGAGGCACGGTCCGGATCGGCTCGATCGTCCGCGTCTTCGCCGATGCGGCGATCAGCCCGAGGATGCGCCGCGCGACGCGCGAGTCCATCGGCGCACCGCCGCGCTCGATCGAGCGCAGCAGGAAAGAAAGTTCGGCGTCGTCCGCCTCCGTCAGCAGGTAGCCGATGGCGCCCGCGGAGATCGCGGCGTTCACCAGTTCATGGTCGTCGCACGGCGACATGGCGATGGTCTCGATGTGCCGATAGGTCTCGCGCACATGGCGGATCAGCGAGACGCCGTCACTGCCCGGCAGGCACATGCCGACCAGCAGGAGGTCGTAGGGCAGCGAGGCCAGGAGGTTGCACGCCTCGGCGCGCGTGGATGCGACCACGACGCGGCGGCCGGGCGCGAGGTTACCCAGTATGCGGCGCAGCCGGGCGGCCACGTCGGGGTCTTCCTCGACGATCAGTGCACCGTGAAAAGTGCTCACGTACGAGAGCTGCGACGCCGACGACATCGGCGCCGTTCTCAAAGGATGACTGGAAAGATTGATGGCCACGCGCACGTCCCTCTTGCTACGCAAGGTAGCGTCCAAATGTTGACTTTCGTTTCAGATACCGCAGGAACGATGCCCGCACGAAAGCACACCGGCCGAGTCAAGTGCGGCAAGGCGACCAGCACCTTGATTTCATTGGGAAATTAGCCAGAAACGAGGGGCGTCAATGCGCTTCCAACGGCGCGTCCAGGGCTTGTTTTGGCCCTGTTGTTACGCACTTGTGACCGTGCGTGTTACGTAGCATCGCGCCACTTCGGAACGCATGGAAAACCGGCAGTTCGATGCGGCATCCCGTCCATGCGGTTCGGCCGACCCCGCATGTGCATTGGCTTTCAGCAGGCTTTCACTCGCGCCACGGACGGCGCGGCAGTCGAAGGCATAGGCCAAGAACTACCGATCCCGGTGATGTTCATCGGCGCCACGATTCCTAGCATTGGTTGCATCGGGTAACTCAATGAAACCCGACCTCGCTTCGAGGCTAACCCGGGCAGTCCGGGCTCGCGAAGTTGTCGCCCATCCACCAAGGAAACAGTCAGATGACTACACCCAAGCGCTCCGCTTCCAACCCCGGTTCCCGCAGCGTTCGCCCCGCGGGGATCAGCCGTGTTCTGGCCTCTGTGTTGGTAGGTGCGGGGTACGTGATGACGTTGCCGGTTGCGTACGCGCAAGTGGCCGTCGGCGGCGTCAACGTCGTCGTCGATCCTCCCGGCCTGGGCATCCTCAACATCACGAGCGGCAACAACGGCGTTCTGACGTCCGCCGACGGCATTTCCACGCCCAACCTGACGGCAACCAGCCTGACCTCATCGAGCGTCAGCGCCGGCACCGTGACCGCAACCAGCATCAGTTCGGCCAGCATTTCCGCCGCCGACGGAACGCTCGGCACGCTGAGCGCAAACAACGTGACCACCGGCAACCTGTCGTCGGGCAACGGCACGATCCAGTCGCTGACGTCGACCAACATCCTCGCCACCGGCGTGACCGCCACGAACATCCTCGGCACGAACGTCGATGCCACCAACATCAACACGGCGAACATCACGGCGGGCAACGGCAGCATCTCGTCGCTCACGTCCACCAACGTCAGCACGAGCAACCTCACGGCGTCCAACGGCACTGTCAACACGTTGAGCGCCACCAACGTCAGCACCACCGACCTGACGGCCAACAGCGGCACCATCAATACGCTGAGTGCCACCGACGTCAGCAGCACGAACCTGACGGCCAACAGCGGCACGATCAATACGCTCAGTGCCACCGACGTCAGCACCACGAACCTGACGGCCAACAGCGGCACGATCAATACGCTCAGTGCCACCGACGTCAGCACCACGAACCTGACGGCCAACAGCGGCACCATCAATACGATGAGTGCCACCGACGTCAGCACCACGAACCTGACAGCCAACAGCGGCACCATCAATACGCTGAGTGCCACCGACGTCAGCACCACGAACCTGACAGCCAACAGCGGCACCATCAATACGCTGAGTGCCACCGACGTCAGCACCACGAACCTGACGGCCAACAGCGGCACGATCAATACGCTCAGTGCCACCGACGTCAGCACCACGAACCTGACGGCCAACAGCGGCACGATCAATACGCTGAGTGCCACCGACGTCAGCACCACGAACCTGACGGCCAACAGCGGCACGATCAATACGCTGAGTGCCACCGACGTCAGCACCACGAACCTGACAGCCAACAGCGGCACGATCAATACGCTGAGTGCCACCGACGTCAGCACCACGAACCTGACAGCCAACAGCGGCACCATCAATACGATGAGTGCCACCGACGTCAGCACCACCAACCTGACGGCAAGCCGTGCCACGATCAATACGATCAGCGCCACCAACGTCAGCACCACCAACCTGTCGGCAGCCAGCGCAACCATCAACGCGCTGACCGCCAACACGGTGGCTGCGACCACGGTGAATGCCAGCACGGTCAATGCGAGCACGGTGAATGCCACCACCGTGAATGCCAACACCGGCAACTTCCAGACGCTGACGGCAGCCAACGGCAACATCACGGTGCTGAACACGCAGACCGGCAACATCACGACGATCAACGCGGTGACCGGCAACGTCACCACCTTGAACGCAGGCACGGTGAACGTCACCGGCAACGTGACGGCCGGCGGCTCGATCACGGCCGGCAACGGCATGGTGGCCAACGGGCGCGTGCAGAACGTGGCGCCCGGCATCCTGCCGACGGACGCAGCCAACATGTCGCAGTTGAACCAGGTTCGCAGCGAAGTGCAGGACATGCGCAAGACCAGCAGCACCGGTGCGGCCATCGCCCTGGCTGCCGCCTCGGTGCCGGCGCTCGAAGCGGGCAAGAGCTTCGGCATCGGCGTGGGCGTGGGCTCCTACGACGGCCGCTCGGCGGTCGCCGCGGCTGCGAGCTTCCGCCTGAGCGAATCGGCCCAGATCAAGGTGAACTTCGGCAGCGGCAACAACGGCAAGGTCGGCGGCGGCATCGGCGCCTCCTGGTCCTGGTAATCCGCTCCCGTGCACCCGCGGCGCGAGCGCGCCGGGGTGCTTGCCAAGGATGAAATCGAAGGCCGGCACCTATACTGGGTGACCGGTCTTTTTTGCTGCCGCAAAGGGTCGGGGCCGATGTGCCTGGTGTCCCTGCGATCCGTCCTTCACACAGCCCATGACCACCTCTTCCATCGCGCCAGCACCCGCCACTTTCGAGGAAAACGCCAAGGCCGACGCCTCGGCGCTGCTGGAGCAAGGCCTCGCGCTGCATCGGCAGGGCCGCCTTGCAGAAGCGCTGCAGATCTACCAGGCCCTGCTGTCCCGATTCCCTGGCGATGCCGACGCTCTGCACCTGACGGGCGAAGCGCTGTACCGGCAAGGCCGGCCCCGGCTGGCGCTCAACCATGTGAACCAGGCGATCGCGCAGTCGCCGCATCACTTCTATTTCAATACCCGCGCAACGATCTTCATGCACCTGAACCTGCTGGCCGAAGCGCAGCAGGACCTGCGCCGCGCGATCAAGGCATTTGCGAACTACCCCGAGGCGTACATCAATCTTTCGGCGGTCTACCGCCAGCAAAAGAAGTTCAGGCAGGCACGCGAAGCCGCGGCCGACGCCACGCGACTCGCACCACAAGCGCCCGCCGCATGGAACAACGCTGGCGCGATCGACATGGAACAGAACCGCTTCGACGAAGCCGTCCTTCACTTCCAGCAGGCCCTGAAGCTCGACGCGAACTACACCGCCGCCCACAAGAACATCGGCAAGATCCGCGCGCACCAGAAGGATTGGACAGGCGCCCTCGCCTCGCTCGAGCTGGCGGCGGCCGACCCGCGCGACCTGGAGGCCTCGTACCTGCTCTCGCGCGCGCTGCTCAGCGCCGGCCGCCCCGGGGACGCCATCGCGCCCATGCAGCACGCCATGCGCAACTGGCCGGCCGAGGAGCGCCACAAGGCGCTGTCCGATCCCGAAGGCGTGGCGGCGCTCTATGGCGTCTGCGGCGCGCTCGAGGGCGTGTCGATGCGCTTCGCGGAATCGGCCGAGCTCTACAAGATCGCGCTCGACAGCCTGCCGGAGCACGAGCTGCTGCTGAACAACCTGGGAACGGTGAATTTCAGGCTCGGCCATTTCGACACCGCCATCGAGGTGCTCAAGAAGGCACTCGAAGTGCATCCGAAACAGGTGCTCGCACGCTGCAACCTGGGGGTGACCTACGTGATGGCCGGCCAGTCGGAGGCGGCCATTGCGCAGTTCGAGCAGTGCCTGCGCGACGACCCGAACTTCATGTCGGCCATGGTCTGGATGCTGGGCGAAAAAGCCCACATCGCCGACTGGCGCGGCGTGCCCGAACTGCGCGAAAAAATCGCCACGCTGCTGGACACCCCGGGCAACGACCAGACGGTGTCATCGTTCATCCTGATGTCCAACTACGACGACGCCCGGCGCCTCATGGCCTGGACGCAACGCTCCGCCGCGCTGGCAGACAGGAACGTGGGCATCCAGCCGTTCGCCGATGCAGGCGCGCTGCGCACGTCGCCGCGCATTCGCGTGGGCTACTACTCGTTCGACTTCCGCAACCATCCGGTCGCGCATCTCACGGCCGAGCTGTTCGCCCGGCACGACCGCAAGGACTTCGAGGTGTTCGCGTATTCGTACGGACCCGACGATGGGCACCCTGCCCGCGCGCGCATCGCTTCATCCGTCGAGAATTTCGTGGACATGCAAGGCCGGTCGATCCAGCAGATGGCCGAGCGCATCCGCGAGGACGAGGTCGACATCCTCATCGACCTCTCGGGCGACACGCGCGGTGCGAAGCCGCAGGTAATGGCCTACCACGCGGCGCCGGCGCAGCTCATGTGGCTGGGCTACATGGGCACCAGCGGCACACCGAACTACGACTACCTGGTCTCCGACAACTTCCTCTCGCCCCCGGGCACGGAAGACTGCTATTCCGAGAAGCTGCTTCGGCTGCCCGAGACCTTCCAGGTCATCGACTCGCAGCGTCCCACCAATCCGCAGAAGGCCACGCGTGCCGACCACGGGCTGCCCGAGGACGCGTTCGTGCTGTGCAATTTCTCGCAGTCCTTCAAGATCCAGCCGGAGACTTTCGCGGCCTGGGTGCGCATCGTGCGGCGCATTCCGAACGCGGTGCTCTGGCTGGCGCAGGGGCCTAACGGCTTCGAGACGAACCTGCGTGCGCAGTGGGAGGCGGCCGGCCTGCCGGCAGAACGCCTCATCGTTTCGCCGCGCATGCCGATCGACAGGCACCTGGCGCGCATCGGCCTGGCCGACCTGTTCATCGACACCTTTCCCTACAGCAGCGGTGCCACCGCGAACGACGTGCTGTGGGCCGGCGTGCCGCTGCTTGCGCTCACCGGCACGACGATGGTGTCGCGCATGGCGGGCAGCCTGCTGAGCGCCATCGGCCTGCCGGAGCTGGTGGCGACGACCCGCGACGAATACGTCGAGAAGGCCGTGCACTACGCCACGCATCGGAACGAACTGGCCGTGCTGCGCGGCCGGCTTGCGGAAGCGAAGGACGCGCGCCGCGGCTACTTCGACACGCCGCGCTTCGTGCGGCACCTGGAAGACGGCTTCCGGCAAATTGCCGCGCGCAGCCGTGAAGGGTTGCCGCCGGCGCACATCGGCGTTGCCCTCCGCCCTCTGGAGAAGTGAGCAATCGCGGGCATACTCGGCACTCCTTCAACAGCAGAGCTCCAGCAGCCTTTTGAATCATGAGCATCCTCAGTGAATTCAAGGAATTTGCCGTCAAGGGCAACGTCATCGACCTTGCGGTCGGCGTGATCATCGGCGCGGCGTTCGGCAAGATCGTCGACTCGCTGGTTGCCGACATCATCATGCCGCTGGTGGGCGTGGTGTTCGGCAAGCTCGATTTCTCGAACCTCTACGTGGTGCTCGGCACAGCACCTGCCGGCGTGGCGAACACGCTGGCCGATCTCAAGAAAGCCGGCGTGCCGGTGCTGGCCTACGGCAGCTTCATCACCGTGGCGGTGAACTTCGTGATCCTGGCCTTCATCATCTTCATGATGGTCAAGCAGATCAACAGGCTGCGAAAGACCGAAGCGGCGGCACCTGCTGCGCCGGCCGCAACGCCAGAAGACATTACCTTGCTGCGCGAAATCCGCGACAGCCTGAAGCGCCCTTCTTAAGAAGACTCTCAGGCGCTTCCCAGCGCCTTCGCCATGCGAAGCGCCTCTACGAGGCTCGACGCATCGGCGAGCCCGGCACCCGCGATATCGAACGCGGTGCCGTGATCGGGGCTGGTGCGCACCAGCGGCAGCCCCAGCGTCACATTCACCCCCTTTTCCACGCCGAGGTACTTGACCGGGATCAGGCCCTGGTCGTGGTACATCGCGATCACCACATCGAACTCACCGCTGTCCGGCACACCGTGCCGGGCGCGAGCGCGCATGAAGACGGTGTCGGGCGCATGCGGCCCGTTGGCGTCGATGCCTTCGGCGCGCGCGGCGGCGATGGCCGGCGCAATGATTTCGCGCTCTTCCGAACCGAAAAGGCCGCCCTCGCCCGCATGCGGGTTGAGGCCTGCCACGCCGATGCGCGGCGCTCGGCCGAGCGCGTGGGACAGCGCACGGTGCGTGATGCGCAGCGTCTGCAGCACGCCCTCGAAATGCACCGCCTCGATGGCGTCGCGCAGCGACATGTGGATGCTCACAAGCACGGTGCGCAGTTCGTCATTGGCCAGCATCATGCGCACCGGCACTTCGGCCACGCTGCGCCCCAGGTGCGCCGCCGCCTCGGCCTGCAGCAGCTCCGTGTGGCCGGGATAAGGGAAGCCGGCCGCGGCCAGCGCCTCCTTGTGCAGCGGCGCGGTCACGATGGCGGCGATCTCGCCACGCAGCGCAGCCCGTGCGGCCCAGACCACGCAATCGCCGGCCGCGCGGCCAGCCTCCGCGCTGATCTGGCCGAGCACGATGTTGGACGGCGGCGCGATCACCTGCAGCACCGGGATGCACCCAGGCGGAACGCTGGCGGCTTCGGCCACGGTCTCGATCTCCGCGACGGGCCATGCCGGTTGGCCCGGCCCGGCCAGCGCCTGCGAAGCGCGCCGTACCGTGGCCACGTCACCGGCCACGAAGGCACCGCGGGTCGCATCGGGTGCGTTGCGGAAGGCCTTGGCGATGATCTCGGGGCCGATGCCCGCGGGATCGCCCAGGGTGATGGCGATCGCTGCGCTCATTCGGAAACCTCCGCGCTCCGCGCTGCGGTGCGAGCTTGCTTGGGGCGGCCCGGCGCTGCGCTCATGCCGGATTGTCGATGTCGATGAACTCGTGCTTCAGCCCGAGCTGCGCCGCCACGTGCGCGGCCACGGCCGGTGCGCCATAGCGCTCGGTCGCGTGGTGCCCGCAGGCGAGAAAGGCCACGCCCATTTCGCGCGCGTAGTGAGCCTGGGGCTCGGAGATCTCGCCGGTGATGAAGGCGTCGGCGCCGGCCGCAATGGCCGCTTCGAAGTAGCCCTGGGCACCACCGGTGCACCAGGCGATGTTCTTGATGGGGCGGTGCGCCGTATCGAGCAGCGTGATCGGGCGCTTGAGCACCTTCTCTGCGTGCGTGGCCAGCGCCTTGGCACTGGCGAAGCTCTCGCCGTTTTCGCGCGCACCGAGGAAGCCGAGCTCCTGCTCCCCGAAACGACCGCCAGACCCCGCATGCGCCACGAGCCCGAGCTGCAGTCCCAACTGTGCGTTGTTGCCCAGCTCCGGATGCGCATCGAGCGGCAGGTGGTACGCGAAAAGATTGACGTCGTCGCCGAGCAGGAGGCCCAAGCGCTGCTTCATCCAGCCGGTGACGCAGCCGTCCTGGCCGCGCCAGAACAGGCCATGGTGGACGAAGATGGCATCGGCCTCGGCGTGGATCGCGGCCTCGATCAGCGCGCGGCTGGCGGTCACGCCCGAGACGATCTTCCGGACCACGGTGCGGCCTTCGACCTGCAGGCCGTTGGGTCCGTAGTCCTTGAAGCGCCCGGGGGCCAGCAACAGGTCGAATGCGTGGAGCAGTTCGTGGCGTGTGGTGCTCATCGCGACATTGTCGCGCTGCCCGGGGCCCCGACGCCATCGCGCATGGCATGGCCGCGCGCGGCCAGTGGCAACAGGGCAAGCAGGAAACCCAGCGCCGCGAGTGCCGCGACGTAGTGCGCCGGCGCCATCGTGTCGTGCTGCAGCCAGAGCGTGAGAATCACCGGCGTGAGCCCGCCGAAGACCGCGTACGACATGTTGTAGGCGAACGAAAGCCCGGTGAAGCGCACCGGCGCCGGGAAGGCGCGCACGCCCGCGATCGGCACCGTGGCGATGGTGCCCACGAAGAGGCCGACCAGCCCGTAGTGCCAGAACAGCGTGGCCGGCGTGCCAGGCAGCCCCGTGTAGAACAGGTAGGCCGTGGCGAAGAGGCCGCCCCAGCCGACGAGCATCACCGCGCGCGTGCCGATGCGGTCGCTCAGCCAGCCGACCAGCACGCAGCCGATGGTCAGGGTCAGCGTCGCGAGCGCGTTGGCTTCGAGCGCCAGCGCGGCCGGAATATGGTGCACCTTCTGCAGATAGGTGGGCGTGTAGAGCACCACCACGACGATCGCGGCCGACAGCACCCAGGTCTGCAGCGCGACGTACACGCAAGCCAGCCGGTGCTCGCGCAGCACGGTGCGCAACGGCAACTCGCGGGCGACCGACTTCAGGCCGGCCAGTTCCTTGAAGACCGGCGTCTCGTGCAGGAAGCGGCGCAGGTACACCGACACCAGCCCGAACACACCACCCAGGATGAAAGGGATGCGCCAGGCGAAATCGCTCACCTGCTCGGTCGAGTAATGGCGGTTGATGGCCACCGCGACCAGCGAGCCCAAGAGGATGCCGCCGGTGATGCCCGAGGTCAGCGTGCCGATGCCGAATCCGTAGCGCTTGGCCGGCACGTGCTCGCCGACGAACACCCAGGCGCCGGGCATCTCGCCGCCGATGGCCGCGCCCTGCAGCACGCGCATCGCCAGCAGCAGGAGGGGCGCCGCCACGCCGATGCTCGCGTAGGTCGGAAGGAGGCCGATGACCAGCGTGGGCGCGGCCATCAGGAAAATCGAGAGCGTGAACATGCGCTTGCGGCCCAGGAGGTCGCCGAAATGCGCGATGACGATGCCGCCCACGGGGCGGGCGAGGTAACCGGCCGCGAAGATGCCGAAGGTCTGCAGTTGCCGCAGCCAGTCGGGCATGTCGGCGGGGAAGAACAGCCCGCCCAGCACCGTGGCGAAAAAGACGTAGATGACGAAGTCGTAGAACTCCAGCGTTCCGCCGAGGGCCGAGAGGGCGAGGGTCTTGTAGTCGCGCGCGTCGAGCGTGCGTGCCGGAGCGGGCTTGGCGCCGTCCGCGAGGGTTGCTTCTGAAGTCATGGCTGGCAGGAAAATCGTGACCGCGCGCGCCGGAGCCGTGGAACCGGATGGGAAAACGGGGAAATCGCGCGCCGAGGATATGCCTGGCCGCATCCACCGGGTGGGCAGTGCGGGAGGCCTGAGAGGTGGGAGCCGGGTGGGATCGCTCCGCGATGCTAGGGGTTATCCCGTATTTCCGTAGCCGGCGCTTGCCAATCTCGACCGCGCGGCGCGGTCTATCGTCAAGCCCATTGAGGGACAATCCCACACATCGCTGCCTCTCGCGGCGCCTTCGAACGTCTTTTCATCAAGTTTTCATGAAACGCACCTGGCTGCTCTTTGCCCAAGCCGTGACCGTCCTGCTGGCGGCCTATTTCGTCGTCGCAACGCTCAAGCCCGAGTGGATCAACAAGCGCTCGACCTCGCTCGGCGGCGTGGTGTCGATCGTCGAGGCGCCGGCCGGCGCCCCGAGCGTGCCCGCCGTCGGCAGCCTGAGCGCTGCCGCCAAGAAGGCCTCGCCGGCGGTGGTGAGCATCAACACAAGCAAGGCGGCGCAGCGCCATCCGCGCAGCAACGACCCCTGGTTCCGCTTCTTCTTCGGCGACCAGGCCGACCAGCCCCAGGTGGGCCTGGGCAGCGGCGTGATCGTGAGCACCGACGGCTACATCCTCACCAACAACCACGTGGTCGAGGGCGCCGACGAAATCGAAGTGACCCTGAACGACAGCCGCCACGCTCGCGGCAAGGTGATCGGCACCGATCCCGACACCGACCTGGCGGTGCTCAAGATCGAGCTCGACAAGCTCCCGGTGATCGTTCTGGGCAACTCCGACGAGCTGCTGGTGGGCGACCAGGTGCTGGCCATCGGCAACCCCTTCGGCGTGGGCCAGACGGTGACGAGCGGCATCGTCTCGGCGCTCGGCCGCAACCAGTTGGGCATCAACAACTTCGAGAACTTCATCCAGACCGATGCGGCCATCAACCCCGGCAACTCGGGCGGCGCGCTGATCGACGTCAACGGCAACCTGCAGGGCATCAACACCGCGATCTACTCGCGCTCGGGTGGCAGCATGGGCATCGGCTTCGCCATTCCGGTGTCGATGGCCAAGATCGTGCTGGAAGGCATCGTCAAGGAAGGCCAGGTGCGCCGCGGCTGGATCGGCGTGGAGCCGAACGACCTCTCGCCCGAACTGGCCGAGACCTTCGGCGTGAAGGCCGATGCGGGTGTGATCATCACCGGCGTGCTGCAGAACGGTCCCGCTGCCAAGGCAGGTATCCGGCCGGGCGACGTGATCACCTCGGTGGGCGAGAAGAAGACCGACAACGTGCAGGCCCTGCTGACCGCCGTCGCGGGCCTCAAGCCCGGCGACACCGCGCGCTTTGCGCTGCAGCGCGGCAGCGACAAGATGGAACTGGATGTGACGCCGGGGCTCCGGCCGAAGAGCCCGGTCCGGCAAGTGCCGAATCAACAAGAGTAAGAGGCGGGGATTCGTTCAGGAACACCGCGGAACCGGCTTCGCCGAGCCGCAGGTGTTACCCCCGGCAGGAGGAAGGCGCGCGCGACACGAAGTGCGCGCAGCCTGAGGGCGAGCCTGTTATGCCGAAGAGTCGGCGTTTTCTTCTTCCGCCGGCTTCTTGCCGCCCATCGCGAAGTAGCGCGCCCCGATGATGCCCACCTCGTACAGCAGGCACATCGGAATCGCCAGCGCGAGCTGCGACACAACGTCGGGCGGCGTGAGCACCGCGGCCACCACGAAGGCCACCACGATGAAGTAGCCGCGGAAGGACTTCAGCTTCTCGATCGTCACCATCTCGAAGCGCACCAGCAGCATCACCACGATCGGCACCTGGAAGGCGACGCCGAACGCGATGTAGAGCGAGAGGATGGCCTCCACGTACGACGAGATGTCGGGCGTTGCCGCCACCGCGGCCGGCGTGAACTTCTGGATGAAGCTGAACATCTTGTCCAGCACGAAGAACTGCACGAAGGCAATGCCCGCATAGGCCAGCAGGCTGCCGAAGAAAATCAACGGCAGTGCAAAGCGCTTCTCGTGGCTGTAGAGCCCCGGCGCAATGAACATCCAGGCCTGGTACATGAGCCACGGCAGCGCCAGCAGCACGGCCGTCATCATCAGCACCTTGAGCGGCACGAAGAACGGCGAGAACACGCCGATGGCGATGAGCTTGGCGTCCGGCGGCATGTGCGCGCGGATGGGCATCGCGATCAGGTCGATGAGTCCGCCCGGTCCGGGCCAGATAGCGAGCAGGATGCCCGCGACAGCGAGGCCGTAGACGCAGTAGAGCAGGCGGTCGCGAAGCTCGACGAGGTGCTGCACGAACGGCTGCTCGGTGCCCGCCAGCTCGTCTTCTTTGTCTTTGTTCTTGTCGTCGGAATCGGCCATGGGGAAAGGAAAGAGCGTGGCTTCGGCCGGCGTGCGGCAAGCGAGAGACGCGGGGGTGTGCGGGGTGTTGAAGCGCTAGTTGATCTTGTGCGGACGGAAGCGGGCAACCCGCGCCGCACCCGACAAGGCCTTGGTCCGAACGCCGTTGCGCGCCTTGTACCAATTAGGCGTGGCACCCTGCTTCAGGCGCCAGTTCTTGCGGGGGTGCTTGTACTCGGGCACCGAAACTTCAGGCTCGGCCAGTGCCGAGAGCGTTTCGCCGGAGCCGGAAAACTGCTTTTCGAATTCGCTCGCGCCGGTGTGGATGTTGTTCTCGACGTCGCGCGCCGCCTCCTCCACCGTGGTCTTCATCTTGCGGAGTTCGTCCAGCTCCATCGAGCGGTTGACTTCGGCCTTGACGTCGTTCACGTAGCGCTGGGCCTTGCCGAGCAAGGTGCCGACCGTGCGAGCCACGCGCGGCAGCTTCTCCGGCCCTATGACGATCAGCGCCACGACGCCGATCAGCGCCAGCTTCTCAATGCCGAGGTCGAGCACGTGCGGTCCGCGCTCAGGACTTCTGACGCGCTTCGACGTCGATCGTCTTGTCGCTGTTGGCCGGCTGACCGGTCACTTGCGCCGCGGGGGCCGACGAAGCGGCAGTTGCGTCGGTGGTGGGGTTGCCGTTGGCATCCTTCATGCCGTCCTTGAAGCCCTTGACGGCGCCACCAAGGTCCGAACCCATGTTCCGCAGCTTCTTGGTGCCGAAGATCATGACCACGACGAGCAGCACGATCAGCCAGTGCCAGATAGAAAAAGAACCCATGGAAGACTCCTAAGAATGTGTCCGATTTTAGTCGGTCGAAATGTGACAGTTTGGCTTAACGAAGTTCAGCCGCGAAGCCATGGCCGGGGACCGCCCATGACGTGCACATGGAGATGGTGAACCTCCTGCCCGCCCTCGGTGCCGGTGTTGACGACGACGCGATAGCCGCCGTCCGGATAGGGCCTGCAGCCCTGCTCCAGCGCCAGCTTCGGCGCCAGGGTCATGATCTTGCCCATGAGGGCGGCGTCGTCAGGCGTGAGCTGCGCCATCGAGGCGATGTGCTTCTTGGGCACCAGCATGAAATGCACCGGCGCCCAGGGCGCGATGTCATGGAAACCGAACAGGTCCTCGTCTTCGTAGACCTTGCGCGAAGGGATCTTTCCTTCGACGATTTTGCAGAAAACGCAGTTCGGATCAGATGACATCTTTGGGTTCCATCGGGCGGTTGTCGTTCATGCGGATCATGCCTTTCACGATCCGGTACAGGAACCACAGCGAAATCAGGCTCCAGGCGATCCAGCCCGGAACGAAGAACAGCAGCCAGAGCCACGAGGTGACGATGTAAAGCAGGCCGGCCCAGATCACCGAACGGATGCGCCAGCTGAAGTGCGAGGCCTGCCAGGTGCCGGCCGCGTCGTCGCGCTTCACGAAATCGATCACCAGGGCCACCAGCAGGATGACGATGGAGGCCTGCGCTCCCGGGAGGACCGCGCCGATGGCCACGATCAGGTGCAGGATGTAGCTCACCCAGCCCCAAGTCTTGAGCGATTCGTCGGGTTCCACGTTCACGATGTCGTTGGCCATGGGATGTCCTTTCAATCGTTGGATGCCTCGCGGGCCTGCACTTTGCGCAGGGCCTTTTCCTCGATGCCGCTGGTGCCCTCGCGGCGCTCGAGCTCCGCGACGACTTCAGCCGGCGAGAAACCGTAGTGCGCGAGCGCCACCATGGTGTGGAACCACAGGTCGGCCACTTCGTTCACTATTTTCGAGCGGTCGCCGCCGTGATCGGCGTCCTTGGCGGCCATCACGACTTCGGTGGCTTCCTCGCCGATCTTCTTCAGGAAGGCGTCGGGGCCCTTGTGCAGGAGGCGCGCGACGTAGCTCTTCTCGGGGTCGCCACCGTTCGCGGGCAGGCGGGTCTCGATGACCGCGGCCAAGCGTGCGAGAGCATCGGAGGTGTTGTTCACGGTGCCGGTCATTTGTAGATCGACTCCGGGTCTTTCAAGACCGGCTCGACCACGGTCCACTGGCCTTTTTCGTACTTGCTGAAGAAGCAGCTGTGGCGGCCGGTGTGGCAGGCGATACCGGGTTCGTGGCCCAGCTGGGTGACCTTGAGCAGCACCACGTCGTTGTCGCAATCCAGGCGGATCTCGTGCACGGTCTGCACGTGGCCCGATTCCTCGCCCTTGAACCAGAGCTTGTTGCGCGAGCGGCTGAAATACACCGCACGGCCCAGCTCGGCGGTCTTCTCGAGCGCCTCGCGGTTCATCCAGGCGAACATCAGCACGTCGTTGCTGCCTTGTTCCTGCGCGATGACCGGCACCAGGCCGTTCGCGTCCCACTTCACTTCATCGAGCCAATTCATGGAAGTATTGTCCCACCCCCAGGCTTCGCGCACTTCGTGTCGCTTCTCCTCCCCCCTCGAAGGGGGCGATACCAGCGGCCCGGCAAAGCCGGTTCCGCGGTATCCCACGAAGGAGCCTTAAATCCGGACAGGGATGCCCCGCGCCGCCATGCGGGCTTTCGCCTCGCCCACGGTGTGTTCGCCGTAGTGAAAAATGCTGGCCGCCAGCACCGCATCGGCGCCGCCGGTCTGGATGCCGTCGGCGAGGTCGTCCAGGTTGCCGACGCCGCCCGAGGCGATCACCGGCACGCTGACCGCATCGCTCACCGCGCGTGTCAGTGCGAGGTCGAAACCGCTTTTGGTGCCGTCGCGGTCCATGCTCGTGAGGAGGATTTCGCCCGCGCCGCGGCGCGCCATCTCGGTGGCCCATTGCACGGCGTCCATGCCCGTGTTCTTGCGGCCGCCGTGGCTGTACACATCCCATCCCGGACCGCGCGTGGCCGCCTCTTCGGGCGTGCGGCGCTTGGCATCGATGGCCACCACGATGCACTGCGAGCCGTACTTCTGCGAGGCATCGTTGATCACCTGCGGATCGGCGATGGCGGCCGAGTTGAAGCTGGTCTTGTCCGCGCCCGCATTGAGGAGCCGGCGCACATCAGCCACGGTGCGCACGCCGCCGCCGACCGTGAGCGGAATGAAGACCTGCGAAGCCACCGCCTCGATGATCGGCAGGATCAGGTCGCGCCCGTCGCTGGTGGCGGTGATGTCCAGGAAGGTGAGTTCGTCGGCGCCCTGCGCGTTGTAGCGCGCGGCGATCTCGACCGGGTCGCCGGCATCGCGCAGTTCGAGAAAGTTGACGCCCTTGACGACACGGCCGCCGGTAACGTCGAGGCAGGGAATGATGCGTTTGGCAAGCATGGGAATTTGAACCGGAAGGAAATCAGAGAACGGTGAGCTGTTGCCAGCCCTGCCATTGGGCGCCGGGCGCCAGGGTCACTTGTTCGTCGATGCGGGCCGCCTCGACGCAGAGCATGTGGCGGTAGCCGTCGGCCGGCATGTCGGCCAGCTTGGCGCAGAGCTCGGCGCCGGGGTTCCACACCACGGTTTCGGTGCAGCTCGCGCTTTGCGAGATTTCGAGCGTGCCGCCCGGCTGCACGAGGCGCAGCGGTTTTGCGGGCGCGACATAGACGCTGTCGAACTCGGCATCGAACCGCAATGCGGCAGCGGTCTCCACATGGCGGTCGTCGCGCAGCGAATCCCAGCGGTTGGCGCCTTCGAGGCCCTCGAGCCGCACCTGGGCGATGTCGTCGACATGAAGGTAGGAATGCAGCGCCGCGGCAAAGGCCCAGGGCGCGGAGTCGATGTTGGTCAGCGTGAGCGCGATGCGCAACTGGCCGGGAGCCAGCGTCACGTCAAGGCGCGCCTCGAAAGCGTGCGGCCAGAGCGCACGGGTGGCCTCGTTGTCGCGCAGCCGGAGTGCCAGGGTGTCGCCCGAGGCGCCAGTGCCCTGCGACTCCCAAGGCAGATTGCGCATGAAACCATGTTTGGGCAGCATGCCGCGCATGTTGAACTGCGGGCAACATACGGGCACGCCACCGCGGATCGCGGTCTTGCCGTCGAACACGGCGCGGGGGCTGACATAGAACCTTTCCACTCCGTCGGCCGTGGTCCACGAGAGCACTTGCGCGCCATGCAGGGCCACGGTCAACGTGCTGCCATCTGCGCCAAGGGCTCGGATCGCGGGCTGGCCGCGAAACTCGATCGGGGTGATTTCCATGTGAGGAATTGTAGGCAGCGCCCGTGCCATGGCACGGAATTGGCACTGGAAGCCATTGCGCGCCCCGCTCCTCTTTGGATACCCTGTGCCTGCTTGCACGAGGGGACAAGGTGCAGGTCGGTCCCGAGCCTTCGACAAAAACCACTCTCACACGACAAAGGGGATACGCATGAAGAAAAAATTGCCGATGGCGGCATGGATCCTGATCGCCATGGTGCTGGGCATCATCGTGGGCTACATGATCTTCACCAGCTTTCCGGACAAGAAGGCTGCCAAGGAAATCGCGGACTACGTTTCCATCGTCTCCGACGTGTTCCTGCGCCTCATCAAGATGCTGATCGGCCCGCTGGTGTTCTCCACGCTGGTGGTGGGCATCGCGCACATGGGCGATGCCAAATCGGTGGGCCGCGTGTTCGGCAAGGCCATCGGCTGGTTTCTCACCGCCTCACTCATTTCGCTGGTCATCGGCCTGGTCATGGCCAACCTGCTCAAGCCCGGCGAGAACCTGGGCCTGCCGCTGCCCGACATCGGCGCCTCGGCCAACCTCGCGACCAGCAAATTCACCTTCAAGGACTTCGTGAGCCACACGGTGCCCAAGTCTTTCGTGGAGGCGATGGCCAACAACGAGATCCTGCAGATCGTGGTGTTCTCGATGTTCTTCGGCGTGGCGCTGGCCTCGCTCGGCGACAAGGCCAAGACGCTGGTGGCCGCAATCGAGGAGCTCTCGCACGCGATGCTCAAGATCACGGGCTACGTCATGAAGCTCGCGCCGCTGGCGGTGCTGGCCGCCATGGCTGCCACGGTCGCCGTGAACGGGCTGGGCATTCTCATCAAGTTCGCCGTGTTCATGCGCGACTTCTACCTGGGCCTGTTCGTGCTGTGGGCCGTGCTCATCCTGGCCGGCCTGCTGTTCCTCGGACCGCGCGTGTTCAAGCTGCTGGTGCTCATCAAGGAAGCCTTCCTGCTCTCGTTCGCCACCGCGAGTTCCGAGGCGGCGTACCCCAAGATCCTGCAGGCGCTCGACCGTTTCGGCGTGAAGCGCAAGATATCCAGCTTCGTGATGCCGATGGGCTACTCGTTCAACCTGGACGGCTCGATGATGTACTGCACCTTCGCCGTGCTCTTCATCGCGCAGGCCTACGACATCCACATGCCGATCAGCACGCAGGTCACGATGCTGCTGATCCTCATGCTCACCTCCAAGGGCATGGCCGGCGTGCCGCGCGCCTCGCTGGTGGTGATTGCCGCGACGCTCAACCACTTCGACATTCCCGAGGCCGGCCTGCTGCTGATCCTGGGCGTCGACACCTTCCTCGACATGGGCCGCTCGGCCACGAACGCGGTGGGCAATTCCATCGCCACCGCGGTGGTCGCCAAATGGGAGGGCGAACTGCTCTCCGAGGGCGATGCCGAGGTCAACGCCAAGGCGCTCGACGAGGAGGCCAACGCCACCCTCGCCCATCCGGCCCACGCGTGAGGCGCGCCATGAAGCCCAAGGCCACGCGGTCGGTTCTGTCGGTTCTTCTTGCCGGATTGCTGGCGGCTGCCTCGCTTGCCACCGCACCGGCGCACGCGCAGGAACAGCTCACCGGCACCCTCGCCAAGGCGCGCGAGACCGGCGCCATCACCATCGGCTACCGCGAGTCGTCGGTGCCCTTCTCGTACCTCAATGCGCGCAAGGAGCCGATCGGCTATTCGATCGAACTGTGCCGCGCGCTGGTCACCGCCATCGAGGACACGGTCAACAAGAGCCTCACGATCAAGTGGGTGCCCGTCACGTCCGATTCGCGCATCGACGCGGTCGCCAGCGGCCAGGTCGACCTGGAGTGCGGCTCCACCACCAACAACCTCGAACGCCAGAAGCGCGTGAGCTTCTCGCCGACGATGTTTGTCTCGGGCACCAAGGTGCTGGTGAAGAAAGGCGCGCCGATCAAGTCGTTCCGCGACCTGGCCGGCAAGAAGGTGGCCGTGACCGCCGGCACCACCAACGAGAAGACGCTGCGCGATTTGTCGGAGAAGTTCAAGCTCGGCATCAACCTGCAGGTGGCGCGCGACCATGCGGAATCCTTCGGGCTCGTGAAGAGCGGCCAGGCCGATGCCTTCGCGACCGACGATGTGCTGCTCTACGGCCTCATCGCCCAGGACGCCGCCAAGGCCGACTACGAGGTGGTCGGCGACTTCCTCTCGTACGACCCCTACGGGATCATGTACCGCAAGGGCGATGCGCAGCTGGCCAAGGTGGTCAACGACACCTTCCAGGTGCTGGCGGAAGACGGCGAGATCGAGCGGCAATACAAGCGCTGGTTCCTGCGCAAGCTGCCCTCGGGCGAGAGCATCAACCTGCCGATGAGTGCGCAGCTGGAGACGATCATCCAGACGATGTCGGTGAAGGCCGAGTAGGCGCCCGACGCTTCCTTACCGCGCTGGCCACTCCCAGCGCGGGATCTCGCTCATGTCGAGGTTCGCGATGCGGGTCTCGCCGAACTGCTTTTCGAGCACCACCGGTTGCAGGCCTTCGCAGTCGTCCAGCGCGGCGATCAGGCGCGCCGCGTGCGACACCACGATCACCTGCGACTGGCGCGCCGCCTGCGCGATGAGACGGCCGAGCGCCGGCAGCAGGTCGGGATGCAGGCTGGTCTCGGGCTCGTTGAGCACCAGCAGCGCGGGCGGCCGGGGCGTGAGCAGCGCCGCGATCCACAACAGGTAGCGCAGGGTGCCGTCCGAGAGTTCGGCGGCCGTCAGGGGCCGCAGGAGGCCGTGCTGGTGCATCAGCGTCTGGAAGCGATCGCCTTCGGCCTCGACTTCGACGCGGGCACCTGGAAAGGCATCGTCCACGGCACGGTCGAGTGCCTCGCCGTCGCCGATCTCGCGGATGGTCTGCAGCGCCGCGGCCAGGTCGGCGCCGTCGTTGGCGAGCACCGGCGTGTAGGTGCCCAATTGCGGCAGGCGCGCGGGTGCATCGGCGTCGGAGCGGAAATGATCGTAGAAGCGCCAGGAGCGCATTTGCTCCCGCAGCGTGAGCATCTCGGGCGCATCGCGCGGGTCGGCGTGCTCCGTCATCATGCTGGCGAAGGCCGGGATCGGCCGGCCCACGGCCTGCCAGCCCTTGCCTTCGCGCAGGCGCAGCGCGCCACCCTTGCGGTCGACCAGTTGGGTCGAGGGCCGCAGCAGCGGGCCGCTCCAGATCGCCTCGTGCTTGATCTGCGGGTCACGCGAGAAAGCCGTCGAGGGAATCGGCGGCGGCAGGCCGATGTCGATCGCGTATCCGAAATCCTCCGACTCGGCGCCGGCGAACCCCAGCTTCAGCGCGACGGGCTCGTTGCGCCTCGTGCCCTGCACCGGCATCTCGCCCCGCAGCATCGCGGCAGAAAAGCTCTCCGGCCCGGCCCACAACGTGGAAGACAGCCCGCCCTCCCGCACCAGCGAGCGGATCACACCGCCATTGGCGATGTCGGCCAAGAGGCGCATCGCGCGGTACACGCTCGACTTGCCGCTGCCGTTGGCGCCCGTCACAACCGTGAGGCGGCCGAGCGGCACCGTCAGCTGGCGCAGCGAGCGGTAGTTGGCAATGGCGAGCGCGGAGAGCACGCGCTACAGGGCTTTAGAGGAAAAAGGCTTCAGGCGCCGGCCAGCTCGTCCGCGCGGGCTTGCGCGGCGGCGAAGTCGAGGTCGCCCGAGTAGATGGCGCGTCCGCAGATCACGCCCTCGACGCCTTCGAACTCGACCGCGCAGAGCTGGTCGATGTCGGCCATGTTCGAGAGGCCGCCCGAGGCGATCACCGGAATGGTCAGCGCCTGCGCGAGTTTGACGGTCGCCTCGATGTTGATGCCCGAGAGCATGCCGTCGCGGCCGATGTCGGTGTAGATGATCGATTCGACCCCGTAGTCCTCGAACTTCTTGCCGAGGTCTGCCACCTCGTGGCCCGTGAGCTTGCTCCAGCCGTCGGTGGCGACCTTGCCGTCCTTGGCGTCCAGGCCCACGATGATGTGGCCGCCGAAGGCGCTGCACGCGTCCTTGAGGAACCCCGGGTTCTTGACTGCGGCGGTGCCGATGATCACGTAACGCAGGCCGTCGTCGATGTAGCGCTCGATGGTGTCCAGGTCGCGAATGCCGCCACCCAGTTGCACCGGGATGTCGTCGCCGACTTCCTTCAGGATCGCCTTGATCGCCGCGTGGTTCTGCGGCTTGCCGGCAAAGGCGCCGTTCAGGTCGACCAGGTGCAGCCGCCGCGCACCGGCGGTGACCCACTTGCGGGCCATGGCGGCGGGGTCTTCGCTGAAGATGGTGGACTGGTCCATGTCGCCCTGCTTGAGGCGAACGCAGTGGCCGTCTTTGAGATCAATGGCGGGAATGAGGAGCATGGAAGTGACGCGAGTGAGCGAAAGCCGGGCTGTGGAAGGTTCGGCCCGGTCGGAAAAAATGGTTCAGGGGTTCCAGTGGAGGAAGTTGCGATAGAGCTGCAGCCCATGGTCCGCACTCTTCTCCGGGTGGAACTGGGTGGCAAAAATGTTATCGCGTGCGATGGCTGCGGTAAAGCTCGCGCCGTAATCGGCCTCGCCCACGCTGTGCCGGGCGTCGGCCGGCCGCGCGAAGAAACTGTGCACGAAGTAGAAATAGCTTTGGTCCGGTATGCCCGCCCACACCGCGTGCGGCTGGGCCTGGCGCACCTGGTTCCAGCCCATCTGCGGCACCTTGAAGCGGCTGCCGTCGGCCTGCAGCCGGCCGGCCAATTCGAACTTGATGACCTCACCCAGTATGAGGCCAAGGCCGTCGGTCGGGCCTTCGTCGCTGCGCGACAGCAGCATCTGCATGCCGACGCAAACGCCGAAGAGCGGCTTGTTCGCCGCCGCTTCGAGCACGGATTCCTGAAGACCGGAATCGCGCAGCTCGCGCATGCAGTCGGGCATCGCGCCCTGCCCCGGCAGCACCACACGCGTGGCCTTGCGGACCACGTCCGGGTCCGAGGTGACGAACACCTCCACGCCCACCTGGTCGGCCGCATGGCGCACGGCCTGCGACACGGAGTGCAGGTTGCCCATGCCGTAGTCGACCACGGCGACGGAATTCGTTGCTACAGATTTCATAGCTGTTCGCCAGCGGCTTTCAGAGCGAACCCTTGGTCGAGGGAATGACGCCGACGGAGCGCGGATCCAGCTCCAGCGCGCCGCGCATGGCACGGGCGAAGGCCTTGAAGACGGTCTCGCACTGGTGGTGCGCGTTGACGCCCTTGAGGTTGTCGATGTGCAGCGTGACGAAGGCGTGGTTCACGAAACCCTGGAAGAACTCGTAGGTGAGCTGGCTGTCGAAGGTGCCGATCATTCCGCTGGTGAAGGGCACATGCATCACGAGGCCCGGGCGGCCCGAGAAGTCGATGACCACGCGGCTGAGCGCTTCGTCCAGCGGCACGTAGGCATGGCCGTAGCGGCGGATACCCTTCTTGTCGCCGATGGCCTGGGCCACGGCCTGCCCGAGCGTGATGCCCACGTCTTCCACCGTGTGGTGGCCGTCGATGTGCAGGTCGCCCTGGCAGTCAATGTCGAGGTCGATCAACCCGTGGCGGGCGATCTGGTCGAGCATGTGATCGAAGAAGCCGATGCCGGTGGCGAGCTTCGCCTTGCCGGTGCCGTCGAGGTTCACGCTGACGGTGATCTTCGTCTCGGCGGTGTTGCGGGTGACCGACGCGGTGCGGTCGGTGCTCTGTGGGGTGGTCATAGTGAGGCTTCGAGTGCCGCCAGCATCCGCGCATTCTCGTCGGCCGTTCCGACGGTGAGGCGCAGGCAATTTGCCAGCAGTTCGTGCATTTTAGAAACGTTCTTCACCAGGACCCCCTGGGCCTTCATGCCCTCGAAAGTCTTGGTGGCATCGGGCACGCGCAAAAGGACCATGTTGGCGTCGCTCGGCCAGGTCTTCACGCCGGGCAGCCGGCCCAGGCCGATCATCAGGCGCTCGCGCTCCTCGCGGATCTGTTTGGCCTGTGCCTCGAACACCTCGGCGTGCTCCAGCGCGAACAGCGCGCACTCGCAGTTGAGCACACTGATGTTGTAGGGCGGACGCACCTTGTCGACCTCGGCGACCAGCGCAGCGGGCCCCATGAGGTAGCCCAGGCGAATGCCCGCCAGCCCGAACTTGCTGAGCGTGCGCATCAGCAATACGTGGCCGTGCTTCGCGAGCCGGTCGATGTAGCTGCGAGCGGCGAAGGGCTGGTAGGCCTCGTCGATCACCACCAGCCCGCCCTGCACGCCCTGGGCTTCGACGATCTTCTCGACGACCGCATCGTCCCAGAGATTGGCGGTCGGGTTGTTCGGGTAGGCGAGGTAGACGATGGCGGGCTTCTCGCGCGCGATGGCGGCCAGCATGGCGGCCTCGTCCAGCTCGAAGTCGGCCGTGAGCGGCACGCCGGCGAAGCGCAGGCCCTGCAGCTGGGCGCTCATCGCATACATCACGAAGCCGGGCACGGGCGCGAGCACCGCGGCGCCGGGCTGGTCGCAGGCGATGGCCAGGAGCGAGATCAGTTCGTCCGAGCCGTTGCCCAGCATCAGCGAAAAGCCTTCGGGCATCTGCGCGTGGGTGGCCAGCGCGCGCCGCAGGTCGGCCCCGCGGTCGCCCGGATAGCGGTTGAGCGCCAGCGCGCCGAGCCGCGCGCCGAGTTCGGCCTGCAGCGCGTGCGGCAGGCCGAAGGGGTTTTCCATCGCGTCGAGCTTGATGAAGCCGCGCGCGTCCTGCACGGCGTAGGCATGCATGGCGCGCACGTCGGCGCGGATGCGCTGGAGCGCGGGGAGAGAGTCAGACATAGGAGATTCGCTGGGGGTCGAAGACCATCGGGTGGTCGTTGGCGTCGAACAGGTCGAGCAGTTCGCCGAGCCCGTCCTCGCGCTTGACCAGCGCGTATTCGGCTTCGGAGATGAGGTTGACGGTCAACGTGGCGACGGCCTCGCCTTCATCGACCGTGACGCCCGAGAGCATGCGCGCGTCGGGGCCGTAGATCGGCGTGAGAAAGAAGAAGGTCTGGAACCCACAGAACGACAGCGGTGGCTCGGGCATCGGCACGCGGTGGCCGCTGGCGAGGAAAAAGCGGTCGAAGGCCGGCAGCTTGGCGAGCCAGCGCAGGTTCGAGATGTATTCGGGGTTCAGGTCGCGCACGTACCAGACCAGCTCGGCTGCGCGCGTCATGCCTTCGGGCACGCTAGCGGGCGGCACGGGCATGAGGCGGTCACTCATGCCGTTGGTGACGAGCACGTAGCCTCCGTCGTCGGCCGATTCGCCGTCTTCGACGAAGTTGCGGCCGAAGGCGTGGATGTCGACCCGGTGCTCGGCGTCGGCGCTGTCCAGGAAGGTCTGCTCGGGCTCGTCTTCCAGTGCGTCGAGCATGGCCTGCAGCCGCACTTGGGCGCGTGTGGGCGTCGCATTCGCGGCGCCGCCCATCAGGGCCTTTTTCAACTTGTCGAACATGGCGGGATCAGGACGCGCACCGGAAGCTGTTCTGCAGCGCGCTCGACAACACCAGCTGCACCGGCATGTCGGCCTCGTACAACTCGGCGTTGCGCTTGAGCTCGGCCTGGAAGAGCGAACGCGCCATCGAGGGCTCGAGCCGGCGGCCATCGACGCAGAACAGCGGCTTCTGCCCGGTGCGCCGCGCGGTGTCGCTGGCTTCGCGCAGGCCTTCGAGCACGCCCACGAGGTAGTAGCTCGCGTAAGCCTTGCCCTCTTTCTTTTCCTTGACCTCGAGCGTGTGGAACTCGCGGAGGGTCATGGCCTGCGCACCGGTGCCGGCCGCGAGGGCCAGCACGAATCCCAACATCGACAGACGGGCGGCGCGCTTGTTCTTCATGGCATTTACTTGCGGTAGCGCGGCGGCGGCGCATAGGCGCCATCGGCCGGGAAGGCGCTGGGCTGCGGCGGCGTGGCATCGCGGCGCGGACGGCGCGGAGCCTGGGGCTGTTCGAGCTCGAACAGCGCGGCGCCGATCACGCCGATGTTGCGCACATCGCCCGCTTCGGTGTTCGCTGCATAGGCGCGGCCCGGGGTGGCGAAGCGGAAGGCCGCGACCTCGCTCTGGCTCTTGCGGAAGCCCTCGATGTTCAGCGTCTCCTGCGGGCGCAGCACGTAGCCGCCGTTGCGCAGGCTCCCGGACTTGCCGGTGAGCACGTCCAGGCCGTCGACGGTGGCGATCACCTCGTAGCTGCGGTCGCTCAAGTTGCGAAAGCGCAGCGTGTAGCGCGCGCCTTCGACGCCGGCGAGGCGGAACATGTCGCTGCTGCTATTGCCGCGGCGCGCGCGCTGCAGCGGCAGCGGGCGATTGCTCTCATCGAGCACCGACCATTCGACGTCGCCCTGGGCCAGCTGCAGGTTGAGCCGGCGCTCGGGGTTGCTGCCCACGTCGCGGCGCACGGCAGACGCTTCGTTGTAGCCCACCGAAGCCACTTCATCGGGCTGCTCGGACAGCCGCTTGGCCACGACGGTACGGGTCTTCGACTCGATGCCCTCGCCCCATTGGGTGCCCAACTGTGCGGGCGCGGGTGCGGCCGGCGCTGCGCTGGGGGTTGCCGACATCGCGGCCGTTTGGGTGCGCGTCTGCGGCATCGGGCTGCAGGCGGCCAGCAAGGCGGCACCTGCAACCAGGCTGGCGGCGAAACGGAAAAACCGCGAACGATAGAGACGTTGAATCATCTGGCTTGCTCCTCCCGGGAACGGGGTTATTGGAGCGTCAGATCTTACTGAGCCGCATCCGGGCGGCTTCGGCGTGCGCCTGCAGGCCCTCGCCCTCCGCCAGCGTCACGGCGATCGGGCCGAGCACCTGGGCGCCGGCTTCGCTCACCTCGATCAGGCTGGAGCGCTTCTGGAAGTCGTAGACGCCCAGCGGGCTGGAGAAGCGCGCCGTGCCGCTGGTGGGCAGCACGTGGTTCGGGCCGGCGCAGTAGTCGCCCAGGCTCTCGCTGGTGAAGGCGCCCAGGAAGATCGCGCCGGCGTGGCGCAGCAGTGGCTCCCAGCGGTTCGGCTCGCTGCTGCTCACTTCGAGGTGCTCGGGGGCGATGCGGTTGCTGATCTCGCAGGCCTCTTCCATGCTCTTCGTGTGGATCAGCGCGCCGCGGCCGTTGAGCGAGGCGGCGATGATTTCCGCGCGCGGCATGGTGGGCAGCAGGCGGTCGATTTCGGCCTGCACGCGCTCGATGTAGGCGGCGTCGGGGCACAGCAGGATGCTCTGCGCCAGCTCGTCGTGCTCGGCCTGGCTGAAGAGATCCATCGCCACCCACTCGGGCGGCGTGGTGCCGTCGGCCAGCACGAGGATCTCGCTCGGGCCCGCGATCATGTCGATGCCCACGGTGCCGAACACGCGGCGCTTGGCGGCCGCCACGTAGGCGTTGCCGGGGCCGGTGATCTTGTCGACCGCCGGGATGGTGGCGGTGCCATATGCGAGTGCTGCCACGGCTTGGGCGCCGCCGATGGTGAAGGCGCGGGTGACGCCGGCCACGTAGGCGGCGGCGAGCACCAGCACGTTGCGCTCGCCCTTCGTCGACGATTGCCCGCCCGCGCCGCCCGTCGCGACGCTGCCCTTCACGGGGGTCGGCACGACCATGATGATTTCGCCAACGCCGGCCACATGCGCCGGGATCGCGTTCATCAGCAGGCTGGACGGATAGGCCGCCTTGCCGCCGGGCACGTAGATGCCGACGCGGTCCAGCGGCGTGACCTTCTGGCCCAGCAGCGTGCCGTCCGCATCGCGGTAGCTCCAGCTCTCGCCGCTGGCCTTCTTCTGCGCCTCGTGATAGCTGCGCACGCGGTCGGCCGCGGCTTGTAGCGCAGCGCGCTGGTCTTCGGGCAGCGAGTCGAAAGCTTCCTTGAAATCGGCTTGTGTCAGTTCGAGTTCCGGCACGGACGCGGCACCCAGCCCGTCGAAACGGCGCGTGTATTCCAGCACCGCATCGTCGCCGCGCGTCTGCACATCGGCCAGGATGTCCGCCACCACTTTCTCGATCGCAGCATCCGCATCCGCGGACCAATGCAGCCGCGCCTTGAATTCAGCGTCGAAGCTGGCTGAAGTCGTGGAGAGACGGGCGGGGGCTGCTTTCAGAGTCATGGGGCGGAAGATTGGGCGGGAGGAATGGCCGACGCGAAGGCGTCGATGATGCGGCGGATCGGCTCGCGCTTGAGCTTGAGCGCGGCCTGGTTGACGACCAGCCGGGCGCTGATGTCCATGATGCGTTCCACCTCCACGAGGTGGTTGGCCTTGAGCGTGTTGCCGGTGGAGACCAGGTCGACGATGGCGTCGGCCAGGCCCGTGAGCGGCGCGAGTTCCATGCTGCCGTAGAGCTTGATGAGGTCGACGTGCACGCCCTTGCTCGCGAAGAACTCGCGCGAGAGGCCCACGTACTTGGTCGCCACGCGCAGGCGCGAGCCCTGGCGCACGGCCGAGGCGTAGTCGTAGTCGGCGCGCACGGCCACGCTCAGGCGGCAGGCCGCGATGCGCAGGTCCAGCGGCTGGTACATGCCCTGGTTGCCGTTTTCCAGCAACACGTCGAGGCCGGTCACGCCGAGGTCGGCGCCGCCGTACTGCACGTAGGTGGGCACGTCGGAAGCGCGCACCAGCACCACGCGCACGTCGGGGCGGGTGGTTTCCAGGATCAGCTTGCGCGACTTCTCGGGGTCTTCGGTGACCTCGATGCCGGCGGCGGCCAGCAGGGGCATCGTCTCTTCGAAGATGCGGCCTTTGGAGAGAGCGAGCGTGATCATGCGGCGGCTCCGGTCACGCGCTCGATGTCGGCACCGAGGCCGCGCAGCTTGGCCTCCATGCGGTCGTACCCGCGATCCAGGTGATAGATGCGGTCGATCAGCGTCTCGCCCTCGGCCACGAGGCCGGCGATCACGAGGCTGGCGGAGGCGCGCAGGTCGGTGGCCATCACCGTGGCGCCCGACAGTTGCTGCACACCTTCGACCATCGCGACCTTGCCTTCGACGTGGATGGTCGCGCCCAGGCGCACCATCTCGTTCACGTGCATGAAGCGGTTCTCGAAGATCGTTTCGGTGACCATCGAGGCACCGCGCGCAATCACGTTCAGCGCCATGAACTGGGCCTGCATGTCGGTGGGGAAACCGGGGTATTCGGTGGTGCTGAAGCTCTGCGCCTTCAGGTGCTCGCTGGCCGGGGCCTTGGAGCTGATGCGCACACCGCCCTCTTCCGGCGCGACCGCGCAGCCGGCGTCGCGCAGCTTGTCGATCACCGCGTCCATGTGGTCGGGGCGGGCGTGGCGCAGGAACACCTCGCCGCCCGTGGCCGCGACGGCGCAGAGGAACGTGCCGGCCTCGATGCGGTCGGCCACGACGGCGTGCTCGCAGCCGTGCAGCTTCTCGACGCCCTGGATTCGGATGTGGCTGGTGCCATGGCCTTCGATCTTGGCGCCCATGCGGATCAGCATCTCGGCCAAGTCGACGATCTCGGGCTCCTGCGCTGCGTTTTCCAGCAGCGTCTCGCCCTCGGCCAGCGCGGCGGCCATGAGGAAGTTCTCGGTGCCGGTGACGGTGACCATGTCGGTCAGGATGCGCGCGCCCTTCAGGCGGGTGCGGCCTGCCGGCAGGCTGGCGATCATGTAGCCATGCTCGACCACGATCTCGGCGCCCATCGCCTGCAGGCCCTTGATGTGCTGGTCGACGGGGCGCGAGCCGATGGCGCAGCCGCCGGGCAGCGACACCTTGGCGTGTCCGAAGCGCGCGAGCAGCGGGCCGAGCGCCAGCACCGAGGCGCGCATGGTCTTGACCAGCTCGTAAGGGGCTTCGGGATTGGTGAGATCGCCAGCGTTCAGTTGCACGGTGCCGTTGTCGTCGCGCTCGGCCACGACGCCCATGTTGCGCACCAGCTTGAGCATGGTCGACACGTCCTGCAGTCGGGGCACGTTGTGCAGCGTCACGGGCTGGTCGGTCAGCAGCGCCGCGCACAGCTCGGGTAGCGCGGCATTCTTGGCGCCGGAAATGAGTACCTCGCCGCGAAGCTGGCGCCCGCCGCGAATCAGAAGTTTGTCCATCGAGGATCCAGCGAAATGGGGTGGCCCGGGGGCCGGAATTTACTTTTCCACCGCCGCCCATTCGGCCGGCGTGTAGGTTTTCATCGAGAGCGCATGCACTTCGTCGGTGTGCATTTTCGCACCGAGGGTGGCGTAGACCCGCTGGTGGCGCTGGATGGCGCGCTTGCCCTCGAATTCGGCCGAGACGATGGTCGCGTACCAATGTCGGCCGTCGCCCTCCAGCGAGATGTGCTCGCACGGGAGATGGGACTGGATCAGGGCCTGGAGTTGTTCGGCGGTCATGGGGTCTGGAAGGAGGCTTTCAGCCTCGGATTTTGTAGCCGATACGAAGGAGATGAACAGCAATCGCGCTCACCACCAGCCAGGCGGTGCCGACGATGCCCAGGCTCAGCCAGGGCGAGGCGTCGCTCACGCCGAAGAAGCCGTAGCGAAAGCCATCGATCATGTAGAAGAACGGGTTCAGGTGGCTCACGCTCTGCCAGAACGGCGGCAGCGAGCCGATCGAATAGAACACGCCCGAGAGAAACGTCATGGGCATGATCAGGAAGTTCTGGAACACGGCCATCTGGTCGAACTTCTCGGCCCAGAGGCCGGCGATGAGGCCGAGGGTACCCAGCATCGCAGCGCCCAACAGCGCGAAAACGACGATCCAGACCGGCGCCACGAAATTCGGCATCGCGAAGAACACGGTGACCACGAATACGCCAAGCCCCACGGCCAGCCCGCGGATGATCGACGAGCCCACGTAGGCGAAGAACCAGCCCCAGTGCGACAGCGGCGTGAGCAGCACGAACACGAGGTTGCCCATGATCTTGCTCTGGATGATCGAGGACGAGCTGTTCGCAAAGGCGTTCTGCAGCACGCTCATCATCACGAGCCCCGGCACCAGGAAGGCCGTATAGCCGACCGAGCCGTAGACCTTCACATGGTCTTCGAGCACATGGCCGAACACCATCAAATAGAGCAGCGCGGTGAGCACCGGCGCACCGACGGTCTGGAAGCCGACCTTCCAGAAGCGCAGCGTCTCCTTGTAGAGCAGCGCGCGCCAACCGGTCACTGCCATCATCTTGCGACCTCCAGCGGGGTCTGCTCGCCCGCCATCAGGTCGATGAACACGTCTTCCAGGTCGGCCTTGCGCATTTCCACGTCTTCCACCGCGACGCCGGCTTCGCGGATCGCGGCCAGCAGTTGTTCGACTTCATGGGCGTTCTGCGCCGGCAGCTGCACGATGCGCCCGGTGATTCGCGCGTGCTGGGCAATGGCCCAGGGCAGCATCGCATCGGTCTTGAAGCGCAGCACGTTGCTCGCGGCCGATTTCAGGAGTTCACTGGTGCGGTCGAGAGCGATCACGCGGCCCAGCTTGAGCATCGCGATGCGGCTGCACAGCGCCTCGGCCTCTTCGAGGTAATGGGTGGTGAGCAGCACGGTGCTGCCCTGCTTGTTGAGTCTGGCGACGAACTGCCAGAGCGTCTGGCGCAGCTCGACGTCGACGCCTGCCGTGGGCTCGTCCAGCACGATGACGGGCGGCTTGTGCACCAGCGCCTGCGCCACCAGCACGCGGCGCTTCATGCCGCCCGAGAGCTGCCGCATGTTGGCCGTGGCCTTGTCGGTGAGACCGAGGCTGTGCAGCAGCTCGTCGATCCAGTCGTCGTTGTTCTTGATGCCGAAGTAGCCCGACTGGATGCGCAGCGACTCGCGCACGTTGAAGAAGGGGTCGAACACCAGTTCCTGCGGCACGATGCCCAGCTGGCGGCGCGCCTCGGCGTAGTCGCGCTGCACGTCGAAACCATGCACGCTGATGGCGCCGGACGTGGGCCGCGAAAGGCCCGCGAGCATGCTGATCAGGGTGGTCTTGCCGGCGCCGTTGGGGCCGAGCAGGCCGAAGAACTCGCCCGGCTCGATCTGGAAGGAGACCTCGTCGACCGCGCGCAAGCCTTGTTTGCCTTGGGCTTTCTGCTGTCTGGAGGGGGGGTAGGTCTTGGAGACCGATTGGAATGAGATCGCGGGCATGGGAGCCCGCGATTTTAAGGGGCCGTTACTTTTTCAGGGCGCGGCGGGCAAAAGGCCCGCGATGCCGTACAGCGCTGCCAGTTCGCGCAGGCGCGGCGAGAGGCCCTTGACCGAGAAGCCGCGGCCCAGCGCGCTGGACTCGCGCCGGCACTCGAGCAGCACCGCCAGCGCCGACGAATCGAATTGCGCCAGCGCGGTGGCATCGACCACCGTGGACGACGAATCCGTCTGGCCCTTCAGCCCCTGCTGCAGCATGCGCATGCAGGCCGGGGCCTCGTCGTGGGTGAGCTTGGTGGGCAGGACCAGCATGGCGATGTCGGCCGGTCAGCTCTTGGTGTTGCTCTTGTTGCGGCTGGCCAGCGCGGTGATCAGGCCGTCGATGCCGCTCTTGTTGATTTCCTGCGCGAACTGCGTGCGGTAGGTGTCGACCAGCCAGACGCCCAGCACATTCAGGTTGTAGACCTTCCAGCCTGCGCCCTGGCCTGGCGTCTTCTCCAGGCGGTAGTCGAGCTGCACCGGTTCGCCGCGGCCCTGGATCTCGGTGCGGACCAGCACTTCCTTGTCGTCGGCCGAGCCGCGGAACGGGCGCACGGTGACGGTCTGGTCGACCACCTGGTCGAGCGCGCCGGCGTAGGTGCGAACCAGCAGGGCCTTGAACTCTTCCTGCAGCCGCTTTTGCTGCTCGGGGGTGGCCTGGCGCCAGGCCGGGCCGACCGCCGAAGCCGTCATGCGCTGGAAGTTGACGTTGGGCATGATCTTGCTGTCGACCAGCAGCATGATCTTGTTGACGTCGCCGGCCTTGATCGACGAATCGGCCTTGATCGTATCGAGCACATCGCTCGACAGGCGCTTGACCAGCGCGTCGGGTGCCTCATCGGCGGCGTAGGCCGGACGGACGAAGGCGGTGGCAGCGCCCAGCAGCAGGGCCCCGGCCAGGACCAGTCGGCTCATATCGCGTCGTTGCAGCAAGATCTTGTTGTTCATGGAGAGTCCCTCAAATTTGAAAAATCGACGAAGCACCCGGATCGCACAAAGCAAGGGGTGCTGCGACAAGAACGGATTCGACAGGCCCGGGGCCGACCGGGTTCCTGAAGCGCAGGTGAAGCCTTGCAACCGGATGCAAGCGGCTTCATCGTCCGCTTCCGCGCTTCTTGGCTCTTATTTACTTTCGGTGCCGTCTTCTGCGGGGCTGTTGCCTGCACCGTCGTCCGGCGGATTGCCATCGTAGACCTGGCTGCGGCGCCGCTGCAGGAATGCATCCCGTGTGAACGAATACTTGTCGAGCGCTGCTTCGCCGAGCAGACGGCCGGCGCGCAGGTACTGCGAGCGCGTGTCGACGGCATGCAGCACGGTGAGCGAATTGCGCCAGGCCACGTCGTTCATCTGCGAAACCGGATCGCCCAAGCGGTCCACCGGCAACGCGGCGGTGTCACGCAGCGTCGATGGGCCCAGCAACGGCAGCACTACATAGGGGCCGGCGCCCACGCCCCAGTAGCCCAGCGTCTGCCCGAAGTCTTCTTCGTGGCGGGGGATGCCCGCCTCGGTCGCCACGTCGAGCAGGCCGCCAAGCCCGAAGAACGTGTTGACATTGAGCCGCATGAAGGTCTCGGCGCTGCCTTGCAGCTTGAGCTGCACGACGTTGTTGGCGAGATTCCAGACGTCGCCCAGGTTGTTGAAGAAGTTGTCCACGCCGGTGCGAACCATCGACGGCAATGCACGCTGGTAAGCCGTGGCCACTGGCACGAAGACCGCGTTGTCGACCGTCTCGTTGAAGCGCGTGACGCCGCGATTGAAGGGTTCGAACGGATCGACCGGATTGGCGTTCGGCCCGGTGGCGCATCCGGCGGCGCTCGCCAGAGCGGCGGCTGCAATGGCCCAGCGAGCAGTAGTCGCTATGTTTTTCATAGCATTCGATGCAAAGAGTCGTGATGTCATTTTTTGTTGGCTGTTCCCGGCGCCGTATTCGAGCCCCCTTCGGCCGCCTTGCTGTAAAGGAACTGGCTGATCAGGTTTTCTAGCACCACGGCCGATTGGGTCGAAGTGATGGTGTCGCCGGCTTGCAAGTTCTTCTCCTCGGCGCCCGCTTCGATGCCGATGTACTGCTCGCCGAGCAAGCCACTGGTCAATATCTTGAGCGAGCTGTCCTTGGGAAAACTGTAACGGTTTTGAAGTGCCAGCGTCACGTCGGCCTGAAAGGCCTTGTCGTTGAACGCGATGGATTCCACCCGTCCAACCACCACGCCTGCGCTCTTGACCGCGGTTTGTGGCTTCAAACCACCGATGTTGTCGAAGCGCGCGGTGACCGTGTAGGTCTTCTGGAAATTCAGGCTCAGCAGATTGGCCGACTGCAGCGCCAGAAACAGCAATGCCGCCGCGCCGATGAGCACGAAAAGGCCGACCCAGATGTCGTTGTTGGAACGTTGCATGGTTTGCACTCTTTAGAACGATTGGAGCGGAGCCCCTTTAGATACTGAACATCATGGCGGTGAGCAGGAAGTCCAGCCCAAGCACTGCCAGCGATGCGGTGACCACCGTGCGCGTCGTCGCGCGCGACACGCCTTCGGGCGTGGGCTGGGCCGAGTAACCCTGCAGCAGTGCAATGAAAGTCACGGTGAAGCCGAAGACGATGCTCTTGATGACGCCGTTGCCGACGTCGCGCCACACGTCGACGCCGCCCTGCATCTGGCCCCAGAACGCACCCGGGTCGACCCCCAGCATCAGCACGCCCACCACGTAGCCGCCCATGATGCCGACCGCGCTGAACACGGCCGCCAGCAGCGGCATGGTGATGACGCCGGCCCAGAAGCGCGGCGCGAGGATGCGCTGCACCGGATCGACCGCCATCATTTCCATGGCGCTCAATTGCTCGTCGGCTTTCATGAGGCCGATTTCGGCGGTGAGTGATGTGCCCGCCCGCCCGGTAAAGAGCAAGGCCGCCACCACGGGCCCGAGTTCGCGCACCAGGCTCAACGTGACCAGCAGGCCAAGCGCCTCGGACGAGCCGTAGCGCTGCAGCGCGTAATACATCTGCAGCCCCAGCACGAAGCCGACGAACAGCCCCGACACGCCAATGATCGCGAGCGAGTAGTTGCCGAGGAAATGGATCTGGTCGCGCACGAGGCTGAAGCGACGCATGATCTGCGCGCCCGGACCCAGGAGACGCATGAAAAGCTTGGCGCCATAACCAAGATTCGCGAGATGGCTGCGCACGGCAAAGCCGACATCGGCGGGCTTCCACCAGCTCATGAACGCCCTCCTTCGACATTGCCGAAGTCGTCTTCGATGCTGACACCCGGATAGTGGAAACGCACCGGCCCGTCGGGCAGCGCGTTCACGAACTGGTGCACCAGCGGATCGACGCTTTCACGCACCTCGGCCGGCGTGCCCTGCGCGGCAATGCTGCCGTTGGCCAGGATGATCACATGATCGGCGATGCGGAAGGTTTCTTCCAGGTCGTGCGACACGATGATGCTGGTGAGCCCCAGCGTGTCGTTGAGCTGTCGAATAAGCCGCGCTGCGGTGCCCAGAGAGATCGGGTCGAGACCGGCGAAAGGTTCGTCGTACATGACGAGGTCGGGGTCGAGCGCGATCGCACGCGCCAGCGCCACGCGCCGCGCCATGCCGCCCGACACCTCGCTGGGCATCAGGTCGCGCGCACCGCGCAGGCCCACCGCATCGAGTTTCATGAGCACCACATCGCGCACCAGCGCTTCGGACAACTGCGTGTGCTCGCGCAGCGGAAACGCCACGTTGTCGAACACGGTCATGTCGGTGAAGAGCGCGCCGGACTGGAACAGCATGCCCATGCGGCGCCGGGCCAGGTAGAGCGCCGCGTTGTCGAACTTGCCGACGTCCTGGCCGTCGAAGAGCACTTCGCCGCGCTGCGCCCGCTGCTGTCCGCCAATCAATCGCAGCACGGTGGTCTTGCCACCACCGGAGGCGCCCATCAGTGCCGTGACCTTGCCGCGCGGGACGGCGAACGAGACGCCGTCGAGGATCGTACGCGTGCCGTAGCCGAACGTGACGTCACGGAACTCTGCGAATGGTTGTGGCGGTGTGGCTGGGTCCATCTCAATAAAAAAGCCGGGCGCCTTTTCAGGCATCCCGGCATGCGGTTTCCGCGAATGATAGCGGGGCCGCGAAGCGCCCCGCGAAATTGAAACAAAATTCAGCGCGGCAAATCACTGAATCCCATCAGGAATTCGTCCACCGAGCGCGCGGCCTGGCGGCCTTCCCGAATCGCCCACACCACGAGCGACTGGCCGCGGCGGATGTCGCCCGCTGCAAACACCTTCGGCACATTGGTGGCATAGCCGCCGATGAAGTCGACGCTCGCACGCGCATTGCCGCGTGCATCCTTCTCCACGCCGAAAGCATCGAGCACGGCGGCCACGGGGCTGATGAAGCCCATCGCCAGCAGCACGAGGTCGGCCTTGAGGATCTGCTCGCTGCCGGCCACTTCCTGCATCTTGCCGTCCTTCCATTCGACGCGAACGGTCTTCAGGCCCGTGACCTTGCCCTTCTCGCCGATGAATTCCTTGGTCGAGATGGCGAACTCGCGCTCGCAGCCTTCTTCATGGCTGGAGCTGGTGCGCAGCTTGATCGGCCAGTAGGGCCAGGTCAGCGGACGGTTCTCTTCCTCGGGCGGCTGGGGCATCAGTTCGAACTGCGTGACGCTCACGGCGCCATGGCGGTTGCTGGTGCCCACGCAGTCGGAGCCGGTGTCGCCGCCGCCGATGACGATGACGTGCTTGCCTTCGGCGCGCAGTTGGCCCTTGACCTTGTCGCCCGCGTTGACGCGGTTCTGCTGCGGCAAGAACTCCATCGCGAAATGGATGCCGTCCAGGTCGCGGCCGGGCACCGGCAGGTCGCGGGATTGCTCGGCGCCGCCGGTGAGCACCACGGCGTCGAAGTCCTTCTGCAACTGCTCGGGCGTGATGGTTTCCTTGGCGAGGTTGGTCACCTTGGAGCCCTTGCCCAGCGGATCCTTTGCGGCACCGATCATCACGCCGGTGCGGAAGACGACGCCCTCGGCCTTCATTTGCTCGACGCGGCGGTCGATGTGCGTCTTCTCCATCTTGAAGTCGGGGATGCCGTAGCGCAGCAGGCCGCCGATGCGGTCGTTCTTCTCGAACAGCGTCACATCGTGGCCGGCGCGCGCCAGTTGCTGCGCGGCCGCCATGCCGGCCGGGCCCGCACCCACCACCGCCACCTTCTTGCCGGTCTTGTGCTTGGCCACGCGCGGCGCGACCCAGCCTTCGTCCCAGGCGCGGTCGATGATCGCGTGCTCGATCGACTTGATGCCGATCGCGTCGTCGTTCACGTTGAGCACGCAGGCCGCCTCGCAGGGCGCGGGGCAGATGCGGCCGGTGAACTCGGGGAAGTTGTTGGTCGAGTCGAGCACCGCGAAGGCGTTCTGCCAGTCGTTGCGGTACACGAGGTCGTTGAAGTCCGGAATGATGTTGTTGACCGGGCAGCCGCTGTTGCAGAACGGCGTGCCGCAGTCCATGCAGCGCGCGCCCTGCACCTTGGCCTGCTCGGGCGTCAGGCCGACGACGAATTCCTTGTAGTGCTTGACGCGCTCGTCGACAGGCTTGTAGCCCTCTTCGATGCGCTCATGCTCCATGAAGCCGGTGATCTTTCCCATCGTGATGTCCTTTACACCCCCGTTGCTTGCTCACTGCGTGTAGCCGCCTCCCCCCTCAAGGGGGCAACACCAGCGGCCCGGCAAAGCCGGTTCCGCGGTGTTCCCCGAAGGGGCTGTGACGGTGTCATGCGCTGCATGCGATGCGAGGGCTAGTCTTTTTGGTTGATCTTCAAACTGCGGCCGGAGCCGATTGCGATGCGGGAGCCAGCGCGTGCGGCTCCAGCCCCACGTGCGCGTTGTTGCCGCTGCTGGTCAACTCGACCTTGCGGTCGTGCAGTTCGGCGAGCGCCCGCTTGTATTCGTTCGGAAACACCTTGACGAACTTGGTGCGCGACACGGCCCAGTTGTCCAGCAGCTCGCGCGCGCGCTTGCTGCCGGTCCAGCGGTGGTGTTCTTCGAGCAGCTTCTTCAGTTGCGCTTCGTCGGTCTCGCCGCCGTGCCAGATCTTGCGATGCACGCTGGCGGTCTGCTCGGCGGAGGTCAGCACCTTGTCGAGCGACACCATCGAGAGATTGCAGCGCGTGGCGAACTGGCCGTCCTCGTCGTAGACGAACGCGACACCGCCGCTCATGCCTGCCGCGAAGTTGCGGCCGGTCTTGCCGAGCACCGCGACCGTGCCGCCGGTCATGTATTCGCAACCGTGGTCGCCCGTGCCTTCGATGACCGCCGTGGCACCCGAGAGGCGCACCGCGAAACGCTCGCCGGCCACGCCGCAGAGATACGCCTCGCCGGTCGTCGCGCCGTACAGCGCGGTGTTGCCGACGATCGTGTTGCGCACCGCCTCGCCGCGGAAGTCCAGGCTCGGACGCACCACCACGCGGCCGCCCGAGAGGCCCTTGCCGGTGTAGTCGTTGGCATCGCCGATCAGGTACAGCGTGATGCCGCGCGCGAGGAACGCACCGAACGACTGACCGCCCGTGCCTTCGAGCTGGATGCGGATCGAATCGTCGGGCAGGCCCTGCGGATGCACCTTGGTCAGCGCGCCCGAAAGCATCGCGCCCACCGAGCGGTTGACGTTTCGCGCCACCTCGATGAACTGCACCTTCTCGCCCTTGTCGATGGCGGGGCGCGACTTCTCGATGAGCTTCACGTCCAGCGCCTTGTCCAGGCCGTGGTCCTGGTTCTCGACGTGGAAGCGCGCCACGTCGGCCGGCACGTTCGGCAGCGCGAACAGGCGGCTGAAGTCCAGGCCCGAAGCCTTCCAGTGTTCGATGCCCTTGCGGGTGTCCAGCAGGTCGGCGCGGCCGATCAGGTCGTCGAATTTGCGGATGCCCAGCTGGGCCATGATCTGGCGCACTTCTTCCGCAACGAAGAAGAAGTAGTTGACGACGTGCTCGGGCTTGCCCGAGAACTTCTTGCGCAGGATCGGGTCCTGCGTGGCCACGCCCACCGGGCAGGTGTTCAGGTGGCACTTGCGCATCATGATGCAGCCCTCGACCACCAGCGGCGCGGTGGCGAAGCCGAACTCGTCGGCGCCCAGCAGTGCGCCGATGGCGACGTCGCGGCCGGTCTTCATCTGGCCGTCGGCCTGCACGCGGATGCGGCTGCGCAGGCGGTTGAGCACCAGCGTCTGCTGCGTCTCGGCCAGGCCGATTTCCCACGGGCTGCCCGCATGCTTGATCGACGACCAGGGCGAGGCGCCCGTGCCGCCGTCATGGCCGGCGATCACGACGTGGTCGCTCTTGCACTTGGCCACGCCCGCGGCGATGGTGCCGACGCCGATTTCGCTCACCAGCTTCACGCTGATGCTCGCGTGCGGCGCGGTGTTCTTCAGGTCGTGGATGAGCTGAGCCAGGTCTTCGATCGAGTAGATGTCGTGGTGCGGCGGCGGCGAGATGAGGCCCACGCCCGGGACGGCATAACGCTGCTTGCCGATGTACTCGGTGACCTTGCCGCCCGGGAGCTGACCGCCCTCGCCCGGCTTGGCACCCTGCGCCATCTTGATCTGGATCTGGTCGGCCGAGTGCAGGTACTCCGCGGTGACGCCGAAGCGGCCCGACGCGACCTGCTTGATGCGCGAACGCAGCGAGTCGCCATCGTTGAGCGGCAGGTCGACCTCGACGTTGGCCGCGCCGATCACGCTCTTGAGCGTGTCGCCCTGCTTGATCGGGATGCCCTTGAGCTCGTTGCGGTAGCGCGCCGGATCTTCGCCGCCCTCGCCCGTGTTGCTCTTGCCGCCGATGCGGTTCATGGCAATGGCCAGCGTGGCGTGCGCCTCGGTGCTGATCGAGCCGAGCGACATCGCGCCGGTGGCGAAACGCTTGACGATGTCCGCGGCCGCTTCGACCTCGTCCACCGGAATCGCCTTGGCCGGATCGATCTTGAACTCGAACAGCCCGCGCAGCGTGAGGTGCCGGCGGTTCTGGTCGTTGATGAGCTGCGCGTATTCCTTGTACGTGTTCCAGTTGTTGGAGCGCGTGCTGTGCTGCAGCTTGGCGATGGCGTCGGGCGTCCACATGTGCTCTTCGCCGCGCGTGCGCCAGGCGTATTCGCCGCCGGCATCCAGCATGTTGGCGAGCACCGGGTCGTCGCTGAACGCGGCCTTGTGCATGCGGATGGCTTCCTCGGCGATCTCGAAGACGCCGATGCCTTCCACGCGGCTGGCCGTGCCGGTGAAGTACTTGTTCACCGTCTCGGTGTTCAGGCCGATGGCTTCGAACAACTGCGCGCCGCAGTAGCTCATGTAGGTGCTGACACCCATCTTCGACATGATCTTCGACAGGCCCTTGCCGATGGCCTTGACGTAGTTGTAGACCGCCTTGTCGGCGCTCAGGTCGCCGGGCAGGTCGGCGTGCATGGCCGCCAGCGTTTCCATCGCGAGGTACGGGTGCACGGCTTCCGCGCCGTAGCCGGCGAGCACGCCGAAGTGATGCACTTCGCGGGCCGAACCGGTTTCGACGACGAGGCCGGCCGTGGTGCGCAGGCCTTCACGGACCAAGTACTGGTGCACGGCCGAGAGAGCCAGCACCGCCGGAATCGCCACCTGCGTCGGGCTCACGCCGCGGTCGCTCACGATCAGGATGTTGTGGCCGCCCTTGATCGCGTCCACCGCTTCGGCGCACAGCGACGCCAGCTTGGCTTCGACGCCTTCGTCGCCCCAGGCGAGCGGGTAGGTGATGTCGAGCACGTAGCTCTTGAACTTGCCCTGCGTGTACTTGCCGATGTCGCGCAGCTTCGCCATGTCGGCGAAGTCCAGGATCGGCTGGCTCACTTCGAGCCGCATCGGCGGGTTGACCTGGTTGATGTCCAGCAGGTTGGGCTTCGGGCCGATGAAGGACACCAGCGACATCACGATCGCTTCGCGGATCGGGTCGATCGGCGGGTTCGTCACCTGCGCGAACAACTGCTTGAAGTAGTTGTAGAGCGGCTTGTTCTTGTTGGAGAGCACGGCCAGCGGGCTGTCGTTGCCCATGGAGCCGATGCCCTCTTCGCCGGCCTGCGCCATCGGGCTCATCAGGAACTTGATGTCTTCCTGGGTGTAGCCGAAGGCTTGCTGGCGATCGAGCAATGCAACCTGGCTGATCGGCGCCGCGACCGGCTCGGCCTTGACGCTGTCCAGCTTGATGCGCAGGTTCTCGATCCACTGCTTGTAGGGCTTGCTGTTCGCAAGGGTGGCCTTGACCTCCTCGTCGTCGATCATGCGGCCCTGCTCCAGGTCGATCAGGAACATCTTGCCGGGCTGCAGGCGCCACTTGCGCACGATCTTCTGCTCGGGCACGGGCAGCACGCCCGACTCCGAAGCCATGATGACCAGGTCGTCGTCGGTCACGCAGTAGCGCGACGGACGCAGGCCGTTGCGGTCGAGCGTGGCGCCGATCTGGCGGCCGTCGGTGAACACGATGGAGGCGGGGCCGTCCCACGGCTCGAGCATGGCGGCGTGGTATTCATAGAACGCGCGGCGACGCGGGTCCATGGTGGCGTGCTGCTCCCAAGGCTCGGGAATCATCATCATCACGGCCTGGCTGATGGGGTAGCCGGCCATCGTCAAGAGCTCGAGGCAGTTGTCGAAGGTGGCGGTGTCGGACTGGCCGGCGAAGCTGATCGGGTAGAGCTTCTGCAGGTCGGCGCCCAGCACGGGCGACGACATCACGCCTTCGCGCGCCTTCATCCAGTTGTAGTTGCCCTTGACCGTGTTGATTTCGCCGTTGTGCGCGACATAGCGGTACGGGTGGGCCAGCGGCCACTCGGGGAAGGTGTTGGTCGAGAAGCGCTGGTGCACCAGGCCCAGGGCCGAGACGCAGCGCTTGTCCTGCAGGTCCAGGTAGTAGGTACCGACCTGATCGGCCAGCAGCAGGCCCTTGTAGACCACGGTGCGGCTGGACATGCTCGGAACGTAGTATTCCTTGCTGTGCTTGAGCTTCAGGCGCTGGATGTTGGCGCTGGCGGTCTTGCGGATCACGTAGAGCTTGCGTTCCAGCGCGTCCTGCACGATCACGTCGTTGCCGCGGCCGATGAAGACCTGGCGCAGCAGCGGCTCCTTTTCGCGCACGGTGGGCGACATGGGCATGTCGCGGTTGACCGGCACGTCGCGCCAGCCCAGCAGCACCTGGCCTTCGGCCTTGATGGCGCGTTCCATCTCTTGCTCGCAGGCTTCGCGGGAGGCGTGTTCCTTCGGCAGGAAGATCATGCCGACGCCGTATTCGCCCGGCGGGGGCAGCGTGACGCCCTGCTTGGCCATCTCCTCGCGGTAGAGGTGATCGGGCAGCTGGATCAGGATGCCGGCGCCGTCGCCCATTAGCTTGTCAGCGCCCACTGCGCCGCGATGGTCGAGGTTCTCGAGGATCTTCAAGCCCTGCAGAACAATGGCGTGGCTCTTTTCGCCCTTGATATGGGCCACGAAGCCGACGCCACAGGCATCGTGCTCATCGGCACCGGAATACAGACCGTGTTTTTGGAGATGTTCGATCTCGGCAGCCGTCGTCATGGCGCACTCCTTCAGTTTTCGCAGGGAAAGGGAGCATATTGCGATGCACAAAGAATGCCAAATACTTTAATTGGGGTCAGATTCTTATTAAAAGCCGAGTTTTCTTATCGGAATTAAATTGGGGACGCATCAAAAAGAGAAGCAAAAGGATGCGGCATCACACCGAATATGCGGTGTATAGGCTCACGAATTGGATGCAGAAGGAGGCCGGCCCGCCTTTGCCTTGACCACGCGGCGCTCGGTCGATCTCTGCAAAGCATCGAGAAACTCACCATCACCCGCCGCCCAGCCGCGCAAGGTCGCCTCGGTCAGCGCATCCTGATCGGCCCTCCGCACTCCCGCGCGCACCAACTCGACATACGCCGCCTCGCGCGCGAACGGCGTGTTGCCCAGCTCCCAGTACAGCGGATGCGGCGTCAGCAGCTTGTCATGGCGCAGGCCCGCGTAGTGCCCATGGCTCGACCACGGATAGTCGCGCGCATCGGTCGCCATGCCGGCACGCACCGGATTGAGGTCGATGTAGGCCATGCAGGTCATCAGGTAGCGATCGGTCTGGATCAGCGTCGACCTGTAGCGGCCTTCCCACAAGGTGCCGCTGCGGCCATGGCGGTCGTTGAAGTAGCGCACATAGCTGCGCCCGACCGACTGCATGAACTGCGGCAGACCCGTGGTGCTGTCGGGCGTGGCCAGCAGGTGGAAGTGGTTGTCCATCAGCACGTAGGCGTGCAGCGCGATGCCGAAGCGCGTGGCGTTGTCGGCCAAGAGGCCGAGCAGCTTTTCGTGGTCCGCACGATCGACAAAGATCGGCTGGCGGTTGTTGCCGCGCTGGATCACGTGGTGTGGCATGTCGGCCAGTGTGAGACGGGGGAGACGGGCCATGGTGGCACCTATCCTAAGCCGCGCACGGCGGCATCGGCCAGCACGCTATCGGCCTCTCAGGCCAGACGAAACCGCGTATCGCCCAGCGCGTCGAGCCCGAACTGCGACAGCAATTCGCCCAATCGCGTCGCCGCGCTCGCCTTGCGCTGGCCGGTGTAGCGCGCCAGGATCAGCTCGTTCTTCATGCTGTGCTCCCAGCCGACCAGTTCGGTGACCGTGACGCTGTAGCCGTTGGCTTCGAGGTACAGGCAGCGCAGCACATTGGTGAGCTGGCTGCCGATTTCGCGCGTGTGCAACGGATGGCGCCAGAGCTCCGCAAGCGGCGTGCGCGACAGGGCCAGCGCCTTGGTTTCGCGCAGGCACGCGGCCACTTCCGCCTGGCAGCACGGCACCAGCACCATGCAGCGGGCCTTCTTCGCCAAGCCGAAGGCGATGGCGTCGTCGGTCGCGGTGTCGCAGGCATGCAGCGCGGTGACCACGTCGATCTGCGCCGGCAGCTCGCTCGCATTCGCCGATTCGGCCACCGTGAGGTTCAAGAACGACATGCGGCCGAAGCCCAGGTGCTCCGCCAGCTTGCGCGAGCGCTCGACCAGCTCGGCGCGCGTCTCGATGCCATAGACATGCCCGCCCTGGCGCGCCCGGAAGAACAGGTCGTAGATGATGAAACCGAGGTACGACTTGCCCGCGCCATGGTCGGCCAGCGTGGCTTCCGCGCCCTCGCCCGGCAGTTCGCGCAGCAGTTGCTCGATGAACTGGAACAGGTGATAGACCTGCTTGAGCTTGCGACGGGAGTCCTGGTTGAGCCGGCCCTCGCGCGTGAGGATGTGCAGTTCCTTGAGCAACTCGATGGACTGCCCGGGGCGCAAGACCTCAGTCAATTCAGCGTCGGCCTTGGCAGCCTTGTTCGTCTTCGTGGCCTTGGCCGCGGTGTGTGCGTTCATGGTCGGGCACTCCCTGGTCCCACATCGAGCGCCGCCCAGCCGTCGGGGCCCAGCGCTTCGAGCGTCTCGATGTTGCGTTCGAAGATGGCTTCGGCTTCCGGAAACGCCTCGACCGCGCGGCTCACGCTGTCCTCGCGCAGCAGGTGCAGCGTCGGGTACGGCGCGCGGTTGGTCGCGTTCTCGATGTCGTCCGGCTCGGTGCCCGCGAACTGGAACTGCGGGTGAAAGCTCGCGAGCTGGAACACGCCATCGAAGCCCGCCCGGGAGAGCTTGCGTTCGGCGCGGCCGAGAAAATCGTTGAAGTCCAGAAAGTCCGCCAAGGTATTGGGTGCAATCAAAAGGGTGGTGTCGCGCACGGCGGCGTCGAGGGCTGCGAGTTCGTTGGCTTCGGCAAGAAGCGCATCCATCAGACCGGATTGGTCGGCGGGCAGGTGCACGGCGTAGTGGATCTGCGCCTTCACATGCACCGCCTTGGCGAACGGGCACAGGTTGAGGCCGATCACCGCTCGCTCGAGCCAGCGCCGCGTGTCGGCTTCGGCCTGAATGGCGTCGATTGTCACCGGGCCTGTCATGCCACCTCCGCTGGAGGGCGAATTCGCCCCAGGCGCCGGGCGATCGCCATGCCAGCCAGCGAGCAGGCCAGCGTCGCCGCCCAGGTCCAGTGCCAGCCGCCGACGCGGTGCGCCACCCAAGCCACTGCCGGCGGCGCAAGAAACTGCCCGAGTGACGATGCCTGCTGCATCAGCCCCACCGTCGTGGAAACCGTGGTGGGACTGGGCGCCAGCCGGACGCCGAGCAGGAACAGCGTGGCCGGCACCATGCCGCCGCCGAGTGAGAAGGCACAAACCGCGGCGTAGCGAAGCGCAGGCGGCAAGCCCAGCGCGTCTGCGCCCTGCCCCACTTGGGCAAACGCGGCCACACCGCCCAGTGCCATGGCCAGGAAGCCCCATTGCAGCAAGCGCTCGGGCGCCACGCCGCGCTGCAGCCAGCGGCCGCCCGCGACGTTGCCGACGATGTTCATTGCGGCCGCGATCGCGGTGAGCACCGCGTTCCAGCCGGCTGGCACGCCCGCGCCGGCGTAGATGGCGGGCAGGAAGCCAATCACAGCCATCCACTGCGCCGAATAGACGGCGAAAGTCAGCGCGGTGAGCCAGGGTGCGCGGGCGCCGACCGTGGCGCGCAGGCGCGATGCCCATCCTCCGCTCGCACCGCCCGGCGCGGCCGGCCGCAGCCGGTCCGCTGGCACGGTGAACCACACCCAGAGCGCGGCGGCGGCGGAAACGATAGCCAACGCCCACCACCAGTCGGCCCAGCCGCCCCAGCCAATCAGCGCAGGCCCGAGCAGCAGCGCCAGGGCCACGCCGAGCGGCATGTAGGCGCCCCAGAGACCCAGCGCGGCCTTGTCGGCGCCCGTCGGCGTCAGGGCGCGGATCAAGCCGGGTCCCGGCATCACCGCCAACAGGAAACCGATGCCTTCGACCGCGCGCAGGACCAGCAGCCACTGCACCGCATGCGCGCCGCCGACAAGACCTGCACCGACCGCGCCGCCGAGCACGCTGGCCACCGTCAGCACCACAAGCCCCGCCAGCAGGCTGCGGCGCAGGCCGATGCTGTCGGCTGCGAGTCCGGCCGCGAGGCCCAGCGTCATGCTCGCCACTTGCACCAACGACAGCAGGAACCCCGCCTCGACCAATCCGATTCCGAGCGACGCCTGCAGCGCCGGCACGGCGGGTGGCAGCTTGCCCAGATGCAAGGCGGCACTGACGCCGCCGAGCATGACGGCATAAGCCGCGAGCGGGACGCGCGGCGCGGGACTTGTACTCATGCGATGCCCCGCCGGCCGGTCAGCCGCTCGTGCTCGCGCATCGCGAAGCGATCGGTCATGCCGGCGATGTAGTCGGCGACGGCCCGATGGCGATCGCGGCGGCCGGCATAGGAATCGGGCATCTCGGCGTCGCGCTCGAGGTAGGCATCGAACAGCTCGCGCACGACCTGCTGGGCTTGGTCGGTCGTCTGCGTCACCTGCGGGTGGCGGTAGAGGTTGCGGAACAGGAAACGCTTGAGTTCGTCCGACTGGGACCGCATGGCTTCGCTGAAGGCGACGATGGGCGGCGCATGGCGCACCCCATCCGCATCGGTGGGCGCCAGCGTTTGCAGCGCTGCGCGCGTGGCATCGATCACGTCGTAGACCTGCGCGCTCAGCATGCGCCGGATGGTCTCGTAGAGCACGCGGCGGCCCTGCAGGTCGGGGTACTCGGACAGCGCCTCGCGGCGGTAGCGCTCGAAGAGCTCGACCTCCGCCAACTGCTCGACGCTGATGAGGCCCGAACGCACGCCGTCGTCGATGTCGTGGGCGTTGTAGGCGATGGCGTCGGCGAGGTTGCACAGCTGCGCCTCGAGGCCGGGCTGCGTGCGGTCGAGGAAGCGGCGTGCCACACCGTTCGGTTCGGCCAATTCCAGGCGCTCGGCGTTCGCGCGCGAGCAGTGCTTGAGGATGCCTTCGCGGGTCTCGAAGCTGAGATTCAGGCCGTCGTATTGCGGATAGCGGTGCTCCAACGCGTCCACCACACGCAGGCTCTGCAGGTTGTGCTCGAAGCCGCCATGGTTGGACATGCATTCGTTCAGCGCATCCTGGCCCGCGTGGCCGAAGGGCGTGTGGCCCAGATCGTGGGCAAGGGCAATCGCCTCGACCAGGTCTTCGTTCAGGCGCAGGGCACGGGCGATCGATCGCCCCAGTTGCGCGACCTCGAGCGAATGCGTGAGCCGCGTGCGGAACAGGTCGCCTTCGTGGTTCAGGAAAACCTGGGTCTTGTAGACCAGCCGGCGGAACGCCGTGGAATGCACGATGCGGTCGCGGTCGCGCTGGAAGGCATCGCGCGTGGGCGCGGGCGGCTCGGCATGACGGCGGCCGCGCGATTGCGCGGGATGGCAGGCGAACGCCGCGAGGCTCATCCCAAGCAGCACTGCGCGAGCACTTCACGCACCAGTGCGTCGGGCGCGCTGCTGACCGCGGCGGAGCCGGGCTTGTCGATCACCACGAAGCGGATTTCGCCGGCTTCGGATTTCTTGTCGACGCGCATCAGTTCGAGGTAGCGGTCGGCACCCAGCGCTGGGCCAACGATGGGCAGGCCCGCGCGTTCGATGAGGCGCGTCAGCCGTTCAACGAAGGCTGTGTCCACGCCACCGAGCCGCTGCGACAGGTGCGCCGCCATGACCATGCCGCAACCGACCGCCTCACCGTGCAGCCACTCGCCATACCCAAGCCCCGATTCGATCGCATGGCCGAAGGTGTGGCCGAAATTCAGGATGGCCCGCAGGCCCATCTCGCGCTCGTCCTGGCCGACCACCAGCGCCTTGATCTCGCAACTGCGCTTGACGGCGTAAGCCAGCGCGGCCGGATCGCGCGCGACCAGCGCATCGATATTCGTCTCGATCCAGTCAAAGAAGGCCATGTCGTGGATCGGGCCGTACTTGATCACCTCGGCCAGACCTGCACTGAGTTCGCGCGGTGGCAGCGTCTGCAGCGTGCCCAGGTCGCAGACCACGAGTTGCGGCTGGTAGAACGCGCCGATCATGTTCTTGCCCAGCGGATGGTTGATGGCGGTCTTGCCACCAACCGACGAATCGACCTGCGCCAGCAGCGTGGTCGGCACCTGGACGAAGGGCACGCCGCGCATGTAGCTGGCGGCGGCAAAGCCGGTCATGTCGCCCACCACGCCACCGCCCAGGGCAAACAGCACGGTCTTGCGGTCGCTGCCGTGGCCCAGGAGCGCGTCGAAGATCAGGTTCAGGGTCTCCAGGTTCTTGTACACCTCGCCGTCGGGAAGCTCGAGCAGGTGCACGGTGCGAAAGCGGTTCGCCAATGCGGTCCGAAGGGCCTTGGCGTAGAGCGGAGCGACCGTGGTGTTGCTGACGATCAGCGCGCTGGCCGCCGCGGGCGTGGCCGCGAAACTCGCCGGATCGTCCAGCAGGCCGGCGCCGATCAGGATGGGGTAGCTGCGCTCGCCGAGCTGGATGTCGACGCGTTCTGGCGGTGCGGAAGGTGCGGGCAATGGCATGGCAGCGAGTTTAGGCGCTGCGGCCGGGGCGGGCTCAGCCTCTCAGGCGGCGGGCTCTTCCGGATGGGCGCCCGGCGCGACGATGCCGGCCAGTTCGAGCTGCATCACGATGATGTTGACCAGCATGGCGATCGAGGGACGGCCGGTGTCGACCACATCGTGTGCCGTCTGGCGATAGAGCGGATCGCGCGCGTCGTGCAGCTCGCGAAGCCGCCCGAGCGGATCGGCCACCTGCAAGAGCGGCCGCTTGACGTCGTGGCGCAGGCGCCGGAACAGGTCTTCGGGGGAGGAGCGCAGGTAGATCACGTGGAAGTGATCGCGCAGCTGGCTGCGGTTGGCTTCCCGCAGGACGGCTCCGCCACCGGTGGCCAGCACGCCTTCGGCATTCGCGGCGAGATCCGCGATGACGATCTGTTCGAGATCCCGGAAGGCGACTTCGCCTTCGCGGTCGAAGTAATCACGGATCGAGCAGCCGATGCGCTGTTCGATCACATGATCGGTGTCGATGAATGGAGTGTTCAGCCGCGCGCCCAGGCGCCGGCCCACTGCGGATTTTCCGGCGCCGGGCAAGCCGACGAGTGCGACCGCCACGCGGTAGCTGCTACGCCCGCGCGTCAGCGCGCGGCGTTGCGGTCGGTAATCATCTTTGGAGTGATAAAGACGAGCATTTCGGTCTTGTTGGCAACGCGTTCGCGCTTGCGGAACAATGCCCCCATGTAGGGGATTTCACCCAGCACCGGCACGCGCGACTCGTCATTGGTTTCGGTAAGTTCGAAGATACCACCGATGACAACCGTGCCGCCGTTCTCGACCAGCACTTCGGTCTGCACGTGCTTGGTGTTGATGGCCGGACCCGCCGAAGTGTTCACGCCACGAGCGTCCTTGCTCACGTCCAGGGTCAGGATGATGTTGCCTTCGGGCGTGATCTGCGGCGTGACTTCGAGCTTCAGCACCGCCTTGCGGAAGGAGATGGAAGTCGCACCGCTGGACGTCGCTTGCTGGTAAGGAATTTCTTCGCCCTGCTCGATCAGCGCCTTGGTCTGGTCGGCCGTGATCACGCGGGGGCTGGACACCAGCTTGCCCTTGCCGTCGGCTTCGAGCGCCGAGATTTCGAGGTTCAGCATGCGCGACAAGCTCGAGTTGAAAAGCGAGATTGCGAAGGCACCGGGCGTATTTCCGGTACCGCCGGCATCGCCTGCGGGCAGGTTGATGAAGTTGGAGTTGGTCCAAGTGGCTGCTGCGCCGCCGACGCCGCCGCCGTTGGTGGTGGCAGGCATAACGCCCAAGGTGCCGTATGCCGGATTGCCGTTGGCCGACGCGACGCGTTCGCGGGAGATACCGCCGCCCAGCCGCACGCCGAGCGACTTGCCGAAGGTGTCGGACGCTTCGACGATGCGCGCTTCGATCAGCACCTGGCGCACCGGGATGTCCAGCTTCTGAATCAACTCGGTCACCTGTGCAAGCCGCGAGGGAATGTCGGAAACGAACAGTTGATTGGTACGCGACTCGGCAATCACGCTGCCGCGCGGGCTAAGGATGCGGGTTGTTGTGCCACCGCCTCCGCCGCCACCACCGGCACCAGTCCCGGTCAACCCTTGCGCAATGGCAATGGCCTTCGTGTAGTTCAACTGAAACGATTGCGTGCGCAGCGGCTCCAGATTCTCGATTGCGGCCTTGGCCTCGAATTCGAGCTTTTCCTTGGCGTTGATTTCATCCTTCGGCGCAATCCACAGCACGCTGCCGTTCTTGCGCATGCCCAGGTTCTTCGCCTGCATGATGATGTCCAGGGCTTGATCCCACGGCACATCTTTCAGGCGCAGCGTCAGCGCGCCAGTCACTGAATCCGAGGTCACGATGTTGAAGTTCGTGAAGTCGGCGATCACCTGCAGCAGCGAGCGAATCTCGATGTTCTGGAAGTTCAGCGAGAGCTTCTCGCCGTTGTAGCCCACACCTTGCGTCAGCTTGGTCGGATCGACCTTGCGAGCGCGGACTTCCACCACGAACTGGTTTTCGCTCTGGTAGGCGCTGTGCTCCCAGTCGCCCTTGGCTTCGATCGTCATGCGCACGCGGTCGCCCGACTGCTGCGACGTGATCAGCTGAACCGGCGTTCCGAAATCACCCACATCGAGGCGGCGGCGCAGGCCCTCGGGCAGCGTCGATTTGGTGAACTCCACGACGAGGTTCTTGCCCTGCTGCTTGACGTCGACGCCCACCTGGTTGTTCGGCAGGTCGACGATCACGCGGCCCGTGCTGTCGGCACCGAGACGGAAATCGACATCACGCAGGGGGAGCGTGTCGCGGTTGCGGTTCTCCGCGAAGACGGTAGCGGTGGATGTAGCCAAGGCGGCACCGGCCACAGGCTCAAGAACGACCAGCAGCGACTTGCCCTGGATCTCGGTCTTGTACGCAGTGGCCTGCTTCAGGTTCAGCACCACCCGGCTGCGCTCTCCGGCCTGCACCACATTGACCGAACGCAGGTTGCCCTGGTTCACCTCGATGGCAGAGCGGCCAATCGCATTCGTCACGCCCGGGAAGTCGAGCGCGATCCGCGCCGGCGTCTGGACGGCGAATCCGGCCGGCACCGCCGTGAGCGGCTTGGCGAGATCGATCCGGATCACCTCGGCGCCGGATTGCGTCGAGCTGGTCACAGCCTCGATCGCGTTTTGCGCATGGGCGACGGCAACTGCACCGAAGGCCAGCAGACCCAGCCCGGCGGCGCGCAGCCACTGTGCCATCGTTGATTTTTTTTGGTTCATTTCGCACTCTCTTGCAGCTGCAATGTCGCCACGCGTTCGATCCATTCACCGGCGGCGTCTTGCACGATTTCACGCAAGGCGACTTCGGTTTCGTTGATACGGGTAATGCGCCCGTAGTTGAGCCCCAGGTATTCGCCGACGCGCACCTTGTAGAGCAGCTTGTCGACTCGGACCAGCGCCACCGGCTGGCCGTTGCGGTTCATGCTGCCGACCATGGCCATCGAGTCGAGCGGGAAGGCTTCCAGCGATTCCTTGCGGCGTGCCAGCTCGGGCGCGATCAGCTCCGAGGTGCTCGGCTGGTTCGATTCGCGGCGCAGCGCCTGCGTCAGCTTCAGGATGTTGAACGGCTCGAAAGACGAGCCTTCGGTATACGCCTGGGGCGTGAATTTCTTTGGCTCGGCAATCGGCGGCACCGAAGGCTTCACCTGGGCGCGCTGCTCGACCATCCAGCGCTGGAGGTCTTCCTGGCCTGAATCGCAGGCGCTCAGGCCCGCCGTGGCCAGCATCAGCCACAGGACTTTGCTTGCCACTCTCATTTCTTCGCCTTCGGCGCCGTGGCGCGTTTCTGGGCGGCCCGCTCGTCTTCATCGAGATAGCGGAAGGTGCGCGCGGTGGCGTCCATCGTCAGCACGTCCTTGTCCTTTTGCGGCGTGATCGTCACGTTGTTGAGCGTCACGATGCGCGAGAGGCTGGCAACGTCGGCGGCGAAAGCACCCATGTCGTGGTAGCGCCCCGTCACGCGAACGGCAATCGGAAGCTCGGCGTAATAGTCCTTGACCGATATCGAACCGGGGCGGAACAGCTCGAACTGCAGGCTTCGGCCGAGCCCTGCCTGGTTGATGTCCGAGAGCAGCGCGTCCATTTCGGCCTTGCTGGGCAACTGCTTCTCAAGCAGGGTCACATATTGCTGCACCTGCTCGCGCTGCTTCTTCAGCAGATCGAGATTGGCTGCCTGCGCGACCTTCTTCTGGTAGTCGGCCTTGAGCGTCACTTCCTGGGCGCGCTCGCTCTCGAGCTGGTCATTGGAGTTGGTGAGCCAGACGAACCACAGCGCCACGAGCACGAGCGCGGTCACGGCCAGGCACAGGGCATAGCGCGGCACTGCCGGCCACATCGACGGGTCGTTCGGATTGAGTCCGCGGAACTGGTCGCCGGCGCTGCGCAGTACAGCGGCCATGTCTACTTTTTGGGAGGGGCGATTGCTTGCCATGATCGATTACCCCTTGGCCTGTGCCGCTGCAGCCAATGCCTTGTCGGCTGCGGCCTTCTGCGCATCGGTCGGCCGCTTCAGGCCGATCTTCATCGTGAAATTCGCGACGCGGCGCTGGTCGCGCTGGCTCAGATTGACCGTCGTCGAAGTGATTTCGACCAGCTCCGGCTTCACCAGCCACGGGCTGTTGTTGCCCAGGTTGCGAAGCAGCTCGGACACGCGCTCGTTCGACTGCGCCATGCCTTGCAGCGTGACGGTCTGGTTGTCCTGCTTCATGGTGGTGAGGTAGACGCCGTCGGGCAGTTGCCGGACCAGTTCATTGAGCAGGTGCACGGGCAGGTTGCGGTCGCCCTGCAGGTCTTCGACCGCCTGTTGACGCGCGCGCAGAGCCGCAATTTCTTCCTGCAGCGTCGAGATTTCCTTGATCTCGACCTCGAGCTTCTTGATCTCGGCCTGCAGGAAGCTGTTCTTCGATTGCTGGGTCGAAATTTGCGCTTCGAACCAGAGGTAACCGAGGCCTGCGATCAAGCCGCCCAGCAGCGCAGCGCCGCCGAGGGTTCCATAGAAAGCTTCGCGACGCCGCTTGCGTGCGGCTTCGCGGTGCGGAAGCAGATTGATGAGGATCACTGCAGGAATCTCCGCATGGCAAGGCCGCAAGAGGTCAGGTACGAAGGCGCTTCACGCCGCACCTTCTTCTCGCGGATGCTCGGCCCGAAGTCCATGCCGTCGAACGGATTGACGAGCGAGCAGGCAAAAGAGGTCTGGCGGGTGACGGCACTGGTCAGGCCCGGCAGCGACGACGAACCGCCGGCCAGCAACACATAGTCGACCCGGTTGTGCGGCGTGCTGGTGAAGAAGAACTGCAGCGCACGCGCGATTTCCTGCGCGATGCTTTCCACGAAGGGCTTGAGCACGCCCGAGCCGTAGTCATCGGGCAGATCGCCGCTGCGTTTCTTGGCTTCGGCTTCCTCAGCGGAAAAGCCGTACTGGCGGACGATCAGCTGGGTCAACTGCGCACCACCGAAGGCCTGGTCGCGGTCATACAGCACCTCCTGGTTACGCAGCACCTGCATGCTGGTGGTGAAGGCGCCGACTTCGAACAGCGCCACGATCGAATCCACGCCCTTGCCGGGCAGCTGCTCGATCAGGCGCGCGGTCGCGAGGCGCGAGGCATAGGACTCGACGTCCAGGATCATGGCCTTCAGCCCCGCCGCTTCGGCCAGGCCTTCGCGGTCCTGGACCTTTTCCTTGCGGGAGGCGGCGATCAGCACTTCCACATCGCCGGCGGACGAGGTGCTGGGGCCCGTGACGCAGAAGTCGAGGCTCACCTCGTCCAGCGAGAAGGGAATGTACTGGTTGGCTTCGGATTCGACCTGGATCTCGAGTTCCTGCTCGCTCATGCCACCGGGAAGAATGATCTTCTTGGTGATCACCGCAGAAGGCGGCAGCGCGAGCGCGACGTTGCGCGTCTTGGTGCCGCTCTTGCGCACGACGCGCCGGACGGCCTCGGCCACCTCATCGAACTTCTCGACGTTGCCGTCGGTGATCCAACCGCGTTCCAGGGGTTCGATGGCACAGCGCTCCAGAACCAGCTTGCCGCTGGCCTCGCGGCCGAGCTCTACCAGCTTGACGCTGGACGAACTGACATCCAGCCCAAGCAAGGGGGCGTTTTGACGACGAAACAATGATCCAAGAGCAGCCAAGTTAGGTCCCTCTCCCCCTGTATTTGTAACCAATGGAAAAATATGCGTTCGGTTGCACTCTAGCAGCAGGCGTTGTACCAACCAAGCGACCAAGGGGGACAAAACGGCAAAACGTTGTCAAAACCTGACGTCAAAGCCGCATTCTGTAACTTTCGAATTAGGACTGTGCGAGACAGCAAAGATCGAACCGCAGCCGAAGGGACGGCTTTTTATAATGTCGGGTGACTCTCCGGGCCCTCATGCAAGAAACTTCACGCCCCAAAGGGCCAGCCAAGACCCCTCCTCCCGCACGCCCAGCCTGGCTCAAATGGCTGCTGCGCTTCGTGTTGTGGGGGCTCGGCATTGCCGCGGCCGGTGTGCTGTCGGTCCTCTGCGTGGTCGCGGTGGCGCTGGCTGTTGCCTATCCGAACCTGCCGGACATCTCGGAACTCTCCGACTACCGGCCCAAGCTGCCGCTGCGGGTTTTTTCCGCCGAAGGCACGCTGATCGGCGAGTTCGGCGAAGAGCGCCGCAACCTCACGCCGATCGCCGCCATTCCCAAGGTGGTGAAGGACGCGGTGCTCGCCGCCGAGGACGCGCGCTTCTATGACCACGGCGGCGTCGACTACAAGGGCATGGTTCGCGCTGGCCTCGCCAACCTGAACCGCGTGAAGAGCCAGGGCGCCTCGACCATCACGATGCAGGTGGCGCGCAATGTCTACCTGAGCTCCGAGAAGACGCTGACCCGCAAGGTCTACGAGGTGCTGCTGACCTTCAAGCTGGAGCACCTGCTCAGCAAGGACCAGATCTTCGAGATCTACCTAAACCAGATCTACCTGGGCAATCGCGCCTACGGTTTCGCCGCCGCGTCGGAAGCGTATTTCGGCAAACCGCTGCAGGACCTGACGATCGCGGAAGCCGCCATGCTGGCCGGCCTGCCGAAGGCGCCGGGCGCGAACAACCCGGTCAACAACCCGCAGCGCGCGCGCGGCCGCCAGTTCTATGTGATCGACCGCATGCAGGAAGCCGGCTTCATCACCGCCGAGCAGGCGGCCGAAGCCAAGAAGGAAGAACTGCACCTGCGCGACGCTGCCGATCCGAACCGCCTGCACGCCGAGTACGTCGCCGAAACCGTGCGCCAGCTCATGTATGCGCAGTACGGCGACAGCACCTACACGCGCGGCCTGAAGGTCTACACCTCGCTGGTCGCGGCCGACCAGGCTGCTGCCTACAAGGCGCTGCGCAAGGGCATCATGGATTACGAGCGCCGCCAGATCTACCGTGGCCCCGAGAAGTTCGTCGACCTGCCCAACGACCCCAAGGACCTGGACGAAGCCGTCGACGACGCGCTGACCGACCATCCGGACAACGGCGACGTGATGGCCGCGGTGGTGCTCAAGGCCAATGCCAAGGAAATCAATGCGGTGCGCGGCAACGGCGATCCGGTGCAGATCACCGGCGAAGGCCTCAAGCCCGCGCAGTCCGGGCTCTCCGACAAGGCGCCGCCCAACATCAAGATCCGCCGCGGCGCGGTGATCCGCGTGGTGAAGACGCCCAAGAACACCTGGGAAATCACGCAACTGCCTGAAGTGGAAGGCGCGTTCATCGCCATGGACCCACGCGACGGCGCCATCAAGGCGCTGGTCGGCGGCTTCGATTTCGGCAAGAACAAGTTCAACCACGTCACGCAGGCCTGGCGCCAGCCGGGATCGAGCTTCAAGCCGTTCATCTACTCGGCGGCGCTCGAGAAGGGTTTCACCCCTGCCACGGTCATCAACGACGGTCCGCTCTTCTTCGATGCCGGCACCACCGGCGGCCAGCCCTGGGAGCCGAAGAACTACGGCGGCGGCTACGACGGCCCGATGTCGATGCGCACGGCGCTGATGAAGTCGAAGAACCTGGTGTCGATCCGCATCCTGCAATCCATCGGCACCCGCTATGCGCAGGACTGGATCACCAACTTCGGCTTCGACAAGGACAAGCATCCCGCCTATCTGCCGATGGCGCTGGGCGCCGGCGCTGTCACGCCGATGCAGATGGCGGTGGGCTACTCGGTGTTCGCCAATGGCGGATACCGCGTCAATCCGTACCTCGTGACCCGCATCACCGACCACAAGGACAAGCTCCTGGTCGACAAGCAGCCCTCGCTGCTGAACGAGGCGAACCGCGCCATCCCCCAACGCAACGCCTTCATCATGGACACGCTGCTCAATTCCGTGGCCCGCGCCGGCACCGCCGCGAAGGCGCAGGCCATGCTCAAGCGAGTCGACCTCTACGGCAAGACCGGCACCACCAACGACTCGCTCGATGCGTGGTTCGCGGGCTTCCAGCCGACGATGACGGCCATCTCATGGATCGGCTACGACACGCCACGCAACCTGGGCGACCGCGAAACCGGCGGCGGCCTGAGCCTCCCGATCTGGATCAACTACATGGAAACCGCCCTCAAGGGCGTGCCCGTGACCGACCTGTCGACCACGCCGCCCTCGGGCATCGTGAACGTCGGCGGCGAGTGGTACTACGACGACTACGCGCCGGGCCGCGGTGTCGCGACACTCGGCGTGGAAGCTGCCGCGCCCGTCGCACCGGTCGAGGCCCTGACCGGCGCGCCGGTGAGCCCGCCGGCACCGCCGGAGGAGCGCAACCGCATCCTCGATCTGTTCCGGAACTGACGCGGAGCGATCAGCCGGCCGCGAACTCCAGCGGCTGGCCTGCCTGCAGCGTGGCCTCGCGCGAGAGATTGTCGAAAAATTCCTCGCCCGTCTTGGTGTCGACCCAGGCCTGGCCGTCATGCCGGTAGTGATAGCCACCGGACCGCGCGGCCAGCCAGATCTCCTGCAGCGGCTTCTGCAGGTTCACGATCAGCTGGCTCCCGTTCTGGAAGGAAATCGTGATCATCCCGCCCACCCGCTGGTTGTCGAGATCGGCGTCGGTCGCGTCGTTGATGCGATCGCAGGCTCGCTCGATCGCAGCAAGCGCGGCTTCGGCGCGGTCCATGTACTCGGTGTCGGTCATTACAATTTCGCCATGTTGAATGTTCGCCAAATTCTAGTGACCGCCCGCGGCCGCACTGTGCTCATGGTTTGCATCGCCGCTGCGGCCGCCGGGCTCGCAGCCTGCGGCCAGCGCGGTGCGTTGTACCTGCCGAACGATCCGGCAGCGGCCCAGCGGGCCACCTTGCCGCAATTGATCACCCCCGGCGACTCCAGCGCGTCTTCCAGCCAAGCGGCACCCAAGCCTGCCGCCGCCAGCAGCGCGCCGGCCGCAGCCACCACCGGCAACGGAGCGCCCAAGTGATGAACGCCTCCCTCCCCGGCCATCCCCATATCGCCCACCGTGACGGCGCCCTTCATGTCGAAGGGCTCGCCCTCGATGCCTTGGCGCGTGAACACGGCACGCCGCTGTTCGTGTATTCGAAGCAATGGATGCTCGACGCGCTGGCCGCCTACCAGCGGGGCTTCGAAGGCCGAGACGCCCTGATCTGCTACGCGATGAAGGCCAACTCGTCGCTCGGCGTGCTGCGCGTATTCGCCGAAGCGGGCTGCGGGTTCGACATCGTCTCTGGCGGCGAGCTTGCCCGCGTGCTGGCTGTCGGCGCTGATCCGAAGAAGATCATCTTTTCGGGCGTCGGCAAGACCCGCGCGGAAATGCGCCAGGCCCTCGCCGCCGGCATCGCCTGCTTCAACGTCGAGAGCGAAGCCGAACTCGACGTGCTGAACGAAGTGGCTTTGGCTGAAGGCGGCCGTGCACCGATCAGCATCCGCATCAATCCGAACGTCGATCCGAAGACGCATCCCTACATTTCCACCGGTCTCAAGGGCAACAAGTTCGGCATTGCGCATGACCGCGCTGTCGAGGCTTATCGCCATGCCGCCAGGTTGCCGGGCCTCGAAGTGGTCGGCATCGATTGCCACATCGGTTCGCAGATCACCGAAGCCTCCCCGTACCTGGATGCCTGCGACCGCATCCTCGACCTGGTCGAGGCCATCGAGGCGGCCGGCGTGCCGATCCATCACCTGGACTTCGGCGGTGGCCTGGGCATCGACTACAACGGCGAAGTGCCGCCCAAGGCCGATGACCTCTGGCAGCAGTTGCTCGCCAAGCTCGACGCGCGTGGCTTCGGCGCGCGCAAGCTCGTCATCGAACCCGGCCGCTCGCTGGTCGGCAACGCGGGCGTGTGCGTGACCGAGGTGCTCTACACCAAGCCCGGCGAAGACAAGAATTTCTGCATCGTCGATGCGGCGATGAACGACCTGCCGCGCCCCGCGATGTACCAGGCCTTCCAGAAGATCGTGCCGCTGCGCATCCGCACCGGCGAGGCACCGACCTACGACGTGGTCGGTCCGGTCTGCGAGAGCGGTGACTGGATCGGCCGCGACCGCGCGCTCAACGTGCTGGCTGGCGACCTGCTCGCAGTGCTGTCGGCGGGCGCGTACTGCATGAGCATGTCCAGCAACTACAACACGCGTCCGCGTGCAGCCGAAGTGCTGGTGAGCGGCCAGAGCGCCACGCTGATCCGTCGCCGCGAGACGATGGAAGACCAGCTGCGCAACGAACTGGTCTGACTAGCTGGTGCTGCGCAGCGGCTTCTCGCCGCCGCGCGCACCCGCAGGTACCATCTTCGCCTTCCGCTTGCTCGCGTAGTTCCACACGCGCCATCCCAGCAGCACCGCGATGATCGCGGCGTAGACGAACACTTCCGCAAAGTTGTTCTTGCCCGCCCGCATCCAGAAGAAGTGCAGCAGGCCCAGGCCGGCGATTACGTACACCAGCTTGTGCAGCATCTGCCAGCGCTTCGCGCCCATCGCCTTGATCGCACGATTGAACGAGGTGGCCGCGAGCGGCGTCAGCAGCACGAAGGCCGAGAAGCCCACCAGGATGAACGGCCGCTTGGCGATGTCCTTGGCTATCTCGCCCCACTCGAAACCCATGTCGAACCCGCTGTAGCACAAGAGGTGCAGCACCACGTAGAAGTACGCGAACAGGCCCAGCATGCGGCGAAAGCGCGCAAGCGCGTTCCATTTGCTGATGACGCGCAGCGGCGTCACCGCCAGCACGATGCAAATGAAGCGCAGCGTCCAGTCGCCGGTCGCGCGGATCAAGTATTCCTGAGGGTTGGGTCCCAACTCTCCAACGGCCACGCCGTAGGCCAGCCACGCGAACGGCAGCAGGCACAGCACAAAGACGAGGGGCTTGGCGGCGGGATGGAGCAGCAGCTTGTTCATGGCGTTCGGGTCGCGCCCCCCGCGAGCAGCAGGGGTGCGCGCCCGCCTCAGTAGTTCTTCTTCAGGTCCATGCCCGCGTACAGCTGGCCGACCTGCGCTTCATAGCCGTTGAACAGCAGCGTCTTGTTGCGCTTGGCGAAGAGGCCACCGCCGTCGCCGATGCGACGCTCGGTCGCCTGGCTCCAGCGCGGATGGTCGACGTTCGGGTTCACGTTCGAATAGAAGCCGTATTCCTGCGCCGCCGCCTTGTTCCAGGCGGTGCTTGGCTCTTTTTCGACGAAGCGGATCTTCACGATCGACTTGGCCGACTTGAAGCCGTACTTCCATGGCACCACGAGGCGCACCGGCGCACCGTTCTGATTGGGCAGCACCTCGCCGTACATGCCGAAGGACAACAGCGTGAGCGGATGCATCGCCTCGTCCATGCGCAGGCCCTCGGTGTAGGGCCAGTCGAGCACGCGCGAGCCAACGAAGGGCATGGTCTTCGGGTCGGCCAGCGTCACGAACTCGATGAACTTGGCATTGCCCTGCGGCTCGACCTTCTTGATGAGTTCGGCCAGCGAATAGCCGATCCACGGAATCACCATCGACCAGCCCTCGACGCAGCGCAGGCGGTAGATGCGCTCTTCCTGCGCGCTGAGCTTGAGCAGGTCCTCGATGCCGTACTTGCCCGGCTTCTTGACCAAGCCCTCGACCTCGACAGTCCACGGGCGGGTCTTCAGCGTGCCGGCGTTCTTGACCGGATCGCCCTTGTCGGTGCCGAACTCGTAGAAGTTGTTGTAGCTCGACGCGTCCTTGTAGTCGGTGAGCTTGTCCATCGTCTGCGCGCCGGGCACCGTCGATTTGACGGCGGGCAGCAGCGCCAGCTTGTGCGGGCCGGTCGCCTGGGCGAAGGCCTCGCGTCCTGCAAAGCCGGCCAGTGCCGCACCGGCCGCGCCCGTGGCCATCAGCTTGAGCAGGTCGCGCCGGCCTTCGTAGGCCGCGCGCGGCGTGATTTCGCTCGACAGCGGATGGATGAAGCCGCTGGTGTCGCGGCGGTGCGAGCGGGAATGGAACGACATGACAGGCCTTTCGCGTGAATCGTTGGTCTCAGGGTAGTTCGTGAGCCGCCCCGATTTGGTTACGCGCCGGCACGGCGCGTGGTTTCAATTCTTCGCGAAAGGCCGAGGGCCTGCGCCTACAGGGTGCCGTAGCTGTGCAACCCGCTCAGGAACATGTTCACGCCCAGGAAAGCGAAGGTGGTCACCGCCAGCCCGCCCAGGGCCCACCACGCGGCCACCGTGCCGCGTAGGCCCTTCACGAGCCGCATGTGCAGCCAGGCCGCGTAGTTGAGCCAGACGATCAGCGCCCAGGTTTCCTTCGGATCCCAGCTCCAGTAGCCGCCCCAGGCGTCGGCCGCCCACAGGGCACCGAGCACGGTGGCGATGGTGAAGAAGGCAAAGCCGACGGTGATCGACTTGTACATGACGTCGTCAAGCACCTCGTTGGCCGGCAGGCGCGCCGCGATGCGCTTGCGCCCAAGCAGGATGCCCGCGGCGATCAGCGCCGAGATGCCCGCGTAGATCACCCAATAGCTGCCGCCGGCTTCCTGCACGCGCTGCCGGAAAGCCACCGGCACGAAGCACAGCGCCACGCCCAGGAGCCAGATCGGCGTGAGCTTGTACCAGCGGGTCTCGGTGGCCTGTTCCTTGATGAGGTAGGCGAACGCCACCATGGCCGCGAGCGCGAAAGTGCCGTAGCCGATGAAGTTGGCGGGCACATGCAGCTTCATCCACCAGCTCTGCAGGGCCGGCACCAGCGGCTGGATTTCATGCGCCTCGCGCACGATCGTGTACCAGAGCAGAAAGCCGACCGCGGCGCTCACCACCAGCATCACGAAGGCGCCGAGCGCGCGCGTGTTGTAGCGCTCTTCGAAATAGAGATAGAACGCGGCCGTCAGCCAGCAGAACAGCACGAACACTTCGTACAGGTTGCTCACCGGGATGTGGCCGATGTCCGGGCCGAGTTGGTGGCTCTCGTACCAGCGCACCATCGTGCCGATCAGCGCCATCGTCACCGCAGCCCAGGCCAGGCGCGACCCGATCGCGTCGAAGGTGTCGGCCTGCTTGCCACCGAAGAAGCCGAGCCAATAGAAGACCGTGCTCATGAAGAACAGCACGCTCATCCAGAGGATGGCCGACTGGCTCGAGAGGAAGTACTTGAGCCAGAACACCGAGTCGGCACGCGCCAGGTCCCCTTGATACGACGTGATTGCCAGCAGCGAGGCCGCGGCCACCACGATCGCCAGCACCCGCAGCGGGCGCCAGAACCAGCCGATGGCGATCATCGAGATCACCGCGGCGGCGAGGATCGGCTTCTCGTAGTAGTCCATCGATCCCGCATAGCGGGTGAAGGCGAACAGTCCGCCCGCCAGCACCAGCGCCGCGAACACCCAGTCGAACAGGTTGCGGCGCGAGAGCCAGCTTTCATTGAGCGTGAGGGTCGTGGTATTCATTTTGTCGCCGTTGGTTCTTTGTCCAGTGCGAGCAGCTTGTGCTTGAGATGCTCGAATTCGCGGTCGCTGTCGATCGTCTTGCGGTTGACCGAGAAGGCCATCGTGGCGGCCGTTGCGTTGTCTCCGGAAGCCGCTCCATCGGGCGTGAGCCACACCCAGAGGCGCCGCTCGCGCACGTACAGCATGGCAAAAATCCCGACGATGAGCAACAGACACCCGAGATAGACGACGTTCTTCCCAGGGGCGCGCGCCACCTGGAACACGCTGGCCTGCACCTGGGTGAAGTCGGTCATCATCATCGCGACCGGCGCCGGGTAGAAGTGCGCATCGCTGATGGCCAGCACCGCCTGGGTGAGGTAGGCCTGCGATTTGTCGTCGCTCGGCACGGCCGCGAGGCCTGCGCCTTCGCGGCTCAGGTTGAGCACTTCGAACAACACGTCGTTGAGGATGCGCACCAGCACCGCGCCGGCGCGTTCGCGCTCGGCCTCGGGCACGTTGACTTCCATGAATTCGGCGATCGCCTGCCAGCCGCCGGCCGTCGTGGCATCGGCACGGGCGCGTTCGCTTCCCGAGAACAGCGCGAGGGCCCGGGTGGCCGACACGCGCAGTTGCTCGGCCATTTCGGGCCGCTTCGGATCGGTCGCCTTGGCGATGTAGCGCTCGATGGCGCGCGCGCGGGTGTCGGGGTCGGCAAGCGCGGTGCGCATGCGAACAAAGCCGTCCATGGAGCCCTGCTCGTCGGCCGGTACGCGCAGGTAGCGGAACGGGTCTTCGGGCTTCTCGCGCATGCCCAGCAGGAACACCGGTTGGCCGTCGCCGGTGTCGACCGGCACCATGTAGTTCTGGTATTCCCGCGCCTGCCCGGCGGCGTCGCGCAGCTTGTAGCCGATGCTTGGGCCGATGTTGCGCAGCACCTTGGGCTTGTTGGTCTTGTTCGCCGCGCCCAGGCGCGACTCGAGGCTGTGGCGCAAGTCGACCTTGCGCACGTCCGCGCCGCTTCCCATGGCGCCGCCTTCGGCGAAATTCTCGACGTTGATCACCCGCAGCGCGGCGTATTCGAGCGTGAGCTTGTCCTTGCCGTTGGTGATCTCGGTGCTCGGGCCGCCGATGATCCCCTCGACCTCGAAGGGCTTGGCCGCGGCCGCCATCGGCACCGCCTTGAGCTTCACCTTGGAGCCGCCGTCGTCGAAGCTCGACTGGTAGATCTCCACGCCCTTGTAGCTCGCGGGATGGTTCACCTCGATGCGCGCCGGCACCTGCGCGCCGGTCTCGCGGTCGTGCAGCACCACCTCGCTCGCGAAGAGCTTGGGCATGCCCGTCGAGTAGTAATCGACGATGAACTTCTTGAGCTCGATGGAGAACGGCAGCTCCTGCAGCAGCACGCCGTCGGCCTGGTTCAGGATGGCCACGCTGCCCTGCCCGCCCTCGGGCACGAGGATGTTGCCGCGGAAGGTCGGGTTGTTGACCGAGAGCCGGTGCTCCGGCGCCACGTCGGCGATCATGCCGCCGCCGGTAAACACGCTCTTGCCGTTGAACCAGGTCTGCGCGCGCACCACGAGGTCGCCGTCGAGCAGGCCGCCAATGCACACCAGCACGATGGCGCTGTGCGCCGCGATGTACCCCAGCTTGTGGGCGCCACCGGCACGCGCGGCGACCATCCAGCCCGGCGCGGCCTTGCCGTCGCCTGAACCCTCACGCTGCTGCAGCTTGACCTTCCAGCCGCCGCTCACCAGCAGTTGGCCGATGCGATTGGCGGCGGCATCCGGCGTTTCCGCCAACGTGTTCTCGGCGCGCTGGCCGAAGGCCTTCAGGCTCTGCGCGCGGATATCTTCCTTGAAGGTCTTCAGGTCAATCAGGATGCGGGGCGTGTTGCGCGCGATGCACAGCGTGGTACTGATCACCAGGAACAGCAGGATCAGCAGGAACCACCAGGCGCTGTAGATCGAATCGAGCCGCGCCGCGCGGAAGAACTCCGCCCAGAACGGCCCGAACTGGTTGATGTAGTTGTTGATCGGCTCGTGCTGCTTGATGACCGTGCCGATGATCGAGGCGATGCAGATGACGGTGAGCAGCGCGATCGCGAAGCGCATCGACGAGAACAGCTCCACCGCCGCGCGAAGCACTTGCGGGCCGCGATGAACGCGAAGGCCATGGGTGGAAACTGACATCGGTGGAGCGCTGGAAAAAAGGGGAAAAAAGCAAAAGGGCGGGCCATCCTCCTGGATCGGCCCGCCCTTTGTTTGGGGTTGTTGTCGGCGGTTAGTTCACGCTGGAAAACGCAGGGTCAGCGCAGGCCGGCGATGTAGTCGGCCACGGCCTTGATTTCACGGTCGTTGAGCTTGGCGGCAACGCCGGTCATCGGCAGGCTGTTGGTGCGCACGTTGTCGCGGAAGGCCGTGAGCTGGGCGACGGTGTACTCGGCGTTCTGGCCACCCAGGCGCGGGTACTGGGCGGGAATGCCGGCACCGTTCGGGCTGTGGCAGCCGGCGCAGGCGGGGATCTGGCGATCGCCGATGCCGCCGCGGTAGATCTTCTCGCCGAGGGCGATGGTGTCCTTGTCTTTCGAGAAGCCCGTCTTGACCTTCTTCGAGCCGACGAACCAGGCGATGTTGCGCATGTCTTCTTCGGACAGCGCCGAAGCCAGCGGCTTCATGATCGCGCTCTTGCGGGCGCCGGACTTGAAGTCCTGCAGCTGCTTGAGGATGTATTCGGGATGTTGTTGCGCCAGCTTCGGATTGGCCGCGATGGCCGAGTTGCCGTCGGCGTTGTGGCACGAAGCACAGCTCTGGCTGTTGGCCGGCGTTGCATTGAACACCGTGTCGCCCTTGGCGGGATCGGGCTTGGCCGGCTTGGCTGCTGCCGCCGCCGCGGGGGCCGCTGCATGTTCATCGGCTGCAAAACTCGCGCTGACTGCACTACCCAAGAGGGCTGCAAGCAGAATATTGGCAAACAACTTCATATCGGGGGCTTAGATTTATGGCGCAAAACCCCGCGATTCTACAATGGCGCCCCGTTCCGAAAGCCCATTGATGACCTCCCCGCGCGCCAAGTCCGCCGCTTATCCCCCCCGCGCGGCCCCCGCCGCGGACCCGCAGGTCGCCGAACGCGAGCGCGTGGCCCTCGGCTGGCTCCACACCGCCCACTTCCTCACCAGCGCTCCGCAGCTGGAACACCTGCCTCCGGTCGACCTTCCGGAGATCGCTTTCGTCGGCCGATCGAACGCCGGCAAATCGACCGCCATCAACACCCTCACGCAGCAGACGCGCCTGGCTTTTGCCTCGAAGACGCCGGGCCGCACGCAGCACATCAACCTGTTCGGCATCGGCAAGCAGAAGGTCGACGATGCGGTGCTGGCCGACCTCCCCGGCTACGGCTACGCGGCCGTGCCGAAGGAAGCCAAGCTGCGCTGGCAGCGCGTGATGGGCAATTACCTCATCACACGCGAAAGCCTGCGAGGGGTTGTCCTGATGTGCGATCCGCGCCACGGTCTGACCGAGCTCGACGAGATCCTGCTCGATGTGATCCGCCCGCGCGTGCAGCAAGGCCTCAAGTTCCTGATCCTGCTGACCAAGTCCGACAAGCTCACGCGCAGCGAAGCCGCCAAGGTGCTGTCGATTACGCGACTCCAGGCCGGCGGCGGCGAGGTCAAACTGTTTTCGGCGCTGAAGAAGCAGGGCGTCGGCGACGCAGCCCAGTTGCTCTGGCAGTGGGTGCATCCGGAAGGCGGCGCTGCGCCGGCCCAATCGCAGGAGCCGCAGGAAGCACCGGAGCCACCGGAAGAAACCTGAGGCCGAACGGCTGCATTGACCGTCCCGCCTGCTCAGCTCACTATCAAAAAAATAGCGACAGTCAACCCAAGGAGACACGAAGCATGATCGAGACCTTCCAACGCAGCCTGCCCAACGGCACCACCCTGAGCTGCCGCGCGAGCGGCAAGCCGGGCCAGCCGCTGATGGTGTTCCTGCACGGCTTTCCCGAGGCCGCGTTCATCTGGGACGAGCTGCTCGATTACTTCGCCGACCCCGCCCATGGCGGCTACCGATGCGTGGCGCCCAACCTGCGCGGCTTCGAGAAATCGAGCGCGCCGACCGAAGTGGCCGAGTACAAGGCGCACCTGATGGTCCAGGACATCCAGCAGCTCGTCGCCACCGAAAGCGCCGACGGCAAGATGGCTGCGCTGGTCGCCCACGATTGGGGTGGTGCCTTCGCCTGGGGCTACGCGAACGCGTTCCCGGCGCAAATCGGCAAGCTGGTCATCATCAATTCGCCGCACCCGGGCACCTTCACGCGCGAACTGCGCAACAGCGCAGCGCAGCAGCAGGCCAGCGCGTACATGAACTTCCTCGCGCGCCCCGACGCCGAAGCGCTGCTCGCAGCCGACGACTTCAAGCGCATGTGGCCCTTCTTCACACTGATGAAGGCCGGCCCCGACGGCTTCGGCTGGCTCACTGAAGAAGTGAAGCAGCAGTACCGCGAGGTCTGGGGCGCGGGCCTCACCGGCGCCTGCAATCTCTACCGCGTGACACCGATGAAGCCGCCGCTGCCGGGCCAGACCATCGACGGCATTCCGGTGCTGCCGCACGAACGGCTCACGGTGAACGTGCCGACCTTCGTGTTCTGGGCGCTGGACGATGCGGCGCTGCTGCCGGGGTTGCTCGATGGGCTCGAGGACTACGTGCCGAAGCTCGAGGTCAAGAAGGTGCCCAACGCAACCCACTGGATCGTGCACGAGCAACCGCAACTGGTCGCGCGGGAGATCGAGGCCTTCCTGCAGCGAAACTGATTCCTGGAAGCCGTTCGGGCTGAGCCTGTCGAAGCCCTGCGCGGCGCTTCGACAAGCTCAGCGTGAACGGATTGGCCTTCAGTAGATTTTCGGCTCGCCGTCAGGGCGGGTCTTGAAGCGGCGATGCACCCAGTAGTACTGCGACGGCATCGTGTCGATGTAGCCCTGCAGCCGCTCGTTCATGAGGGCCGTGTCAGCCTCGACGTCGTCGGTGGGGAAGTTCTGCCACGCCGACTTCACTTCGATCTCGTAGCCGCCGGGCGTGAGCTTCGCCACCACCGGCACCACCTTGGCCTTGCCCAGGCGCGCGAAGCGCGAGAGCGAAGGCACGGTCGCGGCTTGCACGCCATAGAACGGCACGAAGATCGTCTGGTCGCGGCCAAAGTCCATGTCGGGCAGCAGGTACAGCAACCCGCCCTTGCGCAGGCCCGAGAGCACGGGCTTTATGCCGTCCACCCGGTTGAGCGCCGCCACGTCGCCGAAGCGCGTGCGGCCTTCGCGGATCCAGGCATCGACCATCGGGTCGCGCTGGGTCGTGTAGATCGTGGCCGAGGGGCGCGCGGTGTGCATGGTGAGCGCGGTGGCCGCGGCATCGAGGCCATAGAAGTGAGGCGCGAACAGGATCATCGGCGCATCGCCCTCGGCGATCTCCCGGATCTCGGACTCGGAGCCCACGATCTTGAGCCGGCTCGCCACCACCTTCTCCGGCGCATGCCAGAGCCAACTGCGGTCCAGCCATGACTGCGCGACAAAGATGAATGTCTCGCGTGCGATGGCGCGGCGCTCGGCCTCGGATTTTTCGGGGAAGCAAAGCGCGAGATTTCGGTCGACCACGCGCCGCCGCGGCACGGCGATGGTGTGCAGCACGCGACCGAGGATCTTGCTGAAGCCGCGCACCAGCGGCAGGGGCAGTGGCGCCAGCACCCGCATGAAGCCGATACCGAGTCGGGAGCTGAGGCTCATGGCGTCTGCTCTCCGGCTACGGCCGCAACGGCCCGGTCGGCGCGCGGCTCCTTGTAGCGCGCGTAGTCCCAGACGTACTGGCCGGGCAGGCTGCGGATCAGGCGGCCGATGCCGTCGTTCATTGCTGCGGCCGCTTCTTCGACGGTGGCCTTGGGATCGGTCAGCGCCGTGCCCACGATCGGTTCGAAGCGGATCACATAGCCCGCACCGCGTGGCAGCCGCTCGCACACGCTAAGAAAACACGCCGCACCGGTCTGCTGCGCGAGGCGCGGGAGCAGGGTCATGGTGTAGGCCGGCCGGCCGAGAAAAGGCACCCACACGCCCTGCCCCGCTGGCGGCACCTGGTCGGGGAGGATGCCGGTGTAGCCGCCGCTGCGCAGCGTGCGGATCAGGCCGCGCACGCCGGTGTTGTTGGTCGGCAGCGTCTGCAGGCCCGGCCGGTCGCGCGAGCCCGCGGCGATCAGGTCGGCCATCCACTTCTTGCGCGCGGGACGGAACAGCGCGGTGATCGGCCCGAAGGCCTCGAAGAAGCGCTCGCCGATCGCCTGTCCGCACATCTCCCAGCTGCCCAGGTGCGGTGCGACCAGGATCACGCCCTTCTTCGCCCGCATGGCCGCCTCGAAGGCCTCGACACCTTCCCAGCGCACGACGCGGGGCAGCACGCTTTCCCCTTGCGGCCGCAGCCACAACCAGGGCAGCTCGGACGCCATGTGACCAGCGGCGGCGATGGCGGGACGGTATTGATCGGGCGAGAAGCCCGCGCTTTCGGCATTGGCCTTGAATCGGCGTCGGTAGTCCGGCGCAGAGAACCAGACCAGCCAGCCCAGCATGGCGCCCAGGCGATGCATCAACGGCATCGGCACGCGGGCGAGCAGGCGAAACAGGGTGATCATTGAACGGGAAAGGGAGTCAAAAAACGGACGCGCGCGCATGGTATTGCGCGGCTCTAATAGAATGCAAATTGTCGCCGAGTTACGGAACAACTTGCAGGGCGACAAACCACAAGCGCAAAGCGATTGTGTTCCGCCGATTCCTCGGCATCTGCTAAAGCGTTCGCCAGGGCTCCGCAGAGTTGGCAACGCGCCAATCAACTTCAAGGAGCTTTGAAAAATGGCGAACGACTTCCTCTTCACTTCCGAATCCGTTTCCGAAGGCCACCCCGACAAGGTTGCCGACCAGATTTCGGACGCCATCCTGGACGCGATCTTCGAGCAGGACCCCCGCAGCCGCGTGGCCGCCGAGACGCTGACCAACACCGGCCTCGTGGTGCTCGCCGGCGAAATCACCACCAACGCGCACGTCGACTACATCCAGGTCGCGCGCGACACCATCAAGCGCATCGGTTACGACAACACCGAGTACGGCATCGACTACAAGGGCTGCGCGGTGATGGTCTGCTACGACAAGCAGTCCAACGACATCGCCCAGGGCGTGGACCACGCCTCCGACGACCACCTGAATACCGGTGCCGGCGACCAGGGCCTGATGTTCGGCTACGCCTGCGACGAAACGCCCGAGCTGATGCCCGCGCCGATCTACTACGCGCACCGCCTCGTGGAGCGCCAGGCCCAGCTGCGCAAGGACGGCCGCCTGCCGTTCCTGCGCCCTGACGCCAAGAGCCAGGTCACGATGCGCTATGTCGACGGCAAGCCCCACAGCATCGACACCGTGGTGCTCTCCACTCAGCACAGTCCCGACCAGAGCGAGACCTCGACCAAGATGAAGGCCTCGTTCAACGAAGCCATCATCGAAGAGATCATCAAGCCCGTGCTGCCGAAGGAATGGCTGCAGAACACGCGCTACCTGATCAACCCGACCGGCCGCTTCGTCATCGGCGGCCCGCAGGGCGACTGCGGCCTCACCGGCCGCAAGATCATCGTGGACACCTACGGCGGCGCCTGCCCGCACGGCGGCGGCGCGTTCTCGGGCAAGGACCCGTCGAAGGTCGACCGCTCGGCCGCCTACGCCGCGCGCTACGTGGCCAAGAACATCGTGGCCGCGGGCCTTGCGCGCCAGTGCCAGATCCAGGTGGCCTACGCGATCGGCGTGGCGCAGCCGATGAACATCACGGTCTACACCGAAGGCACGGGCGTGATCTCGGACGAGAAGATCGCCGAACTCGTGCGCGAGCATTTCGACCTGCGCCCGAAGGGCATCATCCAGATGCTCGACCTGCTGCGCCCGATCTACCAGAAGACCGCCGCCTACGGCCACTTCGGCCGCGAAGAGCCCGAGTTCACCTGGGAAGCGACGACGCAAGCGCCCGCACTGCGCGCAGCAGCCGGCCTCAAGTAAGTAGATAGAAAAAGACGGTGGGTCATCAGAAGCGGTACGCACCGCTCAGGCCCACCGTCCAGTTACGGCCCGGCGCGGGCTCGTAATAGCGCGCATTGCCTTCGTTGACGATGACCGAGCCCACGTAGCGCCGGTCGAACAGGTTGTCGACACGCGCGAAGGCGTTGAACTCCCAACGCTCCCATTTCCTCAGATAGCCCGCATACAGCGCCGCGACGGCATAGCCCGGCGCGCTCGCGGTGTTGACGTCGTTCGCCTGGATACGCCCGAGCGCGCGCATCTCGACACCGGCGCGCCAACCCTCGGGCGGCACCCAGCCCAGCGATGCGAACAGCGACTGCCGCGCGATGCCCGGAATGCGGTTGCCGCCCGCCACCGTGTTGGCTGCCGCACAGGGCGACGGCGAGCAGAAGGCATCGCGGTACGTCGCATCGAGCCACGTATAGGCCAACTGCGTGCGCCAGTGGTTCGACGTCTCGTGCTGCCAGCCGAGTTCGAAGCCGTTGCGCCGTGTGCGCCCCGCGTTCTGGAAGGTCGCGCGGCCGCCGACGTTGGTGTCGGTCACGATCTCGTCGCGCGTGCGCGTCTGGAACAGCGCCGACGTCAGCAGCCCGCCGGCGAGCCGCGCCTTCGCGCCCACCTCGATGCTGTCGTTCACCGATGGCCGCAGCGCGAAGTTGAGGCCGCTTGCGCCGCCCGAGCGGTACGAGAGTTCGTTGAGCGTCGGCGTCTCGAACCCGCGGCCGATGGAGCCGTAGAGCGCGAGGTCTGGCGTCGCCTGATAGCGCAGCGACGCCACCGGCAGCGTCTTGCTGTAGCGCGCGGTGCCGCTGTCGTCGCGGTTCGCGCCCACGATGTAGCGGTCGTTCGATGCGAAGTGCACGCTGCTGCGGCGCACGCCGGCCTCGAGCGTCCAGCGCTCGGTGAAGCGCCAGGTGGCCTGCGCGTAGGGGTCGAGGTTCCAGACCTCGTTGCGCTCGCTGCGGCGCAGGCGCCCCTGCACGCCGAGCACCGGGTTCGCGACGCTGCCGAGGTAGTTCTCGTAGCCGCGGCGGCGTTCGCGCAGGCTGTCGTAGCCGAGACCCGCCACCACATCGAGCGGCCGGTCGGCCAGTTGCAGCGCGGCGGTCCAGCGCACATCGACGCCGCCGTACTGCCGCGAGAGATCGATCACGCCGCCCGCATGCAGCGGGTTCTGCTGCGCCGAGGGCGGGATCGACTGGTACTGCGTCGTCTTGCGCTCGCCGCCGTAGACCATGAGACGCAAGCCCTGCGTCGCGTCGATGCGCCGTTCGTAGAGCAGACCGAGCTGCGTCTGTTCGACCGTCTTGCGCGTGTCGTACTGCGTCGCGAGCGGCGCGCTGCGGGGCGCTCGCGCGTACTGGTCGGCGGTCAGGCCCAGCGGATCCTGCGCGTCGATGCGCACGCTGTTGAGCACGAGCGTGAGCTTGTCGCCGTTGTCCAGCGCAATGCCCAGCTTGCCGTTGGCGATGTCGCGCCGCGCGGCACTGTGCTCGCGCCATCCGTCGGTGTGGAAGCGGCTCGCGCCCAGCAGGTAGTCGACCGCGCTCTGCGAGCCGCTGATCTGCATCGACTGCCGCCAGGTGCCGAAGCTGCCGCCGGCCGCGGAATAGGAAAGACGCGGCGCGCCTTCCCCCGATGCAGTGAAGGCTTGCACCACGCCGCCCGATGAGTTGCCATAGAGCGCCGAGAACGGCCCGCGCAACACCTCCACGCGATCAACCGAGCCGATGTCGATGTTCGACGTCTGCCCTTGCCCGTCGGGCAAGGTGGCCGGAATGCCATCGACGTAGAGCCGCACGCCGCGCACGCCGAAGGTCGAGCGCGCGCCGAAGCCGCGGATCGACAGTTGCAGGTCCTGCGCGTAGTTCAGCCGGTTCTGCACCTGCAGCCCCGGCACGGCGCCGAGGCTTTCGGAGAGATTGACCTGCAGGCGGCTGTCGCGCATCTCCGCACCATCGATGCGGTCGACCGAGCCTGGGACGTTGAAGGGTGCCACCTCTCCGCGCGGCGTGGAGACGGTGACCTCCCGCAACTGGCCCTTCGCCGTTTCGGCTGGAAGCTCCTTCTGCTGGGCGTGAGCGGCGAAGGGAATGCCCAGGATCAACAGGCGAAAGGTGGTGGCGAATGCAGCGGTCATTGCACCGATTCTGCGTCGGTGCGGCGAGCGCTCCGCCTAGCGGGAACCCGACCGGCGCCGGGCAACGGAACCGGCGAAGTCAGTCCGCCGGCGCGCGGCGCCAACCGTACCAGGCGCACACGACGACCGGAATGCCGAGTGCGACCCAGGCCAGCATGTCGCCGAAGCCGCCGTCGCTGAACAGCGCGGAGATCAGGCCGATGGTCGTCAGCACACCGAGCACGATCGGCCATCCCCACATGCGCCAGAACGACTGATGCGGCGTCTTGTGGTGCGTTGTCATGCCTGCACCTTCATGGCCGGTGCCAGGTCGGGCTGCGCGCCCGATGCCTTGGGCGGCGCGCGCTCCGAGCCAGGCGAAGCCGCCGGCGCGTTCGAGGCTGTTCTGGCCGGCACGGTCTTGCCGCGCTTGAGCCAAAGGTAGAGCCCGCTGCCCAGCACGATGATCGTCGCGATGTCGAGCAAGGCCCAGAGGATCTGCATCGGCATGCCGCCGTAGTCGCCGAAGTGCAGCGGCTGCGATACGAGCAACGCCGTGAGGTACCACGGCATCTTGGGCGCCGCAGTTACCTCCGTGGTCTTGGCATCGACCAGCACCGGCTGCAGCAGCTTCGAAGTGAAGGGCTCGTTGCCGCGCAGGAAGAAGGTCGTGTGGTGCGGGCTCGAGAACGCGGTGCCGGGGAAGGCGATGAACGACAGCTTCGTGTCGGGCGCGCGCTGCATGGCCTCGTCCATCGAGCGCTGTACCGAGCCGCGCTCAGCCACCCCCACCGTTGGCTGGTCCTTGTAGGGCGCGAGCAAGGTGCTGAGCTGGTCGTACTGCCAGTACTTGATGACCAGGTCGGCCCACGTGTTGATCATGCCGGTGGAGCCCACCACGAACAGCCACACCAGCGTGACGATGCCCAACAGGTTGTGCAGGTCGAGCCACTTCAGACGCGGGCGCTTCTCGCGCCGCACGGTGCCGAAGTCGAGCTTGCGCATGAAGGGCGCATACAGCACCACGCCCGAGACGATGGCCACCAGCAGCAAGAGACCCATGAAGCCCAGGAACAGCTTGCCGGGAAGCCCCGCGAAGAGGTCGACGTGCAGCTTGAACATCACGTACATGAAGCCTTCGTCGAACTTCGGCTGCGCGAGCACGACGCCCGTGCGCGCGTCGACCGCGACCGACTTGAAGTCTTCCGTGGGCGCGGGCGTGGGCGTGAGCGTGACGAACCACAGGCCGTCGTCGTCCTCGGGCTGCGAGGCGAACTGCACCACGCGGTCGGGATGCTTTGCCTTGGCGATGTCCAGCACCTTGTCCAGGCTGATGCGCGGCGTGTTGGCCGGCATCTTCGGCGCCTCGACCTCGGTGCCCAGCAGGTGGCCGATCTCGTGATGAAAGATGAGCGGCAGCCCGGTGATGCACAGGAGCAGCATGAACACCGTGCACACGAGGCTGCTCCACTTGTGCACCCAGGCCCAGGTCTTGATCTTTCGGCTGTTCATGTCGTTGCGGCTGTGTGGGTTGAAGGCGGAGTCTAGAAGCGGTAGGTGGCGCTCGCGACGATGTTGCGGCGCGAACCGTACCAGCAATCGCCGCGCGACAGGCAGGTAGAGAAGTACTTCTTGTCCGTCACGTTGTTGATGTTGAGCGCATAGCGCCAGTTCGCGGTGTCGTAGGCGAACACCAGGTCGGCCAGCACAACGCCCGGAATGCGCGGGCCCACGCCGTCGCGGAACGAGCTCATCGCGCGCACGCCGGCGCCGGCCGAGAAGCCGCTCATTTCGCCAATGGAGAACCTGTATTTGGCCCAGACACTCGCCTGATGCTTGGGCAGGCCTTCGATCAGTGCGTCGGCATCGATGTAGTTGTAGTGGGCGATCAGGTCGAGGTCGCGGCCGATCGAGCCCTTGGCTTCGAGCTCCACACCCTTGGTCTTGGTGAGACCGCGCTGCGAGAACACGTTCGGCTGCTCTTCGACGACCTGGTTCTTCTCACGCAGGTCGTACACCGCAGCGCTGAAGGCCAAGGCACGATCCTTGGGCTCGTATTTCACGCCCACTTCCCACTGTTCGCCGCGCAGTGGCGTGAAGATGCGCCCTTGGCGCGGCGACTGCGGCGTGAACGACTCGCTGTAGCTCACATACGGCGACCAGCCCGAAGGCGACGCGTACATCACGCCCAGGCGCTTGGTGGTGGCGCTGCTCTTCTGCTCTTCGCTGCCGACGGCGCTGGAGGAAGCCCGGTCGTGGCGCAGGCCCGCCACGAAGATCCAGTTGTCCAGCTTGATCTGGTCCTGCAGGTAGATGCCCGTCTGGCGCTGGCGCGTGCGCGGCAGCGCGGTGGCGTCGGGCACGTCGCGGTGGCCATAGACCGGCGCGTAGACGTCGATGGTGTCGACATTGGTGCCGCTCCAGACGTTCTCGCGCTGGCGCGCGAAGTCCGCTCCCACCAGCAGCGTGTGCTTGAGGGCGCCGGTCTGGAAATGGCCCTCGACGTGGTTGTCCAGCGTCTGGGTGCGGTTGAGCGTCAACTGGTTGTCGAAGTAGCGGCCCAGCACGCGCTTGAAGATCGGATCGCTGGACCAGCTGTCGAACCCGCTGAACGCGGCGCCATAGTGGTACTGGTTGGCGTTTTCGTTCTGGGCGTAGCGGAAGTTCTGCCGCACGGTCCAGCTGTCGTTGAACTTGTGCTCGAACAGCCAGCCGAAGGTCTTGCGCTCGCTGTTGTAGAAATCGCCCGGCTCGCCGATGAAGCGGCTACCCGGCAGCCGCCCGTTGGGGTTCGGCAGCAGCGTGCCCTCCCACGGCAGGAACTGCGAGCTGCTGCCGCTCTTGTCCTTTTGCCACAGGCCTTGCAGCGTGAGCGAGGTCGCCGCGCTGGGCCGCCAGGTGAGCGAGGGGGCGATCAGGCTGCGGTCGTCAGGCACGTAGTCGACCTGCGTGTCGGACTTGCGCTGCAAGGCGATCAACCGGTACGAGAGTGAACCGTCGGCATTGAGCGGACCGGTCAGGTCCGCCTGGATCTGCTTGCGGCCGAAGCTCCCGAACTGCACGCCCACTTCGCGCTGGGCCTCCTGCAGCGGCCGCTTGCTGACCATGTTGACCACCCCCGCGGCCGTGCCCGCGCCGAACAGCATGCCCGAGGGGCCACGCAGCACTTCGAGCCGCTCCAGCGTGTAGGGGTCGGTGCGGGTGGTGCTGGTGTAGTAGCCGTAGGCTTGGCGCAGGCCGTCGAGATAGACGTCGGGGTAGGCGCCGCGCACGCGCACGGAGTCGGTCCGAGAGTCGAGGCCGTAGGCGTCGGAGCGCACACCGGCGGCGTAGTTGAGCGCGTCCTGCAGGTTGTTCGCGCCCTGATCGACGATCTGGTCGCGCGTCACGACGGTGACGGATTGCGGCGTTTCGGACAATGGCGTGTCGGTCTTGGTGGCGGTGACGGCGTTTTTCGCGCGATAGCCGATGACGGGCGTCGTGGCGGTTTCGGCTTCTGCATTCGCATCGACCCTCACTTCCGGCAGCGAACCCTGGGCTCCCGTCTGCGCCAACACCTGGTGCTGCATGTAAACGGCCATGCACCCCACCAGCACCGAGGCGGCTCTCCGCCGCGCCAACATCCTCTTCATTCCAGCCTCACTCCAAAGTGTTTATCAAATGTCAATTAAGAAGCATTCTCATTCTAGTAGGTAGAAAATCTCAATTTGTCCAATCCCCAAGCGCGGCAAAGGGGGTTGCGTTGCGCATTTGCATCCTCGGTGCGGGGCAGAGCGGCTACGATGCCGCGGGCACATTTCTCCGTGCCGGCAGGTCTCATGCACAAGCTCATTGCCTTTCTGATTCCTGCGTTGCGCGCACCGGTGCTGCTGCTGATCGCCCTTGCATTGACAGGCTGCGCCGGGCTCCCGCCGCGCACACCCGAACCGCCGACCGAGGCGATCGCAGCCTCCACCGCCACCGCGCTCGGCCGCGCCGCCATCAGCCTGAACACGCCGCCTGACGGCCTCTCCAGCCTCCGGCCGCTGATCGAGGCCTCCTACGCTCTCGATGCGCGGCTGGAGCTGATGCGGCGCGCCCAGTCTTCGCTCGACGTGCAGACCTACCAGCTGGGCAACGACAAGACCGGCCGGCTCCTGCTGCGGGAGCTGCGCGATGCGGCACGGCGCGGGGTGCGCGTGCGCCTCTTGCTCGACGATTTCTACACGACCGGCATGGACCGCCTTCTGCTGGGCCTGGCCGCCGAGCCCAACGCCGAAGTCCGCCTGTTCAACCCCTTCGTCAACCTGCGCGACCACTCCTCGGGCCGATGGTTGGAGTTCTTCGGCGATTTCCGGCGGCTCAACCACCGCATGCACAACAAGCTGTTCGTGGCCGACGGCGCCATGGCCATCGCCGGCGGCCGCAACCTCGCCGACGAATATTTCCTGCGCAGCGAGAGCGCGAACTTCATCGACTTCGAAGTGCTCATGGCCGGCCCGGTGGTTCGGGAGTCGGCAGCGATTTTCGACACCTACTGGAACAGCGACGTCGTCTACCCACTGCAGCGGGTCGCCGGCACCAGCCGCACGGCCGACGAACTGAAGTCCGCCTTCGACGCCGACACCTCCCCGCGCTACGCCCCGCCGCCCGACCCGCTGGCCGCCACCGACCTGTTGGGCGACCCGCCGCTGGCCACGCAACTGGCGAACATCGACGAGGCCAAGTGGATGCGCGCCGAAGCACATGCCACCGCCGACAGCCCCAACAAGGCTTTGGGCGTCATGGCGCACCCCGCCGAATCGCTGGCGCAGCGCTTCCATGAAATGCTGGCAACCGCCCAGTCGAACGTGGTGGTGATCTCGCCCTATTTCATCCCGGGCGACGAGGGCATGGCGCGTATCCGCATGGGACGCGAGCACGGGATCAACATCACGGTCATCACCAACTCGCTGGCCGACAGCGACGAGCCGCTGGTCAACATCAACTACAACCGCTACCGCGTCGACATGCTCAAGCTGGGCGTGAACCTGTACGAGGTAAGCACGCAGCAGCTGCGCCGCAGCGGCCAGTTCCGCGACCTGCTCAAGAAGGCGCGCGGCCGGCTGCACGCCAAGCTGGCGCTGGTCGACCGCCAATGGGTGCTGCTGGGCTCCATGAACCTGGATCCGCGCTCCGCCCTGCTGAACACTGAATTCGGCGTGCGCGTGCGCAGCTTCGACCTGACGCAGGCCCTGCTCTTCGCCTATCAACTGGACGACATCGAGGGCGTCTACCGCGTGGTGCTCAAGCCGGACGGCCAGAACGTGCAATGGGTCGGCACCGGCGACGTCAACAACGAAGTGCTCGACAGCGAGCCGGATTCGAGCATGCTGACCCGGCTTCAACTGCTGCTTTTTTCGTGGTTCGTGCCGACCGACCAGTTGTAGCGGCCCGCCGATCGCGCACTGCGCATTCGGGGTCTACTAACCCGCCGCCCACGCTTCCCACAACAGCTTGGCACCCAGCAACAGCGTGAAGGCCTGAAAGGCGGCCTTCATGCGCTTCGGATTTGTCACGCGGGCCACCCACGCGCCGAGCCATCCACCCGCCGCACAGCCGACGAACAAGGGGATGCCCAGGCGAAAGTCGACAACGCCGCTGGAGATGAACGTGGTCACCGATGCACCGACTACCAGCAGGTTGATGCGTGTCATGACCGTGGCGATGCTCTGCGCCGCCGAATGTCCCATGAGCAGCAGCGGCACGCCCGCGGTCGCGCCACCGCCGATGGTGACCGCCACCGAGCTCGTCGGCACGCGGCAGGCAGTGCATGACGACCAGGCTCGGCGACGCGCGAGACAACAGTGCGCGATGCAGCCGGCACTTGTTCAACTGGCGCTGGTAGGCCGCCGGATCGGTGAATTTTTCTTGCTGAACGCGCACTACGTACACGACATCGACATGTCCGATCATTTCCTTCATGGACGAATATTCGAGCGCGGGCACGCCGTTCAATTCACCGAGTTCCCGGGGAAATTCGGTGCCTTCGTCCATCTCCTGCACCGCATCCACCAAGTGAAGGCGGATATTGCTGAATTTGCGCAACCCAGCAATCAGCGATTTCGCCGCGCGCGAATAACGAATACCACCGGCAATGCCCACGTGCAGGTTGTCAATAGCGCCAAAGTGTTCGTGCAGCGTGTATAGATCGATCAACGTCTGGCTCGGATGCCGAACCTGCCCCTCGCCGGCATTGATGAGCGGCACGCGAACCGTTTCCTTGATGCGGTGCATGACGCCGTCCTCCACATGGCGCGCAACCACCGCGTCGCAATAGAAGCCGACCATGCGCGTGGTGTCCAGCAGGCTTTCACCAAGCTCCAGCCGCGTGTTGCGCATGTCGGCCACGCTCAGCACGCGCGCGCCCAGGCGATGCGCCGCCGCCTCGAAGCCCAGCCGTGTCCGCGTGCTCGGCTCGAAAAAGAGCGTGCACACCACACGCCCGGCGAGCGCGTGCCTGAAGACATCGGGCGTGTGCCGCAAATGATCGACGGTCGAAAACAGGTTTTCGATTTCGCCTCTGGAAAGATCCTCGATGGAAATAAGGTCCTGCATGCCATTCCCCTTGAGCAGCTTGTTTTGAAATGCGGGTCCTTGGCATATAACCTCCCGTCGGATCTCGCCAACCTTGGCATCCAATTCGTTCGGTCGATGTTTTTTGCTCTTTGCCCTCCCCCAATCATTTTTGTATTCACGCATTCTTAAAAGAAGCCGTGCATCGTTATGCATCTCATAAAAAACAATTTGGCTTCGTCTATTAATTTCGAGCAATTGCACACTTTTTCACTGGTGCTCGAATTAGGTAGTTTTTCAGCCGCAGCCGAACGGCTCGGCCTGACGCAGCCGGCGGTCAGCGTGCAAGTCAAACAACTCGAGAGACGCCTGGGCGTGCGCCTCATCGAACGGGTCGGCCGACGCGTCGGCCCCACGCCTGCGGGCACCGACCTGATGGCGGAGCTTCCACACGTGGCGGCGGCGCTTTCCAACGCGATCAACGCCGCCACCTTCCACTCGGCGGGCGTGGCGGGCCGCGTTCGGCTGGGCACCGGCGGCACCAGTTGCCTCTACCTGCTGCCTCCGGCGCTGCGCGATCTGCGCGCACGCTTTCCGCTGCTCAACATCATCGTGAGCACGGGCAACACCGAGGGCTACGTACGGCGCGTGGAAGACAACACGCTCGATGCCGCAGTGGTCACGCTGCCGGTCAACTCGCGTGCGCTGTCGGTCACGCCGATCCTGCGCGACGACTTCGTCGCCATCTGCCGGCGCGGCAGCATCGACTGGCCCGCCGAGGTGACGGTGGCCGCGCTGCAATCGCTGCCGCTTGTGAAGTTCGTGTCCGAAGCCAGCGCGCGGGGCATCGTCGACGATTGGCTGCGGCGCGGCGGGCATGCTTCGCCGCCGGTCATGGAGTTCGACAGCGTCGAAGCCATCAAGGCCATGGTCGCGGCCGGGCTGGGTGTGGCGATCCTGCCGAAGATGGCGGTCACGGGCCAGGGGCACCACCCCGAACTCGACCTGCGCCCGCTCCACCCGCCGCTGCACCGCACCCTCGCGCTGGTTGCTCGCAACGACAAGCCAGTGAGCAAGGGCTTGCGGCAGGTCATCGACGCCATCGTGGCGGCGGGGCAGGCCTTCGAAGTCGCGGCAGTGGCGGCGGCTAGCGTGCGTCCAGCACCCTGAGCGTTTCCGCCAGTACCCGGGCACCGGCGGCCACCTGCTCCTTGCTCGCCCACTCTTCCTGGCAGTGGCTGCGCCCGTCGAGGCAGGGGATGAAGATCATCCCCATCGGGCCAGCGGCCGCGACGTGCATTGCGTCGTGACCGGCACCGCTGGGCAATGTCCGGTGCGGCAGTGCTAGGCGGTCCGCGGCCTGGGCGACGGCCCGCATCACGATGTCGTCGCACTGCGTGGGCGGCGTCTGCGTCAGGGGCGCGGCGCTGCAGCCGACCCGCAGCCGCCGGAAGTCGTCGCGGCACAACGCCATCGCGCGCTCGGGAAAGTCGTCGAGCACTGCCTGCGCGTTGCTGCGCACCTCGAGCACCATGTCGACCCGGCCGGGCACGGCGTTGGGCACGTTGGGGCTCATCGAGATCCGGCCGATCGTCGCCACCACGTAGTGCGGGCGGCCGTCCATGGCACTCGCCTCGCGGTGCACCGTATCGATCAGCCGCGCTGCGCCGACGAGGGCGTCGCGGCGGATGTCCATCGGGGTGGTGCCGGCGTGATCCGGTTGCCCGGTCACCGTGAACGCGACGCGGCGGATGCCCACGATGTCGGTGACCACCCCGATGGGCAGCCCTTCTCGCTCCAGCACCGGACCCTGCTCGATGTGCAGTTCCACGAAAGCAGCGATGCCGCCGGGCCCGCGGGCCGCTACGGCCAGGCCATCGGGTCGGGCGCCGATGCGTTGCATGGCCTCTGCGAGACCTTCGCCCGCCTCGTTGCGGGAGGCGAGCATGGCCGCGTCCAGCGTGCCGGCGAACGCGCGGCTTCCCACGCAGGAAATGCCGTAGTCGCTGGGTTCTTCGGACAGGAAATCGATCACTTCCAGCGGATGGCGCAGCAAGACGCCGCCCTCGTGGAGCGATTGCGCCGCCTCGAGCCCCGCGAGCACGCCCAGGATGCCGTCGAAACGGCCACCGCCCACCACGGTGTCGCAGTGCGAGCCGGTGACCAGCGGCGCCAGCCCGGGCTGGGTGCCCTCGCGGCGCCCGGTCAGATTGCCGGCGGCGTCGGTCCAGACGGTGAGCCCGGCTTGCTCGAACTGGCTGCGCAGCCAATCCCTTGCGCGGTCGAATTCCGGCGAAAAGGCTCGGCGCGTCCAGGGAACGTCGGGGCGGGTGAATGAGGCGAGGGTCTCCAGGCGCTGCCAGAGGCGATCGACCTGGATCGGAAGTGTTGGAGGCATCCCTGCATGGTGGGCCGCACGGCGTTTTTCATGAAGCGCGAACGGCTAATACGAACCATAAAGCGTACTTTCGTTGACTTCCAACAGCGTGCTTCGCGCTGCCGCGGCAATCCCCTGCCCTTGAAACGTCATCGATTGCCCTTATGATTAGCACTCGCTGATGATGAGTGCTAACAACCCTCGCTCCTCAGTCGATGGGTCGCCAACCTCCGGGTCCGGCGCCCGACCACCAACCCGTTTCTTATCCATATCCAGGAGATGCAATGAAACTTCGTCCTTTGGCCGATCGCGTGATCGTCAAGCGTATCGACAGCGAAACCAAGACCGCCTCCGGCATCGTCATCCCCGACGCAGCCGCCGAAAAGCCCGATCAGGGTGAAGTCCTGGCCGTCGGCCCGGGCAAGCGCAACGACAAGGGCGATCTGGCCGCACTGACCGTCAAGGTCGGCGACCGCGTCCTGTTCGGCAAGTACAGCGGCCAGACCGTCAAGGTCGATGGCGACGAACTGCTCGTGATGAAGGAAGACGACCTGTTCGCGGTTGTCGAAGCCAAGTGATTTGCGGGACAGACCAAGCCGACGCGAAGCGCGGATTGCTCTGTCCTCAACTGATTAGATTCAAATTCTGGAGTAAATAAACATGGCAGCAAAAGACGTAGTCTTCGGCGGAGAAGCCCGCGCACGCATGGTCGAGGGTGTCAACATCCTGGCCAACGCAGTCAAAGTGACCCTGGGCCCCAAGGGCCGCAACGTGGTGCTCGAGCGTTCGTTCGGCGCCCCCACCGTGACCAAGGACGGTGTGTCCGTGGCCAAGGAAATCGAACTCAAGGACAAGCTCCAGAACATGGGCGCCCAGCTCGTGAAGGAAGTGGCTTCCAAGACTTCGGACAACGCCGGTGACGGCACCACCACCGCGACCGTGCTGGCCCAAGCCATCGTTCGCGAAGGTTTCAAGCTGGTGGCTGCCGGCATGAACCCGATGGACCTGAAGCGCGGCATCGACAAGGCCGTGACGGCCCTGGTCGCCGAGCTGAAGAAGGCTTCCAAGCCCACCACCACCTCCAAGGAAATCGCGCAAGTCGGCTCCATCTCGGCCAACAGCGACGAAACCATCGGCAAGCTCATCGCTGACGCGATGGACAAGGTCGGCAAGGAAGGCGTGATCACTGTCGAAGACGGCAAGTCGCTGGACAGCGAACTCGACGTCGTCGAAGGCATGCAGTTCGACCGCGGCTACCTGTCGCCCTACTTCATCAACAACCCCGAGAAGCAATCGGCGCTGTTGGACAACCCCTTCGTGCTGCTGTTCGACAAGAAGATCAGCAACATCCGTGACCTGCTGCCGGTGCTGGAGCAAGTCGCCAAGGCTGGCCGTCCGCTGCTGATCATTGCCGAAGAAGTCGAAGGCGAAGCCCTGGCTACCTTGGTCGTGAACACGATCCGCGGCATCCTGAAGGTCGTGGCCGTCAAGGCACCTGGCTTCGGCGACCGCCGCAAGGCCATGCTGGAAGACATCGCCATCCTGACGGGCGGCAAGGTCATCGCTGAAGAAGTGGGCCTGACGCTCGAAAAGGTGACGCTGGCCGACCTGGGTCAAGCCAAGCGCATCGAAGTGGGCAAGGAAAACACGATCATCATCGACGGCGCCGGCGCTGCTGGTGACATCGAAGCCCGCGTGAAGCAAGTGCGCGTTCAGATCGAAGAAGCGACCAGCGACTACGACCGTGAAAAGCTGCAAGAGCGCGTGGCCAAGCTGGCCGGCGGCGTTGCAGTGATCAAGGTCGGCGCTGCCACCGAAGTCGAAATGAAGGAAAAGAAGGCTCGCGTCGAAGACGCCCTGCACGCAACCCGCGCTGCAGTGGAAGAAGGCGTTGTGGCTGGCGGCGGCGTGGCTCTGCTGCGTGCCAAGCAAGCCGTGGGCGACTCGGTCAAGGGCGACAACGCCGATCAAGAAGCTGGCATCAAGCTGGTGCTCAAGGCCATCGAAGCGCCCCTGCGCGAAATCGTGAACAACGCCGGCGGCGAAGCCTCGGTGGTGGTGAACGCTGTGTTGGCCGGCACCGGCAACTACGGCTTCAACGCTGCGAACGACACGTACGGCGACATGCTCGAGCTGGGCATCCTGGACCCGACGAAGGTCACCCGCACCGCACTGCAGAACGCCGCCTCGGTGTCCTCGCTGCTGCTGACGACCGAAGCCATGGTTGCTGACGCACCCAAGGACGAGTCCGGCGCCGGCGGCGGCATGCCCGACATGGGCGGCATGGGCGGCATGGGCGGCATGGGCATGTAATGCCCGGCTGAGCTCTGCTCACCAAAACGAAAGGGCCGTGCAAGCGGCCCTTTTTTTCGTCTGTTCAGACCTCAAGCTGTTCAGACACCGCAGACCGTTCGGGCTGAGCTTGTCGAAGCCTTACGCGAAGCTTCGACAGGATCAGCCCGAACGGTTTGGCGTATGTGCGAACGGTTTGAAGTTATCGAAACTGATCGCGCAGCGCCATGTACAGAACCTGGAAGCGCGCATGCCGCGTCTTGTGCCCATCGCCCCCTTCGGACGAAGGCGTCAGTTTCTGCTTGACCGGCGGCAGCGTGCACACCTCGGCCACGGCACCGCCATCGGCCAGCCACGCAAGCCGTGCCGCACCGAGCGCCCCGCCCGTTTCGCTGCCTGCATACAGCGTGAGCGGCACTTGGAAGATATCCGCCAGCAGTTGCCCCCACCAGATGCTCCGCGCACCGCCACCCACCAGCGCAACTTCGCGCAGCGGCATGTCGGCCGGCAGGCGCAGGGTGTCGAAGCCGTCGCGCAGGCCGAAGCTCACGCCTTCGACCACGGCATAGGCGATATCCGCCGGGCCGTGCGCATGCGTGAGGCCGAACAGCGCGCCCTGCGCATTCGGGTTGTTGTGCGGCGAGCGTTCGCCCGACAGGTACGGCAGAAACAGCGGGCAACGCGCCCGGTCCGCCAGCGCGACCGATGCCGCCGCTTCGAGCAGCGCGGCTTCGTCCGTGAACTTGAAAGTCTTGGCTGCCCAGCTCACCGCACTCGCGGCCGAGAGCATCACAGACATCTGGTGCCAGCGCTTGGGCAGCGCATGGCAGAAGGCATGCATCGCCTGCGCGGGGTTCGGCAAGAAGCGATCGGTCGAGACGAACACCACGCCCGAGGTACCGAGCGACACGAAGCCCTGCCCCGGTTCGACCAAGCCCATGCCGACCGCGCTCGCGGCGTTGTCACCCGCACCGCCGGCAATCAGCACCGTGCCGTTGCCCACACCCCAACGCGCAGCCAGTTCGGGTTTGAGCTTCGCCGACACCTCGCTGCCTTCGACCAGCCGCGGCATGTGATCGCGCGTGAGCCCCGTGGCCGCGAGCAGTTCGTCGGACCAGTCGCGCGCGCCCACATCGAGCCACAGCGTGCCGGCGGCATCCGACATCTCGCTGACCGCCTCGCCGCTCAGCATGAAGCGCAACCAGTCCTTGGGCAGCAGCACGCGCGCCGTGCGCTTGAAGATTTCGGGCTCGTGCTCGCGCACCCACAGGAGCTTGGGCGCCGTGAAGCCCGGCATCGCGAGGTTGCCCGCGATCTCGCCCAGGCGCGGCACGGCGCGCGTGAGTTCGTCGCATTGCGCGCCGCTGCGCCCGTCGTTCCAGAGGATGGCTGGCCGCAGCACTTCGCCAGCCGCATCGAGCAGCGTCGCGCCATGCATCTGGCCCGAGAGGCCGATGGCCCGCACGGCAGACAGCGCTTCCGCATGCGAGCCCCGAAGCTGCGTCATGACATCTTCCAACGCCTGCCACCATTGGCTGGGCGCCTGCTCAGACCAGAGCGGTTGCGGCCGTTCGACCGTGAGTGCCGCGCGCGCGACGCCGACGATGCGGTGATCGTCGGCGAGCAACAGCGCCTTGAGCTCGGACGTGCCGAGGTCGAGTCCCAGATACAAGATGAGCTCCCTGCTTTTTCTGACTAAGAAGAAATACCCGAGCCGAAGCGCGTGTCGGCCTGGCGCCTGAATTCGCTGGGCGTCATGCCCTTGATCTCCAGGAAGCGCCGGTTGAAATTCGCCACGTTGTTGAAGCCGACCTGATAGCAGATGTCCGTCACGTAGTGGTCGGTCTGCATCAGCAGGTGGCAGGCGCTGTTGATGCGCACGCGGTTGACGAAGTCGGTGAAGCTGTTGCCGGTCGAGCGCCGGAAGAAGCGGCTGAAGCGGCTCTCGCTCATGCCGAGCTCTGCCGCCACATCGGACATCGCGATCGGCTCGGCCATGTTGTTGGTGATGCGGTTGACGACCTCGTTGATCTGGTCGACCTGCGCATCGCCGTCGCTGCCCTGCGCGCCCTGCATCTGCACGCTGGACAGCAGCCGGTAGTCGGAGCATTGCGCAAGATCGGCCATGAACTCGAGGAACAGGCCGAGCCGGCGCGCGCCGCGCGCGGCCTTGATGTTGTCCCAGTGCGTCTGCGCCTGCTGCGACATGCCGAAGAATTCGATGCCGTGGCGCGCGCGCTCCAGCAGCTGCATCACTTCGCGCAGTTCGGGAATCTCGGCCGCGGCGAGCTCGATAGGCTCGTGCCGGAACTGGATCACCCGGTCGCGTCCTGCGGCGCCGCCTTCGGGCACCTCGAGCGAGATCCAGTTGTGCGGCAGCCGCGGCCCGCAGAGCACCAGGTGCCCGGGCTGGAACGGCCCGATCCAGTCGCCGATGAAGGCCTTGCCCGAAGTCTCGGTGATCAGGTGCAGCTCGTAGTCTTCATGGAAATGCCATCGCACCAACGGGCTCGGAAAGCCGTGCGCGAGGCAGCGCACCAGACCGGTTTCTTCAGGAGCCTCGTAGCCCAGCGAGGGAGAGCGCGCAAAGTCGCGCTCCAGCTCGGGTTGGCGCTGACGGGGGACCGAACGTTTGCGTGTGGACGTCGTCATGGCAGCAGGAAGGCAGAACCTGGGAGCAGCCTCAATTGTCCGCTTGGGCGAGCGCGTTGTGAACGGCTTCCAGGGTGGGTGGGTCCGCGCCTTCGCGGGTGCAGTTCAGGGCGGCGGCGGTGGCGGCGAAGCGCATCACTTCAGTCCAGGCTTCCTCCGTCAGTTCGCCCAGTTGGGCTGGGTGCTTGACGCCGTGTTCGAGCAGCGACACCGAGAGCCCCGCAGTGAAGGTGTCGCCCGCGCCGATGGTGTCGACCACGGTGACGCGCGGCGCCGCCACGGTGAGCGGCGCGTGCCCCGTGCGCCAGAGCGTGGCGCCCGCGCCGCCGCGCGTGACGATCACCGCGCGCGCGCCGGCCTGGAGGCAGTCCGCGGCCAGCGCATCGACCGGCCGGCCGGGTGCGAGCAGTTCGGCATCTTCGTCGCTGAGCTTGACGAGGTCGGCCATCGCCAGCCAGTTCGTCACGCGATTGCGGAACGCGGCCATGTCCGGAATCAGGCTCGGCCGCACATTGGGGTCGAACACGATCACGCAGCGCCCGGCGTTGGCGGCAATGAGATCTGCGATGCGTGTCGAGGCGGGCTCCTGCAGCAGCGAGATCGAGCCGAAGTGCAGGAATCGGCACTCCGCCGGCAGCTGCGGCAGCGGCTCGGGCGACCAGGTCGCATCGGCGCTGCCGCTTGTATAGAACGCATAGCGATTGGTTTGTGGCGTGCGCTCGACGAAGGCCAGCGTCGAGGGCGCGTTGCTGCGCAGGATGAAGCTGGTGTCCACGCCGTTGCGCGCCAGGAAACCCATCAGCCGCTCGCCGAACAGGTCGGTCGACAGCTGCGTGAGAAACCCCGTGTGCACCCCGAGCCGCGCGCAGGCCACGGCCGTGTTGAGCGGCGAGCCGCCCTCGTGGCCGAGGAACGCCAGGGCGCCCGCTTCGCTGGCGGTGAAATCGATCAGGGCTTCGCCCGTGAGTGCAATTCGCATGGTTCTTGAATCTTGTGGATCAGGTCAGATCGCCGGCATCGGCAAGGAAGCCGCGCTCGGCGGCCAGCGTGGCCGGATGGTCCAGCAGTTCGGCAAAAAGGCGCGGCGGGATCGTGATCGCGCCGACACCCAACGCGAGCAGCGACAGGTACGCCTCGCGCGACCGGATGCTCGCCACCAGGAGCCGCGTGGCCGACGAAGGCCGCTGCGCAACCAGCGACTGCATCTGTGCGATGAGCCCCAATCCGTCGACACCCGAATCCTCGAGCCGCCCGAGATAAGGCGCCGCATAGGCCGCGCCCAGTTGCGCCGCGAAGTGCGCCTGCTCGGGTGCGTACACGGCCGTCCATGTCACAGGCACGTCCTCGGCAATGAGCCGTGCGCCGGCATCGAGGCCCTGGCGCGTGGCGGGAATCTTGACGACCAGCTGGCCGCGGTCGAAATGCGAGAGCAGCACTTTCGCGTCTTCCAGCATGCCGTCGACGTCGCCCGAATACACCTGCGCCTGCACCTGCCGCGCACCCAGGTCGAGGCAGCGCTTCAGCAGGCCGGGCACGTCACCGCGGCCGACACCCGCGCGTTTCAGCAGCGTCGGGTTGGTCGTCACGCCGTGGACCACCGGGTGCGGCAGGCAGGTTTTCAACTCTGCCAGGTCGGCGCTGTCGAGGTAGAGATGGAAGTCTTCGTTCATGGGTCGCGTGCTGCAAGGGAAACCGATCTTCTCACCGAGCCGGGCGGAATTCACCGCGCCAAAGGGAGAGGTCCCGATACTTTCTTATCCGGCCTTATGTCCGGCCTCATCTCAGCTCATGACGTTGCCGCCATCGACGTTCAGCGTCTGCGCCGTGATGTAGCGCGCCTCGTCGCTGGCGAGGAACACCGCGGCGCCCGCGATGTCGCCCGGCATGCCCATGCGCCCGAGCGGCACCTCCAGCCCCACGCGCCGCTTCTTCTCGCCGGGCGGCAGCCCTTCGGCCTTGGCGAACAGGCTGTCGACGTGGTCCCACATCGGCGTATCGACCACGCCCGGCGCGATGCCGTTGACGCGGATGCCGTGCGGCGCCATGGCCAGCGCGGCGCTCTGCGTGTAGCTGATGACGGCCGCCTTGGTCGCGCAGTAGTGCGACACCAGCGCCTCGCCACGGCGACCCGCCTGCGAGGCCATATTGATGACCGACGCGCCCTGCGCGCCAGCCTCGACCATGTGGCGCAGCACCGCCTGCATCACGAAGAACATGCCCTTCACGTTGACGGCGAAGAGCTTGTCGAACGAGGCCTCGTCGCTGTCAAGCAGCGGCGCGAGGTCGAACACGGCGGCGTTGTTGAAGAGCGTGTGGATGGGGCCGAAGGCGGCAATCGCCTCGGTCAGCAGACGTTGAATGTCTTGCGCGCTCGTGACGTCTGCCGAGATGTAGGCAAGACCATCGGGATGGCGCTGCTGCACCGCACGTACGGCCTCCGGCGCATTGCTCGCACGGTCGATCACGCTGCAGCGCGCCCCTGCGGCGATACAGGCCTCCGCCACCGCAAGACCGATGCCGCCGCCGGCACCGGTCAGCAACACGTGGCGGTCCTGCAGGCGGCCGCTGGTCATTGCACGTCGCCTTCGACGAAGCGCACCACGCGCGCACATGCCTTGCGAACCGCCTCGACCAGCCGCGCATCGCCCGCGAGGTCGCCCCACAGGCCCGCGTCGGCGCACAGCGCCGCGACCGGATCGGCCGCATCGCAGATCGCATGCGCCACCGCCGCGTCCATGCCCTGGTCCTGGTAGGCGTAGGGCAGCGCGCCGCGATGCCAACGCTGCAGGAAGGCGAGGAACAGCGCCGGCAGCATCGCCACGCTGTCGATGCCCTGCCCCGCAGCCAGGCGCTCGCGCACGGTCGGTGCGATGAAGCCCGGGATCTTCGAGAAGCCATCGGCCGCCACGCGCTGGTTGGTGTCGCGGATCGCGGGGTTGCCGAAGCGGTCGAGCACCACGTCGCGATACGCCGCGAGGTCGATGGGGCTGGGGCTCAAGCACGGGATCACGTCGTCGGTCACGTAGTCGTGCGCCATCTTGCGGATGGCTGCGTCGTGCGTGCCTTCGTGGATGAATTCGAGCCCGATCAACGTGCCGGCCCAGGCGATGCAGCTGTGGGTCGCGTTGAGGATGCGGATCTTGGCCTCTTCATACGGCTGCACCGACTCGACGAGCTCCACGCCCACGCGCCCCCAGTCGGGCCGGCCGGCGATGAAGCTGTCTTCGATGACCCACTGGATGAAGCTCTCGCCGGTGATCGGCGCGGCATCGTCGCGGCCGGTGGCAGCCAGCACGCGCGCGCGCAGCTCGGGTGGCGGACGCGGTGTGATGCGGTCGACCATCGCGTTCGGGCAGCGGGTGTTGGCGACGGTCCAGGCCAGCAGGTCGGCATCGCCCGCGCGTTCGATGAACTCCAGCAGCCCGCCATGGAAGCGGTCGCCGTTGTGGCGCAGGTTGTCGCAGTTCAGGAGCGTGACGGGCCCTGCGCCCGCCGCCTTGCGCGCGCGAAGGATCGCGCACACCGCGCCGTAGATCGTCTCGCCCGCCTCGCCGCGCCGCGCGCGTTCGATGTCGGCGGCGAGGTCCGCGAACGACAGGTCGAGCTTGTTGTCCTTCGCATCGAGGTAGTAGCCCGCCTCGGTCACGGTGAACGAGACGATGCGCGTGGACGGCGCCGCGCCGCGCGCGATCACCGCGGCCAGCGAGGGCTCGTAGGGCAGCACCTCGCGGATCGCCTCGATCTGCTCGTAGCGGTACTCGCCCGCGGGCGACACGGTCTCCAGCGTGTAGCGCCCGCCCTGCGCGCGCAGGGCCGCGACGACCTCGGCCATGTCGGGCCGGATGTTGGCGCCCGACAGCGACCAGCGGGTGTCGCCCGCCTCGATCAGCCGCTGCAGGTAGACGGCCTGGTGGGCGCGATGGAACGAACCCAGGCCCAGGTGAAGCACCGTGAACTCCGAGAGAGCCGGTGGTGTGTGCGCGGTAGACGCTGCTGCGAGAGTCACGGGAAATGTCCGTAAAGAAGAGGAGGAATCAAGCGGAGACCGAACGGCCTTCGCGGTTGAAGAGGTGCAGCACGCTGGGGTCGAGTTCGACGGCCACGTCATCACCGGCCTGCAGCGGCGTGCGGTCGTTCTGCCGCGCGATGAGCGGCACGCCGCCCACATCGACGTGGATCAGGGTGTCGGCACCCAGCGCCTCGATCAGCTCCACGCGGCCCAGCACGTCCGACACCGGCGAGCCCTGCTTCGGATGCACGCGCAGGCCCTCGGGGCGCACCCCGAGGAAGCCGTCGTTCGGCAGCCGTCCGCCGGTCGCTGCGGAAAAACTCGGGATGGCGCTCGCCGACACCATGTTCATCGACGGCATGCCGATGAACTGCGCGACGAACTGGTTGGCCGGGCGGTCGTACAGCTCCAGCGGCGTGCCGACCTGCTCGATCAGCCCGTCCTTTAGCACCACCACGCGGTCGGCCAGCGTCATGGCCTCGACCTGGTCGTGCGTGACGTAGATCGTGGTCGCGCCGAGCGCGCGGTGCAGCTTGTGGATTTCGACGCGCGTGTTGCCGCGCAGTGCCGCATCGAGGTTCGACAGCGGCTCGTCGAAGAGAAACACCTTCGGCGCACGCACGATCGCACGGCCGATGGCCACGCGCTGGCGCTGGCCACCCGACAGGTCCTTCGGTGTGCGGTCCAGGTACTGCGTGAGGTTCAGCGTCTTGGCCGCGTACTCGACCTTGGTCCTGATCTCGTCCTTGGCGACGCCCGCGAGCTTGAGCGCGAAGGACATGTTGTCGTACACGCTCATGTGCGGATAGAGCGCGTAGCTCTGGAACACCATCGCCAGGTCGCGCTTGCCCGAAGGCGCCCAGGTGATGTCCTTGCCATCGAGCATCAGGTTGCCGCTGGTGATCGGCTCCAGGCCCGCGATCAGCCGCAACAGCGTCGACTTGCCGCAGCCCGAGGGCCCGACGAAGACGATGAATTCGCCCTTCTGGATTTCGAGGTCGACGCCCTTGATGATGTTGACGTCACCAAAGCTCTTCTTGATGTTCTTGAGTTCGAGGTAGGCCATGAGATGTCTCCCTTTTCTTTACTTGACGGCGCCGAAGGTCAGGCCTTGCACCAACTGCTTTTGGCTGAACCAGCCGAACACGACGATGGGCGCAATGGCCATCAGCGAGGCAGCCGACAACTTGGCCCAGAACAGGCCTTCGGGGCTGGAGTACGAGGCGATCAGCGTCGCCAGCGTGCCAGCCTTTGCCGACGTGAGGTTCAACGCCCAGAAGGCCTCGTTCCAGCTCAGCACCAAGCACAGGAGCCCGGTCGATGCGAGTCCGCCGACCGACAGCGGCATCACGACGTGGCGGAACTCGGTCCACAGGCTCGCGCCGTCCATGCGCGCTGCCTCCAGGATCTCGTTCGGAATGTCCTTGTAGGCGCTGTAGAGCATCCACACCATGATCGGCAGGTTCGACAGCGTGAACACGATGGTGAGCGCGGTGAGCGAGTCCAGCATGCCCGCGGTCTGCGCCAACACGTAGATCGGCACCAGCGCGCCGACGGCCGGCATCATCTTGGTGGAGAGCATCCACATGAGGATGTCGCGCGTCTTCTTCGTGCGAAAGAACGCCATCGAGTACGCGGCGGGTGCCGCGATCAGCAAGCCGAGGATCGTCGAGCCCAGGCTGGTGATGAGCGAGTTGCGCGCATACAAGAGGTAGTCGCTGCGGCGCTGCACCTCGCCGAAGTTGTCGAGCGTGGGCTCGAAGATGAAAAGCGGCGGCACATGGATCGCCTGCAGCTCCGTCTTGAAGGCCGTGAGGAACAGCCAGCCGAGCGGGAAGAACAGGAGCAGCGCGACGGCCCACGCACCGACGGTGCGCAGCAATTGGGGAAGGAAGTTGCTGGGTTGCATGGTCGTTCCTTCAGTCGAGGTTCTTGCCGATGATTCGGATGAGGAACACCGCGACGATGTTCGCCAGCACCACCGCGAACAGCGCACCGGCCGAAGCCACGCCCACGTCGAAATTCATCAGCGACTGCTTGAAGATCAGGTAGGTCATGTTCGTGCTCTCGTTGCCCGGGCCGCCATTGGTGGTGATGGCGATCTCGGCGAACACGCTGAGCAGGAAGATCATCTCGATCATGATCACCACCGCCATCGGACGACCGAGGTGCGGAATGGTGAGATAGAAGAAGCGCTGGAACGAACTCGCACCGTCCATGCGCGCGGCCTCCATCTGCTCGCGGTCCAGCGACTGCAGCGAGGTAATGAAGATGAGGCAGGCGAAGGGCAGCCACTGCCAGGCCACCATGATGATCACCGAGAGCAGCGGCACGTCGGTGAGCCAGTCCACGGGCTGCGCGCCGAAGAAGCGCCACACGTCGGCGAGCACGCCGTAGATGGGGTTCATCATCATGTGCTTCCACAGCAGCGCGTTCACTGCCGGCATGACGAAGAACGGCGAGATGAGCAGCACCCGCACGATGCCGCGACCGGGGAACGGTTCGTTCACCAGCAGCGCGAGCAGCACGCCGAACACCACCGTGATGACGATGACGCTGCCGATGAGCAGCAGCGTGTTCCATGTCGCGGGCCAGAAGTCGGGGTCGGTGACGAAGTAGTGAAAGTTCTCGATGCCCGCGAACGTGCGTTCGCCGGGCTGCATGAGGTTGTAGTTCACGAAGGAGAAGTACAACGTCATCAACAGCGGCACGATCATCCAGAGGAAGAGCGTGAGCACGGCGGGCGCCATGAGGGCCCGGGGCAGGAGTCTTTTCATGAGGAAGTCCTTCTTGTTGTCTCTGGCTCCTTCCCCCTATGGGGGAAGGCGGGGATGGGGGCTCCCTGATCGACCACTGCGGCGGTTTGATGCGCCGCGTGCCCCCACCCCTACCCTCCCCCGGAAGGGGAGGGAGTAAAGCCCTGGCTTACTTGCTTACTTGTACTGGCCCGACTTCTTGATCTCGCGCTCAGCCAGCGTCTGCGAGGTCTTCAGTGCCTGGTCGACCGTGACCTTGCCCGACAGCGCCGCGCTCATCTGCTGGCCCACGCCGGTGCCAATCGCCTGGAACTCGGGAATCGCCGCGTACTGCACGCCGACGTAAGGCGACTTGGGCAGCGTGCTGTCGCTCAGGTTGGCGCTGTCGATCGCCTTCTTCTCTGCAGCCGCGAACTTGGCCACCTTCTGGAACTCGGGGTTCGCATAGGTCGACTTGCGCGTGCCGGTGGGCACCGCGCCCCAGCCGGCTTCCTTGGCGACGAGGTTCACGTACTCCTTGGAGGTCGCCCACTTCACGAAGGTCTGCGCGGCCGCGCCCTTGGTCGAGCTGGCGGGAATCGCCAGGTTCCAGGTCCACAGCCAGTTGGCGCCCTTCGGGGTCACGGCGACGGGCGCTTGTGCGAAGGCAACCTTGTCGGCCACCTTCGACTGCTTCGGATCGCTGATGAACGAAGCCGCGATGGTCGCATCCACCCACATGCCGCACTTGCCTTCGTTGAACAGCGCCAGGTTCTCGTTGAAGCTGTTGGCCGAGGCGCCCGGCGGGCCGTAGGCCTTCATCAGGTCGACGTAGAAGTTGATCGCATCCTTCCAGGGCTTGGTGTCGATCTGCGGCTTCCACTGCATGTCGAACCACTGGCCGCCGTTGGTGTTGACCAGCGTGGTCAGGAAGGCCATGTTGTCGCCCCAACCCGGCTTGCCGCGCAGGCACATGCCGTACACGCCGGCCTTGGGGTCGTGGATCTTTCCGGCCAACTCCTTCACCTGCACCCAGGTGGGCTGCTCGGGCATCTTGAAGCCGACCTTGTCGGCCAGGTCCTTGCGGTACATGAGCATCGAGCTCTCGCCGTAGAAGGGGGCCGCGTAGAGCTTGCCTTCGTAGGAGAGACCGGCGCGAATGGCGGGCAGCAGGTCGTCGGCGTCATAGGCGGCGTCGGTGGCGATGGGCTGGAGCCAGCCCTTCTTCGACCAGATCGGCGCTTCGTACAGGCCGATGGTCATCACGTCGAACTGGCCGCCCTTGGTGGCGATGTCGGTGGTCACGCGCTGGCGCAGCGTGCCTTCTTCCAGCGTGACCCACTTGAGCTTGATGTCAGGGTTGGCCTTCTCGAAGAAGGGGGTGAGCTTCTGCATCTCGATCATGTGGCCGTTGTTCACGGTCGCGATCACGAGTTCGGTGGCGGCCTGGGACACGAGCCCCGTGCCGAGGAGTGCGAGGACGAGGCCGGCTTTCAGAAAACGCTTCATGTTGTCTCCTAGAGGTGAGCGACGCCCTCCTGGTGGCGGGTCGCCGTGGGGGGATTCTGGAGAAACTCAGTTGCGGTTTTGGTACTTCGTCGGTCACCTCCAGTACTTTCATGCACCGGTTGGCTAGTGAATTCCCTAATTGGTGCAACACAGCATGGAAAACCGCAAGCCAAAGGCCTCAAGCCAATTTCAGGTACCGCCGCCCAGCAACTGGCGCCTGAACTGCGCGGCCGCCGGCGAGAGCGCCCGGTCTTCCCGGGTGATGAGGCAGATCGGCGGCACGCGCACCGGCAGCTCCACCGGCACGGTGCGCAGCACGCCGAGCCGGGCGTAGTGATCGGCCTGCGAGGCCGGCATCACGGCCGCCATGTCGGAGTTCTCCAGCAGCGCGGTGATGGCGATGGGCGATGCCGTTTCGATGATGTCCAGCCGCGCCTGGATGCCCGCCTCCCGCATCGCCGCCTCGAAGCGCCCGCGCTGCGGCGAGCCGGGCGGCTGCAGCACCCACGACCAGCCCGCCATCTCGGCCAGCGTGACCGGGGCGCTGCGCTCGAACACCGGGTGCGCCGCGCGCACCACCGCCACCTGCGATTCGCCCAGCAGCGGCACGCTCGCGTACTTCGCCTCGTCGTGGCTGTCGGTGAGCCGGCCCAGCACGAGGTCGACGTCGCCCTGCTCCAGTTGCGCCTGCATCACGTCGCTGGTTTCGACGATCACCGACACGGCCACTTGCGGATGGCGGCGGTGGTACTCCACCAGCGCCGGCGCCAGCAGCTCGGGCACCGCGCCGGGCACGCTGCCCACGCGCAGCGCGCCGCTCAGGCCCGAGCGCAGCGCGAGCATTTCCTCGCGGGCGGTGCCGAAGTCGCTGAGCACGCGGCGGGCGTAGCGGATGAGGATCTCGCCATAGGGCGTGGGCTCCATGCCGCGCGCGAGGCGCTCGAAGAGCTTTTCGCCGAGCGAATCTTCCAGTTGCTGCAGCAGCTTGGTGGCGGCGGGCTGGCTGATGTTCATGGCTTCGGCCGCGCGCCCGAGGTGGCGATGGGCATCGAGCCGGGCCAGCAGGAGCAACTGGCGCGGCCGCACATGGAGCATCAGCGAGGTGTCGGAGAGGCCCTGGGTCGCATCGGTCATGCACAAAAGTATATGAAGCTCAGGACTTTTACGATTGGATTGCGAGGAGGAAGCTCCGTAGGCTCGGGCCAAACAAAGCAGGAGACAACCCGATGAAGCTTTCCTTCCTGGCCCGCGCGGCAGGCATTGCCGCGATGGCGCTACTGGCTGCGGCGACCACCGGCGCCCAGCCGAACTACCCAGACAAACCGGTGCGCATCATGGTCGGCGCCTCGCCCGGCGGCGGCACCGACATCCTCGCGCGTGTGCTGGCCGACAAGTTCGCGCCGGTGCTGAAGCAACCCGTGACGGTGGAGAACCGCCCCGGCGCATCCAACACCATCGCTGGCGAACTCACCGCGCGCGCACCGGCCGACGGCGCCACGCTGCTGCTGGCCACCAACACCGCGCAGGCGGTGGCGCCGCACATCCTCAAGCTCAAGTACGACCCGCTGAAGGACCTGACGCCCATCGGCCTCGTCGCCGTGATGCCCAACGTGCTGGTGGTGTCGGCCAACTCGCCCTACAAATCGGTGAAGGAGCTCGTGGCGGCCATGGCCGCGAAGCCCGGCGGCTTCAAGTACGCGTCGTCCGGCATCGGCAGCACGCAGCACGTGGGCGGCGAGGCCTTCAACCTGGCCACCGGCATGAAGTCGATCCACGTGCCCTACAAGGGCAGCTCGCAGGCGCACATCGACATCATTTCGGGCGAGGTCGACATGATGTTCGACAGCACCTCGTCGGCCATGGGCCAGATCAAGGCCGGCAAGTTCCGCGCGCTCGCGGTGAGCGCGCCGCAGCGCTCGCCCGAACTGCCCGACGTGCCGACGCTCGCCGAGCAGGGCATCAAGGGCGCCGACGTGTCCACCTGGTACGGCCTCTACGTGACAGCCGGCACGCCTCGCCCCGCGGTCGACAAGCTGAACGCCGAGCTGGTGCGCACGCTGAAGCTCGCCGATGTGCAGGCGCGCATCAAGGCCCTGGGCGGCGAGCCCGGCGCGCTGACCGGCGACCCGTTCGCGGCCATGAACAAGCAGGAGTTCGACCACTACGGCCAGCTCGTGCGCGACGCCAACATCAAGGCCGAATGAGGCCGCCTTCCTCCGCCCACTCACTTCAACCTCCACAACGCATGCCCATGTCAACGCAAACGAAAACCCCGAGCGTGATCTCCGCCAAGCCCCGCATCGTCGTGCTGCTGGGCGACCCCAGCGGCGTCGGCCCCGAGATGGCCGTGAAGCTGCTCGCGCGCCAGCGCAACCTGGACGCCGCGCGCGTGCTGCTGATCGCCGACCCGGCCGTGCTGGCCGAGGGCGAGCGCGTGGCGGGCGTGAAGCTCGATCCGCTGCAGGTCGACAGCCTGGACGAACTGCGCTTCGAGGACGGCCGGCCCAGCCTGTACCTGCGCGACTGGATGGAGGGCGAGGCGCCGGTGCTCGGCGAATCCAACGAGCGCTCTGGCCGGGCCTCGTTCGAGGCGCTCGAATATGCGACCGTGGTCGTGCGGCGCGGTCAGGCCGATGCAATCCTCTTTGCGCCGCTCAACAAGCATTCGCTGCGCCTGGGCGGCCTCACGCACGAGGACGAGCTGCGCTACATGCAGGAGCGTTTTGCGGTGACCGGCTTCGTCTGCGAGTTCAACCTCACCGGGTCGCTGTGGACCTCGCGCGTGACCTCGCACATTCCGCTGAAGGACGTGGCGAGCCACATCACGGTCGAGGGCGTGGGCGACGCCGTGAAGATCATCGCGTCTGCCCTGCGCCGCGCGGGCGTCGCGCAGCCGCGCATCGCGGTGACGGGGCTCAACCCGCATGCGGGCGACGGCGGCTCCATCGGCATGGAAGAAATCGAGATCATCGCGCCGGCCATCGAGAAGCTGCGCGCCGAAGGCTACGACGCCCGCGGCCCGTTCTCGCCCGACACGGTGTTCATCGGCGCGCGCCGCGGCGATGTGGATGCGGTGGTGTCGATGTACCACGACCAGGGCCAGATCGCGATGAAGCTCATGGGCTTCGAGCAGGGCGTGACGCTGCATGGCGGACTGCCCGTGCCCGTGGCCACGTCGGCCAGCGGCAGCGCCTTCGACATTGCCGGCAAGGGCATCGCGCAGATCGAAGGGCTGCAGCAGGCCTTCGACCTGTGCGTGCGGATGGCGAGCGGTGGAGCGCCTGTGCGGGCGCCCGCGGAAACCGCCGCGGCCTGACACTTCAGGAGCTCAGGCGCTTCAACAAACCCGCCGTAGAGGCGTCGAGCCCCATGATGTCGCCCGAGGCGAGGCGCGGCTCGATGTCCTTTGCCAGCACCTTGCCCAGCTCCACGCCCCACTGGTCGAAGCTGTTGATGCCCCACAGCGCGCCGCTGGTGAACACGCGGTGCTCGTACATCGCAAGGAAGGCGCCGAGCGCTTCGGGCGTGAGCTTCTCGAACACGAAGAAGCTGCTCGGGCGGTTGCCCGGAAAGTTCTTGTGGCCGCCTTCGTCCAGCTTGCCCACCATCAGCGCCTGCGCCTGCGCGAGCGCGTTGGCCAGCAGCTTGGGGTGGTGGCCTTCGAGGTCGTGCGCCGCATCGCGCACCGCCACGAATTCGAGCGGCGTCACGTCCGTGCCCTGGTGCAGCATCTGGAAGTAGGCGTGCTGGCCGTTGGTGCCGGGCTCGCCCCAGAGCACCGGCGAGGTGCCGAATGCCACGGGCTTGCCGCTCGCATCGACCTGCTTGCCGTTGCTTTCCATCTCCAGCTGCTGCAGGTAGGCCGGCACGCGCTTCAGGGCGCTGTGATACGGCGCGATGCTGCGGCTCGTGAACTTGTGGAAGTTGCGATACCAGACATCGAGCAGGCCCAGCCGCACCGGCAGGTTCTGCGCAAGCGGCGCAGTGCGGAAGTGCTCGTCCATCGCATGCGCTCCCGCGAGCAGCCGGCGAAAACCGTCGGCGCCGATGGCCAGCGCGATCGGCAGGCCGATGGCCGACCACAGCGAATAGCGGCCGCCCACCCAGTCCCAGAAGCCGAAGGTGGTGTCGATGCCGAACTTGTTCGCGGCCTCGACATTCGTCGTGAGCGCGGCGAAGTGGCCGGCGATGTCGTTGCCGCCCGATTGCTCGTACCAGCGCTTGGCCGAGAGCGCATTCGTCATCGTCTCGGTCGTGGTGAAGGTCTTCGAGGCGATCAGGAACAGTGTGTGCTCCGGCGCCAGGTCGCGCAGCACGCCCGCGAGCTCGTGGCCATCGACGTTCGAGACGAAGTGAAAGCGCTTGCCCGGCGCAGCGAACTCGGCGAGCGCCAGCACCGCCATCTGCGGGCCGAGGTCGGAGCCGCCGATGCCGATGTTGACCACGTCGGTGATCGTGTGGTCGCCGCGCACCTTCTCGGCATAGGCCAGCATCGCGGCTAGCGTCTCGTGCACTTCGCGCAGCTTGTCGGCCGTCTTGCCGACCTTCGCATCGGCCGGCGCGCGCAGCAGCGTGTGCAGCACGGCGCGGTCCTCGGTGTTGTTGATGTGCTCGCCCGCGAACATCGCGTCGCGGTGCGCTTCGAGGCCGCATTCGCGGGCCAGCGTGAGCAGCAGTTCTTCGGTGCGCGCGTCGATCAGGTTCTTCGACAGGTCGGCGAACACATACGGCGCCTCTTGGCTGAATCGCTCGAAGCGTCCCGCGTCGTCCACGAAGGCATGGCGCACGTCGAACTGGCGGCCCGCCGTCTCGAAATACGACTGCAGTTGCGCCCAGGCCGGTGCACGGTCGCAGCGTTGGGTCACGTGGGTCACTGCCATGTTTACTTGCCGCTTTCCTGCATCAGCTTCTCGAGCTTCACGGCGTCGGCCGCGAAGGCGCGGATGCCTTCGGCGAGCTTCTCGGTTGCCATCGCGTCTTCGTTGAGCGCGAAGCGGAAGCCGGCTTCGTCGTAAGTCACCTTCTTGGCGTCGCCCTTGGCGGCGGCCTTGGCGTCGAGCGCGTGTTCGAGCGGCTCGTTGCTCGCGGCCAGCTCGGCCAGCAGCTCGGGGCTGATGGTCAGCAGGTCGCAGCCGGCCAGCGCCTGGATCTGCCCCACGTTGCGGAAGCTCGCGCCCATCACCTCGGTCTTGATGCCGTGCTGCTTGTAGTAGTTGAAGATTTCGCGCACCGACTTCACGCCCGGATCGTTGGCGCCCGCATTCGCCGCTTCGTCCCACTTGGCGCCGGCCGACTTCTTGTACCAGTCGTAGATGCGGCCCACGAAGGGCGAGATCAACTGCACCTTCGCGGCGCCGCAGGCCACGGCCTGCGCGAACGAGAACAGCAGCGTGAGGTTGGTGCGGATGCCCTTCAGCTCGAGCTGGCGCGCGGCCTCGATGCCTTCCCAGGTGGAGGCGACCTTGATGAGCAGGCGCTTCTCGGTGTCGATGCCTTCGGCCTTGTAGAGCGCCACGATGCGCTCGCCGCGGGCGATGGTGGCGGCGGTGTCGAACGAGAGGCGCGCATCGACTTCGGTGGAGACGCGGCCCGGAATGATCTGGAGGATTTCGGTGCCGAAGTTCACCAGGAGGCGGTCGATGACTTCATCGAGCGGCTTGCCCGCGTGCTTCTTCACGATCTCGTCGAGCAGGGGGCGGTATTCGGGCTTCTGAACGGCCTTGAGGATCAGCGACGGGTTGGTGGTCGCGTCCTGCGGCTTGGAAATGCTGAGTTGCTTGAAATCACCGGTGTCGGCGACGACAGTGGTCCATTGGCGGAGGGCATCGAGTTGGTTCATGAAATCAATTATCCAGTGCGGGTTGTGACAAGTCCTGCACGCAGTTGCGCGGCGGCCGATGTTTTCATGCGCACCGTAGCACGGGTTTTCGCGAGGTTCCATCGGCCTTCTGCCCGCAGGGTTGTCGGCCGCCCTGCCCTACAGGGGCTGTGGTCCGTGGCTGACGGCATGCGGCCACCGGCCAGGGCTACCCTGAGCGTCAAGCGAGTCTTGTCCAGGACCTGCGCAGAACGTCTTACCTCCAGGAGCCCCCTCATGTCCCCTCGCCAACGACGCCCCGTCGCAGACCCCGCCGGCCGGCCTTTCGATGACCGCCGCACCAGCCAGGCGATCGGCGCGATGGCCACGGCCTTCGTCGTGGGCGGCCTCGCGACCTGGCTCGCGATGGGGGCCGCGCGCACCGCCCGCGCCCAGGTGGCCGGCCCGCCCGACGGCGCGCCGCTGATGCGCGCGCCCCTGCAGGTGGTGGCGCCGGTCGACCTGCAGCGCTATGCCGGCATCTGGCACGAGCAGGCGCGGCTGCCGAACCGCTTTCAGAAAAGCTGCTCGGGTCCCGTGACCGCCGAATACACGCCGCAGCCCGATGGCACCGTGCAGGTGGTCAACCGCTGTGTGCGGGCCGACGGCAATTTCAACGAAGCCATCGGCACGGCGCGCGTGGTGCCGGTGGCCGGCCAGCCCGGCGCGGGCCGCCTCGAAGTGCGCTTCGCGCCCGCATGGCTGAGCTGGCTGCCCGTCGTCTGGGGCGACTACTGGATCTTGAAGCTCGACCGCGACTACCAAGTGGCGCTGGTCGGCACGCCCGACCGCGAGTACCTCTGGGTGCTGTCGCGTGCGCCGCGCCTGGACGACGCGACGCTGCAGGTCGAGCTGGACTACGCGCGAAGCCTCGGCTTCGACGCCGACAAGGTGGTGCTCACCGGCAGATAGCGCGCGAGCTGCGCCGGCAGCATGTCCGGCGCGGTGCAGTGGATCGCCTGCCAGCCGAAGGCGCGCGCCGCCTCGACGTTGGGGGCCGAGTCGTCGATGAACACCGTCGTCGCTGGGTCGAGCGCATGGCGCACCGCGAGCAGCTCGAAGATTTCACGATCCGGTTTGATGAACTTCACATCGCCCGAGAACACGCCGCCGTCGAAGCGGCGCATGAACGCATGCCGCCGCTCGAGCGCGCGCGCATACGGCGCCGGCATGTTCGACAGGTAATAAAGACGCAGCGGCTGCCCTGCTTCGCGGTGGGCAAACAGTTGCTCGAGCATGTCGACGGTGACCTCGATGGCTTCGAGGCGCTCGCCCAGGTTGCCGAGCATCGCGTGAAGCCGATCCGCCGGCAGCGAGAGCCGCGCCGCCATGCGGGCGATGGCATCGTCCAGCGTGCGCGTGCCGCAATCGAAACTGGTCCAGTCGTCGTGGTGGAAGAGCGCCCTGCCGAGCGCCACCGCGGCGGCTTCAGTGGGCGCGTGCTGCGCGAGATGGGCCTGCACCAGCCGCGTGGGCTCCCATGCGATCAGCACGGCGCCGAGATCGAAAACCAAGTTCATGGCGCGATTGTTTCATGCGCCCGGCACCACGCTCACGCCATGGGCGCGCAACGACAGCGTGGTCTGCGCGCCCGCGGCCAGGGGCTGCGACAAGTCGGTGGAGACCACGAAGACCGGGCCCAGCGTGGTGTCGAAGCCGTATTCGTAGAAGCTGCCGAGGTAGGCGGCCTTGCGCAAGATGGCGGGCAAGCCATCGGCCGCGCCGATCTCCCATGCTTCGGGCCGCACCGCCACCTTCACCGTGCCGGGCGCGACCGCGTGGCGCGGCTTGAGGCTCAGCGGACCGAGCGTGACGCTGCCGTCGGCCTCCGCCACGCCAGGGAACACCATTGCCTCGCCCATGAAGCCTGCGACGAACTCGCTCTCGGGCCGGCCGTAGAGCTGCTCGGGCGTGCCGCGCTGGGCGATCACGCCGTGGTCCATCACGATGATCTGGTCGCTCACGGCCAGCGCCTCGCTCTGGTCGTGCGTGACGTAGGCGACGGTGAGCTTCAGGCGCTGCTGCAGCGCGCGGATTTCCTCCCGCATCTCGCGGCGCAGGCGCGCGTCGAGGTTGGAGAGCGGCTCGTCGAACAGCAGCACCGCGGGTTCGAGCACCAGCGCGCGCGCGAGCGCCACGCGCTGCTGCTGGCCGCCCGAGAGTTCGCTCGGCAGGCGCTCGTCGAAGCCCACCAGGCCCACGCCCCGGAGCGCTTCACGCGCCCGCGACGTGGCCTCGTCCTTCTTCACGCCGCTCATGCGCAGGCCATAGCCCACGTTCTCGATCACGTTCATGTGCGGGAACAGCGCATAGCTCTGGAACATCATGCTCACGTTGCGCTCGGCCGGGCCGAGCGTCGTCACATCGCGCCCGCCCATGAAGATCGAACCCGAGGTCGGCGACTCGAGCCCTGCGATCATGCGCAGCGTGGTCGTCTTGCCGCAGCCCGAAGGGCCGAGGATCGTCGTGAGCGTGCCCACGGGTACTTCGAAGCTAATGCCCTTGACGGCCATCGGCCCGCTCTTGTCGGTGCCGTAGCGCTTGGTGACGTTGCGGAATTCGATGCCATTCATGGTGTAGCCAGGCTTTCCATTTTGTGATGTCCCTGATGCGGCGGCGTAGCCCCGCGCCGCCCCAGCTTGCGCTCCCCGACCACGAACTGCACCAGCGCGATCGCCAGGGACATCAGGATCATGAGCACCGTGCAGTACGCGAGCGCGATGCCGTAGTCGCCATTGCCGACGCGGCCGATGATGTACGTGGTGGCAAGCTCGTTCTCGGCGGTGACCAGGAAGATCACCGCGCTCACCGTTGTCATCGCGCGCACGAAGCTATAGACCAGCGCGGCCACCAGCGCGGGCTTGAGCAGCGGCAGCACCACCTTGAACAAGGTCTGCGAGGTCGAGGCGCGCAGCATCAGAGAGGCTTCGTCGAGCGAGCGGTCCAGTTGCTTGAAGGCCGCGGTGCCGGCGCGCACGCCCACCGGCAGGTTCCGGAACATGAAGCACAGCACGATGATGAGCCCGGTGCCCGTGAGCTCCAGCGGCGGGACGTTGAACGCCAGGATGTAGCTCACGCCGAGCACCGTGCCCGGAATGGCGAAGGCCAGCAGCGCGCCGAACTCGAAGATGCCCTGGCCCTTGAACTCGTTGCGCGCCAGCAGCCACGCAATCAGCAAGCCGAGTGCCGCGGTGATCGGGGCCGAGATGCCCGCGAGCTTGAGCGTGGTGATGAGCGAGTTCCACGCCGTGCCCGCCCACACCAGCCCGAACTGCCCCCACTCCAGCGCGAACGCGTTCTTGAAGTGGTTGAGCGTGAAGCTGTAGTCGCGGCCCCAGGTCTGCACGAAGCCGCCCGCGAAGGCGAAGAGGTAGACCACCGCGGTGAACGCGATCCACGGCAGCGCGATGCAGTAGATGGTGCGGCGCACGCCGTCGGGCAGCGCCATCGCGATGCCTGCATCGCCCTTGCCGCTTACGGTCGTGTAGTTCTGCTTGCCGAGCAGCCCGCGCTGCAAGGCGAACACGCCGAGCGCGAACAGCGTCAGCACCCAGGCGAGCGAGGCCGCGCGGCCCTGGTCGTACTGCGCGCCGACGATGGCGAAGAAGATGTCGGTCGAGAGCACCGAGAACTGCCCGCCCACCACCACCGGGTTGCCGAAGTCGGCAATGCTCTCGATGAAGCCGACCAGGAAGGCGTTGGCCAGCCCGGGTTTCAGCAGCGGCAGCGTGATGGTGAAGAAGGTGCGGCGACGGTCGGCGCGCAGCATCTGCGCGGCTTCTTCCAGGCTGGGCGCAATGCCCTGCACCACGCCGCGCATGATCATGAAGGCGATGGGCGTGAAGGCGAAGAGCTGCGCCACCAGCACGCCCGGCATGCCGTAGAACCAGCGCGTCGGCTCGATGCCGAACAGGTTCTCCAGCATCTGGTTGACGATGCCGGCGCGGCCGAACAGCAGGATGAGGCCGAGGCCCACCACGAACGGCGGCGTGATGATCGGCAGCAGCGCCAGTACCCGCAGCACGCCCTGCCCGCGCTTGCTGCCGCGCTCGGCCATGAGCGCCATCAGCGTGCCGAGGAAGGTGGTGCCGGCCGCGGTGAGCAAGGCCAGCACGAGCGTGTTCCACGCCACGCCGCAGCGCACCCCGCCCGCGAGGCAACCCAGGCCCCAGATGCGTTCGGTGAACACGCGCGCGATGAAGGCGCCGATCGACCATTGCCCGTCTTCATTGAAGAACGCGCCCGACAGCGCCTTGCTCACCGGATAGGCGATGAACAGCGCCATCAACACGCCGCAGCCGATGACCGCAGCCGCGACGAAGAGATCGCCCTTGAAGAGCCCGAGCCGCGCGACGCCGAAGGCCGCGAGCAGCACGAGCGCCGTGAGCGCGACGAAGCCGCCCGCGCCGATGCCGAACTGATTGATCGCCAGTTCGCCGAATTGCGTGTTGAGCGCAACAACGCTCCAGCCGCGCGCGCCGATGGTGAAGCCAGCGACCGACAGTCCGATGGCGCCGATCGCCCCGCCCGCCAGCAGCCAGCGTCCCTGGCCCCGGCCCGCCGGCAACCACGCACCGACTGCGCACATCAAGAGACCCGCCAAACCGATGAAGAGCCAACTACGCCCCTGCGTCGTGGCCTGCATCAGGCCATTGGCGCCCTCCGCCTGCCCGAAGACCTGCGGAACGGCTTCGTACCAGGTCGCGTCCTGGATGGCGTACCAAGGCAGCAGCAGGTACGCCGCAAAGCCCAGCGCGACCCATGCCCAGATCCAGCGCTGCGCGCGCCGGGCCGCCGCCACGGACGCCGGGTTGACCGGCGCGCCGCCGGTGGAAGACGCCTGCATCGCTTCCCTTAGCGCGGCAGCGAGTTGACGTCCTTCTCCCAGCGCGCGATCAGGCGCCGGCGCTCGGCGCTGGCGCCGTACTTGGCGTAGTCGTAGTCGATGAACTTGATCTTCTTGAAATCAGGGATGCGCGGGTCCAGCTTGGCGCCCGCGTTGCTCGGCAGCTGGAACTGCTTGTTGGCGGCGCCCAGTTCCTGCGCGGCGGGCGTGAGCGCCCATTCGTAGAACTTCTTGGCGGCGTCGAGGTTGCGCGCGCCCTTGATGATGCTCATGGAGCCGATCTCGGCACCGGTGCCGTCGCTCGGCGTGATGGTCTCGACCGGAAAGCCCTGCATCTTCTCGCCCGGGCCGTCGTGCACGAAGCTGATGGAGATCGCGGTTTCGCCGCGCGCCACCGCCTTGATCGGGCCGGTGCCCGAGCGGGTGTACTGGCCCACGTTCTTGTGCAATGCCTTGAGGTAGTCGAAGGCCTTGTCCTCGCCCATGAGCTGCACCAGCGTGGCGATCATGGTGTAGGCCGTGCCGCTCGACGCGGGGTTGGCCACCTGGATGTCGCCCTTGTACTCGGGCTTGAGCAGGTCGACCCAGGTCTTGGGCACGGGCAGCTTCTTCTTGGCGAGCAGCTCGGGGTTGTAGCCGAAGCCCAGCGGCCCCGAGTAGATGCCCACGGTCTTGTAGCCCGACTGCTTGGCCTGCTGCTGGGCCCAGGGGTGCAGTTGCCCGAGCGTGGGCGACTTGTATTCGAGCGTGAGGCCCTGCTCGGCCGCCTGCAGGTGCGGGTCGCCGGTGCCGCCGAACCAGACGTCGGTCTTGGGGTTGTCCTTCTCGGCGATCAGCTGGGCCAGCGCCTCGCCCGAGCCCTTCAGGGCCATGTTGATGCGAACGCCCGTGGTGCGGGCGTAGACGGTGGAGATCACGTTGCACCATTCGGCCTGGACCGAGCAGATCACGTTCACGGTCTGTGCCGATGCGGCGGCCGACAGGCCCAGCAATGCGGCTGCGCAAAAAAGCTTCTTCATTTGGAGTTTTCCTGCTTCATGCATAAAAAAAAGCCTTGCGGCTTGAGAGCAGCGTAGCTTTAGTACAGGTCGCGGGAATCGGTACAAGTACCATCGCGACTGGCGTGCCGGCCCTGCCCGGACGTCTCCAGGCACTCAGACAAAGGAAAGTTTTTCATGAGCTTCGATCTCGTTCTGTTCGGCGGTACTGGCGATCTCGCGTGGCGCAAACTCATGCCCGCGCTGTTCCAGGCCTTCCGGCACGGCAGCCTCCCGCAGGACGGACGCATCGTCGGCGTGGCGCGGGACGACCTGTCGGACGACCAGTACCGCGAGCTGATCCAGTCGCGCTTCAGCGCGGTCGAAGGCGCCAAGCGCCCCTCCCCGGAAGAGTTCAAGAAGTTCGCGTCGATGCTGCATTACCTGCGCATGGACCTCTCCAAGCCCGACGACTACGCCAAACTGGCCGACCTGCTCAAGCAGCGCGATGCCTCCACGGTCGTGATGTACGTGGCCACGGCGCCCGCCCTCTTCACACAGGTGGTCGAACAGATCGCAGCGGCCGGACTCAATGGCCCCAGGACCCGCATCGTGCTCGAGAAGCCGCTGGGCCACGACCTCGCCTCGAACCGCGCCATCAACGCCGCAGTCGGCAAGGTGCTCGAGGAAAAGCAGGTCTTTCGCATCGACCATTACCTCGGCAAGCCCTCGGTGCAGAACCTGTTCGCGATGCGCTTCGGCAACGCGCTCTTCGAGCCCATCTGGCGCCGCGAGCACATCGCCAACATCCAGATCACCATTGCCGAAGACCTGGGCGTCGAGAAGCGCGGCGCCTTCTACGACCAGACCGGCGCGTTGCGCGACATGGTTCAGAACCACGCACTGCAGTTGCTGTGCGCGATCGGCATGGAGCCGCCGATCAACTCGCACGCCGACGCGATCCGCGACGAAAAACTCAAGGTGCTGCGTGCCCTCAAGCCCTGGACGCCCGAGAGCCTGAGCCTGCATGCGATCCGTGGCCAGTACACCTCGGGCACGGCCTACGGCGAGCGGGTGCAGGGCTACCGCGACGAGCCCGGTGTCGACCCCGAAAGCCGCACCGAGACCTTCGTCGCGCTGCGCACCGAAATCGCCAACTGGCGCTGGGCCGGCGTGCCGTTCTACATCCGCACCGGCAAGCGCCTGGCCTCGCGCGATGCACGCATCGAGGTGAACTTCCGTCCAACGCCGCATGCGATTTATCGCGCGCCCGCGGGCAACGTCAACAAGCTCGTGATCAACTTGCAGCCCAAGGACGGCCTGGAGCTGCACATGCTCGCGCAGGCACAGGACAACCGGCAGCGCAACGGCAACCAGAGCGCCGCCGCGCAGCTGGCGCCGGTGCAGCTGGACCTGGACTTCGACAAGCGCTTCGGCGCCGAACGCGTGGGCGCCTACGAGCGCCTGCTGCTCGACGTGATCGACGGGCGCCTCAACCTGTTCGTGCGCAGCGACGAGCAGGAAGAGGCATGGCGCTGGGTCGAGCCGCTGATCGACAGCTGGGCATCGGACGGCGGCCCGCGTCCCTACGCAGCCGGCACCTGGGGTCCGAGCGCATCGAGCGCGATGATTGCGCGCGATGGTTTTTCGTGGGGCGAAGAGCAGTAAGCCTTCAGCCGAACTGCACGCAGCGCATGCTTAGCGTGCCCGACTGGAATCCCTCGTAGACAGTCTTCGCGCGCTCGCCAGTGCCGGCGGCGCCGAGGGCGTAGAGGAACGGGAAGTAGTGATCGGGCGTGGCCACCGCGGTGGATGCGCCTTCCAGCTTTTCATAGCCGATCAGCGCGCGGTCGTCGCGACCCGCAAGCGCCGACTTCACCGCGTCGTCGAAGGACTGCGCCCACGGGCGGCTCGCCTTCGGCCCATCGACCGTTCCGCGGTCCGTGGCGCGCAGGTTGTGCACTACGTTGCCGCTGCCCATCACGAGCACGCCCTTGTCACGAAGCGCCGCGAGGTCTCGGCCCACCGCGTAGTGGAAGGCGGCCGGCTTGTCGTAGTCGATGCTGAGCTGGAAGACGGGAACGTCAGCCTTCGGGTAGAGGTGCTTGAGCACCGACCAGGTGCCATGGTCGAGCCCCCATTGGTCGGTGGCGATCACCGGCGACTGCTTCACCACTCCGACTGTTTCGCGCGCCAGTGCCGGATGGCCGGGCGCGGGGTAGTCGACATCGAACAAGGCCTGCGGGAAACCGCCGAAATCGTGGATCGTCTTCGGCCTCGCCTGCACCCCGACGCCCGTGGCGCCGCGGCTCAGCCAGTGCGCCGAAACACTCAGGATGGCCGTTGGCGGCGGCAGCTCTTTGCCCCATGCGGAGAGGCGGCGCGTGAAAGCGTTGTCGGCGATGGCATTCATGGGCGTGCCATGGCCGATGAAGATGACGGGCATCCGCCGTGAAGGCAGAGCGGCGGCCGCCTGCGACAGGCCCGCGAGAGATGCCAGCGCAGCCGTCGCGCCCACCGCCGATCCCATGAGAAAGCCACGGCGCCCGGGCGCAGGAACGGATGTCATCGGCTGGGACTGTAGGGAGAAGATCGTCTTGCTTGTCATGGTCTCTTCGAAGTCTGCCGCGGCACTTTGCAGCGGCTGCGACATCCTGGCTGTGCGTTTAGGCACACGCACGTTCAAGTCATGAAGTGCCGTGCGGCTCGAAGCTGTAGATGCGCTCACCCAGCGGGGCCAGGAAGTCGCGCAGCAGGGGCTCCGCCATCAGCCCGCTGACGTAGCCCGGTGCCAGGCGAGCGTTCTGTGCGTACACATCGAGCACCCGCAGGCATTCGCCGCGCAGCACGGTGGCGACGAGCGGGTCGCGGCGGCCTTCGCAGGCGGTGGCCATGTCACGCAACAAGGCGGTGGCATCCGATGCGTCGGGCGCCCATTCCTGCCCATAAAGCCGCGCGAGCCGCTGTGCATCGCTCGACGGCAAAGCCGGAAAAACCAGAGGCAGCAAGCGCTCGCGCACATGGGCCAGGGCGATCACCTGCGCGGCCGTCGGTTCGGATCGTTCCCGCGTCTTCGGACCGCCGATCAACTCCACATTCAGGTTGGCCAGCAAGGCACCATCGCGCACCAGTTCCAGCAGCAGCCCCATCCACGCGAACTCGCCGAGCGTGGCGTCGAATCCGAAGCCGCGCTGCCGGATGCGGGGCAATGCCAGCATCAGGCTGCCCATCGCCATGGGCTGCTGGTCGGACGGCAGGTGGATCAGCATCCCGGCCAGGATCTGCGCATGCATCTCCGGCAGAGGCCCGGACGTGCTGCGGGCGCCAACCGCGCCGACGGCCGGCGACGCCTGCAGGAAAGCGGATTGCACCCGCAGGCGGTTCGGCTCGCTCGGCGTGGCCGGCGACCACAGCGCCAGCGCGTCGCCTTCTGCCTGCGAGAGCCCCCATTGCGCCGCAGCCGCCCAACCCATCGGCGTGGAAGCCTGGAGCAGCAACAGCCCGGAAAGACGCGGATCGACCCGCATCCGGTCGCGGATCAGCGCCACCGTGCCGTCGGTCGATGCGTCGTCCACCACGATGATCCGATGCGGGGTCAGCGTCTGGGCCGCCATCGAGGCGAGTGCCTCGACCACATCGGCTTCGTCGTTCCGCGTGACCATCAGCACCGACACGGCGGCCCCGGAGTCGGCCACCACGGCCTGATTGCCGATCAGGCGCTGAGAGGTAGCGGCGAGATAGCGGCGCAGCGCCCCGGCCAGCACGTCCCGCTGGGGCGGCAGGCGCATCAGCGCCAAGGGCCCGGCTTGTTCGAGCGCGCGCCGCCGCGGGGCATCGGCCACCAGGGCGCGCACCCGCTCCACGAGTTCGTCTTTCGGGCAGCATTCGACCGCATCGCGCAGTGCCGCAGGTATCTCCGAATGGGGATACAGCTCGGACACCACCGCCTTGCGGTTGCGCAGAAGAATGGACAGGCGCGGCACTTCCGCCGTGGCGGTGCGGTCGGCCTTGCGCATGTTCAGGCCGACCTTGGCGCGCGGCAGCAGCGCATCGCGCTGCGCGGGCGTCCAGGCCGTTCCGATGGGATAGGCCACGCGCAGCCCGGAGGCTTCCAACGCGCGCAGCACCTCAAGGCGCCGCGGCATGGTCTCGCCGAAGAAGATGACGTCGATGTCCTGCGCTTCGTCGGGCAGCACCTGGTCCTCGGGCAGCACGGGTGTCGCCTGCGGCTCGAAAGTCAGCGGCACGTAGTCGGACCTCAAGATGCCCAGCGTCTGGTGATGCATCAGGTTCTCGAGGCTGTACTCCCACACCCAGGCCCGCTGCAGCAGGCGGCGATAGCCAGGCATTTCCGCCAGCAACTCGGGCAACGCCGGCTCGAAATTGACGACGATGGCGTTGGGCGGCAAGTCCTCGTTGGACGGCAGGCCCAGGCCCATCGCGAAGAAGAAGAGATTGATGTCGGCGTTGTCGACGCTCGGCGTGGCCTCGACAGAGGTGGTGCAGCCCAGCCGCTCGCAGGCGATGCGAAAGCTCTCCATCACCTCGGCCACGTTCTCGTTGCCGAGCGAACAGAAGCGCAGGTGCGGCCGGTAAGGAAAGCCCTCCGGCCATTCGACCGGATGGCCGACCGTCACAGCCGGCCTTCCTCCACCGCATGGCACGCCACCTGCACCCCCTTGATGCCCAGCAGCTTCGGCCGCTCCGCCGAGCAGCGCGCATTCGCATGCGGGCAGCGCGGATGAAACGCACAGCCCGTTGGCGGGTTCAGCGGATTCGGCACCTCGCCCTGCACCGGCGTGCGCTGGCGCCCCGTGTGCTTCATCTGCGGGATCGCATCGAGCAGCATGCGGGTGTATGGATGCTGCGGCTCGGCGAAGAGCTTCTGCTTGTCCGCCACCTCGACCAGCCGGCCCAGGTACATCACGCCGACCTGGTCCGCCACATGGCGCACCACCGCGAGGTTGTGCGAGATGAAGAGATACGTCAGGCCCTGCTCGCGCTGCAGGTCCTTCATGATGTTGAGCACCTGCGCCTGCACGCTCACGTCGAGCGCGGAGGTGGGCTCGTCGCACACCAGGAACTCGGGCTGCGTAGCGAGCGCGCGGGCAATCGAGATGCGCTGGCGCTGGCCGCCCGAGAACTGGTGCGGGTACTTGCTCATGTCCAGCGGCGAGAGGCCGACCGACTTGAGCAACTCGCCCACGCGCTCGCGCAGCTCGGCCTTGCCGCGGAGGATGCCGTGCTCGCGCAGCGGCTCGCCGATGATGTCTTCCACGATCCAGCGCGGGTTCAGGCTCGCGTAGGGGTCCTGAAAGATCATCTGGATGCGGCGGCGCAACTTGCGGCCTTCGGGCGTCTTGAACGCGGCATGCGCGTCCTGCCCGTCGAACTGCAGGCCGCCGCGCGTGGGCGCATAGAGGCCGACCAGGAGGCGCGCGACGGTGCTCTTGCCGCAGCCCGATTCGCCCACCAGCGCAAGCGTCTTGCCGCGCTCGATGGAGAAGCTCACGCCGTCCACCGCATGCAGCAGCACGCGCGGCTTGCGTTCGAGCACGCGGTTGAGCCAGGGCGGCGAGACGTCGAAGGTGCGCGCGAGGTCGTGCGCGACCACGAGCGGCTCGCCGGTTGCAGGGTCCTTGCGGGGTTCGATCACGGCGCTCATCGCGTCACCTCCACGATGGGTTCGGCCGCCTCGGGCGTGGCGCGTTCGCCGGCCGCGAGCGCGTCGTGGTGCTTCGCCGCGATCTCGGCCTGGCCCGCATGCGGATCGGCCGCATCGTGCAGCCAGCATGCGGCGCGCGTGGCGCCCGCGTGCAGCAACTCGGGCCGCTCGGTCAGGCAGCGCGCAAAGGTGCGCGGGCAGCGCGGGTTGTAGGCACAGCCGTTCGGAATGGCGTTGAGCCGCGGCATCGCGCCGTCGATCTGGTTGAGCCGTTCACGGTCGCTCGCCATGTCGGGAATCGACGCCATCAGGCCCGAGGTGTAGGGATGCGCGGGTTGATGAATCACTTCGTGCACTGGGCCGATCTCGGCGATGCGGCCCGCATACATCACGGCCACGCGGTCGCAGGTCTCGGCGATCACGCCCATGTCGTGCGTGATGAGCATCACGGCCGCGCCGCGGTCCTTGCAGATGCGCTTGAGCAACTGAATGATCTGCGCCTGGATCGACACGTCCAGCGCAGTGGTCGGCTCGTCGGCCACGATGAGCTTGGGCTCGGCCGCGAGCGCGAGCGCGATCACCACGCGCTGGCGCATGCCGCCCGAGAACTGGTGCGGGAAGTGGTCGATGCGCTGTTCGGCCGCGGGAATGCCGGTGTCCTGCAAGAGGCCGATGGCGCGCTTGCGGGCTTCGGATTCGGTCACGGGCAAATGCGCGCGGATGGTCTCGATGAGTTGCCGGCCCACGGTGTAGAGCGGGTTCAGCGACGTCAGCGGGTCTTGAAAAATCGCGCCGATCTTGCGGCCGCGGATGGGGCGCATCGCATCGAAACTCAGGTTGTCGATGCGCTCCCCCTCCAGCAGGATCTGCCCGCCGGCCACGCGGCCCGGCGGTTCGAGCAGGCCGATGATGGCCGCGCCCGTGAGCGATTTGCCCGCGCCCGATTCGCCCACAACGCCGAGGATTTCCCCGGGCGCGATGTCGAACGAAATGCGGTCGATTGCGCGCAGCGTGCCGCGGCGGTGCGGAAACTCGACGACGAGGTCTTGGACCTGGAGCAGCGTCATGGTGGCGTTGTCCTTTTTCTCTTCAGCGCAGGCGCGGATTCAACGCGTCGCGCAGCCAGTCGCCCAGCAGGTTCACGCTGAGTGCAATGAGCACCAGCATCAGGCCAGGGAACACCGTGATCCACCACTCGCCCGAAAACAGGTATTGGTTGCCGATGCTGATGAGCGTGCCCAGCGAGGGCGAGGTCGGCGGCACGCCGACACCCAGGAACGAGAGCGTGGCCTCGGTGATGATCGCGGTCGCGACCTGGATGGTGGCCAGCACCATCACCGGCCCCATCACGTTGGGCAGCACATGGCGCAGCATGATGCGGATCGGCGCGACGCCGGTGACGCGCGCGGCCTGCACGTACTCCTTGTTGCGCTCCACCAGCGTGGAGCCGCGCACCGTGCGTGCGTACTGGACCCAGCCCGTGAGCGAGATCGAAATGATCAACACGCCGAAAGCGAGCGACTCGTGCGCGCCCGGAAAGAGCGCGCGGCCGACGCCGGCGATGAGCAGCGCGACCAGGATGGGCGGGAACGACAGCATCACGTCGCACACGCGCATGAGGAACGAATCGAGCCAGCCGCCGAGAAAGCCGGCCAGAAGGCCGAACACCACGCCGACGACGACCGACAGCACCACCGAGACGATGCCCACGATCATCGAGATGCGCGCGCCGTAGATAACGGCCGAGAGAATGTCGCGGCCCTGGTCATCGGTGCCGAGCAGATATTTGGAAGAACCTTCGGCGCTCCATGCGGGCGGCAGGCGGGCATCACCGAGTTCGAGCGTGGCGAGGTCGAAGGGGTTGTGCGGCGACACCCATCCGGCGAACGCGGCGCAGAAAAGGCAGACCACCGCGATCAGTGCCGCCGCCATCGCCACCGGGGAAGTCCGGAAGCTGTAGCCGACGTCGCTGTCGAGCCAGCGAGCAAGGGTTTTTTTCATCGTGAGGAAAAAAAAGGAATGGGCCCGCAAGAAGCGGGCCCATGGTCAGGCCGCCGAAGGAGCGGCCAGCAGGATCACGGCTTGACGCTCATCCACTTGAAGTACATGAAGTTGTCGGCCAGTTGCACCAGCTCGACCTTCTTGCTCACGCCCCAGGCCAGCGACTGCTGATGCAGCGGCAGCGTACCGATGTCGTCCGCATGCAGCTTGAAGGCTTCCTTGATGAGCTCGTTGCGCTTGGCCTTGTCGCTCTCGGACTGGATCTTCTTGGTCAGCTCGTCCAGCTTGGGATTGCAGTACGCACCCAGGTTGAACTGGCCCGTGCCCTTGTCGTCCGGACAGGCGGTGAGCGAGCTCAGCGCGTTGTGCGAGTCGTAGGTGGTGGGGGTCCAGCCCAGCATGTAGAAGCTGGTGTCGCGGCGCAGGATCTTGGGGAAGTAGGTGCCCTTGGTCTCGGCGGCCAGGTTGATCTTGACGTTGATCTTGGCGAGGTTGGCGGCCACGCTCTGGCAGATCTGGCCGTCGTTCACGTAGCGGTCGTTCGGGCAGTTCATCGTCACTTCGAAGCCGCTCGCATAGCCGGCTTCGGCCATGAGCTTCTTGGCGGCTTCGACGTCGAAGGGCAGGCGCTTGTCCTGCTCGGCGGTCCAGCCGTTGATGCCGGGGCCGACCAAGAGGCCCGTGGGCTTGGAGGCGCCGCGCATCACGGTGCGCTGGATGCCGACGATGTCGATGGCCTGGTAGAAGGCCTGGCGAACGCGCTTGTCCTTGAACGGGTTCTTGCCCTTGATGTTGGAGTACAGCAGCTCGTCGCGCTTCTGGTCCATGCCAAGGAAGATGGTGCGCATTTCGGGGCCGGTGATGACGCGGGCGTTGGGCGCGGCGTTGATGCGCGCGATGTCCTGCACGGGCACCGGCTCCATCACGTCGACTTCGCCCGAGACCAGCGCGGCCACGCGGGTGGCGGGGTTGGCGATGGGCGTGAAGACGATCTCCTGCGCGTTGCCGTCGATCTTGCCCCAGTAGGTGCCGTTGCGCGTGAACACGGTGCGCACGTTCGGCTGGCGCTCGCGCACGCGGAACGGGCCGGTGCCGTTGGCCTTGAACGAGGCGGTGTTCTCGATGCCCTTGCGGCGGTCGACCGGCTTGGTGGCCTGGTTTTCCTCGCACCATTTCTTGCTCATGATCATGGTGAGCGAGATCACGTCGGGCAGGATCGGGAACGGGCCGTTGGTTTCGATTTCGACGGCGAGGTCGCCGACCTTGCGCACGGCCTTGATGTCGCTGAGCGTGGCGCGCATGTCGGAGCCGTCGCCCTGGGCGCGCGCGAAGCTGAACACCACGTCGTCGGCGGTGAACGGCGTGCCGTCGTGGAACACCACGCCCTTGCGCAGTTCGAAGCGCCAGACGTTCGGCGAGGTCTGCTTCCAGCTGGTGGCCAGGAGCGGTGCAAGGCTCAGGTCCTTGTTGCGACCCACGAGGGTTTCATAGACGTTGGCGGTGACGCTCAACTGCAGCGACTCGTTGAGCGAGTGCGGGTCGAGCGACAGCGCGTCGCCCTGGTTCGCGATGCGGATGGTCTGCGCGCTCGCGACCAGGCTGACGGCGCCCAGGGCGCACAGGACGGCGACCGCGGCCGCTTTCTTCTTGAAACTCATGGAGACACTCCTCGGGTTGAAATCGAACACATCACGACGCCGCGGTGGCGGCTGCTTTCCCTGGCTGCGTGCTGCGGATAGCGGCAAGCGGCATGCCCTGCTCGATCAGGCCGGCATGCAGCGCGGCGCCGAGCGGCAGGATCTCGTCGTTGAAGTCGTAGCGGCTGTTATGCAGGAAGGCGCCCTCGCGCACGTCCTGGCCGATGCGCAGGTAGGCGCCCGCCTTTTTCTGCAGCATGAAGGAGAAGTCCTCGGCGCCCATGCTGGGCTCCATGCTGCGCTCGACATTCTTGGCACCGACCAGCGACTCGGCCACGTCGGCCGCGAACATCGCCTCGGGAGCGGTGTTGATGGTGGCCGGGTAGATGCGCTCGTACTTGATGGTGGCGGTGGCGCCGAAGCCGCCGGCAATCGCCGTGCACAGCTCGGTCAGGCGCTGCTCGACCTGGGCCTGCACCCGCGCGCTGAAGGTGCGCACGGTGCCGACCAGCGTGGCCTCGCCCGGGATCACGCTCATCGCGCCGAGGTCGCCCGCCTGCACTGCGCAGATGCTGACGACGGCCGCATCGATGGGGCGCACGCTGCGCGAGACGATGGTCTGGGCGGCGGTGATGATGTGCGCGGCGACCACCACCGGGTCGATGGTCTGGTAGGCGTGCGCGCCGTGGCCGCCCTTGCCCTTGATCTCGATGGTGATGCGATCGGCCGCGGCCATCATCGCGCCGCGGTTGATGCCGACGGTGCCGGCGGGCATCGCGGGCCAGTTGTGCATCGCATAAACCGCATGGACCGGGAAGCGGTCGAACAGGCCATCCTCGATCATCACGCGCGCGCCGGCGAAGCCCTCTTCGCCGGGCTGGAAGATCAGCACGGCGGTGCCGTCGAAATCGCGCGTCTCGGCGAGGTAGCGCGCGGCGCCGACCAGCATGGCGGTGTGGCCGTCATGGCCGCAGCCGTGCATGAGGCCGTCATGGGCGGAGCGCCAGCCGAAGCTGTTGTCCTCGCGCATGGGGAGCGCGTCCATGTCGGCGCGCAGGCCGATCATGCGGCCGCTCGCGGTCGACTTGCCGCGGATCACACCGACCACGCCGGTCTTGCCGATGCCTTCGTGGATCTCGTCGACGCCGCAAGCACGCAGCGCCTCGCGCACGCGGCCTGCCGTGTAGATCTCTTCGAAGCCGAGCTCAGGGTGCGCGTGCAGGTCGCGGCGGAAAGCCGTGAGCTCGGGGTAGAAGCTCGCAATGTTCGCGAAGGCCCGCCCCGACGCCTTGAGGCGGGGGACTGCCGTTGTCGTCGCCGCTTCTGTGGCTGCTGCCATGGTCAATGCCCTCCCGCCTTGCCCACGCGCAGACGCGGATCGACCACGAAATACAGCAGGTCGACCACGAGGTTGATCACCACGAAGATCAGCGCGATGAGGCACAGGTAGGCGGCCATCACCGGGATGTCGGCGAAGGTCACGGCCTGGATGAACAGGAGGCCCATGCCGGGCCACTGGAACACCGACTCGGTGATGATGGCGAAGGCGATCAGGCCGCCGAGCTGCAGGCCGGTGATGGTCATCACCGGCACCAGCGTGTTCTTGAGGGCGTGGCCGAAATGGATGGCGCGATTGGAGAGGCCGCGTGCGCGTGCGAACTTGATGTAGTCGGTGCGCAGCACCTCGAGCATCTCGGCGCGCACCAGCCGCATGATCAGCGTGAGCTGGAAGATCGCGAGCGTTACCGCCGGCAGCACGATGTGTTGCCAGCCGTCGACGCTGAAGAGGCCGCTGGTCCACCAGCCCAACTTCACGGTTTCGCCCCGGCCGAAGCTCGGGAACCAGCCCAGCGTGACCGCGAAGACGAGGATCAGCAGGATGCCGATCAGGAAGGTGGGCAGCGACACGCCGAGCAGCGAGACCGTCATGAACACCTGGCTCATGAAGGTGCCACGGCGCAGGGCGGTGTAGACGCCCATCGGGATGCCGATGAAGAGCGCCAGCACGGCAGCGACGAGCGCCAGTTCGAGCGTGGCCGGAAAGCGCTCGCCGATCAGTCGCGACACCTTGGCACCCTGGCGCAGGCTCAGGCCGAATTCGCCCTGGGCCGCATTGACGAGGAAATGCCAGAACTGCACGAAGAAGGGCTGGTCGAGCCCCAAGGCGGCGCGCAGTTCACGAATCTGCTCGGGTTTGGCATCCTGACCCAGCAGGAACACGACGGGGTCGCCGACGTATTGGAACAAGAGGAAGGCAATGAACGCGACCGCGATCATCACGATCACGGCCTGGATCAGGCGGCGCAGTACAAAGGCAATCATTAGCAAACAAAGTGATCGGGCATGCTAGCAGTGCAAGGTGCGTGCCCGCACGGGGGTTCCCCGGGGGTGCACACACATGGTGCTCATTGCCAACACCTTGCCCGTTGCAGCACCAGAACGAAAAAAGCCACCCGACTTGCGTCGGGTGGCTTTTGAGCTATTAGCTTCGAGGCTGGCTTACGCCAGCGTCAAATCAGAAAGCGTGACGGATACCGAAGTCGTAGCCGGTCGAGTTCTTCGGGGTGAACGTGCCGTTGCTCAGGAAAGCAGGGCCGCCAACCGTCAGGTTTGCACCGTTCTTGTTGCTGACGCGAGCGATCGTTGCGTACAGGGCCGTGCGCTTCGACAGGTTGTGCACGTAGCCGACGGCGATCTTGTTTGCCTTCGGATCAGGATCAGCCACGTCGAACAGGCCAACGGTCTGGTTCAAGTCGTACTTGACGCTCGAGTACGAAGCGCGGATCAGGCCAGCACCCACCGGCACCGTCACGCCGATCAGGTAGCCCTTGAGCTTCGTGTCGGTGTTGGTGGCGAAGAAGTCCTGGTTCTCGAAGTCGGTCTTGTTCTTGGCTTGCGAGATTTCACCGAAGAGCTTCACGGGACCGAAGTCATACGAAGCGCCCACGTTGAACGTGTTGACCTTGCTGGTCGTGCCGAGGTAGTAGTCGTCGCCAACGGTGCTGCTGCCATAAGCCACTGCAACGTCCAGAGGACCGTTTGCGTAGCCGAAGCGGCCACCGACGTAACGGCCTTGACGCTGGCTGTTCTCGACGTCAGGCGTCGACAGGCCAGGGCTGTACTTGGTCTTCTCGCTGAAGCCGTACATCACTTGACCGTAGAAACCACCCAGGTTCGGCGGCAGGAAGTAGCCGACGGTGTTGCTGGCGCGAACGTAGTTGCTGTTGCCAACGTTGGTGAAACCAGCGGTCGACGCAGCGGGGGTACCGAAAGCGCCGAACGAGCCATTGGCCGTCGAGATCAGGTTGGTGCCAACGCCGTTGGTGCCGAACGGATCGAACACGGTGTCGTTCCAGAACGTCGGGGTGTAGTCGCGACCCAGGCGGATTTCACCGAAACCACCCGACAGGCTGACGGTCGAGCGACGTGCGAACGTTGCAACACCTTCTTGGCCGTTGTCATTGGTGATCGGGGCTTCGAGCCAGAAGCTGGCTGCCAGGCCACCACCGAGGTCTTCCGTACCACGGAAGCCCAGACGGCTGGAGTTGTAGCCCGAGTTGGCCAGAACACGCTGGCTCCGCTTGACGCTGCCTTGGTTCACGTAGAACGGGTTCAGGAAGGTGGCACCGTTCAGGTCACGCGAGGTGGACGAGTAGCCGCTGATCGACGCGTCGACCACACCGAAAAGCGTGACGGACGACTGAGCCGAGGCAACACCGGCAACAGCCAGGGCAGCCAGAGCAACTAGAGATTTTTTCATTGCAAGTTTCTCCAAGGTTAAACATAGGGCTCCGGTGCGAAGGGCTCACCGTGACTGGCACTTTGTGCTCCCACCGGACCCCGGGCCAACCTCCTTTTGGGAAGTTGTTGCTATTGCACCAGAGCCGCTGCGGCAGGGCAAAACAAATCGCCCGAAATCTCTGATGGCTCGGGCGTTTCGTTGCAGTCCTGCAACAAAGGACTTAGTCCGTCTGGCGCACCACAATGCGGAACAAGAACGTAACTTTTTGCAGCGCTTTTTAGGTGCGTTCAAATAGTCGAATGACGCTCTCGCTTGACCCTGTTCTCGCCGCCACAGATGCGGCGCTGCGCACCCTTTTTGCCCGCCCTCATGCAACGCGGGCCACGCCCACTCCACCCCAGGCTGCTGGCGAGATGGACGAGAAGGAGCGCCGCCGGGCCGGCGCGCTCATGCGCGTCAACCATGTCGGGGAAGTCTGTGCACAGGCGCTTTACACGGCCCAGGCCGCCGTGGCGCGCGATCCAGGCCTTCGCGCTCAATTTCTGGAAGCTGCGCACGAAGAGACCGATCACCTGGCTTGGACCCGGCAGCGCTTGGACGAGTTGGGCGATCGCCCTTCGTTGTTGAATCCGCTCTGGTATGCCGGGGCTTTCGGTCTTGGCCTCGTTGCCGGCCGCCTGGGGGATCCTTGGAGCCTGGGTTTCGTGGCCGAAACCGAGCGTCAGGTGGAGGCTCATCTCGACAGCCATCTGGACCGGCTCCCGTTATCCGACAGCGCCTCCCGGGCCGTGGTCGAGCAAATGAAGTCCGACGAGGCGCGCCATGCAGCGCAGGCCGTCGATGCCGGCGCCGCAGAACTCCCGCCGCCGGTCAAGGCTCTGATGCGTCTGGCCTCACGCGTGATGACCACCGTGGCGCATCGGATCTAGAACGCTCCCAGCCTCAGGTTTCGATCAGATCGAAGCTTGTGGTGATCTCGGCCGTCTTCGCCAGCATGATGCTGGCCGAGCAATAGGTCTCGTGGCTCAGCGCAATTGCGCGCTCCACCGCAGAGGCGGGGATCGCCTTGCCGGCCACCGTGAAATGCATGTGGATCTTGGTGAAGACCTTGGGATCCTTCTCCGCGCGCTCGCTGGTGAGCTTGACGCTGCAACGCTCGACGCGATGGCGACCTCTTTTCAATATCAGCACGACGTCATAGGCGGTGCAGCCGCCGGTACCAGCCAGCACCGTCTCCATCGGCCTCGCGGCAAGGTTCTGGCCGCCGTTCTCCGGCTTGGCCGCGTCGGGTGCGCCGTCCATCATCAGGACATGGCCGCTGCCGGTCTCGGCGACAAAGCCCATGGCCGAACGCGTTCCGGCGTCGCCGGTCCAACTCACTGTGCATTCCATGATTCTTCGGATTCCAGTCAGGATGCCCGGCAAAAACGCACGTTGGCATCGGATTTGTGTGGGAAAAGCATCACTCGCTTGTTGCAACGCAACAAACAGTCGATATACTTTATTTCATCGCGCATACGTTTGCGCCCACAGTTGTCTCCTCCACCCTTCCAATTGGTGGATTTAGCCCCGAGCTGAAAAGCTCGGGGCTTTTTTCTTTCCCGATCGGCCGGCGCGACCGGCATTCCCACTCTAGTTTTCGCTCCGAAAGGGCAACTGCTCTGGCTGCCCTGGCTGTTGCCGGTGTTGCCTCGGCTCAGTCGTCCGTCACGCTTTTCGGTGTGGTCGACGCGTCGGTCAGCGGCTACTCGTCCACCTCGCGTGACCAAAACAATGGCTTCACGTACAACGCACAGGGCGTGCCCACCTCGTACAACCCCTTCTATGTGAACAGAGGCAGCATCAAGGCAAGCCGCCGTGAACTGGCTAACTCGGGCTACAACGGCAGCCGTTTGGGCTTCCGTGGTACGGAAGACCTCGGTGGCGGGCTGGCAGCCAGCTTCTGGCTCGAAGCCCCCATCAAGAACGATGACGGCTCTGAAGGCGTTGCCACCTTCGCTCGTCGCTCGACCGTGAGCTTGTCGGGTGGTTTCGGTGAAATCCGCCTGGGTCGCGACTACACCGCGACGTTCTGGAACGACACCGTGTTCGATCCGTTCGGCACCAACGGCGTTGGCACCAACTTGATCTCGACGGCCAGCAACTCTTTCGGCGGATTCGCTGGCATCGCCGCAAGCAACAAGGCTTTCGCCGAGCAATTCCCGAACATCGCCTTGGCAACCAATGTGAGCGGCGGTAATTACGCTCGTTCCAGCAACACCATCGGCTACTTCCTGCCGCCAAACCTTGGCGGGTTCTACGGTCAACTGCAGTACGCGTTCGGCGAAAAGACCAAGTACAGTCCTGGCCGCGCCACGCCTCCAGTTGAAAACAACTCGCGTCAGGGTCGTTACGTCGGTGGCCGCTTCGGCTACGCAAACGGCCCCCTGGACGTTGCAATCGCTTATGGCAGCAGCACCGTCGGCGACCAGTACTACGCTGGCATCACCAACAAGGTCGACACCCTCAACCTCGGCGCTTCGTACGACTTCGGTTCCGTGAAGCTGTTCGGTGAAGTGTCGCGCGCCAAGAACAAGCTCGACTACGAAGTGACGCCCACGCTTGCCGGCCGTCCTGACATTGATCTTACTGGTTACCTGCTCGGCGTGACCGTGCCGGTTGGTGCTGGCCTGATCCGCGCTTCGTACTCGCGCGTCACGTACGACGAGAACTTGGTCGCGAACCCGCCCGCAGTGCTGCCGGAAGACAAGAAAGCCAACAAGCTGGCAATCGGCTACGTGCATAACCTGTCGAAGCGTACGGCTCTGTACGCCACGATTGCTCGCGTGAGCAACAAGAACAATGCAGCTCTGACCGTCGGCGGCCCGAATTTCGTGACTGCTGGCGGCTTCACCCCGAAGACCTCGACCGGCTACGACTTCGGCATCCGTCACGCCTTCTGATTCCGATTTGATCCCGATGCTGGCTCACGCCAGTTCGAATCAGAAAAAGTCGCCCGACTCACGTCGGGCGGCTTTTCGTCTTTTCTCAACTCACTCGGCCGCGCCTGCTTTGCAGCAGCCCCACATTCATTTCTCCGCTCAGCACCGATGCGTAGAAACGCTCGACCATGTTGACGCTTGTCCGCGCATTGCGAGCCAAGGTCAGCATGTCGATGCCTTGCCCATACAAGAGCCGCAGCGTAATCGCGGTATGCCGCAGGCAATAGAGAGTTCTCGATTGGCCCAAAGGCCCCTTTTCAAGACCAGTCTTCTCGAGCACCCAATGAAAGAAGAAGTTGAGCACCGCAAGAGCGTGCTCTCGATTCTTCAACTGAGGCAGAAAAATATAGTCCTCTGCCGTGCCGAACCCATGTTCGCGGCGACGAGCGAGCAGACATTCATAGACCCGGACCGCCGGACGCAAGCTCACGATCGGCTGGCTGTGCCGCTTGGTCTCGGGCAGATTCATTCGCAGATAGACGTGCTTACCCCGCACGATCTCGATGTGCTTGTGCTTCATGAGCTTGATGTCGCTGGGACGCACGAAGGTGTTCACCATCCAGCGAATCAGCCAGGGCAACTCGTTCGGCATCACGAGAAGTTCACGCGCAATCCAGAAGCGCTCGCCCGAGTTCAGTCTGTCGAGCACCGGATGCGAATGTCCGCGCAAGCTGCGCGCGGTCGCCACGATGGTCCGGTATTCAGAAACACTGAAGCTTCCACGCGGCTGGCTGCGCACCTTGACCTTGGGAAACGGCGGGGCCTCGCGCAGCACGCCGGTGTGCACGCCGTGCATCACGACCTTGCGCAACAGCACCAAGTACTGCGCGATCGTCGTGCTGGTGAAACCCTGTTCGCCAAGGCGATCGATCAGTCGCTGCGCATCGGACGTTGCAAACGATTGGGCGGGCAAATTTCCCAGCAGCGGAACGATGTGCGCACGCAATCTGTTGCCCATCACTTGCCATGTGGCGCGTCCGATTTCTCCTCGTTGCACGCGCCCCGCTTCTGCTTGCATCAGTCCCTTCGAAAGGTCACTGACAAAAACCGTTAACAAATTTTGCTCAAAAGTAATTTCATTTGCAGGCGTATGAATTGCAGGATAGGTGCGCGCAAAAAATCCAGAATCATTTGCGGCCGCCACACTATTGAAGAGGTTTATGACATTTGTGTCCATGTCATACCTCGCATGCAATCTCGATACCATTTATCATTGGTAAACAAATGAAAACTCCCTTGGAAAAAATTGTGCGCCAAGCACCTGTACCGGCGCAATTGACGCCCGCCGACTATCTCAGAAAAATTCTCAACGCCCGGGTGTACGACGTCGCCGTCGAGTCCGCGCTCGAGAAGGCGCGCGCACTCAGCGAACGTTTGAGTTGCACCGTATTGCTTAAGCGCGAAGACCAGCAACCGGTATTCAGCTTCAAACTTCGCGGCGCATACAACAAGATGGCGCATTTGAGCGCGGCGCAATTAGCAAGCGGCGTGATCTGCGCATCTGCCGGCAATCATGCGCAAGGCGTTGCACTCGGCGCGCGAAAGCTCGGCACGCGCGCAGTGATCGTCATGCCCGTAACGACGCCCAAATTGAAGATCGATGCAGTGCGCGGTTTCGGTGGCGAAATCGTCTTGCACGGCGACAGCTATTCCGATGCCTATCTGCGCGCGCTCGAATTGCAGAAGCAAGAGAACCTGACCTTCGTCCACCCCTTCGACGACCCGGACGTCATCGCAGGCCAGGGCACCATCGCGATGGAAATCCTGCGCCAACACCAAGGCCCACTCGATGCGGTCTTCGTCGCGATCGGCGGCGGTGGATTGATTTCCGGCGTGGCCAACTACATCAAGGCCGTGCGTCCCGAGATCAAGGTGATCGGCGTTCAGATGAACGACTCCGACGCAATGATGCAATCGGTCGCAGCCCGCCAGCGCGTGAACCTACCGGACGTGGGCCTGTTCTCCGACGGCACCGCCGTCAAGCTGGTCGGCGAAGAAACCTTCCGCATCGCCAGCGAACTGGTCGACGAATACATCGCCGTCGATACCGATGCCGTTTGCGCCGCCATCAAGGACGTCTTCGTCGACACGCGCAGCATCGTCGAACCCGCCGGCGCGTTGGCCGTGGCGGCAATCAAGCAGTACGTGGCCGAGCACGGCCGCCGCGGAGAAACCTACGCAGCAATCCTTTGCGGCGCCAACATGAACTTCGATCGATTGCGCTTCGTGGCCGAGCGCGCCGAGGTCGGTGAGGAACGCGAGGCGCTCTTCGCCGTCACGATTCCCGAAGAACGCGGCAGCTTCCGCCGCTTCTGCGAACTGGTCGGCGAACTGCCGGCGGGCGATGCAGGCGAACCAGGAGCGGCCGGCGGCGCATTGCGCAACGTGACCGAGTTCAACTACCGCATCAGCGACGCGGCCAAGGCGCACGTGTTCGTCGGCCTCACGACATCGACGCGCGGCGAATCGGCCACCATCGCGCGCAGTTTCATCGACCACGGTTTCGACGCGCTCGACCTCACGCACGACGAGCTCGCCAAGGAGCATCTGCGGCACCTCGTCGGCGGGCGCACCGGCCTCGCGCACGACGAGCGCCTGCTGCGCTTCGTGTTCCCCGAGCGTCCCGGCGCGCTGCTCAAGTTCCTGAGCCTGATGCGGCCGAACTGGAACATCAGCCTCTTCCACTACCGCAACCAGGGCGCCGACTACGGACGCATCCTGGTCGGTCTGCAGGTGCCGGCCGGCGACGCTGCGGCCTTCGATGCGTTCCTCGAAAACCTCGGCTATCCCTACGTCGAGGAAACGGCCAATCCGGCCTACCGGTTATTCCTGCAAGCCTGAGGCGCGACCTTCGCAAACAACGAAAAAGCCGGCGCGAAGCCGGCTTTTTCAGGGGCGCTGCACCCGCTATTGCGCAGCGACTGGCGCCTGTCCCTGCGGTTGTTGCGCGGCCTCGGTCGGGGGCGGCATCACCACGGCGGGCATGGTGGACGGCAACATCCCGGTCGACCTTTGCGCGGGTGGCTGAGCCGGCGCCGGCATTGGCGACACGCCGGAGATCGGCGGCGGCGGCAGCCCCACGCTGATCGGCGCACGCACCGGAAGTTGCAGCGTGAACGCCGGTGGTCCGTCGGCCTGCGCGCCGAGCGTCGCCGCGCGCACGCCCACCGACTGCAGCACGTAGTTGTCGCCAACGCGCGAACCGACGCGAAACGGCTTGGGCGGCTTGCCGTCGATGGCGATCAGCGCAGCACCTTGGTTCGACGGATCGGCCACCACGCCCACCAGCGCGAAGCGGCTGGCCGCTTCGGGGGCTGCGGGTGCTGCTGCCTGCGCGGAGACCACGCCGAGCAATCGTCCGACCGCCTCGGCATCCGCCGTGACCGAGGGCCGGGGCATCGCGGCCGCGGCGGCCACGGCATCGGCCGGCGACGACAGGCGCAAGGCCCAGAACACCGCGGCGCCAGCGGCCAGCGCCCAAAGCCCCGTCGTTGCAAGTGGGGCATGCCAGCGGGCAGCGGAGTAAGGACTTGTCATGGGCGCGGATTATCATGCAGCGCGCTTTCCGAATCATGTCGCCCAACCTATGAACAAATTCCTTCGTGCCGCTTCCCGGACCGCCCAGCGCGGCTTCACGCTGATCGAACTGATGGTGGTGCTGGTCATCATCGGCGTGCTTGCCGCGCTGATCGTGCCGAACGTGATCGAGCGTGCCGACGACGCCCGCGTGACGGCCGCCCGCACCGACATCAACAACCTGATGCAGGCGCTCAAGCTCTACCGCCTGGACAACCAGCGCTACCCGACCGCCGAGCAGGGCCTGCAGTCGCTGCTGACGCGCCCGACCGTCGGCCCGGCCGCCCCGAACTGGAAGCCCTACGTCGAGAAGCTGCCCAATGACCCCTGGGGCCATCCCTACCAGTACATGAACCCGGGCATCAAGGGCGAAATCGACGTGCTCTCGTTCGGCGCCGATGGTCAGAACGGCGGCGAGGGCAAGAATGCCGATATCGGCAGCTGGCAATAGCAGCAAGGCCAGCACGGCGCGCGGCTTCACGCTGCTCGAGCTGATCATCGTGATCGCGATCATCGCGATCGCCACCGCCAGCGTGAGTTTTGCCATGCGCGACACCAACGCGGCCAAGCTCGATCGCGAAGCCGACCGGCTCGCCGCGCTCCTCGAATCCGCCCGCGCCCAGTCGCGGGCCAGCGGCGTCGCCGTGCGGTGGCGCCCCGTCGAAGGCAGCTTCGTCTTCGATGGCCTCCCTGCCGATGCGATCCCGAGCGGCTGGGTCGCCGAAGGCATCACCGCCCAGGCCGCGCTGGGCAACGGCACGCTGGTTCCGGCGCTGCAACTCGGCCCCGATCCGATCATCGCGGCGCAGCAGATCACGCTCTATTCCGCCGGTCCGCCTGCGCGCTCGCTGCGCATCGCCACCGACGGCCTGCGCCCGTTCACCGTCTTCCCCGTGCCATGAGACTGCGGCGTGGAACAAGGGCATGGGCCTGCAGCGGCTTCACGCTGATCGAAGTGCTGATCGCGCTGGGCATCGTCGCGCTCGCGCTGGCCGCGGGCTCGCAGGCCACGATGTCGCTCACGCGCAATGCGCAGCGCCAGTCCGACCTCGTGCTGGCCGACCTGTGCGCCGAAAACGAACTCGCCAAGGCCCGCCTCTCGCGCCAGATGCCGGCCGTGGGCGACTCGGGCTCCATCTGCGTGCAGGCAGGCGCGTCGTTCAACGTGACGACCTCGACAGTGCCCACGCTCAATCCGAATTTCCGGCGGGTCGATGTGCAGGTGCGCGACGAGGTCAACTCGCCAATCCTGCGCATCTCGACCGTGGTCGGCCGCTTCTGATGACGAAGACGAAGCAGAAGACGTCGCACGGCTTCACGCTGATCGAACTGCTCGTCGCCATCTCGGTGATGGCGCTGCTCTCGCTCGTGAGCTGGCGCGGGCTGGACAGCATGTCGCGCGCCACCACGCAGAACCAGCAGCGCGCCGACGCCATCCTGACCCTGCAGGCCACGCTCGCCCAATGGGGCGCCGACCTCGATGCGGTGACCTCGATCGCGCAGACCCGCCCGATCGACTGGGACGGCAACGTGCTGCGGCTCACGCGCCGCAGCAGCGATCCGACGGCGCCCGCCATGCTGGTGGTGGCCTGGACCCTGCGGCCGGGCGCCGAGGGCCCGCGCTGGCAGCGCTGGCAGTCGCAGGCCTTCACCACGCGCGGCGAATGGCAGCAGGCCTGGAACCTCGCGGCCTCCTGGGCGCAGGGCGGCGGCGCACAAGGCGGCTACAACGACGTGGTGCTGATGCCCGCCAGCGGCTGGCAGCTCTATTACTTTCGCGACAACAACTGGACGCCCGCGGGTTCGCTGCCCACGGCACCCACCACGCCGCCCAATCCCGCCAACCCGGCCAGCCCCGCTGCGGGCCCGATCGTCAACATGCCCGATGGCGTGCGCCTGGTGATCAGCCTGCCGCCGGGCGACGGGCTGTCGGGCACGCTCACGCGCGATTGGGTCAAGCCGATCGTGGGGGGCGCGAAGTCATGACGCGGCGCACTTCGGGACTCGGGCGACGTGCGCGCCGCCAGTCCGGCGCCGCGCTGCTCGCGGCGATGCTGACGGTCATGCTCGTCGCCACCTTCTCCGCTGCCGCGCTGTGGCAGCAATGGCGCGCGGCCGAAGTCGAAGGCGCCGAGCGCGCGCGTGTGCAGGCGGCCTGGGTGCTGATCGGCGCGCTCGACTGGTCGCGGCTGATCCTCGCCGAAGACGGCCGCGCCGGCGGCCCCGACCACCTGGGCGAACCCTGGGCGGTGCCGCTCGAGGAAGCGCGGCTCACCAGCTTCCTGTCGGCCGACAAGAACGTGTCGAGCGACAACCTCGACGGCCTGCCCGACGCCTTTCTCTCGGGCCGCATCGTCGATGCGCAGTCCAAGCTCAACGTGCTGTCGCTGGTCGATGCGGGCAAGCCGGTGCCGGCCGGCGTGGCCACCTTCACCCGGCTCTTCAACCTGCTGGGCCTGCCGGCCTCGGAGCTCAGCCAGATGACGACCGGGCTCGTGAGGACGCTGTCCACCGGCACCGACGAAGCCTCCGGCGGCGGCGATGCGGGCAATGCGCCCCTGATGCCGCAGGAGGTGTCGCAACTGGTGTGGCTCGGGCTTTCGCCATCGACCGCCGCGGCCATCGAGCCCTACGTGACGATCCTGCCGGTGCGCACCACGCTCAACCTCAACACGGCGAGCGCCGAGGCCATCAGCGCCAGCCTGGAAAACCTGCCGATCGCCACCGCGCGGCAATTGGTGGAGAAGCGCACCCGCTCCTACTTCAAGACCATCGACGAGGCCAATCAGGGGCTGCCCAGCGAAGGCTCCCGCTTCAACGCCACCCAGCACGGCGTGGGCACCCAGTTTTTCGAGGTCTACGGGCGCCTGCGCCTGGACCGCACCTGGGTCGAGGAGCACTCGCTCCTGCAACGCAACGGTGTCACGGTGACGACGGTCTGGCGCACCCGCGGCGCCGGCGCAACAACGACTCCGGCTAAACCCTGAGTGCTGTTTACATATATTGATCAAAAAGCCTTATAACGCCCGTCACATCTGTCAACTACGCTATTCAAATAATAGCAATTGACTGTCAGACGCCCTCCTACAATCACCGGCTTTTCCGACCACCTCCATGACTCCGCTGCTGCTCATTGCCCCACTGCCTCCGGCCGACGCCGCGGGTGAGTACGACTGGGCCCAGGCCGGCGACGACGGCATTGCATTGCGCGACCAGGGCCGTGCGCTGCTGGCGCTGTTGCCCTCGGGCAGCGAAGTCACGCTCGGCATTCCTTCTGCGGCGCTGTCGTGGCACCGCGTCACGCTGCCCAAGGGCAGCATGGGCAGCGCGTCGAAACTGCGCGCCGTGCTCGACGGCCTGCTCGAAGAACACCTGCTCGACGACCCCGAGGCCCTGCACTTCGCGCTCGAGCCCGACGCGAAGGCCGGCGCCCCCGTGTGGGTGGCCGCATGCAACCGCATCTGGCTGCGCAGCATCGTGCAGGGGCTCGAAGCGGCCGGGCGCCGCGTCGTGCGCATCGTCCCCGAATTCGCACCGCAGGCCGCCGACGGCCCGCCGCTGCTGCAGATCACCGGCGAACCCGAAGCGCCGCAGCTCACCGTCTGCGATGCCGATGGCGTGGTCTCGCTGCCGCTGGCCGGCGCCGGGCTCGCGCTGTCGGGCAGCCTGCCGCTCGACACCGCCGTCATCACGACCGAGCCCGCGGTCGCCGAAGCGGCCGAGCGCCTGCTGGAGCGCCGCGTGCCGATCGTGAAGGCGCCGCAGCGCTGGCTCAACGCCGCACGCACGCCGTGGGAGCTCGCGCAGTTCGATCTCGCCGCCACCGGCCGCGCGCGCGCCGGCAAGAAGTTCGCCTCCGTGCTGCAGACGCTGCGCTATGCGCCCGAATGGCGCGCCGCGCGCTGGGGCGTCGTCGTGCTGCTGCTGACGCAAGTGATCGGCCTCAACGCCTGGGCCTGGAAGGAGCGCGGCGCGCTCGAATCCAAGCGCCAGGCCGCCAAGACCATCCTCACCCAGACCTTTCCCTCGGTGAAGATCGTGATCGACCCGCAACTGCAGATGACGCGCGAAGTCGCGGCGCTGCAGCAGGCCGTGGGCGACGTGGCCGCGACCGATTTCGAACCCATGGTCGGCGCGCTCGCCACCAACCTCCCGCTCGGCCGCACGCCTTCGGCCGTGGACTACACCAACGGCCAGCTGCGCCTGCGCGGCCTCGGGCTGCAGCCGTCGGAGGTCTCGCAGATCACCGGCGCGATGGCGCCGCGCGGCTACAACGTGCGCACCGAGGGCGATCTGCTGCTCGTGCAGGCCGAGACCACTCCCCGATGAACTTCAGCGAACAACTCAAGGCCCGCTGGGCTGCCCTCGCGATGCGCGAGCGCCAGATGGTCGGCGGCGCCATCGCGCTCGTGGCACTGGCCTTGCTCTGGTGGATTGCGCTCGCTCCCGCGTTTCGCACGCTGGCCACGGCACCGGCCGAACACGCGCAGCTCGATGCGCAACTCCAGCAGATGGCCACCTTGCAGAACCGCGCGAAGGCGCTGCAGTCGCAACCCCGGCTCGCCCGCGACGAGGCGCTGCGCTCACTCGAAACTTCGGTGCGCGAGGGCCTGGGCGTCAACAACGCGCAGCTCATGACGGCAGGCGGCGACGGCGCCACCGTCACGCTGCGCGCCACGCCCGCCAGCACGGTCGCCCAGTGGCTCGCGCAGGCGCGCGGCAATGCGCATGCGGTGCCGCGCGAAGTGCACCTCACGCGCGCGCCCGCCACCCCGCCGGCGCCCGGCAACAAGGACAAGGACGCGCCGCAGCTTCCGCAGGTCCGCTGGGAGGGCACCGTCGTGATGGCGTTGCCCGCCCCCCGGTGAACAGACAGCCCGGCATGGTGACGCGCCCTCCGCTTTCCGCGCTCTCCGAGCCCAAGCCGCGGCGCGGCTGGCGCTGGGCCCTCCTCGGCATCCTGATCGGCGCGCTGCTGGCGGTGGTGCTGTTCGCACCCGCGCGCTGGCTCGCCTCGGCGCTGTCGAACTGGACCCAGGGCCGGCTGTTGCTGGTCAATCCGCGCGGCACCGTGTGGAATGGCGCGGCTGCGGTGGTGTTCGCCAGCGGCACCGGCAGCGCGCAAGCCGTTTCGCTGCCCGGCCTCCTGCACTGGCGCCTGCGCCCGAGCTTCAGCGGCGTCTTCGCCTCGCTCGACCTGCCCTGCTGCGCTCCGCGTCCGCTCGAACTCAAGGCCAGCCCGCGCGGCAACGGCGTGCTGCTCGACTGGCAGGACGGCCGCTCGCGCTGGCCCGCCACCATGCTCACCGGCCTCGGCGCGCCGTGGAACACGCTGAAGCTCGATGGCGCGCTCGACCTTTCCACCAAGGCCTTCTCGCTGCAGTGGGACGGCCCGGTGCTGCGCATCGCGGGCCAGGCCACGCTCGACGCCACCGATGTTTCTTCCAGCCTGTCGACCCTCAAGCCGATGGGCAGCTACCGGCTCTCGCTCGAAGGCGGCAACAGCCCCACGCTCCTGCTGAGCACGCGCGAAGGCAGCCTGCAACTGAACGGCAGCGGCAGCTGGAACGGCACCGCCTTCCGCTTCAACGGCGAAGCCAGTGCCGCGGCCGGCCGCGAAGACGCTCTTTCCAATTTGTTGAACATCATCGGACGGCGCGACAACGCGCGTTCGATCATCACCCTGGGTTGACCATGATGAAGCCACTGTCCACGCCCGGCGCCCGCCTCGGCATCGTCGCGCTCGCAGCGCGCCTGCTGATTGCGGCGTCCTTCCTGCAGGTGCTGCCGCCCGCCTTCGCGCAGGGCGATGCGCCGCGCCGCGGCGAGCCGATCACGCTCAACTTCTCCAACGCCGACATCGAGGCCGTGGCCCGCACCATGGCGGTGGTCACCGGACGCGACGTGGTGGTCGATCCGCGCGTCAAGGGCACGATGAACCTGGTGACCGACCGCGCCATCCAGCCGGCCGCCGCCTTCAACCAGTTCGCCTCGGCGCTGCGGCTGCAGGGCTTTGCGGTGGTGGAAGCCGACGGCCTCTACAAGGTCGTGCCCGAGGCCGACGCCAAGCTGCAGAGCAGCACCGTGAACACCTCGATCGGCGCGACCTCGTCGTCGGGCAGCAACCAGATCGTCACGCAGATCTTCCGCCTCAACTACGAGTCGCCCAACAGCCTGCTGCCGGTGCTGCGCCCGCTGATTCCGCCGAACAACACCATCAATGTGAATCCGGGCAACAACTCGCTCGTGATCACCGACTACGCCGACAACATGCGCCGCCTTGCGCGCATCATCGCGGCGCTCGACGTGCCCAATGCGTCGGACATCGAGATCATCCAGCTCAAGCATTCGGTGGCCAGCGACCTGCTGCCGCTGGTGCAGCGGCTGGTCGACGGCAGCGGTTCGGGCGCTGCACCGGGTGCTGCGCCGGGCGCGGTCGATGCGTCGTTCCGCACCACGCTGCTGGCCGATCCGCGCAGCAATTCGCTGATCCTGCGTGCCGCCAATCCGGCGCGCGCGCAACTGATTCGCACGCTGGTCGAGAAGCTCGATCGTCCGCCCGCGGAGAGCAGCAACGGCGCGGCCGGCAACATCTATGTGGTCTACCTGAAGAACGCCGATGCGGTGCGCCTCGCGGCCACGCTGCGCGCCGCGATGGCGGCGAACCAGCAGGCGACGCCGGGTACGCCCGGTGCTGCGGGCGGCGGCAGCAGCCCAGCGCCGCAACAGGCCAGCTTCCAGCAGAACAACCAGAGCAGCATGGGCGGCAGCAACGGCCAAAGCGGCTCGGCCGCCGCCAACGCACCGCTCAACAACGCCAACCAGCCGTCCACCGGCGGACAGATCCAGGCCGACCCGTCGACCAACTCGCTGATCATCACGGCCCCCGAGCCGCAGTACCGGCAGATGCGCGCGGTGATCGACAAGCTCGACGGCCGACGCGCCCAGGTGATGATCGAAGCGCTGATCGTCGAGGTCAGCGCCAACAAGGCGGCGAACTTCGGCGTGCAGTGGCAGAGCGCGCTGGGCAACAACGCGGTCATCGGCACCAACTCCAGCCTCAACAGGAACAACATCCTGGCCCTCACGCAGGCTTTGGCCACCCGCAACCCCGCGGGTCTGGCCTCCTCGATCCAGCCGGGGCTGAACCTGGGCATTGCCGGCAAGATCGGTGGCCAGTACATCCTGGGCGCCATCGCCAACTTCTTCAACAGCGACGGCGATGCCAACGTGCTCTCGACGCCCAACCTGCTGACGCTGGACAACGAAGAGGCCAAGATCATCATCGGCCAGAACGTGCCCTTTCCCACCGGTTCGTACGCGAGCACCTCGGGCTCGGTGGGCGTGAACCCGTTCACCACCGTGGAGCGCAAGGACGTGGGCCTCACCCTGCGCGTGCGCCCGACCATCAACGAGAACGGCACGGTGCGCATGACGATCTTCCAGGAGACCTCGACGGTCGACCAGAACTCGCTGGCCAACCCCAACGGCCCGACCACCAACAAGCGCTCGATCGAATCGAGCGTGCTGGTGGAAGACGGCGGCCTGGTGATGCTGGGCGGGCTGCTGTCGGACACCTACAACAACAACATCGAGAAGATCCCGCTGGCCGGCGACATCCCGGTGCTGGGCAACCTGTTCAAGAACGAGAACCGCACGCGCAACAAGAGCAACCTCATGATGTTCCTGCGCCCGGCGGTAATGCGCGATGGCGCCTCGACCGAAGCCTTTGCCTACGACCGCTACGACGAGATCCGCGGACAGCAGCTGCAGGTGCAGCCCAACACCGACAACGTGATGCTGCGCGGCGTGAACGCCGCCCCGGTGCTGCCCGAAGCGGCGCTGCAGCGCTCGAACAACAGCGGCAACGGCAGCACCCGCATGGAGGGCACGCAGCTCATTCCGCCGCCGCAGCCTTTGGCCGACACCCGCAAGCTCGCACCGAGCCCCCTGCGCGGCGCCCTGCCGCCGACGGCCGACCCGGTCTCCTCGCGCGAAATGCCTTGATGTCCATGCGCTACCCGCTTCCCTACGCGTTCGCACGCAGCCAGCAACTCCTTCTCGAAGAGGCCGACGACGGCCGCTACACGCTGTGGATGTCGGACCACCCCGCGCGCAGCGCGGTCGGCGAAGTGGCGCGCAAGTACAGCGTGCAGGCCTTCGAGGTGCTGGCCGATGCACCGCTCGCGCAGCGCATCAGCGCGGCCTATTCGCAGGGCGAATCGAGCGCCGCCGCGGTCGTGAGCGAAGTGCAGAACGACGCCGACCTCTCGCGCATGATGCAGGAGCTGCCGGCGGTTGAAGACTTGCTGGCCAGCGCGGGCGACGCGCCCATCATCCGCATGCTCAACGCGCTGCTCACGCAGGCCGCGCGCGACGGCGCGAGCGACATCCACATCGAGCCCTACGAGCGCACCTCGTCCGTGCGCTTTCGCATCGACGGCACGCTGCGCGAAGTGGTGCAGCCCAACCGCGCGCTGCACGCCGCGCTGATCTCGCGCCTGAAGATCATGGCCGACCTCGACATCTCCGAGAAGCGGCTGCCGCAGGACGGGCGCATCAGCCTGCGCATCGGCACGCGTGCGGTCGACGTGCGCGTCTCCACGCTGCCGAGCGCGCACGGCGAACGCGCCGTGCTGCGCCTCCTGGACAAGAGCGAATCGAAGCTCACTCTCGAATCGGTGGGCATGCTGGGCGACACGCTGCAGCGCTTCGAAAAGCTCATCACGCAGCCGCACGGCATCATCCTGGTGACCGGGCCGACCGGCTCGGGCAAGACCACCACGCTGTATGCCGCGCTGGCCCGGCTCGATGCGAGCCGCAGCAACATCATGACGGTGGAAGACCCCATCGAGTACGAGCTGCCGGGCGTGGGCCAGACGCAGATCAACGCGAAGATCGAGCTGACTTTCGCGAAGGCCCTGCGCGCCATCCTCCGGCAAGACCCGGACGTGATCATGATCGGCGAAATCCGCGACTTCGAGACCGCGCAGATCGCCATCCAGGCCTCGCTCACCGGCCACCTGGTGCTCGCGACGCTGCACACCAACGACTCGGTCAGCGCCGTCACACGCCTCACCGACATGGGTGTCGAGCCTTTCCTCTTGAGTTCATCGCTTCTGGGCGTGCTCGCGCAGCGCCTCGTGCGCAAGGTCTGCACGAGTTGCGCGGGCGCGGGCTGCGATGTCTGCGGGCAAACGGGCTACCAGGGCCGCACCGGCATCTTCGAATTGCTGGTGGCCGATGAAACCGTGCAGGGCCTCATCCACAGCAAGGCCGCCGAGAGCGAACTGCTCAAGGCCGGCGCGCTCGGCGGCCTGCGCCTGATGCGCGAAGACGGCGAACGGCTGGTGCAGGCCGGCATCACTTCGCGCGCAGAACTGCTGCGCGTGACACGCGATTAGCGACCAGCGCCCGCCATGCCCGCCTATTCCTTCGAAGCCATCGACGCCAGCGGCCAGTCGCGCGAAGGCGTGCTGGAAGCCGACACCGCGCGCAGCGCACGCAGCCTGCTGCGCGCGCAGGCGCTGATTCCGCTGTCGGTCAAGCCGGTCGGCAGCGACCACATCAACGGCACCGGGCAGCGCAGCAGCCTTTCGCGCTGGCTGGGCGGCGGCAAGCGTGTCTTCAACTCGACTGGCCTCGCGGTGTGGACGCGCCAGCTCGCGGGCCTCGTCTCGTCGGGCCTGCCGCTCGAACGCGCGCTCACGGCGCTCACCGACGAAGCCGAGTCCGAGCCGCAACGCAACCTTGTCGCCTCGCTGCGTGCCGAAGTCAATGCGGGCTCGCCCTTCGCGCGCGCGCTGTCGGCGCACTCGCGCGAGTTCTCGCCCATCTACACCGCGGTGATCGGTGCCGGCGAGCAGAGCGGCAACCTCGGCCTCGTGCTCGACCGGCTGGCCGACGACCTGGAAGAACGCCAGGCGCTGCAGCAGAAGCTGGTCGGCGCGGCGCTGTACCCGGCCATCGTCACGCTGGTGGCGATCGTGATCGTGATCTTTCTCGTGAGCTACGTGGTGCCGCAGGTGGCGCAGGTGTTCGCGGGCACCAAGCGCTCGCTGCCTTTTCTCACCACCGTGATGCTCTCGCTGAGTGCGGGCGTGCGCAACTACGGCTGGTGGATGCTGGGCGGCGTCGTGCTCTTCGCCATCGGCGTGCGGGTGGCGCTGGCGCAGGAGGCCTTCCGCCTCAAGTTCGATGCGGCCTGGCTCAAGCTGCCGTTGGTCGGCAAGCTCGCGCGTGGATACAACGCAGCGCGTTTCGCCAGCACGCTCGCGATGCTGGCGACCGCCGGCGTGCCGATCCTGCGTGCGCTGCAGGCGGCCGCCGAAACGCTCAGCAACCGCGCGATGCGCGCCGATGCGCTCGACGCGCTGGTGCTGGTGCGCGAAGGCGCGCCGCTCGCTTCGGCGCTCGCGCAGAAGAAGCGCTTTCCCGGCCTCGTGTCGATGTTCGCGCGCCTGGGCGAGCAGACCGGCACCCTGCCGCTGATGCTGCAGCGCGCGGCCAACCAGCTGGGCGCCGAAGTGCAGCGCCGCGCGATGCACCTGGCGACCATCCTCGAGCCGCTGCTCATCGTGGCGATGGGCGGCGTGGTGATGCTGATCGTGCTGGCCGTGATGCTGCCGATCATCCAGCTGAACCAGTTCGTCAAATAGCGGGAGCTGCGCCATGGCCAACCGGAGCTACCTGTTCGCAAGCCCCTTCGTTCCGGGCGCGGACGCTGCGGGGAACGATCCGAAACAGCTCAAGGGCCTCTCGGAGTGCAAGTACAACATCCCGCTGGTCTACCGGCTGCTGGTGTCGGCCGATGTGCAACGCTGCCGTTCGCTGATCTGGTCCATACCCGAACCCACCGCGCTCGTGGGCCGCGCCGGCGCGGGCATCGACCGGCTCGCGCAGTTCCTGGCCCGCATCGACCACCCCGCCATCGCACCGATGCGCGACCAGGCGCTCGATTTCCTGAACCGCCACGCCGACCGCAACGGCTACATCTTTCTGGAGTGCGCCGAGGTTCTCGGCATGGACGACACGCCGCTCGATACGCAGGCCGCGAGCCTGCTGCAGGGTGTGCAGAACATTGATGCGGAGGTCGAGACGGCCCTGGCTCAGCTGGCGCCGAAGAAAAAGAGCTTCTGGGACCGCGTCTTCACGCCCTCGCAGGAGAGCATCGAAGCGCCGCTGCGCGATCTGGGCCTTGGCTACTGGTCGAATACGCTCTACTTCTCGCTCGACGACGCGCCTGACGACGCCACCTGAACTGCCTCCCACCATGCCAGTCACTCTCGAAGACAAACTCGTGGTCGCGATTTCCTCGCGCGCGCTCTTCAACCTGGAGGAAGAAAACCGCATCTTCGAGGCCGGCGACAACGAGGGCTACATGAAGCTGCAGCTCGACCGGCTCGACGTGCCGGCCGCACCCGGCATCGCGTACTCGCTGATCCGGAAGTTGCTGCGCTTCAACGACGACGGCGTGCAGCGCGTGGAGGTGGTGATCCTCTCGCGCAACGATCCGGTCTCGGGCATGCGCATCTTCAAGTCGAGCGCGGCCGCCGACATCAAGCTGCAGCGCGGCGTGTTCACGCAGGGCCGCCCGCCCTTCGGTTATCTGCGCCCGCTGCGCGCGCACCTCTTCCTTTCCGTCAATGCGCAGGACGTGCGCGAGGCACTGGTCGCGGGCTTTCCGGCCGCGCGCGTGCTGGTCGAATCGGTGAAGGCGAGCGATGCCTGGCCGAACGAAGTGCGCATCGCCTTCGACGGCGACGCGGTGCTCTTTTCCGACGAGGCCGAGCGCGTGTTCCAGGCCGAGGGCCTCGACGCCTTCCAGGCCCATGAACTCAGCAAGGCCGAACTGCCGCTGCCCGGCGGCCCGTTCAAGCCGCTGCTGGCTGCGCTGCATCGCCTGCAGATGGCGGGCAACGCGCAGATGCGCATCCGCACCGCGCTGGTTACCGCGCGCAGCGCACCGGCGCACGAGCGCGCGATCCGCACGCTGATGAACTGGAACATTCGCGTTGATGAAGCGATGTTCCTCGGCGGCCTGCCCAAGGGCGAGTTTCTGCGCGAGTTCGAGCCCGATTTCTTCTTCGACGACCAGACAGGTCACGTCGATGCGGCCTCGCGGCATGTGCCTGCGGGGCATGTGTCGAGCGGGATCAGCAACGAGGGCTGACCCTCAGGCGTCGGCCCCTTGCAGGGGAGCGACGCCTGCGGCCCGGCAACGCCGGTTCCGCGGCATCTCCAGAACGAAGCTCCCCGCTTTCTTGAGCGTTGCTTCGTGCGTCGTCACGCGCACGACTTCGCTCTGTCATCCCGCATTCATTGCGGCGTAACGCGCGCTTCTTAGCCTCGCTGTCTGTTCGGTGCGCAGTGCCCTCGTGGCACTTTTTTTTTGCCGCACCGGCGTCCATCCCTCCGACAGACAGACACACCGGCTTCCTCCGATGCGCCCGACCACACCTTCGCACGCCGCGCATTTCGCGCGCTGGCTCCTGCCCCTCGCCACCTCGCTCGCGCTTGCCGCTTGCGGCGGTGGTGGTGGCGGCGGTGCTTCCTTCCCCCTCGTCAATGTGCCGCCGGCCAACGGTGGCGGTAGCAATCCGCCTGCATCCGGTACCAACCAGGGCAAGAGCGGCCCGAAGGCGCTCGTCGTGGAGATCGACGGCCTCACCCATGCGGCATTGCGCGATGCGATGGCGCAGAACAAGGTGCCTGCATTGCAGTCGCTGCGCGTGGCGCCCGCATGGACCGGCGGCGCCAACGGCACGCCGAGCGAACAGCGCACCACCGACGGCCCGGGCTGGGCCACACTGCTGACGGGCACCTGGGTGACGCGCCACGGCGTGCGCTGGGACACGGCCGACCAGCGCATCGATGCGAAGCTCGCGCCTTCTATCTTCGCGCTCGCCAAGCAGAACAAGGCGGCCGGCTACAAGACCGCATCGGTCACGGCCAATGCGCTCTATCCGCGGTTGCTGGCCAACGAGAGCGGCACCGTCGACGGAGCCGTCGATTGCGCGGGCGCCGATGCCTGCGTCACCGAGCGCACCGCGCAGTTCATCGACGCCGGCTACGACCTGACGGTCGCGCAGTACGGCGCACCAGCGGCGGCGGCCGACAGCGGCCTGAAGAGCGGCGCCTACCAGCGCGCGATTTCCGACACTTCGGCCGCCGTCGGCCGGCTGCTCGCGCGCATCGCGCAGCGCACGGCCAATGATGCAAAGGAAGACTGGCTCGTCATCCTCACCACCGGCCACGGCCTGGACGCCTTCGGCACCGCCTCCGGCCTGCAGGCCATCGACAACAAGACCATCTTCATCGCCAGCAACAAGACGCTGGCCGCCCTGCCCGGGACAGGCACCGCCGCACCGGCGGACACCGCGCTGCTGCAGCTCGCCGCGGCGACCGACATCGCACCGACCGTGCTGCGGCACCTCGGCGCCCTTCCGAGCTGGGAGGCCTACAACTTCAACGGACAGGCGCTGCAGGCCGCCACGTCGCTGCGCAATCTCTTCGCCAAGGCGGGCGCGGACAAGAACAGCATCGAACTCTCGTGGACGCTCGCGGGCGCTGCGACGGCGCCGGTGCAGGTGCTGCGCGACGGCAAGCTGGTGGCCACGCTGCCGGCGGGCTCGACCGCGTACGCCGACCCCATCGTGGCCGACGCGGACGGCGTCTACACCTACCAATACACCGTCGTTGCCGGCGAAGCCAGCGTCGCGCTCGCCGCGCAACTCGCCTACGTGAAGCCCGCCACGCTCGCGCCCACGCTGGCGAACGGCCTCGTCAACTACTACCCGCTGGACACGCTCCCGGCCGCTGACCTGAGGAACGCCTCCACCCTCTCGCTTTGGGCGGCCGATGCCGACGGCGGCACATCGGTCGACGACGGTTTCAAGCTTCCCGACAAGGTCAAGGCGCTGCGTGTCGACAGCACGGTGAAGAACGCGAGCGGCTCGGCCGGCTACCGCCTGCTGCAGACCACCGACGTGGCCACCAACCCGGCCGTCACCGCCTACACCCTCGGCTTCTGGGTGCGCACCGACGCCACATGCAGCCAGGGCGTGAGCAACGGCGCCTCGATGCTCGCCAACAAGAACTACACCACCGGCGCGAACGCGGGCCTGGCCATCGGTCTCTTCGGCAGCTGCGAGATCCGCTTCAACGTGGGCGCCGGTGGCGGCATCCGCGCCGACAGCAACGGCTACGGCCTGAGCGCAGGCCAGTGGGCCTACGTGGCGGTCGTGATCGACAAGGCCAACCTCAAGCTCACCGGATACGTGTTCGATTCGGCCCGCGCCATGCAGACCGGGAACACCACGCTCACGAGCGCGCTGGTCGCGCAGCTCGGCGGCCTGAAGAACGGCATCGGCCTCAATGAAGACGGCACCGGCCAGTACTACCAGCGTGAGACCAGCTCGCCGCGCGGCGCCATGGACTTCAACGAGTTCGCCATCTGGAACCGCGCGCTCACCACCGACGAGCTCACCAGCATCTTCAAGTCGGGCCAGCCGCTGATGTTGCTGCTGCCCTGAACCGTCCCCCGCTCACCTCCCACAACGAACGACTCAAGAGATCTTCATCATGCGAATTCCATTCCTTGCCCCGCGCCTTGTGCCCGTGCTGTCCATGTTGATCGTGGCCTCTGCCCTGTCCGCCTGCGGTGGCGGCAGCGGCGGTGGCGGCTTCGCCGGCCTGCCCGGTGCTGGTACGCCGCCCACGACTCCGCCCGTGACGACCCCGCCCGAAACCGGCGTCGCCCCCGTGAAGAGCTGCGCGCCCTGAAAGAGAAAGTCCACGCCATGAACCAGAACGACAAGCCCACGAATTCGCGCCGCAAATTCCTCACCGGCACCGCCACCACCGGCGCTGCCGCGCTCGCGCTCTCGGCCTTTCCACCCGCCATTCGCCGCGCGCTCGCCATTCCGGCCAACAACAAGACCGGCACCATCCAGGACGTCGAGCACATCGTGATCCTCATGCAGGAGAACCGCTCGTTCGACCATTACTTCGGCACGCTGATGGGCGTGCGCGGCTTCGGCGATCGCTTCACCATTCCGCTGCCCAAGGGCATGAATGTGTGGCAGCAGAGCGATGCCTCGGGCAAGCCGATCCTGCCCTACCACCTGGACAGCCGAAAAGGCAATGCGCAGCGCGTGAGCGGCACGCCGCATTCGTGGAGCGATGGGCAGAACGCCTGGGACGGCGGGCGCACCTACCAGTGGCCTCGCTACAAGACCAACGCGTCGATGGGCTACTTCAAGGAGACCGAAGTCGCCTTCCAGTTCGCGCTGGCCAACGCCTTCACGCTGTGCGACGACTACCACTGCAGCATGCACACGGGCACCAACTCGAACCGCATGTTCCACTGGACCGGCACCAACGGCCCCGGCGGCCAACTGGCAAACGGCGTGGCGGGCGTCGCAGGCGTGGCCACGGTCAACAACGAGTGGGACTCCATCGACAGCTCGGCGACCGGCTATGAATGGAAGACCTACCCCGAGCGCCTGCAGGAAGCCAAGGTCAGCTGGATCGTCTACCAGAACATGCCGGAGAACTTCGGCGACAACCCGCTCGCGGGCTTCAAGCAGTACCGCCTGGCCAACGAGGCCTCGGGCAAGCCGGTGAGCAACGACGCGGCCTCGCCGGTGTACGACCCGGCGAGCGACGACGCGGGCAACCCGCTCTACAAGGGCATCGCCAACACGATGGGCGACGGTGGATTCCTGGAGCAGTTCCGCCAGGACATCAAGAACGGCAAGCTGCCGCAGGTGTCGTGGATCATTGCGCCCGCCACCTACTCCGAGCACCCCGGGCCGTCGAGCCCGATCCAGGGTGGCTGGTACATCCAGGAAGCGCTGGACGCGCTCACCGCCGTACCCGACGTGTGGAGCAAGACCGTGCTGCTCATCAACTTCGACGAGAACGACGGCTACTTCGACCATTACCCGTCGCCGGCCGCGCCCTCGATCAATCCCGACGGTTCGATGGCCGGCAAGACCACGCTGCCCGAGGCCGACCTCGCGGTGGAACGCTTCAATCACCCGAAGCCCCCGGGCACGAGCAGCCAGCCCGCGCCTGATGGACGCGTCTACGGCCCCGGCGTGCGCGTGCCGATGTACATCGTCTCGCCGTGGAGCCGCGGTGGCTGGGTCAACTCGCAGGCCTTCGACCACACCTCGGTGATCCGCTTCATCGAGACGCGCTTCGGCGTGAAGGAGCCCAACATCTCGCCGTTCCGGCGCGCGGTGTGCGGCGACCTCACCAGCGCCTTCAACTTCGCGACACCCAACACCGAGGCGCTGCCCACGCTCGCGGGCCGCACCACCCGCACCGGCGCCGACAAGACGCGCAGCGACCAGGAAGCCCTCGCGCAGGTGCCGCTGCCGCTCGATCCGCAACTGCCGCGCCAGGCCACCGGCATTCGCCCCTCGCGCGCACTGCCCTACGAGTTGCATGTGAGCGCGCGCGCCGATTCGGTGAGCGGCAAGATCCAGCTCCTGTTCAAGAACAGCGGCAAGGCCGCGGCCGTGTTCCACGTCTACGACAAGCTCAACCTCGACCGCCTGCCGCGCCGCTACATGGTGGAACCCGGCAAGTCGCTGGACGACACCTGGAGCCCGATGACCGACAACAGCGGCTTCTACGACCTGTGGGTGCTCGGGCCGAACGGCTTTCACCGCTACTTCAAGGGCGACCTCAATGCGCTGCGCACGAGCGGCGCGAACCCCGAAGTGCGCGTGTGCTACGACATCGCCAACGGCAACGTCTACCTGGAGATGCTCAACGCCGGCACGAACCCCGCCAGGTTCACGGTGCGCGCCAAGGCCTACCGCAACGACGGCCCCTGGGGTGCCACGGTCGCCGGCGGCACCAAGGCCGAGCAGCTCTGGGTGTTGGCGAGCAGCGGGCAGTGGTACGACTTCGCGGTCACCTGCGACGCCGACCCGGCCTACTACCGCCGCTTTGCGGGCCGCGTGGAAAACGGCAGGCACACGGTGAGCGATCCCGCCATGGGCCTGGCCGACCTGTGAGCGTGGCACCCGGCAACCGCCCCATGAACTCACGCCGCAAATTCCTCACGCGCACCGCCACCACCGGTGCCGCCGCGCTCGCGCTCTCGGCTTTTCCGCCGAGCATCCGGCGCGCCCTGGCCATTCCGGCCAACAACAAGACCGGCACGATCATGGACGTCGAGCACGTCGTGATCCTGATGCAGGAGAACCGCTCGTTCGACCACTACTTCGGCACGCTCAAGGGCGTGCGCGGCTTCGGTGACCGCTTCACGATTCCGCTGCCCAAGGGGCTGAACGTGTGGCAGCAGAGCGATGCCTCGGGCAAGCCGATCCTGCCCTACCACTTCGACAGCCGCAAAGGCAATGCCCAGCGCGACGGCGGCACGCCCCACGACTGGAACGACAGCCAGAACGCGTGGGACAACGGCCGCATGTACCAGTGGCCGCGCTACAAGACCAACAAGGCGATGGGCTACCACAAGGAGGCCGAGGTCCCCTTCCAGTACGCGCTGGCCAACGCCTTCACGATCTGCGATGCGTACCACTGCGGGATGCACACCGGCACGGATGCGAACCGTTCGTTCCACCTCACCGGCACCAACGGCCCGACCGCGCAGGGCGTGGCGTTCGTGAGCAACGAGTGGGACTGGATCGAGGGCAAGCCCGCCTCGGCCAACACCGGCTACACATGGAAGACCTATGCCGAACGCCTGGAGGACGCGGGCGTCAAGTGGATCAGCTACCAGAACATGCCCGACGAATGGGGCGACAACATGCTGGGCGCGTTCCAGCAGTTCCGCCAGGCCAACCTTGCCTCGGGCTTTCCGGTGTGCAGCGGCGGCGCGCCGAACCAGCCCTACGCAGACACCGGCCAGGCATTGCCGTATCACGCCTACGACGCGGCCTCGGACAACGCGAGGAACCCGCTCTACAAGGGCGTGGCCAACACGCTGCCGGGCACGCGCCCCGAGGAGTACCTGGACGCCTTCAAGCGCGACATCCGCGAAGGCAAGCTGCCGCAGGTCTCGTGGATGAACGCGCCCTCGATCTACTGCGAGCATCCCGGGCCGTCGAGCCCCGTGCAGGGCGCCTGGTTCCTGCAGGAAGTGCTGGATGCGCTCACCGCCGTGCCCGAGGTGTGGAGCAAGACCGTGCTGCTCATCAACTTCGACGAGAACGACGGCTACTTCGACCACGTGCCCTCGCCCTCGGCACCATCGCCCAACGGCGACGGCACCTACGCCGGCAAGACGACGCTGCCGGATGCGGACCTGGGCGCCGAGTACTTCACGCATCCGGCGCCGGCCGGCAGCAGCAGCCAGCCCAAGCCCGACGGCCGCGTCTATGGCCCGGGCCCGCGTGTGCCGATGTACGTGATCTCGCCGTGGAGCCGCGGCGGCTGGGTCAGCTCGCAGGCCTTCGACCACACGTCGGTGATCCGTTTCCTGGAGACGCGCTTCGGCGTGAAGGAGCCCAACATCTCGCCGTTCCGGCGTGCGGTGTGCGGCGATCTCACGAGCGCCTTCAATTTCGCGACGCCCAACACCGAGGCCCTGCCCACGCTTACCGGGCGCACGACGAAGGCCGACGCCGACAAGCTGCGCAACGACCAGCAAGCACTGCCGCAGGTGCCTCTGCCGCTCGATCCGCAGTTGCCGCGCCAGTTCACCGGCACGCGGCCTTCGCGCGCGCTGCCTTACGAGCTGCACGTGAGCGCCAAGGCCGACACGATCGGCGGCAAGGTGCAACTGCTGTTCTCCAACACGGGCAAGGCGGCTGCGGTGTTCCACGTCTACGACAAGCTGAACCTCGACCGGCTGCCGCGCCGCTACATGGTGGAGCCCGGCAAGACGCTCGACGATGCGTGGAGCGCGATGACCGACAACAGCGGCTTCTACGACCTCTGGGTGCTCGGGCCGAATGGCTTTCACCGTCACTTCAAGGGCGACCTCAACCGCTTGCGCGCGGGCGATGCAGCGGTGCCCGAAGTGCGCGTGTGCTACGACATCGCCAACGGCAATGTCTATGTGAGCATGCGCAACGACGGCAAGAATCCTTGCCGGTTCACCGTGCGGGCGAAGGCCTATCGCGACGACGGCCCGTGGACTGCAACGGTGAATGGCGGTGCCACCACCGATCAGCACTGGGAGCTCGCCGAGAGCGGCCAGTGGTACGACTTCGCAGTCACCTGCGATGCCGATGCCAGCTACTACCGCCGCTTCGCGGGCCGCGTGGAAACCGGCAAGCACACGGTGAGCGATCCGGCGATGGGGTTGGCCGATCTCTGAGCCTGTGCGGACAGCAGTGCTTGTGCGCGCGCCGATTCATGGCGCGCGCACAACACGCTGTGCCGGTGTGATCACGCGCTGAAAAACAACGGCGCATAGCGCGCAACGTAGTCCGAAAGATCGCAAACATTCCCGGTCGTTTCGCACTCTTACACCTCGCCCCCTGCGGTTCATGGCGTTGTCATCGCCGATTTCTAGCCTTGGTTCTGGCGGCCTTCACGACTCTGCGTGAAGTGCCGCACAGCAACCCCGAGAGGATCTCACCCGATGCAACTTCTTTCTTCTTCCGCGCGACTTGCACCCGCATTGATCGTGGCCTGCGTGCTCTCCGCCTGCGGCGGCGGCAGCGATGGCGGCGGCGGCTTCTTCGGCGGCCTTCCGGGCGCCGGAACGCCACCGACAACGACGCCACCCGTCACAACGCCGCCCGACACCGGCGTGAAGCCCGAGATGCGCTGCGCGCCCTGATCGCACAATGAGAAACACCAAGAACAACACCATGACCTCACGCCGCAAATTCCTCACCGGCACCGCCACCACCGGCGCCGCCGCCCTCGCGCTCTCGGCCTTTCCGCCGAGCATCCGGCGCGCCTTGGCCATTCCGGCCAACAACAAGACCGGCACGATCATGGACGTCGAGCACGTCGTGATCCTGATGCAGGAGAACCGCTCGTTCGACCACTACTTCGGTACGCTCAAGGGCGTGCGCGGCTTCGGCGACCGCATGACCATTCCGCTGCCCAACGGCCTGGCCGTGTGGCAGCAGCTCGACGACACCGGCAAGCAGGTGGTGCCCTATCACCTCGATGCGACCAAAGGCAATGCGCAGCGCGTGAGCAGCACGCCGCACACTTGGGTCGATTCGCACAATGCATGGGACGGCGGCCGCCTCTACCAGTGGCCGCGCTACAAGAAGGTGAACAACAAGGCGCCCTTCACACAGTCGATGGGCTATCTCACGGAGGCCGAGCTTCCGTTCCAGTTCGCGCTGGCCAACGCCTTCACGATCTGCGACGACTACCACTGCGCGATGCACACCGGCACGCACGCCAATCGCTCATTTCACTGGACCGGCACCAACGGCCCCAACAGCTCGGCCGGTGGCAACCAGGCCTACGTGAACAACGTCAACCCGTGGAGTTCGACCGGCCCTTCGACCGAAGGCTACGAGTGGAAGACCTATGCGGAGCGCCTGCAGGAAGCCAATGTCAGCTGGATCGTCTACCAGAACATTCCGAACAACTACGGCTGCAATCCGTTGCTCGGCTTCAAGCCCTACCGCAAGGCGAACGAGGCTTCTAGCAAACGGGTGAGCACCTCGCTGCCGCAAGGCGCATCGCCGGCGTATGCACCCGGCGACGATGCCGGCAACCCGCTCTACAAAGGCACGGCCAACACGCTGCCGGTGGCCGACCAGGCGGCCTTCGATGCGGGCGCGATCTTCGATGCGTTCCGCGCCGACGTGAAGGCCGGCCGCCTGCCGCAGGTGTCGTGGGTCATTCCGCCGGACGTGTACTCCGAGCACCCAGGCCCTTCGAGCCCTGTGCAGGGCGCCTGGTACATCCAGGAAGTGCTGGACGCGCTCACCGCGGTGCCCGAGGTGTGGAGCAAGACGGTGTTCATCGTCAACTTCGACGAGAACGACGGCTACTTCGACCACGTGCCCTCGGCTTCCGCGCCCTCGCCCATTCCCTCGGCCGACCCGAGCGTGAAGGCCTTCGCGGGCAAGACCACGCTGCCGGATGCGGACCTGAGCTACGAGTACTTCAACCACCCGAAGCCGCCGGGCATGACCGCGTCGCAGCCCACGCCCGACGGCAACGTCTACGGCCCGGGCATGCGCGTGCCGATGTACGTGATCTCGCCGTGGAGCCGCGGCGGCTGGGTCAACTCGCAGACCTTCGACCACACCTCGGTGCTGCGTTTCCTGGAAGCGCGTTTCGGCGTGAAGGAAACCAACATCAGCCCGTTCCGCCGCGCGGTGAACGGCGACCTCACGAGCGCCTTCAACTTCGCCACGCCGAATGAAGAAGCACCGCCCACGCTCGCGGGCCGCCGCAGCAAGGCCGAGGCCGACCAGGTGCGCGCCGCGCAGGACGCACTGCCGCAGGTCACGCCGCCGGGCGACGGCAAGCTGCCCGTGCAGGTCACAGGCACGCGGCCGTCGCGCGCGCTGCCTTACGAATTGCATGCGAGCGCCAAGGTCGACACGGCCGGCGGCAAGGTGCAACTGCTGTTCTCGAACACGGGCAAGGCCGCCGCCGTGTTCCACGTCTACGACAAGCTCAACCTCGACCGCCTGCCGCGCCGCTACATGGTCGAAGCGGGCAAATCGCTCGACGACGCCTGGGCGGCGGCTGCCGACAACGCCGGCAAGTACGACCTCTGGGTGCTCGGACCGAACGGCTTCCACCGCCATTTCCAGGGCGACCTCAACACCGTGCGCTCGGGCGATGCGGCGGTGCCCGAGGTGCGCGTGTGCTACGACATCGCCAACGGCAATGTGTACCTGAGCATGCGCAACGACGGCAAGGCCGCCTGCAAGTTCACCATCCGCGCCAAGGCCTACCGCGACGACGGCCCATGGACCGCGACAGTGAACGGCGGTGCCACCGTCGACCAGCATTGGGAGCTTGCAGCGAGCGGCCAGTGGTACGACTTCGCGGTGACCTGCGATGCCGATGCGAGCTACTACCGCCGCTTCGCCGGCCGCGTGGAAACCGGCAAGCACACGGTGAGCGATCCCGCGATGGGCATGCCCGACCTCTGACCTCCCGGGAGCGCGAGCTCGCGCGCAAAATCCCGGCATGCTGATCCTCCAACACGCCGACATCCTCGTCACCATGGACGCCGCCCGGCGCGAAATCGCCAACGGCGCCGTGGTGACCGACGGCCCCGCGGTCGCCTGGGCCGGCCCCACCGCCGAGCTGCCCACCGCCTACCTCGATGCCCTGCGCAACGGCCAGGCCGAGGCCATCGACATGCACGGCCACGTCGTGATGCCCGGCCTGGTCAACACGCACCACCACATGTACCAGAGCCTCACCCGCGCCGTGCCCGAGGCGCAGGACGCCGAACTCTTCGGCTGGCTCACCAACCTGTACCTGCTGTGGGCGCGCCTCACGCCCGAGATGATCCGCGTCTCGACGCAGACCGCGATGGCCGAGCTGATGCTCTCGGGCTGCACTACCACCAGCGACCATCTCTACCTGTTCCCCAACGGCTCGAAGCTCGACGATTCGATCGAAGCGGCCGACGCGATGGGCATGCGCTTTCATGCCGCGCGCGGCAGCATGAGCGTGGGCCGCAGCGCCGGCGGCCTGCCGCCCGACGAGGTGGTGGAAACCGAAGCGGCGATCCTGCGCGACAGCGAGCGCCTCATCGGCCGCTGGCACGATGCCTCGCGCCATTCGATGCGCCGCATCGTGCTTGCGCCCTGCTCGCCGTTCTCGGTCTCGCGCGACCTGATGCGGCTGTCGGCCGAACTCGCGCGCGAGCGCGGCGTGTCGCTGCACACACACTTGGCCGAGAACGACAACGACGTCGCCTACTCGCGCGAGAAGTTCGGCATGACGCCGGCCGAGTACGCCGAAGACCTGGGCTGGGTCGGCCGCGACGTCTGGCACGCGCACTGCGTGAAGCTCGACGAAGCTGGCATCGCGCTCTTCGGGCGCACCGGCACCGGTGTCGCACATTGCCCTTGCTCGAACATGCGGCTGGCCTCGGGCATCGCGCCCATCGGTGCGATGCGGCGCGCGGGCGTGCCGGTGGGCCTGGGCGTGGATGGCAGCGCGTCGAACGACGGCGCGCACATGCTCGGCGAAGCGCGGCAGGCCATGCTGCTGCAGCGCGTGGGCTACGGCCCCGCGGCGATGACGGCGCGCGAGGCGCTGGAGATCGCGACGATCGGCGGTGCGCGCGTGCTCGGGCGCGATGACATCGGCGCGATCGAGCCGGGCATGTCGGCGGACCTCGTGGCCTTCGACATGCGCGGCGTGGCACATGCGGGGGCGTGGCATGACCCGGTGGCGGCGCTGGTGTTCTGCACGCCGGCGAGCGCCGCGCTGAGCGTGATCAACGGCGAGGTCCGCATCCGGGACGGACGCTTCACGGCGCTCGAATTACCGCCCCTGCTGGCGAGGCACCGCGAGCTGGCGCGCACGCTGTACGACAGTGCCCGGCATCCGCACACGGCCCGGTGACGGAGGGTCGAATGCGCACGACCTCTGATTGCCAAGCCTGCGCTGCTCCGCGGAAGCCGATCGGCATCCTGTCGCGCACCCACATCCGAGACAGCGCTCAGCGCCGCATGGTGTCCAGCTGCGTGACGGGCGCGCTGTCGTTGCCCCACGAGCCGCGGATGTAGGTGAGCACGGCCGCCACTTCGGCGGCATCGAGCACCTGGCCGAACGGCGGCATGCCGTAGGGGCGCGGATTGCCCGCCGTCGATGGCAGGAAGCCGCCGTGCGAAACCACCTGGATGAGGTTGGTCGGCGTCGACATGTTCACCGCGCGGTTGCCTGCGAGCGGTGGGTAGGCGCCGGTCGCGCCCTGGCCCTGGTCGCCGTGGCAGTAGGCGCAGCGCTGGTCGTAGATCTTGCCGCCGCGCGCCATCGTGCCGGCATCGCGGCGGATGGGCGTTGACGTGCGTGCAGGTTCGTCGGGCTTGGGCACATCGGGCAGGTCTTTCAGGTAGCCCGCCATCGCCGTGAGGTCCGCCTCGCTCAGGTGCTGCGTGCTGCGGAACACCACGTCGGCCATCGGTCCCATCACCGAACCGCCCGGCGCGGTGCCGGTCTTGAGCAGCGCAACCACGTCGGCCGTGGGCCATCCGGCGACGCCGGCCTGGCGCTTGTCGGTGAGCGACGGTGCATACCAGTTCTCCACCGCGATGAGCCCACCCGAGAGGCCCAGCCTGGTCTCGGTCGCACCCAGCGAATTGCGCGCGCCGTGGCAGGCGATGCAATGGCCGAGGCCGTCGACGAGGTACGCACCGCGGTTCCATTCGGCCGGCTTGCCCGCGTTGGCCACAAAGGCCTCGGGCTTGAACGAGAGCGCGCGCCACACGGCCAGCGCGGCTTGCGTGTCATAGGGAAAGCGCAGCCGGTGCGCGAGGTTCGGCGCCGGTGCGGGCGCCACGGTGCGCAGGTACGCGTAGATCGCGTCCGAGTCTTCGCGCGTCACTTTGGTGAAGTTGGGGTACGGGAACGCGGGGTAGAGCAGGCGCCCATCCTTGCTGCGGCCGTTGTGCATCGCGCGCCAGAAGTGCGCGCTGCTCCAGCTGCCAATGCCGGCCTTGGCGTCGGAAGTGAGATTGCTCGAATAGATGGTGCCGAAGGGCGTTTCCAGCGGCAGGCCGCCCGCGTAGGGTTGGCCGCCGCGCGTGGTGTGGCAGCCCGCGCAGTTGCCAGCCAGCGCGAGGTAGCGGCCGCGCTCGACTTGCTGGGGCGTGGCCTCGAAGGCTTGCGCCTGTTCGGGCAACGGGTCTTCGCCGCGCAGGTTCATCGCCACGAGCACGCCCGCGCAAACGGCCGCGAGCACGATGAGGGTCAAGAGCGTCCAGCCGAGGTGTCGCAGTTTCATAGCGGGCTCACTTCGGCATGCCGCCGCAGGCCACACGCTGCGATCCAGGCGACGGTGCGGGCAACGAAGCCGCGGGCTTGGTGTTCGCCGGCATCGGCTGCACCGCCAGCCAGCTTGCGACCGCATTGATGTCGGCCGTGGTCATGCGGCGGCCGACCTCGGCCATGCAGTCCGGCGCCATCGCATGCCGCTCGCTCGTGAGCCATGCGCCGAGCTGCGACGACACATAGAGCCGCGGCAGTCCGAGCAGCCCCGGGATGGCAGGCTGCACACCGGTGAGCGCCGCGCCGTGGCATTGCACGCAGGCCGGAATGCCGCGTGCCGCATCGCCTTCGAGCGCGAGCTTGCGGCCGCGCTGCAACTGGTCGGGCGTCGCATCGCTGTTGGGAGAGATCGGCGGGTACGGCAGGTCGAGCCCCGCGAAGTACTCGGCCATCTCGCGCAGGTAGGCGTCGGAGAGGTGCTGCACCATGTACGCCATGTCGGCGTTGAAGCGGCGGCCGTCGCGAAAGCTTACGAGCTGGTTGAAGAGGTAACCCGCGGGCTTGCCGGCCAGACGCGGAAAGAAGCCCGCGTTGGTGGTCGCGCCTTCGCGGCCGTGGCAGGCGATGCAGGCGGCCACGCGCTGCTCGATGGTGTCGGGCACGGTGGCCGGCGGCGCGGCACTCGCCACGCCTTGCACGAGGAACAGCAACGCAAGCGCGAAGGAGCGGAGACCGGCCGTCATGTGCCGGCCACGAAGCGCGCCAATGTGATCAGGCCCACGACCAGCAACAGCACCACGAACAGCGCGACACCGATCAGCGACAGGATGCCGACCTGGGCGGTCCGCTTGTCGGCGTCGGCGCGGCGGCCGCCCAGCCCGATGAAGCTCCAGAGAACGGCGCGCAGCGCGCGCATGAGATTGGACATGCACCGACTGTGCCCCAAACTGCACCGAAAAAACAGATGCAGATCCTGCTCGATTCACCGGTGCAGATAAAGTCCGGGCCAATGACGAACCTCGCGCCATGAAACGTTACGAAGCCCTGGCCGCCGACATCGAGGCCTCGATCCGCAATGGCACCCTGAAGACCGGCGACCGCCTGCCCTCGGTGCGCCACACCGGCCAGAGCCGCGGGGTCAGCGCATCGACCGTGTTCCAGGCGTACTACCTGCTGGAGGCGCGCGGCCTCGTGCGCGCACGCGACCGCTCCGGTTATTACGTGACGGGCGGTGGCCTGCGCGATGCACCGCCCGAATCCACCCTCACCTCGCGCCCCGCGGAGGGGCCCACGTCGCTCGACGTCAGCGACCGCGTGTTCGACATCCTCGAAGCCAGCATGTCGCGCAAGGTCGTGCCCTTCGGCTCGGCGTTTCCGAGCCCCCTGCTCTTTCCGCTTGCGCGGCTGGGTCAGTTCATGGCGGCGAGCGCCAAGTCGCTCGACCCGTGGAGCACGGTGGACGACCTCACGCCCGGCGCCGCGGCGCTGCGCAGGCAGATCGCGCTGCGTTACCTCGCTGACGGGATGCAGGTGCCGGCCGAGGAGATCGTCATCACCAACGGCGCACTCGAGGCGCTCAACCTGTGCTTGGCGGCGGTCACGCGGCCGGGCGATGCGGTGATCGTCGAATCGCCCACCTTCTATGCGGCGCTGCAGGCGCTGGAGCGCATGGGCCTGAAGGCCATCGAGGTGCCGACGCATCCGGGCGAAGGCATCGACCTCGGCGCGCTCGAGCAGGCCATCGCGGCGCACCGGCCGAAGGCCTGCTGGCTCATGACGACCTTCCAGAATCCGCTCGGCAGCCTGATGCCCGATGCGAAGAAGAAAGCGCTGGTCGATCTGCTCGCGCGCCACGAACTGCCGCTCATTGAAGACGACGTGTACGCCGAGCTCTACTTCGGCGACCGCAAACCCGCACCGGCCAAGGCCTTCGACACGCAGGGGCTGGTGCTGCACTGCTCATCGTTCTCGAAGTGCCTCGCGCCGGGCTACCGCATCGGCTGGACATCGGCCGGGCGCTTCGCGCGCAAGGTGGCGCGGCAGAAGCTCACGTTCACGCTCAGCACCTCGGCGCCCGCGCAGCTTGCGCTCGCGGCGTACCTGGAGAAAGGCGGTCTCGACAAGCACCTGCGCAAGCTCCGGCAAACACTCGCGATGCAGCAGGCGACCTTCGCGCAGGCGGTGGGGCATTACTTCCCCGAGGGCACGCGCGCCACGCGGCCATTGGGCGGCTACTTCCTGTGGATCGAACTGCCGGCGCAGGTGAACGCGCTCGACATCCATCGCGAAGCGCTGGCGCTAGGCATCAGCGTCGCGCCGGGTCCGATCTTTTCAGCGACGCGCGCCTTCACGCATTGCCTCCGACTGAACTACGGCCACGCATGGAACGCCCAGAGCGAGAAAGCTATGCGGACACTGGGCCGGCTGGTGTCCGAAGCCGCAGCCGGTACAGCCTGAACAGCAGGAACGACGCGATGCACAGGTTCAGCAGGTTCCAGCCGATGCCGTTGACAAAAGCCGCGTGGTAGCTGCCGGTCAGGTCGAACACCTTGCCCGACATCCATCCGCCCAGCGCCATGCCGAACAGCGAGAACATCAGCACCGTGCCCACGCGCGCGCCGGCTTCCTTCGGCGGAAAGTGCTCGCGCACGATGATCGCGTAGGCCGGCACGAGGCCGCCCTGGAAAAGCCCGAACAGCGCCGAGATCACATAGAGCGACACCAGCCCGTCGAAGGGCAGGAACAGCAACAGCGCAATGCACTGCAGCACGCCGCCCAAGAGCAGCGTGCGCAGGCCCCCGATGCGGTCGCAGATCGCGCCCGACACCAGCCGGCTCACCACGCCGAAGCCCAGCATCAGCGACAGCATCATCGCGCCCTGCGTGGGCCCGTAGCCGAGGTCGCCGCAGTAGGCCACGATGTGAACCTGCGGCATCGCCATCGCGACGCAGCAGGCCACGGCCGCGACGCACAGGAGGCCCTGCGCCGTCGTCATGCTCAGGCCGAAGGGGCGTGTCATGTCGCGCGGTGCCGTTGCATTCGATGCATTGCCCACCGGCGCTGCGGCCACCGCTGGCGGCCGCGCACGGAAGAAGAGCGCGAGCAACGCCATCGCGATGCCGCAGAAGATGCCCATGCCGATGTAGGTCTGGCGCCAGCCGACCGTCTCGATGAAGTGCTGCGCGATCGGCGGCCAGATGGCGCCCGCGACATAGTTGCCGCTCGCGCACACCGCCACCGCGATGCCGCGCCGCTTGACGAACCAGAGCGAGGTGTCGGCCACCAGAGGTGCGAACGCCGCCGAACTGCCGAGCAGGCCGACCAGCAGGGCTTGCGCGATGGTGAACGAGACGATGCCGCCCGACAGTCCCGTGGCGATGTAGCCCGCGCCGAGAAAAACCGAGCCCAACAGGAGCGGCCACATCACGCCGAAACGGTCGGCCAGCTTGCCCATGAGCACGCCGCCGAAACCGAAGCCGAGCATCAGCCAGGTGTAGGGAAGCGAGGCATCGGCGCGATCGATGCCGAACTCGGCCTGCACCGCGGGCAGCATCACCGAGACCACGTACATGCCGCTGCTGCCGACCGTCATGATCAGCAGCGTGAGCGCCAGGCGCAGCATGGCGTAGCGCGAATCCGCCGCGTGGGCGGTTGTCTCTGAAGTCTTCGTCATTGTTTTTCTCCGCAGCGAGGATACCCCTCGGCACGGAGATGCGCGCGCGCAATGACCGGCGGCGCATGGCCGCCTTCGTGCGCGATGCGCGGATCAGCTCGCCAACACGACCGGCAGCACGACGTTCGCCATCGCCTTGGGCATCGGCCCGCCCGGCTTGGGCTTATCGTCGCAACCGGCCGCGATGAGGCCGATGCAGAACAGAAGAGCAAGTGCTGTGCTTCTCATCCGGCGGATGCTAGGCCTGTCGCCTCGCCAGTCAAGTCGGACACCGCGCCGACAAGGGCCTGTCGGCTACCGGCTTCTCCAGGCCTGCGTGCGCTTGAGCGCCCAGTGCCCTGCCAGCGCGAAGAAGCCTCGCCCGATCGCTGCCGTGAGCATGATCAACGAAGCCATGGCGGCCGCGGGCGCCACGTCGCCGGCATCGTCCATGTTGAGCACGGCGATGGCGGCCAGCGTGGTCTGCGGCGAATAGAGGAACACGACGGCCGACACGGTGGTCATCGCGTTGACGAAGAAATAGCCGCCCACGTTGAGCACGGTCGGCAGCGCCACCGGCAGGTGCACGCGCCAGAGCGTGTGCCAGAACGGCACGCCCATCGATTCGGACACCAGCTCGTACTCGCGGTCGAGCTGGCGCAGCGCGGTGAGCGAGGTGAGGTGCGCCACCGAGAAGAAGTGCGCCACCGTGCAGATCACCAGGATCGTCATGCCGCCATACAAGCCGTTCAGTGGATTCGACGGCGAGATGAAAAAGAAGATGTAGCCCACGCCCAGCACCAGCCCCGGCACCGCGAGCGGCAGATTGGCGAGCAGGTTGAGCAGTTCGCGCAAGAGGCCGAAGTGGCGCGGCTTCTCCACGAGGTAGGCCGAGACGAAGGTGACGAGCGCACCCGCCACCGCGGCGCACAGCGCAAGCCGCAGCGAGTTGAAGTAGCTGCCCCAGCCGCCGCCATCCATGTTGCTGAAGTCGTAATTCTTCAGCGACGGCGTGAGCTTGTACGGCCAGTAGGTCGCAAGCGATGCGAACACCGCCATGCCGATCATCACGAGGATGGCGCAGGCCGTCAGCACGCAGAACACGAGCAGCGCGCGGTCGCGCGATGCCACCGGCTCCGGTTGATAAGGCGTGGCGCGCGCGGAGAGCGCCGCGGCCTGCTTGCTGCGAACGTAGCGCTCGACGAGGAAGGACAGCACCGCCGGAATCAGCAGCACGAGCCCGACCACCGCACCCATCTGGAAGTTCTGCTGCCCGACCACCTGCTTGTAGATGTCGGTCGCGAGCACGCCGGTCTGGCCGCCGACCACCTTGGGCACGCCGAAGTCGGTGATGACGAGCACGAACACCACCATCGCGGCCACGATGAGGCCGTAGCGCGAGGACGGCAGCGTCACGGTGCGGAAGATGCGCCAGCGCGAGGCGCCGAGCGTCTGTGCCGCTTCATACAGGCGCCCATCTGACGTGGCCATTGCGGTCGTGAGGATCAAGAGCGCATGTGGCAGCGTCCAGAATACTGAGCCGAGCACGATGCCCAGCGGGCCGTAGATCGAGGCATCGCCCATCAACCCTTTGAAGAGGCCCTGGTTGCCGAACAGGTAGACCAGGCTGATGGCAGGCAGCAGCGAAGGCGCGAGCAACGGAATGAGCGCCACCGCACGCAGCGCGCCCTTGGCGGGCATGCACGAGAGCGTGAGCGCATACGCGTAGACGTAAGCGATGGCCGTGCAGATCACCGCGCTGATCGCCGCGAGCCACAGGCTGTTGAAGGCCGACTGCACAAGCGCTGGGTTGTCGAGATAGCGCGCGAAGTTCGTGAGGCCGACGAAGGCGCCGGCGCGGTCGAAGAAGCTCTGGCCGACGAGCGCGCCGACGGGCAGCGCGACGATCACGACCAGCAGCAGCACGAGGAAGGCAACGGCTGCGCCAGTGAGCCAGCGCTCGCGATCGAACGCGCTGCTGCGCGGCATCGCCACCGGCATTGCGGCGATGGCGCCGGGAGAACTGCTCATGCTCAATGCGCCAGGACCGACAGCGCGTTCAGCGGCAACTGGATGTGCACCATGCTGCTCGGCACCAGCGGCTCTTCGCCGCCATAGCGCGCATCGGCGGGCAGCTCGGCTTCGATCTCGATGCCCAGCGGTTCGCAGGCCAGCCGCGCCGAGGTGCGATTGCCAAAGAATTCCGTGTCGAGCAGGCGCGCCGCAAAGCTGTTGGCACCGAGTTCGGTGCCGAAGCGCTTGACCACCACGTGTTCGGGCCGGATGCCCACGGTGGCCTGCGAACCGACGCTCAAATTGCCGGGCGCACAGAACAGTTCGCTGTCGCGCACGCGCACCTTGCCGTCGGCCAGCACGGTCGCTGGCAGCATGTTCATGCGGCCGACAAAACCGGCCACGAAGCGGGTGCGCGGCTGGCGGTACAGCTCGTCGGGCGTGCCGGCCTGCTCGATGCGCCCGTTGTGCATCAGCACCACGCGGTCGGCCATCGAGAGCGCTTCTTCCTGGTCGTGCGTGACCATGATGGTGACGATGCCCAGGCGCTTCTGAAGCGCGCGGATTTCGCTGCGAAGGCTCGCGCGCACCTGCGCATCGAGCGCGGAGAGCGGCTCGTCGAGCAGCAGCAGGCGCGGGTTCGGTGCGAGCGCGCGCGCCAACGCGATGCGCTGCTGCTGGCCGCCCGAAAGCTGCACTGGGTACTTGTCGGCATGCGCGGTGAGGCCGACAAGGTCGAGCATCTCGCGCGAGCGCTTGGCCATCTCGCGTGCCAGCGCGCCCGTGGGGTGCAGGCCGTAGGCGATGTTCTGCGCCGCCGTGAGGTTGGGGAACAGCGCATACGACTGGAACACCACGCCGAAGCCGCGCGCCGCGGGCGGCAGGCCCGCGATGTCCTGCCCGCCGAGCAGGATCTGCCCGCTGTCGGCGCGCTCGATGCCGCACACGATGCGCAGCAGCGTGGTCTTGCCGCAACCCGAGGGACCGAGCAGGCACACGAATTCGCCCGGCTCGATATCCAGGTCGATGCCGTCGAGCACGCGGGTGGCGCCAAAGGACTTGCCGATGCCGCGGAGAGAAAGAAAGCTCGTCATGTGCTTTTTACCGTTCGGACTGAATCCACCACCGTTCGCCCTGAATCCACCACCGTTCGCCCTGAATCCACCACCGTTCGGACTGAGTCCACCACCGTTCGCCCTGAGCCTGTCGAAGGGCTGCTTCGATCACGCAAGGCTTCGACAAGCTCAGCCCGAACGGTTGGATGCTCAGCCCGAACGGTTGGATGCTCAGCCCGAACGGATGGATGCTCAGCCCGAACGGTTGGATGCTCAGCCCGAACGGTTGGACGCTCAGCCCGAACGGTTGGACGCTCAGCCCGAACGGTTGGGAGTGCATCAGAGCGGTGCCTTCTTTTCCGACTTCGATTCGTAGCGCTTCGACCATTCCGTCAGGATGCGGTCGCGGTTCGCGGCAGCCCAGGTGAAGTCGTTCTTGGCGAGCAGCTTCTCGACATCGCCCGGCACGAATTCGAGCTTCTCCTGGATGCCCGGCAGCGCGAGCACGGCGAAGTTCTTCGCGTAGAGCTCGTTGGCCTGCTTCGTCACGGCCCAGTCGGCCAGCGCCTTGGCGGCGTCCTGCTTCTTGCTGGTCTTGATGATGCCGGTGGCTTCCATGTCCCAGCCGAGGCCTTCCTTCGGCAGCACGATGTCGATGGGCGCGCCGTCGCGCTTGGTCTTGTTGGCGCGGTATTCGAAGGACATGCCGAGCGCGAACTCACCGGCACCGGCCTGACGGCAGGGCTTGCTGCCCGACTGGCTGTAGATGCCGATGTTCTGGTGCAGCGCGTCCATGTACTTCCACGCTTTTTCTTCGCCCATCATCTGGATCCAGCCCGACACCATCAGGTAGCCGGTGCCCGAGGCCGCCGGGTTGGGCATGGTGATCTGGCCCTTGTAGACCGGGTTCGTGAGGTCGGCCCAGCTCGTGGGCTTGGGCAGGTTCTTCTTGGTGGCTTCGGCGGTGTTGAAGCAGATGGCCGACGACCAGACGTCCATGCCGACCCACTTGGGCGGGTTGGCCGGATCGCGCATGGTGGGCTTCACCGCATCGAGGCCCTTGGGCGCGTAGGGCTGGAGCATGCCTTCCTTGTCGAGCAGCATCAGCGAGGTGGCGGCCAGGCCCCACACCACGTCGGCCTGCGGGTTGGCCTTTTCGGCCAACAGCTTGGCGGTGACGATGCCGGTCGAGTCGCGCACGAACTTCAGTTCGATGCTCGGGTTTTCCTTTTCGAACGCGGCCTTGTAGGCCTGCACCTGGTCGGCTTCGAGCGCGGTGTAGACCAGCAGTTCGGTGCGGCCCTGTGCCGAAGCGGCGAACGCCAGCGAGAACAGGGCGGCCGGTACGGCGGCACGACGGATGAAGCGGAGCAACATGATGGGAAATCCCTGGCAATGAGTGAAGTGACGCGGACAAAAGTACGCACGGCGTGGCCGTGAACGCGGCGATGCTCGCAGCGCCATGTGACAGAGGTTTGTCAGATGCGTCACACGGATGTCATGGCGCGGGCTGACGCTTCACGTGCTGTCGCACGCGCTTCCCGCTCCCGTTTCACTTTCATGACACTCGACCTCGCAGAGATCGCCCGCCTGTTCGCCGAACGCGGCGGGGTCGCCTGCGCTGCCGAACCCGTGTCGCCGCTGGAGCACGCGCTGCAGTGCGCGTGGCTCGCCGAGCAGGCGAGGTGCGACGATGCCCCGCGGCTGAGGCTTTGGGATTGAAGGTCGAAGGGCTGAGAGGGATGCTGGCGTCCGTCCTTCCAGCGGCTGCACGGGTCCTGCTGCGCTGACGGAGACTTTTTTGCCCGACGAACAGGTTTCAGGTCCGTTTAAGAAACATTTGTCTACTATGGTTTCCTCATGATGTCCGGCGCACCTGCGCCTGCGAGGAAACCTGCATGTCTTCATCCGTCACGGCGCGAGCCGCCACGTTCGCCCAGGTGGTCAAGCGCGTCTTTGCGCTCGCGGCGCCTTATTTCAAGTCCGAGGAGAAATGGCGCGCGAGGACCATGTTCGCGGCGATCGTCGCGCTCAACCTGGCCTACGTTTACGCGCTGGTGCTTTTCAACCAGTGGTACGGACGCTTCTACGACGGCTTGCAGAACAAGGACGCGACCGTGTTCTGGCGCGAGATTCGCGTGTTCTGCGTGCTCGCCTTCTTCAACATCCTTCTGCAGGTGCTCAAGTTCTACGTGACGCAGTTGTTGCAACTGCGCTGGCGTACGTGGATGACGCGCGACTACATGACGCGCTGGATGACCAACCGAACCTTCTATCACCTCGAACTCGCGCGCTATGCGAGCAAGGACGGCCAGACGCCGGACAACCCCGACCAGCGGATCCAGGAAGACATGCAGTTGTTCACCGACTACACGATGACGCTGTCGATGGGCCTGCTGAACGCGGTAGTCACGCTGGTGAGCTTCGTCGGCATCCTCTGGGGGCTCTCGGGCAGCTTCGAATTCTCGATGGGCGGCACCACCTACCAGATCGTGGGCGCCATGGTGTGGCTGGCGGTCGCGTACTGCGTGGTGGGCACGGTCATCACGCACTTCATCGGCCGCCCGCTGATCGGCACCAACTTCCGCCAGCAGCGATTCGAGGCCGACTTCCGGCACCATCTGGTGCGTGTGCGCGAGTACAGCGAGGCGATCGCGCTGGATCGGGGCGAAAAAGTCGAGCACGGCCAACTCGACGTACGCTTCGGCAGCGTGCTGCGCAACTACCTGGTGCTCATCAAGCAGCAAAAGAACCTGATCACGTTCACCTCGTTCTTCGGACAGGCCGCGGTGATATTTCCGTTCGTGGTGGCAGCGCCGCGTTTCTTCAGCGGCGCCATCCAGCTGGGCCAATTGATGCAGATCTCGTCGGCCTTCGGCAAGGTGCAGGATTCGCTGAGCTGGTTCGTCGACAACTACGACAAGGTGGCTGTCTGGCGCGCCACCACCGACCGCTTGACCAGTTTCGATGACGCGATGCGCGCCCACGCGGCGCAGGCCACGCCGCTCGAGCGCGGCGAATCCACCGAACTGCGCACGGACGACCTTGCGGTCGCCCTGCCCACCGGGGCGAGCCTGCTCGCCGGCGCCGCGCTGGCCGTGAAGCCCGGCGACAGCGTGCTGCTGCAAGGCCCTTCAGGCAGCGGCAAGTCGACGTTGTTCCGCGCCTTCGCCGGCATCTGGCCGTTCGCGAGCGGCCATGTGAAGGTGCCTGGCGATGCGGTGTTCATGCCCCAACGCCCCTACGTGCCCGACGGCAAGCTGCGCGACGCACTGACCTATCCGAACCCCGCCGCCGATTTCACCGACGACCAGCTCCGCCAGGCCCTGACCGACGCCCTGCTGCCCGACCTCGCCACTCGCCTCGACGACAGCGATTCATGGAGCCAGAAGCTCTCCGGCGGCGAGCAACAACGCCTGGCCATCGCGCGCGTACTGCTGAAAAAACCGGCATGGCTCTTCGCCGACGAAATCACCAGCGCCCTCGATGCCAAGGCCGAAAGCGAGCTCTACAAGCGGCTGTCGGACACGGTCCATGCGGCGGGCGGCGCGATGGTGTCGATCGCGCACCGCGCAGCGGTCGGCGACTTCCACAACCAGCGCTGGACACTGGTGCCGCAGGAAGAAGGAACAGGAACAGCAGGCGGCGGCGCACGCTACCGCCTGAACACCTCGACCGCTCAGCCAGCAGCGGCCTGACCGGAATAGCGCTCCCAGCCCTTCTTGCGCAGATCGCAGGCGGGGCATTCGCCGCACCCGTAGCCCCAGGCCTGCCGATGCACCCGGTCGCCGAGGTAGCAGGTGTGGGTCTCTTCCACGATCAGCTCGACCAGCGGCTCGCCGCCCAGGCGGTGCGCCATCTGCCAGGTCTCGGCCTTGTCGATCCACATGAGCGGCGTCTCGATGACGAGGCGCCGTTCCAGCCCGAGCGAGAGCGCGAGCTGCATCGCCTTCATGGTGTCGTCGCGGCAGTCGGGGTAGCCCGAGAAATCGGTCTCGCAGACGCCGGTGACGATCACCTGCAGCCCGCGCCGGTACGCCAGCGCGCCGGCCAGCGTGAGGAACAGCAGGTTGCGCCCGGGCACGAAGGTGTTGGGCAGGCCATCGGCCTGCATCGCGAAGGCCACCTCCTCGGTGAGCGAGGAGCCGCCGAGCTGGGCCAGCGCGGCGAGCGTGAGCACGTGGTCTTCGCCCAGGCGCGGCGCCCAGTCGGGAAAGCGCTCGCGCATCTGCGCAAGGATGGTGCCGCGCACGTCGAGCTCGACGCGGTGGCGCTGCCCGTAGTCGAAGCCCAGCGTCTCGACGCGCTGGTACTTCGAGAGCGCGTCGGCCAGGCAGGTGGTCGAGTCCTGGCCGCCGGAGAACAAGACGAGGGCGGTGGTGTGCAGGGGCATGTGCGTCAGCGAAAGGCGCTGTAGTCCAAAGACGCGATTTTCGCAGGGCTCCCCGGTGCGCGGATACGATCCCGCGGATGAGCACCAAACACCTCGTCGCATGGGCCGCCACCTTCATCGTGCTTTTGGTGATCGACATGCTCTGGCTCGGCGTCGTCGCCAAGAACATGTACCAGCAGGCCATGGGCGACCTGATGTCGCCCGAGCCCCGGCTGGCCTTCGCGGCGGTGTTCTACCTGCTGTACCCCGTCGGCTTGCTGATCTTCGCGATCCTGCCGGGCATCGAGGCGCAGAGCATCACGCGTGCGGCGGTGCTGGGCGGGCTCTTCGGGCTCTTCTGCTACGCCACCTACGACCTGACCAACCTGGCGGTGATCCGCAACTGGCCATTGGCCCTGTCCTTCATCGACATCGCCTGGGGCACGCTGGTGAGCGGCGTGGCCGCCGCGGCGGGCGCCCTGGCCTTGCGCTGGTTCGCAGGGCGTTGATTCCGCCCCACACTATGACTTTAGTCAGGGGTCTGTAGAGCCTGGTCGGGGGCAAAATCCTGCACGAACGATGCAGGGGACACAAGAATGAGCGAGCGCGGCACCGCGATCAGCTTCGAAGACTTTCAGGGCACACGCAATTTCGGCGCACTCGACGGCCTTCGCGCCGTCTCCGTCTTCCTTGTATTCAGCGACCATTTCGGCGGCATCGGCTGGACGCGTTTCTCGGGCTGGCTCGGCGTCCATGCCTTCTTCGTTCTCTCCGGCTTCCTGATCACCACCCTGCTGCTGCGCGAGCGCGACGGCACCGGCCGCATCTCGCTCAAGGCGTTCTACATCCGCCGCACCACGCGCCTCCTGCCGCTCTACCTTCTGGTGCTGCTGGCGGTGCTCGCCCTGAGCTACGTTGCGCAAGACGGCACCTGGGAGCAGATGAAGGCGGCCACGCCCTACTACCTGACGCTGCTCAACGAGATGGCCAACGTCGCGCCCCTGCACATGACCTGGACGCTGGGCGTGGAATGGAAGTACTACCTCGTCTGGCCCACGCTGCTGGTGGTCTTCGGCACGACGCTCCGCTCGGGCCTGGCGACCGTCGGCTTCTGCCTCGCGGCGCTGGCCATGATCGATATCGGCGGCTTCCGCTGGGACCTTCTGCTTCCGCAGAACTACGTGGGCATGCTGTTCGGCTCGGCGCTGGCCCTGCTGATGAATTCACGCCGCACCTTCGCCCTGGTGCGCGGCCTCATGAACCACGGCACGGCGATTGCGCTGGTGGTCGCGCTGCTGGTGGTGCACCGGCGCTTTCCGGTGATCGCCGGGCGCATCGGCGATGCTTCGGCCATCGCGCTGTACAGCCTGCTGATTGCGATGCTGATCCCGGCCCTCGTCGCCGGCCGCACCTGGATCGCGCGGGCGCTGGCGTCGAAACCGCTGGTGTTCGTCGGGCATCGCTCGTACGCGATGTACCTGGTGCAGTACGTTGCCGCGCACACGGTGATCGCGGTGCTGCCGGCGCCCACCATCGTCGGCGGCACCCTGCTCTTTCTTTCGTTCGCCCTGGCACTGGTGCTCTCGGACCAGCTCTACCGCTGGTTCGAGAAGCCGATCACCGACTGGGGCCACCGCTGGGCCAAGGCGGTGAAACAGGCGGCCCTGTCGAAGACGCCGCTGCCGGGCTGCGATGCCGCCGCCGCGGCGCTTGGGCCGGCCGGAAAGCGCAGTCCGCTCTGAGCTCGGCCTAGAGAAAGCGCTCGAGCAGCTTGCGCGAAGGCCGGTCCAGCGCCTTCACATCGGGAATTCGGAACTGCACGCCGTGCGCGCTCGCGATCAGCAGCGCGCCGCCTTCGAGCCGGCGGATGTCTTCCTCGGCCTTGAGCACGAAGCTGGTGTCGCCGCGGTCGGTGCTCACGGTCCAGGTGCTTGGCACGCCGAAGCTGGAGACCTTGTGCAGTTTCAGGAGCGTGGGGGCGAAGTCGCGCACCGCCAGTTCTTCTTCGAGCAGCGTCCGGGTCTGGGGCGGCAGCGTCTCGACGCGGTCGATCCAGACCAGCTCGCGGCCGTCGCCGCCGACCAGCGAGACGCCCTCGCCTGGCGCGGTGAGCGGAAAGGCGCGCACGGGCGTGATGCCCACATGGCGCTCGCCCTGGGTGTCGGTCAGCACGAGGCGGCCGAAGGCGTCGCGCGCGAGATCGAAAGTGGTGATGGTGTTGTCGGTCATGCGTCGCCTGCCGGGTGTGCTGCGTGGCTGACGAGCGGCAACTGCGCGCCGGCGCGCTCGTCGACCGCGCCTTCGCTCGCATCGTCGTCGGCCTGGCGCAACTGCGCCTGGTAGAGCCGCCAGTAGGCGCCCTGCTTGGCCATGAGCGCGTCGTGAGGCCCGACCTCGACCACCTCGCCGCGGTCCATGACCACGAGCCGGTCTGCCTTGCGCAGCGTCGACAGGCGGTGGGCGATGGCGATGGTGGTGCGGCCCTGCACGAGGTTGTCCAGCGCCTTCTGGATTTCCTTCTCGGTCTCGGTGTCCACCGCCGAGGTGGCCTCGTCGAGGATCAGGATGCGTGGATCGATGAGCAAGGCGCGCGCAATGCTGATGCGCTGGCGCTCGCCGCCCGAGAGCCCCTGGCCGCGCTCGCCGACCAGCGAGTCGTAGCCGTGCGGCAGGCGCAGGATGAAGTCGTGCGCGTGCGCGGCGCGGGCCGCGGCCACCACTTCCGCGCGCGTGGCGTCGGGCTTGCCGTAGGCGATGTTCTGCGCGATGGTGCCGAAGAACAAAAACGGCTCCTGCAGCACGAGCCCCACATGCCGCCGGTAATCGGCCACGGCGAAGCGGCGGATGTCGGTGCCGTCGACCTTGATGGCGCCGTCGGTCACGTCGTAGAAGCGGCAGATCAGATTGACCAGCGTGCTCTTGCCCGAACCGCTGTGGCCGACGAGGCCGATCATCTCGCCGGGCTCGATCACGAGATCGAGGTCGTGGATCACCGCGCGCGAGCCGTAGCGGAAGCCCAGACCGCTCATCTCGATGCGGCCCTGCACGCGCTCCACCTTCACCGGGTTCACCGGCTCGGGCACGTTGCTCACATGGTCGAGGATGTCGAAGATTCGCTTGGCGCCGGCGGCAGCCTTCTGCGTGACCGAGACGATGCGGCTCATCGAGTCCATCCGCGTATAGAAGCGGCCGATGTAGGCGATGAAGGCCGTGAGCACACCCACCGTGATGCTGCCGCGCGCCACCTGCCAGATGCCGAAGCCCCACACCACGAGGAGGCCGATTTCGGTTAACAGCGACACGGTCGGCGTGAACACCGACCAGGTGCGGTTGAGCTTGTCGTTCACCTGCAGGTTGTAGGCATTGGCGGTGCGGAAGCGGTCGGCTTCGCGACGTTCCTGCGCAAAGGCCTTGACCACGCGGATGCCGGGGATGGTGTCGGCCAGCACATTGGTCACTTCCGACCAGACGCGGTCGATCTTCTCGAAGCCGGTGCGCAGGCGGTCGCGCACCACGTGGATCATCCAGGCGATGAAGGGCAGCGGCACCAGCGTGACCACCGCCAGCAGCGGGTTGATCGAGATCAGGATGGCCGCCGTCATGACGATCATCAGCACGTCGTTGGCGAAATCCAGCGCGTGCAGCGACAGGAAGACGTTGATCCGGTCGGTTTCCGAGCCGATGCGCGACATCAGGTCGCCGGTGCGCTTGCCGCCGAAATAGTCGAGCGGCAGGGTCAGCAGGTGTTCGTAGGTGCTGGTGCGCAGGTCCGCGCCGATGCGCTCGGACACCAGCGCCAGCAGATAAGTGCGCGCCCAGCCGAGGCCCCAGCCCAGCAGCGCGGCGCCGAGCAGCCCGCTCAGGTAAAGGGCGACGCGGGAGGGATCGATCTGCTTGCCGTTCTGGAACGGGATCAGGATGTCGTCCATCAGCGGGATGGTCAGGTAGGGCGGGACCAGCGTGGCGGCGGTCGAGAGCAGGGTCAGGAAAAACCCGAGGAAAAGCTGCTTCCTGTACGGCTTGGCGAAACGGCCCAGGCGCAGCAGCACCCAGGTCGAGGGCGGGGTCTGGAGTTCGGTGTCGGCGGGTTCGTCGCCGTCTATGGCGTCTGCTGTCGCTTCGGCGACAGCATCCGCCCGCTGACCGAACAGCTTGAGGAGGCGCAAGGCATTGGCCTGGCTGGCCAGCGTGTAGCGCCAGCGCGCCAGGCGGCCTTCGGGGCCGATCAGGTCGAGCGTGCCGACGCCGGAATGGTCGGCCAGGAGCAATTGAAGGGCGGGTTCCGTGAGCGGCCACTCACGCCATTCGCCGCCCGGTTCCAGCGCAATCAGGCGCTGGTCAGTCAGGGCAACCAGGCCGGAAGCGAAACGAAGTTCGTAATCGAGGTCAACCGCCAGTGTTACCAGAACGTTTTCCGCGACTGCGAGCCGGTTTTTCAGCGCACCTGAAGCCGCCTCGATTTCTCCCTCCCGGGTGCCGACTGGATCGTGATGTTGCATTGTGTTTCTTTGACTCTTGCCCGTCGCGGGCCGCAGGGACCGCGCCATGGCGTCCTTTGTCGGGCGCCGATTCTGACCGATTGCCATGGGCGCGCTTGAAGGCGCCGTGGTGCTCGGCCAAAGCACATCGAACGTTTTCATGACCCGTTTCGACGACATCCGCCTGCTGCGCATCAACTATTTGCGCGGTCCCAACCTCTGGACCTACCGTCCGGTGCTCGAAGTCTGGCTCGATCTGGGCCAACTGGAAGACTTTCCCTCCAACAAGATCGACGGTTTCACCGACCGCCTCACGGGCCTGCTCCCGGCGCTCATCGAGCACCACTGCGGCGTGGGCGAGCGCGGCGGCTTCATCCAGCGGCTGACCGAAGGCACCTGGTCGGGCCACGTGCTGGAGCACGTTGTCATCGAGCTTTTGAACCTGGCCGGCATGCCGACGGGATTCGGGCAAACCCGTAGTACCTCGGAGCACGGCGTCTACCGCATGGTGTTCCGGGCGCGCGACGAGCAGGTCGCCCGGGTGGCGCTGGCCGAGGGCCACCGGCTCCTGATGGCCGCCATCAACAACGACCCGTTCAGCGCCGCCGACGTGCAAAAGGCGGTCGATGCGGTCAAGGCCAAGGTCGAAGACTGCTACCTCGGCCCGAGCACCGCCGCCATCGTCTCCGCCGCCACCGACCGCGGCATTCCGCACATGCGGCTGAACAGCGGCAACCTCGTGCAACTGGGCTATGGCGCCAACCAGCAGCGCATCTGGACCGCCGAGACCGACTACACCAGCGCCATCGGCGAGTCGATCGCCAGCGACAAGGAACTGACCAAGTCCCTGCTCGCCAGCTGTGGCGTGCCGGTGCCCGAGGGCCAGATCGTTTCCAGCGCCGAAGAAGCCTGGGAAGCCGCCGAAGACATCGGCCTGCCGGTGGCCGTGAAGCCTTCCGACGCCAATCACGGCCGCGGCGTGTCGCTCGAACTGACGACACGCGAAGAAGTCATGGCCGCCTTCGCGGTCGCCGAGCCCGAAGGCAGCGACGTGATGGTCGAGCGATTCATCCGCGGCCACGAACACCGCCTCCTGGTGGTGGGCGGCGAAGTGGTGGCTGCCGCGCGCGGCGAGATCATCACTGTGACCGGCGACGGCAAGCTGAGCGTGGCCGAGCTCATCGAAAAGCAGCTCAACAGCGACCCGCGCCGCGGCGCCGAAGAGGAATACCCGCTCGACCTGATCGTGCTGGCCACCGACGCCAAGCTGCAGCTCGAACTCAAGCGCCAGGAACTGGACGGCGCCGCCGTGCCGGCCGCCGGCCGCGTGGTCACGATCCAGCGCAACGGCAACATGGCCAACGACTGCACCGACCAGGTCCACCCCGAAGTCGCGCACGCCGCCGTGCTGGCCGCGCGCGTCGTGGGCCTGGATATCGCGGGCATCGACCTGGTGGCGCAGGACATCTCCAAGCCGCTCGGCCCGCAGCGCGGCGCGATTGTCGAAGTCAATGCCGGCCCGGGCCTCCTGATGCACCTGAAGCCGGCCGTCGGCTCGCCGCGCCCGGTGGGCCGCGCGATCTGCGACCACCTGTTCCCCAACGACGCGCCCGGCCGCATTCCGGTGGTCGGCGTGGCCGGCTCGCAGAACACCGCGGTGCTCGCGCGCCTCGTCGCCTGGCTCATCAACCTGGGCGGGCGCCACACGGGCCTGGCCTGCCGCGACGGCCTGTTCCTGGAGCGCCGTCGCGTCGATGCACGCGACAGCGCCAACTGGGAAGCCGGCCACCGCCTGCTCGTGAACCGCGCCGTGCAGGCCGTGGTGATCGAGAACGGCGCCGAGACCATCCTGCGCGACGGCCTGGCCTACGACCGCTGCGAAGTCGGCATCGTGACCGACCTGGAAGGCGCCGAAGCGCTCGCCGATTACGACATCACCGAGAGCGACCAGATGGTGAAGGTGCTGCGCACCCAGGTCGACGTGGTGCTGGGCGAAGGCACGGCCGTGCTGAACGCGGCCGACGCGCGCGTGGCCGGCCTCGCGCCGCTGTGCGATGGCGCCGTCATCCTGTATTCGGCCGACCCGCAGGCCGCCGCGCTCGTCGCGCACCAGAGCGCCGGCGGCAAGGCCGTGCTCGTGCGGCAAGACCGCGTGGTACTGGCCAACGGCAGCAGCGAATCGTTCTTGCCGGGCCTGGGCCGCCTCACGATCTGGCGCGCCACCCATGCCGGCGTGGGCCTCGAAAGCGTGCTGGCCGCCGTGGCCGCCGCGTGGGCCATGGGCATTCCGCTGAACCTGATCGGCGCCGGTGTGGAGGCTTTCGAAGCCGACCTGCAGGCGGCACTGGCCTCGCTGCAGCTGTCGCAGACCCAACCTCTCCAACCCCAGTTCGTCTGAGGCGCCCCGGCGTCCGACTGCAAGCTCTCGCAAGCCCCATGAAAGTCACCCGCATCCGAGCCCTTCGCGGGCCCAATCTCTGGAGCCGCCACACCGCCATCGAGGCGGTCGTGGCCTGCGAAGGCGATGAAAACGCCATCAGCAAGCTCGCCGGTTTCGAAGCGCGCCTGCGCGCCCGCTTCCCGACCATCGGCGAACTGCACCCGATGGTGCTGGGCCAGCCGCTGGCGCTCGCCCACGTGCTCGAAAACGCGGCCGTGGCGCTGCAGGCCCAGGCCGGCTGCGCGGTCAACTTCGGCCACACCTCGCCGACGGTGGAAGAAGGCGTCTACCAGGTCGTGTTCCAGTACAGCGAAGAGGCCGTGGGCCGTCGCGCCATCGAACTGGCCGAAGCGCTGATCGCCGCCGCGCAGGCCGACACGCCCTTCGACGCGACCGCCGCCATCACCGAGCTGCGCGACCTGGACGAATCCGAGCGCCTCGGTCCGAGCACCGGCTCCATCGTCGACGCCGCCGTGGCGCGCGGCATTCCGTACCGGCGCCTGACGAGCGGCAGCCTGGTGCAGTTCGGCTGGGGTTCCAAGCAGCGCCGCATCCAGGCGGCCGAGGTCGACAGCACCAGCGGCGTGGCCGAATCGATCGCGCAGGACAAGGAACTGACCAAGCAACTGCTCAACGCCGCCGGCGTGCCGGTGCCGCTGGGCCGCCCCGTCACCAGCGCCGAAGACGGCTGGGTCGCGGCCGGCGAAATCGGCCTGCCGGTCGTGGTCAAGCCGCAGGACGGCAACCAGGGCAAGGGCGTCACCGTCAACATCACCACCAAGGAACAGCTGACCTCGGCCTACGACTCGGCCGCCGTCTACGGCGAGGTGATGGTCGAGAAATTCCTGCCGGGCTTCGACTTCCGCCTGCTGGTGGTGGGCGACCGGCTCGTGGCCGCCGCGCGGCGCGATCCGCCGCAGGTGATCGGCGACGGCCAGCTCACCGTGCGCCAGCTCGTGGACACCGTGAACCTCGACCCGCGCCGCGGCGAGGGCCATGCCACCTCGCTCACCAAGATCCGTCTCGATGACATCGCCATCGGCCGGCTCGAATCGCAGGGCCTCACGCCCGAGAGCGTGCCCGAGCGCGGCCAGCGCGTGGTGCTGCGCAACAACGCGAACCTCTCCACCGGCGGCACCGCCACCGACGTGACCGACACCGTGCACCCCGAAGTGGCCGCGCGCGCGGTCGATGCGGCGCAGATGGTGGGCCTGCACATCTGCGGCGTCGACATGGTCTGCGAAAACGTGCTGCGTCCGCTCGAAGAGCAGCACGGCGGCGTGGTCGAAGTGAACGCCGCGCCCGGCCTTCGCATGCACATCTCGCCCTCGTTCGGCCGCGGCCGCGCGGTCGGCGAGGCGGTGGTCGACACCATGTTCGCCCACGGCGACGACGGCCGCATTCCCGTGGTCGCCGTCACCGGCACCAACGGCAAGACGACCACCGCGCGCCTCATCAACCACCTGCTCGCCTCCAGCGGCCTGCGCACCGGCATGACGAACACCGACGGCGTGTACGTAGATGGCCGGCAGACCGACAGCGGCGACTGCAGCGGTCCGAAGAGCGCACGCAATGTGCTGATGCACCCCGACGTCGATGCGGCCGTGTTCGAAGTGGCCCGCGGCGGCGTGCTGCGCGAGGGCCTCGGTTTCGACCGTTGCCAGGTGGCCGTGGTCACCAACATCGGCAGCGGCGACCACCTGGGCCTGAACTACATCACCACCGTCGAAGACCTCGCGGTGCTGAAGCGCGTGATCGTGCGCAACGTGGCCGCCGACGGCTACGCGGTGCTCAACGCGGCCGACGTGAACGTCGCCGCGATGGCGGCCGGCTGCCCCGGCCACGTGATCTTCTTCACCGCCGACCGCATGCACCCGGTGATGGCCACGCACCGCGCGCAGGGCAAGCGCACCGTGTACGTCGACCAGGACACGCTGGTGGCCGCCGAAGGTTCGTGGCGCGAGCGCATCCCGCTGCGCGACGTGCCGATCACGCGCAACGGCACCATCGGCTTCCAGGTGGACAACGTGATGGCCTCGGTGGCCGCGGCCTGGGCCGTGGGCCTCGACTGGGACACCATCCGCAGCGGCCTCGCGAGCTTCATGAACGACGCTGCCGGCGTGCCCGGGCGTTTCAATGTCATGGACTACCGCGGCGCCACCGTCATCGCCGACTACGGCCACAACACCGACGCCATGCGCGCGCTGGTCTCGGCCGTGGACACGATGCCGGCGAACAAGCGCTCGGTGGTGATCAGCGGCGCGGGCGACCGGCGCGATTCGGACATCCGCGACCAGACGGCCATCCTCGGCGAAGCCTTCGACGATGTGATCCTGTATCAGGACGCGGCGCAAAGGGGCCGTGCCGATGGCGAGGTGATGGCGCTGCTGCGCCAGGGCCTGCAGGGCGCGGGTCGCACGCGCCAGATCGACGAGATCCGCGGCGAGTTCGTGGCGATCGATACGGCGCTGGCCCGCCTGCAGCCGGGTGACCTGTCGCTGATCCTCGTGGATCAGGTCGAGGAAGCGCTCGCTCACCTCGCACAGCGCATCGCAGCAGGCTGACAACCGGGTTGACGGACATGTCCCACACACAGGGGCGTGTCCGGCCCGCCCCCTGAACGGGGCTGTCCCACAGACCCCGCGACCCAGCGAGCAGCAGACTGTGGCTCCGGTCACGAACCTCCAGCGAGGTCGTGCCCCAACCAGGAGCCCGCATGACAACAACAGTTCGTTCCCTTCTTTCCGCCACGGCATTCTTCGCCGCCAGCGGCTTCATCGTCTTCAGCGCACAGACCGCCAGCGCGCAGGCCCCGGGCACCGATGCCCGCGCACAGAAGGAACGCGCCGTGTGCGACGGCGTGCAGCAAGACCGCGCGGCGTGCCTGCGCGAAGCCGGTGCTGCAAAACAGGAAGCCGGCCGCGCCGGCCTCACCACGCCGAGCCCGGCACGCGGCCAGGTCAACTCCCTGGCGCGCTGCGCCGAGCAGCCCGCGGCCGATCAGGCCGACTGCGAAGCCCGCATCAAGGGGGGTGCCCGCACCACCACCGAAGGCAGCGTGATGGGCGGCGGCGTAATCCGCGAAACCGTGACCCCGCTGCCGGCCCAACCCGCGCCGGCCCGTTGATTGACTGACAGATCCCTCCAAGGAGAACTCATCATGAAGAGCAACACACGTTCGATCGTCCTCGCCCTGCTCGCCGTTGGCGGCATGGCCTCAGCCGGCATCGCCTCCGCACAAGGTTCGCGCGGCGGCACCTACCAGCAGGAACTCGCGGTTTGCGGCCATAACCAGCAAGACCGCGCAGCCTGCATCCGCGAAGCCGGCGCCGCCCGCCAGGAAGCCGCACGCGGCGGCCTGACCGGCGCGCCAGACTACCGCGCCAATGCGCTCGCGCGCTGCGGCCTGCAGCAGTCGCCCGGTGACCGCAGGGATTGCGAAGCCCGCGTGTTGGGCGGCGCGGGCAACACCAGTGCCAGCGTCGAAGGCAGCGTGATGGGCGGCGGCGTGATCCGAGAATCGGTCACCACCGTCGTGATGCCTGCGCCGATGCCCGCCGAGCGCGCGCCCGCGCCGATCATGGTGCCGATGCCTGCGGAGCGGATGCGTGACCCGATGATGCCGCCGCCGCGCCCCGCGCCGATTCCGGCACCTTTGCGCTGATCCCGAAGGCATCGCCGCCCGCGTCGCACGACGCGGCGGGGATGCCCTTGATTGTCACGAGACTGTCACAAAAGACGGTGACCTGCTAGCTATAGTTCTCGGTCCCTGCCCACCGAGGAACTCTTTCCCATGAATGCCATCAAGGTCGCTCGCCGATTCATAGAAACGGACCCGGCCAACGAATCGGCCAAGATCCTGGCCCAGCTCGTGTTGGCCCTGGAGTCCGAACGCAGCTTCGAGCTGGTCACGCTCTATTCCCTCGACTACAAGAGCTTCGAGCTCGCCATGGACATCCTGAAGGAATGGCGCCTGGACCGCTACTACGCGAGCAAGTCCAAGCTGTTCGACCTGTCGCTGCAGGTCACCGAACTCGAGAAAAACTGACCTTCCCTGTCGTCGGGACACCGCTCAGACGAACATCCCGCCCGACACCTCGATGCGCTGGGCATTCACCCAGCGACTTCCCTCTCCCAGCAAGCCCGCGATCGCACCGCCGATGTCGTCGGGCTTGCCCGTGCGTCCGAGCGCGGTGAAGCCCGCCACCATCGCATTCACCTGGGCGTTGTCGCGCACCATGCCGCCGCTGAAGTCGGTTTCGATCGCGCCCGGCGCGATCGTGTTCGCCGCGATGCCGCGCTTGCCGAGTTCCTTGGCGAGGTAGCGCGTCAGCACTTCCACGGCGCCCTTCATCGCGGCATAGGCCGAAGCGCCTTCCATCGCGAAGCGCGTGAGCCCCGTCGACACGTTGACGATGCGCCCGCCGTCGTTGATGAGCGGCAGCAGCTTCTGCGTGAGGAAGTACGTGCCCTTGAAGTGGATGTTGTAGAGCGCATCGAACTGCGCTTCGGTCATGTCCTCGAAGTTCACATGCAGGCCGACGCCCGCGTTGTTCACCAGGAAGTCGAAGCGCTCGCGCTGCCAGGTGGCCGCGAGCGCCGCCTTCACCGACTCCACGAACGCGGCGAAGGCCTTGCTGTCGCCCACGTCGAGTTGCAGTGCGACGGCGCGGCGCCCTTTCGCCTCGATCTCGGCGACCACCGCCTTGGCGGCGGCTTCGTTCGATACGTAGGTCAGGATCACATCGACGCCATCGGCGGCGAGCGCCAGCGCGGCGCTGCGGCCGAGGCCACGGCTGCCGCCGGTGATGAGTGCGATGCGGGATGGATTGGAAGTGCTGAAAGCCGTCATTTCAAAGTCCTCGGGTGTTGATCGGTGAATCGATACGTGGACTTTAAAAATTACCGGCAGAAAGATAAATTCCGCCAAACCGCGCACACTGTTATCTGAAGAAGAAACAATCTGCCGCCATGAACACCGACGAACTGCGCATCTTCTCGAGGGTCGCCGAGCTCGCGAGCTTCAGCCGCGCCGCGGACCAGCTCGGCCTGACCCGCGCACGCGTCTCGGTCGCCGTGCAGCACCTCGAAAAGCGCCTGGGCACACGGCTCCTGCAGCGCACCACGCGCAGCGTGCGGCTCACCGAAGACGGCGAGCGCTTCCTCGATCGTTGCAGGGACTACCTCTCCGAAGGAGAGCAACTGGCCACCATGTTCCGCGCGAACACCGGCGGCCTCACGGGGCGCCTGCGCATCGATCTGCCGGCCACCTTGGCGCGCGACCTTGTCATTCCGCGCCTGCCCGAATTCCTCGCGCGGCATCCTGCATTGGAGATCGGCATCAGCACCACCGACCGCCGCGTCGACCTGGTGAACGAGGGCTTCGACTGCGTGCTGCGCGTGGGCGTTCTGGGCGACTCCGAGCTCATCGCGCGGCCGCTCGGCTTCATGCGGATGGCCAACGCCGCGAGCCCGGCCTACCTGCAGGCGCACGGCACGCCGCACACGCTGGCAGAGCTCGCGCAGCACCGCATCGTGCATTTCGCGCAGACCCTCTCGCCGAACGACGCCGGCTGGGAATACTTCGACGCGGCCCAGGGCCGCTACCGAATCAAGCCGGTGCGCGCCATCGTCACGGTGAACGGCACCGATGCCTACAACGCCGCGGCGGTCGCGGGCCTCGGCCTGATCCAGGCACCGGTCGGCGGGCTGCTGCCCTGCTTTGCGGCCGGCTCACTGGTGGAGGTGATGCCGGCGTTCACCGCGCGGCCCATGCCGGTGTCGCTGGTGTACGTCAACCGGCGCCAGCTCGCGCCGCGCGTGCTTGCGGTGATGGACTGGCTGGCCGAACTCCTCGCGCCCTACTTCGCCGAGGACGGCGAACTGACCATTGCCTCTACTTCCCCCAGCGCAGCACCAGCGGGTCCAGCCGCTTCGCCGTCTCGATCAGCCCGGCGCGCGTTGCGGGATGCATCGCCGGCAGCGGATGCCGCGGTGCCTCGCAAGCGATCACGCCGCCCTCCTTCATGAGCGACTTGCAGGCCAGCAGGCCCGCCTGCCGGTTCTCGTAGTTGATGAGCGGCAGCCACTGCTGGTAGAGCGCGAAGGCCTTGTCGCGGTCGCCCGCGCGATGCGCTTCGATGATCGGGCGGATGCCGTCGGGATAGCCGCCGCCGGTCATTGAACCGGTCGCGCCGGCATCGAGGTCGGGCATCAGCGTGATGGCCTCTTCGCCGTCCCACGGGCCTTCGATGGCGTCGCCGCCCAGGCGGATCAGCTCGCGCAGCTTCGCGGCCGCATTGGCGGTCTCGATCTTGAAGTACGCGACGTGCTCGATCTCCTTGGCCATGCGCGCAAGGAACGGCGCCGACAGCACCGTGCCGCTCGCGGGTGCGTCCTGGATCATGATCGGAATGCTCACTGCATCGGACAGCCCCGCATAGAACTCGAATATCTGCGGCTCCGGCACGCGGAAGGTGGCGCCGTGGTACGGCGGCATCACCATCAGCATCGCGGCGCCCATGTCCTGCGCGCGGCGGCTGCGCTCGGCGCAGACCTTGGTGCTGTAGTGCGTGGTCGTCACGATCACAGGCACGCGGCCTTTCACGTGTTCGAGCATCGTGCGCGTGAGCACCTCGCGCTCTTCGTCCGACAGCACGAACTGCTCCGAGAAATTCGCGAGGATGCAAAGCCCGTCGGAGCCCGCGTCGATCATGAAATCGACGCAGCGCTTCTGGCTTTCGAGGTCGAGCGCGCCCTGTTCGGTGAAGGTGGTCGGCACCACCGGGAAGATGCCGCGGTATCTGGGATTGGAGAGGTTGTGGTTCATGGGCTTGGGCATGGCGGTTGAACGAGGCTCTTTCGGGGGACACCGCGGAACCGGCTTTGCCGGGCCGCAGGTGTTGCCCCCGGTAGGGGGTTGGAGAAGCGACACGAAGTGCGCGCAGCCTGGGGGCGAGTCAATGGGAATGACGGGGAACGGCGGAGCCTCTGCAGCCCACCAGAAAGTCGAAGTCGCAGCCTTCGTCGGCCTGCAGCACATGGTTGACGTAAAGCTTCTGGTAGCCGCCGCCGCGCGTGCTCATCGGTTGCGCATCGGATGCGGACAACGACGCGAGGCGCGAGGCGAGCTCCTCGTCGCTGATGTCGAGGTGCAAGCGGCCCGCATCGCAGTCGAGCTCGATCCAGTCGCCATCGCGCACCGCAGCGAGCGGCCCGCCGTCGGCGGCTTCGGGGGCGACGTGCAGCACCACCGTGCCGTAGGCCGTGCCGCTCATGCGCGCATCCGAGATGCGCACCATGTCCTTCACCCCCTGGCGCAGCAGCTTCGGCGGCAGGCCCATGTTGCCCACCTCGGCCATGCCGGGGTAGCCCTTGGGGCCGCAGTTCTTGAGCACCATCACGCAGCTCGCATCGATGTCGAGCGACTCGTCCACGATGCGTTCCTTGTAGTGCTCCAGGTTCTCGAACACGACGGCTCGGCCGCGGTGCTTGAGCAGTTCGGGCGTTGCCGCCGAGGGCTTGAGCACCGCGCCGCGCGGCGAGAGATTGCCGCGCAGGATGCGGATGCCGCCATCGGCGATCAGCGGGTTGTCGAGCGGGCGGATCACCTCGTCGTTCAGGCTCGGCGCCTCGCGCACGTTGTCCCAGATCGACTGGCCGTTGACGGTGAGCGCCCCGGGGTGCGGCAGCAGGCCGTTTTCACCGAGCCGGCGCAGCACGGCGGGCAACCCACCCGCGTAATAGAACTCCTCCATCAGGAAGCGCCCCGAGGGCATCAGATCCACGATGGTCGGCGTGTTGCTGCCGATGCGCGTCCAGTCTTCCAGTTCGAGATCGACGCCGATGCGGCCCGCAATCGCCTTCAGGTGAATCACCGCATTGGTCGATCCGCCGATGGCCGCGTTCACGCGAATCGCGTTCTCGAACGCCTCGCGCGTGAGGATCTTCGACAGCGTGAGCCCTTCCTTGGCCATCTGCACCGCGCGCATGCCCGACATCTGCGCGAGCACATAGCGCCGCGCATCGACCGCCGGAATCGCCGCGTTGTGCGGCAGCGAGGTGCCCAGCGCCTCGGCCATGCAGGCCATCGTCGAAGCGGTGCCCATCGTGTTGCAGGTGCCCGCCGAACGCGACATGCCGCCCTCGGCCGAAAGGAACTGGTGCAGGTTGATCTCGCCCGCCTTCAGCGATTCGTGCAACTGCCACACGGCGGTGCCCGAGCCGATGTCCTTGCCCTCGAGCTTGCCGTTGAGCATCGGCCCGCCGGTCACCACGATGGCCGGGATGTCGCAGCTCGCCGCGCCCATCAAAAGTGCCGGCGTGGTCTTGTCGCAGCCGGTGAGCAGCACGACGGCATCGACCGGATTGCCGCGGATGGCTTCTTCCACGTCCATGCTCGCGAGGTTGCGCGTAAGCATCGCGGTGGGCCGCAGGTTCGACTCGCCGTTCGAGAACACCGGAAACTCGACAGGGAAACCGCCCGCCTCCGAAATGCCGCGCTTCACATGCTCCGCGATCTTGCGGAAGTGCGCGTTGCATGGCGTGAGCTCCGACCAGGTGTTGCAGATGCCGACGATCGGACGGCCGTCGAACTCATGGTCCGGAATGCCCTGGTTCTTCATCCAGCTGCGGTACATGAAGCCGTTCTTGTCGGCCGAGCCGAACCATTCGGTCGAGCGCAGTTTCTTCGGAGGGGTGTCCGGCATGCGAAGGTGTCCTGAGAGAAAAGAGAGAGAGAAAGAGAAAAAAGAGAACGTCAGCGCCGGGGTGCGCGCGAGGTGAAGAAGCGTTGCAGCAGGCAGAACACGAAGAGCAGCGCGCCGACGACGATGCGCGTCCACCATGAGCTGAGCGTGCCGTCGAAGGAAATCAGCGTCTGGATGATCCCGAGCATCAGCACGCCGAAGAGCGTGCCCGCCACATAGCCCACGCCGCCCGTGAGCAGCGTGCCGCCGATCACCACCGCCGCGATGGCATCGAGCTCCAGCCCGAGCGCATGCAGGCCGTAGCCCGAGAGCATGTAGAAGGTGAAGATCACGCCGGCCAGCGCCGAGCAGAAGCCCGAGAGCGTGTACACGCCCACGAGCGTGCGGCGCACCGGCAGGCCCATCAGCATGGCCGAATGCTCGCTGCCGCCGATGGCGTACACCGCGCGGCCGAAGGGCGTGCAGTGCGCGATGAACACGGCGGCCAGCAGCACCACGATGGCGATCACAGCGCTGATCGAGACCGAGGCTTCGCCCCAGATCGGAATGCGGATCTGCGAGACCTCCGAATAGAACTCGTTGGTGATGCTGATCGAATCGATGCTGATGAGATAGCAGAGCCCGCGCGCGAGGAACATGCCCGCGAGCGTGACGATGAAGGGCTGCAGCCGGAAACGCTCGATGAGCAGACCCATGAACGCGCCGAAGGCCGTGCCCATGGCCAGCACCAGCGGAATCACGATGGCCGGGCTCCAGCCGTGCTTCTCGACCAGCGAGGCCGACACCATCGTGGTGAGCGCGATCACCGAGCCCACCGACAGGTCGATGCCGCCCGAGAGAATCACGAAGGTCATGCCGACCGCGACGACGATGAGGAAGGCGTTGTCGATCAGCAGGTTGAGGAACACCTGCGCCGAGAAGAAGCCGTCGTAGAACACCGAGCCCAGCGTCGCCATCAGCACGAACAGCGAGATGGTGGCCGTGAGCGGCAGGTACTTCGGGTTGAGCCCTGCTCTGCCCTCTTTCCGAGGAGCCGGCTGGGGCGAGGGAGCAGCCGCAGTCGTCTCGATCACCGCGCTCATGCCCGTCCCCCTTCATGCGCCGGCCGCTGCACCAGCGACCGCACTTCCGCCCTGAACTCCGGCGACTGCAACAGCATCACCACGAACACCACCACCGCCTTCACCACGAGGTTGATTTCCGGCGGCACGCCGAGCGAATAGATCGCGTAGGTGAGCGTCTGGATGATCAGCGCGCCGATCACGCTGCCCACCAGGCTGAAGCGGCCGCCCGTGAGCGCGGTGCCGCCGAGCGTGACCGCAAGAATGGCGTCGAGCTCCAGCAGTTGGCCGGCGTTGTTGCCGTCCGCGCTCTTCACGTTCGAGCTGATCAAGAGACCCGCCACGCCCGCGCAGAGGCCGCAGAACGCATACGCGCCGACGACGAGCCGCCGCGACTGGATGCCCGCCACCCGCGCCGCGGTCGGGTTGATGCCCACCGCCTGGATGAACAGGCCGAGCGCCGTGCGCGTGATCGCGAGGTACAGCAGCACGAACACCGCTGCCACGATGAACAGCGAGAACGGCAGGCCCAGCAGGTAGCCGCTGCCGAGGAAGAAGAAGGGCTTGTAGTAGATCGTGATGATCTGCCCGTCCGCGACGAGCTGCGCGATGCCGCGCCCCGCGACCATGAGGATCAGCGTCGCGATGATCGGCTGCATACCGACCTTGGCGACCAGCAAACCGTTCCAGAGGCCGCACAGCAGGGCGACGGCGAGCGCCGCAAGGATCGCGAGCGGCATCGGGAAGCGGCTCACGTCGCTCGCGACGGAGCCGCCGATCATCCAGGCCGCGACCGCCGCAGCGATGGCCACCACCGCGCCGACGGAGATGTCGATGCCGCGCGTGGCGATCACGAGCGTCATGCCGAGCGAGACCAGCACCAGCGGCGCCGCGCGGTTCACGATGTCGATGAGGCTGCCGTACAAGTGGCCGTCGCGCCATTCGAGATGCAGGAAGCTGGCGTTGAACGCGGTGTTGATCGCGAGCAGCAAAAGCAATGTGACGATGGGCCAGGCGAGGCGGTGGCTCATGAGAGACGAAAAACGGTTCATGGCTTCTGCCTTGCTCCTTCCCCTTCCGGGGGAAGGCTGGGATGGGGGCGCGAGGCCTCAAACGCTGCGCGGTGGTGAAGGCCGCGCGCCCCCACCCCAACCCTCCCCCGGGAGGGGAGGGAGAAACACGAGGAGAGATCGAGGCGGTTCATGCTGCGGCAATCATTTCGTAGACCTCGTCCTCGGTCGAACCACCTGGGAGTTCGCCCACCTTCTGCCGATCCCTCAGCACCACGATGCGATGCGCCACGCGCACCACCTCGCTCATCTCCGACGAGATGAAGACCACCGCCATGCCCGCGCGCGCGAGCCGCAGGATCTCTTCCATGATTTCCTGCTTGGCCGCGACGTCGATGCCGCGCGTGGGCTCGTCCAGGATCAGCAGGCGCGGCTCGGTCGCGAGCCAGCGCGCGATCATGGCTTTCTGCTGGTTGCCGCCCGAGAGCAGGCCGATGGGGGTTTCGACGCTCGCCGTCTTGATGCCCAGCGAGGCGACGAAGCGCTCGGCCATGGCGGTCTGCTCGGCATGCGAGAGAAATTTCCGCGTGCCGAGCCGCGCCTGCAAGGCCAGCGCGATGTTCTCGCGCACCGACAGCTCGGCCACGATGCCGTCGGTCTTGCGTTCTTCGGGGCAGAGCGCGAGTCCTTCGCGGATCGCGTCGGCCGGATTCGAGAAAGTGACGGCGCGGCCGTCGACCTTGAGCACGCCGCGGTCGGGCGATTCAAGCCCGAACAGAAGGCGCGCGAGTTCGGTGCGGCCTGCGCCGAGCAGACCCGCGATGCCGACGACTTCGCCGGCACGCACGCGCAGGTCGGTGGCCTGCAACTGCCCGGCCTGGCCCAACCCTTCGGTCTGCAGCAAGGCGGGCGCGGCTTCATCGAATGCCGGCAGCGCGGCGGGCCGTGCCGACTGCGCGGCCAGCTCACGCCCGAGCATCGCCGCGATCAGCGCCTGCGGGCCGAGGTCCGCCGCCTTCCATTCGCCCACCCAATTGCCGTTGCGCAGCACGGTGATGCGGTCCGACACGGCATACATCTGGTTGAGAAAGTGCGTCACGAAGACGATCGCGAGCCCTTCGCTGCGCAGGCGCCGCAGCACCTCGAACAGCTTCTCGACCTCATCGTCATCCAGGCTCGATGTCGGCTCGTCGAGGATCAGCACCTTCGACGACACGCCGAGCGCGCGCGCAATCGCCACCAGTTGCTGCACCGCGACCGAGTAGCTCGACAGCAGGCGGGTCACATCGATATCGAGCCCGATGCGCGCCAGCAGTTCGGCCGCGCGACGGTTCACCGCCGCCCAGTCGATGCGAAAGCCCTGCAATGCGCCGCAGCGCGGATAGCGCCCCGCGAACACGTTCTCCGCCACCGAAAGGTTCGGGCACAGGTTCACCTCCTGGTAGACGGTGCTGATGCCCAGCTTCTGCGCCTCCAGCGGCGAGCCGGGCCGGATGGCCTGGCCGTCGAAGAACATCTCCCCGCCGCTGGACGGCAGCACGCCGGTGAGCACCTTGATCAGCGTGGACTTGCCCGCGCCGTTCTGTCCCATCAGCGCATGGACCTCGCCCGGGTACAGCCGCAGCTGGACATCGTTCAGCACCGGAATGCCGCCGAACTGCTTGTGGATGCCCCGCAGCTCGAGCACGGGGGCGAGGGTCGTGCGCTCGGTCATGCGGTTACTTGTTCTTGTTGTAGACGTCGATGAACACGGCTGCCAGCAGCACCAGTCCCTTGATGACCTGCTGGTAGTCGATGCCGATGCCCAGGATCGACATGCCGTTGTTCATCACGCCCATGATGAAGGCGCCGATCACCGCGCCCATCACGCGGCCCACGCCGCCCGAGGCCGAGGCGCCGCCGATGAAGCAGGCCGCGATCACGTCGAGCTCGAAGCCCAGGCCCGCCTTGGGCGTGGCCGTGTTCAGGCGCGCCGCGAACACGAGGCCCGCGAGCGCGGCGAGCGCGCCCATGTTCACGAAGGTGAGGAACGCGAGCCGTTGCGTCTTCACGCCCGACAGCCGCGCGGCCTTCTCGTTGCCGCCCAGCGCATAGATGCGCCGGCCGATGGTCGTGCGGTTGGTGACGAAGTCGTACACCACGATCAGCACCGCCATCACCACCAGCACGTTGGGCAGGCCCTTGTAGGTGGAAAGCAGGTAGCTGAAGAACAGAATGATCGCCGCGAAGAACAGGTTCTTCACGAGGAAGAAGGCATAGGGCTCCTGCTCCATGCCGTGCGCCTTGAGCTTGGCGCGCCCGCGCAGCTTGAAGAACACCAGGGCCGCGGCAGCGAGCGCACCCACGACCAGCGAGGTGGTGCGCAAGGTGTCGCCGCCGAGCGGATCGGGAATGAAGCCCGAGCTCAGGCGCTGGAACTCCACCGGAAACGGCCCCACCGATTGCCCGGCGAGCAGCGCCAGCGTGAGCCCCTTGAACACCAGCATGCCCGCGAGCGTGACGATGAACGACGGGATCTTGCGGAACGCGACGAACCAGCCCTGCGCGGCGCCGATGACCGCGCCGGCCACGATGCTCACGATGGCCGTGGGCACGAAATGCCATTCGTACTCCACCATCAACACCGCCGCGAGCGCGCCGATGAAGCCGCACACGGAGCCCACCGACAGGTCGATGTGCCCCGCCACGATCACCAGCAGCATGCCCAGCGCCATGATGACGACGTAGCTGTTCTGCAGCAGCAGGTTGGTGAGATTGAGAGGCCGCAGGAGCGTGCCGTCGGTCAACACCTGGAACAGCACCATGATCGCGACCAGCGAGATCAGCATGCCGTATTCGCGCAGGTTGTTCTTCAGGAAGCCGACGTGCAGCTTCGGGGAGGCAACAGGAGCGGCGCCCTGCACCGCGTTGGCTTCAGGCTGCGACATGAACGGAACTCCCTGCGCTCACGATGGCATGCATGATGCGTTCCTGCGATGCCTCGGCTGCCGTGAACTCGGCGACGAAGCGCCCCTCGTTCATCACGTAGATGCGGTCGCACATGCCGAGCAACTCGGGCAGTTCGGAAGAAATCATGAGAATGCCTTTGCCCTCGTTCGCGAGCTGGTCGATGATGGTGTAGATCTCGTACTTGGCGCCCACGTCGATGCCGCGCGTGGGTTCGTCCAATATCAGCAGTTCGGGTTTGGTGAAGAGCCACTTGCTCAGCACCACCTTCTGCTGGTTGCCGCCCGACAGGTTGACCACCAGCTGCTCGACGCCCGAGCAGCGGATGTTCAGCGCCTTCCTGTAGTCGTTGGCGACCTTGAATTCGCGGCCGTCGTCGATCACCGAGCGTTCGGAAATCGCATCGAGGTTCGCGAGGCTGATGTTCTTGCGGATGCCTTCCTCCAGCACCAGCCCGAGGCCCTTGCGGTCTTCGGTGACGTAGGCGATGCCGTGGTCGATGGCCTTGCGCACCGTGCTCACGTCCACCGGCTTGCCGTGCATGAGCACCGAGCCGCTGATGCGCTGCCCGTACGACTTGCCGAACACGCTCATCGCCAGTTCGGTGCGGCCCGCGCCCATGAGGCCCGCGATGCCGACGATCTCGCCCTGGCGCACATGCAGGTTCACGCCCTTGATCTGTTCGCGGTCGGCATGCAGCGCGTGGTGCACGCGCCAATCGCGCACTTCGAACACCGTCTCGCCGATCTTCGGCGAGCGCTGCGGGTAGCGGTGCTCCATGTCGCGCCCGACCATGCCGCGGATGATGCGGTCTTCGCTGATCGGGTCGCTGCGGCAGTCGATGGTTTCCACCGTCGCGCCGTCGCGCAGCACGGTGATCGAGTCGGCCACCTTGGCGATCTCGTTGAGCTTGTGCGAGATGAGGATCGATGCGATGCCCTGGCGCTTGAGTTCGAGCAGCAGCATCAGCAGCGCATCGCTGTCGTTCTCGTTCAGGCTGGCGGTGGGCTCGTCGAGGATGAGGAGCTTCACCTCTTTTGCCAGCGCCTTCGCAATTTCCACCAGCTGCTGCTTGCCGACACCCAGGTCGGTCACCAGCGTGGTGGGCAATTCCTTCAGGCCCACCTTGGCGAGCAGCTCGCGCGTCCTCGCATAGGCGGCGAACCAGTCGATCACGCCGCCGCTCGCGATCTCGTTGCCGAGAAACAGGTTCTCGGCAATCGAGAGCAGCGGCACCAGCGCGAGCTCCTGGTGAATGATGATGATGCCCAGCTTCTCGCTGTCGGCAATCGTCTTGAAGCGGCGCAGCTCGCCCTCGAAATGGATCTCGCCCGTGTACGAGTCGCACGGGTAGACGCCGCTCAGCACCTTCATGAGCGTCGACTTGCCCGCGCCGTTCTCGCCGACCACCGCGTGGATCTCCCCCGCGCGCACGGCGAGGTTGACGTTGCTGAGGGCTTTCACCCCCGGGAACGTCTTGGTGATCCCGCGCATCTCGAGGATCGTGCGCCCGTCTGCGCTCACCGTGCTCACTTGACCTGGCTTTCCTTGTAGTAGCCGCTGTCCACCAGCACCTGCTTCCAGTTCGAGGCGTCCACGCTCACCGGCTTGAGCAGGTACGAGGGCACGACCTTGATGCCGTTGTTGTAGGTCTTGGTGTCGTTCACTTCAGGCGTCTTGCCCGAGAGCATGGCGTCCGCCATCGCGACCGTCACCTTGGCCAGCTCGCGCGTGTCCTTGAACACGGTGGAGGTCTGCTCCTTGCGCAGGATCGACTTGACCGAAGGCACCTCGGCGTCCTGGCCCGAGACGATGGGCATCGCCTGCGTGCCCGAGCCGTAACCCACGCCCTTGAGCGACGACAGGATGCCGATCGAAAGGCCGTCGTACGGCGACAGCACCGCATCCACGCGGTCCTTCGTGTAGTAGGCCGACAGGAGGTTGTCCATGCGGGCCTGCGCCACGGCGCCGTCCCAGCGCAGCGTGCCGACCTTGTCCATGCCCATCTGCTTGCTGCGCACCACGAGCTTGCCGCTCTTGATGTAGGGCTCCAGCACCGACATCGCGCCGTTGTAGAAGAAGAAGGCGTTGTTGTCGTCCGGCGATCCGCCGAAGAGTTCGATGTTGAACGGGCCCTTGCCGCTCTTGAGGCCCAGCGCCGCCTCGATCGATTGCGCCTGCAGCACGCCGACCTGGAAGTTGTCGAAGGTGGCGTAGTAGTCGACGTTCTTCGAGCCCTTGATGAGCCGGTCGTATGCGATGACCTTCACGCCTTTGTCGGCTGCCTTCTGCAGCACGTCGGACAGCGTGGTGCCGTCGATGGCCGCGATGACCAGCACCTTGGAGCCCTTGGTCACCATGTTCTCGATCTGCGCGAGCTGGTTCGGGATGTCGTCGTCCGCGTACTGCAGGTCGGTCTTGTAGCCCTTTTCCTTGAAGTACTTGACCATGTTGGCGCCGTCGGCGATCCAGCGGGCCGACGACTTGGTGGGCATCGAGATGGCGATCAGGCCCTTGTCCTGCGCATTGGCCAGCGGCGTGAAGCCGACGACGGCAAAGGCGAGGCCCGCGAGCGAGGCCTTGAGGAAGTTGCGTTTCATGGTGCGATGAGTTCCGTCTTTGGGAGGTGGTTTCTGTCTTGTGCAGGGGGAGGCGCGCGCAACGCGAATTGCGCGCAGCCTGGGGGACTCAGTACTTGCGGTTCGGGAATTCCTTGGCGGCCACTTCCATCGGGAAGATGCCTTCTTCGGTCACGATGCGCTTGGGCAGCGCCTTGCCGGCCTTGATGTCCTTCACCGCGCTCATCAGTTGCGGGCCGAGCAGCGGGCTGCATTCGACCGACACGTTGAGCTTGCCGGCGATCATGGCTTCGAACGCGCCCTTCACCCCGTCGATCGAGATGATGGTGATGTCCTTCGCGGGCTTCATGCCGGCTTCCTCGATGGCCTGGATCGCGCCGATCGCCATGTCGTCGTTGTGCGCGAAGAGCACATTGATCTTCTTGCCGTCGGCCTTGAGGAAGGCTTCCATCACTTCCTTGCCCTTGGCGCGGGTGAAGTCGCCGGTCTGCGAGCGGATGATCTTGAACTTCGGGTCGGCCTTGATGATTTCCTCGAAGCCCTTCTTGCGGTCGATGGCCGGCGCGGAACCCACGGTGCCCTGCAGCTCGACGATGTTCACGTCGCCCTTCTGGTCCTTCATCTTCTCGGTGAGCCAGCGACCGGCCTTGCGGCCTTCCTCGACGAAGTCGGAACCCATGAAGGTCACGTAGAGCGTGTCGTCCTTGGTGTTCACCGAGCGGTCGGTCAGCACCACCGGGATCTTGGCGGCCTTGGCTTCGCGCAGCACGGTTTCCCAGCCCGATTCGACCACCGGCGAGAACGCGATCACGTCGACCTTCTGCGCGATGTACGAGCGGATCGCCTTGATCTGGTTCTCCTGCTTCTGCTGTGCATCCGAGAACTTGAGCTCGATGCCCGCTTCCTTGGCCGAGGACTTGATCGACTCGGTGTTGGCGGTGCGCCATTCGCTCTCGGCGCCCACCTGTGCGAAGCCCAGCACGAGCTTCTTCTGCGCGAGCGCGGACACGGGCAGCATGCTGCCCAGGGCTGCAGCGGCGAGTGCGGTGTTGAGGGTGCGGCGATTCATGGTCATGGGATGTCTCCTTCTGTGGATTTGCTTGTTGAGAACCGTTCGAGAACCGATTGTTGTGACGGCTCAGGCCAGCATGTAGCCGGTCTTCACCGTCGTGTAGAACTCCGCGGCGTGGCGCCCTTGTTCGCGCGGCCCGTAGCCCGACCCCTTGCGGCCGCCGAAGGGCACGTGGAAGTCCACCCCCGCGGTCGGCAGATTCACCATCGTCATGCCGACCACGGCATGGCGCCTGAAATGCATCGCGTGCTTGAGCGAGTTGGTGCAGATGCCCGCGCACAGGCCGAAGGGCGTGTCGTTGCACAGCGCCAGCGCCTGGTCGTAGTCGTCGGCGCGCAGCACGCAGGCCAGGGGGCCGAAGATTTCTTCCCGCGCGATGCGGTGCGAAGGCTTCGCGAGAAACAGCGCCGGGCTCATGTAATAGCCGGGCGTCGAACGCTCGAGCGCCTCGCCGCCCCACACATGCTCGGCGCCTTCTTCGCGTGCGATGTCGACCCACGCGAGATTCATCGCCAGGCGCTCTTCGTCGGCCACCGGGCCGATGTCGATGCCGCGCTCCAGCGCATGGCCGATCTTCAGTGTCTTGAGCCGCTGGCGCAGCTTCGCCACGAAGGCGTCGTGCACCGCCGCCTCGACGATGAGCCGGCTCGATGCCGTGCAGCGCTGGCCCGCGGAAAAGTAGGCGCCCTGCACTGCGCAGTCCACCGCGCGGTCGAGGTCGGCATCGGCCAGCACGACGAGCGCGTTCTTGCCGCCGGTCTCCAGCTGCACCTTCGCGCGCCGGGTGGCTGCGGCCTGCAGCACGCGCTCGCCGTTGGCGGCGGAGCCGGTGAAGCTCAGCGCATCGACCAGCGCGCTGTCGACCAGCGCCTGGCCCACTTCGCGGCCGCTGCCCATCACGAGGTTGAAGGCGCCCGCCGGAAGGCCCGCGCGGCTGATGATCTCGGCCAGCGCCCAGCCGCAGGCCGGCACCAGCTCGGCCGGCTTGAACACCACGCTGTTGCCATGGGCGAGCGCAGGCGCGATCTTCCAGGCGGGAATCACGAAGGGGGCGTTCCACGGCGTGATGAGCCCGGTCACGCCGACCGCTTCGCGCGTCACGTCGACCTGCACACCGGCCCGCGTCGAGGCTATGTTCTCGCCACCGCCGCCGCGCAGCGCTTCGCCGGCGAAGAACTTGAAGACCTGGCCCGCCCGCGCCGTTTCGGCCACGGCCTCGGGCAGCGTCTTGCCCTGCTCACGCGCCAAGAGCAGGCCCAGTTCGTCCTTGCGCGCCAGCAGCTCGGCGCCGATGCGGTCGAGCACGTCGGCGCGGCGCTGCGGGGTGCTGTGGCTCCAGTGCGGAAAGGCCTCGGTGGCCGCGCGGATGGCGGCTTCGGCCTGGCGGCGATCGGCGCGTGCGTACTCGGCGACCACCTCGCTGGTGTCCGAAGGATTGGCGCTCATACCCGTGGTCGCGCTGGTTTCCCAGCGGCCGTTGATGTACTGCCGCACGTTCTGATGGATCTCACCGTGGATCACGAGGGCGCCGATCTTTCTTGTCTCTTTGTTTGAACTGGCGTGAGTCTAGGAACAGAATTGATATCGATCCAATCGTTTTTTCGACAAAATGCATATCGATCGCCGGATTCTGGAAAACCCGATAAGCCCTTAGTTCCACGAAGTCATGACCAACTACAACCACTGGTTTATTCGCGCGCGGCTCAAGACACGGCAGCTCCTGCTGCTGGTCGCGCTGGCCGAGGAAGGCAACATCCACCGCGCGGCGCAGGTGCTCAACATGACGCAGCCGGCCGCATCGAAATTGCTGAAAGACCTGGAAGACGTGCTGGAGGTGCCGCTGTTCGATCGCCTGCCGCGCGGCATGCGGCCCACCTGGTACGGCGAAACCATGATCCGCCACGCCCGCGTCGCGCTCGCGAGCCTGAACCAGGCGCACGACGAACTCACCGCGCTCAAGGCCGGCCGCTTCGGGCAGGTGAGCGTGGGCGCGATCACCTCGCCGGGGCTGGCGCTGCTGCCGCCTGCCGTCGCGATGGTCAAGCGCGAGCAGCCCGACCTGCGCGTGTCACTCGAAATCGAAACCAGCCCGGTGCTGATCGAGCGGCTCGAGCAGGGCAAGCTCGACATGCTCGTGGCCCGGCTCTTCGCCGAGCACGACAAGTCGCAACTGCGCTACGAGGCGCTGAGCGAGGAGCCGGTGTGCGCGCTGGTGCGGCCGGGCCACCCGCTGCTCGGCGAGAGCGGGCTCACGCTGCGCGACGTGGTCGGCGCCGGCTGGATCGTGCCGCCCGCGGGCAGCGTGCTGCGCCACCGCTTCGAGCTGATGTTCCAGGAGGAAGGGCTCGCCCCGCCGACCAACACCATCGAGAGTTCGGCGCTGCTCTTCATCACCCGCATGCTGCAGCAGAGCGACATGCTGGCGGTGCTGGCGACCGACGTGGCGCGCTACTACGCGGCGCACGGCATCGTGTCGCTGCTGCCGCTGGACATGCCCTGCCACATGGACCAGTTCGGCATCATCACGCGCACCGACCGGCTGCTGTCGCCCGCGGCGCGGGTGATGATGAAAGCGCTCAAGACCGCCAGCATGAGCGTCTACGGACGCAAGCTGGAGATGGACTGAAGCCAGGCCGAACACCACACATCCGTTCACGCTGAGCCTGTCGAAGCATTGGCACCCGTTCACGCTGAGCTTGTCGAAGCACTGCCACCCGTTCACGCTGAGCTTGTCGAAGCACTGCCACCCGTTCACGCTGAACTTGTCGAAGCGCCGCCATCCGTTCACGCTGAGCTTGTCGAAGCGCCGCGCGAGGCTTCGACAAGCTCAGCCCGAACGGATTGACGGTCGCGAATGGATTGACGGTCGCGAACGGATTGACGGGTCGCGAACGATTGATGAGTGCGAACGGATTGATGAACGCGAGCGGGCGTTCAGGTCCAACCGGCGTCCACCGTGAACTCCTGCGCCGTGCACATCTTCGCGTCGTCCGATGCGAGGAACAGCACCATGCGCGCGATGTCCTCGGGCATCAGTTTGTCGGGCAGGCACTGGTTGCGTTTGAGGGCCTTCTCACCTTCGTCGTCGAGCCACAGCTTCACCTGCCGCTCGGTCATCACCCAGCCGGGCGACACCGTGTTGATGCGGATTCGGTCCTTGCCCAGATCGACCGCAAGCCCCCGCGTGAGCCCGTTCACCGACGACTTCGCAATGGCATAGCAGGGATAGCCCGAGCCCTTGCTCTGCCAGCCGGTCGAGCCGAGGTTCACCACCGAGCCGAAGCCCAGCCGCTTCATGCCCGGCACCACCGACTGGATCGCGAACAGCGCAGGCCGCTCGTTGATCGCCATGCGGTTGTCGTAGTAGTCGGGCGTGACCGATTCGAGCGTGTGGCGGTCATCGCTCGCCACGTTGTTGACCAGCACCGCGAAGTCGCCGAGCGCGGCGGCCGCATCGGCGATGGCGCCTTGCATTGCGCCGATGTCGCGCACGTCGCAGGCGCGCCACCACGGCGCGGCATGGCCGGCCTCGACGATCTGCTGCGCGAGCGCGGCACTGGCGCTCTCGGCGATGTCGATGAAGGCCACCCGCGCACCTTGCGCCGCAAAGGCGGCGACGATGGCCGCGCCGATGCCGCTGCCGCCGCCGGTGACGAACACAGTGCGGTCTTTCAGGCTCGGATGGATCGAGAGTTGGGGTGAATTCAAGAAGGGTCTCCAGTGAGATGGAAAACTGACATTGCAAAACGCATATCAATCTATTCCATATTGTTTGATTTCAATTATCAATATGCCTTGATACGATCCGCCGCGTCAAGGAGACATGACAAGGAAAACAATGACGAACTACACCGCACCCTCGATCGAGGGCTCCCCCGAATGCATCTGGGCCGCCGAGGCGAACCTGGGCGAAGGCACCCTCTGGTCGGAGCGCGAGCAGGCGCTCTACTGGATCGACATCCTCACGCCGCGCCTGTTCTGGTTTCGCCCATCCGACGGGGCGCGCCGGGCCTGGCAGTTCGATGAAGAGATCACCGCGATCTCGGAACGCGCGGAGGCGCCGGGGCTCATCCTCACGCTGCGCCGCGGCTTCGCGCTCTTCGATACCACTCAGTTGCCGGGTGCCGGCGCCAAGCCGCGCTACCTGCACCAGCCCGAACCCGAGCGCCCCAACAACCGCTTCAACGACGGCAAGTGCGACAGCCGCGGCCGCTTCTGGGGCGGCAGCATGGACTTCGACTGCAAGGCGCCCACCGGCGCGCTCTACCGCTACGACGCCGACGGTCGCTGCACGAAGCACGACGACGGCTTCGAGGTGACCAACGGCCCGACGTGGTCCGCCGACGGGCGCACCATGTACTTCAACAACACGGTGCTCAACAACCTGTACGCCTACGACTTCGACATGGAAGCCGGCACCGTGTCGAACCGCCGCGTGTGGCACCGCTTCCCCAAGCCGGACGGCCTGCCCGACGGCATGACCACCGACGCCGCCGGGCGCCTGTGGATCGCGCACTGGGATGGCGCGTGCGTCACCTGCCACGACCCGGTGACCGCGGCGGAGCTTGCGCGCATCGTGCTGCCCGCGAGCAACGTCACAGACTGCGCCTTCGGCGGCGCCGACATGCAGACGCTCTACATCACGACGGCCCGCAACGGCCGCACCGAAGAGCAGTTGAAGAGCGAGCCGCTGGCCGGTGGGCTGTTCGCCGTGCACATCGGCAGCCCCGGCGTGCCGGCGGCCTTGTTCGCGGGCTGAACCCGGCAACCGTCTGAACCGAGCCCCAACCGTTCGGGCTGAGCCCCAACCCGTTCGGGCTGAGCCCCAACCCGTTCGGGCTGAGCTCCAACCCGTTCGGGCTGAGCCCCAACCGTTCGGGCTGAGCCCCAACCGTTCGGGCTGAGCCCCAACCCGTTCGGGCTGAGCTCCAACCCGTTCGGGCTGAGCTTGTCGAAGCCTCGCGCAGCGCTTCGACAAGCTCAGCGTGAACGGACTTTTACTCAGCCCGAACGGCCGTTGACTCAGCCCGAACGGCCGATGACTCAGCCCAAACCGGCCGTTGACTCAGCCCAAACCGGCCGTTGACTCAGCCTGAGGTTATTTATCTTCAACCGACGCTGAACCGGTGTTCCGTCGTGCTGCGGAACACCTCGCACGGCCGCAGCACGGTCGACGGAAAGCCCGGCTGGTTCGGCGAATCCGGGTAGTGCTGCGTCTCCAGGCAGAGGCCATCGCCCTGCCGCAGGCTCGCACCTTGCGAACCCATGAGGCTGCCGTCGAGGAAGTTGCCCGAATAGAACTGCACGCCAGGCTCGGTGGTGTGCACTTCCATCACGCGGCCGGAGGCTTCGTGCGCAAGGCGTGCGGCCAATGCGAGGCCATCGCCGCCGCGGTCGCCATCGAGCACCCAGTTGTGGTCGTAGCCGTGCGCGCGCAGCAACTGCTCGTGCCCTTCGCGGATGCGTTCACCGATGCGCGCCGGCGTGCGGAAATCGAAGGGCGTCGCGCCCACCTCCGCCAACCCGGGCGGGATCAGCGTCGCATCCACCGGGCAGTAGCGGTTCGCGGGCAGCGTCAGCACATGGTCCATCACGTCGCCGCTGCCGGCGAGGTTGAAGTAGTCGTGGTGGCTCAGGTTCAGCACCGTCGGCTTGTCGGTCGTCGCGCGGTAATCGATGCGCCAGGTATTCTCGGTCGCCGAGAGCGTGTAGCGCACGGTGAGCTGCACTTCGCCAGGGTAACCCTCTTCGCCATCGGCGCTCGTGTAGCGCAGCTCGATGGCGATGTCGCCGCGCGCGTCCTCCGCGGACACCGGCTCGATCTGCCAGAAACGCGTGCCGAAGCCTTTCGCGCCGCCGTGCAGGGAATTCACACCGTCGTTCAGGCCCAGTTGGTGCGCAGTGCCATCGAGCGGGAAACGCCCCGCCGCGATGCGGTTCGCATAGCGGCCGACGATGGTGCCGAAGTGCGGATGCGGCTTCATGTAGTCGTCGAGCGAAGGCAGACCCAGCACAATATTCGCGGCCTGTCCGTCTCGGTCGGGCACGCGCAGCGCGGTGACGATGCCGCCGTGGTTGATGGCACTCAAGCTGAGGCCACGGCCGTTGTCGAGGGTGTATTCGGTCACTACGCGCCCATCGGGCATGCGGCCGTATTCACGTGAGGTGATGCTGCTGCTCATTCAGATCCAGGTATGGGTGGAAACAACGCCTCGCGCGCGCACAGCGATGCGGTCTGCAAGCCGATGCGGTCCGTGAGGTCGTGGTAGGTGGGTGGCTCCGCCGCATGCGTCTTCAGCTCGATGCGGTGGCCGGCTTTCGCCACCGCATCGCCGAAGCGCTGCTGCAGGACGAAGGGCGTGTTCTTGTCGTCGCGGTTGCCGATCAGCACGATGCGCCGCGACGGGTCGCGCGCGATGCCGCTCACATGGTCGAGCGGATCGTAGAACTGCGTGCTGCCGGTGGTGTCGGTGCGGCCGCCCTTCGACATGCCCAGCATGCGCGCGCGTTCGAGCAGCCCGTAGGCGCCCGAGGTCAGCACCGCGCAGGCCACGCGCGTGCGGCCCATGGTGAGCAGCGCGGCGCCGGCAGTCGCACCGCCGCTGTGGCCCAGGATCACGATGCGCTGCAGCTGGTGGCGCTGCATGAGCGCATCGAGCGCCGCATCGAGCGCGTGGAACTCCACGGGCTCGCGGCGCCTGCGGTGATCGCCCGAAGAGCCGTACGTGCCGGGCCGCGCCATGAAGATCCACGGCACGCCCGCGCGGTCGCGGCTGCGCTGCGCATCGAGCGTGCGCAGCGCCTCGGTGTTGCCGGAAATGCGCGTGGGCGGCTGGTCCATCACGCTGTCGCGGTCGCCGGAAAACTGCACGATCGCCACGCGCGCGCCATCGATCTCGTCGCTCGCGAAGTAGCGGATGCAGGCCGGCCCCTCGACCGGCTGCACCCAGAGGTAGCCGCGGCGGTCGGGGCAGTTCGCGCGCACGGCCGGCTGGTTCCAGTGCAGCACTTCGTCTTCGACGGCCGTCGTCGCGCGTGCAGTCGGTGTGCCCGGCGCGCGCAGATCGGCACCGGCGCGCTGCGCACAGGCGGCCTGCATCAACGCGATCAGCACGAATGCGAGGCGCCGATGTCGCCAGAGGGCAGGCATGAAAGGCAGCGTGGTCACAGCTTCTTCAACAGCGAGGGAATGGTGCCGAAATCCGAGCGGTCGCGGTCGCCCTTCACCAGCAGCAGGTCGCCGTCGCGCAGGTACTCGCCGAGGTACAGGGTCAGCTCGGCCGCGTTGTCGAAATGCGGGCCGAGCAGGCTGGTGGGCACCTCTTCGCGCAGCCAGCGCATCTCGTCGCCGTGCGTCACCAGGTGCGCGATGCCCGAGGCCAGCAGCGGCTCGGCCAGCCCGCGGTGCATCGCCTCGGCCTGCTCGCCCAGGTTCACGATGCGCCCGAGCACGCCGACCTTGCGTGCGACCGGCGCGTTGCCGGACGGCGCGCGGTAGCTGCGCACGAAGCTCATCGCGTTGCGCATCGACATGACCTCGGCGTTCCAGCTGTCGTCGACCAGCGTGACCAGCGCGCCGCTGCGGGTGCGCAGCGGCTCCACCTGCATCACCGAGGCGGGCAGCCGCACATTGGGCATGCGCGCGCTGGCTTCCTCGGCATCGAAGCCCATCGCCACGATCGCGGCGAAGGCCAGCGCCGAGTTGCGCACCAGCCCGATGCTCGCGACCGGAAACAGATATTCGTGGATGCGCCCCTTGAACGAGAGCCGCACGCGGCAGCCCGAGGATTCGGGGCGCGCATCGAGCAGGCGGATGTTGTCGCCCGGCCCGGTGCCCACGGTCCACACCTTCGCGGCCGTGCGCATCGCGGCCTTCACGACCTTCGCAAGGTGGGGAATGTGCCCGCTCACGACGGCGATGCCGCCCGGCTCCAGCCCGAGGAAGGCGCGCGACTTGTACTCGGCCGTCTTCTCCAGCGTGTTGGTCTTGGCGGTCTGCGAGAGCCCGACCTCGGTGAGGATCGCCACATGCGGGCGCGCCTCCAGCGAGATCGGTCCGCGGTCCATCCACAGCGCGCTCTGCGCCATCTCGAGGATGCACACGTCCACGTCGGGCCCGAGGCTCGCCATGGCGCCGGGCACACCGACGCGCGAGTTGTTGTTCTCCACCGTGGTGAGCACGCGCGCGCCCGGCGGCAGCAGGTCGCGCACCATGGCGATGGTGGACGACTTGCCCACCGTGCCGGTGACGCCCACCACCAGCCCCTTGTAGCGCGCCCGCGCGGCGGCGCCGAGCGAGAGCAGCGCACGGATCGGGTCGGGCACCTGCAGCAGCGGAAAGTCCGGCGGCAGCCCTTCGACCGCGTGCTGCACGATCGCGCCCGCGCACTGGGTGTGCAGGCGCGGCAGGTCGTCGTGCTGGTCCCAGTCTTCCGGCGCGTGGCTGAAGTTCTCGTGCGCGGCCAGCGTGCGGTAGTCCGATGCGACGAACAGCGCCGGCCCCGGCCGCACCTTCAGGTGCATCGGAAGGCGCACCACCGACTGCACCGACCAGCCCGCGGGCGGCGGCACCAGCCACTGCCCGCCGGTGATCTGCGCGAGCTGATCGGCCGTCCACACGGGCCCCGGGTCGCGGCTCGCGCCCGGCAGGTTGACCGACAGCACCGGCGCGCGGGTCTCGGGCAGCGGCGCCGGCACGCCGGGCATGCGCAGACCGCACCACACGGGAAGCCGCCGCGCCGCGGGCAGCTCGGGTGCGCCGCGCAGGCGCACTTCGAGCTGCAGCACGTCGCTTTCCATCTGGCGCGTGAGCGGCGGCCGCAGGCCGTAGCGGTCGCGGTAGATGCGCCCGGGCGTCCAGCGGCTGGTCGGCCACATCCAGTCGCAGGGGTCGTGGTCCATGCCGTCGCCCCACGCCGGCATGGTCTTGCTGCGCACGGGCAGCGCACGGAACTGCAGCCGCAGGTCGGCCTCGACGGGCGCATCGACCGTCCAGAACGACTCGACCCACAGCAGTTGCCGGCCGAAGACCTGGTTGGGCATGCAGCGCATGCCCACGAGGCGCAGCGGCCCGATCTTCAGCGGCGCCATGGCCGCATCCGCGGGCACGGCATCGACGACCCAGCCGGGTCTTGCGGTGCGCAGGGGCGGCGAGGCTGGGCGAGCCACCGCCGCATCGGCCGTCGCTGGTTGCAGCGGTTGTTGCGGCAGCACCTCCCGCACAGGCGGCGCCAGGTGCAGCACGCAGCCACCCTCGGGCGTCGGAAAGACCTGCGTGCCCAGCGCGCGGCATTGGGCGGCGAAGTGCTCGCTCGCGGCGCGCGCACGGTCGCCTTCGTATTGTTCGGAGAAGCCGAAATCGACGCGGATGGGCGTGAACTGCACCCGCTCGACGCCATGCGCATGGAGCGTGAGCGAGAAGACGCCCGCGTTCCACGCATCGCCGCGCATCGCATCGAACAGCAGGTCGCCCGCGTCATGGATGATCGGCCGCCCGCGATAGACCTCGATGCCCTGCAGCACATGCGCCGAGGTGCCGAGGATGGCGTCGGCACCCGCATCGATGATCGCGTGGCCCACCGCGACCTCGGCGCGCGAGGGCACGGTCTCCAGGTTGTCGCCCCAGTGCACCGCCACCAGCACCACGTCGGCGTGCGACCGCGCCCGGGCGATGCGCGGCGCGAGCGTCGCGGTCCATTCGGCGGGGTCGCTCAACGGCAGGTAGGCGCCGCCCGGATGCCAGGCGGTCGCCGCGAATTTCGGCTGCGTGGCATCGAGCGAGAACAGCGCCACCCGCACCTCGCCGGCAAGGGCCATCACCGGCTGCAGCGCGGCCTCGAGGTCGGGCCCGGTGCCCGCCGAGCCGATGCCCGCGGCGTCCAGCAGCGTCTTCTGTTCCAGCAGGGCCTGCGGGCCGTAGTCGCCGCTGTGGTTGTTGGCGGTGCTCACGAGGTCGATGCGCGCGGCCGTCAGCACGTCGATCATCTCGGGCCGCGCGCGGTAGTAATAAGCGCCGGTCTCGTCCTTGTCGGCGCCCTGCTCGCCGGTGGTCGCGACCACGCATTCGAGGTTGACGATGCGCAGGTCCGCATCGCGCAGCGCGGCGATGTTGCCGAGCATCGCCTGCGGTCCGCCCAGCTCGGCCATCCGGTAGTGCTGGCGCCGGCCGAGGTTCACGTCGCCGCCCCAGGCCACCACGCCGCTCGGGCCGCGCGGGCCCGGTGCGGCGCCCGTCTCCGCGGCGCCGGCTTCGGCCTGCTGCGCCTCGCGGTTGCGCAGCATCCGGTGGTACGCGACGTAGCCCGAGAGGTAGTGCTCCACATCGTCGATGCGCACCCGAAAGCTGTGGTGCTTGATGAAGAACGAGCCCGCGATGCGGTCCGGATTGCGAAAGAACATCGCCAGCTCGGGCCAGAAGTGGCCGTTGGCCAGATACCGCGCGCGGTGCTCCAGCGCGCGGTCGAACTTCTCGCGGTCCAGGCCGTCGAGCAGCGGGCGCAGCGCCGGGTCGGCATCGATGCGCAGCACCATCTCGCGCGCCGCCATCATCAGTTCGAGCAGCGTCGGGAAGGTGGTGATGCGCTCCAGCACGAAGTCCAGGTACCCGGCCACGTTCTGCAAGCCGAACTGGTAGTAGCGCGTCTCGGGCCTGTAGCGCGTGAGCTCGTTGACGCAGTAGCTCAGCCAGTGGTCGTGCGCCTGCCAGTGCTTGGCCGCGATGAAATGGTCGAAGGCTTTTTCGACCACCGCGAGCCAGCGCTCGTCGCGCGTGAGCCCGTAGAGGCGCATCAGCCCGAACGCGGCCTCGCCGTCGTAATAAATGACGCGGAACGCATCCTTGATGTCGAGCTTGGGAAAGTTGAGCACGTGGACGAAGCGCCCGGTCTTCGTGTCCTGCATGGCGCGGATGCCGAGAGCCAACTGCTCCATCAGCGTCATGTACTGCCGGTCGCCGGTGAGCTCGGTGTACTTCACCAGCGCAAGCAGGCAGACCGCGTTGCCGCCGAGCTTGACCTCGTTGCCCACGTCCACCAGCAGCGCCGCCCGCGCGCCGTCGGGCAGCGGCACCTGCCGGATCAGCTTCTGCGTGAGGATGCCCAGCGAGCGGTCGATGGCCGCCTTCTGCGTGGCGCTGCGCGTGAGCTCCCAGGCTTCGAGCATCGCGTAGGTGGTGCTGGCGTGGCGCAGGGTGTTGTAGGTGGGAATGGCGCGGTCGAAGCAGGGGAACCAGCCGTAGTGGAATTCGCCCGTGGGCTTGACCTGTTCGGCGAGGTAGTCGCTTGCCGAATCGATCAGGGTGCGCACCTGCCGCGCGTTCCAGTCGTCCAGCCGGCGAAAGCCTGCGGCCTGGCCTTCGGCGGTGATCGGCCAGGCGCCCTGGGCATCGACATACACCGCGCGGGTGGTGAAGCACCAGACCGGCGCGGTGTCGTCAGAGGGAAAGTCGATCTCCGTGCCGAAGCGGCGCTTGGCGTGCAGCCGCAGGTTCGCGAGGTTGGGCAGTGCGTGCTCGACCTCGCCGCTGTAGAGCACCGCCGCGCCCTGCATCTCCTGCGCGAGCATCGCGTGCTTGAAGTGCGCGTCGAAGGCGATGCCGAGGTTGAAGTAGTTGCGCTTGGTTTGCGCCAGCTTCGCCTTCAACTCCCCCCAGCTCATGGCCGTGACCGTATCGACGATCTCCGCGCGCAGGCGCTCGAAAGGCCGGTCGCCGCGCCTGGCCTGAACGGCCGCCGCATCGGCGCCCCGCGTCCATGCGGCCTCGATGTCAGGTCCGCGTCCGGACACCACACGGGCCCGGCTCTCGCCTTCGCCCATGGCGAAGAACACCACGCATCCGGCCTCCGCGGTGGCGGGCGATGCGGGGGGCAATGCGCCCTCGGCATCCGCCAGGGCAAGCCTGGCACGGTTCAACAGATCGGAGAGAGAGTTCGGTTCGTGCGTCATTCCACCGCGAATGATGACAGGGCACGACGCAGCCTGCCATCCCGATAACCCGGGACGTGGGCCGCTGTTCGGGGTGCCATTTATTCAGGTCGTGCTCAGGTAGCGGGTCTAGGCCTGCGCACCCTGCGCAAGGGGTCGCGAAGCTCAGGCCCACGCCTCCTGGCGATGGTGATCGGCGCACTGCTATCCATACTGCGGCCGGCCGCAAGGCTTCTGCGGCGCCGGCAGCACAGGCCGCGCCGCCGCTCCAGAATCGCGGCACCTGCGCAGCCACTTCATGACATGACATGACCAAGCCCACCTCTTCACACCCCTGCAACTCGGAACGCTTCGCCTGGACAACCGCATCGTCATCGCGCCGATGTGCCAGTACTCCGCCACCGAGGGCACGCCAGGCGACTGGCACCTGATCCACCTCGGCCACCTCGCGCTTTCGGGCGCGGGGCTGATGATCCTGGAGGCGACGGCGGTGGAGGCCGAGGGGCGCATCTCGCCGGGCGACCTCGGGCTTTACTCCGATGCCAACGAAGAGGGCCTGGCCCGCGTGCTCGCGGCGACGCGGGCCCACTCTCCCATCAAGATCGCGATGCAGCTCGGGCACGCAGGGCGCAAGGCATCGAGCCGCGCGCCATGGGAAGGCGGCAAGCAGATCCCACCGGGCGAGCCCGGCGGATGGAAGGCATATGCGCCCTCGGCCGTGCCGCATGCACCGACGGAAGATGCACCCATCGCACTCGATGCCGCGGGCCTCACGCGCATCCGCAATGCTTTTGTCGATGCCGCACGGCGCGCGGCGAGATTGGGTCTCGATGGCCTGGAGATCCACGCGGCGCACGGCTACCTGCTGCACCAGTTCCTCTCGCCGCTGGCCAATCACCGCGACGACGAATACGGCGGCAGCCTGGAGAACCGCATGCGTTTTCCGCTCGAGGTATTCGATGCGGTGCGCGAAGCCTTCCCCGCCGACAGGCCGGTGTGGGTGCGCGTGTCGGCCATTGACTGGGTGCCGGACGGATGGGACCTCGAAGGCACCGTCGCGTTCGCCAAAGCGCTCGAAGCGCGCGGCTGTGCGGCGATTCACGTGTCCAGCGGCGGCGTATCGCCCAAGCAGGCCATCGCGCTCGGCGCGGGCTACCAGGTGCCGTTCGCCGAACGCGTGAAATCCGAAGTCGGCATGCCGGTCATCGCGGTGGGCCTCATCACCGAGCCGCGGCAGGCCGAAGAGATCATCGCGAAGGGACAGGCCGATGCGGTGTCGCTCGCACGCGCGATCCTGTACGACCCGCGCTGGCCGTGGCATGCGGCCGCCGAACTGGGCGCGCAGGTGAAGGCGCCGCACCAGTACTGGCGCTCGCAGCCGCGGGAGTTCAAGGACCTGTTCGAGAGTGCGGCGTTCGGGGCGCGTTGATCGACGACCACGTCAATCGTTCGACGCAACCCGCACCCATCGCTGCGTCTTCCCGAACAGCGGCAGTCCGACATACGCATGCAGCAGCAACTCCCCCGCCGCATTGCCAGCGGTGCTGACCGACATGTTGCAGCGATAGGTCTTCCCGTTCTCGCGGTTGTAGATCTCGCCGGCCCATTCGGTGGGCGGCCGCGCGGGGTCGGCGGTTGCATCGACGGGCGCGAAGTCCTTCAGCAGCGTCATGCCGAGCGCCGGGCGTTTGTCGGCGGCTTGCATGTCGCCGCCGCCGGGTGCCATCGAGCGGTTGCCCAACACCTTGGTGACGGTGCCGCACAGCGCGGCGCCGCAGGGCGCGACTTCGACTTCGAGGTTGCCGTTCGCGGTGATCCAACGGCCGCGCGGATCGGCGGCGGCGGATGAAGGCTGGGCCTGCGCGGTGAAAGCTGTAGCGAACAACAGGACGGCGGCAAACGCGCGGCCTGAACGATGGTGGAGCGAGAGCAGGGTCATGGCGGACTTCGTGTCGAGTGGATGAGGCGCTCATTCCATCGCGGCACGCGCCTTCATGTGTTTCGGTTCGCCTGCCGATTCGTCGCGCTGCGTATCCGGCGCGGCCCCAGACACGGTGCGATACAAAAATCCGTGCCGCTCAGGCGGCCGCGGTGACCAACGAACCGCTCATGCGCGCGCCGCCAACGCGCGATAGAAGAACGTGGTGCCACACGGCTCGCCCTCCGGCAGCAGCGCGAACCCAGGAATCACGCCCACGCGCAGCCAGCCCATTCGTTCATAGAGCCGCTCGGCCTCGGCACTCGATGTGTCGAGCACCAGCAGCGTCTTGCGATGTTCTTGTGCCGCGTCCTCGGCCGCGCCCATCAGCAGCGCGCCGATGCCCCGGCGCCGCGCGCGGCGGTACACGAGCATCTTCGAGACCTCGGCGCGGTGCGGCTGGTTCTCGGGCTGATCCAGAACGAGCTGCACCGTGCCCAGCAAGCCCTCGGCGTCCTCGGCCACCAGCAGCACGCGTTCGCCGCGCGCCACGCCCTCGGCCACCTTGCACCAGAACGCGAGGGCGCGTTCGCGCGTGATCGGCAGCATGAAGCTCACCGACGCGCCGCCCTCCACGCAATCGATCAGCAGATCGGCCAGTGCGTGCACCTCCGCATCGCTCACCGCCGCAAGGGCACGGATGCGGGGTGCTTCCTCGGTCGTCGTTGTCGTCATGTCGTTCATCTCCAGGAGGTGGGTGCCGTGGTGATCACAACGGCATAGCGCGCGGTTTTGCGCGTGGGGTTGTAGTAGCTCATCGGCTGGTCGAGCGTGAGCGCAAGACAGTCGCCCGCATCGAGCCGGTGGAGGTCGTCACCCACGGTGACTTCGATGCGCCCTTCGAGCACCCACACCTGCTGGTGGATGCGTGGCTCGCGCGCGCCGGTCTCGTAGGCCACGCGGGCCTTGGGTGGAAAGTTGACCTCGACGATCTGTATCGGCGAGATGGCACCGCCGGGCGAGACATTGCGGCGCACATAGCCGGAGTGCGGATCGCGCCATTGCAACTGGTCGGCCAGCCGCGACACGGGGCTGGCGACGGGCTCGGCATCGTCGAACAGCGAGGCGAGCGGAACGCCGAGGCCGGTGGCGAGCTTTTCGAGCAGCACTGCGGTCGGACTGCTCTCTCCGCGCTCGATCAGAGAGATCATCGAGCGGCTGACGCCGCAGTGCGTGGCCAGTGCATCGAGCGACAGGCTGCGGGAGGCGCGAAGGTCGCGCACGCGCTGGGCGATGCGGTCGTTGAGAGAGGTGGTAGCCGGGGCTGGCGTTGATTCCGTCATATTGGATGAAATATCCATCAAATAAGAATCTCCGTCAACCCGTCATTTGTTCGGCGATACGGCCATTCTTCGAAGAAATATTCGTCAAAGAGATTGAGATCATTCAACAACTCACCAGCACGGATTCGACATGAGCGCCAACAACCCCGACCCTCTGCCCTCCTCGTTCATCGATTTCGCCGACGGCCTCACCGCGCCTTCGGCCTTGCGTGCGCAGATCACCGCCGCTTACCGGCGCCCCGAACCCGAGGCATTGCCGCCCCTGCTCGAGCAGGCCCGCTTGCCGGCCGGCCAAGCCGAAGAAGCGCACGCCCTCGCCCATCGCATCGCAGAACAACTGCGCAACCGCAAGAACGCCGCCGGCCGCGCCGGCCTCGTGCAAGGCCTGCTGCAGGAATACGCGCTCTCCTCGCAGGAAGGCGTCGCGCTGATGTGCCTGGCCGAAGCGCTGCTGCGCATTCCCGATGCCGAAACGCGCAACGCCCTCATCCGCGACAAGATCGCGCATGGCCAGTGGCAGTCGCATGCGGGGCGCAGCCCCTCGGTGTTCGTCAACGCCGCGACCTGGGGCCTCCTGCTCACCGGCAAGCTGGTGGCCACGCACAGCGAGACGGGCCTTTCGACGGTGCTCACGCGCCTCATCGGCAAGGGCGGCGAGCCGCTGATCCGCAAGGGCGTGGACATGGCGATGCGCATGATGGGCGAGCAGTTCGTCACCGGCGAGACCATCGCGCAGGCGCTGGACAACGCACGCGAGTTGGAGGCCGAGGGCTTCCGCTATTCGTACGACATGCTCGGCGAAGCGGCGCTCACCACCGAAGATGCGAAGCGCTATCGCATCGCGTACGAAGACGCCATCCACGCGATCGGCAAGGCCTCGAACCACCGCGGCGTGTATGCGGGCCCGGGCATCTCCATCAAGCTCTCGGCGCTGCACCCGCGCTACAGCCGCGCACAGCACGCGCGCGTGATGGACGAGCTGTACCCGGTGCTGCGCGCGCTCACGCTGCTCGCGCAGCAGTACGACATCGGCATCAACATCGACGCGGAAGAAGCCGACCGCCTCGAGCTCTCGCTCGACCTGCTGGAGCGCCTGTGCTTCGAGCCGGCGCTCGCGGGCTGGAACGGCATCGGCTTCGTGATCCAGGGGTATCAAAAGCGCTGCCCCTTCGTGATCGATTTCGTGATCGACCTTGCGCGCCGCAGCCGCCACCGGCTCATGGTGCGCCTTGTGAAAGGCGCGTACTGGGACAGCGAGATCAAGCGCGCGCAGATCGAAGGCCTCGAGGGCTACCCCGTCTACACGCGCAAGGCCTACACCGACGTGTCGTACCTCGCCTGCGCGCGCAAGCTGCTCGATGCGCCCGAGGCGATCTACCCGCAGTTCGCCACGCACAACGCCCACACGCTCGCCGCGATCTACACGATGGCGGACCCGTCGCGTTATCAGCCGGGGCAGTACGAGTTCCAATGCCTGCATGGCATGGGCGAGCCGCTGTACGAGCAGGTGGTCGGGCCGCTCGGTCGGCCGTGCCGCATCTACGCGCCGGTGGGCACGCACGAGACGCTGCTCGCATACCTGGTGCGGCGACTGCTGGAGAACGGCGCGAACACCTCGTTCGTCAACCGCATCGCGGACCCGACGATTCCGCTCGAAGCGCTGGTGGAAGACCCGGTCGCGACGGTGGAGCACATGGCGGCGAAGGAAGGCGCGGTCGGATTGCCGCACCCGGCCATTCCATTGCCCGCGGCGCTCTACGGCGAGCAACGCAAGAACTCGCAAGGCATCAACCTCGCGAACGACGACAGCCTGCGCCTGCTGGGCGAAACGCTCCGCGCCACGGCCACCGAACAGTGGCGCTCAGAACCGCTGCTCGCGGAGGACCGCGAAGCCTCCAGCAGTTGGGCCGATGTGCTGAACCCCGCGGACCATCGCGATGTCGTCGGGCAGGTGCGCGAAGCCACACTGGCCGATGTCGAATCGGCCGTGACGCAAGCCAAAGGCATCGCAACGACATGGGCTGCGACACCGTCGGCGGAACGCGCAGCCTTGCTCGACCGCGCGGCCGATCTGCTCGAAGCCCAACAGCCGCGCCTGCTCGGCCTGCTCGCCCGCGAAGCCGGAAAGACGTACGCCAACGCCATCGCCGAAGTGCGCGAGGCAGTCGACTTCCTGCGCTACTACGCCGCACAGGCACGCATCGATTTCTCCAACGACACGCACCGCGCGCTCGGGCCGATGGTGTGCATCAGCCCGTGGAATTTTCCGCTCGCGATCTTCACCGGCCAGGTGGCCGCCGCGCTCGCGGCCGGCAATCCGGTGCTGGCCAAGCCCGCGGAGCAGACGCCGCTCGTCGCCGCCGAGGCGATCCGCGTGCTGTGGCAAGCAGGTGTTCCGCACGCGGCCGTTCAACTGCTGCCGGGCCGCGGCGAAATCGTGGGCGCCGCACTGGTCGCCGATGCGCGCGTGCAGGGCGTGATGTTCACCGGCTCGACCGAGGTCGCACGCATCCTGCAGAAGACGCTGTCGGCAAGGCTCGGCGCTAACGGCGCGCCCGTGCCGCTCATCGCCGAGACCGGCGGCCAGAACGCAATGATCGTGGACTCGTCCGCGCTGATCGAACAGGTCGTCACCGACGTGATGGCCTCGGCTTTCGACAGCGCCGGCCAGCGATGCTCGGCACTGCGCGTGCTGTGCGTGCAAGAGGAAGCAGCCGACCGCCTCATCGAGATGCTCAAAGGCGCGATGGCCGAGAGCTGCATCGGCAACCCCGCGCGGCTGGCCGTCGACGTAGGCCCGGTGATCGACGCCGAAGCGCGCGACAACATCGAGCGCCACATCGCCACCATGCGCAGCCGCGGCCGCCGCGTCTACCGGCAAGGCCGCGAGTACGCGCACGACACGCGCCAGGGCACCTACGTGATGCCGACGCTCATCGAGCTCGACAACATCGCGGAGCTGCAACGCGAAGTGTTCGGACCGGTGCTTCATCTGGTGCGCTATCGCCGCCGCGACCTGGGCGCGCTGGTCGGGCAGATCAACGGCACGGGCTACGGGCTCACGCTGGGCGTGCACACGCGCATCGACGAAACCATTGCGCAGATCGTGGAGCACGCGAAGGCGGGCAACGTTTATGTGAACCGGAACATCGTCGGCGCGGTCGTGGGCGTGCAGCCGTTCGGCGGCGAAGGCCTGTCGGGCACGGGGCCGAAGGCGGGCGGGCCGCTGTACATGTACCGCATGCTGTCGAAGCGGCCGGACGATATATTGGTGCGCGCCATTGCGGATGCGGACCCGGGAAACGCATCGCCGACCACACAAGCCGGAGCACCACAAGTCGCGCTGTCGGCTTTGACCCGTTGGGCTAACGAAACGAACCGCGATGCACTGGCAACCCAATGCCGACGCTTTGGAGAACTCTCGCGCTCGGGCAGTTCGCGCACGCTGTCCGGCCCCACGGGCGAGCGCAACGTCTACACGCTGCAGCCACGCGAAGCCGTGTTGTGCCTTGCCGATGCGGAAACTGATCGGCTGGTGCAACTGGCAGCCGTGCTCTCGGTGGGCAGCACGGCGATATGGCCCGCGAATGCGGGCGCGCAAAGTCTGCGCGCATCGCTGCCGGCCGAGGTGCAGCAGTCGGTTGCCGTTGCGAGCGACTGGACTTCGGAGACCGTGGTCTTCGATGCCGTTCTTCATCACGGCGATGCGACGGGTCTCATGGGCGTCGTGCATCGCGTCGCATCGCGGTCGGGGCCGATCGTCGGCGTGCGCGCGTTCGCTCCGGGGGATGTGGGCATTCCGCTTGAAAGCCTTGTGGTTGAGCGTGCGTTGAGCGTGAATACCGCTGCTGCTGGTGGCAACGCGAGCTTGATGACGATCGGTTGATGCCGTCATTCAGGGCGCGTGCACAGGCCGCCGGGTACTCCCCTCCGCGAATGTCCCCCGCTTCGCTCCTCCTTGATTTCGCTGCGGGGAGCACCCGACGCCCTGCGCACATGGACGCGCTGCTGGTGTGCGGCCTATCAACGACCGCTCTGACGCCAAGTTGCGTTCGAAAAGACAAACCGTTCACGCTGAGCTTGTCGAAGCGCCGCGCGAGGCTTCGACAAGCTCAGCCTGAACGGTTTGCTTTGGATCGACCAGCCAATTCGAATGGAGCGCTCGCCCCGAACCGCAACGGCCTTACTTGTCGAACGCCGGATCAATAGGCACCCGATACCCGTTGACCAGCCGGTTCGTCTCGTTCGCCATCCCCACCACGCCCATGAGCTCGCCAAACATCTCGGGCGTCATGCCGGCTTTTTCCGCACCCGCGTGATGGCTCGCGATGCAGTAGCCGCAGCCGTTGCTGACGCTCACCGCGAGGTAGATCATTTCCTTGACCACCGGGTCGAGCGCGCCGGGCGCCATCACTTCCTTGAGGCTCGACCAGGTGCGCTTGAGCGTCACGGGGTCGTTCGCCAGGTACTTCCAGAAGTTGTTGACGTCGGGCACTTTGCGCGATGTCTTGATGTCGTCGAACACGGCCTTCACTTCGGCCGAAGCGTCTTCGTAGTTGATCGGTTGGGGTTTCATCGGGTCTCCTAGGTCAGCGGTGTGCCGCGCACAAGGATAGTCCGCCCCTCATGCCAGGCGAGGCCCGTGGTCTCTAACGGCCGGCGGCATCAGCGGCGGCCGCTGCCTCAACGCGAGCGCGTCGTCCGCATAGAGGATCGCGAACGCCCTGCGCTTCTCGTTGAAGTTCACGCCGCTCGCGCCCGCATGGTGCAGCGAGCGGTAGTTGAAGGCCACCACGTCGCCCGCGTCGACCTCGTAGCCGACGATGTCGAAGGCGCGGCGGTTGGCCTCGATGTCGCGCACCTCGATGCGGCCGGCCCAGCCGCGCTCCGCCTTCCAGAGATGCGAGCCGCGCACGACCTCGATGCCGGTTTCGCGCGGCACATGGTCCACCGGCATCCACACGCGCACGATGCGGTGGCTGTCGGCGAGGCCGTATGAGGTGTCCTGCTGCCAGGGGGTGCCGGCCGCCATCGGGTCGCTGTCGAAGAGCTGGTCGTAGATCCAGCGCAGACGCCGCGTCACGGTGAGCTGCCGCGCGACCTCGCCTGCGCCCGACTCGAACATCACCTGCTCGTGCTCGACGCCGTCCTGCGCGCGCCGCACCCACTCGGGCGAGATGATCTGGCGCAGGCACACCACGCCGTCCCGGAGGAACCGCAGGCGCTCGTCCAGGCGGACATCGCGGAGCAAGGGGTTGATGTTGTTGTTGTTCATGGCAGGTTGCTTCTCAGCCCCTCAGGCGCCCTGCAGCCTCGGCGCCCGCATGAACACGAACAGCCAGCCGATCATCAGCGCGGCCATGCAGGCAAAGCCCAGCGTCATCGCGTGGATGGTCTGGATGTACGAGACCGGGGCTTTGGCCGCGAGCATCGCGATGCCGAACACCACCGCCCCCACGACCGAGCAGAACAACAGCGCGCCCGGCTGCGCCGCGGCACGGAAGCCCGTGCGCAAACACATGGTGAGACCGAAGATGGCCGGCGCGTAATAGAAGGGCGAGAAATCCATGTGCCGGTAGTTCTCGCCGAAGGCCAGCACCACGAGGTGCGGCCCGAGCAGGCCCAGCACCACGCCGGCGAGTTCGGCGATGAGGAACCCCATCAGCACGAACATCACGAAGAGCCGGTGCACGCTCCTGCGGTCTTCGGCATGCCAGCGGGCCGCCAGTTGCGGCAGCAGGTAGTAGCCCAGCGCCGCGAGCACGTACTGCATCGGCAGCAAGAAGGTGATGTAGATCTTGAGCAGGCCGCCCTGCTCCGAATCGGCCGACGAGCCCAGGAGCAGGATGGCGCCGCCCGTCATGATCCAGCTCATGAACTGCGAGAGGCTGGCCTTCCAGCCGTAGGCCATCGATTCCTTCACGGTGAGGCCTTGCGCATCTTTTGCAGCGGGCAATGCGGGCATGACGTTGCGCAGGTTCAGCAGCACCAGGATCAGGAAAGGCAACTGCAACGCCGAGACCAGCAGCAGCGCCTCGCCCCATGTCGCGGGCTTTTCGACACCGAGCACCGCGACATACCCCGCGCAGATCAGCACGCCGGTGATGCACAGCATCGCGTAGCGCCGCCCGGTGAGCAGCAGGCTGCGCGAGAGCCAGAAGATCTCGTAGCCGACGATGAGCGCCACGCCCACCCAGCGCAGTTGCCCGGGAAACACGATGAGCTGCCAGCACAGGTAACCCACGAGCGAGAAGAGAGCGACGAGCCCCCAGCTCGTCCATGCCGCGGACCGGCTCACATAGAAGCGCCGGATCAGCAAGGGCTCGTGCACCATCGCCGTGTGCAGGATGTACTGGAAGCTCACGACCGCCAGGAATGCGGAGGCGATGCCGAACTCCGAAGGCGACAGCACGCGCGCGAGCGCAAAGCTCAGCAACAGCTGGCTCGCGCTGTAGATGCACTGGTCGGCAATCGCGAAGACCGGGCCGCCGAGACGTTTCCTGATACCTGAAAGACGCGCCATCGCGTCTAGTCCGAGATCGACAGCAGCACGGGATAGGCCGAGGCCTTCGCGGAGAACCCGCCGCCCGCGCGGGGCCCGCAGCTGCCGCGGCGCATCTCTGGGAAGAAGTCGACGCGCGTGCACTTCTTGCCTTCGGCGACGGGGACGGTCACGTCTTTTTCGGAGCCGGGTGTCCACAGCACGTGCAGCAGCGCGTCGCTGCGCTTGAGCACCAACTGGTTCACGCCCTTCGCGTCGTCGTACGAGACTTTCTTCGAGTGCCTGGCGATCTTCAGGAATTCGGTGAGCGCGGAGAACGCCTCTTTCTTTTCGCCCGCGTTCGACATGATCCCGAAGTTGTCTTCCTTCGAGAACGACGAGCGGCCGCGGTCGCGCCAGGCGTAGAGGTTCAGCAGCTTGATGCCGGCTGCCGCGTTGATGAGGTATTCGCGAAACACCAGCGAGGCCTGCGTGCTCTGGCTGCGCACCGGCAGGTACGAGGCGTAGCCCCATTCGGAAATGGCGATGCCGGTCTTCTGCAGTTGCCGCTGGTCGAGCTGCGCGCGCAGCTTTTCGTAGTCGCCGAAGGCGGTCTCGGGCACCGGTCGGTACGGGTGGATCGAAATGTCGGTCAGGCAATCGGACTTGGCGGCCGCGACGAAGGCGTTCTCCAACTGCCTTGGCACCTTGCCGCCCACGAACGGCAGGTTCGCGAAACCGAAGCCGACGACGATGTTCGGCTGCACCTTCTGTTTGGCCATGTTGGCGCAGAGCTCCGACGATGCGGCTTCGAAATCCGACAGCATCGCGGGGTTCAAAAAGGTCTTGTGGTCGGGCTCGTTCCACACTTCCCACACGGCCACGTCGTCGGTGTGCGCCTTCATGAAGCCGACCGCGAAATCGGAGAACAGGCTCTCCTTGCGGGCGCCCGCGCGCAGCTCTTCGGGCTTCGCGCCCCAGATTGCGTTGCCGCCGAACAGCGTCACGATCGCGTCGAGCTTGGCGTTGCGCACGCGCTTGATGAGGCGCGAGTAGTCGATGAGGCCGGGGTTCACGCTCTTGAGCGGCGGGCGCACGCCGAAGCGCACGAACTCGAAACCGGCCGCGCGGATCTCATTGAGGTCGGCGTCGGTGATGGTGGCGGGGTCGATCTGCACGCTCAGCGCGACCGGGTAGTCCGTGTCGATGCCGCTCACGCCCCGGGCTTGCGCGGCATGTCCAGCGAACATCCACACGCTCAGCAACGCAAGGACCTGCAGGAAACGTCGGGCGCGGCAGGAAAAAATCTTCATCGGAGAACCGACTCCTTGTACAGGTTGACGATGGCCGTGTTCATGCGCTGCGAGGTGAACTTCTCCTCGAAGATCCGCCGCCCGGCCTGCCCCATCTGCTGCAGGGCCGCGTCGGAGAGGCCATCGATGTCGCGCAGCGCCTGGTCCATCTGGTCGAGGGAAAAGAGCCGGCCGCTGGTACCGTGCTCCACGATGTCGACAAGGCCGCCGACGGCCGAGGCGAACACGGGCTTGCCGCGCGCCATGGCTTCCACCGCGACGAGGCCGAAGCCTTCCCACCGCGACGGAACGATCGTGGCGTCAGAGGCGCGGTAGACGGCATCGAGCGCGTCTTTCTCGAGCCAGCCCTTGAACTCCACGTGCTCGGGCTGCGCGAGCTGCAGGTCCTTGCGCACGGAATCGCCGACCACGATGAGCTTGAAGTTCGGCCGCACCCTTGCGTAGGCATCGAGCAGCGCGTCGATGCCTTTCTGCTTGTCGAGCCGGCCGACGAAGAGCACCTTGCGTGGCTCGATGCCGCTCGCCGGCGCGCTCTGCTGCACCATCGATTGCTCGATGCGGTCGATGCCGTTCGGAATGCACCGGCAGCGCAGGATGCCGAATTTCTCGGCGATGCGGATCTCGTGCTTGCTGATGCAGATGATCGCGTCGCTGCGCCAGGAGAGCAGCCGCTCGATCCAGCGGTAGGCGATGTTCTTGTACGCGGGGCCGGTCTGGTCGAATGCCCAGCCGTGCGAGCAATAGACGATCTTCACGCCGAGCGGCACCTGCCCGGCGAGCGCCATGGCGCGCACCACACCACCGGCAATCGAGCTGTGCAGATGAAGAATCGCCGGCCGCTCCGCCGCGATGATCTTGCGCACGCTCTTCGCATACCCGAGCAGCGCCGAGGCCTTGCGCGCGGTCGGCACGACGTGGGTGTTCTCCGCGCCCAGCCAGTCGACCTGCCCCGGCAGCACGAACTTCACCTGGCTGATGTCGGGCGACGTGGTCTGGTGGCGCGCGACGGTGCGGAGATACGTCTCCAGCCCGCCCTTGAGCGTCTCGGCAACGTGCAGTACTTTCATGGTGAGGCGCGCTCCGCGGTCGGTCAGATCAGCGCGTGCGTGCCGGCGATGACTTCGCCCTGCAGCACGTCGAGCCGTTCGCGGTCGGCGTTCTTCTCGCGCAGCAGCTGCAGCACCGAGGCCTTGAGCTGGTCCGGGCGCGGCGACAGGTCGAACAGGTACTGCGTGCGGCCGGTGAGGCGGAAGAACGATTCGACCTTCTTGTCCCAGTTCATCCCCACCGAGGGAATGTTCAGGCTGTAGGCCACGATATTTGCGTGCAACCGGTGCGCCGCGATGCACGAGCACGCGCTGATGAGCGCGACCAGATCGTCCGGGCGCTTGGGCACGAGAAAAGTGGTGTCCGCGGCGTTCGCGCTCGCACTGGCCGGGCGCGACGAGATCTCGGCCATCACGCGGTTGTCTTCGGCCGCGCCGTTCGTGAAGTAGAGAACGCGCGCGCCCTCCTGCTGCAGCGCCTCGGCGAGGTTCGCGAAGAAATCCGCCGAGCCGATGGCGTTCGATTCGCCGTACTCCGAATTCATGACCAGCGCATCGAGGCTGCTCACGCAGATGCCCACGTCCCATTTCTTGTCGGGCGAAAGCTCGCTGGAGAACGCGCTCTCGCAGACCAGCGCCGGGTCGGGCACCACGCGGATGTCGGGCCGGGGAATGCGAAAGATGTCGTGCAGGTTCTTCGCCGACTCCGCATCGCGGGTCGCGAAGAACACGGGCGCGGCGTTCTTGAAGAACTTGCCCACGAGCACCTTGCCCCAGTACGACCACTTGGCCGTGACGCCGACAGACACCACCGCCACCCGCTTGCCGCGGAGGAGCCGGCTCAAGAGGAAGAGCTTGGCCGGGAAGTTGAGCGCCACGTCGCAGAAGAGCTGGCCGCCGCCGACGATGACAAGGTCGGCATCGCTCACGGCCGCCTTCCAGTGCGGGCGCCAGCGCTGGAAGTAGTTCTTGAGGCAATACGCAAACACGATGGCCGAGCGCAGCAGCGCCGGCAGCTTCTGGAAAACGCCGAATGCGCCGCCGCCGCGCAGGTTTTGCTCGTCGAATCCGTGGCGCCCGGCAATGTCGAGGAATTCGACTGTGGCGTCCGGGTATTTGAGGCCGGCAATGTGCGCCAGCGACGCGGCAATGACCCCATCGCCGAGGTTGTCGCTGAATGGCACGGCGCAAATCAGGATTTTTTTCATCTGAGGAATTGTTTTCTCTCGGCAACCTTGATGGCAATGAGATAGAGCAGCACCGAGGTCAAATGGCGGGTAAAGCTTCCGAGATCGGGTTCGAATATCAATTGCACCAGGATGTGGGCAATGAAAAGGCTGGCGAAGAATCTGGTTTCGTAGCGGTCATGCCCGCGCCGGGCTTTCTTTCGGGCCCGGTAAAGAATGACCAGCATCGCGCCGATCATCAATTGCATGAAGAAATCACTGGCCGTCTGGAAATACAGTACCGGCGTAATCAATACCGTGCCGGCATAGGCGTAATTGACCAAAAACCCCGGGCCGGTGGCCGGCGACGCGATATTGGTAAAGGCCGTCCGGTTGTCGCTGCCGATTTGCTCCGCATAGGCGTTGGATGTATCTCTTGGCGATTGCAACGTCTGCAATACACTGGATGGCGCTGCCATGATTGCACCGGCCGCCACAATGGCCGCCAGCACGTGGTATTTAAGCGGCCGCCGCCAGAGCCAGTAGACCAAAAAGAACACACCGACGATCAGCAAATAATATTGACGAACGAATACGCCATAGACCGCATACAGGAACAGAAAAGAAATGAAGGTGTATCTCTTCGAAGTGCGGAAATAGATCGCCGACACGGTGATGAACATCGTCATGATGAGCACCACCGTTTCTTTCGACGGCGCAAACATGTTGAGCATGATGCACGGCGCAATCAGGAGCAATCGCGTAAAAAAATCGCCGGCCCGGCGAATATCGTGGGTCGCAAACAGCAGGAACAGCGCGCTCACGCTGCAGGTAAAGACATCCAGGTTGTCCACGCCGATGAGGCCGAACAATGCCGCGGTGACGGCGAACGAATTGTCCAGATCACCGCCCGCGCCGCCGTAATTCAGGATCTCGATGATCTTTGCCGAATCGACGCTCCATTTATCGGGAAGCAAATCCCGAAAATAGAAGTAGATGACCGTGTAGATGAACACGATCGAAATCCCGGCAATCGAATACGGGTTGACGCGCCCCGAATTCTTTTTTGTTCTTTTTGTCGTCGTGGCTGGATATCCCTGCTGAATGGCGTGGCTCACCGCGACCCGTGCCCGACTGCGACCACCCATATCGTCCGGAGGAAGATATCGACGTCTTTCGTGACGGAAAGCGTCTCGACATACCTCACGTCCAATGCGACGCGTGCGTTGTAGGTGAGCTGATTGCGGCCACTCACTTGCCAAAGGCCCGTGATGCCCGGGCGCACGGCGCAGTAGTGGACCCAGTCGTGGCCGTACAGCGCCTTCTGCTCGAGCATGCAGGGGCGCGGGCCGATGAGGCTCATCTCCCCGATGAGCACGTTCCAGAATTGCGGCAATTCATCGAGGCTGGTCTTGCGGATGAATTTGCCGAAAGGCGTGATCCGCGGATCGTTTTCCAGCTTCTGGTATTCGTCCCATTGCCGGCGCGCTTCCGGATTGTTTTTCAGATGCTCTTCGAGCACCTGCGCCGAATTGGCGGTCATCGAGCGGAATTTCCAGAAGCGGAACACCCGCCCGTCTTTTCCATAGCGCGGCTGCGAATAGAAGACGGGCGCGCCGGAGCTGATCATGACGCAAAGGCCGATCAATACGAACACCCAGCCGAATGCGAGGAAAAAGAAAAGCGCGGCGGTAATGTCCACCGATCTTTTTCCAATTCGAAGCAGGGCCGGATGATTCACCCGGTTTTGCCCGATGTCATAGGGCGATTGGCTGTGCGAATGTTCCGAATTGTCCCAACCTTGCGGGACCATCGATTCTTCGGGTCGGAGGTTTCTCATGGTTTTCTCCATCCAGAGGTGAAACGCGAAAGAATTTCTTTAGCAAGGTATTTCATTGGCGACGCACCTTTCCACATGCGGGCAAAACGCCCGCATCTCTTCGGTTATGGCCCTTGATTTTTTTGGCCGACAGAACCCGCGCAAATGCCCCGTAGCTTCTGCAGTGCAAAAACTATTGCGCGGTCAACGGACTCGATAGAAGTAGTAAAAATGAACTGCTGCTCATTGGTACTACATAAGTTTTGACTGAATACAAATTGAGTATGAACTCAATGCGACTGCCTGAATGTCAAGCGCATCAAGATGAATTTAACTCCAATTTTTCACGGTCTAGGTGGAATCCCTGTTGGCTTTGTATGTGTATTGTAAATGCTTGTAAGCGCCATACTTATAGCCCCCACTGCCCGCATGGCGGCGCGATAGGTCAATAGCATTCAGAATTACGCCATTTACCGATCGACCGGCATGCGCGAGGCGCCGGACGCTTTCATTCAATTCGCCGAGCTGGGTTTTTTCGGCCCGCGCGACCAGAAGGAAGGTGCTTGCCAGCGGCGCCACCGAGGCGGTATCGGCGGCCACGAGCACGGGTGCCGTGTCGATGATCACCAGGTCATAAGCGGGCGAGAGCCTGTCCAGCACCTGCACGAAGGATTCGCTCATCAGCAATTCGGCCGGATTGGGCGGCAGCACGCCGGTGGTGATGATGTCCAGGTTCGGCAGCACCGACGGGCGCACCGCCTTTTCAAAACTGAGGGTCCCTGCGATCAATTCCGACAATCCCGAAGAACGGGGAATCGACAGGAATTGATTGACCCGGCCTTTTCGCAAATCCGCGTCAATCAAAAGAACTCTTTTTCCGGCGGCGGCGGAAATGGCCGCGAAATTGACCGAAATAAACGTTTTGCCTACACCGGGCGTTGCACCGGAAATGAGCAGGCGGTTGTTGGTCGCTTCCAGCATCGCGAACTGCAGCGCGGTGCGCAGGCTCCGGAGGCTCTCGACCGCCGGGTCTTCGGGCTGCTGGTGCGCGAGCACGTGCAGGCCGGCCGCCTTGTTCTCGATGCTCCGGTCGATCGCGCGCTGTGCCGCGCTCAGCGGAATGCTGCTGTAGACGTTGAGCCCGGTGTGGGTCTCGATCTCGCCCGGGTTGCGGATGCCGCCGAAGAACGAACTGCGCGCCACCGCGGCCGCCACGCCCGCGGCGAGCCCGAGGATGAGCGCGAGCGCAATGACCAGCGGGCGCTTGGGCCACACCGCCTCTTCGGGAACGATGGCCTCGTCGAGCAGGCGCACGTTGCCGACCTTGCCTTCCTTGGCCAGCCGCATCTGCAGCGAGCTGTTGAGCAGCGACACGTACAGGTCGGTGTTGACCTTGATGTCGCGCTGCATGCGCACGGTGTTCTGCTGCAACTCGGGCATCTTGCGGATGCGCGCATCGATGCTGGCCAGCGCCGCCTTCCATGCGACGACCTGGGTGTCGAGCGTCTGCACCGCGGGGTGCTCGTCGGTGAAACGCGCGGCGAGCTCGCGCCGCTTCTGCTCGGCTTCGAGCAGCTTGGATTGCAGGTCGACGGTTTGCGTGAGCGCGTTCTTGGCTTCGTCGTCCAGGCTCACCGTGCCGTTCTGGTTGCGGTAGCGGTTGTAGGTGTCTTCGGACTGCTCGAGCTGCTTCTTGAACTGCGGCAGCGCGGTGTCGAGGAAGCCCAGCGTCTTCTCGGCCTCGGCGGCCTTGCGCTCCATGTTCTGGCGCACGTAGAGCGTGCCGATCTCGTTGAGCAGCTGCGTGAGCTTCTCGGGATCGGCGCTCTTCCAGCTCACGTCGAGCACGCCCGACTGCTTGCCCTTTTCGACGACCTTCAGCGCATCCTGCAGCGCGAGCAGCGTCTTCTGCGTGGACGAGCGCACGAGCTGGAACTGCGCGCCCGGCTTGCCTTCGATGCTGGTGACCATCAGGCTCACGCTGCCGTTCACGACATTCGGCACGTTCGCCGAGAGCAGCGTGCCGACGGTGCCTTTCATCGGCGTGTCGATGTCGGGGCTGCTCAGCTCGTACTGGCCGTTGGTGCCGACGGTCAGCGTGAAGGGCTTGTCTTCGAAATCGGGCGGCACGTCGAAGCGCGGCACGAGGATCTTCTCGGTGCCGGTGACGTAGCCCGCGAGCCCCATGAAGCCCGGCTCCGAAAGATCGGTGGCGCGGCGCGCGAGGTAGCTGCCCACGAAGGGCGCGTAGCGCGGGCGCGCGCTGATGTAGAGCTTGGTGTTCTCCACCGCCTTGCCCAGGATGGCGCGCGAACGCAGGATTTCGATCTCGCCCGCGGCCGGCGTCTTCACGCTCAGGAGCGACGAGGCCGCATCGCCGAGAAAGCTGCCGGCGGAGTTGCCCGAGTCTTCCACCTGCACCGCGAGGTTGGCTTCGTAGACCGGCTTGCCCAGCAGCGCGTAGGCCGTGCCGAGGAACAGGAAAACGGCCACCACGGCTGCGACGAGCCAGCGGTTGTCGACCAGGATGTCCCAGTACTCCGCGGGATTGATGCCTTCGCTTTCGTCGTCGGGCGCTTGCATCGGCGGGGCGGCTTGCGTGGATGCATTCATGTGAGTTGATGCTCGGGTTTTGTGATCTTCAGGACGCGCTCGATCCACGAGCGGGCGCCGGCCTCGATGAGCGCCAGCGCATCGGTGAATGCGGCTTCGCCTTGGCGATAGGGATCGGGCACGTCTTGCGCCAGCGTGTCGGCAATGCGGAACACCTTGCCGCGCACGAAGGGGTAGGTCGACTCGAGGTGGCGGCGCTGCGCGAGGTCCATCACCAGAATCAGGTCGGCCTGGCGGCACAGGAGTTGGCTCACCTGCTGCGCGACGTGGCCCGAGATGTCGATGCCGCGCGCCCGCATGAGCTTCTGCGCGGTCGCGTCGGCCGGCTGGCCGATGAGCGCGCCGGTGCCCGCGGACACCACGCGCAGGTGCGGCAGGCCCGCCGCGAGCAGGCCTTCCGCCATCGGGCTTCGGCAGATGTTGCCGATGCAGACAGTGAGCACGGATTTCATCGGTGGTTCATGTAGACGCGGTCGCCGATGTCCAGCACCTGGGCGGCCGGCAGGATCAGGCTGGCCACGCGGTTCCAGCTCACGAGCGGCACCGAGTCGATGTAGACGACGTCGCGCGGCTGCAGCGGAAAGCGATCGGCCAGCGCGAGCGCGGCGGGGTTCTTCGCATTCAGGTGGAACACGGCCGGCGTGCCCTTGGCGGTGTTGCGCACGACGTAGATCTGCCCCGTGTTCGCGGTGCCCAGGCTCGCGCTGCCGGCTTCGCCGAGCGCTTCGTTCAGGCTCAGGCGCCCGTTGTGCATGAGCAGCGCCGAAGGCCGCAGCACCTCGCCCATCACCACCACCTTGTTCTCGTCGCGGTTGCGCACCAGCACCACGTCGCCGTTCTGCAGCGGAATGCTGCCGGCGCCGCTGCCCAGGTCCTGCAGGCGCGTGAGGTCGATGAGCGTGGTGCGGTCGCCGCGCGTGAGCGTGACGAACGAGCGGTCGCCGTTGGGCGTGATGCCGCCGGCGCGGTTGAGCGCTTCGGCCAGCGTCATCGGCACGTCGGTGAAGATCTGCAGCCCCGGCGAGCGCACCTCGCCTTCGACGAACGCGCGGCGGCTGCGGAACGACTGGATGCGCACCGTGACCTGCGGCTCCTTGATGTAGCGCGCGATGCGCTTGGTGATGAGGTCGGAGGCCTCGATTTCGGTGAGCCCCTGCATCTTCACGCGGCCGATGTAGGGAAAGCTGATCTCCCCGTTGGCGCCGACGATGAAGCCCGGCGCCACGCTGATGCCGGTCGGATCGACCTGCTGGGAAATGACGGCGCCGGCGTTCGGGAGCAGCTCGGGGTGGTCGTAGACGATGACGCCCACGACATCGCCCGGCCCGATGGTGTACGGGGCGGCCTCGCCGAACAGCGCCTTCACGTCGGCCGGCACCGCGGTCGGTTGCGCATCGGCCATCGCGCGGATGAGCGACGGCGAAATCGGCGTGAGCGCGCCTTCGGGCGAGCCGTCCGCGGACAGGGCGGGCGCCGGGCCGAGGTCGGGCTCGGAAGCGGCCATCCTGCCGAAGCCCGGCGCACAGCCCTGGAGCAACATCGCGCCGGCCAGGGCAGCGCTCCACCCCATCAGGTACACGTAGCGTGTCAAATTGATCTCCATTGCAAATCTGATTTCTTCTTCAACTGCGGCCTATGCAAAGGTCGAGCCCGGTTGAAACGGGTCGGCCCTTTGATCGCGGCGCACCACAAAGCGCAGCCCGGGATTTACCGGTGCGCAGGTCGAAAACTGAATTGTCGCTGCGCCCGAAGACGCATTTTTTCGTCGCACAGGCGAAAAAATCGTGTCTATTCGTGGTGCAACCCTGTGCCATGCAGGGTCATCTGTCATCGCACTCTCTGGAACGATGTTTTCATTGGGAAAACCGCCTTTGGAACAGCATTCCGGAATGCCATTTCTGGCATTGAAATGGCGACTTATTAATTACCCCGCTGCACAGGGAGATCGTGGCGCCTGTGCCACGAAATGGATTTTTTGAGGGTTTTTGATATTGCGCGCCTATTTGTAAGATTTTGTGTTCGAGTGCAGTGTACGAGAACTTCCCGAATGGAGAACCCTTACCACATCCTTCAAACGGGCATGCGGCAGCACCTGAAAGGGGCACTGCGCCAAGGATCCATGCCCCGATTTGAATGGTTGTAGGTTTTTCGATTTACCTGAAATTCTTCTCGCTGCACACGAAGATGGCACCAAGACCGTGCAACCATTACTCACAAAGCTAAATGAATAATTTCACATTCATTTCGAGCTAAAACTTTTGCATTGTTTTTCAATTTCGGTCATCCATATGCCATGGATTCTTCGCTTTTCGGTCATGCGAATCCGCTTTAATCATTCAACGGCAGAGCGAATGAGAAAAAAGAATTCAGGACGAATATGGGCATACGAATTCCGCGATAAGGGGTATCGGGAATTGGGATATATCGCGCCGCGTGGGAAATTAAATGAAAAAGGCCTCCAAAAGGAGGCCTGTCAGTGATCGATGCAGGGCCCGCAGGGCCTGCCGGCGCGGAGCCTACTGCTCCTGGTCGTCGCCGGGCTGGCCCAGCTTGTCCTTGGTGGCGCGAACGCCGCGCAGCACGAGGAACAAGGCGATGCCGACGAGAACGAGAAAACCGGCGAGCGCCCAACCGCCCATGCCGAAGGCCCACCACCAGAAAAGGCCGCTCAACGGCAGCAGCACCAAGGCCAACAGCAGTTCGATGACGATCAAGCGCATTTGTCTCTCTCCCTTCGCTCGGGCACGCGTCAGCCCCATGGATGTGTAAAAAATCGCTACGCGCGTCGGGCGAGAGGATAGCCCAAGAAAAGCCGAGGATATGCAGGTCCCCGGGCGCTGCATAGAGAGTATTTGTGCTGAACCTGTGCAGGGGCTGACCGTGTTTTTTCCTCCGCTTGCGGTCGTTGTTCGCCGGCTGTGCCGAGGCGGGACGCGCGAAGGGAAAGGCGGTCTTTCGCGGCCCGCAGCCGAAAGCAGGCGCGCGGTCGCCGCGCGGATGACCGCTCAGTGCGACGACACGACCGCAATCCCGCGGAACTGCCCCGCCTTCGCGTTCTTCTCGGGTCTCGGATAGCGCTGCGGCGAGAAGCGGTGCAGCAGTTCCGCCTCGCGCCCGGTGGCGAGCGCGAGGTTGGCCAGCTTCACATGCCCGAAGCCGCGGATCGAGAGCGGCAGTGCCGCGATCTGCGCAGCAAGCTGCTGGTTGGCCGCTGAAAGATCTGCCGCCAGTTCGCCCAGCCGCTTGTCGAACTGCGCGATCAGTGCGCGCTCCGTCCGGCGCTCCTGCGTGTAGCCGAACAGGTCCAAGCCCGTGCCGCGCAGCCGCTTGCCGTGGGCCAGCCATTTCATTGCCGGCAGCATCCACGCGCCAAGGCGAATCTTGGCGGGCGCCTGGCCGTTCGCGGGGCGCGCGAGCAGCGGCGGGGCCATGTGAAATTCGAGCTTCAGGTCGCCCTCGAACTGGTCCTTCAGCTTCTGCAGGAACGCGCCGTCTGTGTAGAGGCGCGCGACCTCGTACTCGTCCTTGTAGCTCATGAGCTTCAACAGGCTGCGCGCCGCGTTGCGCGTGAAGGGCAGGCGCGCATCGCCGCCCGGCAGCGCGGATTCGGCCGCCTGCAGCGCGCGGATGCGCTGGTCGAAGCGATCGGCCCACGCCGCGTTCTGGTAGCCGGTGAGATGGCGGCGCGCATCGGCGAGCAGCGCGTCCAGCGGGCGCTCGTCGGCTTGCTGCTGCGCCTGCGCTTGCAGGGGCGCCGCACGCAATTGGTCGAGCGCGGCCGCATCGCCCGCCGCGAGCCGCCCCAGCGAAAACGCCGACTGGTTCGCCGCCACGGCCACGCCGTTGAGTTCGATCGCGTGCATCAGCGCCTCCAGGCTCAACGGCACCAGCCCGCGCTGCCACGCGTAGCCGGTCGCGACGATGTTCGCGGCCAGCGTGTCGCCGAGGAACTCCTCGGCCAGGCTCTGCGCATCGAAGGTCTCGACCTGCTCCTCGCCCGCGACGAAGCGCATCTTCTCCAGCAGCAGATCGACGTGCAGATCGGCATCGGGGTTGCGCAGCGATTCGGCCACTGGAATCTCGTGGATGTTCGCGAGCACGCGCGTGCGCCCGTGCCGCACGGTCTGCAGCGCGTCGGGCGAGGCGCCCACCACCACGTCGCACGCGAGGATGGCGTCGGCCTGCTGCGTGTCGATGCGCACCTGGTTCAGCCGCTCGGGCGTGTCGGCAAGGCGCACGAAGCTCAGCACCGAGCCGCCCTTCTGCGCGAAGCCCATGAAGTCGAGCACGCTGGCCGATTTGCCTTCGAGGTGCGCGGCCATCGCGATGACCGCGCCCACCGTCACCACGCCGGTGCCGCCCACGCCGGTCACCAGCAGGTCGTAGGGGCCGGTCCACGCATGCGGCGCGGGATGCGCGAGCGCGGCCACGCGGTGCAGGAAGGCATGGCGCCCGGCGGCGAGCGCGCCGCTCTTTCGGCGCAGCTTGCCGCCGGTGACGCCCACGAAGCTCGGGCAGAAGCCCTTGGCACAGGAATAGTCCTTGTTGCAGCTGGTCTGGTCGATCTTGCGTTTGCGGCCCATCGGCGTTTCCTGCGGGAGCACGGCCACGCAGTTGCTCTGCACGGTGCAGTCGCCGCAGCCTTCGCACACGGCCTCGTTGATGTAGAGGCGCTTGGGCGGATCGGCGAGCTCGCCCTTCTTGCGGCGGCGGCGTTTTTCGGCGGCGCAGGTCTGTTCGTAGATGAGCACGGTCACGCCGGGCATTTCGCGCAGGCGGCGCTGCACCTCGTCGAGCGCGGCGCGGTCGTGGAACTCGGTGCCCTGGGGAAAGCGGTTCTTGATGGCGTCGTACTTGTCGATGGCATCGCTCACGACCACCACCTTGGTGACGCCTTCCGATTCGACCTGCCGCGCGATCGCGTCCACGCTGATGACGCCGTCCACCGGCTGTCCGCCGGTCATCGCGACCGCGTCGTTGAAGAGGATCTTGTAGGTGAGCGTGGCCTTGGCCGCGACGGCCTGGCGGATCGCGAGGTAGCCCGAGTGGTAGTAGGTGCCGTCGCCCAGGTTCTGGAACACATGCGGCGTCTTCGTGAACATCGCGTGCGAGATCCAGTCGACGCCCTCGCCGCCCATCTGGATCAGGCCCGCGGTGCTGCGGTCCATCCAGTTGGCCATGAAGTGGCAGCCGATGCCGGCGCGCGCGGTCGAGCCTTCGGGCACCTTGGTGCTGGTGTTGTGCGGGCAGCCGGCGCAGAAGTACGGCAGGCGCTTGACGGCATCGCTCGCATTGCCGAGCAGGTCGGGCGGCGTGAAGTCGCGCACATGCTGCAGGTGATCGCCAAGGTCGTGGTTGTCGGGGAAGTGCACGGCCAGCCAGTGCGCGACCAGCTCGATGAGGCGCGAGGGCCGCAGCTCGCCGAGCGCCGACACCAGCGGCTGGCCGTCGCGGTCGTGCTTGCCCACGAGCACGGGGCGCGCATCGGGCGGTGCGTTGTAGAAGATGTCGCGCAGCTGCGTCTCGACGACCGCGCCCTTCTCTTCCACCACGAGGATCTCGTCGAGCCCGCGCGCGAATTCCTTCAGGCGCGTCTGCTCGACCGGAAAACTCAGCCCCACCTTGTAGAGGCGCACGCCGACGCGCGCGAGTTGCTCGGGCGAGAGTTCAAGGCGCCGCAGCACCTCCATCAAATCGTGGTGCGCCTTGCCGCAGGTGACGATGCCGACCTTCGCATGCGGGCTCACGATGACGTGGCGGTCGATGCTGTTGCGTTTCGTGAATGCGGCCACGGCCGCCAGCTTGTCTTCCAGCCGCGACTCGATGCGCAGCGAGGGCAGGTCGGGCCAGCGGTAGTGCAGCCCGTCGGGCGGTGCGGCGTGGCCGGTGGCGGCGCGCACGGCATCGGCGTCTTCCCAGGCGGCCACGCGCGCGTTCACCGCGTCGAGGTCCACGGTGCCCGCGCTCTCGACGATTTCCGACAGCGCCGCCATGCCGACCCACGCGCCCGAATAGCGCGAGAGCTCGTAGCCGTACAGGCCGAACTCCAGGTACTCGGCCACGCTCGCGGGCTGCATCACCGGCATGCGCCAGGCCATGAAGGCGTGATCGCTCTGGTGCGGCATCGACGACGACACGCAGCCGTGGTCGTCGCCCGCCACCACCAGCACGCCGCCGTGCGGCGACGAGCCATACGCATTGCCGTGCTTGAGCGCATCGCCCGCGCGGTCCACGCCCGGGCCCTTGCCGTACCACATGGCAAACACGCCATCGACGGTGCGCTCGGGGTCGGACTCCACACGCTGCGTGCCAAGCACCTGCGTGGCCGCGAGCTCTTCGTTCACCGCGGGCACGAAACGGATGCCGGTCTGCTTGAAGCGATCACCCGCCTTCCAGATGGCCTGATCGACCATGCCCAGCGGCGAGCCGCGGTAGCCGCTCACGAAGCCCTGCGTGTTGAGGCCGCGCGCCGCGTCGCGCTGTTTCTGCATCGCCAGGATGCGAATCAGCGCCTGCGTGCCGGTGATGAAGACCGAGCCGGCATCGGCCCAGAGGTTGTCGGAGAGCTGGTAGTCGGGCCGTCGAAGCGCGGCCGTCTTGTGTGGGGCGTTCATGCCCGGAATTGTTCTGCCGCACCCCGAGTAAGTGTTTCTTCAATACACTGGCGCAGACCCTTGTTTGAAGAAGAATCCTCTCGGAAACCGTCATGAACGTCGATTCTGTTTCTCTTGATGAGCATTGCCTCAAGATCCTTTCCGCGCTGCAGCACGACGGCCGGCAGACGGTGCAGCAGATTTCAGAGGCCGTCGGGCTCTCGCCCACACCCTGCTGGAAGCGCATCAAGGACATGGAGGCGGCTGGCGTGATCCGCGGCTACACGGCCATGATCGATCCCGAACTCGTGGGCCTGCACGTCTCGGCCGTGGCCGAGGTGAACCTGGATCGCCACAGCGAGGCGATGGTGCAGCGCTTCGAGGAGGTGGTGGCCGCGAGCCCGCAGATCATCCGCTGCGTGTCGGCCACCGGGCCGGCGGACTACATCCTCCACGTGACGGTGCCCGACATGAAGCATTACGAGCGCTTTCTGCACGAGGTGCTTTTCAGCCTGCCGGGCGTGACGCACGTGCGGTCGAGCATCGTGCTGCGCGAGATCAAGTCGGAGGTGGCGCTGCCGCTCGGGCACCTGACGGGGGCCAAGGCGAAGGCGGGTGCCGCGTCGTCGCGGCTGGTCTCGGCAGACAAAGGCAAGGCCGGAAACCGCATCTGAGCCTTTGCATCCATGCGGCCCGGCGGAGCGCCGGAAAGAGCGCGCATGGCGGACGACGTCAGAGCGCCTTCAGGCGACTTCAATCAGCCCGCGCGAACTCCACCGGCAGTTCCTTGAATTGCTTCTTGACGGCCGCAGCCGGCGCGCCGCCCACCACGATCCGCGCGAAGGCCTGCAGCGGGCTGAAGAACGCAGGCCTCAGCGTGCCCAGCTTGCTTTCGTCGACGATGAGAAAACTCTCCGACGCGCTGCGGATGGCCGCCTGCTTCACCGGCACCTCGTGAAAGTTGGAGCAGCTCGCGCCGCGCGCAACGTCCAGCCCGCCGGCCGAGATGAAGGCCTTGTTCACGCCCAACTTGTCGAGGTACTGCAGCCCTTCGTCGGAAAAGAAAGTGGCCGATGAGGGGTGATACAGCCCGCCCATCAGCATCAGTTGCGTATTCGGCCGGCGGCTGAGCACCGCTGCAATGTTCGTGGAGTAACACACGACGCTCAACGGCATGTCGGGCGGCAACGCTTCCGCGAAGTGGACCATCGTGGTCCCGCAGTCGATGAACAGGCTGTCGTGCGGTTGCACCCACTCGGCCGCGCGCTCGCAGGCCAGGCGCTTGTTGGCGGCGTGCTGGTCGCTGGCCTCGTCGAGCGAGTAGCGCTCGGCGCCCGGCAGCGTGGTCGCCAGCACGTAGCCGCCCAACACGGAGAGCGGCGAATCGGCCGACGACAGGTCGCGGCGGATGGTCATCTCGGTCACGTCGAGCCGCTGGGCCGCCTGCTTGATGGGCAGCGGGCCGCCGGCCTCGACGAGTTCCTGCATCTTCGCCAGGCGCACGGCCCGGGCCTCGGCTCCTGCGGTCTTTCGCATGTTCGGGTTCCTCTGTTCCAAGCGCCCGAGTATCGGTCATCGCAGGTTTTTAAATGTTATTTCAAAAACATCTTGCCTGACTAAATGTTGTTGTTCTAACATTCACATCAACACGCCGCCGGCCCTGCACGACGGCACGCACGACGAACGACACCACCGCTGCGCCGCCGCGCGACGCAGCACCGGAGACACACAAGACATGCCCTTTGCCTGCCCGCCGCACCTGCGGCCCCTGCGCGCCACGGCGCCCCTCACGCCATGACATCCACCTCCCTCGTTCGCAGCAGCGGCGCCGTGCGCTCGCGGCCGGCGCCGCCCGCCAGTGCCGTCGCAGCGCTCACGCCAGCGACCCCTGTCGCAACCACTGAAGCACCAGCGCAGCCGCACGCCGCCGCGCGCAACACCGCGCAGCCTTTCGACAGCGGCTGGTTCGAAGGCATCCGCATCAATCTCTCCGCTGCGGAGCGCCGCGTGGCCACGCTGCCGGGGCGCCGCTCGGTCAAGAAGGATGCGCAGGCCGGCTGGCTGCTCAAGGCCATCACCTGCATCGACCTGACCACGCTCAACGGCGACGACACGGCCGAGCGCGTGCGCCGGCTCTGCGCCAAGGCAGTCACGCCCGTGCGCGCCGACCTGCTGGCCGCGCTGGGCTTTGCCGACCGCACGCTGCACACGGGCGCGGTGTGCGTGTACCACCGCTTCGTGTCGACCGCGGTCGAGGCGCTCGCGGGCACCGGCATCCCGGTGGCCGCGGTGTCCACGGGCTTCCCGGCGGGGTTGATTCCGCATGAGCTCAAGCTCAAGGAAATCGAAGCCTCGGTGCGCGATGGCGCGGCGGAGATCGACATCGTCATCACCCGCGAACAAGTGCTCACCGGTCAGTGGCAGAAGCTCTACGACGAGATGCGCGACTTCCGCAGCGCAGCCGGCAACGCGCACGTCAAGGCCATCCTCGCCACGGGCGAACTGAAGACGCTGCGCAACGTGGCCAAGGCCTCGATGGTCTGCATGATGGCCGGCGCGGATTTCATCAAGACCTCCACCGGCAAGGAAGGCGTGAACGCCACGCCGCTGGTCACGCTGGTGATGCTGCGCATGATCCGCCAGTATGAAGCCCGCACCGGATTTCGCGTGGGCTACAAGCCCGCGGGCGGCGTCTCCACCGCCAAGACCGCGCTCGACTACCAGGTGCTCATGAAGGAGGAGCTGGGCCGCGCCTGGCTCGAGCCCGACCTGTTCCGCATCGGCGCCTCCACGCTGCTGGCCGACATCGAGCGCCAGCTGGAGCACCACGTCACCGGCCGCTACTCGGCCTTCAACCGCCACCCGATCGGATGACCCGATGAGCAGCAGCCAGAACCACAGCAACAGCAGCGTCGCACGCTATTTCGACACCATGGACTACGGCCCCGCGCCAGAGAGCGACACCGACGCGCGCCAATGGCTCGCACGCCATGCCGAAGGCTTCGGCCACTTCATCGACGGGCGCTTCACCGCGGCATCGGCCGGCGCGCAGTTCGACACCACCGAGCCCGCGACCGGCCAGTGCCTGGCCGGTATCGCGCAGGGTGCCGCGCAGGACGTGGACGCGGCCGTTGCTGCGGCGCGCGCCGCGCAGCCCGGCTGGCTCGCGCTCGGCGGCCACGGCCGCGCTCGCCATCTCTACGCCCTGGCGCGCATGGTGCAGCGCCATGCACGCCTGCTCGCGGTGGTCGAGGCACTGGACAACGGCAAGCCGATCCGCGAGACGCGCGACCTGGACGTGCCGCTGGTGGCGCGCCACTTCTATCACCATGCCGGCTGGGCGCAATTGCAGGAACGCGAGTTCGCCGACCAGGTGCCGCTGGGCGTCGTCGGCCAGATCATTCCGTGGAACTTCCCGCTGCTGATGCTCGCGTGGAAGATCGCGCCCGCGCTCGCCCTGGGCAACACGGTGGTGCTCAAGCCCGCCGAGCTCACGCCGCTGAGCGCGCTGCTCTTCGCCGAACTGGCCGCGGAGGCCGGCCTGCCGCCGGGCGTGCTGAACGTGGTGACCGGCGACGGCGCCACCGGCGCGGCGCTGGTCGCGCACGAAGGCGTCGACAAGATCGCCTTCACCGGCTCGACCGACGTGGGCCGCCTCATCCGCGAAGCCACCGCCGGCTCGGGCAAGTCGCTCACGCTGGAGCTGGGCGGCAAGTCGCCCTTCATCGTGTTCGACGACGCGGACATCGACGCGGCCGTCGAAGGCGTGGTCGATGCCATCTGGTTCAACCAGGGCCAGGTGTGCTGCGCCGGTTCGCGGCTGCTGCTGCAGGAAGGCATTGCGGCCGACTTCATCGAGCGCCTGAAGCGCCGCATGCAGAGCCTGCGCGTGGGTTCGCCGCTGGACAAGGCGATCGACATGGGCAGCCTGATCGATCCCACCCAGCTCGAGCGCGTGCGCACACTGGTGGCCACCGGCGTGCGCGAAGGCGCGAACTGCTACCAGGCGCCGGGCGCACTGCCGCCGGGCGGCAGCTTCTTCCCGCCGACCTTGCTGACCAACGTGCATCCCGCATCGACCGTGGCGACCGAGGAGATCTTCGGCCCGGTGCTGGTGACGATGACCTTCCGCACGCCCGACGAAGCGGTCGCCCTCGCCAACAACACGCGCTACGGCCTGGCCGCGAGCGTGTGGAGCGAGACCATCGGGCTGGCGCTGGGCGTCGCGCCGCAACTGCAGGCCGGCGTGGTGTGGGTCAACGCGACCAACCTGTTCGATGCGGGCGTGGGCTTCGGCGGCTACCGCGAATCGGGCTACGGCCGCGAAGGCGGGCGCGAGGGCTGCTACGAGTACCTGAAGCCGCGCGCATGGGCCGAGCGCAAGCCGCGTACAGCCGCCGTTGCGACGAACGCGGCGAACGAAGCCTCGAAGACGCAGGCCAAGCCTTCGTCTGTATTGCCGCCCATCGACCGCACCGCCAAGTTGTTCGTCGGCGGCAAGCAGGTGCGCCCTGACGGCGAGCTCTCGCACCCGGTGCTCGCGGCGAACGGGCAACGCGTGGGCGAGGTCGGCACCGGCAACCGCAAGGACATCCGCAACGCCGTCGCCGCCGCGCGCTCTGCCGCGAGCTGGTCGAGCGCCACTCCGCACCGCCGCGCGCAGGCGCTCTACTACCTCGCGGAAAACCTCGCGGCCCGCGCCGACGAATTCGCCGGGCGCATCGCCAGCCTGACCGGCGTGGGCGCGCCGGCGGCAGAGTCCGAGGTCGATGCCTCCGTGAGCCGCCTCTTCGCCTACGGCGCCTGGGCCGACAAGTACGAAGGCACGGTGCACGTGCCCCCGTTGCGCGGCGTAGCGCTGGCCACCGTCGAGCCCATCGGCGTGGTCGGCGTGGTGTGCCCTGACGAGGCACCGCTGCTGTCCTTCGTGAGCCTGTTCGCGCCGCTCATGGCCATGGGCAACCGCACGGTGATCGTGCCGAGCGAGAAGCACCCGCTGGTGGCGACCGACTTCTATCAAGTGCTCGAAACCTCCGACCTGCCGGCCGGCGTGATCAACCTCGTGACCGGCCACGCGGCCAGCCTCGTGCAGACGCTCGCCGAGCACGACGACGTCGATGCGCTCTGGGTCTTCGGCGCGAAGGCGCTCTCGCGCAACGCCGAGCGGCTGTCGGTGGGCAACCTCAAGCGCACGCTGGTCGACCAAGGCCTGGCCACCAACTGGCACGACGCCGCCTCGGCCGAAGGCGCGCTGTTCCTGCGGCATGCCACCCAGGTCAAGAACATCTGGATTCCCTATGGCGAATGAGCGCCCGGTGTCCAACCGAATCAAGGAAACCAAGGGAAATCCCCGAATAGCAAACGTTTGCGCAAACGTTTTCTTTCTCTAAGATACGTCGAAAGAACGACAAATCCTTCACGGAGACAAACATGCTGAAGTCCATCCATCCGCTGCTCAATGCGGACGTGCTTTACGCCCTGCGCGCCATGGGCCATGGCGACGAACTGGTGCTGTGCGACGCCAACTTCCCGGCCGATTCGGTCGCACGCCAGACCACCTTGGGCCGGCTGCTGCGCATCGACGGCGTGGGCACCACCGAGGCGGCGCGCGCCATTCTTTCGGTGCTGCCGCTGGACAACGCGGTGGACGATCCCGCGCGGCGCATGGAGATCATGGGCGAGCCGAACGAGATCCCGCCGGTGCAGCAGGAGATGCAGCGCGAGATCGATGCGGCCGAGGGACGCGCCCGCCCGCTGGGCTCCATCGAGCGCTTCGCCTTCTACGAAGCCGCGCGCCGCGCCTACTGCGTCATCGCCACGGGCGAGCGCCGTTTCTACGGCTGCTTCATCTTCAAGAAGGGCGTCCTCGCACCCGAGGCCTGATCGCATGACCGCCATCCCCGTCTCTTCACAGCAGCGCGGCGTCGCCGTGCTCGGCATCTTCGTGGCCGACCTCGCCTTCCGCGCGGCCCAACTTCCCGGCGTCGGCCAGACCATCGCGGGCTCGGGCTTCGCCATGGGCCCGGGCGGCAAGGGCTCGAACCAGGCGGTGGCGGCAGCGCGCGCAGGCGCGGGGGTCACGTTCATCTCCAAGCTCGGGCAGGACGCCTTCGCCGCCAACGCGCTCGCGCTCTGGGCCGAGGAAGGCATCACGCCGCGCACCCCGCAGGTGGCGGACCAGCCGACCGGCGCAGCCTTCATCTACGTGCACGAGGTCACGGGCGCCAACGCGATCATCGTGGTGCCGGGCGCGGCAGCCCTGATCGACGCGGCCGACGTGGATGCGGCGGCCGACGCCATCCGCGGTGCGCGCGTGTTCGTCACCCAACTCGAACAGCCCGCCGGCGCCGCGCAGCGCGGGCTGGAACTGGCGCGCGCCGCCGGCACGGTGACGGTGTTCAACCCCGCGCCCGCCCTGCCCTTCGACGACGCGCTGTACGCCCTGTGCGACTACATCACGCCGAACGAGCACGAGGCCGCGGCGCTGAGCGGCATGACGGTCGAAACCATCGACGACGCGCGCCGCGCGGGCGACTTCTTCCTGGCCAAGGGCGTGGGCTGTGCGCTCATCACGCTCGGCGACAAGGGTGCGCTGCTGCACAGCGCGAGCGGCTCGGTGCACATCCCCGTGTTCAACGCCGGTGCCGTGAAGGAAACGACCGGCGCGGGCGACGCCTTCAACGGCGGCTTCGCGGCGGCCTTGGCCGAAGGCGCCTCGCCGCTGGAAGCCGCGCGCTTCGGCTCGGCGGTGGCCGCCATCTCGGTCACGCGCGCCGGCACCGCGCCCTCGATGCCCAGGCGCGCCGAAGTCGATGCGCTGATGCACCGCACCCACTGAAGGAGCCCGCATGACCTCCAGGTTTTCAGACCGCGAACTCAACTTCCTGGTCGCCATCAACGTGGTGATCCTCGTGGTCGCGACGGTGCTGTCCAAGGGCGACTTCCTCGACGTCTACAACTTCCAGTCGATGGGCGGCCAACTGCCCGAGCTCGGCCTGCTGGCCATGGGCGTGGCGCTGTCGATGATCTCGGGCAACGGCGGCATCGACCTGTCGGGCGTGGCGCTCGCCAACCTGGCCGGCGTGGTTGCCGCCACGGTGGCACCGATGCTCGCGGCGCCCGATGCTTCGCCCTGGATCTACACGGCATGGTTCGCCGTGATCGCGCTGGCGGTGGGCCTGGTGGGCGGGCTGCTCAACGGGCTGTTGATCGCGCGCGCCGGCCTCACGCCCATTCTTTGCACGCTGGGCACGCAGTTGCTCTACACCGGCTTCGCCGTGGTGCTCACCGGCGGCTCGAGCCTGCGTGTAGGCGATGCCGAGCCGCTCTCGGCCATCGGCAACGAGATGGTGCTGGGCGTGCCGATTCCCTTCGTCATCTTCGTGGCGATGCTGCTGGGCGTGGGCTGGCTTCTGAAGCAGAGCCCGTTCGGCATCCGCCTCTTCCTGCTGGGCACCAACGCCAAGGCGGCGCGCTACGCGGGCATTTCGCAGAACCGCATGCTGGTGGCGACCTATGCGCTGTGCGGCGTGCTCGCCGCGGTGGCGGGCGTGATCATCGCGGCGCGCACGGCCAGCGTGAAGTCCGACTACGGCAACTCCTACCTGCTCATCGCCATCCTCATCACCGTGATGGCGGGCGTGCGTCCGCAGGGCGGCTACGGGCGCATGACCTGCCTGTTCTTCTCGGCCGTGGCGCTGCAGCTTTTGTCCAGCACCTTCAACCTGCTGGGCATTTCCAACTTCTTCCGCGATTGCGCCTGGGGCCTCTTGCTGCTGTTCTTCCTCGCATCGGCACGGCTCAGCCTGGCCGACCTGCGCAGCTTCGTTTCGATTACGCGCTCCAGCGCACCGCCGCACCAGTCCCCTCCTGGCGCGACGCAAAGAACCACCGAGGGCTAGGAGACAAAAGACATGCTGAAGAAAACAAAGATCGCCTGCACCGTGCTCGCACTGGGCACCGTGGCCTTCGCCTCCGCGCTGCACGCGCAGGGCAAGCCGCAGGACATCGTCACCGTGGTGAAGATCACCGGCATCAGCTGGTTCAACCGCATGGAAGTGGGCGTGAAGGAATTCGGCGCCAGCACCCCCGGCGTGGCCACGCGCCAGATCGGCCCGGCCCAGTCGGACGCCGCGCAGCAGCAGCGCCTGATCGAAGACCTGGTGGCCAAGAAGGTCGACGCCATCGCCGTGGTCTCGATGGACCCGCCCACGCTTGAGCCGGTGCTCAAGCGCGCCATGGAACGCGGCATCAAGGTCGTGACGCACGAGGCCGACAACCAGAAGAACACCATGGTCGACATCGAGGCCTTCGACAACACGGCCTACGGTGCGCGCATCAACGAACGCCTGGCCGCCTGCATGGGCCAGCAGGGCAAATGGACCTCGCTGGTCGGCTCGCTGGGCAGCCAGTCGCAGGTGCAGTGGGCCGACGGCGGCGCCAACAACGCGAAGAAGTACCCCAAGATGCAGCTGGTCGACGCCAAGAACGAGTCGCTCAACGACGCGGAAAAGGCCTACGGCAAGGCCAAGGAAATGCTGCGCAAGCACCCCGACCTGAAGGGCTTCCAGGGCTCCTCGTCGCTCGACGTGCTGGGCATCGGCCGCGCGGTGGAAGAAGCCGGCCTGCAGGGCAAGGTCTGCGTGTACGGCACGGGCCTGCCGAGCGAGGCGGCCAAGTTCCTCGAATCGGGCGCGGTCGGCGGCATCGCCTTCTGGGACCCGAAGGACGCCGGCATCGTCATGAACAAGGCCGCCAAGATGCTGCTGGACGGCAAGACCATCACCGACGGCACCGACATGGGCGTGCAGGGCTACAACAAGGTCTCGGTGAAGAAGGGTCCGGGCGTCGGCGTCATCGTCACGGGCCAGGCCTGGGTCGAGGTCGACAAGCAGAACTACAAGAAGTACGCCTTCTGATCTTCCGGACCTCTTGAGCGTATGACCCTTACCGCGCCTTCCACGCAAGCCCCGGTGCCCGGCACCGGGCGCCGTGTCTTCCTCGAAGTGCAGGACGTGCACAAGCGCTTCGCGGGCGTGCACGCGCTGCGCGGCATCGACCTCACGATCGAAGCCGGCGAGATCTACCACCTGCTCGGCGAGAACGGCTGCGGCAAGAGCACGCTCATCAAGATCATCTCGGGCGCGCAGCCGCCGAGCCAGGGGCGCATCGTGATCGATGGCCATCCGCACGAATCGCTGTCGCCGCTGGAGGCGCTCACGCTGGGCATCGAGACGGTCTATCAAGACCTCTCGCTGCTGCCGAACATGAGCGTGGCCGAGAACGTCGCGCTCAGCGAGCAGCTGGTCGCCACCGGCGGCAAGCTCGCGCGGCGCTTCGACCGCAAGGCGGTGGCCGCCACGGCCGTGCGCGCGCTCGAAACGGTGAAGCTGCCGACCGACGCGGCCTTTCTGGCGCGCCGCGTCGACGAGCTGCCCATCGCCACGCGGCAGCTCGTGGCCATCGCACGCGCCGTGGCCACGCGCGCACGCATGGTCATCATGGACGAGCCCACCACCTCGCTCACGCAGAAGGAAGTCGACAACCTCGTGCACGTGGTCGAGCACCTGCGCGCGCAGGGCGTGGCCGTGCTGTTCGTGAGCCACAAGCTCGACGAGTGCATGGCCATGGGCGGCCAGGCCATCGTGTTCCGTGACGGCACGAAGGTGGCACAGGGGCCGATCCGCGACTTCACCAAGGCCGAGCTCGCGCACTGGATGACGGGCAAGCAACTCGACGGCGCGCGCTACCGCCACCGGACGCACGGCGGCGACACGCTGCTCAAGGTCGAGGCGCTCGGCCGCGGCGCGCAGTTCAGCGATGTGAATTTCACGCTGCACAAGGGCGAGATCCTGGGCATCACCGGGCTGCTCGACTCGGGCCGCAACGAACTGGCGCTGGCCCTGGCCGGCGTGCAGGCCGCCGACCGCGGGCGCATTTCGCTCGACGGCCAGCAGGTCACGCTGAAGACGCCGAGCGACGGCATCCGCCAGGGCATCGGCTACGTGCCGGAAGACCGGCTGAGCGAGGGCCTTTTTCTCGACAAGCCGATTCGCGACAACATCGTCACGGCCGTGCTCGGTCGCCTGCGCGGGCGCTTCGGCGCGCTCGACGGCAAGCAGTGCCAGGCGCTGGCCGAACGCACCGTGAGCGAGTTGCAGATCGCCACGCCCGATGTCGACCGGCCGGTGCAGTCGCTCTCGGGCGGCAACCAGCAGCGCGTGCTCATCGGCCGCTGGCTGGCCATCGATCCGCGCGTGCTGATCCTCCACGGCCCCACCGTGGGCGTGGACGTCGGCTCCAAGGACACCATCTATCGCATCGTGCAGCGGCTGGCCGAGCAGGGCCTCGGTGTGATCCTCGTCAGCGACGACCTGCAGGAGCTGCTGCAGAACTGCGACCGCATCCTGCTGATGCGCAAGGGCCGCATCGCCAACGACTTCGACGCCGAGGGCCTCGCCGAAAGCGAGCTCTACCACGCGCTGGTTTCCGACTCCCCCTCTTCTGCTTCCCCCGCATTCTCATGACGGCTTCCACCATGCAAGCGCATTCCACGACCGCGCCCACGCCGGCTTCGGCTGCGCAAGCGGCTCCCAAGGCAACGGCCTCCTGGCGCAGCTGGCTCGCGCAGCGCCCCTCGGTCTTCACGCTCGCGCTGATCGTGCTGGTGTGCCTGGCGGTCGGCGCCATCAACCCGGGCTTCTTCCAGTTGCCGGTGTTGATCGACATCGTGCGGGCCTGCACCGTGCTCGGGCTCTTTGCGCTGGGCGTGCTGATCGTGCTGGCGGCCGGCGGCATCGACGTGTCGTTCGCCGCCATTGCCGCGCTCACGATGTACAGCATCACGAAGCTGGTGCTGAACTACTTTCCCGAAGCGCCCATCGCGCTGTTGCTGGCCGCGGGCGCGGTGAGCGGCGCGGTGCTGGGCGTGTTCAACGGCCTGCTGGTGCACTGGCTCAAGGCACCGTCGCTGATCGTGACCATCGGCACGCAGTACCTGTACCGCGGCATCCTGCTGACCTTCGTCGGGACCGTGTTCTTCATGAACGTGCCCGCGCCGATGGACGCGTTCGGCAAGCTGGCGCTCTGGCGCTTCGACACCGCGCAGGGCCTGCACGTGGTGCTGCCCGCCACGGTGCTGGTGCTGGCCGGCGCGGCGGTGCTGACATGGTGGCTGCTGAACCGCACGCTCATCGGCCGCGCGGTGTACGCCATCGGCGGCAGCCTCGCGATCGCCGAACGGCTGGGCTATAACCTCCGCACAGTGCACATCTTCGTGTTCGCGTACGCGGGATTCCTCTCGGGACTGGCGGGCATCGTGCACGTCTCGAGCACGCGGCTGGCGAACCCCTTCGACCTCGTCGGCAACGAGCTGGACGTGATCGCCGCCGTGATCCTCGGCGGCGCGCGCATCACCGGCGGCAGCGGCACCGTGGGCGGCACGCTGCTGGGCGTGGTGCTGGTCACGCTGATCAACAACGTGCTGATCCTCGCGGGCGTGCCGAGCACCTGGCAGAAGGTGATCATCGGGGCGTTCATCCTGGTGGCGGGGGCCTGCTTCGCGATGCGCAAGCAGGGCTGAGGTTCCCTGGCCCCTCGGCAGAGGGCCGACGCGCAGCCGACCGCTGTGGTCCGATGCATGCCGGGATGTTTTTCGTCCCGGCGTCTTCGCGTTTCTTACGGATCCTTCGATTCGGGCGGCATCGCCGGCGTCACAGAAGAACCTGCGGCGGATCGATCTTCTCGAGGGAAAAAATCCTGTCCATACCGACAGGTTCAATGTAATCGTCCAGCAGTTCTCGACATCATCCAGGACGGGATCCGCGACATGTCGCAGGAAAGATTCGATGCGGCGCCCGCAAAGACCTCGCCTGATCGCCGATGAGCGCGTGCCTCTTCTGAACCATTGAAGGACTGCAAATGCTAGAAACCAAGACCGCAATCGTTACGGGTGCCAGCCGCGGAATTGGCCATGCCACCGCCCAGCGCTTTCGGGACCTGGGATGGCGAGTGATCACGGTGTCCCGCACGCCGCCGCCCGACGCGTGCCCGTGGAGCCAGGGGGGCAACACCCACATCTCGCTGGACCTTTCCGATCTGCAGCAGATCCTCAAGACGGTGGAGGCATTGCGGCCCTTGTTGGGCGGAGCCAAGCTGCACGCGCTGATCAACAACGCGGGCATCTCGCCGAAGGGCCCGGGAGGCACCCGCGTCAACTCGCTCACGACCGACCTGGACGTGTGGCAGTCGATGTACAACACCAACTTCTACGCACCGTTGGTGTTGACGCGCGGATTTGCACAGGAGCTCTCCAATGCGGGCGGTTCCGTGGTCAACCTGTGTTCGATCGCGGGCAGCCGCGTGCACCCCTTCGCCGGCTCGGCCTACGCGACCTCCAAGTCGGCCCTGGCCGCATTGACCCGGGAGATGGCGAACGACATGGCGCCCCTGAACGTGCGGGTGAATGCGATTGCGCCCGGCGAGATCGACACAGACATTCTTTCGCCCGGCACCTCGCAGATCGTGGAGAACGACATTCCGATGCGCCGCCTCGGCACCGTGGAAGAAGTGGCCGACCTGATCGAGTTTCTCTGCAGCGAGAAGGCGTCCTATATCACCGGGACGGAAATCCCGATCGACGGCGGCCAACGCATTTGAGGCGAATCAGGTCTTCCCTGTCCTCACTGAAGGCGGATCCACTTGCAAGCCTCTTCCGACATCACCGCAGCGCTCGCACCGTGCGCATTGGACGATCTCCTTCTCTATCGAGTCTGGCGCTGCATGCGCGCTTGCAGCACCATGACCACGCGCATGGTCGAAGGGGGCTTCGGCATCACGCACCGCGAGTGGGGAATGATCGGCATGCTCGCGCAGGCCGGCGAGCTTGGTTCATCGGAACTCGCCGAGCGAATGCTGCTGGACCGGGTGCGCACGTCGCGCGGACTGAACAGTCTTTTCGAAAAACGGCTGATCGAGAGACGCCAGGACGTCGACGATCGCCGAAGGGTTTATGTGCAGCTGAGCGCGGCGGGCCGAGCGCTCTTCGACGAGCTGTTCCCCCGCATCGCTCGCCTGAACATCGATCTTCTCGATGGGCTCGACGAAACGCATCACGAACTCTTTCTCTCGTGCCTGCACAGGCTCGAATTGCGAGGCTGCGAGTTGAACGCGAATGGCGCGGTGCCCGAGAAGGCCGACCGCCGCTCGGGCGGCACGCGCCATCGCTGGCCCCGAGGCATCGCCTTTCGGTGAGCCCCGTCGGGCGAAGCGCTCCGGCTGCGGTGGCTGCCCGCGCAGGCAGATTTCAGCCCAACGATCCGAGCCGGATGCGCCCGGCACCAACCGCCCTTCCGAGGCCAACCTCGCGCTGACCTCGTCGCGCCCCCCCGATCAGAGCGCTGTGCGCTGTCGAGCAGCCAGCAGGGCATCGATGGGGACTTCGGTCGTGTCCTTCACCGTTTTCACGCAGATGTAGGTGAAGTGCTTTTCGACGCCGACTTCCGCATTGAACATGCGCTCCGAAATTGCATGCAGATGCGCGATGTCGGTGGAGATGACCCGAATCAGGTAATCGAAGTCGCCGCTGATCAGGCTGCAGGTCAGCATCTCGGGCTGCTTGAGGACGTACTTCTCGAACCGCATGAAATCCTGCGCATGGTGGCTCTTCAGCGTGACCTCCATGTAGGTGTAGAGATGCGGAATGAGCTTCTCGAGATTGAGCACCGCGCGATAGGCGGTCACGAGCTTTCCCTTCTCGAGCCGACGAACCCTTTCAAGGCATGGGCTGGCGGAGAGGCCTATTCGCTCGGCCAGCATCACGTTCGTCAATCGAGCATCTTGCTGAATGATTGCGAGGATCTGCAGGTCGATGCGATCCAGCTTGAGTGGCCTGGACGCTGCTTCATCTGCCATCTTGATCTGCCTTTTTGTGTGTCCAGCAGATTCTGCCGTAGCGATGGCGTGCGCCCTACAGGATTCGCCGCAGACAGCCAATTTCCGTAGCCTTTTCTGGTTATTCCGCTGGATGATTGCGTCGCCGGGGCATAGAAACGGCTGCGAAGGCTTCTTGTCCGATCTGGGCGATGGAGCCGGGGTGCTGCAAAAGACAAATCAGATCAACCACGAGAGAAGAAATAGTCATGTCCGTCATTGCCACCTTCGATCAAGTCTGCAAGTCCTACGACGGCTTGTCGCAGGTCGTCGATCACCTCGACCTCGCAGTGCAGGAAGGCGAATTCCTCTCGCTGCTCGGCCCCTCCGGATCGGGCAAGACGACAACCCTGATGATGCTGGCCGGCTTCGAGACGCCGACCAGCGGGGACATCCGCCTGGCGGGTCGATCGCTGCGCGCGGTGCCCGCATACAAGCGGGACATCGGCATGGTGTTCCAGAACTACGCGTTGTTTCCCCACATGACCGTTGGCGAGAACGTCGCCTTTCCATTGCAGGTCCGCAACGTCGGACGCGATGAGCAGGCACGCCGGGTGAAGCTCGCGCTGGACATGGTGCAGTTGTCGCATGCGGCACAACGATTGCCGGCTCAGTTGTCCGGAGGCCAGCAGCAGCGCGTCGCCGTGGCCCGGGCGCTGGTGTTCGAGCCCAAGCTGGTGTTGATGGACGAACCGCTGGGTGCGCTGGACAAGAACCTGCGGGAACAAATGCAGTTCGAGATTCGGCAACTGCACCGGCGCCTCGGCGTGACCATGGTGTATGTGACGCACGACCAGGCAGAGGCGCTGACCATGTCGGACCGCATCGCGGTGTTTCACCAGGGAAAGATCCAGCAACTGTGCGGACCGCGCGAGATGTACGAGCAGCCGTCCAGTGCTTTCGTCGCCACATTTGTCGGAGAGAGCAATCGCCTGTCGGGCACGGTCGAAGCGCTGGTGGACGGCGTCGCCGTTCTGCGCACCGAAGGCGGCTCGCTCCTGCAGGCCGTTGCAGGCGATGGCTTGCGTGTCGGCGGCGAGGGCGTCTTCACGCTGCGCCCGGAACGCGCCGAGCTGTCCACGTCCAGGAGCGCTGAAGGCGTGGGCGTGGCCGCGACGCTCGAGGAGGCCATCTTCGTCGGCGACAAGATGCGCGCCCGTCTTCGCACCAGCGACGGCCAGGAAATGATCGCCTGCCGCAGCCCCGATCAGTTCGACACGCTGCCCACGCCCGGCTCACGCCTCTGCGTGACATGGCGCATCGAACACGCCCGGATCTTCGTCGCACCCTGAGGGTGCTCTTCTTCCCCGCCCGTAGTTCAACCCCACAGATAGAGGAATCGCTCATGTCCATCTTTCGTTCGGCCACATTGCTGCTCGTTGCGACGCTCGGCGCCGCAGGCCTTGCAACCAACGCCTGGTCCCAAGGCCGTCCGCTCACCGTCGTGTCGTGGGGAGGCGCATACCAGGACGCGCAACGCGAGGTGTACTTCAAGCCCTTCACTGCCAAGACCGGCGTCAAGCTGGTCGACGAATCGTGGGACGGTGGCATCGGCGTGCTGCGCGCCAAGCTCCAGGGCGGTGCGAACAACTGGGACCTGGTGCAGGTCGAATCCGAGGAACTGCAACTGGGTTGCGAGGAAGGCCTCTTCGAGAAGATCGACTGGGCCAAGCTCGGCGGGCGCGATGCCTACATGCCGGAGGCCGCGAACGATTGCGGCGTCGGCGCCATCCTCTACAACTTCGTGCTGGCTTACGACGGCGACAAGTTCAAGGGCGCGGGGCCGCAGTCGTGGGCGGACTTCTTCGATCTGCAGAAGTTTCCGGGCAAGCGCAGCCTGCGCAAGGGCGCAAAGACCAACCTCGAGTTCGCGCTGATCGCGGACGGCGTGAAGCCGGCGGATGTCTATCAGGTGCTGTCGACGCCAGCGGGCGTGGACCGCGCATTCAAGAAGCTCGACACCATCAAGAGCAGCATCGTCTGGTGGGAGAAGGGCGCGCAACCGCCTCAGCTGCTGGCCTCGGGCGAAGTGGCGATGGTGTCGGCCTACAACGGCCGCATCGCCGCGGCCAACAAGACCGACAAGAAGAACTTCCGGATCACCTGGAAGAACAGCCTCTACACCATCGACTCGTGGGCCATCATGAAGGGATCGCCGAACAAGGCGCAGGCCGAGCAGTACCTTGTCTTCGCCGGAGCGCCGTCGGTGCAGAAGGACCTCCCTCCCCTCATTCCCTACGGCGTGACCAACAAGCGCAGCACCGAGCTGGTCGCCAAGTCCGTTCTGCCCGACCTCCCGACGAACCCGGAGTACATGGCGAGCGCCCTGCTCATCAGCGACAAGTTCTGGCTCGAGAACCTCGACCGCCTGACGCAGCGCTTCAATAGCTGGGTGTCGAAGTGACCGCAGACGGCGCGACCTGTCCGACGGCCGCCGCCAGGGGCCTGAAGAGCGATCTGAGACGGGCTTCCCGCCGTCACCGCACGAAGGCCCTGCTCCTGATCGCGCCGCTCGCACTGTTCCTCCTGCTCACGTTCCTCGTGCCGATCGGCGCCCTCTTGAGCCGATCCGTCGTGGACACCGAAGTGGCCGAGATCCTGCCGACGGTGTCTGCACGGCTGCAGTCGTGGAACGGGACCGCGTTGCCGGACGACGCCGTGTTCGCCGCCCTGGCAACCGACGTGCGCGCGGCGCGCAGCGCCGGCCGGCTCGCGTCGGCCGCCACGCGCCTGAACTACGACGTGAACGGGTTCCGCTCGCTGATGTTCTCCACGGCCCGGCGCCTGCCGGACGGGCCGTTGGAGCCCAGTGCGCGCGAGGTGCTTGTCGGCATCGATCCGAAATGGGGCGAGCTCGATACCTGGGGAGCCCTGGCGCGTGCCAAGGGTCCCGCGACTTCGCTGTTCGTTCTCGGCGCGCTCGACCTGCGTTCGTCGCCGGGCGGCGGCGTCGAAGCGATGCCGCCGGACCAGGCGGTCTTCGTGCCGATCCTCTGGCGCACCTTGTCGATTGCGGGCGGCGTCACGTTGGCCTGCCTGCTGTTCGGCTATCCGCTGGCGTACCTGCTGGCCAGCCTGCCTGAGCGCAAGGCGAACCTGCTGATGATCTGCGTGCTGCTGCCTTTCTGGGTCTCGCTGCTCGTGCGAACGACCGCCTGGGTCGTCCTGTTGCAGAACGAGGGCGTCGTGAACTCGGCCTTGCTCCAGTTCCACCTCATCAAAGAGCCGCTCGCGATGCTCTACACGCGCTTTGCGGTCTACGCGGCGATGGTGCACGTGCTCCTGCCGTTCGTCGTGCTGCCGCTCTACGCAGTGATGAAGAGCATTCCGCCCTCGCACATGCGGGCCGCCGGGTCGCTGGGCGCGACGCCCTGGACGGCGTTTCGCCGCGTGTACCTGCCGCAGACACTCCCGGGCGTGGGCGCCGGCGGCCTGATGGTGTTCATCCAGGCGCTGGGCTACTACATCACGCCGGCGCTGGTCGGCGGTGCCGGGGACCAGATGATCAGCTACTTCATCGCCTTCTACGCGACCAAGACCATCAACTGGGGCATGGCCGCGGCGCTGTCTCTGCTGCTGCTCATGGCGACCACTGTTCTCTATGCGGCCTACGCGCGCCTCGTTGGCGTCGACAGGATGAAAGCGGCATGAACCCGAACGCATCCCCCCTCCAGCGAAGCTGCCGCCTCTTGTTGTGGGCGTACGCGATCGCGGTGCTTGTCTTCCTGATGGCGCCGATCCTGGTCATCATGCCGTTGTCGTTTTCCAGCGGCTCCTTTTTCTACTACCCGCTGCCCGGCTTTTCATTGCGCTGGTATGAAGATTTCTTCACCTCCGGCAATTGGCTGCCCACGCTGAAGAACAGCCTGCTCGTGGGTGTCGGTGCGACGGTGCTGGCGACCGTTCTGGGAACGTTGGCTGCCTTCGGCTTCTGGCGCACCCGGTTCCGCGGACGGGCCTTCGTCTTCGCACTCCTGCTTTCTCCGATGGTCGTGCCGGTCATCATCGTGGCGGTGGGGATGTACTTCGCCTTTGCGCGCGTGGGTCTGGCCAACAGCCTCATCGGCCTGACCCTCGCGCATGCGGCCCTCGGCGTACCTTTCGTGCTGGTCAGCGTCAGCGCTTCACTGGCCGGATTCGATGTCAACCTGCTGCGCGCCGCAGCGAATCTGGGCGCATCGCCGCTGCGCGCGTTCTTTCGCGTGGCCTTGCCCATGCTGGCGCCGGGCATCTTCTCGGGCGCGCTGTTCGCCTTCGCCATCTCCTTCGACGAAGTCGTGGTGGCGATGCTGCTGACGGGACCGGACCAACGCACGCTGCCGCGCCAGATGTTCGCCGGCATCAACGACAACATCAGCTTGACCATCACGGCAGCCGCGACGCTGCTGATCGGCCTGGCTGTCCTTTTGCTGCTCACCCTGGAGTGGCTGCGGCGGCGCAGCGCACGACTGCGCGGCGTGGCGGCATGAGGGCCTTCTCAACTCACATGGAATTCCATCAGCATGCATAGTCTGTCGAACATCGGCGATGCGTTCACGCTGCCGGCCCCGGCAATCGACGTGGAGACCGCGCAGCGGCTCGTTCACGATCACTACGGCATCAGCGGTGTGGTGCAGCGGTTGACCGGCGAACGCGACCAGAACTTCCGCATCCGGTCCGGGCAGGGACACGATTACCTGTTGAAGATTTCGCACCCTGCGGAAGACCGGTCCATGACCGAATTCCAGACCCAGGCGTTGCTGCACATCATGCGCACCGACCCGACGCTGCCGGTTCCTCATGTGATCGAGACCCGCGATGGCGAATCCGAGAAATTCCTCGCCATCGGCGGCCATGCACCTCGCATCGTGCGGCTGCTGTCGTACCTGCAGGGCGACCTGCTGCCGATGGTTCCGCGCAGTTCCGCACTGCGCCAGCACATGGCCGCGACATTGGCCCGGCTCGCGATCGCGCTGCGCGGCTTTTTCCATCCGGCCGCGGGACATGACCTGCCATGGGACCTCAAGCATGCCGGCGACCTGAGAGATTTGTTGGCGCACATCCCCGACATGAGGCAGCGCAGCCTGGCCGAACGCTTCCTGGACGGTTTCGAGGAGCACGCCAGACCGCAGCTTGCACGGCTGCGGGCGCAGGTCGTGCACAACGACCTCAACGACTACAACGTGCTGGTGGATCCGGCACACCATGACCGCGTGGCCGGCATCCTCGATTTCGGCGACATGGTGCACACGGCGCTGATCAACGACCTCGCGATCGCCAGCTCGTACCAATTGACGGACAGTTCCGATCCGCTCGGTACGGTGGCCGAATTCGTCGCGGCCTACCACGCGGTGCTTCCGCTCGAGCCAATGGAAATCGATGTGCTCTTCGACCTCATGGCGACGCGGTTGGTCTCGGTCGTGGCCATCGGCGGATGGCGTGCGCAGCAGCATCCCGAGAACCGCGACTACATCCTGCGCAACAACGCGAAGTCCTGGGCTCGCCTGGAACGCTGCGGCGCCCTTCCGAGAGCACAAGCGCGCCAGACGCTGCGCCGCGCCTGCAACATGGAATGACGAAATGACGATTGCCGAAACCTCCGAAACCTCCGGATCCGCCAGAGACGCGCGTACCGAAGAGACCCTGCTCGAACGCAGGCGGCGCCTGCTTGGGCCCGCCTACCGGCTGTTCTATGAAAAGCCCGTGCATCTGGTCCGGGGAGAAGGCGTTTGGCTGTACGACGCGCACGGCACGCCCTATCTCGACGCCTACAACAACGTCGCCTGCGTGGGGCACTGCCACCCCGAAGTCGTCGCCGCGCTGGCGCGGCAAGCGGCCCAGCTGAACACGCATACGCGCTACCTGCACGAAGACGTTGTCGACTATGCCGAACGCCTGCTCGCTTCTTTCCCGGTGGAGCTCGCGCATGTGATGTTCACTTGCAGCGGGAGCGAGGCGAACGACCTGGCCTTGCGAGTGGCCAGGGCCTGCACCGGTGGCTCCGGCATCGTCGTCACGCAGTTCGCGTACCACGGCGTCACCAGCGCGCTGGCCGAACTCTCGCCTTCACTGGGGGCGCATGCGCCGCTCGGCAGCCATGTGCGCACCGTGCCCATGCCAGTCGGGCAAGGGCCCGAAGCCGGTCGAGACTTCGCCGCGCATGTCGGCAGGGCGATCGAGGACATGCGCCAGGCCGGCATTCGGCCGGCCGCGCTGCTGCTGGACACCGCCTTCTCCAGCGACGGGGTCTACACAGATCCAGCGGGTTTCGTGGCGGAGGCGGTCGCAACCATGCGTGCTGCGGGCGCCGTCTTCATTGCCGACGAGGTCCAGGCCGGTTTCGGACGCATGGGGTCGCACATGTGGGGCTTTCAGCGCCACGGCGTGGTGCCTGACATGGTGACGCTCGGCAAGCCCATGGGCAATGGGCATCCAATGGCAGGCATGGTCTGCCGCTCGCAGTTGCTGCGCGAATTCGGCGAGCGCTGCCGGTACTTCAATACGTTCGGCGGCAACCCCGTTTCGGCCAATGTCGGAACGGCGGTGCTGGATGTGATCGAGCGGGAAGGTTTGCAAGAGAACGCCAAACGCGTCGGTTGCTATCTCAAGGCCGGTCTTGCCCGGCTCGCCGAACGGCACGAACTCATTGGCGACATACGCGGCGAGGGCTTGTTCGTCGGCATCGAGCTCGTGCGCGACAGAGCCGCCAAGACGCCGGCCCCGACCGAAACGACAAGGATCGTCAACGCCATGCGCGAGCGCGGCGTGTTGATCGGGGCTGCAGGCATCGCGGGCAACGTGCTCAAGGTGCGTCCGCCCTTGCCGTTCTCCGAAGCGCACGCGGATATCTTTCTTGCGAGGTTGGACGAGGTGCTTGCCGAAGGCGTTTCAGGCCTTCGCTAGGTCCAACGGGCCCTGTCCGCCTCACTCCACCGTCACGCTCTTCGCCAGATTCCGCGGCTTGTCCACATCGGTCCCGCGCGCACACGCCGTGTGATACGCCAGCAGCTGCAGCGGCACCACGTGCAGCAGCGGCGACAGTTGGCCGTAGTGCTCCGGCATGCGGATCACATGCAGCCCTTCGCCGCTCTTGATCTTCGTGTCGCCGTCGGCCAGCACATACAGAACGCCACCGCGCGCGCGCACTTCCTGCAGGTTGCTCTTGAGCTTTTCCAGCAGCGCGTCGTTCGGCGCGACCGCGACCACCGGCATCTCGCTCGTCACCAGCGCGAGCGGGCCGTGCTTGAGCTCGCCGGCCGCGTACGCCTCGGCGTGGATGTACGTCACTTCCTTGAGCTTGAGCGCACCTTCGAGCGCGATCGGGTAGTGCAGCCCGCGGCCGAGGAACAGGGCGTTGTCCTTGCGCGCGAAGTCCTCGGCCCAGCCGATGATCTGCGGCTCCAGCGCGAGCACCGATTGCAGCGCGACCGGCAGATGGCGCATTTCCTTCAGGTAGCGCGCCTCGTCGGCTTCGGTGAGATGGCCCTTGGTCTGCGCGATGGCCAGCGTCAGGAGGAACAGGCCGGCGAGCTGCGTGGTGAAGGCCTTGGTCGACGCCACGCCGATCTCCACGCCGGCACGCGTGATGTACGCCAGCTTGCACTCGCGCACCATCGCGCTGGTCGCGACGTTGCAGATCGTCAGCGTCTGTTCCATGCCGAGCGAGCGGGCGTGCTTGAGCGCGGCGAGCGTGTCGGCCGTTTCGCCCGACTGGCTGATGGTGACCACCAGCGTCTTGGGGTCGGGCACCGAGTCGCGGTAGCGGTATTCGCTCGCGATCTCGACCTGGGTGGAAATCTTGGCGATGCTCTCGAGCCAGTACTTGGCGGTGCAGCCGCTGTAGTAGCTGGTGCCGCAGGCGAGGATGAGGATCTTGTCGATGTCCTTGAAAACGCGATGCGCGCTGGCGCCCGTGGCGCCGTCCTGGCCGATGCCGTCGAACAGCTCGGGCACGATGCCCGCCACGCCTTCGAGCGTGTCGCCGATGGCGCGCGGCTGCTCGAAGATTTCCTTCTGCATGTAGTGGCGGTAGGGGCCGAGTTCGGCCGCGCCGCTGTGCGCGAGCACGGTGCGCACCTGGCGCGTCACGGGCTTGTGGTTCTTGTCGACGATCCAGTACTTGCCCGGCTGCAGGTCGACCACGTCGCCTTCTTCGAGATAGACGATCTGGTCGGTCACGCCCGCGAGCGCCATCGCGTCGCTCGCGAGGAAGTTCTCGCTGCCGTCCTTGCCCGCGCCGAGGATCAGCGGCGAGCCGGCGCGCGCGCCGACCACGCGCTGCGGCTCGTCGCGGCAGATCACGGCGATGGCGTAGGCGCCGTGCAGTTGCAGCACCGCGGCCTTCACGGCCTCGAACAGGTCGCCGTTGTAGAGGCTGTCGACGAGATGGGCGATGACCTCGGTGTCGGTTTGGCTCTCGAACACGTAGCCCTTGGCTTCGAGCGCGGCGCGCAGCGCTTCGTGGTTTTCGATGATGCCGTTGTGCACGAGCGCGATGCGGCCGGGGCGCGCGCCCTGCGCGTCGGCGCCGGGACCGTGGCTGAAGTGCGGGTGCGCGTTGTGAACGGCCGGCGCGCCGTGCGTGGCCCAGCGCGTGTGGGCGATGCCGGTCAGGCCTTCGACCTTGTCTTCGCGCACCTGGGTGACGAGCTCCGCCACGCGCGAGGTGGTGCGCGCCCGGGTGAGGCCGCTCGCATGCACCGCGACGCCGCAGGAGTCATAGCCGCGGTACTCGAGCCGCTGGAGGCCCTGGACGAGGACCGGAACGATGTTGCGATGGGACGCTGCCCCGACGATGCCGCACATGGTGAGCTGCCTTTGAATGAAGAAGAGGCCAGATGGTAGGGAGGTGAAGAGAAAATATGCCCTCGAAATTCCATTGAATTTGGAGTTTTATTTCATCACTTCTTCTATTTGGATTTTTATTCCATAATTTATCGATATATGGAATCAATCTCCCTCGATGCAGTAGACCTCCGGCTGCTCGAAGCGCTGCAGCGCGACGCCTCGCAGACCAACCAGCGCCTCGCCGCCGACGTGGGCATCTCCCCGCCCACGTGCCTCCGACGGGTTCAGCGGCTGAAGGACGAAGGCCTCATCGAGCGCCAGGTCGCACTGCTCTCGCCCGACCGGCTGGCCGCGGTGCTGGGCCACGGACTGCAGGCGGTGGTCGAGATTTCGCTGGACCGGCAGGACGCCGCCGCGCTCGACGCCTTCGAAACCCGCGTGATCGCCGACGACGCGGTGCAGCAGTGCTGGCGCGTCTCGCCCGGCCCCGACTTCGTGCTGGTGGTCGCGGCGCGCGACATGCCGGACTACGGCGCGCTGACCCAGCGCCTGTTCACGGCCGATGCCAACGTGCGCAACGTGAAGGCGTTCTTCAGCCTCAAGCGCGCCAAGTTCGAACCCGCGGTGCCGCTGGGCTGAGGCAGCCGTTCATACGACCTCGCATACGACCTCGCGTTTGATCAACGAGAACCGTTCGGGCTGAGCTTGGCCTGTCCTGAGCTTGTCGAAGGATCGAAGCCTCACGCGGCGCTTCGACAAGCTCAGCGTGAACGGATTCGTCTTTTCGAACGCAATGCGATATCAGGCCTTCGGCTTCTTCTGCGGCCGCTTCCAGTCGGGAAAACTCACCGGCTTGCTGCGCGCCACGGTCAGCGCGCCCGGTTCGGTCGACTTGTTGACGGTCGATCCGCCCCCGATGGTGCCGCCCGCGCCGATGGTGACCGGCGCCACCAGCACGCAGTTGCTGCCGATGTGCACGTCGGCCTCGATCACCGTGCGGTGCTTGTTGGCGCCGTCGTAGTTGGCGGTGATGCTGCCCGCGCCGTAGTTGACGCGCTCGCCCACCGTGGCATCGCCCAGGTAGGCCAGGTGATTGGCCTTGGCGCCGGCCGCGAGCGTGGAGTTCTTCACCTCGACGAAATTGCCGATGTGCACCTCCGTCCCGAGTTGCGCGCCGGGGCGCAGGCGCGCGAACGGGCCGATCAGGGCGCGCTCGCCCACCGTCACGCCGGCCTTCTCGCCGTCGATGTGGGTGAACGGATGGATCACCGCGCCGGCCTCGATGCGCGCGTTGGCGATCACGCAGTTCGCACCGATGCGCACGCCCTCGCCCAGCGACACCGCGCCTTCGAACACGCAGTTGACGTCGATCTCGACGTCCCCCGCGCATGCCAGCGTGCCGCGCAGGTCGAAGCGCGCCGGGTCGGCCAGGCGCACGCCCTGCTCCATCAGCGCATTCGCCTGGCGCAGTTGCCAGGCGCGCTCGAGCGCCGCGAGCTGCACCGGGCTGTTGATGCCCGCCACCTGCAGCGCATCGGTCGTGATGTGCGCCACCACCGACACGCCGTCGGCTGCGGCGAGCTTCACGACGTCGGTCAGGTAGTACTCATTCTGCGCATTGCGGTTGTCCAGCCGCGCGAGCCAGCCCTTGAGCAGGCGCGCGGGCACGGCCATCACGCCGCTGTAGATCTCGCGCACCGCGCGCTGCGCCTCGTTGGCGTCCTTGTGCTCGACGATGGCCGTCACCGCCCCGCCGGCCGCACTTCGGATCACGCGGCCGTAGCCGCTCGGGTCGTCGAATTCGATGGTCAGCAGCGCCAGGCGCTCGCCGGCACTGGCGGCAACCAGCGCCCGCAGCGTGGCTTCGCCGATGAGCGGCACGTCGCCCGAGAGCACGACCACCGTGCCGTCGTCGGGCAGCAGCGGCGTCGCCTGCTGCACGGCGTGGCCGGTGCCCAGCTGCGGTTCCTGGCGTGCGAAACGGGGCGTCGCGCCGCCGACGGCGCCGGCCATCGCGGCCTCGACCTCGGCAGCACAGTGGCCGGTCACGACCACCACATGGCGAGCGCCGATGCGGGCGGCGGTGTCGGCAACATGCGCGATCAGCGCGCGGCCGCCCAAACGATGCAACACTTTGGGCAGTCTGCTTTTCATGCGCGTGCCTTTGCCGGCCGCCATGATCACCACGTCGATCGGCCCCTGGATGTCTTGCTTTTGCTGCTGCGGAGTCTGATTCATGCTTGTGTTTTCCCGGATGCGTTGCGCGGAACTGGCGCGAATTATCGGCGTGCTGCTGCTGGTCTCTGCGCTGGGCGCCTGCAGCGCGGTGAAGCTGGCCTACAACAACCTGCCCGAGGTGAGCTACTGGTGGCTCGACGGGTATTTCGATTTCGACAGCACCCAGACACCCAAGGTGCGCGACGAACTCGCCCAGTTGCTGGCCTGGCACCGGCAGAACGAGCTGCCCAAGGTCATCACCCTGCTGCAGGAAGCGCAAGGCCTGGCGCCGGGCGAGGTGACGCCGGCACAGGCCTGCAAATTCGCCGACAGCATTCGCGAGCGCCTGCTGGCCGCGGTCGAGCGCGCCGAGCCGGCCACCACCGACCTGGCACTCACTTTGAGCGAATCGCAGTTGCAGCAGCTGGAGCGCAAGTACGCCAAGCTCAACAACGACTACCGCAAGGACTGGCTCGACCGCACGCCCGCGCAGGTGCAGGAAAAGCGCTACGACCAGTTCCTCGACCGCATGGAAGACTTCTACGGCCGCCTCACGTCCGAGCAGCGCGATCTGCTGAAGCAGCAGGTGGCGCAGTCGGTCTTCAGCCCGCAGCTCGCCGATGCCGAGCGCCGCAAGCGCCAGCAGGAGGCGCTGGCGATGCTGCGCGGGTTCGCCACGAAGAAGCCGTCGCCGGCCGAGGCGCGCGCCGCGCTGCATGCCTATCTGCTGCGCATCGCGGAGCCGCCGCCCGGCCCCTGGCGCGACCAGCAGCAGGCGCTGCTGGAGGAAGGCTGCCGGAATCTCGCGGCCCTGCACAACGGCACCAGCGCCAGCCAGCGCGAGCAAGCGGTGCGCCGGCTGCAGGCCTACCAGAGCGACCTGCGGCAACTGGTGGTGGCCACGCGCTGAGGCCGCGGCCGGCGCGCTTTCAGATCAGCGGAACGGGCCGCAGCGGCCGCTCGAAATAGTCGCCCAGCGCCTCCAGCGCATGCGGCTCCAGGATGCGGAGCCACCCCGCATCGAGCTTGTGGAGCCCCAGGCGCTGCAGGCGGCGCAGGGTCTTGTTGGTGTGCACCAGCGAAAGCCCCAGCGCATCGGCGATGTGCTGCTGGTTGAACGGAAACTCCACCCAGCCGTCGCGCACCATGCCCACGCGTTCGGCCCGGCGGTACAGGTGCATGAGCAGCATCGCCACCCGCTCGCCCGCGTTGCGCCGGCCGGTGGTGACGAGGTTGTCGTCCACCATCTTTTCCTCGCGCGCCGCGAGCCAGGTGATGTCGTAGCCGAGCTTGGGCTGGGCGTGGAAGAGCGGCCAGAGGCGGTCGCGCGAGAAGGCGCACAGCGAAACGTCGGTCACGGCTTCCACGCCGTGCGTCTGGCCTTCGGCGAATTCGTCCTGCAGGCCGATGAAATCGCCGGGCAGCAGAAAACTCAGGATCTGTCGGCGCCCGTCGGTCAGGGTCTTGTAGCGAAACGCCCACCCCGAATAAAGGGTGAAGAGCTGCGTGCTGGGCCGGTGCTCTTCGATGATCGAGCCGCCGGCTTCCACCCGCCGGGCGCCGACGCGGAACGACTGGATGGTCTTGAGCTCTTCCGGCGATGCGGGCAGGAACGCCTCAAGCCGGCGCAGCGCGCAGTCGTCGCAAGGATTCACCCCTTGGGGAGGGGACGCGGCAACGGGATAGTCATCGAATCTCACGCGGCACTATAGGCTTTTGCGCTGTGTCTTTTTACATTTCGCCGGCCGTCGCCGCTGTCTAGACTCCGCAGCGTTTTCTTCCAAGACGCATGACAGACGAACAGCCGCTCCACGAAATTTTCTATTGCAGCGTACTCGCGCAAGACCTGCCCCCCAATGCCGTGGGCACCATCGTCGGCCAGGCACGGGCCCGCAATGCCCAGCGAAAGATCACCGGCCTCTTGGTCTTCGACGGCATGCGTTTCTGCCAGCACCTGGAGGGCCCGCGCGATGCGGTGAAGGCATTGATGCGGAGCATCGAACGAGACCTCCGGCACACCGAGGTGCGGCTGGTCCACGAGGGCCAGTTGGAATCGCGCCGCTACAGCGGCTTCGGCCTGGGCCTGGCCGAGAGCGAAGGCCCTGATCTGATGGCCGGCGTGCACGCCCTGGAAGGGGAAGCCGCGTTCAAGCATTTCCTGGCGCTGCGCTCCAGCTTCGACATCAGCGGCTGAAAAAGAAAAAGGCGCTCGAAGCCGCCGACAAAAAGAAAAAGGCGGCCGAAGCCGCCTTTGTGCGTCCATGGAACCGGTGACCGTTCAGGCCTGATCCCATGTGTAGGTGGCACCGTAGCCATCCCATGCTTCCATCACGATGCGCTGGCCGGCGGCCACCGTCATCGATTCGCCCGGTGCGAGCACCAGGTCTTCGCTGGGATTGGCCAGCGTGGCATCGGGCGTGATCCATACCCGGCCCTGCTTGACGCGCAGGACGCTGGCCGCACGCGCCTTCAGGCTCATTGCCTCGCCGGGGGCAATCTGCCAGGCGCCGCGGCGTACGGCCGGGGGCACGGCGGCGGCAGCGGTACGGGCGGGGATCGACAGGGAAGCGAGCGATGGGGTGGTGCAGACGGCGGTGGACATGATGAAACTCCTTGGGCTTGCCGAAGTGCGATTGACAGGACGGAGGCAATGGCGCAGTTCGGGAATGAATGATCGTTTCCCGGGCGTTGTGGGTCCAATGAAAACGAAGTAGCCTACTGATGCTGGTTTCGCATCAATCAAGGCTCTCCCCCAGGCTTCGCGCACTTCGTGTCGCTTCTCCTCCCCCCTCGCCGGGGGCAACACCTGCAGCCCGGCAAAGCCGGTTCCGCGGTGTTCCCCGAAGGGACAGCGCAAGCAGATGCAGCCGGCCTTTCAAAGGCACCTCCATGCAACATTCGCAAACCCACCTGCGCTCCCGCCCGATCTCCGCCGGCCATCTGCGCGCCTTCGAGGCCGTCGCCCGGCACCTGAATTTCCGCGCCGCGGCCGAGGAAATGGCGCTGACCCAGTCGGCGGTCAGCCGCCAGATCCAGTCGCTGGAAGAGGAAGTGGGCGTGTCGCTGTTCCTGCGCCACACGCGGGCGGTGGAGCTGACCAGCGCCGGAGCGCAGTTGCTGCTCTCGGTGCAGCAGTCGCTGCCGCGCATCGACATGGCGGTGCGCCAGATTCGCCAGAGCGCGGGGCGCAAGAGCGTGTCGCTCACCACGTTTGCGTCGTTTGCCTCGATGTGGCTGATCCCGCGGCTGGAGGCCTTCCAGCGCGACAACCCCGAGATCGACATCCGCATCGACGCCAGCGACGTGGCGGTGGACCTCGAGGTGGCCGACGTGGACATCGCCCTGCGCTACGGCCCCCGCGAGGCCATGCCGCCCACCGCCGTGCGCCTGTTCGGCGAAAACCTCACGCCGGTGGCGAGCCCCTGGCTCATCAAGAGCAGCCCGCCGATCAAGACGCCGGAAGACATCACGCGCTTCACGCTGATCGAGGCCGGCGATGCGCATCGCACGCACCTCGAATGGCTGACGTGGCGGCGCTGGTTCGAAGTGAATGGCCTGGAGCGCGCGCAGCCCAAGCGCTGGCTCTATTTCAATTACGCCTACCAGATGGTGCAGGCCGCGCTCACCGGACAGGGCGTGGTGCTGGCGCGCAGCTCGCTGATCGCCGAAAGCCTGGCCAACGGCGACCTGGTCGAGGTGCTGCCGCAGCACCGCATGGATTCACCGATGTCCTACTGGCTCATCGCCGGCCCGCGCAACGCGCTGCGGCCCGAGATCAAGGCCTTCTGGGACTGGCTGCTGCTGCAGGCCGACACCACGCGCGGGACCATCGGCGAGGTGCCCGATCCGGACACCATCGACGACATCGATTGATCGGGAATGCGGCCGCCGCCGGGCCGCGCCTCCCCCTTGGGGGCTGGAGTTACACGAAGTGAAAAGCCGGGGGGCTCAAGACATCGGCCAGACGACGCCGTTGTCGTTGAGGATGGCGTCGAGCGGCAGGTCGTGCGCTTCGGGTTCGAAGTCCTCTAGGAAGCCGTGCGTGAAGCCCAGACCCACCGTGAACGGCCGCGGCTCCAGCGCCGCCAGCGTGCGGTCGTAGAAACCGCCGCCGTAGCCCAGCCGGTAGCCGCCGGCGCTGTAGCCCACGCAGGGCACGAACAGCAGGGTCGGCACGATCAGCTCGGTGTCCTTGGGCTTGGGAATGCCGTAGGCGTCTTCTTCCATCTGGCAGCCCGGATACCAGGCATGGAAGGTGAGGGTCTTGTGAACCTTGTCGATCACGGGCAGTCCGATGCGGCGGCGCTGCGTCTCTTCCATCAGCTCGCCGTCTTCCTTCCAGCGGTGCAGCGCGGGCAGCGGATCGAACTCGCCCTTGATCGGCCAATAGGCGCCGATCACGGTGTCGGGCCGGCCGACCAGCCAGATGCGCATGACGCGCTGCAGCAGGTCGGCGCGTGTCAGCCGGTCCGGCATCGCCAGACGTTGTTCGATCAATGCCTTGCGCAACTGATCCTTCAGAAAACTCGCCGTCGCCGAGGTGTCGGCTCCCTTTGACTTGTCCATAATCCCCCGATGCAGTTCCCAAGCATTTTGGCATCCATGCGCAACCGCCCGCGCAACGCAACGCCAGCCGTTGCTTTTTCCCTCGTACTGACTGCCGCTGCACTGCTCTTTCATCCCCCCGCCAGCGCACAGACCAACACCAACACCAACGACGACGTGCTGGTGCAGATGAAGCAGGCCTTCCAGCGCGGCGACAAGGCCCGTCTCACCGCCCTCCTCCCCCAAGCCCGCGGCCACGCGCTCGAACCCTGGGCCGCTTACTGGGAACTGAAGGCCCGCCTGCAGGAAGCCGCGCCGAACGAAGTGCAGGACTTCTACGCTCGCTACCCCGGCACTTATCAGGAAGATCGTCTCCGCAACGACTGGCTGCTGCTGCTTGGCCAGCGCCGCGACTGGGACGGCTTCTCGGCCAACGTTGCCGGCTACCGCATGGGCGACGACGCGCAGGTGCGCTGCTACGCGGTGCTGGTCGACACGCTGCGCTCGGGCACCGCCACCCAGGCCCAGGCCGACGAAGTGCGCCGCAACTGGTTCAGCCAGAAGGAAGCCGACGACGGTTGCCTCACCGCCGCCGACCGCATGGTCGCGGCCCGCCTCATGTCAACCAACGACGCGTGGAAGAAGGCGCGCCTGGCCATCGAGGCCAACCGCCCGCAGGCCGCGCGCGGCGCCGTCACCATCGCAGCGCCCGATGCGCTGCCGCTCTTCGAGGAGCTCAACGCCAGCTCGGCCAAGTTCCTCGTCGGCCGTGCCTTCGTCGCGGCCAAGTCGCGCAAGGAGCTGGTGGTGCTCGCGCTCATCAAGGTCGCGATTGCCGACCCCGACATGGCCGCCTCGCAGCTCGACAGCAAGTGGGGCCCGATGCTCTCGGCCGAGGAGCGCAACTGGCTCTGGGGCGCCATCGGCCGCGCCTCGGCCAACAAGCTCTCGCCGCAGGCCGTGGGCTATTTCGGCAACGTGACGAAGAACAGCGACCTGTCGGACGACATGCTCGGCTGGCGCGTGCGCGCCGCGCTGCGCGCCGGCCAGTGGAAGGACGTGGCGCCCGCCATCAACGCGATGAGCGAAACCGCCCAGCTCGATCCCACCTGGGTCTACTGGAAGGCCCGCGCGCTCGCCAGCGAACGCAGCGAGGAACGCCGCGCCCAGGCCCGCGAGCTCTACACCAGCATTGCCGGCACGCGCGGCTTCTATGAAATGCTCGCGCTCGAAGAGCTGGGCCAGCGCGTCGTCACGGCCACCCGCCCCGCACCGCTCACGCCCGAGGAAAAGGCGGCGGCGCGCAGCAACGTCGCGCTCAACCGTGGCCTCTACGCGATCGCGATCGGCCTGCGCTCCGAAGGCACGCGCGAGTGGAACTACGCCACCAACCTGCACGACAAGGGCGGCATGGACGACCGCGCCCTGCTCGCCGCGGCCGACTTCGCCTGCCAGCGCGAGGTGTGGGACCGCTGCATCAACACCAGCGAACGCACCAAGGGCACCATCGACGTGGAGCAGCGCTTCCCGATGCCCTTCCACGACACCGTGCTGCGCAAGAGCCAGGACATCGGCCTCGATCCGGCCTACGTGTACGGCCTCATCCGCCAGGAAAGCCGCTTCATCATGGACGCCCGCTCGGGCGTCGGCGCCTCGGGCCTCATGCAGGTCATGCCCGCCACCGCGCGCTGGACGGCCCGCAAGATCGGCATGACCGACTTCACGCCCGGCCAGATCAACGACCGCGAGACCAACATCACCATCGGCACCAACTACCTGAAGCTCGCGCTCGACGACTTCGACGGTTCGATGGCGCTGGCCGCCGCCGCCTACAACGCCGGCCCCGGCCGGCCGCGCAACTGGCGCAACGGCCCGGTGCTCGACGCAGCGATCTGGGCCGAGAACGTGCCCTTCAGCGAGACCCGCGACTACGTGAAGAAGGTACTGGCCAACACCACCAACTACGCGGCGATCATCAGCGGCCGGCCGCAGTCGCTGAAGGAGCGGCTGGGCCGCATCGGGCCGCGCGACGCCGCCGAACCCGAACCGAACAAAGACCTGCCCTGACATGAGCTGGCACGACGAGGTGCTCGACACCATCGCGTCCGAGTTCTCGGACGTGACGGATGTCGCGCAACTCACCCGCATCGTCGTTCGCCTCACGCTCGCCGGCGTGCTCGGCTTCATGCTCGGCTTCGAGCGCGAGCAGCAGGGCAAGGCGGCCGGCGTGCGCACGCACATGCTGGTGGCGATCGGCTCGGCGATGTTCGTGCTGATCCCGCAGCAGACCGGCATCGTGCCGGCAGACATGAGCCGGGTGATCCAGGGGCTGGTGGCGGGCGTGGGTTTTCTCTGCGCCGGCACCATCCTCAAGCAGGGCAAGGACGAATCGCACGTGCAGGGCCTCACCACCGCCGCCGGGCTCTGGATGACTGCGGCCATCGGCATGGCCTGCGGACTCGGCCGCGAAGCCACCGCCCTGCTGAGCGCGCTGCTGGCGCTGGCCGTGCTGTCGCTGGTGCCGCGGCTGGTGAGCCTGCTCGAGCGCACCATCGCGAAAGACGACGCACAGCGCGTGATCGCCTCGCCGGACGACAAGCCCCGCGACCGCTGACAGGCATCAATTCGCGCCGCGTTCGGCATCAATGGCGGCGCGCCGCGCGGCTAGCATCGAAGGCTTTGCCCTCACCGAATCGAACCGAAGGAACCCTCATGCGCAAGCTCTACATCGGCAACAAGAACTACTCGTCGTGGTCCATGCGCCCCTGGGTGCTCATGAAGCAGGCCGGCATCGCTTTCGACGAGGTGATGGTGCGCTTCGATTCCTTCGAGGCGGAGTCGCAGTTCAAGCACACCATCGCCGCGCTGAACCCGGTGGCCAAGGTGCCGGTGCTGGTCGATGGCGACCTCGTGGTGTGGGACACGCTGGCCATCGCCGAATACCTGGCCGAGACCTTTCCCGAGAAGCAGCTGTGGCCCGAGGCTGTGGCCGACCGGGCACGCGCGCGCAGCATCTGCGCCGAGATGCACTCGGGTTTCGGCGGCCTGCGCGGCCATTGCGGGATGAACATCGAGGCGTCGCTGCCCGAGGTCGGCGCCCGGCTGCTCGAGGAACAGCCCGAGGTGCGCAGCGACCTCGACCGCATCGTGCAGATGTGGAGCGACCTGCTCGGCACCCATGGCGGCCCGCTGCTGTTCGGCGACTTCACCATCGCCGACGCGTACTTCGCGCCCATCGGCACGCGCATCAAGACCTATGGCCTGCCGGTGCCGCCGGCCATCTCGGCCTACATCGAACGCGTGCAGGCGCTGCCGGGCATCAAGGCCTGGATCGACCAAGCGCTGGCGGAGAAGGATTTCCTGCAGTTCGAAGAGCCCTACCGCACAGCGCGATAGGGCTTGCTCGCGCGGCAGGCGGGGATCAGAACCTGTAGGTTGCCGACAGGAAGGTGACGATCGGGTTCAGCTTCAGGCTCGCTTCGCTGCAGGCAACCGGCAGGCCGGTGATCGACGTCGTCGTCAGCTTGGCCTTGGTCTTCAGCGGGATGTACGACACCGAGAAGGCGATGCCCCAGTGCTTGTCGAGCTGGTAGGAGACACCGGCATTGAGCACCGGCGCGAACGAGCTGTCGAGCTTGGCGGTGGTGTTCACCGAGTACGGCGACTGGCGGAACTGGCTGGCCAGTGCGCCCTGCAGGTTCGAGGTGAGCTTCACGTCGCTGTACCAGACGTAGGTGGCGCCCAGGCCCACGAACGGACGGAAGGCGTCGTTGCCTTCGTTGAAGTTGTACTTCACCAGGACCGTGGGGCTCCACTGGCGGGCTTCGCCCAGTTCGCCCACCCGGGCCAGCGTGCCCTGGCCCTCGAGCTTGAACTTCGGCGGAATGCCCAGGACGCCTTCCACAGCCCAGTGGCTGTCGATGAAGTAGGCCAGGCTCAAGCCGAGCGTGTCCGAGTCCTTGACGCTGGCGCCCGAACCCGGCAGCACGCTCTGCACCGGCGCCGTCACCTGGAGCGGCTTGCTCGAGTCCTGAGGCGCGAGGTGGAACCAGCCTGCCCCCGCGACCCAGTCGCCGGCGTTTTGCGCAAACGCGCTGCCGGACGCCAAGGCACCCAGAGCCGCCAGCGCAAACATTGTTTTCTTCATGATGTGAATGCTCCTTTGGTTGAAATATCCCGGTGAACGCGATGCCAGCCCGTGGTCGGCGCTGCGTTCCAACAAATAAACGAACGTTCGTTCTGTTTGCAATTCGAAATTATCGAACGCTCGTTCTATTTAGTGGGTGCGGGGTATCCCTATCCCTAACTCCCACCTCATTCGCCGCCCCATTCGCCATCTCCCGCATTCCTCATCCCTACACTGCGGCCATGAAAATCTTTCTCGTCGGCGGCGCCGTCCGCGACCGGGTGCTCGGGCGGCCGGTGTCCGACCATGACTGGCTGGTCGTCGGCGCCACGCCCGAAGACATGACCCGGCGCGGCTACCTGCCCGTGGGGCGCGACTTTCCGGTGTTCCTGCATCCGAAGACGCGCGAGGAATACGCCCTCGCCCGCACCGAGCGCAAGAGCGCGCCCGGCTACCGCGGCTTCACCGTCCACACCGCGCCCGACGTGACGCTGGAGCAAGACCTCGCCCGCCGCGACCTGACCATCAACGCCATCGCGCTGCCGGCCGAACTGGTGAGCGCCGACGGCCAATTCGAGCCCGACCCCGATCACCTCGCCGACCCCTTCCACGGCCAGCGCGACCTGCGAGACAAGGTGCTGCGCCACGTGACCGACGCCTTCCGCGAAGACCCGGTGCGCATCCTGCGGCTGGCGCGCTTTGCCGCGCGCTTCGACGATTTCTCGGTCGCCCCGGAAACCATGGCGCTGATGCGCGAGATGGTCCGGGCCGGCGAGGCCGATGCGCTGGTGCCCGAGCGCGTCTGGCAGGAGCTCGCGCGCGGTCTCATGGAAGCGCGCCCCTCCCGCATGTTCCAAGTGCTGCGCGAATGCGGCGCCCTCGCCGTGCTGCTGCCCGAGGTCGACCGCCTCTGGGGCGTGCCGCAGCCCGAGGCGCACCACCCCGAGATCGACACCGGCGTGCACCTGATGATGGTCATCGACACCAGCGCGCGGCTCTCGGCCAGCTTGCCGGTGCGCTTTGCCTGCCTGATGCACGACCTGGGCAAGGGCACCACGCCCGCGGATGTGCTGCCGCGCCACATCGGCCACGAGAAGCGCAGCGTCGACCTGCTGCATGCGGTGTGCGACCGCTGGCGCGTGCCAGTCGAGATCCGCGAACTGGCCGAGGTGGTCGCGCGCGAGCACGGCAATGTGCATCGCAGCAGCGAGCTCGATGCGGCGCCGCTGGTGCGCCTGCTGGAGCGCTGCGACGCCTTCAGGAAGCCCGCGCGTTTTGCCGAAGTGCTGCTGGCCTGCGAGTGCGACGCGCGCGGACGGCTCGGTTTCGAGGACAGGCCCTATCCGCAGCGCGAACGCCTGCTCGCCGTGCTGGCGACCGCCGCGGCCGTGCCCACCGACGTGGTCGCGCGCAAGGCGCAGCAGTCGGGCGCGACCGGGCCGCAGATCGGCGACGCCATCCACCGCGCGCGCATCGAGGCCGTGGCGGCATCGCTGCAAGAAAGCTGAAGAAAAAGTCGCGCTCCGCCTTTCGCGGACATGGCGGGCATGACTTCTGGCACTTCTCCCTGCAAATCGGCCCGATAGCATCGATCGGGTGAATGCCACCGAGCCGACGCTGTCACACCCATCCCCGCCGCCCCGCCCGGGGGTGCCGGGCGATCTTGGCCTCCGCGTGCTGCGCGAGCACGTGGCCTCGGTGTACGCGGCCTACAACGCATCGATCCTGGTTCACTTCGGCCTCGGTGCGGCGCTGGGCATCGTCATGTACCTGCACCGCCCGCGATGGTGGATCCTCGCCTGGATGGCCGCCCACCTGAGCTTCGGCCTCGCCCTCTTCCTCATGCCGCGCTGGCACGCCGATGTGCCGCTGCAGGACACCATCCGCTGGGCGCGCCGGCATTCGCGCACCGTCACGCTGGTCAGCATGGCGACGGCGACCGCGCCGTGGCTCTTCATCTCGGCCGACGACCTGCCCACCACCTCGGTGCTGACCGTCGTCGTCATCGGCAGCTGCGCCCGCGCCATGCAGCTCCTGTGGCCGCTCAAGCCCGCGCTCTACGGCTACACCCTGCCGATGATGGCGAGCCTGATCGCCGCGCTGGCCTGGCAGGGCGACGCGATGCATCTCTTCCTCGCGGTCTTCAGCCTCGGCTACCTGCTGTTCACGCTGCGCGTGGGCGGCCAGCAGCACAAGCTCCTGACCGATTCGCTGGTGCTGCGCTTCGAGAACGAGGCGCTGGCCGCCCAACTGGGCGTGCAGATCGCCGCCGCCGAGCGCGCGAGCGCCGAGAAAACGCGCTTCCTCGCCACCGCCAGCCACGACCTGCGCCAGCCGCTGCACGCCATCGCCCTCTTCGGCGCCGCGCTGGAAAACGAACTGCGCGAGCACCACGGCAGCCGCAACGCGCAGCGGCTGATGCGCGCGGTGAATGCGCTGGGCAATTCGCTCGACACCATGCTGGACGTCTCGCGCCTGGACGCGGGCGTGATCACGCCGGACATCGCGCCGGTGTCGCTGGACGCGATGTTCCGCTCCCTCAACCACATGTTCGCGGCGCAGGCCGAGCAGCGCGCGCTGCAGTTGCGGGTGCGCGCGAGCGGCCTGTGGGTCCACAGCGACCCGCAACTGCTCTACCGCATGCTCTCGAACCTCGTGGACAACGCGCTGAAGTACACCGCGCACGGCGGCGTCTCGGTGCGCGCACGCGCGCGCGGCGGCGTCGTGTGGATCGAGGTGCTGGACACCGGCATCGGCATCGCGCCCGAGCAGCAGGACCGCGTGTTCGAGGAGTACTACCAGGTGCAGAACCCGGGCCGCGACCGCGCGCAGGGGCTGGGCATCGGCCTGTCGATCGTCGAGCGGCTGTCGCGGCTGCTCGACCATCCGGTGCAGGTGACTTCGCGCGTCGGGCGCGGCACGCGCTTTCGCCTGCAACTGCCGATGGTCGCGGCCGCGCCGCAGCACGAACAGCAAGCGGCTGCCTCGATGCAGCAGCCACAGCGAACGGCTGCCGCACCGGTAATCTCCATTGCGCCTGCCGCGCACCCATTGCCATCGGCCGAGGCAATACAGGCAGCGCACGGCCGCGTTCTCCTGATCGACGACGAGGCCGAGATCCGCGAGGCCATGGCGCGGTTGCTGCAGGGCCACGGCATCGCAGTGGAGACGGCGGCCAACGAGGCCGAGGCCATCGACGCGCTCGGCCGGCCCGGAACGCAAGCCGAGCCCTTCGTGCTGCTGCTGTGCGACTACCGCCTCGCCAACGGCGACAACGGCCTGGACGTGGGCCAGCGGCTGCAGCGGCGCTTCGGGCTCGACGCGCCGCTGGTGCTGGTCACCGGCGAGACCGCGCCCGAGCGGCTGCAGCGTGTGCGCGCTTCCGGCGTGCCGGTGCTGTTCAAGCCGGTCAACGCGGCCACGCTGCTGCGCATGCTGGGCGATTTCCTGCCGGGCCTGGCCACGCTGCCTGCCTGAGGGAGATCCGCAGGTCGCGGCCCCCGCCGCGAAACACGTCCGGTTTTGGCCGACACGCGGCGCACAAAGCGCGTGTTATGGTTTTTCCCAATGCCAAAGTCCTCCGACAGCAACGATCAGTTGCCACCTCCGCTGGGCCGCGACGCCGCCCTTTTCCTCGACTTCGACGGCACGCTGGTCGGCCTTGCGCCTACCCCCGAAGCCATCGAGATTCCCCCCGCGCTCGTCGCCCTGCTCAGCGACCTGCGCGACCAGCTCGGCGGTGCGCTGGCCGTGGTGTCGGGCCGCCAGATCGACTCGATCGACCGCTTTCTCGCGCCGCTGCGCCTGCCCGCGGCCGGCGAGCACGGCGTGCAACGCCGCGATGCCCAGGGCCACATGCAGGAGCAGCACGCGCCCGATCTCGTGCCGATCCTGGACATCGCCAACGAACTCGCGCGGGTGCATGAAGGCCTCTTGGTGGAGCGCAAGCACGCCGCCATTGCCCTGCACTACCGGCTCGCGCCGCAGTTGGAGGCCGTGTGCCGCGATGCGATGTCGCGCGCCATCGAGGGTCGTCCGGCGCTCGAACTCATGCACGGCAAGTTCGTCTTCGAGGTCAAGCCCGCGGGCGTCAACAAGGGCATTGCCATCGACGCCTTCATGACCGAAGCGCCCTTCGCGGGCCGCACGCCGGTCTTCGCGGGCGACGACACCACGGACGAGAGCGGCTTCGCGGTCGTGCAGCCGCGCGGCGGCATCGCGATCAAGGTCGGCTCGGGGCCCAGCCTCGCGCTGCACCGGCTCGAATCGCCGCGCGCGGTGTACGAATGGCTGGTGCAGGCGCGCGACATGCTGGTGGCGAAGCCCGAAGAAAACACGCCAGAGAAAACGAAAACCGAAGAACCGAGGAACCCCGGATGAGCGAAGAACAACTGTCGAAGGCGCCCGAGGACCGCGCCGGCGAGGCGCTGGCCGACGCCGCCGGCCCCGACGACCGCGCGCCGGTCGACCTGCAGGCCGCCACCGCGCCCGGTCCGCGCGGTTTCGCGCCGCCGGCCGATCCTTCGCTCGATGTCGGCGTGATCGGCAACTGCGCCTACAGCGCGCTCATCGACGCACGCGGCCGCGCCGTGTGGTGCTGCCTGCCGCGCTTCGACGGCGACCCGGTGTTCAACGCGCTGCTGCATCCCGGCGAAGGCGCGGGCGCATGGAGCATCGACATCGAGGACTTCGCCGAAGCCAAGCAGTGGTACGAGCCGAACACGGCCGTGCTGCGCACCCAACTCTTCGACAGCGCCGGCCAGGGCATCGAGATCACCGACTTCGCCCCGCGCTTCTACAGCCGCTCGCGCTACTTCCGCCCGCTGATGATGGTGCGCCGCGTGCGGCCGATTGCCGGCGCGCCGCGCATCCGCGTGTCGCTCGATCCGCGCTTCCAATGGGGCGCGTCGGAACCGATTGAGGTGACGCGCGGCAGCAACCACATCCGCTATGTCGGCCCCGACGTCACGCTGCGCCTGAACACCGACGCTTCGATCTCGCACATCCTCGCGCGCCAGCCATTCGTGATCTCGCGCGAATACAACTTCATGTTCGGCGTGGACGAGACGCTGCTCGACGGCATCGCCGACACCGCGCGCAAGTTCGAGCAGGAAACCATCGCCTACTGGCGCACCTGGAGCAAGCGCCTGGCGATTCCGTTCGAGTACCAGGACGCGGTGATCCGCGCGGCCATCACGCTCAAGCTTTCGCTGTACGAGGACACCGGCGCCATCGTCGCCGCCATGACCACCAGCATCCCCGAGGCGCCGGGCAGCCAGCGCAACTGGGACTACCGCTACTGCTGGCTGCGCGATGCCTTCTTCGTGGTGCGCGCGCTCAATTCGCTGAGCGAAGTGGGCACGATGGAAGACTACCTGCGCTGGCTCGGCAACGTGGTCATCGGCTCGCACGGCGAGCACATCCAGCCGCTCTACGGCATCGGGCTGGAGCGCGAGCTGCCCGAGTCCTTCGTCGAAGGCCTTCCGGGCTACCGCGGCATGGGGCCGGTGCGCGTGGGCAACCAGGCGCAGGAGCATTTCCAGCACGACGTGTACGGCAACATCGTGCTCGGCGCGGCGCAGGCCTTCCACGACCACCGGCTGCTCGCCCGCGCGGGCGTGGCCGAGTTTCCGCACCTGGAGGCAGTCGGCGAGCGAGCGGTGAGCGTCTATGGAACGCCCGACGCCGGCATGTGGGAGCTGCGCACCCGCGCCCGCGTGCACACCAGCTCGGCGCTGATGAGCTGGGCCGCCTGCGACCGGCTCGCCAAGATCGCACGCACGCTGGAGCTGCCCGACCGCGCCACCTACTGGCACGGCCATGCGGCGCGCATGAAGGAAGAAATTCTGGCCAAGTCGTGGTGCGAGGAGCGCCAGGCCTTTGCCGAGAGCTTCGGCGGCCACGAGCTGGACGCGAGCATCCTGCTGATGGTCGAAGTGGGCCTGATCGATGCGCGCGACCCGCGCTTCATCTCCACCGTCGACGCCATGGAAAAGTCGCTCTGCGACGGCCCCTATATGCGCCGCTATGAAGCGGCCGACGATTTCGGCAAGCCCGAGACCGCATTCAACATCTGCACCTTCTGGCGCATCGACGCACTTGCCAAGATCGGCCGCAAGGCCGAGGCACGCCAGATCTTCGAGACCATGCTCGCGGCGCGCAATCCGCTCGGCCTGCTTTCGGAAGACACCCACCCGGTCACGGGCGAGATGTGGGGCAACTTTCCGCAGACCTATTCGATGGTCGGCATCATCAATGCGGCTGTGCGTCTGTCCGCGCCATGGGATTCGTGCATATGAGCCGTCTCGTCGTCATCTCCAACCGCGTGGCCGACCCACGCAAGCCCGCAGCCGGCGGCCTGGCCGTCGCACTCGGCGAAAGCCTTCAACAAAGCGGCGGCCTCTGGTTCGGCTGGAGCGGCCAGATCGTGGAAGACGGCCCTACGGGCGAAGGCGAGCTGCACAAGCACCAGGCCGGCAAGGTCACGCTCGCCACCATCGACCTGAGCCGCGAAGACCACGACGCCTACTACCTCGGCTACAGCAACGACGTGCTCTGGCCGGTGTTCCACAACCGCTTGGACCTGGCGCATTTCGAGGCCGGCTTCATCGGCGGCTACCGGCGCGTGAACCAGCTCTTCGCGCGCAAGCTGCTGCCGATGCTGAAGGACGACGACGTCATCTGGATCCACGACTACCACCTGATGCCGCTCGCCGCCGAGTTGCGCGCGATGGGCTGCAAGCAGCGCATCGGCTTCTTCCTGCACATTCCGCTGCCGCCGCAGATCATCGTGGCCGCCATTCCGCAGCACGAGTGGCTGATGCGCTCGCTGTTCTCGTACGACCTGATCGGCTTCCAGGCCCAGCAGGACGTACAGCACTTCGAGCACTACGTGCGCAACGAGGCGCGCGGCGAGTACCTGGGCAACGACATGTACCGCGCCTACGGGCAGACGGTGCGCTGCAGCGCCTTTCCGATCGGCATCGACGTCGATGAATTCGCCGCGCTCACGCACGCGAAGGAATCGCGCGACATGTACGAGACCATGAAGCGCGAGTACTCGAGCCGCCGCCTCCTGCTGGGCATCGACCGGCTCGATTACTCCAAGGGCATTCCGCAGCGCGTGCGCGCATTCCGCGAACTGCTCGCGAACTATCCCGAGAACCGGCGCAGCGCGACGCTGATCCAGATCGCCTCGCCCACGCGCGAGACGGTCGATGCGTACGGCGACATCCGGCGCGAACTCGAATCGCTGTGCGGCGCGATCAACGGCGACTACGGCGAACTCGACTGGATGCCGGTGCGCTACATCCACCGCATGGTGGCGCGCAAGCGCGTGCCGGGCCTCTGCCGCGCTGCGGCGGTCGGACTGGTCACGCCGCTGCGCGACGGCATGAACCTCGTCGCGAAGGAGTACATCGCGGCGCAGGACCCGGCAGATCCGGGCGTGCTGGTGCTGTCGCGCTTTGCCGGTGCGGCCGAACAGCTGAAAGAGGCGCTGCTGGTGAATCCGTACGACACGCACGGCACGGCGGAAACGGTGCAACAGGCGCTGCAGATGCCGCTGGAAGAGCGGCGCGAACGGCATCAGAAATTGCTGTCGCGGATTCGCGAGCAGGACATTCATTGGTGGCGGCGGACCTTTCTCGACGCGTTGCGCGAGGCGGCGAGCGAGCGCTGAGGCTGCTGTTCGGGGCGGCGATCACGCCGACGGGGTACCTTGCTCCGCGAATGTCCTCCGCCCTTCGGGCTCCCCCTTGATTTCGCTGCGCAAGGCACCCCATCGGCGTGCTCGTTTTCAGAGCCGTCGTTGATCAGCTGTTCACCCAGAGCGTGCCCAAGTGCGCAGGGCATCGGGTGCTCCCCGCAGCGAAATAAAGGAGGAGCGAAGCGGGGGACATTCGCGGAGGGGAGCACCCGGTGGCCTGCGCACCCGCCCTGAATGCAGCTCCTACCAGCCCGTGAGCAACCGCACGAAGCGCATCACAGGCCGAGCCTCGGAATAGGCAGAAGCCGCCGGCGCCCCCTTCGTAGGCGCATGAACCCGCAGGTGCGAAGGCGTCAGCGCCGACACCTCGATCCACCCGCCGTGCGCCATGCGATGCACGTCGCCTTCATCGAGCGCCGTCTCGCTCATGAACACCGTGCCGCCGAACCACCCAGGCGGCGACACCAACCGAACCCGCCCTTCAGCCACCTGCAGCCAGGTGCCCGCATCGACGCAGGTGCGCAGCGACTGGCCGGGCTCCAGGACGATGGAGTCGGGTGCTTGGGACAGGGTGGTGATCATGGCGGACCTCCGAGGTGAGTGAGTCAGTGGAAAAGCGATTCGGCGAGCCCAGATCGTAGAAATTCGGCCGCTCAAAAAACAGGCACAAACATCGCCTATTCGCACCGGAACAGCCGGCCGGCAGCTCATCTGTTATGGTCGTTTTCCCGTTCAACTGCATCTGTTTTCGGATGCCCGTTTGGGGGAGCATCGACGCCATGGACTCGCTACCGCTCTACCGGCAACTCGCAGCGCATTACGTGGATGCGATCCACACCGGCTCGCTCAAGCAGGGCGACAAGCTGCCTTCGCTGCGCACCCTGATGCGCCTGCACGAGATCAGCCTCTCGACCGCGCTGCAGCTGTGCCGCGCGATGGAGAGCGACGGCTGGGTCGAGGCGCGCGACCGCTCGGGCTACTTCGTGCGCCGGCCGCAGCGCCTGGCCATCGCGCCGATGGAAGAGCCCGTGGCCGACGTGCCGCCGGACCCTGCGCAGTTCGTCAGCATGCGCACCCGCATGGCCACCTTCATGGCGCGCGGGCGCCACGCCGGCGTGAAGCTCAACTTCGCCATCGCCCGCGCCGCCCCCGAGCTGTACCCGGCCGAGGCCCTGCGCAACTCCATGACGCGGGCGCTGCGCCAGCGGCCCGAGCTGCTGACCACCGCTTCGTCCCAGAAGGGCCACGAGCAGTTCCGCGAGGCCGTGGCGCAGCGCAACCTGCGCGTCGGCATGACGGTGTCGCCGGACGAGGTGCTGGTCACCAACGGCTGCATCGAGGCGCTGAATCTCGCGCTGCGCGCCGTCGCCAAGCCGGGCGACACCGTGGCCGTCGAATCGCCTACCTTCTACGGCCTGCTGCAGGTGCTGGAAAGCCTGAACATGCGCGCGCTGGAGATCCCGACCAGCCCGCAGACCGGCATCTCCATCGAGGCGCTCGACCTCGCGATCCACACCTATGACGACATCAAGGCCGTGGTGGTGGTGCCGCATTTGCAGAATCCCATCGGCAGCGTGATGCCCGATACCCACAAGCAGCGGCTCGTGCAGCTGTGCGAGAGCCACGGCATCGCGCTCGTCGAAGACGACACCTACAGCGACCTGGTGGAGAGCGAGGTGCCGCTGCGCGCCGCGAAGTCGTGGGACCGCACGGGCAACGTGATCTATTGCGCCTCGCTGCACAAGGTGCTGGCGCCGGGCCTGCGCCTGGGCTGGATCACCGCCGGCCGCTGGCACGCGCAGGTGGAAATGCTCAAGTACGCGCAGACGCGCAACAACGAGGCACTGGCGCAGATCGCCGCGGGCGAGTTCATCGCGAGCGGCGCCTACGACCGGCACCTGCGGCGCTTGCGCGACCGGCTGCACGCGCAGCGCGACCAGACGGCGGACGCCATCGCGAAGTACTTCCCGCCGGGCACGCGGCTGAACCTGCCGCGCGGCGGCCTTCAGCTGTGGGTCGAGCTGCCCGAGCAGCGCTCGTCGGTCACCGTGTTCGAGGCCGCGCTGCGCGAGCACATGCTGGTGTCGCCGGGCGCGCAGTTCTCCAACTCGGGGCGCTTCGACAATTACCTGCGCATCAACTGCGGATGGCCGTACTCGAAGGCGGTGGACGCAGGGTTGCAGCGGCTGGGCGAGATCGTGTCGTCCACGCGCAAGCTGCCGCGCGCACCGGCAGCAGGCTAGACGATGTAGAAGACGACGGCGTCGCGCCGCACCGCCGCCTCGGCGAAGAAACGCTTCACGCCTTCCATGAAGTCCGCAAGATCCTCGGCGCTGCCCTGCCAGGTCTTCGCCCAGTAGAGCTCGGCGAACTGCGCCGGCTCGCCGGTGAATCGCGCCACCAGCTCGGGCACGCTGCGCCGCGCCAGCCGGGCCGCCGCGCGCTCGACGTGGCTGGCCGTCAGGTAGATGCAGCCCAGGCCCTCCGTGCCTTCGAGCTGTTCGCCGTCCACGGCCTCGGGCAGCAGCACGCGCACCACGTCCCAGGCCTGCTCCACCGTCTGGCTGGCGTGCGGTCCGCCCTTGTCCTCGGGCGTGTGGAAGAGAAAACCCGACACGCTCGACGGATCGATGACCAGCCCGCGCAGCCGGTAACGGTCGAAGGCGTAGAACGCGCCCCCGATGCTCACGTGCTCGGCTCCAGCCGCGCGGCCCGCGCGACCGCCGCCAGCGCGAGGCTCACGTTGTCGATGTTGCGCTGCGCGTTCGCGAGATTGCCGAAGTGGTCCGGCGCGCAGATCTGGTTGAGCAGCAGCGTGCGCTTGAAATGCTTCAGCGCCTCGCGCAGGTCGCCCTCTTCCTGCGCGATCAGGCCCAGGTCGTTGTGGGCGGTGGCCGCGCTGGTGGAAACGCCCCGGCAGCTTCGCTCCTGGATCGCCAGCGCGCGTTCGAACAGGGGCTTGGCGTGCTCGGCCTCGTTGCGCGCCATGTGCAGCTGCGCAAAGTTGATCAAGAGGTCGGCGTGCAGGTCGGCATCACCCTTCCCGTTCTCTTCCGGCGCGAGCTTGTCCAGGTGCACCATGGCCCGCGCGTAGCAGAGCTCGGCCTTTTGGTCCTGGTCGGTGGTCGCGTAGAGAAACGCCAGGTTGTTGATGGCCCGCACCACGTCGTCGGTCGAGTTGCCCTTGCTGAGCGCCACGGCCATCGCGATGGTCTTCTTGTAGAGCACCTCCGCTTCTTCGGAGCGGCCGGCGCCGGCGTGCAGCAGCGCGAGCGTGTTGCTCGGGCCGAGCCGCCAGCTGTCGTCAAGGCCCAGCTGGTCGATGATGGCCAGGCATTCATCGAGCAGCGACACCGCCTTGTCGTGCCATTGCAGCTGCCGGCAGAACTCGGCGTGATTGATGAGGTGCAGCACGACGGCCTTGCCGAGCCCGCCGCCGCACAGCTGGCGGCTGGTGTGGACGGCCTCGGCGCACAGCCGCTCGGCGAGCGCCAGGTCGCGCCGCTCGAAGGCGGCCTTGTAGCGCCGCTCCTGGTCTTCGAGCAGGCCGAGCAGCACGGTGTCGTCGCCCGGACCGCGACCGGCGGGCAGGCCCGCGCGCAACTGTCGCGCGGCGTGGTGTTCGCCGATGCCGGCCAGGGTCATGGCCAGCGCCTTGCGCACGATGTCCATGTCTTCCGCCGGCATGCCGATCTGGCGGCCGATGGCAAGGCTTTCCTCCAGGCTGGCCTTGGCCTCGTCGAAGGCCTTGAACTGGTAGCAGGCCTGGCCGTGCATGCACAGCGACATCGCGAGGTTCTGGTGCGGGCCCTTGAAGACCTTGCGCGCGTTGGCGACGATCTGCTCGCCGAGCGCCACGGCCCGGGCCCAGTCGTGCGTCTCGGCGGCGACGACGAAGCGCTCGCGCAGCGCGTCGGCGTGGCTGAGGGCTTCGAGGTCATAGGTCTTGGCGGTGGGGCGGCGCGCAGCGTCGATTTCATCCTGCCGCTTCAGGCGCACGTAAACCCAGTAGATGTCGAACAGGAGCCAGGGGCCGAGCAGGCCCAGGCAGAACCCCGAGCCCGGCAGGCTGCCGACGCCGACGAGCAACAGCAGCAATTGCGCCGCGCCGCCCAGGTAGCTGCCCAGATAGAAACGGTGCGCACCCAGGAAGCCCCCGACCACCAGCAGCAGCCAGGCGAGCGGCTTGCGGCGGGGGGACCGGGGTGGCGGGATGCGCATGATTCGCCGAGGGTATTGCGGCGCGGCCGCTCAGTCCAGCAAAGCCAGCGCCGCGTAGTCGCCGACCTTTTCGCCGAGCCCCGCGGGCACCAGCAGCACGCCGCGGGTGAGCGGCATCAGCTTGCCGTCGATCTGCGCCTGCAGCCGGGGCAGCAGGAAATCGCGGTGGTGCCAGAACACGCTGCCGCCCAGGCTGATGCGCTGCAGGTCCAGCGTGATGACCATGTTGTAGAGCATGAGGCCCATGACGCGGCACAGCGCATCCACGATTTCCAGCGCATGCGGTTCGCCGGCCGAGGCCGCCGAGAACAGGTCGGGGGCGGGCTGGCCGAATCGGCGAGAAATCGAGTTGCCGGCGACCAGCGCCTCGACATCGCCCAGGTTGCCGCAGCCGCACAGCGCGCCGCTTGCGTCGTCCACCACGAAGCTGTGCCCCGCATGGCCTGCATTGCCGTTCTTGCCGCGGAGGGCACGCCCGTCGACGCAGAGGCCGACGCCAACGCCCGTGCTCCAGGTGGCATACGCACAGTGATCGAACCCCTTGAGCGCGCCCCAGTGGCGCTCGGCCTCCAAACCAGCCACCGCATCGTTCTCGACACGCACCTGTCCGAAGCGCTTGGCCAGCGGCGCTTCGATGATGGCGGTCATCCACTGGTTGGGCAGACCGCGCGCCGGACCGGCGATGCCGCCGCAGATGTTCGGCGTTGCGAGCTCGACCATGCCGTCGTGCAGCTCGAAGGGGCCGGTCGACGACACGCCCACGCGGTCGATGGTGGCCGGATCGACCCCCTGCTCGGCGCAGACCTCGTCGATCATCCGCATGATCTGCACCGCCACGGCGTCGTTGTCGCCGGTCTTGGCGGTCGGCTCGCTGCGACGGCCGATCAACGGCGCGTCGGCGGAGGGGGAAAGGCTCACGGCCACCTTGGTGCCGCCGATGTCTACGCAGGCTCTCATTGCGGTTTTCTTTTCTCTGTCGTCTAAAGAAGGCGTGCCACCAGCGCCGCGATCATGCTGAGCACCAGAGTGCTTGCAATCGGCAACTGCCAGTCGCGGCCGAAGGCACGAAACTCGAAATCGCCGGGCAACCGTCCAAAGCCGAAGCGGCGCAGCCACGCGGTCAGCCCGCTCATGAGCACCAGTGCAAGGACGACGACGATCAGCCAGCGGAACATGCGGACAGTCTAGGCCGCGAGAACGGCCATGGCTTGTCGGTGAAGTTCGGGCGTTGCCGCGGCAATCACCCTGCCGTCGGACTTCAGGTTCAGCGGCTGGCCCTGCCAGTCGGTGATGACGCCGCCCGCGGCCTCGATCAGGCCCGCGGGGCCCAGGTAGTCGTAGGGCTGCAGGCCGGTTTCCACCACGAGGTCGATGGTGCCGCCCGCCAATTGCGCGTAGCCGTAGCAGTCGCCGCCGAAGCGGCGCATCGCGCATTGGCGGCTGAGCCGGTCGAAGGCCTGCCAGTCGGCGGGCGCGAAGATGTCGGGCGAGGTGGTCACGATGCGCGCCTTGGCCACCTCGGTGCAGGTGCTCACGTGCACCGGCTGGCCGTCGCGCGTGGCGCCCTTGCCGGCCTGGCCGATCCAGCGCTCCTTGAGCACCGGCATGTCGATCATGCCGAGCACCACGCGATTTCCTTGCAGCACGCCAATGAGCGTGCCCCACAGCGGCGAACCGGTGATGAAGCTGCGGGTGCCGTCGATCGGGTCGAGCACCCAGATGCGCTCGGCGTCCAGCCGCTCCGGGCCGTGTTCTTCGCCGTAGATGCCGTCCGCCGGCACGCGTGCCCCGAGGATCTCGCGCATCGCCGTCTCGGCCGCGCGGTCGGCCAGCGTGACGGGGCTTTCGTCGGCCTTGGTGATGATGTCCAGCGGCGTGCGGAAGTGGCGCATCGACAGCGCCGCGGCCGCATCGGCCAGCGCCTCGGCAATCGCCGACAGATCGGGAGTGGAAGAGCTCATGGGGGAGAGTGAACGCGTGCCAAAACTGCGATTAGACCCGAGGCGGCCGGGGTTTGACACGACAAGGCCTGTCGACCTAGCATGGCGCGAAAATTGCCAGGGATAGAACCAATGGCCTCCTTCAGATTCCTGCGCGCCGCGCTCCTCACCCTGCTGCTCGGCGCTTCGGCCGTGCTGGCCCAGGCCACGCCTTCCGACGCCGAGGACAAGCTCATCGACACGCTGATCCAGCGCGTCTCGAAGATGAGCGCCATGGTGTTCCTGCGCAACGGCAACGAATACAACGCCGCCGATGCCGCCAAGCACATGCAGGCTAAGTACGACTACTTCAAAAAGGAACTGGCCACGGCCGAGGACTTCATCGAGCGCTGCGCCTCGCGCTCCGAGATGACCGGGCAGGCCTACAAGGTGAAGCTCAACAATGGCGCGGTGCGGGATGCCAACGAGTTCCTGAACAGCGAGCTGCGCGCATTGCGGCAGCAGGGGAAGAAGTCGAGCGGTTGAGTCGGCCGCCGCTCTAGCGCTGCTGGCCCCAGCGCCGCACGGTCAGCCGCTCCAGCGTCTTGAACCCCAGGCTCTCCACCAGGAGGCCGATCAGCACCACCATCGCGAGGCCCGCGAACACGCGGTCGGTGTAGAGCTCGTTGCGGTTCTGGAAGATGTACCAGCCGAGGCCGCCCTTGCCCGACGAGGCACCGAACACCAGCTCGGCCGCGATCAGCGTGCGCCAGGCGAAGGCCCAGCCGATCTTCAGCCCCGAAAGAATCGATGGCAGCGCAGCCGGCACCAGGATCTGCAGCACGTAGCGCAGGCCCTTGAGCCCGTAGTTGCGTCCGGCCATGCGCAGCGTCTCGGGCACGCCCTGGAAGCCCGCATAGGTGTTGAGCGCCAGCGGCCAGAGCACCGAATGGATCAGCACGAACACCAGGCTGCCGCGGCCGAGGCCGAACCACAGCAAGGCGAGCGGCAGCAGCGCGATGGCGGGCAGCGGGTTGAACATCGACGTCAACGTGTCCAGCAGGTCGCGGCCGATCTGCGTGGACACCGCGAGCGTGGTGAGCGCGAAGGCCAGCACCACGCCTGCCAGGTAGCCCTGCAGCAGCACGGCCAGCGAGATGCGCACCTTCTCGATCAATTCGCCGCTCGCAAGTCCGTCGAACAACGCCGACGCGGTGGCGGTGAAGGTGGGCAGCAGCAGATCGTTGTTTTGCCAGCGCGCCGCGAGCTCCCAGAGCACGGCGATGACGATGAGGATCAGGCCCTTGCGCACGCCTGCCTGCGCCCAGATGCGGGCAGGCAGCGGCAGTGTGCGTTCGAGCGGGACTTCGGTGAACGGCTCGAGCGTGCGTTCGTATTCGGGGCGGACGGGAGGCGCGAGGGTGTTCATCGGTTTTGGCTCCTTCCCCCTATGGGGGAAGGTTGGGATGGGGGCAGGCGGCGGTGGACAAGCCGACAGCAATGGAGACGCCGCGTGCCCCCACCCCTGCCCTCCCCCAGAGGGGGAGGGAGAAAAGCCGGGCTCATGCGGTTGTCACCACTTCAGGCTCTTCTTCAAAGAGCATGTCGTGAATGCGCTGCGCCGTGCTTTGAAACTCCGCGCCGCCAAGGCTCGCAAGCGAGAAGCCATGGCTGTTCACCTCGGCGCGCATGCGCCCCGGATGCGGCGACAGCAGCGCCACGCGGTTGCCCACCACCAGCGCTTCTTCGATGGAATGCGTGACGAACAGCAGTGTGAAACGCACCTCGTCCCACAACTCGAGCAGCTCCTGCTGCATCTTGCGGCGTGTGAGCGCGTCGAGCGCGGCGAAGGGCTCGTCCATCAGCAGCACGCGCGGCTGCATCGCGAGCGCACGGGCAATCGCCACCCGCTGTTTCATGCCGCCCGAGAGCTGGTGCGGATGCACGTCGGCGAACTTGGCGAGGCCGACCTTGTCGAGGTAGTGCAGCGCGCGTTCGGCGGCTTCCTTCTTGCCGAGCGTGCGAGATGCGAGCAGCGGGAACATGACGTTCTGCTTCACCGTCTTCCACGGCGGCAACTGGTCGAACTCCTGGAACACGACGATGCGGTCGGGGCCGGGTTGGGTCACGCGCTGGCCGTCGAGGCGGATTTCGCCTTCGACCGGCGCGATGAAACCGCCCACGGCCTTCAGCAGCGTGGACTTGCCGCAGCCCGAGGGGCCGAGCAGCACGAAGCGGTCGGCGGCGTGAACGTCGAAGCTCACGCGGTGCGTGGCGCGCACGACGCGTTCGGGGGTGCGGTATTCGAGGCTGACGCCGTCGACCTGGAGCAGCGGCGCCAGATCGTTCCCGTGGTCTTGCTCCCTCCCCTCCCGGGGGAGGGCCGGGGTGGGGGCAAGCGGCGCTGGCTTCGTCGCCGCTCTGCCCGCCCCCATCCCAACCTTCCCCCAGAGGGGGAAGGAGCCAACCCCCGAAGACGCCTTCGCCGAGCTCACTCAATTCCCCGAAGCGTTCTGCGCATCGTCGAAGAAATAGTCCTTCACCGATGCCGGCTTGTTCTTGATCGCGCCCACCCGGTGCATGAACTCCGCCAGCGCATAGGTGTTCTGCGGCGTGGTCTTGAACTGCACTTCGGGGTTCTTGATGATCTTGAGCAGCAGCTCGCGGTCGAGCTTCGCGTTGCTCACCTTCAGGTAGATGTCGGCCGCCTTCTCAGGATTGGCCGTGACGAACTTCGCGGCTTCATCGAGCGCATCGACGAAGGCCTTGTAGGTCTTGGGGTTCTCGTTGCGGAATTTCTCGGTCGCGTAGAGCACCGTGGCCGAAGCCGGCCCGCCGAGCACCTGGTACGAATTGAGCACGATGTGCGCATTCGGATTGCCCGCCAGCTCCTGCTCCTGGAACGGCGGGTTGCCGAAGTGCCCCGTGATCTCGGTGCCGCCCTTGATGATGGCCGCGGCCGCGTCGGGGTGCGGAATGGCCACGCTGATCTTGTCCAGGCGGTTGAATTCCTTGTCGCCCCACAGCTTCGCCGAAGCGAACTGCAGCACGCGCGACTGCACCGACACGCCCACCGCGGGCAGCGCGATGCGGTCCTTCTCGGTGAAGTCGGCGATCGTCTTCACGTTCGGGTTGTTGCTCACCAGGTAGTACGGGAAATTGCCGAGCGACGCCACACCCTTCACGTTCTGCTTGCCCTTGGTGCGGTCCCACAGCGTGAGCAGCGGACCGACGCCGGCACCCGCGATCTCGATGTTGCCGGACAGCAGCGCGTCGTTCACCGCCGAGCCGCCCGAGAGCTTGATCCACTCGACCTTGGCATCGACGCCCGCGGCCTTCGCGTGCTTCTCGATGAGCTTCTGGTCCTGCGCCACGTTGAGCAGCAGGTAGACGGTGCCGAACTGCTCGGCAATGCGGATCTGGCCCTCGGCATGCGCGGCGAGGCTGCCGGCGAGAAGGCCGAGGCCTGTGACAAATGCAGCGGCCTTGCGTGTGAAGCGGTTCATGGTGGAAAGCGGTCCGGAAAAAGAAAGATCGAGAAGGATCAGAAAGGCGTGTCGCCCACGATGGTGGTGCGATTGAGTCGCCGGCGCAGGTGGTCGGGCGTGCCTGCAGCAAGGTGCATCAGCGAGCGGTTGTCCCAGAACATCAGGTCGTGCGGCGCCCAAGTGTGGCGGTACACGAACTCGGGCTTCACGCTGTGCGCGAACAGCTCGGCCAGCAGGGCATCGCTTTCGTCCTGCGGCAGGCCGACGATGCGCGTCGTGAAGTGCTCGCTGACGAAGAGCGCCTTGCGGCCGGTCTCGGGGTGCGTGCGAACCACCGGCTGCACGGCGGGCGCGACCTGGTCGATCTGCGCCTGCGAGAGCTTGGGCCGCCACGGGTTCTTGGCGCGCAGTTCTTCGTACTTGGCGAGGTAGCTGTGCTCGGCCTTGAGCGGCAGGATGCGTTGCTGCAACTCGGGACTCAGCGATTCCCAGGCCAGGTGCTGATCGGCGAAGAGCGTGTCGCCGCCTTCGCTCGGCAGCTCCTGGGCGTGCAGCAGGGAGCCGAGGCTGGGCTTGGGCTTGTACGAGATGTCGGAGTGCCAGTAGACGCCTGCGTCGCCCAGGCCGATGGGTTCGCCGTTCTCCTTGATGTTGGAGACGATCAGGATCTCGGGGTGGTCCTTGAGCTGGAACTGGTGGAGGACGTGGATTTCCAGCGGGCCGAAGCGGTGGCTGAAGTCGACGTGCTCTTGCGGGGTGATCTGCTGGTTGCGGAAGACCAGGACGTGGTGGTCGAGGTGCGCCTTGTGAATGCGCTGGAAGTCTTCGGCGTTGATCGGCTTCGAGATATCGAGGCCGATGATCTCGGCGCCTACCGGGGCATCGAAGGGGCGCACTTCGAAGTGCTGTGCTGCGGCCTCGGTGTCGTGGGGGAGAGCGGCTGTCATTCCGGGAATGTAGGGGCCGGGGGGTGGTTCTCCAACGAAATCTTCGTTGCTAGCTTATTCCTTGGCGCTTTACTTTTTTCTTCCCGAGGCCGGGTCTCGCCCCGGCGGGCGACCTACTTTTCTTTGCTTCGCCAAAGAAAGGTAGGCAAAAGAAAGGCGACCCTGCTGTCTGCGTCCCTACGCTTCGCTTCGGGCAACCTGCGGTGCTCACGTTTCGCGGGGTCTCGCCCAAACTCGCTGCGCTCAAACAAGGGCGAGCCCTGATCCGCGAAACGCTCCGCTCCTCGGCGCATACAGAAGGGCTTGGGGACCGGCGGGCCATCGCTGCGCTCGGCCAGCTCTCTGGCCTTCGCTTTGCTCGGCGCGGGTGGATAGCTGGGTGAGCTTTTTCTGCGCTTCAAGACACGCCGGGTGTTGCTTCGCAGCTTGGACTGGCTCCCTCTCCCTCTGGGAGAGGGTTGGGGTGAGGGCCGGCGGCACAGAAACACCGCCTCGCCCGCATGAAGGCCGCTGCCCTCACCCCCGCCCTCTCCCCAAGGGGAGAGGGAGCAAGTCCAGCAGCCCCAAAAAGGCGACGCGGCCGAAACGACGCCGAGCGAAGCAAAGGCCCGAGAGCTGGCCGAGCGCAGCGATGGCCCGTCCGGTATCCCACCCTTCTGGCTGCGCCGAGGAGCGCAGCGGTTCGCGGATCAGGGCTCGCAGCTGTTTGAGCGAAGCGAGTTCTGCGAGACCCCGCGAACCGCGAGCACCGCAGGTTGCCCGAAGCGAAGCGGAGGGACGCAGACAGCAGGGTCGCCTTTTCTTTGCTTACGTTCTTTTGGCGAAGCAAAAGAAAGTAAGTCGCCCGCCGGGGCGAGACCCGGCCTCGGAACTCAAAAAAACAAGAAAGAGAAAACTCACAGCGTATGGCTGCGATCCCCTTCACCAAACCCCATCGCATCCCAAGCCTCGCCGACCGCAAAGCCAACAACCTTGAACAGCTCCCCCATCTCATGCTCATGGATCAACCGAGCCGCCATCGCCCGCTCGGCGACGGTCCCCTGCTCCATCCTCGCCAGCAGCCCGCAGTTCAGCAGAAACCGCGCCTGACTCGTGTACCCCAGCACCTCGAGCCCCGCCTCCTGCCCCGCAACCGCAATCCCTGTGAAATCGACATGCGCAGTGATGTCCTTGTAGCCCACGTCAGCCAGCGGATCCCCATCGGCCTGATGCGCCCGATGGCACATCACCGTCCCCATATGCCGCTGCGGGTGGTAGTACTCGCTCTCTGGAAAACCGTAGTCGATGAGGAAGGCCGCGCCTTTCTCCAGCCGATCCGCCAGCGTGGCAATGAAAGCCTGCGCCTGCGGATGAATCTCGGTGAGGTAGTCGTGCTCGCCTGGCACCTCGACCGGCGGACGCAGCTCGGTAGGCCGATCAGCCCACGTCCAGCCATCGTTGCCCGCATTGCGCACCACGCCGCGCTCGAACCACTGGCCATTTACGCGTGCGAGAAGCTGCACAGGCATCGCATCGAGCACCTCGTTGCCGACCACCACGCCCTGCATCGACTCTGGCAGTTCGCCAAGCCACTCGACACGGCCTGCATACCGCACCAACGCCTGCTGCTGCCGCTCCCGCAAGGTGCCGGAAAGATCGACGATGCGGTAGCGCACATCGCTGCGCCCCATCTCGTCGAGCGCGTGCAGCAGTTGCACCGCCAGCGCACCGGAGCCGGCGCCGAATTCCCAGACCGTGTCGGTCCCGGTCTTCTCCAGCGCCTCGGCCACTTGCGCCGCCAGCGTCTGGCCGAACATCGGCGTGAGCTCGGGCGCGGTCACGAAGTCGCTGCCCGAAGACGGCATGTGGCCGAACTTGGCCGAGGTGTTGGCGTAGTAGCCCAGGCCGGGCGCATACAGGGCGAGCGCCATGAAGCGGTCGAAGCCGATCCAGCCGCCCGCACGCTCGACGGAGCGGGCGATCAGGTGGTCGAGGGCGATGGGTAAACTGTTCGGGGTCTTGGTCGTCACCCCTCGATTCTCTCTCCCTCTCCGTTCTTTCCCCGCATGAGCACCGCCCCCCTCTCCCCTGCCCGCCGCACCGTCCTCGTCACGGGTGCGGGCCGACGGCTGGGCCGCGAGATCGCGCTGGCGCTGGCCACGGGCGGCTGGCAGGTGGCGGTGCACTACCGCAGCTCGCGCGCCGAAGCCGAAAAAACCGTTGCCGATTGCGCCGCGCTCTCGGGCGATTCGGCGCTCTTCGAAGCCGACCTCGAAGACGAGCACGCCACGCGCGCGCTGCTGTCCCGCGTGGCGGCGCGCTTTCGCACCGTCGATGCGGTGGTCCACAGCGCCGCCCTCTTCGAACACGACGACACCGCCACCTTCAGCTACGCGCTCATGGAGCGCCACGCGCGCAGCAACACCGGCGCGGCCATTCTTCTGGCGCAGGCTTTGCATGACCACCTCGCACGGCGCGGCGATGCGCAGGGCGCGGTCGTTCACCTGCTCGACCAGAAGCTCTGGAATCCGAATCCCGATTTCCTGAGCTACACGCTCTCCAAGGCCGCGCTCGAAGCCGCCACGCCGATGCTCGCGCTGGCGCTCGCGCCGCGCGTGCGCGTGGTGGGCGTCGCGCCCGGCCTCACGCTGCCGAGCCACATGCTGGACGACGACAAGTTCGCGCAACTGCACAAGCTGTCGCCGCTGGGCCGCTCTTCCACGCCGGCCGACGTGGTCGCCACGGTGAAATTCGCGCTGGAGAACGGCTCGATCACCGGCACCACGCTGCTGGTGGACGGCGGCCAGCACCTGATGAAATTCGAGCGCGATTTCTCGCTCATGTGAGCACGACCATGTCCAATTCCTCGCCCTCGCCCACGCCTTCGCCGATCCAGGGGCGCCAGACGCTCACCCTCCAGGGCCTGCGCTTCGACGCCAACCTGGGCATCCTCGATCACGAGAAAACGGCACCGCAGCCCATATTGGTCGATGCCGAACTCAGCCTGGGCCCGCAGCCACTGCTGCCGCAGGACGACGACATCTTCCACGTGCTCGACTACCGCAAGGTGCGTCGCATCATCATCGACGAGTGCACCGCCGAGCACGTCAACCTGCTGGAGAGCCTGATCGGCAAGGTGGTGCACCGCCTGCTGCAGCTGCCCGGCGTGCGGGGCGTGCGGGTGAAGATCGCCAAGCTCGAAATCTTCGACGACTGCGAAGTGGCGATCCGCATGGAAGCCGGGGAATGGTGATCCGATGAGCATGTCTGTCTCTGCGCTATCCAGGATCGTGCTCTTGGCGTGTCTTAGTTCGGGCATCAGCGGCTGCTCCACGCTCGGCGCAGTCGGTGGCATTGGCGTCGGCCCCGGCGTGTCGCTGGACCCGCGTTACAAGCCGCAGGCCAAGGCCGCGCCGCAGACGGCTTATCGCATCGACGCCAAGCGCTATTTCATCGTCGAGCCGTACGCCAACACGTCTTGCAAAGACGTCTCTCTGGGCTACAGCGCCCGTACGTACAGTTACTCAAGGTTCGACGCGAAAAAGTTCGGCATGCCTGAGGTGAATCATGCGGTGGTTGCCACGTCGTACGAGCCTGCGCCCGGTAGCCTGAGCGCCGACGCGTCCAGCAAGTTGCTGCTGGCGCCGCCGGTGCTGGACGAGAGTTACCCCCAATATTTCTTCGTGCCGTTCTCGGCTAACGACGGTGAACGGTGGGGTGACCTGGTGCTGCTACGTAGCGGCAAGGACGCCCGACTCGATCTCGTGCAGCGTGGCACATCGTTGTATTTCGATCACGACCGCAGGGTGATCGATCTGGCGCAGATCCCGTTCGCACGTTCGCACAGAGAGCCCCGCCCGGGCGGCGTCGTGCTCACGCCATCGCGCGCCGTCGACCCACATGAAAACTTGCCGCCGCAAGGGCAGCCGTCGCTGGACACGCAAGCAGTCTGCACGCCGCGCGATCTGCCCTTCGTCAAAGCCAAGGGCAATTGACGCGGTGACCTGCGCCGCGCAGCGTGCCGGCCGAGAACCTCTGTAAAGGCTATGGGAAGGCGCTTGCGGGTGCAGGTTCAGGGGACAACAGCGACAATCAGGCCCCATGAATGCCGTTTGGACCGAATCCGCCGAAATTGCCGACAACGCGCTCGTCGCCGTTGGTGCCCCCACCAACTCGCTGAAGATCGAACGCGAGACGCACAAGCTCGAGAAGCGCCTGTGCCGAGAGGTCGGCCGCGCGATCGTCGACTACAACATGATCGAAGAGGGCGACAAGGTCATGGTGTGCGTCTCGGGCGGGAAGGACAGCTACGCGATGCTGGACATCCTGCTCAAGCTCAAGGCGCGCGCACCGATCCACTTCGACATCGTCGCGGTCAACCTCGACCAGAAGCAGCCCGGCTTTCCCGAAGAGGTGCTGCCCAAGTACCTGAGCGAGCTCGGCGTGGCCTTCCACATCGAGAACCAGGACACCTACAGCATCGTCAAGCGCGTGATTCCCGAGGGAAAGACGACCTGTGGCCTGTGCAGCCGCCTGCGCCGCGGCATCCTCTACCGCGTGGCGGACGAGCTGGGCGCGACCAAGGTGGCGCTCGGCCATCACCGCGACGACATGCTGCAGACCTTCTTCCTCAACATGTTCTTCGCCGGCAAGTTGAAGAGCATGCCGCCCAAGCTCGTGAGCGACGACGGCAAGCACATTGTGATCCGCCCACTCGCCTACGTGGCCGAGAAAGACCTGGTGCGCTGGGCGCAGCACCGCGAATTTCCGATCATTCCCTGCACCCTCTGCGGCAGCCAGGAGAACCTGCAGAGGAAGCAAGTCGGCGAAATGCTGCGCGAGTGGGACAAGAAGCACCCCGGCCGCGTGGAGAACATGTTCACCGCGCTGCAGAACGTGGTGCCTTCGCACCTGCTCGACGGAACGCGGCACGACTTCAAGGGTCTGAAGGCGACGGGCGTGGCCGACGACGACGGCGACAAGGCCTTCGACACGCCCTCCTTCGACTTGCTCTCCCAGGCACCCGCAGCCCTTCGCATCGTCCAGGGTTGAGAGGCTGAGAGGCAATTCGGCGTGGCCGAGCAGCGCCCGCAAAGGGTCCCGATCAAGGCGCAAAGCGCAGCCATAGCTCCGGCTATGGCGAGCATTTGCAACGCAGAGTGGGGCCCTTTGCGGGGGATGAGCGGTCATGTCGGATTGCCTCTCAGCCTCTGAACGGCTACCCAGGGGAATTTTGGGCATCGCTGCCCGGAGACCCTTCATGAAACGTGCTTCTCTCGCTCTGCTTTTGGCAGCAGCAGCAACAACAGTGACTTTGAGCGGCTGCGCCACCTCCTGGGTGGTCGACAGCGATGTGAAGAGCTTCTCGTCGCTCTCCACCGTGCCGCCCGGCGCCACCTACCGCTTCGAACGCCTGCCTTCGCAGCAGGCCGACACCGCCCGGCAAGATTCGCTCGAAGCGATGGCCGCCGCCGCGCTCGAGAAGGTGGGCCTGCGCCGCGACGACACCAAGCCCCAATACAGCGCGCAGATCGGCGCCCGCGTGACGGCCGGGCTCTCGCCCTGGGCCGATCCGTGGCTCTTCGACGGCCCCTGGGGCTACGGTTACGGCGGTGCCTACGGCTATTACGGGCGCCGCGGGTATGGCGGCTGGTACGGCGGCCCGGCGTTCTTTCCGCCGACGGCCAACCCCTGGTACGAGCGCGAAGTGAGCATCGTGCTGCGCGAAGCCGGCACGAACCGCGTGGTCTACGAAACCCGGGCCCGCAACGACGGCCCCTACAACGCGAGCGCTGCGATCCTGCCGGTGATGTTCCAGGCCGCGCTGCAGGGCTTTCCGAATCCGCCGCAGGGCGAGCGCCGGGTCAACATCGACCTCGCCACGGCGAAGACGCCCGCCGTGAAATAGTGCACTTCTAGAATCGAGCGGATGCAAGAAGCCACCCGTTTGATCGCCGTCCGCCACGGCGAGACCGCCTGGAACGTCGACACCCGCATCCAGGGCCATATCGACATCGGACTCAACGCCACCGGCCTCTGGCAGGCAGAGCGGGCCGGCCAGGCGCTGGCGGACGAGGACATCGGCGTCATTTACGCGAGCGACCTCGCGCGCGCCTGGCAGACCGCCGAAGCCATCGCCAGGCCGCACGGGCTCGCCGTGCAGCCCGAACCGCGCCTGCGCGAACGCGCCTTCGGTCACCTCGAAGGCATGAGCTTCGCGGAGATCGAATCGATGCTTCCCGAAGACGCCCGGCGCTGGCGCGAGCGCGATCCCGAATTCGAACCCGTCGGCGGCGAGAGCCTAATGACCTTCCGCGACCGCGTCACGCGCGTGGCCGCCGAGCTGGCGGCGCGCCATCCGGGCCAACTGGTCACGCTGGTCGCGCACGGCGGCGTGATGGACGTGCTCTACCGCGCCGCCACCCGCCAGGAGCTGCAGGCGCCGCGCACCTGGCAGCTCGGCAATGCGGCCATCAACCGCATGCTGTGGACGCCGGAGGGTTTCAGCCTCGTGGGCTGGAGCGACATCGCCCATTTGGCGGCGGACGATACGCTGGACGAGACGACCGCCTGATGCGCCGTCGCGCAGATGACGAATAGCCAGGCAAGAAATAAATTGCGCCTTTCACCTCGAGGTGAGGCGCAAATCGCAGAAATCTTTCAGGGAACCACGAGGATTTTTTGCAACGCATCTTCTGAATGAAAAGAATAAATTCCGAATCCTCGGCCTATGCCAGTTGGGACGCCTCCCTGGCGCTTTCGACGCCATGGATCGAAGCCACGCATTTGGGCAGCGTCGTCAGTTTGACAACGGGTGATGTATTGGCCCGCGAAGGGGAGCGGCACAGTTATTTTTATCTTCTTCGATCGGGATTTGTTCATTCGACAATCCAGCGAAGCAATGGCGCCGAATTTCTGCTCGAGATATTCGGGCCGGGCGCAATATTTGGCGAAGGCCCGGCATTTGCCGACAGGCCCCGCCCAACCACCACACGCGTGGTTGCGCCCGCAATTCTCAGCCGATATCTCCCTTCGGACATCAACCAAAAATTCGCCACCATGCCCGAATTGGCGGATTCGCTCATCAAGCTGCTGGGTTTCAAGAATCAGATGATTGTTGAAAAGCTGGCGGGTGTTGCGGCGGCTCCCACGGAACGCGTTGTCGATTTGCTTTTGCGTATTGCGCGATTGCAATCGAACAGCGAGTTTTCATCGACACCGGAATCGCAGGATTTCCAGGTCGATCTCACGCACGAGAAAATTGCCGCAATGACCGCATTGAGCCGGGTCACCGTGACACGGACATTGAACGCGCTGTCGAGGCAAGGGGTCATCGAAACGCGGGCCAAGCAGGTCATCATCCACGACGCCTCCGCGCTACGTCGTTTGCATTACAAAAATAGTTAACTTCCTGTATCTCTGGATACCACGAAAACCCTCACTTGACGCCATTATCAGCCTCGCAATTCAAGAGGAAATGATGGCAGAGTCAAACAACTGGGTGGTTGAGGATATCAATCGCACAACGCCGAACCTCGCGGCGATAAGGAAATTCGCAACCGGGGACCGTGCAGGCCTGCGGTTCGAGAATTTTCTGCAGGAATATCAAATCGACCTGATATTGCATGCCGTTAAAAAAATTGGCATCGAATATTACGAGGGCGACGACAAAGCCGGCGGCATGGTTCGCAAAGGAAAGCTAGGCCCCAATTTCTTTCGATTCAAGGCTGATCAAAGCGAATATTTCCGCCGGGCGCAGATTTTCGAAGAGATATTCGATCAGCAGATTCTCGGCTTGGTCAATTTCTTTCCCCGGGTCCAGGAAGTGGCGTCGAAGATGTTTTCCCTGGCACATGGAGTCGCAGAGCACCACGGCCGGCGCATGATGAATTTCACGGTGCGCGTTTTGCCGGAAGCGCCAATTCATCGGGACTGGATGCCAGGCGAGGATTCCGGGCTCTCATTTGCACCGCAAATCAAAGAGCAATTTGCCTGGAACATTTATCTGAAAACGCCCAAGTCCGGCGGTCAGACTCGAATTTATAACGAGCAAAACCTCGCGCTTGTCAGTAAAGGAAGCGAACATTGCGAGGTCGCCCCCCGCGTCGGGGATTTGATCATTTTCCGCACTACGCACCCCCACGAGGTATTGCCAAGCGATGGCGAACGATTGACCCTTTCGGGGTTTTTCGCAACCACCCCTGAGAAACTCCTGTTCTGGATATAAGGGTTTCGATGGAAAAGTCCCTGTCCGCACCCATGGGAATTTCGCATGGGTGGATTGCGGCGCTGCCTTTCATTCCCAAGGTATTGGTATTCGGTTTGATTGTCGGCGTGGCCAGCAAGAATGCCGATTGGTCCTTGAATGAATTGATTCTTGCCGCATTGAGCATCAATGCGGCCACCGCTCAATTGGCCGCGCTCGAATTCAACAATTCCGCGCATATCGGGGCATTGATTGCATTGACCATTGGACTCAATGCAAAACATCTTATTTTCACGGCCTCGCTTTGGCCGTATTTGAAGAATTCGGCTAAATGGCGTGCGTGGCTGGCGGCCGCCATGGTGACCGACAGCAGTTGGACGGCATGCCACATCGCCGCCCAGCGCGGCCCGATCAACGCCAACTTCATCCTCGGAAACTCCTCCGCCCTGACGCTGGCGTGGACGGCCGGCTGCATCGCCGGCTTCCAGTTCGGCGCGGTTTTCACGCAGCAGATGCTGTATCGCTTTGGATTGGATGCGCTGGTGCCCCTTTCGATGGCACTGCTGCTGCCCATCGGCCTGCGGAGAAATCCTCACCAACTGGCGCCCATCGGCATCGGCGCCGTGGTCGGCTTGGTTTACTGGTGGCGAACCGATCAACAGGCCGCGGCGGTGCTGGTGGCGGGCCTGGCCGGCATGGCGGCCACGTTGTGGCTCCACAGGCGCCACAAGGAGAGCCAGGCATGAACGCCATCCTCGTCATGGCGTTGGTCACGATTGCGATCCGCCTGTCGGGCCTGGGCGCGGCCCAATGGCTGTCGCGCTGGCCGGCTGCCGAGCTGGCCTTGTCGAACGCCGGCCCGAGCCTGATGGGTGCCTATCTGTTGATCCAGATCTGCATCGCGCCCACCCTGCTCTTGCCCGTGGTCGTCACCATGGCCGTGATGTGGCGCTTCGGCGGGCTGCAGATCGCCTTTCTCGCCGGGTGGCTGGCGCTCATGGCTGCGCGCCATCTTTGAGGCCGAGGGGGCCGCGCGAGGCTTCGACAAGCTCAACCCGAACGGTTCTTGTTGATCGAACGCAAGATCGCGAGAGTGGCCTTGAGAACGAACGCTGCGGTTCAGGCGTGCGCCGCCGTATCTCCAGCCACGCCCGCTTCCGCCTTCTTCGCCTCACCCGGCAGGTCGACCATCGGCCCGGTGCCGCTGTAGCGATCGAGCGCGAGGTAGATCGCGGGCGTGATGTAGAGCGTGATCACCTGCGAGAAGATCAGCCCGCCCACCACCGCCACGCCCAGCGGCTGGCGCAATTCGGCACCGGCGCCCAGGCCCAATGCGAGCGGCAGCGCACCCATCAGCGCGGCCAGCGTGGTCATGAGAATCGGGCGGAAGCGCAGCCGGCAGGCTTCGCGAATCGCGTCGACCGGCTTCATGCCTTCGGTGCGCTGCGCGTCGAGGGCGAAGTCGATCATCATGATCGCGTTCTTCTTCACGATGCCGATCAGGAGCAGGATGCCGATGGTGGCGATCAGCGTGAGGTCGAAGCCGAAGATCTTCAATGACAGCAGCGCGCCCACGGCCGCCGAGGGCAGCCCGGCAAGAATCGTCAGCGGGTGGATGTAGCTCTCGTACAGCACGCCCAGCAGCACGTAGATGACCAGCACCGCGAGCACCAGCAGCACCGCCTGGCTCGACTGCGAACTCTGGAACACCGCCGCGTCGCCGCCATAGGTGGTGATGATCGACTGCGGCATGTTCAGCTCGCTCTTGAACTGGTCGATCTTGGCGGTGGCGTTGCCCAGCGGCACGTCGGGCGCGAGGTTGAACGACACCGTCACCGCCTGCAGCTGGCCCTGGTGGTTGACCGAGGTCGGGCCCACGGTGCGGTTGATGGTCGAGAAGGCGGACAGCGGCACCAGCCTGCCCGTGGTGCTGCGCACCGACAGGCGCGAGACGTCGTCCTCGAACTGGCGGTCGCTGTCGGCGGCCGAGAGGATCACCTGGTAGGTGTTGCTCGCGGCGTAGATGCTGCCGATCTGCCGGTCGCCGTAGGCGTTGTAGAGCGCGGTGCGCAGGTCGCCCACCGCGACGCCGAGCACGCCGGCCTTGTCGCGGTCGATCTCCAGCGTGGCCTGCAGGCCGCGATTCTGCGAATCGCTGGTCACGTCGCGGAAGGCCGCGTCGGCGCGCATGCGCTCCATGAGCTTCGTGGCCCAGGGCACCATCTCGCCGGCGTTCACGCTCTGCAGCGTGTACTGGAAACGCGCCTTGCTCTGGCGGCCGCCCAGGCGCAGGTTCTGCACCGGCTGCATGTAGACGGCGATGCCGGGGATCTCGCGGAATCGCTGGCGCAAAGACTCGAGCACCTTGGCCATCTTCGGGCGCTCGCTGCGCGGCTTGAGCACGGCAAAAAGGCGCCCCGAATTCTGCGTGGCGGTCGGTCCGCCCACGCCGACAAAGGAGCTCACGTAATCGACGCTCGGGTCGTCCTTGAGGGTCGCAGCCACGCGGTCTTGAAGCGCCTTCATGGCGGTGAAGGAAATGTCTTCGGCAGCCTCGGTCGTGATCTGGATCTGGCCGATGTCTTCTTCCGGGAAGAAGCCCTTGGGAATGGTGATGAAGAGCCAGGCGGTGACGACGAAGGTGAGGCCCGCGGCCGTCAGCATCACCCAGCGGTGAACGAGCGTCCAGTCGAGCGTGCGCATGTAGGCGCCGTGCACCGCGCGGTAGCCGCGCTCGAAGGCGCGGCCGATGGCGGTGCCGGGCTCGGGGTGCTCTTCCTCATGGTCGAGCGCGCCCTCCTTGCGCGGCACCTGCTTGAGCAGCCGGCTCGCGAGCATCGGCACCAGCGTGAGCGAGACGATGGCCGACACCAGCACCGCCAGCGCCACCACCACCGCGAACTCGTGGAACAAGAGGCCGATGACGCCCGGCATGAAGAAGATCGGGATGAACACCGCCACCAGCGAGATCGAAATCGACACGATGGTGAAGCCCACCTCGCGCGCCCCGCGCAGCGCCGCGGCAAAGGGCTCCATGCCTTTCTCGACGTAGCGCATGATGTTTTCGAGCACCACGATGGCGTCGTCCACCACCAGCCCCACGGCCAGCGTGATGCCCAGCAGCGAGACGTTGTCCAGGCTGTAGCCGAAGGCGTAGAGCAGCGCGACCGCACCGATCAGCGAAATCGGAATCGTGGCCGCCGGAATCAGCGTGGCGACCAGCCGGTGCAGGAACAAAAAGATCACCAGCACCACCAGTGCGATGGTGCCCAGCAGCGTGAGCTGCACGTCGTGCACCGCCTCTCGGATCGAGAGCGAGCGGTCGTTCACCATCTGGATCTCGACCGACTGCGGCAGCTCCGCCTTGAAGCGCGGGATGAGCGCGCGCACCGCGTCCACCACCTGCACGGTGTTGGCATTGGGCTGGCGCTGCACGGCGAGCGAGATGGAGTCCTGGCCGTTGAAGCTGCTGGCGGTTTTCACCGATTCGAAGCTGTCTTCGATGGTGGCCACTTCATCGAGCCGCACCGGCGCGCCGTTGCGCTGGCCGACGATGAGCTTGGCGAAATCGGCCGCCTTCACGAGCTGGCGGTTGGCCTGGATGGTGAGCGTCTGGCGCGGACCGTCGAGCGTGCCGACCGGCGTGTTGGCGTTGGCCGAATTCACCGCCCTGGCCAACTCGTCGAGCGTGATGTTGCGGGCGTTGAGCAGGTCGGCGTTGGCCTTGATGCGCACCGCGAAGGCCTTGCGGCCGTACACGCCCACCTGCGCCACGCCGTCGATGGTCGAGAGCGTGGGCGAGATCAGGTTCTCGGCGTAATCGTTGAGCTCGGCCGGGTTCATCGAGGGCGAGATCAGCGCGATGAAGAGCACCGGCGCATCGGCCGGATTCACCTTGCGGTACGAGGGGAGCTGCGTCAATTCCTGCGGCAGTTGGCGCTGGGCGCGCAGGAGCGCAGCCTGCACGTCGACAGCGGCGGCGTCGATGTCGCGGCTGCTGACGAATTCGAGCGTGAGCGAGGTCACGCCCTGCGTGTTGACCGAGCTGATGGTCTGCAGGCCGGGGATGGTGGAGAACTGCTTTTCGAGCGGCAGCGCGACCGAGCTCGCCATGGTGTCCGGACTGGCGCCCGGCAGTTGCGCGTTGACGTTGATGACCGGCGTGTTGTAGCTGGGCAGCGCCGCCACCGGGATGCTGAAGTACGCAAAGATGCCGACCACCACCACCGCGGCAGACAGCAGCACCGTCATCGCAGGACGACGGATGCAGAGCTCCGAGATGTTCATGCCCGTTCCCGCTGCGGAGGCTTGACGTCCGCGCCGTCGGACGAAGCGGCGCTCCCCGGCGTCACGCCCGTGGTGCCGTTGGGCGCACTGCCCGGTCCGCCGTTCTTGGCATCGACGCGCACCTTGCCGCCAGGGCGCACGTTCTGGCTGCCCTCGATCACCACCTGCTCGCCCGGCTCGATGCCGCTCACGGCCACCTTGGTGCCGAAGGTGTGCAGCGCCTTCACCTTGCGGCGGGTGGCGGTCTTGGCCGCATCGACCACGTAGAGCGAGGTGCCGTCGGACAGCATCATCAGAGCGGCGGCCGGGACCACCGTGGCGCCGGCGAGCGTGCGCACCGTGATGCGCGTGCCGACGAACTGGCCCGGCCAGAGGCCCTGGTCGGCGTTGGCGAACACGGCCTTGGCGCGCACGGTGCCTATCTGCGGATCGACCGTGTTGTCGACGAAATCGAGCGAGCCGACGAGCGGCGTCTTGCGCCCGGCGACGAGCGCCTCGACCGGCGCCCGGCTGCGAGCGGCTTCCAGCAGATCCTGCAGGTTGCCCTCGGGCACCGGGAAGCTCACCGCGATCGGATCGAGCTGCGTGACTGTGACCAGCGACAGCGTCGGCTGCACCAGCGTGCCCGGGTAGATATTGACGGCGCCGATGCGGCCGGCAATCGGCGCGCGTAGCGTGGCATAGCCGAGCGCCACTTGGGCCGACTGCACGGCGGCGCGGTCGGCCGCCACGGCGGCGCGCTGCGCCTCGAGCTGCGACAGCGTGGCGTCGGCCGCGCTCTTGGCGATGAAGTTCTGGGCGACGAGGTCCTGGCTGCGCTTGTACTGGCGCTCGAGGTCGGCCATGGTGGCCTCGTCTTTTTGCTGCTGGGCGCGGGCACGGGCCAGATTGGCCTGGTCGTTGCGATCGTCCAGCGAGAAGAGCAGCTGGCCCGCTTTCACGAACTGGCCTTCCTTCACATGCACGGCGCTGACGGTGTTGGTGACCTGCGGGCGCAAATCGACGCTGTTGAGGGACACCACGCTGCCGTTGACCTGCACCGTGACCGGCACGTCCTGCTTTTCGGCGGTGGCCAGGGTCACCAATGCCGGGGCACCGCTGCCGTTCGCCGGCGCTGCCGCGGTCTTCGCATTCTTTGCCCCGGCCTTGTCACCGGACATGCTCCACCACCCGCCTGCGACGGCTACGATCAACACACCCGCAAGGGCAATGGCAGCATTTTTCTTCATGGGGTTCTTGTGCACTTTGGGCTGACACTGGCTATTGAATCAGCGCCCGACTCACGGCGTTCATGGTTCCCGTAAAGAAATGTAAAGCAGGTCAACCGACAAGCCCGCGCTCAACCTGCTGTGGCCGGCGCGAAGGGGCCGAACCCCTCGCTAAAATCGCCCGCTCCACAGCCTCTGGATATACCCCATGAACCGCTGCAAGAAAACCACGAATGCCCTCACTTTGACCGCGCTGTGCGCCCTCGCCGCCAGCGCCGGACTTTTCTCCCTGCAAGCCAGCGCACAGGACGAAATTCCCCGTCCGCAGACCCAGAACGAATCGCTGAACGGCGGCCGCAACTTCCCCATCGGCACGTTGCGCGGCAAGTTCATGGTGACCAATGCGCCCGACGTCGAACTCGACGGCAACGCCGACCGCCTCGGCGCCGGCGCCCGCATCCGCAACCCGCAGAACATGCTGGTGATGCCCGGCGCGATCATTGGCCAGAAGTACCTGGTGAACTACACGCGCGATGCCGCCGGGCTGTTGCGCGAAATCTGGATCCTCACGCCAGAAGAAGCCGTGGCCAGCCGCGAGTCGCTGAACAGGCCGCTGCTGAACATCTGGCCGTTCACCACGAACGACACCCTCAATACGCAGTAACCGCTGCGGACAGACATATAGAGAAAGAGGCGGCGCAGCCTTTCCGCGCCCGCCGCGCCTTCCATCCCTGGAGGGCATAGAGAGCACCCCATGAAAAAAGTATTCATCAAGACCTTCGGCTGCCAGATGAACGAGTACGACTCGGACAAGATGGCCGACGTGCTGAACGCCGCGCAGGGCTACGAGCCGACGCAGAACGTGGACGAGGCCGACCTCATCCTGTTCAACACCTGCTCGGTGCGCGAGAAGGCCCAGGAAAAGGTGTTCTCCGACCTCGGCCGCGTGAAGCACCTGAAGGCCAAGGGCGTGAAGATCGGCGTGGGCGGCTGCGTCGCGAGCCAGGAAGGCGCGGCCATCATCGCGCGCGCGCCGTACGTCGACATCGTGTTCGGCCCGCAGACGCTGCACCGCCTGCCCGAGATGCTCAACGACCGCGAGCGCCTGAACCGCCCGCAGGTGGACATCAGCTTCCCCGAGATCGAGAAGTTCGATCACCTGCCGCCCGCGCGCGTGGAAGGCGCGACCGCCTTCGTGTCGATCATGGAAGGCTGCTCCAAGTACTGCAGCTATTGCGTGGTGCCCTACACCCGCGGCGAGGAAGTGAACCGGCCGCTCGACGACGTGCTGGTCGAGATCGCCGGCCTCGCCGACCAGGGCGTGCGCGAGATCACGCTGCTGGGCCAGAACGTGAACGCCTACCGCGGCAAGATGGGCGACACCGCCGAAATCGCCGACTTCGCGCTGCTCATCGAATACGTCGCCGAGATCCCCGGCATCGAGCGCATCCGATACACCACGAGCCACCCGAACGAGTTCACGCCGCGGCTCATCGAGGCGTATGCCAAGGTGCCTCAGCTCGTGAGTCACCTGCACCTGCCGGTGCAGCACGGCAGCGACCGCATCCTCATGGCGATGAAGCGCGGCTACACCGCCATGGAATACAAGAGCACGGTGCGCAAGCTGCGCGCCATCCGCCCCGACCTGGCCCTCTCCAGCGACTTCATCGTCGGCTTCCCCGGCGAGACCGATGAAGACTTCGCCAAGATGATGAAGCTCATCGACGACTGCCAGTTCGACAACAGCTTCAGCTTCATCTTCAGCCCGCGTCCCGGCACGCCGGCCGCCGCGCTGCACGACGACACGCCGCATGAAGTGAAGCTCGCGCGTCTGCAGACGCTGCAGCGCGTGATCGACGGCAACGTGCGCCGCTTCGGCGATGCGCTGGTGGGCAGCACGCAGCGCGTGCTGGTCGAGGGCGCCTCCCGCAAGGACGCGAACGAACTCATGGGCCGCACCGCCTGCAACCGCGTCGTCAACTTCGAAGGCGACGCACGCCTGGTCGGCCAGATGACCGACCTGCGCATCACGCGCTCGCTGGCCTACACGCTGCGCGGCGAAGTGGTGACGCGCGAATCGTCGCCGGCGCTGCCGCAGCCCGCCGTGGCGCTCGCCCACTGATGGCGAAGCGACCGTCGATACGGGGCTCGTTCCAGCAGCTCCTGCTCTTTGCCTTTCTGCTGATCACCGCGCTGCTGGTGGGCGTGGCGCTGCGCTCGGTGTTCCAGTACGACGCGCTCATGACCCAGAGCCGCGATGCCGCGGCGCGCGCGCTGCGCCTTTCGGGCGCGGCCCAGTCGCTGGCCGAACGCAGCGCGGCAATGGAACGCGCCGGGCGCCAGTCGCTGGTGCTCAACGACGCGGTGCTGCGCCGCCGTTTCGACGAAGCCGCGCGCGAATCGCACCAGGTGCTCGAACGCCTGGAGAAGAACGGCCTGCTGCCCGCGAGCATCGAGCCGTGGCGCGTGCAGCTGGGCGTGATCGAAGGCCTGATGAGCGGCAGCGCCGACAGCGCCCTCGCCCGCGAAAGCACGATGGCCATGCAGTTCCGCGAGCTCGACACGCTCAACACCAGCCTCGCGCAGCAGGCCCAGTTCCTCATCGAGATGCAGAACGACGCGCTCGCCAAGCGCATCGAGAACGCGCGCCGCCGGCTGATGCGCGAAGTGGTGGCCGCGAGCGTGCTGGCCGTGGTGCTGGCGCTGGCTTTCGGCATCTGGCTCGCGCGCCCGTTCAAGCGCATGGAGCACGCGATCGTCGGCCTCGGCCAGAACCGGCTGGACGAGCCCATCGACATCCGCGGCCCGGCCGACGTGCGGCGCGTGTCGCAGCAGCTCGAATGGCTGCGGTTGCGCCTCACCGAACTGGACGCCGACAAGGCGCGGTTCCTGCGGCATGTATCGCACGAACTCAAGACGCCGCTGGCCGCGCTGCGCGAAGGCGTTTCGCTGCTGGAAGACGGCGTGACGGGTCCGCTGAATCCGGCGCAGCTCGAAGTCGCGCAGATCCTGAACCAGAACACCGTGTCGCTGCAGGGCCAGATCGAGGCGCTGCTGCGCTTCAACGCCGCGGCCTTCGAGGCCCGCGAACTGCGCCGCGAGCGCACCGAACTGCTGCCGCTCATCGAGGAGCAGATCGAGGCCCAGCGGCTGCAATGGCAATCGCATGGTTTGCGCGTGCGCGCCGAGGGCGAGCCGATCTCGATCACGGTCGACCGGACCAAGCTGGGCACGGCGATCGCCAACCTGCTGTCGAACGCGATCCGCTTCTCGCTTTCGGGCGGCGTCATCACCCTGGCCGTCTCGAGCACGCCGGAGGCGGTGCACATCGACGTCAACGACGCCGGGCCGGGCATCGCCGAGGGCGATCGCGACCGGATCTTCGAACCCTTCTTCCGCGGCGAACGCCAGCCTGAGCACACGGTGAAAGGCACCGGCATCGGACTTTCCATCGTGCAGGAGTACATTGCAGCCCACGGGGGCCGCATCACGCTGCAGCCTGGCGGACCCGGTGCACGTTTTCGCATCGAGTTGCCGCGCACGGCCTGACGCCCGATCTCCTTGCCGGCACGCCCCAGCTTCTTTTCTTCTTCTGAATCACCGCTTCGCGCCCCTTCGTCCCTTTTTTCGACCCATGTCTTTTTCGTTCGTCCGCAGTTCCACCCTCGCAGCGGCGTTGGCCATGCCCTTCGTCCTGTTGCTGGCCGCCTGCGCCACGCAGCCCAAGCCGCCCGCCGAGGCCGATGCACTGCCCCCGCCCGCCGTCGTGCCGCGCGTGATGCCGGTCGAGGCCGAGCCCCGCGCGCCCGCCACGCAGCCGGCCTCGCTCTTCACGCTGATGACCCAGGGACCGCAGGCGGCCATGCTGTCGTATGCCGACAAGGTGCGTACGCTCGGAGGGAACGAACTCGGCGCCGAAATTGCCCGCATCGGCGACCCCGGCGATTCGCCGACCACGCAGATGCAGTTGGCGATCCTGCTGTCGCAGACCCGCGTGCCCGCGGACCTCGCGCGCGCCCTCGGCCTGCTGCAGCGCGTGATCGCCAACCCGTCTCCGGAAGCACAGCCGTTGCAGCCGCTCGCGCGCGCGCTGGCCGCCCGCTATGTGGAACAGCGCCGCGTCGAGGACGACCGCGACAAGCAGGTGCAGCAACTGCGCGAGAGCCAGCGCCGCATCGACCAGCTCAACGACCGCATCGAAGCGCTGCGCGCCATCGAACGCAGCTTCGCGCGGCCCGCCGCCACGCCGGCCCCGGCAGCAGTTCCGGCGCCGGCGACCAACGGAAACAAGCCCACACCATGAGTACCGCAGGGCACAGCACGAAGGCTTCCTGATGAGCACCACCGGCGCCCGCCTCCTCGTGGTCGACGACGACCCCGACATGCTGCGTCTGATCTCGATGCGGCTGGTGTCGGCGGGCTACCAGGTCACGGCCGTGACCTCGGCCGAAACCGCGCTCACCCAGCTCGAGATCGAACATCCGCAACTGGTGTTGAGCGATGTGCGCCTGCCGGGACGCGACGGCCTCGCGCTCTTCGACGAGATTCGCAAGCGCCATCCCTCGCTGCCCGTGATCCTGCTCACCGCGCACGGCACGATTCCCGACGCGGTCGAGGCCACCGCGCGCGGCGTGTTCACCTATCTCACCAAGCCCTACGACGCGCGCGAGCTGCTCGACAAGATCGGCCAGGCGCTGGCGCTCGGCGCCCCCGCCAGCACGCCGGCCAAGAGCGGCGACGAAAGCTGGCGCGCCGAGATCGTGAGTCGCAGCAACCGCATGGCCGAACTGCTGGCCGAGGCGCGCATGGTCGCCAAGTCGGACGCTTCGGTGCTGCTGCGCGGCGACTCGGGCGCCGGCAAGGAACTGCTGGCGCGCGCCATTCACAAGGCCAGCGCGCGCGCCGACAAGCCCTTCGTGGCGGTCAACTGCGGGGCGATTCCCGAAGCGCTGCTCGAGTCGGAACTGTTCGGTCACATGAAGGGCGCCTTCACCGACGCCCACGCGAACCACAAGGGCCTGTTCCAGCAAGCCGACGGCGGCACGCTGCTGCTCGACGAAATCGGGGACATGCCGCCCGCGTTGCAGGTCAAGCTGCTGCGCGTGCTGCAGGAGCGCGCAGTGCGGCCGCTGGGCGCGAGTCAGTCGATCGAGGTCGATGTGCGCATCGTCTCGGCCACCCATCGCGACCTGGACGCCGCGATGGAGGCCGGCCAGTTCCGCGAAGACCTGTATTACCGCCTGAACGTGGTGACGCTCACGCTGCCGCCGCTGTCGGCGCGGCGCGAGGATATTCCGCTCCTGGCCAATCACTTCCTGCAGCGGCTGTCGACCAAATACGGCAAGCGGCTTTCCGGCTTCGCGCCCGAGGCGCTGAAGGCGCTGACCACCGCGGCCTGGCCGGGCAACGTGCGACAGCTGTTCAACGTGGTCGAGCAGGTGTGCGCGCTGTCGAGCTCGCCGCTGATCCCGCTGGCGCTGGTGCAGCGCGCGCTGCGAGTGCCGACGGTCGAGGTCCAGACCTATGCCGAGGCCAAGCAGCGTTTCGAGCGCGATTACCTCGTCGGCCTGCTCAAGCTGACCGACGGCAACGTGGCCGACGCGGCCCGCCTGGCCGACCGCAATCGCACCGAGTTCTACCGCCTGCTGCAGAAGCACGAACTCACGCCGGGACACTTCAAGGCCGACGCTGTCGCTCCCGGGTCAGACCCTGTCGCCGAGTAGCGACGCACCTAAGTCGTTGATTTCAAAGGGCATCTCCCACCGGCCGCCAAGGCTTGTCGGGATTCGGCGACAAAAACAGGGGTTTTGAGGGCCTGCGGCGGGCCTCCCTACCGAAATCCGTACCCAGATCGCTCCAAGTCGTTGATCGGAAAGCGTTTTTCCAGGCTGGCACAGGGTTTGCCCCTGTACTGGCATGACAGCACTTACCAGCCCATCTTTCGCACTGCGCCCGCAGCGCGACGGCCTGCGTCAAAAGCAGTTTTCCCTCTCGCGGCCCCGTGCCGCGGGTCATTCGTCCGCAGCGCTCGCCAGCGCAGGCGGCGCCGAACCCGATTGCGTCATCAAGCGCTTTCCGGCCATTGGCGACACCCCTTCCCTCGACAAGCAACGTTGGTAAATCACATGAAGCCCACTGACTTCTCCCAACTGAACGTGCTGACCGCAGCCGACTTTTCGCACCGCAGCCCGGTCCGCGAAGAGCGCCACCCCAATTCGGTCACCGCACCGCCCGTCAACCGCGGTTCGATGACGCCCCGCCCTTGGCGCGGTTTCTGGAACAGCATCGGCACCGCCTTGCTGGTCAAGCTCGGCGCCGGCCGTGCGGCCGAAGACGAAAGCGCCGAATCGGCCCGCCAGGTCAAGCAGCCGTGGCAACGCGCCGCGGCCCGCCGCCGCAACGCGTTCATGCTGCTCACCGTGCTCAGCACCGTGATCGCCTCGACGCTTTTTGCCGGTGTGCAACCAGACTACAACAACGTCTGGCTCGAATACGGCCAGATCGGCCTGTACGGCCTGCTCTCGGGCTGGGTCGTGACCGGCTTCGTGACCGCCCTCATGGGCTTCTACGTCTCGGTGCGCGGTGACAAGCACGCGCTGTCGGCCAAGCAGGTCGCCAACCACCCGATGAACGCCGAGGCACGCACCGCGATCATCATGCCGATCTGCAACGAAGACGTTGCCACGGTGTTCGCCGGCCTCCGCGCCACCTGCGAATCGGTCGCTTCCACCGGCCATGCCAAGCAGTTCGACGTGTTCGTGCTGTCCGACAGCTACAACCCCGAGACCGCCGCCGCCGAGCGCGCCGCCTGGGAAGACCTGCGCGCCGCGCTGGCCGACAGCCCGAACCAGCCGCAGGTCGAGGTGTATTACCGCCTGCGCACCCGCCGCACGCACCGCAAGGCCGGCAACGTGGCCGACTTCTGCCGCCGCTGGGGCAAGGACTACCGCTACATGGTCGTGCTCGACGCCGACTCCGTGATGAGCGGCGACTGCCTGACCTCGATGGTCAAGCTGATGGAAGCCAACCCCACCGCCGGCATCATCCAGACCGCGACGCAGGCCATCGGCCACGTCACGCTGCACGCCCGCGCACAGCAATTCGCTTCCCGCGTGACGGGCCGCCTGTTCACGCTGGGCATGCAGTTCTGGCAACTGGGCGAATCGCACTACTGGGGCCACAACGCGATCATCCGCGTCGAGCCCTTCATGAAGCATTGCGCGCTGGCCTCGATCAAGGGCACCGGCGGCATGTCAGGCGGCATCATGTCGCACGACTTCGTCGAAGCTGCGCTGATGCGCCGTGCCGGCTACAACGTGTGGCTGGTGTCCGACCTGGTCGGCAGCTACGAGCAGCAACCGCCGGACCTCCTGGCCGAACTGCAGCGCGATCGCCGCTGGTGCCAGGGCAACCTGCAGAACGCCCGCCTGATGGCCGAGCCCGGCATCCACCCGGTGCACCGCGCGATGTTCGTGACCGGCACCATGGCTTATGTGTCCGCACCCCTGTGGCTCGCGTTCCTGACGCTGGGCACGGCCCTGTGGCTCAGCGGTTCCAGCCTCGTGTCGAGCTGGAGCGTGCTGCCCGCCGAACTGGCTGGCCTCTGGATCTGGACCCTGTGCCTGTTGTTCCTGCCGCGCGTGCTGGGCATCGCCGCCGTGCTGATGCGCGGCGAGCAACGCCAATACGGCGGCACCTGGGGCCTCGTGAAGAGCTCGGTGATGGAAAGCGCCCTGGCCATCGTGCAGGCACCGGTCCGCATGCTGGCGCACTCGCTGTTCGTGCTGGTCGCCCTCACCGGCATCAAGCTCGACTGGAAGTCGCCCCCGCGTGAAGCCAACGCCGTGCCCTGGAAGATCGCTGCCACGCAACTGGCCCCGATGACCCTGGTGATCGCCATGCTGGCCGTCGGCGTCGCCATGATCGACCCGAGCGCGCTGATCTGGCTCATGCCCGTCGGCCTGCCGCTGCTGCTGGCGATTCCGCTGACCGTGCTGACCAGCCAGATCGCGCTGGGCACCACGCTGCGCGACCGCGGCTTCCTGCTGATTCCCGAGGAATCGCGCTCGCCGGCCGTGCTGCGCCGTGCGTGGATGCATGCGTTGCGGCTGGCACGCCCTGCGGCTCTGGCTGCAGCGTGAAGCGCTGAAGACACAGCACTTCTCAAAGCCGGCCTCAGGGTCGGCTTTTTTCATGGTGCGAGCAGATGCGCATCAAGACATTGGATTTGCTCCGGGGCGCACGCGACGACCCACGAAAGTCAGACCTGAAAACGACGAAGCCCGCCGGGAAATTCCCCGGCGGGCTTCTGTTTTTTGTCTATCTATATGTCCGAGGCTCAGAACGGCAGCTTCGGCCCGCCGGCCCCCCCCATCCCGCCCATGCCCTTCATGCCGCCCATCTTCTTCATCATCTTCATGAGGCCGCCGCCCTTCATCTTCTTCATCATTCCCTGCATCTGCTCGAACTCGTTGAGCAGCCGGTTCACTTCCTGAACCTGCACGCCCGCGCCGGCCGCGATGCGGCGCTTGCGCGTGGCCTTGAGCAGTTCGGGCTTGCGGCGCTCCAGCGGGGTCATGCTCTGGATGATTCCTTCCTTGCGGCGGATGTCGCGCTCGGCGCGCGTCATGTCGGCCTCGGTCGCCTTGGCGGCCATCTGCGTGGGCAGCTTGTCCATGAGGCTGGAGAGCCCGCCCATCTGCTTCATCTGCTGCAGCTGGCCGAGGAAGTCGTTCAGGTCGAAGCCCGCGCCGCTCTTGACCTTGGCCGCTAGCTTCTGCGCCGCCGCCACGTCGACGCCGGCCGTGACCTGCTCGACCAGCGCGACGATGTCGCCCATGCCCAGGATGCGGCCCGCATGGCGCTCGGCGTCGAACACCTCCAGGCCGTCGATCTTCTCGCTCGTGCCGGCGAACTTGATCGGCACGCCCGTGACCTGGCGCACCGACAGCGCCGCACCGCCGCGCGAATCGCCGTCGGTCTTGGTCAGGATGATGCCGGTGAGGGGTAGCGCCTCCTTGAAGGCCTTGGCGGTGTTGATCGCATCCTGGCCCTGCATGGCGTCGACCACGAACAAGGTTTCGACCGGATCGAGCGCTGCGTGCAGCTGCTTGATTTCGGTCATCAGCACTTCGTCGATCGCGAGGCGGCCCGCCGTGTCGACCAGCAGCACGTCGAAGTAGTGGCGCTTGGCGTGGTCGAGCGCGGCGCGCGCGATGTCGAGAGGCTTCTGGTCCGGCGTGCTCGGGAACCATTCGGCGCCGGCCTGTTTGGTGACGGTCTTGAGCTGCTCGATGGCGGCCGGGCGGTACACGTCGCCCGAAACCGTGAGCACCTTCTTCTTGCGCTTCTCGATCAGGTGCTTGGCGAGCTTGGCGGTGGTGGTGGTCTTGCCGGCGCCCTGCAGGCCGGCCATGAGGATCACCGCGGGCGGCTGGGCCGCGAGGTTGATGTCCGACACGCCCTCGCCCATGGTCGCCGCGAGCTCGCGGTTCACGATGCCGACCAGCGCCTGGCCCGGCTTGAGCGAGCCCAGCACTTCCTGGCCGAGCGCCTTTTCCTTCACGCGGGCGACGAAGTCGCGCACCACGGGCAGCGCCACGTCGGCCTCCAGCAGTGCCATGCGCACCTCGCGCAGCATGTCCTGCACGTTGCTTTCGGTGATGCGGGCCTGGCCGCTCATCGTCTTGACGAGGCGGGAGAACTTTTCTGTAAGGGCGGTGGCCATGAGCGGGGATGCCTTGCTGCCCGCTGCGGCGGGCCGGATGGAAAGTCTGAAAGACGAGGGGAGAACTTGAAGTCGGGCGCGGGGAACGCAAGGTCCAGCCGGTACACTCCGGCCGATGATTTTAGCGATCCCCTCCCCACTCGGCGTGGCGCTGGGCATCGCCACCGCGGCAGCCTACGGATTTGCCGCTGCCGCAGGTGCCCGGCTCAGCCGTCAAACCACCCAATGGGCCCTCGGAATTGCGTGGCTTCTGCATGCAGCCGTGCTGGCGCATGGACTGGTCGGCAGCGAGCCGCGCTTCGGCTTTGCCCCCGCGCTCTCGGTCACGGCCTGGCTGGTGCTCACCGTCTATGCGATCGAAAGCCGCCTGTATCCCCAATTGAAGGTGCGCCGCGCGCTGGCCTGGCTGGGTGCGGCGGCGGTGCTGCTGGCCATCCTGTTTCCAGGTACGCCGCTGCACGTCACCGCTTCGCCGTGGCTTCCTCTGCACCTCGCACTGGGCATCGCGTCCTATGGCCTCTTCGGCGCAGCCGTGGTCCATGCGTGGCTGATCACGCGCGCCGAAAAGCAGATTCGCCTGACGACCGGCGCGCCCCCCGAAGGCGGCCTGCCGCTGCTCACGCTGGAACGCCTCACCTTCCGCTTCGTGACCGCGGGCTTCGTGCTGCTGTCGGCCACGCTGCTGGCCGGCCTGCTGTTCACCGAGCAGTTGTACGGCGCCGCGGGCCGCGCCTGGAAGTGGGACCACAAGACGACCTTCTCGGTGCTCGCCTGGGTCACGTTCGCGGTTCTTCTGATCGGCCGTGCGCGCTTCGGCTGGCGCGGCCGCACGGCCCGCCGCGTGCTGTACGCCGGCTCCGCCCTGTTGCTGCTGGCCTATGTGGGTTCCCGCTTCGTGCTCGAAGTGGTGCTGGCGCGTCCTCCCGTATGAAATACCTCCTCGTCCTCGCCGTGCTCTGGATCGCCATCTGGCTCTGGCGCAAGAACCGGCGCGAAGAAATGCGCGATGCCCAGCGCGAGCGCATGGCCAAGGCGCAGCAACGCCCGGCCGCGCCGACCGCCGTCGGCGCGCCGCAGGCGATGGTGCGCTGCGCCCATTGCGGCCTGCACCTGCCCGCGAGCGATGCCATCGCCGGCCCCGACGATGCGGTCTATTGCAGCACCGCCCACCGCCAGGCCGCGGTCGCGGCGCGCGGCTGAACACGCCCCCTGCTCCATGAGCACCCCTCTCTGGTCGCGCGGCGATCCGGTCACGGATTGGGACGTGCTCGAGCCGGGCGGCAGCGAAAGCACGGCGCTGCTGCGGCTCTGGCGCGGCTTCATGGCCGCGCGCTGCTTTGTCGCGCTGGTGCTGGTGGTGCTGCAGGGCGTGGCCTTCGCGCTCGGGCAGACGATGCAGGCGGTGGCCATCGCGATCTGCGCGGCCTACCTCGTCGTCACCTGGCTGGAGCTGCGCTATGCGCACTTCGAACCGCCGATCCGCGGCTTCTCGACACTCTGGCTGCTGACCATCGGCGTCGACCTCGCCACCTTCACCGCAATGCAGGTGCTGCAGAGCGGAAACGTCAACTACACACCGCTGTTCGCGCTGCCTGTTCTCATGAGCGCGGTGCTCGGCACGATGATCGTGAGCCTGGGCACCACGGCCAGCGTCACGCTGCTGCTGCTGGCCGACGCCGGATGGCACTGGCTGCAGCAGCCGGGCGACCCTTCGGCCCGCTTCGTGCAGGCGGCGCTCACCGGCACCGGCCTCTTCGTGGTGGCGCTGCTCGCGCACGAACTGGCACGCCGGCTCGCGCGCGAAGAAGCAGTCGCGCAGCGCAACCGCAGCAGCGCGCAGATGCAGGCGGAGGTCAACGACCTGGTGATCGAGACGCTGGCCGAAGGCGTGCTCGTGATCGATGCCGAAGGCATGGTGCATGCGGCCAATCCGGCCGCCGACGCGATCCTGGGACAAGGCCTCGCGAAGCTGTCGCTGCCGTTCGCGCTGCACGCGCAGCCCGCCTGGCATGCGCTGGCCGCGCTCTCGCGCCAGACCTTCGCACGGCGGGCGCCGCAGTCCGAAGAAATTCCCGTTGCGCAGGCCCGCGGCGCGGCGCGCGAGGTGCGCGTGCGCACCCGCCTCACGCCCACCAGCGACAAGCGCGCCGACAGCCTCTGCGTGATGTTCCTGCAAGACCTGCGCGAACTCGAGGCCCGCATCCGCACCGAGAAGCTGGCCGCGATGGGCCGCATGTCCGCCGCCGTGGCGCACGAAATCCGCAACCCGCTGGCCGCCATCGCGCAAGCCAGCGCACTGCTCAGCGAAGACCTCACCGATCCCGCGCACCGCAAGCTCACCGACATGGTCCAGCACAACGCGCAGCGGCTCGCCCGCATCGTGGACGACGTGCTCGACGTCTCGCGCGCGCGCCAGCAGCGCGTGCTCTCGCTCGGTGAACAGGTCGTGCTCGATCCGGCGGTGCAGGTGCTGGCCGAGGAGTGGGTGCGCCAGACGCAGCGCAAGGGTGTGCTTGTCGCGCTCGACGCGCCCGGCATCGATGTGCGCTTCGACGCCGAGCACCTGCGCCGCCTGCTGGTGAACCTGCTGGACAACGCATCGCGCTATGCGGGCAAGGGCGAGGGCGCGATCCAGGTCATCACCACGCTGCAGCGCGCGGGTACCAACCGACCGGCCCTGCAGGTGTGGAGCGACGGTGCGCCGCTGGAGCCGGCGGTGCAGCGCCATCTGTTCGAGCCCTTCTTCTCGTCCGAAAGCCGCTCCAGCGGCCTCGGCCTTTTTCTCTGCCGCGAGCTGTGCCGGCGTCATGGCGCCACCATCGGCTACGAGCGGCGGGCGCTGGTGGCGGGCGGCCCCGAGGGCAACGAATTCTTCGTCAGCTTTGCCGCCAGCGAGAACCGGCTGACACAATAGCGCCGTGAGCACCCCCCTCCCTTCCGCCCCGCGTCCCGCGCAGATCCTTGTCATCGACGACGAGCCCGACCTGCGCACGCTGTATGAGCTGACGCTGCTGCGCGAAGGCTATCGCGTCGAGGCCGCGGGCAGCGTGTCCGAAGCCTGGCAGCACCTGGAGGCCGCGCGCTTCGATGCCGTGATCACCGACATGCGCCTGCCCGACGGACAGGGCATGGAGATCATCCACCGCATCCAGAAGAACCAGCGCAGCGAGCGCTGCGTGGTGATGACGGCCTACGGCTCGGCGGAAAACGCGGTCGAGGCGCTCAAGGCGGGTGCGTTCGACTACCTCACGAAGCCTGTCGACCTGAAGCAGTTCCGTGCCGTGGTCGCGTCCGCGGTGCAGGCCACGCGGGCCCCGGTCGTGCAGGTCATCAAGGCGGAGAAAGCCGCGGCTGCAAGCATCACCAGCGAACGCGCCGAGGCCGCACCGGTCACCGGCAGCAGCGGCATCGCGGCGCTCGATCGTCTGGTGGGCGAATCGGACCCGATGCGTCTCGTCAAGTCGCGCATCGCCAAGGTGGCGCGCGGCATGGCGCCGGTGCTGGTGCGCGGCGAATCGGGCACCGGCAAGGAACTGGTGGCGCGGGCCGTGCATGCATGCAGCCAACGCAATGACGGGCCGTTCGTCGCGGTCAACTGCGGCGCGATTCCCGAGAACCTGCTCGAAGCCGAATTCTTCGGCGCGAAGAAAGGCTCGTACACCGGCTCCTCGCAAGACCGCGACGGCTACTTCCAGGCGGCGCGCAGCGGCACGCTGTTCCTCGACGAAATCGGCGACCTGCCGCTGGCGATGCAATCGAAGCTCTTGCGCGCGATCCAGGAGCGCAGCGTGCGCTCGATCGGCTCGACGCAGGAAGAAGCGGTCGACGTGCGCATCGTGAGCGCCACCCACAAAGACCTGCACGCCGAGGTGCAGGCCGGCCGCTTCCGGCAAGACCTTTTCTACCGCCTCAACGTGATCGAGATCGCGGTGCCCGCGCTCCGCGACCGCCGAGAAGACCTGCCAGCGCTGTGCGCCGCGCTGCTCGCGCGCATCGCGCAGGACGGCGGCTTGCCGGTGCCGCACCTGTCGACCGAACTGCTGCGCCGCCTCGCGCTGCATCCGCTCGACGGCAACGTGCGGGAGCTCGAGAACCTGCTGCACCGCGCAGTCGCGCTCAACGATGGCGACGAACTGCACCTGGACCTGATGGGCGGCAATGTCGCCACGACGATGGCCGCCGCCGACGTGGCCTCGATGACGCCCGCGCAACTTGCGCCGGGCAACGATGCGCCGCCACCGGCCGTGATTGCGCCGGCACCGGTGGCGGAATTCAAGCCGACTCCGCCGCCGCTGCCCTCCGACCTGCAGGCCTACCTCGACCAGCAGGAGCGCGAGATCCTCGTGCGCGCGCTGCACGAGAGCGGCTTCAACCGCACCGCGGCCGCCGCGCGCCTGGGCATGAGCCTGCGCCAGATTCGCTACCGCATCGCGCGGCTGGGCATCACCACGCCCAATGGCGACGATGGCGCCAGCAGCAGCCATGCCGACGACTGAAGCAGCCTCTTCGCACAACACGCCGCCCGCCGACGACGGGCTCTGGCGGGCCGGCTGGTACCGCTTCGCGAAAGCCCTGCCCTCGCCGAACTTCGGTCCCCGCCCCGTCGGCGCACAGACCGATCTGATCGTGTTGCACTCGATCAGCCTTCCGCCCGGCGAATATGGCGGCGATGCGGTGCAGCAGCTCTTCACCAATCGCCTCGACTGGGACGCGCATCCTTACTTCCAGTCGATCCGCGGCATCGAGGTGTCCTCGCATTTCTATGTGCGCCGCAACGGCGAGCTCTGGCAGTTCGTGAGCTGCGACGACCGCGCTTGGCATGCGGGCGTCTCGTCGTGGCGCGGCCGCGGCAATTGCAACGACGACTCCATCGGCATCGAGCTCGAAGGGCTCGAAGGCCAGACCTTCGAAGCCGCGCAATACGAGACGCTGGCGAGCCTCTGCCCCGCGATCGCGCAGCACTACGCCATCGCGCACATCGCGGGTCACGAGCACATCGCACCGGGCCGAAAACAGGACCCCGGCGCGGGCTTCGATTGGTATTTGCTGCACGCGCAACTGGGCTGGAAATCACAGATGTTTCCCCCACCTGTGTTGAAGCGCTAATTTTTTCAATCGCGTGACGCCCTGCGATGCCCTGCCCTCGGGCCGCGTCGATTTCAGAAATGCAGATGCGCAGTGCAGCAACCATGCGCCCTGCAAGCCCAAATCGGCTTGCAAGCCACGCCCCATGCGGGTTGCGCAACCATAGTCCAGTATTCACGCGGCATTGCCGGCCACGGCATACATCCAGAGAGATATCCGCCCTAGGTGAATCACTCACAAAACACTACCTGTAGTGGCTTGTAGACCCCTGACACCCTAGATATAGTGTCCTCCGTCCGGTCAACAACGCCGGCGCGGCGCCCAGCCAAGGCGTCGCCACCCAACAAGAATTGCCAACCGAGAGGAAGCGAATGCAAACAGCCCTGAACACCCCATCGACCCCGCGTGCCGTTCCCTCCACGCCTGTCCAACAACAGCGGGACACCGCCGGCTCCCCCACCGGCCAGAACCTCGCGCACTACCAGATCATTCGCCGCAATGGCGCGGTCGTTCCCTTCGAGCCGAACAAGATCGCCATCGCGATGATGAAGGCCTTCCTGGCCGTGCACGGCACCCAGGGCGCGGCTTCGGCCAGCGTGCGCGAGACGGTCGACGTGCTCACGCAAGGCGTGATCCGCGCCATGGTGCGTTCGCGTCCGGGCGGCGGCACCTTCCACATCGAAGACGTGCAGGACCAGGTCGAGCTCGGCCTGATGCGCGGCGGCCACCACGAAATCGCGCGCGCCTACGTGCTCTACCGCGAACGCCGCACGCAGGAGCGTTCCAAGCAGGTCGAGCAGGAAGCGCCGGCCACGCCGACGCTGCATGTGCTGGACAACGGCGAACGCGTCGCGCTCGATCTGAACCAGCTCAAGGGCCTGATCGAATCGGCCTGCGAGAACCTGGGCGACAGCATCACCGCCGCGCCCATCGTCGCCGAGACGATGCGCAACCTCTACGACGGCGTGCCGCTCGACGAGGTCTACAAGGCGTCGATCCTGGCGGCCCGTACGCTGATCGAGAAAGATCCCGACTACACCTTCGCCACCGCGCGCCTCCTGCTGCACACGATCTTCAAGGAGATCATCGGCCGCGAAGTGATGCCGGTCGACCGCGCCACGGCCTACGCCGACTACTTCCCGCAGTTCATCAAGAAGGGCGTGGAGAACGACCTGCTCGACGAGAAGCTGCTGCAGTACGACCTGCCCCGCCTGGGCGCGGCGCTGAAGGCCGAGCGCGACAACCAGTTCGACTACCTCGGCCTGCAGACGCTGTACGACCGCTACTTCCTGCACGTGCGCAAGACCCGCATCGAACTGCCGCAAGCCTTCTTCATGCGCGTGGCCATGGGCCTGTCGCTCGGCGAAATCGACCGTGAAGCGCGCGCCATCGAGTTCTACGAAGTGCTGTCGTCGTTCGACTTCATGTCGAGCACGCCCACCCTCTTCAACGCCGGCACGCTGCGCTCGCAGCTCTCCAGCTGCTACCTGACCACCGTGCCCGACGACCTGGACGGCATCTACGAGTCGATCAAGGAAAACGCGCTGCTCTCGAAGTTCGCGGGCGGCCTGGGCAACGACTGGACCCGCGTGCGTGCACTCGGCTCGCACATCAAGGGCACCAACGGCGAATCGCAAGGCGTGGTGCCGTTCCTGAAAGTGGTCAACGACACGGCCGTGGCCGTGAACCAGGGCGGCAAGCGCAAGGGCGCGGTCTGCACGTACCTGGAAACCTGGCACCTGGACATCGAGGAGTTCCTGGAACTGCGCAAGAACACCGGCGACGACCGCCGCCGCACGCACGACATGAACACCGCCAACTGGATCCCCGACCTCTTCATGCGCCGCGTGATGGAAAAGGGCACCTGGACGCTGTTCTCGCCCTCCAACGTGCCTGACCTGCACGACCTGTTCGGCGCCGACTTCGAAAAGGCCTATGTGGCCTACGAAGAGAAGGCCGCCCGCGGCGAGATCAAGCCCGCGCGCACCATCCAGGCTTCGGACCTGTGGCGCAAGATGCTCACGATGCTGTTCGAGACCGGCCATCCCTGGATCACGTTCAAGGACGCCTGCAACGTGCGCTCGCCGCAGCAGCACGCCGGCGTCGTGCACTCGTCGAACCTCTGCACCGAGATCACGCTGAACACCAGCGACACCGAAACCGCTGTCTGCAACCTGGGTTCGGTGAACCTGCTGCAGCATCTGAAGGACGGCAAGGTCGACCAGGAAAAGTTGAAGCGCACGATCTCGACTGCGATGCGCATGCTCGACAACGTGATCGACATCAACTACTACGCCGTGAAGAAGGCGCGCGACTCGAACCTGCGCCACCGTCCGGTGGGCCTGGGCCTCATGGGCTTCCAGGACGCGCTGTACGAACTGCGCATTCCCTACGCCTCGCAGGAAGCCGTGCAGTTCGCCGACGAGTCGATGGAAGCCATCTGCTACCACGCCTACTGGGCATCGACCGAGCTGGCCAAGGAACGCGGCAAGTACTCGAGCTACAAGGGCTCGCTGTGGGACAAGGGCATTCTTCCGATCGACACGCTCGACCTGCTCGAGCAGGCACGCGGCGGCTACGTCGAAGTGGACCGCTCGGCCACGCTCGACTGGGATGCGCTGCGCGCCAAGATCAAGGCCGACGGCATGCGCAATTCGAACTGCGTGGCCATCGCACCGACCGCGACCATCTCGAACATCATCGGCGTGGACGCCTCGATCGAACCTTGCTTCGGCAACCTCTCGGTCAAGTCGAACCTGTCGGGCGAATTCACCGTGATCAACCACTACCTGGTGCGCGACCTGAAGCGCCTGGGCCTGTGGGACGACGTGATGGTGATGGACCTGAAGCACTTCGATGGTTCGCTGCGTCCCATCGACCGCGTGCCGCAAGACGTGAAGGCGCTCTACGCCACCGCGTTCGAAGTGGAAACCACGTGGCTCGTCGAAGCCGCCTCGCGTCGCCAGAAGTGGATCGACCAGGCGCAGTCGCTCAACATCTACATGGCCGGCGCATCGGGCAAGAAGCTCGACGACACCTACAAGCTCGCATGGCTGCGCGGCCTGAAGACGACCTATTACCTCCGCACGCAGAGCGCGACGCACGCAGAAAAGTCGACGGTGCAATCGGGCCGTCTCAACGCGGTGTCGTCGGGCAACGATGCACCCTCGGGCATGAGCGCACTCGAAGCCGCCGCTGCTGCAGCGAAGGCACAGATGAGCGCGATGCCTGCCACCGACATCGCGTTCTGCGGTGTGGACGATCCGACCTGTGAAGCGTGCCAGTGACACGCCGATGCTCGCGACAGTGAGTCAGTGAGGTGCATGCGAAAAATCGCGCGACGTTCAAGCAATGAAGCCATTGACTGACATCGCGCGATGCATGCGAGCAACATAACAACCACATAAATGGAGCGCGATGTGAACGAGCACTTTGCAACTCACATCGTTACTCCGATAATTTGAGCATTGGATTTTTCTATGTTGACCTGGGACGAAGAAGTCAAGCCCTCCTTACCAAAGGATATGCAACAAGGATTGCAGCACCACAACGCATCGACCAGCGGCTTGCCCGCAGGCCGTTCGGTGGACGCTCCGACTTCGTCGATTGCACAACCCGCGCTGCGCACGCTCGATGACGGCGCCGCAGTCCGTCCGGTTGTCGCCGCAGCAGCAACGCCTGCCGCCACCCCGACCACCCAGCGCGTCAAGGCTTCCGACAAGCGCATCATCAACGGCCAGACCGACGTCAACCAGCTGGTGCCGTTCAAGTACAAGTGGGCTTGGGAAAAATACCTCGCCACCTGCGCCAACCATTGGATGCCGCAGGAAGTGAACATGACGCGCGACATCGCGCTCTGGAAAGACCCGAACGGCCTGACCGAAGACGAGCGCCGTATCGTCAAGCGCAACCTCGGCTTCTTCGTGACCGCCGATTCGCTGGCCGCCAACAACATCGTGCTGGGCACCTACCGCCACATCACGGCCCCCGAATGCCGCCAGTTCCTGCTGCGCCAGGCTTTTGAAGAAGCGATCCACACGCACGCGTACCAGTACATCGTCGAGTCGCTCGGACTGGACGAGAGCGAGATCTTCAACGCCTACAACGAAGTGCAGTCGATCCGCGAGAAGGACCAGTTCCTGCTCCCGTTCATCGACGCCATCAGCGATCCGCACTTCAAGACCGGCACGCACGAGACCGACCAGACGCTGCTCAAGTCGCTCATCGTGTTCGCCTGCCTGATGGAAGGTCTCTTCTTCTACGTCGGCTTCACGCAGATCCTTGCGCTCGGCCGCCAGAACAAGATGACCGGCGCCGCCGAGCAATACCAGTACATCCTGCGCGACGAGTCGATGCACTGCAATTTCGGCATCGACCTGATCAACCAGCTCAAGCTCGAGAACCCCGGCCTCTGGACCCCAGAGTTCAAGGCCGAGATCAAGGACCTCTTCATGAGGGCCGTCGAGCTCGAATACAAATACGCCGAAGACACCATGCCGCGCGGCGTGCTCGGCATGAACGCCTCCATGTTCAAGGGCTACCTGCGGTACATCGCCAACCGGCGTGCACAGCAGATCGGCCTCGAAACGCTCTTCCCGAACGAAGAAAATCCGTTCCCCTGGATGAGCGAAATGATTGACCTGAAGAAAGAGCGCAACTTTTTCGAAACCCGCGTGATCGAGTACCAGTCGGGTGGTGCGCTCTCCTGGGATTGAATCTTTCCGATAAGAATTAATGAATTCAAGAATTGCCCTTGCCACCGATCGCGCCGAAGAGCGCGGCATGGACGAGGGCTCAGGTGTTCATGGTGCTGGGGCTCAGATTCCAACGCCATGAATCGCTTCACGCTCCCAACGTGCGTGGAGTGCTTCAATAGGTTGATTTTTTCAACTTGATCAAGGAGAAATAGAAATGGCAACTGCAAAGAAAGCGCCGGCTAAGAAAGCCGCTGCAAAGAAGGCTCCGGCAAAGAAGGTCGCGGCCGCTAAGAAGGCTCCGGCAAAGAAGGTAGCAGCGAAGAAGGCTCCGGCCAAGAAGGTTGCTGCAAAGAAGGTCGCCGCCAAGAAGGCTCCTGCCAAGAAGGTAGCAGCGAAGAAGGCAGCACCGGCCAAGAAGGCTGCTGCGAAGAAGGCTCCGGCGAAGAAGGCCGCGGCCAAGAAGGCGCCTGCGAAGAAGGCTGCGGCGAAGAAGGCTCCTGCCAAGAAGGCAGCCGCCAAGAAGGCCCCTGCAAAGAAGGCCGCCGCCAAGAAGGCTCCTGCGAAAAAGGCTGCGGCCAAGAAAGCCGCGAAAAAGCCCGCTGCCAAGCCTGCCGCTGCTGCCAAGAAGCCTGCTGCAAAGAAGGCTGCCAAGGCACCCGCCAAGGCTGCTGTAGCGCCTGCCCCTGCCGCGCAAACGACGCTGAACCCCCAGGCAGCCTGGCCGTTTCCTACGGCCAGCAAGCCCTGAGTTTTCTCAGCGCCCTTGACGGCAAAAAACCCGGCACCTCACGGTGCCGGGTTTTTTTATGGGCGCTCGAAAAAGCGGCTTCTTACAGGCCCAGTGCCTTGCGGTCGACCTGGTAGTTCTGCGGCCCGCGCTGCGCGATCTTGAGCGCGCCGATGCGGTTGCCCAGCGCCGCGCATTGCGCGAGCGGCCATTCCTTTTCCAGACCGAACAGCAGCGCGCCGCGCCATGCGTCGCCGCAACCCGTGGGCTCGATCACGGCAGTAGGCGTCACGCCCGGCACATGTTCGCGCTCGCCATCGATCCAGACTTCGCAGCCCTCGGCCGCCAGCGTGACCACCAGGCCGCGCACGCGCTTGGAGATCTCGGCCAGGCTCCAGCCGGTGCGCTGCGACAGCATCTTGCCTTCGTAGTCATTGACCACGACCCAGCTCGCGAGATCGACGAAGTGCTTGAGCGCATCGCCGTCGAACATCGGCAGGCCCTGGCCCGGATCGAACACGAACGGAATGCCGGCGGCGGCGAATTGCTCGGCGTGTTGCAGCATCGCCTCGCGACCATCGGGCGCGATGATGCCGACCTTGATGTCCTCGCGCGCAGCCACCTTGGTGATGTGCGCCTGCTGCATCGCGCCGGGATGGAACGCGGTGATCTGGTTGTTGTCGACGTCGTTCATGATCATCGCCTGCGCGGTGAAGGTGTCGTCGAGCTGACGCACGAACTCGGTGTCGATGCCCAGCGAACGCATGCGCTCCAGGTAGTCGGCGCCGTCGCTGCCGAGCGTGGCCATTGGCAGTGCCGTGCCGCCCAGCGCATTGAGGCTGTAGGCGATGTTGCCGGCGCAGCCGCCGAAGTCGCGGCGCAGGCCCGGCACGAGGAACGACACGTTCAGGATGTGCAGTTGGTCCGGAAGGATCTGATCGGCGAACCGTCCCTCGAAAGTCATGATGGTGTCGAACGCGAGGGAACCGCAAATCACTGCTGCCATGGGTGGACCGTTTTCGTTGAATGAAGATGGATGAAAGAAGGAGGACGTTTGCTTGCGCGCAGGAGTCATCCAGCTAGGGATAGAACGCTTCCACGCGGTAACCCGCGATGGGAGGCAGCGCGGCCGCTTCGTTCGGTGACAGCGTGAGCGGCAACGAGGCCGCGCGGTCGGCGCGCGCCGCTAGCACCGAGGGCGCGCCGTAGTCCGCAGGCATCAGCACGCGCCGCACGACCGCACGCTCCTGCGTGTCGAGCAGCGACAGCTCGACAGCCGGCATCGCAAGCGGCACGGTGGCCGCGTTGCGCAAGGTGAAGCTCAGCCGGTAGTCATTGCCGCCGCTCTTCTCGCGCGCGAAGGCGGCGCCCTCGATCATGATGTCGCCGATCTGGCGCAGGGCCGAGAGCTCGCAGCCGGTGTACTGGCACAGCGCCGCCAGCACGGGGCGCAGGCCCGGCTGGCGCGCGACGATGCCGTCGCGCTCGTGGCGAACGATCTGCACGATGAGCAGCAGGACAGCGAGCACCGCCAGAACGACCAGCAGTCGCCGCACGCCCGTACGCTGCCAGAAACCGGGCGCATGGGCCTCGTGCTCTTCGTCATCGGAAAAATGGTGGTCCTCTTCGCGCTCGGCGAACATCGGCGGCGGCGATGCGGGACTCTCCAGCTCGCTCGCCTCCCGCACCACCGACGACGGTGACGACGAAGCGGCCTTGGCCGCAGCCCTGGCTTCGCGCGACTTGTGAGCGCTCTCAATCTTGGCCGACTTGATGCGCGCACGCCGCAGCGCCTTCTGCATCTGGACCTGGTCGTGGTCTTCTTCTTTTTCTTCTGTCTCTTCGGCGCCGTCGTCGATGGTGGGCTCGACCAGTCCATGCGTCTTGGCGCGAGGCACTGGCAGCGGGGGCACCGGCGGGGGAGGCGATGGCGGCGGAGGCGCGAGATTCAGGTCGATGTTCGGAAATGGCGGCAGCGAGCTTGCCGGCGGCCGCCACGTGGGTTCGCTGACATCCAGGTCGGACCACGGCTCGTCCGCGATGATGCCGTGCGCAGGCAGCGAGAGCGCCGGGGACTGCGCGGGCGATGCAGGTGGGGGTGGTGGCGGCGGCTCGGGCTGCGGCGCGACCGCCACTTCCACGGGCTCGAAAGCTTCCGGTGCAGGTGGTGGATGCGCCACCTCGGCGCGGGCATGCTCTTCGGGTTCGTCGTCGAAGAAATCCGCGTCTTCGGAAGCCTGGGAAGAAGGCTGCGACGCTGTCGGCGGCGCATCGGCCCGATGCTCGAAGGAAGGCTCGACCAGCGAGGGCGAATAAGCGGCAGCCGGGGACGGTGCGGGGGGCGCTCCGGCCGACGGCCCATCGGATGATTCGTGCAGGTCGAGCGTCGCATCGAACACATGGCTGCAGCGGCCGCAGCGCACCCAACCATCCGAGATGCGAAGCTGGTCGCGCACCACCTTGAAGGTGGTGGTGCAGGCGGGGCAACGCGTGACGAGGCTCATGACCGGGCGATTGTAGGGTTGGGCCCCCGCCACGCGAACGGTACGCGGCAGTGCGAAATCCCGGCCCCGCTGCTCAGCAGCGTGCCGTCATGAGGATCCAGCCGTCCTCGCTGTCGCTGACCTCGAGGGCCGCATACGGCGCATAGGCCTCTTTCAGCTCGTCGGCCTGGCGCTCGAGGATGCCGGCCATCACCAGCGATCCGCCCGCGGCCACATGGCTGCGCAGCAGCGGCGCGAGCAGCTTGAGCGGCGTCGCCAGGATGTTGGCGAGCACCGTGTCGTAGGCGCCCTTGGCCGCGTCCGGCAGGCCGACGTTCAGGCTGACGCCGTTGGCTTCGGCATTGAGCCGGCTCGAGGAGACCGCGGCTTCGTCGATGTCGACGGCATCGATGTCGCGCGCGCCGAACTTCGCCGCGCCGATCGCCAGGATGCCGGAGCCGCAGCCGTAGTCGAGAACGCGCTGCTTGCCGAAGGCGCCCTCGCCCTGCCTGGCAATCCAGCGCAGGCACATGCGCGTGGTGGGATGCGTGCCGGTGCCGAAGGCCAGGCCCGGGTCCAAGCGGATCACCTGCTTCGCCTGTTCGGGCGGCTCGTGCCAGGTCGGCACGATCCAGAACTCGGGCGTGATTTCGACCGGCGCGAACTGCGATTGCGTGAGCCGCACCCAGTCCTGCTCGGGCACATTCGCCACGCCGAGCACCGAACAGCCCTCGAAGAAATCCTGCAGCGCGAGCAGCGATGCGGCCTCGTTCGCAAGCGCCTCGTCGGGGAACAACGCGATCACGCGCGAGCGTTGCCAGCCCTCCTTGGGCGGCGGCATGCCGGGTTCGCCGAACAGCGCCTGCTCGGCATCGGTCTGCGCGTCGGCGTCCTCGACGGACACGCTCAAAGCATCGAGTGCATCGAGCGCGTCGCTAAGCATTTCGACCCGGTCTTCCGGTGCCATCAGGCGAAGTTCGAACATGGCGTCGTCTCGTGGATCAGCGCTTGTGCGCTGCCAGCCACTCTTCCAGGTAGTGGATGTTCGTGCCGCCGCTCATGAACTTGGCGTCGACCATCAGCTCGCGGTGCAGCGGGATGTTGGTCTGGATGCCTTCGATCACGGTTTCGTTCAGCGCCGTGCGCATGCGGGCCATGGCCTGCTCGCGCGTGTCGCCGTACACGATGATCTTGCCGATCATCGAGTCGTAGTTCGGGGGCACGAAGTAGTTGGTGTAAGCGTGCGAATCGACGCGCACACCAGGGCCGCCCGGCGGGTGCCACATGGTGATGCGGCCCGGCGACGGCGTGAACTTCCACGCGTCTTCGGCGTTGATGCGCACCTCGATGGCGTGGCCGCGCATCTCGATCTGGCGCTGGGTGAACGGCAGCTTCTCGCCGGCGGCCACCATGATCTGCGTCTTCACGATGTCGATACCGGTGGTGAACTCGGTCACCGGATGCTCCACCTGCACGCGCGTGTTCATCTCGATGAAATAGAACTCGCCGTTCTCATAAAGGAACTCGAAGGTGCCGGCACCGCGATAGCCGATCTTCTTGCAGGCCGCGGCGCAACGCTCGCCGATCTTCTCGATCAGCTTGCGCGGAATGCCGGGAGCCGGCGATTCCTCGATCACCTTCTGGTGACGGCGCTGCATGGAGCAGTCGCGCTCGCCCAGGTAGACGGCATTCTTGTGCTTGTCGGCGAGGATCTGGATCTCGATGTGGCGCGGGTTCTGGAGAAACTTCTCCATGTACACGGCCGGATTGCTGAAGGCCGCGCCGGCCTCCGCCTTGGTCATCTGGATCGCGTTGACCAGCGCCGCTTCGGTATGCACCACGCGCATGCCGCGGCCACCGCCGCCGCCCGCCGCCTTGATGATGACCGGGTAGCCGATCGCGCGGGCAATGCGCTTGTTGGTGGCGGCGTCGTCCGAGAGCTCGCCCTCGGAGCCGGGCACGCAAGGCACGCCGGCCTTGATCATGGCCTGCTTGGCCGACACCTTGTCGCCCATCGTGCGGATGTTGTCGGGCGTCGGGCCGATGAACTGGAAGCCGCTTTGCTCCACGCGTTCGGCGAAGTTGGCGTTCTCGCTCAGGAAACCGTAGCCGGGGTGGATGGCTTCCGCGTCGGTCACTTCGGCCGCCGAGATGATCGCCGGCATGTTGAGATAGCTCAGCGCCGACGGGGCCGGGCCGATGCACACGGCTTCCTGCGCCAGCTTGACGTACTTGGCGTCGCGATCGGCTTCGGAATAGACCATCACGGCCTTGATGCCCATCTCGCTGCAGGCGCGCTGAATCCGGAGGGCAATCTCCCCCCGGTTTGCAACCAGGATCTTCTTGAACATGGTCACTCGATGATGAACAGCGGCTGGCCGTATTCGACCGCCTGCCCGTTTTCGCCGAGGATCTGGGTGATCGTGCCGGACTTGTCCGCTTCGATTTCGTTGAGGATCTTCATCGCTTCGATGATGCAGATCGTGTCGCCCTCGTTCACCTTGCTGCCGATTTCGACGAAAGCGGCGGCGCCCGGGCTGGACGAACGGTAGAACGTACCCACCATCGGCGACTTGACGGCGTGGCCGGCCGGTGCGGCTTCGGCTGCGGGGGCGCTTGCAGCGGCGGGGGCGGCAGGCGCACCTGCCACCGGAGCGGCGGCAGGGGGCGCTGCCAAGGTTTGCACATACTGCACCGGCGCGGCGCCGCCGCCCTTGACGATGCGAACCTTGCCTTCGGTTTCGGTGATTTCCAGTTCGGAAATATTCGATTCGGACACCAGATCAATCAGTGTCTTGAGTTTGCGCAGATCCATGGGACTCCAGTGCCGGCTTTGCCGGTCATTCGGATATAACTGGGCTGAAAATCGGCGATTTTCAGCGTTTGGTGGCTAACGCCAGCTTGGGCGGCCGATTCTAACCATGAACAAGTTCACGCCGCCATGTGTCCAGATCGGCGGTTTCGAGCTTGCCCATTTTACGAGCTGCAACAGAGCCGTTACCGCTCAACACCAGCGTGAACGGCAACCCGCCACCGGTGTTGCCCAGGTTCTTGACCAATTCGGTGCCCTGCAACCCCGCCAGGCCGGTGGGATAGGTGACCGGCGTGCGCTGGAGGAACTTGCGTACCGCGCTGGGTTGATCGATGGCTAATCCCACCACTTGCCACCCTTTGGCGCCATGTTCGCGGAAGAACGCGTCGATCATCGGCATTTCCTCGACACAGGGAGGGCACCAGGTGGCCCAGAAGTTGAGCAGCAGCGGCTTGCCGCGCAGGCTCGACAGAACGAGTTCACCGCCCTCAGGCCGCTCGAATTTCTGGGCCCAGAAGGTCGCGTCCAGTTGCTCGCCACCCGCCGCATTGTTGCCGGCGCTGCGTTCCCGCCACCAGGCGCCACCCACCCCGGCAGCGGCGGCCACCGCCGCCACGCCGCCATAGAGCATGCCGCGTCGTGTCGGCGAAGAAGTCATTCACTTGTCCTTTTCTCTTTCAATCAATCGGCGCAAGGCGGGCAGATCGCCGCGCGGCGTGCGGCCCTGGGCGTCGGGCTTGAGGGCGCCGCGCAGGTCGTCGAGGTCATAGACCAGCAAGTGCACCCCGATCTCTTCGTTGAGCAACCGGCTTGGCGCGTGCACGCTCAGGGCCTCGACCTGCTCGCCGTGAAAGCCGGTGACCATGCGCGGTTCGTAATCCACATGATGGTCGATGAGGGCGATCTCGGCCGATTTGGAATCATCGCAGAACATCTGTATGTAAATGTCCGACAGCCTGGTGGCCGTGCCGTGCCACACGGCGCCGCCGATATGCGGGCGGAAAGCCGCCATGCGCTCCATCCATTCCAGCGCCAGGAGACGCAGCGCATGCAGCTCCTGCGGCTGGGTGTCGGCGCAGAAAAGCGCGATGTAGTCCCGCACCTCGGCCTCGACTTCGTCGTTGTTCGGCAGCGAAGTGCGTGCCGACAGGCCCAGGTCGCGCACCGCCCGCCTTTTGGCAGGGCCATATTCCAGCCCTTCCTCGACGACAAGGCGGGCTGCGGTGGCGGCGATTTCACGCTTGGACGTGTCCATCGGGGCATTTTGCCCGCAGTAGGCGTCACGCACACGAAATCAACATGAAGCTCGGGGCGAAGGCCCGGCTTGGAGGCCGAGCCCCGCATTCCGTCTCCCTAGAATCGCTCGATGCACATTCATATTCTGGGTATCTGCGGCACGTTCATGGGTGGCGTGGCCGCCCTGGCGCGCGAAGCGGGCCACCGGGTCACGGGCTGCGATGCCGGCGTGTACCCGCCGATGAGCGACCAGCTGCGCTCCCTGGGCATCGACCTGATCGAGGGCTTCGGCGCCGACCAACTCTCGCTCGCGCCCGACATGTTCGTGGTCGGCAACGTGGTGTCGAGAGCGCGTCTGCCTGATGGCAGCCCCAAGTTCCCACTGATGGAAGCCATCCTCGATGCCGGCAAGCCCTACACGAGCGGCCCGCAATGGCTGGCCGAGCACGTGCTGCTCGGGCGCCACGTGCTGGCGGTGGCCGGCACGCACGGCAAGACGACCACCACGTCGATGCTGGCCTGGGTGCTCGAGCAGGGCGGCAAGGCGCCCGGCTTCCTGGTCGGCGGCGTGCCGCTGGACTTCGGCGTATCCGCCCGGCTGGGCGACGGCGCCGCCTTCGTCATCGAGGCCGACGAGTACGACACCGCCTTCTTCGACAAGCGCAGCAAGTTCGTGCACTACCGGCCGCGCACCGCCGTGCTCAACAATCTCGAGTTCGACCACGCGGACATCTTCGACGACCTCGCAGCCATCGAACGCCAGTTCCATCACCTCGTGCGCACCGTGCCCGGCACCGGACGGCTGGTGGTGAATGCCACCGAGGAGAGCCTGCAGCGCGTGCTGGCCCAGGGATGCTGGAGCGGACTTGCGCGATTCGGTGCCGGTGGCGAGTGGCAGGCAAGCGGTTCGCACGATGCCTTCGACGTGCTCCGGCAAGGGAAAAAAGTCGGCCGGGTCGATTGGGAGCTCTCGGGCCTGCACAACCAGATGAATGCGATGGCCGCCATCGCGGCCGCCGATCACGTCGGCGTTGCGCCGGCCGATGCGGCGCGCGCGCTCGGCAGCTTTCGCAACGTGCGCCGACGCATGGAGCTGCGCGGCACGGTGGACTCGATCACGGTCTATGACGACTTCGCCCATCACCCCACCGCCATTCGCACCACGCTCGACGGCCTGCGCAAGAAGCTCGACGACGCCGGCAAGCAAAGTGAGCGCATCCTCGCCGCGCTCGAGCCCCGCAGCAACACGATGAAGCTGGGCGTCATGGCCGCGCAGTTGCCCTGGAGCCTGGAGTCGGCCGATCTTTCGTTCTGCCACACGGCCGGACTCGACTGGGATGCCGCAGCCGCCTTGGCGCCGATGGGCGACCGCGCGCAGGTCGCCGGGGCCATCGAGCCCTTGGTGGCACAGATCACCGCCGCCGCGCGTCCAGGCGATCACATCGTCTGCATGAGCAACGGCGGCTTCGGCGGCGTGCACGACAAACTGCTTGCAGCCCTCCGCGCCGCGACGGCATCATGAGCGCCATGCGCGCCCGGGAACTGATCGACAGCCTGAAGCTGCAGCCCCACCCCGAGGGCGGCTGGTACAGCGAGGTGTTCCGCTCGTCGGCCAGTGTCACTCCTGCCGACGGCCGCGCGTCCCGCAGCGCGCTCACCAGCATCTACTTCCTGCTCGAAGCGGGCCAGCATTCGCGCTGGCACCGGGTGCTGTCCGACGAAGTCTGGGTGCACCTCGAAGGCGTGCCGTTGGCGCTCTGGACCTGCGATGCCGCGATGCGTACGGCGCCAGCCCATGTGCGCCTGGGGCCGGTCGATGCGCACGGCACGCGCCCCCAGCATGTGGTGCCGGCCGGCCAGTGGCAGGCGGCCCGCCCGATCCAGGGCCATTCGTCAGGCGACTACACGCTGGTCGCCTGCATGGTCGGGCCGGGTTTCGACTTTGCCGATTTTTCGATGGTGCCGCCCGACAGCGACGAGGCGGCGTCGATGCGGCACCACTGGCCCGAACTGGCCGGAATGCTCTGACCCTTTTCAGCCGCGGCGGGCCTTGACGGCCTGCGACAGCGTCTCGAGCACCTGCGTCGAATCGTCCCAGCCGATGCAGGCGTCGGTGATGCTCTTGCCATATTCGAGGCCCGAGAGCTTGTCCTTGCCCGGCGTGAACTTCTGAGCACCGGCCTGCAGGTGGCTCTCGACCATCACGCCGAACACGCGGTTGGAGCCGTTGGCGATCTGGCCCGCGATGTCCTTGGCCACGTCGATCTGCTTCTGGTGCTGCTTGGAGCTGTTCGCGTGGCTGCAATCGACCATCAGCGTGGGCGGCAGCTTGGCCGCTTCGAGGTCCTTGCAGGCGGCTTCGACGCTGGCGGCGTCGTAGTTCGGCGCCTTGCCGCCGCGCAGGATTACGTGGCAGTCGCGGTTGCCGTTGGTCTGCACGATCGCGACCTGGCCATTCTTGTGCACCGAGAGAAAGTGATGGCCGCGGGCCGCGGCCTGAATGGCGTCGGTCGCGATGCGGATGTTGCCGTCGGTGCCGTTCTTGAAGCCGATGGGGGCCGAAAGACCCGAGGCCAATTCGCGATGCACCTGGCTTTCGGTGGTGCGCGCGCCGATGGCGCCCCAGGAGATCAGGTCACCGATGTACTGCGGCGAGATCACGTCGAGGAACTCGCTGCCCGCCGGCAGGCCGATGCGGTTGATGTCGATCAGGAGCTGGCGCGCAATGCGCAGGCCTTCGTCGATACGGAAGCTCTCGTCCAGGTACGGGTCGTTGATCAGGCCCTTCCAGCCGACGGTGGTGCGCGGCTTCTCGAAGTACACGCGCATCACGATCTCGAGGGTGCCGGCGTATTTTTCGCGCTCGACCTTCAGGCGCCTGGCGTAGTCGATGGCGGCGGCCGGGTCGTGGATCGAACAGGGCCCCATGATCACCAGCAGCCGGTCGTCCTTGCCATCCATGATGTTGTGGATGTTGCGGCGGGTGCCCTCGATCAGCGTTTCGACCGACGTGCCGCGGATCGGGAAAAAGCGGATCAGATGTTCAGGAGGGGGCAGCACGTTGATGTCCTTGATGCGTTCGTCGTCGGTCTTGCTGGTTTTTTCGACGCTCGCATACCAGCTGTCGCTGGCGGGGGCAGTGTTCGTGCTCATGGTGCTTTTCCTTGTTGGAGTGAAATCGTCAGGGCATAAAAAAACCGCCGGGGCTTGAGGCGCCGGCGGTTTTGGGAGGGTGTTCGTTTGCTTTACGCGCTCGCCTCTCGTCCGCCGGAAACCGGGAACCAAAAGAAGGCAAAGAAATAAGCGCGGAGGGCGGACATAGGGGCGGAATGTAGCACGGAAAATAAAGACCCGGTCAAGCAGCCGGGCCCAGGGGGGGGTTTACCGATAGCCCGATTCATTGGCGTTGTGAATGATCCAGATCAGGTTGCCGCCGGTGTATTCACCCATGCCGCCGCCCGCGAAGATCAGCCGTCCCTGGCCCTTGTAGGTCATCTCGAAACGATGGCGATCGCTGCCGAAATAGAAGGGAATGAAGGCCTTGCCCGTCACGTAGGCGCCCTGGTCGGTCGGCGGGCCGGCGAGGTCGGTGACCTGCTTGGCGCTCATGCCGATCTGCAGGCGGGTGAACTTGCTGTTGCGCGCCGGGTTGCCGGTGATCTCACCTTCATAGCCGTTCAAGCCCTTGACGGTGCGGCCGCTGCCGGCCTCGACCTTGGAGGAATCGGTCACGTTGCCGCGAGCGTCCATGCCGGCCTTGGAACCGCTGGGCGCCGCGGGCGCTGCAGCAGCGGGTGCCGGTGCGGCGGCGGGCTGGCTGCCCGAACCGCCTCGCGAAGCGCAACCAGCGGTGGCCAGCGCCACCACGGCGGTCACGGCCCACAGCACGGCGGGCGAATTGATCCTGTTCCCCATTGAAATGCTCCTCGATTCGTCGTTCGGAAAAAAGAGCGCAGCTTAGCAACCGAAGGAAACAGCCGGCAAGTGACGAAAGTCCTAAGCCGTTCCACCTACCGTTAGACCGTCGATGCGCAGCGTGGGCTGCCCGACGCCGACCGGCACGCTCTGGCCTTCCTTGCCGCAGGTGCCCACGCCGGAATCGAGCGCCATGTCATTGCCGATCATGGTCACGCGGGTGAGCGCGTCGGGGCCGTTGCCCACGATGGTCGCGCCCTTGACCGGGTACTGGATCTTGCCGTTCTCGACCCAGAAGGCCTCGCTCGCCGAGAACACGAACTTGCCGCTCGTGATGTCGACCTGCCCGCCGCCGAAGTTGGTGGCGTAGAGGCCCTTCTTGATGCTGGCCACGATTTCCTGGGGGTCCTTGTCGCCGCCCAGCATGTAGGTGTTGGTCATGCGCGGCATCGGCACGTGGGCGTAGCTCTCGCGGCGGCCGTTGCCGGTGGGCTTGACCTTCATGAGGCGGGCGTTCATCGAATCCTGGATGTAGCCCTTGAGGATGCCGTCCTCGATCAGCACGTTGCGCTGGCTGGCGTTGCCCTCGTCGTCGACGTTGAGCGAGCCGCGGCGGTCGGCGATCGTGCCGTCGTCCAGCACAGTGACGCCCTTGGCCGCCACGCGCTGGCCGATGCGGCCCGAAAACGCGCTCGAGCCCTTGCGGTTGAAGTCGCCTTCCAGGCCGTGGCCGATGGCCTCGTGCAGCAGGATGCCGGGCCAGCCGGAGCCGAGCACCACAGTCATCTCGCCGGCCGGGGCCGGGCGGGCGTCGAGGTTGGTCAAGGCGGCCTTCACGGCCTGGTCGACGTATTCGGCGATCTTCTCGTCGTCGAAGTAGGCAAGGCCGAATCGCCCGCCGCCGCCGCCGGAGCCAACTTCGCGGCGGCCGTTCTGCTCGGCGATCACGGTGACCGACAGGCGCACCAGCGGGCGCACGTCGGCGGCCAGCGTGCCATCGGCGCGCGCCACGAGCACCACGTCGTATTCGCTCGCCAAGCCTGCCATGACTTGCGCCACGCGCGGATCGCGCGAGCGCGCCAGCTTCTCGGTCTTTTCGAGCAGCTTGACCTTGGCCGTGCTGTCGAGCGTGGAGATGGGGTCGACGCCGTTGTAGAGCGACCGGCTCGAGGCAATCTTGCGGGTCGGCGTCTTCACGCGGCCGGTGCGGCCGGCGGAGGAAATCGAACGGACCGTGCGGGCCGCATCGAGGAGCGAGGCTTCGGAAATGTCGTCCGAATAGGCGAATGCGGTTTTCTCGCCGCTGACCGCGCGCACGCCGACGCCCTGGTCGATGCTGAAGCTGCCGGTCTTGACGATGCCCTCTTCCAGGCTCCAGCCTTCGCTGCGCGTGTACTGGAAGTAGAGATCGGCGTCGTCCACCTTGTGCGAGGTGATCTCGGCGAGGGCCTTGCTCAGGTGCGATTCGTCGAGTCCGAACGGCGTGAGCAGGAGTTGTTGGGCTGTTGCCAGGCGCTCGATGGTGGGTTCGCGAGAGATCATGACTGCCATTCTAGGCAGCCACCCTCTTCCGCGCCGCCCCCAAGGGCACTCGGGCGCCTAGTTCTGCGCCAGCTTTCGGGCCCGGGCGATCGACATCAGGATGCCCAGCCCCAGCCCCAGCGTCACCATCGCCGTCCCGCCATAGCTGATGAACGGCAACGGCACCCCCACCACCGGCAGGATGCCGCTCACCATGCCCATGTTCACGAAGGCATACGTGAAGAAGATCATCGTGACCGCCCCCGCCAGCAGGCGCGAGAACAGGGTCGACGCACTGGTTGCGATGGCCAGCCCGCGGAAGATGAGAAGGATGAAGGCCGAGATCAGCGCCAGGTTGCCCACCAGCCCGAACTCCTCGGAATAGGCGGCGAAGATGAAGTCGGTGGTGCGCTCGGGAATGAATTCGAGGTGCGTCTGCGTACCCTGCATGAAGCCCTTGCCGCCGACGCCGCCCGAGCCGATGGCGATCATCCCCTGGATGATGTGGAAGCCCTTGCCCAGCGGGTCCTTGCTCGGGTCGAGCAGCGTGCACACGCGCTGCTTCTGGTAGTCGTGCAGCACCCGCCAGTCGACGCCGTCGGTGCACAGCTTCGATTCGAAGCTCACGATCAGCGTCACCGCGATGGCGCCGATCACCACCGGCGGCACGATCAGCTTCCAGGGCAGCCCGGCGAAGAAGATCACCGCCAGGCCCGCCGCCAGCACCAGGAGCGAGGTGCCCAGGTCGGGCTGCTTCATGATGAGCCCGACCGGCACCGCCAGCAGCACGGTGGCCACCACGAAATCGAGCGGCCGCAACTGGCCTTCGCGCCGCTGAAACCACCAGGCCAGCATCAGCGGCATGGCGATCTTGAGGATTTCACTGGGCTGGATCACCACGCCGATGTTGATCCAGCGCTGTGCGCCCTTCTTGGTGATGCCGAAGAGCGCCACCGCGATCAGGAGCGCCACGCCCGCCGCGTAGAGCGGCACCGCGAACATCATCAGCCGCTGCGGCGGCACCTGCGCCACCACGAACATGATGAAGCCGGCCAGCAGCATGTTGCGGCCATGGTCGACGAAGCGCGAGCCGTGGTCGTAGCCGGAGGAATACATGGTCAGCAGCCCGGCGAAGGCGAGCAGCAGCACGGCGAAGGCCAGAAAGCCGTCGAAGCCCTGGAAGATGGGCGCAATTCGACGCGCCAGGGAGGGCTGATTGAACACGGCAGACATGGGGGCGGATTATCCGCGCCCCGCATGTCCTTTCAGCCGAAAGCGAGCTGAACGACCGTGCGCCCCGGTCGGCTTTCGACCGCCAGGCGCGCGCCGATCGCGCCGGCGCGCTCCCACAGGGCCCTGGGAACCTGCGAGGCGTCGAAGCCGCGGCCGTTGTCGATCACCCGCAGCCGCACGGTGTCGCCCTGCATGTCGGCTTCGATCCGCAGCACGCTGGCCTGCGCGTGCTGCAGCACGTTGGAGATGGCCTCGAACAGCAGGAACTGCAGTTGCCGCATGGCGTGCGCATCGAGCAGCTGCACCGGCCCGACCTCCTCCACCGCCCATTCGAACTCGATGCCCGCCGCCACCAGCCGGGGTTCCAGCCGGTAGCGCAGCGCCGCCAGCAGGGCGCCGACATCGCCCGGCGGCAGGTGGATCGAGTCGATCGACAGCTTGAGCTGGTCGAGCGAATCGCGCAGCGTGCGCAGCAGTTCCTCCGAACTGGTCTGGCCCGACTGCAACTGCCGGATCGCCGAGCTGATGTGCGAGCCCACGCCGTCGTGCATGTCGCGCAGGATGCGCTCGCGCTCGTGGGTGCGCGCCTGGTCGCGTGCCACCTGTTCGAGCTCGGCATAGGTCAGCGCCAGTTCGCGCTCGCGTTGCGCGACCCGGTCGGCCAGCGCCGCGACCCATCCGCGCGCCTGCGTGCTCACCGCGTGAAAGCGCCGCAGCACAATCAGGAGCAGCGCGATGCCGAAGAAGATCGACGAATAGCGCACCCAGGTCGTCTCGCCGTAGGCGTCGCTCAGGCGGATCACCAGCCAGTCGCGCAGGCCGAAGGCCACCGTCACGAGCGCCGCGATGGCCACCAGCATCCGCTCGGTGCTCGGGTTGCGCACGGTCGCCACCACGAAGCCGCCCACGAAGACGCCGATGATCACGATCTCGACGGCCAGCCAGCCGGTGAGCCACACCGGTTGTTCGCGATGCAGCGCAAGCGCGCTCGCCACCACTGTGCCGGCGACGACCACGGCGAGCGGCCAGCGCAGCCATTGCAGGCGCGGATTCCGCGCCCACCCCGCGAGGTGATAGCAGAACATCATGGCCGAGGCCGCCCAGCCCGCGTAGCAGGCGGCCATCAGCACGCCCCAGGGAACCCAGGACAGCGGCGGCTCGGCGATCACGCCGTCTGCCACGCGGACCGCCCAGCAGAACTCGGCGAGCGCCGCCCAGAAATAGATGCCGTCGCGCCGCTGCCGCCCCACGGCGCCGGTGTCCACCTGCGTGAGCCAGAGCGCCAGCGCGATGCTGCCCACGATCAGGCTGAAGGCGGTCAGCAGCACCGAGCCGGTGAAGCGCCAGGCATAAGCGCTCTCGAAGAGCTCGGTGCGCACCGGCGTGGCGGGGCCGACGACGACGCGCGAGAGTCCCGCGCGCCGGGCGCTGTCGGCGCGCAGGCGGATCTGCAGGTGGTTCTCGCCGGCCGTCAGCAGGTGCCCCGGCACGGGCACATAGATGGGCGCCTTGGCGTAGTCGGCGTCATTGCCCACGCTCATGTCGCCGTAGACCTGCAGCAACGCCCCGTTGAGCTGCACCTCGAAGACGTTGCCGACGCGGGGAATGAAGATGCCCCAGGGCGTTGCCGGCGCGGCCGCGAGGGTGAAAGGCAGGTCGAAGCTCGCCAGGCCTGGCCGGCCGCGGTGCTGGCGGTCCCAGTGATAAGAAAGCTCGACCGGCCCGGTGCGGGTGATGCCGTCGACCGACGTCGTGATGGTGCCGTGGCGCAGCTCGATCGAGCCATCGGCCGCCTGGAGCGGCTCCGCCGACGCAGCCCCCATGCCGGCAGCGCCGATCACCAGCACCGCCAACCACAGCGAAAGCAGTGCGCCCAGCCTCGCCAGCATCCGTCCTCAGCCCGGGTGAGGCAGCAGGCCGAGGCGCGTGGCCTCGAAGACCGCCTCGCTCTTGGAGTGCACCGCGAGCTTGCCGTAGAGGTTCTTGATGTGGGTCTGCACCGTGTGCACGCTCAGGCCCTTGAGCCGCGCGATTTCTGCATACGAGAAGCCGCGGGCGATAAGCGTCAGCACCTCGTGCTCGCGCGCCGACAGCAGGCCGCGCTCGTTCTCGTCGAAGGCGGTCTCGGGTGCCGCGCCCGAAGCAGCCATGCCCGGCGCGAGGCTGGCCGATTGCAGGCTGCGGTACTTGGCCAGCACCCGCCGCGCGATCATCGGCGAGATCGGCGATGCACCAGCCTTCATCTCCACGATGGTCTGCGCGATGTCCTCGGGTGCGGCGTCCTTGTGGATGTAGCCCACCGCGCCGGCCTCGATGCTGGCGAGCACGTTCTCCTCGTCGCCGAAGACCGACACCACCAGCGGCTCGCAGCCGGGAAAGCGAGCGACGGCGTCGCGGATCACGTCCAGGCCGGTGCCATCGGGCATGCCGAGGTCGACCAGCAGCACGTCGGGAATCGTCGTGGTGCGCGCCAGCCAGCCCCGCGCCTCCTGCACCGTGCCCGCGCTGCCGAGCCAGAAAAGACGCGGGCTGCGCTGCACGCTGGCTTCGAAGAAGGCGCGTGCGCGGCTGTCGTCCTCGACCACCAAGACGCCCCAGCGGCGCAGCGTCCCGTCGTCCAGAGCCTCTGTATTCATGGGATGAAGCATAAGCCTCGGCGCCTTGCCGGACGCTGGACATGCATACCGCTTTCATGGGATGCGCACGGCGGATCGGGTCCCGAGAATTGGGCGTTTTCTTTTTCTTTTTGCCGCGGGTTCATCGCCGAGCGTGCGACGCCGGCAACGAGGAGCAGCCCATGAATACTTTCGAACTCAAGCCAGGCGAACGTCGCAGGGCCGAGGCCGATGGGACTTTCATGCGGTGTAAGTCGTTATGAGTTATCGCTTTCCCCAAGAGCCCCTCGCCGCAGGTTTTTTGAATGCCGCGAGCCGCTTTGCGGGCACGGACCTCATGCAGAATTACCTCGCCTCGGCCAGCGAGGTACGGCGTTCGCACCTTCCCGCCCTTCCCCCCATGGACCCGCAAACCACTCATCTGCTGTACCTGCACGGCTTCCGTTCCTCGCCCCGTTCGACCAAGGCGAGGCTCGTGGCGCAGCGCGTGGCGCAAGCGCATCCGAACCTGGAATGGTGGTGCCCGCAACTGCCGCCTTCGCCGCACGACGCCATCGACATGGTGATGAAGGGCATCGCGCACTGGCCGCGCAAGTCGATGGCCGTGATCGGCTCGTCGCTGGGCGGCTTCTACGCCACCTATGTCGCCGGCATGACGCGCTGCCGCGCGGTGCTGCTCAATCCGGCCGTGTACCCGGCGCGCGACCTCACGCGCTACATCGGCGACCAGACCGTCTGGCACGACCCGGCCGAGCATTTCTATTTCCGACCCGAGTACATCCACGAGCTGCGCGCCATGGAAGTCGGCTCGCTCACGCGGCCCGAGCGTGTCTTCGCGATCATCGCCAAGGGCGACGAAGCGCTCGACTGGCACGAGATGTCGGCGCGCTATCCAGACAGCAACATCAAGCTGCTGGAAGGCAGCGACCACGCGCTGTCGGATTTCGAGACGGCGCACCTGGACGACGTCATGGCGTTCATCAATCCAGTCTGAAGCCCAAAAACACCGCGGAACCGGCTTCGCCGGGCCGCAGGTGTTGCCCCCGGTAGGGGGAAGGAGGCCACACGAAGTGGGCAAGCCAGGGGAGAGCCGGTCTTTCGCCGTGGGAGAATCCGCGCCTATGTTTGTATTGTTTGAAGAAGCCGGCAAGTACCTCGGCGGCCGTGTCCTGTCGGAGGCCGAAGCCTCGGCGCAGGTCGAGCTCGAGACCGGCAAGCGCGTCAAGGTCAAGGGCGCCAACATCGTTCTGCGTTTCGAGAAACCGTCTCCTGCCGAGTTGATCGCCGAGGCGCGCTCGCTCGCCGCCGCGATGGACCTCGACCTGGCCTGGGAATTCGCAGCCGACGGCGAGTTCGGTTTTGCCGACCTGGCCGCCGACTATTTCAGTGACAAGCCCACGCTCGCCCAGCAGGCGGCCGCGCTGTTCGCCCTCTTCGAGGCGCCGCATTACTTCCGCCGTGCAGGCAAGGGGCGCTTCAAGAAGGCGCCGGCCGAAATCGTGCAGCAGGCGCTCGCCGCCATCGAGAAGAAAAAAGTCATTCAGGCGCAGATCGTTGAATGGGCCGGGCAGTTGGCCGAGGGCGTGTGCCCGCAGCCAATCCGCGAGCAGCTCTACAAGATCCTGTTCAAGCCCGACAAGAACGCCCCCGAATACAAGGCCGTGGTCGACGCCGCGCGCGCCACGCAGCGCCCGCCGCTCGATCTGCTGGAACGCGCCGGGGCGATCGATTCGCCCTACCAGTTCCACTGGCGCCGCTTCCTCTTCGAGAACTTCCCCAAGGGCCACGGCTTCCCCGCGCTCGCGGCACCGGCCATTGCGGACGACCTGCCTGTCGCCACCGGCGTCGAGGCCTTCTCGATCGACGATTCGCAGACCACCGAAATCGACGATGCACTGTCGGTGCAAGGCCTTGGCAGCGGCACCGTCACGGTCGGCATCCACATCGCTGCACCGGCCCTGGCACTCACGCCGGGCAGCGCCATCGACAACGTCGCGCGTGCGCGCATGTCGACGGTCTACATGCCGGGCTACAAGATCACGATGCTGCCCGACGAGGTGGTCAACACCTACACGCTGCTCGAAGGCGCCGACCGCCCGGCCGTGTCGCTCTACGCGCGATTCGACGAAGCCACGCTCGAACTGCAGGGCACCGAGACCAAGCTCGAACGCGTGCCGATCGTCGCCAACCTGCGCCACGACCAACTCGACGCCGTCGTCACGCAGCCCTGGCTCGAAGACGCCACGGTCACGAGCCCCGACACGCCCGAGGCCGCCGCGAACCTGCGCGCCCCGCTCTCCTTCCTGTTCCGCCTCGCCAAACAATTGAAGGCGCAACGCGAAGTGGTGCGCGGCAAGCCCGAGAACTTCAACCGGCCCGACTACAACTTCCGCCTCGTCGGCAACGACGGCAACGAACCCACCGGCAACGAGCAGGTGCAGATCACGACGCGCCAGCGCGGCGCGCCGCTCGACCTGATCGTCTCGGAAGCGATGATCCTGGCCAACAGCAGCTGGGGCGGCTGGCTCGGCGAACTCGGCGTGCCCGGGCTCTACCGCAGCCAGGCGAGCCTGGCGCCCGGCATCAAGGTGCGCATGGGCACGCGCGCGCTGCCGCATGCGGGCCTGGGCGTGAAGAGCTATGCGTGGAGCACCTCGCCGCTGCGCCGCTACACCGACCTGGTGAACCAGTGGCAGATCATCGCGGCCGCCCGCCACGGCAAGACCGCCGCGCTGGCCGCGCCCTTCAAGCCGAAGGACGCCGACCTGTTCTCGATCCTCTCGGGCTTCGACGCGGCCTATGCCACCTACAACGGCTACCAGGGCGGCATGGAGCGCTTCTGGACGCTCAAGTACCTGCAGCAGAACGGCATCACCGAGCTCGAAGCGACGGTCATCAAGGACATCCCCAACGGCGCGCTGGTGCGTGCCGATGCGTTGCCGCTGGTGTTCCCGGTCGCGGGCCAGCAGGAGCGCGGTGCGCGCCTGCGCGTGAAGCTCGGCGAGATCGACGAGATTGCGCTCGACGTGAGCGGCACCGTGCTCGAGCGCCTCGATGCACCGAAGGCCGATGCGTCGGCGGAAGACGAAAGCGGCGAGGATGAAGAAGAAGTCGCCGGCCCGATCGCCATTGCCGTCGATTTGAACGACAGCGAGGCCGCGCCGGAAAACACACCCGCACCTGCATGAACTCCGGCGAGACGTCTGGAGAAGTGCGCCCCCTGGAGGAGTTTCGAGAATGAACTTCAAGGACCTCAGCACGCTGCAGATTGCACTGGGCGTGTCGGTCATTGCGCATGCCGCGCTGCTGGCGGTGCGCTTCGTCGATCCCGAATCATTCAACCGCGCGTTCACTGACACGCCGCTCGAGGTGATCCTTGTCAACAGCAAGACCAAGGAGCGGCCCGACGCCAACGCCAAGCTGATGGCGCAGACCTCGCTCGCGGGCGGCGGCGACCTCGACAAGGGCCGCGCGACCAGCCCGCTGCCGCCGTCGAGCTTCACCGCGGTGGGCGATTCGTTCGAAGACGCGCGCAAACAGGTCGATGCCCTGCAGGCAGAGCAGATGCAGATGATCACGCAGCTCAAGCGCGATATCGCCGCCATGCCGGTGCGCGATCCGCGCAACGCGGGCGACCCGACGGAAGCCGCCGCGCAGGAAGAAAAGCGCCGCCAGATGGTCGAGCTGCTGGCCCAGATCGAGCGCCGGGTGAACGAAGAGAACTCGCGCCCCAAGAAGCGCTACGTCAGCCCGTCCACGCGCGAGGCTGCGTTCGCGGTGTACGTGGACACCATGCTGCGCCGCGTCGAGGCGCGCGCCGCGGAAAACTTCCCGGAGCTGGCCGGCAAGAAGCTGTACGGCGAACTCAAGATGACGTTGACCGTCAACTTCGACGGCAACGTGCTCGCCACCGTGGTCGACCAGAGCTCGGGCAACATCGCGCTCGACCGTCGGGCGCAGGCCATCGTTCGCAGCACCGGCAACTTCGGCAAGTTCACGAACGCGATGCGCCAGGAGCAGGCCGATCAGATGGTGATCCAGGGCACGTTCCGCTTCGCGCGCGACGGCACGATGGAAATCTCCCAATAAGCATCGATCGAGAAGGCTGCAGCGATGGACCTGTATTGCGTCATGGGCAACCCCGTCGAGCACAGCCGCTCGCCGCGCATCCATGCCCGCTTTGCCGAACTCTGCGGCCAGCAGATCGACTACGGCCGCCTGCTGATTCCGCTCGGCGCCTTCGCCGAAGGCATTGCCGCGTTCCGACGTGAAGCCGCCGAGCGCGGCGACAGTGCGCGCGGCTGCAACATCACCGTTCCATTCAAGTTCGAAGCCGCCGCCTTGGCGCAGCACACCAGCGAGCGCGCCCTGCTCGCGCAGGCGGTCAACACGCTGCGCTTCGGGGCCGACGGCAGCATCCACGCCGACAACACCGACGGCATCGGCCTCGTCAACGACATCGTTCGAAACGCGGGCGTGCCGCTGGCGGGCAAGGAGCTGCTGCTGATCGGCGCCGGTGGCGCCGCCGCTGGCGTGCTGGGTCCGCTGCTCGATGCGGGAGCTTCGCGCATCGTGGTCGCCAACCGCACCGTCGACAAGGCGGTTGCGGTGGTCCGGCGCCATGCGGCACTCGCGCTCGGCCACGGCGCCGCGCTCGAAGCCTGGGCGCTCGACGAAGTGCCGGGCAGTTTCGACGTGGTGGTCAACGCCACCGCCTCCAGCCTCGCGGGCGACGCAGTGCCGGTGAGCGCAAAGGTGCTGCGCCCCGGCGCGCTCGCCGTCGACATGATGTACGGCCCAGCGGCCGCAGGCTTCATGGCTTGGGCCAAGGCACACGGCGCCGTGCCGCGCGACGGGCTCGGCATGCTGGTCGAGCAGGCGGCCGAATCGTTCGATATCTGGCGCGGCGTGCGCCCGCCTTCGGCGCAGGTGCTGGGCGAGTTGCGCGCATCGCTCGCCGCCGGCCAATGAAAGCGGTGCTGCGCCTGATCGCCTGCCTCGCGGTGGCGGCTCTCGCGCTCGAACTCTTCTTCGTGGCGCGCATCGCGGCCATGGCGGTGATCGATCCGCAAAGCACCGCGTTCCAGCGCTCCGAGGCCTGGCAGGTCGCGATCCACAAGGGCAGCGAAGGCGGCTGGCGGCAAGAGTGGGTGCCTTACGCGCAGATCAACGACACGCTCAAGCGCGCCGTGATCGCAAGCGAGGATGCCGGCTTCGTCGATCACAACGGCGTGGAGTGGGAAGCCATCGAGCGCGCACGCCAACGCAATGCCAAGGCCGAAGAACTGGCCGCCAAACGCGCCGCCCGTGCCGTGGCACGCGGCAAGCCGGTGCAGCCGGTGCGCCTGCGCGGTGGCTCCACCATCACGCAGCAGCTCGCAAAGAACCTGCTGCTTTCGGGCGAACGCACGATGCTGCGCAAGGGCCAGGAGCTGGTGCTCGCGACGCTGCTGGAGGTTTTTCTCGACAAGCGCCGCATCCTCGAGCTCTACCTGAACAACGTCGAATGGGGCGAAGGCGTGTTCGGTGCCGAGGCCGCATCGCAGTACTACTTCAAAAAGCCCGCCTCGCGCCTGAGTGCCAACGAAGCTGCGCGGCTCGCGGTGATGCTGCCGAGCCCGAAGTTCTTCGAGCGCCGGCCCGGCTCGCCGTACCTCAGCGGACGGGCGTCGACGGTCGTGGCGCGGATGTCGTCGGCCGAGCTGCCCTGAGGCCGAGCTTGGTGCGCAGCGCTTCGAGCGCCAGCACGCCCGCGAAGCCGATCGTGTAGGCCAGCACGTCCCACCAGTCAGCCGTGCTGCCGAGCACGATGCGCAACGCGCGGTTCGGAATGTGCAGGTGCCACGCCGACGCAATGAACTGGCCCAACTCCACCGCATAGCCCACGCCCAGCGCGGCCAGTGCCAGCGGCAGCACGCGCGCCGCGATGACGGTCTTGAAGACGAAGTAGACCCACACCACCGCCAGCACATCGCCGAAGAAACTTCGGAGCCAGCCCCAGCGCGCGCCGACGGTGGCCAGCAACGCAAGAACAACGAACAGGGCCACCGCCCACGCCAGTGAAAGAGGATCGAATCGCCATCGCATGGCCCGTATCATCGCGCCCATATGCTGGCAAAGCTCACAGGTTGGTTGTTGTTGGGGTTCGTCCGGTTGCTCACGGGCGCGCAGGCGCGCTGGTACGGCTGTCCACCGAAGGCCGAGCAGCGCATCTATTTCGCCAACCACCAGAGCCACGCCGACCTCGTGATGATCTGGGCGGCGCTGCCCGAGGAACTGCGCAGCATCACGCGGCCGATCGCGGCGCGCGACTACTGGGCCAACACGCCGGTCAAGCGGTGGATCACGACGGAGGTGTTCAACGCGGTGTATGTGGAGCGTGCGGCCACGGCGCCTGCTGCAGCTGCTGCGCCTGAACCGATGCAGGCCGAGCCGGCTGTCGCTGCAGCGCCCGCCGAGCGCATCGAACCTTCGATGGAGCCGCTGCTGCCGGCCGAAGCGCCGCGTGCCGAGGTCGTGAACGAGCTGCAAGGCGAGCTCGACCTTCCAGCACCGGTGCCGCCCCCCGCGCCCATCGCCCCGCCGCCATTCGTTGCGGAGCCCTCGCCGCCGCCGGCCGAGCCCGCGCCGCCACCCACCGATCCCCTCGCGCCGCTCGTCGAGGCATTGCGCAGTGGCGACTCGATCATCATCTTTCCCGAAGGCACGCGAGGCCACACGGGCGAGCCGCAGAAGTTCAAGTCCGGCCTCTACACGCTCGCAACGATGTTCCCCGACGTGGTGCTCGTGCCGGCCTGGATCGACAACGTGCAGCGCGTCATGCCCAAGGGCGAGATCGTGCCGGTGCCCATTCTTTGCTCCGTTACCTTCGGCGCGCCGATCCGCGTCGAAGAGGGCGAAGAGCGCCGCTCCTTCCTGGATCGCGCGCGTGCCGCAGTGATCGCCTTGCGCGATATCTGACCCCATGAACCAGTTCCTGCGCAACCTCACCCCGACCCAGCAGGTCGCGGCGCTCTTCCTCATCATCTTCGGCCTGCTGATGATCATCAGCACCACCGCCTTCTTCCTCAGCTTCCGCGAAAAGCGCAACCCCGTACACGATGCCACCTGGCAGGCCGAGCTCGCGCATTACCGGGCGCTGCTGGGCACCACCTGGTTCATGGTGATCATCTTCTGGATCGGCTGGGCGCTCGGCGAAACCGTGGCCACGGTGCTGTTCGCGCTGATCTCGTTCTTCGCGCTGCGCGAATTCATCACGCTCTCGCCCACGCGGCGCGGCGACCACCGCAGCTTGATCCTCGCGTTCTTCGTGGTGCTGCCGATCCAGTTCTGGCTGGTGGCCACGGCGCACTTCGATCTCTTCACCGTGTTCATCCCGGTCTACGTGTTCCTCGCGATTCCGGTGGCGAGCGCGCTGGCCAATGATTCGAGCCAATTCCTCGAGCGCAACGCCAAGCTGCAGTGGGGGATCATGGTCTGCGTCTACGGCATGAGTCACGTGCCGGCGCTGCTCTTGCTGACTTTTCCGGGCTACGAGGGCAAGAGCGCCTTCCTCGTGTTCTTCCTGGTGTTCGTGGTGCAGACCTCGGTGCTGGTGCAGCACCTCATCTCGCGCCGCACGCAGCGCACGCCGTTCGCACCCAACGTGAGCCGCAGCTTCAACTGGACCAGTTGGGGCATCGGCATCGTGGTGGCGAGCCTGGTGGGCGCGCTGTTCTCGTTCATCACGCCGTTCAAGTTCGGGCAGGCGCTCGCGGTGTCGGTCATCGCCTGCATCGCAGGCTCGATGGGACACCTCGTGATGAAGGCGCTCAAGCGCGACCGCGGCATTCCGAACTGGGGCAAGAAGGGCGTGGGCGTGACCGGCGCGAACGGCCTTCTGGACCGCGTCGATGCGCTGTGCTTCGCGGCGCCGATCTTCTTTCACTCGATCCGCTGGTACTTCAACGCCTGACAGACATGCGCATCCTCGGCATCGACCCCGGCCTTCTCACCACCGGCTTCGGCGTGGTGGACGCGGACGGCCACGCGCTGCGCTATGTGGCCAGCGGCACCATCAGCACGCGGCACCTGGGCAGCGGCAACCTGCCGGCGCGCCTGAAGGTGCTGTTCGACGGCATTGCCGAAATCACCGCGCGCTACCAACCCGATGCGTCGGCGGTGGAAATCATCTTCGTGAACGTCAACCCGCAGTCGACGCTGCTGCTGGGACAGGCGCGCGGCGCCTGCGTGACCTCTCTGGTGAACAGCAACCTCACGGTGGCCGAGTACACCGCGCTGCAGATGAAGAAGGCAGTCGCAGGCCATGGCCAGGCGGCCAAAGCGCAGGTGCAGGAGATGGTGAAGCGGTTGCTCGACCTGCCGGGGCTGCCCGGCGCCGATGCGGCCGATGCGCTGGGCATCGCGATCACGCATGCGCAAGTGGGCCGTTCGATGGCGCGGCTGGCCGAAGCCGCCGAGCTGTCGAAGACCCATGCCGGCACCTACCGGCAAGGGCGTTCGCGCTAAGCCCGGCAGAAGGAAGAAGGCCTAGGCCACGCGCTCCGCGATCAGCACCGCGAAGAAGCCGAAGGCAGCGAGCAGCGTCCACTTGAGCACGATCCAGCCGACGCGCCGGTACTTCACCTGGCCGGTGCCCGCATAGAAAGCGAAGGACACGCCCGCCACCAGCAGAAGCAGCAGGATGGCCCAGCGGAAGAGAAGCATCGCTCGGAAAGGCGCCGGCCTACCAGGCCCGCGCCACTTCGCCGAAGCCGCGCGGTGCGCGCTTCTCGTCGTCGAAGGTCACGACCTCGTAGGCGTCGCTGTTCGCCAGCAGTTCGCGCAGCAGCTTGTTGTTGAGCGCATGGCCCGAGCGGAACGCGGTGTAGGCCGCGAGCAGCGGCTTGCCGATGATGTAGAGGTCGCCCATCGCATCGAGGATCTTGTGCTTCACGAACTCGTCGTCGTAGCGCAGCCCGCCGGCATTGAGCACCTTGGTGTCGTCCATCACGATGGCGTTGTCGAGACCGCCGCCCAGGGCCAAGCCCTTGCTGCGCATGTACTCGACCTCTTTCGTGAAGCCGAAGGTGCGCGCACGTGCGATGTCGCGGCTGTACGAATCGGTGCCGAGGTCGAACTCCACGCGCTGGCCGGTGGAATTGACCACGCGATGATCGAAGTCGATCTCGAAGCTCAGCTTGTAGCCGTGGTACGGCTCCAGGCTCGCCCACTTCTCGTTGGCGCCCTCGCCTTCGCGCACCTCGACCTTGCGGGTCACGCGGATGAAGCGGCGCGGCGCCTTCTGCAGTTCGATGCCCGCGCTTTGCAGCAGGAACACGAAAGACGAAGCCGACCCGTCGAGGATCGGCACTTCGTCGGCCGTGATGTCGATGTAGAGGTTGTCGATGCCGAGGCCCGCGCAGGCCGACATCAGATGCTCGACCGTCTGCACCTTCGCGCCGCCGGTCGAGACCGTGGAGGCGAGGCGAGTGTCGGTGACCGCTTCGGCGGTCATTCGGATTTCAGCAGGCTCGGGCAGATCGACGCGGCGGAACACGATGCCCGTGTCGGCCGGGGCCGGTCGCAGGGTCAGTTCCACGCGTTGCCCGCTGTGAAGCCCCACGCCCACGGCGCGGCTGATCGACTTGAGGGTTCGTTGTTGCAGCACGCCGGGGATTTTAGGCGCGCCACGCGCGTGGCGGCCTAATCCCCTCGCTATGGCAGCGATAGACATCGGTTCTATGCAATCCCGGCAATGGACGCAAAGGGCACGAAGTGAACGCAGCGCCTAGAGCAGCGGAAGTCCCTTTCAGGTCTTCCCTGTACCCCTTGCGAACCTTCGTGCCCTGAGCGTCCCGTTGAGTCACTTCGCGAAACACCGCGGAACCGGCTTTGCCGGGCCGCTGATGTTGCCCCCGGTAGGGGTTGGCGAAGCGACACGAAGTGCGCGCAGCCTGGGGGTGAGCCCGGTTAATCGGCCTGACGGCGCAGGAATGCAGGAATTTCGAAGTCGTCCATGCCGCCCGACGACAGTGCATCCACCTTGGCCGCGGCCATCGTGCGGTTGGTGCGCCACACGCTGGGAACTGCCATGCCGTCGTAGTTCGGCTGGCTGCCACCGCTGGTGTGGCCGACGCCGCCCATGGTGGGCACGTTGAACGGGATGTTGTCGGTGCCGGTGCGAATGACTTCCAGCGTAGGTGCCTGGCGGCGTGCATCCGCGCGCGAGAGGCCCGTGGCCACCACGGTCACGCGCATCTCGTCGCCCAGGGCTTCGTCGTAGGCAGCGCCGTAGATCACGTGCGCATCGGGCGAGGCGTAGGCGCGGATGGTGTTCATCGCGAGCTTCGACTCGTTCAGCTTCAGCGAACCCTTCGATGCCGTCACCAGCACCAGCACGCCCTTGGCGCCCGAGAGGTCGATGCCTTCGAGCAGCGGGCAGGCCACGGCCTGCTCGGCGGCGATGCGCGCGCGGTCGGGACCGGCAGCCGCGGCGGTGCCCATCATGGCCTTGCCCGGTTCGCCCATCACGGTGCGCACGTCTTCGAAGTCGACGTTCACGCCGCCGTACTCGTTGATGATTTCCGAGATGCCGCCCACGGCGTTCTTGAGCACATCGTTGGCGTGCGCGAAGGCTTCGTCCTGGGTGATGTCTTCACCGAGCACGTCGAGCAGCTTCTCGTTGAGCACCACGATCAGCGAATCGACGTTGGCTTCGAGTTCGGCCAGGCCGTCGTCCGCGTTCTTCATGCGGCGGCCGCCTTCCCAGTCGAAGGGCTTGGTCACCACACCCACGGTGAGGATGCCCATTTCCTTGGCCACGCGCGCGATCACCGGCGCGGCGCCGGTGCCCGTGCCGCCGCCCATGCCGGCGGTGATGAACAGCATGTGCGCGCCGTCGATCGCCGCGCGGATTTCGTCCACGGCGGCTTCGGCGGCTTCACGGCCCTTGTCGGGCTTGCTGCCGGCACCCAGGCCGCTGGTGCCCAGCTGGATGATCTTGTTCGCGTTGCTGCGGGTCAGCGCCTGTGCGTCAGTGTTCGCGCAAACGAACTGCACGCCCTGCACACCACGCTCCATCATGTGGGCGACCGCATTGCCGCCACCGCCGCCGACACCGATCACCTTGATCTGCGTGCCCTGATTGAATTCTTCGACTTCGATCATTTCGATGGTCATTTCTAACTCCTTGAATATTGCAGTTGCCGTTATGTATCTATGAATAATTCTTTTGCCGTGACGTGTTCAACGAGAGCGTCGTCACGATGGTGGACCTGTTCGTCGCCATCGCTCGTTGAAATGCAACGGCGGACTGCCGCGAGCGAGCCAGAGTGGGGAGTGGTTCATGGTCAGAAGTTCCCCACGATGAAGTCCTTGAAACGTCCGAACGCAGTCTTTACCGACCCGTTCTTTTGCGCGACCTTGAAGCCGCGCATGCGTGCGAAGCGCGCCTCTTCGAGCAGGCCCATGACAGTAGCCGCGCGAGGCTGCGCGACCATGTCGGACAACGCGCTGGAATACTTCGGGATGCCGCGGCGCACGGGCTTGAGGAAGATGTCTTCGCCCAGCTCGACCATGCCCGGCATCACCGCACTGCCGCCGGTGAGCACCACGCCCGAAGAGAGCACCTCTTCGTAGCCCGACTCACGCACCACCTGCTGCACCAGCGAGAAGATCTCCTCGATGCGCGGCTCGATCACGCCGGCCAGCGCCTGCTTGCTCAGCATGCGCGGACCGCGGTCGCCCAGACCCGGCACTTCCACCTGCTGGTCGGGGTCGGCCAGCAGTTGCTTCGCATAGCCGCTCTCGACCTTGATGTCTTCCGCGTCCTTGGTGGGCGTGCGCAGCGCCATCGCGATGTCGCTCGTGATGAGGTCGCCCGCGATCGGAATCACCGCCGTGTGGCGAATCGCGCCATTGGTGAAGATCGCCACGTCGGTCGTGCCCGCGCCGATGTCCACCAGCACCACGCCCAGTTCGCGTTCGTCTTCCGTGAGCACCGCCTGGCTCGAGGCCAGCGGGTTCAGCATCAGCTGGTCGACCTCCAGGCCGCAGCGGCGCACGCACTTGATGATGTTCTCGGCCGCGCTCTGCGCACCGGTCACGATGTGCACCTTGGCTTCGAGCCGCATGCCGCTCATGCCGATCGGCTCCTTCACGTCCTGGCCGTCGATCACGAACTCCTGCGGCTCCACCAGCAGCAAGCGCTGGTCGCTCGAGATGTTGATCGCGCGCGCGGTCTCCACCACGCGGGCCACGTCGGCGGGCGTCACTTCCTTGTCCTTCACCGCCACCATGCCGCTGGAATTGATGCCGCGGATGTGGCTGCCGGTGATGCCGGTGTAGACGCGGCTGATCTTGCAGTCGGCCATCAGCTCGGCCTCTTTCAGCGCCTGCTGGATGCTCTGCACCGTGGCGTCGATGTTCACCACCACGCCGCGCTTCAGGCCATTGCTCGGCGCGATGCCGAGCCCGGCGAGCTTGAGCTCGCCGCCGGGCAGCACCTCGGCCACGACCACCATCACCTTGGCGGTGCCGATGTCCAGGCCTACGACCAGGTCTTTGTATTCTTTGGGCATTGAAATATGTCCTCGATTTCTCGCTGTGCGCTACTTGATTCTTCTTGGGGTCTCGGGCGAGACCGTGGTGACGCCGCGCAGCCTCAATGCATACGCGTCGTTGTGGCGCAGATCGGCGCCTTCGACATCGGCCACCGTGCGGTGGTATTGGCCCGCGACCTGGGTCACGGTCTTCAGGAAGCGCTGCAGCCTGGCCGACACCTCTTCGCTCTGCCCGCGCCCGAGTTCGATCCGCGCGCCGCTGTCCAGCACCACCCTCCAGCTGCCCCGGCTGGACAGCGTGAGCTCGTCGATGCCGAAGTCGTAGGGCTGGAACTGCGGCGCCAGCACGCGGTACATGCCCAGCACCTGCCCGGCCTGCTCGATCGGGCCGTCCAGGCGCGGTAGGTCCTCGTCCACCTCGGCCACGTTGGCTTCGAACACATCGCCGAAGCCGTTGATGAGCTTCGACCCCGCCTCGTCGCCCCAGCTGGCCACCGGCACCTGCTCGGTCAGCGACACGCGCAGCTTGTTCGGAAACTCGCGCCGCACCACCGCGCTGCGCACCCACGGCACCGCTTCGAAGGCGGTGCGCGCACGCGCGAGGTCGATGGTGAAGAAGTTGCCCGAGAGCTGCGGCGCCACGTTGGCGCGCAGCGTGACCGCGTTGTTGTGCGTCACTTCGCCGTCCACCTTGATACCCGCGAGCGGGAAGAAAGGCTGGCGCAGCACCCACCACGCGCCCGCCGCCAGCAGCATGAGCGCCACCGCGACGAACGCGAGGTTCGCCACGATGTTCATGAGCTTGACGTCGAACGGCGCCTGGATGCTGTCGGCCATGGCTATTGCGCGCCTCCCTTGGCATCCAGCGAAGCGGAGGCCAGCACGCGCAGGCACAGCTCTTCGTAGGGAATGCCCGCCGCACGCGCCGACATCGGCACCAGCGAATGGCTGGTCATGCCGGGCGAGGTGTTCATCTCGAGCAGGAAGGGCTTGCGGTCGCTGGCGCGGATCATCACGTCGGCGCGGCCCCAGCCGCGGCAGCCGAGCGTGTGGTACGCGGCCAGCGTGATGCGCTGGATCTCGTGCTCCTCGTCCGCCGGCAACCCGCTCGGGCACTTGTATTGCACGACGTCGGTGAAATACTTGTTCTGGTAGTCGTAGGCGCCTTCGGGCGCGGCGATGCGCACCACCGGGAGCGCGCGCGCATCGAGCCCCTGGCCGAGCACGGCGCAGGTCACCTCCTCGCCCTCGATGAACTCCTCGCAGAGCACATCGGCGTCGTATTTCGCCGAGAGCGTGACCGCGTCCTGCATCTGTGAATAGCCTTCGACCTTCGTCACGCCGATGGACGAACCCTCGCGCGGTGGCTTCACGATCAGCGGCAGGCCGAGCACGTCGGGCACCACCATGATCTGCTCGCGGCTCTGCTGGTCGAAAGCCAGGCGCACGTACTTGGGCGTCGGCAGGCCGTCGGCCTGCCAGATGCGCTTGGTCATGACCTTGTCCATCGCCACGCTCGAGGCCATGACGCCCGAGCCGGTGTAGGGAATGCCGAGCAGCTCGAGCGCGCCCTGCACCGTGCCGTCTTCGCCATGGCGGCCGTGCAGCACGACGAAGCAGCGCGCAAAGCCTTCGCGCTTGAGCTCGACCAGGTCGCGCTCGGACGGATCGAAGGCGTGCGCATCGACGCCGCGCGAACGCAGCGCCTCGAGCACGCCGGTGCCCGACATCATCGAGACCTCGCGTTCCGCGGAACTGCCGCCAAACAGCACGGCGACCTTGCCGAAAAGTTTTGGATCCTGAAGGCTCACGATGCCCTCCCCTTGCGCGAGCCGCGCTCCGAAGTTGTTGACGATGGCGCAGTGGCTGCGGCAGCCGCTGCGGGTGCGGCCGCGCCGCCGAGTTCGACCACCTTGCCCGGCACCGCGCCGATGGAACCGGCGCCCATGGAAAGCACGACGTCGCCCGGCCGGGCGTTGTCCAGCACCGCCTGCGGCATGGCCGCGATGTCGTCGACGAACACCGGCTCCACCTTGCCGGCCACGCGCAGCGCGCGCGCCAGCGTGCGGCCGTCGGCGGCCACGATGGGCGCCTCGCCCGCGGCATAGACCTCGCCGAGCAGCACCGAATCGGCCGTGCCGATGACCTTCACGAAGTCCTCGAAGCAGTCGCGCGTGCGGGTGTAGCGGTGCGGCTGGAAAGCCAGCACCAGCCGGCGGCCCGGGAACGCGCCGCGTGCGGCGGCGATCGTGGCCGCCATCTCGACCGGGTGATGGCCGTAGTCGTCGATCACGGTGAAGCTGCCCGTGCCGCCCGGCACGCTCACCTCGCCGTAGCTCTGGAAGCGGCGGCCCACGCCCTTGAAGCCGGCGAGGCCTCGCTGCACCGCCTCGTCGGGAATGCCGAGCTCGACCGCCACCGCGATCACCGACAGCGCATTGCGCACGTTGTGCTCGCCCGGCAGGTTCAGCACGATGGGCAGGTCGGGCAGCGTCACGCCGTTGCGGCGCTGCGCGGTGAAATGCATCTGGCCGCCGACCGCGCGCACGTCGACGGCGCGCACCTGGGCGTCCTCGCCGAAGCCGTAGCTTGTGACCGGGCAGGTGACCTGGGCCACGATGTCGCGCACCGCCGCGTCGTCGGTGCAGAGAATGGCCACGCCGTAGAACGGCATGCGGTGCAGGAAGTCGACGAATGCTTTCTTCAGCTTCGCGAAGTCGTGCCCGTAGGTCTCCATGTGGTCGGCATCGATGTTCGTGACCACCGCCATCACGGGCAGCAGGTTCAGGAACGAGGCGTCCGACTCGTCGGCCTCGACGACGATGTAGTCGCCGCTGCCGAGCTGCGCATTCGCGCCTGCGCTGTTCAGGCGCCCGCCGATCACGAAGGTCGGATCGAGCCCTGCCGCGTCGAGCACGCTCGCCACGAGGCTGGTGGTGGTGGTCTTGCCGTGCGTGCCCGCGATCGCGATGCCCTGCTTCAGGCGCATCAGCTCGGCCAGCATCAGCGCGCGCGGCACGACCGGAATGCGCTTCTCGCGCGCGGCCAGTACTTCGGGATTGTCCGACTGCACGGCAGTGGAAGTGACGACCGCGTCCGCGCCCTCGATGTGCGCGGCCGCATGGCCCACGAAGGTGCCGATGCCCAGGCCCGCGAGCCGGCGCAGCGTGGCGCTGTCGGACAGGTCGGAGCCGGTGATCCTGTAGCCCAGGTTGAGCAGCACCTCGGCGATGCCGCTCATGCCCGAGCCGCCGACGCCGACGAAATGGATGTGGCGAATGGCGTGCTTCATTTGGCAAGCTCCTCGCAGGCGCGGACGACGGCTTCCACAGCCTCTGTCTTCTGCATGGTCTTTGCCTTCGCGGCCTTCTCGATCAGCGCGGTGCGCTCGGTGTTCTGTAGCAAATCAGCCAGCAATTCAGGTGTGAGGTCGGCCTGCTGCACCAGCCAGCCGCCGCCCGCGTCCACGAGGAAGCGCGCGTTGGTGGTCTGGTGGTCGTCGACCGCCGAGGGGAAAGGCACGAACAGCGCTGCTGCGCCGACGGCCGCGATTTCTGTGACGGTGCTGGCACCGGCGCGCGCGACGATGATGTCCGCGTCCGCATAGGCCTGCGCCGTGTCTTCGATGAACGGCGTGAGCTCGCCTTCGACACCCGCCGCCGTGTAGTTGGCGCGCAGTTCGTCGATCTGCTTGGTGCCGCTCTGGTGCAGCACCTGCGGACGCGTTTCGGGTGCGATACGCGCCAGCGCCTGCGGCACCACGGTGTTGAGGCCGCGTGCGCCGAGGCTGCCGCCCACCACGAGCAGCTTGAGCGGACCGGTTCGGCCCGCGAAGCGCGAGGCCGGATCGGGCTGCGAGGTGAACGCCGCGCGCAGCGGATTGCCCACCCACTGCGCCTTCTTCAGCACATTCGGGAAGGCGGTGAACACACGGTCGGCCACGCCCGCCAGCACCTTGTTGGCGAGGCCCGCGACCGAGTTCTGCTCGTGCAGCACCAGCGGCTTGTTGAGCAGCACGCCCATCATTCCGCCCGGAAAGGTGATGTAGCCGCCCAGGCCCACCAGCACGTCGGGCTTCACGCGGCGCACCACGCGAAAGCTCTGCCAGAAAGCGCGCAGCAGTTTCAACGGCAGCAGGAACAGCGTGAGCGGGCCCTTGCCGCGCACGCCGCCGAACTGCACCGGCTCGAACGCGAAGCCACGCGGCGGCACGAGCTTTTCTTCCATGCCGCCGGGCGCGCCCAGCCAGTGCACGCGCCAGCCGCGCTCGCGCAATGCCTCGGCCACGGCGAGGCCCGGGAAGATGTGGCCGCCGGTGCCGCCGGCCATGACGAGTGCGGTCCTGCCGGTCATACGCGGCCTCCGCGCATGAGGACTCGGTTTTCGTAATCGATGCGCAGCACGATCGCCAGCGCGATCATGTTCATCAGGATGGCCGAACCGCCGAAGCTCATCAGCGGCAAGGTCAGGCCCTTGGTCGGCAGTGCACCGAGGTTCACGCCCATGTTGATGAAGGTCTGGAAGCCGAGCCACACGCCCACGCCTTGCGCGACCAGGCCCGAAAACACGCGGTCCAGCGCAATGGCCTGGCGGCCGATGTGCATGACGCGGCGGGTCAGCCAGAGGAAGAGGCCGATGATCAGCAGCACGCCGACCAGGCCGAATTCCTCGCCGATCACGGCGAGCAGGAAGTCGGTGTGCGCCTCGGGCAGCCAGTGCAGCTTCTCGACGCTGCCGCCCAGGCCGACGCCGAAGATCTCGCCGCGCCCGATGGCGATCAGCGAGTGCGAGAGCTGGTAGCCCTTTCCGAGCGCGTGCTCCTCGCTCCACGGATCGAGGTACGCGAAGATCCGCTCGCGGCGCCAGGGGCTGCTCGCCACGATGGTGCCGAAGGCCACCACCACGAGCGCGGCGATCACGAAGAACATGCGCGCGTTCACGCCGCCCAGGAAGAGGATGCCCATGGCGATCACCGCGATCACCATGAACGCGCCCATGTCGGGCTCGGCCATCACCAGCATGCCGACCACCACCACCGCAATGCCCATCGGCAGCACGGCGCGAAAGAACCGCTCCTTGATCTCCATCTTGCGCACCATGTAGCTGGCGGCATAGAGCACCATCGCCACCTTCGCGAGCTCGGAAGGCTGGAAGCGCATGAAGCCCATCGGCAGCCAGCGCCGAGCGCCGTTCACGCTGATGCCGATGTGCGGAATCAGCACCGCCACCAGGAGGAGCAGCGAGACGACGAACAGCCAGGGCGCGGCGCGCTCCCAGGTCTTCATCGGGATCTGGAAGGCCAGCAGCGCGGCGATGAACGCGAATGCCACTGACGCGGCATGCCGCGTCAGGAAAAACGAGGCGCCATAGCCGGCACGCGCGAAGCGCGGGTTGTCGGGCAGCGCGATGGACGCGGAATACACCATCACCAGGCCCCAGGTCAGGAGCGCCACGGTGACCCACACCAGCGCCTGGTCGAAGCCCAGCACGCGCATCGGCGTGGCCTTGGTCTGCGCGATGCCGGCCCCGCCCAGCCGCACCGGCAGGTGCACGGGCAGCGAATCGATGCCGCTGCGGGCGCGCCTGAACCAGCCACCGAAGCGGCTGGTGCGAGTGTTGGGCGTGGCGCCTGCAGCAGCGGAGTTCACAGCGTTTCCTCCGGGAACGAACCGTCGGTCGACATGCCGCGCGGGTTGTCCGCGAGCGCCTGGACGACCTCGCGGAACACTTCCGCGCGGTGCTCGTAATCCTTGAACATGTCGAAGCTCGCACAGGCCGGTGACAGCAGCACGGCATCGCCGGGGTTGGCGCGCGCGGCGGCCAGCTTCACGGCCTCGTCCATCGAGGCGGCATGCATCAGCGAGACGCCGGTGTTCGCCAGCGCGGCCTCGATCAGCGGCGCGTCGCGGCCGATCAGCACGACGGCGCGCGCGTGCTGCGCGACGGGTGCGGCGAGCGGTTCGAAGTCCTGCCCCTTGCCTTCGCCGCCGAGGATGACAACCACGCGGCGGTCTTCGCCCAGGCCGTTCAGCGCCGCGACCGTCGCGCCGACGTTGGTGCCCTTGCTGTCGTCGAAGTACTCGACGTCGTCGATCAGCGCGATCGGCTCCACGCGGTGCGGCTCGCCGCGGTATTCGCGCAGGCCGTAGAGCATCGGGCCCAGCGGGCAGTCGGCGGCGGTGGCGAGCGCGAGCGCGGCCAGCGCGTTCATGGCGTTGTGACGGCCGCGGATGCGCAGTGCGTCGGCAGGCATCAGGCGCTGGAAGAAGATTTCTTCTTCGACCACCGCGCCACGCTTGCGCTTCTGCGTTTCGTCGGCCTCCAGTGCGCGCACCAGCCAGCCGATGCCGTTGATGCGCTCGATGCCGTAGTCGCCCGGGCGCAGCGGCATCGCGCTGCCGAAAGTGACGTGCGTGCGGATCTGCGGACGCTGCAGCTTCACCCGGACGGGCGGCGGCAGCATGGCCATCACGCCTGCGTCGTCGCGGTTGAGGATCATCAGACCCTTCGCACCGAAGATGCGCGCCTTCGCCGCCGCATAGGCCGGCATGTCGCCGTGCCAGTCGAGGTGGTCCTGCGTGAGGTTGAGCACGGTCGCGGCGGTCGGCTCGAAGCCCTGCACGCCGTCGAGCTGGAAGCTGGAGAGTTCGAGCACCCACACGTCGGGCAGCGTCTCGGCATCGATGTGCGCGGCCAGCGTGTCGAGCAGCGTCGGGCCGATGTTGCCGGCGACAGCCACGCTCTTGCCCGCGCGCTCGACCAGTTGGCCGGTGAGCGCGGTGACGGTGGTCTTGCCGTTGGTGCCGGTCACGGCGAGCACCGCGGGGGTGTAGCCCTTGGGGGCCGGCGGTTCCTCGATCGGCACCAGGGGCAGTTGGGCGGTCGGCTCTTCTTCCACGGCGGCGGAGGCCGGGTTGGTGGCGGAGAGTTCGGCGATCTTGGCGACGAAGTCGGCGGCCTCGCGGGCGGCCGTGGGGACGTAGGGCTTGCCGGTGGCGGGCAGGCGGGAACCGGTGGCGGGTGCGACTGCTGGCGCCGGTGCCGTCGCGTCGGGTGCAGCATCGGTGACCTCCGCGGCCGGGGCGCCTTCGTCCACGGGCGGCGTGACCGGAACGCTCAGCGAAGGATCACGCGGCATGGCCTCGGCCATCGCGGGGGTTGCGGGTTCAGGTGCTGCTTCGGTTGCTTCGGTGCTTTCCGTCGCGGCGACGGGCTCGACGGTTTGCGCTGGCACTTCCGCCGTCTCGACGGCTTCCGGCACTTCGGTTGCCTCGACAGTCGCAGCCGCTTCGGCCTCGACCTGCTCGGTCACTGCATGCACCTCTTCCGGTTCCGGTGCGGCCGGCACTTCGGCCGCTTCGACGGGCGGGGCTTCCGCCGGCTCGACGGTCAACGTCAGCTCGGCTTGGGCCGCTTCAGGCACCACGGGTTCCGCAGGCGCTTCGGCAACTGGTTCGGTCACAGCTTCCGGCTCGGTCTCGGCGACTTCCGCCACCGGCACTTCGACCGTCCGCAAATCGAGCAATGCGCGCGCGAAGAGGTCCAGCTCGCCTCCAACCGTCAGCCCCACGGCCTTCGCCGCATCGATGACCGGCGCAATGGTCGCGGGCGACAGGCCCGGCGAGCGGTACACAGCGCGAATCGGCGTGCCTTCGACCAGTGCGGCCGAGAACGGCCCGCCGATGAAGGTCGCATCCGGCAACTCCGCCCGCAGCGTCGCGAGCGCGGCGGGCGCCTCGCGCGTGTCCGCCACGGTCACGACCGCACCGTGCCGCGCGCACCAGCGCGTCATCGCCAGCCCGGACGCACCGAGGCCGAGGATGAGGACGGGGAGGTCTTTCAGATGGCGCATCTGTTTCTTCTCACCGCAGCTTCAGCGTCGAAAGACCCACGAGGCACAAAAGCATCGTGATGATCCAGAAGCGCACCACGACCTGCGTCTCGCGCCAGCCGCTCTTCTCGAAATGGTGGTGCAACGGCGCCATCTTCAGCACGCGGCGACCTTCGCCGTAGCGCTTCTTCGTGTACTTGAAGTACATGACCTGCGCCATCACCGAGATCGCCTCGACCACGAAGATGCCGCCCATGATGAAGAACACGATCTCCTGGCGCACGATGACCGCGATGGTGCCCAGCGCGCCGCCGAGCGCGAGCGCGCCCACGTCGCCCATGAACACTTGGGCCGGGTGCGTGTTGAACCAGAGGAACGCGAGGCCCGCGCCAGCCATCGCCGAGCAGAACACCAGCAGTTCGCCCGAACCAGGGATATTGGGGAACAGCAGGTACTTGGAATACACCGCGCTGCCCGTGACATAGGCGAACACGCCCAGCGCCGAGCCCACCATCACCACCGGCATGATCGCGAGGCCGTCGAGCCCGTCAGTGAGGTTCACCGCGTTGCTAGCGCCCACGATCACGAGGTAGGTGAGGATCACGAAGCCGATGCCGCCGAGCGGGTAGCTCACTTCCTTGAAGAAGGGCACCAAGAGGTTGATCTTGGGCGGAAAGTCGAGGTCGAACCCCGATTGCACCCATGCGAAGAACAGCTGCAGCACGCGCCAGTTGGAGCTCTCGGAAATGCTGAAGAGCAGGTAGAAGCCCGCGAGCAGGCCGACCACCGATTGCCAGAAATACTTCTCGCGCGAGCGCATGCCCTCGGGGTCCTTGCGCACCACCTTGCGCCAGTCGTCGACCCAGCCGATGGCGCCGAAGCCCATCGTCACCCACAGCACGATCCACACGAAGCGGTTCGAGATGTCGAACCACAGCAGCGTGGCAAAAGCGATCGCGAACAGCACCAGCACGCCGCCCATGGTGGGCGTGCCGCTCTTGGTGAGGTGCGTTTCCATGCCGTAGCCGCGCACCGGCTGGCCGATCTTGAGCGCGGCGAGGCGGCGGATCACGTACGGGCCGGCCACCAGGCCGACCAGCAGCGCGGTCACCGCGGCCATCAGCGCGCGGAAGGTGAGGTACTGGAAAACGCGCAAAAACCCGAACTCGGGCGAAAGCGTCTGCAGCCATTGGGCAAGGCTCAGCAGCATGTTGTATCGCGCGGCTCATGCGTCATGACCGGCCTCCTTTTGTTGTTTTGGGTTGTGACTGAGCAAGATCGCCAATCGCTTGCACCACGCGTTCCATCTTCATGAAGCGCGAGCCCTTGACGAGCACGCTGCCGACCAGCGGCAGGCGGGCGAGCACGGCGGCATGGAGCGCTTCGTAGTCGTTGAAATGACGGCCGTTGTCCGCATCCTGGAAAGCGGCGATGGTGTGCGCGGTTTCGGTGCCGAGCGTGTAGACGGCCTCGATGCCGCGCCGCTTCGCCCAGGCGCCGACCTCGGCGTGGAACTCCGGCGCGCGGTTGCCGACCTCGCCCATGTCCCCCAGCACCAAGAGGTGCGGGCCGGGTAGGCCCGCGAGCACGTCGATGGCGGCGATCACGGAATCGGGGTTGGCGTTGTAGCTGTCGTCGACCAGCGTGAGCACGTGCTTGTTCGACAGCACGACCTCGCTGGCCTTGGAGCGGCCCTTCACCGGCTCGAAGGCCGACAGGCCCTCGGCGATGCGGTCGATCGGCACGCCCGCGGCCAACGCGCAGGCGGTGGCGGCCAACGCGTTGCCCGCGTTGTGGCGGCCGGCGATGTGCAGGCTCGCGTCGAAGTTGCCGAGCGGCGTGCGCACGCGAACGGCCCAGGCGCCCTGCTTCCATTCGGCGCTCTCGAGCGAGATGTCGGCGCCTTCGTCTTCGCCGAAGGTCATGCAGCGGCGGGAACCGCCGTCGTGCGCCATGTCGGTCCAGAGCGAGGTGAAGGTGTCGCCATACGGGAAGACGGCCGTGCCGTCGTCGGGCAGCACCGCGAAGACGGCGGCGTTCTCGATGGCGACCGCCTCGACGGTGGCCATGAATTCCTGGTGCTCGCGCTGGGCGTTGTTGACCAGCGCGATCGTCGGGCGCGAGATGGCGGACAGCCGCGCGATCTCGCCCGGATGGTTCATGCCCAGCTCCAGCACCGCGTGCTGGTGGCGCGCGCGCAGGCGCAGCAGCGTCAGCGGCACGCCGATCTCGTTGTTGAAGTTGCCGGCAGTCGCGAGCGCGCGGTCGGCGCGGAAGGCGACGAGGATCGCCGCGATCATCTGCGTGACGGTCGTCTTGCCGTTGCTGCCGGTGACGGCGATCAGCGGCAGCTCGAACTGCGCGCGCCAGCCGGCGCCGAGCGCGCCCAGTGCCACCAGCGAGTCGGGCACTTCGAGGCCCGCGAGGCCGGCGGCTTCGAGGCCGTGGTGGGCAATGGCTGCGATGGCGCCCTTTTCCTTGGCCTGGGCCAGGAAATCGTTGGCGTCGAAACGCTCGCCCTTGAGGGCGACGAACAGGTCGCCGTCTGCCAGCGTGCGGGTGTCGGTGTGTACGCGCGCGATGACCGTGGCCGGGTCGCCCACGAGGCGCGAACCCGGAATCCATTGCTGCGCTTGAGCGAGCGTCATGTTCAGCGGCGTCATATCCGTCATTCGGAGACCTCCGCGCTTCGCGCTGCGGTATTCGTCTTGGGAGCGGCCCGGCGACTCATGCCGCACCTCGCTTCGTCAGCGCATCCAGCGCGTGGGTCTTGTCGGAGAACGGCAGGCGCTGGCCCGCAATCTCCTGCCAGGCCTCGTGGCCCTTGCCGGCGATCAGCACCACGTCCTGCGGCGCGGCCTGTGCGATCGCGTCGGCGATGGCGGCGGCGCGGTCGGGCTGCACCTGGGCGGCGTCGGAGCGAGAGAAGCCGCGCAGCACCTGGCTGATGATCGCGTCGGGCTTTTCGCTGCGCGGGTTGTCGCTGGTCACGATGACGTGGTCGGCCTGGCGTTCGGCGACGGCCGCCATCATCGGGCGCTTGATCGGGTCGCGGTCGCCACCGCAGCCGAACAGGCACCAGAGCGCACCGCCGCGCTGCTGCGCGAGCGGGCGCAGGCCTGCGAGTGCCTTGTCGAGTGCATCGGGCGTGTGGGCGTAGTCGACCACCGCAAGAGGCGCATTGCCACCGACGCTCACGCGTTCCATGCGGCCGGGCACGCTGGTGAGGTTGGCGCACGCGGCAACAGCCCGCGAGAGCGACAGGCCCAGCGCGCGCAGCGTGCCGAGCACGCCGAGCAGGTTCGCGACGTTGTACTGGCCGATGAGACCGGTGGAAAGACGCTCGACCGACACGCTCCCCTGCTCGGTCACCGAAAACTGCAGGCCCTGCGCGTCGTAGCCGATGTCGCGTGCCACGAGGCGCGCCGGCTTGCCGCCGGCCGACACCGTCCAGACATCGAGCGCGCCGATGCCGGCATCGACCAAGTTCGCGCACAGGCTCGCGCCGTGCATGTCGTCGATGTTGATCACCGCGGCGCGCAGGCCCGGCCAGCGGAAGAGCTCGGCCTTGGCTTCCCAGTAGGCATCCATGCTGCCGTGGTAGTCGAGGTGGTCCTGCGTGAAATTGGTGAACACCGCGACCGCGATCTGCGCGCCATCGAGCCGTCGCTCGGCGATGCCGATCGACGATGCTTCGATGGCGCAGGCGCCGAAGCCGCGCTCGACCAGCGCGCGCAGTTCGCCCTGCATCATCACGGGGTCGGGCGTGGTGAGGCCGGTGTAGGTGAGATCGGGTGGCACGCCGATGCCCAGCGTGCCCATCACGGCGCAGGGCGACGGCGCGCTGCGCTCCGTGGTCCCGTCGGGCCGCATCGCGCGAACGCCGCCGGCCGCGCGCAGCGTCGAAAGCGATTCGGCCAGCCACCACGCGGTGGAGGTCTTGCCGTTGGTGCCGGTCACTGCCAGCACGTCGAGCAGCGCCGAGGGGTTGTCGTAAAAAGCCGAGGCGATCGGGCCGGTCGCGGCCTTGAGCCCGGGGTAGCTCGCGATGCGGTCATCCTCACCGAAGCCGAAGGCATCGACGCCTTCGTGCTCGACCAGGCAGGCCGCGGCGCCCTGCGCCAGCGCGGCGGCCACGTGCTTGCGCCCGTCGGTCGCGGCGCCGGGCCAGGCGATGAAGCCGTCGCCCGCGCCCACCGGACGGCTGTCGGCATGCAGCGCACCCTGCACGCGCTCCTTGAGCCAGAGCGCGGCCATTTGGGGGGAGGTGAGTGTCAGCATGCTCAGAAGCTCTCGTCGACGCCCTGCGTCATCACAAGGGGTTTGACCGCCAGATCGGGCGCGACGTTCATCATGCGCAGCGTCTGCTGCACGACTTCGCTGAACACGGGCGCTGCCGCAACGCCGCCGAAATACTGGCCGTCGCTGGGCTCGTCGATCATCACCGCGACGATGATGCGCGGCTTCTCGATGGGCGCCATGCCGGTGAACCAGGCGCGGTACTTGTTGCTTGCGTAGCCCTTGCCGACCTGCTTGTGGGCCGTGCCCGACTTGCCGCCGACCGAGTAGCCGACCGTCTGCGCGCGCGTGCCGGTGCCGCCGGGTCCGGCGGCCATCTGCAGCATCTTGCGCACCGCCAGCGCATTGGAGGGCGAGAACACCCGCACGCCGACCGGCGGCTCGGAGTTCTTCAGGATGGTGACCGGGATGATCGAGCCGTCGTGCGCGAACGCCGTGTACGAGTGCGCCATCTGGAACAGCGATGCCGACAGGCCGTAGCCGTAGGCCATGGTGGCCTGCTCGACCGGCTTCCAGGTCTTCCATGGACGCAGCCGGCCCGTCACGGCGCCGGGGAACTGGATCTGCGGCTTCTGGCCGTAGCCGAGCGCGGTGTAGGTGTCCCACATCTCGTGCGGGGTCATCTTCTGGGCGATCTTGAGCGCGCCTACGTTGCTCGACTTCTGGATCACGCCCTCGACCGTCAGCGTGCCGTAGTTGTGCGTGTCGCTGATGGTGAAGCCGCCGAGCTGGTATCGGCCGGGGCCGGTTTCGATCAGCGTCGAAGGCTTCACGCGGCCGGCTTCCAGCGCCATGCCGACGGTGATGGGCTTCATCGTCGAGCCGGGCTCGAAGGTGTCGGTGACGGCGCGGTTGCGCAGCTGTTCGCCGGTGAGGTTCTGGCGCTTGTCGGGCACGTAGCTCGGGTAGTTGGCCAGCGCCAGCACCTCGCCGGTGATGGAGTCGAGCACCACCACGCTGCCGGCCTTGGCCTTGCGCGCGGTCACCGCGTCGCGCAGCTTCTGGTAGGCGAAGAACTGCACCTTGCTGTCGACGCTCAACTGGATGTCCTGGCCGTCCAGCGGCGGCACGATGTCGCCCACGCCTTCGACCACGCGGCCCAGGCGGTCCTTGATGACGCGGCGCGAGCCCGCCTTGCCGGCCAGCTCCTTGTTGAACGCGAGCTCGATGCCTTCCTGGCCGCTGTCTTCGACGTTGGTGAAGCCCACCACGTGCGCGGCCGCCTCGCCCTCGGGGTACTGGCGCTTGTATTCCTTGCGCTGGTAGATGCCCTTGAGGTTCATCGCGGCGATCTGCTTGGCGATGGGTTCGTCGACCTGGCGCTTGATCCAGACGAAGGTCTTGTCCTCGTCCTGCAGCTTCTTGTCGAAGTCCTTCTGCGGCATCTCGAGCAGCTTGGCCACCAGCTTGAGCTTGGCGCGCACCTCGGGGTCGTCGCGCTCGATGTCTTCCGGAATCGCCCAGATGCTGGGCGCCACCACGCTGGAGGCGAGGATGAGCCCGTTGCGGTCCAGGATGCGGCCGCGGTTGGCAGGCAGCTCGAGCGTGCGCGCAAAGCGCACTTCGCCCTGCCGCTGGAAGAAGCTGTTGTTGAAGACCTGCACGTACGCGGCGCGCCCCGCCAGCCCGAGGAAGCCGAAGGCGATGCCCGCGACGATGAACTTGCTGCGCCACACCGGCGTCTTGCTCGCGAGCAAGGGGCTGGTGGTGTAGCGAACGCTGCGGTCGCGACGGCTCATCGTGCAGCCCCCCTGGCGGTGGTGGCGGCCGGCTTCGGCGGCACGACGGGCGGCAGCGGCGCGATGGCCGGAATCACCGAACCGTCCGGGCGCACGTACTGCGTGATCGCCGGCGTGGTGGTGCGCATCTGAAGCTGCTCCTTGGCGAGCTTCTCGACGCGCAACGGCGTGGCCTGCGCACGCTTCTCGACTTGCAGACGGTCGTGGTCGGTTTCGAGACGGCGAGCTTCCTGCTGCACGCGGTCGAGCTCGGTGTAGAGCTGGCGCGAGCGGTACTGCGTATGGACGAGATAGAGCGACGTCGCGATGACGGCCATCAGCAGGAGCAGGTTCAAGCGGGCCATGATCAGTTGGCCTCGGTGCGTTCGGCGACGCGCAGGATCGCGCTGCGCGAGCGCGGATTGCCGCGCACTTCGTCTTCGGACGGCTTGATGCGCTCGAGCGCGTTGAGCTTCATCACCTTGGGCGCAGCGAAGGGCGCCCGGCGGTCGTAGACCTCTTTCGAGTGCTTGGCGATGAACTGCTTGACGATGCGGTCTTCCAGCGAGTGGAAGCTGATCACCGCGAGCCGGCCGCCGGGCTGCAACACGGACAGGCTCGCCTCTAGCGCCTGTTGCAGCTCTTCAAGCTCGGCGTTGATGAAAATCCGAAAAGCCTGAAATGTGCGCGTTGCAGGGTTCTGGCCCTGCTCGCGGGTTTTGACCGTGCCAGCCACGAGCTCGGCCAGTTCGGTGGTGGTTGAAATTGGGCCCCGTTCTTGTCGGCGAGCAACAATCGCCTTTGCAATCTGAACAGCAAACCGTTCTTCGCCATAGTCACGGATCACCTCTGCAATCTGCTGAAGTTCGGCCGTTGCCAGCCACTCGGCCACGCTCTCGCCGCGCGTGGTGTCCATGCGCATGTCGAGCGGGCCGTCGAATCGAAAACTGAAGCCGCGCACCGGGTTGTCGATTTGCGGCGAACTCACGCCCAGGTCCATCAGCAAGCCGTTGACGCTCGCATCGGGCAGCTCGCCCAGCGAACGGAATCCCTGGTGCCGGATAGAAAAACGCGCATCCGAGATGCGCGCTGCTTCGGCCACTGCTTCCGCATCCTTGTCGAATGCGATCAGCCTGCCTTCCGGCGCCAGCCTCGCGAGGATCGCCCGCGCGTGCCCTCCCCGACCGAAGGTGGCGTCCACGTAGGTGCCGGTGGCTGCCGTGCTGCCGGAAAGAAGGGCTTCCACCGCTTCGTTCAGCAAGACGGTCGTATGGGTCCATGGGGTGTTCACGTGGGTCCTCAGAACGCGAAGTCCTGAAACACATCCGGCATCTCGCCCTGGGTGGCCTCGGCCTCCTTGGCCTCGTACGTGGCCTTGTCCCAGAGTTCGAAGTGGTTGCCCATGCCCAGCAGCAGCGTGTCGCGTGCGATGCCGGTGGCGGCGCGCAGCTCGGGCGAGACCAGGATGCGGCCGGTGCCGTCCATCTCGACGTCCATCGCGTTACCGAGGAAGACGCGCTTCCACCACTGCGCCGACATCGGCAGCGCGGCGATGCGCTCGCGGAATTTTTCCCATTCGGGACGGGGGAACACCATGAGGCACCCATGCGGATGCTTGGTGATCGTGAGCTGGCCGCCTGCCGTCGCGCTCAGGACGTCACGGTGCCGGGTCGGCACGGAGAGCCGCCCCTTGGCATCCAGACTGAGCGATGAAGCGCCTTGAAACACGACCACAAACCCCTGTGTTGGGAGGTACTGCAATGCCCGAAAGAGGCACTACCCGCACTTTTTCCCACTTAACTGCACTTTTTTGCACTGTAGCAGGAAACACTTGGGGCGCAACTGGCCGCTGGTGGTATTTTTTGTAATGGAATCAACGACTTAGCGCCGATTCCAAAACCTCGGAATCGGCGAATTTCGTTGAAAATGAAGTACTTAGCTCACGCAGTGAAAGTAAAGCGTGAAGCATTCCCCCGTTACAGGGGGAAGAAGAAGCTGCTTCAGAGGATGAAGCGCGAGAGGTCTTCGTCGTGACTTAGTGCCGCAAGGCGCTCGTCGACGTAAGCGGCATCGATGCGGATCGTCTGACCCTCGATGCGGGCCGCGCCGAAGCTTACCTCATCGAGCAGGCGCTCCATCACGGTCGACAAACGGCGCGCGCCGATGTTCTCGGTGCGCTCGTTCACCTCGAAGGCGATGCTCGCCAGGCGGGTCACGCCGTCGGGTTGGAAATCGAGCGTCACACCCTCGGTCGCGAGCAGCGCCTGGTACTGTTTCACGAGCGATGCGCGGGTCTGCGTGAGGATGCTTTCGAAGTCCGACACCGAGAGCGATTGCAGCTCGACACGAATCGGAAAACGCCCCTGTAGCTCGGGGATCAGGTCGCTCGGCTTGCTCAGGTGGAACGCGCCGCTCGCGATGAACAGCATGTGGTCGGTGCGCACCACGCCGTACTTGGTGGTCACGGCCGTGCCCTCGACCAGCGGCAGCAAATCGCGCTGCACGCCTTGCCTCGACACGTCGGAGCCCTGCGCTTCGCTGCGCGTCGCAACCTTGTCGATCTCGTCGATGAAGACGATGCCGTTCTGCTCGGCGTTGGTGATCGCCTGCGCGCGGATCTCGTCCTCGTTGACCAGCTTGGCGGCCTCCTCGTCGATCAGGAGGCGCAGCGCCTCGGCGATCTTGAGCTTGCGCGTCTTGCGCTTGCCGCCGCCCATCTGGCCGAACATGCCGCGCAGTTGCTCGGTCATTTCCTCCATGCCAGCGGGGCCCATGATTTCGAGCGGCGTGCGGGTCTCGGCGAGGTCGAGTTCGATTTCCTTGTCGTCGAGCTGGTGCTCGCGCAGCTTCTTGCGGAAAGCCTGTCGCGTGGGATTGGGTCCATCGATTGCCGCGGTCGCGCCGTCGGCACCGCGCGCCGGGGGCAGCAGCACGTCGAGGATGCGGTCTTCGGCCGCGTCCTCGGCGCGCGCGCGCACCTTGGCGCTCTCGGATTCGCGGGTCTGCTTGACGGCGATTTCGGCGAGGTCGCGAATGATCGAATCGACGTCTTTTCCAACGTAGCCCACCTCGGTGAACTTGGTCGCCTCGACCTTGATGAAGGGCGCATCCGCCAGGCGCGCGAGACGGCGGGCGATCTCGGTCTTGCCCACGCCCGTCGGGCCGATCATGAGGATGTTCTTCGGGGTGATTTCGCTGCGCAGCTTCTCGTCGACCTGCTGGCGGCGCCAGCGGTTGCGCAGGGCGATGGCCACCGCGCGCTTGGCGGCGGGCTGCCCGACGATGTGGTTGTCGAGCTCGGAAACGATTTCATGGGGGGTCATGGACATGGTCAGAGCGCTTCCACCGTGTGGTTCATGTTCGTGTAAATGCAGATTTCTCCGGCGATCCCCAGCGATTTGCGCACGATCTGCTCGGCCGAAAGGTCGGTGTTCTCGATCAGTGCCTTGGCCGCCGACTGGGCATACGCACCGCCCGAGCCGATGGCGATCACGCCGTCTTCGGGTTCGAGAACGTCGCCGTTGCCGGTGATGATGAGCGAGGTGGTGGCGTCCGCCACGGCCAGCATGGCCTCGAGCTTGCGCAGTACGCGGTCGGTGCGCCAGTCCTTGGTGAGCTCGACCGCCGCCCGGGTGAGGTGGCCCTGGTGCTTTTCGAGCTTGGCCTCGAAGCGCTCGAAGAGCGTGAAGGCGTCGGCGGTGGCGCCGGCAAAGCCGGCCAGCACCTTGCCGTGATAGAGGCGGCGCACTTTGCGCGCCGTGCCCTTGATGACGATATTGCCGAGAGTGACCTGCCCGTCCCCGCCAATGGCGACTTGGTCGCCTTGAGGGGTCTTGCGGCGCACGCTCACGATGGTGGTGCCGTGAAACTGTTCCATCGCAGCCATCTGGGGATGGCCGAGGGCAATGCAACCCCGAAACAGGGTGGTTTCAGTTCTTTCGAACGGCTACGGTTGCGTGGTCGGTAATGCCCACGAGCCCGAACAACGCAGCGATCAGCCGGTGCGCATCGACGAACTGCACCCGCTCGCCATCGGCATCCCGCGCCCGCACCCAGCTCAGCAGCGTGCCGGCGGCGGCGAGATCCATGCGCAGCAGCGCCGCGCATGAAATGACGGGCGCCGTGGTGTGGCGCAGGTCGGTGTCCAGCCGCTGCCACGCCGACAGCGATTCGCCCCGCAAATCGCCCGCCAGCGCGGCAAAGCCGGTGTCGTGCGTCGGGAAGCTCTCCGATTCGGCACTCGACAGCAGCGACCACACCGAGCTGCTGCGGCTCGGCGGCGGCGCGGCGAGCGCGGTGCATTCGCCGATCGGGTCCTGCCAGGACGGCGGCGACACCTCGTAGGTGATGCAGTAGTTGAGCGCCACCAGTTCGAAATCGTCGGGCAGGTGCATCACCCGCAGCGCGGCCAGATGCAGTTGCCACCAGACGTCGTCGGTGCCGCGTTCGTTGTTGGGCGCCGCTTCGGCCAGCACCGCCAGCAGTTGCGCGGTGCCGATGAAGCGCAGCTTGACCGGCGAATCGGCCCAGTGCGTCAGCAGCACCCGCAGCGGCGCGGCAGCTTCGGGTTCGATGGCGGTCAAGGGGCGCCAGTCGAGCGTCCAGACCGAACCGGCCTGCGACAGCGCGCGCGTGAGGCTCATCAGCCCTTCGCGGGACAGGCGCGCGGGGCTGCTCCAGTCGGCCTGGGCACCACCGCCCTCGCCCTGCTCTGCCGCATCTTCGCTCGCAGTCACCGCCTTCACGCTGCGCGCTAGGTCTTCGAGCGACACCCAGTCGGGGCCCATGCGCTTCATGCGCTGCGCATAGCGCATGCGGGCGGCCGCGAACTTGGCGGCATCGCCGGTGGCGCGGTACAGGTCGAACAGGGTGCGCCAGCGGCTGTCGTCGCGCTCGGCCGCGGCGTCGTTCTCGCCGTCGGCGGCCGGCGCGCTTTCGGAGGCCAGGGCCTGCAGCAGGATCGCCTCGGCGCCGGCGTCGTCGCCATGGGCAAAGCGGATCACCGCTTCTTCGAGCGCGCCGTCGTGCGCCAGCCGGGAAGACAAGAGCGGCGGCGCACCGCCCGCAGCAACCGCACCCGCGACTTCGACGGGCGCCGCCACAGCCGCGACGGCGCGGTGCACCGGGGGCGGCTGAAGCAGATCGTCGACATGCACCGGCGGCAGCGTTTCGGCGCCGGCATCGGGCGGCGGGTTGACCAGCGTCTCGCCGTTCGGGCCGCGGCCCTTCCACCACTGCTGCGACATCTGCTCTTCGATCTCGTCGATCTTCTTGAGCGTGAGCGCGCGGCCCTCGGACTTTTCCGAAGAGCTGTTGATGTTGAACGACGAGGGTGTGACCGTTCCCTCGAAGGCATGGGCGGCCGCTTCGCGCTGTCGGAGCTTGCGAAGCATGTCGAACTCGCGCCGGCGAACGAAATCGTTGCGCTGGCGCCGCTCGATCATCTCCTTGAGCATCTCCCGGCTGTAGGTCTGCTCGGGGAGCGAGGAGTCCGACGTCGTGGAGGAAGGCGCATCCAGCTCCGACCAATCCTTGAGCGGATTGCGGACAAACTTGGCCACCTTCGAGAAAAGACGGCCCGATTCTTCCTTTGGCATTCGGTGAAGACTATCGAACGGGCTGGGGTTTATCTACCTTGACCCGGTTCAATCCCCGAACATTTTCTGCTTGAGTTCGCGGCGCTGTTGCGCCTCGAGCGACAGCGTGGCGGTCGGGCGGGCCAGGAGGCGGCCGACGCCGATCGGCTCGCCGGTCTCGTCGCAGTAGCCGTAGTCGCCGGCGTCGATGCGCTGGATCGACTGCTCGATCTTCTTGAGCAGCTTGCGTTCGCGGTCGCGGGTGCGCAGTTCGAGGGCGTGTTCTTCCTCGATGGTCGCGCGGTCGGCCGGATCGGGCACGACCACCGTGTCTTCACGCAGGTGCTCGGTGGTCTCGCCGGCGTTTTCCAGGATGCCGCGCTTGAGTTCTTCGAGCTTCAGGCGGAAGAACGCCATCTGCTTTTCGTTCATGTACTCGGTGTCGGGCATCGCGATGACTTCGGCATCGGTCAGCTCGGCGGCCGACTTGGTCTTCCAGTTGTTCGCGAGCTTGGGGTCTTTCTTGACGGCCAGCGGCGGCGGCGGCACCAGCGCGGTGGACGGTGCTTGCGAGAAGCTGGACTTCGCGGCGGTCGATGCCACGGATTGCGGCATCGAGGGGACGGTCAGTTGCGACAGCCGGGACACACGGCCCCCACGCGCGGCGGGTGCGGGCGTGGCGGTTTGAGCGGGCATCGAGGGTGTCGCCGGGGCGGAAGAGGAGGCGGCAGCCGTTTTTTTCATGGGGATCGGGGGAGCAGAAGGAACGGCAGCAGGGCGGCCGACGGGTTTGGATGACGATGGACCCGTGCCTGCGGTCTTGGTTGCTGTTGCAGGCTTGGCGGGCTTGACGGACTTCTTTGTCGCAGCGGTGGCGGCCTTGGCCGGTGGTGCTGCGGGCTTTTTGGACGCGCTTTTCTCCTTCGTTGCAGGCGCCTTCGCGGTGGCGGAAACCTTGTTCGCCGCGGGTACAGCCTTCGCAGCCGTCGCCTTCTTTGCGGCGGGCTTGGATGCTGGCGTGGCCTTGGCGGCGGGTTTCTTCACGGTGACTGGCTCCTTGGACGAACTGGAACGCGCTTTCACTGGGTGTCTCCTCCCATGGGAACCACTCGCGGCTTTCGTGCCGCGCGGGCTCCACGTTGTCGGGGTGCTCGCGGTTGCGAACCCCGGGGTTATACCCCCGAAAGCCCTACAGAAACCCGCGGCGCCCCGTGCCGGAAGTCACATCTCGTCCAAGAGGACTGGGTGTGGCTCCCGGAACAGGCGCGCGATTGTATAGAGAACTCGAAACCGCGGGCGATGTGTCTGCATGCCGGTTGGCTCCGGTAGCATCGGCCCGCGTCGCCGGAGGGGGTGACGCGGGGCTGCCGCTCCCTCGGGGCGGCGCGGGCCCATCCGATCATTCGATAAAAGAAAGCAAGCCTTGAGCAAGAAAGTAGTTTTGGGAGCCGTGGCCGCGGCCATCGTCGTCGCCTACGGAGGGAGCACCTGGTGGACCGGATCGAAGGTCCGTTCGATCTACGAGACCGCGCTCGACGAGATGCCCAAGCAGACCGCGCTGGTGCGCGTGACCGAGCGCAAATACGAGCGCAACTTCTTCGGTGCCGTGAGCACCGTGACGCTGGAAATCGGCTGTGCGGCCGATGCCGCCACCGCCCCGGCCGTGGCGCAGGCGCCCGCCGCCAAGCCCGCGGAAGGCGAGGAGCCGCAGGAGGAAGAAGACGGCGACGAAGCGGACGCCAAGCCGCCCAAGCCCCTGCGCATCACCATCCGCGACACCATCCACCACGGCCCGATCGCCGGCGGCAAGTTCGCGGCGGCCACCATCGACAGCGAGCTGGTGCTCGACATCAAGGGCCAGGCGCAAGCCGAGAAGTTCTTCGGCAAGGCCAAGCCGCTGACGGCATTCACCAAGGTCAACTTCGACGGCAGCTACGCCATCGACATGGCGGTCGCGCCCGTCAAGCTGGCCGAAGAAGGCAAGGGCGAATTCGCCTGGCAGGGCGCGCAGGCGCACATCGAAGTGAACGCCGCCCGCACCAAGGCGCGCTACGACATGACGATGCCGGGCCTGGACTTCAACTACGCGGCCAAGGGCGTGCAGATGAAGATGGGCAAGATCACGGCCAAGGCCGACATGGACGGCAGCGCGGGCTGGATCCTGGCCACCGGCAAGACCGAGGGGCGCCTGGACGCCTTCGAGTTCTCCGCCACCAAGGGCCTCGGCGGCAGCGCCGATGCCGACGCGCCGGCCGGCACGCACAAGCCCGTGAAGGTGCTGCTGCAGAACGTCGACCTGAACGGCGAAGCCACGATCAAGGACGGCCTCTACGCCTCCGAAGGCACCCTCAAGGGCCAGGGCAAGATCGGCGAGACCAGCATCGACAAGTTCGAGATGTCCAGCGGCGGCCGCCGCATCCACGCCGCCGGCTACAAGAAGCTGGCCGACGCCTACCTGCAGTCCAGCGCGGCGGCAGGCTGCGGCAAGAGCAGCAAGGCCACCCAGGCCGCGATGAAGGCGCTGGCCGACCAGCTCGCCCCCGATCTGAAGGCCATGGCCAAGTACAGCCCCGAATTCGGGCTGGACAAGATGGTGGTCGAGATCGGCGGCAAGCGCGGCGAACTCAGCTACACCGCCGGCATGGTCGGCGTGACCGACGAAGACCTGCAGGCCCCCGGCATGGCCCTCCTGATGAAGCGCGGCGTGTTCAAGGCCAATGCGCGGCTGCCGGTGCAATGGCTCGAGCAGATCGCCGCCACCGGAGCCGAGAGCGGCCAGACGCCGCCGCCCGAAATGGTGGCGGGGCTGGTCGAGCAAGGCGAGGCCAGCGGCTTCGTCAAGCGTGACGGCGAACATGTCACCGGGCAGGTCGAGTTCAGCGAAGGCAACCTGAAGGTCAATGGCAAGCCACTGACCGAACTGGGCAAGTAAGCCCCTGCCAGACCTGCCAGGCCATGAAAAAGGCGCTGTCCCTTGCGGGGCAGCGCCTTTTTCCTTGGATAAATCAGCAGCGGGCCGTCGTCACAACAGGCACTGCTCGAGCCCCTGCTCGAGAATTTCGCGCGGCAGCTCGATGCCGATGAACACCATGCGGCTCTGGCGGTTTTCGTCCTTGCCCCACTCCGGGCCCAGGTCGCTGCCCATCAACTGGTGCACGCCCTGGAAGATCACCTTGCGCTCGGTGCCCTTCATGTTCAGCACGCCCTTGTAGCGCAGCATGCGCGGGCCGTAGATGTTGACGATCGCGCCCAGAAAGTCTTCGAGCTTGGCCGGATCGAAGGCGCGGTCCGCCTTGTAGACGAAGCTCTTGACGTCGTCGTCGGTGTGGTGATGGTGGCCGTGGCCTTCGTGCTTGTGCGAGGGGTGATCGCACGCCTCGCCATGGGCGTGGTCATGCCCAGCGTGGTCGTGGTGATCGTGGTCGTCTTCCTTCAGGAAGTCCGGATCGATGTCCAGCTTGGCGTTCAGGTTGAAGCCGCGCAGGTCGAAGATGTCCTTGAGCGGCACATCGCCGAAGTGCGCCTTCTGTTGCGGCGCACGCGGGTTCATGTGCTTCAGGCGATGAATCAGCGCCTCGGTTTCCTCGGCCGACACCAGCTCGCTCTTGCTGATGAAGATCTGGTCGGCAAAACCGACTTGGCGGCGCGCTTCCTGGCGGTCGTTCAGTTGCTGCGGCGCGTGCTTGGCGTCCACCAGCGTGAGGATCGAGTCGAGCAAATAGCTCTCGGCGATTTCGTCGTCCATGAAGAAGGTCTGCGCCACCGGGCCGGGGTCCGCGAGGCCGGTGGTCTCGATCACCACGCGGTCGAAATCCAAGAGGCCCTGGCGCTTCTTGGCGGCCAGCAGTTGCAGCGCCTCGCGCAGGTCTTCGCGGATCGTGCAGCAGACGCAGCCGTTGCTCATCTGCACGATCTGCTCTTTCGATTCGGTCACGAGGATGTCGCTGTCGATGTTCTCTTCGCCGAACTCGTTCTCGATGACCGCGATCTTCTGGCCGTGGGCCTCGGTCAGGATGCGCTTGAGCAACGTGGTTTTGCCCGAGCCGAGGAAGCCGGTGAGGATGGTCGCGGGGATGAGGGCCATGAGGGGTGCTCCGAAGCGGAAAAACTAAAAAACGGGGGTGGCGGGCAGTTTAGCCAATGCCACTGAGTTGCGTTGCCGAAGGGGTCAAGCGGCCTTTTCAGGCGGGCTTTCTCACCACCACCAGGCCCTTCAAATACTCCCCTTCCGGGAATTCGATCGTCATTGGATGGTCGGGTGCCGCACCCAGGCGTTCGCTGATGTAACCGTCGACATTCGCATCCAGCCCGGCCGAGGCCACGATCTTGTGGAACAGGTCGGCGGAGATGCCGCCCGAGCACGAGAAAGTCAGCAGCACGCCGCCCGGCTCCAGGATCTTGAGCGCGAGGCGATTGATGTCCTTGTAGGCCCGCGCCGCGCGCTCGGCATGCGCCGCCGTGGGCGCGAACTTCGGCGGATCGAGCACGATGGCATCGAAGGTGCGGCCCTGGTCGATGAACTCGCGCAGCACGGTGTTCACGTTCGCATCGAGAAACTCGGTCTTCACGCCCGAGCCTTCGCCGCCGAAGCCGTTGAGCGCGATGTTGGCCCGCGCGAAGTTCAGCGCCGGCTGCGACGAATCGACCGACACCAGTTCGGCCCCCTCGAGCGCTCCCGCGGCCTTCAGCCCCGCCAGCGCCGCGACGGTGAAGCCGCCCGTGTAGCAGAAGCAGTTCAGCACGCGCTTGAAGCGCCGGTGCTTCGCGAGTTCGGCAAAGCGCTGGCGGCTGTCGCGCTGATCGAGGTAGAAGCCGGTCTTGTGGCCGGTCGCGATGTCGAGCGAGAGTTTCCAGTCGTGCTCGCGGATCGTGATTTCGGTGGCGCCCTCCCCGCGCAGCCAGCCCGTGACCGGCTTCAGGCCTTCGCGCTCGCGGCCGCTGGCGTCGGAGCGCTCGTAGAACTTCGTGAGGCCCGTGGCCGTGAGCAGCGCATCGACCAGCACGTCTTTCCAGCGCTCCACGCCGGCCGAGAGGAATTGCGCGACCAACGTGTCGCCATAGCGGTCGACGATCAGCCCCGGCAGCCCGTCCGCCTCGCCATGCACCAGCCGCACGCCGTCACTCTGCAGATCGAAGAGGCCGCGCGCACGCACGGCGCGCTCGCACACCGACGCGAGAAACGCGGCGTCGATGCGCTGCGTTTCGACAAAGCTCCAGGCCCGCGCACGGATCTTGGAGATCGGGCTGAACGCCGCCCACGCGAGGAACGCGCCGTCGTGCGATTCCACGCGCACCGTCTCGCCCGAGTCGGCACCGCCGCGCGCGATGGCGGATTCGAAGACCCACGGATGGCGGCGCTGCATCGAGCGCTCTTTGCCGGGTTTGAGGCGAAGGGTTTTCATTTTTTTACCTGGCTTGCTTGCTTGCTTACTTATTTGTCTTTGTCGGTCCGGGCCTTCGCGCGCGGATGCGCCGCGTCATAGGCCTTCGCCAGATGCTGGAAATCCAGCCGCGTATAGATCTGCGTGGTCGCGATGTTCGCGTGCCCCAGCAGCTCCTGCACCGCGCGCAGGTCGCTGCTCGACTGCAGCACGTGGCTCGCGAACGAGTGCCGCAGCATGTGGGGATGCACAGGCGCGGCAAGGCCGGCCTTCAGGCTGCGTTCGCGCAGCAGCTTCCACACCGCCTGCGACGACATCCGCGCGCCCTTGCTGCTGACGAAGAGCGCGGGCACCGAACGGTCGCCGCGCACGTCCAGCCACTCCTGCAGCGCCTCGGCCGCCTTGCTGCCCACCGGCACGATGCGGCGCTTGCTGCCCTTGCCGAGCACGTTGGCTTCCTTCGCGTCGAGATCGACCCAGCCGAGCGCCGTGTTGCTCGCCTGTGCATCGAGCCCCGTGAGTTCGCTCACGCGCAGGCCGCAGCCGTAGAGTATTTCGACGATGGCGCGGTCGCGCGCTTCGATCCACGGGTCGGCGTCTTCGTCGTGCAGCTCGGCCAGCTGCACCGCATCGTCCACGCCCAGCGCCTTGGGCAGCGGCCGGCCGGCCTTGGGCGCATGCACGTCCTGCACCGGGTTGAAGCCGATCAGGCCTTCATGCCCGAGCCAGCGGTAGAAGCTGCGCCAGCACGACAGCACCAGCGCAATGCCGCGCGGCTCGCGACCGGCGCTGTGCAGCTTGGCCATCCAGCGCCGGATGTGGGCGGTCTGCACGCGGTCCAGCGGCAGATTGGCCTCGGCCGCGTTTTCCCTCAGCGCCTGCAGGTGAAAGGCGTAGAGCTCGACCGTGCGCGCCGCGAGCCGGCGCTCCACGCGCACATGCTCCAGGTACTTCGCGATCCAGTCCGGCACAGCGGATGCGGTCGGCTCAGAAGAGATAGCCATGGCCGGCATTGTTGATGATGGCTGCCGGCTCGCGCAATGCGCCCTTGAACAGCATGCCCCAGCGGCGCCAGCACGAAGTGGGCGCGGCGGCGTACTGCACGTCGAAGGTCTGGTCGAACCCGCTCATGCGCACCAGCCGCTCGACGCGCCACAGGTGATACGGCTCCGACACGATCACCACGCTGCGCACCCCGGCCGCCTGCAGTAGCGGGCGCGAGAGCGAAAGATTCAGCCGCGTGGACGTGGACGCGGGCTCCTGCAGCATCGGCCCCGCAAAGCCCAGGCCTTGCGCGTGCTGCTGCATCACGTCGGCCTCGATGCGTCCGTCTTCCTTGTCGACGCCGCCCGTGAACACCAGTTGCTTCACCCGCCCGGCCTGCGCCAGCGCAATGCCGGTATCGACGCGGCCCGTGAGACAGGGATTCGGCCTGCCGTCGAGGTAGGCCCGGCTCCCCAGGATCAGCGCCGCATCGGCGGGCCTTTGCGGCGGGTTGTCCAGCAGCTCGTCGGCGCGCTTCCAGATGACGGCGGCAATCGCCGCATAGACCAACGCCAGAACCAGCAGCGCGCCGAGCAGCGCGACCTGCCACGGCCGGCGCAGCCAGCGCGGCCGGTTCAAGGACGCAGCCGCGAGAGGCCGCCCGAGGCCAGCTCGGCGATGCGCTCGAGAAAATCGGTGCCCATCTCGGCGTTGAAGCGCTGTGCGTCGGGCGATGCCAGCACCAGCAAGCCGAAGGCCGGCGATTCGGCATCGGCGCGCAGCGGAATCAGCGCGATCGACATCGCAGCCTGCGGCTCCGGCAGCCAGTTGGCGGCCTCGAAGCCCGAGTTCAGGCCGCAGTACGGCGAAGTGAGCGAAGTGGCCAGCGCCTTCACGTCGTCGCTCACCCACTGGGCATAGGCTTCGTTGAGGTAGTCGCTGCTGCAGTCCCACACCTTGATCGCCGTCTGCGGCACCAGGAACAGCGACTGCAGATCGACCGCGATCCGGTACGGCAGGCTGCGCGGGTCGCGCGTGGTCAGCAAGCCGCTGGTCCAGCGCTGCAGCCGGTCGGCAATGACGACGTTCTCGGTGCCGTGGCGCACCATGTCCATCAGGCGATGCTCCAGCGCCTTGATCTTCTCGCGCAGCATCTCGGCCTGACGCTCCTGCAGGCTCACCGCGCGGTTGCCGTGCGGGCTGGTGAGCTGCACCTGCGCCAGCAACTGGGCATGGCGCTCGAAGAAGTCGGGCGTGTTCGCCAGGTAATTGGCGATGTCGTCTTCGGTGATCGGGTTCATGGCGTCGTTGTCGTGAGTGGAATTGGTCATGGCTGTTCCGAAATTTCGGGTACTTCGGGCACGTCGGGTACGTCGATGTCGCCCTCGAACACCGTCGTGGCCGGGCCCGTCATGAGCACCGGCTGGCCCTCGCCCTGCCATTCGATCGTGAGGATGCCGCCGTGCGTCTGCACGTCGACGCGTGACTCCAGCAACCCGAGCCGGATGCCTGCGACCACCGCCGCGCAGGCGCCCGTGCCGCAGGCCAGCGTTTCGCCGGCGCCGCGCTCGAACACGCGCAGCTTGATATGGGAGCGATCGACCACCTGCATGAAGCCCGCGTTCACCCGCTGCGGAAAGCGCGGGTGGTGCTCGATCTGCGGGCCCTGCTCGGCCACCGGCGCGGTGTCGACGTTGTCGACCACCTGCACCGCGTGCGGATTGCCCATCGAGAGCACCGCGACCGACACGATCGGGCTGCCGGCCCGGGTGCCCAGCGCCAGGTGCCACTTTTCCCAGGAACCATCGGGCTGTGCATCGAGCCCGGCGGTGTCGAAGGGCACGCGCGCGGCCTCGAAGATGGGGGCGCCCATGTCGACCGTCACGCGGCCGTCGGCGCCCATGCGCGGCTCGATCACGCCGGCCAGCGTCTGCACGCGCACCTGGGTCTTGTCGGTGAGCTTGTGCTCCTTCACGAAGCGCATGAAGCAGCGCGCGCCGTTGCCGCACTGCTCGACCTCGCCGCCGTCGGCGTTGTGGATCACGTATTGAAAGTCGATGCCTTCCGCGGGCGATGGCCGCACGGTGAGGATCTGGTCGGCGCCGACGCCGAAATGGCGGTCGGCCAAAAAGCGGTACTGCGCGGCACTGAGGCCCAGCGTGCCGCGGGTTTCGTCCAGCACGACGAAATCGTTGCCGGCGCCCTGCATCTTGGTAAAGCGGATTCGCATCGGGGGATTATCGCCACCGGCACCGCCGGTGACGACCCGGCGGCGCCAAACCCGCTACAGCGACAGGAAGTGATGCACCTCGGGCTTGTCCGGCCCGATGTGAAAGCGCAGCGCCTCGGCCTGCAGGTCGGCATCGGCGTGCGACACGCGGTGGTGCTGGCGCAGGTGCTCGGCCCACGACTCCACGAGGAACCACTCCATCACCCGTTCCGCGTCGTTCGTGTGCTCGTGCACGCCCCAGGCGTAGGCGCCGTCGCGGCGGCGCTCCAGCGAGAGCTTCTTCATCGCCGCCATGAAGGCCGGCCGGTCTTCCTTGCGGATGCGGTACTCGACCTGGATCATCACGGGCCCGCGGTCGTGCGCCACGGGCTCGGCCAGCAGAGGCTCGGGCCAATGGTTCGAGGCCTGCAGGTCGGCCTCGCCGGCGGGCAGCCGCACGCGGTGGAACACGAGGCCCATCACCACCAGGCCCACCGCGCCCGCCACCAGCGTGGCCGGCACGCCGATCTGCTGCGCGATCAGGCCCCAGCCCAGGCTGCCGGCCGCCATCGCGCCGTTGAACACCGTCAGGTACACGGCGAGTCCGCGCCCGCGCACCCAGTTCGGCAGGATCGACTGCGCCACCCCGTTGAGCGTGGTCAGCGCAATGATCCAGCCCAGGCCCAGCACCAGCAGCATCAGCACCGCGAGCCACTGCGGCGGCGCGAACACCAGGCCGCCCATCACCGCGGCCGTGAGCAGCGAAGCGAGCAGCAGCATGCCGTCGGCATCGAGCCGGGCGCGCAGCCGCGGCATCACCAGCGCGCCGCCGATGGCGCCCGCGCCCACCGCGCCGAGCAGGATGCCGTAGAAGCTCGCCGTGCCGCCGAGCATCTGGCGCGCCACCAGCGGCAGCAGCGCCCACACCGAGCTCGCGAACAGGAAGAACACCGCCGCGCGCAGCAGCACCACGTGCAGTTCCTTGCTGGCCCGCGTGTAGCGGATGCCCGCGCGGAAGGCGCCGAAGAAGTTCTCCGACAGCCCGCTGTCGACCGCCGCCGGGCGCTTCCACCACAGCAGCGCCGCGATCACGAACACATAGCTCAGCACGTCGAGCCCGTAGGTGGCGGCCGCGCCGAAGCTCGCGAGGATCAGCCCGCCCGCCGCCGGCCCGATGGAGCGCGCGATGTTGATGCCCAGCGAGTTGAGCGCCACCGCGCCCTTGAGCTCGCTGCGGGGCACCAGCTCCGGCACGATCGACTGCCAGGTCGGCCCCATCAGCGCCGCGCCGATGCCGCCCACGAAGGTCAGCGCGACCAAATATTCGACCGTGAGCGAACCGGTGTGCGAGAGCACCAGCAGCGTGCCGCTCACCGCGCCCAGCATCACCTGCACAAAGATCAGAAAGCGCCGCCGGTCGAGGATGTCCGACAGCACGCCCGCCGGAATCGCCAGCAGGAAGATCGGCAGCGTCGCCGCCGTCTGGATCAGCGCCACCGCCGTCGGGCTCGCCGACAGGTCGGTGACGAGCCACGAACTGGCCACGTCGCGCATGAAGCTGCCGATGTTGCCCAGCACCGTGGCGGCCCACAGCACCGCGAAGACCGGCTGGCGCAGCGGCGCGAAGGCGCCGGCGGATTTTTGAGGCTCAGTCATCCTGGCGCTCCTTGAGATCGAGCCAGGCGACGAGCAGAAAGCCGCCGACCAGGCCCAGGTGTTCGAAGAAAGAGTTCGCGGCCATGAAGCGCTCGGGGCCCACCGGCATTTCCCAGAAACGCAGCGCGACGAAGGTTGCCATCAGTGTGAAGCCGCCGAGCGCGAGCGCGCCGAGCCAGCGCCAGAAGCCGACGAGGATGAGCACCGCGGCGCCCAGTTCCAGCACGATCACCGCCACGGCCAGCGGGCCGGCCGGCGACAGGCCGAAGTGATTCATCTCGCCGATGGCGGCGTCGAAGTCCATCGCCTTGTTCAGGCCGCCCTGCAGGTAGGCCGCGCACAGCAGCAGCAAGGCGATCCAGCGCACGGCGGGCGAAAGGGTCCAGTGCATCGTCTTCATCACACCGCCCAGCAGGCGCAGCCGAGCGCGCCCCAGAAGCTTTTCAGGTCGGCAATGGGCAGCTTGCTGCTCCATGCCGTCGCGTGCTGGTGGCCGTGCACGTTGCAGTCGTTGGCGCAGGCGCAGGCTGCCGCCGCGTTGCGCATGACCTTCTGCAGCGGTGCGCCTTCGGCCGTGTCGGCCCAGCCGGCATAGCCGCCGAAGGTGCGCGCGGGCGACCAGTCGGGCATGGCCGGCGGCAGCGTGCCTTCGTCGTGCGCGGCGAACGGGCCGGCGCCGTAGACCACCTTGCCGCCCACCATCGTGAGCAGCGCGGTCGTGTCGGCGATCTCCGATTCGGCGCAGGCGAAGAAATCGCGGTCGGGCACCACCAGGTCGGCGAGCTGGCCGGCCTCGATGCGGCCTTTCTTGCCCTCTTCGTTCGAGAACCAGGTGACGTTCTCGGTCCACATGCGCAGCGCGCCCTCGCGGTCCAGGCAGTTGCGTTGCGGGTAGAGCTGCATGCCGCCCACCGTCTTGCCCGTGACCAGCCACGACAGCGACACCCACGGGTTGTACGAGGCCACGCGCGTTGCGTCGGTGCCGGCCGAGACCTTCATGCCGCGCTCGAGCATGCGCTTGACCGGCGGCGTGGCCTCGGCCGCGCCGGCGCCGTAGCGCTCCACGAAATACTCGCCCTGGTAGGCCATGCGGTGCTGCACCGCCACGCCGCCGCCGAGCGCGGCGATGCGGTCCATCGACTTCTCGGAAATCGTCTCGGCATGGTCGAAGAACCAGTTCAGGCCCGCGAGCGGCGTGTCCTTGTTGACCTTCTCGAACACGTCGAGCGACCGGCTGATGGTTTCGTCGTAGGTCGCGTGCATGCGCCACGGCCAACGGTTCTGCGCCAGGATGCGCACCACGCCTTCGAGCTCGCCTTCCATCTCGGGCGCCATGTCGGGACGCGGCTGGCGGAAGTCTTCGAAGTCGGCCGCCGAGAACACCAGCATCTCGCCCGCGCCGTTGTGGCGGAAATAGTCGTCGCCTTGCTTGTACGTCGAGTTCGCCGTCCAGTTCAGGAAGTCTTCCTTCTCGGCCTTGGGCTTCTGCGTGAAGAGGTTGTAGGCGAGGCGAATGGTGAGTTGGCCGTCGTCGTGGAGCTTGCGGATCACTTCGTAGTCGTCGGGGAAATTCTGGTTGCCGCCGCCCGCATCGATGGCGCCGGTCACGCCCAGGCGGTTGAGCTCGCGCATGAAGTGGCGCGTCGAATTGAGCTGGTAGTCGAAGGGCAGCTTCGGTCCCTTGGCCAGCGTGGCGTAGAGGATGGCCGCGTTCGGCTTGGCCAGCAGCAGGCCCGTGGGGTTGCCGGCGCCGTCGCGCACGATCTCGCCGCCGGGCGGCGCGGGCGTGTCCTTGGTGTAGCCCACGGCGCGCAGCGCGGCGCCGTTGAGCAGCGCGCGGTCGTACAGGTGCAGGATGAACACCGGCGTATCGGGCGCCACCGCGTTCAGCTCGGCGATGGTCGGCAGGCGCTTCTCGGCGAACTGGTGCTCGGTGAAGCCGCCCACCACGCGCACCCACTGCGGCGCGGGCGTGATCGCCACCTGGCGCTTGAGCATGCCCATCGCATCGGCCAGGCTCCGCACGCCGTCCCAGCGCAGCTCCATGTTGTAGTTCAGCCCGCCGCGAATGATGTGCAGGTGGTTGTCGATGAGCCCCGGCAGCACGCGCTTGCCCTCGAGGTCGATCACGCGGGTGTGGCTGCCGGCCAGCGGCAGCACGTCTTCGGCGCGGCCCACGCGGGTGAAGCGGCCGTCCTTGATCGCCACCGCGTCGGCCGTGGGATTGGCGCGGTCCAGTGTGGTGAAGCGGCCGTTGCGCAGGATGAGGTCGGGGGTGGGGTTCAGGGTGTTGGCCATGGTCGATGCGGGTGCGAGGGAGGTTGCGGCAAGGGCGCCGAGGGCGCCAAGCAAATGGCGGCGTTGCGGGTCCGGGGAGCTCATGCGTCGCTCCGATCCGACGAACGCGTGGCAGCGGTCTTCACCGCCTCGGGCTTCACGCACTTCGGCAGCTCGCCGAACACATGGGGCTTGACCTGGTGATGCAGCCACGAGGTGGCGGCCGGCCGGTCGAGCACCTGCCGCACCAGCGGCGGAAGCTGCTCGCCGAGCAGGATGCCCAGGAGCCCCACCAGAGCGATCACCGGCGGCGCCGGCGAGCGCACCTGGAAGAGCGCGTAGATCACGCCGACCAGAAGGCCGAGTGCGAGGGAAACGACATAGGGCTTCATGGCCGGCGCTCTCTTTCGTTCTTCGTCCGCTCAACCTTCGTGAGCGCCGAACATGCTCTTGGCGTAGTTGATGCCGATGCCATAAGCGCCGCCCACCTTCTTCGCGATGCCGGTGGTCAGCTCGTACGTGTCGCCGCGGGCCCAGTCGCGCTGCAGCTCCAGCAGGTATTGCAGCGAGGTCATCGGGCGCGCACCGGCCTGCACCATGCGGTCCATCGCGCGGTTGTGCGCCTCGGTGGAAACGTCGCCGCAGGCATCGGCGATCACGTACACCTCGAAGCCCTGGTCCAGCGCCGAGAGCGCCGGGCCGACGATGCACACGCTGGTCCACAGGCCCGCCAGCACGATGCGCGGCTTGCCGATTTCGTTCACGCGGTCGATCACGGCCGCGTCTTCCCATGTGTTCATCGAGGTGCGGTCGAGCATCTTCTGGCCGGGAAAGGCGTCGGTGATCTCGCTGAACATCGGGCCCGAGAAGCTCTTTTCGGCGACCGTCGTGAGGATGGTCGACACCTTGAAGCCGGCCGCCGCCTGCGCCACCAGCGCGGCGTTGTTGCGCAGGTTCACCGCGTCGATCGAGTGCGTGGCAAAGGCCATCTGCGACTGGAAGTCGATCATCACCAGCGTGTGATCGGCGGGGGTCAGCAGCTTGGAACCGGCGGTGGGGGTGGCTTGGATGGACATGAAAAACACTCCTGGGTGGTTGAACGGATATTCGATTGAATTCACAATTGCTTTCGGAGGGAATCTCCTTGGCATGGGCTCAATCATCGGGTCCCGATCCACCGCCATTGACGAAACTTTTCAGCCCCAATGATCGAAGTTTTCGATCATTCCTTTTTCCCCACCCACCTGAAGGGCCCCCGCGTGCTCAAGCTCAGCCTGGAAGCCATCGAGGTCGTCGACGCCATTGCGCGTCACGGCTCCTTTGCCGCCGCCGCCACCCACCTGAACAAGGTGCCCTCCACCATCTCGTACGCGGTCGGCAAGCTCGAGGAACAGCTGGGCATGCTGCTCTTCGAGCGCAATGGCCCGCGCGTGAGCCTCACTGCCGCCGGCGACGAAATGCTGAAGGAAGGCCGCTGGCTCCTCGGTGCCGCGAGCGACCTCGAATCGCGCATGCGGCAGATCGCCACCGGCTACGAGTCGGAGCTGCGGCTGGTGCACGACTCGCTCATTCCCACCGAGGCGCTCATCGGCGACATCCGCGCCTTCGAAGACCTGCGCTGCGGCACGCGATTGCGCGTCGGCTGCGAGGCGCTCACCGGCAGCTGGGAGGCGCTGCGCGAGGGCCGCGCCGACATCGTCATCGCCGCGGGCGAAGGCCCGGCCGGCGGCGGCTACCAGGCGGCGACCGTGGGCAGCATCGAGTTCGCGTTCTGCGTCGCGCCCACCCATCCGCTCACCCGGCTCGGGCGTCCGCTGGAGCGCGGCGACCTGCTCGACTGCAACGCCATCGTGGTGGGCGACACCGCGCGCACGCTGTCGGACCGCACTGTCGGCCTGCTCGCGGGGCAGCCGCGCATCACCGTGCCGTCGATGGCCGCGAAGGTCGCCTGCCAGGTTGCGGGTCTTGGCCACGGCTTTCTGCCGCGCGCCTGCATCGCCAACGAGCTCGAACGCGGCACGCTGGTCGAACTGCCGACCGAGGAGCCGCGCGCGCCCGAGGTGTTCTGGCTCGCGTGGAAGACCGGCGCGAAGGGACAGGCGCTGCGCTGGTGGCGCGAACGCATGAACCGCACGCTGGTGCCGGCGCTGCTGCCGCGGTCGTTCGTGCGATGAAGGTTCGGGCGATGAAGGTGCGAGAGACGCGGCCGGGCGTTCAGCCCGCCGCGCGCAGCTTGTCCAGCGCCCGATCGAGAAATGCCAACCGGTCCTGCCCCCAGAACCGCTCCCCGTTCAGGATGAACGTCGGCGCGCCGAACACGCCCGCTTCCACCGCCTCCGCACTGTTCGCGCGGTACACGGCCAGCGTCTCGGCCATCTGCTCCAGTGCCTGCAGCGAGGCGCCGTCGTAGCCGTTCTCGTTGGCGACCGCGATCCGCACATCGGCCTGCGAGGTGTCGCGCTCCTCGGCCCACAGCGCGCGCAGCAGCGCATGCGAGAGCGGCTGCGCATCGAGCCCCTTGAGCTGCGCGGCGATCACCATCCAGCCCGGGTACTTGTTCCAGTTCGGATCGCTGGGCGCGCCCTTCGGGTAGTGCGCGGGCTCCAGGTTCATCGGCATGCCGAGGTAGTCGCTCCAGCGCGCCAGCTCCAGCGCGTGGTACGTGCGGCGCGGCTCGGGGCGCGTCTTCAGCGGAATGCCGCCGGTCTGCGGCACCACCGCCTGGAAGTCGTAGGGCTTGAGCGTGAGCCGCACATGGTGGCGGCGCACGATGTCCTGAAGTTGCGGGCCGCCGAGGTAGGCCCAGGGGGAAGAGAGGCTGTAGTAGCAGTCGAGCGCGATCATGTTTGGGATTATCTTCAGCGCATGCCCGCCCACGCCCCGCCCCTCACCCTTTCGCCCTCGGGGTCGGCGCCTGCGCCGGCAGCGCGGCGATGAAATTCCCCGCCTTCCTCTTCTCGCTCTTCGTCTCCCGGCTGGCCGACCAGATGCTGCTGTTCCTGGTGCCGCTCGTGGTGTTCCAGGTGACGCAGAGCGTGGCGTGGTCCGGCTACGCCTTCGCGGCCGAGACCTTTCCGCGCTTCTTGTCTTTCCCCGTCTGCGGCGCGCTGTGCGACCGCGTTTCGCCGCTCAAGCTCCTGCGCGCGAGCCAGATCTTTCGCGCGCTGGTGTGCCTGCTCGGCGTGCTGGGCAGCGAGGCGCTCGGCGGCATCGGCTGGCTCGTGGGCCTCTCGGCCGTGTGCGGCGTGCTCACCACGCAGGGCGTGATGGCCCGCGAAGTGATGCTGCCGCAGATGACCGCCAACGGCCACCGCTTCGACCGCGTGCTGGCCCACGCCCAGACCGCCGAACAGACCGGCATGGTGCTCGGCCCGCTGGTGGCGGCCGCGCTCTTTGCGCACTGGCCGTGGCAGGCCGTGGTCGGCGCGGCGGCGGCGCTGTTCCTGCTGGCCGATGCCGCCACCGCGTACTGGCGGCACGGCAACCCGGTGCAACTGAGGGAACCGCACGCCGAGCCCGGGCACTTTCTGCGCCCGATCCAGACCGCCCTCCTGCACGTGCTGCGCCTGCCCGGCCTGATGCGGCTCACCATGGTGACGGCGGGCGTCAACCTCGTCATCGGCGTCACGCTCGCGTCTTCGGCGGCGCTGGTCACCGGGCTCTACCAGCGCTCGGCCAACTACTACGCGGGCCTGCAGATGCTGGGTGCGGTCGCCACCGTGGTCGTGCTGCTGGCCATTGCGCGCGGTGCGTTCGCGTTGCGCAAGATGGGCGTGGTGTCGTTCCTGTTGATCCTCGGCGGCGGCGTGCTCACCGCCATCAGCCCCAGCCACTGGGGCTACGCGCTGGGCTTTCTGCTGGTGACCGGGTTCGACAAGATGTTCAGCATCTACATCCGCATGCACCGGCAGAAGATCATTCCCGCCAAGGAGTACGGCAAGACCACCGGCGTGATCGTGCTGCTCAACAACCTGAGCCAGCCGGTGGCGGGGTTGCTGGTCGGTGCGCTGGCCGGCATGGTGCAGACGGGTTGGGTGATTCTCGCGCTGTGTTTGCTGATGGCCGCCCTCGGCATCGCCGCCGCGATCAGCCACCGGGCGTCGGCCGCAGCAGCCGATGCCTCCGCTACATCACCTTGACCGCACGCCCGATGAACTGGATCGGCCCCGTCGGCCGGTCGAGCGGCGAGCCGTTCTCCGGCTCCAGCGTCAGCTCGAAGAGCTGGTTCGGCTCCAGCGGCGGCAGCTTGTCGATGGGAATGCGCAGCGTCTGGCCCTGTTGCTTGACGAGGCCCAGCGACACCGGCCCGCGCCACTGGTCGGCCTTGGTCCAGAACTGCAGCGTCTTCTGCGGCGGCACCTCGAAGGTGCCCAGCGGCACGAGGTTGAGCTGACGCGACGAGTTCGCCTGGATCACCCAGCCCGGCGACTTGTTCTCCGGCGCGACCAGCACCACCATGTACTGCGTGGCCGGCGGTGCCCCGACGCGCGTGACCACCACCGCCAGCAGCAGCGCCGCCGTGGCGAAGCCGCCCGCGGCCAGCCCGCGCCAGAGCTTCAGGTTGTTCCACCAATTGACAACGCCCGCAGCCTGCGCCTTCGACGCCCTGCCCAGCCCATCGACGCTGCGCTCGATGCGCGCCCACAGCGAAGGCGACGGCTCTGCCGGCTCCGCCAGCGCGGTGAGAGGCTGCAGCCGCGCCTCCCACGCGCGCACGGCTTCGCGTAGCGCCGGGTCGCTGCGCATGCGCGCCTCGACCGCCGCGCGCCCGGTGGCCGAGAGCGTGCCCAGCACGTACGCGCCCGCCAGCCCGTCGATGTCGTTGATGTCTTTGTCTGTGATGTCGTCAGCGCTGCTCATCCCATGCACTCCCGCAGCGCGCGCATGCCGCGCTGGATCCAGGCCTTCACCGTGCCCAGCGGCGTCTGCAGCCGCTCGGCGATTTCGCCATGCGAGCAGCCTTCGACGTACGCGTAGAGGATGCAATCGCGCCGCGCCGGCTCCAGCCCCGAGAGGCAGCCGTGCAACCGGCCGAGGTCGGCGCGCAGCTCGAACGGGTCGCCCGCCGCCGCATACGCCGCGAGCGAAGCGCTGTCGTCGACCGCTTCGGCCGCGTCTTCATCCAGGCTCACCTGCCGCGCGCTGCTGCGCACCATGTTCAGCGCCGCGTGGCGCACCACGCTGTAGACCCAGCCCCGGCCTTCGCCGAGCGCGGGGTTGAAGCTCTCGGCGCGCTGCCAGATGCTGATGAAGGCATCGTGCAGCACGTCTTCGGCCTGCTGGCGCTGTCGCACGATGCGCAACGCCACGCCCATCAGGTAGCGGCTCTCTCGCTGGTAGAGCTGCTGCAACGCAGTACGGTCGCCGCGGGCGCAGGCCATGAGCGCGGCGTCGTAGTCGAAGGGGGCGGTGGATGTGGGAGGCAAGGTCTGCGGCGGGTGGTGGGCGGCCCCATCGTAGTGGAGCAACCGCGCACCGCTGCAATTCACCCCCGAATCATCAGGACGCCTGTCAGGACGCCTCTCAGGACGCCTTGTAGAAGATGTAGTCGGCCTGGTACTTCACGACCTGCTTCTGCCCCTTGGTGGCGGGCGTGCAGGGCACGGCCGCCGGTGCCACGCCGCCTTGCAGGGCCACGCGCTGGATGTAGGTCACGCCCGTCATCGCGCCCGAGCCCACGGCCGGGTTGGCCTTCACGAGCTGGAACGGCAGGCTGGTGGGGCCCGAGGGCGCGACGGCCAGTTGCGTGGCCGTGAGCTTGGAGCCGTCCATCGACTCCCAGGTGGCCGGCGGGCCGTAGTACTTGCCGACCTGCTTGCCGCTGCGGTCATTCAGCTTGGCATCGGGGCCGACGAACACCCACTCGGTCGCGCCGGGGGTGTTGGCCTTGTCGCGGCATTCGTAGGTGATGTCGCCCACGCCGACGGTTTCCATGGCGACCTTGTTGCCGGCGGGCACCTGGATGGTGGGCGGCAGGCTGGACTGGTTGAACGTGGGGGCCATCGACATCGAGCCGCAGGCGGTGAGCACGGCGGCGGCAGCGGAGATGGCGCCAAGAACGGCGATCGAGCGGGAGGTGGTGTGCATGGACATGGAATTGCTCCTGGGTTGTAGAGGGTCAGCAGCTCCTCGCTGCTGACAGGTACTACCCGCCGGATGCACGTTTGGATGCAGGGGATGCGAAATATTTTTCGGCCGCGGACCCCGAGGGCTTTCTGCGACAGGCTGCCGCAGAAAGCCGAAACCGGCGCCCGGCGCGACGAATTTCCAGCCGATTCACACTGGGCCACAGTGTCATCAGCCGCATCCCTCTAGAACTCCCGGACCACAAACAGGGAGGTTCCGAGATGATGCGAAAAATTCTCGTGGTCGGCGATCCGCCGGCTCCTGGCGGCCGCGTGCTGCCCTACGACGGACCGATGCTCGACCTGTACGGCCACCGGGTCGCGCTGATCGGCGGCAGGGCTTACTGCGAGGGGTGCAACAGCGTCGGCATCATCGCGAAGGCCGGCGGGCCACGCAGGCCCCAGTTCATATCGGAGGCGGCGCTGGAGGGCGATGTGGTGGTTTGCCACTGCCCGGTGCCGCAGGTGCTGGTTTCCGTGCTGCAGCAGTCGGCGACGTATGACGATGCAGACACGCGGGCGGTTGGAGCCATAACGAGCGCAGCGGTGCTGGCCACGAACGCGGCAGCCACCGCCGAATCGGAGATGGCGGCCTTCAAGAAGACGGTGGACGACACGGTCACGCATCCGCCGGAAGCCGAACAGACCGAAAACATGTGCCCGAACATGACCAACAAGGAGTTCGCAACAATGGCGCTGAGGCTGCGCGATACGGCAGTCGACTACATCACAAAGCAACGACTCCCGGAACTGAGCCGCTGGGACAAAGAGGCCCAGGCCCGTGTGAAGACATGGTTTGGCATCGCCGACCAAGGCACGCGCGAGTACCTGCAAAAAGGCCTGGCGGCATGCGTCCGCGTGCTGGATGGGTTGGAAGCCAAGAACTTTGTCCGCTTCACCGAAGGCGGCAAGCTCGCAATGTGCGTCATGGGCAGTGCTTCGGGTACTGTTGCGGCGGTGTGCAAGCCAGACACCGCCACTCATACCATCGCCATCGCGCTCAACTTCTGCACCTTCCGGTGGGACAACAAAACCCAGTTCGAGACGCATGAGGTTCTGGATGGTGACTCCCGGCTACTGACATTGCTTCACGAAATCACTCACTTCGACGACACCTTCAGCTCCAATGACGAGTGGTACGGAACGAGTATCTCGAGAATCAATGCAGCAGATGCAAAGAACAGAGCCAAGGCAAGAATGAATGCGGACAGCATCGCCGCGTATATCCTGGGCGTAACCCACGAGGCAGTCGCATGAAGAAGCACCTCCACCTCAGCATTGCCCTCGCCTGCGCCCTCGCTCCCGCATGGGCCTCCGCATGCTCATTCGCCGGCCTCGAACACGAGGTGCAGTTCGCCCCCGCGATCACCCATCTCGAATCGCAGGAGCTCATCTCCCTGACGAACTGGTTCGTTGTTCAGCGAGACCCGAACAGGGCGACCGGCGGGGTCTACCAAGCCGATATCTTTGCTGGCGCCATCAAAGGCGATGCCGCTTCGTCGCAGAAGGCACAGCGCCGCCTTGACCAGATCGCCAATCTCCTGAGAACGCTGAGCACCACCGCCTCTTTCGAAGTGCAGACCCACGTCGAGGAGTTCGAACGCAAGTCGATCAGGCATCCCGAGCGCCTGGATGTTCTGAATGCGACGGTCCAACCCGCGTGCGCGAAAACGGGCTCGTGCTGCAAAGGGAGCCAGGGGCCATCACCTCAATACAAGTAAACAGGCCGCCACCGGCGCACGGTTGGCCGCCCGAGTTTCCCGATATCGGCCGCGTTGCCGCTCGCCCTCAAGGCCCTGATCTGGAAAGAGAGAAAGCGCTGGCGAGAAAGGGAGAGAAAGCCACCAGGCTCACCGGCGGCGCAGTTCTTACGTCGCCGAGGGCAGGAGACCGCCGATGCTGCCGCTTTGCAGCGCCCGGCGCATGTCGCCAGCGACTGCGTTGACGGCGTCGATGCGCGCCACGAGCGCTTCGTTGAGCAGGCCGAGCAAGGCGCTCAGTTCGCTGCGGGTGGGGGCGAGCACTTCGCTGTCGTTCGGGGCGCCGGTTTCGATGAGCTTTTCGAACGCGGTGTAGGCGCGAAGGATCTCGTTGAGGTTTTCGGCGTCGTCGCAGGTTTGGATTGCGAGGGTGTCGATATCCGGAAATGCGGGATCGAACGAAACCGGGGGATTGCGAGATTGCGTGCAGGCGCGAGCGGATTCAGCCATTAGATGGACTCCTAGTTACGCAGGGGCTTCATCAGGCTTCCAAACCCGGCTGCGCCATCAGACGCAACTCTTGCAGTATATCTATGGAGACGATTTTTAGGAGCATGGGAGTTCCACGGGCGACGTTTCCTTTTGCGCGCGACGATCTTAAGCGCTGAGATTTTCGTTATTCACAAGCTGAAGTCGACGCTAGGTGAAAACTCCGGACCAGATCAGCGCCAAACGTAGCAAAATGCATCGTTCTTTTATCTCCAAAACCCTGCCGCCAAATATCTCGCCGCAACTTTTCTACAAAGAAAAATTATGCCATACCCAATTGAAAAGAAATTGGTAATAGCCGTATCAAGCAGGGCGGTCTTTGACATGCAAGAAGCCAATTCCGTGTTTGATGACCAAGGGATTGAAACATATCGCAAATATCAACTTGACAGACTTGAGATTCCATTCGACAGAGGAGTCGCATTTCCATTTATTCGACGTCTCTTACGACTTAATAAGCTCTACCCCGAGCAGCAGCCAGTAGAAGTTGTTGTTCTGTCTCGCAACAGTTCCGACACAGGTCAAAGATTTTTTCGATCCTGCAGACACTATGGACTAGCAATTTCTCGGGGGGCATTCCTTTCAGGGCAATCGCCTCACCTATACATTGGTGCGTACAACGCGTCTTTGTTTCTTAGTGCAAATCGCGGCGATGTCGTAGACGCAACTATCCGGGGATTTCCGGCCGGCTTGGTTCTTCCAAATAAGCTTGAAGATGACGAAACTGATCATGAGCTCCGAATCGCATTCGACTTTGATGGCGTTCTTGCCAATGACGAGGCGGAGCGCGTATATGCGAAAGAAAATAGGCTTGAGCATTTTCATGCCCACGAAGTTGCGAACGCGCAAAAGCCTCACGATCCTGGACCTCTTAAAGACCTTTTCATAAAAATCGGATTTTTTCAGAAGCTTGAAGCAAAACGCACTCTGCAAGAGCCGTCATATATCCCAGCATTGCGAGTGGCGATCGTCACTGCCAGAAATGCTCCAGCAAATGAACGCATGGTCACGACACTGCGTGAATGGGGTTTCGACGCAGCAGAACTTTTTCTCATGGGCGGCATTGAGAAAAAGCGAGTTCTCGACGTCTTGAAGCCCCATATCTTTTTTGATGATCAGGTCGTGCACCTGGAAGGTGCGGCAGCAACCACTCCTTCCGTGCTTGTGCCATTCGGCGTGCGCAACGACGAACTAAGAAAAGCGGTTATTCCTGACGCGAAAGCTCTAGATCTTTCCGCATGAGTCGTCTGAGCTTGAGAAATTCAGATGGGATCAAAAAATGAAAAAACCTATTAGCGAAAAAATAAAAGAATATATGAAATCCAGATGTTTTTCGCGTAAGCAAAAAACAGGATGGAGTGGCGCTTTGAAAGCCACCGAGCCCCGAAATTTGCAAGATCAAAAAGGAGATTCCATCGCGCGAGATTCTTTCAAAGTCGCGGCAGTCGCCATCCCGGCAATGACAGCGTTAATTGGAACTTTGGTCACTGTAAGCCTACTCGCAGCCGGATTCAGAATGAACCGAGGGCTTGAATTTTACCATGTGGGGGTGGCCCCAGAAATTTACGCCTTCGCAAAATTTCTATCTAAATTAGGACCGATAGGAGACTACATTGGTGGCCTATTAAATCCTTTAGTCGCCTTAAGCGCTCTAGTTGGACTTATTTTTTCCATAAGAGTACAAAGAGAAACCCTTAAAGCCACTCGAGATGGATTACGAGAACAGCTGGATCAGGATAATTTTTTCATATTGCTTTCAAATCGAGAGGCCGCAATAGAAAGCTTGGAACTTAAACGCAAATCGAACGAGAAAGATGAAATAGAACACGTATTCCGAGGCAGGACAGCCTTGAGAGAAATTTTGCAATACATCGACGACCGCGCCGACAAGATTGAACCAGAGAAAAGACATCTCAATTGGCTCAAATTGGTTTTTCGAGGGGCACGGGAAAGCAGTCTAAATATCGAGCAATTTAAAATTGTAAACAAGCATTTTGAAATTCCCAACACTTTGAATGGCGAGATCGGCATTCGAGTAGGAATTTTTGCAATCTTGTATTCGGGAAATTCAGAGTCAATCATTTGGAATTCAAAAGGCATTTCCAATCAGATAGCAAATGAACTTCTTGAGTTTAAAAAAATCCACGAGCTGAATAGTATTGAAGAGCTCTTGGGGCATATATTCCGCTCAACCTACCAAGTTCTGAAATTTGTGCACCGCTCTGATTTTTCCAAGGAGAAGAAAAAAGACCTGATCAATTATTTGCGCGCCCAAATGAGCGAAGCCGAATTTGCCACATTCGCACTAACAGCTTTAACTGCCATTGGTAGCAAATCCAGGGGAGCTGCCATTGCATTTAACTTATATGAAAAACGTTTACTTTCCTCATCTTGGGCTCGGCCTTTGGCAAGTTATTTTGACCCTACACGATTAGACAACTACAAACTTGCGACAGATTTGGGTTACCTCCCTTTAAGTCCGCCTCCGCCCGCAGAGAAATCAGACAGATGAGGCTTAACCTTTCGGGCAATCTAGCTTCGTAGAGCTCCGGCAACTCATACCCAGCCCGCCAAGACCGACCTCTACCGAGTAATCAGACTGCTTCGCTGTCGGTCTATTTTTGATTCAGAAGCAACTATCTTCTGCCCAAACCCCCATTTATCCGCAAAGGCATCCCCAAGACACTCCTCCTAACCCCACAGGAGTGCCTCATGCCAATCGCCCTACTCGCGCTGACCCTCAGCGCCTTCGCCATCGGGACGACCGAGTTCGTCATCGTTGGCCTCATCCCCACGGTCGCTGCTGACCTCGCCATCAGCCTGCCCTCGGCCGGCTTGCTGGTCAGCCTCTACGCGCTGGGCGTCGCCATCGGCGCGCCGGTGCTCACCGCCCTCACGGGCAAGCTGCCGCGCAAGGCGCTGCTGCTCGGGCTGATGGCGCTCTTCACGCTCGGCAATCTGCTGGCGTGGAAGGCACCGAGCTACGAATCGCTGGTGGCCGCGCGCATCCTCACGGGCCTGGCGCACGGGGTGTTCTTCTCGATCGGCTCGACCATCGCCACGGGCCTCGTGCCCAAGGAAAAGGCGGCGAGCGCCATCGCGATCGTGTTCACCGGGCTCACGGTGGCGCTGGTCACGGGCGTGCCGCTGGGCACGTTCATCGGGCAGCACTTCGGCTGGCGCGAGACCTTCCTGGCCGTGTCGGCGCTGGGCGTGGTCGCCTTCATCGGCAGCTGGATCTTCGTGCCCAACAACATCCGCCACACGGCGCCGGCCTCGCTGGCGCAGCAGGCAAAAGTGCTGGCCGAGCCGCGATTGCTGCTGGTGTATGCCAAGACGGCGATTGGCTACGGCGGCTCGTTCATTCCGTTCACGTTTCTCGCGCCGATCCTCACCGACGTGTCGGGCTTCAGCGCCGGCGCGGTCGGCTGGGTGATGCTGGTCTACGGCATCTCGGTGGCTGTGGGCAACATCTGGGGCGGCAAGCTGGCCGACCGCCTGGGGCCGATTCCGGCGCTGAAGATCATCTTCGCGCTGCTGGCCGCCGTGCTGCTGGTCTTCAACTTCGCGGCGCCGCACAAGTGGCTGGCGCTGGTGGCGGTGCTGATGTGGGGCGCGGTCGCGTTCGGCAACGTGCCGGGGCTGCAGGTGTATGTGGTGAAGCAAGCCGAGCGCTTCACGCCGCAGGCGGTCGATGTGGCCTCGGGCCTGAACATCGCGGCCTTCAACCTGGGCATTGCCCTCGCAGCCTGGGCCGGCGGCCTGATCGTGACGCACCTGGGCCTGATGCACACGCCCTGGATCGGCGCGCTGGTGGTGCTGGTGTCGCTGGCCCTCACGCAGTGGAGCGGCGCGCTGGACCGCCGCGCCGGGATTCCGGTGCGCGCCTCGGGGCCGGTGCCGGTCGGGCACTGATCGATCTGGTTTCTCTTCTTTCTTTCTCCTCTCTTTATCAACGCACAGGACAACACCATGACAACGACGAACAACAACGCCAACACCATCCCCACCTTCGGCCTCGGCACCTTCCGCCTGAAGGGCCAGGTGGTCATCGACTCGGTGAAGAACGGCCTGGACGTGGGCTACCGCGCCATCGACACCGCGCAGATCTACGGCAACGAAGCCGAGGTGGGCCAGGCGATTGCCGAAAGCGGCGTGGCGCGTAGCGACCTCTTCATCACCACCAAGATCTGGACCGACAACTACGCCAAGGCCAAGCTGGTGCCCAGCCTGAAAGACAGCCTCGCCAAGCTGCGCACCGATCACGTCGACCTGACGCTGATCCACTGGCCCTCGCCCGGCAACGCGGTGTCCGTCGCCGAGTTCATGGGCGCGCTGGCCGAGGCGAAGGCCGCGGGGCTCACGAAGCGCATCGGCGTGTCGAACTTCAACATCGCGCTGATGAAGGAAGCGATTGCGGCCGTGGGCGCGGAGAACATCGCCACCAACCAGATCGAGCTGCACCCGTACCTGCAGAACCGCAAGGTGGCCGAATTCGCCAAAAGCCAGGGAAGCCAGGGCATCCACATCACCTCGTACATGACGCTGGCGTACGGCAAGGTGATTGCCGATCCGGTGATCGAGGCGATTGCCAAGGCGCACGACGCGACGACCGCGCAGGTCACGCTGGCGTGGGCGATGCAGCTGGGCTATGCGGTGATTCCGTCGTCCACGAAGCGGGCGAACCTCGAAGGCAATCTGAAGGCGCAGCAGTTGACGCTGACGGATGCGGAGATGGCGCAGATGGCGGCGCTGGACCGTGGCGAGCGGTTGACCGATCCGGCTGGGCTGTCGCCGGCTTGGGACTGATCGATCACGCTCAACAATTCGCCTTGGACTTCTCGACGGCGTCGACCATGAAGAGCCGGCGCACGCCGTCGAGCGTGTCGAAAAAGTAGCCCTTGTCGGATCGGCGCAGCGGCGTGCCGTCGCTGAGCCGGTAACTCGTCGGCCCGCGCTCCACCGGGTAGCGCTTTGACACGCTCACGCGGTAGAGGCACTCGGTGTATTCGATGACGACGTCCGGCCGGTCGTGCGCATCGACGACCTCGAAGCGGCCGGTGACATGCAGGACGGACTCGTAGGTGGCCATGGCGCCGTTTTTGCGCCGCGCGCGGCGGAAGGCTGCCGCTTGAATTCAGCAGCGCGGGTAGGACAAAGGCGGATAGGTGCCGCGGCCCGTCGTCCCCTTCCTCATCATGCGAAGTGCCGAGGCCGCTCATGAAATCCGGAGGCAACCGGGCGCCTCCGAATCACCTCCGTGCACCGGCATGGCCCTGTGAATCGCACTTGCGCGCTGCAGGCACGCTCATGCGCTTCGATCGCTCAGCCCCCCCGAGCGCTGCGGGTTCTCCGGCCAACCGGTCGAAGATGCGCCTTCGTCGCCGGGGCGAATGGCACATGCGTCGATCTCTTTGCGTTCGCCGCCTCGTGGGGAGATGCCAAGCACGCGCTTGTAGGCTCGGGCAAGGATCGCGCCCGTCGAATAGCCCACGCGCTCGGCCACCTGGTCAAGCGAAAGCCGCTGCTCGCGCAACAGGCCCGTTGCAAGGTGGATGCGCCAGCATGCAAGGTAGCGCATGGGCGATTGATGCATTTGCGTCTGGAACCGGGTGGAAAACGTGGTGCGGCTCATGTGGCAGAGCCCGGCCAGCGACTCCGCAGTCCACGGATGCGCGGGCCGTGCATGGATAGCTGCCAACGCCAGGAGCAACCGCGGGTCCTGCATGTCCGCGGCCAGCCGCTCGCTCACGCGCGGGCTTGCGTTCATGCGTCGCAGCCAGTCCAGCACCAGATGCTGCATCAGGGTGCCGACGGTCTCTGACATCCCCACGCCTTTGCCGCCCGTGTGCCCATCGGCCATCCAGCGCAACAGGTCGGTCAGGAAGGGCAACCACGAAGCGGCGTCCGCGGCACGCAGATGCAATACCGGCGGCAATGACGCTACCAGTGGATGAGAGGCCAGATGAGCGCTCCAGTAGAAGCTGCCGCTCCAGACACTGTCGCTGCCGGCCGCCTGCGGCTCGTGCGTCGGGCCACGCTGCGCGGGCTGGCACGCCAGCAGATCCTCGAAGCTGGAAGGCGCCGCAGCCGGATCGGAGAAAACGCGGTGCGCACCGCCGCGCGGCAGGAAGACGACGTCGCCATGCGCCAATGCAATGGCGGGCTCGCTGCCCAATTGCAGCCAGCAGTCATGTCCGTCGATCACATAGATCGGCGCACGCCGATGGCTGTCGATGTGCACGCAGAAAGAGCGGTCCAAACGAACGCGGAAGTGTAGAAACGGCTCGAAGCGCAGGCTCTGGACCAAGGTTTCCAGCGACCCCTGGTCAGAGGGCAATGCGGGCTTGCCGGGGACGGCCGCAGCCGCCCGTGGGAAGCGCCCGACGAAGGCCTCCTGTCGTCCTCTGGGCCTTTCGGTCAGTTGAAAGTCGGCGTGCCATTCATGCATGCGTACGGCCCCCCTGGTTCAAAGTCGACAGGACCCGGGCGACGTAAAACGGGGAGGATGGCACTGACAGTTCTCCGACATGAAAGGGAATGAAGACGGCCGCTCATCGACGGCACTGCCTTGAGCTGCGTCGTGCGACGAGCGCTGTCGTACAGCAAGGGCGGCGCCGCGGAAACGGGGCAATCGACACAGCCGCGCTGGCTGCAGGAGCCGCCCGGTGTTGGGAGATTGTTGAGTGCGGCGCGGCCGCGCGCCATTCCCCCAAGGGGTACCGCGCGAACGATGTCGCGACCGCACGCGCGTAACGCGATTACGCGCGTTACGCGCGCAGAGTCCGGGCCAGACTGTCCCAATCGGTCGCGCCCGCGACGTCCAGAATGACGCGCAGATGCTTCTTGAGTGCCGCCTGCCCTACTCCGGTGAGTGCGCTGCAGTCGGCGCGGGCGTGCCCCATACCGGCCAGGGCGGCAATTTCTCGCTGCAAGGGGCTCAGGGGCAGCTCCCGTATGCGACGCACCACGTCGATCTGCCGCATGCGCTGCAGTTGGAGGGTCAGCAGCAGCTGTGCCGGACTGCCCGCCGTACCCGTCGGCGGATGCAGCAGGTGCGCCTGGACGCGCAATACGCCGCAGGGTACGGGAATGCGGATGGGCTGGCCTGTCGGGTCGGACGGCAGCCCCAGGCGGCTTGCAATATCGGAGGGCAGCGGTGCATCGGGGCCGCCTTTGAGGCCCACCCCCCGCAGACTGGCGGTTTGCAGCAGCAGCCTTGCGGACATGTCGGCCAGGACGGGGCGTCGGTCTACGGCATCGAGCAGCATGTGCCCCACCAAACCATCGGTACTGTCGCTCCAGGCGGGTGTGGGTGCGCGCGCAAAGGCGCGGGCGAGGCGGGCCGCGGTGCGGTCGAGTACGGCGGCATCGGGGGCCTCGAAGCCGCGCGCGCCGGGCGCCCGGAACAGGCTGACTACCGCGCGCGTGCGGCCCAGCACCTCCACCCGCATGTCCAGTGCGTGGTGATGGCCACTGGCGCGAACCAGCAAGTTATAGCTGTTGGAGCGAAAGTAGGCCGCATCGGGCGCAAGCAGGCGGCCCACACGCGGACCATCGGGCCGGGCCAAAGCAAACACGTTCGTTTCTTGCGCGCCGACGAACAATCGTTCGAACTCGTTGAGAAACAAGTCCTGCGTCGAGGCGGGGGAATCCTCATGAAAGAAGCCAGCGGGAAGGCCTTGCTCGTCCATCCAGAACAGCGCTGCCGCATCGGCGCCGACGAGCGTGCGCAGCGCGGCGCACACTTCCGGGGCGATCGGAGCGAGGCCCACGCCGAGCCGGCACAGCATGTCCAACTCGTGCCAGAGATGCTGCCGGGCGCCAGCGTTGAGTGCGCGCGCGGGAAGTTGCGAAACCATGGCCTCCTCGTCGATGGCTTGCCTTCGTTCTGCCCTGTCCATGACAGGGGAGCCAAGGCTGCGAGATTAGTCGATCCCGCGGTCTTGGGCGACCGGCAAAGGCGGCCGGTTGGCCGCCTTCGTCCTGGCGTGGATCTCACCGAAGGCGCATCCACCTTCGGCGGCAGGCGCGTCTCAACGGCCGACGGTGTCGTCGAATGCCGGTGAAGCCGTCATGGCCGAGACGGTGACCGTCAGCGGGTTGCGCGGTTCGTCCTCGACCAATATCGCCTTGTTGTACGCCAGCACATTCGCCGCGGCATCCATCGGCAGGTGAGTGCCGAAAGCCAGCGGCATGTGATCGCCCCCAGCACCGGTGGGGTCCACGTAGCCGAAGGCGCCTGCCGGAAACACCATGCTGCGCTTTACGCCGTTGCCGCTGGCATCGGTATCCGTCATCAGGCGATCCAGCGGTTGGAAAAAGGTCAGTTCCATCCGCTTGAGCGTTGCGTTCACGCGCCCGATCATCGAGAAGACCGTGCCCGAAAGCGCCTCCCCGACCTCGCCGTACGTCAAGTCGCCGCTGCCCGAATAGCTTCGCAGCACGAAGCCGCCCGAGCGGCGCTCGCCGGCGGCGCGATAGGTGGCCGAGCTGTCGGAGGCCAATGCGAGATTCCAGGTGTTCGAGCGCAGTTCTCCATCGACCTGCGTGCGGCCTGCGTGCGCGTCGCCCCGCAAATGGAAGTCGATTTCCACCTTGTTGTAAAGCGTTCCCTCGTCGCCCTCGGGTGCCAGGTCTTCGTAGAGGTAGGTGACCGTGCCGCGCCATGAGGTCAGCACGCGGCGGTTGCTCTTGCGTTTGCGCGCGGTCACCACCACGTCGCCGTGCGATCCGCTCGGGTCGGACTTGCCTGTGGGCAAGACCAGCTCGATCTTGTCGTTCTCCCATGTTTGCACGGCAACCTCGGTTCCCCCGACCGATACCACGCCCTGTTCGGAGCCGAAGTTTCCGTGCAAGACGAGCTTGTCGCCATGATCGGTTTCCAGCTCGGCCAGCACCGGGTTGCTCAGGTCGAAGCCGTTGCCGAAGCGCTTGATATACGCATCGGGCTTGAAGAACTCCACCGCCGGCGTCACCAGCAGGTTGGGCTTGATCTGGCGGGTCGACTTGCGGCCCATGTATTCCCAGACATCGTCCATGTCGAACGCGCGATTGTTGGGCTTGGCGGGGTCCCGGCTGTTGGCACTCGCGAGCCGGTCGAACATGTACTCCATCGACCGCGCACCGTAATCGTTGCCGCTGCCGTCCCACGCCACGATCGTCACCGCCTTGCCGCCTCCGAGGGCGTTGCGAAATCCTTCGCCCTCCGGAGAGCCCGAGTGGCAGCACAGCAGCACGATCAGCGCGCCGTCGGAGAATTTCAAGTGCTTCTGCACGAAGCTCGCCGTGATGGCGTAGCACGGCGGCAATGCCTTGCCTGCCGCCTCCTCTTCGCGATTGCGGTCGCGGTGATAGATCAGGCGGCCCGTCTTGAAGTCGATCCGGTACTTGGCTTCGTTCTCGGCGGTCGCCCGGGTCTCGGTGATGAACGAGTACTCCTGCTGATTGCTCGGCCCGAACATGCCGCCGTGCGCCGCCAGATAGAAGATGCCCATCTCGACAGTGCCCAGTGCCAGCAGGGAATCCACGGTGAACGACCGGTCGCCGTGGATGCGCCAGCCCTGGTCCTGCAGCATCTTGGCCACTTTCTGTTGCATGCCCTTGACCTGATCGAAGTCCCCGTTCGCGTCGGCTGCCATGATCACGGCCAGCTCGCTGTTCGGAATCTCCTTCTTGCCCGCCACGAGCCCGGCCTTGGCCAGGCCGTCGCCGGCGCGCAGCTCGGGCTCGAGGGGGCCGTCGTTGCTCAGGTCCACGGGTGCCCAACTGTCGGTGTAGAGGAAATACCGGCCGTCGGTGAAGCGCGCCCAGGCCGAATCGGCGCGCGCGCCGGCCTGGTCGTATTCGGGCTGCGTCAGCATCCACTGGCTCAGGGCTTGCATCGGCTCGGATGTCTGCGCTGCAAGCAGCTCCATGTACTTGTCGTGTGCGCGGCGAGTCGCGGCCGAACGCTGGTCGGACGTGAAGCCGGACTCGCCGCCGTCGCCAGGGTCGACCCCGCCATTGGGAATCCCTCCGAACGGAATGCCGCCGCCTCCGCCTCCGCCACCGCCACCGCAAGCGGTGATGGCGGCAGTCATGCCCATTGCCATCGCGCGCGTCATCACCTGGCGTCTCGTGCTGCCCTTTGAACTCATATTTGCTTTTTCGAACGGACGTGGTCGTCGCCCAAGATGTTGTGACGGGCGGAACGACCAATTCCGCCGCTATGGATTTTTGACAAATGAAGGTTTCGCGGCCACATCCGGCACACCTGAAAACACAGCCCTGCGTCCGGTTGCGCGGCTCAGGCGCCATGCCCTTGCGCCGCACCGCGCGAGCCGCCCCGGGTGCGGCCTCTGGAGCGGCGACGCCCCCGCGGTGCAAGCCCGAGCGCGGTCGTCACTGGCGCGAGAGAAAGGCCGCCCGGCGGCCGCCTTTCACTTCATGCCGGGCACAAAGGTTGCGCCCGCGCCGACGCCCTGTCCGCATTCGACGCAAGAATCGGTATCACCGCGGGAGGCGGCCGCGATGCGGTCTCGCTGGATGCAGGTGCTGCCCGCTCGCGGCTGGCGCGCAGCAGCAAGCCCTTGAGTTCCCGGGCCTGCGTGGGGTAATCGCGGATGCCTGCGGCCATGGCGTGCCCCCCGTCCTTGCAGTGTGCCGACCCGGTCATGGCGCGGCGAAGGGCGGCGCGGAATGCCTCGGCATCACCGATCGGGACGATCGTTCCATTCACGCCGTCCACGATGTCCTCGACCACGCCGCCGGACGCCGTGGTGATCACCCAGAGCCCGCGCGCCAATGCCTCGCGTGCCGCCAGACCAAAACTCTCCTTCCACAGCGACGGAATCAGCAGCACATCGACGCTGTCGAAGAATTCGTCCATGCTGTCCTGGTCGTACGGCGGCGTGATCTCGATCCGGCCCCCGGCCTCCCACTCGTCGGCATGAATGGACGGCGGACCCATGCGCTGCGCGATGTCGGTGATGCGCAGCACGTAATCGGTCTGCGGCATCGACTCGAAGATGTCCTTGAGCCAGAAGTAGCCCTTGTGCACCGCACGCCCGCCCAGATAGGCGAATCGCACAGGCGCCTGGGGATCACGTCGGGCGCGCGGACGCGTGGGCAACAACACGCCGTTCTTGTTCACGACAACACGGTCTGGATGCATTCCGTTGGCAACGTACAGCTGGCGTTGGAACTCGCTGGGTGTCAACAGCAACGCGGCGCCTTCAAGCGCCTGCCGCAGGTAGAAACTGCGCCGATAGGTTTGCGCGCTGTCGGCCACGCACTTGGAGCAAGTACGCAGGTCGACGGTTCGCTGGCCGCAGTAGCGCTGATCTTCTCGCACCATGAATTGGCGTTCGCAAAGCCACCAGGCATCGTGCAGGGTGATCACGTACGCAACCCCCTCCTCCAAGCAAGCCTCGGCCAGCGAAGCACTGAGCCACTGGACCGAATGCAGGTGCACGACATCCGGGCGCAGCGTGCGAAGCGCCTGCACGAAGATCTCCTTCATGGCGGGATTGCGATGCTCCAGGGACGCCTCCCCGCCCACAGGCAACTGCACGGCGATCACCGGCAACCCGAGCGATTCGTAGCGCACGACCTGGTACGGGGGCAGCACCGGCTGCATGAGGCCGGTGAACACCGTCACGTCGCAGCCATCGCCCGCGAGTTCGCGCGCCAGCTGCTCGGCAACGATGGTGGCGCCGCCGAAGCTCAAAGGCGCGAACAACACATTGGCCACAAGCACCTTCAGCCGTGCGCTCTGCACCGCAGCGGGAAGATGGGCGACAACGGGGAGCATCGATCCGGCCGCCAGCACGGCCGGGTGGTAGCGCGCCATTGCCGTGCGGTGGGCTTCCTGGCCCATGCGCCGGCGCAACGGCTCGCTTTCGACCAGCTGCCTGAGCGCCTCTTCCCATTCGCGGGGATGGCGCGCCAGCATGCCATTGCGGCCGTGCTCGATGACCGCGGCGAATGGCTGGGTCGCCGAGCAGATGCTCGGCACCCGGAAGGCCGCGGCCTCGATGAACTTGATGTTGCTCTTGGCCTGGTTGAAGGCCGTGTTCTCCAGAGGCGCGATATTGATGTCCCATCCGGCCACGGCACGCAGGTAGTCGTCGGCATCGAGAAACGGAATCCGGAAGATCTGGTCGCTGTGCCCGGCGAGCGCCGCAGGAAGCGCAAGCAAGCCGTGGATCACAAGCCGCACATGCTTGTGTTGCTTCATGACCGCGGCCAGTGCGCCGGCAGCGAGGGCAAAGTCTGCATCGTGCGTACGCGAGCCGCTGCCGTAGCCGATCGTCACCATATCTGCGGCGGCACGCGGCGGGTGCACCAGCGTCGATGCTTCATCGGCGAGCTTCAGTATCGTGGCGTCCAATCCGTTTTCCAGGGTGTGCACGTCGCCGGCGACGTAGGCTCTCATCTGACGCGCGATCAGTGTCGTGCTGCCGATGCCGTGCTGGCAAAGGCTCAGCATCTCTCGATAAAGTCGGGCGCCCTCCAGCGCGATCTCGCGCTCCTTGCGCGGCAGGCCCATGACCTCCAGGCTGCGACGGTATTCGTCGGGCTCGAAGACCAGGTCGTCCACGTCATAGAAGCTGGGAATTCCCAAGCGGCGAGCTTCACCCGCCAGGCGCCTGGTCTGTGCGAAGGCCGGCACCCGATAGAAGATGACGAGCCCGTGGAACTGCAGAGCGTTGTGGCAGGCTTCGTCGTTGTGCCAATCGAGCACAGTTGCGTCCAGGCCGAGTCGCTCCAGCATCGCGACCTTTTGATCGATGCGGTATCGCTTGCATGCCGGCATCGACAGCTCACCGATGATCAGGACCCGGCGTCCCATGTGCGGGCCGCTGCCTTTCGTCAGGGGCTGCTCCCAAGGCCGCGCGCCCTGGTGTGTGGCCGGGCGCCCGTGGCCTGAAAAATCCAGCGCGGTGCCGGGCTCCCCGGGGGCGGGGCCAAGCAGGTTCCTGCCAAGGCGAAGAAAGCGGTCGCGCTGGCGCTCGTACGCCTGGCCACGACGCGTGTCCGAAGGCAGCCAGCGCGCGCGCAGGTTCCAGTAGCGGCGAACGAGCGACCATCCCACGCTGCGATGGATGCTGGAGAGTTCCGCGCCCTGTGTCACCAGCGTGGAACTCAGACCGTCCACCAGGCTGTCCTTCTGCGCGAGCTGCGCAGACAGCGTTTGCACCCGCTCCTGGAGCCGCTCCAACGCGGCATCGCGATGGAGCGCCTCGGCAGCGCGCTCCCGGGCTTGGCCGCGCAGCGCCCGTGCCTGGTGAATCAACCGCTTCTCTGCGGACGTTGCATCTCGCAGACGGTCGGACAGCTGCTGGCGTTCGCCCGCGCAGTGGTCGAGCGCCCGCAGCAATTCCTTGGCTTTGAGCTGCGCTGTCAGCCGGGCACCCAGCGTGAGATAGGCCAGCCGCAGCACCGCCGCCTTTTCCTCGTCCAGGCGGCTCATCGCCAGCACCGGCGGCGCAACCTCGCGGCCGACGCAACATACGCTCAACCCGCGGTCGTGCGCGAAGTCAAAGCCTGCGTGGCTGCGGGGCACGGCCGACCAGGCCGCGCGCACCTCATCGGTCATGTCGCACGCCTGGGCGCCATGAACCAGCAAGACGCCCGAGCGGCTCATCTTGGGTAGCCACTGGGCGAGTTGCGCGTCCGGGGCGATGAGCGGATGGCTCGCATCGATATGAAGAAGGTCGATGCTTGCGTCGGCGAAGCCGGCGGCGCCCTCCCCGACACGCGTGTGCTTCAAGCGAGAGAAATGGCCGTAGAGGGGGTCGTGGTAGGCGTGCAGCGCGGCGACCTCGGTCAGCTCGACGGCATGGGGCGCGGCAGCGTCGTCCTGCAGAACCAGACCATGGCAATGCGTTTGAAGCCCCCGGCTTGCCACGACCTCGCAGCTTGCGAAGAACGCGGCCGCGCTGCGAGTGCCGATTTCGACAATCGTCCGCGGGCGCATCGTATCGACCAGCCACATGACGAACGGCAGGTGCTCGATGGAGGTGCCCCCCGGGGGCAGGTGAGAGGGCGTGACGAGACAGACCGGGTGATCCATCGGATTGAGAAGGTGGGACATGGGCGGAATTCTTGCGGCCTTCTCGCCGGCTGCCCACAGCTGAACGAAGCGGCATCACAGCCCGGCGTTCAGTCAGTCGCGCCCGCTCCCCGCGGCGACGTGCCCAGCACCCGCTTGTATGCCCGTGCCAGGATCGCACCCGTCGAATATCCGACGCGTTCGGCCACTTCGTCGAGCGACAACCGTTGCTCCCGCAGCAGTCTGGCGGCCAGGTGAATGCGCCAGTTGGCCAGGTAGTTCATTGGCGAGAGCCGCATTTGCTGCTGAAACCGCGTCGAGAAAGTCGTGCGAGCCATATGACAGAGCCCCGCGAGCGATTCGAGCGTCCAGGCCTGTTGCGGCCGTGTGTGGATTGCGTGGAGCGCCGCCATCAAGCGTTCGTCATGGGGCGCCGCTGCGGCGTCTGCTGCACCAGGCGCACGCCCCGCGCAGCGCTCCAGGTGATTCAGGACGATGTGGCGAATCAGCGTGTTCACGATCTCGGCCATGCCGACGCCGCGGCCACCACGCCGGATGTCAGACATCCAGCGCACCAGATCAGTCATGGGCGGCAGCCAGGGCAATGCAACGTTGCCGCTTTGCAGATGCATCACCGTCGGCAGCTGCGCGACGAGCGGGTTGGTCGCAAGTTCCTTGGTCCAGAAGAAGCTTCCGCTCACCACCGTGTCGGCACTGCGATCCACGTCCATGTGAACCGCGTACGTCGAACCGTTTCGCTCGATCTCGCGTGCCAGCAGATCTTCGAAGCGCACCGGCGCCAAACCTTCCTTGTCGTAAGCGCGGTGCTTGCCACCGTGCGGAAGAAAGAGAACGTCGCCATGTTCCACACGCATCGAAGGCCCGCCTCCGCCCATCTGGAAGTGACAAGACTTTCCCGAGAAAACGTAGAGCGGCGCACGGCTGCGGCTGTCGATCTCGATGGCGAAATCATGGCCGAAGCGAACCTGGAAGTTGAGAATCGACTCGAAGCTCAAGGTATCGACCAGCGCGTCGTACTTCGCTTCGGCCCGTCGGTCGGGGAAGATTGGCATAAAGCGGGACAGGTGAAAAAACGGTCGCAGTGCCGCTAGCGTAGCAGCCGGCCGCGCGCGGCATGCGCCATCGAGGGGCCGGGAAAAACGTTCGTCACGGGTCTTCTTCGTGAGTTCCAGCACCCACACCATCCCAAGTAGCGGCGGGTCCACATGTGCAAGCCTGATATCAAAAGGCATGCCCAACCGACTGCGGCCAGTCAGCAGGAGCTCGAACATCTCCATGACCGTCGACGCACGAAAATGAATGTTGGTGCGAGCCCGCAGAAAGGCCTCGCCCGGCGTATCCAGTTCCTTGCCCCGCTTGCGGTCGCGCCTCATGCGCCCCAAGGAGCCGGCGGGCGCGGGCGCATGGCCCACCGGCAAAGCCGCCTTGGCTGCAACCGTTCGGTCATGCCTGCGCGATGTGGGCATGCTCCTGCTCGAGTGCGCCCATGAGCTTGAGCCACTCGCCGTCGGCAAGATGAGGCCGCACGACATCCAGGGCCGCCTGCAGGACGCCAGGCGGCGCATCCAGCTGAAGCTTGCGCATCGTGGCGGCGCGCTCCGCAGGCGCCAGCGAGGGCACCAGCCAGCGCAGGATGAACATCAGATCTTCGGGCGCAACGGATCGGACGAGCGCGTCGTGCAGACTCATGATTTCGGCATCCGTGCAATGGGACCACAGCACCGCGTTGTGCACAGTTTCCTCCAGGTGCAGGTGTTCGAAGTTGCTTGCAACGAAGAGCGCCAAGGTGCGATAGAGCGCCGCGGCGGCCGGCGCCCGCTGCGCCGCGGTGCATTCCAGAAGCGCACGCGCTTGAATGCCGATATGCCGTGTTTGTGCGTCATGTTCAACGTGCTCGTATGCCACTGCGCGGCTCGTGCCCGGGGCGTGCACTTCAAGCGTCGGATGGATGAAGCGGCTTTCGTGGTCTGCGTGCGTGCGGCAGAAGTCGAGCATTTGCAGCACGCGCTGGACAACCTGGGCCACGTCCTGAAGATCTTCGGCGTCCATCCGCCCGAGCTTCACAAGCGTGTCGGCCATGAGGGCACGCAAGGCCTTGTGAATGCCTGAGTAGATGTCCGCGCGCGGTGGGTCGAAGTGATTCATCGAGTCATGGAAATTGATGGGGTCATCCATTGTTCGAGGACCTCGCGACTTACACCACAGCCGTGAGGATCGAAGATGCAGCCGCTCGTTCGGGCAGATTTCGCTGCGCGCTGGTTCGATGGCGACGGCACAGGTTTGTCGGCGGCATCCGCTCGGGTGGGCTGCGTTTTCCAGCGCACCGGCTCTGTGAAGGACACGAGCAATCGCGAACAATTTGACGTCAGATGAAGCAATTGACTCCTAGAGAAAGCGCCATGCCAGATTTGCCGGACGATCGTATCGAGCACACGCCAGCCGCTCGCACACCCGACATCGATTCCGCGGCGCGCACGATCGCGGTGATCACGCGCATGCATTTTTTTCTCGAGCAGATCGCCGTCGAACTCGCGGCGCTCTATCCCGGCGAGCAGGCCGCCGCGCCCGGCGCCGCGAGCGCGCGGACCGACGGGCGCTTCACCTGCAAGAATGAGGACGACACCTCGCCACCGCCGGTCTGACCAGCGCGTTCGACTTTGGCCTGCCCTGCCCTCCCGAAGCAGGGCAGCACATGCGCGCTGCGATGCCTTGGAAATCCTACGAGCCGCCAGGCTGACCGCCGCCGGACCCAATGAGGTGAATCCGGGGCGCCGCTCCCAGAATGCGCTTGTAAGCTCTCGCAAGGATCGCTCCACTTGAGTAGCCGACACGCTCGGCCACCTCGTCGAGCGACAAACGCTCTTCGCGAAGCATTCTTGCAGCCAGCTCGACGCGCCAGTTGGCCAGATAGGTCATCGGAGGCAACAAGGTCTGCCGACGGAATCGCATCGTGAATGCGGTTCTGCTCAGATGGCACAGACGAGCAAGCGAGGCGACCGTCCAGGCGCGGGCCGGGTGCTGGTGAATGGCTCGCAGCGCCTCGAGGACGCGGGCGTCACGGATCGGCATCACACCGGCGTCATCCCACGCGCCCTTGCGCGGGACCCCTCCGCCTGTCTCGTCGATCAGCCCGAGGCCGCATGCCAGCTTGCGCCATTCGCCGGGCGCCAGACGCGCCCGCGCAACGCTGAGCGTGTTCTCGAAAGCGTCGCCCCGCGCGCCGGCTTCCATGCGCGACAGCAGAAAGAGGCGTTCAGCCGGATTCATGCACGGCAGCAGCCAGTGCAGTGCGTAGGCCTCATCCAGCGCGACAGAGGCCATCAGTTCGCCATGCAGACCAGCCAATTCTTCATCGCTGTAGTTCGACCAGAGCACGACGTTGTACGCAGACTCCTCCAGGTGCATGCGTTGAAAATTTTCGGCCACCAAGAGCGCGAGTCCTCGATACAAGCGCGCCGCTGCTGCCGTGCGCAGCGACTGCGGCGATCCACGCAGCGTCTGGGCCATCGCCCTCAGCCCGGCGAACTCGCGCGCCTGGTGACGGCAGCCGCGCGCGGCAAGATCGCTCGTGCCCGGAGCGCGCGCCTCGATCGCGGCATGCAAGAGCCGTCTCTTGCGCAAGGTGTGAGCGGTGCACAGGTCCATCAGCAGCGAGATCCGCTGACAGACCTGCCCAACCTCCGCGGGATCGGATGCGTCCATCCTGCCAACCGCCAGGAGCGCGTCGGCCATCATTGCACGCACCGCCTTGTGGACGCCGCAATGGAAATCGAAACGCGACCCGTCTCGATGCGGCACGGTATCGCCGGAGTCCACGGACAACCATGAGACGAGTGGATCCATGAGGAGCCTGTCGAGCGACGCCTCGATCAGGCGTGCTGCTCAGGATGCAGGGCCAGATTCGAAAAATACGCCGTGATCGTCTCGACAGAAAGTACGTCCCCGTACTTCATCTGGATGTCCACGAGGCTCTGCTGGTGCGCCGCAGCCGATCGGTCGGCCACGGCCTGGAGGGCCACGATCGCGCGCAACCCCATCTGGCAGGCATCGACCACCGTCGCGCGCACGCAGCCGCTGGTGGAGCATCCAGCAACTACCAGCGTATCGATCCGGCGCCGCCTGAGGCGGTCCTGCAAGTCGGTTCCGAAGAAGCAACTCGCGTATTTCTTGACGATCAACTCGTCGCCAGCGGCCACGTGGAGCCGCGCATCCTGCAGGACCTGGGGGGTGTCCGCGCGCAGCGCACCGAGTCCGGAAATCTTGCTTGCCCAGACGCCCGCGTCGGCCAGATCGTCCTCGCTGTAGGCGATGCAGGAGAAGAACACCGGCACCTTCGCACGATGAGCCGCATCCAGCAGCTGGTTGGCCGCGGCGATCTCGTCATCCACGCTGGCACCCAGCGCCGATGCCGGATCGGTGAACGCCTGGACGAAATCCACGACGATCAGCGCGGGCAGTTGGCCAAGGCCCACGCTGTTGCCAAAGCCGCGCTGCCGAAGTACGCGCGCATCCGCCCGGGGCGTCATGCGAGGCCGCCCTCATGGTGCTGCGCAAAAGCCGCGGCAACAGGGTGCTCGATCAAGGGCGTCACCTGAATCTTCATGAATGGAAACATCGGCAGCGCCGACAGGGTGGCATGCAGGGCTTCCAGCGTGGGTGCCTGCCACAGGCTGAAGTTGGACGTTCGCCCCACCACGCGCCATATGCCCAGCAAGACCTTCTGCTCCATGAGCGCAAGCGCGTGCGCGTTCTCCAGGCCTCTGAGAGCCAGTGCCTCCTGCGGTGTGAAATGGGCAGGCATCGTGAAATCGATGTTCAACATGAACTGCATGGCGTACCGCTGCTTTCTTCACTCGGGTTGGATGCTGGCGGCCCTGGCGATCCGGGCCGAGCTTTCGACTTCGTCGCGCAAGCGCAGTGCGAACGGCCCCGGCCCTTCCCCGCTCGGCTGCGCTCCCATGTCTGCGAAACGCTTGGTCACCACCGGGTCCCTCAGCACGGCGGCCACGTCCTGATGGATCCTGCTGGCCAGCGACGGGGCGGTCCCCTTCGGTGCAAAGAGCCCGAACCACGACGATGCCTCGAAACCGGGCAACGCACCGGCGGCAATCGGTTCGGCCTGCGGCGAGAGGTCCGAAGGCTTGCTCGCCGCCACGCCCAGCAGGCGCAGGCGCCCGGCCTGCACCTGCGCTTGTACCGAGCTGAGCGCCGAAAATGAAACGGGCACGTGCCCCGCCACCAGGTCGTTCATCAAGGCACCCGCTCCTTTATAGGGAACGCTCTGCAGTTGCGTTTTTGCCAGCAGGTTGAACTGATGCCCCGCGAGCATCGCCCTGGACTCGGCCGTTCCGAAGGAAAGCACTTGCGGATTGGACCGGGCCAACGCGATGAACTCCTTCATCGATCTGGCCGGGACCGAGGGGTGGACCACGACGGCGAAAGGCGCGGTGCTTACCAGCGCCACCGGCACGAGGTCGTTCAGCGTGTCGTACGGCAGTTTGGCGTACACACTGGGATTGACGGCGATCGCCGCTGAATTCATGAGCAGGGTGTATCCGTCGGGCGGGCTCTTGGCGACGTAGTCGGTGCCGATCAGCGTGTTGGCCCCGGGCTTGAGTTCGATGATCACCGGCTGCTTCCACAGATCACCGAGCTTGTCGGCGATCGCCCGGGCGTTCTTGTCCGCGCTTCCACCCGGCGCAGCCGGCACGATGATGCGCACCGGCTTGTCCGGAAACACTTGGGCCTGCGCGAATGCAGCTGCGAAACCCAGTACCAGACCAGCGGCGGCGCGCCCCGGCTTGCGTCCAAACACTTTCGCCATGAGAGCAACTCCTTTGACCCAGAAGCGGGCTGCGTCTGGTGGGACAGATTCTTCGCCGGAGTTCGAAATTTCACAATGGGGCATGAATGAAAGACACTTGTTCCACTTCGGACTCAAACTCGGTGCCATCTTCATGAAAAGCGCTCATTCACTGGATTTCGCAAGCATCGCCGTTCTGCGCAGCTTCGCGACGGTGGTCGAGAGAGGGGGCTTCTCCCCCGCGGCCAAGCAACTGGGGCTCGCGCCTTCCACGATGAGCAAGCACATCCGCGCGCTCGAGACCGGATTGCGGGTGGCGCTGATTCATCGCACGACACGCACATTCGACATCACGCCCTCGGGGCAGCGGTTCTACGAGCGCTGCAAGGGCATCCTGCGGGAGATCGATCAGGCCAGCCTTCTCGCAGAACCTGCGACCGTCCTCAAGGGGGAGTTGCGTGTCGTGGCATCGCCCTCGTTCACCGCGAGCGTCCTTTTGCCTGGCTTGCCTGCGTTCATGACCTCGCATCCCGAACTCATGATCGATCTGCGCGTAGGCTCTGCGCAAGTGGACTTGATCCGCGAGGGGGTCGATGTCTGGATCACGTTGGAGCCCGCACAAAGAAACAAGGCGCCGTCGATCAAGCTCGCACGCAACAACTGCGTTGTGTGCGCCTCACCGGCTTATCTCGAACGTCATGGCATACCCGAATCCCCCGGCGATCTGAAGCGGCATGCTGGCTTGTTGGGCTATGGCTCGCCCTACGCCGAGGAGTGGCCATTCCTGGTGGGACGGCAGGTCAAGCGCTACCCGATACGCAAGGCATTTGCCTCGGACAACGGAGATGCCTTGCGGTCGTGCTGCCTGGAGGGCCTGGGGCTTGGCGGGTTTTATGCATTTCACGTGGCCGCAGACCTGGAAGCGGGCAGGTTGGTGGAGGTACTGAGTTCGTATCGGGCCAATCCGGGCGGGGTACACGCGATCGTTCCACACCGCCACTACATGTCACCCGGTGCGCGCGCTTTCATCGAATTCGTGCGCTCCCTCTGCGTACCGTCGGAGAAGCTGCGCCCGTCACAGCCGAGGTCGGGACCGATCAGCGGGCGAAGCAGCCGGACCTGAGACGGGCGTCCATACGTGGCGCTTGCGATCTGTGCGCGCTCTCCAACGCGGGCGGCGCCCGGCAAGCGCTGGCCGATGCGCTCGTTGAACGCGTTGCGAAACCAATGCGTCTACGGGTGCACAAAGGGAGCAAGGAGAGCGCCGCTTATCCGGAGACCACCGGGCCCGCCTTCTTTTGCGCGGAGATGGCGGCAGGTCTGGTACGCAGCGCGTTCAACGCATTGCATTCCGACTTCAACTCGGCCGCGACCTGCCCGGGGTCCACGTGCAGCTCCACGATGTCGCGCTCGCCGACGCAGTGGCCGTCGAGGCGCACGTAGATGCGCTTGAAGTCGCCGCCGAGCGCCCGTGCCACATCGCTCAAGCAGTCCGCGAGGGTGGGGAAGCCGCCGTCTTTATAGGAACTCGGAGGGATCACGCCCTTGGAGCGCGGCGCCCGCACGGAATAGGCAAACGTCGCACCCTCGCCCCGCAGCTCCACGACGGGCTGCAGGATGTGTTGGGCTTGCGTGATGCGTTGCATGGGCGCAGTTTAAAACCGACATGGCAGCGAAGTGCTGGCGGACCGAATGGTGTTCACGCGCGCGCCCTGAGCCTTGCTTTTCTTCTTCGCGCGTGAACACGCCGGCACCCTCTCCGCTCCACCCTCCTCGCGTGTCAACCCAGCGGCAGCATCGGCACGAATCCCCACGCCTGTTTCTCGAACTCGATGAAGCTGATGGGGCCGGCCATCGCTGGCGCCGCGGACTGGGTGCCGGAGAGCTGGATGACCATGGGCGTCTGCGAATTGCTCGAGTGGGCCTTGTTCTGGATGTACCAGTAGCCGAGTTTCTCGGTGGACTGCAGGCACCAGAGCTGGTACTCGGTCTGCTTGGGGTCCTTCGGCATCATGAACAAGGGCCTGGGCTCGAGCGGCAGGTTCGGCTCGATCGGCGTGTACGGCTCGAGCGTGACGACGAGGTTGCTGCTCATCTTCGTCTGCAGGTACCACCAGCCCGGGTTCTCTGCGCCGGCGGCAACGAACATCCATTGCTGGTTGCTGGTGTTCGGCGAATTGCGCGAATAGCCAATGACCTTGGTGCCCGCGGCGGCGTTGTTCTGGAACACGTCGAGCACGTAGTGGCTTCCGGCCAGGTGCCGGATGACGTAGGGGCCAAGGTCCAGCGGGTCCATGCGCGGGGCCGCTGGCGAAACATCTTTTTGAAGGGTCGACATCGTTGCTCCTTGAGAGGAATACGTACGTTCGTGGAATGCAGTGAAACAGCGCTCAGGCGCGCGCGGCGCTGGGCTGGGTGCTGCCCAGGATGGGGTCGTCGACGACGATGCTGGTCCTCCAGTAGGCCTTGATCAACGCCTCCGCCTTGGAGGTGTCCGCGGCCAAGCCCTTGTCATGCAGCAGCTGGATGGCCTCGGGGTAGGTCGTGTTCTCCGGAATGAAGAAAGGCAGCGACGGGTTGAGGTTGACGTAGCGATCCCCCAGCAGAAAGCTGGCCAGCGTCGGCATGAGGTTGCAGGAGGTTCCGTTCAGGCACATGTCCAGCACGGGCCCGGGCGTGGACTGGTTCATGAGGAACGGCGGCGTGTTGTTGAAGGGGTTGCCGTCGCTCGACATCCACTGGCTGGCCCCCCACTTGTGGGTGTCGCTCGCAATCCAGTCGTACATGAGGCCGGTGCCGATGGTGATGGCCGTGATGTCCTCCAGCTTGTGCCCTGCCTGCACGGCCAGCGCAATGGCTGCCACTGTCGGATCGTGGTTCAGGAAAGCGCCATCGACATTGCCTTCATAAGAGCCCAGTTGCCCCGGCATCGCACCGCTGGAGGTGGCGGCCTTGGCGATGAGCACGTCGCCCATGCCGGGCGCCATGTTCGTGTACATGACCGGCGCCCACGGCGTGGGCGTCACGACGCCGTCGGCAGAGGTCGCGAGGCCGCCAACATTGAAGGTCACGAAAAGCACCTTGCGTTCGAGCTCGGAGACTTTCATGACCGGATGCAGCGCCAACTGCGAACCGAACACTTCGTCGATGTCGTACGCGGGCGTGTTCGGGTCGGTGTTCATCTTGTCGTAGAACTTGATCTCGCCGGTCTTGAAGAATTCGACGAGCTCCTTCGCAGTCTTTCCGGCAAGAAGTTCGCTCGTGATGATCGACCCTGTCGAGCACCCTGCGATCAGATCGGTCTCATCCACAACGCCGGGGAATTTCTCCTGCAGTTTCTGCAGGATCGTGACCGACATCAGTCCGCGTATGCCACCTCCGACGAACGAGAGGATGGTGAATTTTTTTCCAGGCTCTGCCATGACCAGCTCCTTTCAAATCATTGAATTCCCCGGCTTGGGGAAGCGGAGTCTCTGCCTCTGGCCCGTGCATCGTCTACACGTGGAATCCCGTTCAATCCATCGGCGTAATTCCGAACGCCGCGCAAGATATCGGTTCCCTCTCAGGCATCGTCATGCGGGTTCATGCAGTGCTTCGAGCGCAGTCCTTAGTTCACTCTCTTGTGCGAACGACAGCGATTGCACGAGCTTGCGGAACTCGGCCCGGTAGCAAGGAAGCATCAGTGCGGCGGTGAGTGCATGAGCGCCGTCGCCGCGCGCGATGTGCGCGTGGCATGCGGCAATGTTGCGATGGATGCCGAGCGCGTGTTCGACAAGCGCGGTGTGCATCGGGTCGCTGTCGTGTTGGTGTTCGTATTCGTCGTTGCTCGTGTGGTGTGTCGTGCGCGTCATTGCATGCTCCTCGTGGCGCACCGCAATGGCGCCGCGAATCAACTCTATGCATGCGGGCGCGGCGCGGGGAGTAACAACATCGTCGTGAATCGGACCGGGCCGCCGGCCAGCGGGCAAGCAAGCCGCCGTGCGGGGACAATCGGGGGCTCCTTGAAAACGAATGCATCCATGCCGACCGAACCTCGTACCCCTCCTTCACCGACGGATCAGCCGGCCGATGCGTCGACATCCACACCCGGGGCTCAGGCGCGCGCCACGCAGAGCGCAGGCAAGGCCCGGCGCCTGCGCACCGAAGCCGACAAGCTCGAAGCCTTCTGCGTCGTCGTGCGCGCGGCCTCGTCGGCGGCGGACCATGCGGCGTTTGCCGAAGTGAGCCGCGCGGCATCGAAGGCGCTGCAGGCCAAGTTCGGCGGCGGAACGATCACATCGGTGTTCGCATGGCTCACCAGCAGTGCGGGGAAAGATGCGCTGGACAGCGTTCTTGCAGGCGAGGTCGAGTTGAGCGGCTCGCTCTCGGTCGAACAGATCGTCGAGGCGGTCGCACTGGCGCAGAAGGCGGAGCTGCTGCGCGCCACACAAGGCTAAGACCAAGGCTGAGGTTGAGGTTTCTGCTTCTTCCCTCAGCCGGTCGCGCGCCAGCGGCCGGACTCGGGGCACACGCTGGCCCGTGCGCCATCGAGCCAGACCTGCTCGTCATTCAATCGCGATGCGATCGAGGGGTCGATGTCGAATTTGATGCGCAGTGCGCGCGCCACATCGGCGTTGTCGATGGGAAGCTCCCACGTGAGAAAGAGCTGGCTGCAATCGCGCCCCGCTGCGAAGTCTTCCGCATCGAACCCGCTGGCGCCGCGGCGAATCACCGCATGCGGCTGGGCGGTGTCGAACATCAGCACCGTGCCCCTGGCCAGCGGAATGCGATGGCCGATGCCGGGAAAGTGCACGTCGAGCCCCTTGTCCTCGCTCACGAAGAGATTGCAGAAAGCGGCGCTGCCGTACTGTTCGCCGTCGTGGTGGTAGCGCGCGCCGCGGCAGGCCATGAGGGCGATGTCGCTCGACGCCAGCACGTCGTTCAGGCCGAGCGCCTCCGTCCACTCGCTCATCGCCTGCACGCAGCGCTTGTGGTCGGGCCAGCGCATGCGCGCGCGTGCCAGCGGCAAGGGCTCGACATCGCCGGGTTCCAGGAACAGGGTCTCGGCGATGTCGCGTTCCCAATCGGCCATGAGCCGCGCGGGCGGCTGCGGCACATCGACCATGCCCGACAGCACGATGTCGCTCACGCTGCGGCTGCGCAGCGCGGTGCTGTTCCAGAAGTAGCAAGTGAGGCGATGGCTCATGGGGGAGCCAGTGTAGTGAGCGCCTCTACCGGCAGCGCGCCGCGGGCGCTTTAACCCGCGTTCTTGAGCGACTGCTTGGCCTTGTCGGCCGAGCTCTTCGAGCGGTTCTTGTGATAGCCCGATTTGACGTTGTTCACCGCCTTGCCGACCGGGCCACTCTTCTTGGCCTTGCTGTCGGCCTGCTTCTCGTCGATCTTGTGCTGCGCGGCATCGGTCGCCTCGGAGGCGGCCTTGCCGATCTGCGCGTTGGCCGTGCCGGCCGCGAGCAGGGTGAGCGAAGTGGCGAGTGCGATCAGGGTCTTGTTCATCGGGATTCCTCCAAGCATTGAAATTGGAGTCGATGGTTGCATCGCTCGCGCGGGCGCCGTGTCAGCCGCCGCCCCGCGTCCCCTGAGGACCAAGCCTCGCACCGTCGCCGTTCACAACGCCGCCACGTCCGGCTGCAGCTCGCCATCACGCGCCGCCACGCGCCCACCCGCCACCACCAGCTTTCGCACCGGCCGCGCCACCACCGCATGCGCCAGGGTCTGCGCATCGACCAGCACCAGGTCCGCGCGGTTGCCCGGCACGAGGCCGTAGGCCTCGAAGCCGCAGCCGCGCGCGCCCGAATGAGTGACGGTGTCGAGCGCCACTTCGACCTCGTCGTCGCGGCGCAGGTTGTAGCGCAGGCCGATGAGCATCGCGCGCTCGAGCATGTCGGGGTTGCCATAAGGCGTCCACGCATCGCGGATGCCGTCGTTGCCGCCCACCACCGTCACGCCCGCCTGCCGGCAGGCCAGGAGAGGCGGCACGCTGCGGGACGGCGGCGCGCTGGTGATGAGCACCACGCCGAGCTTCGCCATGCGCGCGAGCAGCATCTCGCGCTCGCGTTCGGCCACATCGCCCAGGCAGAAGCCGTGGCTCACGGCGACCTTGCCCTGCATGCCCAGCGCCTCGGTGCGCTGCAGGATGAGGTCGAGCGAGAACGCACCCATGGCGCCCGGCTCGTGCAGGTGAATGTCGATGGGGCGCTGGTGTTTGTCTGCAATGCCGAAAAGCACGTCGAGCGATTTCACCGGGTCGCCGTCGATGGCGCACGGGTCGAGGCCGCCGAGCACATCGGCGCCGAGTGCGAGCGATTGGTCGAGCAGTTCGGCGGTGCCGGGGCGTCCCAGCAGGCCCGACTGCGGGAACGCGACGATCTGGATCTGCTGCAGATCGCGCAGCGCCTCGCGCGTGCGCAGCGTGCCTTCGAGATGCCGCAGACCCGCCTGCGTATCGACATCGACATGCGTGCGAAGCCGCGTGGTGCCGAGCGCGAGAAAGGCCTTGGCGAGCGCGAGCGACTGTGCGGCGGCATCGTGCCCGCTCGCGTGGCGGAACGCGCGCTCGTTCTCGATCTTGTCGATGAGATTGGTGCCGACTTCGTTGCGATACCAGTCCATGCCCCACATCGTCTTGTCGAGGTGGGTGTGGCCTTCGACCAGGCCGGGCAGCAGCAGGGCACCGCCGCCCTCTTCGATCGTTGCATCGGCAGGCGCGGACAGCGCGGTGCCGATGCCTGCGATGCGGCCGCCGCGCACCAGCACGTCGACGGGAGAAGCGCCCAGGGGGCGAACGTTGCGGATCAGGAGCGTGGGCATGGTTCTTTTTTGAGAAGGCATCGGGGCGGGGCGTCTTGAGACAGCGTACCCAGATTCGGGCGCGTGGTCATCATCAATGCACGCACACGATTCGCTCCAGGCCGAAGTGTTCGCACCGCCCGCTCGCGATGATCGGCGCACCATGCACACGACCGCACTCGATACAGCCGCCAGCCCCCACCCCAACCTTGCCTTCGAATGGGCGCTGCTCGCGGTGCTCGCGACCTGCTGGGGCGCCTCGTACACCTTCATCAAGATCGGCGTCCAGACGCTGCCGCCCGTCACGCTGATCGCGGCGCGCACGCTCGTCGCCGGCCTGCTGCTGCTCGCGGTGCTGTGCATGCGCGGCGTGAAGCTGCCGACGGCGCCCGCGATGTGGGGGCGCTTCGCGCTGCAGGCTTGCCTGAACAGCGTGCTGCCGTTCACGCTCATCGCATGGGCCGAGCGCAGCGTCGATGCCGGGCTCGCGACCATCCTCAACTCGACCTCGCCCATCTTCATCTTCCTGCTCGGCCTCGGCATGGGCGGCGCCGAGAAGCCCACGCTGCGCCGGCTGTTCGGCGTGGGCGCGGGGCTGGCGGGCATCTGCCTGATCGTCGGCTTCGAGGCGCTGCACGGCCTCGGGCATTCGCTGCTCGCGCAGATCGGGCTGGTGGCGGCCGCCGTCTGCTACGGCTGCGCCGCGATGTTCGGCCGCGTGTTCAAGGGGCTGGACCCGATGGTGCCGGCCGCGGGCTCGCTGCTGAGCGGCGCGGCGATGCTGCTGCCCGCGAGCATCGCGATCGACAGGCCGTGGACGCTCGCACCCTCGGCCGCATCGGTGATGGCGGTGCTCGCGCTCGCGGTGCTTTCGACCGCCCTTGCCTTCACCATTTACTTCCGCCTCATCAAGACGCTCGGGCCGATGTCCACCGCCGCGCAGGCGTATCTGCGCGTGCCCATCGGCGTGACGATCGGCGTGGTGTTTCTCGGCGAAGCGCTCTCGCCCACCGCGTGGGTCGGGCTCGCTTGCATCGTGGCGGGCGTGGTTGCGATGACGATGCCCGTGCGCCGCGGCGCGCCAACGGGCTGAGGCCGCGTTCAAAACTTTTGCGCCCGGGGCCTCATTTTTTACGCGGCTTTTAGACGCCCCCTCCTACGCTGCCGGCTCCTCTATACGTTAGCGATTTCTTTCGATGAAACACCTGATCCGCATCGCCCTGCCGGCGATCCTTCTCCCCACCCTCGCCGCCCTGCCGATGCTCGCGAGTGCGCAACTCAGTGGCAACGTCGCGCTCACCAGCAACTACAAGTTCCGCGGGCAGGACCAGGACATGCTGGGCCGCAACGACTACGCCAAGACCAGCGGCTTCAAGCCCGCCATCCAGGGTGGCCTGGACTACGCCTTCGGCGAGAGCGGCTTCTATGTGGGCAACTGGAATTCGAGCGTCAACTGGCTCAAGGGCAACAGCCTGGAGAGCGATTTCTACGGCGGCTACAAATTCAAGGCCGGCCCGCTCGACCTGGACGTGGGCGCGCTCACCTATGTGTACCCCGGCAATTCGTCGGGCAACACGACGGAGCTTTATGGCAGTGCGGGCTACACCGACGAAGCGATCGGCTCCTTCACGCTCAAGTACTCGCACACCGTGTCGAAGGACTACTTCGGCTACGCGGGCAACAAGGCCGGCTCGGGCCTGAAGGGCACCAACACCGGCTACCTGAACCTGGCGTACAGCAAGGAGATCGCGCCCAAGCTCACGTTGAAGGCCGCCGTCGGCTACACGAACATGTCCAGCGACATCCGCAGCCTGGGCTACAGGAACTACGTCGACTACAACGTGGGCGCTTCTTACGACTTCGGCAACGGCCTTTCGCTTGCAGGCTCGGTGCAGGGCGCGAACAAGAAGAGCGCGTACACCTCGGTCAGCAACCCCGGCGTGGACTTCGGCTTCGGCACCTTCGGCCGCGAGACCTATTCCCCGAACAAGGCCCGCTTCATCGTCACGCTGACGAAGACGCTGTAGTCCAGCAGCAGTCAGAGCACCCATTGATCGCCGCACACCCACAGCGTGCCCATGTGCGCAGGGCGTCGGGTGCTCCCCGCAGCGAAATAAAGGAGGAGCGAAGCGGGGGACATTCGCGGAGGGGAGTACCCGGCGGCCTGCGCACGCGCCCCGAACAAAGCCCCCAACGAAGCATCAATCGATGCTGATATTCGCAGCCTTCGCCACCTCAGCCCACTTCACGCGGTTCTCATGCACCGTTTTCTTGAACTGCGCAGGCGACTCGATGCGGATGGTGTTCCCCTGCGCCTCGAACTTCTCGCGGATCTCCGGTTGCTCGAGCACCGCCTTCACTGCGGCATTGAGCTTGTCCACGATCCGCGCATCCGTACCCTTGGGCGCGAAGATGCCGAACCAGATCGAGCTGTCGAAACCCTTGGTGCCCGGTACACCGCTGGAGGCGATGGTCGGCACTTCCTTCACCGCGGCCACCGGCGCCGCGGTGGTCACGCCCAGCAAGCGCACCTTGCCCGCCTTGTAGTGCGGCAGCACCGTCTGCACCTGGTTCATGATGCAGCAGGTCTCGCCGCGCACCACCGACGTGATGGCCTCCGGGCCGCCCTTGTAGGGCACGTGCACCATGTTCAGTCCGAGGCGCGAATTGAATTCGGCAAACGCCATGTGCGTGCCCGCGCCATTGCCCGTGGACGCGTAGTTGTACTTGCCGGGGTTGGCCTTGACGAGGTCGACGAACTCTTTCAAGGTCTTCACGTCGATCACGCTCGAATTGATGGTGAGCACGTTCGATACGTCGAGCACCGGCGCCACCGGCACGAAGTCGGCCTCCACGTCGAACGGCAGCTTCTTGTAGAGCGCGGCGTTGCTGCCATGCGTGGCCGCGGTGCCGAACGAGAGCGTGTAGCCATCGGGCTTCGAGTGCGCCACGTACTCGCTGGCGATGTTGCCGGCTGCGCCCGAGCGGTAATCGATGATGACCGGGCGGCCCAGCTGTTTGGACAGCGGCTCCTGGATGGTGCGGGCGACCACATCGACGCCCGAGCCGGCGGGAAAGCCCATGATCAGCGTGACCGGCTGCTGCGGCCAATCTTGCTGGGCGAAAGCGGCCGGCGATGCGGCGGCGCACAAGGCGGTGGCCAGCAGCACCGAGCGGCGCGAAAACAGGGAGAAGAGAGGGAACGGAGAGGAGTGAGAATGGGCCATGACTGTCTTTCTGCGAGACCGACGGTGTGGACGGAACAGACGATGCAAAAAGCGGATTGTGGCGCGCGGCTCATGCCCGTCGGCTCATGAGCTTATGCACCGTGCCACACGCGCATCGCACCGCTCCCGATAATCACCCCATGGTCCGCTTCTCCCAACTGATTCACCCCGCACGCGAGCCCGCGCCCGTGCACGCCGCCGCCACCGTGCTGCTGCTGCGCGACACGCCCGCCGGCATCGAGGTGCTGATGACCCGCCGCTCGGCCACCGCGAGCTTTGCGCCGGGCGCCTATGTTTTTCCCGGCGGCCACATCGACGCGGCCGACGAAGCCGCCAAGCGCATCGCCACCCGCCGCCCCACCCAGAGCCGCATCCAGCGCACCCAGGCCATCGCAGCCATCCGCGAGGCCTTTGAAGAACTGGGCGTGCTGCTCGCGCACCACGCCGACGGCCGCCCCGTGAGCGCCGAAGACATCGCCGCCATGGACCGCGGCGACACCGCGGGCACCGCTTTCGCCGACCAGTGCGCGGCACGCGGGCTGGTGCTGGCATCGGACCAGGTGTTCACTTTCGCGCACTGGATCACCGACCGTGACCTGCCCAAGCGCTTCGACGTGCCCTTTCTCGTCGCGCGCATGCCCGAAGGCCAGGTGCCCACGGCCGACGAGAGCGAGCAGTTCGAGCCCTGCTGGGTGCGCCCCGCCGATGCGCTCGCGCGCCACGCGGCGGGCAACTTCTTCATGATCTTCCCGACCGTGCGCACGCTGCAGCGCATGGCCGCCTATGCGACGGTCGATGCGGTGCTCGCGGCCTGTGCGCCCAACGGCAATGGCGAGGCGCCGCTCTGGACCAGCTGCCCGCGCGCGGGCTTTCTCAAGGGCGAGGACGTGCGCTACATGGAAAGCGATTCGCCCTACGGCGAGCTCGCGCTGGTCTGCCCCGACGGCCAACTGGTGCATGCGCTCGACTGGCAGAGCGAGCAGCCGGTGGCGCTCTTGAAGAACGTGCAGCGCCTCACCGCTCCCAACCCGAGCGCCATGACCGGCCCGGGCACCAACACCTACATCGTGGGCGATGCGACCACGGGCTACCTGGTGATCGACCCGGGCCCGAACGACTTCGACCACATCGGCCGCCTCTGGCGCATGACGCATGGCGACATCCGCATGATCGTGTGCACGCATTCGCATGCCGACCACTCGCCGGGCGCCGCGCCGCTGCAGGCGTTGTGCAAGACGACCAAGCCGCCGATCCTCGGCCTGCCCTCGGCGCCGACCGCACGCGCCACGGCGCGCTTCACGCCCGAGCGCTCGCTGATCAACGGCGAGCGCCTCGCGCTCTCGGGCACCACCGCCGAGGGCGAGCCCATCACCCACACGCTGCGCGTGATCCACACGCCCGGCCACGCGGCCAACCACCTGTGCCTGGTGCTCGAAGAAGACGGCCTGCTGTTCTCGGGCGACCACATCCTGAACGGCAGCACCACCGTGATCGATCCGCCCGATGGCGACATGACGGCCTACCTCGACTCGCTCGACACGCTCGATGCGGCCTGTGCCGAGGGCCTCGTCGAATTCATCCTGCCTGCCCACGGCTACGTGATCGGCTTTGCGCGCAACGCCATCGCGCACCTGAAGGCGCACCGGCTCAAGCGCGAGGCAAAGATCGCGGCGGCCATGCAGGCGCAGCCGGGCGGCACGCCCGAGCAATGGCTGCCGATCGCCTACGACGATGTGCCCGAACGCATGTGGCCGGTGGCCGCGCGTTCGCTGGCCGCGCATGTTGCGCGCATCCAGCATCTGCAACAGCAGCAGCAACAACAACAGACGGGCGCCCGATGAAGAACAACAACGCTCCCGACGACGAAGGCATTCGCCTCGCCAAGCGCGTGGCCGCCCTCGCCGGCGTGTCGCGGCGCGAGGCCGAACTGCTGATCGAGAACGGCGCGGTGCGCGTCGATGGCGTGCCCGCGGTGCTGCCGCAGTCGCGCGTGCAGGCGCACCAGCAGGTCGAAATTGCGGCCGGCGCCAAGCCCGAGCCGGTGGTGCCCGTGACGATGCTGCTCTACAAGCCGGCCGGCATGCCGACCGACAACGCGCACAGGCTGCTCGTGGCCGCGAACCACCACGAGCCCGAACGCGCCGGCCAGAAATTCCTGCCCGCGCACCTGAAGGGCCAGCACTGCATGACGCCGCTGGAAACCGGCGCCAGCGGTCTCGTGGCCTATACGCAGGAGTTCCGCATCGAGCGCAAGCTGCAGGAAGACGCCGGCATCCTCGAGCACGAGGTGATGGTCGACGTGGCCGGCACGGTGAGCCCCGAAGTGCTGATGCGCTTCGAGCGGTCGCCAGCCCGCGTGAGCATCGGCCGTCAGGCCGAGGACGGCAAGCAGACGGGCCTGCGCTTCGCGCTCAAGGGCGCGCGGCCGGGGCAGATCGCACACCTGTGCGACCAGATGGGCCTGACCATCGTCGCGATGCGGCGCATCCGCATCGGGCGCGTGCCGCTCGCGGGGTTGCAGCCCGGCCAGTGGCGCTACCTGGCGCCGCACGAACGCTTTTGAGATCGAAGAAGAAGAAGAAGAAGAAAGAGAAGAACGACGCGCCGCCCGCCTCGCGCTTGCGGCCCGAAATTTTCAGCAAGCGGCTCGCGCCGCCGACAGGGAGACCGAGCCATGACATTCAGAAGAACCAGAACCACGGCCGCCGCATTGGCTTCCACAGTGCCCGTGGCACTGCTGGCAGGTTGCAGCTTTTTCGCCTCGCTGCAACCGGCGCCCGGGCCCGCCGCGGCAACTGCGCCGCCCGCCCCTCCGCCCGCGGTGGTGTCGAAGGACGGGCTCGCACCGATCACCGGCGAGCAGGTCGAGCGCATCCGCGAAGTCATCGGCGGCAAGACGCCCAGCCCGGCTGTGGCCAAGGTGGTTCGCGGCGCCGCGCCGACCATCGAATCGTTCGTGCGCACCGAAGGCTGCATCACCGACCGCAACGGCGCGGTGCTCAACCCCTTCGCGGCGCCGGGCCGGCTGTTCGACGGCACCGGCTTCCAGGGCGGGCCGATGGCGCAGATGCAGTACCACGACAAGACGGCCTGCGTGACCGTCAAGCGCATCCAGAACTGGAAGATGGTGTCGCCCAAGCTGCTGCGCTTCGACGTGGTGTACGTGGGCGACGACGGCGAGGAGCAATCGGTGCGCCGCCACGAGCTCGTGCGCCAGCCCAAGGGCGGTTGGCTGTTCACGCGCTGAGCGTCGTTCTTCAGTCCGCGGCTGCGCCCGCGAGCTTCTTCTGGTGGCGCAGTGCCATCGCGAACGACAACTGCGCCACGATGCCCGCCCCGGCCAGCACGAGGGCCGCGGCCAGTGCCGGATTCGTGTGGCCCATGCCGGCCAGCGCCGTGCACAGCGCGCCCACCGCCATCTGCGTCGAACCATAGAGGCCCGAGGCCGAGCCGATGACTTGCGGGTTGACGCTGATCGCCTGCGTCAATGCGGCCGGCGAGGCCATGCCAGCGCCGACGGTGTAGAGGAACATGGTGCCCACCGCCAGCGGCACCGAAAGATGTCCCGTCACCACCCCGCCCAGCAGCACGAAGGCCGCGAGCACGCTGAGCGCGTTGGAGCGGATCATGAGGCGGTCCACGCGCACGCGTTGGATCAGATGGCTCGTGAGAAAGCTGCCGAGCCACACACCCGACACCAAAATCGCGAGGTAGATGCCCGCCTCGTGCGCCGGGCGGTGCAACTGGTCCACGAAGATGAAGGGCGCGGAGGCGATGAAGGCATACATCGAGGTGGTCGCGCAGCCGCCGCCGATCGAGAAGCCGAGGAACGCGGGCGAGCGCAGCAACTGGCCGTAGTTGCGCGCGAGCGCCGAGGCATCGAGCCGCGCGCCCGGCGTGCCGGTCTCGGGCAAGAGGCGCCAGGTGAAGAGCAGGCCGACGATGCCCAGCGCGAAGAGCGCATAGAAGATCGAGCGCCATCCGAGCGCGGTGGCGAGCGCGCCGCCGACCAGTGGCGCGATGCTCGGGCCGACGGTGACCATCAGGTTCATCAGCGCGAGGCGTCGCGTGGCCTCCTGCGGCCCGGCCGTATCGCGCACGATGCTGCGGCCCAGCACGAGGCCCGCACAGCCGCCGATCGCCTGGAACAGCCGCGCCGTGATGAGCGCATGCACATCGGGCGAGAGCGCGGCGACGAGCCCCGCCACCGAGTAGAGGCCGAGCCCGAACAGCAGCACGGGGCGCCGGCCGAAGCGGTCGGCCATCGGGCCGTAGAGCAACTGCCCGACGGCGAGGCCGAAGATGTAGAGGCTCACCGTCATCTGCATCGCGCTGATGCCGGCGCCGAGGTTCTTCGCGGCGATCGGCAGGGCGGGTACGAAGATGTGCATCGCCAGCGTGCCGCTGAAGGTGACCAGCGCGAGCAGCCACAGCGGCGCGTGCGGGCGTTGCGACGGCCTTGCTGTCGACATCATTGCTTCGTGGTTGCTGCCGTGTTGCTGTCGAGTGCAACGGCGCTGGATTCATCGGGCTCCCAGCCGCCGCCGAGCGCCATGAAGAGCACCACCTGGTCGTCGCCCAGTTGCGCTTCGCTGGCGGCCAGGGCCGCGTCGCTTGCCGCGAGGGAGCGCTCGGCATCGAGCGCGTCTAGGTAGGCGGTGCGACCGTTCTTGTAGAGCTGGCGAGCCTGCGCCGCGACCTTCGCGCTTTCGTCGCGCGAGGCCTGCAGCGCGGCATGGCGGTCGAGTTCGCGGGCGTAGGTGCCGAGCGCGGTTTCGGTTTCGCGCAGCGCGGTGAGCACGGTGCCGTCGAACTTGGCAAGCACGCCGCGCGTGGTGGCTTCGGCCTCGGCGATGCGGGCCTGCGCGATGCCGGTGTTGGGGATCGTCCAGGAGATCAGCGGACCCATGCTCCAGCTCATCGTGTCCTTGCGGCCGAAGTCGGCGGCCGGGCCGGCCGATGAAGCCGAGAGACCGAGCGTGACCTTCGGATAGAGATCGGCCGTGGCCACGCCGATGCGCGCGGTCGATGCCGCGAGGCTGCGCTCGGCCTGGCGAATGTCGGGGCGGCGACGCAGCAGGGCCGCGCCATCGCCCACGGGCAGCGTGCCGGCCACGCGTGGGGGCACGGTGCAGTCGGCCACCTCGCGCGGAAAGTCCTGCGGCAGTGCGCCGGTCAGCGTGGCGAGGCGGTAGAGCGCGCCCTGGCGCTCGGCCTTCAGCGGCGGCAGCGCGGCGTTCAGTTGCTCGAGCTGCGCACGCGCGCGGCTGGTGTCGATGGTGCCGGCGCGGCCGGCGCGCTGCAGGCGGTCGGTGACATTCACCGCGTCCTGCTGCAGCGCGACGGACTTCTCGGCGATCTGCAGGCGCAGGCCTGTCGAGCAGGCCTCGGCGTAGGCACGCGCGGTGCCGGCGGCGACGTTCACGCGCACGAGATCGAGCGCGGCAGCGGCGGCTTCGGTGTTGGCGCCGGCTGCTTCGATGCTGCGGCGGATCTGGCCGAACAGGTCGACCTGGTACGACAGCGATGCACCCGCGCTGTAGTTGAAGCGGCTCGGCGGCTCGTAGCCCTTCTGCAGCAGCGAGAGGCCCGAGACATGGCCGAACGACGGGCCGCCGTTCACGCCCAACGTGGGGCGCTGCGCGCCGGCCACTTCGGACTCGATGGCGCGTTCGCGTTCGAGGTTTGCCACCGCCTGGCGCAGGTCGGTGTTGTGGGCGAGAGCCTGCGTGACGAGCTTGTCGAGCAGCGGGTCGTGGTACAGGCGCCACCAGTGCGGAGGCAGCGGCGCCGAGTTCGCGGGAGATTCGGCAAAGGGCTTTGCCGCAGCGGGCTGGCTGGCGAGCGCATCGGCGGGCTGCTTGTAGTCGGGGCCGACCGCTGCGCACGCGGCAAGCCCGGCAGCGACCGCCAATGAGGCCATGCGAAAAGCGAAGCGGGTCATGGCGTCATCCCTTCTTCGGGGCGGCCGCGCCGTGCTCCAGCACCTGCACGGTCACCGTCTGGCCCGCGACGAGCCGCGCGCCTTCGGGCAGCGGGTCTAGCTTCACGCGCACCGGAATGCGCTGCGCGAGGCGCACCCAGTTGAAGGTCGGGTTCACGCTGGGCAGCAGGTTCGCGCTGGTGGAGCGGTCGCGGTCGGCGATGCCGGCGGCCACGCTGTCGACCGCGCCTTCGAGCACCGCGCCGCCGCCCATCGGCGTGACGCGCACGCGGTCGCCCAGGTGGATGCGCGGCAGCTTCGTTTCCTCGAAATAGCCTTCGACGTAGAACGACTGCGCATCGACCAGCGCGAGCACCGGCCTGCCCGCCGCGGCGTAGCTTCCTTGGCGCAGATCGAGGTTGGTCACGAGGCCGTCGGCCGGCGCGCGCACCTGGGCGCGCTGCAGATTGAGGCGTGCGGAATCGAGCGCCACCTCGGCCTGCGCGACGGCAGCCCGCATCTGCTCGAGGCGCGAACGGGTCTGCTCGCGCGCTTCCTTGGAGACCAGTTCGTCCAGGCCCGCGTTGCGCGCGTTTTCACGCTGCACCTGCGCGCTCGCGGCGCGTTGTGCCGACAGAGCGGCCTGCGCCTGACGCACAGCGAGGTCGTAGCGGGCGCGATCGACCTCGAACAGCAGCGTGCCGGCGGCGACCGATTGGTTGTCCTGGATCGGCACGGCCGTGACGAGGCCCGACACGTCGGGCGCGATCTGGACCACGTTGGCGCGCACGCGGCCGTCGCGCGTCCATGGCGCGAGCTCGTAGTGGTCCCAGAGCCGGAAGCCGGCCCAGACGGCCGCGGCCACCACGGCCACGGTGAGGAGGACGCGCAGCAGGCGCTGTATCTGGGAGTTGTCTGAAGATGAACTGGCGGTCATGGGAATCTCTTCGTCATTGAAGGTGTGAGGTGAGGCGGCTCAGGGCGTAGAGCAGCAGCAGGTAGAGCGCCATGTCGAACAGCGCCGGGTGCCACACCCAGCGGTACAGGCCGGTGGCCGCGAGCAGGCGCCGCACGCCCCAGAGCGCGAGCAACGCACCGGCGGCGAGCACCATGAGCCAGGGCAGGTAGAGGCCGTAGAAACTGGCTTCGCCGATCATGTGGAGGCTCCTTGGCGGACTGCGGTGGGGACGGCCGCAAGCTTTGGCGGCGCGTCGGGGAACAGGTTGCGGCGCAGGCCCACCAGCGCGGTGACGGCGGCGCGTGATGCCGAAGAGGTGTCGCGCGCGGCGAGCACCGCGTTGAGTGCGTCGTCGATCTGCGGCAGCAGGCCTTGCGGCCGCGGCGTCATGCGGCCTTCGCCGCGCTGGCGGAAGAAGCGCGAGATGCCGCCCAGCAGCGCGGCCGAGTGGGCAAGCGGCAACTGCGCGCGCACGCGCTGCAGCACCGCGATGTCGGCGCCCATGCGCAGGTCGCGCAGCGCGTCGTTGGCGGCCACGCCTTCGATGGTGCCGCCGGCCTGCGCGATGCGCGGCGCGAGCAGGCCGATGCGGTCGAGCATGCGCACCGCATAGGCGTCGCCCTGCGCGTACTGCGGTTGCGAAGAAGCGGCCATCTCGCCGAGCTCGCGCCAGGTCGCGCGCTGGATGCGGCGCGCGCTCCAGTCGGCGCCCACCGAGCGCACAAGACGCGTGACGCGGGCCGCGACCAGCACGCCGACGATCTGGCCGATCATGCTGTTGATGAAGCTCACGAGGTCGGCGCTGGCGGTGTCGTGCATCGCGAGCGTGCCGGCCACGCCGAAGATCATCGCCATCGCGGGCATGAAGTGCGTCGGCCTCGGCAGGTACAAGCCCAGCAGCAGGAAGAGCGGCGCGCAGATGGCGACCAGCATGCCGAAATCCTGCACCGTGGGCATGAGCACCAGCACGTAGACGGCGGAGATCGGAATGGACCACAGCGTCCATTTCAGGAAGCCGTGGATCGCCGGCACCGGGTCGTCCATGGTCGCGAAGAAGCAGCAGAAAACGGCGGCCATCATGGTGGCGACCGAGCCCATGGTCCAGCCCGTGAGGATCCAGAACGCGCCGCACAGGCAGATGGCGATGACGGCCGCGAGTGCGGAGAGCAGCGCCATGCCGTAGTCGCGGTGCAGCGCGCGGTTGCCGAGGGCGGCGGTTCGGCGCAGCGGGGCGGCGCCCTTGAGGCCTTCGTCGATATCGAGGCGCAGTTGGGCGCACGCCTTCCAGCCGTCGACAAGTTCTTCGAGGCGGCCGGCGAGGCCGATGCGCAGGGCGCGGCCCCAGGCGGTGGGTTGCGCGGCGGTGTCGGCTTGCGGTGTGGCGCTCAGTGCGGCGATGGCGTTGCGCAAGGCTTGCAGGCGCTCGGCGCGCGAGGTGTCGTCGCTCGCGGGTTCGGCTTCGGCGCGCAGCCATTGCGCGGCCTGCGCGAGCACGGCGGCCACGTCGGGAGCGAGCGCGCCTTCGGCCTCCTCGAGCGCGAGCAGCCGGTCTTCGACAGCCGAGAGCGCTGGCGTGAGCGCGGCGACGCGGTCCTGCATCGTGCGGATCGCGCCGGCCGTCCAGCGCAGGTGCGTGGTATCGAAGGGCACGTGGGTGGAGAGCAGGCGCAGCTGCGTGATGTCGCCCGCGAGGCGGCGGCGGTCGGCATCGAGGCGCTTGGGATCGGCATCGCCGCTGCTCTTGCGGCCGGTCGGCTGCAGCAGGTCGCCGAGCCACTTGCGCGCGTCGTGCAGCGTGCGGTCGAGCAGGCCGAGCACGGTGGGCGCGAGCCCCGTCGGCAGCACGAGGCTGTGGATCAGCGTGGCGCAGAAGATGCCGAGGCCGATCTCCTCGACGCGCGCCACGGCGGTGTCGAACAGCACCAGCGGCGTCTGCACCGACGGAAAACCGATCAGCGCAGCCGTATAGCCCGCGAGCATGAAGACGTAGGAGCGCGGCGTGCGGTCGAAGAGCGAGATGCACAGGCACAGGCCGACCCACAGTGCGAGCACCAGCGTCAGCAGCTCGGGCGCGTTCGAAAGCGCCGGCACCAGCAGCACCGTCGCCGTGCAGCCGATCAGCGTGCCGAGGAAGCGGTACACCGCCTTGGAGCGCACCGCGCCGGCCAGCGGATGGGCCACGATGTAGGTGGTCATGAGCGCCCAGAACGGCCGCGGCAGGCCGGCGCGGCTGGCCAGGTACATCGCGAGCATCGCGGCGGCGAAGCTCTTGCCGGAAAACAGGAGCTCCGCGCGGCTGAAGCGCGGCAGGCGGAGCGTGGTCATTTACTTGCGGCCTTCCTGCTGCGTTGCCAGGGCGTTGCGACCCAGGCGCTCTTCGAGCGTGGCGAAGACGCGCAGGCACGCGGCGATGTCGTCGTCGGCGACGCCCTCGAAGAGCGTGTTGCGCATCTCGCTCAATGCGGCTTCGATGGTGGCGCAGGCCTTCACGCCGGTGGGTGTGAGGTGCAGGGTCTTGGCACGGCGATCGGCCGGGTCTTCGAGGCGTTGCACGAGGCCCGCATCGACCAGTTGATCGACCGAGCGCACCAGCGACGGTCCCTCGATGCCCAGCACCGAAGCGAGCATGCCCTGCCGCATGCCGTCGCCCATGCGGCCGATCATCACGATGGGCCAGGCCAGCGTCTGCGACACGCCGACGTGGGCCACCGCCTTGTCGGCCGCGGCACGGTAGGAACGCTGCAGCGTGGACAGCGACATGCCCAGGTGCATGAGCGCGTGTTCGCGAGTCTGGGTTTTCTCGGAGGTGGTCACGCCGGATAGATATTAGTTAGCTTGCTATCTATTATACGGGTAACTACCGATCCATGCAGCGCCCACGCTTGCGCCCGCCTGGGGCGCCGGCGAACCGGGAAAGAAAAAACAGGGGAAAGAAGAAAAGTGTGAAGCCCGCCGATAAGCCGGATTCTGTGCATCGGAGGTCTCTTGCGAAACTCCCGACGTGACCGCCATTACTCTGGGCCGTTTGTCGCCAAACGGCTCGATGCCACCTACCCGCCAGCTCAGCGGAACCACCTCGATACTGGCCTACTTGGTGTTGCTGCGCGCAGAGATTGCCCGTTTCACCCGAACTGAATCGGCTCGTCTCTGTTGCTCTGATCCTCACCTCACGGTGGAGAGTCGTTAACTCCTGCGCTGTCCTGTGCAGTCCGGACGTTCCTCCAGTGCGGTCTTTCGACGCGGCGCCCTAAGGCGTCGCCCCTTTCGGGCTTGCACCAGCGGCGGTCTGGCGTGCTTCACACGGCGATTATCGCCCGGCGGACGAAGCTCGGTTCCGGCAGCATGGCGCGCCCCGGTTCAAGGAGATCATCGCGCCCGGAGACACCGAGGCCCATTGCCGCCCGAGCAGGTCAGCCTGAAGCCGGTTCCACGTCCGGCAGCTACAGCGCGAGCAACGGCATCGACGACCAGGTGGTTGTGAAAGACCGCGAGGCCGCTCAGGCGGCCCAGCTCCCTTGCGATGGTGAGCTTGCCGGAGGCGACAGGCCCATGGATGAACACCAGTTTCATGGCTCCATTTTGCCGGCGCCCGCGCGCCGGAATCGCCCCGGCGTGATGCCCGCGTGGCGCGCGAAGGCGCGGTTGAACGCAGCCTCGGACCGGTAGCCGACCGCCTCGGCGATGCTCGCCGTGTCCTGCGCGCCCTGCCCGCCCTGTGCCAGCAGGCGCGACGCGAGCTCCATGCGCAGCGTGGTGAGAAATTCGAGCGGCCCGGTGCCCACGCGCCGCGTGAATTCGCGCGCGAAGGTGGCGCGCGAGAGGTGGCAGCGCTCGGCCAGCGACGCCACGGTCCAGGGTTCATCCGGCTGCGCCAGCATCGCCCGCAGCCCGGGCGCCAGACGCGGGCTGGCCATGAGGCCGAGCACGCCGGTGAGCTCGGGCCTCGTTTCCAGGTGCGCGCGCACCGCCAGCGTGAAGAGCGTGCCCGACAGTTGCGCCACGATGGCCGCGGCGCCGGCGCGCTGCTGCGCGATCTCCTCTGCCATCAGCCGCACCAGCCCTTCGAGCCACGCGAAGCCGGGGCGGTCGGCGAAGGCGATCACCATCGGCTCGGGCAGCGCCTCCAGCAGCACGCTGCGCCGCCGGCCGGGGAATTCGAATTCGCCGCAGAGGATGTCGGTGTCCGCCTTTTCGGGGCGCTTGAGGTTGGTCTTGAGATCGAGCAGTTCGCCGGTCCGCAGCCTGATGGCGCGCCCCTCGCCCTGCAGGCCCGCGGTGCGCAGCACGTGCGCCGGCCCGCGCGGCAGGATCACGAGGCTGCCCTCCTCCAGCGGCACCAGCGTGCGGCTCTCGGGCAGCCAGAGCTCGCAGCGCCCGCGCAGCACGATATGAAAGGGCGCGCGCCACGGTCCGATGGCCTCGTGCGGCGCCGCCCAGTCCTCGCCGAACAGGCAGTGCAGGTCCATGCGGCCGCGCAGGCCGAGCCAGTCGACGAGTTCGCTCAGGGGGTCGGCATGCGGATTCATTTGAGACGATGGAGCAATTTTTAGAGGCTCAGGAGCATTCAAAATCTTACCCTCGGCGCTCAGAATTCATCCAACGATCCTTCCCTCAGGTGAACCGAATGACTTCCGAGCGCGCCCCCGTTCCCGTTTCCTATTTCGGCATTGCCGTCGGTGCGCTGGCGCTGGGCAACGCCTGGCGTGTCGCGGTGCCGCTCTGGCATCTGCCGCAGGACATCGCCCATGTCGCGACATGGAGCGGCCTCGCGGTATGGCTCGTGCTGCTCGCGCTTTATGCCCACAAGTGGCTGCGCCACGGGGACGCCGCACGCGCCGAGATGAACCACCCGGTGCAGTCGTCGTTCGCGTCGCTGGTCCCGCTGGCCAGCATGCTCGCGGCGATGGCGCTGCTGCCTTACGCGCGGGGCGTGGCGCTGGCCGTGTTCGCGGTGTCGATCGTCGCGTCGCTCGTGCTCGGCCTCTGGCTCTATGGGCGCACGTGGCAAGGCGGGCTCGCGCCCGAACTCGTCACGCCGGCTTTCTACCTGCCGGCGGTCGGACAGAACTTCGTGGCAGGCACGGCTGCAGCCGCATTCGGCTGGCCGCAATTGGGCATGTGGTTCTTCGGGGCGGGGCTCTTCTCGTGGCTGGCCATCGAATCGCTGATCCTCGGCCGCGCGGCAACGCACGCGCCGCTGCCCGAAGCGCTGCGCCCCGTGCTGGGCATCCAGCTCGCGCCGCCGGTGGTGGGCGGCGTCACGTACATGAGCCTGAACCACGGCGCCCCCGACCTGTTCGCACAGGTGCTGCTCGGCTACGGCCTCTTCCAGGCGCTGCTGCTTCTTCGCCTCTTGCCGTGGATCGCCAGGCAGCCCTTCACGCCGTCGTACTGGGGCTTCACCTTCGGCGTGGCGGCGCTCCCGACCCTGGCCATGCGACTGGTCGCGGCCGGTGCCACCGGGCCGGTCGAATGGGTCGCGCCGACGACCTTCGCGGCGGCCAACGCGATCATCGGATTCCTGGCGTTTCGGACGATCGCGCTCTTGGTGCAGGGCCGGCTGTTGCCGGCTGCAACACCCTCGCGCTGAAGCGGTCACGGGCTGGTCTCACAATGCGCGCTGTCCGCTGAACAACCGCATCCAAGGAGATTCATTCCATGAAGGCCCAGAACATCCTCCAGACCATCGGCAACACGCCGCACATCCGCATCAACCGCCTGTTCGGCAATGCGAAGCAGCAGGTGTGGATCAAGTCGGAGCGCGCCAACCCAGGCGGCTCGATCAAGGACCGCATCGCGTTGTCGATGGTGGAAGACGCCGAGAAAAGCGGCGCGCTCAAGCCCGGCGGCACCATCGTCGAGCCGACCTCGGGCAACACCGGCATCGGCCTCGCGATGGTCGCGGCGGTCAAGGGCTACAAGCTGATCCTGGTGATGCCCGACAGCATGTCGATCGAGCGCCGCCGCCTGATGCTGGCCTACGGCGCCACCTTCGACCTGACGCCGCGCGCCGGCGGCATGAAAGCCTCCATCGCCCGCGCCGAGGAAATCGTGGCCGGCACGCCGGACGCGTGGATGCCGCAGCAGTTCAACAACCCCGCCAACGTCGAGGTGCATGTGCGCACCACGGCCGAGGAAATCGCGGCCGACTTTCCCGACGGCATCGACGTGATCATCACCGGCGTGGGCACGGGCGGCCACATCACCGGCGTGGCGAAGGTGCTCAAGAAGAAGTGGCCCAAGCTCCAGGTGTTCGCGGTGGAGCCGGTGGCCTCGCCCGTCATTTCGGGCGGCACGCCGTCGCCGCACCCGATCCAGGGCATCGGCGCGGGCTTCATCCCGAAGAACCTCGACACCTCGCTGCTCGACGGCGTGCTGCAGGTCGACGCCGAACCCGCCCGCGAAATGGCCCGCCGGTGCGCGCAGGAAGAAGGCATTCTCGTGGGCATCTCCTCGGGCGCCACGCTCGCGGCCATCGCGCAGAAGCTGCCGTCGCTGGCGCCCGATGCGGTGGTGCTGGGCTTCAACTACGACACGGGCGAGCGCTACCTGTCGGTCGAGGGCTTCCTGCCGGCCTGAATTCCGGCCTGGATTTCGGTGTCACGCCAGCTATCTCTTTCATAGCGCCACGGCGCGTAAAATCTGCGGTCTGCTTGATAACCACAAGCCACCGCCATGCTGAGAATCTCCGAACTCAAACTCCCGCTCGACCACGCGCCTGAAGCGCTGGTCACCCTGATCGCCCGGACCCTCGACGTCCCGCTCGAAGCGATCGCCTCCCATACCGTCTTCAAGCGCAGCTTCGATGCGCGCAAGGTGGAGCTGCTCACGGTCTACATCTGCGACGTGCAGCTGACCGACGCGAAGCTCGAAGCCGCATTGCTCGCGAAGCACGCCGGCCATCCGCACATCCAGCCCGCGCCCGACATGCGCTACACGCCGCCGGCCAACGCGCCCGAAGGCACGAGCCGCCCCGTGGTGATCGGCTTCGGCCCTTGCGGCATCTTCGCGGCGCTGATGCTCGCGAAGATGGGCTTCAAACCCATCGTGCTCGAACGCGGCAAGACCGTGCGCCAGCGCACCCGCGACACCTGGGGCCTGTGGCGCAAGAGCGTGCTCAACCCCGAGTCGAACGTGCAGTTCGGCGAAGGCGGCGCGGGCACTTTTTCCGACGGCAAGCTCTACAGCCAGATCAAGGACCCGCGCTTCCTCGGCCGCAAGGTGATGGAAGAGTTCGTGAAGGCCGGCGCGCCGCCCGAAATCCTGTATGTCGCGCATCCGCACATCGGCACCTTCAAGCTGGTAAAGGTGGTGGAGAACATCCGCGAGCAGATCGTCGCGCTCGGCGGCGAGATCCGCTTCGAGCAGCGCGTGACCGACGTGCGCATCGAAGACGGGCACCTCCGCGCCCTCACGGTGCTCGACCAGACCACCGGCCAGTCGAGCGAACTGCGCGCCGACCATGTCGTGATGGCGCTCGGCCACAGCTCGCGCGACACCTTCGCGATGCTGCATGAACGCGGCGTTCACATCGAGGCCAAGCCCTTCTCGATCGGCTTTCGCGTCGAGCATCCGCAGGGCCTCATCGACCGTGCGCGCTGGGGCCGCCATGCGGGCCATCCGCTGCTGGGCGCGGCCGACTACAAGCTGGTGCACCACGCGAGCAACGGCCGCTCGGTCTACAGCTTCTGCATGTGCCCGGGCGGCACCGTGGTCGCGGCCACCAGCGAGCCGGGCCGCGTGGTCACCAACGGCATGAGCCAGTACTCGCGCAACGAGCGCAACGCCAACGCGGGCATCGTGGTGGGCATCGATCCGAAAGACTTCCCAGGCGATGCGCTCGCGGGCATCGCGCTGCAGCGTGAGCTCGAATCGAACGCCTACCTGCTCGGCGGCAGCAACTACCACGCGCCGGGGCAACTGGTCGGCGACTTCGTGGCCGGCAAGCCCTCGACTGCGCTCGGCAGCGTGACGCCCTCGTACAAGCCCGGTGTGACACCGACCGACCTGCGCGAAGCCCTGCCCGCCTACGCTATCGAGGCGATGCGCGAGGCCTTCCCCGCCTTCGGCCGCAAGATCAAGGGCTTCGATACGCACGACGCGGTGCTCACCGGCGTCGAGACGCGCACCTCGTCGCCGATTCGCATCACGCGCGGCGACGACTTCCAGAGCCTCAACGTGCGCGGCCTCTACCCGGCGGGCGAAGGCGCGAGCTACGCGGGCGGCATCCTCTCGGCCGGTGTCGACGGCATCAAGGTGGCCGAAGCGGTGGCGCGCAACGTGCTCGCCGCGGCCGAACGCGAACGCACGGCGAACGTCTGATGCAGACCATGCCGTTCGCACGCCCCACCATCGGCCAGTTCGCCGTCGCCACGCTGGCCATGGCCGCGGTGGTGCTGGCCTCCAACATCCTGGTGCAGTTCGCCATCAACGACTGGCTGACCTGGGGCGCCTTCACCTATCCGGTGGCCTATCTCGTGAGCGATCTCGTCAACCGGCGCTTCGGCCCGGGCATGGCGCGCCGCGTGGCGTGGGTCGGCTTCGCGGTGGCCATCGTCGCTTCGCTGCTGCTCGCGCCGATGCGCATCGCGCTCGCCTCGGGCCTGGCCTTCATCGCCTCGCAACTGCTCGACATCCGCGTGTTCGACCGCCTGCGCCGCGGCCTCTGGTGGCGTGCGCCGCTGGTGGCGACCGTGATCGCGGCGGTGCTCGACAGCATCGTCTTCTGGGGCATCGCCTTCGCGGGCACCGACGGTCCCTGGCTCACCTGGGCGGCGGGCGACCTTGCGGTGAAGCTCGGTGTGGGCGTGCTGATGCTGCTGCCGTTCCGGCTGCTGATCGGCCGCACGGCCGCGCGCACCTCGGCCCTGAGCCATTGAAAGCCATGATGTCCAGCAACGACGACTTCCACTACTACGAGCCCGCCAAGGGCCACGGCCTGCCGCACGATCCGTTCAATGCGATGGTCGGCCCGCGCCCGATCGGCTGGATCTCGTCGCAGGACGAGAACGGCGTGCTCAACCTCGCGCCCTACAGCTTCTTCAACGCCTTCAACTACACGCCGCCGATCGTTGGCTTCGCGAGCATCGGCGCGAAGGACAGCCTGCACAACATCCGCCAGACGCGCGAGTTCGGCTGGAATCTCGCCACGCGCCCGCTGGCCGAGCGGATGAATCAGTCGTGCGCGGCCGTGCCGCCCGAAGTGAACGAGTTCGAGCTCGCGGGCCTCACGCCCGTGGCTTCCAAGCAGATCGCCGTGCCGCGCGTGGCCGAGAGCCCCGTGTCCTTCGAGTGCCGTCTCACGCAATTGATCCAGCTCGAAGGCGTCGATGGCGTGCCGGTGCAGACCTGGCTCGTGCTCGGCGAAGTGGTGGGCGTGCACATCGCGCGCCACCTGCTCAAGAACGGCATCTACGACACCGCGGCGGCGCAGCCCATCCTGCGCGGCGGCGGTCCGGCCGACTATTTCGAGATCAGCTCCGACAATATGTTCAGGATGTTCCGGCCGCGCTGACCGCGCGCAACCGGCTTCCTGTTGTTCCTCTTTCCATCCCATCGCGCCCACCGCCGATCCCACGTATGACCGACGCATCCACCGCCGCCCCGAACACGAACGCGCGCAACGCACGGCGCCCGCGCCAGGACCTGGCCGAGCAGCTGCAACAGCTGAAGACGGGCGCAAGCGACGGCGCCCCTGCGAGCTCCGACGCGCAAGTGCCAGCCGAACAGCAGCCGCGCCAGCAGCAAGAACAGCGGCCACCGCGCGACAGGAAGCCGCGTCCGCAAGGCCAGGGACAGCAGCCCCGGCAGCAGCAGGGCCGGAAGCCGCAAGCGCAAGCACAGGCACAACAGCAACAACCGCAGCGCGCGCCGCGCAAGGTCAACCCGGTGCTCGAGCGTTTGTTCGAGCTCTACCCGCAGCTCTTCGGCGCACGCTTCGTGCCGCTCAAGCTCGGCGTGTACGAGGAACTGATCGCGCGCCATCCCGAAGACTTCAAGGCCGAAGACCTGAAGATCGCGATGGGCCAGCACGCACGCTCCACGCGCTACCTGGAAGCCGTGGCCGCGGGCCTCGCGCGCCATGACCTCGACGGCAACGCGCTCGATCCGGTCGCGCCCGAACATGTGCATCACGCCATCCTCGAACTGCACCGCCGCCGCATGCACCGCAACCCCGGCGAAGACCTGCGCCCGCAGCTCGTGGCGCGAATCGCCAAGGCGATCGAAGCCTCTGGCCTCGATCGAGAAGCCTATGCCGTGCTCGTGCGCTCGCGCGACGCGAACAACAACGCGGTGGTCGATGAAGCGCTGGCCGAACTCGCCCAGCAGGCCGCCAAGCGCGAAGCGCTGCTGCGTGCCTTCGAGGCCAGCGGCCGCAGCGAGCAGGAGTTCGCCGACATGTACGGCATGAAGCCCGGCGAGGTGGCGCGCACGCTGGAGCGCGCGCGGGCCGAGCGGCAGGCGCCGGTTGCGGCCGTTGCAGAACCGGCGGCACCGGTCGCCGAGCCCACTGCCGAACCCGCCGCCGACTGACGCATCGGGCGCCTCCGCGCCGCGACAGCCCATAAAAAAACCGCCACGCAAAGCTGGCGGTTTTTTTACGTCCGGCGGCAGCGCCGGGTTCGTGTCAGCGCGCGTTCTGCAGCGCGGCGATGCGCTCTTCGATCGGCGGGTGCGTTGCGAACAGCTTGCCGATGCTGCCGGTGATGCCCATGGCTTCCACCGCCTTGGGCAGTTCGCCGGCGGGCAGGCCGCCCAGGCGCGCGAGCGCGTTCATCATCGGCTGCTTCTGGCCCATGAGCGCGGCGGCGCCGGCGTCGGCGCGGAACTCGCGCTGGCGCGAGAACCAGGCCACCACCATCGCGGCGGCGAAGCCGAGCACGATGTCCAGCACGATGGTGCTCACGTAGTAGCCGATGCCGGGGCCCGAGGAGCGGTCGTCGCCGCGGCGCAGGAAGCTGTCGACCGCGTAGCCGATCACGCGCGAGAGGAACACGACGAAGGTGTTCATCACACCCTGGATCAGCGTCATCGTGACCATATCGCCGTTGGCGATGTGAGCGACTTCGTGGCCGATGACGGCCTCGACTTCTTCGCGCGTCATGTTCTGCAGGAGGCCGGTGGACACGGCCACGAGGGACGAGTTCTTGAAGGCGCCGGTGGCGAAGGCATTGGGCTCGCCTTCGAAGATCGCGACCTCAGGCATGCCGACGCCGGCCTTGTCGGCGAACTTGCGCACGGTGGCGACGATCCAGGCCTCGTCGGGCGACTGGGGGTTGTCGATCATGCGCAGGCCGGCGGTCCACTTGGCCATCGGCTTGCTGATGAGCAGCGAGATGAACGCGCCGCCGAAGCCCATGATGAGCGCGAAGCCCAGCAGCGCAGTCAGGTTCAGCCCGTTGGCCGTGAGGAAGCGGTTGACGCCGAGCAGGCTCGCGACGATGCCGAGCACTGCGACGACCATCACGTTGGTCAAAACGAACAGAAGGATACGTTTCAAGTTGAATTCTCCGTGGGGGAACTGCCGCTCAGATGAGGGCCGGCGGGTCCTCTTCAAGCCATGCGGTGATGCGGGCGCTTCTTTGTTGTTTGGATACCGACGCGGCCCCGGCATGGCGGCTGCGGGTAGAGCAATGATAGGAGCAAAAGTTCTACGGACGGGGCCGGAAGACCTTCGGATCGTCGTAGTACTCGGCCGACGCATTGGCGGCGCACCATCCCGGTACGCCCAGGACGGGAAGCGGCACGAAGGGCTTCTGCGCGAGCCATTCCGGGCCGAGGCGCTGGGCCAGTGTGGCGTCGTCGAGGGCGTTCGAACGCGCCGCATCCGGCAGCAGCACGTGCGCCGTCGCGGCCTTGCGGGGCGAGACCAGCTTTTCGAGCAGCGCGTGGCCGAATACGAGCAGGCGCGCCTCTGACCACAGGGCGCGCTGCGTCACGAAAAGCGCCTGCCAGTCGCGCGCCACCAGCGCGTCCCACAAGGCGGCCGGTGCATCGAGCACCGCGCCGTTCTCATCGAACAGCGTGAGCGCGTCGCGCAGCGGGCCGCGCGTGGCGCCGACACCGGTGCGGGCGATCTCGGCGGCCTGCAGTTCGTTCAGGCGCCGCTTGGTTTGCGGAAAGGCGAGCCAGACCAAGCCGTTGAAGAAGTCGTGCAGGTTGTCGCGGGTCGGCACGGTGCGGGTCTCGAAGATGTGCGCTTCGTAGGCTTGGCCGGCAGGCAGGTTGTCCTGATGCACGAAGTCGGGCGCCGACGGCGGCTTGGCGGCCTGCAGCGCCGAGGCGACCGATGCATTGCTCGCGGCCTGCGCCGCGACCTCTCCGTGGGTGCGATAGGGCGCGAGCCAGGGCTGCGCCCAGTCGACCGCCGGCAGCATCGAATCAGGACGCGGACGCGCCCGTCCAGCGGATGCGGTCGGGGTGCTGCATCACCGCGAACTCCGCCGTCAGCTTGTCGAACAGCTTGAGCGAGCTGCCGCTCTTGCTGAGGAGGCCTGCGGTGCGCAGGGCTTTCGCCACGTCGTTGAGCGGCACGTCCTTGCCGCTTCGCAGGGCCGGCGCGGCTTCCAGGATGAACTCGGCGGCTTCGGAGACCGGCTGCGGCGTGGGCTGGGGCGGAGGTGCGGCGGCCCGCGCCGTCTTCCTGGCGGCCGTCTTGGTCGCCGCTTTCTTCCCGGGTGCCGCCGCGCTTTTCGCGCGCGTGGTCTTCGCGGCAGGCACCTTCGCAGTCACCTTCTTCGCCGCAGCGGTGCGCGCCGCCGGCTTCACGCTGTGGTGCGCGAGATCGATGAAGGTGTCGTAGATGCCGACCGTCTCGTCGCCCGTCTTGCCCTGCTGCCCGATGCCGCAGACGCGGCAGCCCTTCTCGCGCAGCCGGCTCACGAGCGGCGCGAAGTCGGAGTCCGAGGACACCAGCACCACCACGTCGGGCCGCTCGGCGATCACGAGGTCGATCGCATCGACCGCGAGCGCGATGTCGGTGCTGTTCTTGCCGGCCGAGAGGTTCACCATCGGCCGCACCGAAAGCTGCTTGAAGAGCGCCTGCCGATTGACCGCCATCTCGGCGTTGCAGTACGCACGGCGCACGTGGACGGCGCCGTATTCGTCCATCGTGCGCTGCACGGCCTGCTCGATCACGTCGGCCGAGACGTTGTCGGCATCGATCAGGAGCATCACGCGAAGGGTAGGAGTCATATTGGTTTTCAGTGAATACTCGGCCATCGCTCGACAGCCGTTCTGCGGGCTCAGCCTCGATACCTGACGCTATTCGGTTGGCCTTCGGGCATAAGCTCAAATTGTGCGGGGTGACGTCGGAACAGGGTGACCGGTTTTGCCTTCGCCTCCAGAACTCCCGCATCGCGCAACTTGGTCGCAATCTGGCTCAGATGCACGGGTTGCTTGCCTTTGAGCTCGGGAAGGATCGAAAGAATCTTTTTGATCGATGGTCCTGCGACAACAACGGCCTTGGCCGAAGACGCAGCCACTGTCTTCGCAGGTTCCGGCTTCGGCTTGCTCGCCGGCACTGGCTTGGGCCGGGCGGGCGGCGGACTTTCAGCCGCTGTCGCGCTTTCTTGCACACACTGAGGTTGTGGCGCCTCTGCGGGGCTTGCATCCTCCACCACATCCAGCAACACCACGTCGTCGTAAAAACTGTCGGGGTTGGCAAATATCTTGTTCGCCAAGCTGTAGCAAAGAACCCTGCAGCCCTTCTCTCGCAGCCAAAGGGCCAGCGGAACAAAATCCGCGTCCCCGGAACATATCGCGACGATATCGATGTCGTTGGTGCATACCGCTTCCACGGCATCGATCACCAAGGCACTGTCGGTTGTCGTCTTGTCGACGATCAAGTTGGCTACCGGCCGGACGCCATGCCTCCAGAGGACAGCATGAATGGCCTTGAGGCTTTCCGGCCTGCCATATGCACGCCTGTAAATCACGCGATCGGCCATCGGTCGCAATGCCAGCAGAACATGGTCGAGCGCAGTGGCGTCGTTCAGATTGTCGGCGTCGATAAAAACGGCCAAGTTCTTGGCCGTGGCGCTTGTCGGCGTGCCGACAGCGCTCATTACATGAGCTTCCAGTTGATGGTTTCGCCGCCGCGCAGCGGCTTGAGCGTCGCTTCGCCGTAAGGCACGGTCTCCGGCACGGTCCATGTCTCGCGCTTGAGCGTGACGGTGTCGGTGTGGCGCGGCAGGCCGTAGAAATCGGGGCCGTGGAAGCTCGCGAAGCCTTCCAGCTTGTCGAGCGCGTTCACGCTGTCGAAGGCTTCGGCATACAGCTCGATCGCGGTCAGCGCGGTGTAGCAGCCGGCGCAACCGAGCGCGTGCTCCTTCAGGTGCGCGGGGTGCGGCGCGCTGTCGGTGCCGAGGAAGAAGCGGTCGCTGCCGCTGGCAGCCGCTTCGACCAGCGCGACGCGGTGCGTCTCGCGCTTGAGCACCGGCAGGCAGTAGTAATGCGGGCGGATGCCGCCGGTGAAGATGGCGTTGCGGTTGTAGAGCAGGTGGTGCGCGGTGATGGTGGCGGCCGTGAAGCGGTCGGCATCGCGCACGTAGTGGGCGCCCTCTTTGGTGGTCAGGTGCTCGAACACCACCTTGAGCTCGGGGAAGTCGCGGCGCAGCGGGATCATCACGCGGTCGACGAAGACGGCCTCGCGGTCGAACAGGTCGATGGCCGGGTCGGTCACCTCGCCGTGCACCAGCAGCAGCAGGCCGTGCTTCTGCATGGCCTCGAGCGTCTTGTAGGTCTTGCGGATGTCGGTCACGCCGGCATCGCTGTTGGTTGTGGCTCCGGCCGGGTAGAGCTTGAGCGCGCGCACGCCGGCTTCGGCGGCGAGGGCGATTTCCTCGGGCGGCAGCTTGTCGGTCAAGTAGAGCGACATCACCGGTTCGAAGGCGGTGCCTTCGGGCACGGCGGCAAGGATGCGGTCGCGATACGCCACGGCCTGGGCGGCGGTGGTCACGGGGGGACGCAGGTTCGGCATGATCAGCGCGCGGCCGAACTGGCGCGCGCTGTGCGGTACGACGGCTTCGAGCGCGGCGCCATCGCGCACATGCAAATGCCAGTCGTCGGGGCGGGTGATCGTGAGGGTGTCTGTCATGGCGCGGGGATTGTCGCACCGCCTCCCCGGCGTGCCCTTCGCCGCTGCGGGCTACGCGTGCAGGAACACCCTGCAGATGGTTGCGGCCGTGTGCCGGCTCCAGCTCGCATGGTTGACCGAGCAGCGCGCGCCCTTGTTCGGCGGCCAGGGATCGAAGATGCGCAGCGTGGTGCCCTCCTCGCCGTCCCCGCGGATGCCCGCCACGACGACCATGTGCCCCGGGCCGCCGGCCGCATGGCCCTTGGCGCCCCAGCGCAGGTCGAACATCAGCAGCCCGCTCTCCAGCGCGGTGCGCATGGCACAGACCGTCCAGGACATCGCCGGCCGCTGCAGCACCAAACCGTGCGCGGATGCGAAAAGCGCATCGGCCGTCATCGCCTCGTCGGCGTCCGCGAAGCTGCGCAGCCCGCCGTCCTCGGCGACCAGTTCGCCCGGCGTGCGCGCGACCACCGCCGGCACCGTGGAGCGCGTGATCATGGCCGTGGCAGCCGCCCAGCACAGGGCGGGCACGGGCTGCGGAATCAGTGCGACGGGATGCAGGATCGGCTCGCGGACCTCCCGGCCGAACACGAGGTTCTGCGTGCAGAGACCGGCCTCGCCATCCTCGACCAGCCAGTTCGCAGCCTGCAGCCGGCGCACGGCCATCCGGGTGAATGGACCGTAGTCGCCATCGATCACGAGCCCGGGCCCCGGCCGCAGCGTCCTGTTCAGGGCCTCCTGCAGCCTGCGGACATCGGCCCCGCGCGAGCCTTGTCTCAGTGTTGTCATCGGTTCTTGCCCTCGCCCGCGCGACTTCGGCTTTCGAAGCGGGCGGCTGCATTGTCGAAAGCGGGGCGCGGCTTCGTCTATCGGTCGGATGGCCTAGCCGGGATGGCGGCATCGCCGCAATAGGCAGCGACAACCAGAAATAGCCAGCGCATGTCTGGGGCCTCTGCGCCGGTTGGCACATGTCGTGCTTGAAGGCTTCCTTCGCCTTTCCGTCATCCCCCACACCGGAGTTCCATGTGAAGCGTGCTGCCCCCGCCCTGTTCCTGAAACCCCTGGCCGCCTGCGCGGCGCTCGCCGTCCTGGTCCTTGCATCGCCCGCCGCGCTGGCCCAGGAAAAGACGTTGCGCATCGCCATGACCGCCGCCGACATTCCGCGCACCCTCGGCCAGCCCGACCAGGGCTTCGAAGGCAACCGCTTCACCGGCATCCCGATCTACGACGCGCTCACGCAGTGGGACCTGTCCAAGGCCGACGCGCCCAGCGTGCTGATTCCCGGCGTTGCCACCGCGTGGGCGGTCGATGCGAAGGACAAGACCAAGTGGGTCTTCAAGCTGCGCCCCGGCGTCAAGTTCCACGACGGTTCGGCCTTCAATGCCGACGCGGTGGTGTGGAACGTACAGAAGGTGCTCGACAAGGATGCGCCGCAGTTCGACCCCAGCCAGGTCGGCGTCACCGCCTCGCGCATGCCCACGCTCAGGTCGGCCCGCAAGATCGACGACATGACGGTCGAGCTCACCACCAGCGAGCCCGATGCGTTCCTGCCGATCAACCTGTCGAACCTGTTCATGGCCTCGCCCGCGCACTGGCAGAAGAAGTTCGACGCCGCTGCCGGCGCCACGCCCGCCGACAAGGCCAAGGCCGCCTGGACCGCCTTCGCCGCCGACCCGTCCGGCTCGGGCCCGTTCAAGGTCACGCGCTTCGTGGCGCGCGAGCGGCTGGAGCTCGCCGCCAACAAGACGTACTGGGACGCGAAGCGCGTGCCGAAGATCGACAAGGTCGTGATGATCCCCATGCCCGAAGCCAACGCGCGCACCGCCGCGCTGCTGGGCGGGCAGGTCGACTGGATCGAGGCGCCCTCGCCCGACGCAATGGCGCAGATCACGCAGCGCGGCTTCAAGATCTATTCGAATGCACAGCCGCACGTGTGGCCGTGGCAACTGTCGTTCGCAGAAGGCTCGCCGTGGCTCGACAAGCGCGTGCGCCAGGCGGCCAACCTGTGCATCGACCGCGGCGGCATGAAGCAACTGCTGGGCGGCATGATGGCCGAGCCCAAGGGCACGGTGCCGCCGGGCCATCCGTGGTTCGGCAAGCCCAGCTTCGACATCAGGTACGACGTGAAGGCTGCGCAGGCGCTCATGACGCAGGCCGGCTACTCGGCCGCCAAGCCGATCAAGGTGAAGGTGCAGATCTCGGCCTCGGGCTCGGGCCAGATGCAGCCGCTGCCGATGAACGAGTTCGCGCAGCAGTCGCTCAAGCAGTGCTTCTTCGACGTGCAGTTCGACGTGATCGAATGGAACACGCTCTTCACCAACTGGCGCAAGGGTGCGAAGGACCCGTCGGCCAACGGCGCCAACGCGGTCAATATCAGCTTCGCGGCGATGGACCCGTTCTTCGCGATGGTGCGCTTCGTGAGCACCAAGGCCTTCCCGCCGGTGTCGAACAACTGGGGCTACTACGGCAACGCCGAGGTCGACAAGCTGGTGGCCGATGCGCGCACCAGCTTCGACGACAAGGCGCGCGACGCCGCGCTCGCGAAGCTGCACACCCACATCGTGGACGACGCACCCTTCGTGTGGATCGCGCACGACGTGGGTCCGCGCGCCATGTCGGCCAAGGTGAAGAACGTGGTGCAGCCCAAGAGCTGGTTCATCGACATCGCGACCATGACGATGGACTGATGCCCAAGATACGTTCAAGGAGATGAAACCCAAACCGTTCACGCTGAGCTTGGCCTGTCCTGAGCCTGTCGAAGGGTCGAAGCGCCGCGCGAGGCTTCGACAAGCTCAGCCCGAACGGTTCTTATCTATTGCAAGCCAGAACCCACGATGCTCACCTACCTCCTGCGCCGCGTGATCTACGCCGTGCCGATCATGATCGGCGTGGCCCTCGTGTGCTTCCTGCTCGTGCACATCGCACCCGGCGATCCGCTGGTGTCGATCCTGCCGCCCGACGCTTCCGCGGACCTGCAGGCGCAGCTGCGCGAGCTCTACGGCTTCAACCGCTCGCTGCCCGAGCAGTTCGGCATGTGGGTCTGGCGCGCGCTGCACGGCGACCTGGGCGTGTCCATCGCGAGCAATCGCGCGGTGGCCGGCGAGGTGTTCACCGCCGTGGGCAACACGCTGCGGCTGGCGGTGATGGCCACCTTCATCGGCTTCGTGCTGGGGTGCCTCTTCGGCTTCGTGGCGGGCTATTTCCGCAACTCGTGGATCGACAGGCTCGCCTCGATGTTCTCGGTGCTCGGCGTGAGCGTGCCGCACTACTGGCTGGGCATGGTGATGGTGATCGTGTTCTCGTCGCAGCTCATGTGGCTGCCCGCCACGGGCGCCGGCCCGAGCGGCTCGGACGACTGGGCCTGGAACTGGGAGCACCTGCAGTTCCTGCTGCTGCCGGCGCTTACGATGTCGGTGATCCCGATGGGCATCATCGCGCGCACGGTGCGTGCGCTGGTGGCTGACATCCTCGACCAGGAGTTCATCGTCGGACTGCGCGCCAAGGGCCTCACGCACTTCGGCGTGTTCCGCCACATGGTGAAGAACGCCGCGCCCACGGCACTGGCCGTGATGGGCCTGCAATTGGGCTACCTGCTCGGCGGCTCGATCCTGATCGAGACCGTGTTCTCCTGGCCCGGCACCGGCTTCCTGTTGAACTCCGCGATCTTCCAGCGCGACCTGCCGCTGCTGCAGGGAACGATCCTGGTGCTGGCGATGTTCTTCGTGGTGCTCAACCTGCTGGTCGACGTGCTGCAGACCTTGCTCGATCCGCGCATCGCGCGCGCCTGAAGGAAGAGAACCGCCAAGCCATGTCCACCGTGCTCGCTTCTTCTCCCACCGCCGCCGCCGTCGAACCGCTGCCGGCGCAACGCTCGCGCGGCTACTGGGCCTCCGTCTGGCTGCGCTTTCGTCGTGATCCGGTGGCCGTGGGCGCCGCCATCGTCGTGCTGCTGCTGATCGCGATCGCGGTGTTCGGCCCGTGGCTCGCGCCGTCCGATCCGTACCAGTCATCCATGCTCAAGCGGCTCAAGCCCATCGGCACCGAGGGCCTGCCCTTCGGCAGCGACGAGCTGGGCCGCGACATGCTCTCGCGGCTGATCGTCGGCGCGCGGCTGTCGCTCTTCATCGGCATCACGCCAGTGCTTTGCGCCTTCGTGCTGGGCACGGTGATCGGCATCGTCGCGGGCTACGCGGGCGGCATCGCCAACACGCTGATCATGCGCACCATCGACGTGTTCTACGCGTTCCCGTCGGTGCTGCTGGCCATCGCGCTCTCGGGCACGCTGGGCGCGGGCGTGGTCAATTCGCTGATCTCGCTGACCATCGTCTTCATTCCGCAGATTGCGCGCGTGGCCGAGAGCGTGACCACACAGGTGCGCACCCGCGACTACGTGGAAGCGGCGCGCGCCTCGGGCGCCAGCCCCTTCACCATCGTGCGAGTGCATGTGCTGGGCAATGTGCTCGGGCCGATCTTCGTCTACGCCACCAGCCTCATCGCGGTGTCGATGATCCTGGCCTCGGGCCTCTCGTTCCTCGGCCTGGGCGTGAAGCCGCCCGAACCCGAGTGGGGCCTGATGCTCAACACGCTGCGCACCGCGATCTACGTGCAGCCGTGGGTTGCCGCACTGCCGGGGGCGATGATCTTCATCACCTCGATTTCCTTCAACCTCCTGTCCGACGGCCTGCGTTCGGCGATGGACAACAAGGGCTGAAGCCATGGAAGCACTGAAAGACATCGGCGGCCCCGCGCAGCCGCTTCTCACCATCTCGGGCCTGGTCAAGCACTTCCCGCTCAAGAAAGACCCGCTGGGCCGTGGCGGCGGCGTGGTGCGCGCCGTGGATGGCGTGGACTTCGAAGTGATGAAGGGCGAGACCCTCGGCGTGGTCGGCGAATCGGGCTGCGGCAAGTCGACCACCGCGCGCCTCCTGATGCAGCTCATCGAACCGACGCGCGGCGAGGTGATCTTCGACGGCCGTGAAGTCGGCGGCCGCGACCTGCCGCTGAAGGAATTCCGCCGTCAGGTGCAGATGGTGTTCCAGGACAGCTACGCCTCGCTCAATCCGCGCCTCACGATCGAGGATTCGGTCGCCTTCGGGCCGCAGGTGCATGGCGTGTCGCGGCGCGAATCGGTGGCACGGGCGCGCGACCTGCTGGCGCGCGTGGGCCTCGCGCCGCAGCGCTTTGCCGAGCGCTATCCGCATGAACTCTCCGGGGGCCAGCGGCAGCGCGTGAACATCGCGCGGGCGCTCGCATTGCAGCCGCGCATGGTGATCCTCGACGAAGCCGTGTCGGCGCTCGACAAGTCGGTGGAGGCGCAGGTCATCAACCTGCTGCTCGACCTGAAGACCGAGTTCGGCCTGACCTACGTCTTCATCAGCCACGACCTCAACGTGGTGCGCTATGTGAGCGACCGCGTGATGGTGATGTACCTCGGTCAAGTGGCCGAGATCGGTCCGGCCGATGCGCTGTACGAGACGCCCGCGCACCCGTACACGCGCGCGCTGCTGTCCTCGATGCCATCGATGGACCCGGACCACCGCACCGAGGTGGCGGCGCTCGCGGGCGATCCGCCGAACCCGATCAACCCGCCGACGGGCTGCCGCTTCCATCCGCGCTGCTCCATCGCGGCGCCCGTGTGCAGCCAGATCGTGCCCGAGCGCATCGCGACGGATTCGCAGCATGCGGTGAGCTGCCTGGTGCACGAGCCAGGCAGCGGGCATCCGATGGCGCAGCCGCAACCCTTCTTGCAGAGGCAGGCCGCATGAGCGCAACAGCGACAACAGCGACAACAGCGACAACAGCGACAACAGCAGCAGAAACCGCCGCCACCGGCCCCATGGTCCGGCTGCGCGACCTCAGCGTCACTTTCAGCGGCGGCCGCAAGCCCGTGCACGCGGTCAGCGGCGTGAGCCTCGAAGTGCAGCGCGGCGAGGTGGTCGCGCTGATCGGGGAGTCGGGCTCGGGCAAGAGCGTGACCCTGCGCACGCTGCTGCGCCTGCACCCCGAGCGCCGCACCCGCATGGGCGGGCAGGTGGAAGTGGCGGGCCGCGACGTGCTTGCGATGCCGCAGCGCGAGCTCGCGGACTTCCGCGGCAAGGTCGCCTCGATGATCTTCCAGGAGCCGCTGCTCGCGCTCGACCCGGTGTACTCGGTGGGCGCGCAGATCGTCGAGTCGATCCGCCGCCACGAGTCCGTGAGCCAGGCCGAGGCGCAGCAGCGCGCGCTGGCGCTGTTCGAGCGCGTGCGCATTCCGAGCCCCGAACGGCGCCTGCAGGCCTATCCGCACGAGATGTCGGGTGGCATGCGCCAGCGCGCCATGATCGCGCTCGCCCTCGCCTGCAAGCCGCAACTGCTGCTGGCCGACGAGCCGACCACGGCGCTCGACGCCACGGTGCAGATCCAGATCCTGTTGCTGCTGCGCGAGCTGCAGCGCGACCTCGGCCTCTCGGTGATCTTCGTCACGCACGACATCGGCGCGGCCGTCGAGGTGGCCGACCGCATCGCGGTGATGTATGCGGGGCGCATCGTCGAGGAAGGCACGGCGCGCGAGCTGATCCGCTCGCCGCGCCATCCGTACACCATCGCGCTACTCAAGAGCCGCGCGCACGGGGCGCTCGCGCGTGGCACGCGGCTGGAGACCATCGGCGGTGCGCCGCCCGATCTTTCGGCGCTGCCGCCCGGCTGCTCCTTTGCCGAGCGCTGCGCGCTCGCGAGCGATGCGTGCCGCGCCGCACAACCGCCGGTGATTGAACTGGCACCGAATCACCGTGTACGCTGCATCCACACGGAGGCGGCCGCAGCCATTGCACCCGTGCTGGTCGCCTGAGTCTTCCTCCTTCACGCCTCTCATTGCCATGCCATTGCACGACCCTGCCCACGCCTTCGTTCCGTACCCCGATGCGCCGGTGGCGCGCGCCGGCACCGGCCCGCTGTCGGACCTGAGCTTTGCCGCCAAGGACCTGTTCGACGTGGCCGGCTATCCGACCGGCGGCGGCAACCCGATCGTGCTGGCGATGTCGGGCATCAAGACCCGCACCGCGCCCACGGTGCAGAAGCTGCTCGATGCCGGTGCGCGCTTCGCGGGCAAGACCGTGACCGACGAACTCGCGTTCTCGATGAACGGCAACAACGCGCACTTCGGCGCACCGGCCAACGGCGGCGCGCCGCTGCGCATCACGGGCGGCTCGTCGTCGGGGTCGGCCTCGGCCGTGTCCTCGAATCTGTGCGACTTTGCGCTCGGCACCGACACCGGCGGCTCGGTGCGCGCGCCGGCCAACCACTGCGGCCTCTACGGCCTGCGCCCGACGCACGGCCGCGTGAGCCTGGAAGGCGCGCTCGACCTCGCGCCCAGCTTCGACACCTGCGGCTGGTTCGCGCGCGACATCGGCACCTTCGCGCGTGTGGCCGATGTGCTGCTCGGCGCGGATGCGCAGGCCTTGCCCGAACGTGTGCGACTGCTGCGGCCCGACGATGTCTGGGCGCTCGCCGTGCCTGCCGCGGCCGAAGCGCTGCAAGACGCGGCCGATCGCGTGCAAAGCCTGCTCGGCCCGGCAAAGGGCACGACCGTCGCGATGGAATCCTTCGACGCGATGTACTGGCACTTCCGCTACCTGCAGTCGCGCGAAGCCTGGCTCACCGACGGCCCGCTGATCGAGCGCTACGCGCCGCCGCTCGGCCCCGGCGTGGCCGAGCGCTTTGCGTGGTCGCGCGATGTGACCGATGCGCAGGTGGCGACCGCGCGGGTTTTCCGCACCGCGTTCCGCGCGCACCTGGCCAACCTGCTGGGCACCGACGGCGTGCTGCTGATGCCGACCATGCCCGACATCGCGCCGCTGCGCAGCGACAGCGAGGCGTCGATGGAGGATTACCGCAACCGCGCGATCCGCCTCTTGTGCATCGCGGGGCTGGCGGGGTTTCCGCAGCTCTCGATGCCGCTCGCCACGCGCGATGGCGCGCCGCTGGGCATTTCGCTGCTGGGGCCGGCGGGGTCGGACCGGTCGCTGATCGCGCTGGCCGAGCGCATCGCGGGTTAGTGCGAGGGCGTGCGAGGGCGTGCGAGATCGTGCGGCCTGGGGTAGGCTGCCACTCCCACGTCCTGCACAGAAGCCTCATGTCGAACACCCACCAGGTCAGCACCCCCAAGGAAATCGCCGCCTCGCTCACCGAGTTCTGGTCGCCGCGCGTCGTCGCAGAAGTCGACGACGCCTACATCAAGGTCGCCAAGGTCCACGGCTCGCTCGCCTGGCACAGCCATGACAACGAAGACGAGTTGTTCATGGTGCTCAAGGGCCGTTTGCGCATCGAGATGGAAGCCGGCCCCGTCGAGCTCGGTGAGGGCGAGATGTTCGTCGTGCCCAAGGGCGTGCGGCACAACCCGGTCGCCGAGGAGGAATGCCACCTGATGCTCATCGAGCGCAAGACCACGCTGCACACCGGCAGCACGGTCACCGAGAAGACGCGCTCGCTCGCGGACCAGCTGCGCCCTGTCTGATCAGCGCGACGCGGCAGCCACGACGCGCAGCGGCTCCTGCAGCCAGCAGACATCGCAGTCGACCGCAGCCGCCGCCCGCTCGATCACCACGAAGTCCCCCACATCGACCGCGAGCAGTGCGTGGTGCCAGGTGCCGGGCGCGAGCACCACGCCTTGATGCCCATCGGTCACGAAGGCCGCGAGATCGCGGTGCGACACCGGCGCATCGCCCGCGCGCGCCACCACGATCACGAAGCGCCGCTCGCCCAGCGGAACGAAAGCCTGGCTGCCGAGCGCATGCCGCTCCATCTCCGTGACCTCGTGCGGAAAGCTTCGCGCCTGCGCGCGGAACAGCGCGAGCATCGGCCGGCCGCCGTCGGCATCGAGTTGCAGATCGCCGAGCAGGTCGAAGCGCCGTGCGTTGCCGCCGTTGATCGGGCGGCCTTCGCCGGTCGGAGCCTCGATCACCGTGCCGAAGGGCGCAAAGGCCGTGGATGTGAGCGGTTGCGCAACGAGCGGCGCTGCAAGGGGCGATTCGGCATTCATGCCGCGATTGCAGCAGAAACCGTGCCGCGCGCGCGTTCGAGGTCGTCCAGCCAGCGGGCATAAGCCGCGACGCGCTCCCCGTCCGCGAGCCTCAGCAGCGCGGAAGGATGCAGGGTGACGAACACCGGTCTGCCGTCGCTGCGCTCGTGCAGCCACGCCCCGCGCTCGGCCTGCACCGCCACCGGCCGGCCCAGCAAGGCACGCGCCGCCGTGGCGCCTAGCGCCACCAGTCCTTCAGGCCTCACGAGCGATATCTCGCTGTCGAGCCAGTGCGCGCAGGCGTCGGCTTCGCGCTGCGCCGCGGTCTTGTGGATGCGGCGCTTGCCGCGCAGCTCGTACTTGAAATGCTTGACGGCGTTGGCGAGGTACACGCTGTCGCGCGCCCAGCCCAGTTGCGCCATCGCGCGGTCGAGCAACTGGCCGGCCGGGCCGACGAAAGGGCGGCCCATGAGGTCTTCCTGGTCGCCGGGTTGTTCGCCGACGAGCATGTGTTGCGGCGCCAGCGGCCCCTCGCCGCACACGGCCTGCGTGGCGAGCGCGCCGATGGGGCAAGCGCGGCAGGCGTGCGCTGCCGCGCGCAACTCGCCCAGGTCGGCAGGCGCCACGCCCTCGGCCGGCCGCACATGCAGCGCAATGGGCGCGCGGATGCGCCGCGCCGCCGTCGGTGGCGCATCGATCATCGATTGGCTGCGCGCCTCGGCCGCGTCCGTGAGCGGCTGGATCAGCGCGGCCTCGGGCAGGTTGTGCCAGTAACGGCGCGGCATCTCGCGCCGCATCATCGCGACCTTCAGGCGCGCGGGGTTGAAGATGTGCTCGTAGTAAGTGAGCCAGAGCTGCTCGCCCGCGTCGGGCGGCGGCTTCTCGCGGCGGTCGGCGCCGTCGCGGAAAGCCAGCGCCTCGCCGTTCCATTCGACACAACGCTCGGGCGTGAGGATGGCCCAGCGCATCTGCGCGAAGCGGCGCGCGAAGAACGGCGCGTTGGCCTCGACGATGTGGTGGTCGGGCTCGAACCAGGCGACGTGGCGCTCGAGCCCGTCGTCGCCCATGACACGGGTGAAGCGCACGAAGGCGCGCATCTTGTGGATGTCGCGGTGCACGGCCTTGGCCATCAGCTGCGCCTGCATCATGTCGGCATCGAGCGGGTCGTGCCGCAGCGAGGGCTCGTGCGCGAGGCGCCACAGCAGGCGGTACATCAGGGCGAAGCGCTGCGGGTCGCGATGCAGGATGACGTCGCCGCACAGCGCGACGAAGGCGGCGGGCACGGCATGCGGCGCGCCCGCGATGAGCGGTGTTGGCGCTGCGTCGTTCGTCTCGTCGAACAGACCGGCAACCCGCTCCCCATTCCATTCGACCTGCTCCGGCGGAACGCCCCCGGCCAGCAGTTGCCGCGCGTGATGGCGGAAGGCGTCGAGATCGATCGGGTTGTCGAGCCGCACGTGCATCGGAGGCCCGCTCAGAACAATGCGGCTTGCGTCGGTTGCGCGGCAGGCGCCGGTACCGCCGCCGCCATCGCACCCGCCGCGGGCCGGTGCCCATCCGCCACCACGAACGGCAGCACCTTGCGCGCCGGCACATGCAGCCGCCGCAGGTCGTCCGCGCGCACCCGGCGCACGCGCCGCGCCTGCAGCAGCCGCTCGACCGCCTTCACGCCCAGGCCCGGCACGCGCAGCAGCATCTCGCGCGGCGCGTGGTTCAGGTCGACCGGAAAACGCTCGGCATGCGCGAGCGCCCAGGCCATCTTGGGATCGACGTCGAGCCGCAGCAGGCCATCGGGCGCGGCCACGATTTCCTGGTGCTCGAAGCCGTAGAAGCGCATGAGCCAGTCGGCCTGGTAGAGCCGGTGCTCGCGCATGAGCGGCGGCGCGACCAGCGGCAGCGCGCGCGCCGCATCGGGGATGGGGCTGAAGGCCGAGTAATAGACGCGCTTCAACTTGTAGGCGCCGTAGAGCGTGGCGCTCGCGGCGAGGATGTGGCGGTCGTCGGTGGCGTCGGCGCCCACGATCATCTGCGTGCTCTGGCCCGCGGGCGCGAAGGGCGGCGGCTTCGCGGCGGTGGGCGCCGCACCGGGAAGCGCGCGGATCGGCACCACGCGGCGCGCCTCCTCGCGCGTGTCGTCGATGCGCAGCCGCAGCCGCGCCATCGAACGGCGGATCGCGCTCTCGTCCTTCTCGGGCGCGAGCGCCTGCAGGCCTTCGGTGGTGGGCATCTCGACATTGATGCTGAGCCGGTCGGCATAACGACCGGCGCGGGCGATGAGTTCGTCGCTGGCGTCGGGAATGGTCTTCAGGTGGATGTAGCCGCGAAAGTCGTGGTCTTCGCGCAGCTGGCGCGCCACCTCGACCACCTGCTCCATCGTGTGGTCGGGCGACTTGATGATCCCGCTGGAGAGAAACAGGCCTTCGATGCAGTTGCGGCGGTAGAAGTCGAGCGTGAGCTGCACCACTTCCTCGACGCGGAAACGCGCGCGCGGCACATTGCTCGACGCGCGGTTGACGCAATAGAGGCAGTCGTACTGGCAGTGGTTGGTAAGCAGCACCTTCAGGAGCGAGATGCAGCGGCCGTCGGGCGCGTAGCTGTGGCAGATGCCGGCGCCCTCGGTCGAACCGATGCCGCGGCCGCCGAGCGAGTCGCGCGGCTGCGAGCCGCTGGACGCGCACGAGGCGTCGTACTTGGCGGCGTCCGCAAGGATGGCGAGTTTGCGCTGGATATCCACGGTTTTGCTGAGCTGGAAAATACTGTATGAATATACAGTTTTCGAGAACCCATGTCGGAAGAAGGCGCAAGCTGGCCGCGTTGCATTGCCCGGCGCGAGGGCCTCGGCTACGCTCGGCGCCGATGACGCTTTCTCCCCCACGCGACGCCGCGGCCCCGCGCCTGATTTCCTCGAAGCTCGCCGACGGCGGCCTGGCTGCCACGTTCACTGCGCCCGACGGCACACCCGCCTTCGCGGTCCGGTGGCACGGCGGCGTGCACGGCTACCTCAACCAATGTCCGCACGCGGGCGGCCCGCTCGACTTCGAGGGCCAGATCCTCGAAAGCTCGGGCCGCTTTTTGATGTGCGCGCGGCACGGCGCGATCTTCGAGCCGGACACCGGCAAGTGCGTCGGCGGCCCCTGCCGCGGCGCGCGGCTCACGCCCGTGGCGCTGCGCGAAGACGAAGAGGGCCACGTGTGGCTCACCGATTGATCGACAACAACTACCCTGGAAAACACATGCACACCCTCTCCATCTCCGCCATTTCACTTGCGGCGCTTCTCTCGGGTTGCAGCGCCGTGGCACCCGCCACCGGCGGCAAGGCGCCCACCGGCATGAAGGTCACCTCCACCGCCTTCGCCGACAACGGCACCATTCCCGCCGAGCACGCCGGTGTCGGCGACTGCGGCGGCAAGAACGTCTCGATGCCCGTGGCCTGGACGCAGTTGCCCGCCAAGGCGAAGTCGGTCGCGGTGCTGCTGTCCGATCCGGACGGCGCGATGGGCCTGGGCGTCTCGCACTGGGTGGCCTACAACATCCCGGCCGAGCGCGGCCAGCTCAAGGCGAACGAGACGGGCGGCTTCACCGTGGGCACGAACGTGGCGGGCGCGACGGCCTACCGCGGCATGTGCCCGCCGGTCGGGGACCATCCGCACCACTACGTGCTGACGGTGGTCGCATCCGACCTCGCGCCAGGCGCGTTGCCGGCCGGGCTCACGCGCGATGCGCTGCTCGCGGCGCTCAAGGGGCACGCGCTGGGCGGGCAGAGCGTGGTGGGGCTCTACAGCCGCTAAAGTCGCGCACTTCTTTTCTTTCCACCACTGCGCGCAGCGATGCGCGTTCACGATGCGCCGCTTCACCGCCCTTTTTGCTCTCGTCGCCACCGCCCTGGCCGCAGGATGCGTGTCGCGTCCCGCGCCCCGCGTCACCTTTCTCAACGACGGCGTGCTCAAGTCGCCCAGCGCGCAGGACGCGGAAAACTACTGCCGCAATTTCGGTGCGCCGATGCGCTTCCTGAGCGCTGCAGGCTCGGAAATCCCGGCCGCGCAGGTCCCCGCCGGGGAAGTGATCTACCGCTGCGACTGATCGCCCGGCGGCGCGCCGGCCGCCCGTGCCCGCTCCAGGATGAAGTCGATGAAAGTGCGGATCGCGCGCGTGTGCTGCCGGTTCGGCATGTAGAGCATGAACATCTGCGTGCCGAAGATGCTGAGGCGCCAGTCGTCCAGCGTGGTCAGCACCTCGCCCTTGCGCACGTCTTCCTGCACCACGTAGTCGGGCACGAGGCCGATACCCAGGCCGGCCAGGATCGCCTGGCGCAGGAACAGAAAATTCTCTGAAATCAGCGTCGGCTCCAGGATCACCTCGCGCCGCGTTTCTCCCTGATAAGCCGATACGCGAAGCTGCCGGCCGATGACCGCGGCGGTGACCACCGGCGCGCCCTGCAATTCGTCCAGTTGCACGGGCAGCGGATGTTTTTCCGCGTAGTCGCGTGAGGCGCACGCCACGTAGCGCACCGGCCCGAGGTCGCGCGCCACCAGGTTCTGCGGCGGTTCGGGAATCACGCGCACCGCGATGTCGACCTCGTCGCGCAGCAAGTCCTCGATGCGGTTCTCGAACACCACGTCCAGCACGATGCCGGGGTACTGGCGCTTGAAGTCGATCAGCCAGTCGGCCATGACCAGTTGCCCATAGCCGCTGGGCACGCTCAGCCGCACGCGGCCCTGCAGGCCTTCGCCCAGCGTGGTGACCGATTCGCGCGCGGCCAGCAGCTCGGTCTGGATGGCCACCCCATGCTGGTAGAGCCTGAGGCCGATTTCGGTCGGCTCGGCGCGCCGGGTGGTGCGCCGCACGAGCTGCGCGCCGACCGAGCGCTCCAGTTGGTTCAGGTGGTAGCTGACGTTGGCGCGGCTCATCTTGAGCCGGCGCGCCGCGGCGCTCAGGTTGCCGGCGTCAAGGATTTCCACCAGCAGGGTGAGCGATTGAAGGTCCATTTAACGATTGTGTCAAAAATCCTTTGACAGTCTGTCAACCGTCTATGCAATTGTCAAAGCCGCAATGCGGGCCAAGAATGCGGGGTTCACCCCCAGAGCCTCGGGCCCCTCGCGAATGCATCCGCGTCGAGGGCCCGCCAACGCAAGAGACAAGCACATGGCCACCACCACTCCGAGCCCCTCCACGTCCTCCGGTCCCGTCACCTTCGAACGTCTTGGCGACGTGTTCGTGGTGACCATCGACAACCCGCCCGTCAACGCCCTGGGCGTGGATGTGCGCCGCGGCCTCGTGGCCGCCATCGCCGCGGCCGAGGCGGACAGCGCTGCCAGGGCGGTGCTGATCGTCGGCGCCGGCCGCAACTTCATCGCGGGCGCGGACATCCGCGAATTCGGCAAGCCGCCGCAGGCACCGTCGCTGCCCGAGGCGTGCCTTGCGATCGAGAACTGCACGAAGCCGGTCGTCGCCGCCATCCACGGCGCCGCGCTCGGCGGCGGTCTCGAAGTGGCGCTCTCGGCGCACTACCGCATCGCCTCGCCCACGGCCAAGCTGGGACTGCCCGAAGTGGCGCTCGGACTTCTGCCCGGCTCGGGCGGCACCCAGCGCGCGCCGCGCCTCATCGGCGTGAAGCCCGCGCTCGAACTGATGCTCAGCGGCCGCCATGCGGGCGCGAAGGAAGCGCTGTCGCTCGGCCTCGTCGACCGCCTGGGCACCGAAGCCGACGCGCGCGCCGAAGGCCTCGCCTACGCTGAGGAACTCGTCGCCGCCAAGGCCCCGGTGCGCCGCACGCGCGAAGCCGCCGGCCTCGCCGACAAGGAAGCCAGCCGCGCCGCCCTAGAAGCCGCACGCACCGACACAGCCAAGAAGAGCCGCGGCCTCTTCTCGCCGATGAAGATCGTCGAAGCCGTCGAGGGCGCGCTCACGCTGCCTTTCGACGAAGGCATGGCGCTGGAGCGCAAGCTCTTCATGCAGTGCATCGACAGCCCGCAGCGCGCGGGCCTCATCCACGCCTTCTTCGCCGAGCGCGAAGTGCTCAAGGCGCCCGAGACCAAGTCCGCCAACCCGCGGAAGCTCGAATCGGCCGGCATCGTGGGCGGCGGCACCATGGGCGCGGGCATCGCGGTCGCGATGCTCGATGCGGGCCTGCCCGTGACCATGATCGAGCGCGACGAGCCCAGCCTCGCACGCGGCCGCCAGCATGTCGAGAAGGTGTACGACGGCCTCATCGCCAAGGGTCGCATGACGCCCGAAGCCAAGGCCGCGGTGATGGCGCGCTTCAGCGGTTCCACGTCGTATGACGCGCTGGCCAACGTCGACATCGTCGTCGAAGCCGTGTTCGAAGAAATGGGCGTGAAGAAGGCCGTGTTCGCCGAGCTCGACCGCGTGTGCAAGCCCGGCGCCGTGCTCGCCACCAACACCTCGTACCTGGACATCGACGAGATCGCCGCGAGCATCAAGCGCCCGCAGGACGTGGTGGGCCTGCACTTCTTCTCGCCGGCCAACATCATGAAGCTGCTGGAAATCGTGGTGCCCGCCAAGGTGAGCGCCGACGTGGTCGCCACCGGCTTCGAGCTCGCGAAGAAATTGAAGAAGGTGCCGGTGCGGGCCGGCGTGTGCGACGGCTTCATCGGCAACCGCATCCTCGCGGTGTACCGCCAGGCCGCCGACCACATGATGGAAGACGGCGCCTCGCCCTACCAGATCGACGAAGCGGTGCGCGAGTTCGGCTACCCGATGGGCCCGTTCCAGGTGTCGGACCTCGCGGGCGGCGACATCGGCTGGGCCACGCGCAAGCGCAAGGCCGCCACGCGCGACCCACAGGCGCGCTACGTGCAGATTGCCGACCGCATCTGCGAGCGCGGCTGGTTCGGCCAGAAGACGCAGCGCGGCTATTACCTCTACCCCGAAGGCGCGCGCACCGGTTCGCCCGACCCGGCGGTGCTCGCCATCATCGACGCCGAGCGCGAGCGCGCGGGCATCGTGCGGCGCAGCTTCACCAATGAAGAAATCATCCGCCGCTACATGGCCGCGATGGTCAACGAAGGCGCGAATGTCGTGCTCCAGCGCATCGCGCTGCGCCCGCTCGACGTGGACGTGACCTTCCTCTACGGCTACGGCTTTCCGCGCCACCGTGGCGGCCCGATGAAGTACGCCGACACCGTGGGCCTGCCGAAGGTGCTGGCCGACATCCGCGAGTTCGCCAAGGAAGACCCGATCTTCTGGAAGCCGTCGCCGCTGCTGGTGGAGCTGGTCGAACGCGGTGCCGACTTCTCGAGCCTCAATCAACCCGAATAACCAACAAGCCAACCGTCCAGGAGACATCCCCATGCGTGAAGCCGTCATCGTTTCCACCGCCCGCACCCCGCTCACCAAGGCGCACCGCGGCGAATTCAACATCACCCCCGGCGCCACGCTGGCCTCTTTCGCGGTGAAGGCCGCGGTCGAACGCTCGGGGCTGGACCCGGCACTCATCGAGGACGCGATCCTCGGCTGCGGCTACCCCGAGGGCACCACGGGCCGCAACATCGCACGCCAGTCCATCATCCGTTCGGGCCTGCCGATCAGCATCGCCGGCACCACCGTGAACCGCTTCTGCGCCTCGGGCCTGCAGGCCATCGCGATGGCCGCGGGCCGCATCGTGGTGGACGGTGCGCCGGCCATGATCGCGGGCGGCGTCGAAAGCATTTCGCAGATCCGCGGCCGCAGCCCCGGCGATGGCGGCGACCTCAGCCTGGACCCGTGGATCGTCGAGCACAAGCCCGAGCTCTACATGGCGATGATCGACACGGCCGACATCGTCGCCAAGCGCTACGGCATCAGCCGCGAGGCGCAGGACCGCTTCTCCGCCGAGAGCCAGCGCAAGACCGAAGAAGCGCAGATCGCAGGCCGCTACAAGGACGAGATCGTCGCCTGCACCACCACGATGGCCGTGACCGACAAGGAGACCAAGGAGGTCACCTACCGCGAAGTCACCGCCACGGAAGACAACTGCAACCGCCGCGGCACCACCTACGAGGCGCTGGCCAAGCTCAAGCCCGTGATGGGCGAGGACAAGTTCATCACCGCCGGCAACGCCTCGCAACTTTCCGACGGCGCCTCGGCCTGCGTGCTGATGGAAGCGAAGGACGCGGAGCGCGCCAACATCAAGCCGCTCGGCGCTTTCCGCGGCCTCGCACTGGCTGGCTGCGAGCCCGACGAAATGGGCATCGGCCCCGTGTTCGCGGTGCCCAAGCTGCTCGCGCGCCATGGCCTCAAGGTCGAGGACATCGGCCTGTGGGAACTCAACGAAGCCTTCGCCTCGCAGTCGATCTACTGCCAGGACAAGCTGGGCATTCCGTCGGAACTTCTCAACGTGAACGGCGGCGCGATCTCCATCGGCCACCCCTTCGGCATGACCGGGGCGCGCCTCACGGGCCATGTGCTCATCGAAGGCAAGCGCCGCGGTGCGAAGTACGCGGTCGTGACGATGTGCATCGCCGGCGGCATGGGCGCGGCCGGCCTCTTTGAAATCTACTGAGGAGCCAGCAATGGACCTGAACTTCACCTCCGAAGAAGAAGCCTTCCGCGCGGAAGTGCGCGCCTTCCTCGCCGACAAGCTGCCCGCGCGCCTCTCGGCGAAGGTCAGCGGCGGCCAGATTCTCAGCAAGGCCGACATGCAGGAATGGCACGCCATCCTCAACGAACGCGGCTGGCTCGCCAACCACTGGCCCGAGCAGTACGGCGGCCCGGGCTGGACGGCGGTGGAGAAGTTCATCTTCGAACACGAATGCGCCCTCGCCTTCGCGCCGCGCATCGTGCCCTTCGGCGTGAACATGCTGGGGCCGGTGCTCATCAAGTACGGCAACGAGGCGCAGAAGCAGCGCTGGCTGCCGCGCATCCTCGATGGCTCGGACTGGTGGTGCCAGGGCTATTCGGAACCCGGCGCGGGCTCCGACCTCGCGGCGGTGAAGACCTCGGCCGTGCGCGACATCGATGCACAGGGCGATCACTACATCGTGAACGGCCAGAAGACCTGGACCACGCTGGGCCAGCACGCCAACATGATCTTCTGCCTGGTGCGCACCAACCGCGAGGCGAAGAAGCAGGAAGGCATCAGCTTCCTCTTGATCGACATGACCGCGCCCGGCGTGGAAGTGCGCCCGATCATCACGCTCGACGGTGAGCATGAAGTGAACGAAGTGTTCTTCTCCGACGTGCGCGTGCCGGCCGAGAACCTCGTGGGCGAAGAGAACAAGGGCTGGACCTGCGCCAAGTACCTGCTGACCTACGAACGCACCAACATCGCGGGCGTGGGCTTCTCGGTGGCGGCGCTCGAACAGCTCAAGGGCATTGCCGCCAAGCAGGTGAAGAACGGCAGGCCGCTCGCCGAAGACCCGTCGTTCGCCGCGCGCATGGCGCGCGTGGAAATCGACCTGGAGAACATGAAGACGACGAACCTGCGCGTGATCGCTGCCGTGGCCGGCGGCGGCGTGCCGGGTGCGGAGAGCTCGATGCTGAAGATTCGCGGCACGGAAATCCGCCAGGAGATTTCGTCGCTGGCCCGCCGCGCAATGGGCGTCTACGGGCGCCCCTTCGTCGAGGAAGCCCTGCACGACGGCTACACCGAGAAGGGGGGCGAGACCTTCGGACCGGCCTACGCGAAGGCGGCCGCCGCACGCTACTTCAACAACCGCAAGCTGTCGATCTTCGGCGGCTCCAACGAAATCCAGAAAAACATCATCAGCAAGATGATCCTGGGCCTGTAAGGAGACATGCAGTGAACTTCGAACACACCGAAGACCGGCGCATGCTCGCCGACAGCCTGAACCGCTTCATCGCCGAGCAGTACGCGTTCGATGCGCGCGACCGCATCGCGAAGTCCGCGCACGGGTTCAGCAAGGAAATCTTCCAGCAGTTCGCCGAACTGGGCGTGATCGGCGCGTTGTTCAGCGAAGCCGACGGCGGCTTCGGCGGCGGCGGCTTCGACATCGCCGTGGTCTTCGAAGCGCTGGGCCGTGGTCTCGTGGTCGAACCGCTGCTGGGCGCCGTCATGGTCGGTGAAGCGCTCAGCGCCGCCGGCAGCGATGCGCAGAAGGAAAAGCTCGGCGACATCATCAACGGCGTGACCGTCGCGGCCTTCGCGCACGACGAAGCCGACACGCACTACGAACGCACGCGCGTGCAAACCAAGGCCGAGCGCAGCGGCGATGGCTGGGTGCTGAACGGCGCCAAGGCCGTCGTGCCGCAGGGCGAGCAGGCCGACCTGTTCCTCGTCTCGGCCCGCACCTCGGGCAACGTCGATGACGAAGCCGGCATCTCGCTGTTCCTCGTGCCTGCAAAGACCGCAGGCCTCACGGTGCGCGGCTGCCCAGCCATCGACGGCGGCCGCGTCGCCGAACTCACGTTCGACGGCGTGAAGCTCGGCACCGATGCATTGCTCGGCACCGAAGGCCAGGGCGCCGCGACCTTGGAACGCGCCATCGGCCGCGGCGTGCTGGCGTTGTGCGCCGAAGCCGTCGGCGCGATGGAAGCCGCCAAGACCGCCACGCTGGAGTACCTCCGCACGCGGAAGCAATTCGGCATCCTGATCGGCAGCTTCCAGGCGCTGCAGCACCGCATGGCCGACCTGCTGCTCGAGATCGAACAGGCGCGCTCGGCGGTGATCAACGCCGCAGCCGCCAGCGGCGGTACGGACCGCGTGGCGCGCGAGCGCGCCCTGTCGGCCGCCAAGTTCAGCATCGGCCGCATCGGCGCGCTGGTGGCGGAAGAAAGCATCCAGATGCACGGCGGCATCGGCATGACGTGGGAGCTGCCGCTGCCGCACTACGCCAAGCGGCTCGTGATGATCGATCACCAGCTCGGCGACGAAGACCATCACTTGCAGCGCTACATCGCGCTCGGTAAGGGGCTGGCGGCATGAGCGACACGAAGACAGTCCTGATCTCGCAGCAGGGCGCGGTCCGCATCCTGACGAACAGCAACCCTGGCGCCCGCAACGCGATCACGCCGACGCTGTATGCCGAACTCTCGGCCGCGCTCATTGATGCGCAGAACGACCCCGAAGTGGGCGCCGTCGTCTTCACCGGCGCGGGCGATTTCTTCTGCTCCGGCGGCGACCTCAACCTGCTGGCCAAGCGCCGCGAGTTGCCCGCCTCGGAACGCCGCGAAAAACTCGAAGGCCTGCACGACCTGATCCGCGCGATCCGCGATTGCGGCAAGCCGGTGATCGCGGCCGTGGAAGGCGGCGCGGCCGGCGCGGGCCTGTCGATGGCGCTGGCCTGCGACATGCTGGTGTCGGCGCGCGATGCGTTCTACACGGTGGCCTACGTCAAGGTCGGCCTCACGCCGGACGGCGGTGCGACCGCCTTCCTCGCAGAGTTCGTCTCGCGCCAGGTGCTCACCGAGATGTGCCTCACCGGCGACCGCATGCCGGCCGAGCGGCTGCATGCGCTGGGCGCGGTCAACCGCTTGACCGACAAGGGCGCGGCGCTGGCCGAAGCGATTGCGCTCGCGGCGAAGGTGGCCGAAGGTCCGCAGCGCGCGAGCGCACGCATCAAGACGCTGTGCCGCCAGGCGCATCGCGCGACGCTCGAAGAACAGCTCGAAGGCGAGGCCGTGTACATGGTCGAGTCGCAGGCGGATGCCGAAGCGGCCGAAGGCATCGGTGCATTCCTCGGCAAGCGCAAGGCCGACTTCGCCGCGCTGCGCCACAGGAAGCAGGACGCGTCCTGAAGCCTCTGCCTCATCCTCATCGAACCCAAAACCAAAATTAAACCGTTCGGGCTGAGCCTGTCGAAGCCTTGCGCCCACTGCGAACAGCCCTTCGACAGGCTCAGGGCGAACGGTGCAAGGAGTGATTTTTGGCTATTCCAACAACCGTTCGGGCTGCTATTTCGCACGCAACCCGCCATCACGATTTCCTGGAGCCCTCATGCCACTGCTGAATTCCTCGCTGCCGCTTGCCGGCGTGCGCGTCCTCGATCTGTCCCGCATCCTCGCGGGCCCCTGGTGCGGCATGGTGCTGGCCGACATGGGCGCCGAGGTGATCAAGGTCGAGCACCCGGGCCGCGGCGACGACACGCGCGACTGGGGCCTGCGCGTCGGCAAGACCGAGACGGCCTACTTCAACAGCGTGAACCGCAACAAGCGCTCGGTCACGCTCGACCTGCAAACGCCCGAAGGCCAGCAGCTCGCGCGCGATCTTGCGAAGCAGTGCGACGTGGTGATCCAGAATTTCAAGTTCGGCGGCATCGACAAGCTCGGCCTCGGCTACGAGCAGCTGAGCAAGGAACAGCCGGGCCTCATCTACTGCTCGATCTCGGGCTACGACCGCACCGGCCCCGAAGCCGCGAGGCCCGGCTACGACCTCGTGGTGCAGGGCGAGGCGGGCCTCATGGCGCTGAACGGCGAAGCGAACCAGCCGCCGCTGAAGTTCGGCGTTGCCGCCGTGGACCTGTTCACCGGCATGTACTCGGCGCAAGCCATCCTCGCCGCGCTCTACCAGCGCGAAAAGACCGGCAAGGGCCGCCACGTCGAGATGGCGCTGTTCGACTGCGGCCTGATGATCACCGCCTACTACGGCCTCGAAGCGCTGCTGATGGGCGAAGACCCGCCGCGCTACGGCAACTCGCACCCGTCGATCGTTCCCTACGGCGTGTTCGACGCGGCCGATGGTCCGCTGGTCATCACGGTGGGCAACAACGCGCAGTTCGCGCGCTTCTGCACCGACGTGATCGATCGGCCCGACCTCGCGGCCGACGAGCGCTTCAAGACCAACATCCTGCGCTCGGCGAACCGCGCGGTGCTGTTGCCCGAGTTGCACGCCGAACTCGCGAAGCGCCAGCGCGTCGACCTGCTCGCCAAGCTCACCGCCTCGGGCATTCCGTGCGGCGAAGTGCTGGGCCTGCTCGAAGCGCTGCAGTCGAAGCGAGCGACCGATGCGGGCCTCGTGACCGAGCAGCCGCATCCGGTGGCCGGCACGGTCAACGTGCTCGCGCCGCCCTACCGTTTCGATGGCGAGCGCCTGCCGGTGCGCAACGCGCCGCCCACCCTGGGCGAAGGCACGCACGACGTGCTCCAGTCCCTGCTCGGCCTGTCGGACGACAAGCTGGCCGCGCTGAAAACCAGTGGCGTCGTCTGAAGAAGACGCGCCTGCATTCCTGATCCCCTGAAGAAGTAGCAACTGAAGTCCATGGCCTCCCCTGTTTCCCGTTCCGCTTTCCGCTCCCTCCGCAATCCCGTTCGCCGTGCACTCGTCGCCCTGGCCCTTCCACTCATCGCCGGCAGCGCCTTCGCGCAAGCCTGGCCCGCCAAGCCGATCACGCTGATCGTGCCCTTCCCACCCGGCGGCCCGACCGACGTGGCCTCGCGCATCGTGGCGCAGAAGATGTCGGTCGCGCTCAAGCAGAACATCGTCATCGACAACCGCAGCGGCGCCTCGGGCACCGTGGGCGCTGCCGCCGCGGCACGCGCGCCGTCGGATGGCTACACCTTCGTGATGCTCGCCACGCCCACGCTGCTGGCCTCGCACCTCTACGGCCCGACCAGCTACGACATCTTCAAGAACTTCACGCCCGTGGGCTCGGTGTACGACCTGCCGATCGTGCTGGTGGTGAACCCGAAATCGCTGCCCGACGTGACCACCCTGCAGGGCCTGATCGCCAAGGCCAAGGCCGAGGGCGGCAAGCTCAACTACACGACGGCCGGCGCCGGCAGCTTCGGCCACCTGACGACCGAGCAGTTGAAGACCATCGGCAAGTTCGACATGCAGCACGTGCCCTACCGCGGCAGCGCGCCGGCCGTGACCGACCTCATCGGCGGCCAGGTGCCCGCGATGTTCTCGGACCTCGTGGCCGTTCTGCCGCACATCCGCGCGGAAAAGCTTCGCGCCATCGCCGTCGGCTCGGGCCAGCGCGTGAGCCTGCTGCCCGACGTGAAGACAGTGGCCGAGCAAGGCTTCCCCGGTTTCGATGCGACCTCGTGGGGCGGCCTGCTGGCGCCGGCCGGCACGCCGAAGAACGTGATCGACCGCATGAGCGCCGAACTGAAGACCGCGCTGGCCGACAAGCAGGTGCAGGAAAAGCTCGAGAGCGTCGGCTCCTTCGCGGCCTACCGCACGCCCGAGCAGACCGGCACACGCATGCGCCAGGACTTCGAACGCTGGGGCAAGGTCATTCGCGACAACAAGATCACGAACCAGTAAAACAGGGCGCTTCGCGCGCGGCCGCAAGACGACATCAAGGAGACAACATGACAGGCAACGACAACAACAACAAGAAGACGGCCGCTGCGCCGTTCCGCCCCCTGTTCCCGGTGCGCGGCCTCGCCGACATCCGGCGGCTGGAAGAAACGCCGCTCGAAGAAGCGCTCACGGTGCGCAGCACCTACGAACTGTTCCGCAATTCCGGCGCGGCGTTCGGCGACAAGACGGCGCTGACCTTCCTGCGCAGCGGCAATCCGGCCGATGAGCCGATCCGCTGGTCATACGCCCAACTGCTCGCGGGCATCCACCAGACCGCGAACCTGCTGCACACGCTGGGCGTGGGGCCCGAAGACGCGGTCGCGGTGCTGCTGCCCGGCTGCCTCGAATACCACCTCGCGCTCTGGGGCGGCGAAGCGGCCGGCATCGTGCAGCCGCTGAACCCATTGCTTACGGACGAGAAGCTGGTCGCGCTGATGACCGCGGCGCGCGCGAAGGTGCTGATCGCCTACGGCTCGGACGCCGAATCGGGCATGTGGTCGAAGGCGATGCGCCTGCGCGGCCAGGTGCCCACGCTCACGACCGTGCTGCGCGTGGCGCCGCACGACGAAGAGCCCGGTGCTGCGGGCGCGCTGCCTGAAGGCGTGGCGGAGTTCGACGCGCTGCGCGCGGCCCAACCGAGCGACCACCTCGTGAGCGGCCGCGACATCGCGCCCACCGACATCGCCGCCTACTTCCACACCGGCGGCACCACCGGCGCGCCCAAGCTCGCGCGCCACAGCCACGGCGCGCAGGTGTTCACTGCCTGGGCCAGCGTGCAGCTCGCGGGCATGAACGAGAACGGCATCTCGATCAACGGCTATCCGCTCTTCCATGTGGCGGGCGTGCTGCCGGCCTCGCTCTCGGCGCTGTCGGCGGGCGTGGAGGTGATCATTCCGACGCCCTCGCTGCTGCGCAACAAGGAGGTGCTGGCCAATTACTGGAAGCTGGTCGCGAAGTACCGGCCGAGCTCGCTCTCGGCCGTGCCGACGGTGCTCGCGGCGCTCGCTAATGTGCCGCTCGATGGCGCGGACATTTCCTCGATCACCTACTGCCGCACCGGCGCCGCGGTGCTCGCGCCCGAGCTGGCCGCGCGCTTCGAGCGCCTGTTCGGCCTGCATGTGCACGAGAGCCTGGGCATGACGGAGATGGCCGGCATCTCGACCATCACGCCGCCCGGTGTGAACGGGCCCGCGGGCTGCGTCGGTTTTCGCCTGCCGTACTCGCGGATCCGCATCGTCGCGCTCGACGAAAGCGGCAACGCGAGTGACCGCGACGTGGCGCCTGGTGAGCAGGGCATGGTGCTCTTCAAGTCGCCCAACGTGTTCTCGGGTTTCGTCGATCCGGCGGACAACGCGAAAGCTTTTACCTCCGACGGCTGGCTCGCGACCGGCGACCTGGGCTGGATGGACAGCGAGGAGCGGCTGAACCTCACCGGCCGCTCGAAGGACCTCATCATCCGCAGCGGCCACAACATCGATCCGAAGACCATCGAGGACGCGCTCGGCGCGCACCCGGCGGTGCAGCTGTGCGCGGCAGTCGGCGCGCCCGATGCCTATGCGGGCGAACTGCCCGTGATCTTCGCGACGCTGGTGCCCGGCGCCTCGGCGACCGAAGAGGAACTGCTCGCCTTCACCGCCGCGCGCGTGGACGAAGCGCCCGCCAGGCCCAAGTGGGTGTCGGTGATCGGCGCGATGCCGATGACCAACGTCGGCAAGATCTACAAGCCCGAGCTGCGCGCGATGGCCGCGCGGCAGGTGGTGGCCGCGACGGTCGCCGAACTGTGCGCCGAACTCGGTGCGAGCGATGCGGCACGGCCCGTGGTGACCACCGAAGGCGAAAGCCTCGTGCACGTGCAGATCGACGCCGCCGAGGCGGGCGCGCTGGCCGCAGTGATGCAGGAGCGGCTGCAGAAGGCGCTGGCGCCGCTGCCCGTCAAAACGCGCATTGCGCTGAACTGAACCTCAAGAGTTTCTGAAACCAACGGGAGACAAAAGACCATGGCCCATTCATCCTCCAACCGCCGCGCGTTGCTCTGCGCCGCAGCCGCATCGACCGCCGCGCTGTTCGCGCTGGCGCCCGCTCATGCGCAGGCGCCCTACCCGAACAAGCCGATCCGCCTCGTCGTGCCCTTCCAGGCCGGCGGCGCGACCGACGTGCTCGCGCGCGTGCTGGGCCAGAAGATGTCGGCCGGCTTCGGCCAGCCTGTGGTCATCGACAACAAGCCGGGTGCGGCCGGCATCATCGGCACCGATGCGGTCGCCAAGTCGGCGCCGGACGGCTACACCGTCGTCTTCTCGCTCAGCAACGCGCTGCTGACCAACGAATTCCTCTACGAGAAGCTGCCCTACGACACGCAGCGCGACCTCACGCTGGTCTACCAGGTGGCGATGGGACCGCTGGTGCTGGTCGTGCATCCGAGCGTGCCGGTGAAGACCGCGCCGGAGCTCCTGAAATACGTCGCCGCGAACAAGGGCAAGGTCGCCTACGGTTCCTACGGCGTGGGCGCCTACCCGCACCTGGCCGGCGCGCACATGAGCCTCACGCAGCAGGCCGACATGAACCACGTCGCCTACAAGGGCGAGGCGCCGATGATCCAGGACCTGATCGGCGGGCAGATCCAGATGGCCTATGCGAGCGCGCTCGTGGCCAAGCCGCACATCGACGCAGGCAAGGTGCGGGCCATCGGCGTGAGCGGCGAACGCCGCATGGCCGCGCTGCCCGATGTGCCGACGCTCGCCGAGCAGGGCCTCAAAGACGAGGCCTACCGCGTCACCGGCTGGCTCGCCTTTGCGGTGCCGGCGAAGACGCCCAAGCCCATCGTGGACCGCATCGCCGACGAAGTGCGCAAGGCCTCGCAGCAGCCCGACGTGCGCGAGCGCATCGCGGCCATGGGCTTCGAGCTGCGCGACAGCTCGCCCGAACTCTTTGCCGCCGCCTGGAAGCAGGAGCGCCCGGTGTGGGAGCGGCTCATCAAGCAATCGGGCGCGAAGCTCGAGTGAACGAACCTCATCTGATTTCTGAAGGAACAACCATGAAGATTCTTGTGCCTGTCAAACGGGTCGTCGATTACAACGTGAAGGTGCGCGTCAAGAGCGACGGCACCGGGGTGGACATTGCCAACGTCAAGATGAGCATGAACCCCTTCGATGAGATCGCTGTCGAAGAAGCGGTTCGGCTGAAAGAGAAGGGCGTTGTGACTGAAGTCATCGCCGTCTCGTGCGGCGATGCGAAGTGCCAGGAAACGCTTCGCACCGCCATGGCCATCGGTGCGGATCGCGGCATCCTGGTCGAGACCACCGAAGAGCTGCAGCCCTTGGCGGTTGCCAAGCTGCTCAAGGCGCTGGTCGACAAGGAACAGCCCCAGCTCATCATCCTCGGCAAGCAAGCCATCGATGACGACGCGAACCAGACCGGCCAGATGCTGGCTGCGCTGGCTGACCTGCCCCAAGCCACCTTCGCCTCCAAAGTCGAAGTCGCTGGCGACAAGGCCACCGTCACGCGCGAAGTCGATGGCGGCCTGGAAACCATCTCCCTCACGCTGCCAGCCGTCATCACGACCGACCTGCGCCTGAACGAGCCGCGCTACGTCACGCTGCCCAACATCATGAAGGCCAAGAAGAAGCAACTCGATGTCTTCAAGCCCGAGGACCTGGGTGTGGACGTGAAGCCGCGCCTGAAGACCCTGAAGGTCAGCGAGCCCCCGAAGCGCGGTGCGGGCATCAAGGTGCCTGACGTTGCGACGCTGGTGGACAAACTGAAGAACGAAGCGAAGGTGATCTGAACATGACCGCACTTGTTATTGCCGAACACGACCACGCCAGCATCAAGCCGGCCACTCTCAACACCGTGACTGCAGCGCTGGCTTGCGGTGGCGATGTCCACGTGCTCGTGGCCGGTGCCAATGCCGCCGAAGCTGGCAAGGCCGCTGCGCAGATCGTCGGCGTGTCCAAGGTCATCGTGGCCGACAGCCCGAGCCTGGCCGAGAACCTCGCGGAGAACGTCGCTGCTCAAGTCCTCGCGATTGCAGCCAACTACAGCCACATCCTGTTCCCCTCGACCGCCAACGGCAAGAACGTCGCCCCGCGCGTGGCCGCCAAGCTGGATGTCGCGCAGATCAGCGACATCACCAAGGTGGACAGCCCCGACACCTTCGAGCGTCCGATCTATGCCGGCAACGCTATCGCCACCGTGCAGAGCAGCGACGCCACCAAGGTCATCACTGTGCGCACGACCGGCTTCGATGCCGCAGCCGCCACCGGTGGCAGCGCCACCGTCGAAACTGCTGAAGGCGTCGCAGACAGCGGCAAGAGCAGCTTCGTCGGCCGCGAGGTCACCAAGAGCGAACGCCCCGAACTGACGGCCGCCAAGATCATCGTCTCGGGTGGCCGCGCCCTCGGCAGCGCCGAGAAGTTCACCGAAGTGATGGCGCCGCTGGCCGACAAGCTCAACGCAGGCCTGGGCGCCAGCCGCGCCGCCGTCGATGCGGGCTACGCCCCGAATGACTGGCAAGTAGGCCAGACCGGCAAGATCGTCGCGCCGCAGCTGTACATCGCAGCGGGCATCTCGGGCGCGATCCAGCACTTGGCCGGCATGAAGGACTCCAAGGTGATCGTGGCGATCAACAAGGACGAGGAAGCGCCGATCTTCTCGGTGGCCGACTACGGCCTCGTGGCTGACCTGTTCGTGGCTGTGCCGGAACTCGTCAAGGCGCTGTAAGGCGGGCGGCGAAGGATGAAGACCCGCATCACCGAACTGCTCGGCATCCGCTACCCGATCGTGCAGGGCGGCATGCAATGGGTGGGCCGCGCCGAGCTGGCCGCGGCCGTGTCGAACGCCGGCGGCCTGGGCATCGTGACAGCACTCACGCAGCCCACGCCCGACGACCTGCGCAGCGAGATCGCGCGCACCCGCACGCTGACCGACAGGCCCTTCGGCGTGAACCTCACGATCCTGCCGGCGGTGAAGCCGCCGCCGTATGCGGAGTACGTGCAGGCCATCATCGACAGCGGTATCAAGATCGTGGAGACCGCGGGCAACAGCCCGAAGGATTTCATCGAGGCCCTGAAACGCCACGACGTGAAGATCGTGCACAAGTGCACCTCGGTGCGCCATGCGCTTTCGGCGGAGCGCAATGGCGTGGATGCGGTGTCGGTGGACGGCTTCGAGTGCGCGGGCCATCCGGGCGAAGACGACGTGCCCGGCCTCGTGCTGTTGCCGATTGCGGCGCGCAAGCTGCGCATTCCGATCATCGCCTCGGGCGGCATCGCCGACGGGCGCGGCATGGCGGCAGCGCTCGCGCTGGGCGCCGAGGGCGTGAACATGGGCACGCGCTTCTGCGTGACGCAGGAGGCGCCGATCCATCCGAACATCAAGCAGGCGCTGGTCAATGCGACCGAGCGCGACACCAAGCTGATGTTCCGCACCATGCGCAATACCGCGCGGGTGTTCCGCAACGCGATCTCCGAAGAGGTGGTGGCGACGGAGAACCGCCCCGGCGGCTGCGAGTTCGAGGAAGTGCGCCCGCTGGTGGCCGGCGCGCGCGGCCGCGCGGCGCTGGAGTCGGGCGAAGTGCAGAACGGTGTGGTCTCGGCCGGCCAGTGCATCGGGCTGATCGACGACGTGCCGACCTGCGCGGAGCTGATCGAGCGCATGGTGCGTGAATGCCGGGAGCACCTGGACCAGGCGCGGTCCTGGATGGACTGAAGTTTTTCTGCTCGCATCGGGGGCGACGCTCACGCCGACGGGGCACCTTGCTCCGCGAATGTCCCCCGGCCTTCGGCCTCCTCCTTGATTTCGCTGCGCAAGGCACCCCATCGGCGTGAGCGTTTGGAGCCGCTGTGGACTGGCACGGCATGGGCCCACGAGGTCTGCGCGCGGCGCGTTGCGGAAGCTGTATTTGTTGGCGGTTGCCGCGACTTCGCGCCGCGTCGAACGCTCGCTTTGCTGCGTTCTTCTCTAAAGTGAATGCCCCTGTCACTCGATACCCCGACAAGGGGAGAAGGAAGGCGCAACACACCAAGCCACCACCGAGATGTTTGAAGGCTGCTTGCCTCGCGGCAGGTTGTCGGTGCGAAAGCAGCGATGCAAATGCGAGGTATCAAAAGGCGACGGCCAGGGTGTTACGAGCACCCCGACCGTCTAACCAAGTTCGTGCAACTACCCTCTAAAGGACCGCACAAAAATGGCTACCAAGACTATAGCCCGGCGTCGCACGCCGGTAGCTTCCGAAGACAACGCCCAAGACCCGGCGGATCTTCTCGAAAACACCCTCTCTCAACTCGAAGCGCTCCTGTGGGTCTGCCATGGGGAAGACATCGACTGGTGCAGCGGGGATGGGCCTCGACAACTGGACAACCTGCTTTGGCTTGCGGCTGAACTGGCTCGCAAGGCCGGGGAGTTGTTTCAGCTGAGCGAGATAGCGCGACGTGGGGCGCTTGAGACCGGCGGTTAGCGGCTGGTCTGCGGGCTGCAGGTTTGCAGCCCGCCTGATGCCTTCGTGGTGCAGGGAATTCGGTTCGGTTGAGGCTTGCGGCTCAATGAACCCGCAGCACCTCAAACTGCCGTCGGGTCAGAGCCACCTGTATCGACACCTCATCACCCTCGCATTTGCCCAGCACGGCCCTGCCCAAAGGTGCGTCGCTGCTGATGACCTGAACGAACTGAGCGCCGCTGACCAACGTCATGCTGCCCCCATTCGGACCGAGGAAAAGCTGTTGCTGCTTGTCGTCGGAATCGATCAGGCAGACCAGCGCGCCGAGCTGTATGCCTTTGCTGGCGTCGTAGGGACGCGGGCGGAATTGGCGCCAATTGGCCATCGCCTGGCGGATCGCTTCGGCGCGCCGAGCTTGGCCGGTGGCCAAGTAGGCGGCTTCGAGTCCCAACGTGTCGTATTTGTTTTCGGCGACATTCTCTTCGTGAGTCGCCGTTTCATGGGCCGCCCGCACTGCCTGCTCGGCTTGCAGCAGGTCTTCGGCGAGCCGTTCCAGCACCTGCTGTTGCAGCAAGAATTTATCCATGACGAAAGGTCGGCATCTTGAGCAAGCCGGGTAGGTTTTGAATATGAAGGGCTCCCTGTCCTGTGTCTGCAATTGACGTCCGCTTCTTGCTGGTGAACTGCCCTTCAACACGGCTGCTCCGACTACCAGCGGGAAGAAAAGCCGGCCACAAAATCCGGGGCGATTCAGTTCGCCCTGTGCTGTTAGCCTCGCATGGTCGGCAGGCCCTCTGCCACGCCAACTCCGGCCATCGCGCCCAATTTTAGAAGTGAACTCACCATGACCAGCCCGCTGTACAACGCCTCCGTTCCCGTCATGCAGCAGATGCTGCGCGCCCTGTCCGATGTGCTCAAGAAGGCCGAAGACCACGCGACCCAAAAAAATATCGATCCCAATGCGCTGCTGCAGGCGCGGCTGTTCCCTGACATGTTTCCGCTGGTACGTCAGGTGCAGATCGCCGCAGACTTCTCCAAGGGCATTGCCTCCCGACTGGCTGGTGCCGAGGTGCCGTCCTGGCCCGACACCGAGGTCAGCTTCGCCGACCTGCAAGCGTTGATCGCCAAAGCCTTGGCCCATATCGGCTCCTTCAAGTCTGAGCAATTCGATTCAAGCGAGAGCCGCGAGATCGTATTGCGCCCCGGCACCCCCAAGGAAAAGAAGCTGACCGCGGGCGCATATCTTCTGCACTACGGACTGCCGCAGTTTTTCTTCCACGTGACCACCACCTATGCCATCTTGCGCCACAACGGTGTTGAGGTCGGTAAGCGCGACTACATGGGTGCCTACTGATCCGAGACAGATAGGAGTTCAGCCACTCTGGCCACTGCCGCTCGATAGCAACTAGAGCCTCCGTCGCTGCGCGATTTCAGCTGACTGTGGATGGAGGCTTTATCTATCCTAATTTGCTTGGCACCTGGTCAAAGCTGACCAAATGTCTGCTGCGTTAGTCTGTGAATTACACAGTCGATCCGTTGCGAGCGTTCGACGTTGGTCTGCTGATGGCGGCTATGCAGCGGTTGCCGACATCCCCCCGGCCTTAGGCGAATAGGTACTATTGGCCACGAACAGACGCTCACGAACGTCTGCTTTGACGAACGTTCTTCAGGCGCTGCAAAACGTGAGTGTCGACAAGTGCGTGTTATCGCTGGCCATACAGTCGGGCACTCGGTTTTCAGCGATTGGCGTCATTCGGCTTTGCTGAACGGCCATAGTGCTACGCGCTCTCGTTGTCGGGAGATGGGAGACCTTCTAGATCGCGAGTACATCGAGGTGGAAGGATGCCGAGACTTAGGGCCCCGGATCACAAGGTTTTCGCGTAAAACGGCGTCAACTTGCCCAGCGCGGCTTCCACGTACTTCGGCACCCAATAGCTCTCGATGTGTGTAGCGCCTTCGATCTTGAACAGTTCCTTGTTCTTCGTGCCCGTCGCTTTGACAAACGCGTCCTCAGTCATATACAGGCTATCGGCCTTGGTGCCCGCAATCATCAGCAGCGGCTGCTCGATCAATTCGATCTGGTCGGTGGCATCCCAACGCATCAGATCCAGCAGGCTGCTCATGGTGTATTTGAAGGTCGAGCCGGGATGCGCATGCGTCCTCCAGTAGTACTCGTAGCCCTGCCGATACATTTCAAAGGGAAGCGCGGCGATCTGCTCGTCCGTCATGTCGGCATCGCCAGCGTAGAGAATTTTGCCCCCGGCATTTTCCTGGGCACGTGCATCTGAGGCCTGCTTCAAGCGCTGTTGGATCGTAGCCATTTGCGAGTCGGCGAAGCCATTGCGACGGACCCGTCCAGAGTTGAACATGCTGAGCGTTGCAACCGACTTGAAGCGCTTGTCGGACTTCGCCGCGGACAACGAATAGCCCCCACCGCCACAAATGCCCAAGAGCCCCAGGCGTGCGGCATCGACGCCCGGATAGCGGGTGATGAAGTCCGCCATGCCATGGATGTCCTCGATGCGGTGGGAGGGCTTGTCCACGCTGCGCGGCCGACCGCCGCTGCCGCCCTGGTACGCCGCATCCGCGGTGATGGTGATGTAGCCCTGTTCGGCCAGGTGCTGGGCGTACAGGCCTGCGACCTGTTCCTTCACGCCGCCGTTGGGGTGGGCCACGACAACAGCGGGATATTTCTTCTTCGGGTCGTAGTTGGCCGGGGTGTACACGTTGGCGACGATATCCAGGCCGTTGAGCTTGTACTTCACCGGGTGGATGTTGACCTTGCCCGGTTCGTTCTTCGTGATCGCGCCGCCATAGACAAGCGTGAAGGGATTCCTCTTGTAGTCGGCGGCGGCAGTGGTCATTGCGGAAACTCCGATGGTTGCAACTGAGAGCGCGAGCGACGACTTCCCGAGGAACTCGCGCCGTTTTTCATCGATGACTTCGTGGTTCATTCAAACTCCAATCTTTCTTTGGTCTGCCCGCACAACGCCGGGCGTCAGGGCGGGTCAGTTCAGCTTCTTCTCGGCGAGAAACTTCGACACCAGGTCGGCGATCTGGACGTTGTTCAGGTCAGACATCAGGAAGTGCGTGTTGCCGCGAATCCCGATCTCTGGAAGGTGCACCAACCGGGCATCTCCACCATGCCTGTTGATGGCGTCCACCCACAGCCGGGCCATGGCCAGCCGTACGCGCCAGTTGTCCTGGCCGCGCTCCGTGGTCGGCTCGACCGGAAAGTTGTCGCCGTAGTAGACGGTGATCGGAATGCGGGTGAGCTTCTGGAAATCCGACAGCGGCACCGCCTCGGGCGACAAGATTCCGGCAGCGCTGGGCATTGCCAGGGGCAATTCGCCTTGCGGGAAGATGAAGCCGCTGCCCGGCTCGAAGGCGACGATCGCTTTGACGTTCGGATTCTTGATTGCCGTCAACCAGCCTGGGCCACCGCCTTGTGAGTGGGTGAACAAGATCGCCGGGCCGATCTTGGCGAACAGCGCCGATATGGCGTCCGAGATCACGCCGGCGTCGTAGGGACCGGTGTTGGGCGTGACCGAGCGGAAGAACTGATTCAGCGTCTCCGGGCTGCGATCGAACTGCACATTGTCGAAGTAGCTGGGCCACTTGCCGATCCGGAACTGGTCGAAGAAGAGCTGGTCATTGGGAGCCGGCTCGGTGGATGCCGCGATGGTGCTGTTGCCGGCACGCCCCCGGCGCGGCTGGTCAACAAGATAGACGGGGAAGGCGCGGCGCAGGAACAAGGTCTGGAAGCCCTCGCGCCCGTCCGAAGTAGTCTCCCAACTGCGCGCCGACTGGAAGGCGCCGTGCAGCATGACGATGGGCAACGCTTTGGGGTTCTGCGGTACCTGATAGAAGGCGTAGAGATGGTCGCCGTGGAAGCTTTGCCCCGAAGCCGTCGGTTTGTTGTTGTCGTAATTTCCGGGGGTTCTCTGCACAGTCCCGCCGACAGCGAAGCTCCCTTGAGCCTGGATCAACAGAGGGCCAGAGGCGTTGCTGGGGCCGTTGGTTTGGCTTGCGCAGCCGGTGAGCAGGGTCGTCATGGCGATAGCAGTGGTCAGCAGGATTCGGGTGGCTTTCATGCTCAACCTTTCGATGCAGCCGTAAGGGCCTGCGTGAGTGCTTCATTGGCGCGGCTGGCGGCGTCTGGATCGCCGCGTTCGGCAAGCAGTTGCGTCAGTTGCCGCAACTGCGCGGCGCTCAAGCCCACGCGCAGGCTGGCCCGCATGTGCGAACGCAATTGCGCCTCCACGCCCGGTGTGGCGGCGAGCGCGCCAACCGTTGCCAGCTCGCGGCTCTGCCAGTCGAGGTTGTCGCGCTCGAAGATGTCACCGAACAAATGGGCCTGCAGGAACTGATTGATGACGGGCGCAAAGTCGAACAGGGGGCCTTGAACCGGCCCGCCGGAAATCTCGGTCTGGTTCGCCTTGCCTGCCGCGACCAGTTCATTGCCGGTGGCGATGCTGCGGCTAGGTTCGCGGCCCGGTGCGTCCTGGATGCCGCGTTGCTTGCGTGCCTCCACGACTTTCATCAGCTCGCCGAGCGCGTTGAGGCTCTTCGGAAAACCCGCGTAGGCATAGAGCTGCACCAGAATTTCCTTGGCCTCGCTGATCGTCGTTCCCGCATCGAGGCCCTGGTTCAGTGCAGCGTTGAGCTTGGGCATGTCGCCGGTCGCCATGAAGGACGCAATCAGTGGAATGGCCTGTTGTTTCGTCGACAGGATCTCGGAGGTGGGCTGTGTGCGTGCCATGGCTCGCGACTCCCCGGTGTTTTGGGCGACTCGTCCAGGTAGCGTCACGGCGGTGGTCGCCGAAGCGAGGCCGGCGCTCACCACCGCGGCCTCGTAGTCCCGATCGCTGACCTTGTCCTGCCAGGTCACCGAGATGCCGTCTTCTTTTTCAGCGATGGCAACGTGACTCATCGAGCCGTCGGGGCCTGCACCGTGCCAGTGGCGCACGTTGGCGGGAATGCTGGCGACATCTCCGGGACGGATCACCTGGGCCGGCTGCCCCTGTTGCTGCACGAGCCCCAACCCGGCCGTGACCACCAGGGTCTGCCCCAGCGGATGGGTATGCCAAGCGGTCCGGGCTCGCGCCTCGAAACTCACCATCGCGCCCCCTGCTCTTCCGGGAGACTGCGCCTGGAACGCGGAACTGATGCGCACTGTGCCAGCGAAGGTCTCCTTCGCCCCTGTCGTGACTGGCGTAGACGAGGCCATGCGAACGATGACGGTGGGCGCGGCACTTGCCGCCACAGGTGTCTGCGCGCTCGCTGCGGTGGCCGCGCCGCTCAGGGCAAGGCAAAGCAGTGTCTTCATACAAGGGTCTCCTGTTGATGTGAGGAATGGCGACGACGCGGCGCCACGATGCAGGCCCAGGACACGAGCAGCGCCAGTGCGAGCAGAAGCGCACCCACGTTCATGACGGCCGAGATTCGATGTGCGAGGGCTTCGATGTCGTGCGCACTGGCCGGTGCCGCGTTGGCAAAGACCAGCACCAGCACGCCCAGCCCCAATGCGCCGCCCAGTTGGTGGGCGACATTGACCAGACCCGACGCAGCCCCCGCATCCTCCGGTGCGACGCCCGCCACGCCTGCGGCCGTCAACGGGCCCAGCAGCAAGCCTTGACCCAGGCCGATAAGCACCATGGGTGGCGCGATGTTCAGCCAGTAGCTCGCATGGGCATCGGCCCGCCCCAGCCAGAGAAGGCCTGCGACGCCCAGCAGCAGGCCTGCCAACAACAAGGGCGCGCTGCCATACCGGCGCGCGAGTCGCGGCACCGCCATTGCGGATGCGAAGTTGGGCAGCGTGACCGGCAGGAAGGCCAAGCCCGCCTGCAGGGGGCGCAGATGAAGCACGCCCTGCAAGAACTGCGTGGAGAAGAACCAGAAGCCCACCGCACCCGCCATGAAGAGCATGCGGGTGACATAGGCGCCGGCGCGCTCGCGGCTGGCCAGCAGCCGCAGCGGGAGAACGGGGTGGCCGGCACGCTGTTCGATCCAGACGAACACCAACACCATGAGCACGCCACCGGCCAGGGCGGCCAGTGCGAGCTCGTCATGCCAGCCTGCTTCGGCCGCGCGCACCAGGCCGAACACCAATGCCGTCATGCCCAGGGTGGAACTCGCCGCGCCGCCCAGGTCGAAGCCGCCGGAGCGCGTGGCCGTCTCCGCGATATGCCGCCTCGCTGCAGCAATCAGCACCAGGCCGATGGGAAGATTGATGAAGAAGCCAGCCCGCCAGGACACCAGATCGGCGAACAAGCCACCCAGCACCAAGCCCAACGTGGCACCGACACCGGCCGCCGCGGCGTACATCGACAGCGCGCGGGTGCGCGCCGGCCCTTCGGCGAAGTGGGTGGACAGCAAGGCCAGCGTGGACGGTGCCAGCACTGCGGCCCCCACGCCCTGGACCGCACGCGCAACAAGCAGCCAGGCCGCCGACTGGCTCACGCCAATAGCCACCGAAGCCAGCGTGAAAAGCGAGAGGCCTGCGATGAACATGCGCCGCCGCCCGAGAATGTCGCCCGCGCGGGCGCCGAGCAACAGCAGGCCGCCGAAGGCCAGCGTGTAGGCATTGGTGACCCAGGTGAGTTGGGCGGCGCTGAAACCCAGGTTGGCCTGGATCCGCGGCAAGCCGGTGATGACGATGGAGATGTCCACCACGATCATCAGGTAGCTGGCCACGATGATGGCCAGTACGGTGCCGGCGCCACCGGCCGGCGCCTGGGTGTCGGAAGTGCTCATGCGACTGGCTCAGATGTCGAGCTTGCGCTCGGCCATCCACTTGACGATGGCAGGGTCCCGGTGAGAGAAGAAGCTGCTGGTGTTGGTATCGAGTGCCGCGATGCGAGTCATGTCCGCCTCGCTCAGCTCGAAACCGAAGATGTCGATGTTCTCGGCCATGCGCTCCTTGCGCACCGACTTGGCCAAGGCCACGATCCCCCGCTGAACCAACCACCGCAACACGACTTGGCCCACGGACTTGCCGTACTGGGCGCCGATGCCGACGAGCACCTCGTTCTGGAACAAGTTGTTGCGCCCCTCGGCGAATGGTGCCCAAGCCTGCGCCTGTACGCCGATTTCCTTCATGAAGGTGACGCTTTCGATCTGCTGCTGGAAAGGGTTCACCTCCACCTGGTTGACGACCGGCGCAATCTCGTTGAACGCCTTGATGTCCATCAGCCGGTCCGGGTGGAAGTTGCTGACGCCGATGGCGCGAAGCTTGCCCGCGCGATGGGCGTCTTCCATCGCGCGCCAGGAGCCGTGCACGTCGCCAAAGGGTTGGTGGATCAGGTACAGGTCCAGGTAGTCGAGCCGCAAGCGACGCAGCGACTTGTCGATGGCCTGCTGCGTGCGCTCATAGCCGGCCTCCTGAACCCAGAGCTTGCTGGTCACGAAAAGCTGCTCGCGAGGAACACCGCTGGCGCGCAGGCCCTGGCCCACGGCTTCCTCGTTCATGTAGGAAGCGGCGGTGTCGATCAGCCGGTAACCGACTTCGATGGCATCGACGATGCTGTGTTCGCAATCCTTGGCATCCGGAATCTGAAAGACGCCGAAACCGGCGATGGGCATCTTGAGGCCGTTGTTCAGGGTTATGTGTTGCATGTGGAGTCCACTGGTGTTCGATGAAACGAACTTTAGGCACTCAACTCGCATCCGAATAGTGACAGACAGGTTGTTTGATTGACGTCGATTTGGAGACAATGGAGGCGGAGGCACCCTCAAATGGCCATCAACGAGCTTCGATCCGTATCCACCTTCATCAAGGCTGCCGAACTGGGCAGCCTGCGCAAGGCTTCGCACGCGCTCAACATCAGTCCGCAGGCGGCCAGCAAGGCGCTCGCGCAGTTGGAGGAGCATTTGGATGCGCGGCTGTTTCACCGCACCACGAGGGTGATGTCCTTGACAGATGCCGGTCAGCGCCTGCTCGAAGATGTCCAGCCCGCACTGCTGGGGATGCAACGTGCATTGCAAAACGCACGGACGGCCAAGGATGAGTTCACCGGGCCATTGCGGATCGCCGGCCCGCGCACGACCTTTCAACCTATCCTCTGGCGACTGGTCGAGGAATTCTGCGAACTGTACCCAGGCATTCAGCCCGACGTGCTCCTGGATGACCGGGTCGGCAACTGGGTCGAGGATCGGGTGGACGTCGGCTTCAGGCTCGGACCATCGCCGCATGAAGGTGTCATTGCCCGCAAGCTGTTTCCCTTGCAAATGGTCATTTGCGGCGCACCGGCCTACTTCCAGCGCCACGGTGTGCCGGACTCCCTACCCGCGCTCGCCTCGCACCGCTGCAGTGCCTTCCGCCACCCCGGGACCGGCAAGGTCGCTCCCTGGCATGTCAGGCTGGGCGATCAGGTCGCCGACCAACCGGTCGTACCCGCCATATGCAGCAATGACGAAGTCTTCGAGTTGCAGGCCGTGTTAGCGGGGAAGGTCTTGGGGCAGTTGGCGGGAGCGACGGCCGCGCCCTATATCCGTTCAGGACAGTTGGTGCCCATACTTGCCGACCATATGCCGGACTTCGCCAGCTACTTTGTGTACTTCGGCAGCAGGACATCGCAACCGGCACGAGCGAGGGCATTCATCGACCTTGCGGTCAAGCGGCTGACCGACAACGCCGAGTATGTGCTTGGTGAAAAGGAGTTGCGGGGTGGGCATCGCGGAATTCCTGGCCGAGCCCGAAGAAGAAATTCGGGTGCCCCCAAAGGTTGAGCAATTGAGATCACATTGGGCCGAACGGACGCTTTCAGCCTAACCCATACCCGGCGCCGACGGCCGCTCGCGACTGGCGGCTATCAGGGGCCGCGTGGTGACTACCGACAAATGCGGCTTACCGATTGTTGGGAGGCACTTCCCCTGTATGACAGATCAGACACGAGCGACCGCTTTCGGCAGCGAGGTCAGTGATGCGAAAGCCCGCAGTGGGCCCAATTGCGACGTGCAGGCGTCGCGACCTTAGGACTGCTGTCAGTCTGAAGCGAACATTGAGCGTAGTCGTGCCAATGTCGAGCGCAACCGACACCAACCCTTCGGACTTCTGCTTGTTCACCGCCCGCCTCTCACGAAAGCTCAGCAGTACGCCCCCGCACATCCACCTGCAATCCGCCGCAGCAGTCAAACCGCCAACATCAGAGCCGCACTCATCGTGCACAGGTCGTCGGGTACTCCCCTCCGCGAAATAAAGGAGGAGCCCGAAGGGCGGGGGACATTCGCGGAGGGGAGGACCCGGCGGCCTGTGCACGCGCCCCGAAGGCGCCTTTGCCAAGCCCCGAAAGGAAGAGCCCAGCTAAGGAAACCCCCGATGCATGAATGGTCATCGACCCTCTAGCATCGGCGGCTGCTCTCCCGTGTCGAGGTGTACGGACCGCGTCCCGGCGTCCGCCCGGTGACATGGCGCCTGCCTCACCTGCCCTTTCTGCGATGACAACTCCTCCCGAGTCCGGCCCCACGCTGGACGCTGCCAGCCCCCTCCCCCCCGACATCGAAGCCGCCGACGAACCCACCAAGGTGCCGCTCGCCATCGAGGACTGGCTCACCGTCATCATCATGGGCGCGCTGGCGCTCATCACTTTTGCCAACGTGCTGGTGCGCTACTTCACCAGCTCGTCCTTTGCGTGGACCGAGGAGTTCTCGGTGTTCCTCATGATCATGCTGGCGCTGGTGGCCGGCTCGGCCGCGGTGGCGCGCGACCGGCACATCCGCATCGAGTACTTCTCCGAGAGCGGCTCGATGGCGCGGCGCAAGCGGCTTGCGCAGTTCGGCGCGCTGATGATCGCCATCCTCTTCGGCCTGATCGGCACGCTGAGCATCCGCATGGTGTGGGACGACTATCGCTTCGAGGAAACCACGCCGGGCATCGGGCTGCCGGCCTGGTGGTATTCGATCTGGCTGCCGATCGTGTCCTTCGCCATCGCGGGGCGCGCCATCGGCCTCATGGTCCGGCGCGGGCGCAAGACGAACTACCAGTCCGACGACAGCAGCGACAGCAACACCAACAGCATCAACAAGGGCGACGCCAAGTGATCGCCACCCTGCTCTTCGTCGCCTTCGTGCTGATGATGCTGGTGGGCGTGCCCATCGGCGCCGCCCTCGGCCTCGCAGGCGCCGCCTGCATCGCACTCGCCAACAGCGACGCCCAATGGTTCGGCCTCCTGGCCGTGCCGCAGAACTTCTACGCGGGCCTGGGCAAGTACCCGCTGCTGGCCATTCCGATGTTCGTGCTGGTCGGCTCGATCTTCGACCGCTCGGGCGTGGCGCTGCGGCTGGTGAACTTCGCGGTTGCCATCGTCGGGCGCGGCCCCGGCATGCTGCCGCTGGTGGCGATTGCCGTGGCGATGTTCCTCGGCGGCATCTCGGGCTCGGGCCCGGCCAACGCCGCCGCCGTGGGCGCGGTGATGATCGCGGCCATGTCGCGCGCCGGCTACCCGGCCGCGTTCTCGGCGAGCGTGGTGGGCGCCGCGGCGGCCACCGACATCCTGATTCCGCCCTCGGTCGCGTTCATCGTGTACTCGGTGCTGGTACCCGGCGCCTCGGTGCCGGCGCTGTTCGCGGCCGGCATGATCCCCGGCATCATGGCCGGCCTCGCGCTGATGATTCCGGCCGTGTGGCTCGCCCGCAAGCACAAGATGGGCGCGCTCGAAGCGACGCTGCCGCGCCCGCCGTTCTGGAAGAGCTTTCGCGAAGCGATCTGGGGCCTTGCGGCGCCGGTGCTGATCCTCGGCGGCATGCGCGCCGGCTGGTTCACGCCGACCGAAGCGGCGGTGGTGGCAGTGTTCTACGGCCTCTTCGTGGGCATGTGCATCCACCGGACCATCAAGGTGCGCGACCTCTTCGTGATCCTGCGCGAATCGGGCGAGCTCTCGGCGGTGATCCTGCTGGTGGTGTCGCTCGCAGGGATCTTTGCCTACTCGCTTTCGACGCTGGGCATCATCGATCCGGTGACGCGGGCCATCGTGAATTCGGGGTTGGGCGAATACGGCATCCTCGCGCTGCTGATCCTCTTGCTCATCACCGTGGGCATGTTCCTCGATGGCGTGTCGATCTTCCTGATCTTCGTGCCGCTGCTTCTGCCGATCGTGCAGTACTACAAGTGGGACCCGGTGTGGTTCGGCGTGATCCTCACGCTCAAGGTCGCGCTCGGCCAGTTCACGCCGCCGCTTGCGGTGAACCTCATGGTCTCGTGCCGCATCGCCAAGGTGCGCATGGAAGAGACCGTGCGCTGGGTGGGCTGGATGCTGTTCTCGATGTTCGTGGTGATGGTGCTGGTCATCGCATTCCCCGAGCTCGCGCTCTGGCTGCCGCGCAAGCTGGGCTACTGATTTTTTCGTTCCGTATTTCGTTCCGTATTTCGTTCCATCTACAAAGAGGAGACTTCCATGAAATTCCGCCGCACCCTGCTGGGCCTTGCCGCCGTCGCCGCCACGCTCGGCCTCTTCTCGACCGGCGCCATGGCGCAGGCCGCCTACAAGCCCGAGTACAAGATGTCCCTGGTGCTTGGCCCGCCCACGCCTTGGGGCCAGGCCGGAAAGATCTGGGCCGATCTTGTGAAGGAACGCACCCAGGGCCGCATCAACATCAAGCTGTACCCGGGCGTGTCGCTCATTCAAGGCGACCAGACGCGCGAGTTCAGCGCGCTGCGCCAGGGCGTGATCGACATGGCCGTGGGCTCGACCATCAACTGGTCGCCGCAGGTGAAGCAACTCAACCTGTTCTCGATGCCTTTCCTCATGCCCGACTACGCGGCCATCGACGCGCTCACGCAGGGCGACGTGGGCAAGGAAATGTTCAAGACGCTGGACAAGGCCGGCGTGGTGCCGCTCGCCTGGGGCGAGAACGGCTACCGCGAAATCACCAACTCGAAGAAGCCGATCAAGTCGCCCGAGGACATGAAGGGCATGAAGATCCGCGTGGTCGGCTCGCCGATCTATTCGGACATGTTCACCGCGCTCGGCGCCAACCCCACGCAGATGAGCTGGGCCGATGCGCAGCCCGCGCTCGCGAGCGGCGCGGTCGATGGTCAAGAGAACCCGCTCTTCCTCTTCACCGTGCTCAAGATGCACACCGTGGGCCAGAAGTTCGTGACCACCTGGGGCTATGTGGCCGATCCGCTGGTGTTCGTGGTGAACAAGGAAATCTGGGCCTCGTGGACACCGGCCGACCAGGCCATCGTGCGCCAGGCCGCGGTCGATGCGGGCAAGCAGGAAATCGCGATCGCGCGCAAGGGCCTCGTGGAAGCCGACAAGCCGGTGCTGAAAGACATCGCCGCCATGGGCGTGACGGTGACCAGCCTCACGCCGGCCGAGCGCGAAGCCTTCGTGAAGGCGACGCGCCCGGTGTACGACAAGTGGAAGTCGACGGTCGGCGCCGATCTGGTGGCGCAGGCTGAGAAGGCGATTGCTGCGCGCAAGAAATAAGTAAGCGGCGTTTTCACAACACCGCAAGGCCTTCGATGGCCGCACCAAGGCCCCGCTTGCGGGGCTTTTTCTTTGCTGTTTGCGCACTTTCAACTGCAACGAAAATGGCGGGCGAAATCCTTGGTTTGCGGATTGCCCGATGCCCTGTGGCAGAGGCAAAAAACACGCCTTCGATTTCGTGCCGCCGACGCGAATTGCTCTGGCAGACTGGTTTTCACCGCGCGTTTTTCGCGCTTCAAGGAAGCCAGTTCATGCCGCTCTCTTCGCGTTGGAAAGCCGATCTTTCCTCGTTCCTTCTCGCGGGATTCGCCGCCCTCTTGATGACAACCAGCATCGCCCCGACCGCAGCGCACGCCGCCGACGCCAACGCGGTGCACACGCTCATCATCGACACCGACCCCGGTGCCGACGACGTGATCGCGCTGCTGTTCGCCATGGCATCGCCCGAGACGCTCAAGATCCAGGCGCTGACCACGGTGGCCGGCAACGTGCCGCTCGCGAAGACATCGCGCAACGCGCGCCTCGCACGCGAGTGGGCCAAGCGCCCTGACATCCCCGTCTACGCCGGCGCGCCGCGTCCCCTGCTGCGCACGCCGATCTACGCGGCCGACATTCACGGCAGCGAGGGCATCACGGGCGTCAAGGTGTTCGAGCCCCAACAGCCGCTGGCCAATGGCAATGCCGTCGACTACCTGATCCGCACACTGCGTGCCGCGCCCGAGAAGAGCGTGACGCTCGCGATGCTCGGGCCTGAAACGAATCTGGCATTGGCGCTTACGCAAGCCCCGGACATCGTGCGCGGCCTGCGCGAGCTGGTGCTGATGGGCGGGGCGCATTTCAACGGCGGCAACATCACGCCGACGGCGGAATTCAACGTGTTCGCCGATCCGCATGCAGCGGAGATCGTGCTGAAAAGCGGCGTGCCCATCACCATGCTGCCACTGGACGTGACGCACAAGATCCTCACGAGCCCCGAACGCATCGCAAGGTTGCGCGGCCTTGGCAACCAGGCGGGCAAGACGGTGGCCGACATCCTGGATGCCTATGTGCAGCACGACATGCAGTACTACGGCCTGCCCGGCGGCCCGGTGCACGACGCCACCGTCATCGCCTACCTGCTGCAGCCTTCGCTCTTCAAGGGCAAGCAGGTGAACGTGGAAGTCGACAGCCGCGAAGGCATCGGCTTCGGCCAGACGGTGACCGACTGGTACGGCGGGCTGAAGCGGCCCGCCAACGTGAACTGGATCGCCGAGGGCGATGCGCAGGGGTTCTTCGATCTGCTGACGCAGCGCATCTCGCGGCTGCCCTGAACCTCTCGATACGGGCGAGCCCCATGAAAAAAGCCACGCTGCGGAACAGCGTGGCTTTTGTCTTTGCGCCGCGGCAGCGAATCGATCAGTGCTGCAGGATTTTGTTGAGGAAGTCCTTCGTGCGGGGCTGGCGGTTCTCAGGGTGATTGAAGAACTCGTCCTTCGCGCAGTCTTCCAGGATCTTGCCGCCCACGTCGATGAAGATCACGCGGCTCGCGACCTTGCGGGCGAAGGCCATTTCGTGCGTAACCACCATCATGGTCATGCCTTCCTTGGCCAGGCTCACCATCACGTCGAGCACTTCGCCGACCATCTCGGGATCGAGCGCCGAAGTAGGTTCGTCGAACAGCATCACGATCGGGTCCATCGACAGCGCACGGGCGATCGCCACGCGCTGCTGCTGGCCGCCCGAGAGCTGGCCGGGAAACTTGTCCTTGTGCGCCATCAGGCCCACGCGGTCGAGCATCTTCAGGCCGCGAGTCTTGGCTTCGTCGGGCGTGCGGCCCAGCACCTTGATCTGCGCGATCGTGAGGTTCTCGGTCACCGACAGGTGCGGGAACAGTTCGAAGTGCTGGAACACCATGCCGACCTTGGAGCGCAGCTTGGGCAGGTTGGTCTTGGGGTCGTGCAGCGGGATGCCGTTGACGGTGATCTCGCCCTTCTGGAAGGGCTCGAGCGCGTTCACGGTCTTGATGAGCGTGGACTTGCCGGAACCCGACGGGCCGCACACCACCACCACGTCGCCCTTGGAGATGTTCACCGAGCAGTCGTTGAGCACCTGCACCGGGCCATACCACTTGGAGACGTTCTTGATTTCGATCATTTTTTCGGACATTTCTTTCTCTCCGGTTCAGCCACTCAGCGAATGATGGCGATCTTCTTGTGGAGGCGCTTCACGAGCCACGACAAGGCATAACACATGACGAAGTACACGACGGCTGCGAGCAGGTAGGCCTCGATCGGACGGCCGAAGTTCTTGCCGGCGGTCTCGAAGCCCTTGAGCATGTCGTAGGCACCGATGGCATACACAAGCGAGGTGTCCTGGAACAGGATGATGGTCTGCGTGAGCAGCACCGGCAGCATGTTGCGGAACGCCTGCGGCAGCACCACCAGGCGCATGTTCTGGCCGTAGGTCATGCCCACCGCCTGGCCCGCATTCACCTGGCCGCGCGGGATCGACTGGATGCCGGCCCGCATGATCTCGGAGAAGTACGCAGCCTCGAACGCGACGAAGGTGATCACGGCCGAGATTTCGGAGCGGTAGTTCGAGCCGAGCGAACCGAACAGCGAATAGAACGACGCCGGCACGAGCAGGAAGAACCACAGGATCACCATCACCAGCGGAATGCTGCGCATGCCGTTGACGTAGATGGCGGCGGGCGTATCGAGCCACTTCTTGCCCGACAGCCGCATGAGCGCGAGGATCGTGCCGAAGATCACGCCGCCGATCGTGGCCACCACCGTCAGCATGATGCTGAAGTAGAAGCCCTTGATGACGAAGTTGCTGATGACGTCCCAGTTGTAGAACGACAGGTCGAGATTCATCATGTCAATGACCTCCGCCGCCAGCGCTGGCCGAGACGATGAAGCCCGGCACGCGGGTCTTCTTCTCGATGAACGCCATGAGCCGGTTGATGGCCAGGGCCGACACCACGTAGCACGCCGTCACCGCGAGGTAGACCTCGATGCCGCGCGAGGTTTCTTCCTGCGCCTGCATGGCGAACATGGTGAGCTCGGTGACCGACACGGCGAACGCGACGGACGAGTTCTTGAAGATGTTCATCGTCTCGCTCGTGAGCGGCGGGATGATGATGCGGTAGGCCATTGGCAGGATCACGTAGCGGTAGTACTGCGTGGTGGTGAAGCCCACCGCCATGCCCGCATAGCGCTGGCCCTTGGGCAGCGCCTGGATGCCTGAGCGCACCTGCTCGGCGATACGCGCCGAGGTGAAGAAGCCCAGCGCCAGCACCACCAGGATGAAGCTCGGCACGCTCTTCATCACGGGTATGAGCGCCGGAATGACGTGGTACCAGAGGAAGATCTGCACCAGCAGCGGGATGTTGCGAAAGAGCTCCACCCATGCATTGCCGAACCGCACCAGCCATGGGCTGTCGGGCAGCGTGCGGATGATGCCGATCAACGAGCCCAGCACCAGCGCCACGACCAGCGCCAGCAGCGCCACGGACACCGTCCAGCCCCAGGCCGAGAGCATCCACTGCCAGTAGGTCGGATAGTCCCCCCCCGGGTCCTGCAGGAACACCTGCCAATCCCAGTTTCCCATTTCTTACTCCTTCACCGTCTTCGACAAAACCGTCCCTTGAAAAGAAACGCCCACCGCGAAAGGTGGGCGTCATTCACGCAGCGACGCGCGCTTATTCCTTGGTGACGTACTCTTCCGCGGGCTTGTCGTTCGGGTTGGCCCACGCGTTCTTGGTGGCTTCGCCCAGCGGCAGGTTGATCACGACGTTTGCCGGGGGAATCGGCTTCAGGAACCACTTGTCATAGAGCTTGGCGAGCTCGCCCGACTTGGCCTGTGCCTTGATGCTGTCGTCCACGGCCTTCTTGAAGGCCGGGTCGTCCTTGCGGATCATGATGCCGATGGGTTCCACGGCCAGCACGTCCGGCAGGATCTTGTAGTCCTTGGGCGACTTGGACTTGGCGGCGAGCGCGGCCAGGATGGAACCGTCCATCACGAAGGCATCGGCACGGCCGGTTTCCAGCAGCAGGAAGCTGTCGGAGTGGTCCTTGCCGTAGACCTCCTTGAAGCTCAGGTTCTCGGCGCGCTTTTGCTTGCGCACGGTCTGCAGCGGCGTGGTGCCGGTGGTGGTGGCGACCGTCTTGTCCTTCAGGTCGGCCAGCGAGTTGATGCCCGAGTTGGCCTTGACGACGATCTTGGTTTCTTCGACGTAGGTGGTCACGCCGAAAGCCACGTCCTTCTGGCGGGTGGCGTTGTTGGTGGTCGAGCCGCACTCGATGTCCACGGTGCCGTTCTGCACGAGGGGAATGCGGTTCTGCGAGGTGACGGGCTGGAACTTGACTTCGAGCTTCTTGCCAGCGGCCTTCTCGAGGTCCTTGATGATGTTGGCGCAGACGTCGTAGTGGAAGCCGGTGTACTGGCCGTTGCCCAGCGTGTACGACAGGCCCGAGGATTCACGCACGCCTTCGGTGATAACGCCCGAGGCCTTGATCTTGGCCAGGGTGTCATTGGCCTGAGCGAAGGCGCCGCTTGTGGCGAACGCTGCGATTGCCAATGCCATTGCTTGTTTTTTCATACAGAAAACTCCTGAGGGTGACTGAAACAGATACAACTAAATTCTAGACATACATATTTTGCGTGATACCCGGACCAACCCGGTGCATCCGGGGGGCATCCCCGCATGTCTTGCACCGGCCGCGCGCATTGCAGCGCCAGCCTGGTGCGATCCTGCCTCCTGGCATTGTCCGACTTTCACTAAGCAGCCTTTGTGCCCGAAGGCTCGGCAGCCGGCGGGACCGGTGCAGCGGACAGGCGCACCGGCTGGGTCAGGTTCTCGGGCACCAGCAGCGCCTCCATTTCGGCGCGCGTCATGATCCCGAGCGACTCGGCCACCAGGTCGATGGGCCCGCCCGTGGCGAGCGCCGTCTTGGCGATGAGCGCCGCCTTCTCGTAGCCGATGAGCGGATTGAGCGCAGTGACCAGCGTGACCGATTCGCGCACCCGCTTGGCCAGGAACTCCCGGTTGGCCTCGATGCCGTCGACGCAGTTCAGCTGCAGCGTGTTGCAGGCGTTGCCCAGGTGCTTGATGCTCTTGAAAAGGCTCCAGCCCATGATCGGCTCGAAGGCGTTGAGCTGCAGCTGACCCGCCTCGGACGCCATGGTCACGGTGATGTCGTTGCCGATGACTTCGAAGGCCACCTGGTTCATGACTTCCGGAATCACCGGGTTGACCTTGCCCGGCATGATCGACGAGCCCGCCTGCCGCGCGGGCAGTCGGATCTCGCCGAAGCCGGCCTGCGGGCCGCTGGAGAGCAGGCGCAGGTCGTTGCAGGTCTTGCTGAGCTTGGTGGCCACGCGCTTCAACACACCCGAGAGCTGCACGAAGGCGCCCGTGTCCTGCGTGGCCTCGATGAGGTTGGCGGCCTGCTTCAAAGGCACGCCGGTCTGCTCGGCCAGGTACTGGCAGGCGAGGTTGGCATAGCCGTGCGGCGCGTTGATGCCGGTGCCGATCGCGGTGGCGCCGAGGTTGATTTCCTCGATGAGCGCGCGGGCCTCGCCCAGCCGCGCCTCGTCCTCGCCGATCATGATCGCGTAGGTCAGGAACTCCTGGCCCAGCGTCATCGGCACCGCGTCCTGCAGCTGGGTGCGGCCGATTTTCAGGATGTCCTTGAACTCGAGCGCCTTGGCCTCGAAGCTGCGGCGCAGCGCGGCCATGGCTTCGAGCAGCTTGCCGATCGCGAACCACAGCGCCAGGCGCACCGCCGTCGGGTACACATCGTTGGTGCTCTGCGAGGCGTTGACGTGGTCGTTGGGGTGCAGCACGTCGTAGCGCGCCTTCTCGTGGCCGAGTTTTTCGAGCGCGAGGTTGCAGATCACCTCGTTCGCGTTCATGTTGGTCGAGGTGCCGGCGCCGCCTTGAATCACATCGACCACGAACTCGTCGAGCAGCTTGCCTTCGATGATGTCCTCGCAGGCCAGGATGATCGCGGCGGCACGGTCGCGGTCGATGGCGCCCAGGTCGGCGTTGGCGCGGGTCGCGGCCTTCTTCACGAAGGCCAGCGCGCGCACGAGGTCGGGCATGGCCGAGATGCGGGTGCCGGAGATGGCGAAGTTCTCGACGGCGCGCGCCGTGTGCACGCCCCAGTAGGCGGCGGCAGGAATCTGCTTCTCGCCGAGGAAGTCGTGTTCAGTCCTGAAATTGGAGTTCATACGGGGTTCCTCGGCTTAAAAAAAAGCACGCGAGTGGCGCGTGCCGGAGAAGGATGCTGTGACAGCAGTGAAAAACTGCCGCGACTGTAGTACCCCAGTGCTCATGGCGCCAATGCTGAATCCGGGGGGCCCCATGCACGGCATTTATAGATTGTGCGGCGCACAAATCCGGTGTCAGAGGGTGGCCGGCTGGGTGCCGACAAGGTACGACCAGAGCGCGTCGGCCGTTCGCTTGGGCTGGATGCCTTCGGACACCGCCGCCACCTTGGCAGACCGGCCATTGCCGGTCTTCACGGGCACCGGTGCGCTCGGCCGCTCGCGGTAGGCGCGGATTTCCATCGTCGCCTCCAGGCTGTCGATCTCCGGCGGCAGCGCGCTCACGAGCTTGCGGGCCTTGATCTCCTTGCGCACCGCGCTCTGCGGCAGGAAGGCGATGCCATGGCCTTCGAGCGCCATGACCTTCAGGCCTTCGGCCATGTCGGTCTCGTAGACGCGGTCCAGGTGGATGGCCGTGCCCGACTCCTTGAGCAACTGGTCGACCACGCGGCCCAGGTAGGCGCCGGGCGCATAGCCCAGGTAAGGAAGCGGTTGGCCCGGTCGGCCCGGCAGCCGGAAGCGCGGCGCGCCGTCGGCATCGGCCTTGACCCAGGGGGCCACGGTTTCCTCGCCGAGGCTCACCATCTCGTACTTGTTGTTGTCCAGCTGCAGCGGCTGCGAGGGGTGGTGGTAGGCGATCAGCAGGTCGCAACTGCCCTCGACCAGCCGCAGCACCGCGTCGTGCACGTTGAGCGCGATGAGCCGGCTCTTGATCGGCCCGAAGTGCTCGCGCAGGCTGGTCACCCACGAGGGAAAGAAGGTGAAGGCCAGCGTGTGCGGCACGGCGATCTCGATCACGTCCTGCCCGGCGGCCGAGTGGCCGCGCAGCATGGCCCGGGTGCTCTGCAGCGACTGCAGCATCTCGATGGCCTGGCTGTAGAGCGTCTGGCCCGCGGGCGTGAGCCGCGTGGGGTAGGAGCTGCGATCGACGAGGTCGGTACCGGCCCAGCCTTCGAGCGCCTGGATGCGGCGGGAGAACGCCGGCTGCGTCACGTGCCTCAACTGGGCCGAGCGGCTGAAGCTGCGGGTCTCCGCCAAGCTGATGAAGTCTTCGAGCCACTTTGTTTCCATGAGTGACGATTATGCGAGCGCCGCGCCATACTGGGCGCCTCCTCCTTTACCCGCATCCGCCATGCCTTCAGACGACCTGCTCGCCCTGAGCGCCACCGAACTCTCGCGCCGCATCGCGGCACGCGAGGTGTCCTGCCAGGAACTCATGCAGGCCTCGCTGGGCCGCATCGAGGCGCTGAACCCGCGCTTCAATGCCATCGTCTCGCTGCGTGAACCGGAGCAACTGCTGGCCGAAGCCGGCGAGCGCGATGCCGAACTGGCGCGTGGCGAACGGCGTGGCTGGATGCACGGCTTCCCGCTCGCGGTGAAGGACCTGAGCCATGCCGCCGGGCTGCCGACCTCCATGGGCTCGCCCCTGTCGCCGCGCTCGCCTGCGCGCACCGACAGCCTGCATGTCGCCCGCATGCGCGCGGCCGGCGCCATCGTCATCGGCAAGACCAACACGCCCGAGTTCGGCCTCGGCTCGCACACCTACAACACGGTGTTCGGCATTACCCGCAACGCCTATGCGCCCGAGCGCAGCGCAGGCGGCAGCAGCGGCGGCGCTGCCGTGGCGCTGGCCCTGCGCATGCTGCCGGTGGCCGACGGCAGCGACATGATGGGGTCTCTCCGCAACCCCGCGGCCTTCAACAACGTGATCGGCATGCGTCCCTCGCGCGGCCGCGTGCCCGGCGATCCGGAGCAGGAGCTGTTCTTCCAGCAACTGGGTTGCGAAGGGCCGATGGCGCGCACGGTGGAAGACACGGCGCGGCTGCTCGCGGTGCAATCGGGTTTCGACGGGCGCGTGCCGCTGTCGTCGCCCCATGCGCTGCCCTCGCCTGATGAACTCTCGCTGGATGGCGACGGCAAGGGCCTGCGCATCGGCTGGCTCGGCAGCATCTGGCCCGAGCTGCCGCTGGCGCCCGGCATCCGCGAACTCGGCGAGAAGGCGCTCGAAACCTTCCGCACCATCGGCTGCGAGGTCGAGCCCTGCACGCTCGACGTGCCGCGCGAGCACAACTGGAGCGCGTGGCTGCGGCTGCGGCAGCTGCTGGTCGGCGGCAAGCTCGGCGCGTACCTGAGCGATCCGAAGCTGTTCGCGCAGTTGAAGCCCGAGGCGCAATGGGAAATCGAGCAGAGCCGGCATCTGGATGCGGCGTCGCTGTACCAGGCGTCGCTCTATCGCTCGAACGTGTACCGCGCGTTTCTCAAGCTCTTCGAGCGCTTCGATTTCGTCGTGGCACCGACTGCGCAGGTCTTTCCGTTCGACGCCGAACTGCATTGGCCCGATGCAGTGGACGGCGTGAAAAGCGACACGTACCACCGCTGGATGGAGATCGTCACGCCGTTCACGCTGGCGGGACTGCCGACGCTGAATGTGCGCGCGGGCTTCGGTGAAGGCGGTTTGCCGATGGGCTTGCAGCTCGCCGGGCCGATCCATGCAGACCTCGACGTGCTGCGGCTAGGTCATGCCTATGACCAGGCCTGCGGCTGGGGCGCTCGGCGCCCTTCGGCCTTGGATTGACTCCCTCCCCCGCTGGGGGAGGGCGGGGGTGGGGGCAAGCGGCGCATCCATCGAGCGCTCTGCCCGCCCCCATCCCAGCCTTCCCCCAGAGGGGGAAGGAGCAAGACATCAGATCGGGGTGAGCACGCCACGCCCTGCGAAGTGCCCTTCGGCATTCGCAAGGAAGTGGTCCACCGACTTCTGCGTCGCCTCGGGCGACCAGCCCGCCATGTGCGGCGTCAGCAGGACGTTGTCGAGACCCACGAGCGGCTCCGGCCGCTTGGGTTCGCTCTCGTAGACATCGACACCCGCGCCCGCAATGCGGTTCTCGCGCAGCGCCGCACCCAGCGCCTCGGTGTCGACCACGCTGCCGCGGCCGATGCTCACCAGGTAGCCCTGCGGCCCGAGCGCATCGAGCACCTCGGCATTGACCAGGTGCCTGGTCGCCGGGCCGCCCGGCGCGGCGAGCACCAGGAAGTCGGCCCAGGCGGCGAGCGATTTCAGGTCATCGAAGTAGCGGTGCGTCGCGCCTTCGCGCGGCTTCCGGTTGTGATAGCCGATCTCCATGTCGAACGCCGCTGCGCGCTTGGCGATCTTCTGGCCGATGGTGCCGAGCCCCAGGATGCCCAGCTTTTTGCCCGACACGTTCGGCGGCTGCGGAATGGCCTCGCGCCACACGCCTTCGCGGCACAGCCGGTCGAGCTTGCGAAGCTCGCGCACGACGCCGATCAGGAGGCCGAAAGCGTGGTCGGCCACGCAGTCGTCGTTGGTGCCGGCGCCGTTGGCGGTCACGATGCCGCGGGCGCGCGTCACCTCGAGCGGCACGCATTCGTAACCCGCGCCCAGGCAGCAGACCAGCTCGAGCGCCGGCATCGCCGCGATTTCCTCGGGGGCGACGCCGATCACGCCGATGGTCAGCACCGCGCGGAATGCCTTGCCGCGCTCGGCGATGGCGGCCGCGCGTGCGGCGGGGTCGAAGGCGTAGGTCACGTCGTAGACCTCTGCAAGCTGGGCCTCGTGGGCGCTCGAGAGGCTGTTGAGCACCAGCAGGGGAATCTTGGTCGACACGTCTGAACTCCTGGATCGAGTAGAGGAAAAGGGTTGAATGATCAGGCTAGAGCAGCGGCGCCGCTTCGCTCTTCTGCAAAGCCCACATCTGCGCATAGCGGCCTTGCTTGGCGAGCAGCTCGGCGTGCGTGCCGCGCTCGACGATCACGCCGGATTCGAGCACGAGGATCTCGTGCGCATCGACCACGGTCGACAGCCGGTGCGCAATGACCAGCGTGGTCTTGTCCTGCGCAGCGCTCTTGAGCTCCGACTGGATGGCCCGCTCGTTGGCTGAATCGAGCGCCGAGGTGGCCTCATCGAAGATCACGATCGGCGGATTCTTCAGCAGCGTGCGCGCGATGGCCACCCGCTGCTTCTCGCCTCCCGAGAGCTTGAGGCCGCGCTCGCCCACCGTCGTTTCGTAGCCCATGGGCGTGGCCGAGATGAAGTCGTGGATGCGCGCAGCCCGCGCTGCGCCTTCGACCTCTTCGCGCGTCGCGCCGGGGCGGCCGTACGCGATGTTGTATTCGACCGTGTCGTTGAAGAGCACCGTGTCCTGCGGCACGATGCCGATGGCCCGGCGCACGCTCGACTGGGTGACCTCGCGAATGTCTTCGCCGCCGATGGTGATGCGGCCCTGCTGCACGTCGTAGAAGCGATAGAGCAGCCGCGCCAGCGTGGACTTGCCCGACCCGGAGGGGCCGACCACCGCCACCGTCTTGCCGGCTGGAATCTCGAAGCTCACATGCTTGAGGATCGGCCGCGCGGGTTCGTAGGCAAAGTTCACGTCCTCGAAGCGGATGGTGGAATCGATGCCGGCCAGGGGCTTCGCATCGGGCGCATCGCGCACCTCGCGCTCCTTCTCCATGAGCACGAACATCTTGTCCAGGTCGGTCAGGCTCTGCTTGATCTCGCGGTAGATCACGCCCAGGAAGTTGAGCGGAATGTAGAGCTGGATCATGAAGGCGTTGACCATCACCAGGTCGCCCAGCGTCATGCGCCCTTCGACCACGCCCGAGGTGGCCCGCCACAGCATCAGCACCAGGCTGATCGCGATCAGCAACTGCTGCCCGATGTTGAGCATGCTCAGCGTGCGCTGGCTCTTGATGGCCGCCTTGCGGTAGCGGTCCAGGCTCGCGTCGTAGCGCTTGGCCTCGAACTCCTCGTTGTTGAAGTACTTGACGGTTTCGTAGTTCAGGAGCGAATCGACCGCGCGGCTCTGGGCCATCGAATCGAGCTCGTTCATGGTCTTGCGGAACTGGGTGCGCCACTCGGTCACCGTCACCGTGAAGGTGATGTAGAGCACCAGCGCCGCCGCGGTGATCCAGACGAACAGCGAATCGAACTTCACGCCCAGGATCGTGAGCACCAGCACCAGCTCGATGATGGTGGGGACGATGCTGTAGAGCGACATCGAGATGAGCGAGTGCACGCCGCGCGTGCCGCGCTCGATGTCGCGCGTCATGCCGCCGGTCTGGCGCTCCAGGTGGAAGCGCAGGCTCAGCGAATGCAGGTGGCCGAAGACCTCCAGCGCGATCTGCCGCGCCGTGCCCTCGGTGGCCTTGGCGAAGATCAGTTCGCGCAGTTCGCCGAAGAGCGCGGTCGAGAAGCGCAGGAGGCCGTAGGCGAGCAGGAGACCGATCGGCACGATGAGCAGCGCCTGCGCCATGTCCGGCTTGGGCGTCATCGTGTCGATGAGGTTCTTCAGCAGCACCGGCACGCCCACGTTGGCCACCTTGGCGCCCACCATGAACGCGAGCGCGGCCATCACGCGCCACTTGTATTGCCAGAGGTAGGGAAAGAGCCGGCGCAGCGTCGCCCAGTCGGAGCGGTCGCTTTTCGCCGGCGGGTGGCCGGAGACGGTGTGGGAAGGAGAGGATGGAGAAGAGGCTTCGCCGCTGCGGCGCATGGGGGACAATCGTGGTTGTTGTTTGTTGCCAGATTGTGCCCATGTCAGATACTTCCAGTGCTGCCGCCGCAGCGACCCTCAAAAGCCTGCCCACCGACATGGAGCTGGTGCTCAAGGTCATTCCGATGCCGGCCGACTGCAATGCCAACGGCGACATCTTCGGCGGCTGGGTCATGGCGCAGTGCGACTTGGCCGGCTCGGTGATCCCGGCGCGCTACGCCAAGGGGCGGCAGGCCACGGTGGCGGTCAACGAGTTCATCTTCAAGCAGCCGGTGCGGCTGGGCGACATCCTCTCGTTCTATTCGAAGCTGGTGCGCATCGGGCGCACTTCGGTCACGGTGACGGTCGAGGTGTTCGCCGAGCGCTTCCGGGCCCAGGGCGAGTACATCAAGGTGACGCAGGCGACGTTCACCTATGTGGCGATCGACGACAACGGCCGGCCGCGGGTGATCGAACAACCCGCCTGAAAGCCAAAACCGTTCGGGCTGAGCTTGGCCTGTCCTGAGCTCGTCGAAGGATCGAAGTCTTGCGCAGTGCTTCGACAGGCTCAGCATGAACGGTAGCAAGAGCTTCGACAAGCTCAGTGCGAACGGCTCCGGGGCTTCACGTCAAACGCCCGGGTCGCGCACGCGCTCGAATCGCTCGAACTCCTGGTTGACCCAGCGCCCCTCGCGCCGCTCGGTGCGGCGGATGTAGACGGTCTGCACGATGTCGCGCGTGTGGGCGTCGATCTCGATCGGGCCGCGCGGGCTCTCGAACTTGAGGCCCCGGAAGGCATCGACCAGGCGCTCCCCACTGAGGGAGCCGCGCGCCGAGGGCGAGCTCATCGCCGCATCGATGGCCGCGAGCGCATCGTGCGCCGCCACGGCGAAATAGCCCGGCCGCAGATGGCTGCCGTATTCCGTCTCGAAGACGCCCGTGAAGCGGCGGTTGGCCGGCGATTCATGCGCGAACGAGTAGTGGTGGCTGGTCACGAGCCCGTCGGCCAGTTCGCCGATGCCTTCGAGGTAATGGTCGTCGGTGGCGTCGCCGGTCGCGAGCAGGCGGATGCCGGTGTCGGCCATGCCGCGGTCGCGCCAGAACTTGAGGAACGTCGCCGGCATCTGCCCCGAGGGCAGAAAGAAGAACACCGCCTGCGGCTTGAGCTCGCGCAGCCGCAGCATGTAGGCCGAGTAATCGAGCGTGTTGAGCGGCACCCGCAACATCGCGCCGACCTGTCCGCCGCCGGCGGTGATGCCCGCGACGAAGGTGCTTTCGGCATCGACGCCCGAGGCGTAGTCGGCCACCACGGTGCAGACATCGCGCAGGCCCTGCTGCAGCGCCCAGCGCGCGAGCGGCAGCGTGACCTGGGCGATGGTGAACGACAGCCGCACGGCATAAGGGCAGCGCGCCGTGATGCCCGAGGAGGCCGCGTTCATCACCACCAGCGGCAGCTTCGCCTGCACGGCGACGGTGCCGACGGCATAGGCGTTGGAGCTGAAGTCCAGGCCGGCGAACAGATCGACGCGCTCGTTCTCCACGAGCTCCTGTGCATTGCGGCGCGCCTGTTCCGGCGCACTGCCCGGCACGTCGCGGCGCAGCAATTCGACGGGCCGCCCCGCGATCTGCTGGTTGTGCGCGGCCAGCCAGACCGACATGCCCGCATCGAACTGCCGCCCGCCGCCCGCATAAGGACCTGACCAGGAACCGATGACGCCGATGCGCAGCGGGCGGACCCGCGCGAGGACCACGGAAGGCGCCGCCAAGGTGCCCGCAAGCAAGCCCAAAGTACGCCTGCGTGTGCGGTCGATTGCTACTTTTTCAGTAGCATCAATTGCCCGCTGGCCGGGCGTTTCGGGCGGTCTTGTCTCGAAAATTTGCACGCCGGACAGTGTAAAGGGCCACTGTCGGCGGGCCAACGCGGGAGGAACCCTCAGACTTTCGAGAAATCGGGCTTGCGCTTCTCCATGAACGCGCCGAAGGCTTCCTTGGCGGCCGGCTCGCGCAGCATGCGGCCGAAGCTCGCGCCCTCTTCGCCCATGCGCTCGAGCACTGCGGGCAGTTGCCCCTTCTTCAGCAGGCGCTTGGTCTCGACCAGCGCGCTCAGCGGCTTGGCCGCGAGCTTGCGGGCCTGCGTTTGCGCGATGCCGTTGGCTTCGGTCGGCGGCACGACGCGGTTGACCAGGCCCACTTCGAGCGCGGCCTCGGCCATGAAAGGTTCGCCCAGCAGCAGCGCTTCGGCCGCGCGGTGATAGCCCAGCATCTGCGGCACGAGCAGGCTCGATGCCGCCTCGGGGCACAGACCCAGGTTCACGAAGGGCATCGAGAACGCCGCGTTGTCGCCGGCATAGACGAGGTCGCAATGGAACAGCATCGTCGTGCCGATGCCCACGGCCGGACCGCAGACCGACGCGACGATGGGCTTCGGAAAGGTCGCGATGCCGCGCAGGAAGCGGAACACCGGCGACTCCTGCGTGGCGGGCGGCCCGTTGAGAAAATCGCCGATGTCGTTGCCCGCGCTGAAGATCGTCGGGTCGCCCTGGATCAGCACGCAGCGCACCGCCGCTTCGCTCTCGGCCGTGACCAGCGCATCGGCCAACTCGGCGTACATGCTGCTGGTGATCGAGTTCTTCTTGTCGACGCGATTGAATGTGATGGTCATCACACCGGCTTCGGTGTGGACGAGGATGTCGCTCATGGGAATGGTCCTTGGATAAAAACGGTTGCTGCTGTCGGCAGTTCGCTCAGGCGTCGAGTGCTTCGCGCACGAAATCGAGGCGGTCCTGCCCCCAGAACATCTGGTCGCCGACGAACATGGTGGGGGCGCCGAACACGCCGCGCTCCACGGCTTCCTGCGTGACGGCCTTGAGGCGGTCCTTCACTTCCTGCGCGCCGGCCAGCGCGAGCAAAGCGGTGGCGTCGAAGCCCGCATTCTGCAAGACGGCGCCGACCGTCGCCGGGTCGTTGAGGTTCTGCGGCTCGACCCACATCGCGTGGTAGACCGCATCGACGTATGCGCCGAAACGCGCCGGCTCTTTCATCTGCATGCCGGTCGCACCACGCATCAGCAGCAGCGTGTTGATCGGGAAATGCGGGTTGTGCACGAAGGGCACGCCGTAGCGCCTGGCGAAGCGCTTGAGGTCGATGTTCATGTACGGGCCCTTGGGCTTGATCTCCGCGGGCGAATGGTTGCCGGTGGCCTGGAACACGCCACCCAGCAGCATCGGCTTCCACACCAGCTCGGCGCCCGTGTCCGCACACACGTGCGGCAACTGGGTCGCGGCCAAGTAGGCGGCGGGGCTGCCGAAATCGAAATAGAACTCGACGGTCTTTGTCATGGGTGTCTCCGGATCTTTTGATCTGTTTGTCAGAACTTCTCGGACCAAGGTCGCAGATCCAACTCGTGCGTCCACGCGTCGCGCGGCTGCGAATGCAGCATCCAGTAGCTGTCGGCGATGTGGTCCGGATTCAGGATGCCGTCGCTCTCCTTCAGCGCATAGCGCTCGGGGAAATTGCTGCGGATGAACTCGGTGTCGATGGCGCCATCGACCACCACGTGCGCGACGTGAATGCCTTGCGGCCCCAGTTCGCGCGCCATCGATTGGGCCAGTGCGCGCAGGGCCATCTTCGCGCCCGAGAACGCGCCGAAGTTCGCGGCGCCGCGCAGCGAGGCGGTGGCGCCGGTGAAGATGATCGTGCCGCGATGCCCGCCTTGCGGCATCTCGCGCGCCACCATGCGCCTCGCCACTTCGCGCCCGTTGAGAAAGCCCGAGAAGCACGCCATCTCCCACACCTTGAAGTACTTGCGCGCGGTCTCGGTGAGGATGCTCTCGGGCACGTTGGCGCCGATGTTGAACACCATCACCTCGATCGGGCCGACCGTGGATTCGATCTGCTCGATGAGGGCGACGACCTCTTCTTCTTTTCGCGCATCGCATGCAAAGGCATGGGCGCGGCCGCCATCGGCCTCGATCTGCGCGACCAGCGGCTGCAGCTTGTCGAGGCTGCGCCGGGTGACGCAAGCGGCGAATCCCTCGCGTGCGAAGCGGCGGGCGATGGCGCCGCCGGTGGCATCACCCGCGCCGACGATGAGAGCGGCTTTCTGCAGAGCGGCCATTTCTATTCCTTGTAGTAGACGATCTGGTTCGAGGTGGCGAGCAACACGCCCTTCTCGCTCCACAGATGCGCCGTCTGGTCGAAGAATCCGTTGAAGAACTGCTGCCCCGCCGCGCGGCCCAGCAGGTAGCCCGTGCCGACCTCGGCCAGCTCGGCCGCACCCACGTGGAAGTAGGTGGTGATCGACACCGTGCCCGCCGGCACGTGCTTGGCGCGGCGCAGCCACACGCGCGGATAGAACATGTCGCTCATCGCCGCGAGCGATGCGAAGTCCAGCGGCCGGGGTTGCGCATCGCGCAGCCAGATGCGCGTTTCGCTGTGCTGCCGGCTCTCGTCCCACTTCGCGGGAATGCCGCCGCTGAACGGGCGCATCTCGTACTGGTTGATCCACGCCACGCCCGACGGGCCGATGCTCATGCGCTCGACCGTCTCGGGCGCGGGCGCCTCGGGCATCGGCATGTCGCTCTCGCCCCAGGTGTCGCGGCGCGCGGCCGTCACCACGGTGGCGGTGGTGGTCATGTTCGGCGCGCCGCTCGCGCCGGCCTGCGTGATCTGCACGGTCCAGTGCTGCGTCGAGCGGTTGGTGCGCACGGCCGTGGCCTGGATGTCGAACGCGCCGGCTTCGAGCGCGGCCGCGTAGTTGACGGTCAATGCGATCGGCGTGCCGAGCACGTCGGGATGGCGCATCACCGACTGCAGCACCAGGGCCGCCGTGGTGCCGCCGAAAGGGCCGACCATGTTCCAGTAATCGGGGCTGGTCATGCCCGTGAAGTGGCCCACGCGGATGTCGCTGTGGTGCAGGGCCAGGGCTTTGTCGAAGGGGTGTTGCGTGCTGCTCATGGTGCTTGCAGTGTGCCTCCGGTGGATGGCGTCACGCAGTCGTGTGCGGGACGTTGGCGTGCTGCACCGCCGCAGGCGCGGCAGGTGCGGTCAGGGCGGCCAGCCGGTGCAGCTTGTCGACCATGCCCGGCCAGAGGCTCTGGCTGAACTGCTCGCGGAAGAAGCCGAAGTGGCCGATGCGCCGCGCCTGCACATCCGCCGGTGCGATGCGCTCGACCACGCTCGGGGCGCCCGCATAGAAGCTCACGAGGCTTTCGGTGCCGGCGAGCGTCATCAATTCATCGTCGGTGATCGACAGCGCAAGCACCGGGAAGCGCACGCGCCCGTAGCTTCGCACCGCCGATTCGCCTTCCGCGCCGAGGCTGTAGCGCGGGTGAAGGCACCAGCGCCGCCATTGCAGGATCACGCCGCGCGGCAGGTCGCCCACCTTCTTCAGCTTGCGGCCCGGAAAGTAGCCGCACAGCCGCGTGACCAGCGGCACGAGCACGAACCAGAAGTAGAGGATGCTGCGCCGAAGCTTCGGTGCGTTCTCGCGCCAGTAGCCGCTGCCGGCCGCGATGCTCACGAGGCCCGCGACCTGCTCGGGACGTTGCAGAAAGCCCGGCAGTTGCGCGCCGAGGCTGTGGCCCAGCAGGTAGAGCGGTTCGTCGGGCAGCGCAGCCTTGGCGGTGTCGATCACTGCTTCGTAATCGCGCGCCCAGTCGAACAGGTCGGCCTTGAAACCGCGCAGCGGCGCGTTGCCGCGCGAGTCGCCCGAGCCCCGGTAGTCGAAGGTCCAGACGCGAAGGCCTTGGCCGGCGAGCCACTGCGCGAAGGGTTCGTAGAACGACTGGCGCACGCCCATCGCGCCACCGATCACGATGCTGGCGCGCGGTGCGCCGGCGGGCTCGTAGCGGCGCACCGCCAGTTGCTGGGCGCCGCCATCGACCGGGAGTTGTTGCGCTTGCATGCGTTTGCCTCTTTCTTCGTTGATCGACCACCGGCCCGCGGCGTAGCGAGCGGGATGAGATGCGAGGCGCGGGTGGCGGGAAACCGGAGCGACCTGAAGGTCGTGAGGATTTCCCGACGGGCCTCGCAATGCCGCAGATCGCCCGCGCAGCAGCCGCTAGACGCGTTCGAAGATGCCTGCAGCGCCTTGGCCCATGCCCACGCACATCGTGACCATGCCGTACTTCAGGTTCTCGCGGCGCAGCGCGTGCACCACGGTCGCCGCGCGAATCGCGCCGGTCGCGCCGAGCGGATGGCCCAGTGCAATCGCGCCGCCCATTGGATTCACCTTCGACGGATCGAGCCCCAGCGTGTTGATCACCGCGAGCGATTGCGCGGCAAAGGCTTCGTTGAGTTCGAACCAGTCGATGTCCTCGTGCTTCAGGCCCGCATAGCGCAGCGCGGCGGGAATGGCCTCGATCGGGCCGATGCCCATGATGTGCGGCGGCACGCCCTTGCTTGCGAAGCTCACGAAGCGTGCGAGCGGCGTGAGGCCGTATTGCTTCACCGCCTTCTCGCTCGCGAGGATCAGAGCGCCCGCGCCGTCGGAGGTCTGCGAGCTGTTGCCGGCCGTCACGGTGCCGCGCGCGGCGAACACTGTGCGCAGCTTGGCGAGGCCTTCGATGCTGGTGTCGGGGCGTGCGCCTTCGTCGAGGTTCACGGTGCGGGTCTTGGCAATCGACTCGCCGGTCTCCAGGTTCGGCGCGCGGTCGGTCACTTCGATGGGCGTGATCTCGTCCGCGAACTTGCCGGCCTTCTGCGCGGCCAGTGCCTTCTGGTGCGAGGCGAGCGCGAACGCGTCCTGCGCCTCGCGGCTCACCTTCCACTGCTGCGCGACCTTCTCGGCCGTGAGGCCCATGCCGTAGGCGATGCCCACGTCGCCTTCGCGCTCGAAGATGGAAGGCGACAGCGACGGCGAATTGCCCATCATCGGCACCATGCTCATGCTTTCGACGCCAGCCGCGATCATCACGTCCGCCTCGCCGACGCGGATGCGGTCCGCAGCCATCTGCACCGCCGAGAGACCCGAGGCGCAGAAGCGGTTGACGGTGATGCCGCCGATGCTCGTCGGCAGGCCCGCGAGCACCGCGCCGATGCGCGCGACGTTCAGGCCCTGCTGCGATTCGGGAATGGCGCAGCCGCAGATGATGTCTTCGATGGCCTTCGGGTCGAGGCCCGGCACGGCGGCGAGCGCCGCCTTCAGCGTGGTCGCGAGAAGGTCGTCGGGACGGTAGTTGCGTAAGTAGCCGCGGTGCGATTTGCCGATGGGGGTGCGGGTGGCGGAGACGATGTAGGCGTCTTGGATTTGTTTGCTGCTCATGAAGAAGCTCCTGGATTTTCTTGCTCCTTCCCCCTCCGGGGGAAGGCTGGGATGGGGGCCGACGGCGTCAATTCGACAAGCCGATTGGCAATGGCCTGACGAACCCCATCAAGATTGGTGAACGGATCGTTCGATGCGAAACGCAACACATCGAAGCCCTGTGCGCGGAAGAATTCGTCACGTCGTGTGTCGCAGCCTTGCTGCGCCTGATGCTGCGAGCCATCGAGTTCGACGATCAGTCTCGGTGCCAAGCATGCGAAATCTGCGATGTAGTTGCCCAGCGGGTGCTGGCGACGGAACTTCACGCCCAACTGCTCCGCACGCAGTCCGCTCCAGAGCTTTCGCTCCGAGTCGGTCATCTCGCGGCGAAGCACTTGTGCGTTCGCGCGGGCGTTGGGGGTGGACTGGTTTCGCATCGTGCTTGGTTGGAAAGCCCCCATCCCGGCCTTCCCCCGGAAGGGGAAGGAGGAAGAGGAATACCCGCGTCAGTTACGCACCGGCTTCCCCGTGCTCAACATCCCCATGATCCGCTCCTGCGTCTTGGGGTGCACGATGAGCGAGCAGAACGCCTTGCGCTCCAGCGTCATCAGGTATTCCTCGGTCACGAGCGAACCCGCGTCCACGTCGCCGCCCGTGACCACGTTGGCGATCAGGCTGGCGATGTGGAAGTCGTGCGCGCTGATGAAGCCGCCGTCGCGCATGTTCACCAACTGGCCCTTGATCGTCGCGGCGCCGCTGCGGCCCGCCACGCGGAAGGTGCGGCGCAGCGGTGCGCGGTAGCCGGCGTCGGACATCGCCTTGGCCTGCTGCAGTGCGACGTAGAGCAGTTCGTCCTTGTTCGGCACGATCACGTCGCTGTCGAGCAGATAGCCGAGCTTCTTCGAATCGAGCGCGCCCGTGCCGACCTTCGCCATAGCAGCGGCGGTGAAGCCTTCGGTGAGGAATGGCAGCAGATCGGTGCCCGTCGAGGCCGATGCGTTCTCTGCCGCACGGCGTGCGATGTAGGTCAGGCCGCCCGCGCCGGGAATCAGGCCCACGCCCACTTCGACCAGGCCGATGTAGCTTTCCATCGCGGCCACGCGCTTGGCCGAGTACACGGCCAGTTCGCAACCGCCGCCCAGCGCCATGCCGCGCACGGCCGAGACAACCGGGACGCTCGCATAGCGGATCTTGAGCATCACGTTCTGCAGCTCTTCTTCGGCGCCTTCGACTGCACCGATGCCTGCGACCACGAACGCCGGCAGCATCGCTTGCAGGTCGGCGCCGACCGAGAACATCTCGTCGGGCGACCAGATCACCAGGCCCTTGTATTCAGCCTCTGCCAGCTCGACCGCGGCGCCCAGCGCTTCGGCCACATCGGGGCTGATGGCGTGCATCTTCGAATGGATGCTCGCGATGAGCACTTCGCCGTCCAGCGTCCACACGCGCACGTCGCCTTCGTCGCTGATGGTCGTGCCCGCGGTGTTCGCATCCGCGGCATTCGCGCCAAGCACGCTCTCGGGGAACAACTGGCGGTCGTGCACCGGCAGCTTGCGCTGCGGCACGAACTGGCCCTGCGATGCGCTCCACGAGCCTTCAGGCGTGTGCACGCCGCCGGCCTTGGCCACGGCGCCTTCGAACACCCACTTGGGCAGCGGCGCGGTGCTCAGCGCCTTGCCGGCATCGATGTCTTCCTGAATCCACTTGGCGACTTGCGCCCAGCCGGCTTCCTGCCAGAGTTCGAACGGGCCCTGCTTCATGCCGAAGCCCCAGCGCATCGCGAAGTCGATGTCGCGCGCGCTCTCGGCGATGTCGGCCAGGTGCACCGCGGCGTAGTGGAAACCGTCGCGCAGGATCGCCCAGAGGAACTGGCCCTGCGGCCCTTCGCTCTCGCGCAGGAGCTTCAGGCGCTCGCCCGCAGGCTTCTTGAGCATGCGGCCGTACACCTCGTCGGCCTTCGCGCCGGCGGGCACGTATTCGCCGCTCTGGAGGTCGAATCGCAGGATGTCGCGGCCGACCTTCTTGAAGAAACCGGCCTTGGTCTTCTGGCCCAGGTTGCCCAGTTCCAGCAGCTTCGCGAGCACCGGTGGCGTCGCGAAGTTGGCGTAGAACGGATCGCTCTCGGCGTTCAGGTTGTCCTGCAGCGTCTTCACGACGTGGGCCATCGTGTCCAGGCCCACCACGTCGGCGGTGCGGAAGGTGCCCGAGCTCGCGCGGCCCAGTTTCTTGCCGGTGAGGTCGTCCACCACGTCCGGCGTCAAACCGAACTTCTCGACTTCCTTCAGCGTGGCCAGCATGCCGGCGATGCCGACGCGGTTGGCGATGAAGTTGGGCGTGTCGTGCGCACGCACCACGCCCTTGCCGAGCGTGCTGGTGACGAAGGCCTCGAGGTCGTCGAGCACCTGGGGTTGCGTGGTGGGCGTATTGATCAGCTCCACCAGGAACATGTAGCGCGGCGGGTTGAAGAAGTGAATGCCGCAGAAGCGCGGCTTCAACGCTTCAGGCAATGCCTCGCTCAGCTTGGTGATCGACAGGCCCGAGGTGTTAGAGGCCAGGATCGAATGCTTGGCCACGTGCGGCGCGATCTTCTTGTAGAGATCGAGTTTCCAGTCCATGCGCTCGGCAATGGCTTCGATGATGAGATCGCACTCGCCGAGCTTGGCGAGGTCGTCGTCATAGTTCGCCTGCTCGATCAACCCCGCATCGGCCACATCGCCGAGCGGCGCGGGCTTGAGCTTCTTGAGGTTGTCGATGGCGCGCGTGACGATGCTGTTCTTCGGGCCTTCTTTCGCGGCCAGGTCGAACAGCACGACAGGCACGCGCACGTTGACGAGGTGGGCCGCAATCTGCGCGCCCATCACGCCGGCGCCGAGCACGGCGACCTTCTTCACTTGAAATCGGGGATTTGTCATTGAGTTACTCGTTGTCTAACAACCGTTCGGGCTGAGCTTGTCGAAGCCTTGCACGCTCTGAACTGCCCTTCAACAAGCACAGGGCGAACGGGTTGGGGTTATTGCGCGCGCGTCCAGGTTTGGGTGCGCCAGAAGGGGCCGAGGTAGCCGCGCACTTCGAGCTTCTTGCCGCCGTCGATCGGCGTGAAACTCGCGCGGTATTCCTTGCCGTTCTCGGGGTCGAGGATCTTGCCGCCTTCCCAAACGTCCTTGCCCTCGGCCTTCTTGCCGCCGCGGATGATCTCCAGGCCCGTGATGGGCTTGCCCTTGCGGTCGTCGCTGCACTCGTCGCAGGTCGCATCGGGCTTGGTGTCCTTCTTCAGCGACTTCTCGATGCGGCCGCTGAGCGCGCCGTTGGTCTCGGCGATGCGGATCTCGGCCTTGACCTCGCCGGTCTTGTCGTCGGCGTTGCGCCAGAGCCCCACGGGGGTGCTCTGGGCCATGGCCGTGACGGCGGTGGCGGCGAGGACGATGGCTGCAACGATCGATTTCATGAGCGGCTCCCGGTTTGGACGATGAGGAAAGACAGTGGCTTCAGGCCAGCGCTGCGTCGGTGTCCATCAACACCTTGCTGCCGGCGCGCGCGGTGCGCATCAGCGTCGCGGTCTCGGGGAACAGCTTGGCGAAGTAGAAGCGCGCGGTCTGCAGCTTGGCGACATAGAACGGATCGGTGTTGCCCGCTGCGATTTCGTGCAGCGCGACCTGCGCCATGCGGGCGAACAGGTAGCCGAACACGAAGTGGCCGGCCACGCGCAGGTAATCCACCGCGGCGGCGCCGACTTCGTCGGGGTTCTGGAAGCCCTTGAAACCGATCTCGGTCGTGAACTTGGTGAGCTGGTCGCCCAGCATCGCGATCGGGTTGATGAACTCGGCCATCTTCTCGTTCACGCCCTCTTCTTCCACCAGCCTCGCAACGAGCTTGCCGAACTTCTTGAGCGATGCGCCGTTGTTGCCCAGCACCTTGCGGCCCAAGAGGTCCAGCGACTGGATCGTGTTGGTGCCCTCGTAGATCATGTTGATGCGGTTGTCGCGCACGAACTGCTCCATGCCCCATTCCTTGATGAAGCCGTGCCCGCCGAACACCTGCATGCACGAGTTCGTCGCGATGTGGCCGTTGTCGGTGATGAAGGCCTTGACGATGGGCGTGAGCAGCGCGACCAGTTCGCCCGAGTCCTTGCGCACCTTTTCATCAGGATGGTTGTGCTCCTTGTCGAGCAGCAGCGTGCAGAAGATCTGCAGCGCGCGGCCGCCTTCGGCATACGCCTTGGCCGTGAGCAGCATCTTGCGCACGTCGGGGTGCACGATGATCGGATCGGCTTCCTTGTCCTTGGCCTTCACGCCCGAGAGCGAGCGCATCTGGATGCGGTCCTTGGCGTAGGCCAACGCGTTTTGATAAGCCACTTCGGTCAGGCCCAGCGACTGGTTGCCCACGCCCAGGCGCGCAGCGTTCATCATCACGAACATCGCGGCCAGGCCCTTGTTGGGCTCGCCCACCAGCGTGCCGGTGGCGCCTTCGATCACGATCTGTGCGGTGGCGTTGCCGTGGATGCCCATCTTGTGCTCCAGACCCGCGCAGAAGATCGGGTTGCGCTCGCCGAGCGAGCCGTCGGCCTTCACCTTGAACTTCGGCACCACGAACAGGCTGATGCCCTTGCTGCCCTTGGGCGCGTCCGGCAGGCGGGCCAGCACCAGGTGAATGATGTTGTCCGTCATGTCGTGCTCGCCGGCCGAGATGAAGATCTTGCTGCCGGTGATGCGGTAGGTGCCGTCGGGTTGCGGCTCGGCCTTGGTGCGCAGGAGGCCCAGGTCGGTGCCGCAATGGGGTTCGGTCAGGCACATGGTGCCGGTCCATTCGCCGCTCGTGAGCTTGGGCAGGTAGGTCTTCTTCTGTTCTTCGGTGCCATGCGCCTTGAGCGCTTCGTACGCGCCGTGCGAGAGGCCGGGGTACATGGTCCAGGCCTGGTTGGCGCTGTTGAGCATTTCGAACAGGCACTGGTTCACCACGAACGGCAGGCCCTGGCCTCCGAAGGCCGGGTCGCACGAGAGCGCCGGCCATCCGCCTTCGACGTACTTGGCGTAGGCGTCCTTGAAGCCCTTGGGCGTCTTGACCTCGTGCGTGGTCTTGTCGAGCACGCAGCCTTCTTCGTCGCCGCTGATGTTCAGCGGAAAGGGCACTTCGGCGGCGAACTTGCCTGCCTCTTCGATCACCGCATTGATGGTGTCGGCGTCTGTTTCGGCATGAGCCGGGAGTGCCTTGAGTTCTTCGGCGACGTTGAGCACTTCGTGCAGCACGAACTGCATGTCGCGCACGGGTGGGTTGTAGGTAGGCATCCGGGACTCTCCTGGTCGAAGCTAGATAGATGAAAAGAAAAAGGGGAAAAGCAAAAAAACGAAAACGGTGCCGCGCGCTCAGCGCACGGGCTTGAGGCGCCGGCCGGCGGGTGCCGGTGCGGCAGCGGCCGGGTCTGCCGGCGCTTCGGGCGTGGCGCTGCGCGCAAGGATGTTGTTGAAGCCGACAGTGGCGCGGCCGATGGAGCCGGGCACCTGCAGGAAGCGGGCTTCGTAGTGCAGCGCGAGGATGAGGCCGTGGATCTCGAACGCGACCTGGCGGTCGTCGGCATCGGCGCGCAGGTGCCCTTCGGTCTGCGACTGAACGATGGCGCGCAGCACCGCAGCCTGCCAGATGCTGACCGACTCGACCAGCGCATCGCGCACCGGGCCGGGACGGTCGTCGAATTCGGAAGCGCCACTGATATAGATGCAGCCCGAGTCGATCTCGGTCGAGGTGCGCTTCATCCAGTTGGCGAACATGGCGCGAAGGCGCGGAAGGCCGCGCGGCGCCGAGAGCGCAGGAAAGAACACTTCCTGCTCGAAACGTGCGTGATACTCGCGCACCACCGATATCTGCAGTTCCTCGCGCGAACCGAAGTGGGCGAAGACGCCCGACTTGCTCATCTTGGTGATTTCGGCCACCGCGCCGATCGACAGGCCTTCGAGCCCGATCTGCGCCGCCAGTGCCAGTGCGGCATCGACAATCACGGCCTTGGTCTGCTGGCCTTTCTGGGCGGCGCGGGCCGGCTTGGCAGGAACGGCATTGACAGACATCGTGAAAGCTCCGAATAAAACGAACGGTCGTTCTATTTTGCGGGAGCTTTGCACTTTTGGCTCTAAGAAACCTTCGAATATGGAAGGTTATCAATTGAACGCAGTGGCGCGCTTCCCCGAGCGGGCTCCCGGCGCACGGTCACTGTGCTCGCATCGCGGATAATAAGAAAGGTTCCCATCTACGATGCGCGCAAGGTCAGCCGCCGCCACATCTCCACGCCAGACAGTCGACGGAACACGTCACTCCCATGGCTTTGGTTGATCGTGCTCGAGCGCTACTACCGCGAACTGCTGAACTTTCTTTCCCGAACGGTGAACGACCGCGATGCCGCGGCCGACCTGGCGCAGGAAAGCTACGCCCGCGTGCTCGCGCTTCGGCAATCCGGCGAGACCATCTCGAACGTGCGCGCCTTGCTCTATCGCACGGCGCGCAACCTCGTGGTCGACCAGCACCGCCGCAGCCAGCACCGGGACCACGAAGACATCGACGCCCTGCCCGAGTTCGACGGTGCAGCCACCGCCGCGCGGCACACGCAGCCCGAGGAGGTCTATGCCTACGAGCAACACGCGCGCGCCATGGTCGCGACCATCGAAGCGCTGCCGCCCCGCTGCCGCGAAGCTTTCGTGTTGAACCGTTTCGAGGGGTTGTCGCACCAGGAGATCGCCGAGCGCATGGGCATCTCCAGGAACATGGTGGCGCAGCACGTCATTCGCGGCGTGCTGGCGTGCAAGGCCTGCGAAGACGCGCTCGACGCCAAAAGCGCGGAGACAACGAAGAACAAATAATCGGCGGTGCATGACGGCAGGCGGGCTTCGACCTCCACTTTTCGATCGGCCGTGCGTCTACATCTCAAGAACTCCCGCATGACAGCGCCCTCTTCTCCCCGCTCCGGCCTCCCTGCAGCGCCGCCATCCCAGGCAGGCGGCACGGAACTGCGCGAACACGCGGAATTCTTCGAGGCGCAGGATGCGGCCGATGTCGCGGCCGCCGATTGGCTGGTGCGCCGGCAGGAGGGCCTCGACGCTGCGCAAGAGGCGCAGTTCCAGGCATGGCTCACAGCTCGGCCTTCACACCAGGCAGCGTTTGAACGGCTCGCTGGCGTGTGGGACCGGTTGGACGCACTGCCGGCGGATCGCACGGCGAAACTCGGCAGGCAGGCACACGCCTCGATCCGCGCCCAGGCAGGGTCCAGGGCTGAACCACCGCGCCGAGCCCGCCCGTTCGACTTCGGCCGATGGGTGCCGCTGGCCGCGGCCGCCTGCGTCGCCCTTGTCGTGGCCGGCGGCTGGATGGGTTGGGACTACTGGCAGCACCAGCCCACCTACAGCAAGACTTTCGCCACCGCGCGTGGCCAGCAACTCGATGTGCAACTGCCCGACGGCAGCCGCTTGCAACTCGACACCGCCACCCGTGCAGAGGTAACGCTCTACAGGCAGCGGCGCGAAGTCCGCCTGCCCGAAGGCCAGGCGATGTTCACAGTGCAACACGATGCCGGCCATCCCTTCGACGTGCTGGCCGGCCCCTTGCGCATCACCGTGGTGGGCACGCGCTTCTCGGTGCGCAACACCGGCACGGGACTGGGTGCCGACGGCGTGCGGGTGACGGTGGAAGAAGGCCGCGTTCGCGTGGCACCCACCGACACGCGTTCGGCGAACCCGGCCGCGCCCGTGCTGCTCGGCGCAGGCGAAGCCGTTGCCGCCGACCCGAGCGGCGCATTGCGCAAGCCCGTCGACACCTCGCCCACCAACGCCACGCTCTGGCGCGAGGGTCGCGTGAATTTCGAGAACACGCCGCTGTCGCAGGCCCTGGCCGAGTTCGAGCGCTACGGCCCGACGCGCCTGACGCTCCGCGACCCGATGGTGGCGGCCATGCGCATCAACGGCAGCTTCGACCTGCGGCAACTCGGCGCATTCACCAAGGCCCTGCCCCAAGTGCTGCCGGTCCAGCTGCACCCCCGAGGAGCAGAGACCGAAATCTCCGCCGCCGACCGTCCCGGCAAGTCCTGAAAAATTCGAAAAAAGAACCTGGCAGGACCTCAACTGTCCTGAACCTGGTGCGTCTTCATGGGTAGTTCCTTTTGTTTATCAACTGCCGCCCTGGAGATTGCTTTCATGTCGCACCCGCGCTCTCGACCCACCGCCCCCGTCCTCGCGGTGGCCCTTGCCATCGCTGCCTGGAGCGCGCCGAGCGTCCATGCCCAACCGGCACCCGCCGCGCAGACGGGCGGCACCTTCAGCATCGCGGTGCCCGCACAACCGCTGGGCCCTGCCCTGAACGAGCTCGCACGGCAGGCCCGGCTGCAGTTGATGGTCCACCCCGATTTGGTTGCTGGAAGATCCGCGCCGGCGGTCGCCGGCAACCTGACGGCGCGCCAGGCACTGGACCGTCTGCTGGTCAACAGCGGCCTCAGCGCGAGCGTGGACGGCAGCGCCGTGGTCATCCGGATCACGTCGGCGATATCGGACAGCAGTACCTTGCCTGCGGTGCTCGTGACCGCTGCGCTCGAATCCGACTCGACGGCCGCGTTGCAAAAGGAAGGAACCGCCGCCGACGGCTACCGTGCCAAGACCATTTCTTCGGTCGGTGCGCTCGGCAGCATGAGCCTGCAGGACACGCCGTTCTCTATCAGCGTGGTACCGCGCGAATTGATTCAGAACATCCAGGCGCAGTCGCCCGACGACATCTACAAGCTCAATCCATCGACCCGGACCACCACCCCGCAAATCACGAGCTGGGCGCCTGCGGTCAACATCCGCGGCTTTGACGGCTACAACACGGCGGAAGACGGCCTGCGCCGCAACTACAACCACGCGGCGGTCGTCGAGGACAAGGAGCGTGTCGAAATTCTGAACGGCCTTTCAGGCTTCCTCTTCGGTGCAGCCCCGCCCGGGGGCATGATCAACAGTGTTTACAAGCGCCCGACCATCGAGCGACTCAACAGCGTCACAGTCGGCAACTACGGCGGCAGCCAGACCTATGTCCACGGCGACTTCGGCGGCCTCTTCGATGAAGCCGGCCGCGTTGGCTACCGGCTGAACGTGGTCAAGCAGGAAGGCGGGACCGCCATCGATGACCAGAAGATCAATCGCACGCTGGTCAGCGCCGCCGTCGACTGGCAAGTGACCGACAAGCTGCTGCTGGAATTCAACGGGGTCTACAACAAGTACCGCACCTCCGGCACCTCGGCCTACTGGTTCTTCAACGGCGTGCCGCACGGCCGCGCGCCCGACGCCAAGAGGAACTGGAGCCAGCCGTGGATCAACGACGAATTCGAGAACACCAAGCTGCTGAGCAAGGCGACCTACCGGCTAAACGACAACGTCACGCTGCGCGGTGCCTACATGCGCGACAACATCGACCGCCCGGTGCAGGACCACACGCTCAACAACGTCTCCTCCCTTGAAGGTTTCAACCAGCTGCGCCAGCGCTCGGGCCGCACCAAGGACGCCTTCACCGCCGCCTCGGCGATGGCCGACATTAGCTTCAATACCGGGCCTCTCGCGCACAAGCTGACCCTCGGCTACTACATGTATTCCGACAAGTCGTGGAGCACGGACTACGCCCCCAGCACCGGCTATGTGGGCCCCTATCCTTTCAATGCGCCCACCTACGTGCCCGAGGCGGAATTCCCCCCGAACACCGACCGCGGCTACTACGCGGGCCGCGTGACCAACACCAACTATGTCATCGGCGACAACATCCAGTTCAACGACCAATGGTCGGTGCTTCTGGGCCTCAACCGCAGCACCATCCGTACCCAAACCCTCAACTCCAGTGGAGAACGTACGCAGGCTGACTACGACAAGAGCCGCAACTCGCCCTCGGTCTCGCTGGTGTTAAAGCCCGTGCCGTGGCTGAGCACCTATGCCAGCTACATCGAAGGCTTGGAGCAAGGCGGCATTGCACCGGACACCGCATCCAACGCTCGCACCATCCTGGCGCCGATGGTCAGCAAGCAGAAGGAGATCGGCCTCAAGGCCACTGTCGGCGACCTGTTGCTGACCACCGCGCTGTTCGACATCGAGAAGGCCTACGAATTCACCGACAGCGGCAACGTCTACACGCAGAACGGCCGCCAGAACCACAAGGGCATCGAGTTCAGCGCATCGGGCAAGATCACCAGCAAATGGAGCGTGGTGGCCGGGGTCACGTCCCTCGACGCCAAGATCAAGGGCTCCGATTTCAATGGCAAATCGCCGCAGAACGTGGCGAAGGTCATCGCCAAGATCTACTCCGAGTACGAGCTTCCCGTACCCGGCCTGACCCTGACCGGCGGCATCTACTACACCGTCAGGCAATGGGCCGACGCGGCCAACACCGACCGCCTGCCGGCAGTGACGACCGCCGACATCGGCATCCGCTACGCCACCAAGGCAGCGGGCAAGCCGCTGACGTTGCGGCTGAACGTGGCCAACGTCGCCAACAAGAGCTACTGGCTCAACAGCTACTACACGGGCGCACCGCGCAGCGTCGCGTTCTCGGCGCAGATGCAGTTCTGAGTCGCATCCGCGCCGGGGTCTCGCGGCAGATCAGAAGTCCTGTGACACCGGCCGCACGACCACCTCGTTGATGTCCACGTTCGCCGGCTGCTCCACCGCGTAGACCACCGCACGGGCGACCGCATCGGCCGGAATCTGGTTGGCGTCGTAGAACGCCTTCAGGCCCGCGGCGGCATCCGCATCGGTGCTGCCGAGCTTCAGTTCCGAATCGACCGCGCCGGGCGAGACGATCGTGACGCGCACGCCCGAGTTGCCCACTTCGACGCGCAAGCCCTCGGAGATGGCGCGCACCGCATGCTTGGTCGCGCTGTAGACCGTACCGATCGGCGTGAACACCTTGATGCCCGCGATCGACGCGACGTTCAGGATGTGCCCGCTGCCCTGCGCCTGCATGCGCGGCAGCACCGCGGCGATGCCGTAGAGCACGCCCTTGATGTTGACGTCGATGGTGCGGTCCCACTCGTCGACCTTGAGCTTCTCGAGCGGCGACAGCGGCATCACGCCCGCGTTGTTGACCAGCACGTCGATGCGGCCGAAGGTTTCGACTGTGGCGGCGGCAAGCTTTTCCAGATCGGCGCGCTTGGACACGTCAGTGGCGATGGCAACGGCTTCGCCGCCAGCCTCGCGAATCTCGGCGACCACCTTGTCGAGCCGGTCCGTGCGGCGTGCCGCGAGCACCACCTTGGCGCCGCGTGCGGCGAGGTGGCGGGCCATGGATTCGCCGATGCCGCTGCTGGCGCCGGTGACGATGGCGACCTTGCCCTTGATGTTGTCTTGAACGGATGTCATGGGAAATTCCTTTCGGGTGTGTTGAAGAAGTGCATGCAGTGTGGAAAATTCACGCGTTCCAGTAAATGAAACTCTGGCGACTTCAGAATTCCACATCCAGGAACAAGGCAACACACCATGTCCAACCGTCTCGAAGCCCTGCGCGTGTTCTTCACCGCCGCCGATGCCGCCAACTTCCGCGAGGCGGCCGTGCGCCTATCGGTCTCGCCGCAGGTCGTGACGCGCGCGGTGCGCGAGCTCGAAGAAGAACTGGGCGAGCCGCTCTTTCACCGCAGCACGCGCGGCGTGCAGCTCACCGACTTCGGCCGGCAGCTCGCGCAGCGCGCGCGCGCCGCGGTGGGCGGTGTCGACGCGCTGTTCCACCGCACCGACCGGCGCGCGCTGTCGCAGCACGCCGGCACGGTGCGCGTGACCGCGCCCAACGTGTTCGGCCGCCGGCTGATTCCGCAGGTGCTGGCGCCGATGCTGGCCGAACATCCCGGCCTGGTGCTCGACCTGAGGCTGTCGGAGACCCATGCCGACGTGGTCGACGAGCAGATCGACATCGGTGTGCGCGCGGGTCCGATCCGCGATGCCCGCTTCGTCGCGCGCACCGTCGGCAAGATGCGTCTCTATGTGGTGGCAACGCCGGCGCTGATCGAGCGCACGGGCATTCCGAAAAGCCTCGATGCGCTGCCCGGCTTTCCGCTCACCGCGCTGATGGACCGCAGCTCGGGCCGCCCGTGGTCGTGGTTCTTCAGCAAGGGGCGGCAGATGCCGGTCGCCGCGCCGGCCTTCGTCACCGACGACGTCGATGCCGAGTGCGCCGCGGTGCGCGCGGGCCTGGGCTTCGGCCAGCTCGTGGGCCCGCTGGCCGAGCCGCTGCTGCAATCGGGCGAGCTGGTGGCGGTGCTCGAGGCCGAGGCGCCCGAGCCCTGGCCTATCCATGTCTACCGTTCGCAGCGCGCGCCGGTTCCGGCGCGGGTGCGGCTGGTGTACGACGAACTGATCCGCGCGTTGCGCTGATGAGGCAGATGCCTACTCGTACTTGCGGCCTTCGCGCATCAGCTCGGGCGTGCCGATCACTTCGTTGAGCGCTTCGAAGTCCAGCATCTGCCCGCGCCACGGCTGCGTGGTGCGGTGCTTGTGCAAGCTCGCGTAGTAGCCCTGCAGCGTGTGCACCACCGCGCGCGCCGTGCCGCCCGGAAAGATCGCGATGCGAAAGCCGTGCTTCTGCAGCGCATCCGCATCCTGGATCGGCGTCTTGCCGCCTTCGACCATGTTCGCCAGCAGCGGCACGCGGTCGCCGAAGCGCCGGCAAGCCGCGTCCATCTGCTCGGGCGAGCGCAGCGCCTCGATGAAGAGCGCGTCCACGCCGCAGGCGAGGTACGCCTCGGCGCGGTCGAGCGCCGCGTCGAGCCCTTCGACCGCCACGGCATCGGTGCGCGCGAGGATCAGCGTGTCGCTCGATGCACGTGCGTCCAGCGCGGCCCTGAGCTTGCCGACCATCTCGCGCTCGGGCACCACGGCCTTGCCGTCGAGGTGGCCGCAGCGCTTGGGAAAGGTCTGGTCCTCGATCTGCACCATCGCCGCGCCCGCGCGCTCGAAACCGCGCACGGTGCGCTGGGTGTTGAGCGCGTTGCCGAAGCCGGTGTCGGCATCGACGATCACCGGCAGGCTCACCCGCTCCGTAATGCGCGCGAGCGTGTCGGCCACCTCGGTGAAGGTGGTGAGTCCGATGTCGGAGCGGCCCAGCCGCGTGTAGGCGATCGAGGCGCCCGAGAGGTACAGCGCCTCGAAGCCGGCCTGCTCGGCCACCAGGGCGCTGAGCGCGTCGTACACGCCCGGCGCAAGCACGATGTCGTTGCGTGCGAGCCGGGTCTTGAAGGAAGGTTTCGTCATGGGGACGCTTTCGTCGAATGGATCAATGCGGCAGCGGTGCGTGCCGCGATGTAGCCGCCGGCCACGGCGCTCAGCAGGCCGTTGCCGGAGAGATAGCCCCACACCGCGTCGCCTGACACGCCTCCCGCCGCGCCGCCGGCGGCGAGCAGGTTGGCGAAGGGCGTGCCGTCGTCGCGCAGCACGCGCATGTCGGGCGCGGTGTCGAGGCCGCCTTGGGTGTGGAAGAGCGCGCCGGTGACTTTCACGGCGAAGTACGGGGCGTCGATTGCGCGTGCGAAGACGCGGCCATCGGGAAGCGGCGCGCCGCCGCGCATCGCATCGAGCGTGGCCTGCAGAACCGCTTGCTCACAGCCGATGCAGTCGGCCAGCGCGGCCACCGATTCGCAGCGCCGCAAGGCGCCCGCCGCTTCGGCATCGCAGAAATCGGGAAAGCCCCGCGCCAACGCGAGCAGCGGCGCATCGAACACATTCCATGCAATGCCGCCCGGCTGCGCGAGCACATGCACCGCGGCTTCAGAGTAACCCTCGGTCTCGTCATGAAAGCGCCGGCCTTCGCGGTTGATCTGCACCCCGCCTTCCATCATCACGGCCCACGACATCAGCGCTCCTTGCGGCGTGACCCACGAGCCGTGGCCCTGGTAGCCGCTGAGGTCGCGCAGCCGCGCACCCAGCGACTCGCCCCAGAGGATCGCGCTGCCGTCGTTGCCGGTGTGGCCGCCGAAGGTGGCCTCGGCCATCTCGGGCAGCAGCGTGCGCACCATCTGCGCGTTGCCGCCGAAGCCGTTGCACGCGAGCAGCAGCGCGTCGCAGGCCAGGGTCTCGCGGCTGCCGTCGGGCCGGGTGTAGTCGATGCCGATCACGCGGTCCTCGGCATCGAGCACCAGCGTGTCGACCAGCGCCTGCGTCAGCACCGGAATGCCCGCGGCCTCGACGGCCGATTGCAGCGCGGCCATCAGCGACGCCCCGGTCTTCTGCGGCAGCGCGTGCATGCGATGCACGCTGTGCCCCGGATAGAGAAAGCCGTCGAGCAGCATCCACTGCAGCCCATGCCGCTCCTGCAGCGCGTCGAGCGCCGGGCCGATGGAGCCCGCGTAGGCCTCGACCAGCGCAGGCGCCGCGCGCCCGTGCGCCTTGGCCTGGATATCGGCGGCGAAGCACTCGGCGCTGTCGTCTTGCACGCCGTGCGCGCGCTGCGTGCGGGTGCCTGGCGCGGGAATGAAGCCGGAGGACAGCGCGGTCGAGCCGCTTGGCAGCGCATCGCGCTCCAGCACTACGCACTCCACGCCCGCATCCGCCAGCATCAGCGCGGCCGTGAGCCCGCAGGCGCCGCCGCCGACGATGGCGACCGGCACGTGCACATCGGCCTCGACCCGTGCCGTGCGGCGGATGAGGCGCGAGGGGCTGCCAGTCATGCGAGCGATGCAGTGAAGGCTGCGCAGTCCGTCACCTCGGCCACGTTGCGCATGTCGGCCAGCGAGGTCTGGTGGCGCTCTTCGCCAAAGGCCGCGCAGCCGTCGGCGAGCACCAGCGTGCGGTAGTCGCGCATGTGTGCATCGCGCACCGTGCTCGCGACGCCACCGTTGGTGACGATGCCGCAGACCGCGACCGTGTCGATGCCCGCGCGGCGCAGCACCCAATCGAGCTGCGTGTTGAAGAAGGCTGAATACGCGACCTTGCTCACCGTCACGTCGACAAGCCCGGTCAGCGCATCGACGTTCGCCTGGCCCCAACTGCCGGGTGCGAAGTCGCCCTTCTTCAGGTATGGGCGCAGCGCCTTCAGATGCGGCGACACCATCGGTTCGCCGGCCGCATCGGGCCACAGCGTGAACTGGCTCGCGACCACGAAACCGCCCGCCGCCTTGAGCACGCGCGCCACCTCGGCCACGCGCGCCGGCAGCAGCAGCGCCAGCGGGTTGGTGTCGCCGCCGCGCGCATAGGCACCGTTCGCATCGAGAAAGTCGTTCTGCAGGTCGATGATGACCAGCGCCGTCTTCGCCGCAACGGGCTTCGTCGCTTCGCTCATGACAGCCTCACCAGCAGATTGCCGTGCGCATCGACTTCGGCATGGAAACCGGGTTCGAGCCACACAGTTGTATCGGCCTGTTCCAGGATCGCGGGCCCTTCGATGCGCGCAGCCACCGGCAGTTCGAGCCGCGCATAGCGCACGGCCTCGTGCCACTGGCCCTGGTGAAACACGCGCTGCGTGCCCAGTGGCGCGGTGCTGCCCTCTCCTTCGGGCGCAAGCACCTTCAGGTCGAACTTGGGCCGCACGCCGATGCGCGCGTAGCGCAGGTTCATCACGCGGATCGGAATGCCTTCGAGCACGCGACCGAAGGCGGCGGTATAGCTGGCTTCGAAAGCAGCGCGGATCGATGCGGCCGTGAGCGGCGCCTTGCCCGCATCGGCGAGCACCACGGGCAGCGTGTGCGTCTGGCCGGCGTAGAGCATGTCGAGCGCGATGACTTCGCGCACTTCGTCGAAGCGCACGCCCGAGGAGTCGAGGCGCTGCTGGCAACTGGCCGCCAGTTCGTCGATGCGGCGCTGCACGTCGGCCACGTCGAGTTCGGCCAGCGGCTTGTTGAGCGTCTGCACCGCGTCGTGGCGCATGTCGGCGATCACGCAGCCGAGGGCCGAGGTGACGCCGGGGTAGCGTGGCACGATGCCCGTGGCGACGCCGACCTCGCGCATCATTGCGCACACATGCAGCGCGCCGCCACCGCCGAAAGGCATGTAGGCGAAGCGGCGCGGATCGTGGCCGCGTTCGATGGAAACGAGGCGGATCGCACCCGCCATGCGCGCATTGGCCACCGTGAGAATCGCCTCGGCCGCAGCATGCACATCGAGGCCCAGTGGGCGTGCAACGTGTTCCTCGATGGCCTGGCGCGACTTCTCCGCATCGAGCGCCGCGAGCAAGCCGCCGCCGAGCGGACGATCCGCCGCGATGCGCCCCAGCAGCACGTTCGCATCGGTCACTGTCGGCCGCATGTTGCCGCGTCCGTAGCACGCCGGCCCCGGCACGCTGCCGGCCGACTCCGGGCCGACCTGCAGCATGCCGCTCGCATCGACCGATGCGATGGAGCCGCCGCCCGCGCCGATGGTCTCGATCTGGATCATCGGCGAGCGGATCACCATGCCGAACTCGATGGCGGTCTGCGCGGCCAGTGCGGCCTCGCCGTTCGCCACCAGCGACACGTCGAACGACGTGCCGCCCATGTCACCGGTGATCGCGTTCGGAAAGCCCGCTGCGCGCGCGATGGCTGCGCAGGCGATCACGCCGGCCGCCGGGCCCGAGAGCGCCGTGCGCACCGGCAGGTCGCTCGCGGTCTGGCGCGACATCACGCCGCCGTTGCTCTGCACCACCAGCAGTTCGCCCGCGAAGCCCTGGCCGCGCAGGTCGGATTCGAGCCGGCCGAGGTAGCTGCCCACCACCGGCTGCAGCGCGGCGTTGAGCGTGGCGGTCGAGCAGCGCTCGAACTCGCGGATCTCGGGCAGCACTTCGCTCGCCGAGGTGACGTGCGGGTTGGGCCAGAGCTCGCGCACCGCCGCGACGGCAAGGCGCTCGTTCTCGTGGTTCGCGTAGGTATTGATGAAGAACACGCACACGGCCTCGCAGCCCGCTTCGAGCAGCGAGCGCGCTTCGGCGCGCACCTGCTCCAGGTCGACCGCGGTGTGCAGCGTGCCGTCGGCCAGCACGCGCTCGTCCACCTCGCGGCGCAGGTCGCGCGGCACCACGGGCGTGAAGCTGCCGCGCAGGCCCCAGGTCTCCGGGCGGTCGCGGCGGCGCATCTCCAGCACGTCCCGAAAACCGCGCGTGGTGATGATGCCGGTGCGTGCCACCTTGCGTTCGAGCAGTGCGTTGGTGCCGACCGTGGTGCCATGCACGATGGTGGAAATGTCAGCGGCCGAATCGGCCACGCGCGCCACGCCGTTCATGAAGCCGCGCGCTTCCTCGCCGCGCGTGGAAGGCACCTTGACGATGCGCGCCGTGCCGTTCGCTTCGTCGAGCACGAAGAGGTCGGTGAAGGTGCCGCCGACATCGACGCCGACGACAAGGGATTTACCGGAGGAAGTCATTCGGACGCTTTCTTCTTGCTGCTGTCGGTCGTCACATAGCCCATTGCGGTGTCGGCTTCGCGCTGCGGTGCGGGCCGCTCTGCCGCGTTGCCCCAGCCGCCGCCGCCGGGCGTTTCGAGCCGCACGCGTTCGCCGCACGTCAACTGGATGCCGCGCATCTTCGACACCATGGGTGGCGTGTGCCACGTGCCTTCGTTCTCGTAGCTGAACCTGTTGACCGCGCCTTCGCCCCCACCGGCAATGCCCTTGGGCGGCGAGGTGCCGCGCTCGCCGAAGACGAACACCTCGGCGTCCTTCTCCAGCAGTTCGATTTCATACACGGCGCCGAGGCCGCCGCGGTGCCGGCCGTCGCCGCCCGAATCGGCGCGCAACGACCATTCGGTGAAGCGCACCGGGTACGCGGCTTCGAGGATCTCGAGCGGCGGAATCGTCGCGGTCGAGATCGGCGCGTTGCCGTGCGAGAGCCCGTCGCCGCCCGAGTGACCGCCATGGCCGCCGCCGAAGAAGCTGAACATCACCCAGCGCTGGCCTTCGCGGCCCTTGTCGCTGCGGTGGCCCGCGATCGACAGCGCGTTGATCGTGCCGTAGGCCTGCGCCACCGCGCGCGTCGGGTCGGCCTGCGCGGCCGCGCTGAAGATCACGTCGATCATGCGCAGGATCGTCTCGGTGTAGCCACCGACCGGGCGCGGGCGCTCGCAGCTGATCACCAGCTTGTCGGGAATGTTGAAGTCCACGGCGTCGAGCACGCCGGCATTGGCCGGCACATCGGGGAACAGGTGCTTGAGCGCGACGTAGCAGGCCGCCACCGCAGTGGCGCGAGAGATGTTCACAGGCCCCGCGCATTGCGGCGAGGTGCGCGAAAAATCGAGCAGCAACCGGTCGCCCGCCACCGTCATGTCGAGCGCGATGGTCAGCGGCTCGTTCGTGATGCCGTCGTTGTCCAGCACGTCCTCGAAGCTGTAGCGTCCGTCGGGCAGCGACGCGATGTGCGAGCGCATGAGGCGCAGCGCGCGGCCGCGCAGTTCGCCCAGCGCGTTCAGCACCAGGTCGTCGCCATATTCGTCGAGCAGGCCGTTCAGGCGCTTCTCGCCGAGCTCCAGCGCCGCGAGCTGGCCGTTCAGGTCGCCCCAGAGGCTGTCGGGCAGGCGCGTGTTGGCCTGCAGGATGGCGAGCACGTCCGCATCGAGCACGCCATCGCGCACGATGCGCACCGGCGGAATCTGCACCGCCTCCTGCCAGCACTCGGTGGCGGCCGGGTTGTAGTTTCCGGGCACCGCGCCGCCCACGTCGTGCCAGTGCGCGGCCGAGGCCATGTAGCAATAGAGCTTGCCGTTGCGAAAGAAGGGCTTGACCAGCTTGAAGTCGTTGGCGTGCGTGCCGCCGTCGTAGGCATCGTTGCTGATCCAGATGTCGCCGTCCTTCATGCCGCCGCGCGGCTCGGCCGCCTTGGCGGTGGCGCGCACCGCGAAGGCCATGGCGCCGACGAACACCGGCAGGCCCGATTTGCCCTGCACCAGCGTGTCGCCGCTCACCGCGTCGTACAGGCCGTGGCAGGCGTCGTGCGCCTCGGCAATGATCGGGTTGAACGCACTGCGGTAGAGCGTCGCGTCCATCTCGTCGGCCACCTGTTCGAGGCGGCCGCGCAGCACGGCGAGCGTGACGGGGTCGATCGCTGTCGCGGTCGCTGCGAAAGAAGAGGGGTCAGACATTGCTTGCTTTCTGGGAGGCCGGGGAGCCGCCACGCTGGCGTAACTGGTTCATCAATCCGCCGGCGCGGACCATGTCCATGAGGAATCCGGGCACGGGCTCGCAGGCCAGCCGCGCACCGCGAGGCGAGACGACGGCGGGCACCGTGGTGTCGAGGGCGATGCGGTCGCCCTCGTTCAGCGTCCCGGCCTCGGCGCAGGTCAGAAGCAGGAGGCCGAGATTGAAGGCGTTGCGGAAGTACAGGCCGCTGTACGAAGGCGCGATCACCGCCGCCACGCCGAGTTGCACGAGCACGGCCGCGGCCTGTTCGCGCGAGGAGCCGATGCCGAAGTTCGGGCCGGCCACGATCACGTCGCCCGGTTGAACTTCGCTCGCGAACTCGGGGTGGATGGCTTCGAGGCAGTGCCTGGCGATGATGTCGATGCCATGCTTCATCGCGTGGCCTGGCGCGAGCGCGTCGGTGTCGATGTCGGCGCCCAAGCGCCACACCCGGTGCAAGGTCTGCCCGTTCATGCGAGCACCTCGCGCGGATCGGTCACGCAGCCGCGCAATGCAGTCGCCGCCACCGTGTAGGGCGAACCCAGGTAGACCTGTGCGGTCGGCGAGCCCATGCGGCCCTTGAAGTTGCGCGCGGTGGTCGAGATGACGGTGACGTCGTCGCCCATCGGATCGCCATAACCGGAGCAGGCGCCGCACGCGGTCGGGAAGAGTTCGGCACCGGCGTCCATCAGCACCTGCAGCACGCCCTCTTCGCGCGCCGCTTCCTGGTCGCGGATGCTGGCGGGTGCCACGATGAGGCGGATGCCACTCGCCACCTTGTGGCCGCGCAGCACCTGCGCGGCCGCGCGCAGGTCGTCGAGCTTGGCGCCGGTGCAGGCGCCGATGTAGGCCACGTCGACCGGCGTGCCCACGTAGCGGCTCACGCCGTGCGCGTTGGCCGGGCTGTGCGGCGCGGCGACATATGGTTCGAGCGTCGAGGCATCGAAGCGATGGTCCGTGAGTTCCGCGCCTTCGTCGGTGAACCAGGGCGCCATGTCGACGGGCGGCGCACCAGCGCCCGCCAGGAACTCGGCGGTGGTCGCGTCGGGTGCGATCAGCCCGGCCTGCGCGCCCAGCTCGGCGCTCATGTTCGAGAGCGTCATGCGCTCCTGCATCGACAGCGCCGCGACCGCCGGCCCCGCGAACTCGACCGCCTGGTAGCGCCCGCCGTTCATGCCGAAGCGGCCGATCATGTGCAGCATCATGTCCTTGGCGGTCACACCCGCGGGCAGCGCGCCGTCCCACCACATGCGGATGGTCTCGGGAACGCGCAGCCAGATCTCGCCGGTGACCATCACGCCCAGCATCTCGGTGCTGCCGATGCCGAACATGTAGGCGCCGAACGCACCGCCCGTGGGCGAGTGCGAATCGCCGCCCACGCACAGCATCCCGGGGCGGATGTGGCCGTGCTGCGGCACCACCACGTGGCAGATGCCCTGGCTGTCGTACACATGCGGCAATTGCTGGTCGCGCGCCCAGTCGCGCGCGATGCGCACGATGCGGCGCGAATCGTCGTCGCGCTCGGGCACGTAATGGTCCATGACCAGCACCACACGCGAGCGGTCCCAGATCTGCGCGCCGAGTTCCTCGAGCATGGGCTTCAGGCGCCGCGGCCCCGAGGAGTCGTGGAACATCGCCATGTCGACGCCGCAGGTCACGATCTCGCCCACCGACACCCGCTCGCGTCCGCTCGCGCGTGCGATGAGCTTCTGCGCCAGCGTCTGCGCCGGCGCGCGGGTTGGAGCCATCGATGTCATTCGGGCTTGGCTCCCGAGAACTTGACGACCTTGGCCCATCGCGTGATCTCGCTCTGCACGAAGGCGGAGAACTGCTCGGTCGAATTGCCGACCGGAATCGCGCCTTCTGTCTCCAGGCGCTGGCGCATGTCGGCCTGCTGCAGCGCGTGGCGCGCGGCATCGCCGATCTGTTTCACACGGTCCGCGGGCATGTGCGCGGGTCCGAAGAGGCCGAACCATGCGCTCGATTCGTAACCCGGCAGCGCCTCGGCAATCGCCGGCACGTTGGGGAAAGCCGGCAGCCGCTTGGCCGTGGTCACGCCCAGCGCCTTGAGCTTGCCGGCCTGGATGTGCGCCTTGACGTTGCCCACGGCCGCGAACATCAGCTGCACCTGGCCGGCGAGCACGTCCTGCACGGCGGGCGAAGTGCCCTTGTAGGGAATGTTCACGATGTCCACGCCCGACTGCATCTTGAAGGCCTCGCCCGCCATGTGCAGCGAGGAGCCCACCGCGCCGATCGCGAAGTTCAGCTGCCCCGGCTTGGCCTTGGCGAGCGCGATGAGTTCGCGCACGTCCTTGGCGGGCAGCGACGGGTGCGCCACGAGGATCGAGGGCGAGGTCGCCACGCAGGTGAGCGCGGTGAAATCCTTCACCGGATCGAAGGGCAGCGTCGGGTAGAGCGTGGCATTGATCGCGTGGCTGGTGAAGCTCATCAGGAGCGTGTTGCCGTCGGGCGCGGCCTTGGCCACCGCATCGGCGGCGATGTTGCCGCCCGCGCCAGGCCGGTTCTCGACGATGACCGTGCGGCCGAGTGCCGGGCCCATGCTCACGGCGAGCGAGCGTGCGAGCGTGTCGGTCGAGCCGCCCGCGGGCGCGCCCACGAGGATGCGCACCGGCGCATTGCCGATCTGCGCGAAGGCGCCGCCGGCCCATGCCGCGGCCAGCGACGAGAGGAGGATGTCGCGTCTTTTCATGTGTTGTGTCTCCGGGGGAATCGTGGGTTCTCGCGTGGGGTGGTTCGCGGGGGTCAGAGCCCCAGGTAGGCGCGCCGCAGTTCGTCGCTGCCGAGCAGTTCGCCCGGCAGGCCCGAGAAGCGCACGCTGCCGTTCTCCAGCACATAGGCGCGGTCGGCGATCTCCAGCGACTGGCCCACGTTCTGCTCGACCAGCATCACGGCGAGGCCGCCGTCGCGCAAATTGCGGATCAGAGCGAACATCTCTTCGACCAGCAGCGGTGAAAGGCCGAGCGAGGGCTCGTCGAGGATCAGCAGCACCGGCTCGGCCATGAGGCCGCGCGCGATGGCCAGCATCTGCTGCTCCCCGCCGCTCATCGTGCCGGCGTGCTGCGCCATGCGCTCGCGCAGCCGCGGGAAGATGTGGAACATCTTCTCGACATTGGCCGCGCGCCGTTCGCGGGCGCGGGTGAAGGAGCCGAGCTCCAGGTTCTCCAGCACGCTCAGGTTGGGAAACACCTTGCGGCCTTCGGGCACCTGGATGAGGCCGGCCTTCACCACGTCGCGGTAGTGCGCGCCGCTCAGGTCCTTGCCATCGAAGCGCACCGTGCCGCCCCAGGCGGGACAGAGGCCGCAGACCATCTTGTTGAGCGTGGACTTGCCCGCGCCGTTGCTGCCGAGCAGCGCGACCATCTCGCCCGCGTTCACCTTGAGGTCGACGCCGCGCAGCACCTCGACGCGGCCGTAGCCGCCGCGCAGGCCTTGAATCTCCAGCAACGTGCTCATGCTTGAACTCCCGATGCGGCCTTGCGCAGCCGCGCCGCTGTGCCGTGGCCCAGATAGGCTTCGACGACCCTGTCGTCGGAGGTCACTTGCGCGGGACTGCCTTCGGCAATCAACTGCCCCTGCGCGAGCACCCACACATGCTCGGCGAGGTTCATCACGGCCTGCATCACGTGCTCGATCATCAGCACGGTGACGCCGCTGTCGGCGATGCCGCGCACCACCGGCATCATCTCGGCGATCTCCTGCGGGTTGAGGCCCGCGAGCACTTCGTCGAGCAGCAAGAGGCGCGGCTTCGTGGCGAGCGCGCGCGCCAGTTCGAGGCGCTTGCGGCCGGCCACGGTGAGGTCGGATGCGGGCTTGTCGAGCTGCGGCGCAAGGCCCACGCGCAGCGCGACGGCTTCGGCGTTTCGCAGCGCCTCGGCGCGGCCGCGCACATGCAGGTGCGCGCCGACCGCGATGTTCTCGCGCACCGTCTGCGCGGCGAAGGGCTTCACGATCTGGAAGGTGCGGGTCATGCCGAGCGCGGCATTGCGGTGCGGCTCGCGGCCGGTGATGTCCTCGCCCGCGAAGCGCACGGTGCCGCTATCGGGCTTCAGGAAGCCCGACATCAGCGCGAACAGCGTGGTCTTGCCAGCGCCGTTGGGACCGATCAGCGCGCTCAGGCTGCCTTCGCGCACCGAAAGGCTCACGTTCTGCACGGCTTTGAGGCCGCCGAAGGAGCGCGAGAGGCCATCGATGGCCAGCAAGGCATCAGTCATGGCGGCCTCCCTTCGACTTCCACAGCTGCCGCACCGACAGCCCGATGCCCGCGATGCCGCGCGGCACGAAGATGACGATGAGCACGAGCACCGTGCCGTAGATCACCATGTTGATACCCGGCAGTTCGCCGAAGAGATTGCGCGTGAGGTCCGACAACACATGCAGCACGACCGCGCCGAGCACCGGGCCCCACATCGTTCCCATGCCGCCGACGATGGCCGCGACCAGCGCCTCGATCGACACGGCCGGACCGTAGGCGATGCCCGCGTCGATGTACTGGAACACCTGCACGTAGAACGCGCCCGCCGCTCCCATGAACGCAGCCGACAAGCCGATGGCGCCGAGCTTCACGCGGAACGGGTTGACGCCGACGGCGCGCGCCGCATCTTCGTTGTCGCGCACTGCCTGCAGGTAGGCGCCGAAGCGGCCGTTGCGCAGCCACCAGGTGACCAGCAGCGCCGCGACGACCATCGCGAGCACCACCCACAAGTAACCGGCACGCGAAGAGAACTGCAGGTTGGCCACCGATTCGCGCAGCGGCACCATGAGCCCGACGCCGCCGCCCGTGAAATCGACCGACAGCGCGAGGATGCGGAACACCTCGGCGAAGGCCAGCGTGACCAGCGCGAAGTACGAGCCCTTGAGGCCGTAGCGGAAGGTGAGCGCGCCCATGAAGAGCCCCACCAGTGCCGCGCCGACGATGGCCAGCGGCAGCGCCACCCAGGCGTTGATGCCGCCCTGCAGTTGCGCGATCGCCTGGATGTACGCGCCGGTGCCGAAGAACAGCGCATGCCCGAACGAGAACTGCCCGCCGAAGCCGCCCAGGATGTTCCAGGCCTGTGCGATGAGCGTGGCGTAGAGCGCCATCATCACGAAGTTGAGCGTGACGCCCGACTTGGTGACGAACGGCACGCACGCGACCAGCACCGCGAAGAGCGCGATGCCCGCGAGTTGTTTGGTGCTCCCCTTCATGCCTTGGCCCCGAACATGCCCTGCGGCCTGAAAAGCACGACACCGATGAAGATCGCGAAGATGCCGATCTGCCCGAGCGACTCACCGAGGTAGAGACCACCGAGCGATTCGACGATGCCGACGAGGAAGCCGCCGATCAGCGCGCCCACGAAGCTGCCCATGCCGCCGAGCACGACGATGGTGAAGGCCACCAGCACGAAGCCGCCGCCCACCTGCGGATTGACGTAGTACGCCGGCAGCAGGAAGCACGCGGCAGCGCCCAGGCACGCGAGGCCGATGCCGAAGCTCATCGCATAGACATGGTCCACGTCGATGCCCATGAGCTTGGCGCCCTCCTTCTCCTTGGCGACCGCGCGGATGGCACGGCCGAGGTCGGTGCGGCCCATGATCCAGAACAGGATGCCCGAGACCACGAGCGCGCCCGCGAAGGCCACGAGCTTGGGCACCGCGATCATCGCGGGGCCGATGGCGACGGTGCTCAGCGAATAGGCCGTGTCGATGTTGCGCGTGTCGGACTTGAAGAACAGCAACGCAAGGTTCTCCATGACGATCGCGATGCCGAGCGTGGCGAGCAGGATGTTCTCGTCCTTGCCGTGGCCCGAGCGGTTGATGACCACGCGCTGCAGCGCATAGCCGAGCGCGAACATGCCGAGCACGACGATGGGGAGCGCGAGGTACGGATCGATGCCCAGCTTCTCTTTCAGGAAGTACACCGCGTACAGCGCCAGCATCAGGCTCGCGCCATGTGCGAAGTTGATGATGTGCAGGACGCCGTAGATCAGCGTGAGCCCCAGCGCGATCAGTGCGTACACCGCGCCCGTCGTCAGCCCGTTCAGGACCGACGGGAAAAGAATGCCGAAATCGAACATCCCGCCTTCCGCCTCAGGCCGCGCGCAGCGGGAACACCGGGTCCACTTCGCGGTAGTCGCGCGGGATGATGACCTTGATGTCGTTCTTCACCACCTGCGTCATGAGCGGCTGCGCGCCCTCGTTCTGGCCGTTGACGAACTTCGTCGGGCCGTAGGGCATGAAGTGGTTCGAGAAGGTGCTCTTCTCCAGCGCATCGATGATGGCCGCGCGTTCCGAGGACTTCGCACGCTCCAGCGCATCGGCCAAGAGCCACATCGAGGCGTAGGTCATGAAGACCTCGTAGCTGAAGAACTGGCCCTTGGCCTCCACGCGCTTGCGCAGGTCCTGCGCGCGCTTGTCCTTGGGGTTGAACCAGTGGTTGCAATCGATGATGCCGTTGGCAGCGTTCGGAAATTCCTTCACGAACTTGTAGCTCGATGCCGCGCCGCCCAGCACCGAGAAGATCGCCTTGGGCACCACCTTCTGCTGCTGCATGGTGCGCACCAGGAGCGCGTACTCGTTGTAGTAGTTGGCCGGGATCACGATGTCGGGGTTGATCGACTTCATGCGCAGCACGATGTTGTTGAAGTCGCGCGTGGGGTTGGCGTGCTTCACCACTTCCTTCACCTCGAAGCCGTAGCCCGGCAGTTCGCGCGAGAGCAGCTGCGCGGTGCCGGCGCCGAAGAGCGACTCCTCGTGGATGATCATCACGGTCTTGGCCGGGTTGCCGGCGGCCTTGTTGAGCACCAGCAGGTTGGCCATGGCCACTTCGGTCGACTTCTTGTAGCCCGGGCCGAAGCGGAAGGTGTTCTTCAGGCCGCGCTCCACGATCTGGTCGGCCACGCCCACGTCGACCACATGCGGCAGGTTGTACTTGGCGGCCGCCTGCGTGGTCGCGAGGCAAATGGCCGACGCATACGCGCCCACGATGGCCGAGACACCGGCTTCGTTCATCTTCTCGACCTCGGCGGCTCCGGCCTGCGGCTGCGACTGCGCATCGCCGAGCAGCGCTTCGAGCTTCGCGCCACCGAGCGACTTGATGCCGCCCGCGGCATTGACGTCCTCGATGGCCATCAGCGCACCGAGGCGGCACTGCTGCCCCGAGTAGGCGAGCGCGCCGGTGACCGGATGCAGCACGCCGACCTTGACGGCCTTGGGCTGCGCGCCGGCCACGAGCGGGAAGGCAACGGCAGTCGCCAGGGCGGCGGACTGCGACACGAAACTGCGGCGGTTCTGCATGGTGGGCTTTCCTTTTTCTCTTCAGTTGAACTGGGCTGACACGTCTTTGCTGACCCACACCTTCGCGTCGATGCTGCCCACGCGGGAGAGCTGCATTTCGTAGGTGTAGCGGTCGGGGCGGTAGAAGCCGTGCAGCCACTGCACGGGCCGCTCGTCTTCGTCGTAGATGAGGCGGCGCACCGCGAGCAGGGCCGAGCCGACCGACACGTCGAGGTGCTGCGCAAGCACGTTGTCGGCCAGGCGCGCGGAGATGGTCTGGTGCGCGCGGCCCACCTTCACGCCCGACTCCTCCAGCAGCACGAGGATGGGCTTCTTCGAGAGCTCGCGGCGGCCGAAGCGGCGCGCGATGGTGTCGGGCACGTAGGTGGTGATGTGCGAGAGCGGCCCCTCCTTGGTGGAGCGCACGCGCACCGCCTTCTGCACCGCATCGCCAAGCTGCAGTTGCAGCGCCTCGGCCACCTGGGTGGAGGCGGTGATGGTCGCGACCTCGATCACCTTCACCGAGGTGTGCAGGCCCATGGTGACGAGGTTCTCGAGCAGGCCGCGCAGGTTGGCTCGCTCCAGCTTCTTAGCGCCTGGCTGTTCACCGGCAGCCGGCGGCTGCAACGCGCGCGTGCGCCGGCCGGGGTTGCGTGCGATCAGCCCTTCGGACGAAAGCTGTTCGAGCGCGCGGCGCACCGTGACGCGCGCCACGCCGAACTGCGCCATGAGCGCGAGCTCGCCGGGCAGGCCTTCCGCAAAACGCCCCTCGTGCAGCTGCTCACGCAGGACCAGATAGATCTGGTGGTACTTCGGCAAAGGCATTTGCGACATGCCTTTGATGTTTTTGCAGTTTCAATGTTCTGTCAATGGGACATTTAAAACCGAAGTCCGCGCTGCCAGGCACCGGGGGTGAAGCCGAACTGGCGCGTGAAGATGCGCGTCATGTGGCTCTGGTCGGAGAAGCCGCTTGCCGCGGCGGCTTCTGCGAGATCGGCACCGTGGCGAATCAGGTGGCGCGCGCGTTCGGTGCGCTGCAGCACGAGCCATGCATGCGGCGGCACGCCATACGCCTTCTCGAAACGTCGCAGCACCTGGTAGGTGCTGAGGCCCGTCATCGCCGCGAGTTCGGCGAGCGTGGGCGGAGCGAGCAGTTCATCGGCGAGGCGGTCGCGCACCTGCTGCACGTCGATGGATGCTTCGCGCGAAGGTGCGGCGGTGGAGTGGCTGTCGCGCAGCAGGCCGCAGACTTCGGCCAGCGATTCTTCGCAAGCGAGTGATTCGGCGCGGCGTGCATCGGTTGCAGCAGAGCGCCAATCGTCGAGACGGATGAACAGACGGCGCAGCGTGTCGCCGAGCCTTGCATCCTGAATGACGGGATGCGTCAACGCCACATCGCCAGCCATGTCGCCGTTCATGGCGGCCATCACGTCGACATCGAAATACACCATGCGCCAACGGCGCGACGGCCCGCCGAGCGGCTGGCCGTCATGCACTTCACCGGGGTTGGTGGCGATCAGGTCGCCGGCATACGCATCGACCTTGCCGCGGCCGCTGGCCGAGCGCTGCGCGCCGTGCTCCAGCAGGCCCAATCCGTAGGTGGAATGCCAGTGCCGGCCGTAGTGGCGGGCACTCTCGATCGAGGTGCCGTGCACGCCCTCCCAGGGCGTGCCGAACACCTGCGATCGATGATGGTCCGGCGGCGCTTTCATCCGCCGGATGATCGCAGGGATCAGAGCTTGAAGGGAATCACTTCCTGTCGTTGTTCGCCCAGGCCTTCGATGCCCAGCGTGATCACGTCGCCCTTCTTCAGGAACAGCGGCGGCTTCATGCCCATGCCGACGCCGGGCGGCGTGCCGGTGGTGATCACGTCGCCGGGCATCAGCGTCATGAACTGGCTCACGTAGCTCACGATCTTGGCGACCGTGAAGATCATGGTCTTGGTGCTGCCGTTCTGCACGCGCTTGCCGTTCAGGTCTAGCCACATCGAGAGCTTTTGCGGGTTCTCGATTTCGTCGCGCGTCACCAGCCACGGGCCGAGCGGGCCGAAGGTGTCGCAACCCTTGCCCTTGTCCCAGGTGCCGCCGCGCTCGATCTGGTATTCGCGTTCGCTCACGTCGTTGATGGTGCAGTAGCCAGCCACGTAGTCGAGCGCGCTCTTCTGCGAAACATAACGCGCCTGCGTGCCGATGACCACGCCGAGTTCGACTTCCCAGTCGGTCTTGACCGAGCCCTTGGGCAGCATCACCGGATCGTTCGGACCCTGGATGCAGCTCGTGGCCTTCATGAAGACCACGGGCTCCTTGGGCACCGGCAGGCCCGATTCGGCCGCGTGGTCCGCGTAGTTCAGGCCGATGGCGATGAACTTGCCGACATTGGCGACCGGGCTTCCGAAGCGCGGCTTGCCCTTGACCAGCGGCAGCTTGTCGAGCTTCACCTTGCGCAGCTTGGCGATGGCGGCATCGCCGAGCTGGTCGGGACCGATGTCCTTGACGACGGCGCTCAGGTCGCGCAGCTTGCCGTCGGCGTCGATGAGGCCGGGCTTCTCCTTGCCGGGGTTGCCATAGCGGACGAGTTTCATGCTTTCCTTTCAGTGCATTGAATGATCAATAAGTGGAGCGGCCACCGGAGAGGTCGAAAACCGCACCGGTGGAAAAAGAACAGTCTTCGGTGCAGAGCCAGCCGACCATCGCGGCCACCTCTTCCACGGTGCCGAATCGGCCCATGGGGATTTTCGACAGCATGAACGCGATGTGCTCGGGCGTCATCTGATCGAAGATCGCGGTCTTCACGGCCGCGGGCGTCACGCAGTTCACGCGGATGCCGGTGTCGGCCAGTTCCTTGCCGAGCGACTTGGTGATACCGATGACGGCCGCTTTGCTCGCGCTGTAGGCGCTGGCGTTGGGGTTGCCCTCCTTGCCGGCGACCGAGGCGATGTTGACGATGCGGCCATAGCCCTGCTTGCGCATCTGCCCGACCACCTCGCGGCAGCACAGGAACACGCCGTTGATGTTGACCTCCATCACTTGGCGCCAGTCGTCCACCGGGTAGTCCCACAGCTTGACGTTGGGGCCGGTGATGCCGGCGCTGTTGACCAGCGCGTCGATGCGCCCCGCATGCGCGAGCGTCGCGGCCACGGCCTTGGCGACCGAAGGCTGCTGCGACACGTCGACCTTCAGCGCGAAGGCCTTGTCGCCCAGCGCCTCGGCAGCCTGGTTCGCGGCCGCCTCATCGCGGTCCCACAGCGTGACGCTGCCGCCCGACGCCACCAGCCGCTGCGCGATGCCGAATCCCAGGCCCGTGGCGCCGCCGGTGATGACCGCGTGCCGACCGGTGAAGTCGAGCTGGTTCATATCGTGATGCCGCCGTCGACCGTGAAGAACTGGCCGGTGGCGAAGATCGATTCGTCGCTCGCGAGAAACACGACCACGGGCGCGATTTCTTCCGCCTGCGCGAGCCGGCCCATCGGCTGGCGCGCGATGAAGGCCTTGCGGGCTTCCTCGGGATCGGCGTTGGCATTGATGCGGTCGCCGAGCGATGGCGTATCGACCGTGCCCGGGCACACGGCGTTGCAGCGGATGCCCTTGGTCACGTAGTCGGCGGCCACGCTCTTGGTGAGGCCGAGCACCGCGGCCTTGGTGGTGCCGTAGACAAAACGGTTGGGCAGGCCTTTCATGCTGGAGCACACGCTCGCCATGTTGATGATGCTGCCGCGGCCGGCCTTCAGCATGCCGGGCAGCACGGCCTGGATGGTCCACATCTGCGCGCGCACGTTGAGCGAGAAGGCGAAGGCCAGGTCGTCGTCGCTCGCCTGCTCGATGGTGCCGTTGTGCACCACGCCCGCGCAGTTGAAAAGCACGTCGAGCGCGGGCAGCTTCGCGAACAGCGCGCCGATGGCGGCCTTGTCGAGCACGTCGAGCTTCACGGCCGTGACGTTCGCGACACCGGCATAGCGCTCCAGCAGCTTTTCGTTGACATCGGTGGCCCAGACCTGGGCGCCCTCGGCGGCAAGCGCCATCACGCTGGCATGGCCGATGCCCTGGCCGGCTGCCGTGACGAGCGCGGTCTTTCCCTTCAATCGCATGGTGTCTGTCTCCAATTCGGGTTTGGCCCGATGGGTGACACGGGCGACACATCGTATTCTGAATTGGCCTTACCACTTGTCCAATTCAGGACAACCCTTAAACCCCGTTCGTTCATCCGCTTCTCGTGCCCCTCCAGACCGTCGAACCCCAGCGCCTCTATCGCCAGATCGCCGACCAGCTCCGCGCGCTGATCGCCAAGGGCGAGTTCGCCGTGGGCGCCCGTCTTTCCGCCGAACGCGACCTCGCCAAGCAGCTCGGCGTGAGCCGCCCCTCGGTGCGCGAGGCGCTGATCGCGCTCGAGGTCGAGGGCTGGGTCGAGGTGCGCACCGGCTCCGGCGTGTACGTGCTCGACCGCTCGCACCGGGCCCCGGCACCGGTCGCGCCCACCGAGTGGGGCCCGCTGGAGCTGATACGCGCGCGCCGCGTGATCGAGGGCGAAACGGCCGCCATCGCCGCCGCAGCGGGCAAGCGCAAGGACGTCGATGCGATGTCGCGCGCCATCGAGCTCATGCGCGAGATGGCCGACCGCAACGTGATGCCGCTGGAGGGCGACCGCGCCTTCCACCTGGCGATCGTCAATGCCAGCGGCAACACGGTGCTCGTGGAGACGGTGCAGAACTTCTGGGACTCGCGCAAGGGCCCGATCTTCACGCGGCTGGGCGGCTATTTCGAAAACGTGCCTTCCTGGCGCTCCGCCATCGTCGAACACGAGGCCATCCGCGATGCGGTGGCCGCCCGCGACGCCGAAGGGGCGCGCGCCGCGATGCACGCGCACATGGACAAGTCGCACCAGCGATTCAGCGCGAGCTGGCGACGCGCGAAGCCTTCCTGATTCCTCGCCAGCATTCCTGCCAACTACTACAACGGAGACAAGCCACATGATCAGAGACAGCAAGACCAGCAAACGCACCGCCCTCAAGGCGCTCGCCGCCTGCGCCCTCGCAGCCGGTGTGGTGGGCCTTCCGGGCATCGCCTCGGCGCAGACCAAGCTCAAGTGGGCCCATGTCTACGAGACCTCGGAGCCCTTCCACAAGTACTCGGTGTGGGCGGCGGAGGAGATCAAGAAGCGCACCAACGGCAAGTACGACATCCAGGTGTTCCCGGCCTCCACGCTCGGCAAGGAAGCGGACATCAACCAGGGCCTGACGCTCGGCACGGTCGACATCATCCTGTCGGGCGCGAGCTTCGCGGGGCGCACCTACACGCCGCTGGCGATCTCGTACTTTCCGTTCATCTTCCGCGATGCCGAGCACCAGCTGAAGTACGCCAAGAGCGACGTGTTCAACGAGCTCGCCAAGGGCTACGACGACAAGAGCGGCAACCACATCACCGCGCTCAGCTACTACGGTGCGCGCCACGTGACATCGAGCGCCGCGCGCCCGGTGAGCAAGCCCGAGGACATGAAGGGCCTGAAGATCCGCGTGCCCGACGCGCCGGCCTACCTCGCCTTCCCGAAGGCGCTGGGTGCCAACCCGACGCCCATCGCCTTCGCCGAGGTGTACCTGGCTCTGCAGAACAACACGGTCGATGCGCAGGAGAACCCGCTGCCCACCATCGAGGCCAAGAAGTTCTTCGAGGTGCAGAAGAACATTTCGCTGACCGGCCACATCGTCGATTCGCTGCTCACCATCTGCTCGGGGCAGCTCTGGGGCAAGCTCTCGGCGGACGAGAAGAAGATCTTCACCGACGTGATGCAGGAAGCCGCCGAGAAGACCGGCCGCGAAATCATCGCCTCCGAAGTGCGCCTGGTCGAGGAGTTCAAGAAGAAGGGCAACAACGTGATCACGGTCGACAAGAACGCGTTCCGCGAAGCCGTGCTCAAGGCCACCAAGCCGACGGACCAAGGCTACCGCCAGCAGGACTACGACCGCATCCTGGCGATCAAGTGAACGCGTGATCCAGCCATGAGCGAACCTCAGAAAATCATCGACGACGAAGGCCACTTCCACGCGGAAGACGAGGTGGTCGACCTGTCGGACACCATCGCCGAAGGCTGGATCTCGCTGGCCGTCTTCTGGGTGCTGGGCCTCACGGTCTTCTACCAGTTCGTCACGCGCTACGTGATGAACGACTCGGCCGCCTGGACGGAGGAAGTGGCGCGCTACCTGCTCATCGGCGTCGTCTTCATCGGCGCGGCGGTGGGCGTGGCGAAGAACAACCAGATCCAGGTGGACTTCTTCTACCGCCACATGCCGCGCGCCATGGGCCGCGTGCTCTCGATGGCGGTGGACGTGCTGCGCACCGCCTTCTTCGTGGCGGCCGTGGTCATGACGGTGCAGATGATGATGAAGATCGGCAACCAGACGCGCATGACCCTCGTCGACCTGCCGATGAACGTCGTGTACGCACTGTGCGTGTTCGGCTTCGCAGCGATGGCGTGGCGCTCGCTGCAGGTGCTGCGCATCCACTGGAAGCGCGGCTACAGCGTGCTGGAGCAGCCGGAGTCGACGCTCTCCGACCGCTGACCCCGGCACCGCAACGACCCAAAAAAAGACCCATGCTGAAAATCATCTTCCTGTTCTTCATGGCCGGCGGCATTCCGGTGGCCATCGCCATGGCCGGCGCCTCGCTGGTCTACATCCTGGTGAGCGACAGCACGCTGCCGCCCTTCGTGGTGATCCACCGGATGGTGAGCGGCATCGACAGCTTTCCGCTGCTCGCAGTGCCCTTCTTCATCCTGGCCGGCAACCTGATGAACAACGCGGGCATCACCACCCGCATCTACAACTTCGCGCTCGCGCTGGTGGGCTGGCTCAAGGGCGGCCTCGGCCATGTGAACGTGCTGGGCTCGGTGATCTTCGCGGGCATGAGCGGCACCGCCATCGCCGATGCCGCGGGCCTTGGCACCATCGAGATCAAGGCGATGAAGGAGCACGGCTACTCGACCGAGTTCGCGGTGGGCGTGACGGCCGCGTCGGCGACGCTGGGGCCGATCATTCCGCCGAGCCTCCCCTTCGTGATCTACGGAATGATGGCCAACGTGTCGGTGGGCGCGCTGTTCCTCGCGGGCCTACTGCCCGGCGCGCTGCTGGCCGTTTTGATGATGCTCACGGTGGCCTACTACGCGCACAAGAACAAGTGGGGCGCGGACGTCAAGTTCTCGCGCACCCGGCTCTTCAAGGCGTTGATGGAACTGGCCGTGGTGATCGGCTGGCCGCTGCTGCTGTGGCTGCTGGTGGTCAAGCTGGGCACGCCGCCGCAGCTCACCGTGTTCGCGGGGCTGGCGTCGCTCTTCGTGCTCGACAAGATCTTCAGCTTCGAGGCGCTGCTGCCCATCATGACGCCGGTGCTGCTGATCGGCGGCATGACCACCGGCCTCTTCACGCCCACCGAGGGCGCGATCGCAGCCTGCGTGTGGGCCATGATCCTGGGCTTTGCCTGGTACCGCACGCTCTCGTGGAAGATGTTCGTCAAGGTGTGCCTGGACACCGTCGAGACCACGAGCACGGTGCTCTTCATCGTGGCGGCGGCATCGATCTTCGGCTGGATGCTGACGGCCACCGGCGTCACCACCGACATCGCCGCCTGGGTGCTGGGCTTCACCAAGGAGGCATGGGTCTTCCTGCTGCTGGCCAACCTGCTGATGCTCTTCGTCGGCTGCTTCCTGGAGCCGACCGCGGCCATCACCATCCTCGTGCCGATCCTGCTGCCCATTGCCACGCAGCTGGGCGTGGACCCGATTCACTTCGGTCTCGTGATGGTGCTCAACCTCATGATCGGCCTGTTGCACCCGCCCATGGGCATGGTGCTCTTCGTGCTGGCGCGCGTGGCGGGGCTGAGCTTCGAGCGCACGACGATGGCGATTCTTCCGTGGCTCGTGCCGCTCCTGCTGAGCCTGGGCCTCATCACCTACATGCCCAAGCTCGTGCTCTGGCTGCCCAAGATGTTCTTCTGACCATGACTCCCTACATCCGACTCCATCCTGCCGACGACGTCGTCATCGCGCGTTCGCAACTGCTCGGCGGCACGCTCGTCGAGAACGTGGCCGTGCGCGGCCTCATTCCACCGGGCCACAAGGTGGCGATGCGCGCCATTGCGCAGGGCGAGCCCGTGCGGCGCTACAACCAGATCATCGGTTTCGCGAGCAAGGCCATCGCGCCCGGCGAGCATGTGCACACGCAGAACCTCGACATGGGACCCGACAAGGGGGACTTCGAGCGCGACTACGCCTTCGGTGCCGACGTGAAGCCCGCGCCCGCGAAACGCGAGGCGACGTTCATGGGCATCAAGCGCGCCGACGGCCGCGTGGCCACGCGCAACTACATCGGCGTGCTCACCAGCGTGAACTGCTCGGCCACGGCTGCGCGCGCCATTGCCGATCACTTCTCGCGCCGGACCAACCCTTCGGCGCTCGCAGCATTCCCCAACGTGGACGGCATCGTCGCGCTCACGCACGGCACGGGCTGCGGCATGGACACCGAGGGCATGGGCATGCAGGTCCTCTCGCGCACGCTCACCGGCTACGCCACGCACCCGAACTTCGCGGGCGTGCTGGTGGTCGGGCTCGGCTGCGAGGCCAACCAGATTAACGCCTGGCTCGCGACCGGCCACCTGGCCGAGGGCGAGAACTTCCGCACCTTCAACATCCAGGACACCGGCGGTACGCGCAAGACGGTCGAGAAAGGCGTGGCGCTCATCAACGAAATGCTGCCGCGCGCCAATGCGATCAAGCGCGAACCGTGCAGCGCGGCGCACATCACCATCGGGCTGCAGTGCGGCGGCTCGGACGGGTACTCGGGCATCAGCGCGAACCCGGCGCTCGGCGCCGCGGTCGACCTGCTGGTGGCGCACGGCGGCACGGCCATCCTGAGCGAAACGCCCGAGGTCTACGGCGCCGAGCACCTGCTGACGCGCCGCGCGGTGAGACGCGAGGTGGGACAGAAACTGGTCGACCGCATCAAGTGGTGGGAGCACTACACCGAGATCAACGAAGGCGAGATGAACAACAACCCCTCGCCCGGCAACAAGGCGGGCGGGCTCACCACCATCCTGGAGAAGTCGCTGGGTGCGGTCGCCAAGGGCGGCACCAGCAATCTCGAAGCGGTGTACGAATACGCCGAGCCCGTTTCGGCGCACGGCTTCGTCTACATGGACACGCCGGGCTACGACCCGGTGAGCGCCACGGGCCAGGTGGCCGGCGGCGCGAACCTGATCTGCTTCACCACCGGTCGCGGCTCGGCCTACGGCTGCGCGCCCTCGCCCTCGCTCAAGCTCGCGACCAACTCGGCGCTGTGGCAGCGGCAGGAAGAGGACATGGACATCAACTGCGGCGAGATCGTCGACGGCACGGCCTCGATCCAGGAGATGGGACAGCGCATCTTCGAGCTGGTGCTGGCTACCGCGTCGGGCGCGCAATCGAAGAGCGAGCAGCACGGCTACGGGCAGAACGAGTTCGTGCCCTGGCAAGTCGGCGCCGTCATGTAACCCGACACGCACACCGCCTGGGTGCCGCGCTCTGGCCAGCGCGGCATCGCACCACGGGCATCCGCAGGAGACAAGCTGGAACCGGGACAGCGGCTTCAGTCATCGAAGGACAACACACATGAAGAAGATCCGACTCTCATCCACCGCACTGGCCGCCGCGCTCATGCTGGGCGCCGCCGCACTGCACCTTCCGGCTCACGCGGCCGACACCAAGGCCAAGAAGATCGCGCTGTCGAACAACTTCGCGGGCAACTCGTGGCGCCAGGCCATGCTCAAGAGCTGGGACAAGGTGACCAAGGACGCGGTCGCCAAGGGCGTGGTGGCGCAGGCGCCGAGCTTCACGACGTCGGAGAACCAGGCCACCGAGCAGGCCGCGCAGATCCAGAACATGATCCTGCAGGGCTTCGATGCCATCGTGATCAACGCGGCCTCGCCCACGGCGCTCAACGGCGCGGTGAAGCAGGCGTGCGACGCGGGCATCGTGGTGGTGTCGTTCGACGGCATCGTGACCGAGCCCTGCGCCTATCGCATCGCCGTGGACTTCAAGCAACTCGGCGCGATGCAGATCGACTACTTTGCAAGCCGCGGACTCAAGGGCAACCTGCTCGAGGTGCGCGGCCTGGCCGGCGTGTTCGTCGACGACGAAATCCATCAGGGCATCACAGCGGCCGTGGCCAAGCGGCCCGAGTACAAGATCGTCGGCTCGGTGCACGGCAACTGGACGCAGACCGTGGCGCAGAAGGAGGTGTCGGCCATCCTCTCGACGCTGCCGCAGGTGGCGGCGGTCGCCACGCAAGGCGGCGACGGCTACGGCGTGGCGCAGGCCTTCAAGGCCGCGGGCCGCCCGACGCCGGTGATCTTCATGGGCAACCGGCAGGACGAGCTCGCGTGGTGGAAGGAACAGCGCGATGCCAACAAGTACCAGACCATGTCGGCCAGCATCGCACCGGGCGCCTCGACCTTCGCGTTCTGGGTGGCGCAGCAGATCCTCTCGGGCGCCAAGGTGCCCAAGGAGATGAAGCTGCCGATCAGCGTGGTGACGCAAGAGACGCTGGACGACGCGGTCAAGAAGACCGAAGTCGGCAGCGTGGTGAATGTCGAGTACTCGCAGAAGGAAGTGATCGACTTCATCGCCAAAGCCAAGTAAGCGGCGATGCAAGTCTCATCGCAAGCCCTCGCCGGCGAGGTGCTGGTCGAGGCGCGCGGCGCGGCAAGGTCCTTCGGGGCCGTCCAGGCGCTGCGCGGCGTCGACCTGCAACTGCGGCGCGGCGAATGCGTGGGCCTGGTCGGGCACAACGGTGCGGGCAAGTCCACGCTGGTCAACATCCTGTGCGGCGCGCTGGCACCCGACCGCGGCGAGCTGCACTTTGCCGGCCGGCCGGCGGACGGCGCCGCGTGGAGCCTGCGCGAGGCGCGGCGCTGGGGCCTGCGCTGCGTGTTCCAGGAGCTGTCGCTGTGCGACAACCTCACGCTCGCGGAGAACATGCGCATCGCGCAGCCGCAGTCGGCCGAATGGGCCTGGCGCAAGCGCGCGGGCGCGCAGTTGATGGCCACCCTGGACCGCATCTTTCCAGGCCACGGCCTGCGGCCCGACGACGTGGTGGGCGAGCTGCCGATCGGCAAGCGCCAGATCGTCGAAGTGGCGCGTGCGTTCACGCCAGGCGCGCAGCCGCTCGAACTGATGATCCTGGACGAGCCGACCTCCTCGCTCGACGGACAGGCGGCCGCGCAGTTGCTGGCCTACATCCGCAGCTTCGTGGCCGAGGGCAAGACCTGCGTGCTGATCACGCACAAGCTGCGCGAGATCTTCGCGGTGACCGACCGGCTGGTCGTGATGCGCGACGGGCAGGTGGTGCAGGCCACGCCGACCGCCGAGACCGACCGCGAACGGCTGGTCTCCGCGATGGGGCAAGCGGTTGTCAACGACGCGCCGCAGGCCGCAGCGGCTCGCACGCGCACGGCCGGAGGGCACACCCAGACCGTGCAGGACGTGGTGCAGGTGCAGGCCTCCGCGCAGCGCGGCATCGCCCTGCATGCGGCGCGCGGCGAGGTGATCGGCCTCGCGGGACTGGCCGGGCACGGGCAGACCGCGATGCTGCTCGCGCTGCAGGAAGCCTCGCAGCACAACGGCAAGGACGCGATACGCGTCGAGGGCGGCACCGCCTTCGTGGCCGGCGACCGGCAGACCGACGGCGTGTTCGCGCTCTGGTCCATCGCCCGCAACATGACGGTGGGCTGGCTCGCGCAATTGCGCGCCCGCAGCCCGCTGATCGACCTGAAGCAGGAACAGCAGCAGGCGCAGCAATGGCGCCAGCGCCTGGGCCTGGTCACACCCGACATGGACCTGCCCATCGGCTCGCTCTCGGGCGGCAACCAGCAGAAGGTGCTGTTCGCGCGGGCGCTGGGCTCCACGGCGCCGGTGATCCTGATGGACGACCCGATGCGCGGTGTCGATGTCGGCACCAAGCGCGACGTGTACGCGCTCATCCGCGAGGAGGCGCGCGGCGGCCGCACCTTCGTCTGGTACACGACCGAGTTCGACGAGTTGCATCACTGCGACCGCGTCTATGTGTTCAGCAACGGGCGCGTGGTCGGCGAACTGGCCGGCGACGACATCAGCGAGGAGCGCGTGGTGGCACTTTCATTCGAGGAGGCTGCGGCATGAGCGCCGCGCCGGGCCGCCCCAAGCAAGCTCGCTCCCGCTTGGCGGGAAGGCGCGCAGCGCCAAGGGTGCACCAGTGACGGGTGTTGCCCTGACGAACCACCGCGGCCCCGCGCGCCGCGTGGCGATGCTGCATGCGCTGCTGCCGGCCGTGGCGCTGGCGCTGCTGCTCGCGGCGGTGTTCCTGAAGCAGCCGCGTGCGATGTCCTACTTCGGCATCAACCTGCTGCTCAACCTTGCGATCCCGGTGATGTTCGCGACGCTCGCGCAGATGATGATCCTGGCGGTGAGCGACCTGGACCTGTCCATCGGCCCCTTCGTGTCGCTGGTGGCGTGCATCGGCGCCACGCTGATGCCGGAGCAGCCTGTGCTGGCCGTGCTGGCACTCGTTGCGGCGGTGGGTGTCTATGCGCTGGCCGGCGCGGTGATCCAGGCGCGGCAATTGCCTTCCATCGTGGTCACGCTCGGGCTCTCGTTCGTGTGGCTCGGCTGCGCGGTGCTGCTGCTGCCCACTCCGGGCGGCACCGCGCCCGAGTGGCTGCGCGCCGCGATGAGCTGGCGCACGCCGCTCCTGCCGATGCCGATCTGGATGGCCATTGCCACGGCCATCGTGGGCCACCTGCTGATCACGCGCAGCGCCTTCGGCACGCTGGTGCGCGGCCTCGGCGGCAACCCCGGCGCCATCGCACGCGCGGGCTGGAACATGGTGCGCGTGCGCGCCGGCGTGTATGCGATTGCCGGCGTGTTCGGCGTCTGCTCGGGGCTGATGCTGGTGGGCCAGGCGACCTCGGCCGACGCCAACATCGCCTCGCGCTACACGCTCGTCGCGATTGCGGCTGCGATCCTCGGCGGCGCGGAGTTCGCGGGCGGCAAGGTGGCGCCGGTGGGCGCGGTCATCGGCGCGCTCACGGTGACGCTGGCGGCCTCGTTCCTGACCTTCCTGAACATCGCGCCCGACTGGCAGGTGGGCATGCAGGGGTTGATCCTCGTGGCGGTGCTCGCACTGCGCGCCGCCATCGACCTGTTCGGAGGCAAGCGATGAGCGCGGCGGACGAACGCATCACAGCACCGGCGACCACGACAGCGGCGGCGCCGCGATGGAAGCGCCTGGCCGGCAACCGTCCGTGGCTGGGCTCGTGCGTGGCTGCCGTGCTCGCCTGGGCCGCCACGGTGTGGAGCGGCCACGGCCAAGGATCGGGCGACCTGCTGACCGCGGCGCTCGCGTTCTCGGCGTTCACCGTGCTGGTGTCGCTCGGGCAGATGCTGGTGATCAGCGTGGGGCCGGGCAATGCGGACCTTTCGATTCCATCGACCATCGCGCTCTCGGGCGCGGCCGCGATGATCGTGATGGAGGGCAGCAACGCGATGCTGGTGCCAGGGCTGCTGGCAGCGACCGCGGTAGGCGTCGGCGTGGGCCTCTTCAACTTCGGGCTGATCCGGCTGCTGCGCATTCCGCCGATCATCGCCACGCTCGCGGCCTCGCTGATCGTGATGTCGGTGGCCATCAACGTGGGGCGCGGCCTCAAGGTGAAGCCGCCGGCGCTGTTCTCGGACCTGATGGCGCAGCGCGTGCTGGGCATTCCGCTGGTGGCCGTCGGGGCACTGGTCGTCACGGTGCTCGTGGCCCTGATGCTGGAGCGCACGGTGCTCGGCCGCTCGATCGCGGCGGTGGGCCAGAACCGCCGGGCCGCGCAGCTCGCGGGCCTGAAGGTGGAGCGCACGCGGCTCATGGCCTACGTGATCTGCGCTGGCCTCGCGGGCCTGACGGGCGCGCTGATCGCAGGCTTCTCGGGCGGCAACTCGCTGGACCAGGGCCAGGAGTACCTGCTCATGACCATCGCCGTCGTCGTCATCGGCGGCACGGCCGTGGCGGGCGGACGGCCCAGCGTGCCCGGCATCTGGGGCGCGGCCATGTTCATGTTCCTGCTGGTGGCGCTGCTCAACGCCATCGGCGCCGGGCCGGGGCTGCGCATGCTGCTGACCGGCGTCATCATCATCGCGGTGATCGTCGTGGCGAGCGCTCGCCCCGCGCGCTGAAGCCGCCGTCGATCTCTCACGCAAGGAAAAACACGTACCCATGGCTCAACCCCAAGACCTCCCCTTCGGCTTCCTGGAAGGCACCGGCTTCGAACGGCTGGACGCGCGCTTCAACACCTGCATCCCCGGCCCCGAGCGCGTCGAGCGCCTCTGGACCGGTGCGCGCTGGTGCGAGGGCCCGGTGTGGTTCGGCGCGCACCGCACGCTCCTGTGGTCGGACATTCCGAACAACCGCATGCTGCGCTACGACGAGGTGACCGGCACGGTCGGCGTCTTCCGCGAGCCGTCGAACAACACGAACGGCCACACGGTCGATCGCGAAGGCCGGCTCGTGAGCTGCGAGCACCTCACGCGGCGCGTGACGCGCACCGAGCACGACGGATCGATCACCGTGCTGGCCTCGCACTGGCAGGGCAAGCGGCTCAATTCGCCCAACGACGTGGTGGTGCATTCGGACGGCGGCGTGTGGTTCACCGATCCGAGCTACGGCATCCTCTCCGACTACGAGGGCCTGCGCGCCGAGAGCGAGATCGGCGCGTGCTACGTCTACCGCATCGACCCCGCGAGCGGCGAGGTCGAGCGCATGGCCGACGACTTCGTGAAGCCCAACGGGCTCGCCTTCTCGCTCGACGAATCGCTGCTCTACATCGCCGACACCGGCGCGAGCCACATGAAGGACGGGCCGCGCCACATGCGCCGCTTCAAGGTGGGCGCCGACGGCCGCAGCCTTAGCGGCGGCGAGGTGTTCGCCGAATGCACGAGCGGCATGTTCGACGGCTTTCGCCTCGACACCGAAGGCCGCATCTGGACCAGCGCGCTGGACGGCGTGCACGCCTACCACCCCGACGGCACGCTGCTCGGCAAGATCCTCCTGCCCGAGCGCGTGGCGAATGTGTGCTTCGGCGGACCCAAGCGCAACCGGCTTTTCATCTGCGCGACGACGTCGCTCTACGCCATCACATTGAACGCAAAGGGAGCCTGATCCATGTCCAGAACACTGCCGGCCGACGGCCTGCAAACCACCGTCGCCCGCATCCTCGAAGCCGCGGGCAGCAGCACTGCCGAGGCGCAGCAGGTGGCCGCCAATCTCGTGCTGGCCAACCTGAGCGGCCACGATTCGCACGGCGTGGGCATGCTGCCGCGCTACATCGATGCGGTGGCCGAGGGCGGGCTGAAGCCCAATGCCTCCGTGAAGGTCAATCTCGACATCGGCACGCTGATGGGCCTGGACGGCCAGCGCGGCTACGGGCAGATCGTCGGCGTGCAGGCGATGGAACTGGGCATCGCGCGGGCGAAGCAGCACGGCAGCTGCATCTTCACGCTCGCGCATGCGCACCACCTGGGCCGCATCGGGCATTTCGCCGAGATGGCGACGGCCCAAGGGATGGTGGCGATGCATTTCGTGAACGTGCTGTCGCGGCCGGTGGTCGCGCCGTGGGGTGGCGGTGATGGGCGCTTCGGCACCAACCCGTGCTGCATCGGCGTACCGCTCGCGGGCGCGGAACCCTTCGTGCTTGACTACGCCACGAGCCGCGTGGCGCAGGGAAAGATGCGCGTAGCGCACAACAAGGGCGAGCAGGTGCCCGACGGCTACCTCATCGACGAGACCGGCGCGCCGACCAACGACCCGGGCGTGGTGGTCGTGCCGCAAGGCAACGGACTCTTCGGCGCGCTCATGACCTTCGGCGAGCACAAGGGCTACGGCATGGCGGTGGCCTGCGAACTGCTTGGCGGCGCGCTCACCGGCGGCGGCACCTGGCACCGGCCGGCGGACACGGCGCGCTCGGTGCTCAACGGCATGCTGACGGTGCTGATCGATCCGGCGAAGCTCGGGACGCAGAAGGCCTTCGACGACGAGGCGCGCGAGTTCATCGACTGGCTGCGGCAGAGCCCGCCGGGGCAAGGCTTCGACGAAGTGCAGATCGCCGGCGAGCCGGAGCGCAAGGCGCGTGTGGCGCGCCGGCAGGATGGCATCTGGGTGGACGATGCGACGTGGGGAGAGATCTTGGCTGCGGGCGCCAAAGTGGGCGTGACGGTCACGGCCTGACCTCTTGCTCCTTCCTCCTTTGGGGGAAGGTTGGGATGGGGGCGGGCAGAGCGCTCGATGGGTGCGCCGCTTGCCCACCCCTTGCCCTCCCCCGGAAGGGGAGGGAGAAATACCTCAAACGATCAGGGCGATCGTGGCTTCCAGGTGTTCGGAAGGTGCGCGGCGGAAACCCGAACGCGCAAAGCGCTGCAGTTGCCCGACCACGAAGGCGGTGAGCGCGGCGGCGCGCACCTGCGCATCGACGGAGGGCGTGGAGGAGCCTTCGGCGGTGGCTGCGCCGCGCAGCACCTGGCGCAGCGTGGATTCGATCTTGCCGAAGAACTGGTTCATGCGCTGCTGCAGGCGCTCGTTCTCGTAGACCAGCGCGTCACCGACCATGACGCGCGTCATGCCCGGGTTGCGCTCTGCGAACTGGACCAGCAACGTGAGAATGCGCGCGGCTTGCTGGGCGCCGGTGGCGCCCTCGCGCTCGAGGATCTGGTTCACCAGGGTGAACACGCTCTGCTCGATGAAATCGATCAGGCCCTCGAACATCTGGGCCTTGCTCGCGAAATGGCGGTAGAGCGCGGCCTCGCTCACTTCGAGCCGCGCAGCCAGCGCCGCGGTAGTGACCCGCTCGGCGCCGGGCTGCTCCAGCATGGCGGCCAGCGCCTGCAGGATCTGCACGCGCCGCTCCCCCGGTTTCGGACGCTTGCGCGTCGGGGTGGCTGGCGTTTCCGCTGAGGTCTCTACGCCGGGAGCAGCTGTCTCTTCGTTCTGCATGGGAGCGCGTGCAAAGATGTAATCAATTGATTCTCGCACAGCGCAACAGGCGCTCCCCCGCCCGCTCAGCGGGCGCGGATCATCGTCCCGTAGGCCTGGTCGGTCAGGATCTCCAGCAGCATCGCGTGCGGCACGCGGCCGTCGATGATGTGCACCGCGTTCACGCCGCTCTTGGCCGCGTCGAGCGCGCCCTCGATCTTGGGCAGCATGCCGCCGGAGATGGTGCCGTCGGCGAACAGGTCGTCGATTTCGCGGGCGCTCAGGTTGGTGAGCAGCTTGCCGTTCTTGTCGAGGACGCCGGGCGTGTTGGTCAGGAGCATGAGCTTCTCGGCCTTGAGCACGGTGGCGAGCTTGCCGGCGACGACGTCGGCGTTGATGTTGTAGCTCTCGTTCTCCTCGCCGAAGCCGATCGGGCTCACGACGGGAATGAACGCATCGTCCTGCAGCGCCTTCACCACGCTGGGGTCGATCGAGACGATGTCACCGACCTGGCCCACGTCGTGCTGCACGTTGGGATCGGTGCGGTCGGCCAGCTTGAGCTTCTGCGCGCGGATCAGGCCGCCGTCGCGCCCGGTCAGGCCCACGGCCTTGCCGCCGGCCTGGTTGATCAGGCCCACGATGTCCTGCTGCACCTCGCCGGCCAGCACCCATTCGACGACTTCCATGGTCTCGGCGTCTGTCACGCGCATGCCCTGGATGAAGCTGCCCTTCTTGCCCAGCTTGTTGAGCGCGGCCTCGATCTGCGGGCCGCCGCCGTGAACCACCACCGGGTTCATGCCGACCAGCTTGAGCAGCACCACGTCTTCGGCGAAGTCGGCCTGCAGGGCCGGGTCGGTCATGGCGTTGCCGCCGTACTTGATGACGATGGTCTTGCCGTGGAACTTGCGGATGTAAGGCAGCGCCTGGGCCAGGATCTCGGCCTTGTCGCGCGGGGGAATGTTGAGGACGGGGTCGGTCATGGGCGGTCAGGCTCCAAAGCGTTGATCGATGGGAACGAAAGGAAATTCTCTCAAGGCCGCAGCCAGCGCGGGACCTTGAACCTGACGATCATCAGGTACGCACCCACGTACGTCGTGACGAACAGCAGGCAGAACAGCATCAGCACGATGGTGTTGTTCCAGAACAGCACCGCGGGCACCACCGAGAGGGCGGCGAACATCCAGAGGTAGGGCGAGGTGCGGTTGTTGCGCGCCAGCAGTTGCCGCGCTTCGTCGTCCGCCAGCGCCACGCGCACGATGCGGCGAAAGATCAATTGGTGAAAGTGCAGCGCATCGGCCGTGCCAGGCGACTGGCCACGCGCGAGCTTGCGGTAGATGGAGAAGAGCGTCTCCCACACCGGGTAGATCAGGAGCAGCATCGGGAACCAGGGCGACACCACGCGGTGGCGCTGCACCAGCGTCACGCAGGCCACGGCGATCACCATGCCCCAGACGTAGGCGCCGCCGTCGCCGGCAAAGATCTTGCCGCGCGGGTAGTTCCAGACCAGGAAGCCGACCGTGGCGCCCACCAGGCAGACCATCATGGCTGCCAGTTGCCGGTCGCCCACCTGCAGGGCCACGTGCGAGATCGCTAGGCAGACCAGAACGGCGACCGTACCGGCCAGGCCGTTGTAGCCGTCGATGATATTGAAGGCATGCGGCAGGCCGCCGATGGCGAGCGCTGCGAACAGCACGGTGGCATACGGCAGCATCGCCAGCCAGCCATCGACCATCGGGATGCCGGTGCGTGCAACGCCCAGGCCGAGCAGCCAGCACACCAAAAGGGCCGAACCCATGGTGAGGCCCAACCGGTAGCGCACCTTCACCTTCTGCGTCATGTCTTCGACGATGCCGCCGAGCACCGCGGGCAGGATGCACAGCAGCGTCAGCATCGAGGTCTTGACCGGCCACGACACGTTGAAGGGATCGGTGCCGGTGATGCCCGCCGCCAGCCAAGCCACCCCCATGCCCATCAGGATGCCCGCACCGCCCAGGCGCGGCACGTGGCCCTTGTGGAAGCGCTGCGGCATGTCGGCGCCGTAGAGTCGTGCGTGCCTGCGCGCCCGGCGCATGAAGAGCTGGACCGCGAAGGCGGCAACGAAGAAACTGATGACGATCAGGGCAATCATGTGTGGGAGTTGGGGAACCCTAGAATTCCCGAGCGAAATTAGACCATGCCCACGCCTTCATCCCCCGCCTCCCCCGCTCCTTTGCCCCCGATCACCATTTCCATCGTGAGCCACGGCCAGCTCGCCCTGGTGCAGCCGCTGATCGACCAGTTGGACCGGTACAGCCGCGCATCGATTGCCAAGGTCGTGCTCACGGTGAACATTCCCGAGCCCGACGTGCTCGCGGGGAAAAGCTGGGGATTCGAGGTCGAGCGGATCGAGAACGCGAGCCCCAAGGGCTTCGGCGTCAATCACAACCAGGCGTTTGCGCGCTGCACGACGCCCTGGTTCCTGGTGCTCAACCCGGACATCCGCGTCGACAGCGACGTGCTCGCGCCGCTGATCGTGCAGGCCGCACCTGACGCCGGCCTGATGACCCCGCGCATCCTGGAACCCGGCAAGCCCGGGCCCGAGCCGCACCGGGCTTTGCTCACCCCCGTCGAGATCCTCGGGCGCAACAAGCCGGGCTATGTGCCGCCGGCAACGCCCGCGTGGATCCCGGGCCTCTTCATGCTGTTCCGCAGCGAGGCCTACCGCCAGATCGGCGGCTTCGACGAGCGCTTCTTCATGTACGGCGAAGACTTCGACATCTGCGCCCGCACCCAGCTCGCGGGCTGGAAGCTGCAGGTCGGCGAAGACCTGCTCGCGCGGCACGACGCCCAGCGCGCGAGCCACCGCAGCAAGCGCTATCTGTACTGGCACGTCACCAGCCTGCTCAAAGTGTGGCGCTCGGGCGCCTTCTGGCGCTACCGGCGAATGCAGCGGCCCGGCGCCTGACGAGCGCGCCGATCGGGGCGGAAAGCGTTTGCGAGGACAATCGGGAACGAAAAAAGCAGGCGCGCCTTCACACAGACGATGACGACGACAACAACGACGAGCCCGACGTTCCATAACGAACACGCCCACCTGGTTCACCCCAAATACCGCCCCGACATCGACGGGCTGCGCGCCGTGGCGGTGCTCTCGGTCCTGGGTTACCACGCGTTCCCGCAGTGGATCAAGGGCGGCTTCATCGGCGTCGACATCTTCTTCGTCATCTCGGGCTTCCTGATCACCACGATCATCCTGGGCAGCTTCGAGGGCGACGGCTTCAGCTACCGCGAGTTCTACGCCCGGCGCGTGAAGCGGATCTTCCCGGCGCTGGCGCTGGTGCTGGCGGCCACGCTGGCCTTCGGCTGGTATGCGCTGCTGCCCAACGAATGGGTGCAACTGGGCAAGCACGTGGCCTCGGGCGCCGGGTTCGTCTCGAACTTCGCGTTCTGGAGCGAGGCGGGCTACTTCGACAACGCCGCCGAGACCAAGCCGCTGCTGCACCTGTGGTCGCTGGCCATCGAGGAGCAGTTCTACATCTTCTGGCCCGTGCTGCTGGGCCTCGCATGGAAGCGCAAGTGGCGCGTGCTCTGGGTGGTGGGCATCGTGGCGGCGGCGTCGTTCCTGCTCAACGTGACGACCATCCACAGCCACCGGACGGCCGCGTTCTATTCGCCGCTCTCGCGCTTCTGGGAGCTGATGATCGGCGGCATGCTCGCGTACATGCGGCTGCACCGGCCGCTGCCGAAGCCGGGCTGGGGGCGCCATGCGCAGTCCATCGCCGGGTTGGCGCTGATCGTGCTGGGCCTGTGCCTCATCCGCGGCGGCAAGGCCTTCCCGGGTTTCTGGGCGATCCTGCCGGCGCTCGGCGCCTTCTTCTGTATCGCCGCCGGACCGACGGGCGTACTGAACCGCTATGTGCTCGCATCCAAGCCGATGGTGTGGGTCGGGCTCATCAGCTACCCGCTGTACCTCTGGCACTGGCCGCTGCTGGCGTATGCGCGCATCCTGGAAGGCAAGCTGCCGTCGGACGGCATCCGGGCGCTGATGCTGGTCGCCTCGTTCGTGCTTGCGTGGCTGACCTACCGCTTCGTCGAGCGCTACACGCGCAAGACCGAGAACCCCACGGTGACCTCGGGCCTCGTGGCCGCGATGGTCGGGTTCGTCGTGCTCGGCCTCCTGGCCACCTCGGGCTACTACGTCGGGCGCCACAGCGATCCGTACTTCAACAAGACTGCGGCCGCGGCCAAGGACTGGGGCTACCCCGATGGTCTGAGCCCGATCAAGGTCGATGGCGAGGTGCTGCAGCAGATCGGCCACGGCAAGCGCCGGGTGCTGTTCTTCGGCGACAGCCACATCGAGCAGTACGGCCCGCGCGCGGTCGAGTTGAGCAAGACCGCGCCCGACACGCTCGACTCGCTCTCCTTCGCGACCTGGGGCGCCTGCCCGCCGATTCCCAACGTGGTCGACGAGCAGAACAACCTCTGCGCGGAACGCCGGGACGGCGGCATGCGCCTGGCGGTGAGCGACAAGTTCGATGCGGTCGTCTTCGGCGGCTGCTGGAACTGCTACTTCTCGGAGACCGACAAGCCCACCGCCGACAACGCCGCGGCCGACCGCTACTACTACCAGGACGGCAAGAACAAGCGCCGCTTCATGGGCGGCGGTGGCGCGGATTTCGCGCTCAATACGCTGGAAACCGTGCTGACTGCGCTGTCCAAGCACAAGCAGGTCTACCTGCTGCTGGACAACCCGGTCGGCGAAGGCTTCGGCCCCGAGGAGTTCGTGAAGGGCGGCCGCCTGGGCAACATGACCGTCGGGCGCATGTCACCGACCGCGCCCTGGGTCTCGGAGCAGAAGGCGCTGCATGAGCGCATGCGCCAGATCGCCAAGCGCAGCGGCGCCATCGTGATCGACCCGATTCCGACGCTGTGCGAGAAAGACTGGTGCACCCGCGCGGATGCCGATGCGACGCCGATCTACAAGGACGCCGGGCACCTGCGCGCCGAGTACGTGCGCAAGTTCGCGACGTGGATCGATGCGGCGATGACCACGCCGAAGCAGCCGGCAGCGGCTGCGCCGTCCCGCTAGGCGTAAAGGCGCCGGAGGCTCCGGATGCCCGGCAGGCGCGTGATGGCGCCGACCAGGCGCACCACGCCCGGCGGGCAGTGGTTGAGCAGGAACAGCGTGATCCGCAGGCGCAGCTTCTTCTTGCGCCCCACATACGGGTTGGCCAGCACCATCGCGCCGTATTCGTTGAGCATCGCGGTCATCTCCTCGCGGTACTGGTCGTCGTTCTTGATCGACTCGATCGCGTGGTTGACGAAGTACGGCTGGAACCGGGGCGCCAGGAAATCACGCAAGTAGTAGCGCCCGCGCAGGTGCTCGTCGGGAAACATCTGGGTGAGCTTCTTGAAGTACTTGAAGCGGCTGCGGATCATCCGGATGCCGAATGACGTGCTGGCCGTGTGGATGCACCAGACGGTGACGGCCTTGTCCACGAAGTAGTTGCTGAATCCCTTGCGGAAGATGCGCAGGAACAGGTCGTCGTCCTCGAAGCCCATGAACTGCGAATCGAAACCGCCGACGGCCTCGAAGGCCTTGCGGCTCACCAGCGCGGCCGACGGCAGCACGAACATGTCGTTGCGCAGCAGGTCGTTGATGTTGCGCTTGGGATGCGTCGCGTGCTCCTTGATCACGCCGGTGCGGATCACGTTGCCGTCGGCATCGGCCTCGTACAGGTCGGCGTAGACGTAGCCGAACAGGCGGTCGCCGGCAGGGATCGACGCTGCCAGCGTCTCGATGTGGTTGGGCAGGTAGAAGTCATCCTGGTCTAGAAAGCAGATGAAGTCCGAGGTGGACGCTTTCACGCCGGCGTTGCGTGCCGAGCCCTGGCCGCCGTTTTCCTTGTCGATGATGCGGAACGGATAGCGCGCCGCCAGCGCATCGAGCGAAGCGCGTTCCTCGGGACGCGAGCCGTCGTTGACCACGATGACTTCGGTCGCTGGAACGGACTGTTCGAAGACGCTCTTGACCGAACGCTCGATGAAATCGGCGCCGTTGTAGAACGGGATGATCACCACGACGCTCGGCCAGGCGGTCGGCTGCGCTGCGATGGTGGTGGAATCTGGGGAGGCGTTCATTCGGTTCATGGTTCTTTGGGGGCGGAGCCTACACAGATTCGAAAAGATCGCGAACCACGCCGCGCACGCCGCGGCCGAACTTGTCGTAGCGGCCGGTCATCGCTTCGCGGGCGATCGGCACGATGCGCGCGAGCCGCGACGCGGGCAAGGCGGCGCGAAAACGCTGGTGCTCGATCTTGCTGCGCACCTTGGCGATGATCTCGGCGGGCACGCGGTCGCCCAGTTGGAGCAGGCGCTCCAGCAACAACTCGGCCTTGATCGCACGCTCGACGTGCGTGTTACCCCGCGAGGCGAGCGCCTTGCGCACTTTTTCCTTGAACGTGTCGCGCCGCGCGCCGATCTGGTTGGACTCGTGCTGCCGGTATTCGATGAGCGGCTGCTCCAGCAGGTCGACCCGCGCCGTGGTCGAGGCGACGATGGCCAGCCATTCGTCGTGCACCCACTCGACCGGCAGCGGCAAGGCGTCGGCCAGCAGCGAGCGGCGAAAGACCGTGGTCGCGCCGGTCACCAGGTTGCGGCGCAGCAGTGCGTCGAAAGCCTTGCCGCCGTGCACCTGCGCGAGTTCCAGGGGGGTGACCTCCAGTGCGTGGAACAGCGTCTGGTTCAGGTCGCGGCGCTCTGAATCGACCAGCCGTGCATCCGTGTGCAGCAGCATCAGGTTGGCGTCCTGCTCGAAGTGCGCCACCATCAAAGCGAGCCGGTCGGGCATCCACACGTCGTCCTGGTCGCTGAGCGCAATCAGCTCGCTGGTGCAGGCGCTGATGGCCTGCTCGAAATTCTTGACGACGCGCAACGCGACCGGATTCTCGAAGACCCGCAGCGCGATCGGCGGACCCGGGCGTTCGGCCGCGCATTCGGCAACGGCGGCGCGCACCACCTCCACCGAGCCGTCGCGCGAGGCGTCGTCGGACAGCACGATCTCGACCGGCGGCCGGGTCTGCAGGCAGATGCTGCGCACCTGCTCGCGGAGGAACCGGGCGCCGTTGTAGGTGCAGAGGGCGACGGAGACTTCGAGGAGGCGGGGAATGCTCATGGATGGATCGAATTCTTGTGGGGCATGCTGCCTGCGGGGCAGTCGCGGCCCTTCCGATCGGGGGGCAGTGGACTCTCCAGGGGTTACGAATTGCAGCGGAACCGGAGCCGGTAAAATTATCACTCAGTTGATACTCATGAATAAAATGAGCGCGCCCTCGCAGGCACCGCCCCGGCCGGCCGGCCATAGTCCCGAAGAAATCCCGTTTGACCTACTTCGGCAACGAAGCGCATTTGCTTACCGCCGTTTCATGCCACGGCGACCTGACCCAGGACAACACCGTCCGCATGGCAGACAAAAACACTGACGAATACGCATGAGCCAAGTCCATTCCAATCTGCATCGAAGCGCGCTGGCCGACTGGTGGGAAGGCACCCGCCGCACCGATATCTGGTGGACGCTCGCCTGGTTCGACATCGTGCTGCGCTACCGCCGCTCCATGCTGGGGCCGCTGTGGCTCACGCTGAGCATGGGCGTGATGATCGGCGGCATGGGGCCGCTGTATGCCTCGCTCTTCGGCACCCACCTGGACAAGTTCTTCCCGCACCTGGCGCTGGGCGTGATCTTCTGGGGCACTTTCTCCGCGGTGGTCACCGATGCCTGCAATGCCTTTGTCGGATCGTCCAACTACCTGAAGCAAGGCTACTTTCCCATCAGCCTGTTCGTCTGGCGGGGCCTGGCGCGCAACCTGATCCAGTTCCTGCACCAGATCGTGCTGTACATCCCCGTGGCCATCTGGGCGGGTGTCACGCTGTCGTGGTCGGTGCTCCTGATCATTCCCGCCTTCGTGATCCTCATCATCAACGCGCACGCCCTGGGCCTGTTGCTGGGCCTCATCTGCACGCGCTACCGCGACGTGACCCAGATCATCACCAGCCTCATGCAGATGCTGATGTTCCTGACCCCCGTGTTCTGGCTGCCCGAGAACCTCCCGGGCCGCGCCAAATACGTGCTCTGGAATCCGTTCGCGCAGATGCTCGATCTGCTGCGCACACCACTCATGGGCGGCGAGGCGCACCTGCACAGCTGGATCGGCATGGGCTTGTGGACCGTGTTTTGCGTCTCCCTCGCGAGCGTCCTGTTCGTCAAATACCGCCGCCGCGTCGTCTACTGGCTCTGATCCATGGCATCCATCTCACTCAAAAACGTTTCGGTCAGCTTCCCCATCTACGGGGCGGGCTCGGCATCGCTGAAGAAGACGCTGGCGGCTTCGGTCACCGGTGGGCGCTTCGGCAAGGAAACCGGGGTCACCGTGGTGCAGGCACTCAGCGGCCTCAACCTGGAACTCAAGAGCGGCGACCGGCTGGGCCTGGTCGGGCACAACGGCGCGGGCAAATCAACACTGCTGCGCACGCTGGCGGGTGTCTACGAGCCTTCGGCGGGCGAATTCACGCGCCAGGGCTCGGTGGCCAGCCTGATCGATCCCGCCCTGGGCATCGAGATGGACGCAACCGGCATCGAGAACATCATGCTGCGCGGCCTAGTGATGGGCATGAGCATGAAGGAAATCGAACGGCTCACGCCCGACATCTGCGAATTCAGCGGTCTGGGCGAGTACGTCAACATGCCCGTTCGTACCTACTCGACCGGCATGATGATGCGACTCGCATTCTCGATCTCCACCAGCGTCGAGGCCGACATCCTGTTGATGGACGAATGGCTGTCGGTGGGGGATGCGGCCTTCACCGAGAAGGCCGAGAAGCGGATGCGCGACGTGGTGTCGAAGTCTGGCATTCTGGTGTTGGCGTCACACTCGCCGGATCTGATCGCCAAGGAGTGCAACCGGGTGATCCACATGGAGCATGGGCGGATCGTCGAGCGCTGACGATCAGCCCGCTGGAAGCCGGCATTCCATCGCCGCGCCGCGGGTGATTTCTGGCTCATGAGCCTCCGCGCATCCTGTGGCGATTCGACGACTATGATCACCGTCCGCGCCTTGCGCGGCCTCAAGGATGAAAGAAATGCATTTCAAATGCAATGTCTGCGCAGCCACCAGCGTGGGCCGCACACTGACGCGCGGCGACGGGCGCAATGTCCTGTTCTGCGAGAACTGCGACATGGGGGTCGTCGAAGTGGTTCCCGAAGATACGAGCGTTTTCTATGAAGACACGTATTACGGCGCGACCCATGCAGAAGTGGGATACCACGACTACGAGTTCACGGCAGATCACAGTCTTCTGTGGGTCAAACTCGTACTGGAGGCGATCTCCCCCACGGGCCGGATCCTGGACATCGGTTGCGCCAATGGCCATCTGCTTCGGAGCCTGAACGGGGCCTACGAACGCTTCGGCATCGAGGTCAACGCCGCCGCAGCCGGGGTGGCCCAAAACAGAGGCGTGACGATCATCGCTTCCGACGTCTTCGATCCTGCGGTCAGCAATCGGACGCACGGAAGTTTTGACTTCATCACCTCGATAGCGACCTTCGAGCATGTGAACGATTTCAGGGGCGCATTCGACGTTTCCCTGAAGTCCCTCCAGCATGACGGCGTGCTCATCTTCGAGGTCCCGCTGATGTCGTACACAAGGGACAACAAGGATTGGCTCGAATCCTCGTACGAGCATGTCTACTACCCGACGGTCAAGGGGATGGAGGCTCTGGTCAAGGAATTCCCGGACTATCAGTTCACTGGATTCGAGTCCGCCATCGCCGGATACAGCTCGACTTATATCGGCGTTGCCGCCCGCGACCCAGAGGTCTTCTCCCGCGTCGCCCAACTGTTCGAGGCCATGACGAAGCCGTCGCCTGCCGGCCTTTCCGATGCGGAGACCTGCATCAATCTTGCGTACAACGTCGTTCATTCATTCAACGTGACAGCCGACCGCATTCTTGCGCTGCCGACGCTCGTCAAGCATGCCTACAGCTTCAATCTGGTCAAGCGGCTGACCCAGCTCTGGCATTCGGACCGGGTCGTCGCGGACAGTGCCGCGGGTGCGCTGGAGAGCGCTCAATGGCATGCGCAGCAAGCGAAGAACTGGCAGTACGAATGGGATCGCCTGCATCGCGACACCGAAGAATTGAGAGTGGCCAACGCTGCGATGCACGAGCAGCTGCAGTCTCCGCCCAAGCAACGCTGAAGACCGCGGTTATCGGGCAACGCCTCGACTTCGCGCGGATGGGACGACGCGCAGGACAGCCTGTGAAAGGCGTCGGCCCATCGTGATCCCCAACCTTTCCATCGAGTGGAACAGGGCGGCGGCGACAAGGCAAAGGGCAACCGTTGCGGCCAGCAGCACGGCGATGCCCGTCGTCGAAGGCCTCTCCCCGCCCCCGAGCGCCAGATAGGCCCACGATGAGAAGCTGCAGAGCACCAGAACGTGCAACAGGTACAGCGAGAAGGACACTCGGCCGAGCCACTGGGATACCGGCAACGAAAGTGCCCGCTGAAATCCTCTGTTGAGCAACACGCCATAGAGCAGCCCTGCACTGCAGAGCGTGAGCCACACGGGCCCGAAGTCATTAGGCCGCGCCGCGGCGAAGACGATCGCGCCGATCAGCAAAGCCCACGACACCAACGGCGCAGCCTTCGACGCGCCCAGCTTTCGATGCATGTCGAGCTGCGTGAAATTCGCCATCGCAGCTCCGGCGGCCATCGCCACGAACGGGGATGCGAGCCATCCGGTGATCGCCAGCAGCGCCACATGCATGGCAGCTCGCAGCACGCCACCCCGCCCCATGACAAGCAGCGCCGCGAAGACAAGGATCGAGCCTTGCATCTCGACGGGCATTGTCCAGAGCGGCGCATCGTATGAGCTTGCCGGCGAGCCATCGACATACACCCTCCAAAAGGAAAAGTGCAGCACGTCCGCCACGGTTGGCGTGAAGGCATAGACGATCGGCAGCCAGCCCTCGCTCCCCGTCACTTTGCTCGCCGGGATGTTGTGCATCCACCCCAGAGCCATCAGCCCCATGGCCAGACATGAGGCCGCGAAGATCGGCACGGTGAGCCGCGGATAGCGTCTAAGCGCGAGGTCGACGACTGCGCGTCGCTCGCCGGTTCGAAAGAATCCCACGCTCAGCACATAGCCGGAGAGAACGAAAAAGATGAACACCGAGAATGAACCGTCGGTGAGAAGAGGATAGAAACCCGGACGCCATGCCGGCCAGAAGATTTCTCCCGCATGGCACAAGACGACAACGAGCGCCGCCCAGCCGCGCAGGCCATCCAGGTAGGTTTCTCTCATGCTTCGGTGCGCACTACTTTGCCGCTGCTCGCATCCGTGATCGGCGGATGCAGCATCTTGGCCTTGCTCCCGCCGCGCAGCAGCCGCTGAGCAGGCTTTTCGACAAGCAGATAAACCGTCGTCGCCAGCACGAAGAGCGCACCGAAGTAGACAAACTCGGGAACGCCCGGCCATGCGAGAGTGGTGACGAATGCCTTGATCAGAATGAGATGCAGCATGTAGATGGAGAAGCTGATCTCGCCAAGGAACACGAGCGGTCGCACCGACAGCAACCGTCCGACCAGGCCGCGACCGGAGGCAAGGCACCCGATCGCCAATGCAAAGGCCCAGCACGATCCGGCCGGCTGAAAGAACAGGTTGAACCACGGATTCGGGAATTGTCGTTGCACCGCGTGGAAGCCCGCCAACATCCACCATGCGCAGACAGCGAGCGCGATCGCTTCCACAGCCGTCCACCACCACAATGATCTGGACTGACGCCTCAGATACTTCCTCCACAGCACGTTGGTCGACATGCCGAGCACAAACTCGAATCCACGCATCAATGGACTCGGATAGGTCGCATATCCGGCCGTCATTCGATTGAAGTCGCTGCTTTCGATCGGTACCGCTGCGATGCGAAGCACCGCGATCAAGGCCGCCGCCAACAGGGCGGCGCCCAGGAGCTTCCAGTGCCAGGTGCGTTCAATGTTGACCAGCAGGAACGGAAACGCCAGGTAGAAGAACATCTCTGTCGAAATGCTCCACGACACGGAATTCCACGAGAACGAGTACGCCAGAAATGGGAAGGCCGAGTGCACGAGGATGGCATTGAAGCCGAGCACCACCCACTTGCTGAAAATCCCGGGACCGTCGAACGTGATCGAGTCCGGCGCCACGCTGACGACCAGCAGGACGATGCCCACCACATGCACCGGCCAAAGTCTCGCAACCCGCGCGCGCATGAACGCCAGAATCGACCCGGGCGGGCGGTCACCATAGACATGCGTCAGGATGAAACCGGACAGCACGAAAAAGAAACTGACGCCCTGTGCGAGCGACAACGGTGCGCCGCGCAACCATGGCCAATCGAGGCTGTTGGACCCGTGCAGAACCACAATCATCATTGCGGCAAAAAAGCGCAGGCTGGTCAGCGCCTTGAGATTTTCAATTGTTGGTGGTCGCGACATCGTTGGGGCCAGTGCACCTGCTGCCGCTCGCGCCGCGGCGAAGCGCGCGATACCGGTCGTGAGCCTCTTTCAAACCAGGGCCACTTTCGCGAAGGCGGCCGCGTAAGCCTCGATCATCTTTTCGCGGCTGAAGTGCTCCAGCGCATGGGCGCGCGCCGCGGCCTTCAGCGCATCGAGCGCCTGCGGTTGCTCGTGCAGCCCGGACAGCAATGCGTGTATGCGCTCGGTTTCGGTCGGAGGAATCAGAAAGCCGTTGGCCCCGTCGGTCACCAGTTCAGGAATTCCGCCCACTGGGGCTGCGATCACGGGAACGCCGCATGCATTCGCCTCCATGACCAGAACGGGCCTGCCATCGAATTTCGAGGGCAGAACGAGCACATCCAATTGGTGCAGTGCATCTCTGGCGTGCTCAACGAAGCCGTGATATCTCAGCCTGTCTGCGATCCCACTGGCTGCAACGCGCTCCTTGACCATGGCCGCATCGGGACCCGTGCCGAACATCTCGAAATCGAGCGCGGAGTTCAGGGGCGCCAGCCGCCGTGCCAACTCGATGAATCCGACCGGATTCTTCTCATCCGACATCCGGCCGACATAGCCGACCTTGAGCCTGGGGCCGCTCTGCGTGGCGACAGGGGAAAACTCATCCAGATCGACACCGCTGCGAACGACGACGACGGGAGGATCGGGTCTGCGGGACGATCGCCTGATGTAATCGCCCATGAAATCACTCTCGACGATCACGGCATCGAAGCATCCTTCATAGAGGAAATGATTCAACGTATGGCCGATCTCGTTGTAGAGAATGTCGGCGATGCGCAGGCCAGGCAACCGCTCTTTCCAATAAGGAAGCAAGTGATAAAGCTCTCCAGCGCCTATCTGCAGCACGAGATCCACCTTGCGGTCGACAAGCTGTTCGAGAACCAGATCAAACCGGGTCATCGCTGTCATGCCAGACAGATCGAGAAGATGCCCGGTCGAAGCGAAATCCTCCAGCGCATCAGGTTCGTAAGCTGCCGATGCATCGCCGCAATAGGCAACCGTGATATCCACACCGCGCGCTCTGAGGGCACGGAAGATGGCAATCGAGAGAGCACCCTTCACCAGGAAAGGGAGCAGCGCCAGGATACGAGGCGAATTCATTTGGTCAGGGTCCGGACAAGACGCGACCATGCACGTCGGGGCAAAGAAGGTGAAGAGCCTGAGGCCGGAGCCGGAGCTTCGGCGGCCGCCTGGCGCTCAAGCACGAGCGAGCGATAGGCCTGCTCCCATTTTTCGCTTTCCCCCCTGAAATAGTCCCTTGCTTCGATGTAGGCCCGGATGTCGCGGTGAAGCTTGTCGACCTCCTGATATGCATCGGCACTCGGTCCCACGAACGCAAAGGAACGTCTGCCGACTTCGGCAAGCTCAGGCTGAACGCTGTAGTTGCCCAGCATTGCGCGGAAGTGCTGGAAATCGGATGCCGCCGCCGATTGCATCATCGTGCCGATCAGTCTGTACGCCTGCAATGGCGGCAATTGACTCAGCGACGGATGGCGACACGTCCAGGCAACCATTCGAGTGATGGAAAGAAGCAGCGAGCGAGCTTCTGCAAGAGGCACCAGATTGCGTTGCATCGCGTAGCTGACCTCGAGCAGCGTGCCGACAGGGTCACCGTGCGTTACGCCACGGGAATGAGCGCGAATGAAAGTCAGGCGCTGGGGAATGACGGCGAATCTGCAGCCATGCTGCAGGGCGCGAGTCCACAGTTCGTAATCCGGCGCGCGAACCATCAGCGGATCGTCCAGCCCGATTCGCTTGTGCGCCGAAGCACGCACCATGGTGGAAGACCGGCACAGATGGTTGGCACCGATCCAGGTGTCGACCAGATTCAGGTCGCGCGGCTTGTTGTATCCCGCCTCCAACGCATCGGCCGATGGATGCCGATCGTCGTTCTCGTCATAGATCTCGACATAGGTGCCGATGACATCGAGTTGTGGATTCCGGGCAGCCGCCTCCAACTGGATCTCGGCCTTTCGCGGGTCGATCCAATCGTCCGCATCCAGGTTGACCAGCCACTCGCCGCGCGCTTCCTGAACCGCCCGGTTGTAGCTCGCCGCCCCACCCAGGTTCTTCTCATTGACGAACAACCTGATGCGCGGGTCTTCAATGGCCGACACGATGGCCACCGAACTGTCGATGGATCTGTCGTCCACCACCACGATCTCGAAATCCTGCACCGTCTGGTCCAGGATGCTTCGCAGCGTCTTGCCTATGTAGCGTTCGTAGTTGTACGAGAGAACGATGTACGAAAGAAGCGGGCTCTTGCTCATTGGAGGCAGCCCGTGACGCGATCCAGGTCGTCCGGCGACAGGTCGTCGTGGAAGGGCAAGCCGATGACACACGGCGCGAGAGTGTCGGTGACGGACAGGCTGGACATCGGCACGTCCTTGAACGCCGCATGCCGATGGCAACCCAGCCCCCACCAACGGCGCCACTCGACCTTGGCATCGTCGAGCCGCTGCGTGGTTGCAGCGACGTCCGCAGCCGGAACGATCACGTTCAACGTCATCGTGACCCAATCGCTTCCGACGCCGCGTTGCAAATGCACCGCCTTGCCTTCCAGCCGCCTTGCGTATGCCGCCGTCAATTCACGCATTTCCTGGGTGCGCTTGGGCAGCCCGTCCAGTCCCGCCAGGCCCACTGCGGCCGAGTACTCGGAAATGCGGTAGTTGCCCGCGCGCAGCGAAGACTGGCGCTCCTGACCGACGAACCCGAAGCCCGTCATGGCCGTTGCGCGGTCCATCAGTTCCCGGTCGGCACAGAAGATGGCCCCGCCTTCGCCGATGCCCAGGGTCTTGGTGGCATGAAGGCTCACGCAAACGGGTTGCCGGCCGATGCCCGAGAGAGAGGTCAGGGCGGCCGCGGCATCGAAGACGACGGGGATGCCGTGTTGTTGCTCGAACGCAGCCCAGGCGGCGAAGTCCGGCGGCGCACCGAAGGCGCTGACGACCAGTACCGCGGCAACCGGACCGGGCACCCCGCTCAGCGCTGCAGCGGCGATTTCGGGCGTGAGCGCCAGGGAGTTCGGATCGGTCTCGAGCAGATACGGCGTCAGGCCGGCATTGCACACCGCATGCGCGCTGGCGATGAAGGTGAATGCAGGCATCAGGCAATGGCCGCCTTGCTGGCAACGCAGCCTCAATGCCAGTTCGATCGCGGTGGTTCCATTGGAGGTCAGCGTCACATGGCTTCCACCGACAAGCTCGCCAAGACGGCGGGCGAATTCGCCATTGAGCGGCCCGTAGTTGCTGTACGTGCGCGAGCTGTCGATGCGTTCGAGATACGGCAGGAGGCTCGCTGCCGCCGGCAGTCGCGGTCGCAGGACCTTGATCGTCGCCGGGGAAATATTGCGGTCTTGAACGGGCATGACTGTAGGCATCTGGACAACTGGACGATAGGAACTAGGCCGGAGGCGGGACGAAGGGCGCGGTACCGCCCCTGCGCTGAATCGGGCGCGCCGGAACACCAACGACGGTGGAACCGGGCTCGACGTCGCGGATCACCACGGCACCGGCCCCCACGGTTGACCAGGCGCCGATCACGACACCTGGCGCCACGGAGACACCCACACCCAGGTTGGCGCCTTCCTCGACCGTGACGCGTCCTGCAAGAGAGCACGAAGGGCCGAGATTGACGAAATCTCCAAGCACGCAATCGTGGGCGATCGTGCTGCCGGGATTGATCAGCGTGTGGGACCCGATCGAAACGTCCGTCGTGATGCTGCAAAGACCGATGATCAGGACGCCCGTGCCGACCGAGACGCCCGAACCGACCACTGCGGCTGGATGCCGCACCCCCACGCATTCGACTGCGGTGCCGATCGACAACGCGGCGCGTTGGCGCGCCCGACCATCCCCGACCGCGAGGACAAGGCGCACGACAGGATCCGAAAAAGTCTCCAGGCGCTCGGCTCGTACTTGAAGCCCGCGGATATCCGCGACCGGGAAGCCCGGGTCAACGACGAAGCCTGCGACGTGCTCCCCGCATGCCTGCAGAGCGGACAGAACTTCACGGCCCAGTCCGCCTGCCCCATAGATCAAAAGCGTCATGCGCAACGGTGAGATAAATCAGAAAGAGGGTGGCCGCGCCGGAGCAAGGCAGGCCAGTATACGGCCGCAGTTAACATTGAGTTAACAACAGATACCGGCTGCGCTAACATTTGGCGGGCCTGGAGCTTGAGAAACTCGCTCCAGCAAGGGAGCGAGGTCAATGCGGCCGCGGCCCCGAAGACGACGAAGAATGCCGTGTCATTCCGTCTACTGGAGATGCGGCGTCAGGGCGGCCTTGCACACGCACCGTGTGCGCGCTGGCGATGAAGGCAGCAGCCATAGGCAATGGCCGCCTTGCTGGCAACGCAGCCTCAACGCCAACCGGATCAGGGTGTTCCGTTGGAGCTCAGCGTCACATGGCTTGCGCCGACCAACTCGCCGAGGCAGTGGACGAATTCACCATTGAGCGGCCCGTGGTTGCCTACGTGCGCGAGTTGTCGATGCGTTCGAGGTATGGCAGGAGACCGGCTGCCGCCGGCAGTCACGGTCGCGGGATTTTGATCGCCGCCGGGGAAATGTCGCCCCTGCGCTGGATGAGACGCGCCGGAACGCCGACGACGGTGGTTCCAGGTTCGACGTCGCGTATCACCACCGCGCCGGCGCCCACCGTCGACCAGGCGCCGATCACGACACCTGGTGCCACCGAGACGCCGACACCCAGGTTGGCGCCCTCTCGAACCGTGACGCGTCCCGCAAGAGCGCACGAAGGGCCGAGATTGGCGAAGTCCTCCAGCACGCAATCGTGGGCGATCGTGCAACCAGGATTGATCAGCGTGTGGGACCCGATCGAAACGTCCGTCGTGATGCTGCACGGGCCGATGAGCATGGCACCCGCATCGATCGAGACGCGAGAACCGATCACCGCGGCCGGATGCCGCACCATGACGAACTCGGCGCCTGCATCCAGCGACTGTGCAGCACGTTGACGCGCTCGGCCATCCCCCACCGCCAGCACGAGGCGCACAGCAGGGGTCCACAAAGTCTCCAGACGTTCGGCCCGCACCTGCAGGCCTCGCATGTCCGGCACCGGGAAGCCGGGGTCGATAACGAAACCGGACACGTGTTCCCCGCATGTCTGCAGGGCGGACAGCACTTCCCGACCCAGTCCGCCTGCGCCATAGATCAACAGAGTCATGTGGTGCAACGGTGTGGTGATCGGAAAGGAAAGAGCGGCCGCGCTACCGGGCAAGCTGCAATGCACGCAAAACCGCCCCCGTCTGCTCCTGCCAGCCGAACTTCGACAGCGCATCGCTGCGCGCTTCCTGCGCCATCGATTCGTAGGCGTCGCTGCGGTCCATGGCGCGCAGGATGACTTCGGCCCATTCGTGCGCCTTGGCCAGGTAGCCGTTTTCGCCGTCGCGGATGGCTCGGCGATAGGTGAAGCTCGGCGAAGCGATGCTCAGGGTGCCGACGCTCGCCGCCTCGAAATACTTCAACTCGGATTTGCAGTCGGTGAACGCATTCGACTGCAGCGGCATGAGGTTGAACTGCACCGTCCCGAGCAGGCGCTGGAGGTTCACGTAGTCATGAAAAGGCTGTCGGCTGACACGGTGGGCGAACTCCCGCATCACCGGCCCATGATCGATGTAGCCGACGACCATGACCTCAGCCTCCGGCCGCAGGGCCAGCACCTCGGCCAGTGCGGACTCGACGATCGCGTAGTCGAGGCGATGCGAAGGCGAACCGCTGAAGTAGCCGAGCGTCACCTTGCCGTTGCCGGCAAAACGTGCCCGCTCCTTCTCCGCAAAGACGCTCTGCGCGAGCGCGAGCTGCTCCCGGTTCATGAAGTTCGGCACCACGTGCACCGGCAGGCCCGAGTAGTCCGCGAGCTTCTGCGCAAGAAAGTCGTTGGTCGTGATCGCGCCATCGCACAGTTTCAGCGTCTGGCCCATGCGGGCGATCATCGCGAACCAGTCGTCCCAGAGGCCGTTCTGCGTGACATCCAGGCCCAGAGTGGCGACCACTAGGTGTGCATAGTCGGAGTCGAAGACCAGATCGTCGACATCGAACAGCACGCGTTTTCGGCGCGCGCGGAACTTGGTGACGAGGCCATTGACCCGATGGCAGTAGCGCGAACGGCAGATGACCAGCAGATCGGCGGCGTCGGCGATCTCGTCGAAGCGCTCGCTGTCGGACAGGAAAAAATAGCTCGCCGAGACGTGGCCCGCCGCGTCGTCGTTGAGTACGTGAGCCATGTTGTAGGCCCGGTAGCGAAACGTGCTGTTGTTCGGCTCTTCGTAGAAATAGGCCACCCGCATTTTGCGCCGGTACAGCATGGCCAGCCGGGTCGAGAGCGGCTGAAGCCAGGGATCCGCATAGGGAACGGGCGGGGTTTGCAGTGCAAACATCAGCGCCCCGTGGAGAGCGACTCGAGCGTCGATTCGAACGATTGCGTCCAGTCCGAGCCCAGGGCATTGGCTGCGAAGTTGCGGCTGCGCGCCTCCTTGTCTCCTGCGAGCGCCACGCCGGCCCTCAGCGCATCGAGCATCGCCTGCGTGTTCAGTTCGGCAGCGAGGATGTTGCGCGAATAGCCCGACAGATCCTGCTTGTTGGCGAACTTGTTGGTCACCACGACGGCACCGCTGGCCGCCAGGTCCAGAGGGGGGTAGCTGGGGTGCGGCGTGTACATCAGGCAGAGCCCGAGATCGATCGTTCCCACCAGGTCGGCATAGGCCTCCCAGTCGAGTCCTTCGATGCGCTGGGGCGAATAGCCGTCGCCGAAAGTCACATTGGGAATGTCCTTCCCGACCAGGAAGATGTCCCACTGCGCGAGATCGAGGATCTCCTCGTTGACTGCCCTGTCGATGAGATCCAGGCCGATGTGGAAGAGATTGCGCGAATTGTTCGGTCGCGCATAGAAGAAGAACCGCTTCTTGCCACCCGGCTCCCGCTCGCGCTCGTGGAACAGCGACTTCGGGAATGCGGGCTCGAACCAGCATCCGGCGCGCCGCAGGTGATCCAGGCCCGTTGCGATCAGATGGTCGTACAGGAGCTGGGTGTTGACGACGAACCGGATGTCCTGGACTTGCAAGACCCGCTCGCATTGAACGCGCTCTTCTCCGAAGGGATAGAACATCCGTTCGTCTTCCTGGAGCAGGTAGACGATCGAGGCGGGCGGAACGCTGGGCAGCGCCGCCGCAGTCGTCCACCACGAGGTGGTGACGAAGATTTCGTCGGGGAGGATGTCCAGGCTGGGCGCCGTTTCTCCGGCGGGAAGGGCACTCGGATAGTCGCCTCCGACGTGCGGTGCGAAGGCAAACTGGATTTCCTGCCGCAGCCGAATGCCGTAGGCGTCCAGGACCTGCGAGGCATTCGCCGGAGAGGGCTCCTCGGTCCGGGTCACGATCCGCAGCGTTGCGTTCATTCGATTGGCCAGTTGGGCCGCAAACAGCAGCGCGGTGCCGACCCCACCGAAGAGGCTCCCCGAACCGATGCTGTCGGTCACCAGGCTGATTCGCGGCAGCGAGGACTTCGGGATCACATAAGTGTGCAGTGGCTGCTGCGAGACGAACTTCAGCGCCCAAAGTTCGGGAAGCGTCATTTTCGGGTCGCTCGTTTCCCCGGGCTTTCCATTCACGCCAACGATCTCGCCCAGCTTCCTGCGAATCAACCGTGCAGCCCCCGGGGTTCCCTGGTCCCACCAGAAGGCTATGAATCTCCGAATTCGCGCAATCATCATGACTTCCTAGTTTTTATAAATTTTTCATGCAAACATCGATCAAGACGTATGACAACGATGACAAGTCGGCCACGAATTCAATAGGAACAGAATGCAAAATTCTTTCAATATTAATTCGTCTTTGTCGAATTAGAAGTCAGCCCAGCGTGGCCGCCGCGCTACTTCACCGCTTGTACCGGTCGAAACACTATATATCTGATGACCACGTAGGCGGTAACTGAAACTGTATACACCGGCACACCCATCACTGCGCAAGATAGTTATTGAGACCGAAATGGTCTATTGCTCGTCGAAATGAGCATTGACGGCAACGCCGCGGTAGAAAACGCCACCTCTTGCAGCAGCGCAAGCTGAAAAAAAATATGAACGACAGCCTGAAATGCTCAGGCGTTATTTGATCGCTGATTTCAACACCTGAAGTTTTCATCGAGCAGGCAATTCGACAACATCGAATTCGCTTCTTCAAATTAATTAATCAATCAATCCATCAATTCCAGACACCGACGAAGGTTTTATTTCGCCAATCCCATGGATCACCCCTGTCGCCAGATCCACTCGAACGCTTTTTTCACCGCCTGCCACGAACGAAACGATAGGCCCGCCATGTCCAACGCGCCGCGAGCATGCTGCCCCGAATCATCCAGGGCACCTTGCGCTCCAGCCAACGGGACGCCTTGAGGCTCGCGAAAACGACTTGCTCGTCGTACTGTCCCCCAGGTCCGAAGAGCCCTTGGATGAGCTCCTCGGCCGTGGCCTCGGTATTGTCCAGCGGCTCTTCGATCACCTTCGGTTCTGCACCGGCCTGGTTGCCGGCCACCGCTGCGCCGATTCCGATCAGCAAGTGCCTGGATTTCTGCGCGACCGCGTGGGGAGCACTGGTTCGCAACAGATCGCCGTATTCGATGCGCTTGCGAGCGAGATCGCGCGACGCATGGACCATCGAATTCAATCTTCTTCTGTAGAAGAAGAAAACATCCGTCGTGACGAGGAATCGCCGGCCTGCATCGCACATCCTCATGAACAGCGACCAGTCTTCGTAGCAGTTCAAACTCTCCACGTATGGGAAATCGTCGAGTGCCGATTTCCTGAACAGCGCCGTCGCGGTAGAGAACCGGTTCTCCAGAAGACCGGCAACCACGGCCTCGCCGGAGAACATCGCGTAGTCGCAGAAGTTCGCCGCCTCCCCCGGTGTGGGCTCTGCCTCTCCGTCGAGGAAGTACCCGGCGGGGGTCACGACGATGTCGAATTCCGCGCTGTTCTCCAGCGCAGCCACGCCGACCTCAAGGAAGCGCGGATGGATCAAGTCATCGGCATCCAGCGTCAGCACGTAGCGGCCCGTTGCAAGACGAACGCCGATGTTTCTCGCCGCCGCCAGGCCGACGTTCGCCGTGAGGCGAGCGATCTTGAGACGGGCGTCTTCCTTGAACGCGAGCTCATCGATCACGCGCAGGCTTTGCGCATCCGTCGACGCATCGTCCACGACGACGATCTCGATGTTCCGGTAGCTCTGGGCGGCCAGGTTGTCGAGCGTCGCCGTCAGGTAGCTTCCCAGGTTGTGGTGCGGCACCACAACGGAAACCAGAGGCCGTTCCTGCAGCACACGCCACAGAGGCCTTTGCCTGGTTGCGACATGCCATGGCCCAGGTTCTTGCGCGTACTGCACCGGGGTCAGTGGCGCCTTGTCCTCGAAATTGCGCTCCAGCGCGCCAACCAGTCCATCGACCGTTCCGTCGAATTTCAGGCAATTGACACCGTCACGCCATCGCGTGCCTTCGCCGAAGGCCGGATTCGTTTCGTTCAGGATCACCCGTGCGCCCAAGAGCGACGCCTCGATGGCGGCCATCTCGCGCGCCGGGGACGCACCGGGGCAAACGACGGTTGCGCCTCCGACGAGCGCTTCACGCGTGTGCGGCGCCAGTTCCGGGATGAAGCTGGCGCGCTCGCTGAACATCGGCGGAACCAGGCGCTCGATCTGCGCGATGTAGCGCTCGTCAGGGCAATGGCCTGCGAGCTTCATCGCGCCCGTGTAGCTCGGACACTGGCGCATGAAACCGGCAACTCCGCGCACGAAGAGGTCGGGGCGTTCCGATCTCCGCAGATCGGCGCTGAAGACAATGGCCTGGTCGGAAGCTGGGGAGACCGCATGTACAACGCCAGTGACATCGCCAGACAAAACCGGCGGTGCGTGGCAAACGACCCTCGGCTCCCATTCCTCTGGAGAAAAACCAAACATCTCGCGCGTGGCCTCGCTCACTGCAGGGCTCGGCGCAATGACGAAATCGCAATCGCGCAGGCATTTGCGCTCCAGGTCACTGAGATTCAGATCCTCGATGGACAGCGGCAAGGCCTCGGCATGCATCAACGCGGTGTGAGATCCGCAGAGGCGAACCACGATGGTGGCATCGGGCAGGAAGCCCTGCAGCCGGCTTTCCTGCAGCGTGCAGAAGGCGAGCCCGCCCGCATCCTGAAACTCCAGGTACTGGATCGGCTGGCTCTCGCTCAACGCCGAAAGCGCCCTGAACACGCATGCCGAACGCCAGTGCGCAGATGTGTTCGAGTAGGCCGATTCGGGGGGATGCTGACGCGAATCCGCGAATCGATCCTGATCGATGCGGGTATCGACCTCGACGAGTGTCACGTTCGGAAAGGCGGCCTCGAACGACACACGGTCGACGGCTGCGTCGACCATGACCAGGGTCGCACGTTGGCGGTCTGCTTCGTCGAGGGCGCGAAGCAGGTCGGACGTCACCCGGCCTGCCGCGTCAGGTGTGCAGGGAAACAGTCCGGTGGAAACGAAGACGAGGCGATCCATTCAGCCTCCAGGGAACTGGCGATGCCGAGGGACCAGCTCGTGGGCTTGTTTATCCGACGCCCAGGATTTCGAGCCTCGGGCTCTTTGGCAAATTTGAATCAAACGCTATTCCCCACCTTCCCGTTTCGGGATTCTTATTGACCGTCATTCGTCGGCGGATCTTTCCGGCGGCCGCCCCCGCATTCACTTCACTGGCCGTTCGCGGATTGCCATCGCCACGCATCGCGGCACATGTCGTCGAGGTCGCGCTTGGCGACCCACCCCAGCAACTCGTTCGCGAGGCTGACGTCGGCAAAACTGATGCCGATGTCGGCCGCGCGGCGCGACACGATTTCATACGGGATGCGCCGGCCGCTCAATCGCTCGAACGCCTTGATCACGTCCATCACCGAAGCACCACGCCCGGTGCCGAGATTGACCACGATGTGCGTCTGATTCCGTTCGAGGAAAGCCAGTGCGGCCACGTGTCCGTCCGCAAGGTCCATGACATGGACGAAATCGCGGATCCCCGTGCCATCGGGGCTCGGGTAGTCGTCGCCAAAGATCTGCACGGCAGGCCGGAGCCCCGCGGCAACCTGGCACACGAGCGGCATCAGGTTGCTAGGTGTGCCCACAGGGCTCTCGCCGATCAGGCCGCTGTCGTGCGCACCCACCGGATTGAAATACCGCAGCGTCGCAATTCGCCACTGCGGATCCGAACGGCTCAACTCGTAGAGCAGGTCCTCCACGACCAGCTTGGTGCGGCCATATGGATTGCTCACGGTGAGGGGTGCGCTCTCGGCCACGGGCATCGGCTGCTCGGGGCCATAGACCGTCGCCGACGACGAGAACACCAGGGTCTTGCACCCTGCACGCTCCATGGCCCCCACGAGAGCGATGGAGCCATGAACGTTGTTGTCGAAATAGTCGATCGGGCGATCGATCGACTCGGTCACGGCTTTCAGGCCGGCGAAATGCAAGACGGCGGAGATCGGGTACTGCGCGAAGATCCGGTCGAGCGTCGCTCGGTCGCGGATGTCGCCTTCATGCCAACGCACCGGTTGCCCGGTGATGCGCTCGATGCGTTCGAGGACAACCGGGGTGCTGTTGGAGAAATTGTCCAGAACGACAAATTCGTACCCCGCGCGCGCCAGTTCAACGCATGTGTGAGATCCGATATACCCGGCGCCTCCGGTCACCAGAATCAAGGGCCATCTCCGGCGATGCTTTCGGCAAGCGTTGGTGCCGCGGCGTCCTTGGCGGACAGCACCGGCGAGGCGCCCGAAAGGGGCCAATCGATCCCGATCGCCGGGTCGTTCCACGCGATGCTCCGCTCATGGGCGGGCGCGTAGTAGTCGGTGGTCTTGTAGAGAAAGTCTGCCGTCTCGCTCAATACGAGAAAGCCGTGCGCCAGGCCGGGCGGCACCCAGAGTTGTCGATGATTGCTTTCGTTGAGCTCCACGCCCACCCATTTCCCGAAAGTCGGGGAGGTTGGCCGGATGTCCACTGCAACGTCGAACACCGCGCCCTGAACCACGCGCACCAGCTTTCCTTGCGGCTGCTTGACCTGATAGTGCAAGCCACGCAGCACGCCCTTGGACGAACGTGAGTGGTTGTCTTGCTTGAACGCCAGGTCCGAGCCCGTGGCACGGCGGAAAACTTCTTCGTTGTAGCTTTCGAGGAAGAAACCTCGGGCGTCACCGAAGACCTTGGGCTCCAGGATCAAGACGTCCGGAATGATGGTGGGAGAAATCTTCATGCTTCAACGTTGGGAGAACACCTGCGCCGCAATCGATCGGCTGCGTAGCGGGGATTGTTACGCAAAAACGATCGCTGTCGTCTTTCTGCACGCACCCCGTGTTGCTGCAACCGGAAAGATCAAACAAGGGCGGACGCGAATTTACTTGCTCACTTTCTTTTATTCAAAATAAAACCTTTGCCATTTCAAATAAAACACAGCGCAATATTCGCCGCCCGAATGGTTTTCCTCAACTCTTCGAGGCCTTCATCAATTTAACAAGCTCTTCTTCGTAGCGCCGGAGCATTTTCTTTATGTCGAACCGGCGCTCGGAAAATTCTCTGGCGCTCAGTTTGAAATTATTGAGCTTTTCTTTGTCTGCAGCCAATCCTTCGATTCTTCGAGCGAATTCATCGTAGGCTCCGGGCTCGCACAAATAACCCTGCCGCCCCTCTTCCATCATCTCCGGCAGCGCACCGACTCTTGATGCAACGATCGCCGTCCCGCTCGCCAATGCTTCCATGACGATGTTCGGGCGCCCGTCCAGGCGGGAGGGCAGGCACAGAATGTCGCACGCTTGCAGGTATGGCTTCATTTCCGGCACAGTGCCCCGCAGCAGAAAGCGTCCTGTCGGAAAGTTGGCCGCCGCCACGGCGGCTTTTACTTCTGATTCAAGATGACCAGCGCCGGTCATCAAGAACACGACGTCGATATCCTTGGACAGGCGCTTGGCAATTTCGACAAATCCAAGAGGATCTTTCTCCTCGGACCATCGCCCGAAAAATCCGACCACGACCGACTCGCTGGAAATTTCGTCAAAGCCAACTGGCAATTGGTCTTTTGCCGCGGGGGCATTCTGGTCAAGGTCGACGCCGCTCTCCACCATCTGGATGCGTTCGGGCCTCTCCCCCGCGGCAATCAGCCACTGCCGGACTTCCGAGTTTTCGACAAAGGTGAGATCGATGCAATCGGCATATCTCCGATTGTTGGCGGTATGCCCGACCGTATTGAAAAGCAAATCGGCCACGGCAAGGCGGGGGTGCCTTAATTTCAGCGCCGGCAATTGGTCGTAGACAAAGGCGCTGCCAATCACCCAAAGCAATTGGATATTTTTCGATTGCAGCAGATGATCGATGAAATCCCGCCAGTATTCCTGCTCGAGAAATCTCGGCAAATGGAATATCTCAAGAGTCGCCGATTCAAACCAGGACGTGGTATCGCCGTGCGCCTGGCCCACTGGAACGGTTGTCACAATGGTCACGCGCCAGCCATTCTTTGCCAATTGCGAGACGATGCCACTCAATAAACGTTCTGCGCCACCTAAAACAAGAAATGGCATTGCAATCAGCAGCGAGGGACCCGCAGGCTGAATATGAAAACGGCGTCGGCTCGCAAAGGATTGGGGCAAGCGTGGCGGCGGCGATGCGCCGTTCGTTCGCGCGGTACGAATGGCTTCCTCAGTCAGCACGTCCTCGTTGAAGCGATGAACCAGTATTTTCTGAACGTCGTTATCCAGAACGGCTCGGCTATTGCTCAAGGTTTCGCCGTGGCTGCGGTAAAGAAAAAGAGGCTCGCGAATGCCGATAAAGCGCGCCCCCAGCGCGGCGAGTCTCACCCAAAACAGCCAGTCCTCGTGAACATGTCCGGTCACCGGATCGGAGTCCCGATATCCGCCCGCCCTGCGCCAGAGATCCTTGGGATACACCGCGCACGTGAGTGCGTTGTTACCTTCCAGCAACATATCCAGTGTCGGGCGTTCGTGCGGCGTCCAGATTTCCGACTTGTCGCCGAAGAACTGGAGTCCCGGCGAGACCACTTGATAGCCCGAATGCTCCAACACGAAGACGGCTTTCTCGATGTAGGTAGGGGCGATACGGTCGTCGGCATCCAGGCAGCAGATGTATTTGCCTCTCGCGTGGCTGATGCCGAAGTTGCGGTTGGCCCCTGCACGGTGCGGCCGGTCCTGCACTAGGAGCCGCAGTTTGGGCGAGGCCTTGCCGACAGCCTCGATCAGGCGCTGGCGGGATTCGGGGGAGCTCGAGCCGCCTTCCACCACGATGATCTCGATGTCGGTGAAGGTCTGCGCCTCGACCGATCGGATCGCATCGCTCACCACGTGGCCGTAGTTGAAGCAAGGAATCACGATGCTGACGAGCGGACGATCCGACGGCCAGTCCGGTCCGCTCGGCGGGTTCACCGCATCCGGAACAATGCACGCTGGCGGAAGGAGGCGAACCGCCTCCGCGGTGCGCCTTATGGCTTCCAGGCTCCCCGCGCCACTCCCGGCCAGCGCGCGCCGGCGCCTGAATTCCCGAAGGTGGTCGAAGATGCGACCTCGCAGCGTCCACCACACAAGCTTTGCGAGTTGCTTGGTCCGCCTTGCAGCGTGAGGATTGTTCGTCGCCCAGCGACGCACGGGCGCGGTGGCCCGCCATGCGATGGTTTGCTGCATGGCCTCGAGCCGACCCGCAGTCTCCAAAGCCCGATGTTCGATGGCGGCGGTCTTCCCAACCTCCTCGGACAGCTTCCTGCGAAGCGCTGCCGCTTCCCCCTCGCGCTCCGCAGCGCGCCTGATCTCGAAGTTGATGGCCTCGGTGGCCTGCGCCGCATTGAGGCGCGCGTCCGCGAGGATCACCTCGACTTCGCTCTTCAGGCGCTGGATCTCGCGGCTCGCGGCCTCGCAATCCGCCGCTTGCACGGCACCGGATTGCAGCCTCTTGAGGTCGAACGACCAGAGCTGGGCGATGCGCGCAACCAGCGGCGGCGTGAACTCGCTGCCGTCCAGTCTTGTGAGCGATTGCACCGAAGCCTCGGTCGCCTGCCCCGCATGCAGCAGATGCAGGTGCGTCGAGGCACTGACATCCTCGGTCGCGGCGCTGTCGAAATCGGCGTTCAGCAAGCGTTCGAAAACGTCGTTGACGCGGGCAGCCTGGCGTTCGTTCTTCGTGACGATGCCGATATAGGTCGAGGCGTAGTCCTTGATGGGAATTTCCGCGCCGGTCAGATGAGCGCCCAGTTCCTTCTCGACGATGTGGCGGATTGACTCCTCGGTCGGATAGTAGATGTGCTCCAGCGAACTGTTCAGCCAGGCCGCGTTGCTGGACTCGGCCGACATGACGGGAACCTCGAACAACAGGAATCCGTCGTCTTTCAGCAGATCGAGGGCCGCGCGGAATCCGCCGCGCAGATCGAGCAGGTGCTCGAACACCGCGATGGCGGTCACCACGTCGAACGCGGCTCGATGCGCATGCACCAGTTGCGGATCCAGCAGGTCGTTGCCGAGAAGCTTGATGCCCTTGCCCTGCGCCTGACCGGCCGCCTTGGCGTTGACCTCGATGCCGAACTTGTCGAAAGCGTCCGCGAACTTGTCCAGCAGATAGCCGTCCGCGCAACCTATGTCGAGAATCTTTCCGTGATCGGCCAGCAGGCGAACCAGCGCAAACGCCCAGCCCAGCCCATGCTCGGCCATGAAGCTGTAGTCCGCATAGCCGCTGCTCTCTCCGTTCACGTAGTAGTTGTCGTCGTAGTACGCCTCTGTGCTCTCGGGCAAGCGGGCAATCACACCCAGGCCGCAGCGGGTGCACTGCTGGATTTCCATGCCGTCTGCCCGAACGGCGAATGGCTTGAAGCTGGTACCGGAGCACGCGTTGCAGATCATCTTTGTGGGTTTGCCTGTGAAAAACGAAGGGCTGTATATCCGGCACCGGGCTGGACACGTTCCTTGCGAGCCCTCGTTCTAGGTTGCGGAGATCGCTTTGCGTGCGCTGTGCAGGATTGCTTCGAGAACGGCATCCATGTCGGAAGGCTCGGTGCGAAGCCCCAATGCCTTCAGCCGGGATGGATCGCCGACGAACGCCCTGACATCGCTGTTGCCGCGCCGCGATTCGTCATGCTGCAATTCGACCGGCACGCCGGAGACGGCAATCAAACGCTGTGTCAGGTCGAGCAGCCGCTGGCCGTTGCCGGTGCAGATGTTCACCACCTCCGCAGGGGCATCGCTTGCCAGCGACAGATCGACGAGAAGCTTCGCAACGATCCGTACATCCATGAAGTCGCGCACGACATCGAGATCACCCGTCGCGAGCACGCCTCCCTGCCCGCCCATGCTCGCGATCTGGTGCGCGAAGCTTCCCAGGGCCAGGGACTTCGGCATGCCGGGCCCGATGGGATTGAACAGCCGGGCCACCACGACGGACAAGCCGCGTGACGCGGCGATGAAGGCATGGCTTGTCTGGGCCAGCTTGCTGGCGCCGTAGGCCGTGTTGGGGCGGCACGCCACGTCCTCTCGCACAGGCTGAAGGGCGGCGGGCACCGGCCCATATTCGGCCGCGCTGCCCGCAAGAACCACACGGGGCTTGAGCGGCATGGCGAGCGCGGCGTCCAGAAGATTGGCCGCGAAGACCACGTTGGCCTCGTAGAGCTCGCTGTAGGAGGGCGCAGCGGAAACGCCCGCCAGATGCATGACGATCTGCGGCGCCACGGCCAGGAGCAGATCTCGAACCTCGGCCGCGTCGCCAGGGTTGGAAAGCACACGCCTCGCTTCGCCTGCGACGGCAGCCCGTTCGGTTCTGCTGACGGCGATGGTTTCAAGGCCACGCGCCCGCAGTTCATCAAGCACCGCCCGTCCGACGAATCCGCTGGCGCCGGTGACAAGCACGCGCATGGTTATTCGGGCAGGAAAAGCTCGCGACTCTCGTCGAACATCTTCTGCGCCGTCGAGTAGTCTTCCGGCCGCCCGATGTCGAGCCAGAAGCTCTCGGGCTGCTGATGGCAGCGAACCTTCTTGCCGGCCGCACTCAGCTTGAGCAACAGGTCCGGCATGTCCAGATGAACGCCCTCGCTGACGTGCGGCTTCACCGCATCGCGATTGAGCATGTAGAGGCCCATGCTGACCAGGTGCTTGCTCATGGGCTTCTCGAGGTAGCCCTGGAGATTCATTTCCGCATCGACCTGGATGAGCCCGAAATCGATCTTCACTTCTCTTTCGTAGACGCAGATCGTGGCATCCGACTGCCGCTCGGCATGGGTGCGGATGAGCTGGCCGATATCGAAAGTGGTGAGCAGGTCGCCGTTGGTGACGATGAAGTTCTCGCCGACCTTGTCGATCAATGCGCCGAGCGGGCCTGCCGTCCCCAGGGGGCTGTCCTCGAGGCTGTAGTCGATCTTCAGACCGAACCGCGAACCATCGCCGCAGAACGCGCGGATCAGATGATGCAGATGGTTGACCGCAAGGATGACTTCGTCGACGCCGGCACGGCGAAGCTGCCGCAACAGCAGCTCCAGCACGGGCATGTCCCCGAGGGGCATGAGAGGCTTCGGAAACGAGGCGGTGAACGGCTGAAGGCGCGTGCCCTTGCCGCCCGCCATGACGACTGCTTTCATGGTGCTTGCTCCCTTAGACGGTGTAGACCGCGGGGCGGTACAGGTGGATATTGCGCCGGATGAATTCGATGCTCTGGCGCAACCCCTCATCCAGATCGACTTGCGGCGACCATCCCATCAACTTCGCGGCCAGCGCGTTGTCGGAGACGAGCTTCAAGACCTCGCTCTTGTCGGGACGCATGCGCGCGGTGTCCGCAACGATCTCCTTTTCCACGCCCATCAGCTTGAGGATGCGCTCGGCAAAGTGGCCGATCGTGTAGGTCGAGCCGGTTCCGAGGTTGATGGTTTGTCCCTCGATGCCGGGCGTCACCGAAGCGGCGACGAAGCCGGCGACCGTGTCCGTCACGAAGGTCATGTCGCGCTCGGGCGTCAGCGATCCGAGCTTGATCACATCCTGCGTCAGAGCCTGCGAAATGATCGTCGGGATGAATGCCCTGGCCGATTGGCGCGGACCGAAAGTATTGAACGGGCGCAAGGTCACGACGCCGGTATCGAACGAACGGTAGTAGCTCTCGGCGATCTTGTCCGCTCCGATCTTCGAGGCCGAGTAGGGCGACTGCCCTTGCAGCGGATGTTCCTCGTCGATCGGCACGCGCACCGCGGTGCCGTACACCTCCGAGGTGCTCGTGTGGACGACGCGGCGAACCGACAGCCGGCGCGCGGCCTCCACGACGTTGAGCGTTCCCTCGACGTTGGTGCGCACGTAGCTGCGCGGGGCAACGTACGAATACGGAATGGCGATCAAGGCCGCCAGATGGCAGACGACGTCGATGCCCTGCATGGCGTGCATGACGAAGTCGCCGTCATCGATGTTGCCCGCCACGACGCGGAACTGGCCCTTCACGTCATCCGGCGCGAACTCGAGGTTGCCCCAGCTCGATGCAGAACCGTAGCGGACCATGGCCGTCACATCGGCGCCGGCACGCACGAGTGCTTCGACCAAGTGGCTGCCGATGAATCCGCCTGCGCCGGTTACGAGGTACTTCTGACCCGTCAGGGTCTGGCTTGATGAGTGCATGACTTGTATTGCTGAAGGAATTGTTTTAGGTGTCAGAGACCGGATTGAGCGTCTTCGACAAGCAGGCGGTTGAGGTACTTGCCATAGGCGTTTTTTTGCAACGGCGCGGCCAGCCGCGCCAACTGCTCCTTGTCGATGTAGCCGTTGCGCCAGGCGATCTCTTCAGGGCATGCAATCTTCAGGCCCTGGCGGTGCTCCAGCGTGGCGATGAACTGGCCGGCTTCGAGCAGGCTTTCATGCGTGCCCGTGTCCAGCCACGCGTAGCCGCGCTGCATGATCTGCACATTGAGCTTGCCCAGGTCGAGGTAGGCCTGGTTGACCGCCGTGATCTCGAGCTCGCCGCGCGCGCTGGGCTTCACGGCCTTGGCGATATCGACGACCTGGTTGTCGTAGAAGTAGAGGCCGGTCACCGCGTAGTTGCTCTTGGGTTTGAGCGGCTTTTCTTCGATGCTGCTGGCCTTGCCCTGGGCATCGAAGGCCACCACGCCATAACGCTCGGGGTCTTGCACGTGGTACGCGAAAACGGTCGCGCCGGACTGCTTTGCGTCTGCGTCGGCGAGCAGGTGCGCGAAGTCGTGCCCGTAGAAGATGTTGTCGCCCAGCACGAGCGCACTGGGATCGTTCCCCAGAAACTCGTCCCCGATGATGAAAGCCTGCGCCAGCCCGTCCGGGCTCGGCTGCACCGCGTACTGCAGGTTGATCCCCCATTGGCTGCCATCACCCAGCAACTGCTGAAAACGCGGCGTGTCCTGCGGCGTGCTGATGATCAGGATATCGCGCATGCCGCCGAGCATCAGCGTGCTCAGCGGGTAATAGATCATCGGCTTGTCGTACACCGGCAGCAGTTGCTTGCTCATGGCGAGCGTCGCGGGATGCAGGCGGGTGCCCGAGCCACCGGCGAGGATGATGCCTTTGCGTTGCGTCGTTGGGGTCATGGGATGTTCGTTCGTGTCTCTTGTCTTGCTCGACGGATGTCAGAAGGTTTCGCGCAACATGCGGGCGACGCCGGACTGCCACTCGGGCAGAACGAGGCCGAAGGTCGATTGCAGCTTGGTGGTGTCCAGGCGCGAGTTGTGCGGCCGCTTGGCCGGCGTCGGGAATGCGGTGGTGGGCACGGGCTCGACCGCCTCGGGGCCGGCCTTGAGTTCCACGCCCGCCGCCTTCGCCTGCTCGATCACGAAGCGCGCATAGCCATGCCAGGTGGTCACGCCACCGGCCACCGCGTGATAGAGACCGGCCTTGGACGGGTCCTGCAGCGTCGCGCGAATGGCGTGCGCGGTGATGTCGGCCAGCAGTTCCGCGCCGGTGGGCGCGCCGAACTGGTCGTCGATGACCGTGAGCTTGTCGCGCTCCTTGGCGATGCGCAGCATGGTCTTGGCAAAGTTGCCGCCGCGTGCGGCATACACCCAGCTGGTGCGAAAGATCAGGTGCCTCGCGCAGTGCTTTGCCACCAGTTGCTCGCCTTCGAGCTTGGTGCTGCCGTAGATGCTGAGCGGACCGGTCGCATCGTCTTCCTTCCAGGGCTTGCTGCCGCTGCCGTCGAAGACGTAATCGGTCGAGTAGTGAACCATCAGCGCGCCGATCTGCTGCGCGGCTTCGGCCACCACACCGGGCGAGGTGGCGTTGAGCTTGCGGGCAAAGTCGGGCTCGCTCTCGGCCTTGTCGACCGCGGTGTGCGCGGCGGCATTGACGATGACGTCGGGCCGCACCTTCAGCACGGTCTCGGCCAGTTGCTCGGGGCGGCTGAAGTCGGCGTTGAAATCGGTGCTGTCGAAGTCGAGCGCCACCAGTTCGCCCAGGGGCGCGAGGCTGCGCTGCAGCTCCCAGCCGACCTGTCCGCCCTTGCCCAGCAGCAGCAGCTTCATGCGGTCGCCTTCGCGTCGTATTGCTTTTCGACCCATTCGCGGTATGCGCCGCTCTGCACGTTGCGCACCCACTCGCCGTTCGCGAGGTACCACTCGACCGTCTTGCGGATGCCGCTGTCGAAGGTTTCGGCGGGCTTCCAGCCGAGCTCGCGCTCGAGCTTGCGCGCGTCGATGGCATAGCGGCGGTCGTGGCCCGGGCGGTCGGTCACGTAGGTGATCTGTTCCTTGTACGGCTTGCCGTCGGCCTTGGGGCTCAGTTCGTCGAGCAGCGCACAGACGGTGTTGACGATCTCGATGTTGGGCTTCTCGTTCCAGCCGCCGACGTTGTAGGTCTCGCCGAGCTTGCCGGCTTCGAGCACGCGGCGGATGGCGCTGCAGTGGTCCTTCACGTAGAGCCAGTCGCGCACCTGCATGCCGTCGCCGTACACGGGCAGCGGCTTGCCTGCGAGTGCGTTGACGATCATCAGGGGGATGAGCTTCTCGGGGAAATGGAACGGCCCGTAGTTGTTCGAGCAGTTGGTGGTGACCACCGGCAGGCCGTAGGTGTGGTGCCAGGCGCGCACGAGGTGGTCGCTGGCGGCCTTGCTGGCCGAGTAGGGGCTGTTGGGCTCGTACTTGTTCTCTTCGGTGAAGGCCGGGTCGGTCTTGGAGAGCGAGCCGTAGACCTCGTCGGTCGACACGTGCAGGAAGCGGAAGGCGGCCTTCTGGTCGGCCGGCAGCGCATTCCAGAAACCGCGCACGGATTCGAGCAGGCGGAAGGTGCCCAGCACGTTGGTCTGCACGAAGTCTTCGGGGCCGTGGATCGAGCGGTCGACGTGCGACTCGGCGGCGAAGTTCACGATGGCACGGGGCTTGTGCTCGGCCAGCAGGCGGTCGAGCAGCGCGCTGTCGCCGATGTCGCCCTGCACGAAGATGTGCTTCGGGTTGTCCTTGAGGGACGCGAGCGTCTCGAGATTGCCTGCGTAGGTCAGCTTGTCGAGATTCACGACCGGCTCATCGCTCTGCGCGATCCAGTCGAGTACGAAATTGGCGCCAATGAAGCCTGCGCCGCCGGTAACCAGGATCATGGGGTCCCCTGTTGTTGTCGAACGATCGCCCTTTGGCGAATGAACGGGAGATTATCCCACCGGCCCACAGGGCCGAAATCCAGGGTTGGCGCATCCGCGGGGCCCACCTACAATCGCCCCCACTGCAGGAGAGCGGGCCACCCCGGTGGCCCTACCGAAGGCGCAAACTCCCATAAACGCTCAGGTCGGCCCAACGAAGTTCTTTGTAATTTCGGCAAGGGGTCAGTACTGCATCAAATCAAACGCCGTCTGGAGAGCCATCGCACCCGCAAAGGTGTCGCGATGCACCGAAGGAGCAAACCCGTTGCAAGGCGCAACAGGTGAATCTCTCAGGTATCGAGGACAGGGGGAGCGGCAACTTGGACGGCGGACGTCCGGTTGCTTGCTATTGATTAAGTAGCACGCCACGCCCGCCATTCAAGCGCTGCACCTCAAAGGTACTTGCAATGCGCGTGATCGTTCTTGGCGCCGGCCTGCTCGGCGTGACTTCGGCTTATTACCTCCAGCAACTCGGCCACGAAGTGACCGTCATCGACCGGCAGGCCACCCCCGCCGCCGAAACCAGCTTCGCCAACGGCGGGCAGATATCCGTCAGCCACGCCGAACCCTGGGCCAACCCCAGCGCGCCCCTCAAGGTGCTGCAGTGGCTTGGCAAGGAAGACGCCCCGCTGCTCTTTCGCATCCGCGCCGACATGCGCCAGTGGCTCTGGGGCCTGCAGTTCCTGCGCGAGTGCACCCCGGCGCGCACGAAGCACAACATCGAGCAGATCGTGCGCCTGGGCACCTACAGCCGCGACACGCTGCAGCAGCTGCGCCGCGATACGGGCCTGAGCTACGACCAGCGCACCCAGGGCATCCTGCATTTCTATACGACGCAGAAGGAGTTCGACGGCGCACTCAAGCCGGCCGAGCAGATGCGCGCCCTCGGCTGCGAACGGCTGGTGATCTCGGCCGACGAGGCGGTGAAGATCGAGCCTGCCCTCGCTCACATCCGCCCCCAGCTGGCCGGCGCCACCTACACGGCCGAGGACGAATCGGGCGACGCCAATCGCTTCGCCCGCGAACTGGTCGGCCTCGCGGCCGCGGCTGGCGTGAAGTTCCTCATGAGCCACACGGTGACCGCGCTGCGCGAAGCCGGCGGCAGCATCGACCACGTCGAGGCGACCGACAACGAAGGCCGCTTCCAGCGCATCCGCGGCGACGCGTTCGTGCTGGCGATGGGTTCGCTGAGCCCGCTGTACGCGGCGCCACTGGGCATCCGCCTGCCGATCTACCCGGCCAAGGGCTACTCGGTGACGCTGCCCGTGAAGGACGCCTCGAAGGCGCACCAGGTCTCGCTGACCGACGACGAATACAAGCTGGTGTTCTCGCGCTACACGTCTGAATCGGGCGACCGCCTGCGCATCGCGGGCACGGCCGAACTCAACGGCTACGACCGCGACCTGAACCGCGTGCGCTGCGAAGCCATCGTGCGGCGCGTCGAGGAGCTGTTCCCCGGCGCCGGCGACACCGAGCAGGCCCAGTTCTGGACCGGCCTGCGCCCCGCGACGCCGAGCAACGTGCCGATGATCGGCAAGACGAAGCTGCCGAACCTGTACCTGAACACCGGCCACGGCACGCTCGGCTGGACGCACGCGTGCGGCTCGGGCAAGTCGATCGCGCGGATCGTGAGCGGGCTGGCGCCCGAGGTGGACTTTGCGTTCACGGGCATGCCGGCGCCGCAGCCGCGCGTGCTGCAGCCGGCCTGACCGCGGTCGTCAATCCTTGCTGGTGAACACCGTCAACACACCGGTGTAGCCATACAGGTGATGGCGGGCGATCTCGCCCGCGGCGAAGAAGCCGACCAGCGGCACGTCGCCCAGCGCGTGGCGCACGATCTGCAGTTCGGCGCCCGGTGCGCCGAAGTGCGGGCCGCCGCGTCCGGAGCAGCTCACGTACACCGCGCCTGCAATTCGGCGCGCGGGGTGCGGGGCAGCCTCCGCTTCGCCAGCAGCAACGGCGCGGGCGGTGGCCAGCGTCTGCTCTTCCGGCTCCAGCTCTTCGCGAATCTCCGCGCAGATGCGCATCAGGTCGGCGCGCGCAGCCTGCGCGTTGCGGCGGCAGAAGGTCAGCCGCATGCCGGCCTCGGCCGTGTCGGCGATCGCGATGCCGCGGCGCGTCGGGTCCAGGCCGATGATGTGGCGCACCAGCACGTCGGCGCCCAGGTCGCCGGTGCGGCGCACGCCGTCGCTGCCCGCATCGGCCAGGCCGACCAGCGTGTTGCGCACCGCGTCGATGGCCTCCTGCGGCCGTTCGAGCGACACCTGCAGGTCGGCCAGCAGCACGTCGAGCGCGGGCTCGCCGTCGAGCTTGAGCAGGAGGTTGCCGTCGGCTTCAGTGATCTCGCGCTCGCGCACGCCCGAGCGCAGCGGCTGGCAGCCCTGGGTGACGCGGGACACCACCCGCACGCCTTCACCGAACACCACGCCCGAGAGGCCGCCGGAGAACACGCCGCCCGCAGCGCCGTGGCCGCGGATGTTGCCGTTGCCGCCGACCGCGAACTGCAGCGCGCCGCCGCGGCCCGACGAGAGTCCGCCGAAGAGGTAGCCGGTGTCGACGCGGCCGGCCATCTCGCCGATCAGCTCGGTGAGGTCGGGCGTCGCGGGGTCGGCGTGGACGAGCGCGGTGTGCGCCTCGAAGCCGCTCATCTCCGAATTGCTCAGCGGCGCCACGCCCGAGAACACGCGGTACTGGTCGCTCGGCAGCGCGCAGAGCATGAGGCTCATGCCCGGCTCGTCGAAGTACTCGGCGTTGTTGGCCGAGACGCCGATGCCGACGGTGCCCGACCAGTCGGTCACCTCGGGCAACTCGGCGCTCAGGTGATCGAGGATCTCCTGCGCCTCGGGCGCGTAGTGGTCGGTGATGTAGAGCAGCCCGAGCGTCGGGGACGACGCGTAGTCGGGCAAGGCCATCTGCGCGCGCAACTGGGCCAGCACGAGGCCGGCGGCCATGCGCCATTGCGGATGGGTGGCATGACCCGTAGGAAACAACTTCATGATGCGTGCCAACCCGTTCTCTTCAAAAGTGGAATGTGTAGGACGTCAGCGGCGGCCGGTGGTTCGCTTGCGCGCGGCGGTCGACGTCTTTTTCTTCGCGGCGGGCGTTGCCGCCTTTTTGGCCGCGGTTCTTGCCGCAGTCTTGGCCTTGGGCTTCTTCGCGGCGGCCGTTGTCTTGCCCATCACCTTGCCGACCGCATCGGCCAGCGGCTGGGCCATGGCGGGGACCTTGAGCTGGGCCGCGTCCTGCAGCGCCGTGCTGGCGATCTGCTGGAACTGCTCGGTCAGCGAGCCCCACCATTGCATCGGATCGACCACGCCAGCGCCGTCGGCAGCAGCCTTGCCGCGCGGCTTTTTCTTCGGCACCAGTGCTTCTTCTTCCTCGATCTCGGCCTCGTCTTCTTCCTCTTCTTCGACAGGCTCGGGTTCGGGCGCGGCGGCCGCTGCAAAGGGCGCGGGCGCAGGAGCCGCCGTGGCCGCAGCGGCCTGCTTGGTGAACACGCTGGCCAGGTCTTCCATCCGCACGTTCATGCCGCGCAGGGTCGAGAGCGTCATCTTCTGCACCTCGAGCGCCTGGATCGTGGCCTTGAGCGCATGGCCGTTCTGCTCGAGCCAGTACTGCACGGTCTTGAGTTCCTGGATGCGCTTGTCGACCTCCTCCACGCTCAGCGTGGGCGCCACCCAGCTCGCGAGGCTGGGGATGCCCGGCACCGACGATGCGGCGCCGGTGCCTGCTGCGGCGCCCCCGGCCAGGTTCTTCAGGAAGTCGAATCCGGGGACGAACTGGCTGAAGTCGAAGGGTTTGCTGGCGTTGGTCATGCGGGAGGTCTCCTGGCTGGGTTTTCTTGTGCTGCCAGCTTACTCCAAGGCCTTGGCCTTTGGCCCGCCGGGCGCGGGCTTTTACCTGTGTCAGAGCTCGCCCCGCACCTTGCTGAAAACTTTCCAGAAAGTGGCGTCCTGCGAGGTCGCGAAATTGATCCGCATCATGGTGCTCGGCGGCCGGCGCGCATGGAAGAGCGAGCCCGGCGCGAGCAGATAGCCCTGGTCGAGCATGCGCTGGGTGAGCGAGTCGGTGTCGACGCCCGTGTCGACCCAGCCGAACAGGCCCGCCGGCTCCGAGGCGAAGGTGCAGCCGTGCGACATGGCGAGCTTCACCGCCCGTCCGCGCGCGCCGTCGAGCCGGATGCGTATGCGGTCCGCATGCCGGCGCAGTTGCCCCTGGTCGATGCACCACGACAAGGCCCGCTCGAACAGCGTGGGCGAAGTGAGCGTGGCCAGGAGCTTGGTCTCCAGCAGCCGCTCCTTCAGCGCGGGCGACGCGGCCAGGAAACCGATGCGCCAGTTGGGCGCAATGATCTTGGCGAAGCCGCTCACGTAGACGGTGCGCTGCAGCCCGTCGAGCGCGCTCAGCCGCGTGGCGTGCTCGGGCGCGAGGTGGCTGTAGGTGTCGTCCTCGACGATGTGGAAGTCGTGCTCGTTCGCCAGCTTGAGCACCCGGTGGGCACTGCCGGGCGTGAGGCTGTAGCCGGTCGGGTTGTGCAGCACGCTCACGCTCACGAAGAGCTTGGGCTTGTGCAGCACGCAGTACTGCGCCATCACCTCCAGGTCGGGCCCGTCGGCACGGCGCGGCACCGGCAGGATGCGCATGCCCAGCGCCTCGAGCCGCGCGAATTCCAACGCCCAGCCCGGCTCCTCGACCATCACTGGATCGCCCGGCCGCAACAGCGTGCGGCTCACGATGTCCAGCGCATGGGTCGCGCCGATGGTGGTGATGATCTGGTCCGGCGCTGCCGGCACGTTGATGCCCACCAGCTTCTGCGAGAGGCTGCGGCGCAGGCTCATGTCGCCGGAGGGCTCGCCGTATTGGAGCGACAGCTCCTGCAGCACGGCTGTACCGGTCATGCGCCGCACCGCCGTGGGGATGAAGGTGGACGTCATCCAGTCCGGCGGGAACACGCCCATGCCGGGCTGCGGCTTGTCGCTCGGGCGGTGGAACATGCTGCGGATCAGCGAACTCGCGTCGGCCGGTACGCGCGAGGCCATCATCTGCACGGCCATTGCCGCCGGCATGTCGCCCACGCCGACGACGTCGGAGGTTTTGCCTGAGCGGCTGTCCTGTATCGGGGCCGAATCCCGCACGTAGAAGCCGCGTTGCCGGCGGGCTTCGACAAGCCCCTGCGCCAGCAATTGGTCGTAGGCGGCGACGACCGTGTACGGGCTCACGCCCTGCTGCCGCGCGCACTCGCGCACCGAGGGCAATCGGGCGCCGGGCGGCAGCAGCCGGGTGCGGATGCGCTCGGCCAGGCGGTCTGCGAGCTGGCTGGTCAACGACTGGGTGGAGGTTCGTGTCAGCATGCTGTGTCGAAAGATTGACCAATACAGATTCCGGATTTGTCCGACCATCTGTACTGGCACTGTAATGGTCTCAAGTTTAGAGTGTGCGTCATGAACTGGCAAGAATTCACCGCGCTGCTGGTGCTGGCCACGGCGATGAGTTTTTCGCCCGGTCCCAACACCACGCTTTCCACCGCCCTGGCGGCCAACGGCGGCTTGTCGCGCGCGATGCGCTTCGTGGTCGCGGTGCCGGTCGGCTGGACCTTGCTGCTGGCGATCTGCGCTGCCGGCCTGGGCGCGCTGGTGGTCGCGGTGCCGCCGCTGCGGCTGGCGATCAAGGGCCTGGGCATCGCCTACCTGCTGTGGCTGGCCTGGAAGCTCAGCGGCAGCGCCAAGCTCGGCAAGGCCGACAACGCCAGCCTCTCGGTCGGTTTCGGCCAGGGCGTGATGCTGCAGTTCGTCAACATCAAGGCGTGGCTCCTCGCGCTCACGCTGGTGGCCGGATGGATCGCCGGCCAGCCCGATGCGCTCTCGCGCTTCGCCATCGTCGCGCCGGTGATGCTGTTCTATGCCTTCGTCAGCAACTTCGCCTATGCGCTGGTCGGCGCGCTGCTGCGCGATTGGCTCGCCAAGGGCAAGCGCCTCCTGTGGTTCAACCGCGCGATGGGCTTCGTGCTGGTGCTGACCGCATGGTGGATGGTGAGCGTATGAGCCGCCGGGCCGCTCCCAAGGCGAATGCCGCAGCGCGCAGCGCGAAGGCTGCGCCATGACAAAGCGCTTCGACATCAAGGACGAGACGCTGGGCATGTGGCTCGGCGTAATCGGCGTGGCGCTGTTCGCGGTGACCCTGCCCATGACGCGGCTGGCCACCGGCACGCAGGCTGCGCCTCAGTTGTCGCCGTGGTTCGTCACGCTCGGGCGCGCGGCGCTGGCGGGCGTGCTGTCGGCCATCTTCCTCCTGGCCACGCGCTCGCCGCGGCCTGCATCGCACCAGTGGAAGCCGCTGGGCATGGCGGTGCTGGGCAACGTCATCGGCTATCCGCTGCTGCTGGGCTACGCACTGCGGGTGGTCACGGCCAGCCACGCGGCGGTCGTCACGGCGCTGCTGCCGCTGGTCACCGCCGCGGTCGCGGCCTGGGTGCTGCATCAGCGCGCACGCCTCGGCTTCTGGCTCTGCGCGGTCGCCGGCAGCCTGCTGGTGGTGGTGTTCTCGGTGCTGCGCGCGAGCCAAAGCGGACACGGCTTCGGCTTCGAATGGGCCGACCTGCTGCTGGTGGGCGCGGTCATCGCCGCTTCATTCGGCTACATCTACGGCGCGCAGGTAACGCCTTCGCTGGGTGCCGAGCGCGTGATCTGCTGGGTCTGCGTGATGGCACTGCCGGTGACGCTGCCGGCCACGCTGTTCCTCTGGCCCACGACGCCCATCGCCACGGCGTCATGGCTGGGCTTCGTCTACGTCGGCATGTTCTCGATGTGGATCGGCTTCTTCGCCTGGTACCGCGGCCTCGCCCTCGGCGGCGCGCTGCGCGTGAGCCAGACGCAGTTGCTGCAGCCCTTTCTGTCGATCCTCGCGTCGATCCCGATCCTGGGCGAACCGCTCGATGTGGTGACCCTGGGCTTCGCGATCGCGGTGGTGGTCACCGTGGTCATCGGCAAGAAGCTCTCGCAGCCGCAGGCCGCTCCCGCTGCGGCGCCGCTCCCGGCAGGCGCGGCCGGAAGAAGCCGATGACCGCTCCACGCCACGCCGGCTGCAACAAAATCCTTGTTGCATCCCCTGGCGACCTGCCCTCGAATCTCACCTCACCCGCTTGAAAGAAGAAACACCATGAACTGGAAACTCGCCGCCCGCGCCGCCAAGATGAACCCGTCGGTGCTGCGTGAAATCCTCAAGGTCACCGAACGCCCCGGCATCATCAGCCTGGCGGGTGGCCTGCCCTCGCCCAAGACCTTCCCGATCCAGGCCTTCGCCGATGCCTGCGCCGAAGTGCTGCACAACGACGGCCAGGCCGCGCTGCAGTACGCCGCGAGCGAAGGCTACGCGCCGCTGCGCCAGGCCGTGGCCGACATGCTGCCGTGGAACGTCGACCCCGCGCAGGTGCTCATCACCACCGGTTCGCAGCAGGGCCTCGACCTGGTGGCCAAGGTGCTGATCGATCCGGGCAGCAAGGTGCTGGTCGAGACGCCCACCTACCTCGGCGCGCTGCAGGCCTTCGGCCCGATGGAGCCCAACCCGGTGAGCGTGGCGAGCGACGAAGACGGCGTGATCGTCGACGACCTGGTCGCCAAGGCGAAGGACGCACGCTTCGTCTACCTCCTGCCCAACTTCCAGAACCCGACGGGCCGCACCATGACCGAAGAGCGCCGCGCCGCCGTATCGGCCGCTGCAGCCGAAGCGGGCCTGCCGATCATCGAAGACAACCCCTACGGCGAACTCTGGTTCGACGAAGCCCCACCGCTGCCGCTGACCGCGCGCAACCCCGAGGGCTGCATCTACCTGGGCTCGTTCTCGAAGGTGCTGGCACCGGGCCTGCGCCTGGGTTTCCTGGTCGCGCCGAAGGCCATCTACCCGAAGCTGCTGCAAGCCAAGCAGGCGGTCGACCTGCACACGCCGATCTTCACGCAACGCATGGTGTCGGCCGTGATGAAGGACGGTTTCCTCGACCGCCACGTGCCCACGATCCGCGCCCTCTACAAGCGCCAGCGCGACGCGATGATCGCCGCGCTCACCCGCGAAATGGCGGGCCTGGACGTGAAGTTCAACGCGCCCAAGGGCGGCATGTTCCTGTGGGCGCGCCTGCCCGAGGGCATCGACACGGTGAAGCTGCTGCCCAAGGCCGTCGAGCGCAACGTGGCCTTCGTGCCCGGCGCGCCGTTCTACGCGGGCCTGGGCGATCCGCGCACGCTGCGCCTGTCGTTCGTGACAGCCAGCGTGGAAGAAATCGATGTCGCCATCGCCGCGCTCGCCATCACGCTGCGCGAAGAGCTGGAACTGCTGGGCGAGCACAAGCTCGCCCCCGCACCGGTGTAAAGAAAAGGGGCCTGCCGATGATCGGACTCGCGACGCTCTCGCTCTTCCTGCTCGCGGTGCTGGCGCTGTTCCTCTCGCCCGGCCCGAACATGGCCTTCGTGCTCTCGCACGGCGTGGCGCACGGCCCGCGCGGCGGGTTCGCGGCGGCCATCGGCATCTCGGCCGCCGACCTGGTGCACACGCTGTTCGCGGCGACCGGCGTCACCGCGCTGGTGGCCGCCTGGCCGCCGTCGTTCGACGTGCTGCGCTATGCGGGCGCGCTGTACCTGGTGTGGCTCGCGGTGCAGGCCCTGCGCAGCGGCGGCGGGCTTCGCGTGGGTGCGGAGGCCCAACCCGCCGGCTTCGGGCGCATCGTGCGCATGGCGCTCCTGAACAACCTCGTCAATCCGAAGGCGCTGCTGTTCTTCATGGTGTTCCTGCCGCAGTTCGTCGATCCGTCGCGTGGCAGCGTGGCGCTGCAGCTGGTGCAGCTGGGCGTGGTGCTGTCGGTGGCCGCGCTCGCTTTCAACACGTTGCTGGGCGCCTGCAGCGGACAGGTCGGGCGCTGGCTGCAGCGCCGGCCGGGAGCCGAGAAATTCCAGCGCACGTTGCTCGCCCTCGTGATGATCGGCCTGGCGATCCGCCTGCTGATGCTCGACCGCCCCGCGGCCGCCATGGCCGCACTTCCCGCACAAGGACACTGAAATCATGCTCAACATCTGGGGCCGCATCAGCTCGATCAACGTCCGCAAGGTCGTGTGGTGCGCGCAGGAACTCGGCCTGGACTTCCAGCGCACCGAGGCCGGCGGCAAGTTCGGCGTGGTGCAGACGGCCGAGTACCTCGCGCTCAATCCGAATGCGATGGTGCCGGCCATCGACGACGGCGAAGGCGCCGAGCGCGTGACGCTCTGGGAGTCGAACGTGATCGTGCGCTACCTCTGCGCGAAGCATTCGCACGGCACCCTCTACCCGAGCGACCTGCCCGCGCGCTTCGATGCCGAGCGCTGGATGGACTGGCAGCAGACCACGCTCAACCGCGCGAGCCGCGACGCTTTCATCCAGTGGGTGCGCACGGCCCCTTCGGAGCGGCAGCCGGCGCTCATCGAGGCCTCGGTGCGCGAGAGCGAGGCGCTCTTCGCCATGCTCGATGCGCACCTTGCGAAGCAGCCCTACATGGCCGGCGAGCGCTTCACCATGGCCGACATTCCCATCGGCTGCGAAGCGCACCGCTGGTTCGGCCTGCCGGCCGCCGAATACCACCGGCCGAGCTGGCCGAACGTCGAGCGCTGGTACGCCGACCTCCTCTCACGCCCGGGCACGCGCGGCGTGCTCGATCTAGGACTGGAATGACCCCCAGTCTTCGCGCACTTCGTGTCGCTTCGCCAACCCCCTTGCAGGGGGCGACACCAGTGGCCCGGCAAAGCCGGTTCCACGGTGTCTCCCTGACTGACATTGCCCATTGACCTGAACCGTTTGAAATCGATGAAATCCCGCCCCTTCAAGCAAGTCGACGTCTTCACCGCCACCGCCTACTACGGCAACCCGCTTGCCGTGGTGATCGATGGGCAGGACCTCGACGACGCCGCGATGCAGCGCTTCGCGCAATGGACGAACCTGTCCGAGACCACGTTCCTTCTGCCGCCGACCGACGCGGCGGCCGACTACCGCGTGCGCATCTTCACGCCCGGCGGCGAGCTGCCGTTTGCGGGCCATCCGACCATCGGCAGCTGCCATGCGTGGCTGCAGGCGGGCGGCAAGCCCAAGGCGGCCGGTCGCGTGGTGCAGCAATGCGGCGCCGGCCTCGTGCCGCTGCGCCGCGACGGCGACCGCCTTGCCTTTGCCGCGCCGCCGCTCAAGCGCAGCGCGCCGAGCCCCGCGCTGCTGGCCAAGGTGGCCGGCGCCCTGGGCTTGAAGGCGCAGCACGTCGTTGCGGCGCAGGTTCTGGACAACGGACCTGTCTGGTTCGGCCTGCTGCTGAACGACGCCGACGCGGTTCTGGCGCTGCAGCCCGACCACCGCGCGCTGAAGGAGCTGGGCGTGAAGGCCGGCGTGGCGGGAGTGCCAGCGGCGCACGACACCTCGCTGCTCATCGGCCGCTCGAACCGCGAGGCGCGCGCCTTCGGCAACCGGCCCGCCACGCCGAACGACGACGGCGCGAAGATCGACCTGGAAGTGCGCGCTTTTGCCGAACCCATCGGCGTGCAGGAAGACCCGGTCACCGGCAGCCTGAACGCGAGCCTCGCCGAATGGCTGATCGCCGACGGCCACATGCCCGAGCGCTACCTCGCGGCGCAAGGCCAGTGCCTCGGCCGCGCGGGCCGCGTCTACATCGAGCGCGACGCCGAAGGAAAGATCTGGGTCGGCGGCGATGCCGTGACCTGCATCGACGGCAGCGTCACGCTCTGATCGCGAACGAGGACGCCGCCATGCACGCCGAAGTCGACCACCTGGTGATTGCCGCCCGTTCGCTGGCCGAGGGCGTCGCATGGTGCGAGGCCACGCTCGGCATCACGCCCGGCCCTGGCGGCACGCATCCGCTGATGGGCACGCACAACCGGCTGCTGAATGTGGCGAGCGAGGCCTATCCGAAGGCCTATGCGGAAATCATCGCGATCGAGCCCGGCAAGGCGCCGTCGCGGCCGAAGACACGCCGCTGGTTCGACCTGGACGATGCGGCACTGCAAGCCGCGCTCGCGCAGCACGGCCCGCGGTTGATCCACTTCGTGGCGCGCGTGCCCGATGCGCACGCCGCCGTGCAGGCACTGGCCCGCGAGGAGCATGCGCACATCGACCGCGGCCGCGTGCTCGAGGCTTCGCGCGACACGCCGGCCGGCCGGCTCGAATGGCAGATCACGGTGCGCGACGATGGGCAGCGCCTTTTCTATGGCGCGCTGCCGACGCTGATCCAGTGGGGCGCTGTGCATCCGACCGATGCGATGCCTTCGTCGGGCCTCGCCCTGCGTTCGCTGTGCGCCGCGCATCCGCGCGCGCCGGCGTTGTCGGCGGCGCTTTCGGCCGTCGGCATGAAGGGCCTGCAAGTGGACGCCGGCCCGCCGAACCTCGTCGCCGTGCTCGATACGCCGCGCGGCATCGTCACCCTCGAATCGCAAGGACTCTGAGCATGCTGACCCTCACCGAAATCGCCTGGTTCGCCCTCGCCTCGCTGCTGCTGGCGCTCACGCCGGGGCCGAACATGATCTATTGCGTCTCGCGCACGCTGATCCAGGGCCGCCGCGCGGGAATGATTTCGCTGGGCGGCGTGCTGATGGCCTTCCTCGTGCACCTCTTCGCCGCCGCGCTCGGTCTCACCGCGCTGCTGCTGGCGGTGCCGCTCGCGTTCGATGCGATCCGCATCGCGGGTGCGGCCTACCTGCTGTGGCTCGCGTGGCAGGCGGTGCGGCCCGGCGGCAATGCGCCCTTCGAAGCGCGCGCGCTGCCGGCCGATCCGCCAGGCAAGTTGTTCCGCATGGGCTTTCTCACCAACCTGCTGAACCCGAAGGTGGCGATGTTCTACCTGTCGTTCTTTCCGCAGTTCATCCATCCCGAACGCGGCTCGGTGCTGCTGCAGAGCATGCAGTTGGGCATCGCGCAGATGGCGAGCAGCGCCGTGGTCAACACGGTGATGATCTTCGGCGCCGCGAGCATCACGGCGGTGCTGTCGCAAAGCGCCAGCTGGCTGCGCGCGCAGCGCTACGTGATGGGCAGTGTGCTGGCCGCGCTGGCGGTGCGGGTCGCGCTGACGGAACGCAAATAGACAACAAAGGGACGCCAGTGAAATTCACCCGCGAAGAGATCGAAGCCGCGCAGCGCACCGTGCATGCGGCGATGCCGCCGACCCCGCAATACACCTGGCCGCTGCTGTCGCAGCGCCTGGGCGCGACGCTCTGGGCCAAGCACGAGAACCACACGCCGGTCGGCGCCTTCAAGATCCGCGGCGGCCTCACCTACTTCGAGACCCTTGCGCGCGAGCACCCCGAAGTACGCCACGTGATCAGCGCGACGCGCGGCAACCACGGCCAGTCGCTCGGCTTCGCGGCGCGGCGGCACGGCCTCGGCGCGACCATCGTGGTGCCGCACGGCAACTCGCTGGAGAAGAACGCCGCGATGCGCGCGCTCGGCGTCGAGCTGGTCGAGCATGGCGACGATTTCCAGGCGGCGTCGGAGCACGCGGCCCTGCTGGCCGAGCGTGACGCGCTGCACCGCGTGCCTTCGTTCCACCGCGAGCTGGTGCGTGGCGTGTCGACTGCGTATGTCGAGTTCTTCAGCGCGCTGAAAGATGCGCCACCCGACGTGCTGTTCGTGCCCATTGGCCTCGGCTCCGGCTTTGCCGGCGCGGCCGTGGCGCGCGCGCATTGCGGCGTGTCGACCAAGATCATCGGCGTGGTGTCGGCCCACGCGACGGCGTACCGCGATTCCTTTCGCGCGGGCAAGCCCGTCGAATCGCCGGTCAGCACACGATTGGCCGACGGCATGGCCTGCCGCGTGCCGGTGCCCGAATCGGTCGAGGTGATCCTGCGCGAAGCCGACGACGTGATCACCGTCACCGACGACGAGGTGGGCGAGGCAATGCGCATCCTTTTCAGCGACACGCACAACGTGGCCGAAGGCGCCGGTGCCGCCGCATTGGCGGGCGCGCTTCAGCAGCAGGCGCGCTGGCGCGGCAAGACGGTGGGCATCAGCGTGAGCGGCGGGAATGTCGATTCAGACATGTTCGCCGGGGTGCTCGCGCGCAGCGCTTCCTCAACTTCCTGAAGGCGGATCAGGGCAGCGGCTGGGTGTTGGCCGTGTCCAGCGGCAGGCGCGACACCTCGGCCAGCAGCAGTGCCAATTGCTGCGCGGCCGCATCGATCACCGCTTGCCCCTTGGCCGCAGTCGCCGCGGCTGCATTGCCAGCCGCACCCTCTGCGTTGTAGTCCTCCATCGCCCAGCCGAGCTTGGCGCTCTTGCCATTGCCGAGGATCGCGTAGTCGGCCGCGCGCTTCTCGGACGTCGAACGGAAATCCTTCGCCTCGCCCATGCGCACGAGCCGCGGGGTCAGCGCCAGCATCATCGAGGTCTCGATCTCGCCCGCGTGGACGCCGAAGCGGTGCTCCTGCGTGCTGAACTGTGCACCCGCATCGCCCAGCGGCAGGTTGAACCAGCTCACGCTGTAGACGATGAGCCCGTGCGCCGCGCGCAGTTCGCGCGCCACGATGTCCATCGCGCCCACATGGCCGCCGTGCGCATTGAAGAGCACCAGCTTCTTCACACCGGCACGCGCGACGCCCGCGCCGATTTCGCGCCACATGCGGATCAAGGTCTCGGCCGACAGCGTGAGCGTGCCCGCGAAGCGCGCGTGCTCGGGGCTCAGGCCGATCTGCTGGGTCGGCAAAAAGAGCACCGGCAGCGCCGCCGGCAGCAGCGGCAGCGACGCGGCCACGATGCCGTCGGCCAGCACCGAGTCCACGCCCAGCGGCAGGTGCGGCCCGTGCTGCTCGGTCGCGCCCAGCGGCAGCACCGCCACGGTGGCTGCCATATCGAGCCCCGCGAAGTCGCGCGTCGTGAGTTGAGACCAGAAGCGGGGCAGGGATACCGGGGATGCGTTCATCCGGCGATCTTAGAGCGGTGATTCAATCCACGCGACCCCGCCCCCTCAACGACACAAGGACCTTCACATGGATCTCCAGCTCCAGGACCAGCACGTTCTCATCACCGGCGGCAGCAAGGGCATCGGCCTCGCCTGCGCGCTGGGGTTCCTCCGCGAAGGCGCGCGCGTGAGCCTCGTCTCGCGCGACCTGCAGAACCTGGAGCAAGGCCGCAAGACGCTGATCGAGGCGTTCGCCGAGGCCGATGGCCGGGTCTCGGTGCATGCCGCCGACCTGAAGGACCCGGCCAGCGCCGTCGCCGCGCTCGACGCGGCCGAGAAGGTCTTCGGCCCTGTCGACGTGCTCATCAACTCGGCCGGCGCCGCGCGCCGCACCCCGCCCGACGACCTGACCCCCACCGCGTGGCACGACGCGATGGACGCGAAGTACTTCACCTACATCCACATGATCGACCCGGTGGTCAAGCGCATGGGCGAGCGCGGCCGCGGCGCGATCGTCAACGTGATCGGCCAGGGCGGCAAGGTCGCGAGCCCCGTGCACATGGCCGGCGGTGCCGCCAATGCGGCGCTGATGCTGGTAAGCGCCGGCATGGCCGCCGCTTACGCGGCCAAGGGCGTGCGCGTGAACGCCGTGAACCCCGGCCTCACGCTGACCGCGCGGCTGCAGGAAGGCATGAAGGCCGATGCGAAGCTGCAGGGCATCGACACCGACGAAGCGTTGAAGCGCGCCACCGCGCGCCTGCCGCTCGGCCGCATCGCGACACCGGAAGAAATCGCCAACACGGTCGTGTTCCTCGCGTCGCCGAAGGCGAGCTACGTGACGGGCGCGATCGTCGCGATGGATGGCGCGGTCACGCCGATGATCTGACCGCGCGGCGTTCGACCGCCGCTGCCCTCACCCCAGCCCTCTCCCAAGGGAAGAGGGAGCAAGTCCCAGGCCGAGCGAAGCAAAGGCCCGTGAGCTGGCCGAGCGCAGCGAAGGCGTGTCGGTTCCCAAAGCCCTTCTGTATGCGCCGAGGAGCGGAGCGTTTCGCGGATCAGGGCTCGCCCTTGTTTGAGCGAAGCGAGTTTGGGCGAGACCCCGCGAAACGTGAGCACCGCAGGTTGCCCGAAGCGAAGCGTAGGGACGCAGACAGCAGGGTCGCCTTTTCTTTGCTTACGTTCTTTTGGCGAAGCAAAAGAAAGTAAGTCGCCCGCCGGGGCGAGACCCGGCCTCGGAACTCAAACAAAAAACCCCCTATCGACCCGTCAGCGCCTCGAACTTCAACGCAAGAAAATCCACAAACGCCCGAACCCGAGCAGGCACAAAACGCCCACTAGGCAGCAACGCATGCAGCGGATAAGGCTCCGTCTGCCAATCGGCCATGAGCTGCACCAGCCGCCCACTGCGAACGTCATCCCGCACATCAAGCGCCGACTTCAGCGTGATGCCATACCCCGCCACAGCCCACTCGCGCGCCAGCGAGGCGTCATCCACGCTGCGATTGCCATTCACCCGCACTTCCGTCCACTGCCCGTTCTGCGCAAACCGCCAGACGCGGTGCCGCCGCCCACCGCGATTGAAGATCAGGCAGTTGTGATGCACCAGGTCCTGCGGCGTCTTCGGCGCGGCATGGCGGCTGAGGTACTCGGGCGAGGCGGTGAGCAGCGGATTCGTCATCGCAAACGGCCGCGCCACCAGGCGCGAATCGGCCAGCGCGCCATAACGCAGCGCCACATCGACCTCGTCCCGCATCACATCCAGCGGCCGGTCGCCGACCGAGAGCGAGAGCTGCACGCCGGAATGCAGCGCGAGAAATTCATCGAACCAGGGCAAGAGCGTGCTGCGCGTGAGGTCGGAAGGCGCGGCAACGCGCAAAGTGCCGACCAGTTCGCCGCGGTCCGCCGTGACCAGCGACTCGCCTTCGTCCAGCAGCTCGAAGGCCCGCACCGCGTAGTCGAGCAGCGTCTGCCCCTGCGGCGTCAGGCGCATCGCACGTGTGGAGCGCTCGAACAGCCGCGCGCCGAGCTGCGTTTCCAGCCGCTTGAGCGTGGCGCTGGCGGCCGCCGGCGTGATGCCCAGCGCATGGGCCGCAGCCGTGAGCGTGCCGCCGCGCGCCGTATGCACCAGCACCTGCAGGTCCGAGGTATTTTCAATCTTCATTTGAAAGTGTTGCTGTTCGAGGCAGTCTTATCAAATGCCCGTTGCCATCCTACAGTGGAGCCATCGTTACAGAAAGGTCCCGTCATGCAAGCCATCGGTTACTACCAGCCCCTTCCCATCGACAACGCCGAATCGCTGCAGGACATCGAACTGCCCGCGCCCGTCGCCGGCCCGCGCGACCTGCTGGTGCGCGTGAAGGCGGTGTCGGTCAACCCGGTCGACACCAAGGTCCGCAAGAACGCCGCGCCCGAAGCCGGCCAGGCCAAGGTGCTGGGCTGGGATGCGGTCGGCATCGTCGAAGCCATCGGCAGCGGCGTCGAGAACTTCAAGGTCGGCGACCGCGTGTACTACGCGGGCTCGATCATTCGCCCCGGCGCCAATTCGGAATTGCATGCGGTGGACGAGCGCATCGCCGCCATCGCGCCCAAGAGCCTGGACGACGCACAGGCCGCAGCGTTGCCGCTGACCACCATCACCGCGTACGAACTGCTGTTCGACCGCCTGCAGGTGCCCAAGGGCGGCGGCGCGGGCCAGACGCTCCTGATCACCGGCGGTGCGGGCGGCGTGGGCTCGATCCTCATCCAGCTCGCCCGCCAGCTCACTCAGTTGCGCGTGATCGCCACCGCCTCGCGTCCCGAGACGCGCGAGTGGTGCCTGGCGCTCGGCGCGCACGCGGTCATCGACCATTCGAAGCCGCTCGCGGCGGAGCTCAAGGCGGCCGGCATCGGCGAGGTCGACATGGTCGCCAGCCTCACGCAGACCGAGCAGCACTACGCGCAGATCATCGAGAGCTTGAAGCCCCAGGGCCAGCTCGCGGTGATCGACGACATGAAGGTGCTCGACGCGATGCCGCTGAAGACCAAGTGCATCTCGCTGCACTGGGAAATGATGTTCACCCGCTCGCGCTTCACCACGCCCGACATCGCCGAGCAAGGCGCACTGCTGGCGGAAGTGGCCGCGCTGGTCGATGCGGGCCGCATCCGCACGACGGCGAATGCGAGCTTCGGCACCATCAACGCCGCCAACTTGAAGAAAGCGCACGCGCTCATCGAGAGCGGCAAGGCGCAGGGCAAGGTCGTTCTGGCCGGGTTCTGACTTTCTAGGCCTGCCAGGGCAGGCCGCGCATTCGCTCGCGCTTTTCTTCCTCATCGAAGTGCGCGAGCGAAGGCTTGATGAGGTCGCTGCGCGCGACGAGTCCGACCAGCGCGAGCGACTGTGCATCTTTCACGACCGGCAGCCGCTCGAGCCGGTGGCGCGCGAGGCGCGTGGCCACCACGCGGCAGTTTTCACCCGCGAGCGCGAACAGCGGCGCCGAACCTTCGCAGGCATCGCCCACGGTGCCGACGCTGAACGCCGCGAGCATCGCGCGGTCGGCCATGCCGATCACCGCGTTGCCGCGCAGCACCGGGTACGCGCGGTGCATCTGGCCTTCGCCGAAGTACTGCGCGAGCGCCTCGGCCACGGGCAGCGCCGCATCGATGCTGCGCACCTCGCGCGTCATCACTTCCTCGACCGAGTGGCGCTCCAGCGGGTCGATGCCGTATTCGCGGTAGATGTGATAGCCGCGGCGCGCGATCTTCTCGGTGAGGATCGAGCGGCGCATCGTGAGCACAGTGAAGCCGTAGGCCACGGCAGAGGTGGTCAAGAGCGGCAGCAGCGCATTGCTGTCGTGCGTGAGCCCGAAGGCGAAGATGGTGGCGGTGAGCGGCGCGCGCATCACGCCGCCGAGCGTGGCGGCCATGCAGACCAGCGGCCACAGAATCGGGTCGTTGCCGGGCAGCACGTGCGAGAGCACCACGCCGAGGCCTGCGCCCATCATCAGGAGCGGTGCGAGCACGCCGCCCGAGGTGCCCGAGCCGAGCGAGATGATCCAAATGATTGCCTTCACCGCGAGCAGCGCGGCCACCACGCCGAGCGCGAGGTGGTTGTGCAGCAGGTCGCCGATGACGTCGTAGCCCACGCCCAGCGCACGCGGTTCGAAGTAGCCGCCGATGCCTACCGCGAGACCGCCGATGGCCGGCCACCACATCCAGTGGATCGGCAGCTTGCCGAAGAGGTCTTCCACCTTGTAGAGCGAGATCGAGAGCGAAGCCGAGAGCACGCCGCACAGAAGGCCGGCGACGATGCAGGAGAGCATCGCGAGCGGGCCGGGCACAGCGGTCTGCAACGGGAACAGCGGGCCCGCGTCCATCAAGAGCGGCCGCGTGAAGCCCGCGACCGCGCAGGCCACGGCCACCGGCAGCAAGCTGCGCGGGCGCAGCTCGAACAGCAGCAGTTCGACCGCCAGCAGCACGGCGGCCACCGGCGTTCCGAACACGGCAGTCATGCCGGCGGTGGCGCCCGCCACCAGCAGCGCCTTGCGCTCGGCAGCCGTGAGGTGGAAGTACTGCGCGATCAGCGAGCCGATGGCGCCGCCCGTCATGATGATCGGCCCCTCGGCGCCGAACGGCCCACCGCTTCCGATCACGATGCCCGAGGACAGCGGCTTGAGCACCGCGACCTTCGGCGACATCTTGCTTTTGCCGAACAGGATCGCCTCGATGGCCTCGGGGATGCCGTGGCCGCGGATCTTGTCGGAGCCGTAGCGCGCGACCAGGCCCACGATGAGCCCGCCGATCACCGGCACCACGATGACCCAGGCGCCCAGCGTGTGTTCCGCCGGCGAGCGGTCGGCCAGCGAGAAGGTCTGGAAGAAAAAGAGATTCGTGAAGAAGCGGATCAGGTCGAGCAGCACGCGCGCGGCCACGGTGCTGATGGCGCCGATGACGATCGCCATGGCGGTGATGCGCAGCAGGCGCGCGTTGAGCGCGAAATCGCCGCGCGGCGGGTGGGAGGCTGGGGTCATGGCGGGGTGTGGCGCGACGGGGTCCGGCGTCGATGCCGGTGTCGCAAGGGGAGTTCGGAGCAGCCCGAATTACATCACAACATGATGAAACTACGCTGATTCACAATTGCCGCATGACCGCTCCCCTGATCGAATTCGACACCGCCCGCCTTCGCCTGCGCCAGTGGCGCGAGAGCGATTGCGCCCCCTTCGCCGACATGGCGGCCGACCCCCAGGTGATGGAATTCCTGCTGCCTTTGCCCACGCGCGCCGACAGCGATGCGATGGTCGAGCGCGGCAGAACCCGCATCGCCGAGAACGGCTGGGGCTTCTGGGCGGTCGAGCACAAGGCCACAGGTGAATTCATCGGCTTCACCGGGCTGAACGTACCGCTGGCCACGCTGCCGTTTTCGCCATGTGTCGAGATCGGCTGGCGCCTTGCGCGCCACGCGTGGGGCCAGGGCTTCGCGACCGAGGCCGCGCGCGGCGCGTTGCAGGTCGGCTTCGAGCGGCTCGGCTTCGACGAGATCGTCGCCTTCACCGCGGTCGGCAACCTGCGCTCGGCCGCGGTGATGGAACGCGTCGGCATGCACGAAGACGTGGCCGGCGCGTTCGACCATCCGGCGGTGCCCGAAGGCCACCCCCTGCGCCGGCACCGGCTCTACCGGATCGCCCGGCCGCAGCGCTGAAAAAACCCGCCGGTTACTGCGGCTTGGCCCGCGACACGCGCCACACCGCGTTGCCCACGTCGTCCGCCACCAGCAGCGCGCCGCTCTTGTCGAGCGCCACGCCCACCGGCCGGCCCTGCGCCTTCTCGTCGGCCGTAAGGAAGCCGGTGAGGATGTCCACCGGCGGCCCGCTCGGCTTGCCGCCGATGAAGGGCACGAACACCACCTTGTAGCCCGACTTGGGCTTGCGGTTCCACGAGCCGTGCTCGCCGATGAAGACGCCGCTCGCGAACTCCGGCGGCATGCCGCGCGCGTGCGAGAACGTCATGCCGAGCGGCGCGACGTGCGAGCCGAGCGCGTAGTCGGGTGCGATGGCCTTGGCCGCCATCTCGGGGTTCTGCGGGGTCACGCGGGCATCGACGATGCCGCCGTAGTAGGTCCAGGGCCAGCCGTAGAACGCGCCCTCCTTTACTGAGGTGAGGTAGTCGGGCACGAGGTCGCTGCCGATCTCGTCGCGCTCGTTCACCACGGTCCACAGCACGTTGGTGTCGGGGTCCCAGCCCATGCCGTTGGGGTTGCGCAGGCCACTCGCGAAGAGGCGCTTCTCGCCGGTCTTCGCATCGACCTCCCAGATCGCGGCGCGGCCCTCCTCGGCGGCGAGGCCGTTCTCGCCGATGTTGCTGTTGGAGCCGACGGTCACGTAGAGCTTGGTGCCGTCGGCATTGGCGATCACGTTCTTGGTCCAGTGGTGGTTGATGCCCGCGGGCAGTTGCGTCACCAGCGTCGGGTTGGCCTTCACCGATGTCTCGCCTTCGGTGTAGGGCACCTTCACGAGCGCGTCCGCATTCGCGATGAAGAGCTCGTTGCCCACCAGCGCCATGCCGTAGGGCGACATCAGGTTGGTCATGAAGACCTGCTTGACCTCGGCCACGCCGTCGCCGTCGGCATCGCGCAGCAAGGTGATGCGATTCGGGCTGGGCACGCCGGCACCGGCGCGGGCCATGACCTTGCCCATGACCCAGTTGCGGATCTTGGCGACCGGGCCGCTGCCGCCGTCGCTGCTGCCGCCGGGCTTGGGCGGCTTGTTGCTCTCGGCCACCAGCACGTCGCCGTTGGGCAGGGTGTAGACCCAGCGCGGGTGGTCCAGGCCGCGGGCCAATGCCGTCACGCGCAGGCCTTCGGCCGGGGTGGGCGCGGCGGCGTCGGTCCAGCCGATGGCGGTCGCGACGTTCACGGTGGGAATCAGCGTCTTGTTCGGCTCGGTCAACTGCGGGCGGGGGCCGGTCGTGACCTCGGGCGCCAGCTTGGCGGCCTCGCCGCAGCCGGCCACCAGCAGGGCAGTGACGACGGCCAGGGCGGATATCTGCGATGCGCGGACGATGCGGGTGGGTGCTTGCTGCGGAGCTTTCATGCGTGATCCTTCGCGGCGGAGGCCGCATACCGGGCGGATCATCCATGGGCCGCCCACCCCGGGGCTGTCGGTCGTGGGCGCTTTCTGGCGTGGGCGCACCCCAATCGCGCATCGCCGCTACCATCGCCGGATGACCGACGACCTGTTCCGTGCCGACGCCTACCTGCGCACCTGCGAAGCCCGCATCCTGCGCATCGACGAAGCCGGCATCGTGCTGGACCGCACGGTGTTCTATCCGCTGGGCGGCGGGCAGGCGGGAGACGCCGGCGTGCTGGCCTTGGCCGACGGCCGCGAAGTCGCCATCGCCGACACCCGCAAGGCCAAGAACGAAGAAGGCCAGCCGACCAACGAATTCGTCCACGTGCCGGCCCCGGATCAAGCCGAGCTGCTGGCCGCGCTGAAGCCCGGCGACACCGTCACCGCCCGCCTCGATTGGGAGCGCCGGCACCGGCTGATGCGCTTCCACACCGCCTCCCACCTGCTGTGCCACTTGGTGCCGGTGCCGGTGAACGGCTGCTCGATCACGCCCGACTACGCGCGCATCGATTTCCACATGACCGATCCGCTCGACAAGGAAGCGCTCACCGCCGGCCTCGCCCGGCTGGTCGAGGCGGCGCACCCGCTGACCGTGGGCGCCATCAGCGACGAGGAGCTCGATGCCAACCCGGCGCTGGTCAAGAGCATGAGCGTGCAGCCGCCGCGCGGCACGGGCACGGTGCGCACCATCCGCATCGGCGGCGAGGGTGAAACGCAGATCGACTTCCAGCCCTGCGGCGGCACGCATGTTGCGAACACCGCCGAGATCGGGACCGTGGTCGTCACCAAGATCGAGAAGAAGAGCGCCAACAGCCGGCGCGTGGTGCTGGGCTGGGCGGCCGCGGCAGCCTGACGCCCCCGGAACTTAGCCCTGCCCAATTGCTCCGACTGACGGCATGATCCTCTCGCGCATCCATTTCGCTACGCTTCTGATAGCAATCTCCGCAGCCAGCATGCCGGCGGCGGCGCAACTGGCTTCCAAGACCGGGGCCGTCGTCACCACCCCCCACGTGCGCGCCGAACTGGTCGCGCATGCGCCCGATGGCGTGGCGCCCGGCGCACAGGCCTGGGTCGGCCTGCAGATCACGCACCAGCCCGAGTGGCACACCTACTGGAAGAACGCCGGTGATTCGGGCCTTCCCACCGAGCTGACCTGGACGCTGCCCGCCGGCGTCTCCACCGGCGAGATCGCCTGGCCGGTGCCTGAGAAGATTCCGGTCGGCAACCTCGCCAACTACGGCTACGAGAACACCGTGCTGCTGCCGGTGCCGCTGGAGGTGTCGACGCTCTACAAGCCGCCGATGGCGCTCGCAGGCGGCACGCCCGCGATGGACGTGAAGCTCAAGGCCTCCTGGCTGGTCTGCCGCAAGGAGTGCATCCCCGAAGAGGGCGAGTTCACCCTCTCTCTGCCGCTGCAGGGCTCGACCGCGCTGCACAAGGCCGAGTTCGACGCCGCACAGGCCGCCCAGCCCCAGCCGCTGGCCAAACCGGGCGGCATCGAGGTCAATGGCAACAACCTGCAAGTGAAGCTCGAAGGCCTGCCGGCCGCCGTGCAGGGCAAGACGCTGGCCTTCTTCCCCGAGACCCCCGAGGTGATCCGCACCGCGGCCGTCTCCGGCAAGGACTGGACGCAAAGCTGGCAAGGCGACACCTGGACCGCGACGATGCCGCTGGCCGACCAGCGCAGCGCGAGCCCCACGGTGATGCCGGTGGTGGTCGCGCTCGCCGAGGCCGATCGCCAGCCGGGCCAGCCGATCGCGTGGCGCGCGGAAGCACCGGTCGCGGGCACCTGGCCCGCCGTCGCCACGCCGGTGCGCGCCGAGGTGTCGCCCGCACTGCAGACCGCACTCACCGCCAATGCCGCCAACGCGGCCGCATCGGCATCGCCCGCCGAACTGCCCGCCCAACCCACCGGCACCTTCGTGATGGCCTTGCTGGGCGCGCTGCTCGGCGGCCTGTTGCTGAACCTGATGCCCTGCGTGTTCCCGATCCTTGCGATCAAGGTGCTGGGCTTCGCGCGGCAGGCGGGCAACGCCAGTGCGCACCGCAAGGCGGGCCTCGCGTACACGGGCGGCGTGATGCTGTCGTTCCTCGCGCTCGGCGGCGCGATGCTCGCGCTACGCGCGGCGGGTGCGCAACTCGGTTGGGGCTTCCAGCTGCAGTCGCCGGGCGTGGTGGCGGTGCTGGCGGGGCTCTTCACGCTGATCGGCCTCAACCTCGTGGGCGTGTTCGAGTTCGGCCGCGCGGCACCGTCCTCGGTCTGCAGCGCGCAGGCCAAGCATCCGCTGGCCAACGACTTCCTCTCGGGCGTGCTCGCCGTGGTGATCGCCTCGCCCTGCACCGCGCCTTTCATGGGCGTATCGCTCGGCTTCGCGATCGGGCTGCCGGCCGCGCAGGCGCTGCTGCTGTTCGCGGCGCTGGGCCTCGGCCTCGCCCTGCCCTACCTCGTGGCCGGCTTCGTGCCCGCCATCGCCTACCTGCTGCCCAAGCCGGGTCCGTGGATGGGCACGCTGCGCCGCCTGCTCGCCTTTCCGATGTTCGCCACCGTGGCCTGGCTGGTCTGGATCCTCGGCCAGCAAAGCGGCATCGACGGCGCGGGCACGCTGCTCGCGCTCCTGGTGTGCCTGGCCGCCATCGTCTGGGCGTTCACGCTCCGCGGCCGCACGCGGCTGGTGATCGCCACCGTGCTGGTCGCCTTCACCGCGGTGCTGACCGGCGCCATCGGCCGCAACATCCTGCAAGTCGTCGAGCCTGCCAAACTGGCCGCGGCCGGCACCGCCGAGCAGCGCTGGCAGCCCTGGTCAGCCGAGCGCGTGAGCGAGCTCTCGGGCGCCGGGCAGCCGGTGTTCATCGACTTCACCGCCGCCTGGTGCGTGACCTGCCAGTACAACAAGAAGCGCACGCTGGCCGATGCCGAGGTGCTGGCCGATTTCGATGCCAAGAAGGTCGCGATGCTGCGTGCCGACTGGACCCGCCGCGACCCCGCCATCACCGCCGCGCTCACCGCGCTCGGCCGCAGCGGCGTGCCGGTCTATGTGCTGCAGGCGCCGGGCAAGGCCCCTGTCGTGCTGACCGAAATTTTGGGTAAAGACGAGGTCCGCGCCGCACTTGCCGCGCTTTGACCACCTGCGTGACATGGGTTGTCACATGCACTTGAAGAAACGGTTCTAAGCTGCAGTTGTCGTTTGGAATTTTCTAATGGAGCTCACGCTGGCCATGTCTTTTTCGCCAACCTCCGACTCGCGTTCCCTTCGTGCCGCGCGCCATGCCCGCGCCGCCCTGAGCCGAGCCTCCCGCCGTGCCGTCGTCGCCGCCGCAGTCGCGCTCGGCGGTGCCTTCCTGATGGGCACCAACGCCTTCGCCGCACCGGCCGTGGGCCAGAAGGCGCCCGACTTCGTCGCCGTCGACACCACCGGCGCCAAGCACAAGCTCTCGGACTTCGCCGGCAAGTTCGTCGTGCTCGAATGGACCAACCCCGGCTGCCCCTTCGTGCGCAAGCACTACGGCAGCGGCAACATGCCCGCCACGCAGAAGGCCGCCACCGACAAGGGCGTGGTGTGGCTGGCCATCAACTCCACCGAACGCGCCGCGAGCGACTACCTGAAGGCCGACGCGCTCGATGCCTGGATGAAGTCGCAATCGGCCGCGCCCACCGCGGTGCTGATGGACGAAGACGGCGTCATCGGCCAGGTCTACGGCGCGCGCACCACGCCGCACATCTTCATCATCGACCCGAAGGGCACGCTGGTGTATGCGGGCGGCATCGACAGCATCGCCTCGGCGCGCGCGGACGACATCAAGACCGCCACCAACTACGTGAACCAGGCACTGGGCGAAGCCTTCGGCGGCAAGCCGATCTCTGCGAGCACGACGCGGCCCTACGGCTGCTCGATCAAGTACAAAGCCTGACGCGCGCACAAGCGCACACCGTCACTCTTCGAGTGACAGCTACCTGACCCGCGGCGTCAGGTAGCGGTCGGGGAGCCCGGCCTACTCTTGGCGAACACACATCGCCCAAGGGGACAACAAGATGAATCCTGCGCCCTTCGCTGCGCAACAAGGCGCGGCCGCCCGCCCTTCTTCCACCACGGCTTCTTCCTCGAAATTCGCCACCGTCCTGCGCGTGACCGGCGGCAACTTCATGGAGATGTTCGACTTCTTTTTGTTCGGCTTCTACGCCACGCAGATCTCGAAGGCGTTCTTCCCCGCGGGCAACGAGTTTGCCTCGCTGATGCTCACCTTCATGACCTTCGGCGCGGGCTTCCTGATGCGTCCGCTGGGCGCGATTTTCCTGGGCGCGTATGTCGACCGCGTCGGCCGCCGCAAGGGCCTCATCGTCACGCTCGCGTTGATGGCGCTCGGCACGCTGCTCATCGCCTGCGTGCCGGCCTATGCGACCATCGGCGTCATCGCGCCGCTGCTGGTGCTCATCGGCCGGCTGCTGCAGGGCTTTTCGGCGGGCGTGGAGCTGGGCGGCGTGTCGGTGTACCTCTCGGAGATGGCCACGCCGGGCCGCAAGGGCTTCTACGTGAGTTGGCAGTCGGCGAGCCAGCAGGTCGCCATCGTGGTGGCGGCGGCGCTCGGCTACTGGCTCAACGTGACCTTCACCTCGCAGGAGATCGGCGACTTCTACTGGCGCGTGCCCTTCTTCGTCGGCTGCCTGATCGTGCCGGTGCTGTTCATCATTCGCCGCTCGCTGCAGGAAACCGAGGAGTTCATGGCGCGCAAGCACCGCCCCGATGCGCGCGAAATCTTCCAGTCGATGGTCGCCAACTGGGGCCTCGTGGTCGCCGGGATGATGCTGGTGTCGATGACCACCGTGTCGTTCTACCTGATCACGGTCTACACGCCGACCTTCGGCAAGTCGGTGCTGCACCTGAGCACGACCGATGCGCTCATCGTCACCCTGTGCGTGGCGATTTCGAACTTCATCTGGCTGCCGATCATGGGCGCGCTGTCGGACCGCGTGGGGCGCAAGCCGCTGCTGATTTTGTTCACCGTGCTGACCATCCTCACCGCGTACCCGTCGCTCAAGTGGCTGGTCGGCGCGCCGAGTTTCGCGCGCATGCTCGAAGTGGAGCTGTGGCTCTCGTTCCTCTATGCGAGCTACAACGGCGCGATGGTGGTGGCGCTCACCGAGGTGATGCCGGTGAACGTGCGCACAGCGGGCTTTTCGCTGGCCTACAGCCTGGCGACGGCGCTGTTCGGCGGGTTCACGCCGGCGATTGCGACCGGGCTCATCGAGATGACCGGCGACAAGGGCGCGCCGGGCCTGTGGATGACGACCGCCGCCATCTGCGGGCTGATCGCCACACTCGTGCTCTACCGGCGCAACGTGAGCCCCGCCGATGCGCGGCGCGTGCCGGTGGTCTGAGAAGGTGTGAACGGGGTCCCGTCCGCGGGCGCGGGCCCCTGCGACAATTGGGAAATGCCTTTCGCCCCATTGCAAAACGACACTTTCCTGCGAGCCTGCTGGCGCCAGGCCACCGATCACACGCCCGTCTGGCTCATGCGCCAGGCCGGTCGCTACCTCCCGGAGTACGTCGCCACGCGCGCCAAGGCCGGCAGCTTCATGGGGCTGGCGACCAACACCGACTACGCCACCGAAGTCACACTGCAGCCGCTCGCGCGCTATCCGCTGGACGCCGCCATTCTTTTCTCCGACATCCTCACCGTGCCCGACGCCATGGGCCTGGGACTGTCGTTCGAGGCCGGCGAAGGCCCGCGCTTTGCCCGCCCGGTGCGCGACGAAGCGGGCGTCGCCGCGCTCGAAGTGCCCGACATGGAAAAGCTGCGCTATGTGTTCAGCGCCGTGGCCTCGATCCGCAAGGCGCTCGACGGCCGGGTGCCGCTGATCGGCTTTTCGGGCAGCCCGTGGACGCTGGCCTGCTACATGGTCGAAGGCGCGGGCTCCAGCGACTACCGGCTCGTGAAAAGCATGCTCTACGGCCGCCCCGACCTGATGCACCGCGTGCTCGCGGTCAACGCCGATTCGGTGGCCACCTACCTCAATGCGCAGATCGACGCCGGCGCGCAGGCCGTGATGATCTTCGACAGCTGGGGCGGCGTGCTGGCCGACGGCGCCTTCCAGGAATTCAGCCTCGCCTACACCGCACGCGTGCTCGCGGCCTTGAAGCGCACCGGCGCCGATGGCCAGCCCGTGCCGCGCATCGTGTTCACCAAGGGCGGCGGCCTCTGGCTCGACGCCATGCGTGCGCTCGACTGCGAAGTGCTCGGCGTGGACTGGACCGTGAACCTCGCCACCGCGCGCCTCCAGATCGCCGAAGGCTCAGATGGCAAGGCCAAGGCGCTGCAGGGCAACATCGACCCGAACGTGCTGTTCGCGCCGCCCGCGCAGATCGAGGCCGAGGTGGCCAAGGTGCTGCGGGCTTTCGGCAAGCCGCACGCAGACCGCAACGCGCCAGGGCCGACGCACATCTTCAACCTGGGCCACGGCATCAGCCAGTTCACGCCGCCCGACCACGTGGCGGCGCTGGTCGAAGCGGTTCACACGCAGTCGTGCGCCCTGCGCGGTTGAAACTGTCACGCCGGGGCAGGTCACGCGAACGCGCGGGATGGCCCCCAGGAAAACCGCTCCGAATCCGTTTGTCAAGCCCAAAAACGGTCTAGGGGGCCAGACTTATGCACAAAACGCGTGTTGCACTGCGCAAGATCATCTGAGGCACCGCCTTCTTTGCTCCCAAACCAATAGCACGCGTAAGTTGTTGATTTACATAGGATTTGAACTTTGCTTTTTTTTGGGGCAATCCAGCGAGAGCCTTGATTTTCAAGGCCCGCCAGCGTGTCGAGCCTTGTTGTCAACAAAGTTATCCACAGAAACTCTGGATGGCGGGCAAAGCACTGAAAAATCAACGACTTAAGTGGATTTGCTCAAAGTCGCATTAACAACCGTCGCCAACAAGGTCCCCCCATCTCCACAGCCAGCTCCACCCCCGAAACGGACGCCCCGACCGCGGGTAACTCCGCTCCGCCGCCGCCTGACAGCGCGCCGGCGGGTCTGGCGTGGCGTCTCGATATCGCGGTGCAGACGCCGGCGCACGCCGCGCTCGGCGACCTGCTGAGCTACGCCGGTGCCGCGCCGCTCGTGCCGGGCACGCTGGTGCGGGTGCCGCTGGGCCGGCGCGAGGTGCTGGGCGTGGTCTGGAACGAGCCCATCTCGCTGGCAGGAACGGGGGCCGAGCCCGACATGGCCCTCAAGCCCGTGGGCGCCGCGCTCGACGCGCTGGCGCCGCTCGGCGAGGCCTGGCGCGACCTCGTGGCCTTTGCCGCGCGCTACTACCAGCGCTCGATCGGCGAGATCGCCCTGGCCGCCCTGCCGCCGCAACTGCGCGACCTGACGACGACCCAGCTCGCGCGCCGCCTCAAGCGCAAGACGACGACCGGCCCAGTCGCCCAGACGGCCGAAGCCGCCAACCTGATTGCGTTGAGCCCGGAACAGACGGCGGCGCTGGCCCGCATCGAGGCGGAGAGCGGCACCTTCCTTCTGGTCGGCAGCACCGGCAGCGGCAAGACCGAGGTCTACCTGCGCTGCGTGGCCGACCTGCTCGCGCGCGACCCCGAGGCGCAGGCGCTGGTGATGGTGCCCGAGATCAACCTCACGCCGCAGCTCGAAGCGCGCTTCAAGGCCCGTTTCGGCGACGAGGCCGTCGTGTCGCTGCACAGCGGCATGACGAATCCGCAGCGGCTGGCGAGCTGGCTCGCGGCGCACAGCGGCGCCGCCCGCATCGTGCTGGGCACGCGCATGGCGGTGTTCGCGTCGATTCCGGGGCTGAAGCTCATCGTGGTCGACGAAGAACACGACCCGAGCTACAAGCAGCAGGAAGGCGCCCGTTATTCCGCGCGCGACCTTGCCGTGTGGCGCGGCCAGCGCGAGGGCGCGAAGGTGATCCTCGGCTCGGCCACGCCCTCGCTCGAAAGCTGGCACCAGAGCCGCCCCGCCGAAGGCGACGATCCGGGCGGGCGCTATGTGCGTCTCGAAATGCCATCGCGCATCGGCGCCGGCGAGTTGCCCGCGGTGCGGCTGGTCGACATGAACCTGCAGCCGCCGAAAACCGTGCTCTCGGGCGCGCTGCTCGACGCCATCGGCCAGCGCATCGCGCGCGGCGAGCAGAGCATGATTTTCCTGAACCGCCGCGGCTACGCGCCGGTGCTGGCCTGCGGCGATTGCGGCTGGAAGAGCGAATGCCCGCACTGCAGCGCCTACCGCGTGTTCCACAAGATCGACCGCACGCTGCGCTGCCACCACTGCGGCTTCACCGAGCGCGTGCCGCGCGCCTGCCCGGCCTGCGGCAACCCCGACATCGCGCCCGTGGGCCGCGGCACCGAACGGCTCGAAGAGCACCTGGCCGAACTGTTCGCTACGGTGAAGCGGCCCGACGGCAGCGCGGTGCGCATCGCGCGCATCGACGCCGACAGCACCAAGAAGCAGGGCGCGCTCGAATCGCAACTTGCTGCCGTGCACGCGGGCGAAGTCGACGTGCTGGTCGGCACGCAGATGATCGCCAAGGGCCACGACTTCCGGCGCATCACGCTGGTGGCCGCGGTGAACCCCGATGGCGCGCTGTTCTCCAGCGACTTCCGCGCGCCCGAGCGGCTGTTCAGCCTCTTGATGCAGTCGGCCGGCCGCGCCGGGCGCGACGCCGCCTACCTCGCGGCGCAGGGCGCGACGGCCGAGATGTGGATCCAGACCTTCCACTCGCAGCACCCGCTTTTCATGGCGCTGCGCAAGCACGACTACGCCGCCTTCGCCAAGCAGCAACTCGACGAGCGCCAGGCCGCCGCGATGCCGCCCTTCGCGTTCCAGGCGCTGCTGCGCGCCGATGCGCGCGAGCAGTCGGTGGCGCAGGCCTTCCTGAACATCGCGGCCGATGCGGCCGAGGCGCTGCCGGGCGCCGACATCGTCACGCGCTACCCCGCGGTGCCGCTTTCGATCCAGCGCGTGGCCAATGTGGAGCGCGCGCAGATGCTCATCGAAAGCCCCTCGCGCGCCGCGCTGCAGCGCCTGCTGGCGAGCTGGCAGCCGCTGCTGCACGAGTTGCGCCGCACGCCCGAGGGCAAGGGCGTGATCCGCTGGCTGGTCGACGTCGATCCGCACAGCATCTGAGCCGGTTGTCCTGCACGGCGCAGCGGCGGGCGGCGCCAAGGTGAACCGGCATGAACAACATCCTCGCTTCCGTGGCGCGCCGGACCGGCCTCTCGATCGTCGCCATCGCGCTGATGGCCGCATCGGCGCCGGCCCTGGCGCAGCAGCCGTCCGCTGATACCGGAGCCGCCGCCGCGCTGCGCGCGAAGCTGCAGGCGCTCGCGCCGCAACTGGAACGCAATGCCTTCCGCCGGCCGCTCGCGCTCGAATCGAGCGAAGCAGCCGATCGATTGAGCGGCGACGTCTATGCGCTGGTGGACCATCCCTTCGCGCGTGTGAGCGGCACGCTGCGCGAGCCGGCCGCGTGGTGCCAAGTGCTGATGCTCCACCTCAACACCAAGCACTGCGCGGTGAAGGGCGGCGGCGCCACGCTCGCGGTGGCCATCGGCCGCAAGTTCGACCAGCCGCTGTCGGATGCGCAGACCATCGCCTTCGCCTACACGCCCGGCAAGGCGGATGCGAACTACCTCAACGTGCGCCTGAGCGCGGACACCGGCCCGCTTTCCACACGCGACTACAGCATCGTGTTCGAAGCGACGCCGGCCGATGGCGGCAAGACGGCGATCCACCTGCGCTACGCGTATGCCTACGGCACGGCGGCGCGGCTCGCGATGAAGGGCTACCTCGCCACGCTCGGCAGCGACAAAGTCGGCTTCACGCCCGCGGGACAGGGCGGCTACATCGGCGGCGTGCGCGGCGTGGTGGAGCGCAACACCATGCGCTACTACCTCGCGATCGACAGTTATCTCGATGCGCCCGCCGCGGGCCAGCTCGAGCAGCGCCTTGGGGCGTGGTTCGATGCGACGGAGCAGTACGCCAAGCAGCTTCACGAGATCGAGAAGAGCGACTACTTGACGATGAAGCGCCACGAGTTCCAGCGCATGCAGCAGCCGACCGCGTCCTGAAAGGACGCCGACAACGTCGCGTTCATTCCAAGAACTCAGTGATCAGTGGTGGCCGGTGGGCTCCTTGCCCATGTCGACATAGCGCAGCTCGCGGTGATGCCGGCGCCGCGCAATGCTGCCCGGCCATGCGAACACCACGAGGCTCAACGCGGCCAGCGCGATCGACGCCGCCGTGCCCAGCAGACCGACGTGCCACACCCAGCCCACGCCGGCGAGCCATGCCACCCACAGCAGGATGCGAACCAGTATTGCCATCACGCGCCCTATTCACGTCTTCACATCTTTGACCTGGAACCACTTTAGCAGCGCATCTGCAAACTCAAGCATTCAACTGAAGGCATATCGATGCCTACGACTTACGGCCTGCCCTGTGATTACCCAGAAATAATCTGCAAAAGGTGTTGACGCGATGCCATGAGGCTGTTCAAGCTGTAAACGCGCAGTAAACCCGCGAACCGACGCGGGGCCCCGGGTTCCAAGCAAGCTCGCTCGCTCACACGCAAAGGTCGCCGTGAAACCGTCGTTTCTTCCTGGTTGGGTCCTCTCGCTTGCGTGCATCGCCGCCGTTGCCGGCATGGTCGGCACACCGGTTGCCGCCACCGCCGCGGACATCGAATTGCAAGGCCGCGAACTGGTGGTGTCGGGCATGCTCGACGGCAGCGCGATCAAGACCTTCACCGATCACCTCGCGAGCGGCACCGTGCGCACCGTGGTGTTCGAAGACCTCTCCGGCGGCACCGCCGATGCGGCGGGCGCCTTTGCCGATGCCATTCGCGCGAGCGGCGTCGACACCGAGATCCGCGGCCAGTGCATGGCCGCCTGCGCGTACGCGTTCCTTGCGGGCAAGACGCATCGATTCGGTTATGGCTTCCAGGTCAACGGCATCCTGCTGCCGGTGGCCGCGCGCCCCACGGCGGCCGAGCTGGCCGTGCGCTGGCGCGGCGAGGAAGCCCACAAGACACTGGCCGACTTCACGCCCCCAACCGCCAGCACGGCGGGCACGGCGACGGCGAAACCGGTGGAGGCCAGTGTCCCGCCCACGAAAGACGAGAGAGACAACTGGCAGCCGGATCACGGCATCCTCTTCACCGCGAGCCCCACCCTCTTCGGCCGCATCTACAACGCCTACTACTGCGACGGCACGCAGGGCCGCGATTTCTCGAAGTGCGAGCGCATCTCGGATGCCGATCCGTACAAGCTCGGCGTGCTCACGCCGTAGCCCGTCGCCTCAGCGCAGCAGCCCGACCGCCAGCGGAAAACTGAAGAACGCCGCCACCGTCGTCCACAGGATGATGCGTGCGATGCGGCCGTTGTCCGCACCGAAGCGCTCGGCCAGCATCGACACATTGCTCGCACTCGGCAGCGCAGCGACCAGCACGATCACCACCAACGCCGCGTGCGAGAGCGGCAGCCCCAGCGCGATGGCGCCCGCGCCCAGCGCCCACACCAGCACCGGATGCAGCAGCAGCTTCACCGCCACCACCGGCAGCACATCGGCCAACGGTGCCTTGGGCATGGCGGCGCTTCCCGTTCCCATGGCCTCGGCCACCGCGGCGCTCGCCACGTGCTCACGTGCCAGCAATGCGGAGCGCGCCAGCACCGCGCCGATGGTGAAGAGCGCCACCGGCGAGGCCGCATCCGCGAGCATGGCGATGGTGCGGTCGATAGGACCCGGCAACTGCCAGCGCGCGGCCGACAAGAGCACGCCCAGCAGGATCGACCACGGCATCGGATTGACCAGGATGCCGCGCAGCGCCTTGCGCGCCGCCTGCGAGGCGCCGTGCCGCCCCCCACTGCCGGCCTCGCCGGCGCCGTCGAGCCGCGACAGCGCAATGCACAGCGACGAGGTCACGACCAGGTCGAACGCGATCGTGATGATCATCGGCCCGGCCGCCTGCGCGCCGAGGATCGCCACCAAGAGCGGCACACCCATGAAGCCGGTGTTCGGAAAGGCCGCCACCAGTGCGCCGAAGGCCGCGTCGTTCCAGCCGATGCGCGCATTGCGGGTGAACATGACCACGCCCGCCACCACGGCCAGCGCGCTCGCGCCCCAGATCAGTGCCACGCTGCCGTCGAGCAGCTGCGCGATCGGCGTGCCGGCACCGAAGCGCAGCAGCATGCAGGGCAGCGCGAAATACAGCACGAAGGTGTTGAGGCCGGGAATCGCCTCCAGCGGCAGGAGGCGGGCGCGGGCGGCGGCATAGCCGGCCGCGATCAGCGCGAAGAAAGGGAAAGTTACAAGAAATACAGGCAGCACCGCGCGATTGTCGTTGCCCGGGCCATTCCTAGCCTTCCTGGCCCTTCCTGGCCCTTCCTGGCCCTTTTCCTGCATGCGCCCTGCGTGCGCCGCCTACAACGTCCGGTGGGGCCGGCCCCGTATCATTGCCCGCTTTGCGCCTGCCGTTCCCCACGGCGTTCCCCGGTTCTCCCTCTGCACATGTCCCACGGTCTCAATCTCGCGCAACAAGAAGCGGTCAACTACATGCACGGTCCCTGCCTCGTGCTGGCAGGCGCGGGCTCGGGCAAGACGCGGGTCATCACGCACAAGATCGGCCGGCTGATCCAGGCCGGCCTCGAACCCAAGCGCATCGCGGCCATCACCTTCACGAACAAGGCGGCCGCCGAAATGCGCGAACGCGCCAAGGACCTGATCGGCCGGGACGCGCGCAAGGTGATCGTCTGCACCTTCCACGCGCTGGGCGTGCGCATGATGCGGGAAGACGGCGCGGTGCTGGGCCTGAAGCCCGCCTTCAGCATCCTGGACAGCGACGACGTGACCAAGATATTGAAGGACGCCGGCGGCACCACCGACATCGCCACCGCCCGCATCTGGCAGTGGACCATCAGCAAGTGGAAGAACATGGGCCTCGACGCCCAGCAGGCCGCGGCCGCGGCGGTGGACGACAACGAGCGCATCACGGCCGAGGTCATGCGCCATTACGAGGAGCGGCTGCAGGCCTACCAGAGCGTCGACTTCGACGACCTGATCGGCATGCCGCTCAGGCTCCTGCACGACTTTCCCGAGGTGCGCGCCAAGTGGCAGGCCGCGCTCGGCCACATCCTGGTGGACGAATACCAGGACACCAACGCCACGCAGTACGAGGTGCTCAAAGCCCTGGCCGGCGACCGCGCCCGCTTCACCGCCGTGGGCGACGACGACCAGTCGATCTACGGCTGGCGCGGCGCCACGCTGGACAACCTGAAGAAGCTGCCGATCGACTACCCGACGCTCAAGGTCATCAAGCTGGAGCAGAACTACCGTTCCACCAGCGCCATCCTGCGTGCGGCCAACAACGTGATCGGCCCCAACCCCAAGCTGTTTCCCAAGACGCTGTTCTCCGAGCTGGGCGAAGGCGAGCCGGTGCGCGTGGTCGATGCCGACACCGAGCTGCACGAGGCCGAACGCGCGGTGGCGCGCATCGTGAGCCTGCGCGCGGGCGATGCCGTCACGCAAGGGGCGCAGCACAAGGAGTTTCGCGACTTCGCCATCCTCTACCGCGCCAACCACCAGGCGCGGATCCTGGAGCAGGCGCTGCGCCGCGCGCAGATTCCCTACAAGGTGTCGGGCGGCCAGAGCTTCTTCGACCGTGCCGAAATCAAGGACCTGTGCGGCTGGTTTCGCCTGTGGGTCAACAACGACGACGACCCCGCGTTCCTGCGCGCCATCACCACGCCCAAGCGCGGCATCGGCCACACCACGCTCGCGAGCCTGGGCACCTTCGCGAGCCAGTACAAGCTGAGCCTGTTCGCGGCGCTGTTCAGCCCGTCGCTGCCCAGCGTGATCCCCAAGCGCACGCTCGATGGCGTGCACGAGTTCGGCCGCTACATCAACGACCTGGAATACCGCGCGCGCCGCACCATGGGCGCCGAGGCTTCCCGCACCTTCATGCTCGACTGGCTCAAGGAGATCGACTACGAGCGCCATCTCTACGAAGGCGAAGAGAGCGAAGCGGCCGCCGCCACACGCTGGAACAACGTGCTGGAGTTCGTCGACTGGATGTCGCAGCGCGCCGGCGGCTCGCTGGACGACGCCTCGGGTGCCAACGACAACGACGACAGCGGCGAAACCGAACGCAAGAGCCTGCTCGAGGTGGCGCAGACCATCTCGCTGCTCTCGACCATCAGCGAGCGCGAGCAGGACCAGAACGTGGTCACGCTCTCCACGCTGCACGCCTCCAAGGGCCTGGAGTGGCCGCACGTGGTGCTGATCGGCGTGACCGAGGGCATGCTGCCCTTCAAGCTCGACGACGACAACGGCCGCCAGAAGGTGGTGAGCGACGAGACGACGCAGCGCCTGCAGGAAGAGCGCCGCCTGATGTACGTGGGCATCACCCGCGCGCAGCGCACCTTGGCCGTGAGCTGGACCAAGAAGAGGAAGCAGGGCCGCGACATGGTGCCCTGCCAGCCGAGCCGCTTCATCGCCGAGATGGGCCTCGACAAGACCACCACGAAGGAAGACCCGCGCGAGAAGCTCAAGGCGCTGCGCGCCGAGTTCGCACGCAAGGCACAGGACAGCGCGGCTGCGAAGGCGGCCGCCGCGGCGGTGCCATGAGAGCGCTGCTCGCTGCCTTCGCCGCGTTTGCCGCGCTTGCCGCGCTTGCCCTCACCGGCTGCGCAGCGGTCGATCCCAAAGATCCCAATTGCCCCGCCGACGCGCGCGACCTGCCGCTGACCTCGCTCTACGGCCGCTGGGAAGCGCGTTTCGACGGCCTGCCCGCCGTGTCCGTCGTGCAACTGGGCAAGCATCCCGACTACGCCGGCGTGCGCGGCACGATCACGCGCAACGCCGATGGCGGCGCCAAGCCTTCGGTGGCGCAACTCGCGGGCGACGTCGACGACGAGGGCGCCCTCTCCATCGACGAATCGCTGGACGGCCGCGCCATCAGCGGCAACTGGGCCGGCACCTTGCAGCCGCGCTCCTGCGGCCGCGAATTCAGGGGAACCTGGCGCAATGCCGCAAACGACAGCACGCACCCGTTCGTGCTGACCAAAACGGGCGCCATGGAAGGAAAACAATGACTACCCGCACACATGCACTTTTCGCAACGTCCATGACGTTCGCTGCCTGCCTGGGCGGCACGGCCGCCTACGCGCAGGCCCTCGACAAGCCCGCAAGCCCGCTGGCCGATGCGCAACTCACATGGCAGCAGTGCACGGCGCTCGGCAACAACAACGACGCCCGCCTCGCCTGTTTCGACCGCTGGGCGCAGCAGCAGACGCTGCCTTCGGTGTCGGTACCGGTCGCGCCGCCGGTGCTGGCCAGCACGCAGCCCGCGCCGCCCGTGGACGGCTCGATGCCCGCCACCCGCGTGATCTCGGTCGCCACCAGCGAAGGCTGTCGCGACCGCCAATACTCGGCGCTCTCGCGTTTCTGGGAACTGGAGAACGCCACCGATTGCGGCACCTTCGGCTTCCGCGGCTACCGGCCGCTCAACGTGTCGGCCTCGGCCGCCACCAACAAGCCGCAAGTGCCGACCTCGCCCTCGGCCGGCCACACCGGCGAAGCCGTCGCCTACCAGGCCAACGAGATGCGCATCGGCCTGTCGGTGCGCACCAAGCTCGCGCAGGGCCTGCTCACGCAGAACGACCCGGTCAAGAAGGATTCGCTGTGGTTCGCCTACTCGCAGCAGTCGACCTGGCAACTGTTCAACGGCGACATCTCGCGGCCGTTCCGCACCACCGACCACGAACCCGAGCTGATGTATGTCTACCCGACCGACTTCAAGCTGCCGGGCGGCTGGCGCTGGCGCTACACGGGCGTGGGGCTGGTGCACCAGTCGAACGGCCAGACCCTGCCGTTGTCGCGCAGCTGGAACCGCGTCTACCTGATGGGCGGCGCGGAACTGGACGACCGGTTCCAGATCACCGGGCGCATCTGGAAGCGCATGTCCGAGAGCGCCGCGAAGGACGACAACCCCGACATCTCCGACTACATCGGCCGCGCCGAAATCACCGGCCGCTGGAACCTCGACCGCGACAACACGCTCGGCCTCACGGTGCGCAACAACCTGCGCGACAGCGGCCGCGGCTCGGTGCGGCTCGAGTGGCTCAAGGCCATCGGCGATCCGACCAAGAGCAACCTGCGCTTCCACACGCAGCTCTTCCATGGCTACGGCGATACGCTGGTGGACTACAACCGCAAGCGAACCGTTCTGAGCATCGGTCTCAGCCTGGTTGATTTCTGATCATCTTCATCACCCTCCACACACGCAGGCAGAAACCATGAGCGCCGATCTTTCCCCCGTCGATGCCACGCAGCGCGAGATCATCGCGGCGCTGCATGTGGCTCCCGTGTTCGATGCCGCCGCCGAACTCGCGCGGCGCGTCGATTTCCTCGCCGGCTACCTGAAGCAGACCGGCCTGAAAACGCTGGTGCTCGGCATCAGCGGCGGCGTCGATTCGCTGACCGCCGGCTGCCTCGCGCAGCGCGCCGTCGAGAAGCTGCGCGCCGAAGGCTACGACGCCAGCTTCATCGCGATGCGCCTGCCCTACGGCGTGCAGAAGGACGAAGCGGAAGCCCAGCGATCGCTCACGGTGATGAAGCCCGACCGCACGATCACCGTCGACATCCGCCCCGCGGCCGACGGCATGCTCGCCGCGCTGAAGGCGGGCGAACTCAAGTTCCGCGATGCGGCGCACGAGGACTTCGTGCTGGGCAACATCAAGGCGCGCCAGCGCATGATTGCCCAGTTCGCGGTGGCCGGCGCGCACGACGGCATCGTCATCGGCACCGACCATGCGGCCGAGGCGCTGATGGGTTTCTTCACCAAGTTCGGCGACGGCGCGGCCGACATCACACCGCTCACCGGCCTCAACAAGCGCCGCGTGCGTGCCGTGGCGGCGCTGCTCGGAGCGCCCGACGAACTGGTCCACAAGGTCCCGACCGCCGACCTCGAATCGCTGGTGCCGGGCAAGCCCGACGAAGACGCCTTCGGCGTCACCTACGAAGAGATCGACGACTTCCTCGAAGGCAAGCCGGTGTCGGCCGCGGCGCGCGCGATCATCCTGTCGACGCACCGCAAGAGCGCGCACAAGCGTGCGTTGCCGGTGGAGCCGCCGTCGGCGTGATCGCCGCGCCGCCCTGAACAGCGGCTACTTGAACTCCTCCGCCGCGATCCCCAGCTTGCGCAGCTTGTCGTGCAGCGTCTGGCGCGCAATCGCCAGTGCGGTGGCCGTGGCCGGCTGGTCGCCCTGGTGCTTGCGCAGCGCCTCGACGATCACCGCGCGCTCGAAGGCCTCGACCTGCTGCGGCAGCGCGCGCGGCAGTGCAGGCAAGCCTTCACCCGTTCCACGCGCCTGCGTGAGGCGCTCGCCAGGCAGTCCCAGCACGAAGCGGTCGGCCACGTTGCGCAGTTCGCGCACATTGCCCGGCCAGGCGTAGGCCATCAGGTCGGCCAGTTGGGCGCTGGTGAGCAGCGGCGCCGCGCGCTCGTAGCGGCTCGCGGCCAGCAGCGTGAAGTGCTCGAACAGCAGCGGAATGTCTTCGCGGCGCTCCCGCAGTGGCGGCAGCTCGATGAAGGCGACGCCCAGGCGGTAGTACAGGTCGGCCCTGAACTTCTGGCGGTCGCTCATTTCCTTCAGGTCGTCCTTGCTCGCGGCCACCACGCGGCAGTCGAAAGGAATCGCCTTGTTGGAGCCGATGCGCTCGATGCTGCGCTCCTGCAGCGCGCGCAGGAGCTTGATCTGCACCGGCATCGGCATGCTCTCGATCTCGTCGAGAAAAAGCGTGCCGCCGTTGGCGTATTCGAACTTGCCCACGCGCACGCGGTTGGCGCTGGTGAAGGCGCCGGCCTCGTGGCCGAAGAGCTCGCTCTCGGCCAGCGCCTCGGGCAGGCCGCCGCAGTTGAGCGGCACGAAGTGCTGGCGCCGGCGCTCGCTGTGGTCGTGCAGGCAGCGCGCGATGAGTTCCTTGCCGGTGCCGGTCTCGCCGTAGATGAGCACGTCGGCCGAGGTCTCGGCCAGCGTCATCACGGTGCGGCGCACCAGTTGCATCTGCGCCGAGCGGCCGATCAGCACCGACTGGATGCCGTTCCAGTTCTCCAGCGCATCGCGCAGCGCACGCACTTGCAGCGAGAGCTGCCGGCGCTCGATGGCGTGGCGCACGATCGCCACCAGCCGCTCGGAGCTGAAGGGCTTCTCGATGAAGTCGTAGGCGCCTTCGCGCATCGCCTGCACCGCCATTGCGATGTGGCCGTGGCCGGTGACCAGGATCACGGGCAGCTCGGCATCGGCGGCATGCAACTGGGGCAGCCACTCGGTGCCGCTCAGGCCCGGCAGGCGCACGTCGCAGACCACGATGGCCGGCACGCCGAAGCTGATGTGGCTGCGCGCGCGCTCGGCGCTGTTGAAGGCTTCGACCTCGAAACCGGCCAGGGTCAGCACCTGGGTCGTGCTGAGGCGGACGTCTTCGTCGTCCTCGACCAGCATCACCCGGATGGCAGGGGCTTCGCTCACTTGTTGATCACTCCTGTGGGGGTGGGAATAAGGATGTTCTGCACGGCGGCAGGCAGGTCGACGACGAAACAGGCGCCGCCTTCGGGCTGGTTGGCCGCGCGCAGCGTGCCGTCCATGGCGCGCACCAATTGTGCCGAGATCACGAGGCCGAGCCCGAGCCCCGTGCCCGCCGGCTTGCTGGTGACGAAGGGCTCGAAGAGGCGCGGCAGGATGTCCTGCGGAATGCCCGGCCCGGTGTCGCTCACGCGCAAGATCACCCGGCCCTCCCGCGGCCGCGCCTCGATGCGCAGCGTGCGCGACGGCGCGTCCTGCATGGCGTCGATGGCGTTGCGCATCAGGTTGACGAGCACGCTGCCGAGCGCGGCCTCCTCGGCCATCGCGCTCAGGCTCGCGGGCTGCACGTCGACCTCGATGGCAACGGCGTTCTTCTTCGTGGCCTCGGCCACGATGACCTGCGCATCGGCAATGGCACGCGCCATCGGCACCGCGGCCAGTGGCAGCTCGCTCTTGTGCGCGAAGGTCTTGAGCTGAGAGGTCAGCCGCGCGAGGCGATCGACCATGCCGCGGATGCGCTGCAGGTTGCCGCGCACGTCGTCCAGGCGGTTCTTGTCGAGCAGGATGCCGGCGCTCTCCGAGAGCGTGCGCATCGCGGTGAGCGGCTGGTTCAGTTCGTGCACCACGCCCGTCGACATCTGGCCGAGCGCCGCCATCTTGCCGGCGTGCAGCAGCTCGCCCTGTGCGGCGCGCAACTGCGCGGTGCGCGCCACCACGGTCGACTCGAGGGTGTCGTGCGCGGTCTGCAGCGCGGCCTGGTTGGCGAGCTTCTGTCGCACGGCGCGGCGGCGCTGCCACAGCGTGACGGCGATCAGCAGCAGCACCGCCATCGCCAGGCTCGCGGTGATAGCCGCGTTGCGCGCGCCCACCCGCACCGGCGCCAGGTCGTCGAGCACCACCAGTTGCCATGGCGCGCCGCGCAGCTTGCGCGTGGAGGCGAGCTGGTCCACGCCGTCGAGCGTGATCACCTGCACGTCGCGCGCCAATGCTTCCTTCTGCGCCCATTGCAATGGCTGCAGCGCGGCTTCGCCGTACGGCCGCGAGCGCTGCACCTCGGCGCGCTGCAGGCCGTCCAGCGGGAGCATCGGGCGGAACTTGATGTCTTCGCGGGTGGCGAGGATCACCACGCCGCGCTGGTCGATCAGCACCACGTCGCCCGGGAGCTTGCGCCAGGCGCGCTCGGCCTCCTCCAGGTTGACCTTGACGGCCACCACGCCGCGCGTGGGCTGGTCGCGCCGCAGCGCGTACGACAGGTAGTAGCCGGGCTTGCGGCTGGTGATGCCCACGCCGTAGAAGCGGCCCCGGCCCTGCCCGAGCGCATCGATCACGTAGGGGCGGAACGAAAAGTCCTGGCCGACGGTGGTGCCGGGCCGGTCCCAGTCGGAGGCCGCGAGCGAGATGCCGCCGGCGTCCAGCACATAGAGCATCTCGGCGCCCGCCGCGGCATTGACGCCGTTCAGGTAGCGGTTGACCGCCTCGCGCAGCGCGCCATCCGAAGGCGTCCCGAGCAGCGCCGGGACGATGGGCGTCATCTCCAGCAGCGCGGGCAAATACTCGAAGCGGGCCAGGTCGGCGTCCAGGCCCGTGGCGAGCATGTCCAGCCGGTGGTCGGCCGCATCGCGCAGGCGCGCGAGGCCGGTCTGCATCGCGACATGGTGGCCGGCGAAGGCGGCCACGGCCACCAGCGCCAAGGCGCCGAGCCAGCGGGGCAGGCCGCGCCAGCGTCTGGGAGTGTGAGAAGGCAAATCGAAGCGCCGTGCCGGCTCCCGTGAAGTCATGCGCCCGTTATTGCACAAGGCCGTGAAGGCCGCATCAGTGGCAGCCCGGTGGGGCATATCCTGCGACGTTTCCTGCAACATTTCGTCCAGGCTCGGCATGCGCTCAGACCCATCGCGCGGCCGGCGCGCAGGCGAACTTGTGGATCAGTGCGGCTTGATCGATGCCGCTCTCAAAATCATGGCCGTGCGCTCACTGCATGTGCTGGCCGCCGTTGATGGCGATGTTCGCGCCCGTCACGAAGGCGGCTTCTTCCGAAGCCAGGTAAATGATGAGGCCCGCCACTTCCTCGGGCTTGCCGAGACGGCCGACGGGGATGTGCGGCAGGATCTTGCTGTCGAGCACTTCCTTCGGAATGGCCGTGACCATCTTGGTGCCGATGTAGCCGGGCGAAATGGTGTTCACCGTCACGCCCTTCTTGGCCACCTCGAGCGCCAAGGCCTTGGTGAAGCCGTGCACGCCGGCCTTGGCGGCCGAGTAGTTGGTCTGGCCGAACGCGCCCTTGGAGCCGTTCACCGACGACACGTTGATGATGCGGCCCCAGCCCCGCTCCACCATGCCGTCGGCCACCTGCTTGCTCATGTTGAACAGGCTGTCGAGGTTGGTGCGCAGCACGGCGTTCCAGTTGATCTGGTCCATCTTCTTGAAGGTCATGTCGCGCGTGATGCCGGCGTTGTTGACCAGCACGTCGACCGGGCCCAGCGCCTCCTGCACCTGGCGCACCGCCTCCGCGCACGAGTCGTAGTCGGCCACGTCGCAGGGCACGGCCAGGATCTGGTAGCCGCGCGACGCCATCTGCGCCACCCACTCGGCGTGCGACTTGTTGCCCGGCGAATAGGTCACCGCGAGCTTGTAGCCCGCATCGACCATCTTGGTGGAGATCGTCTCGCCCAGGCCGCCCATGCCGCCGGTGACCAGGACCACTTGTTGTTTGTTGCTCATTGGCTTGCTCCTTCGTCGTGTGATGAAAAAAATCGGATCAGGCGCGTTCGACGGCCAGAGCGACGCCCATGCCGCCGCCGATGCACAGCGAGGCCAAGCCCTTGTTCGCGCCGCGGCGGCGCATCTCGTGCAGCAGCGTCACCAGCACGCGGCAGCCCGAGGCGCCGATCGGGTGACCGATGGCGATGGCGCCGCCGTTCACGTTGATGCGGCTGGTGTCCCATTCCATCTGCTGGTTCACCGCGCAGGCCTGCGCCGCGAAGGCTTCGTTGATTTCCATCAGGTCGAGGTCTTGCGCCTTCCAGCCCGCCTTCTTGAGCGCGAGCTGCGAAGCGGGCACCGGGCCCATGCCCATGAGCGACGGATCGAGGCCCGCGCTCGCATAGGCGCGGATCACGGCGAGCGGCTCGAGGCCCAGCGCGGCGGCGCGCGAGGCCGACATCACCAGCACCGCGGCGGCGCCGTCGTTCAGGCCCGAGGCATTGCCCGCGGTCACCGAGCCTGCCTTGTCGAACGCGGGGCGCAAGCCGGCGAGCGCATCGGCGTTGGTCTTGCGGTTCACGAACTCGTCAGTCGAGAAGACGATCGGGTCGCCCTTCTTCTGCGCGATGCTGAACGGAAGGATCTCGTCATTGAAGCGGCCCGCATCCTGCGCAGCCGCGGCCTTCTGCTGCGAGGCGAGCGCGAGCGCGTCCTGCATCTCGCGCGTGATGCCGTACTTCCTGGCCACGTTCTCGGCCGTGGTGCCCATGTGGTACTGGTTGTAGACGTCCCAGAGGCCGTCCACGATCATCGTGTCGACCAGCTTCCAGTCGCCCATGCGCTGGCCGTTGCGCGAGTTGGGGAGCACATGCGGCGCGGCGCTCATGTTCTCTTGCCCGCCGGCCAACACGATCTCGGCATCGCCGCACTTCACGGCCTGTGCCGCGAGCATCACGGCCTTCAGGCCCGAGCCGCAGACCTTGTTGATGGTGAGGCCCGGCACGCCGATGGGCAGCCCGGCCTTGATGACCGTCTGCCGCGCCGGGTTCTGCCCCGCGCCAGCCGCGAGCACCTGGCCCATGATGACTTCCGACACGGCATCGCCCGGCACGCCGGCCTTCTCGAGCAGCCCCTTCACCACATGCGCGCCCAGGTCGGGGGCGGCTGTGCCGGCGAGCGCGCCGCCGAACTTGCCGACCGCCGTGCGTTGCGCGGCCACGATCACGATTTCGTCTGACATGAGAGTCTCCTTTGGGGGTTGATGCGAGAGCGAGAGAGGAAGTGAAGCGACTTCGTTGCGGTTCAGCGCGCCGGGCCGGCGGGCATGTGCACCTCGGTCGCGTCGAGCACCTGCTCGGGCTCCTCGGCCTCGGCGGTGCTCTCCTGGTTCAGGATGCGGTTCATGCGCACCGTGTCCAGGTCGTCGGTCCATTTGGCGACGACCACGGTCGCGACACCGTTGCCGATCAGGTTGGTCAGCGCGCGCGCTTCCGACATGAAGCGGTCGATGCCCAGAATGAGCGCGAGCCCTGCCACCGGCACATGGCCCACGGCCGAGAGCGTGGCCGCCAGCACGATGAAGCCGCTGCCGGTGACGCCCGCCGCGCCCTTCGAGGTGAGCAGCAACACCGCGAGCAGCGTGAGCTGCTGCGTGAGCGTCATGTCGGTGTTGGTCGCCTGCGCGATGAACACCGCCGCCATCGTCAGGTAGATCGAAGTTCCGTCCAGGTTGAACGAATAGCCCGTGGGCACCACCAGCCCGACCACCGACTTCTTGGCGCCCAGGTTCTCCAGCTTGGCCATCATGCGCGGCAGCACCGATTCGCTCGATGAGGTGCCCAGCACGATCAGCAGTTCTTCCTTTATGTACTTGATGAACTTCCAGATGCTGAAGCCGTGGAATCGCGCGATTCCCCCCAGCACCACGAAGATGAACAAGAGGCAGGTCAGGTAGAAGGTCGCCATGAGCTGGCCGAGCTGCAGCAGCGAGCTCACGCCGTACTTCCCGATGGTGAAGGCCATCGCGCCGAAGGCGCCGATGGGCGCGACCTTCATGATGTAGCCCACGATCACGAAGAGCACATGCGAGCCCTTCTCGATCACGTCGAACACCAGCGTGCCGCGGCCGCCGAACTTGTGCAGCGCAAAGCCGAACATCACCGCGATCAGCAGCACCTGCAGGATCTCGCCCTTGGCGAAGGCATCGACCACCGTGTTGGGAATCACGTTGAGCAGGAAGTCCGTGGTGCTCTGCATCTTGCCGGGGCCGGTGTAGGCCGCGACGCTCTTGGCATCCAGCTGGCTCACGTCGACATTCATGCCGGCGCCGGGCCGCACGATGTTGATGATCACCAGTCCGACCACCAGCGCGATGGAGCTCACGATCTCGAAGTACAGGAGCGCGAGGCCCCCGGTCTTGCCGACCTTCTTCATGTCTTCCATGCCGGCGATGCCGACCACCACCGTGCAGAAGATGATCGGCGCGATGATCATCTTGATGAGCTTGATGAAGCCGTCGCCCAGCGGTTTCATCGAGGCGCCGGTGTCGGGCCAGAAGTGGCCCAGCAGCACCCCGAGCACGATGGCCGTGATGACCTGGAAGTAGAGGGATTTGTAAAAGGGCTTGGGTGCGGCCTGAGAGTCCACGGGTATCTCCTAGAAAATTTCTGGCACCGGCGGCACGCGGCCGGGCACCTGCAGAACGATCGACGGGGGATGCAAACGCTGGCTGCCGCAGTGCGGCCCGGCAGCACGAACGCATCGGTCCGCCTGACGGTCGCCGCAGGCTCAAGGTCGCCTGGGGCTGTGGGTTTGTCTCCTGTGTCATGGCCGGCACCTCATCGGGTCGCGCGGCCGCTCCCGTGAACCCAGCAATCGATATGCCATGCGCAAGCCGCCGTCCGAAGCGCGCTAAGCCGTTGATTTCATGAGGATCGGCGCCGCCCTTGACCCTTCGGCCTGCCGAGAATCCGGATACGCAGCCGGATGTCCGTCCGAACCACCGGACCCGGAACCAAGGGCAAACCCTGAGTGACAAGGGCCCGGCCGGCGCCAGTAGGACATTCGTCCAATGGCGTTCAAAACCCCGCGCGACGACAGTACGGGCTCCCCTTCACCACTGCTTCCAACCTTCTCTTCAGGACCCTCATGAAAACCGCTCAACGCTTCAAGCTCGCCGCCGCCGCCCTCGCCATCGGCCTCTCCTTCGCCACCGGCGCCATCGCCGCCGACAAGCCCAGCGTGGTCATCGTCCACGGTGCATTCGCCGACGGCTCCGACTGGGCCAAGGTCATTCCGCTGCTGCAGGCCAAGGGCGTGAACGTGGTGGCGGTGCAGAACCCGCTCACTTCGCTCGACGACGACGTGGCCGCTGCCAAGCGCGCCATCGATGCGCAGCCCGGCAAGGTCGTGCTGGTCGGCCACTCGTGGGGCGGCTCGGTCATCACCGAGGCCGGCGCGAACGACAAGGTGTCGTCGCTGGTCTACATCGCGGCCTTCGCACCCGATGCGGGCCAGACCTCGGCCGAGCTCGGCAAGGACTACCCGGCCGCGCCCGGCTTCGCGCACATCAAGGCCGATGCGAGCGGCTTCCTGTCGCTCACGAAGGAAGGCATGTCCAAGCACTTCGCACAGGACCTTCCCGCCGCCGCCACCTCGGTGATGACCGCGACGCAGGGGCCGATCCAGGGCAAGTCGTTCGAGCAGAAGCTGACGGTGGCCGCCTGGAAGACCAAGCCCTCGTGGTTCCTGGTCGCGAATTCGGACCACATGATCCAGCCCGCGCTGCAACGCGACATGGCCAAGAAGATCGGCGCGACCGTCACCACGGTGAACAGCAGCCACGTGCCGCAGCAATCGCAGCCGGCCAAGGTGGCGCAGGTGATTCTGGACGCCGTGAACCAATCCAAGTAAGGTGCCCGGCGCGCTGGCCCAGGCCGGCGCGTTTTCTTACTTTTTTCTTCGATTTCTCCCGTGCAGCCTGCGCCCCATATCCCGGTCTTCGACGCCATCAAGGCCCTTGCATTCGTCGGCGACCTGAGCATGGGGCAACCCATCGACCATTCCGCGCGCACCGCGTGGATCGCCTCGCAACTCGCCGCCGCCCTCGGCCGCGATGCCACGGTGCAAGGCCATGCGGCCTGCGCGTCGCTCTTGCGATGGTCCGGCTGCACCGCGAATGCGCCCGAGTTCTCCGACCTGATGGGCGACGACGTCGGCGGGCGCCGCGCGATGCTCTCGAACGCATCGGCGAGCGCCGCGGCCGAGCTCGCGGCCTCCGTCGGTCCGATGGCGGAGATCCATTGCGAGGTGTCCGGCGACATCGCACGCACGCTGGGCATGCCGCCGGGGGTCGAGCGCACGCTGCGCCACATGTTCGAGACCTTCGACGGGCAGGGCAAGCCGCACGGGCTGCGCGCCTCGCAGATTCCCGAAGAGGTGTTCATCGTCTCGGTCGCGGGCGACCTTGAAATCTTCTCGCGCGTGCATGGCCTGAGCAATGCCTTGCGCTACATCGCCGACCGCGCCGATGCGCGCTATCCGGCCTTCGTGGTCGATGCGGTGCAACAGCACGCAGTCGACTGGCTGCATGCGCTGGAGCAAGGTGCGGCGGCCGACATGCAGTCGCCCTCCAATGCACTGCGCGAGACGACCACATCGCTCGAACTGATCGCCGACGTGATCGACCTCAAGCTGCCATGGATGACCGGCTTCTCGCGCCGCGTGGCCGATGCCGCATTCGCGTGTGCTGCCGGCGTGGGGCTGGGCGATGTCGAGCAGGGGCAGGTGCGGCGCGCGGCCCTCATCCACGGCATCGGCCGCGCGTCGGTGCCGAACGCGGTATGGGATTCGCCGGGTGTGCAGAGTGAAGCCGACAAGGAACGCCTGCGCCTCGTGCCCTACTGGACGGACCGCGCGGCGCGCCGCATCGGCACGCTGCGAACCGAAGCGGAGATCGCCTCGTTCGTGGACGAGCGCCTCGACGGCTCGGGTTTTTTCCGCGGTATCAAGGGGCCGGCCATCGATGTGGCGGGCCGTGTGTTGGCGGTGGCGGCGCATTGGGTGTTGTTGCGCACCAGCCGTCCGGGGCAGGCTGCGCTCGATGAAGCCGATGCGATCGCGGCGCTGAAACGCGAGGCGGAACTTGGGCGGCTCGATGCGGCGGCTGTTGCTGTACTGACGGGGCACCCACAGACCGAAACTGCCATCGCGCCATCGAACGAAGCGGCCGCCCTTCTCTCCAGTCGCGAGATCGAAGTGCTGGGGCGCATCAGCCTGGGTGACAGCAACAAGGAAGCGGCGCGCGTGTTGGGCATCAGCCCGAGCACCGTGCGGGCGCATCTGGAGAACATTTTTCGCAAGCTCGAATGCACGACGCGGGCTGCGGCTACCTTGAAGGCGTTGACGCTCGGGTTGCTCTGAACGCAAGCTGCTGTTCGGGGTGGGTGCACAGGCCACCGGGTACTCCCCTCCGCGAATGTCCCCCGGGCTTCGCCCTCCTCCTTGATTTCGCTGCGGGGAGCACCCGATGCCCTGCGCACTCGCGCGCGCCGCGGGTGTATCGCTGATCAACGACGGCTCTGAAAACGAACGTGCCGATGGGGTGCCTTGCGCAGCGAAATCAAGGAGGAGGCCGCAGGCCGGGGGACATTCGCGGAGCAAGGTACCCCGTCGGCGCGATCGCCGCCCTGAATGACTTCCTTCAGCCGAACGTGAACGCGTAAGCCTGCGCCCCGCCGTCGAGGAATTCGATCTCGAACAACCGGTCCTTCCCGCTCTTCGTCTGGCGAACGAGCTGGTAGAGCTTCTGCGCCTCGATGGTCCCGTAGCCTTGCGCGTCGGTGTCCGCGCCGTGGTCCGCGAGCGGCGCCTTGCCGTCGATGAGAACGCGGAAGCGCACCGGCTTGCCATCCGCCATGGGGCCGAGCACAAGGTGCAGATCACGCGCCTGGAAGCGGTAGGCAATGCGGCCGTTCGGCTGGTTCGACACGGCGCGCTCGGACTCCACGGTCCACTCGCCCGCCAGTGCCCACTGGTTCGTGCGCAGCATCGCAGGGCTTTGATAGACATGCGCACGGCCGTTCACCAGACCACCGGGCGATGCGAAGCCTTGCGCACGCTCGGCGCCCACATAGGTCTCGCCCGACATCGCGAGTTCGTCGCCCGGCGCGGCCTGCGTGCCCTCGCCCTTCGGTGCGACCACGCCAGCCGGCAGGTTGCGTTGCCCCGCTTCGGCGAGCAACTGCTGGAGGATCTGCTCGGCCTTGTCGTAGCGGTTCTCGCCGAACTGGTGATGGCGGATGCGGCCCTCTGCATCGATGAAATAGAACGCGGGCCAGGCCTGGTTGTCGAAGCCGCGCCAGATCTTGAAGTCGTTGTCCAGCGCCACCGGGAACTCGATGCCGAGGTCCTTCGTCGCCTTGCGCACGTTGGCCGATCGCTTCTCGAACGCGAACTCCGGCGAGTGCACGCCGAGGACGACGAGCCCCGCGTCCTTGTACTTCTCGGCCCAGGCACGAACGTAGGGCAGCGTGCGCAGGCAGTTGATGCACGAGTAGGTCCAGAAGTCGACCAGCACGACTTTCCCGCGCAGGGACTCGGGGGTCAGCGGTGGCGAGTTGATCCATTCGGTCGCACCGGCAAGCGAAGGGAACTGCCCCTCTATGCCGAGCTTGTGCACGGGTGCCGGTTCGGGGAGCACGGCGGCTGTCTTCACGAGGCCGGTGTCTTGTTGCTGCGGGGAAGATTCGACCAAGGGCGTGGATTGCGGTTGCGGCTTCGGCATGTCGATCTTCTCCACGAGCGCTTTCTCGAGTGCCGAGGTGGTGCCCACCGAGAGCTGGCTGAGCACGCCGGTGTCGAGCCCCAGCGCGATCGCGCCAACGCCCACCAGCACGGCAACGCCGGCCACGCGACGCACCCACTCGCCGGTGTGCAGCGACCGCTTCATGACTGCGAACAAGCGTCCGCCGAACAGCAGCGCCGCAGCCAGCGAGGTGCACGCGCCGGCGGCGTACGCGAACAGCAGCACGGTGGTGCCGACGCTTGCGCCGTTGAGCGCAGCGCCCGTCAGGATGAGCCCGAGGATCGGACCCGCGCACGGAGCCCAGAGCAGACCCGTGCCGACGCCCAGCAGCAGCGGCGAGAACACCGAGGCCTTGGCATTCGGACCGTCGGGTTGCGCTTGCGCCAGGCGAATGCCCAGCGCGACCAGCGGCCGGCTCATACGGTCGGCCACGCTCGGGAACAGCAGCGTCACGCCGAAGAGCGCGAGCATTGCGATCGCCGCGTAGCGCCCGTATTCGTTGACCGTGACCACCCAGCCGCCACCCACTGCCGCCAACGTGGCGATGGCGGCGAAGGCCACCGCCATGCCCAGCAGCATCGGCAGGCCATGCGAGCGGAACGGGCGGTCGGCGCGTGCGAACACGAAGGGCAGCACCGGCAGGATGCAGGGGCTCAGGATGGTGAGCACCCCGCCCAGGTAGGCAATGAGAAGGAGCAGCAGCATGGTTCGGGTCTCGTTTGTAGCGGTCGGTGCGCGCCCTCGGGGCGTGCGGGGTCTTCTCGGTCTCGACGCACGAGCCGCGGGTTGCAGGAAACAGGTGAAGAGGAAACGGCTGCGGCGTGCGCGGCCCGCTTTCCTCTAGGCGATTCGCGTGGGCATGGTCAGGCGTGCCTCCAGTCCGCCTTCGGGGCGGTTCTGCAGCTTGAGTTCGGCGCCCATCGCCATCGCCAACTGGTGCGCGATGGCAAGGCCGAGGCCGGTGCCGCCGGTGCTGCGATTGCGCGAGCTCTCGACGCGGTAGAAGGGCTTGAGCACCGCATCGAGTTCGTCGGGTGGAATGCCGGGGCCGTTGTCGACGACGGCGATGGCCAGTTGCCCATCACCGGGTTGCACGCGCACCCGCACATCGCTGCCGAAGATCAGCGCGTTGTCGATCAGGTTCATGACGATACGGCGCATCGCGTTCGGGCGGCCGACGATCGGCGTGCCCGCCTTGCCTTCGAGGTGCACCGTCTTGCCGGCGTCCTCGTAGTCGGCCAGCATGCTTTCGAGCAGCGCGTCGGCATCCATGCGCAGCGGCGGCTCGGTGGCACCGTGCAGGGTGCGCGCATAGGTCACGCCTTCGCGCACCAGCGAATTCATCGCGTCCAGGTCCTGGCGAAACTTGGTGCGGTCGTGCTCGTCGTCCATCATCTCGGTGCGAAGCCGCATCCGCGTGATCGGTGTCTGCAGGTCGTGCGAGATGGCGGCCAGGATCTCCACGCGTTCGGACATGTAGCCGCCGATGCGCTGCTGCATCGCATTGAAGGCGCGCGCGGCGTGCGCCACTTCGGTGGGGCCTTCTTCCGCGAGCTTCTGTGCCTTGAGGTCGGGGCCCAGGTCGTCGGCCGCGGCGGCCAGCTCGGCCAGCGGCCGCGTGACCAGCCGCACCGCGAACCAGGCGCAGACGGCCAGCACCAGCAACTGGATCACGAGCACCCACATCACCCAGCTCGACACCGGCATGCCCACGCGCATGGCGTGCACCACGACAGAAGAGCCATCGTGCAGCCGCACCTGGATCTGCAGGCCCTCGGGCGGACGGGCCACCTGCCCGACCTTGACGATCTCGAACGGCCGCATCGCCTCGACGATGGCGGTGGCGAACTGCTGCGACAGCAGCGACTGGGGCGCCACGCCTTCGGCCATGCCGCCCAGCACGAAGCGGTAGTTGCGCCGCTCCAGCTTCTCGAGCCAGGCGGGGCGTTCGGCGGCGGGCAGGCGGTCGAGGATGGCGACCGAGCTGGCGATGTCGCGCTCGATGCCGATCATCATCAGCTCGCGCATCGCCATGTCGCGCTCGTAGCGGATGGCGGCGAAGGTGAGCAACTGGGCGATCGCCAGGCCCACCACGATGATCAGCGTCACGCGGGAGAAGAGCGACCGCGGCACCAGCCGGCGCAAGCCACCGGCGGTGCTTGCAGGAGGATTCACGACGGCGGGGCTGGCGGGTGGGGTGGACATGGGCTCGTTTATAGACCCGGGCCTCGCCCGAAAGCCCATCGCATGTATCGCAGTGTGTTCAGCAGCAAGAAGCGACATGGAACATTACCCGTTCGGCCCTGTCATGCGTCAGGTCTCGGCGTCAGACCACGTTGATCGCGACGTCGATGTTCCCGCGCGTGGCCTTGGAGTACGGGCACGTCTGGTGCGCCGCATCCACCAGCGACTGGACGACCTCGCGCTCGATGCCGGGCACGCTGACGTTCAGGCGGGCCTTGAGGAAGTAGGCGCCATCGGTGTTGGCCAGGTCGACCTCGGTGTCCACGGCCAAGTCGGCGGGCAGCTTGATCTTGAGCTTGCCGGCCGCCAGGCCCATGGCGCCGATGAAGCAGGCGGACCAGCCGGCGGCGAAGAGCTGCTCGGGGTTGGTGCCGGTGCCCGGGCCGCCGGGGGAAGAGAGCTTGACGTCCAGGCGGCCGTCGCTGCTGGTCGATGCGCCGTCACGGCCGCCGGTGGTGTGGGTCTTGCCGGTGTAGAGGATCTTTTCGGTGGAGGTCATGGTGTTTCCTTGGAAGGGTTTGTTGGGAACGGACCGGATTGTTGGGCCGTCCCCGCCCCCTGGGATCACCTTGCGTATGCCTCTGTATCCGCGCTGGAAATCCACACACTACGTTTCACCGAAGCAAGCAGTGGCGGCCCGAGGCCTGGTGCGACGCGAAACAAACTGTCGCGCCCGCGCCGCCAGATACTTGCGAATACAAACCCGCTTGCAGCGAAGCCCCTGCGGGATACATTCCGGCTGCGGCGCACTTCACACCTCACCCACAGCCATGACCCCAAAGACCTCCGACCACATCCTCATCGTCGACGACGACCGGGAAATCCGCGAACTGCTCACGACCTACCTGGTCAAGAACGGTCTGCGCGTGGTGGCGGTGCCCACCGGCCGGCACATGCGCGCGGCGCTGGAGGAGTCGGGGCCTTTCGACCTCATCATCCTGGACCTGATGCTGCCGGGCGAAGACGGGCTCACGCTGTGCCGGGACCTGCGCACCGGCAAGTACAAGGCCACGCCGATCCTGATGCTCACCGCGCGCAGCGAAGAGGCCGACCGCATCCTGGGCCTGGAGATGGGCGCCGACGATTACCTGGCCAAGCCTTTCTCGGCGCGCGAGCTGCTCGCGCGCATCCGCTCGGTGATGCGGCGCACGCGCATGCTGCCGCCGAACATGGGCGCAGTGGAGCCGTCGCAGAAGCTGGCCTTCGGCGACTGGCATGTGGACACGGTGGCGCGCCACCTGCTGGACGACAGCGGCACGATGGTGGCGCTGAGCGGCGCCGAGTACCGCCTGCTGCGCGTGTTTCTCGACCATCCGCAGAAGGTGCTGAGCCGCGACCAGTTGCTCAGCCTCACGCAGGGCCGCGAGGCGGAGCTCTTCGAGCGCTCGATCGATCTGCTGGTGAGCCGCCTGCGCCAGCGGCTGCGCGACGATGCGCGCGAGCCGCGCTACATCAAGACGGTGCGCAGCGAAGGCTATGTCTTCGCCTCGGCGGTCGAAGCGCGGGACGACTGAGCGCCGCCCCTCGCCCTGCGCCCTTTCATGAATGGGCGCGTTTCCGAGGGCCCGCCGACTCGCGGGCCGTGATGCATTGGCAACTCACCGGGTTCCGCACTTCGTGTGCGAAGCCGCCCGCGAAGAAGAGGAGCGCGAACCAGAGCTTCTTCATCTCAGCCTCCGGTGGCAGCAGCAGCACCACCAGCCACCGGCGACGGCTCGGCCAGCAGCGCCTGGATCTTTTTCTCCGTCGTGCCGTAGCTGCCTTCGCCGAAGTGCGAATAGACGATCTTTCCCTGCTTGTCGATCAGGTAGACCGCGGGCCAGTACTGGTTGTTGAAGGCCTTCCAGGTGCCGTAGCTGTTGTCCTGCGCCACGGCGTGCTGGATCTGCAGGCGCTTGATCGCGTCCTGCACGTTCTTGGTCGACTTCTCGTAGGCGAACTCGGGCGTGTGCACGCCCACGACGACGAGGCCCTTGTCCTTGTACTTCGCGTTCCAGTCCTTGACGTACGGCAGGTGGTTGAGGCAGTTGATGCAGGTGTAGGTCCAGAAGTCGACGAGCACGACCTTGCCGCGCAGGTCCTGCAGCTTCAGCGGCTCGGAGTTGAGCCACTTGTCGATGTTCTGGAATTCGGGCGCCTGCTGCGCGGCGCCCGCGGGAACGTCGCCACCCGGGGGCGGCGCGGCAAAAGTGAGAACGGCGACCGAGGCCGCGACCGCCGCAACGGCGAGAACTACATTGGATCGAATGCTCATGATGATGTTGTTCTGAACAAGGAAGTGGAGGGGGTTGGGGAAAGAACGAGCGGATTGTTCGCCGCACCTCGCGCCTCGGACACACATTGCGTATGCCTCTGTGTCGGCCTTGAAAACGAACACACTACGTTTCACACGCGGCGGCTTTCGCCCCCTTGCGAGACCTCTGGAAAATTCAGACTTGGCCTACAGACACCCGATTTCCAAGGGAACATCGTCGGGCCATGACACATCCGATCGAACTCATCATCGAGGAGCCGGTGCCCGGCTCGTTCGTCTGGCGGCTGCTGGAAACCGATGCGAACGGCGCGAACCCGACCGTGCTTCGCAGCGCCTTCGATGCGGCCGATAGCTACGAGGCCGCGCTGGCTTCGGGGCAGCGTGCCCTGCACAGCGAAATACGCAACATCGCCGCCAGCGCGCACTGAGGCGCAGCGCGGTCGCCACCTTCATCTCCATCGCCATCTCTTGCCGGAGAAGGTGCATGCGTGCGCACACGCCGGCCGTCGCGTCAGCATGTGCTTACGGCTGGTTCGCGAGGCGTCCTACCACCTGCCCGCCGCCGCTTCCTAGGATGTTTTCAGGCGCCGGAACCGATGCAACAACCAACACCGGCGTCAAGGAGATGACCATGCAAAAGTTCCTGCGGATATGCGCGACCGCGTCGTGCTTCATGGCACTTGCGGCCCATGCGCAAACAACCCCGCCTCCGGCGGCAACGATGGACCCCGCCGTGGCGGAGCTCAAGGCCGGTCGCGACAAGATCGCCGCCGACTACAAGGCCGACAAGGCCGCCTGCGATGCCATGAAGGACAACGCGAAGGACGTCTGCGTCGAGGAAGCCAAGGGCAAGGAAAAGATCGCCAAGGCCGAGCTCGACCAGAAGGTGCGGCCCAGCGACAGCAACGCACGCAAGGTGGCCGAGGCCAAGGTCGAAGCCGCCTACGACATCGCCAAGGAAAAGTGCGACGACCAGAAGGGCGACGCCAAGTCCGCCTGCGTGAAGCAGGCCAAGGCCGAAGAGAGCAAGGGCAAGGCCGACATCAAGGCGATGAAGAAGTAACAACGGCAGCAGCAGCAGCAGCCGGCGCGCTCGCGCCTTGGCGGAACTGCCTTGGCGTGACGCCGATCTGCTGGCGAAAGCGCCGGCTGAAATAGTCGGCATCGCTGAAGCCGCATTGCTGCGCGATGTCGCCGATGCGGACGCTGGAGGTCAGCAGCAATTCCTTTGCGCGCTCCAGCCGCCGCTCGGTGACGAGCTCGGTGAAGGTGCGGTCGGTCTGCTTCTTGAGCAGATGCGCGAGGTAGTTGGGCGACAGCATCGCCGCAGCCGCCGCTTCGTTGAGCGACATCTCTTCGCTCAGGTGTTCGCGCACGTAGCGCATCACACGCTGCAGCGCATCGCGCCGCGAACTGCGGCCGCTGTGGCGTGCGGCCTGCTCCAACAATGTTCCCTCGTGCCGCTGGCAGGCCAGCGCGATGAGCTGCAGCAGGATGCCGCGGATCGCGCCCGCAGTGGCGAACCCCCGCGCGCGGTTCAGAGCGGAGAGTTCATCGAGCCAGCGCAGGATGCGCGCGAAATCCGCTTCGTCGAAAGTGAAGTCGACGTACTCCTGAAAGAGGAACGGCGCGAGTTCGGGATGCCGCGCGACGGACACCTCTTCGAGATCGAGCGGCTCGACGGCAAGTTCGGGCCAGAGAAAGCCCTGGTCGAAGTTCACGATGGCGTAGCGGGCACCGACGGGATGCGGCACCACGTGCACGCGATACGGCAGCACGAAGCTCAGGTGCCCCGCGCGGAACGGCCGCACCGCGCCGCCGATGAGCTGCTGCTCGCCGCCTTCGATGCTCACCTGGATCTGGAAGTACTCGTGCCGGTGCGGCCTTGCGAGCACGTCGCGCGCGCCTTCGAAGCGGATGTCGAAGTCGAGATGGTTCGCGCGCTCCTGCATGCCGTAGAGGCGGGAGCTGGAGGTGCTGGACTGGTGGGGAGCCGGCATGGCGCGATGGTAGCGAGAGGCGTGGGCAACGGCTCCGGTGCGCGTGTTGCTTGTGTCCTGTTTTTGCGTAGATGCGTGCGGCGCGGCGGCCGTGCGTCATCCCAGAATCGACGACGCGCTTTCAGACATAACCCGAAGGAGACACAGACCATGTCCAACACCTCATCACGCCGCGGCCTCCTGGCCGGTTCCGCCGCCATGGCCACGGGCGCCATTGCCGGTTGCGCCTTGCCCGCCGGTGCCGGGCGCACGGCGCCCACGCCTTTCGATGTCGCGGTATCGACGGTGCCCATCGTCGGCAGCGAACAGGTGTACCCGGTGCGCCGCATCTATTGCATCGGCCGCAACTACGCCGCCCATGCGCGCGAGATGGGCTCGGACCCGACGCGCGAGCCGCCCTTCTTCTTTCAAAAGCCGGCCGACGCGATCCAGGTCGTGATGCCGGGCAAGGTGGCCGACCACCCCTACCCCACGCTCACCAAGAACTACCACTACGAGGTGGAGCTGGTCGTTGCGCTCGCCAAGGGCGGCAAGAACATTCCGGCGGCGAGCGCGCTCGACCACGTGTACGGCTACTCGCTGGGCCTGGACATGACGCGCCGCGACTTGCAGCGCGAAATGGGCGACCAGAAGAAGCCGTGGGAAATCGGCAAGAGCTTCGACCACTCGGCACCCATCGGGCCGATCCATCCGGTGGCGAAGGTCGGTCATTTCGCCGATGGCGCGATCTGGCTCAAGGTGAATGGCGAAACGAAGCAGCACGCCACGCTCAAGTACATGATCTGGTCGGTCGCCGAGCAGATCAGCCGGCTGTCGCAGGCCTTCGAGCTGATGCCCGGCGACATCATCTATTCGGGCACGCCCGAGAACGTGGGGCCGGTGGTGCGCGGCGATCTGATCGAAATCCACATCGACGGGTTGCCCAACCTGTCGGTGCGGATCGTCTGATCCGATTTACTTGCGCGCCTTGTCGATCTCGGCCATCAGCTCCTTGACGGTGGCCTCGCCCACCGAGGCCGAGTACTTGTCGATGACGGGCTTCACCTTGGCGCGCAGCTTGGCCATTTCTTCGGGCGGCAGTTCGGAGACGGTCATGCCGGCCTTCCTGAGCGCATCGAGCGCACTGTCGGCCGCGCCGCGCGAAGCCTGGCGCTGGAACACGGTGGCCTCGGCGGCGGCGTCGGAAATGATCTTCTTCTCTTCGGCGCTCATGCCGTCCCAGGTCTTCTTGCTGACGAGGAGCGCCTGCGGGTTGTAGATGTGGCGCGTCTGGGTGATGTACTTCTGCACCTCTGCGAACTTGGACGACAGGATCGTCGTGTTCGGGTTCTCCTGCCCGTCGACCGCCTTCTGGTCGAGCGCCGGGTAGAGCTCGGGGAACGGCAGCGGCGTGGCGTTGGCACCGAGCGCGCTGAAGAGGTCGATGTAGATCGGCGACTGGATGACGCGGACCTTCAGCCCCGCGATGTCGTCCGCCTTCACGATCGGCCGCTTGCTGTTGGTGAGGTTGCGAAAGCCCAGGTCCCAGTAACCCAGGCCGTGCAGGCCCTTCTCTTCGAGCCTGGCCATCAGCTTCTGGCCGAAGGGACCGTCGGTGACGGCATCGGCTTCCTTGCCGCTGTTGAAGAGAAACGGGAAGTCGTAGGCCGCGAACTCCTTCACCTGCGCGGAGAGGATGCCGGCGTTGAGCACGGTGATCTCAACCGTGCCGCCCTGCAATGCGGACACCGTCTGCAGGTCGCCGCCGAGCGAGCCACCCGCGAACAGCTTCACCGTGATCTTGCCGCCGGACTTGGCCGCGACGATGTCGGCGAACTTCTGCGCGCCCTGCGCCTGCGGATGGCCGGTCTGGTTCTGGAACGCGAACTTGAGCGTGCGCTCCTTGATCTGCGCGAACGCGCTGCCGGTGGCGAATGCGGCGGCGGCCGCAATGGTAGCCAGCATCGCGAGCTTGCGAATCGAATCTCTCTTCATGGCTTGTCTCCTTTTATGTAAGCCGACTTAGGCTCTTTTCTTGAACAACGCCGATGCGCCGCTGGCACGCGCAACGTCTTCGGCGGTCTGAAGAAGCGCGGGTCCGAGCGCTTCCATCCGTTGCGGCGTCAGGCGGCTCAGCGGCCCCGCGATGGTGACGACGCCGATGGCCGTGCCGTCGGCGCCGCGCACCGGCGCGGCCATGGCTGTCATGCCCGGCGCGAACACTTCATTGATCATGCTGAAGCCGCGCTGATGCGCAGCCTTCACGAAGGCCATCACGCCCTTGATGGAGGTGGGCGCCTTGGGGCCGTAGTCCTGCGGCGTGCCCAGTCCCTTCTTCGCGACGAGCACGGTGGCGGCGTCCTCGCTCATCGTCGAGAGCCATGCGTGGCCGGCCGCGCTGCACGAGAGGTTGACCGACAGGCCCATGTCCGGGTCGTAGCGAAGGCCGCGTGTGGCGCCCTGCGCCTTGGCCACGAAAGTGAGGTCGTCGCCATCGACCACGGCCAGCCGCACCAGTTCGCCCGAGGCCGAGGCCAACTGGTCAAGCAGGGGCTGCGCGATGTCGACGATGCCGGAGCGGCTCAGGAACGACAGGCTGATCGAGACCAGCTTGATGGTCAGCAGGTAGTGGCCATCGCGCGGGTCCTGCCGCACATAGCCGCAGCGAATGAGTTCCGTGAGCAGGCGGTGCGACGCGCTCAGCGGTATCTCCAATTCGCTTGCCAGGGCAGAGAGCGCGCAGCCCTCCGGATGTTCGGCCAGGTATTCCAGCACCTTGAAGCTGCGTTCCAGTATCCCGCTCATATCGCTCTTTCGAATTTCATTTCACAGACGACGGTGATCTTGCCCGGCGGAGCGTAACAGACAGGGAAGGGATTTCCATAGTGGAAACGCTTTCCAAGAAAATCCATAATCGCGCCCAATCGGTTTTTCCATCTTCCCTGAGGACCTCTTGTGAAACTTCTTCGTACGCTTGCCATTGCCAGCTTCTGCGTCGGCCTTGCCGCTCCGTCGTGGGCGCAGCAGGATCGCGTGATCCGCTTCGGCCACCTCAACAATGCCGATCACCCCGTGAGCTTCGGCGTCAAGCGATTCGCCGAGCTGCTCTCGGCCAAGAGCGGCGGCAAGATGAAGGTCCAGGAATTCCCCGCCTCCCAACTGGGCAACGAGATGCAGCAGCAATCTGCCCTGCAGGGCGGCGTGCAGCAGATGTCGGCCCCGGCCACCACTTCGCTTGCGGGCATCGTCAAGGAGTTCGGGCTTGTGGACTTCCCCTTCTCGGTGAATTCCTTCGCGCAAGCCGATGCGTTGCTCGATGGGCCTCTCGGACAAGCCCTCATCGCCAAGCTGCCCGAGAAGGGCCTTGTTGCCCTCGGCTATTGGGACCTGGGCTTTCGCAACGTCACCAACAGCAAGCGCCCTATCACCAAGCCCGAAGACCTCGAAGGCCTGAAGATCCGCGTGATTCCGAACCCGGTGTTCCTGGAGACCTTCAAGGCCTTCAAGGCCAACCCGGTGCCGATGCCCTTTGCAGAGCTGTATGGCGCGCTCGAAGCGAAGGCGGTGGACGGTCAAGAGAACCCGTATGCCGTGATCCTCTCGAACAAGTTCTACGAAGTGCAGAAGTTCGTGAGCGCCACGAACCACGTCTACGCCGCCAACATCGTGCTGGTGAGCAAGAAGTTCTGGGACTCGCTCACCCCCGCTGAGCAGAAGATGATGAACGACGCGGCCAATGAAGCGCGTGGTTATCAACGGCAAGTGAGCCGCGCCGCAGCGCAGAAGGCCGTGGGCGACCTGCAGGCCAAGGGCGCGCAGTTCAACGAACTCTCAGCTGCCGAGCAAGCGCGCATGCGCACTGTCGCCAAGCCGGTCATCGACAAGTTCGCCGCACAGTACGACCCCGCCATCGTCAAGCTCTACAACGACGAACTCGCACGCATCCGCAAGTAAGCAAAAAAAGCCCTCTCACCGAAGCTCCCCATGAAGATCCTCGTCCTCCACGGCCCCAACCTCAACCTGTTCGGCCGCCGCGAACCTCACATCTACGGCAAGACCACGCTCGCCGAAATCAACGCGCAACTGCAGTCGCTCGCAGGCGAACTCGGCGTGACGCTGGAGACGATCCAGTCGAACCACGAAGGCGACCTGATCGATTTCCTGCACACGCACATCGACGATGCGCAAGGCGCGCTGGTCAACCCCGCGGGCCTCACCCAGCACGGCGTGCCGCTGCACGACGCGATCAAGGCCATGCCGTTCCCGACCATCGAGGTTCACATGTCCAACATCGCCGCGCGCGAGGCGTGGCGTGCGCACTCGATCATCTCGCCGGCGGTCAAGGGCACGGTGCAGGGGCTCGGGCCGCTGTCGTACCTGGCCGCGCTGCGCGCGCTGGTGGAGATGCAAAGAACAGCCTTGGCCGCGGCCGCGCCATGAGTCGCTGGATCGACCGGTGCTGCACCGGCATCGAGGCGCTGATCGCGGCCGCGCTCGCGGTCATGGTGGTGCTCGTGTTCGGCAACGTGGTGCTGCGCTACGGCTTCAACTCGGGCATCACGGTGTCCGAGGAAGTCTCGCGCTGGCTCTTCATCTGGATGACCTTCCTCGGCGCGGTGGTCGCGCTGAAGGAGCACGGCCACCTGGGCGTGGACATGGTGGTGCAGAAGCTGCCACCCATCGGCAAGAAGATCTGCCTGGCCGTCGGCCACGTCGTGATGCTCTACATCGTGTGGCTGCTGTTCCAGGGCAGCATGGCGCAGGCGCGCATCAACTGGGACGTGACGGCGCCGGTCACCGGCGCGTCGATGGCCATCGTGTATGCGTCGGGCGTGGTGTTCTCGGTGCTGGCCGGCTTCATCCTTGCGCTCGACCTGCTGCGCCTTCTCACCGGCCGCATTGCCGAGAGCGAACTGGTGATGGTGCAGGAGTCGGAAGAAGCCGTGCAGCTCCAGCAGATCCTGGGTTCGCAGAACGAGACGCCGGGAGCGCGCAAATGACCATCCTCGTCTTTGTCGGCTCCCTCCTCCTGGCCATGGCGATGGGCATTCCCATCGCCTTCTCGCTGCTCGCGAGCGGCGTGGCGCTCATGTGGCACCTGGACCTGTTCGATGCGCAGATCCTCGCGCAGAACGTGATCGGCGGCGCGGACAGCTTTCCGCTGCTGGCCGTGCCCTTCTTCATGCTGGCCGGCGAGATCATGAACGTGGGCGGCTTGTCGAAGCGCATCGTCGACTTCGCGCTCGCGGTGGTCGGGCATGTGAAGGGCGGGCTCGGCTACGTGACCATCATGGCCGGCTGCCTGCTCTCGGCGCTCTCGGGCTCGGCCGTGGCCGACGCCGCCGCGCTCACCGCATTGCTGCTGCCGATGATGGTGAAGGCCGGCCACGACAAGCCGCGCGCGGCCGGCCTCATCGCGGCCACGGGCGTGATCGGGCCGGTGATTCCGCCGAGCATCGGCTTGGTGATCTTCGGCGTGGCCGCCAACGTGTCGATCTCGAAGCTGTTCCTCGCGGCCATCGTGCCGGGCCTCCTGATCGGCGCGGCGCTATGGCTCACCTGGGCCTGGCTCGTGCGGCGCGAGAAGATCGTGCCGCCGCCGCGCAAGTCGTCGGCCGAGATCTTCGCCACCTTCCGCAAGGCGATCTGGGCGCTGATGCTGCCGATCATCATCCTCGTGGGCCTGCGCATGGGCGTGTTCACGCCGACCGAGGCCGCGGTCGTGGCCGCGGTGTATGCGCTCTTCGTCTCGACAGTCATCTACCGCGAGATCACCTGGCGCGACCTCTACGGCATCTTCGTGAGCGCGGCCAAGACCAGCGCGATCGTGATGTTCCTGATCGCCGCGGCGATGGTGAGCGCCTGGCTCATTACGGTGGCCGACCTGCCATCGAAGATCGTCGGCCTGCTGGAGCCCTTCATGGGCAACCAGATCCTGCTGATGATCGCGATCATGGTGATCGTGATGGTCGTGGGCACCGCGATGGACATGACGCCGACCATCCTGATCCTCACGCCGGTGCTCATGCCGGTGGTGAAGGCGGCGGGCATCGACCCGGTGTACTTCGGCGTGCTCTTCATCATCAACAACTCGATCGGACTGGTCACGCCGCCGGTGGGCACGGTGCTCAACGTGGTGGCGGGCGTCGGGAAGATATCGATGGACGATGTCACGCGCGGCGTGGTGCCGTTCATGATCGCGGAGTTCGCGATCCTGTTCGTGATGGTGGCGTTTCCGCAGCTGGTGATCGTGCCGGCGCGGTGGTTCGGGGGCTGAGATGCGCGGCGCCTTTCTCTCCGCCATGCGGCCCGCGTGGCTGGCAGCCCTCGCGCTGTCGGTGCAACTGCCCGCCGTTGCGCAGGACCCCGAGCGCGAGGTGCTGCCCGAGCAGCGCCAGGCGCTGGCCTTCGTCTCGCCCACGGGGCTGGCATCGCTCCAAGGGAAGATGCTCTTCAGCGCCTTCCACATCGCGTCGGGCCAGGAACTGTGGATCACGGACGGCACCAGCGCGGGCACGCGCATGCTGAAAGACATCCGTCCGGGCTTCCGCGGCTCTTTCCCTGCGGGGCAGACGGTGTTCAAGGGCCACGTCTACACCACCGCCACCGATGGCGCGAGCGGCCTCGAACTCTGGCGCACCGACGGCACGGCCGCGGGCACCACGCGCGTGATCGACCTGCGGCCCGGCGAGGAAGGCGCGATGCCGAGCGAGCTGACCGTGTTTCGCGATGCGCTGTACTTCGTGGCGGACGACGGCAAGACGGGGTTCCAGGTGTGGAAGACATCGGGCACTGCAGAGACGACGACGCGCGTGTCGGCGATCGATGCGGGTCCGCGTGCGGTGACGCGGCAGCTCACCGTGGCGGGCAAGCGCCTCTTCTTCACCGCGACCACCCGCGAGCACGGCCACGAACTCTGGGTGACCGAAGGCGCGCCCGAGAGCACGCGGCTGGTGAAGGACGTTCGTCCGGGCGCCGAGGATGCCGGCATCCAGGCGCTGACCGCCGTCGGCGACGACATCTACTTCACCGCGCACGATGGCGAGCACGGCATCGAGCTGTGGAAGAGCGACGGCAGCGAAAGCGGCACGCGCATGGTGAAGGACATCCGGCCGGGAACGTCGCCTTCGCGGCCTTCGCACCTGGTCGCGATCGGCCGCACGCTGTACTTCGCGGCCGACGACGGCGCGCACGGCACCGAGCTCTGGAAGAGCGACGGCACCGAAGCCGGCACGACGCTGGTGAAAGACATCCGCGCGGGTACAGGCGGTTCGATCTCGAGCCCGTTCGCAGCGATGGGCGGACGCGTCTACTTCGCGGCGACCGACGGTGCCTCCGGCGCGGAGCTGTGGCGCAGCGATGGCACCGCCAAGGGCACCGTGCTCGTGAAGGACATCGCACCGGGCGCCGAGAGCGGATCGCCCGCGCGCTTCGCGGTGATCGGCTCGACGCTGTGGTTCTCCGCGAACGGCGGCGGCACGACGGGTGTCGAGCCGTGGACCAGCGACGGCACCACGGCCGGCACGCGCGCGGTCGCCGATGTAGCCGCCGGTGCGCGCAACGCGCTGCCGCTGGGCTTTCGCGCGCTCGGCGATGCAGTGCTCTTCGTCGCCGACGACGGCCATGGCAACGAGCGGCTGTGGACGCGCCGCAAGGACGGCCGTGTGGCGCTGGTCGGCGATCCGCTCAAGGAAAGGTTGCGCTGAAGGTCTGCGTGTTCGCGTAGTTGCAGAGCGCCTGCTTCATCGCGGCAGCAAGCGCGGGATGCGTGGGGTCGTGCCCCGCGCCTTGCGCCCATTGCAGGATGACCCGCCCGTGCAAGACGCGAGCGAGCGCCTGCGCGCCTTGCGGCGGGCACATGGCATCGCGCGTTCCGTGCACGATGAGCGTGGGGACCACGGGCAGCGCGGCGCATCGCGCGAGCAGCGTGGGCGCGCGGATCCAGCACCCGTGGTGCAGGTAGTGGCTCAGCACGCGATAGCGCGGCACCAGCCGCTGCAACACGGCGTCGCCTGGCGTTGCGGCGGTGCCGCCCGACAGCCGCTGCTCCCACGCGAACCAGCACAGCGTCGCGCGCCGCTGCGCCTCCCAGGTTCCGTGCGCGAAGATGTCCGCGAGCACCGTCGCGACCAGGCATTGCCGTCGCCGCGCCTCGTTCCACAGCACGCGCCATTCGGGACCACCGTGCCGCGCCGCCTCGGCGAAGAAATCGTGGATGTCTGAAGTGCGCGCGAGGAACACGTTGCGCAGCAGGAGCCCGGCAATGGCCGAAGGCTGGTCCAGCGCGTGAAGGAGCGCCAGCGTTGCGCCCCACGATCCTCCGACCACCAGCCATCGGTCGACATGCAGATGTTCGCGAAGCAGCCGCAGGTCGTCGAGCAGATCGGCAAGCGTGTTGTGCGCGATCGAACCCGTGGGCGTGCTCCGGCCCGCGCCGCGTTGGTCGGGGCAGACGATGCGGTACCGCGCGGGATCGAAGCCGCTGCGCAGAAGCGGCGAACTGCCGGAGCCGGGCCCGCCGTGGAGCACCAGTGCGGGCAGTCCCTCCGGATTGCCATGCTCCTCGACATGCATGACATGCCCGCCGCTCAACGGCAGGCGATGGACGATCGTCATGCGCGAGCCAGCTCAGCCGCGCGCATTGGCGTCGGTGCGGAAGACGAGTTCACCCGCTCGCCGCGCGCCCGGCACGAAGCGGATCGGCGTGCCGGCATCGCGCGGGTCCGAGGCCGCAGCGACCATCGCCTCGACCTCCGCATGCTGCGGACTCTTCGGGCACACCGGGTCCGTCGCGGCCGCATCGCCGGTGAGCAAAAACGCCTGGCAGCGGCAGCCGCCGTGGTCCTTCTCCTTGTCCTCGCAGCTCTGGCAGGTGCTGCTCATCCAGCCGGTGCCGCGGTAGGCGCCGAACGCCGGGCTCTCCTGCCAGATCTCGCGGATGGAGTGCTCGCGCACGCTCGGGAAGTCGAGCCCCGGCAGCATGCGCGCGCTGTGGCACGGCAAGGCCACGCCATCGGGCGCGACCACCAGGAACACGCTGGCCCAGCCGGCCATGCAGGGCTTGGGCTTGCCCTCGGCGTAATCGGGCACGACCCAGAGGATCTTCATGCGGCCGTCCAGCCGCGGCCGGTGCTCATCGACCACCGCCTCGGCGGTGGCCAGCGCCGCACGCGTGGGCATCAGCATCTCGCGGTTGCGCCATGCCCAGCCGTAGTACTGCACGTTTGCCAGTTCGAGGAAGTCCGCCTCCATCGACTCGGCCATCTCGATGATGCGGCCCACGTGCGGCAGGTTATAGCGGTGCATCACGCAGTTCAGCACCATCGGGTAGCCGAGGTCCTTGATCGTGCTGGCCACGCGCTGCTTGAGATCGAAGGTCTTGGTCGAACTGAGAAAGTCGTTGAGCTCGCGACTCGAGTCCTGGAACGAGAGCTGGATGTGGTCGAGCCCCGCCTTCTTCAATGCCTCCGCGCGCGGCGGCGTGAGGCCCACGCCCGAAGTGATGAGGTTGGTATAGAAGCCCAGGTCGTGCGCCGCCGCGACGAGCTCCGCGAGGTCGTCGCGTACCAGCGGCTCGCCGCCCGAGAAGCCCAGCTGCACCGCACCCATCGCGCGCGCTTCGCGGAACACGCGAATCCATTCGTCTGTCGTGAGCTCGCTGTCGTAGCGGGTGTAGTCCACAGGGTTCGAGCAGAACGCGCAATGCAGCGGGCAGCGATAGGTCAGCTCGGCGAGCAGCCAGAGCGGCGGCTTTGCCGCCACAGCGCTGCCGTGCTGGGTGCGGGTGTCAGCGGATCCAGTGGCGTCCATGGGCCTGCTCCAGGAACTCGATCACGTCGGCCCGCAGGTCGGCTTCGCCGAAGGTGGTCTCCAGGTCAGCGACGAGCGCGGCCACGGAAGTTTTTCCGTCGCAACGCTTGAGGATTTCCGCGGCCGGCCCGTTCAACTTGATCATCCCCTCGGGGAACAGCAGCACATGGCATTGCTGCGCGTCCTCCCATTGCAGCCGGTACATCGTGCCGATCGACGGCTGTGCGCTGTCGGTCCATTGCGTGGTCATGGCTGCTGCTCTTTCGCAAGATCGTCGGGATAGGCGCGCTCGATGGCGTCGAGCATGGCCCAGAGGATGTCGAGCTTGAAGCCCAGGATCTGCAGCGCACGCTCCTGCCGCTCGCGCGTGATGCACCACTGCATCGCGACCTCCAGGCCGTGCTCGACGTCGCGGTCGGCCAGCGGGATGCGGCTGCGGAAGTAGTCGAGGCCCGAGGTGTCGATCCACGGATAGTGCGTGGGCCAGCCCGCGAGCCGGTCCTTGTGGATGCGCGGCGCGAACATCTCGGTGAGCGAGGAGATCACCGCCTCCTGCCACGGCGCGGTGCGCGCGAAGTTGACGTAGGCATCGACCGCGAAGCGCACGCCGGGCAGCACCAGCGCGTGCGATTCGAGCGTCTCGCGCTGGAGGCCGGTGGCGATGCCCAGGCGCGTCCAGATCTCGATGCCGCCCGCGTTGGCGCCTTCGTGGCCGTCATGCCCGTCGTGGTCGAGCATGCGCACCACCCAGCGCCGGCGCGTCGCGCGGTCGTCGCAGTTGGAGAGGATGGCCGCGTCCTTCACCGGAATGCGGCACTGGTAATAGAAGCGGTTCGCCACCCAGCCGCGCACCTGGAACGGCTGCAGTTCGCCCGCGTTGAGCCGGCGGTTGAACGGGTGATGGCTGTGGTAGCGCGACTCCATGGCGCGCAGGTTCGCTTCGAAGACCTGCGGGGACCACGCGTCCTGTTGCTGCTGTTGTTGCGTCACTGGGTCAGATCTCCAGTTCCATGCCGTCGAACGCGACCTCGATGCCGCGGCGCGTGAGTTCCGCGCGCTCCGCGCTGTCTTCGTCGAGGATGGGATTGCTGTTGTTGATGTGGATGAGCACCTTGCGTTTTGCAGCGCAGGCATCGAGTGCCTTCAGCATGCCGGGGCCGTGCGGTCCATCGCACTGCGGCAGGTGGCCCATGTCGGCCGCGCGCTTGGTGCCCAGGCCCGCGGTGAGCATTTCGTCTTCGGTCCAGAAGGTGCCGTCGACGAGGACGCAGTCGCAGGCGTCGAGGCTCTTGCGCTCGGCATCGCCGACCTGTGCGAGGCCCGGTGCGTAGAGCACGCGCTTGCCGGTGGCCGGGTCTTCGATGAGCACGGCCGCGTTGTCGCTGCGCGCCTCGGTCTGGCGGCGCGGCGAATACGGCGGCGCCTTGCCGGGCACGGGCACCGCTTGCAGGCGCAGGCCGGCAATCTCGTGCCGGGCGCCGCCGCCGGGCTCGAGCGGCATCGGGTGCCAGGTGACGCCGCAGTATTTGTCGAGCGCCTTCAGGAGCGGAAGGCTGCCGGTGAGGTCTTCGTACGACTCGGGCGTGCAGTAGAGCTGCAGCCGCTGTCCTTCGCGCAGGCTCAGAAGGCCTGCGACATGATCGATCTGCGAGTCCATAAGCACCACCGCCTGGATCGGCGAGTGGCGCACGCCGTGGCGTGGCCGCGGGTGTAGCGCCTTCGACGCGCGCAGCTGCGCGCCGATGTCGGGCGATGCATTGAGCAGCACCCAGTCGTCGCCATTGGCGGACACCGCGATGGAGCTTTGGGTGCGAGGGCTTGCCCGCACCTCGCCGGTTCGCTGGCCCGCGCACAGGCGGCAGTTGCAATTCCATTGCGGGAAGCCACCGCCCGCCCCCGAACCTAGAACCAATATCTTCATACGCGCCAAAAAAAACGGCACCGGTGGAAGCCGGTGCCGTTGTGGTCCGCTCTCAGCGAGCGGAGATGTACATCGTGATCTCGAAGCCGAAACGCATTTCTTCGAACTCAGGTTTGCACCATTTCATCGCATTGCTCCTTCAGGGTTGGGGAATTGAGGGACCGTATCAATATACGACGATCTTGCCCGTAGGACGCGGGCTATGGCAGTCGTTGTAGAAGTACTCGCCGGGCGCATCGAAGGTGTGGGTCGCCGATTGGCCCGGTGCCAGGCGGAAGTTGAACCGTCCTTCGAAGAACTGCGTCGCGCAGTGCGTGTTGGCATTCGCGGCCGGATTGGTGAAGGTCACCGTGGTGTTCGCCGGCACGCGCATGAAGGTCGGCGTCATCGCATTCACCGCGGTCGACTCCGTGGCACCGGGCTCGTTCGCCGGCGTTTGCACACGCGCGAGGAACACGGTGTTGGGCGTCGGCAGCGCAGCGCCCTCCACCGCCGATCCGGACACTGGCCGGCGCACGACGGGCGGCGTTGGCGTCGCGGGTGGCATCACCGTGCCGCCGACCTTGAAGGCCCACAAGCGATCGCCGCGCGGTGCCGAGTCGCCGTACGGAATGCCCGTGCCGCCCGAGTACACCGCGACGTACTGCTCGCCGTCGATCTCGTAGGCGATCGGGCTCGCGCTGATGGCAGCGCCGGTCTGGAAGCGCCACAGCTCGCTGCCGTCGTTGGCGTCCATCGCGAGCAGGTTGCCGTCGGGCTGGCCGATGAAGAGCAGGTTCGAGGCGGTGGCCAGGATGCCGTTGCCGTGCGCGAGCGAGTACGGCATCTGCTTCTTCCACTTCACGAGGTTGGTGCTCGGATCGACCGCCACCACCGCGCCCGTCATGTAGGTGCCCGGCGGGCGCAGGCCGTTGCTCGACTCGGTGAGCGAGTGCGCGGCCGACACGTAGCCCATGCCCGTGTAGACGAGACCGGTGCGCTGGCTGAAGGCCTGGTGGTTCCAGTTCGCGCCGCCGCCGTGTCCCGGGATGGAGAGGATCGGCACGTCCCAGTGCGCGTCGTAGAGGCAACCCTTCACGTAGTTGGGCACGGCGCGGTTCGGGTCGCCGGGGATGGCGGTGCCCAGCGGCTGATCGACGATGCAGGTCTCGGTCCATGCGCCCTGGCGCGGCAGCGGCTGCGTGGGCCAGCTCGCCTGGCGGGCGTCCTGCTTCACCGGCACTTCGTCGATGCCCAGCGGCGCGCTGCCGTCCTTGCGATCGAGGATGTAGTACATGCCGGTCTTGCTGCCGTAGATGACGACCTTGCGGTCCTTGCCGTCGATCTTCACGTCCGCGAGCACGGGCGACATCACGTTGTCCATGTCCCAGATGTCGTGGTGCACCGACTGGAAGTGCCACTTGTATTCGCCGGTCTTCAGGTCGAGCGCGACGATGGAATTGGCGAACAGGTTCAGGCCCGGGCGCGCGGATCCGTTCTGCGACGAGCCGCCGCGCACGTTGCCGAAGGTCCAGTAGATGAGGCCGAGCTCCGGGTCCACCGCGGGATGGATCCACGGCGTGGCGCCCGCGCGGTCGGACTCGGCCGCGCCGCCCCAGGTGTCATAGCCGATCTCACCGGCGCGCGGCACGCCCCAGAACGAAGTCAGCACCTTGCCGGTGAGCGCATCGGCCGAGAACGCGGCGCCGCGGCTGCCGTCGTTCGTGCCGAGGAAGAGGCGCTTGTCGTGATAGACCAGCGCCACCTTCTGCAGCGCGCCCTGGTAGTCGGGGTCGGTGGCGCTGCTCGGGTACTGCTTGATCCAGGCGATGGCGCCGGTGTCGGTGCGCAACGCCACGAGGCGGTTGCCGCTGGCCACGGTGAAGACCAGGCCCAGGTCCTTCGCGACCGCCACGCCGCGGCGGGTGATCGAGCCGTAGGGCGTCGTCCACTTCCATTTCGTGAGGCCGGTCTTGCCATCGACCGCGATCACGTTGCCGAGCGCCGACTCGATGTAGATGACGCCGTCGACCACCACCGTCGTGCTCTGGTTGTTGCCGGTGGCCATGCCGCCTTCGATCTGGTTGACCCATGCGCCGCCGAGCTTGGCGACCTGGGCCTTGTCGATCTTCGCAAGGCTGGAGTAGTTCTGGTTGCCGAGGTTGCCGCCGACCTTGGGGAAGTCCTTGTCGCCCGCGGTGCAGCAGTCCGACAGGTTCGCCGAGGGCGTGGCGGGTGCGGGCGGTGGCGGCGGTGGTGCGCCGGGGCCGGGAGGCGGCGGCGCGGGCGGTGCGGGCACCACCGGGAAGGCGGGCGTGCCCCCGCCCGATGAGCCGCCGCATGCGGTGATCAGCAGTGGCGATGCGAGCACGCCGCAGGAAATGAGCAGCGTGACCAATGACTTTGGTTTCATGGATGCCTCTACGCGGTGAAGGTTGGAATGCCGTTACTCGGTGCAGAAGGGCGTGAGGCCCATCGCCGACTTGACGCCCTGCACGACCAGCTTCTGGAACTCGATGGCGCCGACGCCCGAGAGGTCGGCGGTGAACGAGTGCGCGTTGTGGCCGAGGGTGGTGAGCCATGCGCGGCCGCCGTCGTAGTACTGGCACCAGGCGACCGGATGGAAGTCCGCGTGGCCGGGGTGCGGCGCCGAGGTGAGCGGCTTCAGCGTGGACGTGTCGACCTTGGCGAGGAACTTCACCTTCGTCGGGAAAGGCGCGAGGTTGTACCACTCGTCCTGGAAGGAGAAGCGCTTGGGCACGTCCTTGGTCGACGGATCGTCCGAGACGATCTCGACGTCGCCCGCGCGGTTCGGTCCGTGGTTGTAGAAGTTCGCGTTGCCCAGCAGGCCTTCGTAGTACGGCCAGTTGTATTCGGCGCCGAAGGCGTTGTGCAGGCCGACGAAGCCGCCGCCGCGGCGCATGTAGTTGCGCAGTGCGGTACGCGCCGCGTCCTGGCTCGTCGTGACCGCGCCGTTCCACAAGGTGTCGCGGTTCGAGCTCGCGAAGATGATCGCCTTGTAGTTGTTGATGCGGCTGCCGAGCACCGCGACGTCTTCCGTCCAGTCGACGGTGATGCCTTCGGCTGACAGCATGCGCACCAGGCCGGCCTGCATGATGTTGTCCGGGTTCATCGTCGGGTTCAGGCCTGTGCCCATCGGCGTGCCGAGCACGGCATGGCGCGGGCCTGCGGTGCGCGAGTACACCAGCACGCGATCGGGCGTGGTGGCGAATGCGCCCCAGTCGTTGTAGCACTTGGGATTGGTGCCGCGGCACACGTTGTAGTAGGGGTCGAAGCTGTCGTCCGCCTCGGCCACGGGGTCGGTCGGCGGCACCGGCACTTCGTCGGTCGGCGTCGTCGGCTGGTTGGGCGCGGCCGGCGCCACCGGCTGGATCGGAAAGCCCGCGAACGACGGACCGCCGTCGCTGCCGCCACCGCAGGCGGTCACCGCCAGCGCGAGCGCCGCGGTCGATGCAAGTCCGAAGAGAAATGATCTGGAATATTTCAAGGGAGTCTCCTTTTTTGGTCGAAAGCGGGCCGCACGGGGATGTTTTTCCCGAGACGGATTGGCTGCTCGGCGGCGGCCGGCAGGAGCAGCGGTGATGAGGGTTGCCGGCGGACCGGAGCGGCGTTCAGCCCGAGGCGTCGTTCGCGGCGAGCGCGAAGTGCGGGGCGGTCATTCCTTGCGGATGCGTGCGAGCTCGTCGTTGTAGATCTTGACGATGGCGGGGTCGTACTGAGCGGCGAACTTGTCGATGACGGGCTTGGCGACAGTGCGCATGCGGGCCTGCTCGGCGGGGGTGAGTTCGTTGAACTGGGCGCCCTTGGCCTGAAGGTCGCCGACGGCCTTCTGCGCAGCGGCGCGGCTGACTTGCCGTTGATAACCGCGCGCTTCATTGGCCGCGTCGTTCATCATCTTCTGCTCGGCCGGCGTGAGCGAGTCCCAGAATTTCTTGCTCACCAGCACGATGTTGGCCGCGTAGACATGGTTCGTGGCGCTGACGAACTTCTGCACTTCGTAGAACTTGTTCGAGAGGATCACGGCATAGGGGTTCTCTTGACCGTCCACCGCCTTCGCTTCGAGCGCGCCATACAGCTCCGCAAAGGGCATCGGCACCGGGTTGGCCTTGAAGGCTTTGAAGGTTTCAAGAAACACCGGGTTGGGGATCACGCGGATCTTCAGGCCTTCGAGGTCTTCGGGCTTGGTGATGGGGCGCTTGCTGTTGGTGACGTTGCGAAAGCCCAAGTCCCAGTAGCCGAGAGCGACGAGGCCTTTCTCGGGCAGCTTGGCGATGAGGGCTTGGCCGAGCGGCCCATCGAGCAATGCATCGGCTTGCGCGAAGGAGTTCACCGAGAAGGGAAAGTCGACAAGCCCGAACTCCTTGACGATGCCTGCGAGCGAAGTGGTGGCCGGTGCCGACATCTGCTGCACGCCGCCCTGCAGGGCCGACTGCTGCTGCATCTCGTTGCCCAGTTGGGAGGCGGGGAACTCCTGGACCTTCATCTTGCCGCCGCTCTTGGCCGAGAGCAGTTCGGCGAATCGCTTGACGCCGAAGCTCACGGGATGGTCGGCGTTGTTCAGATGGCCGAAGCGGATCACGCGATCCTGCTGCGCCTGCGCGAGAGCGGGAACGACCAGTGCGAGGGCGAGGCCTGCGGTGGCCAGCGAGCGGTAAAGCGTTCTCAAGATTGGATCTCCAGCTTCGATGTAAGGGATGCGTGTCGGGGCGATCCACTGGCGCCTCGACCTCTGGCGGCGCGATCTTAATCGTCAAGTGGAAAATCTTTCTACTAGTGAAAACACTTGGCAAAATGCTAGAGTTGCCCGCATGACCGCCATACTCGAACGCAGCTTCAAGGTGCTTGAACACCTGGCCGGCCACCCCGAAGGCCGCGCCCTGTCGGCGCTCTCCGCCGAACTGGAAATGCCCTTGAGCGCCACCCATCGCCTGCTGAGCGAACTGGTGCGTTGCGGCTATGTGCGGCAGGACCAGAGCCATGGCGACTACATGCTCACGATCAAGCTCGTGTCGCTCGGCCTGAGCTTCCTCAGCAACAGCGGCATCGTCGACATCGCCCAGCCGCTGCTCGACAGGCTCGCGGCCAGTTCGGGCGAGCTGGTGCGGCTCGCGGTGGTCGACGGCGACGAACTGACCTTCGTGGCCAAGGCGCAGGGCGCCACGCGCGGCCTGCGCTACGACCCGGACATGGGCCTCTCGGTCAACCTCTCGTCCAGCTCGGCCGGCCATGCGTGGCTCTCGACGATGACGGACGAGCAGGCGCTCCAGCTGGTCGCGAGGCAAGGCTTCGGACAGCCCGAGGACTTCGGCCCGAAAGCGCCGACCACGGTCAAGGCGCTGCTGGCCTTTCTGCGCGCGGCGCGCAAGCGCGGCTTCTCGATGATCAGCGAGGTGTTCGCCCCCGCGATGACAGCCATGGCCGCGCCGGTGCGTAGCGGCAACGGCGCGGTGGTCGGCGTGATCACGATCGCAGGGCCTCTGGTGCGCCTCACCGAGGAACGCATGCTGGCGCTGGGGCCCCTGCTCCTCGAGTCCGCGGAAGAACTGGCCCGCGCAAGCGGCGCCTCGATGCACTTCAAGAAGCGGGCCTGACGCGCAACGCGTCCGCCCGCCAAGTCAACCAGATCCGGGAGCGGTCCCATGGCCGCGGCTGAGACATCAGCCATGCGCGGCGTTTTCGATACACGCCTGCGCCGTTCAGCCTATCTCATACGTTGTCCTACAACTATGTGACTACTCTTGCTGGTTCCGACGACATCGTCCGCATTCCCACCGTTGACCCTGACCGAGAGCTGACTCAATAATCCGCCCGCTGCAGCAAAGACAACAGTGTTGTACGACAACTGATGACTGCAGACCCGGTAGCGCCGGGACATTCAACCCAAAGAGGGCAATCCATGAAACGCAGGCAATTCGCAATTTCGGTCCTGACTCCCGTCGCATTGGCGGCATGTGGCGGAGGCGGAGGTGGAAACGGCCCCGTCTTTCCATTCCCCGTTCCGCCGCCGCCACCCGCGCCCGCCCCGGCGCCCACACCGCAGGCCACGGCCGCGGCGGCACTCAAGCGCGCAGCGAGCTACATGGACGAAGTCGTCTCCTACCGTGGCGGCTACGTGTGGTCGTACTCGCCCGATCTCACGCAGACCTTCGGGGAAATGGAGGCCAAGCGCACCATGCTCTGGCTGCAGCCGCCGGGAACCTCCTCCATCGGCCACATCTACCTGGACGCCTACCACGCGACCGGCGACGAGCGCTTCTATCAAGCAGCCGATCGCACGGCCAAGGCCGTCGCCGCTGCCCAGCACAGCTCGGGCGGCTGGAACTACATCCATGACTTCAACGGCGAGGCGTCGCTGCAGGACTGGTACGAGACGGTGGGCAAGAACGGCTGGCGCCTCGAGGAGTTCCAGCACTACTACGGCAATGCGACCTTCGACGACGCCACTACCGCCGTGGCCTCGCAGCTGATGCTGCGCATGTACCTGGAGAAGAACGATCCCGTCTATCGGGCCGCGACCGACAACGCCATCCGATTCATCACCGACGCGCAGTTCGGCTCCCAGTTCGGCGTGGCCGACGGCGGATGGCCGCAGCGCTTTCCGCACAACCCCAACGCAGTCGCATCCATGCCGCTGCCCAACCCGGCGCAACTGCCGGCGGGCGCACGCGCGGGCATGGAAGACGGCGACTACACGCTGCACGTGACCTTCAACGACGACGTGATGGGCGAGAACATCAAGTTCCTCACGATGTGCGTGATGACGCTGGGCCGCACCGACCTCGTGGCCAACATCACGCGGGCGATGGATTGCATGCAGCGGATGCAGTGGACCTCGCCGGCGCTGGCGCAGCAGTCGGGCTGGAGCCTGCAGCACCTGTCCCGCACGACGGGCGGCCGTGCCGCCGGCGAACCCGGCGGCGCGCGCTCGTACGAGCCCCGCTCCCTGGCCACGCACACCACGCAGACCAACATCCAGCAGCTCCTGGGCTACTTCACGCTGACCGGCGACAAGAAGTACCTGTCGCAGTTGCAGAAGGCGATCGACTGGCTGAAGTCGCCCTCGATCCAGTTGCCCGCCAACGTCGCGACGCTCAATCCGCTGCTCGCCGGACGCAACGTGGCCACCTTCATCGAACTCGACACGAACGAGCCGCTCTTCGTGCACCGCTACGGCTCCAACATCCACAACGGCGCCTACTTCTTCGACAAGGACATCACCAACACCATCAGCCACTATTCGTCGGGCCGTTCGGTGGACCCCGCCGCGCTGCAAAAGCGCCTCGACGAATTGAATGCGATGACGCAGCCGCAGATCGATGCGATGGTCGCGAAGTCGCCGCTGAAGGCCACTGCGCCCCGCGCACTGCCGAAGTACTTCGCCGCGGTGCGTGAAGTGGACTTTCCCGACCTGTTCGAGGGTGCGGTGCTGAAGACGCCCGCAGTGCCTGAATCCGAAGCGCAGACGATCGTGGCCGCGCTGGTGAACGGCAACTACTGGACCGCGCCCGTGCCCGAGATCGTGAACCCGTACCGCGGCGACGGCCCCACGGCGCCGTATACCGGCACGGCCTATCGCAGCCGCCACGTCGGCGACATCTACGACACCTCGCCCTACCCGGCCGATGCGCCGCCGGAGATCGCGCCGTATGTGAAGCGCGACAAGCCGCAGTTCATCACGACGGCGAATTTCATCGCCCGCATGGGGCGGCTGATCTCGTTCATTTCACCGGTGGCCTGAAGGCCGGCCGCGGCGCTGGTTTTCAGTACCGGCGCCCATACGGGTTGAAGGTCAGCAGCAAGCCCGCGAGCCCAAAAAACCGAGGATCGCGCGAGCGCGTTTTCAGTCTTGGCTTACGGCCCGCGTCGGCGCTAACTGACCGCAGCAAGGGCGCACGGTTTTTAGCCTCCGTCGATTGCCGGGCCGACACGATTCTGGGTCGGTCCGGCAAGCGAACAGGAGATGCTCATGAGCAATCAAGTGCAGCACCGCCGCATCCAGGTCGGCGATGTCGAAACCTTCTACCGCGAGGCCGGCCCGCAGGACGCGCCGGTCGTCCTGCTGCCGCACGGCTACCCGTGCTCGTCGTACGAGTTCCGCAACCTCATGCCGCGCCTGGCCGACCGCTGGCGGCTGGTCGCGCCCGACTATCCCGGCGCGGGCTACAGCGCGACACCGGAGGGCTTCGACCACAGCTTCGATGGCTATGCGGAATTCCTCGACGGCTTCGTGAAGACGCTCGGCATCGAACGCTTCGCCCTGTACCTGCACGACTTCGGTTCACCGGTCGGCGCGCGCCTGGCCATCAAGGCGCCTGCGCGCGTGGCGGCGCTCATCATCCAGAACGGCGATATCCCTTACGAGGATGCGCTCGGGCCGAAGTACGCCGAGATCGAGAGCACATGGACGCTGCCGCGGGCGCAGATGCGCGCGAAGCTCGCCGAGGCGATCACCGAAGAAGTGTTCAAGGAAGAATTTCTCAACGCGGTGAGGCCCGAGCTCGCCGGGCGCATCCCGCCGGACCTGTGGAAGCTGCACTGGTCGCTGGTCACGCCAAGGCGCAAGGAGATCGCGATCGACCTGATCGCCGGGTTGAAGGAAAACCGCGCCTGGTTCCCGCAGCACCGTCAGTACCTTGCCGAGCACCGTCCGCCGACGCTGATTCTTTGGGGCCCGCAGGATCACTACATGCCCGAGAAGTCGGGACGCGCCTACCTCCGAGATCTGCCGGATGCGGAGTTCCATCTGCTGGACGGCGGGCACTGGCTGCTGGAGACGCACCTGGATGAAGTGGTGGCGTTGATGCGAGATTTCCTGGGGCGGGTGCATGGGTCGCCCGCGTGATGCCGCCCTGCGCTGACTGCTCATGCGGTCTTCGGGGAACGTGAGCCGCGTCGGCCGCCGTCCGTCTCACGCGATGGTCGCGATCGCCGCTCCCACCGCCACGTAGCCTCCCGCCGCGACCGACAACGCGATGCGACCCGCGCGATGGGCAACGACCTGCATCTCCATCTTCATCGCTTCCATCACCGCGACGACGGCGCCCTCCGCGACCTCATCGCCATCCGCCACCTTCCATCCCTGCAGCGTGCCCGAGACCGGCGCGGCCACGGCGGCGGCATCGGCCGCGACAGCCGCCGGCGCGTCGGCAACGCCGGGCACGGCACCGCCCAGGGCGGAGGCCGACGACAAGCCACGCAGCAACTCCGCCGGCAGCCCGAGCGACATGCGACGCCCGTCGATCTCGATGGCCGTGCGATGCAGCGATGCGTCCGGCAGCGGATCGGGCCGCACGCCCGCGGCTTCGTCGTTCGCAAAATCGGTCTCGATCCAGCGTGTGTGGACCTTGAAGGCATCCTCCGAAACGAAGTCCGCATGCCGCATCACCGCGCGGTGAAACGGCAGCACCGTCGCCAGGCCTTCGATGCGGAACTCATCGAGCGCGCGGCGTGCGCGTGCAATGGCCTGCGCGCGCGTGGCGCCGGTGACGATGAGCTTGGCCATCAGCGAGTCGAAGCTTCCGGGCACTTGCGAGCCGGCGTCGACGCCCGTGTCCACGCGCACGCCCGGACCCGACGGTGTATCGAACACATGCACCGGGCCGGGCGACGGCAGGAAGCCGCGCCCCACGTCTTCGGCGTTGATGCGGAACTCGAAGGAGTGGCCGCGCGGCACCGGCGTCTCCGTGACCGACAGCGGCAGGCCTTCGGCGATGCGCAGTTGCTCGATCACAAGGTCGATGCCGACGGTTTCCTCGGTCACGGGGTGCTCGACCTGCAGGCGCGTGTTGACCTCGAGGAAAGAGATCGCGCCGCTCGCACTCAGCATGAACTCGACGGTGCCCGCGCCGGTGTAGCCGGCGGCCGCGCAGATGTCGCGCGCCGACTGGTGGATGCGCTCGCGCTGCGCGTCGCTCAGGAACGGCGCGGGCGCCTCCTCCACGAGCTTCTGGTTGCGCCGTTGCAGCGAGCAGTCGCGCGTGCCCAGCACGACGACGTTGCCGTGCGTGTCGGCGATCACCTGCGCCTCGACGTGGCGCGGGCGGTCCAGGAACTGCTCGACGTAGCACTCGCCGCGGCCGAAGGCGGTGATGGCCTCGCGCACGGCCGATTCGAAAAGGCCTTCGACTTCATCGAGCCGCCAGGCCACCTTGATGCCGCGTCCGCCGCCGCCGAAGGCAGCCTTGATCGCGATCGGCAGGCCGTGCTGTTCGGCGAAGGCGAGCACTTCACTCGCATCCTTCACCGGATCGGCGGTGCCCGCGACGAGCGGCGCGCCGACTTTCAAGGCGAGCTTGCGGGCCTGCACCTTGTCGCCGAGCGTGGCGATGGCCGCGGGCGAGGGCCCGATCCATGTGAGGCCGGCGTCGATCACCGCCTCTGCGAAGGCCGCGCTTTCGGAGAGAAAGCCGTAGCCGGGATGCACGGCATCGGCGCCGCTGCGCTTGGCGACCGCGAGCAGCTTGGGAATGTTGAGGTAGGTGTCGGCGGGGCGATGGCCGTCGAGGCCGTAAGCCTCGTCGGCCCTGCGCACGTGCAGCGCATTCAGGTCGGGATCGGCGTAGACGGCGACCGACTGCACGCCGTGGTCGGCACAGGCACGCGCGATGCGCACGGCGATTTCGCCGCGGTTGGCGATCAGGACTTTTTTCATCGGAAGATGCTCTCGATCTGAATCAAAAAATATCGACGGGACCCAGGCCCGCCACAAGCTGGAAGCGGACGCGGGCGTTCACGGGAATCTGCCCCGCGCGGTCCAGGTGATGGGTGGCAACGGATGCAATCACCGGGTAGCCGCCGGTGAGCGGGTGATCGGCCAGGAACAGCACGGGCTGGCCGCTGGGCGGCACCTGGATCGAGCCCCTCGCCGTGCCCTCGCTGGGAAGCTCGGCGGTGTTCGCGCGCACCAGCGGCGCCTGGCCGTTCAGGCGGATGCCGACGCGGTTGGACTGCGGCGTCACCGACCACGCCTGGCCGCACAGGCGCTCGAGCGCATCGGCGGTGAACCAGTCGGTGCGCGGGCCGGGCACGATGTCGAGCACGACGTCCTCCTGCACGGTGGGCAGGTCGGCCGGCGGCGCTTCGGCGGCGCCGACGATGGCGCCGGTGACCACCGCGCGCACCGCCAACACATCGCCCGCGGCCACGGCGGGTGGACCGATGCGGGCCAGCGTGTCGGTCGCGCAACTGCCCAGCACCGGCGCCACGGCAAAGCCGCCGCGCATGGCCAGGTAGCTGCGGATGCCGGCGACGGGTTCGCCGAAGGTCACGGTGTCGCCGTCGGCCAACGCAATGGGCTGGTAGCGCGGCAACGGCCATTGCGCGCCATCGGCACGGGTCAGCGTGAGCGGACCGTCGGCGCCGGCAACGGCGATCACCGCCTCGCCGCGGCAGACGAACTGGAAGCCGCCATAGGCCAGTTCGAGGCAGGCCGCATCCGACGCATTGCCGGCCAGTCGATTCGCCGCCTGCAGCGAGCGCTGGTCCATCGCGCCCGAAGCCGACACGCCCTGCCGCGCGTGGCCATGGCGGCCGCCGTCCTGCCACAGGGCCTGCAGGCCGGCGGCGCGGACTTCGAAGGCGCTGCCGCCTTCGACATTTGCAGACGCGGACGCAGCGACAACTTTCTCGGCCACCGGCAGCGCCACCTTCAATGACGTGGCATCGACGAAGCGCACCGTGTCGCCGGGTTGCAGCAGCGCCGGCGTCTCGCGCGACAGGTCCCACATGGGGGTGTCGGTCACGCCGATGATCTGCCAGCCGCCGGGGCTGGCCTGCGGGTACACGCCGCTGAAGCTGCCCGCGAGCCCGACCGCGCCGGCCGGAATGCGGGTGCGCGGCACCGCGCGGCGCGGCACGTTCAGGCTCGGGTGGCCACCGCTCAGGTAAGCGAAGCCGGGCGCAAAGCCGGTGAAGGCGACGGTGTAGTCGCTGCCGGTGTGGCGGCGCACCAGTTCCTCGGGCGCGATGCCCAGCAGGCCGGCCACCTCGGCGAGGTCTTCGCCGTCGTAGCGCACGGGAATCTCGATGCGCTTGTCGACGCGCGTCTCGCGGACATCGAGCCGGCGCTGCCGCACGAGGTGCGCCAGCGCGGCGGCCGACAGCACGGCAGGCCGAAAGGTGATGAGGATCGTGCGCGCGGCCGGCACCAGTTCTTCGATGCCGGCGATGGGCTCGGCCCGCAGCGAGGCCAGCAGCGCGAGGGTCTGGGCGAGGTCGTCGAGCTCGACCAGCACCGCGTTCAGGTTGACGGAAAGAAAGCGCATCGGCGTCGTCACGCAGTCGTTGCCGAAATGAAAGAGCGGACCGTGACGCCGGCCTGGACCAGCCGCTCGCGCACGCGCCTCGCCATCTCGACCGCGCCGGGGCTGTCGCCGTGCACGCAGACCGAGTCGGCGCGAATGCGCACCACGCTGCCGTCGATGGCGGTGACCGTGCCTTCGTTCGCGAGCCGCAGCATGCGCTCGGCCACGTCGGTCGCGTCATGCAGCACGGCGCCGGGTTCGCGGCGCGACACCAGCGTGCCTTGCGGCGTGTAGGCGCGATCGGCAAAGGCCTCGGCCACCACGCGGAGGCCCTCGGCCTCGGCCCAGCCGATGAGCGGCGAGCCCGCGAGCGCGACGAGCACCAGGCCCGGGTCGATCTCGCGGATGGCGGCGATGACGTCGCGCGCCTGGCGCTCGTCGTGCGCGATGGTGTTGTAGAGCGCGCCGTGCGGCTTCACGTAGCGCACTTCGGTGCCGGCCGCTGCGGCCAGCCCCTTCAGAGCGCCGATCTGGTAGATCACGTCGGCGCGCAGGTCGGCGCTGTCCACGTCCATGTTGCGGCGCCCGAAACCGACCAGGTCGCGGTAGGCGACATGGGCGCCGACCGCGACGCCGCGCTCCTTCGCCTGGCGCAGCGTGCGCAGGATGCCGGCAGGGTCGCCCGCGTGGAAGCCGCAGGCCACGTTGGCGCTGCTGACGATCTCCAGCATGGCGGCGTCGTCGCCCATGCGCCAGACGCCGAGGCTCTCGCCGAGGTCACTGTTCAAGTCGATGTTCATGTTCGTCTCCGGCGTGCGCGCACGTGCGCACGCTTTGGGGGTCAATGCAGCCGGCCGGCGGTCTCGCGCACGTCGTCGCGCACGGTGAGCGCGGTGCGGATCGCCACGCGGAAGGCCTCCACCTGCGCGGCCAGCGCCATGCTCGCCACGCCGGGTTTCGAGGCGGCCTGCTCGGGGAGGTAGGGCACGTGGACGAAGCCGCCGCGGGTGTGCGCCAGCGCCGGACGCGTCGCGAGCCGGTGCATCAGCGCGTAGAAGATGTGGTTGCACACGAAGGTGCCGGCGGTGTTCGACACGGCCGCGGGCAGGCCCGCCGCGCGCACGTCGCGCACCATGGCCTTGATCGGCAGCGTCGAGAAGTAGGCCGCCGGGCCGTGCTTGACCACCGGGAGGTCAATGGGCTGCTGCCCCGCGTTGTCGGGAATGCGCGCGTCGTCGATGTTCAGCGCGGCGCGCTCCATCGAGATTTCGGCGCGCCCGCCCGCCGCACCGACGCACAGCACCAGTTGCAGCGGCGGGCCGATCAATGCGGCGTCGAGCGCGTCGATGGCGCGGCCGAACACGCAGGGCAGCTGCACCGCCTGCACCACGGCGCCTTCGCAGGCCCAGCCGTCCAGCGCGCGGGCGATTTCCCACGCAGGGTTGACCGCGTCGTTCTCGAAGGGCTCGAAGCCCGCGACCAGCACCCGGGGGGCCTTTGCATCGATGGTCATGCGCGGTGCCTCAACGGAACATCAGGAAGTACAGCAGGAAGATGTTGACCACCAGCAGCGCGGCCGCGGTCGGAACCTGCACCTTGATCACCGCGTTCTTGTCGGGCAGCTCCAAGAGGGCGGCGGGCACGATGTTGAAGTTGGCCGCCATCGGCGTCATGAGCGTGCCGCAGTAGCCCGAGAACATGCCGATGGCCGCCATCACGGCCGGATCGCCGTGGTACACGCCCACCAGCACCGGCACGCCGACACCGCCCGTCATCACCGGGAAGGCCGCGAAGCCGTTGCCCATGATGATGGTGAAAAGCGCCATGCCCAGCACGTAGACCGCGACGGCCACGAAGCGGATGTCCATGTTGATGTAGCTGGTGGTGATGTGCGCCACCGCCTTGCCCACGCCGGCATCGGAGAACACCAGGCCCAGCATGCCGAGCATCTGCGGCAGCACCACGGCCCAGCCGAGCGCATCGGTCAGGCGGCGCGATTCGCGCATGCCCTGCACCGGCGTCTCGCGCGTCAGCCAGCAGGCCAGCGCCAGCGCCACCACGCAGCCGATGCCCAGGCTCACCAGCGTGGTGTTCTTGGGGTCGAGCAGCAGCGTGCCGCCCAGCTTGATGTGGCTCATGCCCACGGTGCCGATCACGGTGACCAGCGGGATCGCCAGTGCCGGGATGAACAGCCTGTTGCCCAGGCGCGTGGCGCTGGCCTGGTACTGCGCGGGCGTGGGTTCGCGGTGCTTGCCCGCGCCGACGCCGCGCAGGCCGGCAATGACGGCCATGCCGATCGCGCCGACGCCGACCACCTCGGGCGGCAGCTTGTCGCCGACCAGGAAGACCAGCGCGTAGATGCCCCAGAAGAGCGCGCTGGTGTAGCGCTTGGGGTGCTGGCGGTCGGCCAGCGTCATCACGGCCGTGATGGCGAGGATGACGCCGACCAGAAGGTACAGGTGCTGGATCGAGAGAATCATGATGATCAGCGTCCTTCCTTGGCGGGCACGGCGGTGGCAATCGATGCACCGGCCTCCGCGGCGCCGCCCAGCTCACGGGCCAATGCCTGGTCGAGCCGGCGCAGGCGCCAGGCGTGGATGATGAAAGCGGCAATGGCCGTGGGAATGCCCCACATCGCGATGTGCAGCGGCTCCACGTCGATGCCCGCTTCGTGCAGGAAGGTGGTCATGAGCACGATGGCGCCGAAGGCCACGAAGATGTCTTCGCCGAAGAACAGGCCCACGTTGTCGGTGGCCGCGGCGTAGGCGCGCAGCTTGTGGCGGATGCGGTCGGGCAGCTTGCCGTAGCGCGTCTCGGTGGCGCCTTCGGCCATCGGCGCGAGCAGCGGACGCACCATCTGCGGATGGCCGCCCAGGCTGGTGAGGCCCATGGCCGCCGTGAGCTCGCGCGCCGCGAGGTAGACGATCAGCAGGCGGCCGGCGGTGGCCGACTTGATGCGGCTGATCCAGTTCTGCGCGTGCTGGCGCAGGCCGTGGCGCTCCAGGAGGCCGATCACCGCCAGCGGCAGAAGAATGATCAGCGGCAGGTTGCGCGTCTTGATGAAGCCGGTGCCGATGGCCGCCAGGATCGCCATAGGGCCGAAGCCGGCGGCGAACGCGGTCACGATGGCCGTGACGATCACCACCAGCATCGGATTGAAGCGAAGGATGAACCCCGCAATGATCACGGCCACGCCGATCAGCGGCCACAGGGGGACTTCAGGTGTCATGGTTGGTCTTTCGTTGCAATGCAAAAACACCGGCTGCATGCGCCGGCGCGGTCGATTGATGCAACCTCCATGCCAATGAATGAGCAATTCATTCCTCATGAATCACTTATTCAGAACAAGTTGTTGAACAATTTATAGAATTGTGCCCAACAACAGTGCCAACATGCACCCATGAAAACCCTGAAATGGATGCTTTTCGGTGCGTCGGCGCGGGCGGCGCATTGGGCGTCTGTTACAACGCAGGCTCGCTGCGCCCGCCCTCTCTTTCCCTCGACCGACCGGCATGACCCCACTGGATTCCCCCACCTCCTCCGCCTTGCCGGCCGCCGGCCTGCTCACGCTGAACGACCGCGTGGCCGAGTTGATCCGCCAGAAGATCGTGAAGGGCGAGTTCTCGCCGGGGCAGCGGCTGTCGGAAGCCGCGCTGGCCGAAAGCCTGGAGATCTCGCGCAATACCCTGCGCGAGGTGTTCCGCACGCTGACCAAGGAGGGCCTGCTCAAGCACGCGCCCAACCGCGGCGTGTTCGTGGCGGTGCCCAGCATCGCGTCGATCATCGACATCTACCGCGTGCGCCGGCTCATCGAATGCCAGGCGCTGGCGCAGGCCTATCCGCGCCACCCCGCCAAGAAGCACATGCGCGAGGCGGTCGAGACGGCACTGAAGTGCCGCGACGCCAGCGACTGGCTCGGCGTGGGCACGGCCAACATGGAGTTCCACAAGGGCATCGTCGAGCTGGCCGACAGCGAACGGCTCAACGTGCTGTTCGCCCACGTCCTGGTCGAGCTGCGGCTGGCATTCGGCCTGCTGAAAGACCCCGAGTTCCTGCATGCGCCCTACGTGGACATGAACACCAAGCTGCTCGAACTCATCGAGGCCGGTAAGTTCGCCGAGGGCTCGGCGGCGCTGAACGAGTACCTGATCCACTCCGAACGCATCGTGCTCGCGGTGTATGCGCGGCAGATGCCGGACGGCGGGTTCGACAACTAGCCGGTTCGCGCCGACTTCTTCAGGGCCACGGCAGGCGGGCCAGCCGTTGTCGTTGCCCGAGCTGCTGGCGCGCCTCCCTCACTGCGTGAAGTTGTCCTTCAGCAGGTCCACCACATCCGACGACCGGCCGCTGAGCACCGCCTTGGCCGAATACAGCATGGTTCCCGCAACCTGGCTGAACTCCACCTTCGGCGGCATCACGAGCTCGGTGCGGTTGACCTTCACGTCCAGCAGCGCCGGTCCCGGGTGCGCGAGAAAAGCGCGCACCGCATCGGGCAACTGCTCCGCCCGCTCGACCTTCTGCCCGTAGAAGCCGATCACCTCGGCCAGCCGCGCAAAGTCGGGGTTCAAGAGATCGGTGTAGTTGTCGAGCAGGCCTTCGACCTTCTGCTCGAGCTCCACGAAATTGAGGCTCGCGTTGTTGTAGACCACGACCTTGATCGGCAGCTTCTCCTGCACCGCCGTCATCAGGTCGCCCAGCAGCATCGCAAGACCGCCGTCGCCCGACAGCGAAATCACCTGCCGCCCCGGGTAAGCCTTCTGCGCGCCCAGCGCCTGCGGCATCGCATTGGCCATGGTGCCGTGCAGCAGGCTCACCACCGTGCGGCGCCGGCCGTTCATGTTCAGGTGGCGCAGCGACCACACCATCGGGCTGCCGCCGTCGGCGGTGAAGATCGCATCGTCGGCGGCCAGCTCGTCGATGACCTGCGTCAGGTGCTGCGGATGGATCAGGCCTTCCTTGCCGGGCCGCTCGTCGCGCCGCAGCGTCTCGAGGGCCTCCTTGCGGTGCTGCAGGCACTCGTCGAGAAAGGCGCGGTCGCTGCGCTCTTCGAGCAACGGAATCAACGCCTCGATGGTGTGCGCGACGTCGCCGACGAGGCCGAGCGCAATCGGATGCCGCCGCCCCAGGTGGCTGCCGTCGGTGTCGATCTGCAGGATGGTGGCCTTGGACGGATAGAACTGGCTCCATGCGAAATCCGCGCCGAGCAGCAACAGCGTGTCGCATGCCTGCAGCGCGTGATAACCCGACTCCACGCCGAAGATGCCGGTCATGCCCATGTTGAGCGGGTTGTCGTATTCGACGAAATCCTTTGGCGCGCGAGGTGTGGGCGATCGGCGCCTTCAGGCACTGGCCGAGCGCCAGCAGCATCTCGTGCGCGCCTTCGCAGCCGTGGCCGGCATAGATCGCGATCCTGCGGCCCTTGGCGAGCAACGCAGCCAGCTGGGCCAGTTCATCATCGTTCGGACGCACCACCGGCGCGGCACGGTGCACGGCGAAGGGCGGCCCTTCTTCCTTGACCTCCGCCTGCGCGATGTCGCTCGGCAGGATGACGACGGCCACGCCGCCGCGCGACAGCGCCGCCTGCGCGGCCAGCGCCGTGACGCGCTGCGCCTGGTCGGCCGAATACACCTGCGCGCAGAAGACGCTGCAGCCTGCGTAGATCGACTTGAAGTCCACCTCCTGCGGAAAGTCCATGCCGAGCTCGCTCGTCACGACCTGGCTCGCGATCAGCACCAGCGGCGCGCGGTTGCGGTTGGCTTCGTAGATGCCGTTGATGAAATGCAGCCCGCCCGGCCCGCACGAGCCGGCGCAGGCCGACAGCTCGCCCGACAGGTACGACTCCGCGCCGGCGGCGAAAGCGGCCGCCTCTTCGTGCCGCACATGCACCCACTCGATCTCGCTGCGGCGGATCGCGTCGGTGACGTGGTTCAGCGTGTCCCCGACGATGCCGTAGCAGCGTTTGACGCCGGCCTGCTGCAGGGTTTCGATGACGAGGTCGGCGACTTTGCGGTGGGCCATGGGGTGCTTCCTTTGCTGCAAAGCGCGAAGGCTACGGAGCCGTCGTCCCGCGCCCGTGGGTGCGCTTCGGAAGCCTCGGTAGGATTTCGCCGCACCGCGGACGGGAACGGGAGCTAAGCCATGTCGGGCTGCCCGTTCGATGCCATGAGCCCGCCATCGACCGGCAGCGCGACACCGTTGACGAAGCTTGCATCGTCGCTCGCGAGAAACGCCACCACCGCCGCGATCTCTTCGGGCTGTGCGCCGCGGCCCAGCGGAATGCGCTCGTTGAACTTGGCCATCAGCTTGCGGTCGCCCTTCATGTCCTCGGTCATCGGCGTGAAGGTCAGGCTCGGGCACACCGCGTTCACCCGCACGCCGTCGCGGCCGTGGTCGAGCGCCAGCGCCTTGGTGAAGTTCACGATGGCGCCCTTCGAGGCGTTGTAGAAACCCATGCCCCAGTCGCCGCCGAGGCCCGACACCGACCCGGTGTTGACGATGCAGCCCTTGCTCTCGATGAGGTGCGGCATGGCGGCGCGGCAGCCATGGAACACGCCGCCGACGTTGGTGGCCATGATCTTGTCCCAGCCGTCGAAAGGCGCCTCGGTGACGGTGCCCTCCACCGCGATGCCTGCGTTGTTGAAGAGCACATGCAGGGCACCGAAACGCTTGAGGGTCGCCGCCACCAGCGCCTGCACCTGTTTGTAGTTCGACACATCGGTCACCTTCACCAGCGTGCGCTCGGGCGGCAGGTCGCGCGCCACCCTGTCGAGCTTGGCCTTGGTGTTGCCGGCGAGCACCACGTTCGCGCCTTCCTGCGAGAAGCGGCGGGCCGTGGCCTCGCCGATGCCCGAGCCGGCGCCCGTGACGATGACGACCTTGTCGGTGAAACGTTGCATGTGAATCTCCTGGTACGACGACATCGAATGCATCGCATGGTTCGACGTCTTTCACGGCAAGTTTTCACAGCGCGGCTGGCGTGCTCATGTGGGACAAGCGCCTTCGCACTTGTCTGACATTGCTGCGGCCGCCGCGGGCGCAGCGTTTGCTTCCCTTTGCTCTTTTTCTTCTCTTCTCTCCTCTTCGACGAAGGGAGACTTCGACATGGACGATCGACAGGCAACGCGCGACGAGCGGGACAACCGCCGCGTTTTCGCATGGGGCATCCTGGCGGCCATCGTCATCATGCTGGGCACGCTGGCGTACTTTTATGCAGTGCAGAAGCGGTTCGATGCACCCGTGCAGATCGCGCCCGCGCAGAGCGAAAGCGCACCCGCCGAAGCGCCGGCCACCACGCCGGCCAAATAGCCGGACACCTGGCACAAGACCCGCACACCATGGCCTCACGCGCACCGCACGCGGACATACGCATCGGCATCTCGGGATGGCGTTATGCGCCCTGGCGAAAACGGTTCTACCCGCCCGGCCTCGTGCAGCGCAACGAGCTCGCGTTCGCCTCGCGGATGCTCTCCACCATCGAGATCAATGGCTCGTTCTATTCGCTTCAACGGCCCGAGTCGTACCGGACCTGGCACGACGAGACGCCGGATGACTTCGTGTTCGCGGTCAAGGGCCCGCGCTACATCACGCACATGCTGCAGTTGAACGACGTGCGCACGCCGCTTGCGAACTTCTTCGCATCGGGCGTGCTGGCGCTCGAGAAGAAACTGGGCCCCGTGCTCTGGCAGCTTCCGCCGCGCATGCGCTATGACGCCGAACGCCTGGAGCGCTTTCTCTCGCTGCTGCCGCATGACGCCAAATCCGCGGTGGCGCTGGCACGCGAGCACGACGATCGGATGACGGGCCGGTCGCTGCTGAAGGCGCCCCGTGGTCTTCGAATCCGCCACGCCGTGGAAGTGCGAAACCGCAGCTTCATCGATCCCGCATTCATTGCCACGCTGCGCCGGCACGGTGTGGCACTGGTGGTCGCCGACACGGCGGGACGCTGGCCCCTCCTGGAAGACCTGACCGCGGACTTCGTCTACCTGCGGTTGCACGGCGACGAGGAGCTCTACGCCAGCGGGTATGGAGATGCCGCACTCGATCGCTGGGCCGCACGCATCGACGCATGGCGGCGCGGCCGCCAGGTGCCCGATGCGAAGCTGGCTTCGACCACCGCCGCACGGCGCGGCAAGCGCGACGTGTTCTGCTACTTCGACAACGACGTCAAGGTGCACGCGCCCTACGACGCCGCTCACCTGGCGATGCGCCTCGGCCTCGCGACCGGCCTGGGCGCCGACGACCGGTTCGCTCCGGAAATCGACACGACCGGCATCGGTTCGGCCAAGGCCTTCTGGACAAGCGCCTGATCTCGCGCACGCCTGCATGCAAGCCATGCGTGCGATCAAGCCGTCTCGGCAACGGCTTTCCTTGCGCGCGCCGGCGCGACCCTCTTGCGCGTTCGCGGCGGCGCCTTCTCGAAGATCGCCGATGCTTGCGACAAGTCATCGAGCCACGCCTTCCACGCCGCGTCCCGCTGCTCGGGATCGCCGCGCAGCAGCGCCGATGGATGCAGCGTCACCAGAACCCGCCGGCCCGCCGCGTCTTCATGCCAGCGGCCGCGCTCGCTCATCACGGCCACGTGGCGTCCCAGCAGCGAGCGCGCCGCAACGGCGCCCAGCGCGAGCAACGCGACGGGCTCCACCAGTGCGATTTCGCTTTCGAGCCAGTGGTGGCAGGCATCGGCTTCGCGCTGCGCGGGGGTTTTGTGGATGCGGCGCTTGCCGCGCAGCTCGTACTTGAAATGCTTCACCGCGTTGGTCACGTAGAGCCGATCGCGCGACCATCCGAGTTCCGCCACGGCGCGATCGAACAGCCGCCCGGCCGGGCCCACGAAAGGCCGGCCCGCCAAATCCTCCTTGTCGCCCGGCTGCTCACCGACCACCATCAGCCTCGCATGCACGGGCCCTTCGCCGAAGACCGATTGCGTCGCGCGCTCGCCCAACGGGCACTCGCGACAGGCATCGGTCGCGTCGCCGAGCTTGCGCAGCGCGATCTCGGCCGGCTTCAGGCCGCCACCATGCGCCGGCATTCCGCTTCGCACTGCCTGCAGGCTTCGGCGCAGCGCTGGCAGTGGTCCATGTCGTGGGTGGCGCATTCGGTGCCGCAGAGCTTGCAGATGTCGGCGCAGAGGCTGCAGACGAGGCCCGCGTTCTCGCTGTTGCGCGCCATGACGCCCGCGGCAGTCGTGCAGATCGCCGCGCAGTCCAGGTCCAGCGCGATGCAGCGCGCCATGGTGCTAGACGCTTCCTCGACGCAGGCCGCGGCGCAGTGGTTGCACGCCGCCGCGCAGGCGTTGCAGAGCGCGATGCAACGCGAGAAATCGTGCGGCTTCATCACGAGCCGCCTCCGCGCCGGGACTGGATCTGGTTGCTGCCGCCGACATGGCTCTCGCGGTCGTGGCGGCTCTGGGGCGTGCGGCGCGGCTCGTTGCGGGAGGTGGGGTCCTGATGGCCTGCCTTGTTGTGTTCCGAAGGTTTGGTGTCGTCGTCGTTTCCGTTGGTGGTGGCATCGCTGCCGCTCGCGGCATTGCGGGTGTTCGGGTTCGCCATTGCTGCTGCTCCTTGGCAAGTTGAAAACCACTTTTCTCTTCCCGCGACGAGCCCCAGCGTGTGGGAAGAGACCGACCCCGGGCGTCGGTCGTGCCTCGCGATGGCGGCGACGATGTTTTTGCGGCTTCCCCTGTTCGGTCCTACACGGCCGGAAGCCGCCCACCGACGATTTGCGTTGCATGGTTTGCCTACCTTGTGCCGAAGTTTCCTTTTCTTGCTTTCTGTTTTCATCTCAAACAAACCAAGCACGCCGCCCATGTTCGAACCGGCACCCGACAACGTCCTGCTGAGGCAACTGCAACTGCGCCACGGTTGCGGGTTGGCGCTGAAGCACCTGGCCGATGCGGGCATCGACGTGCTTCCCCGGCCCGGCAGCGGCCAGACCCTGGCGCGCTGGCGCGTGCTGACCGACGTGGCGGCGCACGACCTGTCGCTGGCGAAGCTGTTCGAAGGACACACCGATGCGCTGGCCATCCTGGCCGAACTCGACCGCGCGCCTCTCGCGACCGCAGGCTCGCTCTGGGGCACGTGGTGTGCGGAACCACCCGACGCGCGCCTCGCGCTTCATGCAGAAGGCGACGATCGAATCCGCCTGACAGGCACCAAGGCGTGGTGCTCCGGCGCGGCGACGGTGACGCACGCCGTCGTGAGCTGCTGGAACGCGGCGAACGAGCCGTGCCTCGCGGCCGTCGCGATGGACCAGCCCGGCGTACGCGTGACCGGCGATGGCTGGCACGCCGTCGGCATGGCTGCGAGCGCCAGCGTCGATGTGCGTTTCGATGGCGCCATTGCCACGCCGGTCGGCCGGCCCGGCGACTACGTGAACCGGCCCGGTTTCTGGCAAGGCGGCGCGGGCATCGCGGCGTGCTGGTTCGGTGGCGCGCTCGGCATTGCGCAGGCCGTGCATCGGCTGCGCGGGCCGGCACCGGATACCCATCGCCTCGCGCACCTCGGTGCCATCGACGTGGCCCTGACCGCGGCGGCCGCGCAATTGCGCGAAGCCGCCGACTGGATCGACCGGCATCCGCAAGACAGCGCGCGGCGCACCGCCCTGCGCGCGCGCCTGGCTGTCGAGCAGGCCGCCAACGAGGTCTTGCACCATGCCGGCCGCGCCGTGGGCGCCGGCCCGCTGTGCCGGGACCCGCGCTTCGCCCGCGCGATGGCGGACCTGCCCGTGTTCCTGCGCCAGAGCCATGCCGAGCGCGACCTCGCCGCACTCGGCCAATTCGCCGCCGACGACAAAGAGGAGCCCTCGTCATGGACGCTGTAGCGCGCCGCGCCATCCGGGGAGATGGCACCACCGAAGCCGAGTGGAGCCGCTGGCCCGGGCTTGCACGACTGCCCGCGATCGCGCCGAAGGAACTGGTGCCCGCGCACGCGCGCTGCGTCGTTGTCGCGCCGCATCCCGACGACGAAGTGCTTTCGGTCGGCGGCCTGCTCGCGCAACTGGCCGACTGCGGCCGGCACGTCGAAGTGATCGCCGTCACCGATGGCACCGCCAGCCATCGCGGCTCGACGGAGTGGCCGGTCGAACGGCTTGCGCGAACCCGGCCCCGCGAGAGCCTCAAGGCCTTGCAGTGCCTGGGCCTCGCCGTCGAACCCGTCCGGCTGGGCCTGCCCGATGGCGGCATCAAGGCATTGCGCGCCGTGCTGGCGGCCCGGCTCGTGTCGCTGCTGCGGCCCGGCGACGTGGTGTTCACCACCTGGCGGCAGGACGGCCATCCCGACCACGAAGCGACGGGCGAAGCCTGCGCACTCGCGGCCGCAAGCACCGGCGCGCGGCTGGCGGAAGTGCCGGTGTGGGGCTGGCACTGGTCGCGGCCCGGCGACATGCGCATGCCCTGGTCGCACGCCTTCCGGCTCCCGCTGAACGAAGACGCCGTGCGGCGCAAGCGCGCGGCCGTCAACGCGTTCACCAGCCAGTTGCGGCGCGATGCCTCCACCGGCTCCGGTCCAGTGCTGCGCGCCACCACGGTCCAGCGCGCGGCGCGCCCCTTCGAAGTGATCTTCCTGTGAGCCGCGGCCATGCAGCATGACCAGCAACGGTATTTCGAAGCGCTCTATGCGGCCAGCGAAGACCCGTATGCGCTGCGCCATCGCTGGTACGAGGCGCGCAAGCGCGCACTGCTGCTGGCCGCCTTGCCGCAGGCGCGCTACCGGCGGGCCTACGAACCGGGCTGCGGCATCGGCGAACTCACGCTCGCGCTGGCGCAGCGCTGCGACGATCTGCTGGCGAGCGATTTCTCCCTGCATGCCGTGGACATCGCACGCAAGCGCACCAGCAAACTCGCCAATGTGCGCGTCGCACAGCATCAGTTGCCCCGGGACTGGCCGCGCGACGCCGGCCGCTTCGATCTCATCGTGCTGAGCGAGATGGGCTACTTCCTCGACCACGACGACATGCACCGGCTGGCAGCCTGTTGCGAAGACACGCTGGAGGCCGACGGCGTTCTGGTGGCCTGCGACTGGCGGCCCGATTTCGCGCAGCGCAGTCTCTCCACCCGGGACGTGCACGGCGCACTGGCCGCACTGGGCCTGCCGCGCCTGGCCCTGCACGAGGAAGACGACTTCGTGCTCCAGGTCTGGGCGCGCGATGGCCGCTCGGTGGCGCAGCGCGAGGGCATCCGGTGATCGGCGTCGTGATTCCCGCGCACAACGAAGGCGAGCGCATCGGCGCCGCGCTGGACGCGGTGCTGCGGGCGGCGGCCCATCCGGCGCTGGAGGGCGAACACGTCGGCGTGGTGGTCGTGCTCGACAGCTGCAGCGACGCCACCGAAGCGATCGCCATGCGGCATCACGGCGTGGCGCGGCTGGAGATCGATGCGCGCAACGTCGGCATCGCGCGCGCCAGAGGCGCCGATTTCTGCATCGGAGCGGGTGCGCGGTGGCTGGCTTTCACCGATGCCGACACCATCGTCTCGCCCGACTGGCTGGTGAAGCAACTCGCCGAGAACGCCGAGGTGGTGTGCGGCGTGGTGGACGTGGCCGACTGGAGCGCGCACGGCCCCGACGGCGGCAGGCTGCAATCGCATTTCGCGCACCACTATGTCGACGCGGACGGGCACCGCCATGTGCACGGCGCCAACCTGGGCGTGGCGACCGAAGCGTATTGCCGCGTCGGCGGTTTCGAGCCGCTGGCATGCAGCGAGGACGCGGCCCTGGTCGACGCCCTGGAGGCTTCCGGCGCACGCATCGCATGGAGCACCGGCCCGCGCGTCACGACCAGCGCGAGAACCGATGCGCGCGCTCGGGGCGGCTTCGGCGACACGCTGCTCGCGATGGTGGCGTCGCTTGGGGTAACGCCGTCCGAGATCGCTTTGCGCAAGGGCTCCGTGGCTTGAGCCTTGCGGCCTGCCGGGTGCTTCTGGAATGCGAGGATCTGGTGGAGGAGGAGGACGTATTGGCTTGGTCGCCCTCAGCTCCGCGGCTCGCTGGCGCCGCTTTCCCCCGGTGGCTCCGCAGGCGGGTCGTTCCCGGTCACCACCCCCGGAGGCGGCGCCTCGATGTCCTGGGTCCACTTCGCCACGTCCCGCTCCGTCATGCCGCTCGCAGGCGTGAGGCGCCCATCCACATAGCCGCCCTGCTGGACATCGTGGAGATACTGCTCGCGAGACAGCAAGGTGCCGGCGCACACGTTGCGGTCCGTAGGCGCAGCGGGTCCGTGCGCTTCATCGGCCAGGCGGCCGCTCAGGCGGGTCATGACCCATTCCGGTATGCGGTGGCGCTCGCCGGGGTAGATGTAGCCGAACAGGACCAGGTGGGCCAGCAGCACCCGCCAATGCGGACCGAAGCGATCCAGCAGGTTGGCCCAGTCCAGCCGCTCGGCGCGAGCCAGCAGCAGGTGGGCGATGTCGCCGCCGTCGTAGCGCTCGCGTTCCATGATGAAGGCCTTGGACAGCAGGCTGTCTTCCACATTGGCCACGTGCACCGGCACGCCCAACACCTCGGAGCGGCAGTTGCCTTGGAACCAGCGCGCATCGACCGGCGTCACCCCGTTGCCCGAGTTGAAGATGAGGTCGATGAACGCGTCGCCCTCGTACACCTTCGCGAGCCAGTGCGGATAGGTCATCTCGGTGCGCCAGCCGTGCTGCTGCATCAGCGCGGCAATGCGCTCGAAGTCCTCGCGCAGGATGAACAGGTCAAGGTCCTTGGTGGCGCGGCGGATGCCCGTGTAGCAGGCCAGCGAGAAGGCGCCGCCCACCAGAAAGGGAATGCCCGCGTCGCGCAGGGCGCGCAGGCTTCGGCGGTAGAAATCGGCCACATGCGGCGCGACTTCTTCTTCGAGGGAGGGGGCGAGCGCAGTCGTGGATGACATGCGTGAAAGGTGGCGCGGCCCGGCGGCGCGGAGGCAAAGCCAACCGCCTCAACGTGCGTCGGCAGGCGCCTACAGCGACTGCGGGATGAGACCGATGACGGCGGCGCGTGGCACGGCCCAGTCTGGGCTCAACCTCCAGAACCTAAAGACGAAAGAAGAAGCGAGCCGCCATGCCTGCACCGAAATCCTCGACCCACATCCGCTTTGCCGCCGTCGGCGACATCCATGTCCAGAAGGACTCCGCCGGCACGCTGCGCAGCCTGTTCGCCGAGGCCGACGAAACGGCCGATGCGCTCTTGCTGTGCGGCGATCTCACCGACTACGGCACGGAGGAAGAAGCCCGCATCCTCGCCGAGGAGCTCGGCGCAGTGCACATCCCGGTGGTCGCGGTACTGGGCAACCATGACTACGAATCGGGCACGCCCGAGGTAGTGGCCGACACGCTGGTCCATGCGGGCGTGCGCGTGCTCGACGGCTCGGCGTGCGAGATCGAAGGCGTGGGCATCGCGGGCGTGAAGGGTTTCGGCGGTGGGTTCGGCCGCGGCACGCTCGGTGCATGGGGCGAGCCCGCGATCAAGCTGTTCGTGCAGGAGGCGCTGAACGAGGCGATGAAGCTCGAATCGGCGCTGGCCAAGCTGCGCACACGGCGGCGCATCGCGCTCCTGCATTACGCGCCCATCGCCGGCACCGTCGAGGGCGAACCGGCGGAGATCTTTCCCTTCCTCGGAAGCAGCCGGCTGGAAGCCCCGCTGCTGCGCTACCCGATGGACGCCGTGTTCCATGGCCACGCGCATCGCGGCACGCTAGAGGGCCGCACCATCAACGGCGTTCCGGTCTACAACGTGGCCAAGCCCTTGCTGCAGCGCACCCGGCCCGATACGTCGCCCTTCTTTCTCTACGAGTTGCCGCGCGAGCCGGTCGACGAAAAGACGCCGGCGGACGCCCAGGCCTAGGCGAGCCAGGCAGCCTACTTGCCGGGCCTGGAGTTCGCGTTGCTGGGCGGCGGCGCCGGCGAGGTCGCGTTGTCCTGCGGATTGCGCCGTGTGAGCCCGCCCGTGGCCGATCCGCCTCCGGGCCGCTGCGTGCGATTGCCTCGCACCTCGGGCGGCCCCTTGCTCGAATCCAGGGGTTCGGAGCGCCCCGTGTCCACGGTGCGCGCCGGCTCGGCTGGATGACGCGCCGAATTGCCCTGCGTGCTGGGCGCGACCGATCCCTTGGGATTGCCTGTCGACGAGCCCTGCGCGAATGTGGCACCCGCGACCATCATCAGGCCCGCCAGCCCCGCGCAAGCACGGACAGCCCGAATGCGGGTGCCGCCACTGGCCTTGATTGATTTCGTAGTCGTCATTTCGTGCTCCTTGTCGCGCCAACATCACCGCGTTGCGACGCGCCGCGTGTCGGACATCGCCTGAGCCCGCCGTCAATCAAATCGACAGGGCCGGCGCGCGCCCTCAGCCCAATTCCTACAGCGCGAATCGCGCATGGCCGATGAACCGCCTCGCACGCGCGAGAGACACCACTCGCCTGGGCTTTGCATCACTGGCGCCGGCGCTTCCCAGGCGCGTCGGCATGGAGAAAACGGCCATGGCAAGCACGACCAATGTCATCTCATCGGACCGCGTCGAAGGCACGACGGTCTACAACACCGCGGGCGACAAGCTCGGGAGCATCGACGACCTCATGATCGACAAGCTGTCGGGCCAGGTGCGCTATGCGGTGCTGGAGTTCGGCGGCTTTCTCGGCATCGGCACCGACCGCTATCCGATCCCGTGGAACATGCTGAAGTACGACACCGCCCAGGACGGCTACGTGGTGCCGCTGGACAAGGCGACGCTCGAAGGCGCGCCACGGTATGCCACCGCCAGCATTCCCGACTACGACGAGCCGTACACCCGCAGCATCAACAAGTACTACGGGTTCTGACCCCGGACGGCGCGTCCTGCAGCCGTCCGCGCCGCGGCTTCAGAGCCTGGCGATGGCGGCCTTCAGTTCCTCGATGGAGGCGGGCTTGGGCAGGTGCGCATTGAAGCCGGCTTCCAGCGCGCGGCGCGCGTCGGCCCGCCGCCCGAAGCCGGACATGGCAATCGCGTGCAGCGCGCGCGTGGCCGGGCGCTTGCGCACTTCCGCGATGAACTGGTAGCCGTCCATCTCGGGCATGCCGAGGTCGGACACCAGCAGGTCGTAGGTGTTGGCGTCGAGCAGTTCCAGGCCCTTGCGCGCGCTGTCGGCGACGTCCACGACGGCCCCTTCCAGGCGCAGCACCTCGGCAAAGGGCGCCAGCGCATCGACATAGTCGTCCACCGCGAGGATTCGCCAGCCGCCGAAGCTCACTTCGGCGTGCGGCACATTCTTGGCCGGCCTGTCGGTCGCGCCGCTGCCCGGCAGCCACACGGTGAACTCCGCGCCCTCCCCCGGCCCCGCCGACTTCACCTCCGCGCGGCCGCCGTGCGCCAGCGCGAGTTCCTGCACGAGCGCGAGGCCGATCCCCAGCCCGCCGTTGGGCAGCGCCGTGTCGCCGTCGGCCTGGTTGAACATGCCGAACACGTGCGGCAAGAACTCCGCGGCGATGCCGCAGCCGGTGTCGGCCACGGTGAGCCTGGCGAAGTCGCCCTCGGTTTCCACGCGCACGCTGATGCGTCCGCCATCGGGCGTGAACTTGACGGCGTTGCTCAGCAGGTTCCAGGCGATCTGCTCGACGCGCACCCGGTCGCCGTGGCAATGCACCGCCTCGTCGCAATGGGTTTCCAGCAGCAGCTTCTTCTTCGGCGCATCGGCCACGGCGGCCTGGGCCACCGACTGCACCAGCTCGCCCAGGTCGACCGTCACACGCGACAGCCGCAGCTTGCCCGTGCGGATGCGCGACAGGTCCAGCAGGTCGTTGATGATCCGCGTCTGGCTCGCCACGGCGCGCTTGATGGTTTCGCCCACGCGCTGCACGGCCGGAATCTGCGCGGCCGCCGGCAGGTGCATCAGCAGCTCGGCATTCATCTGGATGAGGTTCAGCGGCTGCTTGAGCTCATGCGACATCACGGCCAGGAACTTGTCCTTCAGCTCGTTGGCCATCTGCGCGCTGAGGTTGGCCTGCTTCTCCTTGAACAGCCGGTGCTCCTGCGCCAGCTCCTGCTGCTTCGTGCCGGTCATGTCCCGCGCGATCTTGGCAAAGCCGCCGCCGCTCGCGGGGTCCAGCGAGCTGGTGACGCCGCTGCAGAAGAAGCGGCTGCCGTCCTTGCGCTCATGCCAGCGCTCGTCCGCGGCGCGGCCCGTTTCGGTCGCGCGGCGCATCTCCTGCTGCGGTACGCCGTGCGCCTGGTCTTCGGCGGTGAAGATGACCGCGATCGGGCGGCGCAGCATCTCTTCTTCCGTGTAGCCGAAGATGCGCTGCGCGCCGGCGTTCCAGGTGGTGATGAGCCCGGCCTCGTCGGTGGTGATGATCGCGAAGTCGCGCGTGGTTGCCGCCACCAGTCGCAGGCGCTCCTCGCCGGCACGCACCTTGTCCTGGGCAAAGCGCAGCTCGGAAATGTCGAAGAAGTTGAGGATCGCGCCCTCGATCTTGTCCTCGGCCGTGCGGTACGGAAGGATGCGCGCGAGAAAGTGCCGGCCGTCGGTGCTCGGCACATGGCGCTCGATGGTGCGCAACTCGTTGAAGGCCGCGGCCGTGTCTTCCTCGAGTTCGGGGTATTCCAGCCGGCTCGTGATGTCGAAGAGCGAACGCCCCAGGTCCGAGGGAATCAGGTTGAACAGGTTGCCCGCGTGCGGGGTATAGCGCTTGACGTGCATGCCGCGGTCCACGAACACTGTGGCGATCTCCGAGGACGCGATCAGGTTCTGCAGGTCGTCGTTGATATGGCCGCGCTCCTCGACCTTGACCTTCAGCTCGAAGTTGACCGTCACCAGCTCCTCGTTCATCGACTGGAGCTCCTCCTTGCTCGTCTCCAGTTCCTCGCTGGCCGAACGCAGCTCCTCGTTGATGGCCTGCAGTTCCTCATTCGAGGCCTTGAGTTCCTCGGTGGAGGTTTCCCCGCTCTCGACGGTGTCCTGCAGGTGCAGCTTGAGCTGGCGTATCTCTTCCTCGAGCTGCCCGATCAGCAGTTCGCGCGCCGCGTCGACCGGCTCGCCGTCGTTCGCGCGCATGCTTTCCTCGACCTCGTCGAAGACGACCAGCGTGAGCTGCTGCGACTCGCCCTCCGCGGGCTGCAGCGGCCTCACGATGATGTTCAGAAAGACCTGGTGCCCGTTCTCCTGCCGCTGCACCAGCCGTGTTTCCACGCTGCGCGCCGTCTGGTTCGCCTTGAAGAGCGCCGTACGCAGCTCCAGGCGAATGTCCGGGCGCACGTTGTTCAAAAGGTTGTTCGAAGGCTCGCCGCTCGCGCGTTCCAGGAAGCGCCCGACACCGTTCGACAGGTGCAGCACCTCGTGCTCGGCGTTGATCAGCACGCTGGGCGGCGAGAACTGCTCCAGCGCCGCCTGGTGCAGTTCCGCGAAGCTCGCACGCTCGGAGCCGGTGCGCTTGGAGGTCCGGCGCGGCGGCACGAAGGTGCCGGCCTGCGGCGCGGGTGGCATGTCGCTGATCAGCGGCATGTGGCGCCCGGGCGGCAGGTCGGGATTGACGCGGAAGATGCGGTTCTTCTTGTCGACCGGCGTGAAGAGGCTGCCGACCGCATCGATCGATTCGGAGGTGCCCAGGAACAGGTAGCCGCCCGGCTTGAGCGCGATGCGGAACATCTCCAGCACATGGGCCTGCGCGGCGCGGTCCAGATAAATCAGCAGGTTGCGGCAGCAGATCAGGTCCAGCCGCGAGAACGGCGGATCGCGCAGCAGGTTGTGCGATGCGAACAGCACCGGCTCGCGCACCGTGGTCGATACGCGGTACTGGTCATGGTCCTTCATGAAGAACTGCCGCAGCCGCGAGGGCGACATGTCTTCCACGATGCCTTGCGCATAGACCGCCTTGCGCGCGGTGGCGATGGCGCGGTCGTCGATGTCGGTGGCGAAGATCTGGATCTCCAGCGGCCGCGCGTGCAGGTCCGCCTGCTCGCGCAGCAGGATGCTCAGCGAATAGGCTTCCTCGCCGGTGGCGCAGCCCGCGACCCAGGCACGCAGCGGGTCGCCCGCCTGCTTGCGCTGCACCAGTTCCGGCAGCACATCGCGCTCCAGCGCCTCGAAGGAGTCGCGGTCGCGAAAGAAGTTGGTCACGCTGATGAGCATGTCCTGCAGCAGCGGCACGGCCTCCTGCGGATGCTCGCGCAGGAAATCCCGGTACGCCGGCAGGTCCGTCAGCCGGTTCACCTGCAGCCTGCGTTCGATGCGGCGCAGCACGGTGGCCCGCTTGTAGTGCCTGAAGTCGTGCCGGGTGTGGGTGCGCAGCAGGCCGATGATTTCCTGCAGTGCCTGCTCCGCCTGCTGGGCAGCCGCCTGCGTTTCGGGCGGTGCGACGAACCCGCCGATCTTCTCGGCATCGGGCATCCGGATCTGGCGGGCGTTGGTCCAGAGATCGATCAGCCGCTGGCCGATGTCCGCGGCCGGCAGCACGATGTCGACCATGCCGGTGGCGATGGCCGCCAGCGGCATGCCGGTGTGCGCCGCATCGGCCGGCGCCTGCGCGATCGCGATGCCGCCGCGCTCCTTGATGCGCGTGAGCCCGACCGCCCCGTCGCTGCCGGTGCCCGACATCACGACCGACACCGCGCGTTCGCGGTGGGCTTCGGCCAGCGTGCGGAAGAAGACGTCCACCGTCACATGCTGGCCCTTTGCGCGCTCGCTCGGCGCGACGCGCAGGTAACCGTCGTTCATCGTCAGCTCGACCCCGGGCGGGATCACGTAGACCTGGTCGACTTCGATCGGCGTGGGCCTGGTCACCTGCGACACCTTCATGCGCGTCGTGCGCTGCAGGATGTCGGCGGCGCTGCTTTCGTGCTTGGGCGACAGGTGAAGGATCACCACGAAGGCCATGCCGGCACGCGCGGGAAGGTGCTCGAAGAAACGCAGCAGTGCCTCGAGACCGCCCGCCGATGCGCCGATGCCGATGACCGGGAAATTCAGCGAGCTCGGGATAAGGGCCGCATCCGCGTCCGACATGGAAGCGGCGGAAGCGTCGGAAGGGACGGCAGGGGTGGACTCGGAGGGGACGGGCTCATCCGCAGCGGAAGATGTGGAATCGGGCAAATCGTGCTCACTACAGATGGACGGAAGCGGCCATGGAGCCGCTCGGTGGCGGATTGCGATTTTGCCCGCGTTGAGGAGGCGCCGAAACTCCCCATGCCGGTCGCCATCCTGGACGGCCGCTGTTCGCAAATGCGGCCTGTCGCGGCCTGTCGCTCCCCCTGATTCGTGCAGTTTCCGACTTGAATCCAGCCGTGGATGTAGGAGGTCACGCCGTGGCATTCGACGCCGGGAATGGCAACGCGGCCCCAGGCGCCGAGGCTGCGAATGCGCCCTGCGGTCACCGGTGAACAGCGCCTACATGTACAGGGACTTCCCGGTGAAACGGTGGACCGCATGCAAGAGCGAAGGAGTCGAACGATGTCTGCAGGGGCTTCAGTTACAGCGATGGCGTCGGCTGCCAAAGCCGCTTTGATGGCCGGTGCGCTGGCACTGGTTGCCGGGCTCGCCGCGGCGCAATCGCCGCAAGGACCGCAGCGCGCGCCAGCCGATGCGCCGGCAAGGCCAGGCGGCCAATCGGACTTCATCGTGAAGCCCCCCGCCGCGGTCGATCCCGCCCTCACCAAGCCCGCGCCTGCGGGAAAGGACCCCGGCCTGGTGAAGACACCACCCGCACATGTGCAGGACGCCGAACCGAACAGCGCCGGCGAGACGCCTGAAGCGCCCTCGGCACCGCCGCGGCGGGACGACTGCAAGGAGCCGTCCGCCGGGGATTGCAAGCAGAAACCCGCGCGCTGAACGCCGCGCACTCCCCGCCCAACCTCACAGGAACCCCTCGCCATGAAATCCAAGATCCTCAACACCAGCCCCGAGCGCACCATCGCGCTGGTCTTCGACAAGGGAGACGACGTCGTCTCCCTCCTGGAGAAATTCGCGGAGGACAACGCGCTCTCGGCCAGCCGCTTCAGCGCCATCGGCGCGCTGCGTGGCGCGGTGCTCGGCTACTTCGACTGGGAGCGGAAGGAGTACGAGCGGATTCCGGTCCAGGAGCAGGTCGAGGTGCTTTCCTTCAACGGTGACATCGCGCTCGACGGCGATCGGCCCAAGGTGCATGCGCACGCGGTGCTGGGCCGGCGCGATGGCAGCACGATCGGCGGCCACGTGCTCCAGGCCACCGTGCAGCCGACGCTCGAGGTGCTGCTGATCGAGTCGCCCGGCTACCTGCGCAAGACCTGCAACCCCGAGACGGGGCTGGCCCTGATCGACATCGACGCCTGAGCAGGTGCCCGTTGGCCTGTCACGGGATGCGGGACGGCGTATTCCGGCGCACCTTGAAGGCGGCCGCCTACAAATGGTTGCCGGAAGGCTTCTAGATTCCATGTCGCCGCGCGCAGATAGATAGACACCACTGAAGGAAACCGATGGCCGAAGACCCCGCCCCTGCTGCATTCGTCGCCTGGATGGCAGCAGAAACCGCCGCCTACACGGCCATTCACCAACTTCACCAGCGCACGCAAGGCGGGCGCCTGGGCATTCCGGACGCCCGCATCGAGCAGATCGCCAGGCTGCGCAAGGAGGCGGACGTTCATTTCGCCGGCCTGTGGGGCGCGCTCGGCGCAACAGCGCAGCCCACCGTGGCCGCACCACCGGTGCAGCGCGAGCGCAGGCGGCGTCCGGCCTTCGAGCTTCGCTCGCGAGCGCCTGCCGAGCCGATCGAGAACCGCGTCGGGTAAGCACCGGCCACATGGCCGGAACTGCCGGGACCAAAGGGCGGACGATTTCAAGCGCTCATTTGTCGCGCCCTCCTATCCCTCGGCATGCCCCTGATGAAGATCGCCACATTCAACGTCAACGGCATCAACAGCCGCCTCGCCCGCCTGCTCGAATGGCTCGATGAATCGAAGCCCGACGTCGCCTGCCTGCAGGAACTCAAGTCTCCCGATGCCGCCCTGCCGGTCGATGCGATCCGCGGTGCGGGATACGGCATCGTCGCGCACGGGCAGCGTGCATGGAACGGTGTCGCCATCCTCGCGCGCGGACGGGAGCCGATCGACACCGGGCGCGGCCTGCCGGGCATGGAAGCCGACACGCAGAGCCGGTACATCGAGGCGGTGGTCGGCGGCGTGCTGGTCGGCTGCCTCTACCTGCCCAACGGCAATCCGCAGCCGGGGCCGAAGTTCGACTACAAGCTGCAGTGGTTCGAAGCCTTCAACCGGCATGCGAAGAAGCTCTTTTCGAGCGGCATGCCCGTCGTGCTGGCCGGCGACTACAACGTCGTACCGACCGATGCCGACATCTACAACCCGGCCTCGTGGCGCGACGACGCACTGCTGCAGCCCGAAAGCCGCGCGGCGTTCGCGCAACTGCTGAAACAAGGCTGGACCGATGCAATTCGCGCGACACATCCCGACCGCGTGCCCTTCACCTTCTGGACGTACTGGCGCAACCGCTATCCGCGCGACGCCGGACTTCGCATCGACCATCTGCTGCTGAACGCCGAACTTGCGCCGATGCTTCGCAGCGCCGGCGTGGACCGCGACGTGCGCGGGCGCACCGGTGCGAGCGACCACGCGCCGGCGTGGATCGAACTCGACATTTCCGGCGCGTAGACCCGCCACCGCAGCGCTCCGGGCGGCATGCGGTTGCGCACGCCGGCGCTGGTGCTCGGCCCGAGGTATTTCAGGCTGCGCGATCTGCTGGGAGTCGCTGGCGGCCGTCGCGCGCCATGTCGATCGCGCCTTCGGCAAACGCCACGAGTTCGTCGGTGAGCGGAGCACCCGGGGCCAGCACGCCGACGCGCTCGGCCAGCGCCTGCAGGCGCGCGCGCAGCGAGTCGGCTTTCTCTGGAACGGGGATGTCGAAATCCGGTTGTGCCATGGGGCATCTCCTGTGAAGTGACGGGGCGAAGCACTCGCGATCCGGTGCTTGCCGTTCGCTTCCAACGCTAGGCGCGGGTGCCGCCGCACATGTAGAAGACAACCGCATCCCAACGGCGGCGCGCTCCTACAGTTCGCCCCGCAGGTCGCTCGAATGCTGGCTCAAAGGAGATCGGCAATGAACAACCCACCCACCAACACCCATCGCGAAACCCACCGCGACGAACACCGCGAGCGCCGGGAAACAAGCGACGACCGCGACAACCGCCGCGTGTTCGCCTGGGGCGCGAGCGCCGCGGTACTCATCTTCCTCGGCGCGCTGGCGTATTTCTATGCAGTGGACAAGCGCGGCGAGGCACCGTCCCCGCCGCCGGCCGCGCAGAGCCAGAGCGCGCCGCAGCCTGCGAAGCAGTAGGTGTGCCCACTTCAACTTCCGGTCGGCACTGCGGAAGTCGCCTATGCCCCGAATCGGAAGTCATGAAAGCAGCTCTTGCTCTTCACGGCGAGCCTTTCAATTTGCTCGGACCATGTCCGATATTTCGGCCGGGATCTGATATCGCGAAACTGTCGAAATACCAGCATGGGAGCAAAAACGAAAAAGGCGCTACAGCTTTGATAGCTATAGCGCCTTACGAATTTGGTGGCCTGGGGCTCCGTCGAAAGATGCCTCGGAGGCCGCGCCAGCTCTAGAATTTTGTTCGGGTGTGAATCTGAGTTCCTGCATCACTTACTGCACCCGAAAAACTGTTATGCCAAGAAATCTAATCGGTTCCGACACCTCTCTCCGATCCATCAAACCCGGCGATCCGCGCAGGCGCATTTCCGACGGCGATGGCCTCTACATCCTGCTCTTCGTGAACGGCGGCGCCCACGGATGGCGCTTCGACTACAGCATCGCCGGCAAGCGCAAAACGCTCTCGCTCGGCACCTACCCCACCATCGGTATCGGCCTGGCCCGCGAGCGAGCTGAGGACGCGCGCAGGAAGGTGGCCCAAGGCATAGACCCCAGCGAGGCCAGAAAGGCCGTCCGTGCTGCGCATGTCCAGGCCCGTGAAGCTGCGACACGCGCCGAGGCCGGCCTGCCTGTGCTCGACAGCTTCGAGCATGTCGCGCGCGAGTGGTACGAGGTGCGCCGCGCCGACTGGGCCGACAGCTACGGCGTCAAGATCATCGGGCGGCTGGAGAACGACGTGTTCCCCTACATCGGCAAGCGCCCCATTGCGCAGATCGACCCGCCCGAGCTGCTGACGGTCATCCGTCGCATCGAGTCTCGCGGCGTGGTTGAGACTGCACACCGCGCGCTGGAGAACTGCGGCCAGGTCTTCCGCTTCGCCGTCGCTACAGGCCGCGCGACGAGCAATCCGGCCCGCGACCTGAAGGACGCGTTGCGCAAGCCGCTCGTGCAGCACTTCCCGGCCATCACCGACCCCAAGCGCCTGGGCGAGCTGTTGCGCGCCTGCGATGGCTACAAGGGGACGCACGTTGTGCGGACTGCACTGAAGCTGGCCCCCATGATCTTGCTGCGTCCGGGCGAGCTGCGGCACGCGAAGTGGGAAGAGATCGACCTCGACGCCGGGCTGTGGACCGTGCCCGCGGCGCGCATGAAGCGAAAGAAGGTCGGCAAGCTGCATGGCGCACCGCACCTGGTGCCGTTGTCGACGCAGGCTGTTGAGGCTTTGCGCGATCTGTACCCGCTGACCGGACGCAGCGCCTATGTGTTCACGGGAGAGCGCAGCCACGAACGTCCCATGAGCGATGCAGCCATCAACGCCGCACTGCGCGCAATGGGCTTCGGCAAAGACGAAGTGACAGCCCATGGCTTTCGAGCGACCGCGCGCACCATCCTGGCGGAGCGCCTCAACGTCGACGAATCGGTGATCGAGGCGCAGCTAGCCCACGCCGTCAAAGACAGTCTCGGCCGCGCCTACAACCGCACAGAGTTTCGCGTGGAACGTTTTTCGATGATGCAGAAATGGGCCGACTACCTCGATGAACTGCGCCGAGGTGCCGACGTGGTGAAGCTGCGCGCGGCTTGACGGGAACAGCCGAGAGCGCTTAAAGTTCTCTCGCCTCGTGATGAGCGAGGTCGGGTTTGGAAGCCCGCTGCAATCCTGCGACGAAAGCCGCAGTCACCGCACATGGTCTGCGGCTTTTTCGTTCGCGCTCCATTTTTGGCGGCTCGAATGGGAGGGCGCGAGCCCTGCCGGTTTCCGCAAGGATTGCCCGGTCTTCCAACCCGTTCGAGCTGCCGCCCTCTTTTGGAAGAGAGGACGGCGGTTGTAGCAAACCGCAATCCTTGGAGGCCCATGGCCGAATCTTCTAACGCTGGCGCCGACGCCGGCTGCTCGTTCGCGAGCTATCGTCCCACCGCTCAATTCAAGCCCTTCGAATGGGTTCGAGGGGACGGGCTCAGCCCTCCGCAGCAACGGCTCGCCGAATTTCTGAACGATGCGCGCGACGTGGTGCAAGGCACCCACATGCTCGCCCAACTGCTTTCCTGGGACGAAGACCGGCGCGAAGCGGCTTGTTCCGACGCAAGCCCTGCGCCCTTCTTCAACGCATGCCACCGCGGCGCGCTGGAACGGCTCATGTCGGTTTCGCTGGGACTTCTTGGCGCTCAGATCGAGCGCCAATGCGAGGTGCTGGACAGCGCACGCCGCCATGGATGAGGAGCCGGTGATGACATCTTGGGCCTCCTCAATGTCACCTCCTCTGGGTGATCCTCCTCCCATGTTCACTTCCGAAACCGTCCGCATGGAGTCGCCCACCCCTCTCAAAGTCGCGCCAGGCGACTGCTTTCTCAGGATTCAAGAGGTCGAGCGCCGCGTGTGTCTGAAGAAGAGCGCGATCTACGCGCGCATGGCAACCGGCGCATTCCCGCGAAGCATCTCGCTGGGCCGTCGATGCACGGTGTGGCTGAAGTCTTCCATCGACGGATGGATCGACGAGCAGATCGAGAGGGCCAACAACCTGGCCGTCTTGCCCGCAGCCCGTGGCGCAAATCAAGCTTCGAGGGGTTGAGCGCCATGGCGGACATGCATTGGTTCCGGTGGCATCACGGGACGGTCACCGATCCGAAATTCGGGTTGATCGCGAAGAAGGCGGGCACGTCTGTGGCCGAGGTCATCGCGATCTGGGCCACCTTGCTGGAGGCGGCCAGCGCGTCCGAGGAGCGCGGCCACCCGGGCACACCGGACTTCGAGGCCATCGACTTTGCTCTCGGTGTGGATGAGGGCACCACCGCGCGCGTGTACGGGCTCATGCAAGACCGGGCCTTGATCGACAGCGACACAGGGCGCCTTGCCGCATGGGAAAGGCGACAGCCCAAACGCGAACGCGATGACGACAACGGCACTGAACGAAAGCGCCGTCAGCGTGAACGCGAAGGGGCAAGCGTGACGGTTGTTGTCCCGCCAAGTCACACCGAATCGATCAATGTCACGCCATGTCACGCCACGTCCCGCCAAGTCACACCCAGAGGAGAGGAGAGGAGAAGAGATAAGAAAACACCCCCCTACCCCCCGCAAGCGGGGGAAGTGGGGGGCGAAGAATCGAAAAACTCCACGAAAGCGGAAACCGTCTGCCGGGCAATCAGGGCCAAGGGAGTGACCGATGTGAGCCCGTCGCATCCGAAGCTGCGCGCGCTGATCGACAAAGGCGTCGGCGTGGAGACCTTCGTGAACGCCGCCGAGATTTGCACCAAGGCGCGCCCCGTCAAGGGCGTGGAATACCTGCTTGGCATCGTGGAGCGCCAGTTGCGGGAGGCTGCGGACATTGGCGAGCGACCGGGTATGCCGAAAGCTGCCTGGGACCAAAGCCGGGCCAGCATCGAGGCCAAGGCCGAAGCGCTTGGCATCGGGCGGTGGCGAGAGTTCAACCTCGGTCCCGATCGCGAGCACTGGCCGGCGTACTTGCGGCGCGTCAAGGAGGCGGCCAAGCGTGAAGCGAGCGGACCTCAAGACCGCTGCGCAGCCGATCTGGAAATGGTGTCGAGGTGACATCGCGTGCCTTGTCGATGTCAGCTTTGCTGCGCGATCCTCGCTCCATGTTCAATTCCGAAACTGTCCACATGCAAGCCCCACCCGTCCTCAAAGCAGCGCCAGGAGATCGCTTTCTCCGCATCCAGGAGGTCGAGCGCCGCGTGTGTCTGAAGAAGAGCGCGATCTACGCGCGCATGTCGGCCGGGAAATTTCCGCGCAGCGTGTCCTTGGGTCGCCGATGCACCGTGTGGCTCAAGTCGTCTATCGACGCATGGATCGTCGAGCAGGTCGACTCTGCGAATGGCGCCCATGTGCGGTCCCCCAAGCTCACCGAGACGCAGGCATCGGAGGTCTGACGCGTCATGGCGGATATGCATTGGTTCAGATGGCATCACGGGACGGTCACCGATCCGAAGCTCGGGTTGATCGCCAAGAAGGCTGGCGTGTCCATGGCGCAGGTGATCGCCATCTGGGTCCATCTGCTGGAGGCGGCGAGCACGTCCGAGGACCGAGGCAATCCCGGGGTGCCGGATTTCGAATCGATGGACTTTTACCTCGAGGTGGAGGAAGGTGTCGCGCAGCGGGTCTACGGACTCATGCAGGACAAAGGGCTGATCGCCAAAGACACCGGCCGTCTGGTGGCTTGGGAGCGGCGTCAGCCCAAGAGGGAGCGCGAAGACGAGGGAGGCGCGGAAAGAAAACGTCGGCAGCGGGAGCGCGAGACTGGGAATGCGGCCAATGGTGGCGAAGCCTCTCGCAGTCATCGAGGCCCGTCTATCGCTGCATCCACAGTTGAGGGGGAGAGCGAGGCGGAAGGAACGACGCCGGACGCGATGGCCAGTGCAGAGCGTGAAGCCCGGACGTCAAAGAAAGTGGCTGCTGTTTGCAAGGCCATCCGGGCAAAGGGCGTGACTGACGTGAACCCGTCGGATCCGAAGTTGCGCGATCTGGTCGAGGCAGGTGTCGGCGTGGAGATCTTTGAGGGGGCCGCGGAGGTCTGCGTCAAGGCAAGTCCGCCGAAAGGGATGGCATACCTGCTTGGCATCGTGAAGCGCCTGGTGCGGGAAGCAGAGGAGATCGGCGCGAGTCCAGATTTTTCTGATGTTGCGTGGGACCAGACGCGCAGCGGCATCGATGCGAAGGCGTGCTCCCTCGGCCTCACTGCATGGGACGAAGCGGCGTTCTCGGTAGGGCAAGGCGAGAGCTATCTCGCGTTCACCGCACGGGTCAAGCGCGCCGCTGAGAAAGCAGCGGAGACCGAATGCGCGTGAGTGAGGGCTTCAATAGCGGCGGCCTCGCGAGCGTGCTGTTGCGGCTCAACGAGGTGTCGGGCGGGCAGACCAACGGCACGGGTCCTTCCGCAGAGGTATGCGTTACGGGTAATTCGAACCCCGAGTGTGGACTGTTCGGCGAGCCGCCTAAGGGGGTTAAGTGAAGATGGAATGGCGCAACCATTAGCAGTCGTGCAAGGTGCACCTGGACATCAACTCCCACATCTCACAACATCGAGGTAAGGGGCAACGCCATTGGGGACGCATCCATGTGGCCAGAGTTGACATAGATTCCTGCGGACGAGTCGCTTCATTCGGGTGAGCCCCGATGGCGCCTATGAGACCTAGGTGTGCCATGAAATCATCACCAGTCGGCAGGCCGCGGCGATCATCCCGACACGCAGCAACCTCAAGTCCTGAACGGATGCAAGGCTGAACAAAAGCGGGAAACGAGATCTTGAGAGCGCCGCGCCATCGTTGCGAATCGCCAAGGCTCCATGGCAACGGACATCCGGCGCTGTCGAGTACTATCCTCGTAGAAGAACGAGAACGCGCAAACCCAACTCCGATCCCAGGCACATCGAATGAGCGTCACGCAAGAATTTCGGCTTCAAGGCATCGACTCTTTAGAGGAGATCGAGGCTGGGCTCACAATGGTGCTTGCCCGCCGAAACTACGACCTTGCGGTGCATGCCAGCGCGTTGAGCAAACGGCGAGGTCCGCTCAGGGATGCGGCGTACTTGCAGCTCTTGCTCACATGGGCTCGCTTGAGCCCAGATTCAAATCTTCGTCTGCTGTCTAACGCTTCGACCGAAGTCATTCCAGTGCTGAGAGAAGCATGCGATTACTCCGTCGGCATCGCGGCGATCGCAACTGCGGGCGGCATTCGGGTGAGCGACACGCAAATTCCTAGGCCGATTGCATTGGCCCTTGGAGCCCCTCGTGTTGATGCGGCATTCCATGGGGAGTACGACGAGCTAATCAAGGGACGCCAAATCGATCTGCTGTGCGTTAGTGGCGCAGAGCGTCAGTATCTGAAGCCGTTGTTCGACTCGCCGTCCCCCAGCGGAGTGAAGAGCAAGTTTGGACTGAAGACGACGGTCAAGGCCTTGGCGGCCAAAGCCGCTCCAACCGCCGAGTTGGACGACCAGACGGTTTCTGCGCTCGCGCTTTTGACGCACGAGTTGTTCGAGAACACGCAGGACCATGCAACCCATCAGCTCGACGGAACCGCCTATCGACGCCACGTCGAGTTATTGATCGCCGGATGGGCGGTCATATCCGACGCCGAGTCGCAGAACGACTTGCTCGTCAACGAGTCTTTGCGCGACTACTGGGCGGCTCTAGCGGCCATCCAGCCGCAGCAAAGGCAGGTGCAGGGGCTGTGCTTCAGTTTCCTCGACTCGGGCCCCGGCATGGCTGCCCGACTCGCCGGAAAGGAATACTTCGACATCCCCTTGGACGAGGAGCGGGATGCACTGCGTACCTGTCTTCGCATGCACGTGACTTCCAAGCGTGAGCACGGCACGGGTGGTGGCCTGCGCGCTGTTCTGAGCGAAGTCGCCCAGGCTTTCGGTTTCGTCCGGGTGCGCTCGGGACGGCAGGCAATTTTTCGCAGTTTTGCGCCAGGCGTCGATCACGGTGATGTATGCGAGAACTTTGAAGACTGGTTTGGCAGTGAACGAAAGCTCCAGCGTGTCACAGGCACGCTAATCACCGTGTTCATTCCGGTCCCACGGTTTGCCGAATGAAGCGCAGCCTCTCTTTTCGCCAGCGAACAGTATGTCTTGCCTCGGGCCAGACCATCGACGTCCTCACTATTTTCTTTGGCCGAGCTGCACTCGATATCAACGTAGTAGACGACGCGCTGCAGGACGCGCTCAAAACCGATGATCCGCTGCCTGACGCAGTCGCACTGGTGTCCTTCGGCGCACACACTGAGGCGTTGATCAAAGCATGGCAAGGTAGCGCGCTGCGCGCCGAGGGCCTGAAGCAACGAGGCAGAACTGAAGCGGTAGACTATCTCAAGGAATTGTCCATCTGGAGTTTTTCAGATGGTGTTTTTCGAAAGCAGCATCGGAGCGCGGACTCCCGCTCTGACTTTCTGCTCGACGTGGCGATGCTCGTACGGCGAGGACTCGAGGATCTGGTCGAACTGCACGGCGCCTTCCAAGAGGCTCCACCGGGCCATGTCTTTCGGCACCCGTCCAAGCGGGAGTCCAGCCAATTCCTGCTGGCCAGCGAACTCCTGAAGGACGAAACAGACGCGTACTTTGTAGCTCTGGCCGTTTGCGCTGTGGCCTGGCCACGACTGCGCTCCACTCGCACCGTTCACATCGACACGATGGGCATCTATGCTGTGGCCAGAGCTATGGAGGACATAGTGTTGTCCAGCGGACCGGCACCACATGTCGCATGGGAAATCGATAGCTTCCACTCCCATGGTGGCGTGAGCGGGCTGTACAGCATCGTCGGATCCACGGAGGTGGTACTGATTAGCGCGTCGACTTCCGGTTCGATGGCCAAACAGCTAGCCGAGGCCAAGGTCCCCGAGGAGGCAATCATCACGATCCTGGACATGTCTGACCAGGATCGGCACGGCAGCGTTGTGTACGCGCGAGATCGCGAGAGCAAGACACCGGCGCCGAGTAACGTTTCCAGCCAGGGCACCTCGGTGATCGAACTGGCCGGCGAATATTTTGCAGCTCGAGGGAAAAAGCCACGTTCGGTCGTGCTGACCAAAATGCACAAACGCGGCGAGCTCGATACGCTGCTTGCGAACTTCAGTCACGCGCAGGCATGCAGCCTGAACAAGCAGCGTTCCCAAGACTCGCCTGCAGTGGACCTGGTGGGCCTTGATGAAAACGCAGTTGCGGGCAACCCTGCCTTAGTCAAGTGGCTCGTTGAAGAAGTGCGCCTGAAAACGCCCGTGAGCGTGACGCACGTGATATTCGTCGGTGGCAACGGTGCGAAAACCGTTGCGGAGTTGGCCGCAGCCCAGATCTCGACCTGTACAGGTAGGAACCCGCTCGTGCTCGCCGCCGATAATGTGTTGAGCCTGCGGCCAGACGCCGTCAAGGGGGTGCTCGTTTGCGCGCCCATAGTCGGCAACGGTCACGCCTTGCGCTCGCTTGCGCGTGACCTTAGAGAGATGGTCCCCGACGCGAGCCGCCATTTCATTGTCGGCATCGCGCTACCGAGCACCTCGGATGCCTGGAACCGGCTAAGCTTGTTTTTGACCCAGTCAGGCAACAAGGATCGTCCCTACGCTCTTTCGCGCTGGTCGGTACTGCCGACGGGCGCCGAACCCGGCCGCGGCGCGGCATGGCTTCGCGCTGACAAGCTGATGCAGCGCGCAGAACGTCTCTGCCACGTTCCAGGATCGCCCTGGGAAAAGAGCATGGTCGATGCGTCACTGCCACTGGTCAGCAGCGCGTTGGAAGAGGCGGCAAGAACCTTCCTGCGTACGCCGAACAATCAGGCCCTGAAACTGACCAACGGCTTCGTCTACTGGACGCCGCGGCCGGGAGAACTGGATGCTTGCGATGCTGCCGCCGCGAGCTTCGTATCAATGAGCTCTGCTGTGCAATATGCGCGCGAATTCGCGCAGCCCTCGCTGAGGCTGTTTTCTTCGATCCACGAGACGGTTGTCCTCGATCCGGAGAACTTCTTGCGCTTCAATGATGGGGTGCTCCAAGCCAGCCTGCTGAGGGCGGCCCTGCCGCACGAACTCGACTATTCCGGCGCTGCTGAACTCAGCGAGATGATTCGGGAATTCCTGGAGAAAATCTTCATCAATCACGAGCGCAGTTACGGCGAGGCAGCCCTGGAGTTCGCATTTGCACTTGCCTCGGGACATCTTCGTCTGAGCGGCAAGGACAAGGATCTCCTGATCTACAAGACATCTCAGGCAGTTACCGCAACCAGCCCGTTGCTCGGCCTACTGTATTGCTGGTGGGTTAACACCCAGCCGGCCGAGGAAATGCAGAGGCTGCTTTCGCAAGCACAGGCCGCGCTGCTGAATGGAGTTATGACCGAGGTGCAACCAGGAGCGCAAATTGATGCCGGCCCAGCGGCGCCAACGTACGTTGCTCCGATTGACGCCGCGTCGACTGACACAACGGCTGCGCCCGCGTCCTAATCGGGCAGCGACAACGGCCGTGACCGCTGCTTTGGGCGGAATGCGGGGGGATCCGAACTCTCGAGGCTCAGACTGTGGAGTAGCTTTTTTCGATGGTCACACCTAAGACGCTTGAAATTGCTGAGGGAAACTTGCTTCCGTTCTCGTGCTGCACCACCCAAATGTTCCGGGGGAATAGCTTCTGCCTTGTATCCGTCGACGGCTTAGTGTTGTCTGACGTGCCTGTCGAGATGTAGGGCTAGCAACATCCGCTCTCGGCCGCAACGTACTACATTCTGTTGCCTAGTAGCCTGCGGCTACCAACGCTCTGAAGTCGGACACGAACTCTGGCCGCAGGTAGAACTTTCGATAGGCCTTTTCAACTAGGCCAAAGAATTCGTCGGGTTGACTCCACGTGACGCTCTGCAGCACGGCACCAGCGGGACCATCTTCCGCGTGATAGTCGTTGTACTTCACAAGATCCTCAAAGCGGAAGCCGATGCCGGCCAGCTTCTGATAGGTTCTACGCTCAGCAGCGCTGGCGGGTATTCGAAGGCCGGTACGCCGCATCACTTGGGCCGGGGCTGCATCGCTCGCCGATTCAGAAAACGCCTCGTCCCATCTCGGCATCATCTGTTCATACTCGAGCAAGCTGGAGGTTGAAGCGGCGCCGACGCCATGGTCCTTGCGCAGTTGCTCTCGCGCTGGGACGAAATCCTTGTACAGCGCAAAGTATGCAAGCGTGGCGCCGCAGCTGACTGCGAAGGAGATCGTCGCCTCGGTGGACGCGGCGGTCTCCTTCTTGCCGCCAATGATGAAGTAGGCCTTGCTGAAAATCCCCGCGTCACGAAGGCGTCGAAACAAACGCGCGATCGCGTCGTTCGAGAACTCACGGCCACCGGCCTTAATCGAATGTCGTCTTGCCGCGACGCCCGATTCCACGCCAAAGGCCAGCATGTTGCAGCCTGCCTCAGTCAGCACGCGCACGAGCCCTCCCGCTTCGCCGAGCAACTCGTATGCCGCGAAATCCTCAAGCCTGAAGATTCCGCGCCAGGTGAGGTTGCCATCCATCTCGTCACGAATCTGCTTCAAGCCGCTCAAGAACTGCACCGCCCATGTCTTGCCTGCTTCTCGCTTGACGCCACCGGCGTTGTGAGGCGATGCAATCTGCGGGAACAGGTTGTCGTCGATGAATTGAATTCTGAGACTGGCGTATTTTGTTGCGAGTTGTCGCACTTCCTGCAGCACAGATTCAACATCGCGCCGCTCTTCACCACCGCTCAGCTCGCGACGTTCTGTGCAAAAGCTGCAATTCCAATCGCAGCCTTTTGACATCACGATGTGAGCCTCGTGCACGCGCCCGCGCAGAGCGCGCGTCCACCCAGGCTCGTACTGGCCTATGGGCCCGGTGTACAGCCGGCGGTCCAACTGTACTTTCATCCAACCGAGATCCTCCCTAGTTGCGTTCTTGACGTCATTGATCGGAGCCGCGGGATCGACATCCCGACGCGTAACGAGTGTGCTGTGGGTATTGGCCACGATGCCGTTACTGATCGGCCATGGGTCCGTTGTCTTGAGTGCGTCCACCAGCCGTTGGAGGTTACTTATCGCGTCATCGGAAACCGCAAAATCCCAGTTTCCGAGGTCGTCTTGATCCAGCGCTGAATACCGCCAGCCATCAAGATTTGCCGCCGGTCCGCCGACTACGAGCATTGGCCGCTGTGTCGCACCGCGGATGTCCTTAAGCAGCCGCTGTGTGGCACGAACAGTGCTGAAAACTGTGGTGAAGCCAACCAGGTCAAATGTCTTCGCTAATAGCGTCACTTTTTCTGCGAGGTCGGGGTAGCGATGGCAGTCGACCAGATGTACATCGTGCCCTTTTTGAGACAGATGGGTTGCCAGTAGGCCCAGGCCTAACGGCGGTGTGCTGGTCTTCGATGCGGCCCGCCCCCTGGTAGGATCTACCGAGATGGGCGGCAACACGAGCAGCACGCGCTTGAAGACCTCTCCTGCACGAGATTGGATACCTTTGACTTCCGGGTGCATTGGTCGCATCAGGACACTGTCCTCCTGCCCGACAACGGGTCCCATCAACTCCCGCGACCTTGGAAAATCTTCCAGCGTGAACCTTGCCACCTGAGCAATCGCCACAGTCGGCGTGGCGTACTCGTCCAAGTAGTGGCTCAAGAATTCACGCGCCAGCCAGGGATGGGCGTCACCCGTGATGACGGCGGTGTCTACGATCCTGCCGAGGTTGGTCCGCAGGGCCTTGATGCCACCTGCGCCCTCCTCCATCGCTTCGAGCCGAGCACGAAGGATGGGGGAAAAAGCCAAGTCGAGCGCCGCCCAACGGATCGCCTCTTCCTCGTCGCCCGCCATCGCTTCTAGCACCGCGAGAACATTGCGGCTCGACAACGTGACGGTCATCATCGCCGCCGCCAATCGCTTGTCGCCGCGCCACGAGCCTGTGATGGCGTAGCTCGGACCGAGCCGCTTGACGAATCCAATTGGCTGGTCGATGGACTGCCGCGTAAGGTCCGGCTTCAGGCTGGACAGCGCGAGCGCGGTCGATGCGAGACTCGGTGACTCCTCGAGCAGTTGGCTGAAATCGAAGAGTCGGTTCAGAGCCCTTGCGCATCGAGCCTTTTCGGCGTCGAAATCGGCGTTGCCATCCATGGGCATCAGTCGACACAGCGACGGGTATACCGTTGACAAGCGAGCCAGCCGGACGAGCAGCGGTCGATCACCGGCCAGGCCTCTGATCAACGGCGCGAGAAACGAAGTCGCCTGCTCGTCGGACCTGCCGTCGAACTCCGGCGCAAAACGGGACACATAGAACAGCAACTCTCGGCGCAAGAATCCATCACCGAAGATCGCCCCGCGCAAGCCGCTTGGTAACAGCGCAGTGAACTCACTGAACGATATTGCTACCCTTGAAGCAGCCGCGAGGTAACGCCAGCACAGGTCAAGAAACACCGTGTCGACGATGGGCAAACTCCCTTGCTCGGGTCTTGTATGAACCGCGGCTGCGATCGCTCCACCGATCACCAGCAGGTCTTTCCTAAGCATCGCGCGCTCGCTCAGCTTGGCCTTTCCACCGCGGTCGCTGAACAGGTTCAATGCTGAACATGCCAATGTCCACTTGGTTTGAACTAGGCCCGATTGGCAGGCCGCAAGCGCCTCAAGGACCATATCGGCGTTCGCCACGCCTTCACTGCTTCCGGAGGCAATGTCGGCTGCCCTCTGACGCTGCCACCAGTCCTCCGAGGTCGCCAATGGCCACTTGAGCGGCCCGACCAGCGTCGAGGCGCATCCTTCCCAGGTGAAGAGGCGCTTTATGTGGAGTGCGAGCGAGAGTGCTGCCGCCTTCCGCGCCGGGTAGTCGGCGATCACATTTCGAACCGCTCGCGATACTGCCTCGATATCCTGGGCGTTCGGCATGCCTGCTGGCGCCCCCCCAATTAGTTGGACAGATTCGATGCTAAGGAACTTCTCCTCGGGCAGTTGGCTTCGGAGCTCGGCTATGAGCAGCGCCAACCCCGACTGGCTGGAACAGACGAGCGGCACGCCTGCGCATATGGCCTCCCAGCCCGCCAAGCCGAATCCCTCGTGCCAAGAGGGCATCAATGCGACATCGCACTTAACCAAGTGCCGATGCACCTCGTCTTGGCGATCCGAAAACGGGATCGCCTCGATCTCGAAGGCAGCCCCCTGGCGTACTTCCTCCTCGAGAGCCTTTAGGAGGTCACCATCCTTCACCGGGTCGACCCCGCAGGCGTAGAAATGTCCGCGCGTTTGCCACCGGCCTGGCTGACTGGACATCCGTTCCAGACGGTAGGCGTCCAGCACCGCGCGCACACTCAGCACCCCGTTTTTGATCTGGTCGTCTTCCAGTCCTAGGCGACCACCGATGAAGAACGAGAGCGATGTTGCCTTTTCCGGCTGAGGTTCAATCACGGCGGCGCCTGGAGTCAAAGCGATCACCTTGTCGTCGAACTTGCTACGAGCGCCCCGAAAGCTGTGCGACAGCAGCGGCCCCACAGCAAACGCGTAGTCTGCACTGGCCACAATGGCGAGTTGGTTTAAGGACTTCTGATCGACTTCCGCCAGGCCCTGTCCCTTGCGTCGAGCGTACTCGTGATAGTCCATGTGGCTTACTACCGCGGATCTCACTGGGGTGCGCCCCATCTTGAGCTGCAGTTGCTTCGCGCAGTCGACGGCCATCTTGCCTGTGTGCAGATCGTGGCCAAGGATCAAGATCTCTTCCACATCTCGTGTGGGTCGGTGCTCGATTGCCGCGGAAACGACGCCGGTGATCGACTCGGCATTCCATTGGGGCGGTTTGATCAGCTTGACATTTGAGCCCGGTTCAACTGGTGGCTGCTCTTCAACGACGCAAATGCACTCGCTAGGCTTCGGGAGGATCTTGGCAAGGCCAGTCGCCAAGCCCGTGTTGAACACGTTGATGCCGCCCATGGCGCTACCCCAATGGGTGGCGATGCAAACCACGATGTAGGCCACGTTCCCCTCCTGAACTTGTTAGCCTTGTATTGTCGATGGCTTTGGAGCGCGGCCGGCGGATGGCTACACATGGCTCGAGCGTTTTCTGCATCGAACCGGCGAATCTACGAACAAGTGGCACCTGAGTCTGCTCAAGCGCGGCATGGTCAAGAGTTGAACAGCGAGGGGTTGCGTGAAATCATTACCCAATGGCAAGGTACGTTTCAGCTTTCATCGAATGGCCTCCGCATCCTTCGTCAGCGACCGTAGACCTTTTTTGGGAGGATGATTGTGTCGGAGTCAGTCACCCGGGAGCAGCTCTATGAGATGGTCTGGAGCGAAGCAATGCTGCAAGTGGCAAAGCGATTTGGAGTTTCATCCAGCTATATGGCTCGGGTATGCACTGACCTTCGCGTTCCTCGACCCGCCCGTGGATACTGGGCGAAACTGCAGCACGGGCAAATACTAGAACGCCCATCACTTCCAACGGCGCTACCTGGCGATGCCACGGTCTGGTCCAAAGGATTGCAGCTACCGACGTCGTATCCGTCGCTCATCCGGCCGCCTTCTTTGGAGGGCGCTCACCCAGGTCGCTCCAAGAAACTCGCGACAGAAGCGAAGCATGGCTTGGTTGCCGGAGTGCGCGAGCTCTATCTGAAGAGCCGCGCCAGCGAAGTGGGGCTATTGAGGCCCTACAAGCGACTGCTCGCAGACATTGTTGTGGGGGAGGGCCTCCTAGACGAAACGCTGGACTTTGCGAACAAATTCTTTGTTGCCCTGACGTCCCGTGGCCACCGTGTAGTCCTAGCGCCTCCGGACGCTCGGATGCGGCGCTCCGAAGTGGACGAGCGTGACGTGCCCAACAAGAATCGATTCCATCATCCCGTCTGGTCACCCGACCGCGTGACCGTTGTCTATATCAAGGGGATACCGATTGGTCTCACTATCTTCGAGCTTACAGAAGAGACTGAGATGATGTATGTCGATGGCAAGTACTTGCCTGTGAGGAAATTGACACCCGAGCAAGTTAGACGTTTCAAACCGCCGCGCTACTGGACCACCACGAAGAGTCAGATTTCCGGGCGGCGATGTCTTCAGGCCTATTGCCCGTACTGGCGAGTTAACTGGACGCGGCAGTGGCGGGAGACGAAAAATGGGCAGCTTCCCGGCCTCATCAAAGAAATCATCCGCGAGCTAGAGGGCGTCGCACCAGAGCTACAAGCAAAGCTGGAGGAGGCCGAACGGCAAGCAGAAATTGAGCGCGTAAGGTGGGATCAGGAACGAGAGCAGGCGAAGCTCGAAGCCGAGAGAGCATGGGTGGCGAAGATGAGGGCGGATGCGAGGATCGAGCTTTTGCGGGCGATAACATCTTGGGACGAAGCCCGACGCATCATGGATTTTTTTGAAGCTGTCGAACGCGAAGCCGAGCATATTGGCAACGAACAGCGAGCCTGGATGCTGGACCGGCTAGACAAGGCGCGACAGCTCGTTGGCAGCATCGACGGGCTCGAGGTATTGCGCCATTGGCGCGCTCCCGAGGAGCGGTGCGCTGCGACGCGCCCAGTGCCGCCCTCGGGACCCGAAGAACCTCCCGCGGAGAGTTCATGAGCAAGTCTTCAGCTCTCAATCTCGAACTCAACGAACGCACGGCAAGAGCACACATGGACTATTTCCTTGACGAGAGCGGCAGCAGCGGTGACCTAATACACACTGCGGCGAGTCTGGATTTCGGAGGGCAGCCTTTCTTCACTCTCGCTTGCGTCGGTATCCCGGACACGTCGAACCTGCATCGCGACATGGAGCAGCTGAGGCAGCAACATCGACTGCTCGCCGGTGAACTCAAAGCATCGGCGCTTCGCTCAAAGCCTGAACTCTTCGTAGATCTCGTTGAACTGGTGCGCGAGCGCGACTGGCCATGGTTCGTCGAAGTTGTCGACAAACGCTACTCCATTTGTGCAAACCTGGTGACATGGCAGTTGCTGCCGCCCCTTTACTCAACTGAGGAAGGGCCAGAATCGAGTTTCGTGCGAAACACGATGGCAGATTGCTTGTTCGCGCACGCCCCGCCCAACATCTTCTCTTTGTTCCTTGATGCATGCCGCAGCCCATCTGACGATTCGGTGCGACGGTCACTTCAGACGCTACAAATGATGCCCTGGCTTACTGGGGTCAGCGGCGATATCGCCAAGGCGATTCGGCACAGCGCTACGCAGAGTCTGGAGGATTTCGAAGAAATGCAGCTTGAGGATGCCCATGCTTACAAGCGATTCCTTCCCCCACCAGACGATAACAAGCGAGGCTTGCCTGTCTGGATGTTGCCCAATCTTGGCTCACTCACCCACATCTATGCCCGCATCAACCAGTCTCGCAAGCAAGACCTCAGCTCAGTTCGATTGATTCATGATGAGCAACACCATTTCGATGCCATCCTCTTCATTGCGAAACGTCAGGCAGAGGCAATGGCCGCTCAAGCGAACAAGGTGTACGCTCCCCACGCAGACTTTCGCTTTGTAGAAAGCGCGGAGCTGGTATTTGCACGCTCCCAAGATCACGTCGGCCTCCAGCTCGCAGACATGCTGGCCGGCTTTGTGATGCGATACATGCGTGACTACGCGTCGGGACGCTCTGTACAGCCATCGATTCATCGAGCATTCGAGGCTTTGCTGGAAATGGCAGATCCGGATCGCTCGATCGGAATGAACTTTGTGATCCCGACACAAGCTCACGCTGCGATGTTGCGGTAGCAGGCCTGAGAACGATCACCACGGCAAGCATTGGCAGATGCTCAGGATGGCTCGCGCGCTATATGCCTTCGAGAGGCGCCGCAGGTGAGCCATCCGGCTTGAATTGCTCGTTCACTTTTGAGCACGCGAAACGAAGGAGAGGCCGCTGTATGCCAACCGATGCACAGCTCGACCTCGTTACGCAAGCTCAACTAAGCAGATCGGCTTTCGGCTCGGTTGGAATCGCTTGATGGAGCCAATTTTCCGTGTCCTTATCTCTTCAAAAAGTAGAGGGGCCTTGAAGAAAACCACCAACAATTTGAGGATCTCAGCAACGAGATTCGAGTTCATGGGCTTGGTGTTCTGCCTGAATTCTCCAGTGCTCTGAGCCCGAAACCGCATGCCAGGTTGCGGCAGAATTGGGCCGACAACGATGGAGGAGCAACCATGGAAGAGGGATTCGACTGGGTTCCGTTCTACGAAGAATTAGCTAGGCATTTGCTGGCCTACCGCGACAGGCAACCCGAACTGGTTGCCATCTTGGCCGCAAGCGAAGTGAGAGGGCTGGCCGACCAGAGCCCGAAGAAGCACTCAATTCCACTCACTGAAATCGATCCGCTGACCTTCATCGCGCTAGTAAACAAGCAGTCTCCCGGTGAACGCGCGAAGATATTGAGCGTCTTCAAGGAGAAGTTCGGCATAAGCGCGCCGGTCCCGACGCAGTTTCTGGGGATCCCAAGCACCAACGCCCGGCAAAGCTGGCTCTTCCCCTACAAGTTTGAGCGAAGCGCCGGAGATGTTGGCAAGCTGTGGGATCTGTTCGAGGCCGTCATGTCGACGCAGCCGCTAACCGACAAGGTGATGGCAGCCGCGCAATCGGTCAAGTATGCGGGCCACGCGAAGTTGACACAGGCAATTTTTCGAGCAGCGCCAACCCGGTACTTTCCTGTCGATGGCCAGACCAGCCGCTACCTCTTTCGGCTGCAGATCCCCAGCCAGTTCCGCTCGGCCACGGAGTACCAGGCCATCTGCGATCGGGTTGCCAGAAACGATGCCAAACCGTTCTATGTACAGTCTTATCTAGCCTGGAAGCAAAACCGGAACCTGGCGCCCGCCGCAGAAGAACTTTACCAAAGCAAGGTACAGAAAGAGGCAGTCCGAGCCCAATCCATCGAGGATAAACCAGGCGGCGAGCCGATTCCCCCACTCAAAAAGACGGCACCTTCTACTGAAGGCTATCAGCGCAACCCTCGCGTGGCGGGTAATGCGCTGGCCAATGCCGACTACAAATGTGAGATTGATTCCAGTCACCAAACCTTCACCGCGCATGCAGGTGAAAAGCCCTATCTAGAGGCTCATCACCTCATCCCGTTCAGCAACCAGCGCTTCTTCAACGTCTCTTTAGACGTAATGGCCAACGTGGTGGCCCTGTGCCCCAACTGCCATCGGCTGCTGCATCATGGCACAACGAAAGAGAAGTCTAAACACATCCGGGCCTTATTGGCCAAGCGCGCGGAACGGCTCGAGGAAAAGGAACTGGGTATCAGCAACGCTGAATTGCTGAAGCTCTATAGCCGCGAATTGTTAGAAGAGGATGCCTGAAAGGCCCTCCTTCGGTACTTCGGAACTGCGACATCCGAGTTAGTGCAGACCTCGTGATAAGAAAACTCGGCACCCGCGGTTTCCGCATCCATCGTGACCTGCTTTGGATTTGGACTCTAGGTTTTACGCGCAGGTCCGTGGTCTCCCCGCCGTTCGATTTCGCCAGCTAGGGACCAACGTCGAAAGCATCACGCCCGGGTCGATTGGTCAGAGCGCCGCCGCCTTCCCCAGTGACTACGCAAGGGGGCCGTGCTGTCCTTCGCTCCATGAGGCTCGAGGACCGTTTGGCAGCGAAACCTGTTGTTCGACAGGTCAACGACGATCAACTGTCTCCAGTTTGACCGCCCCTTCCGGGGGCCTTTCTGGCCGGCCGTTACGCAAGCTTTGATTGCCACGCAATGCTCTTTCGGATCTCTGTCCTCTGTCCGAGTAGCCGTCAACTGAGACCAAAAACTTCCCGTGTCCTTTCTCGGGAGCCTTGTGACCCGGCGGTCAAGAGCAACCGGCGCAACTGCGCTTTGGCTGCTGACTCCCTCCGCCTTTTTCGGTATCAAACCTTGGCGCTAACTAAGAGGGATAACGCCTTGCTGCAGCGTCTCGGAGCCTAAGGCCTCCTGGGGGAGCCAGTCCCCTTGCCTCCAGATCGCGTGGACAGCCGATGCCAGCGGCTCTTCAAGCCAGGTCGCCACGAGATCGAATGGAGCTTCAGTACACTCAGGCTTCGGCCTGCGCACACCGTTGGATATCAGCCAGGCATAGAGCTCTATCGCAGGGGAAACCTGCGGCTGGCCGGGGGCGGCTTTTCGATTGAATTCCAAGGGAATGCGAACTCCCTTCGGATCCAGGTCGCCGAAGTACAGGGCGCGTCCTGCTCTCACTTCACGCATCATCTGGGCGAGGGCCGCTCCGGTGCTCTGGAAGGCCTCGCCGCCGCCGTAGACCACGGCAGAAAAGTAGTTCGCCGTGGTATTCCATTCCCCAAAACTCCAGTACGCGTCTTTGTTTTCCAGGACAAGGGCAGGCCGGCCGGGGGCTACGGCCGGGCGGTACGGAAGAGGCGCGGAGACCTGGAAGCACCCCAGAGCTGAAAGCGGGAGCTTGCCAAAAAGCATTCCACTTTGGCACATGCGTTCCAGCCGCTTCTCGTCGCCGAAGATCTCCAGCGACCGCTCCTTGGCCGGCACCAACGGCAGGAGGCCACGCCGGCGCAGGAGAAAGTCGTTCACCGGCATCAAGGCCTCGAGTTGCGGAGCCTTCAATCGGGGCCAGAAGTCCAGTTCCGGCGCCCAGGCGACAGTGCCGTAGTCCCTGCGGCCGGCCTGCTGCGGAATCCTAGCAAGGGTGATCCAAAGCGGTAGTGGAGGCTGGCCGAAGCTCTCCCAGCTCCCGCGGGCCGGCAGCTTGAGGTGGCCGGCGATTTCCAGCTCCTGCAGGCCTTTCAGGAGCTGGGCCCCACGTTGAGCGCTGTCTTGCACCTCAGGGAAGGCAGCGTAGAAGTGCCGCCGAATCTCATCGAGCTGGACACGTCGGCGGGGGCATGTCCGGAGATTCTTCAGGAATGTGTTCACGTAGCCGGTGCCTCCTCGTGTTTCGGCGTGAAGGTGTAATTGGCTACCTCCAGGTGCCAGCGTCTCGTTCCGGTATGGGGTCCGGCCTTACGCAGGCGCACGAATCGGTTGAACTCGGCCAACGCGTTGTAGTCCTCTACCGCGGTCGCGAAGATGAGTTGCACCCCCATTGAGGCGGCCAGCAGGCGCTGGGCTTTCCACATGGCCCCCGAGGTGACCTTTGCGAACGGATTGTCCAGCAGCAGCGGCCCCCCGGCGGACTTCTGGACGCTGGCGTAATTTTCTGCCCTCAGCTCGTTGATCAGCAGGTACAGGAACATGGCCATAACCACACCCTCCCCTCCCGAGTTCGAGATCCGGTCGACGACCACGTACTGCTCCGTTTCCTCCACCGACATCTTGAGCATCTGGATGCCGAGCGGGGCGCCGTACACACGCATCACCGATTCAGAGATCAGGTCCGTGCCGGTCACCGGAATTGCTTTGCTAGCGGCCAGGATGTCAAGGTAATCACGCATCCGTTGCTTTCGCAGATCCGTGTTGATGTTGCTGAAGTTCGCCCGCATCCGCAGCACTTGCTTGCCCCCGATGTACGGGGCGCCGGCTGGCACGCGCTTGTCGGAGCTGGTCGCCTTGTTCAGGGTCGAGATGGCGATGCGCACGACTTCGGTCACCTCCTCGATGCAAGCGTCGAAATCCGCTTGCATGGTGTCGAGAGTGGACTTGGTGGTAGAGATGCGATCATCCAGGGCGGTCAGGATCTTCTCAGCCGCGCGGCACGTGTCTTCGAAGCTATTGACCTGCATCTGCTGCGCAACGGCCGCATCCGCCTTGGCGAAATCTGGTGATGCAGCTGCCTGCTTGAGGTCGTCGAATTCCTCACGCGCCTTGTTGCCAAGCTTCTTCACAGCCGCGCCCTTCTGCCCGTACGACCTGCCCAAGGCAGCGACCTGCGCGGCGGCAGGTTGCTCCAGAACGACGGGGTCTCCAGCGTCGAGAGTTAGGCCGGTCAGCGCGTGTGTTTCGGCCACGATCTGCACGACGGTAGTCTGCTCGGTGAGGCCCAGGGCGCCGCAAAGCATTTGGTCGGCGTTCTGATCCATATCGGCCTGCGACTTCTTTTCCTCGGCACGCAGTCGTGCCCGCTTGCCGGCTTCAATTGCCGTCTCGGAGCGAGTCACCTCAACTCTATGCAGTTCGTCGAGACGAGCAACCTCGCCCTGCAGGTCATCAACCCCCATGGCGACGATCGCAGGATTCGGCGGAGCGTTCACGAGGCTCTTGTTGCTGGCGTACCAGCGCTCGGCGTCCCTTATCGCTAGTTGCTCGATCGTTTTTTTGTCGACCTGCGTGCCGCGGGCCTGCTCCATCTCACTGCTCGTTTCCCGCAGTACAGCATCGTGATCGACATGCAGGTACGGCTTCATGTCCGTGGCCGTCACACCCTTGCAGGTCTTGGCGAATTGGTTGGCCTTCTCGGTCTTCTTGTCCCGCTCACTTTGAAGCTTTTCGTGGAGCTTGCCCAGTACATCCTCCTCCTTAGTGCGATAGATCGATGCGGCGTCCTTGTACTGGCCGCGCAGGATGTCCAGGGCGCGCGGATGCTCCTTCAGGTGCTTCGCCGCGTCGTAGTTCTTGTCGTAGTACTCGATCTGGCCGCGCTCCGTGGCCATGCCATCGCGCTTAACCGTTTCTTCGGCCCGCACCGTCGCGTCCGTCGATTCCTCGACCATCAGTTCTTCCAGTTCAACGACCGCAGCCGCGCGGTCTTCCTCTGCGGCAGCGATCAGGGCCGGCAATTCACCGAGGCGATGCAGGCGTTGGGCTCGACCGGCATCGTGGTCCCGAATGAATTCTTCCACTCGGCGCATGGCTTCCGCAGCCGCGGCGCGCTGTTCCTCGCTCTGTCTCGCCTTTTCTTCGCTTTCTTCAGCGGCCGCCTCCTGCCGGACAGCGTCTTCGTCCAGGCTCGCGGCGCGCGCTCGGGTTGCCTGCGAGTCCTCGGCGGTGACTTGCTCCTTAGCATGAGCTTCCGCCAGGCGCCCTTCCCCATAGGTGGCCAAGAAGGACTCGAGCTCCTGCTGTGCCTTTACGCAGCGCTCATACCGCTTTTCCAATGCCTTGCGTTCTTGGCTGTCCGCGTCCATGGCCGCGGCGAGCTTCGGGGCGAGTTGTGCGGCAGCCGCGGTGTTGAAGGCCGAATCGTCCTCGGCGACAACCACGCAGCGGTCGGCTTGAGGCGCTGCTGGATCCAGGCTGGCCACGGACACCGTGACGGGCTTGCGGGGCAGCCGGCCGGTCCATGCCACGCCGGCGGCCTTCTCGAATTCAGTCCGGGCGACGCACACGCCCAGAAAGCGCCCCGGGTCGCTCTGGACCAATGCTCTGGACCGCTCCGCATCCTTGATTGTTTCGGCCAGGTACTCGTTGAACGGACGAGCAGACCGGACCCCAGCGTCCCGCAGCACGCGCACCACGTGGGCCACCTCGGCACCGGCGCCGGCAACGCCCGTGCTCTCGATCGCGCTCTTGGTGAGGTTCAGCTCTGCATATCGGACGTCGATCGTCGCGATCTGGCGACTGTAGGAGGCCACTAGCGTGGCCAGCCGCTGGTGAAGGATTGGCGAGAACGGATCGGCGAGGTCTGCCTCCGCTGCTTCCGTCAACGCGGGATGCTGCGACAGAGCCTCCCGCGCGTGCTCTCCTTGCGCGATGAGCTCCTGCAGCCGGCGTACGTCCTGCTCCAGCTGCACCGCCCGCTCCGTCTCGGCCCTGGATTCGCGGCGCAACTGTTTGGCGGTCTCCCGCTGTTGCCGGCGCGTGGCGTGGTGGCTCTCGCGGTCGCGTTGGTGCTGCACAACCGCATGCTGCCAATTGACCGCCGCAGCGCTCGCATCCCTCTCCACGGACTCGATGAGGCCCTCCGCTACAAAAGCGTCCAGGCGCTGGGCTCGACGGGCCTCGGCGCCATTCAGGTTCGACTGCTCCTGCGCCAGGGCTCGCTCTTTCCGGTCGGCATCGTCGCGAGCCTCACCGAGCGTTCCGCGAAGGTCGTGCCTGATCTTCTGCTTGGTGGTCAGGTCCTGCAGCAGCCGGGTCAGCCGGGTTTCTTCCAGGAACAGGGCCGCGCGCAACAAGGAGCCCTGCACTTCAGCATGATCCTTGATTGGCTTCAGGCCTTCCGCCTGGGCCTCTGCCACGGCCTCGAGGTCCTTGATCCGCTGCTCGCAGGCAAGGATGTCCTTCTGGAGAACAGCGGCGCGCACGAACCGCTCCTTGTCCTGCAGGTCGTTCACCTGCTTGTCCGCGGCTTCGCGCTCGAACTTGGCCATCGCTTGTTTTTTCTGGTGCAGCACGTGCAATGCCGTCGTGTACTCCCGCGCCAGCCGGCCGCCCTCGGCGTCGGCAAGTTGGCGAATCTGCAACTGCAGCTGCTCCTCCCGGCGATGTTCCTTCTCTGCTTCTGCGGATGTGACCTGGCGCTTCTGCAATGCGAGGCTAGTCAGGGCGCCCTGAAGCTGGATCTGCCCCTGCTGCGCTACCGAGTCCAAATAGGCGCGGGATGCGTCCGCGAACGTGGACATCTGGCTCCTGAAGAGAGTCAGTTGGCTATGACGGGCCTGGTACTCGGGCTTGCGACTGTGCTTTTCGCAGACCTCGACCACGAGCTTGCGCGCCTCATCGGCGCGGGTGGTGTCCAGCGTGAGGGAGAAGAACCGGTGAATGAACTCGGACTCATTCTTCATGCGGATGAAGGCGTCGAAGCCTCCCTCCTGCGCCGAAAACCCCACTTGCATCTGCAGCATTTCCAGGTCGATCAGCCGGTCGACCTGCAGGTGCCTCTTCCACTCCGCTTGGTTCTTGACGAAGAAGACGTCGGGGTTGGCTGCCTTCTGCTCCTGCAGCCACCGGGACACTTCGGCGAGACTAGCGGCAGGCGTCGGGCCGAGCCGCGGCGCCGGAAGGTTTTCCAGCCGCAGGTCAGCCTGTTCCTGGAACGAAAAGAAGATCCTATCGACATCCGCCGGCTCCACGGTGGCACGCACGGACACTGCCTGCCCCACAACGAGGCGGATCGGTTTTCCTTTGGCCGTGCGGGACGGCAGCACCCATTCCACGGCAATGAAGCCTGGGATGCCGGTCTGGTCAAAGTACTGCGAGAAGCGGTTGTTCGCCTCTTGAAGGTGCTTCAAGAACTTGTTCTGCTCGGTCTCGAAGCAAGAAAAGATCAAGCTCATTAAGGTCGTTTTGCCGCCGCCGTTCTCCAAATGGAGGATGGCGTCGGTGGGGGCGTCGGTGATCGGGTCGGTCAGCGGCAGGATCTCCCCATCAAACCAAGCCGTGCGGTAGCCACAGTGCCCCAAATAAAAGCGACTAATTCGCTGCATGGTCTTCTCCTAGCGACGGGCCGTGCAGAGCTGGGCCATCTCGAACAGGCGGCGCAGTGCGATCTCCCGCAACTGCACGCGAAGGCGGTGGGTGGCGGTGTAGCTGGCCTGCGGGTCATCCTCTGTACCCCGATCAAGCCGCACGAGGCCGCCTTCCACCATCTGGTTCAACGCGATCTTCACGATACCTGCACCCGAGGACGGAGCTGCGCGGACGCTTTCGCGCAGGGTTTGAGGAAGCGCGCATACCGCCTCCCAGCCCGGTGCTAAGTCCAGCGGGATGTCCGCAGGCAGCGGATTGGCGTCCTTCAGGCGTTGCGCGAGGCTATAAAGGGTGTCGCGGCAGGTTGCGATCGTCACTGGTGGCGGGATCAGGCTGTCGTCGTCGAGCGACTCGCTGGTTGGATAGAACGCCGCACAGATTGAGATGTGCGCTAACACCAGGGCGACCCGGTGAGGCTGCTCCATGCCGTGCGCACGGATATCGCCTAGCCGCACGGCAAAGCGGCTGTCCTTCGATTGAGGCACGAGCACCAGCCCGCGCAGCTCGCTGGCGTCAATGATCTGCAAGGTAAGCCCGGTGGCCACGTCCTCGCACATTCGCCGGAAACTTGCGTCCACGCGAAACAGCGCGGCCAGCTCCCGGTACTCGGTGTCGCCGGCGGTCGTTAGGCTTGTCTGCAGCGCCTTGTAGATCAATGTCGCCGCGTTCTTGACCGATGGTTCTGGTCCGTTCACTGGCCGTCTTTCTTGAAGAATTCGAGGTTGTCGCCGCGTACAAAGTCCAGGATGAACTCCTCGCCGCTCTTGCGTGACGCCATACCCTCAAAGGTGCTCTCACTCTGGGCAAAGGACTGGTAGAGGATGAAGACTAGGCAGCGCTGGGACGCCGCAGAAAGGCCGTCTTCGCGCGCGAGCTCGAGCAGGAAATCCGCCTGCCAGGTGGCGTCCGTTTCGAACTTGGCCGCGAGCCAGTTGCGAGCCTCGTCCACGAGGGCTTTGGGAAAGGGGTCGGGAACGGGGTTGAACTGCTCCAGCTCACCCTCGTTCTCCGCTGAGGGCGTATCGTTGGTACGGGTCTCCCGCAGGATCGTGAAGGCGGTGTTCAGGTCGAACATCTTCAGCGGCTGGGGCGGATACAGGGCACAGAGGAAGTTGTCGGCCTCGGCCAGCAGCACCGGCGAGTGCAGCTGCATGACGTTAGGGAAGATAACGCTTTCGAGGTCTGGCAACCCCATGGGCCGGCGCGCCCGGAAGGCAGCCTTCTGGGCTGCAATAAACAGCTCGTTGGAGGCGGAGATGTCCCGTACCAGCTTCATCCGGATGTCGCCGGCGCCGCGCAGAGTTTCTCGCAGCAGCACCAAGTTTTCCCGAGTATGTAGTTCTGTAGCTTCGTGAAGCGCGTCGCCGACTGCCTGCTCCATTCGGAAATCCTCCGCCTGACGGTCGCTGACGTGTTTGCGGGCCTCAGCCAGCCGGCCCTGCATCTCCTTGCTCCAGTTCACCGACGACGGGGCCCGGTATGCCTGATGCAGCTTGTCGCTAATCAGCTGGCGGAATTCAATGGAGAGCTTCCGGGCGCGCCGGGCAATGTCCAGCGCCGCCTCGAACCGACCGCGCCGGACTAGCAGGTCCAACATCTTCTCCATCAGCTCCTGGGAGTCCTCCGGCGACAGGTCCAGCATGCCCAGGTACACAAGGTATCCCTCGGCGGTGGGGGTGTACCGGTAGACATCCTGGGGATCCGGCTGGAACTGCACCAGCCGGAACCGGAACATCCGCACGCTTCCGGAAGGGGCGTCAAAGTATTCGGCCTCGAATTCCCGGTGTTTGTTGGCTTTGTTGTCCAGGGCGTCGAGGACGGCAGTGGCCACCCTCTGCGCCTGGGTCAAAGTCAAGCTAGGACGCATACGGGCGGCCGTGTCAGCGACATGCTGCAGCACCTCGGACGACATACTGCCCATGGAGATCGTTGTGGCCTCCATCATGTGATCCAGTGCCGACAGCGCCAAATAATGGGTGTCAACGCCATCGAACGGGCTAGAGCCGTCGGCCTCCAGCACAAGTGCCTTGGATCGTTCCAACTGAAACATGGGCCGAAAGAGCAGCACGTTCCTCTGCTGGCGCGATAAGTCCAGCAGCCCGGCGTTGCTTCGGCTGGAATCGAGGGCGCCTGCGGGAAGCGAAGGCTCTCTCACGGGTGCGGCGCCCCGCGGCCGTTCTGCATGATGTTCCTCCAAATTTCGCCGCGGAAGCCCGCTGCAACAATTCGATTCAGCATATCAAATAGAACGGTCCGACCCATAGCCGGCATGCGCGATGGACTTCCCCAGAAGCGCGTGATAGGCAAGGGAAGGTCGCCTGCTTTTAGCCGATCGGCGACTATGAATTGGTCACGATCAGTTTCCGCTCCCAGTCTGACGCGTGCGTACGCGAAGGACTGCGCAGCGGCTGCTGTCGGTCACGGCGAGGACTCGAACGACCGCCACTATCGAAGCAGTTCATGGCGGACCTGCCATTCCGAGCGGAAGGGCTGGGGGCCGCGCAGTCAAGATGTTCAAGCTGAGCGGACGTGACGAACATCCCGGGCTTTTTTGAACACTTTCAGCATCGTGTCCGGCATCACATAGAGGTCGCCGCGCGCACGCGAGCACGCGACGTATAGCTTGTTCCGTGAGGTCGCAGCCATCTCGGTCAGCGTACCTGACGAGAAGTGCTTCCAAGACTCGGCGTTCAGGACGACGCAGACGTCCTGATAGTGGTCGCGCCCCTTTGAGTCGCCCCAGGTCTGCGAGTAGCAGCCGTACCGTCCGTGCTCTTGATAAAACAGCTTAATAGTGCCTGCAGCAGCGTGGAGCTCTGCCGCCAGTGATGGTTCGTGGACGACTGAGACTTGGGTGGTGCGATCCGAGTGCGCATAGATGTCCACACCGATGTTGTCTCGGATGAACGAGCACACTGAGGAACTGCAGCGGTGGCTCTTGAGCAAGGACGTCGTGTCAACCACCAAGCCGGCAGATCGCAAGGCATCCTTGAAGCGGTCATAACTGTCGTGCAGCCCTTTGTTGACCGCGCCATCAGCGCTGGTGGAGTACGTGTGCTGATAGAAGTCACCGACTAACAGAACCTCGACGTTGGCCTGGACAATCTGCTTGAGCAGATTGAAGTCATGTCCGCCGAAATCCTGAACCTCGTCGATGCAGACTTTGTCGTAGTAGCGCTCCAGTCGACGCTGGAGCGTCGGAATGCAATCATGCACATCCAAGACCTTCGCCATTCTCGCGTGGTAGATGCGGCCGCCTGTTGTGACGTACCGGTCACGGCTCTCGAGCTTCTGGCGCGATGAGTACTCACTCGGCCTATCGAACGAAATTCCCATGGTCTGCATCTTCATCAGAAGCAGGGGTCGATAGCAGAACGAGTTCAAGAATGTGAAGTAGGTGCAGACGGTGATGTTGTCCGGGAGATACCCGAACTTTGCAAGAACGCGGCGACGAATTTCTTCACAGTTACTGTCTGTGTAGGTGATGAGCAAGACCCGCTTCGCAAGATCCAGTTCGTTGATAAGGCGGGTCGTCTTCCCTGAGCCTGCGACCGCGAAGACTACTCGTTTATCCACTTGATGGCCTCCTGCATGTACCCAGGGGCCACCAGCTCGGCCTCCTTCGCCAGCAGGAGGTCAAACGCGGCGTCAGCCTTGTTGGCGAGCATGTACGCCAACGGCTCAAGCTTACGCTTTGGCTTGCGGAAGACCTCGTCGCAAACGGCCTTGTTGTCTTCGTACAGACAGATCTCGAAGGTTGTTCGTTGCTTGTAGTCGGCGTCTGCAAAGACTTTGGCATGCGGCATCATGTGCTCTGCATAGTTGTCGACGCAGTTCTTCTGGTAGTCGCCGTCGTTGTCGCGAATGACCGCAGTGCGCACGCCCAGCAGCTTGGCGAGGTCTAGATAGCGCTTAAAGCTCGTACCTCCCACCGAGATGACGTGGACACCGTCCTTCCTCAACGTGGACCCTGAGTGCTTTTGGTAGAGCGCATCCAGGAGGATGAACTCGGCATCGCCCTCCACGAGGATCACCTTTCTCGACAGCGCAAACTCGAGGACGTTGTTATCAGGCGCTTTCATGAAGAACTTCGCGGTGTCAGATGGGAGCTTGTTGAGCCGCGCCTGCTGACCTTGCTCTCCAAGCAGGATGGCTTTGCGCAAGTCAAGCCGAGCGGAGATCAGGCTGCTGTGAGTTGCGATAAACAGTTGCTTGTTCACCGATTGAGCGATTCGCTCGATGAGCTGGTGCATCGTCGCGTGGCTCAGGTGGTTCTCAGGTTCCTCTAGGAGCAGGACATCCAGGCCACTTTTTACGCCCTTCTTACTCAGCGCGAACTCAGTCTTGATGAAGCACTGCCGCCCCTTGCCCTTACTCTCGATGGGGATCTCGTCTTCGGTGATGACCAGGTCGGACTCCAGGTTGGCCTTTGCGCTCGTGCGCACGCCGAACTTGTAGTCCACCAGTTTGTCGTTCAGCTCCCTCAGTTGGGCGTTCTCGAATCCGCCTTTGCTTTGTCGATAGGCGTTCTCGAGCCTGCTCCGGTTCCCGACGTCCACGTGCATCGCGAACACCGAACGGGTGTATTCCCGCGCCGCATACTCGCTGTCGATTCTGGAGCTATCGATTGCCAGGTGTCGGACGTGCCTTTTGACGCTGGAATACGCCTCGCCCCCAAACGTATAGAACTGGACGCCGTAGTACTCGAAGGGGAAGTTGGTCGGGTCTTCCTTCAGCGCTTCAGCGATGTCCTTGCTGAAGTCGAGAATCGGCTCAAACGACATGCGCAGCCCGTCACGCTCGAGAACCTTAGAGTTGTTCTTTCCATTCAGGCCAGGCTTTTTGTCGGCCGAGAGGTAGACCTCAACGAACAGTTCCGGTAGTCGGCCTACGGTACATGGCCCTGCCTGAAATGCCCTGACAGCGTCGGCGTTGAGTAGCGTCTCGAGTCCGATGGTTTCGACCCTGCTGCGACTTCCGCTCATCACAAGTTCCAGCGCCAGCAGCACTGAGCTTTTCCCCGCCTCGTTGTCCCCGATGAGGAGGTTCAGCTCCGGATCAAACTCGAGTTCCAAGTTGTCGAACTTCTTGAAGTTCGACAGCACCAGCCTTTCAATCGTTGGCATCCTCGCTCCCAGTTTTTTCGCTTCGGCACACGGGTCGACTTCGAGGGCCGCCCTCCCAGGCGCGGCACCTCAATCAGACCCCAATGTTATGCGAGCGGCGTCGGCACCTCGCAATCGCGATATGCCTGCCGTCTTGGTCTCGGAATGCGTCATGGGCGGACTGCAGGCACAGCCGGCCTTACGCCATGAACGAATGCCAGACGGCCACGCCGATGGCGGCTGCTATGCAGCGGTTGCGGCCGCTTGGACAGCAACTCTTGTTGACCGGTTAAAACCGAAGCAGCTATTCCATACGGACGCGTGGCTCGCAATCTCACGACCTGCCGCAAAGGAAAGAATGCTTTATGGCGGCTCTCCAGTAGCAGGCGTGTGCGGTCCGCAGGCCAAGGGATCAACCGATGGCACTCATCGGTGCATTCCTTTCAGGCCAGCAACCGGATAGCCAGGAAAAGAAGTGATGCCGACGCTACTACCGCCGATCGACATGCGATGCATTCGATTCAACTTCCCCTCGCCAGCCATTCTTGCCCGGAGAAACGAAGGGTCGGTTTTCGGCGTCTCGACGCTCTAGGCCACTAAACTGCATGCTGAACTCGCCCGCACCTCGCACGGGCGAGATGAACAACTCAGATACTTAGCATGGCGACTCGACAAATCTCAGGAAAGACGGAACTCAACGGGGAGGGAATCAAGAAGCATTTTCGAACCACCGATCCGTGGCGCGCGATTGCCGAGTTGGTTTGGAATGGCTTCGACGCCAAGGCGCTTAATGTCGGAGTGCTGGTTGACGAGGGCCCGATGGGCGGCGCGACGCGAGTGGATGTCTCCGATGACGGAGAAGGCATTGAGCTCGAGACGCATGCCGAAACGTTTGGCCGATTCAACGACTCGAGTAAGAAGGAGGACGTGACGACGCATGGCTCACATGGTCGCGGCAGACTGTCCTTTCACAGACTCGCCGAACGAGCCGTTTGGTGGACGAATGCGGCCGGATCGGGACCCGCGCGGATCGAAGTGAACGGCGCGGCGCTCACGAAATATGAGGGCTGGTCAGTGGAGTCGTCGGCATTGCCCGCAGGGATGGACGTAGGCAAGACCGGCACGACCGCGGAACTGTTCAACCTACATGCTGCACTGCCGACCACCGCGGAACTTCATAAGCTGCTTTCCATCGAGTTCGGTTGGTTCCTCGGACTCAATCCCACGAAGAAACTCCGCCTTAATGAGACGGAGGTGGCGGTACCGTCGCACGACCTCACACAGCGCAAGCTCTCCATCGACGGCCATGACTTCGAAGTGTCGGTCCTTCGCTGGGACCTAAAACCAGGCTCTGAGAAGTCCTACGTCTATCTCTTGAACTCTTCGGGCAAGACAGTTGATAAGAGGCTGAGCACCTTCAACCACAAGGGGGACTTCCACACCAGCATCTACGTCGGCTCAAAGTGGGTTGACGCTTTCGAGCCGAGCGGAGGTGACTTGGCCAGCCCAGATGCGACGGGCTTCGAGTCGGAGACGTGGCGAAAGGTGGCGCGCGAGCTCAACAAGATCACCAAGTCTGTGTATGAGGACTTTCTGCGCAAGCAGTTCGAGCGGGAGATTGAAGGCTACGTCGCCGACGGCGTCTTTCCTACCTACGCGGGCCTGCCGGAGGACTACAAGAACTGGCGCTTTGAGAACACCAAGAGCATCCTGCGCGCCATCTACACCGCCGATCCGACGGCGTTGAAGTCGCTAAAGAAGAACCAGAAAAAGATCATCGTTCGGCTCCTCGACAAGCTGGCGATCTCGAACGAGAACGACGCCATCTTCGAGGTGCTCAACAGCGTGCTGGATCTCGACGAAGTCTCGACTAAGCTGTTCGCCAAGCAGCTCAAGAGCGTATCGCTGCAAAGCATCGTGTCAGCGATCGAAGTTCTCCGCCGTAGGCACGAGGTAGCCGACAAGCTGCGGACGCTGATGAACGACCACTATTTGGAGACGCTCGAGACGCCGGACTTGCAAGGAATCATCGAGGCCAACACTTGGCTTTTTGGCAGCTCCTACGAGACGCTTGGGGCCGAGGAGGATACGTTCACCAAGATCGCCAAATCGCTTCGCGACGCGGTCAAGGGGATCGACGACATTACCCTGGACGACTTGGAAGTAAATGAATCCGCAGCCATCGAGGGCGCGAGCAAGCAGACGGATTTGTTTCTCGCCCGCAAGGTTCCGCACCACGATTCGATGGGCCGCAAGATTTATCGTTGCATCGTGGTGGAGATCAAGCGCCCAAGCATCGCGCTTAACTACAAGCACCTCCAGCAACTCGATGGCTATGCACAGCTCATTAAGAAGCACGCGGAATTTAACAGCGAGGCAATGCACTTCGAGCTCATTCTGATCGGGCGCAAGATATCCGAGGCGGACACAGAGATTCGTAGTCGCATGCAGGGCCAGGTCGCGAAAGGATTGCCTGGCCTGATCAGCGACGACGAGCGCATGAAGCGCTTTGTGCTTAACTGGTACACGTTGCTGGACAACTTCCTGCTGACCAACCAGGCCATGATTGACGCACTTAAATTGAAGCGCGACTCGTTCGCAGGCTCGTCCCGTATGGAGCTCATCGCCGATCTTCAAAAAAAGGTAGCCTAACGGCTCGAGTCATTCGTCGCGGCGTAGGCCCGCCGTCGCACGGATTCAATCCCAAAGCGCGGCTGCCGCAAGCGGGTTGAGACACCCAATATTTGATATCGGCCTTTGCCGCCGTTCCTCCCCGAAGCATGACTGGCTGCAACCAGCTGACGTTCACCCCGACAGGTCAAAAATAAAGTCTCGATTGCTTCCCATCGGCGATCGAAGTGGACGACAGGCCGTTTGCCGCAACCGGAAATCGCCTCGATGGCGGCGTCCAGCATCGTGTTTACAAGTTCAGCGTCCACGCGCCTGCCCGTCGACCAACTGACGACCTACCGTCGAAGCAGTCGATCATGGGTGACAGGTACATCTTGCCGGCGGCGATCTGGAGCTCTGAGATGTCGGTGAGCCATTTCTCATTTGGGGCGGCGGCCGTGAAGTCGCGGGCGAGTAGGTTCTCCGGCGCCAGGCTGATCTCCCCCAGATGGGAGTCGTACCGGCGGCGCTTTGGCTTGGCGACGACCAGACCTCCTACTTCATCAGGCGCAGGAACACCTTCCCCGACAAGCGCAGGCAGTGCCTGCTCAGCGCCGCGCGCAGACGCGGCATTCCGCTCTCAAGACGGGACGACATGATGCCCCCCGCTGCTTGGCGTCCTGTCGACCATTGGCAGCGGGACGTCCCGCAGTTCCAACTCATCCAGCCACTTGAGCAATGCCTCGCCGGTGACCGGCGATTCGATCGGCCGGAACGGCGGTGGCGCGCATGTGTGAAGGCAGGCGGCGGGATAGCTCCCTCTCAAAACCATGCGCCACATAGAGTATTGACGACGGGAAGATCTCGTTGCGGGCATCGCTGTCCAGCGGGTCGGTGTGACCGGTCCCCATTGCAGACGGCCTCAAAAGGACTTTTGATCTAATGCTCAGCATTGCGTCCCATAGATCGAACGTCCGAAGTGCGAGACAACTTTTTAGCGCAGACCGTCAGGCTCTTGTCTACTCGAGCGGGTTTCTCCTGCTCAAACCCGAAGTGCGGCCGGCCAACCGCCGGCCCCGCCGACGATGAGAGCGGGACGGTGAATCTGGGGGTCGCATCTCACATCGCCGCAGCATCGCCAGGCGGCCCTCGCTATGACGCGGCGATGAGCCCGGCAGATCGCAAGGCGGCGGGCAACGGCATCTGGCTCTGCCAGAACTGCGGCAAGCTCATCGATTCCGATGTGAAGGGCCACCCCGTCGAGCTTCTGCAGGAATGGAAAAAGGCGGCAACGCAGCGAGCCTTGGCAGCCTTGGCCGGCGGACAGGCACCGCCGCGCTCCGCAACGATTCCTGAGGACGAGGCCGATCTCCAATTCGCGAGAGCACTTTCCCTTCCCGCCGCAGACGACCTGGAATCGGCGACGAAGCGCATGCTGGAAGCGGCAGCCACGGATATCACCGCGTTCCGACGCGCGAGAAGCTGGCCGGAACATGTTCTCCAACTTCAGTTCACCCTCGAGTCGTCAGGCGACCACCGCCCGGTGACGATCAGCGGCCTGGCTGCGAGCGTGCAGGCCACCTCAACTCTCGCGATCGTCGCCCCTCCAGGTACGGGAAAAACAACCACCCTCGTTCAGCTCTGCGACAACATCATTGCGCAAGGGCGCTCGGTGCCCGTACTCGTCCCCCTTGGCGAATGGTCCGATCGCGCTGAAGGCATCCTTGAGCACCTTACGCACCGCAGCGCGTTTTTGGGTTTCTCAGCTCAACACTTCATGCAGCTTGCCTATGCAGGCCGCCTTGTCCTTCTGCTTGACGGCTGGAATGAACTGGCCCCCCAAGCCCGGCTGGGCGCCATTCGGGAGCTCGGCATGTTGCAGCGCGACTACCCGCTGCTGTGCATGATCGCAGGCACCCGTACGGACCTGTTCGTCGCCGACAGTCCGGTGGTTCACATTGAAGCGCTTTCCGAAGATCAGCAGTTGGAACTAGCGCGCATGCACAGAGGCGACGAAGGAGCCGCGCTGGTCGACCAAGCCTGGCGCACGGAGGGCTTGCGAGAGCTGATCGCGACGCCTCTCTACCTAACCGCATTGCTCAAGACCACAGCTGGCAGTGCCCTACCGCAGACCAAGGAGGAAGTTCTTCGCACCTTCGTCCAGCAACACGTTTCACTGCCCGAGCGCGCCGAGCTCCTCGAACAGGAGTTGCACGGCTTCCATGACAATTTCCTTGGCGAGTTGGGGGCGCAGGCGAATCGAATCACCAGCACGCTCATTCCCGCGGCCGACGCACGCCGCGCTTTTGTCGATGCAGGCAGGAAGTTGGTCAACCAGGGACAACTCGTCAATGCCATCGAGCCAAGCAGAGCCCTGAAGGTCCTGGTCGGCGTTCACTTGCTTGTGCAATCGGGTGGTGCAGGCGACAACGTGCAGTTCCAGCATCATCAGTTTCAGGAGTGGTATGCCGCCCAGTTTGTAGAGCAGTTGATGATGGAAAGTGCGTCGGGTGACCAAGCCGCCCTGGCGGCCTTTCGAAAGGAAATCCTGGATCGCCCTGCCTGGGAGGAATCTATCTTGTTCGCCTGCGAGCGGATGTCTCGCAGTGCCCCCGCAGGGGCTGACGCCGTCGCGCGGGCAGTGCTCTTGGCCCTGAACATCGATCCGATGCTCGCGGCACAGATGATCTACAGGTCCTCGATGGCGGCTTGGCAACTGATGCGAGACCAGATCCAGATTTTCGTGAAGAAATGGCACTCTCCGGGCAAGGTCGATCGCGCGGTACGCTTCATGATCATCACCGGCAAGTCCGAGTTCGCGCCGCTCGTGTGGCCGCTGATCGCCTCGGACGCCGAGAATGTCCGCGTTGACACGATGCGCGTCGCGCCTCGCTTCCGACCATCGGTGCTGGGGGAGGCCGCTGCGCAGCAATTGGCCGGGCTGCCCGACGAGAAGCGTGACGATATCGTCACGCTAATCGCAGAGGAAAGCGGTTTCGACGGCATGGAGCTCGCGACCTCGATCGCACTCACCGATCCGAATCCGCAGGTGGTTGCCGAGGTACTGCAGGCGCTTGTTTTTCGTCGCGCCGATCGTCATGTCGCGCAAATCCTGGCGAATGCGAGCAACGCGGTTTGGGCGCAAGTGGCGGCGAGGCTGCGCCCCGAGGATCTTGAAGATCCAGCTCATGCGGCTCGAGTGAAGGCCGAGAAGAATCTTCAAGCAGATGGATCACCCGACCCGATTCGCAAACTATGCCGGCTAGTGGAGGCCGGCGCGCACGACGCCTCCTCTCACGAGGAGTTCTTGCAGCTCCTGCAGTCCACGAATTTGGACCGGAACGAGCACCGGATCTACAACTTTCTGCAAGAAGGCGCGAAGACCTACCCACAGGAGATGGCTCAGGCGTTTTGGATGCAGGCCCAACGCGGAATGCGGCCTCCGGTTGATTTCGCCAAGACGTTGTCCCCGCACGAAAACTTCGATGAGGGTGGGGCGATCGCGGACACCGTACTCGGTAGTACCCACATCTCCGAGCTTGCAGGCATCGCGAGCGCACTCGCAAGCACAAGTTCAATCCTGAAGATTCTCGATGCGATCCTGGCGCCCGAGCAGGAAGGAGGCGACAAGCTTCGGGTTCTGCAAACATTGGTCGCCGGCAGCCGCGATATGGCCTTCTTCACGTCGTTGCTGAGCCGAGCTCATGCTGCGAACGCCAGGCAAGCTGGCCTGATGGCCGATCTCCTTGTGCAGCGCCAGGAAGGCGCTCGAACCCGCCGGGATATCCCGGCTGAGGCGAAGTCCGCGTTAGTGGGCGCTCTGAAGCAGTGGGTCGATCTTCTTCTGGGTGAATCGATGCCGAACCGCGAACAGCTTGCCACGCTTGCGCAGGCGGCAGGCACCTTGGGTGACCCGCAGCTTCTTCCCGACATCGACCGGCTGTTGGAGCGTGATCAAGCTGAATCGGCCCGCCAGCGAGAGCTTCATCCCGCACGGGGCATCACAAGCTTCGAACAGCGGTATCGACTTGCATTTATCCTGATCGGCGGAGCTGCCGCAGAACAGGTACTCGCGAAATGGCTTCCCGATCTGCAGGTGGGGGAGATGGCGGCGCAGGGATTGGTGGAGATCTGGCTGAGATCGCAAGCGAGCCTGGAGGATTCATGGCCCGGGAGTCGGCACAAATTTTCCCAAGCTAGGGACCTCTGGCAACAACGCGCCTTGGCCGGGAATACATCCCCAACCTGCAATTCGGCGGAAGCGATTTTCCGAGTGGTGAGGCAGCTCCTGATTTCACCGTCATCGGACGAGGCGCAGCGCCATGCCATCAAGCTGGCCGCCGCCGGGTTGGCCTTGCCTCATGGCGATAAAGCTGCGGAAGCGGCCTCCCTGCTTGAGCTACCCCAACCTCGGGCATTCAAGCTGAAGTTGCTGACCGGCATGGCGAGAGCTGGCCTCACACTGCCTGCTGCGGATCTTGAAGCAGCGCTTGCGGAGCTCTTGCAGGAGGCAGCCATCCAGCAATGGCGATATGAAGAGGTCCGAGATTGGATCGAGTTGTTTCCATTCTCTGACCGCCCCTTCGCGGTCGTCGACATTTTGCCGACCTTGCAGGGGCGTCCTTTGAGCCCGGACTTAATGGACTATCTGCTCCAGGCGCTTAGCCAGACGCCTTCGGCGGATGCATTGCTCATACTCGAAGCGCTGGCCAACCTGCAGCCCAAGCTCGCGAAGAACCGCCATTGGCGGGAAGCCGTGCTGCAAATCCGGTCCGAGCCCGCGGCCATGCTCTTGCTGAAGGTCATCACCGATGAAGCTGCCGGGGATAGCCCGCCTGCCTGGAGGGAGGCGCGCACCGCCGCCGAAGAGCTGAGCAAATTGGCCCAGGCGCTGCCAGCGTTCGGCAAATTGCTGTACGAGGAGTATGAAAGGCAACCGCCTGGTGCTATGAAGGCAATCCTCGAACAGACGTTGGCCGAGAATCGCACAGAAGAGATCGCCCTCGCATTCGTTCGCAGCTACGGCAAGGACGCTCGCCACTACGGCGCAGCCCTGGCGAACGTCATAGAAGAACTTGCTGTCGGCCGCAAGGACGTCGAGGGCCAATCGGGGTGGTTCGAGGGGTTCAGTGCGCCTTTGCCTGAGTTTCGCCGGACCCTTTTTGCCATGACCGCTGGCGGCGATTCAACTGCCTCAGTGGCTAGCGCCTGCCTCGATCACATCGAGCGACTGCGGGACACGCATGGACGCTTGATGGAAGAACCGCGCCATCCGGACGTTGATGCAGATGGCGTTTGGCCTGTGCCTTGTGGCTCATATTGAGGACGAGAACCTGCTGGGAGAGATCCTTGAGTGCTCTGGCGCCGGGAGTCGACAGAGGCTGCTCTTGGTGGCAGCGGTCATCCTGTGGCAGCTCAATGACCGGCTGCATCCAGTCTCAAGCTGACTGTGGAACTAACGTCTGGTAGGTATACGGAAAGATCTGATTTGCAACCAATATGTTTGGATCAACAACGGTCAGGCTTCCGTGTGGACCGACGGCTCAAGGTTCACTTGAGGGGGCTGGGTAAACGGATGCGTGAATAATGGGGACATGCTGCAGTAACTTTCACACGCCTCTTTGCAGGAGGGCGCTGTTACTGACGCTGTTACTGCACAATGCCTCGGAAGCACCCGGAAAGATGTGGAGGCAAGCGCAATAGAAAAAGCCCTAAGTAGTTGATTTACTTAGGGCTTTTGGACTTACGCGGACAACCGCGAAAGTAATGTTGGTGGCCTGGGGCGGAATCGAACCACCGACACGCGGATTTTCAATCCGCTGCTCTACCAACTGAGCTACCGGGCCTTTGTGTGCAGCCCTAGATTATACAGCGCTTCTGCGCCCTCTTGAAAGATCGACACCCAATTGTTTGAGCTTGCGATAAAGATGGGTGCGCTCCAGGCCGGTCTTCTCGGCGACGCGGGTCATCGAACCGTTCTCCATCGCCAGGTGGAATTCGAAGTACGCCTTCTCGAATCCATCGCGCGCATCGCGCAGCGGGCGGTCGAGGTCGAAGCTCTGGGTCGATTGCGGACCTGCATCCGGAACCGGCACCGAGGCCAGCGACGCCATCAGCATGCTGTCGCCCGTCGTGGTGATCGCTGCCGCCTGGTGGCCGCCGACTGGTGCGGGCACCACGCCTGCCGCGGCGCGCCGTGCGCTCTCGCGTGCGAGCCCCTGCTCCACGGCCTTGAGCAGCTTCTGCAGCGTGATGGGTTTTTCGAGGAAGGCGAAGGCGCCGATGCGCGTCGCGTCGACCGCGGTGTCGATGGTAGCGTGGCCGCTCATCATGATGACGGGCATGCTCAGGAGGCCGGCGGTGGACCATTCCTTGAGCAGCGTGACGCCGTCGGTGTCGGGCATCCAGATATCGAGCAATACGAGATCGGGCCGCGCGCGCTGACGTGCGGCGCGTGCCTCGGCTGCGTTCTCCGCGAGCTCCACGTTGTGGCCTTCGTCATTGAGAATTTCGAAGAGCAGGTCCCGGATGCCCAGCTCGTCATCGACCACGAGAATGTTTGCCATGAGTGCTGCTTGTTGTGTGCGCTGGTATGTGTTTGTCCGCTGGCCTGTCCAGCGCCCTCGCGCTGGATTTCGTTGGCGCTCAGGCGGTGGAAGACTTCGAGTCTTCGGTGTGAGCGGCCGCTGCCCGCGGCTCGCCTGCCAGCGCGAATGATAGCGAGACTTGCGCCCCTGCCACAGCCCCGTCGACAACGCGGTTGGAAAGCTCGATGCGCGCGCCGTGCTCGTCGGCGATCTTCTTGACCACCGCGAGCCCCAAACCGGTACCTTTTGTTTTCGTCGTGACGTAGGGTTCGAACGCGCGCTTCAAGATGTTTTCTGCAAAGCCCGGGCCGCTGTCCTGCACCGTGAGGCGCACGCGCTGTCCCGAATCGCCCAGCCGGGTGCGAATGACGACCTCGCCCGCTCGCCCCGTGCTGCTGGCTGCCGCCTCCGCGGCGTCCTGCGCGTTCTGCAGCAGGTTGTGAATGACCTGGCGGATCTGCTGCTCGTCGCCGCGGATCGGCGGGCAGCGCACATCGAGCTCGGAGCGCAGCACGATCGGCAGGTTCTCGGCGTTGTAGAGCTGGAGCACATCTGCCAGCAGCGCATTCAGATCGACCGGCTTCAAGTCGGCCGCGGGCAGCCGCGCGTAGTCGCGGAATTCGTTCACCAGCCGCTTCATCGCATCGACCTGGTCGACGATGGTCTTCACCGACTTCACCAGGATCGCCTGCTCGGGCGCCGCGACCTTGCCCGAGAGCTTCATCTCGAGGCGCTCGGCCGAAAGCTGGATCGGCGTGAGCGGGTTCTTGATCTCGTGCGCCAGGCGCCGCGCCACCTCGCCCCAGGCCTGCGCGCGCTGGGCCGAGACGATCTCGGAGATGTCGTCGAACACCAAGAGCCGCGCGGCGCCGGGCAGCTCCGCGCCGCGCGCGACGATGTTGATCGCGCCGTCCTGCTGCGGCAGGTCCATGCCGGTGGCGTGCAGCTCGAAGGCGTGCTGCCAATGATCGAGGCCGTGCTGCATGCGCTCGACCAGGAAGTCGTCGAACTGCTGCTGCACCTTGGCGCCGAAGTCCGCCAGCCCCGGCACATCGACAAGCGCCTGGCCTTCGTAGGCCGCGAGCGGCGCACGCAGCACGCGGGTGGCGCCGGGGTTGGTCGAGAGCACCGTGCCCTTGGCGTCGAGCACGATCACGCCCGAGGTCAGGTTGTCCAGGATGGTCTGCAGGTTGGCGCGGGCCGCGTCGAGCTGGCCCATGGTCTTTTCGACTGCGCCGCGGGCGTCGGCCAGCTGCTGCGTCATGACGGCGAACGAGCGGGTGAGGCCGCCCAGTTCGTCCTTGCCCTGCAGCACGGCGGTGGGGCGCAGGTCGCCGGCCGCCACCTGCCGCACGCCGTCGGCCAACACGAGCAGCGGACGCGCGAGCTGGTTGCCGAACAGCACGGCCAGCAGCACCGCGCCGAACACCGCGAGGAACAGGCTCAGCGTGAGCGTGCCGATGTACATGCGGCGCAGGCCCCCGCGCGCGAGCGCCCGCTCCTGATATTCGCGATTGGCTTCCTGCACGTCGAGCGCGTTCTTGACCACGGCCGGCGGCAGCGGCCGCGTGACCTGCAGGTAGCGCGGCGCGGTGTCGAAATCGAAACCGGGCCGCTGCACCATGGCAAGCGCGCGCACGCTCGCGACGGGCTGGGTGGCGCCGGGCGCGGCGGTTTCGTCCAGACCCTCGATGTGCGCAAGCGGGCGGTCGGGACGCACCTGGCGAAACTGCTGCGCGGTCGGCCGCTCGGGATTGAGTTGGAAGCGCGAGGTGCCCGCGCCGGCGATGAGCTGGCCGGTCCCGGTCCACAGCACCACGTCGCTCGCCTCGAGCTGGTCTCGGATGCGCTCCAGCGCGAGGCCGGCGCTCGCATCGGACACCTGCGAGAGCTGGGCGCTGGCGGCGCGCGTCTTGGCCGCGAGGTCGTCGGAGAGCGAATCGAGCGTGGCGCGCCCGAGGTTCAGGCCGGCGTCCAGTGCGCCTTCGACCTTGACGTCGAACCAGCTCTCGATCGAGCGCTCGACGAACTGATACGACACGACGTACACCAGCGCCCCCGGCACCACGCCCACCAGCGCGAAGATCGCCGCCAGCTTGATCAGCAGCCGGCTGCCGAACTTGCCCTGGCGCAACCGCCGCGCCAACCGGAAGGCGACCCAGCCGATCACCAGCACCAGCAGCACCGCCACCACGACGTTGATGCCGAACAGGCGCACGTAGTAGCGCTCGTAGAGCTCCCGGTTGTTGGTGGCCTGGGCCAGCAGGAACATCAGCACCAGGCCGATGGCCGTGACCATGGCCGCGCCGACGCCCACGGCCCAGCGCATCGCGCGCGAGCGGCGTGCGGCGGGTGTGGCCGCTGCGCCGCTGCGCGGTTTGCTGCTCACCGCTGCTTCTCCAGCGCGAGCTTCGCGGTGCGTTCGGCCGAGATGTTCCAGTCGGCCTGCCCAACCACGCCGATCTGGAACGGCCGCGGCAACTGCGAGGTGTCGAGGCGGAAGCGGAACGTCACCTGGTGCAGTGGGTCGTCGCCGATCTCGGCCGCATCGCCCATCCGCAGCCGGCCGATGCGCTTGATGGCCTCGAGCGCGTCGCCGAGGCTGTCGAAATTCTGGTTCAGGGAAATGCCGAAACCCGCGGCACCGGTGATCGGCACCGGCGACACGTTGACCCGCCAGCGGCGGGTGAGCGGCTGGTAGGCCAGCCGCATGTGGCGCGTGACCTGGGCGACCTTGCGGTCGGTCCAGTACCAGCGCTCCTGGTACATCTCGGCCTCGGCCACGAAGTAGATGGCGATGCCCTTGTCCAGCACCTCCTCGACCAGCGACGGCAGTTCGAACTGCACGGCAGCGCTGAGATAGACGCCGTCGTCGGACTGCTCCAGCCGCATCTGGGTGATCGCCGCGCCCGGGCGGTTCTGGGCGGCCGCGGGGGGCGGCAGGAAGGCCAGCATCAGCGCCCAGACCAGCAGGAACACGGCCAGCAGGACCGCTCGGCGCGGCCGAGCGGACTCAGCGTTTTTCAAGCAGGGCGTAGAAGAAGCCGTCGTGGTCACCTGAGGGATTGTCCGGGACGCCACGGACATTCCCCCCGCTTTGGGGCAGCAAATGGCCCGGGGACGGTTGCAATCGTGCGTCAGTGTTGTGTGCAAGGAACGCATCAATTTGTTGCGAGCCCTCTTCCCGGAAGACGGAACAGGTGCAGTAAAGGAGCCGGCCGCCGGGCCTTACAAGTGGCCAGAGCGCGGCTAGGAGCGCGGCTTGCTGGCCCGCCAACTGGGCGGTGTCGCTCTCGCGGCGCAGCCACCGGACGTCCGGATGACGCCGGACGATCCCCGACGCAGTGCACGGGGCGTCGAGCAGGATGGCGTCGAAAGGCGTGCCGTCCCACCAGTCGGCGGGACGCGCCGCATCGGCCACCACCACCTTGGCCTGCAGGCCGAGGCGGGCGAGGGTCTCGTCGATCCGTCGGCTGCGGATGGGGTCGACCTCAAGGGCGATCACTTCAGCGGCGCCCGGGCCGGCCAGTTCGAGCAAGTGCGCGGTCTTGCCGCCCGGGGCGGCGCAGGCGTCGAGCACACGCAGGGGCGCGACGCCGGGCTTCGCCGGCAGCAGTCCTTCGAGCAACAGGGGCGCCGCCATCTGCGCGGCCGCGTCTTGCACCGAGCAGGCACCGTCGGCGAAACCGGGCAACTGCTGCACTGGCCGCGCGCGTCCCAGCTGAAGGCCGCTGGCGCCGACGCGCGTGGCCGCAAGGCCCGCGGCCTCCAGCTCTGATAAATAAGCAGCAGCCGTAGACTTCAGGGCGTTGACGCGCAAAGTCATCGGCGCCTGGGCATTGTCCGCATTCAATATCCGCTGCCAGTCACGGGGATGGTCGCGCTTGAGCTTCTCGATCCACCAGCGCGGATGGTTCCACTGCGCGACCGGTTCCTGGTCGGTGATGGCGACGAGTTCGTCGCGCTCCCGAAGAAATCGGCGCAGGCACGCGTTGATGAAGCTCGCCTGCGCCCGGGTCGCCGGGTTGCGCTTGGCCGCTTCGACGGCCTGGTCGACCAGCGTGAAGGGCTCGTAGGGCGCGCGTTCGGGGTCCCAGGCCAGGCCGAGCGCGGTGCAGAGCAAGGCGTCGGGCAGCGGCGGCGGCGTGCGCTTGGCCAGGTGGCGGCGCAGCGCCTCGGCGCGGCCGAGCCAGCGCAGCACCTGGAAGCCGAGCGCCTGCACGCCGGGCCGCAGCGCGGGTTCGACGGCCTCGAACGCGACGGAGCCCGAGGTGCCGGCGCGAATCGACGCCAGCGCCCCTGCCGTCAATTGCAGTTGGCGCCAGAGCGGTGGCTGCAGCGAGGGCGCTGCGTTGCCGGGGGAATCGGAAGGTAGTTCGGACAAGTTGGGGCGGATGGTAAGGGGCGGGCCGAAGGCACTACGCCATGCAATGTAAAAAAGGAAACGACGGCCTGTCAGCCTCTCAGCGCAGGGGTGCGGCCGGACGCAGACGCACGGCCCATGCCACCAGCAGCGCAGGGAACTGGACGATCGCCTCGTTGTAGTTCCTCACCGCCAGGTTGAACTGGCTGCGAGCGATTTCCGCGGCCGCCGAGGGTTCGGGCCAGGCGATCGGCTCGACCGTATTCGGCGCCGCGACAGCGACAGCGCCAGGCTGCGCCGGCACGGGCCGCGACAGCGTCCCGTCGGCATCGAAGACCGTCACCGCATCCGGATGCTGGCGCTGCCAGGCGGAAATCAGCACCTGCAGTGCCGTGCCCAGCGCGGCCATGCCGCCGGCATCGAGCGGATGCAGCCGCGTCGCGCCCAGCAAGGTGGCCAGCTGGGTGGTGGCCGCCTGCAGCGGCGCGATCGACGACAGGAGCTCCTGCGACGGCGGGTCCTGTTGCGGTGCGGCGCTGATGCTGGCCTGGACGAAATCGAGCTGCCTGCCCAATGCCGCGTCGAGCGTCGCATAGGACTGCAGCACTGCCGCGCGCAGGCGCACCAGCCGGTTGTAGGCGCCGACAAACCAGAACAACAGCACCGCGATGACGATCCAGCTGGCCAGCGATTCGGGCAACACGCTCATCGGAAACGACACCTCATCATCATCAGGAAAGCACAAAGAAAAACGCCCCCCAACCGGAGGCGGTCGGGGGGCGTGGGGTACCGGTCATGGCCGGTGATGCTAGCCGGTTATTCGGTCGCGGCGCCTTCGCTGGCGTCGGCCGTGCTCGTCGCATCGCTCGAGGAACCCGCCAGTTCGGCGGCTTCCGATTCGGCGATGGCGCGGCGCTCGGCGTCGTCCATCGCGTCCTTGGCCCGGCGAGCCTGGTGGTAAGCCATGCCGGTGCCTGCGGGAATCAGGCGGCCGACGATGACGTTTTCCTTCAGGCCGCGCAGTTCGTCGCGCTTGCCCATGATCGCGGCTTCGGTCAGCACGCGCGTCGTTTCCTGGAACGAAGCAGCCGAGATGAACGAGTCGGTCGACAGCGATGCCTTCGTGATACCCAGCAGCAGGTTCGTGAACGTCGCGGGGATCTTGCCTTCGGCGCGCAGGGCGTCGTTGGTGTTGAGCATTTCGCTGCGTTCGACCTGTTCGCCGGAGATGTAGCCGGTCTCGCCGATGTTGTCGACCACGACGCGGCGCAGCATCTGGCGAACGATCACCTCGATGTGCTTGTCGTTGATCTTCACACCCTGCAAGCGGTACACGTCCTGCACTTCGTCCACGATGTAGCGCGCCAGTTCTTCCGAACCCAGCAGGCGCAGGATGTCCTGCGGGTCCGCCGGACCGTCGACCACCGACTCGCCCTTGTTCACCACCTGGCCTTCGTGCACCAGGATGTTCTTTTCCTTCGGCACGAGGTCTTCGTAGACGCCGCCTTCGGGATCGGTGATCTGCAGGCGAATCTTGCCCTTCGTTTCCTTGCCGAACGACACGGTACCGGTCATTTCGGCCAGCATGCCCTTGTCCTTCGGCGAACGCGCTTCGAACAGCTCGGCAACACGCGGCAGACCGCCGGTGATGTCGCGGGTCTTCTGGCCTTCGACCGGAATACGCGCCAGCACTTCGCCGGGGCCCACGTCCTGGCCGTCGCGGATCTGCACCAGCGAGCCGATCGGGAAGCCGATCGTCACCGAGTGGTCGGTGCCCGGGATCTTCACTTCGGCGCCGGAGGCGTCGATGAGCTTCACCTGCGGACGCACGACCTTGGCAGCGCCGCGGCGCTTCGGATCGATCACGACCAGGGTCGACAGGCCGGTCACTTCGTCCACCTGCTTGGCGACCGTGAGGCCTTCCTCGACGTTCTCGAACTGCGTCTTGCCGGCGAACTCGGTAATGATCGGGCGCGTCAGCGGGTCCCAGTTGGCGAGCACGTGGCCGGCCTTGATCTGCTGGTCGGCCTTGACGGCCAGGGTCGCGCCGTACGGCACCTTGTGGCGCTCGCGCTCGCGGCCGTGCTCGTCATGAATGACGATCTCGCCCGAACGCGAAATCACGACCAGCTCGCCCTTGCTGTTGGTCACGTAGCGCATCGTGGCGTTGAAGCCGATCGAACCGTTCGACTTGGCTTCCACGCTCGAAGCGATGGCCGCACGCGATGCCGCACCACCGATGTGGAACGTACGCATCGTCAGCTGCGTGCCGGGTTCGCCGATCGACTGCGCCGCGATCACACCGACGGCTTCGCCGATGTTGATCAGGCCGCCACGACCCAGATCGCGGCCGTAGCAGGTTGCGCAGATACCGAAGCGGGTTTCGCAGGTCAGCGCGGTGCGGACCTTGACTTCGTCGACGCCCTGGGCTTCCAGGACTTCGATGTTGTCTTCGTCGAACATCTCGCCGGCCTTCAGCAGCACCGAGCGGTTTTCCGGGTGCAGCACATCGTCCGCAGCCGAGCGGCCGAGGATTCGGTCGCGCAGCGACTCGATCACTTCACCGCCTTCGACGATCGCGCGCATCAGGTAGCCGCCATGCGTACCGCAGTCCTGCTCGGTCACGACCAAGTCTTGCGTCACGTCGACCAGACGACGGGTCAGGTAACCCGAGTTCGCCGTCTTCAGCGCCGTGTCGGCCAGACCCTTACGGGCACCGTGGGTGGAGATGAAGTACTCCAGCACGTTCAGGCCTTCGCGGAAGTTCGCGGTAATGGGCGTCTCGATGATCGAGCCGTCCGGCTTGGCCATCAGGCCCCGCATGCCGGCCACCTGGCGGATCTGCGCTGCGGAACCGCGGGCGCCGGAGTCGGCCATCATGTAGATGGAGTTGAACGACTCCTGCTCGACTTCCTTGCCGTGGCGGTCGATGACCTTCTGCTTCGAGAGCTTGGCCATCATGACCTTCGACACTTCGTCGCCGGCCTTGCCCCAGATGTCCACCACCTTGTTGTAGCGCTCGCCGGAGGTCACGAGACCGGAAACGTACTGCTGTTCGATCTCCTTCACCTCCTTGGCGGAGCGCTCGATGATGCCGTGCTTCTCGGCGGGCACCAGCATGTCGTCGATCGCGATCGAGATACCGGCCTTGGTCGCCAGGCGGAAGCCGTTTTGCAGCAGCTTGTCGGCGAACACGACGGTCTCTTTCAGGCCGCACTTGCGGAACGAGACGTTGATGAGCTTGGAGATTTCCTTCTTCTTCAGCGCCTTGTTGATGTTCGAGAACGGCAGGCCCTTGGGCAGGATCTCGGACAGCAGGGCACGGCCCACGGTGGTGTCCACGAGCGAGGTCGACGGCGTGAAGACGCCGGTTTCCTTGTCCTTGGTGTATTCCGTGATGCGCACTGCCACCTTGGCGGTGAGTTCGACTTCGTTGGCGTCCAGCGCGCGCTGCACTTCACCGATGTCGGAGAAGATCAGGCCCTCGCCCTTGCCGTTGATGCGGTCGCGGGTCGTGTAGTACAGACCCAGCACCACGTCCTGCGAAGGAACGATCGACGGTTCGCCCGAAGCCGGGAACAGCACGTTGTTGGAGGCCAGCATCAGCGTGCGGGCTTCCATTTGCGCTTCCACCGACAGCGGCACGTGAACGGCCATCTGGTCGCCGTCGAAGTCGGCGTTGAAGGCGGCGCAAACCAGCGGGTGCAGCTGAATGGCCTTGCCTTCGATCAGGATCGGCTCGAACGCCTGGATGCCCAAACGGTGCAGCGTAGGCGCACGGTTCAGCATGACCGGGTGTTCCTTGATCACTTCTTCCAGGATGTCCCAGACCACCGGCGTGCCCGATTCGACTTCCTTCTTGGCAGCCTTGATCGTGGTCGCGATGCCCATGGCTTCGAGGCGCGAGAAGATGAAGGGCTTGAACAGCTCGAGTGCCATCAGCTTGGGCAGGCCGCACTGGTGCAGCTTGAGCGTCGGGCCCACCACGATGACCGAACGGCCCGAGTAGTCCACGCGCTTGCCCAGCAAGTTCTGGCGGAAACGACCGCTCTTGCCCTTGATCATGTCGGCCAGCGACTTGAGTGCGCGCTTGTTGGCGCCCGTCATGGCCTTGCCGCGGCGGCCGTTGTCCAGCAGCGAGTCGACAGCCTCCTGCAGCATCCGCTTTTCGTTGCGCGCGATGATTTCCGGAGCCTTCAGCTCCAAGAGGCGGCGCAGACGCGAATTGCGGTTGATGACGCGGCGATACAGGTCGTTCAGGTCGGAGGTCGCGAAGCGGCCGCCGTCCAGCGGCACCAGCGGACGCAGGTCCGGCGGCAGCACGGGCAGCACTTCGAGAACCATCCACTGGGGCTTGATGCCCGACTTGCGGAAGGCTTCCAGCACCTTCAGGCGCTTGGAGTTCTTCTTGACCTTGACTTCGGAGCCGGTCAGGTCACCGCGCAGGCGCTCGATCTCGCTGTCGAGTTCGATGCCTTCGAGCAGATCCCTGATGCCTTCGGCGCCCATCTTGGCAACGAATTCATCGCCGAATTCCTTGCGCTTGGCGTCGTAGTCGTCCTCGGACATGATGCCGAACTTCTTCAGCGGGGTCATGCCCGGATCGGTGATCACATAGGCTTCGAAGTACAGCACGCGTTCGATGTCGCGCAGCGTCATGTCGAGCACGAGGCCCAGACGCGATGGCAGCGACTTCAGGAACCAGATGTGGGCGCAGGGCGCGGCCAGGTCGATGTGACCCATGCGCTCGCGACGCACCTTGGTCTGAGTGACTTCAACGCCGCACTTCTCGCAGATCACGCCGCGGTGCTTCAGGCGCTTGTACTTACCGCACAGGCACTCGTAGTCCTTGATGGGGCCGAAGATCTTGGCGCAGAAGAGACCGTCGCGCTCGGGCTTGAACGTGCGGTAGTTGATCGTCTCTGGCTTCTTCACTTCACCGAAAGACCACGAACGGATCTTCTCGGGCGAAGCCATGCCGATCTTGATGGCATCGAAATGCTCATCGGGCGTGAATTGCTTGAACAGGTCGAGTAGCGATTTCATAAGACTCTTTCCCTTTTCAACTTAAGAACGCTCGAGCTCGATGTCGAGCCCCAGCGAACGAATTTCCTTGACCAGCACGTTGAACGATTCCGGCATGCCGGCTTCGATCGAATGCTCGCCCTTGACGATGCTTTCGTACACCTTGGTACGGCCTTGCACGTCGTCGGACTTCACGGTCAGCATTTCCTGCAGGACGTAGGCAGCGCCGTAAGCTTCCAGCGCCCACACTTCCATTTCCCCGAAACGCTGGCCGCCGAACTGTGCCTTGCCGCCCAGCGGTTGCTGCGTGACGAGCGAGTACGGGCCGGTCGAGCGGGCGTGCATCTTGTCGTCCACCAAGTGGTGCAGCTTCAAGAAGTGCATGTAGCCCACGGTGACGGGACGCTCGAACTGGTCGCCGGAGCGGCCGTCGTACAGGTAGGCCTGCGTGCGCGTATCGGTCAGGCCCTTGAGCTTGGCGATGTCGTCCGGGTAGGCGAGCTTCAGCATGCCGCGGATTTCTTCTTCCGAGGCGCCGTCGAACACCGGCGTGGCGAAGGTCGCGCCGCTTTGCAGGTTGGCCGCCATGGCGAGCACGTCGGTATCGCTGAGCTGGGAGAGGTCTTCCGGACGGCCCGAGCCGTTGTACAGCTGCTCCATGAACTTGCGCACTTCAGCCACCTTGGCCTCCTGCTGCAGCATGTCGCCAATGCGTTGGCCGATGCCCTTGCCGGCCCAGCCCAGATGCACTTCGAGCACCTGACCCACGTTCATCCGCGAAGGCACGCCCAGCGGGTTCAGGCAGATGTCGCACGGCGTGCCGTCGGCCATGTGGGGCATGTCTTCGACCGGAACGATCTTGGACACCACACCCTTGTTGCCGTGGCGGCCGGCCATCTTGTCGCCGGGTTGCAGGCGGCGCTTGACGGCCAGGTAGACCTTGACCATCTTGAGCACGCCCGCGGGCAGCTCGTCGCCCTGCGTGAGCTTCTTGCGCTTTTCTTCGAACGCGAGGTCGAAGCTGTGGCGCGTTTGCTCCAGCGAGTTCTTGATCGATTCGAGCTGCGTCGCCACTTCGTCTTCCGCCGGGCGGATGTCGAACCAGTGGAACTTCTCGACCGACGACAGGTAGGCTTTGTCGAGCTTGGTGCCCTTGGCCAGCTTGTTCGGGCCGCCGTTGGCGACCTTGCCGGTCAGGAGCTTCTCGATACGGTCGAACGCGTCGGCTTCGACGATGCGAAGCTGGTCGTTCAAATCAAGGCGGAAGCGCTTGAGCTCGTCGTCGATGATCTGCTGGGCGCGCTTGTCGCGCGTGATGCCTTCGCGGGTGAACACCTGCACGTCGATCACAGTGCCTTGCGAGCCCTGATCCACACGCAGCGAGGTGTCCTTCACGTCGGAAGCCTTCTCGCCGAAGATGGCGCGAAGCAGCTTCTCTTCCGGCGTCAGCGTGGTCTCGCCCTTCGGCGTGACCTTGCCCACCAGCGTGTCGCCCGGCTGCACTTCGGCGCCGACATAAATGATGCCGGATTCGTCGAGGCGGTTGAGCTGCTGCTCTGCCAGGTTCGGGATGTCGCGCGTGATTTCTTCCGCGCCCAGCTTCGTGTCGCGAGCCATCACCACCAGTTCCTCGATGTGGATCGAGGTGTAGCGGTCTTCGGCGACGACGCGTTCGGAGATCAGGATCGAGTCTTCGAAGTTGTAGCCGTTCCAGGGCATGAACGCGATCAGCATGTTCTGGCCGAGAGCCAGCTCACCCAGATCGGTCGATGCGCCGTCGGCGATCACGTCGCCCTTGGCGATCTTGTCGCCGCGCTTGACGATCGGACGCTGGTGGATGTTGGTGTTCTGGTTCGAACGCTGATACTTGATCAGGTTGTAGATGTCCACACCGACTTCACCGGCTGCCGCTTCGGCGTCGTTCACGCGCACCACCACGCGGGTCGCATCGACGTAGTCGACGATACCGCCGCGCGAAGCCGTGACCACGGTGCCCGAGTCGACCGCGGAAACGCGCTCGATACCGGTACCGACCATCGGCTTTTCGGGGCGCAGCACGGGCACGGCCTGACGCTGCATGTTGGCACCCATCAGCGCGCGGTTCGCATCGTCGTGCTCCAGGAACGGCACGAGCGAGGCAGCCACCGACACGATCTGCGCGGGCGACACGTCCATGTACTGGATGCGCTCGGCACCGACCAGGATCGATTCACCGGCTTCACGTGCCGAAACCAGGTCGCCGGTCAGCACGCCGTCCTTGTCCAGGGCCGCATTGGCCTGGGCGATGACGTACTTGCCTTCTTCGATGGCCGACAGGTAGTCGATCTCGTTGGTGACCTTGCTGTCGACCACGCGGCGGTACGGCGTCTCGATGAAGCCGTATTCGTTCAGGCGGGCGTACAGGGCCAGCGAGTTGATCAGGCCGATGTTCGGGCCTTCGGGCGTTTCGATCGGGCAGACGCGGCCGTAATGGGTCACGTGCACGTCGCGCACTTCGAAGCCTGCACGTTCACGCGTCAGACCACCCGGGCCAAGGGCCGACACGCGGCGCTTGTGGGTGATTTCCGACAGCGGGTTCGTCTGGTCCATGAACTGCGACAGCTGCGAGGCACCGAAGAATTCCTTCAGCGCGGCCGAGATCGGCTTGCTGTTGATCAGGTCGTGCGGCATCAGCGGCTCTTGTTCCGCTTGACCCAGACGTTCCTTCACGGCCTTCTCGATACGTGCCAGGCCGGTGCGGTACTGGTTCTCGGCGAGTTCGCCGACGCAACGCACGCGGCGGTTGCCCAGGTGGTCGATGTCGTCGACTTCGCCGTTGCCGTTGCGCAGGTCAACGAGGATCTTGACCACGGCCAGGATGTCTTCGTTGGTCAGCACCATCGGGCCGGTGGATTCGTCGCGGCCGACCTTGGCGTTGAACTTCATGCGGCCCACGCGCGACAGGTCGTACGTGTCCGGGTTGTAGAACAGGCGCTGGAAGAGAGCCTGCACCGCGTCTTCCGTCGGCGGCTCGCCGGGGCGCATCATGCGGTAGATGGCCACGCGGGCTGCGAACTCGTCGACCGTTTCGTCGATGCGCAGGGTCTGCGAGATGTACGCGCCCTGGTCCAGTTCGTTCGTGTAGATGACCTGGATGTCCTGCACGCCGGCCGTGCGCAGCTTCTTGAGCAGCGCTTCGGTCAGTTCGTCGTTGGCCTTGGCCAGGATTTCACCCGAGTCGGCGTCCACGATGTTGCGGGCGATCACGCGGCCGACCAGGAAGTCTTCCGGCACGCTGATGTGCGTGGTGCCCGACTGCTCCAGTTCGCGCGTGTGGCGCGCGGTGACGCGCTTGTCCTTGGCAACCACGACCTTGCCCGACTTGTCGGTGATGTCGAAGCGCGCGACTTCGCCGCGCAGGCGCTCGGAGACGAACTCCATCTGCGCGCCGCTGTCCATCAGGCGGAAGTTGTCGTTCACGAAGAAGTTCGCGAGGATCGATTCCGGGTTCAGGCCGATGGCCTTCAGCAGGATGGTGACCGGCATCTTGCGGCGACGGTCCACGCGGAAGTACAGCATGTCCTTCGGATCGAATTCGAAGTCGAGCCACGAACCGCGGTAAGGAATCACGCGGGCCGAGAACAGGAGCTTGCCCGAGCTGTGCGTCTTGCCCTTGTCGTGTTCGAAGAACACGCCGGGCGAACGGTGCAGCTGCGACACGATCACGCGCTCGGTGCCGTTGATGATGAACGAACCCTTTTCGGTCATGAGCGGCACTTCGCCCATGTAGACCTCTTGTTCCTTCACTTCCTTGACCACCTTGGACTGCGACGTCGACGACTCGCGGTCATAGATGATGAGCTGGACCTTGGCGCGCACGGCCGAGGCGAAGGTCAGACCGCGGGTCTGGCACTCACGCACGTCGAAAGCCGGCTTCGCGAGGTTGTACTCGAGGAACTTCATCTCGACAAAACCGTTGTGCGAGACGATCGGGAACGCGGCGTCGAACGCGGCCTGCAGGCCTTCGACGGTGCGTTGTTTGGGGGCGATGCCGGCTTGCAGGAACGCGGTGTACGCGTCTTTCTGCATCTGCAGCAGGTAGGGGATTTCGACGACGCTGTCGCGGTTACCGAAACTTTTTCGGATGCGCTTGCGTTCGGTGTAACTGTACGCGGACGATTGGGCCATGAGAGCTCCGGAGCTTGAGATCTTCAGCGACTTGTCAGCAATGCCGGGACGAACGGCACCACTGCTTGGCGGCTGGCCACTACCAGCCGTTGGCGGACAGCGATGCGTTGCACATCGCCCGAACCAAGGGGTCTTCTGCAGTCGGGGTCAGAAGACACTCAAAAATCGTCTTGATCTGGCTTTCCGTCGGCCTTGATGGTCTCGGGGAAAGCGGGCATCGAGCCGGCTTTTGGGTGCGCTCTGAAAGCGGCAAAGGCTGGAGGGCCTTTTCAGGCGCCTCCAGCCCTCTAGGGGGTCTGAATTACTTCAGTTCCACCTTGGCGCCGGCTTCTTCCAGCTTCTTCTTGGCGGCTTCAGCGTCAGCCTTGGACAGGGCTTCCTTGACAGCCTTGGGAGCGGCTTCCACCAGGTCCTTGGCTTCCTTGAGGCCCAGGCCGGTGATTTCGCGCACGGCCTTGATGACCGACACCTTGTTCGCGCCGACATCGGCCAGCACGACGTTGAATTCGGTCTGCTCTTCCACTGCAGCAGCAGCGGCACCGCCACCAGCGCCAGCCGGAGCGGCCATTGCTGCGGCGCTCACGCCGAACTTCTCTTCGATGGCCTTGACCAGGTCGTTGAGTTCCAGGACCGTCATGCTGTCGAGCGCGGTCAGAAATGCGTCTTTATCGAATGCCATTTTTGTTTCCTAACAATTGGGTTGAATACTTCAAACGCAAGGCTTAAGCAGCCTGCGCTTCTGCCGGTGCTTCGGCGACGGGTGCAGCTTCGCCTTCGCCACGCTTCGCAGCCAGCGCCGCGAGAACGCGTGCCGTACGGGAAACGGGGGATTGCATCAAGCCCAGCAATTGGGACAGCAGCACTTCCTTGGAAGGGATGCTGGCCAGTTGCTTCACGCCGTTGACGTCCAGGGCCTTGCCGCCAAACGCGCCACCGCGAATCACCAACTTGTCGTTGGTCTTCGCGAAGTCGGCCACCACCTTGGCGGCGGCCACTGCGTCTTCGGAAAAGCCGTAGATCAGCGGACCGGTCATCTGGTCACCGACGACTTCGAATGCGCTACCAGCGACAGCACGGCGTGCCAGCGTGTTCTTCAACACGCTGAGGGTCACACCCTTGCTGCGAGCTTCGCTGCGCAGTTTGGTCATATCGGCAACCGTGATGCCACGGTATTCCGCCATCACGAGCGTTTGAGCTTTAGCGGCGAGGCTGGTCACATCACTGATGACCGCTTCTTTCTCACTGCGATTCAGACTCAAGGTCTACTCCTTTTAATGCGACCTTCGGCCGGGGCCTCGGATCGCGCTTCATGCAGCGACCAACTGTTCGGAACAAAAATCAAATTCCTCGCAGCGGGATCGCCATCTGCGCTGGACACCGGAAGGATCGATCCGGCCATTAAGTGCAGCGCCCTGCACACCAGCGGTCTTGGATGGCTCACGGCAACCGAAGCTGCTGCGACCCACCACATTCGCCCTGCTCCTTTCGGAGCCGGGCCAATCTCTTTAGCTCGCCGAGATGGTTTGCGTGTCCACGCGGACACCCAGACCCATGGTCGACGACACAGCCACCTTGCGCAGGTACACGCCCTTGCTGGTCGCCGGCTTGGCCTTGACCAGAGCGTCGATCAGCGCGGCGAGGTTGCCCTGCAGCTTGTCGTTGTCGAACGAACGACGGCCGATCGTGCCGTGCACGATGCCGGCCTTGTCGACGCGGAACTGAACCTGGCCAGCCTTGGCGTTCTTCACTGCCGTGGCGACGTCCGGGGTCACGGTGCCAACCTTGGGGTTGGGCATCAGGCCGCGCGGGCCGAGGATCTGGCCGAGCGTACCGACGACGCGCATGGCATCGGGGGCAGCGATCACGACGTCGAAAGGCATGTCGCCAGCCTTGACCATCGCAGCGAGGTCGTCCATGCCGACGATGTCGGCGCCGGCGGCCTTGGCTTCTTCAGCCTTGGCGCCTTGGGCGAACACGGCCACGCGCTTGGTCTTGCCGGTGCCGTTGGGCAGCACGACGGCGCCGCGAACGACCTGGTCCGACTTCTTCGCGTCGATGCCCAGTTGCACGGCCACGTCGATCGATTCGTCGAACTTGGCGGTGGCGGCGTCCTTGACGATGACGATCGCGTCAGCCAGCGGGTACAGCTTGTTGCTGTCGACCTTGCCTTCGAGCGCTTTTTGCTTCTTGGTGATCTTGGACATTTACACGCCCTCCACATTCACGCCCATCGAGCGGGCAGTACCGGCGATGGTGCGAACCGCGGCGTCCATGTCGGCGGCCGTCAGGTCCTTCATCTTGGTCTTGGCGATTTCTTCGAGCTGAGCGCGCGTGATCTTGCCGACCTTGTCCAGGTGCGGGCGAGCCGAACCCTTGTCCAGTTTGATCGCCTTCTTGATCAGCACGCCAGCGGGCGGCGACTTGATGATGAAGGTGAAGCTCTTGTCGGCGAACGCGGTGATGACCACCGGCAGCGCCAGACCCGGCTCGTAGCTCTGCGTTTGCGCATTGAACGCCTTGCAGAACTCCATGATGTTCAAACCACGTTGGCCCAGTGCGGGACCGATCGGTGGTGATGGGTTGGCTTTACCAGCTGGCACTTGCAGCTTGACGAAGCCGACGATTTTTTTCGCCATTTTTTGCTCCTTGCGGGTGATATCGCCTTGGCTTTCGCCGCGGCTCCCCGGGGTTTAACGACTCTTCTGCTCAAGGCCGCGCGCCGAGTCGGACAGCGCGCAGCCGGAAATGGTTCAGGCCTCTCGGCCCAAGGCTCAGGTCTTCTCGACCTGGCTGAATTCGAGCTCGACGGGCGTGGAGCGGCCGAAAATCATGACCGACACGCTGACCTTGCTCTTCTCGTAATTGACGTCTTCCACCGTGCCATTGAAGTCGGTGAACGGGCCTTCCTTGACGCGCACGAATTCGCCAACGGTGAACTCGACCTTGTGGCGCGGCTTCTCGGTGCCCTGCTGCATCTGGCTGACGATGTCCTCGACCTCTTTCTGCGAGATCGGGGCCGGACGGTTCTTGGCGCCGCCCACGAAACCGGTCACCTTGTTGGTGTGCTTCACCAAGTGCCAGCTCTCGTCGTCCATGATCATTTCGACCAGCACGTAGCCTGGGAAGAAGCGGCGCTCGGTGGTGCGCTTCTGGCCGTTCTTGATCTCGACCACTTCTTCGGTCGGGACCAGGATGCGGCCGAACTTGTCTTGCATGCCGGCGCGGTTGATGCGCTCGGTGATGTTGCGCTCGACGGCCTTCTCCATGCCCGAATAGGCATGCACCACGTACCAACGCAGATCAGGGTTGGCGGCGGGAGCCAGCACGGAGGTGTTTTCTTCCTCGGGCGCGCTCGGCGTGGTTTCAACTACGTCGTCGGTCATTATTTTCTCCAGCCCAGAATGAGGTCGAAAAACACCCATTCGAGCGTCTTGTCGGTGAGCCAGAGGAAGACGGACATGATCGCCACGAAGGCGAACACATAGGCCGTCATCTGCATCGCTTCCTTGCGGGTCGGCCAGACGACCTTCTTGACCTCGCGCCACGAGTCGCGGCCGAAGGCCCACAACTGACGGCCATTCTCCGAACTGCCGAACGCGCCCACGGCTGCAGCCAGACCGACCAGCAGCGCAGCCCATTGCACCAGCGAGCCTTGGCGGGACAGCAGGTAGAACGCCACGATGGCGCCCACTGCCAGCACCACGGCTGCGGCCAATTTGGCCTTGTCGGCGCCCGTGCTCACGGTTTCGATTTGAGAAGTGGCCATGTTCGGCTGATTTCCTGTGGTCTTTCGACCTTCAATTCAATGCGCCTCTTGAGACGCCGAAGCCCATCGGGTCACGATGGGCTTTTTCGGAGTGCCACCTAGGTGGCAGGGGCAGTAGGAATCGAACCTACAACCTTCGGTTTTGGAGACCGACGCTCTGCCAATTGAGCTATACCCCTCCGGTACTCTTTTCGCTCGGCTTAGATGTCGAGGATCTTTGCCACGACGCCCGAACCCACGGTACGGCCGCCTTCACGGATGGCGAAGCGCAGGCCTTCTTCCATCGCGATCGGGTTGATCAGCTTGACGGTGATGCTGACGTTGTCGCCAGGCATGACCATTTCCTTGTCCTTGGGCAACTCGATCGCGCCGGTCACGTCCGTCGTGCGGAAGTAGAACTGGGGACGGTAGTTGTTGAAGAACGGCGTGTGACGGCCACCTTCGTCCTTGGACAGCACATACACCTCGGCGGTGAAGTGCACGTGCGGCTTGATCGAGCCGGGCTTGCACAGCACTTGGCCGCGCTCGACTTCTTCGCGCTTGGTGCCGCGCAGCAGCACGCCGACGTTGTCGCCAGCTTGGCCTTGGTCCAGCAGCTTGCGGAACATTTCCACGCCGGTGCAGGTGGTCTTGACGGTCGGGCGGATGCCGACGATCTCGATTTCTTCACCGACCTTGATCACGCCGCGCTCGACGGCGCCGGTCACCACAGTGCCGCGACCCGAGATCGAGAACACGTCTTCCACAGGCATCAGGAACGTGCCGTCCACGGCGCGCTCAGGCGTCGGGATGTACGTGTCCAGCGCTTCAGCCAGCTTCATGATGGCTTCTTCGCCCAGCTTGCCCTTGTCGCCTTCCAGGGCGAGCTTGGCCGAGCCGTGGATGATGGGGGTGTCGTCGCCAGGGAATTCGTACTTGTCCAGCAGCTCGCGCACTTCCATTTCGACCAGCTCGAGCAGCTCGGCGTCGTCGACCATGTCGCACTTGTTCAGGAAAACGATGATGTAGCCCACGCCCACCTGGCGAGCCAGCAGGATGTGTTCACGGGTCTGGGGCATCGGGCCGTCAGCGGCCGAGCACACCAGGATGGCGCCGTCCATTTGAGCGGCGCCGGTGATCATGTTCTTCACATAGTCGGCGTGGCCGGGGCAGTCGACGTGTGCGTAGTGGCGGTTGGCCGTTTCGTACTCGACGTGCGCGGTGTTGATCGTGATGCCGCGGGCCTTTTCTTCGGGCGCTGCGTCGATCTGGTCGTAAGCCTTGGCTTCGCCACCGAACTTGGCCGACAGAACGGTTGCAATCGCAGCCGTCAGCGTCGTCTTGCCGTGGTCAACGTGACCGATCGTGCCCACGTTCACGTGCGGCTTGGTGCGGGTGAATTTACCTTTTGCCATTTTTCGACTCCGAAAAAAACGATTTCAACGTATGCAGATGGGTTGCAAATCTGCCGTTGCAACCCCCAGAAACTGGTGCCCTTTGCGGGAATCGGACCCGCGACCTCTCCCTTACCAAGGGAGTGCTCTACCACTGAGCCAAAAGGGCTTTTGTCTAACCAATCGCTTCCGGCGTCGAACCGGGTCTCTGGAGCGGGAGACGGGAATCGAACCCGCGTCATCAGCTTGGAAGGCTGGGGTTCTACCATTGAACTACTCCCGCATCGGGGGCACTTCAAGGCACCCAAAGCGCTAGATCCAATCGCTCTTAGAAACCAAATTCATCGCTGGTGGAGAGGGCTGGATTCGAACCAGCGTACTCGTAAGAGGGCAGATTTACAGTCTGCTGCCATTAACCACTCGGCCACCTCTCCGGCGAACCTCGAAATATAGCACGGTTTTGTGACTACACAGAACTCCCGGCACCAAGAAGAAGCGAGAGAACTGCCCGAGGCATGAACTGCGCGGATTATCCGCGAATTCAGCCGCCTTCCTGATGCGCTTCCCGCCAAGCTCGCGCTTCGCCGAAATGACCGCATCCGATGAACGGCACCGGCGGACGCAACGCGGAAAGTGGCGACGGATGATTCGACATCAGCACCTTGTGGCGCCCAACATCGATCAACGCACGCTTACTTTGCGCATGCGAACCCCACAGCATAAAAACAACAGGTTTTGCGCCGTCTGATACATGTCGGATGACGGCATCGGTCAGCACTTCCCAACCCCGCCCTGAATGGCTCGCCGGCTGGGCTTCTTCCACCGTGAGGCAGGTGTTGAGCAGCAGCACGCCATGCGTCGCCCACTTCACCAGGCTGCCACCTGGATTCGGAAACTGCGGCGGCGCCGTGCCAAGGTCGCGCTGGAGTTCCTTGAAGATGTTGCGCAGCGACGGCGGCAGCGCCACGCCGGGCGCGACCGAGAACGCGAGTCCTTCGGCCTGTCCGCGACCGTGGTACGGGTCCTGGCCCAGGATCACGACGCGCACGTCTTCAGGCGGCGTCAATTCCAGTGCCCGCAGCGGTTGCGGCGGAAAGATCACGGCGTGCGCATCGAGGCGCTCGCGCAGGAAGCCGAGCAGTTTCTGTCCCACGACGCCCGCAAAAAAATCGTCGACCAGCGGCTGCCAGCCCGACGCCACAGGCCAGTCGGCAGGATCGCTGCTCGACAGCTGATCCGGCCGGTTCATTCGAACAACGCAGCGAGTGCCTCGCCGGGTTCCTTGGCGCGCATGAAGGCTTCACCGACCAGGAAGGCGTTGACGCCCGCCGCACGCAGCGTGGCAACGTCTTCGCGCGTGCCGATACCCGATTCGGTCACCGGCAACCGATCGGCCGGAAGCCGCGGCAACAAATCGATCGTGGCCTGGATCGACACCTCGAAGTTGCGCAGATTGCGGTTGTTGACCCCGATGAGCGGCGTCTTGAGCTTCAGCGCGCGATCGAGTTCGGCCGCATCGTGCACCTCCACCAGCACCGCCATGCCGAGCCCGCGCGCGATCGCTTCGTAGTCCTTCATCTGCGCATCGTCCAGGCACGCGGCGATCAGCAGGATGGCATCGGCGCCCATCGCGCGCGACTCGTACACCTGGTACGCGTCGATGATGAAGTCCTTGCGCAGCACCGGCAGGTCGCACGAGGCGCGGGCCTGCTTGAGATAGTCCACGCCGCCCTGGAAGAACTGCTTGTCCGTCAGCACCGAGAGGCATGCCGCGCTGACCTTGCCATCACCCTCGGCGTAGCTCTGCGCGATGTCCGCTGGAATGAAGTCTTCGCGCAGCACGCCCTTGCTCGGGCTGGCTTTCTTGACTTCGGCGATCACGGCGGCCTGGCCCGCAGCGATCTTGGCGCGCAGGGCGGCTTCGAAATCGCGCGTGAGCACGCGGCTTTCGGCGTCGAAGCGAACGGCTTCGAGCGGTGCGCGCTTCAGCGCCGCCGCCACTTCCTGGCGCTTGACGGCAACGATCTTGTCGAGGATGTCGGACATGGCTTGTGATGCTTTCTTTTTTTAGGGGCTCAAACGGTCGCGGAGGCCTTGACCAACTCGGCGAGCTTGGCTTTCGCCGCGCCCGACACGATGACGTCGCGCGAGCGTTCGACGCCCGCGGCCACCGAGTCGACCACGTTGGCCGCATACAGCGCCGCGCCGGCGTTCAGCAGCACGATGTCGAGCGCCGGACCGGCCTGATTGTCGAGCACCCCCAGCAGCATCGCCTTCGACTGCTCGGGCGTTTCCACACGCAGCGCGCGATTGCTCGACATCGCGAAGCCGAAGTCCTCGGGGTGCAGTTCGTACTCGCGGATTTCGCCGTTCTTGAGCTCACCCACCAGCGTGGCGGCGCCCAGCGAGATCTCGTCCATGCCGTCACGGCCGTAGACCACCAATGCATGCTCGGTGCCCAGGCGCTGCAGCGCGCGCACCTGGATGCCCACGAGGTCGGCGTGGAACACGCCCATCAGGATGTTCGGCGCGCCCGCGGGGTTGGTCAGCGGGCCGAGGATGTTGAAGATGGTCTTGATGCCCAACTCCTTGCGCACCGGGGCGACGTTCTTCATCGCCGGATGGTGGTTGGGCGCGAACATGAAGCCGATGCCGCACTGCTCGATGGAGCGCGCGATCTGCTCGGGCTTCAGGTTGATGTTGATGCCCAGCGACTCCAGCACATCGGCACTGCCCGACTTGCTCGACACGCTGCGCCCGCCGTGCTTGCTCACCTTCGCGCCGCCCGCGGCCGCAACGAACATCGAACAGGTCGAGATGTTGAAGGTGTGCGAGCCGTCGCCGCCGGTGCCCACGATGTCCACGAGATTCGTGGTGTCGGTCACGGGCACCTTGGTCGAGACCTCGCGCATCACCTGCGCGGCGGCGGTGATCTCGCCGATGGTTTCCTTCTTCACGCGCAGGCCCGTGATCAGCGCGGCCATCATCACGGGCGAGCACTCGCCGCTCATGATGAGCCGCACGATGTGCAGCATCTCGTCGTGGAAGACCTCGCGGTGCTCGATGGTGCGCTGCAGCGCTTCCTGGGGGGTGATCATGGGAAGTCTCCTGGTGTCTGTCTGTGGTCAGTGGCCGACGCGACCGGCCGGTGCGTCGGTGAACGCGAGCTTGAGGCCGAAGCCGATGAAGAGAACGCCGGCCGCACGGTCGAGCCAGTGCATGCCCTTCTGCACGGCGCCGCGGCGCGCCATCCAGCCCGCCGCCACGGCCCATCCCACGTTGACCGGGATGGCGTTGAGGTTGAACAGCACGCCCAGCAGCACGAAGTACAGCGCCTTGTCATCGGCGCCGGGCGCAATGAACTGCGGCACGAAGGCCAGGAAGAACAACGCCACCTTGGGGTTGAGCACGTTCGTCCAGAAACCGCCGAGGAAGATCGCCTTGAGGCCGCGTTCCCCGTCTGCTGCGGCCGCCCTGCCGAGATCTGCAGGCGGCGCTGGTCGCGACAGCACCATGCGCACGCCCAGGTACAGCAGGTAGGCCGCGCCGATGTACTTGAGCACGGTGAAGGCCGCTGCCGATGTCGCCATCAGCGTGCCGACGCCGACCGCCGCCGCGAAGATGTGGACGAAGCAGCCGGCGGTGATGCCGAGCCCGGCGACGATGCCTGCGCGCACGCCGGAGCGCAGCGAGTTCGTCACGACGTAGAGCACGTCGGGCCCGGGCGTGAGATTCAGCAGCCAGCCGGCGGCGATGAAGGCGAGCAGATGGGGAAGATCAGGCATCGCGTCCTCGCCGGGCTCAGGACTTGAAGAAGTCGCGGATCGCAGCGACGGCCCGGTCCACACCGGCCGCGTCGACATCCAGGTGCGTCACGAAGCGCAGGCGGTAGAGGCCCGTCGCGAGGATGCCCTGGCTGTTGAGGCTCGCGAGCAGTTCCGACGAACGCGCCTGCGCCGCACCCGTGAGATCGACGAAAACGATGTTCGTGTGCGGCGCTTCGACGGTCAGGCCTTCGATGCCTTCGAGCCCCTGCGCGAGGCGCTGGGCCAGCGCGTGGTCGTCAGCCAGGCGATCGACATGGTGATCGAGTGCATGCGACGCAGCCGCAGCCAGCAGCCCCGCCTGCCGCATGCCGCCGCCCGCCATCTTGCGGATGCGGTGCGCCCGCGCGATGAACTCACGCGAACCGACCAGCGCCGAGCCGATGGGCGCGCCCAAGCCCTTGCTGAAGCACACCGACACGCTGTCGAAGCACTGCGCGATGCGCCGGGCTTCGGCGCGGATATCGCTGCGCTTATTCAGCGCAGCCTGCGCCGTTGCGGCATTGAAGAGGCGCGCCCCGTCCAGATGCCGCTGCAGGCCCTTGCTCTTGGCGAGATCCGTTGCGGCCTGCACATACTCGAACGGCAGCAGCTTGCCACCCAGCGTGTTTTCCAGTGCCAGCAGCTTCGTGCGCGCGAAATGCGCGTCGTCGGGCTTGATCGCCGCCTCGATCTGCGCGAGCGGCAGCGTGCCGTCGGGTGCGTGGTCCAGCGGCTGCGGCTGCACGCTGCCGAACACCGCGGCGCCGCCGCCTTCCCAGCGGTAGCAGTGCGCCTGCTGGCCGACGATGTATTCGTCGCCGCGACCGCAGTGCGACAGGATCGCGCAGAGGTTGCTCTGCGTGCCGGTCGGCACGAACAGCGCCGCCTCGAAACCCAGCAGCGCGGCGATCTTTTCCTGCAGCGCGTTGACGGTCGGATCGGTGCCGAAGACGTCGTCGCCGAGCGGCGCGGCCATCATGGCTTCACGCATCGCGGGCGTGGGTTGGGTGACGGTGTCGCTGCGCAGGTCGACGACGGAAGTGCGTTCGGTCATGGTGGGTCAGTCCAGGAAGTTCTTGAGCATGGCGTGACCGTGCTCGGTGAGGATCGATTCGGGGTGGAACTGCACACCTTCGATGCGCACGCCGTGCGCGAATCCGGTGTGCCGCACCCCCATGATCTCGCCATCCTCGGTCCACGCGGTGACAGCCAATTCCTTCGGGCAGCTCTCGCGCTCGATCGAGAGCGAGTGGTAGCGATTGACGATGAACTTCTCGGGCAGCCCGGCGAACACGCCCTCTTGCGTGGTCGTGATCTCGCTGGTCTTGCCATGCATCAGTTGCTGCGCCCGAACGATCTTTCCGCCGAACGCCGCGCCGATGGCCTGGTGGCCGAGGCACACGCCCAGGATGGGCAGCTTGCCCGCGAAGGCCTCGATGGCCGCCACCGACACGCCGGCCTCGGCCGGCGAACACGGCCCCGGCGACACCACGAGCCGCGTCACGCCGGAGGCGATCAGCTCGCCGATCTGCGCGACGGTGATCTCGTCGTTGCGATGCACCTGCACATCCGCACCCAGCTCGCCGAAGTACTGGACGATGTTGTAGGTGAAGCTGTCGTAGTTGTCGATCATCAGCAGTTTCATGGCTTGCTCACAATCCGGTGCACGCCCTTGACGACGGGGAACACGTTGAAGTTGATGAGAAGGCCCAGCTTGAGGCCAGAGAGACGCAGCGCCGCGAGCACTTGGGCGCGGTGCAGGTCGGTCAGCACATCGACCGCCTTGAGCTCGACGATGACCGATTGCTCGATCACGAACCCCGCGCGGTACACCTCGCCGAGCGAGCGGCCCTTGTAGGTGGCCGACAGCGCCACGTCGCGCGTGAAGCCGATCTCGCGCTCGGCCAGTTCGATGGCCAGCGCCGCGGCGTAGGCGCTTTCGTCGAGCCCCGTGCCAAGCACGCGCTGTACTTCGACAGCCGCGCCGATGATCTCGTGCGAAAAATCGTTCTGAATATCGGGTGCGGAATTCATCGTATTACCTCCGTGCTGCGCACTGCGGTGCGAGCTTGCTTGGGGCGGCCCGGCGCTGCGCTCATTCCAAACCTTCCTCGACCAGTTCGGCGGCACGCAGGAGTGCGCGCGCCTTGGCCTCTGTTTCTTTCCATTCCAGCTCGGGCACCGAGTCGGCGACCACGCCGGCCGCGGCCTGCACGTGCAGCATCTGGTCCTTCACGATGCCGGTGCGGATCGCGATCGCCACGTCCATGTCGCCCGCATAGCTGATGTAGCCGCAGGCGCCGCCGTAGAGGCCGCGCTTGGTGGGCTCGAGCTGGTCGATGAGTTCCATCGCATGCACCTTGGGCGCGCCGGTCAGCGTGCCGGCCGGGAACGTGGCCTTGAGCACGTCGATGGCGGTCATGCCGTCCTTCAGCGTGCCTTCGACGTTGCTCACGATGTGCATCACGTGGCTGTAGCGCTCCACCGCGAAGGCCTCGGTCACCTTCACGGTGCCGGTCTTGGCGATGCGGCCGATGTCGTTGCGCGCGAGGTCGATCAGCATCACGTGCTCGGCGCGCTCCTTCGGGTCGTTGATCAGTTCTTCCTCGGCCGCCTTGTCCAGCTCGAGCGAAGCACCGCGCGGGCGCGTGCCGGCCAGCGGGCGGATGGTGATCTTCTGCTCGCCATCGTCCGTGTTTTCCTGGCGCACCAGGATCTCGGGCGATGCGCCCACCACATGGAAGTCGCCCAGGTGGTAGTAGTACATGTAGGGCGACGGGTTCAGCGACCGCAGCGCGCGGTACAGCGACAGCGGCGACTCGGTGTAGCGCTTGCTGATGCGCTGGCCCACCTGCACCTGCATGAAGTCGCCGGCGGCGATCATTTCCTTGGCGCGCTCCACGGCCGCAAGGTAGTCGGCCTTGGCAAAGCTGCGCTCGGGCGGATGCGCCTGCGTGGGCTTCACGATGGGCGCGCTCACCGAGTACTTGAGCTTTTCCTTCAGCTCGCGCAGGCGCCGCTTGCCGTTGGCGTAAGCCTCGGGCTGCTTCGGGTCGGCGTAGACGATGAGGTAGAGCTTGCCCGAGAGGTTGTCGATGACCGCGAGCTCCTCGCACTGCAAGAGCAGGATGTCGGGACAGCCGAGCGTGTCGGGCGGACAGCTTTTTTCGAGCTTGCGCTCAATGTGGCGCACCGTGTCGTAGCCGAAGTAGCCGGCGAGGCCGCCGCAGAAGCGCGGCAGGCCCGGCCGCAGCGCCACCTTGAAGCGCTTCTGGTAGTCGGCGATGAAGTCGAGTGGATTGCCGGCGGCGGTCTCGACGACCTGCCCGTCGGTCACCACTTCGGTCACGGCATCGGCGCCGAAACCACTTGCGCGCAGCAAGGTGCGTGCGGGCAGGCCGATGAAGCTGTAGCGCCCGAAGCGCTCGCCGCCCACGACCGATTCGAGCAGGAAGCTGTGCTTGCCGCCGCCCTGCGAATGGGCGAGCTTGAGGTAGAGGGAAAGGGGCGTTTCGAGGTCGGCAAAGGCCTCGGCCATCAGCGGGATGCGGTTGTAGCCCTGGGCGCTGAGGCTCTTGAATTCAAGTTCGGTGATCACGGATTCGTTCTCCAATTGCCGGCCGACGCTTCTTCGGTCGGTGGCAAGGTCATTCACTGGTGGCCCGGAGTCGAAGGGATCGATCCGGCGCCGCGGGCGCACGGCGTGCGCCGTGCAATCAAACAGTCAGCGAAGTATGGCTACGCCAGGGCCAGGCTCCCCGGCTGCCTTCACCTGTTTGATTGATGTGATGAACGAACATGGAAGCGGGAGTTTAGCCCACGAAAACGGCCGATTGAGCAATAAAGCCGGTTTCAGGGTTCCCCCGAAGCCTTGGCGGTAACACGAAAAGATACATTCGCACGACCGTTCGCAAATTCAAGGAGGCTTCACTTGCCCGCATTCTCGATCCCCAAGGTGTTCTCGCGTCTCGCCCTGCTGGCCTGCCTGGCGTCGGCGCTCGGCGCCTCGGCCGCGCAAGTGGATGTCGCCGGCGTCAAGCTGGAAGACCACCTCGACCTGCGCGGCACCCCGCTGCAGCTCAACGGCGCGGGCGTTCGCTTCAAGGCGATCTTCAAGGTCTACACGGCAGGCCTGTACGTCGGCAAGAAGGTGTCCACTCCCGAAGAGGCGCTGGCCGCCCCCGGCCCCAAGCGCGTGGCGATCACGATGCTGCGCGACATCGACGCCAACGAACTGGGCAAGCTCTTCACCAAGGGTGTGGAAGAGAACTCGCCGAAGAGCGAAATGGTCAACCTCATTCCGGGCCTGCTGCGCATGGGCCAGATGTTCGCGGACCAGAAGCAGTTGAAGACCGGCGACACCTTCACCATCGACTGGCTGCCCGGCACCGGCACGGTGATCACCGTGCGCGGCGTGCCGCAGCCCGATCCAGTGAAGGAGCCGGCCTTCTTCAATGCGCTGCTGCGCATCTGGCTCGGCCCGAGCCCCGCCGACTGGAAGCTCAAGGACGCGCTGCTCGGCAAGTCCTCCTAGCCACTGGAGGCTAGAGATCGGCCAACGAATCCACGAAGCCGTCCGCATCCACGCCGCGCACCGGCTCGCCGTGGTTGTAGCCGTAGGTCACGAGCACGACCGGGCAACCGGCGGCCCTTGCGGCGCGCGCATCGTTGCTCGAGTCGCCGACCATCAACGTGCGCGCCGGCACCGTGCACAGCGCCTCGCAGGTCTTCAGGAGCGGCAGCGGATCGGGCTTCTTGCGCTCGAAGGCATCGCCACCGAACACCAGCTCGAAGAAACCATCCAGACCTTTCGCGGCCAGCAGCGGTCTGGCGAACGAGGTCGGCTTGTTGGTGAGGCAGGCCAGCCGCAAGCCCCGCGCGCGCAACGCATTCAGCCCCTCGATCACCCCCGGGTACAACGCCGAGTGTTGGCCGTTGATCGCCAGGTAGTGGTGCTGGTAACGGTCCCAGGCGCGCTCGAAGAGCGCCTGTGCCCTGGCCTGGACATCGACCGCGCCGGCGGGCGTCATGACATGCACGAGCGCCGAGTGAATCAGGTGCTCGGAGCCCTTGCCCACCATCCGTTCGATGGCGGCGGGCGCCACCGGCGGCAGGTCGAGGTCGCGCAGCATGCGGTTCAGGGACTCGGCGAAATCGCCGAGCGTGTCGACCATGGTGCCGTCGAGGTCGACGATGGCGGCATCGAAATAAATGAGGTCGAGGCTGGTGGAGTTCAAAGCAAGCAAGCGGAGTTCAAAAAGTGCCCGGTACTTTACTGGCCCCAAAAAGAACTGCAGGGCAAGCGAGTGAAATCGTGGTCGGGATGCGCACTGCTCCAGCTGCACGCCCCGCATTCAACACGCCGCCGATATCAAACAGGACACTGCCCCGGACCGTGATGTGAAGCAAAGATCCGGCAAGCTGAATAACTTCGAGCCCAGCGATGAAGAGGCGCACGGTGCGATCCTGCCACTCCTCGCATCGGGCGTGAGACCCACAACCTCACTCCCACCGCTTTTGCGTCGCGATGATGCCCAGCGGATATCCACGCCGTCCCATCGAGTGGCGAAGGACGATTCGACTGGCAAAGCGTTCGATGCCGATGTCTTCTTCCAGCATCTTGTCCATCACCGCCTGGAAGTAGCCGATGCCCGGCGCCACGATCTTCAGCAGGTAGTCGTAGCCGCCGCTGACGTTGTAGCACTCGACGATTTCCTCGTACTTCGCGGCGGCCTCCTCGAACTTGCGGAAATCGTGCGGGCGGTGACTGCCGATGGTGACCTCCGAGAACACGATGACGTGGTCGCCCAGCTTTTCCAGCGCGATGTCGGCACCGTAGCCGCGGATCAGCCCGGTCTCCTGCAGCCGCTTGGTGCGCAGCAGGCACGGGCTCGGGCTCAGGCCCACCGACTCCGCCAGGTCGACGTTCGAGCAGCGCCCCTCGCGCTGCAGATGCACAAGGATCTTGAGGTCGAACCGGTCGAAGGAAACTGCGGATCTCATCGCGCCATCGTACGTTCAAGCCGACGCTTGCGGCGTGCGCTGCGCCTCGGCGAGCGAGGCGTCGAGCGCTTCGATCACCATGCCCGCCTGCTCCGCCGACAGCACCAGCGGCGGGCGGATCTTGAGCACGTTGTGCCCCTGCGCGCAGGCACTGAGCAGCACGCCCTTGTCGCGCATCAGGTTGACCACCCGGCTGGTGAGGCCGCGATCCGGCGCGCGTGTCGCGCGGTTCGATACGAGTTCAACGCCCACGAAGAGCCCCGCGCCGCGCACGTCGCCGATGGCCTCGTGCCTTGCGGCGAGCCCGGCGATGCCGTCGCGCAGCAACCGACCAACGTGGGCGGCGTGCGGCAACAGCCGCTCCCGTTCGATGGTCTCCAGCACCGCCAGCGCGGCCGCGCAAGAGACCGTGTTGCCGGCGAAGGTGTTGAAGTAGCGCGAGTGCTTGCCGAATTCCGCCAGCGCGTCGGCGGTCGCAAGAAGCCCCGCGATCGGCTGGCCGTTGCCCATCGGCTTGCCCAGCGTGACGATGTCGGGAACGAGGCCATGGCGCTGGAAGCCCCACATGTGCTCGCCGGTCCGGCCGAAGCCTGGCTGCACCTCGTCGGCAATGAAGAGCCCGCCGGCGCGCTTGATCGCCTCGACCGCTCCCTTCAGGAAGCCCGCGGGCTCGGGCAGGATGCCGTCGCTGGTGAAAAGCGAATCGACGATCAATGCCGCCGGCTTGATGCCGTGCCGCTGCAGGTCGGCAATCGCTGCCTCCACGTCGCGCGTGAAGCGCTCTCCCAGGTCGGCGCCTTCGGCGTGGTACAGGCGCGGGGCCGGCACCAGCCGAACGTGCGGGCCGAGGGCGACCGTCACGCCGAGCGATGGCGAGAACTGCGACACGGCGTCGGTGATGCCGTGGTATGCCGTGTCGGTCACGATCACACCCGTGCCGCCCGTGCGCACCTTGGCGATGCGGTAGGCCAGGTCATTGGCCTCGCTGCCGGTGCAGGTGAGCATCAGGTGGGCCAGGTCCGTGCCAGGCACGCTGGCGATCAGGCGTTCGGCCAACTCGAGGATGGTGTCGTGCAGGTACCGCGTATTGGTCGCGAGCGTCTGCACCTGGCGGCAGATCGCCTCGGTCACCGCGGGGTGGCAGTGGCCGAGCGAGGTGACGTTGTTGTAGACGTCGAGGTAGCGGCGGCCTTCCGGGTCCATCAGCCAGACGCCGTCGCCGCGCACGATGTGCAGCGGGTGTTCGTACATCAGCCGGTAGGCCGGGCCGAGCAGCGCATTGCGCCGCTCGATCATCGCCTCGGTGGCGGGCCCGACGTTGGCGCGGCCGGGAATGTAGGCGTTGACCATGTTGAAGTCGGCAGTGGTTTTCATGAGGAGGCTCCGGTTCGTGTGGGGGTCAGCAAGCGGTCGCGCGCGTCGTGGCGGGAGAGGTCTGCCATCTGCGACAGCCCCTCCCAGGCCGCGGGGTTGTGCCGCAGGATGTAGGCGCGGTTTTCGGGATAGCGCAGGGCGCGCCACTCCGAGATCAACGCAGTGATGAGATGGCGCGTCGCCATGAGGTCGGCCACGACTTCCTGCTCCGGCGCGGTCAGCGGCAGCACGCACTGGTAGGCGCCGACGAACTGCGCCGGCCCTTCGAACGGATCCGCGCTGCCGGTCATGTGGAAGGCGGCAGCCGTCGCCACCTCGCCCACCAGCGGCGCGTGGAGCATGTCGCCGAAATCGATGATGCCGGTGATGCGCGCCGGGTCATCGGGCGCGACCAGCACGTTGTAGAGGTGGTAGTCGTTGTGGATCACCTGCGCCCGGAGCGATGCAAGGCGGGGCAGCACACGCGCGGTGAAGCGCGCCATGAACGACCGGGCCAGCGCACGCCGCGGTCCTTCGGCCAGGCTGTCGAGCTGCGCGGTCAGCCGGTGCGCTGCCGACACGTTCCACAGCAGGTCGTGCGTGGCCGCGGGATGCGTGAAGTCCCTCAGGGCAAGGTTCAGTTCGGCGAGGCCCTTGCCCATCGCGATGCGCTGGGCGGCGGTGCGCGGCGTCTCCCGGATCTGGACGCCCTCCAGGTAGGTGAGCATGCGCACGGTGGCGGGGGTGCCGTCGGCGAGCGCCACGGTGCCGCGCGCACGTCCATCGAGCATTCGCACGACGCGGGGAACCGGCTGGCCGGGCGAGGTGCGGGCGATGTGCTCGATGGCGGCGATCTGGAAATCGACCAGCGACACCGGCTCCGAAGGGTTGCTGATCTTGAATACGTAGCGCGCGCCGTCCGAGGATTCCAGCGCGCAGTTCTGGTCGCGCTCGCCGGCCAGTGCCTTCACGCCGACATCCATGCCGTACAGATGCGCCACCAGCGCCTGCACCTCGGCCGGCGCCAGGTCGGGCACTGCGGTGCCCAGTTCGGCGGCCTCGTCCGGGCGCTCTTCGGGCACCGCTCCCTGGCGGCCAGGGGAGGAGTCGAGGCTGGCCATCAGAGTCCCAGCAGTGCGGGGAGCTGGCGAACGTCTGTCAGGCGGTTCACGCCGTATTCGGTCGACGTGGGTTCGTGGCCTCGGTCGATGAAGGCCTTGGCCATGAAGCCGAGATCGGACGCCGTCATCAGGTCGTACCGGAAGCTCGAGGAGACATGCATCATGCGGTCGGGTCCGCATCCCAGCCGGTCGAACATGTGCTCGAAGGCTTGCATGCGTGGCTTGTAGGCGCGCGCTTCCTCGGCGGTGTAGACCGCGTGGAAAGGCGCCTTGAGGTGCGCGACGCTGTGGGGAATGAGGTCGACCATCGAGTTCGACAAAATCACCAGCGGCACATGCGGCGCAATCGCCTCCAGCACTTCGACCACGTTCGGATGCGGCTGCCAGGTCGGCACCGCGGCGTACAAGGCGACTGCATCCGATGCCAGGCATTCGATACCGTGCGCCTTGCAGGTGCGCTGGGTCGCGTTTTGCACCACGTCGAAAAAAGGCTTCCAGTCGCCCAGCACCTCGTCGAGGCGGTAGGCCTTGAAGCTGTCCAGGAATGCCGGCATCCGCTCGGCTGGAACGCGGTCCTTGAACAAGACCTTTGCCGTCGGGCCCATCTCGAAATTGATGAGCGTGCCGTAGCAATCGAAGCTGATGAATTTGGGTTTGAAGATCATCGGTAGACCTGCTGCGTTGAGAGGAAACAAGTCTAGGTTTGCCCCCTCTGCAGGAGATGCCATATCGCTGTGGATACCGAGCAGATTCTTGGTCAATGCGCGAGCGGCCTGGCATTTTTGACGGCGCTGTTCGGCACGCACATGGATCAGCTTCGTGCGGGATGCATTGCCGCGCAACAACGCGCCGAGCGAGGGGCCATCGTTGGCGGATAGCCAAGTGCTTCTTATAAAATGAAAATAAGATTCATTCTCAATAACGTGTAGCAAAGCTCCTTGATGTTCCGTATCGCCTTCGCCTTGTTTCCCCTAGCCTCTCTCGCCTCCCTCGCAGCCGCACAAGACGGCACCGGCAACGTACCGGCCGCTCCTATGAGCAATTCGCTGCCAGAAGTGCATGTCGTTTCGGAGCCCGACTCCGGCGGCTACAACCCGACAAACAGCAGCGGCGCCACACGCACCAGCACGCCGCTTCGTGAGGTGCCGCAATCGGTACGCATCATCTCCAGCCAGATGATCGAAGACATGGGTGCGACGCGCCTGGCCGACACGGTGGATTTTGTGAGCGGGATCACGCGCCTCAACGACTTCGGCGGCACATGGGACAACTTCGGTATTCGCGGCTTCAGCAGCACCGATATGGGATTTCTGGTCAACGGCTTCCCCGGATCACGCGGCTACAACCCGCAGCGAGACACCGCCACTGTCGAGCGCTTCGAATTCCTCAAGGGCCCCGCTTCGGCCGTGTACGGCAGCAGCGAGCCGGGCGGCACCATCAACATCGTCACGAAAAAGCCGCAGTTCACGCGCCGCAATACGGCCGACTTCAGCATCGGCAGCCAGGGCCTGCGCCGCAGCACCCTGGACAGCACCGGCGCGCTGAGCCGGAACGTGGCCTACCGCCTGAACCTGGCGGTGGAAGAAGGCGACAGCCGAAGCGATCTGTTGAGCAACCGACGCACCCTGGTCGCGCCCGCGCTGACCTGGGTCATCGACGACAAGACAGTGCTCAACTACGAGTCCGAGTTCCTGCGTTCGAAAACGCCGCTCGACCGCGGACTGATCAACGTTCGCGGCGTGCTAGGAACCCTGCCTCGCGACCGGGTGCTCAACGAACCCGGCGACGGCAACATGACGCTCACCAGCAATACGCACCAACTCACGCTGGAGCACGAGTTCTCGCAGAACTGGCGTGCCCGCATGGGCGCGAGCTACAAGGAAAGCACCTTTTCCGGCAACTACACCGAAGCGACTTCGCTGGCCGGCGACAACCGGACCCTCAACCGCCGCGCGACCTGGCGTCAGTTGCCGTCGCGCGACACGTCTTTCCAGGCGGAACTGGAAGGAAAGTTCACGACCGGTTTCCTGGCCCACACGCTGTTGATCGGCATGGAAGCGTCCAGGCTCTGGATGAACACCGAGATCCTTCGCTCGGGCAACTATCCGATCGACATCTACCAGCCGGTGTATGGAAGACCCCAGCCGCCGCTCGCGTCGCTGACCTCCAGCACGGACGAGCATCAGCGCGCGAGTGCACTTTTCTTGCAAGACCAGATCAGCCTTTCGCCGCAATGGAAGCTTCTGGTGGGCGCCCGCTACGACCACTTCAGACAGAGCATCGAGGATCGCGTCGCGACCCGCAACAGTGCTCAGCAGCACGATGCCGTCTCGCCCCGCGCCGGGCTGACCTATCTGCCGAACGACTGGAGTTCCTGGTACGTCTCTGCCGGCAAGTCGTTTCGCGGCAACAGCGGCACCGACAAGAACGGCCGGGCATTCGATCCCCAGCACTCCACCGCGCTCGAGGCCGGCTTGAAATTGCAAACGCCCGACCAGCGCCTGGGGGCCAACCTGGCCGTGTTCGACATCAAGAAGACCAACGTCCTCACTGCAAGTGACACGCCAGGCTTCTCCGTGGCGGCGGGCGAAGTCAAGAGCAGCGGCTTCGAGGCGGATCTCTATGGCCAGATCGACAAGAACTGGCGGGTCAGCGGGAATTTCGCCCATATCGATGCCCGCGTCTCCAAGGACGCCACCTTGGCGCCAGGCACACGAATCGCGAACATCCCGAGGACGAGCGCGGGCCTGTTCGCCATCCGTGAAGATGCACTGGCCGATGGCAGCCGCTATGGGATCGGTGCCGGCATCAACTACGTGGGCAACCGTTCGGGCAACAGCGCCGACACCTATGCCCTGCCCGCCTACACCACCGTCAAGCTGGTGAGCTTCTGGCAAGTCAACAAGACTGCCCGCGTGTCGATCGATGTGCACAACCTCTTCAACAGGAACTTCTATACCGCCTCGTGGAGCACCTTGTACGTGATTCCCGGAGCAAAACGCAGCATCGTGGCCAGCCTGAAGCTGGACCTCTGAAGCTTCGGCGTTGACGGATCAGATCTGTATTCATAACTGGGCACTCAACGCACAAACTGCCGAGTCGCAGCACTGCTCACGCTCGCGACTGTGTGGACCGAGGCAAAGGCATTCAGCGCAACAGATCCTGAAAGCGGTAATACGCCCCGACGATGGGAAGAAACCATGGCTTGCCGAAATGGCCCGGAATCGCAGGCCAGTCGAAATCACGCCAGGGGTTCAGGTCGGCGCGGCCATCCAGCACTTCCGCCATGACCGCGCCCATGTAGGTCGACATGTGCGTTCCATGCCCGCTGTAGCCCATGGAATAGAAAAGGCCGTTGCGCTCGCCGGCGCGCGGCAGGCGGTCGCGTGTCATGTCGACCATGCCGCCCCAGCAGTAGTCGATGCGGGTGTCTTTCAGCTCGGGGAAAACCTCCACGAGCGACCGTTGCAGGATGACGCCGCTCTTCATGTCCGACTTGGGATTGGTCGCCGCGAAACGCGCGCGGCCGCCGAACAGCAGGCGGTTGTCCGGCGTGACGCGGAAGTAGTTGACGAAGTTCTTCGTGTCCGTCGTCATCCGGCGCCGCGGCGTGAGCCGGTCGAGCACATCGACCGACAGCGGCTCGGTCACGATGATGAATGCCCCCACGGGAACGATGCGGCGGCGGAACCATGCCAACGGCCCTATGGCCGACGTGCCGGTCGCGAGCAGCACCTGCTTGGCGCGAACGCTGCCGTCGGGGGTTTCGACCTGATGCACCGAACCGCCCTGGCGCTGCAGGCCGACGACCGGCGCGTTCTCGTAGATGCGCACGCCGCGCCGGGCTGCCGCCACGGCAAGGCCGTGGCCATAGCGGCCCACGTGCATGCCGGCGCTCTTGCCGAAGACCATGCCGCCGAAGTACCGATCCGACCCGATCTCGCTGCGCAGGTCCGCCCGCGTGACCATGTGGGTGTCCGGATCGCATTCCTTCTCCATCAGTGCCTGCGCGCGGGCCAGCTTGTCGTAGTGCTCCGGCTTGGCAGCGAGCTTGAGCTTGCCGACACGCTTGAAGTCGCAGTCGATGCCTTCCTCCGCGATCAGCGATTCCACCTTGCACACACCCGCGTCGAAGGCGCGATAGAGCATGTTGGCGCGCTCTCGTCCGAGCCTGCCCGACAACGCGACATAGTCCTGTGCGAAGCCGTTGTTGCACATGCCGCCGTTGCGGCCGGACGCGGCACTGCCCACCGTGCTGGCGTCGAACACCGCAACGCTCGCACCCTTCTTGGCGAGCGCGATGGCCGCGGACAACCCGGTGAAGCCCGCACCGACCACCGCCACATCGACATCGCCGCTGGGCGCTTCGGTCTGTGCGGCGGTGAACTTGGGCGCGGTATCGAGCCAGTAGGGCATCAGCTTCATGGACAAACTTTCATCGTCTTGGGGACGAATTTGCGAGGTGGGTCGCGGCGTCAGCCGAACGACTGGTTGGAAAGGGCGAACAGGCGCGCGTCCGCATCTGCATCTGCATCTGCATCTGCATCCGCACCGATGGCACGCGCCTGGATGTCGCGCACCATGGGCACCGCATGGCCAACGCAGGGCAGCCCCATTTCGCTCAGCCATGCAGACAGCCCGCTGCTCTCGGTCACGTCGATGCGAAGGAACCGGCCGCGGGTTCGGCCAGCCAGTGCGGCGATGAGATCCATTGCGTCCGCCGCACTGTCTGCGCCCGATGCGACCACCGGGCCGATCACCACGCCACGTCCGAATTCCCTCGCGCAGGCGTAGGCCGACACACCGGCACCGCGGTCGACGACCATCGTCGTCCCGGCCGCGAACAACGCGCTCAGCAATGCGGTTCGGTCCATCCCCGTGGCGGCCAGGTCCAGGCGGCGCACGCTCTCGTCGTCTGCCGCTCGCATGGGGCGCACGCCCGCCGGTGTCGCGGCAAGAACGGTGTCCGCGGGCAGTACCGCCTGATGCTGAAACACCTGCCCGCGGGCAACGAACCCAAGCTGTGTATAGAGCGGAAGACCTTCCTGGGTGGCGTTCAGGAACACCGTGCGATCGCGCGACTCGTCGAGCAGCTTTTCCATCAAGGCCCGCCCGAGGCCGCGGCCTTGCATGCCCGGATCGACGATGACCATGCCCATCGAGGCATGGGTCTGTCCATAGGGCCACCACAGCGCCGTGGCGACCAGGCGGCCGTCGACTTCCGCCGCGAAGCCGCTGCCGAGATCGAAGGCGAAGCGCCAGTCGGCTTCCCGGTACGGCCATCCCAGCGCGACCGATTGTTGGACCGCACCCGGCAAATGATCGGCGCGCAGCGCGATGAGGTGCGGCGCCGTCTTGTGCGCCGGCGCGTGCAGGCCACGAGAGGGGTCGAGCGTCATGGCACGGCCTAGAAGTCCGAGACCTTGCCCCAGGCCGAAGACAGGAATCGGTCCGGGTGATACGGGCGCGGGTCGACAAGGGGTTCTGCACCGCTGACGATGTCGGCGATCAAGTGCCCGGCCCCTGGACCGATACCGAAGCCATGGCCGCTGAACCCTGCCGCCAGCACGAGCCCGGGCAGGTTCGTGATCTCGCCGATGCCCGGCACACCGTCGGGCGTGCTGTCCACATAGCCGGCCCAGGATGCGGTGACCGAACTCCCCTTCAGCGTCGGCATCAGTTCGACGGCGCGCTTGTACGTGAGGCGAACAGCCGAGGCGTCCGCCTTCGGATCGAGCACGCGCATCCGCTCCATCGGCGTCGGCTTGTCGAGCCGCCAGCGGGACCAGGCTTCATGGCCCGAGCGGACGCCTTCGAGTCCACCGGGCGCGAGATTGCGCCATCGCCGCTGGAACATGGGCAGGAACTGCGGTGCAAAACGCAAGAGCTGCAGCGTCGGGTCCACGCGACCACGGCCGCTGATGGCGATCGCGTATCCGCCGTTCATGCGCCGCGTCATGGAAACGCCGGTCGTGTGGAGCGCAGGCGGAATCTCCTTGCTGCCCGTGGCAACCGACAGCATCGTCTGGCGGATCGACGCCTGCGGAAACCGGATGCCGTATTGGCGGCAGAACGACGATGCCCAGGCGCCGCCGGCGAGCACCGCGACCTTGGTGCGGATGGTGCCGCGCTCGGTGACCACGGCCGAGAGGCGCCCGCCTTCGGTCTCGATACCTCGCGCCGCACAGCCCTGGTGAATCGTGCCGCCGAGCTTCATCAAGGCCCGCGCCACGGCGGGGGCCGCTCGCGAGGGGTCCGCGGTGCCGTCGGTCGGCGAGAAGACGCCTCCCTTCCAGGGCTTGCCGCTGGCACGACCGTGTCGAGCCGCCTCGTCGGCCGTCAGCATGTGGGTTTTCACATCGACGGTGCGCGCAAATTCGCCCCAGCGTGCCCACCCATCCAGTTCCTTCTCGTTGTTGCTGAGGTACAGCAACCCGCATCGCTGGAACCCCGTGACCTCGCCGGTTTCCGCAGCGAACTGCTCCCACAGGTCCAGGCTCTTCGTGGCCATCGGCAACTCGCGGGCGTCGCGGTTTTGCTGACGGCACCAACCCCAATTGCGGCTCGATTGCTCGGCGCCGACACGTCCTTTTTCGACGAGCGCGACTTTCATCCCGCGCTTGGCCATGTAGTACGCGGCAAAGACGCCGATGATGCCGCCGCCGATCACGACAACGTCGGCGTGCGTCGGCAGTTCTGGACTGGACTCGACGGAAACTAGAGGTGCGGGCATGCTTGTGATTACCAATGAAAGTTCAGTGAAAACTGGAGGACAGGTTTGGTTTCGCGTGACGCGGCTTCCTCGCTTCCTCGTTTCTTGGAAGCAAGGTCAATAGCCGAGGATGGCCTTGGTTTCGAGGTACTCCTCGAGCCCATGGACGCCGTATTCGCGGCCATTGCCGGACCGCTTGTATCCGCCGAACGGCGCATGGCTGTTCCACGCCGGATAGTTGATGTGCACCTGGCCGGCGCGAATTTGCCTGGCTACGCGCTGCGCTCGCTCCCGGTCGCCGGACTGCACGCTGGCACCGAGGCCATAGACCGTGTCGTTCGCAATCGCAATGGCCTCTTGCTCGTCCCGATACGGAATGATGACCAGCACGGGGCCGAATATTTCTTCCTGCGCCACCCGCATGTCGGGCGTTACGTTGGAGAACACGGTCGGCTGTGCAAAGTAGCCATGCGTCAAACCGGCCGGCCTGCCCGGACCGCCGCAGACCAGCTTGGCGCCCTCTTCTATGCCGCTGGCGATCATCTCCTGCACCCTCGCATATTGCGCAGCGTTTGCGATCGGACCCATCGAGGTTTTTTCGTCGCGTGGATCGCCAACGTTGATGCCCATCACCGCCGCTTGCGCCAATGCTTCCACCTCGGCCAGGCGCGACGCGGGCACCAGCATCCGTGTCGGCGCGCTGCACGACTGGCCCGCGTTGCGCATTCCCGCCAGCACGCCCTTGGCCACGCCTTGTTCGAAATCGGCGTCGTCCAGAAACAGGTTCGGCGACTTGCCGCCCAGTTCCTGCACGACGCGCTTCACCGTCACCGCGGCGGCCTGGGCCACGAGCACGCCGGCGCGCGTCGATCCGGTGATGGAGATCATGTCGACATCGGGATGCGCTGCCAGTGCCGCACCGACCACCTCTCCCCTGCCCCCGACCAGGTTGAAGACGCCGGCCGGCGTGTCGGCGTCGTGCATCACCTGCGCGAAAAGCTGCGCACTGTAGGGCGACAACTCACTGGGCTTCAGGACGACCGTGCAACCCGCGGCGATTGCCGGCGCGACCTTGGCGGTGATCTGATACAGCGGCCAGTTCCACGGCGTGATCAGTGCGCAGACGCCGATCGGCTCTTTCGAAATCGCGGTGCTGCCATCCAAGGAAAGAAACCTGTAGCGCTGAAGCACTTCCATCTGCGCGCGAACATGCGCGATGCCGAAGGGCACATGGGCGGCCCTGGCGAATCCGATGGGCGCACCCATCTCCGCCACGATGGCTTGGGCGAACAACTCCGCGCGTTCTTCCAGCAACGCCAGGATTCGGCCCAGCAGCGCAAGCCGCGCCTCGACGGAACTTCGCGAAAACGTTTCGAAAGCCCTCCGGGCCGCGGCGACGGCCAGGTCCACATCCGTCGACGAGCCCGCTGCAACGTGCCCGATGACTTCTTCGGTAAACGGATCGACGACCGCAATGCCTGCGGCATCGGTGCGGTCTTGCCAGCATCCATCGATATAGAAGCGGGCGTCGTTCATGCGTAGTTCAGTTGTCATCACGGCGCTTTCCGGTCAAGCTATGACCCACACCTTGCGGACGGTTTCGATGGTGCGCCACGTTCCGACATAGCCCGGCTTCATGATGAAGCAGTCGCCGGCTCGGTAGGTCAACGGGGGCTGGCCTTGCTCCGTGATTTCCACCACGCCCGAAAGGATCAGGCAGAACTCCCACGTCTCGCCCTTGATGGAGTGATTGACGCCAACGGTCGACTCGAACACGCCGGCGCGCACCTTGCCGTCCTTCGCGCTGTCGACGTCCCAGTTGCGGCATACGACATCGCCCTCGATGACGCGTTCCGCCGGCGGCCGGTATTCACGCGGTTCGCCGAGTTGGTCGAGGTTGAAAGGGACAAGAAGCTTGGACATGTGAAACCCTGTTCGCGTTGGTTGGATGGTGAACCAATGCTAGAAAAATTCCGGCTGCGTTGATGCTGAACCAGCGGGCGATAACAGCGGGAAATATGTCTTTGCGGGCGTGCGCTGATGGATCGTGCGGTGGCCGTTGGCGCGTCGAGAAGGAGGTGCGGTCCACCGGCTGGTTCGGTAGCCTGCGGTTGGGTTTTTCTCGACGCAACCAGGGCGAAACGATGCGCCGTTAAAGCTGCCCCTGGCACACGTACTTGATGTGCATGTAGTCGTCCAGGCCATGCACCGAGCCTTCGCGCCCGTAGCCCGATTCCTTCACGCCGCCGAAGGGCGCCGCCTCGGCGGCCAGCGCGCCCTCGTTGACGCCGACGATGCCCGATTCGAGCGCCTCGGTCACGCGCCAGATGCGGCGCGCGTCGGTCGAATAGAAGTAGGCGGCAAGGCCGAAGGGCGTGTCGTTGGCGGCGGCGATCACCTCGGCCTCGGTCTCGAAGCGCGTGACCGGAACCACCGGCCCGAAGGTCTCCTCGCAGCTGCATTCCATGCTGGCGTCGGCATTCACCAGCACGGTCGGCGCGTAGTAGTTGGGGCCGTCGCAGCGCGCCGAACGCAGCCGCTCGCCGCCGACCGCGATGCGCGCGCCGCGGGACACGGCATCACGCACGTGGCGCTCCATCTTGTCCACGGCGCGCGCGTTGATCATCGGGCCGATCTGCGAATCGGGTTCGGTGGCCGGGCCGACCTGGAGCGCACCGACGCGCGCCGCCAGCTTGTCGACGAAGGCGTCGTGCACCTTGGCCTGCACGAACACGCGGTTCGGGCACACGCAGGTCTGGCCGCCGTTGCGGAACTTGGCGGCCATCAGGCCCTCGACCGCGGCATCGATGTCGGCGTCTTCGAACACGATGAAGGGCGCGTTGCCGCCGAGTTCGAGCGACAGCTTCTTCAACGTATCGGCCGAGGCGCGCGCGAGGTGCTTGCCGACGGGTGTCGAGCCGGTGAAGCTGATCTTGCGCACGCGCGCATCGGCCAGCCACACATCGACCACCTCGGGCGTGCGTTCGCGCGAGGCGGTGACGATGTTGAGCACGCCTGCCGGCACGCCCGCTTCCTGGGCCAGCTTCACGAGCGCGAGCGAAGTCAGCGGCGTGTCTTCGGCCGGCTTGCAGACCACGGTGCAGCCCGCAGCGAGCGCGGGGGCGATCTTGCGCGCGATCATCGCGGCCGGGAAATTCCACGGCGTGATCGCGGCGACCACGCCCACGGGCTCCTTCAGCGCGAGCATGCGGCGGCCGCTCACCGGCGCGGGAATCACCTCGCCGTTGGCGCGCGTGGCCTCTTCGGCGAACCACTCGACATAGCTGGCCGCATAAGCCACTTCACCGCGGCCCTCGGCCAGCGGCTTGCCCTGTTCGCGCGAGATCAGGCGGCCCAGGTCTTCCTGGTGCAGGAGCATCAGGTCGTTCCAGCGCTTGAGGATCTGCGCGCGCTGCTTGGCCGGCACGGCGCGCCAGGCGGGAAAGGCGGCATGCGCCGCATCGACCGCGGCGCGCGCATCGGCGGCCGTGCCGTCGGGCACGCTCGCGAAGACGCTGTCGGTGGCGGGGTCGGTCACGTCGAGGCGGCGCGCATCGCTGGCGTCGCGCCATTCGGCGCCGATGAGATGAAGGCCCGGCAGCAGGTCCTGGCGTTGAAGGGTGAGTGGCATGGAATGAAGAGGTCGGTAAAGAGTTGAGGCAGGGAACGCTTCAGGCCGCGGCCACGCGTTCGGCAATGGCGATGCCCAGTTCCGTCGTGGAAGCGGTGCCGCCCAGGTCGCGCGTGCGCGGCCCTTCGCGCAGCACCGCCTCGATCGCGCCCAGGATGGCGTCGTGCGCCGCGCGGCCGGCGCCCTGGCCTTGCGTGAGAAAGTCCAGCATCAGCGCGCCCGACCAGATCATCGCGATCGGGTTGGCGATGTTCTGGCCGTAGATGTCGGGCGCCGAGCCGTGCACCGGCTCGAAGAGCGACGGAAACCTTCGCTCCGGATTGAGGTTGGCCGAGGGCGCGAGGCCGATGGTGCCGGTGGTCGCCGGCCCGAGGTCCGAGAGGATGTCGCCGAACAGATTGCTCGCCACCACCACGTCGAATCGCGTGGGCTGCAGCACGAAGCGCGCCGACAGGATGTCGATGTGCTGCTTGTCGACCGTCACATCGGCGTATTCGCTGCCGATCGCATCGGCGCGGCCGTCCCACCAGGGCATGCTGATCGCGATGCCGTTGCTCTTGGTGGCGACCGTGAGGTGCTTGCGCTTGCGGCTGTTGGCCAGCTCGTACGCGTAGCGCAGCACGCGGTCGGTGCCGTGGCGCGAGAACACCGACTCCTGGATCACGATCTCGCGGTCCGTGCCTTCGTACATCACGCCGCCCAGCGAGGTGTATTCGCCCTCGGTGTTCTCGCGCACCACGAGGTAGTCGATGTCGCCAGGCTTGCGGCCGGCCAGCGGACAGGGCACGCCTTCGAACAGGCGCACCGGGCGCAGGTTGATGTACTGGTCGAACTCGCGGCGGAATTTCAAGAGCGATCCCCAGAGCGACACATGGTCGGGCACGGTCGCGGGCCAGCCGACGGCGCCGAAGTACAGCGCATCGACGCCCTTGAGCTGCGCCTTCCAGTCGTCCGGCATCATCTGGCCGTGTGCGGCGTAGTAGTCCGCGCTGGCCCAGTCGAAGGTGCGGCAATCGAGCTCGAAGCCGAAGCGCTCCGCGGCGGCCAGCACCACGCGCAGGCCTTCGGGCATCACTTCCTTGCCGATGCCGTCGCCGGCGATCAGCGCAATGCGAAAGGTCGGTGTCATCTCGGTCCTTGTCATGGTGTGGCGATGGTGGTGGCGGCGGAGGTGGCAGTCGCGGTCGCGGCGCGGTCCATCTCGTCGAGCCAGCCGCAGCGCAGTTCGGGAACGGAGCGCGCGAGCAGTTCGTAGTAGGGGTGGTGCGGCCCGCGGTCGTAGTCGGCGCGCGCCACCTGCGCGAGCTTCTTGCCGTGCTGCATCACCACGATCTCGTCGCACACCGCGCGCACCGTGTGCAGGTCGTGGCTGATGAAGAGGTACGACACGCCCAGCTCGCGCCGCAGCTCCGCCATGAGGTCGAGCACCGCCGCGCCGACCACCGTGTCGAGCGCCGAGGTCACCTCGTCGCAGAGGATGAGGTCCGGATCGGCCGCCAGCGCGCGCGCGAGGTTCACCCGCTGCTTCTGCCCGCCCGAGAGGCCGCCCGGCAGGCGACCGGCCACGGTCTGCGGCAGCTTCACCAGGTCGAGCAGCTCGCGGATGCGCTTGCGCAGCGGCTCGCCGCGCAGGCCTTTGTAGAACTGCAGCGGCCGCGCCAGGATGCGCTCGATGGTCTGCGACGGGTTGAGCGCCGTGTCGGCCATCTGGAACACGATCTGGATGCGGCGCAACTCGTCGCGCTCGCGCTGCTGCAGCGTCGGTTTCAGTTCGCGGCCATGGAACAGCACGCTGCCGTGGCTGGGCTTGAGCAGGCCCGCCACGGCGCGCGCGAGCGTGGTCTTGCCCGAGCCCGATTCGCCGATCACGCCGATGGCCTGGCCGCGGTAGAGCTTGAGGTCGATGTTTTCCAGGATCGGCTTGGCCGGCCGCCCCTGTGCATCCACCGGCCCGTAGCCGGCCGAGAGCTGGCGTACTTCCAGCAGCAACTCGGGATCGTCGTTCGCGGCCTTGGCCGACGCGCGCACCACCGGCCGGGCCGCTGCCAGCAGGCTCCTGGTGTAGTCGTCGGCCGGCGCGGCGAGGATCTGCGCGGTCGCGTTCATCTCGCGCATGCCGCCGTTGCGCAACACCAGGATGTGGTCGGCCATCTGCGCCACCACCGCGAGGTCGTGGCTCACGTACACCGCGGTGGCGCGGCGCTCGCGGACCACGCGGCGAAAGGCGCGCAGCACCTCGATCTGCGTGGTCACGTCCAGCGCGGTGGTCGGCTCGTCGAGGATCACGAGGTCGGGGTCGCCGATAAGCGCCATCGCCGCCATCAGCCGCTGCAGCTGGCCGCCCGACACCTGATGCGGATAGCGCGCGCCGATGCCTTCCGGATCGGGCAGCGCGAGCTCGCGAAAGAGCTGCACCGCCTTGGCCTCGGCCTCGGCGCGCTTGCACAGGCCGTGGATCACGGTGGGCTCGACCACCTGGTCCATGATCGTGCGCGACGGGTTGAACGATGCGGCCGCGCTCTGCGCGATGTAGGCGACCGTGCGGCCGCGCAATGCGCGCTGCGCACGGGCATCGAGCGCCAGCACGTCGGTCTCGCCGATGCGCACGCTGCCACCCGAGATGCGGCAGCCGTCGCGCGCATGGCCCATGAGCGCGAGCGCGGTGGTGGTCTTGCCCGAGCCCGATTCGCCGATGAGCGCGAGCACTTCGCCCGGCTGCACCGAGAAGCTCAGGTTGTCGACCAGCGTGCTGGTGCCTGCGCAGATGCACAGGCCCTTGACAGTGAGTGAGGCACCCATCAGAGCTTCCCCCGTTCGCGCGCGGCTCGGCCGGGCAGGTTGTCGATGACCAGATTGACCGCGATGGTCAGGCTCGCGATGGCCAGCGCCGGCACGATCACCGAGGCACCGCCCATGGCCAGCGCGCCGATGTTCTCGCGCACCAGCGAACCCCAGTCGGCCGCCGGCGGCTGGATGCCCAGGCCCAGGAAGCTCAGGCTCGCCAGCAGCAGCACCACATAGACGAAGCGCAGGCCCAGGTCGGCCAGCATCGGGCCGAGGATGTTCGGCAGGATCTCGCGCAGCATGATGTAGAGCGTGCCTTCGCCGCGCGTGCGCGCCACGGTCACGTAGTCGAGCGCGTTGATGTTCACGGCCAGCGAGCGCGCCATGCGGTAGGCGCCGGGCACGTAGATGATGGCCGCGGTGACCACCAGCATCGCCACCGACGAACCGAAGCCCGCCACCATGATGAGCGCGAACATCTTGCTCGGGATCGCGGTCAGCGTGTCCAGCCCGCGGCTGAGCACCGAATCGGTCCAGCGGCCGCTGGCGGCGGCCAGCAGCGCGAGGGTGGTGCCGGTTCCGCTGGCCAGCAGCGTGGCCAGCAGCGCGACGCCGATCGTGTAGCGCGCGCCTTCGATGATGAGCGCCAGCATGTCGCGGCCAAGGTAGTCGGTCCCGAGCCAGTGCGCCGCGCTGATCGGCTCGAAGACGTTGGAGGTGCCCATCGCGGCCGTGCCGTGCGAGAGCAGCCACGGGCCGAGCAGCGCCGCGAGCAGCCAGAACACGAGCACCGCGAGGCCCAGCAGGCCCGAGACGCCGAAGCCGCCGAGCCACGGCAGCATGCGGCCCCTGCGTTTCTGCGGCACCGGCACCGCGGGCACCGCGGCGTTCGCAACGGCTGAAGATGTGGAGGTTTCCATGAGATTCCCTTCAGCGGTGCCGCAGCCGCGGGTTGGCAAGGATGCCGAAGATGTCGGCCGTCGTCACCAGGATCAGGTAGGCGCAGCAGAAGATCATGGTGCAGGTCTGCACCAGCGGAATGTCGCGTTGCGAGACGCCGTCGACCATCAGCTTGGCGATGCCCGGGTAGTTGAAGATCGTCTCCACGATGATCACGCCGCCCAGCAGGTAAGACAGGCTCAGCGCCACCGCGTTGGCAATCGGCCCCACCGCATTGGGCAGCGCATGCGCGAGCACCATGCGCATCGGCGAAGCGCCCTTCAGGCGCACCATCTCGATGTAGGGCGCCTCGAGCTGGTCGATGACCGCGGCGCGCGTCATGCGCATCATCTGCGCCACGATCACGCAGCACAGCACCAGCACCGGCATGGCGAAGGCGCGCAGCATCTGGCCCAGCGACTCGATGTCGCTCACGAACGAAAGCGCAGGCAACCATCGCAGCTTGACCGCGAAGACCAGCACCGCGAGCGTCGCGACCAGGAACTCCGGCACCGACACCACGCCCACCGCCGTGGTGGAGGCCGCGCGGTCGAACCAGGAGCCTCGCCACACCGCCGAGGCGATGCCCAGCGTCAGCGCGATCGGCACCGAGAACAGCGCCGTGACGGCGGCCAGCAACAACGAGTTGGGCAGGCGGCTGGCCACCATTTCGGCCACCGGCATCTGCGTGGTGGACGAAAGGCCGGGGTCGCCCTTCAGCATGCCGAAGAGCCACTTCGCATAGCGCTGGGGCGCCGGCACGTCCAGGCCCATCTGGGCGCGCAGGGCCGCCACCGCTTCGGGCGTGGCGTCCTGGCCGAGTTGCTCCTGCGCCGCGTCGCCCGGCAGCACCGCGGTGATCGCGAAAACGACCACCGACACCGTCAGCAGCGACAGCAGCGCGAGCGCAATGCGCTGGCCGAGGAGCTTGAGGATCACGCGGTTCATGGCGAACATCCCATGCAGCGATGGCCCGCGCGCGTCATGCCTCGAGCCACACGTTCTCGGCGAAGTTGTAGCCCATGAGCCCGCCCAGCGGAATCGGCGACAGGCCCTTGAGCTTCGACGTGTGACCGTCGATGCTCGCAAGGAACAGCGGAATGCCGAGGCCCGCGTCCTGGTGGATCATGGTCTGCATGTCGGCGTACATCTGCTTGCGCTTGGCCAGGTCGGTCTCGGCGCGGGAGGCGAGCAGCAGCTGGTCGAACTTCTCGCTCTTCCAGCGCGACTCGTTCCAGGCCGCGCCCGACTGGAAGAACTGCGTGAGCAACACGTCGGCGCTCGGGCGCGGGTTGACATTGCCGAAGCCCACATGGCTGTTGAGCCAGTGGTTCGACCAGTAGCCGTCGGCCGGCATGCGCTTGATGTCCAGCTCCAGCCCCGCGCGCTGCGCCGTCTGCTGCAGCATGAGGGACATCTCCACCGAGTACAGCGCCACCGGCGAAGCCACGATCGGCACCTTGCCCGTGACGCCGGACTTCTGCAGGTGGAACTTCGCCTTGTCCAGGTCGAAAGGACGCTGCGGCAGGCCGCCGAAGTGGAAGCGGTTGGTCGGGTCGATCGGCTGGTCGTTGCCGATCACCGCGTAGTCGAGCGCAATGGTCTTCTTCATCTGTTCGCGGTCGAACAGATGCTTCATGCCGAGCACGAAGTCCGGGTTGGCGCCGGGGCCCACGTCCTTGCGCATCACCAGGTCGGTGTACTGGCCCGATTGCGTGACGAAGATGCTGAAGCCCGGCGTTCCCTTCACGCGTTCCACCGAACGCGGGTTGACCACGCCGACCAGATCCATCCCGCCCGACAGCAGCGCATTGACCCGCGCGCTCTCGTCGCCGATGCCCACGAACTCGATCTCGTCCAGGTAGGGCTTGCCGGGCTTCCAGTAGGCGTCGTTGCGCACCACCACCGAACGGATGCCGGGCTTGAACTCTTTCAGCTTGTAGGGACCGGTGCCGATGCCCGCGTTGAAGTCGGTGGTGCCTTCCTTGACGATATGGAAGTGCGAGGTGCCCAGGATCACCGGCAGGTCGGCGTTCGGCGCAGTGAGCACGAAGGTCACTTCGTTGGCGCCGGTGGCCTTGACGCTCTCGATCTGGTCGGCGAGCACCTTGGCCTTGGACGCGGTGGCTGGGTCCTTGTGGCGCATCACCGAGAACACCACGTCGGCGGGCGAGAGCGACTTGCCGTCGTGGAAGGTCACGCCCTTGCGCAGCGTGAAGACCCATGTCTTGGCGTCCTTGGTGGTGAACGATTCGGCCAGCGCGGGCTGCGGCGTGAGGCTGCCGTCCAGCGAGGTCAGGCCGTTGTAGACCATGTTGCAGCGCGAGTAGTCGGTCTGGTTCGACTGCTTGGCCGGATCGAGCGTGTCGGTTGCCGCGGCCGTGGCGCCCGCCACCCGAATGCGCCCACCGCGCCGCGGCGTCTGCGCATGCGCCGACACCGCCATGCCCGCGAGGCTGCCGGCCAGCGTGGCCTGCATGCCGCCGGCCATCAGCATCGCGAGGATGTCGCGCCGCGAGGCGCCGCGTTTCAGCGAATCCATCACGCGAAGGCTTTCGCCGGGGCCGACGAGATGTTCGAGGCTCTTTTTGTTGCTGTCGCTCATGGTGGGTACTCCTGGGAGGCCGTGGGGTGGAAGAAATCGAAAGGGGAAAACGCAGATCGGCAGCGGGCGCTCAGGCCAGTCTGTCCTTGAGCCGGTAGTACATGCCCACCGCCGGCAGGAACCAGGGCGCACCGAAGTGGCCGGGGATGGCGGGCCATGCACGGTCCCGCCAGGGGTTGGCGTTGGCGTCGCCATTCATCACGGCGGCCATGCGCTCGCCCATGTGGACCGACATCTGCGTGCCGTGGCCGCTGTAGCCCATGGCGTAGTAGAGGCCGTTGCGTTCGCCCGCATGGGGCAGGCGGTCTTGCGTGATGTCGACCAGCCCGCCCCAGCAGTAATCCAGGCGCACCGCGCCCAACTGGGGAAAGGTCTGGGCCAGCCCCGCGCGCAGGATCTCGCCGCTCGCGGCATCCGACTGCGGGCTGGAGATCGCGAAGCGCGCGCGCCCGCCGAACACCAGCCGGTGATCGGCCGTGAGGCGGAAGTAGTGATGGATGTTCGCGACCGTCGTGTAGGTGCGCCGCGCCGCCAGCAGCGCGTGCGCACGCTCGGCGCCCAGCGGCTCGGTCACCACGATGAAGCTGCCGATCGGCACGATGCGCCGGCGCAGCCAGCCGAAGCTGCCGTAGCCGCCATGGCGCGAGGCGCCGGTGGCCAGCAGCACCTGCTGCGCGGTGACGCTGCCGCGCGCCGTGTGCAGCCTGTGCGCGTGGCCCTGGCCCAGGCGCTCGATGCGTTCGACGGCGGTGCTTGTATGAATCTGCGCGCCGTGGCGCTGCGCGGCCGTGGCCAGGCCGTGGGCGAAGCGGCCCATGTGCATCTGGCCGCTGCGCTTGTAGAGCAGGCCGCCGTGGAAGCGATCGCTCTGCACCTCGCCGCGCACCCGCGCCGCATCGAGAATCTCGACCTCGGTGTCCACGCCGTCGTCGACGAGGCGCTGCGCGCTGCGTTCGAGCGCGTCCATCTGGCTGGCGCGCGTGGCGAGCTTGAGCTTGCCGTGCCGCATGAAGTCGCAGTCGATCTCCTCGTCGCGCACCAGCCGCGCCACGGCGTCCACCGAGGCGTCGTAGGCGTGGTACCAGGCGCGGGCTTTTTCAACGCCGACCTTGGCCGCCACATCGGCATAGTCCACGGCCAGCCCATTGTTGACGTGCCCGCCGTTGCGGCCCGACGCTTCCGCCGCCACCCGCGTGCCGGCCTCCAGCACCGCGACGCGGGCACCGCGCCGGGCGAATGCCAGCGCCGCCGAGAGGCCGGTGAAGCCACCGCCGACGATCGCGACGTCGACCTGCCCCGGCAGCGCACACGCTGCGGGGGCAAAGGCCGGCGCCGAATCGGTCCAGTAGGAGTCGAGCTTCATGGCGTGATGAGGCGTGCGGGCCGCGGAGCGATCAGAGACCGACGACGCCGGGAAGGCCGCCGATGTCCTGGATTTCCGTGTAGCGATAGGCCGGGTTGCCCGGGCCGTGGCCGCGGTTCACGAACACCTTGTTGACGATGCCCATGTCGTCCGCCGACATCAGGTCGTAGCGCAGGCTGGACGACACGTGCAGCACGTCTTCCGGGTTGCAACCCAGCGAGTCGAGCATGTATTCGAAGGCTTGCAGGCGCGGCTTGTAGGCCTGCGCCTGCTGCGCGGTGTAGACGCGGTGGAAGGGCGCGCCGAGCATTGCGACGTTCTTCTGGATCTGGTCGTCGGAAGCGTTCGACAGGATCACCAGGGGAATCTCCTTGGCGACCTTTGCCAGGCCGGCCGCCACGTCATCGTGCGGGCTCCAGGTGGGCACCGCGTCGTAGATCTTCTGCGCGTCCAGGTCGAAGTACTGGATCTTCCATTTCTTGCACAGGCGCCGCACCGCGTTCTTCAGCACCACCTCGTAGGGCTTCCAGTCGCCCAGCACCTCGTCGAAGCGATAGGCGGTGAAGTCGGCATGGAACTCTTCCATGCGCTCGGCCGGAATGCGGTCGGCGAAGAGGTCGGCGGCCATCTCCTTCATGCGGAACCGGGTGAGAGTGCCGTAGCAGTCGAAGGTCACGTATTTGGGACGGAAGGTCATGGTCTCGAATCCTTGATCAAAAAAGTTGGGACATGGATGGGAATTGCGACAAGCTCATTACGAAGTGATTGCAGCACGCAGTCGCGTGACGGATGTGTGGAAAAACGATGTCCGCCGCAACGAAGCTGCGGTTTGCGGGGGCGGCGACGGCATGCCGTGCGGTCTGCCCTCGATGCGTGCCGCCATGCACCTTGATGTGCCGCAGCACAGCCGGTCGGCACGCTTTTGAAGCGCTGCCTGGCCTCGGCTGGCTGGCATCCCAGGCCCTGCCGATGCCGTTGGCACTGCTGAAGCAGCCCACCGGGATGTGCGTGGACAGAGGCATTGCGTGGCATGGGTGTGGCATTGGCATGAGGAGCGGCGACACATAAGGGAATGGCGACCGATGCTAGGCAGGTTGGCGCAGCATTTGTGTGCGTATGCCGGGTGCGCCACCGCAGGCAATTGCAAAAGCGGGGCATGCGGCAGGCGAAGCTTGCGAGTTGCGGCGGATGCCCGTTTCGCACTGGTGCACAGCCGCGTTGTCGTCCAAGATGGACGCGCAATCCACCGCAACAGAGAGAGTTTTCCGATGCCCGATCCGATTCCGAATGCACCCGCCATGGACGGCGTGGTGTTCAGGCCGATGACGCCCGCCGACCTGCCGCATGTGCATGCGCTGTCCGCCGAATTGCGCTGGCCGCATCGCCCGGCGGACTGGGCTCAGACCTTCGCGCATTCCGAGGGAATCGCAGCCGAGCGCGACGGCCAGATCGTCGCGACCGGCCAGCGCTGGCTCTGGGGTCCTGCGCACGCCACCATCGGATTGGTGATCGTCTCCCCCGCTTGCCAGGGCCGCCGCATCGGGCACCGGCTGATGACCGCGCTGCTCGACGGCCTGGAAGACCGCACCGTGCTGCTGCATGCGACAGCCGAAGGGCGCGGACTCTATGAGCGGCTGGGCTTCGTGCGCACCGGCGAGATGCGCCAGCACCAGGGCATTGCGTCGTCGCCACCGCTGGTCGCGCTGCAGCCGGGTTGGCGCCTTCGGCCCGCGGGCCTGAACGAACTGCCTGCATTGCAGGCACTCGACTCGGCATCGCGCGGCATGCCGCGCAATGCGCTGATCGCCGACCTGCTGCAAAGCGCCGATGCCTGCGTGGTGCTCGATCGCGAGAACGAGCCCGTCGGCTTCGCGATGCTGCGGCGCTTCGGGCGCGGCCATGTCATCGGTCCGGTGGTGGCCCCCGATGCGGACGGCGCGAAGGCATTGATTGCGCACCTTGCGGGCGTGAATACCGGCCAGTTCACGCGCATCGACATCGACTTCGACAGCGGGCTGGCCGAATGGCTCGAGAGCATCGGCCTGCTGCGCGTGGATGCGCCCACGACGATGGTGCGCGGCGCGCCGCTCGCAGTGCCGCCGGCCGGGCCGACGCTGTTCGCGCTCGTCACGCAGGCTGTGGGCTGAAGGGGAAACCGATGGACACCACGACCCTCCTCTACAAGTCCGACCCCGTGCGCGGCCGCCAGTGGGCCGAGGTGTTCGCTCGCCGCCGGCCCGATATCGACTTTCGCATCTGGCCCGATGTCGGCGATCCGGCGCAGGTGCGCTTTCTTGCGGCCTGGGAGCCACCGCCCGACATGGCGGAGCGCTTCCCGAACCTGCAGGTGCTGTTTTCCTCGGGCGCGGGCGTCGACCAGTTCGACTTCGCGGCGCTGCCGCCCGCGTTGCCGGTGGTGCGCATGGTCGAGCCCGGCATCGTGCGCGGCATGGTCGAGTACGTGACGCATGCGGTGCTCGGCCTGCATCGCAACATGCCGCAGTACCAGCGCCAACAGGACGAAGGCGTGTGGAAGCCGCTGCCCGTGCTGCCCGCCGGCGAGCGGCGCATCGGTGTGCTCGGGCTGGGCTCGCTCGGGCAGGCCGCGCTGGCGCAGCTCGTCGCGCTGGGCTTCGACTGCGCGGGATGGAGCCGCTCGCGGCATGCGGTCGACGGCGTGCAATGCCACGCCGGTGCCGATGAGCTGCCGGCCTTTCTGGCCCGCACCGACATCCTCGTGTGCCTGCTGCCGCTGACCGACTCGACACGCGGCTTCCTCGATGCGCGGCTGTTCTCGCTGCTGCCCGCGGGCGCGGGCCTGGTGCACGTGGGGCGCGGTCCGCAACTGGTGGACGCGCACCTGCTCGCAGCCCTTGCCAGCGGGCAGATCGGCGATGCGGTGCTCGATGTGACCGACCCCGAGCCACTGCCGCCGGAACATGCCTTCTGGCGCCATCCGCGCATCCGGCTCACGCCGCACATCGCCAGCATGACGCAGCCGCTGAGCGCCGCAGAGGCGCTGCTCGACAACCTCGCGCGCTTCGACGCCGGCGAGCCGATGGTCGGCTTGGTCGATCGCGCGCACGGGTATTGAGCCGTCGATCGACGCGCCCCATCGAAGCGCCCATCGAGACGCCGAAAAGACCGACCGCACGATCTGCTGCCGACGCCGCACACAACCGCAGCCTGCTTCGCCGAGCACCCCCAAAGCAGCACCACCTCGCGCGATGCGCGGCCTAAGCTGAGGGCATCGACAGCCTCCTTTGCTCTCGCCTTCACACACACCGCCATGACGCACCCCACCGCACTGCCTCACCACGCCGCGCTCGACGCGATCGACCGCGCCCACCTCATCCACCCCGTCTCGCCCTGGCGCGTGCACGAGCAGCGCGGCCCCACCGTGCTGGCCTCGGGCCGCGGCGCCTGGCTGACCGACGGCAACGGCCACGAACTGCTCGATGCCTTCGCCGGCCTCTGGTGCGTGAACGTGGGCTACGGGCAAGAGAGCGTGGTGCAAGCCGCCGCCGAGCAGATGCGCCGGCTGCCGTATGCCACCGGCTACTTTCACTTCAGCAGCGAGCCGGCCATCCGTCTGGCCGAGAAGCTCGTGCAGATCACGCCCGCGTCGCTGACGCGCGTGTACCTGACGCTGGGCGGTTCCGAAGCGGTGGATGCCGCCGTGCGCTTCATCGTGCAGTACTACAACGCGACCGGCCGGCCCTCCAAGAAACAGTTCATTTCGCTGGAGCGCGGCTACCACGGCTCGTCGTCCACCGGCGCGGGGCTCACCGCGCTGCCGGCCTTCCATCGCGGCTTCGACCTGCCGCTGCCCACGCAGCACTACATCGCGTCGCCCTACGCCTACCGCCGTGCCGATGGCGCCGACCCGCAAGCGCTGATCGCCGCGTCGGTCGCGGCCTTGCGCGCCAAGGTGGCCGAGCTGGGCGCGGACAACGTGGCGGCCTTCTTCTGCGAACCCATCCAGGGCTCGGGCGGTGTCATCGTGCCGCCCGTGGGCTGGCTGAAGGCCATGCGCGAGGCCGCGCGCGACCTGGACATCCTCTTCGTCGTGGACGAAGTCATCACCGGCTTCGGCCGCACCGGCCCGATGTTCGCCTGCGAGGCCGAGGGCGTGGAGCCCGACCTCATGACCATGGCCAAGGGGCTGACCGCCGGCTATGTGCCGATGGGCGCCACCATGATGTCCGAGAAGGTCTACGCCGGCATCGCCGATGGCGCGCCCGCCGGTGCGTCCATCGGCCACGGCGCCACCTATTCGGCACACCCGGTGGGCGCCGCGGTTGCGCTCGAGGTGCTGCGGCTCTACGAAGAAGGCGGCGTGCTCGCCAACGGCCACCGCGGCGCCGCGCATTTCGCGGCCGGGCTCGATGGGCTGCGCACGCATCCGCTGGTGGGCGATGCGCGCCACCGCGGCCTGCTGGGCGCGCTGGAGCTGGTGAGCGACAAGGCCAGCAAGCGCGGCTTCGATGCGGCACTGGGGCTGTCCGACCGCATCTTTGCCGCCGGCTACCGCAACGGCCTGGTGTTCCGCTCCTTCGGCGACCACATCCTCGGCTTTGCGCCCGCGCTCACCTTCACCGAGGACGAGTTCGCGCAGCTCTTCGCCCGGCTGAAGAAGACGCTCGACGAAGTGCTCGAGGCACCCGACGTTCGCGCCGCGCTGGCGGCCTGAACAGGAAGACGCGCAAAGCCTCCCTTAATCACCGGCCGACGACGCAGAATCGGACCTTTCCTGTAATCGGGCTCCGCCATGTCAGAAGCTTTCAAGATCGACCGACTCGACCTGCGCATCCTGGCCCAGTTGCAGAAGAACGGGCGCATGACCAACGTCGACCTGGCGGACGCGGTCGGACTGTCGCCCAGCCCCTGCCTCATCCGCGTCAAGCGGCTGGAGCAGGCCGGCTACATCGCCGGCTATGGCGCGCACCTGCGGCTCGAGAAGCTCGGCGACACGCTGACGGTTTTCACCGAGGTCACGCTGCAGGACCATCACCGCGAAGACTTCGTGCGCTTCGAGGCCGCGATCCGCGAGGTCGACGAGGTGCTCGAATGCCACCTGGTCAGCGGCGGCTACGACTACCTGCTGCGCTTTCTCACCCGCGGCGTGAACCACTACCAGGAAGTGATCGAGGGCCTGCTCGAACGCAACATCGGCATCTCGAAGTACTTCAGCTACATCGTCATCAAGTCGCCGTTCATCAAGACGCACTGCCCGATCGAGCGGCTTTTTCCTCACGAGCACTGAACGCTGCCGGGCCAGACATCTGGCTGGAGGAACCGGAACGCACGGCGATAAGTGGCGGCCGCGGCTTCATCCGATATTCATCTGCGGTTCGACCTGGTGCCGTTAAAGTTCGCCATGTTCCGCCTCCGCCTGTCCCTCGCATTCGCCGTTCTCGTTGCACTGGTCTGCGTTCAAGCCGGCTTCGTCTATTGGGGATCGAACCGGGTCAACGACTACGCGCAGCACAGCCGCCTGGCCAGCGACATCCTTTCGGAACTGCTGGAGCTGTCGGCCAGCAAGCAAAGGCTGCGCGTGTGGGCCTCCCAGCAACTGATGGACGCGAACGCCTCGCCGGAGGTGCGCGACAGCCAGCTGGCGCGCATGCAGGCCAGCACCGAAACCCTGCGTCAGCTCGCCCGGCGCGACCTGGCGCTCTGGGGTGAAATTTCGGCGCGCGAGGGCACGCCGATCCCGCCCGAGATCGATCAGCTCGCCGCGGTCAGCGACCTGCTCGACGACAACATCGCAGCGGTCAGGGCCCGGCTGGTGAAGCTCGCGCCGCTGGAGCGGGGCGCCGAGTTCGCCAGCGTCTGGCAGGAACTCAATGAGGTGTTCGACAAGGCGCGCGGCCGCGATCTGCGCGAACTGATCAACGGCGCCATCGAACGGCAGCGCAACGTGGTGCCCGTGGCCCGCGCCGCCACCGAGCGCGGGCTGGACCAGCTGCGCCAGCAGTCCATCGGCCTGGCAGTCATCACCTTCGCGGCGGCCATCGTGCTTGCGCTCTACCTCAAGCGGCGGCTGCAACGTCCGCTGGACCGCCTGCTCGCGGGCACGCAGGCGCTGCGGGCCGGTTCGCTCGACCACCGCATCGCCCTCGGCTCGCACGACGAGTTCGATCATGTCGCCGAGCACTTCAACTCGATGGCGGCCGAACTGCAGCGCCACCGGCAGGACGCCGACGCCGCGCGCCGCCGCCTCGAAGAGGCCGTGCTGGAACGCACCAGCGAACTGAGCGCCGCGCACGAGACGCTGCAACAGGTCGACCAGCGGCGCCGCCAACTGCTGGCCGACCTGAGCCATGAGCTTCGTACGCCCGCCACGGCGATTCGCGGCGAAGCCGAGATCGCCTTGCGCGGCGCGGAAAAGCCGCCGATGGAATACCGGGAAACGCTGACGCGCATCGTGGGCGGCGTGAAGCAACTGACCGGCGTGATCGACGACCTGTTGCTGGTCGCCAGGGCCGAGGCCGATCAGTTGGCGATGCGGTTCGGCGAAGTCGATCTGCCGGAGCTTCTTGGCGATGTCACCGACATGGCCAGCGCGCTGGGGGCACGCCATGAGGTTCGCGTGCTGCTCGAAGCCATCGATGTCGGCACGCCCCCGGTCGTGCTGCAAGCCGATGCCGACCGCTTGCGGCAGGCCCTCGTGATCGTGCTCGACAACGCGGTGCGCTACTCGCGCCAGGACGGCACCGTGCGGGTGAGCTGGCAACTCGTTCGCGAAGACGAAGAGGAACGCAGCCGCGTGCGCGTGCGCGTGGTCGACGAGGGCATCGGCATCGATGCGGATGAGTTGCCGAAGGTGTTCGACCGGTTCGTGCGCGGCCGCCGGGCGCGCGTGCATCGCGCCGACGGAACCGGCATCGGCCTGTCCATTGCGCAGGCCATCGTGCATGCACACCACGGCAGCATCCGGCTCGAGAGCATTCCGCTGCAGGGCACGACCGTATGGGTCGAGCTGCCGTGCCATTTCTCCTTCCAGACACAACAAACATGAACATCCTGGTGGTCGAAGACGACGCGCGCGTCGCCGACTTTTTACAGAGAGGCCTCGGCGCCGAGGGCTACCGCGTGCAGCTGGCCCGCACCGGACCCGAAGGCCTGGCTCTGGCGCGCGGCAGCGACCTTTCACTGCTGCTGCTCGACCTGATGCTTCCCGGCCTGAGCGGCCTGGAGCTCTGCCAGACCTTGCGCGCCGAGGGCCACCACGTGCCCGTGCTGATGCTCACGGCGCTCAGCAACACGCAGGACAAGGTGAGCGGCCTGCGCCTGGGCGCGGACGACTACCTCACCAAGCCCTTTGCCTTCGAGGAGCTGCTCGCGCGCATCGAGGCGCTGCTGCGCCGCGGCCGCGAAATGCGGCCCCGCGCCACCACGCTGCAGGTGGCGGACCTCGTGCTCGACCGCGAGCGCATGTCGGTGACGCGGGCCGGCAAGCCCGTGGCGCTGACCGCCAAGGAGCTCGCGTTCCTCGAGCTGCTGATGACCGCGCCCGGCCGGGTCTACAGCCGCGAACGCATCCTCTCCAATGTCTGGGGCACCAACGAAGATCCGCTGACCAACATCGTCGACGTCTATGTGCGGCGCCTGCGCGGCAAGATCGACGACGGCCATCCCGTGGCGTTGTTGCAGACGGTCCGCGGCCTGGGCTATCGGCTGGACCCCACCCCGGCCTGAGCGAGGGCAGTGGGCGGCACAGGTGAATGCCTGCTCCCGCGCCACCCCCCCGCACACTGGAAAAGTGTTTCCCGCGTCCAAGCTTGGCGCCGTACCGGATAGGCGATGCAATCCCCCGCATCGAACTACAACGGAGACAAGCATGCACCGCATCCCAGCCACTCGCCTGCGATCAGCCACGACGGCCGCCCTGCTCGGCCTGCTCGCCATCGCTTCCGCACACGCACAGGACCGCTACCCCACCAAGGCCATCCGGCTGGTGGTGCCGTTCCCCGCCGGCACCGCGCCCGATGTGATGGCGCGCTACTGGGGCGACCGGGTGAGCAAGCAACTGCAGCAGCCGGTGATCATGGAAAACCGGGCCGGCGCATCGACCATCGTCGGCACGCAGGCCGCCGTCGCTGCGCCCGCGGACGGCTACACGCTGCTCTACACCGCGAGCGGCACGGTCACGATCAATCCCTTTGCGTACAAGAAGCTGCCCTACCAGCCGCAGGACCTGGTGCCGGTCACGCGCATGCTGTCCATCCCGCTCGTGGTTTCGGTGCCGACGGAGTCGCCCCACAAGACGCTGGCCGACCTCATCAAGGCGGCCAAGGCGAAGCCCGGCCAGGTGAGCTACGCGTCCTACGGCATGGGCACCGTGCCCCACATGTCGATGGCCTATTTCGCCAACAGCGCGGGGCTGGCGCTCAACCACATTCCCTATCGCGACGGCGGCCTGACCGACCTGATCGGCGGCCGGGTGGACGTGGCGTTCTCGCCCATCGCGGACGTGCTGCCCTACATCAAGGCAGGCAAGGTCCGGCCCCTGGCCGTGTCCAGTGTCCGCAGGCTCGACTCGCTGGCCCAGGTGCCGACCGTGGCGGAGAGTTTTCCAGGCTTCGAAGGCGATTCGTGGCACGGCGTCTTCGCGCTCAAGGGAACGCCGCAATCGGTCATCGACCAGCTGGGTGCGGTGTCGCGCCGCATCGCGGAGTCGGGCGAGTACCGCCAGTACCTGAGCGACTTCGGGCTGGTGCCGGTGGGCGGCTCGCCGGCGGATTTCTCCCAGGTCATCGAGGCCGAGTCGAAGCGCTGGGCCAAGGTGGTCAAGGACAACAGCATCTCGCTGGAGTAGAGCGCGGCGGGCTGGTTCGCGGCGGCTGCGTCCGCGCATTCACGCGTTCACAATAGCGCCGCTATGACCGCCACGACGCCCGCCCCTGCTCCCGTTCCCATTCCCACACCCCGCCCCATCCGCACCGCCGCCACGCTGGTCGTCCTGCGCGACGGCAGCGAAGGCCTCGAAGCCCTGATGCTGCGCCGGGCCGAGAAGGCCAATGACCAGAACAGCGGCGCCAGCGTTTTCCCGGGCGGCGTGCTCGATGCGCACGACCGCCACCTGCATGCGCTGTGCGCCGGCCTCGACGACGCCACGGCCAGCGCGCGCCTCGCGGTGCCCGAAGGCGGACTCGACTTCTACGCGGCCGCCATCCGCGAGTGCTTCGAAGAGGCCGGTCTTCTCTTCGCGAACGATGCCGAGAACCTTCCGGTTCAACTGCTCGACCTGCCCTCCGGCGAACTCGCCACGATGCGCGATGCCGCCGAGCAAGGCACCGATGCGCTGCTCGCCATGTGCAGGCAGCGCGGCTGGTGCCTCGCCGGCGACCGCGTCGTCTATTTCGGCCACTGGCTCACGCCGCCCGGCATGCCGCGCCGCTTCGACACGCGCTTTTTCGTCGCGCTGATGCCCGCCGGGCAAGAGGTGCAGCCGGACGGCCGCGAGACCGTCGAACACATGTGGCTGCGCCCGGCCGATGCGCTGGACCCGGCGCGCGGCTTGAAGCTGATGAACGTGACGCGGCGCGTGCTGCAGCAGCTCGATGCCTTCCAGCGCGCCGACGAATTCATGGCGCACGCGCGGCAGTTGCGCGAGATTCCGCTGAACATGCCGAGGCTCGCGGACGGCTCCGAAGGCCGCCGCGCCGTGAACATCGAAGAGCCCGCGTATGACGAGATCGGCCACCTCGATCCCGAGGGCCGCGGCGATGCGCGCTATGCGCTCGAAGCCGGCCTTGTCACCCGGCTGTCCAAACGGGCGATCCGCGTGGTGGGCAACGCCGGCGACAACAGCTATCTCGTCGGCGGATCGGAAGGCTGGGCATTGATCGGCGCCGCGATCCTGGACGACGCCCTACGCGCCGTCGCGCCCGGTCCGGTGCGCTGGACCGTCACGGCGCAATCCAACTGGCCCGATGGCACGCTGGACCTCGGCGGCGCCACGCTTCAGATATTGAAGAGCGGCGGCGGCACGCCAAGCTTTCTTCTGGTCGAAGAGCGCATGCTTTTCACGGGCCGCGACGTGGTGACGACCGGGAAGAACGACGCCATCGAATGGATCGCCCCGTCACAAGGCTTCATCCACCGCCCGTCCTGAGCGTCGCGTGCGGATGCAGCGGATGCGCCAGCGTGTCCGCGATGAGCCGCAGCGCCTGGTCGCACTGCTCCCGCGACATCGGCCCGCCGAGGCAGATGCGCACCGCGTCCGGCGGATCGCCGTCGGTCGAGAACGCCGCGCTCGCCACCACGCCCACGTTCTGCGTGCGCAGGTACGACGCGAACTCCACCGGACTCCACCCTGGCGTGAGCGGCAGCCACGCATGGAAGCCTTCAGGGTGCGCCTGCAGACCGCTGTCGCCCAGATGGCGCATCGCGAGCAGTTGCCGCGCCACCGATTCGGCGCGCACCGCCTGCAGCATCGCCTCGGTCGTGCCGTCTTCCACCCACAGCGTCGTCAACGCATTGGTGATCGGCGAGGCCATGACGGTGGTGGCGCGCATCGCGCCCGCGAGGCGCTGCGACTGCACGACCGTCGGTGAGCACACATACGCGCTGCGCAGCCCCGCGCCGAAGCACTTGGAGAACCCGCTCACGTAATAGGTGAGCGCGGGTGCCAGCGTGGCGATGGTGGCGGGCGTCTGGCGCGGCAGCATGCCGTAGGCGTCGTCCTCGATGATCGGAATCGCATAGCGCAGGGCCACGTCGGCGAGCGCCTCGCGGCGAGCGCGCGACACGGTGCCGGCGGTCGGGTTCAAGAGCGTCGGGTTGCAGTACAGCGCCTTGGGCTTGAGCGTCTTGCAGGCGTGCTCGAAGGCATCGGCGATGGGGCCGTCGTCGTCGAGCTGCAGCGCATGCAATTGCACGCCCAGTTGCGCCGCGATGGCCTTTACGCCCGGGTAGGTGAGCGACTCCACGCAGATCAGTTCGCCCGGCCGCGCGAGCTGCGAGAACAACGCGGTGAGCACACCGTGGATGCCGGGGCACACGAGGATGCGGTCCACGCTCGCGTGCGGCACGAACGGCCGCAGCCACTGCATCGCCACCTCGCGGTCGTGCGCGGTGCCACCGAAGTCCTGGTAGCGCAGCAGGTCGTGGAAGTCGATCTCGGCGAAGGCGCGGCTCGCGCTCTCGTGCAGCCGCGCCATCAGGTGTTCGTCGTCGGGCTCGGGCGGCATGTTCATCGTCATCTCGGCGCCGCTGCCGCCGCGCAGGCGCAGGCTCGGGCTGCCCGAACGGATGAAGGTGCCGGTGCCCGCGCGCGAATCGATGAGGCCGCGCTTGCGTGCTTCGGCATAGCCGCGCGCCACGGTTGTGTAGTTGAGGTCGAGGTCGGCCGCGAGCTCGCGCAGCGTGGGCAGGCGATCGCGCACGCCCAGCCGCCCGGTCTTGATGTCGTCGGCGATCAGTTCGGCCAGCAGCAGGTAGGCAGGCCGGTCGCTGTTGCGCAGCTGCTTCTTCCAATGGGCAGTGATCGTGGTCATCGTGCGGAGTTGATTGCATCCATTGATTGCATCGGGCCACCGATCAACACGCATGAATCGCGCCCGCTCCAGAGGCGTCCGATGCTTCGATCAGGTGCGATCAACCCCCTTGATCGGGTGCATTGATCGCATGGCGAATGCGTCGTCGCGGTGCAAAAACCGTTCGCCCGGCGCTCTGCGTACCCACCGTGGCGACCGTCTGAAAATTTTTTATCCGCGCGCGCCCCGCACCACTGCGCATTGATCGCGCGTTGATCGCACGCACCCGCCCGCGCGCTGGCACATCGCCTGCGAAGGAAAAGGCACGCAAGACCTGCGTGTCCAACCACCCAACCGGAGTCCCCCATGCCCAAAGTCACCCGCCCCCGCAACGAGAAAGGCGAGTTCCTCGTCGACTACGAAGAGAAGGTGTTCGAAGACGTCAAGGCCGACCCTGGCGAGAAGGCGCTCGTCACCTTCCACACCGTCGCCTTCGAAGGTTCCATCGGCTTCGTGAACCTGCTGCAGGCCACGCGCCTGCGGCGCAAGGGCTACGAGACCTCGGTGCTGCTCTACGGCCCCGGCGTCACGCTGGGCGTGCAGCGCGGCTTTCCGACGTTGGGCGACGAGGCCTTTCCGGGCCACCAGAACTTCAACAAGCAGATCAGCAAGTTCATGGAAGAAGGCGGCAAGGTGTACGCCTGCCGCTTCGCGCTGCAGGCGCTGTACGGCCATGGCGAAGGCGCGCTGATCGAGGGCATCACGCCGATCAACCCGCTGGACGTGCTCGACCTCGTGCTGCTGCACAAGAAGGCCGGCGCCGTCATCCTCGATACCTGGACCCTGTAAGGCAGGACCCGAGCGATGGCTTCCACACCCCGCATCGTGCGTGCCGCGGCGATCCAGATCGCGCCCGACTTCGAGCGCCCCGACGGCACGCTCGACCGGGTGTGCAGCGCCATCGACGAGGCCGCATCCAAGGGCGCGCAGCTCGCGGTCTTTCCCGAGACCTTCGTGCCCTACTACCCCTACTTCAGCTTCGTGCTGCCGCCGGTGCTGCAGGGCGCACCGCACCTGCAACTGGTGGATCGCGCGGTGGTCGTGCCCGGCCCGGTCACGCAGGCCGTGGCGGAGCGCGCCCGCGCGCGCAACATGGTCGTGGTGCTCGGCGTGAACGAGCGCGACCACGGCAGCCTCTACAACACGCAGCTGGTGTTCGACTCCGACGGCACGCTCGCGCTCAAGCGCCGGAAGATCACGCCGACCTATCACGAGCGCATGGTCTGGGGCATGGGCGACGGCGCGGGCCTGAAGGTGGTGGACACCGCCATCGGCCGCGTTGGCGCGCTCGCCTGTTGGGAGCACTACAACCCGCTCGCGCGCTATGCACTGATGGCGCAGCACGAAGAGATCCACTGCGCGCAGTTCCCCGGCTCACTGGTCGGGCCGATCTTCGCGGAGCAGATGGAAGTGACCATCCGCCATCACGCGCTCGAATCGGGCTGCTTCGTGGTCAACGCCACCGGCTGGCTCACCGACGAGCAGATCCGCTCGGTCACGCCCGACACGAATCTGCAGAAGGCGCTGCGCGGCGGCTGCCACACCGCCATCGTCTCGCCCGAGGGCAAGCACCTCGCGCCGCCGCTCACCGAGGGCGAAGGCATGGTGATCGCCGACATGGACATGGCGCTCATCGCCAAGCGCAAGCGAATGATGGATTCGGTCGGCCACTACGCGCGGCCCGAGCTGCTGTCGCTCGCCATCAACGACCGGCCGGCGCAGTCCACGGTGCCGATGCATCTCACGCAACCCCAACCCCTTGCCTCACGGAGCCCCGACCATGACCACCACGACGACGCAGCAACAGCAAGACAGCCGGCAGTTGATGACCGAGCTCCAGTCCTTCGGGTTGCGGCTGGTTGATCCTTCGGCCGGCGTCGCAAGCCGCCGCGGCGGCGCGGGCCCTTCGGACCACAAGGCCGTGACGGTGGACGGCCACACGATCATGGTGCCGGTCCACACCTCCACCGCCTGGCACTCGCCCTTCACGGCGGAAGCGCCCGATGCAGAGGGCATGAGCCGCGTGATGCGCGGCAGCATCCCGATCGCGAGCATCAGCTTTCCGAAGCAGCCGCGCTTCTACGCGATGCAGACCTTCGACGGCGTGCCCTATTCGCACATCGCCACGCTGCACGGCAGCGACGTGCTCGCCACCACGGTGCTGCAGACCTGCATCCGCTACGAGAGCCGCAAGAAGAGCTGCAAGTTCTGTGCGATCGGCCAGTCGCTCGCGGCCGGCCGCACCATCGCGCGCAAGACGCCCGAGCAGCTCGCCGAAGTGGCGCGCGCGGCCGTGCTGCTCGATGGCGTCAAGCACATGGTGATGACCACCGGCACGCCCAATGCCACCGACCGCGGCGCGGCCATCCTCTGCGAGAGTGCGTTCGCGATCAAGGCCGCGGTCGACATCCCGATCCAGGGCCAGTGCGAGCCACCCGACGACGACCAATGGTTCCACCGCATGAAGGCCGCCGGCATCGACACGCTCGGCATGCACCTCGAGGTGGTGACGCCCGAGGTGCGTGACCGGATCATGCCGGGCAAGGCGAGCGTGCCGGTCTCGCGCTACATGAGCGCGTTCGAGGCGGCGGTCGGCGTGTTCGGGCGCGGCCAGGTCAGCACCTACATCCTGGCCGGCCTCGGCGACACGCGCGAAGCGATCCTCGACACCTGCGACCAGCTGCTCGCACGCGGCGTGTACCCCTTCGTCGTGCCCTTCGTGCCGATCAGCGGCACGCCGCTCGAAGACCATCCCGCGCCCTCGCCCGAGTTCATGAAGTCGCTGCTCGCGCCGCTCGGCGAACGCGTGGTGGCCGCAGGCCTGCGCTCGGCCGATATCAAGGCCGGCTGCGGCAAATGCGGCGCGTGCTCGTCTCTATCGGTCTACGAAAGCTGACCATGCTTTGCATCGATGACCTGAGCGAACTCGACCTGCACTACGCGCCCGTCGAATACCTGGTGCGCGAGGCCGCGCAGCAGTGGGAGCGCGACGAGGCGATGGCGCTGCGCCGCGCGGTGTTCTGCATCGAGCAGGGCATCTTCGCGCGCGACGACCGCGACGCGACGGACGACCGCTCGCAACTGTTGGTCGCGATGTCGTGCAACGGCGGCATGCCCGAGCAGGTGGTGGGCACGGTGCGCATCCATCGCGGCGAGGCGGAGGGCGAATGGTGGGGTTCTCGCCTTGCGGTGCACCCTGCGTTCCGCAGCCAGGGGCATCTTGGCGTGACGCTGATCCGGCTGGCCGTCTCGCGCGCCAACGCGCTGGGCTGCGCCGCTTTCTTCGCGCAGGTGCAGATGCAGAACGTGCCGCTGTTCCGCAAGCTCGGCTGGCAGCTGCTCGAAGAAACCGCCGTGCACGGCCGCCCGCATGCGCGCATGCAGGCCGACCTCGGCTGGTATCCGCCTTGCCACGACCCGGTGAGCGGCTTCGTCACGCGCGCGAAGGTGCTGGCATGACGACCAGCGTCCACGACATCGCAGAAGCCCTGCGCGCCACGCGCGGCTTCGCCCACAAGCGCGACATCAGCGACGTGGTCTTCGCACTCGGCCGGTCGCTGCCCGGTGGCCATGCCGCACTCGCGCAGGCTGTGCCGATCGGCGACGACTGCGCCGCGATTCCCGATGGCCATGGCGGCTACCTTCTGTTCGCCATCGAAGGACTGGTCGAAGACTTCATCGTGCGGATGCCGTGGTTCGCGGGCTACTGCGGCGTGATGGTCAACGTGAGCGACATCTACGCGATGGGCGGGCGCCCGACTGCGGTTGTCGATGCGCTCTGGAGCACCGGCATGAACCCGGCCGACGACGTGCTGCGCGGTCTCGCGGAGGCGGCCGTGCGCTATGGCGTGCCCATCGTCGGCGGACACAGCAACAACCGCAGCGAGCGTCCGCAGCTCGCGGTCGCGATCCTCGGCCATGCGCGCAAGCTGCTCACCAGCTTCGATGCGAAGCCCGGCGACCTGCTGGTGATGGCGGCTGACCTGCGCGGCGCGTACGAGGAGCCCTTTCCGTACTGGAACGCATCGACCACCGCACCGGCCGCGCGGCTGCGTGCGGATCTCGAGGTGCTGCCCGCGCTGGCCGAGGACGGCCTCTGTTGCGCAGGGAAGGACATCAGCATGGCCGGCGCCGTCGGCACGGCCATGATGCTGCTGGAGTGCTCCGGTGTCGGCGCGCGCATCGACATCGATGCATTGCCGCGGCCGGATGGCGCGCCGCTGATGCGCTGGCTCTCGGCTTTCCCGAGCTATGGCTTCATGCTCAGCGTGAAGCCCGCGCAGGTGGCGGAGGTCCTGAGCCGTTTCGCCGCTCGCGACATCGCCTGCGCAGTGGTCGGCGAGGTCGATGCAACGCGGCAGGTGCGCCTGCGCGCGAACGGCGAGGAGGCGCTGCTGTGGGACTTCGGCAGCGACGCCTTCATCCAGCCGCCGCAGCGACAGCAGCAGGAGGCGCTCGCATGCCCGTGATGCACTTCCACGTGCGCTGGCCCGACGCCAGCGAAACGCGCTGCTACTCGCCCTCGTCCGTGGTGCAGGAGTTCTTTGCTCCCGGCGAGCGCTACGCCCTCGAAGAATTTTTGCAGCGCACTCGCCAAGCCTTGGGCATGGCCTCCGAACGCGTGCGCGCCAGGTACGGCTTCGCGTGTTCGCAGGCCATGGACCAGCTCGCCGAGATCGAGCGCATCGCCGCCCGCTTCACCGGCATCGCCGATGCCGAGGTCACCGTCGTCGCCGTCGACTGACGCTGTCGAACGAAGCCATCCACATCCAGAGAGAAAGAAAGAAGACCCCATGTCCTATCCCTACGGCGGACGCAGCCACTACAGCGTCGTCATCGTCGGCGGCGGCCAGGCCGGCCTGTCGCTGAGCCACTGCCTGCAGCAGCGCGGCATCGACCACCTGGTGATCGAGAAACGGAGCCTCGTGCACAGCTGGCGCACCCAGCGCTGGGATTCGTTCTGCCTCGTCACGCCCAACTGGCAGTGCCAGCTGCCGGGCTGGGGCTACCTCGGCAGCGATCCGCACGGCTTCATGGTCAAGGACCAGATCAACGACTGGCTCGCCGGCTTCGTCGCGCATGTGAAGGCGCCTGCCATCGAAGGCGTCACCGTCGAACGCGTGTCCCGCGTGCAGGGCGCGGGCGAACGCGACCGCTTCATGGTGCAGACCGACACCGGCCTCTACACCGCCGACCAGGTGGTCGTCGCCTCGGGCGGCTACCACCGCCCGATCGTGCCGCGCCTGGCCGAGAAGCTGCCGGCCACCGTCGCGCAGTACCACTCGGCGCAGTACCGCAACCCGGCGCAACTGCCCGAGGGCGCGGTGCTCGTGGTGGGCTGCGGCCAGTCAGGCGCGCAGATCGCCGAAGACCTCCACCTGGCCGGCCGCAAGGTCCACCTGGCCACCGGCAACGCGCCGCGCTGCGCGCGCTTCTACCGCGGCCGCGAAGTGGTCGACTGGCTCGCCGACATGAAGTACTACGACATGCCCGTCACCGAGCACCCGCTGCGCGAAGGCGTGCGCGACAACACCAATCACTACGTGACCGGCCGCGACGGCGGGCGCGACATCGACCTGCGCCGCTTCGCGCGCGAAGGCATGGAGCTTTATGGCCTCCTGAGCGGCTTCGACGGCGGCAGCTTCGAGCTGCAGCCCAACCTGCGCGAGAACCTCGACAGCGCCGACGCCACCTACAACCGCATCAACGCATCGATCGACAAGTTCATCGCCGCGCAGGGCCTCGAGGCGCCGCCGCCCTCGGTCTACACGCCCGTGTGGGAGCCGGCGGAAGAACGCACCCGGCTCGACCTTGCGGCGGGGGGCATCACCAGCGTGGTCTGGTGCATCGGCTTCTCGCCCGACTTCGCCTGGGTGGACGCGCCGGTCTTCAACGGCCGCGGCGCACCGGTGCACCAGCGCGGCGTGACCAACGAGCCGGGCCTGTATTTCCTCGGCCTGCCGTGGCTGCACACCTGGGGGTCGGGCCGCTTTTCGGGCGTCGCGCGCGATGCGGAGTTTCTCGCCGAAGCGATCGAAGAAAGAAAGATGGGGTTGCGCGGCAGCACGATGGAAGCACCATCGGCTCCCGCATTGCGAGCAGCCTAAACGCGTAGCTCAGAGCAGTCGCTGATCGGTCGATCAGCCAGCAGCGTGCCCAAGTGCGAAGGGCATCGGGTGCTCCCCGCAGCGAAATCAAGGAGGAGGGGCGAAGCCCCGGGGGACATTCGCGGAGGGGAGTACCCGGTGGCCTTCGCACCCGCCCCGAAAGATCGCAGGCTCAAGCCTGCTGCGCCTCGGTCAAAGCCTGCGCAGCCACCACAGCCTCGGTCCGGTTGCGCACATTCAGCGCCCGGAAGATCGCAGCCAGATGGATCTTCACCGTGCCTTCGCTGATGCCCAGGCTGCGCCCGATCAGCTTGTTCGGCTTGCCCTGCGAGAGCAGCTGCAGCACCTCGACCTGCCGCTCGGTCAGCACGCTGCGCAGGTGCTCCAGCGTCTGGCCGGCGCCGCCGCCGCCGCGCGTCAGCACCTCGCCACCACCGCCCTGCGGCGCCACGCCGGCCACGATGCCCGGCGGCAGCGCCGTCAGCATCATCGGCGGCACGTACACGCCGCCCGCCAGCACCAGGCGCACGGCCGAGAGCATGACTTCGGGTGAGTAGGCTTTGGGAATGAATCCGAGCACACCGCGTTCGAGCGCGCTGCGCATGATGGCCGGGTCTTCGTAGCCCGACAGCACGATCACCGGCACGGCCGGATGGCGGCGGCGGATTTCGTCGATGTGCGCCTGGCCGTCCGCGCCGGGCATGTTGAGATCGATCACGGCCAGGTCGAGGTCGTCGTTCGCGCCTGCAAGCAATTCGTCGACGCTCATCGCCAGGACGAATTCGATGCCGGGCTCCAGTTCCGACAACTTGGCTTTGACCGCCTCGATGACGAGCCGGTGGTCGTCGGCGATCAGGATTTTCATGGCTTGGTTCCGTTGTTCCAGCTGCGTGGAAGTCAGCGATTGCTGAAGATAACGGCGATTGCCCCGCGCAGCAAGGCCGCCCGGCCCCACCAACGGCATAGACCCCAAGCGGTATGGCGCCCGCCGCGACCCCTTTGGAGAATGAACTCCCACTCGAAGGAACCGGGGACATGGGCATGTGCCATCGATGCAGACGCCGGTACAAGGCATCCTTCGCAATGCAAGTTTGAGCGGGCACCTCCATGCCCCGGCTGCTCGACTGTTTCACCGCCTCACTCTCGTTCGGCCTCGCGCTGGACGCATCCATTGCGGCCGGCCGGCCCGCACTCTCGCATGACGCAGCGCAGCAACAGGCGCGCCGCCTGCTCGATGCGGCGCGCGCCCAGGCTCTCGCATCCGGCACACCAGCGGCACAGGTCGAATCCGCGGTGTTCGCGATGGTGGCGTGGATCGACGAAATCCTCGCGCGCCACCCCGGCGCGGAGGCCGGCGCCGCGCCGCTGCAGGTGCAGCTCTTCAACTCCAACAACGCGCACAGCGAGTTCTTCCATCACCTCTCGGCACTGACCGCGCAGGACGACGAGGTGCGCGAGGTCTACTGGCACGCGCTCGCGCACGGCTTCAAGGGCCAGTACTACTTCGAGGAGGGCGACCAGGGCGAGTTGGGCAAGCTCAAGGACCTGCACGGGCGCCAGCTGCGGCTGCGGCCGTTGGCGCTCGGCAGCCTCGCGCAGGACCGCATCACGCCCCAGCCCTATGGCGTGGCCGATCCGCGCGGCCCCAACGACACCCACCGGCGCGACCGCGCACTGCTGCGCGCGAGCGCCGCACTGGCCCTGCTGCTGCCCCTCGTGTACCTGCTGTGGCTGATGGCCTCCGGCCCCGCGACGACGCAGACCGCATTGACCCAGCGGATCGACGCGCACCTGCAGGGCTATGCCTGCGCCGACCTCTCGGCCTCGGTCGGCAAGGACGGCCATACGCAGGTGAGCGGCTTCGTCTCGCTGCCGGAAGATTTGCCGCGCGTGGCGCGCGAAGTGAGCGCCATGCCCGGTGTGACCTCGCCGCGCGTCGAGGTGGGCCTGCGCGTATGGCCGCACTGCGAGGTGTTCGCCATCCTGAAGCCCTACCAGGCGCGCAACAAGGAAAAGAGCCACGGGCTGAAAGTGGAAGTGCCCACGGCCCACAACCAGCAGCTGCGCGAAGGCGACAACGTGCGCGTGCAGGTGGTGGCGCCGCGGCACGACAGCTACATCTGGGTCGACTACTACACCGCCGACGGCTCGGTCATGCACCTCAATGCGGGGCAGGCGCCCACGACGCTGCACACCGGCGCTACGCTGGAGCTGGGCCGCGACATCCCCTCGAGCTGGCTCGTGAGCCCGCCGTTCGGCAGTGTCCTGATCACGGTGCTCTCGGCGCCGATGCCATTCACCGAGACCTCGGACCGCCCGCCCTTCGAGCTGGCCTCGGCCTACCTGCTGCGGCTGCGCGAAGCGCTCGCGGCCAGCAAGAACAGCGAGCGCCTCATCGCCGATTTCGTGTTCCTCGAAACGGTCTCGCGATGACCGCGCTGCTCTCCTCGCCCACGCACTTCTTCTGGATGCTGCTCGCGCTGTGCCTGCTGGGCTTCGGGCTGCTGTGCGCGATGGTGCACGACGCGGGCCGCGGTGCGCGGCGGCGTGCCTTGCTGCGCCGCATCGAGACGCTCGATGCGCCCACGGACGAGGCGGCCGTCGGGGCGCTGCGGGAATCGATGGCAGAGGCGCGTCAGGCGCTGCGGCAGCAGGCGCCGCGGCCCGCACGGTCGTCGCACGACCCGGCTGCGCCGGTGCCGTGGTTCCTGTTCATCGGCGATGCGGCGGCCGACCTGCCGGGGCTGCTGGCCACCGCGCAGGGCAAGCGCCTCGCGCGGCCCGACAGCGCCCCCGACGATGGGGCCTGCTGGCGCTGGTGGCTGACCGGTGCGCTGACCGCCATCGAGGTGCAGCCCGCGGCGGTCGGCGAAGCCGCCGGCGCACCGCGCACGCGCGCCCTGTGGCTGCAGGCGCTGCTGGCGCTGGCCGAGCGGCGCGACCGCCTGCCGCTCAACGGCGTGGTCGCGTGCTTCTCCGCGAGCGAGCTGCTGCAGGCCGACGCCGACAGCCTGCGCCCCCTTGCCGCGAAGATGCGCCGGCTGATCGACGAGGCGGGCGACACCCTGCGCCTGCAGTTGCCCATGTACCTCGTCATCACCGGCCTGGAGCATCTGACGGGCTACGCCGCCCTGCGCGGCGCGCTGCCGCCCGAGGTGCTGGCGCAGGCGCTGGGCCATCGCCTGCCGGACCCGTTTGCCGCGCCCAGCGCAACCGCCGGCGATCGGCTCGATACGCTGTTCGACCCCATCGCCGCGCAACTGCAGAGCCTTCGCATGGCGTTGATGCGCGAGCAGCACGGGGCCGCGGCGCGGCTCTCGATCCATGGGTTCGTGGAAGCGGTGCAGGGATTGCAGCCCGCATTGCGCGAGGTGGCGGAGGTCTTGTTCGAGAGCCACGGCAAGGGCTCGCGCGCGCCGCGCTGGCGCGGCCTCTACTTCACTGCCGCCGCATCGGATGCAACTGGCGGGGCCTTCGTGACCGATCTGTTCGAGCGCTTCCTGCCGGCCGATCAGCCCCTGGTGCGACCAGGGCGTCCGTCGTCCAACACAGCGGCAGGTGCGCCATGAAGTACGACGAGGCCTCGTCCTTACTTGGCGTCTACACGGATCTGGCGCGCGCCGAAGTTGACCGTGAGCGTCTGCGGCTTGCCCGTGGTCACCGGCACCACTTCGCGCCAGCGCGCGCGGTCGAGGTCGCGGAAGGCCGCCATCACCGCGATGGACTTGGCATCGGCCGGCAGCGTGAGGTCGAGCTTCTTGGTTTCGCCGGGGCGCAGCAGCATTTCTTCGCGCTGCACGAGCTCGGCGCCGAGCGTGGCCTGGTCCTTCTCGAACAGCGAGAAGAAGTCCGCGCCCTCGAAGGGACCGGGCGACTTGAGCGCATACACGCGCACCGTGAGCGGCGATGCGCGGCCGCGCGCATCGGGGTTGGCATCGGCGCCGGCCACGAGCGTGATGCTCACCGGCGTGACCACCGGTTTGCTCGCGCAGCCGGCGAGGGTAAGCCCTGCCAGACCCGCAATTGCGAGCCCGAGACCCGCCACACGGCGCCGCGTTACCGCAGCGAAGAAGCCTTCATAGGACGAATGGTGTGTACCCAGCGTGCGCATGCTATTCCCTTCGTTGCATTGACCGGTCCTGACGCATCTTTGATTATCACCAGCGAACTCGAACAGGCAACATGCTGACTCACGAACTTGTCGAAGCACTGCTCACGCCCATTGGCGAGGCATCGCCATGCGGGGACGATCTGGAGTACGACGCGGACTTCACCGCGCTCACCACGTCCGCGCAGGGCAAACCCGAACAACAGTTCGGCGACACCGTCATCCCGGCGGTGGAGCCGGAGTGGCGCCAGGTGGCCGAGCAGTCCGATGCGCTCCTGCGCCGCAGCAAGGACGTGCGCCCCGCGGTGCTGCTGCTGCGCGCATCGACGCGCCTGCAGGGCATCACCGGCTTCGTCGCCGGGCTCGAGCTGCTCACCGGCCTGCTCGACAAATTCTGGGAAGGCATACATCCAAAGCTCGATGCCGACGACGACAACGACCCGACCATGCGCCTGAACGCGCTGGCACCGCTGGGCGACGAGGCGATGGTGCTGAAGGACCTGTACGACGCGCAGGTGGGCGTGGCCCCGGGCGTGGGCGCGATCCGCGTGCGCGACATCGCGGTGGCCAACAACGCATTGAATGCAATCGGCGGCGACGCCACCTATTCGCCGGCGCAGATCCAGGGCGGCCTCGAAGCGCTGCATGCCGAACGGCCCGAACTGATCCAGGCTGCCATCGGCGTGCCCGGCCTGGTCGAGAAGCTGCAGGCGCTCTTGGTCGAGCGCACCGGCCGTGCCGACGTGATCGACCTGGCGCCGCTGCGCAGCATCGGCCGCATGCTGCAGAAGGCCTGCAGCGCGGCCATCGGCGCACCCGATGAAGCCGTGGCCGACGGCGCTGAAGGCGACGGCACCCAAGCCGGCGGCGCACCACGTGCCGCCGCCGCGCGCGGCGAAATCCAGAGCCGCCAGGACGCACTGCAGACGCTGGACCGCGTGATCCGTTTTCTCGAACAGACCGAGCCCGGCAATCCCGCGCCGCTCCTGATCGACCGCGCCAAGAAGCTCATCGGCGTGAGCTTTCTCGAAATCATGGCCAACCTCGCGCCCGGCGCGCTGGACACGATCGAGAACGTGACCGGCAAGCGTTCGTCCGAATAGCCGCCGCCTCCCCCTTTTTTTCCTGTTGATCCAACCGCCCCATTTACCCCCGCAAGGAGCATCGCCATGGCCAAGAGCAGTCAGAAATTCATCGCCCGCAACCGGGCGCCACGCGTGCAGATCGAATACGACGTCGAACTCTACGGCGCCGAGAAGAAGATCCAGCTGCCCTTCGTGATGGGGGTGCTGGCCGACCTGTCGGGCAAGCCCACCGATCCGCTCGCGCCCGTGGCCGATCGCAAGTTCCTCGAGATCGACGTCGACAACTTCGACTCGCGCATGAAGGCCATGAAGCCGCGCGCCGCGTTCGCGGTGGAGAACTCGCTCACCGGCGAAGGCGAACTCAAGGTCGAACTGACCTTCGAGAACATGGAAGATTTTTCCCCCGCGGCCGTCGCCAAGAAGGTCGGTGCGCTCAACAAGCTGCTCGAAGCACGCACGCAGCTGTCCAACCTGGTGACCTACATGGACGGCAAGAACGGCGCCGAGGAACTGCTGGCCAAGGTGCTGGAAGACCCGGCCCTCCTGCAGTCGCTGGCGGCTACCGCCAAGCCCGAGGACGGCAGCAAGCCGGCCGCCTGATACCCACACACAAACGCCCCAACGCCTGACCTACCGGTACACGAGGAGAAACCACCATGGCCGAAGCACTCGAGCAGAGCGCACTCAAGGACGTTGCCTATGCGGGCAGCGACTTTTCGTCGCTCCTTCAAAAGGAATTCAAGCCGCGCAGCGACGAAGCCAAGAGCGCCGTCGAAGCCGCCGTGCTCACGCTCGCGCAGCAGGCGCTGAGCAACAGCACCGTCATCGGCAAGGATGTGACCAAGTCGATCCAGGCCATGATCGCCGCGATCGACGCGAAGCTCACCGAGCAGGTCAACAAGATCATTCACCACCCCGACTACCAGAAGCTCGAGAGTGCGTGGCGCGGCCTGCACTACATGGTGAACAACACCGAGACCGACGAGCACCTGAAGATCCGGGTGATGGACATCTCGAAGACGGACCTCGCCAAGAGCCTGAAGAAGTTCAAGGGCGCGGCGTGGGACCAGAGCCCGATGTTCAAGAAGATCTACGAACAGGAATACGGTCAGTTCGGCGGCGAGCCCTTCGGCGCGCTGGTGGGCGACTACCACTTCGACCAGAGCCCGCCCGACATCGAGCTGCTCGGCGAGATGTCCAAGATCGCGGCCTCGGCGCATGCGCCCTTCATCACCGGCGCGAGCCCCAACCTGATGCAGATGGAGTCATGGCAGGAGCTCGCGAACCCGCGCGACCTGACCAAGATCTTCCTCACGCCCGAGTACGCCGGCTGGCGGTCGCTGCGGGATTCAGACGACGCCAAGTACCTGGGCCTGTGCATGCCGCGCTTTCTTGCGCGCACGCCCTACGGCGCCAACACCAACCCGGTGGAGGAGTTCGACTTCGAGGAAGACACCGCCGGCGCCGACCACAGCAAGTACGCCTGGGCCAACGCCGCGTATGCGATGGCGACCAACATCAACCGCTCGTACAAGCTCTACGGCTGGGGTTCGCGCATCCGCGGCATCGAGTCGGGCGGCGCGGTGGAAAACCTGCCGCTGCACACCTTCCCGAGCGACGACGGCGGCGTGGACCAGAAGTGCCCGACCGAAATCGCCATCAGCGACCGGCGCGAAGCCGAGCTCTCCAAGGCCGGCCTGCTCTCGCTGATTCACCGCAAGAACTCCGACTTCGCGGCCTTCATCGGTGCGCAATCGCTGCACAAGCCGGCCGAGTACGACGACCCGGACGCGACGGCCAACGCCAACCTCGCGGCGCGCCTGCCCTACCTCTTTGCCTGCAACCGCTTTGCGCACTACCTGAAGTGCATCGTGCGCGACAAGGTCGGCAGCTTCAAGGAGCGCGACGACATGCAGCGCTGGCTCAACAAATGGATCATGAATTACGTGGACGGCGATCCCGTCAACTCGTCCGAGGAGACCAAGGCCCGCAAGCCCCTGGCCGCGGCCGAGGTGGTGGTGGAAGAGGTCGAGGGCAACCCCGGCTACTACACCTCCAAGTTCTTCCTGCGCCCGCACTACCAGCTCGAAGGCCTCACGGTGTCGCTGCGGCTGGTGTCCAAGCTGCCCTCGGCCAAGGGCGGCAAGTAACGAAGGCATATGCCTTCGGAGGGTCTTTGAAAAAACGGCCCTCCGCTCGTTCTCCTGATAGCTCCCGGGCACCAACGCTTAGGCACCGCACGGAAGCCCTTTTTCCCTGACTCACACACAACTGAAAGGTAAGCATCATGGCTGCAGACATGTTTTTGAAGCTCGAAGGCGTCGACGGCGAATCCAAGGACGATTCGCACAAGAAGGAAATCGACGTTCTCGCCTGGAGCTGGGGTGCCAGCCAGTCCGGCACCGGCCACGTGGGCGGCGGCTCGGGCGCCGGCAAGGTGAGCGTGCAGGACGTTTCGATCACCAAGTACGTCGACTCTTCCTCGCACCTGCTGCTCCTGGATTGCTGCAATGGCCAGCACATCAAGAAGGGCACGCTGGTGGTGCGCAAGGCCGGCGCCACGCCGCTCGAATACGTCAAGCTCACGATGGAAGACATCCTGGTGAGCAGCATCCAGACCGGCGGCAGCGGCGGTGAAGACCGCCTGACCGAGACCCTGACGCTGAACTTCTCCAAGTTCAAGTACGAGTACACGCCCCAGAAGGCCGACGGTTCCGGCGACGGCACCAAGGAAACGGGCTGGGACATCGCAGCCAACAAGAAGGTCTGAGGGCCCGTCCCTCCCCGCCCAGCCAGGCAGCCCGGCAGAGCTGCCTGGCTTTGCTTTGTGCGCACCCGGATGCGACCGCCTGGCCGGCATGAGAAACAACTCCCAAGGAGAGATTCATGCAAGTCAAGAAAACGCCATTCGCCTGGAACCAGGCAGCAGCCTACGACTTCCCGACCTTCTGGAGCACGCTGCAGCGCGTGCACCCCCAGGATCACCCGGTCTCCTACTTCATGATTGCCGTGATCTGTTTCGAGGAAACGGGCTTCTGCAACATCCAGCAGGCAGAGACTCCCAGCGGCCTGGGCGTCGGCTTCGGCCAGCTCGAGGTGAAGAACCCCGAGAAGGTGGCCTTCTACGAATGGGCCGGCGTGGAGACCAACTACCACGAACTCGCCCGGCACATGCTGCGCGACCGCGAATTCTCGCTCGGGCTGCATTGCCAGTTCTTTCAATACCTCACCGAAGAACGCGGCCTGCGGCTGGATGGATGCCTGTCGGCGCAGGTGGGCAGGCACCTGCAGTACAAACCGCTGTTCAGGACGGGCGCCAGCATGCTCGAATCGGCCTTCGAAGCGAACGATCGCGACGCCTACATCCGTGCGCTCAACTACGCACGCTCGAACAGCGCCAAGAAGAACGGAATTCCGGAGAGCCTCTTCAAGGACTACTGGGAGTTCATTCTTCCGCAGAGCTGGTTCGACTATGGGTTCTGATCGTCCCTTGCCTGCGGCATCGGCTCGGGCATCAACCGCGTGGCGTCATCGTCGTTCTCGTCGGGCATCACCCACAGCGTGAGCGCGGTGTAGTTGTCGTGGCCCGGCTTGGCGCGCGCCTTGATCTGCGTGTCGAGCTGCTCGGTCCACTGACTGGGCGTGCGCGAAGCATGCAGCGTATCGACCAGGCACTCGTCGCCCAGCGGCTCCCACACGCCATCGCTGCACAACAGCAGCACATCGCCCGGCATGAGGCGCATGCGGTCGGACACCGCGATGTCTGGCGCCTCCTCGATCGAACCCAGTGCCGAGAGCAGCATGTTGCGCTGCGGATGCAGGCGCGCGCCCTCCTCGTCGAGCATGCCGCCGGCGACCATCTGCTGCACCAGGCTGTGATCGGTGGTGCGCGCCACGATGGCGCCGCCGCGAAAAAGGTAGGCGCGGCTGTCGCCGCTGTGCACCCAGGCGAGCGCCTGGTTCTCGAGATCGATCGCCGCGAAGACGACGGTGGAGCGCATGCCCGCGAGCTTGCCACCTTCGGCCTGGCGCGCCACCACGTCGCGGTTGGCCTGCTCGACCAGCGTGCGCAGCGTGATCTCGTCCAGCCCCGGCGCCGCCGAGAAGCCGCCCAGCACGCTGCTGCGCGCCGTGGCTGCCGCCACATCGCCGCCGCCATGACCGCCCGCGCCGTCGGCCACCAGGCAGGCGACATAGCGCTCGTCATGCCAGTGGCCATGGACGTCCTCGTTGTAGGTGCGGCCGCCCTGTCGGGACAACGTGACGATTTCGATTTCCAAGCGGGGTGCCTCGCGATGGCTGGTGTTGTTGTGGTGGTGGCTTCGACCGAGGTCGTCGTTCTGCTGCTTCTTGCTTTTCTTCTACTGCGTCGTCACTGTCCGTCGGACTTCAGGCGCGCCATCTGCTCTTCGTAGGCTTCGAGAAACGCCTTGCCGAAGAGGTTGTGGAAATCGTCTTCCGCCTCGCTCGCGATGCCGCCGTAGAGCGCGACGAACTGGTCCCAGAGCTTGGCCTTGCGGTTGGCCGCGAAGATGGCGTCGAGCGCCGACTTCGCGCTGATCTTCTTCTCGAGCTCTTCAGGCGCGAAGCGCGTGATGACGTGCGCGAGCGCTGCGCGCATGCCCACCATCACGCCGAACTGGTGGGCGCGCAGGTCGTTGAAGGCATCGCGCATCGCGGCCTCCGGCGGCATGAAGCCGCGCACGCCGGGCCCGAGCAGGTGCGCGAGCGCCACTTCCACCGTGGGCGAGAACTTCAATGGGTTGTTGGCCTGTGCCGCGATCATCGTGACCTCGGCGCGCACCTCGCGCTTGAACTCCTGGCGCGTGAGCAGCAACTGCAGCGTGCCCTCGGTGGCGCTGCGCAGCATCGAGCCGATGCGCTCCATGAGGCCGGGCGTGAGCATCTCGGGCGGCTGGTGCGTGCTGGCGAGGCCGCGCAGAAAGGCGGCGAGCAGTTCGTCGTCGGAGGCCGTGCGCTCGGCGCGCGGCGCGGCCGGTGCGGACGCGCGTTGAGCGGGCGGCGGCGGTGGCGACGGCAGCGGAGGCAGCGGCTCCAATGGCCTGTTGCCCACCTCGGGGCCGCTGATGCGGATCGGCTGGCCCGTGATGTCGTCGAACTGCGGCAGCACTTCCGCAGGCGCTGCGGCCACCGGCGCGGGCGCAGGTGGTGGCGAAGGCGGCGGAGGAGGTGGTGGTGGAGGCGGAGACGTCACCGCCTTCGGCGGCGTGAAGCCGAACTGGTCGATCGGCAAGTGATCGGAGCGCGGTGTCGGCGTGGACGGTGCCGCGCTCTGCAATGCGGCCAGCGGGTCCGCGGAGGAGGCCGTGTTCGGCTGCAGCAGCGGATCGGCCAGCGGCGACAGCGCGAGCGGATCGCCGCCGATGCCGCCGCCGCTGTTCATGCCGCCGAAGAGATCGTCGATGTCCGATGCCTTGCCATGCGCGGGCGGCGCGCCGAGGTCCGAGAAATCGTCGAGCGCGCCGAGGCCCGCGGCCGGCGCGAAACTCGGCGTGGGCCCGAGCAGGTTGGCGAACGGATCGACCTGCGCGGCCTGCGCATTGCGGGAGCCGGTGGCCATCGGGTCGGGGAAGAGCAGCGAATCGGCGCTGGCGGGAGCGGGCGCCTTGACTGCACTGGACGCGGCCGGCGCGGGTGCCGGCGGCGAGCCGAGCCCCGCGAGCAGATCCGCGAACGGATCGTCGCCGCCGCCACCTGCCGATGCGGCGGCGGGCGCCGACATGATGGTGTTGGGAATCGCCAGCGACGGCGGAGCCGCCGCGGCCGTCATCTTCACGCTGAGTTCGAAGCTGCCGACCACCAGCCGCGCGCCGTCGGTAAGCGCGGCCTCCTTGCCGGACCCCAGCGACACACCGTTGCATTGCATCGGGTTGCTGCCCCGGTCGATGACGAAGTACTGGCCATCGCGGCACAGCACCTGGGCATGCACGCGCGACACAGTGCGGTCGGGATCGTCGAGCACCAGCGTGTTCGTGTCGGCCCGGCCGATGGTTCCCCCGTTGGGCCCGAAATCGGCGGCGATGGGCTGCCCCGCCGGAGCGCCTTGCCGGGTGATGACAGCGATATGGATCATGAATCGGCCCCCGAGGCTCTAGGCCCTTCTATGTCCGGACAAAGCCCGGGCGCGCAAGGCGTGCGCGGGCGAAAAAACTCAGAAGGAGTATTCATTCCGTGGGGCACGTTGGCAATCTCGCCTTAAGAGGTATGCCATTGCAGCCAGGCTGCGACGGTGATGAAGATGAACGCGATGAGGAGCCATGTGCGGGTGGCGCCGCCCCTTTTCCTGTACGCCAGCGCCGCCGCGAGGAAGACGACGGCGAGCGCGGCAAGAATGTGTTTCGCGGCCATCGAAGCTTCAGGCATCCACCATCTGCGCGAGCCATTGCGACTGCCGCCATGCGGGAGCGTTCGTGGGAAAGAGCAGGGTGCCGGGGACGAGCAGGCACAGGTGTTCGGCCGCGGCGATGCGCTGACGTTGAAAGCCGCTTCGCAGCACCTGCATGCAATGGCTCCAGGAGGGCGGCGCGCCCATGAAGAAGCGCGTTCCGGGCGAGAAGTCCTGCGCATTCCCCGACCACCATGTCCGGATGCGCTCCGGCTCTGGCCACGGCAGGCCTTCGTCCTCGTCCATGGCGACGTCGTCGTTTTCGGGGTCATCGTCGGGACCTGCTGCAACATCACCGGGCGGCTTGCGCTCCAGGTCAAGGGCCGCCAGATCGAGTCCGGTGATCATGCTGAACGACTCTCCGGCCAGCCGTCCGAGTTGCGGACTGCCCATCTGCTCGATCAGCCAGGGAACGGACTGCGGGTCGCCCAGGGTGCCCGCCCCGCGGATCGCCATGCGCAGGTCATCGGGACTGTCCAGCAGCGCCTTGAGAAATGGCGCAGCCTGCGCGAACGTCGCAAGCCTGAACAGCAGATCGAACGCCGGTGCGCGATACGGCCCCTCTTCCTGCGTCAAGGCGCTCAACGCTTCGACGGCGGCTCCCCGGTCGCCGAGCCGTACCGACGACTGCGCGGCCTGAAAACGGCAAGCCATGTCCGCGTCGCCGAGGCCTGCCAGGCAATCCGCCAGCAGTCCGGTGCGGCCGCAGGCGCCGGCCGCTTGGTAGGCCTGGGCACGCAACGGCGCTTCCACGGCCCCGATCGCGCGCTCCAACACCACGCCGGGGTCCACAAGATGGGCGGGGCACAGGGTCAACCCGATCTGGCGACGGAACGAACTGGGCGAATCCAGCAGTTGCGCCACCAGGCCTCGAAGCTGCGCTGCATCGGCCCAGCAGAATGCGAGGACGACTCCTGTCCGCAGCGCGTCCGCGGCCTCGGCTGCCGCCAGCAGGCGATCGATTCTTTCCATGTCCCGATGCGCAATCGCGAGCGCCGCGGCCACAAAGGACTCTCCGGTGCCCGCCCGCGCCATCGCGTGCTCGCTCGCGTGCATGCCGAACTCTCCGGCCACGAAAAGCCCGTCCAGATGCGCCGCCAGCCGTTCGTCGAGCCGGCCGAGCTGATGCAGCTTCACCTGAGGCGCCTCGACCAGCCCGGCCCGGGTGTTCGCCAGCACCGCGCCGTCTTCGCAATGCTGCAGAACCACCACGGGCACCGGAGGGCGTTGCGTTGCCATGCTCATGCGATGCGCGACCAGCGCACGCCGTCGAAAGCCATCAGGTCCTTCGCGCCGATCGACCACAAGACGCCGTTGGCCGCGCTGAGTCGGTAGGTGGTCTTTGGCGGATCTGCCCCGAAGTCGACCGGCTCGAGCAGGTCGTCCACCAGCCGGTAGAGGCCGGACAGTGTCGACACGTAGAGCTGGCCACCGAACCAGGCCAGGCCCCAGATGTCTTTTTTCATGTCCTGCGGCAGGACCTCCCACATCGCACCGCGGCCCCGGATCAGCACGCCGCGATGCCCCGCCGCATGCACATCGCCGTGCTCAGAGCAGTGCACGGACGTCAGCACCGTGTTCACGCCCACATCGAGTGGCTCCCAGACCTGGTTCACACGGGCCCACGCTTGTCCGCCGAAACCCACCGCATAGAGTTCGTCGTCACTGAAGCCGTCCAGGGCTTCGATGTCGAAGCTTTCAGGCAAGCCTTCGTCGATCCGCGCCCACCGATTCGGCCCGTCCAGCCGAAACACCATGCCTTCGAATCCCACTGCGTAGGCACGTCCGTCGATTGCGACGACGGATCTCAGATCGCCGAAACGCGGACTGGATCGCGCCGGCGATGCATCGCGAAACAGATTGCTCACGGCAATGCCCGAAGGCGTCTCCACCGAGTAGACGCCGCTGGCCGACACCTTGACCACGCCGTATTCGGGCCGCTCGACGATGCACAGCGCGATGGCGCTGTACTTCGCGCGCCCCGCATTGAAGACGCCGCTTTTCCAGCGAAACGAGATGGTGTGGTCCACGTCGGCCGCCGCCAGTTTCGGGTCGCAGGCAAGCACGAAGCCGAGCGCCGGGTCCCGGACCACCGCCGCGCGTACAAGCAGGCCGGCGAGCGGCGACGATTCATTCGAGGCCATGGAAATCTCCGTTCGGCATCACACGCCTGTTCCTTCTTCGATCTCGTCCGCGCCGGCGGTTGTCGGCCGGACCCTGTCGTTCTTGTTGAGCCCCATCTCCGACTTGTGCCCGTTGCGCACCTGCTCTTCGATGCAGTCCTTCGGACACTCCGGCATGACTTCATGGACCGACTGTGCGCCCGTCGATTCCGCATCGCTCAGGTTCCAGCGCGACTCCGTCGGAATCGCCGTCCCCAGCTCGACGCCCATCGCGCGTCGCGTCTTGGTGTTCGTCTTGGCGTGGATCTCGGCATGCTTGCCTTCGCCGGAGTGGCTGTTGCCATCGACGCAGATGCACGGCGCCTTGCCGGCGTTGTAGGTTCCTCCGGAGCGCAGGTCGATCAGCCCGCCGCCCATGCTCGGAACCTCGCTGAACTGGGACTTGGGGACGATGTGGTGCGGCGTCGGCTGCTCGCCCCCTTCGGGGCAGCAATTGTTGGGCGAGTAAGGGGACACCACGCAGGTCATCGCCGCCTTGCAATCATCGTCGGCGCACATGGCATCCATCGATTCCTTGCGCTTGACTTCGCCACCCTTGGTAAAGGCGACGAAGTTCTTCGGCTTCCTCTGCGTGCCCACGCAGTGCTGCTTGACCTTGCGCGCCACCGAGGCACACGGACCGCCGCCGGCACCACCGGCGAAGGCCGCCTCGTCGAGGTAGGGCCAGGTCGGTGAGTTGCCGGGAAACGATGCGTGGTTGTGCGTCGTGATGTCGACATTCCGCACCACGTTCTCGCCCTCCACCTTCACATCCATCGACCAGGCATTGAAGTAGACCTTGCCCATGTTCTTGCTGGTGACCACGCCCTTCTTGGGCGCGCACCCGGCTTCGTCGCCCGAGCTCTTCTTGAAGTAGGACTTGTTCTTCAGCATGACCTCCTGGCCCGAGATCTTCACTGTGCTCGATCCGTCGGTCGTGTCCGTCGCCAGGCCCGTGTTGGGATAGGGAATCGGAACACCCGGCGGCGTGGCCGGCGTCTGGGGCGGCGTCATGCACACATCCGGAAATGCGCAGATGGACTTGCCGTCCGCGGCCTTGCACGACACCTCCATGTTGTTGGCGTAGACCTGATTGCCCATCATCGTGCTCCGAAGCTCAGGACCGCTGCGGCGCGCTGCCCGGCGTCGCTGGCCATGTGGACAAGGATGTTCGCGCCCGGCGCATAGCCCTTGCGACAAGCCGCTTCGGCAACGACGAACAGAACGGCGCCCGACAACGCGCCGGCCTCGCCGCAGCACTCGGCCGGATGCCAGATGTCGAACGCGTCCTTTCGCCGGCGCAGCGTTCGCGACAACGCCAGCGCAGCCTCCTTGAAGTAGTACTGCTCGCCTGAAACGTCGGCAATGCGGAAATCGAGCTCATGCATTTCACGGCCCGCATCGGCCAGCGCGTTCTTGATGGCCCGGCTCAGTCCTTCGGCGCGCAGCGGCTCGTCGGATTCCACGTGCGACTGTTCCACGCCGAAGCCCAGTCCGCTGCACGACAACGACGGGCCATCGCCCGGCGGGCCCACCAGAAGCGCCGCAGCGCCCTCCCCTGCAATGAAGCCGTTCGAATTCTCGGACGTCAGCAGCCGGGCGTTCTGCTCGTAGTGCGAGAGCGTCGGCCAACTCAGCAAACTGTCGACCGCCACGATCAGCACGCACGGAACACCTCTCCCGGAGATCAGCCTGCGCGCCTTGTCCAGGGCGACGGCCACACCCACGCGGCCGTGCGCGATGAGCTCGGAGTCTTCGGAAAACCGGGCGCCGAGCATCTGCTGCATGTCGATGAACAGCCGTTCCTCGATGCCTTCCACGCGGCCCGGCCGTTCGGGCTCGGCCACGCACAGCAACAAGGGAATGCGCGTCCAATGGTCCGGCGCGATGTCCTCGAGGCACTCCTCGACAACCATCGCCGCCATGCGGGTGAGCTTCGCCAGGCCGCGCAACGGCAGCTCGAGCGGCACCTGATGCACCGTGATCCATTCGCCGGCCGCATCGACGAACCGCGTCTCGGTGGGGTTCGTCAGCTTGCTGCGAATGGCTGCGCAGGCCGCCGGCGCGGACAACCCCACGCTGCTCACGAGACCGGTGCGCTGAATGGCGATCTGTTGCAGGGACATGGCTCAGGCCGGCACCATCACGACCGGAATCGGAAACACCACGTTGTCCCGCTGCTGCCACCATTCCTTGCCCTTCTTGCCGACAAGCACCTGTGCGATCTCGAACATGTTTCTTTTCAGCGGGCGCGCAAGCCGCCAGGTCAGGCTGAAGCGCCGGGCGTCCGGCTCGATCACGACCGTGTCCAGCGTTGCATTCCAGTCCTCGCGCTCGCCGCGCTTGGGAAACACATGCACAGGGGCAACCAGATGTGGAATGGTGAAGCGCGTCAAGCCCTCAGGCGTGAGGTTGGCGAGCAGCACATCCACCGGCCCGTTGCCGAAGTCTTCGAGCGGCATCTGCTGGTCCGCCGGTGCGGCCTGGAAATACTGCTCATCGAAATCCGGTGGCAGGAACGGGAAGTGGTCTTCAAGCCAGGCTTCGTCGTAGGTGCCCGCGAACCGATGGCGCGGCGCCCATCCGCGCCCCACGGGCCCGAACGCCATCGGCCGGTAGTCGCCACCGGGGTCGCGCACCGCCCGGTCGATTTCTTCCGTGCACGGCAACGGGGTTCCTTCGACCCAGGCGGCCTTGATATGCCTGTGGAACCCTCGACCCACGGGGTTCTGCATGAAAGCCGCGTGCTGCGAAGCGTCCTCGTGAAACAGGTCGGTGCCGCCGAATGCGACGTCGTACGAAATCGGCTGCCGCACGAACATCCCTGGAGGCGTTGCACTGGCACTCGCCAGGCCGCACTCCCAGTGCCGTGGCCCGATCACCGCCATCGTCTTGTGCCAGTTGCCGACGCGCACGCCGACCTCGACGCGCGTGCAGGGCTTCCCGTGCGGCGCGTACGCACTTCCCAGCAACAGGATGTCGCAGCGTGCCTTGCGCGGCGCAAAGTCCACCTCGTACTCAGGCGCCGAGTAACCCGGGTCCCCCGTGAAGGTATCGGCCATCACCAGAGGCAGCTGCTCCTCGTGCAGCGCGAAATGTCCTTCGGGCTCACCGGGCATCGGGAAGCGGAACGTCCCCTTGACGACCACCACCAGCAGTTCGCGTCCGCCGGGCTCCAGGCCCATGTTGCAGCCGGCAACCATGCGAGTGGCATTGACCAGTTCCATGATGTGTCGCTCGCTCGTTGCCAGTCAGTTCAGTTGCACCGACCCGCCCTTGACGCGGTTCACGCCTGTGGACCGGCTCGACACGTAGCTGCCCTGGATCAGTACCTTGCCCGCCTTGGTCAATGTGATGCTGGCCTTTCCGCATCGCAGCACCAGTTGCTCACGCGCACCGATCAACATCCGTTCGCCGTCCGCATCGACCTCCACCTGTGCATGCGAACCCGGCAAGGTCTCGCGCTGGCCGGTTCGCAAGACCCCCATCACGATCGGGCGCCCCGGATCGGCCTCCTCGAACATCAGCACCACGTCGCAACCGATGTGCGCGCCGTGAAGATCCACCACTGTGCGTGCACGAACCGCGGCTGCGTTCGCCCGCCCCGCGATCCGCACGATGGGGGCGCTGCCCTCGTCTGCCAGCGCCAGCAGTTCGCCGGTCGCGACGGCATTCCAGGGTGCAAGGGCCACCTCTTCCTTCAACTGCGCTTCGATCAGATCTCTGCCGCTCATGGTGTGTGCTCCGTCGATGGTGTTCAGTTCTGCAAAATCTTCGAGCCCTTCATCACGATGTCGCTGCTCGCCTTCGCATTGATCTTTCCCGAGGCGTCGATCGTGATGTCCTTGCCCTTGATGACGATGGTCCCGTCCTTCTTCATCGTGATGCTCGCGCTGCCGGTCGTGATCGAGATCGAGTCGCCCGCGCTGATGACGAGGTTCTTGCCGACCGTGAGCGAATCGTCCTTCCCCACGCTGGTGGTGCGCCCCTCGCCCACGCTGCGCGATTCGTTCTTTCCCACGGTGGTGGAGAGGTTCGCCCCCACATTCACCGACCGGTTCGCCCCGATGCTGCTCGACTGGTTCGCGCCGACGTTGATCGTCTGGCTCGCCCCCACCGTCACCGCCTGCATCGCGCCGACGGTGATCTCCTGCGCCGCGCCCACGGTGATGGTCTCGTTGATCCCCACCGTGTGCGTGCGCTGCAGCGCCACCGTCGCCGTCTCGCTCGCCCCCACGGTGATCGAGCGGTTCTGCCCGATGGAGATCGTCTCGTTCAGGTCCACCGTCTCCGTGCGGTTCATGTGGACGGTGATGGTCTCGTTCTTGTCCACGGTTTCCGTGCGCTGGCCATGCACGGTGATGGTCTCGTTGTTGTCGACCGTCTCGGTGCGGTCGTGCTTGACGTGCGTGGTCTCGTCGTGGTCGATGGTCTTGGTGCGGTCGTGACCCACCCAGTGCGTCTCGTCGTTCTCGACCTCGATGTCCTGGTTCTTCTCGGCGTGCAGGTACACCTGCTCCGAGCCCTTCTTGTCCTCGAAGCGGAACTCGTTGCAGTTCGAGGCGCTGCCCTTGGGCGTGGAGCGCGTGCGAAAGCCGCTCTGCGTGTGCGAGCCGAAGGGAATCGGCTGGTCGTCGTTGTAGACGCGGCCCACGATGATCGGCCGGTCGGGGTCGCCGTTCAGGAAGTCGACGATCACCTCCTGCCCGATGCGCGGAATGAAATATCCGCCCCAGCCCTTGCCCGCCCACGGCTGCGACACGCGGACCCAGCAGGTGGATTTTTCGTCGCTCTTGTCGTAGCGGTCCCAGTGAAAGTGCACCTTCACGCGGCCGAAGTCGTCGGCATGGATCTCCTCGCCGGCCGGCCCCACCACGATGGCCGATTGCGGCCCCGGCATTACCACGCGGGGCGTGAGGCGCGGCGGACGGAACGGCACGTCGATCGGCAACGCGGTGATGAGAAAAGCGCTCGTGCCCTGCGCATCGGTGCGCAGCGCGGGGGCACTGGCGATCAGCGCTTCGAGCGCGGGCCGCGCCTCGGCATTCACCGCATCGTCGTCGAGCGCTTCGCGCAGCGCCTGCTCGATGGGCATGCGCGGCGTGCTGTGGGGAATGCTCTCGTAGCCCGGATGGCTCGCCGCGAAGGTGCAGGCCGCGATGACGTAATCGCCGTCGCGCGCGCCGTCGGGGTCGCCTTCGAAGGTGAAGCTGCGCCCCGCGGTCACGTCGGGCCAGGTGGTGAGCGCCCAGTGGCGCTGGCGGCGCGCGACGATCTCTTCGCCGCGCAGCTTGCCCTTGTCGTCCGCGTCGCCGCCCGAGAAGTACCCGCCCGCGAACTCGAAGGCCTCGAACTCGGCCAACTCGTGCTTGTCGGGCGCGCCGCCCGCGGCCTCCAGCTTCTTCTTGATCGACTTGAAGTTGCTGTCCCGCGATGCGTAGGTGCCGGTGTCGAACTGGCGCGCGCTCACCCAGCGCGAGATCTCGTTGTGCCTCGCCTCGGTGGTGTCGCTCGCCACGTGGCGCAGCGTGCCCTCGACGGGCAGCTTGTCGTGCGCGATGTCGCTTGCGTCCGACAGGTGCATGGTGCCCGGCGCGTCGTGCGCGTCGAACCAGTAATAGATACCTTCGTCTTCCAACAGGCGCGATAGAAACTGGTAGTCGCTCTCCTGGTGCTGCACGCAATAGCGCCGCGGATTGTGGGAGCCGATCACGTTGCTGGTCTGCGTCTTCTTGAAGCGCTTGATCGGGCTGTCTTCGAACACCGCGTCGAGCACTTCGAGCACCTTCTTGTCCTGCAGGATGCGCGAGTTGATGCGCTTGCAGAGCAGCCAGAACCACGAGCGCAGCCCGATGCGGTATTCGAAATGCCGCCCCACGTGGCCCGTGCGCTCGAAGCGCACCGCATGGCCCTGGCAGTGGCGCTCGTGCACGCCGCCGTCCTTGTCCTGGAACTCGATGACCACGTCGAACGCCCGGCCCAGGATGTCCTTGGCGTCGAGCGCGCGGTTCTTCGAGAGCACGGTGAGTTCGTAGGTCGACGGGCGCGCGAGCGCCTCGTGGCCGACGATGCGCCAGAACATCAGTTCGCCGTTGGCGGGCGAATCGCTTTCGATACGGAACTCGTGATCAGCCATATGTTTCGTCTCAAGGCCTGCTCGCCCATCCTTTCCGGTCTTTGGCTCTCTCCCACAGGCCTTGCGACCTGTCGTCGTGGTTGCGCCTCAGGGCGCCAGCAGCAGCACATTGGTCTGGCTTGGCACCACGCGAACACCGGGACAGTTGGTGCTGTTCTGCAGGCTCGAGCTGCTCAGGCGCGTCGCGGGCATGCCGTTGAGCAGCACGGTGAAGGCGCCCGTCAAATGCCGGCTCGGTCCCATCACGGTGCCCGAAGCCACGCCCAGCAAGACGCCGGCGTTGTCGCCATTGGTCATGGGAATGGTCGTTCCGAGGTTGTGGGCCGGCCCGGCCATGATCAGGATCGTCGGGCAGTTGGGGATCGCCGTGGCACCCATGGCGATGTTCGGGTACGGCACCGGTATGGGGGACGGCGCGGCAGGCGTCATGCACACGTCCGGAAAGCCGGTGTCGGTGCCCATCATCTGGCAGTTGGCAAACATGGTGCTGCGCTCCTCAGCCGAAATGGATCTGTGCGCCGCGCGTCTTCACCAGCTTGCTGCCGTTGGCCAGCACATGTTCTGCCTGCATGCGCAGCAGCTGCTCGGCCTCGCACTCGATGTGGATCGCGCTGACGCGGTCGGTGCCCTTCGTCGTGCGCTGGTACTGGCGGCTGAAGTGGGTCACCCGGTCCATCACGCTGGTGAGGACCGAGCCCACGATCTTCACCGTGGTGGCCACGGCGCGCAGCTGCCGGCCGATGAGTTCGGCCACCCCGACCGTCAGCACCGCATGCTCCGCCACCACATCGAGTCGCTCGCTGCGGAGGCAGAGGGTGGTGGCCTTGATCTCCAGTGCGCCGTCGCACTGCAGCACGGCCGGCGTGTCGGCCGCGCGCTGCAGCACCGCGAGCACCCAGACCTCCTGCGGACCGGTTCGCACGCAGGCCACCTGGTCGCCGGGCGCCGGCAGCAGCAGGCAACTGGCGGCGCGGCGCACCTCGAACGATTGCTCGCCGTCGTGCACCCGCAAGGCTGCATCGCTGCACACCTCGACGTGGGCATTCCAGCAGGCCGGCGAGGCGGCCGTCTGCGAGCGTGCGGCGGCGGGACGGCGGCCCCGATGGGTGGCGACGGCAGCGTGCGAAGCAACGGTGTTCATGAGAGTTCCTTGAAGTCTTGTCGGGGCGGATTTCATGCAGAGACGGCGGGGGGGCGCCACTGCTCGGCCTGTGCACGCTCGGGGTCGGTCTCCAGCGCGCGTGCGCGGTCGCTCATCTGCGCGTTCTCGGTGTGGGCGCCATGCAGGCGGGTGCGAAACAGGACCGCGTCGCGCAGGTCGGCATCGGGCAGGCGGGCGTGGCTGAGGTCGGCATAGCTGAGCTCGGCGCCCGACATGCGCGCACGCGTGAGGTCGGCGCCGGCAAAGTGCGTCTGCCAGAGGTCCGCGCCGGTGAAGTCGCTGCCTGGGAGGACCGCGCCGGTAAACAGCGACTGGCGCAGCCGGGCCCCGGAGAAATCCACGTTCTCGCCCTGCGCCTCGCAGAACAGCGCCATCGGGGCGGTCACGCCCGCGAAACGGGCGCCGTCGAGCTGGGCGCCCTGGAAGTTGCAGCGCGGCAGCGTGTTGCCGCCGAAATCCGCGCCCCGGAGGTCGGCCGCGCCGAACTGGCAGGACTCGAGCGTGAGCCCGGCGAAGGACAGGCCGGCAAGCACGGTCTTGACGAAGATCGTCCGTCGCAGCGACGCACCGCTCCAGCTCAGGTGCGTCAGCGTGCACTCCATGACCGTGGCCTGGTGCCAGTCCGCCGCGTCGGCGCAGACGTCGATCAGGCTGCAGCCGCTGAACAGCGCGGCGTCCAGGTTGGCCTGCGCCAGGTTCGCATGGTCCAGCCGTGTCTTCGTGACCACTGCCATCGACATCCAGGCCTCCCCGCATTGGGCGTGGGCCGCGCCGCATTCGTTGAACGTGGCGGCATGCAGGTTGGCGCGGCGCAGGTCGACGTGGTCCATCTCGCAGCGGTTGAACACCGCGCGCCGCAGATGCGCGCCGGACAGCAGCGCACCGCGCAGATCGCATTCGTCGAACACCGCTTCGCGCAGGTCCGCGTCGCGCAGGTCGGTGCCGGACAGCCGCACCTTGGAGAAGGTCCCGCCAGCCAGCGAACTGCCCGCATAGCGACGGCCCGACAGGTCCAGCCCGCTCAGGGGCTCGCCCAGGGCGACGGCAATGGTCAGGAGTTCCGGGCTCATCGGCGTGGCTCCCGGCCGGCGCCGACAGGCCTGGTGCGCGAATGCCTCTGCATGGGCCGCTTCATGCCGCCGCCTGCTGTTCGGGCGTCAGGCGCGGCCAAGTGCGCGCGCGTGTGAGCAACGCCTGGTCGAAGCGCGTGTCGCCACTGAGCCGCACACGCGCAAGGTCGGCGCCGAAGAGATTGCTCTGCCGCAGATCGGCACCGCGCAGGTCGGCGTGCTGCAGCACTGCGTTGCTGAAGTTGGCCCCCGCCATCCGGGCGTGCGCCAGGTCGGCCTTGCACAGCAGCACGCCCTTGGCAGAGGCCAGGCGCCAGTCGCTGCGAGCCAGCCGCGTGCCGATCAGATTGGCGCCGTCCAGCATGCTGCCCACCAGCGACACCTGGCTCAGATCCATGCCGCCGAAATTGGCGGAACCCATTGCGGCATGGCCGAGGTCTGCGCCGACCAGGCTGCAGCCTTCCACGAACACCACGCCTTCGGCCTGCACCCCGGACGCATGGACGCCGTCGAGCCTGCACTGGACGAAAGTGGCGCGTGCCATGTGCGCCGCGCGCAGATCGCAGCCGCGCAGATCGCACTCGATGAAATTGGCATCGTCCAGCACGGCTTCGGTGAACACCGTGCCGCGCAGGTCCTGCTTGTAGAAGAGCTGCCCGGCCGCCTGGGCGCGCTGCAGGTCGACCCCGCCCCACACCACATCCAACCAGGAGGCTCCTTCCAGGCGGGCGCCGCGCAAGCGCGCGCCTGTCCAGTCGCAGCCGTCGAAGCGGGCGTTGCGGCAGTCGGCATCCTCAAGCACCGCGCTGGCCAGGCGCGCACCTCCGAGGTTGGCGCCGACCAGCGAGGTTTCCACCGCGATCGCACCGCGCAGGTTGGCGTGCGCAAGCACCGCGTGGGACAGGTTGGCGCCCGACAGGTTGGCATTCTCGAAGTTGGCGCTCTCCAGCCAGGCGCCTGTGAAATTCACCCCCCGCAGATCGAGTCCGCTGAAGTCGGCGCCCGTCAGGTCCATGCCGCTGAAATGCTTCAGGCCGGCCGGGACCGCCACCGCCATCTCCGCGCGCAATTGCGCGGCGGCGGCCGGCGCCATGGGTGCCACCGGCGGTTGCAGGTGGGCGCCTGCCAGGTAGCCGGTCACTTCGACCAACTCCTTCTCGAGCAGCGGGCCATAGACGGCAGGTGCGTTGAAACTGCGGTTCGCGCCTTGTGCCGCGCTGCGCAGCCGCTCCACCTCGCGCTCGGCCTTGAAGACGGGCGGGCCGCGGTGCTGCAGCGCCGCGAGGTCAATGCCGCGCTCGGCGGCAAATTCGATCGCCTTTTCCATCTGGATCAGCGTGCCGTTGAGCGCCTCCCACTGCTGACGTTCGGCTTCCTCGATCTTTCGTTCCAGGTACTGCGCCAGTTCATCCGGCGGTGGCTGAGGCTCGCGCTCGGGCATGACGATGCCCAGCGCGTCCGGGTCGCGTCCGGCGGCGCGCGCTTCGTCGCGCGCCAACGCCACATCGATCTGGGCACGCCGGACCTGCGCCTCGGCCTGCAGGCCCTCCATGGCGAATGCCTCGCCAGCCTGCAACGCCGCAGGGTCGCTGGCGTCGAGCCCGGCGGGCAGCAGGTCGCTGTCGCGCAGGCTGTGGACCGCGCCCATGCGCGGGTCTGCGCGCTGGGCGAGCACCCGCAGGTAGTGGGCATCGTCCTTCGCTTCGCCGAGCCGTTCGACCGCCCCCGTGAGGCCGACCACGTCCGAGCCGTCGTCGCTGGCCACCTCCGCGAGGCCGTGAAAGAGCAGCACCAGCCGCTCTGCATGCGGGAAGAACCAGACGGTCGTCGCACGCATCGGCACCTCGCGCAGCTTGGGCTCGCTGCCGGCCACCGCATAGCTGGCGAAGACGCGCGCTCTGAGGCCGGGCAGGCGACCTTCGATGCGCGGCTCGCGTGGATGCAGGTTTTCCAGCACGAAGGGCTCGTCGCCGCGCAACGGCCCGGCCAGCCACTGGTCCGCCGGCGCGAGGTTGAAATAGCGCCAGTCCAGATCGGGTGCGAACCCGGGCGAATGCAGCTTCAGATAGTCGGCGTCATAGGTGCCGCGGTATTGAAGGCGCTGGGGGTGTCCCGGGTCCAGCCGATGCCAGCCCGCAGGCTGCGCGGCATGGTCCGGATGGCGCAACGGATCGTCCGCGCGCTCGATGTTGGGCAGCGGGCGATGGCCGTCGCGCAACTGCCGGCCGACGCCCGCCGGGTTCGTGGGCATGTCCGGTCCGCCATAGGCACGCGCCCAGTCGATGGGCATGCTGTCGAAGGGCTGCGGCGCACTGGCGCGGGTGCCGTCCCAGAAACGCTGGCCGAAGACCAGCAGGGTCTTGCTGGTGCCGCCGAGGCTGGCGCGCACCGCGCACGCTGTCTGTTGCTGCTGCGGGGGCGGAAAGGCCTTGCCGTGCACCAGGAACTCCGGCGTGAGCTTGGCCACGCCTTCGTCGATCAATGGTTCGCCCATCTCCGCGGCAAGAAAGTCCCACATCGACTGCTCGCCCCAGAGCGCCCCCTTTTCGCCCTGCGCGAAAGGCACGTGCAGGGCCGCGGTGATGCAAAGACCGAAGCGCTGCCGGTATTCGATCGGCCTCGTGCTCAGGCCCATGGCCTGCGGCTTGACGACTTGCATACGGCGGTGCTTTCTCAGGGCTCGCCGGAGCCGGACGAGTTCGGACCGTCCGGTTCGGAAGTCGGCCCGTCGGCCTGCGAGGAGTTCGGGCCGGTGTCGGCCGCCGGTGCCTGGGGCGCCGGATTGGCGGGCGACGGTTCCGGTGGCACCGAACCGTCGTCCAGAGGCTTGAGCGCATCCGACTGATCGCCCGCGTCGCTGCTGGCGGCCCGCGTCACCGCCCCGAGGGGACCGCCCACGACCGCACCAGCCGCACCGCCCACCACACCGCCGACCACTGTGCCCACCGGGCCGAAGATGCCCCCCACCCCGCCCACCACCGCCGCGCCGGTGCCGGCGCCAATGGCCGCATCGGTGCCGAAGTGCGAACCAGCCAACGAGCGCCCCTGTTCCAGGCGTGCGTCGGCCACATTGGCCATGCGCTCCAGCCGGCCCTTGAGCCCCGGCACGGACTCGCACGCCGGATCATTGGCTGCCTCGCGCAGTTGCACGGCCGCGTCCTCGTACTGCTTGAAGGTGGCTTTGACGCCGGCCCTCCCGGTATAGATGCCCCAGACAGCGCTCACCGCCGAAAAAGCGGCTGCCAGCTTGTCCACCCGTGGCGAGGCGCTGCCGCCACCGCCTCCGGCGCCCGCCTTGAGGATGTGGAACGGCGCCTCCTTCAGGTCGCCGTTCTTGCGCTCGACCCCGATGGCCGCCACCGAGATGATCTGGATGGCCACCGTGTTCTCTATCTGCATGCCCAGGAAGTTGCTCATGGCCAGGCCGACCGCGTTGTCGGTGCTCATGCCCAGGAAGGTGGACTGCGCCATGCCCAGGTTGGCCTCGGTGTTGTTGCCGATGTAGCCGCTGGTGTTGGCCCCGAGCACGGTGGTGTTGGAGCCGAGCGATGTCTGGTTGATGTCGCCGACCGCCATCATGTTGATGTGCGTGTTGCTCAAGAGGCTGTATTTCTGGAACGCCGCGGTGTAGGGCGCCGCGCCGCCGTCCCAGTTGATCGAATTGGCGCCGGTCACCTTGAACTCGATGTGGCCGGCCTCGAAGGTCATGCGCGCGGCCTTCTGGCTCATGTTGCCGGTCACCGCGATCGTCTGGTTGCCCTTCACGAAGCGGTCCTCGTTGCCGCCCGTGGAGTCGGTGCGCTTGCCCTTGACGTCGATCGTGTGATTGCCCTTGACGAGCAGTGCGTGGTCGGCATCCACATGGGTGGTCTGGTTGCCGACGACGTGGTTGTCCTGGTTCTGGCCGACCGTGAGTTTCTGGAACTGCTGGATGCTCGTGGTGTCGTTGTTCTCCACGGTCAGCTTGCGGTCCCGCACCACCGTGGTGGTCTGGTCGCGTTTGACGGTCACCGACTGGTCGCGGTCCACCTTCGTCGAATCGTCCCGCTCCACGCTGCGGCTCATGTCCAGCTCGGCGTGGATGTTGATGTTCTCCTCGCCCTTCTTGTCCTCGAACATGATCTCGTTGTAGTTCGCGGGACCGCCCCCGGGCGTGGAGCGGGTCTTGAAGCCGCTCTGCGTGGGCGACTTGTAGGGAATGGGCTGGTCGTCGTTGTAGACGCGGCCGACGATCACCGGCCGGTCCGGATCGCCGTTCAGGAAGTCGACGATCACCTCCTGGCCGATGCGCGGAATGAAATACCCGCCCCAGCCCTTGCCGCCCCAGGGCTGCGACACGCGCACCCAGCAGGTCGACTTCTCGTTGCTCTCGTCGTAGCGGTCCCAGTGAAAGTGCACCTTCACGCGGCCGTGGTCGTCCACGTGCAGCTCGTCGCCGGCCGGGCCGACCACGATGGCGGTCTGCGGCCCGGGCATGGTCACGCGCGGCGTGAGGCGCGGCGGCCGGTAGGCGCGCTCCAGCGGGATCGCCGTGATCAAGAATGCGCTGGTGCCCGGCTGCGAGGTGTTGAGCATCGGCGTGCTGGCGATCAGGTCTTCCAGCACCTGCAGCGTGTCGGCGTTCACCGCATCGTCACGCAGCACCTCGGCCATCGCAGTGCGCACGTCCTGCGTCACGGCCATGCTGGCGCCGACGCTTTCGTAGCCCGGATGGCTCGCCATGAAGGTGCAGGCCGCGATCACGTAGTCGCCGTTGCGCGTGCCGTCGGGATCGCCTTCGAACTTGAAGCTGCGCCCGGCCGTCACATCGGGCCAGGTGGTCAGCGCCCAGTGACGGTCGCGGCGCGCGTTGAGTTCGTCGCCGCGCAGCTTGGTGCGGTTCTCGCCGTCGTCGCCCGTGAAATAGCCGCCCGGAAATTCGAACTCCTCGAAGTCGGCCAGCTCATGGTCGTCCTTCACGTCGATGGTGGCGCCCAGCTTCTTCTTGATCGCCTTGAAGTCGCTGTCGCGCGAGGCCTGCTTGCCGGTGTCGAACTGGCGCGAGCTGATCCAGCGCGAGATATCGTTGTGCCGCGCCTCGCTCGCATCGCTGGGCATGTAGCGCAGCGTGCCGTCCACCGGCAGCTTCTCGTGCGCAAGGTCGCTCGCATCCGACAGGTGCATGGTGCCGGGCGCATCGTGCGCATCGAACCAGTAGTAGATGCCCTCGTCCTCCAGCAGGCGCGAGAGGAACTGGTAGTCGTTCTCCTGGTGCTGCACGCAGTAGCGCCGGGGCGTGTGGGTGCCGATGACGTTGCCGGCCTTGGTCTTCTTGAAGCGCTTGATCGGGCTGTCTTCGAACACGGCATCGAGCACCTCCAGGATCTTCTTGTCCTGCAGGATGCGCGAGTTGGTGCGCTTGGTGAGCAGCCAGAACCACGAGCGCAGCGTGATGCGGTATTCGAAATGCCGGCCCACATGCCCCGCGCGCACGAAGCGCACCGCATGGCCCTGGCAATGCCGCTCGTGCTTGCCGCCGTCCTTGTCCTGGAACTCGATGACCACGTCGAACGCCCGGCCCAGGATGTCCTTGGCATCGAGCGCCTTGTTCTTCGAGAGCACCGTGAGCTCGTACGCCGAGGGGCGCGCGAGCGCCTCGTGACCCACGATGCGCCAGAACATCAGGTCGTCCTTGGCGGGTGAATCGGTCTCGATGCGGAACTCGTGGTCGGCCATTTTTTACTCTTGAAGGATGAAGGCGGCTCGGTCTCTTGAAGCTGGAGCAGCTCAGTCGAACGCGTAGGTGAAGTCGGCGTCCTTCACGTCCAGCGCGACGCGGCGGATCTCTCCACCGGAGGCCAGGCGTTGCAGGTACTCGACCGAAATGGTGGGCAGCACCGTGTTGGTCAGGATCGCGTCGATCACGCGGCCGCCCGACTCCGGGTCCTGGCAGCGCGCGACCACCTGCTCGATCACCGCCTCGGTGTATTCGAAGGGCACGCCGTGGTTGGTCTCCACGCGCTTCTTGATGCGGCCCAGCTGCAGCCGCACGATCTTCTTCATCATGTCCGGCGACAGCGGGTAATAGGGAATGGTGACGATGCGGCCCAGCAGCGCGGGCGGGAACACCTTCATGAGCGGCGCCTTCAGCGCATCGGCCAGTGCGTTCGAATCGGGCAGCAGCTCGGGGTCGCGGCACATGCTCATGACGAGCTCGCTGCCGGCGTTGGTGGTGAGCAGGATGATCGTGTTCTTGAAATCGATCATCCGGCCCTCGCCGTCTTCCATCCAGCCCTTGTCGAAGACCTGGAAGAAGATCTCGTGCACGTCGGGATGGGCCTTCTCCACTTCGTCGAGCAGCACCACGCTGTAGGGACGGCGGCGCACCGCCTCGGTCAGGATGCCGCCCTCGCCATAACCGACGTAGCCGGGCGGCGCGCCCTTGAGCGTGGAGACGGTGTGCGCCTCCTGGAACTCGCTCATGTTGATGGTGATGATGTTCTGCTCGCCGCCATAGAGCGCCTCGGCCAGCGCAAGCGCGGTCTCGGTCTTGCCCACGCCCGAGGTGCCGCACAGCATGAAGACGCCGATGGGTTTCTGCGGGTTGTCCAGCCGCGCACGCGAGGTCTGGATGCGGCGCGCGATCATCTCCAGGCCGTGCTTCTGGCCGATGACGCGCTGGTTCAGCGTGTCGGCGAGCTTGAGCACCGCTTCCACTTCGTTCTTGACCATGCGGCCGACCGGGATGCCGGTCCAGTCCGCGACGACCGAGGCCACGGCCTGTTCGTCGACCGAAGGAAGGATGAGCGGCGATTCGCCCTGCACCGCGTGAATCTTGGCCTGCAGCTCGTGCAGTTCGGCAAGCAGCGCGGCGCGGTCGTGCGCGGGGGCAGCGTCCGATCCGCTCGATGCATCTCCATCCGTTCGGGCTGAGCTTGTCGAAGCCGCGCCTGGCACTTCGACAGGCTCAGTGCGAACGGGGGTGGTTGCCGCACCAGCATCTTTGTCCACCGGCTTGTTGCCCGCACGCAATTTGCTGCGCAGCTCCAGCAACCGGTCGACCAGTCCCTTCTCTTCCTGCCAGCGCGCATTCAGCGCTTCGAGCTGCAGTTTCGACTCGACCAGCAGCGCTTCCACCTGCGCCGAGCGCTTCGTCACATCGATGCCGATGGTGGCTTCGCGGCCGATGATTTCCTGCTCGACCGTGAGCCCTTCGATGCGGCGCATGCAGTCTTCCACTTCGGGCGGCGTCGCATGCTGCGACACGGCGACGCGGGCACATGCGGTGTCCAGCAAGCTCACCGCCTTGTCGGGCAACTGGCGCGCGGGAATGTAGCGGTGCGAGAGCTTGACTGCAGCCTCGATGGCCTCGTCGAGCAGCTGCACGCGGTGGTGCTTCTCCAGCACGCTGGCCACGCCGCGCAGCATCAGGATCGCCTTCACCTCGTCGGGCTCGGGCACCTGCACGACCTGGAAGCGGCGGGTGAGCGCCGGGTCTTTTTCGATGTACTTCTTGTACTCGGCCCAGGTGGTCGCGCCGATGGTGCGCAGGTTGCCGCGCGCGAGCGCCGGCTTGAGCAGGTTGGCTGCATCGCCGGTGCCGGCCGCGCCGCCCGCGCCCACGAGCGTGTGGATCTCGTCGATGAACAGGATGATCGGCGTCGGCGAGCTCTGCACCTCGTCGATCACCTGGCGCAGGCGCTGCTCGAACTCGCCTTTCATGCTCGCGCCCGCTTGCAAGAGGCCAATGTCGAGCGTGAGCAGCTTCACGTCCTTCAGTTGCGGCGGCACGTCGCCGCGCGCGAGGCGCTGCGCAAAGCCTTCCACCACCGCCGTCTTGCCGACGCCGGCCTCGCCGGTCAGGAGCGGATTGTTCTGGCGGCGGCGCATGAGGATGTCGACGATCTGGCGGATTTCCTCGTCCCGCCCGGTCACCGGATCCATCTCTCCCTTCTTGGCTTTCTCCGTGAGGTCGACAGCAAATTTTTTCAGCGCATCGCCCTTGCCCATGGCGGCCGGCGCCATCGCGCCCGAGTCTTCGCCGGGGGCGCCGCTGCCCATGCCGGTGCCGTCCTGCGCACGCATCTGAGATTCGGGCGAGGCATCGCACACCTTCGGGAAGTTGTCGGCGAGGTCTTCGACCTTGATCTTCTCGAACTGCTTGGACAGGTTGAAGAGCGGGTTGCGCAGGCTCTGCGTCTTCAACATGCCCACCAGGATGTAGCCGGTGCGCACCTGCGCCTCGCCGAACTGCAGCGTGGCGTAGGTCCATGCCCGTTCGATGGCGTTCTCGATGTGCGGCGAAAAGTCGCTGATCGCGGTGGCGCCGCGGGGCAGGCGGTCGAGCGCGGCCGTCATGTCCTTGGCGATCACCGACACATCGAGGCCGTAGTGCTGGATCACGCGGTGCAGGTCGGAGTCCTGCGCCTGCAGCAGCTGGGCGAACCAGTGCTCCAGTTCCACATACGGATTGCCCCGCATCTTGCAGAACACCGTGGCGCCTTCGATGGCCTTGTAGGCCAGCGAGTTGAGCTTGCCGAAGAGGGCGGTGCGACTGATTTCACTCATGGAAGACTCCGTATCTGTTGAAGACGATTCATATCGGGCAATTTGAAGTTCGGCGGTCCGTGCCCGGCTTCATGGCGCAAAAAGCCTTGCGCTGGCCAGCCACCCTTGCACGTTCCGCCCCGCTTCGCGGCGCGGAACGATCGGCTCGATGCGAATGGCGTCGAAACCGGCGGCCGCGAGGCAGGCCTCTACATGCGCGGCCGCATGGCGGTAGCGGCCGCTGCCTTCGAGCCTGAAGTCGTTCGGTCCGCCGTCCATGGCCTCGACCGTGAACGCCACGCCGCCTTCGGGGCGCAGCGCACGCGCGGCGGCCGCCAGCACTTCGTGCAGGTCGCCGAAGTAGCACAGCGTGTCGGCCGATGCCACGAGGTCGAAGCGGCCGGGCTGGGTGTGCAGGTAGTGGGTGAGTTCGGCCTTGTGCAGCACGTCGTAGCCGCCGCGCTGCTCCGCGCGCTGCAGCATGCCCACCGACAGGTCGCAGCCGGCCATGTGCGAGGCCCAGGGCCGCAGCAGCGGAGCGCAGAGCCCGGTGCCGCAGCCGGCATCGACCACGGCGATGCGCGCGGCGGGCGGGCCGAACATGTCCCGCACCGCGCGCGCCACCAGTTCGGGTGCGCGGTAGTGCAGCTTCTCGAGGCTGGCGTCGAAGCTGCCGGCGTAGCTGTCGAACAACGTCTCCACATAACCGTCGCTGGCGCGCGCGGGCGCATGCCCCTCGCAGGCGGCCAGCAGATGCGCGACCACGGGATTGCCTGGATCTTCGGCCAGCCACTCCCGGTACATGCGGATGGCCTGCTCGCTCTCGCGGAGCAGCTCCAGCGCGCGAATCACCTTGGAGCGCGCGCTCATGTTGCGCGGCTGCAGCAGCACCGCACGGCTGTTGGCGATGACGCTCTCCTCGATGCGCCCCTGCTCCATCAGCGCGATCGACAGGTTGTACCAGGCCTCGCTGGACGTCGGCCGCAGTTCGATCGCACGGCGGCTGGCGCGCTCGGCGGCCTGCCAGTGGCCCTTGCCGCGTTCGAGCATCGCGATATTGCTCAGCGCGTCGGCAGCTTCGTCGCCGCTGGCGAAGGACACGCTGTTTTCATAGGCACGCATCGCATCGTCGACGCGGCCGGCCTCGACCAGCAGATTGCCCAGGTTGTTCCAGGCGCCGCCTTGCGCGGGTTGCAGCGTGAGCGACCGCCCGATCAACGCGATGCTCTCGGCGTCGCGCCCCTGCGCATGGCGCAGCAAGCCCTGGTAGTGCAAGGCATCGGGGTCGTCGGGCGCGGCTTCCAGAATGCGGGCGAGCAGTTCGTCGGCCGCGTCGAGATTCCCCGCCTTCGTCAGGTCCGCCGCTTGCACCAGCGCGGCCGCGTGCGCCGCCGTGTCTGCACACCCGAGCGTTGTCGTCGTCATGCGGCGGCTCCTGCAGCGGTCCGGACAGTCATCGAGCTGCTGCCGATGCGCACGTCCGCTGCGTCCTTCGCACGCGTGCGCTGGCCGAGCCACGAGGCCCAGCCCAGGCGCGGCGCGTTGCCGTTCTTCTGTCCGAGGCGCGTGACCGGCACCTCGGCCTTCTCGAGCACCAGCTCGGCGTCCCATTCGAGTTCGTCGCCCAGCAGTTGCTGCATCCAGCGCTGCAGCACCGGCCGCGCGGTGCCGATGGGCAGGAACATGCGGTACTGGTCCAGCGTGAGCGGGCCCATGTGCAGGCGCACGCGGTGCTGCCGGTCCCACGCGCGGGTGCCGAGCATCGCGCCCATGCCCATCGAGCGCGAACTCTCGCCCCGCCCGAGCCGCGTGACCTCGTCGGATGGCACGCGCATCCAGTGGCCGACCCAGCGCTCCAGCGTCACCGGCACGCCGAAGTAGCTGCGCAGCACCGACTCCACGCTCTCCGCGTTGTGCACGCGCCGCGCGAGCCAGCCCGAGAAATGCAGGCGCGCATCGTCGTGCACCTCGTCGCGCCCGATGCGGCCCGGCGTGCCCATGCCGACGAACGCGCCGACCTGCAACCTGAAGCGGTCTTCGCCCGGCCGGTCGAGCGCCACCGCGGGCCGCGCCTGCGCCCACGCGCGGTAGAAGTGCAGCGAGAAGCGATGCAAAAAGCTGTCGAGAAACGCGAGCCAGGTCGGGTCACCATGGTTCAGGCTGCGCTCGCGGATGAAGTCGCTCAGGTGAACCGGCAGCGGGCCGTTGGGGCCCACGTAGCTGAAGAAGTGCTGGCGCAGGCGCGGCGGCGAATAGGCGGTCGCGGGCTCGAAGCGGCTGAAGCTCGCGGGTGCGAACGAGAGCGAAGGCTCCTGCCCCACGCGTACTGGCTCGGCGCTCGGCAGCAGCGCGCGGCCCCAGCGCGGCGTGGTCGCGGCCACCGATTCGAGCCGGCGCATCACCGCGAAGTAATCGAACGACCACGGCTCTGCCGACCATCCGCGCAGCGCGTTGTCAACGCGTGTGGCTACAGAATCTGCCGGGTCCCGCACAGCGGCCTCCATCGCATGGTCTCGCCCTTGCCCGCCACGCGCAGCACGGTCTCGACGAAGTGATTGACCTCCACATGGCGCGCGAGAAAGCGCGACATCACGGCGCCGAAGAGAAACACGCTGTGGCCGTGGAACGCGTCCTTGTCGACCTCCAGCGTCACTTCGAGCCCGCGCCCGAATGCGATCGGCCCCTTGAGCGGCAGGCGGCGCGCCACCGGCTTGCTCTTCACCGAGAGAAGGCCGCGCACCTGGCCCTGGCGCATCTCGTCGGCATGCGTGGCATAGAGCATCAGCGTTTCGCGCAGCGCGGCGGCACCCTGCTCCGGCGTGCTGTCGGAAATCGAAAGGTAGTTGAGCGCGAGGTGATCGACCACCCGCCAGCCCAGCCCCTGGCTCACCACCGGCGACACCGGCCGCGAAGGCCCGCGCACCATGCGCACGCGCTGCACCGGGAAAGAGTCGACGCAATCGAAGTCGTTGTCGCGGCCGAGCGGCATCAGGAGCGGCAGGTCGCGGTTGGTGCACATCGCGCTCACCGCCAGCTGCCGCAGCGTGGCCGCGTACGGCGCCTGCTGCGGATCGACGATCTGCATGTAGACCTCGGAGCCGATGTGGCTGCTGCGGTGCCCCTCGGTGCGCTGGCGCACCGACAGCATGCGCGGCTCGCGCGTGGTCGTGAAGTACGCGGGGTGGTTGTGCCGCGTGCCATGGAAGGCCGAGTAGAACGGCCGGAACGGCTGCTCGGCAGCCGTCGCATCGGCACCCGGCGCGCCGTGGCCGATGACCTCGGTGACGGTATGCACCTCGAAGTCCTGCGGCCGTGTGCGGTCGGGCACCAGGTGGAACTGGCTCACGCCTTCGGTGAGCGGCACGCGATCGAGCCGCTTGTTGAAGAGGTTGACCACCGGCACGCAGTGCAGCTGCACGTTCTCGGCGGTCACCAGCTTTTCGAGTGCCGCATCGCCGCGCGAGAACAGCAGCACGAGCTCGATCTCGGTGACCGGCATCGTGGCGAGCAGCGCCTGCAGCCCCGCGATGCGCAGGAACTGGAAGCGCTGCGGAAATGCGAAGTACTCCTGCAGCAAACGAAAGCCCGAGAAGCCCGTGGCCGTGACCGGCAGCAGCGCCTCGTCGTCCTCGAAGCCGACCGGCTGAATCGCGCTGGCCGGCAAGCTCTGCGCCGCGCCCTGCAATGCGCCGGTGGGCGACAGGGGCCGCACCATCACACCGATGGGTTGGCCCAGCGCGCACTCCTGCAGTTGCCACGCCACGTCTTCCGCACCGCCCAGATGCAGCACGAGGTCGTCGAGCGCGATCTGGTTGAACTTGAGCCCCGCCGTCGCGCGCAGTGCAATGCGCAGGCCCCCGCGGATGGCGCGCGATTGCGGGTGCGTGGCCAGCGGCAGGTCGGGCGCGTAGGTGAAGTACTGCGCGCGCTGCACCTCCATCGGCCAGATGCGCAACGCGCTCGATGTGCGGAATTCGCAGTGCGTGTTCTGCCCCACGGCCTGGCGCGCACGCAGGCCGGCGCCGCGTGGCAGCTTGGGGCCGGTCGCGAGGTTGGCGTCGTCGAGGTCGGGCGAGAAGGACACCACCGCCATCGCGGGCGTGGGTGCAAGAAAGTTCGGATAGACGATGTCGAGCAGGTGCCCCGTGAAGCGCGGGTACTCGGCATCGAGCTTGAGGTTGACGCGCGCCGACAGGAAGGCCGTGGCCTCGATCAGCCGCTCGACATACGGGTCGGCGACCTCCTGGCCCTCGATGCCCAGCCGGTGCGCGATCTTCGGAAACGCGCGCGCAAACTCCGAAGAGCTTTCGCGGAAGTAGCGCAGTTCCTGTTCATACAGGTTCAGCAGCCGAGGGTCCATGTCAGGACTTACCTTGGGTTTTGCGCCATGTCCACGATCTCGATGCGTCCTTCTTCCAGGTCTACACGGCTTCGCATCAGGAACTCGAGCGGTACGGGTTGCGCCCACAGCATGCCGCGGATCTGCAGCCCGATGCTGTTGTGCGAGTCCATTGCCGAGCCTTCCATGACGAGTTCCACTTCGAGAGTGCGGGACAAAATGCGCGGCTCGAACTGCAGGATTGCGTTCTTCAAAGCCTGTTCCATGCTGACACGCTGCACCGACGAGGTGAACTGGCCAGACAGCATAGGCAATCCGTAGTTGATGACCGAGCGCGCCGCATTCGGGTACTGCTTGTCGTCCATCGCGAGCCCGAAACCGGTGGCGTTGAAGAGCCAGCTCAGGTCGCGCAGCACGGCCGCGCGCAGCGCCTGCTTGGTGAGCGTGCGCTTCTCGTCGCCCTCGCGTTTTTCGGTCGGCGCGTTGTCGACCAGGCGGTCGAGCAGCGAGGGCTGCAGGCGCTCCTGCGCGGTGAGCTCGCCCATTTCAGCCGCCCGCGCTTTCGGTGCCTTCCTGCGAAGGTGCTGCTTCTGCTTCGGCGGAAGCGACCGGGTTGAAGAGGATCTCGCGCACGTCCATGAGCGCGTACTCGCCGGCATCGCTGCCGAGCACGCGCTGGCCGGTGCCGGCCCACACCTCGGGACGGAGCTCGCGCCACTCGGTCTTGCGTGCGAGCTGCAGCTCGCCGTCTTCGCTCTTCTCGGAACCTTCGTAGCGCGTGGGAATGAGCGCGAGGGTTTCGCCGCCGTTCTCGAACTGCAGGTGCGCGGGCATCCAGACGCAGTCGCGCAGGTCCTCGGGCGGCTCGATCTTGATGTGCGCGAGCCGCGCATACGGAATCCAGTAGTACTTGCCGTTGACGAAGGCTTCGAGCACGGGGCCCAGGCGCATATCGGCATCGGCCAGCCACTCGAAGGGCGTGCCGTCGATGGTGCCCGCGATGGCGGGCGCACCGTCGAAGGCGCGCTGGCGCAGGTCCTCGGCCAGCTCGGACTCGCCGCGCCCCTGCCGCAGCAGCGACTCGATGAGCAGCGCCAGCCATTCGTCGGGCTGGCCGAAGATCATCGGCGTGCGCGTGCCGGCGAACACCTCGGCGCGCAGGCCCTCGCAGCGCACGGCATCGCCGTACACCTGCTTCATCGGGACGGCGAGCGCATCGAGCTCGGCCGCGACCGTGAGCTGGTTGAGCGCGCGCTCCCACTGCCCCAGCACGCAGAGCAGCTGCGCCATGAACACGCGGTGCTTGCTGTCGGAGGGCTTGGCGCGCACCTCGTCGCTCAACGCCTTGAGCGCCGCCACGGGGTCGGCGGACTTGATGAGTTCGGCGGAAGAGGTGGCCATGTCAGTTCCCCGTGAAGGTGCAGGTGCGCACGGCGCCGCGCGCGCCGGTCTTCTGCTGCGGCGCCGAGCGGATCTCCAGCTTCGTGTAGTCGAAGAAGATGATGTCGCAGGGCCGCTTGGGCGTGCCGCCGGTCACGATGGCGTGGCAGTTCACGCGCGCGCCTTCGAGCACGAATTCCAGGTGCGACTGCAGGTCCTTCGAGCTGTCGCCGCCGGCCTTGAAGACCGACACCGTCACCTTGAGGTCGGCGTCCTGGCTCTTCATCAGGCTCGCGATGGAGGCCGTGGCCGCATCGCAGTCGCGGATCACGATGAAGGAGTAGTTGCGCAGCTTGCCCTTGCTGGAGCCGGGCGGGATGACCACGTCGGACTTGTACGAGTAGCCGCCGATGTCCATGCGCTGCTTGCCGTCTTCGTAGGTGCGCACGGATTCGCCCTCGATCGGCGTGCCCTTGCTCTCGATCATCATCGAGAAGTCGTTGCCCGATTCGCCCGACAGGTAGTCGAGCAGGCGCAGGGCCTCGTCGGGGTCCAGTTTTCCATCGTAGGTCCAGCTCATGTCGATCTCCTGAGAAAAATTCGGTGACGGGTGGGTGGTGTGTCGTCGTTCGTGTGTCGCTACTTGGCGGCCGAGACTTCGCCCGCCCAATGAACCATCGCGGCGAAGGTCTGCCGCTCGCTCTCGGGTTGCAGCGCGCCGCGCACGCGCACTTCGGCAACCGCATCGCCCGCGCCCGTGCCGAACAGTCGCGGCGCGCTGTAGGGCGCCGCGGGCGTGGCCAGCACCAGCAGCCGGCCGCCTTCGGCGTTGAACCAGGGCAGCTCGAAGCGCTTGACGGCGGGCGCCTCGCGCGTGCCGCGCTTGAAGCGGTTGGTCTCGCCCGGGTCCTCGGGGTAGACCTGGCGCGCAGCGCCCTGCGGGTCGATGCCGACGATGACAAGGTCCACCGAGCGCGCGCTGGTGTTGCGCACGTTGAGCACGGCGCGCTCGCCGCTTCGCAGCGGAAGGAGCTTCGCGTCGACCTGCTGCGCGGAGCCGCTGCGCACGAGCCGGTCGCCGTTCCAGATTTCGAACACTGCGTCGAAGCCGTCGAACTGCGCGTCCCTGGCGATGGTGTAGAGCTGGTTGAGCCACTTGAGGCGGGCCAGCACTTCGAGGCGGCGGCGCGCGACGGCGGCATCGGCGGGTGCGGATTTCGCGCCGGCGCCGAGCATCGGCGAGAGCACTTCGAGCCGGCCGGCGGACCAGCGCGCATCGGCGCCATCTGTCTCGTTCACGGCGATGACCGACGCGGGGTACTCGAGGCTGAGACCGGGCGGCAAGCCCTGCTCCGCACGCACGCGCAGCGCGACAGTGGCCGGTTCGCCGAGCGGCGTGATGTTCCAGAGCGCGGCACCGGACAGTTCGCGCAGCGCGGCCGGCACCGCCATGCGCGCCTTGTCGTTGAAGGCCTGCGCGAGCGTGCCTTCGGCGCTGCGCACGGTGCCGTCGTCCATCGTGGCCAGCACGCGCAACGGCTGCTGCACCACGAGCCCATCGAGCTGGCCGGCCTGCAGCGTGAGCGTGTCGCCCGAGCGCTGCGCGCGCCACACGGGACGCGTCGTCACGGCCTGCGCGCGGTTGGCGAAGATCGGCGCGTCGAGATTGCCCTCGGCGACCGGCGAAGGCAGCTCGCGCGTGGGAAAGCGTTGCGCGAGTTCGTCGATCACCGGCGGATAAACGGCCAGCACCCCGTCGAACAGATCGCGCCAGGTGGCGGGCTTGCGCGAGAGCGCCTCCACCACGGCCCAGGTCAGAAGGCCCTGCGGACGCGCATTGCGGTTCTTGCGCGGCAGGCGCAGCTCGGGCGTGATCTGGTGGCTCTCCGAAGCGAAGAGCGCGACGTAGCGGGCGCGCGGCACCGGGTCGGTGACGGTGGGGCGCGTCATGGCCACGCGCGCCGCGGGGCCGGGCGCGCCGACGAGTTGCGCGGTGCGCAGGCCCCGCCAGCGCACCTCGTCGCCGGGCGGACCATCGGCGATGGCAGGCGCATCGGTCGTGCTGCGCGTCATCGAGTTCGCCGAGCAGGTGTCGAAGACGGAAGCGACGAACACGTTGCGCGCAAGAAAGGCCTGGATCCAGGCGTCGAAGTCGGCATCGCGCAGGTCGCCGGTCAGGGCGCTGTCGGCGCCGAGGGTGCCGCGCACATCGCGCGCGAGGAAGTTCTCGGAAAGGCCGTCGGGCTCCTGGTAGCGCTTGTTGCTGTCGCGAAGACGCGTGCCGTGGCCGGAGAAATAGAGCAGCACGAAATCGCCGCTCTTCGACTGCGCAAGCAGGCGGCCGAGGGCTTCGTGGATGGCCTGCGATTCGGGCAATACGGAGCCGCTCACGCCGTCGGCGAGCACGGTGATGTCGGCGGGCGCGAAGCCTTGCTTCAGGAGCGCATCGCGCATCAGCATCACGTCGTTGCGCGGTGCCTGAAGCCAGAGGGCTTGCGGCTGGTTGACGAGTTCGGAGACGCCGACGAGCAGGGCGCGTTGGGTGGCGAAGGCGGTGCTGCCGGAGACAAGCAGCGCGAGCGACAACAACAGCCGCAAGCAAAGCGCCCGCATCGCTCCTTCCCCCTTTGGGGGAAGGCTGGGATGGGGGCAGGCAGAGCGCCCCATGGATACGCCGCGTGCCCCCACCCCTGCCCTCCCCCGGAAGGGGAGGGAGAAAGACAGTGACACGGCCGATGTCATGGCCGCTCCGAAGCCGGCCCGGCCGATTCGACCAGTGGCGAGGCCGCGAGCATCGACAGCCCGCCGACCGGATCGTCCACGCGCAAGCGCCAGACGCCGTTCGTGCCCGGCCCGCCGACCACTTCAGCCGACATCGTGCGCAGCAGGCGGTCGGCCTCGTCGACGCGCACGCCATCTTTCCAGCGCACGACCAGGTTGGCCGACGCCGCCGCAGGCGCGGTCGGCACGTTGCGAAAGCGCACCTCGTCCTCTTCCGATCCACGCCCGCCGAGCAGTCCCACGTTCTGCACCACCACGCACAGCGCGAGCACCGCGAACGCCGGGCGCATCCATCCATCGGCGCCGAACCAGCGGCGGATGCTGCCCCACCAGCCACCCTCGGGCCGTTCCTGCGGCCGGGCGCGTGGAGGAACAGGTGCGGCCGGTGCAGCCTTGGCCGATGGCGTCAGCGCCGAGCCCAGTTGCAGGCCGACGGTGCGGTACAGCGCCTGGTAGTCGGCGCGCGGGTCGCGCGCGCCGAGCGGCGTGCCCGAGAGCACAGAGAACACGCCGCCCACGGTGCGTAGCGCGATGTGGCCGGGCTCGGGCGCGATGGGCAGCACCTTCTGCGCGGCCCACTCGTCGTGCACCGCGCGGATCGCCGCGAGCCGCGTGGCCGAGACTTCGCCGAGCACGCGCGCGCACAGTTGCGGGCTGGGCTCGAGCGTCAACACGTTCCAGGCCTGGATGAGGCCGAAGGCCGGCTCGAAGGGTTCGTCGTCGGGTTCGAGCAGCACGTCGAAGGCAGAAGCCCAATCGGCCTCGCCCGCGGCCATCCAGCCCTGCCAGAGATCGCCGTGGATGCAGCGGTCCAGCAGCACGCCGAGCAGCCGCCCTTCGTGCAGCACGCTCAAGAGGCGGCCCGGCGCCCAGCGTGCGGTAAAGCCGCGCTGGGCGACAGCCTCGCGGCGCCGGGCCAATTCGGTGAGAGGGAGCAGCAGATCCTGCAGCACGGGCGCTGCCGCGGGTGCGGCTTGAGGCGTGGCCTGGGACGTGGTGCCCGGCATGGCCACCGTGGCCACGCCAGCGGCTGCTGCATCGGGCACGGCGGCGTGGCCGGTTTCGAACGCGTTGCGGATCACGCTGAGCGGGGGCCAGAGTTCGGTGTTCATGGCGGTCTGTTCCTGAATGGCTATGTCTTCAGGCATAAGACGCTTCAGCACCGAGGATTTTGAAAACCTGCAGGATCGCCGCCATGTTTTCCGCCTCGATGGCGATGCCCAGGGTCTGCTGGATCCAGCCGCCCAGGCGGGTCTTGGCGTAGTCGGCGGTGAGGCCCTCGCGCTTGTGCACGAGGCCCAGGCGCCCCGCGCGGTAGTGGTACGAGGCAATGGCATGGCGCGAGGCGATGCCCGAGAGCCCGCCTTCGGCCTCCTTGCCGAAGCCCTCGCACAGCAGGATGCGCTCGGGCTCGGGCAGTTCGGCGATGAAGGCGCGCGCGGCCAGTTGCACCGCCTGTGCGCTCAGGCCGTGTTCGGCGAGGCAGCCCTCGAGGTCGTCGCCGGCACCGATCTCGTCTTCGAGCTGCGCCTCGGTGATCTGGTCGCCGATGGAGAGCTTGCGTCGGAAAGAGCTCGCCCGCGTGCAGTCGATCAGGTAGCGCCGGAAGTACGCGCAGAGCGCGAAGGCGGTCGAGGGCGCGCTGTGGCTCGCGCGCTCGTCGGCCTCGTCCGGATCGGCATCGAGCCGCAGCACCTTCACATAGATGAACTGCGCCACGAGCTCCTGCCGCCCTTCGCCCAGGATCTGCAGCTCGGGCGGATTGCAGGCCACGAGCGCATCGCCAACGATGCGGTACATGGTGCCCATGTCGTTCGAGGACAGCGTCTGCCTGCGCCGCCAGAGGCGGACGAGTTCAGTGCTCTCTGCGGACGACAGTGTTTCCTGCATGAGGGGACAAGGTTCAAGCCAGGATCGGGTCAGTCATCCACGCACTGGCCTTCGGTCGGCACCAGGCACTGCGGCAAGCCCGCGCCCACCGCGGCGCCGCGCGTGCGGATCGCCGACGACACCGCGGCCTGTGCGACGGCGAGGCCGCGCGGCAGAAGAATCCAGAGCTGGCCGCGCTCCTTCATGCGGCGCGCGTTGGTCGCGGCGGCCTGGCCGTTGCCGAAGAAATAGTCGGCGCGCACCGCACCGCGGATCGCGCCGCCGGTGTCCTGCGCGATGGTCAGGCGCTGCATCGGCGCGCCGCTGCCGGGCGTGCGCGTCGAGACGAACACCGGGTAGCCGAGCGGCGTGCTGCGCGGATCGACCGCAATGGAACGGCCTGCCGACAGCGGCACACCGAAGGCGCCGACCGGTCCGCCCGCGGGCGAGGTCGCTTCCTTGAAGAACACGTAGCTCGGGTCCTTGATGCCCGAACCCGCCACCGCGCCAGCCGTGCGGCGACCCGGCACCACGACCGCGCCGCTGGCGGTGGGCCGTGCAAGCGTGAAGCCGCGCGTGCGGATGACGCTGCTGTCGACGCTGCCGACATCGTCGTCGTCGCCGTCGTCGAGTTGCAGTTCGATCGACGAACCGCGCACCTTCACCGCGCTGCGCGGCTTGCCGTTGGCGGCCTGCGCGATGGTGGGGCGGAACGGCTGGCCGTTCTGCTCGGCATAAGCCACGCGAATCGTGTCGCCATTGGCCAGCTTGATGCGGCCCGAGCCCTGGATCTGCATCTCGTAGAGCGCGGTGGCGCTGCTCACGAAGGCCAGCACCTTGGCGTTGGGCGCGCCCTTGGTCTCGATCTCTTCACGCGTGTAGTACGGCAGCAGCTGCTTGCCCTCGATGCGCATGCGCACCTTGCGGTCCAGCGTGTCGCGGGTGATGGCCGAGAGGTCGAGCGCATAGAGGCCGGGCGCGCCCATGTCGCGCGTGCTCAGGCCCGTCTGCACGACCACGTTGCGGCCTTCGACCTTCGCGGCCACCGTGCCGCTGCCGGCCGGGAGCTTCCGCGCATCGGCGAACAGCATGTCTTCCGGCTGGCCGTACACGGGGTAGATGAACGGCGCGCCGTAGGTGCGGCTGCCCGCGATCTCGGGCTCGAAGTAGCCGGTGACCACGCCATCGGGCTTGCGGTCGTCGTCGCGGATCTGGTAGGCCGAGAACTCGCTCTCGAAGAAGCCGCGGATGGCGTTGCGGTTTTTGCCGTCGACCTTGCCGGCGCGATCGCACACCTCTTTCCACTCGGCGCCGCGGCCTGTGAGCACCTTGCAGCTGCCGAGGAACGCGGGCCAGGTCTCGGAGAAGTCGTCGCGCGACCAGCCCGGCATCGCATCGAAGCTCACCGCGGTGTAGGTGGCGAGTTGCGTCGAGAAGGTGCGCGCCTGGCCGGCCACGCTGGCGCCGGTGGAGGCGGGGCGCGAACTGGTGGTCGACGACGTGTCGGTCGCGGCCGTCGTGTCGGCGGTGGTGGCCGCTGGCGGCGGGTTGACGCAGCCCGCGAGCGACGCGACGGCTGCGAAGGCGGCCCATCGGATCAGCGTGGAGCCAGTGAAGCGTGGCGACTGTGAAGAGGTATGCATGAAAGTCTCCTTGTCCGGAAAAAGCGGCCATCGAGCCGATGGGCCAACGTCTACAGACGATTACTTCTCGACGATTTTGAAATTCGCGACGCCATAGACGTCGTTGCACGGGGCGCCGGGCGCGCAGGTCGGCTTGCCCAGCAGCGGCGACGGGCCGGTGCCGCGCGTGGCTTCGAGCGCCGAGAGCACCGGCAGCGGGAACTGCGGAAACACGCCGTCGTTCTGCACGCCGGAAGCACTGAAGTCGCGCTCGTGTTCGCTGACGAGCACCGCGAACTGGTTGGTGCCGGCGGGGCCGCCGGCGTCCATCGGCCATGAGGCGCGCGGCAGCGCGAGCGCGCTGTTGGCGTTGATCTTGTTGTACTTGTCCAGCAGGTTCGGGAACAAGAGGAACATCTCGCCGCCGCTGGACAGGAGGAACACGTAGACGAAGCCGTCGCGCTTGCTGCGGACCTCGAAGGCGAGCTTGTCCTTGCCGATGGCGACCTCGGGCTTCTTCGCCGTGGCCGTGACCTCGAAGCCCGGCGCGGCGCCGGCCGCGAGCGACTGCAGCGATTCGAGCGGCGTGCGCGGTGCTGCCGGAGGAGGCGGTGGCGGAGGTGGAGGTGGAGGCGGCGGAGGGTCCAGCTTCGTGACGTTCTCCAGCGGCGGTGGCGGCGTGGCGATGGCGACGTCCTGCTTGTCGGTTCCGCCCGCGCGGCCCTGGTACCACCACCAGCCTCCGCCCGCGACGGCGGCAACGACGGCGATCGAGGCGATGGCGGCAACGGCCTTGCCCTTGCCCGCGCCGCTGTTGCCGCTGCCGGGTGCGGGCGCCGGTGGCGGTGGCGCCTTCTTGCCGGCGATCACCGTGGCGGCGTTCGCGTTCGAGCCCGTGTTGTTGTTCCCGCCACCGGTGCGCGCGCCCGAAGGCGGCTGCGTGCGCGGCGTCGGCGCGATGCTGTGGCCGACTTCCAGGTCGAGCGCCGCGCGCAGGTCAGCCATCGACTGCGGCCGCTGCTCGGGCCGCACGCCCAGGCCCGCATCGATCGCCTGCAGCAGCTTCAAGCTGTAGCGCTGGCGAAGGATGTCGTTGCCCGCGAGCGGCACGTAGCTGTCGGACAGGAGCCGCGCCACCGAAGGCGGCGGCGCGCGGCCGCACACGGCCACGTGCATCACGGCCGCGAGCGCGTAGACGTCGGTCCACGCGCCTTGCGACATGTCGGGCATCTCAGCGTACTGCTCGATGGGCGCGTAGCCGGGCTTGAGGATGACGGTGATCGCCTGCGTCTTGTCGGTGATCACGCGGCGCGCGGCGCCGAAGTCGAGCACCACCGGACGGCCCGAGCCTTCGAGCAGGATGATGTTGTCGGGCGCGATGTCGCGGTGGTAGCAGTTGGCGTTGTGCATCACGCCGAGCGCCTGCGTGACGCCGTCCATGATGCGGATGAGCCAGGACTCGTCGACGCCCGCGGGGATGGCGACCAGTGCTTCTCTCAGCGTGTCGCCTCGGTAGAAGGGCATCACCATGTAGGTGGTGCCGCGCTCTTGCCAGAACCTGTAGACCTTCAGCAGTGACGGGTGGTCGAACTGGGCGAGGAGGCGGGCTTCGTTGATGAAGCTGCGCATGCCGAGGTCGAATGTTTCTCTGTGTCTCTCGGAGAGGGGGACGACGGTGCCGTCGTTCTGCCTTGTCGAGAGAGAGGTTGGCAGGTACTCCTTGATGGCGACGACGCGTTCGAGGTCGTGGTCCCAGGCTTCGTAGACGACGCCGAAGCCGCCTTGGCCTATGACTCGGGTGATTTCGAATTCTGCTAGGCGGCTGCCTACGGGGAGGAGGCCTGCTTCATGCGTTGCTGATGCGGGGCTGGTGACCGGGACGTTGGAGAGGCTTGTCACGCCGGCGCTGATTACGGTTGCGGCGGTGTCGCCGGTGCCTGTTGTCTGCTGCTGCGGTGCGGGGCGGGAGACGACCCTTGTGCGGTCGTCTTCCGGCGGCGAGGAGTTGGAGGGAGAGTCGGTCATCGACTTGCTCCTGCTGGTTGGATGCTTTGCTTCCCCTGCGAGGGGCGGAGGCCGGGTCTCGCCCCGGCGGGCGACTTACTTTCTTTTGCTTCGCCAAAAGAACGTAAGCAAAGAAAAGGCGACCCTGCTGTCTGCGTCCCTGCGCTTCGCTTCGGGCAACCTGCGGTGCTCACGTTTCGCGGGGTCTCGCCCAAACTCGCTTCGCTCAAACAAGGGCGAGCCCTGATCCGCGAAACGCTGCGCTCCTCGGCGCATACAGAAGGGCTTTCGGACGCGCCATCGCTACGCTCGGCTTTGAAGACATCCCGAGCCATCGCTTCGCTCGGCTTGGATTGGCTCCCTCCCCTTCCGGGGGAGGGTTGGGGTGGGGGCACGCGGCGCTCGATGAGGCGCAGCTGTGCAGCGAGGGCCGTCGTGCCCCCATCCCAGCCTTCCCCCGGAAGGGGAAGGAGCAATGCATCAGGCCCGGTGTCGCATGTCTTGTCTTTCTCCCTCCCCTCCCGGGGGAGGGCCGGGGCGGGGGCACCACGGCCGAGCGCAGCGAAGGCCCGTGAACTGGCCGAGCGCAGCGATGGCCTGTCGGTCCCCAAAGCCCTTCTGGCTGCGCCGAGGAGCGCAGCGGTTCGCGGATCAGGGCTCGCAGCTGTTTGAGCGAAGCGAGTTCTGCGAGACCCCGCGAACCGCGAGCACCGCAGGTTGCCCGCAGCGAAGCGGAGGGTCGCAGACAGCAGGGTCGCCTTTCTTTTGCCTACCTTTCTTTGGCGAAGCAAAGAAAAGTAGGTCGCCTGCCGGGGCGAGACCCGGCCTCGGAAAGTAAAAGGAAGCAAGGAGTTCATTCCCCACCCCCAAGAAACAAAGCCTCGAACTGCGCATCGCGAGGCAGCCCAGTCGCAAGCATCCGAACCCCACCTTCAACAGCAGGATCGCCAAGCCACAAAGAAGCCCCCGCCGCAGGCATTTCCAGCAACTCGACGCCATCGACAGAACCGGCAGCAGCAGCCACGAACAGCCGTCCAAGCACGGCATCGAATCTCAGCGCATCGAGATCCCCATCCAGTCCCTCAAGCGCAGCCTGAGTCGCCAAAGCCCACCACTGCAGCGCGGCAACCAGCGCCTCACCCTGAAGCGCATCCGACACATCGCCAGCCAGTTCAACAGCAAGGGTGAACGGAAAGTACCGTCCAACGCCATCGACAGAAGGCATCAACACCCCGATCCACCCACGCTCGCCGGCCACTTGCGGCCCAAGCGCAAAACACCAGATCGGCGCTTCAAGGTAATGCGCAGTCCAGTCCGCATGCCGATCCCGCAGCCGCGCAAGCCCCCGCTGCAACCACTGATCCCAGACCGTGCGAAACGACTCCGGCAACCGCCGATGCGCAAAGTCCCCCATCCCCGGCAATTTGCCAAACCACCCAGGCAATTCAGTCGAGGTAAAGAGAGATGATGAAGAGGAAGAAGAAGTGGCCAAACTCACAACCCCTCCGGACAAGAAAACTCCCGCAGCTCACGCAAGCGAATCGGATGCTGCACGCTGTTCGTCGTCACCTCGAAACGCGTCTTGCGCGCGCCGATCTGGAAGGTGATGAAGAACTTCTCCGGCGCATCACCGGCTTCGAGCTGTCCATCGTCCAGCGCACGGAACAGCGCCCACGGCCCATCGACCGCCGAGCCCGAACTGCCGGTCGTCGAAGGCGGACTCACCTGGATGCGCACCTGGTTGCTGCCCTTCGGCCCCGGCCACTGCACCGCCATCGGCACCACGGGGCCATGCGCGTACTTCACGAGCTGCCCATCGACATCGAGGATGAACTGCGTGATGCCCGCATCCATCTCCACCGGCTTGAAATCCAGCCGCATCGAAGGCCCGCGGCCACCCGCGCGGAAGAAGATGTCCTTGATGCGCGCGGCACGCTCGAACTGCGCGAGCGCCTGCGTGGTGATCGCGCCGCGCTCGGCCACGGGCTTGTAGCGCCACGGCCGCGTGCTCGTATCGACCAATGCAGCCAGCCGCTTCTGGAAGAAGTCGTCCATCAGGCCACCGGCGCCGAACATCTGGCCGAAGTCCTCGGGCAGCACATCGCGCTTGCTGGTGGGCGAGAACGGATAGCGGCCCGCGATGGCACGCGCGCAGAACTCGGTCACGGGGCGCAGGTCCTGGCTCAGGTTGCCGCGCTCGGCCACCTGCGCCTGCGCGGCGCCCGACTGGCTCAGGTTCTCGACCATCGAGCGCACCGGCTCGGGCAGCCGGCCGGCATCGGCCTTGAGCTTGCCGGCCACATCGCCGGGCGGCGGCGAGGTGCGGCCCTTCACTGCCGTGTCGACCGCGTTGAGGTACACGTACACCTCGTTGAAGAGCTTCAATGCATCGTCGATCGGCGCGGGCTGGCCGGGCGCCGCGGCGGTGACCAGGCGGCGCAGCGGCTCGAAGCGGTCGTCCACGATGCTCTCGATGCGCTTGCCGGTCGCGACCGGCTTGTTGGGGTCGCCGCCGAACAGGTCTTCCAGGCCCTTGCGGGTGCTGGCGACGGTGGCGGTGGCCTTGCTCACCACGTCCTTCGGTTGATCGGCGGGGATCAGCGTGGTCTCCTTCACCACGGCGCGCAGGAAGTTCGCGAGCGGCGAGCTCACGCCCGAGAGAATGCGCGCGGCCTCGATGTTCTTGTCGAGACCCGTGGCGCGAATCAGCCGCACATCGCCGAGCAGCGCTTCCCATTGCTTCACGTACTCGGCGAGGTACAGGCGGCGCACGCGGTCGGTCAGCGCGCCGAGCGCGGCCACGTCGCGCAGGCGGTCGGCGGCGCCCTTGTCCTGTCCGAGCACCCACGGGTCTTCGGCGGCGAGCAGGCCGGTGAGCACCGTCACTTCGTTCTGGAAGCGCTTGTGATAGCCGTCGTAGGTGAACATGCCCGGCACGCCTTCGGTCAGCGGCTTGCCGCTGATGCGCTCGAACACGAGCGGCGCCGAGGGGCCGGCGGCCGTCGCCACGCTGAAGCCCGGAATGTCCTTGGTCGCGCGCTGGCGCTTCAGGCGGCTGAACACGCGCTGTTCCAGCGGATAGCTCGCGAGCACGGCGCGCACGCTGCGCACGAGGTTCTCGTCCATCTTGAGCGGCGAGCGCGGCGGGCCTTGGGCGATGAGCACGTCGAGCTGCTCTTCGAGCGCCATGCGCTGCTCTTCGGGAATGCCGCGGTCCAGGCTGCGCGCCCAGTCGAGCGTGATCCAGGCCTTCAGCGCCTCGGGGTCGAAGTGCTCGGGCTGGTAGAGCATCAAATAGCTCTTGAGCGCTTCGTACGTGTACTCCAGGTTGTCCTTCTGCGCGGTGCGCAGCTGGTCCTCGATGCGCTTGGCGATCTGCGGCAGGAACACGTCGTTGAGCGCGCGCTGGTGCGCAAGGCGCGCGGCGGCGTCGAGCTTGTTGCCCTGGTAGAGGCCCAGCGTCATGCTGAGCGGCTCATCGCCCTGGCGGTTCTCGGGTGTCTTCCAGATGTCGCGTATGCCCTGCATCACGGGCGCGACCTCGACCAGGTTCTGCAGTTGCACCGGAAGATTGGCCAGGCTCTTCTGCGCGGGCACGGCGCGCGCTTCCACCGACTTCAGGTAGTTCGTGTTCTGCCAGGTGCTGTAGCCCCAGCCCGCGATGAGGCCGACCGTGACCAGCGTCATCGCGGCCACGCCCGTCATGCGCAGCAGATGGCGGCGGCGCTCCAGCTTCACGTCGGCGCCTGCGAGGCGCTGCTCGGGAAACACCACGTCGCGCAGCAGCGATGTGAGGAAGTAGCTGCGGCCGCTCGACTTCTGCGGCGCGAGCATCGCGCGCTCGATGCCGAAGCTGCGCGACAGGCTGCCCATCACGCGGTCGATCGGGCTGCCCTCCTGCGTGCCGCTGGTGAAGTACACGCCTCGCACCCACGGCGGCTGCGCGAAGCGCGAGCCGGTGAACACCTGGTCGAGCAGGTCCGACAGCAGCGAGCCGATGGAGCCGAACTGCGCCGGGAAACCGAAGATCGCCGCGCGGCGCCCACCGTCGGTCTCGCGCTGCATGCGCGGAATGAGGCCGTCGTTCACGCGGTTGTGCAGCAGCGCGAACTCGCGATGGAAGGCGGTGGAGAGGCCCTTCTCTTCGGTCTGCACGTTCTCGTCGGCCGGCAGCGTGAAGCCGAAGACCTGCGCGCGCTGCTCCTTGCCGAGGTCGTCGAAGTAATCGGTGAAGCCGTAGAGCAGGTCGCTCTTGGTGACGAGCACATACACCGGCAGGCGGGTCGTGAGCTTGCTGTCGAGTTCGAGCAAACGCGCGCGGATCGATGCGGCGAGTTGCGTGCGCTGCTCGGGCCCTTGGCTCAACAAGTCGGCGACGCTCACCGTGAGGAACACGCCGTTCAGCGGACGGCGCGGGCGCGCTTTCTTGAGCAGGCCGAGGAAGCCTTCCCATGCGTTCTTGTCCTCGGTCTGGTGGCTGTCCTGCGTGGTGTAGCGGCCGGCGGTGTCGATGAGCACCGCCTCGTCGGTGAACCACCAGTCGCAGTTGCGCGTGCCGCCCACACCGCGGATCGCGCCGGGGCCGAACTTCTCGGCGAGCGGGAACGACAGGCCCGAGTTCACGAGTGCCGTCGTCTTGCCAGCACCGGGCGCGCCGATGAAGACGTACCAAGGCAGGTCATACAGATAGCTGCCGCCCGAGATGGACATCCAGTCGCGCCAGCCCGGCTTCTTGCCGGCGGCGTGCAGGCGCATCTGCTTCAAGGTGGCGACGGCTTCGCTGAAGCGCGTATCGAGAATCTTCTGCTCGCCATTGGCCGGTGCGTCGGTCTTCACCGTCGGCGCTTTCATGAGGCCATCGGTCAGGTGCTGGCTCGCACGGCGCGCGCGCCAGCGCCGCCACGCCATGCGCAGCACGACGATGAGCACGATGGCGCCGATCAGCAGCCAGCGCGCCAACTCGCTTTCGAGCGGGGCGAGCGAACCGATCTTCACCAGCGGTCCGATCCACCAGATCAGGAGCCCGACGACGATGAGCGCGAGCAGCGTCAGCAGCAGCGGACTGAACAGGAAGCCGAAGATTTTCTTGATCATTTCGTCGCTCCTGGAACGGGAGCAGCCGGCGCAGGTGCCACTGGCGCAGCGGAGGCAATGCGCTCGGGCTCGGTCAGCAGCACGATGTCCACGCGGCGGTTGCGCGCGCGGTTGGCGGGCGTGTCGTTGGCGGCCACGGGCTCGGCGTCGGCCTTGCCGTCCGAGCGCATGCGCGCGGGGTCGACCAGCGTGGTGAGCGCGCCCTTCACCGCATCGGCGCGCGCAGCCGAGAGGTGCCAGTTCGATGGATAGCGCAGCGACCGGATCGGCTGGTTGTCGGAGTGGCCGGTGATGAGCACATCGCCCTTCACCTCGGCCAGCGCCTGCCCGATGCGGCGCAGCACCGGCAGCGAGGCGGCCATCGGCTCGGCGCTGCCGGAGCCGAAGAAGGAATCGCCGCGCAGGCGCACCACGCTGCGGTCCGCCTCGTCGGTGACGGTGACGAGGCCCTGCTTCACTTCAGGTTCGAGGAAGCGCGCGAGGCGCGGCGTCTTCGCGGGCGGTGCCGGTGGCGCGATCTGGATGTTGGGCACGCGCAGGCCCGACACCGCGGCGTAGGTGGTGTCGGAGCGCTGGTTCAGCATGATCTGCATGCCCACCCACGCGAGCGCGAGCAGGAACGCGAAGCCCGCAGCGAAGACCCACAGCGGCAGCGATTCGCGCAGCCGCACCGTGCCCGCGCCCTGCCCGCGCCAGTGCGGCGAAAGCTCGGGCTCGACAGCCGGTCGGTCCTTGGCGATCAGGTCGGCCAGGCGCTGGCGCACCGAATCGAGTTGCGCGCGGCCGTTGTCGACCACGCGGTAGCGGCCCTCGAAGCCGAGCGCAAGCACGCTGTAGATGAGTTCGAGCAACTGGCGATGCGTGGGCACATCCTGCGCGAGCTTGGCGAGAAGCTGGAACACCTTTTCGCCGCCCCAGGTCTCGTTGTGGAACTGGACCAGCAGGCTCTGCTTGTTCCAGCCGGCCTGCACGCCCCAGGGCGTGTTGGCCACGGCTTCGTCGAGCGCGGTGCACAGCACGTAGCGCGCGGCAAGCACCGATTCGTTGCTCACGCCCGAACGGCGCGCGCTGGCATCGAACTGGTTCACCGCATCGGCGGTGGAGGCGCGCAACGCCGGCACGTTGGGCGGCTGCGCGAGGTTGCGCAGCTTGCCGATCAGCACCAGCAGCTTGCCCGCGGCCGAGACCAGCGGATTGAGCAGCCCGATCTCGCCGACTTCCACGGCCGGCGTCGGATCGGCGCCCCCGAAAAACGGTGCGGGTGTCGCGGCCGGCGGCGTGCCGGCGGGCGTGCGCGGCTTGGGCTTGATGACCGTGCGCTCCGACTCGAAGGCGGCAAAGGGGTCGGGAGGTGTGCTCATGGGTTTACCTCAGGGCCGTCTATGCGGCAACAGCCACTTGGGTGATAGCAGCCGTTCGGGCTGCGCTTGTCGAAGCCTTGCGCGCCATGCCCAGCCCTTCGACAAGCTCAGGGCCACCGGGGTGGAAAACTGCAACAGCCGTTCGGGCTGAGCTTTTCGAAACCTTGCGCGCGGTGCCCAGCCCTTCGACAAGCTCAGGGCGAACGGGGTGGGGGTTGGCTTGCGGCTTCATGAACGAATAGCCCAGAAGGCAAGGTCGAGGCCAGGGAAATCGCCGGCGATGTGCATCGCGATGCCGCCGGATTGCTCGAGCTGGCGCCACAGGTCGCTGTTGCGGGTTTCGAGTTCGAAATAGTTCGCGCCCGTGTGGAACGGAATCTGGCGCGGCGCGACCGGCATCGGCGTGAGCGTGACGCCCGGGAGGGCCAGGTTCACGAGGTCGCGGATGCGCTCGACCGGGCCGATCTTCACTTGCGTCGGGAAGCGCGCGCGCAGCGCCTCGCTGGGCATGTTGGCGTTCACCGCGAGCACGAAGGTGGCCTTGCGCTGCAGTTCCACGTCCGTGACCATCGCCACGCGCACGCCGTGCTTGCGGTCGTGCAGCTCGATGCGGATGGCCGACTGCTCGAACACCATCGAGAGGCTGCGGCGCAGGTCGTCCATCACCGGGCGGAAGCTCAGCGCGAGGTCGTCATGAATATAGGGACCGAAGCGCGCGACGCGGCGCGTATCGCGAAAGCTCGACAAGTCGCCAGCGAGCCCGAGCGCATGTTCGAAGAAGTGCTGCGGGTGCAGCATCGCGCTCTTCGCGAGGTGCGCAAAGATGGCTTCGTTGCGGTTCACCGCCTGCAGCAGCATGAAGTCGGCGATCTCGGCCACGCCGCCGGTGCCGCCCTGCGTCATGCGGCCGGCGAGTGCCTCGCCGCGCTGGCGCAGCAGGCCGAGCAGTTCGTCGAGCCATGCGCGGATGACCGCATGGCCGGCCACGTCGAGCAGCGGCGGGAGCATCCCGCGATCGAGCTGCACCTGGTTGTCGGTGCGGCGCTCGACCACGCGGGCGACGCCCATGGTGGTCCAGGCGTCGGTGGCTTCGCTGGCGCGCATGAGGCGCGTGTGGAGCTGCCCGAGTTGCAGCATCGCGGTGCGCTCGCCGGCGGTGTTGGAATCGGGCACGTCGGACTCGAGCACCCGGTGGCGCACCAGCTCTTCATATTCTTCCGCGTCGGCCTCGCGCGCACCGGCGCGGCGCAGCGGCAGTGCAAGCACCACGGCCTCGTCGCGCATGGAAGAGGGAATGTCGATGGGTTCGGGCAGCGGATCGACCGCCGGCATGTCGAACACCGTGCCGTCGCCGAAGATGCCGACCGCGCGCACCAGCGCCAGCTTGCCCAGCGTGAGCGCCGCCTGGTCGATTTCCAGTTCGGCAAAGCCCCAGGCGTAGGGCGTGGTCGAACGCAAGAGCACATGCCTCGCATGATCGGCATGACGCTCGCTCTGCTGCAGGTGCTGGGGCTGCAACAGCATCCCCTCGCTCCAGACCACTTTTGTTCGCCAACTCATCCGCACTCCGTCAACGGCAAGGGTTGCCAGAAAGAAACACGAAGTTTCCGGCGCGGCGGGCGGCGGGCAAATCCGCCTAATGGCCTAGACGAAGGGGTTTGGAGCTACGGCGAAGGGACTAGGCGGGCAGTCCCGGCGATGTGTCAGCGCCCGCCGGCACGCAGCGTCTGCACCTGCTCCGCATACGCCTTCTCGATGCGCTGCAGCCGCTGGGCGCGCGCCGCTTCGTTCACCCAGGCGGCGGCCATGGCGCGCTGCTTGCCGAGTTCGTATTCCAGCCGCGCCTCGGGCAACAGCGCGCTGTCGTCGGCCGCGACATAGCCGTAGGCCGCGCGCAGGTTCTTGAGCACTTCGCGCTCGCCATCGGCGTGCGGGCCCTTGCCCTGCCCGTAGGTGATTAGGAAGTTCTGCAGCTTCGCCTGGAACTCGGGCGGGTAGTTGCGCCGCACCACCATCGGCGCACCGGGCGGCGGCGTGGACTCCCAGATCACCTGGAGTCGTTCGGCCTCGATGGGGAACTGCTGGCGGAAGCGCTCGAGGTCGGTGGTGTTGTTGGTGGCCACGTCGGCGTCGCCGTTGGCCACGGCGAGCGCGGTGGCCTGGTGGGTGCCGACGAACTCGCTGAGAAAGCGGGTTTCCATCTCGATGTTGTTCGGCAGGAAGAGTTGGCTCTGCGGCACGACGAAGCCGGTGACCGAACGGCTGTCGCCGCGCGCGAGGCGCCAGCGCTCGGGCTGGGCGAGCATGCCTTCCAGGGTGTTGAGCGGGCCGGCCTTGCGCGCGAGCAGCACCGCGCGGTGCTCGGGCATGCCGGGGCGGCGCGCGATCTGGGCCACGACCTTCATGCGGCGCTGCATCACGGCGTCCAGCGCCATCTTGGCGGAGAGAAAGGCCATGTCGATCTCGTCCTTGCCGATGGCGCGGTCGAGTTCCTCGTACGACGGCACCGAGTACGCATTGACCGGAATGCCGAGGGAGCGGCTCATGTCGGCCATGAAGGGCGTCCACAGGGCGCGCGATTCGACGGTGCCGCCGAGCGGGAGCACGCCGAAACGGATCGTCTGGACCGGCTTCTCGTTCACTGCTTGCGCCAGGGCGAGCGACGGCGGAAGCAGCCCGGAGGCTGCAATGAAGGCGGCTGCCAGCAGGTGCTTGAGTGCGGGGGGCATGTCGCGGCTTGGCTTGGCTTGTTGGGGCGTGCTGCTGTTCAGGGCGATCGACTGCTGCCCGGATCGATCAAGGCGCGATGTCCCTGAGCACACTGACCTGCTCGGCGTAGCCGTTCTCTATGCGTTGGAGGCGGGCCTGCTTGGCGGCGTCGTTCACGAACTGGGCCGTCACGGCGTTCTGTTTGGCCAGTTGGTAGGCGAGCTTGGCCGCGGGCTGCAGCGAGCTGTTGTCGGCCACCACGAAGCCGGCCAGGTCGTGCAGCGACTTGAGCACCAGCCGTTCGGCGTCGCCGCGCGGGCCCTTGCCGCGGCCGTAGGCGGTCAGGAAGGCCTGCACGCGGCTGCGCAGTTCGGCCGGATATTCGCGCCGCACCACGATCTGCGCGTGTGGTATCAATTCCGACTCCCACAGCACCTGCAGCCGCTGCGCCTCGGCCGGAAAGCGCAGCTTGAAGCGCTCGAAGTCGGCCGAATTGTTGGTGGCCACGTCGGCCTCGCTGTTGGCCACGGCGAGCGCGTTGGTCTGGTGGGTGCCGACGACCTCGCTCAAAAAGCGGGTCTCCATCACGATGTGGTTCGGCAAGAAAAGCTGCAGTTGCGGCACGATGAAGCCCGAGACCGACTGCTTCTCGCCGCGCGCGAGGCGCCAGCGTTCGGGCTGGTCCATCAGGTCTTTCAACGTGTTGAGCGGCGGCGTCTTGCGCGCCAGCAGCAGCGCGCGGTAGCCGGGCAGGCCGTCGTGCCGCACGACCTGGGCCACCACCTTCATGCGGCGCTGGGTCACGGCGTCCAGCGCCATCTTTCCGGAGAGAAAGGCCATGTCGACCTCGTCGCGCTGGATCGCCTGCTCCAGCGCCTCGTACGAATTGACCGAGAGCACGCTCACCGGGCGATGGATGGCGCGGCTCAGTTCGGCCAGCAGCGGGTCCCAGTCGCTGCGCGACTCGAAGGCGCCGCCCAGCGGCAGGATGCCGAAGCGCACGGCGGTCTTGTCCGGCGGTGCCGCCTGGGCGGTTTGGGCCGCGGCCACGACAGGCAGGCCGACGAAAAACGCCAGCGCCGCAGCCCGGAAAGCAGCGGAAAAAACAGCGGGGACGGCAGCGAAATGACGCAGGAAAGCCAGCATTTTCAGGACCGAAAGGCGTAGGGCCGCTGCGCACCAGCGGGTCTAATGGGCAACGCGGACGCCATTAAATAGCAAATACAAGTTAATTTTGTGATGTTTTTCCTGTCTTCCATGTTTGGCGTTGGGCTCCTAAGCTCGCGGCCTCGATGAACTGGAACTTCCGCGTCCTGCGTGGGCTCGCCCGCCTCACCTTCGCCCAGCAGCTGATCCTGCTGGCGCTGGTGCCGGCGACCGCGGCCACGCTGACGGCCATCGCCGTGCTGACGCGCCAGCACCTGGGCAACCTCACCGAGCTGATGCGCGCCAATGCGCAGACGGTGGCGCTGCAGGTGGCCACTGTGGCGCAGGCGCCGCTCGCGCGCATGGACAAGCGCGCCCTGCAGCGCACGGCCCAGTCGGGCACTTACCAGCCGCATGTGCAGCAGGTGCAGATCTGGACGGAAGACGGCGAGATCGTGGCCAATTCCGAAACCGTCGACCGCGCGCGCGGCGAGGGCCTGCAGGTGGTGGTGCCGATCGTGGCCGACGACGGCCGCCACAACGGCAAGGTGATGGTCGAGATCAGCCTCTCCGCGGTGCAGAACGCCCGCCGCTCGGTGTGGCTCAACGTGGCGGTGGTGCTGGCGATCAGCCTGCTGGGCGTCGGGCTCGCCGGCTGGTGGGCGGCGCGGCGCATCAGCGAGCCGATCCGTGCGCTCGGCAAGGCGGTCGACCGCCTGGGCGCGGGCGAGGACGCGAGCGTGGCGATCGAGGGCACCTCCGAGGTGAAGCACCTGCAACTGGGCTTCAACCACGCGGCGCGCGCGCTCGCCGAGAGCCGTCGGCTGCTGCAAAGCCGCATCAACGAGGCCACGGCCGAGCTGGCGCGCAAGAACGCGCTGCTCGAAGTGGCGAGCCAGGCCAAGACGCGCCTCCTGGCGGCGGCGAGCCACGACCTGCGCCAGCCGCTGCATGCGCTCACGCTTTTCTCGGACGGGCTGGCCAACGGCGAGACCGATCCGGTGAAGCTGCAGCGCATCGGGCACATCCGCGAATGCGTCGAATCGCTGGACCGGCTTTTCTCGGAGCTGCTGAACCTGTCGCAACTCGACGCCGGCGTCTTGCAGCCGCAGTGGGCCGACTTTCCGCTGGACCGGCTGTTCGACGAAATCAGCCGCAACTTCCGCCCCGTGGCCGAGCAGCAGGGCCTCCGGCTGGTGGCGCGCAAGACCGAGCTCTGGGTGCGCTGCGACTACGTGATGCTCTCGCGCATCCTGAACAACCTGGTGTCGAACTCGCTGCGCCACACGCTCGAAGGCGGCGTGCTCATCGGCGCGCGGCGCCGCGGCAAGGGCGTTCGCATCGACGTGGTCGACACCGGCGTGGGCATCGCCGCGCAGCACCAGACGCGGGTGTTCGAGGAGTTCTATCAGGTGGAGCCGGCCGGCCGGCCGTCGGCGCGCGGCGCGCGCGGCATGGGCCTGGGCCTCGCGACAGTGCAGCGGCTGACCGAGCTGCTGAACACGCGGGTGGAGCTCAGCTCGCGGCTGCACAAGGGCACCTGCGTGCGGGTGCTGGTGCGCTCGGCACCGGCCGCGCTGCCGTCGCCCACGCCGTCGCCGGTGGCAGCGGGCATGGAGGACGGGGAACCAAGCCTGGCGAACCTGCGCATCCTGGTGATCGACGACGAGCGCACGATCCTCGAAGGGCTCTCCGTGGTGCTCGCCAACTGGGGCGCCGAGGTGCTGGTCGCGCAGACCCGCGCCGAGGCGCTCGCGCTGGCCGACACCTGGGCCGAGCCGCCCGATGTGGTGGTGAGCGACCTGCTGCTGCAGGGCGGCGACAACGGGCTGGATGTGATCGCCGCGCTGGAGCGTCATCCGCGCGGCATCGGCCCCGGCACGGCGCGCCTTTTGGTCACGGGCGAGACCAAGCCTGATCGCCTCCGCGAAGTGGCGAGCGCCGGCATCGCGGTGCTCTACAAGCCGGTCTCGCCGCGGGTGCTGCGCCAATCGATCCACGCGCAGCGCGCGGCGGCGCTGCTCAACCTAGACGCATAGTCCATCGGACATAGGCCGTGCGGCCGCTGCGGTGTGAACTTCATCACACTGACACAGGGTCGCGGGGACGGACATAGCCCCTCCGCCTTATCGCGCGAAACAGGGCGTCTCCTTACATTGGGTCATGCACCCTCGCTGCAGAAGCAGTCACATGTCCGTCGTCGCGAAACACCTCTTTCATCCCTTCCCCGGAAGGCTGCGCGGCGCAGTGCGTGCGGCGCTGGCCTTCGGCCTGACCGCGGGCGTCGCGGTCGGCCTGCTCGGCCTGTCGATGGCCAGCCGCGCGGCCGCCGCCCCCAGCCTCACCGTGCTGATGAGCGACGACAACCCGGCGCATTCGGAATTCGTGCAGCAGTTGCGCGCGGGCCAGGAGCCGGGTGGCCGCTTCGAGCTGGTGCGCCTCTCGCCGACCGGCGAGATGCCGCAGGGCGTCGAAACCGCCAGCGCCGAGACCGAACCCCGCGCCAATGCGGGCGTTCGCACGCGCAGCATGCGGCCCTCGGCGGCCGACGCGAACCTCACCATGGCGGTGGGCGCAGCGGCCGCGCGCGCCGCCGTCGAACGCCCCGGACAGGAGCCGCTGGTGCTCGCGATGCTGAGCCGGCTCGACTACGAGGCCCTGAAGGCCGCAAGCCCCGCCTTGAAGCGCGGCGACCGCCGCGTGGGCGTGCTGCTGCGCGACCCCGCCATGGCCGACCAGCTCGCGCTCATCCATGCGGTGCTGCCGCAGAAGCACCGCATCGGCGTGGTCGCCACGCCCGAGTCGGAGCCGCTGGTGCGCGAACTGCAGCGCGCCGCGCAGGGTGCCAACCCGGCCTGGGAGGTGCGCGTGGAGTACGCGCCCGATGCCCGATCGCTCGCCGCCGCGCTGCGCACCGTGGTGCCGATGAGCGATGCATTGATGGTGCTGCCCGACCTGATCGGCGACAACCAGGCGGCCACGCTGTCGGTGCTGCGCGCGGGCGCGAGCGCAGGCCTCGCGGTGTTCGGCGCCAGCGAAGGGCTGGTGCGCTCGGGCGGCTTGGCGGCAGCGGTCTCGACGCCTTCTCAACTCGCACAACAAGCCCGCCTGCTGGGCCAGAAGGTCGCCGTCGCAGGCAGCAGCAACAGCCCGCTGGTGGAAGCGGCAACGCCGGCCACCGTGCGCGTCAACGCCACCGTGGCACGCGGGCTCGGCCTGCGCCTGCCGGAGGAACGGGAGCTCACCGACCGCCTCGCGGCCCCGCGATGAACGCCCCGCCGCCCCCGCAAGGTCCGGTGCCCGCCGGCGACGACGCGGTGCAGCCCCGTGCCGCGTCCGCGCTGGTCGTGCGCGGCAATCTGCAGGGCGACCTGTTCCGCCTGGGCGTGGTGCCGTGCGCGGCGGTGGCGCTCGCGCTCACCGGCTGGTTCACCCACAACCGGCTGCAGACGCTCGAAGCCCAGTTCGATGCCGAAGGCGAGGCCGTGGCGCGCCAAGTGGCGGCCATGTCCGACCTGAGCCTGTACGCGGGCGACGTGCCGGCGCTGCAGAACGTGGCCAATGCGGCGCTGCGCGGCGGACAGGTGATGCGGGTGGAGATCAGCAACAGCGCGGGCGTGTACGTCACGGCCGGGCCCAAGAACGAATCGCTCGCGCAATTGCGCATGTTCACCTCGCCGGTCACGCTGCGCGAGGCCTCGCGCGCCAGCGCCTTCGCGCCCGCGGGCTCCACCGCGGCGGGCGACACGCCCATCGGCCTGGTCCAGACCTTCCGGGACACCACCGCCTATGCGCGCGAGCGCAGCCGCTCGCTCATGGCGGGCATCGGCATCGCGCTGGTGGCGCTGCTGGCGGCGTGGGCCTCGGTGCGCCACATGGCGCGCACGGTGGCGCGGCCGCTGCGGCGCGTGTCGCGCACCGTCGCCGCGCTCGAAGCCGGCCACTTCGACATGCGCTGCGAAGTGGTCGAGGGCGGCACCCGCGGCTCGCACGAACTGGCGGTGCTCGCGCACGACATCGACCGGCTCGCCGAACGCCTGCAGCACAACCGCCAGGTGAGCGAGGAGCGGGTGCGTGAAGCCACCGCCGTCGCGCTGCAGCGCATGGCCGAAGCCGAGCAGGCGGCGCTTTCGCGTGCGCGTTTTCTCGCGGCCGCGAGCCACGACCTGCGCCAGCCGCTGCATGCGATGGGCCTCTTCATCGACGGCCTGCTGCCCACCGCCAGCGCGGCGCAGCGCCCGGCCGTGCTGCGGCTGCAGGAGAGCACCGAGTTCATGGGCGTGCTGCTGGACGACCTGCTGGAAATCTCGCGGCTCGATGCGCAGGTGCTCACGCCCACCATCACGCGCATCTCGCTGGCCGCCCTCTTCGACCAACTCGATGCGCAACACGCCGCCGCCGCCATCGAGGCGCGCGTGCGGCTGCGCTGGAGCGACCGGGGCCTGGCGGTGCGCACCGACGCGGCGATGCTGCAGCGCATCGTCAACAACCTCGTGGCCAATGCGCTGCGCCATGCGCCCGAAGGCGGCACCGTGCTGGTGGCCGCGCGGCGCATCGCGTCCGGCGTTCGCATTGAAGTGCGTGACAACGGCGTGGGCATCGCACCGATCCACCAGGGTCGGATCTTCGAGGAGTTCTACCAGGTGGCGAACACCGAGCGCGACCGCCGCCGCGGCTTCGGCCTGGGGCTCGCGATTTGCGCGCGCATCGCCACGCTGCTGGGCACCCGCATCACCGTGCGCTCGGCGCTGCAGGCCGGCAGCACCTTCGCCTTCACCCTGCCCGCCGCGCGCGCCGCCGACGTCGTGCTGCCCGAGCCCGCACCCGTCGCACCCGCGCCGCTCGCGGGCCTGCGCTGCCTGGTGGTGGACGACGACCCCGCCATCCTCGACGGCAGCCGCGCGCTGCTGGAGCAGTGGGGCTGCGAGGTCGAATGCGTGGCCACCGGCGCCGAGGCCATCGCGCGGATGGGCACGGGCGACATCCATTTCGATGCGGTGCTGTGCGATCTGCAACTGGCCGGCGACGGCGACGGTGTCGACGTGATCGAAGCGGCCAAGCGCCTGCAGCCCGACGCGCTCGCGGTGCTGGTGTCGGGCGCGACAGGGCCCGAGGTGCTGCAGCGGCTGCGGCATGGCGGCGTGATGCTGCTGACCAAGCCGGTGCCGCCGGCCAAGTTGCGCGCGCTGCTCACTACGCGGCGGCACGCACACGCGGCCTGAAGCCAGCTTGTGTTGGAAACGATCCCTACCCGATCCGTTCACGCTGAGCTTGTCGAAGCGCCGCGCGAGGCTTCGACAAGCTCAGCCCGAACGGTGGCGCTCAGCCCGAACGGTGGCGCTCAGCCCGAACGGGTGCGCTCAGCCCGAACGGTGGTGGCGCCTCAAGCCGCTTCTTCGGTCCGCGAGAACTGCCTGCGATACACCGTCGGCGACACCTTGAACGCCGAGGTGAAGTGCTTGCGCAGCGACACCGCGGAGCCGAAGCCCGCGCCGGTGGCCACGCGCTCGACCGGATGGTCCGTGGTCTCCAGCAACCGTTGCGCCAACGCGAGGCGCTGGTTCTGGATCCACTGCCCGACTGTCGTGCCCGTCGATTCGCGGAAGCGCCGCGTGAAGGTGCGGCGGCTCATCAACGCGCGGCGCGCGAGCTCGTCGAGTTCGTGCGGCACATCGAGGTGCTTGCCCAGCCATTCGAGCAACGGTGCGAGCCGGTCGCGCTCGGCCGTCGCGGGCATGGGCTGCTGGATGTACTGCGCCTGCCCACCCTGCCGGTGCGGCGCGACCACCATGCGCCGCGCCGCGCGGTTGGCCGTCTCGGCGCCGTAGCGCACGCGCAGGAGATGCAGGCAGCAGTCGATGCCCGCGGCCGTGCCGGCGGAGGTGAGCACGTCGCCGTCGTCGACATACAGCACCTCGGGCTGCAGGCTCACCTTCGGGTACTGCTTCGCGAACGCGGCGGCGAGGTTCCAGTGCGTGGTGGCGGGCCGGCCGTCGAGCAGCCCGGCCTCGGCCAGCACGAAGGCACCGAGGCAGAGGCCGACCACCGTGGCGCCGCGCCGGTGCGCGGCCTGCAGCGCGCGGATGAGTGCAGGCGGTGCGGGCCGTCCATCGTCGCGCCACGAGGGCACCACCACGATCTGCGCCCGGCGGATCGCCTCCAGCCCATGCGGCACCACGAGATCGAAGCCCGCGTTGGTCCGCAGCGGCCCCGGCTCCGGGGCGCACACGCGCATGCGAAAGCGCGGTGCGCCGGCCTCGGTGCGGTCTTCGCCGAACACCATGCAGGGCACGGACAGGTGAAAGGGGCTGATGCCGTCGAACGCGACGACTGCGATGGTTTCGGTGGTCGTGGTGGTTGTGCGGGCCATGGCCCGATCTTATCGATGATTGGCTATCGGGCCACTTTCGGCCAGACGGCGAAAGGCGAAGAATCGAGCCCATACCAACCGCACGAACAAAGAGAAGGAGCCAGACAGACCATGAGCAACACCGCCGCCCCCCGCCGCGTCCTCGTCGTGATCGACGTGCAGAACGAATACTTCGAAGGCGGCGGCCTGCCGATCGAGTACCCGCCCATCCTGGACACGCTGCCCAACGTGACCAAGGCGATGGACGCCGCACACGCCGCCGGCGTGCCCGTCGTCGTGGTCCGCCACCACGCCCCCAAGGGCGCACCGGTGTTCCAGGCCGACACCCACAATGGCCAGTTGCACCCCGAGGTCGCGAACCGTCCGCGCGATCACCTCATCACCAAGACCTTCCCGAGCGTGTTCACCGGCACTGACTTCGCCGACTGGCTTGCTCTCCACGAAATCGACACGCTGAGCGTGGCCGGCTACATGACGCAGAACTGCGATGCATCGACGGTGTTCGAGGCGATGCACCGCGGCCTGAACGTGGAGTTCCTCGCCGATGCGAGCGGCGCACTGCCGTATGCAAACGACGCAGGCAAGGTCACAGCGGAAGAGATCCACCGCGTCTTCAGCGTCGTGTTCCACAGCAACTTCGCGGCCGTGACTTCGACTGCGGCGTGGATCACCGCGATGCAGGAAGGCCAGGCCATCGCGAAGGACAACGTGGTCATGTCCAACCGCCGCGCGCGCGGCGTCTGAAGCGGGCGGGCCGAGGGCAATCCGGGAGGGCGTGCGCGCGGCGCGGGTGCTATGGTGGCCCCGCAGCCGCCCGCACGATGCGTGCAGACCGCCCTCGAGGACATCCCGCCATGCCCGATCTCTCTGCCCTGAAAGACATCCGCCCTTTCGTCGCGACGCCGAGCTACGGCGGCACGATGACCAGCCTCTACGTGCGCAGCCTCCTGGGCCTGGTCAACCTGGCGTGGGAACACCGGTTCCCGATGCAGACACGCTTTCTCGATGGCGACAGTCTCATCACACGCGCCCGCAACCGCCTCGTCGCGGAGTTCATGGCCGACACCCGCTGGACGCACCTGTTCTGGATCGATGCCGACATCGGCTTCGAACCCGAAGCGGCCCTCCGGCTTCTGTGCGCGGGGCGCGACGTGGTGGCGGGCATCTACCCGCACAAGACCGACGGCTGGCCCGCGGGCGGACTTCGCGAGCCACTGCCGGCCGGCGCCACTCGCGAAGATTTCGAGGCGCTGCATGCCAGCTTTCCGGCGAATGCGTTCGACACCCGCCTGTCGGTGGACGCAGAAGGATTTACCGAGGTGCTGGATGCGCCCACGGGCTTCATGCTGATCGCGCGCAGCGTGTTCGAGCGCCTCGCTGCCGCCTATCCGCAGTTGCGCTACACACCCGAGCGCGCCGCCGACCCCGCGACGCGCGACCTGCCGCACTACCGCTTCTTCGACGTGCTCGCCGAGCCCGACAACGGAGCCTACCTGGCGGAGGACTTCGCGTTCTGCCGCCGCTGGCAATCGATCGGCGGGCAGGTCTTCATCGATGCCCGCTCCAACCTGTCGCACCAGGGCACGCGCACCTACACAGGCCACTTCGGCCGTGCGCTGGCCGTGCGCGAAGGCCGATGAACACGATGACGCAGACCACACGCGCTGCCGTGGACCTGCGCGACATCCTTGCGCCGCGGCGGCTGACCGAGGTGGTCGATGTCGGGGCCAACCCGATCGACGGCGACCCGCCCTATCTCGCGATGTTGCAGGCCGGGCTGTGCCGAGTCACGGGCTTCGAGCCGCAGCTTTCGGCGCTGCATGAACTGACGCAGGCCCAGGGTCCGCTCGAGCGCTACCTGCCGTGGGCGCTCGGCGACGGCGGCATGCACACGCTGCATGTCTGCGCCGCACCGGGCATGACCAGCCTCCTCGCGCCCGATGCGCAATCGCTCGCGCTCTTCGAGGCCCTGCAGCCATTGGCCGAGGTTCGCGAACGGATCGCGGTTCAGACGCGGCGGCTCGACGACATCGCCGAGATCGCGCATCTCGACTTCCTGAAGATCGACGTGCAGGGCAGCGAGCTCGCGGTGTTCCGCGCGGGCCGCGCCAAGCTGGCGCAGGCCGTGATGGTGCAGACCGAGGTGTCCTTCGTCACGCTCTACAAGGACCAGCCGACGCAGGGCGAAATCGACCAGGAGCTGCGCGGCCAGGGCTTCGTGCCGCATTGCTTCGCCGCGGTGAAGCAGTGGCCGATCGCGCCGTGCGTGGTGGATGGCGATCCGCGCCGGCCCCTCCGCCAGCTGTTGGAGGCCGACCTGGTCTACATGCGCGACATCCGCCGCCCCGAGGCGATGGACGACGAGCAGCTGCGGCATCTGGCCTTGGTCGCACACCACTGCCACGGCTCCTTCGATCTCGCACTGCGCTGCCTGCTGCTGCTCGAAGAGCGCCGCGCGGTCGAGGCCGGCGCGCAGCAGCGCTACCTGCAACTGCTTGCGGCGCGCGGTGCCTGATACCGGGTTTGCGTTCGAAAAGATAAAACCGCTCGCCCTGAGCTTGTCGAAGGGCTGTTCGCGGTCAGCGCAAGGCTTCGACAAGCTCAGCCAGAACGGTTGTTGGGCAATTCGAACAATGCAGTGGCCATCCGCCCATGACACCGCTCGCCCTGAGCTTGTCGAAGGGCTGTTCGCGGTGGGCGCGCGGCTTCGACAAGCTCAGCCCGAACGGTTGTCGGGCAATTCGAACAATGCAGTGGCCATTCGCCCATGACACCGCTCGCCCTGAGCTTGTCGAAGGGCTGTTCGCGGTGGGCGCTCGGCTTCGACAAGCTCAGCCCGAACGGTTGTCGGGCAATTCGAACCATGCGGTGGCCATCCGCCCATGACATCGCTCGCCCTGAGCTTGTCGAAGGGCTGTTCGCGGTGGGCGCAAGGCTTCGACAAGCTCAGCCAGAACGGTTGTTGGGCAATTCGAACAATGCAGTGGCCATCCGCCCATGACACCGCTCGCCCTGAGCTCGTCGAACGGCTGTTCGCGGTCAGCGCAAGGCTTCGACAAGCTCAGCCAGAACGGTTGTTGGGCAATTCGAACAATGCAGTGGCCATCCGCCCATGACACCGCTCGCCCTGAGCTTGTCGAAGGGCTGTTCGCGGTCAGCGCAAGGCTTCGACAAGCTCAGCCAGAACGGTTGTTGGGCAATTCGAACAATGCAGTGGCCATCCGCCCATGACACCGCTCGCCCTGAGCTTGTCGAAGGGCTGTTCGCGGTGGGCGCGCGGCTTCGACAAGCTCAGCCCGAACGGCTCTTGTGGATTGAAAAGGCGCGAACGCCGCCGTCAGAAATCGGCGCAGCCGTTGCGCTTTTCGGTGTCCACGCAACTCGAAAGATTCGGCCGCGACCGCACGCGCGACCATTCGCGCGCCAGCACATCGCCGCCTTGCGATGCGCGATCGCCTTCGAGCGCACCGGTCGCAAAGCAGATCGGCGGCGGGCCGACGTTGCGGTCGTAGAGCCAGGTGGAAGGCACTTCGCGCAGCACGTCGGGCTTGGGGAAGTCGGGCAACCGGAGCACGACTGAAGGCGGCGGCGCCTCCGTCACCGTCAGGTCGCCCGGCCGCACGTTGACCGCATAGCCCGCGGCGGAAGCGAAGCTGCCATTGATCGCATAGAGGCCCGGCGGGCTGTCCGGCGTTGCCGACGTGCCGGGTGCGCCGCTGAAGCTCGAGGCCGTGTCGCCCAGGATCAGTCCGGCGACGGTGTACGTGAAGGGCGGATTGGCCTGGCCCGCGGGGCGGGTCGCATTGCCGATCACCACCGTGGCCACGGGTTGCTGCGCGTAGATGAAGTGGTTGTCGCCCGGCGACACGGTGACGGTGCACAACCCCAGGTATGCGCAGTGGTACAGGTTGGGCAGCGGGCCCGAGCCGAACAGGCCGCCGCGCGTTTCGCCGCCCCAGGTGTCGGCCCACACGCGCCACGGCGCGCCGGTGATCGTGTAGGCGCCCAGGTTCTGGAAGCGCGAGGCGGCCACGAGATCGGTGCCTCTCGTGCTGCTGACGTTGGTGCCCAGCAGCAGGTCGCCGGAGAGCGTGCGCACGAACACGGTGTCGGCCGCCATCGAGGTGGCCGACTGCACCTGCGGCGCGTTGCTCGCGGCATCGAAACCCGTGACGGACACCGACCCCAGCTGCACCGTGTCGACGTCGACATAACGGAAGGCGCCGGCCGCGCCGCCGCCCACCGTGGCGGCGCTGACGTTGTTCGGCGCCATGTCGAGCAGCACGCTGCCGCCGGTGGAGCGCGCCATCAGCGTGCCGGCGGTGATGGGCGCGCCCGCGGCCTGCGTGATGTTGCCGGCGCTGAGCAGCCCGAGCCGCGTCGCCGCGATGGCACCGCCGAGCTGGATGTTGCCGCCGCCACCGTTCTGCAGCGTGAGTGCGGACGGCAGGGTCAGCGGCCCCACGACATCGATGTTCGCGGCATGCGCGTTGCTCCCCGCCACGATGGTGGGGGCCGTGAGGCGCCCGAACTCGGCGGCCGAGACCGCGAAGCCCGTGGCGGCCGTGCCGCCGAGGGTGATCGGCGTGCCCGTCTGGTCCACGCCGTTGCCCGCGGCATCGACACCGCCCGGCCGCAGGTTGATCACATTGGCGGCGCTGACTTTGCCGTCGATCACCAGCGCATCGGTGCTGCCGTCGTTGCCGGCCCGCAGCACGGTGTTGCCGCCGGCGGACACGATGACGTCCGCCAGGACGGGCGGGACCGCGCCGCCCAGCGCCGCCTGCGGGCCGACCCGCACGCCGGCGCCGTTGCCCACGGACTGGCCGCTCAGTTCGATGTCGCCGGTGCCGCTGGTCACGACCTGCGCGCCGGTGGTCAATCGCACGCCGTCCCCGACGGTGGGGCCGCCGGCCTGGCGCAGCCCGCGCACCGTGATGTCGCCGTCGACGGAGCGCAGCGCCGACTGGTCGATGATCACGCCGTGCCCCGGCGTCGTGCCGGCGCTGGTGACGCTGTTGCCCACGCCCAGCACGGTGATGTTGCCCGTGGTGCTCGTGATCTCGGTCTGCCGGTTCGGGATGCCGGTCGCGACGAAGCGCGAGCCCAGGCGCACGCCCGATGCGCCTTCGGCTGTTCCGGTGATGTTCACGTTGCCGGTCGAGGTCGAGATGTGCACGCCGTCCACGGCGACGGCGGCGTCGCCGATGCCGCCCAGCCCGATGCTCTTGCCGACGATCGTGACCGAGCCGCCCGCGCCCGCGTCGCTGCGGCCCACGCGGGTGTCGATCTCGTTGCCGTCCAGGTTCACGCTCACGCTCTGGTTGCTGGGGTTGGCCCAACTGCCGTTCATCACGACGTTGCCGCCGTTGGTGTAGATGTCGCCGCTGTAGCTGATCTGCCCGCCTCCAGTGGCCGTGCCGCCGTTGTTGACGTCGGCGTTGAACACCACGTTCAGCGCGCCGCCCCCGGTGGACTGGATCACCGTGCCCGCGTCGCCGCGCACGCTGCGGTTGGCATCGAGCTGGAAGGTCACCGGCCCCTTGTTGGTGCTGTAGTTGATGTTGACCGCGCCCTTCGCGTTCGACATGTGGATGTCGCCGAGCAAAGGCGAGCCGGTGCTGCCGGTGCCGATCGTTACGCTGGTGCCCGCATTGAGCGCGGCATTGATGTCGCCGTCCTGGATGGTCGAGGCGGCGATCGGATCGAACGGGTTGCCGGTCAGGGAGCCGGTGGCGACGCCGCTCACGATGTCGACGTCGAACGGATCGATCAGCCACGAGCCCGCGTTGCCCACCGGCGCCGAGGCGTCGGCGCGAATGCCGGCCAGGTCGAACTGCGCGGCCGAGGTCTCGATGAAGCCGCCGTTGCCGCCCTCCGCGCCGCCGCGCGCCGAGAGGTTGCCGTAGGCGCGCAGGCTGTCGCCCGCGACCACCTTCACGCTGCCGCCGTTGCCCGAGCCGGTGGCGTTGGCTTCCAGGCTGGCGTTGGCGCCCACGGCGATCACGCCAGTGGCGGCGATGTCGATGCTGCCGCCGCCGGTGGCGCCGCTCGCATCCAGGCGCCCGACGAGCGGTACGTCGCCGAACTGCTCCGCGCCGTCGATGACGATGTTGCGGCCCCGCACCGAGATGTTGCCGCCCTTGCCGGTCTCGCTCATGACCGACAGCAGCGCGGGCTGGGGTGGGGCCGCTAGCGCGCCCGGCTCTGGTGCCGCGGCGAGCGCGAAGGAGCCCGAGCCGAAGGTCTCCATGCGCAGCGACACGTCGGTGCCCTGCCCGTCGATGGCGATGGTGCCGCCCGAGGTGCGCAGCGGATTCGGCAGCGCTTCGTTGGCCCGCACGACGACGCCGTAGACCTGGCCGAACGGGGTCACCACGATGTTGCCGCTGTCGTCGAGCGTCGAGGTGAAGCTCTGGTTGCCGGCGCGTCCGTTCACGTCGATGCGCTGTCCCTCGCCCGCCGTGACGCTGCCGTAGATCGAGACACCCTGGCTGCTGCCGGCAAAGTCGTTCTGTGCCGCAAACGCCTTGCTGGTGCGAAACCCGTCGAGGTCGGCGCCGGTGCCGTCGATGCGCACGTTGCGATCGCTCGCGACCGAGGCGGCGTCGATAAGCACAGCGGTGCTCGAACCCGCGCCAGCGGCGGGCATGGTGTCGTTCCATGCGGCGCCGCGCCCGGTGATCGCGATGTCACCCGTGGCGACGACCTTGGCGCCGTCCTGCGCCGCCACGCCGCTCGCGCCGAAGCCCGCGACACCGTCGAGCGAGACACCGCCGGTGCCGGCCTGCACGGCGCTGTCGTTCGTCACGACCACGCCGCCGCTTCCCACATAGAAGCCGCCGGTGCCCGATGGGTCGGAGACCCAGCTTCGGCCCTGGCCGCGCATCGAGACCTGGCCGCTGCCGCTGGTGGTGACGGAGCTTGCGTTCAGGTAGACGCCGTCGCGCCACGAATCGGCGGGCTCGTCGGTGTGCGAGGCCGACCCGCCGATGGCGCGGCCGTTGGCCGCGTCGCTCTGGCCGAAGAAGCGCACCGAGCCGCCGTTGGCGTTGATGGTGGCGCCGCTCAGGCGAATCGAGCCTGCGTAGTCGAGTTCGGTGACCGGCCCTGAGCCGGAGTTGATCACTGCCGCGTTCTCCGCGACGCGGCCGGTCGAGTCGGCGTTGAAGTCGACGTGCAGCGCGCCGGTGCGGGCATCGATGGCCGAGCCCGTGGCCATCACGATGCTGCCGGCCGAATCGACCCTGAGCGTGGCGGTGCCGCCTTCGGACTTGATGACCTTGGCATCCGCGGCGAAGCGCACGCCCGCGTTGTCGCCGATGCTGCTGCTGGAGAGCGTCACATCGGTGCCGCGGCCGAGCGTGCCGCCGATGCCTTCCGCGCTCACGTTGGTGATCGACAACGGCGGGTAGATGCTGTCGTAGGCCGGAATGTCGGCGGCCGAAACGACGTTGAGGTCGGATGCGGCGGTCACTGTCCACTTTCCGTTGGCGCCGCCTTGCGTGCCGCCGCCGGCATCCACCTTCGCCGGGTTGATGCGCAGGAAATCGCCCGAGGTCGTGATCGCACCGCCCGCGCCGGTGCCGGCGCCCCGCGCGCTCAGTTCGCCGAACACCTGCGCATGCGATTCGCGCTCGGGCGCGGTGAGCCCGTCCACCAGGACCTGGCCCGTTGCCGTGCCCACGTCGATGGTGCCGCCCGCGCCCTGGCCGGTGGCATTGGCGCGCAGCACCGATCCCGACGACAGGGCCACGTCGTAACCGCGCACCGCGACCGTGCCGCCGCCGGCCAGCCCGCTGGCATCGACCACCGCCTGCTGGCCTTTGTCGTTGGCCTGCAGCTGCACCTGCCCCGCCGCGATGCGGATGCTGCCGCCGCGCTCGTTGGCCGTGTCGCCGGTGGCGTCGAGCGTGCCGCCGGTCATCGCGACCTGGTTGTCTCGCCCGCCGCCCAGGATGATTTCGCCGTTGCGCGTGCCGATGCTGCGCGCGCGCACCGTGCCGGTCTGGTTGACCACCAGCTCGCCCGCGGTGACCGAACTTCCGACGAGCGCCACGCGCCCGCCATCGGCCTGGATCGTGCCGCCGTTGCTGACGGCCGCATGGGTGGCCATGGCGTCGGGCGCGATCACGAGGTTGGTGAGCCCGTCGCCCACGAGATCGAGCGTGATCCTGCGGCCCGAGGCCAGCGCGACGGTGCCGTTGTCCGCGGTGATGGTGCCGGTGCTGCCGTTGCCGACCGCCGCACCCATCAACACCACCGGCCCGCCGCCGGTGGCCGTGATGCTGCCGAGGTTGCGCACCTCGGCCGAGTTGAGATCGGCGCGCTCGAAGGTGAGCTTGGTGGCGCCGTCCATGAAGCTCTTGTCGCTGGTCGTCAGCGCCAGCGTGGAGGCGATGAGGCCGCCCACGTTCACCGTCGCGCCCTGGCTGAACATCACGCCGTTGGGGTTGACCAATATGACGCGCCCGTTGGCGTTGAGCGTGCCCGCGATGGTCGAGAGCTCGTTGCCGGTGACGCGGTTGAGCAGCACGCTGCTGGCGCTCTGCTGCACGATGTTGACGGTGCCGCCCGCACCGATCGAGAACGTCTGCCAACTGGCGATGCCGCGCGCGAGCGGCTGGTTGATGCTCATCACGGCGCCGGTCTGGCTCATCGTGACGCCGCCCGCGATGGGAAGAAAGCCCGTGGGCAGCACCTGCGCGATGGCCGGCGAAAGGCCGGCGCACAGGAGCGAGATCGCCAGGGGCCGCAGTTGCAGGCCGCGATGGTGGCGGGGCCGTTGGCGGGAAGGATTGCTGCGTTGCTTCATGGTCAGAACGCCTTGATGAGCTGCACGTAGAGGCGCGGATTGCGCCCACCGCCGTCGGTCTGCGCCGGCGGCGTGCCGGCGCGCCAGGCGAGCGTGGCGTTGATCGAGAAATTGCCCGGCCGCGACCAGCTCACGCCCACGCCGTAGCCGCGCAGGCTGTGGCTGTTGGCGCCGTCGAAGACCGTGGGGTTGCGCACGATCTTTCCGCGTGCGGCGTCGTAGAACAGGAAGGGCGTGAGCTCTTCGTTGAACGACCAGCGCCACTCGGCAGTGCCGATCACGCCCTGGTCCACCAGCAGTTCGCCCGAGGGATACGCACGCACCGCGCGCGCGCCGCCGAGCGCGAGCTTTTCGGAGCCGTCGAGGTTCTTGCTCGCCCACTGGCCGCCGACCGAGAGGTACAGCGAATGGCGCGGCACGATGGCCTGCAGCCGCGAGAGCTGGAAGGTCATCTTGGTGAAGCCGCCTTCGGTGTTGTGGCCGCCGAGGCTCTGGTCGGCCAGCCGGCTCTCGGGATCGCGGATCGACAGGTTGCCGTGATAGAGCGTGCCGGTGCTCGCCCAGTAGCCGCCGCCGAGCACCTCGTCGCGGCGCTCCCAGGTCCAGCCCATGCTGAGGCCGTGCACGCGCTTGCGCGAAGTGGTGTTGGCGATGCCGACCTCGTCGGTCAGGTCCTTGATGTCGGCGCCCAGGCGCAGGAACAGGTTCTGCTGGCGCTGGCGGATCAGCGGGTAGTTGAGCGAGAAGTCCAGCACGTTGGCGCGGCCGCGCGCCTCGTAGTCCGCGAACTGGCCGCCGAGTTCGTAGTTGACGCGCGCGAGGCCCACGCCCGCACGCAGCCCGCTGGTGCCGATGGGCGCTTCGTACGCGATGCGGCCGAACTGCAGGTCGTTGCTGTCGGACACCATCAGGCGCATGTCGAGGTTGTCGCCGATGCCGAAGGGGCTGAGCCAGCGCGCGGTGCCGCCGACGCGGTAGCGCCCCGATTCCTTGGTGCCGTGGTTGTCGGCCTCGGCCGTGAAGGCCCAGCGCGGTGCGGCGGCCACTTCGACCGACAGGTCGGTGGTGCCGGGCGACGTGCCTTCCTGCAGGCCCGACGACACCTTCACGCCCGGTTGGTCGGACAAGAGCAGCATCGCGCGCTCGTAGCCCTGCGCGCTGACCGCTTCGCCCGGCTGCAGCGGCGCGAGGAAGCCGCGCACGCGCGCCTCGCTGAGCGGCGCATCGGGCGCGACGACCACGTCGACCTTGCCCAGGCGCCCTTCGATCACGCTGATCTCGACGATGCCGTCGCGCACCGTCTGCACCGGCACGATGGCCTGCGCGAGGAAGTAGCCGCGCTCCTTGTAGCGCGCGGTGATCGCCTGCGCGAGCCCTTCGAGATCGCCCAGCGTGACGTCGCGGCCGATGTAGGGCGCGGTGATCGACTGCAGCTCTGCGTTGGTCAGCGCCTTCACGCCGTTCAGTCGCAGATCGTTGAGCTTGAACGTCGTGCCGGCGGGGCGCGGCGGTGCGGGCAGGCTTTGCGGCGCGACGGTGCCGGTCGCTTGCGCGAGCGGGCGGTCGCAGGTGCCGCACGGGTCCTTTGTCGGGAGCAGTTCCGTGCTGTCGCCGGCATCGTTGGCCGGTGCGGCTTGTTGCTCAGCCTGCGCGTGTTCCTCGGCATGCGCGCGGTCCGCCGCCATGAAGAGGACGGCCGACACCAGGGCGCCGGTGGCCCAGGCGATGGGGCGCAGTGCGCTGCGTGGAGCGAGGGCGGTGGAGCGGTTGCTGCTGTTCATGGCGTTGCGCATGGATCAGCTCCCGACGGTGAGGCGCCAGTTGCCGATCAGGTTGAACGGCGCCCAGAAGAAGGGATGAGACATCTTGGGGTCCTTCAGCACGGCGAGTTGTCCGGCCTGCATGGCCTTCTGCAGGTCGCGGCCCTTGGAGAGTTCGCCGTAAAGCGTGCCCATGAGTACCGCGGTCGCGTCGTCCGACACGGGCCACAGCGAGGCGATCAGGCTGGAGCTGCCGGCCGAGAGGAACGAACGCGTGAAGCCCAGCACCTCGTCGCCCTGCGCGATGCGACCGAGCCCCGATTCGCAGGCCGAGAGCGTGACCAATGCAGTGCCGTCCATCGGCATGCCCAGGATCTCGTGCGCTTCGAGGAAGTTCTGCTTTCCGCCTTCGTTGGCCAGGAGAATGCGCGAGTACAGCGGATCGACCGCATCGGCCTCGGCGTGCGCGGCCACGTGCATCAGCGGCGAGCGCGCGGCCACGTCGCGGAACTGCGTCTTGGTGGCGGCCGCGCCCATGAACACGGTGTTGCGCGGGAAGAGCTGCGCGAGTTGCTTCACCTCGGTCTCGGCGCCGGGCAGGTCGTACTTGTCCTCGATGCGCGGATTGCCGAAGGCGGTGAGCGATGCGTTCACGCGCGGCGTGCGCTGCGCGAGCTGCACCGCGATGCTCATCGACGGCGCGACCGACACCGGGTGCGTCTCGATGATGTAGCGGCCGTCCAGCCGCAGCGCCTGGAACGGCAGGTAGTGCAGCGGGCCGTGCGGCACGATGACGAGGCGCTGCCCCGGTGCGAGGCCGAGCGGCCCGAGCAGCGCGGCGCCGAGCTTGTCGGCGTTGGTAATGGCGGTGCGGCGTCCGCGCACGATGGAGTTGCGGAAGGTCTCGACCAGCTCGTTGAGCTCCTCGCGCTTGACGGCCACCGTCTTCTCTTGAATCGCGCTCGGGCTCACGACCCACACCACGAGGCGGTCGGGCAGCGAGTGGAACTGCACCACGCGCTCGTCGGCGGCCAGCGTGCGCTGCAGCGTGGCGAGGTCGACCGTGTTGGAAGCCTGCTCGCTGACCTTCGCGCGCCCGCGTACCGCGTCGAGCAGCGCACGCGAGCGGCTGTGCTCGCTGACCTCGAAGGCCGCGCGCGCATCGCCCGCATCGCTGTACACCGACACGCCGCGCTCGAACACCGACTGCAGGTCGGAGAACAGGCCCATCTTGAATTCTTCGCTGCGGAACTTGGCGCGCACCTTGTCCACGCCGCCCAGCGCCTGGCCCACGGCCTCGGCCGCGGCCTGTTTCTGGCCCAGCGCGATCTCGCTGCGCGCCACGCCGTCCCAGGCCCAGAGGCGGTAGTACTCGGTATCGGCCCCGACCTGCCGCGCGGTGAGCGCGCGGTACATGTCGCGCGCCTCGGCCGGCTTGTTCTCGGCCAGCAGCAGGCGGGCGCGCGTGCGGTCGAGCTGCGCGGTGAGCGGTGCGTCCTTGGGCGGCGGCATGGTGCCGAGCACTTCGCGCGCCCGGACGGCATCACCCGATTCGATGAGCGCGTTGACCAGCGAGGCCTGCACCAGCGGCGCATAGCGCGGCGAGCTGTTGGCGAGCGCTTCGTCGTAGCTGAGCACCGCTCCCGAGAAATCGCCGCGGCGCGTGCGCACGTCGCCGATCACCTTCTGCACCGGGCCGACCACCAGCTTTGGATCGCGCGCCGGATGCTTGAGCGCCTCGCGTGCGAACTCCTCGGCTTTTTCGAGCTGGCCCGAGTAGCTGTAGACGATCGCCAGGTCGCGATTGGCCATCGCCATGAGGTTCGGATCGCGCGTGGCGTTGGCCAGGTGCAGCGCCTTGCTCGCGGCGCGGATGCTCTGACGGAATTCGCCCGCCTCCGCCAATGCGACGGCCTGGCTGCAGTACTGGTAGCCCGAGAGCTTGACCGCGTCCTGCCCGTAGAGCACGGCGCCTTCGCTGGTCAGTGCCAGCAAGGTGTCGGTGTCGGCGAGCCGGGCCTGCTCGGCCTTGCTGGCTGCCGCTTCGGCATTCGGCTGCGCCGAGACCGGGGGGCCGAAGCCCAGCAGAAGAATGCCGGCCAGGCCGAGCGCGCCTGCGATTCCCGCACGACAACGTGCAGGGCGCTCCCATCCCCATCTTGAAAACCACGCCATTGGACCCCCGCACGCGGCCGGTGCACCTGCCGCCGGTGTTGCAGCAGATGCTCGACGCCGCGGAAGTGCGCGCCGTTCAGGCCTCGTGGGGAAAGTCTAGGAGGGGGTACCTTTCGCGGCTATTCGCAATACGGTCTAGCGCTAAAGGACTACGGGCCATTGGTGTCTGTTTTCAGGTACTTGCCGAGTCCGTCACACATTGCGCGGCGAATCTGGAGGCAGGTGCTGGTTTCATGGATGGGTGACGATTGTTCGCAATGTGAGCGGATGCGCGCTCGCAAACTGCGCGATCTCTTTTCCGTCATGAAAGATCGCGATGCAGCGCACGCTCTCGATTCAGTCTCCTGCAATTCCTGTCCTGCTCGGACAGCCGACGCTGGAAGCGGTTCGGCTGTCAGGAAACGAAGGGATCAACAGCTTGTTCGCGTACGAACTGCTCTTGAAGACGCCCGATGCACTGAACCTTGGCGCCAGCGGAGCGATGGACTTCGATCTCGACCTCTTCATCGGTCGCGAGATCACCTGCTTGATCCAGCTCGACGGCGCGGGGCAGTTTGTTCCCAGCGTTGCCGGACAAGCCCTCGACCACATCGGCGCAGGCGTGCGCCAGATCAACGCGCTGATCACCGACGTGGAAGTCTGGGGCGAAGAGGGGCGCCATGTGCAATACAAGCTCACGCTGCGTCCCTGGCTGCACCTGGCCACCCTCACCACCGACTGCAGGATCTATCAGAACAAGACCGTGGTCCAGATCCTGGACGAGCTTCTTGCCAGCTACGACTTTCCCGTGGACAAGCGCCTGATCGAGACCTACCCGACGCGGGATTACCAGGTTCAGTTCAACGAGAGCGACTTTGAATTCTTCGAGCGCCTGACGCAATCCTGGGGAATCAGCTACTTCTTCCAGCACAGCGAGGGCAAGCACCGCCTGGTTCTCATCGACAACATGGGGGCCTACCGGAAGAACGACAGCGCTGCATACCAGAAGGTCGAGTACCACGCGCCGGGCTGGAAGGTCGATGCCGAATACGTCAGCAGCTTCGTTCCGCATCACCACCTGACCAGCGGCAGGTACGCCAGCCGCGAGTACGACTACATGCGCCCCAGGGCCGACCTGAGCCAGGGCCGCAAGGAACCGAGAGCGACGGGCCAGGCCGATGGCGAGGTGTACCAATGGCATGAAGGCAGCGCGGCCGGCAGCCACTACGCGCAGCCCAGGGCCGGCAGTGCCGAGGCGAACGATCCCCACGGCGAAGGCCACCGGTTGGCGCTCTTGCGCATGGAGGCGCTGCGCACCCACGGCGCCAGGGCGCGGGCCAGCGGCAATTTGCGCGGCATGGTGCCCGGCTGCTCCTTTCAATTGACCAAGCACCCGCGCCAGAAAGCCAATGCCGAATACCTGCTCCTGGACACCCGCTTCCTGATCGAAGACGTCGCGCAGGACAGCCAGATCGGCGATGCGGCTCCCGGTCGCAAGCAGCAATGGAAAGTGGAGGTCGACTTCACCGCGCACCCGATGGCCGAGCCCTTGCGCCCGGTGCCCACACGACCCAAGCCGCTCACGCACGGCCCCCAGACCGCGCGGGTGGTCGGCCCTCCTGGCCAGAACATCTGGACCGACAAGTGGGGCCGCATCAAGGTGCAGTTTCCCTGGGACCGCATCGGAAACGAGGACCAGCACAGCTCCTGCTGGATACGCGTGAACCTGCACGGCGCGGGCAACCAGCAGGGCAGCATCCATGTCCCGCGCATCGGCCAGGAAGTCATCGTCGACTTTGTCGGCGGGGACCCGGACCTGCCGATCTGCACGGGGCGGGTGTACAACCAGGCGAACGAGCCGCCGTGGGCATTGCCCCACCACAGTGCGCTGTCGGGCTACAGGAGCCGGGAGCTGACCGACAACGGGGGCAACAGCTCGGCGGGGCGCAGCAACCACATCGCGATGGACGACACGAAGGGCAAGATCCAGGTCCAGATCAAGAGCGATCACCAGCACAGCCAGCTGAGCCTGGGGCACATCACGCGCATCGAGGACAACGCGGGGCGAAAAGACCATCGAGGCCAAGGCTTGGAACTGCGCACCGATGGTCATGGCGCCATTCGTGCCGCCCAGGGTCTGTTGATCACCACCGAGGGACGAGCCAACGCCAGGGCTCACATCACGGACATGGACGAAACAGCGGCGCGGCTGACAGCGGCCCACGAGCAGCACGAAGGGTTGTCCGGCGCTGCGCTACAGACTGAGGCGCATTCCACGGGCGATCAGGACGAAGTTATTCAATCGATCAAGGCACAGAACGACGCGATCAAGAGCACCGCCGCCGCAGGCAAAGACCGCTTCCCCGAATTAGCCGACCCGCATCTCGTATTGGCGAGCCCCGCAGGCATCGAAACCACCACGTCGCAGTCGACCCATATTGCCAGCGCCGAGCACAACGCGCTGACCAGCGGAGGGCACACCAGCGTCTCCGCAGCCAAGAGCTTTCTGGTCAGCGCCAAGCAGGCGGTTCGACTCTTTGCTTACCAAGCAGGGCTGAGACTGTTCGCATTCGGCGGCAACATCGACATCAAGGCGCTCAAGGAAAGCATCAACATCCTGGCCAAGCTCGATATCGTCCAGGTCGCCAACAGGATCACGATCACCGCCAAGGAGGAACTCGTGCTCAACGGTGGCGGAAGCACCATTCGCCTGAATGCTGCGGGCATCGAAGATGCCACCTCTGGAAAGCATGTGGAGCACGCCGCCGTGCACAGCATGGTCGGGCCGAAGAACGCACCGCCCCGGTCGGTGAGCGGCATGTCGAGCCTGGACCTCAAGAAAAAAGGGGCGCTCAGCTTTGTGCTGCTTTCGCACGCACAGGACGGCCGGCCGCTCGGCTTCGAGCCCTACACCTTGTACAGGGACGGCGCGAATGTGGCCGACGGCGTCACCGACGCCGATGGGCAAGTACTCATTGAAGACCATCAGAGCGACACAACCTCCTACAAGGTCCGGCTCGCCAATGGCAACGAATACGAATTGCCCGTCAAGGCACAGCTGAAATCCAACGACGACAGGCTTGCAGCCTCCGGCTATCGCGCGGCTCACAGCGACACGAAGAACCGGATGCAGCACTACCTGCGGCACCGTGACGACGAAGGAAATTCATGAGCGACCTGCGACCAACGAACGACACGCAACACAGATCGACCGTCCCCTTATGCGCGGCCACAGGCGCCGCCACCGGCAGCGCGCAATGGTTTCTCGAGAAGAGGGGCGAAGACGAGAAAACACCGGTTTTTCATCACAACAATTTGCGCCTCTATATATGCGGCGAGGAGACCTTCAAGCAGATCGCGACGGACATCCGAAGAGCACAGCACAGCATCGACCTCGTCTGCTGGGGCTTCGATCCCGCGATGGAGCTCACTCGCGAGACGGCCGACCAATGGCCGAGGGGTGACACCTGGGGCGATTTGCTGCTGGGCGCTGCGCAGGGCAAGTTCAACAACGGAAAGCCGGTCAATGTGCGTCTTCTGGTGTGGTACGACTTCATCGGCAGCGCCGCCGTGAACAACATGCCGGGGTACAAGACCGAGTCTCTCTATGAACGCAGCAAACCGGGTTTGCTGTTTCCTCCATCTCCTTCCGAGCGTGATCGGCGGGAGATATTCAATTCGCATTGGTACAGGGATGTCGTGGCAGGAAAGCAGAACGCCCTGTCGCTGCGTACGCGCGGCGGCGTTCACGACGATGTGATGACCAGTCTGAGGAGCGAAGCGAGCATGAATGGCCTGGGCCGAATCGAGCGCCTGGGCTTCGAATACCTGGCCACTCATCATCAGAAAACCATCGTCATCGACTATGAAGGCGACAAACCCTGCGGCTATGTGCTCGGCCTCAATTCGGTCACCGACTACTGGGATACCACGGCTCACAAGTTCGACGATCCCAGGCGTGGCAAGAGCTGGGAAGGTGCAAACGACGCGGAGCCCGGCCTCAAGCCGTATCAGGACTACGGCTGCCGTGTCGAGGGACAGGTGCTGGCGGCGGTGTGCAAGAACTTCACCGAGGCGTGGAACAAGGCCGAAGGCAACGGCAAAGGCGCGGGCAGCAATGTGAGCCGAGAATTCAATCTCAAGGCCACGCCTGCAAACTTGACCAGGAACCTGGTCGCTCCGCATCAGAGCGCGCAAATCCTGCGCACCTTGCCCGCCACCGATGGCAGCGAAAAGTCCATCCACCGCCTCTACAACCATGCGATCAGCTTCGCACGCCACTACCTGTATGTAGAGAACCAGTACTTTCAACATGCGGCTTGGGTCAAGGAACTGAAGCGCTTGCGTGGGGAGTACTTGGCGGGTTTCCAGAAAGGCAAACTGGGCATGGCTGACGTGCCCAAGCTGCACGTGATGGTCCTGACGCCCACGCCAGAGCGCAAGCAGATGGTGCCGCGCACCCACGACACCGTGACAGAGCTGGGGCATGGTTCGTCCATGCCCAATCAGACAAAGTTGGTGGAGGAGGAAATCGCGCGCTACGACGCCGTACAAGAGGCCCGCAGGCGCAGTCGGGATCCGCTCATGATCCCTCCGCCCCAACCGCTGTCCAGCATCGCCCAAGCCTACAAGGACGCGGGCGGCGGCAAGGACGACGAGATGGCGCGCAAAGCGCTCGAGGGCCAGTTCGCCATGCGCTCGCTGGTGGCGAGCCTGTGGACCTTCGATACGAACTGGCAAACCACCCAGAGAGATAGGCTGGCCAAACTCGACGGATGGAAGAAGTCAGCGAACTACGACCCGAACTCCCCCGGCTACGCCGGGGGCATCAACTACATCAAGGATCTGGAGAACCAGTTGCTCAAGGCGCGTTATCGCGAGATCTACATCCACAGCAAGCTGATGGTCATCGACGACAGCATGTTCACGCTGGGCAGCGCGAATTTGAACTTGCGCAGCTTTGCGGTGGACAGCGAGATCAATATCGCGAGCGACGATCCGGTCACTGCCAAGAATCTGCGCGAACGGGTGTGGGGGCAGCACACCGACGGGAAGTTCGCGGGCGGGGTGGCGACGGATCAGACGGTGATGGCAGAAACGTTTAAAAACTGGCGCAGAGAGGCCTACAAGAATTTCAAGAAGAAGGCCCTTGGCGAAGCTCCGTCTTGTTTCTTGGTCGCGTTCCACGACGACCGCGCCAGCAGCATCCGCCTGGGTTGATCGCCATGAAGCCATCTCGTCTTTGCGACATCTCCCATTCAAGCGCAGCACTAGCCACGCTACTAGTTCTCTTCACCCTGACTGCCTGTGCAATGAACGATCTGCCCCGCAACATGAACCTGAAGACCTTCAACCCGCATCGGGCCGACTTCGCCTGCGTGCACGAGGCAGCGAAGCTGCCGCCGATTGCGGTCGAAGTGGAAATGCTGTTCCAGCAGGGCATGGCTGTGACCAACAACGAACTCTGGCCCAACCAGCGCGACTACAAGAAGGCGGCGCAGCTCTGGGAGAAAGCTGCGGCCATGGGGCATTGGAAGGCCGCGATGAATCTCGCGGGCTTGCATGAGCGCGGCCTGGGGGTGCAGCGCGACACCGAACGAGCGGTGTTGATCGTCGAAGGATTGATGAAGCAGGGCGTGCCCGGTGCCTTCGACAAGATGGGCACTTACCACCAGAGCGGCATCGGGGTCAAATCGGACATTGACCGGGCCTACGGGTTCTGGCAACTCGCAGCGGACATGGGCAATCCTGCGGCGCAGACATACATCGGCGACAAGCTGGATGCCGCTTATGACGATGCACAGATGGGCATCTGGGGCAACCGAAAGGTGGGCCTCAAGATGCTGGAATGCGCGTTTGCGCAAGGGGATGGAGAGGCTGCCTACAGGCTGGGGCAAACCCTGGATATCGACAAGAACTACACCCGCGCGCTCGTTGTTCTGCATGAAGGGGCAAAGTTCGGCAGTGCAGACGCCGCCAACTATCTGTCTTCTTCCTTTACCCAAGTTGATCCCCTCTCGGGCAATCAAATCGACCGCGCCCGTTCTGAGCGCTATAGCCTTCTGGGCGACGCCCTCGAACTCAACCCCGACCTGCGCTTCCCCAATCTCGACAAGGTTCTGCCCCTGCCGCCTGCTTCACTGCCCTTCTGGGACGGCAAACGCGAAACACTGATCGATGCGGCCAAAGCGGTCATCGTCAAGCAGCCAACACCGGCCACGCCGGGCGCGAACCGTACCGGTCGTACCCACATCCCTCAGGGCTATGTGTTGACCGGCAACATCGCGCCACCGCCCGACGAAAACGCCTACGACAACCACGGCAGGCCTTGGAGCCTCAAGGCCAGGCAGCACGCCCACTTCACCGGCTACTGGCTGCCTCAGATCGATGTGATCCGGGGTGACTGGCAAGCCAACTGGAACGCGGCACAGGTGCCGTGGAAATTCAACCGCGGCGAGCCGCTACCCAATCTGGCGGAACAGGTTCCACCCGGCTATGGCGCGGTGTCCTGGCACTACAAGGGACTGCCGGTGCAGCAGGCTGCATCGAGCCATCCATACGTGGCACAGGGCATTGCGCGATATGTGCCGGGACCTGAAGCGCCCCGCAGTTGCAGTGGAACCGTTCCTTGTCCGCAGACCGGCATCTGGTCTGCGGGCCTGAAGAAGGAGCACGCGCACCATGCGGTATTCCACGAGCCATGGCGGCAGGCCTACATCGAAGAAGGCCAGCCCTTCCCGGTACCAACCACACTGCACGAAGCGGGAGGAATCACCGTGGCCGCCAGGGATATCCGGTGGCATTGGATCGGTGATGCCAATCGAGCGGATACCTCAGGCCATGTGCATGTGACGCTGACCACAATCGACAGTTAGCGCCGTTCGCCTCTACACATTTACGCCGGCACTGCGTCGATATTCGCCCGGTCCCAATGCCGATGCTTCCCAATCGCCGCAACGAAGTCCTGCGCGATCTGCTGGGCAGCCGTGGTGTCGCCCAGGTTGGTAACCGGCGTCGCGGCCACGACGACGCCCGCGGGCGCATCGCCGTCCGCGCCGACGCCCAGCGAAGCGAGCAGCTTCACGCCCTCGCCCACCGTGCAGATCGCCTTGCAGTGCTTGTAGGCCTCCAGGACGAAGTGCACCGCATCGCCGGTGGCCGACATCGTGGCCGCGCTGTCGGCGCCGGCCGGCACCAGCACCGCATCGAACATCACCGAGGGGGTGTTCGAGAAGGTCATCTCCACATCGATCTGCCGCTTGGACGCGCTGGCCACGGTGCCCAGGCGCGGGCCGACGATCTTGCATTGCGCGCCCGCCTGTTCGAGCGCTTCGCGGATCGGCTTGAGCGAAGCCGAATCGATGCCGTCGGCCACGAGAATCGCGATCTTCCGCGTGCGGATCGAGCCGTCGCCGGTGTCGGCCATGCTGAGCGCGGGCGACTCGTCGATGGGCAGGGCGATGCGGTGGTCGCGGAAACCCGCGCGTCCCGCCGCCGCCTTGGCATCGGGCTCGCCGATGCCCAGCGGCTCGGCCACACGGCGCGCGAGCTTCTCGTCCACGTGCGCGAGGTTGTCGACCATGCGCTGGCGGATCGCCGGCACCTCGAGCTTCGAAAGCTCGAAGCGGAAGGCCGCGATGATGTGTTCCTTCTCGGCCACGCTCTGGCTGTTGAAGAACAGGCGCGCCTGCGTGAAGTGGTCGTCGAACGAGGCGCTGCGGCGGCGCACCTTGGGCGCATCGATCGCTTCGGGGAACGACTGGAAGCCGTTGCTGCCGCCATCGACGCGAAACTCCGTGCCGCTGCCCAGCGTGTTGGGCTCGTAGGCCACCTGGCCGCGCGCGATGGTCTGGCGGTGCATGCCGTCGCGCTGGAAGTTGTGGAACGGGCACACGCCCTTGTTGATCGGCAGCTCGTGGAAGTTCGCACCGCCCAGGCGCGAGATCTGCGTGTCGGTGTACGAGAAGAGGCGCCCCTGCAGCAGCGGGTCGTTGCTGAAGTCGATGCCGGGCACCACGTGGCCGGGGTGAAAGGCCACCTGCTCGGTCTCGGCGAAGAAGTTGTCGGGGTTGCGGTCGAGCACCAGCTTGCCGATGCGCTGCACGGGCACCATTTCTTCGGGAATCAGCTTGGTGGGGTCGAGCAGGTCGAACCCGAGCGAGTGCTCCTTGTCGGCCGGAATGATCTGCACGCCGAGTTCCCACTCGGGAAAGTCGCCGTTCTCGATGGCTTCCCACAAGTCGCGGCGGTGGAAGTCGGCGTCCTTGCCGGCGATCTTCTGTGCCTCGTCCCACACCAGGCCGTGGATGCCGAGCTTGGGCTTCCAGTGGAACTTCACGAAGTGGCTTTCGCCGTGGCTGTTGACGAAACGGAAGGTGTGGACGCCGAAGCCTTCCATCATCCGGTAGCTGCGAGGAATGGCGCGGTCGCTCATCGCCCACATCAGCATGTGGGTGCTCTCGGGCATGAGCGAGGCGAAGTCCCAGAAGGTGTCGTGCGCGCTCGCGGCCTGCGGCATCGCGTGGTGCGGCTCGGGCTTGACCGCGTGGATGAGGTCGGGAAACTTCATCGCGTCCTGGATGAAGAACACCGGGATGTTGTTGCCCACGAGGTCGTAGTTGCCTTCCCGGGTGTAGAACTTGACCGCGAAGCCGCGCACGTCGCGCACCGTATCGGCCGATCCGCGCTCGCCGGCCACCGTCGAGAAGCGCACGAAAACGGGCGTCTTCACGTCCGGGTCCTGCAGGAAGTCGGCCGAGGTGAACTGCGACATCGACTTGTAGACCTGAAAGTAGCCGTGCGCCGCCGAGCCCCGCGCATGCACTGCGCGTTCGGGAATGCGCTCGTGGTCGAAGTGGGTGATCTTCTCGCGGAGGATGAAGTCTTCCAGGAGCGTGGGTCCCCGCACGCCCGCCTTCAGCGAGTTGTGGTTGTCCGGGATCTGCAGCCCCTGATTGGTGGTCAGGTGCGCGGGATGCTCGGTGGTGAAGCCATCGAGCTGCAGCTGCTTGGTGTTGCGGCCATCACCGGACTTGGCGGTCTTGGTGGCATTGGCGCGGCGACCTGCGGCGGCTTTGTTCTGTGGCGTCATCGGGGACCTGGAATCTTTCATGGAAAAACGGGAGAAGAAAAAAAGGCGCCTGGCCCCGGGGTCGTCAGCCCATTTCGTTGCTGTCGAGGAACATGTCGAGCACGTTCACCAGGGCGACCAGGCAGATGCAGCCGGCGACCGCGGCAACGGCCCACACCAGGATTTCGTCGCCCCACGCACCGGTGAGCGAATCGAACAGGGTTGCGAACTCCATGATTTCCCTCCAAGGAATCGATCTGTACAGACCTGGAAGGTTATGTTTTGCACCGTCTGTTACCCGTAGTGGCGCCCCGCCCTCGCATGTGGGAGGGCGCGCGCCCCGGGAGTAGGAGCACGACTACAGCGCATCGCGGCGGACTACGAGGGTTTGCGGGATGTGGCGCGCGGCTTCGGACACCCCGGTCGCATAGCATGTGCTGAAGACGGCACCGATCGTGCTTGTCGTGTTCTCGGCGTCTCTTGCGCACCGGTCGCCTCACCGGTTGGTTCATCCAGGGAAGAAATCCAAAATGCAGATCAGGATCGGCTACGACATCCAGCTGGGCGTCACCGCCCCCACCGCGCTGATCTACATGCTGCAGGTGCACCCTTCGCGCGCCGCCGACATCCAGGGCAGCGAGCACATCACCATCAGCCCGCCGCTGGTCACCGACCATTACCGCGACAGCTTCGACAACCATTGCGCGCGCGTGCAGGTGCCTCTGGGCGTGAGCAGCGTGCGGCTGCGCAACACGGCGACCGTGTTCGACACCGGCGCGCCCGACCCGGTCGACCTGGGCGCCATCGAGCACGCGCCGGCCGACCTGCCGGTGGGCACATTGCCTTTCGTGCTGCCCAGCCGCTACTGCGAGGTCGACAGCGAACTGCTGCAGTTCGCCTGGGCCAACTTCGCGAACGTGGCACCGGGCTGGAACCGCGTGCAGGCGATCTGCAACTTCGTGCACGGCCACCTGCGCTTCGACTACCAGAACGCCCGCGCCACACGCACCGCGCTCGAGGGCTTTCGCGAGGGCACGGGCGTGTGCCGCGACTTCGCGCACCTGGCGATCACGCTGTGCCGCTGCATGAACATTCCGGCGCGCTACGTGACCGGCTATCTGGGCGACATCGGCATTCCGCCGGTGCGCTATCCGATGGACTTCAGCGCGTGGTTCGAGGTGTACCTGGGCGACCGCTGGCACACCTTCGATGCGCGCCACAACACGCCGCGCATCGGCCGCATCGTGATGGCGCGCGGGCGCGACGCGGCGGACGTGCCGATCACGATGGTGTTCGGCGCGAACACGCTGGAGCGCTTCGATGTGACGACCGAAGAAGTGCTGCAGTAGGCGGTTCGGTATTCGCTCCTTCCCCTTCCGGGGGAAGGCTGGGATGGGGGCAGGCCTTCAATGAGGCGCCGTGCTGTTGTGCAGGCCGTCGTGTGCCCCCACCCCAACCCCTCCCCCGGGAAGGGGAGGGAGAAAAACCGGGGCGCTACGCCGGTTTGTAGTCGAGCATCTTCATCGCCGCGGCGATGCCTTTTCGGCTGCGCTCCATCGCCGCCCACGGCTTGTTGCCCGTGGCGAGGCGCTCGGCCACGTTGGCGACGGTCCATTGCGCGGCGCCGGTCAGGGCGGGCAACTCCTCCCACGCCACCGGCACCGACACGCCCAGCCCCGGGCGCGACCGCGCCGACCACGCGCTGACCGTGGTCGCGCCGAAGCCGTTGCGCAGGTAATCCACGAACACCTTCCCCACGCGGTTGCGCGGCCCGCTCTTGGCGACGAAGCGGTCCGGAATCGTCTTCGCCAGGTGCACCACCACGGCCTGCGAGAACCCCTTGACCTCGTCCCAGCCGTACTGCCGGCGGATCGGCACCACCACATGCATCCCCTTGCCGCCGCTGGTCTTCAGGAACGACGGCAGGCCCAGTTCGTCGAGCAGCGTGCGCACCAGCAGCGTCGCTTCCTGGATCTGCGGCCAGCCCACGCCTTCGCCGGGGTCCAGGTCGAAGGTCATGCGGTCGGGCCGGTCGATGGCGCGCGAGGTGGCGTTCCAGGTGTGCAGCTCGATGACGTTCATCTGCGCGGCGCCGATGAGCCCGGTCTTGCTGTCGATCTGCAGCAGCGGCTCGTGGCCCGGATCGAGCGCGGGGTCCAGCAGGTTGACGCCGGGTATCTCGCGGTTCTGGATGTGCTTCTGGAAGAACAGCTCGCCGCCCACGCCGTCGGGCGCGCGCACCAGCGACACCGGCCGCCCGCGCAGGTGCGGCAGCATGAGCGTGCCCACCGCGTCGTAGTAGGCGGCGAGTTCGCCCTTGGTGATGCCGCTCTTCGCATCGATCACGCGGTCGGCGTGGGTGATCTTCAGCGCCATGGATTTCCTTGCTCCTTGCTTCTTCGCGGGTGTGTCGGTTGATGCTTCGGTTGATGTCTCGGGCGATGTCTCGGAAGGCGCCGCCCGTTCGCGCACGATGCCGCGCGCGGGCTTGTCGGTGCGCAGCCCCTGGAATACCGCCTGGCGCACGCGGTCTTCGCGCGTCCATTCGCCGAAAGAGACTTCGGCCACCAGCGTGGGCTTGACCCATTGCGCCTTCGCATTCGCGCCGTCCGGCATGGGCTTGAAGGGACAGTCGTCGGTGGCCAGCCTGTCCAGCCGCGCCTTGATGTCGGCGAGCCGATCCGCGTTGAATCCGGTGCCCACGTTGCCGCAATAGCGCAGCCGCCCCTTGTCGTCGTGCACGCCCAGCAGCAGCGCGCCGAACCCCGAGCGCGAACCCTTGGGCGCGGTGTAGCCGCCGATCACGAACTCCTGGCGCTGCTGGTTCTTGAGCTTGATCCAGTCGGCCGAGCGGCGCGACACGTACGGCGAGCCCTTCCGCTTGCCGACGATGCCCTCGAAGCCGATGCGCGCGGACGACGCAAGCAGGTCGCGCGGCGACGCATCGAAGGCCTCGCTCAGGCGCAGCGTCGCCGGTGGCCGCTTGCCGAGCAGGCGGGCCAGGTGCGCACGTCGCTCCTCGACCGGCTCGTCGCGCAGGTCCTGCCCATCGAGAAAGGGCGCATCGAACAGCCAGTAGACGATGGATGAAGTCGCACCGCGGTCGAAGGCGTTCTGCAGCGCCTGGAAATCGGGCGCGCCGTTGCCCCCTTCCACGGTGATCTCGCCGTCGAGCCAGGCCGAATCGGTGGGTAGCTTGGCGAGGGCCTTGGCGATGACGGGCAGCTTGTCGGTCCAGTCATGGCCGTTGCGGGTGAAGCAGCGCACCTTGCCCTTGTCGATGCGCGCGAGCAGGCGGTAGCCGTCGAACTTGAGTTCGTAGAGCCAGTCGTCGGGCGATGACGGAGGCGAAGCGGCGAGGACCGCGAGCTGCGGTTGAAGGGTGGCGGGCAAGGCGGCCTTCTTCTTGACCTCCTTCTTGACCTCCTTCTTTGCCGCTTTCTTCTCGGGCTTCTTCGCCGCGGCCTTTTTGGCGGGCGCCGCCTTCTTCGGCGGACTGTCCACCTCGTCCAAGCCGCGGCCGGTCAGCACGCTCGCGGGTTGCTCTTCGAGCACGTCGTAATCGGCAAGATCGCGCGCCGCGTCGTCGCGCTCCTTGATGAGCAGCCACGGCTCTTGCTTCTCGTCGCCCTTGCCGCGCATGCGCACCAGCGTCCAGTGGCCCTTGAGCTTTTCGCCGCGCAGCTCGAACTTGAGCTTGCCGGCCGCGAGCGCCTTGCGCGCGTCGGCTTCGCTACCCCCCTCCGGCAGCCAGTCGCCTCGGTCCCACACGATGACGGTGCCGGCACCGTATTGCTTCGGCGGAATGGTGCCCTCGAAGTCCGCATACGAAATCGGATGGTCCTCGACATGCACCGCCATGCGCTTGACCGTCGGATCGAGGCACGGTCCTTTCGGCACGGCCCAGCTCTTGAGCGTGCCGTCGAGTTCGAGCCGGAAGTCGTAGTGCAGGCGGCTCGCGTGGTGCTTCTGGATGACGAAGGAGAGCACGCCCTGGCCCGCGCGGCCGCCCTCCTTGGGCTCCGGCGTGCGCGAGAAATCGCGCTTGCCGTGGTAGCGGGAAAGCGCCTTGCGCGCGGTCGATGCGGTGCGGGTTGTTCCCATGGCGAAGGCACCTCAGGCTGCGCGGCGATGGCGTGTGGCGGTCTTCGAGGCCGCTTTCGAAGCGGCCTTTGCGGCGGGCTTGCGCTTCCTGGCCGCCGGCTTGGCGCGAGGCGCGGGCGCGTCGCCTTCTTTGTCGTCGTCCTCGTCCTCATCGTTGGCCACGGCCTTCGTCTTGCCGCCCTTGCTGCGCAGGCTGCGCTGCAGCAGCTCGGTGAGGTCGATGATCTTGGCGCCCTTGCCTTCGGTGGACTGGCCCTCTTCGGGGTCAGGCTGCGTCACCGTCTCGGTCTGGCCTGCCTTCACCTTGCGATCGACCAGCCGCAGGATCTCGTCCTTGAACTCGTCCTTGTATTCCATCGGGTCCCACTCGCCGCTCATGTCCTCCACGAGCTGCTGGGCCATCTTGAGCTCGCGGTCGGTGAGCCCCGCCTTCTTCGCATCTTCGGACGGCAGCGGCAGGTCGTTCCACGGGCGGATGTCGGCGCCCCAGCGCAGCAGGTTCAGCACGAGGCCGGGGCCGACGGGCACCAGCACCGCCAGGTGCTGCTTGGTCTGGATCACGACGCGCGCCACGCCCACGCGCTCGCTGCGCTGCAGCGTCTCGCGCAGCAGCGCGTAGACCTTCGCGCCCTTGTTGATCGGCGCCACGTAATAGGGCCGCTCCAGGTACACGAACGGAATGCCGTTCGCGGGCACGAAGGTCTCGATTTCGATGGTCTGCGTGGTCTTGGGATAGGCGGCCGCGATTTCCTTGTCGCTGAGCACCACGTACTCGCCGTCCTCGTACTCCACGCCCTTGACGATGTTCTCGCGCGTGATTTCCTTGCCGGTCTTCTTGTTGATGCGCTTGTAGCCGACCGGGTCCATGCTGCGCTTGTCGAGCCAGTCGAAGTCGATGCCGTGGTCGGTGGTGGCCGAATAGAGCGCCACCGGGATGTGGACGAGGCCGAAGCTGATCGCGCCCTTCCACAGGACGCGCGGCGCGGGGGCTTTCTTCGAGACGGGCATGGGCACACTCCTTCAGGTTCGGAATGTGTGCCGCGCCCCAGGCCGCGCGGTGTAGGAACGCGGCCTCAGGCCGTGCCGGTCACCGGCCCGAGGACGCGCTCGCTCGGGTGCGCGAAGTAGAACCACTCGGTGCCCGGCAGCGCGAGCGCATTGGGGAACACGATGAAGCCGTCGTCCGGCGCGTTCAGCATCGTGCCGTCGTGGCGCATGCCGATGGGCTCGCCGCGCCGCACCTCGTCGAAGGTGGCCCAGTCGCGCACGAAGCTGTCTTCTTCATGCAGCCGGTCGGTCACGCTGGCCAGGCGCAGCAGCTTCGGCGGCTGCGCCGGCGCGCCCGAGAGCCCGGGCGGCAAGGCGGCCATGCCCAGCAGCGCGAGCGTGCGGCGGATGGCGCGCCACGCCACCTCGGGCGCCTGGGGGTCGTCGTGCTGGCCGCATTCGAGCGTGACGCCGTAGCCGCCGCAGCTGCGGATGTATTCGTTGGTGCCGCGGCCGAAGTCGAGCGCGGCCTCGTCGGCCGGCGCGCCGCCGGCGCGCTGCGCGAGGCCGGCGGCGTAGATGTCGAGCCAGCCTTCCACCACGATCGGCGTGCCGATGTGCAGCGCGAGCTGGCCCTCTTCGTACGAGCGGGCGAAGGGCTCCAGCGTGCCGGTGTTGTCGCGCGGGCCGATCATCGCGAAGGCCTCGCCCTCGCTCTGGAAGGAGTGCAGGTCGAGCAGCACCTCGTGGCGCGCGATGACCGGCGCGAGGCGGTTGGTGATGCAGGCTTCGTAGTCGGCGGGTTCGTCGGTCGGGCGGAACAGGCGGTTGAGGTTGCGCTCGCCTTCGCGCTGCAGGCGCCGGCGCGCGAGCGGGTTGGCCACGGGCACCAGCGTCAGCTCGCCACGCTGCAACTGCAGCGTGCCGGCATCGAACTCGGCCAGGATGCGCTCGATGCCCGCGGTGCCGCAGGTCTCGTTGCCGTGCACGCCGCCGATCACGAGCAGGCGCGGACCAGGGTGGAGCGAGGCGAAGGTGTGGATGCGCAGGCTGTCGGTCGCCACGCCGGCAAAAGGATCGGAAGACATGCGGGGATTATTGCGGAGGCCCTTCCACCGGCGCAAAGCCGCTATCCGTTTCATAGCACCCGAGCGGCGACCTACAGGGCCTGCCTTGCATGTCCTACCGCCGCGGCGCGCCGTGCGGGGCAGGCTGCAAGGCAACGCACGAAGGAGCCATCGCATGACCCAAGCCAAGCCCAGCAAGACCCCGCCCACCGACCCGAAAGACCCGTCGAAGGACGCGGGCGGCGGCAAGACCAAGGTCGAGCAGGGCGGCGAATCGGCGCCGCGCCTGCCGCACGAGCGAGACCAGTCCTCGGACAGCCAGCAGACCCAGGACGGTAAACCCACCAAGGTAGGCCGCCAGGCGCACGACGACGTGGAACGCGGCGTGGTCGACACCGACCGCGGGCCGGAGGCCGACCGCGTCTACAACGACAAGATCAAGCGCTGACGCCGGCCAGGTTCTTGCGCATCTCGCCAATCACCGCGCCATAGTCCTTGGCGTTGAAGATCGCGCTGCCGGCCACGAAGGTGTCGGCGCCGGCCGAGGCCACGCGCGCGATGTTGTCGGCCTTGATGCCGCCATCCACTTCGAGGCGGATGTCGCGTCCGCTCTGCTCGATGCGCTTGCGCGCGAGTTCGATCTTGCGCAGCGCCGAGTCGATGAAGCTCTGGCCGCCGAAGCCGGGGTTCACGCTCATGATGAGGATGAGGTCGATGTCGTCGATGGCCCAGTCCAGCGCTTCGAGCCCCAGCCCCGGATTGAACACCAGCCCCGCCTTGCAGCCCGCGGCCTTGATGGCCTGGATGCTGCGGTGCACATGGGGCGACGCGTCGGGGTGGAAGCTGATGTAGTCGGCGCCCGCTTGCGCGAAAGAGGCCGCCAGGGCGTCGACCGGCTGGATCATCAGGTGCACGTCGATGGGCACCGGGGTGCCGTCCGCCGTCTTGGCGTAGGGCTTGAGCGCCTGGCAGATCATCGGGCCGAAGGTCAGGTTCGGCACGTAGTGGTTGTCCATCACGTCGAAGTGGATCCAGTCGGCGCCGGCGGCGATCACGTCGGTCAGTTCCTGGCCGAGGTGCGCGAAATCGGCGGAAAGGATGGAGGGGGCGATGCGGAACGGGGTGCTCATAACCCCGGATTCTCGCAGCGAGCGGAAGTCCGAGGAAAGGCCTCCGTTACCATCCGCCCCATGTCACACAGCCCCTTCAGCGTCCAGGTCGAACCGCGTTACCTGGCCGACCAGTCCTCCCCGAAGGACGACGTCTACACCTTCTCCTACACGATCACCATCACCAACGTGGGCACGGTGGGCGCGCAACTGATCGCGCGCCACTGGCTCATCAATGACGCCTCGGGCCACCCGCAGGAAGTGAAGGGCCTGGGTGTGATCGGCCAGCAGCCGCTGCTGGCGCCCGGCGAATCGTTCCGCTACACCAGCGGCTGCAGGCTCCAGGCGGCGAGCGGCACGATGCACGGCAGCTTCTTCGTGGTGACCGAGGAAGGCGAGCGCTTCGACGTGCCGGTTCCCATGTTCGTGCTCGAAGCAGACATCGGCGGTGCACCCGTTTCACGGGTGCTGCACTAGGCACGCCCCCGGGCTTCGCACACTTCGTCTTGCCTCTCCTTGCCCCTCGCCGGGGGCAGCACCAGCGGCCCGGCGAAGCCGGCTCCGCGGTGCTCCCGCGCTGACTTTCCTCTCCTCTCCTTTCCTTTCACCATGGCTGCAGCATCGCGCGACTTGCAGGGGCTGCTTGCCGGCCTCGACCCCACGGCCGATGTGGCGCAGCGCCACATCTGGCTCATCAATCTTTTCGACTGGCTGCGCGGCGACCGCGCCTCGCCGCAGGCGGCCATGGGCCGGGTGTCGCTGCTGCTCGATGCCGTCGAGGCGCGGCCCGAGTTGCGCGAGCGCCTGCGCGCCTGGTGGCGGGTGTTCACGCAATCGGTCGACCTGACCACGCTCCTGGCCGACTACGGCTTCGCGCCGCGCACCGCGTTCGTGAGCGAATTGAGCGAGCGGCTGCGCCGGAAGATCCTGCCTGGTACGCCCGAGACCACCGATGCCTCGGACCTGTTCCGCATGGTGCTGCCCGGCGTGTTCGACGCGGGCTGGATCGCGCTGCTCGATGACACCCAGCTCGCCCGCATCGGCGCGCTGCTGGCCGATGCCACCGTGGACACCGACGGCTCGCCGCGCTGGCGCCATACCGTGATGGACGCGGTCACCTACTGCGGCAGCCAGGTGGTGGCGGCCGGTTTCTCGCCCGAGCTGCGCCTGCGCATCAGCGCGGAGCACCACGAGAACCGCCCTTTCCACGCGCTGATGGCCGACCTGGACGAACTGCGCGAGCAGATGTTCGAGCAGCCCGAAGGCGAAGAAAGCGACGAGGCCCTGCAGGCCGCCTTCGTCGCCTTCCGCGACCGGCTCGACGCCTGCCGCGCCAGCGCCTCGTCGGTCTACACGCACCTGGAGGACAACGGCATCTCGGTCGGCCTGGTGTTCCGGCTGCGCCAGTTGCGCGAGCGCGTGCTGCGCATCCGCGAGCTGCTCGACTGCCTGATGTCGCCCTCGCCCGCGCCCAGCGTGGCGCGGCTCATCGGCAAGCTGGTGCTCGCAGGCGGCGAGCGCAACAGCATCCGCGCGCTCGTTGCCACGAACTCGTCGATGCTCGCGGCCAAGGTGACCGAGCGCAGCGCCGAGACCGGCGAGCACTACATCACCCGCGACCGCGCGAGTTACCTGCAGATGGTGAAGAAGGCCGCGGGCGGCGGCGCGCTCACGGCCATGACGGTGCTGCTGAAGTTCGGCATCTACGCGCTGGCGCTGTCGGCCTTCTGGGCCGGCCTCGCCTCGGGCCTGATGTATGCGGCGAGCTTCGTCGCGATCCAGTTGCTGCACCTGACGCTGGCCACCAAGCAGCCCGCGATGACGGCGCCGGCGCTCGCGGCGCGGCTGCGCGACATCAAGGCGGACGGCGCGGTGGACCATTTCGTCGACGAGGTGGCCAACCTCGTGCGCTCTCAGGTGGCGGCGGTGCTGGGCAACGTGCTGGTGGTGGTGCCGGCGATGATCGCACTCGCGCTCCTGGTGCAGTACGCGCTCGGACGGCCGCTGCTGGACGCGGCGCACGCCGCGGCCACGCTGCATTCGCTCTCGCTCGCCGGGCCGACCGCGCTTTTCGCGGCAATCACCGGCATCCTGCTGTTTTCGGCCAGCATCGTCGCCGGATGGACAGAAAACGCCTTTGTCCTGCATCGCCTGGACTCCGCCATGCGTTACAACCCACGCATCGGCGCCTTTCTGGGTGCCGCCCGGGCTCGCCGCTGGGCCACCTTCATGCGCACACACATCTCAGGCTTCGCCTCCAACATCTCGCTGGGACTCATGCTGGGCCTGCTGCCCGCGTTCGCGGGTTTCTTCGGGCTCGGGCTGGATGTGCGCCACGTGACACTCTCGGCCGGGCAGATTGCCGCAGCCACGGCGTCCACGGGCCTGTCGGTGCTGCAGCAGCCCGCCCTCTGGTGGGCGGTGGCGGCGATCCCGGTGATCGGCGCGCTCAATGTGAGCGTGAGTTTCTATTTCGCATTCCGCCTTGCGCTGCGCGCGCACAGCGTGAGCCTTGGTGACCGCGCCCGCATCCGCAGCGCCATCTGGGCGCGCTGGCGCAGCCGGCCTGTGAGCTTTTTTCTACCTGCATGAATTTGACGAGCTTCATCAACGATCTGCTGGGCTTCTGGTCCGAATGGGTGCGCCCTTCGGCGGGCCTGCCCACCGTGCTGTGGTCGCTGCTGCTGGCGGCCGCTGCGGCCTCCGGCCACCTGGTTCAACGCTACCTGGGGCTGCCCAAGGTGATCGGCTATTCGCTGGTCGGCGCGGTCGTCGGCTTTGCCGGCTTCGAAGGCGCGATCTGGCCGCTGCGCGGCATCAGCCTCTTCCTTCTTGAACTGGGCGTGGCCGTGGTGCTGTTCGAGGCTGGCGGCCGGCTGCCGCTGCGCTGGTTCCGCCACAACCCGATGGTGCTGGTGCAGAGCCTGCTCGAAGCCACACTGACCTACTTCGGCGTGTATTGGGTGCTCACGCTGCTGGGCCTGCCCGAGCCGGTGGCCAACCCGATCGCGCTGATGGCCATCGTCGCTTCGCCGGCCGTGCTGAGCCGCGTGATCATCGACACGCGCGCCGCGGGCCCCGTCACCGAACGCGCGATGACGCTGGCCACGCTCAACACCTTCTACGCGCTCGCACTCGGCTACGCGCAGGCCGGCCTGATCGAGCGCGCACCGCAGACGATGCTGCAGAAGCTCTACCCGGTGGCGGTGGTACTCGGCCTCTCGTTCGTGGTCGGTGCGCTGATGGCGCTTGCGCTTCGCTCCGCGTTGCGCGTGATGAGCCCGACGAGCGAGAACACCTCGATCCTGCTGCTGGCGATCATCGCGGCCGGCGCGGCGCTCACCGCGCACGTCGGCGGCTCGGCACCGCTTGCTGCGCTGATCGGCGGCGTGCTGCTCAAGACCCTCAATCCCAAGCCCTGGGCATGGCAGCGGCAACTCGGCACCGCCGCGTCGCTGCTCACCATGCTGATGTTCGTGCTGGTCTCCATCGTGGCGGCGCAAGCCGACTGGACATTGCCGGTGGCCAGCGTGGTGCTGGCCGTGATCGGCGTGCGCATGATCGCCAAGATCTCCGGCGTGGCCATCGCCAATCCCGGCAGCGGCGCGAGCTGGAAGCAGGCCTTCTGGGTCGGCTGCGCAATGTCGCCGCTGTCGTCGATCGCCCTTTTGATCGCATCGAATTTCGCCACCGCGTCGCCGCTGCTCGGCACCATGATCACGCAGGTCGCCCTGCCGTCGATCCTGCTGATGGAAGTGGTCGGCGCCGTGCTGGCCACCGTGGCCATTCACGCGGTCGGAGAGAGTTCGGTGCCCTGGGCGCCCCAGGCCTTCAGCACCACCGAGGACACGCAGCGATGAGCACCGCCCTCCAGACCCCCATCGATCCGGACAGCGACGACGTGCGCTCGGCGCCGCTTGCGGCCGACCCCGACAGCCGCGCGGTCAAGCTCGAGCCGTTCAACAAGTCCGAGGCGCTGTCGCTCGGCGTCGAACTCGAGCTGCAGCTCGTGAACACGCACGACTACGACCTCGCGCCCTACGCCGAGGACATGCTGCGCCTGATGGCGCAGACGCCGCTGCCCGGCAGCGTCGTGCCCGAGATGACCTCGAGCATGATCGAGATATCCACCGACATCTGCCACTCGGCGGCCGATGTGATCAAGCAGCTCTCGCCGATCCGCGAGGCGCTCATCAAGAACGCCGACAAGCTCAACATCGCGGTGGTCGGCGGCGGCACGCATGCATTCCAGCAATGGCACGAGCGGCGCATCTACGACAAGCCGCGCTTTCGCGAACTCTCGGAGCTGTACGGCTACCTCTCCAAGCAGTTCACCATCTTCGGCCAGCACGTGCACATCGGCTGCCCCGATGCGGATGCGGCGCTGTTGATGCTGCATCGCATGTCGCGCTACATCCCGCACTTCATCGCGCTGTCGGCCTCGTCGCCGTTCGTGCAGGGGCAGGACACGCAGTTCGACTCGGCACGCCTGAACTCGGTGTTCGCGTTCCCGCTCTCGGGCCGCGCGCCGTTCACCACGAGCTGGAAGGAGTTCGAGGCCTACTTCGAGCGCATGACCCGCACCGGCGTCGTGCGCAGCATGAAAGACTTCTACTGGGACATCCGTCCCAAGCCCGAGTTCGGCACCATCGAGATCCGCGTGTTCGACACGCCGCTCACGGTGGAGCGCGCCGCCGCGCTCGCGGGCTATGTGCAGTCGCTCGCCGCATGGTTCCTGCAGGAGCAGCCCTTCGAGCCGAGCGAGGACGACTACCTCGTCTACACCTACAACCGCTTCCAGGCCTGCCGCTTCGGGCTCGATGCGGTGTACGTCGATCCGGCCAGCGGCCAGCACATGCCGCTGCGCGACCACATCCTGATGACGATGACGCAGCTCGAATGGCACAGCGAAGCGCTCAACGCCACGCAGGCGCTGGGCGAACTGCGCACCAGCGTGGAGGCCAACCGCAACGACGCGCGATGGCTGCGGGAGAAGCAGGGGAAGGAGCGGCTGCTGGCGGAGGTGGTGAGGCAGGCGGCGCTCAGGTTCCGCGGCGCGGCCTGATCCGTTTTGCTCCTTCCCCCTTTGGGGGAAGGTTGGGATGGGGGCGGGCAGAGCGCCCGATGGATACGCCGCGAGCCCCCACCCCTGCCCTCCCCCGGAAGGGGAGGGAGAAAAACCCGTCCCCCGCAGCGCTTATGCTCCACCCCATGGGTGAATTCGACCTGATCACACGCTATTTCAAACGCCCCGCCAAGCGCTCCCCGCTGGGCGTCGGCGACGACTGCGCCTTGCTCGCGCCCGCACCGGGCATGCAGCTCGCCGTGTCTTCCGACATGCTGGTCGAGGGCCGGCACTTTCTCTCGACCGTCGAGCCTTCGAGGCTCGGCCACAAGGCGCTGGCGGTGAACCTCAGCGACCTCGCGGCCTGTGGCGCGAAGCCGCTGGCCTTCACGCTCGCGCTCGCATTGCCGGGTGTGGACGAGCACTGGCTCGAAGGCTTCTCGCGCGGCCTCTTTGCGCTCGCGGACGAACACGGCTGCGAACTCGTGGGTGGCGACACCACACGCGGCCCGCTCAACATCTGCATCACGGTATTCGGCGAAGTGCCGGCCGGCTCGGCGCTGCTGCGTTCGGGCGCTCGGGCGGGCGACGACATCTGGGTCAGCGGCACGCTCGGCGATGCGCGGCTGGCGCTCGAAGTGTTCCGCGGGACGATCGCGCTGCCTGCCGACGTGTTCGCACAGGCTCGCATGCGGATGGAGCAACCCACGCCGCGCGTGACGCTGGGGCAGGCCCTGCGCGGCATTGCTTCGTCAGCAGTGGATGTGAGCGACGGGTTGGTCGGCGACCTGGGGCACATCCTCGGATCGAGCAACGTGGGCGCCACGCTCGATGTGGATGCGGCCGTGGGCACGGTGGCTGCGGCGGGCACGTCCGCGCTGAGTGTCGAGATGCTGCGCACCTGCGCGTTGTCAGGCGGCGACGACTACGAGCTTGTATTCACCGCACCGTCCTCTGCGCGTGCAGCAGTCGAGCAGGCCGGCAAGGACAGCGCCACGCGCGTGACGCGCATCGGTCGCATCGATGCCGAAGCGGGCCTCCGCATCGCCGACGCAAGCGGCGCGCCGGTGGCGCAGCGCTTCGGCTCGTTCGACCACTTCGTCTGATCAGCTTCCGCGCACCACCGCCTGCATCTTGCGCTGTGCGGCGTTGATCGCCGCGGACTGGCCGTTCAGGTTCTGCAGCATCTTGTTGAGCTCCGCCTGCACGGCCGGATCGGTCACCGTCACCGAGGCGCCGGAGATCTGGATCTTCGACTTGTTCTGCTGCAGGAACTCGCCCACGGCCAGCGCGCCGTCGAAGGTGGTGTCGAGCGCGGGGAACACTTCCTTGAAGGTGGCGGCCGGCGTCGAGACGGTCTTCTCGTAGGCCTTGTCGTAGACCTGCTTCAGGTCTTCGGGTTGCTTTAGTTGCGCGCGTGCGGCATCGGCCTTGGCCAGTTGCTGGTCGAGCGCGGTGCGCAGGCCCGCGAGGCCTTCCTTCGCCGCCTTGAGGTCGTCGCGGCGGGTCGCCAGGTCGCCGATGGAGCGCAGCGCGCCCTTGGCCATGACCTCGCCCATCGGCTGGCTCACCGACTTGTTCATGCCCTCGGTGAAATCGGTGATCACCGCGTAGTGCTGGGCGTAGTCGCCGAAGGACTTCTTCTGCTCTTCGCTCGGAGACGGCACGCGCAGGCCCGGCTTGTCGAGCACGCGGGTCTGAAGGAATTCGATGAAGGCGGTGCGCTGCTCGGCCTCCTTGTTGCCGCAGGCCGCGAGCATGAAGCTGAAGGCGAGGCACAGGCCGAGGACGCCGAGACGAACGATGTTCTTCATGGAGGGAGTGTTTTCTTTGTGGATGTGAGTCGTCAAGCATACGTCCGGCATATGGCTTTCAGAGGCGCCGCACGATCGCCCGAGCCGGACCGGCGAGGTAGCTACAAAGATTTCTTCAGTGCCGCAATGAAGGCGCGCGCCGCGACCGAGAGCGAATGCCCCCGCTTGATGACCAGCGAGATGTCGCGCGAGACGCGCGGCGCGCTGAGCACCTTGACCACCAGCGACGGATCGTTCGCGGCGCGCGCGAAGGCCGAGGGCATGATCGATGCGCCCATGCCGATGGCCGTCATCCAGATCGCGGAGGAGAGAAAGGACACCTCGTTCACCACGTCGAGCGCCACGCCGGCATCGGCCGCGGTGCCGTCGATCAGCGGCCGCACGCCGTAGCCCGCGCGCACGGTAATCAACGGGTGGCCGGCGAGGTCGGTCCAGCGCACGACGCGTGCCTTGGCGAGCGGATGGTCGTCGCGGCACACCAGGGCGAGGTGGTCGCGCATGAGCCGCTCGACCTCGACCTCGGCACCGGGCCGCTCGGGCGTGCCGATGCCAAAGTCCACATGCTCGCCGAGGATGCGCGAGATGAACTGGTCGGGCGCGCAGTCGTTGACCAGCACGCGAACTTTCGGATGCTCCTGGCTGAAGCTGCGGATCGCATCGGGCAAAAGGAAGGTGGCCAGCGTGGGCGTGATCGCCACCGACACGCGGCCGCGCTCCAGCGTGGTGAGTTCGCGAAAGCCGGTGGAGAGCGAATCGACGTCGCGCAGGATGCGCTCGGCCACAGGCAGCATTTCGTTGGCCGCCGCGGTCGGCTTGAGCGAGCGCGTGGTGCGGTCGAACAGGCGCGTGCCCAGGCCCTCCTCGAGCTGGCGGATCAGCATGCTCACCGCCGACTGGGTGACGAAGAGCCTTTGCGCGGCCGCGCTCAGCTTGCGCAGCTGGTGCACCGCGAGGAATGCGCGCAGCTGCCGGATCGTCGGGCTGAACGTAGGACTGAAGTTTTCATTCATAAGGCAATCTGATATTTGATACGAAATTTCTGGATTTACGAATGAATTTCCGCATCGTTCAATGGCTCCAAACAAAGTAAAAAGACAATCAAGGAGCCCTCCATGACAGCATCGATCGCCCGCACGGCGCCATCGCTTCGCAGGCAATTGCTGCTGGCCACGGCCTTCACCCTCCTGGCCGGGACCGCCCTGGCACAGGCCCCGGCCGCCGACTTCCCCTCCCATCCCATTCGCATGGTCGTGACCTTTCCGCCCGGCGGGAGCGCGGACGCGGTGGTGCGCATGCTGGTGCCGCGGCTCAACGAGAAGCTGGGGCAGCAGGTGGTGGTGGACAACCGGCCCGGCGCCGGTGGCAACGTGGGCCTCACGCTGGTGGCGAAGGCGCCGGCCGACGGCTACACGCTCGGCCTCGGCGCGGCGGGGGCGCTCACCGCCAATGTGAACCTTTATCCGCAGATGCCCTTCGACCCGGTGAAGGACTTCAAGCCGGTCGGCATGGTCGCCGCCACGCCGTTCGTGATCGTCGGGCATCCCTCCATCGGCGCGCGCACGCTGCGTGAACTGATCGCGCTGGCCAAGGCGAAGCCGGGCACGCTCTCGATGGGCCACGGCGGCAACGGCACCGCGATGCACCTCTCGACCGCGCTCTTCGCGCAGATGGCCGACGTGAAGCTGATCGAGGTGCCCTACCGCGGCTCGGGCCCGGCCGCGCTCGATGCAATAGCCGGCCAGGTGCAGCTCGCGCTGGTCGATCTGCCCGCCTCGCTGCAGCAGATCCGGGCCGGCAAGCTGATCGCCTTCGGGGTGACGAGTGCACAGCGCGTGCCGATGCTGCCCGACGTGCCCACCGTGGCCGAAGCGGGCCTGCCGGGCTACGACTCGACCGGCTGGTTCGGCGTGGTGGCACCGGCCGGCACGCCCGCGCCGATCGTGGCGCGGCTCAACGCGGAGCTCAACGCCGCGCTCGGCGACGAGCAGATCAAGGCCTCGATGCGCAACCTCGGCGCGGAGCCCGCACCGACATCGACCGAGGCCTTCGAGGCCTACATCCGCAGCGAGACGAAGAAGTGGGCCAAGGTGATCCAGGTCGCCAACATCAAGCTCGACTGACGGAACAGAACAAGACAGACAGAGACAACAGGGAAGAACGAACCATGAACGACACCACACTGAAGGCCGACGTTCTCATCATTGGCGCGGGCCCCGTGGGCCTCACGCTGGCCATGGACCTCGCATCGCGCGGCGTCTCGGTGATCGTGTGCGAGACCCGCCGCTTCGCCGAACCGCCGAACGTGAAGTGCAACCATGTGGCCTCGCGCACCATGGAGCAGTTCCGGCGCCTGGGCGTGGCGCAGAAGCTGCGCGATGCGGGCCTCCCCGCCGACTACCCCAACGACGTGGTGTTCCGCACCACCGTGACGGGCACGGAGCTCACGCGCATTCCGATTCCGTGCCGGCGCGACCGCTACACCGAGACCGAGGGGCCCGACGCGTGGTGGCCCACGCCCGAGCCGCCGCACCGCATCAACCAGATCTACCTGGAGCCCATCCTGCTGAAGCACACGGCGGCGCTGCCGGGCGTGCAGTTGCTCAACCGCACGCAGTTCGCAGGCTTCACGCAGGACAGGGAAGGCGTGACCGCGATCGCCATCGAAATGGACAGTGGCGTCACGCGCAGCATCCGCTGCCGCTACATGGTCGGCTGCGACGGCGGCAGCTCCGTGGTGCGCAAGCAGATCGGCGCCAAGCTCGAAGGCACGGCCGTCATCCAGCGCGTGCAGTCGACCTTCATCCGCGCGCCGCAACTGCGCGACATGATCCCCGGCAAGCTCGCGTGGTCGACCTACGCGATGAACCCGCGCCGCTGCGGCACGATGTTCGCCATCGACGGACACGAGACCTGGCTCGTGCACAACCACCTGAATGCCGAGGAGCCCGAGTTCGATTCGGTCGACCGCGACCAGGCGCTGCGCGACATCCTGGGCGTGGGCCCCGATTTTCAGTACGAGGTCATCAGCAAGGAAGACTGGATCGGTCGCCGCCTCGTGGCCAACCGCTTTCGCGAAGGCCGCGTGTTCCTCGCGGGCGATGCGGCGCACCTGTGGGTGCCCTACGCGGGCTACGGCATGAACGCGGGCATCGCCGACGCGCTCAATCTCTCGTGGCTGCTGGGCGCCTGCGTGCAGGGCTGGGGCGACGAGGCGATGCTGGACGCCTACGAGGCCGAGCGCCAGCCGATCACCGAGCAGGTGTCGAACTTCGCGATGGACCATGCGCAAAAGATGATCCGCGCGCGCCGCGCCGTGCCGCAGAACATCGAGGCGCCCGGCCCCGAGGGCGATGCGCTGCGCGCCGACATCGGCAGCGAGGCCTACGCGCTCAACGTGCAGCAGTTCTGCTGCGCCGGGCTGAACTTCGGCTACTTCTACACGGGCTCGCCGATCATCATCGCGGACGGCGAGCACACCGCGCCGCCCTACTCGATGGGCGACTTCACGCCGTCCACCGTGCCCGGCTGCCGCGCGCCGCACTTCTGGCTGGCCGACGGCCGCTCGCTGTACGACGCGTTCGGCCCCGGCTACACGCTGCTGCGCTTCGACCGCAGCGTGGACGTGCGGCCGCTGGAGCGCGCCGCGCAGAGCTACAGCATGCCGCTCACGGTGCTCGACATCGAGACCGCCGAGGTGCCCAAGGTCTACGCCCACCGCCTGGTGCTGTGCCGCGCGGACCAGCACGTCGCCTGGCGCGGTGCGCACCTGCCGTTCGACGTGTACGACTTCGTCGCCATCCTGCGCGGCGATGCCAAGCGGGTGCGCGAGCGCAAGCGGGCGCTGGCTTGGGAAGGCGTCGTCGCGGCCGCCTGAGCGCTTGCCTAGGAACGTTCCGCGACCACGCGGTAGGCCAGCCACGCGGCCAGCGCAGGGGCGAGCGCGAAGCTCGCGAACAGCCACACCGCCGCCGACTGCGCACCCTCGACGCCGCCCGGCAGCGTGAGGCCCGCCGCGTTGGCCACCAGCCCCGCCACCGCCGCGCCCACCGCCATGCCGTAGAGCTGGATCGTGGTGATCGAGGCGGAGGCCAGCCCTTCTTCGCCCTTGGGTGCCAGCGACAGCACGCGCGTCACGAGGTGCGGCCAGCCGATGCCCACGCCCGCGCCCACAACGGCGAGTGCCATAGCGACCAGCGCGGTCTCGAAGCCCGCGCCCAGATGTCCCGGGAACGGCAGCAGCAGCGCCAACGCCACGAGCCCCAGCGTGCAGGCCACCGGGCCGGCGCGCAGCATGCGGTCGGCACCCGCACCGCTGCGCCCCGACGACAGCAGCGAACCCGCGCTCCAGCCGCCGGCCATGGCGGCCGTGAGGTAGCCCGCCGCAAGTGGCGAATGGCCGTGCAGCAGTTGCAGGAAGTACGGCACGAAGATTTCGGTGGTGGTGCCGATCAGCAGCAGCGCCACGCTCGCGTAGATGGCGCCCAGCGGCGCGCTCAACATGTACGCACCGGTCGGCAGGAGCCGCACCGTGGCCTCGCGATCGACGCGCGTGGCGACGACGCCGACTCCCAGGCCGAGCACCACGCCCGCCGCCTGCAAGGCGAGGTCGGCCAGGAGTCCGCTCGCCGCGATCACCAGCACCGAAATCGCGAGCAGCGCGATCTGCAGCGCCGGAATGCGCGGCATCTTCGCCGGCCTTGCGTGATGCACGCCGGCACCTGGACGCAACTGCACCGTCACCAGCAGCGCCTGCGCCGCGGCCACCGGCAGCAGGAACCAGAAGGCCCAGCGCCAGTGCCCCGATTGCGCGAACAGCCCGCCCACCGCCGGCCCGCACAGCGTGGCGACGCCCCACATGCCCGACACCAGCGCCACCGCGCGCGGCCACAGCCGCTGCGCGAACACGAGCTGGATCAGCCCGTAGCTCAGCGCCGCGAGCATCCCGCCGCCCAGCCCCTGCACCGTGCGTCCGGCGAGCAGCCAGTGCATTGCCGGCGCGAGTGCGCAGCCCACCGAACCGGCGGTGAACACGGCCAGCGCCGCGAGGCACGCGCCGCGCGGCCCCAGCACCGCGAGCAGACGCACCGACAGCGTGGCCCCGAGGATCGAGCCGACCACGAAGAGCGTGGTGCTCCACGCATACCAGTCGAGCCCGCCGATCTCGCGCACCACCGAGGGCAGCACCGTGGTCACGATATGGACGTTGACCGCATGCAGCGCGACGCCCCCGGTGAGCGCCAGCGCGCGCCAGCCGTTGCGGCCGGTGAAGAGTTCGCCCCAGGCGGCCGTGGCCGGCGGCGAGATTGAAGAAGGATCGGCGACGGAGGAGGAAGCAGCAGGCGGCATGGCGAACCCGAAAGACTGGAAAGGAGTCCGGATCCTAGGCGTCCAAGACCAATTAAACAAGCTATTGCTTTGATAAAAAGGCCGGAGCCCTTGATCGCCCAAAGCCCGGATGCGCGACACTTCGGGCTTGATGCAAGCCGCTTCCCCTTCTTCCTCCTCTCACGCCACCGCTTCCGGCGCCATGCCGCAACCCTCGATCCGCCGCCCCACCCTGCGCTTCCTGTTCGGGCATCCGGCGCACGCCATCGCCCTGGGCTTCGGCTCGGGCCTGCCGCGCTTCGCGCCCGGCACCGTGGGCACGCTCTGGGCCTGGGTCGCCTTCGCGGTGATGCAGCTGTGGTTCACGCCGGCCACCATCGGCTGGATCATCCTGGCGTCGCTGCCCATCGGCTGGTGGGCCTGCACGGTGACGGCGCGGGACATGAACATTGCCGACCCCGGCGCCATCGTGTGGGACGAGGTCGTCGCCTTCTGGATCGTGCTCTGGCTGGTCACGCCGGCCGGGCTCTTCGCGCAGGCCATCGCCTTCGGCCTGTTCCGCTTCTTCGATGCCGCCAAGCCCGGCCCGGTCGCCTGGGCCGATGGGCTGTTCAAGCAGCGCGACGCCGTCCAGACCAGCCAGGTGCGCTGGTGGCACGCGGGCTTCGGCATCATCCTCGACGACCTCGTGGCGGCCTTCTGCACGCTGCTGGTCATTGCCCTGTGGCGCGCCTGGTGAACACCATGGATTCTTCTTTCTCTTCGACGTTGTCGTCGCCGCTCCCCGACCAGGACACGCCCGCGCTGGTCGCGGCGGTGGCCGAACGGCTGCTGCAAAAAGGCTGGATGCTCTCTACCGCCGAGAGCTGCACCGGCGGCCTGATCGCCGCGGCCTGCACCGAGCTGGCGGGTTCGAGCGCCTGGTTCGAGCGCGGCTTCATCACGTACTCCAACGCGGCGAAGACCGAACTACTGGGCGTCGATGCGGCCTCGATCGATGCCCACGGCGCGGTCAGCGAGCCGGTGGCGCGCGCCATGGCCCTCGGCGCCATTGCGCGCTCGGCCCCGTCGCGCGCGGCCATCGCCGTGACCGGCATCGCCGGCCCCACGGGCGGCACGCCCGAAAAGCCGGTCGGCACGGTGTGGTTCGGCTGGTGCGTCGACGGGCAGATCCGCACCGAGCGCCGCCGCTTCGACGGCGACCGCGCCACGGTGCGGGCGGCCACGGTGCACTACGCGCTGCAGACGCTGGTGACGCTGCTCACGGAATAGGCCGCCTGCGCCTGTTCGCAGCCGTCCGGTCTTCTTCGTGGAACACCGCGGAACCGGCTCTGCCGGGCCGCAGGTGTTGCCCCCGGCGAGGGGGTTGGAGAAGCGACACGAAGTGCGCGTAGCCTGGGGGAGTGCCTATTCAAGCCATCATGAAATCGCCGATGGCGCGGCGCGGCGCGGCCTGCACCGGCGAGATCGGATAGCCGAGCCGGCACATCATCTGCAGCGTCGGGCTGCGCGCATTGCGCGGCGGTTCCGTACCCAGCAGCAGGTCGTGCGCCGCCGTGTGATGCGGCGCCATTTCCGCGAATTCCTCCAGCGGCTGGCTCATCGGGTGCAGGCCCACGCCCAAATCGGTGGCGCGCAGCTGCTGGCGCACATAGGCGCGGCCCGCGGCGATCTGGTCGGTGCGGCTGTTGCCGCGCGTGCTGAGCCAGACGAAGCCCATCGCCGTGTTGGCCTGGTCCTCGAACATCTGGAAGGTCTGTTTGAACGATTCGCTGTCTTCCGAGGCGGGCACGTTGCGGTCGAACTGCCCCAGCGCGATCGCCAGGCGCAGCGCCGGGTCGTTGCGCGAGAAGCCGTCGCGGTGTTCGAGGATTTCCTGCGGCCCGACGCGCAGCATCCGCAGGTTCTCCAGCGCCGTGCCGGGCGTGGCGATCTCCACGCGCGCGGCCGCCGCACAGAGCTTGCGCAGCACCCGCACGCGGGCCATGTCGACCGTGCCGTCGGCCTGCACCGTGCCGCCCGCGGGCGCGATGGCGGTAAGCCCCTGCAGCATGTCGCTCGACACCGGCCGGGCGGTGTCAAAACGCTGCTTCGGCGTGCGGCGGCGCAGCACCTGCGCGAACAGCGGATCGGGCGCGCCGCCACTCGCCAGCCGCAGCCGCGCCACCGGTACATGCGGCCAATGCCGCGGCTCCAGCGGCAATTCGCCCTGCGGCCACAACTGCACGCTGGCCAGGATGCCCTGCTGCGCCAGCGCCATCACCAGCAGTTCGATGAAGGCGCCGTGGCCGATGAGGGCCTGCCGGCCGTACGGATCGGTCTGGGGCAGCAGGCGCTCGCGGTCGCAGTAAAGAACGATGGCCTCGGGCTCGCGCAGGTCCACCAGCCACGGCTGGCAGTTGTAGGCAGTGGGCGCGGTGACCGCGTAGGCCACGGCGCGCCTGCGCGCATCGGGCTCGTTGCCGGGGCCGTTCCATATCTCGAGTGCGGCAGCCGGTATGTCGGAGTGCAGCCACCAGGTTGCCAGAGCAACCGCGCCTGCCGCCACCACCACACCGCCTCCCAGCAGCCGGACAAAATTTCTTCGTTCGTCCATTGCCCGCATTATCGAAAGACGCCTTTCAATTCACAATGCGTCAACTTTTGATACCTGCTATGCGGAACTGAATACGTGGGCCTGGACAGCAACCTCGATTTCGACTGGCGACTGGTGCGCGCGTTCCTCGCCGCGCTCGACCACGGGAGCCTCTTGGCCGCCTCGCGCGCACTGGGGTCGAGCCAGCCGACGCTGGGGCGGCACATCGCCGAACTCGAAACCCAACTGGGCGTGGTGTTGTTCGAGCGCACCGGCCGGGGCCTCAGGCCCACGGCCATGGCGGCGCGGCTGGCCGAATCGGCGCGGGCCATGGAAAGCGGCGCGGTCTCGCTGTCGCGCAGCGTGTCGGGCGCCAATGCCGCCACCGCGGGCACGGTGCGCATCTCGGCCAGCCAGGCCACGGCGCGGCAGATGCTGCCGGCCCTGCTGGTGCGCATGCGGCAGGAGCTGCCGGAGATCCAGGTCGAGCTGGTGTCGACCAACGAGGTCAGCAACCTGCTGCGGCGCGAGGCCGACATCGCGATCCGCATGACCGAGCCCACCACCGCCACCGTGGTGGCGCGGCGCATCGGCCGCTTCGCGCTCGGCGCATTTGCCCAGGCCGACTACCTGCGCCGCCGCGGCACGCCGCGCCAGACGGCCGATCTGCTGCGGCACGACGTGCTGGGCTACGACCGCATCGACACCATCGTTCGCATGTCCGCGCAGCTGGGCACGCCGCTGCAGCGCGAGGACTTCTGTTTTCGCACCGACGACATGGGCGCTTATTGGGAGGCGCTGCGCCAGGGCATGGGCATCGGCTTCGTGAGCGAGTCGCTCGCGCGCACCGACAGCCAGGTGCAGCGCGTGCTGCCGCAACTGAAGATCCCGTCGCTGCCGGTGTGGCTCGCAGTGCACCGAGAGATCCGCACCGACCGGCGGATCCGCGCCGTCTATGATTTCCTCGCGCGAAACATCCCGGCGTCGATCTGACAGATTCCTCCCCCGAAAACTCCAAGAAGGCCTCATGACAGCAGCCACCAATGCCCAGACCATCGAGCGCTTCTACAGCGCGTTCGCCAAGCTCGACGCCGCCACCATGGAGGCCTGCTACGCGCCCGACGCGGTGTTCGACGACGAGGCCTTTTCCCTGCGCGGGCGGCGCGAAGTGGGCGGCATGTGGCGCATGCTGGCCGGCGCCACCAAGGCCAAGGGCGCGGACGTGTGGCGCTTGACCTTTCGCGACGTGCAGGCCGACGACACCACCGGCAGCGCCCACTGGGACGCGCACTACCGCTTCAGCGCCACGGGCCGGCTGGTGGACAACAGCGTCGATGCCCGCTTCACCTTCACGCCCGAGGGGCTGATCGCCACGCACCGCGACACCTTTCCGTTCTGGACCTGGTCGCGCCAGGCGCTCGGCACGCCGGGCCTCCTGCTGGGCTGGACGCCGATGCTGCGCAACAAGGTGCGCGCCACGGCGGCCGGCAATCTTTCCAAATTTCTTTCGAGCCAACCCTCATGAGCAACAACGACATCGTTTTCACTTCCAACGAAGCAGCCCACCGCTACGAAGCCGCCATCGACGGCAAGCTCGCGGGCTATGCCGAATACAACCTGCTGACCGACGCGATCATGTTCACGCACACCGAGGTGCTGCCCGAATTCGAAGGCAAGGGCGTGGGCTCTGGCATTGCCAAGCACGTGCTCGGCGAGGCGCGCACGAAGGGTCTGCATGTGATTCCGGTGTGCCAATTCATTGCGGGCTACATCCGCAAGCACCGCGAATACGCCGACCTCGTGCGGCCCGATATTCAGCGCGCCTTCAAGATCTGACAGTCACGGCCTTCGGCGCGGGCAACCACGCGAAGGCCGCGATGCCGATCACCAGCAGCGTGGCGATCGTGGCCAGCACGGCCGTGAGCGGATCGCCGCCATGCGCCGCGGCAATGGAAGCCGCGACGCCGGTGCCCCACTGCATCAGCGCGACGCCGAGGAACATCGCCATCGTGAAGACAGCCATTGCGCGCCCGGTGAGCGTGACCGGATAGGCCACGCGCACATCGGCGTACTGCCACACGATGAAGCCCGAGAGCACGCCGATCAGCACCATGCCGAAGATGTCGAGCCAGGCCGAGTGCAGCACGGCGATGAGCGCGAAGAGCGCGGCATAGACCAGCGCGCAGATCACGATCCAGCGGCGGCGCGATGCGCCATCGCGGTCGAGGCGCCCGAACAGCGGCGCGCCGATGAGCGAGATCACCGACACAGCCAGCGCGACGTTGCCGCTCTGCACCAGCGAGTAGCCGTGGCGCTCCATCATCAGCGGCCCGAGCCACAAGCCCCGCAGCGAGATGAAGGCGGCATACGTCACCGCGCCGAGCACCATGATGCCCAGCGTGTGCGGCATCGCGAACAGCGCGCCGAACTGGCGGATCGCTTCCGGAATCGACTCTTTCACCTGCGGCACGGCGGACGCGGGCTCATGCACCCAGTGCCAGATCGCGAGCCACGCAAGCGCGGCCGCAACGGCCAGCACGAGGAACCCCGCGCGCCACGAATACGCCTCGACCAGCCACGCGAGCGGCGTACCGGTGACCAGCATGCCGATGCCGCCGATGGCGAGCACCATGCCCGACACGGTGGCGAAGCGCGCCGCCGGAAAGTGCCGCGCGATGAAGACCGTGCACACCAGGAAAGCCGGCGCGCAGCCCACGCCGATCAGCGCCTGCCCCGCGACCAGCACGAGATAGCTGGACGACACGGCCGAGAGCAGCGCGCCCGCGATGGCGATCGGAAAGGCCACCAGCACCGTGCGGCGCACGCCGTGCAGGTCGATGCCGATGCCCATGAAAAGCTGCATCGCACCGAAGGCGAAATGAAAAGCCCCCGAGAAGATGCCGAGGGCCTGGGCGGAGAGCTTGAAATCCGTCTGCAGCGGGCTGGCCATGATGGCGCCGACTGTGCGGAAGGCCTGGCTGAGTGCGACCCCGGCGCAGAGCGCCAGGACCATCACCCAGGCCGCGCGCGGCGTCAGCGGCGCGGCGCTCTCCGGACCAGTGCTAGGCGGCACCGTGGCACTTCTTGTATTTCTTTCCGCTGCCGCAAGGACACGGATCGTTGCGCCCCGGCGTGGCTTCCTTGCGGATCGTCTCGACCTTCGGCCCCAGGCTCTTCCAGAGTTGGCGCAGGTCGTACACCGCCCAGATGGCGGCGCCGAAGTCGTCCAGCCGCTGCTGGCTCACGCTGGGCGGGCCGTCTTCGCTGTACATCGACACCGTGGGCTTGGCCTTGTCGTCTTCGGTCAGCGCGACGATGTTGTCGAGCGCGTCGTCGAGCATCTGCGCGGCGTCCTTGTCGCGCGGGGTGGCCCAGTCTTCAGGCCAGTTCTCGACCGCGTACATGAAGCCGAGCGCCCAGACCTGGGCGAACGAGGGGATCGCCTCGCCCGCCACTTCGGCGCGCTCTTCCTCGGGGAGCGATGCGATGGCGCCGCGGGTGTCGAGCACCTCGGGCTGCCAGCTGCGTTCGTCGTCGAGCGTTTCGACGGGGGCGTCCAGGCCTTCTTCGATCTCGCGCCAGCGGCGCTTCCAGTTCCAGACGAACTCCATGTGCTGGGCCGGCACGAAGCTGTCGCCCAGCAGCACGGGCCAGTATTCGGTGGGCTCGATGGACCGGCGGGTGCAGATCAGCGCGGCCATGAAGCCTTCGCAGAACTCCCACTGGGGGATTTCCTCATCGTGCTCGCGCATGGCGTCCAGCGCGGTGTCCAGGGCATCGAAATCGTCGGGGCCCAAGGGTTCCTGGGCGGGTGCGGCGGGGATCTGTGGGGTCTCGGGGGTAGGAGGGGAAGTCGTCATGGCAGGTTCGGGGCAGCCCTCTATGATGCAGCAGGCTCCCGGAGTCATCTATTTCTATGCCCACGATTATTCCGTTTCCGGCGCGCTACAGCGCTTTTGCCTTGTGCGTGGTCGGACTGGTCGCCTGCCTGGCCTTCGTGCTGGTGTCGCCGCATCTGTGGCTCGCGTGGATCGGCGTGGCGGTGTTCGCGGTACTTTCAGGTACCGGCATCCACGACCTGCGGCAGCCGCGGCACGCGATCCTTCGCAACTACCCGGTCATCGGCCACCTGCGCTTTCTGCTGGAATTCATCCGGCCCGAGATGCGGCAGTACTTCATCGAGAGCGACTCGGAAGCAGCCCCGTTCTCGCGCGCGCAGCGCTCGCTGGTCTACCAGCGCGCCAAGGGCGAGCCGGACAACCGGCCGTTCGGCACCCAACTCAATGTGACCATCGCGGGCTACGAGTGGATCAACCATTCGATGCAGCCGACCAAGCTCGCGAACCACGATTTCCGCATCGTGATCGGCGGCACGCCGCAGCCGACCGATGGGAACTCCGCGCAGGTCTGCACGCAGCCGTACAGCGCCAGCGTGTTCAACATCTCGGCCATGAGTTTTGGCGCGCTGTCGGCCAACGCCATCCTCGCGCTCAACCAGGGCGCCAAGATGGGCGGCTTCGCGCACGACACCGGCGAGGGCTCGATTTCGCAGCACCACCGGGTGCATGGCGGCGACCTGATCTGGGAAATCGGCTCGGGCTACTTCGGTTGCCGCAACGACGACGGCAGCTTCAACGCCGAGCGCTTCACCGCCAACGCGCGCGACCCGCAGGTGAAGATGATCGAGATCAAGCTGAGCCAGGGCGCCAAGCCAGGCCACGGTGGCGTGCTTCCTGCCCCCAAAGTCACGCCCGAGATCGCGGCCGCGCGTGGCGTGCCGGTGGGCGTGGACTGCATCTCGCCCTCCTCGCACAGCGCGTTCTCCACGCCGACCGAGATGATGCATTTCGTCGCGAAGCTGCGCGAGCTCTCGGGCGGCAAGCCGACGGGTTTCAAGTTCTGCCTCGGCCATCCGTGGGAATGGTTCGGCATCGTCAAGGCGATGCAGGCGACCGGCATCACGCCCGACTTCATCGTGGTCGACGGTGCCGAGGGCGGCACGGGCGCGGCACCGGTCGAGTTCAGCGACCACGTGGGCGCACCGCTGCAAGAAGGTTTGCTGCTGGTGCACAACACGCTCATCGGCGTGAACCTGCGCCACCGCATCAAGATCGGCTGCGCCGCCAAGGTGATCACCGCCTTCGACGTGGCCCGCATGATGGCGCTGGGCGCCGACTGGTGCAACGCGGCGCGCGGTTTCATGATGGCGCTGGGCTGCATTCAGGCGCAGAGCTGCCACACCGGCCACTGCCCCACGGGCGTGACCACGCAGGACCCGCTGCGCCAGCAGGCGCTGGTGGTGCCGACCAAGGCCGACCGGGTGCGCAACTTCCATCGCAGCACGCTGCATGCGCTGCAAGAGCTGGTGCAGGCCGCGGGCTTGGATCATCCGCAGCAGATCACCGCCCACCACATCGTGCGCCGCATTTCCGACACCGAGGTGCGCCTGTTGAGCAACCTGGTGATGCAGGTGCAGCCGGGCGCGCTGCTCGGGCCGCTCGATGCGCAGCACAATGTCTTTCGTACCTACTGGCCGCTGGCCAGTGCAGAGAGTTTTCAGCCCGTGACCCAAAGCCCGCAAGGGCTTGTGCCGGGCTTTGCAATGGCCGCATGAGCGCAGCGCCGGGCCGCCCCAAGCAAGCTTGTACCGCAGCACGAAGTGCGGAGGTACCTACCTGATGAATCCACTGAGACGAGGCGCTTCGACGCGCCTGCACAGCGCAAAGGGCGCGGCTTCCGCGCCGGCGCCGCTTGACGCGCTGCCCAATACGCCAGCCCCCGGCGACTACGCCGAGTTCCTGCGCGTCACCCTGCCCAAGCAAGAAAAGAACGTGGCGAGCCACCGCCTCGGCAGCGAGCGCGTGTGGCTCAAGAAGGCCGGGCCGCGTCATGGCAAATGGGGCTACCGCGTGATGGCGGCGGTCGCGCGGATGGTGCGGCTGGACATCATCAAGCCGGTGCCCAACCCGGGCGGCGAGGCCGCCATCGCTACCGAGGCGCGGCGCCTGAAGCAACTCGCGGCCGCAGGCCTGCGCGTGCCCACCGTGCTCGCACAGCAACCCGATGGCCTCTTGATCTCCGACCTCGGCGAAAGTGGCCGTGCCACCGTCGTGCTGCAGGAGCGGCTCGATCAAGCAGCAGCGGCCGGCCCCGCCGCGCTGCTCGCGGTATGGCGCGAAGGTCTTGCCGCCATCGCGGCCGTGCACGTGCGCGGCCAGCACCTGAGCCAGGCCTTCGACCGCAACCTCGTGCAGTGCCCGGACGGCGTGATCGGCTACATCGATTTCGAGGACGACCCCGCCGAGGTCATGACGCTGGCCGAATGCCAGGCGCGCGACTGGCTCAGCTACCTGCACTCCACGGCCATGATGCTGGAGGCCGCCGCGCCACAAGCCGCCGGCCAGCACTGGCATGCCGCGCTCGCCACGGTGAACGAAGAAGTGCGCGAGCGCATCGCGAATGCGGCGCGCCGCATGAAGTGGGCGCGCAAGCTGCCCGCCAGCCGCCGCTGGGGACGCGACACGCAGCGCGTGCGCGCGGTGGCCCGGCTGCTCGGGCGCTGGCACGACGCAGCCGCCTGACGCTCTAGATCAAGGCTTCGTCGTCCAACGCAGCGCGCCCAGCAGGTTGCTGTGGTCGTCGGTCCACGTCGTCACGCCCGCGGCATCGATGGCCTCACCGCGCTCGCGGATCACCGGGTCCTGCAGAAAGCGCGGGTCGCGCGTGAGCAGCACGTATTCCGACGAATGCTCGAGCGTGAGGTTGTTGGGCACGGGCTCGAAATGCATGCGCAGCGCCTGCATGCCCGCATCCTCGGCCAGGCGCTTGACCACCGGCGCGAGTAGCAGGTGCCGGTTGCTGATGTGGAAGGCGATCACGCCCGTGGGCAGCAGGTGCTTGCCATAGAGCGCCAGTGCCTCGCGCGTCATCAGGTGCATCGGGATCGCATCGCCCGAGAAGGCATCGACCACGATCACATCGAAGCGCTGCGAACCCTGCGCATCGAGCTCCTGCTGCATCAAGAGGCGCGCATCGCCTTGCGCGACTTCGACCGTCGCGGGCGAATCGGCGAGGTAGGTGAAATGCGAGCGCGCCGCCGCCGTCACGCGCGGGTTGATCTCGTAGAAGCGCACCATATCGCCGGCACGCCCATAGGCCGCGAGCGTGCCCACGCCCAAGCCGATCACGCCCACGCGCTGGGTCTCGCCGCGGTTCGTGAGCAGCGCCAGACCGGCGCCGGATTTCGGTCCGTAGTAGGTGCTCGGCAAGCGCCGCTGCACCGCGCCCTGCAGTTGCTCGCCGTGCGAGATCACGCCGTGCATCAGCCGGCGCGACGCGGTCAGCGCGCCCGGAATGCCGAACTGCTCCACGCGCAGCGCGCCGTAGAAGTTGCGCACGCGCAGCATCGTGCGGTTGTCGGCTTCGAGCACGCTGTACACCGAGAGCCAAGCCACCGCCACCGAGGCCAGCGCGCCGGCCAAGCCCGCGGCCGCCAGCCATGAGCGTGCGCGCCATGCGGTGTAGCCCACCGCGAAGAGCGCCAACGCGCTCACCGACGCATACAGCACGTTGAGCGACACGGCCACCGCGTCCATCCGCAGGAATGCCGCGAAGCCCACCACGACGGCGAACGCGAACACCGTCCACACCCATTGCAGGCGCCCGCGCGTGAGCCACAGCACGATCAGCCCCGGCGCTGCAAGGCTCGCCGGCAGCTCCCAGTAGCCGTTGAAGAAATGCGGCGCGACCACGCCAGCGAAGATGCCGCCCACCGCACCGCCCAGCGCCAGCAGCAGGTAGAAGCGCGTAAGGCGCTCGGGCCCGGGCCGGGCGCGTGCGAGTTCGCCGTTCGCGAACATGCAGATCGCGAAGAGGCCGACGCAATAGAGCCCGATGGCCGCGGCGATCGGCAGCGAACGCTGCGGCGTGTTCAGGTACCAGCCCATCACCGGCGGGAGCACCACCACCGCGGGCCAGAAGAGCCAGCGCCGGTACCAGAAGTCGCTGTCGAAGCAGAGCACGAAGCTCAGCAGGTAGAGCGCGAGCGGCACGATCCACAGCATCGGCACCGAGGCCGATGTCCTGCGTGATGAAGGCCGACACCGCCAGCAGCGCGACCGTGCCGAGTGCGGCCAGCACCAGCCACAGCAACTGGTCCTTCCACGAGAGCGGCAATGTCGGCCTCGTCGGCGCTTCTGTGGCGTTCGCTGTCGACATCGGCTTTGCCTTCGCCACGGCCACCACCGACACGATCGCCAGCACCGCGAACAGCCCGAAGCCCACCGACCATGCCATGGCCTGCGCATGCAGCGCGAACACCGGCTCCAGCACGAAGGGATACACCACGAGCGCCGCCAGCGCCGCGAGGTTCGACAGCGCGAACAGCCGGTAGACCTTCGCCTGCCGCGGCGCATCGCCCGCATGCAGCCGCGCGACCCAGCTCTGCACCAGCGGCCCGGTGGTGCACACCGCGAGATACGGCAGCCCGATGGTGGCGGCCAGCACCGCGAGCACGCCCGCCGAGGGGTCGCCCTGCCCGGTCGGCTTCCACGCCGCATCGGGAATCACCGGCAGCATCGCGCAGGCCGCGAGCAAGAGGAGCGCATGCACGACGGCCTGCGTGCGCAGCGGCCGGCGCGAGAGCCGGTCGGCATAGAAATACCCGACGAGCAGCACGACCTGAAAGAACACCAGGCACAGCGTCCACACCGCAGCCGAGCCGCCGAACCACGGCAGGATCTGTCGCGCGATCAGCGGCTGGACGAGGAACAGCAGGAAGGCCGAGACGAAGATCGTCGATGCACAAAGCGCCAGAGCGCCAGCGCCGCGCGCAGCGTGCGCGTCCTGCGCGGTGCCCGCGCCATGCCCGTCGTGCACTGCCTCTTGCATCAGGGCGCTTTGCCCGGGTTCGGCACCTGGTCGAGCTGGCCCTTGACCGAGGCGTCCCAGATGGCCGGGCAGAAGGAGTTGCCGTCACCGACCTTGTCGGCCAGCGCGTCGACGCCGCTGGCCAGCAGCTGCGAGGCCCACTCGGTGCTGTTGTTGCGCACGAAGGCGAAGATGTTGGTCATGGCGTCCTGCGGTTTCTCCAGCACGTTGATGCCGAGATTGTTGCTCCATGCCGGGTCCCACTGCAGCTCGATGCTGCGGTCGCCCCGCGGGCCGAACGAATAGAACGGGTGCCAGAACATCGGCGACTCCATGCCCGCCACGCCCTCGGCCGACAAAGGGATCTTGCCGTTGGCGATGTAGTACGCATCGAGCTGGTTGAGGCGGAAATCGGTGCCGGGCGCGGTCGCGCCGTCGGTGGACATGAGCTTGAACCACGCCTCGCCCACGAACTGGTAGCCCTTGAGCGCGGTGAGAATGATCTTGTTGGCCACCGGAATCCCGAGGCGGTAGCCGTAGTGCACGCGCAGGTGCAGCACGCTGGCTTCGCCCAACGTCTTGTTCGACACGTTGCCGCGCAGTTCCGCATCGGGCGGCAGCGGATCGCCGATGCCCACGGTGGTGCTCATGGCCTTGGCCTTGAAGTCGTAGGGCAGCGGCTTCCGGTAGCGCATGGTGTCGTTGGGGATCTGCATGATCCAGCGGTTCTGGCCGAAGTTCTCGATGAAGGCCCAGTCGATGAACGTGGTCTGCGTCGGATTCAGGTACTCGATGCAGGCCGACTGGATGAGGTCGGTGTTGGTGTCGATCCAGCCCTTGAACATGCCGCCCACGCTGGCCTCTCGCACATTGAGCGGCATCATCCCCTTGACCAATCCTTGCCACACGCTCCCGCGCGTGAGCGCGTTGGTGGTGAGCTCCAGCGCCGCGCTGTTGAGCGTGGAGAGGCCCGGCACGGTCGAGTTACCCATGCGAAAGATGAAGGGCAGCGGCATGCCGTTGTTGAGCGAGCCCGCACGCGCGGCCTCGTGCGCCGCGTACTCCAGCGTGAGGCGCGCGCGGTAGATGAGGCCGAACTGCACCACGCACATCACGAACAGGATCAGCACCGGCAGCGCGATCATGGTCTCGGTCATGGAGACGCCGCGCTGGCGGCGCTTGGGTTGAAGCGTGGAATGCATTGCTGTTCTCCTGTGCTTTCGTGGGTGGTTACCAGCCCGACAACTTCGACCCCGGACGCAGCGCGAGCCGCCGCGCCTGGCCCGCCGCCAGTTCGAGCACGTGGGCCGCGCGCAGGCACATGGCCACGCGCATCGGGCGCAGGCTCTCGACCACGCGCGCGATGCCGCCGTGCCGGTCGAGAAAGACGACGTCGATCGGATAGCGCATGCCCACCGTGTGCACCGAGCTGCAGCGCATGATCAGAAGGCCCTCGCTCGCGGCCAGCCGCGGCCGCCCGAGCAGCCCGCGTGTGCGGTCCCAGCCGCGTTCGGCCACGCGCACGGGACCGAAGGGCTGGGCCTGGGGGGAGCGGAGGGAGACGATGCGCATCGGTGATTTCAGTGGAATCAGTGGTTCTGCGTTTCGAGGAACTGCATCACCAGCGGGAAAAAAATGATGATGAAGGTCACCGGAAAGATGAAGATCACCAGCGGCCCGATCATCTTCACGGGCGCTTCCATCGCGAGCTTCTCGGCCATCTGGAAACGCTCGGTGCGGCGCTGGTCCGAAATGGCCGAGAGCGTGTCGGCCAGGCTCGCGCCCAGCGACTCGGCCTGCGTGAGGTTCGACACCAGGCTCTTGATGTGCTTGTTGTCCAGGCGATCGGCCAGCGCGTTGAGCGCGTCCATGCGGCTCGCGCCGGTGCGCATCTCGCGCATCATCCGGTCGAACTCCTGGCCGAGCGCGCCGCCAGGGCCCTTCTGCACCGCCTGCGCGATGGCACCGGTCAAGCTCAGGCCCGCCTGGCAGCACAGCGTGATCATGTCCAGGTAGCCTGGCAGCGTGCGCAGGATGTCCTTCTCGCGGCGCTTGCGGCGGTCGCGCATCCACATCACCGGGTAGAGCCACCCGGTCACGCAGGACGCGAGCGTGACCCAGATCTTGGTACCGGCGGTGGCGTCGAGCAGGCCCGCGGTCCAGAGACCGAGCGCGGCGACGATGAGCATCGATACGCACTGCACCGCGATGAACTCCTCGGCCTTCAGCACGAACTCCAGGCCCGCGAGCTGCAACTGGCGCTTTCTCTTGACCAGCATCGAGGTCGGCGCGATCTCCGACACATGGAACTGCAGGATGTTCACCACCGGCCACACCAGCCGCAGCATGCGCGGCAGCGGGTCCATGTGCGTGCGCTCCGAAGGCCGGGCCTTGCGGATCAGCGAGATCATGTAGAGCAGCAAGATCACGCCCGTGGTCGCGCACAGGAAAATGATGGCCAGGAGGATCAGCGAGCGCATGATTCTTCCTAGATATCGATGGCGACGATCTTGCGGATCATCGCGTAGCCCAGCATCAGCATGATGGCGATCACGGTCAGCACGACCCATCCGATCGTCGTGGTGAACAGGAGCGACATGGTCGGCTGCATCAGGTAGAGCACGCCCATCAGGAGCAGCGGAAAGAGCGTCATCACCAGGCCCTGGATGCGGCCCTGCGCCGTCAGCGCCTTGATGCGGCCTTCGAGAATGGCTTTGCGCCGCAGCGTCTCGGCCAGCACCTGCAGAGGCTCCGACAGATTGCCGCCCACTTCCTTGGAGACGCGCAGCGCCACCACCACCAGCACGAAGTCGGGGATGCCGAGGCGCTGCGACATCTTCTGGATCGCGTCGTCAAAGCTCACGCCCAGGCGCTGCTCCTTGAGCACCAGGCCGAACTCCTGGCCGAGCGGGCCGACCTGGTCGCGCACCAGAACCTGAATCGCAACCGAGAGCGCGCTGCCGGCGCGCAGCGCGCTCGCAATGAAGAGCAGCGCATCGGGCAACTCCGATTCGATCTGCTGCCTGCGCTTCTTGCGTTGCCATGCGAACCAGCGCGCTGGCAGGAGATACAGCACCACCGCGGCCACCACGCCGCCGATCAGGTTGCCCGAGATGAGCCAGCCGACCGCGCCGCACAGCGCCACAAGAAATGCATGACCCGAAGCGAACGCCACCGCATGCTGCGCCTGGAACTCCGAGAGGTTCAGCGTGCGGCGGCCGCTTGCCTGCAGCTTGCTCATCATCTTGCCGACCAGCTCCGGCGAGCGCTGCAAAAGCAGGTAGCCGCACAGCGTGATGAAGCCCATGCCGCAGAGCACGGAGGCCAGCAGGATCATTCCCTTCATGCCGTGGTCTCCCCGAAAAGGTATTCCAGGTCGAGCTTCAGGCCATGCTCCTGCAGGCGCGTGAAGAACTCGGGCACGGTGCCCGCGGCGGTGAAGTGGCCGATGGTCTTGAAGCTGTCGTCCACGCCGGTTTTGCGGAAGGCGTACACGTCCTGCATCTGGATCATGCCGTCGGCAAAGCCCGTGATCTCGGTGATCTGCGTGACCTTGCGGCTGCCGCACGGAAAGCGCGTGAGCTGCACGATCAGATCGACCGCCGAGGCGATCTGCTCGCGGATCGCCGCCACCGGGATGTTCATGCCCGCCATCGTCACCAGCACTTCCAGCCGCGACATCGCATCGCGCGGCGAGTTGCTGTGCAGCGTGGTGAGCGAGCCGTCGTGGCCGGTGTTCATGGCCTGCAGCATGTCCAGCGCCTCGCCGCCGCGGCACTCGCCCACCACGATGCGGTCGGGCCGCATCCGCAGCGAGTTGCGCACCAGGTCGCGAATCGCGATGGCGCCCTTGCCTTCGATGTTGGCGGGCCGCGATTCGAGCGACACCAGGTTGGGCTGGCCCAGCGAGAGCTCGGCGGCATCCTCGATGGTCACGATGCGCTCGTTCGGCGGAATGAAGTTCGACACCATGTTCAAGAGCGTCGTCTTGCCGGTGCCTGTGCCGCCCGAGACGATGATGTTGAGCTTCTCTTCCACCGCGATGCGCATGAAGTCCACCATCTGCGCGGTGATGGAGCCGGTGCGGATCATCCCCTCGTGGCCCATGCGGTTCTTCGGGAATTTCCGGATCGTGACGCTGGGTCCGCGCAGCGCGAGCGGCGGAATGATCGCGTTCACGCGCGAGCCGTCCTTCAGGCGCGCATCCACCATCGGCGAACTCTCGTCGATACGCCGGCCCAGCGGCGTCACGATGCGCTCGATGGCGCCGAGCACCGCGATGTTGCTGGTGAAGGCAACGTTGGTGCGCTCCAGCCGGCCCGCGCGCTCGATCCAGATCTCGTCGAAGCGGTTGACCATCACTTCGGTCACGCTCTCGTCTTTCAGCAGCACTTCGAGCGGACCGAGGCCGATGGCTTCGTCCAGCAGTTGCTGGCTCAGCAACGCGCGGTCGAGTTCGGGCGGCATGTCGCGCGTGTCGCGGATGACCTCGGCGATCAGCGCGCGGATGTTGGAGCGCAGCTCCTCGTCCTTCATCTGCGCGGTGTCGATGCGGCGGTTGTCCAGTTGCTGCAGCAGCGTGCGGTGCAGCGAGCGGCGCCATTGCAGCAGCGGGTCCTCGATGGCGAGCGCCGCTTCGGCGTACTGCGCCGCCTCGGCCGCCTCCTGCGGATCGGCGCCCGCGGGCTTGAGCGCCACGTCGAGCGACACCACCAGCGTGTGGCCGCCGATGATGATTTCCTCGCCGCCCTTCATCGGGCCGAAGCGCGTCACCCGGTTGCCATCGACCCAGGTGCCGAAGAGGCTGCCCAGGTCCTGCACGAACACTTCCTCGTCGTGCAGCACGAACTGGGCGTGCAGCTTCGCGACGTTCCAGCCCGACAGCACGATGTGGTTGCCGGCGTCCTTGCCGACCTGGAGTTCCGCGACATCGATCGGGACCTCGCGCACGACCTGCTGCGGGGAATTGACGAAGACCTTGTGCATGGTGGCGGACTCTCGGGTCTTAAGGAGCGACGGGCTGGCCGGGCGTGCCGGCGGGGATGCCGCCGATGTCCGCGGCAGCAGCAGGCGGGCGCGAACCGTTCGGGTCCGACTTGTCTTCGGTCAGCGTGCCGAAGTTGCTTCCCACGTCCCGCTCGAGTTCGCGCGCGCGCTCGATGCGCGGGCGGCTGTCCGCCGGGCCGACCACGCGCGGCGTGATGAACACCACCACTTCCTGTTCCTTGTCGGTGTCGTTGTCGGCACGGAAGGCGCGGCCGATGATCGGCGTCTTGCGCAGGCCCGGCACGCCGTCGCTGGAGCGCGTCGATTCGCGGCTCAGGAGCCCCGACAGCACGATGGTCTCGCCGGCCTTCACGTTGAACTCGGTGTCGGTGCGGCGGATCAACAGGCCCGGAATGCCCTGCACCGCCACGCTGCGGTCGATGCTGCTCACCTCCGTAAGGATGCTGCCCGACACGTTGCCCTCGCCGTCGGCGATGGGCTTGATGTTCAGCCGCACGCCATAAGGCTTGAACTCGACCGAACCCGCGCCCTGCGTGCTGAGCGCGGGCAGCGGGATTTCGCCGCCGGCCAGGAACTTGGCCTCGCCGCCGCTGCGGGTGGAAAGGTTCGGCGAGGCAAGCAGGAAGGCGTTGCCGCGCTGCACCAAGAGGTTGATGCGCGAGGTGAGGCTGAGGCCGATGCCGAAGTACGCCTCCGGCATGCGCCGGTTCTGGCCCAGCAGCGCCGTGCCCTGCGGCGTGGAAGTGTTGAAGGCCGAACCGTCGGGCAGGATGCGGTAGCTGCCGCTGGAGGCGATGTCGGAAAACAGGCCGAAATTGAAGCCGTCGCCCGAGCTCTGCCAGCGCACGCCCAGGTCGTCCAGCGCGGTCTTGCTGAACTCGACGATGCGCACCTGGATGTCCACCATGCGGTCCACGCGGATGCGGTCGGCCGTGGCCAGCGACACCACCGCGGGCGCGTAGAGCTGCGCCACCGTATTGAGGCGCTCGACGGCGGCCGGATCGAGGCTGTTGCCGTCCATGATGATGCGCTCGCCGATGCGGCGGATGTTCACGCCCGAGATGCCGCGCGTGATCTCGCGCAGCTCGTCGGCGATGCGTTCCAGGTCGGCCACGTTCACCCGCACCTTGAGCTTGCGCACGGTGCCGTTCTTGTCCCAGACATGCAGCGTGCTGTCGCCCGCGTCCTGCGCGGTGATGAGCATGTTCGCGCCGTCGAGCACGCGGGCTTCCATCACCTTGCCGTTGCCGATGGCCACGCGCGAGACGCCCGGCATCTTGACCAGCGCCATCTGGCCGACGTAGAGCGTGAGCAGATCGGGCAGCCGCTGCAGCACGGTGGCGCGCGCGGCGATGCGCTGCAGCTCGGCCTCGGTGATGGAGGCCTGCGAGGGCGGTGGCGCGGGTGGGCGGATGCCCGGCGAAGTTTCAGCGCGGGCCCCTGCCGGCGCGCCCGGTGCCGAGAAAGCCGGCGCAGGCGCCACCGTGCCCAGCGGCACGGGCGATGCCGCCGGTGCGCCGGGGTACGGACCCTGCGCCTCGGCCTGGAAAACAAGACACAGCGCCGTCGCTGCCAAGGTGCATCGCTTGAGGTTCATCGAACTTTTCTGGAGATCAGTCAATCGGGCCGCGCCCCGGAGGGCGACGTTCAGGTCAGGGAGGCGGGACTTCAGCGCGGCAACGCGCCACCGGTCGGCAACGCGGCGCCGAGGCCAGGCGCGGGAGGAGCACCGCGGTTGCCGCTGCCGCCGACGATGTATTCGACGCTCGGACCCGAGGGTCCGCTGGACACGGCCATCGCATGCGAGCGCTGCGGCCTGAAGCCGGCCACGATGGCATCGAGGTCGACCGCGTCGACGCCGCTGGTCATGGTGGCCCGGTCCTCGGGGTTGCGCAGCGTGGCGATGATCTTTCCGAGGCGCTGGGCCAGGATGAGCTTCTGCGCGTCCTGCGGCTGGATCGCCACGGTCACGGTCGAGTAGCGCTGCTGCGCGTAGGGGTCGGTGTCGGCCGAGACGTCGGAGCGCTTGCGCATCGCGGCGAACTGCTCCGAGGTGATCTGGCCGGTGGCGCGCACCTCCACGTCCTGCAGAAGCGGAACCACCACCGAGGGATCGTTGGCCGCGGACTTCTCGACCATGTACATGAAGTCGATGCGGTCGCCGGCGCGCAGCATGCCCGAGATGGAGCTGATCTCGTCCACCGGAATCGTGATGGCGCGCACGCCCTGCTCGATCTCCTGCGCGAACACCTTGCGCGGCGCCGAGAAGAACGACGCGAGCAGCGGCTTGCCCGCGGCCACCGGCACCGAGAGCTGACGGCCCGCGAACTGCGAGAAGGTCTCGGGCGTGATCGCGTCGTTGTGCACGTACTCGTTGGGCACCGAACGCTTGGCCACCATGGTGGGCAGCACGGTGGTGCCGTCGCCCAGCGCGCGGTTCGCGACCACCACGTCGCGGCGCTGGCTGTCGGCGTCCTTCTCCAGGCTCGCAGCGATCTCGCGCTCGCTGGCCCTGAGGTAATACCAGCCCAGGCCCGCGGCCAGCAGGCCCAGCATCAGGGCACCGATCAGGGGGGACAGCCGTTTGACGCTTTGCTTGAACTTGAGGAGTCCCGGAGATGATTTCATGCCTGGCTACAAAGGATAGGAAAGGGTGTACGAGTAGGTCGACCAGGCATCGCGGAAGGCCTTGATGAGCAGCGCGACCACCGAGCGGTCGGCGCCCGGGAAGGTGGCGAACAGCATCACGGCCAGGATGCCGGCGACGATCACGTATTCGGTGATGACCTGGCCGCGCTGGGTGCGGCGGGAAGAAGAACGTGGGCGAGGTGGACGACGTGAACGCATGGCGGTCGCGCTCATTCCGGCGAGGTCTGGCTGGCGACGATGAAGTAGCCGTCGTCGCGCCTGGAGATGGCCACGGTCATCTCCTCGCTGTTGCGTCGGAACACCAGCGAAGAGCGCGTGCCGCCCTCCAGCGTGCGGTCCTGTATCAGCGTCCAGCCCAGGCGGATCATCTGTTCGCGCAGGTAGAGCGCGTTGGTCTCCACGCTCACGTTGTTGGTGACGACGATGGTGCGGTTGCGCTGGCCTTCGTCGAAGGAGAGCGTGTCCGAGACCACCTGCGAGCCGGCCGGCCGCGGAAAGCCCTTGCCGATGCGCTCGGCGCGCTCGCGCAGCGCCTGCTCGTTCTTGACTTCGTCGTAGACCACCGCCGCCACCAGCCGGCCCGCCGTGCCCGAAGGAACCGCGCGCAACTGCACCGTGACTTGGTACAGGCCGAAGCGCGCGCCGAGCACACGCATGGGCCCGAGCGTGGTCACGCCGTAGCCGGTCTTGTCGGAAAGCCACTTCTCGTAGAAGCGCGAGACGACCTCCAGCGGATCGCTCGACTCGATGCCGCGGATCTGCATGGGGATGGTGTTCTGCTCGATGTACTCGGCGATCCAGAAGGTCTTGGCCGCCGCGGGCGACGGAATCGCAGGCCAGTCGCGCTGCGGCGGCGCCGCGACTGCAGCGCCGCACAGGCACAGCCATGCGGCGGCGAGCATCCATCGCAGAAACGGCGCGGCGAGGCTCATCAGGGCAGCGTGTTGACCACGGGGGTCGGCGGGAAGGCGCGGTAGTAGCGGAAGTGGTCCTTCACGCTGCCGCCGTTCGCCTCGCCATCGCCGCCGGTCTCGCCGGTGGCGCCGGGCGGAATGCGCTCGAAGCGGTCCAGCGGCGTCTTCTCGAGCGCGTCGCCCGGCGTGAAGCCCATGGTGAGGTTGTTCATGTCGAAGGCCGGAAAGATCTGCTTGATCTGGTAGGCCGTCTGGTGCATGCCGCCGCGAAGCTGCTGGTAGAAGGGCGCGTCCAGAAGCTTCATCGGCACCAGGCCCTGGATCTTGGTTTCCTCGCGGTTCGTGCCGCCGGCGTTCCAGGCTTCGGTGAGCATGGTGACCTGCTCGGTCATGTCCAGCGCGGGAACGTCCTTGAACTTGGTGTAGGTCTGGCTCACCTTCACCTCGTGGCGCAGATACCCGCTGCTCACGAACTGGAACTTGCCCAGCGGACCGGTGATCGCGTTGCCCCCCAGCGCGGCTTGCGCCACGCGGATGCCGTCGAACACCACGTCGCTGGCATTGAGCAGCGAGGGCAAGGGCGCGGCCGTGCTCGACGCGGCCACCGCCGTGGTGCGCTGGTCGATGGCCGGCAGCATCGGCTCGAACTCGGCGATGTCGGCGGCGTGGATCGAGATGCCGGGTGCCGAGCGGTCGCGAAAGATGTGGCGGCGCAGGTCGCGCGTGACCTCCGCATCGGTCTTCTTGATGGCGCCCGATGCGCCCTTGGCTTCTTCCGCGGTGATGCCCTGCGCCTCGGGCATCCACACGGTGCGCTGCCAGGCCACCAGCTTGGCGGCGGACACGGTCTGCATGCGCTTGGTGCCGTATTCGGCAATGGCCGGAATCGCCCCCAGCACGACGGCGGCGAAGCTCACGATGAGCAGCGTCTCGACCATCGCGTGGCCTGCGACGGTGGCGCTCGCGCGGGCCTGATGTGCAAACGGGCGTCGATGCGGGCGGGTCATGCGCGGGCGTCCTTCATCAGTTGCCGTTGTCTTCGTCGGCCGAGCCGCCGACCGCCGCGCCGCCCATGGCGATGGCGCGCGCCCACAGCGAGGGCTCCACGTTGTGCACGTGCCAGTAGGGGCTGAAGAGGCTGCGGTGCTCGATGTAGCCGCCGGCGAAGCCCACGTTGTATTTGCCGACCGTCGAGGGATCGGCCACCGCGTTGTCGCGGCGCGCCCAGCGGTCCTGCGGCCGGCGGAAGTAGACCTGCGAGGTCGACAGCGCCTTGATCTCGCGGCCCTGGAAGTTGTCGCGCAAACCCGCCTTGCCGTCGGCCGCCGAGTTGCCGAAGCCGGCGACCTCGCCCGTGCGCACCTTGTCGCCGCCCTTTTGCACCACGAGCGTGAAGGCCGGGCCCTTGTCGGTGTTCTTGCCCCACTTGAGCGGGTTGGCGCCGCTGAAGCCGTTTTCCTTGAGCCAGTTGTCCGACTCGTTGGCCACCATCGGCGGGTGGTCCTTGATCTCGGTGAAGCGGGGCATCGCCCAGCTCTTGGTGACGATGCCGATGTCGGTGCGCGGGCTGTAGTGCAGCTTGGCGTTGAACACCAGCACCGCCATCGGGGCCAGCAGCAGCTCGCCGTTGCGGTCGCGCGCGGCGCGCTCGAAGGATTCGCGCTCCATGTACGCGGTGTCGCCGACCTCGCCGTTCAGGCCGCCGTAGGTGCGCCCCTCGCGGGCGTAGCTGCGAAGGGTGAGGCGCTGGCCTTCCCAGCTCTTCATGTAGTTGGGTCCGCCTGCCGCAGCCGCGCCCGCACCCAGGCCGAAGCGGCCGCGCAGGATGTCGTCCCAGCCGCCGATGAGGTCGGTGTAGAGCACGCCGATGGGCAGCTTGATCTCGATCGAATCGGCCGACTGCCAGCGGATGCGCCCGGTCTCGTCGCCCACGATGCCTTCGGTCGCGACCAGTTCGGTGCCGCCCTTCCACTCGAGGAGCCCGCCCATCATGTCGCCGGTGATGTCGCTGAAGCCCGGTGGCGAATTCGGGCTGCTGGAAACCATGCCCTGCAGCGCGCCGGACATGCCCGAGGCGACCCAGCCGAGCACGTTGGGCAGGAAGCGGCGGTTCTTGGTCCAGTCGTCGCGCGTGGCCTGCGCGGCGTGCGCGAAGCGCAGCACCTCGTTGAACTCCTCGTCGTCGAAACCGAGGCTGCCCGACTGGTGGTACGTCTTCAGGTAGGTCCCCACGTCGGCCACGAACTTGATGACGAAGATCGCGGTCTCGGTCGGCGGGACCGACGCATCGGGGTCGTTCGAGTTGACGACGTCCTTCACCAGTTGCGGCAGCTGCGCGGTCGTGCCCAGCAGCATCACGGCCTGGCTGGCCGAGATGCCCTGGTTGAACGCGCGAAGGATGTCGGCGCCGATCTGCAGCGGCTTGGCCGAGGGCTCGACGAAGCCGGCGATGCGGTCGGCGGTGCGCTGCAGGCGATTCGCGCGGGGCACGTTGCCGAGCAACCAGGCAAGGGCGAAGATGGGCCCGACCACCGGCAGGCGCGCCCTCTCGAGATTGCGTATTCCCTTCATGGCCTCGGCGACGACCAGGCCCTCCTGGATGTTGGCAGCGCTCGTGATGAGCATCGCCATCGACGTCTGCACGCTCGCCAGCGTCGCGACGCTCGCCTCGTTGGCGGCCATCGCGCGGTTGGTGTAGGCCAGGTAGTTGAGGGTGCGCGCCGTGAGCACGTTGGCGCTGTAGGTGGCCGCATCGGCCGTGTTCTGCAGCTTCATCTTCTCGCGCGCCGCGGTGGCGGTGTTGTAGACCACCAGCACGCTCAGAAAGATGATCGGCAGCATCGCCACCAGGTACACGATCGCCTGGCCCGACTGGCGCCGCCGGCGCGCGGAGGCGCCGGCAGTGGCCAGGGGGAGCGAAGCGGCGGCTGGAGGCATCGCGCGATGTCGGTCAGGCCGTCAGGACGTCGAGCAAAGCCTTACTTCGTGGCCTCGGCACCGCCCTTGGTGTAGGTGCTCATGTTCATGTTGACCTGCGCGTTGGTCGACGCCTTGCCGGCGGCGGTCTGCGCGTTCGTGACTTCGGTGGCGCCCGACTGGCCGCCCACTTCCTTGGCCATGCCGGCAACCTGGTTGCGCATGGTCTGGCCGAAGAAGCTGAACACGGCGATCGCGGCGATGGCGATCAGGCCCAGGATCACGAGGTACTCGGTCATGCCTTGCCCGCGGATCTTGATCTTCGAGGCAAGTTGGCGGCTCAACTGGGTCAGACGATGGATTTGCATGAGGGAAGTTCCTGAAAGGTGGCTGAAAGAACAGGCGGATCGTAGGGACGCATCCGTCGTGTGTTCGATACAGTTTTCGCGAATCCCGATACAAATTAACAATCTCAAAACAATCGCAAAACACCCGGAATTCTTTAGTTCTCCAAACTGCCCGCGCCTTCGAAACGAAGCTGGCTTTGCCTGCGAAATTCGGTCGGCGTCACGCCTTTGATCTCGAGAAATCGGCGATTGAAATTCGAGACGTTGTTAAAACCAACTTCGTAACAAATCGAGGTCACGTAGCGGTCGCTCTGCATCAGGAGAAGGCACGCCTTGTTGATGCGCACCTCGTTCACGTAGCCCAGAAAACTGTGGCCGGTGGCGCGCCGGAAGAGCCGGCCGAAGCGCCCCGGGTTCATGCCGAGCTCGGCCGCGATGTCGGCCGCGCTGATGTCTTTTGCGGGCTCGTTGGTGATGCGCGTGACCACGTCGTTGATGGCCTCGATGCCGTGGTCGCCGTCGGTCTGCATGCCCGACAAGAGGCGGTAGTCGGTGCACATCGCCATGTCGGCGAGAAAGTCGCAGAACAGGCTGAAGCGCTTGAGGCCGCGCGCGTCCTTCACGCGGTGCCAGTGCGCCTCGGCGCTGGCCGACATGCCGAAGAACTCGATGCCGTAGCGCGCGCGCTCCAGCATGCGCACCGCCTCCTGCAGTTCGGGAATGCGCTGGGCCGCTTCGAAGATCGGGTCGTGCAAAAACTGGATCACCAGGTCGCGCTGCGGCACGCCCTCCGCAGGCATGTCGAGCGAGATCCAGTTGTGCGGCAGCTTCGGGCCGCACAGCACGAGGTGGCCCGGCTCGAAGGCGCCGATCCAGTCGCCCACGAAGGCCTGGCCCGAGGTGGCGACGATCAGGTGCAGCTCGTATTCCTCATGGCAATGCCAGCGCGCGAGCGGCGTCGGAAAGCCGTGCTCGAGGCAACGCACCAGCCCCACCTCGGTCGATGGCTCGTAGCCGAGCTCGGTAGAGCGGCTGCGCTCGACCTCCACTTCGGGGAGCAGTTGACGCGGGGATCGTTGGCTGGAACTCGTCATGGCTTTTTGTTGGGCTGACAGGAGACAGGAGACAACACGCCTCGCGATCCTGGGGTTCGCGGGCGACGCGGCGATGAAGTGGCATCTTCGGGGGCAAACAGGCCTGAGGCGCGCGGGCACGTCATGGTGAGCGCAGGGGCCGGGTTCGCGGGGCGGAAGATATTGTTTGGGCCTTGCAATTGCCAGACCCTATGCGGACTACGAAGATTCGTATGCGCGCACGGCAAGCACCCGATTTGCACCGACAGCGTTGTCTAGACAACCGCTTTGCACGCAGGCGCGCCGGTGCGGCCATCGGCGAGGCGATCGATGGGGGATGCTTGTCTAGACGACCCCACGCCAACCGCTTTCAGCGCACTCAGGCAGCGGCCAGCACCGTCGCCACGACCACGCCTTGCGCAGCCAAACGTTTGCGCATCGTCAGCACCGCCTGGTCCTTGCTGAAGAGGCGCGCGCGTTGCGCCACCGCGAGGTCGATGAAGACCTGGTCGTCGGGATCCTTGCACACGCAGGGCGCGCGCGGCGGCGTGTCGGTCAAAAGGCTCACGCGGGCATCGAAGGCTTCGAGCACGCGGGTTGCTTCCATCTCCCGCTGGGCCAGCCGCCGCGCGATCAGCGGATAGCCGAGCACCCGTGCGAGTTCGGTGCGCATCGGCGCGGTGGCGATCCAGCGCAGCGCGCCGGATGCGAGCGCCGCCGCGAGCGGCAGGCAGTCGGGGTTGTCGAACACGAGCAGGTCGAGCGCGATGTTGGTGTCGATGACGACAAGGCCGGTTTCTTGAGGAAGAGTCATGGCGGCGAAAAGAGGAGCGCCGATGTTGCACCATGTGCGCCCCTTGTCAGCCGCGGGTCGGGCGCGACGCCCCACAATGCTGCGGCGCGCACCGCGCGCTTCCGGACACGCCGCCCTACCTCCGTCATGAAACGACTCCCGCTGTTCTTCCTCGCCCTGCTCGCCTCTGCGCTCACGCGGGCCGAATGGCTGACCCTGAGCGGCACGCCCGGCGATGCCACCGGCAGCTACGTGCAGGTCGATCCGGCGCGCATCGAGGTCGACGGCGCGCGCCGCGGCGTGACCCTGCGCATGAGCCTCGCGCAGGACTTCACCGGCAAGGACGGCTTCAAGCTGCGCTCCTTCGAAGCCAGGGTCACCGTCGACTGCGAGGCGCGCACCGCACGCTATGTGAGCGCCACCTACTACGGCCTGCCGAACTTCGTCGGCCAGCCCGTGGCGATCAAGCAGTTCGAGGACGACGACATCCGCCCCATGACGCTGCCCGGCGCCCCGCCCGAGCTGGCCGCGCGCACGGTCAACGCGGCCTGCAATGTCGGCGCCAAATAGCTGATCGACGGCCCTCTGAAGCGCTCACGCTGATGGTGGGCTCTGTTTCGCGAAATCAAGGGCGAGGCCGCAGGCCGGAGGACATTCGCGAAACAGAGCCCACCGTCGGCGGGAGTGCCGCCCTGAACGACAGCCCTACTTCCGCGCGGACCCGGCAACCATGTCGAAGCGGAACAGCCGGCATTCGATCGGCCCGTTCCACATCGGCACGCGGCGCGATTCCTTCAGCCGCATCTGCTTGGGCAGCTTCAGGTCCGGCGTGAGGACCCAGGCCGTCCAGCCGGCATAGTTCTTCTTCCAATGGGTGGCGAGTTGGGGGAAGAACTCGCTGCCATCGCCCTCTTCGGTCTGCGCGGCTTCGCGCGCACCCGCGCGGGCCACGCCGCCGACTTCGATCCGCTCGCCGTAGGGCGGATTGAGCATGACCACGCCGCCCTCGGCCGGCGGCATGCGCTGCAGCGCGTCGCCGCCGCGGAACTCGATGGCATCGGCGACGCCGGCGCGCTCCGCGTTGCGCTCGGCAAAGTCGACCATGCGGTGCGACACGTCGGAGCCGAAGATCGCGACACTGCCCGGCTTCACGGCCAGGAGCGATTCCTTCTTGATCGCGTCCCACACGTGCGCCTGGAACGGCAGCAGCTTCTCGAAACCGAAGCGCCTGAGCGATCCGGCCGCGATGCCGCGCGCGATCTGCGCCGCCTCGATGGGGATGGTGCCGCTGCCGCAGCAGGGGTCGTACAGCGGCTGCTCCGACACGGTGCCGGTCTCGGGGTTCCACCAGCCGCTGGCGGCCAGCATCGCGGCGGCAAGGGTTTCCTTCAGCGGGGCGTCGCCCTTGTCCTGGCGCCAGCCGCGCTTGAACAGCGGCTCGCCGGAGGTGTCGATGTAGAGCGTGCAGTGCTCGGTGGTCAGGTGGGCGAACACGCGGGTGTCGGGCCACTGGGTCTCGATGCTCGGGCGCACGCCGTTGGCCTTGGCGCGGAAGCGGTCGGCAATCGCATCCTTGATGCGCAGGGTGGCGAAATTCAGGCTCTGCAGCGGGCTGTGCTGGGCGGTGGTCTCGATCTTGAAGGTCTGCTTGGGCGTGAACCAGATCTCCCAGGCCACGCCGCTCGCAATGGCGTACAGGTCGTTCTCGTTGCGGTAGGGCGCATGGGCCAGCTCGACCAGCACGCGCTGCGCAAGGCGGCTGTGCAGGTTGAGCTTCAGGGCGTCGCGCCAGTCGGCACGCACCCGCACGCCGCCGCGCAGCGTGAGCAGGTCTTGCCCGACGCGGCCCGTCAGGGCGTGCACCTCTTGGGCCAGGAATTCCTCGACGCCGGCGGCGCAAGGCAGGAAAAAGGAAAGATCGTTCACAGGAAATTGGCCATCGGGAAGCCCGACTAGGGGGGACTCCATTGTCGCCGCGTCACGGTTCTTCTCTATATAGTCGATTTGCCGATGACTCCCACCCCCGCACCTTCGGTCGCCCCGGCCGCCGACGCCAGCAGCGACCGCTTCGCGATCCAGTGCGAGGTGCTGCGGCTCTCGATCCGGCCCATCGGGCCGGTGCTGCTGGTGCAGTACCTGCTCAATTGCGGCGTGGCGGCGCTCTTCGCCTGGCAGTACTCGCTGGTGCGCGCGCTGGTGTGGATCGCGCTCATCACCGGAGTCACGGTGATGCGCGGCTTCTTCCCCCAGCGCCTGCCCGATCCCTTCACGCCCGAAAGCCTGCGCCACGCACAGCGCGCGCACACGCTGCGCACCGCCGTCTGGGAGCTGGCGCACGGGCTGGCCGGCGTGCTGCTCTTCAATCCCGAGCGGCCCGACCAGCAACTCTTGCTCGGCCTGATGCTGATGGGCATGACGCTGTCGTCGGCGTTCTCGGTGTCGTTCTACACGCCGGCCACGCAACTGGCGATCACGCTGCTGCTCGCGCCGGTGATCGTGACCGGCCTCACGCTGGGTGCGCCGACCATGATGGCTGTCTCGGTGATCGGCATCGGACTCACGGCCATGATGTGGAAGCTGGTGGCCGAGCGCTCGCGCCAGCTCGAGGAGAACATCGGCCTCCGCCTGAACGAGCGCACGCTGCGCGAACAGGCGCTCGCGGGCCTGCGCGCTTCCGAGCAGGCGCAGGCCGAACGGCTGCGCTTCTTCTCCGCCGCCAACCACGACCTGCGCCAGCCAGTGATGGCCATCGGCCTGCAGGCCGAGGTGCTGCGCCAGCAACTGGACACCGGCGCGGACGCCAGTGCGGTGCAGCACACCGTGGTCTCGCTCGCGCGGGCGCAGCAGGCGCTGGAAGGGCTCACCAACCAGTTGCTCGAAATCGGCCGCATCGAAGCCGCGGTCGATCCGCTGCGGCCTGTGGCGGTGGCGCTGGCCCCCTTGCTGCAGGACCTCGCGCGCCAGGCCGGCAACGGCCGCGTGACGGTGCGCTGCCCGGCCGGCGCGGTGGCGTGGACCGACGCCGTGTCGCTGCGCCGCGTGCTGGCCAACCTGGTCGACAACGCCGTCAAGTTCACGCCGCGCGGCCGCGTGCTGCTGGCGGTGCGGGCGCGGCACCGGGGCACGGAACGGGCCTGGCGCGTCGAGGTGCGCGACAGCGGCATCGGCATCGCGGCGGATTCGCAGGAGCGCGTGTTCAACGACTTCGAGCAGATCGGCAACGCGGAGCGCAACCTGCAGCACGGCCATGGCCTGGGCCTCGCGATCGTGCGGCGGCTGGCGGCGCAACTGGGCATCGAGGTGTCGCTGCGCTCGGCGCCGGGCCGGGGCTCGGTGTTCGGCTTCGAGCTGCCCGCGGCGCAGGGCTATGGCGCGGCGGCGTTGCAGCCGGCGCCCCCACCGCAGGCGAGCCCGGAAGCCGCCCCCGCATTGCGCCCCGGCCTCGCCGTGCTGGTGGTGGAAGACAACGCCGTGGTGGCCGACAGCCTGTATGCGCTGCTGCGGCAGTGGGAGGTGTCGCCGCGCGTCTACGCCAGCGCCGCCGAGGCGCTGGCGCTGGCCGACCTGCGCGCCCTCGATGCGGCGCTGTGCGACATCCGCCTGCCGGGCGCGCTCGACGGCATCGCGCTGGCAGAGCGGCTGCAGGCGCAGAACCCGGCACTCACCATCGCGCTGATCTCCGCCGACATCAACGAGGCCACACAGCGACTGGCCACCGAGCGCGGCTGGCATGCGCTGCGCAAGCCCGTGCAGCCGGAGGAGCTGCGCGGCGTGCTGCTGCGCGCGCCGCAGCGGCCCTGAGGCAGGGCTGGCACGACCCATGCGAGCCGGAGGCCACACCTTCCGGATATGCTCCGCGCACAGGCCGCCCGCCCTGCCACTGATGTCTGCCGACACCCCTCTTCCTCCTCTTTCCGCCGTCGCGCGCGGCCAGCGCTATGGCACCGTGGCCATCGTGCTGCACTGGCTGCTCGCGGCAATGATCGTCGGCTCGCTCGGCGTGGGGCTCTACATGACGGGGCTGCCGTTCTCGCCGCTGCGCATCAAGCTCTACAACTGGCACAAGTGGGCCGGCGTCACGATCCTCCTGCTGTCGGCTGTGCGGCTCCTGTGGCGGCTTGCGCACCGTCCGCCCGCGGTGCCGGCGCAGGTGCTGGCCGCCATGCCGCGCTGGCAAATCGCGGGCTACCGGGCCAGCCACGCGGCGATGTACCTGCTGTTCTTCGCGGTGCCGCTGTTCGGCTGGGCCTACACCTCGGCGCTGGGCATTCCGGTCGTGTGGTTCGGCGTGCTGCCGCTGCCGGATTTCGTGCCGGTCGACAAGGACCTCGCCGAGGCCATACTCAAGCCGCTGCACAAGGGCAGCGCCTACACGCTGGCGGCGGTGGCGCTGCTGCACGTGGCGGCCGCCCTGAAGCACCACTGGATCGACCGCGACGACCTGCTCAAGCGCATGTGGCCCTGACCCCGCAACTGAAGGAACCCGCCGGATGACACGCCTCTTTCTCCCGCTGCTGACGGCACTGCTCCTCGCCGCTGCGACGATGCCCGCCGCGGCTGATCCCGCCGCGAAGCTCATCGCCGACAAGAGCCAGATCGCCTTCGTCACCAAGCAGATGGGCGTGCCAATGGAAGGCGCCTTCAAGAAGTTCGACGCGCAGATCGCCTTCGATCCGAAGAAGCCCGAAGGCGGCACGGTCGCGCTGCAAATCGACGCCGCGAGCGCCGGCTTCGGCGTGCCGATGAGCGATGCCGAGCTTCCCAAGGCCCCGTGGTTCGATGCGGCGAAGTTTCCGCAGGCGAGCTTCCAGTCGAGCGCCATCAAGGCGCTGGGCGACGGCAAGTTCGAGATGGCCGGCAAGCTCACCATCAAGGGCACGTCGAAGTACCTGACGGTGCCCGTCACCATCGCGCCGGCCGGCGGCAACTACGCGGTGGCCACCGGCTACTTCACCATCCAGCGGCTCGACTACAAGGTGGGCGACGGCGAGTGGACCGACACCTCGGTGGTCGGCAACGACGTGCAGGTGCGCTTCAAGCTCACGCTCGCGGGCCTCGGGCCGCTCTGAGTCCGCTCTCTTTTTTCGATTGCATCCCATGTCCCTCATTCCTTACGCCATGAAGAAGCTCCTTCTCGCCTCGGCGCTCTCCGCCGCCGCCCTCCCGTTCGCCGCCATCGCGCAGGAATACACGGCCCCCGCCGTCGCCGCCAAGCCCGCGGGCGGCCCGGTGAAGAACGGCAACTACGTCATCGACCCCACGCACACCTTCGTGATGTACGAGATGGGCCACTACGGCACCACCACCAACCGCGGCCGCTTCAGCACCAAGGACGGCTCGGTGCAGATCGACGGCTCGGGCACGAGCGGCAAGGTCGACATCACCATGGACATCGGCACCATCAACACCGGCGTCGACCTGCTCAACCGCCACGTGCAGAGCAAGGACTTCTTCAACGTCGCCGAATTCCCCACCGGCCGTTTCGTGGCCGACCGCATCGAGTTCAGCGGCGACAAGGTGGTCGACGTGCCGGGCACCCTCACGCTCATGGGCCAGACCAAGCCGGTGACGCTGAAGGCCGTGCGCTTCAACTGCTACCTGAACCCGCTGATCAACCGCCAGGTCTGCGGCGGCGACTTCGAGACCACCGTGCAGCGCAGCGACTGGGGCATCAACTGGGGACTGAACTTCGGCTTCGAGAACAAGGTGAAGCTGCTGGTGCAGGTGGAAGCGGTGAACGTGCAGCAATGAACGGAGCCTCGCGATGATGGACACCACCCTCTCCCTGCTGGGCATCGCCGGCGCCATGACCGTCGGCGCCATGAGCCCGGGCCCCAGCTTCGTCATGGTCGCGCGCACGGCCGTGGCTTCGCGCAGCGACGGGCTTGCGGCTGCTCTGGGCATGGGCGCGGGCGGCCTCGTGTTCGCGATTGCCGCACTGGCGGGATTGCAGGCGGCGTTCCTCGCGGTGCCGGGGCTTTACCTCGCGATCAAGGGCTTCGGCGGCGCGTACCTGATCTACCTGGGCTTTCTCATCTGGCGCGGTGCGCGGCAGCCGCTTGCAATGACGCAGGATGCGGACGCGTCATCGACTCCGCAACAGGGCCGCGGCCGCCGCACTTTCCTGCTCGGATTGGCGACGCAGGTCAGCAACCCGAAGACGGCCGTGGTGTACGCGAGCATCTTCGCGGCCTTCCTGCCGCGCGAGGTGCCGCTGGTGCTGGCGCTCGCAGTGCCGGTGGTCATCTTCTGCATCGAGACCGGCTGGTACGCGATCGTCGCGCTCGCGCTGTCGTCGGCGGCCCCGCGTTCGGCCTACCTGCGCTACAAGGTCTGGATCGACCGCGCGGCCGGTGGCGTGATGGGGTTGCTGGGCCTGCGGCTGGTGTGGTCGGCCGTGAGCGAAAGCTGAGGCCCAACCGTTCGGACTGAGCTTGGCCTGTCCTGAGCTTGTCGAAGGATCGAAGCCTCGCGCGGCGCTTCGACAAGCTCAGCGTGAACGGTATTTTTTGAACGCAGGCTGCCGGGGAATCACAGCAGGCTCTCCGGCGTCAGCGGCGCCAACAGTTCGAGCATCGTTCGGTCCCAGAAGCCGGAGTCGGGCTCCTCGTTCAGCACCGTGGTCTTGCCCGCGTCTTCGCTGGTCCACTCGATGTGCGATTCGCCACTGCCTTCGACAAAGCGCAGCCGGTAGGCGCCCTGCTGCTTGAGCACATCGATGAGCTTGAGCGCTTGCTGCGCCATCTCGGCGCTGCGGATGAAGAGGCCGATCTCGGTGTTGTGCGTCTCCGAGCGCGGATCGAAATTCATCGAGCCGACGAAAAGGATGCGTTGGTCGATGACGGCCGACTTCGCATGCAGCCGGCCCACCGAAGTACCGAACAGCCCAAGCCGCACGCTGCGCCGCGTGCGCGTGGTGCTCAGCTCGTAGAGGTCGGCGCCGAGCTTGAGCATCTCGGGGCGGTAGCGGCGGTAGGCGGTGTGCACCAGCGGCTCGTCCGTGGCGGCGAGCGAATTGGTGACCACGCTGATCTTCACGTTGCGCCCACGGATCTCCTTCATCACCTCCAGCCCCGCGGCGCCCGGGATGAGATAAGGCGACACGATGGTCACCTCGCTGCGCGCACGGCGCATCTGCTCGACCACGTTGTAGCGCACGCTGTCGACATCGAGCAGCGGCACGCCGCCGTACGACGCGGTCTTGCCGATCACGCGCTCGGGCGAATCGGCGTATGCCTCGGCGAGGGTCCAGATCAGGCCGAGCTTGCCGGCGTTCAGGTCGTCCGCCATTGGGCTGTAGCCGAGCAGGTCGTTGGGCGCGGGCTTCGGCGGCGGGGGCGTGGTGTCGGGGCCGGTGGCGGCTTCGAAGCGCCTTTGCAGTTCCTCGCGCGAAAGGTCGCTCGCGATGATCGACTGCACCGGCCGCACGTAGACGCTGTTCCAATACTGGTCGAACAAGACGCCCAGGCGCGGGATCAGCGCGCCCGTCACGAAGGTGTCGAGGTCGATGAAGTTCTCGCCCGAGGTTCGGGTGAAGTACTGGTTGCCGATGTTGCGGCCGCCCGCCACCGCCATCGCACCATCGGCGATGAAGAGCTTGTTGTGCATGCGGCGGTTGACGCGGCTGAAGTCGAAGAGCGACGCGGTGAAGCGCTTGAGCAGGCTGCCGCGTCCGGCCGGGAATGGGTTGAAGAGGCGCAGCTCGACATTCGGCGTGGCGGCCAGGCCGAGCAAAAGTTCGTCTTCGCCGGACGTGTAGAGGTCGTCCATCAGGAGGCGCACGCGCACGCCGCGCTGGGCCGCATCGCGCAGGGTGCGCAAGAGATAGCGGCCGGTTTCGTCGTTCTCGATCTGGTAGTACTGCACGTCGAGCGTGCGCTGGGCGCGGCGCGCGAGCTGGATGCGGGTGTCGAAGGCGAAGTCGCCGCCGGGCATCAAGCGGAAACCGCTGAGGTCAGGGTCGGGCTGCGAGGCCAGCGCGATCTTGCCGAGCGCGGTGTCGGCCGAGACGCCCATGGCCTTGGCGGGCGCACGCGGCGCCTCGTCGGGCAAGGTCGCGCAACCCGCGAACAGCAACACGGTCGCCATGGCGAAGACCCAGTGCCCACAACGCGACAGCAGGCGACGGGTCATCGATGACTTTCTAAAGGGCTTTGCGAAGGTTGGCGGGCGCGATGCGCAGCGCCTCGCGGTACTTGGCCACGGTGCGGCGCGCGCACTCGATGCCCTGCTCCTTCAGCATCTCGGAGATCTGGCTGTCCGACAGCGGCTTCTTGATGCTCTCGGAGCTCACGAACTGCTTGATGAGCGCGCGCACCGCGGTGCTCGATGCGTTGCCGCCGGTCTCGGTGCCGAGCGCCGAGCCGAAGAAGTACTTGAGTTCGACCGTGCCGAACGGCGTGGACATGTACTTGGCGGTGGTCACGCGCGAGATGGTCGATTCGTGCAGGCCCAGCTCGTCGGCGATCTCGCGCAGCACCAGCGGGCGCATCGCGAGCTCGCCGTGCACGAAGTAGCTCTTCTGGCGCTCGACGATGGCGTTGCTCACGCGCAGGATGGTGTCGAAGCGCTGCTGGATGTTCTTGATGAACCAGCGCGCCTCCTGCAGCCGCTGCGAGAGCGCCTGGCTGCCCTCGCCCTTGTGCGACTTGAGCGCGCCCGCGTAGATGTCGTGCACGCGCAGGCGCGGCATCACCTCGGGGTTCAGCATGACGCGGAACTTGATGTTGGTGCCGCGGCCCGTCTTGGTGACGATCACGTCGGGAATGACGATGTTGCGCTCGACGTCGACGAAGCGCCGGCCCGGCTTGGGCTCCAGTCGCGCAATGATCTGCAGCGCCGAGCGCACCAGTTCTTCGTTGGTTCGCGTGAGCGTGGCCAGGCGCTTGAAGTCGCGCCGCGCGAGCAGCTCCATCGGCTGCTTGCAGATCGCGATGGCGGTCTTGCGGATGAGTTCTTCGTCCTCGGTCTCGTCTTCGCTGGCGAGCGCGCGCAGCTGGATGCCCAGGCATTCGCCCAGGTCGCGCGCACCGACGCCGGCAGGCTCCAGGCTCTGCAGCAGCCCGAGTGCCACCTGGAAGTGATGCACGAGGTCGTCGAACTGGTCGTTGTCGTCGCCCGCGAGGCCCGAGGCCAGCGCGGGGAGCGAGTCTTCGAGGTAGCCGTCGTCGTTGAGCGACTCGATGAGGAAGCGCAGCGCAGCGCTGTCGTTCTCGTTCAGGCGCAGGCTCAGCGCCTGGCGGTGCAGGAACGACTGCAGCGACTCCTGGCTGCGCGCAAGTTCGGTGGCGTCGGCGCGTTCGTCGTCGCCCAGGTTGTTCTGGCGCGCGGGGGCGTCGCTGCCCCACTCGCTGTCGTCGGGCGCCATGTCGACGGTGCCGTCGCCTTCCCAGTCGGGCTCGCGCTCGGTGATCTCGGCGGCAGGGCCGTCGGAGTCGGGCGTGGAGGAGGTCTCGGTCGTGGTCGTCGCACTGCTGGTCGAGACCGGGGCGAAATCGCCTTCGCCGGTTTCACCGCCGTCGTCGCGCGGCACCGGCGTGTCGACGGCATCGAGCCCGAATTCCTCGCGCGCCGCTTCTTCAGCGGTGCGCTCGAGGAACGGGTTCTCGTCCAGCATCTGCTCGACCTCCTGGCTCAGTTCGAGCGTGGAGAGCTGCAGCAGCCGGATCGACTGCTGCAGTTGTGGCGTGAGCGCCAGATGCTGCGAGACGCGAAGGGACAGCCCTTGCTTCATGAAGAACGCGACCCTCCCTTACATGCGGAAGTGTTCGCCCAGGTACACCCTGCGTACCTCGGCGTTGTCGACGATCTCCGAGGGTGTGCCTTGTGCCAGCACGTGCCCGTCGCTGATGATGAAAGCGTGATCGCAGATGCCCAGCGTTTCACGCACGTTGTGGTCGGTGATGAGCACGCCGATGCCACGTTCCTTCAGGAAACTGATGATCCGCTGGATCTCGATCACCGCGATCGGGTCGATGCCGGCGAAGGGCTCGTCCAGCAGGATGAAGCGCGGCTGGGTTGCCAGCGCGCGCGCAATTTCGACGCGGCGGCGTTCGCCGCCCGACAACGCGAGCGCGGGCGAATCGCGCAGGTGATCGACACGCAGGTCGGTCAGCAGTTCGGACAGGCGCTCCTCGATGTGCTTCTTCGACAGCGCCACCACCTTGCCGTTCTCGTCGGGTTCGCGCTGCAGCTCGAGCACGGCGCGCACGTTTTCCTCGACCGTGAGCTTGCGGAAGATCGACGCTTCCTGCGGCAGGTAGCTCAGGCCCATGCGCGCGCGGCGGTGGATCGGCATGTGGGCGATCGGCTCGCCATCGATGGTGATCTCGCCCGCATCGGCGCGCACCAGCCCGACGATCATGTAGAACGATGTGGTCTTGCCGGCACCGTTGGGGCCGAGCAGGCCGACGACTTCGCCCTTCTGCACGTCGAGCGAGACGTCCTTCACGACGGTGCGGCTGCCATAGCTTTTCTGCAGGCCGCGTGCGACCAAGCGGCTGCCCGGGACGGTGTTGGCTTCCTGGATTCCGGCGGTTTCGATCACTTGCGCCCTTCTCCCTCTCCACTCAGCGTGGTGGTCGAGCGCAGGCCGGTGCCGGGCGCGGGGGTGGAAGCCGGTGCCGCGGGCTTCGCGCCGGCCGGTGCCGAGGCGCCGGGCTTCGGCGCGGTGGCGGCCTTGGGCGTGAGGATGGTCTTGACGCGGCCGGTGGGGGTCGATGCGTTCACCGCGGTGTTCGGCGGCACGGTCGAACCGTTGACGGTGTAGGTGTCGTTGCTCTGGTCGTAGACGATCAGCGCGCCCTGGCTTTCGTCGTTCGGCGTGGCGCCGAGCAGCCGGCGCATGGTGGCGTTGCGGATGAACTTGACGTTGTCGGCGCGGCTGTCGTATTCGATGACTTCGGATTCGCCCTCGATCCACTCGTCGGGCGCATTGCGCTTCTGCTTGTAGTAAGCGCGCTTGCCGGGTGCCGCGGTGACCACGCCGTACTGGTAGCCCTCGGCATCCTGGCGCACATCGAGGCGCGCGCCGCGGATGATGATCGTGCCCTTCGTGACGAGCACGTTGCCGGTGAACACGCTGGTCTGCTTCAGGTCGTCGTAGCGCATGGCGTCCGACTCGATGTTCATCGGCTTGCTGCGGTCGGCGGTCTCGGCCAGGACGCCCGAGGCGAGGCCGGCCAGCAACAGCGCGCCGATGGCCAGGCGGCCGATGCGACGAACGAGGGGGGTGTTGTTTGGGTAGGAGGGCAATGTCATAGAGGCACGAAACTTGCTCTGAACCATTGTATGCGGCGGATTAACACCAGTTACCAACCCCGATGAAAAAGGCCCGCTGAAGCGGGCCGGTGTTCCCATCGGGAGACACCGCGGAACCGGCTCCGCCGGCCGCTGGTGTCGCTCCCCGCAAGGGGTGGCGCAGCGGACACGAAGTGCCGCGCAGCCGGAAGGCGTCAGCCCTTCTTTGCTTCGCCGACCAGGAAGTTGACCACTTGCAGCACGTTGGTCATGTTGCCGGCGGTCTCGCCATCCACGTACCAGCGGCCGGCCACGGCCATCGCCGGGACGCCAGCCACCTTGTAGGCGTCGGTCATCTGCGAGGCGCGCTTGGCCTTGCTGGCCACGCCGAACGAGGTGAAGACTTCCTTGAACTTGGTGCCGTCGATACCGTTGGCAGCGACCCAGGCAATGATGTTGGCATCGCCATTCACGTTCTGGCGCTGCTTGTGGATCGCGTTGAAGACCTTCGGCTGGAATTCGTCGACCTTGCCCATCGCCTCGAGCGCGTAGTACAGGCGCTGCTTGGCTTCGACGTCGTTGCCCACGAAAGGCACCGGGATGCGGCGGAAGGCGACTTCCTTGGGTGCCGTCTTGGCCCAGGCTTCGAGCGCGGGCTCGAAGTCGTTGCAATGAGGGCAGTTGTACGAGAAGAACTCGACCACCTCGACCTTGCCGGCCGGTGCATCGACAGGCACGCGCTTGTCGAGCACAAGGTACTCGGAGCCGGCCTTGGGCATGCGCGCCTGGGCGTGGGCCGGATTGGCGGCCAGCGAAAGCAGCCCGAGCGAAGTGGCGGCCAGCGAAAAGTCACGACGTTTCATTGAAAGGGTTCTCCTGTTGGTACGGCAGACTGAGCCGGGGCGCGGCGAGGAGTTCCTCGCAAGCGATCACCCGGCACGCCCAGGGCGCTGAATGGTGGCGGCAAATGCCGCGCGGCGAAGCTTAAGGGCTATTTGTGGCAGCAACGGAGCGTCCGGTCGGTCAGCGCTGCACGCGGACCAGGGCCGATTCGAGGCCGCCGCCATCGAGCCGCTCCTTGAGGCGGTCGGCATCGTCCTTCTTGTTGAACGGACCGGCGCGCACGCGGTAGACCGTGCGGCCAGCCTGCTCGCGCTCGGTGACCCGGGCCTCGACGCCCATCAGCGACAACTTGGCGCGCTGCGCCTCGGCGTCGTCGGTGGTGCGGAAGGCGCCGGCCTGCACGAAGTACATGAACGGATCGGCGCCGGAAGACGCCGCGGCGCTGTTGTTGGCGTTGCTGCTCGGCACGGCGGATGCCACGGTCGTGCTGCCCGAGCCGGTGCCCGCGCGGGCACGGGCCAGGTCGCCCAGTGGATCGTTCGACGCCGGCAGCGCATTGGCTTCGGCCGGCACGGGCACCGCACGCGTCGGCTTGGGCGCAACCACCACGGGCACCGGTGCGGTGGCCGGGGGCGGCGTGCCGGGTGCGACGGCGGTGGTGCTGGTGGCGGGTTCGCCGGTGACCGGGTTGACCGGACCGGTGGCGGCCGGCGGCGTCGGCTTGGCGGCGCCGGCCTTGCCGGCCAGCGGCGCGTTGGGGTCCCAGTCGCGGTTCTTGCGGGCCTCGGCTTCGTCCTGCTCGGCGCCGCCCTTTTGCGTCTTGTTCACGAACGGGATCGGCACCTTGGTCACGTAGACCGCGATGCCCAGCGCCACGCCCAGGCCGATCACCAGCCCGATGATCAGGCCGATGACGATGTTGCCGCGTTGTCTGGTTGTCTTCTTCATGGGAGTGAGGTTCACATCTTGTTCGGCGCACTGACGCCGAGAATCGCGAGGCCATTGTGCAGCACCTGCGCGGTCGCGGCGACCAGCGCCAGGCGGGCCAGCTTGACCTTTTCGTCGTCCACCAGAATGCGCTCGGCGTCGTAATAGCTGTGGTAACTAGCGGCCAATTCGCGCAGGTAGAAAGTGACGTCGTGCGGGGCGAAATCCTTCGACGCGGCGGTGAGCATGGCCGGGTACTTGGCCAAAAGCAGCATGAGCGCCTGCGCTGCCGGGCTCTTGAGCGGCGACAGGTCCACATCCTTCAGCGTGGCGGCGTCGCCGCCCCAGCCGGCCAACACCGAGCAGATGCGCGCATGCGCGTACTGCACGTAGTACACCGGGTTGTCGTTGTTCTTGGTCACCGCGAGGTCGACGTCGAAGGTGTATTCGGTGTCGGGCTTGCGGCTCAGGAGGAAGAAGCGCACGGCATCGGTGCTGGTCCACTCGATCAGGTCGCGCAGCGTCACGTAGCTGCCGGCGCGCTTGCTGATCTTGACCTCTTCGCCGCCCTTCATCACGCGCACCATCGTGTGCAGCACGTAGTCGGGATAGCCCTCGGGAATGCCCTCGCCCGCCGCCTGCAGCCCGGCGCGCACCCGCGCGATCGTGCCGTGGTGGTCGGTGCCCTGGATGTTCACGACCTTGTGGAAACCCCGCTCCCACTTGGCAATGTGATAGGCGACGTCGGGCACGAAGTACGTGTACGTGCCGTCCTTCTTCTTCATCACACGGTCTTTGTCGTCGCCGTAGTCGGTCGACTTGAGCCAGAGCGCGCCGTCTTCCTCGTAGGTCTTGCCGGCGGCCACGAGCTTGCCCACGGCGGCTTCGACGCGGCCGCTGGTGTAGAGGCTGGACTCGAGGTAGTAGTTGTCGAAGCGCACGCGGAAGGCCTGCAGGTCCAGGTCCTGTTCGCGGCGCAGGTACGCCACGGCGAATTCGCGGATGGAATCGATGTCGTCGATGTCGCCGCTCGCGGTGTATTCGCGGTCGTCCGACTTGACGGTTTTCTTGGCCTTGAAGTCCTCGGCGATGTCGGCGATGTAGTCGCCGTTGTAGGCGGGTGCCTTTTCGCCGCTCGGCCATTCCGGGTCGCCCGGCTTGAAGCCGCGGGCGCGCAGCTGCGTGCTGTTGGCCAGCGTCTGGATCTGCACGCCGGCGTCGTTGTAATAGAACTCGCGCCAGACGCTGTCGCCCTGCGAGGCGCGCAGGTTGCAGATGGCGTCGCCCAGTGCTGCCTGGCGGCCGTGGCCCACATGCAGCGGGCCGGTCGGGTTGGCCGAGACGAATTCGACCAGCACCTTCTCGCCGGTGGCGGGCTGCTGGCCAAAAGTGTTACCTGCGGCCAGCACTTCGCGCACGATCTGCTGCTTGGCGGCGGTCTTCAGGCGGATGTTGAGGAAGCCGGGGCCGGCGATCTCGATGGCTTCGACCCATTGGCCGAAAGCGGGGGTGGCGAGCAGCGCAGCGCTCAGTTGCTCGGCCAGTTCGCGGGGCTTCTTCGCGAGCGGTTTGGCGAGCTGCATGGCGGCGGTGCTAGCGAAATCGCCATGCGCCGCCACCTTGGGCGATTCGAACGCGGCTTTGGCGCCAGCGCCGGGGGAGAGGGATTCGAGCGTGTTCGCGAGCGCCGCGAGCAGCTCCTGTTTGACCAATAGCATCTGCGAATTTTACCGGGGGCAAACCCGGGCGCTGTTGACGATCGTCATCCGATCGTTGCCTCCGGCCGTTAGGATGAGCGGCCCCGGGGCGGGGCACCTGTCACAACTCCACCTTGCAAGGACATATCACCATGAAGAAGTTCCTTTCCCTGGTCGCCCTGGGCGCCTGCCTTTCCTTCGGCGCCGCACAGGCACAAGACAAGGCTCCCGCGCCCGCTGTCGCCCCGGCCGCAGCCGCTCCCGCTGCAGCAGCACCCGCCGCCGGCGCCACCTGCGACGCCAAGGCCATCGACAAGAACGGCAAGCCCCTGGCCGGCGCCGCCAAGGCCAGCTCCATCAAGAAGTGCGAGAAGGAAACCAAGGCCGCCGCAGCGCCCGCTTGCGCCGCCAAGGCCATCGACAAGAACGGCAAGCCGCTGGCCGGCGCCGCCAAGAACAGCTTCATCAAGAAGTGCGAGAAAGACGCCAAGGCCTGATGAGGCCCGCGTCGCGCTGACCAAGGTCAACGCCGAAAAGAAAAAAAAGCCCGCCCCGTGCGGGCTTTTCTATTTCTATTTCTATTACTTGCCGAAGCCGCGCGCCAGGAACACGGCGACCAGCGGGATCAGCGCGATCAGGTGGGCCTGCACCATCACCAGCTTGCGCGTCTTCTTGATGTCGGCCTCGACCGGCAGCTTGCCGGTGGAACGCAGCGTCTTGCGCCAGCGGAAATAGGTGAGCGTCGGAAAGATCGACAGCACGCCCACGATGATGAAGAGCCCCAGCTTCACGTGCAGCAGCGGGTTGGTCCAGTACCAGGCCGTGCCCTTCACGCCCCACCAGGTGCGCGCGATGCCGGTCGCGAGCACCGCGATGGCGGCGATGCCGTAGACCATGTCGACCTTGGCGAGCCGCTCGACGACCGCGGCGTTGAGCCACTGCACGCGGCACAGGGCGGCCTCGCTGGAGATGAACACGACCATCGTGAGGATGGCGAGCAAGTGCACGTAGGCGAGGATGGCTTCGAGGGTCATCGATGGCTTTCTTCCGGAACGGGTTGCAAATGCAAACAGATTGTGCCGCCGCTCCCGAGCCGTCAGGCCGTTCGTCCCCAGAATTCCGGTTGTCCGTACTGGTCCTTGAGGAAATCAAGCCACAGTCGCACCCGCAGCGGCAGGTGCTTGGCGCCCGCGAACACTGCGTAGATGCCGTTGGGCGGCGCGGCGAATTCGTCGAGCACCGGCACCAAGAGGCCCGCGTCGATCTCGGCCTCGACTTCCCAGGTGCTGCGCCAGGCGATGCCGTGGCCGGCCAGGCACCAGTCGTGCAGCACCTGGCCGTCGGAGCAATCGAGCGGACCGCTCGGGCGCAGGTGGATCAGCTCTTCCACGCCGGCCTCGGTGGTGACGCGAAAGGCCCAGCCGCGCGTCTGCGAGGCATCGCTCGACAGCGTGAGGCAGGCGAAGCGCGACAGCTCGCCGGGGTGTTTCGGCGTGCCGTGGCGGCGCAGGAAATCGGGCGTCGCCACGCATCGGCGGCGGTTGTCGGCAAGGCGCACGCTCACGAGCGATGAATCGGGCAGGTCGCCCACGCGCACCGCGCAGTCGAAGCTCTCGCCGGTCACGTCGACCACGCGGTCGCTGAGGTTGAGCGAGATCGTCACCTCCGGATGCAGCGCATGAAAGCGCGGCACCAGCGGCGCCACGTGTCGGCGTCCGAAGCCGGCCGGCGCCGTGACCCGCAGATGCCCGCTGGCCTTGACGCCGCCAGCGCTCACGCTGGCCTCGGCGTTCTGGAATTCGGTGAGCAGCCGCTGGCAGTCTTCGAGAAAGGCGCTGCCCTCGTGCGTGAGCGTGATGCGCCGCGTGGTGCGCACCAGGAGCTTCACGCCCAGCCGCTCCTCCAGCGCATCGAGCCGGCGTCCCATGATCGCGGGCGCCACGCCCTCGGCCTTGGCCGCGGCCGTGAGACTGCCGCGGGTCGCGACCGAGACGAAGGATTCGAGTTGCTTCAGGCGGTCCATGGGGCGGAAACTATATAGATAGAGCCCGCCAGCCGGCCTCAGCCGCCGGAGGTTGCGCCAACGGCGCGAAGCGCGGCGATTTCCGGCTCGCTGTAGCCCACTTCCCTCAGCAACTCGTCGCCGTGCTCGCCGATGCGCGGCGGCTGCAGGCGGATGCCGGGGCGCTGGCCGCCGAGCGTGAAGGGCGCGAGCGGCACCTTCGCCATGTGGCCGTCGTTCATGCGCACGGGCGCGAGGCCGCCGGTGGCGTTCAGGTGCGGATCATCGAACAGCTCCTCTGGCTTGGTGATCGGCGCGAAGGGCAACTCGTTCTGCTCGAACACCGCTGCGAGTTCGGCCGCGCTGCGGTCGGCCAGGTGCGAGCGCAGGATCGGCATCATCCAGTCGCGCGCGCGCACGCGGTCGTTGTTGGTCTTCAGGCGCGGGTCGGCCAGCATGTCTTCCAGGCCGAAGGCCTTGCAGAAGATGGCCCACTGCTTGTCGCTGACGGCCGCCAGGAAGATCTGCTCGCCGTCCTTCACGGTGAAGACGTCGTACACCGCCCAGGCCGAGATGCGGCTGGGCATCGGGTCGGCCGCCTTGCCGGTGGCGGCGAACTGCATCATGTGCTGCGCGACGAGGAACACGTTGTTCTCGAACAGCGCCGCCTGCACCTCGCAGCCCTTGCCGGTCGCATCGCGCTGGCGCAACGCGGCCATCGCGCCGATGGCGCCGAACATGCCGCCCATGATGTCGTTCACGCTGGTGCCCGCGCGCAGCGGGTCGCCCGAGCGGCCGGTCATGTAGGCGAGGCCGCCCATCATCTGCACCACTTCGTCCAGCGCCGTGCGGTGGTCGTAGGGGCCGGGCAGGAAGCCCTTGTGGCTCACGTAGATGAGGCGCGGGTTGAGCTTGGCGAGCGTGTCGTAGTCGAGCCCCAGCTTCTTCATCGTGCCGGGCTTGAAGTTCTCGCTCACGATGTCGGCGGTGGCGATCAGGCGCAGCGCGGCTTCGACGCCTTCGGGCTTCTTCAGGTCGAGCGCGATGCTCTTCTTGTTGCGGTTGAAGGTCGGGAAAAAGCCCGAACCCGAGCCGAGCAGGCGGCGCGTGTTGTCGCCCTCGATGGGCTCGACCTTGATGACTTCGGCGCCGAGATCGGCCAGCAGCAGCCCGCAGGTCGGGCCCATGACCATGTGGGTGAACTCGACGACGCGGATGCCAGCGTAGGGAAGGGAGGGCGGTGGATTGGCTTCAGACATGTGTGTTGTGTTCCTGGGCAAAACCTTTGGGCAACCCGGCTTCGGGCGTCATGCCGTAGACCGGTTCGCCGGGCAGGCCGGCCATGAGCGGCGCGCGCGCCGCGATGAGTTTCTGGATGTCGATGCCGGTGCGAACGCCCATGGCCTCGAACATGAAGACGAGGTCTTCGGTCACGGCATTGCCCGAGGCGCCGGGCGCGTAGGGGCAGCCGCCGAGACCGCCGAGCGAGGCGTCGAAGGTGCGCACGCCCTCGTCCCACGCGGCCAGGCAATTCGCGATGCCGAGGCCGCGCGTGTTGTGCATGTGGGCCGCGCCGGCGTGCGTGCCGAGCTCCGCGCGCAGGCGCTTGAAGAGCCGCCGCACCTGCGCCGGGTTGGCGTAGCCGACGGTGTCCGAAAGGCCCGCCTCTTCGGCGCCGGCTTCGATGCATTGCGCGGCGAGGCGGATCACGTCGTCTTCGGGCACCAGCCCCTGCAGCGTGCAGCCGAATGCGGTGGAGATGCCGGCTTCGAGCTTCACCTGCGGCGCGATCGCGCGGCGCAGGTCGGAGATGGCGCGCACCTCCTCGACCATTTCCGACGGCGTCTTGCGAACGTTGGCGAGCGAGTGCGCCACGCTCGCCGACACCGGCATCGTGAGCTTGTGCACGCCCGCTTCGAGCGCGGCCTGCGCGCCCTTGCGGTTGGGCACCAGCGCCATCACGGTAAGGCCAGGCAGCGTGACGGCGTGGCGCACCACGTCAGCGGCATCGGCCATCTGGGGCAGCAGCTTCGCGGGCACGAAAGACGCGACCTCGATCTCGCGCACGCCGGCGGCGTAGAGCGCGTCGATCCAGCGCAGCTTGTCTGCCGTGGGCATGGTGGCCTTGACCGATTGCAGACCGTCGCGCGGGCCGACCTCGCTGATGAGGACATCGGGGGGTGTCATCGACTTCGTCTCCTTGGAGCGATCTTGATGTGGATCGCTTGACTGTTCTGTTAGACAGAACTAAATTCCGTCAAACAGAATTACACCGCCGATCGACTTTTCCTGTCAAGTCACGCCCATGCCCCGCAAAGCCCAGACCGAATCGGTTTCCGACCTCAACGCCGCACCCGGCGGTGCCGCCGCGGTCGATCGCGCGCTGAGCCTGCTGTCGGCATTCCGGCCGGGCGACGAAGCGCTGTCGCTCGCGCAGTTCGCCGAGCGCACGCAGCTCTACAAGAGCACGGCGCTGCGGCTTTTGGCATCGCTCGAACACGCGCGGTTGATCCGCCGGCAGGACGACGGCCGCTACGCGCTCGGCATGGAGATCGCGCGGCTGCATGGGCTCTATGCCGCGTCGCAGTCGCTCGACCGCATCGTGCTGCCGGTGCTGCGTGCTCTCGCAGCCGCAACCGGAGAAAGCGCGGCGTACCACGTGCGGCAGGACCAGGGCGACGGCTGGGTGCGCCTGTGCCAGTTTCGCGTCGACTCATCGCACGTGGTGCGCGACCACGTGCGCGCGGGCGACCTGTTGCCCAACGACCGCGGCGCCGGTGCTCGCGTGCTGATCGCCTTCGGTCCCGATACCGAGCGGCCGCGCGGCGCGAGGGAACGCAAGTTGTATGAAGCGATCCGCGCGCAAGGCTGCTGCGCGCTGGTCGGGGATCGAACGGCCGAACTCGCGGGCATCTCGGCGCCGGTGTTCCATGCGGACGGCAGCCTTGCTGCGGCGGTCACGCTGACGATGCCGACGCATCGCTATGACGAGGGCTACATCGAACCCGTGCGCGCGGCGGCGAAGGAACTCAGCGGGCAGGTTTAGCTGCCTTGCTCCTTCCCCTTCCGGGGGAAGGTTGGGATGGGGCACGCGGCGCTTGCCACGGCACGGCGCCTGATCGACGGCCGCGTGCCCCCACCCCGGCCCTCCCGCGGGCGGGGAGAAATGCGCTGTCAGCGCAGCGCGGCGAGCAGCGCCTCGTTCTGTTCGGGCAGGCCCACGCTCACGCGCAGCCACTGCGGCAGGCCGTAGGGGCCGAGCAGCGAAACCTCGATGCCGGCGGCCAAGAGGCGCGCGTGCACGGCCTGCGCATCGCCCACCTGCACCATGAGAAAGTTGCCCGAAGAAGGGATGTGCACGAGGCCCAACTCGGTGAAACCCGCGGCGAGTTGCTCGCGTCCGGCGGTGTTGAGTTCGTAGGTGCGCGCGAGGAATTCCGTGTCGCCGAGCGCGGCCACTGCGGCGGCCTGGGCCGGCGTCGTCACGTTGAAACGCGGCCGTTGCGCGTTCATGCGCGAGGTCAGCGGCGGCTGCGACACGCCGTAGCCGATGCGCATCCCCGCGAGGCCGAAGGCCTTGGAGAAGGTGCGCGCGACGATCAGGTTCGGCAGGCGCCGCACCCATTCGATGCTGTCGTAGCGCTGCGCGGGCGAGAGGTATTCGGTGTAGGCCTCGTCGAGCAACACCGTCACATGCGCGGGCACCGATTGCAGGAAGTCGCGCAGCGGCCCAGCATCGATGAAGGTGCCGGTCGGGTTGTTCGGGTTGGCGACGAAGACCAGCTTCGTGTCGTCGGCGATCGCGGCGCGCATCGCGCCCAGGTCGTGGCCGAAATCTTGCGAAGGTACGACGGAGGCGCGCGCATGGGCGTGCGCCGTGGCCTGCGCGTAGACGATGAAGCCGTACTGCGAATAGACGACGTTCTCGCCCGGCTTCAAGCTCACCTGCGCGGCGAGTTCGAGGATTTCGCTCGATCCGCTGCCAAGCGTGAGCCACTCGGGCGACACGTCGAGCCGGGCCGCCAGTGCATTCTTGAGCGCGGTGCCGTTGCTGTCGGGGTAGTTGCCGGCGCCTTCGAGGGCGGCGGCCGCGGCGCGGCGGGCCGACTCGGGCATGCCGAGCGGGTTTTCGTTGGAAGCCAGGAGGATCATTTCGGCGCGTGCTGGATTTATTTAAGAAATTAAATATATCCCGTGCCCGCGGCACCTCTATCAGTGCCTACCCTTTGCGTAAAAAGCGGCGCCGGACCGTCATTACCCTCATTTTTGTCATTGATAAATCCCGCTTTCGGCTCTTACTCCTTCGTAAGGTATCGAATAAAGTTGACCTACGTCATTGCGACACCCACGTCTTTAGCTTCCGTATTCCGCCGTATTTCGCCGGATTCCGATTTTCCAGGAGAGAAAAATGACCGCCCGCACCACCGCCCACGGACTTCAGGTCGCGACCGAGCTCCACCGTTTCATCGAAGAAAAAGTCCTGCCCGCCACCGGCGTGGCCAGCGATGTCTTCTGGAAGGGCTTCGACGCCATCGTGAGCGACCTCGCGCCCAAGAACATCGCGCTGCTCGCCGAACGCGACCGCCTGCAGAGCGAACTCGACGCCTGGCACAAGAAGAACCCCGGCCCGATCGCCGACATGCCGGCCTACCGCGCCTTCCTCGAGAAGATCGGCTACCTGCTGCCGCAGCCCAAGGGCGCGAAGGCGACGACCGCGAACGTCGACTCCGAACTCGCGCTGCAGGCCGGCCCGCAGCTGGTGGTGCCGATCCTGAATGCACGCTATGCGCTCAACGCCGCCAACGCGCGCTGGGGCTCGCTGTACGACGCGCTCTACGGCACCGATGCCATCCCCGAAACCGGCGGCGCCGAAAAGGGCAAGGGCTACAACCCGGTGCGCGGCGCCAAGGTCATCGAGTTCGCACGCAACGTGCTCGATCAGGCCGCGCCGCTGGCCAATGGCTCGCACAAGATGGCGACCGGCTACAGCGTGAAGGACGGCAAGCTGGTCGTCGCGCTGCAGAGCAGCAGCACCGGGCTCGCCGACCCCGCTCAATTCATCGGCTACCAGGGCGATGCCGCAGCGCCGTCGTCGGTGCTGCTCAAGCACAACGGCATTCACCTCGATATCCGCATCGACCGCAGCACCGCCATCGGCAAGACCGATGCGGCCGGCGTGAGCGACCTGGTGCTCGAAGCCGCGCTCTCGACCATCCTCGACCTCGAAGACTCGGTGGCCGTGGTGGATGCGGCCGACAAGGTCGTCGCGTATGCGAACTGGCTCGGCATCGTCGAAGGCACGCTGACGGAAGAAGTCGCCAAGGGCGGCAAGACCTTCACGCGCGGCCTGAACGCCGACCGCGAATACACCGGCGCCGACGGCCAACCCGTGAAGCTGCATGGCCGCTCGCTGATGTTCCTGCGCAATGTCGGTCACCTGATGACCAACCCGGCCATCCTGTATGCCGGCGGCAAGGAGATTCCGGAAGGCATCCTCGATGCCGTGGTGACCACCACCATCGCCACCATCGACTTGAAGCGCAAGGGCAACTCGCGCACCGGCAGCATCTACATCGTGAAGCCCAAGATGCACGGCCCGGCCGAAGTGGCCTTCGCGAGCGAGCTGTTCGGCCGCGTCGAGCAACTGCTCGGCCTGCCCGCCAACACGGTGAAGCTCGGCATCATGGACGAGGAGCGCCGCACCAGCGTGAACCTGAAGGCCTGCATCGCCGAAGCGGCCGCGCGCGTGGCCTTCATCAACACCGGCTTCCTGGACCGCACCGGCGACGAGATGCACACCGCCATGCAGGGCGGCCCGATGATCCGCAAGGGCGACATGAAGTCCAGCGCGTGGATCGGCGCCTACGAAAAGAACAACGTGCTGGTCGGCCTCTCGTGCGGCCTGCGCGGCAAGGCGCAGATCGGCAAGGGCATGTGGGCCATGCCCGACCTCATGGCCGCGATGCTCGAGCAGAAGATCGGCCACCCCAAGGCCGGCGCCAACACCGCCTGGGTGCCCTCGCCCACCGCCGCCACGCTGCACGCGCTGCACTACCACCAGGTGAGCGTGACCGCGGTGCAGCAGGAGCTGGAAAAGATCGACGCCGACGCCGAACGCGACAACATCCTCAACGCGCTGCTGCAGGTGCCGATCGCGCCCGAAGCCAAGTGGACGGCCGAAGAGCGCCAGCAGGAAATCGACAACAACGTGCAGGGCATCCTCGGCTACGTGGTGCGCTGGATCGACCAGGGCGTGGGCTGCTCCAAGGTGCCCGACATCCACAACGTGGGCCTCATGGAAGACCGCGCGACGCTGCGCATCTCTAGCCAGCACATCGCCAATTGGCTGCTGCACGGCGTGGTGACCAAGGCGCAGGTCGACGAGACCTTCCAGCGCATGGCCAAGGTGGTCGACGAGCAGAACGCAGGCGACGCGCTCTACCAGCCGATGGCCGGCAACTTCGCGACCTCGGCCGCGTACAAGGCGGCACAGGACCTGGTGTTCAAGGGCATCGAGCAGCCGAGCGGCTACACCGAGCCGCTGCTGCATGCATGGCGCCTGAAGGTCAAGGGCGAGGCCTGATCGGCGTGCGTCCGGCACCGCGCCGGGCTTGAGCGAACGGACGGCGCCTTCGGGCGCCGTTCTGCATGGAGGGCGGCATGCCATTAGCATCGTGCCGCTCCCTTCTTCCTTCAGCCTCTCCCCTCCCGATGAACACGAACGCGGCATCGCCGCCCCCGCCGCGCTGGTCGACCTCCGCGGCCGCCATGCTCGTGGCTCTCGCTTCGGCCTTCGCGCTGAGCCAGGCCTTCCGCACCGTCGGCGCCATGATGGCCACGCCGCTCGGCAGCCACTTCGGCCTCTCGCCGCAGCAGCTCGGCACCTGGGCGGGCACCTTTCACTTCATGTTCGGAATCATGCAGCTCGCGATGGGCGTGTCGATCGACATGTTCGGCGTGCGCCGCACAGTGCTCACCGCCTTTCCACTGGCCATCGCAGGCGCCGTGTTGTGCACGGTGGCAGACAGCTTTCACATGCTGCTGCTCGGGCAGGCGCTGATCGGCGTCGGCTGCGCGCCGGCGTTTCTCGCATGCACGGTGTTCATCGCGCGGCACTTCGACGCCGCGCGCTTCACCGCGATGTCGGGGCTGGTGATGAGCATGGCGGGCCTGGGCATCGTGTTCACCGGCACGCCGCTGGCGTTGCTGATCGAGGCCGCTTCGTGGCGCGCCGGCTATGCGGTGCTGGCTGCGGCCGCGGTGCTGTCGTGGCTCATCATCTTCTGGCGCGTGCGCGAGCCGGCGCGTGCGGCGATGGAACCTGTGGGCACGATGGCGCCGACCGAACGCCAGTCGCTGCGCAAGGCCGTGCGCGAACTGCTGCCGCTGTTCGCGATGCCGCACACGCTTGGCCTCCTGTGCTTTGCCTGCGTGTCGTATGCGGCCTTCATCACGCTGCGCGGCCTGTGGCTCGGGCCCGTGCTGCACGAGCGGCACGGCCTCTCGCTCGTGGCGAGCGGCAACGTGGCGCTGGTGATGACCATCACCGGCATGATCAGCCCCGCGCTGTTCGGCCGCCTGGACCCCGGCGCCGCGCGGCGTGCGCGGTGGATGATTGGCTGCGCAACCGCCGGCGCGCTGATGTTCGCGGCCATGGCGTTCACGCATTCGCGCGCGATCGACATCGGCTTGCCGATCGTCTATGGCCTTCTCTCCGGCTACAGCGTGCTGCAGTACGCCTACACCAAGAACGCCTACCCGGCCGCCATGACGGGCCGCGCGCTGGCGCTCATGAACATGGCGATGTTCCTCGGCGTGTCGCTGATGCAATGGACGACCGGCGTGGCCGCATCATGGGGCGTGGCGAACGGCGTCGAGCCGTTCCGCGCGGTGTTCCTCACGGTGGCGGGGATGCTGGCAATGGGGACCGTGGCGTTTCTGGTGCTGCCGCGGATGCGCGAATCCCAAGGCACGAAATCAATCGTTCCGTGAAGGCATGACGCCTCTTTGAGGCCGCTTCATGCGCCTCGTTTCGCCTGCTTTTTTGCGGGTACGCGGACCGCCTCCGACACCGAAAGATAACGAATCTCGCGGCGCAATTCGCTTTCGAGTTCCTGTTCGGTCGGCAAGTGCAATTGATAGCGGCTGGCAAAGATGTTGCGTTCCTGCTGCTCGCCCAAGGTGTACTTCACCACCGCATCGTTCTTGTCGGGGCACAGGATGACGCCCAATGTAGGGTTGTCGCCTTCGGTGCGGCGTTCGCGGTCGTAGTAGTTCACATAGAACTGTATTTGCCCCAGGTCAGCATGAGTGAGCTTGCCGACCTTGAGGTCGATCAGCACATAGCACTTCAGCACCGCGTGATAGAAAACCAGGTCGATGTAGAAGTGATCGCCATCGATCGTGATGCGCTCCTGACGCGACACGAACGCAAAGCCTTTGCCCAGTTCGAGCAGAAAGGTCTGCAGGTTATCGATCAGCGCCTGCTCCAGCGCCGACTCCACGAGCCTTGGAGATTCAGGCAACCCGAGGAATTCGATCACCATCGGGTCTTTCAGTGCATCCAGCGGCTGCGCTACCTCCTGCCCATGCGTTGCCAATCGCATCAGGCCCTTCTTGTCCTTGCTCTTCGCCAAGCGGTCGTACAACAGGCTCGCCGCCTGACGCTGCAACTCGCGCACCGACCATGCATTGCGGATCGCCTCGATCTCATAAAAGGCGCGTGCTTCCATGCGAGCGACACGCAGGAGTTGCCGGTAATGACTCCAGGAAAGCGAGGGGTGCAGCACCCCCGGCAACCAGTCCGACTCGGAAATCGATTTCCGAGACGGTGTCGCGGAAATCGGTTGCGCGGGCAGTTCCCGAATCACGGTTGATTTCCGAGACGCCGTCTCGGAAATCAGCTGCGGGTAGTCAAGATAGAACTGCCGGAATGCCTCGAGGTTGTCCACCGAGTAGCCACGGCCGAACTCCGCGTTCAAGCGCGCGGACAACTCGGCAAGCAGCTTTGCACCGTAGCCGGCACGTCGCTGCCCGCGCTGTTCTTCCTCGACGATTTCGCGTCCGATCAACCAGTTGGCGGCAACCTGCGTCGTGTTGACTGTCCGCGCCACACCGGCACGCGCAGCCTCCAGAATTTCGCGCACCCGTGCCAGAAGAGCGTTCGAGGAAGATGCTGCCTTGGCACGAGTCGTCTTCGCCGCGCGGGGTGGAGTTTTGTCGGAAGTTGGCAAGGCAACGCTCTGAGGAAGTTCGTCTTGAATTATGCGGGGCAGTGCGCGCGCAACGTTGGCCCACATCACTCACGCCTCGTCGCCCAGACGCGCGCGCACTTCGCGGCGCCCCAGTTGTCGCTTGGCGATCGCGTAGACATCGCTGCGACCGTACATGGCACGGTGGGTGGGCAGGTCGGGCGCCGGACGCCGGGCGGCGCCGCTTCGGGTAACGAGGCAACGACGCAGCACGTCGTAGCGCTTCTCTTCCCCCTGCGTCGCACACGCTTTCTCGGGAAACCTCGCGAGCGTGACTTCGAACCAGCAACCATCGACGCGGTGCCATTGCGTGGTCTCGTCGATCACGTGATAGACCGCGCAGGGCTTGCCGCCGCGCTGTTCAGTCCACGTCTTGCGCGCAGCCCTTCGTGCGGCCTTCGCCTCGGCCAGTCGCCGGTTGGGCAGCAGAATCCCGGTGACCGGATGCACGAACAGCTCGACATCCGGCGCCTCTCGCAAGGGCACGCTGCGGTGCGTGCCCCAGCGATGCGGCGGAACGCACACCTCGCCGTCGCGCAGCTCGGCACGACGCTCCACGAAGTCGTCGATGTGCAGGAAGATGTGCGCCTGCACGGTGCTGCGGCGGTCGATGCCGCTGCAGAGCTCGGCGTACACCTTGTCCCACGGCCGGTGCACCTGCTTGTGCAGCCAGCGCTTGAGCGGCGCGAGGTTTTCGTTGAACCCCTTCGGATGGTCGTAGCCTCGCTTCATGCCAAGGTGCGAACCGGCCTCCTTGCTGTTGCGCCATGCGCGCCCGTCGCCCTGCCAGCTGCCGCCGCGGCGCGGCCGCTCGACGATGACCTTGTCCATGTCTTCGCGCATGGTCAGTCCTCCCGCCCGAGGCTGCGTGCAGCCTTCTGCAACGCCACCTTCTGCGCACGCCGCTCCGCACGATGCGTGCGCAGATGCCGCCCTGCGCCCTGGCTCGATTCGCCGCGCGCCATCGCGGCCACCACGGGGTTGCGAGGTGCCGTGGACGGCACCGAAAAGTAGAACCGGCCCAGACGCTTCTCGTCGTCGCGGGCCTTTCGTTGAGCACTCATGTGCGCACACTCCAAAAACAAAAAGGCCCCGGCGAATGGCTGCGCGGGGCCTTTGTCGACAAGGCCTCGGCGGATGCATGGATGCACATCCGGCCGGGGCGGTCGGTGTGCGGGTCAGGTGTTCAGGAAACGGTTCATTGAATTGGTTTGTCGCCCGGGAGGTTGCAAGTCGCCAGGCGCGTTGGAAAAACTGTTGCTGAAAAACGAAGGGCGGATTCTGTCGAGCACGCGCGCGATGCGCAAGCGCCAATGGCACCGCTGTGGCGCAAAGCCGACGCGATGTCCACACGATGTCGACGAGATGCCGTCCTACGAATCCAGTTGCATCCGACCTCCGTATTGGTTGCAAGCGCATCGCGCCTCCGAGCTGTTGGCGGTTTCCACAGAGAACCTCGACAACCATTTCTTTCCAGGAGACTTCCATGAAAAAACTCGTGATCGCACTCGGCGTTTCGGTCCTGCTCGGCGCTTGCGCGGGCGGCATGGGCATGAGCGGCAGCGGCGCTTCGAACCCGATGGTGGGCGGCGCCGCGATGTACCCGACGAAGGACATCGTCGACAACGCCGTGAATTCGAAGGACCACACCACGCTGGTCGCCGCCGTCAAGGCCGCGGACCTGGTCGGCACGCTCAAGAGCCCGGGCCCGTTCACCGTGTTTGCGCCGACCAACGCCGCCTTTGCAGCGCTGCCGGCCGGCACGGTCGACACGCTGCTCAAGCCCGAGAACAAGCCCACGCTGACAAAGGTGCTGACCTACCACGTGGTGCCCGGCAAGATGGACGGCCCCGCGCTCATGAGCGCGATCAACGCAGGCGGCGGCAAGGCCGTGCTGAAGACCGCGAGCGGCGGCACGCTCACCGCGACGATGAGCGGCGGCAACGTGATGGTGACCGATGCCAAGGGCGGCACCGCGACCGTGACGATCGCCAATGTGTACCAGTCGAACGGCGTGATCCACGTCGTGAACAAGGTACTGCTGCCGGGTTGATCGTTCTCCCGGAGCATGAACGCGGCGGGCTTTCTCAGGTCCGCTGCGCAGCCTCCGCTTCGTCGCGCAGCCATTGCGCGAAGTCCTGCGCGTCGCGGTTGCTCGCGGCGCGCCTGGACATCTCGATGAAATAGCCGCGGTGCGATGCCGCGCCCTCGCCGAGCGGCGCCACGAGCCGGCCGTCGCGCACCAGTTCGCGCAGCAACGGCAAGCGCCCGATCACCACGCCCTGCCCCGCCACCGCGGCAGCGACTGCATCGGCGTACTGGGTGAAGCGCAGCGTGCTCTTCACGCGCAGGTCTTCCAGCCCCATCACCTTGAGCCACGGCTCCCAGTCGGCGGTCGGGGCTTCGCTGTGGTCCGGGTATTCGATGGTGAGCAGCGTGAGCCCGGAAAAGTCCGACAGCGCCCGCAGCGACGCGGCAACCTGCGGCGCGCACAGCGGGATCACCGATTCCTCGAACAGTGCCGGCCCGACACCGCGGGCGATGGGCGCGAAGCGCACCGCGAGGTCGAGGCGGCTCACGTCCAGGTCGAGCACATCGAGCGTGGCCGACAGGCGCACGTCGACCTGCGGATGCGTGCCGGTGAAGCGCGCCAGTTTCGGAATGAGCCAGAGCGATGCGAAACCCGGCGTGCAGGTGATCGCCACCTGCCGCGGCGCGGCGCTCGCGCGCACGCGGGCCGTGGCGTCGCGCAGCCGCTCCAGGCTGTCGGTGACCGCGCGCTGCAGCACGCCGCCGGCCTCGGTGAGCGCCAGCGCGCGGTGGCGGCGCTCGAACAGCAGCACGCCCAGGCTGGCTTCGAGCTGCTGGATCTGCCGGCTGACGGCCGACTGCGTGAGGTGCAGTTCGCCGGCCGCCAGCGTGAAGCTGAGCTGTCGCGCGGCAGCTTCGAAACTGCGCAGCAAATCCAGCGGCGGGAGCTCGCTGCTCGGCAATTTTGAGGGTTTCGCATTCGCTGGAGGCATGCAACGAGTTCCGAATGACCGCGTGTAAAGAGAGGGCCGGCTCACTATATTCATTCGTATCCCGAATGCAATGGAGCTTGCCATGAGCACCCGACCGACCACCTCTTCCCGCTTTCACATCACGCTGCCGACACGCACCGTCTTTGCCGTGCCCGACGGCGCGGGCGTGGGCATCGAATGCCGCAGCGGCACCGTCTGGATCACGCTCGATCGCGATCCGCGCGACATCGTGCTGGAGGCCGGCGACCGCTTCGACGGCACCGAGCACCGGCGCATCCTGGTGTCGGCCTTGACCTCGTCGTGCATCACCGTGTCGGACGCGCAGCCTGCCGCGATGCCCCTCGCACCACGGGCCCGCGCTTGGTCGCCTTGGCGACTCCGGCCCCACGGGTTGTCCCCGGCTTGACCGGGGTGCCATCGGCATCGACCCTCGATGCCATGGACTCCCAAGCACCGATCCTCTACGAACTGGCCGACGGCATTGCGACGCTCACGCTGAACCTGCCGGCCAAGCTGAATCCCATCGCGCATGGATTGCAGGTCGAACTGCGCGACGCGCTGGAGCGCATCCGCGACGACCGCGCGGTGCGCGCCGTGATCCTGACGGGCGCGGGCAAGGCGTTCTGCGTCGGCGCCGACCTGAGCGCGATGACGCCGGGCGAAGAAGGCAAGTCGCTCGGCACGCAGACCGCCGAGTGGATGCAGTCGCTGAGCAATCCGCTGATCGAGACGCTGCGCACGCTGCCTGTTCCTGTGGTCGCCGCGGTGAACGGCGCCGCGGCCGGTGCGGGCGTCGGCCTCGCGCTTGCGGCGGACGTGACGATCGCGGCACGCAGCGCGTACTTCTATCTTCCCTTTCTTCCGAAGCTTGGCATCGTGCCGGACCTGGGCTGTACCTGGGCGATTCCCCGGCGGGCCGGCAAGGCGCGCGCGATGGGCATGGCACTGCTCGACGAACGCCTGAGCGCCGGACGCGCGGTGCAGTGGGGCCTGATCTGGGCCTGCGCCGACGACGAACAACTGATGGACGAAGCACGCGCCATCGCGCAGCGTCTTGCACGCCTGCCGGCACACGCGGTGATCGAGGCGCGCGAAGCCTTCGAGGCCTCCGAGCGCCACACGCTGAAGGAACAGCTGCACTACGAAAGCGAACGCCAGCGCGAGCTGATCGATCGCCCGACCTTCCGCGAAGGCGTGAGCGCGTTCCTGCAGAAGCGTCCGCCCGCGTTCGAGAGCCGCTGACATCCCGACACGCGGGCACTGGCGCCTGTCATGGGGCTGCGGGAGAATGCCCGCATGCCCATCCTCAACGCCTTCTACGCCCAGTCGGGCGGCGTCACCTCGGTCATCAATGCGTCGGCCTGCGGCGTGATCGAGACGGCACGAAAACACCCGGACCGCATCGGCAAGCTCTACGCCGGCCGCAACGGCATCATCGGCGCGCTGACGGAAGAACTGATCGACACGGGCGCCGAATCGGCCGAAGCGATTGCGGCCTTGCGAACCACGCCATCGGGCGCATTCGGTTCGTGCCGCTACAAGCTCAAGTCGCTCGAGAAGAACCGCCGCGAATACGAGCGGCTGATCGAAGTCTTCAAGGCGCACGGCATCGGCTATTTCTTCTACAACGGGGGCGGCGATTCGGCCGACACTTGCTTCAAGGTGAGCCAGCTCTCGCAGTCGCTCGGTTATCCGCTGCAGGCGATCCATGTGCCCAAGACCATCGACAACGACCTGCCGCTGACCGACTGCTGCCCGGGCTTCGGCTCGGTCGCGAAGTACGTGGCGGTGTCGACGATCGAGGCCTCGTTCGACGTGCGCTCGATGGCCGCCACCTCGACCAAGGTGTTCGTGCTCGAAGTGATGGGGCGGCATGCGGGGTGGATCGCCGCAGCCGGCGGGCTTGCCGCGGACCAGGGCATTCCGGTGGTGGTGCTGTTTCCTGAAATCGAGTTCGACAAGCCGCGCTTTCTCGCGCGTGTCGATGAATTGGTGAAGCAGCACGGCTACTGCTCGGTCGTGGTGTCCGAGGGCTGCCACTACCCCGACGGGACCTTCCTCGCGGAGCAAGGCACGCGCGATGCGTTCGGCCATGCGCAGCTCGGCGGCGCGGCGCCAGTGGTGGCGCAGATGATCAAGGACGCATACGGCCACAAGTTTCACTGGGCCGTGGCCGACTACCTGCAGCGCGCGGCGCGGCACATTGCCTCGGCCACCGACGTGAAGCAGGCCTACGAGCTGGGACAGCGCGCCGTCGAGCTCGCGCTGGAAGGCCGCAATGCAGTGATGCCGACGATCGAGCGCACGTCCGATGTGCCCTATGCGTACACGCTCGGCAGCGCGCCGCTCGAATCGGTGGCCAATGTCGAGAAGCCGATGCCGCGCGACTTCATTTCGGACGACGGCTACGGCATCACCGAGAAATGCCGGCGCTACCTGCTGCCGTTGATCGAGGGCGAGGACTACCCCGCCTACCGCAACGGCTTGCCGGTGTATGTGACGCTGCAGAACGTCGCGGTGGCAAAGAAGCTGCCGGCCTTCGAGCTCGCATGACGGCCAGCGCTGCGGTCATCGACGTGTCGCGCTGCCTGCTGTGCGGCGAGTCGAACCGCTGCGCGATGGAGATCGAACGCGAGACGGGCCAGGCGCAGCCGCCTTGCTGGTGCATGCAGGCCGACTTCAGCAATGCGCCGCTCGCCAAGTTGCCGGAGTCGATGCGCGGCCTTGCCTGCATCTGCGCGCGCTGCGCCGCGGAGACGCCGCCTCAGGACTGAGCGCCGCCCTGGGATTGGGTCTGCGTCTGCGTCTGCTCGGGCGCAGGCTCGGCGGGCTCGGGCTCGGTCGCCGCCACATCGCTGGCCACCACCATCGTCGGCGCCGATCCGGCCCGCTGCTCGGTGATCACGCGGTGGATGAACTGCAGCTTGCCCACCGCCGCGCGCGGCAGCACGAACGGGTAATAGTCAGGCTGCCCCATGCTGCGCGACAGCTCGTTGAGCACGTTCGTCAGCAGCACCCAGCCATTGATGAAGTCGAGGAATTTCGCAGCGTCGGGATGGTCGGGCTGCGAGAGGTCGTCTGCTGTGAAGAGGTCGCTCGTCAGCTCGACGTTGGTCGCATCGACGCCGAAGCTCATCGCGGTGTCCGCGGTGTCGGCCATGTGCAGGTAGTGGGCCCAGGTCTCGGCCCAGTCTTCCCACGGGTGCGTGCTTGCGTAGCTGCTCACGAAGCGGTCGGCCCAGTCGGGCGGCGGGCCTTGCTCGTAATGCGTCTGCAGCGACGCCGCGTAATCGGCACGCTCGTCGCCGAAGAGCGCGCGATAGTCGTCCAGCCAGTGCGTGGGCTGCACCAGCAGGTCCCAGTAGTAGTGGCCGATTTCGTGGCGGAAGTGGCCCAGCAGCGTTCGATAGGGCTCGCGCATTTCGGCACGGATGCGTTCGCGCACCGCGTCTTCGGCCTCCTCGGCGTTGAGGGTGATCACGCCGTCTTCATGGCCGGTCATCACGTGCGGCCCGCCCGGCATGTTGCTGAGGAAGTCGAAGGCCAGGCCGTGCACGGGGTCCGCATGCCGGCTCACCACCGGCAAGCCGAGTGCGAGCAGTTGCGAGATCAGGCGGCGCTTGGCCTGTTCGAGCTTGCCCCAGAAGACGCCGTGGGCCTCGACCGAGAGATCGGGAATGGTCCGCGTGACGCTGCAAGCCAGGCAGTAGCCGGGCGCCAGGCCGTGCACGTCGGCCGGGGCCTCCTCGCCCTCGCGCGCGGCCGGCACCATCCAGCTGCAGGCGGCAGGGGTCATGAGGTTGGCGCAGCGGCGATAGGTCTTGCCGTGCGGATCGCCGAACACGGTGAAGGTGTCGGGCAGCGCGCCACCGCCTTCGGCCGGTGCCAGCGGCATGACGCCGAGGCGGTCGATCACGTAGCCGAGCGGCGTGTGGCAGGCCAGGCACTCGCTGTTGCGCAGGAACACGGGGCGGCCGCACTGGCAGCGGTAGGCGCGGCTGACGGTCGGCGCGGCGAGCTCGGTCGCGAGCGTGGCGGCGGACTGTTCGTTGACGGGGTCGTTGATCGGGGAATCCATGTTGTTCTCTTCTTGCTGGGCTTGACGCGGAGGGGACAGCCGCTGCATTGTGGGGCGCGCCCCCGCGCCGTTCGCCGCGCAAACACCGATATGCTTGTAGGACGACGGACCCCGAGACATTCCGCCGCCCCATGACCTCCCCACCCACGCCCGAAGCCGCCGCCACGCCGGCGCCGCCCGCCATGAGCATCCTGCGCGAACGCTATGGCGAGCGCTATCGCTGGTATCTGCTGCTGTCGGTGATGGTGGGCACGATGGCCTCGATCATGTCGTCGACCATCGTCAATGTCGCGATCCCCGGCATGAGCCATCACTTCTCGCTCGGGCAGGAGCGCGCGCAATGGGTGAGTTCGGGCTTCATGGTGGCGATGACGGTCTCGATGCTCACCACGCCGTGGCTGCTGTCGCGCTACGGCTACCGCCGAACCTACATCGGCACGATGCTTCTGCTGCTCGTGGGCGGCATCGTCGGCGGGCTGGCCAACAACTTCTCGCTGGTGCTGTTCGCGCGCGTGGCCGAAGGGCTCGCGGCGGGCGTGGTGCAGCCCATTCCGGCCATCATCATCCTGCGCGCCTTCGAGCCGCACGAGCAGGGGCGCGCGAGCGGCATCTTCGGCATGGGCGTGGTGCTCGCGCCGGCCATCGGACCGAGCATCGGCGGGGTGCTGGTCGACCTGTTCGGCTGGCGCTCGATCTTCTTCATGGTGGTGCCGTTCTGCCTGGCGTCGATCTGGCTGGCCTACAAGTTCGTGCCCAAGACGGCGCCGGGCGGCGTGGCCGCGGTGCGCGGCGGCGGGCTCGATGCGCGCGGGCTCGCGCTGGGCACGGTCGGCACGCTGTGTTTGTTGAACGGACTGGTCGAGCTGCGCGGCGATTCGCCATTGCAGGCTGTGCTGCTGCTGGCCGGTGCGCTGGTCTCGTTCATCGCATTCGTGTGGTGGCAGCGCCGGCTCGCGGCTTCGGGCGGCACGCCGCTGATGAACCTCGCGCTCTTCCAGTACCGGCAGTTCGCGATGGGCAGCGTGGTCGCCTTCATCTACGGCACGGCGCTCTTCGGCTCGACCTACCTGCTGCCGGTGTACATGCAGGTGGGGCTGAGCCTGTCGGCGTCGCACGTCGGCACCATTCTTCTGCCGGCCGGCATCGTGCTGGCCGTGACCATCGCGGGCGTGGGCCGGCTGGCCGACCGGCAGCCGACCTGGGTGCTGGTGACCATCGGTCTCGCACTGCTGGCGGCTTCGTTCGCGCTGATGATGGTGCTCAGGCTCGACAGCGCGCTGTGGCTGCTGGTGGCCTTCGCGATCATCGGGCGCATCGGGCTGGGCTTCATCCTGCCGTCGCTCAACCTGGGTTCGATGCGGCCGCTGGCCAAGCCGCTGATTCCGCAGGGCGCGAGCGCGATCAACTTCGTGCGCATGCTGGGCGGCGCGGCCGGCGTGAGCCTGTGCGCCATCGTGCTCGAGTGGCGGCTTGCCGCGCACGGCGATTCGCTCGCCAATCCGTTGAGCAGCCCGGCGCGGCTCGCGGCCTTCGACGAAGTGTTCGCGATGCTGGCCGGCCTGTGCGCGCTTGCGATCTGCGCGGCATGGCAGCTGCGCGAGGGGCCGGCGCGCAACACGGGGTAAACCCCGGCGGTGCAACGGAGCCCTTTCGTATTCAATTGTTATCAGTTGTATCTGATAACAAACAATTCATGCATCGCAGAAATTTCATTGCCGCCTCGGCTGCGGCAGCGGCCGGGCTCGGCCCTCTCTCCTTCCCAGCCCTTGGCGCCGAAAACGGCGTCTCCGACAGCGAAATCGTCCTCGGCCACACCGGCATCCTCAGCGGCCCGCTCGGCGTGCCGGTCAAGGTCGTGATGGCCGGGGCCGGGCTGGCCTTCGACGCGGTCAATGCGCAAGGCGGGCTGTCGGGCCGCAAGATCCGGGTCGTGTCGCTCGACGACGAGCTCAAGCCCGAGAAGGCCCTCGCCAATTACGAAAAGCTGCTGGCGGAGCACCGTGTCTTCGCCTTCTTCGGCTGCGTGGGCTCGGGCACCACCGCCGCGGGCGCCAAGGTCGTGAACCAGAGCGGCGCGCCGACGGTGGGCGGCTATGCGGTGTCGGATTCGGCCCGCGAGAAGATGGGCGGTGCCGGCTACTTCGTGCGCGCCACCTTCGCGCGCGAAGCCCAGGCGCTGGTGCAGCACCTGACGACCATCGGCGTCTCGCGCATCGCCGTGGCGTACCTCGACAATCCCGGCGGCGCGGAAGTCGCCAAGCTGGTCGAAGCCGCGCTGGACACGCTCAAGCTGAAGCCGGAGGCCGCCGTGGCGGTCAAGGGCGATGGCACGACCAACGAGGCATCGGGCAAGGCGCTCGCCGAGAGCAAGGCGCAGGCCGTGATCATGTATCTGGGCGGCGGCATCGGCGGCGAGGTGATGAAGGCGGCCTGGGCCGCGGGCGGTCGCCAGATGTACTACGGGATGTCGATCGTGCCGGGCGATGTCACGGCCAAGCTCGTGGGCGACAAGACCAGCGGACTGGCGATCTCGCAGATCGTGCCGTACCTGTGGAGCGAGGTCGACGCCACCGCGCGCGAATTCCGCCAACTGGCCGAGCGCGCCAAGGTGGACCTGGGCTACCTGAGCTACGAGGGCTATGTGAACGCGCTCGTGATGATCGAGGGCCTGCGCCGCACCGGCCGCGACCTCACGCGCGCGAAGCTGCACGCCGCGCTGAAGGCGATGAAGCTGCGCATCGGCGGCATGGAGATCGACTTCACCGGCGCCAGCAACACGGGCTCGCGCTTCATCGAGATGGTGCGCGTGACCAAGGAAGGCAAGTTCATCCGCTAGCTGCAACGACAGTCGCACGGTCGGATAAGCGGCGCGGCAGGCGGAGGCCGACGGGAATCGCGGTCTAATCGGCAACATGTGTCAATTGCTAGGGATGAACTGCAACACGCCGACCGACGTGACCTTCAGCTTCACGGGGTTCGCGCAGCGCGGTGGCCGCACCGACCACCACGCGGACGGCTGGGGCATCGCGTTCTTCGAGGACCGGGGCCTGCGCCATTTCGTCGATCACCAGCCGGCCTGCGAATCGCCGGTGGCGGAGCTGATCCGGCGCTACCCGATCCAGAGCCGCAACGTCATCGCGCACATCCGCAAGGCGACGCAGGGCGAGGTCAACCTTCAGAACTGCCATCCGTTCGTGCGGGAGCTGTGGGGGCGCTACTGGGTGTTCGCCCACAACGGCGACCTGAAGGACTTTCGGCCGCGACTGCATGGCAATTTCCATCCCGTGGGCAACACCGACAGCGAGCACGCCTTCTGCTGGCTGATGCAGGAACTCGCGAAGTCGCATGCGGGCGTGCCGAGCATCGATGAATTGACGCTCACCCTGCGCGAACTGGCTCCGCAACTCGCGAGCCACGGCACCTTCAACTTCATGCTGTCGAACGGGCAGGCGCTGTGGGCGCATGCATCGACCAACCTCTGGTACGTGGAGCGCCGGCATCCGTTCGTGACGGCGCAGCTGTCCGACGAAGACCTGGAAATCGACTTCGCCCAGCACACCACGCCCACCGATCGCGTGGCCGTGGTCGTGACGACCCCACTCACCACGAACGAAACGTGGACCCAGTTCGCGCCAGGCGAACTGCATGTGTTCGTGGACGGGCAACGGTCGGTCGGCCGAGATCCAAACGAAGCCTTTTGACTGACACTTTTTTGCAACATTGCAAGAAAGTATCGATGGCGCGCATGTCCGAGGGAATAATAACGGTTCTCATTTGCACCCTATCGGACCGTTCATGCCCGCAGTTTCCTCCCTTCGCCTTCGCCCGACCGTGGCGGCTTCGCTTCTTGCCCTCCACGCTCTCGGCGCCATGGCGCAGACACCCGCTGCGGAACCGGCTGCATCGAGCGGCACCCTGGCCACGGTCAACGTCGAAGCCAGCGCCGACGCCTCGGCCGAAGGCCTGACCAAGCCCTATGCCGGCGGCCAGGTGGCGCGCGGCGGGCGGGTCGGGATTCTGGGCAACCAGGACATGATGAGCACGCCGTTCTCGAGCACCAACTACACCAACGAACTGATCCAGGACCAGCAGGCCAAGAGCGTCGCCGACGTGCTGCTCAACGATCCGTCGGTGCGCCAGGCGCGCGGCTTCGGCAACTTCCAGGAGCTCTACGTGGTGCGGGGCTTCCCCGTGTACTCCGACGACGTGGCGTACAACGGCCTCTACGGCATGCTGCCGCGCCAGTACATCGCCTCCGAATTCTTCGAGCGCGTGGAAGTGTTCCGCGGCGCCAACTCCTTCCTGAACGGTGCCGCGCCCGGCGGCAGCGGCATCGGCGGCGCGATCAACCTGTTGCCCAAGCGCGCGCCCAACGAGCCGCTCACCCGTGTCGGCTTTGGCGTGCAGAGCGGTGGCCAGGGCTTCGTGAATCTCGACCTGGCACGCCGCTTCGGCCGCGACGACAGCCTGGGCGTTCGCGTGAACGCCGTGCGCCGCGAAGGCGGCACGGGTGTCTTCAAGGAAAGCCAGCAACTGAGCGCCTTCGGCGTCGGCCTCGACTGGCACAGCCGCAATGTGCGCCTCTCGGCCGACTTCGGCTACCAAGACTACGACCTGAAGGACGGCCGCCCGAGCCTCACGCCCTCCTCGACGTTGCCGATCCCGCGCGTGCCCGACGCCAAGAGCAACTTCGCCCAGCCCTGGACCTACTCCAAGGAAAAGGACAAGTTCGCCACCTTCCGCGGCGAAGTCGACATCACCGACAACATCACGGCCTGGGCCGCCGGCGGCGTGCGCCGCAGCGACGAAGACAACGTGCTGTCGAACCCGGCCCTCGTCAACTCCTTCGGCAACACCAGCAACACGCGCTTCAGCAACACCCGCAAGGACCGCATCGGCACCGCCGAGATCGGCGTGCGCGGCAACTTCACCACCGGCCCGGTGAAGCACACGGTCGTGGCCTCGGCCACCACGTACAGCAACGACCGCGACAACGCCTATGCGATCTCTTCGGGCAGCGTGCGCAACAACATCTACGCGCCCTTCTTCTCGCCCTACCCCGTCGCCAACGGGACCGGTGGCTTCGTGGGCAACCGGCTGGAAGACCCGCGCCTGACCGACAAGATCGACACCTCGAGTGTCGCCGTCGCCGACACCATGTCCTTCATGGAAGACCGCCTGCTGGTCACGCTCGGCGCACGCCGCCAGACCATCAAGCAGACCAGCTTCGCCTACAACACGATCAAGGAAACGAGCGCCTACGACAAGAGCAAGACCACGCCGGTGGCCGGCGTCGTGTTCAAGATCACGCCGACCGTGTCGGCCTACGCCAACTACATCGAAGCCCTGGTCCAGGGCAAGGTGGCCCCCGCCACGGCAAACAATCGCCCGGTCGCCAATGGCGGCGAAGTCTTTGCGCCCTACCAGGCCAAGCAAAAGGAAATCGGCGTCAAGTACGACGGCGGTTCGCTGGGCGCGAGCGCCGCGTTCTTCACGATCGACCAGCCCGTCTACCAATACGCGGACGAGGCCGCGGGCCAGGTTTACGGCCTGTACGGCAAGCAGCGCAACCAGGGCCTCGAGTTCTCGGTGTTCGGCGAACCCACGAAGGGCCTGCGCCTGCTCGGCGGCCTGACGCTGCTGGACGCCAAGCAGAAGAACACGCAAGGTGGCGCCACCGACGGCCTGACCGCCATCGGCGTGGCCAAGCAGCAGGCCAACCTCAGTGCCGAGTGGGACGTGCCGGGCGTGCGCAACCTTTCGCTGAATGCGCGCCTCCTTTACACCTCCAAGCAGTACGCCAACGCCGCCAACACGCAGCAGATCCCGGGCTGGACGCGCTTCGATATCGGCGCACGCTACTTGGTGGACCTGGGCAACGGCCGAGCGCTCACGCTGCGCGCGCGCATCGACAACCTGTTCAACAAGTCGTACTGGGCTTCGGTAGGTGGCACGCAGGGCTCCAACTATCTGACGCTGGGCGCACCGCGCACCTTCGCGGTGAGCGGCACCATCGACTTCTGATGCGCGCCTTCGCGACCGGCATCCACCGCTGGGCCGGCCTGGCGGTTGCGCTGTTCCTCGTCGTCTCGGGCCTGACCGGCGCCGTCATCTCGTGGGACCACGAGATCGACGGCTGGCTCAACCGCAAGCTCTACGACACGCAAAGCCGCGGCCCCTTCAAGGACCCGTTCGAGCTGGCCGCCGCGGTCGAGGCGCACGATCCGCGCGCGCGGGTCGCGTACATGCCGCTCGGCTTCGAAGAGGGCCATGCCGCCGGCTACTTCGTGCAGCCCCGCGTCGATCCGGCCACCGGAAAGCCCTTCAGGCTCGGCTACAACCAGGTGTTCGTCGACCCGGTCACGGCCGAGGTGCGCGGCCGGCGCGACTCCACGGCCATCTCGCTCAAGCCCGAGACGCTGATGCCGTTCCTCCGCAAGCTCCACTACATGCTGCACGTGCCGGCGATGTGGGGCACCGACCGCATCGGCTGGTGGATCATGGGCACGGTGGCGTTGGTGTGGCTGCTCGACAGCTTCGTCGCGCTCTACCTCACGATGCCGCGACGGCTGCGCAAGGCCGTGCACCCGACGCACCGGCCGGCAGCCGCCTGGTGGCAGCGCTGGAAGCCGTCGTGGACCGTGCGCTGGGCGGCCGGCGGCTACAAGCTCAACTTCGACCTGCACCGCGCGGGCGGGCTGTGGATCTGGGGGCTGATCATCGTCGTCGCCTTCACCTCGTTCTCACTGAACCTCTACAAGGAGGTGTTCCACCCGATGCTCTCGCTGGTTTCCAAGACCACGCCCGGACCGTCGGCGCTGGTGCCGCTCGCGCCGCTGGGCACGCGCATCGAGCCCACCATCGGCTTCCGCGAGATCGTGGCGCAGGCTGAAGCGGAGGCCCGACGCCGCGGCTGGACGACGCCGCTGGGCGGCGCGTTCTACAACGCGCGCGGCGGCTTCTACAACATCTCGTTCTTCGACCACGCCACGCACGACGACAGCGACGGCATGGGCCTGTCGAACCTCTACCTCGACGGCCGCGACGGCCACGTCATCAGCAGCAATCGCCCATGGCACGGCACCGCCGCCGACGTGTTCGCGCAGCTGCAATTGCCGCTGCACGGCGGGCGCATCCTGGGCATGCCGGGGCGCATCATGATGTCGGCGCTGGGGCTGGTGGTGGCGATGCTGTCGATCACCGGCATCGTCATCTGGGCGCGCAAGCTGCGCTCACGGCGACTGCAGGCCCGGCGCGAGCGCGAACAGGCCCGCACCGCGGCGCCCGGGTTCAGGCAGGACGCAGGGTTTTCTCCAGCGCGTCGATGAACATCTTCGGCACGTCGAAGCCGGTCTGCTCCGTGATTTCCTGAAAGCAGGTCGGGCTGGTCACGTTGATCTCGGTGACCGAGTCGCCGATCACGTCGAGCCCGATCAGCAGCAGCCCGCGCGGCGCGAGCACCTTGCCGATGGCCTCGGCGATCTCGCGGTTGCGCGGCGTCAGCGGCTGCGCCACGCCCTTGCCGCCGGCCGCGAGATTGCCGCGCACCTCGGTGCCCTGCGGAATGCGCGCCAGCACGAAGGGCGCCGGCTCGCCCGCGATGATCAGGATGCGCTTGTCGCCCTGAGAAACCTCGGGTACGAAGCGCTGCACCATGATCGTTTCGGCGCCGTCCTTGTTGAGCGTCTCGACGATGGAGCCGAGGTTCAGCGCGTCCTGCTTCACGCGGAAGATGCCCATGCCGCCCATGCCGTCGAGCGGCTTCAGGATGATGTCGCCGTGCTCCGCATGGAAGTCGCGCACGGCCTGCGCGCTGCGGGTGACCAGCGTGGGCGTCACGAACTGCGGAAACTCCATGATCGCGAGCTTCTCGGGGTGGTCGCGCAATGCGCGCGGCGAATTGACCACCTGCGCGCCCTCGCGCTCGGCCTGCTGCAGGAGGTGCGTTGAATAGATGTACTCGGCGTCGAAGGGCGGGTCCTTGCGCATCAGCACCGCGTCGAAGTCTTTCAGCGCCTTCGATTCGGTGATGTCGACGGTGTACCAGTCCTTGGCGTCACCGGTCAGCGTGATCTGCTGCACCGTCGCCGTGACCAGCCCGCCCGATTTCCACTGGATGTCCTGCGGCAGGCACGCCGCGATGCGGTGACCGCGGCGCTGGGCCTCGCGCATCATCGAGAAGGTGGTGTCCTTGTAGATTTTGAAGTGATCGAGCGGGTCGGCGACGAAGAGGATGTTTTTCATCTGGCGTTCTTTCCGGCGCCGGATGCGGCGGCCGCGTTGGTTTGTGGCGCGATGTTGCCGGAGGCTGCCATGCCCTTGCCGGCGGAGGCCTTTGCGAAGCGGCGGCGTCCACTCTGTCGGGCCGCGGGCACCCGAAGGCGCAGGTCTCTGGAAAACGGCATCGCGCGATTGTGCCGGGAGCGGAAGAGTCGCCGCCCGACGCCCGATCGGCACAGGACTTGCGGGCTTTCCGGACTCATTTCTTTCACCATGCGATGCCATGCACCGGCGTGGCTCGCTCGACGGAGACTCCTCATGAACACGCCCGCCCCACTCGACCCCGCTGCGATCGTCGACGAATTCCTCCGGCTCGTGATGATCCCCGACCCGCAATCGGCCTCGCGCTTCACCGCGCCCGACATCCGCATCCGCTTCACCGGCAACCGCGAGATGCACGCGCCCGGCGACACCTCGGCCTTCAACGCCAAGCGTTACGCCTGGGTCAAGAAGAAGATCGAGCGCACCGAAACGGTGGCTGGCGGCACGCCCGAAGCCACCGTGGTCTACAGCCTCGGCACGCTGTACGGCGCCTGGCCCGACGGCACGGCCTTCGAAGGCAACCGGTATGTCGACCGCTACGTGGTGAGCCACGGGCTCATCGTGCAGATGGACGTGTGGAACGACAGTGCCGAATGGCTGCTGGTGCGCGCCGGCCTCGCGGTGCTGTGAGGCACAGCGCATGACGACACGCTGGCCCGACCTCCTGCCCTCGCACGATCGTTTCGACTACCGGCCGATCACGCGGCGCCCCGACTACGTTTGGCCGAACGGCGCGCGGCTGGCCGTGTACCTCGGCTTCAACATCGAGCACTTCGCCTTCGGCGACGGCCTGGGCGCGTGCATCGGCCCGGCCTCGCCGCAGCCCGATGTGCTGAACCACGGCTGGCGCGAATACGGCAACCGCGTGGGCGCATGGCGCTGCCTCGAACTCTTCGACGCGCTCGCGCTGCCGACCGGTGCGCTCATCAACACGGCGCTCTACGACCACTGCCCGGAACTGGTTGCGGCCTGCGTGGCGCGCGGCGACGAACTCATCGGCCACGGCCACAGCAACGCGGAGCGCCAGGGCGCGCTGGACGAAGAACACGAACGCGCGCTGCTGCTGCGCTGCCGCGAACGCATGCTGCGCGAAAGCGGACAGGCGCCCGCGGGCTGGCTGTCGCCGTGGATCTCCGAGAGCGCTGTCACGCCCGACCTGCTCGGCGAAACCGGCTACGGCTACACGCTCAACTGGTGCCACGACGACCAGCCAGTGCGCATGCGTACGCGCGGCGGCGGCTCGATCTGGTCGGTGCCTTATCCGCAGGAGCTCAACGATATTCCGATGATCGTGGGACGCCTGATGGATGCGAAGGATTTCAGCGCGATGGTGGTCGACAACTTCGACGAGATGCTGGAACAGTCGCGCGCGCAGCCGCTGGTGATGGGGCTCGCGCTGCATCCGTACATCGTCGGCCAGCCATACCGGCTGCGCCACCTGCGCACGGCGCTCGCGCATCTGGCACGTGCGCGGGATCGTGGGGAGATCTGGTTCACGACGCCGGGGGCGATCGCGGGGCACATGACGCAGCTTGCGGCGGAACGGCCCGAAGAGTTCGGCTGAGGAGCGATCGCTCCTTCACCCTGCTTCAGATCTCGATCTTCGACCCCAGCTCCACCACCGCGTTGTTCGGCAACCCGAGGAAGGCCGCCGCTCCGCTCGCGTTGTGGTGCATCTGCGCGAACAGCTTCTCGCGCCACGGCGCCATGCCGCTGCCCAGCGTCGGAATCACGACGTCGCGCGAGAGGAAGTAGCTCGTGGCCATCGGCTCCAGCTGGCAGCCGCGCAGGCGCGCATGCTCGAGCGCGCGCGGCAGGTCGATGTCGTTCTTGAAGCCGTAATGCACGATGACCTGCCAGCAGTGGTGGCCCAACGCTTCGATCTCGATGCGCTTGTCCATCGGAATCCAGGGCACCTCGTGGTTGCGCACGGTGACGAACATGTTCTGCTCGTGCAGCACCTTGTTGTGCTTCAGGTTGTGCAGGAGCGCATTGGGCACGACGCCCGGCTCGGCGGTGAGGAACACGGCCGTGCCGTCCACGCGCGCCGGCGGGCTCACGAACACGGAGTCGAGAAAAGATTTGAGATCGATCGCGTCGGCGTGCTGCGCCTCGCCCATCAACCGGCGGCCTTCCTTCCAGGTGATCATCAGCGTGAACACGAAGCCGCCGATCAACAGCGGGAACCAGCCGCCTTCGAACATCTTGAGCAGGTTCGAGGCGAAGAACAGGAAGTCGACCACGAAGAAGACCGCGGTCGATGCGATGCACAGCGCCAGCGGCAGCTTCCACGCGTAGCGGATCACGAAGAAGGTCAGGATCGTGGTGATCAGCATGTCGGTCGTCACCGCGATGCCATAGGCCGCGGCCAGGCTGCTCGAGGTGCGGAACATCACCACCGCCAGCACGATGGCCACGAACAGGCCCCAGTTGACGAGCGGAATGTAGATCTGCCCGGCCGTGCGCACGCTGGTGTGTTCGATGTTCAGTCGCGGCAGGTAGCCCAGCTGGATCACCTGTCGCGTGACGCTGAACGCGCCGGTGATGAGCGCCTGCGACGCGATCACCGTCGACAGCGTGGCCAGCAGCACCAGCGGAATCAGCGCCCACTCGGGCGCCATCATGAAGAAGGGGTTCTTCACCGCCTCGGGGTTCTCCAAGAGCAACGCGCCCTGGCCGAGGTAGTTGAGCGTGAGCGCCGGCATGACGACCGAGAACCACGCGATGCGGATCGGCTTCTTGCCGAAGTGGCCCAGGTCGGCGTACAGCGCCTCGGCGCCAGTCACGCACAGCACCATCGCGCCCAGCAGGATGAAGCTGGTGCCCGGGTTGTCCCAGATGAACTTCAGCGCATACCAGGGGTTGAGCGCCTTGACGATTTCGGGGTGGTGCAGGATCTGCCACACGCCCAGCACCGCGATGGCCGCGAACCACGCCAGCGTGACCGGGCCGAAGAACTTGCCGATGCCTGCGGTGCCGCGCTTCTGCACGGCGAAGAGGCAGAACAGCACGACCAGGGTGATCGGGATCACGTAGTGCTTGAAGTGCGGCGACACCACCTCCAGGCCCTCGACCGCCGACAGCACCGAAATGGCCGGCGTGATGACGCCATCGCCGTAGAAGAGCGAGGTGCCGAAGATGCCGATCACCAGCAGCACATGCCGAAGGCGCGGCTTGTCGGCGACCGCCCGGGACGCCAGCGCGAGCATGGCGACGAGGCCACCCTCGCCTTCGTTGTCGGCGCGCAGCACCAGCACCACGTACTTGATCGAGACGATGACGGTGAGCGTCCAGAAGAACATCGACAGGATGCCGTAGACGTTCTGGACGGTGAACGGCACGTGGCCGTGGCCGAACACTTCCTTGACCGCATACAGCACGCTGGTGCCGATGTCGCCGTAGACGACGCCGATGGCGCCGACGATCAGGCCGGCAGAGATTGTTTTGGGGGCTGACACGAAGTCGATGGGAAAAAGGGCTGGCCGTTGTGGATCGACGCGTCAGACACGCGAAGGTGCCGTGGCGGCGGAACATTCATTCGTTGTTCCACCACGCGTCACCCCTCCCGCCCTTTTGTTTCCGTTTGCTGTGGGGTCGCTATTTTGCCGTTGCCCGGTGACGCCGCAACCCGGCGGCGGCAATCATTCGTAGATTTCGGCGTCCGGGTCGGTCGCTTCCATCTCGTAGCTGGCCGCGACCATGGCCAGGCGGCCGACCACGCCATACATATAGAAACGGTTCGGGGCGCTCGCGCCGGGCTTGGCACCAGGCTGGGGCATGTGCGTGCTTTCCGAGAAAGCCAGCGGCACGTAGCTCGCGCCCGGCAGCTTGAGGTTCTCGTCGGCCGCCTGCTCGGCGTGCACCCGGTAGAAGCCGCCCACCACGTAGCGGTCCATCATGTAGACGACCGGTTCGGCCACGCCGTTGTGCACGCGCTCGTTGGTCAGCACGCCTTCCTGGACGATCAGCTCGGTGGGTTCGCGCAGGTCGCGGCCGGCGGAGGTCTTGGCTGCCGAGGACGTGCTGGTGCGCGACTTGCCGATCAGCGCCTCGACTTCCTTGGCATCGCGCACCGTCACCACGCCCGGGCTGCCGCTGCCGCTGTGGCCGCCCTTGACGACGACGAAGGGCTTTTCGTTGATGCCGTATTCCTTGTACTTGCGGCGCACCTTGGTGAGCACCGCATCGACATGGCTGGTCAGCACGTCGATGCCGCGCCCCTCGGCAATGTCGACGCCTTCGGCGCGCGCGTAGATCGGGTTGATGAGCCAGGGATCGATGCCCAAGAGCTTGCCCAGGCGCTTGGACAGCTCCTCATAGCTGTGCAGGTGGTTGCTCTTGCGGCGCACCGACCAGCCCGCGTGCAGCGGCGGCAAGAGGTACTGCTCGTGAAGGTCCTCGAGGATGCCCGGCGTTCCTGCCGAAAGCTCGTTGTTGAGCAGAATTGTGCAGGGATCGAAATTCTTCAAACCCAGCCGCCGCTTGCCGCGCACCACCGGCTCCAGGGTCACGGTCTCGCCGTTGGGCAATTCGATCTTCTTGGGCGACTTGATCGCCGGATCGACGGAGCCGATTCGCACGTTGAGCCCCGCCATATGGAAGATGCGCACAAGTTGCGCGATGTTGGCGAGATAAAAGGTGTTCTTGGAGTGATTTTCCGGAATGACGAGCAGGTTGCGCGCCTCCGGGCAGATCTTCTCGATGGCTGCCTGCGCGGCCTGCACCGCCAGCGGCAGCATCTCTTTGGTGAGGTTGTTCCAGCCACCCGGAAAGAGATTGGTGTCGACCGGCGCGAGCTTGAAGCCTGCATTGCGGATATCGACGGAGCTGTAGAACGGCGGCGTGTGCTCCATCCACTCAAGGCGGAACCAGCGCTCGATGGCGGGCATCGAGTCGAGCACCCGCTGTTCCAGTTCGTTGATCGGGCCGGTCAGGGCGGTGACGAGATGCGGAACCATGCGGCGGCCTTCTTCGATTTCTTAGAGGTGGAGCGGAATTGTAGGAATTGGGGGTACATGCCCCGATGACAAGACCGCGGGAGCAGCAGGCATCACGTCCGCACTTCGCCTTGGCCGAGCACCACGTACTTGAGCGAGGTCAGCCCTTCGATGCCGACCGGGCCGCGGGCGTGGAACTTGTCGGTGCTGATGCCGATTTCAGCGCCCAGGCCGAACTCGAAACCGTCCGCGAAGCGGGTGCTCGCATTGACCATGACGCTGGCCGAATCGACCTCGCGCAAAAAGCGCTGAGCATGCACGTGGTCGCGCGTGACGATGGCGTCGGTGTGGTGGCTTGAATAGCGGTTGATGTGCGCAATGGCCTCATCGACGCCGGCCACGACCTTGATGCTGATCACGGCGGCCAGGTATTCCTCGGACCAGTCGGTCTCGACCGCATCGATGACCTTGGCAGCCGGGTCGAGCGCCGCCTCGTCCGAACGCAGGATGCGGGCGGCGGCCGGGTCGCAGCGCATTTCCACGCCCTTGGCGGCGAAGATCGCGGCGATCTGGGGCAAAAAGTCTTCCGCGACCACCTCCGAGACCAGCAGGCCTTCGGCGGCGTTGCAGGGGCTGTACTTCTGAGTCTTGGCGTTGTCCACGATGCGCAGCGCCATGCCGAACTCGGCCGTGTCGTCTACATAAACATGGCAGTTACCGTCCAGGTGCTTGATGACCGGCACCTTGGCGTCGCGGCTGATGCGCTCGATGAGCCCCTTGCCGCCGCGCGGAATGATCACGTCCACGAATTCGGGCATGGCGATGAGCTGGCCCACGGCCTCGCGGTCGGTGGTCTGCACCAGCTGCACCGCCTCGACCGGCAGGCCGGCCTCGGCCAGCGCCTCGGACACCAGCAGCGCCAGCGCCTTGTTCGATTCGATGGCTTCCGAGCCGCCGCGCAGGATGGCGGCGTTGCCCGACTTGATCGCGAGGCTCGCGGCCTCGATGGTCACGTTGGGACGGCTCTCGTAGATCATGCCGAACACGCCGATCGGCACCCGCATCTGGCCCACGCGGATGCCGCTGGGCTGCTGCTTCATGCCGATCATTTCGCCGATCACGTCGGCCATGCCGGCGAGTTGCTCGCAGCCCAGGGCCACGGTCTCGATGACCTTCGGCGTGAGCTTGAGGCGATCGACCATCGGGGCCGAAAGTCCGGCGGCGGTGGCTCGTTCCAGGTCTTTCTGATTGGCGACCGACAGCGCCGGGCCGGCTTCGCGCAGGCGCCGCGCGAGCGCCTTCAATGCTATGTTTTTGGTAGCTGCATCCGCACGGGCCATGAGGAAAGCAGCGGTCTTTGCCTGCAGCCCTAGGGCCTGCATGTGCTCGCTGACGTTGAACGCATTCATGCGAACATTTTCCCACGCCGACCTGTGGCCCGGCTTACACAGGCCTTTTGGTGCCTGGAGCCGCCAAAGAAAGAAAAAAGATCAGGCGCGGCGCGCGGCCGCCGGCGCGCTGCTGCACGCACGGCACAGCATCAGCGCGAGCCGCTGCAGCGCCTGCCAGCCGCTGGCGGGCCAGTCGGGCTGCTTCAGGCCCTTGCAGATGCCGTCCACCAGGTGGGCCGCGCGCAGCAGGCGTGCCAGCATGCGGTCGTCCAGCCGGGGCAGCACGCGCTCGAAGGCGCGTTCGCGCGGGCCCCAGATGCGGTTCTCGCGCAGCGCCATCGGCAGCGGCCGACCGGCGGCCATGGCGTCCTTCACGCGCTTCAGGGCGCGAATGTCCTCGGCGATCGTGTAGTGCACCAGCACCTCGGCCTCGCCTTCGGCCTGCAGGCCGTCGAGCATGCGCGCCACACGCTGCGGATTGCCGGCCAGCACCGCTTCGGAAAGCTTGAACACGTCGTAGCGCGCCACGTTGTTGACCGCGCCTTCGACCTGCTCCCAACTCAGCTCGCCCGCCGGGTGCAGCAGCGCGAGCTTCTGGATTTCCTGGTGCGCCGCGAGCAGGTTGCCTTCGACGCGGTCGGCAAAGAACTGCAGCGTGCGCTGGCCTTCGTCGCCCGGCATCACGCGCTGGCCCTGTTGCCCGAGGCGCTGCGCGATCCACTGCGGCAACACATTGCGCTCTACCGGATCGACCTGGATGCTCACGCCGTTGTTCTCCAGCGCCGAGAACCAGGCGCCGGTGCGCGTGGCCTTGTCCAGGCGCGGCAGCATCACCAGCGTGAGCGTGCTGTCGTTGCCGGGCGCGGCTTCGGCCAATTGCTGCAACGCCGTGCTGCCGTCCTTGCCGGGCTTGCCCGAAGGGATGCGGATCTCCACGATCTGCTTGTCGGCGAAGAGCGAGAGCGAGCCCCCCGCCGCCAGCACCGCGCTCCAGTCGAAGTGCGCGCCGGCCACGGTGTACGAGCTGCGCTCGGTGTAGCCCTGCTCGCGCGCGGCGGCGCGGATGGCGTCGGCCGCCTCCTGCGCGAGCAGCGGCTCGTCGCCATGGATCGTGTAGAGCGGCTTGAGCCCCTTCTGCAGGTGGCCCCCGAGTTGGGCGCTGGCAAGTTGCATGGAATCGCTGCGGCGCGGCGCCTAGAGTTCCTTGACGGCTGCGAGGCGCCGCATCAACTGCTGCGCGATGTCGCTCTGCATGTCGCGGAACAGCAGTTCGGCCTCGCCTTCCTTGGCGAGCGCGTTGGTCTCGTTGAAGCTCAGGTCGCGCGTCTGCGACACCTCGGAGGCCGCGAGCAATTCCTTGCCGCCCGGCGTCTTCAGGCTGAAGCGCACGCGCAGGCGCAGCTGCAACTCGCGCAGTGCGCCGGCCGAATTGGTCGAGATCACGAACCGGTCGCGGTCTTCGCCCAGCACCACCAGCACCGCGTCGGCGGTCTTGGCGTCTTCCTTGGGCACCAGCGTCACCGTGCCGGCCGCGCGCAGGTCGCGCCGAATCTGGTTGATCAGCGCGGAATTGCCCTCCACCGACAGCGTCTTGAACGCGAAGACCGGCGCCTTGCGCAGCTCGAAGCCGCAGCCGGCCAGGCCCACACTGGCGCCCACGGCCGTCAAACCGAGGAGAAAGCCGCGGCGCGGCAACGAGGCATTGCGTTTGTTCATGCTTCTATCGTTTAGAGGACCACGTTGACCAGACGGCCGGGAACCACGATCACGCGCTTGGGCGGCGCGCCCTCGGCGAAGGCGACGAAGTCGTCGCAGGCGAGCGCGAGTTTCTCGATCTCGTCCTTGGAGGCGCCGGCCGGCACCAGCAGCTTGCCGCGCAGCTTGCCGTTGACCTGCAGCATGAGCTCGATCTCGTCCTGCACCAGCGCCTCGACGTCGACCGTCGGCCAGGCTGCGTCGAGCAGGCCGCCGAGGTCCTTGTCGTAGCCGAGTTCCGTCCAGAGCTGCTGGGCGATGTGCGGGGTGGCGGGGTACAGGCAGCGCAGCAGGATGCCGAAGCCCTCGCGCACCGCGGCCGCATCGCCCGCGCTGCCGTCGGGCTTGAAGCCTTCGAGCGCGTTCAGGAGCTTCATCGCGCCCGACACCACCGTGTTGTATTGCATGCGCTGGTAGTCGTAATCGACCTGGCGCAGCACCGTGTGCACCTCGCGGCGCAGCGCCTGGGCGGCCTTGCCGAACGCCTGCGTGCCGGCCTTGGCGGGGGCCACGTCTGCCTGCGTCACGCCGAAATTCCACACCCGGCGCAGGAACCGGTAGCTGCCTTCGACGGCCGCATCGTTCCACTCGAGCGTGGCTTCGGGCGGCGCGGTGAACATGGTGTACAGGCGCGCGGTGTCGGCGCCGTACTTCTCGATGAGGTCCTGCGGATCGACACCGTTGCGCTCGCTCTTGCCCATCTTGCCGACGCCGCCGTACTCGACCTTCGTGCCGTCGGCCGTGGTGCCGCCGGTGATGCGGCCCTGCGCATCGAGCACGGGCGTCACTTCCAAAGGCGGGAAGTAGTCCTTGCCGCCCTTCTCGTTGCGCTTGTAGAAGATGTGGTTGAGCACCATCCCCTGCGTCAGCAGCTTGGCGAAGGGCTCGTCGGCCTTCACAAGGCCCAGGTCGCGCATCACCTTGGTCCAGAAGCGCGCGTAGAGCAAGTGAAGAATCGCGTGCTCGATGCCGCCGATGTACTGGTCCATGGGCATCCAGTAATCAGCGCCCTCGGCGACCATGGCCTGGTCGTTCTTCGGGTCACAGTAGCGCATGAAGTACCACGACGAATCCACGAAGGTGTCCATCGTGTCGGTCTCGCGCCGCGCGGCCTTGCCGCACACCGGGCACACCACGCCGGCGTGAAAGCCTTCGTGCTTGTTCAGCGGGTTGCCCGAGCCGTCCGGCACGCAGTCGGTGGGCAGCACCACGGGCAGGTCCTTCTCGGGGACCGGCACCGCGCCGTGTTCTTCGCAATGGATGATCGGGATCGGCGTGCCCCAGTAGCGCTGGCGGCTCACGCCCCAGTCGCGCAGGCGCCAGGTGGTCTGCAGTTCGCCGAGGCCCTTCTGGCCCAGCGCATGCGCCACGGCGGCCACGGCCTCCTTGTAGGTCATGCCGCTGAAGTTGTCGGAGTTGATGGTCACGCCGCGCTGCTTGTCGCCGTACCAGTCCTGCCACTTGTGATAGTCGAAGTGCGGCTCGTCATCGACCAGCACGACCTGGATGATCTCGATGCCGTACTTGTTGGCGAAGGCGAAGTCGCGCTCGTCGTGCGCGGGCACGCCCATCACGGCACCGTCGCCGTAGCCGATGAGCACGTAGTTGCCCACCCACACCGGCACCTGTTCCTCGGTAATCGGGTGCTTGACGGTCAGGCCCGTGGGCACGCCCTTCTTCTCCTGGGTGGCGAGCTCGGCCTCGGTGGTGCCGCCGTTCTTGCATTCCTCGATGAAGGCCGCGACCTTCGGATCGAGCGTGGCCGCGTGCGCAGCCAGCGGATGCTCTGGCGCCACGGCGCAGAAAGTGACGCCCATGATCGTGTCGGCGCGCGTGGTGAACACATACATGCGGCCGTCCTGGATGAGCTGGCCGCTCGCGTCCTGGATGTCGTGCGTGAAGGCGAAGCGCACGCCCTCGCTCTTGCCGATCCAGTTTTCCTGCATCAGCTTGACGCGCTCGGGCCAGCCCGGCAGCTTGTGCTGGGTGTGCTCGAGCAGTTCCTCGGCGTAGTCGCTGATCTTGAGGTAGTAGCCGGGAATCTCGCGGCGCTCGACCGTGGCGCCGGTGCGCCAGCCCTTGCCGTCGATCACCTGCTCGTTGGCCAGCACGGTCTGGTCGACCGGGTCCCAGTTCACGACTTGGGTCTTGCGGTAGGCGACGCCCTTCTCCAGCATCTTCAGGAACAGCCACTGGTTCCACTTGTAGTAGCTCGGATCGCAGGTGGCGATCTCGCGGCTCCAGTCGATCGCCAGGCCCATGGCCTGGAGCTGGCCGCGCATGTAGTCGATGTTCTCGTAGGTCCACTTGGCCGGCGGAACCCCGTTTTTCAGGGCCGCGTTCTCGGCCGGCAGGCCGAAGGCGTCCCAGCCCATGGGCATCAGCACGTTGTAGCCGCTCATGCGCAGATAGCGCGTGAGCATGTCGTTGATCGTGTAGTTGCGCACGTGGCCCATGTGCAGCTTGCCGCTGGGGTACGGCAGCATCGAGCAGGCGTAGTACTTCTTGCGGCTCGCGTCTTCGGTGACGCGGTAGGCATCGGCGGCGCTCCATTGCGCCTGGGCAGCGGACTCGACGTCGCTGGGTTTGTAGCTGGGGTTCATGTCGGTACGGCAAGAGCCCGGCACGGGGTAGCCGGGGAAGGCGGATTATCGCGCCGGAGCGAAGTCCCCCCGGGGGCTTTGCGTGCTTCCGGCCGCTTTGCCCTCCCGCAAGGGCCGGCCGGCGCCTCAGCCGCGTTCGCCAGGCGGCGGCGCGGGCGTCCATTCGTCGCCGAACAGCTCGGGCTCGCTGTAGGCCTCGAGGTTGGCGAAGTGGTGATCGAAATCCTCGCGATAGAACAGGCTCGCGATACCGCTCGCAAGCCGCTTGGCACCGTCGCTGATCGCTGGAATGTCGCCCGACACCGTGCCGTGCGAGAGCGCCGCGGGGTAGCAAAAGCAATGGATGCGCTCGAGCCCCGGGCACTCGCCCGGCACGCGCTCCTTGAACTCGAAGACCGGGCCGAGGTCCGGCGAATCGGCAAGCTCCTGGTCCTCGTCGCCGGGCGCGGGCACGAAGCGGTCCTTCCACGTCCGGATGTGGGAGGCGATGGCGTCGAACTCGGGGCGGTTCGGCCAATCGACCTTGAAGCCGGTCGAGACGATCAGGAAATCGAATTCGAAATCGCCCCTGGGTGTCGAGACGCGCATCGAGTCGCCCTGCGGCGCCACCGAAAGAATCGGGCAGCCGAAGTTGAAGAACGCATTCGAAAATGCCGACACCCGCAGCGTGCTGCCATGCGGCGGCGGCACGTTCGCGACGTTGATGTAGTGGCGAATGCGCCATTTGCGCTCGTCCGACAGGTCGAAGTGCCCCTGCGTAAGGCCCGGCACGCCCGCGCCCTTGCCCTTGTTGACGCGCGGCAGGTCGGGCCGGCGGATCAGGAGCTCGACGCTGCGCGCGCCTGCTTCCAGCGCGGTGGCCGCGCTGTCCATCGCCGAGGAGCCCGCGCCGACCACGCCGACGCGCAGGCCGGCGAGCTGGCCGTAGTCCATGGCGTCAGACGAGTGCGCCCATTGCGAACGGGGCAGCGCGTTGACGAACGCCGGCACCGCCGGGCCGCCGAGGCCGTCGCGGCCGGTGGCCAGCACGACGCGGCGCGCGAACACGCGACCGACGCCGGCCCGCGTGCGCAGATCGAGCCGCACCGCCGTGCCATCGGGCAGCGGGTGGATGCCGGTGACCGCGGTGTCGTTGCGCACGTCCACGTGCATCACGCGGCGGTACCAGGCGAGGTAGTCCATCCACTGGAGGCGCGGGATCTTGTCCATCGCCGCCCACGCTTCGCGCCCGAACTGCGCTTCGAACCACGCGCGGAAGGTGAGCGACGGCAGGCCGAGTGCGGGGCCGGTGAGTTCCTTGGGCGAGCGCAGCGTTTCCATGCGCGCGGTGGTGGCCCACGGGCCTTCCTTGCCGGCGGGCGACCTGTCGAAGATCACGGCGCGGATGCTCTGCTGCGCCAGCGCCACCGAGGCCGCGAGGCCGGCCTGCCCGCCGCCGATGACGGCCACGTCGAGCATCGCCTCGCCGTCCTTCTGCCGCACGGGCATCCACTGGCGGCCGGGAAAGCCGAGATAGTCCAGGTCCTGGGCGAGCCGCGCTTCGAGCGCGGCGAGGGATGAAACGGGATCTGAGGTCGTCATTTGAGAGAGCCGGAAACAGCGCCCAGTGTAGAAAGCTCCGCTGCCCGGCGAATCCCGACCGGCGGCCCGCAAGTGCGTATGACTGGCCCGAATTTCGCATGCCACAATGAATTCCGACCACAGGGGCAGGCATGGGCAGCAGCATCAATAGCAGCAACAGCGAATGGTGGCGTGGCGCGGTGATCTACCAGATCTACCCGCGCAGCTTCATGGACAGCAACGGCGACGGCATCGGCGACCTGCCCGGCATCACGGCCCGGCTCGACCATGTGGCCAGCCTCGGGGTCGATGCCATCTGGGTCTCGCCCTTCTTCCGCTCGCCGATGAAGGACTTCGGCTACGACGTGTCCGACTACCGCGCGGTCGATCCGCTCTTCGGCACGCTCGCCGACTTCGACGCGATGCTCGCGCGCATGCATGCGCTGGGGCTGAAGCTCATCATCGACCAGGTGCTCTCGCACACTTCCGACCAGCACGCCTGGTTCGCCGAGAGCCGCAGCTCGCGCGACAACCCCAAGGCCGACTGGTACGTCTGGGCCGATCCCAAGCCCGACGGCACGCCGCCCACCAACTGGCTCTCGGTCTTCGGCGGCTCCGCATGGCAGTGGGATTCGCGCCGCAGGCAGTACTACCTGCACAGTTTTCTCACCGAACAGCCCGACCTCAACTTCCACTGCACCGCCGTGCAGGACGCGCTGCTCGGCGAGGTGCGATTCTGGTGCGAGCGCGGCGTGGACGGCTTCCGCTTCGACGCCTGCAACCACCAGTTCCACGACGCGCTGCTGCGCGACAACCCGCCGGCCTCGCTCGCGTCGATCGACGAAGTCAGCACGGTGCGCGCCGACAACCCGTATGCGATGCAGCAGCACCTGTACGACAAGAGCCAGCAGGAAAACCTGGTGTTCCTCGAGCGCCTGCGCCAACTGCTCGACGGCTACGGCGCGGTCGCGCTGGGCGAGGTCGGCGACGAGAACGCGCCGCCCGTCATGGCGCAGTACACCGAGTTCGGCAAGCGCCTGCACCTGGCCTACAGCTTCAGCCTGCTGACGGCGGACCACCGCGCCAAGCACCTGCGCCACCAGGTCGAGACGCTCGACCTCGCGCTGGCGCCAACGGGGGGCTGGGGCTGCTGGGCGGTGTCGAACCACGACGTGCCGCGCGTGGCAACCCGCTGGAGCGACGGCAAGGCGCCCGACACCCGCCGCGACCGCCTCTGGCTCGCGCTGCTGCTCATCTTGCGCGGCAGCGCCAGCATCTACCAGGGCGAGGAGCTCGGCCTGCCCGAAGCCGAGGTGCCCTTCGAACTGCTGCAAGACCCCTACGGCCGCACCTTCTGGCCCGAGTTCAAGGGCCGCGACGGCTGCCGCACGCCGATGCCGTGGCAGGCCGACGCGCCGCACGGCGGCTTCACCACCGGCACGCCGTGGCTGCCGGTGTACGGCCCGCACCTGCCGCTGGCCATCGACAACCAGGCCGACGACCCGGGCTCGATGCTGGCCTTCAGCCGTGCCCTCTTGCACTGGCGCCGCGCGCAGCCGCTGCTGCGCACCGGCGGCATCGTGTTCTTCGACGCGCCCGAGCCCCTGCTGTGGTTCGAGCGGCGCGACGGGAACCGATCGCTGCAGGCGATCTTCAATATGGGGAGCGAGCCTGTGACGATTGCGCTGCGCGAGGCGTTGGTGCCGCCGCAAGGCCATCCGCTCGCCGCGACCGCCAGCGTGCAGGGCACTAGCGAAAAGCGCATGCTGGCGCTGGCGCCCTACGGCGTCTTTTTCGGAACACCCGCCAACGAAGAAGAAGGACAGAGCTGAACGCCATGCCACCGAAGTCCCTGCCCGCCTCCGAAATCCGCGCACTGATGCGCGCCGAACACGGCGATCCCTTTGCCGTGCTCGGGCCGCACGAAACGCGCGAGGGGCTGGAAGTGCGCGCGCTGATGCCCGGCGCCCACAGCGTCGCGGTGATGCACTCGCGCACCGGCTGGCCGCTGGCGATGCTCACGCGGCACGAGGGCTCCGACCTGTTCAGCGGGCTGGTGCCGGCCGCGGAAGCGCGCTTGGGCTATTCGTTCCAGGTCGATTGGGACTCGCACACCTCGCGGCTCGAAGACCCGTATCGTTTTCCGTTTGTGCTCGGCGAAACCGACGTATGGCTGCTGGCCGAGGGCACGCACCTGCGGCCCTGGGAACGGCTGGGCGCGCACCTGCGCGAGATCGATGGCGTGAAGGGCGTGGCCTTCGCGGTCTGGGCGCCGAACGCGCGCCGGGTCTCGGTGGTCGGCGACTTCAACAACTGGGACGGCCGGCGCCACATGATGCGGCTGCGCCGCGAATGCGGCGTGTGGGAAATCTTCGCGCCGCACGTGGCGACCGGCGACAGCTACGAGTTCGAGATCCTTTCGGCCAAGGGCGAGGTGCTGCGCAAGGCCGACCCGTTCGCGTTCTCCTCGCGCCTGCGGCCCGAGACCGCCTGCATTGTGGCGCCGTTGCCGGCCGCGGTGAAGATGCCCGAAGGCCGCGCCGAGGCCAACGAGCGCCATGCGCCGGTCAGCATCTATGAAGTGCACCTGGGCTCGTGGCGCCGCAAGAACAACGGTCACAACGGCCAAGAATGGCTCGACTACCGCGAGCTGGCCGACACGCTCGTGCCGTATGCGCGCGACATGGGCTTCACGCACATCGAGCTGTTGCCGATCAGCGAGCACCCCTTCGACGGCTCGTGGGGCTACCAGCCGATCGGTCTCTATGCGCCGACCTCGCGCTTCGGGACGCCAGGCGACTTCCGCCATTTCGTGGAGGCCGCGCATGCGGCGGGGCTGGGCGTGATCCTCGACTGGGTGCCCGCGCACTTTCCGACCGATGCGCATGGCTTGGGCAACTTCGACGGCACGGCGCTGTACGAGTACGCCGATCCGCGCGAGGGCTTTCACAACGACTGGCAGACGCTGATCTTCAACTTCGCGCGCACGGAGGTTCGCAACTACCTGGTCGGCAATGCGCTGTACTGGCTGGAGCGCTATGGCGTCGATGGCCTGCGGGTCGATGCGGTGGCGTCGATGCTGTACCGCGACTACAGCCGCAAGGCCGGCGAGTGGGTGCCGAATGCGCAAGGTGGCCGTGAGAACCTCGAGGCCATCGATTTCCTTCGCCGCATGAACCGCGTGGTGGGCATCGAGCGGCCCGGCGCGGTGACGCTGGCCGAGGAATCGACGAGCTTTCCGGGCGTGACGCGGCCGCCGGAAAACGGCGGGCTGGGCTTTCACTACAAATGGAACATGGGGTGGATGAACGACACGCTCGCGTATGCCGGCACCGACTCGGTCTACCGCAAGCACCATCACCAGCAGATCACCTTCGGGCTGATGTACGCGCACACCGAGAACTTCGTGTTGCCGCTCTCGCACGACGAGGTGGTGCACGGCAAGGGTTCGATGATCGGGCGGATGCCGGGTGACGAGTGGCAGAAGTTTGCGGGGCTGCGAAACCTGTATGGATACCTCTGGGGATATCCGGGGAAGAAGCTGTTGTTCATGGGGGGCGAGTTCGCGCAGGTCGCCGAGTGGAATGCGGATCGCAGCCTGGATTGGCATCTGCTGGAGCACGCTGCGCACCAGGGGGTGCGGCGGTTGGTGCGCGATCTGAACAACGTGTATCGGCACTTTCCTGCGTTGCATGAGCTGGACAACGACTCGGCCGGGTTCGAGTGGATCGCGCATGACGATGCGGATCAGTCGGTGTTTGCGTTTGTTCGTCGTGCGCGGGACGGGGCGTTTGTTGTTGTCGTGTGCAACTTCACGCCGTTGCCTCGGCATGGGTATCGGCTGGGGGTTCCTGTTGCGGGGGCTTACCGGGAGATCATCAATACGGATGGGGCGGTGTATGGCGGGAGCGGTGTGGGGAACGGGATCGTTGAAAGCTCGCCTGTGCCTTGGCATGGGAAGGCAGATTCGGTTTCGGTCAGTGTTCCGCCTCTCGCGACTGTGATGTGGGTGTTGGTTTGATGGGTCTTGAATCGTCTTTTTTCCCGAGGCCGGGTCTCGCCCCGGCGGGCGACTTACTTTCTTTTGCTTCGCCAAAAGAACGTAAGCAAAGAAAAGGCGACCCTGCTGTCTGCGTCCCTCCGCTTCGCTGCGGGCAACCTGCGGTGCTCGCGTTTCGCGGGGTCCGCAGAACTCGCTTCGCTCAAACAGCTGCGGCCCTGATCCGCGAAACGCTGCGCTCCTCGGCGCATACAGAAGGGCTTTGGGGACCCCACACGCCATCGCTGCGCTCGGCGGCGCCCTCGGGCCTTCGCTTCGCTCGGCTTGGTTTGGCTCCCTCCCCTTCCGGGGGAAGGCTGGGGTGGGGGCACGCGACGCTCGATGAGACGCGGCTGTGCAGCAAGGGCCGTCGTGCCCCCATCCCAGCCTTCCCCCGGAAGGGGAAGGAGCAATGCACCAAGCCCGGTGTCCCATGTCTTGTCTTTCTCCCTCCCCTCCCGGGGGAGGGCCGGGGTGGGGGCACCGCGGCCGAGCGAAGCAATGGCCCGACTGCAAGCCGAGCGAAGCAATGGCCCGGGTTGTCTCCACCCCCCTCTGGCTGCGCCGAGGAGCGCAGCGGTTCGCGGACAAGGGCTCGCCGCTGTCTGAGCGAAGCGAGTTCGGCGAGACCCCGCGAACCGCGAGCACCGCAGGTTGCCCGCAGCGAAGCGGAGGGTCGCAGACAGTGGGGTCGCCTTTCTTTTGCCTACCTTTCTTTGGCGAAGCAAAGAAAAGTAGGTCGCCTGCCGGGGCGAGACCCGGCCTCGGAAAAAAAACAAACCCAAGGGCAACAAGAATGCTGAGCCCAGGCACTCCATTCCCCTTGGGCGCAACGCCATCAAAAGAAGGCGTCAATTTCGCATTAGCAGCCCCCACCGCAGAGTCCGTAGAACTCTGTCTTTTCGACAGCACGGGGCAGAACGAACAGCAACGCCTCCAGCTGCCTGCATGCACCGATGGCATCTGGCACGGCCTGCTGCCGAGCGGGCACGAAGGCCTCGTCTACGGCTACCGCGTCCACGGCCCTTGGGCGCCGCATGAAGGCCAACGCTTCAACCCCGCCAAGCTGCTGCTCGATCCGTATGCGCGAGAGATCGTCGGCCGCTACAACGGCAGCGACCTCTTCCTCGGCCACGACCCGGCAAATCCCGATCAACGCGACACCCGCGACAACGGAACAGTCGCCCTCAAGGGACGCGTGACGACGGCGAGCAGAAGCAACGCAACGCCTCCAGGCCACGCACGCATCGCGGCAACAGATCGCGTCCTCTACGAACTGCACGTCCGCGGCCAGACCCGCCTGCACCCCGGCGTGCCCGCCCCCCTGCGCGGCACCTACGCCGGCCTCGCCGAGCCCGCAGTGCTCGACCACCTGCAGCGCCTGGGCGTCACCACGCTCAGCCTCATGCCCGTGCAGCATCGCGCCGACGAACAGCGCCTGCTCGCCATGGGCCTCTCCAACTACTGGGGCTACAACACCATCGGCTGGTTCGCGCCCGAGGCGCGCTACTGGAGCGGCCGCCCCGGCACCACGCCCGCGAGCGAGTTCCGCGCGATGGCCGACGCGGTGCATGCGCGCGGCATGGAACTCGTGATCGACGTGGTCTACAACCACAGCGCCGAGAGCGACGAGGTCGGCCCGACGCTCTCGATGCGCGGCATCGACAACGCCTTGTACTACCACCTGCGCGAGGACGACCGCGCGCTCTACGAAAACTGGACGGGCACCGGCAACTGCCTGAACCTCCGCGAGCCCCGCGTGCTGCAACTCGTGATGGACAGCCTGCGCTTCTGGGCGTGCGAGATGGGCGTCGACGGCTTCCGCTTCGACCTCGCACCGGTGCTGGGACGCGATGCGAAGACGGGGTTCGATGCGCGCGCGCCCTTCTTCGCGGCCATCGCGCAAGACCCGGTGCTCTCGCGCACGCTGCTGATCGCGGAGCCGTGGGACATCGGCCCCGGCGGCTACCGGCTCGGCGAGTTCCCATCAGGCTGGCTCGAATGGAACGACCGCTACCGCGACACACAGCGCGGCTTCTGGCTGCGGCAAGGGCGCGACGACGCAAGCGGCCTCGGCGATTTCGCGCACCGCTTCACCGCCTCGAGCACCCAGTTCGCCCACCACGGCCGCGCGCCGACGGCGAGCGTCAACTTCATCACCGCGCACGACGGCTTCACGCTGCGCGACCTCGTGAGCTACGAAGAGCGCCACAACCTCGCGAACGGCGAGAACAACCGCGACGGCCACGGCCACAACCTGAGCAACAACTGCGGGGTCGAAGGCCCGAGCGACGATGCGGGCGTGCTGGCGAAGCGCAGCCGCCTGCAGCGCGCGCTGCTCGCGGTGCTGCTGCTCTCCCAAGGCACGCCGATGCTGCTGGCCGGCGACGAGCTGGGCCACAGCCAGCAGGGCAACAACAACGCCTACTGCCAGGACAACGAGACCACCTGGCTCGCATGGATCGGCGCCTCCGACCCCGCCAGCGACATGGCGCGCACGAGCGATTTCGTCGCGCGCCTTTCGGCCCTGCGCCGCGAAGCGCCGGTGCTGCGCAGCACGCGCTGGTGGCCGGCCGATCCGCCCGAAGGCGCACCGGCCATCCGCTGGCTGCGCCCCGACGGCCAGCCGATGACGCCACACGACTGGCATGCGGGCACGGCGCTTGCGATCCTCTTCGACAACAACGAAAGCGCGGAGAGCAAGGACGCGGGCGCATGGCTGGTGCTGGTCAATGCGGGGGCGGAGACAGTGAATTTCACGCTGCTCCCGGGCAACTGGCGCCACCGTCTCTCGACCGATCCGGGGCATGACCACGACGCCTCGCCCCAGGCACTCGGCGATGCGGTGGAGGTGTCTTGCTCGAGCATCCGGATTGCAAGAACGTAGAAGCCATGCGCGCGGCGCGGTGCTAGCCTCGCGATAGAAACTCTGATGGCCGAATTCCAACGAACGAACGAACGAACGGAGACACAGGATGGACAACAAGCTCGGCACACCCCCCTCGCAGGAACCCCTGCAGGCCCATCAACTGGTTCGCCGCACCATCGCCCTGGTGCTGGCCGGCGGCCGCGGCTCGCGCCTCAAGCAGCTCACCGACCGGCGCGCCAAGCCGGCCGTGTACTTCGGCGGCAAGTTCCGCATCATTGATTTCGCCTTGTCGAACTGCCTCAATTCGGGCATCCGGCGCATGGCGGTGGTCACGCAGTACAAGTCGCATTCGCTCATGCGCCACCTGCAGCGCGGCTGGAGCTTCCTCAGGGCCGAGCTCAACGAGATGGTCGACGTGCTGCCCGCGCAGCAGCGCGTGGGCGACGAGCACTGGTACCGCGGCACGGCCGACGCGGTGTTCCAGAACCTGGACATCATCCAGACCCGCTCGACCAAGCACGACTACGTGGTGGTGCTGGCCGGCGACCACATCTACAAGATGGACTACTCGATCATGGTGAAGGACCATGCCGAGCGCGGCCTGGGCTGTACCGTCGGCTGCATCGAGGTGCCGCGCATGGAGGCCACCGCGTTCGGCGTGATGGCCATCGACGACGGCCGCCAGATCACCGCATTTCTCGAGAAGCCGGCCGACCCGCCCGCCATGCCCGGCCACCCCGACGTCGCGCTGGCCAGCATGGGCATCTACGTGTTCGACTCCAACTACCTCTACCAGCTGCTCGAGGAAGACGCCGCCAACCCCGATTCGAGCCACGATTTCGGCAAGGACATCATCCCGCGCGCCGTGGCGCAGGGCCGCGCGCTGGCGCATCCCTTCGGGATGTCGTGCGTCACGCGGGCCTCGCGCGGACCCGACGCCAAGGCCTACTGGCGCGACGTGGGCACGATTGATGCATTCTGGGCAGCCAACCTCGACCTGGCCTCGATCACCCCCGAACTCGACATCTATGACACCGACTGGCCCATCTGGACCTACCAGCGGCAACTGCCCCCTGCCAAGTTCGTGCTCGACCGCGACGGCAAGCACGGCATGACGGTCAACACCATCGTCTCGGGCGGCTGCATCGTCTCGGGCTCCAAGGTGAGCAGCTCGGTGCTGTTCTCGGGCGTGCGCATCCATTCGTTCTGCGAGATCAACGAGGCGGTGCTGCTGCCCGATGTCGAGGTGGGCCGCGGCGCCCGGCTCAGCAAGGTGGTGATCGACCGCGGCTGCGTGATTCCCGACGACATGGTGATCGGCGAGGATGCCGCCGCCGATGCGGCCCGCTTCGAGCGCACCGAGACCGGCGTGGTGCTGGTCACCCGCGAAATGCTCAAACGATTGACCGCCTGACGCCGCCGCCGTCACCGCCACGAACGATGCGAATCCTCCAGGTCAGCGCCGAACTCTTTCCCCTCCTCAAGACCGGCGGCCTGGCGGATGTCGCCGGCGCCCTGCCCCTCGCGCTCATGGCCGCGGGGCAGGACGCCCGCGTGCTGCTGCCGGGTTTTCCGGCCATCGTGGCCGGCGTGCGCGACCTGGCGCCGGTGGCCGAGCTCACCGCGCCCTGGGGCAGCGAGCGCTTCGCGCTGCGCGCGGGGCACATCGCCATCGACGGTGCGCCGCCGATACCCGCCTACGTGATCGATGCGCCGGCGCTATACGACCGGCCCGGCAATCCCTACGAAGACGCCACGCGCCAGCCCTACGGCGACAACCACCGGCGCTTCGCGCTGCTCGGCTGGGCGGCGGCGCAACTCGCGCAAGGACTGGACCCGGCGTGGCGGCCCGAGGTCGTGCACGCGCACGACTGGCACGCGGGCCTGGCGCCGGCCTACCTGCACTTCGCGCGCGAAGCCGGCTCGACGCGCGCCGGCAGCGTGTTCACCGTGCACAACCTCGCCTACCAGGGCATTTCCGCGCCCTGGAACTTTGCCGACCTCGGCTTGCCCGCGCCTGCCTTCCACATGAACGGGCTCGAATACCACGGACAGGTCTCCTTCATGAAGGCCGGCCTGTACTTCGCCGACCGCATCACCACCGTGAGCCCGACCTACGCGCGCGAGATCCAGACGCCCGAGCAGGGCTGCGGCCTCGACGGCCTGCTGCGCCAGCGCAGCGGCGCGCTCACCGGCATCCTCAACGCGGTGGACGACAAGGTCTGGAACCCCGCCGCCGACGCTGCGCTGGTGCAGGGCTATCACTCGCCCGAAGGCCGCCACATGGCGGGCAAGGCGCGCTGCAAGGCGGTGCTGCAACACCAGCTCGGCCTGGCCGAGCGGCCGGACGCGCCACTCTTCATCCTGGTGAGCCGGCTCACCGAACAGAAGGGCCTGCACCTCGTGCTCGGCGGCATCGATGCGCTGCTCGCCCAAGGCGGCCAGCTCGCGCTGCTGGGCAGCGGCGAAGCGTGGCTCGAAGAGGCTTTTCGCCAGCGCGCGGCGGCGGCGCCGCAATCGGTCAGCGTCACCATCGGCTACAACGAAACGCTGGCGCACCAGCTCTTCGGCGGCGGCGATGTGACGCTGGTGCCTTCGCTCTTCGAGCCCTGCGGCCTCACGCAGATGTACGGCCTGAAGTACGGCAGCCTGCCGCTGGTGCGCCGCGTGGGCGGCCTCGCCGACACGGTGGTCGACAGCACGCTGGAAGACATGGCGAGCGGCGAGGCCACCGGCTTCGTGTTCGACCGCTTCGACGCAGCCGACTACGAACGCGCGCTGCGCCGCGCCTTCGCCCTCTACGAGCGCGCGCCCGACTGGCGCCGCGTGCGCGGCAACGCCATGCGGCGCCCGGCCGACTGGGCCACGGCCGCCGCGCAATACATCGACGTCTACCGGCAGGCGCAGGCGCCCACCTGATCCAGCGCACGGCAGACACAACACCACTCACTCCGAGAACGCCACCCACCATGACGATCAAAGACTTCGCCTACGACCATCCCGACCGCGACGTCGCGGCCTTCAAGCGCGCCGTGGCCAACAAGCTGATCTACGCGGTCGGCAAGGACCCGGTCGCCGCCAGCCAGGACGACTGGCTCAACGCCACCTCGCAAGCCGTGCGCGACCAGCTGGTCGAGCGCTGGATGATGACCACGCGCGCCAACTATGCGCAGGACTTGAAGCGCGTCTACTACCTCTCGATGGAGTTCCTCATCGGGCGCACCTTCACCAACGCGCTGCTCGCGGTCGACCTCTACGACACGGTGCGGGAAGCCCTGGCCGACTTCGGTGTCGACATGTCGGCACTCGCCGAACGCGAGCCCGATGCGGCGCTCGGCAACGGCGGCCTCGGCCGGCTCGCGGCCTGCTTCCTCGATTCGATGGCCACGCTCGGCGTACCCGGCATGGGCTACGGCATCCGCTACGAATACGGCATGTTCCGCCAGCGCATCGTCGACGGCCAGCAGGTGGAAACGCCCGACTACTGGCTCACGCGCGGCAACCCCTGGGAGTTCCAGCGGCCCGAGGTGAACTACCGCGTGCGCTTCGGCGGCCATGTGCAAAAGCGCGAGGGCACCAACGCACCCTACGGCGCGGCCGACTGGGTCGACACGCACGACGTGCTGGCCGTGGCCTACGACACCATCATCCCGGGCTACGGCACGCAGGCCACCAACACGCTGCGGCTGTGGTCGGCGCGGGCCACCGAGGAAATCGACCTTTCGGCGTTCAACCGCGGCAACTACATGGGCGCGGTGGAAAGCAAGAACCAGTCGGAGAACGTCTCGCGCGTGCTCTACCCCGACGACTCCACGCCCTCGGGGCGCGAGCTGCGGCTGCACCAGGAGTATTTTTTCTGCAGCGCGAGCGTGCAGGACCTGCTGCGGCGGTATCTGCGCAGCCACAAGACCTTCGACCAGCTCTCCGAGAAGGTCAGCATCCACCTGAACGACACGCACCCGGTGCTCGCAGTGCCCGAGCTCATGCGCCTTTTGCTCGACGAACACGGCCTCGCCTGGGACGAGGCCTGGGCGCACACGCAGAAGGTGTTCAGCTACACCAACCACACGCTGATGCACGAGGCACTGGAGACCTGGCCGGTGGAAATGCTGGGCCGCATACTGCCGCGGCACCTGCAGATCATCTACGACATGAACGCGAAGTTCCTCGCCACCGTGACGCAGAAGGTCGGCAACGACGTGGAGCTGATGCGCCGGCTTTCGCTGGTGGATGAAGCGGGCGAGCGGCGCGTGCGCATGGCGTATGTGGCGGTGCTCGCGAGCCACTCGATCAACGGCGTGTCGGGGCTGCATTCGGAGCTGATGAAGCAGTCGATCTTTGCGGACTTCGACAAGATCTTTCCCGAGCGCTTCAACAACAAGACCAACGGCGTCACGCCGCGCCGCTGGCTGGCGCAGGCCAACCCGCCGCTGGCCGGGCTGCTCGACCAGCGCATCGGCAAGGGCTGGCGGCGCGACCTGTCGCAACTCGAGGCGCTCAAGCCCATGGCCGCGCAACCCGCGTTCGTGCGCGCGTTCCGCCACGCCAAGCGCGAGAACAAGCTGCGGCTGGCCAACTGGGTCGGGGAGCACCTGAAGATCGACCTGGACACCGACGCGATGTTCGACGTGCAGGTCAAGCGCATCCACGAATACAAGCGGCAGCTGCTCAACGTGCTGCATGTGGTGACGCGCTATCACCGCATCCTCGACGCGCAAGCGGCCGGCACGCCCCTCGACATCGTGCCGCGCGTGGTGGTGTTCGCAGGCAAGGCGGCTTCGGCGTACGCGATGGCCAAGCTGGTGATCCGTCTCATCAACGACGTGGCGAGCACCATCAACGCCGATGCGCGCGTGGGCAAGCTGCTGAAGGTGGTGTTCCTGCCGAACTACAGCGTGAGCCTGGCCGAGATCATCATGCCGGCGGCCGACCTGTCGGAGCAGATCTCGACCGCGGGCACGGAAGCATCCGGCACCGGCAACATGAAGTTCGCGCTGAACGGCGCGCTCACCATCGGCACGCTCGACGGCGCCAACGTGGAGATGCGCGAGAACGTGGGGCCGGAGAACATCTTCATCTTCGGCAACACGACGCCGGAGGTGGCGGAGATCCGGGCACGCGGGTACCAGCCGCGCGAGATCTACGAGGAGAACGCGGACCTGAAGCGCGTGCTGGACGCGATCCGCGACGGTGCGTTCTCGCCGGGCGAGCCGTCGCGCTACCAAGGCATCTACGACGCGCTGGTGAACTGGGGCGACCATTACCTGCTGCTGGCCGACTACGCGAGCTATGTCGCGAAGCAGGCCGAGGTCGATGCGCTCTACCGCGATTCGGACGCGTGGACGCGGATGGCGATTCTCAATGTGGCGGGGATGGGGGCGTTCTCTTCGGACCGCACGATTGCGCAGTACGCGCATGAGATCTGGAACACCAAGCCGGTGGTGCTCGGCTGAGTCTCCGGAATTTCTCCCTCCCCGTCCGGGGGAGGGCCGGGGTGGGGGCACGCGGCGCATCCATCGAGCGCTCTGCCCACCCCCATCCCAACCTTCCCCCAAAGGGGGAAGGAGCAAGACAAATTCAGCGCGGTTTTTCGGGGGGCGCTTCGGCCTCGGTCACGAACCCGATGCGGCTCAACCCCGCCTTGTTCGCAATGCCCATGAGCGCCACCACCTTGCCGTAGGGCACGGTCTGATCGGCGCGCAATTGCACTTCGGTGTCCTTGCTGTCCGCCGCGGACTTCTCGAGCTGGGCCGCCAGCTCTTCGTGGGTCACGGGCTTGTCGTTCAGAAACACCTTGCCCGATGCATCGACCGCGAGGCTCACGAACTTGGGCGTGTCGTTGGGCTGGCCGGCATCGGTTTGCGGCAGGTCGAGCTTGATCGAACTGGCCATCAGCGGCGCCGTGATGATGAAGATCACCAGCAGCACCAGCATCACGTCGACCAGCGGCGTGACGTTGATGTCCGAGAGCGGCCGTTGTCCGCCAGCGCCCGTCGCACGCCCACCGCCTGCGGCGCTGCTGCCGAGCGAAGTGCGTCCGAAGGCCATGGTTCTCGCAGCTCCTAGACCGGCATCGGCCGCGCGGGCGGCGGTGCAACGGGCGCGGGCGCCGCGCCGAAGCTGCCGAGCAGGTCGTGCGCGAAGCCTTCGAGCTCGGCTTCGATGCGGCCGATGACGCGTCCGAAGACGTTGTAGGCCAACACGGCCGGAATGGCGACCGCCAGACCGAAGGCGGTCATGACGAGCGCTTCGCCGACGGGGCCGGCCACCTTGTCGATAGTGAAGCCGCCGGTCTGGCCCGCGATGCCCGTCAGCGCGCCGTAGATGCCCCAGACCGTGCCGAGCAACCCGACGAAGGGCGCCGTGGCGCCGACAGTGGCAAGAAGAATCTGCCCGGCCTGCAGGCGCCGCAATGCGCCGTGCAAGGCATCGCGCAGCACGCGCGTGAGACGCTGGTTGCGATCGGCCGTGGCGCCCAGCGTTCCATTGACGTTGACGGCCGCCGCATTCTTGATGGCAACGACCGCGGGCAAGACCAGCGCCGCGCGGTCGAAGGCCTGGAGCTTCTGCTCGGCATCGGCCAGCGTGGCCGACTGCCAGAACGCCGCGATGCTGCGCAGCACATCGCGCGTGCCGCCGCGCAGCAGCCACGTCTTCCAGAGAATCACGACCCAGCTCGCGATCGACATCGCCAGCAAGAGCGCCGCCACCGAGCGGCTGACGCCGTCGCCATGGGTCAGCAGTTCGAGGACGCTCATCGGAGTTGACCTTAACGTAGACCGAGCACGTCGTACATGTCGAACAGGCCGGACTTCTGCTCGGCCAGGAAGCGCACCGCGCGCAGGGCGCCCTGCGCGTAGGTCACGCGGCTCGACGACTTGTGCGTGATCTCGATGCGCTCGCCGATGCCCGCGAACAGCACGGTGTGGTCGCCGACGATGTCGCCGCCGCGGATGGCCGAGAAGCCGATGGTCGACGGATCGCGCTCGCCCGTGATGCCTTCGCGGGCGTAGACGGCGCAGTCCTTGAGATCACGGCCCAGCGCGTCGGCAATGACTTCGCCCATCTTGAGCGCGGTGCCCGAGGGCGCGTCGACCTTGTGGCGGTGGTGGGCCTCGATGATCTCGATGTCGTAACCGGTCGACATCGCCTTGGCGGCCATCTCGAGCAGCTTGAAGGTGACGTTGACGCCCACGCTCATGTTGGGGGCCAGCATGATGGCCACGTCTTTCGCGATCTCGGCGATTTCTGCCTTCTGCGCGTCGCTGAAGCCGGTGGTGCCGATGACGGCCTGCACGCCGAGCTCGCGGCAGACCGCGAGGTGCGCGAGCGTGCCTTCGGGGCGGGTGAAGTCGATGAGCACCTGCGCGTCTTTGAGACCCGTGCGCAGGTCCGCCACGATGGGCACGCCGCTCGTGAAGCCGAGGAAAGCGGCGGCATCGTTGCCGATGGCTTCGCTGCCGGCGATGTCGAGGGCACCGGCCAGGCGGCAGTCAGGCGCATTGCGCACGGCCTCGATCAGCATGTGGCCCATGCGGCCCGAAGCGCCAGCGATGGCGATGCGGCGAGGCACGGAGGTGGCGGAGGGGGAGGAAGAGGTAGGTTGAGTCACGCGGATTCAGTCATCGGAATGGCCCGCAGGCCACTTGGAACCATGGGGGACCGGACGGACGCCGCCTGACTCGGCGGGCGCCGCCCGCTCTGGTTGCGCTCAGCGCGCGGCTTCGAGCGGTGGGTAGGCGGCCGGCAGCGGGGGCACGGTCGTTGCCGAGGCGGAGGCATCGGCTTTCCCGTCCTTGGCCGGCGCGAATTTCTTGAGCTCGTCTTCCGTGGCTTCGAGCGGGGGCACCTTGCCGGTTTTCTTGCGGGTGTCGAGCGTGGCGACGAATTCTTCTTCGCTGGGCATCTCGTCGCCTACGAAGCGGTCCATCAGCTCGCCGTTGAAGAACACGGTCAGGTGGCGCTCCTGGGGTTCGACGCCCTGGCGGCGGATGGTGAACACGTAGTCCCAGCGATTGGCATGGAACACGTCGTTCAGCAGCGAAGTACCGAGGATTTCACGCACCTGCTGGCGCGACATGCCGGGCTTGAGCGCCGCGACCTGCTCCTTCGACACGAAATTGCCCTGGACCACTTCGACCTTGTAGGGCGTGACCGCGGCCAGCGCGCCACGCGTGCGATCGCTGAAACCGCTGCAGGCACCGAGGCAGAGCGTCGCGGCGACGGCAGCAGCCAGCAGCCAGGAACGGCGTTGGAAAATGGCAAGCATGGGAGGAAAAGGGGGTAGCGATATGATCGGCCATTGTAGCGGCTGGCCTTTTCAGGACCTGACCGCGGCACAGGGCGCAGGAACCATCATGGCCAATATCGACGAACTCAAAAATACCGGCCTCAAGGCCACCTTGCCACGCCTGAAGATTCTGGAAATCTTCCAGACGGGCAGCCAGCGGCACATGACGGCCGAAGACGTGTTTCGCGTCCTGCTCAACGAACATTCCGACATCGGCCTTGCCACCGTTTACCGCGTGCTCACGCAGTTCGAGCAGGCCGGCATCCTGGAGCGCAGCCACTTCGAGAGCGGCAAGGCGGTCTACGAACTCAACGAAGGCACGCACCACGACCACCTGATCTGCACCTCGTGCGGCAAGGTCGAGGAGTTCTATGACGCCGAGATCGAGCGCCGCCAGCAGATGATTTCCAAGGACAAGGGCTGGATCCTGCAGGACCACGCGATGTCGCTCTACGGCCTCTGCGGCGACTGCGTAAAGAAGCGCTAGAACAGGGCTTACCCCCAGTCTTCGCGCACTTCGTGTCGCTTCGCCAACCCCCTTTCAGGGGGCGACACCGGCGGCCCGGCAAAGCCGGTTCCGCGGTGTCCCTGGCAAAACGGGGTCAGTCTTGGCCGGTTTCCATCGCCTTGTGGTGGCGCGCCACGAAATCCGCATAGGTGTCGATGCCGCGCAGCTGCAGGATCGAATTGCGCACCGCCGCCTCGACCAGCACGGCGATGTTTCGCCCCGCCACCACCTGGATGATGACCTTGCGCACCGGGATGCCCAGCACGTCCTGCGTGAGCGGCGCCGAGGGCATGCGCTCGTAGTCGCGCTCGAAGCTGTCACGGCGCACCAGGTGCACGATGAGCTTCAGGCGCATCTTCCGGCGCACCGCCGTCTCGCCGAAGATCGCGCGGATGTCCAGGAGGCCGATGCCGCGCACTTCCAGCAGGTTCAGCAGCAGGTCGGGGCAGCGGCCCTCGATGGTGTTCTGGTTGATGCGGTAGAGGTCGACCGCATCGTCGGCCACCAGGCCATTGCCGCGTGAAATCAGCTCGAGCCCCAGCTCGCTTTTTCCGAGGCCGGACTCGCCCGTGATCATCACGCCCATCCCCAGGATGTCCATGAACACACCGTGCATCGAGGTGCGCTCGGCGAAGTGCTTGGACAGGTAGGCGCGCAGCAGGTCGATCACGAAAGCCGACGATTCGCGCGTGGCGAAGAGCGGCAACTGGGCGCGTTCGCAGATCGACAGCAGTTCGTCGGGCGGCGCCTGGCCGTCGGCCAGCACCAGCATCGGCGGCTCCAGCGTGACGATGCGGGCGATTCGGCGTGCGCAGTCGTCGGGGCTTCCGCGCGTGAGGTAGGCCACCTCGCGGGCGCCGAGGATCTGCACGCGGTACGGGTGGATGTAGTTGAGGTAACCGACCAGGTCGGCGGCAGACTGGGCGCGGCTGATGACCTCGGGATCGAACTGGCGCTCCGAAGCGCCGAGTCCCGCGAGCCATTCCCAGCGGAGCGACCCGCGGAACTCCTCGAACATGGCATCGGCGCTGATGACGGTCGGCTTCATGCGGTCAGAAGGCGGCGCTCGGCGCCGGCATTGGATGGATGAGTGACAGGGGAGGTGTCGCGCAGCTTAGCAGCAGCCGCGCACGCCGACGCATGCGCTCAGGCGACTTGGGTCGACTGCCAGCCGGCGATCAGGCCGTGGAGCGCGGTGGCATCGGTGCTGGACTTGATTTGCTCGCGCAGGCCGGCGTCGCTCAGCAGTTCGGCGATTTCGGAGAGGATTTCGAGGTGCTTCTGCGTGGCCGCTTCGGGCACCAGCAAAAAGATCAGGAGCGCGACGGGTTGCTCGTCGGGAGCGTCGAAGCCGATGGGATTCGCCAGCTGGAACACCGCGGCCATCGGCGCCTTGAGGCCCTTGATGCGGCCATGCGGAATGGCAACGCCGTGGCCCAGGCCGGTGGAGCCGAGGCGCTCGCGCGCAAAGAGGCTGTCGGTGATGAGGGCGCGCCCCAGGCCATGGAGGCTTTCGAACAGAAGGCCAGCTTCTTCGAAAGCACGTTTCTTGCTGGTAGCGTCAACGCTCACAAGCACTTGGGCGGGCGGCAGGATGGACGCGAGGCGATTCATGGTGGGAGCAGAGCGGGGGCGATTATGCACCCGGTTGGTAAAAACCCCCAGTCCCCCTATCTACTTTCTGTTTACATGTTGCCCAGAGGCCTCGCTGCCCCAGGCAGAAGCCGGCAGAAACCAACAGAAAACCCAAAAGTCCGACGGCGATGGTCGGAAAAGCAAAAGGCCGCCCGAAGGCGGCCTGTGGTGCGAGCGGGCCCGAGAGCCCCGCTCCTTGTTCACATCACGCGTTTGGGCGCGACGTGATGGTGGTCCTGCAGGCGGTCCTTGTGGCGAACAACCTGGCGGTCGAGCTTGTCGACCAGCTCATCGACCGCAGCGTAGAGATCAGCGTGGCTCGACTCCGCGAACATGTCATTGCCCTTGACGTGAATGTTGCACTCCGCCCTTTGGCGGCGTTCCTTTTCCTTCTGCTTTTCCACCGTGAGGATCACCTTCACATCGACCACCTGGTCGAAGTGCCGTGTGATCCGGTCCAGCTTGCTCGTGACGTAGGTGCGCAAGGCAGGGGTGACGTCGAGGTGATGACCGCTGATCGTCAAATTCATGAATGACCTCCTGAGAATTGACGGTTGGGGAAATGACCCCGCTCCGGATTGGAGCGTGGCCGGCGAAACAGGTGTGGTGCGGGGAAAGGGAGAGAAGAGGAGGAAGGGGAGGAAAGAGGGGTCGGTCGATTCACTATGCCCAAGCTGTCACGGTATTGCAATACCTGGGTTCTCCGGGTGGCGAGAGCGCCTGGGGCCTGCTTCAATCCGCTATTGAATCGATAGCTGCCCGTGCAGCTTGGCCCGCCTTCGTGGCGCTTTGCTTGCAAGTGTTAACGCACTTCTCGCCTGGTGACCCTCCCGGGCGAAGGGCCAGCCGCTTCAGCGCCAGGCCGCGCGCATGCGGTTGCGCAGGTCGATCACCGCGGCGGGCGGAGGCACCGCGGGCGGCTGAACCGGCGGTGGTGGCCAGGTCTGCTGCTCGAAGCCAGCGAGATCCGATTCCGTGATGAAGCGCGTGCGATTCGCATACAGATGCCGGTCGCCCCGCACCGCCTGCTGCGTGATGTAGAAGCGCTGCGGCACCAGGAGGTGCAGATGGTCGCGGGCCCGCGTCATCGCGACGTAGAGCAGGCGCCGCTCTTCCTCGAGTTCGTGCGCGCTCTGCGCCACGTCGGCCGGCAGGCAGCCGTCGACCACGTTGAGCACATGTACCGAGTTCCATTCCTGGCCCTTGGCCGAATGGATGGTGGAGAGGATCAGGTAGTCCTCGTCGAGCAGCGGCGGCCCCGGGCGATCGCTCGTGGCTTCGGGCGGATCGAGCGTGAGCTCGGTCAGGAAGCGCTCACGCGAACCGTAGCCCGCGGCGAGGCGCACCAGTTGCTCCACGTCCTGGCGGCGCACGCCGGAGGTGTCGTCGTAGAGCCGCTCCAGGTGCGGCAGATACCAGCCCATCGCCAGCTCCACATCGGCCGGCCACGCCAGCGACGGCGCACGCAACGCGGCGTAGGCCTCGGCGAACCCGGCCCACTGCTCGCGTGCCGCGGACGGCGGCACGAAGTCGCGCACGGCCGCGGCCGGATCGGCCGCCTGGTCCATCGCATCGAGCAAGCGCGTGCCGGTGACGGGCCCGATGCCGGGAATCAGCTGCGTGACGCGAAACCCCGCCATGCGCCCGCGCGGGTTCTCGGCAAACCGCAGCACGGCAAGCAGGTCCTTCACATGCGAAGCCTCGAGAAACTTGAGCCCGCCGAACTTCACGAAGGGGATGTTGCGGCGTGCCAGTTCCAGTTCGAGCGCCGCGCTGTGCGACGAGGTGCGAAACAGCACCGCCTGCGACTTGAGCGCAAGCCCGCCCTCGCGGTGCGCGAGCACCTTGTCGGCCACCCAGCGCGCCTGCCCGGCCTCGTCGGGCACCAGCACCAGTTGCGGCTTGCCGGCGGAGGGCTTGTCGGTCCAGAGCGTCTTGGCATGCCGCTCGGCCGCCTGCGCGATCACGCGGTTCGATACGTCGAGGATCGGCTGCGTCGAGCGGTAGTTGCGCTCCAGCGTGACCACCCTCGCCTCCCGACTGAACTGCGAAGGGAAATCGAGGATGTTGCGCACCGTCGCGCCGCGGAACGAGTAGATCGATTGCGCGTCGTCCCCCACCACCGTGACGCCGCGCCCATCGGGCTTCATCGCCAGCAGGATCGAAGCCTGCAGCAGGTTGGTGTCCTGGTACTCGTCGACCAGCACATGGTCGAAGCGCGCGCCCACGGCTTCGGCCAGCGCGGGCTCGGCGACCATCTCGGCCCAGTAGAGCAGCAGGTCGTCGTAGTCGAGCACGTTCTGCTGCTGCTTGGCTTCGACGTAGGCGCCGAACAGCGTCTTGAGCTCGGCCTCCCATTCGCCGCACCAGGGGAAGGCCTCCTTCAGCACCTCGGCCACCGAGGCGCGCGTGTTCACGCAGCGCGAATAGATCGAGAGGCACGTGCCCTTGCGCGGGAAGCGGTTGACCGTGGAAGACAGGCCCAGCTCGTGGCGCACCAGCCCCATCAGGTCTTCGGCATCGCCGCGGTCATGGATCGTGAAGTTCTCGTCGAGTCCGATCTGTTGCGCGTACTCGCGCAAGAGCCGCGCCCCGATGCCGTGAAAGGTGCCGGCCCACGGCAGCGCGGGCGGGCGTTCCGACTTGAGGCCGAGCACCTTGGCCAGCACCTGGCCCGCGCGGCGCTCCATTTCCTGCGCGGCGCGGCGCGAGAAAGTCAGCAGCAGCAGGCGCTGCGGATCGACCCCGTCCGCGATCAGGTGCGCCACCCGATGCGCCAGCGTGCTGGTCTTGCCGGAACCGGCACCGGCAATCACCAGCAGCGGGCGGTGATCGTCGGCCACCGCAGCGCCGACGCCGTGCTCGACGGCTGCGCGCTGGTCGTCGTTGAGCGTGGCCAACGCCGCGGCAAGGCGCTCGGCTTGCGTCTTCGGCGCAGCGGAAATTACGGGGGGCGCAGCGGTCTGCATGGGCACGACTTTACTGTATGTCCGTCCAGTTCAGTCAGGTTGCCGACATGTGCCCGGTGACATAATCGCGCCTCGCTGCAACCGGAGACTCCCCATGGAAACCGCCCCGTCTCGGCAGCTTTCAACTCCCCTCTGACGCGCTCGCGCCGGGCCCGGGAATTGAAAGCGCCCCTCCCTCGCCCACCGTTTCAGTCATCCCCGGGAGTGAGCCCATGCTCAACATCTTTACGCTCGCCAACGGCCGCCTCGTCCAGGAAGAGATCGAGTCGCTGGAAGAGCTCTCCAAGTTCCAGCCGATCTGGGTCGACCTCGAATCGCCCACGCTCGAAGAAAAGCGCTGGATCAAGCAGTACTACGGCCTCTCGATTCCCGAAGACGCGATGGACGAGGACATCGAGGAGTCCGCCCGCTTCTACGAGGAAGACAACGGCGAGCTGCACATCCGTTCCGACTTCCTGATCGACGACGACGAAGACCCGCGCACCGTGCGTGTGGCCTTCATCCTCAACCAGCACAACACCGATCTGCGCAGCCGCGGCGTTCTGTTCTCGATCCACGACGAAGACGTGCCCGTGTTCCGCCTGCTGCGCATGCGCGCACGCCGCGCGCCGGGGCTGATCGAAGACGCCAAAGAAGTGATGCTCAAGCTCTTCGACGCCGACGCCGAATACTCGGCCGACACGCTGGAGAACATCTACGACGAGCTCGAAGTGGCGGGCAAGAAAGTGCTCTCGGGCAACGTCACCGACGAGCTGGCCGGCGAGGTGCTCGGCCTCATCGCGCGACAGGAAGACTTGAACGGCCGCATCCGCCGCAATGTGATGGACACCCGCCGCGCGGTGAGCTTCATGATGCGCAGCAAGATGCTCAACGCCGAGCAGTTCGAAGAGGCCCGGCAGATCCTGCGCGACATCGAATCGCTGGACAACCACACGGCCTTCCTCTTCGACAAGATCAACTTCCTGATGGATGCGACCGTCGGTTTCATCAACATCAACCAGAACAAGACCATCAAGATCTTCTCGGTGGCGAGCGTCGCGCTCTTGCCGCCCACGCTGATCGCGAGCATCTACGGCATGAACTTCAAGTTCATGCCCGAGCTCGACTGGGCCATGGGCTATCCGTATGCCATCGTGCTGATGGCGGCGAGCGCGCTGGTGCCGATGTGGTACTTCCGCCGGCGCGGCTGGCTCAAGTAGCCGGCGGCGGAACTCACAACCGCCACGCTCTCTACAGCGGCTACCAGCCGATTTCACTGGAGGTCACGAATTCGATGTGCCATGCGTAGGGATCTGGGTTCGTCGGGTTATCGGGGTTTGCTGCCGAACCGCCAGATAACAGCAGCTTCCCGCTGGACATGAGCGAAGCCGAATGCCCGGAGCGAGCTGCCAGCAACGTCCCCCACGACTGCCACATGTTCGTCAGCGGATCGTAGACCTCGACGTTGCTCAGTGGGGAGGGGATCGTTCTGCGAAACCCCTGCGTCGATTGATCGATCTCACCCTGAATGCTCCCACCGGCGACGAGCACCCGCCCTGTCGGCATCAACGTCGACGAGAAACCATTCCGACCGACGAGCAGACTGCCTGCCGACGACCACATGTTGGTGGAAGGATCAAACAACTCAGCCTGCGCAACGGTCCTGAGGCCACAGGAGCAGGCGTGCGCAACCGTTCCAGTCGCGCCCCCGACAGCGAGCACTTTCCCTGTGGAAAGCAGTACGCCGCGATGGCCCGAGCGGGAAGTTGCCAGCCGTCCGACCGTGGTCCACTTTTCGGTGGAAGGATCGAACACTTCACTGTCGGCAATGGTGCCTCCGAGCAGGCCACCCGAAACGAGAATCTTCCCATTCGCCATCAACGTGAATGCACCGCCCTGGTGATCCATCGAGGCCGTGGCGCTTGCCCGCCAAACGCCTGTATCGGGGCGGTACAACTCGACGAGATTGCCATCAGACGCGAGCACTCGGCCATCGAGCAGCAAAATGAGTTGCCGCACGGTTGCCAATGTCACGAAGCCCCCACTGGGCGTAAATGCCTGCGTAGCCGGGTCATAGAGTTGCGATCCCGCACCTGTTCCAACCACCAGGACCTTCCCGCTGGAAGGCAGGAAGACCGCGGCCTGCAGGCTCTGAAACGGCAAGGTCCCGGCGGACTTCCAGAGATTCGACGCCGGGTCGTATCGCTCGATGGAAGTGACACCTTTGAGGCCCAGATCCTGCCCTCCCAGGGCAAGCACTGTTCCATCAGGCAATGCGATCAACGTATGTTCCACGCGCGGCGTGAGCATGGCCGCTGCCGGCTGAAACACCGCTTCCTGCGCCGGCCCGCAAACGACCTTCACGCTTGCGACGTCCGCCGTGGCGACGCCGCTGGCAAAGACGACCGTGCAGGCCTGAGTCGGCAGCGTGGAGGACACCGAGACGGTGTAGTTCGCGCCCTCGCGTATGCGTTGCTTGAAGCTGAACGGCCCATCGGCGGACAGCGTCAGCGGATCCCCTCCGTTGTTCTTCAACACGATTTGCCCGCCGGGGGAAATGCCAGTGACTCCGCCACCGATGGCGAAATCCTTGATTTCGGGGGTATTTCCACCCAGGTTGAATGGAAAACCACCTCCACCTCCACCTCCACCGCATCCCGCCAGCAACAGGCTGCAGAACAAAACGGCGGAAAGCGCTCCCAGAACTCCTCGCATGTCGAACTCCTACATTTGTTTGCGCGATTCTAGGTTTCATCTGGCGGCCAGAAACCGTGCTTCTCGCTGGATCACGCCATCGACGCGCTCGAATTCGACGCAACCCTTATCGCTGAGCCGCGATCTGCGCCTGCTCGTCGCTCAGTCGACAGCCGGCAGCGTGGCCAGCCACGCGCCGACCAGCGCAAGGCTGTAGCGGCTCGCGACCTCGGCGACGAAGCGCGCGAAGTCGCCATGAGCCTCGTCGTCGGCGCGGTCTGAAATCGTCCGCATCGCCGCGAAGGGCACGCCGTAGTCGTGGCACACCTGCGCCACCGCGGCGCCTTCCATTTCCACGGCGAGCGCTTTGGGCAGATGGCGGCGCAGCGTTTCGCTTTCGGCGGCGGTCGAGACGAAGCGGTCGCCACTGATCAGCAAGCCGCGGTGCACCTTCGGTGAATGAAGGCCGAACTCATCGACGGCCCCCTGCCCCACCAACGCCACCGGGTCGCGCAGCGTCTCTTCGGCCACAGCCGCCAGTGCCTCACTGATCGCAGCGTCGGTCGCGAAGTGCGAAAGCCCCATCAAGGGCACTTCGTATTTCGGAAAGAGCGGCGAGGCATCCATGTCGTGCTGAAGCAGCTCGGTCGCCACGACCACGTCGCCGACATTCACGCCCGGCGCGAGTCCGCCCGCGACTCCACTGAACACGATGGCCCTCACGCCGAAGCGTTCGAGCAGCACCGTGGCCGTTATTGCCGCGGCGACCTTGCCGATGCGCGACAGCACCGCGACCACGGGCTGGCCCTGCAGATGGCCGACCCAGAAGTCGCGCCCGGCAACGCGCACGCGCTGCTCGTCGGGCATCTGCGCGAGGAGCGCCTTCAGCTCCTCGTGCATCGCCGCGACGATGGCGATGGGCGCAGCCACCGCTTACTTGATGTCCACGCCGTAGAAGGTGTGGCGGCCGAACGGGCTCAGCTTGAAGTCGATCACTTCCTTGCGCACGGGCTTGAGTTGCACAGCGTGCGCGATGGTGAACCACGGCGCCTGCTCCTTGAAGATGACCTGCGCCTTCTTGTAGAGCGCGTCGCGGTCGGCTTGCTTCACGGTGCTCTTGGCCTTCACCACGAGGTCTTCATACGGCTGGTAGCAGAACTTCGAGATGTTGCTGCCGCTCGCCGACTTGGCCGAGGCGCAGCCCAGGAGCGTGTACATGAAGTTGTCCGGATCGCCGTTGTCGCCGGTCCAGCCCAGCATGCCCATCTGGTGCTCGCCGGCCTGCAGGCGCTTACGGTACTCGCCCCATTCGAAACTCTTGATCTCGGCCTTGACGTTGATCTTGGCGAGGTCGGCCTGCATCAGCTCGGCGATGCGCTTGGCGTTCGGGTTGTACGGGCGCTGCACCGGCATGGCCCACAGGTCGGTCGAGAAACCGTCGGGGAACCCGGCCTGCGCCAAGAGCTTCTTCGCGGCTTCGGGGTCGTACGGATCGTCCTTGATCGCATCGTTGTAGGACCACATGGTCGGCGGAATCGGGTTCTTCGCCGCAACGCCAGTCGTGAGGTAGACGCCGTCGATGATCGCCTTCTTGTTGATCGCCATGTTGATGGCCTTGCGCACGCGCACATCGTCGAAAGGCTTCTTCGTCGTGTTGTACGAGAGGTAGCCCACGTTCAGGCCCGGCTGCTCCAGCACCTGCACGTTCGGGTCCTTGCGGATCGCGTCGAGGTCGGCTGGGTTCGGGTACGGCATGACGTGGCATTCGCCCTTCTGCAGCTTGGCCCAGCGCACCGACGCATCGGGCGTGATCGCGAACACGAGGTCGTCGATCTTCGCCTTGCCGCCCCAGTACTGCGGGAAGGCCTTGAAGCGGATGATCGCGTCCTTCTGGTACTGCACGAGGTAGAACGGGCCGGTGCCGATCGGGTCCTGGTCGACCTTCTCGGGCGTGCCGGCCTTCAGCATCGCGATCGCGTACTCCTTCGACTGGATGCCCGCGTACTGCATCGCCAGGTTGGCGAGGAACGGCGCCTCGGCCTGGTTGAGCGTGATCTTCACCGTGAAATCATCGATGCGGTCCACCGACTTCAGGAGCTTGGGCATGCCCATGTCGTTGAAGTACGAGTGGTTCTGGCTCGTGACCTTGAAGAACGGATCGCTCTCCTTCCACTGGCGCTCGAGCATGAAGATGAAGTCGTCGGCGTTGAAGTCGCGCGTGGGCTTGAAGCTCTTGCTCGTGGTGTGCCACTTCACGCCCTTGCGGAGATGAAAGGTGTAGACCGTGCCGTCGGGCGAGATGTCCCACTTTTCAGCGAGTCCCGGCATGACCTTGGTGCCGCCGCGCTCGAACTCGACGATGGTGTTGTAGACCTGCGTGGTCACGTCGAACGACGTGCCGGTGGTGTTCATGCCCGGATAGAAATTCTCCGGGCTTCCTTCGGAGCAATACACCAGCGTCTTGGCTGACACAGCACCCGCGGCCAGGGTAAGGGCCGCAAGCGCTGTCGGTGCCAGGAGCGCCAGCATTCGTGAGCGGCGCGAAACGGAGGATTGGGTCTTCATGAGGACTCCTTCAGACACGGTTGAAAAAAACGGATGAGCTCAGGGATTCGTCGCCATCGGAACGGCGAGCACGGGAACGTCGGCGCGCACGGGCGGCGCGCCATCGAGGAACTTCTCTGCGTAGTGGCAGGCCACCAGCCGCTCGTCGAGCGCGCGCAGCAAGGGGCGCTCTTCGCGGCAGCGCTGCTGCACGTGCTGGCAGCGCGTGTTGAAGACGCAGCCCGTGGGCGGATTCAGCGGCGACGGCAACTCGCCCTTGAGCACGATGCGCTGGCTGCTGAGCCCCGGCGTCGAGGCCAGCAGCGCCTGCGTGTACGGATGCAGCGGCCGCGCGAAGATGCGTCCCTTCGGGCCTTGCTCCACCGCGTGGCCGAGGTACATCACGAGCACGTCGTGCGCGATGTGGCGCACCACGCCGAGGTCGTGTGAAATGAAGAGGTAGGCGAGCCCCAGCTCCGCCTGCAGGTCGGCCAGCAGGTTCAGCACCTGCGCCTGGATCGACACATCGAGCGCCGACACCGGCTCGTCGGCCACCAGGAGGCGCGGCGACAGCATGAGCGCCCGCGCAATCGCGATGCGCTGGCGCTGGCCGCCCGAGAACATGTGGGGATAGCGGTTCGCGTACTCGGGGCGCAGGCCGACTCGGGCGAGCATTTCGCGCGCCTTTGCAGTGCGCTCCGACTTGCCCATCGTGGTGTTGATCGCGAGCGGGTCTTCGAGCACGGCCGAAATCTTCTTGCGCGGATTAAGCGAGCCGTAGGGGTTCTGGAACACCAGCTGCACGGCCTGGCGCAGCTCGCGCTTGCGCTCGGCCGGCGGGTTCACCGCATCGGCGCCGACGAGCGTGAGCTGCCCGGCCGTCGGCTTCTCGATCAGCGCGACCATGCGCGCGAGCGTGGACTTGCCGCAGCCCGATTCGCCCACCACCGCCAGCGTGCGGCCGCGCTCGAGGCGGAACGAGATGTCGCCCACCGCGCGCAGATGCGCCGGCGCGCGAAAGAGCCCGCGCCGCACGTCGTAGGTGCGCTGCAGACTGGTCGCTTCGACCACGACGTCGCCGGGCGCGCCCTTGTCGTTGTTCATTGCAGCACCTCCGCCGCGGGCACCTGCTGCGGCCGGTCTTGCTCGATGGCCACGATGCGACCCGGTTCGCCGAGCGGATAGTGGCAGCGCACCTCCGCGCCCTGCCACTCGCGCAATGCGGGGCGCACGTTGCAGGCGCGCGTGGTGACATAGCTGCAGCGCGGCGCGAACAGGCAGCCCAAAGGCCGGTCGTGCACGCCGGGCACCACGCCGCTGATGGTGGCAAGCCGTCCTTCGGGCGCCGCTCGCTCGGGCAATGCCGCGAGCAGTGCTTCGGTGTAGGGGTGCTGCGGCGATGCGAAGAGCCGGTCGACGCGCTGGTGCTCCATCACCTGGCCCGCATACATGACGGCGATGCGCTGCGCCATCTCGCTCACCACGCCCATGTTGTGCGTGATGAGCACCAGCGCCATGCCGCGCTCCTTCTGCAGGTCGCGCAGCAGGTCGAGGATCTGCGCCTGGATCGTCACGTCGAGCGCGGTGGTCGGCTCGTCGGCGATCAGCAGGCGCGGGTTGCAGGCGATCGCCATTGCGATCATCACGCGCTGGTTCATGCCGCCCGAGAGCTGGTGCGGGTAGCTTGCGAGGCGCGACGACGCGGCGGGAATGCCGACCTGCTCCAGCAGTTCGGTCGCGCGCTTCTTCGCGGTGCGCTTGTCGAGGTTCAGGTGCAGCCGCAGCGTTTCCATGAGCTGGAAGCCGATGGTGAAGCAGGGGTTGAGGCTGGTGGTCGGCTCCTGGAAGATCATCGCGACCTCCTTGCCGACCAGCGAACGGCGAGCCTTGTCGGAGATGCCGAGCAGGTCTTTTCCCGCGAAGCGCATGTGCTCCGCGCGCACGCGGCCGGGGAAGCCGACCAGGCCCATGAGCGCCATCATGGTGACGCTTTTGCCCGAGCCCGATTCGCCGACGATGCCGAGCACCTCGCCTTCTTCGAGCGTGAGGCTCACGCCATCGACGGCGTGCAGCACGCCACCCTGCGTGGGAAATTCCACGTGCAGATCTTTGATGTCCAGCAAAGGCATCGTTTCTCTCCTTTGCGTTGAATCAGCGCTTGAGCTTGGGGTCGAGCGCATCGCGCAGACCGTCGCCCAGCAGATTGAAAGCCAGCACGGCCGCGAGGATCGCGAGACCCGGGAAGGTCACGACCCACCACGCGCGCAGCACGAACTCGCGCGCATCGGCCAGCATCGTTCCCCACTCGGGCGATGGCGGCTGCGCGCCGAGACCGAGGAAGCCGAGCGCCGCCGCATCGAGGATGGCGGTGGAGATGCCGAGCGAGGCCTGCACGATCAGCGGTGCCGCGCAATTGGGTAGCACCTCGCGGAACATCAGGCGCAGCGTGCCGGCGCCGCTCACGCGGGCCGCGGTGACGTAGTCGCGCGAGACCTCGGCGATGACGGCCGCGCGCGTGATGCGCACGTAATGCGGCAGCACCACGATGGCCACCGCGAGCATCGCGTTGACGAGCCCCGGGCCGAGAATCGCGACGATCACGATGGCAAGCAGCAAGCTCGGCAGCGTGAGCACGATGTCCATGAGCCGCATGATCGCGATCTCGAGCACGCCGCGGAAAAATCCCGCGATGAGCCCGAGCACCACGCCCGCCACCACCGACAACGCCACCACGGCGACACCGATCGACAGCGAGAGCCGCGCGCCGTACATGAGGCGCGACAGGATGTCGCGCCCGATGGCGTCGGTGCCCAGCAGGTAGCTCCACGTTCCGCCCTGCTGCCATGCAGGCGGCTGCAGGAACACGGCGCTGTTGGTTTCGTTGGGCGCGTGCGGCGCGATCCACGGTGCGAACAACGCAACGAGCAGCAGCACGACGATGGTCACGAGCCCGATGACCGCGCCGCGGTTTGCAGAGAAGGCGGTCCAGAACTCGCGCCAGGGGCCGGGCGGCGCGGTGCTCGCACCGGTCGTCGGAATGGTGGGGGTCGAAGTCGTGTTCATCATCAGCGTCGGATGCGGGGATTGATGACGCCGTAAGCCACGTCGACCAGAAGATTGACCAGCATCACGATGCCGCCGAGCAGCAGCATGCCGCCCTGCAGCACCGGATAGTCGCGCCGGCCGATGGCTTCGATGAGCCACTTGCCGACACCGGGCCAGGAGAAGATCGTCTCGGTCAGGATCGCGCCGGTGAAGAGCACGCCCACCTGCAAGCCGATCACGGTAACGACCGGAATCAACGCATTGCGCAACGCATGCAGTCCCACCACGCGAAAGCGCGAGAGGCCCTTGGCGCGCGCGGTGCGGATGTAGTCCTCGCCGAGCACTTCGAGCATGGCCGAGCGCGTCATGCGCGCGATCACCGCGAGCGGCACGGTGCCCAGCACGATGGCTGGAAGAATGAGGTGGTGCAGCGCCGACCAGAAGGCATCGGTGTCGCCGGCGCGCAGCGAGTCGATCAAGAGAAAGCCGGTCTCGGGCTCGATGAAATACTGCACCGCGATGCGCCCGGAAACGGGCGTCCATCCGAGCTGCACCGAGAAGAACAGGATCAGCAGCAACCCCCACCAGAAGATCGGCATCGAATAGCCGGTGAGCGAGGTGGCCATCACGCCGTGGTCGAAGATGGAATTGCGCCGCACGGCCGCGAGGATGCCGGCAGGCAGCCCCAGCAGCAGCGCAAAAAGAATCGCGCAAACGCCGAGTTCGACGGTGGCCGGGAAGAGCGCGAGAAACTCGCTCATCACCTTGTCCTGCGTGATGATCGACTTGCCGAGGTCGCCATGCAGCACGCGGCCGATGTAGATGCCGTACTGCACGAGGATCGGCTTGTCGAAGCCGTAGGCGGTGCGCAGTTCGGCATGGCGCGCGGGATCGATCCCGCGCTCGCCGGCCATGGTTTCAATGGGGTCGCCCGGCACCAGCCGGATGAGGAAGAAGGCCAGCAGCGTCATGCCGATGAAGGTCGGCACGAGCAAACTTAAACGAACGCAAATGAACTTAAACATCGACCCGCGAATATGCAAGATCGATGCCGTGGCCCTACCCGGGCCGAACCCTTACTTCTTGGCGTCGCGCAATTCGCGGCGGAGGATTTTTCCGACCGGCGTTTTCGGGAGGTCCGTACGAAACTCTACGATTCGCGGCTGCTTGTAACCCGTAAGGTTTGCTCTGCAGTATTCGCTCACCTGCGCCTCGGTGAGCGACTCGTCTTTCTTCACGATCACGAGCTTCACGGCCTCGCCGGTCTTGTCATCGACCACGCCCACCGCCGCGCATTCGAGCACGCCCGGAATCTGTGCAACGACGTCCTCGATCTCGTTCGGGTACACGTTGAAGCCCGACACCAGGATCATGTCCTTCTTGCGGTCGACCACCTTGAAGTAGCCGCGCTCGTCGACCACGCCGATGTCGCCGCTCTTGAAGTAGCCGTCGGGCGTCATGACCTTGGCGGTTTCGTCGGGGCGCTGCCAATAGCCCGCCATCACCTGCGGACCCTTGATGGCGATTTCGCCGGGCTGGCCCATCGGCACTTCATGGCCGTCGTCGTCGAGCAGCTTGAGCCAGGTGCCCGGCAGCGGCAGGCCGATGGTGCCGGTGTAGGCCTTGCTGTTCGTGGGGTTGCAGGTGGTCGAAGGCGAGGTCTCGGAGAGGCCGTAGCCCTCGCAGATCGGGCAGCCGGTTTTCTCGAGCCAGAGCTTCGCGACCGCAGCCTGCACCGCCATGCCGCCGCCGACCGAGACCTTGAGGTTCTTCCAGTTGACGGTGTTGAAGTCGGGGTGGTTCGCCAGGCCGTTGAAGAGCGTGTTGACCGCGGGGAAGCTGTGGATCGTGTGCTTCGAGAGCTCCTTCAGCACGCCCGCGAGGTCGCGCGGATTCGGGATCAGGATCAGTTTTCCGCCCGTGCGCATGTTCAGCATCATGCCGACCGTGAACGCGAAGATGTGATACAGCGGCAGCGCGCACACGCTGGTGGGCTGCTCGCCGGCCGGCACCTGCGCCATGACGGGTTCGTTCCAGGCCTCGGACTGCAGCACGTTGGCGATCACGTTGCGATGCAGCAGCACCGCACCCTTCGAGACGCCGGTGGTGCCGCCGGTGTACTGCAGCACGGCCACGTCGTCGGGGCCGATGGTCGGGGCTTGCAGCGTGCGGCTCGCGCCCTTGTCGAGCGCATCGTTGAAGCGCACGGCGCCCGGAAGGCTGAAGTGCGGCACCATCTTCTTGACGTTGCGCACCACGTAGTTGACCAGCGCGCCCTTGAGGAAACCGAGGCGGTCGCCCATCGAGGTGAGCACGATGTGCTTGATCGGCGTGGCCGCGATGCATTGCTGCAGCGTGGTGCCGAAGTTCTCCATGATGACGATGGCCTTGGCGCCCGAATCCTTGAGCTGGTGCTCCAGTTCGCGCGGCGTGTAGAGCGGATTCACGTTCACCAGGATCAGCCCCGCGCGAAGGATTGCCGCCACCGCGATCGGGTACTGCGGGCAGTTGGGCATCATCGCGGCCACGCGGTCGCCCTTGGCGAGGCCCAGGCCCTGCAGGTACGCGGCGAAGGCCTTGCTCTGCTTGTCGGTCTCCGCGTAGCTTATGTCCTTGCCCATGAAGCTGTAGGCGGTGCGGTCGGCGTACTTGGTGAAGCTCTCTTCCATGAGCCCGACCAGCGATGAATAGTGCGAAGCGTCGATGTCGGCGGGCACGCCTTGCGGATAGCTGCTGAGCCAGGGGCGGTCGGTCATGGATGTGTCTCCTCCAGGTCTTGGAACTTGCGGGTAACTGAAACGAAAACGGCGCTCGAATGGCGCCGCGATGATCTGGCCCGCATTGCTGCGGGCCTGGATCGCCGGCCTATTCGATGGCCTTGCCCATATCTTCCACTACTTTCTTCGCATCCCCAAAAACCATCATGGTCTTGTCCATGTAGAAGAGTTCGTTGTCCAAGCCGGCATAGCCCGCGGCCATGGAGCGCTTGTTCACGATGACGGTCTTGGCCTTGTAGGCTTCCAGGATCGGCATGCCGTAGATCGGGCTGCCCTTGGTGTGCGCGGCCGGGTTCACCACGTCGTTGGCGCCCAGGATGATCGCCACGTCGGCCTGGCCGAACTCGCCGTTGATGTCCTCCATCTCGAACACCTGGTCGTAGGGCACCTCGGCCTCGGCCAGCAGCACGTTCATGTGGCCGGGCATGCGGCCCGCCACCGGGTGAATGGCGTACTTGACGGTGATGCCCTTCTCGGTGAGCTTGGCCGCGAGCTCCTTCACCGCATGCTGGGCACGCGCCACGGCCAGGCCGTAGCCCGGCACGATCACCACGGTCTCGGCATTGCCGAGCACGAAGGCCGCATCGTCGGCGCTGCCGGTCTTCACCGGGCGCTGCTCCTTGGCCGCGCCGCCGGTCGTGGCAGCCTCGCCGCCGAAGCCGCCCAGGATCACGTTGAAGAACGAGCGGTTCATCGCCTTGCACATGATGTACGAGAGGATCGCACCCGAGGAGCCCACCAGCGAACCGGCCACGATCAGCATCGCGTTGTTCAGGCTGAAGCCGATGCCCGCGGCCGCCCAGCCCGAGTAACTGTTGAGCATCGACACCACCACCGGCATGTCGGCGCCGCCGATCGGGATGATGATGAGCACGCCCATCACGAAGGCCAGCGCCAGCATCGCGAAGAAGGCGGGCCAGCTCTCGGTGAAGACGAACACCAGACCCAGTGCGACGGTCAGGAGACCCAGCACCAGGTTGAGCATGTGCTGGCCCGAGAACTGCACCGGCGCGCCCTGGAACAGGCGGAACTTGTACTTGCCAGAGAGCTTGCCGAAGGCGATGACCGAGCCGCTGAAGGTGATGGCGCCGATGGCCGCACCCAGGAAGAGCTCGAGCCGGTTCCCTGCGGGAATGGCGTAGCGCACGAAGCCGTCCAGGATGACGGCGCCGTCCGGCGTCTGCGCCCCGATGAGCGCGGCCACGGGCGCAGCGGTGATGCCGAAGGCCCAGGGCTCGGCCACCGCGGCCACGCCGATGAAGACCGCGGCCAGGCCGATCATGCTGTGCATGAAGGCGACCAGCTCGGGCATCTTGGTCATCTCGACCTTGTTGGCCATGAAGGCCCCAAGGCCCCCGCCGACCACCACGGCCGCGAGCACCCAGGCGAGGCCGGTGCCGAAATCCACGTTGAGCGAGCGCGCCTGTCCGTGGATCAGCGCGATGGTCGTGAGCACGGCGATCGCCATGCCGGTCATGCCGAAGATGTTGCCGCGGATCGAGGTGGTGGGATGGGACAGGCCCTTCAGGGCCTGGATGAAGCAGACGCTGGCAACCAGGTACAGCAGCGTGACGAGGTTCATGCTCACTTGGAAGCTCCCTCTTCAGCCTTGGGTGCGGCGGCTTTCTTGTCCTTCTTCTTGAACATCTCCAGCATCCGCCGCGTGACCAGGAAGCCGCCGAAGACGTTCACCGCGGCCAGGGCCACCGCGAGCACGCCCATGGTCTTGCCCAGCGGCGTGGTGGTGAGCGCGGCCGCCAGCATGGCGCCCACGATCACGATCGCCGAGATCGCGTTGGTCACGGCCATCAGCGGCGTGTGCAGCGCGGGAGTGACGGTCCAGACCACGTGGTAGCCGACGTAGATGGCCAGCACGAAGATGATCAGGTTGATGACTGTGTGGGAAACGGGATCCATGGACTCTTCTCCTCGCTTGTTCGCGTGTTCGCTTATTTCTTCGTGACCTGGCCGTCTTGCGTCATGCGGCAGGCGGCGACGATGTCGTCTTCGAGGTCGATCTTGAGCGCACCTTCCTTCGTGACGATGAGCTTGAGGAAGTCGAGCACGTTGCGCGCATAGAGCGCCGATGCGTCGGCCGCCACGAGCGCCGCGAGGTTGGTCTCGCCGACGATGGTCACGCCGTGCTTGACGACGGTCTTGTCGGCTTCGGAGAGGGGGCAGTTGCCGCCCACGCCATCGGCGCCTTTGCCGGCGGCGATGTCCACGATCACCGAGCCGGGCTTCATGGACTTGACCATGTCCTCGGTGATGAGCGTGGGCGCGGCGCGGCCGGGAATGAGCGCGGTGCTGATGACGATGTCGGCCAGTGCCACGCGCTTGGCGACCTCGACCTGCTGGCGTGCGAGCCAGCTCGGGGGCATCGGCTTGGCGTAGCCACCGACGCCGACGGCGGCTTCCTTTTCTTCATCGGTGTCGTAGGAGACCTCGATGAACTTGCCGCCGAGCGATTCGATCTGCTCCTTGACGCTCGGGCGAACGTCGGAAGCTTCGATGACGGCGCCCAGCCGCTTGGCCGTGGCGATCGCCTGCAGGCCGGCAACGCCGACGCCCAGGATGACGACGCGCGCGGCCTTCACCGTGCCGGCTGCCGTCATGAGCATCGGGAAGAAGCGTTGGTAGCGGTCGGCCGCGATCATCACGGCCTTGTAGCCGGCGATGTTGGCTTGCGAGGAGAGCACGTCCATGCTCTGGGCGCGGGTGGTGCGGGGGGCGGCTTCGAGGGCGAAGCCGGTCACGCCGGCCGATGCCAGGCGCTGCAGGCCCGCGGCATCGAAGGGGTTGAGCATGCCGATGACGACGGCGCCGGGCTTCATCAGCCCCGCCTCGGCATCGCTGGGCGTGCGCACCTTGAGCACCATGTCGGCGGACAGAGCGCCCGCTTGGTCCGTGATTTCCGCGCCGGCGGTCTGGTAAGCCGCATCGGTGACGCTGGCTGCGACGCCCGCTCCCGACTGAACACGAACGATATGCCCGGAAGCGACCAGTTTCTTCACCGTTTCAGGTGTCACGGCCACTCGGGTTTCGCCAGCCGCGGTTTCGGCAGGCACGCCTATCAGCATAGAGATCTCCTCAGGGGAAGGGGCAGCACGGAATGCGGGCAGAGCTTACAGCAAGATTACAGATGCTCGTGTCGCAAGAATGTCGCAACGAATTTGCCTGCCAAGCCCCATGCATGCTATCGACATAGCTATTCAATTTATAGCGACTTCGGGTATTCGCCGGTCGGAGCCGGCAGTCTCGCCCGAAGCCCTGATCGGCGTCTTGATCGCGATCAAGAACCCGCGGATCAATGCAATACGTCAAATACGTAAACGCCAGGGGCACAATTAACAGGATTTGTATTTAACTGTAGTCAACTATATTTAGCTTCGGCCCGAAAAAGGCGATTAGCGTGCATTAGTTGCAAACTCTATTTATTACGCCAGACGCAGATAGATACACTTCCTGCCAATCGTCCGCTCACTGAGGCTGGCGAAGGGAGGAAAAGGGGATGGAATGCGTATTGCCGTACTGGACAACGGAGCGGAACAGCTCAAGTTGATCAATCACACCATGGCGGGACTCGGGCACGAGTCCCACATGTACACCGAAGGAAAAACGCTGCTGCAGTCCTTGCGCAGGCAGACCTTCGACTTGTTGATCCTCAATTGGAGCCTTCCCGATATCAAGGGGCTGGATGTGGTGAAGGCCATCCGGCACGAACTCAAGAGCCGGTTGCCCATACTTTTCGTGACCGACAGTCGCGATGAAGCCGACATGGTGGAAGCCCTCAACAGCGGGGCCGACGATTTCATGGACAAGCCCGTTCGGGCCGGCGAACTCGAAGCCCGGGTTACCGCGCTACTGCGCCGGTCTTACCCCGCGAAGCACGAGTCGGAGTTGGTTTTCGGCCCGTATCATTTTTATCCGCCTTCGCGCGTGCTGAAGGTACAGGGCAAGCTGGTCGAACTGAAGAACCGCGAGTACGAGCTGGCGCTCTTCCTGTTCCAGAACCTCGGTCGGCTGCTCTCGCGCGAACACCTGCACGAGGCGGTGTGGGGGCTGGGCGTCGAGGCGCTCTCGCGCTCGCTCGACACCCACGTGTCGCGCTTGCGGACCAAGCTCGATCTTCGCCCTGCGAACGGTTTCCTGCTGCTGGCCATCTATGGACTGGGCTACCGGCTGGAAACGATCGAGGCGAACACGCTGTCCTCGCGATAGCACCCCGTGCAGCGTGGTGCCGACCCGACAGGCCGGGAATCTCCGCCGGGCTACAGTCTCCAACCGCACTACGCAACAAGGAAAGAGACGATGAACCGCATGACCCGGCTGCTGGTCTCCGCCGCACTGCTCTGGAGCAGTTTCACCGGCTTGGCGGCCGCACAGGACATCGTGGAGCCCAGCGACATGGTGCGCGGCGGCATGCAGGCGATCCAGATGATCGACCAGGGCAAGGCCGGCGAACTCTGGGACGGCGCCACGCCGGCCACTCGCAAGCGCGTGACCCGCGCCGATTTCACCGGGCAAGTCGCCAAGAGCCGCGCCTCGCTCGGCGCGCCCCAGCAGCGCACCTGGGTGGCAGTCAACCGCCAGGTCGTGGCCGATGCCGACGCTGATACCGCCGGCCAGTACGTCAGCGTCGAATACGAGACCCGCTTCGCCAACAAGCCGGACGGCACCCTGCGCGAACTCGTGAGCTTTCACCTCGACCGCGACCGCACCTGGCGCTTCAGCGGCTACGTGCTGCGCTGAGCCGGCCATGGCCGCACGCTGGAAGCCCAACGTCACCGTGGCCGCGGTGATCGAGCAGGACGGCCGCTTCCTGCTGGTCGAGGAGCACACCGCCGACGGCCTCATGCTCAACACGCCCGCGGGCCATCTCGATCCCGGTGAATCGCCGGCCGAAGGATGCATTCGCGAAACGCTTGAGGAAACCGCCCACCGATTCACCCCCACCGCGCTCGTCGGCATCTACATGGCGCGTTCGCGGCCGAAGGCCGAGCAGGGAGAAGACGTGACCTACATGCGCTTCGCCTTCACCGGCGTGCTCGGCGCCAAGGAAGACGGCCGCGCACTCGACGAAGGCATCGTGCGCACACTGTGGATGACGCCCGATGAAATCCGCGCCAGCGTGGCGCGGCATCGCAGCCCGTTGTTGCTGCAGTGCGTCGAAGACTATCTGGCTGGCCAGCGCCACCCGCTCGAATTGATCCACATCGACGAATCGGTGCGGACCCCGCCGCCGGTCAAACGATGACGCCGCCCCCGAGGCAGCGCTCGCCGTCGTAGAGCACGGCCGACTGCCCCGGCGTCACGGCCCATTGCGGCGCGCCGAAGCGCAGGCTGAAAGCGCCGTTCGCGTCATCAGAGAGTTCGCACCCCGCATCCGCCTGCCGGTAGCGCGCCTTCGAGCCGTAGCTGCCCGCCGCGGGTGCCTCGCCCGACACCCAGCTCGCATCGTCAGCATTTAGCGCCGATGACAGCAGCCACGGATGGTCGTGGCCCTGCACCACCCAGAGCGTGTTCTTCTCGATATCCTTGCGTGCGACGAACCACGGCGAATGGTCGCCCGAGCCGCGCTGCGCGCCCTTCTCCTTGACGCCGCCGATACCCAACCCCTGCCGCTGCCCCAGCGTGTAGAAGCTCAGCCCCTGGTGCTCGCCGAGCTTGCGGCCGCGGTCGTCCTTGATCGGGCCCGGCTCCTTGGAGATGTAGCGGTTCAGGAAGTCGCGGAACGGCCGCTCGCCGATAAAGCAGATGCCGGTCGAGTCCTTCTTCTTCGCATTGGGCAGGCCGATTTCTTCCGCAATGCGACGCACCTCGGTCTTGTGCAGTTCGCCGACCGGGAACAGCGTCTTCGACAGCTGCGCCTGGTTCAGGCGGTGCAGAAAATAGCTCTGGTCCTTGGAGGGGTCGAGCCCCTTGAGCAGCTCGTGCCGGCCGGTGACTTCGTTGTGTCGCACGCGTGCGTAGTGGCCCGTCGCGATCTTCTCGGCGCCCAGGCGCATCGCGTGGTCGAGAAAGGCCTTGAACTTGATCTCGGCGTTGCACAGCACGTCGGGGTTCGGCGTGCGGCCGGCCTTGTATTCGCGCAGGAACTCGGCGAACACGCGGTCCTTGTAGTCGGCGGCGAAGTTGACGTGCTCGATCTCGATGCCCAGCACGTCGGCCACGCTGGCGGCGTCGATGAAGTCGATGTTCGACGAGCAGTACTCGCTGTCGTCGTCGTCTTCCCAGTTCTTCATGAAGATGCCGACCACCTCGTGCCCCTGCTGCTTGAGCAGGTGCGCGGTGACGGCGGAGTCCACTCCGCCGCTCAGTCCGACCACGATCCGTTGCTTTGCCATAAGCCCGCCATTGTCCCAGCCCGGAGGTAGCGGGCTCGGGCGTGGGGGAAATCGGCCTTCAGCGGATGCCGTCCAGCAGCTCGTAGGAGCGCAGCCGCGCCGCGTGGTCGAAGACCTGCGAGGTGATCATCAGTTCATCGGCCCCGGTGCGCGCGACGAAGGCCTCCACGCCCTTGCGTACCGTCTCGACCGAACCGACCGCCGAGCACGACAGCACCGAGTCCAGCAGCGCGTTCTCCGCCGGCCCGACCTTCTGGCGGTAGTTCTCCACCGGCGGCGGCAGGCGGCCGGGCCGGCCGCTGCGCAGGTTGACGAAAGCCTGCTGCCACGAGGTGGCGCGGAACTCGGCCTCCTCGTCGGTGTCGGCCGCGAACACGTTGAAGCCCAGCATCACGTATGGCTTCTTCAACTGCGCCGAAGGCTTGAAGGTCTCGCGGTAGATTTGGATGGCCTGCATGATCTGCTGCGGCGCAAAGTGCGAGGCGAAGGCATAAGGCAGGCCCAGGTGCGCCGCGAGCTGCGCGCCGAAGGTGCTGGAGCCGAGGATCCACACCGGCACCTCGAGCCCCTCGCCGGGCACCGCCCGCACCGGTTGCTGCGGCGTCTTCGACATGAAATCCATCAGCTCGACCACGTCCTGCGGGAACTGGTCGGCATCCGATTCGAGATTGCGGCGCAGCGCACGCGCCGTGCGCTGGTCGGAACCCGGCGCCCGTCCGAGTCCCAGATCGATGCGCCCCGGGTACAGCGACGCGAGCGTGCCGAATTGTTCGGCGATGACCAGCGGCGAATGGTTCGGCAGCATCACGCCACCGGCGCCGATGCGAATCGACGTGGTGCCCGCCCCGATGTACGACAGCAGCACCGCGGTCGCCGCGCTCGCGATGCCCGGCATGCCATGGTGCTCGGCGAGCCAGTAGCGCGTGTAGCCGAGCTTTTCGCCGTGCTGCGCCAGCGAGAGCGAGTTGCGGAACGACTGCGCGGCGTCGCTGCCCTCGGTGATGGGGGAGAGGTCGAGGATCGAGAACGGAATCATGGGCGCCATCATGGCGCGATCCGTCCAACGTCGCCCCGGCAGGGGCTATTCGGTTTGATATAGCGTCGAAACGCTTGCAAAGTCCCGGCCGTTCTGCGTGATGTCCACCTGGAACGGCACGCTTTCGCCCGGCGCGATGGCCGGCAGGTTGTCGACCAGCTTGAAGCCGGTGAGCTGCCCGTTGCGGTCCCGCAGGCTCACCCACAGCCGCACCTTGCCGATGATGGCGTTGCCCGGGTTCTTCACGCTGCCCGAGACCTCCACGCTCTTGTAGGTGAAGCGCTGGCTGAAGTTGAGCAGCACGCTGCCCAGCTCGGCCTTGGTGCCGGTCACCTTCACCTCCAGCGGTTTGCGCGGCCCCGGCAATGCGGCGCGGCGCATCGGCTTCCATTCGATGCGGGTCGAGGTGAAGCGCTCCATGTCCTCCGGCTCCAGGAAGATCGGGAAGCGCTCGCCCGGATAGAGGTACGCGAGGCCCGTGATGTTCGTCGTGCCATGCGCCTTGCTCCCGCTGAAGCGCGAGATCACGCCGCCCGGCGCGAGCACCACTGCATCGGTGCTGCGGTTCACCAGTTCGCCCAGAAAGAGCCGCTGCTGGATGTTGTTGCGCCCATCGACCAGCGGCAGCAATTCGAGGTCCTTCGGATCGAAGCGCTCGCTGTCCTCGGCCAGCAGATCTTCGGTGCCCAGGCGCAGGTCGGGGTTGAAGCTCTCCGGCCCGGCCGCGGTGCGGATCACCCGGTCGGCGCTCCGCACCGGCGTGCGCGAACCCGAGGCATCGACGATGTTGTAGCCGATGCGGTAGTCCCAGGCCGCGATCGCAGCCCCGCGGCCGAAGCGGGCGACGCTCACGTCCACCGAGGTCTGCCCGCCGGGCTTGAGTTCGCTCGCCTGCGCATAGCCGTGCCCGAAGCCGATCACCTGCCCGGCGTCGTCGTACAGCGTGGCCAGCACGTCGATGCCGCCGACGATGGCCGCGTCCTTGCGCGTGTTGTCGATGCGGCCGACCAGCCGAACGCGCTCGCCCTGCTGCACCAGCCGCACGCGCGAAAAAGTCATGCGCGGCCCGTCGGTCGCGGTGTAGGGCTCGGCGAGCTTCTGCACCTGCAGCTCCTGCCGCGTGACGTTCTTTCCGTTCGGCATGTCGATCAGCGCGGGCGCACTTTCGCCCGGCTCCAGCACGAAGATCGGCAGCGTCTCGGTGCGCTCGTCCACCTTGCTGTCGCCGTCGTAATACGTCGCCCGGATGCCCGCGCGCGACAGCGGCTTGCCGGTCTCGTTGCGCGCCACCACCAGCAGCTTGGGTTGCGCCGAACTGCCGCTGCCCAGCAGCACCTGCCGCGGCTCGCCGAGCTTCAGGCCGTCCACCGGGATGGTGCGGTCGACGAACGCGGCCACCACGGGCTGCTGCGTCCCGGCGGGCTGGCGCGACGCGATCAGCAGCTCGGCGATGCGCGCCACCAGCACCACGGCCAGCACCACGGCGATGCCGATGCCGACCTTGCGCAGCATCAGCTTCTGCCGCAGCGCCTCTTCGGCCGCGAGCCGCCGGCCCGCCTCGTTCTTGACCTGGTCCAGCACGCGCTCGAGCCGGTCGGAGACCTTGTCTTCCACCAGCGTGACCGAGCCGCAGTGATCGCAGGTGTATTCATTGAGGCCGGTGCGCTTGAGCACGCTGCTGCCGCACTCGCCGCACTTGAGCGTCTGGAGATCGATGGTCATGAAGCGCTTTCGTCGTTCTTGTTGTTGCCGTCGTCCGCGTTGCACGCGTTCTTCAATGCCGCACGCAGACCCTCCACATCGCCCGCTGCCACTTCGCGCACGCCGGACAGTCCGGCGAGGCCGCAAGCGCTCGATGCCACCACCGGCACGCCGGCTGCCAGGGCGCGCAGCAGCGCGCGCGGTGCGTGCTCGATGTGCGCGGGCAGCACGACCACGCGGGCGCCGTTCAGCCCGTCGCCCCGCCAGTGCATATGCTCGACGCTGCCGATGCCGCGCCAGAGCTGGGCATCGTCCGAGGGCGATCCGAGCACGCGCAGGCGGCAGGGCCAGCCTTGCAGCGCCGCGGCCAGTTCGCGCGCGCCCTTTCGCGCGAGCGCGCTTGCGGCGAACACTATCAGCGGCGGCGCATCGCATGCGGCATCGATGTCGCGCGCGGCAGGCAGCACCCAATCGAGCCGAAACAATGCCGCCCGCGGCGCCATCGCAGCCAGATGCGTTGCGGCTTCGGCATGCGGCGTGACCACCGCTGCAACCCGCGCCAACGCCGCGGCCTCCGCCTGCACGAGCGCGGCATCCGCACGAAAGTCGCGCAGCGTGGCGTCACCGGGCCAGCGCTGCGCGGCCGCATCGAGCCGGCGTTCGATCTCCGCCATCGGCAAGGCGCTGGCCAGCACCGTGACGCGGCGACCGTCGAGCGCGCCGAGTTGCTGCAGATGCGGCAACAGCGCCTGGTCGATCACGAGTTGCGTGTGCTCGGGCTTCAGGCGTGCGGCGAAGGCAAGCGCCAGCCAACGCTGACCGCCGATCAGGCTGCCCTGCCGCCGGCCCGCATGCCGCGCCCAGAGCCGCTGCCACACGGTGCTGCGCAGGCTGGCCCACCACGGCGACTGGACGGATGCGGCGCCATCCGCGACGGCTTCCCGGTGCCGGCCCGTGGCCGGCCCGGCGCGCCAGAACGCGAGCCGCAGCGGCACCGGCTGCATGCGGTCGGCGCCGGTGTGGTGTGCGGCGAGATAGCGCGCGAACTCGGGCGTCCACGCGTCGAGCAGGACGGCCGTGCGTCCTTGCTGCGCCACAGCAGGGAGCAGGCGGTGCCGGAAGCAGGCCGTCTGGTCGCAGCTCAGACAGCCGCGTGCCAGCGGCAACGCAGCGCTGGCGCCCTCTTCGCTCGCCCGCCGCAGCGCCATCGGCACCGCCGGCATCGCGATCGGCGAGCGCGCGCGGATGCGCAGCACCAGCTCATCGGAGGTCAGCTCGACCTCGAGCCGCCACGCATGCTTCGCGCGTACCTTCAGATCGACGTAGTTCCAGAACACCGTCGCATCCACGGCATCGCCCGCGGCATCGGCGGCCTGTTCGATGCGCGCGGTGTGTCCGTGGCGCTCCACCAGTTCGAGCCCGGCGCGGGCCGCCACGGTGGCGAGCGCATTCGAGAGTTGGCACAGGCCCCCGGCCAGCGTCGGCACCACGCAGCCGCCGCGCAGTTCGCGACCCTGCACGAAGCCGCGCGAAGCGCTCGGCCGGCCCAGCTGGCGCCAGAAACTCAGCACCTCCCCGGCGGGCACCTCGATGGCATCGAAGGCGCGGCGCGCCACGCGCAGGTTCTGCACCTTGCCGGCCACGAGGGGAAATTCGTCCGCGCGTCCGTCGGACCAGAGCGGGGTTCGGTACTGCGCGAGCACCGGCGCATCGGCCAATGCATGGGCATCGCCGTGCCAGCGCCGCGCCGAAGGCCGCAGCGCCTCGCGCAACGCGTGGGCGCTGGCCAGCAGCCGGGAGCGCAGCCAGAAATCGATGGCGTCGATGCGGCGCGGCGGCTGCCAGGCCCGCACGCTCACACCGACGGGCCTCGCTTGCGCCATTGGCCGAGGTCGGCCTCGATGCGCTCGTTGATGTTGCCGCTCCAGTTCGCCTGGAAGCCGGCCGCGCGCAGCAGTTCGATGATGCGGTGGCCGATCACCACGGTGTTGGCCTCGCGCTGCTCGATCTCGGGAATCATCCCGCCGCTGAACGCCAGATGCAGCCGGCCGGTGCGCACCGCCGTATCGAGGTCCTGCGAGTGATAGAAGCAGCAGCCCCGGATGCCCGAGCCCAGCCGCCCGGCCGCGCGCCAGTGCTCGCGCACGTCGTCGTGGCCGTCGGAGAGGGTGTTGCCGGCGCGGTGCAGGGCAATGATCTTCTCGCTGCGCAGCTGGGCGAACACGGCTTCGAGCCGGTCGTACTCGGTCTCTGCCGGCCACTGGGCCTCGGCTGCGTGCTTGGCGGCGCAGATGCTGGCCACCTCGGCCTTGACCCAGGCCCTGTCTTCGCTCGTGAGCTCGTCGGGGTCCAGATACTCGTCGGTGATCATCCACTCGACATCGGCATCGGGATAGAAGCCGCACCACACAAGGTCGTGAATGCGTCCGCGCGTATCTTCAGGGGCAAGAGTTAGAGCCATGCGTGTTGGGTTGTCGCATCACGGGCGACGGGTCATGCTTTCATTTTTCCTGGCGGAAACGTCGTCGTATTTTCGCGTGTCCGCACCACAGTGGCGCAGTAATGCGAAAGCATGAGGTCGGGAGGCCATCCCTTCCGCGCCGCCATCATGATTGATGCGCTGCGGCAAGGCAATGCGCCTTTTGGCCCAGTGGCCGCCCGCCGCACGGCCGGCTCACGCGAACTTTCGGCCTAGTGGCGCACCGGCATGGGGCCACGTGGAACGCCGGACGCATGGCTATGCTCGTCGCCTCCTCCATGGCCCGCCTTCATCCGTCCGTCGCACGCATCGCCCATCTTTCCGGACACACGCCGGGCTACGGGTATGTCTCGCCCGACGGCCGCTACCAGGCGGTGGAGGCCGGCGGCGACACGCTGATCGTCGACCTGCAGGCGCGGCGGATGCACCGGGCGCCCGGCGTGTACCCGCGCGGCTTCGAGGAGGCGGCGCCCGATGGCGCGACAGGCACCACGCTGCGGGTGGAAGGCGAGGAAACCGCCACGGCCTACCTGCCGGCCTGGACGGATCTCCAATGGATCGCGCTGGAGAACACGGCGGAAGATTTCTGGACGCCATGGCCCGATCCACCCGATCGACGATCAGCCGACTTGCCAACGGTCGATGAAACGCTCCCTGCCGAATGGACCTCCGATGCACCGCAAGCCACGGAACGCGTGCGCAGATCCGTCGGCGACTGGGTGGCCTGGTTCGTCGCGCTGGCGGTGCTGGCCTTCTTCGCGGTCTTCGGCGTCAGGGCAATGACCTGGGCGCTGGCCGGCGGTTGGCAATGGCTCTGGATGGCGGTCGGCTTGCCGGTGTTCGCGATGTTCTCGGTGCTGACGGTGGTCTTCGTCGCCACGACCTTGCGCGAGCGGCGCCGTGTGCGCGTGGCCTTGAGCGGCATGTCGCTGGAGCGCGGGGAAGGCTTTCGCGTCGGCGAGCCGCTCGACGTGCGTCTGCTGGCAACCGTGCCCGACGCGCATGCAGGCGAGCGCACGGTGGCGCCGGAGCGCATTGCCGTGCGGCTGATGCGGCGGTCGATCCGCAGCGAAACCGACGGCCGCTGGAGCGTGATGGACGAATGCCGCGACGAAGCGGTTGCCCTGCGAGACGACTTGACCCGCGCCGGCCGGGTGCTCTATGCGTGCGAGCTTTGCGCGCGCCCCGCTCCCGACGACGCGTCGGCGCAGTGGTTCGTCACGCTGCACGAAGCGGCCGCGCCGGACAGCGCGCCCTTCGTCGTCGCCGGCCTGCGGCTGCTGCCCGCGCGCTGACTCGGGCGTGCGAAACGAGACGACAAGAAAAGCCGGCCCCTGCTTTCGCAGGGCCGGCTTCGACAAGAGCTGACGCTCTCGGAGGATTACAGCGGCAGTGCGTCGCCACGAGCGGCAGCGCGGGCTGCGGCGCGAACGGCGTTGCGGTCCACGGTGCTGGCGACCAGCGGGGCCACGCCAGCCGATGCGCCTTCGGCGTACGGATCGGCGCTGTGTGCGGCGGCAACGGCTTCCGACCGGACGGCAGCGCGGCTGGTCGACGAGACGAACACTTGCGCAGGGCCTGCATTGGCGCCGGTGGCGTACGGGTTGGCGCTGTGCGCGGCAACCACGGCCTGGCTGGCGACATCGGCGCGGGAGGCGGCCGAGGTCAGTTGGTGGACGCCGTCATAGCTTTCGGCGTGGGCGGCACCGGCAACAGCCATCAGGGCAACAGCAACGGCGGAGAGGATCTTCGAGGCGGTCATTTGGATTTCCTTCAATTCAGTTCAGTTTTTGCTTCGGATGATTTCGAACCGGTCTTGGGTGGGTCACCGTCCCTCCGGGGGGCGGCCACCTCGCTCGGGGCCCTGTTCACCCAGATCGGCTTGGGGGCCGGTCTGTGGATGTATTGTGCGACGCCATCTACGTAAAAACCCTTAGCAAAAGGAACCGCGGCGTTCACAGAACGGAAACAATCAATGCTCAAAGGTCAGGGAACTCGGGCTGGCTTAGAGTTCGGGACATGGAAACGACGCCTCTCCCGCCCCTCGCCTGGGGCATGCCGGACACGGTCTTCGACCTGTTGGAAGGCGTCTGGGACCTGGACCGCGTCATCGAGGGCAAGGCCACGATGGCCGGAACCGCCCGGTTCGTGCGGCTCGACGCCGGCCAGCTGAAATACCGCGAAGAGGGCCGGATCCAACTGCCTAACGGGCAGGCGTTCGATGGGCACCGTGAGTACGTCTTCGAACGCAGTCCTAAAGGGTTCTCGGTCTTCTTTGCCGAAGTCCCGCCGCGGCTCTTTCATGACATCGCCATCGTGCGCGAAGGCGACGAACTCGTCGGATCGGCCGGCCACCTCTGCGTTGCCGACCAGTACGACAGCGTCTACCGGTTCCGCGCGGATGGCTCATTCGTCATCGAGCACCTGGTGAAGGGCCCGCGCAAGGACTACCTCTCGCGCACCGTCTTCAAGCGGCGCGGGCTGTAGCGCTGCTCAGTCGCGGTCGAGCCGCCAGCTCGGCATGCCGCGCATCACCGTCTGCACGAGCATCGCGCAGATGCCGCACTTGATGAGGTCGCCGGGAATGAACACCAGCATCGCCAGCGCCGCCTGCGTGAGCGACATGTGGGCGATCAGCGAGAGCCCGACGATGCCGAAGGCATAGACCACGACGATCCCGCCGACCACCGACGACAGGAACGCCGCGGCCAGCAGCCCCTTGCCGGTCGCGCCGGCCATGCGGCGCATCAGCAGCCCGCAAGCAAAGGCGCCGAACATCCAGCCGAACAGGAAGCCGCCGGCCGGCGCGACGAACACCGCCAGCCCGCCGCGCCCGCCCGGCAGCAGCGGCAGCCCGAGCGCCACCGCCAGCAGGAACAGCGCAATCGCGAAGAAGCCGCGCCGAGGCCCGAGCAGGCAGCCGGCCAGCATCACGCCCAGCGACTGCAGCGTGATCGGCACGCCGAACGGCAGGTCGACCTTGGGAATCAGGCCGAACACCGCCATCAGCGCGGCGAACAGCGCGATGTACGAGAGCGAACGGGACGAGGTGATGGAGCCGGTGGTGGTCATGACGCGATTCGGAGAGGGGTGTTCGTCGGATTCTGCGCCGCGCTGCTATCGGCCCAGCCGCGCGGCCAGCGCATCGGCCACCCGCTCGGCGGTCTGCAGCGTGCGGATGGTCAGCGGCGCCAGGAGGCGCAGCCCGCCGCCATGCCCGGCGCGGGCGCGGTAGGCGTCGTCCAGGCGCTGCCACTGCACGTAGAAGTTCTCGGCAAAGCGCAGCATCAGGCCGATGCCGAGCGCGATCCGCTCGGTCGGCACGCCGAAACGCTGCAGCGGCCGCATCACGGTTTCGAGCACGGCCAGCAGGTCTTCGAAGCGCGTGGTGAGCGTCAGCATCAGCGCGAGCACGGCCGCGCTCGCGAGCCGCAGCGCGCTCGCCACGCCGAGCACAGTCGTGCCCAGGAACCAGTGAAAGCCGACGATCAGCGCGCAGCCGATCGCGATGCCCGCCAGCATCCGCACGCGCAGCCACGCCGTGCGGCCGAGCGATGCGAAGAGCAGCAACACGACGACGCAGGCGATGCCCAGGTGAACCGGCCGCTCGACCAGCACCAGCAGCGTGCCGCACACCGAAAGCACCGCGAGCTTGACCCACGCCGGCAGCGCATGCGTCCAGGTCGGATGCGACGAGTAGAGGCTACGCATGGCGTGGGCCCCGCTCGGCCTCGGCGCGCTGGCGCACGTTCTCGGCATAGGCCTCGCAGACTTCGCGCCCCGGGCCATCGGCACGCACCCGGCCTTGTTCGAGCCACAGCACGCGCTCGAAGTCGTACACATGTTCGAGCAGGTGCGTGGAGACGACGATCTGCTGGCCCGTCGCTTCGAGCTGCGCCGCGAGCCGCGCCTGGCTCAAGAGGTCGAGGCTTGCAAAGGGCTCGTCGAGCAGCAGCGTGGCGGGTTGGCCGATCTGCAGCGCCAGCAGGCACACCTGCTGCCGCTGCCCCTGGCTCAGTTCGCCGATCGCGCGCCCGGCCCACGCCGCGAGCCCGCGTTCGGCCAGGAATTCGCGCGCCCGCTCGCGCGCCGCCTGCCGCGTTTCGCCGCGCGCCGTGAGGCTGAACGCGAGCTCCTCGGCCACGGTGGGAAAGATGATCTGGTCGTCGGGGTTCTGGAACATCAGCCCCACGTGCTGCGAGAGCTGGCGGCGGTCGGCCTGCGTCCCCTGCGTGTCGCAGCCATGCACCACGACGCGCCCTTGCTGCGGCTGGTCGAGCCCGCTGATGAGGCGAAACAGGCTGCTCTTGCCCGCGCCGTTGTCGCCGACGAGGCCGATGCGCGCTTCGTCGAGGCTGAGCGTCAGCTCGTCGAAAACGCGCTGTTCGCCGCGAACCAGCGTGACCGATTCGAGGCGGATGCTGTACGGGACGAGGGGGTCGGTAGGGGTCGGCTGCGGCAAGGGGTCGCCACTGTACCCCAAGCCTTCCTGCAGCCTTTTTCTCAGGACGTGCCGGAAAAAAGGGCGTTGATCTCGCCTGCGGACAGCATCCCGGCGCTCATCGCGCGAAAGCCGGCGTCGCTGCCGTCGAAGGCCTCGGCGGCGATGCGTCCGAGCAACCCGAGCGCCGCCTGCAGCGGGCCGCAGCCCAGGCTGATGCGCCTCGCGCCAGCGCCGGCGAGCACCGCGACCGGCGGTGCCTGGGTGTGGCCGGCGTAGACGTTCACCGGCAAAGGCACCGCAGCAGCAAGGCTCGCGATTTCCTCCAGCTTCGACATGCCCGGCACGAAGATGCCGTCGGCGCCGGCCGCTGCGTAGAGCCGGGCGCGCCGCAGCGTGTCTGCGTAGCGCGCGGCGGGGTCGTCGTTGGCGACGAAGTAGGTGTCGGTGCGGGCGTTGATGAAGAGGCGCACATCCAGCTTGCGCAGCGCAGCGACGCGCTCACAAAGGATTTCCGGCGGCGCGAGTTCCCGCGTGCCGGGCAGCGTCCCGTCTTCGATGTTGATGCCGGCCACGCCCATGTCGATGAACGCGCGCACCACCTCGCATACGGTCTCGGTGCTGTCGCCGAAGCCGCGTTCGATGTCGACCGTGACCGGCACGCGGCTCACGCGGCAGATCCGCGCGGTGGCGGCGAGCAGTTCATCGACGGGCACGCGCTCGCCGTCCGGGTAGCCGAGCGCCCAGGCGATGCCCGCGCTGGTGGTGGCGATGGCTTTCGCCCCGGCGCGCTCGACGATCCGCGCGCTGACCGCGTCCCATGCGTTCACGAGCACCAAAGGATCGGCGCCGGCGTGGAGTCGATGGAAAGTTTCCGTTTGCTGTTGTCTTGTTTCGATGGAGGGCATGGTGTCGTCTGTATCGATGATGAGGAAACGACGCGAGCGTAGCGACGCCCCGCCCCCGAAACTTGGAGAAAACTGCGGCCCGGCGCGCTGCGGCTACAGTAGCTCCCCCGAATCGAAGGAACACCGCCATGGGCGCACAGTGGAAAGCAAAGCACAAGGACCTGGCCGCCAATGCCAAGGGCCGCCTCTTCGGAAAGCTGGCCAAGGAAATCATGATGGCCGCGCGCAACGGCGCCGACCCGGCCTCCAATTCGCGCCTGCGGCTGGTGGTGGAGCAGGCCCGCAAGGTCTCGATGCCCAAGGACACGCTGGATCGGGCCATCAAGAAGGGCGCGGGCCTCACGGGCGAGGCGGTGCATTTCGAGCATGTGATCTACGAGGGCTTCGCGCCGCACCGCGTGCCGGTGATGGTCGAGTGCCTGACCGACAACGTGAACCGCACCGCACCTGAAATGCGCGTGCTGTTCCGCAAGGGCCAACTGGGCACCTCGGGCTCGGTGTCGTGGGATTTCGATCACGTCGGCATGATCGAAGCCGAGCCCGCGAACGCCACGGCCGATGCCGAGGTCGCCGCCATCGAAGCCGGCGCGCAGGACTTCGAGCCGGCCGGCGAAAGCAACGCCACGGTGTTCCTCACCGACCCGACCGACCTGGACCTCGTGAGCCGCGCGCTGCCGGCGCAGGGCTTCACGGTGCTCTCGGCCAAGCTGGGCTACAAGCCGAAGAACCCGGTCGATCCGGCGAGCCTGAGCGCCGCGGATCTGGAAGAAGTCGAAGTCTTCCTGGCAGCCATCGACGCGAACGACGATGTGCAGAACGTGTACGTGGGCCTGGCGGGCTGACGCCTTCTTCGGTTGCGAGAGACACCGGTGACAAGCCCCGGGACAACCACCGTCCGCAGCCTCGCCGGCAAGTGCCTGTGCGGGGCCGTCCACTACACGGTGGCCGACGAATTCACCTACGCCCTGAATTGCCACTGCGCGGACTGCCGGCGCGCGACGGGCTCGGCCTTCAAGCCCTTTGCCGGCATCGAGCGGCACAAGCTGGCGATCACGCAGGGCGCCGACACGCTGCTGATCCACGGCGAAGAAGACGCCGGCGACATCCACTGCGGCAAGTGCGGCTCGTTCCTGTATTCGGTGGTGCGCGATGGCATGTTCGTGCACGTCACCCTGGGCACGCTGGTCGACGATCCGTCCATCCGACCCAGCGCACACATCTTCGTCGGCTCGAAGGCCCCCTGGTTCGCCATCAACGACGACCTGCCGCAGCACCAAGGGCACGCGGGCGCCGACTGAGCGCGGGCTTCAAGCCTTCCGCGGCTTGCGCTGCAGCGGCAGCCACAGCGTGAACAGCGTGCCCGTCGGCCCCGAGCGCCAGCTCACGCCCCCGCCGATGGCCTGCGCACGGCGCAACTGGTTCTGCATGCCGCGCCCGCCGGCCTCGGCCATCGCCTTGTCGACGTCGAAGCCCTGGCCGTTGTCCTCGATGGTCACCCGCACGCCCTCGGCCTCGGGCGCGGTGCCCACGCGGATTTCGGTGGCGCGCGTGTGGCGCAGGATGTTGGCGATGCTCTCCTGCACGATGCGCAGGATGTGCAGCGCGCTGGTCGGGTCGAGCCAGTCGAGCGGCGGGATCTCCTGCACCTCCCAGCGCAGCGCGACGCCGGAGCCCTCGAGCCGGGGACCGAGGCGGTAGCGCAGCGTGGCCAGCAGGAGCAGCAGGTCTTCCTCGAGCGGCTCCATCGAATCGATGGTGAGCTTCAGGTCGTCCAGGCAGCTTCTGAGGATATGCGACACCTTCTCGTCGCTGAGGCGCCCGTTCTCCACCGAACGGATCGCGCTGATGAGCGATGAGCCCAGGCCGTCGTGCATGTCCTGCATCAGCCGCTGGCGCTCGTCGCTGATGGTCTGGCGCTTTTCCACCTCGCGCAGCCGGCGGTGGCTCTGTTCGAGCTCGGCCTCGCGCGCCTGCAGGCGCTCGGCCAGGCTGGCGTTGACCAGTTCGACCTCGGCGATGGCGTTGACGTAGCGCCGGTACATCAGCGTGCCGAAGACGGCGAAGGTCACGGCGTTGGTGTAGGACCCCAGGTACCAGCCCTCCGGATTCGCGAAGTTGTTCTGCAGCAGCCAGTCGGACAGGCCCAGCAGCACGCACACGCCGATGCCGACGGCCACCAGCCGGCCTTCGTTCGAGCGGCGCCAGGCGCTGATGCCTCCCACCAGCGCCACGGCCGCGCCCATGGCGGCCGCGCCGACGTAGATGAGCGGCGTGACCTGCGGGGTGTTCGTCAGGATGCCGAGGCCCGGCAGGGTCAGCACGCCGATCAGCGCAGTCCAGCCGACCACCGCGTACGTGAGCCACTGGAGCGGTCGGCCATGCAATTGGCGCAGCGCAAAGTGCACCACCGCGACCAGCCAGAACAGCGAGTTGACCGTGAGCCAGGCGAACCAGTCGTTGGCCACCGGCAGGCTCACGTAGAAATGCAGACTTCGCAGGAACGACGTGGTCGCGAGATTGAAGAAAAGCAGGTAGCCGGTCTCGTGCCGGCGCCGGAACCACACGAACAGTGCGAACAGGCCCACCGCCATGAAGGCCGCGCCGAGCATGGCGGGCAGGTCCTGCTGGAACCACAGGCGCTTGTTGTAGCGGTCCTTCAGCGAATCGACCGGGCCCAGCCAAAGCGAAGACACCGCCACCTGCGCATTGCGCGTGTGCTCCAGGCGGATGAGGATTTCCTTCAGCGGTACGGCATCGGGCGTTTTCTCGATCACCACCCACAGCGGCGTGCGGGTGCTGTTCCACAGCGGTCCGTTTTCCTGGTCGCGGTGAACCAGCCGGCCGTCGGCGTACACCGCGATGGTGCCGTCGGTCTTGATGCGCACGCCGTACAGCGCGAGCGGGCCCGTGGTGACGGGCAGGTCGTGCACGGCCACGCGAAGCCACGTGGTGCGCGTTGCGCTGGCGATGAAGCGGTCGTCGGTCTGGCGCAGCAGCGCGATGGGCAGGGACAGGGGCAGCTCGATGGACTGCCAGGTGTCTGGCAAGGCCCGGCTGTCCATGACGATCGAGGGTTCGCGAAAGCCCGGCGCTTCGGTGACCTGCCAGTCGGCATGGGTGATCCGGGTCGCCGGCACGCCTGGCGCGGCGGAGGAACCGCCGAAGAAGACGATCATGAGCGCCAGGAGGGCGAGGGAGACGACCAGCACCACATTCGCCCAGAGGGGCGCGGCGCGGTATTTCGAGAGGCCTTCGAAGAACCACGCGCGCAGCTCGCGCACCATGGGGACGTTCATCGGGGTGCGGGCTGCGGGACGGGGTTCAAGGCGTTGCCGGGGACGAGGATGTGCCGGGCAAGACGCATGACCGAAGCAGCAATGAGAGAGCTTCGGTCATACGGGAGAGAAGGGTCGGGTCAGAACGGGATGTCGTCATCCATGTCGTCGAAGCCCGTCGACGACTTGGCCGGTGCCTGGCGCGGAGCAGCCGAAGGTGCCCGGGGTGCCGCAGCCGGAGCGCGGGGAGCGTAGCCACCACCACCACCGCCGCCGCCGCCGCCGCCATTGCCACCCTGCGAGTAGCCACCACCGCCGCCGCCTTGCGAATACCCGCCGTCGTCTTCCGGACCGCCCGACGGGCCGCCCTGGCCCTGGCGGCTGCCCAGCATCTGCATCTGGTCGGCGCGGATTTCGGTGGTGTATTTCTCGATGCCGTCCTTGTCGGTCCACTTGCGCGTGCGCAGCGAGCCTTCGACATACACCTGCGAGCCCTTGCGCAGGTACTGGCCGGCGATTTCGGCCAGGCGGCCGTTGAAGACGATGCGGTGCCATTCGGTGGCTTCGCGCATTTCGCCGCTTTGCTTGTCTTTCCAGCGATCGGTGGTGGCCACTGTGACGTTTGCGACCTGGTCGCCGCTCGGGAAGGTACGCATTTCGGGGTCGCGCCCCAGATTGCCGACGACGATGACTTTATTGACCGATGCCATATGCACTGCCCCTGATAAGTAGATGAAGGAGGAGGAGAAAGAGAACCGGGGATTGTGCCCGATGCCGGCCGGCGGGGCGCCACCGCCGGGCTCCTGGAACGCGCCGACCAGCGAAGCAGCCATGAAAGCGCCAGAAGCCGTCCATTGGCCATGAAATGCTGCTCGGACTATCATGTCCGGTTGCCCTCGGACGATCGCCCCCTTGAATTCCAAAGCCACTGAAGAACTCGCCGCCCAAGAGGAAAGCGCACGCGACGCGCAACGCGAACGCGACACCTACCTCGGCGCGGTGCTGGCGCAGCAGCGCATCAGCATCCGCGGTGCGCGCACCCACAACCTGAAGAACGTCGACCTGGACATTCCGCGCAACAAGCTGGTGGTGATCACCGGCCTGTCGGGCTCGGGCAAGTCGAGCCTGGCCTTCGACACGCTGTATGCCGAAGGGCAGCGGCGCTATGTCGAGAGCCTGTCGGCGTATGCGCGGCAGTTCCTGCAGCTGATGGACAAGCCCGATGTGGACGTGATCGAGGGCCTGTCGCCCGCGATCAGCATCGAGCAGAAGGCCACCAGCCACAACCCGCGCTCCACCGTGGGCACGGTGACCGAGATCCACGACTACCTGCGCCTGCTCTTCGCCCGCGCCGGCACACCCTACTGCCCCGACCACCACCTGCCGCTGCAGGCGCAGACGGTCTCGCAGATGGTCGACGCCACGCTCGCCATCCCCGACGAACCGCGCCTGTTGATCCTGGCACCCGTGGCGCGCGAGAAGAAGGGCGAGTTCCTCGAGCTCTTCGCCGAGATGCAGGCCGCGGGCTACGTGCGCTTCCGCGTCGACGGGCAAACGTACGAATACAACGACCTCCCCAAGCTCAAGAAGACCGAGAAGCACGACATCGACGTCGTGATCGACCGCCTGCGCGCACGCCCCGACATGCAGCAGCGCCTGGCCGAGAGCTTCGAGGCCGCGCTGCGCCTTGCCGAAGGCCGTGCGATTGCGCTCGAGCTGGGCGCTGAAGGGGTGGCCGACAAGGAACACCTGTTCAACGCCAAGTTCGCCTGCCCGATCTGCCACTACTCGCTGTCGGAGCTCGAGCCACGCCTCTTCTCGTTCAACTCGCCCGTGGGCGCGTGCCCGAGCTGCGACGGCCTCGGCCACCGCGAGGTGTTCGATCCGGCGCGCGTGGTGGCCTTCCCGTCGCTCTCGATCGCCAGCGGTGCCATCAAGGGCTGGGACCGCCGCAACGGCTATTACTTCAGCATGATCGAGAGCGTCGCGAAGCACTACAAGTTCGACGTCGATGCGCCCTTCGAGTCGCTGCCCGCCTCGGTGCAGCAGGTGCTGCTGAACGGTTCGGCCGCCGAAGAGATCAAGTTCAACTACACCATGGAATCGGGCAACTTCGCGGGCAAGAAGCTCACGAAGAAGCATCCCTTCGAGGGGATCATCCCGAACATGACGCGGCGCTACCGCGAGACCGATTCGGTGATGGTGCGCGAAGACCTCGCGCGCTTTCGGAACCTCCAGCCGTGCCCCGACTGCGGCGGTTCGCGCCTTCGTCGTGAAGCGCGCAACGTGTTCCTGGTCGATGAATCGGCCCGACCGGCCGATGGCGGCGAGCCGCCGCGCATGGCGATCTTCGAGCTGAGTCATCTCACCTTGCGCGACTCGCTCGCCTGGTTCCAGACGCTCAAGCTGCGCGGAGCCAAGGCCGACATCGCCGACAAGGTGGTGCGCGAGATCGGCCTGCGCCTGAAATTCCTCAACGACGTCGGCCTCAACTACCTGAGCCTGGACCGCAGCGCCGAGACGCTCTCGGGCGGCGAGGCGCAGCGCATTCGCCTGGCCTCGCAGATCGGCTCGGGCCTCACGGGCGTGATGTATGTGCTCGACGAGCCCAGCATCGGCCTGCACCAGCGCGACAACGACCGGCTCATCGGCACGCTGAAACACCTGCGCGACATCGGCAACAGCGTGATCGTGGTCGAGCACGACGAGGACATGATCCACGCCGCCGACCACGTCATCGACATGGGCCCCGGCGCCGGCGTGCACGGCGGCCGCGTGATGGCGCAGGGCACCTATGCCGAGGTGTCGGCCAATCCCGATTCGCTCACCGGCCAGTACCTCTCGGGCACGAAGAAGATCGAGGTGCCCAAGCACCGCACCGCATGGCTGCCGGCCGTGAAGAAGCCGGCCTTCAACGAAGGCAAGAAGCCCTCGCGTTTTCCGCAGAGCCCTGCGGCCGAACGGCGTGCGGCGCGTGAAGCGGCGCACATCGCCTCGCAGACCGACCTGCAGGAAATCCGCGTCGTCGGCGCCACCGGCAACAACCTCAAGAACGTGAGCGTCGCCTTCCCCGTCGGCCTTTTGACCTGCGTGACCGGCGTCTCGGGCTCCGGCAAATCGACGCTGGTGAACGACACGCTCTACACCGCCGTCGCGCGCACGCTGTACCGCGCGCACGAAGAGCCCGCCGAGCACGAGTCGGTCGAGGGCATCGAGTATTTCGACAAGGTCATCAACGTCGACCAGTCGCCCATCGGCCGCACGCCGCGCAGCAACCCGGCCACCTACACGGGCCTCTTCACGCCCATCCGCGAACTGATGGCCGAGACCAACACCGCGCGCGAGCGCGGCTACGGCCCGGGCCGCTTCAGCTTCAACGTGGCGGGCGGCCGTTGCGAGGCCTGCCAGGGCGATGGCGTGGTGAAGGTCGAGATGCACTTCCTGCCTGACGTGTACGTGCCCTGCGAGGTCTGCCACGGCCAGCGCTACAACCGCGAGACGCTCGAGGTCCAGTACAAGGGCAAGAACATCGCCCAGATCCTCGAGATGACGGTCGAGACCGCACACGAGTTCCTGAAGGCCGTGCCGACCATCGAGCGCAAGCTGCGCACGCTGCTGGACGTGGGCCTCTCGTACATCAAGCTCGGCCAGTCGGCCACCACGCTCTCGGGCGGCGAGGCGCAGCGCGTGAAGCTTGCGCTCGAGCTGAGCAAGCGCGACACGGGCCGCACGCTCTACATCCTGGACGAGCCGACGACCGGGCTGCACTTCGCCGACATCGAACTGCTGCTGAAGGTGCTGCACCAGCTGCGCGACGCGGGCAACACGATCGTCGTGATCGAGCACAACCTGGACGTCATCAAGACGGCCGACTGGCTCATCGACATGGGCCCCGAAGGCGGTGCCGGCGGCGGCACGGTGGTGGGCGAAGGCACGCCGGAAGACATCGCGGCGAACGAGGCGAGTCACACGGGGCGTTATCTCAAGCGTTTGCTGTAAGCCTCAGACCTGTTCATGCCCTCCTTCACCCCGCGCCAGTTCGTCCTGCTCGTCCTACTGACCCTCGCCTGGGGTTTCAACTGGCCGGTGATGAAGCTGGGCGTGGCCGACTATCCGCCGCTCGCCTTCCGCGCGATCTCGATCTGGCTGGGCCTGCCCGTGCTGGGCATCGCGCTGGTGTGGATGAAGGTGCCGTTCCGCGTGCCGCGCAGCGCCTGGCCCGAGCTGGTGTGGCTGGGCGCGACCAACATGTTCGTCTGGCACGCCTGCATCATTCTTGCGGTGAAGGCGCTGTCGGGCGGGCGCGCGGCGATCCTGGGGTACACGATGCCGGTGTTCTCGGCGGTGATCGGTGCGCTGCTGTTCTCTGCCGTGCTCACGCGGCGTTCTTGGATCGGCGTGGGAGCCTGTGCCGTCGGCGTGGGGCTGTTGCTGTGGCATGAGCTCACCGACTTCGCGGGGCGGCCCGGCTACGTCGCACTCGCGCTGGTGGCCGCAGCGACATGGGCGCTGGGCACGCAGCTGCTGCGCCACACGCGCATCGGGCTGCCGACGCTCACGCTCTCGTTCTGGATGACGGCGATGACCGCCGTCGTGATGACGGTGCTCTCGCTGCTCTTCGAGCGCGGCCCGTGGCGCTGGCCGGGCACGGTGACCTGGGGATCGATCCTCTACAACGCGGTGCTGATCTTCGGCTTCGCGCACGCGGCGTGGTTCTACCTCGCGCGCGGCCTGCCGCCGGTGGCTTCGACCCTGAGCGTGATGTTCATCCCCGTGCTCGGCGTGTTCAGCGGCGCGGTGTGGCTCGGCGAGGTCGTGCACTGGCAGGACTGGGTCGCGGTCGCGCTGATGATGGTCGCGATCGCCTCGGTGCTCTGGCCCTCGCGCGGCAACGCCGCCAAGGCCTGACCGAGCAGAGAACTCAGGTCGTCGTCTGCACGTGCAGGCGGCTCGTCTTGCAGCGGTGCAGCGCGCGGTAGTGCTCCAGCGGCCGGCCGTTCGCGCCATAGGCGATCGACTCGATGCGCAACAGCGGCTCGGGGTGCGGCAGGTCCAGCAGCTTGCAGGTTTCGGCATCGGGCAGCACCGCATCGATCCAGCGCTCGGCGCGCACCAGGCGCAGGCCGTACTGGCGACGCAGCACGTCGTAGAGCGAACGGTCGTCCAGCCGCGTGCGATGCAGCCCCGGCGTGAGGTCTGCGGGCACCACCGTCTCGACCAGGAGGCGCAGCTCGCCATCGACACTGCGAAGACGCTTGAGCGCAACGACCTGCGCATCGGGCTCGGTGAGCCCCAGCGATGCGGCTTCCTGCTCGGTGGGCGCGCGCAGTTCCTGCGTGAGGATCTGCGTGCGCACCGAGCGGCCCTTGCGCTCCATTTCGTCGGAGAAGCCGAGCACCGTGGAGACGAAATCCTCGTCGCGCTCCCGCGCCGACACAAAAGCGCCGCGGCCCTTGATCTTGTAGATGAGGTTGTTGCGCACCAGGTCGGCCAGGGCCTCGCGCACCACGATGCGCGAGATGCCGAACTGGTCGCCCAGCTCGGCTTCGGATGGCAGCTTGGCGCCGATGGGCAGCACGCCCTTCAGGATCTGCAGGCGGATCGCATCGCGGAACTGGGCCCACAGCGGGGACTCGGAGTTGCGGTCGAGCACGGTCGACAGGGTGTCGTTGGGACTGTTCACTTTTAGGACTGGCCGAGGGCGGAGCTGGCCATCAATGATGCATCGAAAGAAGGTTCCACGTCGGGCGCCACGGCCTGCAGGCGCACGTTGTGATGCTCGCGCAGGGCCGTCGCGCAGGTGCGCAGCTCCTTGTGCGCGCGCGCCGCGTCCCAGCCCAGCGCCTCGGCCGCGATGCCCGAGATTTCGGCCAACGCGGCATCGGTGACGAGGCCGCGAATCGCCAGCAGCGTGCGGCGGATCACGAGGTCATCGAGATGCACCACGCCGGTTTCCAGGCACAGGTACGAGAGCTCGGCGGCCGAGTAGTCGGGTGCGTGTTGCAACGGCACGTCGCCCGAGGCGGCGAGGCGCTGCGCGAGCGGCAGTGCCTTCGAGCCGTAGCGCGCGAGCAGCGTCAGTGCGCGCGCGCGGCCCATGCCCGAGGCCGTCATCTTCTCGATGAAACGCTCGGTCGCGGCCGCATCGGCCGGCAGGTCTGCACCACCGCCGATGGGCAGCAGCTCGGTCGATGCGGTGCGCGAGCGCCCCAGAAGCTGCAGCACTTCGGTGGTCGCTTCCTCGGCGAGCGAACGGAAGGTCGTCCACTTGCCGCCGACGAGGCCAACGATGGGAATGTCGCGCGTCGCGCTCGGCGGATCGACCACCACCGAGTGGTCGCGCGAGATCTGGCCCGGCTTGTCGGCATCGGAGCGCGCGAGCGGCCGCACGCCGACATAGGTGTAGACCACGTGGTCACGCCCGAAGGCCATGTTGGGGAACACCTCGCGCAGCACGTCGATGAGGTAGTCGACCTCGGCGGGTTCGGTGACGATCTGGTCCGGGTCTTCGACCGGGATGTCGGTCGAGCCCACGAGCACGCGGTCGAGGAAGGGATAGACGATGCACACGCGCCCGTCCACCGCCTCGAAATACGCCATGCGGCCGTCGAGCGCATCGCGCAGCGCGGGGTGGTCGAGCACGAGGTGCGAGCCCTTGGTGCCCATCACGCGCGGGCCTGCGCCGCCGAGCACGGCCGCGCTGCGGTCCAGCCACGCGCCCGTGGCGTTCACCACGGTGTCGGCGGTCACGCGCACGAGTGCGCCGGTGAGTTCGTCGCGCAGCGTGAGGATGTTGCCCGCACACCCCATCACGCGGCAGTAGTTGGCGGCGGCCGAGCGCGGCTGGTCGCGGCAGGCATCGCCGATGAGTTCGAGAATGAGCCATTCGGGATGGCTGATCCACGCATCGAAGAAGGTCGCGGTCCAGCGGATCGCCGCGCGGAAGAGGCCGCGGTCGTTGGTCGGCACGCGGCTGATGCGGTGCCCCGGCATCACGCGCTGGCGGCGGCCGAGGATGTCGTAGAGCCGCAGGCCCAGCGCCACCGCCAGCAGGCCGCGCGTGCGCTGCGGCGGCGTGCGGCCGAAGAACTTGAGCGCGCTGCTCATGAGGCCGCCGAAGAAGTTCGCGAGCGGCACCACGGTCTTGAGCGGGCGCACGAGGTGCGGCGCGTTGCGCAGCAGCAGGTTGCGCTCGCGCGTGGCCTCGGCCACCAGCGAGAAGCTGCCGTTCTCCAGGTAGCGCAGGCCGCCGTGGATCATGCGCGAGGGTGCGCTGCTGGCACCGGCGCCGAAGTCGCCCTTGTCGACGATCAGGCAATCGACGCGCTGCAGCGAGAGATCGCGGAACACGCCGACGCCGTTGATGCCGGCACCGACGATCACGGTCGAAAAATGACGGTCCGCCAAAGAGGCAGGACGCACGAAGGGAAGTTGCCAAGCGCTCATGGAGAAACCTCCGCGCTGCGCGCTGCGGTGCGAGCGCCTTCGGGCGGCCGTGCGGCGCTCTGCGCACCGCCCGCGATGTGGGTGAATACAGGTGACATGCTGTCGATCAGTTCGTTGAAATCGGCGTTGAAATCCGCATGGGCGCGTGCGTCCCGTGCATCGGGTTCGATGAGGTCGCACGGCGCGAGCAGCGCGCTGCCCTCGGCCGCGTCGTCCATGCCCTGCGACATGGCGGCGTAAAGCGCCGCGCCGCGCGCGCCGGTCTCGTCGTCGGCGCAGCGCTCGACCGGGCGGCCCAGGAACGAGGCGAGCAGGCGCACGAGGCGTGCATCGCTCGCACCGCCGCCCAGCACGGTCGATGCGGACACGGCGAGGCCGCCGGCCGCCAGGCGCGCCGTCTGGCGCACATGCAGCGCCGCCACGGCATCGACCACGGCGCGTGCCATGTCGGCGCGGGTGTGATGGCTCTTCATGCCCACGAAGCCCGCCGTCACGCCACCGCCGCCATTGATGAAAGGCGCGAAGCGCAGGCCGTTGGCGCCGAGCGGCACGGTCATCGCGAGGTCGACCACAGCGCGCGCATCGGGCAGCGCGAGCACGCCCGCGAGCCACGCGATGTTGGCCATCGAAGACGGGCTGTTCTCCATGTAGAGCCGCTCATGCGTGCGGCCGAAATTCACGATGGAGGCGACCGCCGGCTTGGGCTCCATGACCGGGCCGATGACGGCGTTCACGCACCACGTGCCGAACACCTGAACTGCGCGGCCGCGGCGTTCGGCGCAGATGGCGGTCATCGAAGCGAGCAGGTCGATGGCGCCCATCGCAACGGGAATGCCTGCAGGCAGGCCGCACAGCGCAGCCTCGGAGGCGCGCAGCTTGCCGAGCACCGTGCCGCTCGGCAGGATCGGGCCGAAGTTGTGCGCGCCCAGGTCCGTGAGGCCCGAGGCGTCGAAGGCGATCTGCGACCAGCCGCCGGTGGCGAGCGACACCAGGCCGGCGGTGCTCGCATCGCTGGCGTCTGTGGCGATTTCGCCGGTGAGCAGGAAGCCGAGGTAGTCCTTGGCGAACAGCAAGCGGCGCAGTTCGCCGCGCTGCACGGCATCTGCGCCCAGGAGCTCGGCGGCAATCACCGTCGGCTGGCCGGGCCAGGGGCCGCAGCCCACGTCTTCGAAGAGCCGCGCGCCCTGGCTTTTGGCCAATGTCCGTGCGCGGGCATCGGCGCGCTGGTCGGTGGATGCGACGGCGCGGCCGCCGACCAGTTCGTTGTTCGCATCGAGCGCGTAGAGGCCGGCGCCGTGGCCGGTGCAGGCCATGGCGCGAACCTCTGCGGCGCGCGGCCCGAGCTGGTGGGCCACGTCGCGCAGCACGTGGGTGAGCGCGGCGCGAATGGCGGCGGCGCCGACTTCGCAGCCGCCGCCGGCGAGCCGGTCGTGCGGCAAAGGCATGCGGGACAGGGCAACGGCTCGGCCGCTTCCGACTTCGAGGGCCAGGGCTTTCAGGCTGCTCGAGCCCATGTCCACGCCGATCAGTATGTTTGGCATCATGTCATAACAGCTTCGGCGGAAAAAAAGCCCATCGCCAGTAGCGTTTCCCCTAGTACTCGGGGCAATCGGGCCGGGATTACATTCTAGCCTGTCATAACAACTGATGTGACACCGAGGTCCCGAAGACCTGCCCGAAAAGCAGGTCGCAAGCTCTGCCAGTCAACGTGAGGAGACAAAGAATGAGGCGTAATTTCCTGAAGTCCGCAGCCGCCGCCGGTATCGGCCTGGCCGGTGCGAGCGCGTTCGCGCAACAGCAAGCAGCTGCCCCTGCTGCAGGCACCGGCCTGCGCGGCAATGCCAGCGACGTCTACGTGATGAACGTGATGGTCTCCGGCGTGGAGTACTGGTTCCCGGTCTACGAAATGATGAAGCAGCTCGGCCGCACGCTGGGCGTGAAGACGCGCTACACCGGCACCCCGGAGTACGACGTGAACAAGCAGCTCGCGTCGTTCGAGCAGGAACTGGCGCGCAAGCCCGCGGGCATCCTGCTGCACCCGATGAACCCCGATCCGTTCATCGAGCCGATCAACCGCGCCGCGGCGATGGGCATCCCGGTCGTCACCTTCGCGGCCGATTCGCCGAATTCGAAGCGCACCTCGTTCGTCACCTCGGACAACGACCGCGAAGGCACGCAGGCGGCCGACGCGATTGCCGCCTCGCTCAACGGCAAGGGCGAATACGCCGTGCTGGAGAACCCGGGCCAGGACAACCACGACCGCCGCATCGCCGCCTTCGTGAACCGCATGAAGACCAAGCACACGGGCATGAAGCTGGTCGGCCGCGCCGCCAGCAACCAGGACCCGAACAAGGCCTACCAAGCCGTGCTGAGTCTTGCGCAAGCCAACCCGAACCTGGGCGCGCTCTTCATGCCCGAGGCCAACTCGGCGCTCGGCGCGGCGCAGGCCAAGGTCGAGACCAAGAAGAACATCAAGGTGATGTGCTGCGACGTCAACGCCAAGATCCTGGACATGATCAAGTCCGGCGACGTGTTCGGCGCCATCAACCCGAACCAGGGCATGCAGGGCTACATGGGCATGATGATGTTGTTCCTGGCCAAGAACCCCTCGCTCATCGACCCGATGAACGACGCCAAGCGCAACGGCACGAACCCGATGGCCGTGCCCTTCCTGGACAACGGCCTGGCCGTGGTGAGCAAGGCCAACGCCGACGACTTCTACTGGGACAAGTACCTCGCGCGCCGCGGCACCAAGGGAATCGGCGAGTGAGCGCCTTGCTCGAACTGAAGGGGATCAGCAAGCGCTTCGGCGCTTCGCGCGCGCTCTCGGGCGTGGACTTCTCGCTGCATGCGGGCGAGATCCACGCCCTGTGCGGCGAGAACGGCGCGGGGAAGTCGACGTTGATGAACATCATCGACGGCATCCACCGCCCCGACGAGGGAGAGATCCTGCTGAACGGCCAGAAGGTCGTGATCGACGGCCCTGCGCACGCGATGCGCCTGGGCATCGGCCTGGTGCACCAGGAGATCGCGCTGTGCGCAGACGCAACCGTCGCCGAGAACATCTTCATGCCGGAAATCAACGCCGGCAAAGCGGCGTGGATGAACTACGCCAGCTTCAACGAACGCGCGGCCAAGGTGCTGCGCCGGCTGGGGCAGGACATCGACCCCGCCACGCCGGTGGGCGACCTCAGCATCTCCAGCCAGCAACTGGTGGAGATCGCAAAGGCCCTCACGCTCGACTGCAAGGTGCTGATCCTGGACGAGCCCACGGCCGCGCTGACCGACAACGAGTCGGCGGCGCTGTTCCGCGTGCTGCACGACCTGAAGGCGCAGGGCATCGGCATCATCTACATCAGCCATCGCATGGCGGAAATCTTCACGCACTGCGACCGCGTCACCGTGCTGCGCGACGGGCGCAATGTGCACTGCGGACCGCTGGCCGGATCGACGCCCGATGAGCTGGTGCGCCGCATGGTCGGGCGCGATCTCGGCAACTACTATCCGCCGAAGCAATCCGCGTCCCCAACCGCCGAATCCTCCGGCCCCGTGCTCGAAGTGAACGACATTGCAGATGGCGAGCGCGTGCACGGCGTCTCGTTTGCGCTGAAGCGCGGCGAGATCCTCGGCATCGCGGGCCTCATGGGCGCCGGCCGCAGCGAACTCGCCGAAACCATCTGCGGCCTGCGCATCGCCAAGCGCGGCGCAGTACGTTTGAACGGCAAGACGCTCACCATCCGCAAGTACAGCGACGCGCTGCGCGCAGGCATCGCCTACCTCAGCGAAGACCGCAAGGCGGCCGGTGTGTTCCTCGACCTGCCGATCGCGCAGAACGTCTCGTCGATGGCACTCAGCCGCGTGAGCTCGGCCTGGGGCCTCTTGCAGCGCTCGGCCGAACACAAGCTCGCGAAGACGCTCGGCGCCAAGCTGAACCTGAAATCCGACGGCGTCGCCATCGAGGTCTCCAGCCTCTCGGGCGGCAACCAGCAGAAGGTGGCCATCGCCAAGCTCTTGGCCACCAACCCCTCGGTGCTGCTGATGGACGAGCCCACGCGCGGCGTCGACGTGGGTGCGAAGTCGGAGATCCACCACATCCTGCGCGAGCTCGCGAACCAGGGCGTGGGCGTGATCGTGATCTCGTCGGAGCTGCCCGAGATCATCGGCCTCTGCGACCGCGCTCTCGTGATCCGCGACGGCCAGGTCGCGGGCGAACTTGAAGCTAACGAAATGACGGAAGAAGCCCTGCTGCGGCTGGCTTCCGGACTCTGCGAACAGGAAACAGCATGAACTACCCGGCACAACTCGATGCGGGCCTTCCTCCTCGGAATTCTGGGCAATCTGGCCAATCAGGAGGCGACCCCGTGAAACCCGCCAACAAACTCACGAGCATGCGAGAAGCAGGGCTGCTTCTGATCATTGCGGTGCTCTGCATCGCGATGAGCTTCGCATCGCCCTACTTCCTCACCTGGGACAACGTGCGCGCGATGCTGTTGTCCTTCTCCATCGAAGGCATCGTGGTGGTGGGCATGACGATCCTCCTGATCGTCGGCGGCATCGACCTCTCGGTGGGCTCGGTGGTGTGCTTCGCGATGGTGGTGACGGGCAAGCTCTTCCTGATGGGCGTGGACCCGTGGCTCGCGAGCCTGGTGGCCATCGGCATGTGCGGGCTCATCGGCGCGATGATCGGCGGCTGCGTCACGCGCATCGGCCTCAATCACTTCATCGCCTCGCTGGCCTTCATGGTGATCGTGCGGGGGCTGTGTCTCGCGCTCACGCAGGGCACGCCGCAGTCGCTGTTCTCGCTGCCGGCGGAGTTCAAGTTCATCGGCCAAGGCACGCTCTTCGGTGTGCCGGCGGTCATCCTGATCTTCCTGGCGATCGTGGTGGTGAGCGACTTCGTGCTGCGCCGCTCGACGCTCCTGCGCCGCGTGTTCTACACGGGCAGCAACGAGAAGGCGGCGCTCTATTCGGGCATTCGCGTGGGCCGTGTGAAGTTCTGGGTCACGGTGCTGTGCTCGGCTTCGGCGGGCCTGGCCGGCGTGATCTACACCGCGCGCTTCGGCGCCGCCACGCCGACCTTCGGCATGGGCATGGAACTGAACGTGATCGCGGCTGCCGTGATCGGCGGCGCCAGCCTCAAGGGTGGCTCGGGCACGGTGCTGGGCGCCGTCCTCGGCCTGGCGCTCCTCTCGGTGGTGACCAGCTCGCTGATCCTGCTGGACGTGTCGCCTTACTGGCAGGACGTGATCAAGGGCTTGATCCTGCTCGCGGCCGTGACCATCGACCACATCATGAACACCAGAAAGAAGACCCGATGAAGAGCGAGATGAAGAAGACAACGCTGGGCCCGTCGGGCATCGAATGCTCGGCCATCGGCCTGGGCACCTGGGCCATGGGCGGCTGGATGTGGGGCGGTGGGGACAACGCGGCCGCCGTCATCGCGATCCAGGCCTCGCTCGACGCGGGCGTGAACCTGATCGACACCGCGCCGGCCTATGGCCTCGGCCGCTCCGAAAGCATCGTCGGCACCGCGCTCAAGGGGCGCCGGCAAGAAGCCGTGATCGCCACCAAATGCGGCCTCGTCTGGCACACACAACAAGGTACGCACTTCTTCGAAGAAGACGGCCACCCGGTGTACCGCTTCCTAGGGCGCGAGTCGATCTTCCATGAGTGCGAAGAGAGCCTGAAGCGCCTGCAGACCGACTACATCGACCTCTACATCACCCACTGGCAGGACAGCACCACGCCCGTGGCCGAGACCATGGACGCGTTGCTCGACCTCAAGAAGCAGGGAAAGATCCGCGCCATCGGCGTGAGCAACGTTAACCCCGAGACGCTCGCCGAGTACCTGCGCTACGGCCCGGTCGATGCGGCGCAGGAGCGCTACAGCCTGATCGACCGCGAGATCGAAACGACGCTCGCGCCCTTGTGCAGCGAGCACAACGTCGCGGTGCTGGGCTACTCGTCGCTGGCCCTCGGCCTTCTGGCTGGCCCGATCGATCCCGAGCGCGAATTCAAGGGCGACGACCAGCGCGCGAGCAACCCGCGCTTCAGCGCCGCCAATCGCGCGACGCTCAAGGCTTTCTTCGAAGAGCTGGAGCCCATTCGCGCAAAGCTGGGCTGCTCGTTCGGCCAGATGATGATCGCGTGGACCGTTGCGCGCGGCACGGTCGCCGTCGCACTCTGCGGCGCGCGCGTGCGCCAGCAGGCCATCGAGAACGCCGGTGCCGGCGCGGTCGAACTGGGCGACGAAGCCTTGCGACTGATCGACGCCGCGGCGAAGCGCCACCTCTCCGCGCTCGCCTGATACCTCCCTCTTCTTTTCAGATCCCCACAAGGAGTTCTTTCCCATGTCGAAAGACAAGACAGCACGGCTCAACCGCCTGCTCACCAACGGCCGCTGCCTGGACATCGCCCTCGATCACGGCGTGTGCAACGAGCCCTCATTCCTAGACGGCCTGGAGGACATGCCCCAGGTCATCGACAAGCTCGTGGCCGCCGGCCCCGATGCGCTGCAACTCAACTACGGCCAGTCCGACCTGCTGCAGGACCGCCCCGGCCGCGACAAGCCCGCGCTGGTGATGCGCATCGACATGGGCAACCCCTACAACGCCACGCTGCACCGCGTGATGTGGGCGCAATTGCAGAACGAGCACGACCCGGTGTTGCCGGCGGTGCAGCGCGACGCGGCCTGCGTGGTGGTCAACCTCTTCATGCTGCCGAACGAACCCGACCTGTTCCGCCAGTGCGTGCAGAACATCGCGCGCGTTCGCGCCGATTGCGACCGCTACGGCATGCCGCTGATGATCGAGCCGCTGGTGATGCAGTCGCCCACGCCCGGCAGCCGTTACATGGTCGATGGCGATGCCGAAAAGATCGTGACGCTGGTGCGCCTCGCGCGCGAGATGGGCGCCGACATCGTCAAGGCCGACCCGACCAGCGATCCGAAGGATTTCCACCGCGTGGTGCAGGCCGCGCGCTGCCCCGTGCTTGTGCGCGGCGGCGGACGCGAAGACCTGTCGCAGGTGTTCGCGCGCTCGCGCACGCTGCTGGACCAGGGCGCGGTCGGCATGGTGTACGGACGCAATGTCTATCAGCACGGCAATCCGTCCGCGGTGGTCAGCGCACTGATGGCCATGATCCATCGCGATGCCAGCGCCGAGGCGGCCTTGGACATCTACGAATCCGGCGGCACGAAGCAAGGCAAGTAAAGCCGCTGCCAGTGGGAGCGAAAACCAGAACCGTTCGGGCTGAGCTTGGCGAGGCCTCGCGCAGCGCTTCGACAAGCTCAGCGTGAACGGTTCCTGGAGGGTTTACGGCAGGCGATCACCCGTCGCCTGCCGGGGTGCGTGCTGCGCGCGCACTTTGCAAGTCGAGCCAGAGAAGAAGAAACGAGTCAGTGGGTCCCCCTGCGAACTTCTAACAACTTGGAGGCAACGATGAAGATCCGGTACTACGTGATGGCATTGATGGTGCCGTTCGTCACACTGCTGACGCACGCGGCAATCACCGGGGTCAGTCCGATGACGACCCTCAGCAACATGGCCACGGCGGTCTCCGAAGCAGTGGCCGACCCGCTCCCGCTGCAGGGACCGGGCCTGGGCAATCTCACCTACACCTCGGCGGAACTGTTCAAGCCGGTGTCGATGATCACCAGCCCCAACCACCCGCTCGATCCGGCGCACAGCAGCGCCTACGAGTCGCGCGAGGTGCCCGCCACCTACGCGGGCCGCAAGGACTACGGCATGAACGCCGGCATCATGGTCAACGGCTACTTCCTCACCTCCTTCGCGCCGGACAGCGGCCTCGGCCCGGGCGGCTTCCTGCTGTACGACGTGTCGAACCCGCGGCAGATCCAGCTCGTCAAGAAGATCTACGAGCCGGAGGCCCGCACCAAGGAGTTCCGCGAGACGCACTCCTTCGGCACCGCGAAGATCGGCGGCAAGACGTATGTGGTGCTGCCCAGCATCAACGGCGTCGAGTTCTGGGACTTCACCGACATCAACGACATCAAGCAGGTGAAGAAACTCGCGCTGCCCGGTGTCAATTCCGGCGACTACGAGAACGTGGCGTGGCAGCTCTGGTGGCAGGCGCCCTACCTGTACGTGGCCTCGGCCGGCCGCGGCATGTTCATCGTCGATGCACGGGACCCGGCGAATGCCGTGGTCGCCAACCGCGGCGCGGGCAAGCCCAACCCGGTGCCCACCGGCGAACTCGGCGGTTTCCGCCTCGGCCCGATCTTCACGATGGGCAACCACATGGTGCTGACCGCGATGGAAAGCAACGGCGGTTTCGCGAGCCTGGACATCTCCGACCCGCTCAACCCCAAGGTGCTCGATTCCATCGTGGGCACCACGCCGTTCTATTACGCGACCTGCTTCGATGGCAGGAACCTGCACGTCTCCACGCGCAACAGCGGCGCGAAGATGTACAGCTACGACCTCTCCGACCGATCGCGCTTCGTGGCCGAGGACAACCGGCTGGTCATCGACGAGCAGCTCTATTGCGCCACGCAGGACAACTACGTCATTCAAGGCGCGCAGACGCGCATCCACAAGGTGGACGTGAGCAATCCGCTCAACCACGTGGAAGTGGGCCGCGGCAGCATCCTGCGCGAGGACGATCCGAACTTCTCGCACTCGGACAACGGCCAGGTCGCGATCTTCGGCAACCTCGTCTTCGTGGGCAACGACCACGGCTCGGGCAGCGGCTTCGTCGTGCATGCGGTGGACCCGGACATCGTCAAGCCGGAAGTGAAACAGGTCTCGCCCGCCAACGGCGCGAAGCAGCAGGCGCTGACATCGCGCATCGGCCTGGGCATGACCGACAACATCCGCCCCGAGAGCGTGAACTCCAACACCTTCATCGTGCGTCCGGTGGGCGGCAACACGCTGGCGGGCACCTACAGCGTGCAGTTGGGCATCGTCAACTTCCATCCCGAGCAGCCGCTGCAGCCGGGCACGAGCTATGAAGTGTTCCTGCCGGCCAACGGCCTGAAGGACTATGCGGGCAACGCCATCGGCGCGGACTACCGCTCGACCTTCAACACCGGCAACGCGACCGACATCAACCTGATGCACTACTGGACGCTGGCGGGCAACCTCTCCGACCAGATCGGCAACAACAGCGGCACACCGGCCTCGGGCGACGCGTTCGAGAGCATCGGCATGAACTTCGCGAACCGCACCGCCGGTGTGCCGCTGAAGAACGACGGCGTGGCCACCGTGCTCGGCGGCACCGCATCGTTGAGCTTCTACATGAAGACCACGCAGGCGGGCGGTGCGAACTCCTGGACCGCGCCCGGCATCTTCGGGCGCGACCAGCCGAGCGGTGCGGACGATGTGTTCTGGGGCTGGCTCGACAGCAACGGGCGCATCAAGCTCTCGGTCGGCAACGACGGCGGCACCGCCTCCACCGCGGCGGTGAACGACGGCAACTGGCATCACGTGGTGCTGACGCGAGATGCGGCCTCGGGCGCGCAGGCGGTGTACGTCGACGGCGTGAAGACCACCTCCGCGGGCCTCACCGGCACCAAGGGCCTCGCGAACAAGTTCAGCGTGCTGGGCCAGATCCAGGGCAACACGGCGCTCTTCAAGGGCACGCTGGCGGAGGTGCGGGTCTACGGCCGCGTGCTGTCCGACACCGAGGTGAACACGCTGCGCGGGCAGGCCATCATCGGCGACCCCGGCATCGGCGGCGGACCGAAGCTGGTCAACGGCCAACTGGTGTTCAACCCCGGCACGTTGGGGAGCAGCGGCGCGCAGTTCCGCTGGAACTTCGGCGACGGCACGCAGACGGCCTACTCGAATCAGCCGAACTACACCTACACCTACACGCGCCCCGGCCACTTCACGGTGACGCTGACGGTGAAGGACGCCAACGGCCGCGAAACCTTCTACACCTACAACCTCACCGTGATCGTTCCGACCACGGCGCGGGCGCCCACGCACACCACCAACATCGCGGGCGATGCGAACTCGGTGTACTCGGTCAACCCCGACAGCGGCACGGTCGCCGCCATCAACTCCGAAACGCTGGCCAAGCGCTGGGAAGTGCGCGTGGGCGACGAGGCGAAGACACTGGCGGTCGGCCCCGACGGCCGCATCTGGGTCACGGTGCAGGGCGAAGACAAGCTGGTGGCGCTCAACGCGGCCGACGGCAGCGTCTCGGCCACCGTGCCGCTCGCCTACGGCAGCGGCCCCTATGGCGTGGCCTTCACGCCCGATGGCGCCAAGGGCTTGCTGACGCTGGAGAGCAAGTCGGTGCTGATGAGCTTCGACCCGAGCAACGGCGCCACCACCGGCGCGGTCGCGCTCGAAGGCAACCTGCGCGGCATCGCCGTGAGCGGCGATGCGCAGGTGGCCTACGTCACGCGCTTCAAGTCGAAGATGACCGGCGGCCAGTTGCACAAGGTGAACCTGCAGAGCATGAGCGCGATGCCCACCATCGCCCTGCCGGTCGACACCACCACGGTCGACACCGAGAGCCGTGCGCGCGGCGTCGCCAACTACCTGAGCCAGGTGATCATTTCGCCGGACGGCACGCGGGCGGTGCTGCCTTCGAAGAAGGACAACATCGTGCGCGGCAAGTTCAGGGACGGTATCAACCTGTCGCACGACCAGACGGTGCGTTCCATCCTCTCGCAGGTCAACCTGCAGACGGCCGCGGAAGTGTTCGCCGAACAGATCGACTTCGACGACCGGGCACCGGCACGCGCCGCGCTGTACTCGCCGTCGGGCGACTACCTCTTCGTCGCGCAGATGGAAGGCAATCGCGTGGCGATCGTCGATCCGTACAGCCGCTCGGTGCGAGGCGAAATCAACGCCAGCAGCGCGCCGCATGGCCTGTACCTGGACGCGGCGAGGAAGCGCCTGTTCGTCAACAACTTCCTCGCGCGCTCGGTGTCGGTGCACGACGTGGCCTCGGTGCTGGCTTCGGAGACCGCGGCGCCGGTCTTCCTGCAGAACGTCTCGACGGTCGCGCAGGAGCCGATGGCGGCCGCTGCGCTGCGCGGCAAGCAGGTGTTCTACAACGCGTCGGACCGGCGCATGAGCAAGGACAACTACATCTCCTGCGCGAGCTGCCATGCGGATGCCGGCGACGACGGCATGGTGTGGGACTTCACCCAGCGCGGAGAGGGCCTGCGCCGCACCATCAGCCTGATGGGACGGCGCGGTCTCGGCCACGGCAAGCTGCACTGGACGGCCAACTTCGACGAGGTGCAGGACTTCGAGAACGACATCCGCAACGAGTTCGGCGGCACCGGCTTCCTCTCGAACGCGGACTTCACAGCCACGCAAGACCCGCTGGGTGCCCCCAAGGCCGGCAAGAACGCGCAGCTGGACGATCTCGCGGCCTACCTCACCTCGCTGAACAAGTACATGCGCAGCCCGGCGCGCAACGCAGACGGCAGCCTCAGCGTCGACGCGGCGCGGGGCCAGGCGCTGTTCGCCTCGGCGCAGTGCGTGACCTGCCACACCGGCGCCACCTTCCGCGACGGACAGCGGCACGACGTGGGCACCATCCAGCTCTCGTCGGGCAAGGGCATGAACCAGCCGCTGGCGGGCGTGGGCTTCGACACGCCGACGCTCTTGGGCACCTGGAACACGACGGCCTTCTTCCACAACGGACAGGCCGCGACGCTGCAGGACGTGCTCGCCGGCGGTCACGGCAACGCCAGCAGCCTGCCGCCCGCCGACGTGGTGGCGATTCGCGAGTACGTGCGATCGCAGGACAGCGACCCGACGCCGACGATCACGCGCATCCGCTCGAACCTGAGCAACCTGTGCGTGAACATCAAGGGCGTGTCGACGACCAGCGGCGCGACGGCGGTGCAGTGGCCGTGCGGCACTGCGAGCAACGAGAAGTTCACGGTGACGAGCCTCACGGGCGGCTACGTGCAGTTCAAGGCCGAACACAGCGGCCTGTGCCTGGCACAGAGCGGCACCGCGACGACGAACGCGGCGGTGGTGCAGCTGGCCTGCTCGGCCGGCGACACGACGCAGTGGAGCCTGGTGGGCGGCACGATCAAGAACCGCGCCTCGGGTTCGTGCCTCGACGTTCCGAACGCCTCGACGGCGCAGGACACGGCGTTGATCACCTGGACCTGCAACGGCGGCACCAACCAGAGCTGGACTCAACTGCCCTGACCGTTTGACGCTCCCCTGAAAGCCGGCCGCCTCACCGCGGCCGGCTTTTTTGCGTCCTGGGCATGACCTCCCACGTCATGGACCGTGCGCACTCGTTGCGGGAAAGTACGTCCATCGATCAACCAACCACCAGGAGAAGACACCATGACCGGCTTCAACATCCTTCCCCTCGCAGTCGCCCTGCTGATCGGCATCGCAGCCCTCGGCTCGTGCCTGGGCATCGGACTGGTCGGCCAGAAGTTCCTCGAGAGCACCGCGCGCCAGCCCGAGATGGTCGACGTGCTGCAGACCAAGTTCTTCCTGATCGCGGGCGTGACCGACGGCGCATTCATCATCGCAACCGGCATCGGCCTCTGGTTTGCGACGGCAAATCCCTTCGGCTGAACACGGTTCGCGAGCCCCGGAAACGGGGCCTCCGCACCAGGAAGTGACACGTTTCATTGGCACCATTCGTGCTAGCACCGTTGACACTAAATCGTTTACGGCTAAAGTATTTAGCCATCAACGGTTCGATGTTGCCGGTGCTGCATGACGCGGTGCCGGTGCGTCGTTTCATCCTTCCTCCCTCGGAGAACCCATGAGCCACCTGTCCCCGAAGTCGCCCGCGCTGCCGCGCACCCTCGTCTCGTTGCTGCTCTGCGGCGCAGCCCTTGGCACCGCGGCGTCGGCCATGGCCGCCCCCGTGAAGGTGGGTTTGGCCCTCGACATTTCGGGGCCTTTCGCAGCGTTGGGCGCCGAGGCGCGCGACGGTTTCGCTCTCGGCATCAAGCAACTGAACGGCAAGCTCGGCGGACAGGACGTCGAATTCGTGCAGGCCGACATGGCCGGCAGCCCCGACCAGGCCAAGCAGCTGGTCGACCGCATGATCCAGCGCGACAAGATCGACATCTTCAGCGGCCCCATCGGCTCCAACGTGGCGCTGGCCGTGGGCCCCACGCTCTTCAACGCCAAGGTGCCGTACCTCTCGGCCAACGCCGGCCCGAGCCAGTTCGCGGGTGCGCAATGCAATGCGTATTTCTTCGGCACCGCCTACCAGAACGACCAGTTCCACGAGGCCGCCGGCAAGTTCGCGCAGGACCGCGGCTTCAAGAAAACGGTGCTCATCGCCCCCAACTACCCCGCCGGCAAGGACGCACTGGGCGGCTTCAAGCGCCAGTTCAAGGGCCAGGTGGCCGACGAGCTCTACACCAAGCTCGGCCAGATCGACTACGCCGCCGAACTCGCGCAACTGCGCGCGGCCAAGCCCGACTCGATCTACTTCTTCCTGCCCGGCGCGATGGGCATCAACTTCATCAAGCAGTTCGTGGGCGCGGGTCTGTCGAAAGACATCACGCTCGTGACCAGCGGCTTCTCGGCCGATGAAGATGTGATCGGCGCCGTCGGCGAGCCGATGCTCGGCCTGTTCAACACCTCGCACTGGGCGCACGACCTGGACAACCCCGCCAACAAGGCGTTCGTGGCCGCGTTCCGCAAGGAATACAACGGCCGCTACCCGTCGGTGTACGCGGCGCAGGCCTATGACGCGATCCTCGCGATGGACGCGGCCGTGAAGCAATCGGGCGGCAACGCGCAGAACCGCGAAGCAGTGGTCGCAGCGCTGAAGAAGGCCAACTACGCCTCCACGCGCGGCGCCTTCAAGTACGCGAACAACCACTACCCCATCGAGAACTTCTACCTGCGCGTGATCGGCAAGGATGCGCAGGGCAAGGTCACGAACAAGCTGATCAACACCGTGCTGACCAACTACGGCGACAGCTACGCCGACAAGTGCCCGCTGAAGTAAAGCTCGCCCGCAGGCTGCGCGGCACTTCGTGTCCGCTTCTCCTTCCCCTAGCGGGGCAACACCTGAGGCCCGGCAAAGCCGGCTCCTCGGTGTTTTTCGAATGAAACCACGGGCAACGCTCTTCAACCTATGAGTGGAATTCTTGTTCTCGAGCAGCTGCTCAACGGCCTCGGCTACGGCCTGATGCTGTTCCTGCTGGCTGCGGGCCTCACGCTGGTGTTCGGCATCATGGACGTGCTGAACCTCGCGCACGGCTCGCTGTTCATGTCGGGCGCGTACGTGGCGGCCGAGGCGCACACGCGCACCGGTTCGTTCACCGCCGCCATCGTGATCGCGGTGGCGGTCACCGTGGTGGTGGCGCTGCTGCTCGAAGTGCTGCTGATGCGCCGCCTCTACACACGCGACCACCTTGCGCAGGTGCTCGCCACCTTCGGCGTGATCCTGGTGGCCGACGACATCGTCAAGATGGCCTGGGGCCCCTCGCCAGTGATGTCGCCCACGCCTGCCGCGCTCTCGGGTCCGGTGAACCTCATGGACGGCCTGCCCTACCCGGCCTATCGCCTTGTGATCCTCATCGGCGGGCTCCTGGTGGCGCTCGCGCTCTACCTCCTGGTGAATCACACGCGCATCGGCATGCGTGTGCGCGCGGGCGCGTCCGACCGGCCGATGGCTGAGCTGATGGGCGTGCGCGTGGGCCGCATCTTCAACGGCGTGTTCCTGCTCGGCGCGGCACTCGCCGCACTGGCCGGCGCGCTGATGGGGCCGATCGTTGCCGTGCAGGTCGGCATGGGCGAAGCCATCCTGATTCCGGCCCTCGTCGTGCTGGTGATCGGCGGCATCGGTTCAGTGCGCGGCGCCTTCGTGGCCGCCCTCCTGGTGGGCGTGGTCGACACCATCGGCCGCGCGTTCGTGCCGATGCTGTTGCGCGCCACGCTGCCGCCGGCCACCGCGGCCGATCTCGGGCCGCTCTTCGCCGAAGTCGCGATGTACGCGCTGATGGTGATTGTCCTGATCTTCCGGCCCTCCGGACTCTTTTCGGCGCGCACATGAAGCTCTCCTCACGCTCCATCGGCCTCGGGCTGGTCTTTCTGCTGCTTGCGGCGTTTCCGCTGATCGCGCCCTTGTTCGGGCTCGACTTCTACATCGGCTTCGTGCGCCGCGTGCTCATCGTGGCGCTGGCCGCGGCGAGCCTCAACTTCATCCTCGGCTTCGGCGGCATGGTGGCGCTCGGGCATGCGGGCTTCATCGGCATGGGCGCGTACACGGTGGTGGCACTCAGCGATGCGGGCGTGATGTCGGCGTGGGTGATGTGGCCGCTGGCCGCGCTGGTGGCCGGCCTCGTCGCCGCGCTGATCGGCACGGTGGCGCTGCGCACCCGCGGCGTCTACTTCATCATGACCACGCTGGCCTTCGCGCAGATGCTGTACTTCGTGGTGGTGTCGCTGCGCCGCTATGGCGGTGACGACGGCTACACGCTCATGAGCCGCCCGACGCTCTTGCCCGGCCTCGATCTGGGCAACGAATCGAACTTCTACTGGGTCGTGCTGGTCATCGTGGCGCTCGCGCTCTGGTGGCTGCACCGCGCGACGCAATCGCGCTTCGGCCATGCGCTCATGGGCATCCGCGACAACGAGACGCGCATGCGCGCGCTGGGCTACCCGGTGTTCCGGCTGCAGCTTGTGGCGTTCGCGATTGCCGGCGCCATCGCCGGGCTCGCGGGTGCGCTTCTTGCAGGCGGCAACGGCTTCGTCAGTCCCGCGACGATGCACTGGACGCAGTCGGCCACGCTGCTGGTGATGGTGGTGATCGGCGGCCTCGGCCGCAGCTGGGGCGGACCCGTGGGCGCCATCGTCTGGCTGCTGCTCGAGGAGTTCCTGAAGCAGCACACCGAGCACTGGCACATGCCCCTGGGCCTGCTCCTGATCGCCGTCGCGCTGTGGGCACCCAAGGGACTGGCCGCACTCGCGCGCCGCCGACAGGCGGCGCCACTCACCAAGGCAACACCATGAGCCTTTTCAGAATCGAAGGATTGGTCAAGCGCTTCGGCGGCCTGCTGGCGACCGACCATGTGAGCCTCACCGTCGAACGCGGCGAGGTGCATGCGCTGATCGGCCCCAACGGCGCGGGCAAGACCACGCTGGTGAACCTGATCACCGGCCTGCTCAAGGCCGACGCGGGCCGCATCCTGCTCGACGAGATCGACATCACCAAGCTGCGCGACCACCAGCGCGTGGCGGCCGGCATGTCGCGCTGCTTCCAGGTGACGCGCGTGTTCGCCAAGGAGACCGTGCACGACAACCTGATGCTCGCGGCGCAGGCGCACGCGGGCAGCAGCCTGCGCTTCATGGCGCCGCGCGCGACCGAGCGCGACCTGGTGCAGCGCGCCATCGCGCTGGCCGACCGCGTAGGCCTCGGCGGCGAGCGCGACCGTATCGCGGGCACGCTGCCGCACGGCGCGCAGCGCGCGCTCGACGTGGCGCTCGCGCTCGCGGCCGAACCCAAGCTGCTGCTGCTCGACGAGCCGATGGCGGGCATGGGCCCGGACGAATCGGCGCGTATGGTGGAGCTGATCGAATCGCTGCGCGAATCGATGGCCATCCTCCTGATCGAACACGACATGGACGCGGTGTTTCGCCTCGCCAACCGGCTTACGGTGCTGGTGCAAGGCCGCGTGCTGATGAGCGGTACGGCCGACGAAGTGCGCGGGCATCCCGATGTGCAAGCGGTGTACCTCGGTACGGAAGCAGAAGGACACGCATGAGCACGGCGACGACAACGAAGACTTTGCTCGAGGCAAAGTCCATCGAGGCCGGTTACGGCGCGAGCCAGGTGCTGTTCGGCATCGACCTCACGATCGGCGCGGGCGAAGTGCTCGCGCTGCTGGGCCGCAACGGCATGGGCAAGAGCACGCTGTTGAAGGTGCTGACCGGCACGCTCTCGCCGATGCGCGGCGACGTGCAGTTCGGCGGCGCGGCCATCGGCGGCCCGAACAAGTCGATGCGGCCCGATGCGATCGCACGGCGCGGCGTGGCCATCGTGCCCGAGGGGCGGCATGTGTTCCCGAACCTCAGCGTCGACGAGCACCTGCGCGCCTTCGCACGGCCGCGCCCCGGCAGCGCGCCGCGCTGGACGGTCGAGGCGCTGTACGGCCTGTTTCCGCGCCTCGCGGAACGCAAGGCCAACGCGGGCAACCAGCTCTCGGGCGGCGAGCAGCAGATGCTCGCGATTGCGCGTGCGCTGTCGACGCACCCGCGCCTGTTGATCCTCGACGAAGCCACCGAGGGCCTGGCCCCGGTGATCCGCGAGGAGATTTGGCATTGCATCGCCACGCTCAAGTCCGAGGGCGAAGCGATCCTGGTGGTCGACAAGTACGTGCAGCGCCTGCTGCCGCTGGCCGACCGGCATGTGATCCTCGAACGCGGACGCGTGGTGTGGCGGGGCGACTCGGCCGCGCTCGACGCCGACCGGTCGCTCTGGACGCGCTACCTGGGCGTGTAGGCCGCCTTCACTCGGGCGGACGGCACGCGAGGAAGCCAGCCCACCGCACGTCCTTGCGGCCGATCCACTCCGTGTCCCATTGCAGGCGCAGGCCGGCCGCTTCGAGCGCTTCGGCGAACCGGTCTTTCGCCCAGTAGACGGTCTGGTAGTCGCCGTTCGTCTCGCCTTCGCCGATGCGCATGCCCGCGAGGAAGACCCCGCCGGGCTCGAGCGCGTCGAACACTTTGCTGAGAACGGGCGCAACCTGCTCACGATCGACATGGATCAGCACGGCCATCGCAAGGATCGCGCCGTAGGGTCCGCCCAACGCATCCGTCACGACATTGAGCAGCTCGCCCTTCTTGCCGCGCTCGGCCTGCAGGTCGAGGAACGCCTGCGCCGCATCGGTGCGCCGGACGACGCCGCCCAGGGACTCGATGAAGTCGGCGTCCTGCCCCGATCCGGAACCGATCTCCAGCACCGTGCCGCCAGCGGGCACGAGCTGCATCATCCGGCGCAGCGCGTCCACGATCTCGGGCGGCCGGTGACCCGCCACGATCGCGTTGTATTCACGGGCGGAGTCCTCGTAGGACTGGATGGTGCGATCCATGTTCTTCAACACCGGGGCGGGAATTTCCATGGGCGCCTTTCCGCTTCGCCGGACATCCAGCGAAACCGGAAAGGCTAGGTCCAGGGCAGCACCCGTTCACGGGGAAAACTACCTAGGACCCAAGCACTACACCCGCGCATTACTCGGGCGCGGCGTCGAGCTGCAGGATCAGGTCGCGGCTGGCCTGGTTGAGCCCCGTCACTTCCACCACGCTGCCGTGCTTGCGCAGCCGCTCGACCACCTTCGTCAACGCGGCCACGGCGGTCACGTCCCAGAAATGCGCGTTCGATACGTCGATGTGCACGGGCGCCCCGTCGATCTCGCGCACGTCGAAGGCATCCACCAGCATGTCGGCCGACGCGAAGAACACCTGCCCCGTGATGCGGTAAGTGCGCAGGCCCTCTTCGCCCACTTCGGCATGCACGTGCAGCAGCCGCGCCACCTTGAAGGTGAAGAACACGCCGCTCAGCAGCACGCCGACGGCCACGCCCGCGGCCAGGTTGTCGGTGGCGACGGTGACCGCCACCGTGGCGAGCATCACCGCGCTCGACATGCGCGGGTGGCGCACCAGCGTGCGCAGCGACCCCCAGTCGAAGGTCGATGCCGACACCATCACCATGATCGCGACCAGCGCCGCCACCGGCACCTGCGACACCCAGGGCTTGAGCAGCACCATGAGGATCAGCAGGAAGGCGCCCGCGAACAGCGTCGACAGCCGGCCGCGCCCGCCGTAGCGCACATTGCTCACCGTCTGGCCGATCATTCCGCAGCCCGCGATGCCGCCGAAGAAACTGGCTGCCACGTTCGCCACGCCCAGGCCGCTGCACTCGCGGTTCTTGGAGCTCGGCGTGTCGGTGAGCTCGTCCACCACGCTCGCGGTCATCATCGATTCGAGCAGGCCGACCATCGCGATGGCGAAGGCGGGCAGCGCGATGATGCGCAGCGTGTCGAGCGTGAACGGCACCGAGGGAAAGGCGAACGCCGGCAGCGCATCGGGCAGGTGCCCGAGGTCCGCCACGGTCTTGAGCGGCAGGTCGAGCCAGTGGCCGACCAGCGTCACCACCACGATGCACACCAGCGGCGAAGGCACGGCGCGTGTGATGCGCGGCAGCAGGTAGATGACGGCGAGGCCGAGCCCCACCATCGCCCAGGTGGCCGTATTAGCGCCGATGAAGTGCGGCATCTGCGCCGCGAAGATCAGGATGGCGAGCGCGTTGACGAAGCCCGTGCGCACCGAGGTGGAGACGAAGCGCATCAGCACGCCCAGGCGCAGCAGGCCGAACACGATCTGCATCGCGCCCGCGAGCACGCCGGCGGCCAGCAGGTATTGCAGCCCGTGCGCATGCACCAGCGGCGCGGCCACGAGCGCGACCGAACCCGCGGCGGCCGACACCATGGCCGGGCGGCCGCCGGTGAAGGCGATGACGAGGCTGATCACGAACGATGCGAACAGCCCGACGGCCGGATCGACACCCGCGACAAAAGAGAAAGCGATGACTTCGGGAATGAGCGCGAAGGTGGCGACCGCGCCGGCCATCAGTTCGCGCGGAATGCTCGGGCACCACTCGGTGCGCAGGCGGCTGTGGGAGGAGGACATGGAAAAAGAAAAGCAGCCCGGATGCGCCGGCGAGGCGATGCGGGACAAGGGCAGAAGGAAGGGGCCGGCGCTGCGGCCTCGGGTGTCGCCGTGGCCGAAGCCACGACGCGTCACTGCGCGATCGTCAAGGAGGCGTAGGCCGCGAGCAGCCTGACTGCCGGCGGCGGATGGGGAAGCGGGGCATCCTCGGACACATGGCGCGCGATTGTAGAGAGCGACCCGCGCCTTCCTTCACACCGAGCGCGTGATGCCGCCGTCCACGCGCAGGTTCTGCCCGGTGATGTAGCCCGCGCCTTCCGAAGCGAGAAAACCGATGGTGGCAGCGATCTCGCTGCTCTTGCCGTAGCGCCCCATCGGGATGCGCTCGCGGAACACTTCCTTCTCGGGCAGGCTGTCGATGAAGCCGGGCAGCACGTTGTTCATGCGCACGTTGTGTGCGGCGTATTGGTCGGCGAAGAGCTTGGTGAAGGCCGCGAGGCCGGCGCGGAACACGCCGGAAGTGGGGAACACGGGGTCGGGCTCGAAGGCCGCGAAGGTGGAGATGTTGATGATCGAACCGCCGCCCTGCTTCACCATCAGCGGTGCCACGAGGCGGCTGGGGCGCACGGCGCTCAGCAGGTAGACGTCCATGCCGCGGTGCCAGTCTTCGTCGGAGATCTCGAGGATCGGTGCGCGGGGGCCGTGGCCTGCGCTGTTGACCAGCACGTCGACGCGGCCCCATGTGTCCGTCACCTTGTCGACCAGGCGCTTGATGTCGTCGTTCGACTGATTCGAGCCGGTCACGCCGATGCCACCGAGTTCCTGGGCCAGCGCTTCGCCCTTGCCCGACGACGAGAGGATGGCGACGCGGAAGCCGTCCTCCGCGAGCTTGCGGGCTGCGGCGGCGCCCATGCCGCTGCCGCCGGCGGTGACGACGGCTACTTTCTTTTGTGCTTCAGAAGACATGCGGATTCCTTTTTTCGTTTCGGGCGAGGGGTGCATTTAGCCAAGATTTCGGGGCGTGCGCACAGGCCACCGGGTACTCCCCTCCGCGAATGTCCTCCGGCCTGCGGCCTCCCCCTTGTACCGGGACTTCTCGCGCGGTCAAGCACGGGTTCAGGGTTGTTTTCTTGCCATGCTGTATTGCCTGCAAGGCGGTGAGGATCGAGTCGCAACGAAACGAGGAACAGACTGCACATCTACCGACGGTCTTGTTGCACGGGCGTGTGGCCGTGCGGACCCAGATACGAACCGCTCAGCGGGGCTCCATTCATTTCTCGTGATGCCCACTTCAATTGGCATCACCAAGGGGGAGTCGAGCTTGCCCGCTGCCGGTCTGACCTGTTCATTGCATCTTGGAACTCACGTCTGGCAAACAAACAAACATCAACAAAGGCTCTTCGAACAGCTCGCGCTACACCGCGATGACCGCAGCGATGGCGCCTGGTGGTTTGGTACTGACGTGGTGCGCATCGAAGGCCCGCCCGCGTGCGAACACGGCCCACAGGATGCGCGCGTTCTTGTTGGCCAACGCCACCACGGCCTTCTGCCACCCGGAGCGCTCGCGCAAGGCCTGCACCCAGCGCGAGATCGGGTCGTCGCGTCTGTGCGCCGTCAGCACGATCGACTTGGCCCCCTGGATCAGCAGCGTGCGCAGGTACGCGTCGCCTCGCTTGGTGATGCGCCCCAGGTTGTTCTTGCCGCCGCTGGAGTTCTGTCGAGGCGTCAGACCCAGCCAGGCGCCGAACTGCGCACCGTTCTTGAATTGCTTGAAGTCGCCCACCGTGGCCACCACCGCGGATGCCGTGACCGGTCCCACGCCCAGCAACTGCTCGGCCTGGCGCACCTGATCGCTGGCCTTGCCGTGTGCAGCGATGCGCTCGTCGCACCATCGCAGGTGTGCATCGAGTTCTTGCCATTGCGCATAGGCCCGCTGCAGCGTCAACCGGGCCAGAGCGCCCAGTTCATTGCTGGCATCTTCCATCGCGTCGGGAAGCACCTGGCGCAGCGCCTCGGGGCTTTGGGCGAACACCAATCCGAACTCCGCCAACAGGCCCCGGATGCGGTTGATGCAGGCGGTGCGGTCTGCCTTGACGCCCTCTCGCAGGCGGTGAATGCACAGCATGCTTTGCTGCTCCACGCTCTTGATCGGCACGAAGTGCATGTGCGGGCGCGAGGCCGCCTCGCAGATCGCAGCGGCATCGTTGGCGTCGTTCTTGCCGCTCTTGCCTTGGAGGCGATAAGGCACGACGTGCGGGGCGGCAATGATGCGGGCATCCAGCCCCAGAGCAAGCAGCTTGCGCGCCCAGTAATGGGCGCTGGAGCTGGCCTCCATGGCAACCAGGCAGCCCGCGGGCAGTTGCGCGCACCAAGCCAGGAATTTATCGCGTGCCAAGGCGCGCCCGGTGACGCGCAAGCCCGCGGCATTGACCGCAAAGACCTGGATCACGCGCTTTGCCAAATCCACGCCGACTCGGGTAATCTCGTTCATGGGGCTTCTCCTTTCAAAGGTTTCAGATTGACTTCGCAAATCAATCTTGGCACTCGATGCCGTGACCAGAAAGCGAGAAGTCCCTTCGCATTCATTTCGCTGCGGGGAGCACCCGATGCCCTGCGCACTTGGGCACGCTGTTGGTGATCGGCGATCAACGACCGCTCTGAAAGCGCTCGCTGATGGTGGGCTCTGTTTCGCGAGATAAAGGAGGAGCCGAAGGCGGGGGACATTCGCGAAACAGGGCCCACCGTCGGCGCGAGTGCCGCCCTGAACGGACTCAGGCGACAGCCGGCAGCGTCGCCTGCATCGAGGCCCGCTGGTTGAACACCTCGAACCACTTCGCCGTGTTCGGCGCCTCGCCGCGCCAATCGACCGACGGAAACCGGAAGTCCATGTAGCCCAGCGTGCAACCGAAGGCGATGGTCCCGATATCGACGCGATCACCGAACGACGGTGCCGCCGTTTCGAGCCATTCAAGGCCGGTGCGCACCTTCGCGAGCTGGCCCTCGGTCCAGTCATTCCAGCGCAGGGCTTCGGGGCGCAGCATGGTTTCGTAGCGCGCGAGCAGTGCGGCGGCTGTCATACCGTCGGCGAGGGCCAGTTCGGTGAGACGGGCCCAGCGTTGCGTGCCATCGGCGGGAAACAGCGAACCCGAATGCTTTGCGTCGAGGTATTCGCAGATCACGCGGCTGTCGTACAGCACCTGCCCGTCGTCGCACAGGAAAGTAGGGACTTGGCCGAGCGGATTCTTCGGGAGGATGGTCGCGTCGCGCTTCACCGGGCCGGCCGCGCTCGGCAGTTTCTCGATGCGGTCGGCAATGCCGAGCTCGTGCGCGACGACCATGCACTTGCGCACGAACGGCGAAGCGGGCGAGTGGAAGATCTTCATTCGATGTGTCCTTGGGTTGCGGGTCTGTCTTCTCAGCGCACGATGCGCAGCATGCCCTCTTGCGCGGTCGAGGCCACGAGCCGGCCGTCGCGCGTGAACAGGCTGCCGCGGCACAGGCCCCGCGCACCGCTCGCGCTGGGCGAGTCGAGCACGTAGAGCAGCCAGTCGTCCATGCGGAAATCGCGGTGGAACCACATCGCGTGGTCCAGGCTCGCGGGGCGCACCTGGCCGCTCATGAAGCTCAGGCCGTGCGGCAGCATCGCGGCGCGCAACAAGCCGTGGTCGGAGGCGTAGGCGAGCAGCGCGCGGTGCACGACCGGGTCGTCGGGCAGCGGCGCGATGGCGCGCATCCAGATCGCGCTTTCCGACGGCCGCACGATGGGCGTGAGCAGGTCGTCGGCCTCGACGCGGCGGTATTCGATGCCGTGCGGCTCCAGGCCCTTGATGCGCCAGCGCTCGGGCAGGCGGTCGCCGAGGGCGAGGCGCTGGTCGAGTTCGCTCACCAGGCCTTCGGGGCCTTCGACAGCGGGCATCGCGAGCTGGTGCTCGACGCCGTCGTCCACCGTCTGGAACGACGCCGACATCTCGAAGATGATCCGCTCCCCCTGGCGCGCCACCACGTGGCGGGTGGTGAAGCTGCGGCCGTCGCGCACGCGGTCGACGCTGTACTTGATGGGCGCGTGCTCGCCCGGCAGCAGGAAGTAGGCGTGCATCGAATGCACCGGCCGGTCGGCACCGACCGTGAGGCTCGCGGCTGCGAGCGACTGACCGAGCACCTGGCCGCCGAAGACGGCCGGGGTGCCGATGTCTTCGCTCTGGGCTCGAAAGCGGTCGCCGCCGAGCGGTTCGAGCTGCATGAGGGCGACGAGTTCGTCGACGAGGCGGGCGGCGGTGGCGGGATCGGTGGTCATCGGCAAAGGGCAGTCGTCAGTGCAGGAAAAAAGCAGCCTTCGACCATAGCAAAGGACGGGCCGGCGAGCTGTCGCGGCCCGGTCAGAGGCTGAGAGGCAATTCGGCGTGACCGAGCAGCCTCTCAGTCAGCGCGCCGCCGCTATTTGTAGAAGCAGATGTCCATGAAGCGCGCCCGGCATCGGTAGTCGGTGCCGCCCTGCACGATGAACATGGGCACGCCGCCCACCAGCAGCTTGCCGCCGTCGTCATAGATCAGCGGCGACGGGGCGGGTTGGGCCGCGGGGCCGGTGGCGGTTTCCTGCTCGACGTACCTGATGAGGAACGAACGGGAGAAGTCGAGCGTGTCGGCCGGCTTGAGCGGCGCGGCCGCGTAGCGCGTGCCGTAGACGGTGCCGAAGTAGCGCAGCGCCGGGCCGGTGCGGTCGCCGTATTTCATGTCGGTCTTGGCAAAACCTGTCTGGATGAGGAAAGTGCGGTCTTCGGGCGTCAGATCGGCATCGAAGGCGACGAGCGTGTACGACCCTTCGAAGCTGTTGTTGCGCGCCACCTTGAGTTCGCCGTTGAGGCTGGGCGTGACCTTGGTGCGTCCGCTCCAGCGCAGCAGCGCGGCCACGGACGGGTCGCCGTCGAACACGTAGTGATATTTCTCGGCGGCGACGACGACCTTGCGGCCGTCCTTGGCGGCGAGGAAGCTCACCACTTCGTCCTTGCCGTGGACGGGTTCGCCTTCGGGGGTGCTGGCGCAGCCCCATTGCATGAGGCCGAGCGCGGCGCAGGAAACGGCGAGGAGGAGACGACGCGCTGGGGTCGAAAACGAAAGGAGGTGCACTTTTCGTCCGGGGTTGGAGTTCATCAAGCCCCGGACTCTAGCGCCATACCGTGGATTCGGTGGCTTCAGCGATCGATGTCCGCGCCGTCGGCGACCAGCTTCTTCTGCAGCGCCGGCACGTCGACATCCGCAAAATTTGCGCTGCCCAGCGATGCCGCCGCCGTGCCCGCGGCCTGGCCCATCACGAAACAACCGCCGCTCGCGCGCGCGGCCGACTGGCCTTCGTGCGTCATCGCGGCGCAGCGGCCGGCCACCAGCAGGTTGTCGACCGTGCGCGGCACCAGCATGCGCCAGGGCAGCTGGTTGTAGGTGTGGTTGTCGTCGCGCGGAAAGGCCCATTCGATGCGGCCGTCGGCATGCATCTCCATCGGCCAGGCGTTGATGCCGATGCTGTCGTCGAACCGTGCCGACGAAAGGATGTCTTCGCCGGTGAGCGCATAGAGGCCCTCGATGCGGCGCGTTTCGCGGATGCCGACCTGCGGCGCGATCTCCACGATGGCCGAATGCCCGAAACCCGGCACCTCGGCCTTCATGAAATTGAAGTACTCGGCGATCTGGCGGCGGCCTTCGAGCTCGCCCTCGGTGAGTTCGCGTGCATCGACGCCGTTCATCGCGCGGCCGGCCGCGTTGCGGATCTGCGTGACGTTGGCACGCCATTCGCGCGGATCGATGTTGGGCCGCAGGATCGCGCCTTCGCGCGGAAATCTGTAGGTGCCGGGCTTCTGCTGCTGCACCTCGGCCATCAGGTCGTTGATGGCCTTGAACTCGCCCACGGCCGCAAGCGCGGGTTCGGCATCGACCTGGCCGACGCGGAACATCGTGGTCGGAAAGAGGCCGCTGCCGTGGCCGTCTCCCACCTCGAAGGGCACGCTTGCGAAGGCGGCCACGTCGGCGTCGCCGCTGGCGTCGATGAAGGCGTTGGCGCGGATCGCCTGGCGGCCCGACTTGGTCTCGACCACGAGCGCCGCGATGCGGTCGCCGTCGCGGATCACCGCCGCCGCCCACGCGTGGAACAGCAGGTTCACGCCCGCATCGATCAGCAACTGGTCGGCCGCGATCTTGTAGGCCGAGGTGTCGTAGGAGCGAACGCGGATGCGGCCCTGCATGCCGTCCTGCGGCTTGTTGAGGCCGCCGAGTGCGCCGATGCGATCGAGCAGGTCGTCGGCCACGCCGCGCACCAGCAGCGTCATCTCTCCGTTGCGTTTGCCGTAGAGGCCGGCGAAGTTGGTCACGCCGCCCGCGGTGCCCATGCCGCCGAGGAAGCCGTAGCGCTCCACCAGCAGGGTGTTGGCGCCGTGGCGCGCGGCGCTCACGGCGGCCGCGATGCCGGCGGGGCCGCCGCCGACCACCACCACGTCGTATTCGCCGAAGACCGGCAGTTCGCGCGCCGGTTCGGTCAGGGTCTTCTGCTGGGCTGCCATCACTGCAGCTTGATTCCGCGGGTGGAAATGATCTTGGTCATGATCGCAGCCTCTTCCGTCACGCGGGTGCGCATGCCGTCCGGCGAGGTGCCCACGGCCTGCCAGCCCTGCTCGAAGAGCTTGCGGCGGACCTCGGGGGTCTTCATGACGACCTCGAGTTCGCGGCTGATGCGCGCCTGCGCGGCCTTCGAGAGGTTGGCCGGACCGAGCAGCGCCACCCACACCTCGAGGCTGAAGTCCTTCACGCCGGCTTCGGACAGCGGCGGCAGTTCGGGCACCAGCGCGCTGCGTCCGCCGGTGAGGCCAATCGCCTTGAGCTTGCCGGCGCGCACCTGGGGCATGGCCACGCCCGGCGGGATCAGGCCCATCTGCACCTGGTCGCCCAGCATGGCGGTGATGACCTGCGGATTGCCCTGGTAGGGCACGTGCTCGGGCTTGAAGCCGGCCACGCGGCTCTTGAGCAGTTCCATGCCGAGGTGGCCCACCGAGCCGATGCCCACCGAGCCGTAGTTCCACTTGTCGCCGGCCTGGCGCGCGGCGTCGAAGAAGGCGGTGCCCGAGGGCAGGTTGTTCTGCGCCACCAGCACCAGCGGCGCCGTCGCGATCAGCGAGAGATACGTGAAGTCCTTGACCGGGTCGTAGGGCAGCTTCGGGTACAGCATCTTCGACGAGGTGAGATTGCCGTTGATGACCAGGCCCAGCGTGTGGTCGTCGGTGGCCTTGGCCACCTGGTCGGCCGCGATGTTGCCCGAGGCGCCGGCCTTGTTGTCCACCACGATCGGCTGGCCCAGCGCCTTGCCCAGCGGCTCGGCGATGGTGCGCGCCGCGATGTCGGGGGTGGAACCGCCCGGAAAGCCCACGAGCAGGCGGATGGGTTTGGTCGGCCAGTCGGCGGCCTGTGCGTGGGCGGCGAGCGGCAGCAGGGCGGCGGCGGCCAGGCCGCAGGCGATCAGGAGGGCTCTTTTTTGGGCTTGCATGGGCGAAAAGAACGTGAAAAATTTGTCAAAGAAAGCAAAGAGGGGCAGCTTAACTGCGGGCCACACCCCTGGGAAGGCAGGCCAGCCGCTACTCGAGGCTGATGTTGCCCCTGCGCACCAGTTCGCCGTACACCTTCGACTTGGCCTCGGCGTTGCGCTGGATCTCCTCGGGCGACCACGCCAGCGGCTCGAAGGCGAAGGTGTCGAAGCGCGCACGGATCTCGGGGTCGGCGATGACCTTGGCGACATCGGCGTTGATCTTTGCCTTCACCGCCGCCGGCACGCCCTTGGGCGCGAGCAGCGAGACGAAGGAGTTGACTTCGAGCGAGGCCGGCCCGCCCGCCTCGGCCATGGTCGGCACGTCGGGCATCTGCGGAATGCGCTTGGGCGCCGCGACCGCGATGTAGCGCAGCTTGCCGGCCTTGTAGATGCCCTGGCTCGACGGAATGCTCGCGAAGGCCCACGGCACCTCGCCCGTGCCCACGTTGGAATAGAGCTGCGACACCTCGCGGTACGGCGCATGCCGCATGCGGATGCCGGTGAGCGCCTCCAGTTGCTGCGCGCCCAGGTGGCCCGGGCTCCCGACGCCCCAGGAGCCGTACACCACGCCTTCGGGCTCGGCCTTGGCGGCGGCGATGAGATCGCCCATGGTCTTCCACTTCGAATCGGTGCCCACGGCCACGAAGAAAGGCGTGCGGAACAGCGAGGCCACCGGGTCGAAGTGCTGCAGCGTCACGAAGTTCTTCGACTTGTAGAGGTGCGGCAGCGCGGCGACGTGCTCGCTGTCCAGCTGCAGCAGCGTGTAGCCGTCGGGCGCGGCGCGGCGCGCCTGGTCGATGGCGATGAAGCCGCCGCCGCCGGGCTTGTTGTCGATCACCACGCGCTGGTTCCACAGGCGCGAGAGCTTGTCGGACACGAGGCGCAGCACCGCGTCGGGGCCGCTGCCGGCGGCGAAGGGCGTGACCAGCGTCACGGGCCTGTTCGGGAAGTCGCCGGCCTGCGCCAGCGCGCCGGTGGTGGCGACGGTAACGGTGAAGGCGAGGCCGCCCGTCAGCAATGTGCGCGAGAAATTCATGGTGCTTGTCTCCTGGGCCTTTGGCCTCGAATAGTGATGATGGAAGAAACTCGTTTCAATGCAACGAAAACTCGGCCGCGGCAGGTTGCAGCGATGTGGGTGCATCGTCCAGACAGTGCTCCGGCCGCCACGCATAGAGCCACTCGACCGCATCGTAGAAACGCTCCGGCGTGCGGCCGATCCAGAGGCTGTTGCGCACCAACCGCTCGACGCCCTTCGCGTGGTACAGGCGACCCATCTCGCGCACCGACAGCACCACACGCGCCGTGCGGGCAACGCGCGCCGCTTCGTACAGCTTGAAGGCGGCGGTCATGTCGAAATCGCAGGCCTCGACCGCCGCGCCCAGCGTCACCGCATCTTCGAGCGCCATGCAGGCGCCCTGCGCGAGGTACTGCATCATCGGATGCGCCGCATCGCCCAGCAGCGTGGCCGGGCCTTCGCTCCAGCGGTCGACGGGGTCGCGGTCGGCGGTGCTCCAGCGGCGCCACGAGGTGGGCCGGTCGAGCAACTGACGCGGGCGCGCGTGCACGCCCTCGAAGTACGAGAGCACTTCTTCCTTGCTGCCGTCGGTGACGCCCCATTCCTCTTCTTCGCGGCTGTGGAAGGTGACGACCAGGTTGTATTGCTCGCCATGGCGCAGCGGGTAGTGCACCAGGTGGCAGTTGGGGCCGGCCCAGACGACGGGCGCGTTCCAGCGCAGGTCGGCCGGCATGTCGGCCGCGGGCACGACCGCGCGGTAGACGACGTGGCCCGAGACACGCGGCGCATCGCCGATGAGCTTGGCGCGCACCACCGACTTCACGCCGTCGCAGCCCACGATGGCATCGGCCTGGAAGCGCCGGCCATCGCGCGTGACCGCGGTGACACCGTGCGCACCGCTATCGATCGATTCGACCTGCGCCGAGGTGTGGAAGCGGATCAGCGGATGCTGCTTCACCGCTTCGTGGATCGCGCCATGCAGGTCGGCGCGGTGGCTCACCGCATACGGATTCCTGAAGCGCGCGCGGAAAGCCTCGCCGACCGGCACCGAGGCCACCTCGCCGCAATCGACCGCATCCATCATCACGAGCCTGTCCGTGAAGACCGAGCCCCGGCGCACCGCCTCGCCCACGCCGAGCGCATCAAGCGCGGCGAAGGCATTGGGGCCGAGCTGCAGGCCCGCGCCGATCTCGCCGATGGCTGCGCTCTGTTCGAGCAGGTCGATGGAAACACCGAGGCGCGCGAGCGCAAGTGCCGCGGCCATGCCGCCGATGCCGCCGCCGACGAGCAGCACAGACGGGTGTCTTGTTTCGGAGGGGAATGCACTCATGGGGACTGCGGCCTCGTACAAATTGAGTTCAAGAAAAATCCGTTCACGCTGAGCTTGTCGAAGCGCTGCGCGAGGCTTCGACAAGCTCGGTCCGAACGGTTGCAACGACAGACCGCATTCCCTATCAGTCGATGCGAACGGTGAGCGACGGCAGCCGCTCGATGCTCACCTTGATCGTCTGCCCCGCTTTCACCGCGCCCACGCCTTCAGGCGTGCCCGTGAAGATCAGGTCACCGGGCTGCAGCGTGAAGAGCGTCGAGAGATTGGCGATCACTTCGTTGACCGACCAGATCAGGTGCGTGATGTCGCTGTTCTGGCGCACCTCGCCATCGACGGTGAGCGTGATCGCGCCCGCGTTGATCTCGCCCACGTCGGCGAGCGTGCGCAGCGGCGCGATGGGCGCCGAGAAGTCGAAGGCCTTGCCGATTTCCCAAGGGCGGCCGGCTTCGCGCATCTTCATCTGCAGGTCGCGGCGCGTCATGTCGAGGCCGACGGCGTAGCTGTGAATGTGGCTCGATGCCTGGTCCACCGGGATGTCCTTGCCGCCCTTGCCGATGGCGACCACGAGCTCGGCCTCGTAGTGGTAGTTGCTCGTGAGCGGCGGGTACGGGATCTTGCCGGTCTCGCCTTCAGCCACCGGCACGACCGAGGCGTCGTCGTTGGGCTTGCAGAAGAAGAACGGCGGTTCGCGGTCGGGGTCGAACCCCATCTCGCGGGCGTGTGCTGCGTAGTTGCGGCCGACGCAGTAGACGCGGCGCACGGGGAATAGCTTGTCGGAGTCGACGATGGGCAGGCCGACGATGGAAGGAGGCGTGAAGACGAAGGACATGGAGGGTTCCTGCCGCACGAAACGGCACACGGTCAAAAATGATGAAATGAAAAGAGGTCGGCCGCCGTTCAGGCGTCTTCGAGAAAGGCTTCGCGCAGGATGCCCATGGCTTGCTGCACGGGCCGGTCGGAAAAACTGAAGAGCACCACGTCATCGACCGGCGACAAAAGCCGCAGCGGCGCCCACGACGGCACGACGAAGGTGTCGCGCGGGCCGAACTCGAAGCGCTGGCCCGCGATCTCGGCGATGCCGTGGCCTTCGACCACGCTGTACACGGCGCCATCGGTCGCGCGGTGCGTCTTGCCCGCGAAGCCTTTCGGCAGCAATTGCAGGTTGGTCGAGATCGTCGGCATCGGCGAGCCGCCCGTCAGCGGGTTGATGTAGCGCAGCTTGTGGCCCAGCCACGCATCGGGCGCTTCCTGCTTCTGCAGTTGCGCGAGAGCCTCGCGGCTGCGCGCATACGGGTAGTTGAAGATCGGCGAGGTGGCCGATACGTGGTCGTGCCGCACCGGCACCATGTTGTGGCCGAAGCGCGCGAGGCTGTGGCCCTCGGGGCGCGCGACATGCTGCACCTTGGCGTCGTCGTTCTCGGCAAAGCCGGCGTCGAAGAAGCGCAGCATCGGAATGTCGAGCCCGTCGAGCCACACCACCGGTTCGCTCACACCTTCGATGCCTTCGTTGCCATGGTCGTGCCAGGCCCACGAGGGGGTGATGATGAAGTCGCCCGGGTACATGGTGGTGCGCTCGCCGCCCACCGTGGTGTAGGCGCCCTTGCCGTCGACGATGAAGCGCAGCGCCGACTGCACATGGCGGTGCGAGGGCGCCACCTCGCCCGGCATGATGAGCTGCAGCCCCGCGTAGATCGACTGCGTGATCGACGAATTGCCGGGCAGCGCCGGGTTCTCGAGCACCAGCACGCGGCGCACGGCCTCCTCGGCGGTGATGAGCTCGGCCGACTCCATCAGCAGCGGGCGGATCTCGTCGTAGCGCCAGAGCGCGGGCACGCATGGCGTCTGCGGCTCGCGCGGCACCAGGGCGTGCAGCGATTCCCACAGCGGCGTGAGGTTCAGGGGGCGGATGCGGGCGTAGTAGTCGCTGCGTTCGGCGGCGTTGGCCGGGGCGCTTTTTGCGGGGCTCTTGGCGGGGCTCTGGGAAGCGGAATTCATGCGTGGTTGTCTCCGTTGCGGCATTGTTGAGCCGCCCCACTATTTCCTCAAGACCGGCAGCCAATACACGGAATTGAAAATTTCGATAATGGTGTCTTTCGCCCTAAGCCAAGAAGCCCGGAGAACACCATGTCCAAGCTCGATCTCGAATGGCTCGCCGTGTTCGACGAGGTCTACAAGACCGGCAACGTCTCCAAGGCGGCCGAGCGGCTGGGCATGGCGCAGGCCGCGGCCAGCACCGCGCTCAACAAGCTGCGTGCGCACTTCGACGATCGCCTCTTCACCCGCACCGCGCAGGGCATGCAGCCCACGCCGCATGCCGAGCGCATCTACCCGAACCTGCGCGAGGTACTGGCCCAACTGGCGCAGGCGCAGGGCAACCGCAGCAGCTTCGAGCCCGCCGGGGCGCAGCGGCGCTTTCGCATCTGCATGACCGACATCAGCGAGGTGGTGCTGCTGCCCGGCCTCCTCGACCACCTGCGGCACGTGGCGCCGGGCGTGCACATCGAGACCGAGATCATCTCCACCAACAGCGGCCGCCGCCTGCAGGACGGCGAGGTCGACCTGGCCGTGGGCTTCATGCCGCAGCTGGACGCGGGCTTCTACCAGCAGACGCTGTTCATGCAGAACTTCGTGTGCCTCGCGGCACAGAACCATCCGCGCATCGGCGCCAGGCTCGCGCGCAAGCGCTTCGAGGCGGAGGCGCATGCGGTGGTGTCCACGTCGGGCACGGGGCATGCCATCGTCGACACGACCATCGCGCGGCTCGGGTTGAAGCGCGACGTGGTGGTGCGGCTGTCGAGCTTCCTGAGCGTGGCGCGGATCGTGGCGCACACCGAGCTGCTCGTCGTGGTGCCGCGCATCCTGGGCAAGGTGCTGGCCACGCAGGAGCCAGTGAAGCTCCTGGAGCTGCCCTTCGCGCTGCCGGACTACGCGGTCAAGCAGCACTGGCACGAGCGCTTCCATGCGGACCCGGGCAACGCGTGGCTTCGGCGCACGCTGGCGCAACTCTTCAGCGGCAGCTGAGCGTGTGTGTCGGGACGACAGGCGGCGCGGCCGGAAGCGGGCGCCCGCTCGCATAATCGCGGCTCCTCACCCACAGCCACCCTTATAAGGCGCCCCAATGTCCTCGATCACCCTGCGATTTCTGGCCGAACCCAACACCGTCAACTTCGGCGGCAAGGTCCACGGCGGCACGGTCATGAAGTGGATCGACGAGGCGGGCTACGCCTGCGCGACCAGTTGGGCCAAGCGCTACTGCGTCACCGCCTTCATCGGCAGCATCCGCTTTCACCGGCCGATCATGATCGGCGACCTCGTCGAGGTCGAAGCCCGCCTCGCCTACACCGGCACCACCAGCATGAACATCTCGGTCGAGGTGCGCAGCGGCGACATGAAGGGCGGCATGATGGAAAAGACCACCGAGTGCCTGATCGTCTTCGTCTCGGTCGATTCGCACGGCCGGCCGCTTCCGGTGGAAGCCTTCGTGCCCGGCACGCCCGGCGAAATGGCACTGGCGGAACGGGCGAAGGCGCATCTCGATGCCAGCCGCGCAGCCGGCGCCACGCCGTAGCCACCGTCATCGTCGTAGAGGCGAAGCTCTAACGGAAGCGATGCCCAGCGGCTAGAGTCAGGCGACAAGTTTTCAAAGGACTACTTCGCAATGGCGACTCAAGACGACGACAGCAACAACGGCAACGACAAATCCTCCGACCGCATCAAGGATTCCGCGCAGCAGATCTGGCTGGCCGGCCTCGGCGCCTTCGCCAAGATGCAGCAGGAAGGCAGCAAGGCCTTCGAGGCGCTGGTCAAGGACGGCGCCGGCATGCAGAAGAAGACCCAGGCCGCCGCCGAAGAAACCCTCGCCCAGGCCCAGCAGCGCATGGCCGGCTTCGCCAGCGAGTTCGGCACCAAGGCCGCGGGTCAGTGGGGCAAGCTGGAGAACATCTTCGAAGAGCGCGTGGCACGCGCCCTCGAAAAACTCGGTGTCCCTTCGGCGGCCGACATGGCCGCGCTACAGGCGCGCGTCGAGGCCCTCGAAGCGCAGTTGAAAGGCAGCGCGAAGGCAGCCGCAACCAGCCGCAAGACCACCGCGCGCAAAACCGCGGCACCCGCCCCCGCCGCGAAGAAGACGCTGCGCCGCACCAAGGCCGGCTGACCTCGCCCGAATTGCGGCGCTGCACAAAAAATCAGCGCCGCAAAACATGTCCCGCACCGTTCATGGTGCAGTGCACATACGCTAGAGTGTTCCCAAGACCAAGAGACACACCGGGGGCACCGACATGGCAAAGAAGGCGCCACGCCGCACAGCGCAACGCATCCTCGAAGCCGCATTGGACCTGTTCAACCGCTTCGGGGAACCGAACGTCTCGACCACGCTGATCGCGGGCGAGCTCAACATCAGCCCCGGCAACCTCTACTACCACTACCCCGCCAAGGAAGAGCTGATCAACACGCTCTACCAAGGCTACGAGGCCGAGCTCAACGAGCTGCTGCATGCGAGCGAAGGCGTGCACGACGTGGAGGACGCATGGTTCTTCATGCACACGCTGTTCGAGCTGATCTGGCGCTACCGCTTTCTCTACCGCGACCTGAACGACCTGCTGAGCAAGAACCGTCACCTGGAAACGCAGTTCCAGCTGGTGCTCAAGAACAAGACCCGCGCGATCCGCCAGCTGATCTCCGGCCTCGGCCGCGCCGGCCACCTGGACATCGACGCGCACGAGATCGATCCGCTGGCCCAGAGCATGGTCGTGGTGCTCACCTACTGGCTGAGCTACGAGTACGTGCGCAACCCGCGCGAGGCGCTCGAGCCCGCGCATGCGCAGGGCGCGCTGATGCGCGGCGGCCACCACACCCTGCACCTGCTCGCGCCCTATCTCGGACGCGAACAACGGCGGCATCTGCTGACACTGAGCAATGCCTACAACGGCGAAGATGCCACGCACAACGTGGCTCCCACGGTCGACATGGCGGCCTAGGGCCCTGTTCACACCATGCCCCACCCCGATTTCAAACCGCTCTCGCTGATGTCCGCCGGCCCGGTCGCCGCGAACGCGGAACCCTGGACGCCCCTTCCCTACGCCGACGTGCCGCGCTTCGATGCGCGCAGCGTGCTGCCGCACTGGCCGCGCCTGCACGCCGGCCACCACCTGCCGCCGCCCGCTCCCGACGCGCCGCTGGCAGAAGGCTGGGCGCTGTACCACAGCGGCGAATTCGAACGCGCCGCCGCCATCGGCCTTCTGCACGGCTCCGAAGGCCTGGTGCTGGCCAACCAGGCCACCGCCATCTACGCCAACTACCTCGAGCCGCGCGAGGCCACCCGGCTCGCGATGTTCCGCCAGGTGATCGAGCGCGCCAGTGCGCAGGCCGCCGCCGAACCCGACAACTGCCAGGCGCTCTACTGGCAGGCCTATGCACTGGGCCGCTACAGCCAGGGCATCAGCGTGGCGCGCGCGCTGGCCCAGGGCCTCGGCACCAAGCTCAAGGGCGCGCTGGAGCATGTGATCGCGCTGCAGCCGGCGCACGCCGACGCGCACCTCGCGCTGGCCGCGTTCCATGCCGAGGTGATCGACAAGGTGGGCGCGCTGGTCGGCCGCATGACCTACGGCGTGCGCGCCGAGACCTCGGTGGAGCTGTTCGAGCGCGGGCTCGAACTGCACCCGCACTCGCCCGCCGGAATGATGGAATACGCCCGCGCCCTCCTGATGCTGCATGGCGACTCGCGCATGGCCGAAGCCACCCAGCTCTATGAAAAGGCCGCGGCGATGACACCGGCGGATGCGCGGGAGCGGCTGGACGTGGAGCTGGCTCGGGCCGGCCTGTCGGACTGAGCGGCGCGCGTCACCGCCGCTGGCGCATCAGCCCGACCTGCTCCAGGAACGCCCGCACCCGCGGCTGCCACACCTCGGGATAGCGCGAGAACAGCGCGTGCCCGTCCTCGCCGTAAGGCGGGAACTGCGTGAACTCGCCTTTGCCGCCCGCATCCCTGAAGGCCTTGAACCATTCCTGCGGATAGGTGGGCCCGAAGTACTGGTCGTTCTCGGTGTAGATCCACAGCGTGGGCATGTGCGCCGTCTTGCCGTAGTGGCCGAACAGCCGCTCCAGCGCCTCCGGCGAGCACGGGCGCTGCGGCTGCGTTTTCGGATTGCCGCCACCGCCGCCCGCGAAGTTGATGGCCGCCACCACGCCCGCCGGGTTCTGGGCGGCCGCCGCGATGGCGATGGTTCCGCCGAACGACTGGCCGACGATGACGGCGCGCGCCGGATCGACATCGGGCCTCGCGCGCATCACCTGGAGCACCCGCAGCGTCTGTGCCAGCCCCGCTTCGTAGGCCGGTGCGTAGCGCCTGGCGCCGCACTGGCCGCTGGCCTCCACGTCTTCGCCGCCGGTCACGCCGTAGCCGATGCGGGTCGGCACAGCGACGACGAAGCCCTGCGCCACGAAGAAGCGCGACGCCACCGAATAGCGCGCGCGCCCCATGGCCGCGCGCTCCGCGGACTGCGCCGCCCGCCCGTGGTTGAGGACGATCAGCGGAGCCGGCACCGGGTTCGCGTCGTCCGAGAAGACAGTCACCCGGATGGACTGCTCGACGCGCTTGCCGTAGATGTCGCTGACCTGCACCGGCACGTCGAACTGCTCCTCGCGCAAGGCGCCATGCGCGCTCGTCGCGGCCAGCAGCAGAAGCTGCAGCAGCACGGCACACCAGAGTGCGGATGTCTTCTTCATGAATGTTCCTCCCGCTCCCGGTTATTAAGATTGCCGTTTCGACTCATCTTCTTCCCACCGCCATGTCCGACCTCAACGCCCAATTCGAAGCCGCCCAGGCCAACTCCAAGCTCCTGGCCGAGCGCCCCGACAACCCGACGCTGCTGAAGATCTACGGCCTCTTCAAGCAGGCCACCGAAGGCGACAACACCGCCAAGAAGCCCAGTTTCAGCGACATCGTCGCACGCGCCAAGTGGGACGCCTGGACCGCCCAGAAGGGTGCGAGCAGCGACGAGGCCAAGCAGAAGTACATCGACCTGATCGAATCTCTGCGCGGCTGAGACTGCGCAAAGCACCGTTCGGGCTGAGCTTGTCGAAGCCTTGCGCGACGCTTCGACAAGCTCAGCGCGAACGGATTTGCCTTTTCAACCCACGATCCCGCGTGCGTGGAGCGCGGCGATCTGCTCGGCGCTCAGGCCGATTTCCTTCAGCACCGCATCGGTGTCCGCACCCAGCGCCGGCGCGTTGTGCCGATGGCTGGCTGGCGTGAGCGAGAGCTTCGGCACGAAGCCGGGCACCGCGAGCGCGCTGCCGTCGGGCATCCGTACCTGCTGCAACATGCCGCGCGCGGCGTAGTGCGGGTCGGTCGCGATGTCGGCGATGGTGTAGATGCGGCCGGCCGGCACGTGCGCCGCATCGAGCGCGGCGAGCACTTCGTCCACGGTGCGCGCGGCGGCCCAGTCGCCGATGGCGGCATCGAGCATGTCCACCTGGGCCACGCGGCCCGCGTTGCCCACCAGCGCCGGGTCGGCGGCCAGGTCCGGCCGGCCGATGCATTCCATCAAGCGGCGGAAGATGCCGTCGCCATTGCCGGCAATGATCGCGTAGCCGCCATCCGCGCAGCGGTAGGCATTGGTCGGCGCAATGCCGGGCAGCGCGCTGCCGGCGGCCTCGCGCACCGCGCCGAATTCGCCGTACTCGGGCAGCAGGCTTTCCATGCAGTTGAAGACCGCCTCGTAGAGCGCCACGTCGATCACCTGACCCCTGCCCTTCGGGTATTGCGCGCTCACCGTCGCGTTGCGGTGCTGCATTGCCATCAGCACGCCGATCACGCCGTGCAGCGACGCCAGCGTATCGCCGATCGACACGCCCACGCGCACCGGCACGCGGCCCGGCTCGCCCGTGAGGTGGCGCAGCCCGCCCATCGCCTCGGCCACCACGCCGAAGCCGGGGCGGTCGCGGTAGGGGCCGGTCTGGCCGTAGCCGCTGATGCGCAGCATCACGAGCGCCGGGTTGGCGGCCAGCAGCGCGTCGGGGCCGAGGCCCCAGCCTTCCATCGCGCCGGGGCGGAAGTTCTCGATCAGCACATCGGCCTCGGCCGCGAGTTGCCGCACGATGGCCTGCGCCTCGGGCTCGCGCAGGTCGAGCGCCAGCGAGCGCTTGTTGCGCGACTGCACCTGCCACCAGACGGAAGTGCCGTCTTTCATGAGCCGCCAGGTGCGCAGCGGATCGCCCGCGCCGGGCGGCTCGATCTTCACCACCGCGGCACCGAAGTCGGCCAGCGTGCGTGCGGCAAAGGGGCCGGCGACCAGTTGTCCAAGTTCGACCACCTTGAGGCCGGCGAGCGGGCCCGCCGCGGTCGGCGTGGCCTGGGAAGAAGTGGTTTTCGTCATGGCGCCAGAGTGTGCCGCGTCGCGGCGAGCGCCCTCCGGGGCGGGAAAACACCTATGAATTCTTGACTTCGCATTTCCAGCGCCTTCCGCACCGCAGCAATCGCCTGCCGCCGGGCCCTCTCCCCCGAGGAGAAAGGCGTTTGCTGCACCGCAATGCCCTCGCCGAACCGCTGGTGCAAAGGTCAAAAAAGTATCGATTTCAAGCCTCATCTCTGGTTGTTGGCGTCCTGGGCGATTCGTACAGTCCGCCCCACGTTGTCATGTGTCGATCGCAAGACAAACGAAGAGACAAGAAAGAAAGAACAGGAGACCACCGATGCAACCCGATCTGGAAATCGTCGAAGTCCGCGGGGACGAATCGTTCACCGCCTGGGCGCACGGCTATCCGTACCGCACGGTGCGCTGGCACTTCCATCCCGAGTACGAGATCCAGTTGATCGTGGAGACCAAGGGCGTCTACTTCGTGGGCGACCACGTCGGCCACTTCGAGCCCGGCAACCTCGTGCTGATGGGTCCGGACCTCCCGCACAACTGGATCAGCGACGTGCCCGCGGGCCAGAGCGTCGAGCGGCGCGGCATCGTGATCCAGTTTCCGGCCGAGCTGATGAAGAACATGAGCGCCGCCTTCCCCGAGTTCCAACGCATCGCGCCGCTCCTGGCCGAGTCGGGCTCGGGGCTGCTGTTCTCCGCCGAGACGGCCCTCGCTGCCAAGCCGGTCATGGAATCGTTGCTGGAGGCGCGGGGCCTGCGCCGCGTGATCCTGCTGCTCTCGCTGCTCGAACTGCTGGTCGACAGCCACGACCGCCAGCGGCTCGCGAGCCCCGCGTTCAAGCCCGACCCCAAGGCCTTCATGTCGCACGCCATCAACAACGTGCTCGCGCACATCTCGGCCAACCTCGGCGACGAGTTGCGCGAGCCCATGCTGGCCGAACTGGTGGGCCAGAGCCCGAGCGCGTTCTCTCGGTCGTTCCGCAAGCACACGGGCCAGTCGTTCGTGCGCTACGTGAACCGGCTGCGCATCAGCCGCGCCTGCGAGCTGCTCACCAACAGCGAGAAGCCGGTGCTCGACGTCTGCATGGACGTGGGCTTCAACAACGTGTCGAACTTCAACCGGCAGTTCCTCTTGCACAAGCGCATGCCGCCGACCAAGTTCCGCAACTTCCACCGCATGCAGGCCGCGGCCTCGCGTGCCACCAACGCGCCGTAGCCGGCGTTCTTTTTTTCGTTCCCCGCGTCGTTACCGGCGCGGCGCTCCGGGCGCCGCGCGGGGCACGCCTTTGCCCGCGTTTTTTGTCAGCCACTCAGTCAGTCAAACACCCCAGGAGACCGCAACCATGAAGAACCTTCTCAAAACCACCGCCCTCACCGCCGCACTGGTCTGCGCAGCATCTGCCGCCCAGGCGCAAGCGCCCAAGCAGCCGCTGCGCATCGGCATGACCTTCCAGGAACTGAACAACCCCTACTTCGTGACGATGAAGCAGGCGCTGGAAGAAGCCGCGGCCAGCATCGGCGCCACCGTTGTCACCACCGACGCGCGGCACGACGTGGCCAAGCAGATCGGCGACGTGGAAGACATGATCCAGAAGAAGGTCGACATCCTCCTGCTGAACCCGACCGACTCCACCGGCGTGCAATCGGCGGTGCGCTCGGCCAAGAAGGCGGGCCTCGTCGTGGTGGCTGTCGATGCGAATGCGCAGGGCCCGGTCGACTCCTTCGTTGGCTCCAAGAACACCGACGCCGGGCGCCTCGCCTGCGAATACCTCGCCAAGAGCATCGGCGAAAAAGGCGACGTCGCGATCCTCGACGGCATCCCCGTCGTGCCGATCCTGGAGCGGGTGAAGGGCTGCCGCGAAGCGCTCGCCAAGTACCCCGGTATCAAGGTCGTGAGCACGCAGAACGGCAAGCAGGAGCGAGCCACCGCGCTCACCGTGACCGAGAACATCCTGCAGGCCAACAAGGACCTGAAGGGCATCTTCAGCGTGAACGACGGCGGCTCGATGGGCGCGCTCGCGGCCATCGACGCGAGCGGCAAGGACGTGAAGCTCGCCAGCGTGGACGGCGCACCCGAAGCCATCAAGGCGATGCAGAAGCCGGGCTCCAAGTTCATCGCCACCACCGCCCAGTACCCGCGCGACCAGATCCGCCTGGCCATCGGCATCGCGCTCGCCAAGAAGTGGGGCGCCAACGTGCCGGCCGCCGTGCCAGTGGATGTGAAGCTGATCGACGCCGAAGGCGCGAAGACCTTCACCTGGTAAGCGGCTCATCGGCTCCGTCATGACCTCTTTTGCAGAAGGCGAAGAAATGCTCCGGCTGGAAGGCGTGTCCAAGCGCTTTCCGGGCGTGAAGGCGCTCTCGGGCATCGACCTCTCGATCCGCAAGGGCGAGGTGCATGCGCTGCTCGGCGAGAACGGCGCGGGCAAGTCGACGCTGATGAAGATCCTCGGCGGCATCTACCAGGCCGACGAGGGCCGCATCTTCATCGAAGGCAGCGAGCGCAGGTTCGCGGGCTACAACGACGCGATCGCGGCGGGCATCGGCATCATCTTCCAGGAGTTCAGCCTCATCCCGTACCTGAACGCGGTGGAGAACATCTTTCTCGGCCGCTACCTGAAGAACCGCTTCGGGCTGATGGACAAGGCGGGGATGAAGCGCTCGGCCGAGCGGCTCTTCGACGAGCTGGGCGTGCAGATCGATCTCGATGTGCCGATCTGCCGCCTCTCGGTCGCGCAGCAGCAGTTCGTGGAAATCGGCAAGGCGCTGTCGCTGAAGGCGCGCTTGCTGGTGCTCGACGAGCCGACCGCCACGCTCACACCGAACGAAGCCGGGCACCTCTTCAAGATCATGCGGGAGCTGCGCGCCAAGGGCGTGGCGATGATCTTCATCTCGCACCACCTGGACGAGATCTTCGAGGTGTGCGACCGCATCAGCGTGCTGCGCGACGGCGCCAACGCGGGGCATGCGGACGTGGGCGCGACCGATGTGGATGCGCTGGTCGAGATGATGGTCGGCCGCAGGATCGAGCACAACTTTCCACCGAAGCCGCAGCCCGCGCCGCGCGGACGCAAGGTGCTGGAAGTGCCCGAAATCCAGCTCGCAAAGGGCGGTCCGGTCAACAGCTTCACGCTGCACGAAGGCGAGATCCTCGGCTTCGCGGGGCTCGTGGGATCGGGCCGCACCGAACTCGCGCTCGGGATGATGGGCGCCGACCGCGTGCACCGCAAGACGGTGCTGCGCAACGGCAAGCCCGTGCGCCTGAAGGACCCGACCGAGGCGCTGGAAAACGGCATCGGCCTCCTGCCCGAGAGCCGCAAGGTCGAGGGGCTGATCACCGACTTCACGGTCCGCTTCAACATCTCGATGAACAACCTGGGCAAGCACAAGAGCGCGGGTCTGGTGAGCCAGAAGTCCGAGAAGCAGTCGGCCGGCGAATTGGCCAAGCGCGTCGGCGTGAAGGCACCCAGCATCGAGACGCGTGTGGCCACGCTCTCGGGCGGCAACCAGCAGAAGGTGGTGATCGCGCGCTGGCTCGGCCACGCGAGCGAGGTGCTGATCTTCGACGAGCCCACGCGCGGCATCGACGTCGGCGCCAAGGCCGAGATCTACAGCCTGATGCGCGAACTCACGCGCCAGGGCAAAGCCATCGTGATGATCTCGAGCGAGCTGCCCGAGATCGTCGGCATGTGCGACCGCGTCGCCGTGTTCTCGGGCGGGTCCATCGTGGCCACGCTCGAGGGCGACTCCATCAACTCGGGCGACATCATGCGCCACGCAACCACAGGGGGTTCGCAATGAATGCCACCGCCAGCCATCCCACGCCGCCCACGCCTCAAGCTCTTTCCGGCGGATTTTTCACCCAACTGCGTCGCTCGACGGCCTTCCTGCCGCTGGTCGGCCTCGTCGCGATCTCGGTCTTCATGATCGTCGCGACCGACAACTTTCTCTCGTGGGGCAACCTGCAGAACATCGCACTGCAGTCCTCGATCAACGCGATCATCGCGGTGGGCATGACGGCTGCGATCCTCACCGGCGGCATCGACCTCTCGGTGGGCGCGGTGGTGGCGCTGTCGGGCACGCTGGCCTCGGGAATGATGGTGCAGTTCGGCCTGCCGCCGATGCTTGCCGTGCCGCTCGGGCTGGCAGTCGGCGTGGTGATCGGCCTCTTCAACGGCTACTGCGTGGCGTACCTGCGCATGCCCCCGATCATCGTGACGCTGGCCACCATGGGCATCGCGCGCGGCATTGCGCTCATCTACACCGGCGGCTACCCGATCGACGGACTGCCCGATTCGTTCGCCTTCCTCGGCGGCGGCGTGCTCGCGGGCATCAAGGTGCCGATCCTCATCATGCTGGCAACGTACCTCGTGGCGTATGTGCTGCTGAACATGGCGCCGTTCGGACGCTACGTGTATGCCATTGGCGGCAATGAAGAGGCGACGCGCCTGTCCGGTGTGCGCGTGTCCCGCTACAAGCTGCTCGTGTATGCGTTGAGCGGTTTTACGGCGGCCATTGCCGGCATCGTGCAGGCAGCGCGCGTCACGAGCGGACAGCCCGGCGTGGGCGTGGGCTTCGAACTCGATGCCATCGCGGCGGTGGTGATGGGCGGCACGTCCATCGCCGGCGGACGCGGCGCGATCGTCGGCACGCTGGTCGGCGCGTTGCTGCTCGGCGTGCTGAACAACGGTCTCAACATGATCGGCGTGTCGCCGTACCTGCAATTGATCATCAAGGGCGGGATCGTCCTTCTCGCCATCTTCATCAGCCGAGAAGCAAAACGCTGACGCCCTGCACTGCTCCTTCCCCCTCTGGGGGAAGGCTGGGATGGGGGCAGGCAGAGCGTGCCCAGTAGTGACGCCGCTTGCCCCCACCCCTGCCCTCCCCCAGAGGGGGAGGGAGAAAAACCAATACCCAACACCCTCTCTGATCACAAGGAACCCATGTCTTATCAAAAGCTCCAGCCCGGCGCCTCGGGCGCCATCGGCGAACTCGCTGCCATGCAGGCCGTCGTGTGCCACGGCCCCAAGGACTACCGCCTTGAAACCGTCGCGATGCCCACCATCGGCCGCAACGAACTGCTGATCTCCATCGCGGCCTGCGGCATCTGCGCCTCCGACTGCAAATGCCACTCGGGCGCGAAGATGTTCTGGGGCGGCGACGGCCAGCCCTCGTGGGTCAAGGCGCCTGTCATCCCGGGCCACGAATTCTTCGGCTACGTAGAAGCGCTCGGCGAAGGCGCCGCCGAACACTTCGGCGTGGAGAAAGGCGACCGCGTGATCGCCGAGCAGATCGTGCCCTGCGGCAAGTGCCGCTTCTGCACTTCCGGCAAGTACTGGATGTGCGAGGTGCACAACATCTTCGGCTTCCAGCGCATCGTGGCCGATGGCGGCATGGCCGACTACATGCGGCTGCCGCCGACCTCGCGCGTGCACAAGATCCCCGACGGCATTTCGCTTGAAGATGCGGCCATCATCGAGCCGCTCTCGTGCGCGATCCACACGGTGAACCGTGGCGACATCCAGCTGGACGACGTGGTGGTGATCGCCGGCGCCGGCCCGCTCGGGTTGATGATGGTTCAGGCCGCGCGGCTGAAGACGCCCAAGAAGCTCATCGTGATCGACCTCGTGCCCGAGCGCCTCGCGCTGGCCAAGGAGTTCGGCGCGGACGTGACCATCAACCCCAAGACCGAGAACGCCGACGCCATCGTCAAGGGCCTGACCGAAGGCTACGGCTGCGACGTGTACATCGAGACCACCGGCGCGCCCATCGGCGTGACGCAGGGCCTGGAGATGATCCGCAAGCTCGGCCGCTTCGTCGAGTTCAGCGTGTTCGGTTCGGAGACCAGCGCCGACTGGTCCATCATCGGCGACCGCAAGGAACTCGACGTGCGCGGCGCGCACCTGGGCCCCTACTGCTACCCGATCGCCATCGACCTGCTGGCGCGTGGCCTCGTCACTTCGAAGGGCATCGTGACGCACGACTTTCCCCTGACCGAATGGGAGCGCGCTTTCGCGCTGGCAAACTCGCTGGACTCCATCAAGGTGCTGCTCAAGCCGCAGCCCCGATCCTGAAAGCCTGAGAGACAACACACCATGAAATACGTGATCGGCGTCGACATCGGCACGCAGAGCACCAAGTGCCTGCTGGTCGGCATCGACGGCAAGGTGCATGCGCAGGCGAGCGTCGCCTATCAGCCGGAAACACCCAAGCCGCTGTGGGCGCAACAGGACTGCGCGGTCTGGTTCGATGCCGTGTGCGAGAGCGTGCGCGCCTGCGTGGCGAAGAGCGGCGTCGCGGCAACGGACATCGCCGCGATGTGCGTGAGCAGCCTCTACGGCGGCGCGGGCATCCCGGTCGACGAAGCCATGCAGCCGCTGCACCCGTGCCTCATCTGGATGGACCGACGCGCCACCGCCGAGGTCGATGCGGTGAACGCGAACGTCGATGTCGAGCGGCTGCAGGCGATCACCGGCAACGGCGTGGACAGCTACTACGGCTACACCAAGATCCTGTGGGTGCGCGAGCACCTGCCCGAGGTGTGGGCGAAGACGCGCTACTTCTTGCCGCCCAACAGCTACATCAACCGGCGGCTCACCGGCGAGCTCGCGGTGGACCACAGCTCGGCCGGCAACATCGGCGGTGTGTACGACGCGGCGCGGCGCACGTGGTCGGAGGAAGCGCTCGGCATGCTGGGCATTCCGGCGCGCATGATGCCGCCGCGCCTCGTCGAATCGAGCGATGTGGTCGGTGGGTTGAGCGCCGAATGGGCCGCGAAGCTCGGCCTCGCCGAAGGCATGCCGCTGATGGCGGGCGGCGTCGATGCAGCCGTGGCCACCTTCTGCGCGGGCGTGACCGGCAGCGGCGACCACGTCGCGATGATCGGCACCAGCATGTGCTGGGGCTTCGTGAGCCCGACCGTCGATGCGCGCCACAAGCTCATCACGATGCCGCACGTGTACCGCGGCGCGGACCGCAGCTATGTGTTCGGCGGCGCGATCACCGCGGGCGCCGCCGTCACCTGGTTTCGCGAAACCTTCTGCCAGGCCGAAGTGGCCGAGGCCGCGCGCACTGGCGAAGACGCGCACGCGCTGATCGAGCGCAAGGCCATCGACGTGCCGGCCGGCGCGGAGGGCCTGGTCTTCCTGCCGTACCTCATGGGCGAGCGCAGCCCTATCTGGGACGCGCAGGCCAAGGGCGCATTCATCGGCCTCTCGCTCGCGCACAGCCGCGCGCACCTGTACCGCGCGGTGCTCGAAGGCGTGAGCTTCGCGCTGCAGCACAACATCGAAGCGGGCCGGCAAAGCGGGCAGCCGCTGGACGATCGCCTCATCGTGGTCGGCGGTGCCGCGCATTCGGACCTCTGGATGCAGATCGTCGCGGACATCACGGGCTACCCCGTGTTCACCATCGAGGAAGAGGTCGAGGCGGCCCTCGGTGCGGCGATGCTCGCGGCGCTCGGCGCGGGGCTGGTCGATGCGGCGACGGCGGAGCGCGGCTGGGTCACGCTGGTGGAGCGCGCGCGGCCCGAGCCCGCGGCGCAGGCCGTGTACCGGGAGCGCTTCGAAATCTACAAATCTCTTTATCCCGCGTTGCGGGATGCGATGCATCGGCTGAAATGACGACCTCCTTCGACTTCTCCCGCCGGCGCGCGCTCGTGACCGGCGCCAGCAGCGGCATCGGCCGCGCAGTAGCGTTGCAGCTCGCTCAATCGGGCGCGACGGTGACGGCCGTGGGGCGCAACGCGGCGGCGCTCGATGCGCTGCACGCGGAGGCCGGCTGCACGCCGCTCGTGATCGACGTGAGCGACGCCGCTGCGTTGGAACGCGCGCTCGCAACACTGCCAGCGTTCGATCTCGTTGTGAACTGCGCCGGCATCGCATTGCTCGAATCCGCGCTCGATCTGCAAGCCGAAAGCTTCGACGCCGTGATGGCCGTCAACGCCCGCGCCGCCGCACTGGTCGCCTCGCGTTGCGGCAAGGCGATGATCGCGTCCGGCGTGCGCGGCAGCATCGTCAACGTGTCGAGCCAAGCCTCGCTCGTCGCGCTCGATGCGCATCTTTGCTACTGCGCATCGAAGGCCGCAATGGATGCGATCACGCGCTCGCTGTGCCTCGAATTCGGACCGCACGGCATCCGCGTGAACAGCGTGAATCCGACGGTCACGCTCACGCCGATGGCCGCGGAGGCCTGGGCCGATCCGGCCAAGAGCGCGGCGGTCTTGAGGAGCATTCCGATGGGAAGGTTTGCAGAAGTCGGGGAGGTGGTGGCACCGATCCTCTTCCTGCTCTCCGATGGGGCGTCGATGGTCAGCGGCGTGGCGCTGCCGGTCGACGGGGGCTACACGATCGTCTGATGCGCATGAACCGTTCGGGCTGAGCTTGTCGAAGCCCTGCTCGCGGTGGAGACAACCCTTCGACAGGCTCAGGGCGAGTGGTTGGAGGGCGTGCTGAGCTTGGCCTGTCCCGAGCTTGTCGAAGGATCGAAGCCTCGCGCGGCGCTTCGACAAGCTCAGCGTGAACGGGTTTTTTGCCGGTGAACGCAGCCTGGCCTGAACCCGATCACGCGAAGCGCGTGCCGCCGTTCGGCGACTCGAGCAGCGCGTCGAGGTTGCGCGAGATCTTCTGCTCGATCTGCTCGCTGAAACTGCTGAACAAAAAGCCCAGCGTCGCTTCGAGCTTGAAGGTGTCGGCCGTCACCTCGACCGTGCCGTCGATGCCGGGGCGGCTGAACCGGGCAACGTCGCAGGTCTTGCCTTCGGTGTAGGTGCACTCCAGGCCGTAGTCCTGCTCGACCTGCTGCACCCATTGGCGCGCGACTTCGCGGGCGCCGGCAATGCCCAGCGTGTGGTTTCTCTCGATATGGATGTCAGGCACCGTGTTCTCCGTTGTTGTTGTCTTCGCTGGAATGGGTTTGCAGGATGCCCGTGGCAGTCTGCAGGGCACTCCGGCGTTCTTCCGTGGTCGGCAGCGCGGCAATGCGCCGGACCTCAGTGTAGAAGCGCGGCCAGTCGCGGCCTTCGCGGTCGAACAGCGCCTCGAAGGCCGGCACCAGGTCGTCGTAGGCGCCCTGGGCGCCGAAGGCCGCATTGTTGGCACGCGCCACCCAGCCGTCGTAGGCGTTCTGGCGAGGGCCCTGCCAGCCCTGCTTCAGCTCGGCATAGCGGGCGCGGAAGTCGGCCATCGCGGCCTTCTTCATCGCCTCGACGGCGGGCCAGTCCTTGGCCTTGGCCTCGGGTGACTCGTACACCTGCGTGAGCGCGCGGCGCGTGTTGAGGGCGAGCGCGCGGAACTCTTGCCGCTGGCCGTCGAACTGCGCGTACTCGCGGCGCGCCGCCTCGCCGGCTTCGCGCTGCAGCCACATGCCGCCGCCGATGCGCTCGACCGCGGTGGCGTACGACTCGTTGAACACCGTGTCGCCCGGCACGTACAGCACCTGGTGCGCGAGCTCGTGGAACACGAGGCGCGCGAGCTCGCCCTCGGGGTAGCCGATGAAGGTGGAGAGCAGCGGATCGCCGCCGGCCCAGTTCATCCAACCCAACGTCGAGTACGCGGGCACCGGGTACACGGCCACTTCGAGGTCGAGGGCGCGCTGCGCCTCGGCTTCGGCCTTGGCTGCATCCTCGCTGTAGTAGCCGCGGTAGCCCACGCAGCCGGCCACCGGAAAGCACCAGTTCTTGAGCGTGAGCGAATACGGCGGCGCGGCCACCACGTTCCACACGGCGGCGGGGCGGTGCAGGTCGGCGTACGACTTGTAGCTCGCGTTGTCGGGCAGGCCCAGTTCGGCCGAGGCGAAGCGGCGGATGCGCTGGGTGAGTTCGAGCTTGGCCTTCAGTGGCGCCGAGGTGGCCGGGTCCGCGAGCCATTCGGGCACGGGCTTGGCGGCCCGCATGATGCCGATGTGACCGCTGGCGGACTGCCAGTAGTAGCCGAGGTCGGCGCAGCCCGTGAGGAACAGGGCGCCGGCCAGCGCCAATGCGGACAGCCCCCTCACGCGCGTTCGACCTGCACCAGGCAATCGTAGAACGTCGGGCCGCGGCCGATGTCGGTCAGCCGCTGGCTCGTGAGCTGGTTGACGTTGGTGCCGTCGCCGCCGAACTTGCGCCACCAGATGCCCATGCCGTGCACCACGCCTTGGCGCGCGCGGCGCGACACCTCGGCGCGGCAGCGGTGCTCGCCGCGCTGGTTGAACACGCGCACCATCGCGCCGTCCTCGATGCCGCGCGCGGCGGCGTCGGCCGCGTGGATTTCGAGCAGCGGCTCGACCTCGATGGCGCGCAGGCTCGTCACGTTGACGAAGGTGGAGTTGAGGAAATTGCGCGCGGGCGGCGAGATCATCGCGAGCGGGAATTCGGTCGAGCTGCCGGCCGGCTCCCAGTTGGGCACGTGGTCCGGAAGGCCGTCCATGCCCATGGCCTGCAAGCGCGCGCTGAAGAATTCGCAGCGGCCCGAGGGCGTGGGGAATTGGCCTTCGGCGAACGGCGCCTCGGGCAGCTTCACGGTGGTGAAGCCCTGGGTCAGCATCTGCGCGTAGTCGATCGCGTTCTCGGCGAACGCGGTGCGGCACAGCGCTTCGTCGTCGTCCGAGAAGCAGGGCTCGTCGAAGCCCATGCGGCGCGCCAGTTCACGGAACACCCAGGCGTTGCTGCGTGCCTCGCCGCGCGGCGCGACCGCGGGGCGGTTCAGCAGCACGTCGGTGTGGCCGTAGCTCGTGTGGATGTCCCAGTGCTCCAACTGCGTGGTGGCGGGCAAGAGGTAGTCGGCGTAGTCGGCGGTGTCGGTGCGGAACTGCTCCAGCACCACGGTGAAGAGATCGTCGCGCGCGAAACCCGCGACCACCTTGGCCGAATCGGGCGCCACCGCGACGGGGTTGCTGTTGTAGACCACGATGGCCTTCACCGGCTTCGCCGCATCGAGCAGCGCGTCGCCGATGGTGCTCATGTTGATGGTGCGCGGGCGGCGGCCTTCGAGCAGGTCGGGCCGCTGCAGCGCGGCGCGGTCGACCGGGAAATGGCCCGAGCTGCTCAGCAGCAACCCGCCCGCCCGGCCGCGCCAAGCGCCCACCAGCGCCGGCAGGCAAGCAACCGCGCGGGCTGCATTGCCGCCACCGCGCACGCGCTGCATGCCGTAGTTCAGGCGAATGGCGGCGGGCTTGGTCGTGCCGTAGGCCTCGGCCAGCGTCACGATCTGCGCTTCGGGAATGCCGCAGACCTCTGCCGCGCGCGACGGCGGCCATTGCAGTGCGCGCTCGCGCAGTTGCTCCCAGCCCAGCGTGTGGTTGGCGATGTAGTCGTGGTCGAGCCAGTCGTGCACGATCAGCTCGTGCATCAGCGCCAGGGCCAGCGCGGCGTCGGTGCCGGGCAAAAGCGCGATGTGCTCGTCGCACTTGTCGGCGGTTTCGGTCTTGCGCGGATCGATGCACACCAGCCGTGCGCCCGCGCGCTTGGCGGCCTGGGCGTGGCGCCAGAAATGCAGGTTGCTGGCAATGGAATTGCTGCCCCAGATCAGGATCAGCTTCGCCTCGGCGAAGAACTCGATTCGCATGCCGACCTTGCCGCCCAGCGTGTGGACCATGGCCTCGCCGCCGGCCATCGAGCAGATCGTGCGGTCCAGCAGCGAGGCGCCCAGCTTGTGGAAGAAGCGCCGGTCCATGGATTCGCCCTGCACCAGGCCCATGGTGCCCGCATAAGAGTAGGGGAGAATTGTTTCCGGATCGGACCGCAATGACCGAAGATGCGCGGCGATGTCGTCCAGTGCGGTGTCCCACGAGACCGGCTCGAATTGGCCGCTGCCCTTGGGGCCGACGCGCTTCAGGGGCTGCACCAGCCGCTCGGCATGGTCGTTGCGTTCGATGTAGCGAGACACCTTGGTGCACAGAACGCCGCCGGTGTGCGAGTGGGCGGCATTGCCCTGCAGCTTCACGGCCACGCCGTCCTTGACGGTGGTGACGAGCGCGCAGGTGTCGGGGCAATCGTGGGGGCAGGCGCCCAGCACGGTGATGGTCTCGGTGGTCGGGGCGGGGGAAGTCGTGGCTTCCAGGGAGTCCGTTGCGTGGGGCATCGGACAAGTCTAATTTGAGTGCGAGAAAAACGCGCAGCGGGCGCAGAGGGAGTTTTCACCATGGTGAATCGCAGGCATTTTTCCTTGGCCGTGGGCACCGCCGCCACGCTGGCCAGCTTCAGGATCGCGCAGGCGCAGACTGAAGCGCCCCTGGTGCTCGGCCAGTCCGCGCCTTTCACCGGTCCGGCCGCGCAGTTGGGTATCCAGTTCCATCAGGGCGCCAAGGTGTTCCTGGACCAGTACAACGCCCAGTCCGGCCGCCGCAATGTGGTGATCAAGAACCTGGACGACGGCTACGAGCCCGACCGCTGCGCCGCCAACACGCAAAAGCTGATCGAGGAGGACGTGTTCGCCCTCTTCGGCTACATCGGCACCCCGACCAGCCTGGCCGCACTGCCGCTGGCGGTGAAGGACAAGGTGCCGTTCATCGCCCCGTTCACCGGCGCCATGTCGCTGCGCGAGCCCTTCCAGAAGAACGTGTTCCACCTGCGCGCCTCGTACAACGACGAGACGGCGCTGATGGTCAAACAGCTCACCCACCTGGGCCTCAAGAAAATCGCGGTCTTCTATCAGAACGATGCCTACGGCAAGGCCGGGCTCGACGGGGTGACGCTGGCGCTGTCGCAGCTCGACCTGAAGCCGGTCGCGATGGCCACGGTAGAGCGCAATTCGGCCGACGTGGCGCAGGCCGTGAAATCCATCGTGGGCGCAAAACCCGATGCGGTGGTGCAGGTGGGCGCGTACAAGGCCTGCGCGGCATTCATCCGCGAGGCGCGCAAGGCGAGCTATGGCGGCACCTTCATCAACCTCTCGTTCGTCGGAACGCAGGCGCTGGCGGACGAGCTCGGCAAGGAAGCCGCGGGCGTGATGGTGACGCAGGTGGTGCCCTCGCCCTACAACCCGGCCAACGCGATCACGCGCGAATTCGTCGAGGCGGTGCGCAAGGCCGGCGGCGGGGCCAGCGCGAACTTCTCGAGCATGGAGGGCTACCTGGCCGCGAAGGTGCTGACCGAGGGGCTGCGCAAGGCCTCGGGCAAGCTCACGCGAGACAGCCTCGTCGCGGGGCTGGAGAGCATCGACCGGCAGCAGTTCGGCGGGTTCGAGGTGTCGTTCTCGGCGAAGAACCACGTGGGATCGAAGTTCGTCGAACTGTCGATGCTGACTGGCGACGGGCGGGTGCGGACCTAGTTTTTGGGGCTCTTGTTCAGGGGGCGCATGCACCTGCCCCGAACGCCAGCCGACTCAAAGCGTCACCGCAACCCGCCCACATAGCGAGGCGGCGGCGTAGGCGGCGTCCCATCGGGCTGCCGCGCCGCCAGCCGCGCGGCTCGAGCCAGCGGCTCCATCGCCAGCTCGAGCCGCGTCGCGAGTTGGTCGAGTTCCTCGTCCTTCGTCTCCGCCGCGTGCGCACGCGTCATGCGCACGATCTCGGCGGCGTACTCGGCATTGGTGGCCATCCATTCGGTGTCGGTCACGCGCCCGTGCTTTCGCCGCAGTGCCACGTGAAGACGGGCTGCAAGCGCGATGCGTTCGCTTTCGGACATGGATGGCATGGTGTCTCCCTCGGGTGGTCAGGCTCCCAGGTGTTCACGGTGCTGAGCAAGATCGAGGCCCAGCTGTTCGCTCTCGGGATCGACGCGCAATCCGACCAGCACATGCACCAGGAACAGCACGATCGCCGTTCCCGCCGCGCTGTAGATCGCCACGCTGCCGACGGCGATGGCCTGCGTCAGCACGTTGCCGGCCGCGCCCGAGATGCGTGCATCGGCGAACACGCCCGTGAGCAGCGCCCCCACGATGCCGCCGATGCCGTGCACGCCGAAGACGTCGAGCGAATCGTCCGCGCCGAGCATGTGCTTCAGGCCCGTGGCGCCCCAATAGCAGGCCAGGCCCGCGATGGCGCCGATGGCCAGCGCCGAGAGCGGCGTGACGAAACCCGCCGCTGGCGTGATCGCCACCAGCCCGGCCACGAGGCCCGAGCAGAGTCCCAGCAGCGAAGGGCTGCGCCGCACGATCCACTCGCCGATCATCCAGCTCATCGCACCGGCCGCCGCCGCGATGTGCGTGACCAGCATCGCGAGACCCGCGCGCCCGTCCGCCGCCACCGCCGAGCCCGCATTGAAGCCGAACCAGCCCACCCACAGGAGACCGGCGCCCATCATCGTCATCGCCAGGCTGTAGGGCTCGAAGGCCTCGCGGCCGTAGCCCTTGCGCGGGCCGAGCGCATAGGCGCACACCAGCCCCGCGATGCCCGCGTTGACGTGCACCACCGAGCCGCCCGCGAAATCGAGCGCGCCCATCTGCGCGAGCCAGCCGCCCGGCTCCCAGACCCAGTGCGCGACGGGCGCATAGACCAGCACGCTCCACAGCAGCGCGAACCACAGCACCGCCGAGAAGCGCATGCGCTCGACGAAGGCGCCCAGCACCAGCGCGGTGGTGATGATCGCGAAGGTGAGCTGGAACATCGCGTAGACCGACTCGGGCACGTTGGGTGCGACGTGGCTCACCGCGATCTGCCCGGCTTCCTTCAGGTATTCGAAGCCCGAGAACCAGAAGCGCCCGGTACCGCCGAGCCACGGCCAGCCCGGCGTGAAGGCCAGCGAGTAGCCGAGGGTGAACCAGGTGAGCGACACCGCCGCGGCGATCGCCACCACGGCCGCCATGGTGGCCAGCACGTTCTTGCGCCGCACCATGCCGGCGTAGAAGAGCGCGATGCCGGGCAGCGTCATCAGCAGCACCAGCGCGGTCGACGTCATCATCCAGGCGGTGTCGGCCGCGTTGATGGAGGCTTGCGGGACCAGGGCCATGGCGTTGCGCTTCTTCGAGTTGTCGGGTCTGGCGCTACGTGCATGAGTCGTGCCACATCGTTAACTCCCGGAAACACTTTGGTTTGCGAATCGGCCGTCCGCAGTAAGGCAAAGCGGGTAATTCCCAATGCACTGGTGCGGTGCAGCACATAAAGTCTGCGCACTCGCGAACGGGCCCTGCTCGTACTGCCGAGGGTCCGAGGAGACAACTTCCCCTTCAAAAAGAAAAATCCTTCAAGGCATCCATACGAGATGCCAGCTCGAACTTGAAAGGCGCCGCTGGTCGGCGCCTTTTTTATGTCCGTGCGGAAGGCGTTTGCGGGTCTTTTCCTCCCTATCGAATCTCGGGATTGACCTCGTGCAGTGGATCTTTATTGCTATCTTTTAGGTAGCAATCCGAGGCACGCAAGCTCGTCCTTGAAATGCCGTCGGCGAGGGGCGCCTCGGTGCCTGCGGAACTTGCCAATTCGAGACGGATTGATCCGGTATCGGCGCTGTTCACGGCCTTCCTGGCGCACCACCGGCACCGCCGCCGAGCACCAACTAGAGCGCGTCGATATGGGGCGTGGCCGCCGCCGCGGCGTCCTGAAATGAAAAAAGCCCCTGCGCTTTCGTGCGGGGGCTTGTTCCGGGAGCGGCGGGCGAGCCTATTCCTCGACAAAAGCCTCTTCGCGCTTCGCCTTGATCGACGGCAGCAGCACGATGCACAGCAGCGCCGCCGCAGCCACCAGCAGCCCGGCCGACAGCGGCCGCGTGACGAACACGCTCCACGCACCACGCGACAGCAGCAGCGCGCGCCGCAGGTTTTCTTCCATCATCGGCCCGAGGATGAAGCCCAGCAGCAGCGGCGCCGGCTCGGTCTTGAGCTTCAGGAACAGGTAGCCGATGAACCCGAAGATCGCGACCATCCACACGTCGAAGGTGTTGTTGTTGGTCGAGTACACGCCGATCGCGCAGAACAGCACGATGGCGGGGAACAGGAACTTGTAGGGCACGGTCAGCAGCTTGATCCACATGCCGATCAGCGGCAGGTTCAGGATGATCAGCATCGCGTTGCCGATCCACATCGAGGCGATCAGGCCCCAGAAGAGCTCGGGGTTGCTGGTCATCACCTGCGGGCCGGGCTGGATGTTGTGGATCGTCATCGCGCCCACCATCAGCGCCATCACCGCGTTGGGCGGAATGCCCAGCGTCAGCAGCGGGATGAAGGAGGTCTGTGCGCCGGCGTTGTTGGCCGATTCGGGCGATGCCACGCCGCGGATGTTGCCCTTGCCGAAGGGCACTTCGCCGGGGCGCATCTTGATCTTCTTCTCCAGCGCGTAGGCCGCGAAGGCCGCCAGCAACGCACCGCCGCCGGGCAGGATGCCCAGGGCCGAGCCCAGCGCCGTGCCGCGCAGCACCGCGGGCGTCATGCGCTTGAAGTCGTCCTTGGTGGGCCACAGGCCCTTGACCTTGTGCGTGAAGACTTCGCGCTCGTCGTCGGGCTGCGAGAGGTTGCCGATGATTTCGCCGTAGCCGAACACGCCCATGGCGATCACCACGAAGCCGATGCCGTCGGTGAGCTCGGGAATGTCGAAGCTGAAGCGCGCGACACCCGAGTTGACGTCGGTGCCCACGATGCCGAGCAAGAGGCCCAGCACGATCATGGCCACGGCCTTCAGGAGCGAGCCCGAGGCCAGCACCACGGCGCCGATCAGGCCCAGCGTCATCAGCGAGAAGTACTCGGCCGGGCCGAACTTGAAGGCCAACTCGGTCAGCGGCGGAGCGAAGGCAGCCAGGATCAGCGTGCCGACGCACCCCGCGAAGAACGAGCCCAGGCCCGCAGCCGCGAGCGCGGGGCCTGCGCGGCCCTGCCTTGCCATCTGGTAGCCGTCGATGCAGGTGACCACCGAGGACGACTCCCCGGGCAGGTTCACCAGAATGGCCGTCGTCGAGCCGCCGTACTGCGCGCCGTAGTAGATGCCGGCCAGCATGATCAGCGCCGACACGGGCGGCAGCGCGTACGTCGCGGGCAGCAGCATCGCGATGGTCGCGACCGGGCCGATGCCCGGCAGCACGCCGATCAGCGTGCCCAGGATGCAGCCCAAAAGGCAATACAGCAGGTTGGTGAAGGTGAAGGCAACGCCGAAACCGATGGAAAGGTTGTGGATCAGGTCCATGGTGCGTGCTCCTCAGCCCGAGATGAAAGTGGGCCAGACCTGGATCTGGAGCTTGAGCGCCCAGATGAAGGCCACATAGCTGCCGGCCGCCAGGATGGTGGAGAGCACCAACACGTCGCGCAGCTTGAACTGCGTGCCCGCCATGCTCGAGATGATCGTGAGCGCGTAGATCGCGATGATCATTCCCATCGCCGGCAAGCCGATGCTTGGCAGGCCGCCCAGGAGGATGCCGAACGCGAGGTTGGCGCCGAGCACGAAGGCCAGCGGCTTCCAGGCCCATTTGCCGATCTTGTCGCCATCGGTGGTCTCCACCACCATCGCCTGGAACATGATGACCACCCCGAGGATGGCCAGGAGGATGCCCAGCATGAGCGGGAAATAGCCGGGGCCCATGCGGGCGCCGTTGCCGACGGTGTAGGTGGTGGCGCCTATCGCGAAGGCACCCCCCACGGTGGTGAACATGACTCCTGAAAAGAAGTCCGCCTGACTCTTGATCTTCATCGCCTCGACCCTCTGTTTTGGAGCAGTGAGGGTCGTCGTCCGCGGCTGACCGTTGGCTGACCTTGCCTGTACGGACAAATGCTTACCGCAAGGCAAGGGTTGTCCCCGGTGCCCCTGGAAAGGGACGGTCCGGAAACGAAAAAAGCTCCCGAAGGAGCTTTCTTTCATTCAGAGAGCCGAGGCTCTCGTGAGTGTGGGTGAGGGCTTAGTAGCCGCCGCGACCACCGCCGCCGCCGCCGTAACCGCCGCCGCCACCGCCGCTACGGCCACCGCCGCCGCCGCCGTAACCGCCGCCGCCGCCACCACCACCGTAGCCGCCGCCACCAGCGCCGCCGCCGTAGCCGCCACCACCGCCGGTGCGGGGAGGACGAGCTTCCATCGGACGGGCTTCGTTCACCGTCAGGGCACGGCCCTGGAGCGAATGACCGTTCATGGCTTCGATGGCTGCGAGTGCTTCAGCATCCGAACCCATTTCGACAAAGCCGAAGCCCTTCGAACGGCCGGTGTCACGTTCCATCATGACCTTGGCGCTGACGATTGCGCCGAACTCGCCGAAAGCTTGTTCCAGGTCGTTGTCACGCACAGAGTAGGCGAGGTTGCCTACGTAGAGTTTCTTGCCCATGGAGGGACTCCTAATTCAAACCAACAAAACAAAAGCGATGGAGTCCCAGAATCACAACAAACAAGTGCGCTGTGGCGCGAAACTGACCGATCACCAAATTACGTGCACGGGAGACAAGGTCTCACAGACACGTGGGGGGAATTATCCACGCCACTTTGCGAAAAAACGTGGATAAATCGTGTGTTATTGAGAAACATCCCGGCGCGACGGGCGGTTTCGCAACGGTTTGAGCAGGTCTGATAGGCCGTTGTGGTCTATTTCATGCATCAAATGGAGCAGTCGGCCGATTTCTCCCGAGGGAAAACCCTCGCGTGCGAACCAGGTCAGGTAATTTCCGGGCAAATCGGCGATCAGCGTGCCCTTGTGCTTGCCAAAAGGCATTTCGAGGGTCACGAGGCGCTGCAGGTCTTCGGGGTTCATGGGTTGTTTCTTCCTCAGCCTCCGGCGCGCTTGACGGTGTGGCCCTGCTTCACGAGGGCCGCGATCACCAGTTCGCGGTGATCGCCCTGGATCTCGATGACGCCGTCCTTCACCGTGCCGCCCGAGCCGCAGGCCGTTTTCAGCTGCTTGCCCACCGCCGCGAGCGCCGCGGCGTCCAGTGCGAGGCCCTTGATGACCGTCACGCCCTTCCCTTTGCGGCCCTTGGTCTCGTGCGATACACGCACAATGCCGTCAGTGGCCGGCGCGCGCGCCTTCTCGAGTTCCTTGCAGCGGCATTGCGCCATCGGCGCACGGCAATCGGGGCACATGCGGCCGCCCCCCTCGGTGGAATACACCAGGGTGCTGGCCTGATTGCTTTTCGTCGTCGTCGCCATTCGATCCATCTCTCTTTTATCTCTGGGTTCTTCTCTCTGTCTGCTCACATGCCATTCGACTCACTGGGCCTGGCTCCCGCGCTCGTGCAGGCTGCCGCCGAAAGCGGTTTTGCCGCGCCGACCGCCATCCAGGCCGCGGCCATCCCCCCAATTTTGCAGGGCCGCGACGTGCGGGGCTCGGCGCAGACCGGCTCCGGCAAGACCGCCGCATTTTCCCTGCCGCTGCTGCAGCGCCTGGCCGCCGAGCCCGCACAGTCGCCGCGTCGCGTGCGCGCGCTGGTGCTCGTGCCCACGCGCGAACTCGCGGCCCAGGTCGGCGAAACCATGCGCAGCCTTGCGCAGCACCTGCCCGAGCGCCTGAAGATCGCCATCGCCTTCGGCGGCGTCTCGATCAACCCGCAGATGATGAGCCTGCGCGGCGGCGCCGACATCGTCGTCGCCACGCCCGGCCGGCTGCTCGACCTGGTCGAGCACAACGCGCTCAAGCTGGGCGCGGTCTCGATGCTGGTGCTCGACGAGGCCGATCGCCTCTTCGATCTCGGCTTTGCCGAAGAGCTCGGCCGCATCCTCGCGCTGCTGCCAGCGCAACGGCAGAACCTGCTTTTCTCCGCCACCTTCCCGCCCGCCATCCAGTCGCTGGCCGACGGCATGCTGCGCGACCCCGCGGTCATCGACATGCAGGGCGAGCCGGGCACCGAGCCGAACATCGTGCAGCGCGTGATCGAGGTCGATGCGAACCGCCGCACGCAGCTCCTGCGCCATCTGCTCAAAGAAAACGAATGGGAGCGCGTGCTGGTGTTCGTCGCCACGCAGCATTCGGCGCAGATCGTTGCCGAGAAGCTCTACAAGAACGGTGTCTACGCGGTGCCCTTCCACGGCGACATCGCGCAGGGCACGCGCACCGGCATCCTCGCGCAGTTCAAGGAGAGCCGGTGGGACGTGGTGATCGCTACCGACCTCGCGGCGCGCGGCATCGACATCGCGCAGCTCCCCGTGGTCATCAACTACGACCTGCCGCGCTCGCCCACCGACTACATCCACCGCATCGGCCGCACCGGCCGCGCGGGCGAGAGCGGGCTGGCGATCAGTTTCGTGAGCGCATCGACCGAGGCGCACTTTCGCCTGATCGAAAAGCGCCAGGGCCTCCTACTGCCGCGCGAGCGCATCGAAGGGTTCGAGCCGACCGAGGTGGCCGTGCCGCTCGTCGATGCATCGGGCACCGGCGGCATCAAGGGCAAGCGGCCGAGCAAGAAGGACAAGCTGCGTGCGGCGGCGCAGGCCGCGCAGCAGGGCGAGTCCGAAAAGAACGACTGACCCGCGCCCGATCACTCCATCGCGTAGTCGACCTGGTGCCGCGCGATCCGCAGATCGCCCAACTCCTCGCGCACCCGCAGATGCGCGGGGTGCGTGGCATAGCCGTCGAGCGATGCCTGGCTGTCGAACTCGCTGTAGAGCACCACGTCGCAGGCGTAGGCGATGCGGCTTGAATCGACGCCCACCTCTAGGTGCAGCAGCCCAGGGATCTGCCCGCGCAGCGATTCGAACTTGCGCTTGAGCAACTGCACGGCCTCCGCCTTTTCTTCAGGCGATTCGCCGCGCAGGTCCCACATCACGATGTGTTTGAACATGGTGCGGGCTTCGGTCATTCGACTGAATCGGTTTGGTCGAAGAGATGGAAAACAAGGATCACGGCGGCTCCGGCTTCATGCAATGTGCGGCCGATGGTAAGCAGGCCTCGTGCGAAAGGCCATGCGCCGCGCACCTCGCCGGTGAAGAACAGTTTTCCGCTGGAGGAAAGGCGATGCGGTGCGCTACAGCCAGCCGAGCTGCCGCGCGGCCAGCTCCTTCATGATCTCCTCGGCACCACCGCCGATCATCATCACCTTGACTTCGCGGTAGATGCGCTCGCTCACCGTGCCGCGCATGAAGCCCATGCCGCCGAGGATCTGCACCGCCTGGTCGGCGCAGAACTGCATGGTCTGCGTCGCATGGTTCTTGAGCATGCAGACCTGCGCGACCCATTCGGGCGCGTTGAAGCGGCCGGCGGCTTCGTGCGCATCGCCTTCCGCCGACACCGCCTCGAGCCACGCTTCGGTGGAGGCGATGCGCATCTGCATGTCCACCAGCTTGTGGCGCACCGCCTGGTGCTCGATGAGCGCGGCACCGAAGGTCTTGCGCTCGCGGGACCAAGCCAATGCTTCGTCGAGGCAGGCCTGCGCGAAGCCGAGCGCGCCGGCTGCGAGGCCGATGCGTTCGCCGTTGAAGTTGCCCATGATCATTCGGAAGCCCGCGCCTTCGTCGCCCAGCAGATAGCGCGCCGGCACGCGCACGTTGTCGAAGTGCAGCGTCGCGGTGTCGGAGCACCACCAGCCCATCTTCGTGAGGCGCTTGCGCGAAAGGCCAAGTGCATCTCCGGGCACCAGCAGCATCGAGATGCCGCCTGCACCGCGTCCTTCTCCGGTGCGTACGGCGACCGTGATCCAGTGGGCTCGCATGCCCGACGTGATGAAGGTCTTCTCGCCGTTCAGCACATAGTGATCACCGTCGCCTGCACTCTCCCGTCTGGCCGTCGTGCGCAGCGCCGCGACATCGGAGCCGCCGCCCGGTTCGGTGATGGCAAGCGCCGCGATCTTCTCGCCGCGCAGCACGGCGGGCACGACCTCGTGGCGCACGGCGTCGCTCGCATGCAGCACCACCGGCGGCAGGCCGATGTTGTGCGAGAAGAGGCTCGCGAGCACGCCACCGCTCTTGCCGTGGCGCGCGAGTGCGATCCATGCGGGAAGCTTGAGCGAATACGAGGCCGGCGTACCGCCGAACGCTTCGGCATAGCCGAGACCGAGCAGCCCGAGTTCCGCGGCGCGCGTGTAGAGCGCGCGCGGAAATTCGCCCGCGTCGTCCCAGGCTTCGACATTCGGCGCGATCTCGTTTTCGGCAAAGCGCCGCACCGTGTCGGCGAGCGCCGCGCGGTCGGCTTGCAGTTCGGCGTCCATGCGTTTCAGCCGCCGTCAGCCGCGCGGTGGCCGTTTGGCGATGCCCATCGTCTTCGCGAGGATGCCGAGCATCACTTCGTCCGCACCGCCGCCAATCGAACCGAGGCGGCCGTCGCGATAAAGCCGGGAGACCCGGTTCTCCAGCGTGAAACCCATGCCGCCCCAGAACTGGAGGCACGTGTCCGACACCTGCCGCGTGAGCCGCCCCGTCTTGAGCTTGGCCATCGAGGCGAGTTCGAGCACGTCCTCGCCCTGCACATGCAGGTCGCAGGCGCGGTAGGTGAGCGCGCGCAGCGCTTCCACTTCGGTCTTCAGTTCGGCCAGCTTGAACTGCACCCATTGCTGGTCGGCCAGCGTGCCGCCGAACATGTGGCGCTGCTGCGCCCACTCGATGGTCTGCGCGATGCAGTCTTCCATCGGCTCGAGCGAGCTGGCCGCGGCCCAGAGGCGCTCTTCCTGGAACTGCTGCATCTGGTAGACGAAGCCCTGCCCCTCCTCGCCGATGCGATAGCGCTGCGGCACGCGCACGTTGTCGAAATAGATGAGCCCGGTGTCGCTGGAGTTCATGCCGATCTTGCGGATCTTCTTGGCCTTCTCGATGCCGGGGCTGTCCATCGGCACCATCACCAGCGACTTGTTGCGGTGCACCGGGCCGTCGCTGGTGTTGACCAGCATGCACATCCAGTCGGCCTGCAGGCTGTTGGTGATCCACATCTTCTGGCCGCTGATGAGGTAGTCGTCGCCGTCCTTGCGTGCGTGGCTCTTCAAGCCCGCGACGTCGCTGCCCGCACCGGGCTCGCTCACGCCGATGCAGCCGACCGTGTCGCCCGCGATGGCGGGTGCGAGGAATTCGCGGCGCAGCTCGTCGCTGCCGAAGCGTGCGAGCGCGGGCGTGCACATGTCGGTCTGCACGCCGATGGCCATCGGCACGCCGCCGCAGCTCACGTGGCCGAGCGCCTCGGCCATCGCCATCGCATACGAGTAGTCGAGGCCGGCGCCGCCGAAGGCTTCGGGCTTGTTGAGGCCCAGCATGCCCAGGTTGCCGAGCTTCTTGAAGACCTCGTGCGCGGGGAAGATCTCGGCCGCTTCCCATTCGTCGACGTGCGGGTTGATCTCGTCATCGATGAAGCGGCGCAGCGTCTTCTGAATCTCGAGGTGTTCGTGGGTGTACTGCATGTCGCTTGTCTCCGATCAGTCAATCAATCAATCAGTCGTTCGTTTCTTTGTCCTGGAACACGCGGGGCGTCTGCGCCAGATGGAAGCCGTCGAACGCCCGCACTGCCGGGCGCTGCTGCGCCGCTGCATCCGGCAGCGCCATCGGCCAGCCCATGCGCACCTGCGGCCGCGCGCCGTCCACGCGCAGCACGCTGCCGCTGATGAAGCTCGCCGCGGGGCTCAGCAGGAAGGCGATGGCCGCGGAGGTCTCGGCTTCGTTGCCGAAGCGGCCGGCAGGCACGGTCTTGCGCATCGCGCGCAGCATGTCGCCGGCCTCGGGCGGGTAGTGGTCCATGCCGCTCGATGCGATGTAGCCCGGCGCCACCGCGTTCACGCGCACGCCGTTCGCGGCCCATTCGAGCGCGGCCGTTTCGGTGAAGCTCACCATGCCCGCGCGCGCGGCACCGCTGTGGCCCATGTTGGGCATCGAGCCCCACATGTCGGCCACGATGTTGACGATGGCGCCGCCGTTCGCCTGCATGCTCTGCACGAAGCATTCGCGCGCGACGAGGAAGCCGCCGGTGAGGTTGGTGTGGATCACCGCTTCCCAGCCCTTGGCCGAGATGGCGGCGAGCGGCGTGATGTACTGACCGCCGGCGTTGTTGATGAGGCCGTCGATGCGGCCGTGTGCTGCGACCACCTCGGCAATCGCCGTACGCACGGCTTCTTCTTGCCGGATGTCGAAGGCCTGGGTGCTGGCTTTGCCGCCGGCGGTGGCGATTTCTTTCTGTACCTGCTGCAGCTTCTCGGCATTGCGGCCGACAAGCACGACCTGCGCGCCGAGCGATGCGAGCTCGTGCGCCGTGCAGCGGCCGATGCCCGAGCCGCCACCGGTAACGACGATCACCTGTCCATCGAACAGGCCGGGCGAGAACACGGAGCGGTAGCGGGAAGAGGCGTTCATTCGAATGGCTTTCAGGAAATCGGGAAGACGGTGCGCCGCGTCATGCGTCGGCAATCTCCGCCACCACATGGCGCGCGGCCACCTGCGCGCCCACCGCGACATGCAGCGCGGCGACGCGGCCGGCGCGCGGTGCGCAATGCACGTGTTCCATCTTCATCGCTTCGAGCGTGACGAGGGGCTGGCCGGCAGCGACCGTGTCCCCCTCGGCGGCGAGCAGGGCGATGACGCGGCCGTTCATCGAGGCGCGCAGCAGGCCGTCGCCGCCAGCAGCACCGGCGCGAGGCACCGCCACATGCGTGAGATTCTCGAGTTCGAAGGCCTGGCCGCTGAAATGAATCCACAGGTGCGTGGCGGACTTGCGCACCGACATGGCCTGCTCGGAAACACCGCCGCATGAGAAGCGCACGACGCCGTCACCGGGCAGCGCAAGCAGTTCGATGCGCTCAGGCCCGGTTGCATCGACTGCGACATCGAAACGACCTGCGCCCTGCGGCGTCACACGCGCTGCATGCACCTCGCCGTTGAGCGAGAAGCGCAGTGCGTTAGGCAGCGTGTGCGCAAGCGGTGAAGGCCAGCCACGTTCGCCGAGTTGAAGCAGTAGTGCGGCGAGCAACGCGGCGCGGCCTTCCATTGCGGCGTCAGGCGCGAGCAGCGCCTCGGCATGCTCGGCGATGAACGCCGTCGTCGCCGCACCCTCGGCAAACACGGGGTGCGACAGCGCGCGCCGCAGAAACTCTTGGTTGGTCGCGATGCCGAGCGCCACAGTGTCCTGCAGGCCTGCGATGAGACGCTGCCTCGCTTCGTCGCGGGTCCGTCCGTGCGACACCAGCTTGGCGATCATCGAGTCGTAGAACGCCGGCACTTCGGCGCCATCGCGCAACGCATGTTCGATACGAAGAGCCGGCGACGGCCGCCATGCAGCGAGCGTGCCGCTCTGCGGCATGAAGCCCTGCTGCGGGTCCTCGGCGCACAGGCGCACTTCGATCGCGTGGCCGTTCATCTGCACGTCCTGCTGAGTGAGCGGCAATGGCTCTCCGGCGGCGACGCGCAGTTGCAGTTCGACGAGGTCGAGCCCCGTCACCGCCTCGGTCACGGGATGCTCCACCTGCAGCCGCGTGTTCATCTCCATGAACCAGTATTGGCCGTCGGCGTCGAGCAAAAACTCGAGCGTGCCAGCGCCTTCGTACGCGATGGCTTTTGCCGCGGCAACGGCGGTCGCGCCCATGCGTTCGCGCAACTCGGCGGACACCGCCGGCGACGGCGATTCCTCGATCACCTTCTGATGCCTACGCTGCACCGAGCAGTCGCGCTCGCCGAGGTGGATGCCATTGCCGTGGCGGTCGGCGAACACCTGGATTTCGATGTGGCGCGGCGCGACGACGGCGCGCTCCAGGATCACGGTCGCATTGCCGAAGGCGTTGAGTGCTTCGGACTGCGCGCTCTGCAGCAGATCGGCAAAGGCCGCGGCCGATGGCACCAGCCGCATGCCGCGCCCGCCGCCGCCGGCGGTTGCTTTGATCATCACGGGCCAGCCGATGCGGGCAGCTTCGGCTGCGAGCGTGGATTGGCTCTGGTCTTCGCCCTGGTAGCCGGGAATGCACGGCACGCCGGCCGCCCGCATCAGCCGCTTGGCGCCCGCCTTGTCGCCCATCGCGCGAATGGCTTCGGGCGAGGGGCCGATGAAGACGAGGCCAGCGTTGCGGCAGGCCTCTGCGAACCCGGCGTTCTCCGCAAGGAAGCCGTAGCCGGGATGCACAGCTTGTGCACCGCTCGCACGCGCGGCTTCGATGATCGCGGCGATGTTGAGGTAGCTCTGCGCGGGCAGCGACTCACCGATCCACACGGCCTGGTCGGCTTGCCGCACATGTTCCGCATCGGCGTCGGCGCTCGAATACACGGCGACGGTGCGATAGCCCATGGTGCGTGCGGTGCGCATCACACGCACCGCGATTTCGCCGCGGTTGGCGATGAGGATCTTGTTGAACCCCTTCATGGCCGCGCCACCGAGAACTGCATCGCCTGCGGCACGCGCGCATCGGCATCGCGGCACACCGACAGCACCTCGGCCAGCACCGCGCGCGTGTCGCGCGGATCGATCACGCCATCGTCCAGCAGCATCGCGCTGGTGGTGAACACGCTCATCTGCCGGTCGAAGCGCTCGACGATCTGCTGCTGCATCGCATCGATCTTCGCGGTGTCGACCGCGCCCTTGCGCGCCATGCCGGCCTCCATGACGATGGCCATGGTCTTGGCGGCCTGCTCGCCGCCCATCACGGCGGTGCGCGCGTTCGGCCACGAGAAGCAGAAGCGCGGAGCGAAGCCTCGGCCGCACATGCCGTAGTTGCCCGCGCCGTACGAGGCGCCGCAGTACAGCGTGATCTGCGGCACCGTGGCGTTGGTCACGGCCTGGATCATCTTGGCGCCGTGCTTGATGATGCCGGCCTCCTCGTGCGCGCGGCCCACCATGTAGCCGGTGATGTTCTGCAGGTAGACGATGGGCGTGCGCGACTGGCAGCAGGCCTGGATGAAGTGCGTGGCCTTGGTCGCGCCGTCGGAATCGATCGGGCCGTTGTTGGTGACGATGCCCACCGCATGGCCTTCGAGCCGGATGTGGGCGCAGACGGTGGCGCTGCCGTAGTGCTCGCTGAATTCGAGGAACTCGGAGCCGTCGGCGATGCGCGCGATGACCTCGCGCATGTCCACCGGCCGGCGTCCGTCGCTCGGCATGATGCCCAGCAGGTCTTCGGCGTCGTAGCGCGGCGGCGTGAAGGCGCGCGGTGCTTCGTCGCGGGTCCAGTCGATGCCGCCGAGGATCGAGCGTGCGATGCGGATGGCGTCGCGGTCGTCTTCGGCGAGGTAGTCGCCCAGGCCCGAAATGTGGGTGTGCATCACGGCACCGCCGAGTTCTTCTTCGGTGGCGATTTCGCCGGTGGCGGCTTTCAGCAGCGGCGGTCCGGCGAGGAAGGCCCGGGTGCGATCGCGCACCATCACGATGTAGTCCGACAAACCCGTCTGGTAGGCGCCGCCCGCGGTCGAGGAGCCATGCGTCACCGTCACCACGGGCAGCCCCGCCGCCGAGAGCCGCGCGAGGTTGCGAAAGATGCTGCCGCCGCGCACGAAGTCCTGGACGCGGTACTGCATGAGATTGGCGCCGGCGCTTTCGACCAGCTGCACGTAGGGGAGCTTGTTCTCGAGCGCGATCTCTTGCACGCGCAGCTGCTTGTCCAGGCCCATCGGTTGCAGCGCGCCGGCGTCGATGCCCGAATCGGAGGCGCTCACCATGCAGCGCACGCCCGCGACCTGGCCGATGCCGGAGATCAACCCGCCGCCGGGCACGCTCTTCGAAAGATCGGGGTTGTCATGACCAAGGCCTGCGAGAGAAGCCAGCGGAAGAAAGGGCGCGCCGGTGTCCAGCAGCAGCGCGATGCGTTCGCGCGGCAAGAGCTGGCCGCGCTTGGCAAAGCGCTCGGCCGAGGCGCCCGAGGCAGACGCGGCGCGGGCCTCGTGCGCACGCACCTGGTCCAGCAGCGCGAGCATGCCGGTGCGGTTGGCCTGGAAGGTGTCGCTGGCCGATGACAGCCGGGATTCGATGACGGGCATGGGGGTCTGTGCAGGTCGCTGGTTTTCGCTCTGCACAGACTGTAGGGACCGGGCCTTCCGCCCGCTTGCGCCAACTAGCTGGTGCGGGGGCGGGCGCGCTGCGGCGTCGGGGCGTCGAGGCTGTTGCCGGTGGCCACCCAGTAGATGAAGATCAGCACCGCACCGGCCGTGCCGAACACCGACAGGCCCATGTAGCTGCCGCCGATGGCGAGCGCATCGGTCGGCGCCGCGGCCGTGCAGATCATGCTGGCGGCGGTCATGCCCACGTAGTGCATCGTGCAGACCGCCACGCCCATCACCGCAGCGGCGCCGATCTGGTGGCTCAACTTGCGCAGGTTGAAGGCCAGCCACAAGGCGGCCGCGGCGGCGGTGATGGCGATCACCACAGATAGCGCGACGGTGCCCATGTCGAGCTCCATCGTGGCGCGCATGTTCATCGCGAACATGCCCATGTAATGCATCACGCAGACGCCGACGCCTGCCAGCAGGCTGCCGGCTGCCCAGCCGGGTTTGCTGAACTTGCGCCGGCCACCGGCCAGGTAGAGGGCGATGCCGGAGATCAGGATGGCCGCCACGAGCGACACGATCGTCAGCGGCATGTTGTACGAAATGGCCACCGGCAACCGGTAGGCCAGCATGCCGATGAAGTGCATCGACCAGATGCCGATGCCCCCGAGCGCCACTGCGGCGCAGGCCACGAGGGCCAAGTTGGGTTTGCCGTCCGCGTTGACCATGCGGCCCGCGCAGATCAGCGCCACCAGCGATCCCGCGAACGAGATGAGGAATGAAAGCGCCACCAGCCCCAATGAGTACTCGGGCGACAGCAACTGGCCTACGACGAGGGGAGTCATGCGTTTTTCCTTTCAGAGCCAAACGCCTGCAAAACCCCGGAAAAACGGAGGTGACCGGGGCACCAGAGCGGCGTCCCGGCCAGTTTGTAATATTTGTTTTTAAAAGTAAATCGAAAAATGTACTTATCGTTACCCTACCTTACGGCGCGGATTCGATATATCGCATTGTTGCGATCAGCGCTCACGTAAACGGTGCCGTCGGCACCGACCGCAACGCCGGTGACCACATAGGGCGGCGGGAGGGCGGGCCCGGGAGCGAGGCCGATCGGCAGGTTCTCGGCGATGGTCCGGCGGGTGCCGTTGGCCGGGTCGATTTCCACCAGCCGCCCCGCCGCGCTCTCGGCCACGATGAAGGTGCCCCACGGCGTCTCTGCCACGCCCTCGGGCAGCGCGAGCCCGTCGACGATGGTGCGCAGCGGCGCGCTGGCATCCAGCGGAATGCGCAGCAGCTTGCCGGCGGCCTCGGTGACGTAGAGCGCGCCGTCCTGGCCCAGGACCATCTGCACCGGGCCATTCAAGCCGCTAGCAAGCACTGACTTGTCTGCAAACTTCGGCCCGCTGGCCCGCGTGATGCTGCCGGTCGCGATTTCGGCGTAGATCACGCTGCCGTCGGGCATGGGGATCGCATCGAACGGCGCCTTCAGGCCATGGATGGTTGCGACGGTCTTGAGCGTCTGGCGGTCGACCAGCTGGACCGTGCCGGTGAACCACGAGGTCAGCGCGAAGCGCGTGGGCGAGAGGCCGACCGCGAAGGGATAGTCGAGCTCCGGCTCGCGCTGCATGCGGAACACGTCGCGCACTTCGCCGGTGCGCACGTCCACCTGACGGAAGCCGAAGACGTCGGCCACCCAGAGGTCGTTGCCGTCGATCTTCAGCCCCGCGGGCACCGCCACCTTGCCGCTGGTGAGGGTGCGCAGCTCGCCCGTGGCGGGATTGAAGGCCTGCACCTCGTTGTTGGCCATGTTCGACACGTAGATCGTGCCGTCCGGCGCGATGACGAGGTTGTCGAGCGAGGGCCGAAGCTGCTTGGCGACGGTCTTGTTGCCGGTGGCGAGCTCGACCCGCACCAGCTCGCCGCTGCGCGCATCGACCAGCCACAGGTTGCCCTTGCCGTCGAGGTTGGCCGCGGCCGGGATCTTGAAGCCATCGGCAATCACGGTCATGTTGCCGTTCGCCGGATCGATCTTCACGACCTGGCCCTTGAACCACAGCGGCCCGTAGAGCAGGCCGTCGGGCCCGACCTCGAAGCCGTTGAAGCCGCCCATGTCCTTCTTGATGAGCCGCGGCGGCTTCTGGCCGGCGCGGTCGATTTCCCAGAGCGCATCGCCCAGGAACACCTGCGAGGCGTAGAGCTTGCCGTTCTTGCGGTCGAAGTCGAGCGAGTTGAGGCCGGGCAGGTCCTTGGCGAGCACGCGCATCGGCGCGGCGTCGCTCTCGCGGTAGCGCAGCATGCCCATGAGGTAGTTGGTCCACGCCAGCTCGCCCTGCGGGCCGACCGCGATGTCGTCGGCCTGGCCTTCGGGCGCGTCGATCAGCACCTTGGCCGCGCCGGTGGTGCGGTCGACTTCCCACAGCGTGTTGCCGAGCACCGAGCCCGCGAGCAGCCGGCCCTTGGCATCGATGGCCAGGCCGTGCACGCCCGAGAACGACGACGGCGGCACCAGCGCCTCGGGCGCGGCCCATGAAGCGGGCCGGCCGGCCGCCGTGGGCGACGGCGAGGGCGGCGTCGATGCCGGAACCGCAGGCGTGGGCGAGGGCAAAAGCGGTGCAACGGTGCTGCAGGCGCCCAGCAGGGCGAGCACGGCGACCAGCGCAGCAGCGCTGCGGAACGAGCCACGAGGCATGTCTTCTCCTTCTTGTGAATGCGCGCGCAGTCTAGAAGGAGTCCAGGGCCGTGGCGCGATCTCTTCCGCGACATGCGGACTTTCGTCCGCTGCGGATTACCCGCGGATCAAGGGCCACTCAGCCGCGCAGCAACTGCGTGGCGGTGTGGATCGCAAGGCCCACGAGCCCGCCCACCAGCGTGCCGTTGATGCGGATGAACTGCAGGTCGCGCCCGATGTGGCGCTCGAGCTCCACCGTCATCTCCTCGGCGTTCCACTCGCCGACCCGCTCCTCGATGTAGCGGCGGATGTCCTCCCGATAGCGCTCGATGGCCAGCGGCGCGGCGGCCTCGATCTGCTCGTTGATCCAGTGGCGGATGGCCTCGTCGGCCTGCAGCCGCGTGCCCAGCGCGCCGGCCATCGACGCGATGCGCTGGCGGATCGTCGAGTCGCCGCGGCGCAGGTCGCGGTCCAGCCACGCGAGCAGCTCGCCCCAAAGCCCGTGCAGGTAGTCGCCGAGCGCAGGGTGCGCCATCAGCTCGGCGCGTATCTGCTCGCCGCGCTGCTGGAACTCGGGGTCGAGCTTCAGGCGCACCACGAAGTCGTCGACGAAATGATCGAAACGCTTGCGCATCGGGTGGTCGGGCTCGGCAGCCAGTTCGCCGATGGTGTGCGCGACGGCGGCCACGATCTTGCGCGTGGCGAGCTTGGCCGCGACCTGGTCGAGGCCGACGTAGCGCAGCGTCTTGATCTCGCGCGCGATGGCTTCGGTGATGTGCGCCTGCACCTCCTCGCCTTCGAGCAGCCCCGCCACCTGCTGCAGCACGTCGTCGAGCAGCGCCTGGTGACGGCCGCCCGCGGTGAGCGCATCGAGCGCCTGGCCGGTGAGGCGCGAGAGGTCGATCTTTTCCAGGCCCGCCGCGGCAGCGCGGCCCATGAAATCGCGCACCCGGTCGTCGTCGAACGCCGTGAGCCCGTAGCGCGTGGCGGCCACGCCCCATTCGCCCAGCTTCTCGCCGCTTGCGGGCCGCGCGAGCCAATCGGCGATGCGGCCGGCGGTGTCGAACTCGCGCAGCTTGGCGAGCACCTGCGCGGTGCTCAGGAAGTTGTTGCAGATGAAGCCCGCGAGCTTGGCGCCGATGCGGTCCTTGTTGCTCGGGATGATCGCGGTGTGCGGGATCGGCAGGCCCAGCGGATGGCGGAACAACGCCACCACGGCGAACCAGTCGGCAATTGCGCCGACCATCGCGGCCTCGGCGAACGCGGCCACGTAGCCCCAGGCCGGATGCTGCGCGTGCAGCGCGCTGGCCAGCGCGTAAAGCAGCGCCGCCGCGCACAAGAGGCCGAGCGCGACGCGCTTCATGCGCCGCAGCGCGGCGCTGCTTGGGTCTTCTTCAGCCAATGGTGTGCGAGGTCGCGAGGCGCTCCATGAACAGCTCGCAGCGCGCGAGTTGCTCCAGGCTCACGAACTCGTCGGGCTGGTGCGCCTGCTCGATGCTGCCCGGGCCGCACACCACCGTGGGGATGCCCGCGTTCTTGAACAGGCCCGCTTCGGTGCCGAAGGCCACCAGCGTGGTGCGGTCCTCGCCCGCCAGGCGCTGCGCGAGCAGCGTGACCGGATCGTTCGCCGCGCCGAGGAAGCTCGGTATCTCGCAGATCGTTTCGAACTTGAAGCCCGCATCGGGCGCGACCTTCTTCATCGCGGGCTCCAGTCCCGCCGCATAGGCCAGCACATCGGACTGCATGCGCTTGGCATCGGCCGTGGGCAGGTCGCGGAATTCATAGCGGAACTCGGCATCGCGCGGCACCACGTTGTCGGCAATGCCGCCATGGAACTGGCCCACGCTCGCGGTGCTGAAGGGCACATCGAAGCCCTCGTAGCGCGGCTCGCTGCGCTCGAAGTCTTCCGCCATGTCGCGCACCTTGCCGATCACGCGCGCAGCCATCTCGATGGCGTTGACCGACTTGGGCGTGAGCGACGAATGCGCCTCCTTGCCGCGCACGCAGCACTTGTAGCGGTACACGCCCTTGTGGGCGATGGCCGGCACCATGCTGGTGGGTTCGCCCACGATGCAGGCGAGCGGCTTGATGCCCGCATCGCGCATGTCGGCGATGAGTTCCTTCACGCCGAAGCAGCCGATTTCTTCTTCGTAGCTGAAGGCGAAGTGCACCGCGAAGGGCGAGTCGCTTTCAAGAAAACGCTTGGCATTGGAGAGCGCGATGGCGATGAAGCTCTTCATGTCCGCCGAGCCGCGGCCGTAGAGGCGCTCGTGCTGCACCACGGCGGAGAGCGGATCGACGCTCCAGTCCTGGCCGTCCCAGGGCACCGTGTCGGTGTGCCCCGAAATGATCACCCCGGCTGGCTTGCCCTCGCCCAGTGTGGCAAAGAGGTTCGCCTTGGTGCGCTCGGCGTTGTAGGTGATGCGGCTCTTCACGCCGAGGGCGGCGAGGTGGCTCTGCGCGAGGTCGATCAGCTGCAGGTTGCTGTTCTCGCTGACGGTGTTCATGCGCACCAGCGACTGGGCCAGCGCGAGGCTTTGGGGGGAAAGCGTGTGGGGCATGCAACAGATTGTCCAAGAAGTCGATGCCCCGCGTCTGCGGTTGTCCCGGCTGTCATCGGGAGCGGGTACCCTGCGCCTCTTTTGGATGGAGAAAAAAACCATGCGCACCCTTCAGATCGCACTGACCGCCACCGCCGCCCTGTGCGTTGCGGCCTGCAGCGGCACCGGCCCCTCGGGCCCCGCCAAGCTGCTGACGCTCGACGGCAATCCGCCGCTGGTCATCGCCCACCGCGGCGCCTCGGGCTACCTGCCGGAACAGACGCTGGAGGCCTATGCGAAAGCCATCGAACTGGGTGCCGACGTGATCGAGATGGACCTGGTCTCCACCAAGGACGGCGTGCTCATCGCCCGCCACGATCCCAACCTGGCCATCAGCACCGACGTGGCCAAGCACGCCCGCTTCGCCTCGCGCAAGAAGACCATCAAGGTCGACGGCGAAACCCAGACCGGCTGGTTCAGCAACGACTTCACGCTGGCCGAGATCAAGACGCTGGGCGGCATCTCGACCGATGCCGAGCGCCCGCAGGAATTCAACGGCAAGTTCAAGATCGTGACCTTCCAGGAGATCATCGATTTCGCCAAGGCCAAGTCGAAGGAAACCGGCCGCACCATCGCGATCTACCCAGAAACCAAGAACCCGACCTACTTCCGCGACCTCGGCATGCCGATGGAAGACAAGGTTGTCGCCGCCATCAACGCGGCCGGCTGGAACAGCAAGACCGCGCCGATCTACGTGCAGTCGTTCGAGCCCGGGAGCCTCAAGTACATGAAGGCCAAGGGCCTGAACACCAAGCTCATCCAGTTGATCGACGGCGACGGCATCGACATGAAGACCGGCGCCATGACCTATGCGATTCCGGTCGACCGCCCCTATGAATGGACCAAGGCCGGCGACACGCGCAACTTCGACGTCATGGTCACGCCCGCGGGCCTGGCCGAGATCAAGACCTATGCCGACGGCATTGGCCCGTGGAAGCGCTACATCGTGACCATCAAGGGCAGCATCGGCCCGGACGGCAAGCCGCTGGACGTGAACAAGGACGGCAAGGTCAACGACGCCGACGCCACCTCGGTCTCGCCCACCACGCTGATCGCCGACGCCCACAAGGCGGGTCTCTTCGTGCACCCCTTCACCTTCCGCAACGAGTCGCGCCGCCTGGCTGCGGACTACAACAAGGACGGCAAGAACGAGTACGCGATTTATTACAAGCTCGGCGTGGACGGCGTTTTCACCGACTTCACCGATACCGCGCTGGCTGCGCGGGCCGACTATCTGAAGAGCATGGGGCGCTGATCGGGTTCTTGAACGCAGCCTGAGGGTTTGCCCGGCACGGTCTTTGCGGAGCAGTTTGCAAAGCCTAGACTGTGTCCTATGAAACTCATCGATTCGCTCGTCACGCAGGCGGCCGGCATCGCCGCCGTCCGACGTGACCTCCACGCCCACCCCGAACTCTGTTTCCAGGAAGTCCGCACCGCCGACGTGGTGGCAGGCAAGCTCACCGAATGGGGCATTCCCATCCATCGGGGCCTGGGCACCACCGGCGTCGTCGGCATCGTCAAGAACGGCACCAGCAACCGCGCGGTCGGTCTTCGGGCCGACATGGACGCCCTCCCCGTCACCGAGCTCAACACCTTCGCCCACGCCAGCAAGCACCACGGCAAGATGCACGCCTGCGGCCACGACGGCCACACCGCGATGCTGCTCGCAGCCGCCCAGCACCTGGCGAAGAACCGCAATTTCGACGGCACCGTCTACCTGATCTTCCAGCCGGCTGAAGAAGGCGGCGGCGGCGCCCGCGAAATGATCAAGGAAGGGCTCTTCGAGCAGTTCCCGATGGACGCCGTCTTCGGCATGCACAACTGGCCCGGCATGAAGGCCGGCCAGTTCGCCGTGAGCCCCGGCCCGGTGATGGCCTCGGGCAACAAGTTCTTCGTGAACGTGATCGGCAAGGGCGGCCACGCCGCGCTGCCGCAGACCGGCATCGACCCGGTGCCGATCGCCTGCGAGATCGTGCAGGCCTTCCAGACCGTGCTCACCCGCAAGATGAAGCCGACCGATTCGGCCGTGATCTCGGTCACCACCATCCATGCGGGCGAAGCCAACAACGTGATTCCCGACAACTGCGAGCTGTCGGGCACGGTGCGCACATTCTCGATCGAGGTGCTCGACATGATCGAGGCCAAGATGCGCCAGATCGCCGAGCACATCTGCGCGGCGCACGACGCGACCTGCGACTTCCGCTTCGAGCGCTACTACCCGCCCACCATCAACACCGAGGCCGAGGCCCACTTCGCACGCGACGTGATGGCCGGCATCGTCGGCCCCGAGAACGTGCTCAAGCAAGAGGCCGCCATGACCTCCGAAGACTTCGCCTTCATGCTGCAGGCCAAGCCCGGCGCCTATGCCTTCATCGGCAACGGCGACGGCACGCACCGCGACGTGCACCACGGCGAAGGCCCCTGCACGCTGCACAACGCGAGCTACGACTTCAACGACGACCTGATCCCGCTGGGTGCCACCTGCTGGGTGCAGATCGCCGAGCAGTTCCTGAACAAGCCGGGCGGCAACGTCTCATGATCGGCATCGGCGAGGCCTTTTCGCCGCGCTATGCCCAGGCGCGCCAGAAGTTCCTGCAAGGCTGCGTGAGCGCAGGCCTTACCGTCGAGCCGCATGCACATCCGCTCAAGGGCCGCGACGGCGAAGACCTGTCGATGGACGTGGCGCTGGACGGTGACGCGAACGCCGAGCGCCTGCTGCTCGTCACCAGCGCCTGCCACGGCGTCGAGGGCCATTGCGGCAGCGGCGTGCAGGTGTTCGCGCTGCACGATGCCGAGTGGCGCGACAAGGCCAAGGCACAGGGCGTGGCGGTGCTCTACGTGCACGCGCTCAACCCGCACGGCTTTTCGTACGCCCGGCGCGTGACGCACGAGAACGTCGACCTGAACCGCAACTTCATCGATTTCTCGCAGCCGGTGCCGGTCAACGAGCCCTACGCCAAGCTGCATCCGCTGCTGTTGCCCGACACCTGGCCGCCCACGCCCGAGAACCAGGCGGCGGTCGAGAAGTGGATCGAGAAGCACGGCACCACTGCTTACCAAGCGGCCGTTACCAGCGGCCAGTACCAGTTCGACGATGGCCTGTTCTTCGGCGGCAAGGCGCCCACCTGGAGCAACAAGACCATCCGCGGCGTGCTGCGCCGCCACGCGGGCAATGCCAAACGCATCGCCTGGATCGACCTGCACACGGGGCTCGGCCCCAACGGCCTGGGCGAGCGCATCTATGCGGGCAAGGACGACAAGACCGCCTACGCCCGCGCGAACGCCTGGTGGGGCACGCCCGCGGCGCCCGTCACGTCGATCTACGACGGCTCATCGACTTCGGCGCTGCTGCGCGGGCTGATGTGGGACGCCGTCTACGAGGAATGCCCGAAGGCCGAATACACCGGCATCGCGCTTGAATACGGCACGCTGCCCATCCTGGAAGTGACGGGTGCCCTCCGCGCCGACCATTGGCTGCACAAGCACCCGGATGCGCCGGCCGACCTCGCCGACGGCATCCGTGCGCGGATGGTCGAGGCGTTCTATACGGACACCGACGCCTGGCGCGGGCAGATCGTCAGCCAGGCGCGGCAGGCGATGTTCCAGGCGGTGGATGGCCTGAACGGTTGAACGGCTGACCGTTGGTTCGGTGTGCGGCCGGCAAGGGCCGTCCCGAACAACGCTTCAGTTCGCCGCCAGCGCAGCCTTGCGGATCGACTGCAGCGTGCTGGCCGGCGTGATCGCCTCGGGGTCCAGCAGGCAATGCAGGATGGCCGGCTTGCCGCTCGCCCGCGCACGCGCGAGTGCGGGGCCGAACTCTTCCGTCGTGGTCACGCGCTCGCCGTGGCCGCCGAACACCTCGGCATAGCCGCGGAAGTCGGGGTTCTTCAATTGCGTGGCGCTGATGCGGCCGGGGTAGTGCTTTTCCTGATGCATGCGGATCGTGCCGTACATGCCGTTGTCCAGCAGCACGACGAGGATCGGCAGGCCGTACTGCACGGCAGTGGCGAACTCCTGGCCGTGCATCATGAAATCGCCGTCGCCCGCGAACACGACCACCTCGCGTTCGGGCCACAGACGCTTGGCACCGACGCCGGCCGGCAGGCCGTAGCCCATCGAGCCGCTGGTCGGCGCGAGCTGGCTCGCGAACGCGCGGAACGGCCAGAAGCGATGCACCCACGTCGCGAAGTTGCCCGCGCCGTTGCAGAAGATGGTGTCGGCCGGCAGCACCTCGCGCAGGTGCTGCATGACCTCGCCCATCTGCAGCGGGCCGGGAATGCGGATGGGGGCCGGGTCGCTCCAGCGCAGGAAATCTTCGCGCGCGGTCTTCGTCTCGGCCTGCCAGGCGGGCGCCGACGCCGGACGCAGCGCGGACACCGCCTCCGCGAAAGCCTGCGGCGTGGCATGGATGCCCTGCGCCGGTCGATAGAGCTTGCCGAGCTCGTCGGCATCGGCATGCACATGCACCAGCGCCTGCTTCGGCTGCGGAATCGCAAACAGCTCGTAGCCCTGCGACGGCACTTCCGACAGCCGGCCGCCGACCAGCAGCACGAGGTCCGCATCGCGGATGCGCGCCAGCATGCGCGGATTCGCGCCGAGCCCCAGATCGCCCGCGTAGCAGGGGTGCTCGGCGGACATCAGCATCTGGCGGCGGAACGAGCAGTACACCGGGAGCGCATACGCCTCGGCGAACTTCGCGAACTGCTGCGTCGCGGCTTCGGACCAGCGGCTGCCGCCCAGGATGACGACCGGCCGCTGCGCCTGCGACAGGCGCTGCTGCAACTCGGCCAGTTGCGCCGCGCCGGGATGGGTTTCAGTGACTGCGTAGGGCAGCGCATCGGCCACCACGGCGGCTTCGGTCAGCATGTCTTCCGGCAGCGCGATCACCACCGGACCGGGGCGGCCCGAGGTCGCGACATGGAAGGCGCGCGACACCAGTTCGGGCACCCGCGCCGGATCGTCGATCTGCACCACCCACTTGGCCATCGTGCCGAAGACCGCGCCGTAGTCCAACTCCTGGAAGGCTTCGCGTCCCATCGCATCGCGTGCGATCTGGCCGACGAACAGCAGGAGCGGCGTCGAGTCCTGGTGCGCGATGTGCACGCCCGCTGCCGCATTGGTGGCGCCGGGGCCGCGCGTGACGAAGCAGATGCCGGGCTTGCCGGTGAGCTTGCCCTGCGCCTCGGCCATCATCGTGGCGCCGCCCTCTTGCCGGCACACCGTCACGTCGATCGATGCATCGTGCAAGGCATCGAGCACGGCGAGAAAGCTTTCGCCGGGCACGCAGAAGAGTTGCTGGACGCCGTGGGTGATGAGCTGGTCGACCAGGATCTGGCCGCCGGTGCGGGAGGAAGTCATGCTGTGTCCAATGCAATGAAGGTCTTGGTGTTCGCTCCTTCCCCTTCCGGGGGAAGGCTGGGATGGGGGCAAGCGGCGTTGGATGCGCCGATGGCAATGGATACGCCGCGCGCCCCCACCCCGACCCTCCCCCGGAAGGGGAGGGAGAAATGCGGGGTCATGTGAGCGCGGCGCAAGCGGCGGAAATCCGCGCGCAAGCCTCTTCGAGCTGCGCCATCGACGTCGCATACGAGATGCGGAAATACGGCGCGAGCCCGAACACGCTGCCCGGCACCACCGCCACGTCGAAGTCCTGCAGCAGGTAGCGGCAGAAGTCGCTGTCGGTCTGCAGCAGCGCGCCCGTGGCGGTGCGCTTGCCGAGCACGCCGGCGCAGCTTGCGAATGTGTAGAAGGCGCCCTCGGGCACGCGGCAGTGCAGGCCTTGCGTGCGGTTGAGCGCGGCCACGACGAAATCGCGGCGCTGTTGAAACGATGCGCAACGCTCGGCCACGATGCCCTGCGGGCCGGTGAGCGCCTCGATCGCTGCGGCCTGGCTCACCGACGACGGGCACGAGGTCGACTGGCTCTGCACCACCGCCATCGCCGCGATCAGCGCGCGCGGCCCGGCGCCGTAGCCGACACGCCAGCCGGTCATCGCATAGGCCTTCGACACGCCGTTCACCGTGAGCGTGCGATCACGCAGCCGCGGCTCGACAGCCACCGGCGTTGCGAAGGCGAGGCCGTCGTAGAGGATGTGTTCGTAGATGTCGTCCGCCAACACCCAGACACCCGAGTGGTCGAGCAGCACATCGGTGATCGGCTTGAGTTGCGCGGCACTGTAGGCCGCGCCGCTCGGATTCGACGGCGAGTTGAGAAACAGCCAGCGCGTGCGCGGCGTGATGGCCGCCTGCAGCTGCGCCGCGGTCAGGCGAAAGCCGTTCTCCTCGCCGCACGCCACCGACACCGGCACGCCGCCGCAGATCTGCACGATGTCCGCGTACGAGGTCCAGTACGGCGCGGGCAGGATCACTTCGTCGCCCGGATCAAGGCTCGCCATCAGCGCATTGAAGATCACCTGCTTGGCGCCCGCGCTCACGCTGATCTCGTCGGGCGCGAAGTCCAGCGCGTTGTCGCGCTTGAACTTCAGCTGCACGGCCGCCTTCATTGCGGGGCTCCCGTCGAGCACCGTGTAGCGCGTGTCGCCGCGCGCAATCGCCTGCGAGGCCGCATGCCGGATGTTCTCGGGCGTGTCGAAGTCGGGCTCGCCCGCACCGAGCACGATCACCGGCCGGCCGGCGCGCTTGAGCGCCTGCGCATGATCGGTGATGCGCAGGATCTCCGAGACGTGGATGGCGCGCACACGTTGCGCCGGCGAGAACACGGCTGCGTCTGTCACTTGGCGTAGGCTTCCAATGGCTTGTCGTTGGGTTCGAGCAGCAGTTGCTTCAGGGCCGGGCTCATCGGCAGGTTGAGGCTGGTGTTCTTCGGCGGAATCGCGGCCACGAACCACTTGGTGTAGATCTTCTCGAGCTCGCCGCTCTTCATGAGCTTGCGCAGCGACTCGTCCACCGCGGTCTTGAACGCCGGGTCGTCCTTGCGGAACAGGAGCGCGATCGGCTCCGAGCCCAGCGCATCGCCCACGATGCGGTAGGCCGCCGGGTTCTTCGAGTTCGCAATGATCCCGGCAAGCAGGTTGTCGTCGAGCACGAAGGCATCGGCGCGGCCCGACTCCATCAGCAGGAAGCTCTCCAGATGGTCCTTGCCGAGCATCGTGTTGTACGAGACGTTCTGCGCGCGCTCGCGCTTGCGCAGCAACTGCACGGCGGTGGTGCCGGTCGAGGCCGACACGTTGCGGCCCGCGAGCTGGTCGAGCGTGGTGATGCCCGAATCGACCCTGGTCGCCATGCGCACTTCGCTCACATACGTGGTGAGCGCAAAGGCCACCTGCTGCTGGCGCGCGGTGTTGTTGGTGGTGGGGCCGCAGCCGATGTCCAGCGTGCCGTTCTGCACCAGCGGAATCGTGTTCTGCGCGGTCACCGCCATGTATTCGAGCTTCGCATTCGGCGTGATGTCTTTCAGCACGCGCTCGCAGAGCTCGACGTGGTAGCCCACGTACTTCTCGCCCGCGCCCAGCATGTAGGCCATCGGCGGCGAGGCTTCGCGCACGCCGAGCACGACCTTGCCGCTCGCCTTGATCTTGTCGAGCGTGCCGCCAGTCGGGGCCTGCTGCGCGGTGGCTGTGGCGCCGAACGCGAGCGCGAGCAGCGCTGCGGTGGCGAGGGTCTTCAGTTGCTTCTTCATCTTCTCTGTCTCCTGGTGGTTTTTTCTTGGATGCGCGCGGCCGTCGCCTCGCCGCTGCAGCGAAACGCTGCGCGGCAAGAACAACAGGCCGGGGTCGATCAGTCGCCGATGTCGAAGGTCACGCCTTGGGCCAAGGGCAGTGCGGTCGAGTAATTGATGGTGTTGGTCGCGCGGCGCATGTACGCCTTCCAGCTGTCCGAGCCTGCTTCGCGCCCGCCGCCGGTTTCCTTCTCGCCGCCGAAGGCGCCGCCGATTTCGGCGCCGCTCGGGCCGATGTTGACGTTGGCGATGCCGCAGTCCGAACCCGCGCTCGACATGAAGCGCTCGGCCTCGCGCACATTGAGCGTGAAGATCGACGACGACAGGCCCGCGCCCACAGCGTTGTGCCATTCGATGGCTTCGTCGAGCGTGCTGTAGCGCACCACGTAGAGGATGGGCGCGAAGGTCTCGCGCAGCACCGGGCCGTCGTGCGACTTGAGTTCCACCAGCGCGGGGCGCACGTAGTAGGCGTCCTGCGTGCCGATGCCGTCGACACGGCTGCCGCCGTGCACCTTGGCGCCGATCTCACGGCTTTCGCTCAGTGCCTTCTGCATGCCGTCGAAGGCCGCGCGGTCGATCAGCGGACCGACCAGCGTGCCGGCCTCGCGCGGATCGCCCACCTGCACATTGCCGTAGACCTTCGCGAGCTTGGGCACGAGCTGGTCGTACACGCTGTCGTGCACGAAGAGGCGCCGCAGCGTCGTGCAGCGCTGGCCGGCCGTGCCCATCGCCGAGAACGCGATGCCGCGCAGCGTGAGATCGAGGTCGGCCGAGGGCGTGACGATGGCGGCGTTGTTGCCGCCCAGTTCAAGAATGGCACGGGCGAAGCGCGCAGCGAGCTTCGGCCCGACCTGCCGGCCCATCGCCGTGGAGCCGGTGGCCGAGAGGATCGGCACGCGGTGGTCGTCCACCAGCACTTCGCCGATGTCGCGCTGGCCCAGCAAGAGACCCAGCAGGCCTTCAGGCGCATCGCCGAAACGTTCGATGGCGCGCTGCGCGATGGCATGCACGGCCAGTGCGGTGAGCGGCGTTTTCTCGGACGGCTTCCACACCACCGAATCGCCGCACACCAGCGCGAGCGCCGCATTCCACGACCACACGGCCACGGGAAAGTTGAAGGCCGAGATCACGCCGCACACGCCCAGCGGATGCCAGGTTTCCATCATCCGGTGCTCGGCGCGCTCGGTGGCCAGCGTGAGGCCGTAGAGCTGGCGCGAGAGGCCGACCGCGAAGTCGCAGATGTCGATCATTTCCTGCACCTCGCCCGCGCCTTCGGACGGAATCTTGCCGGCCTCCAGCGTGACGAGGCTACCCAGGTCGCGCTTGGCGGCGCGCAGCTCTTCGCCGAGCAAGCGCACCAGCTCGCCACGGCGCGGCGCCGGCACATTGCGCCAGGCCTTGAAGGCCTCGTGCGCGCGGCCGATGGCGCCGGTGGCTTCCACGGCCGTGGTCTGCGGCACCTGTGCGATGACCTCGCCGCTGACCGGCGAGCGCACCGTCAGCTCGCCGCCGGTATAGGCGGTGCGGGGCACGCCCAGGCGCTGCAGCAGTTGTTCGACTTCGGTGGGGACAGAGAGGATGGCTTGGGCTTCGGACATGGGCGCGCTCCGGGAAGGAGGGAGAAGAAGAAAGGCAACAGGAGGCCGGGGAAATGCGGCCAATATCTGCGAATCCCGCGCGCTTGCCTAGTGAAAAAAAGGAAGGACTTGATGCGTTTGCGGAATGAACTCGGCGTCCGCTCCCCGCGCGTCGGGCTGCGCGCCTACGCACGGCGCGGCGGTGCGCGCTGAAGATTCCGCACCTTCACTTCACCGCCCGGAGCGCCATGAAGCTCATCCACGCCCTCTACGCCGCGATCCATGCGCTGATGGCGCTCGCGTTCGCCATCGCCTCGATCGTGCTGGTCGTGATCGCGGCGCGTGCCGGCTGGGGCGCCGTGATGCAGGGCCTGGGCCTTCCGACGGCCGAGGCCATCATCGAAGCGGTGGGCGTGCTGGCGGCCGGCGTGGTCGCGCTGCAGATCTCGCAGACCGTGCTCGAGGAAGAAGTGCTGCGCGAGGCGCACATCAGCGCGCCGACCCGTGTGCGGCGCTTTCTCTCGCGCTTCATGGTCGTCATCGTCGTGGCCGTCGCGGTCGAAGGGCTGGTCGCGACCTTCAAGGCGCGCGAGGCGCCCGAGCTGATGCTGCATGCCGCCACGATGCTGGGTGCGGTCGGGCTGCTGATGGCGGGCTGGGGCCTCTTCATCCGCTTCAACCGCTATGCGGAAGAGCTGGAGCCCGAGGCGATGGAAGAAGCCAAGAGCGAAGACCGCAAGCTGAAGTGATCAGCCCGGCCCGGGCGCCTCGGGCAACGCGATCTTCTGCCCGCCCGGCGAGCCCGCGAGGCTCTGCGCCGGCCGCCTCAGCGTCGCATCGAACGGGTTGATCTTCGGCCCGATGGCCGCCGCTTCCCGCTTGAGCAGTTCCACTACCGTCGGCATGCGGTCCGCATTGAGTCGATCGGCAATCGTGCCCACGCTCAGCGCGGCCACCGCACGGCCTTCGCGGTCGAGGATCGGCACCGCCACGCCCGCCATGCCTTCGAGCAGCCCGGTGTTGCGCCCGGCATAACCCTGCTGACGCACGCGCTCGATCTCGGTGCGCAGATAAACCTCGTCGTACACGCCGTACTCGCGCACCCGCGAAAGGTTGAAGCGGATCACTTCTTCACGCTCGGCTTCCGGCAGGAAGGCCAGGATCGCCAGCGCCCCCTGCCCCACTCCGAGCGCGATGCGCCCGCCGATATCGCCGGTGAACGAGCGGATCGGAAACGGCCCTTCGCTGCGGTCCAGGCAGATTGCGTCGAAGCCGCTGCGCGCCAACAGGAAGATGCTGTCGCCCAGGCTCGCGCACAGCCGCAGCAGCACTGGCCGGCATATCGAGCGCAGGTCGCCGGGGTTGCCCGCGCTGGCCGCAAGCGCGAAGAAATCGATGCTCAGCCGATAGAGCTTGCTGCGCTCGTCCTGCTCGACCATGCCTTCAGCCATGAGCGATTGCAGCAAACGGTGCGTGGTGGCTTGCGTCAGGCCCACGGACCGTGCGATCTGGGTCACGCGGCCGCCTTCGGCCTGCACAGCGCCGAGCGCGCGGATCACCGAAAAGACGCGCGGCACGCCGCCGCTGGACGCGGGCGACGCTGCGGCCGCCTCCGAATTGCTTTCCATACCTTGCTCCCGTGGAATTCTGTGGATAGATTTTGGCGATGATATTCCAATGAACGGAATAAATCGCAGAAATATTCTGATTAATGGAATACCCGAGGCGTTCTGGCGCAATCGTTGCAATAGAGTGAATTGAAAGTACTCAGCAGTCCATGGCCTGCACCAAGGTGTCGCACGCCATCTTTGGGTCTCCCACGAAAGGCGCTTCCATGTCATTCCTACGGCTTACCGACGTGACCAAGTTCTACGGCAGCACCCGCGCGGTGTCGGCGATGAACCTCAGCGTCGAAAAAGGCGAGTTCGTCTCGCTGCTCGGCCCCTCGGGCTGCGGCAAGACCACGACGCTGCAGATGATTGCGGGCTTCGAGGCCGTCAGCAGCGGCCGCATCGAACTCGCGGGCAAGGACATCACGAACGCCAAGGCCAACACGCGCGGTCTGGGCATCGTGTTCCAGAGCTACGCGCTCTTTCCGCACATGACGGTGGCCGACAACGTGAGCTTTGGCCTGGAGATGCGCAAGATGCCCAAGGCCGAGCGCGCCGACCGGGTGAAGCAGGCGCTGGCGCTGGTGCACCTGGAGCCGCACGCCACGCGCTACCCGCGCGAGCTCTCGGGCGGCCAGCGGCAGCGCGTGGCGCTCGCCCGTGCATTGGTGATCGAGCCGCCGGTGCTGCTGCTGGACGAGCCGCTCTCCAACCTGGACGCCAAGCTGCGCGAGGAGATGCAGTTCGAGCTGCGCCAGATCCAGCGCAAGGTCGGCACCACCACGGTGATGGTCACGCACGACCAGAGCGAGGCCATGTCGATCAGCGACCGCGTGGTGGTGATGGAAGGCGGCTGCGCCACGCAGATCGACCATCCGCACCGCGTGTACGAGCATCCGAGCACGCGCTTCATCTCCACCTTCGTGGGCAAGGCGAACCTGCTGAACGGACGCGTGACGGCCTGCAGCACCGGCAGTTGCAACGTCGAGGTCGGCCCACTCGCGGTGCAGGTCGACGAAGACGGCTTCAAGTCCGGCGCTGCGGTGCTCCTGAGCGTGCGGCCCGAAAAGCTCCAGCTGGTCACCGCAGGCCGTGGCCGCCTCGACGGTACGGTGCAGGAGCGCTTCTTCCTCGGCAGCCAGTGGCTCTACCGCATCGCCACGCCCGCAGGCGACCTGATGGTGCTGAGCCCCAACGACGGCCGCGATGCGCTGGACGAAGGCAACGCCGTCGGCATCGACTGGCCCGCGCACTGCACGCGGCTCTTGCCGGCCGAGGAGGCGGTCGCGGCATGAGCGGCATCCGAAACAAGGCCGCACCGTGGTGGCTCTCGGGCCCCGCCCTGCTGCTCTTCACCGCACTGCTGCTGGTGCCGCTGCTGCTCACCGCGGTGCTGTCGTTCAACGTATACGACCCGGCCACCGGGCCGAAGGCCGGCGAATTCACGCTGGCGCACTACGCGCATGTGTTCACCGACTCGTACTACCACGGCATCTTCTGGCGCACCTTCTGGATCTCGGCGCTGGTCACGCTGATCTGCGTGGTCATCGGCGCACCCGAGGCCTATGTGCTCAGCCGCATGCGCAACCCGTGGCGCTCGATCCTGCTCTTGGTCGTGCTCGCGCCGCTGCTGGTGTCGGTGGTGGTGCGCGCCTTCGGCTGGAGCATGCTGCTCGGGCCCGAGGGCGCGGTCAATTCGCTGCTGGGCCTCGTGGGTATCGGGCCGGTGAAGATGCTCTACACCGAGATCGCGGTGATCGTCGCGCTGGTGCACGTGATGCTGCCGTTCATGGTGATCCCGGTGTGGACCTCGCTGCAGAAGCTGGATGCGGGCGTGGAGAACGCGGCGCTCTCGCTCAAGGCCTCGCCATTCACCACGCTGCGGCGCATCGTGCTGCCGCAAGTGATGCCCGGCATCCTTTCGGGCAGCCTGATCGTCTTCGGCCTCGCCGCGAGTTCGTTCGCGATTCCGGGGCTGCTCGGCGGGCGCCGCCTGAAGATGGTCGCGACGGTGGTGTACGACGAGTACCTGAGCGAGCTGAACTGGCCCCTCGGCGCAGCGATCGCACTCACGCTGCTCGCCGCGAACCTCATCGTGATGCTGAGCTACAACCGCCTCGTCGAAGGCCGCTACAAGAAAGCGCTGGGCTGAAGCGATGAGCAAGAACGGCCCCTTCGCCCTCGCGTTCAACGCACTCGTCATCACCTTCATGCTCGCGCCGCTCCTGGTGGTGTGCATCGTCGCGTTCACGCCCGAGAACACGCTGACGATTCCGACCACCAGCTTCTCGCTGCGCTGGTTCGCCGCGGTGTTCGCGCACCCCGACTTCATGCAGTCGTTCTGGAACAGCCTGTGGCTCGCGCTGGCCTCGGCCACCATCGCCACGCTGCTGGCGGTGCCAGCCGGCATGGCGATCACGCGCTACGAGTTTCCGGGGCGCGACTTCCTCAATGCGCTGTTTCTCTCGCCGCTGATCATTCCGCACCTGGTCCTGGGCGTGGCGCTCTTGCGGCTCTTCGCGCTGGTGGGCGGCACGGGCAGCTTCGGCTGGCTGGTGATGGCGCATGCGCTGATCGTCACGCCCTATACGCTGCGCCTCGTCGTCGCCGCGCTCGTGGGCTTCGACCGCAGCGCCGAGCAGGCGGCGCTCTCGCTCGGCGCGAGCCAGGCGACGGTATTCAGGCGCATCACGCTGCCGATGATCCTGCCGGGCGTCACGGGCGGCTGGATGCTCGCCTTCATCAACAGCTTCGACGAAGTGACGATGTCGATCTTCGTGACCTCGCCGAGCACCGTGACGCTGCCGGTGCGCATGTACATGTATGCGACCGAATCGATCGATCCGCTGATGGCGGCGGTGTCGGCGCTGATGGTGGCGGTGACCGCCATCGCGATGGTGATCCTCGACCGGCTCTACGGGCTGGACCGGGTGCTGGTGGGACGCAAGTAGATGGCATCGACTGCATCACACGCACTGCTGCATCGCGTAGCCGAGACCGGCCGCGCGGCCGTGGCCTTCACGCTCGATGGCGAGCCCGCTTCGGCACTCGCCGGCGACACGGTGCTCACGGCCGTGCTCACGCAGGCAGGCCAACTTCGCCGCAACGAATTCAGCGACATGCCGCGCGCCGGCTTCTGCATGATGGGCGCGTGCCAGGACTGCTGGATCGCGACCGCCGAAGGCGAACGCCTGCGCGCCTGCTCGACCTTCATCGCGCCGGGCATGGCGCTGGTCACTGGGCGGAGCGGCGCATGACGACGAATGCCGGGCTTCAACCCGTGATCGTCGGCGCCGGGCCGGCCGGTGTGCGCGCGGCGGAGGCGCTGGTCGCGCATGGACTGCGGCCCCTCGTGATCGACGAGGCTTCGCGGGCCGGTGGACAGATCTACCGCCGCCCGCCCGCCAACTTCATCCAGCGCACGGCGGCCACGCTCTACGGCTTCGAGGCCTCGCGCGCGAACGCGGTGCACCTGGCCTTCGACACACTGCACGACCACATCGACTACCGCCCCGACAGCCTCGTGTGGAACGCACAGGGCGGCATGCTCGACGTGCTGCACAACCCGACGCGCACCACGACGCGCGTGCCGCATGGCGCGCTGATCGTCGCAACGGGCGCGACCGACCGCGTGCTGCCCGTGCCGGGCTGGACGCTGCCCGGCGTCTACACGCTCGGCGGCGCACAGGTGGCGCTCAAGTTCCAGGGCTGCGCCATCGGGCAGCGCGTGGTGTTCATGGGCACCGGGCCGCTGCTGTACCTCGTGGCTTATCAATATGCAAAAGCCGGCGCGAAGGTCGCGGCGGTGCTCGACACCGCGCGGCTCGCAGACCAGATCGCGGCAACGCCCGCGATGCTGCGCCAACCGGCCGTGTTCGCGAAGGGCGTGTACTTCGTCGCATGGTTGCGTGCGCACGGCGTGCCGCTGCACAGCGGCGTGCGTCCGCTGCGCGTGATCGGCGACGACGAGGCGCGGCGTGTCACCGGCGTCGCCTGGAATGACGGCCGCGAAGAGCGCACGCTGGCCTGCGATGCCGTCGGCTTCGGCTATGCGCTGCGCTCCGAGACGCAACTGGCCGACCTGCTCGGCTGCCGCTTCGAGTTCGCGCCCATGCACCGCGCCCACCTGCCGGTGCGCGATGCGGCGGGCCGCGCCAGCGTCGAAGGCGTGTACCTCGCGGGCGATGGCGCCGGCATCATGGGTGCCGATGCGGCCGAGTGGGCCGGCGAGCGCGCCGCGCTCGCGTTGCTCGCGGACCGCGGCGTGGCCATCGACGCCGCGCGCGCCGCTGCGCTCGAGGCCAAGCTCGAAGGATTGATGGGTTTTCGCCGCGGGCTGGAACGCGCCTTTCCGCTGCCACACGATTGGGCCGCGAACGCGCCCGACGACCTTGTCGTCTGCCGCTGCGAGAACGTCACCGCCGGCACGCTGCGCCAGACCATTGCTGTCAACGGCGCCGACGAAATGAACCGCCTCAAGGCGCTGTCGCGCGTCGGCATGGGCCGCTGCCAGGGCCGCATGTGCGGCGTGGCAGCGGCAGAAATCCTCGCGCATGCGACGGGCCAGCCGCTGCAACAGGTGGGCCGGCTGCGCGGACAGGCGCCGATCAAGCCGATCCCGATCCAACTCGCCGTGCACGCGGCCAGCGAAGGAGCCGGCGCATGAGTTCGATTCGGACCCTGCGTACCGACGTCGCCATCGTCGGCGGCGGCATCGTCGGTTCGTCGGCCGCGCTCGCGCTGCGGCAGATGGGCATCGGCGTCGCGCTGCTGGAGCGCGACCTCTGCGGCTCGCGCTCCAGCGGCGTCAACTTCGGCGGCGTGCGACGGCAGGGACGACCGCTGAGCCAGTTGCCGCTCGCGCAGCGCGCGCATCGGATATGGGGCCGCCTGCCGTCGCTGCTCGACACCGATGGCGAGTACCTGCGCTCGGGGCACTTCAAGATCGCGCGCAGCGAATCCGACATGGCCTCGCTCGAGCGCTATCGCGCGCAGAGCCTGGACTTCGACCTCGGGCTCGAACTGATCTCCGCCGCCCGCCTGCGCGAGCGCTGCCCCTGGCTCGGCCCGCGCGCGGTCGGCGGCTCGCTGTGCGTGGAAGACGGGCAGGCCAACCCGCGGCTGGTGTCGCCCGCTTTCGCGCTCGCGGCGCAGCGCGCGGGCGCGCAGATTTTCGAGCGCCACAAGGTCGACGAGGTGGCGCACGACGGCGCGATGTTCATGCTGCGCTCGGGCAATGCGCTCGAAGTGCATGCGCCGGTGCTGCTCAACTGCGCGGGCGCGTGGGCCGGCCCCCTCGCCGCCCAGTTCGGCGAAGCGGTGCCGCTGCGCGCGAGCCATCCGGTGATGGTGGTGACCGAGCCGCTGCCGCACTTCATGGTCTGGAGCCTGGGCGTCGAGGGCGGCGGCATCTACGGCCGGCAGGTGGCGCGCGGCAACCTCGTGCTCGGCGGCGGCCGGGGCTATGCGCTCGATGCCGACCGCGCGCGTGTCGATCGCGACGCCATCGCCACGCTCGCGACGCAGGCCATCGAACTGCTGCCCGCGCTGCGCCATGCGCACTTCATTCGCACCTGGAGCGGCACCGAGGGCAACATGCCCGACCGCCAGCCGGTGCTCGGCCCCAGCCGCACCACGCCGGGTCTGTTCCATGGCTTCGGCTTCTCGGGCGCGGGCTTCCAGATCGGACCTGCTGCCGGCGAAGTACTGGCCGAGCTGGTGCGCGACGGCCACAGCAGCACGCCGATCGACGCGTTCGCGGTCGACCGCTCCTTTCCCGAAGAAGACGGGGAAGCAGCGGATGAAGAACAGACCCACTCCCCTCTCACTTCCGTTCCCACCCTTCCCTGAAAGGCAACCACCATGTCCCGTACCCAGAAGACCTTTTCCCTTCGCCGGACCCTGCTCGGGGCGGCGGCGGTTTCCCTGCTCGCGGCCACCGGCGCGGCCAGCGCGCAGACCAAGACGCTCTACATCGGCATGAACGGCGGCACCATGGAGAAGGCGTACACGCAGTACGTGTTCCCGGCCTTCGAGAAGCTGTACGGCGCAAAGGTGGTGGTGGTGCCGGGCACCTCGTCGGACATCCTCGCGAAGGCACAGGCCAACAAGGACCGCCCGCAGATGCACGTGATGTTCCTGGACGACGGGATCATGGTGCGCGCCATCGGCATGGGCCTGTGCCAGAAGCAGAAGCCCAACCCGTCGCTCGCCGAGATCTACCCCGCCGCGCGCTTCAAGGACGACATGGCCAGCGGCGTGAGCCTGGGCATGACGGGCCTGGCCTACAACGCGAAGATGTTCAAGGAAAAGGGCTGGGCCGCGCCCACGTCGTGGATGGACCTGGCCGATCCGAAGTTCAAGGGCAAGGTGGTGTTCCAGTCGATGTCGTCTTCGTCGTTCGGGCTGCACGGCTTTTTGATGTTCAACCGCATCCAGGGCGGCAACGACAAGAACGTGGAGCCCGGCTTCAAGGCCTGGCCGACCACCGTCGGCCCCAACGTGCTGGAGTACATCCCGAGCTCGGCCAAGCTCTCGGAGATGGTGCAGACGGGCGAAGCGGCGATCTTCCCGCTCACGCCAACTGCGGTGGCCGCGCTCAAGACCAAGGGCATTCCGGTGGAGTACGCGCCGCCCAAGGAAGGCGCCGTGGTGCTGATGGTGGGCCAGTGCGTGATTGCCAACAACAGCGAGCCCGAGCTGTCGCAAAAGCTCGCCGAGTTCCTGCTGAGCCCGCTTGCGCAAGCCAACGTGCTTCAGTACGGCGCGCAGATCCCGACCAACCCGAAGGCGCCGGCCGTGGGCGAAGGCGCGACGCAGGTGGCGGACATCAACAAGTGGATGAAGACGGCGATCACCATCGATTGGGAGAGCATCAACGCGAACCGGCCCGCGTGGAATTCGCGCTGGAACAAGACGATAGAGAAGTAGGCTCGGGCCTCACGCCGCGCGGCTGGCTTCGAGAATCCAGCCCGCGGCCTTCTCGGCCATCATCAAGGTCGGGCTGTTCGTGTTGCCGCTCGTGATGGTGGGCATCGCGCCCGCATCCACCACGCGCAGGCCCTGGATGCCGCGCACGCGCAGCTTCGCATCGAGCACCGCCATCGGGTCGCCGTCAGCGCCCATCTTGGTGGTGCCCACCGGATGGAAGATGGTGGTCGCGATGTCGCCGGCCAGGCGCGCGAGGTCTTCGTCGGTCTGGTACTGCACGCCGGGCTTCCACTCCTCGGGCTTGTACTTGGCGAGCGCGGGCTGCGCGGCGATGCGGCGCGTCACGCGCAGCGAATCGGCGGCCACCTTGCGGTCTTCATCCGTGCTCAGGTAATTGGGCGCGATGGCGGGCGCATCTTCGAAGCGCTTGCTCTTGATGCGCACCGAGCCCCGGCTCGTCGGGTTGAGGTTGCACACGCTCGCGGTGAAAGCCGGAAAGCTGTGCAGCGGATCGCCGAAGGCATCGAGCGAGAGCGGCTGCACGTGGTATTCGAGGTTCGGCCATTCGTAGGCGTCGGAGCTGCGCGTGAAGGCGCCGAGCTGCGAAGGCGCCATGCTCATCGGGCCGCTGCGCTTCATCAGGTATTCGAGGCCGATCTTCGCCTTGCCGAGCATCGACGAGGCGAGCACGTTGAGCGTGGGCGCGCCGTCGATCTTGTAGACCGCGCGGATCTGCAGATGGTCCTGCAGGTTGGCACCGACGCCGGGGGCATCGAGCACCACGTCGATGCCGTGCTGGCGCAGCAACTCAGCCGGGCCCACGCCCGAAAGCTGCAGGATCTGCGGCGAGCCGATGGCGCCCGCAGAGAGGATCACTTCGCGCTCGGCATGCGCGGTCGCCATCTCGCTGCCGTTCCAGACTTCGGCGCCGATGCAGCGCTTCGTGCCGTCGGGCTGCGTCTCGAACAGGAGACGCGAGACCTGCGCGCCGGTCCACAGTTCGAAGTTGGGCCGGCCGTAGCAGGTGGGCCGGAGGAACGCCTTGGCCGTGTTCCAACGCCAGCCGTTCTTCTGGTTGACCTGGAAGTAGCCCACACCTTCGTTGCTGCCGCGGTTGAAGTCGGTGGTGTGTGGCACACCGGCCTGCACCGCCGCTTCGGCGAAGGCATCGAGGATGTCCCAGCGCAGGCGCTGTTTCTCCACGCGCCACTCGCCGCCCGCGCCATGCAGTTCGTCGGCGCCGAGATAGAAGTCCTCGTGCTTCTTGAACGCCGGCAGCACGTTCTGCCAGCGCCAGTCGTCATCACCGGTGAGGTCGGCCCACTGGTCGTAGTCGCGCGACTGGCCGCGCATGTAGATCATGCCGTTGATGCTGGAGCACCCGCCCAGCGTCTTGCCGCGCGGATAGCGCAGCGCGCGGCCGTTGAGGCCGGCGTCCGGCTCGGTGTTGTAGAGCCAGTCGGTGCGCGGGTTGCCGATGCAGTAGAGATACCCGACCGGAATGTGGATCCAGTGGTAGTCGTCCTTGCGGCCCGCCTCGATGAGCAGCACGCGCTTGCTCTTGTCGGCACTCAGGCGGTTGGCGATGAGCGAACCGGCGGTGCCGGCGCCGATGATGATGTAGTCGAAGGTGTTGTCGTTGTCTCGCATGGTTCTTCTTTTCTTGGGATCACTGCTCAGGATTTCAGCATCGAAAAAATCTGCGCCCAGTTGCCTTGCGCGCGGTCGACCAGCGCGTTCAGGCGGGCCTGCAACGCGCGCGCCACATCGGCGATCTCGCGCCCCGGCGGCAGCGGCTCGCGGCCCCAGACGATGGCGACCTCGGCCTGGATGCCTTCGGCTTCATCGGGCGATCCGTCGCCCGCGGCTGCGAGCAGCATGCACGGCAATGCGTCGGGGATGAACTCGCGCGCGATGCGGTTCTCTTGTGCGGCAAGGCCGAGCTTCGATACGCTCGCGGCAAGCTGCGCGCTTGCCAGCGCGCGCTCGGGCTGTCCGGGCAGGTCGGTGGCGTTTTCCGACCATTCCACCGCCTCGGCCCAGAAGGCTTCATCGCGCGGCCCGGTCTTGCCGAGCAGCCCGAACAGGCGGCCCCTGTAAATCGCCTGCATGTGGCGGCTCGCGAAATGCGCCATCGCCGCCGCATCGTCGATGGCCGGGGACAGCACGAGCCCCCGCTTGTGGTCGAAGCCGAAGTAGTGGTGCCTGCCATCGAGCGTGAACGACTCGATGCCGCCCACATGCCCGACGCGGCCCGCGATCGGCTGCCAGCCGCTTTCTTGCATGCCTGCTTTCGGCGCGTGGCGTTCGTTGTTACTTGGCCGTCGGCATGACGAACTCGGCACCCTTGCCGATGCTCTCTGGCCAGCGCTGCATGATCGACTTCTGCTTCGTATAGAAGCGCACGCCCTCTTCACCGTACGCGTGCATGTCGCCGAACAGGCTCTTCTTCCAGCCGCCGAAACCGTGCCAGGCCATCGGCACCGGAATCGGCACGTTGATACCGACCATGCCCACCTGGATGCGCCGGCTGAATTCGCGCGCCACGTTGCCGTCGCGGGTGAAGCAGCTCACGCCGTTGCCGAACTCGTGGGCGTTGATGAGGTCCACCGCGTCCTTGAAGTTCTCCACGCGCACGCAGCTGAGCACCGGACCGAAGATCTCTTCCTTGTAGATGCGCATCTCGGGCGTGACGTGGTCGAACAGCGTGCCGCCCATCCAGAAGCCGTCGCCGCAGCCTTCGCCAGCCACGCTGCCATCGAACGAACGACCATCGACCAGCAGCTTCGCGCCTTCCTTCTCGCCTTGCGCGATGTAGCCGGTGATGCGCTCGTGCGCCGCGCGCGTGACGATCGGGCCCATCTCGGCCGCGAGGTTGGTGCCGTTCAAGACCTTGAGCGTCTTCGTGCGCTCGATGAGCTTCGGAATCACCTTGTCCGCCACGTCGCCCACCAGCACCGCGACGCTGATCGCCATGCAGCGCTCGCCCGCCGAGCCGTAGCCCGCGCCGATCAGCGCATCCACGGTCTGGTCGATGTCGGCGTCGGGCATGACGACCATGTGGTTCTTCGCGCCGCCGAGGGCCTGCACGCGCTTGCCGTGGTGCGCGCCGGTTTCGTAGATGTAGTTGGCAATCGGCGTGGAGCCCACGAAGCTGATGGCCTTGACGTCGGGGTGCTCGAGCAGCGCATCGACCGCGACCTTGTCGCCCTGCACGACGTTGAACACGCCATCGGGCAGGCCGGCCTGCTTGAACAGTTCGGCGATCAGCAGCGACGGGCTCGGGTCGGTCGGGCTGGGCTTGAGCACGAAGGTGTTGCCCGCGGCAATGGCCACCGGGAACATCCACATCGGCACCATCACCGGGAAGTTGAAGGGCGTGATGCCGGCGACCACGCCCAGCGGCTGGCGCAGCGTCCAGTTGTCGATGCCGGTGCTCACCTGGTCGGTGAAGTCGCCCTTGAGGAGTTGGGGGATGCCGCAGGCGAATTCGACGATGTCGATGCCGCGGCTGACCTCGCCCTGCGCGTCGGTGAAGACCTTGCCGTGCTCGGCGGTGATGAGGTGGGCGAGCTCGTCCTTGTGCTCGTTGAGCAACTGCAGGAACTTGAACATCACGCGCGCCCGGCGGATCGGCGGGGTGTCGGCCCAGGCGGGGAAGGCGGCCTGGGCGGCGGCCACGGCGGCCGAGACCTGCGCGGCGTCGGCGAGGCCGACCTTGCCGGTGACGGCGCCCGTGGCGGGGTTCGTCACGTCCTGCGTGCGGCCCGAGGCGTTGGCGGCCGGCAGGCCGGCGATGTAATGATCGATATTTCTGATATTCATGGACATGTTGGGGTCTCCTGAAGGCAATTTGGCCCGTTCCTCGAAGGAAAGGCCAATGAATTCGGCGCCGCAGCCTTATAAATCGGACTTATATGACTACCGCCGCCATGGACCTCCAGATTTTGCGCGCCTTCGTTCTCGCAGCGAAGGAAGGCAACGTTTCCCGCGCCGCCGAGCGGCTGCACCTCACGCAGCCGGCGGTGAGCCTGCAGCTCAAGCGCTTTGCCGAGGAAACCGGCCTCGTGCTCTTCACGCGCACGCCGCACGGGCTGGCGCTCACGGCCGACGGCGCGGCGATGCTGCCGCAGGCCGAGCGGGTGCTGGCGGCCGTCGGCGACCTGCAGCAGGCCGCGCGCAAGCTGCAGGGCACGGTGCGCGGGGCGCTGCGCATCGGCACCATCCTCGATCCGGAGTTCACGCGGCTGGGCGTGTTCCTGCGCGAGCTGGTCGAGGCCGCGCCCCAGATCGAGACCGAGCTGCGCCACGGCATGAGCGGCAGCGTGCTCGCGCAGGTGCTGCGCGGCGACCTGGACGTGGGCTTTCACCTTGACCCCGGCGACGACGACCAGGCCGCGACAACACCCGCGCCCGCGCTCTCGGTCCGCCCCCTCACCCGCTTCACCTACCGCGTGGTCGCGCCTGCCGGCTGGGGCCCGCAGGTGCAGGGCCGCGACTGGAAGGCGCTGGCCGCGTTGCCCTGGCTCGCGACGCCGCCCGAGTCGGCGCACCACCGGCTGCTGGAACGCGTGTTCGCGCCGCTGGGCCTTTCGCCGCGGCGGGTGGCGATGGTCGACCAGGAGGCATCGATGCTCGACTTGCTGAAATCGGGCATCGGCTTGAGCCTCGTGCGCGACTCGATCGCGATCCGCGAATGCCAGGCCCACGGCCTCGCGATGGCCGACCGGGTGCAGCTCGATTGCGCGCTGCGTTTCGTCTCGCTCGCGTCGCGGCGAGACGAGCCGGTGATCGCGAGCGCCTGGGACGCATTGGCTAAAGCCTGGAACTGAAGAAAGCTGAAAAAACGGCGCTCTGCCCTACGCCAATGAGGGGTCTGGAGCACATGGGCGCGGGATGCACCCGGTTACGATGCGCGCGTCCCCCAAAACCGGTCATTTGTTAACTTTCTGCTCATCCTCCGACCCATGCCTTCCGCCACCCAGACTGCCGACGCCCCAGCCGCCGACAGCGCGTGGCCGCGTGTAGCGCAGCAGGAGCAGGAAGGCCGTCAATGGACGGTGGCCACCGGCCGCTGGACCGCGCTGGGCATGTCGTCGCTGCCGGCCTGGCAGGCGCTCTCCAAAAGCCTGGCGGCGGCACCTCCCGCGGACGACCGCGCCTGGGACCTGCGCCCCATCGAGCAGCTCGACCACATCGGCGCCCAGCTCCTGTGGGAGCACTGGCGCCACGAATGGCCCGCCACGCTGGAGATGGAAGCGCAGCACAAGGCGGTGCTCGACCAGGTGGCGCAGTACACCGTCGCCACGCCGGTCGAACCGCCCAAGACGCTGGCCGACCGCATCCGCACCTTCTCGCACAACGGGCCGCGCGCGATGGTCGTGGCGCGCGATTTCATCGGGCTGATCGGCCAGCTCGCGATCGATGTCGGCACGCTGATCCGTGCCCCGCACCGCGCGCCGTGGCGCGACTTCTCGGGACATCTTTATCAGTTCGGCGCGACGGCGCTGCACATCACGGCGCTGGTCGGCCTCTTGATCGGCGTGGTGCTGGCCTACCTGATCTCCCAGCAGCTGCGCAACTACGGCGCCGAGGCCTTCGTGGTCAACATCCTCGGGCTCTCGCTGGTGCGCGAACTCGGGCCGGTGCTGGCCGCGGTGTTGATCGCCGGGCGCTCGGGATCGGCTATCACCGCGCAGATCGGCGTGATGCGGGTGACCGAGGAACTCGACGCGATGCGCGTCATGGGCATTCCGCACGGCTTTCGCCTCGTGATGCCGCGCGTGCTGGCGCTGGCCATCGCGATGCCGCTCATCAGCCTGTGGACCTCGATGGCGGCGCTGCTGGGCGGCATGCTCGCGGCCGACGCGGCGCTCGACATTTCGCCGGCCTACTTTCTTTCGGCGCTGCCGCGCGCGGTGCCGATTGCCAACCTGTGGCTCGCGATGGCCAAGTCGGCCGTGTTCGGCATCCTGATCGCTCTGATCGGCTGCTACTTCGGCATGAAGGTCAAGCCCAACACCGAAAGCCTCGGGCGCGGCACGACCTCGTCGGTGGTGACCTCGATCACCGCGGTGATCCTGGTCGACGCGCTGTTCGCGGTGCTGTTCAAAGGCATCGGATTCCGGGGATGAATACCGCCGTGAACAACAGCAGCAGCAGCAGCGACCCCACCGTCGTCGACATCCGCAAGCTCTGGACGGTATTCAAGAACGCCGACGGCGAGCAGGTGGTGCATCGCGATCTCAACATGCATATCGACCGGGGCGAGGTGCTCTCGCTGGTGGGCGGCTCGGGCACCGGCAAGACGGTGCTGCTGCGCCAGATCCTCGGACTGGAAAAGCCGACGCAGGGCGTGGTCGAGGTGCTGGGCCAGCAGCCGGGCGAACTCAGCGCCTCGGGCGCGGCCAACGTGGGCATGCTGTTCCAGCACGGCGCGCTGTTCTCGGCCTTCAGCGTGCTGGAGAACATCGCCTTTCCGCTGCGCGAATTGAAGCTGCTGCCCGACGAGCTGATCCGCCACGCGGCGCTCGTGAAACTGCAGATGGTCGGGCTGGAGCCGCAGCATGCGAACAAGAGCCCGTCGGACCTGTCGGGCGGCATGATCAAGCGCGTGGCGCTGGCGCGCGCGCTCATCATGGACCCGCCGCTGCTGCTGCTCGACGAGCCCACCGCGGGCCTGGACCCCGAGGCTTCCGACAGCTTCTGCAATCTGCTGCGCGGCCTGCACCGCGAGCTGGGCCTGACGGTGGTGATGGTCACGCACGACCTGGACACGCTGTTCGACCTGAGCACCCGCATCGCGGTGCTGGCCGACCAGAAAGTCATCGTCAGCGGCACGGCGCGCGAGGTCATCGCCTACCCGCATCCGTTCATCCACGAATACTTTCTAGGAGGGCGCGGCCAGCGCGCCCTGGAGGCGCTGCATGACAAGCCAGCCACAGAACAACACGCGCCGCGGCCCGAAGCCGCGCGCGCCGAAAGGTAGGTAGCCACCATGGAAAACAAGGCCCATGCCCTCGCCGCCGGCGCCTTCGTGCTCGGCCTTCTGGCCGTGCTCGTCGGGCTGGTGATCTGGTTCACGCGCGACAACACCGTGCGCAACGTCTACGAGCTGTCCACCCGCGATGCCGTCAGCGGCCTGCAGCCGCAGGCGATGGTGCGCTACCGCGGCATCGCGGTCGGCAAGGTGGCGTCGATCGACTTCGACCCCAAGGTGAAGGGCAATGTGCGCGTGCGCATCACGGTCGACCAGCGCGTGCCGCTCACCACCTCCAGCTTCGCCACGCTGAGCTACCAGGGCGTGACCGGCCTGGCCTTCATCGCGCTGGACGACAAGGGCGAATCGCAGGTCGCACTCAAGCCCAACGACGACGATCCGCCGCGCATTCCGCTCAAGCCCTCGATGCTCGCGCAGCTGCAGGACCGGGGCGAAGCCATCATCAACCAGGTCGAGGAAGTGACCAAGCGCGCCAACCAGTTGCTGAGCGACCCGAACCAGAAGCGCGCGGCCGATGCGCTGGAGAACATCGCAGCCGCCTCGGCCAGCGCCAACACGCTGCTCAAGACGCTCGACAACACCGTGAAGACCGGCCTGAACCCCGCGCTGGAAAAGCTGCCCGACACGCTGGGCACGGTGAAGAAAGCGGCCAGCGATGTCTCGCGCGTAGCCAACAACTTCAACACCACCGTGGGCCGGCTGAATGCGCCCGACGGCCCGGTCGAGCGGCTGAGCGACGGCACCAAGGCGCTCGCGCAGGCGGTCGATTCATTCAACGCCGCCACGCTGCCGCGCGTGAACCGCGTGGCCGACGACACCTCGCACGCGGTGCGCCGACTGGGCCGCGCGGCGGACAGCATCAACGACAACCCGCAATCGCTCCTGTTCGGCAACGGCGGCGCCGCGGCGGGCCCGGGCGAGCCGGGTTTCTCCGCGCCGGCCGCGCGTCCTTGATCGAAGGTGATGAGCATGAAGACAACCACCCATCCTCTTGCATCGGCCCTGGCGGGCCTCGGCATCGCGCTGCTGGTCGCCGGTTGCGGCGCGCTGCCCGACAAGCCGGCGCGCGCCAAGCTGTACGACTTCGGCCCCGGCGTTTCAGCCATGGCCACGGCGCCGGCCGCCGCGGCTTCACCCGCGCTGCCGATGCTCGCGCTGGCCGAGATCGAGGCCAACACCCGGCTGGACGGCACGCAGATCCTCTATCGCCTCGGGTACGCGGACACCAACGAACTGCGCCCCTATGGCCAGTCGCGCTGGAGCCAGCCGCCCGCGCAACTGCTTCGCCAGCGGCTGCGCGACAGCCTTGCGGAGCGCCGCACCGTGCTCGGCCCGGAGGAAAGCGCCACGCTCGCGCGCAGCAAGGGCGAGGTGCCCGACACGCTGCGCATCTCGCTGGACGAGTTCAGCCACTACTTCGATTCGCCCGCCAGCAGCGCCGGCCTGGTGCGCCTGCGCGCCACGCTGATTCGCGGCGGCACCGGCGGCGACCGCGTGCTCGGCCAGAAGACCTTCACCGTGCGCCGCCCCGCGCCCAGCGCCGACGCGCCCGGCGGCGTGAAGGCCCTCGCGGCGGCCAGCGACGCGGCCGTGGCCGAAGTCACGCAGTGGATGGATGCATTGCAGCGGCAACCGCGGCAGTAAGCTGCAATCCCCCTGCGCAGCGCGCAGCTTCAAACCAAAGACGAGGAGACCCGCCCCATGAACGCAACACGCATCGTCGGCATCCTGCTGATCGTGGCAGGCATCGCGGGGCTGGGCCTCGGCGGCTTCAGCTTCACCAAGGAAACGCACCAGGCCAAGCTCGGGCCGCTGGAGTTCTCGGTGAAGGAAAAGCAGACCGTCAACTTCCCGGCCTGGGCCGGCGTGGCCGCCATCGTGGTGGGCGGCGCGCTGGTGCTGCTGGGCGGCAAGAAGAGTTGAGCGCCCGCCCCGCGCGCTGCGGGATCGGTGGGTGAAGAGGAAGGTCGCGGCGGGGCGAAGCCGGCCTCCCATGCAATCCGTCACGCTGCTGGCGGTGCAATGGTGGCCGGAACATTTCTCGCAGTTCTTGCGCCGAGGGTGCCTTCGCACAATGCGCCCTCCTTCATTTCTGGCGCACTTCCATGAGCTCTCTTCAGATCATCCAGGACCACGACAAATGGCGCAAAGGCACGGGCGGCGCGCCCGCGGGACTGGCGGGTGAAAGCGACGGCAATGTCTACCTCGGCCTCGATCTCGGCCTGATCACCTTCACGTCCAGCACCTTCAAGAGCAGCCGCTTCGGCACCACCAGCTTCGTGGATGCCGTGTGGACCGCGTGCCGCTTCACCGGCTGCTCGTTCAGCCGGTGCGACATGCAGCGGATCAAGGTCAACGGCTGTTCATTCGTGGGCTGCACCTTCGCGGCATCGCAACTCAGGGCCAGCATCTTCAGCGACTGCACGTTCAGTCACTGCAACCTCATCTCGCTGAATTTCGATGCGAGCCACTGGTCCCGGGTCAAGCTGCTCGATTGCCGGGGCCAGCAAGTGAGCGCCGCCGACCTCGTCGGCGAGCAGGTGGACTTCACGGGAAGCCGGTTCGAGGACATGCAGTTCACCAACGCGCGCATCAACTGACGGAGAAGTGGTGCTGCGCTAGCCGCCCAGCCCTGCCAGCAAGCGCGGCAACAGGTCTTCCGAAGTCCCGCGCAGCACCACCGCCGCCGAATCGTCCAGGTGCGGCAGCGGCTCCAGGTTCAGCGTGATGAGCCGGCTGCCGCGCGCCATCGCCAGCTCGGGCAGTTCGGCCGCCGGATAGACGATGGTCGTGCTGCCGACCACCATGAAGAGGTCCGACTCCTGCGCCGCCACCTGGGCCTCGAGCAGCACGCCGGGGTTGAGCATCTCGCCGAACATCACGACGTCGGGCCGCGCATGCGAGCCGCAGCGCAGGCACCGGTGAAAGGGCCAGGGGCCGCTGCGGTTGCCGCAGTGATCGCAGCGCCAGCGGCGCAGCGATCCGTGCAGTTCGAGCACGTCGAGCCCGCCCGCCTGGGTGAGGAGCCCATCGACGTTCTGCGTGACCAGCCGCGTCGCCGGGCGCAGCCGCTGCAACTGCGCGAGCGCCCGGTGCCCCGGATTGGGTGTGGCCGATTCGACGACCGACATACGCTGCCCCCAGAACTTCGTGAAGCCCGCAGGGTCGCGCTTGAGGTCTTCGGCATGGGAAAACTGCAGGGCGTTCTGGCTTTTCCAGAGGCCGTCGGCATCGCGGTAGGTCGGGATGCCCGAGGCGCGGGACAAGCCGGCGCCCGAGAAGACGACGATGCGCCGGGCGTCGCGGAGCAGCGCGATGGCGGCTGCCAGCGGGGAAGAGATAGAGGTGGTGTCGGTGGCGTCGGGTCGCGTCATCGCTCAGGTTTCGAAGATCCGGAAGGTCCCGCGGCGGGCGCGCCGAGCCGCTGCGACACGGCGCCCGCACAGGCCTTGAGTGCGCGTGAAAGCTCGCCGTCCCACGCGGTGTCGAAAACGCCGGCCGGGCCGATCGCGGTCACGGCCAGCACGATGGCGCCGGTGTGGTCGAACACCGGCGCGGCCATGGCGCTCACGCCCTTGATCACCTCGCCGTCGGAGCGGCTGATGCCGTGTGCGCGCACTTCTTTGAGTTGACGCTCGAAGTCGCTCCACGACGGCAGCGGCTGCACGGCCGGCATGCCGCCGGCGGGTGCAGCGGGCTCGGCGGCTGCGCCCTTGCGCGGTTTCTGGCGCTGGCGCTCCTCTTCGAGCAGTTGCCGCACCGCGTCGGCATCGAGGTAGGCCGCGAAGATGCGGCCCGAAGCGGTGTTGGTCAGCGAGAACACCGTGCCGTGCCGCATGGTCACATGCACCGGCGACGGCGATTCGGCCGTGCGCACGATGGTCGCGCCGCGCGCGCCCCACACCGCCAGCGCCACCGTGTGGCCGATCTGCAGCGCCAGCGGGCTGAGCAGCGGGGTGGCGATGTGCACCGGATCGGCCTGCTGCAGGCTGATGAGCCCCAGTTGCAAGGCCAGCGGACCGAGCAGATAGTGGCCGCTGGCGCGGTCCTGCTCGATGAGCCCGAGCCGTCCGAAGCTCACCATGTAGGGGTGGGCCTTGGCGGGCGTCATTTCGGCCTCGCGCGCCAGGTCCTTCAGCGCCATCGGCCTGCCGTGGTGCACCAGCGCACGCAGCAACTGGCCGCCGACCTCGATGCTCTGGATGCCGCGCTGGGCGGAGCGGTCGGTCTCGGGGGGGTCGCTGCTGTCGCCGGTGTGGCTGGAGTCCTTGGTCACAGGGCTGCCGATCGTTCGTTCATGAAGAAGGGATTAGACATTACCTGATCCGAGGCTTACACTGCGAAAATTCGTTATCCGCGAATTCATTTGCCCTAAACGAATTTTCACAACGCTTTCCAACCCCACACAGACCGGAGACAACACGATGAGCCAAGCCAAGAAGTTCGCCAGCCAGGCCGACATGGAAGAAAAGAAGATCACCTTCAGCCAGATCTCGGAGCACGCCTGGGCCTACACCGCCGAGGGCGACCCGAACACCGGCATCGTGATCGGCGACGACTGCGTGCTGGTCGCCGACACGCAAGCCACCCCCGCCATGGCCGCCGACGTGGTGCGGCGCATCCGCGAAGTGACCGACAAGCCCATCAAGTACGTGGTGCTCACCCATTACCACGCGGTGCGCGTGCTGGGCGCGGCGGGCTACGGGGCCGAGCACATCCTGGCCAGCCAGGACACGCGCGACCTGATCGTGGAGCGCGGCGAGGCCGACAAGGCCAGCGAAATCGGCCGCTTCCCGCGCCTGTTCCAGAACGTCGAGACCGTGCCCCCGGGCCTGACCTGGCCCACCATGACCTTCGCCGGCAAGATGACGCTGTGGCTCGGCAAGCTCGAGGTGCAGCTGATCCAGCTGGGCCGCGGCCACACCAAGGGCGACACGGTCGTCTGGCTGCCAGGCGAGAAGACGCTGCTGTCGGGAGACCTGGTGGAGTTCGGCGCCACGCCGTATGCCGGCGACGCCTACTTCCAGGACTGGCCGCAGACGCTGGACAACATCGCAGCCCTCCAGCCCGCCGCACTGGTGCCGGGCCGCGGCGCGGCGCTCACCACGCCGGCCGAAGTGGCCGAGGGCCTCACCGGCACACGCAACTTCATCTCCGACGTGTATGCGAGCGTGCAGGAAGGCGTGAAGGCAGGCCGCGACCTGAACACGGTCTACAAGGACACCTACGCGAAGCTCAAGCCCAAGTACAGCCAGTGGGTGATCTTCGACCACTGCATGCCGTTCGACGTGAGCCGCGCGTACGACGAGGCCTCGGGCCACGCCGATCCGCGCGTGTGGACGGCCGAGCGGGACATCGAGATGTGGAAGGCGCTGGAAGGCTGATCGGTCCTGCCTTGCTCCCTCCCCCTCTGGGGGAGGGCTGGGGTGGGGGCAGGCAGAGCGCCGGTTTCGAGCGCCGCTCGCCCCCATCCCAACCTTCCCCCAAAGGGGGAAGGAGCAAGACAAAGACAAAAGACACGGAGACAAACGTGATCGACTATCAAAGTCTGCGCTTCGACTACCGCCGCCACGCCGACCAGGACGCAGCGCCCCCCGCTCATCACCCCGTTGTGATCGTCGGTGCCGGCCCGGTCGGCCTCACGCTCGCCATCGACCTCGCGCTGCGCCAGGTGCCTGTCGTGCTGCTCGACAACGACAACACCCTCTCCAGCGGCTCGCGCGCGATCTGCTTTGCCAAGCGCTCGCTCGAAGTGTTCGACCGCCTCGGCTGCGGCGACCGCATGGTCGACAAGGGCGTCTCGTGGAGCGTGGGCAAGGTGTTCTTCCACGACGAGCAGGTCTACCGCTTCGACCTGCTGCCCGAGCCCGGCCATGAGCGGCCCGCGTTCATCAACCTGCAGCAGTACTACGTCGAGGGCTACCTCGTCGAACGTGCCGCCGCGCTGCCGCTGATCGACCTGCGCTGGAACAACAAGGTGACGGGCATCGAACAGCGCGACGAAGGCGCGGTGCTCACGGTCGAGACGCCCGAAGGCAACTATCAACTAGCGGCCGGCTACGTCGCCGCCTGCGATGGCTCGCGTTCCAACCTGCGCCAGCTGCTCGGCCAGGAGGCCAAGGGCCGCACCTTCCGCGACCGCTTCCTGATCGCCGACATCACGATGGATGCCGGTCCGCCGCCGGGCCGCCCCAAGGCGGACGCGCCCCCCTCGGGGGGGCAGCGAGGACACGAAGTGCCGAGCGTGGGGGGCGACATTCTCCCCACCGAGCGCCGCTTCTGGTTCGACCCCTCCTTCCACCCGGGCCAGAGCGTGCTGCTGCACAAGCAGGCAGATGGCATGTGGCGCGTCGACTTCCAGCTCGGCTGGGACGCCGACCCGGTGGAAGAGCGCAAGCCCGAGAACATCACGCCGCGGGTGCGCGCGCTGCTCGACAGCATCGGTTTTGCGGACGTGCAGTTCCAGATCGGCTGGGCCAGCGTCTACACCTTCGCCTGCCAGCGCATGGAGCGCTTTCGCCACGGCCGCGTGCTGTTCGCGGGCGACTCGGCGCACGGCGTGTCGCCCTTCGGCGCGCGAGGCGCCAACTCGGGCGTGCAGGACGCGGACAACCTCGCGTGGAAACTTGCTGCCGTGCTGAAGGGCGATGCGCCCGATGCACTGCTCGACAGCTACGCGAGCGAGCGCGAATACGCGGCAGACGAAAACATCCGCCACTCCACGCGTGCGACCGACTTCATCACGCCCAAGAGCGAGGTGAGCCGCCTGTTCCGCGACGCGGTGCTGGAACTGACCAAGCGCCATGCGTTCGCGCGCACGCTGGTCAACAGCGGGCGGCTCTCGGTGCCGGCGGTGCTGCGCGATTCGCCGCTCAACACGGTCGATGCCGACGCCTTCAAGGGCGCTATGGTGCCGGGCGCTGCCGCGGCCGATGCGCCGGCCGTGCGAGCCGACGGAAGCACCGGCTGGCTGCTGCGCGAATGCCATGGCCAGCAGTTCACTGCACTGGTCTTCGGCGCGGGCGAAGCCGCCGAGCGCAGTGCAGAGGTGCTGAAGGCTTTCGACGCGCCGCTGCACATCGTGCGCGTGCAAGGCACGACGCCCGAAGGCGAACTCGCCACCCAGCGCTACGACGCGCAACCCGGTACCGTCTACCTGCTGCGGCCCGACCAGCATGTGTGCGCGCGCTGGCGGCAACCCACACCTGCGAACATCCGTGCGGCCATCGACCGCGCACTGGCAAGAGCATGACAAAGGCATGAGCATGCAAGCACTGATCACCACGCCGAACCTCGAGGCGCCCGACGATTTCTACGAAGCGCTCATCGCGGCGCACCAGGGGCTTTCCACCGAGGAGAGCCACGCCTTCAACGCGCGCCTCGCGCTCGTGCTGGCCAACCACATCGGCTCGCTCGCCGTGCTGCGCGAGGCCTTCGAAGCCGCGCGCGGCAGCTAGGCGCGCGTTCCCACCTCATCGCGATTTTCGAAAGAGAACACCATGACCGACATTCCCGCCACCGAACGGCGCTACCTCGGCGGCTTCGGCAACGAATACGCCTCCGAAGCTGTGCCTGGCGCCCTGCCGCAGGGCCGCAACAACCCGCAGCGCGGGCCCTTCGATCTCTACACCGAACTGCTCTCGGGCACCGCCTTCACCGCGCCGCGCCATGAGAACCGCCGCACCTGGCTCTACCGCCGCCAGCCCTCGGTGGTGTCAGGCCGCTACCAGCCCTACGCACAGCCGCACTGGACGACCGGTGGCGCCCGCGAGATCGCGCTGCCGCCCGAGCCGATGCGCTGGCACCCGATGCCGCTCGATGGCGCGGCCGAGGCCGACTTCATCGACGGCATGCACACGGTCGCGGCGAACGGCGATGCCGAATCGCAGGTCGGCATCGGCTCGCTGATGTACCTGGCCGGCCGCTCGATGGACAAGCGCGCCTTCGTCAACGCCGACGGCGAGATGCTGGTCGTGCCGCAGCAAGGCCGCCTCGTCATCACGACGGAACTCGGCGTGCTCGACGTGAAGCCCGGCGAAATCGCGGTGCTGCCGCGCGGCATGGTCTTCAAGGTGGCGCTGCCGGACGGTCTCTCGCGCGGCTACGTCTGCGAGAACTACGGCGCGCATTTCCGGCTGCCCGAGCTGGGTCCCATTGGCTCGAACGGCCTCGCGAACGCGCGCGATTTCCAGGCACCCGTGGCGGCGTTCGAGGAAGACGGCGGCGCCTATGAACTGGTCAAGAAATTCGCCGGCCGCTTCTGGAAAGCGCCGACGAAGCAGTCGCCCTTCAACGTGGTCGCCTGGCACGGCAACCTCGCGCCGGTGAAGTACGACACGGCGCGCTTCATGGCCATCGGCTCGATCAGCTTCGACCATCCCGATCCGTCGATCTTCACCGTGCTGACATCGCCCAGCGACACGCCCGGCACCGCCAACTGCGACTTCGTGATCTTCCCGCCGCGATGGATGGTGATGGAGAACACCTTCCGTCCGCCCTGGTTCCACCGCAACCTCATGAGCGAGTTCATGGGCCTGGTGCTCGGCGAATACGACGCCAAGCCGGGCGGCTTCAAGCCCGGCGGCGCGAGCCTGCACAACTGCATGGTGCCGCACGGCCCGGACGAGGAAGCCTTCGACAAGGCGACGCACGCGGACCTCAAGCCCCACAAGCTGGACAACACGCTGGCCTTCATGTTCGAGAGCCGCTTTCGCTTCATTCCGACGAACTTCGCGCTGAAGAGCCCGGCGCTCGACACCGACTACGCCGACTGCTGGGCGGGGCTGAAGGACCAGTTCAAGCCATGATGAAGAACGCCTTCGCTCTCACGCGCCGCGCGGCGGCTCTCGCCCTGCTCGCTGCGCCCTTGCTCACGCACGCGGCGGACTTTCCGTCGAAGCCGATTCGCTTCATCGTGCCCTACACGCCCGGCGGCACCACCGACCTCGTGGCGCGCACCGTGGGCCAGAAGGTGTCGGAAAAGCTCGGCCAGCCGGTGCTCATCGACAACCGCGGCGGCGCGGGCGGCAACATCGGCATGGACGCCGTGGCCAAGGCCGCCCCCGACGGCTACACCATCGGCTTCGGCGCGATCTCGACCAATGCGCTGAACCCGCACATCTACAAGTCGATGGCCTTCGATCCGCGCAAGGACTTCACAGCGATCAGCCTGCTGGGCACCTCGACCATCGTGCTCGAAGTGCCGGCCGCCTCGCCGATCAAGTCGGTGCCCGACCTGATCGCCGCCGCGAAGAAGAACCCGGGCCTGCCCTACGCCACCGCGGGCGCCGGCACCTCGATGAACCTGGCGGGCGTGATGTTCGCGCAGATGACCGGCACCGAGCTCGTGCACGTGGCCTACAAGGGCAGCGGCCCGGCCATCACCGACATGCTGGGCAACAACATCGGCTTGATGTTCGACAACCTGCCGGCGTCGCTGCCGCACATCCAGGCCGGCAAGCTGCGCGCGCTGGCTGTCGCCGGGCCGGCGCGGTCGCCTTCGCTGCCCGACGTGCCGACGATGGCTGAGGCGGGCCTCAAGGGCTACGCGCTCGATCCGTGGTTCGGTGTGTACGGACCGGCGAACCTGCCGGCACCCGTGGTCAAAGCGCTGAACGAAGCCTTCGTCGAAGCGCTCGCGATGCCGGACGTGAAGGCCAAGCTGCAGCAGGCCGGCTTCTCGCCGCGCGGCTCGACCGCGCAGGAGCTGGCGACGCTCACGCAGACCGAATACCAGCGCCTCGGTGATGTGGCCAGGAAAGCCGGCATGACCGCGGACTGAAGACCGACGCGCACGCAATCCACTCACACACCATCCACCCACCGTTCACGCTGAGCTTGTCGAAGCGCCGCGCAAGACTTCGACAAGCTCAGTCCGAACGGTGCCGGATTTCCTTCCACCAATCCGGATTCCTCTCCCACCCAATTCAAGGACACGCATGACCGCACTGAACGCCACCCACGACCCCAAGCTGCGCAGCTGGGTCGCCTCGGCCAACGAAGCCGGCACCGACTTCCCGATCCAGAACCTGCCCTTCGGCCGCTTCCGCACCGCGGGCAGCAGCGAGGCCTTCCGCATCGGCGTCGCGATCGGCGACCAGGTGCTCGACCTGAAGGCCGCGGGCCTCGTGGACACCGACGACATGAACGCGCTGATGGGCGCGAGCGTGAAGGACCGCCAGGCCCTGCGCGCCGCGATCTCCGCGGGCCTCGCCGAAGGCAGCGACAAGCAGGCCGCATGGTCGAAGGCGCTGCTCGCGCAAGCCAAGGCCGAGATGACGGTGCCCTGCCGCATCGGCGACTACACCGACTTCTACACGGGTATCCACCACGCGACCACCATCGGCAAGCTCTTCCGCCCCGACCAGCCGCTGATGCCCAACTACAAGTGGGTGCCCATCGGTTATCACGGCCGCGCCTCGTCCATCGGCGTGAGCGGCCAGGTCTTCAAGCGCCCGCAGGGCCAGACCAAGGCGCCCGATGCGGCCGAGCCGAGCTTCGGCCCGTCCAAGCGCCTCGACTACGAACTGGAGCTGGGCTTTCTGGTCGGCCAGGGCAACGCGCTGGGCGAGCCGATCGCCATCGGCGAGGCCGAAGAGCACCTGTTCGGTGTGACGCTGCTCAACGACTGGTCGGCACGCGACCTGCAGGCCTGGGAATACCAGCCGCTCGGCCCGTTCCTCGCGAAGAACTTCGCGAGCACGCTGTCGCCGTGGATCGTGACCATGGAGGCGCTCGCGCCGTTCCGCGCGAGGTTCGAGCGGCCCGCGGGCGATCCGCAACCGCTGCCGTATCTCGATGCGCCGTCGAACCGCGAGGCCGGCGCGCTCGACATCACGCTCGAAGTGCTGCTGCAGACCGCGAAGATGCGCGCCGAAGGCATCGCGCCCGCGCGCCTCACGCGCGGCAACACCACCGAGGCCGCCTACTGGACCGCCGCGCAGCTCATCACGCACCACACGGTGAACGGCTGCAACCTGCAGCCGGGCGACCTGCTGGGCTCGGGCACGCTCTCGGGGCCGAAGCCCGACGAGGCCGGTTCGCTGATGGAACTCACGCTGGGCGGCAAGCAGCCGATCACGCTGCCGAACGGCGAGAAGCGCACGTTCCTGGAAGACGGCGACACGCTGGTCATGCGCGGCTACTGCGAGCGCGCGGGGGCTGTGCGTATCGGGCTGGGTGAAGTCAGCGGCACGGTGGCTGGCTGAGAGGCTTCCGCGTTGTTCCCTCTACCGCTAGCGGGAGAGGGCTAGGGTGAGGGCAGTCGGCCTCACAGCATCGCGCGGCCTCGAATGCCGCTCACCCTCACCCCAACCCTCTCCCCAAGGGGAGAGGGAGCAAGAGATCAGGGAGCAGTGGCAGGCGTCGTCGTCGCCACCGGCCACGCCACTTCGCTCGCCACGCGCGGCTTGCCCATCGGCGCGCCGGCCTTGCCGATCTTGATGGCGGCCATGTCGGCCTCGCTCGGGTACTGGTCCATGAGCCAGTAGTCGAACACCCGGCGCGCGATGGGTGCCGCGGCGCCAGCGCCCCAGCCGGCGTTCTCCACGATCACCGCCACCGCGATCTTCGGATCACTGACCGGTGCGAACGCCATGAAGAGCGCGTGGTCGCGCTGGTGCTCCTCGAGCGCGCGGGCGTTGTACTTGGTGTTCTGCGCCTGCGTCACCGCCTGCGCCGTGCCGGTCTTGCCGGCCGCCTGGTAACCCGCGCCCGCGAACACGCTGCGCGCGGTGCCGCTGGTGACCACGCTGGTGAGGCCCTCGCGAATCACCGCCACGTTGGCCGCGGTGTAGCCCAGGTTCTCCGGCGGCGGCTGCGGCAGCGGCACCACCTGGCCGCTCACCGTGTTGCGCGTCGCCAGCACGAGGTGCGGCTTGCGCTTGATGCCGCCGTCGGCCACGATGGCCGTGGCCTGCGCGAGCTGCAGCATCGTGAAGGTGTTGTAGCCCTGGCCGATGCCCAGCGAAATGGTTTCGCCCGCATACCACTTCTTCTGCTCGGGCCGCTTGTAGGCGTTGCGCTTCCACTCGGTGCTGGGCAGCACGCCGCGCACCTCGCCGCCCAGGTCGATGCCGGTGATCTGGCCGAAGCCCAGCGGCTTCATGAAGTCGTGGATCAGGTCCACGCCCATCTCGTTGGCCAGCGAGTAGTAGTAGATGTTGCTCGACAGCTGGATCGAACGCCGCATGTCGACGCCGCCCAGGTTGCCTTCGGGGCTGCCGAAGCGGTGGCCGCCGAAGTTGAAGTAGCCCGGGTCGTTCACCACCACGCTCGCGCCGCGCTTGCCGGTCTGCAGCGCCGCCAGCGCCATGAAGGGCTTGTAGGTGGAGCCGGGCGGGTAGGTGCCGCGCAGCGCGCGGTTCAGGAGCGGCTTGTCGAGCGATTCGCTCAGCTCTTTCCAGCTCTCGGTGTCGATGCCTTCGACGAAGAGGTTCGGATCGAACGTGGGCTTGCTCACGAAGGCCAGCACCTCGCCCGTCTTGGGGTCGATGGCCACCAGCGCGCCGCGGCGGTCGCCGAACATGTCTTCCACCAGCTTCTGCAGCTTGATGTCCAGCGACAGCATCACGGTATTGCCCGGTGTGGCCGGGTGGCTTGCGAGCCGGCGGATGGCGCGCCCGCCGGCCGAAGTTTCCATCTGCTCCACGCCGGTCTGGCCGTGCAGCGTTTTCTCGTAGCTCTGCTCGATGCCCAGCTTGCCGATGTAGTCGGTGCCCTTGTAGTTGGCTTGTTCCTCTTCTTCCCAGTCTTCCATCGCGGTCTTCTCGCGCTGGTTGATGCGGCCGATGTAGCCGAGCACGTGCGCGCCGGTCTCGCCGTTCGGGTAGTTGCGGAAGAGCCGTGCCTTGATCTCCACGCCCGGAAAGCGGTAGCGCTGGGCCGCGAAGCGCGCGACCTCTTCGTCGCTCAGGCGGGTGCGGATCGGAATGGAGTCGAAGCTGCGAGAGTCTTCGCGCAGGCGCTTGAAACGGCGGCGGTCGCGCGGCGAGACTTCGAGCACCTGCGTGAGGTTGTCGATGGTCTCCTCGACATCGTTCACCTTCGAAGGCGTGATCTCCAGCGTGTAGGCCGAGTAGTTCGAGGCCAGCACGATGCCGTTGCGGTCGAGGATCAGGCCCCGGTTGGGCACCACCGGCACGATGGCCGTGCGGTTGCTCTCGGCCTGCTCGGCCAGGTCTTCATGCCGCGTGACCTGCAGGTAGATCAGCCGCGAACTCAGCAGGCCGAACGCGAAAAGCACAGCGAGGCCGATCACGATCACGCGGCGCTTGAAGCGCGCGAGGTCGGCGGCGACGTTGCGGATTTCGGTCATGGCGGTGGGAGCTTAGGCGCGCGCTGGGGCAATGGCAAATGCCGCGGGCAAGGCTTAGAGGGGGCGGTTCTCGTCGGGTTCCGGGGTGCGGCGTTGGGGGGCCAGCAAGAGAGCGGAGGCCAGAGGCCACAGCGCGGCCTCCACGCCTGGCGAGATCAGCACCGACCAGCCCGGGAACACGCCACCGCCGATCATCCGCGTGATGACCTCGATAAGCTGCGACAGCGCAAAGAGCGGCAGCACCTGCAGCGCCTGCGACAGCACCGGATACCAGAGCAGGCGCCGATGGATCGTGATCGCGAAGAAGCCCAGCGTCGTGTAGGACAGCGCATGCTGGCCGAGCATCGAGGCCTGGTGCACGTCCATGCAGAGGCCGAACACGAAGGCCGCGCCGATGCCCACGCGCGAGGGCTGGTGCACGCCCCAGAACACGATGACCAGCGCCAGCAGGTCGGGCATCCAGGCGGCACGGCCGATGGGGATCATGTTGACCAGGAGCGCCACGACGAGGCTGGTCCACATGAAGAGGGGGCTGACGGGCAGCAGGAGCTGCTGCTGGCCGGGACGCTTGATCATCGGCCGCCTCCTGCGCCCGCGGGTGCCGCGGGCTTTTTCTCGTTCTTGCCGGCCCCGGGCTTGCCCTCGGCGCGCTTGCGCTGCGTGGTCGCGGGCGCGGCGGGTGGCGGCGCGGTCGGGGCACCGGTCGGCTCGAGCACCAGCACGTAGCGCGCGGCGGTCACGCTGGCGAGCGGCACACAGTAGATACGGGCGAAGCCCGAGTCGGCGCGGCGCTCGATGCGCTCGATCTTCGCGACCGGAAGGCCCGCCGGGTAGATGCCGTCGACGCCGCTGGTGGAGAGCAGGTCGCCCTCCTGCAGGTCGGCGTTGGCGGCCATGAAACGCAGCTCCAGCCCGCCGCCGTGCGCCGAGGCGTCGCCGAAGGCCACGCTGCGCACGCCCGTGCGGGTGTTCTGAACGGGAATCGCGAGGTCGCGGTCGATCACCAGCGTGACTTCGCTCGTGAGGGGCAGCACCTGCGTGACCTGGCCGAGCACGCCGTGCGCGTCGATCACCGGCGAGCCGGCGGCCACGCCGTGGGCGAGGCCCTGGTCGATGACGATCTTGCGGGTGTAGGGGTCGGCCGCGTCGTAGAGCACCTCGGCCGCGCGGCCCGGCGTTGCGGTGGTCTGGCGCAGCTCGAGCAGCTCGCGCAGGCGCGCGTTGTCCTGCGCCAGCGTGTCGGCCTGGCTCGCGCGCTGGGCCTGCATCATCAGCGCCTTGCGGGCATCGGCCTCGTTGCGCTGGGCGGTCTGCAGGTCTTCGAGGTAGCGCCCGCCGCCCATCATGAGCTGCACCGGCTTGAGCGCCACCCATTGCACCGGGTAGAGCACCGCGCCGAGGGTCGCGCGGATCGGCTGCACGATATGAAAGCGTGCATCGGCCACCATGAGGAACAGGGAGAGCGCGCCGAAGAAGATCAGCTTGCTGAGTGCCGACTGTCCCTGGTTGAACAGGGGTGGCGCTGTGCGATCGAGCGTGCCCAGAGGCATGAATTCAGACCCGGCGGTGGTGCGGAATCAAATAACAAAAAGCCGGCCTATGCAAGCAGAGGCCGGCCGATGATGGCTTTCGCCTTTTACTCGCTAGTGAAGATGCTGCCCAGACGGTCCATGCGCTCCAGGGCGATGCCGCAGCCGCGCACCACGCAAGTCAGCGGGTCTTCGGCCACGAGCACCGGGAGGCCCGTTTCCTCGGCCAGCAGGCGGTCGAGGTCGCGCAGCAGGGCGCCGCCGCCGGTGAGCATCATGCCGCGGTCGGCGATGTCGGCGCCCAGTTCGGGCGGCGTCTGCTCCAGCGCGTTCTTCACGGCCGAGACGATGTTGTTGAGCGGATCGGTCAGGGCTTCCAGCACTTCGTTGCTGCTGATGGTGAAGCTGCGCGGGACGCCTTCGGAAAGGTTGCGGCCCTTGACTTCCATTTCCTTGACTTCGGAGCCCGGGAAGGCCGAGCCGATGGTCTTCTTGATGACTTCGGCCGTCGGCTCGCCGATCAGCATGCCGTAGTTGCGGCGGATGTAGTTGATGATGGCTTCGTCGAAGCGGTCGCCGCCCACGCGCACCGACCCCTTGTAGACCATGCCGCCCAGCGAGATGACGCCCACTTCGGTGGTGCCGCCGCCGATGTCCACCACCATCGAGCCCGAGGCCTCGCTGACGGGGAGGCCGGCGCCGATGGCCGCGGCCATGGGTTCTTCGATGAGATAGACCGACGTGGCGCCGGCAGCTTCGGCCGCGTCCTTGATGGCGCGGCGCTCGACCTGGGTCGAGCCGCAAGGCACGCAGATGATGATGCGCGGGCTCGGCGTGAGCAGCGTGCGCGGGTGCACCATCTTGATGAACTGCTTGATCATCTGCTCCGTGATCACGAAGTCGGCGATCACGCCGTCTTTCATCGGGCGGATCGCCTCGATGTTGCCGGGCACCTTGCCCAGCATGGCCTTGGCTTCGCGGCCGACGGCCTGGATCACCTTCTTGCCGTGGGGGCCGCCTTCGTGGCGGATCGCGACGACCGAGGGCTCGTCCAGCACGATGCCCTTGTTGCGGGCGAATATCAGGGTGTTGGCGGTGCCGAGGTCGATCGCAAGGTCGGTGGAAAAGTACCGACGGAAAGCTCCAAACATGTGCGGAATCCTCTGAGCACGGCCTGCGCATCGGCAGGTCGTCGCTCTATTTTTGGGTCGTTTGACGGGGTGAATTGATCGTTTTTGGCGCAAAAGCCGGCGCGTTCGCGGGGGTTGCGGCAAAGGCGGGATAATACCCGAATCCCCTCTGATTCCCGTGTTAGCACCCCCTTAGGCGTGCGATTACCTTCGGTTTTTTGACCGGTCCGACCCATGTCCCTTGACGCTTCAGATATCGCACGCATCGCCTCCCTGGCGCGGCTGCAGCTTGCCTCCGACGAAAGCGAGCGCATGCTCAGCCAGATCAACGGCTTTTTCGATTTAGTCGAACGTATGCGTTCGGTCGACACCGCCGGCATCGAGCCCCTGGCCCATCCGGTTGCCGCCATCGAAGACATCACCCTGCGCCTGCGCGATGACGTGGTGAGCGAACCCGACAACCGCGAAGCCAACCAGAAGAGCGCCCCCGCCGTCGAAGCCGGCCTTTTCCTCGTGCCCAAGGTGATCGAATAATGAGCGGCGAACAGCAACTGCACCAGATGGGCGTGGTCGCCCTGGCCAAGGCCCTGGCCGAGCGCAAGGTCTCGGCCGTCGAAGCCTCGCAGGCTTTTCTCGGCCGCATGAAGGCCCACGAATCGCTCGGCACCTTTGTCGACGTCAATGAGGAAGTCACGCTGGCCCAGGCCCGCAAGGCCGACGCGCTCCTCGCCGCCGGCAATGCTCCGGCGCTGGCCGGCGTGCCGATCGCGCACAAGGACATCTTCGTCACCACCGATTTCGCCACCACCGCCGGCTCGAAGATGCTCGCGGGCTACCGCTCGCCCTTCGACGCCACCGTGGTGCGCCGCCTGGCCGAGGCCGGCGCGGTCACGCTCGGCAAGCTGAGCTGCGACGAGTTCGCGATGGGCTCAGCCAACGAGAACGTCGCCGTGCCCGCCGTGGGCCACGACAAAGCCGTGCCGGTGCGGAACCCGTGGAACCGCGACCGCATTCCGGGCGGCTCCTCGGGCGCCAGCGCGGCGGCCGTGGCGGCACGCCTTGCGCCCGCAGCCACCGGCACCGACACCGGCGGCTCGATCCGCCAGCCCGCATCGTTCTGCGGCGTGACCGGCATCAAGCCGACCTATGGCCGCGCCTCGCGCTACGGCATGGTGGCCTTCGCATCGAGCCTCGACCAGGCCGGCCCGATGGCCCGTTCGGCCGAAGACTGCGCGCTGTTGCTGTCGGCTTTCTGCGGCCCCGATCTCGACCGCGATTCGACCTCCATCGACAAGCCCGCCGAAGACTTCGGCCGCGCATTGAACGACTCGCTCGAGGGCTTGCGCATCGGCGTGCCGAAGGAGTTCTTCGGCGAAGGCGTGGCACCCGGCGTGCGCGCCGCCATCGACGCAGCGCTCGCGCAGTACGAGAAGCTCGGCGCCAAGCGCGTCGAGGTGTCGCTGCCGCGCACCGAGTTGTCGATTCCCGTGTACTACATCCTTGCCGCGGCCGAAGCGTCGAGCAACCTGAGCCGCTTCGACGGCGTGAAGTTCGGCCATCGCGCGAAGCAGTACAAGGACCTGTCCGACATGTACGAGAAGACGCGCGCCGAAGGCTTCGGCGACGAAGTGAAGCGCCGCATCATGATCGGCACCTACGTGCTCTCGCACGGCTACTACGACGCCTACTACCTGCAGGCGCAGAAGGTGCGCCGCATGATCGCCGACGACTTCCAGCAGGCGCTGAAGCAATGCGACGTGATCGCCGGCCCCGCCGCGCCGACCACCGCATGGAAGATCGGCGAACACGGCGACGACCCGGTGGCCGACTACCTCGCCGACATCTTCACGCTGCCCGCATCGCTGGCCGGCCTGCCGGGCATGAGCGTGCCCGCGGGCTTCGACGGCGGCATGCCCGTGGGCCTGCAGCTGATCGGCAACTACTTCGGTGAAGCCAAGCTGCTGAACGCAGCCCACCGCTTCCAGCAAGCCACCGACTGGCACACGCGCACGCCGGAGGGCTTTTGAGATGAGCGAGACCGTGAACACATTCGAAGCACAACAACAAGGCCGCCCGACCGGCCCGCTGGTGCGCGGCTATGAAGTCATCATCGGCTTCGAGACGCACGCGCAGCTGTCGACGAACAGCAAGATCTTCAGCCGCGCCTCCACGGCCTTCGGCGCCGAGCCGAACACGCAGGCCTGCGCGGTGGACCTCGCGTTGCCCGGCACGCTGCCGGTGATGAACAAGGGCGCGGTCGAACGCGCCATCAAGCTGGGCCTCGCGCTCGGCTCGCACGTGGCGCCGCGCAGCGTTTTCGCGCGCAAGAACTACTTCTATCCCGACCTGCCCAAGGGCTATCAGATCAGCCAGTTCGAGATTCCGGTCGTGCAGGGTGGCTCGGTGTCGTTCTTCCTCGGCGAAGAGAAGAAGACCGTGCGCCTCGTGCGCGCCCACTTGGAAGAAGACGCGGGCAAGTCGCTGCACGAGGACTTCATCGGCCAGAGCGGCATCGACCTGAACCGCGCCGGCACGCCGCTGCTGGAAATCGTGACCGAGCCCGACATGCGCTCCACCGCCGAGGCCGTGGCTTATGCGCGCGAGCTGCACAAGATCGTCACGTGGATCGGCATCTGCGACGGCAACATGCAGGAAGGCAGCTTCCGCTGCGACGCCAACGTGTCGGTGCGCAAGCCCGGCGACAAGCTGGGCACGCGGCGCGAGATCAAGAACCTGAACAGCTTCAAGTTCATGCAGCAGGCGATCGACTACGAGATCCGCTGGCAGATCGAGGAGATCGAGGACGGCCGCAAGGTCGAGCAGGCGACGGTGCTCTTCAACCCCGACACCGGCGAGACGCGCGCGATGCGCGCCAAGGAAGACTCGGCCGACTACCGCTACTTCCCCGACCCCGACCTGCCGCCGCTGGTGATTGCGGCCGACTGGATCGAACGCGTGCGCGGCGAAATGCCCGAGCTGCCGCGCGCGATGGCCGAGCGCTATGTGCGCGACCATGGCCTGTCGGAATACGACGCGGCGCAGCTCACGCAGAGCCTTGCGCTCGCGCACTATTTCGATGAAGCGGTGAAGGCCGGCGCGACGCCGAAGCTCGCGAGCAACTGGATCACCGGCGAGATGGCGCGTCGTCTGAACGCAAAAGAGATCGGCATCGAAGCGGCACCGGTCAGCGCGCAGCAGCTTGGCCAGCTGGTCAAGCGCATCGCCGACGGCACGCTGCCGAACAACGCGGCGCGCCAGGTGTTCGATGCCCTCTGGATCGGCGAAGGCAGCGACGTGGACGCGATCATCGAGGCCAAGGACCTGAAGCCGATGGCCGACACCGGTGCGCTCGACGCGATCCTCGACGAAGTCATCGCCAGGAACGCGAAGAACGTCGAGGAATACCGCGGCGGCAAGGAGAAGGCGCTCAACGGCCTCGTGGGTCAGGTGATGAAGGCCAGCGGCGGCAAGGCCAACCCCGCGCAGGTCACCGAGCTGCTGAAAGCCAAGCTGGGCTGAGATCGATCAACGAATCCCGGGGCCATCGCGGCCCCGGCAGGTTCAGCGTGATGCTGCTGCTGCGGCTGCGCTCGGGGCGGGTCCCCACAGCGGCTTCAACCGCCCACGCTCTTCATCGAAGCGCGCATTCACCCGCTTCTTCTCTTCTTCCTGCTCGGCAATGAAGCGGTTTTGCACCGCCACGCTCTGCGTGTTGTCTTCGAGCTTGCGGCGCATCGCGCCCGGCGCCTTGCTCGTGTCCTTCTTGTAGAACTCGAGCTCCTCGTCGATCTTCTGGCGGTCTTCGCTCAGTTCGGCGATGCGCTTCTGCGCCGCCTGGATCACGGCATCGACCTGCGACAGCGCTTCTTTGCGCTCGCGATCGTGCGAGGCGGGGCTCGGGTAGCGCACCAGCAGCGCGCGCTCGCGGCGGCGCTCGTCGGTTGCCTTGGCGGCCTGCACCGCGGCTTCGCGGGCGCGGTCTTCACGCTCGGCCATTTCGCGCGCCGAGTACGTCGGTTCGATCTTGCGGCGCGTGAGGCCGCTCGGGCTCAGCTCGCGCTGCTCGCGGTCGTTGCAGGCAGGAATCGGACGGTCCGCCGTGAGCGTGCGGCCCTGCGCATCGGTGCAGGTGTAGATGCTGCCGGCGGGCACGTCCTTGCCCTGTGCATGCGCAACGCCAACAGCAGCAAAGGCCACCAGGAAAAACGATGCCGCCGCCAGCAGGCGGTGGGGCTTGCCGTGATCGCGTGTGCGCATCGCTGTTGGTTCCTCAGTGGGCGCCGTAGCGCGTGCGGTAGGCCAGCACGCGCTCGCGGTGCGCGCCCAGGTCGGCGGCGGCATCGCCCGAGAGGTAGCTCAGCAGGTCGTCCAGCGTGGCAATGGCGATCACCGAAAGGCCGAGCTGGTTGCGCACGTACTGCACGGCGCTGTGGTCCACGTCGACGCCGTTCTCGGTGGCTTTTTCCTGGCGGTCGAGCGCGATGGCCACGGCATGCGGCGTGGCGCCGGCGGCCTGGATCGCGGCGATCGATTCGCGCACCGCGGTGCCGGCGGACATCACGTCGTCGACGATCAGCACGCGGCCCTGGAGCGGCGCGCCCACCAGGTTGCCGCCCTCGCCGTGCGCCTTGGCTTCCTTGCGGTTGTAGGCAAAGGGGTAGTTGCGGCCGCGCCGCGCCAGCTCGGCGGCCACTGTGGCGCCCAGCGGAATGCCCTTGTAGGCGGGGCCGAAGATCATGTCGAATTCGAGGCCGCTCTCGATCAGCCGGTCTGCATAGAATCCCGCGAGCCGTGCGATCTTGGCGCCGTCGTCGAAGAGCCCCGAATTGAAGAAGTAGGGGCTCATCCGGCCGGCCTTGGTCTTGAACTCGCCGAAGCGAAGCACGCCGGCATCGCGCGCGAACTGGACGAAGTCCTGCGCCACCGCGCTGCTTTTCTCACCATCTACAGCCATCGGGAAATTCCTTGTGTTCAAACTGACCAGTCTCAATCTCAATGGCCTGCGTTCGGCGGCCACCAAGGGCGTCGCCGATTGGGTGGCCGAACTTGCGCCGGATTGTATTTGCATGCAGGAGATCCGGGTCCAGGCGAGCGACATCGAAGGCCGCTTCGAGGAGATGGCGGGCCTCAAGGGCCACTTCCACTTCGCCGAGAAGAAAGGCTATGCCGGCACCGCGATCTACACCAAGCACGCACCGAGCCAGGTCATCGTGGGCTGGGGCGATGCCGAGTTCGACGCCGAGGGCCGCTACCTCGAACTGCGCTTCGACACGCCCAAACGCAAGTTCTCCGTCATCAGCTGCTACTTCCCGAGCGGCAGTTCGGGCGAGGAGCGGCAACTGGCCAAGTTCCGTTTTCTCAAGGGCTTCTTCCCGCACCTGGTGGCGCTCAAGAAGGAGCGCGAGTTCGTGCTGTGCGGCGACATCAACATCGCGCACCAGCAGATCGATTTGAAGAACTGGCGCAGCAACCAGAAGAACAGCGGCTTCCTGCCCGAGGAACGCGCCTGGATGACGAAGCTGCTGGACGCCGGTGCCGAGGGTGCGGGCCTGGTGGACGTCTACCGCATGCTCAAGCCCGAGACCACCGACGAGGCCTACACCTGGTGGAGCAACCGCGGCCAGGCCTATGCGAACAACGTGGGATGGCGGCTCGACTACCACCTGGCCACGCCGAAGACCGCGGCGCTCGCGCGCACCGAACAGATCTTCAAGACCATCAAGTTCAGCGACCACGCGCCGATCACGGTGGACTACGACTTCACGCTCTGAGCTGAGCGTTCAGCGCGAGAGCGCGGGCAGCGCCTTCTCCAGCGTCGCGACGAAGGCCTGCATCGCCTCGGTCTCGTGCGTGCCGCGCTTGGCGATGCGATAGAAGTCCAGCCCCACCTTCGGCTTGACCAGCACGTCGGTGCGCACCCGGTGGCGGCGGCAGGCCGCGAGCGCGAAGGTCGGCATCACCGCGGTGCCGAAGCCGGCCTCGACCATTGAGATCAGCGTGCCGAAGAAATTGAAGGTGGGCCGCTGCGCATCGGCGCGGCCGATGGTGGCCACCAGGTGCTGGTCGATCACCTTCTGGATCGGGTTGCCCGGCGGCAGGCCGATGAGTTCGGCGCTGCGCAGCGCGGACCACGGCGCGGTGCCGATGGCCGGCGCTTCATCAACTTCATCCGCTGAAGACGACGCCACGCGCATCAGGTGAAAGCGCCCGACCGGCGTGCGCTCCAGGCCCGCTGCCGCCTTGAAGAAGAAGCCGAGGCCCATGTCCGCATCGCCGGCCGTGACCATCGCTTCCACATCGCGCAGGTCGGCATCGAAGAGACGCAGGCTCACTTGCGGATGCGCCTGGCGGAAGGTGTTGAAGACTTGCGGCAGCAGGTGCGAGGACACCAGCGGCGTCGCCGCGATGCGCAGGGTCTGCCGCGCCTCATCGCCCTCGGCGCCGAGCTGCGCGGCCACGTCGTCCAGGTCGGTGACGAGGCGCTCCACCACCGGCAGCAGCCGCCGGCCCGCCGGCGTGAGCGTCACCACGCGCGTGGTGCGGTCGAAGAGCCGGCAGCCCAACTGCTTTTCCATCTCACGGATCAGGATGCTGAGCCCCGCCTGCGTGATGTGGGCCTGCTCCGCCGCGCGTGTGAAGTTGCCCAGGCGCGCCACCTGCAGGAAGGCGCGCATCTGGCGGGTCGAGAGGTTCATAAGGATTCATGATAAATCCATAGCACATCTAAATTTCACAAATGGCGAACTTCCGTTCCCAATACGGCTGGAGACAAACGGAACCCTTTCGAAAGAGCCATGAACGACAAGCAAGTGATCATCCTGGGCGCCGGCATCGGCGGCCTGACCCTCGCGCTGAGCCTGCATCAGGCCGGCATCGCATGCCGCGTTTACGAGGCCGTGCCCGAACTCGAGCCGCTGGGCGTGGGCGTGAACCTGCTGCCGCATGCGGTGCGCGAGCTGACCGAGCTCGGCCTGCTGCCACAACTGGACAAGGTGGGCGTGCGCACGAAGGAGTCGATCTTCTTCACCGAGCACGGGCAGTTGATCTTTCAGGAGGCCGCGGGCGAACATGCGGGCTACGACTGGCCGCAGTTCTCGATCCATCGCGGTGATCTGCAGACGGTGCTGCTCGAAGAAACGCTCAAGCGCCTCGGCCCCGACAGCGTGGTCTGCAACCACCGCTGCACCGGCGTGACGCAGGACGCGGGCGGCGTCACCGTGCATTTCGCTGACGCACCTGCTGTACGCGGTGCCGTAGCCATCGGTTGCGACGGCATTCACTCGGCCTTGCGCAAGCAGCTCTATCCCAACGAAGGCGCGCCGCGCTATTCGGGCGTGAACATGTGGCGCGGCACCGCGCGATGGAAGCCTTTTCTCTCGGGCGCGAGCATGGTGCGCGCGGGGTGGCTCGCGGTCGGCAAGATGGTGATCTACCCGATCCGCAACGACATCGACGCCGAAGGCCACCAGCTCGTGAACTGGGTCGCCGAGATCCACGCGCCGCAGCCCGCGATGCGCGACTGGAGCCGCGCCGGCCGGCTCGAGGACTTTCTCCCGGCGTTCGCCGACTGGCACTTCTACTGGCTCGACGTGCCCGCGCTGATCCGCGCATCGGACACCATCCTGGAGTACCCGATGGTTGACCAGGACCCGCTGCCGCGCTGGACGCACGGCCGCCTCACGCTCCTGGGCGACGCCGCACACCCGATGGTGCCGCGCGGCTCCAACGGCGCGGGACAGGCGATCATCGATGCGCGTTTTCTTGCGGGCGCGCTCAAGGACCTGGGCGTCGGCACCGCGGCGCTGGAGGACTACGACCGCGCGCGCGTGAAGGCCACCACCAACGTGGTGTTGACCAACCGCAGCAACCCGCCCGACGCGATCCTGCGCGAAGTGTTCGAGCGCTCGGGCGGCAAGCGCTTCGGGCAGATCGAGGACGTGGTGAGCCACGCCGAGCTGCAGGCCATTTCGGACAACTACAAGCGCGTGGCGGGCTACGACCCGGTCGCGCTGAAGGCGCGCGCCTCCTACCTCTGAGCGCCTGCACTTCCCTCACAGAACAAGACGGAGACACGACACCATGCGATTCATTGCCAAGACCCTGACCACCCTGCTCGTTGCGGCAAGCGCCGCCGCGGCCCACGCCTGGCCCGACCAGCCGATCACACTCGTCGTGCCCTACACGCCGGGCACCGGCATCGACCTCGTCGCGCGCCAACTCTCCGCGCGCCTGCCCGCGCTGCTGGGCCAGCCGGTGATCGTGGAGAACCTCGCCGGCGCGAGCGGCAACATCGGCAGCGAGAAAGTCGCGCGCGCCAAGCCCGACGGCTACACGCTCCTGGTGCAGGTCAACACGCTGGTGATGAACCGCAGCCTTTACAAGTCATTGAGCTACGACCCCGTGGCCGACTTCGCGCCGGCGTCGCTCACCTCGTGGGGCACGCTGCTGCTGGTGACCAACCCGAACGTGCAGAAGGCGACGTCGGTCGCGCAGATGGTGAGCGCGGCCAAGGCGGAGCCGGCCAAGCTGACGTACGCCACGCCAGGCGTGGGCACGCCGCATCACCTTTCGATGGCGCTCCTGATGCAGGGCACCGGCACCGACCTGCTGCACGTGCCGTACAAGGGTACGGCCGGCGCGGTGACAGACTTGCTCGGCGGGCGCATCGACTACATGTTCCTGCCGGTGCACGTGGCGCTGCAGCACATCCAGGCCGGCAAGCTCAAGGCCATTGCCACCGGCAGCAGCAAGCGGCTGCCGCAATTGCCCGATGTGCCCACGCTCGCCGAGGCTGGCGTGACTGCCGACAACGTGGACATGTGGTACGGCGTGCTCGCGCCCAAGGGCACGCCGCCTGATGTGGTTGCGCGGCTCAACAAGGAGATCGCTGCGGTGTTGAAGCAACCCGACGTGGCGAAGTCCTTCGAGTCTCAGGGGATGGTGCCGGCGAGCTCGACGCCGGGGGAGTTCGGGGCGCTGGTGAAGAAGGATGCGGAGCGGTGGGCGGGGGTGGTGAAGCGGGGGAACATCACCGCGGACTGAGTCCCCGTTTTTCTCCCTCCCCCGCTGGGGGAAGGAGCAAACCCTTAGCGCGGAGCCGTCTTCCCCGCATGCCGCGCCAGATGCACCTGGTGCAACGTGATCTTCCGCACCTCCGCCTGGCTGGTCTCGATGTGTGCGCGCAGCAGCATCGCGGCCTGATCGCCCCGGTTCGCGCGGATCGCTTTCAGGATCTTCGCGTGCTCGTCGTAGGTGGCTTCGATGCGCGGCTGCTGCGTGAAGTCGAGCCGGCGGATGATGCGGATGCGGTCGGTCACGTCGCTGTGCACACGCGCCATCTCGGCATTGCCGGCGGCCGCGACCAGCGAACAATGAAAGGCTTCGTCCCACTGCGCGACCTGCGCCGTGTCGGTGCTGCGCTCGGCCACCGGCACGAGCCAGATGCCGGCCAGCATGTCGAGCAGGCTGCGGTCGACGCGGTGGTCGGCCTCGCAGATGCGGTGCACCGCGGTGGTCTCCAGCACCATGCGAAGGTCGTAGAGCTGCTCGAACTGGTCGAAGTCGAAGGGCAGCACGCGCCATCCGCTGCGGAACAGCACCTCGACGAAACCTTCTTGCTGCAACCGGAACAGCGCCTGCCGCACCGGCGTGCGCGAGACGCCGAGCCGGTCGCTGATCTCGTTCTCGGTGAAGCGGTCGCCGGGCACGAGGATGAACTCGGCCACATCGCGCTTGAGCTGCGCGTAGACCTCGTCGGCGCGTGTACGAAAAACGGCCGTATCGGCGGCGGGCGCGGGCGCGGAGGGAGCTGGGCGGGGTCGGACGGTAGACACGTGGGGATGGTAGTCGCTGGCACCGGCTTCAGGTCGCGTGGCTCAGCGCGGCGAGCAACGCCGCGCTCGGCGCGGTCCAGCCGACGATGGCGCCTTGCGCGCGGATCATGTCGAGCGTGGCTGCCTTGAACGCCGGGAAGTAGCTCTCGGTGCAGTCCTCGAGCAGCAGGCCGTCGTAGCCGCGGTCGTTGGCTTCGCGCATGCTGGTCTGCACGCAGACCTCGGTGGTGACGCCGCCGAACAGCAGGTGCGTGATGCCGCGCTGCTGCAGCACCTTGTGCAGGCCGGTCGCGTAAAACATGCCTTTGCCGGGCTTGTCGATGACGAGTTCGCCGTCGATGGGCGCAAGCCCATCGATGATCTGGTTGCCGGGCTCGCCCGCCACGAGGATGCGTCCCATCGGGCCTTCGTCGCCGATGCGCAGGCTCGGGTTGCCGCGGTTGCGCTTGACGGGCGGGCAGTCGGAGAGGTCCGGCTTGTGCGCCTCGCGCGTGTGGACCACCAGGCCACCGGCCTTGCGCCATGCCGCCAGCGCGGCTTGCGTCGCGGGAACGATCGCCTCGAGCAGCGATACGTCGTTGCCCAGCGTTTCGCCGAAGCCGCCGGGCTCGATGAAATCCCGCTGCATGTCGATGAGGACCAGCGCCGTGTTCCTGATCTCGAATTCGTAGGCGAAGGGGTTGGCTTGTTCTATGCGCATGCTGGCTCCGGTCAGTGGTGTCCGCCGCCCATGTGCGCGCCGATGACGTGGCGCTCCGCACCCGCGGCAGAAGTCTCGAACACGATCTGCCCTTCGCTCATCACCACGATGCGGTCGGCCAGCTCGAGCAGCTCGTCGAGGTCTTCGCTGATCAACAAAACCGCCCCGCCCTTCTCGCGCACCTGCACGATGCGTTCGTGAATCTCCGCGACGGCGGCGAAGTCGAGGCCGAACACCGGGTTCGCCGCGATCAGCACGTTGATGTCGCCGGCCAGCTCGCGCGCGAGCACCGCGCGCTGCACGTTGCCGCCCGAAAGACTGCGGATCGGCGCGCCCTCGCCCTGCGTCTTGACGCCGTACTCGGCGATCCATTCGCGTGCGCGGCTGCGCCAGTACGGAAAGTTCAGCACGCCGCCGCGCGACAAGGGCGGCCTGTCGAAATCGCGCAGCGCCATGTTCTCCGCCACGCTGAGGTCGCCCACGCAGGCGTTGCGCAGCGGCTCCTCGGGAAGGCTGCGAACCTTGAGGCTGCGGTTCTCGGCGCGGCGCGCGTTGTACGGCTGGCCCATCACGCTCACGCGGCCGGCCAGCCGCGGGCGCTGCCCGACCAGGGCCTCGACCAGTTCGCGTTGTCCGTTGCCGGAGACGCCCGCCACGCCGAGTATTTCTCCCGCGCGCACGGCCAGGCTCAGGTCATGCAGCGCGAGCGTGCCGCGGTCGCCTTGCGCCTTTAGGCCTTCGACCTTCAACGCGATGGGCGCCGCATCGGCCACGGGCTTCCTGATGGCAGGCGATGAAGCCGGCGTGGCAACCGCCGCATCTTCGCCACCCATCATGGCCTGCGCCAATTGCGCCGGGCTCGTGTCGGCCACGCGGCAGTGATGCACGGCTTTGCCCCTGCGCAGCACCGTCACGCTGTCCGCATACGCCATCACTTCGCGAAACTTGTGCGTGATGATGAGCACGGTGCACAGCCCGCTGCGCGCGAACTCGCGCACATGGCCCAGCACCTCGTCGGCCTCCTGCGGCGTGAGCACCGAGGTGGGCTCGTCGAGGATCAGGAGGCGCGGCTTCAGGTACAGCTGCTTCAACAGTTCGAGCTTCTGCTTCTCGCCCGCTGCAAGCTCCGAAGGCCGCACATCGAGGTCGAGGCTGAAGGGCGTGGTTGCGAGAAACGCCTTCAGCTCCGCGCGCTTGGTCTTCCAGTCGATCAGCGCGGGCGTCTTGCCGCCGGCCAGCAGCAGGTTCTCGGCGACAGTCATGCCCGGCGCCAGCGTGAAGTGTTGGTAGACCATGCCGATGCCCAGCGCGCGCGCGACGATGGGGTTGGCGATGTCCTGCTCGCGCCCGTCGATCAGGATGCTGCCCTCCTCCGCGCGCTGGAAACCGGCCACGCATTTCACCAGCGTGCTCTTGCCCGCGCCGTTCTCGCCAAGCAGCGCATGCACCGTGCCGGGTTCGACGCGCATCGTCACGCGGTCCATCGCGGTGAAGGCGCCGAAGCGCTTGGTCAACTCGTAGGTGTCGAGCGCGAGTGCGCCGCTGCCCGCGGGCAGTGCGCCGATGGCGTGAGGAACGGCGCTCATGCCCGCATCAGCCCAGCGCGGCCAGCAGCTGCTGCGAGGTCGTGTGCGCGCCGAACACGCCGCCCTGCATCGTGATCATCTTCAGCGCCGCGAGGTGATTGCCGTGGTCGGTGGCGGCCGTGCAGTCCGACAGCAGCAAACATTCGAAGCCGCGGTCGTTCGCATCGCGCATCGTGGTGTGCACGCACACGTCGGTCGTGATGCCCGCGAGGATCAGGTTCTCGATGCCGCGGGTCCGCAAGATCAGCTCCAGGTCGGTGGCATAGAACGAGCCCTTGCCGGGCTTGTCGATCACCACCTCGCCGGGCAGCGGCGCGAGTTCGGGAATGAGTTCCCAGCCCGGCTCGCCGCGCACGAGGATGCGGCCGCACGGGCCGTCGTCGCCGATGCCTACGCCGTTGGCGCCGATCTGCCGCGAGCGCCAGCGCTTGTTGGCCGGCAGATCCGCGAGGTCGGGCCGGTGGCCTTCGCGCGTGTGGATGATGTGAAAGCCCAGCGGCCGCAGCGCGGCGAGCGTGCGCGCTATCGGCTGGATCGGCGCCTGCACCAGCGAGAGGTCGTAGCCCATCACGTCGACGTAGCCGCCCTTGCCGCAGAAGTCGGTCTGCATGTCAATGACGATCAGCGCGGTGTTCTCGGGTCGCAGGTCGCCGTTGTAGGGCCAGGCGTAGGGCTCGGCGGCCACATGGCGTTCGGCGGTGGTTGCTGCTGCTGTGGTCATGTCGATGCTCATCCTTGGTAGTTGCGTTCCGGCGGCGCGAAGCCGCAGGAGGTGCCGTCGGTCACCTTCACGTCGGCGCTCCACGGCAGCCTGTAGGTGCCGGCAGCCATGTCGTGCATGTAGGTGTAGGGGCAGTCCTGCGCGCCGCCCTTCACCGCGACGTAGCCGCGGTGGTAGAGCTGGTAGATGTTGTTTTCCACGCCCCAGCCGGTGCGCGCCTCGCGCACGAGGTCGGGCCGCAGTTCGGCGGTGATGATCTCGTCGACCCGGCCGCCGCCCTCGACCAGCACCGTGCCGTCGAAGTTGCAGAACATGCCCTCGCCCATCGAGTCGAAGCTGCCGTCGCTGCCGCACAGGCACACGCTCGCTGTGTAGGCGAGATTGCAGAAGGCGTTGGCCTGGTTGGTGATCTTCCACGCATGGCGGATCGGCGCGGTATAGCCCGCTGTGCGCAGGATGATGTCGGCGCCCTTGTATGCGGCCTCGCGCGCCATCTCGGGGAACATGCCGTCGTGGCAGATGATCAGTGCGAGCTTGCTGCCGTTGGGTCCGTCGCACACCGGAATGCCGAGGTTGCCGGGCTCCCACGGTTCGACCGGCACCCACGGGTGCAGCTTGCGGTAGTAGAGCTTGATCTCGCCCTGGTCGTCGATGACGAGCCCGCTGTTGTAGGGGTTGCCGCCGGGGTTGGCCTCCATGATCGAGAAGCAGCCCCAGATGCGGTGCTCGATGCACGCGCGCTTGAAGGCCGCCACTTCGGGGCCGTCGAGCGTGCACATGATCTCGGGGTTGGTGTCCATCGAGAGGCCGTGCAGCGCGTACTCGGGAAACACCACGAGGTCCATCGTCGACTGGTTGCGGCGCGCCTTTCCCACCATGTCGCAGATGCGCTGCGTCTGCGCGGCAAGGTCGGCCGGCGTCTTCACGTTCGGCAACTGCAGTTGCACCAGCCCGACGACGACGCCATGCGCCGATTTGTTGAGGCCACCCAGACCGCTCATGGTGTTCAGTTCCTTGTCGATGACAGTTCGCCGGGGCTGCCGATGGCCGCGCTGCCCGGCTTGCAGGTGAGCACCAGGATCACCAGCGTGAGCACGTACGGCACGGTGTTGAAGAGGTGATAGCCCCAACCGATGCCGATGGACTGCAGCGCGGGCCCGATGGCGCCCGCACCGCCGAAGAGAAAGGCCGCGCCCACGCAGCGCAGCGGGCTCCAGCGCGCGAAGATCACGAGCGCCACGGCGATCAGGCCCTGGCCGCTGGAGATGCCTTCGTTCCAGCTGCCCGGATAGAACAGCGTGAGCGATGCGCCGCCGAGCCCGGCGATGAAGCCGCCCGCCGTGGTCGCCGCGATGCGCAGGCCCGAGACCGAGTAGCCGAGCGCGCGAGTGGCCTGCGCCGAATCGCCGGCCATGCGCACCAGCAAGCCCGCGCGTGTGCGTGCAAAGCCCCACCAGAGCAGCACCGCCAGCGCGACGCCGATGGGCACCAGCGCATTGAGCTGCAGCGCCGAGCGCACCACCGTGTTGTCGCTCCAGAAGCCCAGCGGTATCGCGGGAATCTGTGGCGCCTGCGGCTGGATCAGCGGTTTGCCGAGATAGAACGCGAGGCCCGTGCCGAGCAGCATCAGCGCGATGCCCGTCGCCACGTCGTTCACGCGATCGAGCGAACACAGAAGGCCGTGCAACAACGCGAGCACGGCCCCGGCCATCGCGCCGATCAGCACGCCGAGCCAGGCCGAGTCGGTGAGGTAGGCGCCGCCGAACGCCGCCATCGCCGACAGCACCAGCACGCCTTCGAGACCGAGGTTGATGCGGCCCGATTTCTCGGTGAGGCATTCGCCGAGGCTCACGAAAAGAAAAGGTGCACCCACGCGCAGCGCGCCGCCGACGATGCCGGCCACAAGAGCAATCCATTGATCGGCGGTCATGCGGCAACCTCCCCGTTCTTGCTCCTTCCCCTTCCGGGGGAAGGCTGGGATGGGGGCAGGCCCTTGATCAAGCGCCGTGGTTGAGTGAGCGCCGTCGTGCCCCCACCCCAGCCCTCCCCCGGAAGGGGAGGGAGCATGAAAAGGGCGGTCATGCCGGGCTCCCCGAAGCGCGGAACAGGCGCGCACGCAGCGCCTTCCAGTCGATCATGCGCAGGCCCTCGCTCGCAAGGATCAGCACGAACGCGATGCCCTGCAGCACCAGCACCGACGCATCGGGCAACCCGAGCCGCCGCTGCAGCAGGCTGCCCGCCGCACCGAAGCCGCCGAACAAAATTGCCACCGGCACGATGGCCACCGGGTTGTGCCGCGCGATGAACGACACGAGGATGCCCGCGTAGCCGTACCCCGCAATCAGCGAGGCGTTGGCGTTGGTGTGCACCGCCGCCACCTCGACCGCACCCGCGAGACCCGCGCAGGCGCCGCCCAATGCACAGCTGCCGAGAATGAGCCGCGTGGCCGGCAGGCCCACGAGCTGCGCGGTGCGCGGATTGCCGCCGACCACGCGCACCGAGAAGCCGGAGGCGGTCGCGCGCAGCCACCAGCCGAGCCCCAGGCACGCCACGACGCCGATCGCCAGGCCCCAGTGCACATCCGATCCGCCGATGCCGCCGATCAGCAGCCCGTCGTTCAGTGCATAGGTCGATGGCTTGTTCAGGCTCGCCGGGTCGCGCAGCGGCCCTTCGACCAGGTGCTTGAAGATGCCGATGGCGATGTAGGCCAGCAGCAGGCTGCTGATGGTTTCGTTGATGCCTCGGTACTGGCGCAGCCAGCCCGCGAGCACGATCCACAGCGCACCGGCGAGCGCACCCGCGACGCAAACGATCGCCGTGCCCACGACATTGCCGGGCAGCGGCACCGCATGCGCGAGCGCCGCACAGGCCAGCCCGCCCAGCACCAGCGCGCCTTCGCCGCCGATGACGATCAACCCCGCACGCGCCGGCAGTGCCACGCACAGCGCGGTGAGCATCAGCGGTGCGGCGCGCTGCAAGGTGTTCTGCCACGAGAACCAGTCGCCGAACGCGCCCTTGAAGAGGGTTGCCCACACCTCCACCGGATCGACGCCGGCGAAGGCCACGAGCACGCCGAACAGCAACAGCGCCGCCGCGATGGCGAACACCGGCAGGGCGAATTCCTTGAGCGCGCTGCGCATGGGCGAAGGCATGGGCATGGGCATGGGCATGAACTCGGAACTCAGGCCTGGCCGATGACGCCTTCGACGAGATAGTTCATCTTTTCAAGTTCGAGGTCCGTCTGCTTCAGCACCTTGCCGGCCGGCACCACGACCGCGCCCTTGTTGTCCTTGATGCCGTCCTTGAAGATGTCGAAGGTGCCCGCAATCATCTTGGCCTTGATGTCGTCGGCCTGCTTCTTCGCGGCGTCCGGCACCATCGGGCCATAGGCGGACATCTTCACGTAGCCCTCCTTCAGGCCGCCCCGCAGGAAGTTGGGATGCGGCTTGCCGGCTTGCGCAGCCTCGATGGCGGTCTTGTAGGCGGTGAGCCAGTTCCACTCGGCGCCGGTGAGGTACGCATTGGGCGCGAGCTTGGCCTGGCTCGCGTGGTAGCCGCAGACCATCTTGCCGCGTTTGGCTGCTGTCTCGACCACCACCTTGGGGCCGTCGACGTGCATGGTGAACACGTCGCAGCCCTGGTCGGCCAGGCTGTTGGTGGCCTCGGCCTCCTTCACGGCCATAGACCAGTCGCCGGTGAAGATCACGCTGCAGGTGATGTTCGGCTTGACCGAGCGCGCGCCGAGCGTGAAGGCGTTGATGTTGCGCAGCACCTGCGGAATCGGCTTGGCGGCAACGAAGGCGATCTTGTTGCTCTTGGTCATGTGCGCGGCGATCACGCCGTTCAGGAACTGGCACTCGTCGATGTAGCCGAAGAAGCTGCCCGCGTTCTTCGGGTGCTTGCCTTCGGTCCAGAGGCCGCCGCAGTGCGAGAAGCGCACGTCGGGGTACTTGGGCGCCACGGCCAGGATGTGCGGATCGAAGTAGCCGAACGAGGTCGGGAACAGGAGTTTGGCGCCGTCCTGCGAAATCATGCCGGCCATGGTCTTCTGCACGGCGGCGGTCTCGGGCACGTTTTCTTCCTCGACCACCTTGATGCCGGGCAGCTTCTTGATTTCGGCGGCGGCCATGGCGTGCGCCTGGTTGTAGCCGTAGTCGTCGCGCGCGCCGACGTAGATCACGCCGACGGTAAGCGGCTTGGCTTGTGCGCTGGCGAGGGCGCTCCAGCCTCCGAGGGTGCCGGCGGCGCCGAGCGCGGCCAGGGACTTGAGGGAATCGCGACGATTGAGTGGGGTTGTCATGGCGTTCTTTCGAGGGGTGAGGATGAAGTGCAAAAAATGTGCCGTCCGTTCAGACGGGCAGGCTCACGTGCGCGGCGGCCACGCGCCAGCCGTCGGCGGTGCGGATCCAGGTCTGGCTCTGGCGGCCGATCTCGCGGCTGCCTTCGCGCCGGAACTCGACGTTCGCCGTCGCGAAGTAGTGCCCGTAGGTGGTGATGACGGTGCGCAGCAGCTCGCGCGGCGGGCTCTGCACCGGCAGCGATGCACGGAAGGCGCTGATGTCGGCGTGGCCGTAGTGGTTCTCGGAGAAGCCGTAGCGCAGCGTGTGCGGGCTGTTCCAGAACAGCTCGTCGAGCACGGCGCGCTGGTTGGTCACGAGGGCTTCTTCGTAGCGCGCGAACACGGCGCTGACTTCGGCGTGCACCTCGGGGATATTGATTTCCAATGTCATCGGCGCACCTCGCGCTGGAAGATGTCGAGGCTGAGCTTCTTCGTCGCGACGAAGCTCTCGGTGCTCAGCGTCTCGACGGTGCGCGGGCGCGCATCGCCGTAGCGCAGGATCTCGGCCACCTTGGTGGGCCGCTTGGTCAGCAGCAACACCTCGTCGGCGAGGTACACGGCCTCTTCGAGATCGTGCGACACCAGGAGCATCGTGGTGCCGGTCTGCATGAACACCTCCTGCAGCTTCTCGCGGATGAAGAGCGTCATCTCGAAGTCGAGCGCGGAGAAGGGTTCGTCGAGGAACAGCACCTCGGGGTTGGGGGCGAGGGCCCGCATGATCGATGCGGTCTGCTGCTGGCCGCCCGAGAGCTCATACGGAAAGCGCTTGAGGTCGAACTTCACATCGAACGATGCGACGAGTTCTTCCATGCGCCGATCGACCTCGGCCTTGCTGCGCCCTTCGAGCTTCAGCGGATAGGCGATGTTGTCGATGGTGCGCATCCACGGGAACATCGCCTCGCGGTAGTTCTGGAACACGTAGCCGATCTTGGTGTCCTTGCGCTGCTTGCCATCGAACAGGATCTCGCCCGCGTCGATGGGAACGAGCCCCGCGATCATGTTGATGAGCGTGGACTTTCCGCAGCCGTTGGGTCCGAACACCGAGACGATCTTGTGCTTGGGAATGTCGAGGTCAAAGTTCTCGTACAGCGGCCAGCCCGCGAAGTACTTGGTGAGGCCGCGGATGGTGATGTGCGTGCCGGCCGGGCCGGGCTTGAAGACCGGCTTGGGCACGTCGGCGTACACCGGGCCGTTGATGACGATGTCTTGCGTGACTTTCATCGTCCGCTCCAGTGCACGATGCGGCGCTCGGCGAGGAGGAAAAGAATGTTGAGCGCGTAGCCGAGCGCTCCGGCTGCCAGGATCGCCGCGTACATGCTCTTCACGTTGAGCACCTGCTGCGCATCGATGATGCGGTGGCCGAGGCCGGTGTCGGAGCCGATGAACATCTCGGCCACGATGACGATCACCAGCGCCATCGACACCGCCGAGCGCAGGCCGACGAAGCTGGGCTGCAGGCTCTCCCAGATCAGCACGTCCTTGAAGACCTGCCAGCGCGAGGCGCCCATGACCTTGGCCGCCATGACGCGTTGCTTGCGCGCATTGATGACGCCGTAGGCGCTGTTGAACACCACGATGAGCAGCGCGCCGAACGCCGCGATGGCGATCTTGTTGACGTCGCTCACGCCGAAGATCAGGAGGAACAGCGGAATGAGCGCGGACGATGGCGTGGAGCGGAAGAAGTCGATCAGGAACTCGACGCTGCGGTACGCCTTCTCGTTGCTGCCGAGCAGCACGCCCAGCGGCACGCCGACCACCGCAGCGATGACAAAGGCCTGCAGCGTGCGCCACACCGTCATCGCGAAGTCGGTGAGCAGCGGCCCGCCCGCGAGCCCCGTGATGAGCGCGGCGATGGTGTCGGCCGGCGAGGGCAGCAGGATGGGCTTGATGAAGCCCAGGCGCACCACCAGGTCCCATGCGATGAAGAGAGCGACTGGGCCAATGAAGGGCAGCAGGCGGTCGCGCAGGGGCGGCTTGGGCACAGCGGCGTTGAGGCTGGCCGGCGGGGTCCACGGCGCGGCCGTGGTCGTGCTTGCGTCGGCCATGGTCAGGCCTTGTAGAGAAGTGCGTCCACCGGCACCTTCTTCTCGAAGATGCCTTTCTCGGTGAACAGGTCGTAGAACTTCTGGAAGTACGCGACGTCGCTCGGCTTGAACTCGTTGTAGAGCATGTACGAGGCGAGCGGCACTTCGGCGGTGAGCTTGCCTTCGATGGCGGTGTAGCCCTTCATGTGCTGTCGTGCGTCGTCGGGTTTGGTGCGCACCAGTTCCACGCCGCGGGCGTACGCCGCGATGTACTTCTTCGCGACCTCGGGGTTCTTCTTGATGAACTCGGAGGTGAGGCTCGCTGCCCCGCCATGCCACGGCGCCATCGGGTCGCCGAGGATGTACCTGGCGACGACGCCCGCCTCGATCACCCGCGTGGTGCCGTTCATGCGGCCGACGGTGCCGGTGGGCTCCAGCGTGTAGCAGGCATCGACCTGGCCTGCGGCGAGCGCCGCCACGTGCTGGCCGATGGGCAGCTCGCTCACCACCGCGCCCTTGGCGCCGGCGCGCTCCAGCATGGTCTTGCACAGCGTGACGTTCTGGATGCCGGGGCCCGAGGCGACCTTCTTGCCGGCCAGTTCGGCCACGGTCTTGACGGGGCTGTCCTTGGCGACGATGAACTCGTCGAGCACGAACTTGGCGTTGCTCGGGTTGGTGCAGAAGATCTTGAAGAGGCCCGGCTGCGCGATCTCGCCGATCGCGAGGTTGGCCGAGCCGGTGCCGTTGGCGCTGCCGTCGCAACGGCCCGCGAGCATGCCTTCCATGATCTGTTGCGCGGCGGCGAACTTGAGCGGCTCCACGTCGAGCCCCGCTTCCTTGAAGTAGCCGCGGTCCACCGCCGCGAAGAACGGCAGGCCGGCGGCCACGGGCCAGTAGCCGATGCGCAGCTTGGGCGCGGCCTGTGCACGCACGATGGCGGGCGCGGCCAGCACGGCCAGGCCCGCTGCACCGATGCCGGCCTGCAGCAACTGCCGGCGCGAGGCGGAAGATTTGTCGAAGGTGCTCATCGGGACTCCTGGATCGGTCGGTCAGTTGGAAGGGGTGGTGGCGCGGCTCGCGACGTAAGCGCGCCAGCCGCCGTGGTGGGTCACGTCCTGCCCGTCGGCCAGCGCATGGCCTTCGCAGATGAAGCCGTGGACCCAGCTGCCGTCGGCCAGCTCGACGCTGCCGAGGCCGAGCGGCGGCGGGATCAGCGCGAGGAAGCTGCCGACCTGCGCGATGGGCACGGCCCACACTTCGAGCGCGATGGCGGCGCCGCCTTCCGCGCTGCGTTGCAGGCCGGGCTTGGGCGGCGTGGTGCCGGGGAGTGCGAAGAGGCGGTAGGCCGGCGATGTGGTCGTGGCGCGCAGCAGCGTGGCGCCGCGCTCGGTGAGCTGGCCATTGAGCGGCATGCCCGACAGATGCGCGCCGACCACGGCGATGGCGAGCGTCTGCGGCACCGGTGCCATGAGGCCCGGCACCGGGCGCGGTGCGGGCAGCGGCTGGCCGGTCGCGCCTTGCGCAAGGCCGGTCGCGTGGTGATAGCGCTGGCCGAGGTCGGCCAGTGCGAGATCGCTCCCGCTCGGGCCGATCAGCGTGATGCCGAACGGCAGGCCGTCCGCACGCAGGCTGCTCGGCACAGAAAGGGCCGCGTAGTCGAGCAAGTTGACGAAGTTGGTGTACGCGCCGAGGTTGCGGTTGAGCACGACCGGGTCGGCGCGCATGGCTTCGCGCGTGTAGTGCGTGGGCGCGGTGGGCACCAGCAGCACGTCGATGTCGCGCCACATCGGCTCGACCTGTTGCGCGATGGCGCGAAGGCGGGTCTGCGCGTCGAACACGTCGGCGGCGACATATTTCTTTCCGCTCGCGAGGATGCTGCGCACGGGCTCGATCACCTCGTCGGCATGCGCGTCGAAGAACTCGCGCACGGCGGCGTAGCGTTCGGCGACGAGTGCGCTTTCATAAAGCAGTGCTGCGGCCTCGGCGAGCGGCGCGTAGGGAATGGTGACGGCCGTGCCGCCCAATGCCACGAGCTTGGCCTGCGCATCGCGGAAGGCTTCTTCGGCCACGGTGTCGCCGAAGAAGCTCAGCGTGTCGGGCACGCCGAAGTTGAAGCGTGCGGGCAGCGGCTTGCGGTGCATCGCGATGTCGCGCGAGTACGGGTCGCGCGGGTCGTGGCCGGAGGCGGCGAGCATCACGTCGACGGCCAGCGCCACGGTGCGCGCGAAGATCGAAACGCAGTCCGCGCTCTGCGCAGCCGGCACCACGCCGAAGGTGCTGAGCAGCCCGCGCGAAGGCTTGAGGCCGACGATGTTGTTGAGCCCGGCGGGCACGCGGCCGGAGCCGGCGGTGTCGGTGCCGAGCGCGAAGTCGACCTCGCCCGCAGCCACCACGTACGCCGAACCGGAGCTGGAACCGCCGGAAACGTAGCGCGCATCGAAGGCGTTGGGCACCTCGCCATACGGCGAGCGCGTGCCGTTCAGGCCGCAGGCGAACTGGTCGAGATTGGTCTTGCCGGCCAGCGACGCACCGGCTTCGAGCAGCCGCTGCACCACGGCCGCGTGTGCCGTCGGGCGGCGGTCGAAGGCCGGGCAGGCGGCGGTGGTGGGCACGCCGGCCACGTCGATGTTGTCCTTGACCGCGAAGCGCAGCCCGGCGAGCGGCAGGGTCACGCCGGGGGTGTCGGCAGTTTCGGCACCGGCCACGGGCGTCGGGAATTTCGCGATCCAGGCGGCGGCGGTCAGCGGGTCGTATTCATGCACCATCTTCAGGCATCCAAACTTGTGTACAAGTCGAGATGCAAGCAATGTGCCAGCCGGAATGACGGCTGTGCTGAAGACCGGGTTGGAGAGATTTGCTCCCTCTCCCCTCGGGGAGAGGGTTGGGGTGAGGGTGAGGTGCCGCCGATGAGGCGCAACTCTTATATGAAGGCCGCTGCCCTCACCCTCGCCCTCTCCCAGAGGGAGAGGGAGTCATGCAGGGAGCCGGACTCAGCTCCGCTTGGCGTTCCGGTAGAGGCTCTCCACCTTCGGGATGTTCGCTTCGAGCTTCGCAATCCGGTCCGTCCCGCTCGGGTGCGTCGAGAGAAAGCTCAAGCCGCCTTGGTTCTTCGAAGCGGTCGCCATCTTGTTCCACAGCGACACCGAAGCCTTCGGGTCGTAGCCCGCGCGTGCCGCGAGTTCGAGCCCCACGAGGTCGGCCTCGGTCTCGTCGCTGCGGCTGAACTTGAGCGTGATGAGCTGCGTGCCGGCGCGCGCCGCGATGTCGCCCACCTGCCCGAGGCCCAGCAGCTGCGCGCCGATCGACAGCGCCGCACCGGTGCCGGCGCTCTTGGCCATGCGGGCGCGGGCGTGTTCGCGCAGCGCGTGGGCCATCTCGTGGCCCATCACCATCGCGACCTCGTCGTCGCTCAGCTTGAGCTGCTCGAGGATGCCGGTGAAGAAAGCGATCTTGCCGCCGGGCATGCAGAAGGCGTTGATCTGCTTGCTGCCGATCAGGTTGACCTCCCACTTCCATTCGCGCGCCCGCGTGTTCCAGGGCGTGGCAAAGGGAATGAGCCGTTGCGCGATGGCACGCAGCCGCTGCAGTTGCGCGTTGTTGTCGCCGGCGAGCGCGTTCTTGGCGCGGGCTTGGGCAAGCAACTGGCCGTACTGCTGGACGCCGGCCGCCTCGATCTTGTCCGCGGGCACGAGGTTGCGCGCCACCGAGGCGTTGCCGACGTTGACCTGCGCGAAGGCCGGACCGCCGAGCGCCGTGGTGGCCGCACCGGCCGCGGCCAGCAGGAAGGCTCTTCGCGGCTGCCAGGGCGAGGCCGGGGAAGCGGCCGAGGCGGCGGAAATGGGGCGTTCGCATCGTGTGCACATAGGGGGCGGATCATAGGAACAAATGAAGACAAACGGGCCGGCCGATTCCCGCGGCGGCTCATGGACAATCCGGGGCTCATGTCCGCTCCGCCGCTCGAAACCCCCACCACCCCCTCACCGTCCTGGCGCGACACGCTGAAGGTCTACCTCGAGCCGGCCACGCTGCGCATGCTGGCGCTGGGCTTCTCGGCCGGGCTGCCGCTGTTGCTGGTGCTGGGCACGCTGAGCTTTCGCCTGCGCGAAGCGGGCATCGACCGCACCACCATCGGCTATCTGAGCTGGGTGGGCCTGGCCTACGGCTTCAAGTGGGTCTGGGCGCCGCTGGTCGACCGGATGCCGCTGCCGCCGCTGACCACGCTGCTCGGGCGGCGCCGCGGCTGGCTGCTGCTGGCGCAGGCGCTGGTGATCGTCGGGCTGGTCGGCATGGCGATGAACGATCCGCGCAACGGGCTCGCGCCGCTGGTCTGGTGCGCGCTGCTGGTGGCCTTCGGCTCGGCCACGCAGGACATCGCGCTGGACGCGTTCCGCATCGAATCGGCCGAGACGCGCAAGCAAGCCGCGCTCGCCGCCGCGTATCAAACGGGCTACCGGCTCGCGATGATCTGGGCCGGCGCCGGCGTGCTGTGGGTCGCGGCCTGGGCCGAGGTGGCGCCCGCCGTCGCCGCCACCGGCGCGGCGGCCTACCAGAACGGCGCCTGGAAAACCGCCTACCTCGTGATGGCCGCCTCGATGGGCGTCGGCGTGCTCACGGTGCTGCTGTCGCCCGAGCCGGTACGGCTCGTGCTGCCCAAGGCGAAGAACGCGGCCGAGTGGCTGCAGAACGTGCTGATCGATCCCTTTGCCGATTTCATCCGCCGCTACAAGTGGCAGGCCGCGCTGATCCTCGCGCTGATCGCCATCTACCGCATCAGCGACGTGGTGATGGGCATCATGGCCAACCCGTTCTACGTGGACATGGGCTTCACCAAGGACGAGGTGGCCACGGTCAGCAAGATATACGGCGTGGTCATGACGCTGGTGGGCGCCTTCGTGGGCGGCGTGCTCTCGATGCGCCTGGGCGTGATGCGCGTGCTGATGCTGGGCGCGGTGCTCAGTGCCGCGAGCAACCTGCTGTTCGCCTGGCTGGCCTCGCGCGGGCACGACCTCACAGCACTCATCGCGGTGGTCTCGGCCGACAACCTGGCCGGCGGCATCGCCTCGGCGGCCTTCATCGCCTACCTGTCGAGCCTGACCAACATCAGCTACTCGGCGACGCAGTACGCCCTGTTCAGCTCGCTGATGCTGCTGCTGCCCAAATTCATTGCCGGCTACTCGGGCGCCTTCGTCGACGCCTACGGCTACAGCCAGTTCTTCACCGCCACCGCGCTGCTGGGCGTGCCGGTGCTGCTCCTGGTCGCGCTGGCCTCGCGCCTCACGACGACCACAAGCGCCGCCGACCGTCAATAGGGCCGTGGCCCTACGCTGCACTTATGGGAAACAGCCGACGCGGGCCCGGGCGCTCTGCTGGTAGGCTGCGTGACATTCATTGCCTGAAAATTACGCCTGTCGTCACACCGACGTTCTTTCGCTTGTCGCAGCTCCAAGAATCATCGTGCTCTCCCGTATTTCCCCTCTACAGATCAGCGCCTACACGGCCACCTCGGCCGTCGGCGTCGGCAAGGCGCCGCTGGCCGAAGCGCTCGAAAACTCGCGCAGCGGCCTGCGTGCCAACGACTTCGGCGATGCGCCCCTGCCCACATGGATCGGCCGCGTCGAAGGGCTCGAAGACGTTCGCCTGCCGGAGCCGCTGGCCTCGTGGGACTGCCGCAACAACCGGCTCGCCTGGCTGGGCCTGCAGGCCGATGGTTTTCTCGAAGCGGTGGCCGCCGCGCGCAAGAAGTACGGCGCCTCGCGCGTCGCGCTGATCCTGGGCACCTCGACCTCGAGCATCGGCGAGACCGAGCTGGCCTACACCCAGCTCGACGGGAACGGCATGTTCCCGCCGGACCAGCGCCGCGCCGCGGTGCACACGCCCCATTCGCTCGCCATGTTCGTGCGGCAGGTGCTCGGCCTCGAAGGCCCGGCCGAGACGATCTCGACCGCCTGTTCGTCGAGCGCCAAGGTGTTCGCCTCGGCCGAGCGGCTGATCCGCCTGGGCCTGGCCGATGCGGCGGTGGTCGGCGGCGTGGACACGCTTTGCGGCAGCGTGTTGTTCGGCTTCAACTCGCTGGAGCTGGTGTCGACGGAGCCCTGCCGTCCGTTCGATGCCGGACGCGACGGCATCAGTCTGGGCGAAGCGGCGGGCTTCGCGCTGGTCGAGCGCGTGCAGGGCGGGGCCGATGCGGCACCGCTGCGCCTCCTGGGCTACGGCGAGGCGAGCGACGCGCACCACATGTCGACGCCGCATCCCGAGGGCCTGGGCGCCGAGCGCGCGCTCGACGAGGCGCTGTTGCGCGCGGGCCTTCCGCCCGAGGCGATCGACTACATCAACATGCACGGCACCGCGAGCCAGAAGAACGACGAGGTCGAAGGCGCCCTGGTGGCGCGCCGCTTCCCGGCCACGACGCACGCGAGTTCGACCAAGGGCTTCATGGGCCACACGCTGGGCGCGGCGGGCATCGTCGAGGCGGTGATCAGCCTGCTGGCCATCGAACGCGGCCTGAAGCCGGGCACGGTGGGCACCCGCACGATCGACGAAGGCTTCGGCCCGCAGATCCGGCTCGCACCCGAACACGGCGAGGTGCGCTATGCGCTCTCCAACTCCTTCGGCTTCGGCGGCAACAACTGCTCGCTCGTGTTCGGCAAGGCGGACGCCGCATGAGCACGACAGCGACGCCCCCGACGCCCCCGATGCCCCCGATGCCCCCCACCCTCTACATCGAAGGCCCGGCCTTCTGGACGCCGACCCTCCCCGGCTGGGACGCCGCGCGCGCGGCCTTCCGCGGCGAAGGTGCGCTGGCCGATCCGCCGGCCAAGCGGCCCTCGCCGCAGGTGCTGGCCCCGGCCGAGCGCCGCCGTGCGCCCGACACCGTGGCGCTGGCGCTCGAAGTGGCCGCCGCCGCCATGGCCGCCTCGGGCCGCAACGCGGCCGACGTGCCCTGCGTGTTCGCCTCGGCGCACGGCGACCTGTCGATCAACGACTACATGTGCGGCACGCTCGCGAGCGATCCGAAGATGCTTTCGCCCACCAAGTTCCACAACTCCGTGCACAACGCGGCCGTGGGGTACTGGACCATCGGCACGGGCTGCATGGCGGCGAGCAATGCCGTGTCGGCCTATGAAAACAGCTTCGCCTCCGGCCTGCTCGAAGCGGCCGTGCAATGCGCGGCCGACCAGGAGCCGGTGCTGCTGGTGGGCTACGACACGCCCACCGTCGGCGCCCTGACATCGGTGACCGAAAGCCGCGGCATGCTCGCGGTGGCGATGGTGATCGCGCCCGTGCGCACCGAGCGCAGCGTGGCCGCGCTGCAGTGGTCGCTGGCCTCCCACGGTGCGGCGGGCGACGACGCGGCGGCCACCTACACGCCGCTGCGATCGGAAGCCGCAAAGTCGCTGGTGGCCATCAACCCGATGGCGCAGGCGCTCGGCCTGTTCGAATCGCTGGCGCACGTCGAAGGCGAGGACGAACCGGCGTTCGGCCTGCAGCTCTCGCCCACCCTGTCACTCAGGCTGCAGCTGCGGCCTCCTCCGAAGGACTGAGACCATGACCGACACTGCGCTGGATTCGTTTGACGCAGTGATCATGGGAGGCGGTCTCGCCGGCCTCACGCTGGCGATCCAGCTGAAGCAGCGCTTCGGCGACCTGAAGGTGCTGGTGCTGGAGCGCCGCACGCATCCGGTGCCGCACGCGGCCCACAAGGTGGGCGAATCGTCGGTCGAGATCGGGGCGCACTACTTCGACACGGTGCTCGGGCTCAAGGCGCACATGGACGAAGCGCAGCTGCGCAAGTTCGGCTTTCGCTTCTTCTTCAGCGAAGGCCGCAGCGACATCGACAACGTCACCGAGATCGGCGCGAGCCGCTACCTGGCGGTGCCCAGCTACCAGATCGACCGCGGCATCTTCGAGAACTTCCTGGCCGAGGAAGCCGTGCGGCACGGCGTGCGCTTCGTCGACAGCGCGTTGGTGCGGCGCATCGATTTGGCCGCAGACCCCGCGACGCCCCACCGCATCGAATGGACGCGCGGCGAAGAAACCCACGCCACAGAGGCGCGCTGGCTCATCGACGCCTGCGGCCGCGCCGGCATGCTCAAGCGCAAGCTCGGCCTTGCCGAGCCCAACGCGCACGACGTCAACGCGGTGTGGTTCCGCATCGGCGAGCGCATCGCGGTCGACGACTGGAGCGACAACGCCGAATGGCGCGAACGCTGCAACCCGCAGGCGCGTTGGCTCTCGACCAACCACTTCGTGGGCGCCGGCTACTGGGCCTGGCTGATTCCGCTGGCCTCGGGCTCGCACTCGGTGGGCATCGTGGCCGACCCGGCGCTGCATCCGCTGGACACCATCGACACCTTCGAGAAGGCGATGGCCTGGTTCGCCACCTACCAGCCGCGCCTGTACGAGGCGCTGGACGGCAAGCGCCACCTGCTGCAGGACTTCGCGTTCCTCAGGCACTTCTCGCACGGCTGCAAGCAGGTGTTCTCGGGCGAGCGCTGGGCGATGACGGGCGAGGCGGGGCTCTTTCTCGACCCGTTCTATTCGCCCGGCAGCGACTTCATCGCGATCGCCAACACCTACATCACCGACCTCATTGCGCAGGACCGCGCGGGCCGCCCCCTGGAAGCCCGAGCCCAGCTCTACGACCAGATCTACCACTCGTTCTACGAAAGCACGCTCGCGCTCTACCAGGACCAGTACCCGCTCTTCGGTGACCCGGAGGTGCTGCCGGTGAAGGTGATCTGGGACTACGCGTACTACTGGGGCGTGCTCGCGCAGATCTTCTTCCAGCGGCGCCTGACCGACCTGCCGGCGCTCGGAAGCCTGAAGGACGAACTGCAGCACTGCCAGCGCCTGAATGTCGCGGTGCAGCGGCTGATGCGCGACTGGTCGGCGTCGAGCAACAAGAGCAACCCGGCCGCGATGCTCGACCAGGCCGCGATGCCGTGGTTCGCCGAGCTCAACCGCAGCCTGAAGGACACGCTCGACGACGCCGGCTTCAAGGACCGCATCCGGGCTTCGACGGTCATGCTGCGGCAACTGGCCGGCGAAATCCTCGGGCGGGCTCGCACCGCCGATCCGGACGTGGAGGCCGGCGCCCTGCTGGCGCTTCTCGAAGAAAACCGTGGGAAAACACCCGCGACCACGGCCCGCGACGCTATGCTTTTCGCAGCACCTCCGGTTGACACCCACGCCTGAGGTTTACCCAACTTTACGGAGCGTTCAAGCCCGCTTGCTCCCTGTGGACGACCATGAAGCGCATGAGCACCCCCCAACTCCTGATGATCGAAGACGACGCCCGCCTGGCGCAGATGGTGGGCGAGTACCTGACGCAGTCGGGTTTCGCCTTCAACCACGCCGGTGACGGCGCGAGCGGCCTGGAGCAATTGCAGCAGCACGCCCCCGACCTCGTGATACTCGACCTGATGCTGCCCGACACCGACGGGCTCGAAGTCTGCCGCCGCATCCGCGCGCTGCCCGGCCCGATCTCCAAGGTCTCGGTGCTGATGCTCACCGCCAAGGGCGACCCGATGGACCGCATCATCGGCCTGGAAATCGGCGCCGACGACTACTTGCCCAAGCCCTTCGAGCCACGCGAGCTGCTGGCGCGCATCCGCGCCGTGTTGCGCCGCCGCAGCGAGAACGCCACCGAGAGCGAAGCCTCCACCGTGATGCGCTTCGGCACGCTGGAGATCGACCGCAACGCGCGCACCGTGTCCGTGGCCGGCGCGCTGGCCGACCTCACCTCCTACCAGTTCGACCTGCTGGTCGCGATGGCCGAGCGCGCGGGTCGCGTGCTCACGCGCGACCAGATCATGGAAGCCGTGCGCGGCCGCGAGCTCGAGGCCTTCGACCGCTCGATCGACGTGCACATGGGCCGCATCCGCGCCGCGATAGAAGTCGATGCGAAGAACCCCAAGCGCATCCTCACCGTGCGCGGCGTCGGCTACGTTTTCGCCAAGCAACAAGACTGAGGCTTGATGCTGCGCAAGCTCTACTCCGGCCACCTCTACGTCCGCATCTGGCTCGCGGTGGTGGGCGGCGTGGTCATCCTCACGCTGATGGCCAACTGGATCGTGCGCGAGGCCGCCGAGGCCGAGCGCGAGCGGCTGGCGCCGGTGCCGCGCCACGTGGTCGTGCTCGATGCGCAGGACCGGACGATCGGTTCGGGCACCGCATTGCGCGTGCCGGGCCAGGGACTGGAATTCGACGTGACGCTGAGCGACGGCAAGGCCATCACGCTGCGCGTGGCGCCCCGCGAGCGGGCCACCGGCACCGGCGGCTTCGCGCCGTGGCGCACGCCCTTCGGCCTCGGCTGGATGATCGCGCTGGTGGGTGTGGCAGTGGCATTGGGCGTCTACCCCATCGTGCGGCGCATCACGCAGCGGCTGGAAACGCTGCAGCGCGGCGTGCAGCGCTGGGGCGATGGCGATCTCTCGGTGCGCGTGACCGAAGAAGGACAGGACGAAGTGGCTGATCTCTCCAAACGATTCAACGCGTCGGCCGAACGCATCGAGCAGTTGGTGCGCTCGCACAAGTCGCTGCTGGCCAACGCATCGCACGAGCTGCGCTCGCCGCTCACCCGCATCCGCATGGGGCTGGAGCTGATGGGCGAGCATCCGAGCCCCAAGGCGCGCGAGGAAATCTCGCGCAACATCGGCGAACTCGACCAGCTCATCGACGAGATCCTGCTCGCCAGCCGCCTGGATGCGAGCGAGGCCGACATGGGCACCATCGAGGCGGTCGACCTCACGGGTCTCGCCGCCGAGGAATGCTCGCAGGTGAATGCCGAACTCGACCTGGCCGAGGGCACCGACAACGCGGCGCTCACGGTGCCGGGCGTGTCGCGCCTCTTGCGCCGCGCGATCCGCAACCTGCTGGAAAACGCCCGCCGCTACGGCGCCGGCAGCATCAGCGTGGAACTGGGCAGCGCCAACGGCTTTGCCACCGTGCGCGTGAACGACCGCGGCCCCGGCGTGCCGCCGGCCCTGCGCGAACGCATCTTCGAACCCTTCTACCGGCTGCCCGGCGCGAGCGAGCGCAACGGCGGCGTGGGCCTCGGGCTGGCGCTGGTGAAGTCGATTGCCGAGCGGCACGGCGGCACCGTGCGATGCGAAGACGCGCCGGAAGGCGGGGCGAGCTTCGTGATCCGGCTGCCGGTGGCCGCGACCGCGCACTGACACACCCGAATCCCTTTCGCGGGACGCCGCGGAACCGGCTTCGCCGGGCCGCAGGCGTCGCCCCCGGCGAGGGGGAAGGAGAAGCGACACGAAGTGCGCGAAGCCTGGGGGAGTACCAAGCCTGCACCCTAAAATCCCGCCCCTATGCAGAGATCGCACATCGTTCGGCCCGCGGCCATGTTCTGGGGGCTGGTGGTGTTCATGCCGGTCGGCGTCACCTACCTGTCGGCCATCCTGTTGCTGCTCGCGATGCTGCTCGCCGGCGGATACGCCGAACGCTTCGCGCGCCTGCGCGCCAATCCGCTGTGGTGGCCGGTGGTCGCCTACCTGGCCTGGACCCTTCTGGTGCTGGCCTTCGGGCCGCACTACCCGGAGACCGGCTCCAACCTCTTTCACGGCGTGCGCATCGGCCTCACGATCCTGATGGCGATGGCGCTCACGCGCGAAGAAGCGATCTGGGCGTTGCGCGGCTTCCTGCTGATCGCGGCGCTGAACATCCTGCTGATCGTTCTGCACTACGCCATCGGCTTTCCGGTCTGGTCGCCGCTGCGCGGGGTGGTCATGGAGGTGGGCAACAAGTCGATCAGCAACGCGCTGCTGTTCAGCGTGGTGGCCGCCACGGCTGCCGTGTGGGGCATTGCGCAGACCGCCGGTCACAAGCCGCTGCGCGCCATTCCGGCTTTCTTGCTGATGCTGGGGCTGGGCTTCGTGGTCGCGCTGCCGCTGACCTCGCGCACCTCGGTGCTCGCGCTGCTGCTGGTGGTTCCGGTGGTGTGCATCCACCAGTGGCGCAACCATCTGAAGATGCTGGTGAGCGCGCTGGTGCTGGGAGCGGTCGTGATCGGGGCCGCGCTCTATCAGTTGCCGCAGCTGCAGCACAAGGTCGAGACGGGCGTGCAGGAAATCGAGGAGGCGCAAACCGGCGCGGTCTTCCACGGAAGCTGGGTCATCCGGTACTACATGTACCGCGACACCGGCCTCATGATCGCCGACCGGCCGCTCACCGGCTGGGGCATCGGCGGCTGGACCAGCCAGTGGCACAAGCGCGGCCCGGCCTTGTTCGCGGACTCGAACATGCCGCACAACGACTTTCTCTGGGTGGGCGCGCAGGGCGGATTGCCCGCGCTGCTGAGCCTGCTGGTCATCATGGTGGCGGCGGTATGGCAGGCGTGGCGGCGTCCCGACATCGCCGGCCGCTTCGCATTGGCCGCAACGCTGATCGCGCTGATCGCATCGAGCGTGAACTCGGCCATGCGCGATGCGCAGATCGGCCTCGCGCTGCTCTGGATCGCGATGGTGTATCTGAGGCTCGCGCAGGAAAAGAACGATCCCGCGCCGTGGCGCGACCTGTGGCCGTGGCGTCGGCCGAACCTGAACACCAATCCCACGGCATAAAACCATGCGACGCATCCTCGCCACCCTCATCCTGCTTCTGGCCTGCACCTTCGGTGCGCACGCGGCCCCCGCCGTCGTGCAGGGCCTCGTCCACGGCTCAGGCCCCGAGGCGCAACGCTTTCCCTGGGTGCGCACCGACGACGCCAAGGTCGCCGATCGCATCAACCAGTTTCTTTTCATCGACACCTTCGAGGCCATGGCGCCGGCGCGCGCCGCGGAGGGCCTGCGCGGCGTCGATGCGAAAAACTGGGAGCGGTTGCCGAACCTCGGCTACGCGGTGCTGCGCAACGACGGCCGCGTGCTGTCGCTGCGCGTCGAAGGGGAAGGCTGCGGCGCGTATTGCGAAAGCTTCTCCGTCGGGCACGCGTTCGATGCGACGACCGGGCGTCATCTCTCGCCGGGCGACCTGTTCACCGCCGAGGGCCTTGCCGACATGGCGCGCAAGATCCAGGCGAACAACGCCGCCAGGCTGCGCAAGGAGATTGCCGCGCTGGGGAACAAGGCGCGCAGCAAGGAAGAAGCGCGCGAAGACAAGATCGCGCTCTACACCGAGTGCCTGACGTCGCGCCAGGACCCGGTCTACCAGAAGATCGAGGGCATGCGCGGCATGGAGATCGATGCGAAGGGCGTGCTGTTCACGCAGGGCCGCTGCAGCAACCACGCGATGCGCGCGCTGGACGACCTCGATGACCTCAGCACCCGCTTCACGCCCGCCCAGCTCGGGCCGTGGCTCACGGCTTACGGCCGCGCGCTGCTGCTGGGCGAAGGCGCGGCGCCTGCTCCGGCATCGCCGTTCGACCAGGTGTTGCACGGCACCATCGATGCGCGCCTGCCGGTGACCCTGCGGCTGGAGGCGCTGCGCAGCGACGGCTCTGTCGCCGCCACGTATTTCTACGACCGCTATCGCAAAGCGATCTCGGTGTTCGGCAAATACCAGAACGGCGTGCTGCTGCTCGAGGAGTCCAGCGACACGCGCCTGCGCCTCAAGCCCGATGGCGCCGGCCTGCGCGGCGAATGGATCAGCGGCCAGAAGACGTTGCCGATGGTCCTCGCGCCCTGATTCAACCGATCTTGTTGCGCCGGGCCTCGGCCGCCGCGTGCTGCTTGCCGGCAAAGCCGACGAAGAACCAGATCACCAGCGCGTGCAGCACGCCGACGAAAAGCAGCACCAGCAGGGCCGGCCCCAGCGACAGGCCCGTCGCACCGGCGAACAGCCCGACCGCCACCGTCACCGCGGCCTGGATCGCCATGTCGATGACGAGCATGCCCAGGACGGCGCGCTTCTTTTCCTCAGGGGTGAAGTAGCGGCCGTTCTTCTTGGCGGAGTCCATGCACACCCACGCCACGGTGCCGAGCAAGGCGGCCATGTTGCCGCCCGTGCTGGAGCTGGCGCCCGCCAGGTTCAGCGCGACGCCGACGACGATCAGCAGCACCACGTAAGCTGCGGCAAAGCGCCACAGCAGGCCGCGAAGCGTCACGTCAGGTCAGGCGCAACTCAGTGGCGCGCCGACACGGCTTCACCGGCCTTCAGCCGGTACACCGTGCCGCAGTACGGGCACTTGGCTTCGCCGGTGCGCGCCACGTCCAGGTAGACCTTGGGGTGGCTGTTCCAGAGCTTCATGTCGGCCTTGGGGCTGGGGCAGAACACGCCGCCCTGATGGTTGAGCTCCTTGGCCAGGAGTTCGACGACTGCATTGGTAGACATGGGTTTTCTCAGACTTTCGTGAGCCAGTGGGCGTACTTGGGATTCTTGCCGTTCACGATGTCGAAGAAGGCAGACTGGATCTTCTCGGTGATCGGGCCGCGCGAGCCGCCGTCGCCACGGTTGCCGATCTCGATGCGGTCGAGTTCGCGGATCGGCGTCACTTCGGCGGCGGTGCCGGTGAAGAAGGCTTCGTCGGAGATGTAGACCTCGTCGCGCGTGATGCGCTTCTGCACGAGTTCCAACCCCAAGTCCTTGCAGATGTGCAGGATCGTGTTGCGCGTGATGCCGTTCAGGGCGCCGGCCGAGAGGTCAGGCGTGTAGACCACGCCGCCCTTGACCACGAAGATGTTCTCGCCCGCGCCTTCCGACACGAAGCCGCTCGCATCGAGCAGCAGCGCTTCGTCGTAGCCGTCGTCCAGCGCTTCCATGTTGGCCAGGATCGAATTCGTGTAGTTGCTCACCGACTTGGCCTGCGTCATCGTGATGTTGACGTGGTGGCGGGTGTAGCTGGAGGTCTTCACGCGGATGCCGCGGCGCATGCCTTCTTCGCCGAGGTAGGCGCCCCAGGACCAGGCCGCGACCATGGCGTGGATCTTGTTGCCCTTGGGGCTCACGCCCAGCTTTTCGGAGCCGATCCAGATGAGGGGGCGCAGGTAGCAGCTTTCCAGCTTGTTCTCGCGAACCACCTGCTTCTGGGCTTCGTTCAGTTGCTCCTGCGAGAAGGGAATCTTCATGCGCAGGATCTTGGCGCTGTTGAACAGGCGCTCGGTGTGCTCGGCCAGGCGGAAGATGGAGGTGCCGCCGTCCGCCGTCTTGTAGGCGCGCACGCCCTCGAAGGCGCCGCATCCGTAGTGCAGCGTGTGGCTCAACACGTGGATCTTGGCGTCGCGCCAGTCCACGAGTTCGCCGTCCATCCAGATCTTGCCGTCACGGTCGTCCAGCGAGGGGGGGATCGAGCTCATTTCCTGATTCCTTTGGGAGCGGTGTGGGGGTGCGACAGAGGGGGAAGTCGCAAAAGCTTTCGATTTTAAGGCGGCGCCCGGAGGGTCTGTCATCCGTCAAACACCCTCGCGCCGGCCCTGCCATATGGTGTATGCGCGAAGGGCGGCGCAGCCCATGGGCCCCCATGGGCAAGCCGGCCGACAAAGCAGACGCCGTATGGCGGGGCCGGCCCGGAGGGAAACCCTGCTGCGCGGCGCATTGCGGCGTTGCCCTTCGCTTGCGTAGCAGCCTACGCGGCGCTCAGGGCGCCTCGCACTGCGCCGCGCAGCAGGGTTTCGCGAGGGCGTTTGACGGATGACAGACCCTCTCCGGGTGCCCGACAATGGCCGGTTGTGCAAACCAGTGGAAAAAGGGTTTCCGTGTCCGTATTCAAGAACGTCATCGTCTATCGCATCGAACCTGCCTGGTCCCAAACATTGGCCGAGGCGGAAGAGGGCTTGGGCAAGCACCGCTTCGAGCCCTGCGGCCCCTCGCAGGAAAAGTCTGCCGGCTGGGCCGAGCCCCGCGGCGAGGCCGGCGGCCCGTTGGTCGAATCCATCGACGGCCAGTGGCTCGTCGAATACATGATCGAGAGCAAGCAGGTCCCCGGCTCCGTGGTGCGCCGCAAGCTCGACGAGCGCTGCGCGCAGATCGAGGCCACCACCGGCCGAAAGCCCGGCAAGAAGGAAAAGAAGGAGCTCAAGGAAGACATCACCCTGGAGCTGCTGCCGATGGCCTTCACCCGCAGCGCGCGCGTGGCGGTGTGGATCGACAAGGCCGAGCACCGCCTCGTGATCAACAGCGGCAACGCCTCGCGCGCCGACGAAGTGGTCACCAGCCTCGTGAAGTCGCTCGACGGCTTTGCGGTGGCACTGATCAACACGCAGATCGAACCGGCCGCCGCCATGGCGAACTGGCTGCTGACGCAGGAGCCGCCGGCCGGCTTCACCATCGACCGCGAGTGCGAACTCAAGGCCTCGGACGATTCGAAGGCCGTGGTGCGCTACGCCAAGCACCCGCTCGATATCGAGGAAGTGCAGAAGCACATCACCGACGGCAAGCGGCCCACTCGCCTCGCGCTCACCTGGGACGACCGCGTGTCGTTCGAGCTGACGCACGGCATGCTGATCCGCAAGATCGTGTTCCTGGAAGGCACGGGCGACGGCGCGGCAGGCGGCAAGAAGGAAGACAACTACGACGCCGACGTGGCAATCGCCACCGGCGAACTTGGCCAACTGGTGCCGGCGCTGCTCGATGCGCTGGGCGGCGAGGCGGCGTTCGGCGCGGCACCGGCGGACGAAGCGCCGAAGCCGGCCGCCAAAGCGGCAGTGCCCACGACCCCGGTCGATGCCGCCGAGGAAGAGGAAGACGCGCCGTTTTAAGTCAAGGCGCTCCGAAGACGTGAAGAAACCGTAGCGAGCAGCCCGAGCTTGCGTCAAGGACCGGAACCGTACTCACGTACGGTGAGGACCGCAGATGCGAGATCGGGTTGCGCAGCAGGTTTATTCATGTCTTCGCCAGGTAAGTCTGTGCCAAACGCACCCAGCACGCGGCGCCCAGCGGCAGCACCTGGTCGTTGAAGTCGTAGCCGGGGTTGTGCACCATGCAGCCCCCGAACTCGCCCTCCCCGTTGCCGAGCAGCACATAGCAGCCCGGCAACTCGGCGAGCATCCAGGCGAAGTCCTCGCTGCCTGCAAAGCCCTTCGGCGCCTCGGTGACCACATGCTCCGCGCCGACGAGCTCGGCGCAGACCTGCGCCATCAGCCGGCATTCGGCCGCGGTGTTGACCACCGGCGGCACGAGCTGGCGGTAGTCGATCTCGGCCTCGACGCCGTGGGCCTGCGCCGTGAGGCTCACGATCTCGCGGATGCGCTGCTCCACGACCGCGCGCGTCTCGGGCCGCGCCGCCCTCACGTTGAGGCCCAGCGCCACTGATTGCGGAATCACGTTGTGCGTGGCGCCGCCGCGGATGAAACCGACCGACACGACGGCGGTGTCGCCCGGCGTCACGTTGCGGGCCACCACGGTCTGCAGGGCCGTGACCACCGCAGCCGCCGCGGGTACGGGATCGCGCGAGAGGTGCGGCATGGCGCCATGCCCGCCCACGCCCTTGATCGTGACGTCGGCCACGTCCGAAGACAGGGTGACCGGCCCCTCGATCACCAGGAAGCTGCCGACCGGCACGCCCGGCGCGTTGTGCAGCGCGTAGACGGCATCGCAGGGAAAGCGCTCGAACAGGCCGTCCTCGATCATTGCGCGCGCGCCGCAGAGGTTCTCCTCGTCGGGCTGGAAGATCAGGTTCAGCGTGCCGTCGAAATCGCGGCGCTTCGCGAGCGCCTTGGCAGCCGCGAGCAGGATGGCGGTGTGGCCGTCGTGGCCGCAGGCGTGCATGCGGCCGTGGGTCTTGCTCGCATAGGGCAGGCCCGTGGCCTCGACGATGGGGAGCGCATCCATGTCGGCGCGGATGCCCAGCCGCCGCGTGCCGCTGCCGACCTTGAGCTGCGCCACGATGCCGGTCTTGCCGATGCCCGTGTGCACCTCGTAGCCCCATTCGCGCAGCAGGTTGGCGACCAGCTCGCCGGTCGCGCCCACCTCGAAGCCGAGCTCGGGGTTGGCGTGGATCTGGCGGCGGATGTCGATGAAGGCCTGGGTGTCGACGTCGGCCTGCGGCAGCAATCGGGACAGGAGCCGGGAGGTCTGGAGACTGAGTTCGCGGGTCATGGATGGATGTGGTTGTCTGTTGTTCTTCGATGTTGCGGGGAGGAAATCTTTTCAGTCGGCCCGGCGTGCGCGCAGGCTCACGAGCGCACAGATGCTCAGCACGCCGCAGGCCATCATGTAGAAGGCCGGCGACATCGGGTTGCCGGTCGTCGCGAGCAGCCAGGTCACGATGAATTGCGAGGAGCCGCCGAACACCGTCACGCCGACGCTGTAGATCACCGAGATGCCGCTCGCGCGCACGCCGATCGGCAGCATCTCGAGCAGGATCAGGAACAGGGGCGTGGTGCCGAGGTTCACGATCGCCGTCAGCAGCACCGACAGGCACAACACCAGCGGCACGCTCGGGTAGTGGTTGATGAGCCAGAAGGCCGGATACACCGCCAGCACGCCGAGCACCAGCGAGCCGATCACCAGCGGCTTGCGGTTGGGCAGCCTGTCGGCCAGGCGCCCCGCCAGCAGCGCCACCGCGAACATCGTGATGCCGGTGGCGCAGCCCGACAGCAGCGACAGCGACGGCGGCATGTGCAGCACGCGGATCATGTAGGTCGGCATGAAGAACACGACCAGGTACATGGCGGCCGTGCCCGCCGTGATGGAGAAGATGCCCTTGAGCACCGTGCCTCCGTGCTCGCGCAGCAGCCGGCCCATCGGGCTGGATTCATGGCGGCCGCCCTGATGCGTTTCCTCCAGGTTGGCGCGGATGTAGAAGCCGACCGGCGCAATCAGCAGGCCGAACAGGAACGGCAGTCGCCAGCCCCAGCTCTCGAGCGAGGCCTGCGGCAGCGCGGCGTACAGCGCGGCGCCGGTGAGTGCGCCCAACACCGCCGCGATGCCCTGGCTCGCGAGCTGCCAGCTCACGCGAAAGCCGCGGCCCCGGATGCCGCCCGACTCCATGAGCATCGAGGTGGCGGCGCCGATCTCGCCGCCGAGCGAAAAGCCCTGCAAGAGACGCCCCGCCAGGATCATCAGCGAGCCGAACACGCCGGCCGAAGCGTATGTGGGCGCGAGCGCGATGCACAGCGTGCCCGCCACCATGAGGCCGATGGTGAGCGTCAACGCGGCCTTGCGTCCCTTGCGGTCGGCGTAGCTGCCGATGACCACGCCGCCCAGCGGCCGCATCACGAAGCCGATGCCGAAGGTGGCTACGGCCAGCAGCAGCGAGCCGTAGGGGCTGTCGGACGGGAAGAACAGCTTGCCGATCAGGAGCGCGAAGAAGCTGTAGACGGTGAAGTCGTACATCTCGAGCGCATTGCCCAGCGAGCAGGCGGCGATCAGGCGGAACTGGGTCTGCTTGCCCTTGTGCTTGCCCTTCGCCTGCACGGTGTCGGCAGGGGAAGACGGCGCGGCGGCCGTCGGGGGAGCGCCCCCCATCTGGCTTGCGGGCAAAGCGGCTTCACTCATCGAATCGACTCCACGAACAGAACAGCGGCGGAGTATTCAGGCAAAGCGCGCCAGCGCAGAATCACATATTTTCATGCTGATAACCAAATGGAATCCCCCAAGGGATTCCACCGGGATCACGGAGGAAAGATGAAGCTGCAACAACTGCGCGTTCTCCTGGCGGTCGCCCAGAACGGAAGCATCCATGAGGCGGCGCGCAGCCTGCACATCACGCAGCCGGCGCTGTCCAAGACGATCGCCGAACTGGAACGCGAACTCGGCGTGACGCTGATGCTGCGCACCACGCGCGGGGTGAACCTCACGGCCTATGGCACGGCACTGGTCAGGCGCGCGAGCCTCGTCGAGCAGGAGCTGCGACACGCGCTCGAGGACATCGAGGCGATTCGCGGGCGCGACGAGGCACAGCTCAATATCGGCTTTACCGCGGTCGCCTCGGGCGGGCCGCTGCCCAATGCGATGGCATCGTTCAGGCAGCGCTTTCCCAACGTGGCGCTGCGCGCCTACGAGCAGCGGCCGCAGCAGCTCTTCGAGGGGCTGCGCGAAGGCCGGCTCGACCTGGCGCTGGTCTCGACCTGCAACGGACCGGGCACCAACGTCTTTCAGTGGGAGCCGCTGTTCTCGCTGTCGATGCATGTGGCGGTGCGCACCGGGCATCCGCTGCGGCGGGTGCGCAAGCTCCGCACGCTGCTGGAGGCCGATTGGCTGGTGCTGGACCCCATCGACGAGCCCGGCAGCCCGCTGGTATCGACGATGCGCGTGAACGGGCTGGAGATGCCCAAGCGCATGGTGCAGAGCGCATCGAACCTGCTGGGGCTGCAGCTGGCCACGCAGACCGACCTCGTGAGCATGTGGTCGGACAGTGTGTTCCACGACGCGGGCGCGGTGCGGATGCAGCCCGGCCTGCTGGAGCGCCTGCCGATCACCGACGAAGTGCCGGACTTCGACGTCTACCTGGTCTATCGCTCGGCCGACCTCATGACTCACATGTGCGCGGAGTTCACCAAGGAAGTGCGCCACCATGCGAAGGTGAATCCGCTGTGGCGCCGGCCGCGCCGCAAGGCCGCTGCGGATTAGCTGGCGGGTGTTTCTTCTTCGGGAGCGGCTTCGGGCCGCGTCATTTCCCAGCTCTGCAGCTTGCCGCCGTTGAACACCGCATCGACGTACGAGCCGCCCGTGTCGGTCCAGCGGTAGAGCTCGGGCTGCGTGTCCGCGGGGGAGCGCAGTTCGCCGAGTGCGCGTGTCATGGCGATGACGTGCATCAGGGTCGCGCCCTGCTTGAGCTTGGCGTTGAGCATCACCGCGCTGGCCACGTAGCCCACCGGCCGGTCGGCAGCGCGCTTGAGCACCTGCATCGCGCGGTTGAAGTGCAGCAGCAGGAACATCACGATGACGCCGCCGGTCAGTGCGACGCCGGCCCAGCCGTAGCTGCGCCACGCCAGGCCGAGAAGGACGATGCCGCCTACGGGCACCAGCAATTTCTGGAAATTCATGGCGCGCATTGTCGCCGCTCGATGCTTTGCGCCCTGTCGGCGCATTCGAAAGTTCACATATCGACATGGGCGCAGCGGCGCTGTATCGGCCGTGGCTACCACCGGGCGCGAAAAACGGTACTCACCGCGAAATGCGAGTGGCGCGGTGGCGCGAGGCGGCACATTTCACCGCACGGGCATCAACCCGGGCCACAGAAAAGCGTATGAATATTTCGCGTTCCGCCACCATCGTTCGTCTCACTCTCGCCGCCACGCTCACGGCCGCCGCACTCAGCGGTTGCTATGTGGTGCCCATCGCACAACCCGCACCCGCGGCGCCGCCTTCGCAGGCCTATGCCGTTGCACCGGGACCGATCGCGCAGAGCTTCAGTGCACGCCTGTATCCGTCGAACGCCGAAGCGGCGCGCTACGGAACCGTCGCAGGCACGGTGACCAACGACATGAACGGCCGCGGCCACTTCAACGCGCAGATCGGCGGTGAACAGTTTCAGGGAGAGGCGACCCGGGTTGCCGGCTCGCGAGGTGCCGGTGTGGCAAATGCCAGCGGCAATCGCGGCGGCAACCTGAGTTGCCAGTACACGATGAACTCGGCCACGTTGGGCAGCGGCCAATGCGTGCTCAACAGCGGGCCGGCGTTCACGATGCACATCGGGGGATAGGGAGGGTGGCCCGGCGCGCCACAGGCGCGCCGGGCATTTTTTTCCCCAATGAATGAATCAATCGAGGCGGCGGACCACGTCCATCGCCTCTTCGATGCGTTCGACGGGATGGATGGTCAAGCCTTCGATCTCCTTCGAACCTTTGCGCGGTGCGTTGGCCTTGGGCACCACCGCGATGCTGAAGCCCAGCTTGGCGGCTTCGCGCAGACGTTCTTGCCCACGCGGCGCGGGACGCACTTCACCGGCGAGGCCCACTTCACCGAACGCGATGAAACCCTTGGGCAGCGGCTTGCCGCGCAGGCTCGAGGTGATGGCCAGCATCACGGCCAGGTCGGCCGCGGGCTCGCTGATGCGCACGCCGCCCACCGCGTTCACGAACACGTCCTGGTCCATGCAGGCCACGCCCGCGTGGCGGTGCAGCACCGCGAGCAGCATCGCGAGACGGTCGCGGTCCAGGCCCACCGAGAGGCGCCGCGGGCTCGGCCCGCCGTTGTCGACCAGCGCCTGGATTTCCACCAGCATCGGCCGCGTGCCCTCCAGCGTGACCAGCACCACGCTGCCGGGCACCGGCTCGGCGTGCTGGCTCAGGAAGATCGCGCTCGGATTCGCCACGCCCTTCAAGCCCCGCTCGGTCATCGCGAACACGCCGATCTCGTTCACGGCGCCGAAACGGTTCTTGATGGCGCGCACGAGGCGGAAGCTCGAATGCGTGTCGCCTTCGAAATACAGCACCGTGTCGACCATGTGCTCCAGCACGCGCGGGCCTGCGAGCGCGCCCTCTTTCGTGACATGGCCCACCAGCACCACGGCCGTGCCGCTGGTCTTGGCAAAACGCGTGAGGTGCGCGGCGCATTCGCGCACCTGCGCCACGGAGCCTGGCGCTGAAGTGAGCTGGTCGGAGTACACCGTCTGGATGGAGTCGATCACCGCGATCGCAGGCCGCGTGGCGTCGAGCGTGGCGATGATCTTCTCGAGTTGGATTTCGGCGAGCACCTGCACCTGCGAGTGATCGAGCCCGAGCCGGCGCGAGCGCAGCGCGACCTGAGCACCGCTTTCCTCGCCCGTCACATAGAGCGCGTTCTGCCCAGCACGCTGGAGCGCATCGACCGCCTGCAGCAGCAGCGTCGACTTGCCGATCCCCGGGTCGCCGCCGATCAGCGTCACGCCGCCCGACACGATGCCGCCGCCCAGCACGCGGTCGAGTTCGTCGATGCCGGTGGGCGTGCGTGCGATGTCGGTCGCCTCGATCTCCGACAGCGTCGCCAGTTCGGAGACGCCCGCCAGCGGCGAGAACTGCGTGCCGAAGCGGTTGTTGGCCGGGGCGTTGCTGCCGGCCACCTGTTCAATCAATGTGTTCCACGCACCGCAGCTCGGGCATTTGCCGAGCCACTTGGGGCTGGTGCCGCCGCATTCACTGCAGACGAAAGTCGTTTTGTCCTTGGCCATCGGTCGAGTTTAGGTGTCCGCACAAACCCTGATGACTGGAGGCTTGGAAAGAAATCGCCATTCATTTAACATGTTAACTAATTTGATGATGAGGCCTTGTTCTTGAGCACCACCTTCACCCACCGCAATTTGCCGCGCCTGCTGCTGCAGGCCCGCGAAGCCGTGATGGCCCACACGCGGCCCAGCCTGCGCGAACACGCGCTGTCCGACCAGCAATGGCGCGTGCTGCGCGTGCTCGGCGAACACGGCGCGGTCGACACCGGCCGCGTTGCGCGCGAGGCTTTCATCCTCGGCCCGAGCCTTACCGGCGTGCTCGCACGCATGGAGCGCGACAACCTCATCACGCGTGCCCGCGACCCGGCCGACCAGCGCCGCACCGTGGTCGAGGCCACGCCGCACGGCATGAAGCTGGTCAAGCGCCTGGGGACCAGCATCGAGGCGCACTACGACTGGATGGAAAAGTCGCTCGGCAAGGCCAAGCTCACGCAGCTATACGGCCTGCTCGACGAACTGATCGCACTGGAGCAGCCTTCATGAGCACCCCGCATTTCCTTCCGATGGGCACCGTGTACGGCACGCTGCTGAACTTCCGCGCCGAAGTCGAAGCACTCGCGCCGCAGATGACGCAGCTGCCCTACAAGGCACCGCCCAAAGCACCGGTGCTCTACGTGAAGACCGCCAACACCTGGAGCACGCACGGCAGCGCCATCGCCGTGCCTTCGTCGGTTCCCGAAGTGGAAATCGGCGCGAGCATCGGCATGGTGATCGGCGCCGAGGGCGACATCGAAGGCTTCGTGCTGATGAACGATCTGTCGATCCCGCATGCGAGCTTCTTCCGCCCGCCGGTGAAGTTCAAGTGCCTCGACGGCTTCCTCGGCATCGGCCCCGCGATGCGCGATGCACAGGAGGTGGCCGACCCCGCGAACTTCCGCGCCGAGGTGCGCATCAACGGCGAACTGAAGCAGTCGATCGACTTCTCGCAGCTCGTGCGTCCTGCGCAGCAGTTGCTCGCCGACGTCGGCGAATTCATGACGCTCGCCCACGGCGACGTGCTGCTGCTCGGTTGCGATGCGGGCCGACCGCTGGCGCGCGCGGGCGACCGCATCGAGATCTCCGCACCGGGGTTCGAGACTCTGATTAACACGCTGGTGCAGGAGACCGCCGCATGAAGCACGCACGCGTCATCCACGAAGGCCGCGAGCACACCGGCATCGCGCACGAATTCAACGGCCAGCCAGACGCCGCCGTGCGTCTCGAAGACGGCCGCGTCGTTCCGCAAGAGCAGCTCACCTGGCTCCCACCGCTCGCGCCTACCGCACGGCCGCGCACCATCCTCGCGCTCGGCCTCAACTACGCCGACCACGCGAAGGAGCTCGAGTTCAAGGCGCCCGAGGAACCGCTGGTCTTCGTCAAGGGCCAGAGCACGCTGATCGGTCACCGCCAGCTCACGCACCGCCCCGCCGGCGTGCAGTTCATGCACTACGAATGCGAGCTCGCCATCGTCGTCGGCAAGACCGCGCGCCATGTGAAGCGCGACGACGCCTACGACTTCATCGGCGGCTACACGGTGGCCAACGACTACGCGATCCGCGATTACCTGGAGAACTGGTATCGCCCGAACCTGCGTGTGAAGAACCGCGACACCTGCACGCCGCTCGGCCCCTGGTTCGTCGATGCGGCCGATGTATCCGACCCGATGGCGCTTGCGCTGCGCACCACCGTCAACGGCACCGTCACGCAGCAGGGCAACACGCGCGACATGATCTTCGATGCGCCCTTTCTCATCGAGTACTTCAGCCGTTTCATGACGCTCTCGCCGGGCGACCTGATCCTCACGGGCACACCCGACGGCGTGGTCGACTGCGAGCCGGGCGATGTGATCGTCACCGACATCGAGCACATCGGCGCGCTGATCAACACGATCGACGCGGCCTGATTTTTTTCCTGTCACACACACAAAACCAGCGGAGACAAACGCAATGAACGCCAGAAAGAAAACACTCGCCGTCGCCCTCGTGGCGCTGACTGCCTCGATGCTCGCGCCCGATGCACCGGCGCAGACGGCCGCCTACCCCACCAAGCCCGTGCGCTGGGTGGTCGGCTACCCGGCCGGCGGCGGCACCGACTTTCTCGCGCGCACGGTCGGCGCGCAGGTGTCGCAGCAGATCGGCCAGCCGGTGCTCGTCGACAACAAGCCCGGCGCGGGCGCGATCATCGCGTCGGAGAACGTGGCACGCGCACCGGGCGACGGCTACACGGTGTTCTCCGCCGACAACGGGGTGCTGGTCTACAACCCCGCGCTCTACAAGAAGCTGCCCTACGACGCCGAAAAAGACTTCGCGCTCGTGGGCATGATGGGCCGCTCGCCGCTGGTCATCACCGCCGCGCCCAATGCCGGCGTGGCCGATGCGAAGGCGCTCATCGCCGCGCTGAAGGCTTCGCCCGGCAAGTTCAGCATCGCGACGCCCGGCACCGGCAGCCCGCACCATCTGGCGCTGGAACTGTTCCAGCGCGAGGCCGGCGTGTCGATGCTGCATGTGCCCTACAAGGGCGGCGCTCCTGCATTGCAAGACCTCATGGGCGGCCAGGTGCCGCTGATGATGCTCGACCTGCCCAGCGGCGTGAGCGCCGTGAAGGCCGGCAAGGTGATTCCGCTGCTGGCGATGTCGGCCGAGCGCATTCCGCAACTGCCCAACGTGCCCACTGCGAAGGAACTGGGCTACGCCAACGTCGAGGCCTACACCTGGCAAGGCCTGGTGACGCCCGCAGCCACGCCGAAGGAAGTGCAGGCCAAGCTCGGCACCGAACTCCAGAAGGCCATGGGCGACGCCGGCGTGAAGCAGAAGCTCTACGACGCCGGCTGGGAAGCACGTCCCGCTGATGCCACCGAAATGACGCGCTACGCCGATGCGGAGCGCAAGAAATGGCATGCCTTGATCAAGGCGCGCGACATCAAGCTCGACTGAAGAACCGGACACCCCCCATGCAACAGATCAACCACCTCATCGGCGGCAAGTCCGTCACGGGCAAGGACTACTTCGAAACCGTCAACCCGGCCACGCAGGAGGTGCTGGCCGAGGTCGCCTCGGGCGGCGAAGCCGAGGTGAACGCGGCTGTCGCCGCGGCGAAGGAAGCATTCCCGAAATGGGCCGGCATGCCCGCGCCCGAACGCGCGAAGCTCATCCGCAAGCTCGGCGACCTGATCGCCGCGCACGTGCCCGAGATCGCGCAGACCGAGACCAACGACTGCGGCCAGGTCATCGCGCAAACGGGCAAGCAGCTCATTCCGCGCGCGGCCGACAACTTCTACTACTTCGCCGAGATGTGCACGCGCGTGGACGGCCACACCTACCCCACGCCGACGCACCTGAACTACACGCTGTTCCACCCGGTGGGCGTGTGCGCGCTCATCAGCCCGTGGAACGTGCCGTTCATGACGGCCACCTGGAAGGTCGCGCCGTGCCTGGCCTTCGGCAACACCGCGGTGCTGAAGATGAGCGAGCTCTCGCCGCTCACGGCCGCGCGCCTGGGTGAACTCGCGCTCGAAGCCGGCATTCCGCCCGGTGTGCTGAACCTCGTGCATGGCTACGGCAAGGAAGCCGGCGAGCCGCTGGTCGCGCACCCCGATGTGCGCGCGATTTCGTTCACCGGTTCCACCGCCACGGGCAACCGCATCGTGAAGAGCGCGGGCCTCAAGAAGTTCAGCATGGAGCTGGGCGGGAAAAGTCCGTTCGTGATCTTCGAGGATGCCGACCTCGACCGCGCGCTCGACGCGGCCGTGTTCATGATCTTCAGCAACAACGGCGAGCGCTGCACGGCGGGCTCGCGCATCCTGGTGCAGCAGTCGATTTACGCCGACTTCGCCGCGAAGTTCGCCGAGCGCGCCAAGCGCATCACGGTGGGCGACCCGCTCGACGAGAAGACCATCGTCGGCCCGATGATTTCGCAGGCCCACCTGGCCAAGGTGCGCAGCTACATCGAACTGGGTCCGAAGGAAGGTGCGACGCTGTTGTGCGGCGGCCTCGATGCGCCCTCGAACCTGCCCGACCGCGTTCAGCGCGGCAACTACGTGATGCCCACCGTCTTCGCCGACGTCGACAACCGCATGAAGATTGCGCAGGAAGAAATCTTCGGCCCGGTCGCGTGCCTCATCCCGTTCAAGGACGAGGCCGATGCGATTCGCCTCGCCAACGACATCCAGTACGGCCTCTCGAGCTACGTCTGGACCGAGAACATCGGCAAGGCGCACCGCGTGGCCGCTGCCGTGGAAGCCGGCATGTGCTTCGTCAACAGCCAGAACGTGCGCGACCTGCGCCAGCCCTTCGGCGGCACCAAGGCTTCGGGCACCGGCCGCGAAGGCGGCACCTGGAGTTATGAAGTGTTCTGCGAGCCGAAGAACGTCGCGGTGTCGATGGGCTCGCACCACATTCCGCACTGGGGCGTGGCGTGAACACCAGCCGCCGTGCGCTGCTGCAAGGCGCCGCCGCGCTCGCGGCCCTGCCGTCGCTCGCGCCATTCGCCCACGCACGCGGCGACTGGCCCAACAAGCCGGTGCGCATCGTCGTGCCCTTTCCGCCCGGCGGCACCACCGACTTCGTCGCGCGGCTCATGGCGGTCGAACTCGGCAAGACGCTCGATCAGGCGGTGATCGTCGAGAACAAGCCCGGCGCGGGCACGGTGATCGGCGTGGATTCGGTCGCCAAGTCCGCCCCCGATGGCTACAGCTTCGTCTGCGTGGCGAACAGCTTCACAGCCAACCAGACGCTGGTGCGCAAGCTCCCTTACGACACGCAGAAAGACCTGCGCCCCGTCGCGCTCATGGGCATGTCGGAACACGTGCTCGCCACGCATCCATCGAGCGGCCTGAAGACGCTGGCCGACCTGCGCAACCAGGCGAAGGCGAAGCCCGGCACGCTGAGCTTCGCCTCCTTCGGCAACGGCACCTCGGCGCACCTGTCGGGCGAGCAGCTCAAGCTGCAGATGGGCCTGGACATCGTGCACGTGCCCTACAAGGGCCAGGGCCCCGCGCTCACTGACCTGCTCGGCGGGCAAGTGACGATGATGTTCGGCAACTGGCCCGAGTTCCGCGGGCAAATCCAGAGCGGCAAGCTGGTCGCGCTGGGCATGGCGACCGCGCAGCGATCGCAGTACGCGCCCGCGATACCCACACTCGCAGAACAGGGCGTGGCCATCGAGTCCAATTCGTGGAACGGCCTGCTGGCGCCCGCTGGCACGCCCGATGCCATCGTGCTGCGCATGAACGACGAGGTGAACCGCGCGCTCGCGGGCCCTGCCGTGACCGAGGCTTTCCGCAAGGGCGGCATCGCGTCGCTGTCGGGCACGCCCGAGCGCTTCGCGGCGTTCATCCAGAGCGAGATCGCGAAGTACGGCGACGTGATCCGCAAGGCCAACATCCAGATCGAGGGCTGAAGAACGATGAGCCTCTATGCGATGCAGAAATTCCTCTTCGCGCTCAACCGCGAAGCCGAGGTGCAGCGCCGCTATCTCGATGGCGGCGATGCGCGTGCGGCGCTGCTGTGCGCCTACGACTTCAACGATGAAGAGCGCGAAGCCATCGCCACCGGGGACATCGGCAAGCTCTATGTGCTCGGCTGCAACGGCCAGTTGCTGATGCACTTCGCACCGCTGCTCGGCATCGCATGGGCCGACTACCTCGAAGCGATGCGCGAAGGCGTGCGCAAGTACGGCCCGGTGCGCGCGGGCATTTACGCAATGACAACTGGAACGAACGAGAAAGTGGCAGGCGTATGAGTCTCGTATTCGCAGGCGTGTGCAGCCACGCCCCCGGCATCACCGGCCGCGCGCATCTCGCCGACCCGGCGGTGAAGGACGAGTTCCACGCGCAGTTCCATCGTTTCGGCGAGGCGATGCGCGCGACGAAGCCCGACGCGGTGATCGTGATCGCCGCCGAGCACTTCGCGAACTTCTTCATGAACAACATGCCGGCCTACGCCATCGGCATGGCCGACAGCTACGAAGGCCCGATCGAAGACCCGAAGTGGCTGGGCATCGAGAAGACGAAGGTGCCCGGCGACGCCGCGCTCTCGCAGCGCCTGATCCGCGAGGTGATGCAGACGGTGGACGTGGCCTACGCGGAAGAATGGAAGTTCGACCACGGCATCATGGTGCCGCTGCACTTCCTCACGCCGGCCTTCGACACCAAGGTCATCCCCGTGAACATCAACTGCCAGGGTCCGCCGCTCACGCCGCTGCACCGCGCCTGGGCCTTCGGCGAAGCCTTGCGCCGCGCCTGCGACAACGCGCCAGAGCGCATCGCGCTGGTGGGCACGGGCGGCATCTCGCACTGGCCGGCCACGCCCGATTCGGGCAAGGTGAACGCCGAGTGGGACGCCGAGTTCATGCGCCGCTGGTGCGCCAACGACCGCGAGGCACTGCTCTCGCAGGACGACTACAACGACGAGGCCACCTACCGCGAAGCGGGCCAGGGCGGCTTCGAGATCCGCACCTTCCTGAGCGTGGCCGCGGCCGCGCGCGGCAAGGGCGAGATCTTCCATATGAAGGCCATCCCGATCTTCGCGGTGACCTGCACGGCCGCCGTCATGTCGGTGGCCTGAACGAAAGAGCACGCATGCCGCACCTGGTGATCCTCTACACGCCCAACATCGAAGCCGAGACCGACATGTCGGCCCTGTGCCGCACGCTCGCCGACACGATGCTGAAGCAACGCGACGAGGCGGACAAGCCCGTGTTCCCCATCGGCGGCACGCGCGTGCTGGCCTACCCCGCCGCGCACTACGCGGTGGCCGACGGCAAGGCCGACTACGCCTTCGTCTACCTCAACATCCGCATGGCCGCGGGGCGTTCCGAAGCGGTGAAGAAGAAGGCCGGCGATGAACTGCTGGCCGATGTGCGCGCGCATTTCGCGCCGATCTTCGACCAGCGCCACATCGGCATCACGCTGCAGATCGACGAAAGCCCGGGGCAGGTGTACGACGGCAAGCACAGCAACCTGCACCCTCTGTTCAACAAGACCTGAGCGAAGGCCTCCATGCTCTCTTCCGACACCATTGCCAAGCTGGCCGCCGAGCTGCACGAGAGCGAGAAGTCGCGCGTGCAGGTCGAGCACTTCTCCAAGCGCTTTCCCGAGATGACCGTCGAAGACGGCTACGCCGTCTCGCGCGCATGGGTGAAGCACAAGATCGCCGAGGGCCGCACGGTGAAGGGCCACAAGATCGGCCTCACCTCGCGCGCGATGCAGCAGTCCAGCCAGATCGACGAACCCGACTACGGCACGCTGCTGGACGACATGTTCTTCGCGCAGGGCGGCGACATTCCCTTCACGCGCTTCATCGCGCCGCGCATCGAGGTGGAGCTGGCCTTCATCCTCGGCAGGACGCTGCAGGGCCCGGGCGTGACCATCTTCGACGTGCTGGCCGCCACCGACTACGTGGTGCCGGCCATCGAGATCATCGATGCGCGCATCGAGCAGTTCGACCGCCACACCAAGGCGCCGCGCAAGGTGTTCGACACCATCTCCGACAACGCGGCCAACGCCGGCATCGTGATGGGCGGGCGGCCGGTGAAGCCCGATGCGGTGGACCTGCGCTGGGTGAGCGCCCTGCTCTACAAGAACGGCGTGATCGAGGAAACGGGCGTGGCCGCGGGCGTGCTCAACCACCCCGCCACCGGCGTGGCGTGGCTCGCGAACAAGCTCGCGCCGTGGGACGAACGCCTCGAAGCCGGTGAAGTGGTGCTGGCGGGTTCCTTCACGCGGCCGACCACGGCGCTGCCGGGCGACACCTTCCATGCCGACTACGGCCCTCTCGGCGCGATCTCGTTCCGCCTTGTCTGAAAGAAAGACGCTCATGCACACCCCCATCAACACCTTCAAGCAAGCCATGCTCGCCGGCGAGCAAAAGATCGGCCTCTGGGTCGGCCTCGCCGATGGCTACGTCGCGGAAATCCTCGCGGGCTGCGGCTACGACTGGCTGCTGGTCGACGGCGAGCACGCGCCCAACGACGTGCGCTCGGTGCTCGGTCAGTTGCAGGGCATTTCGAGCGCGTGGTCCGCGCAACCCGAATCGGAGCGCTCGCATCCGGTGGTGCGCATTCCGACCGGCGACACCACGCTGATCAAGCAGTACCTGGACATCGGCGCGCAGACGCTGCTGGTGCCGATGGTCGACACCGCCGAGCAGGCCGCGCGCATGGTGCAGGGCATGCGCTATCCGCCCGAGGGCATTCGCGGCATGGGCAGTGCGCTCGCGCGTGCGTCGCGCTGGCAGGCCTATCCGCAGTACCTGCACGAAGCCAACGCGCAGACCTGCCTCCTGGTGCAGGCCGAGACGGTCGAGGCGATGAAGAACCTCGATGCCATCGCGGCGACACCGGGCGTGGACGGCGTGTTCATCGGACCGGCCGACCTGTCGGCGTCGATGGGCTTCGTGGGCCAGCCCAACCACCCGGAGGTGCAGGCGGTGATCGCCGATGCCATCGCGCGCATTCTGAAAGCCGGCAAGGCGCCGGGCATCCTCTCGACCACCGAGGAGCAGGCGCGCAAGTGGCTCGCGGCCGGCGCGCTGTTCGTGGCGGTGGGCGTGGACACCATCGTGCTCACGGCCGCGGCGAAGCAGCTGGCGGCGAAATACAAGAACGCCGCGGGCGCTGCGAGTGGCGCAGTGCCCAACGGCTACTGAAGTCCTTTCATACCGGGAGTCTTAGATGATGAAACGCATGATCCTCGCCGCCGCCTTCGCGACGGCCACCCTCTTCCTCGCAGCCTGCGCACAACCGGGCGGCAGTCCGACCGCCCAGGCACGGCAGGAAGCCAACCGCCAGACGGTGCTCGCCTTCTACGAGAAGGGCTTGAACCAGAAGGACGCCGACGCGGCCCTGCAGTACGTCGGCAACCGCTACGTGCAGCACAACCCCACCGCAGCCGACGGCCCCGAGGGCTTTCGCAAGTTCATCGCCTTCCTGCGCGAGAAGTTTCCGAATTCGCGCAGCGAGATCAAGCGCTCCTTCGTCGATGGCGACTACGTGATCCTGCATGTGAACGCGGTGCGCGAGCCTGGCACGCGCGGCAACGCCATCGTGGACATCTTCAAGCTGGAGAACGGAAAGATCGTCGAACACTGGGATGTGGTGCAGCCCGTGCCCGAAACCGCCGCCAACAAGAACGGAATGTTCTGACAACGAACTCGCCGGTCGAGGAAAACGTGTCGCGGCTTTCAAAACGTGAGGTAAACGCGGGGGTCCCGCCCCATGCCTTGCTGGAAAAATACGCGCTCCCGAACCACCACCACCCGGAGAGAGACCCATCATGAGCTTCACACGCCGCCAGATCCTTCAGACCACCGGCGCCTCGGCGCTGCTTGCGAGCATCGGCCAGCAGGCCTACGCGCAGGCGGGCATCGAGACCGCGACCATCGTCACCGGCTTCGCGGCCGGCGGCACCTCGGACACCATCTGCCGTCGCCTGGCGCAGAAGCTCAGCCCCGAATACGCCAAGGCGGCGGTGGTCGAGAACCGCACCGGCGCAGGCGGCCAGATCGCGGTCACCTACGTGAAGGGCCGGCCGGCCGATGGCGTCACCATCCTGCAGACGCCGACCTCGATCCTCACGATCTATCCGCACATCTACAAGAAGCTGCCGTACGACCCGATGGTGGACCTCACCCCGGTGAGCATCGGCTGCATCTTCGACTTCGGCTTTGCGGTCGGCCCGTCGGTGCCGGCCAGCGTGAAGAGCGTGCCCGAGTTCCTCGCCTGGGCCAAGGCCAACCCGGCCGGCGCCAACTTCGGCTCGCCGGCCGCGGGCTCCACGCCGCACTTCATCGGCGCGCTGCTGGGCAAGAAGGGCGACGTCGAACTCAAGCACGCCGCCTACCGCGGCACGCAGCCGGCGATGCTCGACCTCCTGGGCGGCAACATCTCGGCCGTGTCGGGCCCGATCGGCGACATCACGCAGCACCTGCAGTCGGGCAAGGTGCGCATCCTGGGCGTCTCGGGCGCCAAGCGCAACCGCTTCGCGCCCGATGTGCCGACCTTCGGCGAGCAGGGCATCAAGGACATGGCGCACAGCGAATGGTTCGCCTTCTTCCTGCCTGCCAAGGCATCGCCCGAGCTGGTCGCGCGCCTGAACACCGCGATGAAGAACGCGCTCGCGCAGAAGGACGTGATCGACGGCCTGGGCACCTTCGGGCTGGAAGCCATGTCTTCCACGCCCGCGGAGCTCACGGAACTGCTGAAGAAAGACACCGCCAAGTGGGCGCCGATCGTCAAGGAAGTCGGCTTCACCGCGGAGGGTTAACCGTATGAAGGAACTGCAATGAACACCTCGCTCGCCACCTCGCCTTCGGCGCTGGTCCATCCCTCCATCCACCCCGACGAGCGCGCCGCGCGCGAAGAGCTCGCGGCCTGCTATCGCGTCTTCGCGATGCTGGGCTGGGTCGAGATGATCTACAACCACATCACGGTGCGGCTGCCCGACAGCGTGACGGGCGGAGAGAAGCAGTTCCTCATCAACCCCTTCGGCCTGCACTACAGCGAAGTGACGGCCAGCAACCTCGTGAAGATCGACCTGCAGGGCAAGGTGCTCGACGGCTCGTCGTATCCGGTGAACCCGGCCGGCTTCACGGTGCACGCGGCCATCCACGATGGCCTGCCCGGCGCGCACTGCGTGATGCACACCCACACCACGGCCGGCGTGGCCGTGGCGTGCCTGGAGGGCGGCCTGCGACAGACCAACTTCTATACCGCCCAGCTGCACGGCATGGTGGCGTACCACGACTTCGAGGGCATCACGATCCATGCCGACGAAGGCCCGCGCCTCCTCCAGAGCATCGGCAACCGCAACGCGGTGATCCTGCGCAACCACGGCCTGCTGGCCTGGGGCCAGACGCTGCCGCAGACCTTCGCGATCCTGTGGACGCTGCAGCGCGCCTGCGAGATCCAGATGGCGACCTTCTCGATGGGCGCGGCCATTCCGGTGAGCGAGGAAATCGCCGAGCGCTGCACCCGCGACGCACTGCAGTTCAGCCCCGCGCACGGCGCCGGGCAGGACGTGTTCAATGCGCTGGTGCGGCAGGTGGACCGCATCGACCCGAGCTACAGAAACTGAAAAGATCGAAGCGGCCTCTCCCATGAAGATTTGTATTTACGGCGCCGGTGCGATCGGCGGCTGGATCGGTGCCGGCCTCGCACAGGCCGGCGAACGGCTCAACGTGGTGGCGCGCGGTGCGACGCTCGATGTGCTGCAACGCGATGGCCTCTCGCTGATGCGCGCCGACGTGCGCACGCGCGTCCCCGTCAACGCAGTGGCCGATCCTGACGCCCTCGGCGTGCAGGACCTGGTGGTCATCGCCGTGAAGGCGCCCGCGCTGGCGGCCGTGGCCGAACGCATCGGGCCGCTTATCGGGCCCGACACCATCGTGCTGGTCGCGATGAACGGCGTGCCGTGGTGGTTTCTCGAAGGCGGCTTCGGCGGCGAAATCACCGGCCGCCGGCTGGCCGCGGTCGACCCCGATGGCGCGATCGCGAAGGCCATTCCGGCGCGCAACGTGATCGGCTGCGTGGTGCATGCGAGCTGCTCGCTCGACGGGCCGGGCGTGGTGCGGCATCACTTCGGCAACGGGCTGATCGTCGGCGAGCCTTCGGGCGAGGCCACGCCGCGCGTGCAGGCGCTCGTCGAGCTGCTGACCCGCGCGGGCATCAACACCACGCTGTCGCCGCAGATCCAGAAGGACGTGTGGTTCAAGCTCTGGGGCAACATGACGGTGAACCCGATCAGCGCGCTGACCGGTGCCACCACCGACCTCATCATGGGCGACGACTACGTGCGCGGGTTCATCTCGGCCGTGATGCTGGAGGCCAAGGAGATCGGCCGGCGCATCGGCATCGAGATCACGCAGAGCCCCGAAGACCGCCACGAGGTGACGAAGAAGCTCGGCGCGTTCAAGACCTCGATGCTGCAGGACGTGGAAGCCGGGCGCTCGGTGGAACTCGATGCGCTGGTGACGGTGGTGCGCGAGTTGGGCGAGTTGACCGGGGTGGCGACGCCGTTCACCGATGCGTTGCTGGGGTTGGCGCGGTTGAGGACGCGGCAGCTTGGGTTGTACTGAGCGGCGCCGCGCTCACCAAAACTTCTCGGGAGGGGCGGGTGGCGCCGGCACATCCGGCTCTGCGGCGTGCGCCGAGAAGCCAAGGGCTGGCATCGCGATGCCGCAAGCAGTGAATGCAGCGCGGGTCTTGTGTGTCGAGATCATGTGAGCTGTTTTCCTCCGGCCGGCATTGTCATTGGACGAAGGGCGCTGTTCGACGCCGCACGGCTACAAGTTCACGGAATTCGCGGCCGTGCCTCAAGCTTTTGCGGCATCGTCACCCACCACGCTGCCGCCACGATCAGCAGCCCGCCGGCCCATCCCCACACCCCGACCGTTTCCCCAAACCCATACACCGCGATCAACGCGCCGAACACCGGCTCGCTCCCCATCAGCAGCGACACCCGGCTCGGACTCGAGCGCGAGGCCGCATGGTTCTGCGCGAAGAAGGCGAACACCGTGCACAGCAGCACGAGGTACGCCATGCCCCACCAGAAGGAAGCCGTTGCGGGCGGCATGTGCCAGGCGCCGTTGGAGGCTAGGAGCGAGATCGCCATCGCGCCGAGCGCCATCACGCCCGACTGCACCGCGGTGAGCGTCAGCGCCGGCATCGCGTGGTGGCCGGCGAGTCGCCGCGTCATGCACACCATCACGGCGCGGAGGAACGCCGCGAGCACCATCAGCGCGTCGCCCCAACCCACGGCGATGTTGGCGGGCGAGGTGGCCGACAGCATCGCCGCTCCCACCGCCGACAGGCCCGCGGCCCAGAAGATGCGCTGCGCCGGGCGCTGCCCCAGCAGCCACCATTCGACGAACGGCGTGAGCGCCACGCACAGGCTGATCAGGAACGCGGCGTTGCTCGCCGTGGTCAGCGACACGCCGAAGGTCTCGCAGACGAAGATCGCCAGCAGGTTGGCGCCGAGCAGCCCGCCCACCGCGAGCCCCTGGCGCCACTGCGCATTGAACAGAGGCTTGAGTGCCGGCAAGAGCACGATGAAGGTGAGCCCGAAGCGCAGCGCGATGAACTCCATCACAGGCAACTGCTGCGTCGCCTGCTTCGCGACCGCATAGCTGCCGCCCCACACGGCCGCCACCAGCAGCAGCATGACCTCGGCGGCGCCGATGCCGGCCCACTTCCTCGCACCCCACGTGTCCGGTGCGATGCCCCGCACTTGCTTTGAATCCATACTGTCGGCCGCCGTCCATGAACAAGAAAGAAAAGATTGTTCAGGGCATCACACACGCCGAACAGCCATCGGCCGGAACAGGACCCTTGCGCCGTGGGAACGAATTCATTTCTCAAAGTGCTGCCCGAGATGGTGACCTTCCTGCGGGTCGCCGAGCTCGGCAGCTTCTCCGCCGCGGCCGACCTGCTGGGCATGACGCCATCGGCCGCGAGCCGGCAGGTCAAGCGGCTCGAAAAGGAAATCGGCGTGCAGCTGCTGCAGCGCACGACGCGCCAGCTGCGGCTGACCGAGCCCGGTGCCGAAGCCTTCGCGCGCTGCCGCGAACTGGTCGCGGTGGCGCAGGGCGCGATGGACATCGCGCAGCGGTTCTCGAAAAAGCCGAGCGGGCTGGTGCGCATCAGCGCGCCGAAGGCGTTCGCGCGTCGGGTGCTGCATCCGCACATCCTCGACTTTCTTCGGCGCTACCCCGAAGTGGATGTGCAGCTCATCGTGCAGGACCGCAACATCGATCCGATCCGCGAAGGCGTCGACCTCGTGGTGCGCCTGACGACCGAGCCGCCCGAGGGACTGGTGGCGCGGCAGTTGATGCCGGTGGCGCACATCCTCTGCGCCTCACCGCGCTACCTTGAACAACACGAGGCGATTGCGCATCCCCGCGGCCTGGTCGCGCACAGCTGCCTGTCGCTGGGCGAGCACGAGCGCGACAACCACTGGCGCTTCAGGCAGGGCGATGCGGAAGAAGCCGAGGTCGTGGTGCGGGGCCGCTACGTTTCGAACCACAGCGAGGTGCGCCTCGAAGCCGCACTCGCGGACCTGGGCGTGGCGTGCGTGCCGGCCTTCATGACACAGGAAGCGCTGGAGAGCGGCCGCGTTGTGCAGGTATTGGCCGGCTGGGAATTCCAGGGCAACTACCGCGGGCACGCGTGGATTCTTTATCCGCCCAGCCGCTTCACCGTGCCCAAGTGCCGGGTGCTCATCGACCATTTGCTCGATGCACTGGCCACCGGCCCCGAGAAGAAGCTCAGTTCGTCTTCAGCAAGACGCGGACCGCCTCGGGCAGCGAGTTGACCTGCGGCATGAAGTGGTCGAGCAGCGCGCCGAGGATCACCGCGGAAATCAGCGCGCCGAGCAGCGGCTTCCAGGTCAGGCGCACGGCGGCCATGAGCCAGCCTTCGCGCGCCACGCGCACCGCGGCGCGGGCCGAGACATAAGAAAACGCCACCTCGATCGCCACGGCCAGCAGCGCGTCCCAGCTGAAATACAGCAGCACGAGCGAGCCGACGCCGAACAGCACGGCCACGCAGATCAGGAAGATGGCGACCACCGGCACGACGATGATCGCGCCTTCGTCGGAAGCGCCCGCGAGTTCCAGCGCACCGCCCGCCATGTCGGCGGCATCGCCGACACCGCTCGCGCGGCTGGCACGGCCTACGCTGCCGGCAACGTCCAAAGCGAATTCACCGGCATCCACCGCGTCGCCGGCGCCCATGTCCAGGTTGGCGCCAACGCCGTCCTCCACCAGCCGCCGGGCCCACCAGCGCAGCACGAGCAAGTAGCCGAGGTAGCCCACGCCCAGCGTGAGGAAGTAGCGCACCGCCAGCGAGTCCACATGCAGCAGGTGCATCTGTAGCGCCGACACGCCCCACATCAGGAGGAGCGTGAACGTGCCGATCAGGATGCCGTGCGTGCGCAGGCTGTGGTTGCGGTGCAGGTCGCGCTCGACCTCCGTTTCCCAAAGGCGCACCGAGCGCCAGTTGGAAAGGATCTTCATTCGTCGGTGGGAGCGGCGAACGGCACGCGCTGGGCCACGGCGCACATGAGTTCGTAGCCGACGGTGCCCGCGGCCTGCGCGACTTCGTCGATGGGGAGCACCGCGCCCGTCGAAGCGGAGCGGCCCCACAGCGTGACTTCGGCGCCGAACTTCGCATCGGGCACCGGCGTGAGGTCGACGGTGATCATGTCCATGCTCACGCGGCCCACCATGCGGGTGCGCACGCCGTTCACCAGCACCGGCGTGCCGGTGTTGCAGTGGCGCGGATAGCCATCGGCGTAGCCAACCGCGGCCACGCCGATGGTGAGCGGCCCCTCGGCCGTGAAGTTGGAGCCATAGCCGATGGTGTCGCCGGCCTTGAGCGTCTGCACCGAGAGCAGTTGCGTCGACAGCGTCATCGTGGGCTGCAGTTGCCAGTGCGCCGCGTCGTGCAACGGAAAGTCGGGGGCGCTGCCGTACAGCACGATGCCGGGGCGCACCCAGTCGCCGCGCGTCTGGTCGGCGTGACGCAGGGTGGCGGCGCTGTTGGCAATGGAGCGCTCGCCCGGCAGGTCGCGCGTGGCGCGCTCGAAGGCTTCGAGCTGGTGCGCGATGCCGCGGGCGCCGTCGGCGTCGCTGAAGTGCGTCATCAGCGAGATCTCGTCGACCTGCGTGAGCGCGTTCAGGCGCGTCCAGGCCGAGCCGAAGCGCTCGGGCGTGAAGCCCAGGCGGTTCATGCCCGAGTTCATCTTCAGGAAAACACGCTGCGGCTTGAGGGTCTTGTGCGCTGCGAGCATGTCGATCTGCTCGTCGCAATGCACGGTGTGCCAGAGGTCCAGGCGCGAGCACAGCTCCAGGTCGCGCGCATCGAACACGCCTTCCAGCAGCAGCACGGGGCCGCGCCAGCCCAGGGCGCGCACGCGCTCGGCCTCGGCCAGGTCGAGCAGCGCGAAGCCGTCGGCGCCGCGCAGGCCTTCATAGACCCGCTCGATGCCGTGGCCATAGGCATTGGCCTTGACCACGGCCCAGACACGGGCGTCGAGCGCCGAACGGCGGACCCGCTCCAGGTTGTTGCGAAGGGCGGCGGTGTGGACGGTGGCAAGAATGGGGCGCGGCATGGGGTGCTCTGGGCAGGCTGCAGGCGGACTGGGGGTAAGTTCAGACCACGTTTTAGCATTTCCGGGAATGGGGTCGAATACGGAAGGGATGCCCATTTCCACGTCGTACCCCCATGCTATAACCGCCCATTCGCACCGGACGCGACACTTTTTCACTACCGCCAGCAGACCCCTCTGGCCAGCCAGCCCATCGATGAAGCGCGGTTTCTACACGATCATGTCGGCCCAGTTCTTTTCGTCGCTGGCCGACCAAGCGCTTTTCGTTGTTGCCGTCGATCTCATGCGAAGTTCGGGCGCGCCCGAATGGCAGCGCGCGGCACTGGTGCCGATCTTCGCAGTCTTCTATGTGGTGCTTGCGCCGCTGGTGGGCGCGTTTGCAGACGCGCTGCCCAAGGGCAAGGTGATGTTCATCAGCAACGCGATCAAGGTGATCGGCTGCCTGATGATGCTGTTCGGCTCGCACCCCCTGTTGTCGTATTCGATCGTGGGCCTGGGCGCGGCGGCCTACTCGCCGGCCAAGTACGGCATCCTCACCGAACTGCTGCCCGCCTCGCAACTGGTCAAGGCCAACGGCTGGATCGAGGGCCTCACCATCGCCTCCATCCTCCTGGGCATCGTGCTGGGCGGCACGCTCGTGGGCCATGCGGTCTCCAGCCACTTGCTGGCCTTCGACTTCCCGCTGATCGACACCGGCATCGATTCCCCCGCCGAGGCCGCGATCTCGGTGCTGATCCTGGTCTACATGCTGGCCGCCTGGTTCAACACGCGCATCCCGCACACCGGCGTCGAGATGCGCCCGTTGCGCTCCAACCCCGAGCACGGCTTCGCACGCAACCTCGCCGCGCTGCTGCCCGACTTCTGGCATTGCAATGCGCGCCTGTGGCGCGACCGCCTCGGCCAGATCTCGCTGGCCACCACCACGCTCTTCTGGGGCGCGGGCGGCAACCTCAAGTACATCGTGCTGGCGTGGGCTTCGCTCGCGCTGGGCTACAACACGACGCAGGCCTCGGCGCTCACTGGCGTGGTGACCATCGGCACGGCCGTGGGCGCCATCGTGGCCTCGATGCGCATGCGGCTGGACATGGCCACCCGCGTGATCCCGATGGGCATCGCGATGGGTCTCATGGTCATCTGCATGAACTTCATCGGCAACGTGTGGCTCGCGGTGCCGTTCCTCATCATCCTGGGCGGCCTTGGCGGCTTCCTGGTGGTGCCGATGAATGCGCTCTTGCAGCACCGCGGCCACAACCTCATGGGCGCGGGCCGTTCGATTGCCGTGCAGAACTTCAACGAGCAGGCCTGCATCCTTCTGCTGGGCGGCTTCTACAGCGTGTGCACCGGGCTGGGCCTGTCGGCCTACGGTGCGATCAGCGCCTTCGGCCTCGTGGTGGCGGGCTGCATGTGGCTCATCAAGCGCTGGCACGAGAACAACCTGAAGAAGTACCCGGAAGAAGTCGAGCATCTGCTGGCCATCGCCCGCAGCGACAAACACCACTGACCTTGCGCGACTGCGTTGGTGAGACGGCCGGCGCGCCGAGCGCCGAAGCCCCTTTTCTCCCGACGCCACCATGCCCGCCCTCGCGCTGATCTTCAATGCCTTCGTCTGGGGGCTGTCGTGGTTTCCCTTCCGGCACATCGAAAGCCACGGCCTGCACCCGCTGTGGACCACCTGCCTCATCTACCTGGCCATCGCGACGGTGATGGGGATCGTGCGCCGTCATGCCTGGAAGAGCTTCACGGCCTACCCGATGCTCGCGGTGCTGGGCCTTGCGGCGGGCTTCACCAACGTGGGTTTCAACTGGGCGGTAACGCAGGGCGACGTCGTGCGCGTGGTGCTGCTGTTCTATCTGATGCCGCTCTGGAGCGTGCTGCTGGGCTGGCTGCTGCTGGGCGAGCGGCCCACGGGCGGCGCGCTCGCGCGCGTGGCGCTGGCGCTCACCGGGGTGGTCGTGGTGCTCAAGGCGCCGGGCACCGACTGGCCAGTGCCGTCGAGCCTGCCCGACTGGCTGGGCTTGGCGGCCGGCTTCAGCTTCGCGGTGACCAACATCGTGCTGCGCCACCTGCGGCCCGCGCCGGGCGAATCGCGTGCGCTCGCGATGTTCTGCGGCTGCACCTTCGTGGCGGGCATCGCGGCGCTGGTCGGCACCTCGCTCGGCGCCATTGCTTCGCCTCTGCAGGCCACGCCGGGCTGGCTCGGCTGGGCCGTGCTGCTGGGTGCGGGTTTCGTGATCGGCAACGTGTGTCTTCAATACGGCGCGGCACGGCTCGCGGCCAGCGCGACCTCGGTGATCATGCTGTCGGAAGTGCTGTTCGCCAGCGTCTCGTCGGTGGCGCTCGGCGCCTCCACGATGGACCCGCGCATCCTCACGGGCGGCGCGCTGATCGTGCTGGGCGCCGTCTGGGCCGCGTTTGCACGAACGCCGGCCCGGGGCGATGATCGCGCCTCTGCGTCCACCTGAGGAACATCTCCATGACCAGCGTCTACGACTTCGAGGCCAACCAGATCGACGGCAAGCCCGTGAAGCTTTCCGCCTTCAAGGGCAAGGTGCTGCTGATCGTCAACACGGCGAGCAAATGCGGGTTCACGCCGCAGTTCGCCGGGCTCGAAGCGTTGCACGAGAAGTACGCCGACCAGGGCCTCGCGGTGCTGGGTTTTCCGTCGAACCAGTTCGGCTCGCAGGACCCGGGCACCAACGAGGAAATCGGCGCGTTCTGCACCAAGAACTACGGCGTGAGTTTTCCGATGATGGAGAAGATCGACGTCAACGGCAGCAACGCCGCGCCGCTCTACCAGTGGCTCACCAAAGAGAAGCCGGGCCTCCTGGGCCTCACCGCCATCAAGTGGAACTTCACCAAGTTCCTCATCGGGCGCGATGGCACGGTGCTCAAGCGCTATGCGCCGCTCGACACGCCCGCCTCGCTCACGCGCGACGTCGAGGCGGCGCTCGCAGCGGGCTGAACACCCGCTTCACGCCTTCTTCAGAAGCGGAAGCTGGCGGTCTTCGCGCCGCCGCCCACCGTCACCGTCTGGCTCTTGGCCTGCCCGCCGGGCGTGGTGACATCGATGGTGTAACGCCCGTCCGGGATGTCGATCAGGCACACCGGACCGCCGGCGCGAAAGGCCATGGCAGCGGACGAGTTGGTGTCGCCGCCCTTGATCGTGACGTCGACGCTGGCCATGTAGGCGCCGTCGGCGCGTGCAAACAACAGCGAGAGCGGATGCTCCTTCATGGCCCCGCGCATCGCATTCGATTCGTCGGAGCCGATACCGCCGCAGACGTAGCGCGTAGGACCGGCGCCCTGCCACGCAGGCATGGCGGACTGGGCGTGCGCCGCCACGGCACCGGCCACGCAAGCGCAGGCCAGCAGAACGCGTCGCAGCGGAAGTTGGATAACGTGGGACATGGCACAGGCTCCTTGCAGATTCGGTGCCGCCATGATGCGCCGCAAGCGTCCGCCGCGCGAGTCGGACCGCGCCCTGCCCTGCTGTGCGATCAGGCCCTACCCTGCGCGCCCGGCCGGCGATCCAGTGCGGCATCCAGCAGCTCGACCCAGTGCCGCACCGGCGTCTCCCCGCTGCCGCTTTGCAGGTGCGTGATGCAGCCGATGTTGGCCGAGGCAATGGTGGTGGGCTGCAGCTGCTTCAGGTGCCCCAGCTTGCGGTCGCGCAGCGGGTAGGCCAGCTCGGGCTGCAGCACCGAATACGTGCCCGCTGAGCCGCAGCACAGGTGCGATTCGTTCATGGCCACGCGCACGTCGAAGCCGAGTGCGCGCAGGTGCGTCTCGACGCCGCCGCGCAGCTTCTGGCCGTGCTGCAGCGTGCACGGCGGGTGGTAGGCGACCACGCCTTCGGGCGCGCGCACGCGGGCCTTCAACGCGGGCAAGAGATCGGGCAGCAGCTCGCTCAGGTCGCGCGTCAGTTCGCTGATGCGCGCCGCCTTCGCCGCATAGGCCGCATCGTGCTGCAGCAGGTGGCCGTACTCGCGCACGGTGACGCCGCAGCCCGACGCGTTCATCACGATGGCTTCCACTTCATTGCGCTCGACCTCTGGCCACCACGCATCGATGTTGGCGCGCATCTGCGCCTTGCCGCCTTCCTGGTCGTTGAGGTGGAACTTCACCGCGCCGCAGCAGCCGGCCTCCTTCGCGATCACGACCTGGATGCCGGCCGCATCGAGCACGCGCGCGGTGGCGCTGTTGATGTTGGGCATCATCGACGGCTGCACGCAGCCCGCGAGCATCAGCACCTTGCGCGCATGCGTGGCGGTGGGCCAGGCGCCCGCTTCCTGCTTCGCCGGCACCTTGGCCTTGAGCGCATCGGGCAACAGGCCGCGCACCGACTGCGCGAGCTTCATCGCGGGGCCGAACAGCGGCGACGGCAGCCCTTCCTTCAGCAGCCAGCGCTTGGCCGATTCCATCGCCGGGCGCGGCACCTTCTCGTCGACGATCTTGCGGCCGATGTCCACGAGGTTGCCGTATTGCACGCCGCTCGGGCAGGTGCTCTCGCAGTTGCGGCAGGTCAGGCACCGGTCGAGGTGCAGCTGCGTGCTGCGCGTCGGCGCCTTGCCTTCGAGCACCTGCTTGATGAGGTAGATGCGTCCGCGCGGGCCGTCGAGCTCGTCGCCGAGCAGTTGGTAGGTCGGGCAGGTGGCGGTGCAGAAGCCGCAGTGCACGCACTTGCGCAGGATGGCTTCGGCTTCGCGGCCTTCGTCGGTGTCGCGGAATTCGGGGGCGAGTTCGGTTTGCATCGCGGGGTGTCGTCTCTTTTTTATGCGTCTGCGAAAAGCCGGCCGCGATTGAAGATGCGGTGCGGATCGAACTCCTGCATCAGCGCACGGTGGATGCGGGCGATCGGGGCGCTCATCGCGTCGAAGCGGGGGATGTTGGAGGCAGGCGTTCTGAACAGCGTGGCGTGGCCGCCGGCTGCGTGCGCGGCCTCGCGGATGCGTGCGGCCTGATCCGGCAGCGCCTTGTACCAGCGCTCTCCGCCATGCCACTCGATCAACGGCGCGTTGCCATCGATGGCGAGCACCGGCGCGGTCTGCGGCACCGAAAGGCGCCAGAGTGCATCTGGCCCGCTCGCGACGTCAAACCACGGCAACTGCTGGTCGCGCAGCGCCTGCCAGTCGGCAGCGGCACGTGCGTTGTCCTTGCGCTCGCCGCCGAGGTGCGTGCATGCCGCCTCCACGGCAGCAACCGCGCCGCGCAGCCGCAGGTAAAGCGCGCCGGCTCCCGCGTATTCGAACCAGCAACTCGCATTCAGCGGCAGCGGCCGGCCGCCCCATTCATTGAGCAGCCGCAGCGCATCGGCCTGGCTGCAGGCGAACTCCAGCGTGGCCTCGGCCGGCGCAACGGGCAGCACCTTGAGGCTCACTTCGGCGATCACGCCCAGCGTGCCGAGCGAGCCAGCCAGCACGCGCGAGACGTCGTAGCCTGCGACGTTCTTCATCACCTGTCCGCCGAAGCTCAGGACATCACCGCGGCCGTTGACCAGCGTGGCGCCGAGCACGTAGTCGCGCACCGCGCCCACGCTGGCGCGCGCGGGGCCACTGAGGCCAGCAGCGACCATGCCGCCCACCGTGCCGTCGCTTCCGAAGTGCGGCGGCTCGAAGGGCAGGCACTGACCCTTCTCGGCCAACGCGGCTTCGAGTTCGGCGAGCGGCGTACCTGCGCGCACGGTGACAACGAGCTCGCTCGGCTCGTAGCTAGTGATGCCAGTGAGCGCTGTGGTGTCGAGGATGTCACCTTGCAGCGCTTCGCCGTAGAAATCCTTGGTGCCGCCGCCGCGTATGCAAAGCGGCGTGGCGTTGGCGGTTGCGGCGCGGATGCGCTCGACGATCTGGTGGAGAGCTGAATCCATAGTCTCTTTTTGTTGTTGTTCTCAGAAGCGCGGCAGATCGGGATGCGGCAGCTTCCCACCACGCACCACCTGCTTGCCGTACTCGGCGCAGCGCTGCAGCGTCGGAATCACCTTGCCGGGATTCAACAGCCCGGCCGGATCGAATGCACGCTTCACGCCGAACATCTGCTCGTTCTCGGCCGCGGTGAACTGCACGCACATGCTGTTGAGCTTTTCGACGCCCACGCCGTGCTCGCCCGACACCGTGCCGCCCATCGCGACGCTGGTCTCCAGGATGTCGGCGCCGAAGAGCTCGCAGCGATGCAGCTCGTCGGGGTCGTTCGCATCGAACAGCACCAGCGGATGCAGGTTGCCATCGCCCGCGTGGAACACGTTGCAGCAGCGCAGGTTGTACTTTTTCTCCATCTCCTGGATCGCGAGCAGGATGTCCGCGAGGCGCTTGCGCGGAATGGTCGAATCCAGGCACATGTAGTCCGGGCTGATGCGGCCCGACGCCGGAAAGGCGTTCTTGCGGCCGCTCCAGAATTTCATGCGCTCTTCTTCGCTGTTGCTCACCGCGATGGCGGTGGCGCCGCAGCCGCGCAGCACGGCGGTCATGCGGCCGATTTCTTCTTCGACTTCTTCAGGCGTGCCGTCCGATTCGCACAGCAGGATCGCCGCGGCATCGAGGTCGTAGCCCGCGCGCACGAAGTCTTCGACGGCGGCGGTCATCGGCTTGTCCATCATCTCCAGCCCCGCGGGAATGATGCCGGCCGCGATCACCGCGGCCACCGCATCGCCGGCTTTGCGCACGTCGTCGAAGCTGGCCATGATGCAGCGCGCGAGCTGCGGCTTGGGCACGAGCTTGACGGTGACCTCGGTGGTCACGGCCAGCATGCCTTCGCTGCCGATGACCAGCGCGAGCAGATCGAGCCCCGGCGCATCGAGCGCCTCGCCGCCGAACTCGATGGCGTCGCCTTCGGCGGTGAAGCCGCGCACGCGCAGCACGTTGTGCAGCGTGAGTCCGTACTTCAGGCAATGCACGCCGCCCGAGTTCTCGGCCACGTTGCCGCCGATGGTGCAGGCGATCTGGCTCGACGGATCGGGTGCGTAGTAGAGGTTGAACGGCGCGGCCGCCTCGCTGATCGCGAGGTTGCGCACGCCGCACTGCACGACGGCCGTGCGGCTCACCGGGTCGATCTTCAGGATGCGGTTGAACTTGGCGAGCGAGAGCGTCACGCCCAGCGCATGAGGCATCGCGCCGCCCGAAAGCCCGGTACCCGCGCCGCGCGCCACCACGGGCACGCCAAGCTGATGGCAGGTCTTGAGCACGGCGGCGACCTGCGCCTCGGTCTCGGGCAGGGCCACGACGAGCGGCCGCTGCCGGTAGGCGGTGAGGCCGTCGCACTCGTAGGGCGTGGTGTCTTCGGCATGCCAGATCAGGGCATGCGCGGGCAGGTGGACCTGCAGCGCGCGCACGACTTGCGACTGGCGCTCCGTTTTCTGTAGCGAATCTTGCTGGACGGCAGTGAGCGGCGCATTCATGCGGCGGGCCTCTTGTCTTTTCTGGCGGATGTCTCGGGGGTAACGCACTCTACGGAAATGCGGCGGCGCCGGGTTGAAGCTTTTTTGCGCCGCGCTTGAAAGAACTTTGCCGGCGGGCCCGGCCGCCCGCTCAGCGCAGGCTCTGCGCGAGCCAGTCGACGAAGGCCGCGCACTCCCAGCGCTCGAGGGTGCCGGGCTGCCAGCAGATGGTGTGCCGGTGCGGCGACGGCACGGCCCGGTCGGAGAGCGCCACCAAACGGCCCGATTCGAACCACGCAGCGCCCATCTTCTGCCGCACCAGCGCCACGCCGAAGCCGCTCGCGGCCGCGTCGTAGACGAGCCCCAGGTCGTTGAACTGCGAGCCGACGTGCGGCTCCGGCTGGTCGATGCCGCAGTGCGCGAACCAGGTGCCCCAGGGTTCGAGCGGGCTGCGGATGAGCCGCGCACTCGCGATCTCGGCTGCCGTGCGAAAGCCGTCGAACGGGCCGAACTCGTTGAGGAAGCTCGGGCTGCAGGCGGGCACCACTTCTTCCTCGAGCAGCAGGCGGTGTTCGCAGTCGGCATAGGCGCCGGTGCCGTAGCGCACTTCGAGGTCGGCCTGCTCGGCCGTCACGTCGAGTAGCGGGATCGACACCTGCAGCACGAGTTCGATGTCCGGATAGATGTTGCGGAACAGCTCGAGCCGGGGCATCAGGAACTGGCGGCTGAAGGTCGGCGTGACGGCGATGCGCAGGCGTGTGGCGCGCGGTGCGGCGTTGGCCAGCGGCGTGGCCTGCAATGCCGCAAGGCCGGTGCGCACGTTCGCGAGGTAGGCCGCGCCGTCGGCCGTCAGGCTGAAATCGCTGCGGCCGAAAAGCTTGAAGCCGACGTGCGCTTCGAGTTGGCGGATGCGGTGGCTGACGGCGCTGGGGGTGACGCACAACTCGTCGGCCGCGCGGCCCGCGTGCCGCAGACGTGCCACCGCCTCGAACGTCAGCAGGCATTGGATCGGCGGGATGTGCTGGAGAGCCACTTGGTTCTTACGCTCCGGACTTCTGTTCAGGGCGCGTGCACAGGCCACCGGGTACTCCCCTCCGCGAATGTCCCCCGGGCTTCGCCCTCCTCCTTGATTTCGCTGCGGGGAGCACCCGATGCCCTGCGCACACAGAGCGCTGCCGTGGTGCTGGCCGATCAACGACTGCACTGAATGACGAGCACGCCGATGGGGTGCCTTGCGCAGCGAAATCAAGGAGGAGCCGAAGGCGGGGGACATTCGCGGAGCAAGGTACCCCGTCGGCGGGATCGCGCCCTGAACGTCTCACCCTAGTCCTCGAAAAAACTGACCGGCAGCCCGGGCGTATCGACGCGCGTCGAGATCACCGTGCCCGATGCCGGAAGTCGTTCGATCTCCGCAGCAGGCCGGCCTTTGCGGCCGCTGGTGACGAAGAGCGTCTTGAGGTCATCGCCGCCGAAACAAGGCATGGTCGGGCATTGAAGAGGGACCGGCACCGAGGCCACGATTTCACCGGACGGCGCGAAGCGCAGCAGCTGCGCGCCTTCGAACATCGCGACCCAGTAGTGCCCTTCGGCATCGACCGTCGCGCCATCGGGCCGGCCTTCGTAGCGAACCGGCGAGTCGGGTGTCCAGCCTTCGGGCTTGGCGTCGAACTGGTGGAACACGCGGGCGCGCGAGAGCGCGTTGGCCTCGGCATCCCAGTCCCATGCACAGACCACGTGCGCGGCGGTGTCGGCCCAGTAGAGAGTGCGCGCGTCGGGGGAGAACGAGAGGCCGTTGGCGGTGGTGGACTCGTTGGCCATCTGCGAAAGCGTGGGCGAAATGTCGGTGCCAGGGCGTGCATCGAAGCAGTAGAGCGCGGCGTTGGCGCGGTCTTTCGCCTCGTTGAGCGAACCGCCCCAGAAGCGCCCGAGCGGATCGCATTTGCCGTCGTTGAAACGCATGGTGCGCACGTCGTGCTCGACGCGCGCCATCGCGACCAGTTCACCGCCCCATTCGCGCGCGCGGTAGATGCCGTCGCGCAGTGCGATCACGAGGCCGCCGCTTCGGGCCGGCGCCATGCAGCCGGGTTCGGTGGAGAGGGCCCATCGCTCGACCGTGGCACTTGTCGTTCCGATGTCGCCGCGCGTTCGCAACACGGCGCGGCCAGGGATGTCGAGCCAATAGAGGGAGCGTTCTTCAGGGTGCCAGAACGGCGATTCGCCGAGCTCGCAGAGGCTGTTGTCGAGGGAGGTCCACATGGTGGGGCGATTGTGCCCCTGGCGATGGCCGCGGCAGGCAAAAAAAAGCCCGCTGGCGCCGAAGCGCTCGCGGGCTGAACATCCAAAGGAGACCTCGCTTGAAAAACTCGTTACGAAGAATTGTTCTTGTGAAGAAAAAGGATGGTGGTCATCCGGCTGCGAAGCCCCGGAGGGCTCCGCAGTAGGGAATCAACGGTTGTAGGCGGTTTCGCCGTGCGAGGAGATGTCGAGGCCTTCGCGCTCTTCTTCTTCCGACACACGCAGACCGATGGTGAGGTCGGCGATCTTGAAGGCGATGAACGCCACCACGCCCGACCACACGATGGTCAGCAGCACGCCCTTGAGCTGGATCCAGACCTGGGCACCGATGCCGTTGGAGACGACGCTGGCCGTGACCCAGTCGCCCACGAGGCCGGGGCCACCGAGTGCCTGGGTGTTGAACACGCCGGTGAGCAGCGCGCCGACGATACCGCCGACACCGTGCACGCCGAACACGTCGAGCGAGTCGTCCGCGCCGAGCAGCTTCTTGAGACCGTTGACGCCCCAGAGGCAGGCGAAGCCGGCGATGAAGCCGATGACGATGGCGCCCATCAGGCCGACGTTGCCGGCGGCCGGGGTGATGGCCACGAGGCCTGCAACGGCGCCCGAAGCGGCACCCAGCATCGAGGCCTTGCCGCGCATCAGCGCTTCACCGATGCACCATGCGAGCACGGCGGCGGCGGTGGCCGAGAAGGTGTTCATGAAGGCGAGCACGGCGCTGGTGCCGGCTTCCAGGGCCGAACCTGCGTTGAAGCCGAACCAGCCGACCCACAGCAGCGAAGCGCCGACCATGGTGAGCGTGAGCGAGTGCGGCGTGAAGGCTTCCTTGCCGTAGCCCACGCGCTTGCCGATCAGGAAGGCACCCACGAGGCCGGCGACGGCTGCGTTGATGTGCACCACGGTGCCGCCTGCGAAGTCGAGCGCGCCCCACTGCCAGATCAGGCCGGCCTTGGCGTTCTGTGCGTCCACCACGTTGGCGGCGGTGTAGGCGTCAGGGCCCATCCAGAACCAGACCATGTGAGCCAGCGGTGCATAGCTGAAGGTGAACCAGATCACCATGAACAGCAGCACGGCCGAGAACTTGGCGCGTTCGGCAAAGGCACCCACGATCAGGCAGCAGGTGATGCCGGCGAACGTGGCCTGGAAGGCGGCGAACAGCAGTTCTGGGATGTAGACACCCTTGCTGAAGGTTGCGCCGGCTGCGAACACGCCGGTGGCCGGATCGAAGATCCCCTTCATGAAGAGCCGGTCGAATCCGCCGATGAAGGCATTGCCCTCGGTGAACGCGAGGCTGTAGCCGTAGATAAGCCACAGCACGACGATCAGCGAGAACGTGACCATCACCTGCATCAGCACCGACAGCATGTTCTTGCTGCGGACCAGGCCGCCGTAGAACAGCGCGAGGCCGGGGATGGTCATCATGATCACGAGCAGCGTGGACAGCATCATCCAACTGGTGTCGCCCTTGTTGAAGGACGGCGCGGGTGCGGCAGCAGGTGCTGCTTCGGCCGCGGCGGGTGCTGCAGCTGCTGCGGCGGCAGGCGCTGCAGCGGCGGGAGCGGCCGCGGGTGCTGCGGCAGCCGGCGCGGATGCGGCGGGCGCTTCAGCAGGCGCGGCGGGTGTCTGTGCGAAGCCGGACGTGCCGGCTGCGAGAACGCTCAGGCCGAGCGCAAGAGAGACAAGCAGTTTTTTCATAGTCGTTGTTCTTTAGTGCCAAACACGATCAGAGGGCTTCGCGGCCCGTTTCGCCGGTGCGGATGCGTACGACCTGCTCGAGGTTGTAGACAAAGATCTTTCCGTCGCCGATCTTGCCGGTGCGGGCGGCACCTTCGACGGCTTCGATCACGCGATCGACCAGGTCGTCGGAGACGGCCGCTTCGATCTTGACCTTGGGCAGGAAGTCGACCACGTACTCCGCGCCGCGGTAGAGCTCGGTGTGGCCCTTCTGGCGGCCGAAGCCCTTCACCTCGGTGACGGTGATCCCCTGCACGCCGATCGCCGACAGTGCTTCACGCACTTCGTCGAGCTTGAACGGTTTGATGATGGCTGTGACCAGCTTCATGTGAACTTCTCCTTTGGATGGAAATGAAATGGTGCGGCAGCTTGGGCCGCACCTCGTTGTTTTTATTTAGAGCGTCTTCGTCAGCGTGAGGATGAAGCGCGCCTTGTTCGGCGAGTAGTACGTCGTGCCGAAGGTGCCGAAGTCGGGGATCTCCAGGCCCGGGTTCGCGACGACCTGGTAGTTCGCCTTCTTGTTGGCGCCCTGCACCGAGCCGGTGAGCGACAGGCCGTTGCCGAAGTCGTACGAGGCGCCGACGTTGTAGTCGACATAGCTCTTGTAGCCCAGGCTGCGGATGTCGCTGGACATGTTGGTGAAGCCAACGGCTGCCTTCAGCGTGACCTTGGGCACGATTTCCTTGCTGTACGCGAGGTTCAGGTAGCCGGTGTTGCGGCCCTTCAGGCCCGAGCCGGCCTTGTTGCCTGCGTAGCCGAAGTAGTCCTTCGACACGGTGTGCGAGTACTTGGCGGTGAACGAGCCGAAGGTTTCGTCGGCGTAGGTGGCGCCAAGGTAGAGCTCGGTGGTGTTGCCGGCGGAGTTGCCCGGGTAGATGTAGGTGAGGGCACCGACGTCCATGTCGACCGGGCCGGCCTTGAACTTGTAGCCGCCGTACAGGTCGGTCTCGATGCTGTTGCCCTTGAGCCAGTTGACGCTCGAGTTCCAGTTGCCCACGTAGAAGCCGCTGTCGCCGAAGGCGTAGTCGAAACCGCCCTGGATGGCGGGCTTCAGGCCGCGGGTCTTGGCGTAGTCGTTGCGGCCGATCATGTCCTGGTCCTGGCCGCGGAACTTGTAGTTCGTGGTCAGCGAGATGTTGCCGGTCAGCGAGGGAGCCGGGGCCGGCGCCGGATCTGCCGGAGCCGTCTGCGCCAGGGCGGCGCCCGATGCGGTCAATGCAGTGGCCAGAACGATCAGCGCCTGAACGGCGGAACGGTGCGTCATCGGGAAACTCCTCGCGAGTAAGTAAGTGTTGGGGGACCTGACACCCTCAAAGCAGGGAGCGTGCCAAAGTGCACGAATACCTTCATCCAGCAGGGAGCGAACGGCTGCCGATGAGCGCCAATTCGTTACAAGCGTTGTTTCGATCGGTTGCAGGCACCACCGTGCCGCGCGGCCGCGGGGTCAACAAAAGATGGATGCACCATCTTGGGGAGAGGGAGAAAAATGAGTCTGTCTTTGGTGCAAAGCCGCGCTTTGCTTGGGCTGGAAGCGGCCGATGTCACGGTCGAGGTGCATCTGGCGAACGGTTTGCCCAGTTTCACGCTCGTGGGGCTGGCGGAAACCGAGGTAAAGGAATCGCGCGACCGGGTGCGTTCGGCCATCCAGAACGCGGGCCTGGAGTTTCCGAACAACAAAAAGATCGTGGTGAGCCTCGCGCCAGCCGACTTGCCGAAGGATTCCGGCCGCTTCGATCTGCCGATTGCGCTGGGCATCCTCGCGGCCAGCGGGCAGTTCCAGGGCACGCGGCTGGCGGGGCACGAGTTCGCGGGCGAGCTGTCGCTGTCGGGCGAGTTGCGGCCGGTACGCGGCGCGTTGGCCATGGCGCTGGCCCTGCACACGCGTGGCGTCGCGACGAAGCTGGTACTGCCGATGGACAGCGCGCAAGAGGCCGCGCTGGTGCCCGGCGGAGAGGTGTACGGCGCGAGGCACCTGCTCGATGTGGTGCGGCAGTTCCTGCCCGAGGAGGACAAGGCCGCGGCACCCGAACCCTCCGACGATGGCTGGGCGCGGATTTACGTCACACCGGGCGTCGCCGCATCGCAGTACGCGGATCTGGCCGAGGTCAAGGGCCATGTCGGTGCCAAGCGCGCACTCGAGATCGCCGCGGCCGGCGGCCACAGCCTGTTGATGGTGGGCGAGCCGGGCTCGGGCAAGTCGATGCTCGCGCAGCGCTTTGCGGGCCTGCTGCCGGCGATGAGCATCGACGAAGCGCTGGAGAGCGCAGCCGTCGCGAGCCTGGGCGGGCGCTTCGCGACGGAGCGGTGGATGTGCAGGCCGACTTCGGCGCCGCATCACACCTCTTCCGCCGTCGCATTGGTGGGTGGCGGCTCGCCGCCGCGGCCGGGAGAGATTTCAAGAGCGCATCACGGCGTGCTGTTTCTCGATGAATTTCCCGAATTCGCGCGCTCCGCATTGGAAGCGCTGCGCGAGCCGCTGGAGACCGGCACGATCACGATCGTTCGTGCTGCGCGTCGCGCCGAATTTCCTGCGCGCTTCCAGTTGATCGCGGCGATGAACCCCTGCCCTTGCGGCTATCTCGGTTCATCGCTGAAGTCCTGCCGCTGCACGCCGGACCAGGTCTCGCGCTACCAGGGCAAGCTCAGCGGGCCGCTGCTGGACCGCATCGACCTGCACATCGAAGTGCCCGCGGTGTCGGCGGAGCAGCTGCTCAATTCACCCCCGGGCGAATCGACCGAGAGCATCCGCAGCCGCGTGGTGGCGGCGCGCGAACGCGCGATGCAGCGCCAGGGCCACGCCAACCAGAACCTGCAGGGCAGCGCGATCGACAAGCATGCGGAGCTGGACGCCACGGCGCTGAAGTTCATCTACAACGCGGCCGCCAAGCTGGGGTGGTCGGCGCGCAGCACGCACCGGGCGCTGAAGGTGGCGCGAACGATTGCGGACCTGGCTTCGTCGGAGACGGTGCAGGTTATGCATGTGGCGGAGGCGGTGCAGTACCGCAGGGGGTTGCACGGTGTGGTGTGAGGCACGCCGCGCCGATGACCCGGGCTACAACAGGCCGCGCGCGCCCAGGTTGCGCATCAACGCACTCAGCCCGAAAGTCCAGCGCGGCGCCTGATCCGCATACACAACCCGGTTGAACAGCGCACCAAGCTCCGGCGCCCCCACGCGCACGTGGTCCCCCACGACATGCGTGAATCCCTGCCCCGGCCCATGCCGATCCTGCGTCGGCGCAAACATGGTGCCCAGAAACAGCATGAAGCCGTCCGGGTAATCATGGTGAATGCCAACAGCCTGCGACACGATGTCCAACGGATCGCGGCTGATCTTCGTGAGCGAGCTCGAGCCTTCGAGCACGAAGCCTTCGGGTCCGGTCACCTGAAGCCCAACGGTGATGCGGCGCACATCGGCGATGCCGAAGTGCTCGTCGAACAGGCGGATGAATGGACCGATCGCGCACGAGGCGTTGTTGTCCTTCGCCTTGCCGAGCAGCAACGCGCTGCGGCCTTCGAAGTCGCGCAAGTTGACGTCGTTGCCGAGCGCGGCGCCCAGTGTCTCGCCGCGGCTGTTCACGGCGAGCACGACCTCGGGCTCGGGGTTGTTCCAGACCGAGCCCGAATGGATGCCCACGTCGGCGCCTGTGCCCACGGCGGCGAGCACCGGGGCCTTGGTGAATATCTCGGCATCGGGGCCGATGCCCACTTCGAGGTACTGCGACCACACGCCCTGCGCGATCAGCACCTCCTTGACCCGCGCAGCCTCGGGCGAGCCGGGCACGATGTCGGCGAGGTTGTCGCCGAGCACCTTGCCGATGGCCGCGCGCGTGGCCTCGGCTTTGGACGCATCGCCGCGGGCCTGCTCCTCGATCACGCGTTCGAGCAGGCTCGCCACGAAGGTCACGCCGCTGGCCTTGATGACCTGCAGGTCGCAAGGCGCGAGCAGCCAGGGCTTGGCGTTGTCGCGCGCGGTCTCGTCGCTGTTGGCGAGCACGGCATCGAGCGCGGCGATGCGCGGCGCCTTGCCGCTCTTGAGCGCATCGCGCACGGCGGCGGACGGCGAGCCCTTGGCTTCGAGCAGGTCGCTCATGGTCGGCGCAAGCTTCGACAGGTCATGCAGGCCGCCTTCGTGCACGGCCACCAGCACCGGGCCCACATCGGGTTGCCAGATGCGGCCGACCAGGGTGGCACGGTCGGCGTCGGTGGGAAGGCTGGTCGCGGGCGAGAGGTTCAGGGCCATGGTGCTGTGTGTCTCCGTTGATGGTGTTCGGTGGTGCAGCGCGCGAGCGACGAGGCCGGTGCGCGACGCCGCATCGTAGCGTCGGCGGTGCGTCCGCGGGCGCACCGGGACACTGGGCTCAGTGCCCCGCGCCGTGCGCCTTCGCGGCGCGTGCGCGCGTCACCTGCGCGGGCAGGTCGGTCCACGCCGGCTCCTGCGGTGCGAAGCGCGCGCGCATGTAGCCGGCCAGCTCGGCGATCTGTCGGTCGTCGAGCGCTTCACGAAACGCGGGCATGAAGCCGATGTCGCGGTTCGCGGGCTCGCGCACGCCGTCGAGGATGGTGCGCAGCAGGTTGTCGGGGTGTGCGCTCGTGAGGCTGCTGTTGAGCGCGAGCGGCGTGTTCACGCCCAGCAGCGTGGGGCCGTTGCCGTCGTGGTGGCAGGAGGCGCAGGCGCTGTCGAACATGCGCTGCGCGGGGCCGAGCAGTTGGCCTTGCGTGCGGGCCGCGTTGTCGACGGCCTGCTGCGCGAGGGCTTGCGGCTCTGCTGCCGGTGCGGGGTTGAAGGAGCCGAGGTAGGTCGCCATCGCGCGCACGTCTGCGTCGGGCACCTGGCCGAGTTCGCGCACCACCTCGGCCATCGGCCCGCCGGCGATGCCGTGGCGTTGCGTGTGGCCGTTGCGCAGGTACCGGTACAGCTCTTCGGTGTCCCATGGCACGGCGGACTTCGACAGGTGTGTGAGCGCCGGTGCTTCCCAGCCATCGACCATCGCGCCCGAGAGGAACGCGCTGCCGCCCTGCTCCGCCCCGAGCGCATTGCGCGGCGTATGGCAGGCGCCGCAATGGCCGAGGCCGTTGACGAGGTACGCGCCGCGGTTCCACTCGGCGCTTTGCGTGGCGACGGGCTGCAGCGGCGCGGGGTCGTGGAAGAGCGCGTTCCATCCGGCCATCAGCGGCCGCATGCTGAACGGGAACTTGAGCTCGGACTTCGGCGTTTCCGCGCGCACCGCGGGCATCGACATGAAGTACGCATAGAGCGCCTGCAGGTCGTCGTCGCTGGTCTTGGCGAATGCGGTGTACGGGAACGCCGGATACAGGTGATGGCCATCGCGCGAGACGCCTTCGCGCATCGCGCGCTGGAACGCGCTGAAGGACCAGCGGCCGAGGCCGGTGTCGGCATCGGGCGTGAGGTTGGTGGTGTAGAGCGTGCCGAAGGGCGTGTCCATCGCGCGGCCGCCCGCGTTGGGCGCGCCGCCGGGTGCGGTGTGGCACACCGCGCAATCGCCGAGCGCGGCAAGCACGCGGCCGCGTTCGATGGTGGACTCGCTGTAGACCGGCGCGGTGAGCGAGACGGGCGCGATGGACGAGCGCCAGCCGAGGAGGCCAGCGATGACGCCGATGCCGCCGATGAAGAGCGCGGCGCCTGTGGCCCACACACCTTTGCGCCGAGGCCACGGTGCATCCGTCTTGCTCCTTCCCCTTCCGGGGGAAGGTTGGGATGGGGGCACGGCAGCGTCACCATTCGAGCGCTGCTCGCCTCCACCTGCCCCCGGAGGCGGCGGAAGAAACTCCCGGTTCAACGCCGCCAGCACCGTCTCCGGCGTGAACGGCGGCGCCCTGAACCGCACCCCCGTCGCATCGAAGATCGCATTCGCGATCGCAGCCGTCCCCGGCACCGACGACGACTCGCCCGCACCGAGCGACGGCTCGCCCGGCCGCGGCATATGCATCACCTCGATCACCGGCACGTCGCGGAAGTTGATGATCGGGTAGCTGCCCCATTCGCGGCTTGCCACCACGCCGGTCGGCAGCACGCCCGGCAACTGCGCGCCGCCCGACGGCGTGTCCTGCTGCGGCGCGAACTTCACCTCTTCCATCAGCGCGCGGCTCGTGGTCTGGATCACGTTGCCGTGCACCTGGTGCTCGACGCCCGCGGGGTTGACCATCAGCCCCGCGTCGTGCCCCACGACCACGCAGCGCACATGCACCTCGCCGGTCTTGCGGTTGACCTCGACGTCGGCCACCCACGCGGCCCATGCGGCGCCGAAGCCCGGCCACTTGCTGTGGATGTAGCGCGCATACGCAAAGCCCTGGCCGAAGAGAACGTCGCCGCCCTCGCCCAGTCCACCGTCCGCGTTCTCCTGCGGGCCGGTGCGCATGCGCCAGCCGGCTTTCTGCGCGGTGGCCTGCACCAGCTCGACCGCGCGCGGATCGTTCAGGTGGCGCAGGCGGAACTGCACCGGATCGACGCCCGCGGCAGTCGCCAGCTCGTCGATGTACGACTCGTGCGCAAACGAACTCGGCAATGCCGACACGCCGCGCAGCCACGAGGCGCGCACGATCGGCGCCATGTCGTTGACCTTCACGCGCAGGTTGTCGTAGCTGTAGGGCGGGCGCGCGGTGCGGTCGCCCATCTCGTAGGCCTGCGCGACCGGCTCGATGGTGCGCGTGAGCAGCAGCGCGAGCGTCGGCGCACCGTTCGATGGGTAGGAGGTCTCAAAGTCGTAGGCGGCAATGCGGCCGTCGGCCATCAGGCCGCCATCGACCTCCATCAGTTGCGCGGCGCCCTTGGGCTCCCACGCATGCTCCTGTTCGCGCGTGAGCTGCACGCGCACCGGCTTGCCGACGGCACGCGCGAGCAATGCGGCATCGGCTGCCACGTCGTCGGCGCCATTTCGGCCGTAGCAGCCGGCGGCTTCCATGCGGACCACATCGACCTGCACGTCGTCCACGCCCATGAGCTTTGCCAGATCGGCGCGCAGCACGTGCGGGTTCTGCGAGCCGGCCCACACACGCAACTGCACGCCGCTGCCATCGGCCGGTTGCCAGTCGGCCAGCGCGCACGAGGGGCCGATGGAAGCGTGCATCTGGTACGGCCAGACATAGGTGCGCTGCATCGGCTTCGCGGCGGAAGCGATGGCGCCATCGACATCGCCTTCGTCGACCAGCAGGCGCTGCGTCGAGGGGTTGTCGCGCAGGGCCTGCGCGACATCGGAAAGGTCGGGCATGCCGGGCCACGCCTTCCAGGTGACGCGCAGTTCTCGCAGTGCCTGCTCGGCGTGCTCCTCGCGCTCGGCGACGATGCCGACGAAGTCGCGGATCACGACGACGGCGCGGATGCCGGGGATGTGCGCGATCGACGATTCATCGACCGACTCGAGCGTGTTGCCGATGAAGTCACCGTGGTCCGCGCCCGCGTACGGCGGACGCACGACGCGGCCGTGCAGCATGCCCGGCACGCGCATGTCGTGCACGAACACGAGCTCGCCCGCGAGCTTGGCGGGAATGTCCACGCGCGCCTGGCGCGTGCCGACGATGCGGTAGTCGGCCGGGTCCTTGAGCTTCGCGGCGGGGTCGAGGCGCAACACCGTGCGTTGATGCGCCACGAGGTCCGCGTAGTTGACGTGGCGGTCCGGCGTCTCCGTGACGCGCACCACGCCGTTGCGTACCTGCAGCGCTTCGACCGCCACGCCCAGGCGTTCGGCCGCTCGCGCCAGCAGCCACGCGCGCGCCTGTGCAGCGGCAAGGCGCAGCGGCTGCGCATGGATCTGGATCGATGCGCTTGCGATCGTTGCGCCCTGGTTGGGGACGCGCGCGGTGTCGCCCAGCATCACGCGCACGCACGGCATGCCGAGGTCGAGTTCTTCGGCCACGATCTGCGACAGCGCGGTCTGGATGCCGGTGCCGAGATCGACGTGGCCGTTCAGCGCGGAGACGCTGCCGTCGTCCCACACCGCGATCAGGATCTCGTCGCCTTCGATCGGGTTGCCGGCGATCACCGCGGGCTGGCCCTTGGCGGGCGCCGGCGCAACGGGCGTCTCACGCACCACGAGCAGTACGCCATCGGCGGCGAGGAACTCCGCGCGGGTCTGCGGCAGGTCGGCGCGGCGTGTCACAGGCTCGCTCCCTCTCCCCTCGGAGAGAGGGTTGGAGTGAGGGAAAGCGGCGATAGCAAGGGCTGTGCTTGTGCGAAGGCCGATGCCCTCACCCTAACCCTCTCCCCGAGGGAGAGGGAACAAGACGGGGAGCGGGGACAAGACCGGCCGCTCATGGATTCACCTTTGCGCTCATGCGCGCGGCCGCGCGCTGCACGGCATCGAGGATTTCAATGTGCGTGCCGCAGCGGCACAGGTTGCCCGACAGTTCGCTGCGGATGCGCGCTTCGCTTGCATGCGGATCGCGCGCGAGCAGCGCCGCCGCCTGCATCACCATGCCGTTGAGGCAATAGCCGCACTGCGCGGCCTGCGCCTCTTGGAAGGCGGCCTGCACCGGGTGCCAGCGACCGCGCATGCCGAGGCCCTCGAGCGTGGTGATCGCGCGACCCGCGACGCCGTGCGCGGGAATCACGCACGACCGCGCGGCCACGCCATCGACATGCACCGTGCACGCACCGCACTGCCCCAACCCGCATCCGTACTTCGGCCCGTTGAGCCCGAGGTCGTTGCGCAGAAAGTGCAGCAGCGACGCCTCGCGGGGAACACCCGCGAGCGACTGCGCCTGCCCGTTGACCTGCAGGTGCAGCGGCTCAGCGCCGCAACTGGCCGTCACGGGTGTACATCTCCAGGTCCACGAAGGTCGAGCCGTTGTGGTTCTTCGCGCTGTAGTCGATGGGGAAATCGCCGAAGCGCGTGCTGCCGATGCTCTCGAGCCCGGCGATGAAGCTGTCGCGCGTGAGCGTCTTGCCCGCGCGGCGCAGGCCTTCGACCATCACGCGCGCGACGATGTAGCCCTCCAGCGTGGTGTAGCTGTCGATCTTCTCGCCGAACTCGGCGCGGTCGCGCTGGTAGTCGGCCACGATGGGCACGCGCTGCGCCTGCGGCGGCGGCACGATGCTGGCGGTGACCAGGCCCGCGAGCTTGCCGTCGAGCCGCTTGGCCGAGCCGGCCGCATCGGTGATGCCGACCGACAGCGTGTACAGCGGCGCACCCACGCCACCCGCGCGGTAGTCGCGAATGAAGGTTTCGACCATGCGGCCGGCCATGATCATCACGACCGCGCCGGGCTTGGCCGCAGAGATCTCGGTGGCGACCTGTTTCGCGTCTTCCGCGGTGATGGCCAGCGGCAGCGTCTTGACCACCTGCACCTTGTACTCGGCCGCGAGCTGCTCGCAGGTGGCGAGGTTCGACTTGCCGAAGGGGCTGTCCTGGAACACCACCGCGATCGACGAGATGCCGATGGTCGAGAGGTGGCTGATGATCTTGCGCAGCTCCAGGTCGTAGCCGGCACGCACATGGAACAGGTAACGGTTGACCTTGGTGCGGAACGAGGTGGTGCCCACCAGCGGCGCGAACATCGGCACGCCCGCCTTCTCGGCGAGCGGCATCGCCGCCGCGAGGTTGCCGGTGGCCACGAAGCCGGTGAGCGCGAAGACCTTGTCCTCGTCGATCAGCTTGGCCGTGTTCACCGCCGTCTTCGCGGGGTCGTAGGCATCGTCGTACGTGACGAGTTCGATCTTGCGGCCGTTGATGCCGCCCGATTTGTTGACGCGGTCGAAGTAGAGCTTGATGCCCGCGCGGTAGTCGACGCCGAAGTCTTTCGCCGGCCCGCTGAACACGGCTGACTGGCCGATGCGGATGGTGGTGTCGGTCACGCCGTTCTCTGCGCGTGCCGACCGGAGAAGGCCCGGGCCCAATGCCAGGGCTGCGCCGCCCGCCACCATGGCGCGCCTTGAAATCGAAAGCTTCATGCGTCGTCTGCTTCGGAGTTGTTGTGGTTGTGGTGGTGCCGGCGGCGCCTTCAGGCGGTCTGGATGTCCGCCGACTGGATGCGCTTGACGCCTTTGGCACTCATCTGCTTCCATGCGGCGGCGAGCGAGCCGTTGAGGTCGATGCCGCGCGTGGCGTCTTCGATCACGTAGGCCTCGAAGCCGGCCTTGCGCGCGTCCATCGCGGTCCAGGCCACGCAGAAGTCGGTGGCCAGACCCGTGACGAACACGGTCTTGATGCCGCGCGCCTTGAGGTAGCCGGCAAGGCCGGTCGCCGTCTTGTGGTCGGCTTCCTCGAAGGCGGAGTAGCTGTCCATCTCTTTATGAAAGCCCTTGCGGATGATGAGCTGCGCGGTGGGCACCTTCAGCGCCTTGCCGAGCGCGGCGTCTTCGGTGCCTTGCACGCAGTGGTCGGGCCACAGCACCTGCGTGCCGTAGTTGAGCTTGGTCGTCTCGAAAGGCTTCTTGCCCGAGTAGGTGCTCGCGAACGACGCATGACCTGCGGTGTGCCAGTCCTGCGTGACGACGATGTTCTCGAACGCGGGCGCGAGGCCGTTGATGACCGGGATCACCTCGTTGCCGCCCTTCACCGCGAGCGTGCCGCCATCGAGAAAACAGTTCTGCACATCGACCACGATCAGCGCGGCCTTGGCACCAGGCTTGATCTTTCCGGCCGCGAAGGCGGAGAGGCCGAAGCTGCCGAGCCCGCTCACGAGCCCAAGGGCTGCTGCGGACTTCAAGACGATTCTGCGATGCATGGTGTGGACTCCGGTGGGTTGACGAAAACGATCAGGGAACGATCAAACGCTGAGATACGCGCGGCGCACTTCTTCGTTGGCAGAAAGTTCGGCCATCGTGGCGTGATAACGGATCTGGCCCTTCTCGAGCACATAGGCCCGGTCGGACACGAGCTCGGCGAAGTGCATGTTCTGCTCCGACAGGAGGATGCTCACGCCCTGCGCCTTGAGTTCCAGGATCATGTTGGCCATCTGTTCGACGATGACGGGCGCCACGCCTTCGGACGGCTCGTCGAGCAGCACGAGGTAGGGGTTGCCCATCAGCGTGCGCGCGACCGTCAGCATCTGCTGCTCGCCGCCGCTCATGCGACCGCCGGGGCGGTTGGGCATTTCGCCGAGATTGGGAAAGAGCTTGAACAGGCGCTCGGGCGTCCACAGCGGCGCCTCGGTGCCGTCGGCCCATTGGCGTGCGGGCTGCTTGCCGACTTCGAGGTTCTCCATCACCGTGAGGTCAGTGAACACGCGCCGGTCTTCGGGCACGAAACCCAGGCCCAGGCGCGCCGCGTGGTGCGGCTCGCTCTTGGAGATGTCGTGGCCGAGGAAGCGCACCGCGCCGCGGCGCTTGGCAAGCATGCCGATCAGCGCCTTCAGCGTGGTCGACTTGCCTGCGCCGTTGCGGCCCATGAGCGCGACGACTTCGCCTCGGCGCACGTCGAGGTCAACGTCATAAAGAATCTGCGCGGCGCCGTACCAGGCGCACAACGCCTTCGCTTGAAGAAGAGGTTCGTGCGTGCTCATGCGGTTGTCACTCCCAGCGCTGCGGCTTTCTCTGCGATCTTCTTTTCGAATGTCTTGCCGCTGCCGAAGTACACCTCCTGCACCTTCGGATGGTCGCGAATCTCCAGCGGCTTGCCCTGCGCGATGAGGCGCCCGCGCGCGAGCACGATCATGCGGTCGGCGTACGCGAACACCACGTCCATGCTGTGCTCGGTGAAGAGCACGGCCATGCCGCGTTGAATGACGAGGTCCTTGGTCAGTGCCATGAGCGAGTTGCGCTCCTTGGGCGCCATGCCGGCGGTGGGCTCGTCCATCAGGAGCAGCTTGGGCGAATTGGCCATTGCGATGGCGAGTTCAACGCGCTTCACGTCGCCGTACGCCAGCACGCTGCAGGGCCGGTCGGCCTGCGACTTCATGCCGACCTGGTCGAGCAATGCGAGTGCCTCGTCGCGCTTGTGGTCGGCCGCGCGGCGCCACATCGAGAACAGCTTGTGGTCGTGCGAGAGCAAGGCCATCTGCACGTTCTCGACCACGGTGAGCGAGGCGAAGGTCTCGGCGATCTGGAAGGTGCGGCCCACGCCCTTCCGCCAGATCTCGCGTGGCTTGCGGCCCACGAGTTCGTGGCCGTCGAGCGTGATCGAGCCCTGGTCGGCCTTGAGCTGGCCATTCACCATGTTGAAGGTGGTGGACTTGCCGGCGCCGTTGGGGCCGATGAGCGCGAGCAGCTCGCCCGCGGGCAGTTCGAAACTGATGCCGTCCACGGCCTTCACGCCGCCGAAGGACTTGCCGAGGTTTTCGACTTTGAGGAGGCTCATGCCTTCACCTCCTTGAGCTTGGCATCTGCTTCAGCAGATTCATCATTCTTCGGTGCGCGCCAGCGGTCGGCAAGTTGCTTGACGGAGCCTGCGATGCCCTGCGGGAACAGCAGCACGAGGATCAGGATGATGGCGCCGAGCATCGCGCGCCAGTAGTCGGTGTTGCGCGCGACGGTGTCGTGCAGCCAGGTGAAGGTCACGGCGCCGACCACCGGTCCCGCCAGCGTCTGGATGCCGCCGAGCAGCACCATCACGAGGCCGTCGACGGACTTGCCGACCGAGAGGCTTTCAGGCGAGATGCTGCCCTTGGAGAACGCGTAGAGCGCGCCGGCCAACCCCGCCACCGTGCCCGCGATGACGAAGGCCATCCACTGCATGCGCTTCACGTCGATGCCGATGGCATCGGCGCGCAGCACCGAGTCGCGGCCCGCGCGCAGCGCATAGCCGAAGGGTGAGAACAGCACGCGGCGCAGCCACCACACGCCGGCGCCGACGAGCACCAGCGTGAGCCAGTAATAGGCCTGCTTGTTCGAGAGCCATTCGGAAGGCCACACGCCGGTCAGGCCGTTGCTGCCGCCGGTGAAGCTGTCCCATTGGTAGGTGATGGCCCAGGTGATCTGCGCGAAGGCCAGCGTGAGCATCGCGAGGTACACGCCCGAGAGCCGCACCGCGAACCAGCCGTAGACCAGCGCGCCGAGCGCGGCCACGACCGGCGCGACGATCAGTGCGATTTCCATCGGCAGGTGCAGCGAGCGCACCAGCAATGCGGCGCCGTAGGCACCCAGCCCGAAGTACGCCGCGTGGCCGAAAGAGTGCATGCCCGCCGGACCCATGATGAAGTGCAGGCTGGTCGCGAAGAGCGCGGCGATCAGCAGGTCGATCATCAGCACCATCGTGTAGGGCGAATTCACCGTCAGGAACGGCAGGACCGCGAGCATCAGTGCGAGCACCGCAGCGGCGATGAGGTAGGCATTGCTCGGCCGGCGCAGCGGTTCTTCCTGCATGCCGACGTAGCGGCTCGGCGCCTGCGGCCGGCCGAACAGGCCCCACGGCCGCCAGACCAGCACGATCGCCATCACGAGGAAGTCGACCATCAGCGTGAGCTTGGAGAAGGACACGTCGACGCCGAAGATCTGCACCACGCCGAGCCAGATGCACACCGCCTTGATCTCGGCGATGAGCAATGCGGCCACGTAGGCGCCGGGCAGCGAGCCCATGCCGCCGACCACCACCACCACGAACGCGGCGCCGATGGTGTTCAGGTCCATCTCCAGCGTGGCGGGTTCGCGCGGCAGCTGCAGCGCACCGCCCAAGCCCGCGAGCAGTGCGCCGAGCGCGAACACCGCGGTGAAGAGCCAGGCCTGGTTGACGCCGAGCGCGCTGACCATCTCGCGGTCTTGCGTGGCGGCGCGCACCAACGTGCCGAAGCGTGTGCGGGTAAGCAGCAGCCAGACGAGGCCGAGCACGAGCGGGCCGACGACGATCAGGAACAGGTCGTAGGAAGGAAACTGCCGACCGAGGATTTCGATCGAGCCCTTGAGGCCCGGCGCGCGCGGGCCGAGCAGTTCGTCAGGCCCCCAGAGCCACAGCACCGCGTCCTTGATGACGAGCACCAGCGCGAAGGTGGCCAGGAGTTGGAACAGCTCGGGCGCCTTGTAGATGCGGCGCAAGAGCAGCACCTCGATCAGCGCGCCGAGCACGCCGACCGCGAGCGCCGCGATCAAGAGCGCAGGCCAGAAGCCCAGGGTCGAACCCAGCTTCTCGACGAGCGTGTACGCGACATAGATGCCGACCATGAAAAACGATCCATGGGCGAAGTTGACGATGCGCGTCACGCCGAAGATCAACGACAAGCCGGCCGCCACGAGGAAAAGCGAGGACGCGCCGGCCAACCCGTTGAGCAACTGAACAACGAAGCCTGAAAAGCTCATAAGGACCCTGAGGAAACTGGAGACACCGCGCCGTGCCCCGCTCGATCAGCGGCGGCAGGCGCGTTGCAGGAGCCGTGCGGTCAGTCCGCAGGGCGCATCTTTTTCACTTCGTCATCAGAAGGCTGGAACTTGGCACCGTCGAGGTACACGTAGTCGACCATCACGCCCTTGCCGCCGTCGTTCTTGGTCTTGCCGACATACGCGCCCATGGTGGACTGGTTGTCCTGCGCGCGGTAGTTGATCTTGCCGAAGGGCGTGTCGACCTGCAGGCCCTTGAAGGCCGCAACCAGCTTTTCGGTGTCGGTGCCACCGGCCTTCTTGATGCCCGCCGCGATCGAGTGGATCGCGCTGTAGCCGACCACCGAGCCGAGGCGCGGGTAGTCCTTGAACTTGGCCTGGTAGGCATCGAGGAAGGCCTTGTGCTCGGGCGTCTTCACGCCGTTCCACGGGTAGCCGGTCACGATCCAGCCGTTGGGCGCTTCGTCCTTCAGCGGATCGAGGTACTCGGGCTCGCCGGTCAGCACGCTGACCACTTCGCGGTCCTTGAAAAGGCCGCGCGTGTTGCCTTCGCGCACGAACTTGGAAAGGTCGGCACCGAACAGCACGTTGAAGATCGCGTCGGGCTTGGCATCGGCCAGCGCCTGCACCACGCTGCCCGAATCGACCTTGCCCAGCGGCGGCGCCTGTTCGGTGACGAACTCGACATCGGGCTGCGCAGCCTTCAGCAGCGTCTTGAAGGTGGCGGCCGACGACTGGCCGTATTCGTAGTTGGGGTACACGATCGCCCAGCGCTTCTTCTTGAGCTTGGCGGCCTCGGGCACCAGCATCGCGACCTGCATGTAGGTCGAGGGGCGAAGGCGGTAGGTGTACTTGTTGCCGTTGCTCCAGACGATCTTGTCGGTGAGCGGCTCGGCAGCGAGGTAGAAGAACTTCTTTTGCTTGGCGAAGTCGGTGAGTGCCAAGCCCGTGTTCGAGAGGAACGCGCCGGCCAGCACGTCGATCTTCTCGCGCGAGATGAGCTCTTCGGCCACGCGCACCGCGTCGCCGGGGTTGGCGTTGTCGTCGCGGCTGATGAGTTCGATCTTCTTGCCGTTGATGCCGCCCTTGGCGTTGATTTCGTCGACGGCGAGTTCCATGCCCTTCTTGTAGGGTTCCAGGAAGGCGGGCTGCGCCTTGTAGCTGTTGATTTCGCCGATCTTGATCACGCCCTGCGCATGCGCGGGGACGAGGGCTGTGGCCAGCGTGACGACGGAAGCGGCGCAGAAGGCAAGGCGCAATGGATTCATCGGGAAGCTCCTAGGGGTTCGAACAGAAAACACGTGTGCGGTGGTGATGACGAAAAGACGGATCGATCAGCGCAGGCCGTCTTCGCCCTTGATTTCGCTGGCTTGCAGACCGCCGATGCGCGGCAGCGGACGGCCGCTGTCGGTGACGGCCACGGCGACGACGATCTCGTTGGCGCGAGGCGCATCGGACACGCGGGCCTCGATGGCGTCGAAATGGCTGCGCACGAAGGCGGCGTCTTTATGGCCGAGCGGCACGTCGATGGCGGTGCCGAGCGTGCCCTGCTTCTTGGCCGAAGGCACGAGCGCCGCGCCCTTCTCGACCGCCACGCGCAGCGGCGCGCCGAGCTTGGGGTGCAGGATCGCGGCCGCATGTTCGAGCTCGCCGCGCTCGCCGACGATGGCGGCCTTGCCGTAGCTCTGCGCCTGGCCGGGCTCGATGCCGAGCGCCTTCACGGCCTTCTGGCCGAGCAGCGCGCCGAGCTCCTCGCCGATGGCGATGAGCTCGTCGAGGTTCTCGCTGTAGCGGCCGGCGTAGGGGTTCTCGATCACGGCAATGGCGACGGCGCGGCGGGTGGGCGGCGTCACGTCCTGCCCCATTTCCTTGCGGACTTCATCGACTTGGATGACGAGCTTGCGGATGTTGGCGGTCATGTTCTGTGTGTTCCTTGTCTTGTCTCTGTGTGCGTGAGATCAGCGCAGGCCGTCCCACTTGCTGATGTCTTTCGCGAGCAGCCCGCCAACGCGGGCATGCACGCGGTAGCCGGTGCTCATCGCGAGGATGAAGACGATCTCGTCGGCCGCGGGGGCGCCGGGCACGCGCACCTCGATGGCATCGAACTGGCCGCGCACGTAGCTTGCGTTGATGTTGGTGAGCGGCACGTCGAGCGCGGCGCCGGGTGGGCCGACCTTCTTGGTCGACGGCACGATGGAAAGCGCGTTGGCGGGCTGGCCGCTTTTTTCTTCGGCAACGCCCTGGGTGTAGGCCACGCGGCTGCCCTTCCAGCCGAGCAGTTCGCGCATCGCGTAGCCGCCGGGCACGTGCCAGAGCGCACCGTGCTCCAGCTCGCCGTCGGCGCCGACGATGGCGCCCTTGCCATAAGTGGCGATCTGCTCGAGCGGCACGTCCATCGCGGCGTGCAGCTTGTGCGCCATGTCCACGCCCACGGGATCGAGCAGCGCCATCATCGGCAGGATGTCGGGCTCGTAGCGGCCGGCGAAAGGATTGGTCAGCACCGCGCCGATGGCACCGCGCACCAACGGGGTGTCGGCACGCGGTCCGAACTCGTGGTGGATGTGCTCGACATGGGTGAAGACGCGGCGGATATCGATCATGAAAAAGAACCTTGCTTTCGTTAAGCAAATACTGAACCAAGTGATTTCGGCAGCACGGTCTGCAGCGACTTCGAGCATAAGGGCTCGACATGTCGGAACTGCCCCTGGCAAACGAGTAGAGCGGCCCAGACGAGCCCTCCTTTTTGCAGGACCTTGGCGCAGATCGCGCCCGTATCGAGTGCGCTTTTCACCTGTGATGGTGCGAGCGACGGCACGTCGACGGTGACCAAGGCGTCGCCCAGGTCGCTGTCGTCCTTGCATTCGCTGGCGGGCTTGCGCTGGATGAGCGCGTCGTCGACATCGACGGCGTTGGCGATCACTGTCGCCGCCGCATCGGCCTGTGCTGCGGTGGCGGCCAGGACCGTCACGCTGTCGGCGATGCCCAGCGAGAAACTGCGGCCACGCCAGCCGCTGGTGGCGACGCCGCGCACGGGCTCGTCGGCATGCAGCTCGAACTGACCGTCGGTGGTGAGGATGCTGTTGCTGTGGTTGCGCCAGTCGAAGCGCGCAATGTCGGCGAACACGCCCACGCGCGCCGAGTGGCCGGGTGCGAGGTGCACCGCGATGTCGCCGCCGTTGTTGATCCAGGCGCGCTCGATGCCGGGGCGGTCGTAGAACGCGATGAGCTCCTGCGCCACCGAGCCGGCGACGGCCGCCATCGGGGTGATGAACATCGGCGAGAACGCGGCGCACGCGTCCCACATGCGCTGACCGACGACGCCGCGCGGGCGCAGCTTGTCGGTCACCGGCAAACGCAAGAGCGGCAGCTCGCGCACCAGCTCGTCGAGCACATGGCCGAAGCGCGCCCAAGCCGCGTCGTGCGCGGCCGCGACGGCGTACGGATCGCCGTGCGCCTCGGCCACGATGTCGATCGGGCCGTGGTTGAAGTGCCAGCGACTCGAGTCAAGCGCGCTGCGTTGGGCAGACATGGTTCAGCCCAGCATGGGTGCGTGGCCGAGCGGCCACGGGTTGGCTGCGTCCATCGCGAGCCACTGGCGCGCGAGCGGCGCGCCGTCTTCCTGCCATGCACCGCGCGCGAGCGCCTGTTCGAGCGAGAAGATGTGTTCCATGTGGCCGCCGAGCGCCTCGTAGTCGGCGCGCCGCATGCTGAATTCGATGGGCGCCACGATGGCCGGCGTGGGCACGGTGCCGAAGCTGTTGTCGGGCATGCGCATGACATCGGCCATCACGGTGATGCCGCCGCCGGGCCACACGTAGGCCGGCGCGCCGCCGCAGGTGACGTTGACCAGCGCGCGCTTGATGGCGCGCGTCAGCAGCACAGGGTTTTCGGTCACGCCGGCACGCAGGCTGCCACCGGCGCCGCCGAGGAACAGCACGGTGCACAGCGACGGCTCGCAGTTCTCGCCGATGCGGTCGACGATGCGCTTCACTTCGGCGGGCATCTCCAGTTCGACGGGCTTCAGCGCGTCGTCGAGCACATACCACTGAGCGTGTTCGCCGGTGGTCGATGTCATGAGCAATCGCAGGCCCGGGCGCGCAACGCCCTCTTCCCAGCCTTCGATGATCGCGAGCGGATCGGCGATGTCGGTGCCGCCCCAGCCGTTGCCCGGATTCGCCACCTGGAAGTAGCGCCCCGGCGTGGACTTGCGGCCCAGCATCTGGATGCCCGAGGGCGCCATGTCGAGGCACCGGCCGGCCTGGTGCTCGGTGAGCACGCCGGTGATGTGGTCGTCGACCACCACCACCTCGTCGGCCACGCCAGCGAACTGGCGCGCGAAGATGCCGACCGCCGCGGAGCCGCAGCCCACGCGCATGCGCTGCTCTTCCACGCCGTTGACGATGGGCGCCTTGCCAGCCTGAATGACGAGCGTGGAGCCGCCGTCGATGGTGCACTCCACCGCCTTCTTGTTGCCCAGGAACTGCATCAGCTCGGCCGTCATCCGGCCTTCCTTCTTGCTGCCGCCGGTGAGGTGGTGCACGCCGCCGAGCGACAGCATCTGCGAGCCGTATTCGGCCGTGGTGACGTGGCCCACGACCTCGCCGCGGTAGCGCACATTGGCCTGCTCGGAGCCCAGAAACCGGTCGGTGTCGATCTTCACCTTGAAGCTGCAGTAGCTGAAGATGCCTTCGGTGACGACGGTGACCATGTCCACGCCCTGGGCCTTGGAGGCCACGATGAAGGGGGCGGGTTTGTAGTCGGGGTAGGTGGTGGACGAGCCCACGCCGGTAACGAAGACTTCGTCTGCGTGCAGCAGGTCGCCGTTCCAGTCGGGGGCGCCCGCTTCGATCACTTCGCTCTTGTCGGCGGCCGGGCGATCGAAGGGCACCAGCGTGGGCGCCTCGCTCGCGATCTCTCGGCGCAGCAGCACGACGGGGTCGACGCGCACCAGCACGCCTTCGCGGTTCGCATAGCGGTCGCAGGCGCCGGTGCGGCCGTCGGAAATCTGGCAAAGCACCGGACACGCGTTGCACTCGACCTTGGCGGTGCTCATCTTCTCGTTGCGCGGCGGCGCCTTGCCGAAAGCGCTGGCGCCGGCTTCGGCGACCACCGGCATGTCCATGCCGGGCAATCCGTCTGTCTTGGTGTGTTCGGTCATCGGGGCGATCTCGTGGGCTGTCTGTATGGGGCAATCGGTCCGGTGAGGTTTGCAACAAACGTGCCGTCTGCCCGCTTGTGCGCCGCCTGCCGTTTGTGTAGCATTCCCTACACTTTCATGTTGCAATCACTACATTGAAGATCAATGTAGCAAACAGGCCCGATGCTTGCAATGGTGTTTTCTCGCGGTGTTCATCGGGGTTTTTACGACCAACGACAATGGAGGGTTCACAGCCGGCCGGCGGTCATGCCCCAAGGGTGTGCATCCGCGGCTCAGCCAGCCCCTCCCCTGTTACCAACCAACTCTTGAGTTCCGTATGAGTGCATTCAGCGAAGAACGCGTCCTGAGCGTCCACCATTGGACCGACCGCCTGTTCACCTTCACCACCACGCGCGACCCGGCGCTGCGCTTCTCGAACGGTCATTTCACGATGATCGGCCTGAAGGTCAACAACAAGCCCCTGCTGCGCGCCTACAGCATCGTGAGCCCGAACTACGAGGAGCATCTCGAGTTCCTGAGCATCAAGGTGGAAGAAGGCCCGCTCACCTCGAAGCTGCAGCACATCCAGGTGGGCGACACCATCATCGTGGGCCGCAAGCCCACGGGCACGCTGCTGATCGACTACACACTGCCCGCCAAGCGCCTGTACCTGTTCGGCACGGGCACCGGCCTCGCACCGTTCATGAGCATCATCCGCGACCCGGAGACCTACGAGAAGTTCGAGCAGGTCATCCTGGTGCACGGCGTGCGCCAGGTCGACGAACTGGCCTATCACGACCTGGTGACCGATCACCTCCCCAAGCACGAGATCCTGGGCGAGATGATCGAGAAGCAGCTGCTCTACTACCCGACCGTCACGCGCGAAGAGTTCCGCAACCAGGGCCGCATCACCGACCTGATCGAGAGCAACAAGCTCACCGACGACCTGGACCTGCCGCCGCTCAATGTCGAGGAAGACCGCGTCATGCTGTGCGGCAGCCCCGGCTTGCTGGTGGACCTCAAGCACATCCTGGAGAAGCGCGGCTTCAAGGAAGGCAACACCTCGACGCCCGGCGACTTCGTCGTCGAACGCGCCTTCGCGGAAAAGTAAGACAGAGACGCCGCGCGCACGATGGCCGACAGCCGCACCGCTTCAAAAACAAGCAAGGCAACCAAGCCCCAGCGCCGCACCGGCGTGCGCGAGGCGGCCGCCCAGGCCACGCGCGACAGCATCCTGAAGTCGGCGACCAAGGTGTTCGCCAAGTACGGCTACGACGGCGGCAGCGTGGAGAAGATCTCCAAGGCCGCCAAGTCGTACGACCGGATGATCTATTACTACTTCGGCAGCAAGGAAGGCCTCTTCATCGCGGTGCTCGAAGGCATCTACCAGCGCATGGACGATGCCGAGGCCGCCATCGCGCTCGACGCCAGTCGCCCCGTGGAAGCGCTCACCGAAGTCATCCGCTTCGTGCTCGGCTACTACCGCAAGAACCCCGAGTTCGTGACGCTCTTGAACACCGAGAACCTGCACAAGGGGCGGCACATTTCCAAGTCGCTGCGGGCGCGTGAGTATTCGTCGCGAGCAGTGGCGATCATTGCGGAAATCCTTGCGAGCGGCTCGGCGCAGGGCCTGTTCCGCAAGGACCTCGTGGCGCGCGACATCTACCTGCTGATCGCGTCCACCGGCTATTTCTACACCTCCAACCGCCACACGCTCACCGCCTTCCTCGGCGAGCCGCTGGAGTCGCCGGAGGCGATCACGCATTGGGAAAACTTCGTGATCGAGACTCTGCTGCGCACCGTGCGCGCGGACGACATCCAGGAACAACAAGACAACATCCCACCCCACGACGAGGACACCACGAAATGGCAGAAATCGCAGCCGGCGCAAAGTCGGGCAAGGTCGTCATAAAGAACATCGGGCTCTTGCTCTCGGGCGACATCGACAAGCCCATCCTGGATGCCGACACCATCGTGGTGAACGACGGCCTGATCGTCGCGGTCGGCAAGGAAAAGGACTGCGACCTCGAAGGCGCGAAGACCGTCATCGACGCGAAGAAGACCTGCGTCGCGCCCGGCCTCATCGACAGCCACGTGCACCCGGTGTTCGGCGACTGGACGCCGCGCCAGGGCCAGATCGGCTGGATCGACTCCACGATGCACGGCGGCGTGACCACCATGATCTCGGCGGGCGAAGTGCACCTGCCGGGGCGCCCCAAGGACATCGTCGGCCTGAAGGCGTTGGCCATCACCGCGCAGCGTGCGTTCGACAACTTCCGCCCCGGCGGCGTGAAGGTTCTCGCCGGTGCGCCCGTCATCGAGAAGGGCATGGTCGAGAGCGACTTCAAGGAACTCGCCGAAGCCGGTGTGGGCCTCCTGGGCGAAGTGGGCCTGGGCTCGGTGAAGGCCGGCTACGAAGCCAAGGAGATGGTGGCCTGGGCGCGCAAGTACGGCATCCAGAGCACGATCCACACGGGCGGGCCATCGATCCCTGGCTCGGGCCTGATCGACAAGGACGTGGTGCTCGAAGCCGACGCCGACATCATCGGCCACATCAACGGCGGCCACACCTCGCTGCCCGAGGCGCATGTGTGCGAGCTGTGCGAGAAGAGCTCGCGCGCGATCGAGATCGTGCACAACGGCAACGAGAAGGTCGCCATCGCGGCGGCCAAGGCAGCCCTCGAATTGAAGTGCCCGCACCGCGTGATCCTGGGCACTGACGGGCCCGCGGGCTCGGGCGTGCAGCCGCTGGGCATCCTTCGCATGGTGGCGATGCTGTCGTCCATCGCGAGCATTCCGGCCGAGCTGGTGTTCTGCTTCGCAACCGGCAACACAGCGAAGATCCGCAAGCTCAACTGCGGCCTGATCGAGGTGGGCCGCGATGCCGACTTCGTCTTCATGGACCGCGCGCAGCATTCGCCCGCGCCGGGGCTGCTCGAGAGCGTGCAGCTGGGCGACATCCCGGGCGTGGGCATGGTGATGATCGACGGCATCGTGCGCTGCGGCCGCAGCCGCAACACGCCGCCCGCGACCGAGATTCCGGTGGTGGTGTCGGGCGCGCACTGAGAGACACCGGTCTTGTCCCCTCTCCCGCCTGCGGGAGAGGGTTAGGGTGAGGGCATCGGCCTTCGCACAAGCACCGCAGTCGCGAGCGCCGCAGACCCTCACCCCAACCCTCTCCCCGAGGGGAGAGGGCGCAAGACGGGCACCCTACCTGGCCCTGAACACCAGATAGCGCGCGGACAGGAAGTTCACCACCAGCCCCGCGCAGCTCCCCAGCGCCACGCCGGCCGCCGGCGCCCAGGCGCCCGTGACCCAATGCAGCACGAGCACATAGGCGCCGTAGTTGACGACGGCGCCGCCCAGCATCGTCACGAGATAGCCGAGGTATTCGCGCAGTACGGAGGCATTGGCGCTCCGCGCGCTGAACGTATAGCGCCGGTTCAGTGCCCAAGTCGCGGTAGCGGCCGCCAGGAAGGACAGCACCCGTGCGCCATACCAGCCCAGCAGCGGCGCCGTCAGGTACAGCACCGCCACATCGACCACGAAGCCCGCCGCGCCGACCACGGCAAACGACAGGAACTCCCGCCCCAGCTTCATCGCGGCGCGTTGGAGCTGCAGTTGCGCACGCCGGGAATCGCCAGGTAGCGCAGCCGCTTGGCCTCCCTGCGGCCGAGCGTCACCGCGTGCATCACGACGCCGCACACCATCGACAGCATCGCACCCAGCATCGCGCCGGTGGCCAGCACCGCCGTGGGGAGCCGGGGCACCAGGCCGGTGTGCATGTAGGTGACCACGAGCGGCACGACCAGCGCGACCGCGCCCGCCGCGAGCAGCGCCGCAATGATCGAGAAGAACTGCAGCGGCCGCTCGCTCACGAAGAGCTTGCAGATGGTCTTCAGGATGCGCCAGCCGTCGCGGTAGGTGGAGAGCTTGCTGTGCGAACCCTCGGGACGCGTGCTGTAGGCGGTGCTTTCCTCGGCCCAGGGCATGCGCAGTTCCAGCGCGTGCACGGTGAGCTCGGTCTCGATCTCGAAACCGCGCGACAGCGCCGGGAACGACTTCGCGTAGCGCCGCGAGAACACGCGGTAGCCCGAGAGCATGTCGGTGAGGCCGCCGCCAAAAAGCTGCACCACCGCGCCGGTGAGCATGCGGTTGCCCAGGCGGTGGCCGGCGCGGTAGGTGAGCGCGTTCTGCCCGTCGTCGATGCGGTTGCCAACCACCATGTCCAGGTTGCCGTCGATCAGCCGCTGGATGAGGCGCGGCGCGGCGGCGGTCTCGTAGGTGGCGTCGCCGTCGACCATCACGTAGATGTCGGCCTCCACGTCGGCGAACATGCGCCGCACCACGTTGCCTTTGCCCGGCGCCGCCACGTGCGTGACGATGGCGCCGGCCGCGCGCGCGACGGCGGCCGTGTCGTCGGTCGAGTTGTTGTCGAACACGTGGATCTCGGCATCCGCCGGCAGCGAGGCGCGGAAGCCCTCGACCACCTGGCGGATGGCCAGCGCTTCGTTGAAGCACGGAATCACCGCGGCAATGCGCGGCGCGGCGCTTCGTCGGCTCACGGTGTCGGCGGCGTGGTCAACGTCGTTCATGGTGCGGTCGGAAGGATTCGGTAGGCCCGGCTGCCATCTTGCGCGAACAGCGGGGCGAAGTGGGTGTCGAAGCCAGCGCGAGTCGCCAGCGTCGGCACCAGCTGGTCGGGCATGACGATGGCGGTGAAGCCCAGCTTGGCGAGCTTGTTCGCCATGTCGCCGGGCGGCAGCAGCAGGAAGTCGGCATAGCGCCACGGGCCGAGCGTGTCGCCCCAGATCGGGTTCGGGCCGTAGTAGATCGCCTCGTTCAATGCGATCTGGTAGACGCGGCCGGTCGGGTTGCGGCGCAGGTAATCCATCACCGCATAGCCCGGCACGTGCTTGCGCAGGAACGCCTCGCGTGTCTCGGGCGTGGGCGAGATCATCGCGACCTTGCCTGCGGTCTGCCGCACCGACACGGCCGCCAGCACGGCCAGGAGCAACACCACGACCCAGTCGCCGACGCGCGCCGCGCTGCGCCGGTTGGTGAGTTCGGGCACGCCTTCCGCGGTGGCCGCCTTCATGCCGAAAACGCGGCGCACGCCCGCTGCAATCCAGCCGAACAGCACCTGCCAGCCGATGGCCGCGGTCATCGCAAGGAGAGGGAACGAGGCCGTCAGATAGCGCGGATAACGCGAGGTCACGACCCATACCGCGAGCGAATAGAAGCAGAACCAGCCCGCGGCGCGCACCGCGGCCGAGCGCTTCCACAACACACCGAAAGGCGCGAGGAACACCGACCAGATCAGCGCGTTCGGCATCTCGGCGTGGTCGCGCACGTCGGCGAGCTGCTGCACGTAGTCGGCCGGAATCCACTCGCTGAAGCCGAACACGCGTGCACCGATCGGGTTGAACGGATCGCCGGTCATGACGGCATTGCGCGCATACCAGTAGATGCACGGAATGAGGAAGCACACGAACGCCAGCGCCCAGGCCTTGGGCCGACGCTCGTGCCACACGACGAAGAGCGCCACCAGCGGCATGAAGACCAGCGCCTGGTACTTGGAGCCCGCGGCCACGCCGAGGCAGAAGGCAGCAAGGCCCAGCCAGCGCATGCCGCTGTGCACGGGTTGCGATTCGCGCCACCACCACAGCGACACGCAGGCCGTGAGCACGAAGAGCGCCACGCCCATGTCGATCAGCGCGTTCGAGTAATCGCCGAGCCCCAGCCAGATTGCCGCGCCGATGCAGGCGGTGAGCCGGTTGGCGTGGAGCATCCCGAGGCGATAGATCATCACCACCGAGAGCCCGCCCGCCAGCGCGTTCAGGAAGTGCGGCAGCACGTCGTCGCCCACCTGCAGGGCGGCGGCGTAGAGCAGGTTGTAGTTGTACGGAAACCAGGGGTAGCGCAGCCACTCGTGGATGCCGAGCGAGCCCTGCTGCGCGACTTCGCGCGCATAGGGCAGGTGGTACATCAGCTCGTCGAACGCGGCCGGCGGCGCGAGCGGCGCGATCAGTGCGGGCAGCGCGACGAGCACCAGCGCGACCATCGCGATGCGGTCGAAGTAGGTCCACGGCACGGCGACGGCGCTCGCTTTCAGGGTGCGCCGCTCGCGCAGCCACGCGGGCAACTGCAGCGCGGCGACGACGACGCCCCCGGCAATCACCGCCAGCGTGGCGCCGAGCTTGAACACACCGAAGATCGCCAGCACCTGGAACGCGCAGATGAAGAGCCCGACGCCGAGCGCGACCGCCACTGCGGCTTCGAGCCAGCCATCGCGCCGCGACGGCGGCGCCAGGCGAGCCAGCACGCCGCGCCCCCACCCCCAGCAGCTGACGACGAAAACCACGAGTGCCGCGTAATGCGCGGCTGCAAACATCAGCTTCTGAATAACAACTCCCGGTGCCGGTCGGCCAGGCCGGCCGGCAGGTTCAAAGGTTGGGCGCGAGGAGCCGCTCGAGATCGGACTCGCTCTCCTTGCGCCGCGCGGCCTGGTCCTGCAACTGGTCGTGCCCGATCTTGCCGACGTTGAAGTACGTCGCATCGGGGTGGCTCAGGTAGAAGCCACTGACGCTGGCGGCGGGCATCATAGCGAGGCTTTCCGTCAGGGTCATGCCAATGTCCGCGCAGGCCAGAAGGTCGAACATCGGGCCCTTCACGCTGTGGTCCGGGCAGGCCGGGTAGCCGGGCGCGGGGCGGATGCCGCGGTATTTCTCGCCGATCATGTCCTCATTGCTGAGGCCCTCGTCGGGCGCGTAGCCCCAGAGGTCGGTGCGCGAACGGTGGTGCAGCGATTCGGCAAAGGCCTCGGCCAGCCGGTCGGCCAGGGCCTTGAGCATGATGGCCGAGTAGTCGTCCAGGTCGTCGATGAAGTACTTCTCTTTCTTCTCGACGCCCAGGCCCGCGGTGACCGCGAACACGCCCACGTAATCTTTCAAGCCGCTGTCCTTGGGCGCGACGAAGTCGGCCAGGCACCGGCTGGGGCGCATCACGCCGTCGATCATTTGCTTCTCGGTCTGCTGGCGCATGCCGTACCAGGTGAGCGCGACTTCGCTGCGCGTCTCGTCCGTGTAGAGCTCGATGTCGTCGTCGTTCACCGTGTTGGCGGGCCAGAAGCCGACGATGCCGCTCGCGCTGAGCCAGCGGCCTTCGATCAGGCGCTTCAACATGCGCTGGCCGTCGGCGTACACGCGCACGGCCTCGGTGCCGACGACTTCGTCCTTCAGGATCGCGGGGAACGGGCCGGCCAGGTCCCAGGTCTGGAAGAACGGGCCCCAGTCGATGTACTTGGCGAGCTCGGTCAGGTCGAAGTTCTTGAACACGCGCCGGCCGATGAACTTGGGCACCGGCGGCACGTAGTTCGTCCAGTCGATCGGCGTCTTGTTGGCGCGCGCCTTGGCCAGCGGCCACATCGGCACCTGCTTCTTGTTGGCGTGCTGCGTGCGCACCTTCTCGTAGTCGGCGTTGATCTCGTCGATGTACGCGGTGGCCTGGTCGGAGAGCAGCGACTGCGCCACGCTCACGCTGCGCGACGCATCGGGCACGTAGACCACGGGGCCTTCGTAGTGCGGCGCGATCTTCACGGCCGTGTGCACGCGGCTGGTGGTGGCGCCGCCGATCATCAGAGGGATCTTCTTGATGCGGAAATGGTCGTCGCGCTGCATCTCGCCGGCCACGTACTGCATTTCTTCCAGGCTCGGCGTGATCAGGCCCGAGAGGCCCACGATGTCCGCGCCCTCGACCTTGGCGCGCGCCAGAATTTCGTGGCACGGGACCATCACGCCCATGTTCACCACTTCGAAGTTGTTGCACTGGAGCACGACGGTCACGATGTTCTTGCCGATGTCGTGAACGTCGCCTTTCACCGTGGCGATGATGATCTTGCCCTTGGTGCGCACGTCGCGACCCGCGGCTTCATCGCGCAGCTTTTCTTCCTCGATGTAGGGCAAGAGGTGGGCCACGGCGGACTTCATCACCCGCGCCGACTTCACCACCTGCGGCAGGAACATCTTGCCGGCGCCGAAGAGGTCGCCCACGATGTTCATGCCGTCCATGAGCGGGCCTTCGATCACATGCAGCGGACGGCCGCCCTTGGCGAGGATCTGCTGGTAGGCCTCTTCGGTGTCCTCGACGATGAAGTCGGTGATGCCGTGCACCATCGCGTGCGACAGGCGCTGGTTGACGTGCACCGGGCTCTCGGGCGTACCGCGCCACTCCAGGCGCTTGCTCTCGTCCTTGGCGCCGCTCTTGGCGGTTTCGGCCACTTCGACCAGGCGCTCGCCGGCGTCGGGCCGGCGGTTGAGCACCACGTCTTCCACGCGCTCGCGCAGCTCGGGCTCCAGGTCGTCGTACACGCCCACCATGCCGGCGTTGACGATGCCCATGTCCATGCCCGCCTTGATCGCGTGGTACAGGAACACGGTGTGGATGGCTTCGCGCATCGGATCGTTGCCGCGGAAGCTGAAGCTCACGTTCGACACGCCGCCCGACACCTTCGCGCCCGGCAGGTTCTCCTTGATCCAGCGCACGGCGTTGATGAAGTCGACCGCGTAGTTGTCGTGCTCCTCGATGCCGGTGGCAATGGCGAAGATGTTCGGGTCGAAGATGATGTCTTCGGGCGGAAAGCCCACCTCGTCCACCAGGATGCGGTAGGCGCGCTCGCAGATCTCGACCTTTCGCTCGTAGGTGTCGGCCTGGCCCTTCTCGTCGAAGGCCATGACCACGGCGGCGGCACCGTAGCGCTTCACGAGCTTGGCCTCGTGCTTGAACTTGTCCACGCCCTCCTTCATGGAGATCGAGTTGACGATGCCCTTGCCCTGGATGCAGCGCAGGCCCGCCTCGATCACGTCCCACTTGGAGCTGTCGACCATCACCGGCACGCGCGCGATGTCGGGTTCGCTCGCAATGAGGTTCAGGAACCGGACCATCGCGACCTTGCTGTCGAGCATGGCCTCGTCCATGTTGATGTCGATCACCTGGGCGCCGTTCTCGACCTGCTGGCGCGCAACGGCCAGCGCTTCCTCGAACTGGCCGTTCAGGATCATCCGCGCGAAGGCCTTGGAACCGGTGACGTTGGTGCGTTCGCCGATGTTGACGAACAGTGTGCCCTCGCCGATGGCGACCGGCTCGAGGCCGGACAACTTCATGGGGGGAACGGAAATCTGTGGGGTCTGCGCCATGGGCTCACCTGCGAAAGGAACGGACAGGCGAGCGTCGTTTTGAAATCCCAAGCCTGACGGCCCGCCGTGCGGACCGCTGCAACGCTCCTTGGGAGGGGATGCATTTTAAGGGCGTTCGCCTGAGAAGCCGTGAACGAATCCGCCATGCCCGCTCATCCCGCCAGCGGGAAAGCCCTAGTCAGCCTGCACAACCACCCCCCACAGAATGCGGGCGCGCAATTCGTCGAAGAACGAACGTTCGTGTTTTTATCTGAAAACAAAGGAATGAACATATGCCAAGAAAGAGGAATTCGAGGCTGCTGCGCCTCGCCGCCCGCCCGGTGTGCGCCGCACTGCTTCTCGGTCTGGTGGGGACGACAACGCTGAGCCAGGCGGCCATCACCGACACCCCCACGCAGGTCCAGGCCCGGGTGACGTCCAGCGAAGCGAAGACCAAGAACCCGATCGTGCTCGTGCACGGCCTCTTCGGTTTCGACAACGTGCTGGGCATCGACTACTTCTATCGCATCCCCGAGAGCCTGGCCGGCGCGGGCGCGAAGGTGTACGTGGCCCAGGTCTCGGGCGCCAACAGCTCCGAGATCCGCGGCGAGCAGCTGATCCAGGAGCTGAAGAACCTGCGGGCGCTCTCGGGCAACCCGTCGCTCAAGTTCAACCTCGTCGGTCATTCGCAGGGCGCCCCCACTGCGCGCTACGTGGCGGCGGTGGAGCCCGGGCTGGTCGCCTCGGTCACCTCCGTGGGCGGGGCCAATGGCGGATCGAAGGTGGCGGATCTCTTGCGCAAGATTCCCGAGGGCAGCGTCTCCGAGGCGGTGGTTGCAGAAACGCTGCGGCTCGCGATGCTGCTGCTCGGCGCCATCTCGGGCAAGGACCCGAGCCAGCTGCCCGAAGTGCCGCTGAACGCGTTGAACTCGCTCACCACCGCGGGCGGCGCGGCCTTCGACAAGAAGTTTCCGCAGGGCCGCCCGGCCCCCGGCTCTTCGTGCGACGTGAAGAGCGGCCCGGCCGAGGCGAACGGCGTGCGCTACTACTCATGGTCCGGCGTGCAGCCGCTCACCAACGCGTTCGATGCGAGCGACGTGGCCATGGGCGGGCTGAGCCTTATCGCGTTCGGGAGCGAGACCAACGACGGCCTGCTGGCCGTGTGCTCCACGCGCCTGGGCACGCACCTGGGCGACTACCGCCAGAACCACCTGGACGAGGTCAACCAGCTCTTCGGCCTGACCTACATCGGTCTGTGGACGCTGTTCGAGAAGAAGCCGGTGCAGCTCTACCAGGAGCAGGCCGCGCGACTGAAGAGCGCGGGCCTCTGACGATGCGGCGCGCCTTGTTGTGAAAAAAGCGAGACCGCTGCAGCTCGGCGCGATGGCGGGCGCCGCGGTGCTCGCCATCCTTGCCGGATGGTGGCTGGTGGACGGGCTGCCTCCGGCCGACGCCCCGGAGACGGTGGTGGCGACTTCCACCATCACCGCCACCGCGCCCGGCGGCGCGATGCCGGCAACGGCACAACCTATCGGCGATGCCCGCCCCGCCCCCGACGCGATGCTGAACCCGTCGCTGATCCTCATCTTCGAAAGCGCGCTCGCCGAGGCGCAGGCCACCGGCAAGGCCGCCTTCATGGCGATGGCCCCCGCCCTGCTCGCCAAGCGCCTGCCGGCCGAGCTGGTCGCTCGCGCCATGGGCCTGCTCGAGCGCTACATCGACATGCAGGAAGCCATGCAGGCCCTGCCGCCGCCCGAAGCCGGCGACCCCGCATCGCTGCTCAAGACCATCGAGGCGCGCGCCGAAGTGCGGCGCAGGTACTTCGCGCCCGAGGAAATCGAAGGCCTCTTCGGCGACGAGATTCGCCAGGACGCCCTCATGGCCGACAAGATGGCGATCGCCCGCGACGCCAACCTCACGCCCGGCGAGCGCGAGGCCGCCGCCAAGCGCAGCGAGGAAGCCCTGCTCACACCGGAGCAGCGCGAGCAGCGGCGCGCCTTCACCGCGCAGGTCGATGTGCAGCGCCAGACCGACGCCATGGACGCGCGCGGCGCCAGCGCCCAGGAGCGCTTTGCCGAACGCAGCACCGCCTACGGCTACGAGGCGGCCCGCCAACTGGCCGCGCTGGACCAGGAAAACCAGGACTGGAACAGCCGCCTGGACCAGTACGCCAACGCGCCCCCGGACCAGCAGGCGCAGTTGCGCGAGTCGCTCTTCAACGAGCGGGAGCGCTTGCGCCTGAGCGGGGCGCTGGCATTGCGCTCGGCAAGGCCTGTGCCGACCGCGGCAGGCCGAACACCCGGTCGAAGCCCCAGTTGAAGACGAAGGTGTAGACCAGGAAGAACAGCACCAGACCCAGGTCCATCACAAGCGCCTGCCAGAGCGTCACGCCCAGGCCCCAGGCGAACAGGGGCACCAGGAACGCGATCAGCCCGCCCTCGAAACCGATGGCGTGGGCGATGCGGCGGCGCACGCTGCGGCCACGCACGGCCTGGCGCGATTCCCAGCGCTCGAACAGCGCGTTGAAGATCAGGTTCCAGATCACCGCGACCACCGACGCGGCCACCGCCAGCACGCCGGAATGGCCGAGCCCCGCGTCCGTCATCAGGGCCAGGCCGGCGCTGGCGCAGACGATGGCGATCCCTTCGTACAGGGAGATGTAGACGACACGACGCTGGAGCCCTTGCATGACTTTTCCTCTTGAACTTGATGCGATGGCTGGACTTTATTTGCTATTTACTGATATAAAAAGTCGCCTTATTTCAATTTAATTGATAGATCGAACGCCATGGCATTCTCCAGCGACAACGTCGAGGTGTTCCTGGCCGTGATCGACCACGGCTCCTTTTCAGCGGCCGCGCGGGCGCTGCACAAGGTGCCGTCGGCGGTGAGCATGGCCATCGCCGGCCTCGAAGCCGAGTTGAACCTGCCCCTGTTCGACCGCAAGGGCCGCGAACCGCAACCGACCGCCGCCGCCCGTTCGCTGGAGCCACAGGCGCGAATGCTCGCGGCGCAACTCAAGCAGTTGCAGGTGCAGGCGCTCGCGCTCACCCAGGGGCTGGAAAACCGCCTGACGCTCGCCATCGCGCCCGAACTGCTGGCCGCGCCCTGGAGCGGCCCGCTCGCTGAACTCGCGCAGGAATACCCGCTGCTGCAGGTCGAAGTGCTGGCCGCGCCTCAGGCCGACGCGCTCGCGCTGCTGCACAGCGGCCGCGCGCAACTGGCGCTGGTGTTCGAGCGCCCGAGCCTGGACGGCCGCGAAGGTTTTCAGGAAGTGGGCAGCGACACGATGGTGGCCGTGATGGCGCCCGACCACCCGGCACTCGTCGCGGCGGCTGGCGAGCGCCTGCGGGAAGAGCACCTCACGAACACCCGGCAGATCGTCGTGGCCGGCCGCGACCTGGCCACCAGCGATCCGCGCTTCGTCTTCGCGCGCCACGTCTGGCGCACCGACAACGCGTTGGCGGCACTGAGCTTGATCACCGCCGGTCTCGGCTGGGGCTGGCTGCCGCGCAATTTCGCGCGGCCGCACGTGGCGGCGGGCGCGCTGATCGAGATTCCGTTCGAGAACCTCAGCAACGGGCTCGACCTGTGGGTCGATGTGGTGTGGTCGAGGGAGCGCCCGCTAGGGCTGGGCGCGCAGCGCTTCGTGGCGCTGATCGCGCGGGATCGGCAGGCAGCACATGCGCCGAAAAATGTGCATCCCTGATGCGTTACGCCGTTGGGTGAACAGCCGGCTCAGGCTGGGCGCACAGGACACCGGGTGCTCCCCCGACGGATCGCTCTCAAGGCGCCGGGGACGGCAGCGGCAACATCAACACCATCTGCGCAACCGCGAACTCGCAATCGCGCGGCCCGCGTTGGCAGTAGGCGGCCGTGGGCGCGACGTCGAAGATGGCCGGCTTCAGACCGGGGCAGGCCACCGTGATCTTGCCGGGCAGGGGCACGCTCACCTTGCAGTCGGGGCGCGCATCAGCAATACGGCCGGACAGCAGCGTGTCCCACGAAGGCGGCTTGCCGGTGTCGTTGCAACCCGCCGCGAGCGCCGACATCACGAGCGCGAGCCCTGCAAAGCGGAGCCCGGCAGCGCCCACGGGTTGCACTGGCTCAGGCGGCTTCGCTGTAGAAGCCGGCGGTGTTGTTCAGCAGGCGTCCTGGCACTGGCGCCACCGCACGGCCGATCGCCGCGATGTGGTCCGGCGTCGTGCCGCAGCAGCCGCCCACGATGTTCACCAGCCCCTCGGCCGCGAACTCGTGCAGCAAGCGCGAGGTGACATCGGGCGTCTCGTCGAAGCCGGTGTCGCTCATCGGATTGGGCAGGCCCGCGTTCGGGTAGCAGCTGATGAAGGTGTCGCCCGCCACGCGCGCCAGCTCCTGGATGTAGGGGCGCATCAGCGCCGCGCCCAACGCGCAGTTCAGGCCAATGGCCAGCGGGCGCGCATGCCGCACGCTGTGCCAGAACGCGGTGACGGTCTGGCCGCTCAGGATGCGGCCCGAGGCGTCGGTCACCGTGCCGCTGATGATCAGCGGCAGGCGCTCGCCGCTGTTGTCGAAGTACTCGTCCACCGCGAACAGCGCTGCCTTGGCGTTGAGCGTGTCGAAGATGGTCTCGACCAGGATCACGTCGGCGCCGCCCTCGACCAGCGCTTCAGTCTGTTCGTAGTAGGCCGCGCGCAGTTGCTCGAAATCGACGTTGCGTGCGCCGGGGTCGTTCACATCGGGACTGATGCTCGCCGTCTTGGGTGTCGGGCCGAGGGCACCGGCCACGAAGCGGGGCTTGTCGGGCGTGCTGAACTTGTCGCAGGCCGCGCGCGCGATGCGGGCGGATTCGAGGTTCATCTCGCGCGCCAGGTGCGCCATCTTGTAGTCCTCCTGCGCGATGGTGGTCGCGCCGAAGGTGTTGGTCTCGATGAGGTCGGCGCCCGCCGCGAGGTAGCCCTCGTGGATGTCGGAGATGACGTCGGGCCGGGTGAGCGAGAGCAGCTCGTTGTTGCCCTTCACATCGCGCTCGAAGTCCTTGAAGCGCTCGCCGCGGTACTGCTCCTCGGTGAGCTTGAAGCGCTGGATCATCGTGCCCATGGCGCCGTCGAGGATGGCGATGCGCTTTTCGAGGATGCCGGCCAGGGCCTGGCCGCGGGTGTAGACGAGGGGCTTCATGCCCGCGATTTTAAGGAGCGACCGATGCACGCGCGCCGCCCGGGGGCATGGCGCCCCGCGCTGCGCTATGCCTTGCCGGTGCAGATCCGCTCTCGCATCGCGGCAAAACGCGCAGGCTCACGGCGAGCGTAGGCCCGAAAGCCCTCGCCCTGCAGCCCGCCGAAGCAACGCGATTCCTGCATCGTCGCGCGCAGCGCTGGCTTCACCGGCTCGACTGCCCAGTACGCGGCGTAGCGATCGAACCACGGCAGAGCTTCGGCATCGCGGCCGGACTGGAACAACGCATCGGCCAGCAGCGCGCCCGACTTCGCCTGGTCGACCGGCGACTGGGTGCGCAGGTAGGCCAGCCATTCGTCCAGGTGCGAGGCCAGGGCCGAGCCGCCGCTCACGTAGGCATACGACCCGTACAGCGCATTGAGACCGATCAGCGAATCGAAGCTGTATTTCTCGCGGCCTGCCTTGTTCACCGCGATGCCAGCGTCGATCAGCGCGATCTGCTCGAACCTCGGGCGGCCCGCGTCCTTCGCCCAGCCCGACAACCGCTCGTAGCGGGCGCCGAGAAAGTAGCGGCCGCTTCCCTTCCAGTCCGGTCGGGTTTCCGCATCGTCCACGGCTTCGTGGATCGCATGCGCAGCTTCGCGGTCTTGCGCCTCGCCGAGCAGGAACCAGCGCGTCATGTGCAGCGAGCCTTCGGTCGTCAGGGCGATGTTCGTCCACTCCTGGAAACGTGACCGCCACGCCTGCGAGGCCCGTAGCCCGAGTTCCACCTTGCGCAGCGCGCGCGCCGGGTTCTGCACGGCTTCCTTCTGACTTTCTTCATCGAGCCCGCTGATGAGTTGGCCCAGTGACATGCCGCTCACCGGCGCGCCCGCAGCCTCTTTCGCCTTGACGCCGTCCAGCTGTTCGAGCCCCCAGCTGCGCAGGAACGACCCTTCGCGCACGTACATCGCCTCGACGTCGTCGAGCAGCGGCACGGTACTCGCCGTGCGGGCCTGCGCCACGCCCATGGCCAGCGCGAGCGCCAGCACGCAGGGCAGCCATCGCAGCGTCGTACGCATGCCGCGCCTACTTCTTCTCGACAAAGGCAAGCACCGCTTCCAGCATCCGCCGCACATGCGGCTGCACGCCCGCCGCCACCGCCGGCAGGTAGTCGAAGGGAAGCTTCTCCTGCATGTAGCTCGACTGGGTCATCTCCAGCTGCACCGCGTGCACTCCGCCGGCCGGATTGCCGTACTGGCGCGTGATGTGGCCGCCCTTGAAGCGGCCATTGAGCACGCCCGTGTAGCCCGTGGCCGATTCGGCGATGCCCAGCAGCGTGGCGGCCAGCGCCGGATCGCAGCTCGTGCCGTTGCCGGTGCCCAGGTTCAGGTCGGGCAGCTTGCCTTCGAAGAAGCGCGGCAGCACCGAGCGGATCGAGTGCGCGTCCCACAGGGCGATGGTGCCGTGCGCGGCTTTCAGGCGGTCGAGCTCGGCCTGCAGTTGGCGGTGGTACGGGTGCCAGATCGCATCGCGGCGTTCGGCGACTTCCGCGTCACTGGGCAGGTCGTCCTTGGATGCGTAGACCGGCGTGTCGTCGAAGGTGTCGACCGGGCACAGGCCGGTGACGCTCTGGCCGGGGTACAGGCTCGCGCCGTCCGGCGGACGGTTGAGGTCGATCACGTAGCGCGAGTGCGTGGCCACGAGCACCGAGGCGCCGAGTTCGTCGGCGAAGTCGTAGAGCTGTTCGAGATGCCAGTCGGTGTCGGGCACATGGCGCGCCTCGTCGGTGAGGCGCGCGGCCAGCGCGGGCGGCACGTGGGTGCCGACGTGCGGCATCGAGATCAACAGCGGGCGCGCGCCCTGGCGGAAGCGGAACGCCGGTTCGGCGGTGGTGAAGGCCATGGTGGTTTCAGTCCTGGAGGAGTTGGGTGCGCGCCGCCACGAAGGCGGACACGGATTCGGCGTGCAGCGTGTGGCGCCCGCCCGAGACGCGCTTGCGGCCGGCCACCCACACGGTGTCGATGGCGGAAGTGCGATGGCTCGCGAAGACATGCGCCGAGAGCATGTCGGGCGCGGACAAACCTTGCAGCGCAACGTGCGCCGCATCGAGCACGACGAAGTCGGCCTGCTGCCCCGCGGCGAGCCCGCCGGTCGCGCGGCCCGAGGCCTGCGCCCCGCCCTGCACTGCTTCGAGCGTGAGCGCCGTGGCGACATGCGGCTGCGCCGCGCTCGCGCCGACGTTGCGCTGGCGTTTGGCCAGGCGCTGGCTGTATTCGAGCATCAGCAGTTCTTCCGCCGCGTTGACGCTCGCGTGGCTGTCGGAGCCCACGCCCCACGCGCCGCCGTGGCTGCGCCATTTGGAGAAATCGAAGATGCCGTCGCCGAGGTTCGCCTCGGTCGTCGGGCACAGGCCCGCGACCGCACCGCTCTTGGCGGCGTACTCGTACTCGGCGTCGTTCATGTGCGTCGCATGGACGAGGCACCAGCGCGCATCGACCGGCGCATGGTCGAGCAGCCACTCGACGGGGCGCAGGCCGCTCCACGCCACGCAGTCGTCCACTTCCTTGGTCTGCTCGGCGATGTGGATGTGGATGGGCGCGGTGCGGTCGACGGCTTCGAGCCCCGCGACCGCATCGCGCAGCGCCTCGGGCGGCACGGCGCGCAGCGAATGCGGCGCGAGCCCCAAGCGCGCGCCCTGCGCATCGCATGCGGGCTTGAGCGCTTCGAGCAGGCGCAGCATCGACTCGGTCGAGCGCACGAAGCGGCGCTGTCCTTCGCTGGGCGGCTGGTCGCCGAAGCCGCTGGTCTGGTAGAGCACCGGCAGCAGCGTGAAGCCGATGCCGGTCTTCTGCGCAGCGCGCAGCAGCGCAAGGCTCAGCGTCGCGTCGTCGGCGTAGGGGCGGCCGTCGGCGTCGTGGTGCACGTACTGGAATTCGCACACGCTCGTGTAGCCCGCTTCGAGCATCTCGGCGTAGAGCCAGGTCGCGATCGCTTCCATGTGCTGCGGACCGAGGCGCGCGGCGAAGCGGTACATCAGCGTGCGCCAGCTCCAGAAGCTGTCGTGCTGCTCGGCGCGGTGTTCGGTAAGGCCCGCGAAGGCGCGCTGGAAGGCGTGCGAGTGCAGGTTGGGCATGCCGGGGATCACAGGACCGGTCGCCACCTGCACACCTGCTGGGGGTTGCGCAGTGGACTGGACCTGTGTGAGCCGGCCTGCGTCGCTCCATGTCAGCAGGACGTTCTTCGTCCAGCCCGCGGGCAGCAGCGCGTCGGCTGCGAAAAGTGTTTGTCTTGCTCCCTTTCCCTCCGGGAGAGGGTTGGGGTGAGGGCCGTCGGCCTTCGATAGCGCCGTCGTCGTGTTCATGGCCGCAGGCCCTCACCCTGCCCTCTCCCAAAGGGAGAGGGGAAAGAAATACAAATACGGCCCTGGCGCACCGCGGTGCGCAGCGGACGTTGTCCGAACCAGTACGCGAGCTCGGCCGCATCGCGCACGTTCCACAGCACGAAGTTGGCGGGCATGCCTTCGGCGATTGCGCCGTGCGTGGCCTCAAGGCCCAGCGCGCGCGCCGCATGCACCGTGACGCCCGCAAGCGCCTCGGGCACCGTCAGGCGAAACAACGTGCATGCCATGTTCACCATCAGCAGCAGGCTCAGCGTCGGCGAGGTGCCGGGGTTGTGATCAGTGGACACGGCCATCGGCACGCCGGCAGTGCGCAGCGCCTCGATGGGCGGCAGGTGCGTGTCGCGCAGCGTGTAGTAAGCGCCGGGCAGGAGCACGGCCACGGTGCCCGACTGGCGCATCGCCTCGATGCCATCGGCTGACAGATGCTCGATGTGGTCGCACGAGAGCGCCCCGTAGCGCGCGGCGAGCGCGGCGCCGCCCATGTCCGACAGCTGCTCGGCATGCAGCTTCACCGGCAGGCCCAGCGCCTTGGCGACCTGGAAGACCTGCTCGGTTTCTTCGAGCGAAAAGGCGATGCGTTCGCAGAACACGTCGACCGCATCGACCAGCCCCTCGGCCGCGAGCGCAGGCAGCATCTCGCGGCACACGAGGTCGATGTAGTCGCCGCTTCGGCCTGTGTATTCGGGCGGCAGTGCGTGCGCGCCGAGGAAGGTGGTGCGCACGGTGACGCCGTACGCTTCGCCGAGGCGCCGCGCCACGCGCAGTTGCTTGCGCTCGTGTTCGAGCGAAAGACCGTAGCCCGACTTGATCTCGATGGCGCACACGCCATCGGCCAGCAGTTGTTCGAGGCGCGGTGCAGCCTGTGCGAAGAGCGTGTCTTCATCGGCCTCGCGCGTGGCGCGCACCGACGAGACGATGCCGCCGCCGGCCTTTGCCACTTCTTCGTAAGTAGCGCCTGCAAGCCGCATCGCGAATTCGTTCGCGCGCTGGCCGCCGTAGACGAGGTGCGTGTGGCAATCGACGAGGCCGGGCGTGACGAGCGAATCGCCGCCGTTGTGCACAGCAAGCCCTGCGAATTCGGCCGGCAATGCGCTGCGTGCGCCGACCCAGCGGATCGCGCCCTCCACGACCACGATGGCGGCTTCGGCGCCGGCATCGGTCGCCAGGCGCAGGCCGGTCCAGAGGCCATCGGCCGAGGGGTATTCGTTGGCAGGTTTCATCGTCTTTTTCTTTCTGCAGGTTACGCCGGCACGATGCGTACGGCCACCAGCCGCGCGTCTTCGCTCTCCGGCGCTGCTTGCCATGCCAACGACGCGTCGGCCCAGTGCAGGCCCTCGCCTTCGGTGCATCGCTCGTCGTTCAAGCGCCATGCGCCGCGCAGAGCGAGCAGCACGCCGTGCGGTGCGGCCTCGATGGCAGTTGCGCGGTCCAGCACCTGCACATCGGCACGCCACTGACCGTGCCGCGTCATCACGTTGAAATCGTTCGATGCACCGCCCAGCAGCGTGCAGTCGATCGCGTCTTCGCCGCTGAATGCGAACGGACGGTGCGGCACATCGAGCCGGTGCTCCACGCGTCCGTCGTGCGTGAAGAGCCGCACTCCGTCGCCTTCGAGCAGCATGATGCTGCGGGCTATGCCGGGGAACACCGAGAACGGGCCTGCGGCGGCGATGGTGGCGATGCTCACGCGCCAGCCGAAGCTGTCGAGCGCGGCGCCCTGCGGCCAGCTGGCGATTTCCTGGGTGGTGCCGCCGCCGTTTTTCCAGGGCATGGCGGGGAGAGAACTGCGCGAGAAGCGATGCACGTCGTTCATGACCGCCCCTCTTGCTCCTTCCCCTTCCGGGGGAAGGTTGGGATGGGGGCAGCGCCCAACGAGCGCCATGTTGGAGTAGAGGCCGTCGTGCCCCCACCCCAACCCTTGTATGTAGCAAAGTAGCGCTTGGCCGGCACAGGCCGATCGACCCAGGGTAGGCCTTCATGGTCATACCGAGGGGGAGCGAGGGTCGTGCCGGCCGACCTCGGTTCGTAGTGAACAGACAGCCCGAACGGTTGTGAGGTCTGAGAGACCGCATCGAACACAAGGAAGGGCGCTGTGTCATGAACGACGAAATCTTTATCGGTATCGACGTATGCAAGGCCTGGCTGGACGTGGCACAAGTGCCCGCCTTGGCTGCAGGTGAAGCCAGTGCATTTGCTTTGCGCGTGGACAACGAGGATGGTGCCCGTGCCGTTCTCGTGGAGCAACTCAAACGGCTGCGACCCACGCTGGTGGTGCTGGAAGCCACGGGTGGCTTTGAAACTTCGCTGGCAAGCCAGTTGTGCCTGGCCGGCGTTCCCGTGGCGGTGGTCAATCCGAAGCGGGTGCGCGACTTTGCCCGCGCCGCGGGCATCCTGGCCAAGACCGACAAGCTGGACGCGCAGGTGCTCGCGGTATTTGCCCAACGCATGCGCCCGCAGGTGCATGCACTGCCTGACGAGGCGCAGCAGGAACTTACCGAGCTGGTGGACCGGCGCGCGCAACTGGTGGCGATGCGAGCGCAGGAGAAGGCGCGCCTGACCACGGTCAAGCCGGTTGCGCGCAAGAGCGTGCGCGAGCACATCGCGTGGCTCGATGCACGCATCAGGCAGATCGAGCGTGACCTGGACGGGCGCTTGAAGGACTCGCCTCTGTATCGGCCCAAATACGACCTTCTGGACAGCGTGCCGGGCGTGGGACGGGTGACGATCACCACCTTGCTCAGCCGCATGCCCGAGCTGGGCACGCTGGAGAGAAAGCGCATCGCTGCGCTGGCGGGCGTCGCCCCGTTTGCCGACGACAGCGGCAAGCGCCGTGGCCAGAGGTACATCCAGGGCGGGCGCGCAGACGTGCGCTGCGTGCTGTACATGGCCGCGCTCAGCGCAGCGCGATGCAACCCCGTGATCAAGGCGATGTACGAGCGCCTGCGCGCTGCCGGCAAGCCCTTCAAGGTTGCCATCACCGCCTGCATGCGCAAGCTGCTCGTCATTCTCAACGCCATGCTCAAGTCCGAGCAGCCCTGGCGCACTGACCCGATTGCTCGGTAGGTATTGACACGGTTGCTCCCCCGGGAGGGGAGGGAGAAAGACAAGATGCACGCTCATCGCATCAACCCGCCTTGCCGCAGCTTCTGCTCGAAGTGCCGCAGCACCAGCGTCATCGTGCCGGTCAACACGAAGTACACGAGCGCAATCGCCAGGTACACCTCCAGCGAGCGGTACGACACGCTGATGATCTTCTGCCCCTCGTGCATCACGTCATGAATCGTCAACAGCGATACCAGCGCCGAATTCTTGATCAACGCGATGAACTCGTTGCCCAGCGGCGGAATCATCCGCACCACCGCCTGCGGGAGCACGATCTCGCGCATTGCGACGCCGGGCGTCATGCCCAGCGACTGCGCGGCCATCGTCTGGCCCTTGTCGATCGACTGGATCGCGCCGCGCACGATCTCCGACACATACGCGCCCGAGTACACGCCGAGCCCCAGCACGCCGCAGAGGAATGCGGGCAGCAGGATGCCGAAGTGCGGCAAGCCGAAGAACAGGATGAACAGTTGCACCAGCAGCGGCGTGCCGCGAATCACCGCCACGTAAGCAGTGCACACGCTGTAGATCCACCGTCGCTTCGGGTTCAGCCGGCCGATGCCGACGATGAGGCCGAGCACGCAGCCCAGCGCGAGCGCGCAGGCGGTGATCTCCACCGTGACGAGCGCACCGCGCAAGAGGTCGGGCCAGCCCTGCCAGACCGGCGAGAAATCGAGATCCATCGCGCGCTTACTTGGCGCTGGCGCTGAACCACTTCTTTTCGATCTGCGCGTAGGTGCCGTCGGCCTTGAGTTTTTCGATGGCGCCGTTCACCGCCTTGGTCAATTCAGGCGTGTCCTTGCGGATCGCCATGCCGTATTCCTCGGTGGTGATCTGCTCGGGCAGGACTTTCAGGCCCGGCCGCGTGCGCACGTACTGATAAGCGGCGGGCTTGCCGGTGACGGCGGCGTCGGCACGGCCGATGTCCACGAGATTGAACATTTCCTGGTTCTTCTCGACTTCCATCAGCTGCACCTGCGGGTACTTCTCCTTCGTGAAGGCGACCGACTTGGTGCCCACCTGCACGCTGACCTTCTTGCCGTTGATGTCGGCCGGCGCCTTGATCGCCGTATTGCCGTCCTTCACCATCACGACGAGCCCGCCCGCGTAGTACGGCACGGTGAAGTCGACGACCTTCTTGCGCTCGTCGGTGATGTAGATGGCCGAGACGGCCATGTCGAAGCGCTTGGAAATCAGGCCCGGCACGAGGCCCTTGAAGTCGATGTCGATCCATTCGATCTTGCGGCCCAGCGTCTTGCCGACGGCCTCGACCAGTTCCACGTCGAAGCCGGTGCGCTTGCCGTTCTCCACGAACTCCATCGGCGGGAAGGTGGCATCGGTGGCCACGCGCAGCGGCTCGCCTTGCGCATGTGCGGCGCCGGCGAAACCGAAGAGAGCGGCGGCGGCAACGGTGAAAAGAGTGCGACGGGTGTTCATGAGGTGAGGCTTTCGTGGGTTTGAAAAAGGCAGGAGCGATTGGCTACTGAAGCGCGCGAGATATACGGGCCGCCGTGACGACGGTCATGTGGAGCAATGCAGCTTCCATGCCCTGGACGCGCGTGATCGGCGCCATGAGCGTGATCGCACCGCGAAGGCGCCGGCCCGAGGCCAGCACCGGTGCGCTTGCGCCCCAGACACCGGCGTCGACCTCGCCCTCTGTCACGGCATGGCCGGCTTCGCGGATCGCATCGAGTTCGGCGGCGCGTTCGGCGCGGCGCTGTGCGCTTTCGCCGAGGCCGTCGAGCAGGGCATCGCGCTGGTCGAGCGGCATGTGCGCGAGCAGGCACTTGGCGCTCGCGCCATCGCTGGCCGGAACGCTGCGGCCCCGGTCGAACGAGCAGCGCAGCGAATGTTCGCTGTCGATCATCTCCAGGCACACCACGCGGTCGTTCACCGCGGTGACCAGCGCCACGCTCTCGTGGCTCTGCTGCACCAGCGCGCGCATATCGGCACGCGCAGCCATGACGAGGTCGGAGTTGTCGTCGAAGCCGCTCGCGAGTTGCACGCTCACCGGGCCTGGCGAATAGCGCCCATCGGACTCCATCACGAAGCCCCAGCGGCGCAGCGTGGCGATCTGGCGGTACAGCGTGCTCTTGACGAGGCCGGTGGCCTGCACCAGCTCGGCCGCCGTCATCGCGACCTTGCTCTGCGCCAGCACCGACAGCACGAACAGCGCGCGGTCGTTGTGGGCGGGAGCATCGGTCGGGGGCGTCATCGCAGGCAGTATCTTGCTGGCCGTTCTCACTTCCAAGCCCTGATTCCCACCGGGTGGGAATGGGCTGGATTTTTACTTCTACCTTTGTCTTACCGACCTGTGCGCGTCCAGGGGGCCGCTCAGCGCACCATCGGCAGCTTCAGGCCCTGCTTCTTCGCGGTGGCGATGGCGATGTCGTAGCCCGCATCGGCGTGGCGCATGACGCCGGTGGCCGGGTCGTTGAAGAGCACGCGCTCGATGCGCTTGGCCGCGGCATCGGTGCCGTCGCACACGATCACCACGCCCGAGTGCTGCGAGTAGCCCATGCCGACGCCGCCGCCGTGGTGCAGGCTGACCCAGGTGGCGCCGCCCGCGGTGTTGAGCAGCGCGTTGAGCAGCGGCCAGTCGCTCACCGCATCGGTGCCGTCCTTCATGGCTTCGGTCTCACGGTTCGGGCTCGCGACCGAGCCGGTATCCAGGTGGTCGCGGCCGATGACGATGGGCGCCTTCAGTTCGCCGTTCTTCACCATCTCGTTGAAGGCCAGGCCCGCGATGTGGCGCTCGCCCAGGCCCAGCCAGCAGATGCGCGCGGGCAGGCCCTGGAAGGCGATGCGCTCGCGCGCCATGTCGAGCCAGCGGTGCGTGTGCGTGTTCTCGGGGAACAGCTCCTTGATCTTGGCGTCGGTCTTGTAGATGTCTTCCGGATCGCCCGAGAGCGCGACCCAGCGGAACGGCCCCTTGCCCTCGCAGAAGAGCGGGCGGATGTAGGCGGGCACGAAGCCGGGGAAGTCGAAGGCGTTCTTCACGCCCTCGTCGAAGGCGACCTGGCGGATGTTGTTGCCGTAGTCGACGGTCGGGATGCCCATGGACTGGAAGTCGAGCATGGCCTGCACGTGAACGGCGCACGACTTGGCCGCGGCCTTCTTGAGCGCGTCGTGCTGCGAGACATCCTTCATCGCGGCCTGCCATTGCTGCACGGTCCAGCCCGAAGGCAAGTAGCCGTTGATGAGGTCATGCGCGGAGGTCTGGTCGGTCACGAGGTCGGGCTTGTGGGCACCGGCCTTTGCGCGCTTCACGAGTTCGGGAAGGATGTCGGCCGCGTTGCCGAGCAGCGCGATCGACACGGCTTCCTTCGCGTCGCAGTGCTGCTTGATGAGTTCGAACGCGTGGTCGATGTCGCGCGCCTGCTTGTCGACATAGCGCGTGCGCAGGCGAAAGTCGATGCTCGACTGCTGGCACTCGATGTTGAGCGACACCGCGCCCGCGAGCGTGGCCGCGAGCGGCTGCGCGCCGCCCATGCCGCCGAGGCCGGCCGTGAGGATCCACTTGCCCGCGAGGCTGTTGTTGTAGTGCTGGCGGCCGGCTTCGACGAAGGTCTCGAAGGTGCCCTGCACGATGCCCTGGCTGCCGATGTAGATCCAGCTGCCAGCGGTCATTTGGCCGTACATGAAGAGGCCCTTGCGGTCGAGCTCGTTGAAGTGCTCCCAGGTGCCCCACTTGGGCACGAGGTTCGAATTGGCGAGCAGCACGCGCGGTGCGTTCTCGTGCGTCTTGAACACGCCCACGGGCTTGCCCGACTGGATGAGCAGCGTCTCGTCGTCGTTCAGCTCTTTCAGTGACGCGAGGATCTGGTCGTAGCACTCCCAGTTGCGCGCGGCGCGGCCGATGCCGCCGTAGACCACGAGGTCTTGCGGACGCTCGGCCACCTCGGCGTCAAGGTTGTTCTGCAGCATGCGGAACGGCGCTTCGGTGAGCCAGCTCTTGCAATTGAGTTCGCTGCCGCGCGGGGCGCGGATCACGCGCGTCGGGTCATGGCGCGGGTCGGCGGCATCGGGATTGTTCAAGGCGAATTTTTCGGGAGCGTTCATGGCGTGGTTCTCCTATCGGGCGATGTTTACGAGTGACTGGGCAGGATGTTCAGCAGCGCGGCCGGCAACTCGGCCTTCAACGCCCACAGGCGCATGGCTTCGATGTCGGGAGCGAGGTAGCGGTCGCGTTCGAGGAAAGCGACGTTCTGGCGGATGCGGGCGAATTCCGCTTCGACCAGCGGCGAGCTCTTGAGCTTGCGCTTGAGCTCGATGCCTTGCGCGGCGGCCATCGCTTCGATGCCGACCACCACCGCGGTGTTGTTGACCATGTCGCCCAGGCGCCGCGCGGCGAAGGTGGCCATCGAGACGTGGTCTTCCTGGTTGGCCGACGTGGGCAGGCTGTCGACGCTCGCGGGATGCGCGAGCGACTTGTTCTCCGATGCGAGTGCGGCGGCGGTGACCTGCGCAATCATGAAGCCGGAGTTCAGGCCGCCATCGCGCACGAGGAACGGCGGCAGGCCCGAGAGGCCGGTGTCGAGCAGCAGCGCAATACGGCGCTCGGCAATCGCGCCGACTTCGCTCACGGCCAGCGCAATGATGTCGGCCGCGAAGGCGACCGGCTCGGCGTGAAAATTGCCACCCGAGATCACTTCGCCGGTGTCGCAGAACACGAGCGGGTTGTCCGATGCGGCATTGGCTTCGATGACCAGCACGCGCGATGCGTGGGCCAAGTTGTCGAGGCAGGCGCCCATCACCTGGGGGATGCAGCGCACCGAGTACGGGTCCTGCACGCGGCCGCAATCGGCGTGCGACGGGACGATTTCGCTGCCTTCGAGCAGCGTGCGCACGGCGCCGGCGACTGCCATCTGGCCGGGCTGGCCGCGTGCGGCGTGGATGCGCGCATCGAAGGGCTTGATCGAACCCTGGATCGCTTCGAGCGACAGCGCGCCCGACATCAGCGCCGAGGCGAATACGTCTTCCGCGCCGAAGAGGCCGGCGAGCGCCAGCGCCGTCGACACTTGCGTGCCGTTGAGCAGTGCGAGGCCTTCCTTCGGCCCGAGCACGAAGGGCTCGAGGCCGATGCTGCGCATCGCTTCGGCACCGCTGACCTTCTTGCCGTCGGCCAGCGTCGCCTCGCCTTCACCGATCAGCACGCAGGCCATGTGCGCGAGCGGCGCGAGGTCGCCCGATGCGCCGACCGAGCCCTTGCACGGAATGCTCGGCGTGACGCCCGCGTTGAACAGCGCCAGCAGCGCATCGACCAGCGCGGGCCGCACGCCCGAGTGCCCGCGCGCCAGGCTCACCGCCTTGGTTGCCAAGATCATCCGCACCACAGGCGCGGCCAGCGGCTCGCCCGTGCCCACGCTGTGCGAGAGCACCAGGTTGCGCTGCAGCTCGGCCAGATGGTCGTTGCCGATGCGCGTGCTCGCGAGCTTGCCGAAGCCAGTGTTGATGCCGTAGACCACCTGGTCGTTCTCGACGATGTGGCGCACCGCCGCCTCGGCCTTCTGCATGCCGTCGAGCACAGACGGATCGAGCGCGAGCCGGACGCCGCCGGCCTGGATGCGTCGCAGCATCGCAAGGTCGACCTTGCCGGGCGTGAGGGTCAGGGTGGCATCGATGGCATCAGTTGGAGCGGTGTTGTTGCTTGGCATGTGAACCTGTCTATACAAGTGGTTGCGAGAGATAACGATCGGTCGGTGCGACAAGAAAAAAACTAACCGAAGCTTGGGTTGCCGTCAGCTCGGAAGCGGCTGCCCAGGCTGTAGCGCGATGCCGGATGCAGGCAGCGCACCCAGGTCACGGGCGTGTTGCGCGTCCAGGTGCGGCGCGTGAGCAGGAGGCAGGGGTCGGTCACGTCCATCGCGAGCCGCTCGGCCTGTTCGGCGTTGGGCAGCACGGCATCGACGACGTGTTCGATCTGGTCGAAAGGCACGTTGCGCACCAGGTACTCGCTGGGCGGCATCGCGCTGAAGTCCTGCTCGAGGTAATCGGGCACGACCTGCGGGTTGACGTAGCGCTCTTCCAGTTGCACCGGCGTGTCGTTCTCCAGGTGCAGGCAGGCGCTGTGGAACACCGAGTCGCCCGCGCGCAGGTCGAGCCATGCGGCCACGTCGGGCGAGGCGGCGATGCGCTCGACCGCGAGCATCTCGCAGCGGTAGTCGTGGCCGCGCTGGCGGATTTCGCTCGCGATGTTGGCGATCTGCAGCAGCGTCGATTGCGGCTTGTTCTCGGCCACGAAGCTGCCGACGCCGGCCACGCGCACGATGCGCCCCTGCTCCACCAGTTCGCGCAGCGCGCGGTTCACCGTCATGCGCGCCATGCCGAACTGCGCGACCAGCTCGTGCTCCGACGGCAGGCGGTGGCCGGGCGGCCAGGTGCCATCCTGGATCTTGCGGGAGATGTGATCCTTGACTTGCGCGTAGAGCGCGAGGGTCGGCAGGTCGCGTTTCATCGTGGGTTGTTCAATGCTCTGCAGCGGCCATCGACTCGGCGCGGATCTCTTCGGTCAGGCGCGCCTTGATGTCCATGAACTCGGGCGAGGTCTTGATCGTGTAGCTGCGCGGATGCGGAAAGTCCACCGCGATCTCGGTCTTGATGCGGCCCGGCCGCGCGCTGAACACCGCCACGCGGTTGGCCATGAAGATCGCCTCGTCGATGTCGTGCGTGACGAAGAGCACCGTCTTCTGCGCCGACTCCCAGATGCCCAGCAGCAGTTCCTGCATCAGCACGCGCGTCTGGTTGTCCAGCGCGCCGAAAGGCTCGTCGAGCAGCAGCATCTTGGGGTCGTTGGCGAGCGCGCGTGCAATCGCGGTGCGCTGCTGCATGCCGCCCGAGAGTTGCTTCGGAAAGTGGTGTTCGAAACCGCGCAGGCCCACCTTGGCGATGAAGAACTCGCTGCGCTCCTTCTGGTCGGCCTCGCTCATGCCGCGCTCGCGCAGGCCGAAGCGGATGTTCTGCGCCACGGTGAGCCACGGAAAGAGCGTGTAGCTCTGGAACACCACGCCGCGGTCGGCGCCCGGGCCTTCGATGCGCTCGCCGTCGAGCAGCACCTGGCCGGTGGTCGGGAAATCGAGCCCCGCCACGATGCGCAGCAGCGTCGACTTGCCGCAGCCCGAGGGGCCGAGGATGGTGACGAAGTCGTTCTCCTTCACCTCGAAGTCGATGGGCAGGAGCGCCTGCGTGCTCTGGCCCTTGGTGCCGGTGAAGACGCGCGAGACGCCCTGGATGGAGAGCTGATTCTTCACAGTGCGGCCCATGCGAAAAGGCGGCGGTTGAGCGCCTTGAAAGCGAAATCGGACAGAAGGCCGATGACGCCGATCACGATGATCCCGAAGATGATCTGCCCGGTGTTCAGGAGCGCCTGGCTGTCGGTGATCATGTGGCCGATGCCCGAGGACGAGCCGATCAGCTCCGCGACGATCACGTAGGTCCACGCCCAGCCGAGCACGAGGCGCAGCGTTTCGGCGATGCCCGGCGCGGCGCCCGGAATGAGCACCCGCGCGACGATGCCGCGGCTGTTGGCGCCCAACGTGTAGGCGGCCTCGACGAGATCGCGCCGCGCGCCGCCCACGGTGACGGCCACCATCAGCACGATCTGGAAGAACGAGCCGATGAAGATCACCAGCAGCTTCTGCATCTCGCCCAGGCCTGCCCACAAGATGAGCAGCGGAATGAAGGCCGAGGCCGGCAGGTAGCGGCAGAACGACACGAAGGGCTCGAAGAAGGCCTCGACCGTCTTCCAGGTGCCCATCGCGATGCCCAGCGGCACCGCGAACACCGCCGCCAACAGGAAGCCGCCGAACACGCGCCACACGGTCATGCCGATGTCGCCGATGAAGCCGTACTCGGTGAAGAGCAGCCAGCCTTCCTTGACCATGGTCGGCGGGCTCGCGAGGAAGGTCGGCGACACGAAGCCGCCGAGCGTGGCGAGCGACCACACGAGCACGAACACGACGAAGAAGCCGAGCCCCAGCAGCACCCGCGCACGGGCGCCGATGGGTTCGAGCGGCGCGAACGCGCGGCGGCGCACGGGAGGCACGACGGGCTGGGAGGACGCGGCGCCCGCCGATGCCGCGCGAGGCGGCACCTGCTGCGGCAGCGCCTTACTTGACGTAGCTTGCATCGAAGGTGACTGCGTAGTCTTCAGGGGCCTTGCGGATCACGCCGGCTTCCAGAAGGATCGCCGCGGCTTCCTTCATGAAGGTGGTGAGTTCGCCCGCGAAGAACTTCTGGTTGGCCGCCTTGTCCTGCCAGCGCAGGTACGCCGACGACTTGGCGAACTGCTCGCCGCTCTGCTTGACGGCCGAGCCCATGAGCTCGTTCGACTTGGCTGGGTCGGCCTTGATCATGTCCAGCGCGTCGAAGTACGACTTGGTGAGCGCGGCCGCGGCCTTGGGGTTGGCCTTGAGCCAGGTCGGCGCGCAGCCGACGGTGTCCATCACCATCGGGTAGTCGAGCGTCGTCGCGAGGATCTTGCCGGCGGCCGGGTTGGCGCGCACGGTCGAGAGGTAGGGCTCGTAGGTCATGGCGGCGTCGTTCTGGCCGGCCACGAAGGCTTGCGCGGCGGGCTGGGGCTCGAGCGAGACGACCTTCACGTCCTTCAGGCTCATGCCGTTCTTGCTGAGCATCCAGGCCAGGCCGAAATACGGCGCAGTGCCGGGGGCGCTCACGCCGATGGACTTGCCCTTGAGGTCGGCGAAGGTCTTCACGTCGTTGCGCACCGCGATGCCGTCGGCGCCGTAGGACTTGTCCATCTGGAAGATCTGCACGATCGGCACGCCGTTGGCGTTCCAGGCGACGTGCGTTTCCACGGTGGTGGCGGCGCACTGGATGGCGCCGGAGGCCAGCGCCAGGTGGCGGTCCTTCTGCGGAATCATCTTCAGTTCGACGTCCAGCCCGTTCTTCTTGAAGATGCCGGCCTTGTCGGCCAGCGAGAGCGGCGCGAAGCCGGTCCAGCCGGACATGCCGAGTGCAATCTTGGTGTCCTGGGCGGCGGCCGTTCCGGCCATGCCCGCTGCACATGCACCTGCTGCCAGCAGCGAAGCGACTTTCAAGAAAACGCCGGGCCGCCCCAAGTTTTCTTGTCCCCCTCGGGGGGCCTGACGCGCAGCGGCAGGTTCGGGGGCGCTGATATTTACCGTCTTGACCATGGGTACTCCTGGTTCTGTTTCTTGAGAGATGGCTCGGCGATGCGCCCCGGTGACCGGGCTGCGCGCGCCTCGCATTGTTGCCAAGCGCCCCAACTTGTATATACAGGATAACCCGGGAGGACCGTTTCGGTGCATTTCGCAAGGAAGATGCACCAGATTGCTGTCTAGACAAATAGGGCGGCGGGACGGGAGCAACCATTGCAAAGCTCGTGCCACAGTCATAACTGGGTGGCTGGGGGACAATCGACCGCCCTCCCCCCGCCCGTTCCTCTTTCATCTCTCCCGAAGTCCGCCTCGCAGCCCGTGTCCTCCCTCGCACCCCACCCCCTCGACGCCCCCGGCAGCAGCACCTCGCCGGCCGAAATCCTCCACGAAGTCTTCGGCTATTCGCAATTCCGCGGGGCCCAGCAGGACATCGTCGATCACGTGGTGGGCGGCGGCGACGCACTGGTGCTGATGCCTACCGGCGGCGGCAAGTCGCTCTGCTACCAGATCCCGGCCATTGCCCGGCAGCGCGCGGGGCGCGGCGTCGCGGTGGTGGTGTCGCCGCTGATCGCGCTGATGCACGACCAGGTCGGCGCGTTGCACGAGGCGGGGGTGAACGCGGCGTTCCTCAACTCCACGCTCGACTGGGAGCAGACGCAGGACGTGGAGCGCCGCATGCTGCGCGGCGAGATCACGCTGCTTTATGCGGCGCCCGAGCGCGTCAACACGCCGCGCTTCCTGTCGCAACTCGATTCGCTCAAGGAGCGCGGCAAGCTCTCGCTGTTCGCCATCGACGAGGCGCATTGCGTGAGCCAGTGGGGCCACGACTTCCGCCCCGAATACCGCGCGCTCACCGTGCTGCACGAGCGCTACCCGGGCGTGCCGCGCATCGCACTCACCGCCACGGCCGACGACCTCACGCGCGCCGACATCGTCGAGCGGCTGCAGCTCGAAGAAGCGCGCCAGTTCGTCTCCAGCTTCGACCGGCCGAACATCCGCTACACCATCGTCGAGAAAAAAGACGCGACCACGCAACTGCTGCGCTTCATCGAGCGCGAGCACGAGGGCGATGCGGGCGTGGTCTATTGCCAGTCGCGCAAGCGTGTGGAAGACCTTGCGACCACGCTGCAGGGTGCGGGCATCAATGCGCTGCCGTACCACGCGGGCCTCGACGCCGCGGTGCGCCAGAAGCACCAGGACCGGTTCCTCCGCGAAGAAGGCATCGTGATGGTCGCGACCATCGCCTTCGGCATGGGCATCGACAAGCCCGACGTGCGCTTCGTCGGCCACCTGGACATGCCCAAGAACATCGAGGGCTACTACCAGGAAACCGGCCGCGCCGGCCGCGACGGCGCTCCGGCCGATGCCTGGATGACCTACGGCCTGAACGACGTGGTCAACCAGCGCCGCATGATCGACGAGAGCCCGGCGGGCGAGGAGTTCAAGCAGGTGATGCGCGGCAAGCTCGACGCCCTGCTCTCGCTGGCCGAGGCGAGCGACTGCCGGCGCGTGCGCCTCCTGGGCTATTTCGGCGAGAAGAGCACGCCCTGCGGCAACTGCGACAACTGCCTGAACCCGCCGAACGTGTGGGACGGCACCGATGCCGCGCGCAAGCTGCTGAGCACCATCTACCGGGTGCAGCAGCTGAGCGGCATCAGCTTCGGCGCGGGGCACATCATGGACATCCTGCGCGGCAAGGAGACCGAGAAGGTCAAGCAGTTCGGCCACGAGCGCATCAGCACCTTCGGCCTGGGCGCGGAGTTCAGCGAGGTGCAACTGCGCGGCGTGCTGCGCCAGTTGATCGCCACGGGCGCATTGGCGGTCGATGCGGAAGCCTTCAACACGCTCAAGCTCACCGAGGGATCGCGTGCGGTGCTCAAGGGCGAGGCGAACGTGACGCTGCGCGAATCCATTTCGTCACCGGCGGAGCGCAAGCCCCGCCGCGAGAAGGTCGCCAAGGGCGCGCCGTCGCCGGCGGCCGCCAAGCTGGACGACACCGGCAAGAAGCGCTTCGAGGCGCTCAAGGCCTGGCGCGCCGAGGTGGCCAAGGAGCACAACCTGCCGGCCTATGTGATCTTCCACGACGCCACGCTGGCGTCGATTGCCGAGCGCGCACCCGCAACGCTCGAGGACCTGCAGGGCATCAGCGGCATCGGTACCAAGAAGCTCGAGGCTTATGGGACCGAAGTGCTGCGCGTGTGCTCGGCCTTCTGACCGAGCAGCAACGCTGCTTCAGTTCGCCGGCGGCAGCGTGATCGGCACCGGCCGCGTCAGCAGGTCGACGAAGAGCTCGAAGAAGCGCGTGTTGTCGAAGCGCTGCACCACCGTCATCTTCTGCAGCGTCGGGCCCGCGGGCTGCGAGGCGTAGCCGATGGAGCGGCCGTTGTCCGCGGCGCCCGGCTTGGCGACCACGTCGACATAGCGCTCCACCGTCCTGGTCGCGTAGGTCGGATCGATCAGGTAGGCCAGCGTGAGGGTGTCCCAGATGTTCTGCGTGTAGTCGGGGTTGTTCTCGAAGCCGTTCGTGCCGCTGAAGCCGTAGCCGTTGAGCTTGCGGAACACTTCCGTCACCGCGGTCGGCTTGGCCGGATGGGCGATGCGGTCGTAGATCGGCTTGGTGAGGAACACGGTGTCGGTCACGTCCAGCGGCACCACCACCTGCGGGATCGGCAGGCGCACCACGAACTGCGCGGCATCGGGGTCGAACCACCAGTTGAACTCGGCGGCCTTGGTGGTGTTGCCCGGCACGTCGATCGCGCCGCCCATGTAGACGATCTTCTTGATCAGCGGAATGATGTCGGGGCTCTTCTTCACCGCAAGCGCGATGTTGGTGAGCGGGCCGATGGCCAGGATGGTGATCTCGTTCGGATTGGCCTTGACCGTGTCGATGATGAAGTCGACCGCGCTCTTGCGCTGCACCAGCGTTCGGGTGGCAAAGCCGTCGGGCGAAGGCTTCAGGTCGGCGTCGGTCTTGGGCTCGGGGCCGCTCCAGGCGCCCAGGTAGCCGTCGCCGCCCGCGCCCGCCGCCATTTCGGCCTCGACGTCGGCGAAGGTGTGGTTGAGCGCGTAGTTCTCGCCCACGTACACGCCGATGCGGTCGCCCACGCCGAGCCGCTCGACCGACATCAGCGCATCGGCCACGCCTTGCTTGAGCCACTGGTTGCCCGAGACCACGCTGATGCCCATGACCTGGACCTTGCCCTCGGCCTGCAGCTGCGCGGCCATGACGCCAAGCTGGCCGTCGTCGCTCATGGTGTTGTAGTCGCTGTCGATGATGATCTTCTGCGCAGGCGGCGGCGGACCGCCGAAGCCGGGCGCGAGCCCGAAGCCCCCGTTGCCGTCACCGCCTCCGCCGCAGCCCGCCACCACGGCCGCGGCGACGAGGGCGAAAACGGCCCCGATCCATTTGTGCAACTTGCGCATCTGCTTCTCCTAGGTGTTTGGTTTTCAGTTCGAGAGGGCGCTGAATACAAACGTGCGCAAAGCTTTGCGCAAACGTTTGCCAAACTCTAAATCGCGAAGCACGGGCGTGGCAAGCGCCGTTTAAACCCGGTTTCCGGGAAGCGCTGACTGGCGCCGCAGATGCCTGTCAACCCGCGTTGGGCGGGGGATCGATCAGGCGGTTCTCGCGCAGTGGCGAGCGATTGAGAAGAGCGGGTTGCTCTTCAGATGGTGCGACCTCGGCCTTGTCCAGGCCGATGCCTGGCACGGCCTTGGAAGATGCCACGGGCACCGGACACGCGCCGGAACTGCGCAGCGTGAGCGCCGCGGCCAGCCGCGCCTCGGCGGGATCGCCGAGTTGGTGGCCGAAGTCGTCGGCCACGACGCAATTGGCGTTGGGCGCGAAGCCATCGCCGTAGTCGCCGAAGCCCGCCTGGTTCACGCCCTTGAACTGGATCGCGAAGTAGGTGGTGCCGCAGTTGTCCTTCGGATAGAAGCCGTAGGGCTTGCCGCAGGTGGTGCCGCCCACCAGGTTGACCGTGACGCCGATGCCGCGCAGGCTGTTGATCACCGACTCGCTGGCCGAGCAGGTGTCGGGGCTGGTGAGCACGGTGACGCGCGAAAGGCCGAGCGTGGGCAGCGGCTGGTTGGCGCGGCTGGTGCCGATGAACGGGGTCAGGGCCTGCGCGAACGTGAGGCGGAACGGGTTCTTGTCGTTGAAGGTCAGCAACTCGAAGGTCTTGCCGGCCGTCTGGCTGGGCCCGGCCACCATGTAGGCGAGCCGGCTCGCGATGTTGAGCTGGCCGCCGCCGTTGTAGCGCATGTCGAGCACCAGGTCCTGGATGCCGTCGCCCTTGAGCTTGTTGACTGCCGCGATGAGCTGCGCCTCGGAGGTGGTGATGTGGTCGTTGAACAGCAAATATCCGACGCGACTGCCCGCATCGTCGATGGTCTTGACGTTCTGCACCGGCGTGCGCGTCACCTGGGCGGCCGTGAGGTCGATGGTTCGCGTCGCGCTGCCTTCCTGCAACTTGAAGGTGTGCGTCTCGCCGGCTGCCTGCGGCGAGACGCCGCGGTTGATGACTGCCGTGTTCGTGCCGTTGAGCACATCGACGCCGTCGATCTCGAGAATCCTCGCGCCGCGCGCGATGCCCTGGGCTGCGGCGGGCGAGCTGGAATGCGGCTCGACGAAGGCCACGCGCAGGTCGCGGTTCGGGCGGGAGCCGCGCACGAAAGCGAACTCGATTCCGTAGCTTGGCGAAATGCCGGCATTCGACAGCTGGCGGTATGCCTCGGTGTCGTAGATGTAATGAAAGCGGTCCTTGGCGCGGCCGGAGGCGGTGGTGGCCGTGGTCTTGAGCACGTTGAAGAACGCCACGGGCGTCGCGTAGTCGGCCGCCACCAGCGTGGCCGGCACTTCGTTGTACCAAAGGTAGGTCTCGTCGATCCAGCTGCGCACCCAGCTCTTTTCGTTGTCGACCGTGCCGGCGGTGTCGGGATAGGCGGTGCCGGTTGCGGGGTCGATGCCTCGGCGCGGCGCGGCGCACTGGCCGGCGACTTCCGACGATGGAACAAGGCCACCGCCGCCGCCGTTGGTGGGTGGAGTGCCGCCCGGTGGCGGCGCACCACCGACGATGGGGAAACCGCCGCCCCCACCTCCTCCTCCACCGCCACCTCCGCAACCCGCCAGGAGGCCGGCGATGGCAAGCGCTGCCGCAGCAGCCCATGCGCCGGGACGCGGCAGCCGCCGCAGGTCTGTGGTGCGAGAGCCCATGGAATCCTCCTCGTGCCCGCGTTGACGGAGCACCCTGCCTGTTGATCTTTGCTACTGGACGAAGCCCATGCCGCGCGATTCCCGGACCTCGGGCTTGATGCGGTGCTCGGCCTCGAGCTGGTCGAGAAACTCCGCAGCCGAAAATTCGACCGCGAGGATATCGGTCTGGCGTTTCACCGCCGCGAAATCCCCCGGGCACAGCTGCGCCAGTTGCGCGAGCCGCGTTTTCACTTCGCCGGTCAGGAGCGCCGCATCGCCCGCCAGCGCTTCGGTCACGAACATGCGCTCGCGCTGCGCGGCCGTGAGCGGCTTGAACTTGATCTTGAAGGTGAAGCGCCGCAGGGCCGCCTGGTCGAGCCGGTCCAAGAGGTTGGTGGTGCAGACGAACACGCCGTTGAAGCGCTCCATGCCCTGCAGCATCTCGTTGACTTCGGTGACCTCGTAGGTGCGCTGCGCGCCGCGCCGGTCCTGCAGGAAGGAGTCGGCCTCGTCCAGCAACAGCACGGCTTTTTCGGCCTCGGCTTCCTTGAACATGGCGGCCATGTTCTGCTCGGTCTCGCCGACGTACTTGCTCATGAGGTCGCTGGCCTGCTTGATGATGAGCGGCCGGCCCACGGCCCGCGCGATGTGCTCGGCCAGCGCGGTCTTGCCGGTGCCCGGCGCGCCGTAGAAGCACAGCGTGCCATGGCCGCGCGCCTTGAGCGCCTCGACGATGCGCGGAATCTCGAAGCGGGTCTCGACGTTGAGCATGTCGAGGTCGTAGGTGGTGACGTTTCGGCGCTCGCCGCGACCGGTGTCCAGCGTGCCCAGCGCCAGGTCGGCGTTGCGCAGTTGCCGCTCGATGAGGCCTTCCATCGAGGCGTCGTCGGTCTTCGCAAGCCCGGCGAAGCGCACAGCGGTGCGAATCTGCGCGGGCGTGAGGCCCTTGCGCTCGGCGAGCTTGGCGGTGAACGCCTCGGACACGACCACGCCTTCGAGCGTCTTCTTCACGAGCTGCTCACGCGCGCCGGGCGGCGGCGACTTGAGTTCGAGGTGGTAGGCGAAGCGGCGGCGGAACGCAGGGTCGATCTGCTCGATGCGGTTGGTGACCCACAGCGTCGGCACCGGGTTGGCTTCGAGGATCTGGTTGACCCACGCCTTGCCGCTCACGCTGCCGCTGGTGGACGACGGAATCTGCTCGGCCCGCGCCATGAACTGCGCAGCTTCGGTGCTGATCGGGGGGAACACGTCCTCGACTTCGTCGAACAGCAACGCGGCCTGCGCGCTGCCCTTCAGGAACACCTGGGCGATCTGCAGAGAGCGGTAGCGGTCGCGGCCGCTCAGCGAGTTACCGTCGCGGTCGGCATATTCGACCTCGAAGAGCTCGAGGCCCGCGGCCTGCGCGACCACTTTCGCGAGCTCGGTCTTGCCGGTGCCGGGCGGGCCGTAGAGCAGCACGTTGACGCCGGGCTCCTTGCGCGCAACCGCGGCGCGCAGCAGCGTGACGAGCATCTGCGCGTCTTCCTCGACGAAGGAAAAATCGTGCGGCGTGAGCGCGCTCTTGGCCGACGGCCGCGTGAACACCGCCATCAATTCGTTGTGGTCGCGGTATTCGCGCATCAGCACCGGCGGAAGCTTCTCGCTGACCTTCATCAGATCGGCGAGGTCGGTGATGTTGTGCTCGGAGATCAGGTTCTCGACGAGACCGATGCGCTCGAGCCGCGAGCCCGCGCGCAAGGCCTCGCCCACTTCGCTCGCGTTGACGCCCGCGATGTCGGCGATGGCGGCGTACGCCTCGGGCGCGTTGTTGACCTTGAACTCGACCAGCAGCGAGCGCAGGTCGCGCTGGTAACGCGCGAGCGTGCCGTAGAGCAGCAGCGCGCGCTCGGCCTTGTTGAGTTGCAGCAGGCCCGCGAGCGCATCGATGTTCTTCTCGACCAATGTCGATTGCTTGCGCAGCGCATGCGTGAGCCAGTCGCGCGTGACGGCGAGCACCGAGAGCAGGTCCTTCGGCTGGTCCTTCGCGTATTCGTCGAGATAGAAGAAGAGCGTGCCTTCTTCATACGGGCCGCGCCACACGCCGTGGCGTTCGAGCAGCGTGCGGCCATCGAAATTCTCGACGCCCTTCCACGCTTCGTTGCCCGCACAGCGTCTGCCAAGGAACTCGCGCAATCGCTGCAGCACCGGGGCGGGCCACACGAGGTGACGCCCCGTGAGCGAGAGCAATCCGTTGATATCGCGCCGCACATTGAAGCGCGGCCCCTGCTTGGCTGCGAGCGTGAGCACGAAGTGCGAGCACATGAGCTCGAGCACCGGTGCCTCCTTGAGTCCAGGCGAAGGCAATGCCTGCCCGCGTACCGCAGCAGCCACTACATCGACACCCGCACGCTTGACCATCAGGAAACCTCCAATGAGGAAATTCGTGGAGAGACCATAACGCAGACTTTTGGCTTCGGGAAGACGCCGAAAGGGTAAAAACCCTGATCTGGCGATTCCAGCCCACAATGCGCGCCATGGTCGGAATCGAAGAAATCCGGCGCGCCGCGGTGCGCCTCCAGGGTCAGGTGCTCAATACGCCCTGTGTCGAATCACGCACGCTCTCCGAAATCGTCGGCGCGCAGGTGTTCCTGAAATTCGAGAACCTGCAGTTCACATCCTCCTTCAAGGAGCGGGGTGCCTGCAACAAGCTGGTCGACCTGTCGGAGGCGGGCACGCGCGGCGTGATCGCCATGTCGGCCGGCAACCACGCGCAGGGTGTGGCCTATCACGCGCAGCGGCTGGGCCTTCGGGCGCTGATCGTGATGCCGCGCTTCACGCCCGGCGTGAAGATCGAGCGCACCCGCGGCTTTGGCGCCGAGGTGGTGCTGCACGGCGACACGCTCGATGCGGCGCGCGCGCATGCATTGGAGCTTGCCGAGCGCGAAGGACTGGCCTTCGTGCACCCCTACGACGACGAAGCCATCATCGCCGGCCAGGGCACTGTCGCACTCGAAATGCTCGACGCGGTGCCCGACCTCGACACGCTGGTCGTGGCGGTCGGCGGCGGCGGGCTCATCGCCGGCATGGCGGTCGCGGCACGCGATCGCAAGCCCGGCATCGAGATCGTCGGCGTGCAGACCACGCGCTTCCCGGGCATGGTCAACGCCATCAAGGGCACGCACCACGCGCAGGGCAAGAGCACCATCGCCGAAGGCATCGCGGTGGGTACGCCGGGCGTGCTGACGCAGGAAATCATCGCGAGCAAGGTCGACGACCTGGTGCTGGTGGACGAAGGCGACATCGAGCAGGGCGTGCTGATGCTGCTCGAGATCGAAAAGACCCTGGTCGAAGGTGCGGGTGCTGCGGGCCTTGCGGCGCTGATCCGGCATCCGGAACGCTTCAAGGGCAAGCGCGTCGGGCTGGTGCTCTCGGGCGGAAACATCGATCCGCTGCTGCTTGCGGCCATCATCGAGCGCGGCATGGTCAGGGCCGGGCGGCTGGCGCGGGTGCGTGTGAGTGCGCGCGACGTGCCGGGCTCACTGGCCGAGATCACGGCAACTGTCGCCGAAGCGGGCGCTAACGTCGACGAGGTTCACCATCAGCGCGCCTTCACCATGCTCGCGGCCCAGAACGTGGATATCGAGCTGGTCCTGCAAACCCGCGGAAGGGCGCACCTGGCCAGCGTGTTGACTGCACTGAAAGACGCCGGCTTCGAGGCCGAGGAGCAGCATTGAGATGTCCACAAGGGCTCGCAACCCCCTAGACCGCTCCGCAGGGCCTCGCCGGTAAAATGCCCGCAGTTTTGTCATTTGTGTATTCGAGGTACTTCCCGATGTCCAACCCCACTCCCGTCGAGCCCGGCCACGCCGCCGCCGTCGAAAAAGACGCCGTCGAATCGGTCGTTCACCTGATGCCGATCGTGCTGCCGCTCGCTGGCGGCGTGCTGATGCTTCTGCTGGCATCCATCGCTGTCTACTTGGCCTGACAGCCTCTTGGGCTGTCGTCCGCGGGCGGTGCGGCCCGCGGCAGCGCAATCTCCCTTCGCGAAACGTTTTCTCAAACGGACCTCCGCGCCCATGCAGGCACGGCGTCCCGTTCGGAAAGACGATTTTTCAACTTAGGAGATTTCCGATGAACGCACCCACGATGAAGGGCCTCACCATTCAGGCGCCCTCATACGTCAAGAACGCGAAACTGATTGCCTGGGTGGCCGACATGGCCGCGCTGTGCAAACCCGAGTCCATCTACTGGTGCGACGGCAGCAAGGAGGAGTACGACCGCCTCTGCCAACAACTGGTCGACGCGGGCACCTTCAAGAAGCTCAACCCCGCCAAGCGCCCCAATTCGTTCCTCGCGGTGTCCGACCCGACCGACGTCGCGCGCGTCGAAGACCGCACCTTCATCTGTTCCAACGAAAAAGAGAGCGCCGGCCCCACCAACAACTGGATGGCCCCGGCCGAAATGCGTGCGACGCTGCAGCCGCTTTTCGACGGCTGCATGAAGGGCCGCACGATGTATGTGGTGCCGTTCAGCATGGGCCCGCTGGGTTCGCCGATCGCACACATCGGCATCGAACTCTCCGACTCGCCTTACGTGGCGGTCAACATGCGCATCATGACCCGCATGGGCAAGGCCGTGTACGAGGTGCTCGGCGCCGACGGCGAGTTCGTGCCCTGCGTGCACACCGTGGGTGCGCCGCTCGAAGCTGGGCAAAAGGACGTGTCCTGGCCCTGCAACAAGACCAAGTACATCGTTCACTACCCCGAGACGCGCGAGATCTGGAGCTATGGCTCGGGCTACGGCGGCAATGCGCTGCTGGGCAAGAAGTGCTTCGCGCTGCGCATCGCCTCGAACATGGGCCGCGACGAAGGCTGGCTGGCCGAGCACATGCTGATCCTCGGCGTGACGAACCCCGAGGGCAAGAAGTACCACGTGGCCGCCGCTTTCCCGAGTGCCTGCGGCAAGACGAATTTCTCGATGCTGGTGCCGCCCGCTGGTTTCGAAGGCTGGAAGGTCACGACCATCGGCGACGACATCGCCTGGATCAAACCCGGCAAGGACGGCCGCCTGTACGCGATCAATCCCGAAGCCGGTTATTTCGGCGTGGCGCCCGGCACCAACATGCTGACCAACCCGAACTGCATGGACAGCCTGAACAGCGACGTGATCTTCACGAATGTCGCGCTGACCGACGACGGTGACGTCTGGTGGGAAGGCATGGAGCAGGACACCAAGACGCTGCCCGAGCACCTGACCGACTGGCAGGGCAAGGACTGGACGCCGCAGATCGCCAAGGAAACGGGCGCCAAGGCAGCGCACCCCAACTCGCGCTTCACCGTGGCCGCGACCAACAACCCGGCATTGGATGACGCCTGGGACGATCCGAAGGGTGTGGCGATTGACGCCTTCATCTTCGGCGGCCGCCGCTCGACGACCGTTCCGTTGGTGACCGAAGCCCACAACTGGGTCGAAGGCGTCTACATGGCTGCAACGATGGGCTCTGAAACCACGGCAGCCGCCGGCGGCCAGCAAGGCGTGGTGCGCCGCGACCCGTTCGCGATGCTGCCGTTCGCCGGCTACAACATGGCCGACTACTTCCAGCATTGGCTCAACGTCGGCAAGAAGCTCGAAGCATCGGGCGCGAAGCTGCCGAAGATCTATACGACCAACTGGTTCCGCAAGGGCGCCGACGGCAAGTTCGTCTGGCCTGGTTACGGCGAGAACATGCGCGTGCTGAAGTGGATGATCGATCGCATCGAAGGCAAGAAGACCGAAGGCGTCGAGCACATCACTGGTGTGAGCCCGCGGTATGAAGATCTGAACTGGACGGGGCTGGAATTCAGCGCCGAGCAATTCGCGACTGTGACCAGCATCGACAAGGCAGCCTGGCAAGCGGAACTGAAGCTGCACGCGGAGTTGTTCCAACAACTGTCGCATCACCTGCCAAAGGAATTGCCGGAGACCAAGGCTGCTATTGAGCAGCGCTTGGCTGCCTGATCCTCAGCGGTTCTTAAATAGAAAAAGCCCGGTGGATTGCTCCACCGGGCTTTTTCTTGGCCGCTGGTTTAGCCAACATCAATTACTCACGATTTGGCGTCGGTAATTGAAGTGGTTTTTCCAAATGCAAAAAACCCCAGTCATTGCTGACTGGGGTTTTCTGGGCTGTAAGAGCCTGACGATGACCTACTTTCACACGGGAACCCGCACTATCATCGGCGCTGAGTCGTTTCACTGTCCTGTTCGGGATGGGAAGGAGTGGTACCAACTCGCTATGGTCATCAGGCATAAAGGGTTGCTTACCTGATCACGTGATCAGATAAACGAATTCATAGAGTTTGGAATCAGCACGCAACTGTCTTGCGCTTGCTTGAATGTATTTTGAATGCGTCAACTTGGCATAACACCTTGATCTGATGATCAAAATTATAGGGTCAAGCCGCACGAGCAATTAGTATCAGTTAGCTTAACGCATTACTGCGCTTCCACACCTGACCTATCAACGTCCTGGTCTTGAACGACTCTTTAGGGGGCTCAAGGCCCCGGCAGATCTCATCTTGAAACGAGTTTCCCGCTTAGATGCTTTCAGCGGTTATCTCTTCCACACTTAGCTACTCGGCAATGCCACTGGCGTGACAACCGATACACCAGAGGTGTGTCCACTCCGGTCCTCTCGTACTAGGAGCAGGCTTCCTCAAATCTGCAGCGCCCACGGAAGATAGGGACCAAACTGTCTCACGACGTTTTAAACCCAGCTCACGTACCTCTTTAAATGGCGAACAGCCATACCCTTGGGACCGGCTACAGCCCCAGGATGAGATGAGCCGACATCGAGGTGCCAAACACCGCCGTCGATATGAACTCTTGGGCGGTATCAGCCTGTTATCCCCAGAGTACCTTTTATCCGTTGAGCGATGGCCCTTCCATACAGAACCACCGGATCACTATGTCCTGCTTTCGCATCTGCTCGACTTGTCAGTCTCGCAGTTAAGCACGCTTATGCCATTGCACTATCGTCACGATGTCCGACCGTAACTAGCGTACCTTCGAACTCCTCCGTTACGCTTTGGGAGGAGACCGCCCCAGTCAAACTGCCTACCATGCACTGTCCCCGATCCAGATAATGGACCTAGGTTAGAACCTCAAACACACCAGGGTGGTATTTCAACGTTGGCTCCACAAGATCTAGCGACCCTGCTTCAAAGCCTCCCACCTATCCTACACAGATCTGTTCAAAGTCCAATACAAAGCTACAGTAAAGGTTCATGGGGTCTTTCCGTCTTTCCGCGGGGAGATTGCATCATCACAAACATTTCAACTTCGCTGAGTCTCAGGAGGAGACAGTGTGGCCATCGTTACGCCATTCGTGCAGGTCGGAACTTACCCGACAAGGAATTTCGCTACCTTAGGACCGTTATAGTTACGGCCGCCGTTTACTGGGACTTCAATCAAGAGCTTGCACCCCATCATTTAATCTTCCAGCACCGGGCAGGCGTCACACCCTATACGTCCACTTTCGTGTTTGCAGAGTGCTGTGTTTTTAATAAACAGTCGCAGCCACCGATTTTTTGCAACCCATTCATGCTTCGTTGTTCACTACACACTAATAGGGCACACCTTCTTCCGAAGTTACGGTGTCAATTTGCCGAGTTCCTTCTCCTGAGTTCTCTCAAGCGCCTTAGAATACTCATCTCGCGCACCAGTGTCGGTTTGCGGTACGGTCGTATATAGCTGAAGCTTAGTGGCTTTTCCTGGAACCTCGTTCAGTCACTTCACGGACAAGTCCGCTCGATCGTTGGCCTCGGTATATGTGCACCGGATTTGCCTAATGCACGCCTACATCCAACTAAACCAGAATAATCCAATAACTGGATGACCTATTAAGATCCGTCCCCACATCGCACTATATAACGGTACAGGAATATTGACCTGTTTCCCATCAGCTACGCATCTCTGCCTCGCCTTAGGGGCCGACTCACTCTACGCCGATGAACGTTGCGTAGAAAACCTTGCGCTTACGGCGAGGGGGCTTTTCACCCCCTTTAACGCTACTCATGTCAGCATTCGCACTTCTGATACCTCCAGCACGCTTTACAACGCACCTTCACAGGCTTACAGAACGCTCTCCTACCACTTGCAATAAATTGCAAATCCGCAGCTTCGGTAACTGGCTTAGCCCCGTTACATCTTCCGCGCAGGACGACTCGATCAGTGAGCTATTACGCTTTCTTTAAATGATGGCTGCTTCTAAGCCAACATCCTGACTGTTTTAGCCTTCCCACTTCGTTTCCCACTTAGCCAATTTTAGGGACCTTAGCTGGCGGTCTGGGTTGTTTCCCTCTTGAGTCCGGACGTTAGCACCCGGTGCTCTGTCTCCCAAGCTGTACTCATCGGTATTCGGAGTTTGCCTTGGTTTGGTAAGTCGCCATGACCCCCTAGCCAAAACAGTGCTCTACCCCCGATGGTAATACTTGAGGCACTACCTAAATAGTTTTCGGAGAGAACCAGCTATTTCCAAGTTTGTTTAGCCTTTCACCCCTATCCACAGCTCATCCGCTAGTTTTGCAACACTAGTCGGTTCGGACCTCCAGTACCTGTTACGGCACCTTCATCCTGGCCATGGATAGATCACTTGGTTTCGGGTCTACACCCAGCGACTGATCGCCCTATTCGGACTCGATTTCTCTACGGCTTCCCTATTCGGTTAACCTTGCCACTGAATGTAAGTCGCTGACCCATTATACAAAAGGTACGCAGTCACCCCTTACGAGGCTCCTACTTTTTGTAAGCACGCGGTTTCAGGATCTATTTCACTCCCCTCCCGGGGTTCTTTTCGCCTTTCCCTCACGGTACTAGTTCACTATCGGTCAATGATGAGTATTTAGCCTTGGAGGATGGTCCCCCCATATTCAGACAGGATTTCTCGTGTCCCGCCCTACTTGTCGTTAGCTCAGTACCACACAGGTCATTTCACGTACGGGGCTATCACCCGCTATGGCCAGTCTTTCCAAACTGTTCCGTTATGTCTTGTGCTATCACTAACAGGCTCTTCCGATTTCGCTCGCCACTACTTTCGGAATCTCGGTTGATGTCTTTTCCTCGAGCTACTGAGATGTTTCAGTTCACCCGGTTCGCCTCGCATGACTATGTATTCATCATGCGATACCTTTCGGTGGGTTTCCCCATTCGGAAATCTCCGGATCAAAGCTAATTTGCCAGCTCCCCGAAGCTTATCGCAGGCTATCACGTCCTTCGTCGCCTATCATTGCCAAGGCATCCACCACGTGCTCTTATTCACTTGACCCTATAACTTTGACGTTTCTTGCGAAACTACAAAATCATTTCAAGGAATATGTCAGGTCTCTCACCTGACGCGTTATGCCGTTACATTCAAAATTCGATTTGACTCGAAATTGAAGTTTCTTTTGACGCAATCAAAAATTCTATGTTGCTGATGGCACGGTCTGCACTAAACCTTTACGAATGTGCAGTTTCCATCAGCAACGCTGATTCGACTCTATGAATTTTTAAAGAACAGCCGATTGATCAAGAGATCTCGATCAACAACAAAGAAGCCTCATGCTCACGCACAAAGCCGCTTTGGTGTTGAATTTTAAGTATCGATTTATTGGTGGAGGATGACGGGATCGAACCGACGACCCCCTGCTTGCAAAGCAGGTGCTCTCCCAGCTGAGCTAATCCCCCAAAACTCTCACACGAGAAATCAGAAGATTTGGTGGGTCTAGTTGGGCTCGAACCAACGACCCCCGCCTTATCAAGACGGTGCTCTAACCAGCTGAGCTACAGACCCAATCGAGAATCAATAAAGATTTCGACTTCTTCCAACAACCGATAAGTGTGGGCGTTTAAATTAAATTGCTTGTTTCCAGAAAGGAGGTGATCCAGCCGCACCTTCCGATACGGCTACCTTGTTACGACTTCACCCCAGTCACGAACCCTGCCGTGGTAATCGCCCTCCTTGCGGTTAAGCTAACTACTTCTGGCAGAACCCGCTCCCATGGTGTGACGGGCGGTGTGTACAAGACCCGGGAACGTATTCACCGTGACATTCTGATCCACGATTACTAGCGATTCCGACTTCACGCAGTCGAGTTGCAGACTGCGATCCGGACTACGACTGGTTTTATGGGATTAGCTCCCCCTCGCGGGTTGGCAACCCTTTGTACCAGCCATTGTATGACGTGTGTAGCCCCACCTATAAGGGCCATGAGGACTTGACGTCATCCCCACCTTCCTCCGGTTTGTCACCGGCAGTCTCATTAGAGTGCCCAACTGAATGTAGCAACTAATGACAAGGGTTGCGCTCGTTGCGGGACTTAACCCAACATCTCACGACACGAGCTGACGACAGCCATGCAGCACCTGTGTTACGGTTCTCTTTCGAGCACTAAGCCATCTCTGGCGAATTCCGTACATGTCAAAGGTGGGTAAGGTTTTTCGCGTTGCATCGAATTAAACCACATCATCCACCGCTTGTGCGGGTCCCCGTCAATTCCTTTGAGTTTCAACCTTGCGGCCGTACTCCCCAGGCGGTCAACTTCACGCGTTAGCTTCGTTACTGAGTCAGTGAAGACCCAACAACCAGTTGACATCGTTTAGGGCGTGGACTACCAGGGTATCTAATCCTGTTTGCTCCCCACGCTTTCGTGCATGAGCGTCAGTACAGGTCCAGGGGATTGCCTTCGCCATCGGTGTTCCTCCGCATATCTACGCATTTCACTGCTACACGCGGAATTCCATCCCCCTCTACCGTACTCTAGCTATGCAGTCACAGATGCAGTTCCCAGGTTGAGCCCGGGGATTTCACAACTGTCTTACATAACCGCCTGCGCACGCTTTACGCCCAGTAATTCCGATTAACGCTTGCACCCTACGTATTACCGCGGCTGCTGGCACGTAGTTAGCCGGTGCTTATTCTTACGGTACCGTCATTAGCCCTCTTTATTAGAAAAGGCCGTTTCGTTCCGTACAAAAGCAGTTTACAACCCGAAGGCCTTCATCCTGCACGCGGCATGGCTGGATCAGGCTTTCGCCCATTGTCCAAAATTCCCCACTGCTGCCTCCCGTAGGAGTCTGGGCCGTGTCTCAGTCCCAGTGTGGCTGGTCGTCCTCTCAGACCAGCTACAGATCGAAGGCTTGGTGAGCCTTTACCTCACCAACTACCTAATCTGCCATCGGCCGCTCCATTCGCGCAAGGTCTTGCGATCCCCTGCTTTCATCCGTAGATCGTATGCGGTATTAGCACAGCTTTCGCTGCGTTATCCCCCACGATTGGGCACGTTCCGATGTATTACTCACCCGTTCGCCACTCGCCGCCAGGATTGCTCCCGCGCTGCCGTTCGACTTGCATGTGTAAGGCATGCCGCCAGCGTTCAATCTGAGCCAGGATCAAACTCTATAGTTCGATCTTGATTTTTGCGCCTGACCTCGCGGTCAAGCAAAACTCATAAAAAAAGAATTAAAGTGAACTTCACTTCTATCTCATGAGCGTTTTTAAGTCTTGCGACTTGTTCCGAAGAACTTACGCAATTACCTTCAAACGCCCACGCTTATCGGCTGTAAATTTTTAACGATCACCGAAGCAACTCATCGTTTACTTCGTCTTGCTTTGCTGCGATCAGCGAAGCCTTGTAGTCTATCACGGTTTTTACAGAACCGTCAAACTTTTTTCGCTTTCAACATCTTCTTATTTGCACCCCGCAACCTTCGCTGCGAGACGCTGAAGCTGTTTCAGCGGAGCCTTCGATTATGCACTGTTTTTTGCAATCCAGTCAACTTCGAAGAATCTTTTTCTCAGCCAACCCTCAGCAACCACCCCTTCCAGGGCAACCACCGAACAACACATCAATGCGTTGTCAGCCGAGCCCACGAGTATACATCGCTTTTTCAGCTTGGCGCCACTCCGGAGATGTTTTGTTCTCATGCGGTGCATGCGAACCACCCCTACTTGCCAGGCAAGCTCGCTCGTGATCCCCTTAGCGCACGCGCAGCCCGCACGCTCTTCTCTTACTAACTAATAGGGAGAGCGAGCCGCGGCTAGGGAGAGCGAGCCGCAGCTAGGGAGAGCGAGCCGCAGCTAGGGAGAGCGAGCCGCAGCTGCCCAAGGAGGATTCGACCAAACAAGAAAAAAGCCGCCCGAAGGCGGCTATCTATCTAAAGCGAGCTTCAGCTCAGCTTAGTAATAGCGCGAGCTGTTCATGCGGCGCATCGCTTCATAGAGCGTCGGCATGCGCGCTTCCTGCGAGCGGGTGCTCATGCGAGCCAGCGCGTCGACCTTGGCAACTGCAGCGGCAGGCACAGTGCCTTCCGATTGCTGGCGCCACACGGCAGCTTGCAGTTCCTGCATCACGCGTGGGTCGTTCTTCGCAGTTTCCATGAAACGTGCATCAGCCCGGTTTGCAGCGCGGCGCTCGGCAGCAGCTTGCCAGAGGCTGGCGATGCTGCTCTTGCGCACCGAGCTGGCGAACAGGGCAAACAACGCGATCGCTGCGAGGCAGAAGATGGTCCATGCGGCGAGCAATGCGCCTTCGTTCCAGTTGGAGACGAGCGTGTCGGCGACCACCAGAACCGCTGCAGCGATGGCAACGATGAACAAGGCGATCAGCGGACGGGCGCCTTCGGCGCCTGCGCGGGCGGCCTGGATCTGGCCGAACAGGACTTCGGCGCGACGGACGCCGGGGTGAACAGTAGGTTGGTCAACGTGGACAAAGCTGGTCATGGTGCGATCCCTCCGGGGATGAATGGCAACGAGTGCCGATGCCGTGATATTAGGGGTTACCCTAATGCTTTGCCACTTTATCTTTCTGATGTTTATCATTCACAGCACTGATGGATGTCAACTTTCGCACGCTCGACCTCAACCTGCTTCGCGTCTTCGACGAGGTTATGGCGGAGCGCAACCTCACGCGCGCCGCCCGCAACCTCTCTATTACCCAGCCGGCAGTGAGCAATGCCCTGCGGCGCCTTCGCGAGGTGATAGGTGACGAACTGGTGCGCCGCGCAGGTGCTGGCGTGGAGCCCACGCCGCGGGCGCTGGCGCTCTGGCCCACAGTGCGCGACGCGCTGCGCCAGCTGCAACACACCCTGGCCCCAGGCGAGTTCGACGCAGCGACCGCCGACACCACCTTCCTGCTGGCCATGGCCGATGCCACCGCGGCGGAGTTGATTCCCGGCCTGGTGCAGATCGCCGAAAAGGAAGCGCCCGCCATTTCCCTGCGCGTGCTCCCGCTGACCACGCGCGATCCGCGCCGGATGCTGGAGAACGAAGAGGTCGACATGGCGATCGGCTACTTCCCGGCCGTCATCGCCAGCTTGGCGGCGCGGGGCCAATCGGGAGTGGGGGTGCCGTTCGAGACCCAGCGGCTCTACCTGGGCCAATATGTATGCGTGATGCGCCGTGGCCATCCGCTCGCGAACGCGCCGCTCACGCTGGACGACTACTGCGCCGCGCGGCATCTATTGGTAAGTTTCTCGGGGCGCCCATACGGCTTCATCGACCAGACGCTCGGCGCCATGGGGCGCGAGCGGCGCATCGTGGTGACGGTGAACCAGTTCTTTACGGCGGGCCGGGTGGTCGCTAATTCAGACCTCTTGACCGTGCTGCCCCGCCACTTCGTGACCGTGACCGGCATCGACGACCAATTGGTGCTGCGCGACCTGCCCTTCGACCAGCCGCCGGTGCACGTGGATGCCATCTGGCACCGGCGCGCCCAGCATGGGCATGCGCATGAATGGCTGCGGACCGCGCTGTTGCGGTCGGCCGCGGCAGCCTTCGCGGGCTCGATCCTCGGGCAGAAGGTGCCCGACTGACCGGCGTCGGTCGATCAGCGGACGACGCTGAGCCAGGCGGATGCGGCAGCGCGCAGTTCCTGCGCGTGGTGCGCACCGCGGCCGGCGCGAACGTCGGCGCTTTCCATCAATGTGGCGGCGTGGCTGGCCGGTGCGCTGTCGCTGGAGGAACGGAAGAAACGGGCCACTTGGGCGAGGAGGCTGAACATGGTGTTGCGCGGCTTATGGCCGTGCTCTGAGTGGTTGATGCTCCAAGATTAAGGGTTTTCCCTAGGAAAACAACCCTGGCCTTATGCGCTTCATGCATGGGGCAATTCACCTAGACTGACCCGACGATGAAGCTTCAACTGCTCTCCGACCTGCACCTGGAGTCCAACCCCCGCTTCCACGCCGAGCCGATTCCGGGCGCCGATCTGCTGGTTCTGGCGGGCGACATCGGCTCGTACCAGGAAGGCTCCCGCCTCCCGGACACCGACTTCGGCCTGGGCCGTTTTTCGCCCCGCAACGGCTGGCCGGTGCCGGTGATCTATGTGCCGGGCAACCACGAATACGACAACGCCGATTTCGACGAGACGCACGACCGCCTGCGCGCGCTCTGCGCCGAGCTCGACATCCAGTGGCTCGAGCGCGAAACCCTCGTCATCGAGGGCATCCGCTTCGTCGGCACCACGCTCTGGGCCGACTTCGACGCGCTGGTGGAACCCACCGACGGTTTGGCCGAAGCGCTCAAGAAGCGCGGCAAGGCGATGCGCGCTGCCGATTTCTATCTGGAAAAGATGGCCACCCGGCGCCACGGCGAAATCTTCCTGTCCGGCCCGCTGCGCGAGCAGGCGCTCGTGTGCCAGGCGTGGCTGCGCGAAGCGCTGGCCCAGCCTTTCGACGGCACCACGGTTGCCATCACTCACTTCGCGCCGACATTGGCAAGCGCCGATCCGCGCTACGGTCTGACGCCCGGCACCGCCGGTTTCTGCAATTCCCTGGACGAACTCCTGCCAAACGCCCAGCTCTGGCTGCACGGCCATCTGCACTGTGCCTTCGACTATGTGAAGGACGGCTGCCGCGTGGTGGCCAATCCGCTGGGCTACAAGCGCAACGGCGAGCAAGAGGGCTACAGGCCCGACCTGCTCATCGACGTGAAATAGCGGCCATCCGACACTTCGCCGCCTGCGAAGAAGCGGCGGCAAATCCCGCGGGGCTGTTGAACGGCGAAGGACGAAAGCGCGTTCAGCGCGAGGCGAGCCCGTCGAAACAGGTGCCGAGCACCAGGTCGACGATCTCCGCATCGCTTTGCAGCCCGCTCGACTTGAGAAACCCGAGGACCGGATCGCAGGCGCGAGCGAACAGCGTGTAGAGCACGGCAATCGCGGGCAGCTTCGGGTTCAGCGTGCCATCGGCCTGCGCGGCTTGGATCCAGCCGCCGAGCGTGTCGCTGATCGCAACCAGCCGGTCGAGATAGCCGCGGTTGTTCATCAGCGCGGCGCGCAGGCTCGAGTTCTGGTGCGGCAGCGATGGCATCTCGCCGGCCAGCTGTGCTTCCATGGACCAGCGCACCACGGCGCGCAGCTTGTCGATGGGCTTCTGGTCGACCTGCACCGACGCCAGCACATCCTGCGTGCGCTGCATGAGGCGCACCATCGCGGCGGCCGCGAGGTCTTCCTTGCTGGGAAAGTGCTTGTAGAGACTGGCCTTGGCGATGCCGACGGAGGCCGCGACCTCGTCGACCGTCATCGATTCGAAACCCTTCTCGGCGAGCAGACGGTTCGCGGTCTGGACGATGGCCTCTTCGCGGGCCTGCAGCATCTGTTCCTTGAACGAGGGCTTGGCGGGGGCGGCAGCAGCAGTGGTCATGCGGAAATTCTAGTCTTGACCGTCGCCGGCCAGACGGGGCGAGTGCGGAAATACCGTCCGGTCTTCGATGCAGACCGGCCAGTTCCACTCAGGCGTTGCGCCCTTTGGAAACCAGCTTGATGCCCGGCATCAACTCGGCCGCGAGCTCGGGCCGCTCCAGCGCGTAATCGAGGTTCATGCGCGCGATCTCGACGTGCTCCTCGCCCAGCGCCTGTGCGCGCGAACCCTGCCCACGCTCGATGGCCTGCACCATTGCATGGTGCGTACGGTGCGCCTGGCGCATCCACTGCTGGCCCTCTTCCATCGACGACTGCATCGGCAGCATCGCGCTGGGCGCGGCGAAGGGCTGGCCGCCGAGCATGTCCATCACCCGCTTGAGCGCGAGGTTGCCGCAGCCTTCGACGATCAGCTTGTGGAAGCGGTCGTTCATCTCGACGTAGGCGGCGTAGTCGTCGATTTCCATCGTGGGCTTGTTCACCGCCCGATCGCCGGCGTCCAGGCAATCCTTCAGGTCGCGCAGCAGCTGGCGCGATGCGCCGTCTTCGGCCAGCAGGCGCGCCGCGAAACCTTCGATCACGCCGCGCACGCGGATCGCGTCGGCCACTTCCTGCGAAGTGAAGCGGCGCATCTGGTAGCCGCCGCTGGGCGATTGTTCGATGAGGCCTTCGTGCTCGAGGCTGGCGAGCGCAAGGCGCACCGGGGTGCGCGAGGCTTCGAGCTTTTCGGCGAGCGGGATCTCGGCCAGCCGCTCTCCAGGCACGAATTCACCCTTGAGGATCATGTCGCGCAACTGCACGAGCACGCGGGATTGTTGAGAGTCCATCAGGAGGCGCCGGGAGCAGGAATGAGCGGATTCTAGGAGACGGGTCGATCATTGCACGCAAGATATTTACCCTGGCTCGCTTGTTGCATGCATCACGTCACAAGAAGTGTCAAAAACACACGCCACACTCAGCATTAACCCTGATTTCGAGCGCCACAAGCCCCAAATCAGGGCAAAACCGCAGATGAAAGTTTGACCCGGATCGAGGATCACCAAGACAATGCATACAGTTGCATGCAATGTCTTGCAGCCTCTTTCCGAAGACCCACGATGGAGCCCGCACGATGATCAGCGCCGAGCAAAACGATCTCATCACCCGCGTCGGACCTGACGCCCCCGCCGGCAAGCTGCTGCGCCGCTACTGGCAGCCAGTGGCCCTGGCCGACGAACTGGCAGGCCCGCGCCCGGTCAAGCCCGTGAAACTCATGGGCCAGGACTTCGTGCTGTTCCGCGACGAAAACGGCCAGCTCGGCATGCTCGACCGCGACTGCCCGCACCGCGGCGCCGACCTCGCCTTCGGACGGCTGGAAAACGGCGGCATCCGCTGCGCCTTCCACGGCTGGCTGTTCGACGCCAAGGGCAACTGCCTCGAAACGCCCGCCGAACCCGCCACCAGCAAGCTGTGCAGCCGCATCAAGCAGTCGGCCTATCCGGTGGTCGAAAAGGCGGGCGTGGTCTTCGCGTACATCGGCGAAGGCGAGCCCCCGGCCTTCCCTGACTTCGACTGCTTCGTCGCCCCCGACACCCACACTTTCGCGTTCAAGGGCCTGTTCGAATGCAACTGGCTGCAGGCGCTCGAAGTGGGCATCGACCCCGCGCACGCCTCGTACCTGCACCGCTTCTTCGAGGACGAGGACACGTCCGAGAGCTACGGCAAGCAGTTCCGCGGCGCCTCGGCCGATTCGGACATGCCGATCACCAAGGTGCTGCGCGAGTACGACCGGCCCGAGATCAGCGTGGAGCCCGCGCCTTACGGCTTCCGCCTGAAGGCGCTGCGCAAGCTCTCCGAGGACACCACCCACGTGCGCGTGACCAACGTGGTGTTCCCGCAGGCCTTCGTGATCCCGATGAGCGCGGAGATGACCATCTCGCAGTGGCACGTGCCGGTCGACGACACGCACTGCTACTGGTACGCCATCTTCACCAGCTTCACCGGCCCGGTCGACAAGCAGCAGATGCGCGACCAGCGCCTGAAGCTCTACGAGCTGCCCGACTACACCTCGCGCAAGAACAAGCGCAACAACTACGGCTACAGCATCGACGAGCAGCTCACCGAAACCTACACCGGCATGGGCGACGACATCAACGTGCACGACCAGTGGGCGGTGGAGTCGCAGGGAGCCATCCAGGACCGCACGCGCGAGCACCTGGGCAGCACCGACAAGGGAATCATTGCCTACCGCCGCGTGCTGGTGAAGGCCATCGAGGCCACGCTGGCCGGCGAGACCGCGCCGATGCTCATCGACGCCGCACAGGCCAGCACGATGACCGGCCCGCCCTCCATCGACGGCATCGGCCACGTGGTCGATGAAGCCGCCACCGAGACCTACTGGCAGGAAGCCGACCGCGCGCGGCGCCTGAAGTCCGACTGGGCCTCCGCACGGCTCGCCGCCTGAGCACGCGCGCCATGAGCAGCAGCAACACCAACACATTCGTCGACCGCTTCGGTCTCTGGTCCGACGATCAACACGCACAGGCCCGCGAACTCGTGCGCCGCATCGACAGCGACGAGGTCGACCTCGTGCGCTTCGCCTGGCCCGACCAGCACGGCATCCTGCGCGGCAAGACGCTGGTCGCCACCGAGGCGCGCTCGGCGCTGTGGGAGGGCGTGAACCTCACCTCCACGCTGCTGGCCAAGGACACCTCGCACAAGACGGTGTTCCCGGTCTTCACCACGAATGGCGGCTTCGCCATCGAGGGCCTGCAGGGCGGCGCGGACTTCACCATCGTGGCCGACCCCGCCACCTTCAAGGTGCTGCCGTGGGCGCCGCGCACGGGCTGGATCCTGTGCGACGCCTACATGGCCGACGGCAAGCCCTGCCCCTTCGCGACGCGGCAGGTCCTGCAGCGGGCGGTGCGGCAGCTCGACGACCTCGGACTCGACTTCATCGCCGGCCTCGAGGTGGAGTTCCATGTCTTCAAGCTGGACGATGCGCGCATGGACCTGGCCGACTCGGGCCAGCCCGGCGAGCCGCCGCGCGTGTCGCTGCTCTCGCACGGCCACCAGTACCTGACCGAGCTGCGCTACGACCGCGTCGACGGCTTGATGGAGCTGCTGCGCTCGAACCTCATCGCCCTCGGACTGCCGCTGCGCTCGCTGGAAATCGAATTCGGCCCGAGCCAGTTCGAGCTGACCTTCGGCCCCACGGCCGGCGTGATGCCCGCCGACACCATGGTGCTGCTGCGCAGCGCCATCAAGCAGATCTGCCAGCGCAACGGGCTGCACGCGAGCTTCATGTGCCGGCCGAAGATCCCGAACGTGATGTCCAGCGGCTGGCACCTGCACCAGTCGCTGCGGCGCAAGAGCGACGGCGTCAACGCGTTCATGCCCGAGACCGAGGGCCAGGACCTGAGCGAGATCGGCATGCACTACCTCGGCGGCCTGAAGGCGCATGCCTGCGGCGCGGCCGCGCTCGCGAGCCCCACGATCAACGGCTATCGGCGCTACCGCCCGTTCTCGCTCGCGCCCGACCGCGCGATCTGGGCGCGCGACAACCGCGGCGCGATGCTGCGCGTGCTCGGCGGCGTGGGTCAGAGCGCCTCGCGCATCGAGAACCGCGTGGGGGAGCCGACGGCGAATCCGTACCTGTACCTCGCATCTCAACTGTTCTCGGGGCTCGACGGCATCCGCCACAAGATCGACCCCGGTCCCTCGGCCGATGCACCTTACGAAACGCCGGCCGAACACCTGCCGCGTTCGCTCGGCGACGCCCTCGCCTGCCTGCGCCGCGACGAGATGCTCAACACCCAGATGGGCAAGGTCTTCATCGACTACCTCTGCCACATCAAGGAAGCGGAAATCGCCCGCTTCAACCTCGAAGTCAGCGAGTGGGAACACCGCGAGTACTTCGACATGTTCTGAACAAGTTCCCACGACATGCCCACGATCCACTACATCCTCAAGGACGGCAGCACCCGCGCGGTCGACGCCAAGATCGGCGCCAGCGTCATGGAAACCGCCATCCGCGGCAACGTGCGCGGCATCGACGCCGAGTGCGGCGGCTGCTGCTCCTGCGCCACCTGCCACGTCTACGTGGACGAGGCCTTCGCCGACCTGCTGCCGCCACCCGACGACATGGAGAGCGCCCTGCTCGAAGTCGTCGCCTCCGAGCGCCAACCCAATTCGCGGCTGAGCTGCCAGCTCACCGTGACCGCGGCCTTCGACGGCCTCACCGTGCGCGTTCCAGAGTCACAGGTCTGACGCACACTCGCCCGCTCCGCATCCATTCCACCTGAAAGGCGTTTTTCCATGACGACGATGACGAAGAGAACCGTTCTCTCGACCCTCCTGCTCGCCGGCTTCGGCATGCTGGGCTCCGTGGCCGCGCACGCTGCCGACGAGCCGCTGCGCATCGGCCTCATCGCCACCTACTCCGGCCCCTACGCCGACTACGGCCGCCAGTTCGATGCGGGCATCGCGCTGTACCTGAAGGAGCACGGCGGCAAGGTGGGCGGGCGCACCGTCGAGATCGTCAAGAAAGACACCGCCGGCCCCGCACCCGATGCCGCCAAGCGCATCGCGCAGGAGTTGGTCGTGCGCGACAAGGTGAGCATCCTCACCGGCCTGGACTTCAGCCCCAACGCCTACGCCGTGGGCGCCATCGCCACGCAGGCCAAGATTCCCACCATCGTGATGAACGCGGCCTCCTCGGCCATCACCAACAGCTCGCCTTACATCGCGCGGCTGTCGTTCACGGTGCAGCAGGTCACCGATCCGATGGCGCGCTTCATGCTGAAGGAAGGCATCAAGGACGCATACACCGTGGTCGCCGACTACGCCTCGGGCGTGGATGCCGAAACCGCCTTCAAGAAGACCTTCACCGCCGGCGGCGGCAAGGTCTCGGGCGAGGTGCGCACGCCGATGAACAACCCTGACTTCTCGGCCTACGTGCAGCGCATCAAGGACGCCAAGCCCCAGGCCGTGTTCTTCTTCTTCCCCTCGGGCGTGATGCCGCCGGCCTTCCTCAAGGTGTGGAAGGAGCGCGGCATGGAGCAGGCCGGCATCAAGCTCTACGCCACCGGCGAAGCCACCGACGACAGCTACCTCGACGCCACCGGCGACGTGGCGCTGGGCCTCGTCACCAGCCACCACTACTCGTTCGCACACAACTCCCCGAAGAACCAGAAGTTCGTGAAGGATTTTGCCGCCGACAACGGCGCCAAGCTGCGCCCCAGCTACTTCGCCGTGACCGCCTACGACGCCATGGCGGCCATCGACCTCACGCTGCAGAAGACCAAGGGCGACGCCAGCGGCGACAAGTTCATGGACGCGCTGCGCGGCTTGCGCTTCGAGAGCCCGCGCGGCCCGATCGAGGTCGATCCGCTCACGCGCGACATCGTGCAGACCGTCTACATCCGCAAGACCGAGCGCGTGAACGGCCAGCTGGTGAACGTGGAGTTCGACAAGTTCGACCGCGTGAAGGACCCGGCCAAGGAAAGCTCGAACTAAACGGCACGTCGGCAGGCAGCAGCACCAGGAGGCCCATGGGCATCGTGATCTTCGACGGGGTGGCCTACGGCATGCTCCTGTTCCTCATCGGCGTGGGCCTGTCCATCACGATGGGGCTGATGAATTTCGTCAACCTCGCGCACGGCAGTTTCGCGATGGTGGGCGGCTACGCGGCGAGCCTGCTGATGAACCACTGGGGGCTCGGCTTCGGGCTCTCTCTCGCGGCGGCGTTCGTGTCCGCGGCGCTGGTGGGCGCGGTGCTGGAGTTCGTGTTCTACCGGCGGCTGTACCGCGCGCACCCGCTCGACCAGGTGCTGCTGTCGATCGGCGTGGTGTTCGTGTCGATCGCCGCGTTCACCTATTTCTTCGGGCCGACGATGCAGCCGTTCACGCTGCCGCCGTCGCTCGACGGGCAAGTGGCCATCGGCGGGCTCGAGGTGGGCCGCTACCGGCTCTTTTTGATCGTCTGCGGCGTGGCCGTGCTGGCCGCGTTGCTGCTGGTGCTCGGAAAGACGCGCTACGGCGCAATGGTGCGCGCGGCAGTCGACAACCAGCGCGTGGCCGGCGGCACCGGCATTCATGTGCAGCGCCTTTTCTTTCTGACCTTCTCGCTGGGCTGTGGCCTCGCGGGCCTGGGCGGTGCGTTGAGCCTGGGCATGCTGGGGCTGGAGCCGTCGTTCCCGCTCAAGTACCTCGTCTACTTCCTGATGGTGGTGTGCGTGGGCGGTGCGGGCACTGTCACCGGGCCGTTCATCGCGGCGCTGCTGGTGGGCATCGTCGACGTGGCCGGCAAGTACTACTGGCCTGAAGCGGGCGCTTTTCTTATCTACGTTTTCATGATCGTCATGCTGCTGGTGCGGCCGAATGGCATCGTCGCGAAGAAGGGTCTTGCATGAAGGCCTTTGCGGTTTCTCCCGCGCAGCTGCGCATCGCCGAAGTCGCCTTCTGGCTCGCGCTCGCGTCCAGCTTCTTCCTCTTGCCCGACAAGCTCACGCTGATGAGCCAGATCATGATCTTCGGCCTGTTCGCCGTGTCGCTCGACATGGCGCTCGGCTACGCGGGCATCCTCACCGTCGGCCATGCGGCCTTCTTCGGCGCGGGCGCGTACGCTGCCGGCCTGCTCGCCAAGTACGGCTGGAGCGAACCCCTCACCGGCCTTGCGTTCGCGCTGGTTGTGAGCGGCCTCCTCGGCTATGCGCTCAGCTACCTCGTGGTGCGCGGCGCCGACCTCACGCGGCTGATGATCACCATCGGCGTGTGCGTGCTGCTGTACGAGCTGGCCAACCGGCTCTCGGGCATCACCGGTGGCACCGACGGGCTGCAGGGCGTGGTCATCGCGCCGGTGCTCGGCTTCTTCGAGTTCGATCTCTACGGCAAGACCGCATTCGGCTACGCCTTCGGTGTGGTGCTCGCGATGTTCTTGCTGGTGCGACTGGTGCTGCGCTCGCCCTTCGGCCTGGCGTTGCGCGGCATCCACGACAGCCGCAAGCGCATGACGGCCATCGGTTCGCCGGTGGAGGCGCGCCTGCGCATGGCGTACGCCTTCTCGGCCGCGGTGGCCGGCGTGGCGGGCGCGCTGCTCGCGCAGACCACGCAGTTCGTCGGCATCGAGTCGATCGGCTTCAACCGCTCGGCCGAGGTGCTGATCATCCTGGTGCTCGGCGGCACCGGGCGCCTGTACGGCGGGATGATCGGCGCCATCGTCTACATGCTGGTGCACGACTGGTTCGCGGACATGAATCCGCAGTACTGGATGTTCTGGCTCGGCATCTTCCTGATCGCGGCGGTGATGCTAGGGCGCGGCGGAATCATGGGCGCGCTCTCGCGCTTCGTGCGGACGGGGAAGGCGCGATGACCCCCACAGCGACGCACACCCTGCGCACCCGCGACCTCGGCATCCGCTTCGGCGCCTTCCAGGCGGTGAGCGAAGTGAACCTCTCGCTCGAGCCCGGCTCGCGGCAGGCGCTGATCGGTCCCAACGGCGCGGGCAAGACCACGCTCATCAACCTGCTCACCGGCGTGTTCAAGCCCACGAGCGGGTCGATCCACATGGGCGAGCGCGACATCACGCGCCTGTCGGGCGACAAGCGCGCCCGCATGGGCCTCGCGCGCACCTTCCAGATCAACACGCTGTTCCCCAGCCTCACGCCGCTCCTGTCGGTGGTGCTGGCGATCAGCGAGCGCGAAGGGCTGGGCGCCACCTGGTGGCGGCCGCTCAAGGGCTGCACGGCAGTGTTCGACGAGGCGCATGCGCTGCTCGGCACGCTGAAGCTCGACAGCCTTTCCGACGTGCCGGTCTCGGAGCTGGCCTACGGCAAGCAGCGGCTGCTGGAGATCGCGCTCGCGCTCGCGGCCAAGCCCCGCATCCTCCTGCTCGACGAGCCCGCGGCCGGTGTGCCCGAGGACGAAAGCGGCGAGCTCTTCGCGGCCATCGCGGCGCTGCCAGATGACATCAGCGTGCTCTTCATCGAGCACGACATGAAGCTCGTGTTCCGGTTCTCGCGCCGCATCTCGGTGCTGGTGGGCGGACGCATCCTGACCGAGGGCACGCCCGCGGAAATCGGCGCCGATCCGCGCGTGCGCCAGGTCTATCTGGGGAGTTCGCATCACCATGCCTGAAGTGCTCGCTTTCGACCAGGTCACCGCTGGCTACGGCAACGCCGTGGTGCTCGACCGCCTCGGCTTCTCGCTGCAGCAGGGCGAGAGCCTCGCGATCCTCGGGCGCAACGGCGTGGGCAAGACCACGCTGCTCGAAACGCTGATGGGCAACACCCGCGTGATGCAGGGCGCGATCCGCTGGCAGGGCACGGACATCACGCGCTGGCCCCCGCACCAGCGCGTGCGCGCGGGCCTGGGCTGGGTGCCGCAGGAGCGCGAGGTGTTCCCCTCGCTCACCGTCGAGGAAAACCTCACGGTGATCGCGCGGCTGGGCGGCTGGAACCTGAAGCGCGTCTACGACTTCTTTCCGCGCCTGCGCGAGCGCCGAGGCAACTACGGCAACCAGCTCTCGGGCGGCGAGCAGCAGATGCTGGCCATCGGCCGCGCACTGATGACCAACCCCAAGCTGCTGCTGCTCGACGAGCCGATGGAGGGGCTCGCACCGATCATCGTGGAGGAGCTGTCCGCGGCGATCCGCCGGCTCTGCGAATCGGAAGGGCTGGCATCGATCGTGGTCGAGCAGCACCCGGTGCTTGCGCTGGAGATGACGCACCAGGCCATCGTGCTGGAGCGCGGCACCGTCGTGCATGCCGGCCCGAGCGCGGGGCTCGCGGCCGACAAGGGGTTGCTCGAAGGGCTGCTGGGCGTGGGAATCGCCGAGGACGTTGCGGGCTGACCGGCGGGCCCGGCGTCAGGCCAGGGCTTCCTGCTTCAACCGCTTCGCGCAGACGGTGAACCGCCATGTGGCCAGGCAGGCCGCCACAAAGCTCAAGGCCCACGAGATGCACAGGTACGCGTACATGAGGAAGGCCAGCCCGATCTGCAACACGGACTTCCAGAACGAAGTGCCCTCGCCCACGATGTAGAACTCCGCGAGCGCATGAACGCCCCACCATACGGCCAGTGGCAGCGCCGCCACGCACAGACCATAGACGAGGCTGGCAGTCACCGGACCCACGCGTCCTTGCGCGACGGCGCGATGGCCCACCTGATAGAGAACGACGCTCAGCACCACGGGGGCGGCCAGGCCGAAGGAAATGCAGAAGTCGAGGACCATGCCCGCACTGTAAGTGCGCGCCTCCCGAAGACGCCCCGGCGCCTGCCTGAGTACCGATGGACGCTACCGCGAGCCACGGCTCGCGGTACGAACCCAGGTCAGCTCAGCATCTGCCCGCGGCTGCCGATCACGGCCACGTCCACGAAGTGCCCGCCTTCGCGGTTCGTGCGGCCGTAGTTGATCTTCAGCCCGCCCAGGTCGAAGTTCTCGATGCTGGCCAGGCCCGCCATCACCGAGGCGCGCGTGGGCGAGCCGCCCGCGCGGCGCAGGCCCTCGGCGAGCACGGCGGCGTTGATGTAGCCCTCCAGGCTCGTGAGCGAGAAATCCTTGGTGCCGTTGGCCACCATGTCGGCCTGGTAGCGGCGCACGATCTCGAACTTGGTCGAGTACGGCGAGGGCACCACGATCACGAAGCCCAGGCCCCGTGCGAGATCGCCCATGGCGGCCAGCGCGCTGGCCGTGATCGACAGGCCGTAGGCCGAGCTGTTGCCGCCGGCATCGCGCAGCGCCTTCATGAAGACCGGCGCTGTGCCGGCCAGGCCGATGATCACGACCTGCGGCTTGGCCTTGGCGATGGCTTCGGCCGCGGGGCTCACTTCCATGCTGGTGGTGTTGGGCGTGGTCGCGATGACGGCCGGCTCCAGCTTCGCCTTCGCGAGCGCCGCCTTGAACGCCGCCAGCACCGACTGGCCCAGCGGGTCGTTCGAATGCACGAGGCCGATGCGGGTCTGGCCCAGCACGGCCGCCGTGGTCACCAGCTTTTCGACTTCCTGGTCGTAGTTCACCCGCACCCAGAAGGTGTTGGGCGCGGTCTTCTTGCGCAACGCGACGGTGCCGGTGATCGGGCCGACCACGGCCATGCCGGGCACGGCGTCCATCACCTCCGAGGTCTGGCGGGTGCCCAGCGGGTGCAGCAGCGCGAGCACGGAGCTGTCCTTCTCGAAGGCCAGCGCGTTGGCCTTGGCCACATCGGGCTTGAAGGTGTCGTCGGCCATGACCAGTTCGACCTTGGTGCCGTTGAGGCCGCCCGCCTTGTTCAGCGCGTTGAAGAACGCGCTCGAACCCTGGAAGAGCCCCTGCCCGTTGGCCTTCTCCACGCTGCTGTTGTCGAAGGTGGTCCCGATGCGGATCGGTTTGCCCTGCGCGAAGGCCGGCATGCCCAGGCCCGCAGCGGCGGTTGCGGCCAGACCGGTCAGCACACGGCGACGGCTGGTGGTGGGCGGCGCAAGGAACACGCGCTGCTCGGGAACGGTCATGGTCGAGGTCTCCAGAATTCAGTGACAAAAATTCACATTTCACTCAGAAATGTAACGCACGTCACCGTGCCGGAGATGACAGCCGGCTACAGCAGTTCTTCGCCCACGATGGGCAGCAGCAGCCAGTTCTTGAAGCGCAGCCAGAGAAATTCGCCGGGCTCGTCTTCGTGGACGATGTCGCCGCCGGCATCGTCGTATTCGAGCCACTGCACACGCCGGCCGTTGGGTGCAAGACGCAACCGGTAGCCCAGGTTGATGCGCTGGCTGTTCATGAGCTTGTTGTAGTCGGCCACGAGTTCGGGGCTGTCGATCACGAGGCCCACCTCCGTGTTGACCGCAGCCGAGCGGTGGTCGAGGTTCATCGAGCCGACGAAGAAGCGCTCGTCGTCGATCACCGCGAGCTTGGCGTGCAACCGGCTGATCGTCTTTCCGAAGTCGCCGAACTGCCCCGAGCGCGCCGTGAGCATGGGCGCGATCTCGTAGATGGTGACGCCGATCTTCAGCATGTCGGCGCGGTAGCGCTCGTAGCCCGCATAGGCCAGCGGCTCGTCGGTGGCGCCCAGCGAGTTGGTGATCACGGTGATGCGGCCGCCGCTCTCGATGGCCTTCTTCATCATCTCCATGCCGCGCGTGCCCGGAATGAAATACGGCGAGCCGATCTTGACCTCGCGCCGGGCCGAGTTGATGACGCTCAGCGCCCCCTCGGTCACGCTGCCCGCGTAGGCATCGTCGGCCTTGCGCGTGATCTTCTCGGGGTCGTCGACGAACAGCGTGCCCAGCGCCCAGTAGCGGTCGATCTTGCCGGTGATGAGCTGCTCGCCGACGGGCGACTTGTTCAGCACGTCGCGCGGGCGGATCGGCACGTCGGGCACGGCCGTGCGCACGATCGCGTCGAAGCGTTGCTGCGCGGCCTCGGGCGTCGTGCGCAGCGGCGCGATGCGCTCGATGGGCCAGGCATGCGAACTGTTCCAGTAGCGGTCGAACCCCTCGGACATCTGCCGCACGACCGCGCCGCTGGAGATCACGTCCATGTCGATGAAATTCGCAGCCGTGCTGCGCATGAAGTACTCGTTGCCGATGTTGCGTCCGCCCGAGACCGCGAAGCTGTTGTCCGCGATCAGCATCTTGTTGTGCATGCGGTGGTTGATGCGGCCGAAGTCGGTGAGGGAGAACAGCAGCCGCGTGGCCAGCGAGTCGGCCCGCGACGGCAGCGGGTTGAAGAGCCGCACCTCCACGTTCGGAAAGGCCGAGAACGAACTGAACACCTCGTCCTCGCCGGCGGTGTAGAGGTCGTCCACCAAGAGGCGCACCCGCACGCCGCGCGCCGCGGCCTCGCGCAGCTCCTTCAGGAACAGCAGGCCGACGTCGTCCTTCTGGATCAGGTAGTACTGCACGTCGAGCGACTTCTCGGCGTGGCGCGCGAGCGAGATGCGCGCATCGAATGCGAACGCAGCCTCGGGCAGCAGCCGGAAACCCGAGAGTGCGGTGGAGTCGCCCGGCACGCCCTTGGCCGCGAGCTGGCCGAGTTCGGTGTTCGCCACATCGGTGAAGGCCGTGACCGGCGCCCGCGGCTCCGGCGGCGGCAGGCTGACGCAACCGGTCAGCCAGGCGGCCGCAAGTACCCCGACGAGGGCCGTGAAACCGCGAATTAGGGAGGCGCGCATGGGCCGAACTGTAGCGCGGAGCGCGCCGGCACGGAGCCTATGATCGCGCCGGCAAAAAAGGAAAAAACGCGTGCTCAACGGCTTGTGGCTGGGTTTCTTCGGAATGGCGGCGCTCGCGGCGCTGGTGCGGTGGCTCGTCGGCGGCGATCCGACCGTGTTCGCGGCGCTGGTCGAAAGCCTGTTCACGATGGCGCGGCTCGCAGTCGAGGTGATGGTGCTGCTGTTCGGCACGCTCACGCTGTGGCTCGGTTTCCTGCGCATCGCCGAGGCGGCGGGGCTGGTCGGCTGGCTAGCGCGGCTGCTCGGGCCGTTGTTCCGCCGGCTCATGCCGGGCGTGCCCGCAGGGCATCCGGCGCTCGGCCTCATTACCATGAACTTCGCGGCCAATGCGCTCGGCCTGGACAACGCCGCCACGCCCATCGGGCTGAAAGCCATGCGCGAGTTGCAGCGGCTGAACCCCGACCCGGTCACCGCCACCAACGCGCAGATTCTTTTCCTCGTACTCAACGCCTCATCGCTGACGCTGCTGCCCGTCACCATCTTCATGTACCGCGCGCAACAAGGCGCGCCCGACCCGACGATGGTGTTCCTGCCGATCCTGCTGGCCACGAGCGCATCGACGCTGGTGGGGCTGCTCACGGTGGCCATTGCGCAGCGCCTCCGACTCTGGGACCCGGTGGTGCTGGCCTACCTGATCCCCGGCGCGCTGCTGCTGGGCGGCTTCATGGCCCTCTTGGGCACGCTGTCGGCGGCGGCGATTGCCTCGCTCTCCTCGCTGATGGGCAACCTGGCGCTCTTCGGCGTGATCCTCGTGTTCCTGGCGGCCGGCGCGATCCGGCGCATCAAGGTCTACGAATGCTTCATCGAAGGCGCGAAGGAAGGCTTCGACATCGCGAAGAACCTGCTGCCGTACCTGGTCGCGATGCTGTGCGCGGTCGGCGTGCTGCGGGCCTCGGGCGCGCTCGACTTCATCCTCGGCGGCCTGCGCTGGCTGGTGACCGCGGGCGGCTGGGATTCGCGCTTCGTCGACGCCATGCCCACCGCGCTGGTCAAGCCCTTCTCGGGCAGCGCGGCGCGCGCGATGCTGATCGAGACCATGAAGAGCCAGGGCGTCGACAGCTTCCCGGCGCTCGTGGCCGCCACCATCCAGGGCAGCACCGAGACCACCTTCTACGTGCTGGCCGTGTACTTCGGCGCGGTCGGCATCCAGCGCGCGCGGCACGCGGTGTCGTGTGCGCTGCTGGCCGAGCTGGCGGGCGTGGTCGCGGCGATTGCGGTGTGCTACTGGTTCTTCGGCTAGGCCTGCTTCACTTCCGCGGCTCGACCACAGGGAACATCGGCTCGAAGGTATCGAGCATCGCCATCAGCTCCCCGAGCTTCGCGCGGTCGCCGTCGATCTTCACCTTGCCCGTCAGCACCGCCGCGGGAAAGCTCGTCTCCTTCAGCGTGATCGCATCCAGCGTGGCGCGGCTCAGCGTCACCGTGGCGTCGGCCCCGGCCTGCTGGCCGGCGATGTGCGTGAGCGCCGAGTTCTCCAGCGTCAGCACGAACTGCTGGTTCGAGTCGGTGAAGTTCCAGTTGATGACCATCGTCTTGCCCTCGGCCTTGGCCGCATCGAGCCGCACGCCGAGGAAGTCGAAGAAGAGGTCGTTGCTCACCGCCTTGAGCGTGTCGGCGTTCGAGCTGCTGCCGCCCGGGATCTTGGGCACGCCATTGCGCAACTCCATCGCGCCCACGAGATAGGCGCTGCGCCAGGTGCCGGCCTCCGACTGGTAGCCGAGCTGCTCGAGCGCATCGGCGCCGAGCTCGCGCGCCGCGCGGTTCGTGGGGTCGGCGTAGACGACCTGGCTCATCGCGCTCGCCACCCAGCGGTACTCGCCCTTCTGGAAATCGTCCAGCGCCCGCGCGACCACCGCGTCGGCGCCGCCCATGTACTGCACCGTCTTCTTCGCGTAGTCGACCGGCGGAAGCGGGTTCAGGTTGGCGGGATTCGCGTCGTACCAGCCGAGGTACTTCTGGTAGACCGCCTTGGCGTTGTGCCTGAGCGTGCCGTAGTAGCCGCGCGCGGACCACTCCTCTTCCAGGCTCGCGGGCATGCGCAGCGTCTCGGCGATGTCGGCCGCGGTGTAGCCCTGGTTCAGCAGGCGCAGCGACTGGTCGTTGATGAACTTGTACATGTCGCGCTGCTTCTTCAGCAGGTCGGCGATGCGCGCCTGCCCCGTCGTCGGCCAGTGGTGCTGGGCGATCAGCACGTCGGTCTTGCCGGCGAAGGCCACGCGCGCCTGGTCGATGTACTTGGCCCACAGGTTGCCGTCGCGCACCTCGGCACCGCGGATCGTGTAGAGGTTGTGCATGGTGTGCGTCACGTCCTCGGCCATGTTGAGCACGCGGAACTGCGGCAGGTACATGAGCATTTCCGACGGCGCCTCGGAACCCGGCACCAGCTGGAACACGACCTGCACGCCGTCGATGGTGCGCTCCTCGGTTGTCTTGTCGACGGTCGAGGTCGGCGCGATCAGCGTGATGGTGCCGCGCGCGAGCGCCTTGCCCAGGCCCGTGTCGACCTGCCCGCGCGCGCCCGGCGGCAGCAGCGTGCCGAACTGGTACTGCGAGCGCCGGCTCATCGCATTGCCCGCGAGGATGTTCTCGGCGACGGCGGTTTCCATGAAGCCCGAAGGCGCGATCACCTGCACCTTGCCCGCGGCGACATCGGCTTCATCGACCACGCCCTTCACGCCACCGAAATGGTCGGCATGGCCATGCGTGTAGATCACCGTGCCCACGGGCTTCCTCGGGCGGTGCTGGTAATACAGCGCCAGCGCGGCGCGCGCCGTCTCTGCGGTGAGCAGCGGGTCGATGACGATCAGCGAGGTGTCGCCTTCGACGATCGTCATGTTCGCGATGTCGAAGCCGCGCACCTGGTAGACGCGGTCTGTCACCCGGAAGAGGCCGTGGATCGCGTTGAGCTGTGCCTGACGCCACAGGCTCGGGTTGACGGTGTCGGCCGGCTCGTTCGCCTTCAGGAAGTCGTAGGGCTTCATGCTCCAGGCCGGGCGCGGGCCGGCGCCGGGCACCAGGGCATCGGGCACGGTGCCGATGAAGCCGCGCATCGCGTCCTCGAAGTCCTGCCGGTTGGCGAAGGGCAACGTCTTCGCCATGTCGGCGTTGGCTTTGAGCGTGGCGGCCTCGGGCGGCTTGGGTGCGATCTGCGCGAGCGCTTGTGCGCTGCCGAAGGTGCAGGCCAGCGCGACCAGGGCCATGGAGAAGGAAGAAGGGGTCATCGGCGTCTCTTTGTCTTCGGTGAAACAGGAACAACGCGCGATTCTCCGAACCGCCCGAAGCATTGGCAAATGCAAAATGTGCTGATCCTTTTTACGGAAAACGCAAAATGCAACTGCGCCAGCTCCAGCACCTGGTTGCCCTTGCCGAGCAAGGGAGCTTCGGCCGCGCCGCGCAGGCCGCGCACCTGTCGCAGCCCGCGTTCTCGCGCAGCATCGACATGCTCGAAGACAAGCTGCAGGCCCGCCTGGTCGACCGGGCCTACGGCACCGTGCGCTTCACGCAGGCCGGTGAACTGGTGCTCGCCCGCGCCCGCGAGCTCATCGCCGATGCGCAGCAGATCCAGCGCGACGTGCTGCAGCTCCAGGGCCTGTCCATCGGCAGCCTCGCCGTGGGGCTCGGCCCCTTTGCGGCCAGCACGCTGGGGCGCATGGCTCTGTCGCTGATGGCGCAGCGGCACCCGCAATTGCTCATGCGCATGGAAGTGGCCGACACCGTCACGCTCAGCGAGCGGCTTCACCGGCGGCAGCTGGACCTGTTCATCGCCGACACGCGCGACCTGAAAAAGCAGCCCGGCCTGAAGCTCGCGCGCCTGCCCGACCTGCCGGTGTCGTTCTTCGTGCAGCCGAAGCACCCGCTGCGCCGGCTGAAGCAGGTGACGCTGGAAAAGGCGATGGCCTATCCCTTGGCCGGCCCGAACCTGCCCGCTGAAGTGGCCGCGCATTTCGAGCGCCATGTGCAGCGCGACACCCGGGGCGATGGACGCGACGAGCGCGGCGTGTTCAACGTCACCTGCGACGACGCAGGCACCCTGCGCCACCTTGCCCTCACCGCCAACGCGGTGATCCTCGCGCCGCATGCGCTGCACGCGCCGGCCCTGAACACCGACACCGACACCGACGCCCTCGTGCCCCTGCCGGTCGCCGGCTTCGCGGGCATGCAGACGCACTACAGCCTGGTCACGCTCGCGGGCCGCACGCCCTCTGCCGCCGCCACCGTCTATACCCGCCTCGTGACAGAGTTGATGGCGCCGTTCAAGCGGCCCGCCGGTCGCTGAGCCAAAATGGCCCTCTTGCCGACCACCGCCCAGCCTCCCTCGTGACCACTCCCCGCCGGGCCCAGCCGCCCACCTTTTCGCCCGACGAGTTCCGGGAAGCGCTCGGCATGTTCGCCACGGGCGTCACCATCGTCACCGCGTGCGCGGCTGACGGCACGCTGGTCGGCCTCACGGCCAACTCCTTCAATTCGGTGTCGCTCACGCCGCCGCTGGTGCTGTGGAGCCTGGCCCGCGCGGCGGGCTCGATGCCCGCGCTCAGCACCGGCTCGCACTACGCGGTCAACATCCTGGCCGCGAGCCAGAAGCAACTGGCCGAGCGCTTCGCCACCAAGAACATCGACCGCTGGGCCGACGTGGAATTCACCCGGGGCATCGGCGGCGCGCCGGTGCTGGTCGGCGCTGCGGCGAGCTTCGAGTGCTTCAACCGCAGCCGCTACGACGAAGGCGACCACGTGATCTTCGTCGGCGAAGTCGAGCGCTGCACCCACGACGCAGGCGCCTCGCCGTTGCTGTTCCACGGCGGGCGTTTCTACACGGAACATCCCTTGTGATGCGCACCGCTGCGCTCGTGCCCGTCCTGCTGCTGGCCGCGCAGACCGCGGTAGCGCAGCAGCAGGCACAGGACGCGGCGGGAACGGCGCCCAAGCAGAACTGGTTCGACGACCCGTACTTCCAGGTGTCCGCCGGCCTTGCGGCCTGCGCCGTGCCCGAAGGCCCTTTCTATACCGCCGAGGAACGGCGCGTCCAGACCCACTCGCGCCTGGAGCGCGGCACCAGTTGCTGGCTCGCCGGCAAGTGCGCCGACAGCAACGCCTACCGCTACGACAAACCCCTCGCGCCCAAGGTGCGCGCCGCGCTGCTGGCCGTGCCGGGCGTGCGCAGCGGCAGCGTCTGGGTGATGGTCCAGCGCCGCTGGGTCTATCTGCAGGGCTGCGTGCCGACGCCCGAGTTGGCCAAGCGGCTCGAACGCGCAGCGCGTGCGGTGCCCGACGTGGAGACGGTGGTGCCCGACCTGATGATCGGTACGCGGGGCAAGCCGCCGTATCCGGTGGCTATGCCCATACGTTAGGAATTTCCAATCCACCGCTCAGATCGATTCCTCATCGATCAATAACAGTCACGATCACTCCCAAGAAAAAACCAGTGCCATAACAAGGACGCAGCGCCTGATCTTCGATACGCCAAACTGATGCGATGGAGCAGTTTTCTCTTGGGGCAGAAAACCGAGCACTCAGTCGAACGACTCCTCCCGGCGGTGTGTTCGGAATCACTATTTCTCGCGCTGCGGAAGCGAGGTGCAGGCGAGATTCCGCAGAAAGATCGGCATCGATTCGACTGCATGACCTGTCAACACGAACAAGACGTCGCCCCATCCAGAAAACCTCTCCAACATTCTGGACTTCCCATACTTTCTCAAAGACTTCCCCACCGTTCACGACTGCGTGATGAGGGATCGTGACGTCGGCATTCAACATCGCGGCATCGCGCGAATCATTCAGCCCCTGAGCGCGTCCCAAGGAAGAGCCACCGCGATCTCTTACACCCGCTGGTGCATTTATGTCTCCATAGAGTCGAATTAGCGCAATTGGCGAGACTTCCATTGCCGCGGCAAGACGAAGCAACGTGTGTACCGAAGGATCGCGAATCGTCCCGTCGGCAAGCTTGTAAAGACCCGATCGAGCGAGTCCCGCCTCGATGGCCATCATTTTTAGTGTCTTGCCAAGTTCACGCGCTCGACGTATCAAGAGTCCGTGCAACCTGGTTTCAGTGTTGAGTTCCATCACAGCGGAAACAGACTTCTAACCTACATCGGGACTATCGAGTTTCAAGGTTGAGCACTACAACCCCGATGATGATCATGGTGACGCCAATGGCTCGTGAGGGCGTCATGGATTCGCCGAACCAGACGACACCGGTCAGCGCGATCAGAGCGGCTCCGCCACCGGCCCAAATTGCATACGCCATTCCTATTTCCAAGTGCCTAACCGCAATCGCCATAAGCCAAATTGCGATTGCATAGGAGACCCCGACCACCAAGGAGGGAAGCGGACGGGAAAAGCCATCGGCGTAGCGCAGTGCAATGGTTCCAGCGACCTCTGCCGCGACACTCATTGCCAGAACGAGCCAAGAGAAGGCCTGTGTACCCATCAAATACCTCTCGGCCCTGCATCTATACCGGATGCAGAGCAATGAAAGGGAGCGGTACCCAAAGTGAACGCCTTGATGCTAGCGGAATAGTAGTTTTGACTCGAGGCAAGACCTAAATGCAATTCAACTGATCACGCAAGAATTGGTGGAAGTGCACCATTCCGGCCTCAAGGTTCTCGTGATACGGCCCGTATTCCGATGTTCTGCGACTCATCAGAGCGAATCGCCCCTCATGGATACGCTCCCCGATTTGGTTATCCTCAACCGCAGTTTCGAGATACGCACTTGCAGCCAATGAAGCCATAGCATCTCCATCGGGCCGCATCTTCAGGTCAAGCGGGTGGTAGTACTCCACCACGTTTACGCATCGGCCAGTTCCTTTGGGAAAGACCGTCGAAATTACTGTGACGAGGGGGTACCACTCGATCATCACATTCGGGTAGATCAGAAGCCACATGGCCCCGATCGATGGTAAATCGTCAGCATAGTAAGTTCGGACCGCCTGATGCCAAGCCCTGTATATCTCGCTATTCCCAGGCTGTTCAAGCCTCTTGTGAAAGGAAACCATCTGGGCACTCCAGTTCGCACCAAAGAACCAACGAAGATTGTCACAGGATACGAAATGTCCCAAGCCTGGATGAAATGATGCAACGTGATAGTCCTCGAGGTAAAACTCTAAAAATGTCTTCCAGTTGAAGTTGCACTCGTGCACTTCCATATGCCCAAAGTAGCTTGATTCAAAATCCAAAAGACCTTTTACATCACGCGGCAAGTTGACCAACTCGTTGATTGCATCAGTTTTCCCTATGAAGTGAAGCCCCTTCCAGGCCGTTGTTTGGAAGCGCTCCAGTTGCATGCAAGGGAGCTCTGTAAATTTGGGGGCTGCAATGAGAACACCGGAATTGTCGTAAGTCCATCGATGCATCGGGCAGGACAAGCGTTTGGAGTTTCCGCGCCCCTGAAGAATCGTCGCCTGCCGATGACGACAAACATTGGAGAACAGTTGAATGCCCTGTTCGCCATGCACCATGGCAAGACCGTTGTGGTGATGGGGTAGGACGCAGTAATCGTTAAGCGCTGGCACGAGTAGAGAGTGGCCCGCATAGCGAGGCCACTTGTTAAATATTTCATCCTGCTCGCGCCTGAGTAGCGCTTCATCGAAATACGCACTGACTGGAAGTTGCGTCGCCGGCGACAACGGCGAAATCATTTCTTGTTTGAATGCCACATCTTTCCTTCCTGAAAAGAATCTTAGTCTGAAGGTCAAATGGTGGTGGCGTGTCTACTTTGGAGGACACGATGCTTCAAAGCATGCCGCCCCGCCCGGTCGAGTGATATCTCGCGCAGATAAGATTTCCGACGAAACCCATATTTCTGCGGCTCGACAATATCGCACGCTAGGATCGTCGAAATTGGCCTTTTGAATGTTGAACAGAAAAAAGCACGATTGACCGCGAATGATCCAGCGCAAGACCCACCTCGACTCCCTCGCCATCGGCCTTCTCATCGCGTGCTGCGCGTTCTGGGGCCTGCAGCAGATCCTCATCAAGACCACCGTGACCGAAGTGCCGCCCATGTGGCAGGCCTCGATCCGCATGGTGGGCGCCACCGTGCTCCTGTGGCTGTGGTGCGCCTCGCGCGGCGTGCCGCTGTTCAAGCGCGACGGCACGCTGTGGCCCGGCCTGCTGGCCGGTGCGCTCTTCGCGGGCGAGTTCGCCGGCATCTACCTCGGCCTGCAGCACACCAGCGCCTCGCGGCTCACCGTGTTCCTGTACACCGCGCCGTTCTGGGTTTCGCTGCTGCTGCCGCGCTGGGTGCCCGCCGAGCGCCTGCGCGGCTTTCAATGGCTCGGGCTCTTCATCGCGTTCTCGGGCGTGGTGCTCGCATTCAGCGAAGGCTTCGGCCACATGAGTTCGTCGCAACTCATCGGCGATGCGATGGGCCTGGCGGCCGGCATGCTCTGGGGCCTGACCACGCTGACGCTGCGCACCACCAAGCTCGCCACCGCCAGCGCGGAAAAAACGCTTTTCTACCAGGTGGCGGTGACCGCGGCGGTGTGCCCGGTACTGTCGCTCGCGCTGGGCGAGACCTGGAGCTTTTCGTACTCCAGCTGGGCCTGGACCTCGATCGGCCTGCAGACCGTGATCGGCGCGTTCGCGAGTTACCTCACCTGGATGTGGCTGCTGCGGCACTACCCCGCCACGCAGATGTCGTCCTTCACCTTTCTCACGCCGCTCTTCGCACTGGTGTTCGGCGTGGTCCTGCTGAAGGAGCCGCTGACGCTGCAGCTGATGGTGGCGCTCGCAGGCGTCGCGCTCGGCATCGTGCTGGTGAACCGGCGCTCCGCGGTGCAACGCACGGCATGAGCGCGGACATGATGAGTTTCCAGCACGTCCTCGACGACATCGTCGCCACCCTGCGCCCCGAACTCGGCCAGGCGGGCACCGTGGCCAGCTACATCCCGGCGCTTGCGCGCGTCGATGCGCGGCAGTTCGGCATTGCGCTGCGCACCTGCGAGGGCGAAGAAGCCTTCGCGGGCGATGGCGAGGTACCGTTCTCGATCCAGAGCGTCTCGAAGCTCTTCACGCTGACGCTCGCGATGCAACGCATGGGCGACGCGCTGTGGGAGCGCATCGGGCGCGAGCCCTCGGGCAATCCGTTCAATTCGCTGGTGCAGCTGGAGAACGAGCAGGGCAAGCCGCGCAATCCGTTCATCAATGCAGGCGCGATCGCGGTGGCCGACCGGCTGGTGAGCCAGGCGGCCGCCAATGGCGGCAGCGCAAAGGCCGACATCCTCGCGCTGATGGGCGGTCTGTGCGGCGAACCAATCGCGTTCGATGAAGAAGTGGCCAGGTCCGAGGCCGACACGGGCTTTCGCAACGTGGCACTCGCGAACTTCATGAAGAGCTTCGGCAAGATCGACAACGACGTGGGCACGGTGCTCGACACCTACTTCCACCAGTGTTCGCTGCGCATGAGCTGCCGCCAGCTCGCGCGCGCCGCCGCCTTCCTTTGCCGCGACGGCGCGCATCCGATCGATGGCGAGCCCGAGATCACCGGTGAGCGGCAGACGCGGCGCATCAACGCGCTGATGCTGACCTGCGGCACCTACGACGCCGCGGGCGACGTGGCGTTCTCCATCGGGCTGCCGTGCAAGAGCGGCGTGGGGGGCGGCATCGTGGCGGTCGTGCCCGACAAGCTCACGCTCTGCGTCTGGTCGCCGGCGCTGGACGCGACGGGCAATTCGCTGCTGGGCATGAAGGCGCTGGAGCTGTTCGTGACGCGCACGGGGCTCTCGGTTTTCTGATCCGGGCCGCACCCCCTCCAAGAAAGAGCAAACCCGTTCAGGCTGAGCCTGTCGAAGCGCCGCGCACGGCTTCGACAAGCTCAGCCCGAACGGTTGATCAAGTCGCTTAGGCTGTAACCGCCATCGGCGCTCCACCCAGGCAGCCCATGCCTTCCAGCGACGCCTCAACCGCCTCTTCCAGCGGCGTGTGGGGCTCGTGCCCGAGGAAGGCCACCAGCTTCGCGTTGTCCATCAGCACCGGTGTTTGCCAGAGGTAGCGCATCTCGCGCATTTCGCGCAAGGTGGTGACGAAGGGCGAAGCCAGCGCCAGCAGCCACCACGGGAAAGCCGTCACGCGCGGCGTGATGCCGGTGCGGCGCGCCACCACGTTGCGAATGGCGTTGCTCATCTGGGTGCCGTCGGTGTCGCGATGGCCCGCCATGTGGAAGCGCGCAAAGGGTTCGAGCCTGTCGCGCCGCGCCAGCAACGCGACCATGGTGCGGGCGACATCCGGCAGGTAGGACCATTGATGCGCCGTGTTGGCATTGCCTGGGTAGCTCACGGCCTTGACCGGCAGCCCCGCCTTCACCAGCCCCTGCGAGAACCAGTTGTTGCCGGCCTTCGGGCCGAAGAAGTCGCCGGCGCGCACGATCAGCACGCGGGCGCCGTTGCGGCTGGCGGCTTCGAGGCGCCGTTCCAGCTCGACCCGGATGGCGCCCTTGCGGGTGACGGGCTTCTGCGGCGCGTCTTCGCGAATCAGTCCGGAGAACGCATCGGGACCGTAGTTGTAGACCGTGCCCGGCAGCACGATGGTCGCGCCTTCGGCCTTTGCGGAGGCGATGCTGTTGTCCAGCATCGGCAGCACCAGCTGCGCCCAGTTGCGGTAGCCGGGCGGGTTGACCGCATGCACGATGACCGAGCAACCCTTTGCGGCTTCCATGACGGCCTGCCGGTCCATCGCGTCGCCGCGCAGCCAGGTGATGCCCTCCTCCTGCTTCACGGGTTGCGCCATGCCGCGCTGAAGTGCCCGCACCGTCCAACCCGCCTGGCGGAGCTGCCGAGTCACCTCGCCGCCGATGCCGCCCGTTGCGCCGAGAACCAGAACCGTGTTGTTGTCGTGTGCCATGAAATGCTCCAGAAACGTTGTCGATGGGCCAATTCTGGGTCGATGCCTGTTCCATTGGAATTGCCGAACATGAGAGAGCAGCTATACATTTCCGTATGACTTCGAACATCGGCTGGGAGCTGTACCGCTCGTTCCTCGGCGTCCTGCGGGAAGGCTCGCTCTCCGGCGCGGCGCGTGCGCTGGGCATCACGCAGCCGACGGTCGGCCGCCATGTCGCCGCGCTCGAGGCGGCGCTCGGCGTGGTGCTGTTCACGCGCTCGCAGGTGGGGCTGATGCCCACCGAGGTGGCGCTTGCATTGCAAGGCCACGCCGAAGCAATGGAAAGCACCGCCGCTTCGCTGGAGCGCGCTGCCACGAGCCAGGGCGAAGAAGGAGGAAAGATCCGGGGCGTCGTGCGCATCTCCGCCAGCGAGGTGATAGGCGTCGAGGTGCTGCCGCCCATCGTCGCGCGGCTGCGCGAGGCGCACCCGGCCCTGAAGGTCGAGCTGGTGCTTACCAACCGCGTGCAGGACCTGCTGCGGCGCGAGGCCGACATCGCCGTGCGCATGGTGCGCCCGAAGCAGGAACAGCTGGTCGCGCGCCGGGTCGGGCAGATCGAACTGGGCTTTCACGCACGCAAGGATTACCTGGCCCGCCGCGGCACGCCGCGCAAGCAGGAAGACCTCGCGGCGCACGCCGTCATCGGCTACGACCAGCCTTCGGCGTTCGTGCGCAACGCGGGCAAGGCGCTCCCGGGCTACGGCCGCGACGCTTTTTCGCTGCGCACCGACAGCGACCTCGCGCAGCTGGCGTTGATCCGCGCCGGTGCGGGAATCGGCATTTGCCAGGCCGGCCTCGCCCGCCGCGACGCCGCGCTGGTGCGCCTGATGCCGCGCGCTTTCTCGATGAAGCTGGAGACCTGGATCACGATGCATGAAGACCTGCGCAACAGTCCGCGCTGCCGCGTGGCCTTCGATGCACTGGTCGACGGACTGCAGGCCTACATCGATCCGCCCGTGCAAGGGACAAGGGGGAAAATAGGCCGCGCACGAACACAAGCCTCCGAATGACCGAACCCATCGACTCCGCAAACCCCGACACCCCCGCCCTCCAGCAAGACCGCTTCTGGCAAGACAGAGGCTGGACCGCCCGCATCATCAAGAACGAGGAAGACGACGGCTGGGCCGTCGAAATGACCCGCGACGGCGACCCCGAGCCCGCGCTGGTCGGCCCCTGGACCATGGGCCGCGACAAGAAGAATCCCAAGCCCATGGACGGCCCCGCGTTCTCCACGCTGGTGAAGACCGCCGCCGAGGTGATCCGCCGCCACGAGCAGCAGCTGCACGCCACGCTCAACAAGAGCGTGACCGTGACGGCGCGCGACGGACGGCGCATTCGCGTGGCGCTGGCCATCGTGCCCGACGAGGACAACCCCTCGGCCACGCTGAGCGCACACGACGACGAAGACGACAGCGAGCTGGCGAGCGTGAATGTCTCGCCGGCCTTCAAGCTCACTTCCGGCAGCGCCACCAGCTGGATCGAGGCCGACTTCGCCCGCCCGCGCTGAGCGATTGCCCGCCCGCCCGCCGCAGCCCGCAATCAGCGAAATGACGTATGGGCAGCCCGCGGTGAGTTGAGAACAATCGGCTCCGACGACACGAATCCATTCAAGACGCAAGACAAAGCAGGCCCGACCCGGTTGAACACCGGCCGGGCCTTTTTGTTTTCTCAACCATCCATCAGGATTTCAGGAGCAGCGTCATGCGACATGGTGATATTTCGAGCAGCAGCGATTGCGTGGGCGTCGCGGTCGTCAACTACAAGATGCCCCGCCTTCACACCAAGGCCGAGGTGCTGGACAACGCCCGCAAGATCGGCGAGATGCTGGTCGGCATGAAGCGGGGCCTGCCCGGCATGGACCTGGTGATCTTTCCCGAGTACTCCACGCACGGGATCATGTACGACACCAAGGAGATGTACGACACCGCCGCCACCGTGCCCGGCGAGGAGACCGCGATCTTCGCGGACGCCTGCCGCCGCGCCAACGTGTGGGGCGTGTTCTCGCTCACCGGCGAGCGCCACGAGCAGCACCCGGACAAGGCGCCCTACAACACGCTGATCCTCATGAACAACGAGGGCGAGATCGTCCAGAAGTACCGAAAGATCATGCCGTGGGTGCCCATCGAGGGCTGGTATCCGGGCGACCGCACCTATGTGAGCGACGGGCCCAAGGGCATGAAGATCAGCCTCATCGTCTGCGACGACGGCAACTACCCCGAGATCTGGCGCGACTGCACGATGCGCGGCGCCGAACTCGTCATCCGCTGCCAGGGCTACATGTACCCGGCCAAGGAGCAGCAGATCCTGGTGTCCAAGGCGATGGCCTTCATGAACAACACCTACGTGGCGGTGGCCAACGCGGCGGGCTTCGACGGCGTGTACTCGTACTTCGGGCACTCGGCGCTCATCGGCTTCGACGGCCGCACGTTGGGCGAATGCGGCGAGGAAGAGATGGGCATCAACTACGCCGAACTCTCGATGAGCCTGATCCGCGATGCACGCAGGAACGGGCAGTCGCAGAACCATCTCTTCAAGCTCATGCACCGCGGCTACACCGGCCTCATCAACTCGGGCGACGGCGACAAGGGCGTGGCGGACTGCCCCTTCGATTTCTACAAACAGTGGATCAACGACCCCAAGGGCGCGCGCGAACAGGTGGAGTCGTTCACGCGCCGCACGATCGGCACGGCCGAGTGTCCGATCGAGGGGCTTCCGAATGAAGGCAGCAATCAAAGCTGACGGAATGTCGTCAGCACCTTCAGCACGCTCTGCGTGGCGCCATCGATCACGCCGGGCAGCCGGTGCGCAATGCCCAGGCGGCGCGTGAGCTTCGGCGTGATCGGCAGCACCTGCATGCGTTGGTTGAGCGCATCGTCAGCCGTGTGTTGCAGCGGCAGAAGTGACGCGCCATAGCCCGCGGCGACGAGGCTCTGGATCGCCGCGTCGTAGTTGAGCTCGATGCGCGCACGCGGCGCGAAGCCGGCCCCGGCGAACCACTCCATCGTGAGCCGGTACATGTGCGTGGTGGCGTCGTTGAAGATCAGCGGCTGCGCGGCGAGCCACGCGGGCGTCACGCGCTTCGGTGCCTTCCAGCGCTGCGGCACGAAGGCCATCATGGCCTGATCGCGCCACGGGGTGACGACAAGATCGCGCCCGGGCGGCTGCGGCATCGCGACCAGCCCGATGTCCAGCGTGCCGGCAGCCAGCCGCGCCATCGCGTCGTTGGAGCCGAGGATGCTCACCTCCACGTCGATGCCCGCATGCACCGTGCCCAGTGCCTCGAGCACCTGCGGCAACAGGTCGACCACCACGCCGGTCGATGTGCCCAGCCGCACGCGGCCGGTGCGGCCTTCGGTCTGGCGCTTGACGGCGTCGATGGCCTCGTCGGTGTCGCGCAACAGCCTGCGTCCGCGCTCCACCAGCGCCGCCCCGGCGGCCGTGGGCGTGACAGTGCGGCTGCCGCGCACCACGAGCTGCGCACCGAGGCGCGATTCGAGTTCGCTGATGTGCAGGCTCACCGTGGGTTGCGCCAGGTGCAGCGCCTTCGCTGCTGCGGAGAAGGTACCGAGGTCTGCAATGGCGATGAGCGTTCGCAGTTGGTCGAGGTTGAGCTGTCGCATCAGGAATGCTGATTGTGTGGTTCAGGAATCTCAACTTCCACAATAGCATGCAGCGACTGAAGATGAGCGCTCCCCACCAAGGAGCCCACCGTGACAGCGCCGAAGCCTTCGACCTTTCATCAACGCCTGATGCATGCCCTGCACGACTGGCGCCGCCGCGCCGCACAGCGCCGCCGCAGCCGCGCCGATTCACGGCACCTGACCGGCATGAGCGACCACGAACTGCGCGACCTGGGCATCGGCCGCAGCGAAGTGCGCGAGCTGATCGACCGCAACCGGTACTGAAGAAAGAAGCGAAGGAAGCGGCGTCGGCCTTCAGCCTTCGCCCCTGAATTTGAGGTTCAATCCGGGCGTGCCCCAACTCAAGACACCCGCCCCGCTCTCCATCGAACTCACCTCGCCGCAGTCGGTCAACGGCAAGCGCGCGGCCTTCCAGTCGCTCTGGCTGCTGGTGCGCATGCAGCACGCGCACGATGCCGAAGGCGGCCTCGTGCGACTGGCCGATCTGCGCGGCGAAGTCTCCGATGCGAGCACGCTGCGCATGGTCGTGAGCCGCGCCTTCCGCGACTTCAAGACCTGGAACATCGAAGTCGGCTGGGGCGAAGACACGCAGCGCGAGCCGCGCTTCCTCAATGCCGAGCGGCGCAGCCAGGGGCCGTTCTGGCTGCCGGCCGCCGAGGCGAAGCGCATGCGCGTGCTGGTGGAGGGCCGTGCGGCCACCGCCGCGGAGGTGGCCTCCTTTCTCGGCCTGCGCTCGCGCAAGCGCCACGCGGCGGAACCCGGCTCGCCGCCGCCCGATGCGGTGCACCTGCAGGATGCCGCGTTCTGGAAGCAACTGGTCGCGTCGCAACAGGCAGCGCGGCAGGGCCGGCTCATGACGCCGGTGGCACCCATGGCGGACAGCAGCGCGACCGGGTTGCCAGTCAGCGCGCTGGAGTCGATCCGCCTGGCCGGCACGCTGGCCGCCACCGATTTCCAGCGCGCGCTGGTCACGCTCAACGAAGCGATGCTGTGGCGCCGGCTCGGCGACAACGAGCAGGCGCGCCGGCGGCTGCAGGCGCTCAAGAAACAGCGCCTGGCCCATCACGTGGCGGGCAACGACTACCTGGGCGCGATGGAATGCATCGTCTCGGCCTGGTGCGCCTACACGGCGCGCGATCTGCCGCTCGCGCAATCGCTCCTGAGCGGCATGGCCGAGGACGCGGCGCGCGGACTGGTGCTGCGGCATCACCCCGATGTGCGCTTCGAGTGGTGCAACCTCTGGGCGCTGGTGTGCCGCTCGCGCGCGCTCGGTCTCTCGGCCGACGACAAGCCGGCCGCCGCCGCGCTCGCCGAAGAGTCGCTGCAGCGCTTCGGCGAGGCGCTGGCCGCGGCCTTCGAATCGCATTCGTTCGACGCAGCCCAGCACGTGGCCGCCAACATGGGCATGGCCGCGTGGCTGTTCGATCGCGTCGGGCTCTCCGATCTTCCCGCGCTCGCGCACGATGGCCACGCCGACACCACGCGCCGTGCGGTGCAGTGGATCGCCTTCAGCGAATGGCTCTGCGGCCACACCGACGGGCAAGGCCGCTCGGCATGGAACGCGATCTACCTGATGCGCATCGCCCGCGGCCATTGCCGGCCCGACAAGCAACCCACCCTCGCGCAATTCCGCATGCAGAAGCCGCTGGACCCGGCGGCGATCTCCAGGCTCGCGGGGCCGCTGGCCGATGCCTTCGATGCCGCGCACTGGCCGGCACGCTGGGTCGACGTGGCGCAGGCGCGGCTGGCCGATCACCAGGCCGGGCGGCGACGCTACCCGGGCCTGCAGCACTGCAGCCTTCTGTTCGAGCACGCCTGGTATGCCGCGCATGCGGGCGACCTCAAAGCAGCCGAGCAGTCGCTGGGCGTGTTGCGCGAAGCCCTGCCTCAGCTCGTGCCGAGCGATCGCGCCTACTTCACCGAATCGTGGAACGACACGCTGCCCGCGGAGCTGGTGCTGGAGTCGAAGCCGCCGCGACGCCCCGCAGCGCGCAAGAAGGCCGTGGGTCGCACAGCCCGTTGATCAGCGCTGCGCGAGCGCCTGCCGCACGCGCTCGCGCAGCACCGGCAGCACATCGCTTTCGAACCACGGGTGGTGCTTGAACCAGCCGGTGTTGCGCGGCGACGGATGCGGCAGCGGAATGAAGCGGGGCCCGTATTCCGCAAAGGCCTCGACGGTTTCGGTCACGCCGGCCTTGCGGGCCGCGCCCAGGAAGTGGCGCTGCGCGTACTGGCCGATCAGCAGCGTGAGCTCGACCTGCTTCATCTCTGCGAGCAGCCGCGCCTGCCAGAGCTCGGCGCACTCCCTGCGCGGCGGCAGGTCGCCGCTGGTGCCGCGGCCGGGGTAGCAGAAACCCATCGGCATGAGCGCGACGCGCGTGGCGTCGTAGAACACTTCGCGGTCGATGCCGAGCCAGCGGCGCAGCTGCTCACCGCTCTTGTCGTTCCATGGCACGCCGGTGGTGTGCACCGTCACGCTCGGCGCCTGGCCGACGAGCAGCAGGCGCGCCGTGGCGCTGGTCTGCACGACGGGACGCGGCCCGAGCGGCAGGTGCGCGGCACAGGCGCGGCAATCGCGGATTTCCGTGAGCAGCGCGTCCATGGCGCCGGCCGGTCCGCTAACTGGAAAAACGGCCGAAGAACCCATTGAGATCCGCACCCGCGGCGGCCCCCTCGAAGCCGTCGAAGCGTCCGTGTTCGGCAAGCGCGCGCGCGGCGCGATCGAAGCCGCCCCATGCCGCGCGCGCGAGCCCACCGCCCACGCTGACCCGCCGCACGCCGAGTTCGGCAATGTCCTTCATCGTGAGATCGCTCACCCCGCCGACCAGCAGGTTGACGGGCTTCGGTGCCACGGCCGCGACCACGGCGGCGATCTGCTCGCGCGTCTTGATGCCGGGCGCATAGAGGCAATCGGCTCCGGCCTCCGCATAGGCCTTGAGCCGCGCGATGGTGTCGTCCAGGTCGGGCCGGCCCGCGAAGAAGTTCTCGGCACGGCCGACGAGCAAGGTGTCGCCACCCGCCGCATCGATGGCCCGGCGCGCGGCGCGCAGGCGCTCGACCGCAACGTCGATGGGAAAGAGCGGATTCGTTGCGTCGCCCGTCGAGTCTTCGATCGACAAACCCGCCACGCCGGTCTCGACCGCGAGCCGCACGCTTTCGGCCACGCCTTGCGCGTCGGATGCGAAGCCGTTCTCGAAGTCCGCGTTCACCGGCAGGTCGGTCGCCGCCACGATGTCGCGCAGGTGCGCGAGCACGGTGTCGCGCGATTGCGCCCCATCGGCAAAGCCCTGCGACCACGCATGGCCCGAGCTCGTTGTAGCCAGTGCCTTGAAGCCCAGGCCCTGCAGGTAGCGCGCGCTGCCGGTGTCCCAGGGGTTGGGGATGACGAAGCAGCCCTGTTCGTGGAGCGCGCGGAAGTCGGCGCGTTTCTGGGCGACGGTGCGGGTCATGGGGGCCTCATCTTTCTGCTTTGTCCGGAGGATGGTTTTTAACGCAACGAGGCAGACATTGCGCGCCCACGGCGTTCGGTGTTCTGATCGGCCCCCATGCCCTACGCCATCCTGCTTTTCCTTCATCTCGTCGCTGCCGCCTTCTGGGTCGGCGGCATGGCCACGATGCACTTCGCGGTGCGCCCCGCCGCCGTCGCCACGCTGGAGCCGCCGCTGCGCCTGCGCACGATGGCCGCGGCGCTGCGACGCTTCTTCGTCGGTGTGGATGCGTCGGTCACGCTGCTGTTCGTGAGCGGGGTTTCGATGATCCTGCTCGCGGGTGGATTCCGCAGCGTGCATTGGCGCATCGAGGCCATGATGAGCATCGCCATCGTGATGGCCGGCATCTATGTCTACATCCGCGCCTCGGTGTTCAAGGCGCTGCGCCGCGCGGTCGAAGAGAGCGCGTGGCCGGTGGCGGCCGCGCGGCTCAACACGGTGCGCAAGCTGGTGAGCCTGAACCTCGCGCTCGGCGTGGCGGTGTTCGCCGTCGCGACCATCGGGCGCGCGGGCTAGAGTCCGTCAGCGCTTCCCGGCAGTGGTGCTCAGTTCACCGAGCAGGGCGCCATCGACGGGCTTCTGCAGCCACTTGGCGATGTCCTCGCCCAATGCATAGGTCACGACGCCGACCATGCTGCAGGTGCTGCGCGGCATGCCGAAGTAGATGAACATCTGGCGCTCGGCTGTGAAGCGCGCGGGCGCCTCGCCCTTGCGCTCGAGCGTGCCGCGCAACTGCACGATCTTCGGACCGCCGTAGAGGCCGCCTGCGTTGGCCAAGAGGTCGGTGATCTCGACCTTGAGAACCGGCGCGCCCTCGGCGTTGGCAGTCGGCGGCGGCGCAAGCAGGTATTCGTAGGGTTCGAGCAACTGGTCTTGCACAGCCTGCTTGAGCGACGCGGGGACGTCGCACGCGTCGTCTTCCTTTTTCAGCTGGATGCCCTTGGCGGTGGCGCCATAGGTGACGGCGGACATGACCACGCTGTTGCGCGCGGTGGCTTCAGGCGGCGGGGGCTCGGGGGGCGCCGGCTGGCGTGTGCCGCAGGCGGCGAGCAGTGCGGCAGTGCCCACGGCAAAGGAAAGCCGCGCGGCAATGCGCGCGGCGAACGGGTGGCTGGTCATTGGTGATCTCCCTGGTGAATCGAACGCGCCTCTGGGGACGCGCGCCCGATTCTGCATGGAGACACAACGTGGCCAATTGACTTACAGCCCGAGTGCGCCGATGCCATGCGCCGCGGCCACGGCCTGGGCGCGAACGGTGGCGCGGTCCAGCGTGCTCGACAAGCGCGGCACGGTGCCGGCCGATGCGGCTTCGGCGTACTGGTCGCCGGCGCGGGCGGCGGCCACGGCCTGCGTGCGCACCGTGGCGCGATCGGTCGCGCTCGCGATGGCGACGGGCACGCCGCTTGATGCGCCTTCGGCGTACTGGTCGGCGCTGTGCGCTGCAACGACCGCATCGGCGCGCACTGCGGCGCGGCTCGCGGTCGATTGGAACTGCAGCACGCCTTGGTATTCCTCGGCGCTCGCGCCACCGGCGAAAGCGGAAAGGGCAGTAGCAGCAGCCGCGGCGAGGAGGAGCTTGGTGGTCTTCATGGCGATATCTTTCAAAGGAAGTGAGTTGAGTGAGTCAGTGATCTATCGGGACATTCATCGCTACGTCGGGATGCCGTGTGGCGATGAATGAATTACATCGGCGGGCTGTATCTGCGATGTGTCGAGATCCAGGCCGTTTTGCATGCGCGTGTGTGCGCCTCGCCAGCTGGACACAGTGGCGTACAAATCGACCCCGCGGGCCGCGCTGCGCTTCGGAAAAAGAGAGTGGACGAAAGGCCGGCGCTCAGCCGGCCGCGCCCTTGAGCTCGACGCTGTTGCCGTCGGGGTCGCTGATGTAGATCGAAGGCCCGTTGCCCTCGGCGCCGAAGTTGTTCTGCACCTCGCCGTGCACCGGCACGCCGTGCTGCGCCATCAAGGCGCGAATCGCCGCTTCATCGAAGGGCTCGATGCGCAGGCACAGGTGGTCGACGTTGCGGCCTTCCTTGCCGGCCAAGGCACCGCCTTGTTTGCCCAGCGGACCCTCGGGCGTGACGAGGTCGATGAGATTGGTGCCCGCACGCAGGTGCACGAGCCCCAGGTCGTCGCGGCGCTTCTCGACTGTGCAGCCCAGCACGTCGCAGTAGAAGGCGATCGCGCGATCGGCATCCTTCACGCGCAGCACGACATGGTCGATGCGCAGCACCGAGAACGGTGGGGTGCGCATCGAGTCGGTCATGGCCGCTCGTCTTTCTTCAGACCACGCCCGCCGAGCGCAGCGCGTCGAATCGCGCGGCGTCGATGCCGAACTCGGCCAGCACTTCGCGCGTGTGCTGCCCGAGCGCCGGCGGCGCATGGCGCAGCACGGGCGGCGTGGCCGACAGGCGCAGCGGACTCGCCACGCCGGTGATGCTGGCAATGCCGTCGCCCGCATCGCGCGGCAGCGTGACTGCCAGGCCCCGCGCCTTGACCTGCGCATCGTCGAAGGCCTGCGCAATGTCGTTGATCGGGCCGCAGGGCACGGCCTTGTCTTCGAGCAGCGTGACCCAGTCGGCGGTGGTGCGGGTGCGGGTGAGCTCTTCCATCATTGGAATCAGCACGCCGCGGTGCTTCACGCGCAGCGTGTTGGTCGCAAAGCGCGCATCGGCGGCCCATTCAGCGTGAGCAGCCGCTTCGCAGAAGCGTGCGAACTGGCCGTTGTTGCCGATGGCCAGCAGCATCGACCCGTCGAGCGTCGGAAAGTCTTGATAAGGCGCGAGGCTCGGGTGCGTGTTGCCCTGTCGCTGCGGTGCCTTGCCGGTGTTCAGAAACGCGCTCGCCTGATTGGCGAGGATGGCCATGCCCACGTCGAGCAGCGCCATGTCGATGTGCTGGCCTTCGCCGGTGCGGTCGCGCACCTGCAGCGCCGCAAGAATGGCGGTGCTCGCGTAGACGCCGGTGAACAGGTCGGTGAGCGCCACGCCCACGCGCAGCGGGCCGCCGCCGGGCACGTCGTCGGGACGGCCGGTGATGCTCATCATCCCGGTCATGGCCTGGATCATCAGGTCGTAGCCTGCGCGCTCGGCGTACGGGCCGTCGTGGCCGAAGCCGGTCACGCTGCAGTAGATGAGGCGCGGGTTGGCTGCGCGGAGGCTCTCCTGATCGAGGCCGTATTGCTTCAGCCCCCCGGTCTTGAAGTTCTCCACCACGATGTCGGCCTGTGCCGCCATCTGCTGCAGCAGCGCCTGCCCCTCGGCCGTGGCCATGTCGACCGTGACCGAGCGCTTGTTGCGGTTGCAGGCGGTGAAGTAGCTGGCCTGGTCGGTGTCGTTGCCGTCCGCATCCTTGATGAACGGCGGACCCCAGGTGCGCGTGTCGTCGCCCACGCCGGGACGCTCGATCTTGATGACGTCGGCACCCAGGTCCGCGAGGATCTGCGTGCACCACGGGCCCGCGAGCACGCGGGACAGATCGAGGACCTTGATGCCGTCGAGCGCTGCGGGCTTGGTCATTCGTTCTTGCTTAGTTCGCGAAAGCGGCGATGCCGGTGATGGCGCGGCCAAGAATGAGCGCGTGGATGTCGTGCGTGCCTTCGTAGGTGTTGACCACTTCCAGGTTCACCAGGTGGCGGGCCACGCCGAATTCGTCGCTGATGCCGTTGCCGCCCATCATGTCGCGCGCCAGGCGGGCGATGTCCAGGGCCTTGCCGCAGTTGTTGCGCTTCATGATCGAGGTGATTTCGACCGAGGCGGTGCCTTCGTCCTTCATGCGGCCCAGGCGCAGGCTCCCTTGCAGGCCCAGCGTGATCTCGGTCTGCATGTCGGCCAGCTTCTTCTGGATGAGCTGGTTGGCGGCGAGCGGGCGGCCGAACTGCTTGCGGTCCAGCGTGTACTGGCGGGCGCGGTGCCAGCAGTCTTCGGCGGCACCGATGGCGCCCCACGAGATGCCGTAGCGGGCGCTGTTGAGGCAGGTGAACGGACCCTTGAGGCCCTGCACTTCGGGGAACACGTTTTCTTCAGGGCAGAACACGCCGTCCATCACGATTTCGCCGGTGATGCTGGCGCGCAGGCCCACCTTGCCGTGGATCGCGGGGGCCGAGAGGCCCTTCATGCCCTTCTCGAGCACGAAGCCGCGGATCGGGCCGACCGTGCCGCTTTCGCTGACTTCCTTGGCCCACACCACGAACACGTCGGCGATGGGCGAGTTGCTGATCCACATCTTCGCGCCGCTGAGCGAATAGCCGCCCGGCACTTTCTTCGCGCGGGTGACCATGCTGCCGGGGTCCGAGCCGTGGTCGGGTTCGGTCAGGCCGAAGCAGCCGATCCATTCGCCGGTGGCGAGCTTGGGCAGGAACTTCTGCTTCTGCGCTTCGGTGCCGAATTCGAAGATCGGCACCATCACCAGCGAGCTCTGCACGCTGGCCATCGAGCGATAGCCCGAATCGACGCGCTCGACTTCGCGGGCGATCAGGCCGTAGGCCACGTAGTTGAGGCCGGGGCCGCCGTACTGCTCGGGGATCGTGGGGCCGAGGAGGCCGAGCGCGCCCATTTCGCGAAAGATGGCGGGGTCGGTTTCACCGGTGCGGAAGCCCTCGATGACGCGGGGCGCCAGGCGCTCCTGGCAATAGGCATTGGCCGCGTCGCGGATCATGCGTTCTTCGTCGGTCAGTTGCTGGTCGAGAAGAAGGGGATCGTCCCAGTGGAATTGCGCTTTGGCGGCCATGTGCTGTCTCCGGAAAGAGGGAAAAAAGAGAAAAGAGGGGGATGGGAGCGATCCTAGCCACGCGAAGGGCCGGGCGCAAACGATGAATCCTCACCCAGATATGCGTTTGTAGAATGTCTTGCAAGATGTTCGAGCGGCCTTGTCATTGGTGAGGCTTGATCTCCATAAATACACCCGAGGCATACATGCGCCGCAAGATCCCACCCCTGCAAACCCTCGTGTGCTTCGACGCCGCCGCGCGCCACGAGAGCTACACGCGCGCCGCCCAGGAACTCGCGCTCACCCAGAGCGCGGTGTCGCGGCAGATCGGCACGCTGGAAGCCTTCCTCGGCGTCGCGCTCTTTCGCCGCACGCGGCACGGCGTGGCACTCACGGCCAGCGGCGCAGCCTATGCGCGGCAGATCACCAAGCGGCTCGAAGCGATGGAGCGCGACACGCTCGACGCCATGGCGCACCAGGGCGAAGGCGGCTCGCTGTCGCTGGCGGCCGTGCCCACCTTCGCCACGCGCTGGCTGATGCCGCGCCTGAAGGGTTTCGCCGCGCTGCAGCCCGACGTGGTGGTGCACATCGAGACGCGCACCCGTCCCTTTCTTTTTGCCGACGCGGAGTTCGACGCGGCCCTCTACGCCGGCACGCCCGCGCAGGTCGAGAACTGGGCCGGCACGCGCGCGCTGTTGCTGATGCACGAGGACGTGGTGCCGGTGTGCAGCCCTTCCCTTCTCCCTCGCGGCAAGGCCGTGGCACCGGCGGTCATTTCGAAGATGCCGCTGCTGCAGCAGAGCACGCGGCCCGACGGCTGGCGCCAGTGGTTCGACGCGCAGCAGATCGACGCGCCCAACGCGCGCGGCGGTCCGCGCTACGAGCTGTTCTCGATCCTCGCCGCGGCCGCCTCGCACGGCCTGGGCGTGGCGCTGATGCCCACGATGCTGGTTGCCGACGAACTGGCGCGCGGCGAACTGGTGGTGGCGTGCGCACGGCCGCTATCAGGTGAGCGCAACTACTACCTCGTGACGCCGGAGCGCGCCGACCAGCGGCCGCTGCTCAAGTTCTTCAGCGACTGGTTGCTGGAGCAGGCGCGCCAAGGTTGAGAATGCGCGCCATGACGACGCGCGACAGCCGCTCCGAATACGAATGGCGCATGCACAAGGTGCTCACGCACATCGACGACCACCTGGACGAGCCGCTCGAACTCGCGGCGCTGGCCGACGTGGCGCATTTCTCGGCGTCTCACTTCCATCGCCTCTTCGCGGCCTGGGCCGGTGAGACGCTGGGCGACTACATCCGGCGCCGCCGCGTGGAGGTGGCGGCACTGCGGCTCGCGACGCAGCCGCACCTGTCGGTGCTTGAGGCGGCAGTGTCGGTGGGCTTCGGTTCGGGCGAGGCGTTCACCCGCGCGTTCCGTGCGCATTTCGGCAGCGCGCCCAGCGCGTGGCGTGCAGCGCACGACGGGTCGCCGCCCTGCGACGACCCCTCACGCGATAGCAATCCCGATCAGATCGCCCTGCACGGCTTCACGAAGAATGGCTCTCCACTGCGCAACCCCGCGCACGAGGAGCCACCCGTGAATGTCCAGCTGATCACCCGCCCACCCGTCACCATTGCCTACCTGCGCTACACCGGCCCGTTCGGCGCACCGGTGGGCGCGTTCTGGGCCACCAAAGTCGCGCCCTGGATCTGCGCGCACGACCTGTGGTCGCATGCGCGCTACGGAATCAGCCACGACGACCCGAGCATCACCGCGCCCGAGCACTCGCGCTACGACGCCTGCGTGGAGGTGCCCGACAACTTCGTGACCGATGGCGGCTTTCACAAGACGGTGCTGCCGGGCGGGCGCTATGTCTCGCTGAGGTTCCAGGGCTTGCCTGCGGAGATCAACGATGCGTGGATGCGCCTGATGCGCGACTGGCTGCCTGCCAGCGGCTTCCAGTTCGACAGCCGGCCCGCGTTCGAGTACTACGGGCCCGGCATGGCCTTCGACGAGAAGACCGGCGCCTTTGAATGCGACATCTGCATTCCGATCGCGCCGCTCTGAGCGAAGGGCTTCAGGCTTTGCCGGGGCGCGCGCCCTCTTGCGCGTAGGCCTGGATCAGCGCCGGGAACGCAGCGAAATCGGGCAGCTTGCCGAAGCTGTGCACCGCGGGCGTCGTGACCCAAGGCAGCTTCTCGTCGGTCCAGGTTTCCATGAACGGCACGAACCATTCGTGGCGATCGAGCATGGTGGGCCGGATGTTGACGAACTCGTCCATGCCCTCGGTGCGGGTGAACATCCAGCTCTTGCAGTGCGGACAGCAGAAGTGGTGCGAGTCGCCATGCAGGCCGCCGATGACGGGTTCGCCCGCGACAACCTCGAAGCCCGGCGTCGGGATGGCGAGCGAGAGCGAGAAGGCGCTCGCGCTCATGCGCTGGCAGCCGGCGCAATGGCAGGCCATCGACAGCAGCGGCGGCGCGGTGATGCGAAAGCGCACCTGGCCGCAGCGGCAGCCGCCGTCCCAGGGGAGTTGCCAGTCGTTGGTGCCTTGGTCGGCAGGCGGTCGCTTCGAAGTGCTCACTAGGTGCTTTCTGACTAGCGCTATTGGCTGCTAAAACATGCCGGGCAAATGTAGCGCCGGGAAAATTCAACTAACTCTCTACGAAAAAATTCGAAAATACCTCCGGCTATTCGCGCGCCTCATGTATGAATGCGACGATTTCCTCTACGCGCATTTTGAGATCAAGGATATCCAAGTTCGCTGGTTTTTTGCAGGTTGCACGAGCCACCGCCACCTTATCCACTTCCTTGAATATTTTTCCATCTGCTTTCACAAATGGGAGAACGTGCTCAAATTGCCCGCTCTTGAGGCGGCGACCAAAACGTTCTCCATAAACTTCGCGCAAGGCAATACTCATCTCTTCTTTTTCCACATAATTTTCGATTTCTCGACCCTCGGTGACCCAGCCAATTCCGCCGTGCCGATGCAACTCGGCAATGACTCGTCTCTTCGTAGAATTAATTGGAGAATCTTTGCTGGATTTGTCACTATCAATTACCACACAAAGATGTCTATTCAACCGGCGAACCTCAATCAATGCTTCAAGATCTTTTTCAATATCGCCGACTTCAACATCATCCGTTGCGGCTAGATGACTTAGCAAGCGCCCTCCATAAAACATAATTGAGTAATCCGTGCCTTCACGCAGTGTTGAATCCCTTGCAACTATCCAATGATTCAAATAAATCCGATCCGATGGTCCCTCAACCCAAACAATCGCATTGGTTTGCAAGATATCTGATGCTCGATATCCCAAGTCCCGACAAACCTGAAATTTTGCTGCAGAAGTCAATGCAGGCTCGATTTTAGTTGTCGCCGATTTATTGGATACATGGAACACCGCGGCCTCGGTTGCATCGATGATGCTCGCAGAGTGCGTTGCCACGAAATATTGATTTGAAGTTTGATCTGCAAGGTACTGCACCAACCGTCGTTGCAGGAGAGGATGCAAATGAATTTCAGGCTCCTCTATGCACACAATTTGCTGCTCAAGTAGAGTGCAAAAGGCAGCCAACATGATGACTTCGTGAATCCCTGTTCCTAACGCATGAAGAGGAAGAACTTTGTCATCCATATGAACCAAAATGTGCTGCCGATCATACGGAATCTCAATTCTTGCCGATGAATTGGCGGTTACCACTCTGACAAAGCTATTCACCGCCTCGAATTTTTCTATTTTCAAGCGCTCGGAATAATCTGGGTTTTGATGCCTCGCAAGCTCTTCAATTAACCCTTTGCCAGACCAGTCTGAAAAATCTTGCCCTCTCTCAGATATTTGCCTAATTGCCGGTATTAAAGCAACTGCAGGAAGAGAAATGTCGATCAACGAAAGCAATCGATTGATTGATTCGCCAACCCAAAGATTTGGGCCCCCACCACTCTGCCTCGTCAGTCTTGACCACAATCCTTTGATATTCACTCGACTAGCATTTGTTATCTCTTCAACGGAGGGGAGGCGATTTAAAGGTATAGGCGCCAACGGCTTGCTCGGATCTGCGCCACGCTGAAACCACAGAATATTTTCCTCCTGAAAGAACTCCAACAAATATTCGATGGCATTCATGTGCGAGTGCCAGTCATAAGGCTCTTCATTAAAAATATGCTCAAGTTGCTCGCGCGCCTTCGACATAGGAAGGCCAATGCCCATGACCACATCCTCATTAGTTTTTGTGTTTTTATCTAATGGCCGCAAACTTACAGGTTGATTTCTGGATCCCCGCGGGGGTGAACTGACATGCGTACTCAAATGCTGCGAAATGAAGTTCAGAACGGTCGATTTACCCGAATTATTGGGACCTACAAAGAAGTTAAATCTTTGAAATGGTCCTATTCGGACGATGTCGCTGCCAATCCCTCGATAGTTGGCAAGTGCAATTCCATGCAGAAAAATAGATCCGGGCATCGGCCTTCTCCTTGTGATGTAGAGAAGATAACGCTTTGCAATAGTGAGTGAACTCATGTCGCGCCATCGTTCAGACGCCAACGCATCTCAACCATGTTCGGTAGTAAGCCCTGAAAAAGGGGGCCGAAAACGGCGAGCCATGCTTGCGGCGCGGCGGGACACTGCGGGCATGACGACAACCCATCCTTCCCGCATCGACGCACTCGACTGGCCGCGCATCGAGACCGATCTCGCCACCCGCGGCTGCGCCACCACCGGCCAGCTCTTCACGCCGAAGGAATGCGCCCAGCTCGCGGCGATGTACGACGAAGGCGGCCATCATTTCCGCAGCCGCGTGGTCATGCAGCGCCACGGCTTCGGCGAGGGCGAATACCAGTACTTCGCGAATCCGCTGCCGCCGCTGATCACGGCGTGGCGCAGCGCACTCTACGAACGCCTCGCGCCGCTCGCCAATGCCTGGGCGAGCGCGATGGGCCAGGCGGCCGACTATCCCCCCGATCACGCCGCCTACCTCGCACGCTGCCACGCGGCGGGCCAACTGCGCCCCACCCCCTTGCTGCTGCGCTACGACGAAGGCGACTACAACTGCCTGCACCAGGACCTGTACGGCGACCTGCAGTTTCCGCTGCAGCTCACGGTGCTGCTGAGCCGGCCGGGCGAGGACTTCACCGGCGGCGAGTTCGTGCTGACCGAGCAGCGCCCGCGCATGCAGTCGCGCGCCGAAGTCGTATCGCTCGCGCAGGGCGAGGCCGTGATCTTCGCGGTCAACCAGCGCCCGGTGGCGGGCACGCGCGGCACCTACCGCGTGACGATGCGACACGGCGTGAGCCGCCTGCGCTCGGGGCGGCGGCACACGGTGGGCCTCATCTTTCACGACGCGCGCTGACAACTCCCGGCTCCAGAACGACCGTGCGATAACGCACAGAAAAGCCGAAGTCGCGCAAAATCCTGTCGCGCCAGGCGCGCCCGCCTGAATTCCCGACACCCAACGATCGGAACGGCGGGCAAGCCTGGTGCCGATCCGCGGCCGACCCGCAGCGGATGCGTTGGAGTGGTCGACAGGGAGCTGTATGAACATGAACTCGTCCGGATCGCCGGATGTGGCGGGGAAGCCGCCGTTTGAATCCGCCGGTGCGCACACGTCGCCGCCGCCGACGGTCGGGCCCGAGGCCCCACCTCGGCGCTCGCGCCGTTTCAGGGTCGACGTGGGCACCATCGTCAGCGCGGTCGCCCTGGCCCAGTCGCTGCTGCTGGTCTCCCTAGGCTATTGGGGCTCGCAGCGGCTGGTGTCGAACATCGGCACCTCCGCGCACCGGGCCGCGCACGACCGGACCGAGGACAAGGTGCTCGCCTTCCTGACGAAGGCCGAGTCGGTGGTCGGCGCCATCGGCAGCGCGCCGAGCCTGAGCCCGGCGGGCGAGCATTCCGAGCGCACCGCCGAACTGCTCTGGACGCTGCTGCAGCAATCGCCCGAGCTCGACAGCGTGTACGTGGCCAACGAAAACGGCCAGATGCTGATGGCGCTGCGCTACCCGGTGCCGGCGATCCGGCACATCGCGCGCGGCGCGGAATTCACCACCGAAACCTGGCAGTACAAGCGGCCGCTCGGGGCGGAACTCGATGCGCAGCAGCGCTTTGCCACGCAGCGCATCGAATCCTTTCGCAGCAGCTACGACCCGACGCGGCGCAGCTGGTTCCAGCAGGCCAACAAGATGCAGGGGCCGATATGGACGCAGCCCTACGTGTTCGCCGCGGCGCAGGAACTGGGCGTGACCTACGCGCTGCCGAGCGAGCGGCGCTACACCGAGGGCAGCCCCAAGGCGCTGGTGGTGGCGGGCGACGTGTCGCTCGGGCGGCTGTCGGAGTTCGTGCGGCTCTTCAGCAGCAACGGCTATGGCCACAGCGCCCTGCTGAGCGCCGACCACAAGGTGCTGGCGCGCAGCGACTTGCCGGGCGTGCTGCACCAGCTGGATGCGCCCACGGGCGTGCTCGGCACGCTGCACGCGCAGATGCACCTGCACATGGCGACCGACGGCACCCCCGACGGCAACGGCGACTCGACCTTCCCGTTCGACTTCGAAGGCAAGCGCTACCTGGTGCAGACCTCGCTGATCCCATCCACCGGCTGGGAGTTGGTGAGCTGGGTGCCCGAGGACATGGTGCTGGGCGACCTGCGCCGCGCGGTGCTCTGGGGGCTGCTGTTGGCGCTGGTGTTCCTGGCGCTGGCGCTGTTCATGTCGCTCAAGCTCTCCAAGCTGGTGACCTCGCCGGTGGAAAACCTCTCGCGCATCGCGCGCCGCATCGGCCTGCTGGAGCTGGACAACCTGCCGCGCGAACCCAGCCGCGTGCTGGAGATACAGCATCTGGATCAGGCGCTGGACGACTCGGCGCGCAGCCTCAAGGCCTTCAGCAAGTTCGTGCCGGTGAACGTGATCAACCAGCTCGTCGCCGAGGGGCATGCGCTCGCGCCCAGCGGTTCGGCGCGGCGAGTGACGGTGATGTTCACCGACGTGGAGGGCTTCACCTCGATTTCGGAGTCGCTCCCCATCGACGTGCTGGTGGGCATGCTGACCGAGTACTTCAACCTCGCCACCGGTGTGTTCGCGCGCTACGGCGGCGTGGTCGACAAGTTCATCGGCGACGGGATCATGGTGCTGTGGGGCGCGCCTGCCGACATGAAGGATGCGGAGTACCGCGCCTGCCTCGCCGCACTGCAGTTGCATGCGCAGATGGGCGAGCTCAACAGCAAGTGGCGCGCGCGGGGCCTGCCCGAGTTCCGCACCCGCATCGGCATCCACACCGGCGTGGTGATCGCGGGGGTGCTGGGCTCGAACGACCGGCTGTCGTACACGGCATTCGGCGACGTCATCAACGTGGCGAGCCGCATCGAGGGCATCAACAAGCAACTGGGGACGCAGACGCTGATGTCCGAGGACACCTTCGCGGGACTGAAGGGGCGGCTCAGCACGCGCCGCATCGAGGAGCTGGTCGAGCTGCGCGGCCGGCAGACGCGCATGGTGCTCTACGAGCTGATGAAGCTTTGAGCGCCGCTCAGCGCGGCGACGGCGTTACGCGCACCAGCACGAGGTTGGCGGTGGTGCCGCTGCCCTGCGTGAGCACCGGGTACTGCGTGTCGTTGATGAACAGCAGTTGCTCGCCGCGCAGAATGCGCGCCGACACCGCGTAGCGCATGCGCGGATCGATGCGCGCGGCATCGACCTGCAACTCGTAGGCGAAGGGCACCTGCTTGCCGTTGGCCTTGATGCGCTGCTCGGCCAGCGTGACCGAAGGTGCGTCCATGCGCGACACATCGAGCAGCTGGACCACGACCTCGGCCGCGGGGTCGAGCGCGATGCGCTCGCGGTAGGCCACCGTGCCGCTCACACGCAGCGATGCGGCGCCAGCGGGCTTCGATGCGGGTGTGGAAGAAGCACAGGCGCTCAACATCGAAGCGCCGGCTGCGGCGGAAAGCATCAGGAGGCTGGTACGTCTTTTCATCCGGCTCATTATGCGGAGGCACGCTCCGCGGCAAAGGCCACGTACCAATCGAGGCTTCCGGGGTTGGCCATCGCCTCGCGGTTCACCACCTTCTCGATCGGCTGGCCCAGCAGCAGCTTCTTGATCGGCAGCTCCTGCTTCTTGCCCGAGAGCGTGCGCGGGATCTCGGCGACCTGGAAGATGTCGTTGGGCACGAAGCGCGGCGAGAGCGAGGTCTTGATCGCGTTGTTGAGGCGGGTGCGCATCGCCTCGTCGAGCGCCACGCCCGGTCGCAGCACCACGAAGAGCGGCATGTAGCTGTCGCGGCCGAGGTATTCGAGATCGACCACCATCGAGTCGAGCACTTCGGGCAGGCCCTCGACCGCGCTGTAGATCTCGCTCGTGCCCATGCGCAGGCCCTGGCGGTTGATGGTGGCATCGCTGCGGCCGTAGATGACGCAGCCGCCGTCTTCGCCGATCTTGATCCAGTCGCCGTGGCGCCACACGCCGGGGTAGGTGTCGAAGTAGCTCGACACGTAGCGCGCGTTGCCCTCGTCGCCCCAGAAGTAGAGCGGCATCGACGGAATGGCTTTCGTGCAGACCAGCTCGCCGACTTCGCCGATGACCGGTTGGCCCTGCTCGTTCCACGCTTCGACCGCATGGCCGAGTTCGCGGCACTGCATCTGGCCCGGCACCTCGGGCAGCTCGCGGTTGCCGCCGACGAAGGCGCCGCAGAAGTCGGTGCCGCCGGAGATGTTGCACCACCACACATCCTTGGAGCCCGCATCGAGGATCTGCTGCGAGCCCCAGCGCTGCACTTCCTCGGGCAGCGGCGAGCCGGTGCTGCCGAGCGCGCGCACGCGCGAGAGATCGCCGCATTCCTTCGCGACGATGCCGGCCTTCATGCAGTTGGTGAAGTAGGCCGCGCCCGCGCCGAAGAAGCTGACCTTGTGGCGTGCGACGAAGCGCCACAGCACGCCCCAGTCGGGCTTCTCCTTGCTGCCCGCGGGGTTGCCGTCGTAGATGCAGATGGTCGCGCCGAAGGCCATGCCCGAGAGCTGCGAGTTCCACATCACCCAGCCGGTGGAGCTGTACCAGTGGTAGCGCTCGCCGAAGTTGTTGGCGCCGTAGCTCGCGCCCACGTCGTTGTGCAGGCCGCAGGCATGCATGGTGAGCAGAATGCCGCCCTGCCCGTGCACGATGGGCTTGGGGAGACCCGTGGTGCCGCTCGAATAGACGATCCAGATCGGGTGGTCGAAGGGCAGCCACTCGGGCTCGAAGGCGCCGACCTCGCCGTCGTTGCGCGCGGTGGCCTCGGTCCAGTCGACGTCGTGTGCAACGGGGCTCGCGGCGAAAGACGTCTTCACGAGCAGCAGCTTCTTCACGCTCGGCAATTGAGCGCGCAGCTCCTGCAGCACGGCGCTGCGGTCGAGCGGCTTGCCGCCGTAGTGAACGCCGTCGACAGCGATCAACACCTTGGGCTCGATCTGGCGGAAGCGATCGGCCACGGCGGCGGTGCCCATGTCGGGCGCGCATACGCTCCAGATCGCGCCGATGCTGGAGCATGCGAGAAACGCGACCATGGTCTCGGGCACGTTGGGCATGTAGGCCGCGACACGGTCGCCGCGCTGCACGCCGAGCGACTTGAGCGTGAGCGCGACTGCGGCGACCTGGCGGCGCATTTCGGGCCACGACAGCTCGCGCACTTCGCCGAGTTCGTTGTCGCTCACGATCGCGGGCATGCCGGCGGCATGCGCTGCATCGGCATGCCGCAGCACCTCGCGCGCATAGTTGACCTGCGCGCCAGGGAACCATCGCGCGCCGGGCATGCGCGCCTCGGCGAGCACCGCGGTGTGCGGCGTGGGCGACTGCAGGCCCGCGTAATCCCAGATGCTCTGCCAGAACGCATCGAGGTCGGTGACGGACCAGCGCCAGAGCGCGTCGTAGGTGTCGAACGAGAGGCCGCGCTGCTCGCGCAGCCAGTTTTGATAGAGGCGGATCTGGGGGATGTTGGGAACATTGGGAACAGGCATGACCCGAGCGTAGCGCTGCGAACGACCGTGCTCAATGGGGGTTGACCTCAGGGTTTGTACGCGTGTTCAACATTTTTGTACGGCTGTTCAATACGGCCCCATGAACACCCGCACCCCGACCGCCCGACGCAGTGCCCCGCGGGCCGCGGCGATCACCGCCGAGGCCGGCAGGCCCGACCGCCGCCAGGCCATCCTGCTGGCCGCCGAGAAGCTCTTCGCGCAGCACGGCTATCACGCGGTGACGATCCGGCAGATCGCCGAAGAGGCCGGCGTGCCGCTCGCGCTGGTGGGCTATTACTTCGGGCCGAAGCACGAACTCTTTCACGCCATCTTCGAGCACTGGAGCCACACCATCGAAGAGCGGCTCACGCGCCTCGCGGAGGTGAACAACGACCCCGACGACGCCTGCACGCTGCCGAGCATCATCGAAGCCTTCACCACGCCCGTGCTCGCATTGCGCGCGAGCGCCGAGGGCGAGTACTACGCGCTGCTGGTGGCGCGCGAGCTCTATCACGCGACCGAGGAAGCCGACCGCGTGCTGCGCGGCTACTTCGATCCGCTGGCCGCCGCATACATCGATGCGCTGCACGTCGCGCTGCCGCACGCCACGCGCGGCCAGGTCGCATGGGGCTACCAGTTCGCGCTCGGTGCGCTGCTGCATCACCTGAACGACAGCCGCATCGAACGGCTCTCGCGCGGCGAGAACAAGCGCGCCGACCCGGCCGTGGCGCCGATGCTCGTGAACTTCATCGTCGGCGGCCTGCGCGCCGCGCTGCCGAAGCCCAAGACCCCGCGCACACAACAGAAAACCCCCACCCGGAGACAGAAGACATGATGAAACGACGCACCCTGCTGTCGGCGCTCGCGGCCGCATCGGCCAGCGCGGCGCTGCCTTCGCGCGCGCAGCAGTCCCATCCGAAGATCGTGTTCGGCTACACCGCCGTGACCGATTTCGCCTCCGTCTTCGTGGCGGCCGAAGAGGGCTATTTCAAGAAGCGCGGGCTCGATGTGGAGCTGAAGTTCATTCCGCTCAACTCCACGATTCCTGCGGCGCTGCAGTCCGATTCGCTGCAGATCGGCGGCCCCACGCCCTCGGTGTTCCTGCAGGCAGTCGATGGCGGGCTCGACCTGGTGCTCGTGGCCGGCGGCGGCCTCACCTCGAAGACCATCACCGGCTTCGGCCTGGTGGCGCGCGCGGGCTCGGGCATCAAGAGTCCGCAAGACTGCGTGGGCAAGAAGATCGGCGTGCCGGGCCTCGGCGCCTTCCTGCACGTGACCTTCCGTGCGTGGCTGAAAGACAGCGGCGTCGACTATCGAAAGGTCAACTTCGTCGAAGCCTCGTTCCCACAGCACGCCGACCTCTTGCGTGGCGGCTCGGTGGATGCGGTGGTGTCGGCCGATCCGTTCATGAGCCGCATCACCGAGAGCGGCGCAGGCTATGTGGCCTCGTACTACTCGACCTTCCTGCCCGAGAACAACCAGACCATCGTGCATGCGGCCAAGCGCGAATGGGTCGCGAAGAACCCCGCGACGGCGCGCGCGTTCCGCGAGGCGCTGGTGGAGTCCGGCGGCTTCATGCAACAGGCGAAGAACGATGCGAAGGTGCGCGCGGCCATCGGCAAATACATCAAGCTGCCGCCCGACGTGCTGGCCAAGGTGCAGGTCTCGCCGCCCGGCCCGGTCGTCACCGAAAAGCAGCTCGGTTACTGGACCGGGCTCATGAAGGAGCAGGACATGCTCAAGACCAACATCGACGTTGCAAAGCTGATCGCCAAGTGATTTCCTCACCCGCCCCGATCACCGCGCGCGCCGCGCTTTCCGTGAGCGCCGCGCGTTCGCCGACAAGTTCCACGATGCACGCCACACCGTTCCTTCGCTTCGACGGCGTCGCCATCCGCCTGGGCGGCCGCGAGATCCTGTCGCCCACTTCGTTCGACGTGGCACGCGGCGAGTTCGTCTGCATCGTCGGCCCGAGCGGCTGCGGCAAGACCACGCTGCTGCGCGCGGCCAGCGGCCTCGTCACCGCGAGTGCCGGCGAGGTGCGGCGCAACGGCGTGAAGATGACCGAGCCTTCGCGTGAAGTGGCCTTCGTGTTCCAGGACTACGGCCGCGCGCTGCTGCCATGGCGCACGGTCGAAGGCAACGTGAGCCTCGCGCTCGAAGCGGCCGGCGTGCCCGCCGCCGAACGCTCGCCGCGCATCGCGGATGTGCTCGGCAAGGTCGGCCTCGCGAAGCATGCGCAGAAGTTTCCGGTGCAGCTCTCGGGCGGCATGCAGCAGCGCGCGCAGATCGCGCGCTGCCTCGCGCAGAAGCCCGAACTGATGATGATGGACGAGCCCTTCGGCGCGCTCGACGCGCTCACGCGGCAGAGCCTGCAGGACGAACTCGCGCGGCTGGTGCGCGACGACGGGCTCACGGTGCTGTTCGTCACGCACGACCTCGAAGAAGCCATCTACCTCGGCGACCGCGTGATCGCGCTGCAGGCCAACCCCGGCCCGGGACGGCCGAGCCTCGCGCGGATGATCGACGTGAAGATCCCGCGCCCACGCGACCAGCTCACGACCAAGGAGCATCCCGAATACCTGCAGTTGCGGCGTGAGCTGTTCGCTTTCATCGAGCAGGGCCATGACTGAAGGCCGCCTCTTCCGCTGGCTGCGGCCGTGGGTGTTTCCCGCGCTGCTGGTCGGCGCCTTCGAGTGGTATGCGCGGCGCGCAGCGGCGCTGGGCAGCGATGCGCTCGCGCCGCCCAGTGCGGCCGCCAAGGCCTTCGCCGGCGCGGCGCTCGACGGTTCGCTCTGGCAGGCCACCGGCTTCACGCTCGGCACCGCGGCGCTCGGCTTGCTGATCGGCGCGGTGCTCGGCATTGCGCTGGGCCTGGTGCTCGGCCTCTCGCGCCGTGCCGCACAGTTGGGCTCGGTCTCCATCGAGGTGCTGCGGCCTGTTCCCTCGGTCGCGCTGATTCCGCTCGCGATGCTGGCCTTCGGCTTCGGCGTGCGCATGGAACTGGCCATCGTTGCCTTCGCCACCTTCTGGCCGCTCCTGGTGCTGGTGCAGTCGGCGGTGCAGCAGATCGAGCCGCGCCTGCTCGAGGTGAGCCGCGTGCTCGGCCTCTCGGCGCGCGAGCGTGCCTTCAAGATCGTGCTGCCGGCCATCGTGCCGCGCCTCTTTGTCGCGCTGCGCCTGGGCGTGGCAGTGGCGCTGGTGGTTGCGGTGACGGTGGAGATCGCCGCCAACCCCAACGGCATGGGCTACGCGATGATGATCGCGCAGCAGAGCTTCGACCCCGCGCTGATGCTCGCGTGGCTCGGCTGGATCGGCGTGGTGGGCTTCGCGGTCAACGCGGGCATGGTGCTGCTGCAGCGCACGGTCGCGCGTCGCATGGGGGTGATGGCATGAACAGCAACGATCGCGCGCCCTCGAGCCTGAACTGGCTTGGCTCGTTCGCAGTGCTGTGCGCGCTCATTGCGCTCTGGTGGGTCGCGAGCAACGCGGGCTGGGTCAGCCGTGTGTTCCTGCCGACGCCGCAGGCCACCTTCGCGAGCCTGCTCGAAGGGCTCAACCTCTCCGGCGGTTCAGGCAACGGCGAACTGCTGGCCTTCACGCAAGCGACGGTCGGCCGCATGGTCGAGGGCTGGCTGCTGGCCTCGCTCTTCGGCGTGGTGCTGGGCGCGGCCATCGGCGTGTCGCCCGCGGTGCGCGCGTGGATTCAACCGACGCTCGAATTCATCCGTCCGCTGCCCGCCTCGGCATTGCTGCCGCTCGCCATTTCGATCTTCGGGCTGAACCCCGGCATGGTGCTTTTCGTGGTCGCGTTCGGCGCGATGTGGCCGGTGCTGCTGGCCACGGTGCACGGCTTCGCGGCGGTGGAGCCGCGCCTCGCGGAAGTGGCGCGCTGCCTGCAGATGTCGCGCGCCGCGTACATCTGGAAGATGGGATTGCCGAATGCGATGCCCGACATCCTGGCCGGCATGCGCCTCGCGCTGACCATCGCGCTCATCGTCGCAGTGGTGGGCGAAATGATCGCCTCGCAGAGCGGCCTGGGCCAAGCCATCCTGCTGGCCGCGCGCGCCTTCCGCGCGAGCGATCTGTTCGCCGGCATCGTGCTGCTCGGGCTCATCGGCTTCGTGAGCAACGCGCTGCTGGCCTTTGCAGAGAAGCGCCTGCTGCGCTGGCAGCAACCCTGATCGATTTGCTTCAGTCATTCATTCCTTCCTTCACGCCAACACCAACATCCCCCACAAGGAGCCCCGCCATGCCACGCAAATTCGTCGACCTCTCGATCTTTCTGGAGAACGATGTGCTCTCCGACCCGCCCGCCTTCGCGCCGAAGATCCAGTACTTCACGCACGAGCAGACCTACGAGCAGATCGAGCCCTTCTTCCCCGGCTTAAAGAAAGAAGACCTGCCCGATGGCGAAGGCTGGGCCGTGGAACTGGTGCAGCTCTCCACGCACAACGGCACGCACCTGGATGCGCCCTATCACTTCCACTCGACCATGGACAAGGCGCTCGGCGAAAAGAAGCCCGCCATCGCCATCCACGACGTGCCGCTCGAGTGGTGCTTCCAGCCCGGCGTGAAGCTCGACTTTCGCCACTTCGCCGATGGCTACGTGGTCACGGCTGCCGACGTGGAGGCCGAGCTGAAGCGCATAGGCCACACGCTGAGCCCGTTGGAGATCGTGGTGGTCAACACACGTGCGGGCAAGCGCTACGGCAGCAACGACTACGTATCGGCCGGCGCAGGCATGGGCTACGAAGCGACGATGTACTTGCTGGAACGCGGCGTGCGCCTCACCGGCACCGACGCGTGGAGCTGGGACGCGCCCTTCGTGCACACCGCGAAGAAATACGGCGAGACGCAGGACGCCTCATTGATCTGGGAGGGCCACAAGGCCGGCCGCGACATCGGCTACTGCCACATCGAGAAGCTGCACAACCTGGAAGTGCTGCCGCCCACGGGCTTCTTCATCAGCTGCTTCCCGCACAAGATCCGCGGCGCGTCGGCGGGCTGGACGCGCGCAGTGGCGATCTTCGACGACGCGCTGATGGCGTCGGTCTGAGCGAAAGAGAACCTCTCCGATGATCGAACTCAACCACACGCACGACGTCGACGCCCGCAGTTGGGTGGACGCGGCCAACGTCGCGGGCAGCGACTTCCCGATCCAGAACCTGCCGTATGCCGTGTTCCGCCGCATCGGCAGCCCTGAGCCGTTTCGCGGCGGCGTGGCCATCGGCGACCAAGTGCTCGACCTGGCGGCGTTGGCTGCCGGCTCGCATGCCGACGGGCTCGCGCTCGATGCAGCTCGCGTGGCCGCCCTGCCCGCGCTGAACGATTTCTTCGCTCTCGGCCCTGCTGCGTGGCAAGCGCTGCGCCATCTGGTCTTCGCGCTGCTGCGAAGCGATGCGCCGGCAGCGACCGTGGACGACTTGCGCAAGTGCCTCGTGCCGCAGTCCGAAGTGGAATACACCGTGCCCGCGCGCATCGGCGACTACACCGACTTCTACACATCGATCGACCATGCGTTGAACATCACGCGCCTGTTCAATCCCGAGGGTGACGTGACGCCGAACTTTCGCTGGATTCCGACGGCCTACCACGGGCGCGTCTCGACCATCGGTGTGAGCGGGCAGCGCTTTCACCGGCCAATGGGGCAGACCTTGGCGCCCGGTGCGAAGGCGCCGACGTACCACGCGTGCGCACGGCTCGACTACGAACTCGAACTCGGCGTGTGGATCGGCGAAGGCAACGCGGCCGGCGAGCCGATTCCGCTCGAACGCGCGGAGGAACATATCTTCGGCATCTGTTTGCTCAACGATTGGTCCGCGCGCGACATCCAGTTCTGGGAGATGGCGCCGCTCGGGCCCTTTCTTGCGAAGAACTTCGCGACCACGATCTCGCCGTGGATCGTGACGATGGAAGCGCTCGCGCCCTATCGCCAGGCCTGGACGCGGCCGAGCAGCGAGCCCCAGCCGCTCGACTACTTGGAGAGCAAATCGAACCGGGAGAGCGGCGCGATCGACATCCGCCTGGAGGTGTGGCTCGAAAGCGAAAAGGCGCGCGAGGGCAAGAGCGGCCCCTCACGCCTGTCGCGCACGAGCTTCAAACACCAGTACTGGAGCGTGGCGCAGATGGTGGCGCACCACACGATGGGCGGCTGCCAGCTGAACCCGGGCGACCTGTTCGGCAGCGGCACGATCTCGGGACCGGGCGAAGGCGAAGCCGGCGCGATCATCGAGCTCACGCGTGCGGGGCAAAGCCCTGTGGCGCTGGCGAACGGCGAGCAGCGCGGCTTCCTGGAAGACGGCGATGCGGTGCTGCTGCGCGGCTGGTGCGAGAAGCCGGGGCATGCGCGCATCGGATTCGGCGAGAGCCGGGGAACGGTGCTGCCCGCGAAGGGCTGAACACGCGCCCCCAAAGAAAAGGCCACCGGTGAGGTGGCCTTTTGCATGAAATGTGGAGCGGGAAAAGAGTCTCGAACTCTCGACCTCAACCTTGGCAAGGTTGCGCTCTACCAACTGAGCTATTCCCGCATTTCGAGCGTCGAATTATAGGGGGCTCCGAGCCCGTTTTTCCCGAGCCCGAGAAAAAAGTGGGGTCAAGCGCCAAACACCATCGCCCGATGCATCGACGTGCCGGCCATCACGCCGTCGGCCGAGGACAGCGTGGCGTTGTGCATCGGCATGGCCACATCGCCCGCGGCATACACGCCGGGCACGGTGGTCATCTTCATCGCGTCGGTGCGGATCACCGGACCGGCCGGGCCGTCGTCGAATGCGCATCCCAGCTGTTCCGCAATGGGGCTGGAAGGACGCGTGCGCGGGACCATGAACAGCGCGTCGACCGGCACGATGCGTCCGTCTTCGAGGCGCACACCGCTCAGGTCCTTTGCCGGCCCTTCCAGCGCGACGATGCGGCCAGGTTCGACCGTCACGCCGCGTGCCTGCAGCTTCGCGCGCGCCTCCTCCTCCACCGTGTTGTTGCCGTTCAGGAACAGCGTCGCCGGCCCCCATTCGGCGATCAGCATCGCGTGATCCGGCGGGTGCGGCGCCTCGATCAGCACACCGAGCCTGCGGCCGCTGAATTCATAGCCGTGGCAATAGGGACAGTGCAGCACGCTGGTGCCCCAGCGTTCGCGCACACCGGCGATGCCGTCCGGAAAGCCGTCCTGCACACCGAAGGCCAGCAGGAGCTTGCCGGCCGAGAGCTGCCGGTCGCCGTCATCGAGCGATGCGACAAAGCCGCCCGCACCATCGGCCTGCGCACTCGCCACGCGGCCTTCGATAAGGGTCACGTTCGGATAGGCCAGGAGCTTGGCCCGCGCATCGGAAATCATCTTCAGCGGCGGCACGCCGTCCTGCCCGAAGAAGCCGTGCGCCGCGGCGGCGAAGCGGTTGCGCGGCGCGCCCGCATCGACCACGCACACGTTCTTGCGCGCGCGCGCGAGCTGCATGGCAGCGGAAAGGCCGGCAAAGCTGCCGCCCACGACAAGAGCGTCATAGCGCATGTTCAATGTCCTTCTGGGTAAAGCCGCCGCCCGTCATGCGGCGATGAAAGTCCTTGGAGAGATCGGCCAGCGTGATGCTGTTGAAACGCTTGAGCAGCAAGGCCTCGGCCGCATCGAAAGCGTCGTCGAGCGCCGCGTTCACGGCCTGCTCGACGATGCAGCCCGGGCTCTCGGTGCGGTTGCCCATGGCCAGCAGCGCAGGCGCGCCGACGGCGTTGTGGATGTCGCCGAGCGTCACGCGCGCCAGCGAGCACGACAGCACCCAGCCGCCGCCGTGCCCCTTGGCCGAACTCACGAAGCCGGCTTGTCGCAGGCCCGCCATGATCCGCCGCACGACGACCGGGTTGGTGTGCATCGCCGCGGCGAGCGACTCGGAGGTGATGGGTCCGTCCATCTCGGCCATGTGCAGCAGCACGTGGAGAACGGCTGAAAGCTTGCTGTCTCGTTTCATGCAACATTATTTGTTGCGTGAGATGCAAAGCGTCGACGCAGGGCTGTTTTGACCCTGCCGAGGAAAAGGTTGTGGCGGAACGGCCGTGAAGATGCGGCCAGTGCGTTCAGCTGGGAGCTTCGAGCCTGAAGAGACTCGTCACTTCCACATCGAGCACCATCAGTTCACGCTGGTTGAACAGCCGCCAGCGCCACCGCAGGATGCCGAGCGTGGGCCGCTTCTCGGAGCGGCGCACCTCGATCACTTCGGCCACGAGCCGCAAGGCATCGCCGGGCCGCACGGGGTTGGGCCAGCGCACATGTTCGAGCCCCGGTGACGCAAAAGACTCCGAACCCTTCAGCGCCGTTTCGACCACGAGGCGCATTGCGATCGCACAGGTGTGCCAACCGCTCGCGATCAGTCCACCGAACGCGCTGTGCGCGGCGGCTTCTGCATCGGTGTGGAACCACTGCGGGTCGTAGTCCTTCGCGAACCGGACCAGTTCTTCTTCGGTGAGCACGTACGGCCCGGCCTCGATGACCTGGCCCGCATGGAAGTCGGCGAACTTCATCCGCCGCGGCTCAGTAGGTTTCCAGGTGGAGGCGGCCTTCGCGCTTCAGCGATGCACCGAGCGTGTCCCAGTCGAGCCCCGCTTCCGTCGCCACATCGCGCAGCGCGAGCACCACGCCCTCCTCCATGCTCTTCAAGCCGCACACGTAGAAGTGGCTGGTGCCGTCCTTCAGCAGCGCAGCCAGGTCCGCGGCACGTTCGCGCATCAGATCCTGCACGTAGCGCTTGGGCTGCCCCGGCGTGCGTGAGAACGCGAGGTTGATGTCGATGAAGTCCTTGGGGAGCGACTGCAACGGGCCGAAGTACGGCAGCTCCTGCTGCGTGCGCGCGCCGAAGAACAGCATGAGCTTGCCGCCTTCGAACTTGCCGCTCTTGCGCAGGCGCCGGCGCCATTCGGTCATCGCGCGCATCGGTGCGCTGCCGGTGCCGGTGCAGATCATCACGATGTGCGACTTGGGATGGTTCGGCATCAGGAACGAGGCGCCGAAGGGCCCCACCACCTGCACCGTGTCGCCCACCTTCAGGTCGCACACATAGTTGGAGCACACGCCGAGCACCGGGTCGCCCTGGTGGTCTTCGGTCACGCGCTTGACGGTGAGCGAGACGTTGTTGTAGCCGGGCCGCTCGCCGTTGCGCGGGCTCGCCACCGAGTACTGGCGCGCATGGTGGCGCTTGCCGATGGCATCCACGCCCGGCGGCACGATGCCGATCGACTGGCCTTCGAGCACCGGGAACGGCACCACGCCGAAGTCGAGCACGATGTGGTGCGTCTCGCTCTCGAAGCCAGCTTCGGTGCAATTGAAGTTGCCCACCACGGTGGCGATCGTCGGCGTCTTCGGCGGGAACAGGTTGGTGTACGCGTGTGCGGCCGACCAGGGCGGCACGGTCGCGCCGTACTGCGCGGAATTGAAGACCGCTTCGATGGGCTCGACCGCGGCTTGCGCTTGCGTCGGCGAAGGTGCGGCGCTGGCGCCGGCTTCATCGCCCACATCGGCGGAAATGCCGGCGGCCTCAAGCTCCTCGGGCGTCAGTTCCGCGGGCAGTTCTTCCCAGGTGAGCTGTTCTTCGATCGTGTACGCGCGCACCAGCGGCATCGTGCGCCAGTTGTCGATGGAGCCCGTCGGGCACGGCGAGATGCAGGCCATGCAGCCATTGCACACGTCGGCCCGCACGACGTAGTTGTTGTCGTCGTGCGTGATCGCGTTGACGGGGCAGGTGGCCTCGCAGGTGTTGCAGCGGATGCAGATCTCGGGGTCGATCAGGTGCTGCTTGATGACTCCGGCTTCAACGGCCATGTCCATGTTTTTTCTCCTTTCCCTCGCCCCTTGGGGAGAGGGTCAGGGTGAGGGGGAGCGGCTTGTCGTGGGGACGCCGCTTACCCTCACCCCTGCCCTCTCCCCAAGGGGAGAGGGAGTAATACCCAATTTCAGCCGAAACGCACGTACTCGAAATCGACGGGCTGGCGATTGATGCCCATCACCGGCGGCGAGATCCAGCCGGCGAACTTGCCCGGCTCCACCACGCGGCCCATCAACGATGCCACGAAAGCGAAGTCTTCGGAACTGGGCAGCCACTCATCGCGCTTGGCGGCCCATTCGACCTCGTTCACCACGCGGCCCTCGGGCGACATCTTGATGCCGGCGAGCGCGCCGATCTGGCGGTTGAAGGCCTTGTGCGGCACAACCAGGCGGGTCGGGATGCCGGCCTTCTCGAGCACCTTGTTCCAGCGGCCGACGCCGGCCACCGAGTCCTTGATGAAGTCGTCGCGCAGCACTTCGTTGAGTGCGTTGAGCATCGGCACGTCCTTCTCGACGAGCTGGCCCTCCTTCACTTCCAGCACCTTGTAGGTCTGGCCCTTGAGGATGTGGTCATCCGTGCGCTTGCCTTCTTCGTAGCGGCCCTTCAGGCCCGAGCTGTAGAAGATGGCCGCGTTGCTCGACTGGTCGGCGCCGAACAGGTCGATGGTCACGCTGTAGTGGAAGTTCAGGTAGCGCTGGATCGTGCCCAGGTCGATGCAGCCCGCCGCGCGGATTTTCTGCGCGTCGTCGGTCTTCAATTCGTTCATCATCTGCGCGGTGCGCGCGATGACGCGCGAGACACCGCTCTCGCCCACGAACATGTGGTGCGCCTCTTCTGTCAGCATGAACTTCGTCGTGCGCGCGAGCGGATCGAACGCGCTCTCGGCCAGCGCCGAGAGCTGGAACTTGCCGTCGCGGTCGGTGAAGTAGGTGAACATGAAGAACGCGAGCCAGTCGGGCGTGCGTTCGTTGAAGGCGCCCAGGATGCGCGGGTTGTTCTCGTCGCCCGAGGTCCGCTGCAGCAATGCATCGGCTTCTTCGCGACCATCGCGGCCGAAGTGCTTCTGCAGCAGGTAGACCATCGCCCACAGGTGGCGGCCTTCTTCCACGTTGATCTGGAAGAGGTTCCGCAGGTCGTACATCGACGGCGCCGTCAGGCCCAGGTGGCGCTGCTGCTCGACCGACGCGGGCTCGGTGTCGCCTTGCGTCACGATGATGCGGCGCAGGTTGGCGCGGTGTTCGCCGGGCACGTCCTGCCAGGCCTTCTCGCCCTTGTGGTCGCCGAAGTGGATCTCACGGTTGGCATCGCCCGGGTTCAGGAAAATGCCCCAGCGGTAGTCGCGCATCTTCACGTGGCCGAACTGCGCCCAGCCCTGCGGATCGACGCTCACCGCGGTGCGCAGGTACACGTCGTGGTTGGTCGAGCCTTCGGGGCCCACGTCGTCCCACCAGTTGATGAAGTTCGGCTGCCAGCCTTCGAGCGCGCGCTGCAGCGTGCGGTCTTCGCCGAGGTTGACGTTGTTGGGGATCTTCTCGCTGTAGTTGATCGTGCTCATCGTTGTTCCTTGGGTTGTACGGACTGCGGTATCAAACGCGGTTCATGTCGAAGCCGGCCTTCTCGCCGGTGCCGTAGACCTTGAGCGCGCCCTTTTCGCCGACGGCGTTGGGGCGGTTGAAGATCCAGTTCTGCCAGGCGGTGAGCCGGCCGAAGATGCGGGTCGCCATGTTCTCCTTGCTCGCGAAGCGCAGGTTCGCTTCCAGGCCGGTGAGCGCGTCGGGCGACATCGCGGCGCGCTCTTCGATGGCGATGCGGATCTCGTCGTCCCAGTCGATGTCGTCGGGCGCGGCGGTGACCAGGCCGAGTTTGAGCGCTTCGTCGGCGTCCAGCGGCTTGCCGGCTGCGGCTCGAGCAGCATCGAGCGGCGCGGCTTCTTCATAGAAGCGGCGCTGCAGGCGGCTCTGGTCGTTCACCATCGGGAAGAATCCGAAGTTGAATTCGTCGAGCACGAGCTTCGGGGCGCGCTCGGCGTCGTCGGGCAGCGCGAGCATGTAGGTGCGGTCGGCCGCGAAGGCCAGTTCGGCCAGCGTGCCGGCGAAGCACGAACCGGCTTCGACCAGCGCGAACAGGCTGCGCGACGACACATCGAGGCGCGCGAGCGTGCGGCGCAGCGCGCCGATGGTTTCGCGCACGAGCCAGTGGTCCTTGTTGGCGAGCATCACGGCGTCCGATGCGAGCACGGCGGCGGCTTCGCCTTCGGTCTTGAGCAGCCAGGTGCCCACGTCGAGTTCGTTGGTGCGCAGGTTCAGGATCGCGTCGTCGAGTTCGCGGCACATCGCGAGCGGCCACCAGGCGGCGCCCGCAGCTTCGATGGCGGCGATGTCGGCCGGCTGCGCGCCGGTGGGCGCCTTCACGGTGATCGTCGCGGTGCGCTTGCTGCGGTCGATCTGGATGTCGACGTGCGAGTAGCTGATGCCGTCGGCGCTGTCGGTGCGTTCCAGGCGCGTGAGCGCCACGCCCTTGCCGCCCGCGGGGCGGTCGCTGCCGGCGGCAAGCTGCGAGGCGCGGTCTTGCACGGCGGCGGCGAACTGCGCGGGCTTGGCCACGGCATCGACCAGTCGCCACTCGACGGCGCGCTGGCCACGCACGCCTTCGACGCTGGTGCAGAAGATGTCGGCGAGGTCATGGCGCACATGGCGCTTGTCGGTCACGCGGGTGAGGCCGCCGGTGCCGGGCAGCACGCCGAGCAGCGGCACTTCGGGCAGCGAGACGGCCGAGGAGCGGTCGTCCACCAGCAGGATCTCGTCGCAGGCCAGCGCCAGTTCGTAGCCGCCGCCGGCGCAGGCGCCGTTCACGGCCGCGAGGAACTTCAGGCCCGAGTGCTTCGACGAGTCTTCGATGCCGTTGCGCGTTTCGTTGGTGAACTTGCAGAAGTTCACCTTCCAGGCGTGGCCCGAGACGCCCAGCATGAAGATGTTGGCGCCCGAACAGAAGATGCGGTCCTTGCCGCTGGTGACGATCACGCTGCGCACCTCGGGGTGTTCGAAGCGCACGCGGTTGAGCGCGTCGTTCAGTTCGATGTCCACGCCCAGGTCGTAGCTGTTGAGCTTGAGCTTGTAGCCGGGGCGGATGCCGCCGTCTTCCGCGATGTCGAGCACGAGGCGGGCGATGGCGCCGTCGAAGCTCAGGGACCAGTGGCGGTACTGGTCGGGTGCCGTGCGGTAGTCGACGCGGGGGGGCGGCTGCAGGGAGGTATCGGCGCTCATCGTGAAGTCTCCTGGTCTGGGGCGGACGGGTCACACGAAGAATAATGCAGTTTTCTTCGCTCAGTGCATGCATCATTATGCATATCAGCCGACAAGTCAATGCCTGTCAGGCTTTTTTGGGCTCGGGCGCCCCGCAGGACACATTTCCGAGAGAAGATGCGAATAGTTCTTATTTGCTCAGTTTTTCCGCTTTTCCCGCCGCCTTTCTTCTTCTTGCGTGCGCCGCGCACGCGCTCCGATGTCCGAATGTCGTTCCCCGATACCCGCCTGCAGCCCCAGTTGGGCGATTTCTACCGCGCGCACCACGGCTGGCTGACCGCCTGGCTGCGCCGAAAGCTGGGCTGCGCGCACAGTGCCGCCGACGTGGCGCAAGACACCTTCGTGCGCGTGCTCGCCTCGCGCGAGACGCTGCGCATGCTGGGCAGCATCGAGAAGCCCCGCGCCTTCCTCTGCACCACGGCCGGGCGATTGCTGATCGACCGCGCGCGGCGCCAGCGCATCGAGCAGGCCTACCTGGCCGAACTGGCGCTGGCGATGGAGGGGTGCGCCCATCCCTCGCCGAAGGAAACGCTGATGGCGATGCAGGCGCTGGCCCAGATCGCTGCCGCGCTCGACGGCCTGCAGCCCAAGCCGCGCGAAGCCTTCCTGCTGCACTACCTGGACGGCATGACGCATACGGCCATCGCAGAGAGCCTGGGCGTATCGGACCGCATGGTGCGCAAGTACCTCGCGCTGGCGCTGCTGCATTGCCGCGTGGAGTTCGTCCAGTGAACCGCGCGGCCACGGAGGGGTCGACCGTCGATATCGACGCAATCGCGATGCAGGCGGCCGAGTGGATCGTGCGCCTCACGGCCGACGATTCCGCCGAGCGCGAATGCGCGCGTGAAGGCTTCGATGCCTGGAAGCAGGCGGACCCGCGCCACGCCGCGGCGGCCGCCGGCATGGAACGGCTGCTCGGCCAGTTGCAGACGGTGCGCGAAAGCTCGGGCGGCCATGCGCGGCCCGCGCACGCGGCGCTCACGGCCTCGGCCACCGAAGCCCGGCCCCGGCAGTCCCGGCGAAGGCGACAGGCGGGTGCGACGCTATCACTGGCCGTCGTGCTGGGCCTGAGCTGGATGCTGCTGCGGGCCTGTCCGCCGGCTTACCTGCTGGCCGACATGCGCACCGCCACCGGCGACACCCGCGCGCAGGTGCTGCCCGACGGCAGCCGCATCAGCCTGGACACCGGCAGCGCGGTCAACCTGCACTACGACGCCGGGCAGCGCGGCATCGAGCTGGTGCGCGGCGCCATCCGCGTCGAGGTGGCGCCCGACGCCGCACGGCCCTTCGTGGTCCGCACGCCCCAGGGCAGCATCCGCGCGCTCGGCACGCGCTTCATCGTGCGCCGCGACGGAGAAACCACCGAGCTGACCATGCTGGAGTCCCGCACTACGGTGCAGGCCGGCAAGGGAGCCGAGGCGCGGGTGATCGGCCCGGGCCAGCGGGTGCGGATCACCGAGGTCGGCATCGGGCCGGCCGAGCCGGTCGACGTGCGCAGCGTCGACAACGCCTGGACACGGCGGCAGCTGGTCGCCGACGACCGTCCGCTGTCCGAGGTGCTCGACGAACTGGACCGCTACCACCCGGGCGGCATCGTCTACGACCGCGCGCGCACGCAGGGCATCCGCGTCTCGGCCGTGCTGCCGCTGGACGACACCACGCGCGCACTGCAATTGCTGGTGGACAGCTTCCCCCAGCTGCGGGTGCGCACCCTCACGTCCTACCTGGTGCTGGTCGACACGACCGACCCCTCCTGAAAAAAAGTGCGCGGTCCGGTTCCGCTTCCGGCGGCTCATCCGTCATAGCCGGTAAGACCTCGACAAATCTGGAACCGACCATGCACGCTCAACCGCACCACCCCGCGGCGCCCTTCCCGCGCAACCGCCTGCGCCTGGCTCTCCGCCTCGCCTGCGCGATGGCGCTGTCCACCGCCGGCCCGCTGGCCCTCGCCCAGGCCGCGAACCCCGCACCGGCGCGCGGCGCGAACGCCGTCTACGACATCCCGGCCAGCCCGCTGGCCGCGGCCCTGAACCAGTTCGCACAGCAGGCCGGCGTGGCGATCGCGCTGGATGCCGGCAAGCTGCGCGACCTGCGCTCGCCCGGGCTGAAGGGCCGCTACGGCGTGGAGGACGGCTTCGCGGCGCTGCTCGCCGGCAGCGGCCAGGCGCTGGGCCGCACCTCAGCCGGCTACCTGCTGGTGCCGGCCGCCGAGACCGCACCACCGGCCGCGGCCCCGGCCCGGCCCCGACAGGAAACGACGGCCAACCAGACCCTCGGCGAAGTCACCGTCACGGCCAACCAGCTCGGCGAAATCACCGAAGGCACGCGCTCCTACACGCCCGGCGCGATCGCCACCGCCACCCGGCTGGTGCTATCGCCGCGCGAGACGCCGCAGACCGTCAGCGTCGTTACGCGCCAGCAGATGGACGACTTCGGCATGACCTCGATCGACGACGTGATCCGCGCCACGCCGGGCGTGAGCATCGTCACCTACGACAGCGAGCGCACCGAGTACTACGCGCGCGGCTTCGCGATCCAGAACTTCCAGTACGACGGCATTCCGATGCGGCGCGATTCGGCCTACTCGGCCGGCAACACGCTCACCGACACCTCGATCTACGACCGCGTCGAGGTGCTCAAGGGCGCCACCGGGCTGCTCACCGGCAGCGGCGAACCCGGCGCCACCATCAACCTGGTGCGCAAGAAACCCACGCGCGCGTTCCAGGGCCAGCTCAGCGCAAGCGCCGGTTCGTGGAACACCTATCGCACCGAGGCCGACCTGAGCGGCGCCCTCAACGAAAGCGGCAGCGTGCGCGGCCGCGTGGTGGCGGCATTGCAGGACCGTCATTCGCAGCTCGACCACTACAAGCGCAGCAGCAAGGTCTTCTACGGCGTCCTCGAGGCCGACCTCACGCCCAGCACGCTGCTGACCGTGGGCGCCGACTACCAGGACAACGACCCCAAGGGCTCGACCTGGGGCGGCATCCCCATCTTCAACAGCCTCGGCAACTTCAACAGCATGCCGCGCTCCTTCAACAACGGCGCGCGCTGGAGCGGCTGGGGCCAGTACACGCGCACCGGCTTCTCCACGCTGGAGCACCAGTTCGGCAACGGCTGGGTCGCCAAGGTCCAGTACAACCACCAGATCAACGGCTACGACGCGCTCCTGGGCGCCGCGGCCGGCGGCAACCCGAACCCGCTGGACGGCTCGGGCACCTCGATGTGGCTCGGCAAGTACGTGGGCCGGACCACCAGCGATGCGCTCGACGCCTACGCGAGCGGCCCGTTCAAGCTGCTCGGCCGCGAGCACGAACTGGTGGTGGGCGCGAGCATCGCGCGGCGGCGCTGGAAGAACGACGGCTACAACTTCCCCGGCTACCAGACCAACGTGTCGGGCTACTACGGCTGGACCGGCCAGGTGCCGTTCCCCGTCTCCTCGGCCACGCCCGACTTCAGCGACAACGAGGTCACGCGCGAGCGCGGCCTGTACGCGGCCACGCGGCTGAACCTCAGCGACCGGCTGAAGCTGATCGCGGGCGCCCGGGTGTCGAGCTACAGGAACAAGGACATCGACAGGTCCGGCGAAGTGGCGCCCTATGCCGGCCTCATCTTCGACCTGACGCCGCAACTCTCGGCCTACGGCAGCTACACCACCATCTTCATGCCGCAGTCCAGCCAGGACGTGAACGGCCGCACGCTCGATCCGCAGGACGGCAAGAACCAGGAGGTGGGCCTGAAGGGCAGCTTCCTGGACGGCAAGCTCAACGCCAGCCTGGCCTATTTCCACCTCGAGCAGAACAACTACCCCGAGGCCACCGGCGGGCTCACGCCCCGGGGCGGGCAGGCCTACCGCGCGATCCAGGGCGTGGTCGCCAAGGGCGTGGAGGCGGAGGTCTCGGGCGAGCTGGCGCCGGGCTGGCAGCTGCATGCGGGCTTCACCCACAAGGTCGCGAAGCAGGACCGCAAGAAGGTCTCGACGCTGGAGCCCGAAGACCAGTTCAGCCTCTACACCACCTACCGCCTCCGCGGCGCGCTGCAGGGCTGGACGCTGGGCGGCGGCGCGCGCTGGCAGAGCAAGTCGTGGGGCGATGCGTCGAATCCGGTGCTGGGCACCACCACCTTCACCACCGACGCCTACTGGCTGTTCGACCTGATGGCGCGCTACGAATTCAGCCCGCGCCTGTCGGCCACGCTGCGCGTGAACAATGCGCTCGACAAGAAGTACATGACGGTCTTCAGCTGGTACAGCACCTACACCTGGGGTGAGCCGCGCAGCGTGAACGTGAACCTGGTCTACAAGTTCTGACCCCGGGCGCGGGCGCCCGCAGCCCGCGCGCTCAGGCCGCTTCGCGCACCACCGTGCCGACCGCGGTGCGCAGCGCCTCGAAGGCTTGCTGCACCGTCTTGCCGCCGGTGTCCACGCGCAGGTCGGCCTTCGAATAGAAGGCCGCGCGCCCGTCCAGGATGCGGCGCAGGTCGTCCATGGCTTCCTTGCTCGCCGCCATCGGGCGCATGTCGCCCTGCGCGGCCACGCGGCCCATGTGCTCCTCGGGCGCGGCCTGCAGCCACACCGTGGTGCAGTGGGCCAGCAGTTCGTTGAAGGTGGCCGGGTCGGAGACGATGCCGCCGGGCGTGGCGATCACCACCTCGCCGTAGATCTGGATCGCCTCCTCGAGCGCGCGGCGCTCGTAGCGGCGGTAGGCATTGGTGCCATAGAGGTCGTGGATCTCGCGCACGCTGCAGCCGGCGAGCTTCTCGATCTCGCGGCTCAACTCGACGAAGGGCACGTCCAGGTCGTCGGCCAGCATCTGCCCGAGCGTCGACTTGCCCGCGCCGCGCAGCCCCACGAGCGCGATGCGGCGGTGCCGCGCCGAGTCGACCGAGGCGGTGCCCAGCAGTTCGCCGAGCGCCACGCGCACGCGGCGCAGGTCGGCCTCGCTGCGGTTCTCGAGCAGTTCGCGGATCAAGAGCCACTCGGGGGAACTGGTGGTGATGTCGCCGACCAGCTCGGCCAGCGAGCAGTGCAGCGCGCCGGCCACTTGCTGCAGCACCAGGATCGACGCGTTGCCGATGCCGTACTCCAGATTGGCCAGGTGTCGCTCCGACACGTCGGCCGCAACGGCCACCGCCTTGCGCGTGAGGCCGCGCTGCGCGCGCAGGTTGCGCACACGGTCGCCCAGTGCGGCCAGCAGCGGGTTCTTGGCCTCCCCGGCCGGGGCGGCGTTGGTGCCGCTTTCTGGCGCGGTGGCCAGCACCGCGTCTACATGCTCGTTCATGCAAGTCCTCATTCCTGGCGGGGATTGTGCGCGCTCAGGGTAAACGCCATAGATGCACTATATTGCTTGACACCCATTGTCTCGGTGCTTATTGTTCGCCCACAAGCAAGATACTGCACACAAGGCAATCCTGCAAGGTAGTTCATAAGTTTGCTGCGGCCAGCACCACAGCCAGCCTCCACGAAGAAAGCCCCCGATGGCCAGCAAGGAAGCATTTCACCAGTTGATCGCCGGCCTGACCGCCGAAATCGCCGGCCGGCCGCTCGACGCCCAACTCGACCAATGGCTCAACGCCACCCACGGCGCAGGCAGCGCCAGCTTCGAACAACTGCGCCAGGCCTGCATCGGCGGCGTCGCCGAAGGCTGGCTCTGCGAGCGCGAAGGCGGCGGCATCAAATATGGCCGCGTCTTCAAGGCCGAAGACGCGCTGCACCGCTTCTCGGTCGACGTGGTCGACATGCAGGACATCGCCGGCCCGCACCACACGCATCCCAACGGCGAGATCGACCTGATCATGCCGCTGGCCGACAGCGCCGCCGCCACCTTCGACGGACGGCCCGCGGGCTGGTGCGTCTACGGGCCCGGCACCGCGCACCGCCCGACCGTCGCGCAAGGCCGCGCGCTCGTCCTTTATCTCCTGCCCGAAGGGCAGATCAAGTTCACGCAATGACCGACCTCCTTTCCAACCACGTCGCCGGCCGCTGGCAAAGCGGCTCGGGCGCCGGCACGCCGCTGTTCGATCCGGTGCTGGGCACCGAACTCGCGCGTGTCGATGCGACGGGGCTCGACCTGCCCGAAGCTTTCTCGTTTGCGCGCGAACAGGGCGGCAACGCATTGCGCGCCCTCACCTACCGCCAGCGCGCCGGCCTGCTCGGCGCGATCGTCAAGGTGCTGCAGGCCAACCGCGATGCCTATTACGAGATCGCCATCGCGAACTCCGGCACGGTGAAGAACGACTCGGCCGTCGACATCGACGGCGCCATCTTCACGCTCGGCCAGTACGCCAAGTGGGGCGATGCGCTCGGCGACGTGCGCGCGCTGTGCGACGGCGATGCGGTCAAGCTCGGCAAGGAGCCTGTGTTCCAGTCGCAGCATCTGCAGGTGCCGACGCACGGCGTGGCGCTCTTCATCAACGCCTTCAATTTCCCGTCGTGGGGCCTGTGGGAAAAGGCCGCACCGGCATTGCTCTCGGGCGTGCCCGTGATCGTGAAACCTGCAACGGCCACCGCCTGGCTCACGCAGCGCATGGTGCGCGACGTGGTCGATGCGGGCGTGCTGCCCGCGGGCGCGCTCTCGGTCATCTGCGGAAGCTCGGCGGGGTTGATGGACCAGTTGCAACCGTTCGATGTGGTCTCGTTCACCGGGTCGGCCGAGACCGCGGCGGTGATCCGCTCGCACCCCGCCGTGGCCGCGCGGTCGGTGCGCGCGAACATCGAGGCCGACAGCCTCAACAGCGCCCTGCTGCTGCCCGGCGCCACGCCCGGCAGCGACGCGTTCAACCTGCTCGTGCGCGAAGTGGTGCGCGAGATGACGGTGAAGTCGGGCCAGAAGTGCACGGCCATCCGCCGCATCCTCGTGCCCGCCGAGGTGTACGACGCGGCAGCCGAAGCCATCGGCGCGAAGCTCGCGGGCGTCACGGTCGGCAATCCGCGCAACGAGAGCGTGCGCATGGGTTCGCTGGTGAGCCGTGCGCAACTGAATGCGGTGCGCGATGGACTCGATGCGCTCGCCGCGCAGACCACCGTGCTGCACGACAGCCGCAGCAAGCCGCTGATCGATGCCGACCCCGCCATCGCCGCCTGCATCGGCCCGGTGCTGCTCGGCGCGCGTGATGCCGATGCGGCGCAGCGCGTGCACGACGTGGAAGTGTTCGGCCCCGTCGCCACGCTGCTGCCGTACCGCGATCTCGCACACGGCATCGCATTGGCACATCGCGGACAAGGCTCGCTCGTCACATCGCTCTATGGCAGCGACGACGCGGCGCTCGCACAGGCCGCGCTCGCCGTCGCACCGAGCCACGGCCGGGTCCACGTGATCACCCCAGAGGTTGCACAAGCCCACACCGGCCACGGCAACGTGATGCCGATGTCGATGCACGGCGGCCCCGGCCGCGCGGGCGGCGGCGCCGAACTGGGCGGCCTGCGCGCGCTCGATTTCTATCACCGCAAGAGCGCGGTGCAGGCGAGCCCCGGCGTGCTCGCCGCCCTCGGCCTCTAGAAGAACCAGAGAGAAGAGACGAGGCCCCAAGGAGACAACACGATGAGCCTGCCCGCACGATTCAATTTCGCCGAACACTTGTTCGCACTCAACCGCGGCCGCGCCGGGCGCGCCGCGTACATCGACGACCGCGGCACGCTGAGCTACGGCCAGCTCGAAGACCGCGCGCGCCGCCTGGCCGCCGCGCTGAAAGCCGCAGGCGTGCGCCGCGAAGAGCGCGTGCTGCTCTTGATGCTCGACACCAACGACTGGCCCGTGAGCTTTCTCGGCTGCCTGTATGCCGGCATCGTTCCCGTCGCGGTCAACACGCTGCTCACACCCGAGGACTACGCCTACATGCTCGACCACAGCCGCGCGCAGGCCGCGCTGGTGTCGGGCGCACTGCTGCCGACGCTGCAGGATGCGATGGGGCGCGGCGCACACGAGCTGCAGGCGCTGATCGTCTCGCAGCCCACCGGCCCGCTGCCGGACAACGCGCAAGCCTTCGACGACGCGCTCGCCAAGGTCGAGCCCCTGGCCGCACCAGTGAACACCGCCTCCGACGACCCGGGCTTCTGGCTCTATTCCTCCGGCTCCACCGGCAAGCCCAAGGGCACGGTCCACACGCACGCCAATCTCTGGTGGACGGCCGAGCTCTACGGCAAGCCGGTGCTCGCGCTGACCGAAGACGACGTGTGCTTCTCGGGCGCCAAGATGTACTTCGCGTACGGCCTGGGCAACGCGCTGACCTTTCCGCTCACCGTCGGCGCGACGGTCGTGCTGATGGCGGAGCGCCCCACGCCCGACGCCACCTTTCGCCGCTGGACCGAACACAAGCCCACGGTTTTCTTCGGCGCGCCCACCGGCTTCGCGGGCATGCTGGCTTCACCCAGGCTGCCCGCACGCGAGACCGTCGCGCTGCGCATGTGCTCGTCCGCCGGCGAGGCCCTGCCCGGCGAGATCGCGCAGCGCTTCAAGGCGCACTACGGCTGCGAGATCATCGACGGCATCGGCTCGACCGAGATGCTGCACATCTTCATCTCCAACCGTCCCGGCGATGTGCGCTACGGTACGACCGGCAAGCCGGTGGAGGGCTACGAGGTCGAACTGCGCGGCGAAGACGGCCGCCCGGTGCCCGACGGCGAAGTCGGCGATCTCTACATCCGCGGCCCGAGCTCGGCGCTCATGTACTGGAACAACCGCGAGAAGTCGCGCGACACCTTCCAGGGCGGCTGGACCAAGAGCGGCGACAAGTACACGCGCGATGCCGACGGCTACTTCACCTACGCGGGCCGCAGCGACGACATGCTGAAGGTGAGCGGCATCTACGTCTCGCCGTTCGAGGTCGAGGCCACGCTGATGCAGCATCCGTCTGTGCTCGAGGCCGCGGTGATCGGCAAGGAAGACGCAGAGGGGCTCACCAAGACCAAGGCCTTCGTCGTGCTGAAGGACGGCAGCGCCGCGACCGAAGACGAACTCAAGGCCTTCGTGAAGGAGCGCCTCGCGCCGTACAAGTACCCGCGTTTTCTCGAATTCGTGAGCGAACTGCCGAAGACGGCGACGGGGAAAATCCAGCGCTTCAGGTTGCGCGAGCGGGAGAAGCAGGCATGAGCTTTCCCTCTTGTCCCCTCTCCCGCTTGCGGGAGAGGGTTAGGGTGAGGGCATCGGCCTTCGCACAAGCACATCTCTCGCCAGTGCCGCTGACCCTCACCCCAGCCCTCTCCCGCAAGCGGGAGAGGGAGCGAAACCCATGAGCAGCAGCCAGACCGACTTCGCCACCATCGCCTGGCGCGGCCGCGCCGTGCAGATCGAGTGCGCGTGGATCGCCTCTGAGCGCACCGACGCGCCGCTCATCGTCTTCCTGCACGAGGGCCTCGGCTCCGTCGCGATGTGGAAGGATTTCCCCGCGCAAATCTGCGAGGCGGCCAACGCCCGCGGCCTCGTGTTCTCGCGCCCCGCCTACGGCCGCTCCACGCCGCGCGAAGACAACGAGATCTGGGACGTCGACTTCATGCACCGCCAGGCGCACGAAGTGCTGCCCGCCCTCTTCGCCGCCTTGAAGCTCGACCACGAAAAGCCCTGGCTCTTCGGCCACAGCGACGGCGGTTCGATCTCGCTGCTGTATGCCTCGCGCTTCCCCGAGCGTGTGTCGGGCCTTGTCGTACTGGCCCCGCACATCTTCGTGGAAGACGTGACGGTCGCGAACATCGAGCTGGCCCGCACGGCCTACCTCTCGACCGACCTGCCGAAGAAGCTCGCCCGCTACCACGACAGCGCCGATTCCGCCTTCTGGGGCTGGAACCGCATCTGGCTGCATCCGCCCTTTCGCGACTGGAACATCGAGGCCGAGCTCGACGCCATCCGCTGCCCGGTGCTCGCCATCCAGGGCATCGACGACGAGTACGGAACGCTCGCGCAGATCCGCGGGATTGCCGCGCGCGTCGGCGGCGGTTGCGAACTGGTGGAAATCCCTGAATGCGGGCATTCCCCACATCGCGATCAGCCGGAACGTGTCACCGTCGCTACCGCTTCTTTCATCACCAAAAACAGGAGACAGACACCATGACGACCATCCGCACGGCGCGCCTCGCGCTCACCGCCATCGCCTTTGCCGCCCTCGCATCGGCGGCCGGCGCCCAGGGCACCGGCAAGCTCAAGGTCGGCCTGATGCTGCCGTACAGCGGCACCTACACGGCGCTGGGCGTGGCCATCGAGAACGGCTTCAAGCTCTATGTGGACGAACAGGGCGGCAAGCTCTCGGGCCGCGAGATCGAGTACTTCAAGGTCGACGACGAATCCGATCCCGCCAAGGCGACCGACAACGTCAACAAGCTCATCAAGCGCGACAACGTCGACGTGATCGTGGGAACCGTGCACTCCGGCGTCGCGATGGCGATGGCCAAGGCCGCCAAGGAAAGCGGCACCGTGCTGATCGTGCCGAATGCCGGCGCCGACGCGGTGACCGGCCCGATGTGCGCGCCCAACATCTTCCGCAGCTCGTTCAGCAACTGGCAGCCGGCCTTCGCGATGGGCGAGGTCGCGGCCAAGCAGCAGGGCAAGAAGAAGGCGATGACCATCACCTGGAAGTACGCGGCCGGCGACGAGTCGGTCAACGGCTTCAAGGAAGGCTTCGAGAAGAACGGCGGCAAGGTCGACAAGCAGCTCACGCTGCCCTTCCCCAACGTGGAGTTCCAGGCGCTCCTCACCGAAATCGCAGCGGCCAAGCCCGATGCGGTGTATGCCTTCTTCGCGGGCGGCGGCGCGGTGAAGTTCGTCAAGGACTACCAGGCTGCGGGCCTCAACAAGACCATTCCGCTCTACGGCCCGGGCTTCCTGACCGACGGCACGCTCGATGCGCAAGGCGACTCGGCACAGGGCATGCTGACCACGCTGCATTACGCGGACGGCCTCAACACTGCGCGCGACAACGCCTTCCGCGTGGCGTATGCCAAGTCGTTCAAGCTGCAGCCGGACGTGTATGCGGTGCAAGGCTACGACGCGGCGCAGATGCTGGGCGTGGGCCTCGCGGCGACCAAGGGCGACATCTCGAAGAAGGCCGAGTTCACGGGCGCCATCGAGAAGGCCAAGATCGACAGCCCGCGCGGCACCTTCACCATGAGCAAGTCGCACAACCCGGTGCAGGACATCTACCTGCGCAAGGTGGATGGCAAGGAAAACAAGCTGGTGAGCACCGCGATCAAGGGCCTGGCAGATCCGGCACGCGGCTGCAGGATGTAAGCCGCGCACCGCACGCATTCCACGCCATTCCCCAAACGTTCGTTCCACACCACCCCACCACTATCACCACCGTTCGGGCTGAGCCTGTCGAAGCCAGGGCACAACCCTGGCAAGCCTTCGACAAGCTCAGGCCGAAGGGATCGTCGAATGGATGGTGAGGGGTCTTCGTCTTTGCTTCCAACCGGTATCACCCTGTGGATTTCGGAACCTTCCTCGTCCAGTGCCTGAACTCCGTTCAGTACGGACTGCTGCTCTTCCTCGTGGCATCGGGCCTCACGCTGATCTTCGGGATCATGGGCGTGATCAACCTCGCGCACGGCAGCTTCTACATGATCGGCGCGTATCTCGCGTTCTCGCTCGCACCGCTGTTCGGCGACCAGTTCCTGCTGATGCTGGTGGCGGGCGTGGTGCTCGCGGCGATCTTCGGCTACCTGCTCGAATGGGCGTTCTTCAGCTACCTCTACCAGCGTGACCACCTGCAGCAGGTGCTGATGACTTACGGGCTCATCCTGGTGTTCGAGGAGTTGCGCTCCATATTCGTGGGCAACGACGTGCATGGGGTGAAGGTGCCCGCATGGCTCGACGGCAGCTTCGCGCTCGGCAACGTCATGAGCTACCCGTGGTACCGGCTCTTCGCCTCGGCCGCATGCATCGTGCTCGCGGTGGGCTTGTACTGGGTGGTGAACCGCACGCGCCTGGGCATGATGATCCGCGCCGGCGCGAGCAACCGCGACATGGTGCGGGGCCTCGGCATCGACGTGAAGCGGCTCTACCGCATCGTGTTCGCGGCGGGCGTGGCGCTCGCTGCGCTGGCCGGGATGATCGCCGCGCCGATGTCCTCGGTGTATCCGAACATGGGCGCGAGCGTGCTCATCATCTGCTTCGTGCTGGTGGTGATCGGCGGCATCGGCTCGATCACCGGTGCGCTGCTGGCCTCGCTGCTGGTGGGTTTTGTCGACACCTTCGGCAAGGTGTTCTTCGCGGACTTGAGCGGCATCGGCATCTACCTCTTGATGGCCATCGTGCTGATCTGGAAGCCCGAAGGGCTGATGGGGAGGCGGCCATGATGAAGAAGGGTGCATTCCTCGTGCCCCTGGCCTGCGCGCTGCTCATCGGCATCGCCGGCCCGTTGATGGGCAACTACGCCTCGGACTTCGTCGTGAAGGTGATGATCCTGTCGATCTTCGCGCTGAGCCTCGAACTGCTGGTCGGCATGACCGGCCTCGTGAGCCTGGGCCATGCGGCGTTCTACGGCATCGGCGCCTACGTGACGGTGCTCGCATCGGGCAGCGAAGGCGGCAACTTCGCACTGCTGCTGCCGATGGCCGTGGGCGCGGCGGCGCTCTATGCGCTGTTCGTCGGCGCCTTGAGCCTGCGCACGCGCGGCGTGTACTTCATCATGGTCACGCTGGCCTTCGCGCAGATGGCCTTCTTCGTGTTCCACGACACCAAGGTCGGCGGCGGCAGCGACGGCATCTACATGTACGTGCGGCCCGCCATCGGCGCGCTCGACCTGGAGAACCGCACGGTGCTGTTCTACGTGGTGCTTGCATCGTTGGTGTTCACCTACGGGCTGCTCGCGCTGATTCGCCGCTCGCGCTTCGGCGCCGCACTCGCGGGCATTCGCGTGAACGAGCAGCGCATGCGCGCGGCGGGCTTCCCCGTGTACGGCTACAAGCTCGCGGCCTTCGTGCTGGCGGGTGCGCTCGCGGGGCTCGCGGGTTTCCTGCTGGCCTCGCGCGACGGGGTGGTCAATCCCGAGTTGATGGCCTGGCACAACTCGGGCGAGGTGCTGCTGATGGTGATCCTCGGTGGCCTCGGCCACCTGCGCGGCGCGGTGATCGGCGCGATCGCGTTCACGCTCTTGAAGGAAATCTTCTCGACGCACGCCGTGATGGGACCGCTCGCGGACCACTGGCAGCTCACGCTGGGCATCGCGATCATCGTGTTCGTGGCGTGGCTGCCGAAGGGGTTGATCGGGTTGGTGAATCGCATCTCGCCGAAGGAGGCCGCATGAGCCGCTCACTGTCTTTCTCCCTCCCCTCCCGGGGGAGGGCCGGGGTGGGGGCACGCGGCGTTTCCATCGGGCGCTCTGCTTGCCCCCATCCCAACCTTCCCCCGGAAGGGGAAGGAGCAAAACCATGAACGCACTGCTTTCCGTCGAAGGCCTCACCCGCCGCTTCGGCGGCCTCACCGCCGTGAACGCCGTCACGCTCGACCTGCACGTCGGCGAAGTGCATGCGGTGATCGGCACCAACGGCGCGGGCAAGTCCACGCTCATCAACATGCTCTCGGGCGAGATCGAGGCCTCCGAAGGCCGCATTGCGCTCGACGGCATCGACATCACGCAGCGCGCGCAATCGAGGCGCGCGCGCGACGGCGTGGGCCGCAGCTACCAGCGCACGACGATCTTTCCGGAGTTCAGCGTGCACGAAAACTGCCGGCTTGCCGCGCAGGCCGCGACCGCGCGGCCTTGGGCGATCTGGCAGGCGTCGCAGCGCTGTGCGGCGAGCAATGCGGCCGCCGACTCGGCGCTCGAAGCCGCGGGCCTTTCGAACGAATCCTTGCGCATTGCGGGCGCGCTGAGCCACGGTGCGCAGCGCCAGCTCGAAGTGGCAATGTGCCTCGCGACGAATCCGCGCGTACTGCTGCTCGACGAACCGCTCGCGGGCATGGGCGCCGAGGAAACCGACCGCATGCTCACGCTGCTCGCGCGGCTGAAGGCCACGCACGCGATCCTGCTGGTGGAGCACGACATGGATGCGGTCTTCCGCATCGCCGACCGCATCACGGTGATGGTGAACGGCACGGTCATCGCCACTGGCGACCCGACATCGATTCGCGAGAACCCCGAAGTGCGCACCGCCTACCTCGGAGAAGACCACTGATGCTGATCGTCCGCGACCTCAACACCTACTACGGCAACAGCCACATCCTGCGCGGCGTGCATGCCGGCATTCCGACGGCCACTTCGGTGGGCCTGCTCGGGCGCAACGGCATGGGCAAGACCACGTTGATCCGCAGCATGATGGGCTACGTGCGCCCGGCTTCGGGCGAAGTGCAGGTCGATGGCCGCACCGTCACCGGATGGCCGCCCGAGAAGATGGCGCGCCTTGGCATCGGCTACGTGCCCGAGGGCCGCGGCATCTTTCCGAATCTCTCGGTGCGCGAGAACCTCGTGATGAGCGAGCGCGCGGGCATCGACGGCCGCCGCGCCTGGACTTTCGACCGCGTGATGGCCACCTTCCCCCGGCTCGCCGAGCGGCTCTCGCACGGTGGGCAGCAGCTCTCGGGCGGCGAGCAGCAGATGCTTTCCATCGGCCGCGCGCTGATGACCAACCCGCGCTTGCTGATCCTCGACGAAGCGACCGAAGGCCTCGCACCGCTGATCGTGGCCGAGATCTGGCGCGTGATCGGCGAGATCCGCAGCACCGGCATCGCCACGCTGATCGTGGACCGCGACTACCGCAAGGTGCTCGCGCACACCGACCTCGCGGTGGTGATGGAAAAGGGGCAGATCGTGCGGCACGGGGCGTCCGCCGATCTGCTCGCGGAGCCGCAGGCGCTGGAGGAATTGCTGGGCGTCTGAGCGCCATTGCGTTCGGCAATCACGCTTGGCGTTGGCGTTGAGCGCTGGGCCACACCAAACCGTTCACGCTGAGCTTGTCGAAGCGCCGCGCAAAGCTTCGACAAGCTCAGCCCGAACGGATGGGGTGTGCGCCGAGCTCAGCCCGAACGGTTTTCTGTTGATCAGGCAGCGCGCTGCGCCATCAGGAAATCGATGAACACCCGCATGCGCAGCGGCGCATGCCGCCCGTCCGGGTACAGCAGCGTGTACGGGCGCGAGCGGCCCGCGAACGGTTTCAGTACCTCGACGAGCGAGCCGTCGGCAAGCTCCTTCTGCACCACGAAGCGGTAGGTCTGGAACAACCCGGCGCCGCTCTTGGCGAGCGTGACGCCGCCGAGCACGTCGTCGGAGCAGCTGTAGGCGCTGTCCGCGAGCACCTCGCGGTCCTGGCCCTCCTCCTTGAAGAGCCATGAAATGCGGCGCCCGCTGCTGGGCAGCTCGAACTGGATGCACTCGTGCGCGGCGAGGTCGTCCGGCGTGCGGGGCGTGCCAGCCGCCTTCAGGTACTTGCGCGTCGCGACCACCACGAGCGCCGCGTCCTCCAGGTGCCGCGCGATCAGCGTGGAGTCTGGTTGGGCGCGCACGCGCACGGCCATGTCGTAGCCCTCTTCCACGAAGTCGATGTTGCGGTTGCTCAGGTGCACATGCAGCCGGATGTCGGGATAGCGTTCGCGGAACGCGGGCAGCATCGGCAGGATGCGGTGGTGGCCGTAGGTGGTCGGCACGCTGATGCGCAGCGTGCCCGAGGGCTGCGCCTGCTGGCCCATCACTTCGCGCTCGGCCTCGGCGAGCTGCGCGAGCGCCTGGCGGCACTGCGCGAAGTAGGAGCGGCCCGCGTCGGTGAGCCGCACGCTGCGCGTGGTGCGCACGAACAGACGAAGACCGAGTCGTTTCTCCAGTCGTGAGATCGAGCGGCTCACCGCCGCAGGCGTCACGCCCGCGGCGAGCGCCGCCGAGGTGAAGCCGCCCGTCTCCGCCGCGAGGCAGAAGAGTTCGATGCTGCCAAGGAGGATGTCGCCGAACTGCCGTTGCATGGATTGATTACTCCACGTATCAAGTGAAGTGCGAGTCTAGTGATTTATCTATGGCTGCGTCATCAATACAGTTCTCCTCACCTCATCAACTCTTCTGGAGAACCGACATGCAAGACAGCACTTCACCTTCCACCGTCGTCATCACCGGCGCCTCGAGCGGCATCGGGCTGGGCCTCGCGGCGGCGTATCTCGAGCGCGGCTTCAACGTGGTCGCCAACGCCCGCACCGACGAGCGGCTCGCGGCCGCCGCAAAGCAGCTGGGCAACCCGGACCGCTTTCTCGGCGTCGCGGGCGACATCGCCCTGCGTGCAACGGCCGAGCAGCTCATCGACCGTGCCGTGGCGCGCTTCGGCCACGTCGACGTGCTCATCAACAACGCCGGCATCTTCAACGCCAAGCCCTTCGTCGACTACACCGAGGAAGAGCTCGACCAGCTGGTCGCCACCAACCTCAAGGGTTTCGTCTACGCCTCGCAGGCCGCCGCGAAGCACATGATTCCGCGCCGCAAGGGTCACATCGTGAACATCACCGCGGGCATCGCGCTGCAGCCGAACCTGAAGGTGCCGGCCCTGGTGCCGGTGCTGGTCAAGGGCGGCATCAATGCGGCGACGCGCGCCCTCGCGCTCGAGCTCTCGCCGCACAACATCCAGGTGAATGCGGTGGCGCCCGGCATCGTCGACACGCCGATGCATCCCGCCGAGAACCACGGCTTCTTGAGCGGCCTGGCGCCCGCGGGCCGCATCGCGACCGTGCGCGAGATCGCCGATGCGGTGCTGTACCTCACCGGCGCCGGCTTCACGTCGGGCGTGGTGCTGGCGGTGGACGGCGGCGCGAGCGCCGGCACCTGGTAATCCCCGTTCACACACGCACACATCCAAGGAGCACCACCATGCCTTTCGTCAATCTGAAGATCACCCGCGACGGCGTCACGCGCGAGCAGAAGACCCAGGTCATCGCCGAGTTCACCGAAGTCCTCGAACGCGTGCTGAAGAAACCGCCGGAGTGGACGCACATCGTGATCGAGGAAATCGATACCGATGACTGGGGGTTCGGGGGCGTGACGACAACCGAGTACCGCAAGCGGCTGGCGGAGGCCGCCAAGAAAGCGCAATGAAGGCGGACCGGCGCGGACGGCCTACTCGATGAACCGCCGCAGCCCGTCCAGATCGATCACGGTGATTCCCCCGTACTCGATCCGCAAGAAGCCCGCCTCCTTCAACCGGTTCAACGCCGCATTGCACCGCTGCCGCGACACGCCCGAAAGATTCGCGATCTCCTCCTGCGAAGTCTGCAGATACGGCTCGCTCCCCGGATGCAGCCATGGGTGGAACAGTCCGGCGAGCGCGCGCGCCACCTGGCTGTCCGCATCGAGCAACCTGTGCGCCGCATAGTTGCCCATGAACCAGTGCAGACGCTCGTTGATCTGCTGCAACAAGAAATGATCGAAGCCGCGCTGCGTGCGGTGCAGCCATTCGAAGGTCTCCAGCGGCAGCTGGGCCACGCGGCTCGGGCGCAGCGCAATGATGTCGGCCGAGCGCGGCACCGCGCGCAGCAGCGTGCCCTCGCCGAACCAGCTGCCGACCGACAGGCCGCCGAAGGTCACCGAGCGACCGTCGCTGGAGGTGATCGACCACTTGAGCAGCCCTTCGAGCGTGCCGTACCAGTGCAGCGGCGTGTCGCCGCGCCGGCACAGCGCGGCGCCGGCGGCCACCTCGACCTCGCGCATCTCGTCGAGCACGCGGTCGCGCGCGGTCGCATCGAGCAGCGGAAACCAGGCCGAGCCTTGCAGCAGTTGCGGAATGGTCAGCGATGCCGCCGTGATGGGCGGCTCCGCCTTCTTCGTGGCCATGGAATGAAGCTCCTGGAGGCGCGGGTGCGTAAACCCTGAGCCCAAATGTCGTCGCGATGACTGAGTGTGCCTGCGCTCCCAAAAATAATAGCGCGCCCCTCATGCAAGACACCAGGAAAACGCCATGTCGTCCAAGCGCAAAGTGATCGTGACCATCGCCCCCACCGGCGGCATGGCGCACAAGTCGCAGAACCCGCACCTGCCTACGCAACCCGCCGAGATCGCCGCCGACGTGCTGCGCTGCTGGAACGCCGGCGCGAGCGTGGTGGCGATCCATGCGCGGCGGCCCGACGACGGTGCCACCTGCAACGCCGAGGTGTACCGCGACATCAACAGCCGCATCCGCGCGGGCGGCTGCGACATCGTCATCAACAACTCGACCGGCGGCGGCGTGCATGGCGACATGGTCAAGCCGCTCGCGGGCGACCGCTGGGAGATCGCGTGGGAAGAGCGCATCAAGGGCATGGACGCCGGCGCCGAGATGTGCACGCTGGACGCGACCACGCTGAACCTGAGCTTCGAGGGCAAGCAGATCCTGATGGACACGCCCATCACCAAGGGCCGCGAACTGGCCGCCGGCATGAAGGCGCGCGGCATCAAGCCCGAGTGGGAGGTGTTCAGCCCCACGCACATCCTGCAGGACACGACCACGCTGATCGGCGAGGGCCACGACGGGGAGCCCTACTTCATCAATCTCGTGATGAACGTGCACCGCAACTTCCAGAACGCGATGCCGTATTCGCCGCGCTTCCTGCAGATGATGGTCGACACGCTGCCCAAGGGCAGCATCTTCTGCGTGAGCGGCATCGGGCCCTCGCAGCTCGAAGCCAACGTGGCGGCGCTGCTGCTGGGCGGGCATGCGCGCGTCGGGCTTGAAGACAACCTCTACTTCCGCCAGGGCGAGCTGGCCACCAACGTGCAGCTCACCGAGCGCATCGTGCGGGTGATCCGCGAGCTCGACATGGAAGTGGCCACGCCGGCCGAGGCGCGGCAGATGATGGGCCTGCCGCGCACCGGCACACCGCGGCCCGAATTCGCGATGGGCTGATCGAAGAGCGAACGAACGAACCAACGAACAAATACAACGACCGGAGACAAGACCATGAACATCACCCTCTCGCGCACTGCGCTCGCTGTCGCACTCGGCGCGGCCTTCACCACCACCGGCGCCTCGGCGCAGGTGTCGGACGACACCATCCGCATCGGCTTCATCAGCGACATGTCGGGCATCTACCGCGACTACGACGGCCCGGCCGGCGCGGAGGCCATCCGCATGGCCATTGCCGACATGGGCGGCGCCATCGACGGCAGGAAGATCGAGCTGGTCACGGCCGACCATCAGAACAAGCCCGACATCGCAGCCGCCAAGGCACGCGAGTGGTTCGACGTGCAGAAGGTCGACATGCTGATCGCGGGCGTCAACTCGGGCGCGGCGATTGCCATGGCGGGCGTGGCGGCCGACAAGAAGAAGCCGTACTTCGTGGTCGGCTCGGGCGCATCGAGCCTCACCAACGAATACTGCTCGCCCTACACAGTGCACTACGCCTACGACACGGTGGCGATGGCGCGCGGCACCGCGACCGCGGTGGTCAAGGCGGGCGGCAAAAGCTGGTACTTCGTCACCGCCGACTACGCCTTCGGCGCCGCGCTGCAGACCGACGCGGCCAAGATCATCAACGCCAGCGGCGGCACGGTCGCGGGCTCGGTGAAGCACCCGCTGGGCGCGAGCGATTTCTCGTCGTTCATGCTGCAGGCGCAGGGCTCGAAGGCGCAGGTGCTGGCGCTCGCCAATGCGGGCGGCGACACGGTGAACGCAATCAAGTCGGCGGCGGAATTCGGCATCAGCAAGAACATGAAGCTGGCCGGCATGATCATCACCATCAACGATGTGCACGCGCTGGGCCTGAAGACCTCGCAGGGCATGTACCTCACCGACAGCTGGTACTGGAACCAGAGCCCCGAGGCGCGCACCTGGGCGCGGCGCTTCTTCGACAAGCACAAGCGCATGCCCTCCTCCTTCCATGCCGGCGACTACTCGGCCGCGCTTCAATATCTGCAGGCGGTGAAGGCGGCCGGCAGCGACGATGCCGACAAGGTGATGGCGCAACTGCGCAAGACGAAGTTCAATGACATGTTCGTCAAGGGCGGGTGGCTGCGCGACGACGGCCTCATGGTGCACGACATGCAGTTGATGCAGGTGAAGACCCCCGACGAATCGAAAGAGCCGTGGGACTACTACAAGGTGGTCGAGCCGATCCGCGGCGAGGCCGCATGGACGACGAAGGCAGAGAGCCGCTGCGCGCGGTGGAAATCATGACCCACTTGAATGTGCAACGTGTCGCGGTTGTCGGCACCGGCGTGATCGGTGCGAGCTGGACCGCGTATTTCCTTGCGCAAGGGCTCGACGTGAACGCGACCGATCCATCGCCCGGCGCCGAAGACAGGTTGCGCGCCGCCGTCGCGCAGCACTGGCCGACGCTGGAGCGCTTTGGGCTTGCCGAGGGCGCATCGGTGGATCGCTTGCGCTTTCACGACAGCCTGGAAGACGCAGTGTCGGTGGCCGACTTCGTGCAGGAGAACGGCCCCGAGCGCATGGACTTCAAGATCGACCTGTTCCGCCGCATGGACGCGGCAGCGCCGCCGGAAACCATCCTCGCGTCGAGTTCGTCGGGCCTCGCGATCAGTGGCGTGCAATCGGGCTGCGCGCATCCGCAACGCGTGGTGCTCGGGCATCCGTTCAATCCGCCGCACCTGATTCCACTGGTGGAGGTGATCGGTGGCGAGAAGACCTCGGCCGACACCATCGAACGCACGATGGCGTTCTATGCGGCCATCGGCAAGCGGCCGATCCATGTGAAGCGCGAGGTCAAGGGCCACATCGCGAACCGGCTGCAAGCTGCGCTGTGGCGCGAGGCCTTTCACCTCGTCAATGAGGGCGTGGCGAGCGTGGCGGACATCGACACGGCGATTGCGCACGGCCCGGGCCTCCGCTGGGCGGTGATGGGGCCGTTCATGAACCTGCATCTCTCGGGCGGCGCGGGTGGCATCGAACATGTGCTCGCGCACCTGGGCGGGCCTATTGAGGACTGGTGGAAGGACCTGGGCGCGCCGTCGATGACAGCCGAACTCAAGCAGAAGGTAGCCGCGGGCGTCGCAGAGGAACTGGGTGCGCGCCGCACCAGCGACCTCGAAGCCGCACGCGACACCCTGCTGTTGAACCTGATTCGCGCGAAAGCCGACACCGGCAAACTCGACTGACATGACCGATTTCCTCCACGACGAAAGCCTGATCGCCCCGCCCCGCACGGTGCGCATCGACTTCGACGACGGCTCCTTCGCGCTGCGCTCGCCGCAGACGCTGAAGCCTTATGCGCGCTGCATCGGCGAATGGATCGAGCGCTGGGCGCGCGAGACGCCCGATGCGCTGGCGTTCGCGGAGCGCGACGAGAGCGGCGAAGGCTGGCGCAAGCTCGACTACCGCGCGCTGCGCCACGCCGTCGGTTCGGTCGCACAAGGCCTGCTCGACCTGAAGCTGCCCGCGGGCCAGCCCATCGTGATCCTCTCGGACAACGCGATCGACCATGCGGTGCTGATGCTCGCGACGATGCACATCGGCCGCACTGCCTGCTCGCTCTCGAGCGCGTACTCGCGCATGGCCAAGGATCCGTCGCGGCTCCACGGCATGCTGAAAGCGCTCGGGCCTTCGCTGATCTACGCATCGGACGCCAAGGTGTACGGCGGCGCGCTGGCGGGCTGCGGTGTCGAGGCCGTGACGGTGTTCAGCCGCAATGCCGATACGCATCCGGGCGCGATGTCCTTCGACCAATTGCTCGCGGCGAAAGAAACCCCAGCCGTGATGGACGCCTTCGCAGCGATCCTTGCCGACACCCACGCCAAATACCTGCTCACCTCCGGCTCCACCGGCAAGCCCAAGGTGGTGATCAACACGCACCGCATGCTGTGCGCCAACCAGCAGATGATGGCGCAGACCTGGCGCTTCCTCGTGGAAGAAAAGCCGGTGCTGGTCGACTGGCTCCCGTGGAGCCACACCTTCGGCGCGAACCACAACCTGCACATGGTGCTGTGCCATGGCGGCGCGCTCTACATCGACGAAGGCCGGCCCGCGCCGGGCCTGATCGAGAAGACGGTGCGCAACCTGCGCGAGGTCAAGCCCACGCTGCTGTTCAACGTGCCGCGCGGCTTCGACATGCTGCTGCCCTTTCTCGAAGCCGACGACGCGCTCGCCACCGAGGTGTTCTCGCGGCTGCGGCTCGCCTTCTATGCGGCGGCCGCGCTCGCGCCCTCGACATGGCAGCGGCTCGAAGCGGTGGCGCAGCGCGTGCGGCCCACGCGGCCGCTGTGGCTCACCACCTCGTGGGGCGCGACCGAAACCTCGCCCGCCATCACCTCCGCGCACTGGAAGCTCGACGGTGCCGGCTGCATCGGTGCGCCGCTGCCGGGGCTCGAACTCAAGTTCGTGCCCAACGGGCAGAAGCTGGAGATGCGGGTCAAGGGCGTGTCGGTGTTCCCCGGCTACCGCGATGCGCCACGTGAAACGGCGGAAGCGTTCGATGAAGAGGGTTACTACCGCATCGGCGACGCCGGCTTTCTCGCGAACGCCGCGGAGCCCGCGCACGGCGTGATCTTCAACGGCCGCGTGGCCGAGGACTTCAAGCTCTCGACCGGCACCTGGGTGTCGGTGGGCACGCTGCGCGTGAAGCTGGTGTCGATGCTCGCGCCGCATGTGCAGGACGTGGTGCTCACCGGCCACGACCTCGACGAGATCGGCATGCTGGTGTTCGCCAGTCCCCAGGCCGCATCGCTCTCGCCCGAAGCGCTGGCCGAGCGCATTGCCGGCGTGCTGCGCGCGCTGCGCGATGAGGGCGCGGGCTCGTCGCAATGCCCGGCCTGTGCACTGGTGCTCGCCGAGCCGCCGAGCCTGGACGCGGGCGAGATCACCGACAAGGGCTACATCAACCAGCGCGCGGTGCTCGCGCGGCGTGCGGCAGACGTGGCACGCCTGCATGCGGCGGACCCCGACCCGCAGGTGGTGCGGCTGCGCGGCTGATCAGGACGGCTGCTCGAACAGGTGGTCGATGGCAATCCGCTGCGCGATGTCGAATGCCTGCTGGGACAGGGCGAGCGCATTCCGCTGGTCATGAAGGAAGGCGTGGTCCAGTTCGACGAGCTGGGCTGAAGCCCCTGGCCGCGGCCGTGGCGGTCAGGCCTCTGCGAACCACGCGCGCCACAGCTTGCGCGCCTTGTCCTGGTAGCGGCGCGTGACGGCCTGCAGTGCGGTGCGCGGCGCCGGCGACATGAGTTCGGCCGGCAGCAGCGGATCGCGGATGAGATGCGCGATGACAGCGCGCCCGAGCAGCAGCGACTCGCGCACCGCCGCTTCGAGCGACAGCTTGTCCAGCCGCTTCTCGCTGCGCTCGATGCCGGTCTGCAGACGCTGGTAGCCGGCCGTCAACGCTCGCACGTTCCACAGCTTGCGCGCGGCAGCCTGCGTGGCTTCGTCCATGTCGGCGAGGCGGAACACCAGCGCCTTCGAGGACAGGCCGAGGCCCTGCAGCTGTCCGCGCTCGGCTGCCAGCCCGCCCCGGAGGTTGTCGGGCCGGATGTGCAGGCCGGCCTGCAACGGCGCAAAGCCGCGCAGCGACAGCGCCAGCCCATGGTGGCGCCAGGCCGTCTTGTCCGAACGCGGCACGCCCGCGTCGTGCACCGCGAGCCAGTCGTTGCGCCATGCGACGGCCTGCGCGCCGCGCTGCCGCCAGCCATCGACCGCGCGAGACAGCGCCGGCCCCGCGCGGTTGAGCGCATAGCTGCCGCGCTCACTGCGTTCGATCTTGCCGTCGCTCGCGAGCCGCGTGAGGCCCACGCGCAGCGTGGATTCGCCGATGCCCATCAAGGCGCCCGCGCGGCACAGCGATTGCGCGCTCAGCATGCCGCTGTGGGCGACGAGCAGGTCGAGGATCAGTTCCGGCGCGCTGGGAATGGCGACCGGAACATTGCATATTTTTTCCACGTTTGCACATCGGAGAAATATTTCCTACGATGAACCAGAGCTATTGAGTAAGTAATTTTGCCTCGAAGGAAATGCATCCATGGCTATGGAATACGTGAGCTATGACACGGATCGGGCGGTCTGCACTCTCACGCTGAACCGTCCCGACAAGCGCAATGCCGTCAACGGCATCGTGGCCGCCGAGCTGCGCGAAGCCTTCGAGCGCTTCGATGCCGACGATGCGCTGCGCGTGGCGATCCTCACGGGCGCGGGCGGCCATTTCTGCGCCGGTGCCGACCTGGGCGCCGTCGGCAACCCGGACGAACGCAACGAGCTCGACCCCGAGGGCGGCGGCAGCGGGCCGATGGGGCCGACGCGCATGGCGTTGTCCAAGCCATTGATCGCGGCTGTGAACGGCTATGCGGTCGCGGGCGGCCTCGAGCTCGCGCTGCTTGCCGACCTGCGCGTGGCCGACGACGATGCGGTCTTCGGGGTGTTCTGCCGCCGCTGGGGCGTGCCGCTGATCGACGGCGGCACGGTGCGACTGCCGCGCATCGTGGGCATGGGGCGCGCGCTCGACATGATCCTCACCGGACGTCCGGTCTCCGCCACCGAGGCGCTGGCGATGGGCCTGGTCAACCGTGTCACGCCACCGGGCGGCGCGCTCGCTGCGGCGCGGGAACTGGCACTGCAGATCGCCGCGTTCCCGCAGCAATGCATGCTCACCGACCGGCGCTCCGCCTACGAGCAGTGGGACTTGCCGCTGGCCGAGGCGCTGCGACGCGAAGGCGCGCAGGGCGTGCCGATCGTCTTTGCCGAAGGCGAAGCTGGTGCCGCACGCTTCGCCGGCGGCGCGGGGCGGCACGGCACGTTCAAGGGCTGAAGATTCAGACGCGCCGCCGCAATGCAGTGCGCAGCGCCTTCGCGAAACGCGGGTCGGCCATCGCGCCGACGTTGAAGCGCGACCAGCGCGAGACCTGCGTCGAATCGACGCTGAAGATGCGCCCCGGCGCCATCACGATCTTGCGCGGCAGCAGCTCCTTCGCGAACGCCAGCGAGTCGGCCACGCCGGGCAGCGCCGCCCAGATGTAGAGCGACTGCGGCGTGCGCGCGAAGACCTCCGTATCGACCGAATCGAAGAGTTGCAGCGCACTGCGCGTGGCCTCGCCGAGCCGGTTTTGCAGTCGGTTCAGGTGCCGCTGGTAGTGCCCTTCGCTCAGGATCACATCGACCGTGCGCTCGCTGTATTCCGAGCTGCTCACGTGGATCAGCGCCTTCAGGTCGGCGAGGTCGCTCGCGAGATCGGCCCCGCAGGCGATGAAGCCCACGCGCAGCGCCGCCGAGAACGACTTGGAGAAGCTGCCGATGTAGATCGTGCGCTCCAGCTGGTCGAGCGCCGAGAGCCGCGGCAACGCGGTCGGCTTGAAGTCGGCCAGCGGGTCGTTCTCCACGATCAGCAGGTCGTATTTTTGCGCGAGCTGCAGCACTCGAAAGGCCTTGGCGGGCGAGATGTCGGAGCCCGTGGGGTTGTGTGCGAGCGACTGGGTGAAGAAGAGGCGCGGCCGCTCGGCGATGAGCAACTGCTCCAGCACGTCGAGATCCGGTCCGTCCGCCAGGCGCGGCACGGCCAGCATCTGCGCACCCGCGAGCTTGAGCTTGCCGAACAGCGGGTAGTAGCCCGGATCGTCCACCAACACCTTGCCGCCGGGCGGCACGAAGTAGCGGATGACGATGTCCATCGCTTCGTTGGCGCCGTGCGTGAGCACGATCTGCCGCGGCTCGGCGCCGATGCCGAAGTCCGCGAGCTTGCGCACGAGGTGATCGCGCAGCGGCGCATAGCCGAAGCGGCTGCCGTAGCGGAACAGCGCGCCGAGCCCCGTGCGGACGACCTTCGGGTGGTACTTGTCCAGGCGCACATCGGCCAGCCATTCGACGGGTGGAAAGCCGTCGCCCACCGCGACCGCATCGGGCTGCGTCTTGAGTTGTTCCCGCATGAGCCACACGATGTCCATCGCGCGGCCCAGGCTGCCCGCGTCTTCCTCGGGCGGCTTGGGTGTCGTCGATTGCGCGAGCACGAAGTAACCGGAGCCGCGCCGTGGCTCGACGAGACCGCGCGACACCAGGAGCTCGAACGCGGCCACCACGGTGTTCTTGGCATAGCCATGCAGTTGCGCCAGTTCACGCAGCGACGGCAGCTTGTCGCCGGCCTTGTAGGCGCCGCTCGCGATCTGGCGCGCGAGGGTGTCGGCGAGCGAATCGGCGATCGTGGTCATGGGCCGAGACTGTGACACAGGGGGCCGCTTCGGCGCACCACTGTCTGCACTGTCCCGCCAAACTGTGCCTTCCGCCGACGGTACAGCCGACCTAAATTGCCTGCTCCCGAATTCATCTTCCCAAGAGACAAGCAACGATGGTCGCCGACTCCCGCATTCCCAATTTCCGTGCCCTCACGCCCGCGCAGCGCTTCGCCCACATCGCCAAGGCCGCATCGCTCACCGACGACGAGGTGGCCCTGCTCGCCCAGCCTGGCGCGCTGAGCGTGGACCGCGCCAACGGCATGGTGGAGAACGTGATCGGCACCTTCGAGCTGCCGCTGGGCGTGGCCGGCAACTTCACCGTGAACGGACGCGACTACCTCGTGCCGATGGCGGTGGAAGAACCTTCGGTGGTCGCCGCCGCATCGTTCATGGCCAAGCTGGCGCGCGAAGGCGGCGGCTTCGAGGCCTCGAGCACCGGGCCGCTGATGCGTGCGCAGGTGCAGGTGATCGGCATCACCGACCCCTACGGCGCGCGGCTCGCGCTGCTGCGTGCGCGCGAAGAAATCCTGGCCGTGGCGAACAGCCGCGACAAGGTGCTGATCGATCTCGGCGGCGGCTGCCGCGACATCGAGGTGCATGTGTTCGGCGACACGCCGCGTGGCGCGATGGTGGTGATGCACCTGATCGTCGACGTGCGCGACGCGATGGGCGCGAACACCGTCAACACCATGGCCGAGGCGGTGTCGCCGCTGGTCGAGAAACTCACGGGCGGCACGGTGCGCCTGCGCATCCTGTCGAACCTGGCGGACCTCAGGCTGGCGCGTGCGCGCGTGCGGCTCGCGCCTGCCGTGCTGGCCACGCGCGAGCGCAGCGGCGAAGAGGTGGTCGAGGGCGTGATCGATGCGTACACCTTCGCGGCCATCGACCCCTACCGCGCGGCGACGCACAACAAGGGCATCATGAACGGCGTCGATCCGGTGATCGTCGCGACCGGCAACGACTGGCGCGCGGTGGAAGCCGGCGCACACGCCTACGCCTGCCGTAGCGGGCGCTACACGTCGCTCACCACGTGGGAGAAGGACACGACGGGCGCACTCGTCGGCACCATCGAGATGCCGATGCCGGTGGGCTTGGTCGGCGGCGCCACCAAGACGCACCCACTCGCGCGCCTCGCATTGAAGATCCTCGATGTGAAGTCCGCGCAGGAGTTGGGCGAAGTCGCGGTGGCCGTGGGCCTGGCGCAAAACCTCGGCGCCTTGCGCGCGCTCGCCACCGAAGGCATTCAGCGCGGCCACATGGCGCTGCATGCCCGCAACATCGCGCTGGTCGCGGGCGCCACCGGCGACGAGATCGACAGCATCGCCAAGCAGATGGCCGCCGAGCACGACGTGCGCACCGATCGCGCCGTCGCGCTGCTCGAAGCATTGCGCAAGAAGTAAGCAGAAGGCGGAAGACCCCGCACAACGGACCGCGGCCGATACCGCGGCGGCCATGCAAATGGCCGTCACATAACCATAGACGGAGACATCACAAATGAACGCAGACAGTGCAACGCCCACGCGGTGGCGGCTGGTGGAGATATGGGGCGACACGGCCGACCTGGGGCACCTCGCGTGGTCCATCGTCATCGGCGTCGCAGTGAGCCTCACGGGTTACCTCGTGGCGAGCCGCGTGCTCGCGAGCGTGGTCAGCACGCCTGAGTTGGCGCGCGCCTACGCCATGCTCGCGGGCCTCGGCGGCTGCGTGGTGTCGGGGGTGATCTGCGCGAAGCTCTTCGCACCGAAGCGCGAAGTGGTCGAGGGCACGGACCCCGATCCGCGCTGGCGTGAAGAGGTGCTGGCCGAGCTTGCTGGCGAACACGGCGACCTGGGCTCCGTGGACGACCTGCCGCCCTCGGTGGCGCGCGAAATGAAGGAGCTGGAAATCTACGACCTGTTCGCGTCGTACAAGCCCCGCGCCAAGAGCATCGAAGGAGCCGCCTCGTGATCGAAGCCGCACTCCTCAACCAGATCCTCGTCGCCACCGGCATGGGCCTCGTGGGCGCCATCGTGTTCGCGGCCATCGGCCTCGTCTCGGGCACCGACGAAACCACCACGCTCGCGCCGCTCACCCTGCTGGTGGTGCTGCTGGGCGTGCCGCCCGAAGGCGTGTTCACCTTCTTCCTGGCGGCCGCGGTTGCCAAGCACATGACGCACGCGGTGCCCACTGCGCTGCTGGGCATTCCGGGGGACACCATGGCCACGCCGCTGCTGCAGGACGCCAACGTGCTGCGCAACCTGGGCGTGCCGCACATCGCGCTGCGCAAGATGGTGTCGGGCGCGATCATCGCGGCCTTCATCGCGGTGCCGCTGGCCGTGCTGTTCGCGGTGCTGCTCGCACCCTACGGCGCGGCCATCACCAAGGCGGCGCCGTGGATCTTCGTGGTCGCGGCCGTGGCCATCGCCTACTTCTCGAGCGGGCGCTGGGCATCGGTCGCCACGCTGGTGCCGTTCGTGATGGTGATCGTGGCGCTGCAGGCGCTCACCGGCAAGTACGGCGTGAAGCTCAGCATCAGCTACTTCCTGGGCATCGCCATCGGACCGCTGGTGGCGGACCTGTTCTCGGTGATCTCGCCAGCGGCGCGTGCGCGCATGAAGCGCGACAAGGTCCGCACCTTCTCGCTCGCACCCGATGTGAAAGGCTGGACGGGCTACTTCCCGAACCCGTTCAAGGTGCTCGACCGCACGCAGGTGAAATGGACCTTCGCGACCGCCACGATCTCCAGCGCCACCTTCGTGTTCAGCCCGGTCGCGATGACCGTGGTGCTGGGCGAACTGGTCGGCTCACGCATCAAGCACGCGTACCACCGCCTCACCACCACGCTGGCCGCGCGCAACGGCGTGACCGAGGCGACCTACATCGCCGAGGCACTGATCCCGCTGATCGCCATCGGCCTGCCGCTGAGCCCTGTCGCGGCCGGCCCCGCCGCACCGCTCTTCAACGCGCCGCCGGTGTTCACCATCGACTCGGCCACGGGCCAGACGCACAACCTGCACAACCTGCTGAACCACTGGGAGTTCCTCGGCTACGGCATGCTGGCGGTGGTACTCGCGGCGCTGGTGGCTTACCCGTTCACGATGAACTTCGCGCGCCGCGCGGCGCTGTTCGTCTCGCGCAAGGTGAGCCACGAGGCGATCATCGCGACCTTCGTCGGGTTGATCGTGGTGATCAGCGTGTGGGAAGGCCAGCTGCTCGGCTTGCTGGTGATCCTCACGATGGGTCTGCTCGGCGGGCTGCTGTCGCGCGCCATCGGGTTCAACACCGGGGTGCAGTTCATGGGCTACTACACGGCGGTGCTGACGGTGCCGGCGGTGATCAAGGCGTTTTCGTAGGTCTTGTCTGGATTGTTCGGGGCGGCGATCCCGCCGACGGGGTACACGGCGAAGCGAATGTCCCCCGGCCTGCGGCCTCCTCCTTGATTTCGCTGCGCAAGGCACCCCATCGGCGTGATCGTTTTTCAGAGCGGTCGTTGATCGGCCGCACACCCACAGCGTGCCCAAGTGCGCAGGGCATCGGGTGCTCCCCGCAGCGAAATCAAGGAGGAGGCGAAGCCGGGGGACATTCGCGGAGGGGAGTACCCGGTGGCCTGCGCACACGCCCTGAAGACTGGCGTCGCATACTGACGCGATGCACATCCTCTGGACCTACCTGAGGCCGCACGCGCGCCTCGCACTGCTCGCCCTCTTGCTGGCGGGCATCAGCCAGGTTCTGGCGCTGGTCGACCCGATCATCTTCGGCAAGATCATCGACCGGTACGCCATCCACCGCGACGGCAAGACCGAACAGGAACTGGTCTCCGGCGTGCTGAGCCTGCTGGCGCTCGCGGTGGGCGTGGCCATCGCGTCGCGTCTCGCGAAGGCACTGCAGGAATACATCACGCGGCTGGTGGTGCAGAAGTTCGGCACGCAGATCTTCAACGACGGTCTGCGGCAGGTGCTGCGCCTGAAGTTCCCCGAGTTCGAAGACCTGCGCAGTGGCGAGACGCTCTCGATGCTGCAGAAGGTGCGCGCGGACAGCGAGCGCTTCATCAACGCCTTCATCAACACCGCGTTCGCGGCCATCGTGGGCATCGGGTTCCTGGTCTGGTACGCGGTGACCAAGCACTGGCTGCTGGTGCCGGTGTTCCTCATCGGCGTGCTGGTGCTGGGCGGGCTCACGGGCCTCCTGAGCCGCGAGATCAAGAGCCAGCAGCGCTCGATCACGCGCGAGACCAACCGCAACTCGGGCTTCATCACCGAGTCGCTGCGCAACATCGAGCTCATCAAGAGCCTGGGGCTGACCTTTCCCGAGATACGCCGGCTGCAGGCGCAGACCACGCGCATCTTTGCGCTGGAGATGCAGAAGGTGAAGCGCATCCGGCTCCTGTCGTTCTTGCAGGGCACGACGCTGAGCCTCTTGAAGCTGGCGGTGCTGTTCGCGTTGCTGTGGCTGATCTTTCGCGACGTGCTGAGCACGGGCGAGCTGATCGCGATGCAGTTCATTTCGGTCGCGATCTTTGCGCCGCTGCAGGAGCTGGGCAACATCATCCTGGCGTACCGCGAGGCCGAGGCGTCGCTGTTGAACTTCGAGGCACTGATGCAGAAGCCGATCGAGCGGCGGCCGGAGTCGCCGATCAGCATCGGACCGGTCACGCACCTGCGCTTTGCGGACGTGAGCTTCCGGCACAAAGGCGCCACGGACAACGCGCTCGACGATGTGTCGTTCGAGGCGGGGCTGGGCGACACCATCGCCTTCGTCGGCCCCTCGGGCTCGGGCAAGTCGACGCTCGTGAAGCTGCTGGTGGGCCTGTACACGCCCGCGAGCGGCGAGGTGTTCTACAACGACATCTCCACGCGCGACCTGCGCTACAACCAGGCGCGCCGACAGATCGGCTTCGTGACGCAGGAGACGCACCTCTTCGCCGGCACGATCCGCGAGAACCTGCAACTCGTGAAGCCCGATGCGACGGACCAAGAGATCCTCGAAGCCATGCGGCAGGCCTCGTGCGCCTACCTCGCCGAGAAGTCGCCCGAGGGGCTGGACACGCCCATCGGCGAGCGCGGCATGAAGCTCTCGGGCGGCGAGAAGCAGCGGCTGTCGATCGCGCGGGCGCTGGTGCGGGAGCCGCGCCTCCTGATCTTCGACGAGGCCACCTCGGCGCTCGACTCGCTGACCGAAGAGCAGATCACCGCCACCGTGCGCGAGATTTCGGCGCGCAGCACGCAGATCACCATCCTTATCGCGCACCGGCTCTCGACGATCATGCATGCGGGCACGATCCACGTGCTGGAGAAAGGCCGCATCGTGGAGAGCGGCACGCATGCGGCGCTCGTCGAAGGCAAGGGTCTGTACTACGCGATGTGGCGCCAGCAGATCGGCGAGCGGCCGGTGCCGCGTGTGCAGGAAGCCGAAACGGTTGCAGCCATCGAGCCGCCCGGCGAGGCCGAGCCCGCCTGAGGCGCTCTGCCTCAGCGCCGCTCAGCGTTGGGAGGCCGGCGGCTTGCGCGGCTTCGGCGCCGGCTTCTTCTCGGGCTCTCCGCCGCCGAACAGCTTTTCGACCTGCTGTCCCACGCGCGCGCCGATGGCCGTGCCCACACCGGGAAGCACCGCGCTGCCGACCGCGGCCCCCGCGAGCGCGCCGCCGGTCAGCGACACCTCGGGATCGCTCACGCTGCCGCCGATCTTCAGCGGCACGCCGACCACGCCGTCGACCAGGTCCACCGCGATATCGCCTTCCATCTTGCGATTGAAGAGCTGCAGGTTGCCGCTCGCGGTGAGCACGCCCGAGCGCGCCTTGAGGTTGGTGTAGCGCATCACGATGCCGTTTTCGGTGCCCTGGGTATCGAGCGTGCCGGTGAGTTCGTCCAGCGGCGTGGTGCCGCCGCGGCTGATGCCGGCGGTGGTCACGGCCTTGGCGATGTCGACCTTGGTGAGCGTGGCGGGCCGCACCGAGAAGGTGGTGCGGGTGTGCATGCTGCGTATGAGCGCGCCCAGCTCGTTGGCCTCGTCGGCTTCGGCCACGAGCGTCGAATGGCCGTTGACCTTGCCCGCCACCGAGGTGCGCCGCCCGAAGGCCTGCACCAGCCCTTCGATGTCGACCTGGCGCGGATCGAGTTCGGCCGACACGCGCAGCTTGCCGCCGGCCGGCATCTCGAACAGCGCGACGCCGTTCCACGTGCCGCCGCCCACGTCGATGCGGGTGCGCCAGCGGTCCTGCCCGGCCTCGCGGTCCAGGCGCAGGCGCGCGGGCGGTGTCGCACCCGCGCGCTCGATGCGGGCCTGGCGCGGACGCCACCGGGGGTCGAAGGCGACTTCGCCGTCGTAGGCGAGTGCGATGTCGCGCCGGTCGATCCAGACCACGTCGCGCCAGCGCAGCTGTTCCAGCGGAATCGGCGCAAGCGTCCAGGGCGCGGGCAGCGCGATGACGTTGCCGCCTTCGTGGGGCTTCGGCCCCTTGCCGCGGAAGGCGCGCACCGACTCGCGCGGCAGCACGAGGCTTTCGATTTCCAGCTCGTCCACGGCGATGACGCGGTGCAGCAACTCGGTGAGCTTGAGCTGCGCCGTCACGCGCCGCAGGGTGACCGGGCGCGGCTGGTCGGTGGCGATGTCGGAGAGCACGAGCACCGGCGTCGGCAGCAGGGCCCAGTGGGCACCGCCGACCTTCAGGCCGACGCCGAAGCGTTTTTCGAAGCCCTCGGAGATGCGGACCGCCACCTCCTCGTCGCTCGGCAGCCGCGAACTCACGAACCACACCAGCGCACCGATGCCGAGCAGCAGGACGGCGGCGATGCCGAGGAGCCAACGGCGCAGGGGGTGCTTCATCGGGCCAAGTTAGCACGCAAAGGCGACTGCGCTTGTCAGCCGCCGTCGCTATAGTTTCTGCAACCCTGTCCCCGAAAGAAGCGAATGCGTATCTGGAAAAAAGAGATCTCCGTCGAAGAACTGACCCGCAACCACGTCGGCACGGCCGTGTCCACGCTGGGCATGGAGTTCCTGGAGGTGGGCGACGACTTCATCCGCGCCCGCGTGCCGGTCGACGAGCGCACCCGCCAGCCCTACGGCATCCTGCACGGGGGCGTGTCGGTGGTGCTGGCCGAGACGCTGGGCTCCTGCGGCGCGCATTACTCGGCCCCCGAGGGCGACCGCGCCGTGGGCCTGGACATCAACGCGAACCACATCCGCTCGGTCACCAGCGGCTGGGTCATCGGAACCGCGCGGCCGGTGCACCGGGGGCGCAGCACGCAGGTCTGGCAGATCGACCTGACGAACGAGGCGGGCGAATTGACCTGCGTGTCGCGGATCACGATGGCGGTGCTGCAGCCGCGCTGAGGCTGGTCCGGCGGGCCGGGCGGCCCCGCCATCTTCTTCTCTTGCGGGTGTGTTCAGCGCGGGGTTCATCGACCACAATCACGCCCCGGAGCGCGCGGGGCGCCCGCCACAACCAACAAGAGGAGACAAGCAATGTTCAACTGGACTGAAAAGCCGGTGTCCACACTGGCCGACGGCGCGGTCATCGGGCCCGACGAGCGGCTGCCCTGGCTGCAGACCGGCGCGATGGGCATCCAGCACGTGATCGCGATGTTCGGCGCCACGGTGCTGGCGCCGATCCTCATGGGCTTCAGCCCCAACATCGCGATCCTGATGAGCGGGATCGGCACGCTGATCTTCTATTTCGTCACCGGCGGCAAGGTGCCCAGCTACCTGGGCTCGAGCTTCGCCTTCATCGGCGTGGTGATCGCGGCCAGCGGCTACGCGGGCAAGGGGCCCAACGCCAACATCGCGGTGGCGCTCGGCGGCATCGTGGCCTGTGGGGTGGTCTACATCCTGATCGGGGCGCTGGTGCAGGCCATCGGCACGGGCTGGATCGAGCGCTTCATGCCGCCCGTGGTCACCGGCGCCGTGGTGGCGGTGATCGGGCTCAACCTGGCCAGCGTGCCGATCAAGAACATGGCGGCCAGCAACTTCGATTCGTGGATGCAGGCCGTGACCTTCCTGTGCGTCGGGCTGGTGGCGGTGTTCGCGCGGGGGATGCTGCAGCGCCTCTTGATCCTGGTCGGACTGATCCTGGCCACTGTCGTCTATGCGGTGCTCACGAACATCCTGGGCATGGGCAAGCCGGTGGACCTGAGCGACATCGCCAACGCAGCCTGGTTCGGCCTGCCGACCTTCACCACGCCGGTGTTCACCGCCAACGCGATGCTGCTGATCGCGCCCGTGGCGATCATCCTCGTGGCGGAAAACCTCGGCCACCTGAAGGCGGTGACGGCCATGACCGGCCGCAACCTCGACCCCTACATGGGCCGCGCCTTCATCGGCGACGGCATCGCCACCGTGGTGAGCGGCGCCGCGGGCGGCACGGGCGTGACGACCTATGCCGAGAACATCGGCGTGATGGCGGCCACGCGCATCTACTCGACGGCGGTGTTCGTGGTGGCGGCGGTGATCGCGCTCGTGCTGGGCTTCAGCCCCAAGTTCGGCGCGCTGATCCAGGCGATTCCGCTGCCGGTGATGGGCGGCGTGAGCATCGTGGTGTTCGGCCTGATCGCGATTGCCGGCGCCAAGATCTGGGTCGACAACAAGGTCGACTTCTCGCAGAACAAGAACCTGATCGTGGCCGCGATCACGCTGATCATCGGCACGGGCGACTTCACGCTGAAGTTCGGCGACTTCGCTTTGGGCGGCATCGGGACCGCGACTTTCGGGGCGATCATCCTTTACGCACTGCTGGGCAAGACGAAGAATTGAGGGGCCGGCGGCGCGGCGCGAAGTGCACGCAATTCCTGGCGTTTGCCTCGTAACGTCATGCAAGAAGTGTTGTCCGGAGCGGATCAGGCCGGGCCCGGTCACCGCCCGGAAGCCCGCGCCCGTTAGACTCCAACGCTTTTCGCACCGACGTTTTCCCAATGGCCGATGTCTCCGCCGCGCGCACCAAGGCGGTTTTCGAATTCAAGAGCGCCACGCTGCCGCTGATTGCAGTGATCCTCAAGACGTCCGACCTGGACGTGCTGGCCGAGGCGCTCGACGCCCAGCTTGCCGATTCGCCCGACTTCTTCGAGCAGGAGCCGGTGGTGATCGACCTCTCGCAGCTCCCCGAGCACGACGAAGCGGGCGAAGCCACCGCCCAGATCGACTTCGCGGCCCTGCGCAGCCTCTTGGCGCGCCACCAGACCCAGCCGATCGCGGTGCGCGGCGGCAACGACACCCAGAATGCCGCGGCCCGCGCCGCCGGTCTCTCGCTGGCGGCCATGCCCTCGGCGCCCGCGCCCCGGCCGCCGGCCCCGCCCGCCGAGGCGCCGGCCGAAGCCCCCCAGATCATTCGCGAAGTGCCGGTGCCGGCCAACGGCACGCTCCTCATCGACAAGCCGCTGCGCTCGGGCCAGCAGGTCTACGCCCGCGGCGGCGACGTGGTGGTGACGGCCGTGGTGAGCTTCGGCGCCGAAGTCATCGCCGACGGGAACGTGCATGTGTACGCGCCGTTGCGCGGCAAGGCGATTGCAGGCGCGCGCGGCAACACCGAGGCGCGGATCTTCTCGACCTGCATGGAAGCGCAGCTCGTGGCCATCGCCGGCATCTACCGCACGAATGAAGTGCCGCTGCCCGACCCGGTGCTCGGCAAGTCGGCGCAGGTGCGCTTGGATGGCAAAAAGCTAGTGATCGACGCGATCCCCTGACGGACGCGGCGCTCTGAAACCAACAACAGAATCGAAACAAGAAGGAATGGCCATGGCCAAAATTGTGGTGGTGACCTCGGGCAAGGGTGGCGTCGGCAAGACGACCACCAGCGCCAGCTTCGCATCCGGCCTCGCGCTCGCGGGCAAGAAGACGGCCGTGATCGACTTCGACGTGGGCCTGCGGAACCTCGACCTCATCATGGGCTGCGAACGCCGCGTGGTGTACGACCTGATCAACGTCATTCAGGGTGAAGCCAACCTGAGCCAGGCGCTCATCAAGGACAAGCAGTGCGAGAACCTCTTCGTGCTGGCTGCCTCGCAGACGCGCGACAAGGAAGCGCTCACGCAGGAAGGCGTCGAGAAGATCCTGAACGACCTCGCGGCGATGGACTTCGAATACATCGTCTGCGACTCGCCCGCCGGCATCGAGACCGGCGCGATGATGGCGATGCACTTCGCCGACGAGGCGCTGGTGGTGACCAACCCCGAGGTCTCATCGGTGCGCGACTCGGACCGCATCCTGGGCATGCTCAGCAGCAAGACCAAGCGCGCCAAGGAAGGCGGCGATCCGATCAAGGAGCACCTGCTGATCACCCGCTACAACCCGAACCGGGTGGCGGGCGGCCAGATGCTCTCGCTGGAAGACATCCAGGACATCCTGCGCATCAAGCTCATCGGTGTGATCCCCGAGTCGGAAAGCGTGCTGCATGCCTCCAACCAGGGCGTGCCCGCGATCCACGACAAGGACACCGATGTGGCACAGGCCTACAGCGACGTGGTGGCGCGGTTTCTCGGTGAAGAGAAGCCGATGCGCTTCGTCGACGCCGAGAAGCCGGGCTTCTTCAAGCGGATCTTCGGAGGCAAGTAGGCATGTCGTTTCTCTCGTTCCTGCTTGGCGAGAAGAAGAAGACTGCGAGCGTCGCGAAAGAGCGCCTGCAGATCATCCTCGCGCACGAGCGCTCCAGCCTCAGCGGCAAGAAGCGCCCCGACTACCTGCCCGAACTCCAGCGCGAGCTGGTGGCGGTGATTTCCAAGTACGTGTCGATCAATCCCGACGACATCAAGGTGCACCTGGAAACCCAGGACAACCTCGAAGTGCTCGACATCAAGATCGAGCTGCCCGATCCGGCACCTGCCCGGTAGGAAAGAAGCGAAAGCGCACCGACGGGTCCTGCAGGACCCGCGCAGCCAGCGCCCGCTCCCACGCGAGATAGTCGACCCAGACCGCATCGCGGCGCGGGCCGAAGACGCGCATGACCGAGCCCCAGTCGTCGTCGAACGGGGTGAGGAGCTGGGCCGGGACGAACGCGGTCGACAGCGGCCGTCCTGACGCCTTCCACGCCTCGGTTCCGCCCCGGAGCCAGGTGAACACCGCCCCCGAACCCGGCCAGCGCTGTTGCGCATCGCGCGCGACACGGCGCGCGGCCGCGCCGTCGGGCGAGGTGAAGACCAGCGTGCGGCCGGCCACGGCGTGCGAGGCCAGCGGGCCCAGCGAGGCGGGCAGCATGTAGAGCGCGCCGGGCAGGTGGCCGCGTTCGTAGTCGAGGCTCGCGCCCACGTCGATCACCGTTACCGCGCCGTTCCTGCGCAGTTGAGCGAGGGCTTCGGCATCCAGCGGTGAGGGTGCATCCGACACGGTGACAGCTTGCGCTGGGGGCGCTTGCTCCGGCGACAGCGCACCGTCGTAGACGTACACCTCGGCCTGATTCAACTGCGTGAGCCAGAAGCTCGTGACCGCCGCGCGCAGGCGGTGCGCCGGATCGTCGATCAGCACGATGCGGGCGCCGCGCGTGCCGACGAGGTTCTCGAAGTGCATGAACAACTGGCCGCCGGGGACTTGCTGCACCGCCGTGTCCGCGAAGGCCGGGTCGGCCGTGGGGCGCACGTCGAAGATGTAGAGGCTGCGCGTGTCGTCGGCGCACCAGCTGGCGAGCTGTGCGGCGTCGGCCACGGGAAGGGCGAAACGCTCGAGCAGCTCGTCGGCGGTGCGTCGCAGCACCTCGGGGGATTCAGGCGGAAGCTCGTCGTCGGGCACCGCGTTCTGCACCGTCGGCGCACCTTGCAGGCCCCAGGCCATCACGCCGTCCTCGACGAACACCGCATCGGGCGCGCGGCCGAGCAGCCGCAGCGTGGTGGCGCCGATGATGCCGCGCGTGCGGCTGAAGCAGTTGATCGCCCAGACGTGTTCCGCATCGTCCGCCTCGAAGCGGCGCAGCGCGAGCTCGGTGCCGGCGTGGTTTCGCGCGCCGGGCAGCGAGAGGAATTCGAATTCCGCGCGCGGCCGTGCATCGATCAGCGTGGCGGGAAGGCCTTCGCGCCGGCGTGCGCGCAGGGCGTCGACGGACAGCGAAGGCGTGCCGTAGTGCAGCCGCGCGAGATCGCCGAAGGCCTTGACCAGCGTGCCGTAGCCGTCGATGGCGGGCAGGCCCTCGGTCACCCAGCGCTGCAGGCCGCCGTCGAGCGTGCGCACGTCGGTGTAGCCGAGCCGCGCGAGAACCGCGACCGCAGCCTGCGCCGGACCGTCGGGTGCGTTGTAGTCGTCGTAAAGCACCACGGGCGTGGAACGGCGCGGCACGAAGGCGCCGACCTGCAGTTCGAGCCCGCTGAGCGGCGCGTTGCGCGCGAGGTTGGGATGGCGCTGCACGAACCAGCGGGTTTCGCGCACGTCCAGCAAGGCCAGTTCGCCGGCGGGTTCGGCCAGCAACAGCGCCTGCAGCAGCACGGGTGCGAGGGTCGTGGAAGCGCTGCTGTTCATTTCGGCCAAAGCCGCCAAGCGTAGGCATTTCACGGCCGGACGGAAACGAAATTTCGCGCCCTTGCTTATTCGAAAAGCGCGCATGCGGATGGCGTCTTCATACCTAGGATCGCAGTCCTTTTGAGCCGTCAAGCCATGACATCGACCGCCCCTTCGTCCACCGCACCGACGCGCGCACCGTCAGGCACGCGCAGGCGGCATTGGTGGTGGCACTTCGAGGTGCCGACGCTCGCCCTCGCCGCCGCGCTGTACGGGGCCTGGGCGGCCTTGCTGTGGTGGCATGCGGCGCTGCCGGGATGGGCGCTGTTCCTGCTGGGCGGTTTTCTCGCGCAGCTGCACTCCTCGCTGCAACACGAGAGCATCCATGCGATGCGCCATCTGCCCAAGTGGCTGCGCCATGCGGTGGTGTGGCCGCCGCTCACTTTGTGGCTGCCGTATCCGTTCTACAACCGCGGGCACAGCGCGCACCACGTCAATTTCCACCTCACGCATCCGGAGCGCGACGACGAGAGCGCCTACCACTCGGCGCCCGCGTGGGCAGGCTATGGGCCGGTTCGGCGGTGGATCTACATCGCGAACCAGACGATCGCGTTCCGCGTCGTGCTCGGACCGTTCCTGCGGCTATGGAAGCTGGCGCGCTTCGAGGCGGGGCGGGTGCGAGCGGGCGACTTCTCGCGGCTGCCCACCTGGAGCTGGCATGCACTGAGCGTGGCGCCGGTGCTGTACTTCGTCATCGGTATCTGCGGCATGGGCTTCGGCGAGTACCTGCTGTACGTCGTCTACCCCGGGATGATGCTGGGCTCGCTGCGCACCTTCACCGAACACCGCTGGGCCGACACGCCGCACGAGCGCGTGGCCATCGTCGAATCGAACGTCGTCTTCGGGCTGCTCTACCTGTTCAACAACCTGCACCACGTGCACCACCGCGCGCCGACGATGCCCTGGTACGAGATTCCGGTGTACTTCCGGCGGCACCGCGCAGAGGTGCTGGCCGCGAACGGCCATTTCTATTACCGGGGCTACGGGGAGATCGTCAGGCGCCACCTGTTCAGGCCGGTGTTCACGCCGGTGCATCCGGCGTGGTAGCGGGCAGCGCCTGCAGGCGCTGTGTCCACTCGCGGGCCTTGTCCTCGTCGAACAGCGGACTGTCGGGGTCACCGTAGAACGTCTCTGCCAGAACCTCCGTGCAGGCGCGCTGGCTCTCCAGGTTCTCTTCGCAGTCGTCGAGCGCGGCACCGGCGAGCAGCCAGCGCTCCGCGGCCGCGGCGTCTTCCGGTGCGCCCTGGCCCCGAAAGCGCATCCAGCCCAGTTCGTAGCAGGCCCAGCCCTGCTCGCGCTGGGTGCTGTCCTCCGCCACCTTCTGCCGCGCGTAGAGGGCTTCGGCATGCAGGACGTTCACTTCCGCTTCGCCATGGCCCTGTTCGGCCAGCGCCCCTGCGTGCAGGCACAGCGTGCGGCCGAGCTGCATCGTGGCGGCGGTGTCGCCGGCTTCGTGGCCACGGCGGAAGTAGCCGATCGCGCGCGCCAGGTCGGGCTCCCCGGGTTCGCCGAGCTTGTACGCCAGGCCGAGGTTGTAGAGCGCCATCGTGTTGTTCTTCTCTGCCGCCAGTTCGTAGTGCCGCACGCCGCCTTCCAGGTCGCGCTCGCCACCCTCGCCTTCGCAAAGCATGTAGCCGAGCTGGGCCTGCGTGGCGGCGTCGTCCGCGCCGCCATGGGCGATGGCGTGCAGCAGCCACGCGCGCCCCAGTTGGGCATCGGCGCCGAGGCCCGCCGTATCCCAGCGCAGCATCTTCGAGAGCTCGCACATCGCCACGGGCAAGCCGTCGGATGACGCGGTCGCGGGGGCGTCGCCCGGCTCGCGCACGCCGGCGGCGCGCGCCATCCATCGCAGGGCTTCGCGCGGGTCGGCCTCGATGCCCTCGCCGTCGCGCAGATGGCAGGCCAGCTCGTAGGCGGCCCGCAGGTCGCCGGCGGCATGGCGCGCGGCCATGTGCTCGGCGTGCGGCTGCTCGCGGCCGTCGGCATGCAGCCAGACATAGAGGCCGGAGTCGTTGCGCACGGCCTTCACCGGCTCGCCCGCGCCCCAGCGCTTGCACAAGTCCGAGCGCACCGCCGCGACAAGCCAGCTGTCGGCGACCGACACCGCGGCGGCGATCCACGGATTGGCCTGTGGATGCAGCACCGTACCGTCGCCGCGCAGGACGCCCACGGCGAGCTGCCCCTTCTCGACCTTCGCGCTGCGCGGCATCGGATCGGCGACCAGCCAGCCGATGTCCTGCGTGCCCCAGGCCAGCGGCTGGAGCGTGCGGTGCCGGCAAGGCACCAGCTCGCGGCCGGCGGCCACGTCGTAGATGCCGCGCAGCCACGGCGCGTTCTTCGCCGTGCGCCCGCCCTTGGACGCCACGCGCACCAGGTCGCGCCGAGCCATGGCGTGGGCGCGCTCCTGGCCGGTCAGCGGCTCCAGGGTCTCGAACCGGCCATAGTCGAAGGGCACGAGCACGCGGCCGCGGCCATCGACCAGACCGCACACGCCATCGGCGCGTTCCACGGCAAAGCGCTTCGGCCGAGCCTCGGCGTTGCGCTCGTTCGCCGGATCGTTGTCTTCGCTCGTCAGGAACTCGATGGGGTATTCCTCGAGCAGGTCGACCTGCTCGTAGACCGGCTCGATCACGACGCGGCCTTGCGCATCGAGCAGCCCGCTCTTGCCGTCGCGCGTGGCTTCGAAGGCCTCCCAGTCGTGGCGCCACTGGAGTTGCTCGAAATCCGGCGGCGCGGCCCATTCGCCGTCCGCGCGCACCAGCCCCCAGCCGCCCTCGTCGCCGCGCGCGGGTGCCAGGCCGAACGGCGTGAAGTCTTCGGCCTCTTCGAACCGGGGTGCGATCGCCCATTCGCCCTGCAGGTCGATGTACCCGATGCGCTCGCCCACGCGGGCGCGCACCCGGCCTTCGACAAAGCTCCAGACCTCGTCGACCGAGGGCTCGAGCAGCCAGCTGCCATCGGTGCGCAGCAGGCCGATGTGGTCGCCGACCAGGGCCGTGGCGATGTCGTCCTCGAAGTCCCAGACCTCGTCGAGCTCCGGTTCGAGCAGCACGCGCGGCGCCTCGGCGTCGGCGAGCAGCAGGCCGGAGCGCTCGCCCTGCGAGATCCAGAGCAGGCGCGGATCGCTCCCGCCGGCGTAGCGGATGTCGTCCCACGCGGGCTCGACCACGGTGGTGCGGTGGCTGGCGCCGCCGTCGCCGTCTTCGTCGTGCACCAGGCGCATCACGCCCCAGCGGCCGTCGACCTCGAAGCGCCAGAGTTCGCCGCCCAGGTGGTTGTCGTAGTCGGGGCGCTCATACCCGTCTTCGTCGTCGTCTTCTTCCGGCTCGAAGTCGGCAAAGCGCTCGTCGCGCGGCGCCTCGTAGCCATCGAAGTACGGATGCGACAGCCCGCCGAAACCGAACTGCCAGGCCCAGGCCTCCCAGTCCGCGAAGCGCTGGATGCCAAGGGCCGCGTCCACGCCCGGGTGGTTGCCGCTGTCGATGCAGCGGCGCACCTCGGCCCATCGCTCGTTGCACTCGCGGCGGTTGCGTTCGATGAAGCCCTCGCCTTCGGTTTCACCGCCCAGCCAGGACAGCTCGTCGAGGTTGGCGGAGAAGCGCGGCGCGCTGTCGGCCGGCACCTCGTCGATCAGCTCGGCCAGGTGCAGCGCCAGCGCCTCGAACTGCAGCGCGATCTGCGGCAGCGCGTGCAGCATCGGATGCTGCTCGACAAAAGCGTGCAGTTGCCGGATGCGCGCGAGCGCGGCGTGCGCGTCGCTGGCAAGGTTATCGGTGCCGGCATCGCCGAAGACGCGCTGGTCGTCGATGGCGTCGCCGGCTGCGCCATCGGCCAGCAGGAGCTGCCAGAGCACGGGGAAATTGTTGTTGGCTTCGGCGATTTCGTCGGCCGAGGTTTTTTGGTGCTCGGCGCCGTTGTCGGCGCCGGAAAGACGGTGTTCGAGATAGAGCCAGGAACGATTGCCCATGTGTGGTCGGTGCGTGTGTCGTCCACAGCGAAGGCCATGGGTGGCGCCCAGTTTAGAGGCGCCTTTTCACGCTCACATGACCGCCGAAGGCTGCACCAGGAATTGCGTGACCTGTGCAAGCACGGCCTCTTCCTTCAGGATGCGGCGGTGGCCCCAGCCCTGCGTGACGAAGAGCTGCGCGCGGGGAATCGCATCGCGGTAAGCCTCGCCGTCGGCGAAACGGTTCACGCGGTCGTCGCGGTCATGAACGATCAGCGTCGGCTGCGCAATGCGCGGGCCGGCGAGCGCTGGCTCGAATTGCGGCATCAGCACGCCTTCGCGCGCCTCGAACATCCGCTGCATCGCGGCACGCGTCTGCTCGCTGAGGCCGAAGGCGTGCGCGAAGTAGCGCGTGTATTCGCGCGGCGACGCGGGCGGTGCGAGCAGCACGATGCGCTCGGCCGGCAGCCCGCGCCCCGCGGCATAGGCGAGCGCATTGGCGCCCAGCGAATGCGCGACCACGGCGCGCAACGCGCGGCCGTCCGCGGCGAGCCGGGCGGTGACGTAGTCGATGGCGCGCGCGAACTGCGCACCGTTGGTCGCCGTGCCTTCGCTGCGGCCGTGCGCGGGCAGTTCGAGCAGCACCGGCCGAAGGCCCACCGCCGCCAGCGCCTGCGCAAGCGGCAGCATCTGGCCCGCATGCCCGCCCCAGCCGTGCACCAGCAGCACGACCGGCGCGGATTCCGCGCCCGAATCCTGCGCCGCCAGGTGGTAGATGCCCACGCTCGCGTCTTCGAAGGACCAGGCCTCGTGCCGCCAGTCGGTGCCGGGGTGCTGCCCGCGGTAGAGCCACTTGGGCGGCAGCGGCGTGCCGAACACGCGGTAAGCCGCGCGCACGCCCAGTGCCGGCCAGAGGCGTTGCGATGCGCCGAGGCCGAAGCGCATCGCGCGCATCAGGCGGCTGGCGCCGTAGTAGTTCGAAGGGGCGGGTGTGCTTGTCATGTCGGATTGCCTCTCAACCTCTTAGTACCAGACCCAATCCTGGTTGCTGCGGGGCAGGCTGCGCAGCGTGTCGCGGGCGGTTTCGACGCCAAGGGCGACGGCATAGATGGCAAGGCAAAGGGCAATGATCAGCATGGCTGCTTCTCCTGTTTATCGCACGATTGTGCGAAATTCTGGCAAACAAAGATGAGGGAAATCCGCCTGCTTCACGCTCAGGCGAGGTAGCTGGAAAGGAGCCGCTGCCAGGTCTGCGCGGCCCGGTCGGCGGTGTGCGGGTCGCGCAGGAAACGCGCGTCGTGGAGCTGGTTCATCATGATCCCGTTGATCTCGCTGACCAGCTGCGCGGGTTCGGTGTCGGCCTTGAGCTCTCCCGCCTCGATGGCGAGCGTCACGGTGCGGCGCAGGGCCGCGCGCCAGCGTGTGATCTCTCCGAGGAGCACGTCGCGCAGCTCGCCTTCGCGGTCGTCGAATTCGAAGGCGCCGGCCACATAGAGGCAGCCGGTCTGGGCTTCGACATCGCGGGTGCGGGCGATCCAGCGAGCCACGATCTCGTTCAGGCGCGCGAGGCCCTTGGGCTTCTGCATGGCGGGCACGAACACATCGGCCAGGAAGCCGCGGCCGTACTCCTCGATGACGGCCTTCTGCAGCGCCTCGCGCGAACCCACGCGGGAAAAGACGCCGCTCTTGGAAAGCCCCAGACGGCTCGCGATGACCTGCAGCGAGATCGCTTCCAGGCCTTCGGCCAGGGCGAGGTCCAACGCGGCGCCGACGATGGCGGCACGGGTGAGTTCGCTTTTCTGGGTCTTGGCGTCCATGCGGCAAACTTTAGCACAGTCGTGCGAAATTACAAGTACGGCACAAAAGACAGGTCGTAAAGATGTTTTGCTCATGTGAAACCAACAAACGCATCGTTCCCTGCATAAGCGCTTCTGCCGAGAATCGCCGCTCGGTCCCCACCCCGGGGGCTCGATGACACCTCGGCGCCAGATGAACTTCCAACAACTGCGCTCGGTACGCGAGGCCGTTCGTTGCGGCTTCAACCTGACCGAAGTCGCTCACACCCTTCACACCTCGCAGCCCGGCGTGAGCCGGCAGATCCGCGAACTCGAGGAAGAACTCGGCATCGAGCTCTTCGTGCGCGCCGGCAAGCGGCTCACCGGCCTCACCGAGCCGGGCGGCCATGTGCTGCCGATCATCGAGCGCATGCTGCTGGAGAGCAGCAACCTGCGGCACGCGGGGCAGGAGTTCGTTGCGCAGCAAAGCGGGCTGCTCTCCATCGCGGCCACGCACTCGCAGGCGCGCTATGCGATGCCGGTGGCGGTACAGGAATTTCGCGCGCAATTCCCGAACGTGAAACTGCACCTGCACCAGGGCTCGCCCAAGCAGATCGCGCAGATGCTGATCGACGGCGAGGCCGACGTGGGCATCGCCACCGAGGCGCTGGGCGACTACCCGCAACTGGTCGCCCTGCCCTGCTACCGCTGGACCCATTCGGTGATCGTGCCGCCGGGCCATCCGCTGCTCGATGCGCCGCTGTCGCTGGAGGCGCTCACGCGCTATCCGCTCATCACCTACGACACGGGTTTCACCGGCCGCTCGCGCATCGACGAGGCTTTCGAGGCGCGCGGGCTGCAGCCCAACATCGTGCTCGCCGCGATGGACGCCGACGTGATCAAGACCTACGTGACGTTGGGCCTGGGCGTGGGCATCGTGGCCGGCGTGGCGTACGAAGCGGAGCGCGACACGCAGTTGCGCGCGATCGATGCGGGGCGCCTGTTCGGCATCAACCTCACCAAGCTCGCGGTGCGCCGCGGCAACTACCTGCGCAAGTACGTCTACGCCTTCATCGAGTCGTTCGCGCCGACCCTGACGCGCGCCATCGTCGAGAAGGCTTTGGGCGACGAAGCCAAGGCTTCCCACTACGAAATCTAGCCCTCGCCGCAAGCCCCTGCGGAGCGCTGTTGCGCGGCGGGTACTGCGAAAACGGCGGGGCTCAAAAGAAAGCGTGCGGCTTCACACAAGGGGCGTACATTCGGGTTAATTCCTTGGCTTCCCGGAACGGATCAGCAATGGCATCGACCCCGCAGCAGCAGCAACAGCAAATCAGGGCCGCCCAAAAGGCGGCCGATGCAGCGGAGCGACGAGAACGGTTGAAACGGGCGCTGCCCGCCACGGTGGAGCTCCTGCAGAGCCGCCAGGCCGACCGCATCGACGACAACGACATCGACGCGTATGTGAGCCTCAACTGGCTCGAATGGCACGGTGGCGGCTTGCGCCTCACCATCACCGGGCGCAACGTGTGCGCCCAGTCGGCATCCACCGCGCTGGCCTGACAAGCGCCTCCAAAAAAGAAAAACCGCCACAGTGACCTGTGGCGGTTTCGCATGCGGCTCGCGCCGCGCTGCTTGCTTACTGGCCCGCGATGATCTGCGCGATCAGGCCGGTGGCAATGGCGGCGAGCACGTAGTCGCCACCCACCCCGACCCATTGGTAACCGCGGGGCGGCGGCTGCAGGCGGTACGCACGGTAGTCGTTCACCACGTAGTTGCGGCCACGGTACTCGGCCGGTACGCGGCCACCACGGCGCCATTCGGCGTGCGGCTGCGGGAAGCCGCGGCGATCGAACTGGCGGCCATCGCGGAAGTCCTGGTTGCCGCGGTAATCACGGTGCGGACCACGGCGATCGAAATTGCGATCGCCCCGGCGGTCGTCGTGCCGCTGCTCGGCGCGTCCGTTGCGATCGTCGCCGGGCCGGCCGTCGAAGCGGCGGTCTTGCGCAAAGGCGCTTCCCGCTGCCATGCACATCGCGAGCGCCGCAGCAGCGACGGCCATGCTCTTCGAATTGATGTTCATCTGGAACTCCTTCATGCGTTGATGACGAGTTCATTGTGTGCCGCTGTTGTGTCTGGCCGGCTCACCTCAGGTCGCCGTCAGGTGAAATCAGGTAAGCGCTGGTATCGGGGCGGCGCGTTGTCCTTCACTGCGGCGCGTAGCGGTTGACCACGACGCCGCATTCGTAGCCAACCGACCCGAGCAGGCGCAGCTTGTGCCCCTTGCGCTGGTCGTGAAACACCGAGCGACCGGCGCCCACGGCCATCGGATTCACGAAGAACTGGAACTCGTCGACCAACCCTTCGTTCACGAGCGACGACGCGAAGCCGACACCACCGATGACGAGGATGTCCTTGCCCTCCTCTCGCTTGAGCGCATTCACCTCTTCGGCCATGCCACCACGCGCGATGACGGTGCGCTCCCAGCGCGATGCCTCGAGCTTGTCGGTGAGCACGACCTTCTGTGCATCGACCACCTTCTGCGCGAAGGCGAACTGCGGGTTGGCCGGATAGTTCTTCGCCGCGCGGCCCCAGTGATCGAGGTAGCCTTCCTCCACGATCTTGCGGCTGAGCAGGATGGTGTCGACGCCTTCGAAGACAGCGTTGAAGTACGCCTTCAACTTGTCGTCCCAGGCCCAGCGATCGCCCCAACCCCAGACCTGCCAATCGATGTTGCCGTTGGCCGGCGAGACGTAGCCATCGACGGACATCTGCATCTGCAATATGAGCTTTCGCATGGTGGCTCTCCTTAAGGGTCGGCTGGAATAACTGCTCTTGAAATGCAAGCAGTCCGCAGTATTCTTAAACCGATGCGAAAATGCAAGCAGTTTTTCAACTGCACCGGAAGCTCCGATGGCCACCGCCCAGAAATCGCTCTGCCCGATCAACCTCGCGCTCGAAGTCTTCGGCGACCGCTGGAGCCTCCTGATCGTTCGCGACATGATGTTTGCCGGCAAGCGGCATTTCAGGGAGTTCCTGCAGTCCGAGGAAGGCATCTCCTCGAACATCCTGACCGAGCGCCTGGGCAAGCTCGTCGAGTACGGCGTGCTCAGCAAGACCGACGACCCGACCCACAAGCAGAAGGCCATCTACAGCCTCACGCCGATGGGCATCGACCTGCTGCCGGTGGTGACGCAGATCGGCATCTGGGGGCGCAAGTACACGCCGGCGACCAAGGAGAGCGGCGCCCCCGCTGCGGCGCTGGAGAAAGGCGGGCCGGCGCTGCAGAAGACGATGCGGACGGCGTTGCGCCGGGCGCACCTGAGCTAGGGCCTGCTCTCTGGGCTGGCGAAGGGTCAATGCCGGCGCACGCACCAGCCGCGTTTAAGCTGCGCGCTTCATGAATCGACGACACCTCCTCCAACTGATGTGCGGCGTGCCGGCCGCGGCCGCGCTGGCCGCCTGCGGCAAGCGCAAGCCCTCCACCGCTGCGCTCAAATCCGATGCCCGCGTGCTGGCCATCGGCGACAGCCTGACCTTCGGCTATGGCGCATCGCCCGACGCGTCATGGCCCGTGAAGCTGGGCGAGATCACCGGCTGGCAGGTCGAGAATGCGGGCGTCAACGGCGACACCTCGGCCGGCGCATTGCAGCGCCTGCCGTCGCTGCTGGCCGCAGGCAGCTACGACGGGATCCTGATCGGCATCGGCGGCAACGACATGCTGCGCGGCGTGTCGGCCTCGGCCACGCGCGACAACATCGCGGCGCTCGTGAAAGAGGCGCGCGAGCACACGCCGCATGTCGCGCTGTTGGCGACGCCTGCGCCCGATGCGATGCGTGCGTTCGTCGGCTCGCTCAGCGATGCGCCGTTCTACGAAGAGGTCGCGAAGTCGGGGCAGGCGCTGCTCGTCGCCAATGTGTATTCGAGCGTGCTGTCGGATGCGTCGCTGCGCTCGGACCGCATCCACGCCAATGCACAGGGCTACGCGAAGGTCGCGCAGCTGCTCGCAGACCAGTTCAAGGCTGCGGGCTGGCGCTGAAGAGGCTCAGACGGCCGCCTGCAGCAGGTGGGCACGGTCTGGATGAACAGCGAATCAACAACTGCCCTGAAAGCGCTCGCGCCGACGGTGGGCTCTGTTTCGCGAAATCAAGGAGGAGCCGAAGGCGGGGGACATTCGCGAAACAGAGCCCACCGTCGGCGTGAGCGCCGCCCCGAACAGAGGCCTCTTCGATCAGGGCGCGTTGCCCTGTGGCCCCACCGGCGGCGGTGCCGCACGGCCGCTGGAGCCCGGCGCGAGCTTGCGCCCGAAGGCCTCGCCCACATTGCGCACCGGCCGGCTCGCGCGGGCCGACACGTTGTTGACGCCGCGCCGCGTCGCGTCTTCCGCGCGGTCGATGCCACGCCCGGCGGCGTTGGTTCCGCGCTGGACACCGTTCACCACCTTGCTGTTTCGCGGCGGCGGCTTGAGCGTGTGTGCACGCTCTGCCTTGGGCGGGTTGTCTGCGCTCTGCGCGTGGACGGCTGCAGTCGGCAGCAGGAGGAACGCTGCTGCAAGCGCAATGGTGTGCGTGGGCATCTTCATGACGGGCTTCCTTCTTCGTCGTTGGCGACATTCGCATCAGCGGCCGCGCGCGCCATGCGCTCGCTCTTCCAGTACACGTCGTCGCCGCCATCCATGCGGTTGAGCACGCGCGCGAGCACGAAGAGCAGGTCGCTGAGCCGGTTGAGGTACTGGCGCAATGCGTCGTTGAGTTCCGCGGTGGCACCGAGCGCCACCACTGCGCGCTCGGCCCGCCGCGCCACCGTGCGGCACACGTGCGCGAGCGAGGCGGCGCGCGTGCCGGCGGGCAGGATGAATTCGGCCAGGCGCGGCAAGGCGGCGTTGTGATCGGCCAGCGCGTTGTCCAGCTGCAGCAGCGCTTCGGGCTTGAGCAACGTGAAACCGGGCATCGAGAGTTCGCCGCCGAGGTTGAAGAGCTGGTGCTGCACATCGACCAGCAGCTCGCGCACGGCCTCGGGCATGGGTTCGCAGAGCAGCACGCCGATCTGCGAGTTGAGCTCGTCCACGTCGCCCATCGCATGCACGCGCAGATGGTCCTTGGGCACGCGGGTGTTGTCGCCGAGGCCGGTGGTGCCGTCGTCGCCGGTGCGGGTGGCGATCTGGGAAAGTCGGTTGCCCATGGGCGCGCTCCTGGTTATGCGGGGACGGTCGATGCGTCGATCTTGCCGGCCAGCCATTGCAGACCTGCCAGATGCTGCTGGTCGTGGCTGCAGAGATAGTGGATGAGGCTTCGCATGGTGAGCGGGCCGTAGCCTTCGAAGACGGCCGTGCGCGCGAGTTGCGCGTCGGTCAGGCTCGAGACGATCTCCATCGTCTGCACGCGTGCGAGACGGAAATCGGCCAGCACCTGCTTCGCATCGGCGGCGCCGTAGTTGCGCTCGATGGCGAGCGGTTCGCTGTCGATCGAGGCCAGCGTCGGGCGATCTTCCGAGAGCGTGCGGCGAAAGCGCACGTGGTAGCCCTCGATCTCGATGTCGCGCACATGGCAGAGCTGCTCGATGGCGGTGAAGGCCTCGCTGGGCACGCCCTCCCACGAAGGCGGCACCCAATGCCTGAAGGCTTCGGGAACGGCGGCGTAGTGGGCCTCCAGTTGCGCGGGGAAGGCCGCGAGGGCGCTGAGGGTCGTGGGGTTCATCATTTTTTCCGAAGCGCATTATGGTGCTCGCTCCGTAAAATGGCCTTCCCCCCTGCCCTCATTGCCCCTCAGGAGAAGTCCGATGAACGCCCCGACCCAAACCTCGCACCTGATGCCGGCGCTTCATCTGCGCGACGTCCCAGCCAGCCTCATCGACGGGCTGAAGGCACGCTTCGGCGCCAACTGTTCCACGGCGATGGCGGTGCGCACGCAACACGGGCGCGACGAGTCTTCGTTCGATGCACCGCCGCCCTCGGCCGTGGTGTTCGCCGAGAGCACGCAGGACGTGGCCGATGCCGTGAAGCTCGCGAGCGAGCACAGCGTGCCGGTCATTCCCTTCGGCGTCGGCTCCTCGCTCGAAGGCCACCTGCTCGCGGTGCAGGGCGGCATCAGCATCGACGTGTCGCGCATGAACAAGGTGCTGTCGATCAACGCCGACGACCTCACTGTGACGGTGCAGCCGGGCGTGACGAGGAAGCAACTGAACGAAGAGATCAAGAGCACGGGCCTGTTCTTCCCCATCGATCCGGGCGCGGACGCTTCCATCGGCGGCATGACGGCCACGCGCGCGAGCGGCACGAACGCGGTGCGCTACGGCACGATGCGCGAGAACGTGCTGGCGCTCGAAGTGGTGACGGCCGCGGGTGAAGTCATCCGCACCGGCACGCGCGCGAAGAAGTCTTCGGCCGGCTACGACCTCACGCGCCTCATGGTGGGCAGCGAAGGCACGCTGGGCGTGGTCACCGAGGTCACGCTGCGCATCTACCCGCTGCCCGAAGCCGTGTCGGCCGCCATCTGCTCGTTCCCGAGCATCGAGGCCGCGGTGCGCACCACCATCGAGACGATCCAGCTCGGCGTGCCGATTGCGCGCGTGGAACTGATCGACGTGAACACGGTGCGCATGGTGAACGCCTACGCCAAGCTGAACCTGCGCGAAGAGCCGATGCTGCTGATGGAATTCCACGGCTCGCCCGCCGGCGTGAAAGAGCAGGCCGAGACGGTGCAGGAACTCGCGAGCGGCCATGGCGGCAACGCTTTCGAATGGGCCAGCACGCCGGAAGAACGCACGCGCCTGTGGACTGCGCGGCACAACAGTTATTTCGCTGCGGTGCAGTCGCGGCCGGGCTGCCGCGTGATCTCGACCGACACCTGCGTGCCGATCTCGCGCCTGGCCGATTGCCTGCTCGATTCGGTGGCCGAGGCCGATGCGAGCGGCATCCCCTACTTCCTCGTCGGCCACGTGGGCGACGGCAATTTCCACTTCGGCTATCTGCTGGACCCGAATGTCCCCGAAGAGCGCGTGAAGGCCGAAGCGCTGAACCACGCCCTCGTGACGCGCGCGCTGGCGCTCGAAGGCACCTGCACCGGCGAGCACGGCGTGGGGCTGCACAAGATGGACTTCCTGGTGACCGAGGCGGGTGTCGGCGCCATCGACATGATGCGCACGATCAAGCGTGCGCTCGACCCGAAGAACATCATGAATCCGGGGAAGATCTTCAGCCTCTGATCGATCCCGGTCACACATGAAAAAGCCCGGCGGCTCGCGAGAGCGCCGGGCTTTTTAGTGGCCCAAAGGCCGACTGTCCTTGCTTACTTGCGGCGACGCGCCGGCGCCTGCTCTGGCGGCACATAAGTCTGCGAAGGTGCCGCACCGCCATCGACGCCGAGACGGCCGCCGCCGCCGAGGCCCTGGCCACGCACCGTCTGCGCCTTGTAGTTGCGCAGCGAACGAACCATCTGGTTGAAGGCGTCCATGAACGCGGCAGCAATCACCTTGCCCTGCGCCGTGTTGGTGTAGCCGCCGAGGCCACCGGCGCCGCTGCGCCCGGCCAGTCCACCGAAGGCGCCGAAGTCGGTCTTGGAGGCGCTGCCTTCGGAGGCTGCAACCTGCACGCCCGAGCGGTTGTCGATGAGGGTCAGGAGCGCGCTGGCTTCCTTGGTCTGCATGCTGCCGCCGATGGCTGCGAGCGCACGGCCACGGCCGCCACCCACCAAGCCGCCGAGTGCGCCGCCGATGCCGCCGGCATCGCTGTTGCTGAACACGATCTCGGGGGACAGGCCGTAGTCGGAAGCGACCATTTGGCCGCGGCCGAAATTGCTGCCGCCGCGCATTTCACCCGACTGCTGCAGTGCGCGCTCGCGCGTCATGGCGTTCATGCCGGCCGCGCCGCGCTCGACCACGATGAAGCAGTTCGACTGCTGCACCAGCAAACGCAACAGATTTGCAGTAGGCGGCAGGCGGTATTCGCCGGTGAGGATGGTGTACCAGCCCGCGCTCTGGTTCTCGATCAGCGACACCGTGCCGAGCGGCGATTCGCAGCGCTCGAGCTGGCTGCTCTCGCCGGCGGTGGCCGAACCGGCGGCGCTGCCGGTGGCCATGGTCTTGGCCGACTGGCTGCCCATCTGCATGTCGGTGGCGGCGCAACCGGTGAGGAGAAGCGCGCCGACGGCGATGGCCGCGAGTGGGAATTGGGTGAACTTCATGATCGGGCTCCCTCTTGTTTCAGAGATATTGTCAGAGACATTAGTTAACAAATTCAGCCGAGGATACGCGCAAAGGATTGCAGTTATCAATCGAACGAACGACCCATCCCGATTTCAAAACTAGGCCGTTCGGCGGATGCGTTCGATCAATCCGTTCAGCGCTTCGATGGAGCCGAAATGGATCGCGAGCTCGCCGCTTTCGCCGCGCTTCGTGCGCTTCTTGATGCGCACCTCGACCTCGGCGGTGAGCAGGTCGGCCAGCTCTTCTTCCACTCGCTGCAGATCGCGCGACTTCTCGCCGCTGTTGCCGCGGCGGGACGGCGTCAAGGTGAACTCGGCGGCGAGCTTCTTCACCAGCGCCTCGGTCTCGCGCACCGACATCTTCTTGGCGGCAATCTGGTTGGCGGCCGTGATCTGCGTGCCGCGGTCCAAGGAGAGCAGCGCGCGGGCGTGGCCCATGTCGATGTCTCCGGCCATCAGCATCTGCTGCGCGGGTTCGGCCAGGTTCAAGAGGCGCAACAGGTTGCTGGCCGCGCTGCGCGAGCGGCCCACGGCCTGCGCCGCCATTTCGTGAGTGAGCCCAAACTCGGCGACCAGGCGTTGCAGGCCTTGAGCCTCTTCGAGCGGGTTGAGGTCTTCACGCTGGATGTTCTCGATCAGCGACATCGCCGCTGCGGCCTCGTTGGGCACGTCGCGCACCAGCACCGGCACGCTCTCCAGGCCCGCCAGCTTGGCGGCTCGGAAGCGCCGTTCGCCCGCGATGATTTCGTACTCGGCGTTCTTGGCGGCCGCCGATTCGGCATCGAGCCGGCGCACCAGGATCGGCTGCATGATGCCCTGCACCTTGATGCTCTCGGCCAACTCGTAGAGCGCGCCTTCGTCCATGCGCGTGCGCGGCTGGTAGACGCCGGCCACCATCTGGTCGAGCATCAGCGTGGTCGGGTTCGGCGGCGCGGCGCCCTCTTCCGTTCCCGAGTTGCCGTGGTCGGCGGCGGGTGCGGCCGTCGGGCCGAGCAGCGCTTCGAGGCCGCGGCCGAGGCCCTTGGGTTTCTTGGTCGCCATCAGTTCTTGTCTTTCGAAATGTCGTTCAGAAGTTGCCGGCCTTCGGGCCAGTCGCCCAGGCCGGATTCGGCGTTCAGGTGGCCGCCCTTGCCGGCGTCGATGAAGCGTGCGCCCCAGTCCTTGGCCAGTTGCCGCGAGCGCGAGGCTTCGCAGTAAGGGTCGTCGTTCGCGGCGATCAGCACCGAGGAGAAAGGCAGCGGCTGGCGCACGATCGGCGCCCAGCCCGGAATCAGTTGCCGAAGATCCTCACGCTCCACATCGCCAGGCGCCACCAGCAATGCGCCGGCTACTTTGTGCGTGTTGCGCGAATGCGCGGCCCAGGCCGCGACGAGGATGCAGCCGAGGCTGTGCGCCGCAAAGGCCACCGGCCCGGGGGCCGCCAGCACTTCTTCTTCAAGTCGCGCAGACCAGTCACCGCGCAGCGGGCGCATCCAGTCGTGTTGCTCGACACGGCGATCGCCATGGATCGACTCCCAAATGGTCTGCCAATGGCCGGGGCCGCTGTTCTGCCAACCCGGCAGCAGCAGGATGCGGGAAACTGTCATTTGCTACGAACTTGATAGCGCCGTGCCGATTCGGGGCAGGCGTCAGAGGCTTTTTTCAGGGGTGGCATCGGATGCAGGCGCGGGTGCCAGCACGTCCTCGGGAATGGCGAGGTCAGGCGCCATGCGGTCGACCGGGGCGATCGGCGGCGCGACAGCACCAGAAGCGAACGCGCTCGCAGGCGGCAATTTCTCGACCAACTCCTGCGCAAAAGCAATGAACGCCTGGCTGCCCCGTGCAGCCGGATCGAACACCACGCCCGGCAGGCCGTAGCTCGGCGCCTCGGCCAGCCGCACATTGCGCGGGATCACCGTGTCGAACACCTTGTCGCCGAAGTGGGACTTGAGCTGCTCGCTCACATGCTGCTGCAGCGTGATGCGCGGATCGAACATCACGCGCAGCAGGCCGATGATCTGCAGGTTCTTGTTGAGGTTGGCGTGCACCTGCTTGATGGTGTTGACCAGATCGGTCAGCCCTTCGAGCGCGAAGTACTCGCACTGCATCGGAACGATCACGCCGTGGGCGGCGCACAGGCCGTTGAGCGTGAGCAGGCTCAGGCTCGGCGGGCAGTCGATCAGCACGAAGTCGTACTCGGCACCGACGGCCGCCAATGCGGTGCGGAGGCGTTTTTCGCGGCGGTCGAGCGCCACCATTTCCACTTCGGCGCCGGCCAGTTCGCGGTTGGCGCCCAGCACGTCGTAGCCGCAACCGCCTTCCACCAGCTTGTCGGCCTTGACGCGCGCCTCGGCAACGGAAGCCGATTCGAGCAACACGTCGTACACCGTCAACTCCAGCTCGCGCTTGTCGATGCCCGAACCCATGGTCGCATTGCCCTGGGGATCGAGGTCGATCATCAGCACCCGCTGCCCCACCTTGGCCAGTCCGGCGGCGAGGTTGACGGTGGTGGTGGTCTTGCCGACGCCGCCCTTTTGGTTGGCAATACAGAAAATCTTGGCCATGTCAGTTCAGAGAATCGGTCAGCGCGAGATCGCGAGCTTGACGCCAAAGGCGATCAGGAAAACGCCGGCCAGCTTTTCGAGCGTGCCGGAGATGCGGCGATTGGCACGGATGCGCTCGGCAAGGAAGTGCGTGAGCAGCGTCGAGGTCAGGCCGTAGAGGAAAGTCAGCGCTGCAATCGTGACTGCCATCGCGCCGAAAGTGATCAGGCCTTGATGCCGTGCCGGATCGACGAACAGCGGGAAGAACGCCATGTAGAAGACGATGGCCTTCGGGTTCAGCAAGGTGATCATGAACGCCTGGCGGAAAAAGTGACCCGGCTTGATGTTGAGGATCGGGGCCGAGCCCGGCTTGGCGAGCAGCATCTTGAAGCCGAGCCACGCCAGATAGGCGGCGCCCAGCCATTGCACCGCTTTGAATGCGGTCGGGTAAGCGGCCAAAACCGCCGACACGCCCGCCACCGCGGCCCACAAAAGGCACTGGTCGCCGACGATCAGACCCGTCGTCGCTGCCAATCCACCGCGAATTCCGCCTTTGCTGGTCGAGGTGATCAGCGCCAGATTGCCCGGGCCGGGAATCAGGAGGAACAGGATGATGGCGACGACAAATGCGCCGTAGTCAGCGATGCCAAACATGGAATTTGCCTCGAAGAAGAGAGCCAAGGGGAGGCGTCGAGTCTAAGCGAGGCCAGCGCGCGGAGGGCCGTTCGGGCGCCGGCTTTTGCCGGCGGCGGCGCATCTTTTACGGAATCAGACGGATGCTTTTCGCGCCCAGACGATGCAGCGCTCGGCGTCGAGGCCTGGAACCGTCAGTTGTTCCACGTGAAACACAGCCACTTCTGGAGGCAGAACAGCGAGTTCGTCGCCGGGCATCTTGCCCTTCATGGCAAGCCAAACACCGTCCGCTGGCAGCAAATGCTTCGAGCCATTGAAGAAATCCGGTAGCGAAGCGAAGGCCCGCGAGCTGATGACGTTGTAGCTGCCTTCCAGCAATTCGACCCGGGCATGCAGTCCGCGGAGATTGGGCAGCTCCAGTTCGACAGCTACTTGCTGAACGAAGGCTGCCTTCTTGGCTACGGCATCCAGGCAACTCACGTCAATGTCGGGCCGCATGATCGCGATGATCACGCCCGGCAACCCAGCACCCGAACCCACATCGAGCAACCTGCCCTGCTCCGGATATTGCCGCTGCAGCGGTGCGATGACCGCCAGGCTGTCGAGCAGATGGTGCGTCATCACCCCGGCCGGATCGCGCACCGCCGTCAGGTTGTAGACCTTGTTCCACTTGAGCATCAGCGTGCCGTAGGCCAGCAACTGCTCGCCCTGCCGGTCGGACAACGTGACCCCAAGCGCTCCTGCGCCAGCGCGCAGCGTATCGATGGGCGCGCTCATTCGGCGGACTGCGGCTCGGCGGCTGCTTCCGTGGCGGCGTCACGGGCGAAGGCTTTGTGCCCGCCCTTGCGTAAATGGATCATCAAAAGCGAGATGGCCGCGGGCGTCACACCGGAAATGCGCGAGGCCAAGCCCAGCGTTTCGGGGCGATGCTTGTCCAGCTTCTGGCGCACTTCGAAGCTCAATGCCTTGACTTGCCCATAGTCGAAATCCGCAGGCAGACGCAGGTTTTCGAAGTGAGCGGCGCGCTCCACCTCGTCATGCTGGCGCTCGATGTAGCCGGAGTACTTGGCAGAGATCTCGATCTGTTCGATCTCGGTTTCGCTCAGTGCCGAACTGGCGCTGTACTTCCCGCCGTCCAGCGACATCAGTGTTTCGTAGTTCACATCGGGCCGGCGCAGAAGGTCGGCCAGGTTGTATTCGTGCTCGATGGCCTTGCCCAGCACGCGCTCGGACTCGGCGGCTGGCAGGTTGCGCGGGTTCACCCAGATCGACTTGAGCCGCTCTGTTTCACGTGAAACAGCGTCGCGCTTTCGGCTGAAAGCATCCCAGCGCGCATCGTCCACCAGCCCCAGCTTGCGCCCTGCTTCGGTCAGGCGCATGTCGGCGTTGTCCTCGCGCAGCTGAAGCCGGAACTCGGCGCGGCTGGTGAACATGCGGTACGGCTCGGTCACACCCTTGGTAATCAGGTCATCGACCAGCACGCCCAGATAGGCTTCGTCGCGGCGCGGCAGCCAGGCGTCTTCTCCACGGCATTGCAGTGCGGCATTGATACCGGCAAACAAGCCTTGGGCCGCAGCTTCTTCGTAGCCGGTTGTGCCATTGATCTGCCCGGCGAAGAACAGGCCCTTCACCGAGCGGGTCTCGAAGCTGCTCTTGAGTTCGCGTGGATCGAAGTAGTCGTACTCGATCGCATAGCCTGGCCGCAGGATGTGCGCGTTCTCCAGCCCGGGCATCGAGCGCACCAGTTGGTACTGGATGTCGAATGGCAGGCTGGTCGAGATCCCATTCGGGTAGTACTCGTTGGTCGTCAGGCCTTCGGGCTCGAGAAAGATCTGGTGGCTTTCCTTGTCGGCAAAGCGGTTGATCTTGTCCTCGACGCTCGGGCAGTAGCGCGGCCCGACGCCGTCGATCTTGCCGGTGAACATCGGGCTGCGGTCGAAGCCGGAGCGAATAATGTCGTGGGTGCGCGCGTTGGTATGGGTGATCCAGCAGGCCATCTGGCGCGGATGCATGTCGGCACGGCCCATGAAGCTGAACACAGGCATCGGCCCTGCCCCACCCGGCATGCCGTCGCCGGGTTGTTCGGTGCACTTCGAAAAGTCGATGCTGCGGCCATCGAGCCGCGGCGGCGTGCCGGTCTTGAGCCGGCCTTGCGGCAGCTTCAATTCCTTCAGGCGCGCCGACAGGCTGATCGCCGGCGGGTCACCGGCGCGTCCGGCCTGGTAGTTGTCGAGGCCGACGTGGATGCGGCCATCGAGGAAAGTGCCCGCCGTCAGCACCACGGTGCGAGCGCGGAAAGCGATGCCCACCTGGGTGACGGCGCCGACCACGCGATCGCCCTCCACCATCAGGTCGTCGACCGCTTGCTGAAAGAGGCTGAGATTCGGCTGGTTCTCGAGGCGATGGCGAATCGCGGCCTTGTACAGCACGCGGTCGGCCTGGGCGCGGGTCGCGCGCACCGCCGGTCCTTTGCTCGAATTGAGAATGCGGAACTGGATGCCGGCTTCGTCGGTGGCAATCGCCATCGCACCGCCGAGCGCATCGACCTCTTTCACGAGGTGTCCCTTGCCGATGCCGCCGATCGACGGGTTGCAGCTCATCTGCCCCAGCGTCTCGATGTTGTGGGAGAGCAGCAGCGTCTTGGCGCCCATGCGCGCGGCGGCGAGCGCGGCTTCGGTGCCGGCATGGCCACCGCCGACGACGATCACATCGAATTCTTCGGGGTACAGCATTTGAAAAGGGGGCGCACTACTGGGACGCGTGCGCTGCGCAAAAGGGGCGCCAATTTTAATCGGCGGCACCGTCTTGCGCCCGTTGTGTGGGCAAGCTAGAGGGCGATACCAAACCGCCCGCTTCCGCCCGTGGGTGCTTGACAGTTTGCTATGTATTTAATAGCAAACTATCGTTGTCAGGCGGTGGTTTCGGCCAGTTGGGTTACCGGCACCGGCTTTTCGATGCCGACCAGCGCGCCGCTCGGGGCCGGTGCGGCAGGCGGTGGAACGCTTTCGTCCTGCAGCTCGCGCACCACGAGCTTCTTGTCCGTCATGCGCACCGCGCCGAAGATCGTGCAGAAGGCCACGTCCTTCGCGTCGCGCCCGGTGCCTACGCGCACCAGCCGGTCGACCGGCGCCATGCGGGTCGGATCGAACAGCACCCACTGCCCACCGAGCCAGGCTTCGAACACCGCATGGAAATCCTGCGGCGGCTCGTCGAACCACACATAGCCCACCACCAGCCGCGCCGGAATGTTGAGGGCACGGCAGAAGGTGATGCCCAGGTGCGCGAAGTCGCGGCACACGCCCGCGCGTTCCACGAACACCTCACGCGCGGTCGTGGTCGAGTCGGTGCTGCCGGGCTCGTAGGCGATGCTGTCGTGAATCCAGTCGACGATCGCCTGCACGCGCCCGATGCCCGGCGGCAGTTCGCCGAAGAGCTGCTGCGCGCAGCGCGACATCAGGTCCGACTCGCAGTAGCGCGTCGGCATCATGTAATGCAGCACCTCGTCGGGCACTTCGTTGACCGGCACCTCGCAGAGGTCCGGCGGCACGTGCACGTGCGAGCGCTGCACCGTCGCCCTGTAGCCGATCTTCAGCGACCCGGGCTTCGCATCGAAGCGGATGAAGCGATTGCCGCTGCCCTCGTCGCAGAACACCTGCATCTCGGTCGGCGGCTCGATGGTCAGTGTCTCCTCGACCACCGCTTGTGCGCCCGACCGCGCGGCCTCGATGTTGAGCAGCATGTGCGCGGGCGCCGTCACCTCGTAGTCGAGTTGCGCGTCGATGTGGGAGATGTGCATGGGGTTCTTTTTTCAGGCCCGTCGTCGCCGCGAGCGGTGTTCAGGCAATTGCCAGTGTGTTTGCGTCACGAGCAGCACCCGCATCACGCGGTGCGCGGGGCTCTGCAGCAGCATGTCGAGCGACCGCGCCTGCGGCCACTTCGTCCTCGGACGCTGCATCAGTCCAGCGCCTTTTTCACCGCGCCCACGCCCAGCGCTGCGAGCACCACGAAGAGCACCGCCAGCACGAGGAACAGGCCGAACAGCAGCTTGGCGATACCGGCCGCACCCGCAGCCACGCCACCGAAGCCGAGCAGGCCGGCCACCAGAGAAATGACCGCAAAAATGATCGCGTACTTCAACATCCGAAACTCCTTGCAGCGGGCCTCGCCCACCGTGCGGGGAGCTTAGAAAGCGCGCTTCGCCGCCTTGATAGTCACGGGCCCCAAGCCACCGTAGGACAAAAACGCGATGCCGCCAAACCCGCTAGCATCCCCGGCGGTTTCCCATAAAGATCAACCTCGCCATCCACATCCAACACATCCATTTCCATTGGAGTCATTTCGAATGAAGCTGTATTACTCGCCCGGTGCCTGTTCCCTTTCGCCCCACATCGCGCTGCACGAAGCGGGCCTTGCCTTCGAACCGGTGATGGCCAGCACCAAGAGCCACAAGCTGCAGGACGGCACCGACTACTACGGCATCAACCCGCTGGGCTACGTGCCGATGCTCGAACTGGACGACGGCACGCGCCTGCGCGAAGGCCCGGCCATCGTGCAATATATCGCCGACCTCGCCCCCACCAAGAACCTCGCGCCGGCCAACGGCACGCTGCAGCGCTATCGCCTGCAGGAGTGGCTCACCTTCATCGGCACCGAGATGCACAAGGGCTACAGCCCGCTGTTCAACCCGAACATGCCCGAGGAAGCCAAGACCATCTTCAAGGACAAGCTCAAGTCGCGCTACGAATGGCTCGACGGCCAGCTCGCCGACAAGCAGTACCTGATGGGCGAGCACTTCAGCGTGGCCGACGGCTACCTGTTCACCGTGACCAACTGGACCAAGCCGACCGGCGTCGACATCTCGGCCTTCGCCAACGTGCAGGCCTGGCATGCGCGCGTGGCGGCGCGTCCCGCAGTGCAGGAAGCGATGAAGGCCGAAGGCCTGCTAAAGTAAACCGAAGCTCACAGAAGCAGCGAAGCGGCCGGCCTTACCAGCCCCCAGGGAAAACCCGGCCCGCTTCAGCCACAAGCCGCACGATGCGGCTTTTTTTTCGCGTCACGCTAGGGGCAGCAACTCCAGACACCGAAGGAACCCAGCGCCATGGCCGAAACCTCTTCCACCATCGAACTGCGCGAAGAGATGCGCGGGCCCGTGATGTGGCTCACCATCGACCGCGAGGAGCGGCGCAATGCGATCAATGCCGCCGTGCTCGCGCGCCTGTCCGATGCCCTCGCGCGCGCCAACGCCGACGCTGCCGTGCGCGCGGTCGTCATCACCGGCACCGGCACGCGCGCCTTCTGCGCGGGCGCCGACCTGCAAAGCGGCACCTCTTTCAAGTTCGACTACGCCGAGCCCTACCAGGGCTTCGCCAACCTCTTTCGCCAGGCGCGGCAATCGACGGTGCCGCTCATCGCGCGCGTCAACGGCGCATGCATGGCCGGCGGCATGGGGATCATGGCGATGTGCGACATGGCGGTGGCCAGCAGCAGCGCCGTGTTCGGCCTGCCTGAGGTGAAGGTCGGCCTCTTTCCCGCGCAAGTGCTCAGCGTGCTCGACGGCCTGCTGCCGCGCCGCGTGCTGGCCGAAATGTGCATCACCGGCGAGCCCATCACCGCTGCGCAAGCGCTGGAACATGGACTGATCAACCGCACGAGCGACGACGTGGACGAGAGCATCGATTGGCTGCTCGGCCGCATGCTCGACAAATCGCCCGCCGCCATCCGCCGTGGCCTCTACACGATGAAGAAGATCGAGGCGATGGCTTTCGAGGAATCGATGGCGTTCACCGAAAGCCAGATCGGTCTCTTCGCGCTCACCGAGGATGCAGCCGAGGGACAGCTCGCCTTCCGCGAAAAGCGCAAGCCGCAGTGGAGCGGCCGATGAAAGACAGCAGCAACACCAACGAACGCATCGTCCGTATCGGCGGCGCCTCGGGCTTCTGGGGCGACAGCAGCGTGGGCGCGCCGCAGCTCGTGGCCAGCGGGAAGATCGACTACCTCGTGTTCGACTACCTCGCCGAACTCACGATGTCGATCCTCGCGGGCGCGCGGCTCAAGAAGCCGGAGCTCGGCTATGCGACCGACTTCGTTTCGGTCGCGATGAAGTCGGTGCTCAGGGATGTCGTGAAACAAGGCATTCGCGTGGTGAGCAACGCGGGCGGCGTGAATCCCCAAGGCTGCGCCGACGCATTGGCGGCGCTCGCGAAAGAGCAAGGCATCGAACTGAAGATCGCGGTGGTGAGCGGCGACGACGTCTCCGCGCTGCTGCCGCAACTTCGCCAGGCCCAGCCGCCGGTGCGCGAACTGCAGAGCGGCGCGGCGCTGCCCGAACGCGTGCTCACCGCCAATGCGTACCTCGGCGCACGGCCGATCCAGGCGGCGCTCGACGCGGGCGCGCAGGTCGTCATCACCGGCCGCTGCGTGGACTCGGCCGTCACGCTCGGCGTGCTGATGCACGAATTCAAATGGCAGCCCGGCGACCACGACCTGCTCGCCGCCGGCAGCCTTGCGGGCCACATCATCGAATGCGGCTGCCAGGCGACCGGCGGCCTGCACACAGACTGGGACACGGTGCCCGACTGGCCGCATATCGGCTATCCGATCGTCGAATGCAGCGCGGACGGCAGCTTCGTCGTCACCAAGCCCGCGGGCACCGGCGGCAAGCTCGTGCCCGCGGTGGTGGGCGAGCAGATGCTCTATGAAATCGGCGACCCCGCGGCGTACCTGCTGCCCGACGTGACGGCCGACTTCACGCAGGTGCGCATCGAGCAGGCCGGCGAGCACCGCGTGCGCGTGCACGGCGCGCGCGGCCGTGCGCCGACCACGACCTACAAGGTGAGCGCCACGTATGTCGACGGCTTCAAGACCGCGGCGCAGCTCACCATCGTGGGCTTCGATGCAGCCGCGAAGGCGCGGCGCACGGGCGAAGCGATCCTCGCGCGCACCAGCGAACTCTTCGCCCAGTTCGGCTTCGGTCCCTACAGCGCCACGCACATCGAGATGCTGGGCGCCGAGTCCTGCTACGGCCCGCATGCGAATGCACAGGTGCTGCAGACGCGCGAGGTGGTGCTGCGGCTCGCAGTGACGCATCCGCGCAAGGAGGCGCTCGAGCTGTTCGCGCGCGAGGTCGCGCCGGCCGGCACCTCGTGGTCGCCAGGCACCACGGGCGCGGGCGGCGGGCGGGCGTCGGTGTCGCCGTCGATCCAGCAGTACGCCTTCCTGCTCGACAAGTCGCAGGTCCAGGCCAGCGTGAACGTCGACGGGCAACGCATCGATGTGCCGCGCACCCTCGCGCCCGCAGCGGCCGACATGCCCGCGCCCCGGCCCGCCGGCGCCACGCCACACGAAGCGGCACCCGAGGCAGCAGACACCGTCGAAGTGCCCCTTATCCGCCTCGCCTGGGCCCGCAGCGGCGACAAGGGCGACACCTCGAACATCGGCGTCATCGCGCGCCACCCTGCCCTCTTGCCGCTCTTGCGCGACCAGCTCACCGAAGCGCGCGTGGCCGAATGGCTCGCGCACCTCGTCAAGGGCCGCGTCACGCGCTACGAAGTGCCCGGCATCGATGCCTTCAACTTCGTCTGCGAAGAGGCGCTGGGCGGCGGCGGCATGGCGTCGCTGCGCAACGACCCGCTCGGCAAGGGCATGGGGCAGATCCTGCTCGCGGTGCCGCTGCGCGTGAGCGCCGCGCTGCTCGCCCTCGTGAGCTGACGACGCAATAACACCAATCGGGACAACCGTGCGACAGCAGGGTTGAGGCCGGGCGCTTAGCCTTGCGCCTGTTTCAACTCTGCTCCCTCATCCACGATGTCCACCCTTTTCGACCCCGTACAGGCCGGCGACCTGAAGCTCGCCAACCGCATCGTGATGGCGCCGCTGACGCGCAACCGTTCGCCCAATGCCGTGCCGCCCGATCTGGCCGTCACCTACTACGCACAGCGCGCCACCGCCGGCCTGCTGATCACCGAAGCGACGGCCATCAGCCACCAGGGCCAGGGCTATTCCGACGTGCCCGGCCTCTACGGCACCGAACAACTCGATTCGTGGAAGCGCGTGACCGAAGCGGTGCATGCCAAGGGCGGCAAGATCGTCGTGCAGCTCTGGCACGTCGGCCGCGTCTCGCACACCGAACTGCAACCCGATGGCGGTAAGCCTGTCGCCCCCTCGGCCATCACCGCCAAGACCAAGACGGTGCTCATCAAGGACGGCGTGCCGACCTTCGTCGAGACCTCCGAGCCGCGCGCGCTCGATGCGGCTGAACTGCCGGGCATCGTCCACGCCTATGCGGTCGCGGCGCGCAGCGCGGTGGAAACCGCCGGCTTCGACGGGGTCGAGGTGCACGGCGCCAACGGCTACCTGCTCGACCAGTTCCTGAAGGACGGCAGCAACAAGCGCACCGACGACTACGGCGGCTCCATCCAGAACCGCGCGCGCCTCTTGCTCGAAGTGACGCGTGCCGTGGTCGACGCGGTCGGCGGCGGCAAGACCGGCATCCGCCTGTCTCCCGTCACGCCCGCCAACGACGTGCACGACAGCGACCCGCAGCCGCTCTTCACCTACGTGGTCAAGCAACTCGCGCAACTGAACCTCGCCTACATCCACATCATCGAAGGCGCCACCGGCGGCCCGCGCGAGATCGAGGACCGTCCCTTCGACTACGAAGCCCTCAAGGCCGCGTACCGCGAAGCCGGCGGCAAGGGCGCATGGATGGTCAACAACGGCTACGACAAGCCGCTGGCCGACGAAGCCGTGAAGGAAGGCGACGACCTCGTGGCCTTCGGCAAGCCCTTCATCTCGAACCCCGACCTCGTGCGGCGCCTGCGCGAAAACGCACCGCTGAACGAGCTCGACAAGGCCACGATGTACGGCGGCGGCGCGAAGGGCTACACGGACTATCCGGCACTCGGCTGACACCCTCGGCCATGGCAAGATGCGGCGGACTTTTCACGTCCCCGCCTCCAGCCACAGGAGAGAAATGCCATGGCCCGCATCGCGCAACGACTGGCCGCACTCGGCCTCGTTCTTCCCCCGACCGTGACGCCGCCACCCGGCGTCGTGCTGCCTTTCCAGTTCGTGCGGCTCATCGGCCGACGCGCGATCGTCTCGGGCCACGGCCCGCTCAACGCCGATGGCAGCATCGCCTCGCCGCTCGGCAAGCTCGGGCGCGAGGTGAGCGTCGACCAAGGCTATGCGGCCGCACGCCTCACGGCCCTCGCGATGCTCGGCAGCTTGCAACGCGCCCTCGGCGACCTCGACCGCATCACCGCCTGGACGCGCGTTTTCGGCATGGTCGCGTCGGCGCCCGGCTTCGACAAGCAACCGGCGGTGATCAACGGCTTCTCGGACCTCATCCTCGACCTCTTCGGGCCCGATGTCGGCGCCCATGCACGCAGCGCGGTGGGCATGGCGGAATTGCCGTTCAACATCCCGGTCGAGATCGAGGGCGAGGTGGAGTTCGACGCGTGAGCAGCGCCGCGCCTTGGGTGCTGAGACGGGCCGATGCGAGCGATGCGGCATCGGTCGCCGCCTGCGCCATCGAGGCCTTCCGCCACTACATCCCGCGCCTCGGCCTCACGCCGATTCCGATGACCAGGGACTATGGCGCCGCCATTGCGAACGCGCAGGTCTGGGTCGCCACGCAGCAGGACGAAGTCATTGCCGCGCTGGTGCTCGACATCACCGACGAAGGCTTTCTCGTCGACGTGATTGCAGTGCGGCCCGCGCACCAGGGCACCGGCGTCGGCCGCGCCCTGCTCGAGCTTGCGGAACGCGAGGCGCTGCGGCAAGGCCACGATTCGATCTACCTCTTCACCAACGAGAAGATGACCGAGAACCGCGCGCTCTACGAACGCATCGGCTATGTCGAATACAGGCGCCTCGTGCTGGCGGAGCGCACACGCGTCTTCCTTCGCAAGCCGTTGAACAAGACGAAGGATTGACAGCCATGCAGTTCGCCCGCATTCACCACGTCGCGATCATCTGCGCCGACTACGCACGCTCCAGGCGCTTCTACGCCGAGGTGCTCGGCCTGCGCGTCGTCGCCGAAAACTACCGCGCCGCGCGCGCTTCGTACAAGCTCGATCTCGCGCTGCCCGACGGGTCGCAGATCGAGCTGTTCTCGTTTCCCGAAGCACCCGCGCGCGCCACGCGGCCCGAGGCGCAGGGGCTGCGGCACCTGTCCTTCGAAGTGCACGATGTGCAGGCCGCCGCCGATGAACTCGCGGCGCAAGGCATCGCGGTGGAGCCGCTGCGCGTCGACGAATACACCGGCCGGCGCTCCACTTTCTTCGCCGATCCCGACGGCCTTCCGCTCGAGCTCTATGAAGCCGCGCCGGCCGAAAACCTCGACGCGCTGCTGCTGAAACTCGAAGGCGCCCTGCATCTGCGCGAGGTGCGAGCGAGTGCTGCGCAAATCGAAGAACTGCTCGACGACGACTTCCGCGAGCTTGGTGTGTCGGGCATGGAATGGACGCGGTCCGCGATCATCGACGCGCTGCGCGACGAAGCCTTCTCGGAGCGAACGATGTCGGAATTCCGGGTGCAGCGCATGGCGCCCGACATCGCGCTGGTCACCTACCGCGCGCACCGTGCCGCGATACCGGAGCGTGCTGCAGCCGATTCGCTTCGCAGCTCACTGTGGCGACTGCGGCGCGGCAGATGGCGCATGGTGTTTCACCAAGGCACGCCGCTGTAGCCGGTTTTTCTCCCTCCCCTTCCGGGGAGGGTCGGGGTGGGGGACGACGGCCTCCGCGAGAAACTCGGCGCCCAATCGAAGGCCTGCCCCCATCCCAGCCTTCCCCCGGGAGGGGAAGGAGCAAGCCAGCGCTAGGCCACCTCGCCGAACGCGACGCTCACGCGCAAGCCCACAGGCTCGGCCGCTTCGAGCCGCAGCTCGGCACCCAGCAACTCCGCATAGCGCGACACGATCGACAGCCCCAGCCCCGAGCCCTGCCCCAGCTTCTCACCGGCAGGGCCCTGCGCCCAGCGCTGCATCAGGTCGCGCTGTGCCTCGAGCGGAATGCCGGGCCCGTCGTCGATCACGCTCAGCGTGCGCCCCGCAAGCTCCACCGTGATCGTGCGGCCGCCATAGCGCAGCGCGTTGTCGATCAGGTTGTCGAGGATGCCTTCGACCAGCGCTTCGTTCGCCATCACGACCACGCCGTCATCGAGGCCGCGTGCGCCGAGGTCCACGCCCCGCGCATCCGCACGCGCGAGATGCCGCAGCACCGTTTGCTCGGCCAGCACATCGAGACGCACCGGCGCGCGAGCGAGGCTGGTGCGCGCTTCTTCCGCCAAGGCAAGCGCGAGCAGTTGGTCGATCAGGTGGCTCGCGCGCGCCTGGCGTTCCGACACGCGCTCGAGCTGCTCGCGCCAGACGGTGGTGTCGTGCTGCGCGAGACCGTACTCGGCCAGCGCACGGATGCCCGCGAGCGGCGTGCGCAACTCATGCGCCACGTTGCCCACGAACTCACGCTGCGCCTGCACGCTGTGGCCCAGCCGCTCGAACAGCGAATTGACCGCGTTGCCCAGGCGCTGCAGTTCGCGCGAGGTCTGCGCCACCACCACCGGAGACAGATCGCGCACGTCGCGCCGGTCGAGCGCACGCTGCAGGTCGCCGAGCGGGCGCAGGTCGCTGCGAATGCCGTACCAGAGCCACACGGCCAGCAGCACCAGCAGCAGGATCTGCGGCGCCAATGCAAAGCCGAGCAGTTGCCGCACGAGCGCGGTGCGGCTCAGCGTGGTCTGCGCGATCACCACGCGGTAGGGCATGGCGATGCCGGGCTCGGCGTCGTGATCGAGCGTCACCGCGCGCATCGCCTTGCCCTGGTAGGTCACGTCGGAGAAACGGTAGCGCGCGCCGTTCACGGGCAGCGGCGCCTGCAGATCCGATTCGCCGGAGATCAGCGTGCCGTCGAGCCGCTGAACCGAGAAGTAGATCTTGTCGACCTGGTCGAACAGCACCGTGGCCACTTCGCGCGGCGTGAGCAGCAACTCGATGCCCCGCTCGCCCGCCTGCACATTGGCCGACAGCGCGTACGCATCGTCGAGCATGCCGCGATCGAAGGCCCGTTCGGAAAAGTAGTTGGCAATGACCAGCGCGATCACCGCACCGAGCATCCACGTGAGTGCCAGCGGCACCAGCACGTTGCGAAGGACCCGCCGCGTGAGCGACGGCGCGATCGGGGCAGCAGTGCTGTCCGTCACACCTCGGCTTCGAGCAGATAGCCGATGCCGCGCAGCGTGCGGATGCTCGCACCCGTGCCCAGCAGCTTCTTGCGCAGGCGAGAGATGAAGGCTTCGAGCGCGTTGTCGCCCAGCGACTCATCGAAGCTGGAGAGCTTGTCGGACAGCGCACGCTTGCTGACCGTGCGGCCGGGCGGGCTCATCAGTTCCCACAGCACCTCGAACTCGCGCGCGGGCAGGTCGAGCGGACCGCCCGCGGTGGAGAAGCGGCGCGCCTTGCGATCGAGCTTGAGCTGGCCGAGCAGCACGATGTCTTCGGTGCCTTTCGCACGGCGCACCAGCGCACGCAGGCGCGCTTCGACTTCGGCGAGATCGAAGGGCTTGCCCAGGTAGTCGTCGGCACCTGCATCGAGACCCGCGATGCGCTCTTCGGTGCGACCGCGCGCGGTGAGCACGAGCACCGGTGTGCGGTCGCCGCGCGCACGTGCCTGCCGCAATGCGGTGAGGCCGCTTGCAAGACCGCTCGTGGGGCTCGCGGTCGCCGGCAGGTTCAGGTCGAGCAGCACTGCATCGAAGGGTTGCACGCGCCAGAGATGGTCGGCGTCTTCGACGTTGGTCGATACGTCGACCCGGTGGCCCGCGTCCGCCAGGCTGCGCAGCATCACATCGCGCAGTACAGCGTCATCTTCGACAAGCAGGATTCGCATGGTGGTGGGGGTGTGGAAGTGTGAAGAGTTGCTGAATGGATGGGTCAGGGGCCGGTCAGTAGCTCCACACGATAGTCGTTGCATGAGCATACGACAGCAGCATGAAACACGGGCCATTTTCATGGCCGGCGCCACACGATGAGCGCACGTGACGCCTCCGATGAGCTGAGTCTGGTTCCCCCCGAGGTGCAACGCACCGCGGTGGTCCTCCTGCATGGTTTATGCAGCACGCCTGACGAGCTGCTGACCGTGCAATCGGCATTGCGCGCCCGGGGGTATGCGGCCCATCCGCTGTCGATCGATGGCTACTCCTTCGATGCCAACGCGCCAATGCAGCGAGCCGCGCCGTACGAACGCTGGCTCGACGCCATCCAGGCCCAGGTGAAGGCGCTGCGCAAGCAGCACGACCGCGTGATGCTGGTCGGCATCTCCGCCGGCTCCTCGCTCGCGCTGGGCGCGGCCATCCGCTGCGGCCGCGATGTCGATGCGCTGGTGCTCATGTCGACCACGCTGCGCTTCGACGGCTGGGCGATTCCGCGCACGCAGTTCCTGCTGCCGCTCGCCTTCTACACGCCGCTCGGGCGCCTCTGGCAATACCGCGAGCGGCCGCCCTACGGTGTGAAGAACGAACGCGTGCGCGCCTGGATCGAGCGCGAACTGCGCCACCGCAAGATCTCGCGCGCGGGCTGCTCGGTGCTCGGCGTGGATCATCTGCGCGAACACGACCGGTTGATTCGCCATGTGCGGCGCAACCTGAACGCCGTGCAGTGCGACAACGTGCTCGCGCTGCATGCCCAGCAGGACGAGGTGGCCAGCGTGGCCAACCTGGGCATCCTCGCGCGCGGCCTGCGCTGCCGCGCATTCCGCACCGTGGTCGTGGCCAACAGCTACCACATGATCACGATCGACAACGACCGCCAGCAGGTCGTGCGCGAAACCGTGTCGTTCGCCGATGCGGTCGCACACGGCACGATGCCCGCGCATCCCCTGTACGCATGAGTTCGCACGAACGAACACACCTGAAAGGAACACAGCCCATGTTCTCCTCGCCCACCTTCAACAGCATCGCGACGATCCTGGAGACCGACTTCAAGGTCGACCGCAGCGCCATCTCGCCCGCCACCGTGCTGACCGACCTCGGCCTCGATTCGCTCGCGCTGATGGAGTTCGTCTTCGCGGTGGAAGACGCCTTCCATCTGCGCATTCCCGAGGACCGGCTCGACCCGCGCGAAGCCGGCATCACGCTGCAGCGCCTGTGCGAGGTGATCGATACCGAGAGCAGCGGCGTGGTTGCACCTGCGGCTGAGGTGGCCCACGCATGAGCAGCGGTGCCGCGCACGCCGTGCTGGCTGCGTCTGCAGCGCGTGCGGCATCCGCACCTGTGCGCGTGAGCGGCATGGGCTTCGTCACGCCCATCGGCCGCACCGTGGAAGCCTTCGACGATGCGCTGTTCGCAGGCCGCTCGGCCGTGCGTGCGCAGACGCTCGAGATCAAGGGCATGGACCCGATGTCGCTCGCCGTGGCTGCCTGCGATTTCGATTCCAACGGCGTGCGCAGCACCTCGCGCCTGCCGCTCGACCGTGGCACGGCGATGGCGCTCGCCGCCGCACAGGACGCGGCCACGCAGGCGGGACTCGGTGCCGACAGCGTCGACCCCGAACGCCTGGGCATCTTCTGGGGCAGCGGACTTGCGGGCGCTGGCGCCTTCGACACCACGACCAGCGCGCTCTACGGCGAGCAGAAGCGCATGCGCCCGACGACCGTGCTTACCGTGATGCCGAACGCGGCCGTCGCGGAACTCGCACTGCGCTTCGGCGCACGCGGCTCGGCCATCGCCTATGCGTGTGCCTGCGCCTCCTCGGCTGTGGCCATCGGCGAAGCGATGCGTGCAATTCGCGGCGGCTGGATCGACGTTGCCATCGTCGGAGGCCACGACGCGATGCTCACGCCCGGCGTGATGGCCAGCTGGCACGCGATGCGCGTGATGGCGCCGCCGCCGGCCGATGCGCCCTCCTCCGCTTGCCGGCCTTTCTCCGGCGACCGCGCGGGCTTTGCGATCGGTGAAGGCGCTGCCGCGCTGGTGATCGAATCCGAAGCGCATGCACGGGCGCGCGGCGCGAACGCTGCGCCCTTCGTGCTCGCCGGCTACGCCACCAACTGCGACGGTACTCACATCACGAACCCCGACAGCGCGGGCCAGGTGCGCGCGATGCGCGCCGCGTTGCGCGATGCCGGCATCAAGGCCTCGGACATCGGCCACATCAACGCGCACGGCACCGCCACGTCGGCCGGCGATGCGGCCGAGGCTGCATCGATCCGCGAGGTGTTCGGCAATGCCACGCCGGTGAGCGCCACCAAGGCGATTCACGGCCACGTGCTCGGCGGCGGCGGCGCCATCGAGCTCATTGCCGCGCTGCGCGCACTGGCGCGCGAAGCGCTGCCACCCATCGCCAACCTGCAGGTGCCCGATGCCGCTTTCGATCTCGACTTCGTGCGCGGCGAAGCGCGCGAAGCCAAGGGCATCCGCTATGCGCTCTCCAACTCCTTCGCTTTCGGCGGCACCAACGCGGTGATCGTGGCGGGTCTCTCTTCGGATGCATCGGGCGCGACGGATCGCTGAAGATTCGCTGAAGGCTTGCTGAAAAACGAGACGCGGTGCATCGGCTGGTCGTTCTCGTCGTGCCCGTGTTCGCGCTGCTCATGGCGTGCGAATTCGCATGGGGCTGGTTCAAGCGCCGCAACACCTACCGCTTCAGCGACACGCTCGGTAGCCTGAGCCAGGGCCTGTTGAGCCAGGCGCTCGCGGTGTGCACGCAGCTCTTCCAGATCGGCCTCTACGCGATGGTCTATCCGCTGGTTGCGATCTGGACGCGGCCCGCCTTCTGGAACAGCGCCATCGGCTGGATCGTCGCGGTGCTCCTGTTCGACTTCTGCGACTACTGGCTGCACCGCGCGGGGCACGAGTCGGCGGTGTTCTGGGCCGCGCACTCGGTGCACCACCAGAGCCAGCAGTTCAACTTCTCGACCGCGTTGCGGCAGGAGAGCATGGTCGCTTTTCTCGGCTGGGCCTTCTACCTGCCGATGGCGGTCGTCGGCGTGCCGCCCGAGCAGTTCGGCATCGCGGGGCTCATCGTGCTGGTCTACCAGTTCTGGATCCACACCGAGCACATCGGCAAGCTCGGCTGGTTCGACCGCGTGTTCTCTTCGCCCTCGAACCATCGCGTGCACCACGCGGTGAACGATGGGTACGTGGACCGCAACTACGGCGGCATGCTCGTGGTGTGGGACCGCATGTTCGGCACCTTCGCCGAAGAGAACGAACGCGCTGTCTACGGCACGCGCAAGGCGCTCGCGAGCTTCGATCCGGTGCGGGCGATCCTCGGGCCGTATGTGCCGCTCGTGCGCGACAGCTGGCACACGCGCAGGTGGCGCGACAAGCTCGCGGTGTGGTTCAAGCCGCCGGGCTGGCGGCCGGCCGATGTGGCGGCACGTTTCCCGGAAGCGCCGTTCTCGCTCGATGAGGCGATGCACATCCACGATCCGGCGCTGACGCGTGTGCAGGTCGTCTCGGCGTCGATCCACTTCATCGGATGGATCGGCGTGACGCTTGCTTTCCTGTGGGGCGCGGACGACCTCGTGTTCCGCACGGGCCTCGAACTCCTTGCATTGGCCATCGCGGGTTTCTGGACCATCGGTGCGGTGCTGGATTCGCGCATCCGCCTGCGATGGGCCTGGTGCGCGCAATGCGCACTGCTGGCGTTCTCGGTGGCGCTCCTGGCCTGAGGCGCAGTCGCTAAGCTCGGCGCTTCCATCGCTCCGGGACTTTCACCAATGCGCAGGCTCGCCACCCTCGAAGACCTCCATGCGGTCTTCACGCTCTACATGCACGAGAAGGTCGTGCCCTACCTCGGCTACGACCCGATGCCGCTCGAAGAATTTCGGCCCATCTATCAGGAAATGCTCGAGAGCCGGCGCTTCTTCGTCTATGAACTGGATGGGCGCGTCGCCGGCTTCTACCGCGCGACGCGTTATCCCGGTCGGGTGCAGCATGTGGCGAGCCTGGGCACGCTGGCCGTCGATCCCACGCTGCACGGCAAAGGCGTGGCGCTCGCGATGGTGAGCCAGGCCATCGACGAGCTGAAAGCGGCCGGCGTCAAGCGCATCGAGCTCTGCGTCGAAAGCGACAACGCCCCGGGCCTGCGCTTCTACGAGAAGCTGGGCTTCCAGCGCGAAGGCACGCTGCGCAAGTTCTACAAACGAGCCAGCGACGCGGAGGCCATCGACGATCACATGATGGCGCTGCTGTTCGACTGAAGAAAACGGCCCATACCAAGGCGTTCGAAAAGATAAAACCGCTCACGCTGAGCTTGTCGAAGCGCCGCGCAAGGCTTCGACAAGCTCAGCCCGAACGGTTCTTGTGAATTGATCGCCAATTCGTATCAGGGCTTCCATCGGCGCAACAGCAACGCATTCGCCATCACGCTAACGCTCGACAGCGCCATCGCGGCACCTGCGACTACCGGGCTCAGCAAGCCGAAGGCCGCGAGCGGGATGCCGGCCACGTTGTAGGCAAAGGCCCAGAACAGGTTTTGCCGGATCTTCGCGACCGTGCGGGCAGACAGTTCGAACGCCTGCGCCACCAGCGCGAGGTCGCCGCGCATCAGCGTGATGCCGGCCGCTTCCATCGCCACGTCGGTGCCGCCGCCCGAGGGCGCCATCGCGATGCCCACGTCGGCCGCGGCGAGCGCGGGCGCGTCGTTCGCGCCATCGCCGACCATCGCCACGACATGGCCGTCGCGACGCAACGCGCTGACCTGCGCGGCCTTGTCGGCCGGCAACACATCGGCACGCACATCCTCGATCGCAATGCCGAGCCGCGCCGCCATGGCTTGCGCCGCGCGCAGGTTGTCGCCCGAGATCATCACCACGCGCAAGCCTCGCGCACGCAGCGTGCGAATGGCTTCAGCGGCCTGCGGCTTGGGTTCGTCGGCGAAGGCCAGCAAGGCCTGCACATGCGCGGCGCCTGCTTCGTCGAAACGCAACAGCGCCGACACCGTGGCGCCTTGCGCCTGCAGGCTCTCGACCTCGGCTTCCGCGGGCATCGCATCGAGCTCCCGGCACCAGCGCAGGCTCGCGATGGCCCAGGTGGCACCGTTCACTTCGCCGCGAACACCACGGCCCGGCATGGCCTGCATCGCGCCCAGGGGCGGCGCCTGCACGCCGCGTTGCACTGCGGCCGCGAGCACGGCGCGTGCGAGCGGGTGTTCGCTGCCGCCTTGAAGACTGGCGGCGGTGGCGAGCAGCTGGTTTTCCGTGGCCTCGATGCTTGCCACCGGCAGCAACGCGGTAAGCACGGGCCGGCCCAGAGTCAGCGTGCCGGTCTTGTCGAAGGCCACGGTGTCGACGCGGTGCGCGATCTCCAGCGAACGCGCGTCCTTGATCAGGATGCCGTGCCGCGCGGCCACGCCGGTGCCGGCCATCACCGCGACCGGCGTGGCGAGGCCCAGCGCACAGGGACACGCGATCACCAGCACAGCGACGGCGTAGATCAGCGCGGTTTCGATGCCGGCACCGGCGATCAGCCAACCCGCCAGCGTGAGTAGCGCAATCACCAGCACCACGGGCACGAACACGGCCGCCACCTTGTCCACCAGCCGCTGGATCGGCGCCTTGGCAGCCTGTGCGTCCTCGACCAGACGGATGATCCGCGCCAGCACGCTCTCGGCACCGATCGCGCTCACCTCGATCACCATCCGGCCATCGCCGTTGACCGCGCCGCCCGTCAATGCATCGCCGGGTCCCTTGGCCACTGGCAGCGGTTCGCCGGTGAGCATCGATTCGTCGACTTCGGACTGTCCTTCGATCACGCGCGCATCGGCCGGCACGCGTTCGCCGGGACGAACGGCGAGGCGGTCGCCCACCATCACCTCGGCGAGCGGCACATCGCTTTCACCGCGCGCGCCGACCAGGTGCGCGACCTCGGGCCGCAGTTGCTGCAGCGCCCGAATCGCGGAGGTCGCCTGGCGCTTGGCACGCGCCTCGAGCCACTTGCCGAGCAGCACCAGCGTGATCACCACGGCGGCTGCTTCGAAGTACAGGTGCGGCATTTCGCCATGACCCGCGTGCTCACCCGTCGCCGAGCGCCACCACAGCCACAGGGACAGGCCGAACGCTGCGCTGGTGCCGAGCGCCACCAGCAGGTCCATGTTGCCGGTGCGGGCCTTCGCTGCGTGCCAGCCCGCGCGATAGAACCGCGCACCGAGCCAGAACTGAACCGGTGCCGCCAGCAGCAATTGCAGCCAGGGCGGCAGCATCCAGTCTTGCCCGAAGGGGTCGCCGAGCATGGGTGCCAGCAGCGGAATCGACAGTGCGAGGCCGATGGCCACCGGACCGACGCCGTGCCACGGTGACAGTGCGGCCGCTTCGTCGGCCGCGCTGCTTGCGGCACGCGGTTCGTAGCCCGCAGCCCGCACGGCGCGGCGCAAGCGCGCGTCCATGTCTTCGGCATCGGTGGTCACCACGCGGGCCGACTCGGTCGCGAGGTTCACGCTGACGGCCTGCACGCCGGGCACGTTCTTCAAGGCGCGCTCCACGCGCATGACGCACGAAGCGCAGGTCATGCCGCCGACCGAGAGGTCCAGCGTGGTGGCGTTGGCAGTGGCGGCCGAAGGATGTTGCTGCAAGGTTTCCATGTGCCGGAGACTAAAGCCTCACACCATGGCAAGGTCAAGGCCGGATTAGAAGTGCCCCTTCGCTGGACGTTGACATCGTGAGAGGGTTCAAACTGGCGGCTCATTTGATTCAATCATTCATTCATCCACCAAAGAAGGAGCCAGAACGATGAGCCAGAAATTCCAGGTGTCGGGCATGAGCTGCGGCCATTGCGTGAACGCGGTGCAGAACGCGGTGCAGACGGTCGATCCCGAAGCGCAGGTCACGGTCGATCTTGAAACGGGCCATGTCGACGTGCTGAGCGAACAGCCGCGCAAGGACATCGTGGCCGCGATCGAGAACGCGGGCTACGCCGTTCAATGACGGTCCAGGTCGCCATCGGCGAAGCCGCACGCCTCTCTGGCGTGTCGGCGCGCATGGTCCGGCACTACGAGGGGCTGGGCCTTTTGCCGGCGGTGGCGCGCACCGACAGCGGTTACCGGCAATACAGCGAGGCCGACGTGCACACGCTGCGCTTCATCAAGCGCTCGCGCGACCTCGGTTTTTCAATGGAAGAAATCGCCGAGCTGGTGGGCCTCTGGCACAACCGCCGGCGCGCGAGTTCGAGCGTCAAGCGGGTTGCGGAAAAGCACCTGGGAGAACTGGAGCAGCGCATCGCGGACATGCAGTCGATGCGCAACACGCTCGCGCACCTCGTGCATTGCTGTCACGGCGATGCGCGCCCGGACTGCCCGATCCTCGACGACCTGGGCAAAGCCTAGATCAGGCGCCGCGCACCAACGACAGCACCTTGCCCGCATCCAGCGTGCGGGCCTTCTCTTGAATGGCCGGCAGATATTGCGTCTGCAGGCTCTGCCCTTCCTTCACCACGCCCGAAAACGCATCCTTGAGCATCTGCGTCGAGAGGGTGCGCCCGCCGCCGTAATAGCGCTTGGCCACATGGCCGAGGGCGTAGGTCGACGCGAAGCTCATGCCCGAACTCACGGCCTGGTTGCCCAGCCCGCGCAGCAGGCCGCCGCCCATCTTTCCGAGCAGACCGCCGAGCAGCTTGCGCCCGGCTTGCTCCAGGTACTGCGAGGTCAGGCCCACACCCACGGTGGCGAGGAAATCCTTGATGTGGCCGCTGTCGAGCTGGTAACCGTGCGCCTGGCCGATGCGGTAGACCAGCTTCATCTGCAGCGGAATGATCGCCATGGTCGAGAGCGTCTCGGGCAAGAGCTCGAGCGCGCCGTTGAGGATGGAGGCGTTGAGGATCGACTTGTCGAGCTCGGCGCTGTCCGGCACGTTGGGCGCGGCAACCGAAGCCACGGCAGTTCCCGCTGCAGCCGCGACAGGCACCGCGGCAATTTCTTCCGCCTGCTCTGAAAACCGCGCCGCCGAGGCATCCAGACCGAGCGAGGTGCGCACATCCGCGAGGAACATGCGCTCCGCTTCCGATTGCGCGCCATCGGCGTCGCACACGCACACCGCCATTTCATAGGCGAGTTGCTTCGATTCGCTGCTGGTCAGCTCACCCGCCACCGAGGCCAGCGACACGCGCTTCATCAGCACGTCCTGGTAGAGCGTCGGCAGGTTCAACCCGTCGGCTTGCGACAGGCCCTCCGCAATGCGCTTGATCTCGGCGCGCTCGCGCTCGTGTTTCTCGCCGTCGACAAAGGCAGCCAGCAGGCTCAGGGTCACGATGGCCTTGGTTTCTGAAGGTGTCATGTTCGAAATTTTTTGCAATGTGAAGGACGGCGTTGGGTTGCCCACCGGCTCGAAGGTTCCTCGCGCGTTGTCCCCGCAAAACTTGGGCAACTCTGTGGATAACGTCGGCACTTCTGTGTAGGGGCGTGGCAAGTGGTTGATTTAAAAGGGAAATCTACATATTGCCCAAATAAGAGGCACTGGATTTTTCCGACCGAAAACCGCCTTTCGCAGATTTTCCGGGGCCTGTCAAAGGACAACTCTGGGGAGAGTTCTGGCACAAGCCATGGGTTATCCACAGGGCCGACGGGTTACCCGATGTTGTCCCTTTTGCGGGTACATCCCGGAAGCACGGCTGCGCACAGTGACAGAGCAATGACAAGTCGTTGTCGCATAAGGAAAAAAGTGCCCTGTCCACAGAAGAGTGCTTCCCTTATCTACTACTACTAATTTGAATAAGAAGAATAAGAAATAGAAGACAGAAAGAGCGCCGCGCCAAAAAAAAGGCCGCGAAAGGCCGCGCCGGTCTCCGGCGCCTCGGACGGGAAAGCGGGCCCGCCGTCCTTCTTTGCCCTCGCTAACATTCGAGGATGAGCTTCAAACCCCGGATCCTGATCGCCGAAGACGAATCGGGCATCGCCGACACGCTGCAATACGTCCTGAAGAGCGATGGCTTCACGCCGGTCTGGTGCGCCACCGCCGAAGAGGCCATCGCGCAGTTCGCAGAGGAGCCGCCCGCGCTGGCCATCCTGGACATCGGGCTGCCCGATCTCAACGGTTTCGAGCTCTTCAAGCGCCTGAGAGCGCTGAACCAGTCGCAGGGCGGGCCGGAGGTCCCGATGCTGTTTCTCACGGCGCGCAGCGACGAAATCGACCGCGTGGTGGGCCTGGAACTGGGCGCCGACGACTACATCGCCAAGCCGTTTTCGCCGCGCGAACTGGTCGCGCGGGTCCGAACGATCCTGCGGCGCAGCACGCGCAACAGCCCTGGAGGCCCCGGAACGGCCGCAGGGCCCGGAAACGGGGTACCCCCTCAAATTTCGCCGCCGGCGCCGCCAACGGCCCCACAGACCCCGCCAATGCCCTTCGCGCTCGACAACGAGCGCATGCAGATCCGCTATTACGGCCGGCTTCTGGAGCTCTCGCGCTACGAATACGGCTTGCTGCGGCTGCTGGTGCAGCGGCCGGGCCGCGTCTTCACCCGCGACGAATTGCTGGAACACGTTTGGGACGACGCGAGCGACAGCTTCGACCGCACGGTCGATGCGCACATCAAGACCCTGCGCGCCAAGCTCAAGGCGGTGGCGCCCGATGTGGAGCCGATCCGCACGCTGCGCGGCACCGGCTATGCCCTGAACGAAGAATTGCCAGCCAAGGCTTCGTGACAAGACGCACGCGGATCTTCATCGGCATCCTGCTGATCTACACGGCGGGCATCGCCTTTCTGCTCTACCGCGTGGTGTCGGACATCGATCCGCGCTACCGCGAATCAGCCGAAGAGTCGCTGGTCGAGACCTCGCAGCTCATGGCCAGCCTGGTCGAGCAGGACGTGATCGCGGGCGCCATCAACACCGGGCGACTGGAGCCCCTGTTCCGCACCGTCTACGCGCGCGAGTTCTCCGCGCAGATCTACAACCTGCACAAGAGCCAGGTGGAACTGCGCGTGTACGTCACCGACCGCAGCGGCCGCGTGATGTTCGATTCGCTCGGCAGGCACCTGGGCGCCGACTACTCGCAATGGAGCGACGTGAGCCGCACGCTCGCCGGCCTTTATGGCGCGCGCACCTCGCGCGATGTCGACGGCGATCCGCGCACTTCGGTGATGTACGTGGGCGCGCCCATTCGCTGGAACAACGAGATCGTCGGCATGGTCAGCGTCGGCAAGCCGGTGCAGAGCTTCGGCCAGTTCGTGGAAGACGCGCGCGCCCGCACGCTGTGGGTGGGCGTGGGTTCGGGCCTCGCGCTGTTGCTGCTGGCGGTGATCGTCTCGGTCTGGCTGGTGCGGCCCTTCGGGCTGATCTCGGACTACTGGACCTGGGTGCGCGCGCAGCGCACCCTGAGCTTTTCGCGCATGGCGCGGCGCGCGGTCGATGCGGTGCGCACCGGCTTCAGCGAAATGCGCGATGCACTGACGGGCCGCAACTACGTCGCCGACTACGTGCAGACCTTCACGCACGAAGTGAAAAGTCCACTTTCGGCGATCCGCGGCGCAGCCGAGCTGCTGCAGGAGCCGTCGATGCCGCATGCGGAGCGCGAGCGGTTCCTGAAGAACATCGAGCGCGAGACGCAGCGCATCCAGGAAATCGTCGATCGCATGATGGAGCTCACCGCGCTCGAAACGCGGCGCGCGCTGGAGCGCACCGAGCCGGTGCCGCTGGCTTCGCTGATCGACGACATCGCCATCAGCGCGCAGCCCGCGGCGGCCAAGCGGAACATTCGCCTGCTGGTGAACATCCGCACCGAAGCCAGCACCGAGGGCGACCCGTTCTTGTTGCGCCGCGCGATCAGCAATCTGTTGGACAACGCGATCGATTTTTCACCGCCCGACAGCGAGGTGCTGCTGACGCTGGAGACCACGTCGAAGCTCGCACGCGTGACCGTGCGCGACCATGGCCCGGGCATTCCGGACTACGCGCAGGAAAAAGTCTTCCAGAAGTTCTATTCGCTCGCGCGGCCGCACAGCCAGAAGAAAAGCACGGGGCTGGGGCTCGCGTTCGTGAAGGAAATCGCCTCGCTGCACCGAGGGCGCATCGAGCTCGGCAATGCGACGCGCGGCGGCGCGGTGGCCACGCTCACGCTGCCGCTGTTGTCACATCACTGACCCGTCAGCGTGCCGTAGGCGCGGCGTGTCTCGGGGCTCACCGCATCGAGCAGTTGCTCGTACGACGTCTGGTGCCGCGCCAGCATGCGCGCCGACGCCACCGTCTTCGATTTGCAGAACCAGTGGCAGGTGTGCTGCATCAGGAACAACTCGGCAGACATGGTGAAGGCCTTGGACTTGGCCGGACGACTCGATGCGTTTTTCATCACGCCGGCGATGCCGCGTGCGTGGATGTTCAGCGCTTCGCGCAGATCGAAGGTCGTGGACGGAAAGAGCTTGTGTGCGTACGGAATGGCGATGGGCAGCTTGCTCACGCGCGTGTCCGCTTCGGGAAGGCGCGCGAAGCCAGCGGCGAAGCTGTCGAACTGAGACGAGAGCTTTTCCTCGGTGGTGTCGAGCAGGCTCCAGATCTGCTGGCGGCGCTCGGGGTCGTCTTCGCCGAGGCAACGCAGATAGCCCTGGGTCAGGCTCTCCATGAGCTTCTCGATCTGGTACTGGCCGAGGTGGCTTCCCAGCAGCGCGATGCGCTGGCGCTGGTCTCTGGACTTGAGGATGTAGGCGCCGACAAGAAGCAGCGCCACCAGCGTGAGGATTTCCATGAATGAATGCGTTCGGCCAAAGAAAAAAGGGACGGCACCGAGTGTAGAGACCCGGTGCCGTCCCCTTCGATCAGCGTTTACCTGAAGAAATCGAGGATGCGGTTGCGCTCTTCAGGCGGAGGCGGTGCCCCGATCGGCGCGCCGGTGAGCTCTTCGACCGGCGGTGGTGCCTGCTCGGCGTTCTCCAGGCCCAGGCTCGCCACGTTGTGCCCCGGCGTGAAGTCGTCGAAGTACCACTCGCCGTCGATGCTCACCACGCCCGGCGGTGCAGTCGGCTGCGTGACCGGCACGCCCTGCAGCGCCGACTGCATGTAGCCGATCCAGATCGGCAGGCTCAGGCTGCCGCCGGTTTCGCCGCGCACGCCGAGCTGGCGCGGCGTGTCGTAGCCGATCCATGCGATGCCAACGCGCGTGGGCTGGAAACCCGCGAACCAGGTGTCGAAGGAATCGTTGGTGGTGCCGGTCTTGCCATAGAGGTCGTCGCGCTTCAGGGCCTGGTGCGCCTTGAACGCGGTGCCGCCCTTCACCACGCTTTGCAGCAGCGAATCCATGACGAAGGCATTGCGCGCGGGGATGGCGCGCCGTGCTTCGTCGAGCACCGGCGGCTCGGTTTCCATGATGACCTTGTCCTTCATGTCGGTGATGCGGGTGACCAGGTACGGATTGACGCGGTAGCCGCCGTTGGCGAACACCGAATAGCCCACGGCCATCTGCATCGGCGTGACCGAACCGGCGCCCAGGCCCATCGGCAGGTTGGCGGGCTGCTTGTCCTTGTCGAAGCCGAACTTGGTGACCCAGTCCTGCGCATAGGGCGCGCCGATCGACTGCAGCACGCGCAGCGTCACCAGGTTCTTCGATTTCATCAACGCGGTGCGCAGCGGCATCGGGCCTTCGTAGGTGCCTTCGAAATTCTTCGGCTCCCACGGCTGGCCACCGTTGGCGGCAGCATCGAAATACAGCGGCGCATCGTTCACCACCGTGGCGGGGGTGAAGCCCTTTTCGAGCGCGGCCGAATAGATGAACGGCTTGAAGCTCGAACCCGGCTGGCGCCAGGCCTGCGTGACGTGGTTGAACTTGTTCTTGCCGAAATCGAAACCGCCCACCAGCGCCTTGATCGCGCCGCTGCGCGGGTCCATCGCGATGAAGGCGCCTTCCACTTCGGGCAGCTGCGTGATCTCCCAGGTGCCCTTCGGCGTCTTCGCCATGCGGATCACCGCACCGCGGCGGATCTTGATGTTGGGCGGTGCCTTGGCCGCGAGGCCCGACTGCGCGGGCTTCAAGCCCTCGCCGGTGATCTGGATCGCTTCGCCGTTGGCGCGCACGGCGCTGATTTCTTTCGCGTTGGCATCGAGCACGACGGCAGCGATCACATCGCCGTTGTCGGGATGTTCGGCGAGTGCGTCGTCCACGGCCTCATCGACTTCCTTCTGCTCGGTCGGCAGGTCGACGAACTTCTCGGGCCCGCGATAAACCTGGCGGCGCTCGTAATCCATGATGCCCTTGCGCAGCGACTTGTAGGCAGCCGCCTGGTCGGCCGCGACCAGCGAGGTGTAGACCTTCATGCCGCTGGTGTAGATGCTGTCGCCGTACTGCGTGTACATCATCTGCCGCACGGTTTCGGCGACGTACTCGGCATGCAGGCGGTTCGGGTCGGCCGCGTCGCGCAGGTGCAGTTCTTCCTTCTTGGCTTCGGCTGCCTGTTCGGCGGTGATGAAGCCGGTCTCCTGCATGCGGTCGATCACGTAGAGCTGGCGTGCGCGCGCACGGCGCGGGTTGGCCACCGGGTTGTTCGCGCCGGGGGCCTTGGGCAGGCCGGCGAGCATCGCGGCTTCGGCGATCGTCACGTTCTGCAGGGGCTTGCCGAAATACGCTTCCGACGCAGCGGCAAAACCGTAGGCGCGGTTGCCGAGATAAATCTGGTTCAGGTAGATCTCGAGGATCTGGTCCTTCGTGAGCTGCTGCTCGAGCCGGAAGGCCAGCATGATCTCGTAGGTCTTGCGGCTCAGCGTGCGCTCCGAGCTCAGATAGACGTTGCGCGCCACCTGCATGGTGATGGTCGAGGCGCCCTGCTTCCTGCCGCCCTTCAGGCTGGCCACCGCGGCGCGCACGAAGCCCTTGTAGTCGACGCCGCCGTGGTCGTAGAAGCGGGCGTCTTCCACGGCGAGTACCGCGTCTTTCATGACCTTGGGAATGCTCGCAAAGGGCGTGAGGTTGCGGCGCTCTTCGCCGAACTCTCCGATCAATGTGCCTTCGGTGGAATACACGCGCAGCGGCAGCTTGGGCCGGTAGTCGGCAAGTTCGGAGATGTCGGGCAGCTTCGGATAGATGGCAACCACCGCGACGATGGATGCGACCAGCACCACCAGTGCGCCGGAGCCCACCACGATGGCGCTCCATTTGCCGATGAGTCTCCAGCGGGCGTTGCGTTCGTCCGGCGTGGCGCCGTCGTCGGGTCGGGAGGGGCTTGAACGTTTGAACATAGAGAAAGTGGCTAGCGAAGGGGTTGGAGCCGGCGGGCACCGCTGCGTTCCAGCATCGGCAAGTCGAGTGCGCCGCGCTGCGCGGCCTGCTGCGCGCAATGCATGGCGTCGAAATACTTGTCGTGGTCGAAGGCGATCAACACCAGGTCCACACCGGCATCGAGGGCGCGGACCGTGGCATCGCACAGCCCGCGGTTGTAGGCCGCGCCCATCGTCAGATCGTCGGTGACGAGCAGGCCCTGGTAGCCCCACTCGCCGCGAATCAGCTGCTGCACGATTTTGCGCGAGAAAGAGACCGGATAGACGGCGTCGAGTTCCGGAACGACCACATGGCCGAGCATGATCGCGGCGCTCGAGTTTCTCGACACGTCTTGAAACGGCTTCCAGTCATGTGTTGCAAGTCGGGCGACTGGCGTGCGCAGCGTTGCGGCGAAGTGATGCGTGTCTTCGGTCACGCCGCCGAGTCCGGGAAAGTGCTTGAGCGTGCCGCGCACGCCAGCCGATTCGAGGCCTTGCTCGTAAGCGAGCGCCACCTGCGTGGTGAGTGCGGGGTCGGCCGAGATGGCGCGCTCGTCGATGCGGGTGTGCAGATCCCATCGACCCGGCTCGCGGCCGGTACGCAGATCGACCACGGGGCTGAAGTTGAGCGTGATGCCGAGCGCGGCGAGCGAGCGGCCTTGCTGCGCGCCGTACGCATGCGCTCGCTGCGCGAGTTCGGCTTCGGGCACGTCGGCGTCGATGAGCGTGGAGAGGCCGGGCTGCCGTTCGATCAGCGGCGAGAGGCGGGACACGGCGCCGCCCTCCTGATCTGTCGCGACGATCAGCGGAGGCAGGCCGGCTTCGCGGCGCAGGGCCTGCAGGTCATCGATCTCCTTGCGCAGTTCGATGGCCGTGCGTCCCTTCACATTGCGGCCCGTGATGAACACGCCGCCGATCAAGCCCTTGCGGGCGAGCTCGTGCAGGTCCTTCGCATCGTCGTAGCCGACGATGAAGTGCGCGCCGAGCATCTGCGCCAAGGGGCCGGATGAGGCGGGCACTGCGGCACGGTGATGCAGGCTCGCCGCTTCGTTGCCGAGGGCCGTGAGCAGCGCCGCGAACACCAGGCCGAGCGACACGGGCCGTAGCGCGCGACGCCCGAAGCGCCATGCAATCACCGCGCCCACGCCCAGCGCACCCAACAACGTCGGCAACTCCCATGCGCGCATGAAGCGCAGATGCGGGTCCTTCAGGTGCCAGGCCCAGAACCACAGCGCTGCCAGGGCCAGCCAGCCCAGGGCGCCGAGCGCGGATCGCAGGAGTTTCATGCGCCTTGTGCAACAGGTGCTATGGGTTCCGCGCGGCGCGACAGTGCATACCAGTCGACCTTGCGCGTCACCAGCATCAGCGTGGCCAGCATGCCGAAGATCAGCAGCGCGCCGAGCAGCAGCGCATTGCTTTCGGAGGCGAGCAGCCCATAGAGCGCGCCGTACAACAGCGCGATGAAGGCACCGAACGACAGGCCGCGTTTCCAGCCGCCGAGCACGGCGCTGAAGTACACGGCGAGCAGTGCAACGCTGGCGCTGGCTGCAGCCGCATAGGCGATCCAGAACGCGAACTTCTCGGACAGCGCGAGCAGCAAAAGGAAGAACAGCGCGATCGAAAGGCCGACCAGGCCGTACTGGATCGGGTGCAGGCGCAGCTTGCGGAAGAGCTCGAACATGAAGGCCGCCATCAGCACCAGGCCGATGAAGAGCATGCCGTACTTGCCGGCGCGCGTGCTCATCGAATAGACGTTGATCGGCTGCGCGAGCGACACGTCGAAGGTCTGCAGCGGGCCGAGGTTGCGTTGCGGGCGCGCGCTGCTCGCCGTCGCCACTGCGGCTGCATCGTTGCCATCGACGCGGCCGGAGAGTCCGGCGCGCACCTGTTCGCGCGCCGAGGTCACCAGCGACGAGATGCGCCATTGCGCATCGAAGCCCTGCGGCGTCACGTTGCGCTGCGCCGCGAGAAAGCGGCCACCGAAGCTGGGGTGCGCCCAGGGCGAGGTGAGGTGTGCGGTGGTGTCGTCGGCGATGGGCGCGATCGCGAGGGTGTCCTGGCCGACGAGGCCGAGCTTCATCTCGAAGGTGAGTGGCGTGTTGGCCTGCCATGCAGCGAGTGCGGCGCCGGTGACCGGTGCGTGGATGCCATCGGCGAACCAGGCGTTGTCGGCAAGGCCCGGCACGCGCTGCTTGAAACGCAGTGCCTCGCCGCCCATCACCAGCGCCGGCGAACCGTCGAGGCCGCGCAGGTCGCTCACGTTGAAGGCGATGAAAGGCGCCTTGAACTCGATCTTCGAATCGTTCTCGCTGTGAGGCAGGACCTTGGGGTCGAAGGCTGTGAAGCCGCCGGTCAGCGTGGCGTTGAGTGTGTAGAACGGAATCTTGAAGATGCCGCGATACCGCTCCTGCGGCGTCATCGAGCCTTCGATGTGCAGCTTGTCGGGAAACACCGCGTGGACCATTTCCTTGCTGCGCTGCTCCTGGCCGATCACTTTGCCTTGCGCATCGCGCAGCGGCTCCATCCAGCGCTCGACATAAGGCACCAGCAACAGCGGGCCGATCATGGTCTGGCTGCTGGCATAGGTGGCGGCGAGTTCCTGGGCGGCTTCGCGCTGGCTCTCGCCGCGTGCGTTGTTGATCGAGTCGATCTCCGCGAGCGGAATGCAAAGCAGCAGCGTCAGGAAGAACAGGCCGGCCACCTTGGCCAGCACGGATGTCTGAAGTGCCTTCAGAAACTGAAGCATGGTTTTTCTCCTCGTCTGTAGCGAAGCGGTGATGCTCCCTGCGCGACCCGAAGCTTGTGTGAAGCACCGGTGCCGGGTCACTTCACACAGGCTTCACACAGCGCGGCGTTCGTGGCGGGCGACTTCAAGAAGCCTTCCAACTGCCTTCTCGTGCGGCAGAGAAAGTTGCGGCTGTGCAAGTTCGCACGGACAAGGACCCCCGCCATGGATGCCACCACCACCCCACGTCCCGGCCGCTGGCTCTGGCTCGCCACCGTGAGCCTGGCGACCGCGGGCTTCATCGCCATGGGCGTGCGCCCGGTGCATGCGCAAGAAGCGCCCGCCGGGCCAAGACTCAAGACAGAAAGCCCGTACTTCTTCGTCAAGAGCGACGACCCTTCGGTCGATCGCCTGCCGCTCAAGGGCACCGAGGTCGCCGTCAAGATCTCGGGCGTGATCGCCGATGTCACGGTCACGCAGACCTACCGCAACGAAGGCCAGCGCGCGATCGAGGCCAAGTACGTGTTCCCCGGTTCGACCAAGGCTGCCGTGAGCGGCCTCAACGTCCGGTTGGCCGATCGCCTGATCACCGCGCAGATCCGCGAGAAGCAACAGGCGCAGATCGAATACGACACCGCCAAGAAAGAAGGCAAGACCGCCGCGCTGCTCGAGCAGCACCTGCCCAATGTGTTCCTGATGAACGTCGCCAACATCCTGCCGGGCGACGACGTGAAAGTGGAGCTGCGCTACACCGAACTGCTGGTGCCGCAATCGGGCAACTACGAGTTCGTGTTCCCGACCGTGGTCGGCCCCCGCTACAACAGCCCGCAATCGGAGAACGCGCAAGCCAAGTGGGCTGCACAACCCACGCTGCACGCAGGCGCCGCGCCGAGCACCAGCTTCAAGCTGAAGGCCACCATCGACACGCCGATGGGCCTGAAGGAAGTGCGCTCCACCACCCACGCCATCGACGTGAAGAAGAGCGACGAGGACCAGCACGCCGACATCGCTCTCGCAGCCGATGGGCGCCCTGCCGACAACCGCGACTTCGTGCTCGACTACCGCCTCGCGGGCGAAAAAATCGAATCGGGCCTGATGCTCTACAAGGGCCAAGGTGAGAACGCGGAGAACTTCTTCCTCGCAATGGTCGAGCCTCCGAAAGCCGTGGCCGCCAGCGCGATCTCTCCGCGCGACTACATCTTCGTGGTCGACATCTCGGGCTCGATGCACGGCTTTCCGCTCGACACGGCCAAGACAGTGCTCGAACGCCTGATCGGCGGCCTGCGCCCGAGCGACACCTTCAACGTGCTGCTGTTCTCGGGCAGCAACAAGATGCTCTCGCCGAAGTCGGTGCCGGCCACGCGCGCCAACATCGAGCAGGCGCTCGCGACGATCAAGAACTACAGCGGCAGCGGCAGCACCGAACTGATTCCGGCGTTGAAGCGCGTCTATGCCGAACCGAAAGAAGAGAACGTGTCGCGCACCGTGGTCGTGGTGACCGACGGCTACGTGACGGTCGAGCGCGAAGCCTTCGACCTGGTGCGCAGCAACCTCTCCAAAGCCAACGTGTTCGCCTTCGGCATCGGCTCTTCGGTGAACCGCAGCCTGATGGAAGGCATCGCACGTGCCGGCATGGGCGAGCCGTTCATCATCACCGACCCGGTGCAGGCGCCCGAGCAGGCCGCGCGCTTTCGCCGCATGGTGGAGTCGCCGGTGCTCACCAGCGTGAAGGCCACCTTCGGCGGCCTCGATGTGTACGACGTGGAACCGCAAGCCCTGCCCGACGTGCTCGGCGAACGCCCGGTGATCGTGTTCGGCAAGTGGCGTGGCGAGGCCAAAGGCCGCGTGATCATCGAAGGCCGGAGCGCCAGCGGCCCGTACCGCCAGGAAGTGCGCATCGACGACCGCACGCGCCTGGACACCGCCGCGCTGCGCACGCTGTGGGCACGCCATCGCATCCAGAGCCTGAGCGACCAGGAATCGCTCGAAGGCAGCGCGGCCTTCAAGGAGCGCATCACCGAACTGGGCCTGAAGTACAGCCTGCTCACGCAGTACACGAGCTTCATCGCGGTCGACAAGGTGGTGCGCAACGCGGCGCCGCAGAACAGCGTGGATGTGAACCAGCCGCTGCCGATGCCGCAAGGCGTGAGCGACCTGGCCGGCCCGGCATTGGGTGCCGAGGTGCCCAGCACGCCCGAGCCCGAAACGCTCGGCGCCCTCGCCGTCGTGCTGTCGATGCTCGCTATGCTGCGCCGCCGTGCGCGCCGCAACGACGCGCGCCGGTTCACCTCCTGAAGCCGCGGGAAGAACAACATGTCTCTGGCAACGCTCGCCCACCGTCATCCGCGCATCGTGGATTGGGGCATTCACATCGACCGCACGCCGGCCGCCGGCTGGCTCGGGCTGCAGTTCGCCGCGCTCGCGCCCACCTGGGCGTGGATGGTCCAGCGTATGCGCGACGGCTCCGACGATCCGCTGGGCCTCGTGGCATTGGTCGCACTGGCTGCATTGGCCTGGCAATGCCGGCGTGAGTTGCGCGCATCCCCGCGACTGGGCTGGCTGGCGCTCGCGGGGGCAGGCACCGTGCTCGCCACGGTACTGCGCTCGGGGCTCGGCGTCGTGCCGGCGCTGCCGCCGCTGGCAGCGGGACTGGTGGCGGTGCTGGCACTGGCCTGCGGCCTGCTGGCTTTTCTGCCGAGGCGCGTCGCCGCGCTGCCGGTGACGGGTCTCGCGGTGCTCGCGCTGCCGCTGTTGTCATCGCTGCAGTTCTACGCCGGCTATCCGCTGCGCGTGGTGACGGCCGAGGCCAGCCGCTGGCTGCTCGCGCCGGGCTTCGACGTGGCGCGCGAAGGCACGAGCCTGATGGTGGATGGCCGCCTGGTGATCGTCGATGCGCCCTGCTCCGGCGTGCAGATGGTGTGGCTGGGCTACTTCACCGCCTGTGCCGTCGCGCTGTGGGCGCGCCGCAGCGACAAGGCGTTCCTGCGGCGCCTGCCGATGGTCGGCGTGCTGGTACTGGCCGGAAACGTCGTGCGCAACAGCGTGCTGATCGCTTTCGAAGGCGCGGGCCACGCGCTGGCGCCGTGGGCGCACAACGCGCTGGGCCTCGTCGTGCTGGCGGCCGTGTGCGGCTGCATCGGCCGCCTGATGGTGCCTGCGCGCGCCGTGCCGGAACCCGCCGACCACCCCGTTCCGGGCCTGATCACCACGCAAGGAGCCCGCCATGTCGACACCGTTCTTTGAGCGCTGGTTCGCCAACCATTTCATCAACCGCATCGGCCACAAGACAGCCTTCGCGCTGGCGATGCTGCTGTGCATGCTTTGGTCGACTGCTGGGGCGCTGCGGGCACCGGCTGCCCCTGAAGCGATGGCCGCATCGCACGAGTGGCCGAGCCAGTGGGACGGCGTTCCATTGCGCCCGCTCGCATTGAGCGAAGTCGAGCAGCGCTTCGCCGACCGCTTCCCCGGCGCCATCGGTCGCATGACCGACGGCACCCAGACGCTCGTGATGCGCGAGGTGAAGCAGCCCACCCGCATGCTCCATCCGGCCGCGGACTGCTACCGCGCGCTCGGCTACCGCATCGAACAGGCGCGCCTCGAACGCGATGCACAGGCGCGTTTGTGGCGCTGTTTTGTTGCGCAACGGCACGGTGCGCAAAAGATCCGCGTTTGCGAGCGCATCGTCGATGCCCAAGGCACGGCTTTCACCGACACTTCAGCCTGGTATTGGTCGGCGGCCAGTGGACAGTCGACCGGTCCGTGGCAAGCCGTCACGGTGGCGAGACCGATGTGAGAACGTGTTTGTGAAGAAGACCCTGCGATTTGTGCTTTTCGGGCTGCTGGCCCTTGTGTTGACAGCGCTTGTAGCTATCTTTTTGATAGTCAAGATCGCGCTGGCACCGGCGGCGGGCGAATGGAGCACGCCGGTGAAGGCGGGTCCGCTCAACTTCGAGATCGGTGTCCCGACGGCGATGCGCCTGGCCACCTCGCCCTGGTTCGCACCGCGACTGGACGGCCATTCGCTCGACACCCGTTTCGGCACCGTGCGCTTCAGCTGGAAAGAGGCGGCCGGCCTGCAGGAGCTGCGCTGCGAGCCCTGCAGCGTCGAAGTGCCGGCGCTCGGCACGCAGCCGATCAAGGTGGAGCGCCTGGTCGCCACCGTGCGCCGCGACGGCAACACGCTGACCGGCACCTTCGAAGCCACGCCCGGGACCACCGAGACGGAGATGCTCCAGGGCACATGGGAAGGCCGGCTCGCCCCCAAGAACCTGCACTTGAGCGCCAAGGTCCAGGACGCGCCGATCGCGCGCTGGTACGCGGTGCTGGTGCCCGCGCTGCCCGAGCTGCAGCGCGCGCGCATCGGCGGCACGCTCGCCGTGAGCGCGCAACTGGTGCTGCCCGAAGCCACGTTCTCGGTGCAGCCCGTCATCAGCCAGTTCACCGTCGAGGGCCTCGGCACCGAGACGATGCTCGGAGCGCGCACCAGCTGCGGCCCGTCCGCCAAGCTGGCCAACGACAGCTGGCTGGCGCGCGCCGTCATCGCGGCCGAAGACCAGCGCTTCTTCACGCACGCGGGCTACGACATCACCGAGATCCTCGCGTCGATCGACAACAACCAGAAGGAAGGCCAGACCAAGCGCGGCGGCAGCACGCTCACGCAGCAGCTCGCCAAGCTGCTGGTGACCGGCAGCGACCGCACGGCCGAGCGCAAGCTGCGCGAAATGCTCTATGCGGTCGAGATGGAACAGACGCTGGGCAAGGCCCGCATCCTGCAGCTGTATCTCGACAACGCGCCCTGGGGCGGCACCCTCTGCGGCGCCGAGGCGGCGGCGCGGCGCTACTTCAAGCGCAGCGCGCGCACGCTGGAGCCCGCACAGGCCGTGTGGCTCGCCGCGATGCTGCACAAGCCGCAGGCCGTGCTCGAGCAATGGCGGCGCGACGGACAGATCGACCCCGACCGCACCAAGTGGGTCGCCGACAGCGTGCGCGGCATCAGCCGCAATCAGCGGGAGGCGCTGCTCAAGAGCGTGGCGGCGGCCAAGTACATCGCCCCGGAGGCCAACACACAATGAGCTCAATGCCGAGCGTTGCCGACATCGAAGCCATCGAGCGCGCCACCGTCGCGGCGGTGTCGCCCGAGGCGTCCGAAGAACTCGACGGCTGGCTGCTGCCCTTCGACGGCGGCACCGTCAAGCGCGCGAGGTCGGCGGTTCCCCTGCACCGCAGCGCGGTGGATGCCGGCACGCTGGATCGCATCGAGGACCGCTACGACAGCCGCCAGGTCGTGCCCGCGCTGCGGCTGGCTGACGCCGACTGCTTCGACAGCTTGCGGGCCGAGCTGGAGCGGCGGCACTACGTCGAAGACCACCCCACCTGCGTGCAGATCGGAACGGCGCGGCAGATGCGGCAGGTCGCGGCTGCGGGAACCGGTGCGGGTGCGGGTGCCGGCGCACTGGCCGATGTCGACCGCGCACCCGACGACGCCTGGGCGGCGCTGTTCCTCGGCGAGGGATTCGATCCGGTGGACGGCGCGCATCGCGTGCGCGCACTGGCCCGCGCCAAGGGCTCGCTCTATGCGAGCGTGCGCGAGAACGGCCGCACGGTGGCCGCGGGCGCGATGGCTTTCAGACATGGCTGGGCCAGCGTGCACGGCATGCGGACCGACAAGGCGCACCGGGGCCGGGGCCTCGCGGGGCGCGTGCTGGCGGGGCTCGCTCAAGGGGCACTGACGAAGGGGTTCGAGCGCGTGTTCCTGCAGGTCGATGCGCAGAATCATCCGGCGCTGTCGCTCTATCGGCGCGCCGGCTTTCAAACGCATTGGCAATACCGCTACTGGCAACGCCAGCAGTGGCCTAGGTAAGGGCTCATCCCCGGACGGCCGGCTTTTTTCCTGGCTGTTTTGCGGGGTTCGAAGCCGGGCGCGGATGCCGCAAGATATCGGGCGATCTTCCCTTGAACCCAGGAGCCCCGATGAACGACGTCACCCTGCCTCGCAACGCCCCGCCGCCCAACATGGCGCCGATCGACTTCGAAACGGAACTCGGGCCGCTGCCGCTGCAAGGCGTCTTGCCCGAAGGCCTTCGGGGCACGCTGGTGCGCAACGGCCCGAACCCGGTGGTGCCCGACCCCAAGGCGCACTGGTTCGCGGGCGACGGCATGCTGCATTCGTTCACCCTGGCCGACGGGCAGGTGCACTACCGCAACCGCTGGCTGCGCACCGATCTCTGGCGCGCCGCCACCGAAGGGCGGGACCTGACCAGCAGCTTCCAGAAGGCGAGGGTCAGCGACGGACCGCCACCGCAGCACGACGGCACGGGCAACACCAACGTCATCGCCCATGCCGGCCGGCTGCTCGCGCTCGAGGAGGCGCATCTGCCGATCGGCTTCGAGCTGCCCACGCTCGCCACCCTCGGCGCCACCGATTTCGACGGCGCGCTGAGCGGCGCCTTCACCGCCCACCCGAAGACCGATCCGCGCACCGGCGAGTTGCTGTTCTTCGGCTACGGCACGCCGGCGAAGCTGTCCAACGGCATGAGCTTCGGCGTGATCTCGCCCGAGGGCCGCGTCACGCGCTTCGAACATTTCGAGGCGCCCTACGCCAGCATGGTCCACGACTTCATGGCGACCGACCGCCATGTGATGTTCCCCATCATGCCGCTCACCGCCAGCATGGAGCGCGCCCAGAGCGGCCGACCGCCCTACGCCTGGGAACCCGAGTACGGCACCCGCGTCGGCCTGATGCCGCGCGACGGCAGCACGGCCGACATCGTCTGGTGGCGCGGCCCGAGCTGCTATGCGTTCCACGTCATGAACGCCTGGGAGGCCGACGGCAGCCTGTTCGCCGACGTGATGCAGTTCGCGACGCCGCCCCTCTTTCCGAAGCCCGACGGCTCGCCCGCCAGCGAGATCACGCCGCAGAGCTGGCTGGTGCGCTGGCAGTTCGACCTGTCGAACCCGTCGCGCGAATTCACGCAGACGCGGATTTCGGACGTCCCGGGCGAATTCCCGCGCATCGACGACCGCTTCGCCGGCCTGCCCTACCGCCACGGCTGGTACACGTGCCATGCGGAAACGACGCCCGGCGGGCCGCCGCGTCTCTACGCCGGCCTGGCTCACATCGACCACGCCAAACCCGGGACCGAGCGCGACATGTACATGTTCCCCGCGCCCGAAGTGGTGTCCGAAGGCGTTTTCGTCCCCCGCTCGCCCGATGCGGAAGAAGGCGACGGCTGGCTGCTCGCGACCGTGTGGCGCAGCGCGACCAACACCAGCGACCTCGTGATCTTCGATGCCCGCGCGCTCGCGAAGGGCCCGGTCTGCACGGTGTCGCTGCCGCACCGCGTGCCGGTCGGCTTCCATGGCAACTGGTTCGGAGAAGAACACACAGAAGAGCGCACGTGAAGCAGGCGGCGGGCCTTGCGCCCTCGATCGTTCGCGCGGAGCCCGCGCTCATCCCCACCGGTGGTGCGGTCGGCGGGTTAGTGACACCATGGGTCGCATGACCAAGAACGCCAACCACCCCACCGAACCCGTTGCCACGCCCCGCGGCCTCGACCACATCGTGGCCGGTGTCTCCACCAGCGACGGCGACGGCGTCAAGCTCACCCGCGTGCTGCAGCAGCCGCTGCAGAAACGGCTCGATCCGTACCTGATGCTCGATGCCTTCGGCAGCGACAACCCGGGCGACTACATCGGCGGCTTTCCGAACCATCCGCACCGGGGCTTCGAAACCGTCACCTACATGATCGCGGGCCGCATGCGACACCGCGACAGCGCCGGCCACGAAGGCCTGCTCGAAAACGGCGGGGTGCAGTGGATGACCGCCGGCCGCGGCCTCGTGCACAGCGAGCTGCCCGAGCAGGAAGAAGGCCTCATGGAAGGCTTTCAGCTCTGGCTCAACCTGCCGGCCAAGGACAAGATGCGCGAGCCTTGGTATCGCGACATCCAGAGCGAGGAGATTCCCGAATACACCACCGCCGAAGGCGTGCACGTGCGGGTGATCGCCGGCACCAGCCACGGCATCGAAGGCGCGGTGCTGCGCGCGCACACCGAGCCGCTCTACCTGGACCTCACGCTGCCGCCCGGCGCCGAATTCGCGCAGCCGCTGCCGGCGGACCACAACGTGCTGGTCTACGTGTTCCGCGAATCGCTCTGGATCGCCGGGAGCGAAGTGCCGACGCGCCGCATGGCGATCCTCGCCAACGACGTCGGCAGCGACGGCGTGGTGCTGCGCGCGGGCGCGACCAACCACAGCCCGGCGCGCGCGCTGCTCATCGCGGGCCGGCCGCTGCACGAACCCATCGCGCAGTACGGGCCGTTCGTGATGAACACGCAGGAGGAAGTGAAACAGGCCGTGCACGATTTCCAGAACGGCCAGCTCGGCTGAGCTGCGGAGCTGATCTGTAGTCGCGCGCCTACCGGAAGTCGGCATCGCGCGTGGTTCTGTGCCGGCGCGCGGCCGCATAGATTCCGGCCATGTCCCCCACGATCCGCAAAGGACAGGCGCCCGAGACGCTGCAGCGCGCCCAGTTCCACGACCGCTTCATGCAGCCGTTCCAGGACCCGGCGTTCAAGGCCGAGTCCGATTCGCTCCAGCGCATCGAACTGATTGCGTGGGAGGCGTACCAGGAAGGCCGCAAGGCGCCGGTCACGCGCAAGGCCGGGCCCGGCTATGCGGACCCCGACTACGACTTGTCGGTGGACTGGCTCGAAGCCAAGGCGCGCATCGATGCAGCTCAGGCTGTCTGGGGCCAGCCGCAGACGCGTTCGCGCGTGCTGCTGGTGAACGGCTCGCCGCGCAACGACGGCACCTGTCCCGGCGAAATCTCCAAGACATGGCGCCTGACCGAACTGGCGCGCGAAGTGCTCGAAGGCAGCGGCGTCGAAGCCGACGTGCTCGACCTGAGCCATCTCACCTCGGAATACGGCCGGCACATCCACCCCTGCAAGGCCTGCGTTTCCACCGCCATGCCGTTGTGCCACTGGCCCTGCAGCTGCTATCCCAACCATTCGCTGCGCCAGACCGGCGACTGGATGAACGAGATCTACGAACGCTGGGTTGCTGCGCACGGCGTGATCCTGCTCACGCCCACGCACTGGTACCAGGCCACCAGTCCCCTCAAGCTGATGATCGATCGCCTCGTCTGTGCGGACGGCGGCAACCCCGACCCCACGAGCACGCACGGCAAGAAGCCCGAAGAAGCCAAGGCGCTCGAGCTCCAGGGCTGGGGCTATCCCAAGCACCTGGAGGGCCGCGTCTATGGCGTGGTGGTACACGGCGACGTGGCCGGCGTCGAGAGCGTGCGCCGCAACCTCACCGACTGGCTCGACTGGATGGGGCTTGTCGACGCGGGCGCGCAAGCGCGGCTGGACCGCTACATCGGCTACTACGAACCGTATGCCACCAGCCACGATGCGCTCGATGAAGACACCGACGTGCAGGAAGAAGTGCGCAATGTCGCGCGTGCCGTCGCCCGCGCGGTCGGCGAACTGCGCGCCGGAAAGCTGCAGTCGCCGGACCGGGGCCTGAAGCAGCCGCGGCCCAAATAAGCGGCATCGCACACCGCAGCGATGCGCGCGTGCGATTCATCATTCTTTACGCAAGCTCACGCCGGGCTAACGGAGGCGATACAGAGGTCTTCCACACTTCGCTTCACCTGCTGCCCCTCGGTGGCGGGCTTCTTCGAAAGGAAGCACTTCTCATGATTTCTCTTCGCCAACGCATCGTCTGGGCCAGCCTCCTGGGCTCCGCAGCCCTCGCCTCTTCGGGTGCCTTCGCTCAAGCGCCGGCCGCAACCACCACGCCCGCGGCGCCCGCCGCTGCCGTGGCCCAGGCCGACACCACCGCCGCCCCCAAGGCGCAACACAAGCGCATGGACCCGGCCCAGCGCATGGAGCGCATGAAGGAGCACCGTGCCAAGCGCCTCGCCGCGCTGAAGGACAAGCTCAAGCTAACGGCAGCCCAGGAAAGCGCGTGGACCACCTACACCACGGCCAACCAGCCGCCGGCCGGTGCCCGCCCGCAGCGCATGGACCGCGCCGAGTTCGCCAAGCTGACCACGCCCGAGCGCCTGGAACGCATGCAGACCCGCCAGGCCGAGCGCAGCGCGATGTTCGCCAAGCGCGCCGAAGCCACGAAGACCTTCTACGCGGCGCTGTCGGCTGACCAGAAGAAGACCTTCGATGCCGAAACGGTGCATGCCGGCGGTCACGGCCACCGTGGTCATGGCGGTCACCGCGGCCATGATGGCCAGCGCGACGCCGCACCCGTCAAGAGCTGAACAGCCGGCCGCCGGTGACGGCGGCCTCTGAAAAAAAGCCCGCAGCGCCTTGCGCGCTGCGGGCTTTTTCCGTTCAGGTGGGCCGCCTGCTTACTTCGGCGTGCCGGTCTTTTCCGTTGGATTGGTCGGCACTTCCGGGCGCTCGCCCTTCTCGCCGAATTGCGGCTTGACCTTGCGGGCCTGCTGGCTCACTTCAGCACGCGACTGCTCCCCGGTCGGCCGCGGCATTGCGTTGGGCTGGTGGTTGACCGTGGTCGTCGCTTCGCCCTTGGGCACCATGCTGTTGGCGTTGTTGCGGTTCTGCACGCGTGCCTCCGCCTTCACGGCCTCGCGGGAGGCGGGCATCGAGTTGTCGGGGCGCTGCGGCGGATTGGCCACGCCGGCCGGCGTCATCGTGCTGGCCTGGCCGCCCACCGACGGATCGGGCTGTGCGGGAATCGACGTCGCCTGGGCCATCGCGCCGCCGGCCGCGGCCATCAGCACGGCGAGCACCGTGCCCTTAAAAATAGTGGTCTGCTGCTTCATGGTGAGTTCCTTTTGCTTGTCTCGTAAGAGTGATGGATGGAGAACCTTGGGCCGCCTTTTCGCAGCCCTGAAATGACCGTAGGAGGCGCTTCGCGCCGGGCGTGTCGGGGTGGGGCAGGCCCGGCTGTAGGAGCCCGCCGCCCGCGCGCGAAAGGCACGGAAGAAGGTGGCGCGTTCCTACAGGCAGGCCCGGCGCGGCAACGTACAACGCCAGAATCGATGTCTTCCTCCCCGATACCAACCGTGGCCGCCGCGCCCGCACCGACCTCGCTGAAGGTCATGACGGTGAACACCCACAAGGGCTTCACCGCGCTCAACCGCAAGTTCATCCTTCCCGAATTGCGCGACGCGGTGCGCACGGTCGGCGCCGACGTGGTCTTCCTGCAGGAAGTGCTGGGCACGCATTCGCGCCATTCGCGCAAGGTGAGCAATTGGCCGGATGCGCCGCACTACGAATTCCTGGCCGACACCATGTGGCCGCAGTTCGCCTATGGCCGCAACGCCGTGTACCCGAAGGGCCACCACGGCAACGCGGTGCTGTCGAAGTTTCCGATCGTGCATTTCCGCAACCACGATGTGTCGGTGAGCGGCCCCGAGAAGCGCGGCCTCCTGCACTGCGTGCTGCGCCTGCCGGGCCGCACGGTCGACGTGCATGTGATCTGCGCGCACCTGGGGCTGGCCGAAGCGCATCGCCAGCAGCAGCTCGAACTGCTCTGCCACATCGTGCGCGACGAAGTGCCGGCCGATGCGCCGCTGATCGTCGCGGGCGACTTCAACGACTGGCGCGGCCGCGCGCACGAGGTGCTGGAAAAAGGCGCTGACTTGCGCGAGGTGTTCGTGCATGCGAATGGTCGCGCCGCCAGGACCTTTCCCTCGCGTTTTCCCCTGCTGCCGCTGGACCGCATCTATGTGCGCAACGCCGGCGTGCACGCGCCGGTGGTGCTGCCGCGCCGGCCTTGGTCGCACCTGTCGGACCACGCGCCGCTGGTAGCGGACATCGATCTTTGAAGCGGGTCGCACCATGAGCCACGGCAACCATTGGGTCGGCGGGAACCGCATCGAGCTGCTCGAGAACGGCGAGGAATTCTTTCCGCGCGTGTTCGATGCGATCCGCGCGGCAGAGCGCGAAGTGATCGTCGAGACCTTCATCCTGTTCGAGGACAAGGTCGGCCTCGGGCTGCACGCGGCACTGCGCGAAGCAGCGCAGCGCGGCGCCAAGGTCGACCTGATGATCGACGGCTTCGGCTCGCCCGACCTTTCGCGCGAGTTCATCGAGGGCCTTACCTCGGTCGGTGTGAAGGTGCGGGTGTTCGACCCCGGCCATCGTTTCATGGGACAGCGGCTCAACGTGTTCCGCCGCATGCACCGCAAGATCGTGGTGGTCGACGGCGAACGCGCCTTCGTCGGCGGCATCAACTATTCCGCGGACCACCTGCTCGACTTCGGTCCGAAGGCCAAGCAGGACTGGGCGGTGGAACTCGCGGGCCCGATCGTCGCGGAGATCCACCAGTTCGTGCTGCGCGCCATCGCCGTCGGCGGCAAGGGCGCGGGGTGGTTCCGCCGCCGGCTCAAGCAGGCGCCGCCGGTGCGGCAACTCACGGCTGGCGAAGCCGACGCGATGTTCGTCACGCGCGACAACCGCCGCCACACCAACGACATCGAGCGCCACTACCGCGCCGCGATCCGCGCGGCGCGCGAGCGCATCGTGATCGCCAACGCGTATTTCTTTCCGGGCTACCGGCTCATCAAGGAACTGCGCCGCGCCGCGCGCCGCGGCGTCGATGTGCGGCTCATCCTGCAGGGCGAGCCCGACATGCCGATCGTGAAGACGGCCGCGAGCATGCTGTACCACCACCTGCTGCACGCGGGCGTGCGCATCTACGAGTACTGCGACCGGCCGCTGCACGGCAAGGTCGCGCTGATGGACGACCGCTGGAGCACGGTCGGCTCGAGCAATCTCGATCCGCTGAGCCTGTCGCTCAATCTCGAAGCCAACGTGGTGGTGCGCGACAAGGCCTTCAACGAGGTGCTGTGGAAGCGCATGGACCAGCTTATGCAGGAGAGCTGCAAGCGCATCGAAACGACAGACCTCGCGAGCGAGTGGAGCGGATGGCGGCTGGTGCGCAGCTTCTTCATCTTTCACTTCCTGCGTTGGTATCCCGCGTGGCTGGACCGCCTGCCGCGCCACGTGCCGCGCCTGACGCCGGCCGAGGCGACCGATCTGGCCGAGCGGCAGAAGAACGAGAAGAACAGCAACAACACCGGCGGCGCGACGCCGACGGAAGCGGCATGAGTCCGTGAGCAAGAGCATGAGCACGACGATGGCCCTCGCTCGCCAGTCCTGGTGGCCCTGGGCCCGCCGGGTGGTCGTTTGGGGATTCTTCGGGCTCGTCGCCTGGCTGCTGGTGACCCAGGCACGGGCCATCGACTGGAGCGAGGTGTTCCAGGCGATTCGCGCGCTGCCCGCGACGACGCTGCTCGCAGCCGGCGCATTGGCCGCAAGCAGCTTCGTGCTCTACAGCACCTACGACCTGCTCGGCCGCCACCTCACGCGGCACAAGCTCGGCGCCGGCACGGTGATGGGCGTGACCTTCATCAGCTATGCCTTCAACCTGAACTTCGGTTCGCTGGTCGGCGGCGTGGCGTTTCGCTACCGGCTCTATTCGCGCCTGGGTCTCGGCAACGCGACCATCACCCGCGTGCTGGGCTTCAGCATGCTGACCAACTGGCTGGGCTACCTGGTGGTGGCCGGCGCGGCTTTCTTCTTCTGGCCTATGGCACTGCCGCCCGAATGGAAGATCGGCAGCGGCGGGCTGCGCGTGCTCGGCGCTGTGCTGCTGGCGCTGTCGGTGGGCTACCTCGCGCTGTGTGCGTTTTCGGCGGGACGCGTGTGGCGTGTGCGCGGCCACACGTTCAAGACGCCGGGGCTCGCGATGGCGCTGCTGCAGCTCGCGATGTCGTGCCTGAACTGGTCGCTGATGGGCGGGGTGATCTGGCTGCTGCTGCAGGGCCAGGTCGGCTATCCGCATGTGCTCGCGGTGCTGCTGGTGGCGGCGGTGGCTGGCGTCGTCACGCACGTGCCGGCGGGGCTCGGCGTGCTGGAAGCGGTGTTCGTCGCGCTGCTGTCCTACCAAGTGGCCGAGACGACGCTGCTGGGTGCGCTGCTGGCCTATCGCGGCCTGTATTACCTGCTGCCGCTGGCGGTCGCGCTGTGCGCCTACCTCGTCACCGAGATGCGCATGCGCCGCAGCCGCCCTCGTCGCTTGCCTGGTCGCGCCCCGGGCGCCTAGCCTAGAAGTGATAGGTGTAGCGCAGGCGCAGGAAGGTCTCGCCCGGGTTGGGCTTCTTGATGCCGCCATTCGAAACGTGTTGCACCCGCAGCGAGACTTCATGCGCTCCGTTGTCGCCGAAGCTGCGCCCGATGCCTAGCACCTCGGTGAACTGGAAGGCCGTGCTGAAGCTGCGGTCGGGCGTGCGGTAGACATGGTCCATCAAGGTCGCGCCGACGCCGCCTTCGGCGAACCAGGGCGACGCGCCGTCGCCGAAGCGGTAGCGCAAGGTGTAGATCGCGCCGATCTGGACGAAATTGCGCGGGCCGTCGTCCAAGGGACGCGCATGCCAGTTGCTTATGTAGAAGTCGAGGTACGAGGAGAACGGACTTCCCGGTCGCCTCTCGTTGAACGACCACGGCACCGTCATGCCGACGCTGACCGAGTTGGTGTCGCCCTTCTCTCCGTGGCGCGCATGGCCGCCGTCGAGGTAGAAGCCGCGGGTGTCGTCGCCAAAAGCATGGGCCGCCGTGCCCAGCAAGCCGAAAAGGCCTGCGAACACGGCGGCCCGAAGGGGCGCGCAAGGATGTGATTTCATGTGATGGGTGTCCAGTGCGGATAACGGAAGAAAACGCATGTTTACTTTCCAGCGCAGGGCACCGATGCCGTCTGCACGTAATTTCCACATCCGAAGGTAGGACTTGTTCAACAAGAATGCAGTTTGAAATTGCTGCGCCGCAGCAATTCGAAACGGTCGAGGCCTATAGTGGGTTCTCCTCCCCCACGCATCGGCCCCTCACATGTCATCTCTCAGTTCCACCGCCCGTCTGGCCAATCCGCTCATGCAGTGGCTCGACCTGGCCCTCAAGACCAACGAGATGCTGCTGTCCTCCGGCTCGGTGATCCGCATGCGGACCGAGCGCATCGCCAAGGCCGGCCTCACGCCCAGCGCGGCCGACCTGGCGGAATTCCAGCTCATGGGGCACGAGAAGCTCGCCGCGGCGAGCGAATCGGGCATGGCGATGGTCAAGCAGTGGCACAGCAGCCATTTCTCGCTGGCCAACAAGGCGCTGCAGCAGTGGCTCCAGGGCACGACGGCCTTCTTCTCGATGGCCGGCAGCGTCACCCCCGCACAAGCGGCCGCGCGCGGTGATGCGTTCGTGCAGACGGCGGCCCGCACGGCGAACGCGGCCAGCCAGCTTTCCGGCGTTGCCGTCCGCATCGCGCGCGAAGGCCTCAAGCCGATCCATGCCGCAGCCACGTCCAACGCCCGCCGGCTGGCCGAACTGCAATCCTGAAAAAAGAAAAGGGCCGGCTCAGGGCCGGGCCGGCACCAAGGTCAGCAGCGTGATTTCCGAAGGCGCGCCAAAGCGCTTCGGCGGCCCCCAGTAGCCGGTGCCCCGGCTCACATAGATCCACATGTCGTGCAGCCGGTGCAGGCCCGCCGTGAAGGGCTGCTGCATCGGCACGAACAGGTTCCAGGGAAAGAACTGGCCGCCATGCGTGTGGCCCGACAGCTGAAGCTGGTAGCCCGCCGCAGCCGCCACCGTCGCGCTGCGCGGCTGGTGCGCCAGCAGCACACGCGTGTGCACCAGCGGCGGCGCATCGAACAGCGCCAGGTGCGGGTCGCTCGCATGCGCCGCGTCGAAGTGCCCGGCGGTGAAGTCGGTCACGCCGGCCAGCACCAGCGCGCTTTCGAAGAGTTCTTCATCGGTCTGCGCGCCGCGCACATTGCGCGTCTGCAGCACCACGTGCTCGTTGAGCAGCACCTTGAGGCCGAGCCGGCGCAGCTCGTCGATCCACGCATGCGCGCCCGCGTAGTACTCGTGGTTGCCCGTGACCACGAAGGTGCCGTGCCGCGCGCGCAGTCCCGCGAGCGGCGCGATGTGCTCGCGCAATTCGGGCACGGTGCCGTCCACGAGGTCGCCGGTGATCGCGATCGCGTCGGCGCCCAGCCGGTTCACCGCATCGACGATGCGCTGGATGTAGGCGCTCCTGATCGTCGGCCCGACGTGGATGTCGCTCAGTTGCGCGATCGTGAAGCCCTCGAGCGCCGCCGGCAGCCCGCGGATCGGCACCTCCACGCGTTTCACGCTCGCCGTGCGCCGCGCGTTGAGGAAGCCGACAAGCGATGTGCCCGTGGCCATCGCCAGCACCGCCAGCGCGCTCCACGGCAAGAGCGCATTCCAGCGCACCTGCACAAGGCCCAGCGCGCCCGCCAGCCAGGCGAGCAGCAGGCCGGCATCGCGCAGCAGCGTCAGCACGAACATCGACGAGAACCAGCCCATGCTGATCAGCCCGACCCACTTGAGCACCTCGCCCATCGAGGCATTGGACGCAATGCGGCGCGAGACGAAAGGCAGCGGGATCGTGAGCGCCGACACCGCGAGCAGCACCAGCGCCAGCGGCCATGCGGGCGTGAGCGTGGCCAGCGCGGGCACGAGGCGCAGCGCGATGTAGACGTGCAACAGCGCGGTCAGGGCGCTCAGGGGGCGGATCGGCATCGGGGCAATGGGTTCGGGCATTGCCCGGGATACACCACCTGCAAGGCGCATGCCGCGCATTCAAGACGCCCCAAGGCGCCGCATTCGCTATTTTTTCTATAGCGCGCGACGCCCGGATAGCGGGCGCCGTGGCTTGAGGAGCGTCAGATTTCCGCGACGCCGGCAAGCTGCACCGGCAACCGCCGCCGCCGCGTCACTGCACCGTGCGCGTGCCGGCCGAGGCCATGTCGGTGCCTGCCGGCCATTCGAAGATGGCCTTGGCGGAGGCGCCGTGCGGCACAGTGAGCGATTGCTTGAGCGTCTGGCTGCCGATGCGCGCCTCGACCTCGTAGGTGCCCGGCTCCAGCCGCGCCACCATGAACGGGCCGCCCGACACCACGTTGTCCAGCAGCTTGGTGCCGCTGCTGTCGCGCACCGTGATGTGCACGCCGGCTGCGAAATCGGCGCTGCCCTTGTGGTCCTTGACCGCGAATTCGAAGGTCGCGGGCCAGCGAGGCGACACCGTTTCCATCAACTGCGCTTCGTCGCTGCCGATGCCGCCGCTCATGTATTCGACGCCGTGCGTCATGTAGATCGGCGGATTCACCGCCGCGTGCGCCGACGACAGCGCCCCCAGCAGGACAGCGCCGCACAGCATGGCGGCCGCCAGCGGCCGCATGCGCGAAGAAGAAGAGGAAGAAAAACGGGAGGTCATGGTCTTGAATCCTTTCCAGGTCGTGATGGCGAGAGCCACGCCGCCAATGTGCGGCGAACGACTTAGAAAAGGCTGACTGACCTGTCGATGGCCACCACAGGCCGGGCATGCGGCCGTCGTGCGGCCGATGCTGGGGCTCAGCGAGCGGCGGAGGTCTGCGCCAGCGCCTGCGGCATCGGCGGCGTGACCGAGGCCATGTCGAAGTTCGACGGCCAGAGGAAGGAGGCGCGGCCCGGCACGCCGGCAATCACGATCAGCGTCTGCGTCAGCGTGAGCCCACCCAGCGTGACGTTCACGTCGTAGGCACCCGGGTCGAGGCGCGCAAGCATGTAGGGCGCCTGCGTTTGCACATCCATCACCGTCTGGCCGGTGTATTTCTGGCGGATCTCGACCGAGGCCTTGGCCGGGAAGCCCGCGAACTGCGCGCCCTTGCCGTCGCTCACGCCCAGCTCGATCGTCGCGGCCCAGCGCGGCGCCACCATTTCCATGAACTCGGCCTCGCCCTTGGCTGCGCCGCCGCACATGTACTCGACGCCTTGCGCCACCTGGATGGGCGGGTTCGAGAAAGCGTGCGCCGGCAAGACGGCGCCGAGGAATGCTGCTGTACCGCCCAGTACCAAAGCGGCCAGTGGCCGCCGGAGACGCATAGGGTTCATTGCTTGTTGTCCTCGATCTTGCATGACGTGAAATCCGTCGAGGATTTTGCTTAGCAAGAGTCGGGCTAGATATAGCGTTTACGAGGAACGATCCTCGAATCGAAGTTGAACGCTATTGTTTTAATAGCTGATGACGGCTGTGTGACGGGCATCGCGGCCGTTTCCGGACCCCGACCTCACGGAAACCCTGAGACGCAACGCTTTTGAGGCCGGCCCGCACGGGTGCATGGTTCGCGCCTACAGCGGTGCACGGCGGCGCCGGCTAACAACGAGGCATGACTACAGAAGGAGCTTTCGAATGACCATCCAGTCGACGATCAATGAATTCAAGCGGGTCGATGCCCAACGGGCCGACTTTCCGGGCGAGCACCTGGCCGTGCTCGGGGCGGGTGTGTTGCTGCTGCTGATTTCGGGGCGCAGCCGGTCTTTCATTGCGCGTTTGGTGGCCGGTGCGGCCGGCGGGGCGTTGATCGGGCGGGCTGCGAGCGGGACGGGCGGGATCGCGCGTGTGGCGGCTGCGATGCAAGGCCGTGGGCAACCTGGCCGCGTGAAAAGCTAGCAGGTCCGACGCCCGCCTGTTGTGCCTTCGCGGAGATACTGCGTCTCCGATGAACGGCACCGACGACCACGACCCCCTGCCCGAACGCCGAGAGGCGATGACGGCATGGGAGCGTGGTTTGAGGCCGAAGCGGGATCGCCATTGGGCGTTGTGGCTGGCGCTCGCCGCGTTGCTCGTGTTCCTGCTCTTTCGGGGCGCGGAATGGTTGCTGGCGCAGCGCGCTTCTTCCCAGCCTGCGCAACAGCGCCCGACAGCGCCACCTGCGCCGATCGGCCGTGCTGCGCCCGTGCCGCCGTCGCCATCTCTCGCCCCCGCCCCACCCGACACTTTCGAGGTGACCAAGTGCCTCACGCCCTCGGGCAAGGCTGCTTATTCGGACGGGCCCTGTCCGCCGGGCTCACGCGCCACGACGGTTCGCCTCCGTCGCGACGTGAACATTGCGGATGGAATGAGCATCTCGGAACGAGAGGCTTCGAACCGAAACAACACCGCTGTCGCCGAGCAGCAACAGCAATACGAGCGGCAGGTGGCTCGCAATGTCGACAGCGCGATGGCTGAATGCAGCCAGCTGGATGAATCCGTCAAACGGCTCGATGCCGCCGCACGGCAGCCGCAGGACGTGTATTCGCAGGATCGGCTGCGCAGCGAAAGACATGCAGCGCGCGACAGGCGGTTCCGGTTGGGTTGCCAGTAGCGTGGTGGCTTGCCGGGTTGCAGCACCGGTGTATTCGAATTTCTCGGATCAATAAAAATCGAGAAGTAAAAGAAGCACATGGCCGGTAATCGAAACCGGGCGCCTGATCATTTGGGAGACTCTGCTTGTGCGGAAATGAATTTCCAAAAAATTGAAAAACTTTCAATCCTTTTTAGCTTGAGGCCGAGGGTGATCACCCTATAAAAAACTGTGCGAAAAATATCAGACAGGCTCGCCACGGTTGAGTTTTTTGTATTTTGCGCTGCAACTGAAAAATTACAGAAAACCCAATCCGAATGGTTGAAGAAGACGCTCAGAAAAGCCAGGAATGCCAAACCATACACTGGCTTCATTGCTGAAATAATTACGTGGATTCTGCTGTCGGTTATCCGCGGAAAGCCAATAAGAATTGAGCCGGCATTCGAAATCTACCTGTAATTTATGAAGGCAAAAACTCAAACTCGATCTGGCTTTACGGATCATTGGCAATTGGCGAACATGCCGTCATGCAATTCCAAGGCCGGGGGCTGAAATTCTCGGGGAAAATTTCCCCAATAAATGACGATTTGCCGATCGTCTTAAGCGAAGCGTTGCCGCAATAAAAATTGCCGCAATCCCCGGCAGGGGATTACGGCAATTGCGCTGGAAATGCGTGCGACGCTCGCTCAAACGTCGATATTCGCCGCCCGCAATGCGTTCTGCTCGATGAACTCCCGCCGCGGCTCCACCTCATCGCCCATCAGCATCGTGAACACGCGATCCGCTTCGATCGCGTCGTCGATCTGCACGCGAAGGAGGCGGCGCACGGTCGGGTCCATGGTGGTTTCCCACAGCTGCTCGGGGTTCATTTCGCCCAGGCCCTTGTAGCGCTGGCGCGAGGTGGCGCGTTCGGCTTCGCTGATGAGCCACTTCATGGCCTGGCGGAAGTCGTCGACCTTTTCTTCCTTGGCGCGCTCGCCCTCGCCGCGCTTGACCAGCGCGCCTTCGGTGCTCAAGAGGCCACGGAAGGTGTTGGCTGCTTCTGCCAACGCTGCGTAATCGGCGCCATGCACGAAGTCCTGCGTGATCACGCTGCTCTTGATGTTGCCGTGGTGGCGGCGGCTGATGCGCAGGAGCGGCTTGTCGGTGCGGGCGTCGAACTCGTTGCTCACCTCGGCCGGAATGCCGGTCGTGTTGAGTTCGCGCAGCTTGGCCTGCAGCGCGACGGCCGAGGCTTCGGCGGCGGGCGTGGTGTCCAGGTCGAGCGCCACGCCGTCGGCGATGGCGCGCAGGGCCTCCGCGTCCATGAAGTTGCGCAGGCGCGCAATCACGGACTCGGCCACCTGATGCTTGCGCGCCAGTTCGGCCAGGGTGTCGCCGGTGAGCGTGGTCGAGCTCGCGCCGCCGGTCTCGATGCGCGCATCCTTCAGCGCCACCTTGAGCAGGAAGGCGTCGAGCGCGGGGCCGTCCTTCAGGTACTGCTCTTCCTTGCCGACCTTCACCTTGTAGAGCGGCGGCTGCGCGATGTAGATGTGGCCGCGCTCGACCAGCTCCGGCATCTGCCGGTAGAAGAAGGTGAGCAGCAGCGTGCGGATGTGGGCACCGTCGACGTCGGCGTCGGTCATGATGATGATGCGGTGGTAGCGCAGCTTGGCGACGTTGAAGTCGTCGGCCCCGCCACCCGCAGTCGTCGCGCCGGCGCGGCCGATGCCGGTGCCCAGCGCGGTGATCATCGTGAGAATTTCATTGCTGGTGAGCAGCTTCTCGTAGCGCGCTTTTTCGACGTTCAGGATCTTGCCGCGCAGCGGCAGGATGGCCTGGAACTTCCGGTCGCGGCCCTGCTTGGCGGAGCCGCCGGCGGAGTCTCCCTCCACCAGGTAGACCTCGCACAGGGCAGGATCTTTCTCCTGGCAGTCGGCCAGCTTGCCGGGCAGGCCCATGCCGTCGAGCACGCCCTTGCGGCGCGTCATTTCGCGGGCCTTGCGGGCGGCTTCGCGGGCGCGGGCGGCTTCGACGATCTTGCCGCAGATGATCTTGGCGTCGTTCGGGCGCTCCTGCAGGTAGTCGGTGAGCAGGCGGCCGACGATGTCTTCCACCGGCGCGCGCACTTCGCTGGACACCAGCTTGTCCTTGGTCTGGCTGGAGAACTTGGGCTCGGGCACCTTCACGCTCAGCACGCAGCACAGGCCTTCGCGCATGTCGTCGCCGGTGACCTCGACCTTCGCTTTTTTCGCGAACTCGTTCTCTTCGATGTACTTGTTGATGACGCGGGTCATCGCGGCGCGCAGGCCGGTGAGATGGGTGCCGCCGTCACGCTGGGGGATGTTGTTGGTGAAGCAGAGGACCTGCTCGTTGTAGCCGCTGTTCCACTGCATCGCCACTTCGACGCCGATGTGCGTGCCGGGGATGCCGCCGTAGGTGTCGGCCGGCTTCTCGCCCGCTGCATAGAACGAGTTCGGATGCAGGACGGTCTTGCCCTTGTTGATGAATTCCACAAAACCGCGCACGCCGCCGGCGCCCGAGAAGTCGTCTTCCTTGCCGGTGCGCTCGTCCAGCAGGCGGATGCGCACGCCGTTGTTCAGAAAGCTCAGCTCGCGCAGGCGCTTGGAGAGGATCTCGTAGTGGAAATCGTTGTTTTCCTTGAAGATTTCCGTGTCCGGCAGGAAGTGCACTTCGGTGCCGCGCTTGTCGGTGTCGCCGATGATCTTCATGGGCGAGACCTCGAAGCCGTTCACGGTTTCGAGCAGGCGGTTCTGCACGAAGCCGCGGCTGAATTCGAGTTCGTGGATCTTGCCTTCGCGGCGCACGATCAGGCGCAGCTTGATGCTCAGCGCGTTCACGCAGGACACGCCCACGCCGTGCAGGCCGCCCGAGACCTTGTAGCTGTTCTGGTTGAACTTGCCGCCCGCGTGCAGTTCGGTGAGCGCGATTTCGGCGGCCGAGCGCTTGGGCTCGTGCTTGTCGTCCATCTTCACGCCGGTCGGGATGCCGCGGCCGTTGTCGGTGACCGAGATGGAGTTGTCGCTGTGGATGGTCACGACGATGTCGTCGCAATGGCCGGCCAGCGCTTCGTCGATGGAGTTGTCCACGACTTCGAACACGAGATGGTGCAGGCCCGTGCCGTCGGAGGTATCGCCGATGTACATGCCGGGGCGCTTGCGCACGGCTTCAAGCCCTTCCAGGATCGTGATCGAGCCTTCGCCGTAGCTGGTGTCGGCCAGGATGACTTCGGGCGCGACGACCTGCACTTCAGGCGTGTAGACCGGCTCGGTGTGCGGGACTTCGGGCTTGTTTTCTTCTGCACTCATTCGATATTCCTCTATCTCTCTCACGTCATCGACGTGATTTTTCGGGCTCTCAAGAACTCAATTCGCCGCCTCTTGAAAGCGCAAACCCGCGGAGGGCCGCGGGTTGTCTGCGCAAGGCGCTGTGTGGTTCGTCTGCTAGATACGCATCGGCATCACGACGTACTTGAAAGATGCGTTCTCGGGGATGGTTAACAAGGCCGAGCTGTTGGAGTCGGCCAGGTCCAGCTTGACCATGTCCTGGTCCATGTTGGACAGCGCGTCGATCAGGTAGGTGACGTTGAAGCCGATCTCGATGGCGTCGCCGCCGTAGTCGATGTCGAGCTCGTCCTGGGCTTCTTCCTGCTCGGCGTTGTTCGATGCGATGCGCAGCGTGCCGGGCTCGATGTTCAGGCGCACGCCCTTGAACTTCTCGCTGGTCAGGATGGCGGTGCGCTGCAGGCTGGCCAGGAGCGGCGCGCGGCCGAGCGTGACGGTGTTCTTGTGGTTCTTCGGGATCACGCGGTTGTAGTCGGGGAACTTGCCCTCGACCAGCTTGGTGACGAACTCCATGCCGCCGAAGCTGAACTTGGCCTGGTTGTTCGCGAACTGCATCTCGATGGCGCCTTCGGCGTCGGACAGGAGGCGCTGCATTTCGAGCACCGTCTTGCGCGGAAGGATCACTTCTTGCCGAGGCACTTCGACGTCGAGCATGGCCGAGGAGAACGCCAGGCGGTGGCCGTCGGTGGCCACGAGGCTCAGTTGCTTGCCTTCGGCAACGAACAGGATGCCGTTCAGGTAGTAGCGGATGTCATGCACGGCCATCGCGAACGAGACCTGCGAGAGCAGGTCCTTCAGCGTCTTTTGCGGCACGCTGAACACGGGGCCGAAATTGGCGGCTTCCTGCACCAGCGGAAAGTCTTCGGCGGGCAGCGACTGCAGCGTGAAACGGCTCTTGCCGCCCTTGAGCACCAGCTTGCTCGCGCTCGATTCGAGGCTCACGGTCTGGTCGGCCGGCATGGTGCGCAGGATGTCGATGAGCTTGCGCGCGCCGATGGTGGTGGTGAAGTTGCCTTCGTCGCCGCCGAGTTCGGCCGTGGTGCGGATCTGGATCTCGAGGTCGCTGGTGGTCAGCTGGAGCTGGCCGCCGGTCTTGCGGATCAGCACGTTCGCCAGGATCGGCAGCGTGTGGCGCCGCTCGACGATGCCCGACACCGACTGCAGCGCTGCAAGAACCTTGTCTTGGGTTGCCTTCAAAACGATCATGTCTTCTTCCTCTTCTCTATCTCTTTGAATCAGCTTGTAAGACGCCATTCTCCGCTGTCGCGAGGGGCATTTCTGATGACATCCGGCTTCAGCCCTTGAGCGTCTGTTCGAGGACGTGCAGCTGCTGGTTGAGCTCGGTGAGCTGCTGGCGCTCGCCCGAGATCTTGCGCACCGCGTGCAGCACCGTCGTGTGGTCGCGCCCGCCGAACAGCTCGCCGATTTCCGGCAGGCTTTTTTGCGTGAGCTCCTTGGCCAGGTACATCGCGATCTGCCGCGGCCGCGCAATGCTGGCCGGGCGTTTCTTGCTGTACATGTCGGCGACCTTGATCTTGTAGTAGTCGGCCACCGTCTTCTGGATATTCTCGACCGAGATCTGCCGGTTCTGGATCGACAGCAGGTCGCGCAGCGCCTCGCGTGCCAGGGCGATCGAGATCTCCTTCTGGTTGAAGCGCGAGTAAGCCAGGATCTTGCGCAGCGCCCCTTCGAGCTCGCGCACGTTGGAGCGCACGTTCTTGGCAACGAAGAAAGCGACCTCTTCCGGCATCTCGGCCGATTCGGCGCGCGCCTTGTTGATAAGAATGGCCACGCGCATCTCGAGCTCGGGCGGCTCGATGGCCACCGTGAGGCCGGAATCGAAGCGTGAAACCAGTCGCTCGTGGATGTCGGCCAGGCCCTTGGGGTAGGTGTCGCTGGTCATCACGATGTGCGACTTCTTGGCGAGCAGGGCCTCGAACGCGTTGAAGAATTCTTCCTGCGTGCGGTCCTTGTTGGCGAAGAACTGCACATCGTCGATCAGCAACAGGTCGAGCGAGTGATACCGCTCCTTGAACTCATCGAAAGTCTTGCGCTGATAGGCCTTGACCACATCCGAGACGAATTGCTCGGCGTGGATGTAGAGAACTTTGGAATCGGGGCGATCGGCCAGCAGCCGGTTGCCCACAGCGTGCATCAAGTGGGTCTTGCCCAGGCCGACGCCGCCGTAGATGAAAAGCGGGTTGTACAGGTGACCCGGCATGCCGGCCACGTGCATCGCGGCGGCGCGCGCCATGCGGTTGGCCGTGCCTTCGACAAGGGTGTCGAAAGTGAGGCCTGAATTCAGGCGGTTCTTGAAGCCGGCAGCGGCAGGCTCTTCGCCCGGACCGGCCACGTCACGCGGCACATCGGTCTCGGTCATCACGGCGATGGGCGCAGAGCGGACGGGTGCTTCGCGAGGAGCAAGCGCTAACTCGACGGCCACCGGCTGGCCGTACATCTTCTCGGCCATGGCGGCGATCTTGCCGGCGTACTGGGCGCGGATCCAGTCGAGCTTGAAGCGGTTTGCCACGAACACCGTCATGCGCGACAGGTCGTCGGCAACCTGTGCGGTCAGGGGCTTGATCCAGGTGTTGAACTGCTGCTCGGACAGCTCCTGCGCGAGCTGGTCGACGCAGGCCTGCCAGAGGCTTTCGCCGATGCCGTCAGTCGACATGGGCGCTTTGAAAAGTGGTGGAACCCTCGGGCATTTCTTGGTATAGGTATTGTGGATATTCTCTGCTGGAAGGCGCCGGGCATTCTA